>NC_009921.1:0-4800000 GCF_000018005.1 Parafrankia sp. EAN1pec
CAGCGACTCCGGCTCCCGGCGGTCGTGTGGTCCCGCCCGAGAGCCACGAAGAGCCACAAGGAGCCCCCCTGTGACCGACCTCAGCGCCGACTCCGTCGCCGGTCAGCCGTCCCGGGGAGCCGCGCCCACCTCGGAGCCGGACCTGTCGGCGGTGTGGGAGCAGGCAGTGGCGGGCGTCGCGGACGGGACGCTCTCCGGCCAGCAGCGCGCGTGGCTGAGGCTGACCCGTCCACTCGGCCTCGTCCAGGACACCGCGCTGCTCGCCGCGCCGAACGAGTTCACGAAGGACCTGCTCGACTCCCGGCTTCGACCGTTCCTCTCCACCGCGCTGTCCACGGCCTACGGCCGGGAGATCCGGGTCGCGGTCACCGTCGAGCACACGCCGGACCCGGAACCGATGACCGGTCCCCTCACTCTCCCGGGCACCGACCCCGGCGGCGGCCCCCGCTCGCTACTCGGAACCGGCCACGAGCCCCGGCCGGGGGAGGAGCACCGAGGCGAGGACCGCCGGAACGAAGATCGTCTCGACGGACGTCTCGAGGGTCGGGTCGACGGGGCGCCCCCCGGGCGGATGGCCCCGGGCCTGGGCCGCGACCCGTCGCCTCGCCCGTCCGAACCAGCCCGGCTCAACCCCCGCTACCTGTTCGAGACCTTCGTCATCGGTGACAGCAACCGCTTCCCACACGCCGCCGCCGTGGCGGTCGCGGAGGCCCCGGCAAAGGCCTACAACCCGCTGTTCATCTACGGTGACTCCGGGCTGGGCAAGACTCACCTGCTGCACGCGATCGGCCACTACACGGTCAAGCTCTACCCCGAGAGCAAGATCAAGTATGTGAGCATGGAGGAGTTCACCAACGACTTCATCGCCTCGATCCGCGACGACCGTCAGCTCGCGTTCCAGCGCCGCTACCGGGACATCGACGTCCTGTTGGTGGACGACATCCAGTTCCTCGAGAACAAGGAGCGGACGCAGGAGGAGTTCTTCCACACCTTCAACGTCCTGCACGACACCGAGAAGCAGATCGTCATCAGCTCGGACCGCTCGCCCAAGCAGCTCTCGGCCCTCGAGGACCGCCTGCGCAGCCGATTCGAGTGGGGGCTGATCACCGACGTCACGCCGCCTGACCTCGAGACGCGGATCGCCATCCTCTCGAAGAAGGCCGCCACCGAGCGGCTGCCGGTCCCCCCGGACGTCCTCGAGTACATCGCCACGCACATCGAGCGCAACATCCGCGAGCTCGAAGGGGCGCTCATCCGGGTCGCGGCCTTCGCCAGCCTGAACAAGTCCCACGTCGACCGCACACTCGCCGAGATCGTGCTGCGCGACCTCATCCCCGACGCGGCCAACCCGGAGATCACCGCCGCGGCCATCATGAACGCCACCGCGGCGTACTTCGGTGTCTCCATGGAGGACCTGTGCGGGACGTCGCGCAGCCGGGTCCTGGTGACAGCCCGTCAGATCGCGATGTACCTCTGCCGTGAGCTCACCGACCTGTCCCTCCCGAAGATCGGCCAGCACTTCGGCGGACGGGACCACACCACCGTGATGCACGCCGACCGGAAGATCCGCGGCCTGATGGCCGAACGCCGAGCGATCTACAACCAGGTAACCGAACTGACCAACCGCATCCGCGCCCAAGCCCGACACGCCTGACTCTCGATCACTCTCCGCACTCTTCGGTGTGCACACTCTGCATCGACTTAGCCGCTTGGCGTAGCGCCCGGGGGTGGCGACGCGTCCGGGGTCGGCTTCACCTCCGATCCCGCTCCAGGGCCGGAATCACGTCCGGGGCGGATTCGTCTCGAGGCCCTGGCTCTGGCCGTGGCACCATCCCGGCACGACAGAAACCAGAGCGACCACTTTGTCCGGGTTAAGGTGCTTGTGCTACCGGGCAGGGGAGGCCGCGTGGGGGCTTTGACACTTTTGCCAGACTTCTGATTCCGGATTTTTCTCGAAACTCCTGGCTCGAACGGCTCCGCGCGCAATGCACAGCGCCGGCTGCCCGAATCCTCGCGCGACGTGAGCGACCGGCGCATCGCGCCGGGTCCCAATCCGGTGTTCACCTGAGATCCGGTATTAGCCCGGGATTCCGACGCGAATGTGTCAGCCAGGCCCGGCCCGCCGCGACGCCTTGCAGCGTCCGACCGTTCCGCTGCGACCACCGAGTCCGGCGGAAACTCCCGCAAGATGACATGCGAACCACAACCCACACCGCACGGACCCCGAGCCGCGTCGTGCAGGCCTCGAGCGGCCGGGGAGTCGGGAGTCGCGGGGACACGGGGACACGGGGCGGAGCGGACACCGGGCCGCCGGACACGGGCCGACCGGACACCCGGACACGGCGACACAGGGCCGACCGGACACGGGAGCCGAACCGACACGAACATTCGACGCGCGTTAGGGCTGGGCGGAGGAAATCCCACAGTCCGGGCCGGCCAGTGCACTGGTGTCCACGCGCGTCCAGGCCCGGGCGCGACTCCGAGTGCACATCGGCGTTCGGGTCCGGTGCTCGTCCAGTACGCATCCGGCTCCGCGTCCGGGGTTAAGCCTGCGTTCAGGTTCGAGCTCGAGTCCGGTCCGGGCCTGGTCCGAACAGACGTCTGGTCGGAGTCCGAGTCCTGTCCGAGCGGGGGTGCCGATCCGAGTCCGCATCCGAGCGGGGGTTCGCATCCGAGCGGGGCGTTCTCGGTCGGCGCTGCGAGCGGAGGGCTGAGTCGGCGGAGAACGGGTGGGGTGACCGAAACGGTTGAGAGCCCACTGCGTGGCATTCACCCACAGCTTGTGGAAAAGGCTGTGGATAACAGGTGATTCCCGACCTGCGAAGAACCGGAGTCGACCGCTCGAGCGCGGCGGGCCGATCGTCGAGCGGGTTCCAGGCGGACTCCAAGTGGCCTTCGAAGCTGGGGACAGTGGCCTCGTAGCCTGTGGGTAGCCAGTGGATGAACGTGTGTACAGCCTGTGTGCATCTGAGGGTCACCTGTGGAATCGATCAAGCCCTGGGGATAAACCCCTTGATCATCCACATCGGCACCCCCAGGATGCGCACAGGGCCTCAGTGGGTCTGACCTGGGAAAACGGCCGTTTTCCACAGTTTCCACAGCCCCTACTACTACTACGAACTAGATCTTCTTCAGAGAGATCAAAACCTCGAAGCAGTAGGAGCTGGGGACAACCTCGAATTTCGATCATGGTGTGGCCTGGCTGCCCGAAGCGAGCGCACGGAGCGATGCGGTCGCTGCCCTCGGTCAGCCGCCTCCCCGTCGGGGCATCCCGCGAAACCTCGACCGCCGTCCGGGAGTCGTCCCTCCGCTGCGCGGCACGTGGACGGATCACCGACGCGGGTCCGCACGACCAGCGCCACCGATGCGACCGGTGGCATCAGCGCGACCGGTGTGGCCCCTGGCTCCGTCGGTGCGACCGGCGCACGCCAGATCCCCCGCGCGGCTGGCGCTCGTCTAGTCACCGATGCGGCAGGCGCCTCCAACGCGGCACGCGCCAGCCGGTGATCAGGCGAGGACGGCGATCACGACGCATGCGAAGCGAAGTCCTCATGCGGTCCTGCGGCACGGTGGTTTCGGGCTCCTGCGGCGGCGCGGTGGTCCCTGGCGAGATGCGGAAGATCACCCCGGACACCCCGGACGCGGGTGACCTTCAGGCGCCACCGCGACAGTCAGCCGTCCGGTCTGCTCGCCACGGATCTTCGATCGGCCGGTGCAGGGGGTGTGCCCGGTCGTCGAGCCCGGTGTGCCACCCTCGGAACACAGACCACCCGCCGCCCGCTCGTGGCGCTCTGGGATGCTGGATCGGGTCAGGCTGGTGCTCGACTGCCCGCTCCCTGCCGACGAGGCGGGTGGCGCGCGTCAGGTGTTCGGCTCGGCGTAGCTATGCCGGTGATGTCAAGTTCCGCGAGCGGCCGTGGGAACGGCCACCGCGGGACGACGGGAGGACATGTCCATGAGGTTCCGCGTGGAACGGGACGAATTCACCGACGCGGTGGCCTGGACGGCCCGCACCCTGCCGAGCCGGGCGACCACGCAGTTGCAGGTCCTGGCCGGCCTGCTGCTCGACGCCACCGGTCCGGCGCTCAAGGTCGCCGCGTTCGACTACGAGGTCGCCGCGCAGGGTGAGCTGGACGCCACCGTCACCGAAGAGGGCCGGGGCCTGGTCAACGGCAAGATGCTCGCGGACATCACCCGCTCCCTGCCCGCGGCGCCGGTCGACGTCCACGTTGACGGCACCCGCCTCGTCGTCGCCTGCGGCAACGCCCGGTTCGCACTACCGATGCTGCCCGTCGACGACTACCCGACCCTGCCGCCGATGCCGGAGATCACCGGGCACATCGAGGGCGCCGCGTTCGGCAGTGCCGTCGCGCAGGTCGCCGTAGCCGCGGGCCGTGACGACACCCTGCCGGTCCTCACCGGCGTGCGTCTCGAGATCGACGGCGACACGCTCACCCTCGCCGCTACCGACCGTTACCGCCTCGCCGTGCGCACGCTCAAGTGGCGCCCTGCGACCCCCGATGCGTCCGGCGTCGCGCTCGTCCCGGCCCGCACCCTGCTCGACACGGCGAAGAGCCTGTCCGGCTCGGGCGTCGAGGTCGCCGTCGCGCTCGGCACCGGTCCCTCCGGGGAGACGCTCGCCGGTTTCGCCGGCAACACCCGCCAGACCACCACGCGTCTGCTCGAGGGCACCTTCCCGCCCTACCGCAAGTTGCTGCCCGACAGCTCACCGCTGATCGCCCAGCTCGAGATAGCTCCCCTCA
This sequence comes from Parafrankia sp. EAN1pec, assembly GCF_000018005.1. Classification (GTDB taxonomy): domain Bacteria; phylum Actinomycetota; class Actinomycetes; order Frankiales; family Frankiaceae; genus Parafrankia; species Parafrankia soli. Next base: position 4,764 of record NC_009921.1, read on the forward strand.
CCGAGGCGGTCAAGCGCGTCGCGCTCGTCGCGGCCCGCACCGCCCCGGTGCAGCTGACGTTCACCCCCGACCACCTCGTCCTCGAGGCAGGTACCGGCGGCGAGGCCCAGGCGTCCGAGACTCTGCCCGTCACCTATGACGGGCCTGAGCTCACGGTCGCCTTCAACCCCGCCTACCTGCTCGACGCCCTCGGCGCGCTCGAGTCCGACATCGTCCGGATCGGGTTCGCCAGCGCCGAGGACGCCGCGCTTGCCGCGAGCAAGCCCGCGATCCTCACCGGCAAGGGCGGCGACGACCAGACCGAGATCCCCGACTACCGCTACCTGCTGATGCCGATCCGACTCAACGGGTGACGTGCATCTCACCCACCTGTCCCTGACCGACTTCCGCTCGTACGCCCGGCTGGACCTCGTCCTCGAGCCAGGTGTCACGACGTTCGTGGGTTCGAACGGTCAGGGCAAGACGAACCTGATCGAAGCGATCGGATTCGTCGCCACGTTGGGTAGCCATCGTGTCGCGAACGATGCTCCGCTCGTCCGCGAGGGGTGCGGGCAGGCTGTTGTTCGGGCCCGGATCGTGCGCGGTGACCGGGCCGCGCTGGTCGAGATGCAGATCGTGCCCGGGAAGGCGAACAGGGTCCGCCTGAACCGTGCCCCAGTGGCCCGGGCCCGCGACGTGGCGGGACTGCTCGCCACGGTCCTCTTCGCCCCGGAGGACCTCGCGCTGGTGAAGGGCGACCCGGCCGAGCGGCGGCGGTTCCTCGACGACCTGCTGGTCGCGCGGGCGCCGCGGATGGCGGCGGTGCAGTCCGACTACGACCGGGTGCTCAAGCAGCGCTCGGCGCTCCTGCGGTCGGCGGGAGCCGCCCGCCGTGCCGGTGGCCGGGGCGACCTGCGCACGCTCGACGTCTGGGACAGGCATCTCGCCGACCACGGCGCGGAGCTGCTCGCGGCCCGCCTGGCGCTGGTCGAGGAGTTGCGGCCGCGGGTCGAGAGCGCCTACGCCGCGGTCGCGGGCCAGGACGCGCCCACCGGCATCGAGTACCGCTCGACCGTGACGCTCGATTCGTCACCCGATCGGGCCTTGTCGCCAGGCCGGGCTGGCCTGGGCGAGCCGGACGGGGACGCCGGCCGGAACGGAAACGGCGCCAGCCCGAATCACCCGAGTGGCTCGGGTGACCCCGCGAGCGGGAACGGCGGTTCGGGCGACACCGAGGTTGGCGACACCGAGGCTGGCCGCACGGGTGATGGCGCGGGTGACGGTCGCACGGAAGCCGACCGCACAGAGGTTGGCCATGTGGGAGGTGCCGTCGGCGGCACGGCGACTCGGGCGGCGCTCGAAGAGGCGATCCTCGCCGGTCTCGCGGCGGTGCGCACCCAGGAGATCGAGCGCGGTGTGACGCTGGTCGGTCCACATCGTGACGATCTGCTGTTGTCAGTGAACGGGCGGCCGGCGCGTGGCTATGCCAGCCACGGCGAGTCCTGGTCGCTGGCGCTCGCGCTGCGGCTGGCCTCGTTCGAACTGCTCCGCGCGGACGACCGGGAACCGGTGCTGCTGCTCGACGACGTGTTCGCGGAGCTGGACACCCGCCGGCGCGCGCGGCTCGCCGCCCTGGTCGCTGACGCCGAGCAGGTACTCGTGACCGCGGCGGTCGACGCGGATGTGCCGGCGGAGCTTGCCGGTGTGCGCTTCGAGGTGGTCTCCGGGGAGGTGTGCCGTGCCGGCTGACGGACTGGCCGACGGACCAGCCGACCGCGCGGGAATGCTCCCGCCGACCGCGCGGCCTCCGGCGTCCGGGCCGGCGGGGCGCGATTCGTCGGTGCCCTCGGGGGCGAAGCCGTCCGCGGCGTCCGCGGTGTCCGCGTCGGGAAAGCCGCGAGCGCAGGCATCGCAGGCCGTTCCTGACGCAGGCTCGCCCGCGGTGCGCGGGGCCGATCTCGCCCGGCAGATGCTCGCGCGGGCGAAGCAGGACGCGCGAGCACGGGGGACGACCCGCCCAGGTGGCGGGGCGGGTGACGGCAGCGGCGGCCGTGGCGGTGCGGCTGGGCGTCGTGGGCGGGATGACTCCGGCGATCCGCCCGCGCGCCAACGGCTGCCGGGCATCGCCGCGCCGGGCCGGGAGTGGCGAACGCCGATGAACTTCGGTTCGGCCGTCGCGCGCCTCGTCGCCGAGCGCGGCTGGCAGACGCGGGCGACCGACGCGTCGGTGCTGGCGCGGTGGGATGTCCTGGTGGGGCCGAACATCGCGGCGCACTGTTCCCCGGTCTCGCTGCGGGACGGGGAACTGGAGCTGGTCGCCGAGTCGACGGCCTGGGCGACGCAGCTACGCATGCTCTCCCGGCAGATTCTCGGCATTCTCCGCAAGGAACTCGGGCCGCACGTCGTCCGGCGCATCACGGTGCGGGGCCCGGCCGCACCGTCATGGAACCACGGCGGCATGTACGCGCCGGGCGGCCGTGGCCCGCGGGACACATACGGATGACGGACCAGCTCCCGGCGCATCCCGGAGATCACGCGGCGCATCCCAGAGATCACGCCAAGGGCCACCCGGCCAAGTCGGAGGGGTGCTGGCGGGCCCGGAAACGGGTCCGCGGGTCCGCTGGGACGCGGCTTCAGTCGCCCACCGGTCGCAGAGGCGCGCAAGACTGCGGGCGGCGCGGAGCCGGTAGGGGAGGTCACCGGGTCGAAGTTCGGGGCCCTGCGCACGGCTGAGACGGCACCTTGCGTCCGTTACGGCGGGTTGCCAGGTAGACTGAGTGGTACTTCCGTCCAGAACGAGGGGACCTGCCGCGTGGCCTACGACGCTAGTTCGATCAAGGTTCTCGAGGGTCTCGAAGCGGTACGCAAGCGCCCCGGCATGTACATCGGCTCCACCGGGGAGCGGGGCCTGCACCACCTGGTCTACGAGGTCGTGGACAACGCGGTGGACGAGGCGCTCGCGGGCTACTGCGACACGATCAGCGTGACCCTGCTGGCCGACGGCGGCGTACGCGTCACGGACAACGGCCGCGGGATCCCGGTCGGCGAACACCCCGTCAAGAAGATCCCGACCGTCGAGCTGGTGCTCACCACGCTGCACGCCGGCGGCAAGTTCGACGGCGAGTCGTACGCGGTCTCCGGTGGTCTGCACGGCGTCGGCGTGAGCGTCGTGAACGCGCTGTCGACCCGACTCGACGTCGAGATCCAGACCGACGGGCACAGCTGGTTCCAGCCCTACGAGAACTCCCGTCCGGCGCGGCCGCTGGCGCAGACCGGCACGTCGAAGAAGACCGGTACGACCATCACGTTCTGGGCCGACCCCACGATTTTCGAGACCACCACGTACAAGTACGAGACGCTCTTCCGTCGCCTCCAGGAGATGGCGTTCCTGAACAAGGGCCTGTCGATCACCCTGCGGGACGAGCGCGGCAAGGCCACGGAGACGGAGGAGGCGGCCGAGCCGACCGAGGTCACGTTCAAGTACGACAACGGCCTGGTCGACTTCGTCGGTCACCTCAACGCGACCAAGGACGCCGTCCACCGCAGCGTCATCTCGCTGGAGTCCAAGGGCACCGGCATCGAGGCCGAGCTCGCGATGCAGTGGAACTCCGGCTACAACGAGTCGGTCTACACCTTCGCGAACACGATTAACACGCACGAGGGCGGAACCCACGAAGAGGGCTTCCGGGCCGCCCTCACCAGCGCGGTCAACGCCTACGCGAAGGACCAGAACCTCCTCAAGCCGGTCAAGGCCGGCTCGAAGAACTCCGACGAGCGGCTCTCCGGCGACGACATCCGGGAGGGCCTCACCGCGATCATCTCGGTGAAGCTCGCGCAGCCGCAGTTCGAGGGCCAGACCAAGACGAAGCTCGGCAACACCGAGGCCAAGAAGTTCGTCCAGGAGATGTGCTACTCGGCGCTCAAGGACTGGTTCGAGGTCAACCGCACCGAGGCCCGCTCGATCGTCAGCAAGGCGCTCGACGCGCAGCGCGCCCGCATCGCCGCCCGCCAGGCCCGTGACCTCACCCGGCGCAAGGGCCTGCTCGGCGGGACGGGCCTGCCCGGCAAGCTCGCCGACTGCCAGTTCACCGACCCCGAGCGGTGCGAGCTGTACATCGTCGAGGGTGACTCGGCCGGCGGCTCGGCCAAGGGCGGTCGTGACTCGAAGTTCCAGGCGATCCTGCCGCTACGCGGGAAGATCCTGAACGTGGAGAAGGCCCGCATCGACCGGGTCCTGAAGAACACCGAGGTCCAGGCGCTCATCCAGGCGTTGGGCTGCGGTATCCACGACGACTTCGACATCGCCAAGCTGCGCTATCACAAGATCGTGCTGATGGCGGACGCCGACGTCGACGGCCAGCACATCCGCACCCTGCTGCTCACCCTGCTGTTCCGGTTCATGCGCCCGCTCGTCGAGGCCGGGCACGTCTTCCTCGCGCAGCCCCCGCTCTACAAGATCAAGTGGGGTCGTGAGGACTGGGAGTACGCCTACTCCGACCGGGAGCGCGACGGCCTGCTCGAACAGGGCGTCGAGGCCGGCCGCAAACTGCCCAAGGACGCGATCCAGCGATTCAAGGGTCTCGGCGAGATGAACGCCACCGAGCTCTGGGACACCACCATGGACCCGGACAAGCGGATCCTGCTCCAGGTGACGCTCGACGACGCCGCCGTCGCCGACGAACTGTTCTCGGTCCTGATGGGCGAGGACGTCGACGCGCGGCGCAGCTTCATCCAGCGCAACGCGAAGGATGTGCGTTTCCTGGACATCTGAGCCAGCCTCCGCTGGGGCGGGTCCGGGCTGACCGGGCCGATCGACCCGTCCCGGCAGCCTGGCACCTTCGACTCCGATCCCGGCGGACCTGCGAGTGAGCGGCCCGCGGAAGGCGTGGCCCGGACCGGGCCATCCCCGCGACCCGGCGCCCGGCCCGCCCCAGCCGACTCATCGCCCCCACTGCCTGGAAGGACCCCGTGGTCGACGTCCTACCCCCGCCCCCCGGCGACCGCATCGAACCCATCGGCATCGAAGTCGAGATGCAGCGGTCGTACCTCGACTACGCCATGTCCGTCATCGTCGGCCGTGCCCTGCCGGAGGTGCGTGACGGGTTGAAGCCCGTCCACCGCAGGGTCCTGTACGCGATGTACGACGGCGGTTACCGGCCGGACCGGGGGTACTTCAAGTGCTCCCGCGTCGTCGGTGACGTTATGGGTAACTACCACCCGCACGGCGACTCGGCGATCTACGACACGCTCGTCCGGCTCGCCCAGCCGTGGTCGCTGCGTTACCCACTGGTCGACGGTAACGGCAACTTCGGCTCACCGGGCAACGACCCGCCCGCCGCCATGCGGTACACCGAGGCCCGGATGGCGCCGCTGGCCATGGAGATGCTGCGCGACATCGACCAGGAGACGGTCGACTTCGCGCCGAACTACGACGGCCGCTCGCAGGAGCCGCTCGTCCTGCCCAGCCGCTTCCCCAACCTGCTGGTGAACGGCGCGGGCGGCATCGCCGTCGGCATGGCGACCAACATCCCGCCGCACAACCTGGTCGAGGTCGCCAAGGGCGTGCAGTGGTCCCTGGACCACCCCGAGGCGACCGCCGAGGAGCTCCTCGAGGCGCTCCTGGGCATCATCAAGGGCCCGGACTTCCCGACCCACGGCCTGATCGTCGGGCGCAACGGCATCGAGGACGCCTACCGCACCGGTCGCGGCAGCATCCGGATGCGCGCCGTGGTCAACGTCGAGGAGAACAAGGGCCGCACCCAGCTCGTCGTCACCGAGCTGCCGTACCAGGTCAACCCGGACAACCTCGCCGAGAAGATCGCCGAGCTCGTCCGTGACAACAAGGTCACCGGCATCTCGGACGTCCGCGACGAGACGTCCGCGCGTATCGGGCAGCGGCTCGTGATCGACCTCAAGCGTGACGCCGTCGCGAAGGTCGTGCTGAACAACCTGTACAAGCACACCCAGCTGCAGGACACCTTCGGCGTCAACATGCTGGCGATCGTCGACGGCGTGCCGCGCACCCTGCGGCTCGACCAGATGATCTCCTACTACGTCGAGCACCAGGTCGACGTGATCGTCCGGCGGACCCGCTACCAGCTGCGCAAGGCGCGCGAGCGGCTGCACGTCCTCGACGGTCTGCTGATCGCGCTCGACCACCTGGACGAGGTCATCGCCCTCATCCGCAACGCGGAGTCGGCGGAGGTCGCCCGCGGTCAGCTCATGGCGCGCTTCTCGCTCTCCGAGATCCAGGCCACCGCGATCCTCGACATGCAGCTGCGCCGCCTGGCGTTCCTCGAGCGCCAGCGCATCATCGACGAGGCCGCCGAGCTGCGCGCCAAGATCGATGAGCTGGAGGCGATCCTCGCCTCGCCGGTGCGGCAGCGCGAGATCATCGGCCAGGAGCTGGCCGAGGTGGTCGAGAAGTTCGGCGACGAGCGGCGGACGCGGCTCGTCCCGTTCGAGGGCGACATGTCCGTCGAGGACCTCATCGCCCGCGAGGACGTCGTCGTCACGGTGACCCGCGGCGGTTACGCCAAGCGGACCAAGACCGACCTCTACCGCTCGCAGAAGCGCGGCGGCAAGGGCGTGCAGGGCGCGGCGCTGCGCGAGGACGACATCGTCGAGCACTTCTTCGTCACGACGACGCACCACTGGCTGCTGTTCTTCACCAACAAGGGCCGGGTCTACCGGGCGAAGGCGCACGAGCTGCCCGAGCAGGCACGCAGCGCCAAGGGGCAGCACGTCGCGAACATCCTCGCCTTCAGCCAGGACGAGCGGATCGCCGAGGTGATGGCGATCCAGGACTACCAGGCCGCCCCCTACCTGGTGCTCGCCACCAAGCGCGGCCTGTGCAAGAAGACGGCGCTGACCGACTTCGACTCCAACCGCGCCGGCGGCCTGGTCGCCATCAACCTGCGTGACGACGACGAGCTGATCTCCGCCCGTCTCGTCGCTCCCGGTGACGACCTGCTGCTGGTCAGCCGCAACGCCCAGTCCATCCGATTCCACGCCGACGACGAGCAGCTGCGGCCGATGGGACGGGCGACGTCCGGCGTGATCGGCATGCGGTTCGACGAGGCCGACGAACTGCTCTCGATGGACGTCGTCGTGCCGGAGAGCCCCGCGGATCTGCTGGTCGCGACCAGTGGCGGCTACGCGAAGCGGACGCCGCTCGCCGAGTACCCCATCCAGGGCCGAGGCGGCAAGGGGGTCCTCACGGCGAAGATCGTGTCGACCCGGGGCGGTCTGGTCGGGGCGCTCGTCGTGGAGCCGAACGACCAGCTCTACGCCATCACATCCAATGGCGGTGTGTTGCGTACCGTAGCGAAGGATGTTCGCCGGGCACAACGGCAGACGATGGGCGTACGGCTCATCGACCTGGAGGCCGGTGTGCAGGTGGTCGGTGTGGCGCGCAATGCTGATGCCAACGACAGTGACGGCGACGGCGAGACCGCCGGGTCGGACGGCACGGCGGGCTGAAGCCGGTGACGTGACCGTCCCGGGCGGCCACGTCGCGCGTCGTCGGTGGCACGCCAGGACCACGGGCGTGAAGCCACACGTGCGACCAGGAGTGGACGGGGAGAATCCGTGAGCGACAGTCAGAATGACCGGCCCGCCCGGTCGGCCGTCCACCGCGCATCCCCGGCCCGTCCGGAGCAGCGCACCGCGGCCGTGGCCGGTGGCGCGCCTGTCGGTGGTACCGCCGCCGGGCGCGCCGCGGCTGGCGGTACTGCCGCCGGCGGTGCCTCTGTGGCTGGTTCCAGCCGGTCCGGCACGGCGAAGGCCGGGCCCGTGGGCGCGGCACCAGGCGTGGGTTCCGGTGCCGGTTCCGGAACTGGGATCGGCAAGGGAGTTCCCGGGACAACCGGCTCCGGAACCGGCGTGAGCTCGGCGGCGGGGGGCGGTGTGGGTGGCCCCCGCTCGACACCGGGGAAGGACGACGGAGAGTCCAAGCGTGCGTTCCTCCCCGGCACCGGCCGTCCCGCCGACGGGCGTCCCGGGACCGATGGCCGTCCCGCTGACGGCCGCTCGGGGGAGGGCCGTCCGGCCGCGGGGGGCGGGGCTGGATCGGGTTCACGTGGTCCGTCCCGGCCCTCCTCCGGATCGGCGTCGCCCGGAAAGGGTGCCCCCGGATCGGCGTCGCCCGGCACCTCCGGATCGGCGTCGCCCGCGCGTGGCGCGGGCGCAAGCGGTGCGGGCGCGGGCGGGGCGGCGAGCCCGTTCTTCCAGCGTCCCGGGCGGGACGAGAACGACCCGTCCGACCGGGACGGTGCGGGTGGCCAGACCAGTCAGACGACACGCCTCGGCGTCGGCGGGACGGCAGAGCCCAAGCTGCTGAGCGCCTCGGCGACCGTTCCGGGCTCGTCCTCGGCGGGCACCGGCGGCGGGACGGACCGCGCCGCCCCCGCGCCGCGCGGCGGTGACTCCGACCCCGACGAGACATCACGCCAGCCAGCCGGCCGGCAGCCCGCCCGCGACGCGGACGCGGCCAGGCCGGCGGGCGACGGCAGGAAGCCGACCGAGGCGACCCGCGGGGCCGGCGCGGGCACCTCCAAGGACGCCGCCCCGGCGGCTGGCAAGGGGGCATCCCGAACGGGCACGCGAGCGGACGCCGCCCGACCGGACGCCGCTCGCCCGGATACATCCAGAGCCGAGACGACGAGAAAGCCCGATGCGCAGACCACCGTCAGAAGCCCGGCGGCACGCCCCGGCACACCGGTCGACCCACCCCGGGACAGCGACACGATCTCGCTGGTGCGACCGAACCTGCCCAAGCGGGGCTCGAAGCCCCCGGCGGATCGCGTCGGCGCGGACGTGAAGACCTCCCCGGATCGCGGCGCGGTCACCGACCGCATGCCCGCCGAGCGCCGCCCCACCCCTGAACCGGTGCGGGCAGCCACTCCGTCGACCCGGCAGGCGCCGCTGGCGGGCCGCACAGCCCCCTACGATCGCCCTGGGACGCCGCCAGGGCCACTGCCGACGTCCGGAGGTGTGGGCCCGAACGGTCTGTCCACCGAGCCGTTCGACCGGGTCGACGACGCCGACCACGGCCGGCCCGGCGGTGCTCCTGGACCACAGGGTGGTCCCCCGCGGGGGCAGCAGCAGCCGGGCGGCCGTGAGCCGGGGCGGGACACCGCCGGCCAGGGCCCACGCCGGGGCCCCGCCGGTGGCCGGCGTGCCCGCCTGCGGGTCTCCAGGGTGGAACCGCTCTCGGTGACCAGGCTCTCGTTCGCGTTCTCGCTGTGCGTCTTCCTGATCATGATTGTCGCCGTGGCGGTGCTGTGGTTCGTGCTGAACTCGATCGGGGTCTTCGACAGCGTCACCAAGGCCGCTGACACCCTGACCGACGGCACGAACGCCAATGTCTCAGGCTGGCTGTCCTTCGGGCGGGCGATGCAGGTCACCCTGCTGGTCGGGGCGATCAACGTCGTCCTGATGACGGCGCTGGCGACCCTGGGCGCACTGCTCTACAACCTCTGCGCGGACATGATCGGCGGGCTCGAGGTCACCTTGAGTGACCAGTAGCCGATCCGCCGGAATCCAGGGGGCGGCGGCCGTCACGGAGCCGTCGCCATCCTGTATTCTCATCAGCAGCCAGGACCTATAGCTCAGTCGGTTAGAGCGCTTCCCTGATAAGGAAGAGGCCGGTGGTTCAAGTCCACCTAGGTCCACCCATAGGCACCAGGCGTTCGGCCTGCATCTTCATCTGATCAAGATTTGATTCTCTCAGCCCCGCCCACGGATTCGTGCGCGGGGCTTTCCGTATAGGGGCCCAACTCGCCCAGGATGCTCCGCGATGACGCTCACATCGGAGACGACTATGCCGGCGGCATCCGGGGGCCGGGGGCTGAGGAGTGTCCGGGGGTCCGTGAGGCCCGGGAGGCGCCCAGGACGCTGTGAGGCGGGGTCCCGAGGGCTCCTGCGGTCCGGTGGCCGGAGGCTTCCGTGTCCTGGTGTGCCCGGTGCCCCGGTGCCCCGGTGCCCCGGTGCCCCGGCGTCCCCGGCGTCCCCGGGTTCGGGCGTCTCGCTGTCCCCTCCCCGGAGCTCCGCAGGGCGCTCCGGAATTGCCGTGTTCCCGTGGCCGGCCGTGTGCTTCATGGGTGTCGTGCTTGCCAGGGTGCTGTGCTCTGTGCACAGGGCTGTGGATAAACCTGTGGATGATGCTGTGGATATCCCTGTTCATTGCGTGCGTTCCGGGTGGCATCCGGGCAGGATGTGATCGAGCGGCGTGTCGGACAACCGACCCATGCCGGGCCGTGCCGGCGGAACCTCGGGAGGTAAAGCCTGATCGGGCCAGTGGTCCGACCCCATCCCGTAGCCATGTGGGTGCGCCGAGGCACGGCCGTGAGTCCATACATCCGATGCGTCCGGTTTGCCTGATCTGGTAAGACGGGCGAGCGGCATCGGCGGCGGGGCGGGGCGCCGGGCGGGTCCATCCCGCCGGTCGCGTACCCCGGATCCGCCTCTCGGATCCTCTGACACTGGGACGAGGAGACAACGTGGACGTGGCGTTGCGGCAGGCGGCCGAGGCCGCCAAGGGCTTCATGCCACCCGAGGAAGGACTGGCGCTGCACGCGGCCGCGGCCGAACTGCCTGGTGGCGGACTGATCTGCGAGATCGGCACCTACTGCGGGAAATCCACTCTCTACCTTGCCGCCGCCGCCCGGCTCGTCGGCGCCGCGGTTGTCACGGTCGATCATCATCGGGGATCGGAGGAGAACCAGTCAGGCTGGGAGTACCACGACACCACGCTCGTCGACCCCCGCACCGGCCGGCTGGACACGCTGCCCACGCTGCGCACGACCCTGGAGGCCGCCGGGGTCGAGGACGTCGTCACCGCGGTGGTAGGGCGGTCCGAGATCGTCGGGCGGTGGTGGTCCACCCCCATCGACCTGCTGTTCCTCGATGGTGGGCACACCGAGAAGCAGGCGCAGGCCGACTACGAGGCCTGGGCCCGCCACGTGCGTCCCGGCGGCCGGCTGGTGATCCATGACGTGTTCCCCGACCCCGCTGACGGCGGTCAGGCGCCGTACCACGTCCTGCTTCGCGCCGTTCGGGACGGCTTCAGCGAGATGTCACGCACGGGATCGCTGCGGGTCCTCCGCCGGCTCTTCTGAGTCACACCCGCACGCGCGCCACGGACCGGTGAGCGCCTCGCCGCCCCGACCGGGGGTGGCGAGGCCGCCGGCCCGCCGCTCGCCGCACGGCGCCCGTTCGCCGGCCGTGCCTCGTCCGGTGCGGGGCGTCGACGGGTCGCGTGGCTCGGGCAGGTCGTCGCGGTGCACGACGTGCAGGCCCTCGGGCAGGTCGTCCCCGCGGAAGGTGCGTTCGGTGGGGCCGCCGGCCAGGGCGTCGACGGCCAGTACGACGGCGGCCGCCGTCCAGGTTGACTGCTCCTCCGGCCAGTGGCATCCGTCGGCGAACTGCCAGCCGGTCCAGTAGGCCCCGTTGGGGGCCCGCAGGTGCTGCATCTCCCGGACGAGGCCGGCCGCCGCCTCGGTCTCCCCCACCAGGTGCAGCGCGATGGCGAGTTCGCAGGTCTCGGCGCCGGTGACCCATGGTTCGTCGTCCACGCAGCGGATACCGAGACCGGGCACGACGAACTCGTCCCACCGGGAGCGCAGCCGGGCCCGCCCCTCCGCGCCGCGCAGCGCGCCGCCGATCACCGGGTAGTACCAGTCCATCGACCAGCGATCCCGCGGCATGAAGTACTCGGGATGGCGGCGCAGCGCGTGCCACAGCGCGCCGGCGGCGACCTCCCATTCCGGCCGCGCCTCGCCGACCAGCGCGGCGAGGCCGAGGCCGCACCGCAGGCTGTGCAGGGTGGACGAGCATCCGGTGACGAGTGCCTCGGGGTAGTCCTCGCCGGTCGGGGTGCGGGCCCACCAGATCTGGCCGCCGGGGGCCTGCATGTCCACGACGAAGTCCAGGGCAGCCCGGGCGACCGGCCACATCCGGGTCACGAAAGCGCGGTCGCCGGTGACGAGCCAGCGGTGCCACAGGGCCGTCGCCACGTAGGCGCACTGGTTGCTGTCGGCGAAGTCCTCCTTGACTGCTCCGCCGACGTGGCTGGTGGCCCAGGAGCCGTCCGGGCGCTGGCGGCGGTGCAGCCAGTCCCACGCGGCGTCGGCTGCGTCGACCCGGCCGGTGACCAGCAGCGCCATCGCGCATTCCAGGTGGTCCCACGGGTCGGTGTGGCCGCCCGCGAACCACGGGATCGCCCCGTCGGGCTCCTGGGCCGCGGCTATCGCGTCCGCGGTGGCGCGCAGCGCCTCGGGGGAGAGGAGGGAAGCACCCGTCGCCGACTCACCTGGCCGCACGCTCGACCTCCGGTGTCCTGCCGCCGGCCCGTGCGGCCAGCGCGTCCGTACCCGCCTGCGCCGCCGCGTCCACTGCCGCAACCGCCTGCGCGTCCGTCGTCACCCCTGCCTGCGCCGGTGAGCGCGCCGGCGGCTCCGGCCTGGGGCGCGGCTTGCGCAGGTAGAGCACGATGCTCTTGCCGAGCACCGGGTCCAGCAGGCGTTCGGCCATCCGGGTGAGCGCCGGGCGGCGCATCATGTCCCAGACCAGGAGGCGGTGGTACAGCTTCGTGGCGGGGTGGTCGTCGTCGTGCACGCCGACCAGGCAGCGCAGCCACCAGTAGGGGGCGTGCAGGGAGTGCGCGCGGTGATGGCCGACCAGCTCGAGGCCGTTGGCACGCAGCTTCTCGATCAGCTGGTCGCGCCGGTAGATGCGGATGTGGCCGCCCTCGACGTTGTGGTAGTCGTCCGACAGCGCCCAGCAGACCCGTTCCGGGAGGCGGGCGGGCACGGTGACCGCCGCGAACCCGCCGGGGCGCAGCACGCGGGCCAGCTCGGCCATCGCGCCGGTGTCCTCGGGCAGGTGCTCCAGGACCTCGGCCGCGATGACCCGGTCGAAGGTGTCGTCCGCGAACGGCAGCGCCAGCGCGTCGCCGCGCACGGGCGCCGCGCGGGCGCCGGCGGGAACCTGGCCCTCGGCGGACATGGCGGCGAGCATCGCGCCGACGCCGGTGACCTCGTCGGTCGAGTAGTCGAGGGCGATCACGTGTGCGCCCCGGCGGAACGCCTCGAAGGAGTGCCGCCCCGCGCCGCAGCCCAGGTCGAGAACCCGGGCGTCGCGCGGGACGGGGAACCGGGTGAAGTCGACGGTCAGCATGCCGGCTCGACCGGTGCCGCCGCGCCGGTCGAGACGGCGACGGGCGGTGGCCCACTGCCCGGGACGGCCGCCCGCACGGCCGCGATCTGCCGTTCGTACCAGGCCGCGGTGCCGGCGGCGGCGGCCTGCCAGGAGAACCGTTCCTCCACGCGGCGGCGGCCGGCGGCGCCCATCCGCGCGCGCAGTTCAGGGTCGTCGAGCAGCGTGGCGATCGCGCCCGCGAGCGCGCCGGCGTCGCCGGGCGGCACCAGCAGCGCGGCCTCGCCGTTCGGCCCGGCGACCTCGGGCAGGGCGCCCGCGGTGGTCGCGACCAGCGGCAGCCCGCACGCCATCTCCTCGACCAGGGGCAGGCTGAAGCCCTCGTAGAGGGACGGGACGACGGCGACCTCGGCGGACCGCAGCAGGTCCACCATCTCCGCCTGCGGGACGTTCGACCGGAACGTCACCGCCTCGGTGAGCCCGAGCTCGCCGACCTGGCGCTGCGCGGCCCCGCCCTCGCGCACCTTCCCGATACACACCAGGTGCGCCGAGCGCTCGGCCCGCAGCTTCGCCAGCGCTTCCAGCAGCACCATCAGCCCCTTGAGTGGGACGTCCGCGCTGGTCACCACGATGATCCGCCCCGGTACCGGGGCGACGGTGCCGTTCCCGGCGTCGGACGGCGGTGCCGGCCGCGGGGTGAACACGTCGGCCTCCACGCCGAGCGGGACGGTGTGCAGGGTCTCGATGGGGACGTTCATGTCAGCGACGATCTCGTGCCGGGAGCTCTCGGAGGGAACCACCACGCCGTCGAGACCACGGGCCACCCGTGCCTGCATGGGCAGGAACGAGTACCAGCGGCGCACGCCCAGCGCGGCACGGCGACTGGTCGTGGCGGCGAGGTGCAGGCGCCGGTCGACGGTGATCGGGTGGTGGATCGTCGACACGACCGGGATGCCGTAGGGCCGCAACGCCCGGCGCAGCGGCAGCAGGCCGTAGCCCAGCCCCTGGTTGTCGTGCACGATGTCGAAGTCGGGCCGGCCCTGGCCACGCCGCGGCCGGAGCGCCTCGAAGGCCCGGATCGAGAACGCCAGCGGCTCCGAGAACTGCCCGGTGCGCATCATGCCGAACTCGACGACGTCGGCCAGCGAGCGGAACTCGCGGAACCCCGGCCAGCGGAAGGGGTCCCCGTCGCGGTAGAGGTCGAGGCTCGGAAGCTTGGTGAGTCCGACTCCCGGGTCGAGGTTCGGGTACGGCGGCCCGCTCACCACCTGAACCTGATGACCCAAAGTCACCAGTTCACGCGAGAGCTGCCGTACGTACACCCCCTGGCCACCGCAAGTAGGCAGACTTCGGTACGACAGCAACGCTATCCGCAACGGTGCGCCCTCCATCGCTCGCGGCCTCCTACGGGTCCCGCGAGCCCGAGGACAGCGCCGTTGCTTGGCACACTAGGACATTGGGCAGCGATCTTCACGGAATCGGGACACTTGCCCTTGCTCCACAACAAAGCCCGTGACGGCTCGTAATCGGTGCTGAAGGGCTCGAACCGCCTGTGCCACCGCTTGTCCGTCCGTTGGCCGACCCGTCCCCGGGCTCTTCTCGGCGGGCTCCCTGCGGCGGGTGCCGCCGCTCAGCTGTCGCCGTCGACCAGCGTCACCTCCGCGGCGATGTTGCCCCGGGTGGCCCGCGAGTACGGGCACTTGGCGTGCGCGAGGTCGAGCAGCTCACGGCCGGTCGCCGGGTCGACGCCCGGGATCTGCGCCTCGATGCGGGTGGACAGGTCGAGGCCCTCGTCGGTGCGGCTGATGCTGACCGACACGGTGACCGCCGAGTCGGTCACGTCGATCTTGCGTTCCCGGGCGACGGCCTTCAGCGCGCCGTGGAAGCAGGCGGCGTAGCCCGTGGCGAAGAGCTGCTCGGGGTTCGTGCCGGGCCCGTCGTCCCCGCCCAGCCCCTTCGGCATGGACAGCTGCAGGTCGATGCGGTTGTCGTTGGACACCACGCGGCCATCGCGGCCGCCCCAGGCGGTGGACGTGGCGGTGTAGAGCGGTGCGGCCATCGGTTCCTCTGTTCGTCGGCTGGTCTGTTCGTGCGGTCCGTTCGCGAGGTACCCCGAGATTTCGTGGGGTGACTGAGGGCGCAGGCACACCCGTCGGTCACAACCGGTGTCACGGCTCGAATATTCGCCGGCATGCTGTGACCCACACCGCCGGGTAGCTCCGCTCTCCGTGAGCGCGGCGCCCAACGGGCGGCCCTTACTCTTGACAGATGCCCCCCGATGACCCGGCCGCGGAGTGTGTGCGGCCACGTCGGGGCCGTCCTCGCGACGCGACGATCGACGACCGTGTGCTGCGGGCCGCCGTCGACGAACTGGCTGGTCGCGGCGTCGGCGGGTTCAGCGTCAACAGCGTCGCCGCCCGCGCGGGCGTGGCGAAGCGGGGCATCTACACCCGGTGGGCGACCAGGGACGATCTCGTCCTCGCCGCACTGGGCACGCTGGCCGCCGGCCTCGTGCCGCCGCGCACCGGATCCCTGCGCGAGGATCTCCTACGACTGGCACCTCTGGTGGACGCCGTCTTCACCGAGCCGCGGATGTCGATCCTCGCCCGATGCCTGGCCGAGCTGCCCCGGTACCCCGGGCTGTACGAGGCGTTCCGGCGGGAGTCGGTCGACCGCTGCGCGGCCGCCGTGCAGGACGCGTTCCACGACGCGCGGCGGCGCGGAGAGATCCGCTCCGACCTCGACACCGACCTGGCCGCCGCCGCGTTCCTCGGCGCCCTGCTGACCCGTCAGGCCTTCGGGCGCCAGGCGTTCGGGCGGCCGCGCGCCGGCCCGGGCGGCCCGGGCGGCCCGGGCGGCGAGCCGGGCGAGCCGCCCGAGCCACCCGGTGCGGTCACGGCCTACCACCGCCGGCTCGTCGAGTTCTCCCTCGCCGCGGCGAGGGGCGCCGGGCAGGCCTTTGGCCCCGCGTAGCGCCCGGTCAGCGGGTGAAGCCGGCGGGCACGCGCCGGACGTGCTCCACGACGGCATCGACGAGCCCGTACTCCTTCGCCGCCGCCGCGGTGAACCAGCGGTCGCGGTCCGAGTCGGCGGCGATCTCCGCCACGGAGTGACCGCTGTGCTCGGCGATCAGCTCCTGCATCCGGCGGCGGGTGTGCAGCGCCTGCTCGGCCTGGATGGCGATGTCGGACGCCGTGCCGCCGACGCCGCCGTGTGGCTGGTGCATCATGATCCGCGAGTTCGGCAGCGCGAACCGCTTGCCGGCGGTGCCCGCGGTGAGCAGGAACTGGCCCATCGAGGCCGCCAGCCCGAGCGCGTAGGTCGCGACGTCGTTCTCGATGAACTGCATCGTGTCGTAGATCGCCATTCCCGCGTCGACCGAGCCGCCCGGCGAGTTGATGTACAGCGAGATGTCCTGGCGCCTGCTGGCCTGGGCGAGCAGCAGGAGCTGCGCGCACACCCGGTTCGCGAGGGCGTCGTCGACGGCGGCGCCGACGAATCCCGCCTTGAGGCCCTCGACGAGGCCACCTCCGGCGAGACCGCGCCCCGTGGGCCGGCGGACCGCGGCGACGTCGACCGGGAGCAGGTACCCGGGCACGCGGCCGGCACCGGCGAGACCGGGACCAGCGGCACCGAGACGACCGATGACGATGCCGCCGACCACCCCGAGCGGGTGGGCCTGTCGCCGGTGCGCCTGGACCCGGTCGGCCCGACCGAGGCCCCGATCCGCCGCGGCTTCGGGATCGCCGCCGAGCACCGTCCGGCCGAGCGACGTTCCGCCGAACAGCGGGGCACCGAGCACCGGGTCGCCGCGGAGCACCGCCACCCGCCGGCGGGGTGATGCTCAGGGGCGGGCGCAGATGTCTCCTGGTGGCTTCGTCCCGGCGAACCGGGCGTTGATCCAGCTGGTCAGATCGGCCATCGAGACCCCGAGGATCGTGCCGTGGTCGGCCAGCCCGTACCGGTGGTATTCGACCGGACCGCCGCTGGCGCACAGCCCGCTGACGACGCCGTCGGTGGTGGACCGGTGGATCACCGTGTCCAGGTCGCCCTGGAGCACGAGTTCGGGCGGCCCGGGGAGCCGTGTCTGCTGCCACTGGCGCGCGAACCCGGCCGCGAACGGCTCCGTGGTGAACGGATCCGCGGTGAACACGCTCGACGTGGACTCTCCCTGGCTGGCCTTCAGCAGGCCGACGGCGCACTGGTTGCGCGCCACGGCGGTCAGCCGCCGCCCGGTCTGGGTCAGGATGGCGTTCAGATCGATGGTGGGATCCGCGGCAGCGAGGCCGAGCGCGGCGAGCAGCACGTAGGCGACGCCGTCCGGCACGGTGCGGTCGAGCAGGCGTAGCGAGGTGGGCAGGTCCGCCAACGGTGCCGTTGCCGCCGCCCCGTGCACCCGCAGGTCGGGCGCGTACGACGCGGCCAGCCCACCGGCGGCGAGTGCTGCCTGACCGCCCTGGGAGTAGCCCCAGAGCACGACGTCACGCCCTGCTCGGGCGTCGGAGAGCGAGTGCGCGGCACGGGCGGCGTCGAGGAGCGCCCGTCCTTCGGTGTCGGCGACGTAGATCGGATGCTCGCCGGGCCCACCCAGGCCGATGTAGTCGGTGATGGCCAGCACGTTGCCGGCCTGGACGAGGGGCAGCACCCCGCCCACCGCCGACAGCGGCGGCTCGGCCCGTGACGGCGCGCACGAGTCGTTGATCCCGGTGGTGCCGTGGCCGAAGGAGATCAGCCGGCGGCCGCCGGCGGGAATGGCGGAGGTACCGGCCGGGGCGACGACGAGGCCCGTGACCAGGCGGTCCTCGTTGAGGGGTCCGCGCGAGTGATAGATCATCCGCCAGGCGCGCATGCCGTCCGGGGCGGGAACCTCGGCGGATGAGACGAGCTCACCAGGGGCGCCGGGCGGCAGATCGGTGAGTTCGGTGGACCCCCGCCTGCCGCCGGTCATGACGTCCTCCAGGCCGTACCCGGCGAGCTGGTAGCCGAGGCCGGGTGCCCGGGGAGTGGTGGCCGGCGTCGGCGGCGGGGCCGGCTCCGACGCGCAGGTGGTGAGCAGCCCCGTCAGAATGACGGCCGTGAGGGCAAGTCCGCGCAGAGACAGCCGGGATCTTGCCACGTAATGAGGTTATGGGCCGTTTCGGCGGAGAAGAGGTCGTCTGTGCATCCGCTGTGTTTCTTGTGAGCACAGGCCCCTTATAGCGAGTTTCGAGTCGGTACGGGGCGCGGGCCACCGGGTGAGCTGACCTCCCCCGAGGCGGGATCGGTGCCGACTGCGTGGCGTGAGACCCTGGACGGGCGGGCGCCGGCCCCGTCGCCTGAGTTCCCTGGAGGCCCTCGACAGTGACCACGTTCGCGTCGAACACCCTGGCCCTGGGGCCGGACTTCATCAGTGCCGACAGTCTGGCGAAGGCCGGCCTGGTGGTCGTCCTTCTGATCGTCTTCGCCGAGTCGGGGTTGCTGGTCGGGTTCTTCCTGCCGGGTGACTCGCTGTTGTTCACCCTCGGTCTGCTGATCTCCCAGGACGAGGTGTCCACGCCGCTGTGGCTCGCGTGTGCCCTGATCGGTGTGGCCGCGGTCGCGGGTGACCAGGTGGGCTACCTGTTCGGGCGGAAGGCGGGTCCGGCGCTGTTCCGGCGTCCGGACTCGCGGCTGTTCAGGCAGGAGTATGTGGATCAGGCGCACGAGTTCTTCGAGAAGCATGGTGGCCGCTCGATCGTGCTGGCGCGTTTCGTGCCGATCGTGCGTACCTTCACCCCGGTGATCGCCGGGGTGAGTCGGATGAACTACCGGACGTTCGTGGTCTACAACGTGATCGGTGGCCTGCTGTGGGGCTGCGGGGTCACCGTTCTCGGCTCGCTGCTCGGGAAGATCGATTTCATTCGCCAGAACCTCGAGGCGATGCTGATCCTCATTGTGTTGATCTCGGTGGTCCCGATCCTGATCGAGTACCTGCGCGCCCGCCGGACGAAGGCGACGACAGGGGACGCCGCCGGGTCCCCCGACGCCACCAACGCCGCGGGTACCGGGCCCGCCGGGCCCGCCGCCGGCCATGGTCCGGCCTGGGTGGACGGCCCGGTCCGGGAGCACGACCGGGCCCCGGGCGCGGGGTTCGCGGGCGGCTACGAGAGCACGGGCGGCTACCAGCCCGCTGGCGGGTATCAGGGCGGGTACCAGCCTGTGGACGTGTACCAGAGCGCGGACGGGTACCGCAACGCGGACGGGTGGCAGCCGGAGAGCCGCTACGACGACGGACGTTACGACCAGCCCCGTGCGGGCACGGCGGGTGCGGCCGGGCACGGCGGGCACGGCTACGACACCGAGGGATTCCAGGATGCTCGGCCGCGGGAGGGCGAGGCCCCGATCCAGGAGGAGCGTGGCCCGGCCGGGCGCCGCGGCGGTGGCGGGCGGCACTCCGCTCCTCGGCACCGCTGAGTTCCTCGGTACCGCTCGCTGAGCGGGAGCATCCGGGAACGACCGGGAACGCTGACCGGGAGCTCGGAAGTGTGAGGCGGAGATCCGCCGCGAGGCTCGCGGCGGGAGCGGGTGCGGCCACCGCGAAGCGGTCTGGCCGTGGCCCCGGAGATGTTCTGGGTTCCGGCGGGCGGCCCACTGATACGGGGGGATTCAGTGGGAGACACCCGCCGGAACCTGTCCACCGTATCCGCTCGGTGGGTCCGGTGTCGCCCCGGCGACACAACATAAGCCGAAAAGCTCCCGGATTGTCCCAATGCACACATTGCGCCCGGTCTTGGGGCGGGATGTCCGAGTCCTGGCCGGGGACCTCACAGCGCGTCGGCGCCCCGCTCGCCGGTCCGGATCCGGGCCAGGCCCTCCACCGGGAGCACCCAGATCTTTCCGGCCCCGCTGGACGTCGACGCCGCCGTTCGTCGGATCACGTTCACCACGTCGGGCGCGTCGGAGTCCGCCACCACCAGCTCCAGTCGGATGTTGCTGGTTGACTCGTCATGGAAGGCGTTGCCGCGGTAGGTCTGGGTGCGCCACATTTCCAGCCCGAATCCGGTTACCTGGCTGACGGTAATCCCGTGCACACCATAGGTTGTCAGGGCCGCCCGCACGTCGTCGACGCGGTGGGGCCGCACGATCGCGGTGACCAGCTTCATGACCCGTCTCCACACGTACCGGCGCGCTGATGTTTCATCGCGGGGAAGCGCAGAGCCGACGGATGTCGGCTCTGTCTTGCCAGTGTCTTCCAACGTGTACGAGAGGATCGACTGATGTCCCTGCTGGACCGCAACACCGCACCGGATCCGCTCGACCTGCTGCCCCCGCTGCCGTCGTTCTCGCTGAGCAGCGACGACCTGACCGACGGCAGCCCGCTTGGCCTGGACCAGGTGTTCAGCGGCGCCGGCGGCGCGGATCTGTCGCCGCACCTGTCCTGGACGGGTTTCCCCGCGCAGACCGAGAGCTTCGCCGTCACCTGCTTCGACCCGGATGCCCCGACCGGGAGCGGGTTCTGGCACTGGGTGCTCGTCGACGTGCCGGCCAGCGTGACGGAGCTGGCGCGGGGCGCCGGAAGTGGTGACCTCTCCGGGTTGCCGGCCGGGGCATACCACGTCCGTAACGACTGGGGCACGGCGAACTACGGCGGCGCGGCGCCCCCCGAGGGAGACCGGCCGCACCGGTACGTCTTCGTCGTCCACGCCGTGGACGTCCCGAAGCTGGAGATCGACGCGACCGTGGCGCCCGCGGTCGTCGGGTTCAACCTGACCTTCCACACCCTGGCGCGGGCCGTGCTGCGGGCGACCTACCAGCGCTGACCCGCGGCCACCAGCCACGGATACACGGCCACCGGCCGCCGATGCGTGGTTGCCGGCGCTGATCCCGTGCTCCGGCCGGCCGGCCGGCCGGCACCGCGTCCCGGCGCCGGGTGTGTGATCCGGTCGTGACCGGATCACGATCGTCGGGGGCGGGGGCCATCCCGCCGAGATACGGTGGCTGGCGAAGGCAGTCGACGAAGGGGAGTCGGTATGCGCAAGTTCACTGTCGTCGCCCTCGTGGCGAGCGCCGGCGCACTCCTCACCGCCGCCCGTCGCCGCAGGAACAAGGACGAGATCGACCTGTGGCGCGAGGCGACGTCCGCGGCGGGGAACCGCTGACCGAAGCCAACCGGCCCGGCCGGCGAGTGGGCGTGCCCGGTCGCCGGCCGCGCCCACCTGCCAGCCGCGCCTAGCCACCGGCTGGCAGGTCGCGCTTGCCTGTCCGTCCGCGCGGGCCCGCGCAGACGCGGGAGCGCGCCATCAGGTCCGGCGGCGGCGCAGCACCACCGCGTTGAGTAGCGCGAGCGTTACGCCACTGATGAAGATGATGGTGGCCAGAACGTTCACCTGGGGCGGCACACCCGCCCGGGTCGCGCCGAACACCCACAGCGGGAAGGTGAGCGTGCTTCCCGCGTTGAATGTCGTGATCACATACTCGTCGATCGACAGCGCGAACGCCAGCAGCGCGGCGCTCAGCACGCCCGGCGCGATCATCGGCAGGGTGACCAGGCGGAAGGTCGTCCACGGGCCCGCGCCGAGGTCGCGGGCGGCCTCCTCGACGGACGTGTCGAATCCGGCGAGCCGCGCGCGCACGACCACCGCCACGTAGGAGATGTTGAACATCGCGTGCGCGATGAGGATGGTCAGATAGCCCCGCGGCACCCCGAGGGTGATGAACAGGGAGAGCAGGGATGCGCCGAGCACCACCTCGGGCGCGGAGATGCTGGAGAACAGCAGGAACTCCACACCGGCCCGGCCGCGGAAGCGGTGCTTTCCCAGCGAGATCCCGATCATCATTCCCAGCACGGTCGACGACATTGCCGGTCTGCACCGAGATGGACAGCATGACCAGCATCGGGATCACGAAGAAGGCGACCAGCCACAGGCCACCGGGCAGCACCAGCAGATACGGCGTCGATACCCGCCACCGCGAGCGCGCGACACCTCCGTGCCAGTGCCGCGGGTGCCGCCTGGATCGTCAGCACTGCCTGGGTCGTTGGTGCTGCCGGGGTCGTCAGCGCCGGCCCGGCCGTGCGCGCCGCGGGGGCTGCCCGCTAGGACTGGTAGACCGGCTGGAAGATCTTGTTCCACTCGGTCTCCTCCTCCGTCGTCAGCACCCGGAAGCGGTGCACACGGTCGAACTCCGCGCGGGTCGGGAACAGCAGCGTGGATTCGGCCAGCTCGGGGGAGACGTGGTCACGGGCGGCCGGCACCGGCGTTATGTAGTTGATGTACTCGGCCAGCATCCCGGCGATGTCGGGCCGGTACACGAAGTCCATGTAGGTGAGGGCGTCCACCGGGTGCGCGGCGGTCCTCGGGATGCACATGCTGTCGGTCCAGATCAGGCCGCCTTCCTCCGGCACCACGAACTTCAGCTTCGTCCCGGCCGCGAGCTGCTGGTAGACGTCCCCCGACCACGCCATCGAGATCCACAGGTCGCCGCCGGCGAGTGAGTCGATGTAGCTCTGGTCGTAGTACTTGCGGACGATTCCGGCGTCGCGCTGCTCGATCAGTTTGTCGGCCGCGCGCCGCCAGTCCTCCGGAGCGGAGTCGGCCGGGGCGACGCCGATGCCGAGTAGCGCCAGGTTCGGCAGCTCCTGGTTCTCACCGAACATCCCGACCTTGCCGGCGAAGGCGGGGTCCATGAGGTCGGCGAAACTGGTGATCTCCCGGCCGGTCTTCTCCGGGTCGTAGGCGATGCCGGTGATACCGGACTGCCAGGCCACGGTGAACTGGTTTCCCGGGTCGTACGCGGGATCCTTGACGCTCGGGTCGGCGTTGGCGGCGAAGGTGGGCAGCCTCTTGTGGTCGAGCGGGGCGAGGTAACCGAGCTGGATGACCCGGCTGAGGGTGATGCCGTTGGTCAGAACCATCAGGTCGTACCCGATAGGCTGGTTCTCGGCGAGGCTGGGCCGGATCTGGGCGAAGAAGGACTCGTTCTCCTGGATCACCTCGCGGTAGGTGACCTTGATGCCCGTCTCCTGGGTGAACAGGTCGAGCGAGGGACGCTCCGCGTCGGTGCTACCGACATCCATGTAGAGCGGCCAGTTCGCGAAGTCGAGCGTTCCCGCCTTCGCCTTGCCCGCCCAGTAGCCGGCGACGTCGGCGGCCTGCGCCGAATCACCGGCCTCGCCCTTGACCCCACAGGCGGCCAGGAGCGCGGCGCTACCGGCCGCCCTGGTGAGGCGCAGGAGGTCCCGTCGGTCGAAACGACGTCTGGTCAGGCCGCGCAGCAGCGCCGGGTCGGGAACCGCCCCGTGCGACGCCCCCGGTGCCGCGGGAATTCCCTGCCGGTCATTGCTGGTCACGATGCGAGTCCCTCCGTGTGGTTCTGGTCTTCCCGCAGGGAGCCGCTCGGTGCAAGGGCGCTCGGCGGGGTGCTCTTTGCGTGGGCGCTCGGTGCGAGGGCGAAGGAATGCGTCGGCAGCCACGACAGCCACACCTCGTCGCCCCGGTCTGCGATGTTCGTCGCGTCGGCGCTGTTCTGCCAGAAAACCGTGATCTCGGATCCACCGTGCGTCAACACCGTGTATGTCGTGTACGTGCCCAGATAGACGACCTCGGTGACCCGACCGTGCAGCGCACAGCACGTTCCGTTGGGGCGCGTCACACCCAGGGTGATTTTCTCCGGCCGGACGGTCATCTCCAACTCGGATCCGGTCGCTGGCCGGCCGAGCTCCGGCCGGAGCGGAACCACCAGGCGTTCTTCGGCGGCGGAGTCGAGAACCGCCACCGGAGTTCCGTCCACGCCGGCCGGATCGACGGACCGCACCGATCGGCGCAGCAGGTTCGACGTGCCGATGAATCCGGCCACGAACCGGGTTCCAGGCCTTTCGTAGATCTCCCGGGGGGCGGCGAGCTGCTCGACGCGGCCCCTGTTCATCACCGCTATCCGGTCCGACATCGTGAGCGCCTCGCTCTGGTCGTGTGTCACGTACACGAACGTGATGCCGACCTCGCGCTGTATTCGCTTGAGCTCGATCTGCATCGTCTGGCGCAGTTTCAGGTCGAGGGCTCCGAGCGGTTCGTCCAGCAGCAGGGCCCGCGGCCGGTTAACCAGCGCCCTGGCGAGCGCGACCCGTTGCTGCTGGCCGCCGGAGAGCGCCCGGGGCCGCCGGTCGGCGAGCCCGGACAGCTCGACGAGCTCGAGTATCTCGCCGACCCGCCTGCGCAGCTCCTGGCCGCGGACCCCGCGGCGCCGCAGCCCGAAGGCCACGTTCGAGGCGACATCCAGGTGTGGGAAGAGCGCGTAGCTCTGGAAGACGAGGTTCACATCGCGCCGATTGGGCGGGACGGCGGTGACGTCGCGGCCGTGGAGCAGGATGCGCCCGCGGGTCGGTTCCTCGAATCCGGCGATCATCCTCAGGGTGGTGGTCTTGCCGCAGCCGGACGGGCCGAGCAGTGAGAAGAACTCGCCCTGCTCGATGCTGAGATCCACCCGCGAGACCGCACCCACCAGACCGGCGCGCGAGCTGTATTCCTTCGCGACACCGACGAACTCGATGGCGGGTGCGAGGGTGCGGCGGATACGGCCGGCGGGGACGCGGGCGCATCGTGGTCGTCGGCGGCCGGGATCACCACCGCGTTGGCCTCGCCACTGTTCACGACTTCTCCGTGAGCTCATCGGTGTGGACAGGCTCGACGGCATTGTCGGCGCCGGGTCAGCGTGACAGCCCGATTGACGCGCGACAAGGGATCCCCTTGTAAAGGCTGGATGACCCTGCGAAGTCGGTATCCATCAGCGCTCTCCATCGTTGATTCGCGTCGTGCTGAGCATGTTTGCCGGCGGACGCGCCGATCCGTGCCGCTATGCGGCGGCAATGTTGTGGCGCCGCGCGGCAGACCGGTTACCCGCCGGCGCGCGGCGAAGTGGCGCCGGCGGTGCGCGGAGGAGCACTCTGGATATATGGATGCCCACGCCGGGCCTCGTTCGGGCTCACCGTCGCTCTCGCCGGTCCCACCGGTCTCGTCGCCGCCATCGCCATCGCCATCGCCGTCGTTGCGGCGGTTGGCGGCGCCGAGCCCGCTGCCGGGACCGGAGTACACACCGTCCGCCGTGCCGCTCGACATCCTGCTGGGCTGCGCGCGGTCGCACGCCAGGCTGCTCGAAGCCGTCGCCCGCGTCGACGACACGACCGCCCGCCGCCCGTCCCTGCTGCCCGGCTGGACCGTCGGCCACCTCGTCACCCACCTGGCGAGGAACGCCGACAGCCACACCGGGATGTTCGGGGCGGCCGCCGAAGGACGGGTCGTGGCGCAGTACCCGGGCGGCCTGACGCAGCGCGACGGCGGCATCGAGGCGGGCGCCCACCAGCCGGCCGACCTGCTGCTCGCCGACCTTGCCGGCGCGGTGGCCCGGCTCGAACGAGCCTGGGACGGCACCCACGTCGACGTCTGGCGCGGGGGCCTGGGGCTGACCGCGGCGCGCGGCGCGACGAGTGTGGCGGACCTGGTGTTCCTGCGGTGGCGTGAGGCCGAGATCCACCTCGTCGACCTCGCGCTGACCGATCGCGGCGGCCCGGAGTGGGACGACCTCAGCCCCGCCTACGTCGAGGCGGAGTGGGCGTGGAGCACGCGGCTGCTGCCCGAACGGCTGCCCGCCGAGGTCACCGTCCTGCTGACCCCCGGGGACCGGCCGTCGCGCGCCGTGGGGCGGGGCCCGCAAGTCGTCCGGGTGGACGTCCCGACGCTGCCGGCGTTGCGCTGGCTGACCGGCCGGGACGCCGGCGATCCGGCCTGGCCGCCGCTGGGCCCCTGGACCTGATCCCATCCTCTGGTCCCACCCGGATCGCACCGGCCCGCCCGGCGCGGCGATATCAGCGTGATCCAGAATGTCCGGGTGTGGAGCAGACGGAACGGTTCGTGAGCGTTGCGGCCGGCTGCCCGGATCGCCGCGACTGTGTCGGTCCGACCGGGTCACGCCGCCGCGGCGGTGCCTTGCGGCGCGGGCGGGTGCGCGGGCGGGTGCGCGGCCGGGCGGGTGTCCGCGCGTGATCTCGATGGCGCTGTTCAACAACAAGGGCGGGGTGGGCAAGACGACGCTCGCCTACCACCTGGCACACATGTTCCAGCGGATGGGACACCGGGTGCTCGCCGTGGACCTCGATCCCCAGGCGAACCTGACCGCGCAGTTCCTGGACGAGGACGAGCTCGCCAGCCTCTGGAAAGAGGACGAGGACCTCGGGTCGTCCGCGCCCCGGTCCGCCGTGCTCGACCCGCGCCGCAGCCGGATCAGGCCCGGCAACGGCACCCTGGCCACGGCCATCGAACCGATCATGGAAGGTGTCGGGGACGTCCGGCTGAGCGAGCCGGTGACCGTCGAGGACGGCCTGTGGCTACTGCCCGGGGACGTCAACCTCGCCAGCTTCGAGGACCGGCTCTCGGCGGCGTGGCCCAACAGCTTCCTGGGCCGGGACGTCGCCGCGCTGCGCACCACCACCGCGCTGCACCGCGCCATCGACCACGGCGCCAGGGAGACCGGCGCGGACATCGTGATCATCGATGTGGGGCCGAACCTCGGCGCCATCAACCGCGCGGCGCTGCTCTCGGCCGACACGATCCTCATGCCCCTGGCGGCCGACCTCTTCTCCCTGCGCGGCCTGCGCAACATCGGACCGACCCTGCGTGACTGGCGGGTGACCTGGCAGGGCACGATCCTGCCGAGGATCCCCGAGCGGATCCCGGCACCGCGCGGCCTGATGATGCCGATCGGCTACATCCTGGTCGAGCCGCCGGCCCGCGCGGACCGGCCGTCGAAGGGTCACGGGCGGTGGCTCGACCGCATCCCGGGCGTGTTCACCACCTCCGTCCTCGGCTCCGCCGCCCCGGCGGACGGCGACCGTTCCTTCGAGATCGCGACCATGAAGAACTACGCGGCGCTGATGCCCCTTGCCCAGGACGCCCGCAAGCCGATGTTCGAGCTGCGGGCCGGGGACGGCGCCGTCGGGGGAACGCAGAGCGCCGTGCGGCGCTGCTTCTCCGACTTCCGGGAGCTGGCGACAAAGGTCCGGGACAGGCTCGTCTTCATCGACCCGACGCTGCGCCGAGGCTGAGCCCACCCCGAGCCGGCCTCGAACCTGCCTCGATCCTGCCCTGGGATCACCTCGATCCTGCTCCAGGCCTGCCTCGAGTCCGCCCCGAGCGCCATCCTCCCGCCGCGCCGTCGGGCTCGTCGTGCCTGGCACCGCCGTCGGGAGGCCCACACCAACGTCGTGGCCGACACTCGCTCGCGCGGCAGACTCCGGAGATCCCGTCACGGTGACAGTTCGCGAAGCTTGCTTGGCGTAAAACGATGACGATGACCGCCCGGATCGTGGCGACGATCAGGTGACTGATGCCCGCCAGGGTGATGGTTACCGATCTTTGCTTATCGTCAAAATTCACCGATGACCGTGGGCGCGTGCCGTATCCTTCTGTATCGATTTCCCTGGCGGGAGTAGGTCATTTTATTTTGCTGATCGTCAAACGATTACAGAAACCGTCGGTGGTTGCCGGTCGATCTATCGACGAACCCCGTGGATGGTCATGGCAGTTCATTTTGCGAGTTGTCAAATTATGTCGATACCCATGGCTGGTTTTCGAGGTGCTCGCGAACTAATTCCACGCCTGGGTTCTGTCTAATTATTTTGCTCTTCGTCAAACGTTGACGGTCTCCAGGTAGGGTGTCTGAAGGATCGGCTAGCGCAAGCCCCGCAAGGGTTCTGTCGGCGAAACTCAATGATTTTGCTTGCCGTCAACTGGAATCTATGACCTCAGGTGCAGTGCGCTGGAGGATTCGGACGCTGCCCGTGCGGGGAGTGAGTGTACGACGTTTGCTTAGCAGCAAAAGCTGTCGCACTCCAACGGCGAGCTCGGCTCGGTACTGCTCCCGAGGCCCTCTCAGGTGGAGAGCCATGCGCGCCACCCGCTGGCGCCACCTGCCCGTTCGTCGTCCGGCTGCCGTCGGCGTCAGCCGGACGATGCTCGCCGCCGTCCGCCGTCCGCCGTCCGCCGTCCGCCGTCCGCCGTCCGCCGTCCGCCGGCCAGCAGCTGGCCGTGGGCTACGGATGGGAGAGGGGCCGGAGGGGCGATCGACCTCAGCCGGACCGGGTAGGACCTGGCCGGCCCCACTCACGGGTTGTCCACAGCCTTGGTCCGAGAAAACCCTGACATTGCCCGTATGGGGGCATCGTGCGGCGACGGAGGCCTTGATGCCGCGTCCCCGACGGCCTTTGACAAGGCGGCGGATTCCGAAGCCGGCCAGGTGTCCCGCAGCAGCCTGCTCGTCCTTGCGGCTGGCGATTGGTCACGGTGGGTCGCAGGAGTACTGCGGCGGGGAATGCGTCAACGGATTCCGCAGGCGGTGCACGTTGCCCGGGGAATCCATCGGCAGCGGCGGGGAACCTTCCACAGCTATCCACAGCGCGCGCTTCTCGCCGCTGTCGGGTCGCGCCCACGATGCCCTCAGGCGGGCATCGTGGGCGGCGGAACAGCCCTAACCGGACACAGACCCAACCGGCGGAACAACGCTCCCACTGAGCAAGTCGACGAGACCTGCCATATGTGTTCACAACGCTTGTTGTGGAGAGCATGACGCATTGCCGCATGTTTGTCACGAGTTACGGCCGATTCGGGGCACTCTGGTCCGACACACACCGTGGGTGGGCAGCGTCGCGGCGGAAAACCTCGACTGCCAACAACGAAGACCCATGTGAACGGCCCGTGACCATGAACGTGGTGTGACTACTGCGGAACGACGCCGCCCACGCGTCCGCGGGGCAGGGTGACGGCAGCCGGCGACCCGCCGGTGGACAGCAGCGAGCGCCCCATGGCGGCGTGGCGCCGGCGGTGGCCGCTGGACGGTCAGGCCTCAGCGGCCAAGGGCCGGCCGGACCATCCCCGAGCTGGTGGTCATGCCGTACTCTTGAGGGGCATCGGTCACTCGGGGCAGCGACGCCTGAGCGGCCGACCTCACGGGGGCGTAGCTCAACTGGCAGAGCACTGCCTTTGCAAGGCAGGGGTTAGGGGTTCAAGTCCCCTCGTCTCCACAGAACCGTCCAGTATGCGAACCGTGTCGCGGTCCGGGACACGGAACCGCGGTTCGATCTTGTTCCGGCCGTCTACACGGATCTCCTCGACGAGTGCGTGCAGCGTAGCCTTCCGTAGCGCAGGGCGCGGGTCAGGGCCGCTCGTGTGTGCCGGGGGAGCGGTCGGCAGAAGGATGGAGCGGATGAGCTCCTGGATGTCTCCGATCTCCGCCAGGGTGGGCGGCTCGGGGGGCGTCTCGATCTGAATCTTCAAGGTGTTGTGTTCGTCACATGCCTGCGCGAGTTGCTCGTTGAGTTCACGGATCCGGTCCCCGCAGGCGTCGCCGGGCATGGTGCCGTCTTCGAACGCGAGCTGGTACTTGCGGATCTTGCCGCGGGTGGATGCGATCTGGGTCTCAAGGCGTGCGAGGTCGTCGCTGCGGTCCTGTGCGGGCTCCAGGGTGCTGGCGTGGTAGGCGGCGACAGCTGCCTCGAAGATCTTCGAGTCGGCGTACACCTCGACGAGCGAGTCGATGATGGCTGTTTCGAGATCGTCGGCGCGGATGCGGTCGTTGTCGCATCGGGTCGTTCCGTAGCGCAGCCGGTTGTGGCAGGTGTAGTAGCGGTAGTGGCGGGTGCGGCCGTGCGCGGAGGTCCCGACGTAGGCGGTGTTGCATCGCTGGCAGACGATCCGGCCGGTGAGTTCGTACCGGGCGGGGTTCGAGGCGCGCAGCGCACGTTCTTCTGTCCGTGTGGTGCGTGTGGCGTTCGCGGCCTTGAAGGTGTCGTCGTCGACGATGGGGGTGTGCGGGGCGTCGTGCCAGACGCCGTCGTAGTAGATCTTGCCGGTGTAGACCTTGTTCTTGAGGATGTCTCCGACGGCCCGGTGGGACCATGGCCTGCCTGTGCGGGTACGCAGTCCTTGTGCGTTCAGGGCGGCAGCTATGACGCGGGATCCGTGCTTGTCGCGGACATACATCTCGAAGACCTTCTGGACTACCGCAGCTTCTTCGACGATGGGGA
This sequence comes from Parafrankia sp. EAN1pec, assembly GCF_000018005.1. Lineage (GTDB taxonomy): Bacteria > Actinomycetota > Actinomycetes > Frankiales > Frankiaceae > Parafrankia > Parafrankia soli. Next base: position 34,927 of record NC_009921.1, read on the forward strand.
CGAGATAGAGCTTCTTGCTGTCGGTGGTGTAGCCGTAAGGGGGCCGGCCGGCTCGCCATCCGCCCTTCTTCGACTTGGCGCGCAGGGCGCCACGAATGCGTTCGATCATCGCGGCTCGTTCGAACTCGGCGAACATGCCCAGCATCTGCATGAGCATGCGGCCGACGGGGCTGGAGGTGTCGAAGGGCTCGGTGGCGGAACGGAACGTCACGCCGGCCTTGTCGAGTTCATCGACGATTTGGCAGAGAAGCCGTAGCGATCGTGCGATGCGGTCCACTCGGTAGACGAGGAGGATGTCGTAACGTCCGGCGGCGGCATCGGCCAGGGCTTGGAGTAGCCCGGGTCGGTCCATGGTGGCACCGGAACGGCGATCAGAGTAGATCTTCGTGAGCATCCACCCGGGCTGGCTCGAGGCGTATGTCCGTAGCGCGGACTCCTGCACCTCGAGCGAATAGGGCTGGTTCTCCTCGTCGGTCGAGGCGCGTATCAGGAAGGCGACGCGGATAATCTTGGTGGATGGGGTGACGCTGAAAAACATCTCTGGAGATGCTGCAATGGTCATGGTTGGAGGTCGATCCCACCTATCTATTTCAGTGATGGATCATTGAGGGGGCCATCTGTCTGACAGCCCGCGTGTGTGCGGCCGATTCCCTGGCGGCCTGTGGATGAATATGGGCAATCATTATTGCTCGGTAATGTCAATTGATTCAAGCCGGTCGCGGTTCTGCTGTGGGCTATGTCGGATCTTTCTCGGCAGGGATGGCGCCAGGTGGAGCGAGATGAGATCAGCGAGCCCGTGGACCGCGTCTGTGAATTGCTGAGCGGTCATCGGTGTCAGGACCGGGGGACGCAGGGGCGGTAGCCCTTCGGGCTTCCTGCCGGTAGTCGCCTGGCGCGGTCGTACGTTCGCCAGTCCGAGTGAGGCGGCGGAGTCGCGGTGCTTTCCGTCGTGAAAGTCTTCGCCCGGGGCCGGACGGGGTGTGGACGCCGTGTCATGTCCTCTCGCGGAGCCCGCCCGCGCCGCCGGCTGGGGAGCCGGCTGGCGGCGGCGTTGATCTGACACTGATCTGACGGTGATCTGACACAAGTTGCATGTGCAACAACAGTCAGATCACCGTCAGATCGTGTTTGCCCAGGCCAGGGGACTCTCGCTCTGGCTGGGCCGGCCGCTGGTGCCGCAGAGAACGCGGACATCCTCATCCACGGTGACGTGCGGCGGGGGCAGCGCCGGGCGGATCGACGGGCTCGCCGTGCAGTCAGTAGGCGAGGATCGCCGGTCGCCGGAGGACCGCGGCTGCGGTGAGAATCGAGGCGAATCCGAGGCGGAGCGCGGCGAGACTTTCGGCCTAGCCGGCACTGCGGGTGCAGTCGCGTCCATGCACTCCGGCTGCCCGGTCGACGTCGACGGCGCCGCAGGTGGCCCTTCCGCAGGGGTTAGCGGAAACCCGGCGCACAGAGACGCCACTGATGCCACACACGGGGGCGATGATGAGCGGAACCCGGCCTGGAAAATATCGGGTGACAGGTCGTGGGCAGCTTTCGGGTGGGCCGGGATCGGCCTCGAGACGGTACTCGGATCGGTGAGATTCCTTTCCGAGGCGGTGGCCGTGGTTGATCGACGATGAGTGCCTCGTCTCCTTCCCCGCAGCGTGTGGCGACCGTGGGATGGCCGTACGCCGCGTGCGCACGAGTGTGATCTGTCGGTGGTGGGGCCGGTCGGTGACGCCGTCACGATTCCCGTGCCGGTGGCACCGAGCGCCAGAGCGTCGGTGTTGTTGGAGGTGGCTATGGAACGGGCCGCGGGAGCATTGCACGGCCTGCCGGAGGGCACCGGTCCGTGGACCAGAAGACGAGTGGAATGACCCGGATGTGGCTCGGGTCCGGGCGGGTGGCGAGGGGGCTGAGGCACTCGGTTCCTCCGCAACAGAATGTCGGCCCACATAGCACAGAGCATGTGACTGGTGGGCGGGGCGGCTTTTCGGGTCCGAGTGAATACCCGGGCGTCTGACGGTGATCTGACACTGATCTGACACCTGATCATCTTTCTTCTTCGGGGTGATGTGTCAGATCACCGTCAGATCGGCTCCGGTATGGGTCGCAGCCCCGCTGACCTGGGTGCAGACGAGTGTCAGATCACCGTCAGAGGGGTTATGGCGTCCTGAGGGGTGACGAACCCACGCGTTACGGACGGGAGCCCCTCACGAGTGATGCACGAATCCGAGAACACGACGGACTACTCAGGAGATCGGGTCACGCCGACCTTCCTGACTTCGACGGAATCCCCGAGCAGGCCCGGCGCGAACGAGACGGGGTCCGCAGGACGGTCCGGCCGGTCGTTCGGGCTGAGAGAGGTACGTGCGGAGATGAATCAGACGCAGAGGCCTCACGTGAACCGGCGGATGGTGCGGGCGTTCCTCCACACGGCGTCGATATGTGGAAGGCTGGGCCGGCGGGAACGGCCAGAGGTCATTGTTGTTGCGACCCCTCCGGCGGGCCCTCACCCCGTCCCTCCGTCGGTCCCTCCGCTGTCTCCGGAGCCGGCGGAATGGCTCACCAGCCCCTGGAGCCGCATCGTCTCCGGCCTGCGGCCGTGGTCGCGCTCGAGGAGGGTCGCGCGGGATCCTGCCGACGTGGTGCTTGCGAGCACCCGCGGCACGATTGCTTTCGGATCTCGTCCGCAGGACGCCGGGGATCTCGCCGGGCCCGGGAACCTGGTCCCGGCCGAGTGTGACCTGTCCCGGCTGCCGGTGTGCACCGCCACCGTGCGGGTCCCCGACGCCGAGGCCGGCGCGGCGGCGCACACGGCACGGATCCGGTCGCTGCCGCCCGCGGTCAACGGCCGGACCAGTAAGCCGGGCATCCCCGCCTGGCGGCATGTCGCCTGCCATGGGGTCGGGGCTCGTCGCGGCATCTGCCGCGGGACCGGGACCGGGCTGTGAGCGGGCCGGCGGTTCCGCGGCGCCGTCCCGGTTCGGGCGGGCGGGTCTCGGACGAGCACGTGTGGTATCTCGCGAGCCGGCTCACGGCCCGGGACCGGTGGCTGCTGGCGATGCTCGCGGAGCATCAGATCCTCACCACCCGCCAGATCGCGCTGCTCTGCTTCTCCGGGGACCGCACCGCTCGTGCCCGGCTCGCGCTGCTCGCCGAGCTGCGGGCGGTGGACCGGGTCCGGCCGCTACGCGGCGACCTCGCTACCCCCTACCACTACACGCTCGGTCCGGCGGGTGCCCAGGTTCTGGCGGCGCAGGCCGCGCTCCCGGTCAGCGAGTTCTACCGGCGAGACAGGGGCCTGTCTCTGATCTACTCCCGGCTCCTCGACCACACGGTGGGCGCCAACGGTCTGTTCGTCGCGTTCGCGCATGCGAGCCGTCCCCGGCCGGCCAATGACGGGCTGGTGCTCTGGTGGTCGGAAAAGCGTGCTGTCACCATGTGGCGCCAGTGGGTCCGGCCCGACGGGTTCGGGGCCTGGTACCACCAGGGTCGGCGGCTGGACTTCTTCGTCGAGTTCGACACCGGCACCGAACCCCTTACCCGGGTCGCGGGGAAGATCCCCGGCTACGCCAAGCTCGCGGTCTCCTCCGGGATGGTCAGCCCTGTCCTGATCTGGCTGCCGACCCCGACCCGGGAGGCGAACCTGCGCCGCCAGCTCCTCATCACCGGCGGGGTTGTCGTCATCACCGCCAGCCCCCCACCGGGCACCGCCCCACCCGAGCTCGATAACTCGCGGGAGGCGGTGGACCTCGCCGCAGCCCGCCCCGTCTGGCTACCCCTCGGCAGCACCACCCGTGCCGACCTTGACGGACTCACCCTCCGCTTCGGCCGCCCCGCCGGACCACCCGGCCCCTCGGACGAGGACGAGGAGCAGAGCGCACCACCGCCCCGGCCACCTCAACCCCGCCGGCCCAGACCGTGACCACAACCGCCGTACTACGGCCGCCTGGGAGCACCGACACCTGACAATGCGACCTTCGCTGTGTCGGCCGCGCACTCGCCTATGTTGCCGCAGGGATTTCCGTTCTTGGTTTCATTCAGGAACAGCCCGATGCTCGATGGCACTACATCTACCACCGGAAATCGGAGGCGTCGTATTTCAAAACCCGTCTGGTGTTGACATCATCGACATTGAAATTTATTCTGGCAGGGCGCCGTTTGTGGGGAAATTCTGGCTCATAGCTGCCGGCTGGGTGTGAACGTCCGGCCGGGCTACCACGGCGCGCTGGCTGACTCGTCACCGACGGACAGACGTGACCGGGGCCTTCGCCTTCCGAAGCAAGGCATGATCGTCTGCTGAGCGGTCCTCCGTAAGCTCCCCCGCAGGGTGCTCCGTACGGTCCTCAGGCTCTAGAGCCGGAGGACTCCCGACGCTGCGAAGCCCCAGCTCACGGGGCTGTGGGGTCCTCCGCAGCTCGGTCAGACTCGCCGTCCTGAGCTCGGAGAAGTCGTGCGGCGGCCCGGCGCCCGACGCGAGGGTGGACGTCGGGCGACTGGCATGGTTTTCCGCCTCCGACGGTGCCCGTCCCGGGGGTCGGCATCCTGCCGCCCCCGGAACCCGCCGCCGCGCGGGAGGCCGGGAACGTACCGAAGAGAAGGCAGCAGCCAGAGGTGAACGACCAGTCGTCTCACCGAGGCTGGCCGGGCGCGGTCGGCCTCGGTGCTGTTATCTGCTCGTCTCCCGTTTGATCATGGTGAGGTAGGCGATGGGGGTTTCCAGGATGAGGGGGCGTCGGCGGGCGGTCGAGCGCCATGCTTCGGCGTACTGGCGGGCGAACGCGGCGCCGAGGACGCGGCTGATCGCCTGGTAGGCGGATTCTCCCGCCGGGCCTACAGCGCGCAGCGCGGCGTCGGCGGCGGCGACTCCGATGATGGGGGCGGTGACCGTCTCTTCGGTGTGTTCGACCGGGCGGAGGCCGGCGAGGCGGGCGTTGCCGACCGCATGCGCCGCGGTGAAGGCGTGGGCGGCGGGGCGCACGCCCGCGAGGACCTGTTCGGCCTGGGCGATCTCGTGTGCGCTGAGCCCGTCGAGGCTGACGGGTCTGCTCTGCCCGAGCAGGGGCTCGCACAGCGACAGCCATCCTCCGGGTTTGAGGACGCGGGCGATGTCGGTCAGCATCCGACGGGGGTGGCGGAGCGGGCCGAGGACGCTGCGGCCGATGACCGCGTCGACACTGGCGTCCGCCAGGGGTACGGGGTGTTCGAGTAAGTCCCAGACCGATCCCCAGGTGTGGCCGTTCTCCGGGGTCGGCCGTATCCGCTGCAGCGCGACGGCGGTCGGGGTGAGGGTGGTGACGCTGCCGCCGGGGACGACGGCCCAGAGCGCGGCAGGTGTCAGGGTCGATGCCTGGCTGAGGTCGACCAGATCTTGGCCTGGACGGACCCGCGCCTCGGCGAGGACCGTGGTCTCGGCCCGCGACAGCCGGCGCCGGCCCTCGGGATGGTCTTGGTGCCGGTGCACGATCAGAAGATCCTCCTCGGCGGATCCGGTGGTCGCCCGGCCCGTGGGCCGGCCGCTCCGCACGGATTTGGAGGTGGGACGGGAGGAAGCCATGGATCAGCCCCAGCTGATCAGTACCTGCGCGGAAGGCAGGTCGAGAAGCCGGCCCGGTGGCGGGGACTTCTCGACGATTCCGCGGGGGTAGACCTTGATCGTGGGGAGCTTGCCGTAGTGCTCTGTGTTCCAGGCACGGACGTCGTGAGCGAGCTGGTCTCCGAGCCGGCCTGCCTGCGGCCCGTAGGCGATCACACCGAGTTCGAGTCCCGTGCCGGTGGTCTGTGCGAGGGCGAGGAAGGCGATCGTGTCGTCGGACCAGACTGCTGGCACACCGGGCGGGATGGCCGAGGCGTCCGGGCCCTGCTGATCGGTGCGGGTGTCGGTGTGGAGCCGGCCGTAGGTCTGTTGGGCTGTGGCCAGCCACAGGTCCAGGCTCGGTAGCAGGGTGTTTCCGGGGGGGAGGATGACACCGGTTCCCACCGTGTGCCGTGGCTCGGCGAGGGCGGCGCACAGGGCGTCGACGTCGACGTCCTGGTCGGGGCCGACATCGAGCCGTGCCCCGCCTGCGAGGGACACGGTGGTTCGGCGGGGGACACCGAATCCTTGCATCGGTCCGAACGCGAACGGTCGGATCGAGTCGGAGGTCAGGATCCCGCCGGTCTTGGTGAACGCGATGGTGCGGGTGAGACCGCGCAGGTGTAGCGGGATGATGACCCTGCCGCCCTCGACAAGCTGGTCGAACCAGTCCTGTGGCACGTCGAGCGTGTCGAACGTGACGATGATCCGGTCGTAGGGGGCGCGGAGCCGGAACCCGTAACGCCCATCGCCGACCAGCGCCGTGATCCCGGTGTAGCCGGCCGCGCGCAGGTATTCGTGGGTGCGGTGGATCACGGTCTCATCGAGGTCGATGCTCACCACCGAACATGTCCGACCGGCCAGCCTCGCCAACAACGCGGCCCCGTAGCCCCCGGAACCCAGCTCGAGAATCCGCTGGCCAGGTTCGACCCGCAGCGCTTCCAGCATCGCCGCAATCACCGAGGGCTGGGACACCGAGCCCACAGGGTTCCCGTAGACGTCGCGTTTGAGGACCACGGCCCGGTCCTGGTACGCCACCTCGGGTGGCAGGTTTGGAAGGAACAGCTCGCGTGGAACCGTGCGCATCGCAGCCTCGACCGGGGCCGACACCGGCTTGGCGGCCAGGATCCGTTCGACCATCGCGTTCCGCAGCGGCGCGAGGGAGACGTCGGCCGTGCAGGACGTCACGATGCCACCGCTGGGCGTAGATCGTCGCGCCGGCGGTGCTTCGTCTGAGCGGTCCGGGCCATCGTCGTGGCGAGGACCCGCGGCCCCGGCGATGACCGCGCCAGCGCGAAGCGGTCTCCTCGACTCCCGTTCCAGCCCGAGCAGCGCGCGCCGCGACGGCCCCGCACCGCTGCTTCCGCCCTGCGGCCCGAGCGGCCGGTCGTCGGCCGGGTCTGCCGGCAGAGCTGATTGCCTGCCGGGGCCCACATCTCCCGCACGGCCAGGCCCTTGTCCTCCGGCGGGAGAACGCGGGTGGCCGTCGATGCGGGCGTTAAAGGGTGGGTTTTCCGCCCTGAAGGCAGGTTCTGCGGGATATCCGGGCACGGTGAAGCCTTCCACTGCTGACTGTCGGGTAGGGACTGGCGGGATCGGATCAATCGAGTAACTGAAATGCGTTCACACGTCACGTGCGGCGGCTCGGGGGCGGTGTGCGCTGTGCGGGTACGCGACACCGGGCGGGCGTGTCAGGCGCGCTGTAGCCTGGCGGGCCGAGCAGGAGGGTGACGGCGGCAAGGACGATCTGCCTGCGGGCCGCGTCGAAGGCGGCCTGATCGTGCGCGGCGTCGTAGCGGTCGAGGGCGGTGCGCAGGGCGGCCCATTCCGGCGAGGCCGGGTCGATGGGTGGGGTGAACGTGGCGAGTATCCGTGCGATGTCCTCCGGTGGTGTGAGCTCGGGCAGGGCGGCCATACGCGCGATCAGCACGACCGGGCGCAACGCGACGGGAACGAGAGGGGAACGCGGGGTCATGCGGACTGCGCAGCCGACCATGTCCTGCTGATGCCGGGCGAGAAATAGCCGATGATCTCGACATCGAGCGGCGAGACAAACTGATCAGGGACCTTCGGTGTCTGGCCGCCGGGTGTCCGGTCTCTCACGCCACGTCCGGGTGGTGGGCGATGCCAGTCGTCGAGCGCGCGTAGACGGTCGATGACTCGTCGCAAGGTGGCCGGGTCGTCGTGGAAGGTGACCGGAGCGGCGGGCGCTGGCACAGGCGTAGCCGCGCGGGTCGGCAACGCTGCCGTGCTGTCGGTGGGGACGGCCGGAGTCGTCGCGGCCGGAAGCTGAGCCCAGGTGACCTTCCCCCCGGTCCGGCTGCGGTACCAAGCCCATCGCAGGCTCACCGCGTCCACCAGTACCAGGCCACGCCCGCTCTCCTGGTCCGGATGTGCCACGGTCAGAACTGGTGGGGCTGTGCTGGCGTCCCACATCTCGATCGTCAGCACCGCATCGCAGATGGTCAGGCGCAGCGCCACGACATCGTCCGGGCCGCTGGCCTTCACAGCGTTGGAAGCGAGCTCGCAGACGACGACTTCGGCGACGTCGACGGCGTCCGGATCGACGGACCATCGGGTGAGCGTGCGGACAGTGCTTGCGCGCAGGTCGGGAACGGCAGCGGTTGTGGGCGGGAAGCGCGCCACCGCCACCCGGATCACCGCCGAGATGCTGCCCGTCATGCCGATCTCCGCACGGCGCTGCGTGTGGGGCGGCCGGTGATCGTGGCGTTCATCCGCGCGCGGGCCACGCGGACTGGGAGCACGACAGGTCGCCCATGGCCGGAGCGAGGCCGGGTAGGTCGCAGACCGGGAGAACGGCGAACTCGACCCAGGCCACCAGCTCGCAGCGTGCCTGTGACAGACGGCGGCTGACCTTGGTCAGGGGTAGGCGTGTCAGCGCCTGCCGCAGGCGGCGGTGCGCCCACTCGTGGGCGGCGTCGAAGTCACCGAACGCGCCCAGTGGTCGTTCATCCGCGTCCCACACCACGAAGCGGTGTTCCTCCATAGCTCTTCTCCCTTGCCGACCGGAAACGATCTCCTGGCGTGCCGTGCGCTCCGCGCCTCCGCGCTGTGACGGGCGGCGCTGGGGTACTGGCAGGATGCACCCGTGGAACTCGCATACGCAAGTACGTATGACGGATACGTGAGTCGGCGTTGATCGGCCCGAGACAGGGGCTGGCAGACTGCTACCGGGAGAAGGGAGGGCGATGCCGAGCACACCAGGCCCCACCGTGCGACGCCGGTGCCTGGGCGCGGAGCTGCGCCGCCTGCGGGAAGCCAAGGAACTGACCGTCGACCAGGCCGGGGAACACATCCACCGCAGCGGGCCGACGATCAGCCGGATGGAGACCGGCCAGTTCCGGTTCGTCCTGCGTAACGTCTCGGACCTGCTCGATCTCTACGGCGTCACCGACGACGAGCAGCGCCAAGCCCTGCTGGCGCTGGTGAAGGAGAACCGCAGACCCGCCTGGTGGCACTCCTACGGCGATCTCGTGCCCCGCTGGTTCCAGGTCTACATCGGCCTGGAAGCCGAAGCCTCCACGATCACGACCTTCGAGAGCCTGCTCGTCCCCGGCCTGCTCCAGACCGAGGACTACGCACGCGCGGTCATCCGCGCCGCCTCACCCGAGCTACCCGCCCACGAAGTCGACCGGGCCGTCGAAGTCCGGATGAACCGGCAGAAGATCCTCACCGGAGACCAGCCCGTGCAACTCTGGGCGATCCTCGACGAAGCCGTGATCCGCCGCCACGTCGGAAACCCCACCGTCATGGCCCGCCAGCTGGACCGGCTCATCGAAGCGGCCGAGCAACCCGCCGTGACGATCCAGGTCGTGCCGTTCACCGCGGGCGCCCACGCCGGCATGATCGCAAGCTTCACGATCCTGGGCTTCCCCGACACTGGCGGAGCCTCCGAGACGGTCTACATCGAAGCTCCCACGGGCAGCCTCTACCTGGAGAAACAAGCCGAGGTCCGACGCTACGAAGCCTGGATGAACCAGCTCCGCAGCTCCGCCCTCGCACCCACCCCCAACACCCTCTCGATCATCAAAGCGGCACGTGAGGACCTACAACGATGACCACCCACGGCGCGGACGCCCCACTGAACTGGCGCAAGAGCAGCTACTCCGGCGGCACCGGCGGCAACTGCGTCGAGGTCGCCACCCTCCCCGACGGCGGCCGAGCCGTCCGCGACTCCAAACACCCAGACGGACCGGCCCTGCACTTCACAGCCACCGAATGGGCCGCCTTCCTCGCCGGCACACAGGACGGCGAGTTCGACTAGCTAATAGCGGCCCAGGGTTCCCGGGTCCCGCCGAGTTTCTGGCCTGCTCACGGGGGCAGCAGGAAGCACGAGGCCCGGTCGCTCCGGAATACTGCTGCACCTCGCCCGCCGGAGCGATCATTAACCGGCCGCGTCAGAGTCCCTGCCTACGTCCCACCGGCGGCGACCAGGGGTCGAGACTGGCAGAGTCGCGTATTCAACTGTCGCGTATTCGAAAGATCCCCCACCTCTCGTCACGTTGCGTAGCAGCTATTGGCCGAGTGCTCGGCGCGCGAGAGCTCCGGACGGTGATGTCTCCGTCCGGAGCCTCGGCGCGGGGCGGCCCGCTGGGGTTTCAGTCAGCGTTTCGCGTCTGCTGGCGGCGCTCGCGGCGGCTCGTGGCCAGTCGGACGAGGGCGGCGATGAGGCTGAGGAACCCGCCGAGTGTGGGCGCGATGTCGGTCAGGTCGGTGTCGTGCTGCATGATCTGGTTCTCCTGCCTGTGTCGACCGTGGGGTCGGTGAGGCTGACAGGAGGCAGTTCACAGGATCATGGACATGTCCGGCTACGCCGGCGGCCCCGTCGTCACCGAAATCCCGGTAGTCGCAGGCCGCCCGAATCTCCCAGACGTGCTCGTACGGCGTCTTCGGCCGCTCGGTGTACCGCTTGACCACCGACGGATCCGACCGGTGCTCACCGCTTAGCGCCAATTTCCGTTCCGATCCTCCAACTAGCGTGAATCGCACCGGATACGAATACAGGTCCGTCTGCATGCGCCGCCAGTTAGACCGGCCGTGACCTGGGCGTTCTCGGTTCCTGTCACCAGACGGTCAGCCTCTCCGGGTTCGCCGCACGGTGCGCGCGGGTACCCCTGACCTGCCGTTTCGCATCTGATGCAAGAATCCCGCATCGGATTCGGGCGGGGGGAGGTTGCGGTCGGTGGTGGATCGGGAGTCGGTGGCGGGCGCGGCGGGGCTGTACCTGGTGGCTGGGGTGCCGCTGTTGCGGGCGGATGAGCAGGTGTTCGCGGCGATGCTGGAGGGCTGGGGGAGCCAGCAGACGGCCCGCAATCTGGCGGTGGGCACGGTCGAGGGGCGGGTCCGCGCGGTGCGGGCGTTCACCCGACACGCCGAGGCGTTTCCCTGGGCCTGGACGGCGGCGATGGTCGACGAGTGGTGTACCGATCTTCGGGCGGTGAGGAACCTGCGTCGGTCGACGCTGCGGAATTACCAGGAGGCGGTCCGGCTGTTCTGCGTCTACGTCACCGATCCCGCCTACGGTTGGCCGGTCCGGTGTGAGCAGGAGTTCGGCGCGCATCCGGTGCAGATCTGCCACGAGTGGAACACCACGGTGCACGCCCAGCAGTCCGAGAGCGACCCCGGCAAGCGGGCGTTCACGGTCGATGAGCTGCAGGCGTTCTTCGACTACGCCGACGAGCAGGTCAGCCGGATCCGGGCGGCTGGGCGCAAGGGCTGGCTGCCGGCGTTCCGCGACGCGGTGCTGTTCAAGGTCGCCTACGCCTACGGGCTGCGTCGCAGGGAGGTGCGGATGCTCGACCTCGCCGACTTCGGCCGCAACCCGCACGGCCCCGAGTTCGGGGACTACGGCGTCTGCCAGGTCCGGTTCGGCAAGGCCTCGAAGGGCTCGCCACCGAAACGGCGCGGCGTGCTGACCGTCTGGACGTGGACCCCGGAGATCCTCGCGGAGTGGGTGGAGGAGTTCCGGCCGCTGCTCGCCCCGCAGGACTGCCCGGCGCTCTGGCCGTCAGAACGGGCCCCGCGGGTCGCGCTCACGCAGATCAACGCCCGGTTCTCCACCTACCGCGACGCGCTCGGCTTGGACCCGGCGCTCGACGTCCACTCGCTGCGCCGTTCCTACGTGACCCATCTGATCGAGGACGGCTACGACGCGCTGTTCGTCCAGCAGCAGGTCGGTCACGAGCACGCCTCGACGACCGCGATCTACATCTGCGTGTCCTCGGACTTCCGGACCCGCACCCTGCGCCGCGCGCTCGACCAGACCCTGGCGGCGGCCCTGACGCCGACGGAGAAGGCGCGATGACGATCAGGCGGCAGGTCAGCTACCAGTGGCGGCTGCGTGAGGTGATGGCCACCCGCGGACTGTTCACCATCACCGACCTCGTCCCGCTGCTGGCCGAACGGGGCATCACCCTGTCGGCGTCGCAGGTCCACCGGATCGTCACCGGCACCCCGGAACGCCTGTCGCTGCCGGTGCTCGCCGCGCTCTGCGACATCCTGGAAGTCACCCCGGCCGAGCTCATCGTGACCCGCGCGGTCAACGCGACGCTGCGGCGGGCGGCCGCCGGCGACGTCCCGGCGCCGGTCGACCTGGCCGGTGAGATCCGGCCGAAGCGGGCCCGGCTGCGCCCCGAGTGACGGCCCGGACCGGCCGCTACACCGCTGAGCAGTACGAACGCTGGCACATCCGCGTCTGCGCGCGCTGCGGGCGGCGGGCGTCCCTATCGGCGAACTGGTCGGACGGGCCGATCTGCCGCAGCTGCTACGACCGGGCCGCCCGCACCTACGGTCGCTGCCCCGGTTGCCAGGCCGAACGGCTCCTTCCCGGCCGCGACGACGACGGGGCCGCCCTCTGCAGGGACTGCGCCGGCATCACCCGCGACTTCTTCTGCTCCCGGTGCGGTTTCGAGGGCCTGCTGCTCGGCGGCCGGCTCTGCGAACGCTGCACCCTCACCGACCAGCTCGCTGCCGCCCTCGACGACGGCACCGGGAACGTCAGCCCGCCGCTGGTGCCGCTGCTCGACGCGCTGCGCGTGATGCCGAAGCCGAAGTCCGGCCTGGCCTGGCTGCGCAACCCCCGAGTCCGTGAACTGCTCGCGGACCTGGCCACGGGGCGCGTCGCGCTGACGCACGAGGCCCTGCACGCGCTGCCGAACTGGCGGACCGTCGCCTACCTGCGGGACCTGCTGATGGCCTGCGGCGTGCTACCCGCCGTCGACAAGCAGCTGCTGCACCACGAGACCTGGCTGCACCGCCAGCTGGCCGAGCTCGACGGCCACCCCCACGCCCGGCTGCTGCGCCAGTTCGGCACGTGGGCGCAGCTGCCGCGGCTTCGCCACCGGGCGGCGGCGCGCCCGCTGACCCCGCACGCCCGCAAGGAGGCGGCCGCGCAGTTTACCCAGGCCCGGCTGTTCCTGGCCTGGCTCGACGAGCGCGACCGGACACCGGAAACGCTCACCCGGACCGACGTCGATGTCTGGCACGCCACCCACCTCGACCACGCGAAACGCTCCCTGCGGACGTTCCTGACCTGGGCGATGGACAGCGGCCATCTGCCCTGCCTCGACCTTCCCCGCCTCCAGATCGTCCGCGCGGAGCCTCTCACCCAGCGGCGCCGCCTCGACCTGGTGAAATCCGTCCTGACCAGCGAGACCGGCTCGCCGCCGACCCGCGCCGCGGCCTGCCTGATGCTGCTCTACGCCCAGCCCGCCAGCCGCATCGTGCGCCTCACCGTCGACGACCTCACCCGCGACGGCGACCAGGTCCTGCTCCGGCTCGGCGACCCGCCCGTCCCGGTTCCCGACCCGTTCGCCACGCTCCTGCTGACCGCCGCAACCCGGCGGGACAACATGACCACCGCCACGAACCCGGACAGCCGCTGGCTGTTCCCCGGCCGCCGCGCCGGCCAGCCCCTGCACCCCTGCAGCCTGCTCGACCAGATCCGCGCCCTCGGCATCCCGATCCAGGCCGCCCGCACCGCCGCGCTACGCCAGCTCGTCCTGCAAGCCCCCGCCCCGGTCGTCGCCCAGGCCCTCGGCTACCACCCGATCACCACCCAGTGGCACCGCGCCGACGCCGGCGGCACCTGGACCCACTACGCCCCCGGCGATCACGCCGGGCCGAGCCCCACGCCGCCGGTCATCACGTGATAGTCACGGGGCCAGGCGAGCCGGTCGATCTATGCTGGTGTCAAAGGCCCTTCAGGACACGATCAAGTGCCGACCGGCCTGCGGGCCCCCAATGCGGCTTGCCGCCGGGCAGGCCACGGTCCCCGTTCTGGCCCATCAGCATCAAGAACAGACTCTTCATCGCGGCCAGCCCGCGCGCCCGTCGGACCGTCGCCTCGTCCGCCTGCGCGTAGCTGTTGAAGAACCGCGAGGCGCCTCCCGCGGGGAGCAGCAGCCAGGCGGCCGCAAGATCCCACGCCGGATCGCCGGCGAAGACTGCGCCGAAGTCGACGATGCCCGCCAGCGTGCCCTCCGCGATGACGACGTTCGCGGGATGCAGGTCACCGTGCACCCACACCCGTGGGCCCTGCCACTCGGAGGCCGCCACCGCGTCGTCCCACACAGCCCGGATGTCGTCCTCGGTGAAGCCGCCGAGGTCCACGGACCGCAGGAAGTGCTCGAACCCGCCTGTGCACTGCTTGGGGTGAGCGCCGACGTCCACGGCGTCCGGCGCCTCGGCGGGCGCCTCCACATGCAGCGCGGCGAGAAAGGCCGCCAGCATGTCGGCCGCGTGGTCGCCGCGGGTGATCGAACCATGGTCCAGGGGCGTGCCTTCCACCCAGGTCATGACCGTCCAGATCTTCGGGAAGTGCTCGGACGGTGTCCCGCTCCGCACCGGAGTCGGGATCGGAAGCGGCAGACGTGAGGCCAGCTGCGGCAGCCAGCGGCGTTCCTTGAGTTGTAGATCGGGGCTTTTGTCCATCCGCTGCATCCGGACGGCCAGGTCGTCCCCGAGGCGCCACATCTGGTTTCCCCAGCCGCCCACCACCTCGCGGATGGGCAGCTCGGCCAGGTCCGGATGCTGCTCCCGCAGCAAGTCACGGACCAGATCTTCGTTGATCTCCATCTCGGACTCAATCATGGGGGTCACGGTAGTTAGGCGCGTGTGTTCCTCAAGGGCCGAAGCCAACCGAGGATCACCGAGTCCAACGCTCACTCTCGGTCACGATCGACAGGGTTGCTCGCGGGAATACAGGTCAGTCGAACACACGACTCTGCCAGTCTCGACCCCCGACCAGTTGCGAGAGTTCTGCGACACCCCCGGACCGTGTCCGTTTCGCCCCGGTTTTCATTCACAGAAAACCTCTCACAATTCCAGGGTTTTGCGAGGCACTTCTGAGAGACTGATCGCATGGAGCTGGCGCCCGATCAGGCGGCAGATGTCGTAGAACGTCACGACTGCCCGAAGTGCGACCGCGACGAAGTACCACACCGCCCGTTTCGTCCTCGTCCCCGCGCTGTGGCAGGAGCTGGACGTGGCGGTGCCTGATGACCGCGGGCCCGGCCGGCCCTGGACACCACGCCCACCGACCGCGCCGGTACCCGCCCCGGCGAGCCCCGCAACGGCGATCCGGATCGGCTACGCCCGCTGCTCCGCCGCCCAGCAGGACCTCGCCAGCCAGCTCGAGGCCCTCCGCGCCGCGCACTGCAAACGGATCTTCTCCGAGAAGATCAGCACCCGGATCAAGGTCCGGCCCGAACTCGAAGCCGCCCTGCGTCTGGCCCGCGACATCAAACAGGCCGCCCCGGACCAGCCGATGATCCTGACCGTCCCCGAACTCAAACGCCTCGCCCGCAACGCCGCCGAACTGATGACCCCGTCCACCACCCTGCAGGCCGACGGCGTCCAGCTCGAACTGCTCACCGGCCCGCTCACCGGGATCTACGACCCCCACGGCATGAGCTCCATGCTCTTCGCCATCCTCGCCGTCGCCGCCCAGCTCGACCGCAACTACATCCGCGAGAAGACCCTCGAAGGCCAGCAGACCGCCGCGGCCCGCGGCAACCACGGCGGACGGCCCCGCGTCATCGACGACGACATGCTCGTCTTCGCCCGCGCGCTCAAAGACCGCGGTATCCCCATGCCAGAGATCGCCAGGAAGCTGACTCACTGCTGCCGCAAGACGAACACCGACGATAGAGCTTCAGGATTCCCGAAGACTCATCAGGTTCCAGGGCCGGCGTAGATCCGAGGAAGAAGCCTTGGTCCAGGGGTTACGGAGGACGAAGCGAGCTCAGAGAACTCTGAGGTTCTTTCTTAACCGGCACCCCGCATCCGACCCCACGATCACACTGGTACGCCACGGAACCCGCGCGGGGCGCCAGGCCAGACCCCACGATCACGCCCTTGACGGGCGGACGCGTTGCCCGTTTCTGCCGGATTTCGGCTGCGCCCAACGGGAGCCACAATCGTTATCCCATTCAGAAACTTCGAAGCAATGCGCGAATCAGCCGATTCGGGCAGCGACCCGGTCGTACCTTGACTCGTCACCCGCCGACAATGGGAGCCGCAGGATGGAAAGCGTCATTGGCAAGGTGCACGGGCCGGACGGATCGTCGTTCGTCGGGCACAGTGTCCGCCTCCGTTACACGGTCGACCTCGGCGACCGCGATGCGACGCCGCCGACGGCACTGCCCGTGCGACTGGAGTCGGCCGCCCCGCTCGCGGCCGACGGCGACTTCGCGCTGGCGATCGCCGACGCGCCGCTCGTCGGGACGGCGACGGTGACCATCGTCTCGCCGGCAGGCGTGACGATCAACGAGGGGACCCTGTCCGTCGACGCGCTGGCCAACCCGGTGATCGTCTCGGCGACGCCGGCGGCGCCACTGCCCGTGCTGCCTAACCATGAGCCGGGCACCGGGCCGCGGGTGCGTCTGACCGGGCGGGTGATCGACGACCGGGGCCACCGCGTTTCCAGCGGCCTGCCGGTCGTGATCTCCGGGCGCCGGGTCGACCAGAACGGCGACCCCGAGATCGCCGACCGCGTCCTGCTCGTCACGGACACCCAGCCGGGCGGGACGTTCGGCGCGGACTGGCCGACCGACGAGCTGGCCACAGCGCACGGTGTGGTCAAGGGCCTGCCGCCGGTGCCGATCCCATTGGTCGGCGGCCGCCTGCCGCTCAAGGTCCTCCTCGTCGTCAGCCTCCCCGACGACGAACGCGAGGACTGCGCTTGCGACAACACCGCACCGCGCGCCCCCGACCCGTCCGATCTGACGAGCAACCCGGCCGCGTTCTCGCAGGACATGGGCGGCACGTGCGTCGACCTGACCACGCCGAACCGGGTGGTCGAGGAGTTCGCCTATTTCTTCGTCGTGCGCACGTCGGAGCCGGAGATCCGCGGGACCACGCTCGGCACCCGTCGGGTGCTGCCGCCGGCGGTAACCAGGGAGCTACTCGGCGCCGTGCGCGAGGCCCTCCCCGCGGCGGAAGGAGCAAGCACTCGCGCGATCCGTGGCCTGTCGCTGGACACCGCCGCGCTGAAGTCGCTCGTCGCCACAGACGCGATCCCCTCGGTCGACCAGCTGCAGGTCGCCGCCTACCACTCCGAGGTGGCCGCGGTGTCCCGGCTCGTCGACGCGCTGCGCCGCCGCCAGCCCGGACGCGTCGCCCTCGACGCCTCCTCCGCCGTCGACTGGGACGACACGCCGACGATCTACCAGGCCGCCTCGGTCGCCCACGGCCACATCCTCCAGTACCGCGAGGTGTGGCGGGCCGACGGCTACTCGCTCGGCGACCTGCTCTACTCGCTGCCGCTCGCGCCCGGCCAGAAGCGCAAGCTCGCTGTGCTCGACTGGGAGCGCCAGACCACCTCAGCGCGCACCGAACGACTCGACTTCGAGGAGCAGCTCGACGCATTCGCCGAGCGCGATCGCGACATTAGCGAGATCGTCGGCTCGCACCTGAACGAGGAGTCGAGCGGCGGCTCTCGCTCGAACACGTGGGGCGTCGCCGGCGGCATCGGTGCGGGGTTCATCGGCTCCGGTTTCGGCATCTTCGGCGGCGTCGCCGGTGGCGCCGGCGGGTCCAGCGCGCGGGCGTGGCAGGACAACGCCCGCGACCTGTCGGCCAACAGCCTCCAGCAGCTGCGCGACCGGATGGTGCAGCGCTCCGCTGCGGTGCGCGATGTGCGCTCGACCACCGTGCAGACCGTCGGGCAGGGCGAGACCGTGCGCGCCGAGACGGAGACGGTGGCCAACTACAACCACTGCCACGCGATGACGGTGGAGTACTTCAACGTGCTGCGCCACTTCCTCGTCACCCACGAGCTCGCCGATGTGCGCGAGTGCCTGTTCGTCCCGCTGCCGATCTCCGAGTTCGACCGGGCCAAGGCGATGCGCTGGCGCTCGGCGCTGCAGCGCTTCGTGTCCGATCCGACACTGCGCCGCGGCTTCGACGCGATCGAGCGGATCAGCCGCAACTGGGTCGGCTACGACTTCCCGGTCGACCGCTACAGCGAGGAGGCCCCGGAGTCGCTCGAAGGTGAGCTGTACGTCAGTTTCCTGCTGCCCCGCCCACGCGATGCGGCCGACGGCACGTTCCAGGTCGACATGTGGAAGTCGTGCCAATGGCTGCTGCCGATCGACGCGCTGGAGCTGTTCACCGCCAAGCTCGCGGCACGCGCCCAGCGAGAACGAGACCTCGTGTTCCGCAACGAGATCGCCCCTGGGATCGCCGAGCAGCTCGTCCAGCACCTGCGCTTCGCTTACGTCACCGCGTCCGGCGCGCAGCTCGGCGTCCGTCTCGACCCGACGCTCGTGTCGCGCTACGCCGAGTCGACCCCGCTGTACGTCACGCTGCGCCCGTCCGGCGCGGTGCCGGCGATCCCCCGTGAGGATATCGCCCGCTTCCGCATCTGGTACGACGGCCCCGCGCTGCCGTCGGCGGCGCGTGTCATCGTCCACCGCGGCAAGGTGCGCTACCGCACCGAGCACCTCCAATACCTCTTGTTCGACGAGCCCCGCCTGCTCAACGACATCTCCTCGACCGACGACATCTACGTCGCCACGCCGCTCTCGCGCGCCGAGCTGCGCAGCCCCCGCCGTGAGGACATCGAGGCAGCCGACCGGTTGGTCAAGCACCTCAACACCAACATCGAGCGCGCCCACCAAGCGATCTGGGCGTCGATGGACGAGAACCGCCGTTACCTGTTGCTCGACGGCGTGATCGCCCCGAACAGCGGTGGGCGCAGTGTCGCCAGCGTCGTCGAGAACCGGTTGATCGGCATCGTCGGCAACTGCCTGGTGATGCCGTGCGGGCCAGGGATCCAGCTCGATCCGAGCCGAGCCGTGCCGCAGGCGCGGACCGACGGCGAGCCCGTCGAGCCGCAGCCGCTGATCGACCTGTACGCCACGGCGCCGCTGCCGTCGACTCGGATCAGCCTGCCGACGCGTGGCGTCTACGCCGAGGCGGTGAGCGGGGAGTGTAACGCCTGCGAGCGCATCGACGATACCCGCTTCTGGCGCTGGGAGGAGTCTGCGATCACGGACACCCCGCCGGACATCGCCGCCCTGTCGACTGCCAGCCGGGCGAGCGACGAGCCAGACCTCACGCCCACACCGCTGCCGGCGGCGATCGTCAACATCCAGCAGCCAGCCAGCCTGCCCGACCCGCTCGGCCTGTCGGCGGCGATGAAGGTGCTGGCGCGCAACGACCTGTTCAAGGACATCACCGGGTTGGAGGGCAGCCAGAAGAACGCGCTCGCCGGGTTCAAGGCGGCACTGGGCATGGCCCAGACACTGGGTGGCGAGGCGGCCAACCTCGCCCGACAGAACGAGTCGGCGCGCAACGCCGACCGGCTGATGGACAGCATCCAGCAAGCCCAGCGCGACAAGCTGATCTCGCCGGATCAGGCCCAGCAGTTGACCCAGTCGGTGCTGCGCAGCGCGTCGGGTGAGGCATCGGCGAAGGACCGCCCGGCCGCGCCGGCGGAGGACCCGGGCGTGCAGAAGGCGATCGACTCGGCCGCCGACTCGCCGCGCGCCACAGTGTCGGTGACCACGCCCACCGAGTCGCTGGACGCGACGTTCGACGGCGGACCGAAGCCACCGGTGATCGGCGGCGCGCCGGCGATCGGCGGCACCACGCTGACGTTCGACCTCGCCATCCCGTTCATCGACGACTGGACACAGCCGGCACCCGGCACGCCGCCGGGACCGCTCACCCGCCAGCGCTGGACCGAAACGCGCAAGATCGCCAAGCTGAGCACCGCGAGCTCGGTCACCCAGCGGACCGGTCCGACCAGCTTCAGCCGGTTCGACCTGGCCGCCGCGGCGTTGTCCAACGGCCTGATCAAGCGCGAGGCTCCCGGCTCCGACACGTTCGTCGTGCCGACCAAGATGCGCCTCGCCCACCCGGCGCCGAGCGCCGGCTCCAAGGTCGTGGCCGGTTCGGGCGCACTGCCGCTGGTCGTCTTCCTCCACGGCAACCACCAGGCCTGGGACTTCACCTTCGGACCGCCGACGTCGACGATGACGGCGCTGGACGGCGCTGGCAACCCGGTCACCGTGGACATTGTGGACACGACGACCGCCTTCACGGTGACACCGAACCATGAGGGCTACGCCTACCTGCAGGACTCGCTCGCCGCCTCGGGGTACGCCTCGATCTCGATCGACACGAACTTCGCCAACACGTTCAACTCGGCGATCGACACTCGCGCCCTGACGGTGCTCGCCGCCCTCGACCGGCTGCGCACCGCGGCTGAGACGAAGGGCAACGCCTACTTCGGCAGGTTCGACTTCCACAAGGTCGTACTGGTCGGGCACTCGCGTGGCGGCGACGCCGTGGTCCAGGTGGCCAGGCTGAACGCCAAGCGGGTGACGAAGAAGTACGGCGTGCTCGCGGTGTGCTCGCTCGCGCCGACCGACTTCAGCGGCACGGCCGCGGCCGGCGACGGGCCGTTCGTCCTCACGCCCAACGAGACCGGGTTCTTCCTGGCGATCCAGGCCGCGCTCGACGGCGACGTCTCCGGCGTCGGCGGGGCCACTGCCGGGACCGGCACGGTGTTCCGCCACTACGCCAGGGCCACGTGCCAGAAGGCGCTCGTGCAGCTCACCAAGTGCTGCCACAATCGGTTCAACACGGTGTGGTCGAAGGAGCCGATCGACCGTGCCCACGACGACTCCGCGCTCGTCGACGCTGAGTTCAACGCGCTGCACACGCATGCGACGCACCGCCAGCTGTTCACCGAGTACCTCACGGCGCTGCTGGAGAAGCAGGTGCGCAAGAACTCGAAGGACGTCGCCCTGTTCACCGGTCAGCGGTCCAACAGCGCCGGCGTCGACGCCGCCCACCAGTGGGCGTTCGGGCGAACCGTGACGTTGATGGACAGCTTCGAGGCAGCCGCCAGCGATCTGGGCGGCGCACGCACCCTGACCGCCGCCGCGGTCGGGCCGTTCCTGGACGTCAAGGTGCCGGAGAGCACGCTCAAGCGGGGCGGCAACGCGGGGACGCTCGTAGCGATCACCGAGCACGCCACGCACGTCACCAAGCTCGCCAACCTCGACACCGCCGTGGTCGCGTCAGGCACGGCGTTCACCATCGACGTGCCATCGGCCAAGCGCGACTGGAGTGGCTTCGAGGTCGTCAACCTCGACGTGGTCGGCACCTTCGACCTCACCAAGGCGTCCAGCCAACCGGTGCCGGTGCTGACCGTGACGCTCACCGACGGGTCGGGCACCACCAAGCAGCTCACGGCGCGCAACGTGCTCAACCAGCCGAGCACCCACATCGTCAACTACGACCGTGCCGTCCCCAAGGATCCAACCAAGGAGCAGGACGCCACCCTGTTCCGGCTGGAGACGCTGAGCTTCGAGCTGCCGCGGACCAGCACGGTCGGCGGGATCGACTCGGGCGACATCGTCTCGCTGACCGTCGACGTCGACCTGTCCGTCGGCAACACCGTCCTGATCGATTCGATCACGCTCGTCGCGCTCTGAGGAGGAACCGTGGCCATCATCGACCTGACCGACGTGCTCTACGAGAGCGTCGAGCCGACTGCCGACCTGCCGTACGTGCTGCGCGTTCACCTCGTCGGTCACGGCTTCGTCCAGCGCGCCGCGCCGGTGATCGGCGCGGTCGGCGACCAGGCGCTCGCCGCGGTCATCGTCGACCAGGCTCGCGACGCGGCATCGGGCTTTCTGCGGTCGGCACCGCCGGCCGGCGCGGTGGTGCGCGTCGGCTACCTCGACACCGGCCTCGCCGACACCGCGTTCACCTTCCCCCAGATCCCGAACGCGTGAGGGGCCCACGATGATGCGCGGCAAGCTCAACCCCGACCCGGTGCGGCCGCTCGACGGCTACCGCGTCACCGCCAACGTCGACGTCCCGATGCTCGGCGACGACGGTCAGACCACCACCACCGTCGCCGTCGGCGCCGACGTCACGTCGGGCGGGGATGTCGCCATCGAGCTGCCGGAGCGGCGCACGGGCGACGTCCGTCTCGTGGCTACGGCACCCGACGGTAGTCGCGTCGGGGCGACGACCATTGCCGCCGCCAACGTCGACCAGCCGTTCACGCTGGACGTCACCACCGTCGATCCGGTGACCGTGGTGCCGTCGGATGTGCCCGGCCTCGGCCGACGAGAACGCCTCGTCGGCCGGGTGCTCGACCCGCAGGGCGCCGGCGCTCCGGCCAAGCTGCTCGTCGTCGTCTGGGGTGTGCCCCACGGCGCCCAGCCGACCGACGCGGTGCCGTTGCTGGTGGCCGAGACCGCCGCCGGCGGGTACTTCGGCGACGACCTGCCCCCTGACGAGCTCGACGACGCGTGGGCCAAGGTGGCTGGCGGCGCGCCCGTACCGATCCTGCTGGACGGCGGCCGCCTGCCGCGCACCGTTGTCATCGTCACCCCGGTGAAGGCGTCGCACGATAACGACGACGACGGCTGCGGATGCCACGCCGCGCCGCCGCGCAGCCCGGACCAGGCCGACCTGGCGGCCAACCCGGAGGCGTTCGCTGCCGACCCCGGCCGTTGCGTCGACCTCACGGTGCCCAACCGGGCGCTGGAGGAGGTGACGTTCCACGCCGTGGTCCGCACCACCCAGCCGGAGATCCGCGGCCTGCAGATGCCCAACGCCGACGACGTGCCCTCGCCGGTCGTCGACCGGCTGGTCCAGCTCGTGGCCAGCCGGCCGATCGAGGCGATCGCGCGGCTCGAGTCGCCGAGCACGTACACGACGAGCGTCGACGCGGCGATCAAGCCGGCGTCGAGCCCGCAGCTCGCCGCGCTCGCCGTGCGCGCCGCGGTGCCGGAGGTGGACGAACCGACCGTGCGCCGATCGTTGAACCTGCGCGCCGACGTCGTCGGCGAGCTGATGCGTGACGGCGCCCACCTGCGCGTCGACGACCTGCTCCACGCCGAGCGGGTGAGCACGATCCGCACCGTGCGCGACATCGTCCAGGCCGTCGGCGGCGCACCGGCCGGGCGGGTGGAGCTCGGCGGCGAGACGCAGGTGGACTGGGACGACACCCCGACGCTGTACCAGGCCACCACCATCGCCCATGGTCACCTGTTGACCTTCAAGCAGGTGTGGCGGGCCGACGGCTACTCGCTCGGTGACCTGCTCTACTCGCTGCCGCTCGCGCCCGGCCAGAAGAAGCTCATCGCCGTGGTCGACTGGGACCGCCGTGAGGTGGAGGTTCGCCAGGCGCAGCGGTCGGAGACCGAGGTGCTCGATGCCTCGCTGGCTCATGACCGAGACATCTCCGAGGTCATCAGCAGCTCGCTGCGCCAGTCGATGCGCGGCTCGTCCAGCGCCGACACCGAATCGATCGCCGGCGGGATCGCCGGGTTCATCGGCCCCGTCGTGTTCGGCTTCGGTGGCGGCTCGTCCAGTGCCGGCTCGACCGCCAGCCAGCGCTCGTCGCGCGACGTCGCCGGGACGATGCTCAACCAGGCACGCGACCGGACGTTGCAGGCGGCCAGCGCAGTGCGCAGCCAGCGGGCCACGGTCGTGCAGACGGCGCGCCAAGGAGAGTCGCTGCGCGTCCAGACCGACGTGGTGGCCAACCACAACCACTGCCACGCGATGACCGTCGAGTACTTCGAAGTGCTCCGTCACCTGCAGGTCACCCAGGAGATCGCCCACGTCCAGGAGTGCCTGTTCGTCCCGTTCGAGATCACCCCGTTCAACGGCGCCAAGGCGCTGCGCCACCGCGACGTGCTGGTCCGCCACGTGCCCGGCGCGCTGCGTCGCGGCTTCGACGCGCTGGAGCGGATGCGCACGAACTGGTCCGATGCCGACTTCCCGCTGGCGCGCTACGCCGACGAGCCGCTGACCTACCTGGACGGCGAGCTGCAGATGAGCTTCAGCATCCCGCGGCCAGCCGACGGTGGCACTGACAAGGATCAGTTCGACTCGTCGAAGTGGTCGGTCTACGAGGCCAGCGGGCTGCTGGCCCAACCGGCGCAGACGCTGTGGAACGCCTACCTCGGCACTGCCGTGGTGGCCAACCGTGACGCGATCTTCGCTGCGTCGATCGCCCCGAACATCGCCCAGCGGATCGTCGACCGGCTGGCGCTGCGGCTCGTGCTCGACAACGGCTCGCCGGTCGGCGTCGGCATCGACGCCACGCTCGTGTCCCGCTATCGCCCGGACGCGCCGCTGCTCGTCAGCCTGCGCCCGACCTCGACCACCCCGGCGGTGGTGCGCGCTCAGATCGAGCGCGCCGTCATCTCGCTGGGCGCGTTGTTGCCGCCGGAGGCCAAGCTCGTCGTCCAGCAGGCCGGCCTGCGCTACCGCACCGCCCACCTCGAGCACGACCTCGTCCCCACGCAGCGCACGTACAACGATCTCGGCCCGGGCGACGAGGTGGAGCTCGTCGTCGGCCTGGACCGTCAGGAGAAGCGCAACCCGCGGGCCGAGGACCCGCGCCTGGCCGACGCCCTCGTGGATCACCTCAACGAGCACATCGAGCACTACCACCAGGCGATCTGGCGGGAGATGGACCCGAACCGGCGGTACCTGCTACTCGACGGCTTCGTCGCCCCGAACGCCGGCGGCCGCAGCGTGGCCAGTGTCGTGGAGAACCGGCTGATCGGCATCGTCGGCAACTGCCTGGTGATGCCGGTCGTGCCGGGCGTCAAGCTCGACCGGTCCTACGAGCACTCAAAGCGCACCCAGACCGACCTGCTCGACCTGTATGCCACCGACCCCGCGCCGCCGATGCGCATCTCTCTGCCGACCAAGGGTGTGTTCGCTGAGGCGGTGCTCGGAGCCTGCAACAGCTGCGAGCTGAAGGACGACACCCGCTTCTGGCGGTGGGAGGAGTCGCCGATCCCGGACGAGCCGACCCCGATCGAGCAGGTGTCCACGGCAACACGGCGCAGCACGGTGCCGAACCTCACTCCCGACGCGTTCCCCCAGGCGCTGGTGCGCTTTCAGGACGTGCCCACGGCTCCGGCACCGTCCGCGCTCGCCGCCGCGCTGGAGTTGATCGGTACGCCGAACCTGTTCTCCGACATCACTGGCCTGGCGCTGAACCAGGCGAACTCGGCCGCGGCGTTGGAGGAGGCGTCGAAGACGGCGACGTTCTTTGCCCAGCAGGGCGCGGCGCTCGCCCAGCAGCGCTTCCTCGCCTCGGACACCCAGCGCCAGCTGAAGCGGATCAAGGATGCTCGCGACCAGAAGCTGATCACGCCGGAGCAGGCCAATGAGCGGGCGATGAGCCTGCTGCAGGGCGCGACGGGTGAGCGCCGGCCGGAGGGCCAGGTGACCACCGCCAACCCCGCCGTGCAGAAGGTGCTCGACCGGGTCAGCCAATCGTCCAACGCCTCCATGACGCTGCGCCGCCCCGACGGCACCGTCTCGGTGAAGAAGGGCGACGACGCCGGCGGTCGCATCGACGTCACCGCCGATCCGCCCGTCGGGCTGATCAAGCAACCGACCAACCTGGTGTGCTGGGCGGTTGCCGGGGCGATGATGGCGAACTGGCGCGACCGCCGCTCGGCGACGATTCAGACGGTGCTCGACGAGCTCGGCGGCACGTGGCGGGCGAAGTTCGACGCCAACCAGGCCCTAGCGGTGGCCGAAACCGTCGGGTTCACCAAAGCGCTCGGTCTCGTCGCCGAAGGACCGGCGTCGTACCTGCCGATCGGCATCGCTCGGCTGGTCGAGACCTACGGCCCGCTGTGGGTGATCTCCGACGACACCGTGGAGAACAACCAGCTCGTCCACGTGCGCATCGTCACGGGGATAAGCGGCGGCGGCACGGCCGAGACGACGATGGTCAACATCGTCGACCCGGACCTCGACCAGCCGACGACGGAGACGTTCGCCGAGTTCGCCCGCCGGTTGGAAGCCAACGACGCCATCGACGTGGGCCTCGGGATCATGCGCTTCCCGACCGTGCAGACCACTTGACCACCGTCCGCGGGCGGGCCACACCTGTCGGGTGCCTGGGGGCGGTCAGCGCGGTGACGCGACCGGCAGCGTCGTCGCCGGCTGTGCCGAGGGTGAGGCTGTCGGCCTCGGGATGGCAGGACTGCGGCTGGTCGCCGGCGGCCAGGGGGTGGGCGACGAGGACCCGGGTGCGCAGCCGGGCCTGGGTGCGCGGGTCCCCGGTGATGCCGCGGCCGCGATGGACGCTTTCAGTTACGGCATTCGGCGCTCACGCACGCCGCCGAGGACGGCGCGAACACCTCGACGTTGCTGGCCTACTCAGGGCACACCTCGGTCGCCTCGCTGGCGCGCTATGCCCGCGTGTCACCAAAGGCGCTGGCCCGCTGGCAGGCCGCGATCCAACAGCCCGCCGCCGCTGAGCCCGTTGCCCCTTTCTTCCGTATCTCGGCGGCCCCCCTCGTGGAGGACGCGGTCGGCGCGGATGCGGTCGAGGCGGACGCCGTGGCGAAGCAGGTGCTGGTGCAGGTAGTTGGGACTGATGGGGCCGGTTCCCAGCGCGGTTCTCTCGTTGACCAGGACGTGCCGGTTGGGGGTGTGTGGCCAGCTGGTGCGGCGGTGCTCAAGCCAGGTCAGTAGCAGCTGGTGCGTCATCTCGGGGTCCGAGACCGGCAGAGTCGCGTGTTCAACTGACATGTATTCCGCGATCAAGCTCGATGATCGTCACAGGCGGTGAGATGCGGCATCGTCTGGCCGCGCGTCCTGGGCCGGCTGGCCGCTGGTATGACGCTGAATGGCCTTGTCGAAGCGGATCAGTTCTTCGCCTTGGGGGCTGGTGCTGGGTTCGACGTGTTGGAAGCCGAGCGCTTCAGGGATCCGCAGCGAGTGGATGTTGTCCGGGGCGACGCGGATGACCACCGTGGTGCAGGCAGGTTGCGTGCGCAGCCAGTGGTAGACGAGGGAGATGGCCCGGCGCGTGATGCCGCGGCCGCGCCAGTGAGGGAAGACGCCGTAGGAGATGTTGACCGCTCCGGGTTCCAGCTCTGGCATCGCGAGGTGGGCTTCGGCGTTGCCGACCAGGGCGGTCGAGGCGACATCGAAGACGCCGAAGTTCCGCCGGGGGCCGCCAGTTGCCCACTGTTCGCGGTTGTCGCGGATCCAGGGCAGGAGCCGCTCCAGCGAGCCGGGGCCGCCTGACAGCCAGCGGATCAGGTCATCGTCCTCACCGGCAGATGTGCTGCGGCGTCATCGTCGGCGAGGCACCGCAGCATGATCACACCATCGGTCAGCATGCTCATGATCCTTCCAGACAGGTCAGGTGACGGCCGGTGGGTGCGGCGCCTTTCTGTCATGGTCGCCGGGGCGTAGTGGGTCCAGTTCCGCTGGCTGGGGCCTGCAGGACGAGCTGGCGAAGGGTGGCTGTTCAGCGCGCGCGGAGGTGGTCAGTGAGCTCGATGGTCGCGAGGTACCACCAGAAGATCCAGTCGAGGAACTCGACGCTGTAGTCGGTTTTCTGCTGTTCGTTCTGGTGCCGGATCGCGAACTTGTTCGCGATCGTGAAGAGGTCACCTTCGTCCTTGCTGAGCAGCTCATCTTTGATCAGTTGTCGGCGTTCTTCGAGAACGCCGCCGAGGACGACGACCGCGGATCTCTTGGTGTGTTCGTCGGCGTGCCGTGCCCGGTACAGGCTGATGGCGTGGCGGAGCCGGTCAGCGGCAGGGCTTTCGCGCTGGGCCATCCTGCGCAGGAGGTCCGAGCGGGCGGGATCGGTGCTGGTGACCAGGCGACCGACGTCCTCGCCTTCGTCCGCGAGGTGGAGGCCGAGGTCGCTTCGTTCGAGCAGACCGTTGACGCGCCACCGGTAGACGACGCGGCCTGTGGCGGGAGAGAAATCGCGGTAGTGCCAGCCGCAGCCGTCGTAGTCGTGTAGTCCGCGAGAACGGGGGCGCGCTACCAGGTCGTGGAGCACTTCGACCACGTCGCAGAACACGTCGATGTTCTGTGCGAGGCGGTCTGGCGTCAGCGGCCACAGGTCTGTTGCCCCGATGGCGCGCTCGATGACGGCCGAGGGATCGATCTCGCTGGGATCGTCGACGCAGTCCTTACCGAACGCCTGCTCGAAGTATCCGTGGTTGTTGAGATGGCTGACGATGTCGATGAACTGGCGGGCTGTGGCACGCAGACCGGCACGGCCAGGGGAGGTACCCGCTCGGCGTTCGGACCAGTACGGGCGGTACTGCGGTGGTGTGGTCTCGCGGAGCAGTTCGGAGCCGGACATCAGGTCGCGGAGGAAAGCCTGCCCGTTACTTAGCTTAGGCCACGTGGAGGCGGGGACTGCGCGGCTGCCTGACGGAAGTCGTCCTGGGGAGTAGGGCCTGCGAACGCATGATCGAGAAGTAGTACGCAGCGGTCATCCCAGTCACGGTGGATCCTACGGTGGTTGAGCAGGTTGCTCGCTTCGTGGACGAACAGATGCCGTGGCCAGACGAGTTCGTAGTCGCCCCCGTCGTACATGAGTCGTGTTCCAATCCGGGTCAGCGGTCGGTGGGAGTGGAGGACTAGACGGATCCGCGCGGCGGCGCTAGAGCCGTCCTGGCCCCCGGTAACTCGCCGCCTACCAGATTGCCTGAACAGCGGCGCCTGAGCATCGCTCAGCACCGGTCTCCTACTCATACCAGTGCATCCAAGAACGCCGCGGTGACCACACTCGCGCACAGGAGTGTCCTGCCGTGACAGATCCGTAACATAGGATCGCTTCTGGTGGTCGCTCGCGGCGGGAGGCGGCCACATTTTCCCAGTCCAGAGGGTTGGGTGAGCCGACAGTGGCCCGTGTCAGTCAACGTGCTGAGCAGCGGCAGCTTCGTGGTCGGATGCGCGAGTTCGGCATGAGCCATGATGAGATCGCTGGCGAGTTCGGGCGGCGGTTTCGTTTCCGGCCTCGGGCCGCGTTTCGGCACGCGTTCGGGTGGACGCTCGAGGAGGCGGCCGACGCGATCAATGCTCAGGCGGCGAGCCTCGGGCTCGATCCGGTAGGCCGGGCGAGCATGACGGGGCCGCGGCTGTCGGAGCTTGAGTCCTGGCCGGTTTCTGGTGCCCGGCGGCCCACGCCGCAGATCCTCGCACTGCTCGCGCACGTGTATGGCACGGACATCCATCGCCTTCTCGATCTTGAAGACCGTGAGCACCTAGCGCCCGCGGATCTTCTTCTCCTCGACAGCTGTGTGCGTGAGGTCGGTGCTGCGCGTGGACAGTCAGCGGTCACGCCGACCAGCGCCACTCGTGGTCGTAACTCCCTTCCACGGTCCGGGGCGGCGGGTGGTCTGCCGCAGCCTGCGCTTCTGCAGGCATTCGTAGACAATGAGCCAATATCCAGGCCTCCTGCTGTGCGTTCGCAGGCGCCGGTGCCTGTCGGGGGTGAGGGAGAGGGGTCACCGACGAAGCGTCGCGAGGTTCTCGCCGCTGTGGGCGCGTCTGCCGTCGCGGCCCTGCTCGCCCAGTCGGCAGCGGAGTCGGCGATGTTCGGGCAGCGCTGGGAGGAGTCCGATCTCGGCTCGACAACGCTGGAGCACCTTGACCTGGAGGTGCAGCGGTTCGGCCTTTCCTACCTGCATACTCCGCCCGAGCAGCTGTTCGTCCAGGTCCGGGAGTGCCGGCAGCGGGTCTCCGTGATGGTGGCGGGACGCCAGACGCTGGGCCAGCGGCAGCACCTGTGCGTTGTCGGTGGATGGCTGTCGGGGCTAATGGGGTCTCTGGCGCTCGATCTCGGTGACAGCACCGTGGCTCATGCCCACTGCCTGACCGCGTGGCAGCTCGCTGTGGAGTCCGGCGATGCCCGACTGGGCGGGTGGGTCCGAGGAACCCAGGCGATGATCGCTTTCTACACCGGCGACGCGGCGGACGCGTTGCGTTACGCGCTGGCTGGTCTTGACGTCGCTCCGCGGAACTCGTTTGTCCGGACTCGACTTCTTGCGCAGCTGGGACGAGCCCATGCGCGCCTGGGAGACGCCGACGGTGTGAGCGTCGCGTTCGCCCGTGCGGATGACTCCTTCGAGTCGGTGACGGAGACGGCGTCGCACAGCATCTTCTCTTTCGACTACCCTTACCTGCCGTTCTACGCCGGCACGGCCTACACTGCGCTCGCCAGGCCTGAGAAGGCGCGGGCTTTCGCCCAGCAGGCGGTGACGTTGTGCGACGCGGCGGCGGTGAACTGGCCGGTCGCGCGGGCCTTGGCCCGGGTGGATCTCGCGCTCGCCGCAGTGCGGCAGAAGGAACCGGACAGGGCGTGCGCCGTGACCGTCGAGGCGCTGGAGATCTGCGCGACCGAACGCCCGTTGGATCTGATCGTCCGCCGCACCGGTGAGGTCGTGCGGGAGCTGCGTCCCTACAAGGAGCTGTCGTCCGTCCGAGACCTTCACGAGCGCCAGACGAGCCTGGCCCGCACGGTCCGAGGCACACAGCGGACCCCTTCCGACCCCGGCGCCAGTTCAGCGGTGCATGATCGACAGGCGGACATCCTCTAGTGGATCTTCATTTGAGCGGTAAGGTCGCGCTCGTCACTGGTGGTTCCCGCGGCATCGGCCGGGCGATCGTGTCCCGGTTGGCGGCCGAGGGTTGCCGGGTCGGGATCTGCGGACGGGACTCCGACGCCTTGGTCCAGGCCGCAGCGAGTCTCGACCTGGCCGAGTCGGACGTCTTCAGCCTGACGGCCGACGTGACCAGGCCTGGCGATGTAGAACGGTTCGTCGAGGGGGCGGCCGAGTACTTCGGGGGCGTTGACCTGCTGGTCGCGAACGTCGGCGGCACCGTCGGAGGGGATCTTCTCGACTCCACCCCTGAGGACTGGGCGCAGACGTTCGAGCTCAACGCCGGCCACGCCGTCCGGGCGATCCGCAGCGCGGTCCCGCATATGAAGAAGAACGGCGGCGGGTCGGTCGTCATCGTCTCGTCGATCTCGGCGTCGAAGCCGTCGCCGCGGGCGCAGTACGGGGCGGCCAAGGTCGCGGAGATCTACCTGGCGTCGGCCTTCGCCCGGGAGTTGGGGCCGTTCAACGTGCGGGTCAACGCGGTGAGCCCCGGGTCGATCCTCTTCCCCGGGGGCGGCTGGGAGAACTACGCCCGCCAGCATCCGGAGGACTTCGAGACGTTCGTGCAGCGGGACTTCCCCGCGCACAGGCTGGGCACCGCCGAGGAGGTCGCGGACGTGGTGACCTTCCTGCTGTCCGACCGGGCTAGCTGGGTGAACGGAGCCGACATCGCCGTCGACGGCGCCCAGGGCCGGCCGAGCGCCCGCGGCTACTGACCTAGATCATCGTCGCTGGGGGTGTGTCGCCGCGACGATCGCGGCTTCGGCGGTCCGGGCGGAGCCGAGAACAGACTCCAGGACCGGTTCCGGCGGTGTTTCTGCTCGTAGGCCGGAGGCGTTGAGTAGGTCGGCGAGCGCCTTTTCGTGCCTGGCTGGCAGGTCGACCGCTTGTGTGGGGCGAAGCCGGAGAACGTCCCGTGCCGCGTACCCGTCCTCGGCTTCGATCACTTCCTCGACTGTCTGGGTGAGAACGCGGGTGGCGGCGTCTGGGTCGGTGGTGGCGGCGAGAGCGGCTACGGTCATGCCGAGGTGGGCACGGAAGACCGCGTAGCCGGGCATCGGTCGTTGTCCCAGGAACTGCCCGATCATGGTGGTGACACCGTGTGCTGTGGATGTGTCCTCGGTGCACATCACCTCCAGGCACGAGGCGACCTGGAGCTCCCACGGGTACATCGGCGTGCTCTCCGCCAGGGCCGCGCGGGCCTCGGCTGACGTCCCGGTCAGGCAGTGAGCGAGGATCTTCGCCTGGCGGCCTTCCAGGAGATGCAGTCCGATCCCTCGGTACGTGTCTGCGTGGATGACCGCATCGTCCCAGCGGCCGGCGAGTGCCAGGGCACGGACGCCGTCCCCGACGAGGTGCAGCCACACCCATTCGCGCAGCTTGTGGCGCTCGTCGCGGGTGCCGATGAGGTCAGTCAGCGGAAGGACCCGGCCGTCGACGACCAGGTCGGTGTTCGACGAGACGGCCTGGAACATCGCGGTGAGTAGCCCGAGCGCCTGTTCCCCGTCGCTGGCGCGGATCTGGAGCCGGGCGAGGTTGAGGGCCGGTTCGAGCATGTATCGGGCCTCGTGGACGGTGAGCGGGCGCGGGACAGCGCAGTAGATGTTGATGTGCTGCCAGCACAGGTCACGGGCGAGGGGCGCCAGACCGCAGTCGCTGGCGAGCAGCGCCGCCTTGTTCAGGGCATGTGCTCCTTCGGCCAGTCCGTCCGCACCGTCCCGGGCCGCCGCTTGGGCGATCTCGGCGATCTCCGCAACTCGATCGGGCAGAGGCTGACAGGCCAGGCGGGGACGGCCGATCAAGGGGAAGAAGCAGGCCAAAGCCAGGGCTACGGGGTTCATGGTCCGTCAGTCCCGGGGGAGGAGAGCTGTGGCAGCCGCGCGGGCTAGAACGGCCTGGCTGGTGGCGGACAGGCCAAGCCGGTTCCAGTGGAAGATCAGCACGTGGGTGACGATCGCCCGGAGTCCGCGGCCGAGCTGTGCCTGTGCGGCGGTGTCGCCGAGTTGGCGGCCGGCGGTGTGGAAGGCGCTGAGCCAGGGGGCGGCGTGTGCGACCGGCCCGCCGGGGGCGAACAGGTCGCTGGTGGGCAGGTCTGGGATGGACAGGAGCAGCCGTACGTTCGCGGCGAGCTGGGCGATCTTCGGGTGGTCGGCAGCCGCTGAGGCGGGACGTAGCCCGGCAACCCGGGCGAAGACGTCTCCACGTTCGAAGGTGTCGAGCCCGGCTGTCTGTAGGAGGCCGTTGATCAGGAGGATCGAGAGCTCGCGGCGGCCGAGGCCCGGGGTGTCGTGGCGCAGGTAGTCGAGGACGCCGCGGCTGTCAGCGCAGAACAGTTCATGGACGGTGTCCATCCCGGCTGGGCCGCCGAAGGCGAAGGTTTCCGGTTCGTAGACCGTCGACCACCAGCGGGCGAGGGCTCCGGCGGCGGTCAGCTCGTCGAGCACCTGGTCGACGGCCGCGGTGTCCGTATGGTGCAGGCGGAGCCGCCAGCAGGGGTGCTTGCGCAGGAACCACCATCCGCCGACCACGCCACTGTCCTGGAGCTGGTCCAGACGTGGCCCGAGCTGTGTGACGGCGGTGGCTTCGGCGGTGGACCAGTCGGGGAACTGGACCCGCACCTGGTAGCAGTCCTGGTCGGCGCGCTGTTCGAGCGCCGCGAGCCCAGCCGCCTGGTAGACCCGTACGGCGTCGTCCAGGTCGGCGGGGTCGAGCGCGTTGCTGGTGGCGGTGGCGCGCAGGTCGGCGCCGGCGAGCACCGCGAGGACGCCGGCAGCGAGGTCGCGGGGAGCTGTGACGCTCAGGCTATGAGCAGGCATGTGTCCCATCCCGTGCGTGGTGGTCCGACATGTCGGGTGGATTCCAGCGCCAGGGCAATCCCCGCGGTGCCGGTCAGCAGCCCGCTGTCCTGCTCGCCGGTCACGGAGGAGGCGGTAGCGTGCTGCGCGAGCCGGGCGGCGATCGCGGGAAGCCGCCGGCCGATGGCGGAGCTTCGCGCGTCGCGGGCGGCTCGATAGGCGGTTTGGTAGATCCCTGCCAGGCCGTGGCACAGGCCGAGATCGCTGATCCGGTCGAGCTGGGTGTCGGTCAGGGCGGCGGCGAGGGTGCTCTCGGCGTCCTGTGCCCGTTGCTGATCGTGGGTGGCGAGGGCGGCGAGCTGCTGGGCGCGGGCGATGCCGATCGTGCCGTAGCACCAGGAGACACGGCCGGGGCTGGTTTGGGTGGGGCGTCCGGTGCGCAGGTCCTCGCGGGTGATCCACTGCGGCCACCAGGGGGCGTCAGCACCGTCTTGGCGCCACTGGTCGAACCAGCTGGTCAGGGTGGCGATCGCTTCGCCTTGGCCGTCGACCAGGTGCCCTTCGGCGGTGGCGAGAGCGAGGAGGGCGAGCAGACCGGCCGCGCCGTGTGCCATGCCGAGGTTCGCGTGCCCGC
The DNA here is from genome assembly GCF_000018005.1 of Parafrankia sp. EAN1pec. Lineage (GTDB taxonomy): Bacteria > Actinomycetota > Actinomycetes > Frankiales > Frankiaceae > Parafrankia > Parafrankia soli. The sequence continues at coordinate 68,872 of NC_009921.1, forward strand.
CGGGGGTCGGCAGCGTGTCGTCCGGGTCATGTGTGACCCACCAGCCCGGCAGGTTGACGCCGTTCTCGCGGCGCGGCCGGGTCAGGCTGACGGTGTACCGCAGGACGTCGGCGAGGATCTCGCTGTCGGGGTGGCTGCGGAGCAGGAGCGTGCCGATGCCGGTCAGGCCGTAGAAGAGGTCGTATTCGGCGAAGGCGGTGGGCTCGCCGCGTGTGGCTCGGCTGGCGGCGAGCGTCAGCCGGCGGCGGGTCAGGCGCAGCACGTGGGTGTCCAGCGTGTCGCGGGCTCTGCGGTAGCGGGGATTCCCATCGGCGGCTGCCTGAAGGAGGAAGGCGAGGGCGGGCGCCCCGTAGTACAGGCCGGCGTGCTCGGCCGCATCGACCGGCCCGGCTACAGCCCGCCGGATGTGGGCGTGCGCGGTGTCCCAGCCGCCCGAACCGGTCCGGGCACGCTCGATCTGCAGCAGTGCTGTCCCGACCGGGCCCCGGGCGAGGGATTGCCTGACCGCGTCGTCGGCGGAGAACGTCTCCACCGCAGCGGCGGTGCCGGGGGTCATCGGGCACCGGCCAGCGCGAGGTGGCGCAGTGCGGAAGCGCGAGCGAGGCGCCCGGTCTCCTTCTCCAAGGTCGGATCCACACCGACAGCGCGCACATGGTGCTCGTGCAGGAGGGTCCGCAGCACTGTCCGCGGATCACGCTGCCGCGCGAGGGCCTGGTAGTAAGAGGCCAGCACGATGGCTCGGGCGTTCCAGACGCTGACGACTGCCTCACCGCCGGTCAGGGCCCGAACCGCCTGGTGGTTACCGCCGGGATCGGCCAGGTCGAGAGCTTGGTCCCGTAGGGTGCGGTCCAGGGCGCCGTGCTCCTGCCGAAGGCATCCGACGAGTGCCTGGTACCCGGCCAGCGGGTCGGGGGCGAAGGCCGCGGCCAGGTCCACCATCGATGCTGCGGCCAGGGCCTGCGCGGAGATCCCGGACGTCTGGGCCGCCGTGATCTGGGCGGTGGCGCAGAGGGTGTCGGCGGCGAACACCGACTCGGCGGCGGCCAGCGCGTCACCGTCGCCGTAGCGGGCGGGGTGCTGCGGGGAGGAAGCCAGGGTGAGCTGACCGGGAAGGCCGCGAGTCTCCAGATCGGCCGCGAAGGAGGCCACCGCGGCGGCAACCGGCCCGTAGTGGTCTGTGCTGCGCAGGCGTAGGAACACGGCGAGGTGCTGATCACTCTCGGGAAGGATCATGTCGCGGTGTCGTCGGACCCACCAGAGACAGACCAGCCCTTCCAGGCTGTCGGCGAGCCTCGGCAGATGGCCGGTGAGGATGTCGTCGAACCGGGCCGGGTTTCCGACAAGCTGCGCGTGTAGAACGGCCGCGTCACCCGGACGAAGCACCGCCCCCGGCGCTGCCGTCACGGGCAGTGGCCGTGCCGGTGGGCTGATCGCGGTCAACGGGATCAGCAGCTCGGCCGGACGCCCGATCCAGCCCTGCGCGTCGGGCGGACCGTCTTCCTGCACCTCGATGCGGCCGGCTCGCTCCAGGCGGGTCAGGAACAGCACCCGGTCCAGGTGGCGATCCAGGTCGAGGGGTAGGCGAAGCTCGCTGTGGCAGAGCACGACCCGTGCGGGCACACGCCACCGCTGCCGCCAGGCGCACAGCGCTTCCTGCCTTCCGTCGCCGGACTGGCCGCGGGGCAGGTCGGTGGAGGTGAGCGTCCAGCGGGCGACGGCCAGGACCGTGCGGCCGTAGCGGATGCGCGGGATGTAGGACAGGACACGGGCCGCGCCGAGATCGAGCCCGCCGAACACGGCGGTACGGGCGTCGGCGACCTCGGCGAGGAAACGGGCCAGCGGTGGGCTCTGCACGCTGGTGTCCAGCGCGTGCGGAATCCGAGGGATCACCCGCCGGCCGGTCGAGCGCTGCACCAGGTACATCTGCGCGGCGTCGGCGGTAACCACCAGGTCATCCAGATCGATCAACCTGACCTTGGCGTGGGCGGGGTCAGGATGCTCCGAGAGAGAGATGACGGCCGGCAACAGCGGTTCGACGCGCACCACGTTCTCGTTGTGCGGGCGACGCGGCGGGAAGGACAGCTGTGCCGCCAAGGGCTGGTCCCGCTCCCCAGCCTCAGCACTGGCCGCGTACGTCGCGGCCAGCCGGTCGCGGTCGGCTGGGCCGAGCAGGTAGGCGAACCGTCCGGCCATGCTGGTACCGGTCCGCGGGGCGGCGGTGACCCGCAGCCGGAAGTCCCCGCGGTCGATCGCGCGAGTCGAGACCGCCCACACCTCGACGCCGAGCTCGACCCGCTGCGGCGGCACGACGTCCCCGCGCTCCCCGACAGCCAGTTCCTCGACGTCCGCGTCGGTCAACGCGATCTCCTCGGCCCCGTCCACGGCGGCCCGCTGGATCAGCGCCAGGAGCGCGGTGTCACGGTCGGTCAGCATCCGCCAGGCAGGTCTCGCTCGCGGCGCACCGAGGTACCCGCCGGGATAGCCCAGCCCCGATTCGGCGACCAGCTCCCGCACCGGCACCAGGGCACCGGGGCCGTAGCGGGCCCGGAACCGGGCGTGATAGTCCAGCCAGGCTGTCGAGCCGAAGGGCTGGCGGGACAGTCGCAGCAGCACGCTCGCCGCCAGCGCTGCCTCGGTGAGGACCCGCCCGGGGACGGCGATGTTCGCGTCGAGCCGCGTGTCGACCGCCAGCATCTGACCTGCTCCCGGTGCAAGCGAGGCCATCCGCGCGGCGACCGTCCGGCGCGTCTGCGCCGCCGGCTGCGGATCAGTGATGCGGTTGTGGGCGGCCAGCATGGCGCGGAGGCAGTCGATTTCCCGCAGCAGGTCACTCACGTCAGCCAGGCCCTCGAGGCCTGCGGCACGTAGTGCGTCGGCCAGGTGGGTGAGGGCATCGACGCCTGTCGTCGGTGGTCGCAGGCTCGTGATCAGGAGGCCGCCGTCGACCAGGCCATGCACCAGCGCGCGGATCTTGTCCGGGGAGGCGGTGGGGAACCTGGTCGCCGTCCGCGCGACGAGCGCGTCCAGCCGGATCGGGTTGCCGGCCTCCGCCAAGGCGAAGAAGACCGGCCGGGTCAGCCGTACCGACGACTCCCGCAGCGGCCCCGGGCTCGGGGCGCCCACCTCGGCCCGCCGGTGCACGATGACCCGACCGTCGCGCACGATCCGCGCACTGTCGGTCACCACCGTCAACCGCCCACGCAGCTCCGGATGTCGTTCGAGTTGATCGGCGAGCGCCGTGACCCACTCGGCGTCCGCGCGTGCCACGGCTTGATGTGCGCGTCCCACCTCCGCGGTTGCCGGCCCGGCGGTCGCGGTGCTGATGCCGGCGAACATTCCGAACGGCGTCGCGCGCCGCTGCCACCGCAGCAGGTAGGACGCCACCGCGGTGAGGGCACGCTGGATCTCCGCCCCGGAACGCCGCCCGGCGCCGTCGTCAAGGATCTGCTCGATGCGGGCGCAGAGATCGGCGCTGGCAAGCCGCAGCGCCTCCCGTACCTCCGGGCGAGCCCAGGTCTTGGCCAGCCATGCCCGGCCTTCCTGCTCGACCGCAGCGGAGTCGGACAGATCGAGATCAGTCGGCAGGTCGAGGCCGCCCGGGTCCGTCGAGGCGCGGACCTGGATGAAGCCGGTGTGCTGGTAGCGCGGGGGCATGGGCATGGCGATCCTCTCTCCTCGCCGGTGCGGCATCCGCCGTCGGCACCCGGGTCGGGCGGGTGCCGACGGCGGACGGCTGGGTCAGGACGGGTCGTTGGAGGAGGTGTTGCACGCGCTGGTGCTGCAGCTGTTGCCGCACCCATCGCTCGTGTCGCACATCATGATCGCGATGCGGGTGGTGGACTCCACCACTCGCATGTCGAGCTCCAACTCCGCGTCGTCGAGGGCGAAGTCCACGGACTCCGTCTGGTCGGCCATCAGCACCGGCGACATCGAGATCACTCCTTGTTCTGGTGCGGGATTTCTCGGGTGGGTGGTGCGTCCTGGACCGGCCGTGTCAGCCAGCGACCGGCCAGGAGATCGAGACCAGGCCGTGGGTCTTCGCCAGCACGGCCGTGCCCTCGCCGGCCGGCGGACGGTCGGCGCCCGTCGGCCAGTAGGCGAAGGTCGGGGCCGGTCCGCCCCGTGCCTGGCGATCCCAGGCCTGGATCTGCTCGACGAGCGCGGTAGCAGCGGCCTCGCCGTGCGGGCCGTACGCTCGCCCGCCGAACTCGACACCGGCGCCGTCCAGCGCCGGGCGCACCGCCAGATAGGCGAACGAGTCGCCCTGCACAGCCCCGAAGGGGAACCAGCTCTTGCGTTCAGCAGCCAGATCGGTTCCCTCGTCCGCCGCCAGCCGGCAGAAGCCAGACAGGAAGCACGCGAACCACAGGTGCAGGTCGGCGAACGACACACCGTTACGGATCGTGACCCCGGACCACACCTCGGACCGAGGTGTCGCCAGGACACCGTCCAGAAGATCCAGGTCCTGGGGCGGGTTGGCGTCGAAACGCAGCCTGACATGACGGCCGTGCCCATCCGGCAGAAGGAAGACCCGCTCGTCGTGGGCACCGGCGCCCTGCATGGGGACGAACCCGCACACCTCGGCCGAGGTGCTCACCAGATGATCGCCGTCGCGGCGGAACCCGATCGACCGGGTGATCCCGTTCATTCGCAGTGGCACGACGATCCGGCCGTCCTCGGCCAGCTGCGCGAGCCACGCCGGCGAGAGATCCCAGGCGCCGGCCGTCACCAGGATCGCGTCGACCCGGTCACCGTGATCGGCCACACCGTCCTGCGCGTCCGCGCGAACGACCGTGACCCGGTCCGCGTACCCGGTCGCTTCCAGAAGCGCGCGTGCTCGATCGGTCACCTCAGGATCGATGTCCACGCTGACCACCCGGCCCGAGGGGCCGACGATCTCAGCGAGGAGCGCGGCGTTGTAGCCGCTGGACCCGATCTCGACCACGCTCATCCCGGGTCCGAGCCCGGCCTGCTCGATCATCCGAGCCTGAATGAACGGCGCGCTGATCGACGAGATGATCACGCCATCCGCGGCCCGCTTGACCGCCACCGAGTCATCGGCGTTGTAGGCAACCTCCAGCGAGGTGCCCTCAGGGACGAACAGGTGCCGCGGCACGGCACGAAACGCCCGCTCCACCTCCAGCGAGGTGATCATGCCGGTCACGCAGAGCTTGTCGACCAGCGCGTTGCGGACCTCAGTCGCCCGGTCCGGGGCGCTGGACGTGCCAATCATCTGAATCAACGAAGATCCTTCCGGCGGTCTTGCCCCAGTCTCTCGGCGCCACAGACGGAACATCGTCTGCGCTCCGTTGGGGCGCGTTGTAACGATCGCCCATGCCGAGGCACGACTCATTCCCCGGGCGGGGAAGATTTGACTTCGACTACGCACGGGCTCCTGAGCTGCGGAAACGATGATCGATGCCCTCTCCGATTCGGCGCATCGGCCACAGATACGGGTCGGAACGTTCGCCAGCCGGTCCGTCTACCACGCGGACCAACCGATCTTGGCCGGTGACGTTCAGGATCGCTGCGGAAGCGCCGAGGCGAGGTCGGGGATACCGGAGGCCAGGAGGCGGTGCAGGGCGGCGTCGGGGTGGCGAGGCAGCGGGTGCATGGGGACGACGAAGTACTCGGGCTCATCGAAGACGGGTGCACCGTTGGGACGGCGGGCGAACTCGACGCGGCCGTAGTCGATTCCCGCCGGCCGGGACGACATCGCCCCGGCCCTACAAATCGACACCCCCCAGCAGCCGCAACCGGACCGAGCCGTCGAAACTGCCCGACTCCGCGTCGCCGGCTGGACGATCAACCAGATCGCAGCCGTGTTGGGCCGCAGCCGCGGGACTGTCCAGCGCTACCTCCGAGCGGCCGCTTAGCTCACCGTCGGGCGTCCAGGACCCGCTCCACTCGCGGACGCCGAGACCCGAGCGGCGCATCGGACCAGACCGGGCGTTGGTGAGGGGACCACCAAAAACCATTGACGTGACGACATGTATTATTTCGATTGTCGTCAGGACAACCCTTTGGAGGCGTGGTGCGGATGGGTGGCGTGACCGAGGTCGCCGAGATCCTCGGAGTCAGCCGACAGCGCGTCGCGAAGCTGCGGGATCGCGCCGACTTCCCCGACCCCATCGCCGAGATCGCGCAAGGACCGATCTGGGATCTTGACAAGATCGAGGAATGGGGCGGGTCGGACCTGCGGCTCTCGCCCGGCCGGCCACGAGCCGACACCGTGGCGCGGACCCTCGGCGGCCGGTTCGTTCTGGAGGAGCCGCGCATCGGACACGGCGGCTTCGGTGACGTCTATCGCGCGATGGACCGCAAGCAGCCTGGCCGCAACGCCGCGCCCGTCGCTGTGAAGCTGATGCGCGATGCCAGCATGGTCGACCCGGAAGCAGTGCGCCGCTTCGAGCGGGAGCTGCGGCTGCTCGAGCCGATCAGGCACCCGAACATCGTCCCGATTCTCGGCCACGGCAAGACCCCGGCAGGCGCAATTTGGTACGCCATGCCTCTTGCGCAGGGCAGCCTGGTCGACTTCGCCGAGGAGCTCCACGGCAGGAACGCCCTGATCCTCGACCTAATGCGGCAGGTCGGCGCGGGCCTGACGCACATCCATGATCGAAAGATCTATCACCGGGACCTCAAGCCCGGCAACATCCTGCGCCTAGCGGACGGCGTTTGGGCGATCGCGGACTTCGGGCTGGCTGTCGATGCGGAACGCGCTACCACCGCGCTCACGTCCACGCTCCGCGGGATCGGAACGGCATGGTACACGGCGCCGGAGCAGTGGCGCGACGCCCGCAATGTCAACCACCTGGCAGACGTGTTCGGCCTCGGCAAGGTCCTGCAGGAGCTCGTCATCGGCGATGCACCGGTCACCAACGAGGTCCCACCCGGACCGCTACGCCCGATCGTGCAGAGAGCGATCGCGGAGCGGCCCGAGCACCGCTACGCCTCCGTCCGGGACTTCCTCGCCGCGCTAGCGACCGCGATCGAGACGCCGAGGGACGGCTGGGAAAGCGCCGAGGGCACCGCCGAGCGGTTGCTTGAACGGGTCAGGCTACCCAAGGCGGCTGAGGTAGACCTCGACGAGCTGGCGACCTGGGCGCTCGCTCTCGACGAGAGCGACACGGACGACATGACGGCCCTTGCCCGGGTTCTCCCCTGGATCTCGACCAGGTCGATTCACTATCTCTGGGCCGCAGACCCCGCAGGTTTCCAGAGGATCTTCAGGCACTATTCGAAGCACGTCGAGACCACCGGTTTCGGCTTCGAGTACTGCGACGTGCTCGCCGACTTCTCCCGCAGGGCCGTCAAGGAAACCGACGACTCAGACGTCCTTCGCGAGGCCATCCGATCCCTGGTCGAGCTCGGCCACCGTCATAGCCGTTGGCGGGTGCGCGGCGTCGTCACGACGATCTTGCAGGGCATCCGCAAGCCGGAGCCCGCCCTCGCCGCCGTCGAGGCACTACGCGCTGCCGACGTGGAAGCCGTCGAATGGACGCTCAGCGAATTCTCGATCCGCTCTCTACCGCCCATCCTCCGCAACGAGATCAACATGCTGCTCAGCGCCGCCAGCCGCTGACCAGCACCCGACCCGAGACCGGCCGAACCGATCCGAGGATCAGCATGATCACGAACGACTGATCCGCACCGCGACCACCTCCACTGCACCCCAGGACGCGGGTGCTGCTTCCGGCCTGCTCAACACCTCACAGCAACTCGGCGGCGCCGTCGGGCTCGCCGTCCTGGCCTCTCTCGCCGCGGCCCACCGAGCCGCAGACGCCTCGCTCGCGGCCATCCACAGCGGCTACCAGCTCGCGTTTCTCATCGGAGCGGCACTCGCCGCCACCGCGGCAGTACTCGGCCTGGCCCTGCGACCTCGGAGCCCGCAGCGTCGCCCCGTGGACGTCCCCCAGCCGGCCTCCCCGTCTGATCGCTCCGAGTACGAGAACGGGCGAACGACCTGACCGCCGGGCCGCCTGCTCGCGCGGGCACGCCACGGCCCCGGGCCACGGCGGCACGAGTGCGCAGATCTCGACGAGAACTTAAGTGTAGGATCGAAGTCAATCTGATCCAGTTAAGTGAGGCCGGGTGATCGCATGGGGGACGCGCAACCGTCCGCATGGGCGCGGGAACGCTTCGGAGCGGCGGCTGTGGACTTCTCTCGGGCGGTCCCTGAGGCGATTCACCGAGCCCATGAGCTGGCGCTGGACGGGCATGTCGGTAGCAGGCTGAAGTCGAACGACGCCTACGGTGCGGCGTTGCATGTCCAGCAGTACGAGCAGCTCGCGGCGTTCACCCGAGAGATCGAGAGCGTGGCACTGCGGAAGCCGGTCGGGTTTCGTGGCCGGTTCGAACTGGTCGTCTTGGACTCCACGGCGGTGGTGCTCTACCCCTGGCGGTACGCCACGGATCGCAAGACGCCTCGTGGCGAGGCCAAGATGCGCCGGGTGTCGGACCTGCGGAAGAACTTGCTCACGCTGACGGCTCGCACAGCCGACATGCAGCTGACCTTCGACCACGCTGAACTGGATCCGGCGGCGCTCGAGGCACAGTTCACCGAGGAACAGGCCGTGCTCGACCAACTGTCGCGGCTTGGGCGTGTCGTCACGATCGGGTATGCCAGCAGCCCCGCTCTGGGGGTGTTCGACCTGGGCTGGGGCGACGCGGAACTGGTGGACGAGAGCAGCGGCGCAGTCGTCTGGCATACCTGGGAGCTGCTCCGGCGTGGTGGCTCCGGCGGGGCGGGGGTCTCGACTCCGAAACTCCCTGCGGGGCCAAGGGATCCTTCTGGTCGTCGGTCTCGCTTTGACGACGCACCCTTGGACGACACGTTCCCTTCCCTGGCGCCGCGGGCCCCGCTTGCCGAGCCCCCGACCAGCGAGCCAGGGCAGCCGGAGCGGTATACCGGTAGCGACGACACGGAGTAGTAAGGGGAGGTCATGGACGATCCGCGGCAACTGCGCCTGCTGAGCCTCCCCGCCCCTGCGTCTGGCTCGGTGGCTTCGCTGGCGGTGATCGCGGCGGAGTTCGATCCGGCCCGGCTCGCGCAGGCGCGCCGGCTGGCGGGTCTGACGAAGAGGGCCGTCGCCGGGCAGCTGGGAGTCTCCCCGGTTGCGGTAGGCCAGTGGGAAGCTGGAACCCACGCGCCGCGCCCGGACCACGTCGGCCGGCTCGCCGAGGTGCTCGACGTGCCGCCCGCCTTCCTCGCCGCCGGTCGCCCTTACGCCCGGCTGGAGAGTTCGGCGGCGCACTTCCGGAGCCTGCGCCGAACCCCGGTGAGCCAGCGCAACAAGGCGATCGCCTTCACTGAACAGGTGTGGGAACTGACCTACGCTCTGGAGAAGCGGGTCCAGCTACCCCCTGTCGACCTGCCCGGCTTCTCCGCGGGAGAAGTCGTCACCGACGTCGCCGGGACCGATCCGGCCGGAGCCGCGCGGGCACTTCGACAGGCGTGGAACCTGGGCACCGGACCGATCCCGCACCTCGTCCGGACGATGGAGAACCACGGCCTGATCGTCACCCTCGTCCCGTTCGCCGGCACCGCGACGGCTACCGTCGACGCCTTCTCCACTTCCCACCTGCCCCGCCCCGTCGTTGTCCTCACCCCGGACCGTGCCAACGACGTCTATCGTCATCGGTTCACTGCAGCGCACGAGCTTGGCCATCTCCTCCTGCATCCGGACACCGCACCCGGCGACGCCATCCAGGAGAAGGAAGCCGACGCGTTCGCCGCTGAACTCCTCACCCCGAGCGCGGAGATCACACCGCAACTGCCCGCGCGCGTCGACCTGCACGCTCTCGACCAGCTCAGCAAGCAGTGGGGTGTGTCTGTCGACTCTCTGGTCTATCGGTGTCGGGAAGTCGGCGCAGTCTCGGATGCGGCCTATCGGCGTGCCTACCAGCGCCTCAACCAACTCCGGCAACTCGGACTCTTCGCCCGCGAGCCGGTCGACGGATACCGCGGCGAGGTACCGATCCTCCTCAATCGCGCCTACGCCCTCGCCGAAGAGCACGGCCTCACCCTGGCCACCCTCGCAAGAGAACTCGCCTGCACCCTTCCCCGCCTCCGGCTGCTTCTCGGCCATGCCGACACGGACACCCGACCACAGCTTCGCCTCGTCTAGCCGTATCAGCGAAACCAGGCAGCGGTGTCGATGGATCGTGACCCGCTGAGATCTGCGGGCGTCCTGCGGAACGGAAGCGGCGCCGAGTGTCGTGATGTAGGAATGACCGACACCACCGACCAGGACTTGGGGCCGATGACCCGCGACCGCCAGCCCACCGCCGCGGAGATCGAGGCGTTCCAGCGTGAGGAGTTCTTCGATCCGCATCTGGTGACCGCATCGGTCGCTTGGTGGAACGCGCTGTGGGAGGCGGCCCAGTTCCGGCGCCGTTACTTCGCCGAAGACGATCTTCCGGTCGCCATGTACGAGATCGCCGACCGTGGCGATGTGAACGTCGTGTTTGTCCCTAGTGGTCGTCGCCGGAGGTTCGTCGGTTATGCGGCGAGGGCGAGGCGGTTGGCGGTCTTGAGGGGATCGGCGCGGGTGTACTTCCAGCCGAACGGGTCCGCGGTCTGGTTGTAGAGGTCCTGGAAACCCATGACCCGGTCACCGAGGGCGTCGAGGTCGGTGAAGTCGCCGCGTTCGATGGCCTTGCGTTGCAGGATCGAGAAGAGATCTCCACCTGGTTCAGCCAGGAGGCGTGGACCGGGAGGTAGATGAGCGTCGCGGTCGGGTAGGCCGCGCTCATCCGGAGGATCGAGGTCTGGCCGTTGTGGGACGGAACCGTTGTCCACGATCCAGAACACCCGCCGTGCCGAGGCGTAGGGCTCGGCCGTCATGACCTGATCGACGAGCCGGTGAAACGGGGCGATCCCGGTGGTCGGCTCGATCCGGCCGAGGACGTGAGCGTGGTGGACGTCGTAGACGGCGAAGTAGGCCAGGGTGCCCCCACGGGTGTACTCGAACTCGACGCGCGGGGCCGTGATGGGCCTGGGCGGGCGCGGTCGAGTGGCAGCGGCGCAGTGCCTGCAACTGCGATTTCTCGTCCGCTGAGATCACATAGTCGTCCGCGCCGAGCGGTTCACCGTCGAAAACACGAGCGTAGAGATCGAGGACCCGAGAGGCCTTCACGACGAACGCCGGATCTCTGGGGAAGATCCACGATCAGTGCTGCCAGGGGCGGATCGCGTCACGGGCCAGCCAGCGCCCGACCGACGACGTCGACACGCCCGCCACGATGCCCTGTCGGGTCGCGTGGCGGGCGAGTTCACCGTTCGACCAGCGTTCCAGCGGCGCACCGACGTCCGCGGGCCGGGTACACGCCTACGCCTTGACCTCGGCGACCTGCACCGCGCCGGCCGACCCGAACGGGGCCGGTCCGCCAACCCGGCGAGCCCTTCGCGGGCGAACCGGCCCCGCCACTTGCCCACGGTGTCCTCGCAGACACCGAGATCAGTGGCGATCGTCGTGTTGGGCACGCCGTCAGCGGCGGCGAGCACGATCGCCGCGCGCAGCCAGTCACGGCGCGGCACGGTCGACGAACGGACACGGCCAGCCAGAACGGCGCGGACCTCGCGGGTAAGGGTGATCGCAGTGGCACGGCGGGACACCTCACGGTCGTATCGGGCCAGCCACGCCCCACGGGCACACCACGACCAACCCCCGGCCGGAATCAGACCGTGGCGGGTATCCCGGAATCGACGAAGATCTCCCTGCGGCAGCGCCTCGTCGCGCATGCCACCACGAACTGGCACGGGATCATGGTGTCCATCCGCTACCGCGGCCCGTTCGCCTACATCACCGCGACCCACCCCGACGGAGACGACCAGCCCCTGTGCCGGCTGCGTTACGTCGGCTACGCCAGCCAGTGGGGCTTCGCGATCTGGCACGCCAGGCACGACGACTACGCCGACTCCGTCCTGGCCGACGGCTCACCGACCGGCACCGCTGAAGCGGCCCTCGACCTCGCCGCCGGGCTCTACCTACCCGCCACCACCGTTCACGCGGCTACGATCGAGACTGGAGGCGGGATGGGTGACGCGGCGTGAGACCGTGCGTCTCGGGAGGAAACGCGAGATTCGCACCGACTCCTACCTATTGTCGCGCTACGGCAATCATCCCCTACATGCACAGGTCCGATGAGTTGTTCGCCGTAGCACGACGGGTGATATTCGCACCAATCTGCGCACTCGGCGCTCACCCACGCCGCCGAGGACGAGGCGACGCACCAAGCCCCAGTCAAGCCCCTCGCTACCCCGCCGTGACCCTGATCGATATCTGGTTTGCCAAGCCCCGGAGCGCGGTCCCTCAGTACAAGACAATCGAGGGGTCGGAGTGCACGGCGGCTCGGCCGCTCGAGATCACTGAACGGTCATCAACGCGAACGACATATCGCTTAAGGCGCGAGCTGACGGGAATAACACCGTACCCTGCATCGATGTCAGATACTGGCACGCCCAGCGCTTGCGCCGCGCCCGCAAGTGTAGCCATATCGTCGTCAAGCTCCAACGTCATAAGGATCATGTTGTCGGACATATCGCCCCTTACGGTATTCGGCCAGCAACGCAGCCATAGTACGCACTGCGGCAGGGATCGCCAAAGCAGAGGGGCGGGTTACTCTCGCGATTGAGTTAGATGCTCTCGGACACCAGCCAGGAGGGCACTCGGATCTATGATCCCCCACCCGTATTCGCTATTCGGCTTGCAGTGTCCTGCAACGGAAGGCATCCAGGCGCTACACCTCACTGCCTCTCGCAACTTCACGGGAGACAACACATCCGTCCCGATTTTGCTACGAACTGCCGCGATGACTCCTGCAACAAGCGGACATGCCGCAGATGTTCCCACGTCTGGCGTATCCGAACCTAGCACCTCCGATCCCACATATTCTGAATAACCCATGACATCTGGCTTTCCCCAGAACAGTCTACCTGGACCTTGGGAAGAGTAGCATATCCGTTCGCCACCTACCGTAACAGCCCCAACGCATAGCGCGAGAGGATGTGAATTTGCGCCTGTAATGGGAAGTTCATCCTGTGGCCAAGTGGAATCGTCCGGGTGAGGCTGCCCGTTGTTTCCAGCCGCAAAAACGATATCGGCTCCGGCCAATGATAGTTCTTCGACCGCGAGGTTGAAGGGGTGTTCAAACTGATCACGATACCGGCCGAGGCGGTTTGTGACCTCATCTGAGGCTACTGAGCCAAGTCCCCACGAGTTCGTAACAACCAGTGGCCTGCTGAGGCTTCCTCCATTACTACGTCGATCCTTCCTTAGCCGACTAGCGAGAGCGTGGTACGCAGCTATTGCGTGGGAGAACCTAATGTCGAGCCCCGACATGGTGGCTTTGTTGTTCACCGTAGCAGCTCGACGCAGGAGCGCGTAGTCTAGAATTCGCGCCCGGGGTGAGGCCAGTAGAACTTCATGGGCACACATTGTTCCATGCGCCGCATCGCGATCATTATTTACGGCGTATTGACCTGGGGTATTCTGTAGGTTGTCTGGGTGCCAGCCCTCTAGGGGCTTGAGATCGCGCGAGCGTTGCACAAGGTAATCCGCGTCAATTCCACCATCAACAACCGCGACATCAACACCATCGCCATCCATGCCAACAGCGGAAAGTTCTTGCAGGTTCAGCACCGAAAGCATATCCGACAAATTTTCGGGCTGATTTTCTCTCCAGCATTTCCAATATGGTGCGATCTCTGGGTCCGAGTAGATTGAGATGACCTCAGATCTCCGATTCAATTCGATGAGCGACCCCTCAATCTCCCGAGGATCGCAAGTATCTACCGAAGCACGCACTATAACGCATGCCGGACCGCCTTTCTCGGTTCGCAGTTCCGCATCTTCCCCAGCGCTCGAAGAAGGCCTGAATCGGTCGCCACCGTACGGCAGAATTTCATCTCTCCCGACCCGGCTCTTTCCCTGCATTCGAATGGGCTCAAAGTGGCTGTCAAGGGTAATGTCGGCGGACCTCATGACCTCATCAGCTTGATCAAGAGAGTCGGCAACCGAGCCCCCGTCCGAGGGTTGCATCTTCACCATCACGTCGACCACGCCAAGTCCTCCCATACTGCCGCCTAAGGGCAAATATTGACCATGCGAAGATGTTAACGGCGGCCGAAAGAAAGCTTAATTGAGGCATCTACCGATCCTTTTGCTACGAACATCACCTTCCCTTCGAGGCTCAATGCAAGTGAAATCTCAACGGAGCGAAGCCCAAAACTCGTAGATGCTGGGGTGCCGTCTTCATCGATCAGGGGAGCTAGGGAGTCGCGAATGTCCCTCAGTTGGGACGATATATCTGATACGTCCACAACGTTATCCCTGGTCCAGTAAGGCGCTAGGAGAGCGTCCACGTCCTCTTTTTGAATCCCCGCTAGATCAACGATCCCATATCGGCCCATGATTCCCCCGGTCTCGGTCTTTAGCCTGAACCTTGGATACCCATCACAAGGCCAGCCAATACCGCAGCAGTGGTCTTGTGATCATTTGATCTGCGTAGCCGGGTAGTCATGGTCGCGTGGCGGGCCCGGGACGGCCGTGAGATGGTCCCCCTATTCGAGACAGACCGAGCCGCGCGCCGGACCAGGGGCGCCCGCGACACCGTGAGCGACACGCTCACCCATCCCTGCCCCGCTAGTGGACGGCGGCGCGGCGCCGTGACTGTGCCGTCCAGGATCGGGTAGATGCCCACAGTTCCCCGCCTCTAGCACTTTGATCGCTACCGGGCGGCGCAGCCGACGGTGCCGGCCGGCGAGCACCAGCCCGTAGGCTCCGGCGCCCAGCTGCCGGCCTACCAGGTAGGCGGGCAGCGCCCGAGCGACCCGCTCACGTCGAACGATCAAGGCGCGATCCACTCCGGGCCGACTCGGCCGCCTGCGGCCCCATGATCATCATCGGCGTTAGAGGCTAGCCGGAGAGTGACGAACCGGCGTAAACCAGACGCCCAGCCGACAGGCACGCCCACAGTGGTGAAGATCGGCCGGTAGGTCCTCGCGGCGGGCCGGGTGGCAGTCGGTCTGGGTTGTCGCGCAGATCAACCGCGCGATGCCTTACACATTCGGCGACGGTGAGCTTTTCTGCGCCGGCGGTGAGCCCCGACCCTCGGCTGACCGGCGGTGTTCAGCGGGAGATCGCCGGCAGGATCGCCACGCTGGTGGCCGATGACGCCGCACCGCAGCTCGGGATCGGGTATGTCAACGGTCACGCCGCCTCGTGGAGTGTCCGTCAGCAGGCCCGCGACCTCGTCGAAAAGGTGGCACATCCCCGTTCTCCCCGCGCTCACCGATCCGGGTGGTTTTCCGCAGCTCCCGCTCCAGACATCCGGCATGCGGGTGATCGCGGTCGGCTGGCTGGCGAGGTGGCGGACGTCGGCTGTTCCGCGAAGATGCGGGGACGCGGCCGATCGGCGGGCGTGGCGGTCGCGTTGACATGGATTCGTGCCCGGATGGAGGCGGTAGGCGGCCGGACAGGGCGCGGGCGAAAACCGAGTTCAGTGCGATGAAACCGCAGGTAGGCGGCTTGGGATGGCTACTGATGATTAATGTGCGAGGTTATTTTGATCGGAGATTTTCCCAGGCCAGTCCGGTTTCGGCAAGGAACCCGACGAGAAGCTCGGGCCGGTACTGCATACGTTTCAGTCCATGCTTGAACGCCTGAAATACCTCGTCGATACCACGGGCAGCCAGATGCACCAGGGTTGTGCGTTTCAGATACGACCAGGCACCCTCCGTGGGATTCAGATCGGGCGCATAGGCCGGCAGCCACACAACACTGATCCAGCCGGTGTGCGCGGCCAGAAACGCGGCCATCTGCGCCTGGAGGTGGATGTTCAACCGGTCCCACACCACCACCAGCCGACCCCCGGGAAGCTGCACGTGCGCGGCCAGCAGAAGATCCCGACAGTCCGCCCAGCACAGCCCCTTGCGCTCACCCGAACGGCCGTGACTGACCCGGACCCGGTAGACCAGCCGGGCCCGCTGCCCGGGTTTGTAGCAGACCATCCCGACCACACTCACCCGCCCGGCCCCACCCCGCCCCGGCACCCGCACCACCGGGGTCACCCCGCGGCGCGCCCACGTCCGTCCACGTGGCGGCCTCAGGCCCTGCCCTGTCTCGTCGAGGAAACAGACCCAGGCACCCCGGGCCGCCGCGGTGGTTTTACCGCCGGCCATCCCCGGTCCTTCCACTCCTCGACCACAGTGTCATCACGTTCGACCGCGCGCCGCACCGGCAGCTGGCACGACCAGCCGTTGCGGTCCAGCAGCATCCACACCCCCGGCACGGTGTAGGTGATCCCGAACTCCCGCCTGATCACCTGCGCGACCCGGGCCAGGGTCCACCGCTGATCGGTCCAGCCATACACCCCCGGCCCCCGACGCAAGATCGCCTCCAACCGGGCCAGATCCCGATCATCCAACCGGCACGAGGACACCGGACCGGTCGACCGCAACGCCGCCGCACCCCCCGATTCCCATGCCCGATACCAGCAGCCCGCTGTTTTCGGGGTCACCTTGAATTCCCGCGCCACCTCCGTCCGTGTCGCTCCCGCAGCGAACCTGTCCGCCGCGGCCAACCGAACCCGCTCCCGTTCCACCTGCCCGGCGGGCGTCAACCCGCCACCCGTCGCATACCTCATGCCGATAGATGTACCCACACACCACAAGCCATCACCAGCAGCATTAACCCCGTGCATTAACCATCAGTAGACGTCGAGCGATACGACCGGCCCCACGATGTTCGGGTAGTGGTTCGTATTGTGGACGGTTTTGTCCACTACGCAGGGTCACATAGGTGCTGACCTGCGATGGCGTTCGATTTATTGATCGTTTTGTTGGTGTGGCAGGTGCCTGCCGGGTGGCGGCATCGCGTTTGCGCAGGTCAGAGGCGTCTGAGCGGTTCAAGTCCCATCGCACTCTTCGACCGCCTCGCTACTCGGCGTAGTGGATACCGTCTGGGTGGGCGAAGCGTCGTGCTATGCCGTCGAGGACGGTCTCGAGGCCGTCTCCGGCGGCTGACCCCACACTCTGTGCCCGCGGGACCCGATCCCGCGGACACCGGGACGACCTGAGCCAGCAGCCGCAGCCGGTCGGCCGCGGACGCCCGGCGAGCCGTTCCGCCAGCCGCGCAGCCTCCTAGCCGAACACCTCATCGGCGTTCACCTGGTAGTTGCGTACCTCCGACGCGGGCTGGTCGAGAAAGCCGCCCGCCGCGCCCGGGTGCAACCGCAGTCCACTGGGCCGCGACCCGGCTGGCAGCCACACAAGTACGCGGACCCGGTATCGGGGCCGGCGATCACCAGTTCACGCTCGGCGAGGCAGATCAGAAGATTGTGGGTGCGCAGGGTGTGACTACCGGCTTCTACGACCAGTCGGTCTGAATTCGCAGCCCGTCGAGTGCGGCTTGCCCTTGGGTGGCTTGGAACGGCCGCAGTGCGCTTCACACGCCCGCTGGCCGATACGGCCGCCGCCAGATGCCATCCGTCACGGCTCCGGGCTGTCCGGTCACGGTGCGAGTTATCGTGACTTCGGGGGTGTCCGGCGTCGCCGGACACCCGAGGGATACCTCGGGCGGGGGGTTGGGTGGGTAATGCGCCGGATCCCCGGCCGGAGTTCGCGGAGCGGTTGCGGGCGCTCCGGGATGCTGCTGGTCTGTCGATTCGGGATCTGGTGGCCGCCAGTGCGAAGACCCCCCGACGGCGGCCCGGGGAACCGCCGTTGCGCCTGAAACGCAGCACCATCGACGGAATGATCAGCAGAAGCCGGCCGGTGCGTCCCGCGCAGGATCACCTCGAGGTGTTCGTCGATACCTGTATCCGGGTCGCGCAGGAGTCCGGCCGGCCGCTACCTGACGATCTGCGGGACCGGCAGGGCTGGGACGACGCCTACCGCGACCTGCTGGTCAGGATGGCCGGCCTGCGCAGCGTCAACCGCTCGGCGACGGAGGCGGCCCGGCGGTTGCGCCGGATCGAAGCGCAGGACGCCGACCCGGGACCGGCCCCGGTGTCCGGCCTGAGGCCGGGGCCGCGATCCGGCCCGGCGGCCGGCGCCCTACGTGACGCCCTGCTGGTGGACGGCGGGCGGGCGTCGTTCGTGGGGCGGCCGGAGGCGTTGCTTCAGCTGCGCCGGGCGGTCGCCGATGTCCTCGGCGGGCGGCCGCGGGTCGCGCTGCTGGAGGGCCCGGCGGGAATCGGCAAGACGGCTCTGGCCCGTCATCTCCTCGGCGAGGCGGATGCCGGCTGCGTGCTGTGGGCGAGCGGCGAGGAGGACGAGACGGGTCTCAGCTTCGGGGTGCTCGACCAGCTGACCGCCGAGGCGGCCCGGGTACTCGGAGCGGACCAGCCCTCCCCGAGCGGTCCGGGTGAGCTGACCGGCACCGCGGGATCCGTCCGCGGCCCGTCACCCGATCCGCTGGTCGCCGGCGCGGCTCTGGTCGAACTGCTCGGCGAGCTGCAGCGGTCCGGCCCGGTCGTGCTGGTCGTCGACGACGCGCACTGGGCGGATCGGCCGTCCCTGCAGGCGCTGACGTTCGCGCTGCGGCGGTTGCGGGCCGACCGGGTGCTCGCCCTGGTGATGGTCCGGGATCTGGTGGACGCGCAGCTTCCGGACGGGCTGCGCCGGCTGCTGATGGACGAGCGGACCGTCCGTCTCCTGCTCGAGGGGTTGGACGACACCGAGCTGCGGGCCCTGAGCTCCGCGCACGCCACCGGGCCGCTGTCCTGGCGAGCCTGCGCCCGCCTGCGAGCCCACACAGGCGGCAATCCACTGCACGCCCGTGCGCTGCTCGAGGAGGTCCCGACGGAGGCCTTCGACAATCTCGACGTGCCGCTGCCGGTGCCGCGCTCGTTTGCGATGCTCGTCGTGGCGAGGCTTGCGGCAGCACCGGTCCAGGGCCGGGAGCTGGCGACCGCGGCCAGCGTCCTCGGCGCGCATCCCACCCTGGTCCAGGCTGCAGCGGTCGGCGGGGTGGACGAGCCGCTGTCTGCCCTGGAGCAGGCGATCGCGGCGGGCCTGCTGGTGGAGCAGCCGGTCGCGTGGGGTCTTCGGTTCCCGCATCCGCTGGTGCACGCCGCGATCTACGAGCAGGCCGGCCCGGCGCGGCGCGCCGAGCTGCACACCCGTGCGGCGGCTCTCGCCGAGGAGGAGGCCCTGCGACTGCACCATCTGGCCCGTGCCGCCACCGGGCCGGACGGCGGGCTGGCAATGGAGCTGGCCAGGCAGGGCCGGGAGCAGGCGACCGCGGGGGCGTGGGCCGCCGCCGCGAACCATTTGTCCACCGCCGCCCGGCTCGCCCCGTCGCGCACCGACTACGAGCAGCTGACGTTGGAGGCGGCGGACTGCCAGCTGCTGGCGGGTGATGTGCCTGATCCTCTCGGGAAGGTCGGTGAGGTTCGCGGTTTCCGCCCGACCGCCTGGCGTGACTACCTGCTGGGCCGCTTCGCCTTCCAGCGCGGTGACGCGGACGAGGCCGAGACACGGCTGCGGAGCGCCTGGAAGCGCTGCGACCCGGACGGTGGTGCCGACGCCGACCCGCTGCTCGGTGCTCGGGTCGCCGGCTGGCTCGCTGCTCTTTACCAGACGAAGCTCCTCGGCGCGGAGTCCGCCGAGTGGGCCGGGCGGGCGCTGGCGTTGAGCCCCGGCCACGCGGCGTTCGACCTCATCGGGCAGATCCGGATGGGCGGGCTGGCGATGAGCGGGCATCTCGACGCCGTCCTCGATTCGGTCGCCGACCTGCCGGACCCCGCCGTGGCCTCCATGACTGACCTGGACATGCTCGCGGGCAGGGGATCCCTGCACGCTCTGGTCGATGATTTCGCCGGCGCGCGCCGGGACCTCGGCGGGGTCCTGGCCGCCGGCCGGGACCGCTCGCTCCTTTTCCGGGTGTCGGTCACCACCGCGCTCGCCCAGGCCGAGTACCGGGCGGGGCTCTGGGACGATGCCGCGATCCACTGCGATCACGCGTTGTCGCTGATGGCCGACTCCGACGACGGCGCTCTCGTCCCGTACTGCCATCAGGTCGGCGTCCTGGTACCCGCGGCTCGTGGCCATTGGGTGGAGGCCGAGGAACACGTCCGGACGACGCAGGCCTTCGCCGAAAGCGGGTTTCCGTATCTCGTCGCGAGCGCGGCCATCGCCACGGCCCACCTGGCACGGGCCCGTGGCCTACCCGCCGAGATCGTCGCGGCCCTCGAACCGCCGGTCCGGTCCGGGCTGCTGGACCTTGATGCCGAGCCTGGAGTCTCTGGGTGGCAGGACACCCTTGTCGACGCTCTGGTGGAGGTCGGTGACCTCGGACGGGCCGAGGAGGTGCTGATCCGGTTCGAGGCGGCAGCCAGACTGCGTGGGCGCCGCGCTGCAATGGCCGCCGCCGCCCGCAGCCGCGGCAACCTGGAAGCACGCCGGGACAACGTGAGCGCAGCCGACAGGGCCTTTCGCGCGGGCCTCGCCGAATGGGAACACGTCGACCTGCCGTTCGAGCGGGCGCTGCTCCATCACCTCTACGGTGCCTTCCTGCGCAGGGCCGGCCGGCCCGCCGACGCCATCAGGCAGCTCAGAGCCGCCCACGACACCCTCAGCCTGCTGGACGCCCGCCCCTACCTGGACCGCTGCGAGAGCGAACTCGTCGCCGGCGGATGGGCACCTCGGGACGGCTGCCGCCGGGAACCGGACGCATCCCGCCTGACCACCCCGGAGCTTGCCGTCGCCAAGCTGGTCGCCGCGGGTCTCACCAACCGTCAGGTCGCCCGGGAGCTCGTCCTCAGCGAGAAGACCGTCGAACACCATCTACGTGCCGTCTTCGGGAAGCTGGATGTGACGGCGCGAACCCAGCTGTCTGGCAGGATCTTCGCCGCGGCCGGAGGCCTCGCCCAGTGGAATGGTGCCGACAGGGTGCTTCTCCGGTCCGAGTGATCCGCCTGTTCCCCTCCGCCTAACCCGACACGGTCCGCCCTGAGACGGTTCGCCGTGCGAGGGCACGCTCTCCGTGCGACGGCGCGCCCGGCGTCCGGCCTCACCGGACACTCCCGCACACGGTCGAGGGGCCCCGCACCGGCGATTCCGGACGGTTCCCGCCGCGAATGCGTCCGGTGAGATCGCCGGACAGCACGACCGAAGCCACCATATCCGCAGAGCACGAAAACGGCGGCGCAGGCCAATGTACCGGCCTTGTCTCCACCGTGATTATCGGATTTTCTGAGGAAAGGCTGCCCCGTGCGTGTTGCAATCTTCGCGATGGGTACCCGGGGGGATGCCCAACCCGCGGCGATAATCGGCGCCGAACTGGTCCGGCGCGGTCACGAGGTGGTGTTGGGCGTGCCCGGGGACCTTGCTGGTTTCGGTATCAGAATGGGACTCGACACGGCGTCGATCGGCGTCGACGCGCACGAGTTCATGGGCTCCGAGGAGGTACGGGCCTGGCTGGCATCAGGTGACCTGAGGAAAATCATGAACGGGTTCGGTCGGTACAAACGCCAGCGGGCGGAACGTATCGCCGACGCCATGGCGGACATCTCCACCGACGCAGATCTCATCGTGTCCGGGGTGACCATCGAGGACGAGGCGGCCTGTATCGCGGAGTGGCGGGGGGTGCCGATGGCATGTCTGCACCACGCGCCGATGCGGGCCAACGGAGAGTTCCCCTTCTTCATCGCCAGCACCCGCCGGCTGCCGCGGGTCGTCAACCGCCTGATGTATCCGGCTGTCGAGTTCGCCGGGTGGCGGGCCCTCGCCGCCGACGTCAACCGGCTGCGTGCGAGGCTGGGCCTGCGGCCGGCCCGGGAACCCACCCCACGCCGGCTGGCGCGGGCCGGCTCGACGGAAATCCAGGCCTACAGCCGGTTCCTGGTGCCAGAACTCGCTGACTGGGGTCAGCGTCGCCCGCTGGTGGGTTTCCTCACTCTGTCGCCCGAGCAGCGCCGGCTGCTCGGGGAGCACCAGCTCGACCCCGCCGTCGACCAGTGGCTGGACGAGGGCGAGCCACCCGCATACTTCGGATTCGGGAGCATGCCGGTCCTGGATCCGCCCCGGATCCTCGAGTTGCTTAGCACGGTCGCCGACAGACTGGGGCTGCGCGCGCTGGTGAGCGGGGCGTGGGCCACGACCGGCGTCAGCGCCGACCGGCGGGTGTGCGTCGTCGGAGACCTCGACCACGACACGGTGCTCCCGCGTTGCCGCATCGCCGTGCACCACGGCGGCGCCGGCACCACAGCGGCCTCCGTCGCAGCCGGACTGCCGACCGTCGTGTGCTCGGTCATCGGCGACCAGCCCTTCTGGGGCGCCCGGCTCGAACGCCTCGGTATCGGCGCATCCCTTCGCTTTTCCGAGATGAGCGAGCGGGCCCTCGTCGCTGCCGCGGTCCCCCTGCTGGCCCACGAACCACGGGAACGTGCAGCGCGGCTGGCCAGCCGGCTGAAGACAGAGAACGCGGCATGCCGTACCGCCGACGTTCTCGAGGAGATCCACAAGTCCTGATTTCTCTCTCGCCCGACACGATCGGCCGGAGACTCTACCGATCACTTGGCGGGCCGGCCATGACCCGGCCGCCTTACCAGGGAGCCACCGATGGACCGCAGCGAGCTCATGGACCTCACCCGGCGCGCGCTCAAAGTCGCCACGGACCGGACAACCGACATGGAGCCGGCTGAACGCCGTCAGCCGGCCGATGCCTACACCAGCCAGGAAAGTTTCGAACGCGAACGCGAACTCGTCCTCCGCTCGCCACAGCTGGTCGGCTACCGCTCGGAGCTGCCGACCGCCGGAAGTTTCTGCACGAAGACGGTGATGGACGTTCCCGTACTCCTGACCCGGAGCCAGGACGGCACCGTCAGGGCCTTCCACAACATCTGCGCTCATCGCCAGGCACCGGTCGCGGTGCGCTGCGGCACAGCCGAACGGTTCGTGTGCCCGTACCACGCCTGGACGTACGACACACAGGGCCGCTTCGTCGGAGGACCCGGCCGTGAGGGTTTCCCGTCGCTGACGGCTGGCGGAAGCGGCCTCACGGAACTGCCGGCCGCGGAGCATGCCGGGTTTCTGTGGGTCGGCCTCCAGCCGGAGAACGGGCCCCTGGACATCGAGGCCCATCTGGGGCCGCTCGGCCCGGAGCTTGCCTCGTGGGGGATCGGCGACTGGTCGCTGGTGGGCGAGCGGGTACTCGACTCTCCGATCAACTGGAAGCTCGCTCTGGACACCTTCGCCGAGAGCTATCACTTCTCCACCCTGCACCGCGGCACGTTCGCCCAGCTCGCCCTGGGAAACTGCGCGCTTTTCGACTCGTTCGGCCCGCACCATCGGCTGGTCGTTCCGTTGCGGCACATCACGCGCCTCACGGACCTTCCCGCCGAAGAGTGGAAGCCGCTGGACAACCTGTCGATCGCTTATGCGCTGTTTCCTAACATCGTCGTCTCGGTGAGTGCCGCCAACAGCGAGGTCTTCCGGATCTACCCCGGCAGCGGGCCCGGGCACTCGGTGACCTGCCACCAGAACGCCTCCGGGCTGGACCTCGAAGACGAGACCACCCGGGCGGGTGCGGAGAGACTGTTCGACTTCGCGCACTCGACAGTCCGCGACGAGGACTATCAGCTCGCTGTCGAGATCCAGAAGAACCTTTCCTCGGGCGCGCGATCCGAACTGGTCTTCGGGCGCAACGAGCCGGGTCTTCAGCACCGTCACTTCGTCCTCGACGCAAGGATGGGCCGTCAGCCGCGGCCAGCCGGGCAGCCAGGGCGAGTGGACATTGTTCATCGTTCATGACCTGGGCGTGTCGAGATGCGAGAGGACATCAGACAGGCCAGCCAGAAAATGCGACGAGGGATCGGCGGCGGCCGGCAGATCCGGTGTCTTGCGGAGTACCTGTGGGCCGGCGAACTCGTCACGGACATGGCGAGAGGATCGCGCGGCAGGGGCGGCGGAATCCTCGTGCTCACCGATCGCCGGCTGTTGTTCGTGCTGGCAGGCCACAGGTGCCGGTCCAGCGAAGACCTCCTGCTGAGGAACGTCTCCTCGGTGGAATGGGCCGGCGGCATGGTGCTGGGGAGAATCATCGTTCACGCCGCGGGCGACCGGATGGAGATCGCGAAGGTGAACAAGCGCGACGGCAGAAGGGTTGTGGACCTTATCCAAGGCCGTCTCGGCCCGGCGCCGCCCGCCCCGCCCCCCGAACTCCCGGCTGATCCGGTCCGCGACGACCGGCTGCGGAGGATCGCTGCACTGCGAGAGGCAGGAGTGCTCAGCCGCGAGGAGTTCGAGGTGAAGATCGCCCGACTTCTCCGACCCGAATGAGGCCTGGCCGCACGGTGATTCAGTGCCGATGAGACCAGCCGCCACCGGGATTGGACGGAGCGGTGGGAAATGTATTATCAAACGCCGACAGACGGGGCCGGTATGGAACCTCCTGTGATGAACCACAATCGCGCCGCTGTTCGCGCCGCGTTTCCCGTGCTTGCGGCTCTCGTCATCATGGGCCTGGCGGGCTGCACTCCGTCGACCGGCGCAGCGGCGCCGTCGTCGGCGCCCGGGCAAACGAGCGCGGTGGCCACCAGCGGAAACAAGCGGGTGAAACCGGTGGCCCCGTCGTCCGATACTGCGGCCCCGCAGGCTGACACGGCGGCGCCGGCGGGTACGGTGGCGTCGTCGGCTGGCACGGCAGGGAGGCCCTGCGGGCTCGTGTCCAGGCCGGAGGCCGAGAAACTCGCCGGTACCTCGCTTTCCAGCCCGGTGGCGCTGGCCGGGACGTGCACCTACACAGCGCCACCCGACGGGCCGACGGCTCAGGTCGAGATTTTCGTGGGAGAGACCGCGGAGAACTACCTCGCTGCCGAGCGTGGCATCGGCCACGATCTCCAGCCTTTGTCAGGAATCGGCGATGAGGCGTATTTCGAGGATGCGGCGGTCTTTGTCAGAAGGGCTGCTTTCTGGGTGTCCATCAACCTGGTGCGTGGCAACGACCCGGCGGAGAACAGCGGGCCGCTGAAGGACCTGGCACGCACGGTTGCCGATCGGATCTGACCACCGGGCACCGTCGCAACCGGGACCGCTGCTGAGTGCGGCCTCCGTAGTTCGGCGGCGGTGTCCCGTACGCCCCGCAGATTGTCTTCCCGCCCGGGGCGCCGGGACCGGATTCGTGGTCGCGGCCAGGTAGGCCGAGGGACAGGTGCGGACATTCCCTTTCGTCGGCCCCGACGATCCTCACCTCCGGTGAACGCTGAGAGCATCACCTCGAGTCGCGGCCGCCGCGGAGACGCTCGACCGGACGATCGCCGGGCTCCTGCACCGTTCCTCCGGCCCGCTCGTCGTCCTTGGCGGGGCGGCGGACGAGAGCGGCCCGCGGGACCGCCCGCCGGTCGTAGTCGGCGTCAACGGCTCAGAGCCGTCGCAGGTGGCTGTCCGCTGGGCCGCGGAGCCCCGACATCCACCCTGGAGTCATCCGAAGGGGCCGCGAATGTCGGACGTGATCTCCCACAGCCGGCGGGCGGTGTTGGTGTCGTAGGAGGCGGGCGACGAGGAGACGGGTCTGAGCCGGTCGTAGTAGCGTCCCGCGCTGATCGTGGGTGCGGAAGCCAGGTGGATCACCGGCCGCGCCCCTTGCCGCGGGGACATCATGAACGGGAGTAGCAGGGCGACCCGGAGTCGTGGGAAGTGCCGGCCCAGGTTGGTGCGGACCATGCCCGGGTGGACTGCGGCGACGGTCAGTTCGGGATGACGCCGTTGTAGTTCGTAGGTGAAGAGCAGGTTGGCCAGCTTCGTGCGGCTGTAGGTGAGGAACGGGTCGTAGCGCCGTTCGCTGTTCAGGTCGGTCAGGTCGAGGTGGACCGGCCCAGCCCCGCGCATCGGGGCGCGATGGCCCTCGGAGTTGACGTTGATGATCCGGCCGTCGCCGTGGCGCAGCAGCGGGAGGAGCCGGGCGGTCGTCGAGTAGGGCGCGAGATGATGCACGGCTAGGTTCAGCTCGATGCCCTCGCTGGTGGTGCGGCGGGTGGGAAGCATGACGCCGGCGTTGTTCACCAGGGTGTCCACGCGGTCGACGACGGCATGTACCTTTTCGGCCACGAGGTCGATGCCAGCCGCCGTCGAGATGTCGGCAGCGATGACTGTGGCGGTGGGCAGGTCGTGGGCCAGCTGGGCCGCCCGTTTCGGGTCGCGGCCGACGAGGACGAGCCGGTGGCCGGCCTCCTTCAGGATGTGCGCGGCGTGACGGCCGAGGCCGGACGTGGCTCCGACGAGCACGATCGTCCTCATCGTTCGGTTCCCACCCCGCGTAGCCCGAGGGTGCTCATGACCAGGCGCTCGCGTAGCCGGGCGGGCAGGTGGGCGAGGACACCGATGGCGCGGGCGTCGGCGATGGAGTAACGCCGCCGCGGACGGCGGGCGGTCACGGCGGTCGCGATCGCGCGGGCAACCGGCTCGACCGGCCGGGTCCGCAACCGCTTTCTCGCCTGCTCCATCGCGGTGAGGTGGTCGCGGTAGAGCGCCACCTGCGCCGGTGTGGCCGCCCCCAACGCCTCCCGCGCTGCGGTGTCGGCCTTGTCGAAGATCTGGGTCTCGGTGGCACCCGGCTCGACGAGCACTACTGGCACCTTCCACGCGGCCAGTTCCAGCCTCAGAGCGGTGGAAAGCGCGTCGAGGGCTGCTTTGCTCGCTGAGATCGGTGCCATGAACGGCATCGGGACGCGAGCGGTGGGCGCGGTGACATTGATGATCCGGCCGTGGCCGGCCCGCAGCATCGGCAGAAACGCCTGGGTGACGTAGGCCGGCCCGAAGGTGTTGACCTCGAACTGGCGGCGCAGCTCGTCCGGTGGCACCAGCTCCAGCGGCCCCTGCACGATCACGCCGGCGTTGTTGACCACCGCGCGCAGGCCGCCGTTCGGCACCGCGCCGTTAACCTCTTCGGCCGCTGTGGCGACGCTCTCCGGGTCGGCGACGTCCATCGTGACCACCTGCACGCCGGATAGGTCGGCCAGGACGCGGCTGGTGTGGTTCTCCGCGCGCACCGCCGCGAACACCAGGTAGCCCCGATCGGCCAGCAGCCGCACGGTCGCCGCGCCGATCCCGCCGGCCGCGCCGCTTACGAGGACGCCGCCACGTCGCTCCGTCTCCGTCATCGAACACCTAACTATGGCCTAGAGGACATGTACTTTGGGACATCTTGATGTGGCCCCAGCTTCGCACATGTCCTCCAGGCCATGTCAATATGGTGACCAGGACAGCCTCGCGAGGAGAACGTGATGTCGCTGCGCCACGGACTGCTCGGCCTCCTCGCCGAGGGCCCGGCCAGCGGATATGATCTGGCCCGGCGCTTCCAGGAGGTACTGGGCCAGATCTGGCCAGCGCAGCACCCGAAGATCTATGCGGAGCTGCGCCGGCTCACCGACGACGGTCTGATCGAGGTGGACACCGAGGGGCCGCGGCGACGCAAGGCGTACCGGATCACCGACGCCGGACTGGACGAGATCCGTGACTGGCTGACCACCGGCGAGATCGACCACACAATGCGTGTGCAGTCCCTACTGCGCTCACTGTTCTTCTGGCTGATGGACCCTGATGACCTACGTCGACGCCTCGACGAGGAAGCCCGGTTCTTCGCCGAGTCCGCAGCGCGCTACCGGGCCTACGCGGACGCCAAGGACCGCGGCGAGTTCGGCGACAACCCGCAGGTCCGGTCCATGCGGGTGACGATCGAGGCCGGCGTCCGGCTCTACCAGGCACTCGCGGACTGGGCGGAATGGGCCAAGACCGTCTCCCCGCCGTCGACACCTCGGGACATATCGACTAACCATTAGGTGTCGAGCACTATGACCGGTCCGGCGATTTTCGGGTAGTGGTTCGTATTGTGGACGGTTTTGTCCACGCGCTGGATTCGGTTGCTCGCTGACCTTTGGTCAGCTTCGCCACCAGCCGCGATGTCTGCCCGGGGGGCGACCCCCGAACCCCCGAGTGTCGGGCTGCGCCCGACCTGGCGGGGTAGGCGTTGATCGTTATGTAGCCAACTGTGTAGCCAAGCCTGTTCGGTGTCGGTCTCCGTCCGGCTTGTCCACAGCCATCTCGCCCAGGAAGCCGTCCATGGCGTCGGCAGCGGCGTGCAGACGCTCGGGGAGAGCGTGGCCGTAGCGCTCCATCGTCATCCGGGACGTCGTGTGCCCGAGGATCTCCAGCACCGTCCGGGGCTCGACGCCGGCGGCCAGGAGGAAGGTGGCGCAGGCGTGACGAAGATCGTGCAGCCGTAGTCACGGGAGGCCCGCCCGGTCGCGGAGCTGCTCGACGCGCCGCGTGACGTTCCTCGGCTCCATCAGCGTGCCGACGGTCGACGCGAAGACGAGTCCGTTCTCCCACCAGTGCTCGCCGGCGTCGATCCGCTCCTTCGCCTGCCTGCTCCGCTGTCGATGCAGTGCGCCGAGCGCGAGAGAGGGAAACCGGCAGCGGCCGGCGTGATCCCCGGGTCTTCGGCTGGACGATTCGAAGCGTGCCGTTCTCCCGTTGCACAGATCGCTGGACATGCAGCGTGCCTGCATCAGGTCGCGGTGCGGGCCGCGCCGCGCGACCGTCTGCGCGCGGCCGTGGACGGCCGTGCTCGCCGGGCCCGTCGCACCCCGCACCGCGTACGAAGATCCGAAACGTTCGACGAAAGCCGTCGGTCGACAGCCCTCGGCCGTTTGCGTGTCGCGCGGTGATATCGCGTTTGTGCAGGTAAGAGGCTTGTGGGTGATTCAAGTCCCCTCGTGTTCCTCGACTGTCTTGCTACTTGCTGTAGTGAGCACGGCTTGAGGGGCGAAGCGTCCTGAAGCTGCCGTGCCGTCGAGGCGGGTGGTGAAGGTGGTGCTGTCGCGGTCGGATGTGCGGGCATGGTGAACATGGCGAGGTGACCAACCGCGTAGGCGTTCGGGGCATCGGAGGATCATGGAGTTGTCCCGGCTGGGTCGTCACCGGGGTGAGGGCGCTGCCGGGAATGTGATGCGCAGGTCCAGTCCGCCGTCCTGTCTGGGGAGAGCGGTGATCTGCGCGTGATGGCTGTCGGCGATGGCCTTGACGATCGTGAGGCCGAGGCCGAACCCGCGGCGGCCTGTGCCACGTGTTCGGTCGGGTCGGCCGCGCCGGAAGGGTTCGAAGAGTCCGTTCACGTCCTGGGGGAGCAGTAGCGGGCCGCTGTTCGCGATGGCCAGGTACGTCGGGCCGGTGCCGGTGGCGATTTTGATCCAGCCACCCGGCACGTTGTGGTTGGCCGCGTTCTCGACCAGGTTGCGGACGAGCTGGTGGAGCAGGATGGGATCGCCGAGCACCGGAGCGGTAACCAGACCGGCGGTGATCCGGGCGCTGGTCGGGGTGTCCGTGCTGGTCTGGGCGAGAACGTCGGCCGTGACGTCGGCGAGATCGACGGTGACCGATTCGGTGAGCTCGTTACCTCCGTCGGCGAGGGTCAGGAGCCGGTCGACGAGGTCGGTGTTCCTGGTGTTGATGGCCAGCAGACGGTCGGCGAAGTGGACGGTGTCGGGGTGAGCGGCCGGTTTGGTCGCTTCGAGCTCGATCACGGCTCGTTCCAGTGCGAGCGGGGTGCGAAGTTCGTGGGAGGCGCTCGCGACGAAGCGGCGCTGGCCGTCGAAGGCGTGGTCGAGGGTTTCGAGCATGGCGTCGAAGGCATCGGCCAGCCGTCTGATGTCGTCGCTGTGTCCGGTCAGCGCGATCCGCCGGCTGAGGTCGCGGTGCGGGCCGGTGGACCGTGCGATCTGCTCGGCGGTGACGGTGATGGCATGGAGTGGTCGCAGCCCGCGGCCGGCGATGATCCAGCCGGTGCCCGCGGTGGCGAGGCCGATGGCGAGGACGATGCCGCTGCCCCGAACGAGCAGTGTGTCGAGGGCTGCGTTCCTGATCTTTTCCTCGTTGCCTCTGATCTGCTCGGTGAGGTCGTCGAGGCTGATCCGGCTCCCGTTGGGTGTGGTGATCGTCGCTTCGTTTGCCTGGCCGGCCCGCTGTCGAAGAGCGGCGATGCGGGAGTCGGAGTCCCCGGTGAGCTCGGCGTCGAGGCGGGCCTGGACGACCAGGTAGAGCAGCGTGAGGATGACCGCTCCGGCGAGGATGGACAGTGCGCCGTAGAGGACGGTGAGACGGGCGCGCAGGCTCAGACGAGTCACGGTATGCGGTATCCGGCTGCCGGCAGCGTTTCGATCAGTTGAGGTGTGCCGAGCTTGCGGCGCAGTTTCATCACCGTCATGCGGACGGTGTTGGTGAAGGGGGCGATGTTCTCGTCCCAGACCTTCTCCAGTAGCTGCTCGGCGGACAGGACGCCGCCGGCGGCGCGGAGCAGTTCGACCAGGACCGCGTACTCCTTGTTCGTCAGAATGACGGAGCGGCCGTCTCGGGTGACGGTCCGGCTGGCTTGGTCTACGCGTAGGCCGGCGCGTTCGAGAATCGGAGCGGCGGCCGGCGCGGTGCGGCGGGCGAGAGCGTGCACGCGGGCAGACAACTCGGCCAGCGCGAACGGCTTCACGAGGTAGTCGTCGGCGCCGATCGCGAGCCCTTCGACCCGGGCGCGGATCGCCGAGGCGGCGGTGAGCATCAGGACCCGC
This sequence comes from Parafrankia sp. EAN1pec, assembly GCF_000018005.1. GTDB lineage: Bacteria > Actinomycetota > Actinomycetes > Frankiales > Frankiaceae > Parafrankia > Parafrankia soli. The sequence goes on from NC_009921.1 coordinate 99,436, forward strand.
GTCGATCGTTGGGTCGCCACGATCGCGCGGCAGACGTCATCGCCGTGCACGACGGGCAGGTCCCGGTCCAGGACGACGACGTCGTAGTCGTGAGCGGCGCATTTCTCCAGCGCCTCGTCGCCGTCGTAGGCCACGTCGACCGCGAACGACTCGCGTGTCAACGCCTCGCAGAGCGCACCGGCGAGCTCTGGTTCGTCCTCCACGACCATCACCCGAACCATCCGCTTTCCGCCCTTCTCCTCGTCTGCGCCCCGGTGCGGTGCCCGTTCAGCGTGGCGCTATCGGCATAACCAGCGGATAACCAGCGCCGCCGACGTTACGGCCTGGTTATCCGCGATGCCGTCCACTGGGCGCCGTACTCGGTACCGCTCCACCCACGACGGAGGACACGAATGATCAGAACCACACGTCCGCTGACGGCGGTGGCCGCCGGCCTGAGCCTGGTGGTCATGGCCATGGCCGGTTGCGGCTCCGGCGGCGGCACGGCGCCGGGCGGGACGGCGTCCGGCGGCGGTACCACTGGGACGCCGACGGTACAGACGTACGCACAGTGCATGCGTGACCACGACATCGACATGGCTGATCCGGACCCGTCCACGGGAGTTCCGCAGTTCGGGGAGGGTGTTGATCCGGACGATCCGGCCGTGAAGCAGGCGCTGGCCGCCTGCCAGGATCTGCTTCCCGCGGGCAGCCGGGGAGAACCGAGCGACGCGGATCTCGCCGTCTATGTGGCCTTCGCGCAGTGCATGCGCGACAACGGGCTGCCGGGCTTCCCCGACCCCCAGCCCGGCTCGGCTGGCGGCCTGTTCGCCGGCGCGGACGTTGACCGTGGCGATCCGGCGTTCCAACAGGCGGCCCGGCAGTGCCAGGGCATCCTCGACGAGGCCGGCGCGTGACCGGGGCCGGGGCCGGGACCGACGAAACCAGAACCGGTGAGACCAGAACCGGCGAGACTTCCGTGACCGCCCCGCCGACGGCAGCCGAGTACAAGGCCGGCGGCCGGTGTGTGCCGAGCAGGGCCTGGGCGCGGGCGATGACTGCCTCGTGGGCGAGCCCGCTACGGCGCCGACCACGCCGGCACCTGCTCGTCCTCGCGGGGGCGGGAGCCGCCGCGCTGATCGTCGCCGCCGCCCTGGGATTCGGCGGTAGCCCGCCGCCGTCGCCGACCGGGCCGGTTCCCGCGGCGACCGCGACGGTCCAACGCGGCACCCTCACCCAGACCCAGCAGGTCGGCGGTCTGATCTCCTACGGCGAGCCGGTCGGGCTAGTCGCCCAGCAGCAATCCGGAGTCCTCACCTGGGTCGCAGCGCCGGGCACAACGGTGAAGATCGGCCAACCGGTGTACGCGGTCGACGGCAGGCCGGTCGTCCTCCTGCACGGCACCGCGACGCCGTACCGGACACTCGCCACAGGCACAGTGGGTTCCGACGTGAAGGAGCTGGAGGCCAGCCTCCAGGAGCTGGGCTACACCGGTTTCGCCGTTGATGACACCTTCGACGCCGCCACTGCCTCGGCCGTGCAGGCATGGCAGGCCAAGAGCGGGCTTCCCGCGCAAGGCACCGTCTCACCGGACCAGATCTTCGTCCACGACGGCGACATCCGGGTCGCCCTCCAGGCCATCCCGGTCGGCAGCCATCTGGGCCTGCAACCCAACCAGCAGGTCCTCACCTACAGCGGCACCACGCAGGTGGCATCGATCCCGCTGGACGTGTCGCTGCAACATCTCGTCCACACAGACGACCCGGCGACCATCGCGCTTCCGACCGGTCAACGTCTCGACGGCACGGTCAGCAGCGTCGGCACTGTCGCGCAGACCATTGAGGAGCAGAACAAGACCTTCGTCACCGTGATCGTGTCGTTCGGCGATCCCTCTGCGCTCGCCGGTGGCTTCGATTCGTCGCCGGTGACGTTGACGATCGTCACGGGGCAGCGGGCGAATGTGCTGACCGTGCCGGTGACCGCGCTCGTGGCGAACCCGGACGGCGGGTACGCGGTCCAGACGGTCCAGAACGGGCAGTCGACGTTCGCACCGGTGACGACCGGCATGTTCGCCAACGGCACGGTCGAGATCAGCGGTGCGGGCATCACCGAGGGCGTCACCGTGCGAGTCGCCCAGTGAGCGCCACGGTTCCCATCGCCGTCCTCGACCAGGTGTCCAGGCACTTCGGCCCGGTCAGCGCGCTGGCCGACGTCAGCCTGCGGATCAACTATGGCGAGCTCGTCGGGATCGTCGGGCCGTCCGGGTCGGGCAAGTCGACGATGCTCCACCTGCTGGGCACCCTCGATGGGCCGACGACGGGAATCGTTACCGTCGACGGCCATCCGGTCCACGCGCTGGGTGACGACCAGCGCTCGGCGCTGCGCGCGCAACGCATCGGGTTCATCTTCCAGCAGTTCCACCTCGCCCCTGGCGTGCCGGCACTGGACAACGTGGCCGATGGGCTGCTGTACGGCGGCACGCGTCGTTCGGAGCGGCTCGAACGCGCACGCGCCGCCCTTGACCGGGTCGGTCTCGGTCACCGAGTCCACCACCGGCCGCACGAGCTTTCCGGCGGTGAGCGCCAACGTGTCGCGATCGCCCGCGCTGTGGTCGGCGAGCCCACGCTGCTGCTCGCCGACGAACCCACCGGCAACCTTGACTCCTCGTCCGGGGCCGAGGTGATGGTCCTGCTACGACAGCTCCACTCCGCCGGAACCACCATCGTGATCATCACGCATGACCGCGACATCGCCGCCGCCCTGCCGCGCCGCATCGAGATGCGGGACGGCCACAAGGTCGGCGACAGCGGAGACGTCCGGACACCTCAGGGAGCCCGCGGATGACCACCGCCCGATCAACGACCGGTGCCTCACCGACCGACGCACCTACTCAGGACGGCACCTCGCCGACGAGCAAGTCCGGACCTGCGACTCACCTAGGACCGGTGCCGGATGCCAACCTGGTGCTTCGTCCGGCCCGGCTCGCGGCGCGGGAACTGGTCCGAGTCGGCGCCGCAGGTCTGCGCTCGCGACCGACGCGTGTCGCGCTGTCCGCCCTGGGGATCGCGATCGGCATCGCGGCCATGATCTCGGTGATCGGCATCTCCTCCTCCAGCCGGGAGGACTTCCACCGCCAGATCGCCGCACTCGGTACCAACCTGCTCACCGTCAGCCCCGGCCAGAACCTCTTCGGCGACCAGGCACACCTACCGACCGAGGCAGTCACAATGATCGGCGCGGTCGGCGACGTCGAGTCGGTCAGCGCCACGGGCCTGGTGCCGGACGCCAGGGTCTACCGCAACGACCACATCCCGGCCGCGGAATCCGGCAGTATCGCCGTGCTGGCAACCAGGCTGGACCTGCCCGACACCGTCGGAGCCGACATCGTCGCCGGCACCTACCTCAACGAGGCGACCCAGCGCTATGCCGCCGTGGTCCTCGGATCGACGGCGGCGGCCCACCTGGGCGTCGACTCGACCGGACCGGACCAGCAGATCCACCTCGGTGGCCAGTGGTTCACCGTGGTCGGCATCCTCGCCCCCGTCGGCCTCGCCCCCGAGCTCGACCGCGCCGCCCTCGTCGGCTGGCCCAGCGCCGCCGACCTGCTCGGCTTCGACACCTACCCGACCACCCTGTACACCCGCACAGACCCCAACCATGTCGAAGCCGTACAGACGCTGCTCGCCCGCACGGCCAACCCCGCGGCGCCCAACGAGGTCGACGTTTCACGTCCCTCCGACGCCCTCGCCGCACAGCACGCGGCCGACTCCACACTCGGCGGGCTCCTGCTTGGCCTCGGTTCCGTCGCGCTGCTCGTCGGCGGCATCGGCGTCGCGAACACCATGGTCATCTCCGTCCTCGAACGACGAGGCGAGGTAGGACTTCGCCGCGCGCTCGGGGCCACCCGCGGGGACATCCGCAACCAGTTCCTCGCCGAGGCGCTTCTCCTGTCCACACTCGGCGGGATAGCGGGACTCATCCTCGGCACCGGCGTCACCACGTGCTACGCCACCACTCAGGCCTGGCCTACCGTCGTCCCCTCCTGGGCGATGCTTCTCGCTTTCGGTGCCACTCTCGTCATCGGCGCGGTCGCCGGGCTCTACCCCGCCACCCGCGCCTCCCGCCTCCAGCCCACCGCAGCCCTCGCCGCGCCCTGAGCTGCCAGGGCACCGGGGCCGCGCTGACGGGCGGTGTCACGTCACAGGATTCGGAGCCGTCTGCTCGCTCGTGCGCCGGACGGCTCACTCACCGCCTCCATGTCTGCCCGGGGGACGAACCCCGGACCCCCGAAGCCGTCCCGCCCGGGAAGCCGTCGCTTTCGAGCTGGTAGAGGCCCCCTTCGCCGTGACTGCGGCGGCGTTTTCCGGCCAGGGCGAACCAGGCGCGCTTCATGTGGACTGTGTCCCGAGATGGCCTGCCGGTTGGCCGGACGCACTGGGGCGAACGTCCCCTGCGCTCCCACGGCGGAGGGCGCAGGCTTTGAGGAGCAGGGGCGCGGTGCGGGTCCCACCACATGGCTGTCACCTGCCGCTTCGGAGGTAACTGCGTGATGATGTACTGGAGTGATCGCGATATCAGTGGTTGGGGCTGGTTCGCCATGTCCATGGGCATGCTGCTGTTCTGGGCTGTGCTCATCACCGTGGCGGTGCTGCTCGTCCGGGCCCTGATCCGCTCCGACGAACGGAGACGTCCTGCGACGCGTTCGCCCAGCGAGCCCGGAGCTGCTCACGGACCAGCCGTACCGTCACCCGAGGAAGTTCTGGCTGACCGTTTCGCCCGAGGCGAGATCGACGAACAGGAGTACCGCGTCCGCTTGGCGACCCTCCGAGACACCGCCCGTTTCGTCAAACACTGACCGCAGGGGCACGCCGGAGCACCGCATCGAAAACGTGGTGCTCGGCCACGCGGAACTGCACCAGCCGCGATGTCTGTCCGGGGGGCGCCCCCCGGGCCCCCGGGTGTCGGGCTTCGCCCGACCTGGCGGGGGTCGCCTTGACCTCGGATTCACCCGACCGCGTTCACGGACGCACGGGACCTCAAAGGTTGACGTTGGACATGTCCGGATAGCGCGCGCCCCGCACGGTCTCGCCAGCCTTCGTCAGGATTTCCACCTCGTCGGGCGTCAGGGCGAGGCCGACGGCGGCGACGTTCTGCTCCAGGTAGTGGCGTCGCTTCGTCCCCGGGATCGGGACGATGTCGTCGCCCTGGTGGTGCACCCAGGCGAGTGCCACCTGCGCGGGTGTCGCGTTTCGCGCCGCCGCGATCTCCTCGATCTGGGCGACGACCGAGAGGTTGGCGTCCAGGTTCTCGGAGTTCATCCTGGGCATGCTGGCGCGGAAGTCGCCGGCCTCGAAGTCGTTCGGGGTGCGGAAGGTTCCGGTCAGGAACCCCCGCCCCAGCGGGCTGTAGGCAACGAAGCCGATGCCGAGTTCGCGCAGCGTCGGGAGGATCTCCTCCTCCGGGTGACGTGACCAGATCGAGTACTCGGTCTGCAGCGCGGAGATGGGATGCACGGCGTGCGCCCGGCGGATCGTGGCCGGCGACGCCTCGGAGAGGCCGAGGTAGCGCACCTTCCCTGCGGTGACCAGCTCGGCCATGGCGCCGACGGTGTCCTCGATCGGCACAGTCGGGTCGACCCGATGCTGGTAGTAGAGATCGATGTGGTCGACCCCGAGGCGGGACAGGGACGCGTCGCAGGCTGAGCGGACGTACTCCGGCCGGCCGTTGATGTTCCTGGCCTGGGGGTTGTCCGGGTCGCGGACGATCCCGAACTTGGTCGCGAGCGTCACCTCGCCGCGCCGGCCGGAGATGGCCCGCCCGACCAGCCGCTCGTTCGTGAACGGCCCGTACATGTCGGCGGTGTCGAGGAAGGTCACGCCCAGGCCGAGCGCCCGCTGAATGGTGGCGATCGATTCGTTGTCGTCGGTCGCGCCGTAGAAGTCGGACATGCCCATGCAGCCGAGGCCCTGCACGCTGACCCGGAGTCCCTGGGAACCGAGCGGTACCTGGCGCAATGTGTCGTGGGGCATCGGTCGTCTGGTCCTCTCCCGATAGATATCAATCTTGGTGTCGATGGCTGTGAGATGGCGGCGAACCTCATCGAGACGCTCGGTGACGCGCTCCTTGTGGGCGGTGAGCAGCTCGAGCCGTTCGGTCTCGTTGCCGTGGCCGGCCCGTACAAGCGCCGCGTACCGCGCGATCTGGCGGATCGGCATGCCGGTATGGCGCAGCGCGGTGAGCGTCGCGATCCAGCGCAGGTCCTCGTCGTCGTAGCGGCGATGGCTCGACGGAGCCCGCGCCACCCGTTCGAGCATGAGGCCCACCCGCTCGTAGTACCGCAGAGTGTGCGCGCTCACGCCGCTCGCCGTCGCCGCCTCAGCGATGGTGAGGCCGCTGTCCGCCGACCGGGCGACGCCGGTAGAGGGCCGTCTCGCCCCGGATTTCCGGCGGCCCGACGTAGGCCCATCCGGCGCCCGAGAACCGTCCTCGCTGAGCTCGTCGACCGCGGTCATGTCTCGAAGCTAGGACTTCGAGTGCGCTCGAAGTCAAACCCGCCCTGCCATGATCGGCTCCATCTGCGGCCGGTCGAGTTGGTCAGTTCGCCGCGGTCAACCTGAGCGGGCCCCGGGGGCCTCTGGAGGGTTGAGGAGGGCTGATGGACGATGACGGACACGATGAGTTCCGGGCGTATTTCACCGCCCGGCTGCCGGCCCTGCTGCGGCTGGCGTACCTGCTGACCGGCGACGCGGCCGAGGCGGAGGACCTGGCGCAGACGGCGCTGGCACGTACCTTCGTCGCCTGGCGGAAGGTCCGTGTGTGCGACTCCCCTGACGCCTACGTGCGGCGAATTCTCGTCAACGCTCATCGGCGACGGTTCCGCGGCCGCCGGGTGGTCGAGACGCTGATGCCCACGGTGCCCGACAGGCTGGTTGGCGGGTCCGCCGGCGAGCTGGCGGCGGTGGAGGACCGGGCGGGACTCGCGGCGGCGCTGGCCGCCCTGCCCACTCGGCAGCGGGCCGTCGTGGTGCTGCGCTACTGCGAGGACCTGTCCGAGGCCCGTGTCGCGGAGATCCTCGGCTGCTCAGTCGGGACTGTGAAGACCCACGCGTCACGGGGCCTGGCCCGGTTGCGGGCCGATCCGTCGCTGGGGACGGCGATGGGACCGCGGTCCGACGGCGTGCGGCAGCCGTCGAGATCCGGCGACGGCGCCGTGCCGCCCCAGCTCGGCGCATCGGAACTGGACGGGACGAGGGGAGGTGCGGCATGACCTCCGACGAGGAGATGATCGAACGCCTTCGTGGCGCGGAGCGCACGGTGGACGTCCGGCCGTCGGGTGATCTGTGGGCCGGCGTACGGGCCCGGGTTCCGGGGGAGCGCCGTCGTCGGGTCGCGCGGCGGGCCGCCCCGGCGGTGGCGTGCGCCGTGGCCGCGGCGGGGATCGCGGCCGGCCTGACCCTGGCCGGTGGCACGGGGAAGGCATCCCTCGCGCCCGCCGACCTTCCGCCGGCCCCGCGAATCACCCAGCTCCAGCCGGTCACCTTCACTCCGGACGAAGCGGCACATCTCGTGATCGAGTGCCTACAGTCCGGTCCTGGGCCGGCGGACCCGGCGCGCTTCCAGCCGGGCGGGCTGACGGTGTGGGCGGCGGCGCGGGACGTCACCGGAGCGACCGTGATTCTGTCGAACCCCTCGACGTTCGTCGATTGCGACGTGCCGGCGGACGCGGCAGGTCGACTGGACATCGACGGGGCGTATGTATACAGCTGGGGGACCGGGCACGACGCGATGCCCCGGACCGATCTCGAGCTGGAGCACGCCAGCGGAAGTCACGGGATAGGCGGCGGCTTCGGAGGCCGCCTCGGAGCCGGCTTCGGTAGCGGCCCCGGTGACAGTCGCACGGTCCATGACTGTGGCGGACGGGTGTCGGCCCGGGTTGCCCGGGTCACCGCGACGACTCCGTCCGGCGAAATCGTCGAGGTTCCCATCCAGGACGGGAAGGTCGTGGTCAGGACGCTCCAGATCGATCCGCCTGAGCCTGGTCCACGGCCCGGTGAGCCCGGGTTCGAGGACTTCAGACGGAACAACCCGACGCTTTTCGACGACTGGTACCAGGCCAATCGACCGGTCGTCCGGGCCTACGACCGGGATGGCCGCCTCCTGGCTGCAACCGAGGCGGGCTGAGGAGGGCCTGGGAGGGCTGAGACGGGCGCCGGCACTCCCCGTGCCGCGCGGGCAGAGGCAGTGGCGCCTCCTGACGCGCCACTGCGGGGGGTGGTGGCCGTCAGCCGCTGCTGACGGCGAGGACGATCTTGCCGCGGCCGTGTCTCGTCTCCAGCTCCCGGTGCGCCTCGGCGGCGTCCGCGAGCGGGACGACCCGGCGGACGTTGATGTGCAGGGCTCCGTGCGCCTGGAGGTCGGCCAGCTCGGCGAGCCGGGCCGCCGAGCGGAGGTTGGGCGTGACCCGGATTCCGAGCTCCCCCGCCCGGCCGTGCTCGACGAGGGTGAGGATCCGGCTCCGGTCGGCGACCAGCGCCAGCGACGCGGTCAGCGCGTCGCCGCCGGCTCCGTCCAGCGCGGCGTCCACGCCGCCGGGCGCGATCGCCTGGACGCGTTCGACCAGGCCGTCGCCGTAGGCGACCGGGATTGCGCCCAGTGAGCGGAGATAGTCGTGGTTGGCCGCGCCGGCGGTGCCGATGACGGTCGAGCCGGCGCGTACGGCCAGTTGGACGGCGACCGTCCCGACCCCGCCGGCGGCGGCGTGGATCAGGACGGTGTCGCCCTTGCCGACGCCCAGCTCCCGCAGCGCGATGTGGGCGGTCTGTGCCCCGCCGCTGAACCCACCCGCGACCTCCCAGGGCATGCCGGCCGGCTTGGCGGTCACCTGGTCGGCCGGTACCACCAGGTACTCGGCATACGCACCCAGCTGTCCGAAGCCGAGCACCTCGGCGCCCACCACGACGCCGTGATCCCCGCCGTCGACGCCGCCGACGCTGTCGATCCCGCCGACTCCATCGGCCCCATCGGCCCCGCCGACTCCATCGACCCTGTCGCCGACCTGGTCGACGACTCCGGCGAACTCGTTGCCGGGAATCGTCGGGAGCCGGGGTGCCACCCCGGGCGGTGCCCAGCCCGCGCGGACGGCGCAGTCGATCGGCTGGACTCCGGCGAACCGGAGCCGGACCCGTACCTGGCCGGGCCCGGCCACCGGCGTGGCCAGATCCATCAGCTCGAGAACCTCCGGGCCACCGTGCCGCGCGAACGCCGCTGCCTTCATCGGACATCCCTTCATCGCCGTTGACGAAGGTCGAGTCTGCGACCTCGACCGCGGTTGAGATCAAGGGCAGGAGATGAGACCCGGGTCACGCGGAGGCGTCACGCTCCGGCGAATTCTCGTCACCGCTCATCGGCCTGGACACGGCCTGCGGGGGGAGGCTGAACGTGGCAGCGACTCGTCTCGATCAGGATGGCGATGCCGTCGAGGAGGCGTTGCAGGCCGAACTCGAAGAGCGAGTCGAGGTCGAGGGAGCGGGGCGGGACGCTCGCCAGCAGCGGGTGAGCCGAAGTCGCCGCCGGTGGGGTGATCGCGGGAGTGCCGTGGGCGTCCATCCACTGCTCGTCAGTGAGGCCCGAGTCCTGCACCGCCTCCGCCTCGGCCTCCAGGTTCAGGGCCAGCCCACGGATGTGGGCGGCCAGGGTGGCGTGTACGTGGATCATGGCCACCGGGTCGAGACCGAGTCCGTGCAGTGCCCGCATCACCCACTCCGCGTGAGCCTTGATCCGCGGCGACATCAGGGGCCTGGTGAAGGACATCGCCTGTGCCAGCCAGGGATGGCGGCAGTACATGGCCCACTGGGACCGTGCCGCCGCCTCCAGACACCGGCGCCAGCCGGCCGGCGGTGGGTCGGGTGGCGGTGCCTCGGCGAAGACCACGTCGGCCATCGACAGCACCAGCTGTCCCCTCCCGCCCACCTGCCGGTGGAGCGCCACGGTGGTGACGCCGAGCTCGACGGCCACGCGACGCATGGACAGCGCCGCCAGCCCCTCCAGGTCGGCTATGTCGACCGCCACCCGCACTATCCGCGGTCGGGTCAGCCCCGACGTCGGATGGCCGCCGGCACGGGGCCGGGCAGCACCAGGGCTCCGGGGATGCGGGCCCGAGAAGTCGACGATCGTGCCGACACCCGGGAGAGGCCGGGCCAGACCCTCCTGGTGGAGCGTCGCGAGCACCTTGGTGGCCGTGGCCATCGCGATGCCGAACTCGCGGACGATCTGGCGGGTCGACGGCAGCCGCTCGCCCGGCCGCAGCTCGCCGGATGTGATCCGCCGCCGCAGCTCGGCGGTGATCCGCAGGTACGGCGGGACGTCCTCCGAATCGGAGATGACCACAGCGTGCCTCTTCCCGGACTGCTCTAGTGCGCATGCCATCTGGAACGGATGCTATCCGGCCATCAAATTCTGGTGCACTAGTGCGTGATTTTCTTTGCCGGACCTGTTCCATACGATGCGACCGTCCGGATCGATTCGATCCTGGTCGGGTGATGGCGGGTAGTGGCGCGGTTTTCTGGATCCCACGCCTGGCGGAATGCGCACGTATATCGGAGTCCTGAAAGGAAGTGGCGTGGTGGCTACGCAGGTCGAGACAGGGAGTGTGGAATCGACCGACGGAACGGTGATCAGTTATCGGACGATTGGCCGGGGCCCCGGCCTCCTGCTCGTTCCGGGAGCCCTCGCGGTCGCGGCGGACCTTGATGGATTCGCGGCCGTGCTGGCGAGCGGGTTCACAGTCCACACGATCGAGAGACGGGGGCGCGGCGCCAGCGGCCCGCAGGGCGACGCCTACACGGCGGCGAAGGAGCTCGCCGACCTCGAGGCCGTCCGAGCGGCGACGCGAGCTCGATTCGTCGTCGGGCACAGCTTCGGCGGATTCCTGCTGTTGGAGGCCCTGCGAAACACCGGTGCCACTGCCGGTTCCGGTGCCCCCGTCGGAGTCGGAGCCGGCGCGTTCGACGGCGCCGCCGCATACGAACCCGGAGTTCTCCTCGACGGCGTCGGGCCCGTGACGTTGGAATGGGCGCGGCGCTGCCAGGACGAACTCGATCGCGGCCGCCCACGGCAGGCGTTCATCACCTTCGTCCGTGGCGTTAACCCCGAGACGACGGGACGGGTCCCTCGTGTCCTGCTCGGTCTCATCCTGGCATTCGCGATCAGACCCGCCGAACGCCGCCGGAAGCACGCCCTGCTGGGCGGGACGATCAGGGAGCATCAGGAAGCTGCGAGGGTGGCGAACCAGCCCGACCGCTACCGCGCGATCACGACTCCGACGCTGCTCATGGCCGGCAAGGGCAGTGACGACACCGCGGCCGGACGCGCGACCCGACAGCTCGCCGGGATTCTGCCCCGCGCCAGCCTCGTCACCTTCGGGGACCTCGACCATTTCGGGCCGGAGAGGGCGCCGGGGCGTGTCGCCGCGGCGGTGGCCGACTTCTTCGCCGCCGTCGGCACGTCCGGCTCGGCGCGGGCCGAGCGGTGATGGTGACGGTGACGGGCGGCGTCATCCGCCGAGACGTTGACCAGACCGCCAGCTCGCCATCGGGCAACTGCTCAAGCCGCCAACCGACAGGCCGGCCGGTGGTGGCGTCCCAGATCCGGCCCGATCGATTCCTGATCGATTCACGATAGAGCTACGTTGAGTGGCTGATCCACAACGGTGCGGTGCGGCCGGATCCCGGGCGGGGTGTGGCCGCCTTCGATGGCGCTTGACCTGCTTATCAGTCATGGTTGATCAGGGAGGGGTATGGATGCGCCGAGATGTCGCCCTGTCGGGAACGGTGCCGGGGTGTCCTGATGACGCACCGACGCACCCCGGTCACCCGGGATGAGTCGAGCGGATCCCTGACCGATTTCGTGGGCTTGTTGGCCGAATGCGCAGAGACGGCCAGAGCTGGGAAGCGTAGAAACGGATAGAGACGCTGACGATGTGGTCTGGCGCACGCCCCGGACCCGCCAGTCGAGGAGGATCATGAACATCGACGACATGGTCTTGGTGAGCATCGACGACCACGTGGTCGAGCCGCCCGACATGTTCAAGAACCACGTCCCGGCGAACCTGGTGGACCAGGCGCCGCACGTCGTGCGCAACGACAAGGGCGTGGACCAGTGGATCTACCAGGGCCGGGTGACGGGCGTCAGTGGCCTGAACGCGGTCGTGTCGTGGCCGGCGGAGGAGTGGGGCAAGGACCCGGCCGGCTTCGCCGAGATGCGCCCGGGGGTGTACGACATCCACGACCGGGTCCGGGACATGGACCGTAACGGGATCCTGGCGTCGATGTGCTTCCCGACGTTCGCCGGGTTCTCCGCCGGGCATCTCAACCACTACAAGACCGACACCACGGTCACGATGGTCCAGGCGTACAACAACTGGCACATCGACGAGTGGGCCGGCACCTACCCGGGCCGGTTCATCCCGCTGGCGCTGCTCCCGACCTGGGACCCGCAGCTGATGGTGAACGAGATCCGCCGGGTGGCGGCGAAGGGCTGCCGGGCGGTCACCATGCCCGAGCTGCCGCACCTCGAGGGCCTGCCCAGCTACCACAACCTCGACTTCTGGGCTCCGGTGTTCGAGGCGCTGTCCGACACCGGGATGGTGATGTGCCTGCACATCGGAACCGGGTTCGGCGCGCTCAAGCTCGCCCCGGACGCGCCGATCGACAACCTGATCATCCTGGCGTGCCAGATCTCCTCGCTGGCCGTGCAGGACCTGTTGTGGGGCCCGGCGATGCGGACCTACCCGGACCTGAAGTTCGCCTTCTCCGAGGGCGGCATCGGCTGGATCCCGTTCTACCTGGACCGCTGCGACCGGCACTACACCAACCAGCGCTGGCTGCGCCGCGACTTCGGCGGCAAGCTGCCCAGCGAGGTGTTCCGCGACCACTCGCTCGCCTGCTACGTCACCGACCCGACGTCGCTGAAGCTGCGCCGTGAGATCGGGATCGACATCATCGCCTGGGAGTGCGACTACCCGCACTCGGACTCGATCTGGCCGGACGCGCCGGAGTTCGTGCTCAACGAGCTGAACAACGCGGGTGCGACCGACGAGGAGATCGACAAGATCACCTGGCAGAACGCCTGCCGGTTCTTCAACTGGGACCCGTTCTCCGAGATCCCCAAGGAGCGCGCGACCGTCGGCGCCCGCCGGGCCATCGCCACCGACGTCGACACCGCCATCCGCTCCCGCAAGGAATGGGCCCGCCTCTTCGCGGAGAAGCACCCCGAGACCATCTGAGAACGCATGCCCTGGCCGGCTCCCGCTCCGTCGGAGTCGGAGTCGGCCAGCGGCACGAAAACGAAAAGACCCGGCGCGACGCACCCACCTCGTTGTGGCTGCGCCGCGCCGGGCGTCGTTTCCGGCCCCACTCGGGACGTCCACCACGCCGCACCCGCGGTGGACGTCCCGGGCCGTGTTACGGGGCGATCTCCAGGACGATCTTCCCGATGGCGTGGCCGTCGGCCACATAGCGCAGCGCCGCCGCTGTCTCGTCGAAGGTGAAGCTGGCGCCGATGTGTGGCACCGCCTTGCCCGCGGCGAACAGTTCCATGAGCTCCCGCTCGTTGCGCTGGAGCTCGTCCGGCGCGTGCGTACCCAGGTCGCGCAGCTGCATCCCGCCGATCTGGATGCCCTTGAGTAGCACCAGGTTGAGCGGGATCCGCGGGATCGAGCCCGCGGCGTAGCCCACCGTGACGAACCGGCCGCGCCAGCGCAGCGAACGCAGCGCGGGCTCGGCCAGGTCACCGCCGACGGGGTCGATGACCACGTCGGCGCCGTCCGGGAGGGTTTCCTTCAGTGCCTTGCGGAGGTCGTTCGCGCGGTGGTCGATGAGGTGGGTGGCGCCGTTGGTGGCCGCCACCTCGAGTTTGCGCGCGGACGACGCCACCGCCGTCACCGTGGCGCCCAACGCCGCCCCGAGCTGGACGGCGGCGAGGCCCACCCCGCCACCCGCACCGAGCACGACGAGCTGCTCGCCGGGCTGCAGCCGGGCCACCGACCGGAGCATGTGGTACGAGGTGCGGTGCGCCACGCCGAAGGCGGCGGCCACGGTGTCGGCGATGCCGTCCGGCGTGCGGGTGAGGCTGGCGGCCCGCCCCACCGCGATCTCGCCGAAGGCACCGACCATGCCGGTGCCGAACACGCGGTCGCCGACGGCCACGCCGGTCACGTCAGCGCCGACCGTCTCGACGACACCGGCGAACTCGCTGCCGGGGACGAACGGCGGCGGCACCTTGACCTGGTACTCACCCGCGACCAGCAGGACGTCGGAGTAGTTGACCGCTGCCGCGCGCACCCGCACGCCGACCTGGTCGGGCTGCGGCTCGGGAGTGGGGAACTCCTCGACGCGGACGACCTCCGGCTGGCCGTACTCGCGGCAGACCGCGGCGCGCACCTCAGCCCACCCGGCCGCTGGTGCGCGGGCGGTGCGCGGTCACCGGCCCTTCCACTGCGGCGTGCGCTTCTGGATGAACGCCATCGCGCCCTCCTTGGCGTCCTCGCTCTTGAACACCGCCGGCGAGAGCTGCGCCATGCGCTCCTGCCCGCGCGCGGGGTCGGCCGCGGCGGCCCGGACGATCTCCTTGGTCGCGGCGACGGCGAGCGGGCCGTTGGCGGCGATGCGCTCGGCGAGCGCCAGCGCCGTCTCAAGCACCTTCTCCGGTTCGGCCACCGCGTTGACCAGGCCGAGCTGCTGGGCGCGCGCGGCGTCCACGGTGTCGCCGGTGAGGGTCAGCTCCAGCGCGAGGGCGAGGGGGATCCGGCTGGCGATGGCGACCGCGCCTCCGCCGGCCGCGAGCAGGCCCCGCTTGACCTCGGGCAGGCCGAACTTCGCCGCCGAGGAGGCCACGACAACGTCACAGGAGAGCAGCAGCTCGAAGCCGCCGCCGACCGCGGTGCCGTTCGCGGCGCCGACGAGGGGGACCTTGACGTCGCCGCCCATCAGCCGGTCGAAGGCCGCCCGGCCCTCCTTGTCCTCCGGCGCGATCTGGGAGAAGCCCCCGCCCGAGGTGAAGGCCTTCAGGTCCATCCCGACGCAGAACGCCTTCTCGCCCGCGGCGGTCAGCACGGCCACCCGGATGTCGGGGTCCGACTCCGCGGTGAGGATCGCCGAGCCGATGGCGCTGAGCAGCGCGGGGGTCAGGGCGTTGCGGGCCTCGGGCCGGTTGAGGCGGATGACCAGCACCGCTCCGACCCGTTCCAGCAGGATGTCCGCGGTGCTGGTGTCAGTGTCGGTCATCGCTTGTAGTCCGTGCTCTCCGCGAGGTCGGCGGCCTCCTGCATGGCGCCGAGCACGATCGGGCCGAACGACAGCAGCTTCTCGTCGTCACCCGCGCGCTGGAAGCCCTGCTCGAGGACGATGGCGAGCTTGAACTTGCACAGAATCAGGTAGTAATCGTAGTCATCGACCTGCCGGCCGGACACCTCCGCGTAGTGCGCGAGGAGCTGAGACTTCGTCGGCATCGCGTAGAGATCCGCGTAGCTCTTGCCGATCAGGTCCGTCGAGCTGGTGTCCTCGGGCCAGCTCTGCAGCATCCAGGCCAGGTCGAGCTTGGGGTCGCCGACCGTGCCCATCTCCCAGTCGACGATGGCGGCCAGCTTCGCGGGCGCCCCGTTCTGGAACATCACGTTCGCGAACTGGTAGTCGCCGTGCATGAGGCCGGGGATGAAGTCGATCGGCCGGTGTGTGCGCAGCCACTGCGCAGCCACGTCGTAGCCGGGCAGCTCCCGCTTCTTGATGCGGTTCAGGAAGGCCGTCCAGCGGTCGACCTGGCGCTCGTGGAAGTCGTCGGGGCGGCCGAGGCCCTCCAGGCCGCGGGCCTTCCAGTCGACCTTCGACAGCAGCGCGATGCCCTCGGCGAGCTGGTAGGACAGCCCCTTGCGGAGCTCGAGGTCGGAATTGAACGGCTCGGGCCAGACACCGCGCTGGCTCATCGGTGACCAGCCGTCGACGAAGCCCATGATGTAGAAGGAGCGGCCGAGGACGGAGGCGTCCTCGCACATGCCGAGCGCCGCGGTGTGCGGGACGTCGGTCCCGTCCAGGGCCTCGATGATGCGCCACTCGCGCAGGATGCCGGCGTCGCGGCTGGCGGGCGCCCCCGCCGGCGGGATGCGCAGCGCTCCGTGCAGGTCACCGCGGCGGATCTCGTAGATCTCGTTCTGGGTGCCACCGGAGACGTAACGGTGTTCGATCGGCTCGCCCTTGCCAGCGAGTCCGGCCTCGTCCATCCACGTGGCGAGGCGCTCGATGTCGATCACAGGTTCCCCACTTCGAGCTCCAGGTACTCGGCGTACTTCTCACGCGCCGCGGCGAGGCGCTTGGGCAGGTGCTCGGTGGGCCACAGGTCGTCGGTGGGCTTGTAGTCGCGCAGCACCTGCTTGGCCACGGTGACCTTGTGGACCTCGGTCGGCCCGTCGGCGAGGCCCATCACGAACGAGCCCATCACCATCTGGTGGAACGGCATCTCGTTGCTCGCGCCGAGCGCGCCGTGCACCTGCAGCGCCCGCGAGGCGATGTCGTGCAGGACCGCGGGCATGACCACCTTGACCGCGGCGATGTCCTTGCGGACCTTGCGGTAGTCCTTGTGCTTGTCGATCGACCACGCCGTGTAGAGCACGAACAGCCGGAACTGCGCCAGCTGGGCGTACGAGTCGGCGATGAAGCCCTGGACGAACTGCTTGTCGGCCAGCAGGCTGCCCTGCGTGCTGCGGCTCAGCGCGCGCTCGCACATCATGTCCAGCGCCTTCTTCGCCAGGCCGATCGTGCGCATCGCGTGGTGGATCCGCCCGCCGCCGAGGCGGGTCTGCGCGATGGCGAACGCCTGGCCCTCGCCGCCGAGCAGCGCGTCGTCCGAGACGCGGACGTCCTCGTAGTGGATGAGGGCGTGGTGCCCCTCGCCCAGCGGCTCACCGGGCAGACCCACGTTCCGGACGATGTTGATGCCCGGAGTGTCCGTCGGGATCAGGAACATCGACATGCCCCGGTACCGGCTGACATCGGGGTTGGTGACCACCATGACGATGACGAACCGCGCGGTGCTGGCGTTCGAGGAGAAGAACTTCCAGCCGTTGATCACCCACCCGTCGCCGTCCTTCACCGCGCTGCAGGTGAACTGGGTCGGGTCCGAGCCCGCCTGCGGCTCGGTCATCGAGTACGACGAGAAGCACTCGCCGTCCAGCAGCGGCTGCAGGTACTGCTTCTTCTGGGCCTCGGTGCCGTAGTGCGCGATGATCTCGGCGTTGCCGGTGTCCGGCGCCTGGCACCCGAAGACGATCGGCGCCCAGCTGGAACGGCCCAGGATCTCGTTGAGCAGCGACAGCTTGAGCTGCCCGTGCCCCTGGCCGCCGAGCTCCGGGCCCAGGTGGGTCGCCCACAGGCCGTGGTCCTTGACCTGCTGCCGCAGCGGGTCGATGACCCGTTGCAGCGTCTCGCCGCGCGGCACGAACTGCAGGTCGGGCCAAGCCATGTCGAGGGGCTCGACCTCCTCCCGCACGAACTTGTCAGCCCAGTCCAACTGGGCCTGGTACTCGGGTTCGGTCTCGAAGTCCCACGACATCGTCGGTCTCCTCTCGGAGCGGTCAGAATAGCGTTCTGTACACAAAGAACGCAACTTCCGGATGATCGAAATATCGATCCGACGCTGGTCCGGTGATCACGGATCGCCGGGCTGGCCTCAGGGCTGGTCCAGTCCGTTTCATCAGGTTCAGACAGTTTTGGAACGATTCCAGTTCGGGTTGGTTCGGGGAGGTTCAGCTAGATTCGGGCCGGCTCAGGGCAGCGGGACGTTCCGGGCGGGCCGTGCCCGCGCCCGCCCTGGGCCCACCAGCTCAGGGGTGTAGACGGCCGGCTCCCCGTTGCGCCTGGCCTTGGCCGCGTACATCGCCAGGTCGGCGCGGTGCAGCAGCTGCTCGGCGGTGTCCGGAACGTCCGCGCGCGGCTCCGTGTCCGTGTCCGGGTCCGGGTCCGGGTCCGCGCCTTGGTGCGGGGCACCCGTCCCGGTCTCCGGGTCGACGGTCACCAGGCCCACGCTGGCCGCGACGGTGAAGGTGTGGCTCGCCAGCCGCACCGGCGCCCGGACCGCGGCCGCCAGCCGACATCCGACTGCCTCGGGATCGTCGATGTTGGCCGAGACGAGCAGGATCGCGAACTCGTCACCGCCGAGGCGGGCCACGGTGTCCGCCGCGCGGACGCAGCCGGCGAGCCGTGCGCCGGTGATCCGCAGCAGGTCGTCGCCCGCCGCGTGGCCGAGGACGTCGTTGACCCGCTTGAAGTCGTCGAGGTCGCAGAACAGGACGGCGAAGCGCTCGGCGGGGCCCGGCTGGCGGTGCAGCGCCCGCTCGAGCCGGTCGATGAACAGGCTGCGGTTCGCCAGCCCGGTCAGCGGGTCGTGGAACGCCTGGTGCCGCAGCTGCCGCTGTTTCTCCTCCACCTGGCCGAGCAGGCGGATGTTGTCCGACATCGTCATCATCTGGCGCACCAGCGCGAGTAGCAGCAGGGCGAGCAGCGCCCAGATCTCCTCCCAGTGCCCGATGCCGTCTCCGGCGATCTGGAGCACCGTCGCCGCCCCGGCCGCGGTCAGCGGGAGGTACGGCAGGATCGCGTGCCACCGGCGGAGCCTGGCCGAGGCGGCCCGCCGACCCAGGCTGGGAACGGCGGCCAGTCCCACTCCCACGGCATCGGCATCGGCATCGACATCGACGTCGGCAGCGGCGTCGGCACCGGTAGTGGCACCCGTATCGGGATCGGTGGAGATGGCGGCCAGGCCGATGAGCAGCGCACCGATGCCAATGGGCAGGTCGGTCAGCCGCGGGACGTCGTCCAGGCCGTGGATGAGCACCGCGAGCTCCCACATGGCGGAGATCGAGGCGGCGCACATGCCCGCGAGCAGGAGCGCGTGGCCGCGGCTGTCGCGCGGCTCGCGGAACACGGCCACCAGGATCAGCACGACGAAGACCACGAGCGAGACCGCGGCGAGGATGATCGAGTAGAGCGGGCCGGGGCCGAGTGGTTCGCCGTGCCCGACCGTGCGCTCCAGCACGGTGGCCCAGACCAGCAGCGCCACCGAGCCGACCACGATCATGCCGTCCAGGACCGTGATCGCGTACCAGCGGTAGGCGTGCAGCGGCCCGCCGTCCTCGGCGTCGTCGTGCTCGACGGGGTCGGTCGGGTAGAGCAGCACGCCGGCGACACCCATCGCGAGCGGAATCAGATACACCAGCGAGGCCGGGGTCAGCTGGGGGACGGGAGATCGCCCCGCCGCCGTGTCCCGGAACACCGCGGCCGACGCCACCGCCACGGCGAGAACCATTACCGCCATGAGAAGCCGCCACCACCGCTCGGCGCCATGGCGACGCAGCCCGGCGACCACGCAGGTCGTCCCGCCGAGCAGCAGGAACCCGATCACCGTCAGTCGGACGGCGGACAGCGCCAGGCTGTCGGGGAGCACCTGGGCGAGAACCACGCAGGCGCCCGTCAGCACCGCGGCGCCGACCGCCGCGCGGCGGAAGAGCCGGTCGCGCCGACGGCTGTGCCCCATCTCCTTCCCCTACCGTTAACCGACGCAAAATACACAGATCGTTACTTTGCGTGGTGACCTGGTGGGAGGTCGGAGGCGGAGCCCGGTTTCAGTGGGCGGCGGCCGGCCCCGCCTGGAGGATCGAGACGCAGAAGTCGATGAGATGGCGCTGCTCGTCCTCGGTCGGCACCGTGCAGGGCTCCACATGGCGCTGCATCGTGCCGAGGACGGCGTCCTGGATCAGCCTGGCGTCGAGATCCGGCCGCGGCCGGCCGGCCGCCGTCAGCGGCGGGACGAGCAGCTGGCCGAGCTGCTGGTCGAGGGTGGCCCGCCCCGGCACCGAATCGCTGGCCCGGGCGAGCAGCCGGTTGACGGTGGCGCCCTGCTGCGCGACCGCCGGCCGGGTGATCTGCGCGATCATGCCGTCGACCCAGGCGGTCATCTGGCCGGCAGGATCGGACTTCTTCGACATCTGATGGCGAAGGTAGGAGCGCAGGATGACGATCCCGCGCTCCAGCACCGCGTGCATGAGCTCGTTCTTGCCGGCGAAGTACCGGTAGAAGGTCTGGTTGGACGTCCCGGCCTCGGCGACGATGTCGGCGACCTTGGGATCGGCCGGCGCGACACGGACGGCGACCCGCAGGGCCGCGTCGAGGATCTGCTCGACCTCGACGAGGGCGTCCCGCTGGTGCCGGTTCAGGGCCCGGTCGACAGCGGCCCGCACCGAGGCGGGGGTGCCCTCCCATTCCACTCCAGCAGTGTCGCTCATGGTCGAGGTCCTTCGGGTACGGGATGTTGGGAGGCGCGAAACTCGGTTCTTTGGATAATAGAATTATATTCTTTGCGGGGCGGGGCGGGGCGGGGCGGGGCGGCTGTGGGGGCGGTCAGGGTACCGGGCTCTGGCCGGGCGGATCACCACAACCGGGTGGTTCGCGGGCCGGTCACCTGGGCGGCGAAGGCGTCCAGCCGGTTCCACAGCAGGTGCCGGGTGCCGGCGAAATTGTGCATGTGCGCCATCCTCGGCGCGACGAACCAGGCGAGGTCGGTGGCCGAACTGAAGGCGGCCAGCTCGGTCAGTGGCGGACCGGTCACGTCCCGCGTCCCGGTCGCGAACAGGACTGGGACGTCGATGCTCGCCGCCGCCTCGGCCACCCCCGCGGGCAGTACCTCGGCGCCGGTGAGCCCCGGGTAGGTGGTGCTGCCCCAGACCGGGGCGGTCCGCCGGCCCGGCAGCCCCCCGGTGCTGTCGGCCCGCACGAGTGACTCCGGCACGTCCTCCCAGAAGAACGCGTAGATCCAGTCGGCTGACGCCAGGACGACCGCCATCGCCTCGTCGGGGGAGGACCCTTCGGGGATCACCGGGCCGGGCGTTCCGGGACGCCACGGAATGGTCGTCGCCGTCATGCTGCTGCCCAGGATCGCCACGCCGTCGAAGGTGCGGTGGTGGGCCTGCATGGCGGCCAGGATGTGACCGCCCATCGACTGCCCCATGCCGATCACCGCCGACACGCCGACCGGCCCGACGCCCGGCGTCAGCGTGCCGGAACGCAGGCCGTCGACGACCGCCGTCACCGCGTGGTGGCCGGCCGCGGCGACCGTCGGCAGGTCGGTGACCTCGGTCGGCGGAACGCTGCTCTCCCCGACACCGAGGTGGTCGACCATGACAACCACCGCGCCCCGGCGGACGTGGTGCTCGGCCTGACTGTAGCCGGGTTCGGGCAGGTCGAAGTACCGCCGGGCGTACCCACCGCCAGGAAGCCCGACCAGGACGGGGACACCCGGGCCGGAGCCGCCTGCGGCTAAGCCGCCTGGTTCCAGGCCGCCTGTTTCCAAGCCGCCTGTTTCCAAGCCGTCCGCGCCGGGGCCGGTGGCGGACGGGGATGGCGGCGCGGGCAGGCAGACGGTCACCGCGATCTGCCAGCCGTCCTGGTCGGCTCCGTCGTGCTGGCTGCTCTGGTTCTGACTGCTCTGGTCGTGGCCGCGCGTGGCGGGTACCGGGATGCGCAGGTCGAGTCGCAGCACGCCGCCGTCCGGCCGGTCCGCCGGCTCGGGCCGTCGCTGCGGGCCGGGCGCGGGAACCGTTGGCTGGTGCGGCACCGGCTCCTGGAGCGAGTCCGCCGAGTCCGCCGAGTTCTCCGCGTCGGGTGCGTTACGCACTGTTGCTCCGTTCCATGGCGTCGGGCCCGATTCCGGCGTTACGCGGCCGATAGCCCGCATTCGTGGCGTTGGGTCGGACAAGTATCCGAGCCGGTGGCGGGAAGCGGTAGCGCCTCGTTCCGGCCCGCCCCGACCACGGACGGCAATCCGATCACGGACAGTCACCTGGTCGCGGACGGTCGCTCTCGCTGGTGTTCGACGCGCGCGCAGCGTGACCTCGGCGGACCCACCGCGTATTGGTGATCTTTCTCGACATACACTCCTGGCGATCTCCCGGGCGGAGGTGGTGTGGAGGAAGGGCGGGCATGAACATCGTCGAAGCGGTTTTTCTCGGCGCCGTCGAGGGGCTCACAGAGTTCCTCCCGGTCTCCAGTACCGGTCACCTGACGATCATCGAGAAGCTGCTCGGCTACAGCATCGACGACCCGGACATCACCGCATTCACGGCGATCATCCAGGTCGGCGCGGTGTTCGCCACGCTGCTCTACCTCCGGCATGATTTCCGGCGGATCATCGCCGCCCTGGCCAGGGGCGTGACCCGGCCGGAGTACCGCGATCACCCTGATTTCCGGTTCGGTGTGGCGGTGATCGTCGGATCCATTCCCATCGGAATAGTCGGCCTGCTCTTCAAGGACCAGATCGAGACCACACTGCGCAGCCTGTGGTTCGTCGGCACCGCCCTGATCGGGTGGAGCGCGGTGATGGGCTACGCCGATCGCGTCGCGACCCAGAAACGGCACGAAGACGACGTGACCTGGAAGGACACGCTGGTCATCGGCGTCGTCCAGTGCATGGCGCTGATTCCGGGAATCTCGCGTTCGGGGTCGACGATGTCCGCCGGGCTGCTGCGCGGGATCGACCGGGTGACGGTCACCCGCCTGTCGTTCTTCCTTTCCATCCCGGCGCTGTTCGCGGCGGCTCTGCTGCAGGTCGTGACGGAGTCGTCCAACATCGAGCAGGGCGTCGGCTGGACCGTCACCATCACCGCGACCGTGGTGAGCTTCGTGACGGCCTACTTCGCCATCGCGTGGCTGCTCAAGTTCGTCGCCCGCCACAGCTACAGCGTCTTCATCTACTACCGGCTCGCGCTCGGCTCAGTGATCCTGTTCCTCCTCGCCACCGGGATCATCTCCGCGACCTGACGCCGGGTTCGGTACCGGGATCCGCGCCGCCCGGCACCCTTTTGCCCTCCCGTCCCGGATGCGTGTGTTAGGGCCTCACCATCGGGGAGGACCCCACCCATCCGACGTCGAAGTCGATGGGAGGAACCATGACGAGCACCGTGCAGGAATCGATCGATGTGGCCGTCCCGGTCCGGACCGCCTACAACCAGTGGACCCAGTTCGAGTCGTTCCCGAACTTCATGGAGGGGGTCGAGTCCATCCAGCAGACGGACGACACCCACACCCACTGGCGGATCAAGGCCGGTGGCACCGAGCGCGAGTTCGACGCCACGATCACCGAGCAACTCCCGGACGAGCGCGTCGCGTGGAAGAGCACCGAGGGGAGCCGTCACGCCGGCGTGGTGACGTTCCACCGGCTGGCCGACGACGCCACCCGGGTGACGGTGCAGATGGACTGGCAGCCCGAGGGGCTCGTGGAGAAGGCCGGCTCGGTGCTGGGCGCCGACGACCGCCGGGTGAAGGACGACCTCAAGCGGTTCAAGTCCTTCATCGAGGAGCGCGGCCAGGAGACCGGGGCCTGGCGGGGTGACGTATCGCGCCCGGACGCCGCCGGTCAGTCCGGTCAGTCCGGTCAGTCCGGTCAGCCCGGCCGGTTGGGTTCGTCGGAAGCCCCCGGCACGGGCGGCGCCGGTGGTCCGCAGCGGGATCAGGGGACCGGCGGGGCGACGTACTCGCAGCCCGGCGGCGGCGAGTTCTGACCTGGCGGGTCAACCCCGCGACCGAGTCGTCAACCGGCTGCACCGGCTGATTCGGCGGTCTGCGCCTCCCGCACGGCGGCGCGCAGCGCCGGGACGGCCGGCCCGGCGACCGGTTCCAGCAGCGCGAGCCGACCCTTGAGTGCCCGCCGGGCCCGGCCGCTTTTCATCGCCCCGATCTGACCGGCGGCGAGGAGCGCGGCCAGGCTCGCCGGGCCGGGGTCGGCGCGGCCGGCCGGGCCTCCGTGTAGGACCTGCTCCACCTCGCGGTGCAGCCGGCGGACCATCGCCCGGTCCCGCACGGTCACGGAGGTCGCCGGGATCATCCCCAGGATCCGGCGTCGCTCGACCCTGATCCAGCGGCCCGCCTCGAGCTGGTCGCGCACGACCCGGCCGGCGGTCCGCTGGTTTTTGTTCACCCAGTGCTTCCACGACCGGTGACGGGACGACGCGCCGACCTCGCTGATGAGCTGTGCGCACAGCTCATCGGCGGTCGGGGTGCGCCGCCGGCCCGGCGCAGCAGGCTGGCCCGGCCGCCCTTCCGCGTGCGGCCGGTGCTCCGCACGGGGCGCGACGGGCTTGACCCGGCCGTTCTCGTCGGTCAGCAGTCCAGCCCGGTAGAGCTCGGTCGCGGCGGCCGCGCGTAGCGCGCGACCCAGATAGGGCGAGCGGTACATGCGGTTCCGCTCCAGGTCGTAGGCCAGCAGGTAGAGCTGGGCCGGCAGCGACGGTGGTGGTTGCATGACGGGTCTCCTCCCAGGTGCCGATCACGGTGGCGGGGTGCGGCGGACGTCCACCGCCTCGGTCGAGGGGGCGTCCTCGGGGCCGGGCTCGGGGCCGGTGGTGGTGTCCCGCCGTGGGCGTCCGCGGCGCGGTATTGCGCCGGCCTCCCTCGGTAGCCGGCCCCGGTCCGCGAGCGCGGCCCGCAGTAGGAACTCGATCTGTGCGTTGGTGCTGCGCAGCTCGTCCGACGCCCATCGCGCCAGCGCGTCGTGGACGGCCGGGTCGAGGCGCAGCAGGATCTTCTTCCGTTCGGCCACGTACCGTCACCGGCTCCCGCGGCTCAGGTGTAGAGGGATCCGGCATTGATGACCGGCTGCGTCGACTGTTCGCTGCACAGGACCACGAGCAGGTTGCTGACCATGGTTGCCTTCCGTTCCTCGTCCAGCTCGATGATGTTTTCCCGGTCGAGGCGTTCCAGCGCTGCCTCGACCATGCCCACGGCGCCCTCGACGATCCGCGAGCGGGCCGCGACGACGGCGCCCGCCTGCTGGCGCCGGAGCATCGCCTGGGCGATCTCCGGCGCGTACGCCAGCCGGGTGATGCGGGACTCGATCACGTGTACACCGGCGGAGGCGACCCGGGCCGCGATCTCCAGTGAGAGCTTCGCGGTGATCTCCTCGGCGTTGTCGCGCAGCGACATGACCTCGGGGGCCGCGTCGTAGGGGTAGCTCGTCGCGATGTGCCGCACGGCGGTCTCGGACTGGATGGCCACGAACTCGACGAAGTCGTCCACCTCGAAGACGGCCTGCGCGGTGTCCTTCACCTGCCAGACCACGACGGCCGCGATTTCGATCGGGTTTCCGTCGGCGTCGTTCACCTTCGCCACGCCGCTCTCGTGGTTGCGGATGCGGGTGGAGACCTTCTTGCGCGTGGTGAAGGGGTTCACCCAGCGCAGCCCGGTGGTGCGGATCGTCCCTACGTAGCGGCCGAACAGCGCGACGACCCGGGCCTCGCCCGGCGCGACGGCGGTCAGGCCGCACAGCGCGAAGAACGCGGCGATGAGGCCGAGCACGCCGACCACGATGAGGACGGCGCCGACGGGGGCGGAGTGGTCGGCGGCGACGACGATCCCGGCGATGCCGAGCGCGAGGCAGGCCAGCATGCCCAGCAGGCTCGCCAGCAGGGCCAACAGGCCCGAGTGGTCCTTCGCATGGTGTTCCCGGACGCTCGGTTCGGGCATGTCGACAACGACATGTTCGACGTCCACCTGGGGTGTCTCGGTGCTCATGTGTGCCTCCGGATGGGGAGCTTGATCTGGCGAGCCGGTCCGCCCGGCGCGTTCCGACCTGGTGTGCTGGTCGGGCCCGGCTACCTCTGCGCTAGCGCCGAGGTATCAAAGTGATATCACTTTAGCTCGGTACTATGTGGTCGTCCAGCAGCGGGACGTGACGCGGAGGTGGTCGATGCCGGACAGGCGGCTCGAGATCGACGATGTGCGCAAGCGGTATGGCGAGGTCGTCGCGCTCGACGGCATGACCTTCGACGTTCGCGAGGGGGAGCTGTTCGGCTTCGTCGGCAGCAATGGGGCGGGCAAGACGACGACGATGCGCATCGTGCTCGGGGTGCTCGCGGCCGATGCCGGGCAGGTCCGGTGGGCCGGCCGCCCGGTCGACCTCGCCGTCCGCCGCCGGATCGGCTACATGCCCGAGGAACGGGGCCTGTACCCGAAGATGCAGGTCCGCGACCAGCTCGTTCACCTTGCCCGGCTGCACGGGATGCCGGCCGCTGCCGCCGGCCGCTCCGCCGACGCCTGGCTCGAGCGGCTGGGCGTCGCGGCGCGGCGGGACGACGAGGTGCAGAAGCTCAGTCTCGGCAACCAGCAGCGGGTCCAGCTCGCCGCCGCGCTCGTGCACGACCCGGAGGTTCTCGTGCTGGACGAGCCGTTCTCCGGGCTCGACCCGGTCGCGGTCGACGTCATGAGCCAGGTGCTGCGGGAGAAGTGCGACGAGGGGGTTCCCGTGGTGTTCTCCAGCCACCAGCTCGAGCTCGTCGAGCGGCTCTGCGACCGGGTCGGCATCGTCGCCGCAGGGCGGATGGTCGCCGCCGGCACGGTCGACGAGCTGCGGGCGGACGGCACCGAGCGGATCGTCGTCGAGGTGCCCGGGGCCCCGCCGGGCTGGGCCGAGGACCTGCCCGGGATGACCGTCCGCGCCACCGAGGGGGCCCGTACGGTGGTCGACCTCGCTCCCGGCGCCGACGACCAGGACCTGCTGCGCCGGGCGCTGGCGGTCGGCCCGGTGCGGGAGTTCCGCCGCGGCCGGCCGTCACTCGCCGAGCTGTTCCGCTCCGCGGTGAGCACCGATGAGGGCGCCCCCGGCGTCCGCTCCCGTACCGGCTCCGGATCTGACACGGCGAGCGCGACGGACGAGGTGACGGTGGCATGAGCCCGGAATCCGATCACGAACACGGCCGCGAGGCCACGGCCGGCCCGGCCCCAGGCATCCCGGCCCAGACCGGTGCCGGGCCGGCGCCGGCGCCGGGTTCCGGTGGCCGGGGCGACTATCCGGCGCTGGGCTCCTGGGCGACCGTGCGGCTCGTCGCCGGTCGCGAGCTCGGCGTACGGCTGCGTTCCAAGGTCTTCCGGATCACCACCGTCGCCCTCCTCGTCCTGCTCGTCGGCGCCGCGGTCGTGATCGATCTGGTCGACGGCGGCGATTCGACGGAGTCCGTCGGCGTGACGGCGGCGGAATCCGCGATCACGGCGCCGCTCACCGCCGCCGCCCGGAGCCTGGACGTCGGCATCACGACCCGCGAGGTGCCCGACGAGGCCACCGGGTTGCGCCAGGTCGCCGACGGCGATCTGGACGCCCTGGTGACCGCGTCCCCGAACGGCCTGCGCGTTGCCGTCAAGGAGGACCTGAACGACGAGTGGCGCGCCGTGCTGGCTGTTGTGGCCCGCCAGCAGGTTCTCGACAACGAGATCAGCGTGCTCGGCGGCGACCCGGCCCGGGTGAACGAGGCGGTCGCCGCCACGCGGGTCGATGTCACCCAGCTCGACCCGGCGCCGGCCCACCAGGGCGAGCGGCTCGTCCTCGGGATCGCCGCCGCGTTGCTGATCTACATGGGCCTGATGCTCTACGGGCCGGCCGTTTCCCAAGGGGTGGTCGAGGAGAAGTCGAGCCGGGTGGTCGAGCTGCTGCTGTCGACGGTCCGCCCGTGGACGCTCATGGCCGGCAAGGTGTTGGGTATCGGGCTGGTAGCGCTGATCCAGATGATCGTGCTGGCCGGCGGGGGCCTGGTCGCCGCGCTGGTCACCGGCGCGCTCTCGCTGCCCTCCGGCGAGGCCACCGGGACGGTGATCTGGTCGGTGGTCTGGTACGTCATCGGGTTCTTCCTCTACGCCCTCCCGTTCGCCGCGGTCGGGGCGATGGTCTCCCGGCAGGAGGACGTCGGGGGCATCTCGAGCCCCATCGTGCTGGCGATCGTGGTGCCCTGGGTGCTGGGGATCTCGATCGTGCCGGGCGATCCCGACAACGGCCTGATCGCGGTGCTGTCCCTGCTGCCGATCTTCGCGCCGGTGCTGATGCCGATGCGGATCGCTCTCGGGGTGGCGCCGGTGTGGCAGTTGGTCCTCTCGGTGGTGCTCGCCTTGGCGCTGATCGGCGTGCTCATCCGGCTCACCGGGCGGATCTACCGCAACGCGGTGCTGCGGACCGGGGCGAGGGTCTCCTTCCGGGACGCCCTGCGCGAGGCCTGAGCCGCCGCGGGTCCCGGTCCCGACCTTCGGCCCCGGCTCGGCCCCGGCCGCCTCACACTTGGCGGTTCATCCCGGTGAGGACATAGCCGATCTTGCGCCAGGTGTTCGGGCCGCAGACCCCGTCCTCGGGTATGCGGCCGAACCACGGCGTCGCGTACCGCTGAAGCGAGGCCACCCGGGCGGTGGTGCGCGCGCCGTAGGCCCCGTCGGGCGCCAGGCGGTAGGGGTCACCCGTCGGCGCCTCGTGGCCGAAAATGATGTTCAGTGCGTTCTGCAGGGTGACCACCTCCGGCCCGCTCATCCCCTCCCGCAAGGTCGGCATCCCCGCGTACCGCTGCCGCGGGTCCGCGAGCGAGCCCCCGGGGGACGCCCCCAGCGCGGCCGCGAGGATGTCGCCCCGGCGGTTCGCGCGGACGTTCCCCGGGCACGAGTGACCACCCCACGCCGCGCCGCCCATGCGGTGCGTGCCGAGCCCGTAGCCGTTGGGTGAGTCCGTGATCTCGGGGCGCCAGCCGAACTCGCGCATCCCCCAGGCGAAGAGCTCGCCGAGGCGCTGTACCTGGATCGCCGTGTAGTCCTCGGAGTCGTACCCCTCGCACTCGACACTGATCCAGAACGGGTTGCCCGCGGCCTGCGCCCAGGCCCGGCGGTCGAACGGGACGTACTGCTCGAACTCGCCTGCCTTCGACAGCCACAGGTGGGCGCTGACCTGGCTGGCCGGATTGTCGAACCAGCCGAAGAGCGAACCGGTGCCGACCTGGACGTGGGGGATCAGCCCGCGGGTCGGCTCCACCATCGTCCCGGACGTGTTGCGGACCGGGCGGTTGCGGGCCGGTGGGTAGAGGGTGACGGCCACGGTCAGCCCCGGCCGTTCGTGCTCGCCGCGTGCCCGGACTCCGTCGGCAGTCGGGTCTCTGCCGGCCTTCGGACCCCTGCCGGCGCTCGGGTCCCCGCCGGTGCTCGGGTCCCTGTCTGCGCTCGACGTACCGGTTGCCGTCGGTCTGGACGAGTCACGTGTTCCTCTTCGTGTCTGTGTGGTGTCCGGGTGGCCCGCCGCGGCCCGTGGCCGCCGTCCTGGTGGTCGGCCCCAGGCCGTGCTTTCGGTGTTTCGCGTGCGATCCCATGACGATCCGTACAAGAGGGATTCCTACCCCTGCGCTGGGAACCCGTCACATCTGGGTCGGCTGAGCGGGCCAGCCCCGGCTCGGTGCGCCCTTCGGCGTCATGGCGCCAGTTGTCTATGTAGTGACACTTTTGTTGTTTTCCATAGATATATGTAGTCTATGAGTGCGCGGATTGCCGAGATGGATTGACTGCTTACACTGACAAACCGTGCGCACTCCGCCGGCGTTCACCCGGTTCCATCGGTGACGCCTTCCTCGACGACTGTCGCCGGTGCTCCCGAGGGCGGTCCCACTTTTGCCCTCGTCGCGGGCGTTCCGTCGGCGGCGGTGTTCGACCTGCGCCACGAGGTCTTCGTCGGGGAGCAGGGCGTGCCCGCAGACCTGGAGCGCGACGCCCTGGACGCGAGCGCAGACCACGCTGTCCTCGTCGGCGCGGGCGGCCTGGTGCTCGCGACGGCACGGCTGATCACCCCGGAGGGTGGTCAGGAGCCGGATGTCGGGCGCGGGAGGTACGGCGTGATCGGGCGGGTCGCCGTCCGGCGCCCGTACCGCGGGCGGGGCCTCGGGCTGTTCGTCACCGAGGCCCTTGAGCGGCTGGCCGCCGAGCGGGGGCTGACCACGATCGAACTGCACGCGCAGCAACAGGTCGAGGAGTTCTACCGGCGGGCCGGCTACCGGCCGCGGTCCGCCCGCTTCGGCCCGGTGCGCGACATCGAGGCGGGCATCGACCACATCTGGATGCGCCGCGACCTGGAGCCCGAACCCCGCCTCGACCCGGGCCGGAATCCGCCGCGCGCCGGGGACCCGGCTGCCTCGGCTGCCCGGCCTGCCCGCTCCGCCGTGCCGTCGGCGGAGCGTTTCTCGGATGCCGGGGTCGGCGAGCTGTGGGTCGGTGGTGCTTCCCCGGACGCGCTCCGTGTCGTCGCGCGTCTCGGCTACGCGCGCACGGGCCGCGAGCGTGAGCCGTGTGAGCGTTCGGGAGCGCCCGAGCTGGAGCACCGCCGTGGCACGGTCGCCGCGCCGCGCCGCGGTCGTGGTGGTCCCGCTGTGCCCTGTCGCCAAGCTGACAGGGCGTGTGTTGGCCACGAACTCGGCACCGATGTTCACCCGGCGTGTTTGTCTGATCGTCCGTAGAGGGAGGGTGTCACCATGACCGTCGCACGATCGTTCTCAGTGGGCCGGGCGGGGCTCGTGGCTGTTCTGATCGCCGGCACGTTCGCGATCACCGGCCAGACGGCGGCCCGAGCAGGTGGCACCCCGGGGGCCGAGTGCCCGGGCGGGCAGGAGTTCGAGGTCGCCGTCACCGGCGACGAACCGGACCCCGGCCCGCCGGTGCGGCTCGAGGCCGGCTACTACGCGCACACCGCGTCCTTCTGGCCGCCCCGGTCCGCGGTGCTGTGCCGCACGGAGTCGGGCACGGACCAGCCGTCCGCCCAGGTCACCGACACCCCAGGCCTGACATGCCCGGCCGGTGCCTCCGAGCTGGTGGTCCCTGACGTGATCCCGACCGACATCGAGACGCCCGTCGTCGCGGATTCCGGGGCGTTGCTGCCCGCCGGTTGGTACTCGCTCCCGTCGCTGGATCCCGAGTCGGCACCGGCCAGCACCCAGCCCACCGATCTGCCTGACCAGGCTGGTCCGGCTGGTCCGGTCACTCCTGTGAACCAGCCCGGCCCCGGCCAGACCGCGCTCACCAGTCCCGGTGCCACCGGCCCCGAGAGCACCAGCCCCGCGACCGGGGGCGGCGTGACCGAGGCCGGCGCGTTCACCGGCGGCGGCACCGCGCCGGATGGGGACGGTGCCGGCACGGTCGTCTGGACCACCCTGTGCTGGTCCCAGACCGATCCCGGCGCCCCGGCCGCCTGAGCCCACCTGCGCCGCGGGCCGTGGGCCGCGAACTCCCAGGGCGGCAGCCGGGCCCCAACGACGACGAGGGCCGTCCCGATCGATCGGGACGGCCCTCGTGTTCACGGCGGCTCGGCGAGGCGAGCGCCTGTGCTCAGTAGCGGTAGTGGTCCGGCTTGTACGGGCCCTCCACCGGCACGCCGATGTAGTCGGCCTGCTGCTTCGTCAGCGTCGTGAGCTTGACGCCCAGGGCGTCCAGGTGCAGCCGGGCGACCTTCTCGTCCAGGTGCTTGGGCAGCGTGTAGACGCCGACCGGGTACTGCTCGGTCTTGGTGAACAGCTCGATCTGGGCGATCACCTGGTTGGTGAAGCTGTTCGACATCACGAAGCTCGGGTGGCCGGTGGCGCAGCCGAGGTTCATCAGCCGGCCCTCGGCCAGCACGATGATCGAGTGCCCGTCCGGGAACACCCACTCGTCGACCTGCGGCTTGATGTTGATCTTCTCGATGCCGGGAGTCTTCGTGAGGCCGGCCATGTCGATCTCGTTGTCGAAGTGCCCGATGTTCGACACGATCGCCTGGTGCTTCATCGCGGCCATGTGCGCGGCCGTGATGATGTCGTAGTTGCCGGTGGTCGTCACGAAGATGTCGGCGGTCGAGACGACGTCCTCGAGCGTGGCGACCTGGAAGCCGTCCATAGCGGCCTGCAGCGCGCAGATCGGGTCGATCTCGGTGACGATGACGCGGGCGCCCTGGCCGCGCAGCGCGTCCGCGCAGCCCTTGCCGACGTCGCCGTAGCCGGCGACGACCGCGACCTTGCCGCCGATGAGCACGTCGGTCGCCCGGTTCAGCCCGTCGATGACGGAGTGGCGGCAGCCGTACTTGTTGTCGAACTTCGACTTGGTGACCGAGTCGTTCACGTTGATGGCGGGGAAGGCGAGCGTGCCGGCCTTCGCCATCTCGTACAGCCGGTGCACGCCGGTGGTGGTTTCCTCGGTGACACCCTTGACCGACGTCGCGGTCGTCGTCCAGCGGCCGGGCTTCTCGGAGATCGTGCGGCGCAGCGTCTCCAGGACGATCGCGTACTCCTCGGAGTCCGAGGCGTCGGTCGCCGGGACGGCGCCGGCCTTCTCGAACTCGGCGCCCTTGTGGACGAGCAGGGTGGCGTCACCGCCGTCGTCGAGGATCATGTTCGGCGCGCCGCCGTCCGGCCAGGACAGCGCCTGGTCGGTGCACCACCAGTACTCATCGAGGGTCTCGCCCTTCCAGGCGAAGACCGGCACGCCCTTCGGGTCGTCCTTGGAGCCGTTCGGCCCGACGACCACCGCGGCCGCGGCGTGGTCCTGCGTGGAGAAGATGTTGCAGGACACCCACCGGACGTCCGCGCCGAGGGCGACGAGCGTCTCGATCAGGACCGCGGTCTGGATCGTCATGTGCAGGGAGCCCATGATCCGGGCGCCCTTGAGTGGCTGGCTGGCCGCGTACTCGGCGCGGGTGGCCATCAGCCCGGGCATCTCGTGCTCGGCAAGCCGGATCTCCTTGCGGCCGAACTCGGCCAGCGCGAGATCCGCGACCTTGAAGTCGAAAGTCATGCCCTCTCCTCATTGCGCTCGGTGGCTGCCGAGCCTGTACGGCGGTGTCACGTTCCGCTTCCGGGCTGCCGGCATGGCGGACAGTCGTCCGCCGCGACAGCGCGAGTCAGTCGAGCGTGCCACAGGGGTGCCGAACGACGAAGACCCGGTCCGGCCGCGTCACACCGGACCGGGTCCGTCGGCCCGCCCGGTAAGGGCGGAGCCGACCGCGCCGTCAGCTCTCGGGGGTGGGCCCGGCCGAGCTCCCCGCGGCGGGCGGGGTCGCGCTCCCGGCGGGCGGTGCCGAGGTGCCGTCCGACCCGGCTGGCCCGCCCACCCCGGCGCCGGCGGGGGCCGGGGTGGGCAGCGGAAGCGCGCCGGCCGCGAGCCGCGGGCCGCGGTAGACCCAGCCGCGCTCGTCCGCCCACAGCAGCAGCGGCGGCAGCACTACGAGCGCGGAGAGCAGGGCGACGCCCACGTTCAGGGCCACCACCAGGCCGAAGTCGCGCAGCAGCGGCAACGAGCTGAACGCCAGGACCACGATCCCGATCACCGCGGCGAGCGCGGACACCATGAAGGCACGCCCGGTGCGGGCCGCCGCCTCCTCGATGGCGGCCAGCGGGTCGCGCCCGCGGCGGCGCTCCTCGATATGCCGCATGACGATCAGTGTCGTGAACTCCGTGCACAGCGCGATCACGAGTGGCCCGCCGACCGCCGTTAGCGGGCTGAGGTCGAAGCCGGCGAGCCAGGAGACGATCGCGGTGAGCCCCACCGCGATCAGCACGGGTACCACCGACACCACCGCGCGGACGATGTTCCGGTGCCACAGCAGCAGGATCAGGAACACGCCGATGAGCGCGAAGTATGTCAGCTCGACGCGGTTCTTCTCGAAGTTCTCCAGCAGGCCGGTGCCGACGACGGCCAGGCCGGACGGCGTCGCGCGGATCCCCTCGGGCGGGCTGACCGTCGCCCGGATGTCGTCGACGACGACCGCGCGTTCCTCCAGCGCGCCCGGCCCGGTCCGGAAGATCAGGTTGAGTGCCTTGCCGTCCAGGTTGACCGTGCTCTTCTGGATCGCTTCCGGCGTGACCCGGTAGGCCCGCTCGATGTCCGCGCCGGTCGGGGCGAGGAGCGTGGTGTCGGGCACCTCCATGAGAAAGCTGATCGTCGTCACCAGGCTGGACGCCGTCAGCAGTTCCTGGGGGTGCTCCTTGAGCTGCTGGTAGGTGAAGTCGTGGACGAACTTCACCGTCCTGTCGTCGAAGACGTCACCGGACTGGATGTAGACGCCCAGCTCGCTGCTGGACCCCGTCTGCGCCTTGAGGTTCTGGATGTCGTGCACGACCTGGGAGTCCTGGCTCACCCACTTCTCCGGGTCGGTCTGGACCTTCAGGTCGCCCTCGACGACCAGCCCACCGGCGAAGATCGCGGCCGCGAGCACGACGAGTGGGATGGCGGTCACCCGAGGTAGCGAGCCGAGTGCGACCACCGCGCGTCCGAGCGGGCCTCGTGAGTAGTCCCTCGGCGCGGTGGGGGAGCGGCGCTCCCGGAACCCGAGCGAGGCGGCGCTCAGCAGCACGGTCGCGACGACGATGACCGGCAGGCCGATCGCGAGCAGGACGCCGAAGTCGCGGATCATCGGCACCTCGCTGAACTCCAGCGCGAGGAACGCGACGATTCCGGCGACGGTGGCCACCGCCAGGGCCGGCATCAGCCAGGCCAGCGCCTCGGCGACGGGATCGCGGGCCCGGTCGAGCTGTGCCTCCTCCTCGACCCTGCTGTGCAGCTGGACCGCGAAGTCGATGCCGACCCCGAGCAGGACGGGCATGCCGGCGATGGTCACGACGGACAGCGGCACGCCCAGATAGCCCGCGAGCCCGAACGCCCAGACGAGGCCGACCGCCACCACGCCGAGTGGCAGCAGCCGCCAGCGCACGGCGAAGGCGACCAGCAGCAGCCCGGCCATGATGACCAGCGAGATGGCTCCGAGCGTGAGGAAGCCGCCGCGCAGGTAGTCGTTGATGTCACGGAGCAGCACGGCGGCGCCGGTCGTCATGACGTCGGCGTTGTCGAAGGTCAGGTCCTGCATCGCGGCCTCGGTGGCGGACGCTCCGCGGCCCTCTTCCTTGATGGACGCGTTCCCCTTCAACCGGACGATCATCTGCGCCGTCCGGTCGGTCGGGAAGAACGACTCGAGCGACTTGCGGACGGCACCGGTGTTGTCGTGCAGCAGGAAGTCCGTCCAGTCGGGATCGTCGAAGTCACGCCGATCCGCGGGTATCGCGTTGATTCGTTCCAGGGTGCGCAGCGAGTCGGCAAGCCGCCGCTTTGCGGAGTCCGGATTCGGATCGCGGCTCTGGGCGTCGAGCAGGATCTGCCCCGCCGGGCTGCTGATCGGATTCCCGTCCGGGCTGGTGACCAGGTTCGCGGTGAACTGCAGCGCGGTGAGCGGGGTGATCACGCTCTCGATGCGCGGGTCCTTCTCCAGCCGCGCGGAGAGATCGCGGAACTTCTTGACATTGTCGGTGGTGAAGAGGTCGACGAGATCCGTACCAGGCTTCGTGGTGAACAGGACGATCATCGCCTGGCCGCCGAAGAGGTTCTGGTAGGCGACGTTGTCCTTGGCGACCTGCGAGTCGGAATTGAGATAGTTGTCCTGGCCGGTGGTGAACTCCAGCTTGGTCAGGCCGAGACCGAGCACCGCGGTGATGATCAAGGCCACCACGGCCACCATGCCCGTCCGGCGGCCGACCGTGCGTCCGAGGCCCGACCAGAATCGCGCCGACCCACCAGATGGGGCGGACGGGTCGGACGGCGCTGGCGAGCTTGGCATCAGGCTGCTCCGGGGATCGAAGATGTTCGCGGGGGCCCGTGAGGTCCGTCCGTGAACGGTTTCCAAGGTGTATAGCGCACGTCACATCCGCATGCCGACCCTTGCGAGGGAGGAAATCATCCCGAGGCCGGCATACGGCCTCGGGCGGTTCCGCTCACCACCGACCAGTTGATGCTGGTAGCGGGACTTGGACCCTGGTAGGAGGAGTCCCGCCGGTACGGGCGGGTGCGCCGGGTTCGGATCGGCACTGCACGTGCGGTCTATCGATCTCCGGAAAAACGGGTGTCCGGACGAGCGTGTGTGGGCGCTCAGGAAATGTGCGGAGCGTCCGTCACGTCCGGGCGAGGTGCCCGGACGCCCGGCGGACCGGGCGACGGGCGCCTTCGGTTGCTGTCAGGTGCTGTCGGTTGCTGTCAGGTCAGGTGTTGTCAGGCCCTTGCGTGCTCCCGCGCCGGCCGCAGCTCGATCGTGGAATCGGCACCCGGGAAGAACAGGCCCTCATGGCCGTCATCCCAGCGGACCAGGTACGGAGGGCCACCGGCGACGCCGCGGACTTCGGTGATCACCCCATGGCGCTCAGGGCACCCGACCGTCCGGCCGTGGACGACGAAGCGGTCCCCGACGGATGCGTACATGATGTGTCTCCCTTCGGCCATTGGTGCGCAACGCCGCCGACCGAGGCGACGCGCATCGCTGCGCGCCCGCCACGGCTGTCCGGCGGGCTCCTCCGGCGCGGCCGGCCCGGGGTGCGAGCGCCGGCGCCGCCCCGGTGGAGCGGTAGTTCCGGAGTAACACGGTTCGCGGCCACGGGCAGCTTGGAGGGGGCGGAACGCCGCGAAGGTCCGTTTCATCAATTTTGCGCGGGGGGGCGGGAAGTCGGGTGGTGTCGCGGCGGCCGCGGCGGCCTCGGCTGTGAGCTGACTATGTGATTTCGGCTATACTCTTCGGCTCCGACGTCCTGGTGTGCGCCATGTCTCGCCCTGACGTGCACGGTGGGTCCAGTCCGGACACTTCGCCCACGGACCACCGAATCCGCATGTCGTTGGCATGCCGGTGCCCAAGCCGGGCACAAGTGTGGCTGACAGGTGTCGGGCATCTGACACGACGGTGGGCGAAAGTGCCCGATGTGGTGGAAATAGCCGAGGGTTGTTCGCCGTTGGTTTATCTCACTGTCACCCGTCGTGGCGACCGGCGTGTCGCATGCGTGCCGGGCTGATGGCGGACCGCAACGAGCGTGGCGACTGAGGGTCAGCGCGTGGCCGTCTCCGGGGGATGAGTGCGGGGTCACACTTCCCAGGAGCTTGCTCTACTTACCGATCGGCCGGTAGGAACGTGAGGTTAACGGGGCATGTCGGCGGGAGGGCGTGAGATGCACCGGGGCGGCTCATGGTGAGCATTCCGTTTCCTTCGCACGGGCGGGCCGGGTCCGCGACCGGGTCTGTCACGGTCGGCTCGGGGAGCGCCGGGTGGCGGGCGACCCGCACCGGTCGCGTGGCGGCCACGACGCTCTTCTTCGTCGGCCAGGTGCTGCTGCTCGCCGCGCTTTACATGATCTATCGCATGGGGCGGCAGATGGCCGTCGGCCGGGAGCCCGAGGCGCTGGCCAACGCGCGGGACGTCTGGAGCCTGGAACGCCTGCTCGACCTGCCCAACGAGTCCGCGGTCCAGCAACTCGCGCTGCACTCCACGGAGCTGCTGGAGCTGGCGAACCGCTTCTACATCGGGGTCCACTTCCCGGCGTCGATCGCGTTCCTGCTGTGGGTGATGATCCGCCACCGGGACCACTGGCCCCGGGTGCGCACGGTGATCCTTGTGTCGACCGGCGCCGCGCTCATGATCCACATTCTGTACCCGCTGGCGCCGCCCCGGTTCCTGCCGCAGGAGCTGCCGCACGTCACCCTCGTCGACACCGGCGCGGTCTTCGGGCCGTCCCCGTACACCGCCGGTGACACGGTGGCCAACCAGTACGCGGCCATGCCGAGCCTGCACGTCGGCTGGTCGATCCTGGTCGCCTGGGGAGTGGTGAGCATCCTGCGCTCACGCGCGCGGTGGCTCATCATCGCGCACCCGGTGATCACAACCGTCGTCGTCGTGATCACCGGGAACCACTACTGGCTGGACGGCGTGATCGGCGGCAGCCTGGTGGCCACGGCGGTTCAGCTCACCCGGCTCGAGGCGCACGCCCGGATGCGACTGTGGACCATCGCCGCCGGCCAGCGGCTGTGGGGACGGGCTGGTGAGGCCACCGCGTCGCTTGCCGGCTCGCCGTCCGGAGCCCTCGGTGGCGTGGGTGTCGGCGCGGGTGTCGGGAACACGACTGATGCGGATCCGCGGACTGGAACAGACCACGGGACGGGTACGGACCACCCGGTGAGCGTGCCCTCCTCCGTGGTCTTCGCGGCGGTGCTTCCCGCCGCGCGCGGCGGGCCTCCCCGCGCTGACCTGCCCGCACAGCGTCCGTTCCCACCGGGCCCGCTCCCATCGGGCGGCACCGAGCCGGAGGACCGTCCGCCCACGGCGGCGCGGGCCGACGTCGCCGCGGTGGAATCCGCCGACGGCGAGAGCGGCTGACCGCCGCCGATCGTCCGCGGTCACTCCTGCCGATGCCCCGGTCGGACAGCCGTTCCCGGCACTAGGCTCGGCGGATGGCGGTGGATGATCTCGCGGGGTCACGCCCGGTGCGCGACGAGGACGCGTTCGACGTACCCGCGGTGGACGGCTGGCTTCGGCGCCGGCTGCAGGAGCGGGCCGCGGTCGGCGCGGCCGAGATGGGGGTCGCGACCGGCGCGGGGGTGCTGACCGAGCGCCCGCCGGTCGCCCGTTCCATCCCGCCGCCGGGCCGCCCGCAGGTCCGGCAGTTCTCCGGCGGCGCGTCCAATCTGACCTATCTCCTGCGCTACGAGGACCGCGACCTCGTCCTGCGGCGGCCGCCGCACGGGCGGAAGGCGTCCGGCGCCCACGACATGGCGCGGGAGTATCGGGTGCAGGCCCGGCTGCGCCCGGCGTTCCGGTACGTCCCGCGGATGGTCGCCTTCTGCGACGACCCCACGGTGATCGGCTCGGAGTTCTACATCATGGAGCGGGTGCCCGGCGTCATCCCGCGCTCGGAGTTCCCGCGCTCACTCACCTTCGATCCGGAGCGGACGCGCCGGCTGGCCTTCCAGGTCGTGGATCTCCTGGTCGCCCTGCACGACATTGACCCGGTCGCCTACGGGCTGTCCGACCTGGGGCGCGGTGCCGGGTATGTCGATCGGCAGCTCACCGGCTGGGCCCGGCGCTACCGGGACGCCCGCACGCCGAACGTGCCCTCCTTCGAGGTCGTCATGCGCTGGCTCACCGAGTACGCCCCCGAGGACGTCGCCACCTGCGTCATCCACAACGACTTTCGCATCGACAACGTGGTCTTCGATGTGGCCCGCATCGGTGACGACGGCCTGCCCAGGATCAGTGGTGTCCTCGACTGGGAGATGGCCACCCTCGGCGATCCGCTCATGGACCTCGGGGGTGCCCTCGCCTACTGGGTGCAGGCTGACGACGACGCCCTCTTCCGGCTCACCCGGCGCCAGCCGACCCACAGCCCCGGCATGCCCACCCGGGCGGAGATCGTCGAGTACTACGCGGCACGGCGCGGACTGGACGTCGGCAGATGGCCCTTCTACCAGGTGTTCGGGCTGTTCCGGCTGGCTGTCATCGCGCAGCAGATCTACTTCCGCTACCACCACGGCCAGACGACCAACCCGGCGTTCCGCGAGTACTGGCAGGTCGTCACACACCTCGAGAAGCGGTGCCTGCGCGTGATGGCGGCGGCCGGCCTCTAGCGCCGCCCTCGACCTGCGGCCGCTGCTCTGGCTGGCGGAACTGTCTGTTGTCCTCTACCGACGCGCTGGTCTACCGCGGGTGGAGCGCGGATACCGTTGGTCATCACGTTTCGTGTCACAGATGTGGTCGGAGTGTGACCATTGTCGATCAAAGGGCAGTGGATCGAAGGGCAGTGGATCGAAGGGCAGTGGATCGAAGGGGCTCCGGTCGCCGCCGCGGCGGCGGTGCTGCGCCGGGTCGCGGTGGAGAGCTCGTCGTTGCTTGCGCCGGTGATCGTCCTGGACAACGACGAGACCTGGCGGTCACCCTGGCAGCGCCGCTGCCATGGCCGCATCGACGAGTGGACGTCCGCGCTCGCGGCCGGCGCCCGTGCGGCGCGGGAGCAGGCGGTGCGTCTGGAGTTCCTTGCGGCTCGGGGCGCCTGGGGAGCCGTGACGCTCGGGCCGGCGGCGGTGAGCGCCCCGCGCTCGCCCGTCTCTCATCCGGCCGTCGTGGACGTTGCCTTCTCTCCGGAGCGGCTCGCGGAGCTGGCCCGCCGGCTCCGGCGGGCCGCGGACGACGCGGCCCGGCTCGCGGCCGAGGTTAGGCGCGTCGCGCACGCCCTGCCCGGTGACATGGGTGGTGCCCTGGTGGCGGAGGGGTGCTGTCGGGGCCTCGACCGGGTGGCGGCCGAGGCACCCGACATGGCCGGCGCCATCGACGGCAGACTGGCCTACGCCGCGTCTGGCGGGTCTGTCGCGTCTGCCGGGTTCGGCGGGTCCGGCGGGTTTGCGACATCCGCTCCGGCCGTGGAGCGGGCGCCGGGTCCCGAGATGCAGCACGCCGCCCGGCTCACCGAACCGCGGTCGGCGGGCGCGGACACAGCGCGCACCGTGGCCGAGCTGACCGCGTCGATCGGCGCGGACCCGTTCCGCCTCGATCCGCGTGAGCTGAGCGAGCTGTCCACCCGGCTGGGCCGGCTCGGCCCGGCCGAGCTGCGGGCGGTCATCGGCGGGCTGCGGGGGCGCCCGCTGGAGGTGCTCGCCGCCGCGGTCCGTATCGCGCCGACCCGGGTGGAGCTGCGCACGCTGGGCCTCCTGCCGGCCGTCTTCTCCCTTGGTGACCTGCTCCTGCGCGGGGCGCCGGCGTCGATGGTGGCCGAGATCGCGCGGCTGTTCCCCGGCCTCGAACCGCCCATGGGCGGGCGGTACCGGCCGTGGGCGTACACCGCGGGGCATCCGCCGTCCACCGGCGACCTGACGATGCGCGACCACGGTCGCGATCCGGTCTGGGCGAGCGGTGTCACCCCGTCGGACGTCGGCCAGGGCGCGGTGGGGGACTGCTACCTCCTGGCCGCGCTCATCGGTATCGCGCAGGCCGATCCGGGGCTGCTGCGCCGCAATCTGCGGGAGAACCCGAACGGGACGGTCAGCGTCACCGTCCACCTTCCTACCGGCGCGGTCCCGGTCACGGTCACCAGAAGCCTGCCTGCCCGGGCGGGGGCCGGGCAGGAGATCGCCGCGGACGCGGACAACGCCGCGGGCGAGCCGGAGCTCTGGGCCGCGCTCTACGAGAAGGCCTGTGCGCGGATGGCTGGCAGCTACGCGCGTCTTGAGGGCGGTGACCCCGCCACCGCGATGGAGTACCTGACCGGCACAGCCGCGGTCCGCCGCTCGCCGTCCGCCGTGGGTGTCGACGAGCTCGCCGCCAGGCTGGCAGCCGGTGGGGTGGTGACCGTCGTGACGCGTTCGGACCTGCCGCCGGGTTGCGGGCTGGTGCCCAACCACGCCTACGCGGTGCTGAAGGCGGACGCGCGGACGGGGCAGGCCCTCCTCCGTAACCCGTGGGATCAGGCCGGCACCGACGACCGGCTGGAGTGGCACGACTGGGACGGTCTGAAGCCGGCGCTGGCGGGCGTCCAGTGGGCTTCGACCGGCCGCGGTCCGCCGGCTCGATGAGCGACCTTCTCTGGGCGTCAGGCGTCAGGCGTCAGGCCCGGATGATCGCTACGGGGGCGGCGGAGTGCAGCATCGTCTGGTGGCTGACCGAGCCCAGGAGGAGCTCGGCGAATCCGCCCTTGCCCCGGGCTCCGACGACCAGCAGGTCGGCGTCGTGGCTGGCCTCGAGGAGGGCCCGGGTGGCAGAGGCGGGTATCAGCTGACGGTAGACGTCGATCTCCCCGGAGCCGGGTGCCGGAGCGGCGAGCCGGAGCACGGCGGGCTCCGTACCGCCCGGCTCGGCGGGCTCCCCTGGCTCGCCGCCGGGGATCGGGCCGAGGACCTGTTCGATGGACTCGTCCAGCACGGCCCGCGCCTGGCCTTCGAGCGCCTGCACGATCTCCCCGGACGTCTCGGCGAACGGGAGGGGGACCGCGGCGAGCCAACTGTGGATGACATGCAGCGGTGCCCCACGCAGTGCCGCCGTGACCGCGGCCCACCGCAGCGCGGCCAGCGAGTTGGGTGAGCCGTCGACCCCGACGACCACCGGCCGCCGGTGCGGCGTGCCCTGCCTCGGTGCGCTCGTGGGGCTCAGCCGCTCGTCGGCGACCGGCCCGGCACCGGCGAGGCCGTCCGCATCGGGCTCGCCGGCATCCCCCGAACGGGGGAGTCGCGCGACGACCACTGGCACGGGGGAATGGACGGCCACGGACGTACTCACCGATCCGAGCCGCAGGCGGTGCAGGAGCCCGCGCCCGCGTGCTCCGACGACAATCATGGCGGCGTCCCGGCCGGCGGTGAGCAGGGCCTCGGCGCCAGGAGCGTCCACCACCTCCTCGAGGACCTCGAGTCCCGCGGGGATGGGGGCGGCGCCGATCGTCTCATGCAGGAGGTGGCTGGCCGCGAAGGCCAAGGTGGCCTCGTCGTGCGGCCCGGCGATCGCGTCGGCGGACCTGCGTACAGCGGTGGGCTGCTCGTCGGCGCAGGACCCGAGGACGGCGCGCACCCGCAGGCCGCGCCGGCTGGCCTCGGCGACCGCCCAGGTCAACGCCGCCGCGGAGCCGGGGGAGC
Organism: Parafrankia sp. EAN1pec; assembly: GCF_000018005.1. Lineage (GTDB taxonomy): Bacteria > Actinomycetota > Actinomycetes > Frankiales > Frankiaceae > Parafrankia > Parafrankia soli. The sequence continues at coordinate 141,666 of NC_009921.1, forward strand.
CGTCGATCCCGACCACTATGTCGGCTGCTGTGCCCACCGTAGGTCCGCTGTGCCGCTCGATCGCCGGCGCGCCGGTTCGTTCCGGGGTCTGGTCCGCCTGCGTTCCGGTCAGGGCGCCGTCGGTCATCGTTGTCCTCCTGCTCGGCGCGATCTGTCCGTCCCGGGTCGCGCCTCGGCGACGGCGGCGGGACGTGCCGTCGGAGCGGACCTACCCGGCTCGCCGAGCGGGAACCCGGGCTGTCTGGCGAGCAGATCGTTGTTGCCGGGTGGGGGTGGCGGGCGGCCGGACACCACTGTGACATCAATCAGTTGTCGCTTTTTTGGGTTGAGCCCGACTCCGATGTGTGCCGATGATTGCGAATAAAGATCCTCAACGTTGTGATTCGTGAGATTTTTTTGACCTCGGCGCAGCAGAGAAAATTCGATCGAATCATGCGCCGTGGCCGGAGCGTGGCCTCGCTGTGCGCAGTCTGGCTCGGAGCCGGCGGGCCCAACCGGGTGGTGCCGATCATTCCGGACTGGCACGGATGATTCTCTCCCCGGCCGGTGTGCGCTCTTTGTATGCTCTGCGTCCGCGCATCGAGGTCACCACCGATGGTTGGAGCACCCGGTGACTTCGCGGTCACACGACGCGGTGAGGGAGCTGTGTTCTGGACGTGGGTGGGCGGTGGTCGGCCCCGGCGCGTCGCCGCGGGGGGCGGAGTAACGTACGTGAGCGGACGAAGGCCCGCGTATCGTTGTCTCCCCGCCGGGGTTCCGGGTGCTGCCGGAGCGGCCTGGCTCAGATGACAAAGGTGCATTCGACAACCTGCGCGCTCCGGGGGTGAGCGCCGTGCCCCTGGGAGCGCGCGCCCTGAGTTCCTGGCTAAATGCCCGATAAAGCGATCGGACAACTACGAGACCGCACAACAACGCGATCTCAGCATCACCGGACGGCCTCCACGACTGATACCAAAGACCATCGAACGCGCCAGTCGGCGGCTACGTACCCGTGACCGGTCGGTCGCGAGCGGAGGAGCCGCGGGGGCGGCGGCCTCCGGCACCGGGAGACGCCCGCCATCTGAGGGAAGGAGGAACGTGGCTTCCGACACCATGACCCAGTTAGTCATTCCTGGCGCCCTAGTGATGGTCAGTACTCCCGATCGAGGTGTCCCGGTCGCGAGCACGGCGGACTGGCACGACGCTCTCCTGAACGTCAAGTCGGGCGTCACGCCCGCGATGAAGCTCGTCGCCTTCACGATCTGTACGCACTGCGCCCCGGCGGACCGGCCGGCGCCGAGCGGTGCCTACGTCACCTCGCCCGGCCTGTCGCTGCTCTGCGAGCAGACGAACTTCAGCCGTACCCACGTGCAGCGGCAGCTGTCGCTGCTGCGGGCGAACGGCTGGCTCGTGACGATCACCCGGCCCGCGGCCGGCCGGCCGGCGCGGTACCTGCTGAGCGTGCCCGTCGCGGTCGCGCGTGCGGGCGGCTACCGGCTTGCCGGCGAGGACGTCGAGCCGCGGGACACGGAGCGGGCCGAGCAGCGTGACACGGAGCTGGTTGGCGCGACCGCCGCGCCGGCCCGCCGCACCCCAGGCCTCGCCGCGGTGACGTCGTCGGATCGCATGCTCACGACCCCCCCGGCACCGGGCGGGCCGTCGGAGCCCGGCCGGGGCTTCGGGTGCCTCGCCTCCGGAACCCTGGAGCGGCCGGCGCTCGTCCGCCGCCGCAAGCGCGCGACGTACAGCGCGGGCGGCCGCGGGGTTGTCCGGGTGCGGCGCAAGCCGCGCACGCTCCCCCCGTCGGCGGTCACGGACGTGATCGCGGCCGCGTCCTCGGTGGCGCCGGTGACCGTGGGAGACACAGCCTCCGCGGCCGGCCCGGAGCAGGTGGACGAGGCGCGCCCGATGGCCGTCGGCGAGACGAGCTACGTGCCGTTCGGTGGCGGCCAGATGGGCTCCGACGTCGCCGCCGGAACAGCGGGCGGCCCGGTCCGCGCGGTGTCCGACATCTCGACAGGGGCCGTCGGCGCGGCACAGTCTCCGGCGGCACAGCCAGCCGCGTCCGCACAGTCGGCGTCCGCGTCGGCCATCTCGGCATCGGCGGCCTCGGGCCGTTCACTCGGGCCGCGGCCGATCGTCCCCGTGAGCGAGCGGGTAGCCGGTGCGGCCCGGGCGCCGGAGGCCTCCCTCCGCGGGGTCGCGACGAGCGCCGAGCCGCCGATCACACCTGCACCGCCCGTGCCCGCGCCTCAGCCGACGGCGCCCGGGCCGATCGCGCCCGTGTCTCAGCCGCCTGCGCCGACCGCGCCCGCATCCCAGCCGACGGTGCCCGCGCCTCAGCCGCCCGCGCCCGCCCCGGCTACGACTGCGCCGACCGCCGAGGCACCGTCGCCTGAATCGCAGCCGCAGCCGCAGCCGCAGCCGCAGCCGCAGCCGCAGGCAGCGGCACCGGAGCCGGAACCCGAGCCGGAAGCTGAGCCGGAAGCTGAGCCGGAACCGGTCGAGTCACCTGTCGTGGACGAGATCCGGATGGCAACCCGCCAGGTGATCGAAATCCTCGCGAAGATGTTGCGCTGCCAGGTCGAGGACTTCGCGGAGCTGGACAGGCGGGTCTACGAGGTTCTCTCCGAAGGCGACTGGGCTCCGGTGGAGTTGGCCACCCACCTGGTCAACTTCGTCGCCAACGGTGTCTGGGTGAACGGCGACGATGTGGCCGACAACATCCGGTGGCGGATGGACCGGCTGCCGTTGGGCGTGACCGAGTGTGGCTGCAAGTCCTGCCTGGGCTGGCGGGCCGCCCCGGAACGTCCGCCGCGACCGGCACCGCCGTCGGCGCCTGGGCCGTCCGCGGCGGGGGCGTCCGCGAGAATGTCCACCCCGGTGCGGGCCGCCGGACCGCTACCGGCCGGTCCGGTCGCGGCGGTCACCACCGCCGCCGCGACGAAGGCGGGCTCGGCGCGACCCGAACATTCCCCCGCCGCGAACCCTCCGGCGCCGCCGGCCCGTCCGGCCTCGACCTCGGGCGTCGTGGCGAACCAGGCGAGTTCGGCTAAATCGGCTAGTCAGGTGAATCGGGCGGGCCCGGTGGAACAGTCGCCTGCCGCGCCGCCCCCGCCGCCGGATCTCGCCGCGATCGCGGCGGCGGCGGCCGCCGGAGCGGAGGAGGCCCGACGCAACGAGGAGGCGAAGCGACTCCAGACGGCCGGTATCTCAGCAGCCGGTGACTCGGAGCCTGGTGACTCGGCGGCCGGTGACTCGGAGCCTGGTGACCTGGTGGGCGGTGACTCGATTGTTGAGGGCTCATCGGCCCAGACCCCGCCGGGCACCGCGGGCGTGCAGAACGGTACGAGCCAGGAAGCGGAGCCGCTCACGGAAGATTGAGTAGAGCGCGATGGTCGTCCGTCACGCTCCGTTCCCGGTGTCCCGGCGCACCTGCATGCCTGGCGGCATGATGGGGCACATGGGAGGCGACGAGACCGAGCGGTCGGGCGCGGACATCGAGCGTCGGGACGACTGCGACGTTCTGGTGATCGGCAGCGGGTTCGGGGGCAGCGTGACCGCGCTCCGCCTGGCCGAGAAGGGCTACCGCGTCACGGTCGTCGAGGCCGGCCGCCGGTTCACCCCGGCGACACTGCCGAAGACGAGCTGGGACATCCGCAGGTACCTGTGGCTTCCGCGGCTCGGGTGCCACGGGATCCAGAAGATCACCCTGCTCGGGCGGGTGCTGGTGCTCTCCGGAGCAGCGGTCGGCGGTGGATCGGTCGTCTACGCGAACACGCTGTACAGGCCCCTGGACGGTTTCTACGACGATCCCCAGTGGGCGGACATCGCCGACTGGCGTGCCGAGCTCGGGCCGTTCTACGGCCAGGCCGAGCGCATGCTCGGCTCCACCCGGAACCCGTCGATGACCATGGCGGACGAGGTCTTCCGGGACGTCGCACGGGATATGGGTGTCGGGGACACCTTCCGCCTGGCCGACGTCGGCGTGTTCTTCGGCCGCGACGGCCAGCGCGAGCCGGGGGTGACGGTTCCCGATCCCTACTTCGGCGGCGCCGGCCCCGCCCGGACGGGCTGCGTCGAGTGCGGCGAGTGCATGACGGGATGCCGGCGCGGCGCGAAGAACACCCTGGACCGCAACTACCTCCACCTGGCCGAAGGGCTGGGCGCCCGCATCGTGGCGGACACGACCGTGCGCTCGGTGCGCCCCGACGGGCGCGGTGGCTACGAGGTCGAGACGGTCCGCACCGGCAGCCGGCGGCGGGACGCGCGGCGCTGGACGGCCCGCCAGGTCGTGTTCGCCGCGGGCGCCCTGGGAACCCAGCGCCTCCTGCTCGGCATGCGCGAACAGGGGCACCTGCCCGGCATCTCCGACCGGGTCGGCCACCTGACCAGGACGAACTCCGAGGCGATCCTGGGCGCGACCCGGCTGCGGCCGGATGGGCGGATCACCCGGGGGGTGGCCATAACGTCGTCCTTCTACCCGAACGATCACACGCACGTGGAACCTGTCCGGTACGGCCGGGGCAGCAACCTCATGGCGTTCCTGTCGAGCGCCATGACCGACGGCGGAGGCTCCCTGCCACGCTGGGCGAAGCACCTGCTGCTGCTGGCCCGCCGCCCGTACCTCACGCTGCTCGCCCTGCCGTGGCGGTGGTCGGAGCGAACCATGATCGCTCTCGTCATGCAGTCCCGGGACAACTCGCTCACCGTCAGCCGGCGCCGCGGGCCGTTCGGGACGTCCTGGCTGACGAGCCACGCTGGCCACGGGGAGTCCAACCCGACCTGGATACCGGAGGGCAACCAGGCGGCGCGGCTGGTGGCGGAGCGGCTGGGCGGGCATCCGGGAGGCGCGATCACCGAGCTGGCCGACATCCCGCTGACGGCGCACATCCTCGGCGGGGCGGTCCTGGCCGCTGATCCCGCCCGGGGCGTGATCGACCCGTATCACCGGGTTTTCGGCCATCCCGGCCTGCACGTTGTGGACGGCTCGGCGGTGCCGGCGAACCTCGGGGTGAACCCCTCGCTGACGATCACGGCGATGGCGGAGCGGGCGATGGCCTTCTGGCCGAACCGGGGTGACACCGACCCCCGCCCGCCGGTGGGCGCGGCGTACCGGCGGATCGCGCCGGTGGCACCGCGGAACCCGGCGGTGCCCGCGGATGCACCGGGACATTATGAAATAAGTGCCCTGACCAGCACGAATACTGATCTTCCCCGGGATGCTGTAGCTGGCGGTGGCCGGGAGACTCCTCACAATATGTGATCAGAGTCACATTTCCTGGGGATATGGCTGGCGGCAGACTCGTGGCCGAATTCCGTCGGCGGCCCCGGTTATGTTCCCAGCGCTTCGTCCTGTTCGTGAACGCGCCGATCGGCCTGCTTGTGGCCCTGCTGGCGCCGCGGGTCCTGACCGAGGCACCCCGGCGGACGGGAACGTTCGACCTCCCCGGCGCGGTCGGGGTCACCGCCGGTGTGACGGTCGGCGTCTACGGCCTGACCAGGACGACCACCCACGGATGGTCGGACGCGCTGACTCTGCTCTGCCTGATCGGCGGGGTCGCGCTCCTGGGGCTCTTCCTCCTCCGGGAGGCGATGTGCCGCGAGCCGCTGGTTCCGCTGTGGCTGTTCCGGAACCGGGATCGCGGCGGTGCCAATCTGATCATTCTCGCCGTCGCCGTGGCGATGTTCGGCGTCTTCTACTTCCTCACCCTGTTCGTGCAGGGCGTGCTCGGCTACAGCCCGCTCTTCTGGCTGTCGACCCTGTCGGCGGACTCGTCCTACCCCACGTTGCTGCTGCCCGCGACGGTGCTGTTCGGCTTCGGGGTCGGGATCTCGTTCGTCCCGCTCACCGCCGTCGCGGTTGCCGGCGTGGACGCGGCGGACGCGGCCAGCGCCGCCGGGTCGGCCAGGCCCTCGCCCGCCGCGATCATCGAGGCCTCGGTCGCCGGGTACGCCGACGCCCTCCTGGTCGGGGCGGGGATGTGCCTGGCAGCGATGCTCGCCGGGCTGTTCATGATCACGCCGGCCGCCGGCCGGCTGGAGTCGGCCGGTGCAGCCGAGGGCGCATCCCAGCCCGTTCCCGGCCACGTCTGAACTGACGGCGTCGGACGAGCCGGCGGTATCGGAACCAGCGGGGCGTCTGAGCCGACGGCAGGCGGTGCCCGGCCCGAGGAAGGGCCGGGCACCACGCGCCGGTCAGGTGCGCCGGCCAGCCTCGGTCATGGTGTCAACGCCGGGCATCTCCTCGAGCCCGGAGGTCACCTCCGGGCCCACACCGTCAGCGAGGTCGGAGCGCAGCGGGGGGACCGGCTCGGCCGTGATCGTCTCGGTGTCGGCGCTGGCCAGGTAGCGGCGCGCCGCGACGGCGGCGGCCGCGCCGACGCCGATGAGGAACAGCGTCACGACTCCGCGCCGCCGGCGGCGGTGCACCCGGGCGAGCTTCACCTCGGCCTTCTCCAGTCGCTTCTCCAGTAGCTCCTGAGCGCGGTCGGCCCGCTGGCGGGCCTTCGACTCGGAGCGGACGGCCTTGCGCGACCGCGACTTCTCCAACCGGAGCTCGGTCGCCATCCGCGCCCGCTCGGCCGACAGCTCCGCGCTGGAGCGGGCCTTCTCGATCCGCCGGGCCGTCCGGCCCGACACCGCCGACGCCTTGCCGACGGCGAGCCCCGCGGCCTTGCCGGCAGCCTTGCCCGCGGCCGTCCCCCCGGCGCCGGAGACGTCGGAGACCCGGTGCACGAGTGTGCTGCTGGCGTCACGGGTGGCGTGCGCCGCCGAGCCCGCGGTGCTGCCGGCCTTCAACGCGGCTTTCGACGCCGCCGCGCCGGCGCGATCCGCCGCGTTCTTCGCCGCGCCAGGGAGCCCGCTCACCGGCGCGGCGTCCGTCACGTGCGCGAGCCTGTCCTTGAGTGTCGTGCTCATGGCATCCCTTCGCTTATTGCGTCGTGGCCTGTCGCGATCCTGGTGCCGGATCGCGCCCGGCGGCCGGCCACGGCTCCACCGGCGTGTGTTGATACGCGCCGTCAAGATCTGTGCAGTGTCCCGTACCCCGTTCGGTGGCTCCTAACAACGCGGCGGGACGTCGGGTCGTGTCACCTACCCTTGTGACACATGCCCTGTGCTGTCCCGGGTACCGACGGTTACCGGTGGTCCCGTGTGGGTGCGGACCGTGGTGCCGCTCGGGTACGGCCCGGGTCCGGGGCAGCGTCCGGCGTGCCTGTCGGGATGTCCGGGAGCCGGGCGCGGGCGGCGCGCCAGGTTCCGGTCGGAGGCGCGGCATACGATCGGGGCCAGGACACGCCGTACGTGCCGAAAAGACGGAGAGAAGAGAGGCCCCATGGCCGAGGAGCTGTACGCGACGGTGCGCACGACTCAGGGCGACATCGAGATCAGGTTGTTCCCGGATCACGCGCCGAAGACGGTCAAGAACTTCGTCGGGCTCGCGACCGGGTCCCGGGAGTGGACCGACCCCGCGACCGGCGAGAAGAAGACCGGTGTCCCGCTGTACAGCGGGACGATCTTTCACCGGGTGATCCCGAACTTCATGATCCAGGGCGGCGACCCGCTCGGCAGCGGTCGGGGTGGCCCCGGCTACCAGTTCGTCGACGAGTTCCACCCCGACCTGCGGTTCGACCGTCCGTACCTGCTCGCGATGGCGAACGCGGGCCCGGGCACGAACGGCTCCCAGTTCTTCATCACCACGGCGGCCACCGACTGGCTGAACCGCAAGCACACGATCTTCGGCGAGGTCACCCGGGGGACGGACGTCGTCGACAAGATCGGTAAGACGCCGACCGGCGCTCAGGACCGCCCCAAGACCGACGTGGTGGTTCAGGAGATCGTCGTCGAACGCCGCCCGGCCTGAAGCGTCGATCATGAGGGCAGGGACGGCGCGCGCGACCGACCGGGATGATCGCAGGTGCTCGGCGCGGCGGGTCCGGCGGTGACGGACTCGCCAGCGGGTGATCCGGCCCGTGCGCCGGAAGGCTCTTCTGGTGCGCCCGGGGGTTCCGGTGGGGCCGGTAGTGCCGGCGAAGCCGAGATCCCGCGTCCCGCGTCCCCCCTGCCCGCCGCAGGCGAGCCGCCGCCCGCCGGCGGCCCTCCCAACGGCGGCCCTCCCAACGGCGGCCCTGCGTCGGGCGGCCCGCCGCACGAGCAGGTCGGATGGCGGCCGGAGACCGGCCCGCCCGCCGGCCACGCCGGGTGGACCCCACCGCCGGCGGGAGCGCCGAGCCTGCCCCACTGCTATCGGCATCCCGAGCGGGAGACGTACGTCACCTGCCAGCGGTGCGGGCGTCCCATCTGCCCGGACTGCATGCGCCCGGCGGCTGTGGGCTTCCACTGCCCGGAGGAGTCCGGCGCCGGCGGTGGCGGGCGCCCCGAGCGGCGCCGAGAGCCGCGGACGGACTTCGGTGGCCGGCCGGGAGCCGGTCGCCGCGGGCTGGTCACCCAGGTTCTGATCAGCCTGTGCCTCGTCGCGTTCGTCCTGCAGGGCCTGCCCGGGCTGGCGCGCGACTCCGGCTCCCTGAACCAGTTCAGCGCCGACTTCCGCCTGTACGGCGTGTCTCTCGCGTGGGACGACCAGTACTACCGGCTCCTCACCGCCGCCTTCCTGCACGTCAACTACCTGCACGTCCTGGTGAACCTGTACGCGTTGTTCGTGCTCGGCTACCAGCTCGAGGCGATTCTCGGGCGGCTTCGCCTGGTAGCCCTGTTCGTCGCCTGCGCCGTCGGTGGGAACACCCTGAGCTACCTGGTGAACGGTGTGTCCGTGAACTCGGTCGGGGCGTCCACCGCGATCTTCGGTTTTTTCGGCGCGTACTACGTGATCGCCCGGCGGCTGCGCGCCGACACGACGCAGATCCTGATCCTGATCGGGATCAACTTCGCGCTCACGTTCACGCTGTCCTTCATCGACCGCTGGGGCCACGTCGGGGGGCTGGTGGCCGGGGTGCTCGTCGGCCTGCTCTACGCCTACGTCCCGCCGCGCCGAACGGTCGTGCAGGCGGCCGGGGTGCTGGCGCTTGTCGGCCTGCTCTTCGCGGCGGCCGTCATCAAGAGCGCGGACCTGACCACCGCCTTCGCCTAGCGGCCCCCTGCCGCCGTCGGGAGTCAGCCCAGACGGAGGCGGAGTTCCTCGACGGCCTCGGCCACCCGCTCCGGGTCGGTGCCCAGTGCGCGGCGGCTGAGCAGCACGGGCCCGTCGATGGTCTCGATCTCCAGGGTTCGTAGGTGAACGAGGCGCCGTCCGTGGGTGAGGGTGCCTGACCGCGCGCCGATCACCGCGGCCCACGGCAGGTGCCGCCGCCGCAGGCCCTCCACGTAGTCGATCCCGCCGGGGCCGAGCCGCAGGGTCGGTCGGGACACCGCGTCGCTGACCGCGAGTGCCACCAGGCCCAGCCCGACCAGCCCGACCAGCAGCCGTCCCGCGCCGTCGAGGGAGGCGACCCGCCAGGCGAGGTCCTCGACGGCGGCCACAACAAGCAGCACCGCGCCGCCCGCGGCGTAGGCCGCGCACCGCCAGATCGGCGGGGACCACGAGAGGTCGACCGGGGGTGTGCTCATCCGCCTCACCAGAGCTCCCGGAGGATGCCCCGGCCTTCAGGCCGGGGAGGAATTCGGTCTCCCGCGGAGCGGGGCAGGGGCAGGCGATCCGCCGCGAGGCGGACAGCCGTCGAAAAGCGCAATGCAACAGGTGGATGATCTCGTTGCGTAGAAATTAGATGTCTTCTTTCGCGATTTCGGTGAGGCGGGTGCGCGGGTCGTCCGAGAGTGGGATGTTCGGATTCTTCGTCGTTGTACGGTGATGTTAGGGTGTGGCTGTGTCCAGGTTTCGGTTGTATCCCGATGCGGCGCAGGAACAGGCCCTGCTGGTGCACTGTGGGCATGCCCGGTTCGTGTGGAACCTCGCGTGTGAGCAGCAGCCGTGGTATCGGCCGTGGCGTGGCCGGGCGCCGGGTTATGCGGAGCAGAACCGGCAGTTGACCGAGGCCCGGTCGGCGAATCCGTGGCTGGCGGCGGGCAGTGTCATCGTGCAGCAGCAGGCTTTGCGTGACTTCGCGACGGCGATGGCGAACTTCTTCCGCGGTTCGCATCGCAGGCCCACTTTCCGTAGGCGTAGACGTGGTGAGGGGTTCCGGATCGTGGCGGTGAAACCGGGCGACGTCCGGCGGGTGAATCGCCGGTGGGCGCGGGTGCGTGTCCCGAAGGCGGGCTGGGTGAGGTTCCGCTGGTCCCGTGCTGTGCCGGGCGCGAGGTCGTATCGGGTGACGCGGGATCGTGCGGGCCGCTGGCATGTGGCGTTCGCCGTGGCCCCGCATCCGATCCCCGCGCCGGGTACGGGCGGGGTTGTCGGGGTGGACCGTGGGGTGGTCGTGTCGGCGGCACTGTCGACCGGGGAGCTGCTGTCCTGTCCGGGTCTGCGAGCCGGGGAGCGGGCTCGGCTGGTCCGGTTGCAGCGCCGGCTGTCGAGGGCCAGGCGTGGGTCGCAGCGGCGCGGGCGCCTCAAGGCCCGGATCGCACGGCTGCGTGCCCGGGAGGTTGACCGGCGCAAGGACTGGGTCGAGAAGACCAGTACCGATCTCGCCCGCCGGTTCGACATTGTCCGTGTCGAGGATCTGAAGATCGGGAGGATGACCCGCTCTGCGCGGGGCACCGTCGAGGCGCCGGGAAGCAACGTGCGGCAGAAAGCCGGGTTGAACCGGGGCATTCTGGCTAACGGTTGGGGTCTGCTCGTCGCGCGGTTGGAGGAGAAGGCCCCCGGCCGGGTGGAGAAGGTCCCTGCCGCGTACACGAGTCAGCGTTGCAGTGCCTGCGGGCATGTGGCGTCCGGGAACCGTGAGAGCCAAGCGGTCTTCTGGTGCGTCGCCTGCGGGTACACGGCCAACGCCGACGTGAACGCGGCGGTGAACATCGCGGTTGGGTACATCGCGGCCGGACGGGCCGTGACTGCGCGGGGAGGCGCGGCGTTGGCCGTGCCCGTGAACCGCGAACCTCAACACTGCGCACCCCTTCTGGTGGGTGTGTAGGAGTTGGAATCCCCCGCGCTCACGCGGGGGAGGACGTCAACCAACCACAGGTGGCGCGGGCGAGCGGGCGGGCGTCCCGGCCCCCTGGTGCTCCAGCTCGGCGAGCGTGGTCAGGGCGCGGTCCACGACCTCCAGCCGGGTCAGCTGGGCGGCCTGCCGCCGGATCGCCGCGACCGCGTCCACGCCGAGCCTGTCCCGCAGCTGCTCAACCAGGTTGTGGACCCGCTCGGCATCCGCTCCGACCACGGCGGAGGAGTCCGGGTCCGCGTCGGCGGCCGTTGAGAGCAGCAGCGCCTCGGCGTCCCGCCCCAACCGGCTGAACAGGTCCGCCACGTTGCGCAGCGTGGTCCACTGCTGCGGCCAGCTACCGGTGCGCAGCCACAGCCGGATCACCTCCGGGTAGTGGGCGGTCGCGGTCGCCAGGTCACCCGTCCGCACCGCGGACGAGGCGAGGGTGACCAGCGAGATCCCGACCGCGAAGGTGACGCCGCCGGCGCGGGCCGCGGCCAGGGCACGCTCGGCGTGCCGGCGCGCCGTAACGGGATCGTCGTGGATGTGGATCTCGGCCTGGACGTACTCGACGAACGACCAGATGATCGGCCCTCCCGACGTGCCGACGAGCTGACGTGCCCGCGTGACCAGCGCGTCCGCCCGGTCGGCATCGCCGCCGTAGGCCGCGGCCAACGCCGCGACGGCCATCTCGTTGGCGGCCAGGTCGGCGTCGAGCGCGGCCGCCGCGACGAGGTGGTCGATCGATGAGGCGAACTCGCCCGCGAAGAGGTCGGTCACGCCCAGCGCGTACCGGGCGGTCGCGACACCGGCGTCGTCCACGGCGGTGGCGAGGGCCCGGTCGGCCAGCTCGCGGGCCTTCCCGAGACTGCCGGCCCGCCAGGCCGCGTGGCTGGCCGCGGCGTACAGCAGCGGGGCCTCGGGCAGCTCGGCGAGGCCGGGGTCGTCCGCGGTCTCCAGAGCCCAGGCCCACAGCTCGGCGTTGTTGTGCCAGGCCGCGAACTCCCCGAGATCGATGCTGATCCGGGCCGCCCCGGCCAGGTCGCCGTGTTTCAGCATCCGCTCGCGGCAGGCACGCAGCACGGGCAGCGCGGTCAGGATCCGCCGGCCCCAGCGCGGCCCGTCCGGACCATGCAGGCCGCCCGCCGCCGACCGGGTGAACTCGCGGGCCCACGCCGCGATCAGGATCTGGGCGGTCTCGAGCTCCCCGGCGGCCCGAGCGGCCTCCAGGCCGAACGCGCGGATGCTGTCCAGCATGCGGAACGCGGTGCCGTCATCGGGATGGGCCGGGTCGGTGACCGTTTCCACCATCGACGCGTCGACAAGTGTGCTGAGGGCGGCGATCGGATCCTCCGCCGGCTCGGGATCCTCGGAGCAGGTGACGGCGTCGGCGACGGCCTCCGCGATCGAGAGGTCGAACAGGCCGGAAACCGCCGCCAGGTGGCGGAAGAGACGCTGGGCCTGGGCGTCGAGTAGCCGGTAGGACCAGGCGATCGTGCCGCGCAGGGTGTGATGGCGGTCGTCGTCGACGGGCGGTCGCCGGCCTCGCCCGAGGTCGAGCCCGGCGTCCATCCGCGCGCGCAGGTCAGCCGGGCTCAGCGCCGTCAGCCGGCTCGCGGCGAGCTCGATGGCCAGCGGCAGCCCGTCCAGGCGTCGGCAGATCGCCGCGGCGTCCTCGAGGGCCGTCGCGGGCAGATCCCGGCCGCCCCGTGCCTGGCGTGCCCGGTCGAGGAACAGCTGAACGGCGGCGGCGCCCGCGGGATCGGTGTCCGGGGCGGGCAGCGGCAGCGGCCCGAGGCGGAACACCCATTCCCCGGACGTTCCCAGCGGAGCGCGACTGGTCGCGAGCACCGTGAGGTTGGGTACCCAGCGGAGCAGCTCGCCCACCAGGTCGCGGACGGCGTCCAGGAGGTGCTCGCAGTTGTCGATCACCAGGATCTGCCGGCGGGTCGCCAGATAGTCGATGACCGCGCGGAGCAGGTCCCCCCTGGTCGTGACCTCGAGGGCCTGGGCCAGCGCGAACGGCACGGTCGCCTCGTCCCGGACGGGCGCCAGCTCGACGAGGGTGGCTCCGTCCGGCCATCGCGGGGCGGCGTGGTGCACCAGGTCCAGCATCAGCCGGCCCGGTGGAGCGGATCGCGGGCATCATCCGTGAGCTCCGCCCGGCGGTCGTCGTGACGTTCGGGTCGGACGGGTTCACCGGCCATCCGGACCACCGCGCCGTCTCGGCCTGGACCACCACCGCGTTCGCGCGGGCGGCCCCGGACGGCGCCCGCCTGCTGTACGCGGCCGCGTCGACCGACCACCGTGAGCGGACGAGGGACGTCGACGAACTCCTCGGCATCGCGGTGGATGGCGCGGACCCCGACGGCGACGACGGCCCGGTCGTCCCGCCAGGCGCGCTCGCGGTACGGCTGAACCTGGCTGGACGGCTGCTGGAACGCAAGGTCGCCGCGCTGCGGGCGCACGCCTCGCAGACCGCGGGCGCGCTGGCGGCGCTGGGCCCGGACCGGTTCGCCGGCTGGGTCGCGGAGGAGGCCTTCGTCGATCATCGCGACCGGGTGTCACCTTGACTGTCGCCTTGGCGACTCCCCGGCAGGGGGGCTTGCGCACCACGGCCCGGCGGCTACCATTCGCGTTCTTAACTTTACTTAAAGTAGCGACACGGTTGCCCTGATCCGTCGGTGACGGCGTCCGGTCGCACGCGACGGCGCCGCGCGGGCGGCGCGGGTGAAGGGGGAGCGGTGGCGCACACACCGACGCGGCGTGGCGGGGGCAGCCCGTTCCCGCCGATCGCCGAGTACGGGTTCCTCTCCGACTGCGAGACGAACTGCCTCGTGGCGCCCAGCGGCAACGTCGAGTGGATGTGCGTGCCACGCCCGGACGCGCCGAGCGTGTTCGGTGCCGTCCTCGATCGCTCGGCCGGCGGGTTCCGCTTCGGACCGGACCGGACCTTCATTCCGGCCGGCCGGCGGTACCTGCCCGGCACGAACGTCCTTGAGACGACCTGGCAGACGCCCACGGGCTGGCTGATCGTCACCGACTGCCTGGTCGTGGGCCGCTGGCACCGGACGCACCGGCGCTCCAAGACGCACCGGCGCACCCCGGGCGACTGGGACGCCGACCACGTGCTGCTCCGGCTGGCCCGCTGCGAGCACGGCGACGTCGACCTCAGCCTCGTCTGCGAGCCCAACTTCGACTACGGCCGCAGCCCGGCGTCCTGGCGGTACGAGGATGAGGACTACTCGACCGGGATCATCACCCACGACTTCCCGGCCGGCGACCCGGCAGCGGGCGTCGCGCTGCGGCTGCGCACCGACCTGCGGCTCGGGTTCGACGGCCGCCGCGCGCTGGCCCGGACGACGTTGCGGGAGGGCGACACCGCGTTCGTGGCGATGACCTGGCGGGCCGAGGACCCGCTGCTGCCCGGTAACTATCCGCAGGCCTGCGCCGCCGTCGACAGCACCACCGAGTTCTGGCGGCAGTGGCTTTCGCGTGGGCGGTTCCCCGACCATCCGTGGCGCCGGCACCTGCAGCGCAGCGCACTGGCGCTCAAGGGCCTCACCTACGCCCCGACCGGGGCGCTGCTCGCCGCCGCGACCACCTCGCTGCCGGAGACGCCGCAGGGCGAGCGCAACTGGGACTACCGCTACAGCTGGATCCGGGACTCCACGTTCGCCCTGTGGGGCCTGTACACCCTCGGGCTCGACTACGAGGCCAACGACTTCTTCTCCTTCATCGCGGACGTCGCCGAGCACGCCGACGACATCCAGGTGATGTACCGGGTCGGTGGCGAGCCGAAGATCGACGAGGAGATTCTCGGGCATCTGTCCGGCTATGACGGCGCCGTCCCGGTGCGGGTCGGTAACGAGGCGGCGAAGCAGCGCCAGCATGACGTTTGGGGGGCCGTTCTCGACTCGGTCTACCTGCACACCCGGTCGCGGGACTATCTCTCGGAGCGGCTGTGGCCGGTGCTGGTCCGGCTGGTGGAGGCGGCGGCCGCGCACTGGCGGGAGACGGACCGCGGCATGTGGGAGGTCCGGGGCGAGCCGCGGCATTTCACCTCGTCGAAGATGTTCTGCTGGGTCGCGCTGGACCGGGGGCGCCGCCTCGCGCAGATGCGCGGTGACCTGCGAACCGCGGGCCGCTGGGACGACATCGCCGACGAGATCCACGCCGACGTGCTCGCGAACGGCGTCGACCACCGCGGTGTCTTCACCCAGTACTACGGCTCGACGTCGCTGGACGCCTCGGTGCTGCTGATGCCGCTGCTGGGTTTCCTGCCGTCGACGGACGACCGGGTGAAGGCGACCGTGCTCGCCATCGCCGACGAGCTGACGGTGGACGGCCTGGTGCTGCGCTACCGGACGGACGAGACCGATGACGGGGTCGAGGGCGAGGAGGGCGCCTTCCTCATCTGCTCGTTCTGGCTCGTCTCCGCTCTGGTGGAGATCGGTGAGCTCACCCGGGCCCGGCAGCTGTGCGAGCGGCTGCTGAGCCTGGCCAGCCCGCTGGACCTCTACGCCGAGGAGATCGATCCGGCCGACGGCCGGCACCTGGGCAACTTCCCGCAGGCCTTCACCCACCTGGCGCTGATCAACGCGGTCATGTACGTGATCCGGGCCGAGTCCGGGGAGTCCTTCACCCGCTCCTAGCCGCCGGGGCGCGGAGGCGCCGCCCGGCTCCGGCGCGCGGGACTGAGCACCGGGCACCGGGCGCCGGGGACACAACCACCCGGATGGGGGTTCAGAACCCCGATATCCACATTGTGGACAACGGTTGTGGATGAATGACAGCTGTGCAAGTCACACCTGTGTCGGGGTGCCTGGCGGACCGGTCCGCCAGGCACCCCGGGCGCTGTCCGAAACCGGCCGGTCAGCGCCACTGGGTGGACACGGCGAGGCCCACGACGACAAAACCGAAGCCGATCAGGATGTTCCAGCCGCCGAGGCTCTCCATCCCCAGCACGCCGCCGTTCGAGAAGTAGTACACGAGCAGGTAGGCGATGCCGATCAGGAAGAACGCCAGGATCATGCCGCCGAACCATGGCGGTGACGGCGGCCTGCGCTTCGGTGCGCGCGTGCTGGTCTGCGGGGCCGCCACCGTGGTCTTCTTCGGCTTCCGGCGTCGGGATTCGGGCACTGCGGGCTCCTCGTGACCAGGTTCTCACGGTGCGCCGACCAGGCCGCCGGGCCGGCACCGTCCAAATGTTCACCACCAGCGTAGACAGTGCACCGCCACGGACGTGGTGACGGGCGCTCCCGCCGCGCCCCGGCGCGCCGCGAGTGACCGCCCTGGCAGCGGAGCGTGGTCCGCGGCGTAGCCTGCGGCGGGGGACGATCGCGGCACCCGGGCCTTGCCCGGCGGTGGCCCGGCACGGAAGGCCGGAAGCACGACGGACGAGACGGACAAGACAGAAGGGCCGGCGCCCACGCCGGCGGCGCGGCGGCGGGCCACGGGCTGGCGGATCGCGCTGGTCGGCCTGGTCGTTGCCTGCGCCGCGCTGCTCACCGCGGCGGCCGTGCGGCCATCGGCGGGCGGGCGCGTCGGGGGCGCCGGGGTTGTCAGCGTCGCCGGGCTGGTCGCCCAGGACCGCCGCCGGGTGGACGCGGAACTTGACCGGCTCCAGACCGAGCGCGAGGCGCTGGCGGCGAACCCGGCATCGTCGGCGGCCCCGGCCGCACCGCCCACGCCGCCCGCGCCGGCGGCGGGTGATCCGCTCGACCGTCGTGCCGCGCTCGCGGCCCAGGTGGGGCTCACCGCGATGCGCGGGCCGGCGGTCACGGTCGAGCTGGACGACGCGCCGCGGGAGAGCCGGGGCCGGTCGCTGCCCCCCGGCGTCCCCCCGCCCGGCCCGAACGACCTCGTCGTGCACCAGCAGGACGTCCAGGCGGTCGTGAACGCGCTGTGGGCCGGTGGTGCCGAGGCCATGGCCATCATGGATCACCGGGTGACCCCGCGGACGGCCGTGCGGTGCGTGGGGAACACGCTGCTGCTGGAGGGGCAGGTGTACTCACCCCCGTTCCGGATCAGCGCGATCGGTGACCCCGACGTGCTGCGGGCCGCGCTGGACACCGACCCCGGTGTGCTGCTCTACCGGGAGTACGTCGATGCCTACGGCCTGGGGTACCAGGTGACGTCCGGCCCGGACGTCGTCCTGCCCGCGTACGCCGGGAGCCTGCTGACGGGGTCCGGGGCGGTGGCCCGGCCCGCGTCCGGTATCCCGTCGGCGTCCGGCGGCCAGTGATCATCTGATCGAGTGATCGTTTCGGTTGCCCCGTGGGGTCAGGCAGGATGGAGCCAGCACCCGAGGGCGCGCCGCGCCCGGTGTCCGGCTCCCCGCCCGGGCGGATGACCTCACCGGGTGCCGTGCTCCGGGGAGGCCCGATGCGGATCCTGGTCGTCGACAACTACGACTCGTTCGTGTTCAACCTGGTGCAGTACCTGGGCCAGCTCGACACCGAGTGTGTGGTGCGCCGCAACGACGAGGTCGACCCGGGCGACCTCGACGAGCTGGGGGCCGACGGCGTCCTGCTCTCGCCGGGGCCGGGCACCCCCGAGGCGGCCGGGGTCAGCATCGCGATGGTGCACGCCTGCGCGGCGCGCCGGCTGCCGCTGTTCGGCGTGTGCCTGGGCCACCAGGCGCTCGGGGTCGCCCACGGGGCCACGGTCGACCGGGCGCCCGAGCTGCTGCACGGCAAGACCTCGGTGGTCCACCACGAGGGCGTCGGCGTGCTCGCGGACCTGCCCTCGCCGTTCACCGCCACCCGCTACCACTCGCTGGCGGTCGAGGAGAGCACGCTGCCGGCGGAGATCGAGGTGACCGCGCGCACCGACAGCGGGGTGGTCATGGCGATGCGGCACCGCGAGCTGCCGCTGGAGGGTGTCCAGTTCCACCCCGAGTCGGTGCTGACCCAGGGCGGGCACCTGATGCTCGCCCGCTGGCTGGAGATCTGCGGCGACGGCGGCGCGGCCATGCGGCTGGCGCCCGCCCTTGCGGCCGAGGTCGAGACCCTGCGCCTGGCCGCCTTCGCCTGATCTCCCGCCGACCCGCCCGCCTCACGGTGGGCTGGGAGGCGGGCGGGTCAGTCGTTGATCAGGAGCTCGGTCGGTTCAGAGCTCCCCGGAGGGGCCCGGCAGCACCGGGCTGCTGGCCATTCGTCGGCGTCCCGCCACCGGCCGGCTGCGTAGCGGTCGCCGGCGGGGTTGTCGCCGGCGGGGTCGTCGGATCGATGATCACCGGTGGAGTGTCGGTCGGCGGTGGCGTGGTGGCGGTCGCCGTCGGGGTGGCCGGCTGCTGGTTCTGCGCCGCGATGAAGATCTTCACCGAGGAGCCGCGGTTGACGGCGCCGCCGGCCGGGCTCTGGTCGGAGACGGTGCCCGGCTGGCTGGCGTTGTCCACGACGGTCTCCTGGACGGCGGTGAGGCCGTACCGTTGCAGCTCGGAGATGGCCGCCGACGCGTTCTTGCCCTTCACGTTGGGCACGTTGACCGTCGAGCTGACCACCCAGATCGTGACCGAGCTACCGGAGTCGACCGGGCGCCCAGCCTCGGGCTCGGTCTTCTCGACCTTGCCCACACCGTGGTTCGCCGCCTCGTAGTACTGCATCGGCGACGCCTGCAGCCCGAGGGCGGTCAGCGCGTCCGTCGCCGCCTGCTGGGTCATGCCGGCGAGGCCCTGCGGGACGGTCACCTGGCCCGGCGCGATCGCCACCGTGATGGAGATCGTGCCGTCCGCCGCGATGGTCTGGCCCTCGCCCGGGGAGATCTCCAGCACCGAGTTCGGGGCGACGTCCGTGCTCTCCTGGGTCTGCTTGTCGAAGTGCCCGGTGAAGCCCTCGCTCTGCAACCGGCCCACGACGGCGTCGTAGGGCTGGCCCTTCAGCCCGGAGGGGATGGTGACCTGTGCCGCGGCCGTGTCGTCACCGCCGCCCCCGCCGCCGAGTAGCGAGGAGGCGAGCAGCGCGACCACCACGAAGACGACGACCGCGCCGAGCCCGGCGAGGACGAACTTCCAGGTCGACGAGCCCTCACGGTCCCGGTCGTCGCCGGGGCGGTGACCGGGGGGGCCGGCGTTGCCGTAGCGGTCGACGGGCCCGGTCTGGTCGTAGCGGTCGTAGGGCTCGCCGCGCACGCGGGTCTGCTCGCCGTAGCCGTCGTCGTACCCGCCCGGCTCGTCGTAGCCGTCGTCGTAGCGGCCCTGGTAGCCGCCGCCCTCGTACCGGTCGTCGTAGCCGCCGCCGGAGCGGCCGAGCAGCGCCGTGCCGGCCGTGCCCGCTCCCGCACCGCCGAGCATCGTCTCGTCGCCCGCGCCCATCATCATGGCGTGCACGCGGTGCCCGCTCAGCGCGCGCTCGAGGTCGTCGCGCATCTCGCCGGCGGTGGCGTACCGGTCGTCGGGGTCCTTCTCCATCGCCTTCAGGACGACCGCGTCGGCCTCGGGGGAGATCCGGGAGTCGTGGCTCGACGGCGGCGGGGGGATCTCCCGCACGTGCTGGTAGGCGACGGCGACCGGGTTGTCGCCGCGGAACGGCGGCTCGCCGGTCAGCAGCTCGTAGAGCAGCACGCCGGTGGAGTAGACGTCGCTGCGGGTGTCCACCCGCGCGCCCCGGGCCTGCTCGGGGGAGAGATACTGCGCCGTGCCGATCACGGCGGACGTCGCGGTCATGTTCGACGTCGTGGCGGTGGTGGCGCGGGCGATGCCGAAGTCCATCACCTTGGCCGAGCCGTCGGAGGCCAGCATCACGTTCGCGGGCTTGATGTCGCGGTGGATGATGCCCATCCGGTGGCTGTAGTCCAGCGCCGCGCAGACCTCCGCGGTGACCTGCATGGCGTGCCGCTCGTCGAGGGCGCCCTGCGCCTGCAGGACGTCCCGCAGGGTCTGGCCCGCGATGAACTCCATGACGATGTACGGGAGCTGGGTCCCGTTGATGACGTCCTCGCCGGTGTCGTACACCGAGACGATCGCGGGATGGTTCAGCGAGGCCGAGGACTGCGCCTCCCGGCGGAACCGGGCCAGGAAGGTCGGGTCGCGGGCGAGGTCGGCGCGCAGCGTCTTGACCGCGACCTCGCGGCCCAGCCGGATGTCGCGGCCCCGGTAGACCTCGGCCATGCCGCCGTAGCCGATGCAGCCACCGAGCTCGTAGCGCTCACCGACCAGTCTCGGTTGAGCTTCGTACCTGTCAGTTACATCCGTCACAGGTTGTCACCCGTCGTCGGCTCTGCAGCGCCGGCCACCACCGTGCCAGCCGCCTCGCCGGCCGGGCCGACGATCTCACCCTCCGCGGGTGTGAGATATAGCACATTCGACGTGGCGGCCGCCCCATCCTTGGAACCGCCCGCCTCGGCGACGGTGCGAGTGATCACTGCTACCACCAACACGGTGAGGATCAGCAGCGCGATGAGTACCGGCAGCGGGAGCCGCCGGCGCTGGGCCGCGGCGCCCGGCCGGCGGTGCGCGACCCGGCCGCCCGGCCCGTCGCCCGGCGGGTCCGACCAGGACGGCGACGGCTGGTAGAGCGTGTTGGCCGGATCGCCGGGCCCGCCGTCCCGATGCCCGCTGCCGTCCCGGTGCCCGCCGTCGTCCCGACCGCCGTGCCACCCCGGGCCGTGCTCGCCGCCGGGCGGATAGTCGTTGCGGTAGTCGGACGGATTGCGGTAGTCGGACGGGTTGCGGGGGTCGGGCGGGTAGTCGCCCGACCCGTAGAGCCGTCCCGGGCCGCCGCCGCGCCCGGCGCCCGGCCCGGAGCCGCCCTGCCCCGGGGAGGGCTGCAGGGCGGTGGCCGGCATGCCGGGTGCCGCGGCGGTCGGGTCCGCCGGCGGCGGTTGCTGGGTCCAGGACGCGCCGCCGGAGCGGTTCCACGACGGCGTGCGTGGGGCGGTCGGCGCCCGCGGGGGCACCGGCCCCAGGTGCGGTGGCGCGGGTGGCGCGGGATGGCGCGCGGTGGCGTCCGCGGCACCCGGGGTGCCGCTCCACCGCCCGGCGTCGGAGTTCCACAGGCTGCGCCGGATGCTGGCCGCCGAGCGGGCGAACGCGCCCGCCGAGCTCGGCCGGCGCGAGGCGTCCTTCGACATCGCCGACTCGACCAGGGCCCTGACCTGGTACGGGATGTCCGAGGGAAGCGGCGGCGGCGTGTCCTGCTGGTGGGCCATGACGACGACGATGGGGTTGCGGTCGTCGAACGGCCGCCGCCCGGCCAGGCACTCGTAGGCGACCACGCCGAGCGAGTACACGTCGCTCGCGGGGGTAACCGGGCGCCCGGACGCCTGCTCCGGGGAGACGTAGTACGCCGTCCCCATCATGATCCCGGTCGCGGTCAGCGGGGCCGCGTCGACCGCGCGCGCGATGCCGAAGTCGGTCACCTTCACCGCTCCGTCGGTCCGGAGCAGCAGGTTGCCGGGTTTGACGTCGCGGTGGACGACGCCGAGGGCGTGCGCCGCCTGCAGCGCGTCGGCGGACTGGCCGAGGATGTCGAGCATCCGGTCGGGGCTCAGCCGCTTCTCCCGGTGCAGCAGCGCGGAGAGCGGCTCGCCCTCCACCAGCTCCATCACCAGGTAGGCGGTCGGGTAGTCGTCGGCGGTGGAGACCTCGCCGTAGTCGTACACGGAGGCCACACCGGGGTGGGACAGCCGCGCCGCGTGCCGGGCCTCGCCCCGGAAGCGCACCAGGAAGGACTCGTCACTGGCGTACTCGGGGCGCAGCAGCTTCACCGCGACGGGACGGCCGAGCGTCTGGTCGAGGCCACGCCAGACCTCACCCATCCCACCGGTCGCGATGCGGCCGTCCAGGCGGTAGCGGTTGTCGAGCACGGTGTTGGGGGAGGCGGCGCCGGCGAACGGCTGCGACGGTGACGGACTGTTGGCGGATGTGCTCATCGTTGCGTGTCCAATGCGGCCTGCATGACTTCCTTGGCAACGGGTGCTGCGACGGCGCCGCCGGTGGCGAACTCGCCGCCGCCGTCCTCGACGATCACCGCCACCGCGACCTTCGGGGCACTGGCGGGAGCGAAGCCGACGAACCAGGTGTGCGGTGGCTCGCCGGTGCCGTGCTCGGCGGTGCCCGTCTTGCCGGCGACGTCCACTCCGTCGATCTGGGCCTTGCGGCCGCTGCCCGACGTCACGACACTTTCCATCATCGTCGTGAGCTTGGCGGCGACCTCGGGTGAGACGGGCTTGTTCAGTTCGGTCGGTTCGGTGTGGTCGAGCCGCTTGAGATCCGGCCCGCGCAGTTCGGAGACGAGATAGGGCTTCATCCGGACACCCCCGTTGCCGATCGCCGCCACCACCTCCGCCATCTGCAACGGGGTGACCCGTACGTCGAACTGGCCGATCGCCGACTGCGCGGTCTGCGCGCCGTCGAGGTCGGACGGGAAGACGCTGCGGGCCTGCTGGAGCGGGAAGTCCTCGATCGTCGAGTTGAAACCGAACGCCTCCGCCTGGGCACGGAGGACGTCGTCGCCCAGATCGATCCCGAGCTGGGCGAACGCTGTGTTGCAGGAGATGGTCAATGCGTGGGTCAGGGTATCGGTCCGGCCGTCCCCACAGCGTTCCCCCCCGAAGTTGGGTAGCACTGTGGTGCTCTGCGGGAGGGTGAGCTCATCCGGTGCGGCGACCCGGGTCTCCGGCTCGGTGCCGTGCGCGAGCGCCGCCGCGGCGGTGATCAGCTTGAAGGTCGAGCCGGGCGGATAGGTCTGCTGCGCGGCGCGGTTGAGCAGCGGCTGGTCGCTGTTGGTGGACAGCTGCTGGTAGGCGTCGGTCGCCGCTGACTCGTCATGGGTCGCGAGCGTGTTCGGGTCGAACGACGGGGTCGTGACCATCGCCAGGATCGCCCCGGTGGACGGGTCGAGCGCGACGACGGCGCCCCGGCGCCCGTCGAGCGCGTCCATGGCCGCCTGCTGGACGTGCGGGTCGATGGTCGTCACGACCGTGCCGCCGCGCCGCTCCTCCCCGGTGAACAGGTCGGTGACCCGGCTCGCCAGCAGCCGGTCGTCGTCGCCGGAGAGGAAGACGTCCTCGGAGCGCTCGAGGCCCGAGGCCGTGAACAGCGTGTAGTAGCCGGTCAGGTTGGCATAGAGCTGCCCGTTCGGGTACTGCCGCTGGAACTTGTACTCGTCGTCGACCGGGACGGACGTGGCCAGGACGGTCTCGCCGGCGATGATCCCGCCGCGCTGGCGCTCGAGGCGCTCGGTGATCTGGCGGGCGTTCGTCGGCTCGGTCTTGAGCCGGTCCACCTGGCCCACCTGGATCCAGTTGGCGTTCACCAGCAGCGCGGCGAACAGCACCATGCAGGCGAGGGCGACCTTGCGAACCGGGGTGTTCACGTGGTCTTCACCACCTGGGTGGGGCTCTCCGCCACGGCGTTCGGGTCGAACAGCGGGGCGTCCGGGACGGGCTCCTCCAGGCGCCGCGCGGCGTCGCTGATCCGCAGCAGCAGCGCGATGATGGCGGCGTTCGCGACGATGGACGAACCGCCGTAGGAGACGAACGGAAGTGTCAGGCCGGTCAGCGGGATGAGCCGCATGACGCCTCCGACCTGCACGAACACCTGCAGCGCGACGGTCGCGGAGAGGCCGGTCGCCAGCAGCTTGCCGAACGGGTCCTTGGCTCCGAGCGCCGCCCGGATGCCGCGGGCCGCCACGAGCGCGTACAGCAGCAGGATCGCCATCACGCCGGTCAGCCCGAACTCCTCGCCCAGGCTGGCCATGACGAAGTCGGTGTTGGCGAAGGGGACCCGCTGCGGGCTGCCCTGGCCGATCCCCGTGCCGGTCAGGCCTCCGGCGGCGAATCCGTAGAGGCCCTGAACGAGCTGATACGACGTGTTCGACGGGTTGTTGCCGTCGAAGGCGTGCAGCCAGCCGTCGACGCGGACCTGGACGTGGCCGAACAGGCTGTGCGCCACCACCGCGCCGAGCATGAACAGGCACAGGCCGATCGCGACCCACGACGCGCGCTGGGTCGCCACGTACAGGATGACCAGGAACATCCCGAAGAACAGCAGGGACGAGCCGAGGTCCTTCTGCACCACCAGGACGCCCAGGCTGGCCAGCCACGCCACGAGCACCGGCCCGAGGTCACGTGCCCGCGGGATCTTCATGCCGAGGAAGGACCGCGACGCCAGGGAGAGGACGTCCCGCTTGTTCTCCAGGTAGGCGGCGAAGAAGATCATCAGGGCGATCTTCGAGACCTCGCTGGGCTGGAACGAGAACGGCCCGACCTGCAGCCACAGCCGGGCCCCGTTGATGGTGGCCCCGATGCCGGGCGCGATCGGCAGGACCAGGAAGACCAGGCCTGCCAGGCCCAGCGTGTAGGCGTAGCGGGACAGCGCCCGATGATCGCGCACGACCGCCAGAACCAGTACGAACACGACGATCGCCAGCAGGGTCCAGACGAGCTGGGTCTGCGCGGCGCCGGTCGGGATCGGGTTGCCGGCGCGCCGGGCGCTGTCGGCCTTCGCCAGGTCCAGCCGGTAGATCATGACCAGGCCGATCCCGTTGAGCGCCGCCACCACCGGGAGCAGCACCGGGTCGGCCGCCGGCGCGAACCGGCGGACGGCCAGGTGCCCCAGCGCCCACAGCGAGAAGAAGCCGAGACCGTAGGTGAAGACCTGGAAGCCGATCGTCCCGTCGTGGGCCAGCATCAGCGCGGCCAACGCGCCCGTCGCCAGCACGCCGGCGTAACCGAGCAGGAACAGCTCTCGGCGGCGGTACGGCGGCAGCTCGAGCCCGCTCGGCAGCGGGAACCCGGCGAACGTCGCCGTCAGGTCCGCCGACCTCGGCCGGCGCAGCGGGGGAAGGGTCATCGCGCGTCCGGACTCACGGGGACGGCGTCACGCCCACCCCGGGGCAGCCCGGTGGCGGCGCGGCGCCGGTCACCGCGCCCAGGCACGTGGGGTCGACGGTCGGGAGCGGATCCGACCTGGACGTCTTCGCGTCCGGCGCCCGGGTGGGGGACGTGGTCGGCGCGGTGTCGGTGGTCGAGGCGGCCGGGGACGCCGTGGGCAGGTCGGCCGCGATGCGCTGGGCCTCGGAGAGGTCGTCGGCCTCGATGCCCTGGCGCACGGTGTCCTGGAAGGGCTCGTTGACCTCGGACAGGAGCTGGTGGCGGGAACGCACCGTCGAGAGCGAGATGCCCGCGATGCTCCCCTTCAGCCCCTGGAAGACCGCCACGTGGTCGTCGTCGACGCCCACGTAGTACTGGCCGCGCACGTACGTCCAGCCGGCTGCCGCGCCGGCGACCACCAGGACGAGCACGACCGTCGACATGAACAGGCGGCGCCGGCCGCCGTGGGCCGTGCCTCGTTCGGGGTCGTCGTCGGGATCGTCGTGGCGGTCGCCGGAGCCCCGGCGGTGAAAGCCCGGCCGACCGATGCGGGCCGCCTTCGCCGCCGCCGACTCGGAGTCGGTGTTGCGCGGGTTGGGTCCGGTGCGGGCCGCCGCCGCCCCGGGGACCACGCGCTTCTCCGCGGCCGCGCCCGCCACGAGCGGGGCGTCGTCGTCGAGGTCGTCGTCGATGACGTCCGCGACCACCACCGTGATGTTGTCCGGGCCGCCGCCCTTGAGGGCGAGCTCGACCAGGCGGTCCACCACATCCTGCGGCGCCGGAAGCAGCAGCGCCTCCAGGATCGTCTCCTCGCTGACCACCCCGGACAGGCCGTCGGTGCACAGGAGGTAGCGGTCCCCGTCGACGGCCTGGCGCATCGAGACGTCCGGCTCGACCTCGCGGCCGTCGAGCGCCCGCATCAGCAGCGACCGCTGCGGATGGGTGTTCGCCTGCTCCGGGGTGATCCGACCCTGGTCGACCAGGTCCTGGACGAGGGTGTGGTCATGGGTGATCTGCGTCAGCACGCCGTCGCGCAACAGGTACGCGCGGGAGTCGCCCACGTGCAGCAGGCCGAGATGCTCCCCGGAGGACAGCATCGCGGTCACCGTGGTGCCCATCCCGTCCAGGGAGCTGTTCTCCATCGCCATGTCGCGCAGGCGACGGTTGGCGTCCCGGACGGCGTCGGACAGCTCCTCGAGCAGGTCTGTCGCGTCGAGGTGCTCGTCGAGTTCGGCCAGCCGGGAGATGACGGTCGAGCTCGCGACCTCCCCGGCGGCGTGGCCGCCCATACCGTCGGCCACCGCGAGCAGGCGGGCTCCCGCGTAGGCGGAGTCCTCGTTCCCTTCTCGGACGTGCCCGACATCCGAGCGGACGGCGAAGTGAAGCCTGAGGCTCACCGGTGAAGCTCCAGGACCGTCTTCCCGATCCTGACCGGCGCGCCGAGAGGTACCGGCATGGGACTCGTCACCTTCGTGCGGTTGAGGAATGTGCCATTGGTCGAGCCGAGGTCCTCGACGAACCACTGTCCGTCGTGAGGAACGAGTCTCGCATGCCGTCCTGACGCGAAGTCATCCTCGAGGACCAGAGTCGAGTCCGGTGCCCGTCCGATGGTGATTGCCTCGGGACCTAGTGGGATTGTTGTGCCGGCAAGATGCCCTTTTGTGACCACGAGCCGGCTCGGAGCCGGGTTGATGGGTGGCGCGGGGGCTGGGCGTGGGCTCTGGCGTGGCGATCTGACACGTTCGGGACGCCCCCCGGGGGTGGGGGACGGTGCCCTCGCGACTACTGGCTGGCGTCGCTGCTGGCGCTTGGTCGGCCCGAACATGTCCAGGCGGACAGCTCGGACGGCGACCAGGACGAACCCCCAGAGCAGCGCCAGGAAGCCGATCTTCACCAGCAGGAGGACGAGCTCGCTCGGCGCGGTGGGATCCATCGGCTACCAGCCCCTGCGCCGGCGGTCGTCGCCGGGATGGTTCGCCGCCCGGCTGGGCAGGCGGGTCTCGGCGTCGTCGAAGCCGTCGAGAGGCTCCAGCGCCTCGAGGCCGTCGTCGGTGCGCGCGGGCGGGCGCTGGCGTGGATCGGTGGACGAGCGGTACATCTCGTCGGCGGGACCGCCCGCGCCGCGCGCGCCGGCACGCGGTGGCTCCCCGCGGTGACCGCGGCCCGGATCGGGCCTGCCAGCCCGCCCGTACTCGGGCCCCCGGCCCGGCCCGGGGGCCCGCCGGCCGCCGTCACCCCGCTCCCCGCCCTGGCGCGCGTTCGGCGGCGGCGTCGGCCCGGGGCGGCCCCGGGCGGGAGCCCCGTCGTCGCGGAAGCGGGGCGAGGGCCCCTCGCGGTAGCCGTCCGACCGGGGCCCGGCCGGCGGCCGGGCGGGCGGCTCGTCCCGGAAACGCGCGGACGGCCCCTCGCGGTAACCGTCGGGCGGCGCGCCCGGCTCGTCGCGGAAGCGGGGCGACGGCCCCTCGCGGTACGCGTCCGGCCGGTGGTCGCCGGCGGGCCGGCCGGGCGGGTCGTCCCGGAAACGCGGAGACGGCCCCTCGCGGTAGTCGCCATCGCGCGGATCCCGGCCGGGGCGGTCGCGGTAACCGGGCTCGCGGCCGCCCGGACCACCCGGGACGCCCGGCTCCGGGCGGGCATAGCGGTCGTCCGGCGACGGAGTACCCCGGCGGGTCGACGGAGTTGGCTGGCGCGGGTCGAACGGCGGCGGCGTGCGGTGATCCGCCGGAGGCGGGGTCGGGCGGCCCGGCGGCGGTGACGAGCGTGCCGGGACCGGCGTGCGCGGCCCACGCGGGCCGGTTGCGCCGCGGGCCTCCTCACGCCGGAACTCCACGACCGCGGTCCCCAGCTCGATCCGGTCGCCGTTGACAAGCTTCACCTGCGTCGCCGCGCGCCCGTTGACCAGGCTGCCGTTCGTGGAGCCGGCATCCACGTACAGGAACTGCCCGTCAGGCAGGCGGCGGATCTCGCCATGCCGCCTCGAGACGCCCGTGTCGTTCAGCCGGATGTCGCACTCGACGCTGCGCCCGATCACCGTGGTCTCCGCGTCCAGCGGGTACTCCCGCTCGCCGCTGCCCGACCCGCCCGGCGCGCGTGTCGTGATCAGTAGATGCGGGGTACCCGGCGCCGCCGGCCGCGGCCGCGGCCGGCGGCCACCGACCACCGCGGGATCCGCGGAGGCCACACTGCTGCGGATTCGGAAGACGCCGATGTCGAGATCGGCGGCCTCCGCCAGTCGGACAGTCACCGGGCCGACGAAGGTGTAGCGCTGCTCCGCGGCATGCTCACGGACCATCTCCGCCAGCTCGTCACAGAGCGCCCGGGTGTAGGGGGCCAGCCGGGCGAAGTCGCCACCGGCCAGCTCGACGGCGAACTCGTTCGGGACGAGGACACGGTTCGAGCTGCTCGCACGCCGGTCGTCGGTCTCGCGAGCCAGGGCGCTGGCGATCTCGACGGGTTCGACCCCGCCTTTGAAGACCTTCGCGAACGCACCCTCGACGAGGCCGCCAAGGCGCCGTTCGAAGCGCTGCAGCACGCCCATGCCCGACCTCCCTTCTCCCGGTCTGTGAGATCGTATGCCCCCAGGCCGGTCCAACCCTCGGCTCGGCAGCTTGACATGCCCCCGCGGCCGGCCGGGGGGCGGCGCAAGCTACCGTCTCCGGCGTGATAGCGTGTCCCACGGCAAGGAGATAGTCCCACTCGGGCGAGTGGCGGAATGGCAGACGCGCACGGTTCAGGTCCGTGTGTCCTAACGGACGTGGGGGTTCAACTCCCCCCTCGCCCACGAGCAGGCCCGTCGCGCTTGCCAGCCCCTTCGGGTTGGCTGCGCGGCGGGCCGCGACGCTTTCCGGGGGGTGACCCCCCGAAACCCCCCAGAGGGCTGGGGTGCGGTGGCTCCGAACGCTCCGGCTTCCTGCGCGTGGGGCCCCAAAGGCTGGTTTTTCGGCTGGGGGCTGGTCGGGGGGCTCGGTCTCGCTTCGCTCGCCCTCGGAGGCGTGGGGCTTGGTCCGGGGCGTGTTGTTTAAGCCTCTCTGCTGGTCTGGAAACATGCTTGGCATCCCGGCCCGCCAGCTCGAGTCCGGGTCCAGGGCAGAGGGCGCCGACGCGGCCAGCCGGCCACGGGTGGCGGGCGTGAAGCCGGGCACCGCTGATCCCATTGCCGCCTCTGCGGCGTGCGGAATGGCTGGGGCTGCGAGCAGCGACTCAAGTTGACGGCCGGGCCCAGTGGCGCGCTTCACCCCGGAGAAGCGGCTGACGCCCCGATGCCCGGTTTTAGGCGAAGTAAACCCCCGAGATCGCGCGAAGCGGGATTCGGTCCCTTAACCAGCACAAGCCAGGATCAAAACCGTGGTCAGGGCGGGCGGTCATGGGGGGTGGACCGGTGGTGGTCCGGAATGTCTCCCACATCGGGATGAGTACCGGTCGGCGCACCGGGTATTCCGACCCCGATCACGAAGGTCGGAGGTCACCTCGTCAGAGTCCTCCGCCGGACAGACCCTCGGAGGGAGCAACGCAATGGGAATCGGTGCCGGAGTATTTCTGATGGCGCTCGGCGCGGTCCTCACGTTCGCGGTCGACGTGACGATCTCCGGGCTCGACATCGCGGTTGTCGGGATCATCCTCATGCTGGCCGGGGCTGTCGGGCTCGTCCTGGAGCTCGCGGTGTTCGCGCCCCGGCGGCGGCGCGCCCTCGTGACGCGGTCGAATGTGGACGTCTACCCCGAGGCCGGGGCGTACGAGGAGCCCTCGACCCAGGCCCTGCGGGTGCACCGCCGCACCACCCGGCAGGTGGACGTCCCGGCGGACTATGACGTGGACGGGCGCGCCGGGTACCCGCCGGTGCGTTGACCGGAGTCGTTCGCCGTCCGGCCGGTGGCCCGCGCAGTGGCGGGTCGCCGACCGGACGGGTGTTCGGTGTTCAGCCGGAGGCCGCGGCCATTCCGAGCGGTGGCTGCTGCGGGCAGGATTGCAGCACCTGCCGCATGGCGTCAGCCTCGGCCTGTTCGACCCAGAGGCCGTAGCGGGCTTTCAATCCGACCTGGCGCGCGATGTAGGCGCAGCGGATTCCGGGGCTCGGTGGGAGCCATTCGGAGGCGTCCTGGTCGCTTTTCTGCTGGTTGGTCGGGCCGTCGACGGCCAGCAGGTTCTCCGGGTCGTTCGCGAAGCCGAGGCGTTCCTTCGCGGTCCATTCCAGTGCGCCGGTGCGCCAGGCGTCGGCCAGCGGGATCACGTGGTCGATCTGGACGGCCGACGAGTTGCGCCCGCGGTCGAACCGGATGATTCGGGTGGTGTACGGGTCGCGCAGCTCGCCGGTCAGGACGATGCAGTCGTCGTTGCTGCGGGTGGTGATGCTGCGCAGGTCGCGGTGCAGGATGTCGTTGCGGGTGTCGCAGCCGTTGTGGTCGACATCGCTCCAGGCCGTCCCGAACTCATTGCGTTTGTAGGGCGGGGAGTTGTCCTCCGCGCGGATCGGCAGCGTGCCGAGCACCTGGAGGGCCGAGCCTGCGCCGGGCGGGGCGCCCGCGCCGCTCACCCCGCCGCCGCCGGGTGCGGGTGCGGGCGCGGCGGTCGGGTCTCCCGCCGTGGCGTCGAGGACCTCGTCGCACCCGCCGACCAGCAGGATGATCGCGACCGCGCACAGGGCGCCGGCGGCGCGGACCAGTCGCCCGCGTCCCGCCCCGCGTCCCGCCCCGCGTCCCGCTCCGCCGAGGCCGGCTCTGTCACGGCCCGTTCCGCGGCGGCGCCTGGCGCCAGTGGCGCTCGTGGGCCCCGCGCCGGCCGTGCTCTCGCCCACTGTTGTCCCCGATCTGCTCGGCGTGGCCGGCCCGCTTCGCACGTCCGGGTTCCGTCCGTCTACGGCCGTTTGCGTCCGTGACGGCCACCGTAGCCTGCGCCGATGCGGATCCGTGCCCGGTCCCGTCAGCTGGGCTCCGGGAAACGGCCGGATGGGCCGGCCGCGTGCCGAGCCGGTGTTCTCGCGCCGGGCCGGTGCGGAGACCGCGCCCGCCCGGCACCTGAGCTCGATCCCGGTGCCGCCCGGGCCGGCGCGGGCGAGGCCGGTCTCCCGGCCGCCCGGCTCGCCGCGGCCGCTGCGCTGCGACGCCGAGCGCAACCGTGAGCGGGTGCTCGTCGCCGCCCGTGAGCTGTTCGTCGAGCAGGGCCTCGACGTCGGCGTCGACGAGATCGTGAAGCGGGCCGGGGTCGGGATGGGCACGCTGTACCGGCGGTTCCCGAACAAGGACGCGCTCATCGAGGCGATCCTCGGCACGGTCGTCGATCATCTGCGCTCGATCGCCGAGGACGTGCTGGCCACCGAGCCACCGACGGTGGCGCTGCGGTCGTTCTTCGTCCGGTCGATCACGACCGAGGTCTGCCAGTGGGCCTTCCTGTCGAGCCGGCTTTGGCGCGGGCGGACCAACGAGCTGCTGTTCGCCGATGTGGTCCCGCTGATCGGAGAGATGTTCACCCAGGCGCAGCAGGCCGGGGCGGTGCGGCCGGACGTCGTGCTCTCCGACCTGATCGTGCTGGTCCGGTCGATGCGGGTCGTGCTGGACCTGACCGACGGTTTCGCACCCGAGGTCTGGCGGCGCCACCTCGACCTCCTGCTTGACGGCCTGCGGCCCTGCTCCGGCAACGCCGTCCTCGACGTCGGGCCGATGCCGTTCGACGCGCTCGCGATCTCGGCGGCGGCCAGGCCGCTCGTCTGACGCCCCCGGGGGTCGTCGCAGCTGGCCCGGGTCGTTACGGCTGGATCGTGACGCCCGGGCTTTCCGGCCGCTCGTGCAGCTCGAGCTCCTCGGCCTCCGCGTCCACGGGGATGTCGAAGACGAAGGTGCCCGTGACCGTGGCGCCGGGCGAGATCGTGTCCCAGATCCCGTCGTTGATCCAGTAGCGGGCCAGGAAGTCGGCGGCATGGCGGCCGCCGTCCGAGGTGTGCAGGTACTGGTTGGAGTTGCTCAGAACACGCTCGGCCGTTCCCACATTGGTGATCTTCATGTCCACCAGGCAGAACTGGCCGCTCGGGCGGCGGGCCAGGAACCCGTCGCCGACGT
Source organism: Parafrankia sp. EAN1pec (assembly GCF_000018005.1). Lineage (GTDB taxonomy): Bacteria > Actinomycetota > Actinomycetes > Frankiales > Frankiaceae > Parafrankia > Parafrankia soli. Next base: position 173,548 of record NC_009921.1, read on the forward strand.
GGTCGGCGCCACAGCTGATCTTGCTCGCGGTGAACTCGAGCTGGTCGTCGCGGACGGGTGTGTTCAGGCCCCCGCTGCGCGGAGTCGTCGGCTGCTGGGACGCCGCGGGCCGGTCGCCGGCTCCCGAGACTGCTCCCGGATCGTCCGAGCCGCCGGCGACCGAGCTGATCAGCCAGGCGGCCAGGACGACTGCGAGCGCGGCAGCGCCGAACAGGAGCACGCGGTGCCACGTGGAGCGAGGCTGGCTGGTCCCAGAGGGGACGGGCGGGTACGGGCCCTGACCGGGCGGGCGCGGCCCCTGCACCGGCGGGTTTGGCCCGTGCGTGGGTGGGTGCGGTGCCGCGCCAGCACCGGCGGGGCGGAAGCCGGAGGGCCCGAATCCCGCGGGGCCGCCGCCGGGAGCCGGCCCGCGTGCCGCTCCGGGGGCCCCGGAGAAGGCCGGCGCGCCCGCCGGCGCCGGAACAGCGACACCGGACGGCCCCGCCCCGCCACCGTGACCTGGGGGGCCGCCGTGGCTGGCCGGGGCCCGCTCACCGGACGTCCCCGGGGCGACCCGGGTCGGCGCGAGGCCGGGCAGGGTCGTGCCCCTGGTGAGGTTCAGCAGTTCCTCGGCCTGGCCGACGGCGCTGGCGCTCGGCCGCCCGGTGCCGTCGTCCCGGCCGTCGCCGGATCGGGTGGGCGGCAGCGAGATCAGGCTCAGCAGCAGGTCGCGGGCGTTCGGGCGGTCGTCGGGGTTCTTGGCGAGGGCGGCCGCGACCAGCGCCTTCAGATCGTGCGGCAGGCCGTCCAGGGCCGGGCGGGAGCCGACGATGCGGGTGCTGAGCTCCAGGTCCGTCCCGGTGCCGAACGGGTGGTGGCCGGTGCCCGCGTAGGCGACCAGGATGCCCCAGGTGAACACGTCGGCCTCCGGGCCGATGGCCTGGCCGTTCACCTGCTCGGGGGCCATCCAGCCGGCGGACCCGAAGCCCCACGCGGTGGGTTTCGCCTTGGCGCCCTCGAGCGCCTGCGCGATGCCGAAGTCGATCACCCGGGGGCCGGACATCGACAGCAGCACGTTGCTCGGCTTGAGATCACGGTGGACGAGACCGGAGCCGTGGATCGCGGTCAGCGCGGTGGCCACGCCGACGGCGAGCCCGGTCAGCGTGGAGCCGCTGATCGGGCCGTTCTCCACCGCGTGGTCGAGCCGGACGCCGTCGATGAACTCGGTCACCAGGTAGGGGGCGGCGGCGTCGGGGTCGGCGTCCAGCACCTCGGCGGTGCAGAACGGCGCGACCCGGCGGGCGGCGTCGACCTCCTGCCGGAACCGCCGCCGGAATTCCTCGTCGGCGGCCAGGTCCGGCCGGACGACCTTCACCGCGACCCGGCGGCCGGCGGACTCGGCGAGGTACACCGTGCCCATCCCGCCCGCGCCCAGGCGGCGCAGCAGGCGGTACGGGCCGATCGCCCGGGGTTCGTGCGGGTGCAGGACCTCACCGGGTGGTGCCATGCCACCCGGCTGCCCGCGCGCCGCCGGAGCGACGCGTTCCCCGTTGTGATCCACGATGATGTTCCACCTTCGGTGCCCGGGGTCGCGGCTCTACGCCTGTTCGCAGTCTGCACCAACGCGGCGACGGCTCCGCGCGTGCCGAAGCTATGGCCGGATTCTCCGGCCACGGCGCGGAACGCCCGGCGGGTCGGTGTCGTCGGTGTCAGAGTCGTCGATACCAGAGCGGGCGGCGCTGCGGTGCACCCCGGACCAGTCCGCATCGCGACACCCCCGGACGGGAGCACCGCTGATGACCGAGACCGCCGGGCCGTGGCTGGCCTGCCCCTGGTGCGGTGGGCAGGTGCCGCTGGCGCACCTGGTGCCCTCGGACGAGGAGCCCGGCGCCGTGGTCGCGGTCTGCGCGGGCTGCGGACGCCGGGTGACGATCATCCCGCCGGACGACCCCCGGGCCTGACCGGGGGTCGCGCCTGTCAGCGCTCGAGCTCGTTGGCGACCGCGTGGACGACCTTGGCCACCTTCTGGGCCGCCCTGCGGTCGGGGTAGCGCCCGCGGCGCAGGTCGCGTTGGACGTCGTCGAGGACCTTGATCATGTCTTCGACCATGCTGTGGAGCTCGTCGGGGCTGCGCCGTGAGGCGTTCGCGGCGGCCTTGGCAACGGACGGAGGAGCACTCAGAATGCGCAGCGAGAGCGCCTGATCGCCCTTCCGGCCGGCGGCAATGCCGAACTCGACCCGATCGCCGGGCTTGAGGCGATCCACACCGGACGGCAGAGCGGCCTTGTGGACGAAGACGTCGGCGTCGCCGTCATCACGGCTGAGAAAACCGAAACCCCTGTCGACGTCGAACCACTTGACTTTGCCGGTGGGCACGGGCGACCTCGTTCTGCGTTGCGGATCGGCGGATTGACACGCGGTGACGGATTCCCAGGTTATCCGGCGCCCGCCTCATGTGTAGCCCCTTCGCGGACGATGACACCGCGTGGCCGGGGCCCGACATCGTCCCCGGATGACCACGCCGATGTTCGTCCGACACCGGACAGTTCGTGGCTGGCTGCGGAATATGGAGCGTCTGTCCGGTAAGGCGAGTTCTTCCGGCGCCCAAGGACGTTACAGAAGACGCATCCGGGGCAGGACCGCCGTGCGCGTGACGCGGAACGGTCGCGCTGCAGGACACAAGTGCACACGGCGCGCACCAGCGGACGCACCAGCGGGAGCACACAACGCGCAACCAGAAAGAATCGATCGTTCGGAGGAGTGAGCTCCATGTCGAAGCCCGACCGTGATCTCGACTTCCGCGACGCGGACGCTTTCGCCGAGGCCGAGGACAGCCGTCGCCGCGACGAGAACGCGCACGCCGACGGCCTCTCGGCGACGCCGAGTGAGGCCGCCGCCTACCGCGAGCACGTCGAGCGGGGCGTCCGGCAGCAGGGCGAGGGCGCCCCGACCTTCTGAGGCGCTGATCCCGATCCGGGTGTCAGGCCGGCTCGGTCTGGCGCCCGGGGGCGGGAAGGAGCTCGTTCATCGAGCCGGACCGGAAGCCCCGGGGATCGACCTCCGCGCGGGCGAAACCGGACTCGACGACCACCGAGACCAGATCAGGACGGGCCACCAGTCCGGCCACGTGGTCGGCATCCACCTCGATCCGGGCGACGTCCCCGAGATCGCGCACCCGCAGGTCGCGGATGTGCAGGCCGGCCGCTGCCGTGGCCACCCGCAGCGCCGTCTCGGCACGCTCCACCCGGGCGAGCCGGGCCGGGCTGACCCGCACCCCGTAGGCGATCCGGCTCGCCAGGCAGGCCGCCGCCGGCTTGTCCCAGGTCGGCAGCCCCCAGGTGCGGGAGGCGGCGCGCACCTGGGCCTTGGTCAGACCGGCGTCCAGCAGCGGCGTGCGCGCGCCCCGGCTGGCCGCCGCGCCGATGCCGGGCCGGAACCCCGCACGGGCGTCGTCGGCGTTGGTGCCGGTGACCACGTGCGCCAGGCCCAGCTCGGCGGCGAGCGGCGCGAGTGTGTCGACGAGCTCGGACTTGCAGAAGTAGCAACGGTTGGAGCTGTTGGCGCGGTAGCCCTCGTGGCTCATCTCGTCGGTCGCCGGGAACAGGTGGCGCACCCCGAGGCCAGTGGCGAAGCGGCGGGCCGCGTCGAGTTCGGCCGCGGGCAGGGACGCCGACACGGCCGTGGCCGCGACCACGGCATCGGGGCCGAGTTCCCGCGCGGCGGCGGCCAGCAGGAAGGCGGAGTCCGCGCCGCCCGAGAAGGCGACCAGCACCGATCCGAGCTCACCCAGCCGTGCGCTGAGCGTGTCCAGGCGCCGGCGGAGCACCTCGTCCGCCAGCCAGGCCGGGAAGGCCGCCAGGTCGGGCAGGACGACGTCCGCCCCGGCCGCGGTCAGGTCGTCCGGCGGGCAGGGGCCGGTGGGCACCGCGACGGAGGCCGCTCCGCCCGCGCGCGCGCCGTGGACGTCCCCGACGTGGTCGCCGACGAAGACGTCCACGCCGTGCTCCTCGATCGCCGCGCCCTTGGTCTCGGCGAACAGCCAGCCCGCGACGTGGTCCGCTGTGATTCCGATGTGCTCCAGGCTGGCCCGGGCCAGCGGCTCGCTCTTCGCGGTCACGACCACGACCCGCCCACCGGCGCTGCGGACCGCCTCGACGGCCTCGGCGGCGTGCGGCATCGCGACGGAGACGGGCACCGCGTGCACCGCGTAGAGCTCGCGATAGCGGGCGGCCCGCCGGGCCACCTCGTCCGCCGGGAACCAGCGGGCGATCTCGTCCTCGAGCGGGGGGCCGAGACGGCGCACGGCGGCCTCGCCGTCGATCGTGACGCCGGTCTCGGCGGCCAGCTCGGCGAAGGTGGCGACGATCCCGCGGCGGGCGTCCAGCAGGGTCATGTCCAGGTCGAAACCGACGACCAGGGTGGATGTTCTCCAGGGGGACACCCGGCGAGCCTAACCAGCCAGGCGGACGGGCCGCTGAAAGCCGGTAAGGTCCGCGGGTGTGACCAGGGTTGTGGTGGATGTGATGCTCAAGCCGGAGATCCTCGACCCGCAGGGCCAGGCGGTGCTCACGGCGCTGCCGCGCCTCGGCGTGGCCGGGATCAGCGGTGTTCGCCAGGGCAAGCGTTTCGAGCTGGACCTGGACGGCGAGGCCGACGCCGAGGCGCTGGCGCGCATCGAGCACCTCGCGTCGACGCTGCTGGCGAACCCGGTGATCGAGGACTATGTCGTCCGGGTGGAACCAGCGCGGGTGGAAGCCGACTAGGCGGAGCCGCGCCGCCGCGGGGAGCCGCGGCGGCGGCGGTCAGAGCACGGTCAGAGCACGGTGGGGGCGAGCGGGGTCTCGCTGATCATGGGGCGGCCGGCGGCCTGCCAGCCGATCATCCCGTCCACGAGGTTGCGGGCCTGCCAGCCCTCACGGGCCAGGTGCGCGGTGACGGCGGCCGACCGGCTGCCGGAGCGGCACACCACGACGATCTCCCGCTCCCGGGGGACCTCGCTGATGCGGGCCAGGAAGTCGCCCATCGGGATGTGGACCGCGCCGTCGATGTGACCGGCGGCCCACTCGTCGGGCTCGCGTACGTCGACGAGCAGCGGGCCACCCTCGGCGGGCAGGTGGACGGGAAGCTCCGTCACGTTCACGGTCGGTATCTGCTGGGGACTCACAGTGCCATCCTGCCACCCGCCGCGGCGCTGGGCGGATGCGGCGTGGCGCTCACTTGAGCAACCTTGACATCCGCCGGTCGGCCAGAACCCGCCCGCCGGTCTGGCAGGTGGGGCAGTACTACAGCGAGCGATCGGCGAACGACACCTCCCGGACGGTGTCCCCGCAGCGCGGGCAGGGTAGCCCGGCCTGGCCGTGCACGTTCAGCCCGAGCTTCTTCTCCGCCTTGAGGTCGCCGGCGGGCCCGGCGCGGCTCTGGCTATGCGCCGGTGGCCAGGGCGGTGGCGGTCAGGGCGCCGGCGGGCAGCTCCGGGACGAGGCCGGCGGCGGCGGCGCGCCCGAGCAGCTCCTGGACGGCGGCGAGCCCCTCGTCGCCCAGGTCGAGGGTGAAGTCGTTGACGTAGAGCTCGATGTGGGCGTTCGCGACCTCGGGGGCCATCTCCTGCGCGTGCTCGATCACGAAGGTCGCGCTGGCGGCCCGGTCGGCAAAGGCCGCGGCCACGCTGGCCCGCACGGCGGCCGACAGCGCAGCGGTGTCGAGCCCGCGGCGGGCCACGATGGCACCGAGCGGAATCGGGAGCCCCGTCCGGCCCTCCCACCAGTCACCGAGGTCCGCCACCGCGGTCAGTCCGTAGGACGGGTAGGTGAACCGCGACTCGTGGATGACCAGCCCGGCGTCGTACTGGCCGTCCCGGACGGCAGGCATGATCCGGTCGAACGGCACGACGTTGATCGAGCCGATGCCGAGCTGCTCGGCCCACAGGCGGAACAGCAGGTAGGCGGTGGTGCGGGTGCCCGGGATGGCGACCGAGGCGTCGCGCAGATCCGTCCGCCCGGCGGTCAGGACGAGCGGTCCGCACCCGCGGCCGAGCGCGCCGCCGGCGGTGAGCAGCGAGTAGCGGTCGAGCAGCCACGGCAGGGCCGCGTAGGAGACCTTGACCAGGTCGTCCCGGCCGTCGGCGGCGCGGGCGTTCAGCACGTCGATGTCGGCGAAGGTCGTCGACACCGCCGGGGCACCCGGGACCAACCCGTGGATGAGCGCGTGGAAGGCGAAGGTGTCGTTCGGGCACGGTGAGATGGCGAGCGTCAGCTGGTCCGGCGCCGGCGCTCCGCCCTCGCTTCCGATCGGCGGTGTACTCATGCGCGACCTCCTGGTCCGTTGCCTCCCGAGGGCCCGGGCTAGCCCGTCGGCCCCGACTCCTTCTCCGCGCGGGGGGCGGGTACCAGGCCCTCCGGGTGTGCCACGAGCGCCGCCGCCGCGGTGCGCAGGCTGCCCAGCGCGGCCTGCGTGTTCCACGCCGCGCGGTCTCGCCGGCCGACCGGGTTGCTGACCGCGCGGATCTCCGTCACCGGAACACCGAACGCGCCCGCGGCAATCCCGACGGCGTACCCCTCCATCGCCTCGGCGACCGGGTCCAGCCGTGCTGTGAGCGCCGCGGCCCGCCGCTCCGTCCCGGTCACGGTCGACACAGTGAGGACGGTGCCACTCACGATTCTGCGCCCGGTGATGTCGAGAACGGTCGTCAGCCGCCGGACGAGGTCGGCGTCGGGCTGCAGGGTCGACGAGCCGAGGCCCAGGTCGTCCATGGTCAGGAACGCGCCCGCCGCCACCGGGCCCGGCGGCGGGCCGGGCTGGTACGGGGGTGCCCCGGCGGGGTGGAAGCCCAGGTTGCGGTCCATCTCGTTGATCCGGACCGGGGCTGCCGGCTCGGCCGGCTCGTCGAGTCCGGACTCGGCGCCGAGGTCCGCGGCGACCATCCGATCGGCGATCACCAGGTCGCCGACCTCAGCCCAGCCGCGGAAACCGCCCGCGATCCCCATCGAGATGACCAGCCCGAACGGCTCGCCGGCCGCGCTCGCGACCGCCAGGGCGACGGCCGTCCCGGCCGCGGACGCCGGACCAGCCGGGCCGGCGGCGAGAACGGTCACCGGACCGCGCCGGCGCCCGACATAGGGCCCGAGGGTCGAGGTGGTCAGCAACTGCCGGTCCCAGTCGGGCGAGACCAGGCCGCCGGGCCCGGACGGAGTGCGCGAGCGACCGCGCGACCAACTCCCCATCAGACCGGCGCACACCGCGTCCGCCTCGGCGTTCACCGCGGTGACGATGAGGGTGCGGGTCATGACCTGCTCAAGATCATGGTTTGGACGTGTCCTCGTCTTCCGTCGCGCCGTTGGGGTGCCGGTCTGCGACCAGGCCACCGTGCCGGACGGCGCAGTGACGGCACGGTCCCTGTGATGTGGTGCAAACCGGACTTAGTTGACGGACCCTAGCACCGCGATCGACCCTCCGTGGTTCCGCGCACCCGCTGTGATCTGGCGCTTACGATTATCTCCGGGCGCGGCGGGCGGCCTGCCCTGCGGGAGCTATCGTGGCCGGTCGCGGCGCCAGCGACCGCGGCGGGCGGAGCCGTTCGGAGGGTCGGGATCCTCCAGCGTCCGCGGCACCGCGGGGGTGGGCTGCTGGTAGGCATGGTGCAGCTGCGGTGCCGGGCCGTACGCGCCGCCCGGGCCCTCTGCCGCCGCCGGCCCGGGGACGGGCGGGTGCCCCAGCGGGTTCGTAGCGTCGGGATCGCCGCCGGCTCGCTGCCCGCCGCCGGCGGGCCCCCGCCAACTGACCGGGACGTCGGCCCGCGGATCGGGGGCATACCAGCCGTTCATGGAACCCGTGGGCACTGCACCCGCACCCGCGGGGCTGACCGGTGGGGGACCGACCGCGGTGGGGTCGGTCGCTGTGGGATCGGCGACAGCGCGGTCGGTTGTCGCATAGCCGGTTGTCGCGTAGCCGGCCGGCGCGGGAACGGTGTCGGCGACGGGCGCGGACGGCTGCGCCGGTGCCTGCGGGCCCGGCCACGGCGGCTTGGCGCCGGTGGTCTCCCGGGCCGTGGGCCGGTGGCGCTCGCGGGCCTGGCGGCGGGCCTCCCGCAGCGCCCGGGACTGCAGGACGAGGGCCAGCCCGACCGCCGCCGCGGCGAGCGCGAAGCCGAGCGTGCCCGGCATCTCGATCAGCCCGAACGCGCCGCCGGTCACCCAGCCGAGCTGCAGCGCCGTTTCGGAGCGGGCGAAGGCCGAGCCCCGGGTGTCCTCGACGATGTCGCGCTGGATTATGGCGTCCAGCGCCAGCTTGGCCATCGAGCCCGCCGTCATCGCCAGCAGGGCCGCGACCAGCGAGGTGAACCGGGTGTACGTCACCGCGGCGACGAGGCATCCGCTCGCCGCCAGCAGCAGGCCCAGCATGAGAATTCCCTCGGGACGCCGGCGCCCGAGCCGCCCGCCGATGAGGACGCCGATTCCGCTGCCGAATCCCGCCGTCGCCGCGAGGGCGCCGAGCCACAGGTTGTTGCCGCCGTTCGTCCGCAGCAGGAATGCCAGGTAAAAGGTGAGGAAGCCCACCAGTCCGCGCAGGACCAGCGTCGCCCGCAACGCGACGGGCAGCGCGCCGAGCGCCGCGGCGAACCGGGTGCGCAGGTTGCCCCGCCGGCGCGGGCCGGTGAGCTCGCGCAGCGTCCGCTCACCGGCCGCGGAGTCGACGTGGCCGGGCAGGTTGAAGGCCAGCAGCACCCCGGCCATGTAGATCAGCGCGCACACCCGCAGAACCCACGGGTAGCCGACGAACGGGATGTTGGCCAGCCCGAGGCCGAGCGGGGCGACGACCGCGCCGGCGACGATGTTGACCAGGGAGATCCGGGAGTTGACCTTGACCAGGGTCATCTCGGGTGGCGTGACTCGCGGCACGACGGCGCTGCGGGCGACGCCGAACGCCCGCGACAGGACGAGCAGCCCGAGGGCGAGCGGGTAGACCGCGAGCCCGTCCAGGGCGCCGGCCAGCTGCCAGGCCAGCAGGCACCGCCCAAGGCAGATGGCCGCGAGCGCGGTGCGCCGCCCGTAGGCCACTCTGTCCAGCAGCGGCCCCACGACCGGTGCGAGCAGGGCGAACGGCACCATCGTGATCAGTAGGTAAAGTGCCACCTTGGACCGGGCCTCGCCGGTCGGCACCGCGAAGAACAGCGAGCCGGCCAGCGCCACCGTGACGAGCGCGTCGCCCGCCGCGTTGACGAAAGACAACTCGGTCAGCGAGGACAGCCCGGACTGTTGCGCGCCGTCGCGGCGAATGGTCGCACGCAGGCGGCTGAGTCCTTCGGTGAGCGTGCTTCCCGGCTTCACTCTGCCGAGTGTCCTCGCCAGTACCGCTCGAGACCACGACCACATCGGGCGGGGCGACCGTCGTTGGGTGAGAATACGTGCCGTGGAAGCACTAGAAGTTCGTTCCGAGTCGGCTGGGGCCCGTGGGTCCCGGGGTTCGTCGGATGGTGCCGGCGTTCCCCCCGCTGGCACTGCGACGGATCACAGTGAGGCCACGGCGCCGTCCCCCGCGGACGAGAAGCCACGCCGGCCCGTGCGCCGGTCGTCGCGCCGCACGCGGGCGGCAGCGGCCGAGCCCACCCCCCCGACGCCACCTGACGCGTCAGCCTCCGCCACCGACGCATTGGGTGACCCGCCCGCCGGTGGGCCGGCTGATGCGTCCGTCGGCGTTCCGGCTGGTGCGGTGTCGGGGCACGAAAGTGCGGTGCCCGGGACATCCGAGCCCGAAACCCCCGAGCCGGCGGCGCGGGCGCGGATCGCACGGACGGGACGTCTGCTGCGGGAGCCCGTCCTCGACGCGGTGTGCGCCGGCGCGGTGGACCTCGCCCGTGCCGCGGCCGAGGAGGAGGCCGGTTCGCCCGCAGAGGTCGGCAGGCACCTCGGTGTCGAGGCCGAGGCGGAGCGGCTCGTCCTGCACCGGTTCGAGTGCCTCTCCCGCGCCTACGTCGGCTGGACCTGGACCGTCGTCGTCGCGCGTGCGTCGCGCATCCGGAAGGCGACCGTCAACGACGTCATACTGACGCCGGGCGAGGGCGCGGTGCTCGCCCCAGCCTGGGTGCCCTGGTCCGAGCGCCTGCGGCCGGGTGACGTCGGCGTGGGCGACCTGCTCCCGACGGCCGTGGACGACCCCCGGCTGGCGCTGCGGGCGAGTGACGCGGAGGAGATCGACGACCCCGAGGCCTGGATGGGGCTCGGGATCGGCCGCCCCCGGATGTTGTCGACCTTCGGCCGGGAGGAAGCCGCCGAGCGCTGGTACGGCGGTGACTCCGGGCCGGACGCGTCCATCGCCAAGGTCGCGCCGGCGGCCTGCCTGACCTGCGGCTTCCATGTCCGGCTCGTCGGTGCGCTCGGCCGCCTGTTCGGGGTGTGCGCGAACGAGCTCGCCCCGGATGACGGCCGGGTCACAGCCGTCGACCACGGCTGCGGAGCCCATTCGGAGGCGCTGGTCGCGCCCTCGGCGCGTCCGGAGCCGGTCCCCTTCGACGAGGACCCCTCCGACCTGACTCCGACCGACATCGAGCTGGTCGGGGTGGCCACGCACTCCCCGGGCTCAGTCCCGGACCAGCCCCCCGGCACCGCCGACGCCGACGCCGGCCCGGAGCCCTACGGCCACTCCTGATCTGGTCGGACACCTGTCGGGCCGGGCGAAATGATGTGTGGCGATTGTTGTTGGTTGCCCGGAAGGGGCTTGTGGGCGCGTTTCTGGTTGTTTTGTAAGGCTCAATTCAATTGTTTGAACTGGACATCGACCGCGCCGCGTCCGGGCCCGCACCGACCGGCGTTCGGGCCGCGCCTCAGGCTCCGCGGCCGAACAGGCGGGGCAGCGTGCCCTCGTGGGCCGCCCGCAGCTCGTCCAGCGGTATGGCGAACTCGCCGGCGACGTTCAGGCTTCCGCCTTCGCCGTCGGTCACGACGCCGATCTGCCGGCATGGCAAGCCCCGGTCCGCGCACAGCCGCGCGAAACGGTCCTGCTCGGCGGCGGGGACGGCGACGACCGCCCGTCCGGCCGATTCGCTGAACAGCTCGACGAACGCGTCCGCCCCGGCGGGCAGCTCGATCCGTGCCCCGTGCCCGCCCCGCAGGCAGGACTCGACCAGCGCCTGGGCGAGCCCGCCCTCGGAGAGGTCGTGGGCCGCGGTGAGCAGCCCTTCGCGGGAGCCCCCGACGAGGATCTCGCCGAGCAGCTTCTCCCGTTCCAGGTCGACGGCCGGCGGCGTCCCGCCGAGATGGCCGTGGGTCGCCCAGGCCCACTCGGAGCCGCCGAACTCGTCCCGGGTGTCGCCCAGCAGGAGCAGCGCGTCGCCCTCGTCCGTGAAGCCGATGGGGGTGCGGCGAGTGACGTCGTCGAACAGGCCGAGCACGCCGACGACCGGCGTCGGATGGATCGGCGCCGAGCCGGTCTGGTTGTAGAAGGACACGTTCCCGCCGGTGACCGGCAGGCCGAGCCGCCGGCAGGCGTCGGCGAGCCCGGCGCAGGCCTGGGCGAACTGCCACATGACCTCCGGGTCCTCGGGGGAGCCGAAGTTCAGGCAGTTGGTCACCGCGATCGGCTCGGCGCCGGCCGCGGTGACGTTGCGGCACGCCTCGGCCAGGGCGAGCTGCGCCCCGGCGAACGGGTCCAGCCGGGCGTAGCGGCCGTTGCCGTCGGTGGCCAGCGCGATGCCGAGCCCGGAGGCCGACAGCCGCAGGACGCCGGCGTCCTCGGGCTGGGCCAGCACCGTGTTGGCCTGCACGTACCGGTCGTACTGCTCGGTCACCCAGGCCCGCGAGCACAGGTTCGGAGAGGCGATCATCCGCAGCAGGGTCGCACGCAGCGCGTCGCCGGTACGCGGCCGTTCCAGGGCGGACGGCGCGTCCGCCCGCAGCAGGTCGAGGTCGGCCGGGCGGCGCAGCGGGCGCTCGTAGACCGGCCCGTCGTCGGCGAGCGAGCCCGGCGGGACGTCCACGACGACCTCGCCGTGCCAGCGGACGACGAGACGGCCGCTGTCGGTCACCGTGCCGATGTTGGTGGCGATCACGCCCCACCGCTCGGCGAGCGCCAGCACCTCGGGCAGCGCGTCCGGGGTGACGATGGCCAGCATCCGCTCCTGGGACTCGCTGGCCAGGACCTCGTGCGCGGCCATCGACGCCTCGCGCAGCGGTACGAGGTCGAGGTCGACCTCCATGCCGCCGGGCTGGCCGGTGGCGATGCCGGCGGCGGTCGTCTCGGTGAGCGCGCAGGTCAGGCCGGCGCCGCCGAGGTCCTGGATGCCGGTGACCAGGCCGCGGTCGAACAGCTCCAGGCAGCACTCGATGAGGATCTTCTCAGTGAACGGGTCCCCGACCTGCACGGACGGCCGCCGGGCCGGGCCGCCGCCCTCGTCGAAGGTGGCCGAGGCGAGCACTGAGACGCCGCCGATGCCGTCCCGGCCGGTTTTCGCGCCGAGCAGCACCACGGCGTTGCCGACCCCGGTGGCGGCGGATGTCTGCACCCGCCCGACCGGCATCACGCCGACGCACAGCGCGTTGACCAGCGGGTTCCCGCCGTACACCGGGTCGAAGACGACCTCGCCGCCGATGGTGGGCAGGCCCAGGCAGTTGCCATAGCCGCCGATCCCGGCGACCACGCCGGGCAGCACCCGGGCGGTGTCGGGGGCGTCGGCGGCGCCGAAGCGCAGCGGGTCGAGGATCCCGATCGGCCGGGCCCCCATGGTCAGGATGTCGCGGACGATGCCGCCGACACCGGTCGCCGCGCCCTGGTACGGCTCGACGAAGCTCGGGTGGTTGTGCGACTCGACCTTGAAGGTGACGGCCAGGCCCTCGCCGACGTCCACCACGCCGGCGTTCTCACCCATGCCGACCAGGAGCCGGTCTGTGGCCGGAGTGTCCCGGAACTGGCGCAGGTGCACCTTGGACGACTTGTACGAGCAGTGCTCGCTCCACATCACCGAGTACATGGCCAGCTCGGCGTCGGTGGGGACCCGGCCGAGGGTGGCGACGATCCGTTCGTACTCGTCGTCGGTCAGGCCCAGCTCGCGGTAGGGCTGGCGGTCGACGGTGCCCTCGCCCGGGCCGTCGGCCTGGTCGTCGGGGCTGGTCGTGGGGGCGGAAGGCGTTCCGGTCACGCCCCCATCCTGGCGGATGCGCGCCGGTCGGGTGGCGGCGACGCCGCGGGCGCCACCCCTGGCCCACCACAGAGCCCACCGAAGGGACGGCGGCTCGTCCCGCCGATGCCCGGCTGGGCGCGCGGCTGGTCGGCCGCTGGTCGGTGACCGGTCAGCTGTCCAGCAGGCCCTTCTCGGCCAGGAAGTCGTGCGCGACCTCCTCGGACTTCTCCCGCTCCGCGTCCACCCTCTTGTTCAGCTCGGCCAGGTCCGCCGTCGTGAGCACCGGCGCCAGCGCGTTCAGTGCCGAGGTGATCTCCGGGGCGAGCGAGTCGGTGTTCACGATCGGCACCAGATTGTCGGCGTTCTGGAGCTTCTTGTCGTCGGTCAGCACGACCAGGTTGTAGCCGTTGACGGTGGCGTCGGTGGTGAGCACCAGGCCGAGCTGCGCGGTGTTGTCCCGTACCGCGGCCTTGGTCTGGGCGGTCGCCACACCGGTTTCGACGATCTCGGAGATCTTGATCCCGTAGGTCTTCTCCAACCCGGGCTGGCAGAACGGGCGGGTCGCGCACTCGGCGCCCGCAGCGAGCTTCACCGTCAGGCCACTGGCACCCAGGTCGGTCAGGGTCGTCAGGTGGTGCTCCGCGGCAAAGGACCTGCTCACCGCGAAGGCATTCTGGTCGACCGCGTCGGCCGGCTCGAGCACGCTCAGGCCCAGCCCCTTCGCGAGGCGGCGCAGTCCGGCCAGCGACGCGTTCAGGTCCGACGACGAGACCGAGGTGGCTCCGGAGCCGTTGACCTGGGAGTTCAGCAGGTCGGCGTAGGTCGCCACATACTGCGGCATGGCGTCGATCTGCCCGCTCTCCAGGGAGGACTGGGCGATCTCGGTGCTCTGCACCGAGGTCCGCTCGACCTTGTAGCCGGCGTTGGTGAGCAGTTCGCCGTACATGTCGGCGAGGATCTTGCTCTCGGTGAAACCGGCGTCGGCGACGGTGAGCGAACCAAGGCTGGCGCCGCCGGAGCCGTCGCCGCAGGCCGCAGTGGTCAGCGCGAGAGCTAGCATGGCCGCCGCCGCGGCGCCCACCCGGCGCCGGCCGGCACGGCGCGGGCACGGGCGGATCCGTCGGGTGCGCCGGGTGCGCCGGTGCACGGCCTGCCCAGCCTCTGCCGCCACCGACGTTGGTTCGCTCACGTTCGCCGACCCCATCCCTCGTCCTGTCGCCGTTGTCGTTGGCGTGCGGCCCGGCCCCGCCCCGGGTCACCCTGCCGTGCGACCAGTTGCCAGTGCAACCCAGACCGGCCGTTGTCACCAGGACGACCGCAACTCGGGGAACCCCGGCCGACGGCGACCTGTCGGACGTCCGCGTGGGCCAGGCCGTCCACCACGAACCGGCCGAGGCCGCCGCCGCCGATCAGCGTGGCGATGGTCGCCGTCCCGACGACCTGCACCGCCGCCAGCCGCAGCCCGATTATGATCATCGGCGCGGCCAGCGGGAGCTCGACGTCGCGCAGGATCTGCCAGCCGGACACGCCGGTCGGCGTGCTCACCCCGTCCACCCTGCACGCCGCCCTGCGGCGTTCGCTGACCGCCGATCAGGAGAACGGTTGAGTCGGGCCGCCAGCCGGGGCCGGCGGGCTAGGCGGCGGGGCGGAGCAGCGCGCCGAGTACCGAGGTGAACATCCGCAGGCCGTCTGTGCCCGGACCGGTGAGCTCCTCGACGGCGTGCTCCGGATGTGGCATCAGGCCGACCACCCGCCGGTTCTCGCTGCACACTCCGGCGATGTCGTCCACCGAGCCGTTCGGGTTGCCACCCACGTAGCGGACGACCACCCTGTCCTGCGCGGCGAGCTGGGCCAGGGTCGCGGCGTCGGCGACGTAGCGGCCCTCGCCGTGCTTGACCGGGACGACGATCTCCTCGCCGGGGGAGTAGGCGCTGGTCCAGGCGGTGCTGGTGGTCGCGACCCGCAGCCGCTGGTCACGGCACACGAAGTGCAACCCCGCGTTGCGGGTCAGCGCGCCCGGCAGCAGCCCGGCCTCGCACAGCACCTGGAACCCGTTGCAGATCCCCAGGACGGGCAGGCCCGCGCGGGCCGCCTCGACGACGGCGCCGACGACCGGCGAGAACCGGGCGATCGCCCCGGCCCGCAGATAGTCGCCGTAGGAGAAGCCGCCGGGGAAGACGACCGCGTCCACCCCGGACAGCTCGTCGTCGCCGTGCCAGAGCGGCACCGGCTCGGCGCCGGCGAGGCGCACGGCCGCCGCGGCGTCCCGGTCGTCCAACGAACCCGGGAAGGTCACCACGCCGACTCGCGGGGCGCGTGCCGCGCCGCCGCCGCCGGCAGCTGCTCCCACCATCTGCCCACCACCGTCCTCGACCCGCCCGCCAGGCAGCCGCGGTGACGCACCGCGATGATCTGCCGTGGCGCGCGCCTGGTGCCGCGTGATCCGCGCTGCGGCCGGGGTCTCAACCTACCGGCAGCGTGCCTCCTCAGGCGCCGTCCGGGGCGGGGTCGCGGGGCTGGCCCGACCAGGGCCCACGGCTCGAGCGCACCTGGCCGAGCTGGGCGCCGGGGGCGCTCTCATCCCAGGTAAGCAATTTCTCAAGATGCACCCGGGTGCCCGGGTGTGGTCCGTCCACGGTATGGAACTGCACGTGATCCATGAGCGCGCGCATCAGGAAGATCCCACGGCCCTGTTCCGGGACGGCGTCGGTGGGCACCTGTTCGAGCCACTGCTGGTCGGAATACGGCTGGTCGGGATTCGACTGGTCCTGCCGCGGCTGGCCGGGATTGGTGCGCGCTACCCAGGCACCGGTGCGCGAAACCGCCCCGTCCGGGTTCGCGTCGCCGGGATTCGCCTCATCCGGGTCGACGCCGTTGTGAAACGCGACGTCGGCGTCCTCCCGGACAGGGATTCCGCTGCTGTCGAAGGCCGCCAGGGCGTCGAAGCCCCCGCCGTGGTCGACGACCTCGATCGCCGCGACCTGGTTGTCCACGCCGACCGACACCTCGTACTCGTCGTCCGCCGTGGCGTGGAGGAGCACGTTCGCGCACGCTTCGGTCAATGCAAGCTCAACGTCGTCGATGCATTCTTGTGAAACGCCGAGAACCTTCAGTGCCTGTGTGCAAATACGGCGGACGATCGGAATGGAGATCTCATCACGGGGGAGCGACAGACTGAGTTTGATCTCCATGTCGCTCGGTGTACCCCGCCTACCGGACATCAATCGGAGGCATTCCGCCGGCGCGGCCCGGCCGGGCGTTCACGCGGGATCATCCGACCGCCTCGACGATCACCCGACGGCCTCGGCGATCGCCCGGGCGAGCTCGGTGCCCGACCGCCAGGCGGACTCGACCCGGGGCTCGCCCCAGCCGTCGCCGGCCAGCCCCACCCGAGCCTGGCCGAGGAAGTAGGTCCGCTCCCGTGGTTGCTCGGGGCGAGCGAACGTCCAGCGTTGGACGTATGTCCAGACCGGGTCGGTGGGGATGCCGAGGAGCCGGCGGAGGGCCGCGGTGAGGTCGCCGGCGGCCGCTCGCGGGTCCGTCAGCCGGCCGGCGGCGAACTCCGCGGTGGAGTGCGCCACCAGAACGGGCGCGTTGTCGCCGCGCCGGCGGCCGTCATCGGCGATCCAGACGACGGTCGGGTCGCCGTGGACGAAGGCGCCGTCCAGCGGGGGCCACCCTCGGGCCTCCCAACCCGCGAGCAGGGCGAGCGCCGGGGACCACCGCCGTCCGATGAGCTCCGTGCGCTCCGTGTCGAGATCGGGGTCGAGGTGGCGCAGGGCCTGTGGATCGGGCATCGCCAGGACGACGGCGTCCACCGGTTCGCCGTCCACCACAGGCCCCGGGCGCACCATGCCGATCGGGGACGACTGCGAGACCCGCAGGCCGCCGCGGGTGGCGAGATCGGCGACCAGCGAGCGGATGCCGTGCGGGGCGGCGTACCGCAGTGGGCCCGGCACCGGCTCGGACAGCGTCGCCGACGGGCCGTCGATCACCGGGAAGCGGTGCGTCCAGGGGCGGACGAGACCACGGATGAGCCAATCGTCGACGACCTCGAGGAACTCGGGGCTGCGCGCGGTGAAGTACGACGCCCCGGCGTCGACGATCCGGCCGTCGATCCAGCGCGAGGCCATCCGGCCGCCGATCACCCGGCCGCGGTCGCGCACCTCGACACTGATGCCCCGCGCCCGCAGCTCGCGCGCGCACGCGACACCCGCGATCCCGCCACCTGCAACGATGACCTTCGCCACCCGTCAACCGCCCTGTGTGGTTCGCCTGTGTGCCTCATGTGGACGCTGGTCGTCCGGTCCGGCGATCCGCGTTGGAGGGTCTGTGTCTCCATCGTGCCCTCACTGGGCCGGCCGAGACCTCGCGGCCACCTCCACGCATGCTGATCGAAGGGAAAACTCTCAGGTCGGAGAGGGTCAACTCGGAGGAGCAGGGGTTGAACCCCCACTTCTGTCACCTAAAGTAATCGGGTGGATACCTGGGCGGACGCCGTCCGGGGCGGAACGTCAGCGCAGCGGGCCTACCTGCGCGAATGCGTCGGCACGCACACGGAATGTCGGCGGTGACGGCCGCTGGGTGGGCGTCGCGCGCGCCGGCGGCGCATGTCGAACGTGACACCGGCCGTGCATGCCCTAGCCTTACCGCACGAATGACCGTCGGCGATCCTCGCCGCCGGCCGCGCCGGCGCCCGAGCCGACACACGCACCAGGCGCAAGCACCAGGTACAGGCAAACGCACCGACTTACGCACCGACTTACGCACCGACTTACGCACCGACTTACGCACCGACTTACGCACCGACATCGTCATCGACCCGCCCCGCACGGCGCTCGGCGCCTCGGGCCCGACCCCGGAGGCTCGCGATCGCCCGCCGAACGACACCCAGCCGTCCCGGATCCGCCACCGCCACCGCTCTCGCTGACGTGCCGGCGGTCGGCCCCCGCCAGCCTTGCCCGTGCGGCTCCGGCCGCCGGTACAAGGCCTGCCATGGGGAGCGCCGCCGGGCGGCCCCGGTGCTGCGCCCGTTCGCGGGCCGCGCGGACGAGCCGGACCTGGTCGCGCTGCGCGAGTTCGTCCCCAGCGCGACCGCGCCCCTGACCCTGTCGGCGGAGCACCTGACCGCCCATCCCGGCCACGCGGACCGGCGGATCATCCTGGGCACGCTGCTGCCGCAGGCCGCGCCCGCGGTGGTCCGTGACGACGGCGAGATCCTGTTGGCGATGCAGACCCTCGTCGGCGGTCTCGACGCCTCGGCGGACGTCGCCGGCGCGCTGATCGCCGCGCTCGAGGCGAAGCCCGGCACGGTGGTGGACGGCGGGCCGGCGTCCGCGCCGCAGGCGGTGGAGCGGCTGCCCGGGGGCCTGGCGGACCTGCCCCGCCTCGCCGACCTGCTCGACCCGGCGCCGCTCGAGATCACCGTGCATCCCGGGTTCACCTGGTGGGTGCCGTCGTCGGAGGACGCCGAGCCGAGCGCCGACGTCGTGGCGACCCTGGACCGCGCGAACGCGACGGTCGTGCCGACGACCCGGTTGACCTCCGTCCCGGCCGCCTACTGGTGCAGCCCCGGCGACCGGCTGCACCTGCGCTGGGTGCTGCCGCTCGACGCCGACCGGACGGAGGAGGCCCTCCTCGACGCCCTCGCCCGTCTCGCTGCCGCCGGCAGCCTCAGCGTCGGCGAGGGCTCGCGGTTCGTCGGGTCGTTCCGCGCCGACGGTCTTGTGGTCCCGGTGTGGGATCTCGCGCCGGGCGCCGACGCCGACTCCTGCGAGAAGCCCGCGGCCCAGCTGTGGACGGCGCTGCGCGAGACCCTCGACGATCAGCGGGAACTGACTGCGCAGGAGCGGCGGGTCCGCGCCGGCGTGGTCGGGCGCACGCTCACCCTCCGATAGGACGGCCGTGCCACCGGAGCCACCATCGCCGGTCTTTGACGTGGTCGTGCTGGGCGCCGGGCCGGCCGGCACGAGCGCGGCGCGCGCGGCCGCCGAGGCAGGCGCCCGGGTATGCGTGCTCGAGCGGATGGCCGTGCCGCGCTACAAGACCTGCGGCGGCGGCCTGGTCGGCCTGTCCGTCGACCACGCCGGGATCGATCTCGCTCCACTCGTCCGGTCGCGGGTGGACGTGCTCACGATGACCCTCGACGGCCGGTACCCGGTCACCCGGTGCCGCAAGGACGGCCGTCCGCTGCTGTCGATGGTGATGCGCTCGGAGCTGGACGCGGCGCTGCTCGACTCGGCGAAGGCGGCCGGCGCGGAGGTCCGCACCGGTGTGCACGTGACCGGGCTGCGCGAGGAGGGCACGGCCGAGCCCGGGCGTGGCGAGGTGGCCGTCCAGGTGCGGTCCGGGCCGGCGGTGCGGGCGCGGGTGGTGGTCGGCGCCGACGGCACCTCGGGCCGGGCCGGCACGCACGTCGGCGTCACCTGCGACCAGGTGGACGTCGGCCTCGAGGGCGAGTTCGAGGTGCCCGCCCCGGTGGCCGGCGAGTGGTCCGGCCGGATGCTGCTCGACTGGGGCCCGGTGCCCGGATCGTACGGGTGGGTCTTCCCGAAGGGCGACGTGCTCACGGTCGGGGTCATCGGCGCCCGGGAGCACGGGCCCGCACTGCGCCGCTACTACGACGCGCTCGTCGAGCGGCTCGGCCTCACCGCCGCCCCCCGGCTGCACGACTCCGGCCACCTGACGCGGGTGCGGGCCGCCGGCTCACCGCTGCGGCGCGGCCGGGTGCTCCTCGCCGGCGACGCGGCGGGCCTGCTCGACCCGTGGACCAGGGAAGGGATCTCCTTCGCGCTGCGCTCCGGCCGGCTCGCGGGCATCAGCGCCGCCGCCGGCGCGGCCGGTGACCCGACGGCCCTCGACCGGTACCCGGCCCGGATCGAGGGCGTGTTCGGGCCGGAGATCGCCGCGGGCAGGTCGGTGCTGGCGGTGTTCACCCGCCGTCCGGCGCTCATGCACACGATGATGACCCGGGTACCGGGCACGTTCGGGCTGTTCGGCCGGATCATCGAGGGCCGCTCCACGATCGCCCGCCAGCTGCGCCGGCCCGGCGTGGCCGCCGCCATCGCCGCGCTGGGCCGCTGACGCCCGGCAGGGCGCCCCACACGGTGCCCGTCACGACGGCGACGGGCCTGACCGGCGGCTCTCACGGTGGCCCACCCGGCGGCGCTCCGGACGGCTCCCGGGTGGCCCGCCACCGGGCGGGTCAGCCGAAGCGCTCGGCCACCGCTCCGGCGATCTCCTCGTAGGCCCGGCGGGTCTCCCGCCGGAGCTCGTCGAGGACGATGTGCCCGCCGCTGGCGAGATGCGGGTCGAACGGCACCCGGACGACCTGGCGGGTCCGTGACGCGAAGTGGTCCTCGAGCGCGTCGACGTCCACCGTCTCACCCTGCTGGGGGAACATCGAGATCACGGTCACGGCTTCGCTGACGTGGTCGTTGTAGCCGTGCGCGTCGAGCCAGTCCAGGGTGGCGCTGGCGCTCGCGCCGCCGTCCGCGCTCGCGTTGCTCACGATCACCAGCGTGTCGGCGAGCTCCAGCACCCCGTGCATCGCGCTGTGCAGCATGCCGGTGCCGCAGTCGGTCAGCAGGATCGAGTAATGCCGCTGCAGCAGGTCGTCGACCGCCCGGTAGTCCTCGTCGGCGAAGGCGTCCGAGATCTCCGGATCGCTGGCGGAGGCGAGCACCTCCAGCCGTGACGCCGACTGCGACAGGTACCGGCGGACGTCCACGTAACGGTGCAGCTGATCGGCGTCGGCGAGCAGATCGCGGACGGTGTGCCGGGTCGTCCGCTCGACCCGGACGCCGAGCGTCCCCCGATCGGGGTTCGCGTCGATCGCCACGACCCGGTCGCCGCGCAGGCTGGCCAGGGTGGACCCGAGCGAGACCGTCGTCGTGGTCTTGCCGACGCCGCCCTTGAGGGACAGCACCGCGATGCGGTGGCAGTCGTCGAGGGGGGTGCGGATCCGGGCGAGCAGACGCCGGTAGCGGGCCTCGTCCGGGGAGGGGCCGGGATTGAGCGCGCCGGCCGACACCTGGTAGACCAGTCGCCGCCAGCCACGGGACGCGGTGTCCGGTGACGCCGGCAACAGGGCGGCGGGGGGCAGCCCCGTGCCGGACCGCGGGTCGTCGTAGCGCGGGTCACCGCGCGGCCCGTACTCGTCGGGTGGCCAGGTCTGCTCCCGCGGCCAAGACCTGTCGTGGACGTCGTCCGCGTCGACCCGGTCACCAGGCATCGGGTCATGGCGCATCTCGATGCCGTGCATCTCGGCAGCGTGCATTTCGGCACTGCGCACGTCGACGCCGCGCATTCCGGCGCTGTTGATCCCGGCGCTGTCGATCTCGGAGCCGTGGATCTCGGAGCCGTGGATCCCGGCTCCGGGCATCCCGGCACCGTAGGCCGGGCCGCTGTGGAACCCGTGGCCCCAGCCGCGGCCGGCTTGGTCCGGGGCGTCGTCGCGGTACAGCCCGGGGCCGGTGCCCGCCGGGCCGGGCGGCGAGGCCGGCGGGGCCGACTGCGGGCGCGCCGGCGGCAGCGCGGGTGGCCCCACCGGATCGCGCAACCAGGACGCGACCCGGCCGGAGGTCTGCGGGTCGGTTCGCGGGATCGGCGAGGCCCCGGTGGCGCCCGGCGGCGGGGGCGGAGCCGGGTAGAGCGTGGACGGTCGGTACTCCCCGGTCGTCTCGACCGGGGTGGGGCCGGGTCGGGAAGCGATGCCGGGGGCCGGGGGAAACCGGTCGTGGATCGGGTCGAACGTCCGGGTGGCCACGCCGTCGATCACGTGGCCCGGCCGGGGCGGCTGCTCCGCCGGGGGCGGTGGAGGAGTCGGGTCGCGGAAGGCCGGGCGGATCGACGGCCAGGTGTCGATCCCCGGCGCCGGCGGCCCGGGGAGCGACCCGAGCGGCAGTCCTCCCGTGGGGGGCGGGAGCGGCATGGCCTCGGTCGCCGGCCCGAGCGACATGGCCTCGGTGGGCGGAGGCGGGGGCCGCATGGCCTCGGTGGGCGGTGGCACGGGCGGCATGGGCGCCGCCGGGCGGTCGCCGCGGGCCTGCTGCCATGATCCGGGTCGCTCCCGGCCGTACGACGGCGCGGGAGCGGCGCCGTCCCGCCAGGGATCGACGGGCGCCGCCGTGGGCGCCGGTGGGTCGCCGGTCCAGATCTGCCGCCCGGGATCGGCGGCGGGCGGCCGGACCGGAGCCTGGTGGTGGCGCTGTGCCCTCGGCGGCGGATCGTCGAAGCCCCCCGGGCCCCCGACCTCGATGGCGTCGTCCGGCCCACCGACGGACCACCCCTGCGGCCGGACCTCACGCGAGTGGGCGCCGTACGGCGAGCCGTGCTGGCCCGCTACGCCGTGTTGACCTGCTCCGCCGTGCGGCCCGCCACCGGGCGGCGGCGAGTGGACCGCCGACACGTCGTAGGTAGAGGCCCCGTAGGAGGCGGCCGCGTCATGCCGGCGGGCGTCATGTCGGTGGGCGTCATGTCGGTGGGCGTCGTGCGGGCCGGTGACCTCGACGACGGACATGCCGTCCCGAGGCGACGGGCGGTCCCCGCCACCGATGTCGTCGGTCCTGTTCATGATCGAGTGCTCATGATCCCGCCTGAGATGAACGGCCGCCGTGCGGCGAAATCACACGGTCGACCCTGCCCCGGCACACTGTCCAGCCCGGCTCCTCCGTTCGGGCCGTCAACGACGAGAGTCAGTCCAGGATGACACGAGTCCAGGTGTTGTGACGGCACGGCCTGTCAAGGTCGCGCTCGGGAGATAGTGCCGCAACGGCATGTTGGTAGGGCCTAGCCGCCGGTAGCTGCAGTGGCGGGCCTGGTGCTGGCGTTGCCTGCGCCAGGCCGACCAGGTCCGGACGAAGTCGGCCGGGTGGAGTTTCCGTGTGTCTGCGCCGCCCGCGCCTGCCCCGGCTACCTCCGACTCGGTACTAGGCCCGGCGGGCGACCCGGGCGGCGAACAGGCCCGCGCCGAACCCGTTGTCGATGTTACATACCGCGATGCCTGGTGCGCAGGAGGTGAGCATTCCCAGCAGGGCCGCGAGCCCGCCGAAGCTCGCGCCGTACCCGACGCTGGTCGGCACGGCCACCAGGGGCACGCCGACCAGCCCGCCGATCACGCTCGGCAGGGCGCCCTCCATCCCGGCGATCACGACCAGGCAGTCGGCGCTGTCCAGGACCGGCCGCGCGGCCAGGACGCGGTGCAGGCCGGCGACACCGACGTCGCGGACCATCTCCACACCCGCGCCGGCGGCCTCCGCCGTCATGGCGGCCTCCTCGGCGACGGGTGCGTCCGAGGTGCCGGCGGCGACGATCACGACCCGGCCGCGGGGCTCCGGCAGCGGGCCGACGACCACCGTCGCCGGCCGCTCGTCGCCCGAGGCCGAGGCCGAGGCCGAGGAGCTGACCCGCGCGTCGGGCCAGCGTTCGCGCAGCGCCGCCACGGTGGCCGATCCGGCCCGGGTGACCAGCGTGGGCGTCCCGACTCCCGAGGCCCGGCGGAGCGTCTCGACGATGCCGACCGTCTCCGCCGCGGTCTTGCCCGCGCCGTAGACCACCTCAGGATCACCGGTGCGGATCCCGCGGTGGGTGTCCACGCGCGCGTAGCCGAGGTCGGTGAAACCCGAGCCGTCGCCGCCGAGCGGCCCCGCGATCAGCGCCGCGGCGGCATCCTCGGGATCGACCTGGCCGCTCGACACGGCCTTCAGCAGCGTCCGGAGGCGTTCGGAGTCCATGGGCCGATGCTGCCAGGGCAACGGCGGGCAGCGGTCCGCCGCCGGCGGCGGACCGCTGCGGGTGGCGGTCGGTCGCGGGTGGCGGTCGGTCGCGGGCGGCCGCGCCGTGTTGCCGCTTCCGAGGCCCTCCACCAGCGCTGGCACCGGCGTTGGCGTCAGCGATAAGGGGTCCAGACCGTCTGGTCGGAGCCCGAGCGGAGGCTGCCCACCCTGACCGCGAACTGGGCCGCGGCCGTCGGGCTGCTGGCGAGGATCGGGACGACGCTCGTCACCAGCTTCAGCTCGCGCACGGAGCGCAGCACCCCGAACCCCTCCCAGGCGGTGACGTCGAATCCGTAGGCGCGGGCCAGCTCGAGCTGCGGCGTGGGCGGGCGGCCGAAGCGCAGCGCGCCCACCGCCACCGGGACAAGATCCCACTCCGCCGGCCCCTGGCAGGTCGCGTCGAAGTCGCAGATCACGACCTCGCCCGTCGCCGACCGGATGAGGTTGCCCAGGTGCGCGTCCCCGTGGACGACGGTGCGCGGCAACGCGTACCGCACGGTCGCGAGCGCCTCGTCCACCCGCAGCGCGAGGTCCTCCAGGAACCGCCGGTCGTCGACGCCGAGCCCCTCGGCGTCGGAGAGTCGCCGCCGGACGTCGTCGAGCGGGTCCCACACCGGCAGCGGCGGATCGGGCGGTGGCAGGGCGTGCAGCCGGCGCAGGATGGCCGCCAGATCCCGGGCGCCAGCGGCTCCACCGGCCCCGCCGGGAGCCGCGGGCGCGCCGGTGGGAGGGGCCGCGTCGACCCAGACGGTGGCGACGTGCCCGTCCACGGTGACCGGGGCGGACAGGCCGGGGAACAGCCGGACCGCCGGCATCTCGTGCTCGGCGAGCCAGCGCGCGACCCGCACGACCTTCTCAACCCGGTGGTTCATCGCGGTGGAGCTGGCGATGCGCACGACCGCCGCCTCGCGGGGCAGCCGGTACACCGCGTTCACGGTCAGCTTGATCGGCTCGGCGTCGCGGTCGTCCAGGCCGACGCTCGAACAGATGCGACCGAGCGCGTGCCGCGACCGCTGCGCGCTGAAGCGGCCGGCGACACCTGGTTCGGGATCCACGGATCGGCCTCCGAGCGCGGGCCGGCCACGCCCGGCACCAGTACTAGAGATCCAGCGTCGGTGCCGGGACGGCGCCGGGATCAGGGCGCTGGCCCGATGCCGAGCGCTGCCATTCCCGCACGAATGCGGCCAGCTCCCTGACCTGTCGCACCTCGCCGTGCGGGGTGGTGGCGGCGAGCAGTTGGTCGGCCCGGCTGGAGACCGAGGCGACCGTGCGCCCCCAGGAGATGCCGATCGCGTCGGTCGCGAGCTCGCAGACGCCGTCGAGCTCGAGCCGGCCCTGGCGGGCCATCGCCAGGGCGAGGTCGAACCGGATCACCGACCGGAAGCCGGGCGCATTCATCGCGTCCAGCTTCGGCAGCGCCAGTTCGGCGTGCTCCTGGGCGGCACGCGGCCGGCCGAGCAGGCAGAGCGCGGTGGTCGCGTTGTAGGAGACCTCGACCGGGTGGAACGTGTCGAAGCTGGGTCCAGGCCGGCCCCAGCGGTCCGCCGGGATGGCGTCGGCCAGGTCGTAGGCGTGGTCGAGGCTGCCGGCCGCGCCGCGGACGTCCCCCATCGCCGCCAGCGCGCGGGCCTCCTGGCACACCAGACGGGCCCGGACGGGGCCGGAGCCCACGTGCCGCAGGCCGTCCCGGGCGAGGCGCAGGGCCTCGTCGGGACGCCCGCCGTAGAACTCGTTGACGGCCCCGACCTCGCGCGCGGAGCCGCACAGCGGGCCGTCGCCGGCCTCGAGGCCGGCCGCGTAGCCGTCGGCGGTGAGCTGGCGGGCGGAGGCGACGTCGCCCTGCTTGAAGGCCGCGTCGGCGCCGAGCACCGCGACCCGGCCGGCGAGCACGAGCAGCCGGCGGGAGTCCTCCGTTGCCATGGACCGGCGGCCGAGCCGCTCCAGGCCGCGCCGGAGCCGGGCCGTGCGCGCGCGCACGTGGGCGGGGGGGACCACCTCGTGGGTGTTCACCAGTTCGCCCAGCGCCTCGTTCGCGCGCTCGAGGGCGAGCTGTACCGGGCTGGCCGCGAGCACGTCCGCCACCTCCATGATCTGGCTCTGGGCGAGCAGCGCGCCCACGACGGCGGCCCCCGCGCACCGGTGGAACTGCCTGCGGTCAGCGGTGGCCCCCGCCACCTCGCGCTCGCCCGCGGAGCGGATCTCCTCCGCGGAGCTGACCTCGTCGGCGGAGCGGATATCGCCAGCTGGGGCGGGGGTTGGGGGCGGCGGGGCGGCCGCGCGGAGGCGCCTGGGGAGCTCTGGGTGCTCGGCCGTGTCCTCCGGCGCCTGCCGGCGCGGGGGCTCGGCCGGGTAGTCCTCGGGCCGGTCGTCCGGGGGAGTGCGGGCCGGGGGGATGAAGATCTCGTCGAATGCCGGCGCTGCCAGCGGTGGGAGTCCGTCCGACTGCGGCATGCCCTGATCCCTCCTGCGCGTCACGATGGGCGTTCGTGACCTTGCACTGTCAAGCTAGTGACAGCAAACCGACCGCGGCGAGGCATCGATGCAAGGGCACCGGACGGACCACGGTGATCGTGCTCGTCGTCCTGGGTGCGGGGCCGCGATCACCCGGGGCCGGGTGGCCGGCGGGCTGGTGCTCATCACGTGCGAACGCCGATGCTCGTGCGGATGGCCGTCCAACGATTGCGTCGTGCGGATGACATCGCCGGACGGCGGGTGCGGTTGTCGGGTGCACATGCCGATGCTACGGCGCTTGCGTGTCAGAAAGTGACGACCTTGCGTCACAGACATGTGGCTTGGTCGGCTTGTGTGAGGAATGTCCGAAACATGGGAGTTTGTGGGGCGAGTTGAGTTGGCCCGCCGTGGAAGCTTCCGGCGAAGGATTTACTCTGGGGATTGGCCCCCGCACGATGTTCTTTCCCTTGTGGGGCATATATAACGTTTTATCTTCGTCCGTGATCGGTCTGTCGGCCGGTAGTTGGGTCGGGTCGGTCGGAGCCCACTGAGCGCCCCCGGCCGCTCGCGCGTGTCCAGGAGTGACGAAGCTCCCGTTTTCTGAGTGTGGGTGGGACGCATGGCGATCGGTCGTCTCCGGACGGACCCGCGCGCCGCGCCGGCGGCCGTCGGCGCGGCGGCTTCGCGCGGTCCGGTGGCCACGCGCGGGCGGGCGGGCTCGGTGGCACCGGCCGAGCGGCCTGCCAGGCCGTTTGTGTCGTCCAGGACCCCCGCGATGCCACTCGGAGTCGCCGTGCCGCCGCTCATCGTGGCGCCGGGGCGTGCCGGCGGGCCGATGATGCCGTCCGCGTCGGCGGTGGTCCCGTTCGGGGGAGCCGGCTCGGTAGCCTCATCCTCGTGGTCGAAGTGTCCGCGAGGTGGCCCCGAGGTGTGCCGGCGTGCCCGTCCGGTGTCTCCGGCCACCCGGAAACGAGAACCCGTCGCGCGGCGGGCGCGCCGGGGTGGCTGCGCGTCCGGGGGCCCCGTGACCGCTGATCCGGCGAGTGTCGCGGGTGGCGATGCGCTGGTCGCGCCGAAGCGCGTGCTGCCCCCGGAGGACGTCGAGCTGGCCCGCGAGCTTGAGGAGGTCGCACACCGCGCCTGGCCGCCGCTGCGCGAGTGGACCCACGGCGGGTGGGTGCTGCGGGAGTCCGCGGGCTCCTCCCGCCGGGGTAACTCGGTGTGGGCCCGTGGCGACGTCCCCGACCTGGCCGCGGCGCTGCGCGCGGTCCACTCCTTCTATACGGCGGCCGGCCTGCCGCCGACGTTCCAGATCACCCCGGTGGCCCGGCCCGCCGGCCTGCTCGACGCGCTGGATGCCGCGGGTTACGACGACGGCGGCCCGACCGACGTCTGCGTCGCTCCCCTGGCCGCCCTGCGCGCGCCCCGACCGGACGCCGCGGAGCACCGCCCCGGGCCGGCGGGCGGGCCGGGCGCTGACCGCCGCGTCGAGTCCGCCGCCGCCGACCTGCCCGACGAGCGCTGGCTCGCGGTGGCGGGGGACGTCCTGGCCACGTTCGCCGGCCAGCGCGTCGGCACGCTCGCGGTGGTTCGCGCGATGGCGCTGCCCCAGCGCTACGTGACGGTCTTCGTCGACGGCCGTCCGGTCGGCGTCGGGCGCGGGGTCCTGGACGGCAGCTGGCTCGGGATCTACAGCATGGCCACCCTCCCGGCCGCCCGCGGCGTGGGCGTCGCCGGCCGCACGCTCGCCGAGCTCGCGCACTGGGCCGGGGCGCGGGGGGCCGAGCGCGCCTACCTCCAGGTCGAGCGGCACAGCGTGGTGGCGCGCGGGCTCTACGCCCGGCGCGGGTTCCGTCCCGTCTACGGGTACAGCTACCGGCGGCTGCCGGCACCGTCCGGGCTCCAGCGCAGCGCCGTGGCGCCCCGCGTGGCGACGGAAAACGTGGCATCGGAAAACGTGGCATCGGCGTGGCCTGCGGCCGGCCGAGCTGGCGGCGGGACGGCCAGCCGATGACCGGACCCCGTGACGACCTGTTCGCCCCGGACGCCCCAACCCGGGTGATGGGCGTCGTCAACGTCACACCGGACTCGTTCTCCGACGGCGGCGCCTACCCGGATCCGCATGACGCCGTCCGGGCCGCGCAGCTCATGATCGAACAGGGCGCGGACGTCATCGACGTCGGCGGCGAGTCGACCCGTCCCGGAGCGCCGCGCGTGGTGGCCAGCGAGGAGCTGCGCCGGGTGCTCCCGGTGGTGGCCCAGCTCGCCTCCGCCGGCGTCCCGGTAAGCGTGGACACTAGCCGCGCCTCGGTCGCCTCCGCGGCCGTGGACGCCGGCGCCCTGCTGGTCAACGACGTCTCCTGCGGCCGGAACGCGGAGCTGCTGCGCATCGTCGCCGACCGCGGCGTCCACTACGTGCTGATGCACTCCCGCGGGTCCAGCACGGACATGGCCGCCCACGCGGTCTACAACGATGTGGTGACCGACGTGGTGGGCGAGCTCGCCGCCCGGCTGGACGTCGTCCTGGCGGCCGGCGTGGCGGAGGACAAGGTGATCATCGACCCGGGCATCGGGTTCGCGAAGACGCCGGCGCACAACTGGGCGCTGCTGGCGAACCTCGGCGCCGTCGCCTCCCTCGGCCGGCCGCTGCTCGTCGGCACCTCGCGCAAGTCGTTCCTCGGCGCGGCGGTGAGCGGCCCGGGCGAGCTGCCCCGCCCGGCGGACGAGCGCGACGACGCCACCCAGGCCACGACCGCTCTGCTGGCGGACGCCGGGGTCTGGGCGGTGCGGGTGCACGCGGTCCGCCCCGCGGTGGACGCCGTCCGCGTGGTGCGGGCCTGGCAGCAGGCCGCCCGCGCCTCCGGGGCCGGCCGGCCCCGCGCGGCCGTGTCCGGCAGCGCCCCCGCGGCTGGACCATCCCGATGACCGCTCCGGCCGGCGGTGTCCCGACCGGCGGTGTAGCGGCAGACGCGGCCCGGCTCGACCGGATCGCCCTGACCGGCCTGCGCGTGCACGGCCGGCACGGGGTGCTGCCCGCGGAACGGGAGCTCGGGCAGTTCTTCGTCGTCGACGCCACGCTCTGGCTGGACACCGGCCCGGCGGCGGCCACCGACGACCTCACCCTCACCGTGCACTACGGCGAGCTGGCGCAGGCCCTCGCCGACATCGTCGCCGGCGAGCCCGTCGAGCTGATCGAGACCCTGGCGCACCGGCTGGTCCGGGCCTGCCTGGCGGCCGACCCGCGGGTGGCCGCCGCCGAGGTGACCGTGCACAAGCCCGCCGCCCCGATCACCGTCGCGTTCACGGACATCGCCGTGACGGTGGCCCGCTCCCGGGACGCCGCCGTGACCACGGGCCCTTCCCGGGAGGTGGCCGCGACGTGCTCCCGGGACGTCGCCGCGGCCGCCGGGCCGTCCGCCGCGGGCGCGAGTGCGAGTGCGGGGCACGCGGTGGTCGCCATCGGTTCCAACATCGGCGACCGGCTCGCCCACCTGCGGGGCGCCGTCCGCGACCTGGACGCCAGGCTGGGCGTGCTCGCCGTCTCCGCCGTGTACGAGACCGAGCCGGTCGGCGGCCCCGAGCAGGACGACTACCTCAACGCGATCGTCCTGGTCGGCGCCGCGCCGCCGCGCGACCTGCTCGCCGCGGCCCGCGCCGCCGAGCGGACCGCCGCGCGCGAGCGCACCATCCGCTGGGGCCCCCGCACGCTGGACGTCGACATCATCGCCTGCGGCGACACCCGCAGCGACGATCCGGAGATCCTGCTGCCGCACCCGCGGGCGCACGAACGCCTGTTCGTCTGCGTCCCCTGGCTGGACGTCGAACCGGACGCGATGCTGCCCGGGCACGGCCGGGTGGCGGACCTGGTCGCGCGCCTCTCGGTGGTGCCGGGAGCGGCCGCGCTCCGGCGCACCCCCCACGGGCTCGGTCGGTGAGGCCGACCCACATCCGTGATCTCCTCGCGATCGCGGTGGCGGTCGGGGCGGTCGTCTACGCGCTGTTGTGGTGGAGCTACCAGTCGCTCCCGCAGCTGCCGGCGACGGCGTCCGTCTCGGTACTGCTGGTCGGGCTGATCGAGCTGCAGACCGCGTCGCTGACCCGCCGCCGCCTCGCCGGCCGGCCGGGCACCCGCCCGATCCTGCCGCTGACCGTCGCCCGCCTCGCGGCGCTCGCCAAGGCGACGTCGGTCGTCGCCGCGGTGCTGGCCGGCGGGTGGACGGCCCTGCTCGCCTACACCGCCCCGCGGACCGACGAGTTCGGCACGGCGGGCGGGGACGCGCTGGCCGCCGGCCTGGGCCTGAGCGCGACGGTGGTCCTGCTGGCTGGTGGGCTCGTCCTCGAGCGCGTGTGCCGAATCCGCGACCGCTGAGCGGACAACTCACTTCGGCTCACTTCGGCGGTGACCCTGCCGGGCTCCGTCGCCGGTTTCGCCGGCCGTAACTCGCTGTTGCCTGGGTGCTTGTCTGTTGCGCGATTGGCCGGGTTACTCTGGGATGTGGTTGCTCGGATCCACCTCGACCAACGGCGTGTGTAGCTCGACTTGCCCAGGGTGCGGCAGAACCTGTCCTGAGTGTCATGGCGGTGGATGTCACCGTCATCGTCGGTCTCGTCGTCGTGGCTACGTTGTCGGGTTCGCGTGGTGGGCGTGGCACGGTCGAGGTTGAACGGATCGACCAGGTCGGGGGCGTCTGACGGGAAGGTGCGGGCGTGGTCGCTCAAGGCCGGGGTTCTCCCGCCGAGCCCGGTGCGGGCCGGGCCGGTGCAGGTGGCGGCACGGACCACGTCCCCTTCGAGGACGATCAGCGGCCTGGGGCGGGCCGTTCCGGGGGGGCTGCCAGTGGTCCCAGGCAGTCGGTCGGGGTGGGCCGTCCGCGGCAGGCCGGCGCCCGCCTGGTGACCTTCGGGAACCTGCGCACCAGCGGCCCGGGGACAGACCCGGGCGCGGCACCCCCGCCCGTTCCGCTGCAACCGGCCGCCCCGAGCTCTCCCCGCTTCTCGCCGGACGGCTTCCCGTCGGGTTACGGCCCGCCGGCTGATGGCCCGCCGGCTGATGGCCCGCCAAGCCACGGTCCGGTCGGTTATGGTCCGCCGGTTTACGGCTCTCCGGGAGCCGGTCGTACCGGCGGCGCTCCGTCTGGATTCGACCCCGCGGACATGGTGACCGCGCCGGCTACGGACGGCCCGGTAAGGTCGGCCCCCGCCGGCCCGCGCTCCGTCAGGCCGCAGCCCCCCGGGCCCCGGCGTGACCGGACGCCGCCGCCCTTCTCACCTGGGGTGGACGACGACGAGCTCACGACGCGGCCGTCGGTGGGCCGGCCGCCGGGCCCCGCGAGGCCGTCCGGACTGGAGCACGCGAGAGCGGCTGGACCAGCGCCCGTGAGAGCGGCCGGGCCGGGGCCCGTGAGAGCGACCGGGCCGGGGCCCGTGAGGGCGGCCGGGCTGGAGCCGCGGAGGGCGGCCGGGCTGGAGCCCGTGAGCACCACGGGCTACCAGGAGCGGGTCGCAGACCATCCCCCCGACGGGTACTCCGTACCGGGCGCGGGGTACCGCGGGGTGCCGGACGAGGGCTACCGCCGGCCGGGTGAGCTGCACGAGCTGCCCCGTCGGTTCGACCATGACCCCGACGAGGCGCCCGCGCCCGCCCCCCGGCGCCGCCGGAACCCCGTGCTGACGCTGGTCAAGATCGTCCTGGTCGGCGCGATGATCGTAATCGGCGTCTCGGTGGGCCGTGCGCTGGCGCTGCCCGGCGATCAGGGCAGCCTGTCCCGCATGGCGGACTGGGCCCGCGACAACCACCTCTCGGTCGTCGTGGACCAGGTCGACCGCCTGCGGTGACCGATCCGCGAACGGACCCCCTCGATCCAACCGACAGTGCCGCTGATCTGTGGGAAACCGTCGGCACGCCAGGCTCCGGGCAGGCGGCCTCCGGACAGGTCCGCGCTTACACCCCGTCTGGCGAGGCAGCTACCGTCATCAGGATGTCCCCGTCGACAGGCCGGGTCCCGGGCCCGCCCGGAACGCTCGCCCACTGGCTGCGCGCGCTGCCGGACGACACCCTGGTCCGGCTGTTCAGACTCCGGCCCGATCTCGCCACCCCGCCCCCACCAGACTTCGACATCCTCGCGGCGCGGCTGGAGATCCGCGGCAGCGTGAGTCGGGCGCTGGAGCGGCTGGACACCTTCACCCTCGAGGTCGTCCAGGCGCTGACGCTGCTGCCGAGCCCGGTCTCCGTGGCCGAGCTGACCGCCTTCTGCGGCGGGCTCGACCTGCGTGCCGCCCTCGAGAGCCTGCGGGAGCGACTCGTCGTCTGGGGCCCGGACGAGGCGTTGCGCCTGGTCGGCGTCGCCTTCGACCTGCTGGGCGAGCGTCCGCTCGGGTTGGGGCGGCCGGTGCGGGCGTGCCTGGCCGGCTACCGGCAGGCGCAGCTCGCCCGGGTGGCGGCGGCCGTGGGGCTGCCCGACGCGGTGTCCGACGGGTTGTCCGCCAGCTCGGGCGGCCTCGGCGACTCGGACGACTCCGATCTCGATCTCGATCTCGACTCCGAATTCCACCTTGGTGCCGGCAGCCATCCCGTCCGGCGCGAGAGCATGATCGAGATGGTGTCGGCCGCCTTCGCGGACCCTCACCGCGTCGCCGCCCTGCTCGACGGGTGCTCGGCGCGGGCGCGGCGGCTGGCCGAACGGCTCGCTGCCGGCCCGGCGCTGGGCGCTACCAGCGACGCCGAACGTCTGCTGAGTGTGTCCTCCGCCCGCAGCCCCGTCGAGGAGCTGCTGGCCCGCGGGCTGCTCATCGGCATCGAGCCGGGCACCGTCGAGCTGCCCAGGGAGGTCGGCCTGGTGCTGCGCGGCGCCGACCAGGCCGGGCCGCTGCATCCCGAGCCGCCTGAGGTCACCGGCCGCGAGGTGGGGGCGGGCGCCGTCGACCCGGCCGCCGCGCTGGCCGCCGACGCGCTGGTCCGCGCGGTCACCACGCTGCTCACCGCCTGGGGGAGCACCCCGGTCACCCCGCTGCGCACCGGCGGGCTCAGCGTGCGCGACCTCAAGAACAGCGCCCGGCTGATGGACGTCCCCGAGACCGAGGCGGCCGTCGTCATCGAGGCGGCGGCCGCGGCCGGGCTGGTCGACCTGACACCCGGCACCGACGTCCAGTTCGTGCCGACCAACGTCTACGACCGGTGGTGCACCGAGACGGTGGCCATGCGGTGGGCCGTCCTCGCCGAAGGGTGGCTGCGCTCGCCGTCGGCGGCCTGGCTGGTCGGCGGGCGCGACGAGCGCGGCCGGCAGATCGCCGCGATGTCCCTCGACGCCCGCCGTCCCGGCGCCCCGGACCTGCGCGCCGATGTGCTGCGCGTCGTCGCCGCCGCGCCGGAGGGCTTCGCGCCCACCCCCGAGTCGGTGCGCGCCCGCCTGGCCTGGCGTTCCCCACGCCGGACGGGCCCGCTGCTCGACGGGATGATCGGCGGGACGCTCACCGAGGCCGAGGTGGTCGGGTTCACCGGGCGTGGTGCGCCCAGCACCCTCGGGCAGCTCGTCGCGCGCCGCCTCGCCGCCGCCGAGGCCGACGACCCGGGGCGTGGCTCCGGCAGGTCCCCGGCGGCCGACGAGGGGCTGTGTCGCCTGCTCGCCGACGCGATGGCCCCGCTGCTGCCCGAACCCGTCGAGGAACTGCTCATCCAGACCGACCTGACGGCCGTCGCCCCCGGCCCGCTCGTGCCGCGGGTCGCCGCCGAACTGTCCCGGATGGCTGACATCGAGTCCGCGGGCGCGGCCACCGTGTACCGCTTCACCGAGAGCTCGCTGCGGCGCGCGATGGACGCCGGCAGCTCCGCCGACGACCTCCACGACCTGCTGGGCCACCTCGCCCGTGGCGGCGTCCCGCAGTCGCTGACCTACCTGATCGACGACACGGCCCGCCGGCACGGACGGTTGCGGTCCGGGCCGGCCGCCTCCTACCTGCGCTGCGACGACACCGCGCTGCTCACCGAGGTCGTCGCGTCCCGGCGCACCCAGGCCCTCGCGATGCGCCGGGTGGCCCCGACGATCGTCATCTCCCCCCTACCGGTGTCCGACCTGCTGGAAGGACTGCGCGCGGCCGGTTTCGCCCCGGTGGCGGAGGCCCCGGACGGGCGCATTGTGCTGGCCCGCCCGGAGGTGCACCGCACCCCCGCCCGCGCCCGCCCGCCCGCCGCGGAGTCCGTCCCGACCAGGTCGAACCAGCTGCGCGACGTCGTCCGTCTGGTGCGCCGGGGCGACGACAGCACCCGCGCCGCGCGGGCGGCGCAGGACGCCGCGGGGGCGCAGCTCGGGCTCGCACGCTCCGCCCCGGTGATCCTGGTGATGCTGCAGGGCGCGGTCCGGGACCGCCGGCGCGTCCTGCTCGGCTATGTCAACCAGCAGGGGACTCCCAGCGACCGGGTCGTGCGCCCGACGCTGCTGGAGGGCGGTTGGCTCACCGCGTGGGACGAGCGCAGCGAGGCTCCCCGCCGCTTCGCCCTGCACCGGGTGACCGGGGTGGCCGACATCGACGACCCGTTCGGCGGCCCGCCGGTGCCCGACACCGGCGACTGGGTGGTTCCGCCGGCGGCCGACGACCTGCCCGGCCCGCGCTGACCGGTCGGGTTGTACCCGTACGCTGGTGGCGGGCCCGTGGTGACTGCGCGGCGGGCTGGCGGAGGGTACCTGCCGCCGCCGGTTGTACCAACGGGTGCCGGTCGTACCGACGGGCGCGGTGGCGCGGAACACGCGGAAGGCGGTGGCGGCTTGCCGGATGGTCCCCTGATCGTCCAGTCGGACAAGACCCTCCTGCTGGAGGTCGATCACCCGCTCGCCCCGGAGGCACGGGCGTCGATCGCGCCGTTCGCGGAGCTGGAGCGCTCGCCCGAGCACGTGCACACCTACCGGGTGACGCCGCTCGCGCTGTGGAACGCCCGCGCGGCCGGGCACGACGCCGAGCAGGTCGTCGACGCCCTCGTCCGCTACTCGAGGTACGCCGTCCCGAACGCGCTGCTGGTCGACGTCGCCGACACGATGGACCGTTACGGGCGCCTCCGGCTGGAGAACGACCCCGTGCACGGCCTGGTGATGCGCGCGCTGGACAGGGCCGTCCTGACCGAGGTGACCAGGGCCAAGCGGGTAGCGCCCATGCTCGGTGCCCGGGTCGACGACGACACGGTGATCGTGCACCCGTCCGAGCGCGGCCGGCTCAAGCAGGCGCTGCTCAAGGTCGGCTGGCCCGCCGAGGATCTCGCCGGCTACGTCGACGGCGAGAAGCACGAGATCGTGCTGCGCGAGGAGGGGTGGTCCCTGCGGGACTACCAGAAGGGCGCGGTGGCCGGCTTCTGGGAGG
Organism: Parafrankia sp. EAN1pec; assembly: GCF_000018005.1. GTDB lineage: Bacteria > Actinomycetota > Actinomycetes > Frankiales > Frankiaceae > Parafrankia > Parafrankia soli. The sequence goes on from NC_009921.1 coordinate 209,206, forward strand.
GCGGCTCCGGTGTCGTGGTCCTTCCCAGCGGCGCGGGCAAGACGGTCGTCGGCGCCGCGGCGATGGCCCGCGCCGGCGCTACCACGCTGATCCTGGTCACCAACACCGTCGCCGGTCGGCAGTGGCGCACCGAGCTGCTGCGGCGGACCACGCTGACCGAGGACGAGATCGGCGAGTACTCCGGCGAGCGTAAGGAGATCCGTCCCGTCACCATCGCCACATACCAGGTGATGACGGCCCGCCGGAAGGGTGAGTACCTGCACCTGGAGCTGTTCGGCGCGCGTGACTGGGGCCTGATCGTCTATGACGAGGTCCACCTGCTGCCCGCCCCGGTCTTCCGGATGACGGCGGACATCCAGTCCCGCCGTCGCCTGGGGCTGACCGCCACGCTCATCCGCGAGGACGGCCGCGAGGGGGACGTGTTCTCCCTCATCGGGCCGAAGCGCTACGACGCTCCGTGGCGCGATATCGAGGCCCAGGGCTGGATCGCGCCGGCGGAGTGCACGGAGGTCCGGGTCACGCTCACCGACGACGAGCGGATGACCTACGCCGTCGCCGAGCCGGAGGAGCGGTACAAGGTCTGTTCCACCGCGCACAGCAAGAACCTGGTCGTGCGCCGGCTCGTCGAGCGCCACGCCGACGACCGGGTGCTGGTCATCGGCGCCTACCTGGACCAGCTCGACGAGCTGGGGCGCCTGCTCGACGCGCCGGTGATCCAGGGCTCCACTCGCAACAAGGAACGCGAGCGGCTCTTCGAGGCCTTCCGGACCGGCGAGATCACGACGCTGGTCGTGTCGAAGGTCGCCAACGTCTCCATCGACCTGCCGGAGGCCGGGGTGGCCATCCAGGTCAGCGGCACCTTCGGTTCCCGCCAGGAGGAGGCCCAGCGCCTCGGCCGGGTGCTGCGGCCCAAGGCGGACGGCCGCTCCGCGCACTTCTACACCGTGGTCTCCCGGGACACCCTCGACCAGGAGTACGCCGCGCACCGTCAGCGCTTCCTGGCCGAGCAGGGCTACGCCTACACCATCGTCGACGCCGACGACGTGGCCTGACGGCCGGCGCCTGAACGAGGGGACCCGCGGCCGGGGCCTGACGGCCGGGATGGTCAGTCGTCGGGCGGGTCGATGAGCTCGGCCGGGGTCACCGTCACCGGGAACGGCCGCAGGACGCTGAGCTCCTCGTCGCCGCACACGATGCCGGCCGGCACGTAGTCGCGGCCGACCAGCTCGAACGCCTCGATCGTCGCCGAATCCGGGTCAACGAGCCAGCACACGGGAACCCCGTGCTCCCGGTACACGTCGAGCTTCAGCGTGCGGTCGTAGCGGCGGGTGCTGGCGTCGGCGACCTCGACCACGCCGAACGGCGTCTCGGTGATCCGCCGCCGGTCGGGGTCGCCGACCGCGACCACGGCCACGTCCGGCACGAGCAGGCACCGGGGCGACAGCTCGACCTGGACGCCGGTGAACACCTGTGCGCCCGAGGTCGCCGCCTGGGCGAGCAGCGCCCGCAGCCGATCGGTGACCCGGGCCCGCAGCGGAGTCGGCCAGGGGCGGGTGACACACAGCCCGTCGAGCACCTCGACGCGCGCGTCCTCCAGGGCCGTCGCGTCGAGATCCGCGACGGACACCGGCGGGGCCGGCAGCGTAAGGGTCGGGCGGTGGGATCGCAGTGGGGTGGGAGCCTGAACCACAGTGCTCATCGTGCCCGTTGCTCCGTCCGCTGTCGAAGGTGTGGGTGTCGACCCGCCGATGACGCACGTCGGCGCGCCGGGGCGCAGCCGTCCGGTTGTCGTCTGCCAGTGCTCCCCCGATGATCCTCCGTGGACGGACTTGCGGCCGCGCGGCGAGGTTGGGACGCCCACGGATTGTCCGGGTCGTCCGGGCCGGGCGCTTCGGACCGCCGAGCACCCGATGGTGCTTGTCGCACTGGCTCCTTCGGTGTGGGAGAAGCGGTCCGATAACGGGGCCTAAGTCCAGAAAGGTCGATTTCATACCCGTGATCTGTGTCCTGGTGAAGCGCCGACCTCTTGTTGATCTAATTACTCCCTGGTAACTTCACGTCCAGTCGATCAGGGCTGGCTCATCCGGCCCGGGACCGACCGGGGCGACTCTTTGCGGTATCCCTTCTCCGGCCGCCTGGGAGCGGCTGGAGGGAGATTCCGTGGGGGACGCCTCGCACCGCGGGAACTGACCGCGCCGGCTCCGTCCCCAATCGGCGCATCCCGCGGGCGGTCACCCGCCGCCGTGGCACCTCCCACCCGGCGGCCGGGTGACCGACTACCACGCCCCCGGACCACCACGCCCCCGGACCACCGTCCCCGCTCGAGCTTCCGGGCTGCCGGCGGAAGAAGCCCCGGGCTGCCCGGAAACGCCGAAGGGCGGCCCCGGCCGTGGCCGGGACCGCCCTTCTGTGCTCGTCAGAGAGCGTGGGGGAGAGGACTCAGAAGTCCATCTCGCCGCCGCCACCCGGCATGGCCGGGGCCTTGTCCTTCTCCGGCTTGTCCGCGATGACGGCCTCGGTGGTGAGGAAGAGGCCGGCGATCGACGCGGCGTTCTGCAGCGCCGAGCGGGTGACCTTCGCCGGGTCGATGATCCCGGTGGCGACCATGTCGACGTACTCGCCGGTCGCCGCGTTCAGGCCGTGCCCGGTCGGGAGGTTGCGCACCTTCTCGACCACGACGCCGCCCTCGAGACCGCTGTTGAACGCGATCTGCTTGATCGGCGCCTCCAGGGCGAGACGGACGATGTTCGCACCGGTGGCCTCGTCGCCGGAGAGGTCGAGCTTCTCGAAGGCGCTGGTCGCGGCCTGCAGGAGCGCGACGCCACCGCCGGCGACGATGCCCTCCTCGACCGCGGCCTTCGCGTTCGAGACGGCGTCCTCGATGCGGTGCTTCTTCTCCTTGAGCTCGACCTCGGTGGCCGCGCCGACCTTGATGACCGCGACGCCGCCGGCGAGCTTGGCCAGCCGCTCCTGGAGCTTCTCGCGGTCGTAGTCGGAGTCGGACTTCTCGATCTCGTTGCGGATCTGGTTGACCCGCCCCGCGATCTGGTCCGCGTCGCCGGCACCCTCGACGATGGTGGTCTCGTCCTTGGTGATGACGACCTTGCGGGCCCGGCCGAGCAGGTCGACGGTGGTGCCCTCGAGCTTGAGGCCGACGTCCTCGGAGATGACCTGGCCGCCGGTGAGGACGGCGATGTCGGTCAGCATGGCCTTGCGGCGGTCACCGAAGCCCGGCGCCTTGACCGCGGTGCTCTTGAACGTGCCGCGGATCTTGTTGACGACCAGGGTGGCCAGGGCCTCGCCCTCGACGTCCTCGGAGATGATGGCCAGCGGCTTGCCGGCCTGCATGACCTTCTCCAGGATCGGGAGGAGGTCCTTGACCGCGGAGATCTTGCTGTTCGCGATCAGGATGTACGGGTCGTCGAGGACAGCTTCCATGCGGTCGGTGTCGGTGACGAAGTAGGGCGAGATGTAGCCCTTGTCGAAGCGCATGCCCTCGGTGAGCTCGAGCTCGAGCCCGAAGGTGTTGCTCTCCTCGACGGTGATGACGCCTTCCTTGCCGACCTTGTCCATCGCCTCGGCGATCATGCTGCCGATGGCCGGGTCACCGGCGGAGATGGAGGCGGTGGAGGCGATCTGCTCCTTGGTCTCCACGTCCTTGGCGACGCTGGAGAGCTCCTCGGAGACACGCTCGACGGCGGCCTCGATGCCCTTCTTCAGGCCCATCGGGTTCGCGCCGGCGGCGACGTTGCGCAGGCCCTCGCGCACCAGAGCCTGGGCGAGAATGGTCGCGGTGGTGGTGCCGTCACCCGCGACGTCGTTGGTCTTCTTCGCGACTTCCTTGACGAGCTCCGCGCCGATCTTCTCGTACGGGTCCTCGAGCTCGATCTCCTTGGCGATGCTGACGCCGTCGTTGGTGATCGTGGGGACGCCCCACTTCTTCTCCAGCACGACGTTGCGACCCTTGGGGCCGAGCGTGACCTTGACCGCGTCGGCCAGCTGGTTCATGCCGCGCTCCAGGCCGCGCCGTGCCTCCTCGTCGAAGGCAATGATCTTCGGCATGGTGTCTGGGTCCTCCCAGGGGGATGGCAGTTCGATGGCCTGGCCACAACGACGCCCGCGACGGACGGCTCCGACCCGGCCCCCGTGCGAACGGAAGGATGACCAGGAAGCCTCGTCGTTTCAGCCCTTGGCACTCCCATGGGGAGAGTGCCAACTCCTGTTTAGCACTCGGCATGGGTGAGTGCAAGCTCGCCTCCCCCGTGTCCCACCGGCGTGGCGGCAGGCCACCGAGGCCTCCCCGCCTGCGGCGACACCCACGGGAAATCGGTGTGGCCCCAGGCGGAATCGGTGTCGAACAGCGCCATCCTGACCAGCCGCGCACAACTCCACGCCCGGCTACGCGCACACCGACGCCGACCGACCCACCATCGGGCTCCGTTCGGCCCGCGACCGGCCCACCACCGGTTCGGGCTGGTCCGACGAGAGCCCCGGGTGTCACCGTTCCGCGGGCGCCCGGGAACTGCCGTTCCGCGGGCGCCCGAGAATCGCGGTTTCGCGCGGGTCCGGGCGCCGACGCTTCGTCGGGGAGAGCGGGAGGCTAGTCGTCGCCGAGGCCGGCGGCCTCGAACGCGGAGAGCGAGGGCGGGATCGTGGCGGTGGGACCACCTGTGGAGACCAGGGGGTCGAGGGTCTTCAGCCCGTCGCCGGTGTTGTAGATCACCGTCTCGACGTCCGGGTCGAGGAGGCCTTCGTTCAGCAGGCGGCGCAGGCAGGCGACGGTGACGCCGCCGGCGGTCTCCCCGAAGATCCCCTCGGTGCGGGCCAGGAGGCGGATGCCGTCCACGATCTCGTCGTCGGTGACGTCGGTGATGGCGCCGCCGGTGCGGCGGGCGACGTCGAGGGCGTAGGGGCCGTCCGCCGGGTTGCCGATCGAGAGGGACTTGGCGATCGTCGACGGCTTCACCGGGGCGACCGTGTCGGCGCCGCGGGCGTAGGCGGCGGCGACGGGGTTGCAGCCGGCGGCCTGGGCGCCGAAGACCTTGTACGGGGTGGGCTCGACGAGCCCGAGGCGGCCGAGCTCACCGAACGCCTTGTCGACCTTGGTCAGCAGGGAGCCGGAGGCGATCGGCACCACGACCTGGCCGGGGATGCGCCAGCCGAGCTGCTCGGCGACCTCGTAGCCGAGCGTCTTCGAGCCCTCCGCGTAGAACGGCCGGACGTTGACGTTGACGAACGCCCACTCGTACTCGCCGGCCAGCTCGCTGCACAGCCGGTTGACGTCGTCGTAGTTGCCCTTGATCGCGACGAGGGTGCCGCCGTACACGGCCGTCGACACGGTCTTGCCGGCTTCCAGGTCGTGCGGGACGAGCACGACCGAGCGCAGGCCGGCGGACGCGGCGTGGGCGGCGACGGACTGGGCGAGGTTCCCGGTGGACGCGCAGGCGACGGTGTGGAAGCCGAGCTCGCGGGCGGCGGTGAGGGCCACCGAGACGACCCGGTCCTTGAACGAGTGGGTCGGGTTCGCGCTGTCGTCCTTGACCCACAGGGTGCGCATGCCGAGCTCGGCGGCGAGGCGCTGGGCGGGTCGCAGCGGGGTCCAGCCGGCGTCGAGCGAGACGCGCCGTTCGGCGACGTGCCCGGCGGGCAGCAGGCCGACGTACCGCCACAGGTTGGACGGCCCGGCCTCGATCGACGCCCGGGTGACCTTGCGCAGCCGGTCCTCGTCGTAGGCGATCTCGAGCGGCGCGAAACACTCGACGCAGACGTGGGTGGCCGACAGCGGGTAGGTGGCACCGCAGTGACGACAGGACAGCGAGACGGCGGGGTTGGCGGCGTCCGGGCTCGGGAGAGTGGCGCGCTCGGGCGCGAGAGTCATGCGGAACTCCTCATCTTTCCCGGGAGCCGGCTGCGTCCCGGGTCGGAATTAGCACCTGCCGCGCATGGATGCGACGGTGGTTGCCGGGGCTTCGCTGGGCCGTTCCCTCTGCCCCTCTGGATGAGCCAGATGAAGTTGTCTGTCCGTACTGTAGACCGCGTGCGGACAGGCGTGCACCGGAGTTCCAGCGGTTTGCCGTGTGCCACAGGTGCTTCGATGACACGTCCTGAGGTGGGCCGCGGTCGGGTCGAGGGGCCGTGTGCCCGCGTCACCTGGGCCGCTTGCCGCCGGCCGCGATCTCGCCGGACCGACACCAGGGAGCCCGAAGCGTGAGCGTTCGCGTGGTCTACACCGATCTCGACGGAACGATGGTTGGCCCGCGGGGCTGCTTCTTCCGGGCCGAGGGCGGCGACACCACCCTTGACCCCGCCCGCGCACTCGTCGACCTGCACGACGCGGGCATCGCGCTGGTGCTGGTCTCCGGGAGGACGAGGCCGCAGCTCGTGGAGGCCGCCGGGATCTTCGGCGCCGACGGGTTCATCGGCGAGCTGGGCGCGATCATCGGATGGAACACCGGGCTCGACACCGAGATCCTGCGCGGCGCGATGCCCGACTCGTTCGAGCGGGTGCCGGAGAGCCTGCTCGACGAGCTGACCAAGCTGCACCCCGGCCGCCTGGAGCTGCACACCCCCTGGCACACCGGCCGCGAGGTGGACGTCATGCTGCGTGGCCGGATCGATGTCGCCGAGGTGGACGGCTGGCTGGCCGAGTCCGGTTTCGGCTGGCTGAGCATGCGCGACAACGGGCTCATCTCACCGGCGCACATGCCTGATCTCGGGGTGCACCCGCACGTCTACCACCTGGTGCCGGACGGCGTCAGCAAGGGCGACGCCGTCGCGCACGACCTCAAGCGGCGCGGGGTGGACCCGGCCGAGGCGATCGCCATCGGCGACTCCGCCAGTGATCTCGCGATGGCCCGTTCGGTGGGGCGGATGCACCTGGTGGCCAACGCGGTGCGCCACCCGGACATCGCCGCGCTGCTCCCGGCCTACGACAACGTGGTGGTCGAGGACGGCCCGCTCGGCGCAGGTTGGGCCACCGCAGTGCGCGCCGCGCTCGGCGCCGGCTGACCGCGGGCCCCGTCGCGGCGGCCCTGCCGGGCCGGCATTCCGGCGGCGCGCACCCGCGGTGCTTGCGGGTGGCGCCCCGACAGGGCACCCGATGGCCTACGCTCCGCTGTGTGCGTCACATGCTGGGCATCGGGGAGTTCACGGCGCCCGGGAGCGAGTACCCGGCCCAGGCCGATCTGCTGATCGCGTCGAACCGGGGGCCGGTGTCGTTCGTCGTCGGCGACGACGGCCTGCTGCATCCCCGGCGCGGCGGCGGCGGTCTGGTCAGCGGCCTGGCCCAGGTCGTCCAGGACACGCCCGAGGACGGCCGGGAGATCGTCTGGGTCTGCGCGGCCCTCAGCGACGCCGACCGGCGGGCCGCCCGCTCCGCTCCGGGCGGCCGTATCGACCGCAGCGGCTACGACACCGGCGGCGCCTCGGTGCGGATGCTGGACCTCGACCGCGTGCTGTTCGACCGCGCCTACAACGCGGTCGCCAACCGGACGCTCTGGTTCGTCCTGCACCTGTTGCACGCGCCGGCGACGGAGCCGAGCTTCGGCGCGTCCTTCCGCAAGGACTGGGCCGCCTACGAGGCGTACAACGCGGCGTTCGCGGACGCGCTGGCCGAGCTGGCGGCGCCGGGGGCGTGCGTGCTCGTCCAGGACTACCACCTGACGCTGGTCCCCGCCCGGCTGCGCCAGATGCGGCCGGACCTGCGGATAGCCCATTTCAGCCATACGCCGTGGTCCCCGCCGGAGTACTTCCGGATGCTGCCCGACGATGTGTCCGCGGCGATCCTGCACGGCATGCTCGGGGCGGACCGGCTCGGCTTCCTCGCCCCGGCGTGGGCGGCGGCCTTCCGTGACTGCTGCGCCGAGATCCTCGGCGCCGAGGTGGTGGGCGACACCGTCACCGCCGGCGGGCGCACCGTGCGCACCAGCCTGTACCCCCTCGGAGTGGACGCCGCCGAGCTGCGGGACCGCGCCGCCCGCCCCGACGTCCGTGCCCGCGCGGCCGAGCTGCGCGAGCTGGCGGGGGGCTGCCGCCTGGTGGTCCGGGTCGACCGCACCGAGCTGTCCAAGAACATCGTCCGCGGCCTGGACGCCTACCGCGAGCTGCTCCGCTCGCACCCGGAGTGGCACGGCCGGGTCATGCACCTGGTGTGCGCCTACCCGTCCCGCCACGACCTGCCCGAGTACCGCGAGTACACGGCGGCCGTCCAGCGCCTCGCCGCCGAGATCGAGGACGAGTTCGGGACGGACACCTGGCTGCCGGTGCACCTGGAGATCAACGACGACTTCCCGCGCTCGCTGGCCGCCATGACGCTCGCGGACGTCCTCGTGGTGAACCCGATCCGGGACGGGATGAACCTCGTCGCCAAGGAGGGGATGGTGGTCTCGGCCGACGGCGGGGTCCTCGTCCTCTCCCGGGAGGCGGGGGCGTGCTCGCAGATGGGCGCCGACGCGGTCGTGGTGAACCCGTTCGACGTGACGGCCACCGCGGAGGCGATGCACACCGCGCTGGTCATGCCGGCGGCCGAGCGGCGCGAGCGGGCCCGGCGGCTGGCCGCCGTCGCCGGTGAGCTGCCGCCGCGGGCCTGGTTCCGGGCGCAGCTGGACGAGATCCGCGGCCACGCGCCGGCGGAACCGGACCGCGCCGGCTGATCCGGTTCCCCGGGGTCAGGCCCCGAGCGGCCGTCCCGGGTCACGCCTCGAGTCGACGTCGCGGGTCAGGCGCCGAGGCGGTCGGCGAGTACCTCCAGCAGGGTGACCATGCCGGTCGGGCCGCTGACGACCAGATCCGCCCGCTCGCGCAGCACGTCGGGCACCTCCGGGCTGTCGCTGCACACGGTGATCGCGCCCAGGCCGCCGGCCCGCAGCTCGTCGACCGCCTCGAAGGCGGGGAGATCCCCGTAGTCGTCGCCGGCGACGAGGACGGACCGGGCCGCCCGCTCGGCGACGAGCCCGCGCAGGGCACGGCCCTTGTCGTGACCGGGCGGGCGCAGCTCCAGGACCCGCTTGCCCGGCGCCGCCTCGAGCCCGTACTCCTCGGCGAGCCTGGTCAGCGCCGGGGTGAGCGCCGCCAGCGCGGCGTCGGGGTCGGCGGTCCGCCGCACGTGGACGACCAGCGCGTGCCGCTTGTCCTCGACCGACGTCCCGGCCGGGGCGTCGTGCAGTGCGTCCGGCAGGGCCGAGCGCAGCGCCTCCACCCCGGGCAGTGGTTCCGGGGCGGTGGTCTGCCGGGTCTCGGCGTCCCACCGCTGCAGCCCGTACTGGCCGAGGACGAGCAGGTGCCCGAGATCGGTGAACCGCTCCGCCCCGGTGAGCTCGAGGACGGCGTCCACCGGCCGGCCGGTGATGATCGCGACGGTGCCGACGCGGCGGGAGATCCGCCCCAGCGCGGCCATCGCGCCGGGCGCGGGCACCGCGTCGGAGGGCCGGGAGACGATCGGGGCGAGGGTGCCGTCGTAGTCGAGGGCGACGAGCGCCTTGTCCGGCGTCGTCAGCAGGGCGGCCAGGCCGGCGCCGCCGGCCAGGGTGCGCGGGGCGGGGGCAGGCTCGGCGGTGGCGTGGGCACCCGCGGGAGCGGGCGGCGAGGGCGCGGAGGAGTCGGTCACGATCCCTTCCCGGTCACGTCGTTTGTGAGGGATGGTGGCTGCTGGTGGGCCGTTGTCAGGGCTGGTCGTCGGTCGGGAAGTCACGGGTGACGACCAGGATCAGGGTGTCGGTCTCGATGATCCTCGTTTCTGCGCGGGGCACCATGCGCTCGACGCCGGGAACCGTCTCGAGCAGGGTGCGCGCGGCGTCGGCGTCCTCGGGATCGTAGAAGACGGTCGAAACCGGCACGTTGTACTGGCCCAGGTAGTTGCCGACCCGTTCGACCCGGAAGCCGGCCGCCTCCACCCGGTTGGCGGCGCTGTCCGCGAGACCCGCGATCCGGGAGTTGTTCAGCACGACGACGGGCGCGAAGACCTTCGGCGCCCCGGTGCCCGGGGCCGCGGGTGGCTGCGCCGGGGCGGATTGCGGCGTCGGCGACGGCCGCGGGCCGGGTGTCGGGCTGGGCGACCGGCTCGGGGTCGCCCGCTCCGACGGCGTCGGGCTGGAGGAGTCCTCGGGGCGGTCTACGCCCTGCGCCGGCTCGCCCGAGGGGGCGGCGGGCTCGCCGGTCACCGCCGGGGCGGCGCCGTCGTCAGAGTCGCCGGACCCGTTGAACAGGTTCACCAGCAGAATTCCGGCCAGTACGGCCAGCACGGCCACCAGGGCGGCACCTGCCATGCGCAGGCGGTCACCACCCGGGTGCCGGGAGAAGTCGTGGGAGCCTCTGGGCACGGGCTCTCCTCAGGCGTCGTCGGAACCGTCGTCGCCGGGCTCACCGGCGTCGTCCACATGACCGGCGCGGGCGCGCCGGCGTTGCTCGCGCAGCCGCCGCAGTCGGCGGACGAGCATCGGGTCGGCGGCCAGCGCGGCCGGCGAGTCGATCAGAACGTTCAGGATCTGGTAGTAACGGGTTGACGACAGGCCGAACTCCGCCCGGATGGCGGCCTCCTTGGCGCCGGGATAGCGCCACCACTGGCTTTCGAAGGCGAGGACCCGGGCTTCCCGTTCCGTCAGCCCGTTGGCGCCGCGCCCGTTCTCACCGGAGCCACCCTCGCCGCCGCCGGTCGCGCTCCCGCCCGCCGCGCCGCCTGCCGCCGCCTGGCTGGGCCCGGAGTTCTCCGGCCCTGAGCCGGTTGGCCTGGAACCTGCGGGCCTGGAACCTGCGGGCCCTGGATCCGCGGGCCTGGAGCCGGTGGGCCCGTGATCTACGGGTCCGGCGTTGGTGGGCCTGGAGTTCGCAGGCCCGGAACCCGCGGGCCTGGTGCCGGCGGGGCCGGAGCCGCCTGGGCCGGTGTGGCCGGTTCGGCCGCCGGGGCCCGTGTCCGCGGAGCCGCTCCGCCCCGGGCGCGGCGACGAGGTCGGGCCCGGGACACTTCGGCGCCGGGCCTCGGCATGGGCGGCGTCCACGCTGGGACCTCCTTGTGGGCCGCCTCGCTACGGAGGCGCTCAAGCGGGCGTACGCGCACCACGGTCGCGTGGTCGCCGCCCACTATTTCACCCTGTGCGTCCGACATCCCCGTTCGTTCCCGGGACACACCCTGGCGCGTCGGTCACGCTGCCCCCGCACGGACCCGTTCGGTGGCACGGACCCGTCGGTGGCACGGAGCCCGTCCGGTGGCGCCCAGGCCGGGCGGCCCGGGCGCGCCCTGCCCTACCGTTGAACTGTGCAACCGCCTGAGGACGGGCCTGGTGCCGCCCGGGGCGCCGACGACGGCCGCCGGTTCGCCCGGACGCCGGAGGACTTCGCGTGCCTGGTGTGCGGCGCCACCGTGCGCGGCGACGGGTACACGAACCACTGCCCGGCCTGCCTCTGGTCGCGGCATGTCGACGTCAACCCCGGCGACCGCGCGGCGCCGTGCCGCGGGCTGATGCGTCCCGTCGGGGTGGAGATGCGCGCGCGCGAGACCGTCCTGACCCACCGCTGCGAGAGCTGCGGGCACCTGCGGCGCAACCGGACCTCGCCCGCCGACGCCGAGTCCGCGCTGTTCGCGCTGGCCGCCCGGGTCGCGGACGAGGTGAGCCTGCGGGGCCCGGGCGACGCCGGCCTCAGGGGTGGGGCGGCCGTCAGGGGTACAGGCCGCGGGTCCGGTGCGCCTCGGCGACGCGGGCGACCCCGATGATGTGGGCGGCCGTCCGCAGGCTCACCCGCCGTTCGCGGGCCAGCGCCGACACCTCCTGGTAGGACCGCTGCATCAGAGCGCGCAGCCGGTCGTTGACCTGGTCCTCGGTCCAGAAGTACGCCTGGATGTCCTGCACCCACTCGAAGTAGGAGACGGCGACCCCGCCGCCGTTGGCGAGGATGTCGGGGACGATCACCGTCCCCTTGCCCGTCAGGACGTGGTCCGCCTCGGCGGTGACCGGCCCGTTCGCGCCCTCGACGATCAGCGGTGCCCGGACGCGGTCCGCGTTGCCGGTGTTGATGACCCCCTCCAAGGCGGCGGGGACGAGCATGTCGACGTTCAGCTCGAGCAGCTCGGTGTTGGTGATCGTGTCGGTGCCCGGGTAGCCGACGACGGTGTCGGCCCCGCGGGCCAGGTGGCGGATCAGCGCGGACGGGTTCAGCCCCGCCCGGTTGTGGATGCCGCCCTTCACGTCCGACACCGCGACCAGCCGGCAGCCGGCGTCGTGCAGGTACTGGGCGGCCAGGGCGCCCACCTTGCCGAACCCCTGGACGGCGACCGTGGTCTCCCGAGGATCCCGGCCGAGCTCGCGCAGCGCGGCGAACGCGGCGAGCTGGACCCCGCGGCTGGTCGCCCCGGCACGCCCGGCGGACCCCCCGATGGACAGCGGCTTGCCCGTGACGACTCCCGGGGCGGTGTGGCCGGTGTGCGTCGAGTAGGTGTCCATGATCCAGGCCATGGTCTGCTCGTCGGTGCCGACGTCCGGGGCCGGGATGTCCTTGTCCGGCCCGATCAGGGGGACGAGCTCGGCGGCGTACCGGCGGGTCATCCGCTCCCGCTCCTGCCGGGAGAGCAGCCCGGGCTCGACCGCGATGCCGCCCTTCGCGCCGCCATAGGGGATCCCCATCAGCGCGCACTTCCACGTCATCCACATGGCCAGCGCCTTGACCTCGTCCAGGTCGCAGGCCGGGTGGTAGCGCAGCCCGCCCTTGGCCGGCCCGCGGGCGAGGTTGTGCTGAACGCGGTAGCCGGACAGGACAAGCAGCTGCCCGTCGTCCCGCAGCAGCGGGACGGAGACGGTGATCGACCGCCGCGGCGTGCGCAGCAGGTCGTGCATGCCGTCGTCGAGACCCAGGTGCTGGGCCGCGTCGGCGAGCTGCACGCACGCCGTGTCCCAGGCGGAGCCGGTCCCGAGGATCACAGAACACCTCCGCGGCGCGTCCGGCCACCCGTAACGCGCGGAGCGCGCCGTCGGGCTCCGCGCTCACGGGCGCAAATGCGCACCGTGGAGTGACTCCTGCTGTCGGTAGCAGGTACGTGGGCTCGAGGCACGTAACCGCTCGTGTGACGCTAGGTTGCGCAGCGTACTCGCATGGCTACGACTGTCCCACGTCGGCACCGCGCTCGCCGCCGCGACCGGTACCTTCCGGGGATCGTGAACAGCGCGGGAGTAGCAGGTCCGGCAGGACGGGCGCGCGGCCCGGCACGCTGGTACGCGGCCCTGCGAGGACGGCCGCTGATCGTCCGGTGGGTTGTCAGCCGGGCCATGCTGCTCACCCTGGCGCTGGCCGGCCAGGTGTTCGGCGCGCAGCAGAGCGTTCTCGGTGATGTCGATCTCTACCGGGAGTGGGGCCACACGCTCGTCGGTGACGGGACGGTGCCCGGGGACGAGAAATGGCAGTACCCGCCGGGCGCGGCGGTCGTCCTGGCGCTGCCCGCGGTGCCGCGCGAGCTGGCCGGCGTCCCGTATGAGGTGTCCTTCTACCTGCTGATGCTCGTCGTGGACGCGGTGCTCACCCGGGCGCTGGCCCGCCGCTCACCCGCGGCAGCCCGGTACTGGCTGCTGGCCACGCTCGCCCTCGGCCCGGTGATGCTGACCCGGTTCGACCTGGTGCCGGCGGCCGCGGCGCTGGCCGCGGTCCTCGCCCTGGACGGCTCCGCGCCCGGTGGCGCCCATGGCTCCGGTGACGCTGAGCCTCCTGATGGCGCTGGTCGGCCGGGGCACTCCCGGCGCCTCCGCCCGTTCAGTTCTTTCGGTGCGCTTGGTTCACTCGGTCGTTTCGGTGGCTGGGTGGTGCTGGGCGTGGCGGTGAAGGTGTGGCCCGGGTTGCTCCTGGTGGCCCTGGGACGACGCGGGCTGACGCGCCCGGGCTCGCCGGTGCTGGGCCGGGTGGCGCGGATCGTGGCGGGCGCGGGTGTGACGGCGGCCGTCCTGGCCGCCATCCTCGTGCTCGCCGGTTGGTGGCGGGGCGCGCTGGGGTTCCTGGACGCGCAGAGCGCCCGCGGCCTGCAGATCGAGGCGGTGCCGGCCACCCCGTTCGTCGTGGCGCGGATGCTCGGGATCGGCTCCGCCCCGGAGTACTCCTACGGGTCACTCCAGTTCGACGGCGGGCTCGCCAGGGCAGTGGCGACGGCCTGCTCGCTCGCCGAGGTGATCGTGATCGCCGCCGCAGTCCTGTGGTGGTGGGCGCGGCGGTCCCCTGGTCGGGCCGTGGACGCCTCCCCCCGGCCGGGCGGGGACGGTTCGATGGACACGGAGGGCACATCGTCGGTTGCCGGGCGTGGCCTCGCGCTGGTCCTGCTGATTGTGATCACCTCGCGGGTGCTCAGCCCGCAGTACCTGGTCTGGCTGCTCGTCCTCGCCGCCGCCGTCCGCCCGTCCACCGCCGGCGCCGAGCGTGTGCGGGCCGAGTCATCGGACCACTCCGGGAGCACAGGCGGCCGGCTCGGGTGGTCCGGGTGGCGTGGGCGGAAGGTCGACGCGGCGGGGCTGCTCGCCGTCTGCGCTGTGCTGTCGCAGGTTGTCTACCCGTGGCGCTACAACGACGTCGTGCAGGGGCGGGTCGTCGGCGGGCTGCTGCTGGTCGCGCGCAACGCCGTGCTCGTCACCGCGGCCTGGTACGCGCTTCGGGCCGCGGCGCGGGAATCGTCCGGCGACGGACAGTCGTCCGGCGACGGACCGCCGGCACAGTCGCCGCCGACACCACTGCCGCCAACACCACCACCAGGGCAGCGCCGAGCAGCGGGTCGGCCCGGCCGAGCAGTCGCCAGGTGGCGGCGAGCGGCGACAGCGTCGCGAGGCACAGCCAAACCGACGTGACGGCGATCAGCCCGACGGCCGCGCGGGTCTGCCGTCCGGGCGGGGATGGGGCGAGTGCGACCAGCGCGGCCAGGAACGGCACGCTCAGAGCGAGATACCACGGGTAGACCACGGGGGAGCCGAGCACCAGGGCCATCCCCCCGAAGCCCACGACAACCAGGTCGTCCCGGCGGCCGGGCTCCGGCCCGGTCGGCCTGACGGCGTCGGGCGTGATCGGCCGGGTGGCCTGCGCCGCCGGTCGTGCCGCCAGTCGCGCCGTCGCTCGTGCCGGCCAGGTCCGCAGCGCGAGCCAGACGACGGTCAGGCCGACAGCGGCCAGCACGAGGGCGCGGGTGGCGCCGAGCACGGCGTCGGAGCCTCCGGGCCACTCGAGGCCGACGATCCGCGGCGCCAGGTCGACGAGGGTCGCGAAGACCGAGGCGGGCGCGATGCCGGTCTCGAGCTTGCCCGAGGTGGCCAACGCGCCTATCCAGGTCGGCCCGAATCCGCCTGCGGCCATCCCGACCAGCAGAGCCAGGGCCGCCGCCACGGTGTCCGCGGCGAGCGCCGTCCCGATCGCCGCCGCGCGCCGGCCGGGCCGCCCGGTGGCCGCGGTCGGTCCGGAGTGCCAGGCATCGCGGACGTGGACGAAGACCAGCCAGCCGGTGCCGAGGAACGCGGTGGCCTTCACGCTGCCGGCAAGACACGCGAAGGCCACCGCGGTGGCGCCGAGAGCCCAGCTGGGAGCGCGACCGGTCCCCCGGCCGTGACCGGCCACCCGGCCACGGTCGATCACCAGCGCCGCGACGAGCAGCGCGGCGGCGAGGGCGTCCAGGTGCGCGCCGCCGACCAGATGAATGATCACAAACGGGTTCGCCGCCAGCAGCGCGAGCACGATCGCCACCGTCCGACCAGAACGGCACCGACCAGAACGGCCACTCTGGTCCGCTCGGTGCGGGCCGCCGGGCAGCCTCAGGGCCAGGGCGACCAGGAGCACGGTCGAGATCAGGGCGACCACCCGCAGCGCGGCGACCGTCCCGGCCGCGCCGGTCCCGAGCAGGTCACCGAGCGCCGCGCACGCGCGTTCGACACCCACCCCCAACCCCCCGTAGGGGGCGTGTGTGTCGCGCCACCGCGGATCGACCGCGGCGATGAACAGATCCCCGCTCGCCTCCCGCGAGAGCAGGCTGTTGATGCCGTGCGTCGCCGGGTCGAGACCGTGCCGGGCGAGCTCGCCCTGGGCGGCGTAGGCGTAGACGTCCCGGCTGAACAGCGGCGGTCCCACCGCGAACGGGACGGCCCACGCGAGCGCGGCGGCGCCGGCCGCCCGCGGCGAGATCGTCCCGCGGCGCGCGCGTGCCAGCAGGAGCAGCCAGCTCAGGCAGAGCCCGATCACGGCCAACCCGGCTGTGGCGGCAAGCACGCCCCTGGCCGTGTCCGCGGGCTGTCCGGATGGGAGAATTCCCCACCAGGACGACGGGTCGGCCACTTCAGGATCTCGCGGCCCGAGCCGAGCCTCACTGATCATGGCGAGCGCGGCGGCGATCGCGCCGGCCAGGATCAGCCGCCACGCGGGCCGGTCGCCGCCCCCTCGGTCGACGCGGCCGTGCCGCTCGGGATGGGATGGTCCCACGAGCTCGGCGGGGCCGTCCGCCCGAACGGCCGCGCCCCGACGGGCGGCCCGTGGGTCGCCCTGGGTGGTCACGGCGCCGGACGGACCGGCGGCGGAAGGTGGGGAGGTGGCGGGTGGGTCTGCTCGCGACGCCCGAACCACCGGTCGGAACCACCGTGGACGCCCCGGCCGCGTCGGGGATCCCCCGGCCGGGCGGAACCGGGCGTCGCCACGACTCACTCGCACAGACCTCCTGCCTCGCCGTGGGACCCCGTCGCCGCAACAGGCTGGTCGAGGGGGCCGTGACCCTGGGTACGGCGGTGCGGCGGCGCCCCTGGCTGCTGACCGCCGTCCTGTGCCTGATCTGCGTGTGCCTCGATGTGACCGGCCCCGACACCCCTGCCCAGGAGTATCGGGTGTGGCTGTTCGAGCACGGCGGCGCGGTGCTGTGGGACGACGGCTGGTACGGCGGCCATACGATACCGGGCTACAGCGTCCTGTTCCCCCCACTGGGCGCCCTCCTGGGCGTGCAGGCGGTGGGGGCGCTCGCGTGCGTCGCGTCGACCGTCGCCGTCACCAGGCTGTTGCGCGGGCCGGGGGTGCGCCGCGGTCAGGACCTGCCGCTGCTGTGGTTCGCGGTGGCCACCGTGGCCAATCTGGTGGTCGGCCGGATGCCCTTCGCGCTCGGGATGGCCTTCGGCGCGGTCGCGCTGGTCGGGGCGCGCGAGCGCCGGGTGTGGCTGGTGTGGGCCGGGGCGGTGCTGTCCTCGCTGGCCTCGCCGTTGGCCGCCGGGTTCGTGCTCATGGTGGGGCTGGCGCTGGCGCTGACCGGGTCGCTGCCACGCCGCGTGATCCTCGCCTTCGGCGGGGCCGGAGCCGGGATCATCGTCGCCCTCGCCTTCCCGGAGGAGGGCTACCAGCCCTTCCCTGCTGTGACCTTCCTGTCGTTGCTCGCCCTGATCGGTGGCGGGCTGCTCCTTGTTCCGAAGGAGCACCGGGCGGTCCGTAACGGGCTGTTGCTGTGGGCGGGCGCGGCGATCGTGTTCTTCTTCGTGCCCACCCAGGTCGGGGGGAACATCACCCGTCCGGCGACGCTTCTCGCCGGTCCCGCCGCCGCGGTGTTCCTGGCCACCCGGCCGCGGGCGCTCGCGCTGGTCGCCATCCCGTTGATCGGATGGCAGATCGGGCCCATCCACGGCGCTTTCGTGACTCATGGTGATCCGTCCGCCGCTCCCGGGTACTACACCGACCTGCTGGGCTACCTTGACAACGGCGGGCCGGTACCGGCCGGGCGGGTCGAGATCCCCTTCACCCAGGCGCACTGGGAGGCCCGGTACGTCGCCCCGAAGCTGCCCATGGCCCGGGGCTGGCTTCGTCAGCTCGACAGCAAGTACAACGCCCTGTTCTACGACGGGACGCTCACCGCCGAGACCTACCACGAGTGGCTGCTGGCCCGCGGCGTCACGTATGTCGCGCTGCCCAACGTCGACCTCGACCCGTCCGCGGTCGCCGAGGCCAAGCTGCTCCGGTCCGGCCTGCCCTACCTGGAGCTGGCCTGGCAGAACGCCGACTGGAAGGTCTGGCTGGTCCGGGATTCGCCCGGCCTCGTGCGGGGCCCGGCGACCCTCACCGAGCTGGGCGTCAGCTCCGTCGCGGTGTCGTTCGCCAGCCCGGGGGTCGCCACGGTCCTGGTGCACTACACGCCGTACTGGCAACTGACTGAGGGCGACGCCTGCGTGTTCCGGGCCGCTGGAGGCTGGACGGGCATCCTCACCCAGTCGGCCGGCGCCGTGCGCCTGTCCGCCCGGCTCTCCGTGGACGGCCTGACCCGGGCCAGCGCCCTCGACTGCCCGGCCGACCACCGCCTGCACTGACGCAGCGGGTCCAGCCAGGCGAGCGGGTCAGCCGGGTGGGCGGTCAGTCGGGTGGGCGCGGTGTCATCCGCACGATGCGCAGGCCGGCTGTGGCCAGCACCTGGGGCATATTGCGCACCACGTCGCGGTCGCGGTCCTGGTCCGCCGGGGAGAGCTGCTCCCAGTCGACGAGGGACGGGTGACGCGGATCGGAGCCGCCCCGCTCCACCGGCCCGTACCGCACCCCGCGGCTCTCCCGCTCGCGCCGCCAGCGGGCATGCTCCGCCTGGGCGAGCTCCTCCAGCTCCTCCGGCGTGAAGACGAACTCCGGGTCGTGCTCCCCGGCCGGCATCAGCATCCAGTTCCGCCGGCGCAGGACGTCGCTGTACCCGATCGCCTGCGCCAGGTTGGCGGCCCGCAGATCGTCGTCCAGCTCGTCCCAGGGGCGCAGGCTCCGCCGCGAACGCAGGACCGCGCCGCCGGTCATCTCCTTGAACAGGTACTTCTCGTGGATGATCCGCGCGAAGCGCTCGATGAGGTCGTTCGCCCCGGGATCGAGGGGCAGCGCCTCGTCGTTGACCGCGAAGAACCGCAACCCGCCCTGGACGTCGTCCAGCAGCGCACCGCCGCCACGCCGCCCCGGGCCGGGCGGCGGCGGGACGGGCGCGTCCGGGTCGTCGTCGGGGCCGTCCGGGTCGGGCGCCTCGCGCGGGCCGAAGACGTCCTCGAAGCTGCGCTGCCGGCCGGTGCGCACGACGACCCGGGTGCCATGCTCGCCGAGGCTGGCGGCGCCCAGCGTGCGCGCCACCTCCAGCCCGCGCAGCAGCGCCTCCTCCTCGTCGCCGTGGCAGACGTAGACGAACTCCGGCGGGACGGTCCGGGCGCCCTCGACCGGGTCGTCGAGCTCGAGGACCGCCACGGGCAGCTCCCCGGACGGACTGTCGTTGGCCAACAGCTCGACCCGGGCCAGCGCCGGCTCCCGCGAGCGCATGGCCGCGGCCTCGACGGTCGCGTTCCGCCCCGACAGGACGATCCGCAGCGGTGGCGAGCCGGGCGAGCTGTAGTCGCGCCAGCGCCGCGCCAGCTCCATCACCACGGCCTGGCCCAGGTCGGACAGCCCGAGAACGACGACCGGCGCCGGGCGCGCCCGCAGGTCGGGAAACTCGTCCGGCCGGGCCCAGGCGGGCGCGTTGCCGTTCAGCATGGCGTGCGCGCCGAGCACCTCCACCGCGAAGAAGTCGAGGCGGAAGCCAGGGTCGTTCTCCAGGCCGATGCGGCGGGCCCGCAGGTGCGGCAGCAGCGAGAGGTCGCCCACCTGGGCCAGGCAGCGCAGCGGATGGTCCAGCCGGGCGGAGGAGATCCGGCGGCTGCCGGCCCGGCTGGTCCGCACGACGCCACGGGCGGTGAGCGCGACGGCGAGGTTGGAGGCGGTGTCGTCCAGGCAGCTGTAGACGACGTCGGCCCGCATGATCCCCGCGCTGGCCAGGACGAGCCGCTCCACCGGGTCACCGATGACCCGCAGCAGGTTCGGGGGCCGCTCCGCGTCGGGATACTCCCGCTCGGCGTCCTCGGCGACGAGCACGACCCGGCTGTTCCCGACGAGCTTGTCCACGAGCGCGGAGGCGGTCGGCCCGGTGCCGCAGACGATGACATGCCGGTGCGCGTGCCGGGCGCGGAACCGTTCGAACCGGTGCGCGAACAGGGTGCTGGCGGCGTCGGCGACACCGACGGCCGTCGCCAGCGGGGCGAGGAAACGGGCGATCTCCAGCGCCGGGGGGAACTGCCCGCCGTTCTCGAACATCGTGCCGTCGGCGAGGAAGAGCGTCGAGGCGAAGAAGATCACGTTCGCCCAGGTGAACGTCTCGGGCTCCGCGGAGAAGTGCTGGTACGAGCCGATGAGGCTCAGCACGAGGGCGATCAGCCCGAGCACGAGGAACGTGCCGAGCAGGTGGCGGCGCAGCCATCGGCCGATCCGCCCCATCCGGCCGAACAGCAGCGTCGCGTAGAGCCGCGCCGCCCGCGCCACCACCCCTCCCAGCAGGTGGCGCGGGTCCAGTACCCGGGCGAGCCGGCCTAACCGGCCCGGTCTGCCGGGCGGACCGGGAGGACCCGGACCGCCCGACGGACCTCGGGAACCGCCGGCGGTCACTCCGGGCGGTGAGCCGTCATCGCGCCGACGGCTCCGAGACCAGGTCGGCGACGACAATGGTCGTGTCGTCGCGGGCGCCGGCCAGCAGCGCCGCCTCGACCAGGGCGTCCGCGGCCCGCTCCGGTGGTTCCGGGCCGAGCTCGGTCATCAGCCCCAGCAGCTGCTCCGGGGTCATCACCTTCGTGATGCCGTCACTGGCGAGGATCACCCGGTCACCGGACCGCACCGCCTCGCGCAGGATGTCGGCCTCGATCCGGTCGGCCAGGCCTATGGCGTTGAGCAGCGGGCCGTTCTTGATGGCGTGCGGCGTCGTGACCTGGCGCGGTCGGCCCTTCTGCGGCTGCAGCCAGACGGAGCTGTCGCCGACGTGGGCGATGAACAGTGTCTCGCCCGTCGACTGCTGGCGGCCGAGGATGACCACGTCGAGGGTGCAGGCCATGCCTCGCCAGGACGGCTCCTGCCGGGGCTTCTCCCGCACGACCTGGTTCGCCCGGGCGACCGCCTGGCGCAGCCCGTCGGCCGGGTCCTCGGCGTACTGGGGACGGAACCCGGCCACCGTCGTGACCGTCAGCGTCGAGGCGATCTGGCCGGCGGCCTCCCCGCCCACGCCGTCGGCGACGGCGAGCAGGCCGTCGGACACGACGTAGGCGTCCTCGTTGGGGCCGCCGCGCTTGCCGCGCCGGGTGCGGCCGGCCGCGGCCAGCCGCAGGGCGGGAGCCGTGGTCTGGGCCGGCTCGGCCGCGACCAGACCGGGCGCGGAGGGGTCGGGGGTGGGCACGGTCGGCGCGGTCGAGCCGATCCGCATCGTCTCGCCGGCCGTCGGGTCGGGGTAGGAGGCCGGTCCGGAGTACCCCGACGGCCCCTGGTGCGGGAAGCCCCCGGCGAGCGGGTCGCGGTCGTCGACCGCGAGCCGGTAGGCGGCGTCGTCCGTCTCGCCATGGTGCGGGCGCCCGCTGGGGGGCGGAGTCCACCCGGTGGCGTCCGGGTCTCGGCTGTCGTTCATGTAGGTGTCCCTGCCGCCTGAGTCGAGTCCACTCACGTCGATACCCCCCGTGCCGTGGGCACCGGCGTGGGGCCCGTCGGGCTGTGCGGCTCCGGCGAAGTACGCCCCCGCAGGGGACGGATCCGCCGGGGCCGCGCCGGTATCGGCGCGTGACGTGTACGCGCCACCGATATTGTGACCTCCGGTCCCGCCGCTTTCCGTAGCGGACGCGACCGTGTCGGTGTCATTCGCTGTACTTCCCGCCGTGCCGGGAGGCCCGTGGCCGGGATCGCGCAGACTGTCGATGCGGGTGGCGTCGGCGTCGCCCCACCCGCTGTCGCCCCAGGCGGAACCGTCACTCCAGGCGGAGCCGGTGTCCGGGCCCGGATCGGCCGCGCCGCCGGTGCCGCGGCTCGTGCCGTCCGCGGCCTGCGCCACCTCCACCGCGGCGGGAGCGCTCGCGGGCGCGGTGAAGCCGGGCACGACGCCGTCTGGTGACTGCGGGTCCGGCGCGCGCGTGTCCGGCGCGGCCGGAGCCGGCGGCTCCGGGGCGTCGCGCAGCGGGATGCTGCCGGGCCGCGAGCGTCTCGTCTCCAGCGAGCGCTTGCGCCCGGATCCGTAGCCGGTGCGTGGTGCGCGACTGGACAGGACGACGAAAACCACCGCGCCCACCAGAAGCACCACGATGAGCATGATCGGTACCAGTGAGCTACCCATGGCCTCCGTCCCCGCCACGACAACCCGATCACGCTATAGGACGTGTCGGCAGCCGTCTCCATACATAACCAAAGGCAACAACTCGGCGAAGACCGGGCCGGTGTCAGGACTGCGACAGAAAGCGGCTGATTCCACCGGTGCCGTGTCAGGGGCCTGCCGGTCACCGGCAGCAGGTGTCGGGTTCCCGTCCGTATCACCCAAAGGTCAGTATCGCCGGAAGTGCGGCGTCACCGGAAGGGCCTGTCGATCCCGAAAACGGGTCGGGATGTGGCGCCGAGCGGGCGCGGCGGATCAGGTCGCGTCGGCGCGCGGGCGGGCGAGGGTGAAGGTGTCGAAGGGCACGGGCACGGCGTCCGCCGAGTCGTAGACGGTGACCTGGATGCGGGTCGTCCCGCCCGGCTCGCCCGGATCGACCGTGAGCGCGGCGAACGCGTACGGATGCTCGGGGAAGCGGGCCGCCAGCCACGGAGCCGGCTCGACCGCACGGATCGAGGAGCGCTGCCGCTGCCCGGGCTCCCGCTCCCGCACCCCGACGACCACCCGGCAGGCCGGCGGGTCGAACAGCTGCCCGGCCGACGGCGTGGACGAGCCGCCGGTGCCGATCAGCATGTGCACCGTCCCGGCGGACGTGTCGAGCGTGGCAGTACCGCCCCCGCCGCCCCCCGCGACGGACACCGAGCCCGGGACCGGCCGCGGGGTCAGCGTCGTGCTGCCGTCCACAACCCCCCGTAGCGGGTGTGTGCGCTCGTAGTGGTGTTCGTGCCCGGAGATCACCAGGTCGACGCCGTACTGGTCGAACAACGGCAGCCAGGCCTCGCGCAGGCCGAGGTCCGCGCCGTTGTGGAACTCCGCTGTGGAGACTGCTGCCTGGTGCAGGGCCACGATGATCCAGTCGACCGCCTGGTCCGCCCGGGCCTCGGCCAACTGCCGCTCGAGCCAGGCGGTCTGCCGACCCGAGCTGTAGCCGTGCAGGTAGACGCGGCCGGCGTCCTGGTAGCAGACGTCGTCGCCGCTGAGCACGACGAACCGTACGCCACCCACTGTGAAGGCGTACCAGAGGCCGGCCAGGTAAGGCTCCTCACCGTTGTCCGGCGGCTGGAAGTAGGTCTGGTAGGCGGCGAGGCCCAGCGCTCCGTTTCCCCGCTCGGTCTCGTGATTGCCGACACTCGGCATCCACGGGCGGCGCGCGGCCGAGGTGCTGATCATCGCGAACCAGTCCGCCCAGGCCCGCGGCGGGACGTCGCTGACGTTCGAATAGGCCAGATCGCCGTCGACCAGGGTGAACAGCGGGTCCACCCGCTCGACGCCGGCGACGAGCGCGCCGGAGGCCGGCGTGCCGAACGGGTTGTCGGACGCGTCGGTGCCGTGATCGCCGAAGCAGGCGAAGGTGAAGGCGGCCCGGCCGCGGGGGGCCGTCCGGAACGACGCCCGGCCCACCTCGCGGACGACCCCGGCCGCCGTGGTCTGGTACGTGATCTCGTAGGTGTACTCGGTGTCCGGCGCCAGCTCGTCCAGCAGCGCGTGGTGCGCGTAGATCTCCCACCCGGTGGCCGCGTCCGTGTACGACCTGGTGCCGGCCTCGACCTCGCGGACTGCCTCGGCGGTGCCCGTGACCACCCGGGCCAGCGGCCGGACGACGGGCTCCCGGGTGATCCAGGAGACCACCATCGACGTCGCCGGATCCGCGCCGAAGGCGAGGTGCACCCCGTGCTCGGCGTGCGACGGCCCTCCGCCGGGCCGCGGCGGGGCGTCGCGTGGTGCGGCGTCGCGTGGTGCGGAGGCCGGCGACTCGGAGGATCGTGACCGGGAACGTCGTGGACCGCGAAGGCTGTGAGGCATGACTTCCGGTGGCTACGGCTGGCTACGGCTGGCTACGGGGCTGGCTGCGAATGGCTACGGCTGGTTGCTGATGGCCGCTCACGCCGAAGGGCGGCTGCGCTGGCGCGCAACCGCCCTTCGGATGGGTCTGGCCCGGGTGGGCGACGGCCCGCTCCAAGGCGGAACCTGCCGTCACCTCACGCGCTGGGCGTCCTGCGGCCCGATGTCACTCGCTGGACTTGGCGAGGTCGATCGGCGGGGAGTCCGGCACCGAGTTCGGCTTCGGCTCGCCGCGGAAGACGAACTTCGCCTCCTCGCCCTCACCCTCGACGTCGCCGACCACGATCTCGCCGGGACGCAGCGTCCCGTACAGGATCTTCTCGGACAGGATGTCCTCGATCTCCCGCTGGATCGTCCGGCGCAGTGGCCGGGCGCCGAGCACCGGGTCGTAGCCACGCTTGGCGAGCAGGGCCTTGGCGGCCGGCGTGAGCTCCAGCGCCATGTCCTTGTTCTTCAGCTGGCTGTCGACCCGGGCGAGCATGAGATCCACGATCTGGATGATCTCGTTCTCGGAGAGCTGGTGGAAGACGATGATGTCGTCGATCCGGTTGAGGAACTCAGGCCGGAAGTGCTGCTTGAGCTCGTCCTGGACCTTCGCCTTCATCCGCTCGTAGTCGACCGCGCCCTGGCCGGTGGCGAACCCGATGCCGGGGCCCTTGGAGATGTCCCGGGTGCCCAGGTTCGACGTCATGATCAGAACGGTGTTCTTGAAGTCGACCAGCCGGCCCTGGGAGTCGGTCAGGCGACCGTCCTCCAGGATCTGCAGGAGCGTGTTGAAGACGTCCGGGTGGGCCTTCTCGACCTCGTCGAAGAGGACCACGGAGAACGGCTTGCGCCGCACCCGCTCGGTGAGCTGGCCGCCCTCCTCGTACCCGACGTAGCCGGGCGGGGAGCCCACCAGCCGCGAGACGGTGTGCTTCTCCATGTACTCGGACATGTCGAGCTGGATGAGCGAGTCCTCGTCGCCGAAGAGGAACTCCGCCAGCGTCTTCGACAGCTCCGTCTTACCGACACCGGACGGGCCGGCGAAGATGAACGAGCCGCCGGGGCGCTTCGGGTCCTTCAGCCCGGCGCGGGTGCGCCGGATCGCCTGGGAGACGGCCTTGATGGCCTGCTCCTGGCCGATGACCCGGCGGTGGAGCTCGTCCTCCATGCGGAGCAGACGCGCGGTCTCCTCCTCGGTGAGCTTGAAGACCGGGATGCCGGTCCAGATCGCGAGGACCTCCGCGATCTCCTCGTCGCCGACCTCGGCGACGACGTCCATGTCGCCGGCCTTCCACTCCTTCTCCCGCTTGGCCTTCTCGGCCAGCAGGGTCTTCTCCTTGTCGCGCAGCGACGCGGCCTTCTCGAAGTCCTGCGCGTCGATCGCGGACTCCTTGTCCCGGCGGACGTTCGCGATGCGCTCGTCGAACTCCCGCAGGTCCGGCGGAGCGGTCATCCGGCGGATGCGCATCCGGGAGCCGGCCTCGTCGATCAGATCGATGGCCTTGTCCGGCAGGAACCGGTCGGAGATGTAGCGGTCGGCCAGGGAGGCCGCGGCCACCAGGGCGGCGTCGGTGATCGAGACGCGGTGGTGCGCCTCGTACCGGTCGCGCAGGCCCTTGAGGATCTCGATGGTGTGCGCCACCGACGGCTCCGCGACCTGGATCGGCTGGAACCGCCGCTCGAGAGCGGCGTCCTTCTCCAGGTGCTTGCGGTACTCGTCCAGCGTGGTCGCGCCGATCGTCTGCAGCTCCCCGCGCGCCAGCATGGGCTTGAGGATGGAGGCGGCGTCGATCGCGCCCTCGGCGGCACCCGCACCGACGAGCGTGTGGAGCTCGTCGATGAACAGGATGATGTCGCCGCGGGTGCGGATCTCCTTGAGGACCTTCTTCAGCCGCTCCTCGAAGTCACCGCGGTAGCGGGACCCGGCGACGAGCGCGCCGAGGTCGAGGGTGTAGAGCTGCTTGTCCTTCAGGGTCTCGGGGACCTCGCCCTTGACGATCGCCTGCGCGAGCCCCTCGACGACGGCGGTCTTGCCGACGCCGGGCTCGCCGATCAGGACGGGGTTGTTCTTCGTCCGGCGCGACAGCACCTGCATGACGCGCTCGATCTCCTTCTCGCGCCCGATGACCGGGTCGAGCTTGGACTCACGAGCGGCCGCGGTGAGGTTGCGGCCGAACTGGTCGAGGACCAGCGAGGTCGACGGCGTTCCCTCGGCCGGGGCGCCGGCGGTCGCCGGGTCACCCTTGCCCTGGTAGCCGGACAGGAGCTGGATGACCTGCTGACGGACCCGGTTGAGGTCCGCGCCGAGCTTGACCAGCACCTGGGCGGCGACGCCCTCGCCCTCGCGGATCAGGCCGAGCAGAATGTGCTCGGTGCCGATGTAGTTGTGGCCGAGCTGGAGAGCCTCACGCAGGGACAGCTCGAGGACCTTCTTGGCCCGGGGCGTGAACGGGATGTGCCCGCTCGGCGCCTGCTGACCCTGCCCGATGATCTCCTCGACCTGTGACCGCACACCCTCGAGCGAGATCCCGAGCGACTCGAGGGCCTTAGCGGCGACGCCCTCGCCCTCGTGGATCAGGCCGAGCAGGATGTGCTCGGTCCCGATGTAGTTGTGGTTGAGCATCCTGGCCTCTTCTTGGGCCAGGACGACGACCCGACGTGCCCGGTCGGTGAACCTCTCGAACATGTGCGCTCCTTCGAGCTGCGACCGACCACACGACAGCCGGTATCCGCATGCTAGCTCCGCCGAGGCATGTCCTCACGCATCGAACAGAAACCTACCCGCCGGAACCGTCCCCCTCGTCGGGGACGGCGTCGCGGCCGGATTGCCGGCCGACCAGCGGAGACGTTCATCGCAACCGTGGCCGACCAGGCGTGATTCCGTCACGTGGTTCCGCCAAGAGCGGAACGACATGGTGACCCCGACAGTCCGTGGCCGGGGCTCGACGGGCAGATGATCAGAACTTGTAACCGGAGCCGCGATGCTCCGGGGACGGTGGCGGGAACGGGTGTCTGGGGCCCTGGCCACCGGCTGGACCCGAATCCAGCACTACCGACGGTAACCGATATTCAGGTGGCCCTTCGGTGTGATTCAGGCCACGTTGAGACCACGTCTGCCCAGGTTGCGTGCGCCCAAGCCCAGATCCGACCAGAGCGCATCCCACCGGAGCGCGTCCGACCAGACCACGTCCGACCAGACCACGTCCGACCAGACCACGTCCGGCCTCGCTCGAGCCTGCCCCGTGGATGTCGGCTCACACCGCCAGACCGCCGGGACCCTGGGTGTCGATCCACTCCCGGAGCCGGTTCTCGCGCTCCTCGGCGGCCACGAACGGACACGCCGTGCAGAACTCGGCGGTGACCCGGTGCGCCAGGCAGCACGAGCCGCGCCGCATGCCCGTGTACGGCCGGCCGTGATGGACGAACTGCTGCCAGGTCGGTCTCGCCCGCAGCGGCGGTGACGCGCTCGCGAAGAAGGCGTCCGCCTCCAGGCGGCCGGCGTGTGGATCACCACTCACCCGTTCGGTGAGAAGAAAGGCACGGCCGCACTGCGCGGCGACGGCGCCCCACAGCGCCGCGTGGCCGAGACGGGCCCGCGGGCGCAGGTCGGCAAGCACGGGCTCGAGGTGGCCGACGATCTGGCTCACCAGCCGCGCGCGCAGCGTCTCGACGTCGGCCACGGCCTCCACGACCTCGATCGGGTCGTCCGCTGTGATGCCCTCGGGGTAGCCGACGCTATCCGGGTAACTGGCGCTGTCCGGGGGGCCGACGCTGTCCGGGTAGCGGTCGTAGGTGCCGGCCGGGAGCACCTGTTCGGTGACGGGGCCGCCGGCCTGGGCGATCAGTTCTGATGCAATCCGCGCTGGCACCGGCGCCGTCAGGACGGGATCCGAGTACATGATCGTCATCCGCCGCGTTCGGAACGCGGTGGCGTCGAACCAGCCGCCTTCGCGACAGTGCACCGAGATCCCGGCCGGGTCGAGGTCGGGGACCCGGCGGGTGAGGACGAACGCGGTGACGGCCGGCCCGACGATGGTCGCCGCATACCAGGCGGTGAGGTAGCTGACGGCAACCTCGGCGCTGGCCTGGTGATGATCGCGGATGACGCCGAGCGCCGCGTCCAGCCCCGCGGGGCTGCGCAGGTCGGTGGCGTCGATCCAGCCGTCGGCCGGCTCGGGCGACCCGGCGATCGCGTGGCGGTGGTCGAGGGCCGGGGCCACCGCTCGCAGGGTGGAGCCGAAACCCGCCAGGCCGACGGGCCGGGTCGCGCAGTTCTGGGCCGGAATCATCTGCGTGGTCCGGCAGTCGATCGCGCCGCCACCGTCACGCTGGGCGGGCGGGCCGGGCACGGCGTCGCGGACAGGGTCCTCGTCGGGAGGACTGTCACCGGGAAGGCCGCCGCTGGCCCGGGGTGTGACCGGAGAGGCGTTGCGGAAGACATGGTGTTAGGTAAGCCTAACTTGACCGTCTCCGTCAACTCGGCGTCGCCCACCCGCCGCTGCGCCGAGAACATCGCGGCTGGTCCCGGGCTCGCCGGCCGGCAAGATGGATTCGTCACAGTCCGCCGAAGGTTTGGCGCGCGTGATGTCCGGGTTCACCCGGAAACGTCCGCTACCCAGCCGCGTCCGCCCTGGTGGACCCGGCCCGACCGCCGACGGCTCGGCGGACGGGCCCGCCGGGTGCCACCTTCTATCTTCTTCGCCTGCCCCGCGCGCAGGACCACTGAACCGACCGCGGACGGATTCGCCGTGGCCGACCTACGCGACTGGGCAACTCGGCGACCTGTGACCGATCTGACCTGTGACCCAACTGACCTGTGACGCGCCTGACCCGAGACTGACCCGACCCGGGGCCGCGTCCACGAGATCAGCAAGTGAGGCTGACCTTATACCCCGCGCCCTCGGCGGTCCGGCTCATCACAGTGGGAGACCGGGGTGGCGCCGACCCGACCTGCGCCACGGTTCCCTGATCCGGAATTAGCCGAGTCAGCCGGCGCGGCCGGGGTGGGGGCGGTCGGGGTGGGGGCGGTCGGGACGCACCCGGGGCATGGCGACGGTGGGTGGCAGCCCCGGCGGCAGGGGAGCGGCCATCGAGACCGGGCCGACGGAGTCCGGGCTGATGGAGACGCTCGCGGCCGGGCCGTCGGCGATCGCCGTGCGCGGAGCGGTCTCGCTCCGGGCGAGAGGAACCCGGCTCAGGGCCACCTCGGCGTCGGGGCCGAGGGCCGGGCGCGGACCGCCTCCCGCCCCGAGACCTACCGTGAGGCCTGCAGTGGGACCTGCCATGGGACCTGCCGCCGGACCTGCCGTGGGGCTCGTGCCCGGCGGCCGTCCACCCACGGGGCGGTGATCCACCCGAGGCGCCGGCTCCAGCTCCCGGGGACCGGGCCGCCGCTCGGCCTCGGCCATCCGGCGCGCGATCCGGACGGCCAGCGTGGAGAAGTCGCGGTAGGCGCGCTGTGTGGTCTGCAGGTGGCTTCCGACGATGCCGTCCGACGGGCGCAGCGCGAAGACCGGCCGCCGGGCGAGCTGCGCGAGCGGCATGAGGCTGCGGTAGTGCTGCACCTGGGCCAGGCAGTGCTGATCGACGGCGATGTCGACCGGCACCCGGGGAGCGACGCCGAGGACCTCCTGGGCGTAGACCGTCGGCATGCGGGAGATCCAGCGGCTGTGCGCGCGCGACGGCCGGTCGGAGCGCCCGTGCGGTGTCAGCATGACGTAACCGAGGGGGCGCATACCGCCACCTGGCAGGCCTGTGACGTCACGCGGGGCCCGGGCCAGCCGGTCGGCCCAGCCGTCGCGCCACGCCCGCAGGGCCGGGCCGAGGTTGCGCAGGCCCTGCATGCTGAACAGGTCCGGGGCGAGCGGGACGACGACATGGTCGCTGGCCACCAGGGCGGCCCGGTTGATCACGCCGAGATTCGGGCCGACGTCGATCACCACGATCTCGACGTCGTGCAGGTCGGCCACCGCGCGCACCAGCCGGCCCAGCGCGCTCATGACGCGGAAGGCCCGGGGGTTGCCGGGCCCCTCGAGGCAACGTGGCCAGGCCTGCGAGAGCTCGTCCTCGAAGCCGGAGAGCTCCAGGTCGCCGGGGAGCAGGACGAGGTTGTCGCCGACCAGCTGGCCGGGCGCGGGCGCGATGTCGCCGGTGCCCTCGATCAGCGGGCGCAGCATCCCGTGGATGGTTCGCGCCGGTGCGGCGGACCGCCGGGCCTCGGGGTGCCACAGGCGTTCGAGCGTGTCCTCGTCCAGGAAGGAGGCGGTCAGGTTCGCCTGTGGGTCGAGATCAGCCGCGAGGACGCGCCGGCCGAGGTCGGCGTACATGTTCGCCAGGTGGTAGACGAGGGACGTCTTGCCCACGCCGCCCTTGTTGTTGAAGAACGCGACCACTGCGGCGGACATGCGCCTCCCCGTCGTCGACCGGAGGATCCCGCGGCCCCGGTCGTCCATAGTCGCACGGACGAGACATTCTTCCCGCAGTCGGCGCGCTCGCGGTGCCGATTCGGCAAGTCCGCGGGACGAGACGGCGCGGCCACCGAGACTTGGCAGCCATGACGACCTCACCGCGAGTGCTCTACCACGTCGTGTGCGCGGCGCTGCCCGCGCTGGCCGCCGCGGACTTCGCCACCGAGGCCCGCCGGGACGGCTGGGACGTGTGCGTCGTGACGACGCCGCGGGCCGCCGCCTGGCTGGACCTGCCTGCCCTCGCCGCGGCCACGGGACATCCCGTGCGCACCGACTACAAGTTTCCGGGCCAGCCCGACGTCCTCCCGCCGCCGGCCGCCTTCGTGGTGGTCCCGGCGACCTTCAACACGATCAACAAGTGGGCGGCCGGCATCGCGGACACCCTCGTGCTGGGGCTGCTCACCGAGGCGCTCGGCCTCGGTCTCCCGGTCGTCGCGGCGCCCTGCCTGGCGGAGCCGCAGGCGGCCCATCCGGCCTTCGCGGCGTCGTGCCGCACGCTGCGCGGCGCCGGCGTGCGGCTGCTCGACCGCTGGACGGCGCGCGATCCCGGCCTGGCCGCCGGCGGCTGGGAGACGGCCGACACCCACCGGGTGCTCGCCGAGCTCCGGTCCGCCGCGGGCTGACGCCAGCCGTCAGCGGTCGTCGAAGAGGGCCCTGTGGACGGTTTTCGCCAGGGCCTCCTGGCCGGCCCGGGTCGGATGGGCGCTGAGACTCCGGCTCGCGCCGAAAAGGCCGATCGGATTCACCCAGGAGTCCTTGGTGCACATTTCATGCCCGCGCAGGGACCGATCGGTCGATACGTACTCGACACCGGCGTCGGACGCCGCTCTGCGGATAGTCCGGTTGAGCGCGTTGTTCAGGCTGGCGAGCTGGCGGCGCTCACTCTTGTCGAGCCATCGGCAGGTGTTGTCGCTCTGGGACCGCGGAACGACGGTGGGATACCCGACGACCACGATCCGGGAGTGCGGCGCCGCGGCCTTCACCTCTTTGTAGGTGGCGACCAGGACGTCGGGAAGCACGTCCTCGACGTAGTCCCGCCGGCGGCGGTCGTCGCCGTCCCAGAAGCACTTCCATGCGACACAGCTGAACATGACCTGGCTGAACCCGGCGTCGTTGCCGCCGATGGTCAGCGTCACCACGTCCGGTGGGGTCGGCAGGGCGCGCAGCTGTTCGAGCTGGGGCGGGGAGCCCCGCTGAGGCTTGGTCATCGCCTCTGTCGTCGCGCCCCCGCACGCCGCGTGCAGGACGTTGGTGGCCGGCGGGTCGAGGGTGGCGAGCAGCCGTGGCCACGCCCCGGCGCTGCGGCGGCAGCTCGCGAAGGCCGCTTCGAACGGGGGCGTTCCCTCACCGGAGGAGTACGAGTCGCCCAGCGCGGCCACGGTCAGCGTTCCCGGGGCCGCGGTCGCCGCCCCGGCCGTCCCCATCGGTGTCCCGAGGAGAACGAACAGTGCGGCCGAGACGAACAGTACCGTCCAGGTGAACGGCGCTGTTCGGTTGAACGTCGCTGTTCGGTTGAACAGTGCCGTCCGGCCGTGCCGGCCGTGCCGGCCGCGCCGGCCGCGCGGGCCGCCGAATCGTGAGGTCGCCCCCGTGCTGTGCCGCATGAGGGAAAGGCTAACCCGGGCACGCCGGTGCCGGACGGTTTCCTGCCCGGAACGGGGATGTAGCTGGCGGCGCGCCACCGGATTACCGCGGAGTCCGGCTGTTCCGTCCGGGGGCGCCCGGATGGTTGTCGGAAATCCGATAGAGACGGCGCGGACCGGGTCTTCCCGGACTTCACCTCAGCGCGGTTCGGTGTTCTTCTCGAAGACAAGCCGCAGCCCGATCAGGGTCAGGTGCGGCTCGTGATTGTCGAGGGTCTCGCTCTCCTTGATCACCAGCGGGGCCAGGCCGCCGGTGGCGATCGTGGTGGCCGGTGTGCCCAGCTCGGCCCGGATGCGGCGGACCAGCGCGTCCACCTGGCCGACGACGCCGTAGATCATCCCGGACTGCAGTGCCTCGACGGTGCTCTTGCCGATCACCGAACGGGGGGTGGTCAGCTCGACGTTGCGCAGCTGCGCGGCACGGGAGGCCAACGCGTCCAGCGCGACCTCGATGCCCGGCGCGAACGCCCCGCCGAGGAACTCGCCCCGCGCGGACACCACGTCGATGTTCGTGGCCGTGCCGAAGTCGACCACGATCGCCGGGCCGCCGTAGAGGTGGTGGGCGGCCAGTGTGTTCATGATCCGGTCGGCGCCGGCCTCCTTCGGGTTGTCGATCAGGATCGGCACCCCGGTGCGGGTGCCGGGCTCGACGACGACGGTCGGCATCGCCGGGAACGTCCGGCTGACCATCCGGCGGATCTCCCGGAGGGCGGCCGGCACGGTGGAACACACCGAGACACCGCCGATCGGGTGGTCGCCGAGGAGGCCGCGGTAGAGCCAGCCCAGCTCGTCGGCGGTCGCTCTCGGGTCGGTGCGGACCCGCCACGAGTTGGCGAGCTGATCGCCGTCGAAAACACCCAGCACGGTGTTCGTGTTGCCTACGTCGATCGTCAGCAGCATGTTTCGGCCGTCCAGGGTCTGTCCGCTCGGGGGGGTGGGGTGCGCGCGGTGCGCGGGCGTCAGCGGGGAGCCGGCACCGCGAGGTCGAAGCCGAGGTCCAGCGCGGGCGCCGAGTGGGTGAGCCCGCCGACGGCGAGGAAGTCGACCCCGGTGGCGGCCACCGCGGCGGCCACGTCGAGGGTGAGCCCGCCGCTCGCCTCCAACAGGACCCCGGCCGGCCGGGCGACGGCGACCGACGCGCGCAGCTCGTCCAGGGACATGTTGTCACAGAGGATCAGGTCGGCTCCGGCGCCGACCGCCTCGACGACCTGCTCGACGGTGTCGCACTCGACCTCGACGGGCAGGTCCGGGTACCGGGCGCGCACCGCGGTGAACGCCGCCGCCACGCCGCCGGCCGCGATCACGTGGTTGTCCTTGACCAGAGCGGCGTCGGCCAGCGACATCCGGTGGTTGCGCCCGCCGCCGCAGCGCACCGCGTACTTCTCCAGCGCGCGCAGCCCGGGCAGGGTCTTGCGGGTGTCGCGGACGGCCGCGCCGGTGCCGGCGACCGCGTCGGCCCACAGCCGGGTCACACTGGCCACCCCGGAGAGGTGGCAGAGCAGGTTGAGCGCGGTCCGCTCGGCGGTGAGAAGCCCACGAACGGGACCACGCACCCGGAGCACCTCCGTGCCCGGAACGACCCGGTCCCCGTCGGCGAGCGTCGGCGTCACGGTGACCGCGGCGCCGAGCAGCACCTCGAACACGGCCGCGGCGACCGGCACGCCCGCCACCACGCCGTCCGCCCGGGAGACCACGGAACCGGTACTGGTCAGCGCCGCGTCCACGGTCGCCGCGGACGTCGCATCGACCGCCCAGGCCGGCTCGCCCACCTGCGGGGCCGCCTCACCACCTGGCGGGGCTGCCTCATCCACCGGCCGGGGCGCCCCGCTGACCTGCGGGGACGTGGCCACGGGAAGATCCTCGGCGAGGGCCCGACCGATCACGTCGAGGACCGCCGCCGCCTCCAGCCCCGCGGACTTCAGCCCCGCGAGGACGGCGGCCGAAAGCTGGTCGGGGCCGAGCGGCGGCCCCGGCCGCCCGCCACTCACGCCGACCGCGCCTGGGACGCCGCCGACCGGCCCGACGGAGCTGACGGGGCTGACGGGGCCTGCGACCGGGCCGACGGGCCCTGCGCCGCGCGTGCCCCGTTCGACCGTTCCTCGGCCGGCGGTGCCTCGTAGGTCACGATCAGCTTCCCCTCCTGATCCAGCCTGGTCAGCACATGCCCGCGCCAGTGCTCGTCGTCGCGGGCGCCGAAGTCCTCGCGCCAGTGGCAGCCGCGGGTCTCGGTGCGCAGCTCCGCCGCCGCGACCAGCGCGGTCGCCACCGTGCGCAGGTTCGTCATCTCCCAGGCCGCCGGCCCGGCCTGCACGGTCGCCCCGCTGACCCGCAGGTCACCGAGGCCGGCAAGCATCTTGGACGTCGCCCGCAGGCTCTCGGCGCTGCGCAGGACGCCCGCCCCGTCGGTCATCACCCGGGCCAGGTCACCGCGCTCGGTCGGATCGGTCAGGCCCGATCCCCGCGCGCCCGTCGGCTCCCCGGTGGACGGCGTGCCGCCGGGTCCGTCCACCGGGCGGACCCCGGGCAGCCCGGCGATGTGCTCGGCGATTCGCGCCGCGAACACCAGCCCCTCCAGCAGGCTGTTGGACGCCAGCCGGTTCGCCCCGTGCACCCCCGTGCAGGCGACCTCCCCGCACGCGTACAGCCCGGGGACGCTCGTGCGCCCCCACACGTCAGTGCGGACCCCGCCACTGGCGTAGTGCGCCGCCGGGGCCACCGGGATCGGCATGGTCACCGGGTCGATGCCCGCGGCCCGGCACCGGGCGGTGATGGTCGGGAACCGGCGCAGGAGCGTCTCGGTGCCCAGGTGGCGGGCATCGAGGAACAGGTGGCGCACCCCCTGCTCGGCCATCACCCGCGACATCCGCTTCGCGACGACGTCCCGGGGCGCCAGGTCGGCCAGCGGGTGGACGCCGGCCATCACCCGCCGGCCGGCCGCGTCCACCAGCAGCGCGCCCTCGCCGCGCATAGCCTCGCTGACCAGCGGCTGCTGGCCCGACTCGTGCTCAGGCAGCCACAGTGCCGTCGGATGGAACTGGACGAACTCCAGGTCGGTCACGACCGCCCCGGCACGCAGGGCGAGCGCCACACCGTCGCCGGTGGAGACCGCCGGATTGGTCGTCGACGCGAAGATCTGCCCCATGCCACCGGTGGCCAGGACGATCGCGCGTGCCGTCACGGCGCCGACGCCGTCCCGGCTGCCCTCGCCGAGCACGTGCAGCGTGGCTCCGACCGCCCGCCCGCCTCGGTCCGTGAGCAGGTCGAGGACGAGCGCGTGCTCGAGCACCTCGATGGACGGGTCGGCGCGCACGGCGGCGATCAGTGCGCGCTCCACCTCCAGCCCGGTGGCGTCGCCACCGGCGTGCGCGATGCGATCGCGCAGGTGGCCGCCCTCGCGGGTGAGTGAGAGCGCCCCGTCGGGCTCCCGGTCGAACCGGGCGCCGAGCGCCGCGAGCTCCCGCACCCGGGCGGGACCCTCGGTGACCAGGATGTCGACCGCCACCGGGTCGCACAGGCCGACCCCGGCCACGAGGGTGTCGCGGTGGTGCTCGGCCGGGGAGTCCCCGACGCCCAGGGCCGCGGCGATGCCGCCCTGGGCCCAGCGGGTCGATCCGGCGTCCAGCAGGGCCTTGGTGACCAGCAGGACGCGGCTGTCCGGGCTCGCCGCGCGCGCGTGCAGCACGGTGGTGAGCCCGGCGACCCCGGACCCGATGACCACGATGTCGGCGTGCCTGGTCCAGCCCGGACGGGGCGCGCCGAGTCGGTGCGGAAGAACAGGCACCTCGCTACGCCCCCCCGCCCAGGCCGCGAGCGCCGGCCGGGTCCAGGACGTCGCCCCGCAGGCTGGACGGATCGCCCGGCAGCGCCGCCGCCGGATCACCGCCCTGCCCGACGATCCGGTTCTCCGCGTCGACGAACAGGACCTTCGGAACGTGCCGGCGTGCCTCGGCGTCATCCATGATCCCGTAGGAGATGATGATGACGAGGTCGCCGGGGTGGACCAGCCGGGCGGCCGCCCCGTTGATCCCGATGATTCCGCTGCCGGCCGGGCCGCTGATCGCGTAGGTCTCCAGCCGGGCGCCGTTGTTGATGTCGACGATCGTCACCTGCTCGCCGGGCAGCAGGTCGGCGGCCGCCATCAGGTCGGCGTCGATCGTCACCGAGCCCACGTAGTGCAGGTCGGCCTGGGTGACCGTCGCCCGGTGGATCTTCGAGTTGAGCATGGTCCGGAACACCGGTCAGACCTCCTTGTCCTTGCCGGCGTCGTTGCGAGCCTCGTTGTGGTCTTTGCTGCGGGCTTCGTCGTCGACGGGGGCCGGCCCGGCCCCCGTCAGGACGAGTTCGACGTTGTCGATCAGCCGGGTGTTCCCGACCCGGGCGGCGACCAGCAGCAGCGCCGGCCCGACCTCGACCGGCCCGAGATCGGACGGGTTGGCCAGCGTCAGGTAGTCGACGTCAACGCCCGGCTCGGCGGCCAGCACCGACCAGGCCGCGGACAGTACGGCCGCCGCGCCCGCTCCAGCCTGCCTGGTGCCGGCGGACAGTGCCCGGGAGAGCGCCAGCGCGCTGCGCCGCTGCTCCGGCCCAAGGTAGGCGTTTCGGCTCGACAGGGCGAGACCGTCGGTGTCCCGCACCGTCGGCACTCCGACGATCTCCACCTGGAACGCCAGGTCGGCGACCATCCGGCGGATGCAGACGAGCTGCTGGGCGTCCTTGCGGCCGAAGAAGGCCACATCAGGGCGCACGAGGTGCAGCATCGTGCCGACCAGGGTGAGCATCCCGTCGAAGTGGCCTGGCCGGGACGCCCCCTCGAGGACGTCGCCGAGCCGGCCGGCACTCAGGGTGACCAGCGGTGCGGGATCATGGACCTGGGTCGGGGCGTAGACGGCGTCGACACCCTCGCGCGCGCAGAGATCGAGGTCTGCCTCGAAGGTGCGGGGGTAGCGGTCGAGATCCTCACCCGGCCCGAACTGCAGCGGGTTTACGAAGATTGTGACCACCACCTGGTCGGCCCGGCGCCGGGCCGCTCTGATCAGCTCGGCGTGCCCGCGGTGCAGGGCGCCCATCGTCATCACGACGGCGCGCACCCCCCGCGCGGGGCCGTCCCCGACGGGGGACGCGGCGGGTTCGCTCAGCAGGGTGGCGAGCTCGGCGCGGGTGCGGGCGACGGCGGGCCGGCCCGTTCGGGCCGGTGATCCGGAGGCGGTGGTCCCGCCCCCCGGCCCGGCTGACGCCGATGGCGAGGTCGGTGCGGCCGGCGAGGGCAGCGAGGTCGGTGCGGCCGGCCCGGAAATCGGGCGGGCGGGCGATTGGGCAGGCATGTGAACAGGCATCTGTCCGTTCCAGTCCTCGGATGGGGTACCGGACGTCGCCGGACACTGTAACCCGCATGCAACCTCCCCCGGCCCGGTCTGTGACCGGGCCGTCTTTCGCCGCGCAAGCCTGGCCGGGACGGCATCGGGCCGGCTCGCGCCGCGGCCGGAGACCCGAGAAGACACACCGCCCCCGGCCGCTACGGCGCGACCGGGGGCGGTGACTGGACGGAATCGGTGACTGGACCTGCGCGGTCAGTCCTGGCGGTGACGGGGGAAGTCGCCCATGCCGGAGAACGGGCCGTGGCCGGCGGGTGCGGGGGGCGCGGCGGGCGCGGGGGCCTGCGCCGGGAGCTGCGGCCGGCGGTCACCCGCCGGCACCGGGA
Organism: Parafrankia sp. EAN1pec; assembly: GCF_000018005.1. Taxonomy (GTDB): domain Bacteria; phylum Actinomycetota; class Actinomycetes; order Frankiales; family Frankiaceae; genus Parafrankia; species Parafrankia soli. The sequence goes on from NC_009921.1 coordinate 246,973, forward strand.
CGGCCGTCCCCCGGTCGTCGTCGTCGGCGGCGGGCCGGCGGCGCCACGCCCGCTCGCCGATCAGCGTCAGGACGGCGGGCATCAGGATCACCCTGATCACGGTCGCGTCCAGCAGGATCGCCGCGCCGAGCCCCACGCCGAGCTGCTTCATGCTCACCTGCGACAGGGTGGCGAAGATGCTGAACACCGCCACCATGATCACGGCCGCGCTGGTCACCACCCCCGCGCTACGCCGGACCCCGACCAGCACCGCGTCGCGCATCGGCAGGCCCGAGTCGTAGGCCTCCCGGACCCGGCTGAGCACGAACACCTGATAGTCCATGGACAGGCCGAACAGGATCACGAAGAGCATCAGCGGCAGCCAGTTGGTGATGGCCCCGGTCGAGGTGTAGCCGAGCAGGCCGTCCGCCCAGTGATGCTGGAACACCACCACGAGCAGGCCGTACGCCGCGGCCACCGACAGCAGGTTCAGCGCGACGGCCGCCGCGGCGACGATGGCGCTGCGGAACGCGGCCAGCAGCAGCAGGAAGGCCAGGACCAGCACGAACCCGATCACCAGCGGGGTGCGCCCGTTGAGCTGGGCGTTGAAGTCGGCCGAACCGGCCGTCCACCCGGTGACGTCCGCCGACATCCCGGAGACCGGGTCGATCGTGCTGGGGATGATCTCTCCGCGCAGCGTGTCGAGCACCCGCAGCGAAGCGTCGTCGGTGCCCCCGCCGGCGATCGGGATCGAGATCTTGGCGACCTGGCCGTCCGCGCTGATCTCGGTGGTGATCGGTTCGTACATCATTCCGCTGGCCAGCGCCCGCTCGCGCAGCGCGTCGATGGCTCCCACCGCCTGCGGCGCCCGCACGTCGGCGGCCGAGACCACGACGACCGCGGCCGTCTGCTCGCCCGGGAAGGCCGCCTGGACCCGATCGTAGGTCTGCATGATCGGAAGATCGTCGGGGATGTCGTCCATGCCCGGTTCGACGGTCCGCAGCCCCAGGGCGGGCACTGCCAGCAGGATCAGCAGCCCGCCGGTGACCACCGCGACGATGCCGGGGCGGCGCAGCAGCCGTCCCATCAGGCCGGGCCGGGTCAGATCGACGCCAGCGGTGCCGGCGACGCTCGTGGTGCTCGTGGTGCTCGACGTGGTCTTCCTGTCCGCGCCCGGGGCGCCGGCGGCGGCGGCGCGGGCGTCGGCGCGGCGGTGCCAGGGCAGCCGCAGGAGCTCGACCCGGTCACCCAGCCAGGACAGCACCGCCGGCAGCACCGTGAGCGAGCCGAGCACCGCGATCAGCACCACGATGACCGTGCCGCCGGCGATCCCGCTGAACACGCTCAGCCCGGTCAGCAGCAGGCCCGCCATCGAGACGGCGACCGTCAGCCCGGACACCAGAACGGCGTGACCCGAAGTGTCCGCGGCGATCTCCAGCGCGCGTTGCGGGCTGTGCCCGGCGGCTCGCTCCTCGCGCTCGCGGCGGATGTAGAACAGGGCGTAGTCGACGCCGACCGCCAGGCCGATGAGCAGCATGACCGAGGTCGCGGTCTCGTCCGTGGGCAGCAGCCGGCTGGTGAAGGCGACGACACCCAGCGCCCCGACGAACGCGGTCAGCGCGAGCGCGACCGGCACCAGCGCGGCGACGACCGCGCCGAAGACGGCCAGCAGAATGCCGAGGGTGAGCGGGATGGCGAGCAGCTCGGCCCGCTTGAAGTCCTTGCCGATCGTGTCGCCGAGCGCCTTGTCGGCACTCGCCTCGCCGACCTCCTCGACGAGCAGCCCCGGATGCTCGTCGGCCGCGGCCGCGACGGCGGCCAGCACCGGGTCGATCCGGTCGGTGGCGGTGTCCTCGTCACCGCGCATCTCGAAGGTCACCATGACCGAACGACGGTCGGTGGACACCAGCCCGGGGTTCGCCTCCACCCCGGGTAGCGCGATCGGCGCCCGCAGGTTGGTCACCTCACCGGTGCCGTCGAGCCGCGCGGCGACGTCCGCGAGGGCGGCCCGCAGCTCGGGGTCGGCGAGCAGCTCCTCGGGGCTGGCGGCCTGCGCCGGCCGCTGGATCAGCACGTTCTCGTTGGCGGGGGAGGTGAACCCGTGCGCGTCCAGGGTGCTCTGGGCCCGCCCGTCCTCACCGACGCTGTAGTCGTCGTCACCGAGGGTGCTGGTCCCGATCAGGCTCCCCAGCAGCGTGACGAGCACGACGCCGAGGATCCAGCCGCCGATGGCGAGGCGGCGGTGCCGCACGCTCCACCGGGCCGCGCGGGCGGCCAGGTGGGTGGCGTGCGTGGGGCTGTCGGGGGACGCGCTGGTCGGCGCGGCCCGGTGAGCATGGCGTGGGCCGCGGTCGGCCGGCCCGTCCGAGGCGCCGGACCCCGACGGGGCGGGTGAGCGGCGCGGCGTCGATGCTGTCGGAGGTCTCGTGCGCATGGAACGACGATCTCGTTCCGGCCGTTCCTGGTCACTGCGGAGAGCTACCAGGTTTGAGGTGCCGAAATCCTCCGGCGCCCGGTGGGGTTCGCTCGCGACCCCAGGTGGGGCTAACCCCCGGCCGGCGGGGTGGTCACGCGGTGGACAGGTAATCCTTGAACGAGATCCCGGTCAGCCGCTCGTAGGCCTCGACATAGCGGGCGCGCGTCGACTCGACGATGTCGTCGGGCAGCTCCGGTGCCGGCGGGTTGCGGTCCCACCCCGTGCTGACCAGGTAGTCGCGGATGAACTGCTTGTCATAGGACGGCTGCGTGCCGCCCGGCGTCCAGGCGTCCGCCGGCCAGAACCGGGACGAGTCCGGGGTGAGTACCTCGTCGGCGAGCCGCAGCACGCCGTCCGCGTCGTGGCCGAACTCGAACTTGGTGTCGGCGAGCAGGATCCCGCGCTCGGCGGCCAGGTCGCTGGCCCGCCCGAAGATCTGCAGGGTGAGCCGCTCGAGCTCGGCCGCCAGCTCCGCGCCGACCCGGCCGGCCGCGTCGTCCCGGCTGATGTTCTCGTCATGCTCCCCGATCGGTGCCTTCGTCGACGGCGTGTAGATCGGGTTCGGCAGCCTGCTGCCATCCTCCAGGCCGGCGGGGAGCGGATGGCCGCTGACGGTGCCGGAGCGCCGGTAGTCCTTCAGACCGCTGCCGGTCAGGTAACCGCGGGCGACGCACTCGATCTGGACCATGTCGAGCCGGCGGCACAGCATCGAGCGCCCGCGCAGCTGCTCGGCGTAGGGCGCGAGTTCCGCCGGATACTCGTCCACACTCGAACTGATCACATGGCTCGGGACGAGATCACCAAGCTGGTCGAACCACCACAGGCTGAGCCCGGTGAGCACCGCGCCCTTGTCTGGGATCTCCGTGGGCAGCACGACGTCGAAGGCCGAGATCCGGTCGCTCGCCACGAGCAGCACCGCGTCATCCCCGATCGCGAACAGCTCACGCACCTTCCCCGAGCCGAGATGCGTCAGCCCGGCGAACTCCTCATGTGTCAGCGGCATGGTCCGACCGTACCGGTAGCCTCCTGCCCGGGACGCCCGCTCAACGTGCCTCTTCGTGATGCCCCCGCTCGGTTGCCCGGCGGCGGACCCGGGCCGGGGCGACCGGCCCGGGGTCCTGGTCGGGATGCGGATGCCGGCGGCCGCCGGCAGCATGTCGCCTTGTGGCGAGCGCCGGGGACACCGCGGGCGGTTCAACGGCCGACGGCGCCTTCCGCGCCGCGGCCAGGGCCATCCTCTTCCCGCCAACCGGTCATCCCCGGCACGCCGTCTACGGGACGGTGCTGGCCGCCGGCCTGATCGCCGCCCAGGACCCTGATCAGGACTCGGCCGCCGAGATCATCGCCGCGGTCGCCACGACAATGGTCGTCTTCTGGCTGGCACACGGCTACGCCCACGCCATCGGCCACCGCGTCCGGCGCGACACCGGTGACGGCATCGGGCGCGTAGCCGATCGCCGAGCCGGCTCCGACGCCGGCTCCGACGCCGGCTGGCCTGGCGCCCGGCGCGCGCTGGTCGAGAACTGGCCGATGGTCCGGGCCTCGTTCCTGCCGCTCGCCGTGCTGGCAGTCGCCCGTGCGGCCGGCGCGAGCGTCAGTGACGCGCAGGAGGCGGCACTGTGGACCTCGCTGCTGCTGCTCTGCGCGTGGGGCCTGTTCTCCGGGCGCGCGGGAGGCCTACGCCGCTGGCGACTCGCCGGCTACACCGCGGGAATCGCCCTACTCGGCATCATTCTGATCGGCCTGGAGGTCGCCATCCACTGACCGTTGCTCAGAAGTAGCCGGCAACCGCCAGGCGTGGCCGGTATTCGGGCATCCGTGAAGGTGCGGTGTGGGGGCGGGTGGCTGGGGTCCGGTCCGGGTCGGTCCGGACCGATTCTGGCGCTCGGCTACTCGCCTTTTCGTTTCTTTCTCGCCGTTTCGGGTGGTTTTTTCGGTAGAACCCTGCCTGAAAGAGCGAGAAGGATGTCAAAGGGCGAGCAGGCTACCGGGGTGTGCGGGGTCGACCCGTGATCTCCGATCTCCGGGCCCCCGATCCCTGATCCCGGAGGTCCGATCCCGGAGGTTCGATCCCGGAGGTTCGGAGGCTGGGCCCCTGGCCCCCAGGTCCAGAGGCTGCCGGCCCCGGGTTCCGAGGCTCCCCGGCCCCCGAGCGCAGAGGTCGCCGGGCCCCAGAGGTCGCCGGGCCGCCGGGCCCCAGAGGTCGCCGAGGTGTACGAGGCCCGGGGGCGAGACCTCCGGGGCTGCCCCCGGCCCTTCGTCCCGCCGGCGCCTGCCCGGGATCCCTACCTCTGAACCCGGAAGACAAAAATATTGGGAAATCGTATTCGTGCTTATATCTTTAGTGTGCCCGACGGTTGGCTATCGAAGAATTTTCAGCCAGGTCATCGATCGAGGGCTGGATATCGGCGCACGGCTGGATTTGCTCCTGGCACCGTGGAAGGCATGAGTCGCCACGACCCCGCGCTTGCTCGGGCCCTGGCGGTCGCGTGCCGCCAGAAGGGTGCGCTCACGCGCGTACAGGCGCGTTGTGCCGGCCTTACCGACCATCGCCTACACCAGTTGGTCCAGAATGAGGACTGGCTCAATCCAGTCCAGGGCGGATATGTCGTCCCCACCTGCGACACTTATCTTGGACGGTGCCAGGCGGCGTTGCTCGTCCTGCCGTGCGCGACCCTCTGTGGCCTGACAGCGGCCCGCCTGCACGAGTTCCCGACCCTGCCGCCGCGCTCGGACGACGAACCGATCCACCTGCTCCTCCCGCCCGGATCATCGCGGCGGCGGAACAAGGGTGTCGTGCTGTGGTACGACGCGATGTCCGCGGAGCAGCAGGAGCAGGTGCACGGTCTGCGGGCGACGAGCGTGGCACGCACGCTCGTCGACCTGCTGGCGTCGGGACCGCGTGACACCGCGGCCAGCCTGCTCGACCGTGCGGTCGAGGGCGGCCTCGTCGCCCCCGAGGAGCTCGACGAGCTGCGCGGCGCCCTTGATGCCCAGCCCGAGGCAACTCGGCCGGACCCCGTCCGGCCCGACACCTGACCGCGGCTTTCACCCCGTTGCCCCAGGCCAGGCCGGGCCATTCCGCCCGGCCCGGTGGCGTCCAGCTCGGCTTAGCTCAGCGCGGCCAGTCGGTCGAAGAGGGGGGTGAGCCGCTCGACATAGCGTTCCGGTCGGCTGACCTCGTCCAGGCGAGCCTCGTCGAGCGGCAGGCCGCGGTCGCCCGCGTGCTTGCGCAGCGTCTCGCGGAAGGGGACGCCCGTCTGCCAGGTTTCCATCGCCGCCGCCTGGGTGACGGCGTAGGCGTCCTCGCGCGACAGCCCGGTTTCCACCAGCTCCAGCAGTACCGCCGAGGTGTAGACGAGCCCGCCGGTGGCGTCGAGGTTCGCCCGCATCCGTTCCCGGTCGACGACGAGGCCGTCGACGAGCCGGGTGGTGAGGTGTAGCAGGTAGTCCACGCCGCAGGCGGCGTCCGGCAGGGCGATGCGCTCGGTGGAGGAGTGCGAGATGTCCCGCTCGTGCCACAGCGGGACACCCTCGAGGACGGGCACGTACTGGGCCCGGACGATCCGGGCGATCCCCGCGATGCGCTCCGACATGATCGGGTTCTTCTTGTGCGGCATCGCGGACGAGCCCTTCTGGCCCGACCCGAACGGCTCGGACAGCTCCCGGACCTCTGTGCGCTGCCCGTGCCGCACCTCGAGGGCGACCGCCTCGCAGACCGTCGCCAGGCCGGCGAGGGCCGCGACCCAGGAGGCGATTCCGTCCCGCAGGACGACCTGTGTCGCGACCGGCGCCGGGGTGAGGCCGAGCTTGTCCGCGACGTAGCCCTCCACGTCGGTGTCGATGTTCGAGTATGTGCCGACCGCTCCCGAGATCTTCGCGACGCCGACGTCCGCCCGCGCCGCGCGCAGCCGGTCACGGCAGCGGGCCATCCCGAAGGCCAGGTCGGCGACGCGGTGGCCGAACACCGTCGGCTCGCCGTGGATGCCGTGCGTGCGGCCGACCCGCAGGGTCCCGCGGTGCGCCAGCCCGAGGTCGCGCAGCGCGGCGACCAGCCGGTCGGCACGGGCGAGCAGCAGGTCGGTGGCCTCGACGAGCTGGCAGGCGAGCGCGGTGTCGAGCAGGTCCGACGAGGTCATGCCGAAGTGCACGTAGGCCGCGGCGGAACGCGGCTCGGTCTGGTCGGCCCAGGCGGTCAGGAAGGCGATCACGTCGTGCTGGGTGACGGCCTCGATCTCGGCGACGGCCTCCGGCGTCGGGGCCGCCGCGGCACGCACCGGGCCCACCGCGTCGGCCGGGACGCGCCCGGCCGCCGCGTGCGCCTCCAGGACCAGGACCTCGACCTTGCACCACAGCTCGTACTTGTTCGCCTCGGACCACACCCGACCCATGTCGGGCAGCGTGTAGCGACCGATCATGCGCGTGCCGCCGCGGTCGCCGCCGCCGCGACGTCAGCGAGAGAGTCGGCCGCTGCCTGCTCGAACTCGTCCTTGAATGTCGCGAGCTTCAGGCCGAGATCCGGGTCGCCCAGCGCCAGGATCTGGATCGCGAGGATCGCGGCGTTCGTCGAGTTGTTCAGCCCGACGGTGGCCACCGGCACGCCGGGCGGCATCTGCGCGATGGCGAGCATGGAGTCCATGCCGTCCAGCGCGCCACCGGAGATCGGCACGCCGATGACCGGCAGGGTCGTCAGGGCCGCGACGGCGCCCGGCAGCGCGGCGGCGAGCCCGGCGCCGGCGATCACCACCTGGATCTCCCGCGCGCGCAGCTTCCCGACGTACTCCGCGAGCGTGCGCGGGGCGCGGTGCGCCGAGAGGGAGACCTCCTCGTAGGCGACCCCGAAGCGCTCCAGGGTGGCGCCGGCCTTGCTCATGGTCTGGGTGTCCGACGGGGAGCCGTAGACGATCGCCACCCGCGGATCCATCGAGCCGCCCCTTGCCCCGTTGCCCTGTGACGACTTGCCCTGCGACACGCTCACTCCTTCTTGTCCTGCTGGTCCTGCGACTGGTGAAGGTCGCCCACCCCGGAACCGGCGCGGTGGACGTCCACCGCGCCGCGCATCCGGGACGGGTCCCCGATGTCGGTGCGGTAGTGGGCACCGTCCAGCGAGATGCGGCTGATGGCCTCGTATGCCGATCCTCGCGCGGACTCGAGGTTCGAGCCGATGGCCGTGACGGACAGCACCCTGCCACCCGACGCGACCACCTGCCCCTGTTCGTCCCGGCGGGTCCCGGCGTGGAGCACGTCCACCCCCGCCAGCGCGCCGGCCGCGGCCAGACCACGGATGGGATCACCGAGCCGTGGGTTCGCCGGGTAGCCGGCGGCGGCGACGACCACGGTGATTGCGGCCCCCGACCGCCACACCGGCGGCCGCCGCCCGGAGAGCACGTCGGTCAGCGGCGTGTTGAGCAGTGCCAGGATCGCCTGTACCTCGGGGTCACCGAACCGAACGTTGAACTCGACCACACGAATGCCACGGGACGTCAGCGCCAGCCCGGCGTACAACAGACCGGTGAACGGGGTTCCCCGGCGGGCCATCTCGTCCACTGTCGGCCGGATCACCGTGCGGACCACCTCGGCGGTCAGGTTCCGCGGCGCCCACGGCAGCGGGGTGTAGGCCCCCATCCCGCCGGTGTTCGGGCCGGTGTCGCCGTCGCCGACCCGCTTGTGGTCCTGAGCGGGCAGCAGCGGCACCACCGAGCCGGACTCGGTGACGATCGCGAACAGCGAGACCTCGGGCCCGTCGAGGTACTCCTCGAGCACCACCCGGTCGTCCGGGCCACGCAGGCTCGCCCGGACGGCGTCGACGGCCGCGTCCCGGTCGGTGGTCACGGTGACGCCCTTGCCCGCGGCGAGACCGTCGTACTTCACGACGTACGGCGGGCCGAAACTATCCAGATCGGCCAGCGCCGAGGAGATCTCGGTGTGGTCCCGCGAATCGGCCGTGGGGACGCCCGCCGCTCGCATGATCTCCTTCGCGAACGCCTTGCTGCCCTCCAGTCGCGCGGCCGCGGCGGACGGGCCGAACGCCCGCAGCCCACGGGCCCTGATCTCGTCGGCCGCGCCGGCGACCAGCGGGACCTCGGGGCCGATCACCGTCAGATCGGCGCGCACCGACTCGGCGAGGGCGGCGACAGCATCCGGATCGTCGACCCGCAGCGGACGCGGCTCGGCCAGCTCCGCCGTCCCCGCGTTGCCCGGGGCGCACACGAGCGAGCCGACATTGGGATCCCGGGCCAGCGCGCGGCACAACGCGTGCTCACGCCCGCCGGAACCGACGACGAGGACCTTCACAGCTCGGGGGAGGCCGGGGTGGCGGCCGCGGAAGTCACGGGGTCCAGGTTAGCGCGCACGTTGATCATCCTTTGCCTTGTGGCCCTGTCGGCGATGCCGTCCCGAGTGTCCCGGGGATCGACTGGTGCCAGCAATGTCCGCTTGCTCATCAGCAAGAAGAGACCACGGCAGGACCCGTGCCGCCTCCACCGACCACCGCCGTGTCGCATGGTCCGGGCCCCCGCCCGGCGCCCGGCTCGGGCCGCGGGGCTTCGGGGGCGCGCGTCGGCGCTGTCGACGTCCTTTTATCCGTTTCGATGAAGCGCGGCGACTGAATGAGTGCATGGACTCACTCGATCACCACACTTCTCTGTGCGCGCCGGAAACGGTGCCGATGGTGGAGATGGAATTAGATGTGGCTAATAGATTGAGAAGGAGGAAGGGCTACAGGCCCACGCCGGCCTGCCAGAGCATGTGAGCCATTCCGTGCACCAGGTGAAGTGCGCAACGGCGGGCGTCCACCTCGGCCATGCCCTCGACTATCGACGGGGCGTCGACGGGCCACACCTGCACCTCACGGCCGAGCACCGTCAGCGGCGCGGGGGCGTCGCGGCCCTCGAAGGTGCGTCCGTCCGGTTCGACGAACAGGTGCAGGGAGCGTCCCGGGGCCGGGAAACTCTCGCAGCGCCAGTAGAGGAGTGGCCAGGCGTGCAGCCGCTCGCGGCGAAGGAGCCGGCGGCGTGCCGGTGTGGTCCCCGACCGACGTCCGTGCCGGCCGGTGGGTGGCGGACTGGCGGTGTCGGGGTCCGCGTCGTCCTCGCCACGGCGGCGGTCCTGTCTGGAGCCGTCCTCCCCGGCCCGTGCGGCGGCGCGGCCCGTGGTTGACGTCCGGAGTCGTGGCGTGCCGTTCCAGTCGGGGACATCGTCGTGGGATCGTTCGGCGCGGCGGCCGTTCGTGCGGACGATGACCGGTGGGGTGAGGCGCTCGGCCGCGCAGAAGCCCAGGAAGTCGTCGATCTGGGCCTGGACGTGCTCGGCGATCGCCGCCGCCCGCTCGAGGCGCTGGGCCTCGGCGCGCTTCGAGCTGCGGATGGCGTGACTGCCGCGCAGGAGAACGTCGGTCAGGGCCTCCGGCAGCGCCTCGCCGGTGGGGGAGAAACCGACCGGCCACGTCGCGGGGTCGATGCCGCGGCGCAGCGGATGGTCAGGATGGACGGTGGGTGACCAGCGTGCCGGGCCTGGCTGGCGTGGTGCCGTCGCCGGCTCGAGTTCGGTCGAGGGTCGCGCGGTGGCGAGTGTCTCGTTCGTGATCTCGGAGCCTGCGCCGTCGGCGCCGTCGGCGTGCTCGTCGTCCCAGGAGGCCTGCGACGGGTATCCCGCCATCGCCACCACCCCCGGTCGTCGCCTACTGTGACCGGCCAAGCGTCGACCGTAACGCTCCGTAGTGCAACTCCGGCCCGACCCGATCACCGCGCGAGACTGTTCACCGCACGGGGGACCGGTCACGGCTCAGGCCTGGGCACGGCACGGCGCGGGTGAGACTCTCGCCCGCGCGCCGGACTGGCCGGGACCGGGCACGGCAGGGTGGACGGCTGTGTGGGCCGTGCCCGGGTCAGATCAGTTCGTTGATCACCAGGGTCTGGGCGCGGCCGGGGCCCACCCCGACCGCCGACACCGGGGCGCCCGCCATCTCCTCGAGTGTCGCCACATACGCCTGGGCGGCCTCGGGGAGATCGGCGAACCGGGTGACACCCGAGATGTCCTCGTGCCACCCAGGCAGCTCGACGTAGATCGGTTTCGCGTGGTGGAACTCCGTCTGCGTCATCGGCATCTCATCGGTGCGCTGACCGTTGATCTCGTAGCCCACGCAGACCGGCACCGTGTCGAAGCCGGAAAGTACGTCGAGTTTGGTGAGGAAAAGGTCGGTGAGGCCGTTCACCCGGACTGCGTAGCGGGCGATGACCGCGTCGAACCAGCCGGTGCGCCTGGCCCGGCCGGTGGTGACCCCGAATTCTCCGCCGATGCGGCGCAGCTCCTCGCCGACCTTGTCGTCGAGCTCGGTCGGGAACGGGCCGGCGCCGACCCGGGTCGTGTACGCCTTGATGATCCCGATCACCCGGTTGATGCGGGTGGGGCCGATGCCGGCGCCGGTCGCGGCGTAGCCGGCGGTCGGGTTCGAGGAGGTCACAAACGGATACGTGCCGTGGTCGACGTCCAGGAGGGTGCCCTGGGAGCCCTCGAGGAGGACGACCTTGCCCTCGCGCAGGGCGGTGTCGAGGAGCAGGCCGGTGTCGGCGATGTGCGGGGTCAGCCGCTCGGCGTAGGCGGCGTACTCCTCGACGACCTCGTCGACCTCGATGCGCCGCCGGTTGTAGACCTTGGTCAGGACCTGGTTCTTCTCCCGTAGCGCCAGCTCCAGCTTCTGCCGGAAGATGCCGGGGTCGAGCAGGTCCTGCACCCGGATGCCGGTGCGGGCGACTTTGTCCCCGTACGCAGGGCCGATGCCCCGGCCCGTCGTGCCGATCCGGGCCTTGCCCAGGTACCGCTCGGTGACCCTGTCCAGGGCGCGGTGGTGCGGCATGATCAGATGGGCGTCCGCGCTGATGAGCAGACGGGAGACGTCGACTCCGCGGGCCTGTAGGCCATCCATCTCCGAGAGCAGCACACCGGGGTCGATCACGACGCCGTTACCGATCACCGGAACGCAGTCGGTGCGGAGCACACCGGACGGAATCAGGTGCAGGGCGTAACTCTCCGCACCGATCACCACCGTGTGTCCGGCGTTGTTGCCACCCTGGTAGCGGACGACGTAGTCGACGGCGCCGCCCAGGAGGTCGGTCGCCTTTCCTTTTCCCTCGTCGCCCCACTGGGCGCCGATGAGGACTAGTGCGGGCACCGGGCGAGGTTACTAGGGATATGGGCCCGTCGTGGTCCGTCCGCCAGACCCTGCGGGCCGGCGGCGGCGTTCCGTGGCCGGATGGCGGCTATGCGAGACCGAGTTCCGCGGCCGCGGCCGGGTCGCTGTCCGTGAGGAACTGCCGGCACCGGGCCGCCTCCTCGCTATCGTTGATCTCCGCCGCGGCGCGGGAGAGTGCGGCCAGCGCGCGCAGGAAGCCGCGGTTCGGCTCGTGGGACCACGGGACCGGCCCGTGCCCCTTCCAGCCGGACCGGCGGAGCTGGTCCAGGCCCCGGTGGTACCCGGTCCGTGCGTAGGCGTACGCCTCCACCGGGCGCCCGGCGCGCAGCGCGTCCTCGGCGAGGACCGCCCAGCCGAGGCTGATGGCCGGGAACCGGGCGGCGACCGTGTCCGGCGTGTCGCCGGCCCGCAGTGCGTCCGCGGCCGCCGCGTCGGAGGGCAGCAGCGTGGGCGGCGGGCCCGACAGGAGGTTCTGGTTCGCGGGCGGTGTCGTCATGACCTCATCCTGCCCGACGCCGGAGCCGTTCCGGGGCCGAGCCGCCCGCGGACGGCCACTGAACGGCCACGGACGGCCGCGGGCCGCGCCGGCATCGCGTCGGTGCCCCGCCGGCGTCGCGACCGGTATCGCGCCGCCGCCGGCCCTACTTCTCCTGTGTCAGTCGATTTCTTCCGTAGTCTGTCTGTTGGTTTTTAGATTTCTGCTTGACGGCAATCGAGGGCCGGGAGGACCACGGCACGGGCGCGGAGGCGAGATCGGGACCAGCCCGGGACCACAGCGCCCTCGTGGAACCTCGTGCCAACGAGGCATAGCCCGACCTGCCAGACGGTCATGAGGACCCGGCGCCCGTCATCCGGAGGTACGCGTGGCCGCCGCAGGTCCGGCGCCGTCCGCGGTCCTGGCGGGTGGCGACGGCGATGTCAGGGGCTGTGCTCCGCTGGGCACCGCGGTCCCGCGCGGCTTGGTCGCGCGCCCGGCCTGGCCCCACGCCCGGCTTGGTCTCGCTGCGGGTGGGCGGGCGCGCACGACGCCCGGCCCGGCGACATCCAGGCCCCGGGGCGCCTTGACATGGACGCCGCGCGACGTCCCGACGTGGCACCGCAGGTCGTCAGTGCCGGGCCGTGGCAGCCTCCAGCCGCTGACGGCGCTGTCAGCCGCTGGGAGCGGATGCGGGTGCCGGCCGTCGGTCGTGCCGCCAGCCGGCTGACGGCGTTGTCAGCCACTGGGGGTGCTGCCGACGGTGTGAGGGCGCTGCCGGCCGTCTCAGGGCGTGCGACAGCTGTCGACGCTGTCAGCTGTCGGCAACGTCCGCTGGCGCCGCCGACGTCGGCCGTCGACGGTGGTGTCAGGTGAAGCCCGGAGCTGCCGGGGTGCCCGGTGGTCCGGTGGTGCTGTGCGTCAGGCGGCGCTGGTGGTGTCAGCCGCTGACGGTGGCGTTCCACAGGTTCTGGCCGACCACGCCGGGCTGACCGTCACTCACTCGGGTGAGGTACGAGTAGAGCGCGGCGATGCCCTGCGATTCCGGGCCGAACTTGCCGTCGACGGTCAGGACGAACCGGCGGTCGCGCATCTCCGCCTGCCATATGAAGGCGTCCGCGCGCACGTCGTCGCCCATACCGACGTTCAGCACCTCGCCGCCGAACTGGCCGCCGACCTCAGCCCGAGCGCGCTCGAGCGTCATGGGCGGCTCGGCCGGCGTCAGGGCCTGGGCGATCACGTCGCCGCCGGCACCGGACGACGCCGGCGCCGGGCCGTTCCTCGTGAGGCCGAGCTTGCTGGTGCAGCCGGGCCATGGTGACCAGCCGCGGCTGTCGTACAGCTTGTACGCGGCCTCGTCCTGCATCGCGGGAGGAGCCTGGTCGGGTCGGCCGGGGTAGCCCAGGCCCGTCCAGGTGCGCTGGTCGAACTGGTAGGCACCGTAGAAGCCGTTGCCGGTGTTGATGGCGTAGTTGCCGCCCGACTCGCACTTGCGGAGCTTCGCGAAGTCGTCGGCAGTTGCCGCTCCCGCGGGAGCGGCGGTCACCGCGAGCCCGGTGCCGACCAGCGCCGTCACGGCGCCGGTGGTGCGCAGGACCCGAGTCGCGGTGGACGGTCCCTGGGTCGCTCGGTGCCTTCCGCCACGGCCATTGGAACGGGCGGGAACACGATCATGCGATCGCATCAGAGTCCTTCCCGTCGCCTACGGGGTGAGCTGTCGGGTTCGGGCTGGAAGTTGCCCGGTCGGCGCCGCTGGCCCGGAGCCCGTCCTCGCGGATCGGTGTGCTCCCGGCCGCACGTTTCGCCGGCTTAACCCCTAGGACGCCGGGGGGCGTCCGGATGGTGGGTCCCCCGCTCCTGCCCGATGTTGTCCGTGCTCGTTCCGGCCATGGGGACGGGGGCAGGACTCGGCGTCCGTCCGCATGACCTCGCCCGGGGAGGCGAGTGGGCGGAACTGTAGCGAGATCTAGCTAGACGGCGCAAATTCGGGCGGCTAGTGGGGGATGCGAAAGGACCACATCGGAGCTACCCGAATGGGCTGATTGACGAGTGACGTAGCCGATTGTGACTAGACGCACTGATCCGGATGACGTTACCGCCAGGCCGCGGACGGACGTCCTCCGGGGTGGGTCGGGCCGCGTGCCGTCGCGTCTCGACGGCTCCTCGAAAGTATGTTTGTCGTTCGTTTGTAGTTTTTTCCAAGATAATTACGTTCTGTATATCTGACGTGACTAGATGGAGGTTGATGGGGTTGTGGGCCCGGGGGCACGGGGCGCGGCGGAGGGAGGACCTGCACGGGCGACGGGATCGGGCTGGCCGTCCACGGCGGGCGTGTCCCGGCCTGTGCGGGACACGCCCGCCCGCCGGGATCACCGGCGTGGACGGCTCCTCCTGCGGCCTGGGCCGGAGGAGATCATGCGGCGGGCTCGACCTAGCCGAGTCGGCGGTGGGTCGCGCGCCGCGGCGACTTGGCTGTCGGAGGGTTCGTCCGATCATCGGGTGGATCACGGATGAGAACACGGCCCCCGGCATCGGGACTTCGACGCCGGCTTGCCGCCTGAGTCCGTACCGCCTCCCGTGCCGCGCGGATCGTTGGGGCGATCCGCGCACCGCCCCCGCCCGCACGGCGGGGTCTGCCCCGTGCGGGCGGGTCATACGGTCCTGGCGCCGGCGGGTCTTCGCCGCCGACGAACCGGGGCGACGCAGAGTGCCGAGCTCGTGCTGGTGGGGGAATCGCGGTTGCGACAGCACGTGGTCAGCCGCGGGCGGGATGTCCGGGGACACACCGGCTGGGCGGAGTTGGAACACGGATGATTCGCCGGCGCCCGGTTCGAGGGCCTGAGTCCATGGAGGGATGGCTCACCGCGACGGGCGCGGGTGGGATGCCTCGGCCGGGGGAAGGACGCCTTGCGAAGGGGGCTCGACCGGTGCGTGGGGGCCACCGCGACCGGACAGCGGCGTGGGGGCGGCCGTCAGGAGGGTGCGGTGGGTCGGTTCAGGCCAGCGGGGGAGCGGTCACCGCGTGCGGCGGTGGCCGTCAGACGGCCCGGCTGGTGACCGAGTGCGCCGGTCGGCAGGCGTCAGCCGAAGGTGGCCGCCCAGGTCTGCGGACCCAGGACGCCGTCCACCACGAGGCCGCGTGCGGCCTGGAAGTCACGCGCCGCGGCCGCGGACCGTGGTCCGTAGCTGCCGTCGACCGTGAGGGGGTAGCCGAGGGAGGTCATCTTGGCCTGCCAGGAGCGGATTTCGTCGCTGACCTGGTTGACCATCGACGCGGTGTATGTCCGTGTCAGGTTCGGGACGCCCGCGGCTGCGGGCTGGGCGACCAGCGAGGTGCGCTCGGCCGCTCTGGACGCCTGGACCCCGGCGCCTGATGACGACGCGCCGGGCAGGAGCTGCTCGGAGCCCATTCCGCTCCCGCAGACCGGCCACTGGCCGAACCCGGAACGGAGTGCGAGTTGCAGTGCCGCTGTGTCCTGCACGGCGGGCGGAGCCGTGTGTGGCAGCCCCGAGTAGCCGAGGCTGCGCCAGGTGCCTGGCGAGAACTGGTAAGCGCCATAGTAGCCGTTACCGGTGTTCGTCGTGTAGTTACCGCCGGACTCGCATTGCCGCAGACCTTCCCAGGTCGTGGCGGCGTTGGCCGGCTGGCTCAGGGCGAGTGTTCCGCCGACCGCCGCGGCGATGACGGGGACGGAGACGAGAGTGCGGGCCCGGCTGCGGGTACTGCTGCGGCGTTGTCGGCCACTGGTACGTGCGTCGGACATGCGTGAGTTTTCCTTCCCCACGCCTGCGAGGTGAGCTGTCGGGTTCGGGCAGGGAAAAAGCCCGGCCGCCAAGTCAGGAACTCCGGAAATCCTGTGCCTTCGGCAACGGAGGACAAGCTTCCTCCTCGTGTCGTCGGCGTTAGCGGCTTCACCCCAAGGTCCCCAGAATCGGCGACCGGGTATTGGTTCCCCCGCTCCTGCCATCGGGTTTCTGTTTCCAACGGATGGGGGCAGGGATTCGGCGTGCCACCCGTCGGGTGCCCGGCCTGTCTCCGGGCACGGCGAAGACCATAACCACGCCGTCAGGTCGAATGACAAGCACTGAATGCCTCAGGTGAAAAAGAGCACACCGTCCGGTGGCTGCTTGAGCTTTGATCACGGTGCTGGTATCGCGCGCGCATGCGCGCTCATTAACTTGGCGACCGCGTCGTGGAGGGTGGTTCGTACCGACAGATCACACTGGTGAAAGATCGTTGCCATTGGGCGTGCTGTCGACAATCGAGCCGAATATGCGAGAAGGCTACCCGCGGCCGGCCAGGCCGTCATCAAGCAGCTAGAAAATTCATATCGTCGTGCTGATGCTGGCCCGCATGCCGTGATGTGTGAGAAACGCAACTGTAACTATGAGTTAACTTGTTGGGGTGTTTCTGTGACTGCTTGCTGGGTGGCGGCGTCCCTCGGGGTCGGGTCGGTACGTCCCGTTCATCCCTCGGATCGATCTTGGCTGAGATGGGTCCGTGTGTGTCTCTCGCCCGTGATCGGGCGATCGCGTGGGCTGTCTGGTGCCTCTGTGCGTGCCCCGAAGTAGCCCCGTTCGGGCGGGAATCCGAGCTGTCCCGCGGGCCCGCGGGCGGGGCGGCGCGCGGTTCGGCCACAGGCGTGCGTCTCGGGACGGGCCGGGAGAGGTGTCGCCGGGGAGCGCGAACGGGTGCGCTCGGGACGCCACGGGGTGCGCTCGGGTCACCGCGCCAGCAGCGTTCGGCGCGCGGCGGCATGTGTCGGGTGGGACGCATCGGGGCTGCTGAGACACATAGGAGCCCACGCGAACACTGCGTCCGGTGTGGACGCCGATGGGTCGTGTGCGTGGTCTCAGCAGGCTTTACCCGATCCGCAACCCGTGAGGGGCCTGTGGTGGACTGTGGGCTTCGGAGTGTCCTGGGTTGGTATGGGTGCCGATGTCGCGCCAACCGCCCGCACGATCTTCATGAGGCCTCGCCGGGCGGGCGACGCCTCACATCCACATCGATGGGTGCGCTTCCGCATGGATGGGAGCGGGTGCACACTCTGTTCCGAGTTGGCGCCGTGTGCTCCGCTGGGCACCGCGCGTCCACGATAGCTTTGTGTGCCTATTTGGGCACTATCCGTCCCGGGTGTCATTGGGTGTCCGGATGGCACTGAGCGTCCCGGGCGGCACGGGCGTCCCGGGCGGCACGGGGCGAGGCGCCCCGTGCCGGGTAAACGCGGAGCCATGGGGAGAACAGTGCCACGTGCGGCCGAGGGCCACAGCCGGGACACATGGACTCCGCGGGGCATAGGAGTACTCCCGGGGACAGACGTCCCCGGGAGGGAGAGGAGCGGATCAGGTGACCGTCGGGCCGTGAACCGGACGGGGCCGGTCAGACCCCGATCGACCGGCCGGCGGACCGCAGGTCGTCACAGGCCTGGGCGACCCGGGCGGCCATGGCGGTTTCGGCGGCCTTGCCGTAGGTGCGCGGGTCGTAGGCCTTCTTGACCCCGACCTCACCGTCCACCTTGAGGACACCGTCGTAGTTGCGGAGCATGTGGTCGACGATCGGCCGGGTGAACGCGTACTGGGTGTCGGTGTCCACGTTCATCTTGATGACGCCGTAGTCGAGCGTTTCGCGGATCTCGGAGAGGTCCGACCCACTGCCGCCATGGAAGACCAGGTTGAACGGCTTCGCGTCGGCGGCCAGGCCGAGCTTCTCGGCCACGTGCTGCTGACCCTCGCGCAGGATCGAGGGCCGGAGCTTGACGTTCCCCGGCTTGTAGACGCCGTGCACGTTGCCGAACGTCGCGGCCAGCATGTAGCTGCCCTTTTCTCCGGTGCCGAGAACCTCGGCGGTGCGGAACATGTCACCGGGGGTGGTGTAGAGCTTCTCGTCGATGGCGCCTACGACGCCGTCCTCCTCACCACCGACGACACCGATTTCGACTTCCAGCACGATGCGCGCCGCGCGACAGTCGGCGAGCAGCTCGTCGGCAATCTTGAGGTTCTCCTCGAGCTCGACCGCCGAACCGTCCCACATGTGGGACTGGAAAAGCGGGTCGCGGCCCTGCGCCACACGCTCCTTCGAGATGGCGATCAGCGGGCGGATGTAGGTGTCCAGCTTGTCGGCGGGGCAGTGGTCCGTGTGCAGCGCGATGTTCACCGGGTATGCCTTGGCGACGTGGTGCGCGTATTCGGCGAGCGCTTCCGCGCCCAGCACCATGTTCTTGATGGTCGTTCCCGAGAGGAACTCGGCGCCGCCGGTCGACACCTGGACGATTCCGTCGCTGCCGGCTTCCGCGAAACCCCGGAGCGCGGCATTGAGGGTCTGCGACGAGGTCACGTTGATGGCGGGGTAGGCGTAGGCGTTCGACTTCGCCCGGCTGAGCATCTCGGCGTAGACGTCTGGGCTGGCGATGGGCATCGGTGGAACTCCTCGAAAGGTGTAGGGGCGCCGCGGCCGGCTGGCGGCACACACCGCCCGCGGGCCTTGGCGCCGGCCGCGCCGCCGAACCCGCCACCGGATCCCTGGATCCCCATGAGTCCGGTCGCGCCCGACGCGTGCCGACGGCAGGTGTAGGCCGAAGGGTATGCCGTCGCGCGCCTCGGACGGGTGTGGTTCCACGCGACATCGCCGGAAGGCGGCTGGATGTCTCCTCCCCGCCCGCCGCGCCCGGCAGACTGGCCGAGTGGACATCGAGAGCCTCTCCGGGATGACCCTCTACGTCATCCTCTTCGCGGTGATATTTGCGGAGAGCGGGATCCTGGTCGGCTTCTGGCTTCCAGGGGACACCATCCTGTTCGCCGCCGGTCTGGTCGCCGCGGATCCGGCCGCGGACGTGTCAATCGTCGTGGTCGCGGTCGGTGTCGCGGTGGTGGCCAGCGCCGGCGCCGTGGTGGGCTATGCCACCGGCAGCCACCTGGGCCGGCCCTACCTGGAACGCCGACACGCGCGGGCACTCGGCCGAACCGAGGAGTTCTACCGCCGGTTCGGCGCGGTGACCCTGATCGCGGCCAGGTTCGTCCCCTGGGCGCGGACGTTCGCTCCGGTGCTGGCGGGCGCGGTGGCGATGCCGCGGCACCGGTTCGGCGTGGCCGTGGTCATCGGCGCTGTCGTCTGGGGGACGGGCCTGACCCTGCTGGGCTACGAGGCTGCCTCGATCCCGGGCCTGCGGGACGCGGCGCTGTGGATCGCGCTGGTGGTCATCGTCGTGTCCGTCCTGGCGGGGGCGGTCGGTGAGCTGCTCCGCCGGCGGGTAGCGCGGCCGCGGGGCCTGGGCGGCTCCAGCGGGACCAGCGGGACCAGCCCGCACTGAGCGGGTACCGGGAGATCCCGGCGACGGGACCACCTCGGACTGACCCCTTATATGCCTGGTCGGTGGGTTCGTCCTGGCCCGGCCGGACCCCTACGGCTACAGATCGCTAGTCTCTTCGGGTGGGCGAGCGGCCGGCAAGCCGATCACACAGAGGGTCCGAATGCACTCAGAGCGTCCTGAACGTGGCCGGGCTGCACCGTCCGGTCCGGGCTTGCGTGTACGGCCGGGCTCGAATGCACGACCGAGCGCGCATGCGCGGCCGGCCCTGCGTGCGCGGAGTTCGCGCGCCGCGGACCCGCCCGGCCCCGCGGGCCCGGTCCAGGACGTGGTCCGTGGCCGGCGGCACCGAAGACGTCCCACGCCCAGGCGGGCGGGCGGGCTGCGCGCCGCCGCGGGGCTGGTGGCGCTGACGCTGGTCACGCTCGGGCTCGTGGCGGCCTCGGGCGAGGTCCCCTCGACGTCGAGCGCGGCGGGCCGTGGCCTCTCCGGGTCCAACAGGGTTGTCGCGGACGGGTCCGTCGCGGGCGGGACCGGTGCGGGCACCGCGGATCACACCGCGGGCACGGATGCCGTCGGCGCACCGCCTGGCAGTGCGTCGCGGAGCGGGCGGGGCGCCCTGGCGGGGTACGGCGGGTCGTCCGCCGATCCGGTGTGGCCGGCCGACCGGGGGCCGGTGAGCGGTGTGCTGGTTCTGCGGGCCGATCCCGCGCTGCTCGCGATCATGGCCGCCGACGGGCAACCGGGCTCGGCACCGGGCGAGCCCTGGGTCCTCTACCTGCTCTCGGGCCCCGTGAACGTGATCCGGTGGGCGATGGGCGAGCCGTTCGAGGCAAGCATCGACACCCGGCAGCTGCCGAACGGCGACTACACCCTGTCCGAGGTGATCTTCCGTGCGACGCACGCCCCGCTGGTCCGCACCGGCCGGGTGCCCGTCGCGAACCCCCTCCCGCCCGGGGCGGACCAGACGGCTCCGGGCGGAGCCGCGCCGCGGTCAGCGGCGGCCGCCGCCGCCGATCCGGGCGACGGCACGGCCCCGGGTACGCCGGCCGGCCCTGCCGGGTCGGCCTCCGCGGGAGTGTCCGGCTCCCCGACGGGCGCCGGTTTGCCGTCGGGCGCCGAGCCGGCGGCGGGCGCGAGCACCGCGGCGGGCGCGAGCACCGCGGCGGGCGCGGTGGCCGGGCCGGCACCGGCCCCCGTCGCTTCCGGCGCCCGGCTCGCCGGGACCCCGACCGGCGCGGGCGGCGGTGCCGGGTCGGCGGCGACGGCCGCGCTGATCGAGGAGGTCGTCACGCGGACCAATGCCCAGCGCTCGGCCGCGGGCTGCCCGGCCCTCACGGTCGACGCCCGCCTGGCGGCTTCGGCCCAGGAGCACAGCGCGGACATGGCGGCCCGGAACTACTTCGACCACAACGGCCGGGACGGGCGGTCGCCCTTCGACCGGATCGCGGCGGCGGGCTACGTCTTCTCGATCGCGGCGGAGAACATCGCGGCCGGCCAGCGGACCCCGGCCGACGTCGTCGCGGACTGGATGGCGAGCCCCGGCCACCGGGCGAACATCCTGAACTGTTCGCTCAGCCAGATCGGTGTCGGGCTCGCCACCGGAGGTGACTACGGCACCTACTGGGTCCAGGATTTCGGCTCGCCGTAACGGCACCAATCGGGCGGCCCATTCCCGCTGGTGGTCTTTTGCTGACCCTTTTCCGTGGCCTTCGGGGGCGTCTCGAAACCGCTCCGGAGGGTACCGGACGGCGGCCCGCGCCGGCCCAGAACCAGGCACCCTCATCGGGCCCGGTACTATCGCTCGCCATCATGCTCAGGCCGGCCGACTCCGCCGGCAGAGTGGACACCAAAAGATCACGTATCGTCTGGTCCGGAACAGGCCGGGTCGGGTAACCAGCCGCCGGTGTGCGTGGGTCGGCGCCGGCCGGCTGGCCGCGAAGCGGGTGAGGGAGGGCGAGCGTGGTGCGGTCGGTGGTCACCGGCGCGGCCGGATTCCTCGGCGGCGCCGTGGCGCATGAGCTCCGTCGGCGCGGTGACGAGGTCATCGGGCTCGACGTGCGGCGTGCGCCGGGCGTCACCCTGGCCGACGTCACGATGTCCGGGAGCTGGGAGAAGGCGCTCGAGGGCGCTGACCTGCTCGTGCACGCCGCCGCCGTGGGCATGGGCGGCGTCGGGGAGCTGGCGCCGGTGCGGGCCGGCCGGGCGACCCCGCCCAGCGGGATCACCACCGCGCAGATGCGCAAGGTGCTGCTCGGCGGGACCGCGACGGTGCTCGACGCGGCCCAGCGCGCTGGTGTCCGCCGCGTGGTCCACCTGTCCTGCGTGAGCGCGCTCGGCGACGACGCACCGCACGCGGCCGACGAGTCCGCGCCGGTCGGCCTCACCGGCGAGCCGCGCGCCGACGCGATCGCCGCCGCCGAGCAGACCGTCAGCGCGGCCGCCGCCCACGGGGCCCCCGTCACCGTGCTGCGGATCGCCGACGCCTACGGCCCGCGCGCCGGCCGCTGGACGCTGTGGCCCGTGCTGCTGATGCGGGCCGGCCGGTTCGTCCTCGTCGACGGC
Source organism: Parafrankia sp. EAN1pec (assembly GCF_000018005.1). Classification (GTDB taxonomy): domain Bacteria; phylum Actinomycetota; class Actinomycetes; order Frankiales; family Frankiaceae; genus Parafrankia; species Parafrankia soli. Next base: position 268,962 of record NC_009921.1, read on the forward strand.
GGGCGCGGCATGCTGAGCCCCGTCCACGTCGACGACGTGGTGAGCGCGGTGATGGCCGTCGCGGCCGCCCCGGGCGAGACGGTGACCGGCCAGGTGCTGCACGTGACCGGTCCGGGCCCGGCGACGGTGGCCGAGTTCTTCGGGCGGTACGCCGCGATGGCGCAGGTGCGGGCGCCCCGGTCCGTGCCTGCGCGGCTGTGCGAGGTCGTCGACGCCGTCGACCGGCTGCCGAGCCGGCAGCCGGCGTCCGCGGGCGGCCGTCCGGGCCTGCTGCGCGGGATCGGCGCGGCCCTCATGGCCAACGTGGACCCGCGTGTCCGGGTCGACCTCGGCCCGCTGACGATCCAGGACGTCACCAGGCGCGGCACGGTCTCCGGGGACCGGATCGCCGCGCTCGTCGGCTGGCGGGGCGAGGTCGACCTCGACGAGGGCATGCGGCGGACGGGTTCCTGGCTGCGCGACCGGGGCCTGCTGGGGGTCCCGGAGCCGGCCCGCCGTGGGTGAGGGTCCAACCCTCACCACCGCGCGGCTGCGCGCACTCCCCCTCACCGTCTGGAACGCCGGGTTCGTCGCCGAGGAGCTCGCGCAGGCGATGGTCGCCGCCAACCACGGCGCGCCTGTCCGGCTGGCGGCCGGCGAGCTGTTCGGCGGCGCGGTCGACTCCGCGCCGGCCGATTCCGCGCCGGCCGACTCGGTCGCCACGGACCCGACGGGTGTGCGCCGGGAGCTGCGGCGCAGGATCGGTGCCGGCCGGGGAATCCTGACCTGGGTGCTGCGTGCGGACGACGGCACGGCGCTCGGTCTGCTCGCCGCCGACATGCATGCCGCCCGGGCCGCGGTCGGCGTCCGGGTGAGCGCCGCCCACCGGCGCGACGGGTACGCCGCGGAGGCCGTCCGGGCCGTCGCAAGCTGGCTGGAGTACCGGGGGGTTCTGGTCGGGACGAGGGTCCGCGTCGGGGACATCGCCGCGAAGCGGCTCGCCCAGTCGACGGCGTTCGTGCCCACCGGCGTGCTGCTCACCGAACGCCGTCGGCTGTGGATCCGCCCGCCGCCCGGCTGACGCCGTCGGCTGCCCCGTCCCGGATGTCGCGGATGGTCGGCCAGTCACCTGAATGTCGCGGATGATCTGGCAGTGGGGGATATCCGGAATGGCCGGGCCTCGGCGGGGCAGCCCGGGATGGCCTGTGGGATGGCCTGGCAGTGGTCTGACGATCGCCGCGTGACCCGGCATACATCGTTACTTAGAGTTAACATCGTCGGCGTGTCGAGTGGCCTGGGTGTCCGCGGGCGCCGCGGCGCGAGCCGGTGGCGCGGCCTCGGGCATCGACGCTCCAGGCGCCCGCTGTCCAGCGGCCGATCGCCCGAACGTGCCATCGGCCCTGGTCACCCTCTTTCCCTCACCCCCCGGGGGTGGTATTTCTGAGAGCCCCTCGAGGCTGGGGTGTCGGCTATCCGACACAGGTTTTTCATGGTTCCGTGGGACGGCGGGGCCGGGCCGGACACGCCGACACCGCGGCCCCCTGTTCAGATCGTGACGTCCTGGGGCACCATAGGAACCGATGTCGCAACCGGTAGCCGGCCCGCCCGGCCCCGGCGGGGGCGTCTGCGACGGGCCGCGGGCGGCGCGTCGCAATGGGGAGGGAGCCCGCACGTTCGGCGTCACCTGCGCCCTGGGAGGTCTGCACGATGAGCGTGGATGCCCGTCGGGAAGTTCCTACCGGAACACGGTCGAGCGAGGTCACGTACGACCATCTGATCATTCCGCCGCACTGGCGGCGGCCGGCGGGGCCCGGGCCGGGGGAGCCGAACCCGCTGTTCCCCGCGGGCGAGCAGGCGACGGCACCGCCGCCCGGCCCCGCCGTGACCGGCGCGTCTCCGATCAATCCGATGACCGGCCCGATGACCGGTCCGCTGCTGGTCGGCACGACTGCCCGCGCCTTCGCCAAGCTGGACGACATGGTCCGGCTCGGTGACGACGACCGCGCGGTGATCGACGACCGACGGGCGGAGGCGGAGCGGGCGCTGCGGTCGATCTTCCCGCCGCGCTGCGCGCTGCCCCTGGTGGGCGTGGCCACGATCGGGTCCGCCGGGCGCGACACGATGATCCGTCCGCTCGACGAGGTGGACATCTTCGTGGTCTTCAGCGCGGCGAACAGCGCGTGGAAGCGCTTCCGGTGGGATTCTCGCGACCTGCTCGTCTGCGTCCGCAACGCCATCGGTGGCGACCGGGTGCAGACGATCGGCACCCGCGGCCAGGCGCTGCGCATCGTCTACGACGCCGCGCCGGACGTCCACCTCGTGCCGGCCTTCGACCACCCCCGCGCCGGCTACGTCATCCCGGACAGAGTGGGCGGCTGGCTGCCGACCCGGCCGGAGCGGCACGCGAGCTGGACGATGGACCTCGGCCCGCGGGTCATCTCGGCGGTCCGGCTGCTCAAGGCGTGGAACCGGGTGTGCGGCAGCCACCTGCGCTCGTTCCACATCGAGGCGCTCGCGGGGCAGGTGCTCGCGGGCCGCGGTCTCAACACGCGCCAGGGCCTCGCCGAGGTGTTCCGGCACATGGACGAGGTCGGCCTCGTGGTCGGCGATCCGTCCGACATCCGCGGTGACCTGTCCAGCTACCTCCGCCAGGACGACCTCGAGGATCTTGGCGCCTTCGTCCGCCAGGCACGCACCTACTCGGCCAAGGCGGTCGCGGCCGAGCGCGCCGGGGACCACGAGGAGGCCGTCAGCCTGTGGGGCACCGTCTTCGGCCCGGAGTTCCCGACCTTCGGGTGACGCCGGCCCGCCGGGCCCGCTGATCACCGGCGGCGCCCGGCCGGCGCCCGGCCGGTGTCCGGCCGGTGGCTCAGTGCACCGCGTCGGGGTCGCGTGCCCCGGACAGAGGGCGCAGCGGCGTCCAGGCCGGCGAGCCGGTCACGATCGGTACGGCGGCGACCCGGCTGAGCCGGGAGCGCTCGGCCTGCGCGGCCGCGATCGCGTGCGCCTGGCGGACGTCCAGCAGCCGGGCGTGGATCCGCACGGGGCCGCCCGCGCAGTCGAGGTGGACATCCGCGAGGCGCAGCAGGCGATGGGCCGGGTGCTGCACGACCCGGATGCTCTGCACCTTGCCGTGCGGAATGATGTCGGTGCGCTGCCACAGCACTCCGCCGCGGACGACGAACACCCGGTCGTCCGCGCCGCAGCGCATCCGGCGCCACCGGACCGGCGCGATCAGCCGGGCCCGGCCCGGCGGGCGCGGCAGCGCCATGCCGTCGACGTCCACGGCCGGCAGCAGCCGTTCGATCACGTTCACGGCCTGCCCGCGGGGGGCGACGGGCAGCAGCATGCTCCGGGCGTCGCCGGCGACGTTGATCTGGAGCTCCACCCAGCCGAGCCAGCGCCACAGCGGCGAGCCGCGCAGGCTCACCGCCTGGACCCGGCCGTGCGGCACGGTGTGATGGGCACGGTCGAGCAGGCCGCCGCGGATACGCAGGCCGTCCGGCGATTCCGACACCGTGAACCGGAAGCCGGTCGCGAAGCGGTCGAAGGTCGTCCGCCACACTCCGACCAGCGCGGGCGCGACCGCGATGAACCCGGCGAAGGTGCCGGTGAGCAGGGCCGGGGTGACCAGGATGAAGGCCGCGCCGAGTGCCAGCCACGGTGCGGGGGAGAGCGTGATCGCGGCTGCCAGGCGCAGCGGCGGAACGTACGCGAGCGGGCGTTCGGGTGCCTCTCCGGCTCCGGGCGCCACGCCGGCTGCGCGGGCGAGCAGCTCCGCCCGCAGCAGCCTCGCGCGTTCGAGCGAGAGGTAGCTGAGCCTCGTGCCGGATTCCTCCGCGTCCCCGTCGTGCGTGCCGGCGAGGTCCAGCCGCAGCACGGCGAGCCCGGCCGCCCGGGCGATCAGCGGCTGGGCGACGTCCACCGACTGGATGCGGTCGAGCCGCACATGCCGGATACGCTTGATCAGCAGGCCGGTCTCCAGCCGCAGATCCTCGGCTTCCACGCGGTAACGGGTGAACCGCCAGGCGCAGTAGCCGTATGCCGAGGCCGCGGGCAGCAGCGCGGAGAGGGTGAGCGTGACACTGCGAACCGTCAGTTCCTCGGCGAAGTTCTTCAGAATACTGACGGCGACCGCCGCCACCAGCAGCCAACCGCGCAGCAGTGGCGTGAGCGGATGAAGATGGTGGTAGCCGTCGTCCGGCTCCGCGCCGGCGGGCGGCGGCTGGAGCGGCGGAGCCGCGTCCTCGACCGACGGCTCCGGCTCGGCTCTCGTCATAACGCGGCCCTGGTCGCTGGCCCTGCCGTGCCCGCGAGCCCTGCCCCGCTCACCGGACGTTCCTGGTCACAGGACGGCCGCCTGGGCCTCGCCGCGCTCGGTCAGCGAATCCCGCAGCCGGGCCGCCTCGACCGGTGACAGCCCGGGGATCACGGCGTCCGTGGTGGCCGCGGCGGTGTGCAGCCGCACCTGCGCGATGCCGAACCGCTGCGCCAGCGGCCCGGCGGTGACGTCCACCAGTTGCATGCGGCCGTAGGGGACGACGACCAGCCTCCGGACGAAGGTGCCGTGGCTGATCAGGAGGTCGTCCTCGCGCTCGGCGTAGCGCCAGGCGCTCCAGGCCCGGCCGATCGAGCGCCAGCCCCACACGGTGGCCGCGGTCGGCACGGCCCCCACCGCCAGCCCGGGCAGCCCCAGGAACGCCCCGCCGATCAGGCTTACCAGCACGATCACCGGGATGGCGCCGATCAGCAGCAGCAGCCGGCGCAAGCGGCGCAGCTGCGGCGACAGGCCCCGCCAGCCACCGGGGTCGATCCGCCAGGAATGGGAGCTCCACCCCGGGCCAGGGGTATCGGCCGGAGCTGTGTGCATCTCGCAACCATAAGGTCTTGCGCGTGGCACACTGAGCCATTTCGCGGCGCGACGGCCACGGCGGAACCACCACCGGGCCGTTGCCCCGGCCCGGTGCCCGCACCGTCTGGGCTGCCGGCGGCCTGTTTTATCGGTTCGCTTCGGTGTCTTCGTCCTCCTCGGCCCGGGCTCGTGCCTCGGCACTCTCGAGGGCCGCGGCCGCGGGCTCCATCGCGCTCAGGGGAACACCGAGCGCTCCGAAGTCAGCGAGCGTCTCGTGGTCGGTGAGCTGGTCGGTGAGCTGGCCGTTGACTGGGCCGGCGGGCCGGGCGCGTTCCGGGTGGCTGGGCCACCACACGACGGGGCCGACGTCCAGTGCGAGCGCCGGCACGAGCACCGAGCGGACCACAAGCGTGTCGAGCAGAACGCCGAACGCGACCAGGAAGCCGACCTCGGCGAGCTGGACCAGCGGGAAGATGAGCAGCACGGCGAACGTGGCGGCGAGCACGACCCCGGCCGAGGTGATGACCCCGCCCGTCACCGCGAGGCCACGGCGGACACCGGCGGCGTGCCCGATGTGCTCGGTCTCCTCCTTCACCCGGGTCATCAGGAAGATGTTGTAGTCGACGCCGAGCGCCACCAGGAAGATGAAACCGATCAGCGGCAGCGCCGGATCGATGCCGGGGAAGTCGAAGACGTAGTGGTAGACCAGCGCGCTCGCGCCGAGGGCGGCGAAGAACGACAGCACGACCGTGCCCATGAGCAGCAGCGGCGCGACGACGGAACGCAGCAGCAGCCCGAGGATGAGCAGCACCACGACGAGCACGACCGGAATGATCAGCTCGCGGTCCCGCACGGCCGCGTCCCGGATGTCCAGGTTGACGGCGGTGTTGCCGCCGACGAGGGCGTCGGCGCCGGGCAGCGCGTGCACGGTCGTGCGCAGCTTCTCCACCGTCCGGAACGACTCGGGACTGTCCGGCGGCGCGTCGAGCACGACCAGGAACTGGACGAGCTCGGACGTCCGCCCGCTCTCCGCCGCCGCGGCCACGCCGGGAGTCGCGCGGACCGCCTCGGCCACGGCATCGGCGCGCGCGCTGTTCGCCACCACGAACGTGGGCGCGGTGACGCCCGGCGGGAAGCTCCGCTCGGCCAGGCGCTGGCCCTGGACCGACTCGACGTTGTCGCGGAAGGCCTGGTCCTGGCGCAGGACGCCGGGCAGGACGAGCATGCCGATGACGAGCGCGCCCAGCACGGCCACGGTGGTGACCCAGACCGTCCGCGGGCGGCGCCCGATCACGGCGCCGGCGCGCGCCCACGCGCCGGCCTCCACCGACCGCTCCGCCTGGCCCAGACGTGGCACGAACGGCCAGAACAGCCGTCGCCCGCCGACCACCATCGCCGCCGGCAGCAGCGTGAGCATGGTGACCAGCGCGACCGCGATCCCGATCGCGCAGACCGGGCCCAGCCCGCGGTGCGAGTTCAGCTCGCCCAGCAGCAGGCACAGCATGCCGATGATCACTGTGCCCGCCGACGCCAGGATCGCCGGGCCGGCCCGGCGCAGCGCGACCAGCATCGCGGTGGCCGGCTCGGCGTGCCGGGTCAGCTCCTCGCGGTAGCGGGAGATGAGCAGCAGCGCGTAGTCGGTGCCGGCGCCGAAGACGAGCACCCGCAGCATTCCGGCGCTCTGGCCGTTCACCGTGAGCCCGGCGTGCTCGGCGAGAAGGTAGATCAGTCCGGCCGCGGTCTGGTCGGCGATGCCGACGGACAGCAGCGGCACGACCCACAGGAACGGACTTCGGTAGACCGCGAGCAGGATCACGGCCACGATCGACGCGGTCACGAGCAGCAGTGCGCCCTCGATCTTCACGAACACGTCGTAGGTGTCGGAGACCAGGCCCGCGGGCCCGGTGACCGCGGAATCCAGGCCTGGTTCCGCGGCGGCGGCCTGCCTGGCGATTGTCCGCATGCGCGCTACGTCGGCGGTGAAACGGTCGGCGTCCGTGGTCTGCGGCATCGGGACGGTGATGATCACCGCGCGGTGATCCGGCGCGGGGATCACTCCCGGGATCGTCGTCGTCGCCGCGAACCCGGCGAGTTCGGTGCGCAACGTCGTCGCGACGTCCAGGTCGGCCTTGGTCAGGCCGCCGTCACGGGCCAGGACGACCACCGCCGGCACGGCGTCACCGCCGGGGAGCTGCCGCTGGGCCTCCAGCAGACGGGTCGACTCGGCGCCCTCGGGGAGGAAGGCGGCCGCGTCGTTGGTCTCGGCGTCGGTGAGCATCAACGCGAGCGGGCTGACGGCGACGCCGATCAGCAGCCACACCAGGACGACCGCCCAGCGGAACCGCCGCGTGCGGAGCGTGGCACCGGGACGCGGCAGGCCCATCAGGCGTGTCCTCCTCCCGTGTCCCGCCGGTATCCCTCCTGATGCTGCCAGCTCAAAGCTTCGGACGCCCATCCAGCCACGACGTACACCGCCTGTCGCCCGCGGCCGAGACGCTCCGCGTCTGATCGGTCGCGTGTCCGATCGGTCGCGCGCCGCCTTTGACGGGGTGCGAACGGTTGATGCGGTGCGAATGGTGGAAACGTCCGGCCATGTCAAGGGGGGTACCAAGCTCCCCGACCGGCCGCCGGCTGTCCCTACGACGACAGAAATCATGGTGTCCGCAGTCGTATTTATGCGGCATCGTGGATGGGGCCGCCAATGCGGCAGGAAACCGCAATGACGCGGAATTCACGGTCCGACTACTCGACTCGGGCCGCCATTCTTGGGGGTTCAACGATGGACGTGCGGAATTCGGGATCGTGGAGGCCGTGGCGGAGCGGACCGGCGAGTGCCGGCCGCGGCGGGCTGGCGCTGGCCGCCGCCGCGCTGGTCGTGGCCTCGTGCCAGAGCGGAGGGAGCGGCGCGGCGGGCATCGTGCCCGCGGCGACCTCCGCGCCGCCCGGCCCGTCGCAGGCATCGGTCGTCTCCCGGACCCCGGCCGAGCCCACGCTGCGAGCCGAGGACTACGTGCTCACCGAGGGCGCGATCACGGCCGGGTTCACCGCCTCTCCCGCGGACCCGCAGTCGAACTCCGACGACCTGACCATGGTCCAGGTGGCGCAGTGCCTCGGCGTACCCGCCGAGCAGTTCAGCGACGAGCACCTGGACACCGCCGACGGCCCGGACTTCACCAGCGACGTCGACGAGCTCGTGACGATGTCGTCCTCGGCGCAGATCGTGACCGAGGAAAAGGTCGCCGCCGACCTGGAGATCCTGAACAATCCGCGGTTCGCCGAATGCTTCGGCCAGACAATGCAGGCGGAGTTCGACGCCGACACCGGCAGCGGGGCCACGGTCGAGATCGTCGCCGCCGAGTCTCCGGCCCCGCCCGCGGGGGCGAGCGGGCTACTGCGCATTTCCATGGGTGTGACGGCCGGCGGCGAGACCGTGGGCCTGGTTCTGGACAACGTGTTCTTCTTCGAGGGGCAGGTCGAGGTTGTGGTCAACTACGCGAACGTCGACAACACCCCGCCGCAGGTCCATCTGCAGCGTATCGCCGACCAGATTTCCGGAAAGCTCCAGATCCAGTAATCCCGCGGCTGGCCCAGTGGTCAGCCGGCGGCCCAGGCGGTCGCGATCTCGGCCGCGACCGCCACATTGCTCCGTACTACGGCGACATTCACTTCCAGGCTCGCGCCGGCGGTCTCGGTGCGGAAGGTCTCCAGCAGGAACGGCGTGACGGCCTTCCCGCGCAGCCCACCCGCCTCGGCGCGGCGCAGCGCCTCGGCGAGCACCCGGTCATGGACACCGGGGTCGAGCGCCTGCTCACGCGGCACCGGGTTCGCGACCACGATCGCGGACGTCAGCCCGAGGCGGTCGCGGGCCGCCATGGTGCCAGCGACCTGCCGGGCGTCGTCCACCCGCCAGTCCAGACGGTGGCCGGAGCCCGGGAGGTAGAAACCCGGGAACTCCGAGGTGCGCCAGCCCAGCAGCGTGATCCCGAGGGTCTCCATCCGCTCGAGGGTCGCGCCGACGTCCAGGATCGACTTGACGCCGGCGCTGACGACGGTGATCGGGGTGCCGCCCAGTGTCGGCAGGTCGGCGGACTCGTCGAAGGACTCGCCCGCCCCGCGGTGTACGCCGCCGAGCCCACCCGTCGCGAACACCCGGATGCCCGCACGGGCGGCCAGCATCGACGTGGACGCGACCGTGGTTGCGCAGGTGCGCCTCAGCGCGGCGGCGGCGGGCAGGTCGCGCACGGACGCCTTGGCCACCGCCGGGTCGTCGGCGACGCGGCTGAGCGTGGCGTCGTCCAGGCCGATGGTGGGCACTCCGTCGATCACTGCGACTGTCGCGGGGGTGACGCCGCGCTCGCGCAGCATCTCCTCCAGTTCCACGGCGACCGCGCGGTTGCGCGGGCGCGGCAGGCCGTGGGCGATCAGCGTCGACTCCAGGGCGACCACCGGCCGGCCGGCAGCCAGCGCCGCCGAGACCTCGGCGGAGACGGCCAGGCCCGGACCGGGTGAAATCATCCGCCAACTCTAGGCGTAGTGCCGCGCACCATCGACCGCTCGGTGCCTGATGGTCACCGCTCGCGGTTCGCGGGGGTCGTCGCCGGTGGACGTCAACGCTGCACGATACGAAACTCTGTATACGGATAGCCATTCGTTGGCGGTCGGTGCGGAGCTTCTTGTCGTTGGATGGACAGTATTAACGGGTTATCCGCAGCGATGACCCGACGTACCATTCTTGTTGTGAGAGTGATGAAATCAGCGGAAATACCGCGTGCGGGAGCCCCCGGCCGGCGGCCGTGGATTCCCGGGATGTCGATGGCCCTGCGGGCCGGCGTCGGCCTGCTGGCGCTGCTCGTCGTCGCGACCGCCTGTACCGGCGGGAGCTCCACCCGGGCCCGTGGGGCGGACCGGCGCAGCGACTCGACCGACGCCGACGTCGGCGTCGAGGACGTCAACCGGGGCGGGACCAACGGCGCGAACGGCACGGGCGGCCGGCGGACGCCGTCACCAGCGCCGTCGCCGCTGACGGCGGCGGACTTCGTGCTCACCGCCGGCCCGGAGACCATGGGATTCAGCCAGGACCCGCCGCAGCCGGCGAGCGGCCCCAACTCGGTCGCCAGCGCACCGTCGTCGATGTTCGACGGCACGGTGGCGACGTGCGCCGAGGCGACCGACGCGCAGATCGGCGCCTCGTCGACCGGTGACGCCGACGGCCCCGTCTTCACCCACGACACCAGTGGGGCGGATCTCCGCTCCTTCGCGTCGGTCTACGCGGACACCGCCACCGTCGCGGGGCATCGGGAGATCGTCCGGCTCGACCGCTTCGCCGGGTGCTACGGGCGGGCCCTCGTCGACGAGCTCGACTCCGACGAGCTCGGGGCCACCCTGATCGGCACGGAGACGGTACCGCCGCCGCCCGGGGCGACCGACCGGATCACGGTCACCATCGACATCGTCACCGCGCAGCAGCAGAGCTTCCGCACCTACGTCGACCTGATCATGATCTTCACTGGTCGGGCGGAGGGGACGATCACCCTGGTCACGCCGTTCCAGCCGGCGGATCCGGCCCTGCTCGCCACACTGACCGGCCAGGTAGAACGCAAGATCGCCGCCCAGTGACGGCCCCGCACCGGCCGGGGCCGACCGGCCCCGGCCAGCCCCGGCCGCGCGTGCTCAGATGGCCTGCGCGCGGGCCGCGGAGTGGACGCTCAGCGCCGAGCGCTGCCCGTCCACGTCGACCACGACCCCGTCGCCGTCCCTGATCTGGCCGGCCAGCAGCTCGCGGGCGAGCTGGTCGCCGATCGAGGTCTGCACCAGGCGGCGCAGCGGCCGCGCCCCGTACACCGGGTCGTAGCCGGCGTCCGCGAGCCAGACCTTGGCGGCGTCGGTCACCTCGAGGGAGATCCGGCGGTCGGCCAGCCGCCTGCGCAGCCGGTCGATCTGGATGTCGACGATCTTCGTCAGATCGTCCCGGCCGAGCTGCTCGAAGACCAGCACGTCGTCGAGCCGGTTCAGGAACTCCGGCTTGAAGGCGTCGCGCACGGCGACCATCACCGAATCGTGGCGGACCTGCGGGGGCAGGGTCGGGTCGGCGATGTAGACCGACCCCAGGTTCGAGGTCAGGATCAGGATGGTGTTCCGGAAGTCGACCGTGCGGCCCTGGCCGTCGGTCAGCCGGCCGTCGTCGAGTACGGCGAGCAGCACGTCGAAGACGTCCGGGTGCGCCTTCTCGACCTCGTCGAGCAGGATCACGCTGTACGGGCGGCGCCGGATCGCCTCGGTGAGCTGGCCGCCGGACTCGAAGCCGACGTAGCCGGGAGGCGCGCCGATCAACCGCGCCACCGAGTGCTTCTCGGCGTACTCGCTCATGTCGATGCGCACGACCGCCCGCTCGTCGTCGAACAGGAAGTCGGCGAGCGCCTTGGCCAGCTCCGTCTTGCCCACACCCGTCGGCCCGAGGAAGAGGAACGACCCGGTCGGCCGGTCCGGGTCGGCGATGCCGGCCCGCGCGCGGCGGACGGCGTCCGCCACGGTGCGCACGGCCTCGTCCTGCCCGATCACGCGACGGTGCAGCTCCGTCTCCATGCGCAGGAGCTTGCTCGTCTCGCCCTCGAGCATGCGGCCGGCGGGGATGCCCGTCCACGAGGCGACGACCTCGGCGACGTCGTCGGGACCGACCTCCTCGCTGAGCATCGCCCCGCCGGGCGAGTCCGATCCGGCGAGCGCGCCGGTCGCCTCGGCGAGCCGCTTCTCCAGCGTCGGGATCGTGCCGTACCGCAGCTCACCGGCCTTGGCGAGGTCGAGGTCGCGCTCGGCCATCTCGGCGGCGCGGCGGGCGTTCTCCAGCTCCTCCTTGATCTTCTGGACCTCGGAGATGGAGTTCTTCTCCCGCTGCCACCGCGCGGTCAGCGCGGAGAGCTCCTCGCGCTTCTCCGCCAGCTCGCGCTGCAGCCGGTCGCGCCGTTCCCGGGACGCGTCGTCGTTCTCCTTCGACAGCGCCATGTCCTCGATCTCGAGACGGCGCACGGCCCGCTCGAGCTCGTCGACGGCGACCGGCCGGCTGTCGATCTCCATCCGTAGCCGGGACGCCGCCTCATCCATCAGGTCGATCGCCTTGTCGGGGAGGAACCGGGCGGTGACGTACCGGTCGGACAGGGTGGCCGCGGCCACCAGCGCCGAGTCGGTGATCCGCACCCCGTGGTGGACCTCGTAACGCTCCTTGAGCCCGCGCAGGATGCCGATCGTGTCCTCCACGGACGGCTCCCCGACCATCACGGGCTGGAAGCGGCGCTCCAGCGCCGGGTCCTTCTCGATGCGGGTGCGGTACTCGTCCAGCGTCGTCGCGCCGATCATGCGCAGCTCACCGCGGGCGAGCATCGGCTTGAGCATGTTGCCGGCGTCCATCGCGCCCTCGGCCGCGCCGGCGCCGACGACGGTGTGCAGCTCGTCGATGAAGGTGATGATCTGGCCCTCGGCCTCGCGGATCTCGGTGAGCACCGAGGTCAGCCGTTCCTCGAACTCGCCGCGCAGCTTGGAGCCGGCGACCATCGAGCCGAGGTCGAGCGAGACGATGCGCCGCCCGCGCAGCGACTCCGGGACGTCACCCGCGGCCACCCGCAGCGCGAGCCCCTCGACGATCGCCGTCTTGCCGACGCCGGGCTCGCCGATCAGGACCGGGTTGTTCTTCGTGCGCCGGGAGAGAACCTGCACGACCCGGCGGATCTCGGTGTCGCGGCCGATCACCGGGTCGAGCTTGCCGTCGCGGGCCCGCGCGGTGAGGTCGATGGAGTACTTCTCGAGCGCCCGGTAGGCCCCCTCCGGATCCCGGCTGGTGACGCGGCGGGCGCCGCCGCGGACGCGGTCGAACGCGCCGCGCAGGGCGTCCGGGGTCGCGCCCGCCTCGGCGAGGATGCGGGACGCCTCCCCGCCCTCCTCCGCGAGCGCCACGACCAGGTGCTCGACCGAGGTGTACTCATCGCCGAGCCGGGCGGCCTGGCGCTCGGCGTTGTTCAGGACGGCGACGAGCTGCCGGGACAGTTGCGGCGGCGCCACGTTGGCCCCGGCGGCGCGGGGGAGCCGGCCCACCGCGGCCTCCGCCCGGGAGCGGATGTCCGCCGCCGGGGTGCCGACGGCCTCCAGCAGGGCGGCACCGACACCGTCGGGCGCCTCGAGCAGGGCGGTCAGCAGGTGCAGCGGGTCGACGAGCGGCGATCCGTCGCCGGTGGCACGGCTGATCGCGGAGGACAGAGCCTCCTGCGAGCGGGCGGTGAGACGGTCAGCGTTCATGGCGATCCCTGTGTCTCGAGGCGATCCGATGTCGTGCGGTCTTCAGTCACTGGTCCCACGCGATCTCGCGGTTCGGTGATCGCGACATCGCGTGGAACCGCGTCCACCGGTTACGACACTCAGCATACCTGAGTCATTCCCGCTCAACTTACTGGACATGCGTCGGCATGGCCGGCTTTCGGGTGCCGGGGTGTCGTTGTTGTGGAGACGCGGACGGGTCCGGGGCCCGCGCCCGGATGAGCTGCCCGGCAACCGCGGCGCCGGTCCGGGCACCGACGCCGCGTCGCTGCCCGGACCGGCCCGGCGCCCGGTACCGGCACCCGTGTCGGACTTGTCGTCGGCATCGGACCGGGCTTCGGACCTGGTCTTCGGACTCTGTGTCTGGTGGGGCCGGGGTCAGCGGCGATGGCCCGGTCGCCAGACGACGACCGCGCCTCGCTCGATGGGGACGAGGTCGCGCCGGTGGCTGGCGTGGGCCTCGGCCACCCGGCGGTCCGCGTCGGCCCGGGCCTCGGCGAGCTCCTCCGCCAGCTGACGGACCTGCGCCTGCAACGCGACCACCTGGGCACCAAGGTGCAGAATCTGCCGGATGCCCTCGAGGTTGACGCCCTCCTCCTGGGAGAGGCGCTGGACCTCGCGCAGCAGGGCGACGTCACGGGCGGAGTAGCGCCGGCCGCGGCCCGCCGTACGGCCGGGGGTCACCAGCCCGAGCCGGTCGTACGACCGCAGTGTCTGGGGATGCATCCCGGCGAGCTGCGCCGCGATGGAGATCACGTACACCGGGGCGTCGTCGTCGTGCGCCGGGCCGGCCGCGGGGCCGGGCGGCTGGTAATAGGTGGCACCGGGATCGTGCACCGTGCCACTCCCGTTCATGGGGCTGTTTCCGCCGGGAGACGGCGGCACCATGCCGGCGGGGCCCCCGCCCACCGCCGGCCCGGCAGCCCTCGTTCCGGGGCCTGCACCCGCGCCGCGTGGGGAGCGCGGCGGATCGGACGTACGGTTCGGACGCGCGTTCATGCCCGTCCCTCCATCTGGGCTATCAGGGATTCACGAGGGTCCTCGGGATGCGCCCGCGCGAACTCCTGGAGCGCGGTGCGCGCCTTCGGCGAGAGCTCGGACGGCTTGGGAACGGTCACCTCGAGCGTCACGATGAGGTCACCGTTCTCCCCGCCGGGGCGCGGGACGCCCCGGTTGCGGGCACGCAGCCGCCGTCCGCTCGAGGTGCCGGCCGGAACCTTGACCGTCAGCGGGGTGCCGTCGATCGTCGGTACCTTCACCGAGGCGCCCAGGGCCGCCTCGGTGATCGTCACCGGCAGGTTGATCGTCAGGTTGTGGCCCTCCCGCCCGAACACGGGATGGCTCTGCACGTGCACGGTGACCTCGAGGTCACCGGCCGCGCCGCCGCGCTCGCCGGGCGAGCCGCGCCCGCGTACCCGCAGGCGCTGACCGTCGCTGACCCCGGCCGGGATGCGGATGCGCTGCTCGCGCTCGCGGCGGCCGGTGCCGTGGCAGTCGGGGCAGGGGTGGTCGATCAGGCTGCCCTTGCCCAGGCAGTCGCGGCACGGCTCGGACAGCGCGAACCCGCCCTGCGACCGGGAGATCACGCCGAGGCCCCGGCAGACCGGGCACGTCCGGGGGGACGTCCCGGGGCGGGCCCCGATGCCGGCGCAGGTGGCGCAGGTGGCGGCCCCGGGCAGCCGCACCGTCGCCTCGAGGCCGGTCAGCGACTTCTCGAACGAGATGGTCACCTCCGCCGCGATGTCCGTGCCGCGGCGCGGGGCGCGCCCGGTCGGTGTCCGCTGGAAGAGGTTGTCGAAGATCCCGCCGAGCCCGCCGCCGCCGTTGCCGTTGAGCAGGTCGTCGAGGTTCAGGTTCCCGGCACCTGGGCCGTAGCCGCCCGGCGTCCCGAACCCGCCCATGCCGCCGCCGCGCCCACCCGCACCCGGGTAGGAGCCGGAGGCGAACAGCGCCCGGGCCTCGTCGTACTCCCGCCGGCGGTTCTCGTCGGAGAGGACGTCGTAGGCCTCGGACACCTCCTTGAAGCGTGCCTCCGCCTTCACATCCCCGGGGTTCTTGTCCGGGTGCAGCTCCCGGGCGAGCTTGCGGTACGCCTTCTTGATGTCGGCCGCGGACGCGTCCTTGGGGACACCGAGAGCGGCGTAGTAGTCCTTTTCAACCATGTCGCGAACACTCACGGCGCCCCTCCTTCCGTCATGAACGAGCCCGGCGCGCGGGCATCGGGAGCATCCGGGCGCCGAGGGCCAGCCGGCCGCCGGTCAGGTCGGAACGAGCCGTCCCGCCCGGCGCGGAGCACCGGGCGGGAGGCACGCGAACGGTCCATCGGCATGGTTCAGTAGGCCATCTCTTCAGTCGGCGCTGACGGTCGGTCCCCCGCGGTCCGGACCCGGAACACTGCCGGTGTCGTCCGGCAGGGGAGCGTTCTCCCTTCCGGGAGACGCGCCGGCGGCCGGCTGACCCTCGGCGGCGTCATACTCCCCGGGTGGCCCGACCTCGGTCACCCGGTCCGAGATGCCCGCGTCCGGCCCGTCCTCGTACAGCGCGTCACCGCCGTCCTCGGACGGTTCCGCGACCGCGACCTGCGCGGCCCGGAGCACGGCGTTCCCCCGGCGGTAGCCCGCCCGGAAGATCTCCACGCAGGTCGTCTCGGAGACGTCCGACCGGTACGAGTGCATCAGGGCATGGTGCAGGTGCGGGTCGAACACCTCGCCCGGCGTGCCGAACCGCTCCAGACCTGTCGACTCCAACGCGGTCTCCAGCGACTCGGCGATGGCCTTGAACGGCCCCTCGAGATCACCGTGGTCGCGGGCGCGGCCGATGTCGTCGAGCACCCCGAGCAGCCCGCCGAGCAGCTTGGAGACGGCCTGGTCACCGGCGGCGTCGCGCTCGCGCGCGGCGCGCCGGCGGTAGTTGTCGAACTCGGCCTTGAGTCGCTGCAGGTCGGCGGTCCGCTCGCCCAGCTGGCCGCGCAGCGACGCGACCAGCTCGGAGTCGGAGTCGGCCGGGCCCGCCCCGGCCGGGCCCATGGGCTCGGCGCCGGGAGTGGCCGCGCCGGCGGCGCTCCCGCGGACCTGGCCGGTCTCCGGGTCGATGCGCCGTCTGTCCTTGACGATGGGCTCCTCCGGGCCGCCGTCCCCGCCGGCCCGGCTGTCGTCCAGCCGGTGCTCGCCGTGGGCAGAGGTCACTTCTTGTCCTCCTCGTCGACGATCTCGGCGTCCACCACGTCGTCGTCGGCCTGGCCCGCCCCGGCTCCGGGAGCGCCAGGGGCGCCCTGCGCGCCGGCGGCCTGGGCGTACATCGACTCGCCCATGGCCTGGCTGGCCTTGGTCAGCTCGTCCGCCGCCTCGCGGATCGCGGCGATGTCCGTGCCGCCGACCGCGCCGCGCAGCGTGCTGAGCTTCTCCTCGACGTCGGACTTCACGCCGGCCTCGATCTTGTCGCCGTTCTCGGCCAGGAACCGCTCCGTCGAGTACACGAGGGACTCGGCGCGGTTGCGGGTCTCGGCCTCCTCCCGGCGCTGGCGGTCCTCCTCGGCGTACTGCTCGGCGTCCTGCACCATGCGGTTGATGTCGTCCTTCGGCAGCGCCGAGCCGCCGGTGATCGTCATCGACTGCTCCTTGCCGGTGCCCAGGTCCTTCGCGGACACGTGCACGATGCCGTTGGCGTCGATGTCGAAGGTGACCTCGATCTGCGGCATGCCGCGGGGGGCCGGGGGCAGGCCGGTCAGCTCGAACATGCCGAGCTTCTTGTTGTAGGCCGCCATCTCGCGCTCGCCCTGGAAGACCTGGATCTGCACGGAGGGCTGACTGTCCTCGGCGGTGGTGAAGATCTCCGAGCGCTTCGTCGGGATCGTCGTGTTCCGCTCGATCAGCTTGGTCATGATGCCGCCCTTGGTCTCGATACCCAGGGACAGCGGGGTGACGTCGAGCAGCAGGACGTCCTTGACCTCACCCTTGAGGACACCGGCCTGCAGGGACGCGCCGACCGCGACGACCTCGTCCGGGTTGACGCCCTTGTTCGGCTCCTTGCCGCCGGTCAGCTCGCGGACGAGGTCCACGACGGCGGGCATCCGGGTCGAACCGCCGACGAGCACGACGTGGTCGACGTCGCTGATCTTGATGCCGGCGTCCTTGACGGCCTGCTGGAACGGGCCCTTGCAGCGGTCGATCAGGTCCTGCGTCATCCTCTGGAGCTCCGCCCGGGACAGCGAGACGTCCAGGTGCAACGGGCCCTCGGCCGACGCGGTGATGTACGGCAGGTTGATCGAGGTCTGGGTGGACTGCGACAGCTCGATCTTGGCCTTCTCGGCGGCCTCGCGCAGGCGCTGCAGCGCCATCTTGTCCTTGCCGAGGTCGACACCGTGCTGGCCGTTGAAGGTCTTGATCAGGTGGTCGGTGATGCGCTGGTCCCAGTCGTCACCACCGAGCTGGGTGTCGCCGGAGGTCGACTTGACCTCGACCACGCCGTCGCCGATCTCGAGCAGGGACACGTCGAACGTGCCGCCACCGAGGTCGAAGACCAGGATGGTCTGCTCCTTCTCACCCTTGTCCAGCCCGTAGGCCAGCGCCGCCGCGGTGGGCTCGTTGACGATGCGCAGGACGTTCAGACCGGCGATGGTGCCGGCCTCCGTGGTCGCCTGCCGCTGGGCGTCGTCGAAGTAGGCCGGGACGGTGATGACGGCGTCGGACACCGACTCACCCAGGTATGCCTCGGCATCCCGCTTGAGCTTCTGCAGGATGCGGGCGCTGATCTCCTGGGGGGTGAACTCCTTGGAGTCCACCGTCATCTTCCAGTCGGTGCCCATGTGACGCTTGACCGACCGAATGGTCCGCTCGACGTTCGTCACGGCCTGCCGCTTGGCGACCTCGCCGACGAGCACCTCGCCGTTCTTCGCGAAGGCCACGACTGACGGAGTCGTCCGGGAACCCTCGGCATTGGCGATCACCGTGGGCTCTCCACCCTCGAGCACGCTCACGACGGAGTTCGTGGTGCCGAGGTCGATACCGACCGCTCGTGCCATGTCTGTATGCCTCTCGATCATGCTGGCCCGCCTGGTGGAGACCGGCGGGACGCCCTAGTTGGTGTGAGCCCCGGACTGCGTCCTGCGCCGAAGCGTCGGTCGTGTGCGCGGCTGCGTTGGTGCGGATGTTGGTGGTGCGGATGTTGGTGGTGCGACTGTGGCGGTGTGGCTGTGGCGCTGCTGTCTCTCGTTGCTACCCGGTTCCGGTCGCGCGCGCCCGCGCCCGGAGCCGACTTGAGTACGGTCGACTCAGGATGGACGCTCTTAGGATAACCAGGCGAACCTGAGTCCTGTCCACTCAATATTGCTCCGTCGGACGGACTTGCAGGGTCGGACACCGCAAGTATCACCTTATGTGGTCGAGACGTCACTCCTGATGCAGGACCGGTGCCGCCGCGACTTCCGCGCGGTCGCGGGGCATCCGGCGTCACGGGTATGGCGGGGCTTTGGAGTCTCCAGGCTCCGGGGCGCGCGGCCTGAGGGCAGGCGCCGATCACCGCGAGGAGGCGCCAAGACAGCCCCGGAGCGCCCGGCGGAGCAAGATCCAGAAAAGCGCGGCGGTTCAGAGACAGCCAGGACTCACCCAACCGCCACGCTTTGCTCGGGAGGGGCTGCGCTGTCGCCGTGGGGCGGTGGGGTGATCTTTGAGGATGGGATCCCGGGCGTGAGCCGGTGGCGCTGATCAGGGCTGTGCGGCCGGTCGGGGGCGCGGGGCTGTCAGGTTCTTCGAGTCGCCGTGCTGCCCGAGATGCGCCGGCAGGACGGGCCTACGACCCGGATCCGGGCCCGGAGGTCGGGTGGGCGCGGTCGTCGCCGGGGGCGGGGGGCTGGTCGCCCTTTGCCGTCGTCGGGCCGTCGCCCCCGGGGGGCCGGCTCGACGTGCTGATGGACTCGCTGCCCCGTGGCTGGCGGACGGCGGCCAGGATGCGGCCGCGCCGGCCCTCGCCGGGGCGGGCCCGCGGGGGTCCCTCCAGGGACTTGGCGGTGCCTGTTCCGTCCACGTCCAGCAGGCCGATCGCGTCGGTCGCCGTGTCCGTCCCGGAAGCGGGCGGTGGGCTGTCGGTCGGGCCGTCGGGCTGGTCGGCGGCCCGGGCGAGGGGCATGCCGGCGCGGTCGATGAGATCGGCCTGGCGGCCGAGGTCGGCTTCGATCTGGGCGAGGCGCTCGAGCATCTCGGAGGCGTCGCCGCCGCGCTCGCGGATTGTGCGCAGGGCGTCCATCAGGGTGAGCCACTGGTCGCGGTCGACGACGACGTGCTCGGCGAGCCGGTTGGAGGAGTACGGCGGGAAGAGCCGCTGGGCGGCGGCGAGGACCTGCTGGACCTGCCCGGGGTTGAGCCGCCCGGGCTTGCTCCGGACGTACTTGACGACATCCTTGACGCTGATGATCGTGACGCCGTCCAGCGCGCCGTCGCTCCACAGGACGCTCGCCTCGACCATCACGAGGACCGGGTAGACCGGGATCTTCGTGGTGGGCAGGGCGGCGCGGACCTGGTTGCGCACCTCGCCGCCGAGCCATGAGGTCTTGTCGATCGCGGGCTTGAGCGACTCGCCGTCCACCATGGCGCCGCCCTTGGCGTAGCGGACGATGCCCTTGTTGGTGTCGCTGCCGAGGATCATGACGCCGCCGGGACCGATCAGCAGGTGCCCGATTGTGGCCTGCGAGTAGGGGACGGCCCGGTCGTGCATGATCACATAGCCGTGTCGGCGGAGCCGGGAGATCGCGCGGGCGGTCTTGCGCTCAGCCTCGGCCGCCTCGCGCAGGGTCTCGACGTCCGGTGAGACACCGAAGGCGGCCACGGCGATGCCACCGGGCCAGACGATGAGCAGGACCACGAAGACGGCCACGCCGAGACCGGGCAGCCCGAGCCCGAACCCGATGACCAGGCCGAGGCCCATGCCGACCACCGCGGCGCGGATGGCCGCGCGCGGCACCTCGCGCGCCAGGCGGTCGCGTCGGACCATCGCCTGGTTCTCTCGCGCGCGCAGGTATTCCGTGTGCTGGGAGAACCCGGGCCGCCCGGCCCGGGGCGTCGCCGGCCTGGTGCTCGTCGCCATCGTGCCCACCATGGATCGCAGGGGTCGTCAACGTGGTTGGAGACCGTTCTCCGGAGCGCGCCGGGCGTCGTCGCGACAGCGCTGTAGCCGGCCGACTGAAACCTCTGGCCCGACCTGGTCACGGCGTGATCCCGTGACCGCCCGGACCGAGGCACCCACCCATGGTGCGGGGAGGCTCATGGTCATCACAAGAGTTGACATCAGCGCTCTGGATGATCCACGAGCAACAGGCCGCCGGCCGGCGGAGTGCCACAACACGTGCCACCCGGTGATTGGACCATGTGGTCCCACCTGGGGCTCGTGGGGTGGCCAGATGAGAACGGACGGTGCGGAGAGTCGTGGTTCGGGCGGTTGTCTGCCACTCAAAGTAGCAGGCTCCCCGGCGCGTCGGGCAAGATCAGCCCAATAGGTCCCCGATCCCGCCCCACTCGGACCACGCCGTGGCAGGGTCGGGGGTGTTCGGGGTCAGGGGCGGGGAATCCAAAGGTGATGGCCACCGGGAGCCACCCCGGATGGTGTCGTTGTGGGGCTTTCGGAGGGGGGGTGATGCGCGTCCGATGATCGTGACGTGTCTCTGGTCACTCCGCTCGTCGCGGGTCGTACGGTCACGGGAAGGCTTGCGCTTCGGAGTGGGCCCGATGGCCGTCGCGCGGGTCGCGGTGGCAGCGGAACGCTCCGCGTTGATGGCCAAGGGTGGGGCGGCCGTCGCGCTCAGGAAGTTACCGGCGGGTACGGGTAGGCTCGCCGCGTCGCCGGGCGGCACCGGTTGTCGTCGGTCAACACCGGTCAGCACTGACCGGATAGCACAGATGGAGGACCTGTGAGAATCGCGATCGGTCTAGCGATCACGCTGATCGCTCTCGCGGTGGCCGGCCGCCGCGTCTTCTGGCTGACCAGGCTGATCAGGTCCGGTCAACCGGCGGAGGGCCGGCTCGACGACCTGCCGACCCGGATCTGGACCGAGATCAGCGAGGTCGGCGGCCAGCGCAAGCTGCTCAAGTGGTCGGTGCCCGGCCTGGCGCACGCCTTCACCTTCTGGGGCTTCACCATCCTCGGCCTGACGATCGTCGAGGCGTACGGGGCCCTGTTCGACCACGACTTCCACATCCCGCTGTTCGGGCACTGGGCGGCCATCGGGTTCCTCGAGGACTTCTTCGCAGTCGCCGTGCTCGCGGGCCTGATCACCTTCACGGCCATCAGGCTGCGCAACGCCCCGGCCCGGCTTGACCGCAAGTCCCGGTTCTACGGCTCCCACATCGGCCCGGCCTGGGTCATCCTCGGGATGATCACTCTGGTCATCGTGACCCTGCTGATCACCCGTGGCGCCCAGTTCAACGCGGGCACCCACCCGCAGGGCGACACCAAGTGGGCGTTCGCGTCCTGGCTGGTCAGCCTGCCGCTGGATGCCTTCTCGGAGCACACCAACGAACACATCGAGACGGTGTTCCTGCTCCTCAACATCGCGATCATCATGGGCTTCCTGGTGCTGGTGGTCTACTCCAAGCACCTGCACATCGGCCTGGCGCCGATCAACGTCATCCTCAAGCGGGAGCCGGTCGCGCTCGGCCCGCTGGGCACCACGCCCGACATCGAGAAGCTGATGGAGGAGGACGAGCCGATCGTCGGGGTCGGCAAGGTCGAGGACTTCTCCTGGAAGGCCATGCTCGACTTCTCCACCTGCACCGAGTGCGGGCGGTGCCAGAGCCAGTGCCCGGCCTGGAACACCGGCAAGCCGCTGTCGCCCAAGCTCCTGAT
Organism: Parafrankia sp. EAN1pec; assembly: GCF_000018005.1. Taxonomy (GTDB): domain Bacteria; phylum Actinomycetota; class Actinomycetes; order Frankiales; family Frankiaceae; genus Parafrankia; species Parafrankia soli. The sequence goes on from NC_009921.1 coordinate 290,926, forward strand.
CATGGACCTCCGGGACCACCTCTTCGCGAAGGCTCCCTACCTGCTCGCGCCCAAGGGCGCCGAGGACGGCGAGAGCGCCGAGGAGACCACGAAGGCGGCCACCAGCGCGTCCGAGGACGGCTCCGGCAAGCACAAGGTGCACCACGTGCCCGAGTCCGGCTTCGGCCGTGTCCCCGAGCCCGGTCAGCCCCAGGTGGACCGCCCGCTCGTCGGCACCGCGGAGGAGGGCGGGGTCATCGACCCCGACGTCCTGTGGTCGTGCACCAACTGCGGGGCCTGTGTCGAGCAGTGCCCGGTGGACATCGAGCACGTCGACCACATCGTCGACATGCGCCGCTACCAGGTCATGATCGAGTCGGCGTTCCCGTCCGAGGCCGGCGTGATGCTGCGCAACCTGGAGAACAACGGCAACCCGTGGGGTGTCTCGCCGCGCTCGCGCACCGAGTGGACCGACGGCCTGCCGTTCGAGGTGCGCATCCTCGACGAGGGCGAGCAGATCCCGGACGAGGTCGAGTACCTCTACTGGGTCGGCTGCGCCGGCGCCATCGAGGACCGGGCCAAGAAGGTCGCGCGCTCCTTCGCCGAGCTGCTGCACACCGCCGGGGTCGAGTTCGCCATCCTCGGCAGCCAGGAGTCCTGCACCGGTGACCCGGCGCGCCGCCTCGGCAACGAGTACCTCTACCAGGAGATGGCGAAGGCCAACATCGAGCTGTTGAACGAGACGGGCGTCAAGAAGATCGTCGCGACCTGCCCGCACTGCTTCAACAGCCTCGCCCGGGAGTACTCCTCGCTCGGCGGGACGTTCGAGGTCGTCCACCACACGCAGCTGCTCGGCAAGCTCGTCGAGGAGCGCAAGCTCGTCCCGATCACCCCGATCGACTCCTCGGTGACCTACCACGACCCGTGCTTCCTCGGCCGGCACAACAAGGTCTACACCCCGCCCCGGGAGATCCTCGAGGCCATCCCGGGCATCCGTGGCCAGGAGATGCACCGCTGCAAGGACCGTGGCTTCTGCTGCGGCGCCGGCGGCGCGCGGATGTGGATGGAGGAGAAGATCGGAAAGCGGGTCAACGTCGACCGCATGGAGGAGGCCCTCGGCCTCGATCCCGATGTGGTCTCGACGGCCTGCCCGTTCTGCATCGTGATGCTCTCCGACGCCGTCACCGAGAAGAAGCTCGCCGGCGAGGCCAAGGAGAGCGTCGAGGTGCTCGACGTCTCGCAGCTGCTGGCCCGTTCGCTGGTCGCGCCGACGCCCACGCCGGCAGCGGAGCCGCTGAGCAGCTGAACCGGTAGCGAGCGGATCAGACAGTAGCCACGCCGTCGCGGCCGCCCCCGGGGATTCGGGGGCGGCCGTCGTCGTGTGTGCGGTCAGGCGCCGTGTGATCCGTTGGGGATCTCGGGTACGGCCGCCCGGGTGAAGTCGCGGTAGGCACGGGACGGTGTCGGCCCGCGCTGACCCTGGTACCGGGAGCCGTAGATCGCCGAGCCGTACGGGTGCTCGGCCGGCGTCGACAGCCGGAACAGACAGAGCTGACCGATCTTCATACCGGGCCAGAGCTTGATGGGCAGCGTCGCGACGTTCGACAGCTCCAGCGTCACGTGGCCGGAGAAGCCCGGGTCGATGAACCCGGCGGTCGAATGGGTCAGCAGGCCCAGCCGGCCCAGGCTCGACTTGCCTTCGAGCCGGCCGGCGAGGTCCTCTGGGAGCGTCACGACCTCCAGCGTCGACCCGAGCACGAACTCTCCCGGGTGCAGGACGAACGGCTCGTCGCCCTCGGGCGCCACGAGCTCGGTGAGATCCTCCTGCTCCACGGCCGGGTCGATGTGGCTGTACCGGTGGTTCTGGAACACCCGGAACGCGCGGTCGAGCCGCAGGTCCACGCTGGACGGCTGGATCAGCCCCTCGTCGTAGGGGTCGAGCCGGACGCGGCCGGCGGTGATCTCGGCCCGGATATCCCGGTCGGACAGCAGCACGTTCGAGGACGCTACCGCAGCCGCCTGGACGTCCCGCCGGCACGAGCCCGGTGGATCATCGCGGTCGTCTGATGGGGGGATGTGCTGACTGCGGTGATTTCGCCGCCGTCGCGGTGTGGGAGCCGCGGTGTCTCGGGTAGGAGCATCCCGGACGCGTGCGAGGTTGCCGTCACGGGACATCGCCTTCGGTGACACTCTGGCTGCGGAGGGAACTGCCGCGCGGAGAGGGAACCGGTCCGCGCGAGGGAGCTGGCGACGCAGCCGGACGACGATCCAGGATGGGGACCGATGCTGGGGCTACCGGATCACATCGAGGCATGTCTGTTCGACCTGGACGGGGTACTGACCCGTACCGCCGCCGTCCACGCCGCGGCGTGGAAGGAGATGTTCGACGACTTCCTCGAGAACTGGGCGAGGCGGTCCGGTGACCCGTTCGTCCCCTTCGACATCGCCACCGACTACGCCGACCATGTGGACGGCCGCCCGCGCATCGACGGCGTGCGGGCGTTCCTGGACTCCCGCGGCATCCACCTCCCGCCCGGAGCGCCCGACGACCCGCCGTCCGGGATGACGATCCAGGCGCTCGCCACCCGGAAGAACATCCTGCTTCTGGAGAAGCTGAAGGAGATGGGCGTGGAGGTGTTCGCCGGCTCCGTCCGCTACCTGGAGGAGCTCGAGCGTGCCGGCGTGCCGCGGGCGGTCGTGTCGTCCAGTGCGAACTGCGCCGAGGTGGTGCGGGCCGCCGGCATCGAGCACCTGCTGCTGGCGCGGGTCGACGGCCTGGTCGCCGAGGAGCGCGGCCTGGCCGGCAAGCCGGCCCCCGACACCTTCCTGGCCGGTGCCGAGGCGCTGGGGGTGGCCCCCGGCGCCGCCGCCGTCTTCGAGGACGCCATCGCCGGGGTGCAGGCGGGCCGGGCCGGTGGCTTCGGCTACGTGGTGGGGGTCGACCGGGTCGGCCACGCCGAGGCGCTGCGCGGCAACGGCGCCGACCGGGTGGTCGAGGACCTCGCCGAACTGCTCGGTGGAGGTTCGACCGGCCCGGCCTCCGCTGGCTCCGCGTCTGCCGGCCCGGTCACCGGTGGGGGCGACGCGTGATCGTCAGGCCCTCCTACCCCATCGAGTCCTGGTCGCTGACCGAGCACGGGCTCGACATCGACGACCTGGCCCGCTCCGAGTCGCTGTTCTCGCTGTCCAACGGGCACGTGGGCATGCGCGGGAACCTCGACGAGGGCGATCCGCACGGGCTGCCCGGTACCTACCTGAACTCCGTCCACGAGCTGCGGCCGCTTCCGTACGCCGAAGCGGGCTACGGGTACCCGGAGTCCGGGCAGACGGTCATCAACGTCACGAACGGCAAGATCGTCCGCCTGCTGGTCGACGACGAGCCGTTCGACGTCCGCTACGGGGATCTTCTCGCGCACACCCGCACGATCGACTTCCGCGAGGGGGTGCTGCGCCGGGAGGCCGACTGGGTCTCCCCGGCCGGGCAGCGGGTCAGGATCCGCACCCAGCGTCTCATCTCCTTCTCCCAGCGCTCCGCCGCCGCGATCCACTACGAGATCGAACCGGTGGGCGACACCGCGCGGATCGTCATCCAGTCCGAGCTGGTCGCCAACGAGCAGCTTCCGGGGCGCAGGGGCGACCCGCGCGCCGCCGCCGTCCTGGAGTCGCCGCTCATCTCCGAACGGCACCGCGCCCGCGAGACCATGGTCGAGCTCGTCCACCGCACCCGGCACAGCGACATCCGGGTCGCCGCGGCGATGGACCACATCTTCGACGGCCCGCGTTCGCTCGGCGTCACCTCGGAGAGCGAGCCCAACACCGGCTGGGTCACCGCGACGGCTGTCCTCAAGCCGGGCGAGACCCTGCGGATGGTCAAGTTCCTCGCCTACGGCTGGTCCGAGCAGCGCTCCCTGCCGGCGCTGCGCGACCAGGCCACCGCCGCCCTCGTCGCTGCCCGCCAGACCGGCTGGGACGGCCTCGTCGCCGAACAGCGTGCGTACCTGCAGGACTTCTGGAACCGGTCCGACGTCGAGGTCGACGGCGACGCCGAGGTCCAGCAGGCCGTCCGGTTCGCGCTCTTCCACGTCCTGCAGGCCGGCGCGCGGGCCGAGCGCCGGGCCATCCCCGCGAAAGGGCTCACCGGTCCCGGCTACGACGGTCACGCCTTCTGGGACACGGAGAGCTACGTCCTGCCCGTCCTCACCTACACCGCGCCGGCCGCCGCCGCCGACGCGCTCCGCTGGCGGCACTCGATCCTCCCGCTGGCCCGCGAGCGCGCCCAGTTGCTCAACCTCGACGGCGCCGCCTATCCCTGGCGCACCATCCACGGCGAGGAGTGCTCCGGCTACTGGCCGGCCGGGACGGCCGCCTACCACGTCAACGCGGACATCGCCGACGCCGTCCTGCGCTACCTGTGGGCCACCGAGGACGAGCAGTTCGAGCTCGAGGTGGGCCTGGAGATCCTCATCGAGACGGCGCGGCTGTGGCGCTCGCTGGGCCACCACGACCTCTCCGGCCGTTTCCGCATAGACGGGGTGACCGGCCCGGACGAGTACTCCGCGCTCGCCGACAACAACGTCTACACCAACCTGATGGCCCAGCGGAACCTCATCGGGGCGGCCGACGCCGTCCGGCGACACCCCGAACGCGCGCGCGCCTTCGGGGTCGACGCGGAGACCGCGGCGAACTGGCGCGATGCCGCCGACGACATGTTCATCCCGTTCGACGAACGCCTCGGGGTGCACCCGCAGTCCGAAGGATTCACCGAGCACCAGGTCTGGGACTTCGAACGGACCAGGCCGGAGCAGTACCCGCTGCTGCTGCACTTCACCTACTTCGACCTTTACCGCAAGCAGGTCGTGAAACAGGCCGACCTGGTGCTGGCGATGCAGCGGCGCGGCGACGCGTTCACCGCCGAGCAGAAGGCACGCAACTTCGCCTACTACGAGGCGCTCACCGTCCGCGACTCGTCGCTGTCCGCCTGCTGCCAGGCCGTCATGGCGGCCGAATGCGGGCACATGTCCCTCGCGCACGACTACCTGCGCGAAGCCGCGTTCATGGACCTGAAGGACATCGAGCACAACACCGGCGACGGCCTGCACATGGCCTCGCTGGCCGGCAGCTGGATCGCGCTCGTCGAGGGCTTCGGCGGGCTGCGCGACACCGGTGAGCTGCTCTCCTTCAGCCCCCGCCTGCCCGAGGGTCTCAGCCGGCTCGCCTTCGGCCTGCGCGTGCGCTCCCGCCAGCTCCGCGTCGAGGTGCTCGAATCGTCCGCCACCTACACGGTGCTCGAGGGGGAGGCGATCACCATCCTGCACCACGGCGAGAAGGCCCGCGTCTCACCCGACCAGCCCTGCAAACTGGACGTCCCACCGGTGCCGGCGCAGGAACGCCCGAGGCAGCCCGCCGGCCGGGAGCCGCTGCGGTTCCTGCACCACGGCAACGGCACCGAGGTCACCCGCGCGGCCGACCTCCACCCCGTCGACGGGTGACAGACCGGGGTCCGGGGGCGGACCAGCCTGAGCGCGAAGTCCGGGGGTGGCGGTGGAACACGTGCCGCCCGAGTCCAGTAAGATGCGGTAGCACCATGCGGGCGTAGTTCAGAGGCAGAACACGAGCTTCCCAAGCTTGCAACGCGGGTTCGATTCCCGTCGCCCGCTCGAGCCGGTTCGCTGTGGTTGCCGCCCCTTGGGGGGCGGCTTCCCGGGGGGCCGTTATTTTTTTCGGGGGGCGACCCCCGGGCCCCCGAGCGGCGGGCCTGGTTGGCTGGTGGGGGTGGTTCTCCCTCCTTGGGGTGGGTCCTGTCTCGGTGCTCGGTGTGTGTGGGCGGCGGCCCGGGCGAGATCGACCGCGAACGTGTGCGCGGACGGCGGGCGGGCCGCGGGCTTCCTGTTCAGGGCGCTCAGGACGATTCGCATCACCGGTGCGGGCACCCCGTCCGGTGCCGGGGTGGCGCGGTCCAGGGTGGGAGCCGGATCGAACGGTGCCGTGCCGGTCAGCAGCAGATACAGCACCACTGCGAGCGCGTAAAGATCCGTCGCCGGCCCCAGCCGGGCTCCCGCGACCTGTTCGGGGGCCATGAACAGCGGGGTTCCGATCACCGTGTTCACGGTGGCGGCCGCACCGTCCAGCAGCTTCGCGATCCCGAAATCGGCCACCTTCAACAGGCCGGCGGTGTCGAACAGCATGTTGTCGGGCTTGATGTCGCGGTGCAGAACGCCCTGGGAATGCGCATAGGACAGGGCGCAGGCGACCGCGAGGCCGATTGCGCAGGCCCCCTGCTGGGTGATGTCCGCCTGGTGGCTGGTCAGCGTCCCGCCCGCCATCATCTCGGTGACAATCAGGTGGAGATCGTCGGCCGCGACGTAGTCGTGGACCCGGATGATGTGCGGATGGTCGAAGCGGGCGAGCAGCCGTGCCTCGATGGCGGAACCGGCCGCCGCCCGGTCGTGACCGCGGGCCGACAGCACCTTGATGGCGACATCGCGGTGCAGGTTTCGGTGCCAGCCGGCCAGCACCAGCCCGAACGCGCCCGCGCCGATCTGGTCACCCAGCTCGTAGCCGGGCAGCGCCGCCGCCACCCGCGCTCGGTCAATCATCATGATCCGGCGTCCGGGCCCCGGCGATCCTCATTGGAGACCCTCGCGAAACCGCTCATTCCCCCCGGCGCGATGGGTGATCCTACGGGCGCGCTTCCGACGCCCGGACGGCAGGGCCACGCCGTCCAGCGTGTCGACTCACAGACCGGCACCGATGGCGCCGAACGCTCGCTGACATACTTCCGGGACACCCCCGGTTGCTGTCCGCGGGGGAACGGCGGTCCGCGGTGGCAGTTTGCCCGGTTCCAGCCGGGGGAGCCTGCCGGCGCAGGGCACACGTCACACCATCGAGGAAAGGCTGATCGCATGGGCGTTTCGATTGAAACCCTCTCGCAGGGAGACGGCAAGACTTTCCCCAAGAAGGGGGACCGGGTGACGATTCACTATGTCGGCACCCTGCGTGACGGCCGGCAGTTCGACTCGTCCCGTGACCGGGGCGCGCCGTTCGTCACCGAGATCGGTGTCGGCAGGGTCATCAAGGGATGGGACGAGGGGGTTCCCCAGCTTTCCCTCGGTGAGAAGGCCGTGCTCACCATCACGCCCGACTACGGGTACGGCCCCGGTGGTTTCCCGCCCGTCATTCCGCCGAACTCCGACCTTTTCTTCGAGGTGGAGCTCCTCGCCATCAACTGACCTGGTAGACGGGTCTGGGAGCGCGCGGACCGGCGGCAGCCCGCTCGGGCCGCCGCCGGCCCAGCCCATGACCGTGCAGTAGGTGCCGCGGCTGACCTTCCACCTGCCATCGACGATCAGGGCGTTGCCGCTGTTCACCCCGAAGTCGGTCCCGCCCTGGTAGGTGATGTGGAAACGAAGTGCCGCGTGCCGCGGGTCGGTGAAGACGATGTCACTCGTGGTCACAGCGGCGGTCTGGGTGGCCTGGGGGAAGTTCTGCGTCGCCTGGGCGAGGGCGCCAGCCAGGTCCGCGCCGCCCTCGACCGCGGCGACCAGGAGCGTCAGTGCGGCCAGGTGCCCCCTCCGGCGCGTGCGGGTGGTTGCCGCATTCGGATAGATGCCGGCACGTCCGGTCAGGTTGACGTGAAACAGGCGGAATCTCCTGGGGGACAGGGACGATCACCTGGATGTGCACCGTGAACAGCGATTCGCCTGCCGGCGGACAGTGCGCGGTGCTGTGCGGAGTGGCGAGTGGTGTCAGCGGTTGACGTACGTGCCGTCGCAGCTGTAGATCCGCGTCCTGCCGTCGTCGTTGTCGTCGACGTAGCTGAGCTTGAGGCTTCCGTCGTAGATCCAGCCGGCGGTGGTGGAGCCGTCCAGGCGGGCCCACCACCACAGGTTGTTGTGGCCGTTGACGACGCTGCAGTGCAGCCAGACCTTCTTGCCCTGGGCCAGGCTCGCGACCGCGCCGCACGCCGCGTACGGCCCGCTGCGCAGCGAGGTGGCCTCGGTCAGCACGCCGTACCCGTCGCCGTTGTAGCCGTGGTCCGGGCTGCCGGGGCATCCGCTCACGGCCGTGCTGGACGGTGCCGGTTTCGGGGTGGGGGCCGGTGCCTGTGGCGCGGTCGCTCCCGGCATGGTGGCGGCCGGCGGTGGGGTGAGGGGAGCCGTGGGGCCGCCCGCGCCCGCGGGCGGTGAACCGGGCGCGCCGGCTCCCAGCCCACCCGGTGGGGCGCCGGGAACGGGCAGGCCCGGCCCGGGGGCCACCGGACCGGGGACGCCCGCCTTCGGATCGGAGGGCGGCCTGGCGGGGTCCGCCGTGGGCCCGTTCACGGCCGAGGCGACCATGGGCGCGGAGGGCGACGGCTCGTCGGAGCGGGTGAGCAGCACGGCGGCGAGCGCGCAGACCACGACGAACGCGACCGCGCCGATCGCGCCGACCAGCCAGGGACGGCGGCCGTGGCCGGACCGGCGCGGTGCCCCACCCGCCGCGACGCCGCCGGCCCCTGCGGGGGCGGCGGTGGGCGGTTCGGCGAAGGCCGGGGACGGAGCGGGAGTCGGGGGTGGAGTGGGCAGCGGGGCGAGGTGGTAGCGGGTCACCTCGGCGGCGACGGTGGGGGGCAGCCACCCCGCGCCGGTGGTCAACTGTTCGTCCGAGGTCAGCTGGCCGATCGGGGTGATCAGTCGGCAGAGCTCGATCAGCTCGGTGGGGGTCGGCCGGCGCGCGGGGTCCTTCTCCAGGCAGCGGGCCAGAACGTCGCGCACCTGCGGCGGGCAGTCGTCCCAGTCGGGCTGCTGGTGCTCGATGCGGTGGAAGACGGCGGCGTCGACGCCGAACGGCGGCCGGCCGGTCATGGCGTAGTAGGCGGTGGCACCGAGGGCGAAAATGTCACCGGATCGGTCGAGCTGCGCCCCGCGGACCTGTTCGGGAGCCATGAAGGCGGGTGTTCCGAGGCGCGCTCCGGTCTGTGTCATCGCGGCCGTCGCGGCGTCGAGGGCGCGCGCGACACCGAAGTCGATGACGCGCGGGCCGTCCGCCGCGAGAATGACGTTTCCTGGTTTCAGGTCGCGGTGGATCACCCCGACCCGGTGAATGGACTGCAGGGCCTCCGCGACACCCGCGATCAGCATCAGGACGGTCGTGGCGGGCAGCGCACCCGTCCGTGCTACGGCTATCGCGAGCGACGGCGCGGGGACGTAGGCCGTGGCGATCCACGGGCGCACCGCGTCGGGATCGGCGTCGATGACAGGAACCGTGTAGGGGCCCTGCACCCGCTGCGCGATCGCGACCTCTTTCGTGAACCGGGCGCGGAAGTCGGGGTCGGCGGCGAACTCCGGGCGGACCACCTTGACCGCGAGCGGACGTCCGCCGGGGGTGTGCGAGAGGTACACGGCGCCCATGCCGCCCTCGCCGATCCGGGCCCGCAGCGGGTAGCCGCTGATCTCGTCCGGGTCGTGCGCGGTGAGCGGGGTGAAGACGGCGTCCCAGGCACGGGTGAACGTTCCGCCCGCCGCCGACGTCCCGCGTGTCGGCGTCTCGGGCGGGAAGGACGCGGGTTGCGGTGCGTGGCCACCGGATGGCGGCGGGTGCGGGTCGCTTCCCGCCGTCCTCGGTGGCGTGCTGCGCATCGTGCCCTCCGGATGCCGGCCCGCTTCGGTTCCGGTATACCGGCTGAGATCGCCGAAACCGTATGAAGATCGTCAGAACCAGTCGAGACTGTAGAAACCGGTCGAGATCATCAGAAAATGCCGATCTTCATCATATTGGCCGGTCAGCGGGCGGCCGGCGGAGGGTGGAGCCCCGGGACGCGCTACCGGCGCGGGTGCGGCTCCTGACCGGCCGCCGGCGCCGGGGCCTCCGCCGGACGTTCCAGGCGCGGCCAGATGTCCGGTTGTGACCCGTCGACGTCGGTGAAGCCGTACTCGGCCGCGAGCCGGCCGGAGGTCACCGAGCGCTGGTTCCAGCGGGCCCGTCCCGGATCGGCGGCCAGCGCGGCGACGGCGCGCCCGACATAACGCGGCGACTCGGAGAACGCGAAGTCCGGCGGAGCACCGCTGGGCGGAGCACCGCTGGGCGAGGCGCTGTCGGGCGGGGTGAGGGCGTCGCGCCAGGTCTCCTCGGTGACGCCGAACGCCTCGAGCATCATCTCCGAGCGCAGCCAGCCGGGCGTGACGGCGACGGCGGTCCCGCCGTGCGAGGCGATCTCGTGGCCCTGTGAGAAGGCGAGCCGGTTCACGGCGACCTTGGCGAGGTCGTAGTACACGGAGATCCGGTAGTTGGCCGCGTTGTAGTCCGTCGTCCCGTCGGTCACCTCGACGACCAGCCCGCCTGGGCGGTCGATCAGCAGCGGGAGCAGGTGGTGGGAGGTGATCAGGTGGGTGTCCACGGCGAGCCGCAGGATGCGCATCCCGCGGTCGAGGTCGTGCTCCCAGACCGGCGTGTCCCACTCGCTCGGCCCGCCCTTGAGGACCTCGCCGCCCCAGATGTCGTTGACGAGCACGTCGAGGTGCCCGTGCTCGGCGCGGACGCGGTCGGCCAGTCGTCGCACCTGCTCCGGGTCCAGATGGTCGACGGGGACGGCGATGCCGGCACCACCGAGCTTGGTGACGAGCTCCGCGGTCTCCTCGATCGTCTCGGCGCGGTCGTAGTCGGAGCGCAGGACGCCCGTCCTGCTGCTGCGGCCGGTGCAGATGACGGTGGCGCCGGCCTCACCGAGCGCCGCCGCGATCCCGCGACCCGCGCCGCGGGTGGCGCCGGCGACGACGGCCACGCGCCCGCGAAGGGCGCTCCTGTCGGGAGCCCAGGGCGTGCGGGCCGCCGCGGCCGGCGTGCGGGCCGTCGCGGGTGGTGTCGCCTGCGCGGACATGGGCCCGAATATGCCAGCGGGCGGGTCAGCGGCGGAACTGGACCGGATCGACGGCGAGCCGGTTCGTGGCCGCCCAGTCCCGGCCCCACTCCCACATCGCCTGCAGCACCGGGCCGAGGGACCGGCCCTGCGCCGTCAGTGCGTACTCGACGTGCGGCGGTGCCGTGCTGACGGGTATCCGGTCGACGATCCGGATCGCCTCGAGCTCCCGCAGCCGCTGCGCCAGCATCTTCTCGGTGATGTCGGGGATGAGCCGGCGCAGCTGTGCGAACCGTAGCCGGTCGTGTTCCTTCAGATGGGCGAGGACGACCGGCGTCCACTTCCCGCCGATGACGTCGACCGTGACCTCGACGTGGCAGTGATAGCTGCGGCCGGGCCGCGCCGTGCTCGGGGGCTGGGGCGTGTCCGGGGACATCGTCACCACTCCTCACCACTCCTCGCGGGACGCCGTGCCCGCATGGTACGCACTTTTTTGTGCGTACCATGCGGATCGCCTATGCCAGGTTTCCCGCTGATAGTTTCGGGTTCTCCCCAGTCGCCGGAGGTGAAAAGGTGATCCGGCTGTGATCGTTGAGTACATCCGATACCGGATACCGGAACACAGCACTGACGAGTTCGAGAAGGCGTATTCGCGAGCCGCGGCGGTGCTCGAGCGGTCGCGGAACTGCCTGTCGTTCGAGCTCACCCGCTGCGTCGAGACGAACGTCCAGTACATCCTGCGCATTCAGTGGGATTCGGTCGCCGGCCATCTGGACGGCTTCCGGCGGAGCGCGGAGTTCCGTGAGTTCCTGGCGCAGATCGGGTCGTACGTCGAACACATCGAGGAGATGCAGCACTATTCTCCCACGGCGGTCGCCGGGCGGGGCGGGGGAGCACCCGAGCCGCCCACCCTTTACGAATGGGCCGGCGGCGCCGAGGCCTTCGAGCGGCTCCTTACCCGTTTCTACGAGATCGTCGTCGAGGACGACCTTCTCGCGCCGCTGTTCGCGGGCATGAATCCGGCGCACGCCCACCACGTGGCGATGTGGCTCGGCGAGGTTTTCGGTGGCCCGGCCGAGTACACCGAGAAACGCGGCGGGTACGAGAACATGCTCGCCCACCACGTCGGCAGGGCCATCACCGAGCCGCAGCGCCGACGGTGGGTTAGCCTGCTCGTCGACGCGGCGGACGAGGTCGGGCTGCCGGGCGATCCCGAGTTCCGGGCGGCGTTCATGGGCTATGTCGAATGGGGCACCCGCCTCGCCGTCGAGAACTCCACGCCCGGCGCCACACCCATGCCGCACGCGCCGGTTCCGCGTTGGGGCTGGGGCGTCGCGCCGCCCTGGCAGCCATCCTGAGCCGCTTTCAGCCGGTGGGTGGTGGCGGCGGTGCCGCTCGCGCGAGCCGGCCGGCAAGCTCGCGGACGCGGTCGACGAGCTCGGGCGGTTCGAGCACGTCGAAGTCCGCGTCGACGAGGCTGAGGTAGATCGTGAGTGCGTCCAGCGAGTTGGAACCCGTCCGGACCAGGCAGCTCTCGTCGTCGAGCGCCTCGATCACGGCGGAGGTCGGGCTGAGCGAGGCGGCGATCACCCCGGCGGGTGCGTGGTAGCGCACGCGGGCCTGGTACCGGTACCCGGCGGTGGAGACCGACCAGGACGTGTACGCCTGGATGTCGTCCGCGGGTGGGTCCCGGGGGGTGAACCTCGGGCCGGTCGGGGTCTTCGGCGCGATGCGGTCGAGGCGGAAGTTGCGCCAGGCGCCACGGCCGACGTCCCAGGCGATGAGGTACCAGCGCCACCCGGTGTGGACGAGGGTGTGCGGTTCGGTGATCCGCGCGGTCGGTATCCCGTTGTGGTCGCGGTAGTCGAACCGCAGTTGCTGGTTCTCGCGGCAGGCGGTCGCCACGGCCATCAGGACGTCCGGGTCGACGGCCGCGGGATTCGTGCCACGCAGGGACACGGTGACCGAGTGCAGCGCCAACACCCGGTGCCGAAGCCGGGTCGGCAGGACCTGCTCGAGCTTCGTCAGCGCACGGATGGCGGACTCGGCGATGCCCTCGACCGAGCCGCCGGCGGCGGTGCGCAGGCTCACGGCGACGGCGACGGCCTCGTCGTCGTCGAGCAGCAGGGGCGGCAGCTGGGCGCCCGCGCCGAGGCGGTAGCCGCCAGCCGTGCCAGGTGCGGCGTGCACCGGGTAGCCGAGGCTGCGCAGCTTGTCGACGTCCCGCCGGACGGTGCGGGCGGTGACCCCGAGCCGGTCGGCCAGGTCCGCCCCGGACCAGTCTCGGTGGGTCTGCAGCAGCGAGAGCAGCCGGAGCAGGCGGGCCGAGGTCTCGAGCATGTCCCGAGTCTGCCGTCGCCAGCGGACAGATTCGGTCCGCGATCGGCCGGACTCTCGTCGGACGCTTTACGGCTGATCTGGTTGATTGTCCGAAAAGTGGTAGTGCCACATGAGGCTACAAGTGGACACATCTCACGTTCCCAGGCCCGGCGTGATCCCGTGGATCAGGGGGATGGCCCCGAAGACGCCACGAACCCTGACCGGTCAGCTACCTTCCCCTACATGCGCGGTCTGGGGCGTGGTGGATCATCACTTTCCGAGATGGGACCGTCGCGGTGCGAGGAGGTCTGATATGTGTCATCTGTTCGCGATGAGCAGCGGCAGCGAGCGGATCCAGGCGACCTTCTGGCTGCTGGACGCGCCGGACAGCCCGCGGGCCCAGACCCGCCGTCCCCCGGACGGCGCGGGCTTCGGCTTCTTTGACGACGAAGGCCGGCCCGAGGTGGTCAGGCAGGCGATTCGCTCCCGCGCCGACACGGCGTTCGCCCGCGAGGCGCAGCAGGTCACGTCGTCGACGTTCGTCGCGCATGTGCGGCACGCCTCGACCGGGCGGGTCGACGACCGCAACACACACCCATTCGTCCAGGATGGTCGGATCTTCGCCCACAACGGGGTCATCGAGGGGCTGGGCAAGCTCGACGCGGAGCTTGGCACGACAGGCTCCGGCGTGCTCGGCGACACCGACTCGGAGCGCTACTTCGCCCTGATCACCCGCGAGATCGCGGCGCGGGACGGCGACGTCGCGGCGGGCATCACGGCCGCGGCGAACTGGATCGCCGAGAACCTGCCGCTCTACTCGATCAACATGATCCTGGCCAGCGGGGACGATCTGTGGGCGCTGCGGTATCCCGACACGAATGGTCTGCATGTGCTCCAGCGGGCCCCAGGCGGGCGTAACAACCGTCACCTGGACCACGCCAGCCCGTTCAGCGAGATCCGGGTCCGCTCGGTCGACCTGACGACCCGCCCCGCGGTGGTCGTCGAGAGCGAGCGGATGGACGAGGACCCACGGTGGCGGCTGATGGCCAGCGGGGAACTGCTGCACGTCGGCCCAGACCTCAAGGTGACGTCCAGCATCGCCGTGGCCGGCCCGCCGGCGCATCCGCTGACCCTCGACGACCTTCGTCCCGAGGCGGCCGCGTCGCAGACGACCGCCGTCCCCGACCTCCCGGTCTCGGCCTGAGTACGGGCACGGTATGAGCTCGGAGCGGTCTGAGCGGGCACAGCCGGGGCGGGCGGGCGGGGCGGGGAGCGTGCCGGCCATGACTTCACCACAGCCTGTGGATAACTTGTGGAAAGTGTGTGGAGAGCTGTGGACAGCTGCGGCCCCCGCTCGCGCCACCCGGCCGCCCCGCCAGACCGGCATCCCTGGTGGGACAGGCTTTTTGGGCTGGCTCCGGCGCGCGCCGCCCGCCCCGTCCGGCGGTGGACGGCCTGTTGACGGCGGACGGCACCGGGCGGGCACCGTGGCACTGCCCGGAGACGGCGGCCTACGGCCCGATCGGGCCAGCGTGAGCACCACTTCCGGGCGGGCCCGTCGACACCGGGCGGGAGCGGCGCGACCTGGATGACTCGCTTCGGTTTCGGCCGGACGACGTCCCGCGGGGGGCCGCACGGTCCCCGTCGGCCGTGACGATTGTCCCCTCGCGTGGTTATGGTCGGCTCAGGGCCCTCCCCGCTCGAACCGCCGCCGTGGTGGCATCCCGGTCATCCCGGGGCGGCTCTGCCGAAACATCGAGTACGCAAAGCCGGTCAGATACGCAATACCGGTCAAGTGCGCGATACCAGTCAAATACGTAAAGGCCGGTCGAGTGCGCAACGCCGAGTTCAGGCCTTGGCCGGCCCGAAAGCCGCCGATCGCCTGGATGAATCATCGCACCGAATGGCCGGATGGTGGGGTCGCTTGAGTTCCGGGATTCCGGCTTCCGGCCGGAACACCCGTCACCGGACACCGCGGATCCGCGGCCGTTGGTGTCACCGGCGGCCGTTGACCGACATGAAAGACATCGACGACCTGCGACGACACCAGCGACCGCGGTGGACAGAGTGGACGGCCCGGACCGGCAGCTCGGACAGAAAAGGGACGGACGTCCCGAATCGCCGGGGTGACATACCCATCAGGACCACGTCGAGACGTGAGGAGGACCGCGGCATCGGGTAGGAGGACCCGATCGGATCGCGACGTCGATGACGACGATGTGACCAGCGAGAAGGGATCACGAGTGACCATGAATGTCGCCAGGACCGGGCTCTGGATGCCCGCCGGGCAGTGGCCACGTGGCACGGCCGAACGTCGCGACACCGCCCAGGAGCTCGAGGAGCTCGGCTACGAGATGGTCTGGCTGGGTGGCGCGACGGCGGACCTGGAGCTACCGGCGGCGCTGCTGGAGTCCACCGAGAACCTGTGTGTAGGCACCGGGATCCTGAACATCTGGACCGAACCGGTCGACCTGCTGGCCGACACCTACGGCATGTTGGAGAAGGCCCATCCCAGCCGCCTGCTGCTCGGGGTGGGAACCGGGCACGCGAAGCGGGTCGAGGCGACGACGGGTCGCCGCTACCACCACCCCTACGGCGCCGTCCTGTCCTACCTCGACGCGCTCGACGCGGTGGGCATCCCCGTCTCGGTGCGGGTGCTGGCGGCGCTCGGGCCGCGCATGCTCGGCCTGGCCGCGCAGCGGGCAGCCGGGGCGCACCCCTTCCTCGTCACACCGGAACACACCCGGATGGCACGGGAGATCCTCGGCGACGGCGCACTGCTCGCGCCCGAGCAGAAGATCATCCTGGAGGTGGACGCCGACCGGGCCCGCGCGATCGGGCGGGCTGCGCTGGCGGTCTACCTGGACCTGCCGAACTACACGAACAACCTGCGGCGGCTCGGCTTCACCGACGCCGACCTGGCCGGCGGCGGCAGCGACCGCCTGGTCGACGCCCTCGTGGCGTGGGGCAACATGGACACCATCCGGGCACGGCTGGACGAGCACCGCGCGGCCGGCGCGGATCACGTCTGCGCGCAGATCCTCACCGGCAGCCGGGAGCTGCCGCGGGAGCAGTGGCGTGACCTGGCCGCGGGGCTCGACCTGAGGCCGCGGGCGGGCGCCGGAGCGGCTCACGGAACCGGCCCCTGACCGCGGTGGAAAGGCGGCCGCCGGGTTCGCGGTGGCCTCGGGGCCCCGAGGCCACCAAAAAGATCCACTAGCGGGCTTGCCTGCGAAGGTAGTACCTTCGCAGAACCGAGTTCGCGCTGCCCTGCGTCTGCGGCCCTGTCACGGAGTGTGACGTATGCCCGCAGATCGTTTTTCCCTCGACGAAGCGGCCCGCACGGGAGCAATCCGCACACCGGCGGCGCCAACGCTGGTTGGGCCGGCCGATGCCTCGGCGCGTCCCACGCCTTCTGCCCCCGCCGAAGTTCCGGCGACTCCCGCCCCGGCCGGTAAACCCGATGGATCCGAGGACGCACCTCGTCCCCGAGCCGCCGCGGACGCCTCCTGCGAGGTGTCCGCGGCGGGGCCCGCGCAGACTCCGTCCGCACCCGTGGCGGCCGTGGCGGACGGGCCCGCGAGTGGGCCCGCGAGCTTTCTGAGCGAGAGCGGCGGCCTGCTGGACAGCCTGATGACCGGCATGGACGTCGGCGAGCGCTCCCGAATGCTCGGGATGATCAGCTCGAGCGTGGAGGCCGAGCGGGAGGCCGCGCTCGACGGCCGGATACGTCGCCAGGTCGACGTGGGACCTCGCCACCGGCGGCGGCGTGAGCCAGGTCAGGAGCCCGATCCGGCGTCGGCCGGCGCGGGCCCGGATGACGTCTCCGACCCCGCCGAGCGGTCCAGGCGCGCAGACCGGTGATCCCCGAGGGCTTCCTGGTTGCTCTCGATGATCCCATGGCGCTGAAGATCACGGTACGGCTGAACCCGTGGGGTGCTACGGCGGCGCTCGACGGCGACCTGGACATGGCGACCGAGGCGCCGGCCAGGGCCGCCCTCGACGCCGTGCTGACCGCGGTCGCCGCCCGGCGCACGCACTCTCCCGGGCCTGTGGGACCTGTGGGGCTGGTGCTCGACGTGTCCCGGGTGTTCGCCGACGTCCGCGGACTCACTGTGCTGCACCGGCTGTGGCGCGCCGGGGAGCGCCGCGCGGTCGCCGTCGCGCTCAGCGGAGCGGGGCCGCTGCTGCGCCGTATGGTGGAGCTGCTCACGTCGCCTGGAGTTCCGCTCTACCCTGACGTCGCCGAAGCCTGGAACGCCCTGCTGACCATGTCCGAGCGAGTGGAGCGGGTGTAGTCGGCGGTCGTGCCGACGGTGCCCCTCCGCGACCTCCGGCCAGTCGCGGGAGAACACATGGAGATCGACAAGGCGCGCCTGGACACCAGCCTGACCCGGCTGCACCACCTCGTCCCCGAGCGGGTAGAGCTCGGTGAGCTGCTGTCCGAGGCCGTGCGCGCGATCACCGACGTCTTCGGGCTCGACGGCGCCGGCATCCTCGTCGTCGACGCCGACCGGGCCCTGCGCAGCGTCGCCGCGAGCAACAGCAGTGGGCGCCTGCTGGAACAGGTGCAGGAGGAGCTCGGCGAGGGCCCGTGCGTCGAGTCCTTCGTCCTGGACGAGCTGGTGGTGAGCCCGGATCTCGCGGGTGAGCCCCGCTGGCCGCAGGCCAGGCCCAGGCTGCTCGCCGGCGGGGTGCGGGCGGTCCTCGGCGTGCCGATCCGGATGGGCGGCGGCCCGATCGGGACGTTGAACGTCGCCGACGACTCGCCCCGGGAGTGGACCTCCGCCGAGCGCGAGGCCCTCGAGCGGTTCGGGCAGGTGCTGGAGAGCATCCTGCTCGCCGGTATGGTCGCCGACCGCAGCACCAAGCTGGCCCGCCAGCTGCAGTTCGCCCTCGACTACCGCGTCCCCATCGACCGGGCCGTCGGCTACCTGATGGCCGTCTGGGACACGGACGCCGTCACCGCCTTCGAACGGCTGCGCCGCGCGGCGCGTAGCAGCCGCCGACGGGTGTCCGAGCTGGCCGAGGAGATTCTCGCCGGGCGGGTCCGGCTCTGAGACCCGCGGGTCCGGCTCGGGGGTCCGCGGGTCCGCGGGTCCGGCTCCGAGGCCCGCGAGGCCGTCGCCGCCCGAGGCCTCCGGTTTCCTCGAAGCCTGCGGCTGTCTCGACCCCGCTTCCGGGGGTTAGCCCGATGGCTGCCGCGCCTCGTGTTCTTGTTCACTGTCCGCGGGGAAGCTTCGGGTTGTCACCAGACCGACAGGCCACATGTCTACCGCTTGCTCGCCTGGTCGGGAAGTGTCGGCCCCTGATGCCACCATCCGGTGAGTGATGGCCGTGGATTCCCCCACGGCAGAGGTGAATCAGCTAGAGGAATAACGAATGATCCAGAAAGGAGGGTGATGATCGAGGCACGAGGGCTGACCAAGCGTTACGGTCGTACCGTTGCCGTCAACGACCTGACCTTCACGGTGCAGCCCGGCAAGGTGACCGGCTTCCTGGGCCCCAACGGCGCGGGTAAGTCGACCACGATGCGCATGATTCTCGGGCTCGACCACCCGTCGGCCGGCAAGGTCCTGATCGGCGGGCGCAGGTACCGGGAGCTCAAGGAGCCGCTGCGCGAGGTCGGCGCGCTGCTCGAGGCGAAGTGGGTCCACCCCAACCGCTCGGCGCGCGCGCACCTGCGCTGGATGGCCGCTTCCAACCGGCTGCCCGCCAAGCGGGTGGACGAGGTCCTGGAGATCGTCGGTCTCACCGCGGTGGCCGGGCGCCGGGCCGGAGGCTACTCCCTCGGCATGGCCCAGCGCCTCGGGATCGCGGTCGCGCTGCTCGGTGACCCCGGGGTGCTGCTGTTCGACGAGCCGGTGAACGGCCTGGACCCGGAGGGAATCCTCTGGATTCGCCAGTTCATGCATCGGCTCGCCGATGAGGGCCGCACGGTGTTCGTGTCCAGCCATCTCCTCTCCGAGATGGCGCTGACCGCCCAGGAACTCATCGTCATCGGCCGCGGGCGACTCATAGCGCAGACGAGCACCAAGGAGTTCATCAACTCGGCGTCCGACTCCTCGGTGCGGGTGCGCGGCCCCGAGATGGAGCGGCTGCACGGCGTCCTCACCGGCCAGGGCCTGGCGGTCCAGGAGACACCCGCCGCCACCGACACCCCGGCCGCCCTGGTGGTTCGCGGCAGCTCCACCGAGCAGGTGGGCGAGCTGGCCGGCGCCGTCGGGCTGGTCCTGCACGAGCTCTCCGAGTCGCGTGGCTCGCTGGAGCAGGCGTTCATCCAGATGACTGGCGGCGACGTCGAGTATCACGCGGGCGGTGTCGGCCCCACCGGGCCGCTCGTCGGCACCGGGCCGGCCGGCGCACCCGGCGCACTCGGCGTTCCCGGCCCGCAGCCCGGCGCGGTGCCCGCTCCCACCTCTCCGGGCGCGACACCCGCCGGACCATCGGGCCCCGGCGGCCCGTCGATACCGGCGCCTACCAGCCCTGGTACCGATGCCTGGACGGGGGTCAACAAGCCATGACGCTGCTCACCGTCGAGCGGATCAAGCTCTTCTCCACCCGCTCGCCCTGGTGGTGCATGATCCTCGCGGTCGCGCTCACCGTCGGCCTCACCGCGGTCTTCAGCGCCGCGACCAAGCCGAGTGACCTCGCCGATCTGACACCGAGCGTGACGCAGTTCGCATACAACTTCGGGCTCGTCGTGATGATGGTGATGGCGGCGCTGGCCGTCACCACTGAGTACCGCTTCGGGACGATCAGGTCGACGTTCCTCGCCGTCCCCAGCCGGACGCCGGCGCTGCTGGCGAAGACGGTCGTCGTCGCCGGCCTCGCCGGGATCGTCGGCGAGATCACCGCGGTGGCCTCCTGGGGCATCGCGCGCCTGATCCAGCCGGACGCCCCGCTGGTCCTGAACACCAGCCAGGAGTACCGCAACGTCTTCGGGATCGGGCTGATCTACCTTCTCGCGGCAATCTTCGCGATCGGTCTCGGCCTGCTGATCCGGCACACCGCGGGCGCGATCGTGGTCATGCTCGTCTACCTGTTCCTGGCGGAGAGCCTGCTGCCGGTCATCCCGCGCATCGGTGACCACATCCAGGACTGGCTGCCCTTCATCGTCGGGAACAACTTCATCGTCGCGGGGCAGCCGGAGACGAGCGACGGGCCGCCGGTGGTCGAGGGCCTGCCCTTCGGGCCCTGGGGATCGTTGATCTACTTCGCCGCAGTCTGCCTCGGCCTCCTGGTGATCGGCCTCGCCGCCGCCAAGCGGCGGGACGCCTGACCCGCTGGGGAAGTCGACTGATCCGGGCTGCGGGGCCCGGCCGGACGTCGTTCCGGTCGGGCTCTGTGGCGTCGGGCGCCGTGGAGTCGGTCCTTCTGGAGCCCGGGCTCGGGATGCTCGGTCGAGATTGTGCCGATTGCTACCTTCAGACAGGCAGTTTGTGGTCTGAAGCAGGGCCGGCGCACATCCCACGCCGCTACTGTGGGTAGCGGATACTCTGATGCGACAGCTGTGGTGGCGGGGAGCGGGTCGTCCGCGGCTGTTCGGAGCATTCGACAGCGACCCCGGGCATTTCTGCCTCACCTCGGCGGCTCGCGTCGCGATCGTCGCCCCCGCCCTGCTCGCCCTCGTCTCCACGCTTGTCGGCGATGTGCGGATGAGCCTGTTCGCCTGGTTCGGCGCCTACGCGCTCCTCGAGTTCGTCGACTTCGACGGGCCCCGACCGGCCCGGCTCACCGCCTACCTCACGCTCGCCACCACCGGCGCCGGGATGGTCGTCCTCGGCACGCTCGGCTCGCGCTCGCCCTGGCTGGCGGCGTCGATGACCGCGGTTGTGGCCTTCGTTGTGATGTTCTCCGGCGTGCTGAACGCCAAGGTCGCCGTCGCCGGCCGATCCGCGTTGCTCGCCTTCGTGCTGCCTGTGATGACACCCGGCCCGATCTCGGCGATACCGGAACGGCTGGTCGGCTGGGGGCTGGCCTCGGTCGCCTCGATCACCGCCGCGATGCTGCTCTGGCCGCGCCGCCCGCCGGACCGCCTGCGCGCGGAGACGGCGGACGTCTGCCACGCGCTCGCGACGGCCGTGAGCTGGCAGCCCCAGGTACCGGACCCGCCGGCAGCGGTGTCGCGCGGTCCGGCGGCCGACGTGTCGCGGCGTCCAGCGCCCGATCTCTGGCCGGCGCTGCGGCGGCTGCGGCGGCAGTTCGTCGCGACGGCCCACCGCCCGACCGGGGTCGGTGGCCGTGCGGCGGCGCTCGGCCACCTGGTGGTGGACGTCAACTGGCTGGTGCCGTTCGCCCTTCCGTGGCCGGAGCGGGACCGGACCGCCCGCGCCTGCTTTCCCGCGGAGGCCGCCGAGCTGCACGCCGCCGTCACGGCGACGCTGCGCGCGGCGGCCACCCGCATCGAACCGTCCGACCACGGTCGGCCCAGGCCCAGGCCCAGGCCCAGGGCCGATGGCGGGGGTGGTGGGATGCGGGTCGGGGACGATCGGCTCGGGATCGCGCGACTCGAACGGTCCGAGCGGGCGATGCGGTCGGCGTTGCTGCGGCAGCTGCGGGAGCCGGCGCCCGCCTGCCCACCGGACCTCGCCGCGGCCGAGGCGTTCCGCCTGCGCCGGCTGGCCCGGGGGGCCAGGGAACTGGCGCTGAACGTGCTGAGGGTGACCGGCCCCCTCCCGCCCCGCCCGCCGGCGAGTCCCGTCCGGCGCGCCGTGGACGCGTTCCATCACGCGCGCCGGCTGGTGCGCGAACGGGGAACCGCCGCGACCGATCTCGCCGCCGGCTACGCCAGCCCGCGGTCGGTGTGGTTCCGCAACAGCGTGCGCGGCTCCCTCGGCCTCACCACGGCGGTGATCATCGCCCAGGCCGCCGGGCTCCAGCACGGCTTCTGGGTCGTGCTGGGGACCTTGTCCGTCCTGCGCTCGAACGCCATGGCCACCGGTTCCGCAGCGGTACGCGCGCTCGCCGGCACCGGAGTCGGCATCGTCGTGGGTGGCCTTTTCGTGGTCGCCGTCGGCACCCACACCGCCGTCCTGTGGGCGGTTCTCCCGCTCGCCGTGCTGCTCGGGAGCTACTCCCGCCGCAGGTCGGGGTTCGTACTGGGCCAGGCGGGCTTCACGGTCTCCGTGCTCATGCTGTTCAACATCGTCGAACCCGCCGGCTGGCGGGTGGGCATAGTACGGATCCAGGACGTCATGATCGGGTTCGGGGTGAGCATCGTCGTCGGTGCCCTGCTGTGGCCCCGCGGCGCGGTCGCCGTGATCCGGACCCGCGCCGAATCCGCCTACCGAAGTGCGGTGACGTTCCTCGATCTCGTCGTCCCGCACGCGCCGGGTGCCCCCGAGCATCCGGCCGTGGCACCGGCCGCCCGCGAGGCGATCCGGGCCGGCCGCCTCCTCGACGACGCCGTACGCCAGTTCCTCGCCGAGCAGCCGCCGGGCCGCTTCGACGTCGACGCGCTGATGACGATCGTCGCCGGCGCGCTGCGTATCCGGCGGACGGCGCAGCTCCTGTGGAACGGGGACGTCCCCTGGCCGCCCGATCTGACGCCCGATCTCCCACGCGCGACCGGCGCCGGCCGCGCCGAGGCCACCGGCTTCGCCGTCGCCCAAGGCATCCTCATCGAGGACATGCGGGACCTCTGCCGTTGGTACACCGCCTACGCCACGGCCCTCGGCGCCGCGCGGCGGCCGCCCGAGCCCGAAGCCGGCTCCGGCCGGGCCGCCACAGCCGGGCTGATCATGATCCACAGGGCTGCCCGCGCGCACCGCTGCCCCGAGATCCTCGCCGGTGCCGCGCTGACCTCCCGGGCCGCCTACCTGGACATCCTGCGCGACCTGCAGCCCCGGCTGACGGCCGCGGCCACGGCGCTCGACCAGACGTCCGACGGCGGCCGGGACCGCCCGCGCAAGCCGGTCGATCAGGCGCCGGGGCCCCAGGGGTCGCGGCCGGCCCCGGAACGCTCGCGAGCCTTCATCCGAGCCTCGTAGACGTGCCGCTGGCCGTCGGTGAGCAGGGCGCGCACTCGTTCCTCCGTGCTGACGAACGGCCGGTAGTACAGGTCGTCGTACTCCTCGACGATCTGGAACGTCCACCGTCCGTCCAGCACGTTGCGGCCGTGCAGCTCCCGCCGTACCTCGGCCGCCAGCCGCGGGTGCCCGGCCTCGCGCAGGGCGTCCAGCGCCTCGCCGAGAATGAGATCGGCGCGGCCGGAGAGCTGGTGGAAGGAGTACAGCGCGCCCCGAGCGCGCTCCACCCACTCGAGGGCCTCGCTGAGCTTGCCGGCCGCCGCAGAGGTCGCGTCGTCGACCTGCGGGACCGTCCGATCAGCCGCGGGCTCTGCGGGTGTGGCGGGCGTCGCGGAGGACGGGGGCGGCGTGGGGGCGGCGCGCGCTGTGGGCTTCTGGGCCGCCCACGAGGTGTGGCGATCGTGCCGCCCCGCGGTGTTCGGTGCATGGGCACTGGTCACAGTCCTGGCGTGCCCGGCCGGGCCGGACACAATCAAACCGATCTTGCTCGGACCACCTGAGGCGACCGGCACGATGGGCGTGGCGCGAGGCCGACGACGGAGGAGAACACGGTGGACCACGAAGACACTGATGGTCCGTGGTGGGTGCACTGCCGGTGTGGTGAGCTCAACGGCGAACATCCGACCGAAGCCGACGCCCGTGCGGCGGCGGATGGCCATTCGGCCTCGGACAGGCGATGCGGCGAGATCTCGATGAGCGCCTGCCGACCGGGCGTCGGCTTCGTGCCGATGTTCCTGCTGGGCGACGACAGCTGCACCGACGCGACGACCGATCAGGAGGCCGACGGCCAGTGGCAGGTCACCTGCTCCTGCGGCGCGCTGGACAGCCTGCGCTTCCTCACCGCACAGGACGCCCAGGAGGCGATGGACGATCATCTCGACGCCGAGGACGACCGCGCCCGCGCGCTCTTCGAGCAACTCGCCGGGGATGGCTTCGAGGGCCGCCTCCGCCGCGGCTGACGAGCCGGGGTCAGGGGCCTTTCGTCTGCCGACCGAGACAGTCGGGTGATGTCCCGGACACCACGGCCGCGGGCTGTGAGATCCTGGTCAGGTACCCGGCGGCACATGACAGACGAACTCCGGCAAGCCGGACACAGCCTGGCAGAGTCTCCGCAGGTCAGGAGGGCTCGCCTAGTGGCCGATGGCGGCGGTCTTGAAAACCGCTAAGGGGAGTGATCCTCTTCGTGGGTTCGAATCCCACGCCCTCCGCGCTACCAGGCGCTTTCCGGCGTCTGGCGCTGTCGCGGACTGCGTCTCCGGTCCGGAATCGGCGCCGGTGCCCACAGGGTGCCCACGCCGTGCGGACCGGGGCACCGCGGCAGCCACCTTCTCCGCCGCCCCCTGGCCGGCCGAACGCAGCAGGTGGACGTACAGCGTCCCCGTGATCGCTGTCGTAGCGTGACCGAGCCGCTTGGACACGAGCGCCAGGTCGACCCCCTCGGCAAGCTGGATGCTCGCGCTGGAGTGCCGCAGATCGTGGAGCCGCCGACGGGAGAGCAGGTCCCGGCCGAGCTCGGCCCCGACCTCGACGTCGACCGGCAGCGGCTCGGCCAGGTGCAGCCGGACCCGGCCGCCGCGCACCCCGGACACCGCGGTGACCGTCACGTCGCACACCGGCTCACGGTCCACGTACAGCGTCCAGGTACCGACCGGGTCCGCGTACCGGGTGCCGACGTCCAGCGTCGACGTCTTCGCCGCCGCCGGGACCCGCACCGCGGCGCACAGCCCGGCCTGTCGGGCGATCTGCTGCATCCTCGTCGACACCCACACCGGAGTCAGGTGCCGCCCGTCGGGCCTGGTGAACATCAGGTTCTCGAGCTGGACGGGCCGACCGTGCTCGTCGGGTAGGGCGCCGTTGTTCCACCCGGGTCCGGCCGTGTCGCGCTCGGCGTCCTGGGCGATCTTCTGCGCAAGCAGGGATCCGAGGGTGGTGGCGTCGAGGTCGACCACCCGCCGGCCGGATCGCGTCTTCGGTGCCCAGACGCCACACTGGCCGCCGTTCTCCGTGATCTGCTGCGTCACGGTCAGCACCGACCGGGCGTCGTCGAGGCCCGTCCAGGTGGCGCCGCAGGCCTCCCCGCGGCGCAGGCCGTGCAGCGCGATCAGTTCCCAGAGCGCGGACAGCCGGTCGCCCGCCGCCTGGTCCAGGAACGCGCCGACCTCCTCGGCGCCCCACGGGTCGACCTCCGGCTGGGAGTACTCCGGCAGCTCGACGCCGCCCGCCGGGTTGAACGGGATCATGCGCTGCCCGACAGCGTCGTTCAGCGCGTTCCGCAGGGTCGCGTTGATCCTGGCGATGGTGGCCGGGCCGGTCGGCCGCGGCTTCCCGGCGTTCGCGGTCTGGATCTGCTGGTACGCCTGGTCGATGTGGTGCGCCCGGAGCGCGACGAGCGGCAGAGCGCCGAGATAGGGCTTCAGGTGGACCCGGATGTGACCCTCGTACGAGCGGCGCGCGGTCGGGCGTAGCCGCCGCTTCCGGGTGAGCCAGTCGTCCAGGTAGGCCCCGACGCTGAGTCCGCCGATCGCCTGCTGACCCGCGCGGACCTTCCCGATGGCCTCCTCGGCCCCCTCCTCGGCCTTCTTCTTCGTGGCGAACCCGCTGTCGCTGATCTCCGTCTTCCCGACGAGGGGGACCAGCTCCTTCGGGACCCGGAACCGGTACGCCCATGCGCCGTGGGTGCGCTGCTCAAGCTGCGGGCATTTCCCGCGTGGGTAGGTCCGCCCGGTCTGCGGGTCCCGGCAGCCGCACCGGCGCTCAGCCTTGACCTTCACCCCGTGGCCCCCCGTCTCGCTGGCGCGAGCAGTCCACGCCGGCGCGCTTCCTTGATCCATCGATGCACGGTCGTGACCGGCACCTCGGCTTCGGCCGCGATGACGGGCGCGGGCTTCTGGCCGTTCTGGGCGAGCGCCGAATAGGCCCCGGCGACCTCCTCGAGAAAGGCGTCCGGGAGCGCGCGTCCCTCCGGCCGCCGGAGGGGCGCGCGCTCGACGGTCGGCGCGTCCGGGATTGGAGGTCTCGGCGGAGCCTTCTTTGTCGGCGCGCTGACCGGCTTCCCGTAGGTGGTGGCAAAAGTGGCCGCGTAGCCGCGGAGATCGGGCGCCACGATCGGCAGGCGACCCGCTACCGAGTCCTGCCCCCGCATCCCGTTCGCCCATGCTTCGGCGTCCTCCAGCGGGACGGAGCGCAGATGCCGCGCGGTGATCGGCTCGTCGGCGCCCTCCAGGAACAGGTCTCGCGGACGGAGCCGCCCGCGATCGTCCGGCTCGAACCGGACATAGAGCCATCCGGGCAGCCGCGGATCGTTGATCCGCACCCACCCGCCGTTGCCTGGTTGCCCTTCGCTGGGTGCCACGGACGCATCTTGGCACACCTGAGCGACGAAGTGAGACCCACCTAGACGATGTGGGACGGCATCGTGTAAGACTGGTCGAAGTCAGCCATACTTCGACTACTGGAGGCCGACATGGTCGTGCCGCGGGATGCGGACGCTGGCCCGACGCGACTGCTCTATCGACCGGAAGGCGCTGCGCGACAGCTCGACATGTCACGGGCGAAGCTCTTCAGGCTCCTTGCGAGCGGCCAGATCGACAGCGTCAAGATCGACGGAATCCGGCGGATCCCGCACTCGTCGCTGGTTGCCTATGTCGAGCGCATCAGCGCGGAACAGAGCGCCGCGTGATCGCGTCGACCGAACTGCGGGCCCGGCGCGCGGTGGAGCTTCCGCCGGAGCGCGGTCGCTGGACGGCCGCGCAGCTGCGCGCGCTGCCCGTGACAACCGATCTGGCCACGGCTGGATCGGTGCTCGACATGGGCCTGACAAAGGCCCGCGAGCTTGCCCGTGCTGGCCAGTTCCCGGTGCCCGTGGTGAAGCACGGCGAACGGTATGTGGTGCCAACGCGGCCGTTGCTCGCCCTGCTGGGCGTCGAGCCGGGGGAGGGGACCGCCGCGTGATGAGCCCCCCGAATGGAGAACGCCGCCCCGGGATGGGTTCCCAAAGCGGCGCAAGAGTCTCCGCGGCCAGCGACGACAGATCTCAGCGTAACCCGCGCGCCCAGGTCGAGGTCACCGACACCGACGTCCGCGTGATCGCGAAGTTCTCGCCCGACCTTCGGGATGGACTGCGCACCCTCGGCGCCCACTGGGTGCCGGGCCACTGGTCGGTGCCGGTCGAGCACCGGGCCGAAGCGGTCGAGATCGTTGCCGACATCCTCGGCGCTCCCGTCGTGGACGACCTGCGGGGTGGCCGGTGACTGCCGCGGCGCCGCTGGAGCGGTTCGCGGACGCATACACGGCCGCTACCGGCTGGGGCATCGACCCCACCCGGGCGCAGCAGGACGTCCGGTGCCCAGCCCACCCGGACGGTTCGCCGTCGCTGTCGGTTGGCACTGGGCGCGACAGTCGGGTGCTGCTGACCTGCCAGGCCGGGTGCGACCTGGACGCGATCACCGCCGCCGTGGGCCTGGTCCAAGCCGACCTGTTCCCGCCGCGCGACGAGCAGGTGAAGCCGCAGATCGTCGCCTCGTACCCGTACACCGACGAGCAGGGGACCTTGCTGTTCACGGTCCACCGCAAGGAGCCGGGCAAGGACGGCGCGCGCAAGCAGTTCGTCCAGCAGGCCGCCGACGGATCGTGGAAGACCAGGGACATCCGCAAGCCGCTGTACCGCCTGCCTGACGTCGTCGAGGCGGTCAAGAACGGCACGACCATCTACGTCGTCGAGGGCGAGAAAGACGCTGATCGACTCGCCGGGTGCGGCCTGGCAGCCACCACTTGCCCACAGGGTGCCGGGAAGTGGAAGCCGGAGCACACGACCACCCTCGACGGCGCCGCCGACGTCCGGATCGTCGCGGACGACGACGGGCCGGGCCACAAGCATGCGGCCCACGTCGAGGCTGCGCTGCGTCCCGTCGTGCGGTCAGTGCGGATGCTGCTGCCGGCCGCAGGCAAGGACGTCTCCGACCACCTGAACGCCGGTCACGGGCTGGACGACCTGCGCCCGCTCGTCGACGACGAGGGCCAGGCGCCCGCCGCGGCTCCGCCGGCCGCCACCGATGGTGGGAAGGGTGAGCGGGGCCCGTCGCAGGCATCCCAGCTCGTCACCCTTGCCCGTGAGCGGTACGAGCTGTTCATGTCCGAGGACGGCCGTCCGTACGGGGTGAAGACGGACGGGCCGAACATCGCCCTTCCGCTGCGCGGCCGGGCAGGCCTGCGCTCCCAGCTCGCCCGGATCTACACCGACACATCCGGCGGGGCGGTGCCGTCTGCGTCCGCGCTGGCGGACGCGATGACCGTGCTGGAGGGCATCGCACAGTCGGTCGACCCGCGGGTTCCCCATCTGCGGGTTGCTCGCGACGATGACGGTCGGATCGTGGTCGACCTCGGCGCATCCGACGGCCGGTGCGTGATCGTCGGCCCGGCCGGCTGGGAGCGTGCCGGGCGGTCGCCGGTGCTGTTCCGCCGGTCGGGCGCGATGAAGCCGCTACCGGACCCGGTACGCGATGGTGACGGCCTGGCGAAGCTGCGCGGCCTGCTGAACACGACCGAGGCCGGTTTCCGGCTGCTGGTGGCGTGGCTGGTGGCCGCGTTCATCCCGGGTATCCCGCACCCGATCCTGACGTTCCGGGGTGAGCAGGGCACCGGCAAGTCGTACTCGGCGAAGATGGTCATCGGGATCGTCGACCCATCCGGCGCGCCGAAGCGGACCGCGCCGCGCGACATCAAGTCGTGGGCCACGCAGGCGTTCAACTCGTGGGCGCTGTGCCTGGACAACGTGTCGATCGTCCCGGACTGGTTGTCGGACGCGCTGTGCCGCGCGGTCACCGGTGACGGCATCGTCGACCGGGCGCTCTACACCGATGACGACGTGGTGGTGCTGGAGTTCCGCCGGGTCCTGGCCATGACGACCATCGACGCCGGGGCGCTGAACGGCGACCTCGCCGAACGGCTCCTGACCATCGAGCTGCGCCTGATTCCCGACAGCGCGCGGCGCGAGGAAGCCGACCTCGACGCCGCCTACGCGGACGCGCACCCAGCGATCCTGGCGTCCCTGTTCGACCTGCTCGCCAAGGTCCTGAAGGCGCTGCCGGATGTCGTACTGACCGAGCGTCCGCGGATGGCGGACTTCGCCCGGGTCCTGGCCGCGGTCGACAAGGTGACCGACTGGAAGACGCTGGAGTCCTACAAGGACACAGCGCGGGACGCGGTCGCCGATGTCCTCGATGGCGAGCCGTTCGCAAAGGCCGTCGTCGAGCTGGTCGACCGGTCCGGGCCGGATGGCCTGTTGCTGACGGCGTCGGAGTTGCTGGAGAAGGTGGCGACCCCGGACCGGCTGCCGAAGAAGTGGCCGAAGGACGCAACCCGTGCCAGTGGGCAGCTCAAGCGGCTCGCACCCGCGCTGCGCACGATCGGGATCGACGTCGACGACTCCCAGCGCGGGCCGAAGCCGAAGAAGCAGCGCCTGCTCCGGCTGACGGCATCCACAGAGAGAAGGTGCGAAACAGCGGTCCCAGCGTCCCCCGACGGCCAAAACGGGCCGCTGACCTGGGAAAACAGGGGGGACGCTAGCGAATCCTTCACAGCGTCCCCCCTCGACGCATGGGGGGACGCTGTGGACGTCGAGGGGGACGCTGACCCG
The DNA here is from genome assembly GCF_000018005.1 of Parafrankia sp. EAN1pec. Taxonomy (GTDB): domain Bacteria; phylum Actinomycetota; class Actinomycetes; order Frankiales; family Frankiaceae; genus Parafrankia; species Parafrankia soli. Next base: position 320,723 of record NC_009921.1, read on the forward strand.
TTCGTAGCGTCCCCCCACGACACCGGCTCTGACCTGCACGAATACGGCAGGGGGGACGCTGGGACCGCTGGGGACGCTGAAATGCACCCACTCTCTGAACAGGTCACCACCGGCGTCGTGCTGCACATCGCTGACCACGCGCCCACCGACATCCCGCCCGGCGCCGCCGGACCGTGCGTCACCTGCCACCGGACCACCCGCCGCTACGGCGCCGGTGGCAACCCCCGGTGCCCGCGATGCCGGGAGGCGTCGTGATCGCCACCGCCGCTCTCCGCGCCGAGACGGCCGCCCGCGTCGAGGGCCAGATCGCCGCCGCCGGCCGGCGCGCCGCTGCCCGTCGCGCCGCGGACCGGACCAAGCGCCGCCGCCGCGATGCCGGGCTGGTCGCGCGCCACAACCGCAAGGAGGCCCGGATCCGGGCCGGACTGGAGACCCGATGACCACGACCTCGATCGTCACCGTGACGATCGCACCCACCGCCCGCCAGCTGATCGACGGCGGCCAGTGCTCGCAGCTGTGCCTACTCGCCGTGGGTCCGCCCCGCGGCTGCACCTGCCGGTGCGGTGGTGAGTTCCACGGCCAGCTGCTCGACGCCGCGGTGACCGTCGAGCAGGAGCCGGCGGCGGCATGACCTCGACGCGGTGGGCGCGCGGTCCGCCGGCCGGGAGCGCGACCGGACATCGACCAGACGACCAAGGAGAAGACCACCATGACGACCACCGAGAACGTGGTGCACGACCACCGGTTCACCTGCGGGCTGTGCCGGCTGGCAACCGAGATGGTCAGCGAGGACGAGCACCGCCACCACGTCGAGGCGTTCGGCAGGCTCGGCGCCGCGGACGTCGAGCTGCTCGACAACCTCGACGCTGCCCGCGCGCTGAGCGACTACGTCAGCCGGATCTTCAGGATCGAGGCCTGCTTCGACTCATGGGACAACGACCAGTCCCTGATCCTCTTCAACTCCAAGTCCCCGGGCGATGTGGAGCCCATCGGCGACGTCGCCAGACGGTACCTGGAGATGGCGCGCACCTGGTACGACGCCGCGGCGGCTCTCGCGGACGACCTGGGAGCGCCCTACTGGGTGCCGGGGATCCCGGACAACCCGCTGCGTGAGATCACCGAGGCCGCGATCGCTGAGGCTCTGTCCGCCCGTAACAAGGTGCTCGTCTCCTGGGCCCGCCTGACGCTCGGCACCGCCGGGCCGACTCCGACGATCGTCGGCGAGCACGTGGAGACCGACAGCACGGCCGTACTGGTGCGTGGCAGCGCGCTCCGCACCGCCTGACCCACCAACGCCGAGCGGCGCCGTGGAGACCACCCACGGCGCCGCTACCGGACTTCGACCAACAGAAGGATCTCACGTGATCAAGTCCAGCTCCATCACGGTGTGCGCCGAGTGCGAATGGCGGACCCGGTTCGCCTTCCATGCAACCGACGAGGCATTCCAGGGGCACACCGACCACACCATGCCGATGATCTCTGCCCACCTGGAATCGACCGGGCATGCCGTGCGCACCACCGTCACCACGTATCAGTCCGGCCCGGACGGTGAGGACGAGACGACGGTGATCCGCATCGGTCCCAAGATCGCAGCCTGACCGCCCCGCCCGCCCCGGTGACGGCCGGGGCGGGCCCGACCCGATGGAGGTGCTCATGCACGACCGGATCGCGCACGACGTGCAGCCCGTCCACCCGGTGGCCGTCGAGGTCGCCCGACGCGCGTTGGCCACCGTCACCCGGCATGCCCGCGGGCCGGAGGACCTGGCCCTGCTCGCCGAAGCTCTCGGCCTGCCGCTGACCGCGGGGGGAGGGCCTCCTGCTCCAGGTGCCCGTACCGGGTACGTCGAGCTGGCGCGGGCGGTGGCCCTCGTCGACGAGGGCCAGGCCCCGGGCGTCGAGGTGGGGCTGTGAACGCCCGCCGTCGGCGCAGGGCATCGGCCGGCTACCTGGTCCGCCGGCAGCTGCGCGGCGGTGAGCTCGACGTGTGCCCGCGCTGCCGTGGCCGGCTGGGCCGGAGATCCGCCCCGTCCGTCATGACGGTCACCAGGTCCGTGTACGTGTGCCAGTGGTGCGTGGTCGCCGAGCGATGGGACGCCGAGCGTGTGCCGCTCCGGCTGTGGCCCGTGGCACGCCGCCCATGGCTGCGACCCGAACCGCCGAGCGTGACGCCGCGGTGGTCGCTGCCAGGGTCACCGCCACCTGTAACCGTTATCGAGAGGAGATCAGCATGAGTGCAGGACGTTCCGGGGGTCGCTCGGGTGGGTTCGGTGGTGTCGACGCCGCCGACTACGCCACCCTGCGGCGCCGAGTGCGCGGCTTCTCGGCCGACCTCGACAAGGAACTGAAGAAGGCGCTGAAGGCCGCCGGGGACATCGGGGTCCAGGCGGTCCGGCAGCAGATCGCCACGGTGCCCGCCTCCGGCTCGGGCCGTACCAGCCTGCGCGCCACGGTGGCACGCAACACCCGGACGCAGGTCCGCGCCAAGGACGTGCGGGTGATCCAGGGCGCCCGCGGCATCACCGGCAAGAACGCCCGCGGCCTACCTCGCCGCCTGAACCAGGACGCCCCCTTCCAGCACCCGGTGTTCGGCCGCGGGACGGTGTCACAGCGGCCGTGGCGGCACTTCGACAAGCCGATCGAGTCGAAGCGCGCGGCGATGACAGCCGAGGCAGAGGCCGCGCTGAAGCGGGCTGTCGACCGGATCGCGGAATGAGCCGTTCAACCGAGGGGGGAGGGGATGCCGCCCCCTCCCTGCTGCGGGTCCTGGTCGCCACCCGCCAGACCCAGGGCCAGGAGCCGGGGGACTTCACGTGGGCGGTACCCGGGGAGCTTGTCCGGGCCTCGGACATCTGCGCCCGGGACGAGGGTGACCCGGACGGGTCGTGTGGGTGTGGCCGGTCGTGGGTTGGTCTGGCATCTGGCCTGGCGACCACGACCGCGCTCGTCGCCGAGCTGGCGTTCACCCGCGCCGCGTACCTGGCCGCACACGTGGACGCCGAAGCCGCCGCCCTGATCGTCGATGGCCTCGGCCCGATGGACGCCGAGCAGGTCGAGCACGTCGAGGCGTGCGCCGCCGACCTGCTCGACGTGGCTGCCGAGCTACCTGTCGGCACGGTCGTGGGCCATCGCCTCGACGAGGTGATCGTGCGATGACCAGCGCCGGTGCGCGGTGGCGTGGGCCTGGCGGTGCCCGCCCCACCCTGCTCCCGTCGCCGCTCCCATCACCAGCTACACACGGTCGCGTAACCGATCAGTCACGCCGAACGCAGGTAGTGAACTGTCGGACGGGCCGCCGGGCTGAGAGGCCCTGTACCGGCGGACCCCCCTCACGACCCCACCCCGAGCCGCTCCGGACCGCCAGCGGCCCCGTGGTCCGGGGTAGGGGGGTGGGTCGGCGACGGCCAGCAGGAGCCCGTAGCGACCCGCCAGTCTCCCTTTTTTCTCTCCCCGACCCCACAGAGCCCAAGTGATCATGACCATGTGTGACCGGCAGGAGGTGCCCGGATGAGGTCCAGGGGGACGACGACGGAGCGCGGATACGGCTACGCGCACCGCCGGGAGCGGGCCCGCCGGCTGCCCTCGGCCTGGGGTACGCCGTGTACCCGGTGCGGCCAGGCGCTGGTACGCGGGCAGGAGATCCACCTGGACCACACCGAGGACCGGACCGGCTATCTGGGGTTCGCGCACGCCCGCTGCAACCGCCTGGCTGGTGCGTCCAAGGGCGGCCGGGCGAGCCACCGCGGCCGTCGGCGTACGAGGACCACCCCGCCGCCGGTCATCCCGCCCGGGCGCCCGTCCCGCGACTGGTAGTCGACCACCACCACCACGAAAGGATCATCACCATGCATCAGGCACCCGACCTCGGCGACGAGGTCCGCTACCGCGCTCAGCTCTGGACCGTCACCAAGGTCACCGGCAGCCGCGTGGAGCTGCGTCGCGGCGGCGGCTACACCGCGTACCAGTACGCGACCGCCCACCACCGGGAGCTGCGCTTCGAGCGGGCCGGTTCGTCGAGGTGGAAGCGCCCGGCCGAGCCGGAGCCGTTCGACGCGGACGGGTTCGTCCGGGCGGTCGTGGCCGGCGCCGTCGAGCGTGCGCAGGACGCCGCTGAGGCCTACCACGTCGCCAACCCGCTGCTGACCGCCTACCACGAGGGTGCGCACGCGATCGTGGCGGACGCCTATGGCATGGAGCTGATCGGCGCGTGGGCGGACCCGTCGTCCGACCGAGCGCGGCAGGGGCAGACCGACTACTTCGCGTGGGGCAGCACCGACCTTGCCCGCGTGGAGTCCGCCGTGGTGGCGCTGGCCGGCAAGGTCGGCGAACGGATGTGCCCGGCCTGGCGCGACGACCAGGATCTCGTCTCGGGCCATCACGACGACCTCGACCAGGCCCGCGCCGTGCTCGGCGACGATCCGGCCGTCATCCGCGCCATGGAAGATCAGGCCCGCGCCATCCTCACGGAGCGTGCCGGCACGCTGGAGCACCTGGCGGAGCTGCTCGTCGCCCGCGGCGCGGACGGCGTCAAGGGGGCGGAGCTTGAGCGCATCCTCTCCACCCCGCGTACCCGGCTGCCGTCGCAGCGAGAGGACCGCGGCCACGCCGGACAGCCGATGACTCACTGGTCAGACCGTGCTCGTCATGGCCACTGGTGCGGCCGGAGCGTGCCCTGCCCGCCGGGCTGCGCCGAGACGCTGCCGTACACGTCCGCCCCGCCGCCGGCAGGACTGCGCGACCTGATGGACCGGGCTCGTTCCGCTGAGCGGGCCGGCGGTGCCTACCGCGCCGCCCCCGGGTGGGCCGCGTGATCGCGATCGACGCCGGCGCCATCCGCGGCCGGGCCCGCGATGTCGACCTGGCGCGGGTCGTGCTGACCGTCCTGGCTGCCGCGCCCTACCTCGTCGGCTGGGTGGCCGCCCGGCTGGTCACCCTCACGATCGCCGCCGCCCTGTTCGCCGTCACCGCGGTTGCCCTCGGCTACCGCGACGTGCGGCCCGCCTCGAAGGAGAAGAAGTGACAACGATCATGGACCCTGTTCACACGCACCGCCCGATCAGCGAGAGCGCCGACCCCGTTGCCCGCGCCGAGTGTTCCTGGCACGCCAGTGCCCACCTGGTGGCCGGGCTGTCCGTCGGGCTGGACCCGTGGGAGCTGGACCTGGCCGACCCGTGCGCGAGCCTGCCCGTCCTGCCGGACACCTACGGCGGCATCCGGCAGGATGCTGTCATCGCCGCCGCCGGCCGGGTTGGTGAGCGGATGGCCCCCGGCCGGCTGGACCGGCCCCGGGTGACCATCGTCTGCCCGGGTGACGTCCCGGCCGTGCCGGTGCAGCACGGGTTGGACGACGAGGTTCTCGAGGTCGCCCGGCTGTGGTGGCGCCGCATCGACGCCATCGGCCAGGCCCTCGAGGTCGCCGGCCGCCTGGCCGCCAAGGACGCGGTCGCCCTGTTCCGCGCGGACCTCGAGGCGCTCCCGCGCTACCCGCTCGGCGATGGTGAGCCGGCCCGGCTGTCGGTGCGGGTGTGGGGATGCGTCGAGGCCGGAGATCTCCGCGGCGAGATGGCCGCCCGGCGGCACCTGGCCGCCCTGGGCTACGGCGCCTGACCACCGTCGAGGCCCTCGGATCCACGCAGACGCGCGAACGGCCCGCCCCCGGTGTGATGGGGACGGGCCGTTTCGTCGCGTCCGACGTCAGCTCGAGACCGGAGCCGACGGGTCTTCCTCCCAGACGAGAACGTGGTCCAGGGCGCCACCCTCGTACGTCTGCGCCCACGTCAACCGCGCATCCGCCGGCACCCGCTCAAGGATCATCCCGAGCAACGCGTCTCGAGAGCTGCCCGCCGGCACGGCCAGCTCCACCACCCGGACGGGCCCGGTCACCGCCGTGCCCCGGCGAGACGCGCGGGCAGCAGCCGGTACCGGGCGATGCCTTCCAGCGCCGCCCACTGCCGCGCCGTCGTCTCCGACCCGAACGGGCTGACAACCTCGACGTCGGCGCCCTGGTCGTCCTCGACGACGAGCCCGACCATCGGCATCCGCAGCTTCCCTCTGGCGGCCGCCGCGCGGTGGCGGGCCGCGGCCACGTGCGCGGCGGTCACCGCGGGATCGGGCCGGGCCGGCCGAACTGCATCTCCGCGACGCCATCCTCGTCGACGGCGGTCCCGAGCCACGGGGCGAGCGCGGGCACCTGGAGCTGGAGCGCCAGCCCGATCTCCGCCGCGGTGACGCCGTGGTCGATCTGGACGGTGGTCCCGCCGCTGTGCGGCAGGACGTGCACCTCGGGCCGGCGGGGCGCCTGGGGGATGCGCGGGGCGGGGCGCAGCGGCTCGCGGTCAGGGCATGCTGTAGCCATCGGGCGGGTCTCCTCCGCTCGGGCCCGGCGGTGTCACGACCGACCGGGCCATCTCTTTCTGCGCGTCCAGGACGGCGCGCTACGAGGTGGTCACGCTAGCGCGTCCCCACCCGGGCGGGTAGACCTGCCGGCCTATCCGGCCGGTCTCGCCGAGCATGCCGACCGTGGCCACACCTGCCGACGAGCCGGCCCGCCCCGGCGACCTGATCGACATCGCCGGTGTACGGGCCCTCCTCGGAGTCGGCAAGGCGCGCGCCTACCAGCTGTCTCGGGACAAGTCCTGGCCCGACCCGTGGCTTGACCACCCGCAGCTCCGGCTGTGGCTGCGCGCGGACGTCGAGGCTTGGCTTGACCGGCACCGCCCCGGCTGGCGCGACGAGCACTGACCGCCCCGACAGCGTTGCCCAGACCAAGGCTGTCGTCCCCACTGTCGCCTGTCGTGTCGCCTGTCGTGTCCTGTCCCCGCGACTGTCGCCTGACCCCCTGAGCAGGCCTTACGGGGGCGACACGACAGCAGGCGACAGGCGACACGACACGACAGGCGACAGCTCCCAGGACAGCGGAAGGCCCGCCCGGGTGGAGTGCCGGGCGGGCCCTGGTCGAACGGTCAGGCAGCGTCCTGCTCAGCCTCAGCCGCCCGGTCCCGCGCGGCGCGCCGCTCATCGTTCCGTCGGCGGAACGCGCCCGTGAACATCCGCTCCGCCACATCGACGATCAACTCGGCGTCGGTCACGTTGATGTCCGGGTCTCGGTCCGGCGCCTGCTCCGGCTGTCCGGCTGCCGCCCACGTCGCCCGGTCGTCCCGGTCACCGCAGGCGTCGGCCACACCCATCAACACCGACGTCAGCCGCGACAGCAGTTCCACCGTGCTGTCGCTCAGTTCCTCGTACTCCGTCGGCCCGAGCAGCGCCCGGCTGATGTCCGTGAGCATCCAGGCCGTGTCCATCCGGCGCTGCGTCGGGCTCGGCTTCCACGTGCTCACAGGGAACCCCCAAGGTTCAGATCGGCCAGCAGCGCGTAGGCGACGCCGTGCTCGTAGTCGGAACGGGCGTGGGCCCGGATGGCCCGGTCGAGCTGGCGCACCAGGGGCAGCAGCTCGATAGCCGCGGCGTCGGTGAGCATGTCCGGCTCGGCGCGGGAGTCGTCGACGGTGACCGCCATCGCAGCCAGGTTCGACAGCATCTGCGCCATCTCGAACCGCTCGCCGATACCGAAGTCGCTGACGCTCACAGGGCACCGCCAGTGCGGGCGGTGTGCCACGCCGCGGCCTGCTCCGCCACCGCTGCCAGCTGGTGGAACCACTCGGCCGCCGCCTGGTCCTCCGCCGAGAACGAGGCGGACATCCGGATCTCGCCCGGCAGGATCACCTGCGGGGGCAGATCGGGCAGCGTTGCCAGCTCGAACCGTGGCGCCAGGTCGGTCGGGTCGATGTACAGCGACGAGGTAAGCCGGGTGCTCATCGGGTCGCCGCCACGGCCTCGAGAGACGCGCGGGTGACACCGGATCCGGCTCGGATCAGCCTGCCCGACGAGGGTGCGCAGTACCGGCGGATGGTGGCTACGGAGACGCTGAGCCGGGCGGCCGCGACGTCGAGGGTGACGATGTCGTCAGGGGCCGGATCCGGGAGTGGCGGTTCCGGATCCGGGGTGACGGCAGGCTTTCCATCTGGAAAGCCTCGTCCGTCGAGGGTGGCCAGGTCGGCGATGACGTCCGCCCGGGTGACGGGCAGGCCGGATCCGGCCAGGTGCGCGTGCCGGATGACGACCCTGGCGCGCTCGGTCGGCGAGATCCGCCGGGTGAGGGTGAGCAGCATCGTGGCGATGAACGCCACGACTGAGAAGATGTGGGACACGGTTCGCTCCTGCTTGCTCAGGATCGGATCGGGTCCTGGCCGGGGGGTAGGAGCCTCGGCCAGGACCACTTGGGCAGTGCCCAAACTACGCGCCCCTTGGGTACTGCGCAAGTACCATTTCGCCCATGGGGATTCCGAAGCTCTGGACGTCCAAGGACGTCGCCGGCCGGCTCAAGGTCAGCTCAGAGCGCGTGCGCCAGCTCTCCCACCGCGACGACTTTCCCGACCCGGTGGGGGAGGTAGGCCACATCCGGGTGTGGGCCGAGAGCGACGTCGAGGAATGGATCAAGAAGAACCGCCCCGACAAGGCGGACGGGTGACCGACCGTCACCAGCGCGCGGTGCCCGCACTGGTGCCCACACGGTGCCCGCGCCGGTAGCGGTTCCGGCCGTTTTCGGCCGGTCGTCCGCACCCCTCCGCGAGTCAGAAACCGCTGTGGCACAAGGGAAAACGGCTACAGCCGATCGTGCGTATTCGGGTGTTCCTCGTTCTTGAAAACCGCTAAGGGGAGTGATCCTCTTCGTGGGTTCGAATCCCACGCCCTCCGCTCTGTGATGTCTCGGGACATCGACATGGCCCTGAACCCACGATCCTGGGTTCAGGGCTTCGTGGTTTTCGGGCCCGGCCATGCGGGATCTCCCGGGGGGCCGGACCCCCGGGCGGGGGACGGGCGGGCGGCGCATATGGGGTCGTGACGGCATCGGGGGGTGGCGGCAGACTCGGTGATGGCAAGCGGGTGACGGGGGTAGGGCGCTTTGGTCGGGGGGCCAACGTCCAATCACACCCGCGGCTTGGGCGCACGCCGGCACGGGGGCGGCGTGCGGTAGGTGGTGGGCACCAGTCCGGGGGGATCCGGTGCCCACCACCCATCCGAACGGACCGGTGAAGTGATCGTCTGGACTCACCCGATCAGGCCAGGTCCCCCCGGGAGGTGGACGCGCCCCGCAGGTGGGTCTGCGGCGCGATCGTGCGTCCTTCGCGCGGGAGCCCAGGTAGCGGGCCTGCGTGGCCGCCTGGAAGGGCCAAAAGCGGGCCGTACGAACAAGAACTCTGAAGAGTCGACGCCCGGTTGCGTGACGCTTGTGCCGGTGTACGACAGGATGGCCCGGTGCCTCCCCGCCGCTCTACTGGTCGGCGCGCGATCCCGGCCCCGCTCGCGCCGAACACCGCCCCACGTGCCGTTTCGGTGACGTTGCCGATCCGTCCGGGCCCGTCCGCCCAGCAGGCGCTGCCCATGCCGGTCGAGTCCTCCCGTCAGCCCGCGCGCCTGCGCGACTTCCCCACCGCGATGAGCTGTGGCGGCTGCGCCGAGCACTGGTCCGATCTTGAGGCAGCCCACTGCCGGGCGTGTCATCAGATCTGGCCGTCGGCGGTCGGGTTCGACGATCATCTCGTCGAGTGCCCGGCCGCGCCCGAGATCGCCCCGCGTAAGCCGAAGCGGATCCCGGACCAGCGTCGACGTCCAGCAGAGGGCGCGGAGGCCGGGCCCGACGTCCCCGCGGACGCCGCCCGCGACGAGTGGAACGTCGCCTGACACCGACCGGCTGACGGGTCCCGCGGGGCAATCTGGCGCGGACGAGCCGGCCATAGGGCGCAACGGCCCGGTCGGCGGGTCCTCGAGCTGCTACGTTCCGGCGCGGGAGCGCGGTTGGGCGTTCCGCTAGGGCGTGCGCGGGGCGGGAGGACGGCATGACCGTGTGCGGGCTGCTGCGGCTGGACGGCGCGGATGTCCGTCACTCGGCGCTGACCGGGATGCTCGCGGCTTCCTCGATCGGTCTGCCCGCCGCGCGTCGCGTGCACCTGGATGGTCCGTTCGGGGTGGTGACGGCCGCTGACAGCGCCACCGGCCCGATGCCGTCCGTGCTTGTGGGGCCGTCCGGGCTGGTCATCGTGATCGCGGAGCATGCCGCGGACGGGTGGGTCGTCCCCGGCGTGGGGTCGGTGACCGTGCTACGGCCGGGGAGATCATGGCGGCCGGTGCCGCTGCGCTCGCTGCGCGGGGGGAAACCGGACGGAGACGCCGTCCACCTCGGAAAACGGAGGGACCCAGGTGATCTGGGTGATGCCAGCGGGACTGTTGACGATGAGCTCGGTGATCTGGGATCGCGCGGGGAGCGGGACCGGGCGGCTGACGGAGATCACGGCACGGGAGTCGCGTCCGCGCTGATGCGTGCGTACCGGGCGGCTGGCCAGCGCGCGCTGGAGACGCTGGGGGAGCACCTGCTGGCGATCGTCTGGGAGCCGGGCCGCCGGCGGATGATCGTGAGCCGTGGTGGCCGGCGTGCGGACGAGCTTGTGGTCTGGTCCGACGGGCGGTACTTCGCGTTCGGGATGGAGCGGGCTCAGGTCCTCGCGGCGCGGCCGTTCGGGCTCGCCCGGCCGCGCCGACTCGCGGCCGGGGAGACCCTTCCCGTCACCGTCGCGACCAGGATCCGGCGCCCGCCGTTCGTGGACCTCCCCGAGCCGCGGGGGAGCGAGGCCGACGTCCCGGCGACCTGACGACCTGGTCTGCTGCCGGCAGCGGCGGGGTGGGTGCGGTGCCTAGACGGGTGCCCGGCCGGTGCCGGCAGCGCCGGCGAGCCCGGCGCGGACGAGCCCGGCGATCTTCCGCTCCGCGACGAAGGACAGGAAGGGGATCGTGCCCGCGAGCATGACCAGGACGGTCCGGCTGGACGGGAGGCGGATCCGGCTCGCCAGATCGAGCGTCGCCGCCAGGTAGACCATGTAGAGCACGCCGTGGATCGGCCCGATGGCCGCCACGACGGACGGCTCGTCCGCCAGGTACTTCAGCGGCACTCCGACCACGACCAGCGCGATCAGGACGACGCCGACCACATAGGCGATGATCTGGTAGCGCAGGAGCGCGGACCTGACCGCGGCGGGCGCGGAACGCCCCCCACCGGGCGTTGCCGGCCGACCGGACGCCGGGGCGGCCGACCGTGACGTCACGGGGTCGGAGGATGCCGTCACCGGCGGTCTCCCTTGGTGTCGTTGTCGGAGCCAGCGGCGTCGCGTTCGTACAGCGACGCGAGATAGCGGTTGTAGGCGGCGAGCTCGCGGTCCTCGTCGGTCTCCACCTCGGCCAGCGGATCACCAGCCAGCGGATCACCAGCCGTCGGACGGCCGAGCCGGGCCGGCGCGGACGTCACCGCCACGGTTCCGGCTTTCCCCTGGCGCGGTACGGCCACGAGTGAGCCTGGTCCGTTCAGGGGGTCGCCGCCCGTGGGAGCGGGCGCCTCGGGCGCGATGCGCCCGCCCTTGCCCCACTGGGGTCCCGGATCGTCGGGGTCGCGTGGGCGGAGATCCTCGGAGATCATGCGATACCACCAGTAGACGACGAACGCGGCGAACATCGGCCATTCGACGCCGTAGAAGAGGTTCTGCATGCTGCCGTGATCGGATTCGCCCTTCGTCCACTGCCAGACGCCCATCCGGAGGAAGAACGCGATCAGGAGGAGCGCGAGCGCGTGACGGGCGAGCCACCACGGGGAGAGCAGGATCCTGCGCACGGGACCGACGCTACCCGCCGGGTTGGGCCGGCGGGTACAACAGACGATCCGGACGTGGCGGACGCCTCCTGCCGGGGCCGCTCCGACTGGTCCGACCGGGCGATTGGCCCGGATCACAGTGTGATCCGGGCCAAGGGCCACCGGGAGGTGCCTGACTGGGCCGGCCGGCGGGAGAGGGCGCCATGGGGAAGTGTGGTGGGAGGGCCTGACGGGCGGAAAGTAACCCTCCCACCGGACGGAGCTCTGGTACCGCTCGGCGGAGGGCGCTTCGTTTGCCGAGCGGCGTACCTGGTGTTCGAGCTTCCGCGCTGTGTGCGGCCCGCCCGCCCGGCTGGGGGGGGTTAGCGGGGATCGGGCGGGCCGGAACGACCACCGCAACCTGGCGCGGAGTACGGCGGTGCGTTCATATGTCCAGTCGCTTCGGACCGTGTGCCAGGTTGCCATCTTTCGCGATGTTTTTTTCTGTTGTCTGGGAAGAGTCCTTTGATGGGTATCGGTGTTTGCCTGGTGTCTTTCGTGTTCTTTGGTTGGCTACTGTGTGGCGTGGCTGAAGCGGTTCGGAACCCGTGCCGCGGCAGTCCTCAGTAGAGGACTCCCGCCGCGAGCGTGAGTAGCCCGACGCCCGAACCGGCCGCCACGGTGACGGCGATCGAGCCCTGACCGCGGGGAAGCCACACGGAGAGCACCCCGTCGGCGTCCCCCCGCTGCCGGGCACTTAGTGCCACGCTGCGCGACCAGGCGTTCCGACCATCGCCCACGGTGACGCGCACGCTGCCGTCCGGGGAGCCCAGATAGAGATCGAGGCGCCGCGCCTGGCCGGCCAGGGCCACGTCCAGCCGTACGGAGCCCTCGACGACCAGTCGGTCGTCGTCGCGGGAACCGGAGCTGACGGGCCGGCCGCCGTGCCAGGAGAAGCGGTTGGCGAATCCGCCCGAGCCGGAGCCGGGGCCGCGCTCGATCCGGGCGGTGCCGATCCCGGGCCGCGGGATGTCGGCCCGGGTCTGGACGCCGTCCGCGCCGAACAGGACCCAGTCGAGGCACCCCGCCGTCGGCAGGCTCACTTCCTGGCCGCGGCTGAACGGCGCCGTGGACACGCTGACACCGCCCGAGCCACCTGAACCGCCGGAGTCGCCGGAGTCGCCGGAGTCACGCCGTGCGCCGTCGCGACCCGGGGGCGTGTCGGCTTCGCCGGAGCCGCGGTCCGCGGAGCCGGAGCCGTCCCAGTCGCCGGAGTGGCGCGAGTCGTCGCGGCGGGGAGCGGCGTCGTTGCCGCCGCTGCCGCCACTGCCCGGCCGGGTGTCCTGCGGCGCCGATCCGCCCGTCCCCTGGTCAGATTGGGACGCCGGTCCGTCCGGCGCGCCGGACGGTGCCGCGCTCGTGCCCGCGCCCTGGGACGGAAGACCTTCGGGGCTCAGCACGGCCGGGTCCCCGTCGCCCGGCGCCGGACTCGGTGGCCCGGCGCTACTCGGAGCGGGGGTGACGCCGAGGCTGTCGGCCGGTGACGCATTTCCGGCATCGGCGGAGGCTGTGCGGGGAATCCGGGTCGGCGCGGCCGTCACGGTGCCCGTGTCCGGCCGGGGGGTGAACAGGGTGCCGCTCAGCAGGACGACGCCGACCAGGGCGGTCGCGGCCGTGCCCACGACCGTGGGGATGAGCAGGCGTGGCCGCGTCCGGCGAGGGCGGCGCTGGCGCGCGGTCGCGCGCGGGCGTGCGGCTGCTCCCGCTGGCGGTGGGGTTCCTGCCGGTCCTGGTTCTACTGGTCCTGTCGACGGCGTTGGTCCTGTTGGCGGCGGTGCTCCTGCCGGGGATGTCGTCCCTGCCAGCGGCGTTGTTCTCGGCGCCGGGATCACCGGGTGATCGACCGGCCGGGCCGCGGGCGCCAGGTGCCGGGCTGCCGACGGGTCCATCGCGGCGATGCGGGCACGGATGCGTTCTGTGTCCGGATCGTGCTCCGTGAGCTCGCGGGCCAGTAGGGACCGCAGCGTGCTGGTGAAATCTTGGGAGGACGGCGGCGTGGCCGTGGCCGCTCCGGAGCCGTCGCTGACGGGCGCCGAGGCCGCCACCGAGCCGGTCTCAGCTCGATCGCCGGTGCCAGCCTGACCGCCCGCGGTGCCGTGACCGTCCACCCGGCGGCGGGAAGAGCTCGAGATGAAACGGTCCCTGATCATGACATGTCCATTATGAGACCCGCGATCGTCGTGGGTACCGCTCACCGCCGTACACAGTCATGGTGTGAGGTCTCCAGGATCCGAGGGCGTCTCGCCGGAGGAACGTGCTGGTGGGTCCTCCTTTGTGCGCTCCGGGGTCTTGGGAGTGTTCTCAGCCCTCGCTGCCGCGGAGCCGTCCGGGTGCCTCGCTGTCGCGCAGCCGGTTCAGCGCCGACCGGGCGACGCTCGCCGGATCCGTTCCGCCGGCCGCACGCCGGCGGCCGCGCGTGGCACCGGCTCGGCGCGGTGCCTGCGGGGCCAGGGGGCGCGCGTCCGGTTTTCGGGCCGGGGTGCCGTCCGGCGGGTCGGAGTGGGTCAGTTCGGGCCTGGTGCCGAGTACCCGTTCGAGCTCGGCCACCGCCTTGGATGTCTGGCTCTTCACCGTTCCGACGGAGATTCCCAGCGTCCGGGCAGTGTCCGCCTCGGACAGGTCGAAGGCGTACCGCAGCACGACACACGCCCGCTTCCTGGCTGGAAGGGTCATCAGCGCGGCGCGCAGGTCCACGGCGGCGGGAACGTCGGCGTCGTCCGCAGCGTGCTCGGTACGTTCGGCCAGCATGCCGAGGACGGTCATCCCCCGGCGTTCCCGGATCACCCGCCGCAGCCGGCTGGTGGCCAGATTCGCCACGATGCGCCGCACGTAGGCGAGTGGGCTGTCCGCGCTGCTGACCCGCTCCCACTTGGACCAGGCGGCCGTGAGCGCCTCGGCGGTGAGGTCGTCAGCCGCGTCGTGGTCGCCGGTGAGCAGATAGGCGAAACGCGACAGCTCGCGGTGGTGGCGCTCGAAGAACTCCCGGAACTCGACCGGCGCGTTCAGGGGCGTGCCCGTGCCGCCGGCAGACTCCGGCCCAGCCGCCTCGCCCGGAACAGGCTCGGGGTCCTCCAGGTCGGACCACCCCGCCTCGTCCCGGGCCGTGTGCCGGCCCAGGAGCCGATCATCGGAGCCGGTGAGCCCGTCGTCGGAGCCCTGGCGCTGGGGCAGGGCGCCGCTGGCGGCCGCATCGGTGCTCACGCCCGCGGCCAGGGAGTCCGGGTACCAGTGCGGTCCGCGTCCACGGTGCGCCCCCGCGCTCTGGTCCGGTCGTGGCGGACGCGCCCGGCCGGTGGGCAGGCGTGGCGCATGGACGCCGACGTCCGCGGCGCTGTCCACACTCACCAGGCACACTCCCACGGCTGGTCTTGGCGATACTCGTGTGTCCACGGGCGTCTCCGCCGCGGCCGCGGGAGATCCTTGTTAACGGGTACGACATCGCCGCTCGACCGGACGGTACTCCGTGCCGGAAGTATCGCGAAAGGGGTACATCCCGACGAAATCGCCTCCTGGCCGGATTCGTTTCCTGGCTGGGCGCGTGACCTGGCGGTACCCGTTCCAGGCTCGGGCGGTGGTATCTCGTGCCGGGCTGGTGCCGTCCCTCCTGGGGTTCACGCGCCTGGGGCTGCCGGAGGCGGGGCTGTCGGAGGCGGGGCTGTCGCGGTCGGGGGTTTCGCGGCGGGGGCTTCATGACCGTCGGCGCTGAACGGCGATGTTTCCCGCGGACGGGGTGCGGGGTAGGCGATGTCTATGTCTGCGCTGACTGCTCGGGTGCCGCCTGCCCTGGAGCTGACCGCTCGAGTGCCGCCTGCCCTGGAGTCGCCCGGCCCGGCGCGCGCGCCGGTCGCCACCCCGCGGCGGCCCGCCCCGCCCCCGCTCGACCCGGACGCCCCGATACCGGACGATCCCGGGCCGTTGCTCCCCGACACCCCCGACCTTCCGCCCGCGCCGCACGAGCCGTCCCCTTTCACCCCGCCGGCCCCCGAACGGCCGGAACCGGAGCCGGAACCCGTCTGAGCTCGCGCCGGCGCACCCGGCCCGCGCCGTACAGTGAAGTCCGTGCATGCGGTGACGGTGAGCGCTCCCGGTGGACCCGACGTCATGAGCTGGTCGGAGGTGCCCGACCTCCCGCCGCCCGGCAACGGTGAGGTCACCGTCGACATCGTGGCGACGGCCGTGAACCGGGCGGATCTGCTGCAGCGGCAGGGCTTCTATCCCCCGCCCCGCGGCGCGACCGAGATCATCGGGATGGAGTGCTCCGGCCGGGTGGCCGCGCTGGGCCCCGGGGTCGACGGTTTCGCCCTGGGCGACGAGGTGTGCGCGCTGCTGGTGGGCGGGGGATACGCGACCCAGGTCAATGTCCCGGCGGCCCAGCTGCTGCCGGTTCCCTCCGGGGTCGACCTCATCCATGCCGCGGGCCTGCCCGAGGTCGCGTGCACCGTGCACTCCACGGTCTTCGAGCGCGCGGCCCTGGCGGACGGCGAGGTCTTTCTCGTCCACGGCGGCGCGTCCGGCATCGGCACCTTCGCGATCCAGGCTGTGCGGGCGCTGCGCCCGTCCGCGGTGGTCGCCACGACGGCGGGCAGCGCGGAGAAGCTCGTCCGCTGCCGCGAGCTCGGCGCGCACATCACGGTCGCCTACCGGGACGAGGATTTCGTCGCCCGGGTGCGGGCGGAGACCGGCGGCCACGGCGCCGACGTCATTCTCGACAACATGGGCGCGTCGTACCTGGAGCGCAACGTGGACCTGCTGGCGACCGAGGGCCGCCTCGTCGTGATCGGGCTGCAGGGCGGCACCAAGGGCACCCTGAACCTGGGCGCCCTGCTCCCCAAGCGGGCCAGCGTGCACGCGCTCTCGCTGCGCGCCCGTCCGGACGCGCAGAAGGCCCGGATCGTCGCGGGCGTGCGCGAGGAGTTCTGGCCGGAGGTCGCCGCCGGGCGGATCCGGCCAGTGATCGACCGTGTCCTGCCGATAACCGAGGTCGCCACGGCCCACCGGGTGCTGGAGGAGTCCGGGCACGTGGGCAAGGTCGTCATGACGGTGGGCGGCTGAGTCGGGCGGCTCGGCCGCCGGGGTGAACGTGCCGTGACCGGACGAGATGTTCGACGTGCCACCGGGATGGATTCGTCCGACCAGGAGGGCAGGATGGTGGGCATGACAGACCAACCGGAACCCCGTGTCGTCGTCGTCGGCCCGGACGGCGCCCTGCAGGAGGCCCCCGGCGCGGTAGGCGTCCCGCTCACGCCTTCCGCGGGGCACGGCGGGCGGGCCGGCGACGATGGGCCGGGCGAGGGCAAGAACCCCTTCGCCGGCATGGTGTCCCAGCCGGACAAGGTCATGCGGATCGGCACCATGATCAAGCAGCTGCTCGAGGAGGTGCGGGCCGCACCGCTCGACGACGCCAGCCGCGTCCGGCTCCGGCAGATCCACCAGAGCTCGATCACCGAGCTCTCGGACGGGCTCGCCCCGGAGCTACGCGCGGAGCTCGACCGCCTGTCGCTGCCGTTCGACGAGGACGCGACCCCCTCCGACGGGGAGCTGCGGATCGCCCAGGCGCAGCTCGTCGGCTGGCTCGAGGGGCTCTTCCACGGGTTGCAGACCGCGCTGTTCGCCCAGCAGATGGCGGCGCGGGCGCAGCTCGAGGAGATGCGTCGCCGGGCTCTGCCCAGCGGGCAGCAGCAGGGCGACAACGAGCCGTTCGGCGGCGCCTACCTCTGACGCCGGCGACGCCGGCACCCGCCTGGTGCCGGCGTCGGGCGGGTCAGCTCGCCGGGCTCACCGAGCTCATGTTGAAGTCCGGAATCCGCAGCGCGGGCATTCTGGCCAGCGTGAACCAGTCGGCCCATTCCCGCGGCATCGTCCGCGTGCTGGCACCGATCTCGGCGATGCGGCCCAGCAGGTCCACCGGCGACTCGTTGAACCGGAAGTTGTTGACCGCCCCGACGACCTCACCGTTTTCGATGAGAAAGACGCCGTCCCGGGTGAGGCCGGTGAGTAGCAGGACCTGCGGGTCGACCTCCCGGATGTACCACAGGCAGGTCAGGAGCAGGCCGCGCCGCGTCGAGGTGATCATCTCGTCCAGGGTGGCGGTGCCGCCGCCGTCGAGGAGCAGGTTGTCGACGAAGGGGGTCACGGCGATGCCCTGACCGGCGAGGCCGGCCGCGCCGGCGCTGATGCCGTTGCCGGAGCTGTTGCTGGTGCTGTTCGGCGCGGCGGCCGGGGCGGCCAGGCTCGCGGCGCGCGCCGACGAGCGGGTCTGGACAAGCGCGTTGAGACGACCGTCCCGGATCCAGTCGGTCGGTCCCAGCGGCAGCCCGTTGTCGAAGACACTCGAGGTCGCCGAGGACGCACCAGCCGTCACGAACGGCGCGCTCGTCAGGCCCGCCGCGCTGGGGTCGCTCCACAGGCGCAGGCCGGCGGGGCCGAGCGCCTCGCCCACGCGCGTCCCGCCGCCGGCGCGACTGAACACCGTGCGTCCCTCGGCGGCGTCCCGCCCGGCCGCCGACCAGTACAGGTAGACCATGAGGTCGGCGACGGCGGAGGGGGGGAGAAGCGTCTCGTACCGGCCGGCCGGCAGCTCCACCGACCGGTCGCACCAGCGCAGCCGGGCCCGCAGACGCGCGTCGGTCGCGGCGACGTCCACATCGGTGAAGTCCTGGGTGGACTGCCCGTGCCACACGGAGCCACCGGGGGCGGCGCTCTTCGCGTTCCACTCCACCGAGCCGGTGGGCTGGCTGTGCCGCAGCCGCAGGCCGGTCGACGTCCCGAGCCAGGTCGTGGTGCGGTCGTGCTCGGCGAAACCGAACAGGCGCCGGCCCTCCGCCCGCGCCGCGCCGAACGCCTCGGCCAGGTCGTCGGCGAAGGAGGCGAACACCTCGCTGCTGGTCCGCTCGGCCGGGTCGGTGAAGGACCGGCCGCCGACCGCCGCCGCCGCGGGCACGACCAGGTCGCTGTAGTCCTCGGCGTCGTCTGATTCGCGTGCGGCCGCCTCGGATGCGCGGACCAGCGCCTCCAGGCCCGCCAGATCGGCCCCGACGCCCGGCCCGTCCACCGTCGAGGTGGAGCGCACCCCGAACGAGCGCCCGATCACGCTGATGATGGTCACGGAGCGGTCACGCGCGGCACCGTTCGTGGTGAGCGTGTTGTTCGCCCAGCGCAGGTTCACCGTGCTCGACTCGCTGGCGATCACGATCGCGCCGTCCGCGCGGGACAGCTCCAGCGCCCGTTCGAGGATCTCGTGCGAAGCACGGATCGCCTGTGTCGTGCCCGTCACCAGGAGCCCCTCGCTCATCGGCCGCCCTCGCGGCGCGTGTTCAGGATGTTGACGTCGCGGAACAGCGCCGACGGGCAGCCGTGGCTGACCGCCGCGACCTGGCCGGGCTGGCCCTTGCCGCAGTTGAACGCCCCGCCCAGCACGTAGGTCTCGGGGCCGCCGACGGCGTCCAGCGAGCCCCAGAAGTCCGTGGTGGTCGCCTGGTAGGCGACGTCGCGCAGCTGGCCGACGATCCGGCCCTTGCGGATCTCGTAGAACCGCTGCCCGGTGAACTGGAAGTTGTAGCGCTGCATGTCGATCGACCAGCTCCGGTCGCCGACCACGTAGATCCCCCGGTCGACCCGGCCGATCAGGTCCTCCGTGGACGGCCCGCCGGGCGCGGGGAGCAGTGAGACGTTCGCCATCCGCTGGATCGGTACATGCCCGGGGGAGTCCGCGAAGGCGCAGCCGTTGGAGCGGTCCACGCCGAGCGTGGACGCGTTCTGCGCCGCCATCCGCCGGTCGAGCTGGTAGCCGACCAGGACACCGTCGCGGACGATGTCCCAGCGGCGGGTCTGCACGCCCTCGTCGTCGTAGCCGATGGTGGCCAGGCCGTGCGGTGCCGTCCGGTCGCCGGTCACGGTCATCGCCGGTGATCCGTAGCGCAGCGACCCGAGCTTGTCGAGCGTGGCGAAGGACGTCCCGGCGTAGGCGGCCTCGTAGCCGAGAGCCCGGTCGAGCTCGGTGGCGTGCCCGACCGACTCGTGGATCGTCAGCCACAGGTTCGACGGGTCGATAACCAGGTCGTAGCGCCCCGGTTCCACCGACGACGCCTTCGCCTTCTCGGCCAGCAGCGAGGGGATGAGCTCGGTCTCGGACTCCCAGTCCCAGCAGCCGGCCGCCGAGCCGCCGACCATCCACTCCCAGCCGCGGCCGGCCGGAGGCGCGATGGTGCGCATGGACTCGAAGCCACCCGCCGGGTCGACCCGGGTCGCCTCGAGCTGGCAGAGCACGCGGACCCGCTGCTGGGTGGTGTCCGTCCCGGCGGTGTCGGCGTAGAACTTGTTCTCCATGACGGCGGCGAACCGTCCGTCGACGTGATCGACGTCCTCGGCGGAGTACAGCGACCGGCACAGCCCGCCGATCCGCTCGACCTGGTCGCGCGGATCGACCGAGAACGGGTCCGTGGCGTAGCTGGAGACCCAGGTCGCGCCGGCGTGAACGGGCTCGTCGGCCAGCTCGACCGGCTCGGAGTTCAGCGGCCGCGCCACCTTCGCCATGGCGACGGCCTCCCGGGCGACCCGCACGGCCTCATCCACGGTCAGATCCACACCGGCGGCGAAGCCCCAGGTCCCGTCGTGGACGACGCGGACGGCGAAGCCCGCGGTGACACCGTCCGAACGGCTCTCCAGGCCGGCGTCGCGGAACGACAGCGACGACTCCTTGAGACGTTCGATCCGGATGTCGGCGTGGGCGGCACCCAGGTCTCGGGCGGCCTGGAGCGCGGCGTCGGTGAGGGCCGCGGTGGGCAGCGCGCGGAACTCCTCGTCGATCTCGTGCGGCGGCAGGGCCGGCTCGGCCGGATCCCGGGGAACGGAGGTCGCCATGCTCCTATCCTGGCCTCCTCGACCGCCGGCAGCGCCATCGCATGCGACTCCGCCCGGGATCCGCGTAGCCGGGGTTACCGGAGCCGGTGACAGAGCCACAAAGGGGCACGCGAGTGGGTCTCCGGGTCGGCCTCCCCCCGAGCTGAGGCCGACCCGGAGACGCGCGGGCGCCGACATCAGATGTCGACGCGATTCGGATGGGTCACTCGTGGTCGCCGTGGGCCCGTGGCCGGGCCGGCCGGGTGATCGGAAGCGATCAGGTGCGGTCGGGCCGGTCGGGCCGGTCGGACTCGCGAGGGCTGCTGGGCCCGTCGGGCTCGTCGGGTTCCGCCGGTCGGTCGAGCTCCGGGCGGATCCGGTGGTTCCTCGCGGGATGCTCGCCCGGCAGCCTGCGGCGGCGCCGGTCGCCGTCGCTGTTCGTGCCGCCGGGCACCAGCGGGAGTGCGGGCCGTGGGGGAGGCGTGGGCCGTGGCGGTATCCGCAGCCGGTGCTTCGACGCTGCCGTGGGGCGTGGCACGTCGGCGTGCTCGTCGGTGCTTTTGGTATCGCGGGCCGGGCGTCCCGGGGCCGGTCGGGGTGGGGCCGCCGACGGCGCCCTGGCCGTCTCGGTCTCGTCCGGCGTGTTCGGCCCGATCCGGGTTCCGATGACGGCGTCCCACCGACGTTCCACCTCGCGGACGGCTTCGACGAGCGGTTCCATCCGATCGGCCGGGGCTGTGCCACCGAACAGGTCCAGTGTTGTGGTCAGTGCACTGACGAAGTACTGGGCATCCGGCGCGAGCAGATCGACGCGGGCCGGACGACCGGGCCGGGGCGTCACCGCGTTCAGATACAGGCCGACGATCCGGTCGATGCGGGCCGCGATGTTCTCGAAGAACGGGTCGGTCGGCTGGTCCTGGTGATTCCGCCGGCTCCGCGGTTGGCCGGGCCCGCCCATCGTGCTCTCCCTGCCATCGGCAGGTGCGGTTTCCGGCGCCCATGCGTTCAGGTCCGGCGGCGTCTGGTGCTGGACGGGTAGGTCGGGGTAAAAGTCGTCGTCCAGCTCCGACAGGGACACGGGGAGGTCGGAGTGTGTCCACCGCAGCGCGGTGGGATCCGGCTGTGGAACTGACCCGGCCCCGTTCCCGAGTTCGAACCGCTCACTGTGTCGCTTGGACCAGATTGCCCACACAACCGTACCGAGGATGATGAGCACCGCGCCGAGCACGGTCAGGAAGAAAGCGCCCCAGTGCGTGCCGCCGCCGGGTGCGGCGCCGGCGGTGGCCTCGGGGGACAGGCTCCGCGCCGGCGGCGGGACTGTGTTGCCGCTGTCGGCCGTGCCGCCGAGCAACCAGCCGAGTATCGTCGCGATGCCCGCTAGCAGCAGTGTCGGAATGCCGAGGATGAATGCGGCGCGGAGCCTGCCGAGGCAGGCGGCGACGACGGTGAGCGCCACACCGATGACGACGAGGTCCCCGACTGGGATCTCAGTTCCTGGCTCAATGGATGTGAGCGCGGTCATCTCACACCGCCCGCAGCCCTGTGTCAGCGCGGTCTGGCTCCAGGCGAGCCCCTCGAATGGGCCGCGAAAGCATGCTCTGGCGCGTCGCATATGGTTGGACAGGCGTGAACGTAGGGGACCACGGCCGCGTTGACAATCGTGGTTCGGTGGATGGCCATGCCCCCGTGCCAGACATCCATGCACCTCCTCGGGTGCGGGAGGACCTTGAGGCCCTGGCCACCGCCAGGACCTACACGAATCGTGACCGTCCTGGCCGCGAATCGCAAGTACTTAAGCCGGAATAATCGGCGAGTTTTCGCGAATCCCGTCCAATGCCCGTTTCTGTCAACATCGGGTAGTTGTATGACTACTTCCTGTCCTATTTTTATGGTTCTGGGTGCTTTCGGGTCAGAGGTACGGATCCGTCGGCTGTCGCAGTCCGTGAGTGTGGTGCGCTGTTGTGGTCTACTCGGTTCAACGATCCCGTCGTAACGGACGGCGAGTCTGTCCGGGCTGCGCCACGCCACGCCTGATTTGTCAGTGGCGGTGGCCGGGGGGCGCGCGAAGAGAGGTCGGACCGGATGCGTATGACCCCACTCACGCCCGCGTGTGGAGCGGGCTCCTGTCCTCGGCTGTATCTGACCGAAGCCGGCACGATCGCCGTCCAGGGGCCTGGCTTCTCCGCTGATGAGGCGGAGGTCGAACTGGCTCCGGGTGAGCATCTCGTGGAGATCCCACGGGAGCTTCTGATCGCCGCCGTACGGAGCCTGGGCGCCTAGGCCGCGCCGGGCCTGCCTCCGTCGCCACGCTGGAGCCGGGCCACCGGACGGCCGCTGACGCCGCACCGCACCACCGCCGGCAGGGTGCTGCGTCGATTGGACCTAGGTAGGTCCGTTGCGGCGTGTCAATCGTGTTTGGGAGTCCGTGACCAGCGCTGATTGCGCCAATGGTGATCTATGTGCGGGCCGTCGAGGGATGCGTCGCGGGCGTCGTCCACGGCGGGCCAGGCCGGTCCGCGACCGCCGTAGTATTCCGGGTGCCCGTCATAGTCTGCAGAGTCGCAGGTTATTCCTGTTCCGACCCTGCTAGTCTCAGCACACTCGCGTAGATCGCGTGCGCGAGGGGGGAAGGTAGCGAATGAAACTCGTGCCTGTGGCCACCTGCAACGGGGGCGCCTGTCCGACGATCTACGTCACGGACGACGGTGACGTCGTCGTCCAGGGCTGGGTGTTCCCGCAACAGAGGTCGCACGAGGATCCCCCGGATGGGGAAGCCCGGGTCCGGATCCCACGTGAGCTGCTGCTCCGCGCCGCGGATTCGCTCCCGACAGGAATATAGCGAGGACAGGCTCGATGTCGGTCGGTGCTGGGCTCGGCGAGCGACACCGACCCGGCACCGCCTGCCTCCCGGGCGTCCCGATGGCGGACGAAGGAAATGACTGAGCGCGGTAGCGATCTTTCTGGCAGGGAGCCGGTGGGCGTCGTCCTTGCTCGGCTGCGCGGTGAGCGGGGGCTGACCGGGGAGCGGCTGGGAGCGCTGGTGCACATGAGCCAGGCGAAGATCTCGAAGATCGAGCGGGGTGTCGCGCGGCCGTCCCCCGCCGACGTGGAGCGCATTGCCGTCGCCCTGGACGCGCCGCAGGCCCTTGTCTCCAGCCTCGTCGACCAGGCGGGTGCGGATCAGGACCATGCCGGCACGACCCGTGGTCCCGCCCGCAGAGGCACTGTCGGTCAGCAGGACTTCTCCGCCGAGGAAACGCGAGCGCATCGGATCCGGAATCTGGAACCGATCCTGATACCCGGCCTGCTCCAGATCGGTGAATACACTCGACGGGTAATCAATGAGTACTTCGGTCTCACGCACGGGGACGCGGAGAGTAAATGGGCTGATACCGCGGCGACGGTGTCACTGCGTGCGCGCCGTCAAGAACTCTTATACGACCTGAGTCGAGAATTTGAGTTCGTGATATTCGAGACGGTTTTCCGGAACAGGTTCGCACCCCCGGGCGCCATGCTGGCTCAGGTCGACAGGGTCGAGGCCGTCGCCCAGCTCGCCAACGTGACCGTGAAAGTGGTTCCGGACACAGCTGATCTCGGTTACCCGCCTATGCAGGGGTTCACCATCCTGGACGACAACGTCGTGTTGGCGGAGTCGATGGACGCCACGATCCTGCGTGACCGGAAAAGCGTCGACTTCTACACGCGCTTCTTCGACCAGTACGCCAGCCGCGGCGTGGACGATCTGGAGCCGATCCTCTCGCGTTACAAGACCCTGTACGCCGACCTGGCCCGGCCGAGGGGCGACGGCTGACCCGGCCGGCCCGTCGTTTCAGGAAAACAGCCGTTCCAGTACCTGAGCGACACCGTCGTCGTCGTTCGACGCGGTGATCTCGTCGGCGGCGGCGAGGACGTCCGGATGGGCGTTGGCGACCGCTACCGAATGCCCGGCCCAGGCGAACATGGGCAGGTCGTTGGGCATGTCGCCGAACGCGACCACCTCGGCGGCGAGCACACCGCGCTCGCTCGCCAGTTCAGCCAGCGCGACGGCCTTCGACACCCCCGGGCCGGCGATCTCGATCAGGTCGTGACTGGACGTCGTCACGACCGCCTCGGTTCCGGCCAGGGCGACGACCGTCTCGTACACGTCGGCCAGCGACGCGCCGCCCCGGCGGACCAGCAGCTTCGTCGCAGGCAGGTGCTCGAGCAGCTCGTGGAAACCGGCGACCAGTTCGCCCGGATCCGGCCACATGGTCAGGAAATCGGGTTCGCGGCCGAATCGCACGCCGCTCTCCACCGCGAAGGTGGCGTCGGGTACCGCTGCCCGGATCGCGGCGGCCAGCTTCAACGCCGCGGGCGTCTCCAGAATCGTCTGGCTTACCGGAACGCCGGTGTCGAGGTCGTAGACGAGTGCGCCGTTCGCGCAGATGGCGAGGCCCGAGACCGCGGTCTGCCGGACGACGTCCGCCATCACCCGGGTGGGACGGCCGGTGACGAACACGACCGTGGAGCCGGAGTTCTCGACCTGTCGCAGGGCGTCCCTGGTCCGGTCGGAGACGGTGCCGTCGGTGCGGATCAGGGTTCCGTCCAGGTCGGTGGCGACGAGAACGGGACGGGACACAAGTAACCAGTCAACCATTCACCGGGATGGGACACCATCGTCCGAGAGGGTCGCGCCGGTGTCGTCTTCACGTCCCGAACGATGTCCCGAACGGTGTCGCGGACGAACGGTGTCCCGGGCGCGGGGAACCGGATCTCGGCCGGGGATGATCCCGCTTCCGGACACCGCCGACGAGCCGGATATCGGAGATCAACGGCGCCTGACACGGTGGCGCACACCGATGATCGTTTCCGGCTGTCGTCCCCGCCACTGCGGGTAGCATGCGGACATGGCCTTCTCCGACGCGTCCGAGGCGTCTCGTTCGCCCGTTACCGGCGGCGCGGGGGGCACCGACGGCGGGAGTGGCGGGGGTGTCCCGGGAGGGGAGTCCGCGGCCGCCGGTGGTACGCCGGGTGGAACCCCACCGTTGCCGTCTGTCGTCGGATCATCTCGTGGCGCGAGAGCAGGCCGCGAGAGAAAAACATTTGACGAACTCTTTGCCGAGCTCGGCGGGAAATGGCGTGAGCGGACGCCGGGCTCCGGTACTGTCGCCGCGCTCGACCTGGGCGTGCATCATCTCGGCAAGAAGCTCGTCGAGGAGGCCGCCGAGACGTGGATGGCCGCCGAGCACGAGAGTCGGGAGCGGGCTGCCGAGGAACTCTCCCAGCTCCTCTACTGGAGCCAGCTGATGATGATTTCCCTGGGCCTTTCCCTGGACGACGTATACTCGCACCTGTGAGTAGGTCCTGCCTTTCCGTGGTCGTCCGCTTTGCGGCCCTCCGTGCCTTTGGCGAGTGTTGATGATGCTGCGTATTGCGGTTCCGAACAAGGGTGGGCTCGCGGCGGCCTCCAGCCAGTTGCTGTGCGACGCGGGTTACCTCGCGCGGCGGGAGTCCGCCGAGCTGGTGGTGGCCGACGTCGAGAACGACATCGAGTTCTTCTTTCTGCGTCCGCGTGACATCGCCGTGTACGTCGGCACCGGCCGGCTCGATCTCGGCATCACCGGCCGTGATCTCCTCGTCGACAGCAACACGTCGGCGCAGGAGCTGGTGCCCCTCGGGTTCGGCCAGTCGGCGTTCCACTACGCGGCGCCGGCCGGCACCATGAGCGACATCAAGGAGCTTGACGGGCTGCGGGTCGCCACGTCGTTCCCCGGCCTGGTGCGTACCGACCTCGCCGGGCGCGGCATCTCGGTCCAGATCGTCAAGCTGGACGGCGCCGTCGAGACCGCCGTGCGGCTCGGCGTGGCGGACGCGGTGGCCGACGTCGTCGAGACCGGGCGGACCCTGCGGGCGGCCGGGCTCGAGCTCGTCGGCGAGTCGGTGCTGCGCTCCGAGGCAATCATGATCGCCAAGCGCGGGGCGGATCTGTCGGCCGCTCACGAGCGGCTGCTGCGCCGGGTGCAGGGCGTCCTGGTGGCCCGGCGGTACGTGATGATGGACTACGACGTGCCCTCCTCCGTGCTGGAGAAGGCCTGCGAGGTCACCCCGGGCTACGAATCCCCGACGATCTCCCCGCTGCAGCGGGAGGGCTGGGTCGCGGTCCGGGCGATGGTCCTGAAGGCCGACGTCAACCGCACCATGGACGACCTGTGGGATCTCGGCGCGCGCGGGATCCTGGTCTCCGGTATCCAGGCCTGCCGGCTGTAGCGCTCGGCCCACTGACGGCCGTGCCGCGAGCGCCGGCCGCGCCTCGGCGCTGGCTGTCGCGCCTGGCCGGCTGACGCTCGTTCGGCTGGCGCTGGTTCGTCCGGCCACGTCCGCGCGATGTTCGTGTTTTCATCGATCCATGCGCGCGGGCGGGAACGCACGGCCAGCCAAGGACTCCCGTCTACGAGCACCGGACGCCGGTCCGATGGAGCGGATGCTTGCGGACATCCATGAGGCTTTCCGCACCGACCGGTCGGGGAAGGTCGCCAGCTTCATCCCCGAGCTCGCGACCGCGGACCCGGCCCTGTTCGGCCTCGCCGTCACGACGATGGACGGGCTGCGCTACCGGGCGGGCGACAGCGACGTCCCGTTCACGATCCAGTCGGTGTCGAAGCCGTTCGTTTACGCGCTGGCCCTGCGTGACCGCGGGACCGACGGTGTGCTGGCCAGGGTCGGGGTCGAGCCGACCGGCGACGCCTTCAACGCGATCACGCTCGAGCCGGAGACCGGCCGTCCGCTGAACCCGATGGTGAATGCCGGGGCGCTGCTCACCTCCAGCCTGGTGGGCGGCGGTGACGCGGCCGAGCGTTTCGACCGTGTCCTGACGGGTCTGTCGGCGTTCGCGGGCAGGCAGCTGACCGTGAATGAGCGGGTCTTCGCCTCCGAGCGGGACACCGGTGATCGAAACCGTGCGATCGGCTACCTGATGCGTGGCGCGGGGGCGCTGCGGGGGCCGGTGGACGAGATCTGTGAGGTCTACTTCCGGCAGTGCGCCGTGGAGGTTACCGCGGCGGACCTCGCGGTGATGGCCGGCACCCTCGCCCGCGGCGGGGTGAACCCGCTGACCGGCGAGCGCGTCCTGAACGAGGAGCACGTCAACCATGTGCTGACCGTCATGGCGACCTGCGGCATGTACGACCGGGCGGGAACCTGGCTGTTCCGGGTGGGCCTGCCCGCGAAGAGCGGGGTCGCCGGAGGAGTGTGCGCGGTGCTGCCCGGGCAGCTCGGGATCGGCGTCTTCAGCCCGCCGCTCGACGAGGTGGGCAACAGCGTCCGCGGCGTGCGCGCCTGCGAGCGGCTGGCCTCCCGGTTCGCACTGCATCTCCTTGCCCCGCAGGGAGAACCGCCGCACCCGGTGCGGGGCACGCACCGTGGCGACGCGCTGAGCTCGAAGCGGATGCGAGGCGCGCGGGAACGGGCCGTCCTCGCCGTACGGGGTTCCGCGATCGTCATCCACGAGCTGCAGGGCGATCTGGTGTTCGCCAGCGCGGAGCGGGTTGTGCGCACCGTCCGCCAGCACCTGGACGACGTCCGCTGGGTGGTGCTCGACCTGCGCCGGGTGGCCGCCGTCCGGGAGCCCGCCCTCGAGCTCCTGCGGGTGCTGCTCGACGAGCTGGCCAGCCGGGACGTCAACGTCCTGTTCGCCGACCCGCGTGGGCTTCCGGGCGTCGACCGCCTGATGCGGGGGGACTGGAGCACGCAGCGCGTTCCCGATCTGGAGACCGCACTCGAATGGGCGGAGGAGGCGCTGCTGATGCGCGAGGACCTCGCGACCCTCCCGCCGACCGCGCACGTCCCGCTCGGCGCGCAGGAACTGCTCACCGATCTCGGCAAGGAGGGCACCCGGGTCATCGGCGCGATGTGCGAACGACGCACCTACGAACGCGGCGCGACGGTCTTCGACGAGGGAGATCCGGCGGACGCGCTCTACTTCGTCACCAGGGGCCTGGCGAACGCGCAGGCGCCGAACGCGGACGGGACGCGCTGGTTCCGGCTCAGCTCGGTTCCAGCCGGCAGTGCGTTCGGTGAGCTGGCACTCGTCGATGGCGGCCGGCGTTCCACCCGGATCGTCGTCGCGGAGACCATGACCTGCGAGGTGCTCTCGGTCGCGGCGTTCGACACCCTGGTGCGGGAGCATCCGGACGTCTACAACGCGCTGGTGCGCGCGATCGCGCGCAGCCTCTCGGCACAGCTGCGCCGAGCGACCCGGGAGATCCAGTCGCTCGAAGAGTGAGTGCCTCCGGGCCGGGCCGGGCCGGGCGCCTGCGGGCGCGAGCCGAGCCCGGAACGACTGCGAGCCGGGTCCGAGCCCGGAACGAGTCCGGGCTCGGACCCGGGGTCAGCGACCCCGAATGATCAGCGACATTCCCTCGCTGCGGGTGGCCGGGCTCAGGAACTGGCCGCGCACCGCCGAGGTCACCGTGGTCGCCCCCGGCTTGCGGACACCGCGCATCGACATGCAGAGGTGCTCCGCCTCGACGACGACCATGACGCCCCGCGGGTCGAGGACGTCGACGAGTGCGTCGGCGACCTGAGAGGTGAGGCGCTCCTGGACCTGCGGCCGGCGGGCATAGAGGTCGACCAGCCGGGCCAGCTTGGACAGGCCGGTGATCTGCCCCTTCTCGTTCGGGATGTAGGCCACGTGCGCCTTGCCGGCGAAGACCACGAGGTGGTGCTCGCACAGCGACGAGAAGTCGATGTCGCGGACCAGCACCATCTCGTCGTGGCCCTCGTCGAAGACCGTGGTCAGGACTTCCGCCGGGTCCCGGCCGAGGCCCTCGACCGCTTCCTGGTAGGCGCGCGCGACGCGGTCCGGGGTCTTGCGTAGGCCCTCGCGGTCCGGGTCCTCGCCGATGCCGATCAGCAACTCACGGACGGCCCGTGCGACCCGCTCGTGGTCGAAGGGCCGAACCATCTCCGGCCGCTTCAGCCGCCGCGCCTCGACGCCGTTGCCAGCACCGCTGCCGGCGTCCTTCGCGTCGGTCACGTTGTCCGAGACGTTGCTCTCGGTGGCCGATTCCGGCGAGACGCCCTGGTCCAGTCCGGAGGAGCCCGCGTTCAGCTCACCGGCCTGTCGCACGATGGTCTGCGCCTGGTCGGAATCGGAGGTCAACGGCGTCTCCTGTCGTCATCGTTGTCCCAGGTGGGCGGTGCCCAGGGGTTCGCGATCCGGGGGCCTTCCGGCGGCGGGGATCCCGGCGGGGGTGTGCCGTGGGCCGGGCTCGAGGCGCTGTGTCCAGGCCCGCTCTGCGCGGGGTCGCCGTGCCCGAGGCCCGCGGGACCTCCGGCGGTGCCCGGGTCGGCCTGGCCTGCCGGGCGGGGGTGGCCCGCGGTGCCGTTGCCACCGCTCACCCCACCGCCGTTCGCCGAACCACCGCCGTTCGTGCCGCCGCCGTTCGTGGCATGGCCGGCCGGCCCACTGTTGCCCTTCACCAGGTCAGAGACCTTGGACGGGACGAGACCCAGCTCGGCCGGGGTCTGCACCGGCGGTCGGTCCGACGGGATGCGCCGCCCCACGCCGGTGTACGAACCACGGCTGGGGCGCTTCTGGACGGTGGCGAAGACCTCGAGCACGTCGTCCTTGCTCAGGGTCTCGGTGTCCATCAACCGCAGGACGAGGTTGTCGAGGACGTCCCGGTAGGTGACCAGGATCTCCCAGGCCTCGTCGTGCGCGGCCTCGATCAGCCGGCGCACCTCGTCGTCGATCTCGCTCGCGACCTCCTCGGAGTAGTCGCGTTGGTGACCCATGTCGCGGCCGAGGAAGACCTCACCGGACTCGCTGCCGAACTTGATCGCGCCGAGCTTGTCGCTCATGCCGTACTGGGTGATCATCGCGCGGGCGATCTGGGTCGCCTTCTCGATGTCGTCGCTGGCCCCGGTGGTCGGCTCGTGGAAGACGAGCTCCTCCGCGGTGCGCCCGCCGAGGAGGACGGCGAGCCGGTCGAGCATCTCCGACCTGGTCGACAGGTACTTGTCCTCCAGGGGGAGCTGCATCGTGTACCCGAGCGCCCGGCCACGCGGCAGGATCGTGATCTTGTGGACCGGGTCGGCGTTGGGGAGCGCGTGCGCCACCAGGGCATGACCGCCCTCGTGGTAGGCGATCCGCTTCTTCTCCCGGTCGCTCATCGCGCGGGTCTTGCGCTCCGGCCCGGCCATGACCCGGTCGATCGACTCCTCGAGCAGCGCCGACGAGATGAACCGGACGTCCGACCTCGCGGCGAGCAGCGCCGCCTCGTTGAGCACGTTCGCCAGGTCCGCGCCGGTGAAGCCGGGGGTGCGCCGGGCGATGATCAGCATGTCGACGTCCGAGCTGATCGGCTTGCCCTTGGCGTGGACCTTCAGGATCGCCTCGCGACCGAGGAGGTCGGGGCGGTCGACCACGATCTGGCGGTCGAACCGGCCGGGACGCAGCAGGGCCGGGTCGAGGATGTCGGGTCGGTTGGTCGCGGCGATCAGGATGACGCCGCCCTTCACGTCGAACCCGTCCATCTCGACCAGGAGCTGGTTGAGGGTCTGCTCGCGCTCGTCGTGGCCACCGCCCAGGCCCGCCCCGCGGTGCCGGCCGACGGCGTCGATCTCGTCCACGAAGATGATCGCGGGCGCGTTCGCCTTGGCCTGCTCGAACAGGTCGCGGACCCGGCTCGCACCGACGCCGACGAACATCTCGACGAAGTCGGAGCCGGAGATCGAGTAGAACGGGACGCCGGCCTCACCTGCGACGGCGCGGGCGAGCAGCGTCTTGCCGGTGCCGGGCGGCCCGTAGAGCAGGACGCCCTTGGGGATCTTGGCGCCGATCGCCTGGAACTTGCCCGGGTTCTCGAGGAACTCCTTGATCTCCTGGAGCTCCTCGATCGCCTCGTCCGCGCCGGCGACATCAGCGAACGTGGTCTTGGGTGTGTCCTTGCTGACCAGTTTCGCCTTGGACTTGCCGAAGTTCATGACACGGTTGCCGCCGCCCTGCATCTGGTTCATGAAGAACAGCAGCAGGAACACGATCAACAGCACGGGGAGCAGGTTGAGTAGCAGCGAGACGAGGACGTTCCCGCGGTCGACGGAGACGTTGTACTTGATGTTCTGCTGCTTGAGCTCGTTGGCGAGGACCAGGGCCTGCTCGGTGGCGAAGGACGACTCGTACTTCTTGCCGTTCCCCAGCTCGATCCGGATGATCTGCTTGGAGTCCTGGATCGTCGCATCGACGACCCTGGTCTCGGGTTTTGCTCCGGCGCTCTGGTCGATCTGCTGCTGTACGAAGCTCAGGTCTGCTTTCTGATACTCACTCGGTCCGGACAGCACGCCCGTCGTGAGGATGATCACGAAGAGGACCAGGAGCAGCAGAGGTACCCAGCCGCGGAAGATTCTTCTTGGAGTCATCTGTCTGGAACGCCGGACACAAGCGTTCCACCCTCCTGCCGTGTGTGCTGCCCTCGATCGGGATTCCCTTGTGCCGAGGGTACCGCCGGCACGCGCATCTCACCGCGCGTACATCCGAGCAACGGACCGGGGGGCCGCACTGTTCCGTAACGGCCCTCGGGGACGTACCGGCGGGCTACCGGACACCTGCCGATCAGCGGTGCCGGCCCTGCCTGACTCGGGTGAACCGGTCCGTGACCTCCCCGGAACCCGTGCTGTGGCCGGGCTTGACCGGGGGATGGATCCCCGCCCCGCGGCCCGTCAGGCGCGCCGGGCGATCGCCTCGGGCGTGAGGGTGCCTACGAACGGCAGGGTCCGATAGTGCTCGGCGTAGTCCAGGCCGTAGCCCACGACGAAGGCACTCGGGATGTCGAACCCGACATAGCGGACGTCGACGTCCACGGTGATCGCCTCGGGCTTACGGAACAGCGCCAGCACCTCCAGCGACGCCGGCCCGCGCGACCGCAGGTTCCGCAGCAGCCAGGAGAGGGTCAGCCCGGAGTCGATGATGTCCTCGACGACCAGCACGTCCCGGCCCTCGATCGACCGGTCGAGATCCTTGAGGATGCGGACCACACCGGAGGACGACGTCGTCGAACCGTACGACGAGACGGCCATGAACTCCATCGTGATCGGCACCGACAAGGCCCGGGAGAGGTCCGCCATCACCATCACGGCGCCCTTGAGGACGCCGACCAGGAGGATCTCGCGACCGGCGTAGTCCGCGTCGACGCGGGCCGCCAACTCCGCGATCTTCGCGGCGATCTCATCCTGGCTGACCAGGATCTCGTCGATGTCGGGATGCGCCCGGGGCGGCCCGCCGGCCGGGATCGAAGTGCCGTCGTGGTCGGGCTTCGCGGTCGCGGCCTGGCTCACCGGCCTGTCCTCCTCGTTGCGCGCTGGGTCGCCTGGTCCTCGGTCGCCCGACGCCGGGGTGCCTGGCGTCAGAGTGCCCGACGCCGGGGCGCGGGACGTCGGTCCGCCACGCTCACCGGGCGTGCGGACCACACCGGGACGGCCCGGGTGGCCCGCACCGGCCGGCGTGTCGGGACGGACCGGTGCATCCGGGCCGACGAGGGTGATCCTGCCACCGGTCCGGCGGGCGAGCACCCCCGACGGCAGCGGGACGGGCTTCTGCCCGCGCCAGCGGGTCACCAGGTCCTCGACGGCCCAGATGTGGTCGGCGCGCAGCGCGGACGCCGACGACCCGGCCGCCAGCGCGGCGCGGCGCAGGACCCGGCTCCGCAACGCCTGTGTCAGGCCCGCGAGGGCCGCCACGTCGAACTCGACCCGCGGCCCCGGTTCCGCCTCCGCCGCCAGCGGCGTTCGCGGTGCCCGTGGCGCCGTGGTACCCGCGGCGCTCCCGGCGAGCTCGGCGTAGACCGACTCCGCCTGTGCCTCGAGCGCGTCCGCGTCCGCCCGCAGCAGGTCGGCGGTGCGGGCCAGCGCCTCGGCGATGCCCGGCCCCAGCTCCGCCTCCAGCACCGGCAGCACGGTCGACCGTGTCCGGGCCCGGGCGAAGGCCGGGTCGGCGTTGGTGGGGTCGTCCCAGAACTCCAGGCCGAGAGACTGGCAGGCCTGGCGAGTCTGGTCGCGCCGCAGCCGCAGCAGCGGGCGGCGGATGGCGCCGTCCGTGGCGGGCATGCCGCTCAGCGACCGTGCTCCCGAGCCGCGGGCGAGCCGCAGCAGGACGGTCTCGGCCTGGTCGTCGAGGGTGTGGCCGAGCAGCACCGCGTGCGCGCCCAGGCGCTCGCCGGCCGCGAGCAGCGCGGCGCGGCGCGAGTCCCGGGCCGCGCCCTCGGATCTCGGCGACGGCGCGGCGAGCACCTCCACCGGGGACAGGCCGAGCAGCCGGCCGCTCGCGGCGACCTCCTCGGCGCGGGGTCGTGAGGTGTCGTCCCATCCGTGGTCCACCGTCAGGAGCCCGGCCCGCAGCGCGCGGCGGGGAGCCACGAAGGCCAGCGCGGCGGCGAGCGCGAGTGAATCCGCCCCGCCCGAACAGGCGACGAGGACGAGGCCGCCGGGTGGGACGTCGGCCACCGCGTCGCGGACGGCCAGCCGCACCGCGGCGACGGCCGGAGCGGGCATCCCCCGGCCCCGCCCGAGCGCGGCGGGCTGTGGACCGTGCGTCGGCCGGACCGTCACGCGGGCCGAACCGTCACGCGGACATCGACGGGCGGGTGCCGAGCACCCGGAGCATCCACGCGCCCGGGTCGGTCAGCTCAGGGCGGGTGGGCAGGGTCCGCGGCGACTGCCAGACGTGGTTGAAGCCCTCCACGCCGACCTCGGCGACCACGGCGCGGACGAACGCCCCGCCCTGGCGGTACTGCTGCATCTTGAGATCCAGCCCGAGCAGGCGACGTAGGAAGCGGTCGATGGGCGAGCCGCCGGAGCGCCGGTTGTCGAACTTGCCGCGGATGTCGGCCACCGTCGGCACGACCTGCGGGCCGACCGCGTCCATGACCTGGTCGGCGTGCCCCTCGAGCAGGCTCATCAGCGCCTGGAGGCGGTCGAGGACGGCGCGTTGCGCCGGGGTCTGCAACGCCTCCACGACGCTCGGCGTGTCCGGCCCGTGGTCGCGCACGGCGCTGCGCAGCGCCGTGACGGCGGAGCGGAGCCGGTCGGCGAGGACATCGGGATCGAGGTCGGTCGCGCCGATGAACGCCGCGATCTCGGACTCGAGGTGCTCGCGCAGCCACGGGACGGCGGTGAACTGGCTGCGGTGCGTCTGCTCGTGCAGGCAGACCCAGAGCCGGAAGTCGCGTGGGACCACCCGCAGGGTCTCCTCGGCGTGGGCGATGTTCGGCGCGACGAGGCTGAGCCGCCCCACCGGGGTCGGAGCGCCGGGCTTCGCCAGAGACGGGGCGCTCGCGGCGCTGCCCGCCTCGTACTCCTCCGGCGGGAGGAAGACCTCGAACTGGCCGAGGACCTTGCCCGCGAGGTAGGCGAGCGCGGACCCGACCTGGACACCGGTGACCCGCCGGCCCACCGCGGCGGCGAGCCGGCCGCGGCTCTGGTCGGAGAGCTTCTCGATCAGGGGCATGGTGGCCACGCGCAGCCCGGCGACGTTGGAACGAACCCACTCCGGCCGGTCGACGACCGCGATCGGGGTCGGTGGTCCGGCGGGGACGAGCTGGGTGTAGTCCTGCACATGGCCCTCGGCGACGACCGCCAGGCGCCGGAGCTCCGAGACGATCTCGTCCGCCTCCGCCCGGCTTCGCTGCGGCCCTGGTCGGACGAGCTTCTTCGCCGTCGTTACGGCGAGTTCCCAGTCCACCAGCTCAGCGTCCACGAATAGGAGCGTACCGGGCTTCCGGCCGCTTCGCCCGCCCGATCGGACGACGCCAGTCGGGCCCGGGGAGCCGTCCGTGGTGCCTGCCGTTGAGGTTGGCAGGGCCTGTGGTGTTCTTTGTTGTCCGATGACCTAGCCGCCCGGCGGCACCGGTGGCCCGGCTGATGGCGGCCCGGCGCCGGCCGGCGGACATCCGCAGGAGGCGAGGGCCGCCGCGACCCGGTCCAGCGCCATCTTGGTCAGGCCCTGCTCCTCGACCGGGGCGAACAGCCCGAACAGCAACAGCCGTCCGTCGCTGTCGGTCACCATGCCGGCGAGGCTGGTCACGATGCGCAGGCTGCCGGTCTTCGCCCGGACGACGCCGGCCCCCGGCGAGGTGTCGCCGGGGCCGTACCGGTCGCCGAGCGTGCCGGTGAAGCCCGCGACCGGCAGCCCGGACAGGACCGTCCGCAGGGCCGGATGACCCGGCAGGGCGGCCGTCCGCAGCGCCGCGACGAGCGTCGCCGGGGCGATCCGGTTGTCGATCGAAAGTCCGCTGGTGTCGCGCAGCGAGGCGCCGTCGGTCGGGATGCCCGCGTCGCGAAGGGCGCCGAGCACGCCCCGGGTGGCCCCGTCGAAGCTCGCCGGAAGCCCCCGGGCGATCGCGACCTGACGTCCCAGGCTTTCCGCCAGGTCGTTGTCGGAGTCGGTGAGCATCCGCTCGACCAGGACCGGGATCGGCGGGCTCTGCACGGACCCGACCTCGCGGGCCGCCGCGTCCGCCCGGCCCGTCGAGACCGAGCCGACGGACACGCCGGCCGCGGTGAGGGCCGTGCCGAACGCGGCCGCCGCGGCGGCGTCCGGGGTCAGGCTGCGCGGCCCGGCGGAGCCGGGCGCCGCGCGGCCAGCGTCGACCGACAGCGCGGACACCGGGGTCACGTTCCCGTCGGTCACGTAGCCGTCGCGCCAGCCGGGCGCCATCCCCGGGCCCTCGTAGGCCGTCCCGTCGCCGACCACCGAGCCGACAGCGGTGATGCCGGCCTTGCGGACCTGCTCGGCGAGGTCGCTCAACCGGGCCGCCGGCGGGTACCCGGCCGCCCCGGTCGCCGCGGTCAGGGTCGGATCGCCCGCGCCGACCAGCCAGAGCGTGCCGCCTGGGGCCAGGGGCGCCCGGCCGGGCGCAGCCGCCGACCCGGTGGTTGCCGCAGGTGACCCTGCGGTCGCCGCGGGTGGCGCGCTGGCCGGCGGGAGGTAGACCGCGCGGGTGCGCAGGCGGGCGTCCGGATCGAGCGCGGTGAGTGCCGCGGTCGCCGTGGCGATCTTGACCGTGGATGCGGGAGCGGTCGGCTCGGTGGGGCGGTTCGCAAAAAGCACCTGCCCGGTCAGCGCGTCGACCACCAGCGTGGCAGGGCCGCCCAGCACGGGGTCGGAGAGCGGCCCGAGCAGCCGCGCGGCCACCGCGGCCGGGTCGGCCTTCGGCGCGTCCGGGTCCAGCCCCGGCAGCGCGGACGCCTCGGCGCGTACACCCGGCGGGGCCGGTGACGCGCCGCCCGGAGGCGCCGCCGGACCGGGCGAGAGCGATCCGGCGAGCAGCGCTCCGGCCAGTGCCGTGAGGCCACCGGCCCGCGCGCCCAGCGGCACTGTGGTCACCCGGGAAGGTTACGCAGGTCGGTGTCGCGCGGGTGGCGCCCTGCCGGTCACGTCCCGGCTTTCGTAAGGTGGACGGCCTCGCCCCGGCGACGGGAGAACGCGGTGTGCCTCCCGGCCGTCCGGAGCCCGCGACCGTGCTGGCCGCGTGGGTTTCCGGCGAGCGGGAACACCCCACGCGGGGATGGCTCGGTCTCCGGCCGGGGTGGAACCGCTTCGGCAAGCATGTGGATCGGGTACGAAGAAGGCCACACCATGGTGTGCGCCGCGGGGTGTGACAGGCACGATGGATGTCGCCCGGGGGCGCTCGGCGCCGACTGCGCGGCGCGCCTCACGGGGCGTGGCCGTGCGATCGTGCGAGTGGCGGCGCCGTGCGGTGGCACCGCGGCCCGGTGGCCGCACCCCGCCACAGCGCGTCACCGCGCACAGGGCACAGTGGACCCGCACGAACCGCGGGTCCGGGTCTCGGCTTGACTACCGCGACCGAGTGACGCGCCACGCGGGTAGCGGCGCATCGCGACACGGACGACCCATGGACGCCGGACACGGCGTCCTTCAGACACAGAGCCGGCCTTCGGTGCCGGACGGGCCGAAGGAGACAGGGAACGGCGTGGACCTCGAGTTCGACGTGACCATCGAGATCCCCAAGGGGCAGCGCAACAAGTACGAGATGGATCACCACACCGGGCGTATCCGGCTGGACCGGATGCTGTTCACGTCCACCCACTATCCGTCCGACTACGGATTCATCGAGGGCACGCTCGGTCGGGACGGCGATCCGCTCGACGCGCTGGTTCTGCTGGAGGAGCCGACTTTCCCGGGCTGCCTGGTGCGGTGCCGCACGATCGGCATGTTCCGGATGACGGACGAGAAGGGCCCGGACGACAAGGTCCTCTGCGTCCCGGTGGCGGACGTCCGGCAGGAGCATCTGCGTGACATCCGTCACCTGCCGGAGTTCGATCGGCTGGAGATCCAGCACTTCTTCGAGGTCTACAAGGACCTCGAGCCTGGGAAGTCCGTCGAGGGCGCGTCCTGGGTGGACCGGGGGGCCGCCGAGCGGGAGATCCTCGACTCGATCACGCGCCTCAAGGACTCCGAGGGCGTCGAGCACGGCGCGGACGAGGACGGCGCCGCGCACGCACGCACGGCCTGACAACCACGGCGACGGCCACGCTCCGGCATTGAGCACGGCCGTCCCGGGCGGCCGGTGGGATTGCCCCCACCGGCCGCTGTGGCATGCCCTGAGGCAGGTGCGAGGGGGTTGGCCAGGCCGCCGCTGACGGTGAACGGCCCTGGCTGGGAAGAGAGTCTGAGCCGGAGGCGGGGATTGAACCCGCGACCTATCGCTTACGAGGCGATTGCTCTGCCACTGAGCTACTCCGGCATCGGCCAGGCGGCTGCGAGCCGGTGGGCTCCGGCGCCGTCCTGCCCGGACGAGTATGCCAGATGAAGGCGATGTGGCGATCGGCGCCCGTCCGTGGTCCGGGCCCTGACGTGGCTCGCGCGCGCCACCCTGGGTCGGGGTGGCCGCCGGGCCGCCGGGCCGCCGGCGGGTGACGGGCTCGATCCGGTGCGTCCCGGGTCCGGATGCAGTCCAGTTCGGTGGCTCGGTGTGTGCTGGGGCGTCCGCCGGTGGGAAGTCACCGCTCTGCCCGTCTGCGCACCCCGCCACATCCTGTCGACGTTCGGTTGTCCGCGGGATACGGAATGATCGGGACGCGCACTGATCGCATGTCTTGCAAGGCTTTCTGTTACGGATTTGAATGCTCGAACCCCCGCGCGTCGGCCGAAGGTGTCGAAAAGGCACCCCCGGTCGCAGTGGCTCCGGAGAGGTTGCGTAGGGTTTCGCACCATGACCGGGGCCGGGGAAGGTGCGCCAGGCACGACGCGCGGAGCGTCGCTGCTTGTCGCCGAAGACGACGAGGCATCGCGAATCGCGCTGGCACGCAGCCTTGAGCGATTTGGGTACCGGGTGCTCGAGGCCGCGGACGGCGAGGCAGCGCTGCGACTGTTCCAGACCACCGAGATAGATCTCGTTGTGCTGGACGTGGCCATGCCGCGGATGGACGGTTTCGCCGTCCTCAGCCGGCTGCGCCAGACCAGCGAGGTTCCGGTGATCATGCTTACTGGACGTGCTGAGGAGGTGGACCGCGTCGTCGGCCTTGAGCTCGGTGCCGACGACTACGTGGTCAAGCCGTACTCGTTGCGAGAGCTGGTCGCCCGGGTGCGTGCGCGGCTGCGCCGCCGGCCCGTCGAGGCGCCGCCGCAGCGCACGGGGGACGGCAACGAGCCCCTCATCTACGGCGACGTCTCGATCGACCTGCGCGCGCGGGAGGTGGCCGTCGCGGGTGAGCGGGTGGATCTCACCGCCCGTGAGTACGAGCTGCTGGCCTTCCTCGCCCGACATCCACGCCGGGTGTTCAGTCGCGAGGAACTGCTTGAACAGGTCTGGGGCACCCGCTTCCAGGACCCGGCGACCGTGACCGAGCACGTCCGGCGGGTGCGCACCAAGGTCGAGGGAAGACCGCCGCAGCGCCGCCTGGTCACCACGCTCCGGGGGATGGGCTACCGGTTCGATCCCTGAGATCCGGCTCCGTCGCCTCGCGTAGCTCCCGGTCACCCTCCTGGAGCTCGATGATCGATCCGTTCGGCACGGGCCGGCGCCGGTGGTGTTCCCGGTAGCCGCCCATGTCGAGCCGTTCGGCCGTGCCGGCGCGTGCCCGTAGGCACCAGTCCACCGCGCGGATGAACATGCCGTGGGTGAAGACCACGACAAGTCCCGGGGGCGCCTGGTGTAGCCGGGCGAGGAGCCGGTCGGCCCGGTCCATCAGCCCGGCGAACGACTCACAGCCCAGCTCGGGCCGGTCCACCGAGTACGGGTTCGCCTGGTGCCAGTACTGTCGCGCGAACGGCGCCCGTTCGAGGTCGGTCAGTTTCTGGCCGTGGAGACTGCCCAGGTAGGTGAACTCCTGGACGTCCCAGACCTCCAGCGGGGTGGCCGGGAACCTGCGCGCGGTCGGTTCCGCGGTCAGCCGGGCGCGTAGGTACCAGGAGACCACGATCAGGGACGGGTCGTAGGGAATCATCCCGGCGACCGCGTCAGCCTGGCGCACTCCAAGGTCGGTGAGCCCGATCCCGTGCGGATCGGCCGACGGCTGTCCCGCGTTCGCCGTGCTCTCGCCGTGGCGTACCAGCCACACCCGCCGTTGCATGGTTCCCCCCATGTCGATGCCGCCGGCCGCGCTGGCGCGCGGTCATGTCGCGCTGTCTGTTTGCCGCGAGCTGCCGTCCCGAAGTTCGGGCGGCCTGTGCCGCGTACGCCCTCAGTGCTCCGTGCGCCGCCGGGAACGGCGGCGGTGGGACCGCCCGCCGGCCGTGTCGGGGGAGCCGTCCTCGCCGCCGTCCGGCGCCGGGCCCGCCGTCCCCGCTGGCCCGGCTGGTTCCGCGGTCCCAGTTGGTTCCGCCGTGGCGGCTGGCCCTGCCATGTCGGCTGGCCCTGCCATGCCGGCTGCTTCCGCCGTGCCGGCCGGGGCTGCCGGTCCGGCGGCATGGGTGGCCTCGTAGGCCTTGCGTGAGCCGCAGACGTCCGCGCGGGAGCAGGCGTGCCGGCCCCCGCCGTCGAGGGCGACCGTCACCTGCTGGCGCGGCACGTCGTGCGCGACGACCCGGCCGTCCCCGTCCGGTGTGGACGCACGTGCGCCCACCGCGGGGACGGCGGCGGTGAACTCCTCGTAGAGGGGATGCTCGTAGCGCAGGCAGCACATCAGCCGGCCGCACGCCCCACTGATGCGCATCGGGTTCAGCGAGAGGTTCTGGTCCTTGGCCATCCGCACGCTTACCGGCTCGAAGTCGGTGAGGAAGGTGGAGCAGCAGAGGTCCCGCCCGCAGGAGCCGATCCCGCCCTGGAGTTTCGCGCTGTCGCGGGCCGAGAGCTGCCGCAGCTGTACGCGGGCGGAAAGCGTCCGGTTGAGATCACGCACGAGGGCACGGAAGTCGACCCGGTTCTCGGCGGTGAAGTAGACGGTGAAGGCGTTGCTGTCGGGAACAACGTCGACGCCGACCACCTTCATCGGCAGGCCGTGCTCCCGGACGAGCCGGCGGGCGGCGACCCTGGCCTGGGCGCGGCGTCGGCGGGCGGCGTCGTCGCGGCGCAGGTCATCCTCGTCCGCGAGGCCGGCCAGGACCGGCAGGCCGCCGACGTCCTCGCTGACCCATTGCGGCGCCCACACGCAGGTGGCGACCTCGGGCCCCTCGTCGGTGGGCACCAGGACCCGGTCACCGACCCGCGGGCTGTACGGGCCCGGATCGGCGTAGTAGAGCCGGCCCCGGCGGGAGAAGGACACCGCGCACATCATCGGCATGCGACGTCCCGCCACCTTCCGCCCTCGGATGCCCGGTCCACGGAAGACTACGACGGGGGGCGGCGGTGAGGCTCCCGGTTCGCCCATCTCGCCCGATGCGGGGTGCGACGGCTCCATTCCGGATGGAGACGGGTCGGTCGGCGCGCCCCGGGGCCGGCCGGTGTCATCCGATGCGGGCGCCGCCCGGGACCTGGTAGACGGCGAACGGGGCCACGATGACCGGGCGGGCGACGTTGCGCACCGGCGTACCGCCCGGGGTGCGTCCCGTCTCCTGGCCGTGGTGGGCGTGGCCGTGGACGGCGAGCGCGGTGGCGGGCGCGTCGAGGGCGCCCGCTCCGCAGCCCGGGGTCACGGAGCCCGGCGTCACGCTGCCGTGCCAGGAGCCGTCGGCTGGCGCCGGAGCGGGGCCGTCCGAGGGAAAGACCGACGCCGGTCCCGGCGGGTCGAGCGTGCCCGCGGTGGCTCCCGTGCCCGCCATGCCCGACCTGCGCGCCGCGGTCGCCCCGCGCCCGGGACCGGTGCCGCGCCCGGCTCCCGCCGCGCGTGAACCGTCGATGGCGGCGCCGAGCAGGGAGCTGCCGAGGAACCGGTGCAGCCCCGGTGCCTCGCCCGTCAGCGTCTCCCGCACGGGCGCGTAGTGGGTGAGGGCGATGCGGACGTCGGTGTCGAGCGAGGCGAGCGCGTCGCACAGGTGAAAGGCGTCGGCCGCGGCGTCCTCGGGCGTCCGGCCGCCGGGCCCGCCGTCGGCCAGGTGGTTGTCGGCGAACCCCGTCACGCCCGCGACCCCGACCGGGCCGGCCGCCGTCCCGATCGTCGCCGCGGTGCCGTCGAGCACGATCGCGCCGGCGTCACCGAGCATCGCGGCGACCCGCGGGCCCTCGCCGGCGTCGTGGTCGTGGTTTCCCAGCACCGCCACGACCGGCAGGTCGAGCCCGCGGACAACCGTGCACAGCTCCGCCGCGGAGTCCAGCTCGCCGTCGTTGGTCAGATCACCGGCCAGCAGCAGGACGTCGGCGACGATCGCCGCCCGCTGGTAGAGCGGCCGGAGCCGGAACGCGGATCCGGGAACGACATGGAGGTCGCCGACCGCCGCAACCCGCATGCCCGTCCTCTCCTCCGGTGGCGCCTGCCGCCGCACAGGTTCTTATGCGTCGCGCAGCGTGAGGGCAAGAGACTCGGCAGCCAGCTGCGGCACAAGACCCGGGTTGTCCGCCAGCGCCTGCCGTGTCGCCAGGACGGCCTCCCACCGGCGCAACGTCTGCTCCGGGGTGGCCGCGGCGGCCAGCTGGGCGACGGCGTCGGCCTGGTCGAGGTGCACCGGGGTGACCTGCCCCCGCAGCTGCTGGACCAGTACGTCCCGGTACAGCCCGGCAAGATCCACCAGGGCCCGGTCGAGGGAGTCGAGAACAGTGCGCCGCCCGCGGCTCTTCTGGGTCCGCTCCAGCTCCTTGAGCGCCCCGGCAGCGCCGCGGACCTGGAGAGACCTCGGCTTGGCCCCCGCCTTGGCACCCCGCGCGGACGTCGACCTGGTACCGGAGGACGTCGCGCCGACGCCCAGCGCCGTCTTCAGCGCCTCGGTCTCGACCTCGTCGCGCTCGGCGTTCGCGGCCTGCGCGTCGGCGTTCGCGGCGTCCACCAGGTCGGCGGCCGCGGCCAGGCAGTCGCCGACCCGCCGCAGCCGGGAGGGCAGGCGCAGCACAGACTCCCGCCGTGCGCGGGCCTGCGGGTCGGTGGCCAGCCTGCGGGCCTGCCCGACATGCCCCTGGGACGCCTGCGCCAGCACGGCGGCGAGATCCTCGGCTGTGCCCTCCCGGATGAGGACGTCGGCCACGTTCTTCGGGTTCGGCAGCCGCAGGGCGACCGACCGGCACCGGGAGCGGATGGTGGGCAGCACGTCGTCGACGGATGGGGCGCACAGCAGGAACACGGCTCGCTCGGCCGGCTCCTCCAGCGCCTTGAGTAGCGCGTTCGCCGCCGAGTCGGTGAAGCGGTCCGCGTCCTCAATCAGCAGGATGCGCCATCGGCCCGCGCTGGGGGCGCTGGCGGCGTCCCTGATCAGGGCACGGACGTCCCGCACTCCGATCGAAAGACCCTCCGGGCGGACCGTGCGAAGGTCGGCCGCGGTGTCGGAGAGGACGGTGTGGCAGCCCGGGCACTGCCCGCAGCCTGGCGGGATGTTCTCGCAGAGCAGGCCGGCGGCGAAGGCCCGGGCCGCGTCGGCGAGGCCCGAGCCGGCCGGGCCGGTGAACAGCCAGGAGTGGGTCATGCCCGCCCGGGCGGCGGCCAGCGACCCACCCTCGGTGACCAGCGCCGCCGCCGTGGCCGCGGCGGTCAGGGTGGCGACCACCGCGTCCTGTCCGACCAGGGTGTCCCAGACCGTCACACCGTCATTGTCGTGCATCACCGCGACCTGATCATCATCGCGGGTCGTCACCGGTGATCGCCGGGCGCAGGCGTCCGGCGATCACCGCACGGATCTGCCGGTGCAGCTCCTGCGGGGAGAGCGTCGCGTCCAGGATGACGTGCCGGTCCGGATCCTCGTCCGCGAGCCTGCGGAAGTGCTCGCGGACCCGTCGGTGGTAGGCCACGGCCGCGACCGGGTCGGTGCCGGAGCGATCCGGCCCCGCGCCGTGCCCGGCACCGCCGCCGCGCCCGGCACCGCCATCGTGTCCGCTGCCGTCGCCCTCGCTCTCCCGCCCGAGGTGAGGATCACTCCCACCTCGGGCCAGCGCCTGCTCCGCAGGCAGGTCCAGCAGGATCGTCACGTCGGGCAGCAACGAGTGGCTGGCCCACTGGGTCAGCACCGTCAGCTCGTCGCTGTCGATCCGCTGGCCGAGCGCCTGGCACGCGATCGCGGAGTCCACGTAACGGTCGGTGAGCACGATCGCGCCCCGTGCCAGCGCCGGTTCGATGACCCGGGCCACGTGCTCGGCGCGGTCGGCCGCGTCCAGCAGCAGCTCGGTCCGGGCGTGCAGCCGGTTCGCGGGGTCGTCCAGCAGGTCCCGCAGGCCCGCGCCGAGGGACGTCCCGTCGGTCTCGTACGCCGGAACGACCTCGCGC
This sequence comes from Parafrankia sp. EAN1pec, assembly GCF_000018005.1. GTDB lineage: Bacteria > Actinomycetota > Actinomycetes > Frankiales > Frankiaceae > Parafrankia > Parafrankia soli. The sequence continues at coordinate 365,067 of NC_009921.1, forward strand.
CCGCTCGAGGACAGCCAGCTTCGCAACAGCTCCAGCTGGGTCGTCTTGCCGGCGCCCGCGGCACCCTCGACGGTGATGAACAATCCGCCATGACGGCGGCGGGCAGTGCCCGGCCGCCGCCCGCGCAGCGCGTTCCACAGCTCGGGCAGGACGGCTTCCCCGGTGTGGTCGTCCATCTGGCGGTAGGAGAACAGGCCGACCGCGACGGCGAGCAGCCCGCCGGCGAGCAGGACGACGGTGACACCGTCGGCCCGGACGTTGATGTCACCCCAGAGGTGGACCTGGTGCGAACCGATCAGACCGACGAGGGCCGGCGCGGCCGCGAGTACGACCAGCAGGTCGACCCGTACCAGCGACTGGACCAGCGCGAAGGTGCGCCCGCGCAGCTCATCGGCGACCTCGGCCTGCAGCAGTGTGTACCCGGTCACCCAGGCGACGCCGGCGAGGGCGCCGACGAACACGACCAGAATGCAGGCGATCACCAGATTCGGGATGATCGCGACGACCACCAGCGTGATTCCCGCGGCGGTGACACAGACGCCGAAAAGGCGGGTGCGGCTGTAATCCCCGAGCAGCTTCGGGCCGGCGCCCATTCCGGCGGCGAGGCCGATGAACACCGCGCCGAACAGCACGCCGTAGGCCGAGTCGCCACCGCCGAGGATCTCGACGTAGAGCTTGCCGAGCGCCACCACACAGCCGGCGCCGGCGAAGCCGCCGAGGATTCCGACGACCAGCCCGCGGACGAGGCGGTCCTGGCCGACGAACTTCCAGCCCTCGGTGATCGAGGCGAAGAAGCCCGGCTCCGTGCTGTGCTCGGGCCGTTCCGCGCGGCCGATCGACCGCAGGCCCCAGATGACGATCGCCGACCCGAGGAACGTGGCCGCGTTGAAGTACAGCGCGATGTCCAGAGAGGAGTCGCGGAAGAAGTGAATGGACGGGCCCAGGGCCCGGGACACGGTGGCGAGCAGCGTGAAGATCGCCGCGGCCAGCGGCGCCGTGCCGTAGGTCGTTATCAGGCTGAGGGTGTTGGCCGCCGCGAGCCGGTTACGCGGGACCAGGTGCGGGATCGAGGCCTCCTTGGCCGGTGCCCACACCAGGCTCACGCACTCGACGAGGAAGGACGCGATCAGTAGCCATCCGAGGGTTCCCACGATCGGGATGGACAGGAACAGCCCGAACCGCATCACGTCGGTGATGACCATGGTCATCCGGCGGTCGAGGCGGTCGGCGATCGCTCCGGCGAGCGGGCCCAGCACGAGCGCGGGCAGCAGACGGACGATCAGCAGGGAGCTGATCGCGAACGCCTGTCCGGAGAAGCTCTCGGTCAGCTGGGTGACCAGGGCGGTGGTCGCCAGCAGGCCCATCCAGTCGCCCAGGCTGGAAAGGCTGAGCTGGATCCACATCCGGCGGAACTCGGGAATCCGCAGAACCGCCCGCAGGTCGCCGTCCGAGCCGCCGGTGGTACGCGCACGCGGTGGCGAGGGCACCGTCGTGACCGGATGACGGCTCAGTGGCCGCCGGACCCGCATCCGTGGCGGACGCGGGGCCCGCCGACCAGCTGGCGGCCCAGCGCCTGGCGGCTCGGTGTTCGGTAGGTGAGGGCCTGGCGGGTCAGCGGTCGGCGAATCGGTGCTCGGCGAATCGGTGCTCGTCGAGTTGGCGCTCGGCGGGTCGGTGTTGACCGCGGGAGCCGCCGCGGGCTCCCGCGGAGCCGCCCGCGCGGCCCGCAGCGGTGTCTGGTCCAGCTTGCCGTGGCTCTCGCCGACGGGCAGATCCATCAGCTCGACCGCTGCGAGCCACCGGACGTTGCTCCGGTGGCGCTGTCGGTGCCGGACGCGTCGCCCGCGGCGGTGCCGGTCGCCCCGGCGTCGCTGGCGGCGGACTTCGACGCGCGGGAGCCGGACTTCGCCGTGCCGCCCGACGTCTTGCCCGCGGTCTTGGCCTTCGTGGTGGTCTTCGCGGCCGTCCGGGGCTTGGCTGTGGCCTTCGCGGGCGCCTTGGCCGTGGTCTTCGTGGTCCGGCGCGGCGTGGTCGTGCCGCGGGCTCGGCGGTCCGCGAGGAGCTCGGCGGCACGCTCGACCGTGATGGTCTCGACCGCGTCGCCCTTGCGCAGGCTGGCGTTGGTCTCGCCGTCGGTCACGTACGGGCCGAACCGGCCCTCGCGCAGGACCATCGGGCGCTCGGTGGCGGGGTCGGGCCCGAGCTCACGCAGCGGCGGCGTCTGCGCCGCTTGGCGCCGACCGCGGGCCTTCGGCTGCGCGAGCAGCGCGAGCGCCTCGTCCAGCGTCACCGTGAACAACTGGTCCTCGGACTCCAGCGAACGGCTGTCGGCGCCCCTCTTCACATAGGGGCCGTACCGCCCGTTCTGGGCGGTGACCTCCGCGCCTTCCGCGTCGGTGCCGAGGACGCGGGGGAGCGTCAGCAGCCGCAGCGCGTCCTCGAGGGTCACGGTTTCCAACGACATGGTGCGCAGCAGGCTCGCGGTCTGCGGCGGCTCGCTGTCCGTCGTCACGTACGGGCCGTAGCGGCCGGCCTTCGCGGTGATCGACGCACCCGTCTTCGGGTCCGTGCCGAGCAGACGGTCGCCGCTGGGCGCGGCCAGCAGTTCGAGCGCGCGCTCCACGGTCAGCTCGTCGGGAGCGACCTCGTCCGGGACGCTGGCACGCCCGTCGGCGTGCTGGACATAGGGCCCGTAACGGCCGACCCGCACGACGACAGGCTCGCCGTCGTCCGCCTTGCCCAGCGGGATGGAGTTGACCTCGCGGGCGTCGATCTCCCCGAGCCGCTCGCCGACCAGGTGCTTGAGGCCCTCGACCGCGCCGGAACCGCCGGTGTCGGTCGTGTCGGGCAGACCGAAGTAGAACCCGGTGAGCCAGTCCGTGGACGCGGCCGTACCAGCGGCGATCGCGTCGAGGTCGTCCTCCATCGAGGCCGTGAACTGGTAGTCCACGAGCCGGGTGAAGTGGTCCTCCAACAGCCCGACCACCGCGAACGCGACGAAGCTCGGGACCAGCGCGGACCCCTTCTTCCACACGTAGCCGCGGTCCTGGATCGTGCCGATGATCGACGCGTAGGTGGACGGCCGGCCGATCCCCAGCTCCTCCAGCGTCTTGACCAGGCTGGCCTCGGTGAACCGCGGCGGCGGGCTGGTCGTGTGGCCACGCGGGGTGAGCGTGCGAGTGGCCAGCGGGTCCCCCCGCCGGACGTCGGGCAGCCGCCGCTCGCGGTCCTCGAGCTCGGCGTCCGGGTCGTCGGCGCCCTCGACGTACGCGCGCAGGAACCCGGGGAAGGTGATCACCTTGCCGGAGGCGGAGAACTCTGCGTCCTCCCCGGAGCTGGAGGTCGCGCCCAGGCGGATGGTGGCGCTGGTGCCGCGCGCGTCGGCCATCTGGCTGGCCACCGTGCGCTGCCAGATCAGCTCGTACAGGCGGAACGAGTCACCGTCGAGCTCCGAGCGCACCTCACCCGGGGTCCGGAAGTGATCCCCGGCGGGCCGGATCGCCTCGTGGGCCTCCTGGGCGTTCTTGACCTTCTTGGCGTAGACGCGGGGCCGGTCCGGGACGTACTCGGCGCCGTAGAGGGTGCGGGCCTGGTCCCGGGCGGCGACCAGGGCGGTCTCGGACAGGTTCGTCGAGTCCGTCCGCATGTAGGTGATGTAGCCGTTCTCGTAGAGGCGCTGCGCGACCTGCATCGTGCGCTGGCTGGAGAACCGCAGTTTGCGGCCGGCCTCCTGCTGGAGCGTGGAGGTCATGAACGGCGGGTAGGGCGAGCGCCGGTACGGCTTGGTCTCGACCGACCGCACCGCGAACGCGGCACCGGTGAGCCGCCCGGCCAGCGCGCGGGCACCGGCCTCGTCGAGCAGTGCGACCCCGTCGGACGTCAGCTCGCCGGTCGGGGCGAAGTCGCGGCCGCTGGCCAGGCGCCGCCCGTCCAGCGCGACGAGGGTCGCCGGGAGCGGGGTCGTGTCGAGGGCGGCGCCGTCGTGCGCGACGTTCTGCTGGAAGACGCCCTCGATGTTCCAGTACTCCGCGGTGCGGAACCGCATCCGCGCCCGCTCCCGCTCGACGAGGATGCGGGTCGCCACGCTCTGGACCCGCCCTGCCGAGAGCTTGGGCATGACCTTCTTCCACAGCACGGGGGAGACCTCGTAGCCGTAGAGCCGGTCCAGGATCCGCCGGGTCTCCTGGGCGTTGACCAGGTTCTCGTTGATCTCCCGCGGGCTGTCGACCGCACGCTGGATGGCCTGCGGGGTGATCTCGTGGAAGACCATCCGCTTGACCGGGACGGTCGGCTTCAGAGTCTGCAGGAGGTGCCAGGCGATCGCCTCGCCCTCGCGGTCCTCGTCTGTCGCCAGGTAGAGCTCGCTGGCGTCCTTGACGAGCGACTTGAGCTTGCTGACCTGGACCTTCTTATCCGGGCTGACGACGTAGAGGGGCTCGAAGCCGTTGTCGACGTCGACCCCGAGCCGGGCCCACGGCTTGCCCTTGTGCGCGGTCGGCACGTCGGCGGCGCTGCGCGGCAGGTCGCGGATGTGGCCGATGCTCGACTCCACCTGCCACCCCGGGCCCAGGTAGCCCGCGATCGTCTTCGCCTTGGCCGGCGACTCCACGATCACCAGACGGGTCCCGTTACCGTTCGTGGTGGCCCGCGCCGGGCGGCGCCCGCCCGTGGCGCGGGCGCCCGAAGCGCGCCCTGCGGTGGCGCCGGCCTCGGCAGTCTCGGCCGCTTCGGCCTTGGCTGCCGTGGCGCTGGCCGCCGTGGCGCTCGCTGCCGCGGGCTTGGTGGGCTCGGCGACCGGCGTGGGCGACCCCGCGGTCGTCCGGCTCGTCGAATTCGTGCGCGGTGGCACTTCTCTCCTCGTTACGGCGTGCTGCTCCGGTGGACCGCTCGGGACGTCAGTGCCGCCCGGGTGATCCTCGTGTGATCTACCTCTGTCAGTTGCTCCAATGCCCGCCCGGGGCTGTTGTCTGCGCGCCGGCGATTCCCGCTCCATGGGCGTGGACACGGGCCCGGCGCGACCGGACATCTCCCGCTGCCGGAATCGGCCGCAGGGAGCACCGTACGCCGGTGTGTGGCTGGAGGGCTCCCCCCGTCCGCCGTCGGGGGCCGCGCGGGCACTCCCTCGGCGGTTGCGCCGGCAGGTATCCGCACCATCGTGCCGTCGTCCACGCCGGGCGGTCCAGCGGCAGACGATCGCGTGCCGGATGACCCCGCCCGATCACCACTTTGCCCCGGAGACGCTCGCCGGACCGCCGGACCCGGCGACCACGAACGGGGCCGCATCTCGCCTACCAGGCGGGATGCGGCCCCGCGTCGCTTCGGCGAGCGAAGGGTCGACCGGCCGCGCACGACCGCGCGGGCGGGTGTCCACCAGGCCTCGACACGGCACCGGTGGCGATCCGGACGGTGTCGGACGGAGATCGTCGGGCAGCATCCGCTGCGGGACACCGTCAGATCACGCGGTCGGTGTGCCGGTTACGCGCCGACAGCGCCGGATCTCGTCGTCAGACCTTCACCTCCGAGCCCGACGGCGGGGTGCGCGTCGGCGGTGCCGAGGGCGTCGGTGGCCCGTCCCCCACCGACGAGCCCCGCCGCCTGGACGTCGCGACGACCGCGACGATCACCACGACGGCGGCGAGGGCGATGCCGATGCGGGCGGCCGTGTTCTCGTCCTCGCCCACCGAGAACTTCACGACCAGCGGAGCGATCAGCAGGCTGACGAGGTTCATCACCTTGAGCAGTGGGTTGATCGACGGGCCGGCGGTGTCCTTGAACGGGTCGCCGACGGTGTCCCCGATCACCGTCGCGGCGTGCACGTCGGAGCCCTTGCCGCCGTAGTTGCCGTCCTCCACGAGTTTCTTCGCGTTGTCCCAGGCGCCGCCCGAGTTCGCGAGGAAGACCGCCATCAGCACCCCGGCGGCGATCGCCCCGCCGAGGAACGCGCCCAGCGGCGGGTAGCCGAGGCCGAACCCGACCGCGATCGGGGCCATCACGGCGAGTGTTCCTGGCGTCACCAGCTCGCGCAGCGAGTCCCTGGTACAGATGTCCACAACGGCGCCGTAGTCGGGCTTCTCTGTGCCCTCCATGATTCCCGGCTTGGTCCGGAACTGGTTGCGCACCTCCATCACGACCCGGCCGGCGGCGCGGCCGACCGCGTTGATCGCCAAACCGGAGAACAGGAAGACTACGGCGGCGCCGATGATGAGGCCGACCAGGGCGTCCGGATAGGCGATGTTCAGCCCACCAACGGTGCCCCGGGCGGCCTCCGTGGACGCCCCCGCATCGGCGAGCGCGGTCGTGACCGTGTCGGTGAACGAGCCGAACAACGCGGTCGCGGCGAGCACCGCCGTGGCGATCGCGATGCCCTTGGTGATCGCCTTGGTGGTGTTGCCCACCGCGTCCAGCGAGGTCAGGATCGCCCCGGCGCGTTCGTCGATGCCCTCCGGCCCGGCCGACATCTCGGCGATGCCCTGGGCGTTGTCGCTGACCGGGCCGAACGTGTCCATCGAGACGATGACACCGACCGTGGTGAGCAGGCCGGTCCCGGCAAGCGCCACCGCGAACAGGGCGATCGTGACGCTGCCCGAGCCGAGGAGATACGCGCCGAACACAGCCGCGCCTATGAGCAACGCGGAGTACACGGCCGACTCGAGACCTACCCCGATTCCGGCCAGGATGTTCGTCGCCGGCCCGGTCGTCGACGCCTCGGCGACGCCAAGGACCGGGCGGCGGTTCGTCTCGGTGAAGTAGCCGGTCAGCAGCTGGATGGCGGCGGCGAGCACGATGCCGATGAGCACCGCGCTGATCGCGATCACCCGCGGATCGCCGCTCTGGGTGCTGCCTTCCAGCCCCGGGAACTCGGCGAAACTGCCCGGCAGGTAGACCATGGAGACGATCACCACGCCGATCGCGGAGACCACGGCGGAGATGAAGAAGCCCCGGTTGATCGCGGTCATGCCGGTGCGGTCGCCGTCTCTGGGGGAGACGGCGAAGATCCCGATGATCGCCGTGAGCACGCCGACCGCCGGGATCAGCAGCGGATAGACCAGCCCGTTCTCGCCGAACGCCTTGACCCCGAGAATCAGCGCCGCGACCAGGGTCACCGCGTATGACTCGAACAGGTCGGCGGCCATCCCGGCGCAGTCGCCGACGTTGTCGCCGACGTTGTCGGCGATCGTCGCCGCATTGCGCGGGTCGTCCTCGGGAATGCCCTGCTCGACCTTGCCGACCAGGTCCGCTCCGACATCCGCCGCCTTGGTGAAGATCCCGCCGCCGACTCGCATGAACATCGCGAGAAGGGCGGCGCCGAACCCGAACCCCTCGAGCACCTGCGGGGCGGTGTCCCGGAAGGCCAGGACCACCACCGCCGCCCCGAGGAGGCCGAGTCCGACGGTGAACATCCCGACGACGCCGCCGGTGCGGAACGCGATCCGCATCGCGGCACGTTCACCGCTCTCGATCGCCGCCGCCGCGGTGCGGGTGTTGGCCCGGGTCGCGAGCGACATGCCGACGAAGCCGACCAGCGCGGAGAAGACGGCGCCCACGACGAAGAACACGGAACGGCCCACACGAGCGCCCGTGTCATCCGCCGGTAGGAGCAACAGGACGAACGGGATCACGATGACGAACCCGGCGAGGGTCCGGAACTGCCGGCGGAGGTAGGCTGCGGCTCCCTCCTGAACCGCTCTGCCCACCTCGATCATTTTCGGAGTGCCCGCGTTCGCCGCTAGTACCTCGCGCACCAGGTAAGCGGCGACGAGGAGGGCGAGTGCTGCGACGATCGCCACACCGGCGACCAATCCGACAGCTCCACCGCTAAGGTCGATAGGGGGGTCCTCGGCCTGTAGGGTGTGGATCGGGGACATGGCTCCTCCCGGTCTGCTGTGTGCGCCCTCTGTGGCCGCGGCAGATGCGAGTCGGGCGCAAACGCCCGCCGTGCACCGTTCGTCGATCACAGCCGTACACGTCGCATCCGACGACGTCCTGGGTGGCGACCGACACCGGTCAGCGGGCGGGAGCCACCTTCCGGCGGGCGCCGAGCGGGCGCCGGACGTGACTCCGGTGAGGTAGCGGTGCCGGTCCGTACCCGGCGCCGCCGACCAGCCCGCGCGGTGAACGCCTTCGTGTGGCCCTGGCCTGTGGCCCGGGGCCAGGCCCCACGGGGAACACCAAGGGAAACACCGACGGCCCCGAATCGACCGTCGGTGAGATGCGGCGGAGTCTATCCGCACGTCTGTGACGTGCGCTCGTTTTTCGGTTGTGGCTGGCCGAGTCGCCCGTTTTTGTTGTAGTGCGGCCCGCGAGGTGTTGCCCGGGCCGACGCCCGCAGTCCGGCGTGCCGTTCGGCTGCCGACGGCCTGCTCGAAGTGTGGCTGGACGCGCTCGAGACTCGGGTGGGCCCCGATCACTGTCGGAAACTCACCCGAGTCGCTGTCAGGCGTCAAGCAGGCGTCGGGCCTTTCTCGGCCGCGTCAGGGCCCGTCAGGTCTCACTGCGGCTCGCCAGGTCTCACTGCGGCTCGCCAAGCCTCGCTGTCGGCTCGTCAGGCCTCGCGGCGGGCGGAACCGGCGATCTCCGCGGCCAGTGCCGCGTAGGCGGCGGAGTCGAGATCGGAATCGGCCGGCGGCTCACCGGTGTGCCAGGTCATCTCGACGACGGTGCCCGTGCCGTCCGGTGCCGCGCCGGACGGCGACCTCGTCGACCAGGCCCTCGATGAGGGCCAGGCCCAGGCCGGGCGGGAAGGGCTGGTCGGCGTCAGGGTCGCCATCAAGGCCCGGCGCGGTGAGCGCGGCGGAGCCGAGGGCCGCCGCGCCACCGAGGTCCGCGCCACCGAGGTCCAGCAGGGCAGGCGCGCTGATGAGGCCGCCGTCCGGCCCGGGGGCGACCTCGTCTCCCGGGGCGCCGCTGTCCGACACGATGACGGTGAACGTCTCCGGCGCGTCGGTCAGCGCCACGTGCACCAGCGCCTCGGGATTGCTACGGCGGTTGACCCGGACGGCTCGGGCGCACGCCTCACCAACCGCCAACTTGATCTCGTCGACGGCGCCGGCTGGCACGCCCGCGCGCCTGCTGACCGCGGTCGCGATCATCCGGGCGGTACGGACATGGCCGGGCAAGGCGGCGAAGTGCAACTCGACGGTGGGCATGCGTCCGAGGACCTGCCTTTCGCGAACGGGACCTGATCAGTCCCTGGCGGCCAGGGCTTCCTCGACGGAGGAGTGGATGGGGAAGACTTTGGTGAGCCCCGTGATCCTGAAGATCTTGAGGATACGTTCCTGGGTGCAGACCAGGTGCAGCGAGCCCTCGTGGGCACGAACCCGCTTGAGCCCGCCGACCAGGACACCGAGACCGGTGGAGTCGAGGAACTCCACCCCCTCCATATCGACCACCAGGTGGTACGACCCGGCCGACACCAGGTCGATGAGCTGCTCGCGAAGCTTGGGGGCGGTGTAAACGTCGATCTCGCCGCCCACCACGACGACCGTGTGGGTCCCCTCCTGGCGAGTCGTGAGGGACAGATCCACGGATCCTCCTAGTGGTTCTTCCCGGCGCCCGCGCCTCGGGCGACCGACATCACGGCGGCACTACCCTCCCATGAGGAGGATCAATCCGATGGCCCACAACACAGATGGCGAGCCGGCATTCGGTGCCGCCGACGGATGAATCGACTCGGTGTTGCTCCCCGCTCATCCGAGGCGACGCACCTCGGATGATGATATCGCCGATCTAGTGTTGGACCCGGTGTGGGGTGTCATCAGGTTGCCTACCGTTACCTGGCGGGGATCGGCCAGGTAACGGGAGCAAGTGGTGTGGATGGTGGGCGGACATCGTCCTCGGGCGACCGCCTATCGTGACGGGCGTGGGTTCGCCGGCCGTCACCGAGCACGATCCCGCGCGAGTCGGAACCGTCCTGGGCCGGCTCGCCCGGGACAGTCGACGGGCGGCCAACATCACCCACGTCGAGAGCGTTCCCGCCCGGCGGGGCCAGCCGGCCGCGTGGCCGGAGTGGGCCGACCCGCTGCTCGTGAGCCGGCTGCGTGCGGCGGGGATCGAGCAGCCGTGGACCCACCAGGTCGAGGCGGCCCGGGCGGCGCACGAGGGGCGCGGCGTCGTGCTGGCCACCGGTACCGCTTCGGGGAAGTCTGTGGGCTACCTGCTGCCCGTGCTGACCCGGCTGCTGGCGGAGCCGAGCTCGCGCGCCATCTACCTGGCGCCCACCAAGGCGCTGGCCAACGACCAGCTTCGTTCGGTGCGCTCACTGATGCTGACCGGTGTCCGGGCGTCCACCTATGACGGCGACACCCCGGGCCCCGAGCGGGAGTGGGTGCGCGCGCATGCCACGCTCGTCCTCACCAACCCGGACATGCTGCATCGTGGGATCCTGCCGGCACACCGGCGCTGGGCCCCGTTCCTGCGCGGCCTCCGGTTCGTCATCGTCGACGAGTGCCACGGCTACCGGGGCGTGTTCGGCGCGCACGTCGCCCAGATCCTGCGGCGCCTGCGGCGGGTCTGCGCCCGGTACGGCACCCGGCCGGTGTTCGTGCTCGCCTCGGCGACGGTGGCTGATCCGGGCCTGTCCGCCTCCCGGCTGACCGGCGTGGACGTCGACGTGGTCGACGCCGACGCGTCTCCCCGAGGGCCCATGGACTTCGCGCTGTACGAGCCGCCGCTGCTCGGCGTCCGCGCGGGACGGCCGAGCACCCCCGCGGACGGCACAGAAGTGGGTGGCCCGGACGTGGATGGTGCGGGAGTGGATGGTGCGGGCGCTCCCGTGCCACACGGAGAGAACGACGCCCCCGTCCGGCGGGCCGCGACCGCCGAGTCCGCTGATCTGCTCGCCGATCTTGTCACCGAGGGTGTGCGGACGCTGGTGTTCGTCCGTTCCCGCCGGGCCGCTGAGGTGGTGGCCGCCGCCGCCCGCCGCGGTCTGGGCGAGGCCGCCCCCGAACTGGTCGAGCGGGTCGCCGCCTACCGGGCGGGATACCTGCCTGAGGAACGCCGTTCGCTGGAGGGACGCCTCCGGACGGGTGAGCTCCTCGGCGTGGCCGCCACGTCCGCGCTCGAGCTCGGCGTTGACATCAGCGGACTCGACGCCACGGTGATCGCTGGCTTTCCCGGGACCCTGGCATCGCTGTGGCAGCAGGCCGGCCGCGCGGGCCGGACGGGGCAGGCGGCGCTCGCGGTCCTGGTCGCGCGGGACGATCCGCTGGACACCTACCTCGTCCACCATCCGGAGGCCGTCTTCGGCCGGCCGGTCGAGGCCAGCGTGTTCGACCCCGACAACCCGTACGTGCTCATGCCCCACCTGGAATGCGCCGCCAGCGAACTGCCGCTGACCGAGGACGACCTGGAGCTGTTCGGGCCAGGTGCCCGCGCGGCGGTCGACGACCTCGTCCGGCGCGGGCGGCTGCGTCGACGACCCACCGGCTGGTTCTGGACCCAGCGGCACCGCCCGGACGTCGACATCCGTGGTGTCGGCGGCCCACCGGTGCGGATCGTCGAGACGGCGACGGGCCGGCTGCTCGGCACCGTCGACGCGGCGACCTCGCACTCGACAGTGCACGCGGGGGCGGTGTACCTGCATCAGGGCGCCAGCTTCATCGTCACCGAGCTCGACCTGGACGACGCGGTGGCCTTCGTCGAGGCGGCGACGCCGGACTGGGCCACGGTCGCGCGGGAGCACACCGACATCCGGGTCGTCGAGTCCACCCGCTCCGCGCGGTTCGCCGACGTCGAGATCCATCTCGGGACGGTCGAGGTCACCAATCAGGTGATCGCCTTCCAGCGACGCCGGCTGACAACCGGGGAGGTCCTCGGGCAGGAGCCGCTCGACCTGCCGCCGCGCCAGCTGCGCACGCGGGCTGTCTGGTACACGGTGACCGACGAGCTCCTCGCCGCGGCCCAGATCGAACCCGCCGAGGTGCCGGGGGCGGTGCACGCCGCCGAGCACGCGGCGATCGGCCTGCTGCCCCTGTTCGCGACATGCGACCGGTGGGACATCGGCGGGGTCTCCACCGACCTGCACCCGGACACCGGCCGCACCAGTGTCTTCGTCTACGACGGCCATGCCGGTGGCGCGGGGTTCGCCGAACGCGGTTTCCTGCGGGTGGCGAACTGGCTGCGGGCGACCCGGGACGCCGTCGCCGCGTGCGAATGCCCGGCCGGCTGCCCGTCCTGTGTCCAGTCGCCGAAGTGCGGCAACGGCAACGAGCCGCTCGAGAAGGCGGCCGCCGTCCGGCTGCTCGACGCCGTGCTGGCAGCGGTGGACGGCGACCCCGCGGACCCGTCGAGCCCCCGGCGGGAATGAACACGATCGCGGGCCGGGGGTGCAGACGACCGTATCGGGGGTAGACCGCCCTCTGTCGGATTTTCGAGGCGGCGCAATCGATACGTAGCAGGAAATCTGGAGGTTCCGGTGGTCACCGTCGGTGTGGTCCTGTTGCTTCTGGCGGGTGTTCTCACCGCGGACATCGTCCTGGAGAACTCCGGTCAGACAGAAGTAATGATCATGGGTCAGTCGCTCTCCTTCGACGTCTGGGGGCTGTTCGTTCTCGGGCTCGCGACCGGCGTGTTGGTGGTGGCCGGTACGCAGATCACGTTGCAGGGCTTCGCCCGGGACAGGCACCGGCGCCGGCTGGAGCGCCAGCGTGCCCGCGACCTGGCCGCCATGACGCGGGCCGTGCCCACCCCAGCGCCCCGGCACTCGGCCCCGACCGCCCCGACTACCGCCTCCGCCCCGACAGCTGGGTCCGCCGCGACCACTGGGCCCACTCCGGTGGGGGCGGCGCCTCGTTCCGGCCCGGCCCCGGTTCCCGCCGGTGGCCCCGGCGCCGTCATACCGGGTGGGGCCGCTGGAACCGCGCCCTCGCGCCGATCCGCGGTCCCGACACCGGCTATGCCCGCACAGACCGGCTCCGTGCCGACGACCGCGCCTGACCCGGTCGTGCGTGCCCAGCCCAGTCGCCAGGCGGCTGCCGCGGCAGCCGACACCGGTCCGCTTCGGATGGGGCGCCGTGGGACCGGGGAGGGCCAGCCCGGCGAGGGGCGGGCCGCTGGCGCACCGACCCAACAGGGTGCCGCCGTGACCGTTCCGGTCGGCCAGGCCGGGGGCGGGCGAGCGAACGCAACCGCCCCCACGCCTGTGGCCGCGCCGGAATCCGCGCCGGGGTCGGGACGGCCGGCGGGACGTCGGCCCGCCCGCGCCGAGCGCGCCGCCACGACCGGCTCGCCGGCCGCTCCGGCGCGGCCCGTGCCGACGGCGCATCCGGGGGACCGCGTCGTGGCCCGGGTTTCCGACCTGCGGCGCAAGAAGCGCGAGGCGCAGGCGGCCGAGACCGCCCCTGGTGCCCCCACGGCGCCGGGGCCCGTCTCCGGGGCGTCCGGGGCGGCGCCGGCGTCCGGGTCGCCCACACCTCCCGCGGGCGTGCGCACCCCCTGACCATCAAGTGAGCGAGTGGGGCTGACGCCTTCCACCGCGGTCGGCTGATACGCGCCGGGCCCACCTTCCCAGGGCCCGGCGCGTGCCCATGCCCGGGCCGGGCCGAGCACCCGCAGCGGGCCGGGCAGGTCGGCCTCCACGCCGATCCTGATGCTGTCGGGTTCGACCTGACAGCGGGACAACCTTCCGGCGTTGGCGGACGCCGTCGCCGCGGCCCGGCGACAGGCCGCCTCGGGCTGGGCCGACCGGTCCGACGCCGCGGCAAGTGCGGCGAGGTCGGCCGCGGCCGCCGCGCGCTGGCGGGCCGCCCCGGCCACCATCAGGCCCAGCGCCGCCGACCCGACCAGCATGATGACGGAAAGGGCGCCGAGCAGCCAGATCGTGGCCGAGCCGCGGTCGGCGCGGGCTTCCCCGAGAAGTAGGCGCGAGAGCCGCCTCGCGGGCGGTGGGAGCTGATTCAAGGGTGTTCCACCGGGCCCTCCTCCACAGCGGCGACCGCGACCGCCGCCACCGTTACCACCGGCACCAGGCGGCCGATGTCGTCGCCACCCACCGCCACGGTGACGCGGACGCGGACCGCGCCCTCGGCCCGGGTGATCTCGATGGCGGCGCCTGGCGGTGCCACGCGCTGCGCCCAGGCCCGGGTGGCGGCCTCCGCCTCGCCGCGGGCGGCGGCCCGTGCGCCGAGGCGGGCGGCGTCGGCACACCGGGTCTGCGCCGACACCGCGCCGATCATCCAGATGAGCATGAACACGACCGTCACGAGACTCGGCAGGCCCATGGCGAGCTCGGCGGTCACCTGGCCGCCGTCGTCGTCGTGGTCGGCGTGTGGCTGCCTTACCGGTGCGGGCATCGCGGCGAGGTCAGAACGCGACTGTCAGCGCGCGCTGTACGACCGAGGAGATCAATGAGCGGGTGGCCGAGCTCGAGATGACCGCGTAGAGGACCCCCGCGAAAGCGACGGCGGCCAGCGTTCCGACCGCGTATTCGGCCGTCGACATTCCCGCGTCCGTCGGCACGCCCGCGTTCGACCGGGGCGAGCGGTACCAGCGCCGGTGCCGTGGCCGCGGCGAGGGCACGGAGCGCCGCGGGCGGAGCAGCGCGTACAGGAACAGCATGGTTGCCTCCGGGCTCAAGGGGAGCCGGGCCGGACCGGCCCGCGCACCATCGATCGTGTCGCCGGATCAGCCGCCCCGCGCCGACGAAGGAGCTCCTGTGGACGGCGGGTTCCCGTCCACAGGGGCCGCCGTAACCGAACGGCCGCGACCAAGGGGCCGCAAACGGGTCCTCCCGGCGTGGTCAAGGCGCCTCAGCCCTGGTGCGTGGGTGGAGTGGTCGGGCCGAATGCCGGGCCGAGATCCGGCACCGAGCCGATGACGACGGGTACGACCCCCAGCAGCAGGAAGGCGGGCAGGAAGCACAGCCCGAGCGGGGCGACGGCGAGGACACCCGCTCGGCGTGCGGCGGCGATGGCCGCGGCGTGGGCCTCCTGTCGGGCGCGGTCCCCGATCCTGGTCAGTGTCGCGGCGAGCTTCGCCCCCGACGACTCCGTCCGGCCGATGGCGGCGGCGGTGGCCGTCACCACGCGGGTCTCCCTGCGCCGGTTCGACCCGCGCCCCGTGCGGTGCGGATCGGCTCGCCACGACCTGCGCGAGTGCCGGGTTGGGCCCCTGCCTGGTCCGCCGCTCTCGTGCCTGGAGGACTCGTGCCTGAGCCCTTCACGGCGACCGGCCGCGCGCCGGTCGCCCCCACGCCGCCCCACCGCGCGGGCCGCGCCGGCGCGGCCCGTTCCGGCACGGGCCGCATCGGGACGAGGGGCGCCGCCGGCTGCCAGGAGCCGGTCGCATGCCTCGTCGAAGGGGACGCCCCGGCGCATGGCCCGGCCGGCGGCTTTCAGCTGGGAGCCCGCCGCACCGCCCGTCGCCACGCCGACGACCTCCAGCGCGTGCTGGGTGGTCGCGCCCGACCGCAGGCACGCGGCCACGAGGTCGAGGGCGAGGGGAAGATCGGCCAGTAGGCGGCGCCGGTACTCGCGCGAGGTCGAGCCGCCCCAGCGCCGGCCGGCGGGCAGCGGCCCGGCGCAGACCGGCGGCACCCGAGCCTGCACGCCGTCCGCGATGCGGCGCAGCCAGCGCAGTCCCGCGAGGTCGAGCAGGACGCCCGCGGTCAGGCACGCCCGACCGGCCGATCCGGTCAGCAGCACCTCCACCGGCGACGCGCCGACGAGCGCGCCCAGCGCGAGCCCGAGCAGGGGCAGCCCCGCCACCAGGCGACCCGAGGACCGTGGCCCGGCGAGCGCGGACGCCAGCTCGTCGGCCCGGGCTGCATCCGCACGGGCGGCGTCGGCGAGCATGGTCGCGACGGGGGCGAGCCGGACGCCGGCCAGCCGGCAGACCCGGTACGCCGTCGCGAGCTGGCGCAGCGCGGGAGCCTCGCACCGGGCCAGCAGGCGCGCGGGGTCCTCCGCGCCGGGCAGCAGTTCCCGCAGGCGCGCCAGGTCGAGCCCACCGGCCGCCTGCCCGGTCACGCCTGCCTGGCCGTGGCCCGCGCCGCGTCGCCGTCGGCCGGGCCGGGTGGGCAGGTCCCCGACCGAGTACAGAGCGGTTCGGAGAGCCTCGTCGGGGGCCGCGCCGGCATCGAGCTCGGTCGACAGAGCGGCCAGCACGTCCTCGGCCGCGCCGCGCAGCTCCGCCTCGTACCGCTGGTCAGCCGCGCGCCGGATGGCGAGCTGCGCCGCCCGGGCGACGATGACGGCAAGCCCGGCGAGCGGGCCGGCGAGAGCCGTCACGGCGACGATCAGGCCCAGCCGTGCGGCCCCGCCGACGAGCCTCGAGGTCGCCACCCGCCGCCCGCGGCCGCCGGTGGTCATCGTGCCTCCGGCGCGCTCGCGGGAGGCGGCGGTGCGGTGACCGGGGCCGGCCGTGGGCCGCGCCGGACCGGGGTGGCCTGATCGAAGGGCCACAGCGAGAACCCGCGGTCGCGCAGGAGCGCCCGCAGGATGGGAAGCCCCTCGCGCTCGACGCCGGCGAACGGACGCCCGCCGTGGACTCCCCGGCCACCGGGTGGCCGCTGATCGCCGGACGTCCGCTGGCCGCCGCGGGACCGGTGGTCGTCGTGGGACCGGTGGTCGTCGTGGGCCCGCTGGTCGCCACGTGCTCGGTCGTTGCCGTGCGTGTCGCGGTGGACCGGGCCGGTTCCGCCGGCAAGTGCGGGCACGATCCGCACGATCCCGTCCGTGTCGCGGCGCACGACACCGATGCCGGTGACGCGGCGGGCGCCGTCGCCGTCGCGACCGAGGTGGACGGCGACGTGGACGGCCGCGGCCAGATGGCTGTGCAGCGCGGCGCGCGGCAGGCCGGCGAGTGCCCCGAGAGCCTCGAACCGGGCGGGCACCGTCTCGGCTGTGTTGGCATGAACCGTACCGAGCCCCCCTTCGTGACCCGTATTCATCGCCATCAGGAGGTCGAGCACTTCCGGCCCCCGCACCTCGCCGACGACCAGCCGGTCCGGGCGCATCCGGAGTGCCTGCCGGACGAGCTCGCGTTGGGTGATCTCGCCCGCGCCCTCGATGTTGGGCGGGCGGGCCTCCATCCGCACCAGGTTGAACCGGGCGAGGACGAGCTCGGCGGTGTCCTCGACCAGCACGATCCGTTCGCCCGCGGGGACGGCGTCGAGCAGCGCGGCGAGCAGGGTGCTCTTCCCGGTGCCCGTCCCGCCGCTGATCACGGTCGTCAACCTGGCGGCGAGGACGGCGCGCAGCACGATCACCTCGGACGGCCCGATCGTTCCCAGCGCGGCGAGCTCGTCCAGGGTGAACGGCCGGGCCCGTGGCCTGCGCAGCGAGAGGCACGTCCCGCCGAGCGCGGGCGGGGAGAGAACCGCGTGCAGCCGGATCCCGTCGGGCAGCCGGACGTCGACGAACGGCATCGCCGTGTCCAGGCGCCGGCCGCCACTGCCGGCGAGCCGCACGGCGAGCCCGCGGAGGGCGGCGTCGTCGGGGAAGCGCACGGCCGTGTGCCGCAGGCGGCCGGCCCGCTCGATCCAGACCTGATCGGGGCCGTTGACCAGGACGTCGGTGACCTCCGGGTCCCGCAGCAGGACGCTGAGTGGCCCGAGTCGTTGCTCGCCGCCCGCGGATGCGCCTGGGATTCTCGGGGCGGCCTCGCGTTCGCCTGTTCGGCCGGGACCGCCGCCGGTGATCCCACCGATCTCCGCCATCCCGGCCATTGCGCCGAATCGACTGATCTGACTGATCTGGCCGATTCGGTCGATCCCGCTGGTCGCGCTGAGCCCACCGATTCCACCGGTCCCGCCGGCTCCACCCGTTCCGGGGAGAGGGGAACTGGCGCGAGCAACGCCGGGCAGGTGCGGGCGGTTCCCCGGGGAGGGGAGCGACTGGCGGCCATTCATCGCCGAGCTCCGCCGTCCAACCCGAGTTCCGCGATGAAGAGGTCACTGAACTCGATGATCGATGCGCCGATTCGGGGTTCCAAGCCGGTCGCCGCGTTGTCGACGACGCCCCGCTTCGTGGTCCCGTCTGTGGCATCTGAGCGCGGCTTGCCCGAAGTGCGACCTGTGGTCGGACGGTCTCCCTCGCCGTCCGCCTCCCGCCGCCGGCCCTCGGCGGCGAGCGCGGCGGGGCTCGCCCCGGGCTCGTCGTGGATCACCCCGGCCAGGGGGAGGCCCAGCCGGGCCGCGACCGCTCCGGCCGTCGCCGGACGCCCGGACAGGTCCGTCCCACCGGGCAGCATGAGCTCGCCGCGGCCACCGGGACCGGACGGCGGCAGCCGGACGACCAGCCTGACGTCCGAGCAGGTGCGAGCGGCGTATGCGATCACCCGGGCCGCCGCGGCGGTCGCCCACGGCTGCGTCGTCACGACGACGAGCACCGTCTCGCAGAGGAACAGGCCGACGTCGCAGGCCGGGTCGGCCGAGCGGGGGAGGTCCGCGACGATCAGGTCGGCGCTCCCGCGCGCCGTGGCGAACAGGGCGCCGACCGCCGCGGGCGGCAGCACCGGGATCGCCCCGCGGTCCCAGGAGAGCACCGGCAGGTCGCCGCCGGTCATGGTCGGCCCCGCGAGCAGCCCGTCGAGGAAGCCGTCCTCCTCGTTGGCGATGGGCGCCTCGCGTGGGCTCCCGCCGGTCGCGGTGCCTCCGCCGGGACGTCCGTGCGCCCCGCTGGGCGGGCCGGGACGGTGCCGCCGCGACCGGTCACCCGGCGGCACCGGGCGTGCGCCGCGAGGGGCGGTGGTGAACGGGCCCCGGCCGACCCCGGGTGGGTCCGCCGGCGGTGCCGCGGTCGACGGCATCGTGGCCGCTGACGGGCCGGCCGTCGGCGGCTTGTCGTCGCCCACCGCGATGCCGCCGAACGGGTCGACCTCCAGCAGCACCGAACGGACGCCACGCCGCAGCCCCGCCCGGGCGAGGGCCACCGCCAGCGTCGTCGAGCCGACCCCGCCCCGGCCGCCGAGGACGCCCACCGTCCGCGACCGCCGCCGCGCCGCGTCAGCCGCGCGCGAGAGCAGGTTGACCAGCCAGGTCTCGGCCTCGGGTAGGAAGATCACGTGCTCGGCGTTGATCAGGAGGGCGAGGTTCCAGGTGCGGTGATCGTCGACGTCGGTGCCGACGAGCACGATGTCGGACCGCTCCGGCAGGCCCGCGGCGACGCAGGCGGCGGCGCGGTCGGCGCCCACGACGACGAGCGGCGCGCTCGCCCAGTACCGGCTCGCGGCTCTGGCCGTCGGCACCACCGTGACGGCCGCTCCCGCCGCGGCCGCGAGCCGGAGCAGGTCGTCCAGCAGGTCGGGCGCGTCGGTGACGACGAGGGGGCGCTGGCGATGGTTTTCGTCTGCTGATGTCAGGGGCTTCGCGGGAGTCATGGCGGGGCCCGTCCCTTCGGCGCGGGTGGCTGTGTGCGGCCACCATGCGCCGTGCCCCCCGGTCTGAGTGGATCTTCAGGGTGGGCCGGGCCGTGCTATAAAAACCGTTTCGCGCGGGCCGTGCCTCGGCAGGCGTCCCGCCGGGAACGGGCCTGTACTCAGCCCCGGGAGAGTGCCTCGCACACCGCGAGGGACTCCCGCGCCGCCAGCTCCAGGGCTCCGGCACAGTGCCGCACCCAGACCCCGACACCCTCGGCGCCGCCCGCGACGTACGCGGCGAGCGCGGCACGGTAGTCCGGCTCCGTGCCGACACCCACACCCGGTACTACGGCACCCGTGCCGGCCGCTCCCGCCGGGCCGGTGCGGTCGCGGTCGAGCTCGAGATGGCCGACGTCCGTTGCCACCAGTGCCTTCGGGTCCAGGCCGCGGCTGACCAGGACGAGGCGCGCGGCGGCCCGGGCGATGATCCCGTCGAGCGCGCCGAAGGGATGGATCGCGAGCAGCTCACCGTGCGTGATCGCCGCGACCACGATCGCGGGAGCCCTGGTCGGCACGGTCAGCACCGCGGTGAGCCCGTCCAGGCGCTGGGACATCTCCGCCGCCGGCATCGCCGGCACGGGCGGAGATCCCGCGACGTCCGTGACGGCGGCCCCGGTGATGCTGGTCGGCGACCATGAGACGTCCGTTCGCGGCCGGCCGAGCACGTCGTCGGGAAGCAGCCCGCGCCCGGCGAGGACGTGCATGCGTGCCAGCGCCTGGCGCGGCGCGCGCTCCCAGGCGGAGGAGAGCGTGCCCAGCTCCGCGTAGAGGCGTACCGCTCCCAGCGTC
Source organism: Parafrankia sp. EAN1pec (assembly GCF_000018005.1). GTDB lineage: Bacteria > Actinomycetota > Actinomycetes > Frankiales > Frankiaceae > Parafrankia > Parafrankia soli. The sequence goes on from NC_009921.1 coordinate 385,212, forward strand.
ACGGCGAGTGAGCGTTCCCACGGGTCGGCCGACTGGCTGACCGAGACCGCGGGCTGGTCGTTGTCGCGGCCGGTCTCGCCCAGCCGGGCCCGCAGCGCGTCCAGCGCGATGTCGTGGCCCTCCAGCGCGGCCGAGGCGCGGGCCGCCCGCAGCGATGCCTCGGCGGTCACCTCGGCACTGCGGCGCCGCAGGATGCGATGCCGAAGGAGCGCGTCGACGGCCGCGCGGGCTGCCGTCGCGGCCTCGTCGACACCGGGAATCGCCGCAACCTGGCTCAGTGGGTCGGTTCCGACGACTGATACCGACGAACGTGCTGTCACCCCGCAGACGCTACCCCGGCCGGGTTCGCCGGCACCGGCCCACCGCGCGGGCGGAAGGCGCCAGGTCGTCCGCCATCAGGTGTGTCATGAGGTGCGCCATGAGCGTGAGGTGGGCGAATCGTCCTCCGGATCACATCGCTCCTTCGGGTTGTTGCCCCCCGTGGTCCGCAACGAGCGGTCACACTGCAGGCAGGGCATCCGGACGGGTCGGCCGCGTGACGGCGGCCGTGCGCGCTCCCGGGAGGGCATCGTCGGCGGACCTGACCGCGGGGTCCGCCGACCGACTTCGAGAGGGAGGGCCAGTGTGCCGATGACGACCGACAGTTCGCGAGCGGGGCGGGAACCGACGCTGGGGGAGCTGGTCGCGCTCGCGACCCGGGACATGTCGTTGCTGATCCGCCAGGAGATCGAGCTCGCGAAGGCGGAGCTCGCGCGCCAGGCGGTGTCGGCCGGGCTGGGCATCGGGTTCCTCGTCGCGGCGGCCGGTCTGGGCCTGGGCGCGTTCATCGCCGGCACGGTGTTCCTGGGCGAGCTGTTCACCTGGGCGGGCCTGGAGCGCTTCTGGGCGTACCTGTTGACGGCGGTGCTCTACCTCGCCGCGGCGGGCCTGCTCGTGATCTTCGCTGTGACCAGGTTCAAGCGCCTCTCACCGCCCGAACGGACCATCCAGACCGTCCGCGACGACATCGCCTGGCTGCGCAACCCGACGAACGGGTCCAACGGCTCGGCGCGGGCGCGCACGAAGCCGGGAAACACCGGAACGCCGCCGGCGCACCTGGACGACGGCCCCAGCGCCCACTGAGGGCTCGGAGCCGCGGAGGCCCCTCTGGTCACTCAGGCCGCCGAGGTCCCGACGATCCGTGTGACCCGCGCAACCACTGGTCGGCACAGCCGCGGGATCTGCCATCCTTGCGAGCGATGGAGGATGCGACCCCCGAGTCCGCCACGGTTCTCGTCGACGGGCCGTGGCGCCACCGTGACGTATCGACCAACGGGACCCGCCTGCACGTCGCCGAGGCCGGCGAGGGGCCGCTGGTCCTCCTCCTCCATGGCTTCCCGCAGTTCTGGTGGACGTGGCGCAGCCAGCTCCGGGACCTCCCGCGGGCCGGCTACCGGGTGGTCGCCGCGGACCTGCGCGGGTACGGCGCCAGCGACAAGCCGCCCAGAGGCTACGACGCGTTCACCCTGGCCGACGACGTCGCCGGCCTGGTACGGGCCCTCGGCGAGCGGGACGCGGTGATCGTCGGGCACGACTGGGGGGGCCTGCTCGGCTGGACGACCGCGGTCCGCCGCCCGCGGGTGGTGCGCGCGCTGGCGGTGATCGGCATGCCCCATCCGCTGCGGATCCGGCGCCAGATCGCCGCGGACCCCCGCGGACAGGGCCTGGCCAGCTGCCACCTGGCCGCCTATCAGCTGCCGTGGCGGCCTGAGCGCCGCCTCGTCGCCGACGGGGCGGCGCACGTCGGCGAGCTGCTGCGCTCCTGGGGCGGACCGGGCTACCCGGCGCCGGAGACCGAGGCCCGCTACCGCCTCGCGATGCGGATCCCCGGGGTCGCGCACAGCTCCCTGGAGTACCACCGCTGGGTCGTGCGCTCGCTGTTCCGCCCCGACGGGGCACGTTTCGCCGAGCTGCTCCGGACGCCCGTGCGGGCGCCGACGCTGCAGCTGCACGGACGGCTCGACCGCTGTTTCCTGCCGTCCACGGCGGCCGGCTCGGACCGCCACGTGGCTGCCAGCTACTCCTGGCGGCTGTACGACGGGCTGGGCCACTTCCCGCACGAGGAGGACCCCGACACCGTCACCCGCGACCTGATCACCTGGCTGGCCGAGACCGCGCCCGAGCAGGCCCCCACGGCCGAGGGAGCGGCCGAACCGGCACCGGACGCCGAACCGGCGGCTGAACCGGACGCCGAACCGGATGTCCGACCAGAGCCTGGACGGGAGTACGGACGCCGGTGACCGGGCTCGTTCAGTCGCAGCTCTGGGTGCTCACCGGCACGAGGGCCTGCGCTCCCTGCCGCGCGGGCTCGCTGACCTCGTCGGCAGTCAGCACGTACCCGGTGTCGTTGTCGTCGGTGGCCGCGGCGAAGACCACGCCGTAGACCGTCCCGGCGCTCGACAGCAGCGGCCCGCCGGAGTTGCCCGGCCGCACCCGCCCGCGGATCGCGTAGATCTCGCGGCGAACCGTGCCGCGGGAGTAGATGTCCGGCGCCCGCGCGACCTGCTCGTTGCGGATGCGCGCGGGCACGGTGGTGTATGGCCCGTCCTGGGGGTAGCCGGCGACGACCGCCGAGTCGCCCATGTCACCGGGCGGCGCGGACTGGAAGCGCAGCGGGGGCCGGAGCAGCCCCGGCACGTGCAGGACGGCCACATCCCGGTCGGGGTCGAACAGCACCACCTCGGCCGGCAGCGACCCGGAGTCCAGCTCCACGACGGCCTCGGTGACACCGGCCACGACGTGCGCGTTCGTCATCACCCGCTGGGGCGCGATGACGAAGCCGGTGCCCTCGACCTGCTTCCCGCACGACGGCGCCTGCCCCCGCACCTTGAGGATGCTCGCCGCGGCGTTCTGGACGTCCGCCGCGCTGACGACCGCAGGGTCCGGTGGATCGGTGGCCACGATGCGCTCGCCGTCCAGGCCGGCGAACACCTCGGGAAAGCCCTGGTCGTCCATGAGCCGGCGCAGGTCGGCGAAGGTGTGGCGGACGTCGTCGGGCATCGTCGTGTCGACGGTGCCCAGCACCTCGGATCCGCGGGCGGCACGGGCGAGGGTCTGGAACGGCGAGCGGTCGACCGCGGTCGCGACGAGCCAGGCGACCAGCAGCACGGACATCCCGGAGAGCACGGCGCCGGCGACCGCGTCCAGCCGCTGGCCGGGCCGCCAGGTGAGCCGGCCGCGCAGGGCCGCTCCGAGCGCGGTGCCCGCGATCTGCCCGACGAGGGCCAGGCCCACCACGACGATGAGGCCGACCAGGGCGCCGTCCTCCTCGCGGCCGATGAGCTCGGCGAAGGGGCGCGCCACCTTGGCGCCGAGCACACCGCCGCCGAGGAAACCGACGAACGACAGCGCCCCCACCGCGAACCCCTGGCGGTAGCCGGAGACCGCGAACATCACGACCAGGACGATCAGGACGAGATCGAGAAGGTTCACCGGGGCTCGTCGGCCGAGCTCAGACGATCACAAGCGTGGCTGTCATGCCCTGGTGCAGGGTGCAGACCACCGGATATCGCCCGGGCTTGTCGGCGGTGAACGTGATCGACTGGGAGTTGCCGGCGCTGACGATCCTCGTGGTGGCGCCGGGGATGGCGGAGATGACGAAGTTGTGCGGCGCGGACCCCTTCGCGACCGAGAAGTCGACCCGGATCGTGCCGGGGTGGGCGACGAGCTCACGGGCCGAGAACGTCTGGTCCACCTGGCCGACCACGGCGAAGACCTGGGTGCCGTCACTGACGCTCGGGGTCAGCGTCGCCGCGGCCGAGGGTGTGCCGGCGTCGCCGCCGCCGCTCCCGCACCCGGTCAGCGCGGTGAGCACCGCCACGGCCGTGGCCAGCGCGACCAGGGCCGATCGAGCGGATCTTGAGGTCATCTTCCGACGGTACCGCCCGCTTCGTCGAGTGGTCCCCGCGGCTCCACCACCGCGTGGGGGAGGGCCATGGCCGCGGAGATCGCCACGGTGATCTCGGGCACGTCCACTTTCGTCTCGGTGTCCCAGGGGCGTTCCCATCCGCCGAGCCGCAGCAGGGCGTCGAGGACGCCCGCGGTGAAACCCCAGACCGTCATACCGCGGACGCGGAACGCCGGGCTGCCGAAGCCGGACGGATGCCACAGCAGGATCCGGTTCGCCGGGTCGGCGAGCTCCGCGACGGGTACCCGGGCCACCGAGGACGTCTCCGCCGGGTCGACCGCGTCCACCGCGGTGGGCGTGCGCCACCAGGCGAGCACGGGGGTGACCAGGAAGTGGCTGGCAGCCAGGTAGAGGGGGCTGGCGGTGGCGAGGACCTCGACGCCGGCCGGGTCGAGCCCGACCTCCTCCTCCGCCTCACGCAGCGCCGTCGCGGCCCTCGACGCGTCGGTCTCGTCGGCGCCGCCGCCGGGGAACGCCGGTTGCCCGGCATGGTCGCGCATGTCGGCGGCCCGCTGCAGGAGCAGCACGTCAGGCCCGTCCGGACCCTCCCCGAACAGGATCAGGACGGCCGCCGCCCGCCCGCCCGGCCGCGTCTGGCGAGCGTGTCGCGTCTGGACGGGGATGCCGTCGCCCACCGCCGCCATCAGCGCGGTCAGCCATGGGGGAACCGGAGCTCCGCCGCCGCTCGCCGGACGAGTGTCTCCGTCGGCGCTCGCCGGAGGGGCGTCTCCGTCGGCGCTCGCGGAGTGGGCGTCCTGGCTGCTCGGATCCCCGGACGGTGCGGGGTCGCTCACCGGGCCGCCTCCGCGTCCCCGCGGACGAGACGCGCGGCCTCGGCCGGCTCGGTCGGGCCGGTGCCGAAGGACGGGCACATCCGCGCGATGGCGCAGGCGCCGCAGGCCGGCCGGCGGGCGTGGCACACCCGGCGGCCGTGGAAGATCATGCGGTCGGAGGCGATCGTCCAGTCGCGCCGCTCGATCAGCGCGGCGAGGTCGCTCTCGGCCCGGACGGGATCGGTCTCGGTGGTCAGGCCGAAGCGGCGGGAGAGCCGCCCGACATGGGTGTCGACCGTGATCCCGGGGATGCCGAAGCAGTGGCCCAGCACGACGTTCGCGGTCTTGCGGCCCACACCGGGCAGGGTGACCAGGGCTTCCAGTCGGCCAGGGACCTCGCCGTCGAAGCGCTCGACCAGGGCGGCGCCGATGCCCATCAGCGAGTTCGCCTTCGCCCGGAAGAAGCCGGTGGGCCGCAGGATCGCCTCGAGCTCGTCGCGGTCCGCGGCGGCGTAGGCGGCGGCGGTCGGGTAGCGGGCGAAGACTCCCGGCGTGACCTCGTTGACCTTCTTGTCCGTGCACTGCGCCGACAGCACCGTGGCGACGAGAAGCTCCAGCGGACTGCTGAAATGCAGCGCGATGCGGGCGTCGGGGTGAAGCTCGCCAAGCGCGCGCACGATCCGCCGGGCGCGCCGGGTGCGCGCCAGCGCCGTCTCGGCTCGCGCGTCGACGGTGGTTGCCATGCCTCGCAGCGTATCCGGCGTGTCGGCCCGCGGGACCCGTCGCTTCGCCGTGGTCCGGCAGGGCGCGTCGACCCCCCGGGTGCGGGCGCGGCGCCGACATCGGCGACCATGGACGGGCCATGTTTGTCTTTGCCGCGATCACGTTCCCATTGGTGCTGCTCGGGCTCCTGCTGGCGATGGAGCGGGTCGAGCGGCCACTCAACGCCGCCGACACGGGTAAGGGGCTCGAGGGCTTCCTCGACAGCGCCCGCCCGGACGAAGTCGCCACGTTCGTCCAGCAGGGCCTGCCGGCCGCACTCGAGCGTTACCGGCGCCGGCTCCGCCGCACGCCGCCGGGTAAGCACCGTGCCGCCTGACGGGCAACTCATGCGGCCTCGGGTGTGTCGCGTGTCGTGCCCTCCTGACCCCCGAACAGCCGTCCTGAACTGGGCCGGGCTGTGCCGATGTGACCCCCGCCGGGAGTGGCACGATCGGGCCGGTGCCGATCGGCCGTACTAGGCGGATTGTGACCTGGACCACTTTGGTGGTCCTTCTTGCGTCACTTTACGTATCAGAACAGAGCATTCGGGTGCATCTGCGTGACCTGGTCAGGCCGATGGGGGTCCCTGGCCGTGCTCTGCGTCCCGTGTCCTGGCATGCTCAGGGCGTGGACGATCTGCTAGCCCGCGTTCCGCTGTTCGCCGGGTTGTCCGAGCCCGACCGCCAGGCGCTTTCCGATCACCTGGACCGGCAGGACGTGACCCGTGGCGACGTGCTGTTCCGCGAAGGGGATGTCGGCGACCGCGTTTTCGTGGTTCTGTCCGGCAAGGTCAAAATAGGACGCCAGTCCGCCGACGGGCGGGAGAACCTGCTGTATGTGATGGGGCCGGGAGACCTGTTCGGAGAGCTCTCCCTGTTCGATCCCGGGCCGCGCACCGCGACGGCGACCGCCGTGACCGACGCGTCGCTCGTCGCGCTGGAGCACACCGCGCTGCGGCCGTGGCTGCGTTCCCGGCCCGAAGCCGGAGCGCTGCTGCTGCGTGTGCTGGCCCGCCGCCTGCGGCGGACCAACGACACGATGGCGGACATGGTGTTCACCGACGTGCCCGGTCGCGTCGCCAAGGCGCTGCTCGACCTGGCCGACCGCTTCGGTGAACCGGCCCAGCCGGGTAACGAGGCGGCCGGGGTCCGGGTCGAACACGGCCTCACTCAGGAGGAGCTGGCTCAACTCGTCGGAGCCTCGCGGGAGACGGTGAACAAGGCCCTCGCCGACTTCGCCACCCGTGGCTGGCTCCGGCTGGATTCCCGCGCTGTCGTGCTGCTCGACCGTGAGCGGCTCGCCCGCCGGGCCCGCTGAACCCACCGCCGGTTTGGAAACCGGCCTGTCCCCTGCCCGTTCGTCCCCCGGATCCGCCGCCGCCGCCGGATCCGGGGGACGCACCCGTGCGGCAGACGTCCTCAGCGGTATTCGCCAGCGGTACCCGGCTACCGGCTGGTGCCCTCGGCGGGCGGCATCTCCACCGAGGGCACGGCCTCACCGGACGGGTCGGCCACCGGCACGACCACCGGTGATCCCGGCAGACGCGCCGCCGTCCTGGCCCGCGCCCTCGTCCCGTTCACGCTCACCTTCGCCAGCGCGGCCGCCGCGCCCAGCCCGTCCTGTGCGCTCAGGTCATCCTGGGCGGCCAGCCCGTCCTGGTGCGGTGTGCCCAGCCCGTCCGCCACGCCCAGTCCGTCTGCTGCGCCGAGTCCGTCTGCTGCGTCGAGCCCGTCCGGTGCGTCGAGGGCGTCCGGGGCGGATCCCGGCAGGGCCGCGAGCAGCCGCCGGGTCTGCGGCGCCTCGCTGATCGCGCCGGTGGCCGTCGCGGCGGCCAGGGCCTGCTCGTAGGCCTCGCGGCTGCCCTCGACGTCACCGTGCGCCGCCAGGACCGTCCCCAGCGCCCGGTATGCCAGTACCTGTGCCCGGACGTCCTCGGCGTCCACTCCGACCGCCTGGCGTGCCACCCGCAGGGCCTCGTCGGGCTCGCCCGCGTCGAGCAGGGTGCCTGCGAGGTGGGCGTAGGCCTGCCGGCGCGGGAACATCAGCGTCGCCGGCTCGCTGGCGGACAGGGCCCCCCGCAGCTCGGTGATCGCCTCGTCGAGGCGGCCGCGCGCCCGCGCGATCTGCGCGACGAGCACCTTCGCCCCGAGCTGGGCGTGCGGGCGCAGTTCCAGCCGGTCCAGGTCGGCCAGGGCGCGCCGGGCGGCCTCCTCCGCGGCATCCACCTCGCCGGCGTCCAGCCTGGTCAGGCCGAGCAGCACCTGGGCGAAGGCGCCGATGAGCACATGCCCGGTGGACGCCGCCTCCGCGCACGCCTCGGTCAGCAGGTCCGCACCGCGCCGGGGGCGGCCAGCCCCACGGGCGGCCAGCCCGCGCGCGATGAGGGTAAGGGTGCGCCCCCAACTGTCGCCGGTCTCGGTGAACAGCTCCGCCGCGCGGGCCGCCTCGCTCTCGGCGGTCTCGATGTCGCCGAGCTCGGCCGCGGCGACCGCGTCGATCGTCAGGCAGACCGCCTGCCCCCAGCGCTCGCGCATCGACTCGGCGAGGTTGATGAGCACGCGGGAGACCTTGCGGGTCCGGGTGAGCTGACCCGAGAGCAGCAGGACGAGGGCCTCGGTGCCCGAGCACCAGCCGAGCCCGCCGGCGTCCTCCAGCCGCTCGAACACCGCGGACGCCTCGCGCAGCGTGCGCTCGGCCTTCGCGTAGTCCCCGCGGGTGGTGGCGCTCCACGCCAGGTGCTGCAGCGCCCAGCCGACCCCGCGGGGGTCGTCGACGCGGCGGGCGAGCGAGAGTGCTTCGCGGTAGCGCTCCTCCGCGGCCTGGATGCGGCCGGCGGCGTATTCGAGCAGGCCGAGCCGGCGCAGCGCCGCGGCCACCGCCCGGTCGTCGCCGGCCCGGTGCGCAGCCTCCAGCGCCGTGATCAGCGACTGGCGGGCCTCCTCGCCACGGCCCTGCTTCTGCCGTAGCTCACCGAGCACCGCGTAGGCGGCGGCCCGCCGGCTCGGGACGTTCACCCGCAGCGCCGGGCGCAGCGTCCGCTCCGCCTCGTCGAGCCGGCGCAGCCAGACCAGCGCCTCGGCGTGCAGGATCCGCACGTTGATGTCGTCGTCGCCGTCGATGACGCCCCGCCCGAGCCGGCGGGCGTCGGCGAGCAGGTCCGCGGCGGCCCGGTGGTCGTCGCGGGCGAGCGCCGAGCGGGCCAGCCGGACGTGCGCGTGGAAGCCGGCCTCCCGCGCCGACCAGGCCGGGTCGCCCGCGGGCAGCGCCATCGAGGCGGCCAGGTCGTAGGCGCGCAGTGCGTGGGTGGCGACGAAGGTCGACACCTCGCGGGACGAACCGATCATTGCCGTGACGCCCCAGCGCGCCGCCGTGGCGTGCCGGCGGGCCCGCTCCACCTTCGGTAGGCCCGAGTAGGCGACGTCGCGCGCCATCGGGTGGACGAACCGCCACAGGGTCTCGCCCTGCCGCGGTGGGCGGACGAGCTGGCGCTCGGTGAGCACCGACAGCGCGCGTTCGACCTCGGCCGCCGGGCGCTCGCCGACCACCTGGAGCGCCTCGGCGGGGAAGCGCGGGCCGAGCACGGCCGCCGCGCGCAGCGCCGCCTTGGCGGCCGCGTCCAGGTCGTCGATCCTGGCTGCCAGCACCGACTGGACACCGGCGGGCAGGACGGTCGCGGCCAGCGATCCCTCCAGCACCCAGCGCATCCCCTCGCCGCCAGGGTCGGGCACCTGGTGCAGCAGACCGCGGTCCACCAGCAGGTTGAGCAGCTCGGTCAGGAAGAACGGGTTCCCGTGCACCCGGGCCAGCAGCTCGGCCTGGGTCGCCCGGGACAGGCCGGGCTCGCCCAGGTAGTCCTTGAGCAGGGCACGCGCCGCGCTCTCCGGCAGCGGACTGAGCGCGATGCGGCGCGCGCCGACGAGATCGGAGAACTGCGGGCTCTCCCGGTCGAGCAGGACGAGCATCACCGGGCCGCTGAGGGTCGTCGTCAGCCGCCGCAGGGCCGTCGTCAGCCGGCTGGTCGCCCACTCCAGATCGTCGACGACGACCAGCACCGGGTTGCGGACCGCCAGCGCGCTCAGCAGGAGGCCGACCGTCTCGACGGCGTCGTCGGCGGCCCGCTGGACCGCCTCGCCGTGGGAGGCCCGGCCGACCGGGTCACCCGGCGGGGTGGTCGCCCCGGCGCTGGGACGGCGGTCCGGCGGCACGCCGAGCATCCCGAGCAGGCGGTCTCCGATGCCGCTCGGCAGCTTCGTTTCGAAGATCGGATGGGTGAGGCCGGCGACCGTGCGGCGTACCCGGTCGGCGACCCGGTCGAGGGTGTCGCCGTCGGTGATGCCGCACGCCCCGCGGATGAGGTCGATCAGCGGGGCGAGGTCGCGGACGTCGCCGTGGCGCACGGTGCGCCCCCACAGCACGGTCGCGCCCGCGGTCGCCTCGGCGGTCTCGGCGAGCTCCCGGGCCAGCCGGGTCTTGCCGATGCCGGCCTCGCCGATGACCACCGCCATGTCGGGCTGGCCGGCGTCGACCACGCCGGCGAAGTAGCGGCTGAGCTCGGCCAGCTCCTGCTCGCGCCCGATGAACGTCGCGTCGTCGGCCAGGCCGGGCCGGGCGATGTTGGACGGACGCAGGCTGACCAGCTCGTAGGCGGGCACCGGCTCGCGCTTGCCCTTGAGCACCAGGGGCGGCAGATCGCGCCAGGTGGCGACGGAGCGGGTGGCGGTGACCGTGTCCCGGCCGGCGTAGACGGTGCCCACCGCGGCCGCGCCGGACAACCGCGCGGCGGTGTTCACCGTGTCCCCGATGACCGTGTACGACAGCGCCGCCTGCACACCGGCGAGCACCTCGCCGGTGTTGACGCCGACCCGCAGGCCGAGCGGGCTGCTGTCGCCGCCCTCGTCCTTGATCAGGCGACGGGCCGTCTCCTGCATCGCCGCCGCGGCGCGCACGGCGCGTTCTGGGTCGTCCTCGTGCGCCGTCGGGGCGCCGAAGACGGCCATGATTCCGTCACCGCTGAGGTTGTCGACCCGCCCGCCGACCTCGTCGACCTCGCGCGCGAGCGCGGCGAGGACCCGGTCGGTGACCTCGCCGACCCGTTCGGGGTCGCGGTCCTCCGCCCAGGCGGTGAAGTCGGACAGGTCACCGAACAGGACGGTGACGACCCGGCGCTCGGCGGCCTCGGCGCGCGGCGTGTCGGTCTGGGTGAACCGGAGCCCGCAGTTGAAGCAGAACCGCCCGCCGGGCACCGTCGGGGTGCCGCATCTGGGGCAGACCAGGGGACCGGTCGTGGGGGAGCTGATCACCATCGTGGATCGGTTCCTCTCCGCCGGATGATCGCTGGGCCGCGCGAACCGCTGGATCGGAAGGCCGGGTGGGGGCCGGCACCGGAGCGCGCGCGGTCGGTAACGTCCCGCGGGTACGAGGGCCCGCGGTCGGTACCAATGGTCCAAAGGGTCACAAAGCGCACGAGCGGTCTCCTCCGCCGGAAAGTTTAGTGGCCTTCGTCTCCCTTTCTGGATCAAGGCGTGTCGGATGACCGACCTGGCCCCGTTCGCGGGGATCCAGACTGCGAGCGGTCCGGCCTCTATAGTGGCGCAGCTCACTTGCCTACCCGGTTTCCGGGATATGACCCGCGTCTTTCGGCAGGTTGCGGCCAGCCTCTGAACGTCCACACCGGCCCCGCCGGCTACCCGCGGTGACCGCCGCCGGGGCCCTGACCTGCGCGGGGCGTGGCGGACCGGCGTGTGCCGGGTGACCCCGCGCGCGCCGCGGCGGGTGGCTCAGCGTGGGCGGAGGTAGTCCAACTGGGCCCGTACCGACAGCTCGGCCGCCGGCCAGAGTGCCACGTCGACGTCCGCGTACACGATCCGGACCACGTCGATCGGCGTCACCTGCTCGGCCGACGCACCCAGATCGGCTAACGCGGAGATCACCTGATCGAGCCGCCGGGCCCGGTGCTCCAGATAGGCCTCGGCCGCCCGCCCGGCCGCTGGCAGCTCGGGGCCGTGGCCGGGCAGCACGGTGGTGTCGCCGAGCTCGCGCAGCAGGCGCAGGCTCGAGAGGTAGTCGGCGAGCCGGCCGTCGGGATGGGCGACGACCGTGCTGCCGCGCCCCAGGATCGTGTCGCCGGTGAGCACGGCCGGGTGCTCGTCGTCGCCGGCCAGCACGAAGGACAGTGAGTCCGAGGTGTGCCCGGGGGTGGCCAGCACCCGCAGCTCGACCCCGGCGGCGGCGACGACGTCCCCGGCGCCGAGGCCCTCCGAGCCGAGGCGGTGCGCTGGGTCGAGGGCGCGCACCTGCGCCCCGGTCAGCGCGTGCAGCGTCGCGGCGCCCTCGCTGTGGTCGGAGTGGCCGTGGGTCAGCAGGATCGTGCGCACCAGGCCGGCGGCCGCGACCCGGGCGAGGTGCTCGCCGTGGTCGGGGCCGGGATCGACCACCACGCAGCCGGCGTCGCCCGGTGACCGCAGGATCCAGGTGTTCGTGCCGTCGAGGGTCATCGGGCCGGGATTCGGCGCGAGGACGACGGAGGCCAGCTTCGTGACCCGGCGGAGGGCGGTCACCGCGGGACACCACCGCGGGTGCCCGCGGCCGGTGCCGGGGCGGTTTTCGAAGGCGTGCCCGGCTCGGTGCCGAGGGCACCGTCCAGCGGTGTGCCGGGGGCACCGTCCAGCGGTGTGCCGGGGGCACCGTCCAGCGGTAACAGGTGTGGGAACGACAGCTGCCAGGTGCCGTCGCCGGCGATGATCCTTGCCATGATCGGCTTCAGGTCGCGGGTGCGCGCGGCCGCGAGCGCACCGGCGACGTCGTCGTAGGCCGACAGCTCCGCGAGGGTGAAGGCGGTGGGCGGGAGCATGCCGATCTCGCCGGCGACAAACCGCTCCATCGCCTCCGCCGGACGGATCCACAGCATCCCGTCAGCCTCGGTCGAGAGTTCCGTCGCGAGCTCGCCCGGCAGCTGCCCGGCCGGCAGCGCGGCGACGAAGAACCTGGTGTCGTACCGCCGTGGCTCCAGCTCGGGGGCTATCCAACGGGTCCACGGGGCCAGCAGGTCGGCCCGCAGGGCCAGCCCGCGGCGGGTCAGCAGCTCGGCGAGGCCACTGCGGTGGCTCTCCACCGCCCGCCGCTCGGCGGCCCAGCCCGGATCGCCGGTACCCGGATCGCCGGTACCGGCAGCGCCGCCCGCCGCGTCGACACGTCCGGCCGGCACGTTCCTGCCCGTCGGCGTGGCTCCGCCGGCCGGCGCGACTCTGCTGGCTGCGGATGTGCCCGTCGGTACGGCGAGCAGGACGCCGCACTCCTCGAAGGTCTCGCGGACGGCCGCGCAGACCAAGGCCCGCGCGCGGGCGGGATCGTCGTCCAGCCCCGGCATCGCCTCCTCGACGGAGGGCCCGACCCACGGGAGATCCTCTGCGGCGTCCGACGGGTCGACCCGCCCGCCCGGGAAGACGTGCATGCCGCCCGCGAACGACATCGCCCGGGTGCGCCTGAGCAGGTAGGCCTCGATGCCGGAACCGGCCGGCGCGTCGCGCAGGAGCACAACGGTCGCCGCGTCCCGGGCGGGTGCCGGGTTGGCGGCCAGCCGGGCCAGCCGGAGTTCCTCCTCCGGTTCCATCCGGCGGGACGTGCCGAACCGGGCGACGATTGCCGCCTGATGATCAGCCATCCCCTGATGGTAGACAGTACGGCCGACAGAAGCCGAGGTCAGCCGGCCACGCGGGCGACGAGCTCCACCTCCACGGGCGCTCCCAGCGGGAGCGCCGCGACCCCGACGGCGGAGCGCGCGTGCAGTCCGGCGGCACCGAAGACGGCGCCGAGCAGCTCACTGGCGCCGTTCAGGACGACCGGCTGGCCGACGAATCCCGGCGCGCTCGCGACGAAGCCGACGACCTTCACGATCCGGGTGATCGTGTCCAGGCCACCCACCGCGGCCGCGGCGGCGGCGAGCGCGTTGAGCGCGCACACGCGGGCCAGCTCAGCGGCCCGCTCGGCGGTGATCTCCGCACCGACCAGGCCGGACGCCAGCAGCTTCCCGGCCACCAGCGGGAGCTGCCCCGCCGTCCAGACCAGATCGCCGTCGCGCACCGCGGGGACATAGGCCCCGGCCGGGGTGGGCACCGCCGGGAGGACCAGCCCGAGCTCGGCGAGCCGCCCGGACGGCGTCGTGGCGGCCGCGGGCGGGACGGGAGCGGTCATCGTCGGAGTCGACCTTCTGTCGAGGAGGGCACGTCAGGGAACAGGGGACGGGGCGGGGACGACCGTCCCGTCGCGGGTGGACGTCCCTACTGGGACTTCGGCCGCTTGAAGTACGCCACCAGGCTCTCCGGGTTGGGCCCGGGGACGACCTGGACGAGCTCCCAGCCGTCGGCACCGAAGTTGTCGAGGATCTGCTTGGTGGCGTGGATCAGGAGCGGGGCAGTCATGTACTCCCACTTGGTCTGCATGACGATGGACCCTAGAGCATCCGCGGACCGCCACCCGGTTGGGTAGGCGGTGTGGCCGCCGTGACGAGGGTCCGGGGCGTGGCAGTCCGGATCGGCGGCCCACGGGTACGGTCGAGCACGTGACCGGTGACGACAACGCGCCAGCGGCGACCGCCGGCCCCTGGGACTGTCGGTTGCACATCGTCACCGGCAAGGGCGGCACGGGAAAGACCACGATCGCCGGCGCGCTGGCCGTCGCGCTGGCCACCGGGGGGCGCCGGGTGCTGCTGACCGAGGTCGAGGGGCGCCAGCAGATCGCCCAGCTCTTCGATACCCCGCCGCTGCCCTACCGTGAGCGCAAGGTGGCGAGCGCGCCCGGCGGCGGCGAGGTCTTCGCGCTGGCCATCGACGCGGACGAGGCGTTGCTGGAGTACCTCGAGATGTTCTACAACCTGCGCCGCGCGGGGCGGGCGCTCGGCCGCATCGGCGCCGTCGACTTCGCCACCACGGTCGCCCCCGGTGTCCGTGACGTGCTCCTCACCGGCAAGGTGAAGGAGGCCGTCAACCGGCCGGACGGCACCCGTCCGAGTGGGCTCGCCTACGACGCGGTCGTGCTCGACGCGCCCCCCACCGGCCGGATCGCCCGTTTTCTGAACGTCACCGCGGAGGTCGCGGGGCTGGCGCGGATGGGCCCGATCAGGGCACAGGCGGACAGCGTGATGGCGGTGCTGGCGCCCGACCGGGCGGCGGTCCACCTGGTCACCCTGCTCGAGGAGATGCCGGTCCAGGAGACGGTGGACGGCATCCGGGAGCTGCGCGAGGTGGGCCTGCCGGTCGGCGCGGTAGTGGTGAACATGGTGCGCAGCCCGCTGCTCGCCCCCGGCGATCTCGACCTGGCCCGGCGTGGCCAGCTCGACCGCGAGGAACTGGCCACCGGCATCAAGGAGACCGGCATCGAGCCGACCGAGGAACTGATCTCGAACCTGGCCTGGGAGGCCGCGCAGCACGCCGAGCGGGTCGCGCTGGAGACGGCGCAACGTGCCGAGATCGCCGCGCTGGGACGTCCGGTCTACGAGGTGCCGCTGCTGGCGGACGGCGTGGATCTCGGTTCGCTCTACCGGTTCGCCGAGATGCTCCGAGCCCAGCGGATGGTGGCATGACCCCCGCGGGCGAGAACCCGGCTGACCCGACTACCGGCATGGACCCGACCACCGGCATGGACCCGACCACCGGCATGGGCACGGCCGGTGGCTCCACGGGCGGCCGCGGGCGGGCCGGTGGCGGGCCGCCGTCCGGTGGCGGCGATGGCGCCGGTGAGAGTGGTTCCGGCGCGACGGCCGGGAAGCCGACCCGCGCCGCGGGGTCACGCGCTACGGGATCACGCGCTGCGGGGAAGAAGACCACCACGGGGCGGGCGAAGGCGACGCCCGGATCGCCGCGGAAGGCGACCGGGGCCCGTAGGGCCACGGGACGGGGTCAGCGGACGGCGCCGAGCCGGCCGCGGCCGCGTCCGCATCCGCTCGGGGTCCCGCGGTTGGACGTCGACGCCATGCTCGACACCGAGCGGATCATCGTGTGCTGCGGGTCGGGCGGGGTCGGCAAGACCACGACCGCCGCCGCGCTCGCGCTGCGCGCCGCCGAGCGTGGCCGGCGCGTGGTGGTACTGACGATCGACCCGGCCAGGCGCCTCGCGCAGTCGCTCGGCCTGACCGCGCTCGACAACAACCCCCGCGAGGTCGCGGGGGTCGACCCGGCCGCCGGTGGCCATCTCGACGCGATGATGCTCGACATGAAGCGGACGTTCGACGAGATCGTCCTCGACCACAGCACGCCCGAACGGGCCGAGGCGCTGCTGGCGAACCCGTTCTACCAGTCGCTGTCGTCGTCCTTCGCCGGTACGCAGGAGTACATGGCGATGGAGAAGCTGGGGCAGCTCGACGCCAGCGGCTCCTGGGACCTGATCGTCGTCGACACCCCGCCGACCCGTTCGGCGCTGGACTTCCTGGACGCGCCGAACCGGCTCGGCGACTTTCTCGACGGGCGCCTGCTGCGCCTGCTGCTGGCGCCCGCGAAGGCCGGTGGCCGGGCGTACGCGAAGGTCATCGGAGCCAGCCTGGGCATGTTCACCCGGGTCATCACGAAGGTGCTCGGCGCGCAGCTGCTGGCCGACGTGAGCCAGTTCGTGGCCGCGCTGGAGACGATGTTCGGCGGTTTCCGGGCCCGCGCCGACGAGACGTTCCGCCTGCTCGCGGCGCCCGGCACCTCTTTCGTGGTGGTCGCGGCGCCCGAGGCGGCCGCGCTGCGGGAGGCGTCCTACTTCGTGGACCGGCTCGACGCGGACGGCATGCCGCTCGCGGGACTGATCGTCAACAAGATGCACTTCTGCGCCGCCTCCGCGCTGACCGTCGAGCGGGGGCTGGCCGCCGCTGAGAATCTCACCGACCACGGCGAGCATCCGCTGGCCGCGGCTGTGCTGCGTATCCACGCCGACCGGGCGCGGCTCGCCGAACGTGAGGTCCGGTTGCGTGAACGGTTCACCAGTGCCCATCCGGACACGGCACTCGTCGAGGTCGAGGCGTTGTCCGAGGACGTCCACGACCTGGCCGGGCTGCGGGAGATCGGTCGCGCGCTCGCCGGGGACGAACGGGCCGCGGCGGCCGGCTGACCGGCCGGGGAACGGCGGGTGGGAGCGCGCGGCGCGTGTTCTGGGGGAGGCCGACGTGGAGGTGGCTGGCGTAGGCACCTGGCGGGGTCCTGCCGTAGGCACGAAGGGTCGTTCCGCGGGACCCGTCGGGGACCGCGTACGGAACTCGATGCACTCGCTCGATGCACTGACTCAACGCACTGAACTGGCTTGACGCACTGAGATGACGGCCCCGGGAATCGCGCCGGTGCGATGTGAACCCGGGTCCAAGGAGGGCCTCCGCCCGTCCGGGCCATACACAGGAACGTGTTGCCCGGGATGTTGCGGGGGACCAGCGCCACTGGTGGAGACTTCACCGCCCATCCGGGCTATACGCGACTCGGATGGAAACAACTGTGTACTGCTGGTGTCACGTTCGGGGTGGTGGTGTCCGCTCGACCCCGCTGTCGTCGGACACCTCCGGATGAGGGCTCGAGGCCGGGCTAGCCGGCGGACGCGGAGCGGTGATCCGCCTGGGCGTCCGCGAGCAGCTTCCGCCAGGACGTGACGTCCGGACGGCGGCGGAGCAGCGCGCGGCGCTCCCGCTCGGTCATTCCTCCCCAGACGCCGAACTCGACATGGTTGTCGAGGGCGTCCGCCAGGCACTCGGTGCGCACGACGCACCCGAAGCACCTGGTCTTCACCCGGTTCTGGGCCGCTCCCTGGACGAAGAGCTCATCCGGGTCGAGGTCGCGACAGGCGGCGTGGGCCGTCCAGTCGCCGTCGGTGGTGGAGCCGACGAGCCCGGTCGTACTGGTACGGCGTGACAGGCTGACGGGTGGGGTCAGGCTTCTGGTCATGCCACCTGCCTTTCTTCTCGAGTCCGGGTCAGGGGGCCCGTGCGGGTGGTGACGTGGCGTTGAACCGAAACCGTACGGAGTGGCGTGGCCACGGCACAGACCCCACACGGGTGGTTGTCCAAATGACTAGTCCGGGCCATTGATCCCGATCGCCGCAGTAGTGCGATCTGTGACGCCCGTGTGTCACTTCGGTGACGCAACCGTGACCTTGCTGTGGCGTCGTAGTCTTAGTTCGATGAGGTAGCCGTTCGGACGCCTTGCCGTGCGTGCCCGTGTGGTCCCGGGCGGGCAGTGTGCGGGACCACAGTCCTGGACTGGCGGGCCCCGGGCGGGCACGGTGTTTGGGTCAGCGCAGTACTGGATCAGCGCCTCGGCCGCGGCCGGTGCGGGCACCTGACGAAGGCGGGCATCGTCGACGGCAGCGGAGGACTCGAGCAGGGGGTCCCGGGCTCAGTGTTCATACCAGGCCGAAACACCGGTGAAGCGCCGGTCGCCGAAGCCGGGACCGAGCCCCGGGGCGTTCCGTGCACCCAGCCGTTCCCCGTGTTCCCCGTGTACCCCGTGTACCCCGTGTTCGGAGCGTTCCCGGTGCCACGGTGGGTCCAGGCGTGATCCGGTCGAGACTCCGCGGCGCGGCCGACGCGCGGTCCACGTGGCAATCAGGCCTGTCCGCGCCGGCCTCCGGCCTCGCCTCACGGCATATCGGGCCCGACTCGGCGCGCCGCCGCCGAGTCACACCGAAACGGCTGCTCGGCATCCTCACCACCAGCGTGGCGGCGGGCGTTCTGGTCGGCATGCTCGCGCTGCCCGTCGTCGGCCTGGCCGGCGTGACCGCCAAGGGCGGCGCGGACCATTTCCTTTCTCTCCCCGCGAATCTGACCGTCCCCCCGCTGGCCCAGCCCTCACGCATCCTGGACGCCGCCGGAAACCAGATCGCGGTGCTGCGCGGCGAGCAGGACCGCGAGATCGTCGCCCTGGACAAGGTCCCGCCGCAGATGCGCCAGGCGATGATCGACATCGAGGACGCGCGCTTCTACGAGCACACCGGTGTCGACTACCGCGGAATGATCCGCGCGTACCTCGCCAACCAGGAGTCCGGCGGGGTCACCCAGGGCGGATCGACCCTCACCCAGCAGTACGTGAAGAACGTCCTGCTGGCCTCCGCCCGGACACCGGAGGAAAAGGCGGCCGCGACCGAGCAGACGGTCGACCGCAAGCTCCGCGAAGCCCGTTACGCGCTGTATCTGGAAGAACACCTCACCAAGGACGAGATCCTCGAGCGGTACCTCAACATCGCCTATTTCGGCGACGGCGCGTACGGCGTCCAGGCGGCCGCCCGGCACTACTTCAACATCGACGTCAGCCAGCTCGGCGTCACCCAGTCGGCGATGCTGGCCGGCCTGGTGAAGAACCCCACCGCGTACAACCCGGCGCTTCACCCGCAGGCCGCCAGGGAACGCCGCAACATCGTCCTCGACCGGATGCACGAGCTCGGCCACCTCGACGCCGCCGCGTGGAAGGCGGGCCGGGCCGAGGAACTCGTCCTCGACCGCCCGGCGCGGTCACCGGACGCCTGCCAGGACTCTTCCGCCCCCTTCTTCTGCTCCTACGTCCGCCAGGTGCTGCTGGCCGACCGGACGTTCGCCGCCACCCCCGAGGACGCCCGCCGGCTGCTGTTCGAGGGCGGGCTCACCATCCGGACCACGCTCGACCCGGTCGCGCAGGGCGCGGCGCAGACATCCGCACGCGAGGTGATCCCCACCGGGAACCGGGTCGCCGCCGGCGTCGCGATGGTGCAGCCGGGCACCGGCAACGTGCTGGCGCTCGCCGTGAACCGGGATTACGGCACGCCGGACGACAACCAGCCGCCGGCGCTGACCGCCGACTTCGTCCACACCAAGGAGATCTACCCGGTCGACCCCGACTCGTTCTCGCCCGGCTCCACGTTCAAGGTCTTCACCCTGGCCGCAGCGCTGGAGAACAACATCCCGCTGTCGACCACCTTCCACTCGCCGCTGTGCTATCACTCGGACCGCTTCCCCAACCCGGATCCGGGCGGGAAGAACTGCTACAGCAACGCCGACCCGAGCGAGGACGGCTTCTACTCCCTCACCACGGCGACCTGGAACTCGGTCAACACCTACTACATCCAGCTCGCCGAGCGCCTCGGCGTCATGAAGACCGCCGAGATGGCCCGCCGGCTAGGCGTCTCCTCCTGCCGGATCCGGCCGAATGAAGAGAACGACCCCGAGTGCAAGGGTGTGGAGGGGATCGGTCCGGTCGACGGCTCGGCGATCCTCGGCTCGAACGAGATCAGCACGCTGGACCTCGCCACCGCCTACGCGACGCTCGCCGCCCGCGGAAACCGCTGCTATCCCCGCACAGTGCTCTCGATCACACAGCGCGTCGGGACGGCTGACCGTCCGCTGGCCTTCAACACCGGAAAGCCGTGCGAACAGGTCCTCGCCCCCGGGATCGCCGACACCGTCGCCTCGGTTCTCCAGGGCGTCATCAACCACGGGACCGCGTCCGGGAACGCGCAGATCGGACGTCCGGCGGCGGGCAAGACCGGAACGGCCGAGGCATTCAGCACGGCGTCCTTCGCCGGTTTCATCCCGCAGCTGGCCACCGCGGTCACCCTCGCCGACCCGCGCGGCCCGACGACTCATCAGCTTCGCAACGTGCTCACCAGCCGTGTGGTGTTCGGCGGCGGATTCCCGGCCCAGATCTGGGCCCGGACGATGACGCGCACGATCGACGGCTTGGCGCTGCCCGTCATGCCACTGCCGGCGCCGGACAACACCCAGCCGCAGGTGCCCAAGAAGGCCCTGCCGGACGTCCGCGGGCAGAGCCAGCAGGCGGCCGAGTACGCTCTGCGCTCGCTGGGATTCCGGGTCCGCTCGGAGACCGTGCCGCACGTGGCCCCGCCCGGGATCGTCGTCGGCATGGCTCCCGGGCCCGGGGAGGAGATCTCCATGGATACCGAGGTGGTGCTCCAGGTGTCCGGCGGCCTCACCGGCGCGGTGCTGCTGCCGAACGGCGCCGGCGCACGCCCCGGCCAGCCCGCCGCCCCACCGGCGGGGGACGGCCGCGCAGGCATCCCGGGGCTGCCGGACCTGCGCAACCAGCTCCGGAACTGAAGGCCAGCGCGGCGCGGCGGGATCCGGTTGTCAGGACTCGCTCAGCCGCGCGCGGACGAGCTCGGACACCCGCTTCCCGTCCGCCCGGCCGGCGATGCGCGCCTGCGCGGCCTTCATCACCTGGCCCATCGCCTTCATGCCGGTGAGCCCGAGCTCGGCCATCACCTCGTCGATGATCGCTCGCAGCTCGTCCTCGCCGAGCTGGCTGGGCAGGTAGTCGGCGAGAACGTCACCCTCGGCGTTCTCGCGGCTGGACTGCTCGGGCCGCCCGGCGGCGGCGAACGCCTCCGCGGCCTCCCGGCGCTTGCGGACCTCCCGGGCCAGGATCTTCTCGACCTCGGCGTCGTCGAGCTCCCGGGCGGCGGTGCCGGCGACCTCCGCGTCCTTCACCGCGGCGAGGGCAAGGCGCAGCGTCGACAGGCGCAGGTCGTCACGTGCTCGCATGGCGACAGTGAGATCCTCGCGCAGCCGCTCCTTGAGTGTGCTCATGGTCGCCGAGCCTACGGCCCACCCGCACCGGCGGCCACGCGGTTTCCGCTCAGGTTCAGCCGCTGGTCCGGTTCGCGCCGGTGCGGCCGTTGGTCGGACGGCGCCGACGCGACCGGGGACGTCCGCCGGGGTGGCGGGACCTGTCCGCCGGGGTGGTCGGACACGTCCGCGGGCGTGGCACCGGGCAGCCGGGCCGTCGTGCGGCTGGGCGAGACTGGAGCGATGCGACCGATGCGACCGAGCCGGGGAACTGTCCGCGCGGTGTCGGGGCTCGCGGCCGCGGGTCTCGGCACCGCGCTCTACGCGGGCGTCTACGAGCGGACCGCCTACACCCTGCGCCGGCGCGAGGTGGCGGTTCTCTCACCGGGAAGTACCTCTCTGCGCCTGCTGCACATCTCGGACCTGCATGTCACCCCGAACCAGCACGGCAAGTTCGCCTGGCTGTCGGATCTGGCCCGGCTGGTCCCCGACCTCGTCGTGCTCACCGGCGATGTGCTCTCGCACCCCCGGGCCCAGGCCCCGCTGCTCGCCGCGCTCGACCCGCTCTTCACATTCCCCGGCCTGTTCGTGCCGGGCAACAACGACTACCACGCACCGACGTTGCGCAGCCCACACCGCTATCTCGGACGCACGAACACGCCCGGGCCGAAGGGCCCGGCGCTCGACTGGGCGGGTTTCGCCCGCGCGCTCGCCACGGCCAGCGGCTGGCGTGAGCTGACCAACATCCGGGGCACGATCGACATCGGGGGCCGCACCCTCGACCTGCGTGGGGTCGACGACGCCCGCCTGCGCCGCGACCGGCTCGCCCTGGTCTCCGGCCCGCCCGAGCCGGGCACGGCGCTGGGGCTCGGCCTGTCACACACCCCCGAGCCCAGGGTGCTGGACGCCTTCACGGCGGACGGGGTCGACCTCATCCTCTCCGGCCACACCCACGGCGGACAGATCCGGCTGCCCGGCTACGGCGCGCTGGTCACCAACTGCGGCATCGACCGGGAGCGGGCCTGGGGCCTGTCGCGGCACGCGGCGGGCGGGCGGCACTCCTGGCTGCACGTGTCCGCCGGGCTCGGTACCTCACCGTTCGCCCCGTTCCGCTTCAACTGCCGCCCGGAGGCAACGCTGCTCACGCTCACCGAACGTCGCTGATCCGTGCCCGTCCCCGGAGGGCAGGCCGGCGGTCCCGAGGGCGGGGCGAGCCGGCGGAGCGCCGGTGCCGGCCCGGTGGACCGTTCCGAAAACCGGGGTACCCCGGCACGCCACTCGGATCCTTGCGTCTAGTACACTGAGCCACGGTCACGGGGTGTGGCGCAGCTTGGTAGCGCGCTTCGTTCGGGACGAAGAGGTCGTGGGTTCGAATCCCGCCACCCCGACCAGCTAGAGGCCACTTTCGATCATTGAAAGTGGCCTCTTCGCCGTTCTGGGTGACCATCTGAGCCGCCGGCCCTCCGCCCACCGGACTGAGAAGATTCAACTCATCGGGAATCTTCCCGAGGTCGCCGGAGACAGCCGGGGATTTCGGACGGCTCGAACCGTCGCGGTTGCTCGGAACCGTACATAGAGACGTGGCCGGCGGGGCGTGCCGACTTGATTGGGCCCGCGGCGGGTCCGGTAAGACGTGCGATCTCCTTGTGTCAGGTCTGTGACGTTTCGTGGCGTGCCTGGGATGCTGGGGCAGTGCCAAGGGGGGACAAGCCGGCTCGTCCATACCGAGTACGGGCGGCTGTGGTGCTCGGTGCTGTGGCCTTCGGCGTGGTCGTCCGGGTCGCCGCGGTCGTTGGCGGGCTGACGGTGGGCGACCGTGCCGGCGGTGGGACGTCCGTACGGGCTGTGCTCCCATGCGTGTGACGCCGACCCGGGTCGTCCTGGCGGACGAC
This sequence comes from Parafrankia sp. EAN1pec, assembly GCF_000018005.1. GTDB lineage: Bacteria > Actinomycetota > Actinomycetes > Frankiales > Frankiaceae > Parafrankia > Parafrankia soli. The sequence continues at coordinate 408,093 of NC_009921.1, forward strand.
GCGCCGCTGTTCCGTCAGGCCATAGCCTGGCTGCTGGAGCAGCACGACTTCCAGGTCGTGGGGCAGGTGAGCGACGCCGACGGGCTGCGTAACGCGGTCTCGGCGCTACGCCCCGACATCGCGGTCATCGACATCCGCATGCCTCCCACCGGCCGGCTGGAAGGCCTGGAGAGCGCGGTGGAGCTGCGCGCCCGGCATCCGGACCTCGGGGTGCTGCTGCTCTCGCACTACCTGGAGTCGCATTACCTTCCGGTGCTTTTCGGCGCGAACGCCCGGGGCGTGGGCTATCTACTCAAAGAGCGCGTGACCGGCATCGAGGCGTTCGTCGAGGCCGTTACCCGGGTCGCGGCGGGAGGCTGCGTTCTCGACCCCGAGGTCGTCGACCTGATGATCGCCGCCCGGTCGCGGCGTGATCCCCTGCACACCCTGACCGCCCGCGAACGGGAGGTGCTCGCGCTGATGGCCGAGGGCCGTTCCAACCAGGCGATCGGTGCGCAGCTGGTCCTCACTCCGAAGACGGTCGAATCCCATGTGCGCAGCATTTTCACCCGGCTCGGCCTGGCACCCGAACCGGACGATCACCGGCGGGTTCTCGCGGTGCTCACCTATCTGCGAGCACATCACTGACCGACGTGTTCAGGGCGCGCCGACGACGCGATCCGGCTCGGCTACCGACTGGCCGTCGAGGTCGGGAAGCTGCAGGACGAGCAGCACGATGTCCGGGTTGACGGCGACCGCCGCGGCCAGTCCGGCCTATCCTGTCCGGCGTCACCGACGACCCGGTAGCCGCCGGCCGTCAGGATGACGCTTGCCAGGGCACAGAAATCCGCGTGGTTATCCGTGAGAAGCGCCGTGGCGGACATTTGTCCGAGGATGCCACTCGAAGCCGGTCCCGGTTTCAGGGCTACCCCTGATGTTGGCCGCTGCCGGAAAGATCAGGCTCATCTTCGTGACCGATCATCCTTCGGGGGAAACAGCGCCCCGTGGGAAAACGGCGCCCGCGCCGGTCAGCCGGATCGCCGGCCACATCCGCCGCGGCCGGTCCGGTGAACCCGGGCCAGCGCGCCACGGGGGGGTGCGCTGGCCCATCGGGCCAGCGTGGTTCCGCGTGCCATGAACGCCCGTTCACTCACAGCCGGGGGGCCTTCCAGTGACGTCTCAGGTGAGCATCGATCTCAGGCCGGGCGTACCGAAGGAAGGCGGGACCCGTGCGGTGGCGGCGAAGCCGAGGAGGCGGCGGCGGAAGGATCGTACCGGGTTCACGGCGGTGGCCCGGGCCGGTCGGCGCCGCGCCGCGGGATTTCTGCTGGCGGTCGTTGTTCTAGTCGGCGCCAGTGCCTGCCAGGCCGAATACAAGCCACCGTTCGCACCCATCGTGTTCGCCATCGACGAGAACGGCAACATCGACGTCAGCGCGAGTCGTGACCTGGTGACCCCGATCGGCACCTTCACGATCAGCGAATCGGTTGCATTGCCGCGGGACGTCCCATCGGACCGAACCCTGATGATCCTTCGTCACAAGGTCGCCGGTGAGCTGAAGGATGCTTGGTTCACGCTACTGGCCGCGGTGAACCTGCACTTCTCCGTGGACGGCGCGAACCGACTCGTCCCGCAGGCCGAGGAGAACGTCGCGCTGTTGGAGGTGACCGGCCCGGCGACCGGGGTGGTCGCCGAAGCGACAGACGACGACTCCGGTGACCGTTTCGAGTCCGAGCAGGTCGAGGTACTGCCGGAGGTTCCCGAGGACACGGACCCCTCGGCCACACCGGACGACGGCGGGCCGAGCGGAGGGCCGAGCGGCGGGTCGGGTGAGCCGGGCATCGAGGTGACACCGGAGACGCTGAGTTGCGATGACTCGGGGTGCGCCGGGACCGTGACCGTGGAGAGCACCGGCACCGGCACGCTGCGGGTCACCTCGACCGAGATCATCGGTCCTGACGCCGACGCGTTCTCCGTGGACGCGGGCTGCGAGGCCGAGCTGCCTCCCGGCGGGCAGTGCACTCTCAGCGTCGGCTACGTGCCGCTGGACAGCGGCGAGGCGGCCGCCGCGACGCTGGTCATCCACCAGAATCTCAGCGGTCCCGCCAACGAGGTGAACCTGGAGGGGAGCGCCGGGACGACGCCGCCCGGCCCGGAGCCCGGCATCGCCGTGACGCCGGAGACGGTGTTCTGCACCAGCTCCGCCTGCCAGCCGGTGACGGTCGAGAGCACCGGCGACGACCCGCTGGCCGTCACGTCCGTCGAGATCGTGGGTTCAGGCGCCGCCGCGTTCAGCTACACGAGCGACTGCGAGGGCGCGTCCCTGCCGACAGGCGCCCGGTGCGTCGTCACCCCCGAGTACACGCCGCAGGGCGGCTCCGATGCGACGGCCACCCTGGTCATCCACCACAATCTCGCCGGGCCCGCGACCGAGGTCACCCTCTCTGCCTCCTGAACCCGTTTCCGCCCTCGGGCTAGCTGATCCGCCCGGCGGGGGATGGGCATGGGGCCGGTGGCGCATCGGCGAAGCCCGTGACCCGGTACTCGCCGGTGGAGTCGCGGGCAAGGTTCACCCGGATCCGGGACGCGATGCCGATCTGCCCGGTGGGCAGCGACTGCTCCAGGGTCTCCCGCCCGGTCTCGTCCAGACAGCTGTCCACGGCGACCGCCCCGCCCTCCGGCCCGGCCGAGACCCCGGTGACCAGGAGCCGCAGCGGCCCGCGGACGGATCGTCCCGGGATGGCGCGGTTCTGGTCCAGGAGGGTCGTCAGCATGCCGAAGAAGGATCCGTCGACCTGGTCCAGCAGCGTGCCGAGGGCGGCGCGGTCGCCTTCCTGGGCCCGGGCGAAGGCGTCCCAGAAGGTGAGATGGACGCGGACCGCGGGGCTGGCGGGGTCCACCCCCGGCCCGGTCGTCATCTGGACGGAGCCCGCGATGACCGGGGCCCCGCCCGCGGCCGGGGCGTCCTCCGGGCCCGTGGACGCCGGCGGTGTCCCGGTTCCGTCCCAGGAGACGAAGGGCGTCAGCGCGGTGACGATCTGACGGTCGGTCGGGGCGCTGAACACCTCCGCGCCGCTCCAGGCGACCTTCACCGAGGTCGGGCACCCCGCGGCGGCCGGGTTGACCGGGACGGTGGCGACGACCTGCCCCGTGCGCGCCGCGCGCACCGTGATCCGGTACGAGGTGCGGAAGAACGGCACCTGCTCCTGGCTGCCGATGTCGAAATGGCAGATGACATCGGTGGGTTCGCGGGCGTCCCGCTCGGCGCACGCGACGAGCTGGGCCTGCGCCGGCGGTGCCAGGAAGGCGTCGCGCTCGGGCTGGCCCATGTCCTGGAGCAGCCGGACGGGGAACGTCGACCCGGTGGGGTCGTTTCCCTGCTGCTGGCTGAACAACGCCACCGGATGCGGTGTTGGCCCGGTGTAGGGCGGAGCGGAGGTGAGGGCCACGTTGCCGGCACAGACCTCGTTGAGGGAGCCCATGTCGACCGGCCCGTCGACGGCGCGGACCTCGCCGCCGGAGCCCCGGCCGCCGGCCGAGCTGGCGTCGCCCGACGCGCCCCCGCACGCGGCGAGCCCGCAGACCGCCGCAATGGTCAGTGCCCCCACCGAGAGTAGCCGCACGTGCGCCCCTTGTCCCGCGGCCGCCGCCGTCGGGTGGGCGACTGTTTCGTCCGGGAAGATCCCCACCATATCGACGGCGTGGCGACGTCTCGCGGTCAGATCCGGCGCCGGAAAGCGGGGCCGGTGGGGAAGCGGCGATACCGTTTCCGCGGCGGGATACTGAGAGTACGATTCCGGCGATGAAGAAGCTGTTTCCGCATGTTCAGAACAGCGTTCTGATGATGCGGGTGACAAGGGCGGATCGAATCGTCACCGTCAGGGAGCTCCCATGAAAGCCGTACGTGCCGGTAACGGCGGCGTCAGCGTCGTCGACCTCGAGGAGCCGCCCGGCTCCGGCGAGGTCTTGAAGATCGCGGCCGCGAGCATCTGTAGCTCCGACCTCCTGTACATCAGATTAGGCAGCCAACGGATCATCGGGCACGAGCTGGCGGGCGTGCGCGAGGACGGATCAGCGGCGATCGTCGAGGCGATCATGGGCTGCACGGTGTGCGACCTCTGCCGGCAGGGCCGGTACAACCTCTGCGTGCAGCACACGAAGCAGGCCCTCGGCGCGACCGCCGACGGTGGGATAGCCGAGCAGTTCCGCGTGCCCTCGGAGCGGCTCGTCCCGCTCCCGGCCGGCCTCGACGTCCGCGACGCCCCGCTGGTCGAGCCGGCGTCGGTCTCCTGGCACGCCCTGCGGCTCGCCGGCACCGGGCCGAACACCCGGGTCGCCGTCGTCGGGGCCGGTGCGCTGGGTCTGCTCGCCGTCGCCGGTGCGCGGCACCAGGGCGCACCCGAGGTCGCCCTCGACGCGCGTCACCCCCACCAGGCCGAGGCCGGGGAGCGGCTCGGCGCGACGCTCGCCCACGACGGGCTCTACGACGTGGTCGTGGAGGCCGCCGGGTCGACGAGCGGCCTCGACCGCGCGATCGATCTGGTCGCCCCCGGTGGCACGGTGGTCTGCGTGGGGGTCCAGCTGGAAAGCAAGGTCGGGGTCAACTGGAGCCCGCTGTTCCACCGCGAGGGCCGGCTCATCCCCTCCATGGGCTACTGCGCCCACGAGAACGGTCGGGAGATGGAGGACGCAGCGGCCATGCTCGCCAAGGACCCCGAGATCACCCGGACGCTGATCACTCACCGGTTCCCGATCGCCGACGCCGCCGAGGCGTTCCGGGTCGCCGCCGACCGCAAGGCCGGCGCGCTGCGGGTGGTGATCGAGCCGTGAGCACCGTGGGCATCGTGACGGGGGCCGGCCGCGGCATGGGTCTGGCCTGCGCCCACCGGCTCGTCGACCTGGTGGACGTCCTGCTCCTGGTGGACCGCGACCCCGCCGTCGCCGGAGTGGTCGGCGAGCTCACCAAGGCCGGTTCGGCCACCGTCGAGCCGTTCGTCCTGGACATCACCGACGTCGACGGCGTGGAGCGGCTCGCCGCCCGGGTCGCCGAGCTCGGCACGCTGCGCGCCGTCGCCCACGCGGCCGGGATCTCCCCGACCATGGCCGACTGGCGGCGCATCTTCGCCGTCGACCTGGTCGCCACGGCGCAGCTGGCGCAGGCGCTGCGGCCGCTCACCACGGCCGGCACGGCGTCGGTCTACTTCGCCTCGATGGCGCCGATCCTGGCGATCGGTGAACCCCACCCGACCGCCGACGCCGCGCTGGACGACCCGCTCGCCCCGGACCTCCTCGACCGGATCCACGCCGCGCTCGGCGCCACGGTCGAGGACTCGGGCTGGGCCTACTCGTGGGCCAAACGGGGGGTGCAGCGCTTCGCCCAGCAGGAGGCCGTCCGGGTCGGGCCGCTCGGCGGCCGGGTCTGCTCCCTCTCCCCGGGGATCATCGACACGCCGCAGGGCAAGCAGGAGGCGGCGGAGCACAGCTCCATGCAGGCGCTCGTCGAGCGGACCCCGGTCGGCCGCATCGGGCAGTCCGAGGACGTCGCCGACGTGGTCGCCTTCCTCCTGTCGGACCAGGCGCGCTTCGTCAGCGGCATCGACGTCCTCGTGGACGGCGGGGTCGCGGCGGCCGTGCGCGGGCCTGCCGCCGCTGCCGTGAGGTAGCGGGACTCCGCCCGAGCCGGTGGATCCTTGACCTGATGGTGAATCCATGACCTATGGAAGCGGGGTGTCGGTGGTGGGCGAGAGCGAGCCCGTCGTCGTAGTCGAGACCGCGGACCGCGTCACGACAGTGACGCTCAACCGGCCCGCCGCGCGCAACGCGCTCAGCCGGGCGCTCACGCACGCGCTGTGGGACGCCGTCGCCGCGGCCGGGGATGATCCCGGCGTCGACGCGGTGATCCTGACCGGCGCCGATCCCGCGTTCTGCGCCGGGGTCGATCTCAAGGAGGTCTCGGGCGAGGTGCCGCCCTCCGCCGTCCCGCGCGGGCCGGGGGAGGGGCCCGAGCGGTACGACAACGGGCTGTTCCGGTTCCTGCCCGTCATCGACAAGCCGGTCATCGGAGCCGTCAACGGCGTGGCCGTGACGGGAGGCCTCGAGCTGGCCCTGCAGTGCACGTTCCTGGTGGCCTCGGAGCGCGCCCTGTTCGCCGACACCCATGCCCGGCTCGGGATCATGCCGGGCGGCGGGGCCACCGTCCTGCTGGCGCGGTCGATCGGGCTGCGCCGGGCCGTCGAGATGTCGTTGACCGGCAACTTCCTGACCGCGGCGGAGGCGCTGCGGCTCGGCCTGGTCAACCACGTCGTGCCGCACGACGAGCTGCTGGGGTGCGCGCGGCGGCTGGCCGGCGACATCGTGAGCAACGACGGGCAGAGCGTTCGCCGGCTGCTGCTGCACTACCGGCAGCTGGCGAACACGGCGACCCTCGACGAGGCGCACCTGGCCGAGGGGCTCATGGCCGAGATGTGGCGGCCCGGAACCAGCCACGTCGCCGCCCGGCGCACCGATGTCACCCAGCGCGGCCGCCAGCAGACCCGCGCCTGACCCGGCCCGCGGTCACCGCAACAGCGATCCGGCACCCGGCCGTCCGGTGCGGGCCGTCGCGTAGACGGCTGTGGCGGTCGGGTGAGTCCGGTGGGATTCACCCGACCGCCACGGTCGGGGTTGATCGGAGGCGGGCAGGGTCAGGACGCGGCCGGGGTGGCGATGGTTTTGATCTCGAGGAATTCCTCGAGGCCGGGGGTGCCGCTTTCGCGGCCGATGCCGGACTGCTTGTAGCCGCCGAAGGGGGCGTCGGGGGCGTACCAGCTGCCGCCGTTGACGCTGATGGTGCCGCTGCGGATGCGGCGGGCGACGGCGAGGGCGCGGTCGGTGTCGGCGCTGAGGACGGATCCGGAGAGGCCGAAGATGGAGTTGTTGGCGATGTTCACGGCGTCGTCGTCGCCGTCGTGGGGGATGACGGCGAGGACGGGGCCGAAGATTTCTTCCTGGGCGATCTCGCTGTCGGGGTCGACGCCTGCGAGCAGGGTGGGGGCGTAGAAGAACCCGGGGTTGATCTTTTCGCCGCCGGTGACGAGGGTGGCGCCGGCGGCGATGGCGCGTTGGACGATGCCGTCGACCTTGTCGCGTTGCTTCTCGCTGATGAGCGGGCCCATGTAGGTGTCGGGTTCGGTGGGGTTCCCGACTTTGATCTGGCCGAGCATGGCGGCGACCTTCTCGACGATGGCGTCGTGTTGGGCGCGGGGGACGACGAGGCGGCTGGTGATGGCGCAGCCCTGCCCGGAGTGGGAGCAGATGGTGAACGCGGCCATCATGGCGGCGAGGTCGTGGTTGGCGTCGTCGAGGATGACGAGGGCGGATTTCCCGCCGAGTTCGAGGAAGACTTTTTTGACGGTCTTGCTGGCGACTTCCATGATGCGTCGGCCGACGGCGGTGGACCCGGTGAAGGTGATCAGGTCGACGTCGGGGTGGCCGGTGAGGACTTCGGCGGCGTCGATGTCGATGGAGGTGATGACGTTGACGACGCCGGCGGGGATGTCGGTCTCGTTGGCGATGAGTTCGCCGAGGGCGAGGGCGAGCAGGGGGGTGTCGGGGGCGCCTTTGAGGATGACGGTGCAGCCGGCGGCCAGGGCGGGGGCGAGTTTCGCGAGGGCGAGCTGGGTGGGGTAGTTGTAGGCGACGATCGCGGAGACGACGCCGGCGGGTTCGCGTTCGATCCAGCGGTGGTGCTGGGCGCCGCGGGATTCGACGGTGCCGAGGTCCTGGGTGAACTGGTAGCCGGCGGTGAGGTCGGCGTAGTACTTGACGAGGTTGATCGGGTCGCCGAGGGCGGGCCCGTCGGTGATCATGCGGGGGTGGCCGACCTCGGCGATGGTGAGTTCGCGGAGTTCTTCTTTGTGCTTGACGAGGACGTCGTGGAGCTGGTTGAGGCACTGGACGCGGAACGCGACGTTGGTCGACCAGTCGGTGGTGTCGAAGGCCTTACGGGCGGCCTTGACCGCGGCGGTGGTCTCTTCGACCGTCGCGTCCGCGGCCTGGCCGATGACTTCGCCGGTCGAGGGGTTGATCGAGTCGACCGTCCGCTCGGTCTCGACAAGCTTCCCGTCGATCAGTAACCGCTTCACAGCCGCTCCTCGTTGATGTCGATCATCTTTGATGACTCGCTCGTCGTCACGGTGAGAGTTCCGAGGTGCACACCGGAACGCCGCCCGCCACGGGTTGTGCCCGCCGCTTCGCTCCCGGTTCGCATCTCGACCTCTTTTCTCCGACGCGTGCCGGGGCGGGCGGGCCGAGCGGGCGGCCCGGTGGAGCCTGACACGTCTCGATCGCGTCCTGACCGCCACGTCGTATTTCGTGTCGTAATCCTACTTACGCCAAATTCGGAGTCAACCGTTTGACAGTGGAGTAGACCCGGCCCGGCCGGACCGGAGATCCATGGATCTCCATGGATCTCCACGTGGCCGTCCGCCGCACGTCAGCGAGCGTCCGACGGCGGGCGGCGCCGTCCGGAAATGGACTTCCATCGCTTTTCGATGTTTCCGTCCGCGATGTCAAGAATGGCTGCGCCAGTTACCGGGGCACCTACTCGCGGTTTCCACCGCTAAGGCCCGTCGGGCCGGTGCGCCGGAAAAGCGGGAATGGCCCGTCGGCCCTCGTTCGGCCGGCCCTCGTTTGGCTGGCGCCGGCTGGGATCTGCGCCGGCTGGTCCGGTGGCCACCGGACCAGCCGTGCCCGTGTCAGTAGGCGCGGGCCACGAGGCAGACGAGATCCTCGTCCCTGGTGTCCGCGGTCGGCAGGGCGCCGTCCGGCGTCTGCAGGCAGCGGACGGTCAGCGAGTCCTCGGCGAGCCGTGCCTCGCCGTCCTCACCTACCAGGCGCCAGGGCAGCCGGGCGAAGCCCGTCGCGGCGGCCTCGACCGCCTCGGTCAGCGAGGTGACGTCCGAGGTGCGCTCGTCGCGCAGCGCCAGGGCCTGTGCGTACAGGCTCGCTTGCACCTCGTCGAGCAGGACGGGGACACGGCCGGCGGCTTCACCGAGCGGCACCGGGAACTTCTCGGCGGTGTCCCGGCGGGCCAGCGTGACGTTGCCGGCGGCCAGGTCGCGCGGCCCGACCTCGACCCGGACGGGGATGCCCTTGAGCTCGGCGTCGGTGACCCGGCGGCCGAACGACAGACCGGGGCGGGCGTCCAGCCTGGCCCGGACGCCGAGTGCGGTGAGCGCGTCGGTGATCTCGCGGGCCTTCGTGACCACGGCGTCGTCGTCGCGGACCGGGAGCACCACTACCTGGGTGGGCGCGAGCACGGGCGGCACCCGCAGGCCGTTGTCGTCGCCGTGAGCCATGATCAGGCCACCGATCATGCGGGTGGAGCTGCCCCAGGAGGTCGTCCACGCCAGGTGGCGGCCGCCGTCCGGCCCGAGGAAGTCGATGTCGAAGGCGCGGGCGAAGTTCTGGCCGAGCTCGTGGCTCGTCGCCATCTGCAGCGCCTTGCCGTCACCCATCATGCCTTCGCAGGTCATCGTGTTGATCGCGCCGGCGAAGCGCTCCTTGCGGGTCTTCGCCCCGACGAACACCGGCAGCGCGAGCACCGAGGTCATGAACTCCCGGTACACCTCGAGCGCGATCCGGCGGGCATAGGCGGCGGCGTCCGCGGCGTCCGCATGGGCGGTGTGCCCCTCCTGCCACAGGAACTCGCTGGTGCGCAGGAACAGCCGCGGGCGCAGCTCCCAGCGGACGACGTTCGCCCACTGGTTCAGCAGCAGCGGCAGATCCCGGTAGCTCTGCGTCCACTTGGCCATGTACTCGCCGATCACCGTCTCGCTGGTGGGACGGACGACGACCGGTTCGGCCAGCTCCTTGCCGCCACCGTGGGTGACGACGGCCAGCTCGGGGCTGAACCCCTCGACATGCTCGGCCTCCCGGCGCAGGTAGCTCTCCGGGATGAACAATGGGAAGTAGGCGTTCACCGCGCCCGCGGCCTTGATCCGGGTGTCGACGTCGGCCTGCATCCGTTCCCACAGCGCGTAGCCGTACGGCCGGATGACCATTGTGCCGCGCACGGGCCCGTTGTCGGCGAGCTCGGCCTTGTCGAGCACGTCCTGGTACCAACGCGGGAAGTCGGTGGAGCGGGGGGTGAGAACAGCCACGTCGTCCACGATATTGGTTCGGTACGACGGGCCGGCGGACGCGGCCCACCCAGGTGACCGCCACGGGCCCCGCGGACGCGTACGGGGCCCCGGTTCCGGCCCCGGCTCCGAAACGGCCCGCCCCCCGAGACGGGCCGCACCGGACCCGGCCCGCCCGGCCCCGGTGTGCGCGGCCGGGGCCGGGTGGGTGGGTGGGTCACCAGCGAGTCACCGGCCGATGGGAAGGGGACACCCACCGCTCGCGGAATGCGGCGGGCCCCGGCCGGGACAGCGTGCCGGCGACACCTCTGCCGCGCTGTCCGCTGGTGAGCCGTCCGCTGGTGAGCCGTCCGTCCGCGGCCGGACGGCGGACGGCTCGGCGGACGGCTCAGTGGTGCGCGACGGCGTCCTCGGAATCCGGGCGTGGGACCTCGCGGAAGATGAGGGAGAGGTCCACGTCACCGTGGTGGCTGACGAGGGCGGCGGCGGGCGGGACCAGGATCATGGCGCTGGTCAGGTCGGCCGCCGTCGCGCCGGGGGCGAGGACCAGCTCGTGCTCCACCAGTAACCCGTTCCGGACTGTGACGACTTCCGCCAGCGACGGCGGTGGACCTCCGGATACGGGTCTGGGTTCCGGCATGAGTTCACCGGTGTCGACGGTGTTCATCGTGCATGCTGCCTTCCTGTTGCTGGCGGTCCACCGACTTCGGTGTCGCGGGCGGGATCGGAGACAGGTGTGTTCAGCGCGAGTTGGTCCCGCCGGCGGGACCTGGTCCCGGCTGTCGGGCTGACCGGTGGAGCTGGGGGTTCCGTCGGACAGCCGGTGCCGGCCGGGCCTGTTCGGCGGGCGGAGCGCGGTCGGCGACACCCGGTGCTTGCGGTGACCGGCGACCGAACTCGACATGAACGATCGGCGACGCGATGGCGACGGCTGGCAGCGCCGTCGCCGAGCTCGCGGGAGTTCCGGGTGGTTCCCTGGCGAGCCCGGATGAGACCGGAGGGGCGTCGTCGTCGCCGTGACGTGCGTTCGGGCCGAGCCTGAACCACCTCCTGACTCTGCGGTTATGAGGCAATGCTGTCAGCTACCGCTTGTTTGCTTTATAGCAAACGGCCGGCTGGCCGGGAAGGCAAGGGACGATCTCTGGTCAGAGTTGGACGTCTGGTGACGCGGGACGAAAGTCCGGTTCGTATGCGTAATCGGAAGTCCGAAATGGCGCGTTCGCAGTGTCTTGTAAGCGGTGTGCGCGACCTTGTGTCTGGGGGTGGTCTCGTCGGCGGGCCGCCACGGGGATCCACGCCGGCCTGCCGACGAGACGTCACGCGAGAGATCACGCGATCCGCGGCGCGGCAGGCCCGCTCAGGGCACGGCGGCTTCGAGAACAGCCTGGACCCGCGCGAGCGCGTCCGTTACGCCGGTGGCCACCTGGACCGACGTCGGTTGATCGCGGTGTCTCGGGTCGCCCGCCGGCGGCGTCGGCGCCCAGCTTCGCAGGCTCACGACGGGGACGCCCGTCCGCAACGCCAGGGCGACCTCGGACAGCGTGCCCCAGCCGTGTCCGACGGCCACCACCGCGGCGGCGGAACGGACCACGAGCACGTTCCGTGCCTCCCCGAGACCGGTGGGAACGACGACGTCGATCCACGGGTTGGCCGTGGCCGGATCGTTGCCTGGAAGCAGGCCCAGGGTCCGCCCACCGGCTGCCCGGGCGCCCCGCGAGGCCGCGGCCATCACGCCGCCGAGGCCGCCGGTCACGACGGTCAGCCCCAGCCTCGCCAGGCCTGCGCCCAGGCGCTCGGCGTCGGTTTCCTGCTCCGGTGTCGCCTCGCCCGGACCGATGACGGCAACCTGTCGCATGCGCTCACGACTCCGTTCCACCGCCGGTCACGGTGTCTATGTGTGTAGCGTGTAACTACTGAAGGTAGCTAAATGGGTCGTGTGTGGGTTGTCGACTGGTGTCGAAACCCATGGCCGAGATGTGTTCCTGTTTGAGTGCGGTTCATGTCCGTCGATGTTCACCCTTCGTTCACTCGGCATCGCTTCGATTCTCGCCGGCACCCCGATCCGGGGGGCGGGACCAGATCCGCGCCGCGAGGCGCGAACCAGATGGACGAAGGATTGCTAGTGAACCTAGGCAAGCGTCAGATCGTCGCGGGCCTCGCCGCCGCGGCGCTGCTCTCTCTGGCCGCGTGTGGCTCGGACGACAACACCGACACCGCGGACGGGACCGCGCCCACGGCCTCCGCCGGCGCGATCGACTGCGCCAAGGGGTCGATCACCGGGTCGGGGTCCTCCGCGCAGAAGAACGCGATGGACGAGTGGGTCTCGGCCTACCAGGACGCCTGTGACGGCGCCACCATCAACTACCAGGGCTCCGGCTCGTCGACGGGACGCCAGCAGTTCATCGACAAGCAGGTCACCTTCGCGGGGTCCGACTCCGCACTGAAGGATGCCCAGAAGACCGCGGCGGACGCCCGCTGCACCGGCGGCGCGGCCGTCGACATCCCGATGGTCGTCGGGCCCATCTCGCTCATCTACAATCTTGACGGTGTCGACAAGCTGAACCTCAGCCCGTCGGCCATCGCGAAGATCTTCTCCGGTGCGATCACCAAGTGGAACGACCCGGCGATCGCCGCCGACAACTCCGGCGTCAGCCTGCCGGACGCTCCCATCCAGGCGGTCCACCGCTCGGACGGCTCGGGCACGACGGACAACTTCACCAAGTTCCTCAAGGGCGCCGCGGCGTCCGACTGGACCTTCGAGGGCGGCTCCGACTGGACCGCGCCGGGTGGCCAGGGCGCCAAGGGCAGTGACGGTGTGACCTCGACCGTCAAGTCCACCCCGAACGCGATCGGCTACGTCGAGCTCTCCTACGCGGAGAACGCCAGCCTGCCGACCGCGCTGGTCGGCAACGCCTCCGACGAGTTCATCGCGGCGAGCACCGACGCCGCCTCGATCGGCATCAGCTCCGCCAAGGTCGCCGACGGCGACGACCTCAAGCTCACCTTCGACTACACCACGGCGACCAAGGGTGCCTACCCGATCTACCTGGCCACCTACGAGATCGTCTGCACCGCCGGCACTCCCGCCGACCAGGCTCCGCTCCTCAAGAGCTTCCTGACCTACATCGCGTCCGCGGACGGCCAGGCCGCGATCGGTGACCTCGGCTACGCCCCGCTGCCGGACGAGATCGCCACGAAGGTCCGCGGCGTCATCGCCAAGATCGCCTGACGGAAAAGGCTGGCCTGACGGGCTGACCAGCATGTCCTTCCGCGGCCGGGGCACCGTCGCCCCGGCCGCGGAACCTGGTTTTCCGGGCGGCCGCCGCGGCTGCCGGTCGATCCGACCGGCAGCCGCGCCGGCCGCCCCCTGAGGGAGGAAGAGTCGAGGTAGGTACGGATGACGACTGAGCCGGGTAGCCCGGCCGACGCCGGGTCTCGGGGGACCGGTTCACCGACCACCCCGGAGGCGGCCACCGCACCAGCGGCGGAGGCCGCGCCGACGAGCACCACGTCGACGGACATCACAGCGGCGGGCGCGACACCGCCGGGCGCGACACCGCCGGGCACAACGCCGCCGGAACTCGTGCCACCGGACATCACACCGCCGGCGGACGCCAAGCCGAAGGTCGGCCTGGCCGACGTCGTGTTCAAGAACCTGACCAGGACGGCGGGCGTCAGCCTGCTCGTGCTCATCGCGCTGATCGCGATCTTCCTGGTGCTGCGGGCCACCGACGCCCTGAGCGCGAACACCGGGAACTTCCTCACCACGGAGGAATGGCGGGCCAACGCCGACCCGCCCGTCTTCGGTGTCGCAGCCCTCCTGTTCGGAACTCTGGTCTCCGCCGTGGGGGCACTGATCATCGCGGTTCCGGTCGCGGTCGGAATCGCGCTTTTCATCACTATCTACGCGCCTCGTCGGCTGGCCTCCGGGCTCGGTTTCATCGTCGACCTGCTCGCGGCCGTGCCGAGCGTCGTCTACGGTCTCTGGGGCCTGATCGTCCTCGCTCCGCACTTCAACGGGACGCAGTCCTGGCTGGCCGACTACTTCGGTTGGATCCCGCTTTTCGACACCGGTGCGGGCACGGTCGGCCGGTCGATGTTCCTGGCCAGCGTGGTGCTGGCAATCATGATTCTCCCGATCGTGGCGGCGATTTCCCGGGAGGTCTTCTCCCAGGTTCCCATCACGCATCGTGAGGCCGCTCTGGCGCTCGGCGCAACCCGCTGGGAGATGATCCGGACTGCGGTCATTCCCTACGGCAAGCCGGGTGTGATCAGCGCTTCCATGCTGGGCCTCGGCCGGGCTATGGGCGAGACGATCGCGGTGGCCCTCGTCCTGCCCGCCTCCTTCGACATCTCCTGGAAGATCCTCACTCCCGCCGGAAACACGATCGCCGCGAATGTGGCGAACGGCTTCGGTGAGGCAAACGACATCGGAAAGGGCGCTCTCATCGCGTCCGGTCTCGTTCTCTTCGTCGTCACGATGGTGGTCAACATGATTGCTCGAGCCGTCATCGCGCGGCGTCGCGAGTTCTCGGGGCGCGCCGCATGAGCACCGCGACGACGGCACCGCCGGCCCCGGTAAGCGGCGGATCGCTGAACCTGCGTGGGCAGACGCTGAGCCGGCCGGTGCTCGGCGCCATAGCGGTGGGAGCGGTCGTGCTGACCCTCCTGCTCTACCTGGTGACGTCCATCCACAGCCGGATCCAGTTCGTCCTGATCGCGCTGATCCTGTTCGGGATCGGGCAGACGGTCGCGTCGGTCGTCGTGGAGGGGTCACGGCGGGCGCGGGACCGACTCGTCACCTCGGCGGTGTTCGGCTCGTTCCTTCTCGCGCTCATCCCGCTTCTCGCGATCGTCGTGAGCGTCGTGAGCCGGGGCGCGAAGCGGCTGGACGGGAACTTCCTCACGCATTCGATGCGCAGCATCAATGCCCGGGAGGCCGGCGGCGGCGTCTACCACGCGATCATCGGGACCCTCGAGCAGGTCGGGCTGGCGAGCGTCATGGCGGTGCCGTTCGGGCTGCTGGTCGCCATCTACCTGGTCGAGTACGGAACCGGCCGGATCAGCCGCGTGATCAGCTTCTTCGTGGACGTCCTGACCGGCCTCCCGTCGATCATCGCCGGTCTGTTCGTGCTGGGCTTCTGGATTCTCGCGCTGGGACAGAGCTTTTCGGGTTTCGCCGGTGCCCTCGCCCTGACGATTCTCATGATTCCGGTGGTCGTGCGTTCCGCCGAGGAGATGCTGAAACTCGTTCCCGACGAGCTGCGCGAGGCGAGCTATGCGCTCGGTGTCGCCCGGTGGCGGACGATTCTGAAGGTGGTGCTCCCGACCGCGCTGCCGGGAATCGTCACCGGCGTCATGCTGGCCGTCGCCCGGGTCGCCGGCGAGACGGCGCCGCTGCTGTTGACCGTCTTCGGCGCGAACTCGATCAACTTCAACCCGTTCTCCGGTGAGCAGTCGGCCCTTCCGCTGTACATCTACTCACAGGCCGGACAGCCGCAGCAGGTCGCGATCGACAGAGCCTGGGCCGCGGCGCTCACGTTGATTATCATCATCATGCTGCTCAATCTGCTCGCTCGGCTCGTGGCGCGCCGGGCGACGATCAAGTAGCCCGTGGTGGCCGTCGTCGTCCGCCCAGGGCGCCAGTCGGCAGTCCGGGTACTGCCTTCTTCCACGAACCGACCGACCGCACAAACACCTGAGTCGAGGTAGCAATGGCCACCCGTATCGACATCTCCGGGCTGACCGCCTACTACGGGAAGTTCAAGGCCGTAGCCGACGTGAACCTGACGATCGAGCCCAAGACCGTGACGGCCTTCATCGGCCCGTCCGGCTGCGGGAAGTCGACCGTCCTGCGGACGCTCAACCGGATGCACGAGGTCCTCCCCGGTGCCCGGGTCGAGGGCAAGGTCCTGCTCGACGGGGAGGACCTGTACGGACCCGGGGTCGACCCGGTGAACGTCCGCCGCAACGTCGGCATGGTCTTCCAGCGGCCCAACCCGTTCCCCACGATGTCGATCTACGAGAACGTCATCGCCGGGCTGAAGCTGAACGGCGTCCGCAAGAAGGCGCTGCTCGACGAGCGGGTCGAGGAGTCGCTGCGCGGCGCCAACCTGTGGGACGAGGTCAAGGACCGGCTCAACCGGCCCGGCGCCGGGCTGTCCGGAGGCCAGCAGCAGCGACTGTGCATCGCCCGCGCGATCGCCGTCGAGCCGCAGGTGCTGCTCATGGACGAGCCGTGCTCCGCGCTCGACCCGATCTCCACCCTCGCGATCGAGGACCTGATCCAGAAGCTCCGGTCCAGCTACACGATCGTCATCGTCACGCACAACATGCAGCAGGCGTCCCGCGTGAGCGAGACGACGGCCTTCTTCTCCCTGGAGAAGACCGGCGACCCGGGACGGCTGGTGGAATGCGACCGCACCTCGCAGATCTTCAGCAACCCGAAGGAGAAGCGCACCGAGGACTACGTCTCCGGGCGGTTCGGCTGAGATCTCCCGACGTGTGGCCGACGGCCAGCGGCGGGGGCGACGGTGCGGTCGCCCCCGCCGCGCCAGATCACGGACAGCCCTCGCCCTGGCTGCTCATCGCCGACGACGAGGCGAACGACGAACTGCTACCGGCATTGCGCGGCCGGGGCGTGGAGGTCAGCGTCGTCACCGACGGCGCCCAGGCCCTCGTCGAGATCGGTCGGCTCGACCCGTCGGCCGTGCTGATCAGCGCACGGCTGCCGGTGGTGGACGGCGTCACCGTGATCCGCACGGTCCGCTCCGTGGCGGGCCGGGACACTACGCCCATCCTGTTCGCGGTCGGCCCCGGTGACCGGGAACAGGCCGCGGCGGCGCTCGAGGCCGGGGCGAGCGCCTGCGTGGGCAAGCCGTACCGCCTGCACGAGGTGCTGGCGATGGTCGGTGCCGTCGGCGGCCTGGCGGCCGTCACGGCCGGCCTGGGCGCCCCGGGCGGTCTGGGCGCCCCGGGCGGTCTGAGCGGTTCAGGCACCCGGATGACGCCGGCCGCGGGCCGCGCCGGCTCGTTCGGAGGCCCGGAGGGCGCCGGCGGCTTCGGCGCCGGGCCGGAGCACGTCGGCGGCATCGGCGGGCTCCTCGCCGCCGGCGGGCCGGGCCGGCCAGGGTTGGCCGGCGCGTTGACGGTCCCCGCGGCATCGAGCGTGCTGCGCTCCGGGCCGGTCGTTCTCGACGTCGACGCGCACGAGGTCACCGTGGACGGCCGCGCCGTCCACATGCCGCCACGGGAGTTCCGGCTGCTGCACCTGCTGCTTGGGCACGCCGGGCGGGTCGTCACCAGGGAGACCCTGCTCACCGAGGTCTGGGGCTCGGCCGACACCGACCCGAACACGCTGGCGGTGCACGTGCGCCGCCTGCGCCGCCGCCTCGGGGATTCCATCTCCGGCGCGGCCGACGGCGCCGCGCAGCGACACGACTCCGCCGACGCTCCCAGCGTGTCGTCGCGCCCGGTTGTGACTTCCCGTGGCCTCATCGACGTTCATCCGCCGCTTATCGAGAGCATCCGCGGGATCGGATATCGCTTTCGGGCCCCCGCTCCGCGCCCGACCTGATTTCGGGGCGGACCATTTCACGGCACTTCCGTGCTGCCGAAGTGCCGTGAAATGGTCCGCGGGATGCCAAAGAGGGCCGCGGCGTCCGGGCGGGAGGCACAGGGCGTCAGCGTGGAAGGGCGTAGACGCCCGGCGCCGTCCGGCTGACCAGGCCGTCCGTGAGGAGCCCGGCGAGCGCCCGGTCGCGCTGGACGGGCTCGTCCCACACCGCGTCGAGGTCGGCCTGCTCGACCGGCCCGGTCGCCTCCCGGAGCACGGCCAGCAGGCGGCCGCGCACCTGGCGGTCGGTCCCGGCGTAGCCCTGCGGGCGCCGGGCCGGGCCCTCGGAGGGCGGGCTGCCGACCGCCAGCCACGCGCACCTGTCCCGGACGGGGCACGCGGCGCAGCGGGGCGCCCGGGCCACGCAGACCAGCGCGCCCAGCTCCATGAACGCCGCGCTCGCCCGCGCCGCGGTCTCCGGGTCCGCTGGCAGCAGGTCGGCGACCAGCGCGAGGTCGCGCCGGGAGACCGACGTCGGCCCCTCGGCGACCCCCTCGACAGCCCGGGCGACCAGGCGGCGGACGTTCACGTCGATCACGGCGTGGCGCTGCCGGAAGGCGAACGCCGCCACGGCCCTGGCCGTGTAGCTCCCGACACCGGGCAGTGCCAGCAGGTCGTCAAGCTCGTCCGGGACGGCGCCGCCGTGCCGTTCCAGCATCGCGGTGGCGGCCTGGTGCAGTCGCAGAGCCCGGCGAGGGTAGCCGAGGCGCCCCCACGCCCGCACGGCCTCACCGGAGGGCTCCGCGGCGAGGTCGGCCGGTGCCGGCCAGCGGCTGAGCCACTCCGCCCAGACCGGCAGGACCCGGTTGACCGGCGTCTGCTGCAACATGATCTCGCTGACGAGGACGCCCCACGGCGTCGTCTCGGGCCGCCGCCAGGGCAGGTCGCGGGCACAGACCGCGAACCACTCCAGCACCTCGTCAGCCATTCGCACGGATGTCATCGCGGGAATCGTCTCAAGCCTCGGCACACCGCCCACCGCCGGCCCTCAGCCCGCCCGCGGCCGCCTCCCGCCACCGCACCGCCTACCGCGGCGCTCTCAGACGTAGCGTTCGAGGATGCTCGACTCCGCGAGCCGGGAGAGCCCCTCACGGACCGCGCGGGCGCGGGTCTCACCGACGCCGTCAACCGCCTGGAGGTCGTCGACCCCGGCGGCGAGCAGCTTCTGCAGGGTGCTGAAGTGGTCGACGAGGCGGTCCACCACCATCCGCGGCAGGCGCGGGACCTTGGCCAGCATCCGGTAGCCACGCGGGCTGATCTGGCGGTCGAGGATGTCCGCCCCGCCGGAGAAGCCGATCACCCGGGCGATGACGGTCAGGTCGAGCAGGTCCGTCGGTGACATCGCGGACAGCTCGGCGAGCACCTGGGCGGCGTTGCCCGCCCGCGAGCCGACCGGCAGGTAGTCGCGCACGGTGAGCTCGCGCTCGGTCTCGACGCCGGCCATCAGCTCCTCGAGCTGCAGCGACAGCAGCCGGCCGTCCGTCCCGAGCTCGACGACGTAGCTCTCGATCTCGTCGGCGATCCGCCGGACCATCTCCAGCCGCTGGCTCACCGAGATAGCGTCACGGACGGTGACCAGATCCTCGATCTCCAGCGCCGAGAGGGTGCCGGCGACCTCGTCGAGGCGCAGCTTGTAGCGTTCGAGCGTGGCCAGCGCCTGGTTGGCGCGGGAGAGGATGGCCGCGGCGCCGTCGAGCACGTACCGCCGCCCCGCCACGTACAGGGCGATGATGTGCATCGACTGGCTGACCGAGATCACGGGGAAGCCGGTCTGCTTCGCGACCCGCTCCGCGGTGCGGTGCCGAGTGCCGGACTCCTCGGTCGGAACCGTGGGATCCGGGACGAGGTGCACGGCGGCCCGTACGATCCGCGCGAGGTCGGAGGAGAGCACGATCGCGCCGTCCATCTTCGCCAGCTCGCGCAGGCGGGTGGCCGAGAACTCCACGTCGAGCTCGAATCCGCCGGTGCACAGGCCCTCGACGACCTTGTCGTGGCCGAGCACTATGAGCGCTCCGGTGTGCCCACGCAGGATGCGCTCGAGACCGTCACGGAACGGGGTACCGGGCGCGACCGCGGCGAGTGTCGCCCGGAAGATGTCATCCCCGGGTGGTCCTGCCATCAGGCTCCCTCGTTGTTCTTCGACGTCTTGTGCGTCGAACGCCCCCACCGTGTCGTGCCCGTCGCCGTAATGGTATCGGTAAGTCGCATGCGGATCAGTGTGGGCTCACAGCGGCCTCACCATATCCGGCAATCACCAAAGCAGGTTCATTCGTCGTACATGTGCGCAATGGCCGCGATAAGGTCCGGTACTTCCTGGACGGTCAACCCTTCCGGCGCCTCTCCGGACCCGGTCGGCACGAGCGCCCGGCGGAAGCCCAATCGGGCCGCCGCGGCGAGCCGCGCACGCACCGCGCCCACCGAACGCACCTCGCCCGCCAGGCCCACCTCGCCGATCGCCACCAGATCGCCCGGCAGCGGCCGGTCGCGGGCGGCGCTCACCGTGGCCAGCGCCACCGCCAGATCCGCCGCCGGCTCGGCGAGCCGAACCCCGCCGACCGTCGCCGTGTAGACGTCCGCGCGGCCGAACCGGACCCGCGCCCGCCGCTCGACGACGGCGAGGATCATCGCCACCCGGGCGGCGTCCAGCCCCGACACCGCGCGGCGCGGCACCTGCGCCGATGCCTCCGCCACCAGTGCCTGCACCTCGGCGACCAGCGGACGCCGGCCCTCCACCGTCACCGTGACGCAGGTGCCGGGCACGGCCGCCGGCCCGGCGCCGCCGGACCGTGACAGGAACAGCCCGCTGGGATCGGCGACCTCGCGGATGCCCGAGTCGTGCATCTCGAAGCAGCCCACCTCGTCCGCCGGGCCGTAGCGGTTCTTGCCGGCCCGGAGGAGACGGAGCGTCGAGTGCCGTTCGCCCTCGAAGTGCACGACGACGTCCACCAGGTGCTCGAGCAGCCGCGGCCCGGCCACGGCGCCCTCCTTCGTCACGTGGCCGACCAGCACGGTCGCCAGGCCCAGCGCCTTGGCGGTGCGGATCAGGGCGCCGGCGACCTCGCGCACCTGCGTCACCCCGCCGGCCGACCCGTCGAAGCCGGAGGAGGAGATGGTCTGCACCGAATCGACGACCAGCAGGGCCGGCTGGACCTGCTCGACATGGGTGAGCACCGCGCCAAGATCGGTCTCGGCCGCCAGCCAGAGATCGGGATGCAGCGCGCCCGTCCGCCCGGCGCGCAGGCGGACCTGGGCGGCGGACTCCTCCCCGGTGATGACGAGCGAGCGCGACCCGGTGGCCGCGCTGCGGGCGGCGACCTCCAACAGCAGGGTCGACTTGCCCACACCCGGCTCCCCGGCGAGCAGGATCACCGCCCCGGGGACGATCCCGCCGCCGAGCACGCGATCAAGCTCACCGATGCCGGTGGGCCGCGAGCGGGCGGTCGTCACGTCGACCGCCGTGACCGGGGTGGCCGGCGCCGTCACTGGGGCCGCGGCACCGATGCGACCGGTGCCACCCAGCCCACCCGAGAACCCGCCGGCCCGGCGGGGGGCGGGTGCCTGCGCATCGAGGGTGCCCCAGGCCTGGCAACGCGGGCACCGGCCGGCCCACCGAACGGCCTCGGCCTCGCAGGCCGAGCACCGGAAACCACCCGCGGGGTTGCGGGAACCCGCGCCCGCCCGCGAGGAGGCACGCCCTGCGCCCGCACCGGACCGCGCCGCGGGACCTGTAGACGACATGGCGGCCACCGTAGCCGGTAGGTCCGACAATCAGGGCGAGCTCCCACCTCCAGCAGGGCGGGCTCCCACCTCCGGGCACTGCTGAGGAGCCCTCAGAGCACCGCCGAGGAGCTGCTCGGCACCAGAGCGCGGGCCTGATCCCCGAAGCCGGGCCCAGCGGCTGAACCGCGGCCCGGCGGCCGAAACGGGACCCGCTCACAGAAATGTGGCGGGTCAGTAAGTCCATGGACTTACTGACCCGCCACACTTCGTGCAGATCAAGGGAAGACGGCGGGCGGATGGTCGTCGGGGCCCGGCAGCCTGCCTGGCCCCGACCTGGCGACCTGCCCCGGCCGCGGGTGGGTCAGGCCGTCGGGGCGGTGGGGGCGCCAGCGGGGGCGCCGGGCTCGGTCGTCGTGCCGCCGACCGCCGGTGCGCCGCTTTCGGCTGGCGCGCCGCTGGACGGCGTGGCGGTGCCGGACGGGGACGCCGAGGTCTCCGCGGGCACCGTCGGGGCCACCGGGCCACCGGACGCCCCGGGGGCCGGGGCCTCGACCGGCACGTCGAGGGTGACGCTGCCCGCCTTCGCGAATGTGAAGGTGACGGGCACCTCGTCGCCGATGGCCAGCGTCTCGTTCAGGCCGGTCAGCGTGGGCGCCGAGCCGTTCGCGATGTAGATGTTGCCCGCACCGGGACGGATGATCGAGGGCTTGGGCGCCGTGCCACTACTGGCGGCGGGGGAGGAAATCCCGATCAGGCTGTCCTCCTCCGCTCCACCGTTGAACACGGCGGAGATGATCTGCGCCGACCCGCCCTCGTTCGCCGGGCCCGCGACGTAGACATTTCGCAGGGTGACCGACCCAACGGCTCCGCTCACCGTGTTGGTCGTGGTGCGGGCGGAGTTGGTGAGGGCGTCGGTGCCGGACGCGCATCCGCTCAGCGCGGCCGCGGCGACGGCGGCCGCGGCGACGGATGTCGCCAGGGCGGCCCGCGCGCGGACCCGACCGCGGCGGGCGGTTCTCGGGCCGCCGCCGACTTCCGGGGCGTGGCCCGGACCACCGGTTTCGGTGGCTTCGACGTGCGGCGTCCCATGGATGGTGGACGTCGCGGAACGAGCACCCAGACGGCGGCTCACGGCTCGGTGGCTCCTCCTGCGCAGGGACCGGCGCGCCTGGCGCGTCGGTGCCGATCGGTCGTGACCGGTCAGGTGGCCGTTGCGGGGGCCCGCAGCGGCCGGCGCGCACCGGTGCGCGCCGGCGCGACGTCCAGTCGGTGGATCGCCGCGTGGCGCACCGGGAGCGCACCCGGTCACCCGCGTCCCAGGTCGGAGCCGCGGGTGCGGGGCTAAGACTAGCCATCCGCGCCCGCTATGTGCGGCCTAGCGTGTTGGGCTCGACATCTCGGACCGATCGGACGGCTGGCAACAGATCCGAACGGCCCATGCGAACCCGCCCGCAGGTCGGACCCGTTCGCCGCGGCGCGGGTGTGGGCGGGAGAGCCGTGGCCTCGGGGGGCGGGTCCAGGCGGGTTCAGCTGTCTGACCAGGTCGGCGGGTGGAGCTGGCGGAAGGGAGCCGGCCTGGGGCGGGTAAGCGACCGCGAGCATGGCGTTTCCCCGTCGTCTCGCGCAACCGGATGTCATCTGCGTGATCGGATGTCCGGAAGATCCGCTTCGTCATGACTCGGGCCAGTTGCGCGCACCGAACAGGGGGGCCTGGATGGGCCCGGCACCCTCGGGGCGGGCCGACCGGATTCCACAGGTCCGGGGGAGAAAGGCCGCAGGGCCCTGGGAAACAGGGTCTTCGGTCCCCGCGGCGGCCGCCCCGTCTTCGGTCGCACGGCGAGCGCGAGCGGGCGGGCGGGCGGGGGCGGGAGGCGGCCGCCGAGCCGGCGCGACACGCCCGGTGCGGACGGCGGCTCCGGGGGACCTTCGGCGGGTCGATGTGGGGCCAGCGGGGTAGGGACGGTAGTGTCGCGACGCTCTTGATGCCAACAACCGGACAACTTCCGCCGCAACGCCATCTGTTTCGCCAGACCGGACACGTCGCCCGTTGATAGCCCCCGACCTGCGCCGATCCGGTCGGGCTCGGCGCCAGGTCTGTCGCGTGCCGTACCTGCCGGCCTCGGAGGGTGGCCGGAACACGACGGCTGCCCCCTTCCAGTGGCAGGCCAGCAGCGCGCGTCTGACCTGCGGCGATGCGTGCGTGTTACGCTGGTAGAGGCGGAAGGGGCACGTGACACATGGCGTTCCAAGTCGGCGAGACCGTTGTTTACCCGCATCATGGTGCTGCTCTGATTGATGCGATTGAAACGCGCGTCATCAAGGGTGAAGAGAAACTTTATCTCGTGCTGAAGGTCGCCCAGGGCGACCTCACTGTCCGCGTTCCAGCCGACAACGTCGGCATGGTCGGGGTGCGTGACGTCGTCGGTCAGGACGGCCTGGAGCGTGTGTTCGAGGTGCTACGCGCCCCGCACACGGAGGAGCCGACCAACTGGTCCCGGCGGTACAAGGCCAATCTCGAGAAGCTCGCCTCGGGTGACGTGAACAAGGTCGCCGAGGTGGTTCGTGATCTCTGGCGGCGTGATCGTGAACGCGGTCTTTCCGCGGGTGAGAAGCGCATGCTCAGCAAGGCGCGGCAGATTCTCGTCAGCGAGCTCGCGCTCGCCGAGGGAACCAATGAGGACAAGGCTGAAGCCATGCTCGACGAGGTTCTCGCCGGCTGATACCGGCAGGCTCGAACATGCGCGGTCGGCAACACCAGGACGGCATTGTGCGCGCCGTCCGACGTCAGCGGAAGGCTTGATGTTTCCGACCGAATCGTGGTTGCGGCGGATTTTCATCCCCGTGGGAGTGCCCCCGGAAGGGGGCCTCTCACCCGTCCGGATCTCCCGGGCGGTCAGGCGCGGTCGCCGCGGAGGCCGGAGTTGGTGAGCACTCGGGTCGGGGCCCTCGTCCCGGCGGCGGGCCGAGGCGAGCGCCTCGGCGGTGGCACGCCCAAGGCGCTGCGGCCGCTCGGGGGCCGTCCGATGCTTTTGCGCGCGGTGGAGACGCTCCTGTCGTCCACGCTCGTCTCTCAGGTCGTCGTAGCGGCACCGCCGACTCTCGTCGAGGTGGTGGGCCAGATCCTGGGCCCACGGGTGCGCGTCGTCCCCGGCGGAGCTGAGCGGGTGGACTCGGTCCGCGCCGCGCTCGAGGCGTTGGACGACGACATCGGCGTGGTCCTCGTGCATGACGCGGCGCGGCCGCTCACGCCCGCCAAGCTGGTGGACGCCGTCGCGACCACGGTGCTCGACGGCCATCCCGCCGTCATCCCCGTGTTGCCCGTGACGGACACCGTCAAGGAGGTGGACGCCGACGGCCGGGTGGTGCGGACCCCACCCCGGGACGTCCTGCGCGCGGTGCAGACCCCACAGGGCTTCCGGCGGGACATCCTGCACACGGCCTACGCGAACCGGGACCTCCCGGTCACCGACGACGCCGGCCTGGTGGAAGCTCTGGGGGTGCCGGTGACGACGATCCCCGGCGCCGAGGAGGCGTTCAAGGTGACCCGACCAGCTGACCTGGTCCTCGCGGAGGCCCTGCTGGCCCAGTTCGCACCCGGCGACGGGCAGCGGTGACCGAACCGTCGCTGCCCCGGGTGGGCACAGGTGTCGACGTCCATCCCTTCGAGCAGGGGCGGGAGTGCTGGGTCGCCTGCCTGTTGTGGCCCGGGGAGACGGGGCTCGCCGGGCATTCCGACGGTGACGTCGCCTCGCACGCCGCGTGCGACGCGCTGCTCACCGCGTCCGGCATCGGCGATCTCGGTGCCGTGTTCGGCACCGGTCGCCCCGAGTGGTCCGGTGCGTCCGGCGCGGCGCTGCTCGGCGAGACCGCGCGCCTGCTCGCCGAGGGCGGCTGGCTGATCGGGAACGTCGCCGTCCAGGTGGTGGGCAACCGCCCGCGGATGGCCGCGCGCCGGGTCGAGGCGCAGGAGGCGATGTCGGCGGCGCTGGGCGCCCCGGTGAACCTCTCGGCGACGACGACGGACGGGCTGGGCCTCACCGGCCGCGGCGAGGGCCTGGCCGCCATCGCGACGGCTCTGGTCACCCGCGTCTGACGTTCTCGGCTTGGCCCCGGCGCCCGACTACCCCGTGCCCGGCGGGACCCGTCTGACCGGACGCGCGTGACAGTGCCTGTGGCTGTCAGTGGCCCGCGGTCGTCCGAAATGGTCGTGGGCCAAGTCGTGGGCCAAAGGGATATGCCTGACTGGCATCGGCGTAGGTTGGATCCCGGGTGGAGTGAGAGGGTGTGCCCGGTGAGTGACTCCCGGAGGAGTGTGATGGCGGCGCGGCTTCCCGAGTCGGTCAGGGCGCTCGCGGATGCTCCGACATACGTGACGCTGGCGACGATCCGTCCCGACGGCTCGCCTCGCCTGACCGTGCTGTGGATCGCCCGGGACGGCGACGAGCTGCTCCTGTCGACCGTGCGCGGGCGCGCGAAAGAGCGTGACATCGCGCGTGACCAGCGGGTCGGGCTGATGTTCCTCGATCAGCGGGACCCGTACAGCTACGTGGAGGTCCGCGGGCTGGCCACGCTCTCCGAGGAGGGCGGCAAGGAGCTCATCGATCAGCTCGCCACCAAGTACACCGGGTCCCCATACCAGTGGGACGGTCCGGATGAGGTCCGGCTGGTGATCCGGGTGGTCGCGGAGCGCGTTCTCACCACCGGCTGAGCCCGCCGCGACCGACCCGGGGGACCTCCCTTTGGCATCGTCGCCGCGGCGGGGCCGTACCCTTGACAGATGGGTCTTCACCTCTATGACACGCGCACCCGGCGCGTGCGGCCGTTTGTGCCGCTGCGCCCCGGTCATGTGGGCGTGTACGTGTGTGGGCCCACCGTCCAGTCTCCGCCGCATGTGGGCCACATCCGTACCGCGCTCGCGTTCGACCTGCTGCGGCGCTGGCTGACGCAGAGCGGCCTGTCGGTGACGTTCGTCCAGAACGTCACCGACATCGACGACAAGATCATCGTCAACGCCGACCGGGCGGGGACGAGCGTGTGGGAGCTCGCCACCAGGCAGACCCGGGCGTTCGAGGACGCCTACCGGGCCGTCGGGATCCTGCCCCCGACGATCTCCCCGCGGGCCACCGGGCACATCCCCGAGATGCTCGAGATGATCGCCGTCCTGGTCGAACGGGGGTTCGCCTATCCCGGCGCGGGCTCGGTGTGGTTCCGCGTCGGCGCGTTCGCGGACTATGGTGCGCTCTCCCATCAGCGGCCCGCCGCGATGCACCCGTCCCCGGAGTCCGAGCCGGGCAAGGCCGACCCCAGGGACTTCGCCCTGTGGAAGGCCGTGAAGCCCGGTGAGCCGTCCTGGTCCTCTCCCTGGGGCCCTGGCAGGCCGGGCTGGCACCTGGAGTGCTCAGCGATGGTGGGCAAGTACCTCGGCGACGTGTTCGACATCCACGGCGGCGGGCTCGATCTGGTGTTCCCGCATCACGAGAACGAGCGGGCGCAGTCCGTGTGCGCGGCGGAGCTGGCCGCCGCGGGCGCCGCGCCCGCGGCGGCCAGCTCCCGGGGTGCCGTGGCGGCTGGCGCCGACGTGCCGGGTGCCGGCGGGGCGGGCGAGATGGCGCGCTACTGGATGCACGTGGGTCTGCTCACCACCGGTGGCACCAAGATGTCGAAGTCGCTGGGCAACTCGTTCTTCGTGACCGACGCGCTCGCCGCGGTACGCCCCCAGGTGCTGCGCTACCACCTGCTCTCCGCGCACTACCGCTCCTCGCTGGAGTACAGCGCGCAGACCCTGGAAGAGTCCGCGGCGGCGCATGACCGGATCGAGACGTTCGTCCGCAACGCCCTGGACATCCTGGGCGGCCCGGCGGAGGCCGCGGCGCTTGCCGCCGAGGCCGATCGCGTGGCGGGCACCGAGGCTGCGGACGCGGACGGGGCCTGGTCCGAGTTCGCCGCGGCGCTGGACGACGACCTCGGCGTCGGCCGCGCGCTGGCCGCCCTGTTCGGCGTGGTCGGCCGGGGCAACCAGGTGCTGTCGAAGACCCACAGCCGCGAGCTGGCTGGCTGGGTGGACGTCGCCCGCCGGATGCTGACCGTCCTCGGGCTCGACCCGGTCGAGCAGTGGCCGACGGCGGGCGCCGAGCTGCGTCCCGCGCTCGACGGCGTCATGGACGTCCTGCTGGACCTGCGCTCGGCGGCCAGGGCCCGGCGGGACTACAGCGAGGCCGACTCCATCCGCTCCCGGCTCGCGGCGGCCGGTGTGGTCATCGAGGACACGCCCGAAGGGCAGCGCTGGCACCTCACGTAGGCGACGGGCCGCCGGCCCGCCTGGGCGAGTCCGGGCCCGGCCGGCCATCCGCGTGGCCCGTCGTCGAAGCGAGTTGCCTGAGTCAGTCCATGTGCTGCTGGCGGGGCCGCCCGGTGTCCAAGCCGGGCGGCCCCGCCAGGTGGGGCTTACTGCGCGCGGACGGTGATCCTCGTCCAGGCACCCACGTAGACGCGGTCGCCGTCGCGCAGGGGGATCGGACGGCCGGGCTCGATCGGGTCCGGCTCGTCGTTGAGGCGGGTTCCGTTCGTCGAGCCGGGGTCACGCACGGCGTACGTGCCGTCGGGCATCCGCTCCAGGGTCGCGTGCGCCCGGGAGATGCCCGGGTCCTCCGGTGCTCCCGAGAGGTCGATCTCGGGGTGGATGCCGCGCGACTCGCTGCGCCGGCCGATCAGCATCTGCGACTCGGTCAGGACGAAGACGCGGCGCGGGTAGAACGCGGGGAACGGCACGCGGTGGTCGTCACCGCTGTCGTAGTACTCGCGTTCCGCCTCGACGACGGCCTCCCACGTGCCGCCGGGACCGGCCTCGTCCCACTCGCGGCCACGGGAGCCGGCTCGCGGGTCGCCGCCCATCCGGGGATCGGCCGCGCGCGGGTCGCCGAGCCGGGGATCGTCGAGCCTCGGGTCGGCGCGGCGCGGGTCGGCCATCCGCGGGTCGGTGGAGTGGCGGGCCTCGGCGCCGCGCCGTGACCCGGTCTGCCGGGAGGTCACGCCCGCGTCGTCGACGGGCACCGCGCCCGCCGGAGCGGGCAGCTGGCCGGTGCTGAAGTCGAGCCCGCAGGTCTCGCAGAACCGCGCGGACGGCTCGTTCAGCGAGCGGCAGTTCGGGCAGGGGGCGGGGGCATAGCGGTCGGCGCCGCGGTCGCGGGTGCCGGCCGGGGCCGGTACCGGGGTCGCGCCGGCGGCCGACACGCCGAGCGGGTCCGCGCCGTAGCCGCCGCCGTTCGGGCCGTAGCCGTCGTCACGGTAGCCGCGCCGGTCGTCGGCCTCGGGCGCCGGCCGGCCCGGCTCGCCGGGGCCGTAGCCGCCCCGCCCGTCGGGCGCGCCGTACCCGCCGCGGTCGTCGCGGGCGCGAGGGTAGCCGGCGGGATCCGGCTCGCCACGCCCGCCGCCGAAGCCGCCGGCACCGCCGCGGTCGTCCCGCCCGTATCCGGGCGGGGTGCGGTCATCGCGACCGCCGGGGCCGCGATCGTCGCGCTCACGGCCGTAGGGGTCGAGCCCCTCCCGCGGCCGCTCACCGCGGCCGTCGGGCCGGGCCCGTTCGTCGGGCCGGCCCCGCTCGTCGGCGGGGCGCCCGTACCCGTCGCGGTTGTATGGGTCCGCCGCCGGGTACGACCGTCCGGAGCGCGGCTCCTCGGCGTATCCCTCGCGGCCGTAGCCCCCGTAGGGGTCGCCGCCGCGGCCGGCGCCACGTGGCGGATCCGCCACGCCTGGCGCGTCGGCCGGGGCGCGCCGGATGCCGAGCGGGTCATAGCCTCCCGGCGCTCCGGCGGGGCCCGAAGGCCCCGGGGGCACCGAGGGGTCCCGTTCCGGCGTCCGACGCCCGTACGGGTCCGCCGGACGCCCCGTCGGCGCGCCCGCGCTGTACGCGGCGCCGCGCCCGGCGTCGTCCTGACGGTAGCCGTATCGCTCCTGACCACCCACGATCCGCAGCCCGCACTGATCGCAGTAGTCGGGATCGTGCGACAGGTGCCCCTCCGGGCAGCGTGCGCTCACCTGATCACCTGTTCACCCGGACAGTCCTGGTTGACCTCGAGTCGAGGACCATCTCGTCCATCTTCTCGACGTTTTTCTTCAGACGAACCGTACCCGTTGTGGGATCGTCGATGTGAACCACCTTCTGTAGGAGGCGGTAGGTTGCTTCGTTGCCTGACGCGAGCGCGATCTGTACTCCCCGCCCAAGCCTCAGTGTGGCAGTGACGTCGTCTCCCTGTTGACGGGCCTCCAGCCCGTCCGCCAGGACCCTGGCCAGCTCGGCCTGACCGGTGTAATGCGCAACCTCCGTGTTGACCCGGGTGGCCAGTGCCGTGTCATCCGTCCACAGTGCGCGTACCAGCGCGGATGACGTCGGCTGGTGGTCGACGACGAGGCTTACGCGGGCCGCCAGGACCTCGGTGCCGACCTCGCGGGCCGGCAGGCGGACGCACAGGTGGTAATCCCGGGACTCGATCCCCCAGGCCCCGGTCTGGTAGTCCGTGCAGTGGTCGTCGACGACCCGGCCGGAGCCGGTGAGGTCCCGCAGGTCCGGGGTGACCTCGCGCAGGAAGTCCAGCGAGGCACCGGTGGGCGTCCACAGCCGCAGCGAGACCCGGTCGGTGGCCCGGTCGAGGGCGGTGGCCACGATCCGCTCGAACTCGGCCGCGAGGCCGGCGGGCTCGGGGACGGCGTCCACCGTCCCCAGCATGCCGGTGGCGATCGCCCGCAGCTCCTCCACCCGCCAGTCGGTGCCCACCCCTCGACAATCGCACTGGAACCGGCCCTGGCAGGCGTCGACGGCGCCGAGCAGCTCGGATTCCATCTCGCCGTTCTGCCCGTCGGTGAGCAGCAGCGCGTGGCCGATGGCGTCGGGCCGGGTCGCCAGCAGGTCGTTCGCCAGCCGCAGCCAGCGGCCCATGGCGGTGCCGCCGTGCGGCTCGAGCGCGTCCACCACGTGGCAGGCCGCCGCCCGCGTCGCCGCGGACGCCGGAACCAGCTCGGGCGAGCGCGGGTACGCCATCGCGGCGGAGCCGGTGCCGCGCACCACCGCGAACCACGCCCCGTCGGGCAGGCTGTCGAGCGCCGCCCGGACGGCGCGGCGGGCCTGGGTGACCTTCGCGGGCGGGTTCGCCATCGAGCCGGAGCAGTCGAGCAGGATGACCAGGGCCTGCTCCGGACGCCCGGTCGGCCGGCCCGCGATCGGGGGGGCGGCCGGGGCGCCCGTCGAGGTCACCGTGATCACCGCGTGTACCTGGGTCCCGCCGACCGGCAGGAACTCGTTCTGGTACACCTTCGCCGTGAACGCGCTCATCCGCCCGCCGCGGCCCGGGCGCGGCAGCGCCGCCGGGAGCCGGAGCCGGATCTGGAGCGGCCCCGCCCGCGGACACGGCGGGCGGCCTGCGGGCGCGGCGGCATCGTCAGCTCGTCACCCTCGCCGCGACCACGGTGATGTTGTCGTGCCCGCCCTGGTCGATGGCGAAGTCGATGAGGTGGCGGGAGACGTCCAGCGCGGACGCGCTCGGCTCGAGCTGGTTCACCAGCGCGGCGAGGACGTCCGGGCGCGAGGAGTAGTTCCACAGGCCGTCACTGCAGACGAGCACGGTGGCCGGGGTCTCGATCGGGAAGGCGGCGGTGTGCGGGGTGACGTCCTCGGCGTCGCCGCCGAGCCAGCGCGTCAGTGTGTGCGCGCGCCGGTGGGTCTCCGCCTCCGACGCCGGGATGAGCCCGGCCCGGGCCGCCTCGGCCGCCCAGGTGTCGTCCGCGGTGAGCCGCTCGCACCAGCGCGGGCCGAGCAGGTAGACGCGGCTGTCGCCGACCCAGCCGACGGTCACCATGCCGGGACCGTCCACCGACGGCGGCGTGATGATCGCCGCCGCGAAGGTGCAGGACGGCGCCATCCGGCCCTCCGCCGCGCTGAGCTGGGCGATCGTGGCCTGGGCGGCCTCCACGGCCCGCTGCAGGGCGATGTCGGCCTCGTCCGGGCCGAAACCACCGGAGATCCGCCGCGGAGCGGTGCGCGGCTCGTCGTACTCGGAGTACTCCTCCAGAACGTCGAGGACGTCGTTCGCCCGGCTCGCCGGCCGCTCGTCATACGGGACGGCCTCGCCGGGCCCGTGGGCGCGCACCGCGTCGGCGAGGATGGCCGTCGCGGTCGCCGCGGCGGCGGCGGACGCCTCCCCGGAGCCCGGGGTCGTCGAGACCCCGTCGCAGACCACCGCGATCAGCGTGCCGTGGACGATCGCCACGCCCATCGAGTCCTCGTTGGTGGTATGCCGCACGCCGCGGTCACACACGCCGGCGAGCGGGCCGAGGTCGATCTCGCGGTGGTCCTCGTCGCCGCCGGCCACCGGGACGCCGGTCAGGGCGAAACCGCAGGCCTCGCAGTACCGGGCGTCCTGGTAGTTGGGTGCCGCGCACACCGGGCAGCGCATCACCTCGTCGTGCGCGTCGTCGTCCGCCTCGCCCGGGACGGCGCGCTGGCCCAGGAGCATCGTGGCCGGATCGGTGTCCTCCGCGTATCCGTCCTCGTTGAATCCGCTGCCCGAATAGGTGTCGTCCGAGTACGTCTCACCCTGGTAGCCAGGTTCGGAGTACGCGGATTCGGGGTACTCGTGGTGATAGTCGCCTTCCCGGTAGTCACCCGTGCCCGCCGGGTAGCCGGCGCCGGGATAGGCGCCGTCCGGATAGGAGTTCTCCGCATAGCCGTTGTCGGCGTAGCCGCTCTCCGGGTAGGCCGACCCGGTGAACTGGTCCGGCGTGTAGCTCTCGGTAGGCTGATCATCGGCTCGGAAGTCCTCCGCCCGGTAGCTCTCGGTCGGAAGATCGTCACCTGGGTATCCGTCGGGGTGGGTGGAGTTCTCGGCGTAGCCGGCATTCGGGTGCGGCGAGTCCGGGCGTTCGGGGGGATAGCCGTGCCCGGGGTAGCCCTGCCCGTGCCGGGGGTTGAGGTCCACAGTCAGGCCACCGGCCGCTGGACCGGCCCGCCGGGGACGGCGAGTCTGGGCGGTGTGCGCGGAGCCATGTGGTGAGTGCCTCCTGCCCGTCCTGTGGGGACCGGATATATCACGTCGACCTGCTCAAATCCAAGTACGCCGAAATGAATAGTGGCATGATCCGCCAGATGCGTCGACGCCCGTGATCTCGGTGCCCCCTTCGGTGCCAGCGCTCGCCCGTGCTCCTGGGATCGGCCGGAGCTCTGTCTCCAGTACGCCCTCGCCACGGGCGCTCTCCGTAACCTCTGCCACCTCTCCCACCTTTTCCCTAGTGGGCGCTCTGTTTCTCGCCTCCGCGGCGGCTTCCACGGCCGGCGCGGCGGCGCCGTCCACCGCGATTCCGGCGAGCTCGCGGGCCATGTCGGCGGCCCTGGCGAACCGGTCCGCCGGATTGGCGGCGGTGGCACGAAGGAGGAACCGGCGCAGCGGTTCGTGCCGAGCCAGCACCTGGTCGACCTCCTGGGCGGGAAGGGTGTATCGGTAGGTTGACGCTCTGTTCGGGAAGTCGAGTACCGCGGTTGCCAACAGCCTGCCGAGAGCGTAGAGGTCGGAACCCACCGACGGGGGGCTCACCGTCAGCTCGGGGGCGTCGAAACCGGCCGTCACATGGAAGGTGCCGCCGCGCCGCCCGGGCTCACGGATCGCCTGAAGATCGATAAGTGTCACCCGGTCGCCGCCCCACACCACGTTTCCCGGTGCCAGGTCGCAGAAGACGTACCCGCGGTCGTGGACGTACTCCAGCGCGGACAGCAGCCGACGCACCCCGGCGACCGCCTCCGGAACGGGTAGCGGCGCCGGCGCCCCGCCGCGCGCCGCCCGCCGGGACCGGAGCAGATCCGCCAGGGACGGGCCGCTCACCAGCTCCATCACCGCGTAGACGACGCCGTCGTGGCGGACCTCGCCCAGCGTCTCGACGATCGCCGGATGCCGCAGCGGCGGGTCGGGCGGCAGCCGGCGGCCCGGGCGCAGGCCCAGCCGCGCGGGCGGGCGCATCCCACCGCGGCGCACGCTCTTGAGCACCACCAGCCGCCCCGGGACGCCACCGCCGGAGCCTGGGCCACCCGGGCATGCCAGGCCACTTGGGCGTGTCGGGTCGCCCGGACGTGCCGGGTCGCCCGTGCCGGTGGTCTCGGCGGCGACCGCCACGCCGCGCAGGTCGACCGCTGAGAAGACCCAACCGGCGGGCCCGGGGCCGCCTTCGGCCAGGCACTCGACGATCTCGTAGCCGCCGGCGACGTCCCCGGCGCGCAGCGGGGGCGCGAAGGAGTAGGGGGTCCGGCAGCGCGGGCAGAAGCCGCGGTCCCGGGCGGGCAGCCCGAGCCGCCCGCGGCCGATCGGCCCGGCGCAGACGGGGCAGCGCGCGGCCGGTTCACGCGTTGTGCCCTGGTCGCGCCCGCGAACCGAATGACCGCGGGTCACGTCACCGCCTCGGGACGGGTGGAGCTCCCGATCCCGGCCGGCTTCCCGCCCCCGGCGCTCCCCGCGGGCCGTCTGGCCCGGGTGCGCCGTGCCGGCCACGTGGGCTGGGTGGGATGCCTGGGCCGTGCGGAGGGCGCGGACTGAACGGGGGACGGGGACTGGCCAGGAGGCGTGGGCTGGGCGAGGCGCGCAAGCTCAGCGGGAGGCGCGGGCGGAGCGGAGGGCGTGGCCTGGATGGGCCGAGTGGTCGAGGCGGCTGGTGCCGGTCGCGGGTGCGGGTGCGGGTGCGGAGCGGTCTGCGGGGGCGGGATCGGGTGGGTGCGCGTGCCGGATCGGTCCCGCTGCGCGGGTCGCCGCGGCGGTGCCAGTCGCGCGGGTGAGACGTTCGGCGCGGGCAGGACCTCGGGCGCGGGCAAGGCGTCCGGCGCGGGCGAGCCGCCCCGGGCGGCGAGGGCGGCGCCGAAGTCGTTGACGAGGCCGGCGGCGCGCTCGACATCGGTTGGCGCCGAGTACAGCTCGCGGCGGGCGGCGCGGGCGAGCGGGAGCAGTCTCGGATCCGCGGTGAGGCCCAGCCGGGCCGCCTTGGCCTCCCAGGCGCCAAGCAGGCCGCGCAGCTCCTCCCGCCGGCGCAGCGCGGCGCCGTTCGCGCCGGCGATCCGCTGGGCGGCGAGGTGGGTCGCCTCGGCCACCTCCAGCCAGCGGGCCAGCCCCCGGCTCGACTCCTTCCAACGGCCCGCGGCCGCCTGCGCGCGCAGCCGGATGAGCCAGGGCGCCAGGCCATGCTGCTGGTCGTCCCGCCAGTTGTCCGCCAGGCGGTACAGCGGCCCCAGCCCGCGGATGCGGCGGGTAGCGAGCCCGGCGTCGCGGCGGGCGGTGTCGTCCAGCCGGGTGATCTCGGCGAGCAGCGCGCCCGCCGCGGCCAGGTCGGCGTCGAGACCGTCATGGCGTCGGGCGAGATCACCAGTCGAGCGCGTGGCCGCGGCGACCGCGGCCTCGGCACGGGCGCGCAGCCCCGGAGAGACCCCCAGGGGATCGGAGCGCGCCGCGGCGGAGAGCTCTGCCAGCAGTCGCCGGGCCGCGACCAGCCCGGCGTCACCGGGCGCGAGACCGAGCCGGGCCGCGAGCACGCTCGTCTCGGCGACGGCCCGGCCGCCGGCGGCGATCTCGGCCAGCAGTGCGTTGCGTACGCCGAGGATCAGCCGCATCCGCCCCCGCACCGCGGCGACGGCCGCGTCCACCCGGCGTGCCAGCTCGGCCGGGCGCACCTGCCCGGAACGCACCTGTTCCGGACGCACCCACTCCGGGTGGGCCTGTCCCGCACGCTCCGGCCGGTGGCGCGCCGGCACCGGGCCGATCTCCGGCGCCGGAAGGATCTTCGTCTGCGGGAGGATGTCCGGCACCGAGGGGCCGTACAGCAGCGCGGTGAGCTCCGTCAGGGTCCTCGCGTCCACCCGGGAGCGCCGGCCGCGCAGGCTCCGCGCGGCTTCGGTGACGTCGCGCAGGGCCGCGTAGGCCCGCCAGACGTCCGCCAGGACGGCGATCACGGCGAGTGCCTCGGCCCGGGTGACGCCACTCAGCGGCGCCGGGTCGAGCAGCGCACGTTCGGGGCTGTTCTCCAGGTCGAGTAGGACGCCCGCCTGGGCCGCCACGGTCTCCTCGAGCGCCCGCAGGGCGGCGTCGAGATCGTCTGTGCCGGGAGAGGGCACCGGCTCACCGCCCGCGACCGGGCCGGGAGACGCTGTTCATCCGCCCGCTGTACATGCGCCTCCTGTCCATGCGCGCGGCCACCTCCACCGGGCGGTGTGGCCCGCCCGACGGCACCGCCGGAGCGGCCGGCCCCGAGTGTGGACGGGGCCCCGCAGCCGGGGGACGTCCCTGCTACCGAGGATAGGTAGCCTGCAGCCGGCTCGCGGACCGTCTCGCTGAACTGGTGCGGTCTGTGGCCGTCGCTGTGGCCCGTTCGGTCGCCTGCTCCGTGGCCGGACTTCTCGTCTGCTCGTCGGCCGGTGCCCTGCCGTCGTCGCCTGCCGTCGTCGCCTGGCGGCGGCGCCCGCCGTGTGATGTGCCCATTACGGATACCGTTGATGGACGACCGGCGTCGCGGCGTGGCCGCCGACGGCCAGCTGACCCGGTCGGACGATCGTGGGCTCGCCGGGCGGGTTCACGACCCGACGGGCTAGTGACGAGGTGGACTGTTATGGCCGGTGGCCAGGGTCGAGGCGGCCGAGGAATCGCCCGCGGCGGTCAGGGAGGCCGGGCCGCGAAGGCCGGCTCCCACCGCAAGGGCGCGGCGGTCGGCAGCGGCGGCCAGCGCCGCAAGGCGCTGCAGGGCAAGGGCGCGACGCCGCCGGCCGAGATGCGTCCAGGCCATCCGGCGCAGCGGCGCGCGGCCGTGAGCGCCGCCGGCACGCGGGCGGCCGCGAAGCGCCCGGGCGGCCAGGCGGCCGACGAGCGCGACCGCCCCCGGGCCGAGCGGGGCACCGGCGGATCGGCCGGCGCCGTCGGTGCCGGGCGCTCAGGTGGTCACAGCGGTCACGGCGGTAACGGGGCGCATGGCGGTCACGGCGGGGCGGGGGCGCCCGGGGCGTACGGCTCGCGGCGGGTCGAGACCGACGAGCTCGTGGTCGGGCGCAACGCGGTCGTCGAGGCCCTGCGGGCCGGCGTGCCCGCCACCACCCTGTACATCGCCGGCGGCCTGGACTTCGACGAGCGGATCGCCGACGCCCGGCGCCTCGCCGGCCGGGCCGGGCTGGCCGTGGTCGACATCGGCCGGTTCGAGCTCGACCGCCTGTGCGGCACCGCGCCCCACCAGGGCCTCGCGCTGTCCGTCCCGCCGTTCGAGTACGCCCACCCCGACGACGTGCTCGCCGCCGCGCAGGCCGCGGCGCCCGGGCTGGTCGTCGCCCTCGACGGGGTCACCGATCCGCGCAACCTCGGCGCGGTCGTCCGCTCGGCGGCGGCGTTCGGCGCGAGCGGCGTCGTCGTGCCGGAGCGGCGCGCCGCCGGGGTGACGGCCGCCGCGTGGAAGACGTCCGCGGGTGCCGCCGCGCGGCTGCCGGTCGCGCGCGCGGTGAACCTCACCCGAACCCTGCGCTCGTTCGCCGAGTCGGGCCTGTTCGTCGTGGGCCTCGCGGCGGACGGCGAGGTCTCCCTGGACGAGCTGCAGGTGGCCACCGACCCGCTGGTGCTGGTGATCGGCTCGGAAGGCAAGGGCCTGTCCCGGCTCGTCGGCGAGTGCTGCGACCTGAGGGTGCGCATCCCGATGGCGGGCCAGGTCGAGTCCCTGAACGCCGGCGTCGCGACCGGCATCGCCCTCTCCGAGATCGCCCGCCGCCGCCGGGTGGCCGCCGCCGTCTGACCCGCGGATTCACACCTCTCTCAGATCTCGGCCGGCTACCGTCCGCCCAGTCGGCGGCCGGCAGCCGTGCCGGCCGGTTGGGGTCCGGGAGGTGACATGCGCGTCAGATCGTTCGCGGTTGTCGGGTTCGGCCTCGTCGCCGTGCTGCTGGCCGGCGGCTGCCAGCGCGGCGGGCCGGTGATCCCGGGCAGCCCCGCGGCCCCGTCGGCGGCGGGGGCCGCGGCGGCCGGCACCGTCGTGCGCTCCCTGACCGTGGATGGGCGTGAGCGCTCCTACCGTGCGCACGCCCCGGCAGCGGGGGGCGTCGACCTGCCGGTGATGATCGTCCTGCACGGGGGCGGAGGCAACGGGGAGCTCGCCGAGCGGCAGACCGGGTTCAGCGAGCTCGCTGACGAGGCCGGCTTCCTCGCCGTCTACCCCGACGGAACGGCCCGCGCGGGTGGTCGTCTGCTCACCTGGAACGCCGGCAACTGCTGTGGATTCGCCCGTGACAACGACATCGACGACGTGGCCTTCATCGGCGCGCTGCTCGACGACCTCGCCAAGCGGTATCCCGTCGATCTGGATCGGGTCGGTGTCACCGGGCTCTCCAACGGAGCCATGATGAGCTACCGGATCGGCTGCGAGCTCTCCTCGCGGGTCACGATCATCGCCTCGGTGGCCGGGGCCATGAACGTGGACGGCTGCCAGCCCGCGCGGCCCGTGGCCGTACTGGCCGTGCACGGCACCGCCGACGACAACGTCCCCTACGCGGGCGGGCGGTCCACGGGGCGTGGGGTCGGCACCGAGAACGACCGGGTGGACCAGTCGGTCGGCTACGCCATCCAGTTCTGGGCCGAGCACAACGCATGTGGAACAACGCCCAAGGCCGAGGGGGTCGACGGGCCCGGCGGCCCCGTCCCGGGCGGATTGGGTGGAGCTGTCGGACCCGGAGGGTCCTGGGTACCGGAGCCGTCGGCAGTCCCGGACGGCACGGTGATCCGCACGACCTACTCAGGATGCGCCCGGGGCGCCGACGTCGTCCTCTACAGCGTCGGCGGGGGCGGGCACGCCTGGCCGGGTGGAACGAAGATCCGCCCACGCGCCGACGACGCTCCGGACGCCCCCGACGCGAGCCACGTCATCTGGGAGTTCCTCGCCGCACACAGTCCTACCGCCCAGCCCTCCTAGTCCGGTTCCGCGGCGCATCACGAACGCCGCCCAGCGCTATTTCGGCTGGATCCGTTCGAACTTGGTCCAGCCGCGCCAGCCGCGCTCCTCGAGCCGTTCCAGGAGCCGACGGGCGATCGGGACCGAGTCGAGGAAGACCGAGTCGAGGAGCTGCGCGAGCTCGTCGGGCATCACCTCGTCGTGGTTCTCCCATCCTTCGGCATCGGCCTCGATGAGGGCGACGAGCCGGTCGCCTACGGCCGCCACCCGCGGGTCGTCCGCCTCCCAGCCGATCATCGCGGCGAGATCGCGGTAGAGTTCGACCGTTGCCGGGTCGTCGAGCTGCTGCTGCTTCACCTTCATGTAGAGCGGCATGTGCTCGGGGAGTTGGGCGGCCACCAGGATCCAGGAGTCCCGCTCGCCCCCGATCATCAGGTCCGGCAATCCGAGCTCACGCATCCGGTCGAGGTACGCCACCGCCTCCGGCGGCAGAGCCAGGCTGTCCCCGGCTGCCAGCTGCGCGATCCGCTCGCGGTGCCGTTGCCGCTCCCTGATCTCCGCGCGCAGGCGCTGGTCGATGTCGGCGACGGCAGTGTTGAACTCCTCCTCACCCGCGGCCAGTAGCTCGCGGACACGCGCGAGCGGCACGCCGGCGTCGGCGAGCGTACGGATCCTGATGAGCTCGACGACGGCGTGGGCGTCGTAGCGCCGGTAGCCGGAGTGGTCGCGCTCCGGCTCCGGCAGGAGACCCTTGGCGTGGTAGTGCCGCACCGCGCGCACGGTGACGCCGGCGTACGACGCCAGCTGGCTGATCGTGAGCATCGCGCCAGTCTCCTATCTCGCGGGCACGCGGAGGAAAAGCCGACGCGACCAGAGGTAGCCGAGCAGCGCGATCAGGGCGCACCAGCCGATCGCGAGCCACAGGTCGGAGTCCGTCGCCGCGCCCGTGACGAGTGCGCGGAGGGTGTCGATCATCGGGGTGAACGGCTGGTGCTCCGCGAACTGGCGCAGCCCGGCCGGCATCGCGTCGGTCGGTACGAAGGCGCTGCTGATGAACGGCAGGATCACCAGGAACAGGGGGGTGTTGCTGGCCGTCTCGACGCTGTCCGCCGCCAGGCCCATGCCGACGGTCAGCCAGGTGAGTGAGAACGCGATGAGGATCAGCAGCCCGATCGCGCCGAGCCAGCCGAGCGGACCGGCGTCGGAGCGGAACCCGAGCAGGAACGCGAACGCCGTCACGATCACCACGGCGAATCCGGTCCTGATGACAGCGCCCAGCACGTGGCCGGTGAGCACCGACACCCGGGCGATGTCCATGGTGCGGAACCGGGCGATGATCCCGGTGGTCATGTCGGTCGCGGTCGAGATCGCGGTGCCGAGCGCGACGCTGGCGACGGTCATGATCAGGATGCCTGGCGTGATGAACACGAGGTAGTCGCTGCGGTCTCCGCCGCCCTCCTGGCCTGGCAGGCCGGCGCCCAGGGTCCCGCCGAACACGTACACGAACAGCAGCAGGAACACGATCGGCTGTGCGACCAGCATGATCGACAATGAGGGATAGCGGCGGATGTGCAGCAGGTTGCGCCGCAGCATCGTCGCCGAGTCACGGACGGTGTAGGTGGTGCTCATGCGGGGATCTCCTCGGCTGCGGGCGCCTCGGTCGCATGGCCGGTGAGCGCGAGGAACACGTCGTCGAGGTCGGGGGACTCGACTGTCAGGCCGGCAACGTCGTCGTCGTCGAGGCCGTCGAGCACGCGGCGCAGCCCGGCGATGCTGCCGTCGCCCGGCACCCGAAGGGTGAGCGCCTCGGCGTCGGTGGTGGCCTCCGGATGCGCCGCCGCGGCCGCGGCCAGCCCCGCGGCGTCGGTGAACTGCACCGACACATGCCCGCCGGGCACCCGCCGCTTCAGCTCCGCCGCCGTGCCCTCGGCGACCAGCCGGCCACCGTCGAGGACCCCGATCCGGTCGGCCAGCTGGTCGGCCTCGTCGAGGTACTGCGTCGTCAGCAGCACCGTCACGCCGTCGGCGACCTGCTCGCGCACGATCGCCCACAGGTCGCGACGGCTGCGCGGGTCGAGACCGGCCGTCGGCTCGTCGAGGAAGATCAGTCGGGGCCGGGCGATGAGTGTCATCGCCAGATCCAGCCGTCGCTTCATGCCGCCCGAGTACGTCTGCGCCCGCCGGTCGGCGGCGTCGACGAGATCGAAGCGCTCCAGCATCACGGTCACGGCGGCGGTCGCGGTCACCCGGTCCAGGTGCGCCAGGTCGGCCATCAGCCGCAGGTTCTCGCGGCCGGTGAGCAGCTCGTCGATCGCGGAGAACTGCCCGGTGACACCGATCGCCGCGCGCACCCCGGCAGGCTCGCGTCGTACGTCGAAGCCGGCGACGCGGATCTCGCCGTCACCGGGGGTCAGCAGGGCGGAGAGGATGTTGACGATGGTCGTCTTGCCGGCGCCGTTGGGTCCGAGGAGCGCGTAGACGGTGCCCTCCGGGACGGTCAGGTCGACTCCGTCCAGCACGGCGTGGTCGCCGTAGGACTTGGTGAGTCCGGAAACCTCGATCGCGGGGTTGGTAGCGGTCACGCCGCCATGCTGGAGCCCTGACGCAGGGTCAAGGTCAAGTCGGTGCGGCGTCCGCCGGGAGTTCCAGGCGGTGTTCGTGCGCGTAGGCCGCCCACAGGCGGGCGTAGTGGCCGCCGGCCGCCATCAGCGCGCCGTGCGTGCCGTCCTCGACGAGACGGCCGCCGTCCAGCACCAGCACGCGGTCGG
Source organism: Parafrankia sp. EAN1pec (assembly GCF_000018005.1). Taxonomy (GTDB): domain Bacteria; phylum Actinomycetota; class Actinomycetes; order Frankiales; family Frankiaceae; genus Parafrankia; species Parafrankia soli. Next base: position 449,228 of record NC_009921.1, read on the forward strand.
CGCGCGCGGCGGTGGTCAGCCGGTGCGCGACCACCACCGTGGTGCGCGAGCGCCCGATCTCGGCCGCGGCGCGGGCGACCGCGGCCTCGGAGGCGAGGTCGAGGGCCGCTGTGGCCTCGTCGAGCAGGAGAATGTCCGGCCCGACGAGGTGGGCGCGGGCGAGGGCGAGGAGCTGGCGCTGGCCGGCGGAGAGGTTGCGGCCCTGGTCGCGCACCCGGTAGCCGTAGCCGCCGGGCAGCCCGGCGATCATCTCCTCGGCCCCCGCGGTGCGCGCGGCGGCTCTGACCTGCTCGTCCGGTGCGTCGGGACGTCCATAGGCGATCGCGTCGCGGACCGTGCCCGCGAACAGATGGGCCTCCTGGGGCACCGGGCCCAGCCGCCGCCGGTAGTCGGCCAGCGCGTACCCGCGGACGTCGACGCCGTCGACGCGCAGGGTGCCCTCGGTGAGGTCGTAGTAGCGAGCGATGATCTTGGTGAGGGTGGACTTGCCCGAGCCCGTCCGGCCCACCAGCGCCACCGTCTGGCCGGCGGGGATGGTGACGTTCACGTCCCGCAGCGCGGCCGTGGCGGAGCCCGGGTAGGTGAAGCCGGCGCCGGTGAGGCTGATCTCGCCGCGCAGCCGCTCGACCGGCCGCGCGTGCGGGGCGTCCGCCGGCACGGGTTGGACGGCCATCAGCTCCCGGGCATGCCCCAGCGCCACCATGACCGCCTGGTACTCGTCGAACACCTCGGCGAGATCCTGGATCGGCGCGAAGAACAGCTCGATGTAGAGCAGGTAGGCGGCGAGCGCGCCGATGGTCAGCGTCCCGGCGTGTACCCGCCCGGAGCCGACGAGCAGCACCGCCACGCTCGCCGCCGTCGACAGCAACTGGATGTAGGGGAAGTAGTAGGCGAGGTACCGGACGGCGCGTAACCGCTGGTCGCGGTAGGTGGCGCTGCGGTCGCGGTAACGGTCGAGGGCGTCGGGCTCGCGGCGGAACGCCTGGACGACCCGCATCGCGGTGACGTTCTCCTGTAGCTCGGCGGTGAGCTCGGCCAGGCTCTCGCGGGCGTCGGCGTGCGCCCGCGCGGCCCGTCCGCGGAAGAACACCGTGCCGATGACGAGTGGCGGGACCAGCGCGAACACGGCCAGTGCGAGGCCGGGGTCGATGACGACCAGGGCGATCGCGATGCCCAGCGCCGTCAGAACGGAGACGGCGGATGACGCGGCGTCGCTCCGCATGAAGTCGGCGATCTGGTCGACGTCCGAGGTGAGGCGGGTCATCACCCGTCCACTGGCCTCGCGTTCGTAGAAGTCGAGGCCGAGGCGTTGCAGGTGCGCGAACAGCTTCACCCGCAGCAGGTAGCCGACCCGTGCGCCGAGACGGCCGACCACCCGGATCTGGGCGGTGTGCGCGCTCCACGAGACGGCGATGACGGCGACGCCGACCCCGGCGGTGCCGAGTACCACCGGCAGCGAGCGGGCCGTCACGCCCTCGTCGATGCCGTGCCGGATCAGGATGGGCAGCGCCAGCGTGGTGAGGCTGTCGATGACGAGCAGCAGCCAGGCGATGGTGAGCGAGGCCCACAGCAGCCGGCCGATGGCGGCGAGCCCGAAGCGGGGGTCGCGGGCGCGGACGACCTCCTGGTCCAGGTCCGGGGTGTCCAGGGCGGGCGGCAGCGCCAGCACCCGGCGCCGCAGCGCCGCCGGCAGTCCTTCCAGTTCGGGAACGGCGGCGGCCTGGATGTCCGGCACCGAGGTCTCGGTGAGTGTGGTCGCTTCCGTGGGCTCGCGGGGCCGCGGGGCCGGAAAGTCACCCGGGTCGTCCTGGTCGTCCTGGTCGTCCTGGTCGGCCGGGTCGGCCGGGACATCCGGGGTGATCAGGTCGCGGTAGGCGGCGCAGCGCGCGATCAGCTCGTCGTGGGTGCCGATGTCGATGATCCGGCCCTGCTCGACGACCCCGATCCGGTCGGCCAGGCGCAGCGTCGCCCGGCGGTGGGCGATCAGCAGTGTCGTCCGGGTCGAGGTGACCGTCCGCAGCTCCCGGTGGATCTCCGCCTCGACCTCCGCGTCGATCGCGGACGTCGCGTCGTCCAGCACGAGGACGGGAGTGTCGGCGACGATCGCCCGGGCGATCGCGACGCGCTGGCGCTGGCCCCCGGAGAGCGTCAGGCCGCGTTCGCCGACCCTGGTCCGGTAGCCCTCGGGCAGGTCGGTGGCGAACTCGTCGACCCGCGACGCGCGCGCCGCCGCGAGCACCGTCGCGGTCGGGGCGTCCCGGCGCCCGTAGGCGATGTTCTCCCACAGGCTGGTCGAGAACAGCAGGCCGTCGTCGCCGACGACGCCGATCAGCCCGCGCAGGCTCGTCAGCGTCAGATCGCGCACGTCGTGCCCGTACACCCGCACGACGCCCGCGGACGGGTCGTAGAAGCGGCTGAGCAGCGCCGCGGCGGTGGTCTTGCCGGAGCCGGAGCGGCCGACGAGCGCGACCGTCTCGCCGGGCGCCACCGCCAGCCGGAAGCGGTCCAGGACGAGCCGGCCGTCCTGATAGCCGAACGAGACGTCGTCGAACTCGACGGCCGCGGCACCCGGCACCGGCCGTGCCTGGGCGGGCCGCACCCTCGCCGGCCCGTCCGCGGGGTCCTCGGCGACGTCGAGGTCGGCCGCGTCCGGGCGCTGGACGACGGTGGGGCCGGTGTCGATGACCTCGAAGATCCGCTCGGCGCTGGCCCGGGCCTGCTGTGCCAGGGTCACCAGCGCGACCAGGTTGCGGATCGGCTGGTTGATCCTGGTCAGGTAGGTGGCGAACGCGATGAAGGTGCCGAGCGAGAGCTGGCCGTGCACGGCGAGCGCGCCGCCGAAGGCGAGCATCGCGATCTGTCCCAGCGACGGCACGGCCCGGATCGACGGCGCGAAGCGGCTGTCGATGCGCACCACGCGCAGCTGGTGGGCGAACAGCCTGGCGGCCACCGCCTCCAGCCGGTTCAGCTCGCGTTCCTCCTGCCCGAAGCCCTTGACGACCCGCACGCCGAACACCGTCGCCGCCACCACCCCGGCGACCGCCGCCTCCTGCTGCTGCGCGTACCAGGAGGCGGGGAACAGCGTCACGCGACTGGTCAGGGAGAGCGCGCCGAGCACCGGCAGGGTCACCAGCGCGACGGCGGTGAGCCGCGGGGAGAGGACCACCATCGCCCCGAGCGAGACGGCCAGCGCCACAAGGCCGCCGAGCGCCGTGGGGGTGCGGGTGAGCAGGTTCTGGACCCGGGTCAGATCCGAGGTGTTGCGGCCGATCACCTGGCCGATCTCCAGGGAGTCCTGGCCGGCGCCGTCCAGGCGGGTGAGCGAGGTGAACATCGCCGTCCGCAGGTCGTGCGTGACCTCCTGCGTCATGCGGGCTCCGCAGCGCCGGCGCACCATGAGGAGGAGGTAGGCGGCGATCCCGGCCAGCAGCATCAGCCCGGCCCAGGGCAGCATCGGCCGGGACCGCGCGATGATCACATCATCGATGATCACCCTGGGTAGCAGCGGGGTGAGCGCGCTGATGGTCATCCCGGTCACCGCACAGACCCAGGTGGTGATCAGCGCCGCGCGGTGCCGCCAGCACTGACGCGTCAGCCGGCGGAGCCAGCCGGCCTTCCCGCCCGTGACCGCGTCGCGGGACACCGGGCCGCGGGAAACGGTACGGGGTGACGGAAGTCCGGCGATGGCGCAAAAGCCTACCGCCGCGGACGTCCACACGGGCCGGGCTGGACGCCTGGGACACACCCGTGGAGGTGGACTGGTGAGTGTTTTCGCTAGCGGGGCTGGGTCGCAGGACCCACGTGACGGCCGTGACGGCCGTGACCGTCGGCGTGGCCGGGACCGTCGCGTCGGCGGACGGGTGCGCGAGCGTACCGACGAGGTGGCCCGGGTGTTGGACCTGGCCCGCCGCCACCTCGGGACGGACGTCGCCTGGCTGTCGCGGTTCACCGGGGACGAACAGGTCATCGACCTGATCTCCGGGGAGGGTGAGCTGGTCGAGCGCCTGGTCGGCAGGCAGGTCGAGCAGGAGGCGACCTACTGCGCCCGGGTGCTGGACGGGCGGCTGCCCGCCGTCATCCCCGACGCTCGGGCGGATCAGCGCACCGCCGCCCTGGCCGTCACCCGCGAGCTGGGCATCGGCTCGTACGTGGGCGCGCCTGTGTACCTCGACAGCGGCGAGGTCTACGGCATGCTGTGCGCGCTGAGCACCGAGCCGGACCCGGGCCTGGGCGACCGCGAGGCCCGCTTCCTGGGCCTGCTCGCCGACGTCGTGGCGGACGCGGTGTCCGCCCTGCACCGCGGCGGGGCGGACGACGACCACATCCGGAGCGTGATCGCGCAGGTCATCGCCCGCGGCGGGCCGGTGATGGTCTTCCAGCCGGTGTTCGACCTGCCGACGCACGGCCTCGTGGGCGCCGAGGCGCTGGCCCGCTTCCCCACCTTCCCCGCGCCGTCGGGGGAGCCGGCCGGGGACCTCGGTGAGGAGACCGGTGACCAGGCTGGTGGGGCGGCCGGTGAGGAGGCCGACGACCGCACCGCCGCCGGCCCGTACTTCGGTGATCTTCCGCCGGACCGCTGGTTCGCGCACGCCGCGTCGGTCGGGATGGGAATCGATCTGGAGCTGGCGGCGATCCGGGCCGCGGTCGCGGAGCTGCCCAGGTTCCCGCGCGGGCTGTCGCTCGCGGTGAACGCGTCCCCGGCGACCATCGCGTCCGGCCGCCTCGGGGAGCTGCTCGCGGCCACGGCGACCGACCAGCTGATCGTCGAGATCACCGAACGGGACGGCATCCACGACCTGCCCAGCACGCTCGCCCGCCTCTACGAGCTGCGGGAGATGGGGGTACGGATCGCGGTGGACAACGTCGGCGTCGCCTACGCGAGCCTGCGCCGGCTGGTGCAGATCCTGCCGGACGTCGTGAAGATGAACCTCTGGCTGACCACGGACATCGGTGCCGACGCGGCGCGGCGCGCGCTCGTCGAGGCGCTCGTGCACTTCTCCCGGCAGATCGGGGCGTGTCTCGTGGCGGAGGGCATCCAGAGGGCGAACGAGCTGCGCGTGCTGACCGCCGCCGGTGTGGACCAGGGGCAGGGCGAGTTCCTGGGCCCGCCGGGGCCGCTGCCGCTGCCCGTGCACGGCCGGTGCGTCCCGGCGAGTCACGGGCCGCTGGTGTCCGCGCGCGCGTCCTGAATCCGGCCCCGGCGTAAATACAGTGTGGTCTTCCGCGGTGGCCCGGAGCCTTTTTCGGCGGAGATCGTTGCCCGCCGTTGGGGAAACCGGGACAGTGTCGTGTCGTGGGCATCGTGAACAAGGTCCGGTGGCTGAATCGGCGTACGGCGGTTTCCGCCATGTCCGGAATCGCCGGAACCCTGCTGATCGGAATGGGTGGCTGTGCGCCGTCGGCTGGTGGCCACCCCCCGAGCGGGCCCGAAGGCGACTGGGAGATCACCGTCTACTACACGGCCGTGGAGCGTTTTCATGACGGCCCACCTCTGACGGTGCGAGGCTGCCCCCAGCTCGACTGCGTCTTTGGTAACGATTTCCTCGGGACGTTCCCGGCCGGATTCGTCCAGGTGGTGCGTGAGGAGGGCACTGGGCGGATCACCAGCGGCCCGCGGCGGGGCTCGGTGCTGAACTGGTCGTACGATTCCGGCTTCTGGATCGACGATGTCCCGGTCGACACCGCCGGGCGGGCGCTGGTCCCGTTCCGCAGCGCCGCGGCCGACTCCTCCACCCTGCCGGCCGGCACGACCTTCGTGGTCGAGGACTGCGGGCACGAGGAGGACGGCTCCGAGATCGACCCGAACGCGTGTGCGGCGCTGCGGCGCGGGACGTGGGAGGTCCGGGACGAGTTCACGCCGGGGCTCGGCGGGCAGCGCCACCTCGATCTCTACATCGGCGAGGAGGACGTCGCCGGATTCACCGACCGCAGCCCGCTCTACCTGACCGGCCTCGGCGCACGCGTCGCCATCACCGGCCGGGCCTCGCGGTAGCGCTCCCGGAGAACCGTGCGAACGAAATCCACGGGAACAGGCGCACCGCGGGGGGAAACGCGGTCCCGGGAAAGTCGGAAACAGATCCGTGAAAGCGACGGGCGCGGGAGCCCCGGTGGACTCCCGCGCCCGTCAGATCTACCCGCCCGCGACGACGGAGCCGGCCGCGACGAAGGTGTATCCGAGGGCGCGCACGCCCTCCACCGTCTGGCGCAGGTAGTCAACGCCCAGATACGGGTGGTAGAACATGCTGGCGAAACCGTCCCGGACGACCAGATTGCGCCGGGCCGCGTCGATCAGCTCCGCGGGCAGCCGCGCCAGGTGGTTGTTGAACGGCTCGGGCTCGATGTTCCCGATGTTCTCTGGAATGACGAAGGACCCGTGGACGTCCGTCACCGGGTACGGGAAGAACTGGCCGCCGTACTTCGTGTGGTCCACCGCGCCGCCGGCGAGCTGGTTGCGGAAGTAGAGCCCGCGGTCGTAGCGGCGCGGGAACTTCGCCCGGGCCGCGGCGTAGTCGGGGGCGGACGCGGCGTAGTGCGGGAACTCGAAGGTCGTCGGCACCGGCAGCCCGGCGGCGGTGAACGCGGCGGCCGAGCCGTTCATCCGGTCGGTCGCCCACGCCTGGCTGTCGCCGGGCACGGGTCCGTCGTAGACCACGTAGTCCTGGGCGTCGACATGCGCCCGGAAGAACTCGAAGTCGTCCGCGCTCGCGCCCGAGTACGGGTTGGCGACGTTCGAGAACTGGTGCGTCCAGCCGTGCATGATCAGTGTGCCGCCGCGCTGGGTCATGTACTTCAGCGCGCTGACCACCGCCGGTTTGGACGCGAGAGTGTAGTCCTGCGGTACGCCGTTGTTGTACGTGCCGTTCGCGTCCACGTACCGCGGGTAGACGGCGACCGAGAACGGTACCTGCGCAGAGGACAGGTAGTCGGCGATCGCGTGCAGCTCCGCGGGGTCGGCGTCCGGCCCGACGTCCTCGATGCGGACGAGCCCGCGGTGCCGGGCGGCGGTCTGCGGCGCGAGGACGTCGAAGAGCATGTCGGCCACCGCGAGGTAGCGGTCGGTCATGTCGGCGTAGGCGAACGGGATCTCGCCGATGTAGGTCAGGTTCCCGGACCGCAGCGCCCAGGGGAAGCGGGTGCCGTCACCGCGCACCGCCTCGGCGAGCACCGTGGCCCTGGTGGTGTCCACGGAGGCGTAGTTCATGATCCCGGCGGCGTTCGCCGTGTACCGGGTCAGATCGGTCCCTTTGTAGCTGACGGTCCCGATCGCCGACGTGTCGAAGCCGGACCAGTTCCACCCGTACGTCGTCGGGAAGGTCGGCGCCTGCGACGTGAGCTGCCAGATGTTGTTGTACATCCACACCACGGGCCGGTTCCCCGCCAGCACGTCGGTGAGGAACGCCGTCGGGACCTGCTCGTCGTAGGTCGACCCGACGTACACCACCGCGGCGTACGCGGACATCTGGCCCGCGGTGTACGAACTGACCGGACGGGCCTGCCAGGTGCCGAACCGGGAGGCCAGGTTGGCCGCCTGCATGGCGTACTGCTCGCCCAGCCACCCCCACGCGCCGGTGGTGTCGTACAGGATCAGGGTGCCCGTCCCGGTCGCCTGGCCGGACGGCGCCGACGCGGCCCCGGGCCCGGTGGCGCCGTCCGGTGCCGCGGGCGGGCGCTGGTTCGTGCCCGGGACGGGCCGCGCGGCCCGCCGTGGCGGCGGGGTGCGCGGCGGCGCCGGTGGAGCCGGCGGTGAGGCGAAGCGCCCCTCGGCGGGCAGCACCTGCGGGGTGGCCGCGCGGGCGTGCCGCGGCGGGTGCTTGGGCGCGTCCGGTGCCGCGTCCACGGGTGCCGCGGCACCGGCGCCGGCACCGAGCACGACCGCGAGCAGCCCGGCGGTCGTCGCCGCGCGGCCACCGCGTCTGATGCCCCGGCGGACACCCCGACCGGTGCCGTCGGGACAGCTCGTGCGCCGGCGCGGGAGCCACCTGAGCGGCGGGGTCATGTTCCGGACTCCTCTCGTCGACCGGCGGCGGAGCCGGTCAGCTCCTGCCCCGGGGCGGCCGGCTGGAGGGGAATGGTGATCGTGCGCGGGCGCGGGACGAAGGAGTCCGGGGCGGGCGCGTCGCTGAAGCGGTGCGCGATCGCGGCGACGGTGCGGCGCGCCGCCTGCCCGTCGCCGTAGGGGTTGATCGCCTCCGCCATCGCCGCGTAGGCGACGGGATCGTCGAGGAGCCGGTCGACGGCCGCGACGATCCGGTTCGGCTCGGTGCCGACCAGGCAGGCGGTGCCGGCCTGCACCCCCTCGGGCCGCTCGGTGTTGTCCCGCAGCACCAGGACCGGCTTGCCCAGGCTGGGCGCCTCCTCCTGGATGCCGCCGCTGTCCGTCAGAACGACCGTCGCAGCCTTCATCAGGTGCGCGAAGGCGGCGTAGTCGACGGGATCGGCGACGAGGATGTTGGGGAACCCCTCCACCGGCGGCAGGACCGTCTCCCGCACCACCGGGTTGCGGTGCACGGGCAGCACGATCAGCAGCTCGGGCCGCTGCTCGGCCAGCCGGGCGAGCGCCGCGCCGACCCGCGCGAGTGGCTCCCCCCACGACTCGCGCCGGTGCGCGGTGACGAGCAGCACCTGCCGCCGGCCGTCGCCCGAGCGCTGGCGGACCTCGGCGAGCAGCCGGTCCGGCGGGGGCGGTGCCGCCGTGACGTGCAGCAGCGCGTCGATGACGGTGTTGCCGGTGACCAGCACCGACTCCGGCCGGATGCCCTCCGCCAGCAGGTTCGCCCGGGCCGACGGCGTGGGCGCCAGGTGCAGGTCGGCGAGCTGCGAGGTGAGCCGGCGGTTGATCTCCTCCGGGAACGGCGAGGCCGGGTCCTCGGTGCGCAGCCCGGCTTCCATGTGGACGACGGGCAGGCCCTGGTAGAACGCGGCGAGGGCACCGGTGAACGCCGTCGTCGTGTCGCCCTGGACGACCACGACGTCCGGGCGCACCTCGGCCATCACCGACTCCAGGCCGCCGAGCGAGCGGGTGGTCACCCCGGCCAGCGACTGCCGGTCCCGGAGGATCCCGAGGTCGTAGTCGGGAACTATGCCGAAGAGGTCGTTGACCTGGTCGAGCATGGACCGGTGCTGGCCGGTGACGGCCACGACCGGCCGCAGCGGGCCGGTCCGTCCAAGTTCATGGACCACCGGAGCCATCTTGATCGCTTCGGGTCTGGTGCCGTACACGAGCAGCACCGTGCGACCGTCAGAGCTGTCGGTCATGTCGAATCCTCCCATCCTTGATCGTTTGTGAACGGCTGAACTCCACCGCGCCGAGAGGCGGGTGCTCGGGGGCCGCCGGTCCGAACGGCGGCCGGTCGGCGCCAGCCGGAACGGCGGCCGGTCAGAACGGCGGCCGGTCAGAACGGCGGCTGGTCGGCCGGGCGCAGGTGGCGGGCGCCGGACCTGCGGAACTCCACGACGGAGTCCTCGCAGTACAGGCCGACGGCACCGGAGACGTAGGGGCGCTCGGTGTCCTGCATCCGCACCGTGGGGACGCCGTCCACGGACACCGCCATCGAGTCCCGGTCGTGGATCACCTCCACCGTGTGCCAGCTGCCTAGGCGGGCCCGCGGCGCAGGCCCGCTGGCCAGGAACCGCTGGCCGCCGGGGTAGGCGGGGTCCTGCTTGCTGAGCTCCCAGCCGTTGGGCTTCAGCGCGAAGGCGTAGAAGTGCGCCGGGTCGGTGTAGTTCCAGAGCACCCAGCCGACCTCCCACGGGGCTGGGGTGCCGTGGCGCAGCTGGCGGACGGTGCGCACCTGCGTGGTGAACCGCACGTCGCTGTAGTGCTCCGAGCTGACCACCAGGCCGGCGTGGGTGCGCTCCGGCGCGTCGGCGGTCCGGGGGGTGAGTGTGATCACCAGGCCGCCGGCCTCGAGCTGCCCGGCGGTGCGGCCGTAGCCGTCGAAGACCGCCAGCCACGGGCCGTGCCTGGTCCCGTCCCGCCAGCGGGTCGGCCCGTCCTCGGTGCTGAGCGAGATGACCGCCCACAGCCCGGCGAGAGCGGCCATCCCGCCCGCGCTGACCAGCGCGAGGACGACGAGCCGATACCGGCGGCGGACCCGCCGACGCGGCGGGCGCGGCGAGCCGACGGCGGACCTGGCTGGCGGGCCGGTGCCAGGCCGGCCACGCTCCTGGCCGAGGTGGCGGCTGTGGTGGAGGTCGGTGTGGTCGTGGTTGGCGCTCACCGGTCCGGTCCCTCGGGAGCGGCGGGAGCGGCGGACACTGGCTGGAGGGGCGTGGGTGGCGCGCTCTCCGGGGTTCGGGCGGTCTTGTGCCAGCTCGTCCGGCCGCTGACCACCCGTCCCATCGCCCACCAGCCGGCGACGAACCACACCAGCGCGTACAGCATGTAGAGGTGCGCATAGCCGGCTAGGCGGACCACGCCGAAGCCAACAAGCGGCTCGCGTGACCGGTAGATCAGCGCGCAGACCAGCGCCGGTCCCGCCGCCATCAGGTAGGCGCCGAGGAAGTAGCGCGGGTCCGGCGCCGGCCCGCCGGCGAGCCAGCTCGTCAGCACGCCCACCGTGCTGAGCACGAAGGCGGCCGTCAGCAGCGACGCGAGGAGGATCAGCAGCGGGCTGGAGAGGTGAAACAGCATGTCGGGCAGCGCCCGGGCCCGCGCCTGCCGCAGCACGCGGGGCATCAGCGCCCACGACTGCAGGTGGCCCTGGAACCAGCGCGACCGCTGCCGCAGCAGCCGTCCCAGCCGGACGACCCCCTGCTGGTGGACGTCCGCCTGCGGGCAGAACTGGTTGCGCCAGCCCGTCAGCAGCAGCCGGACACCGAGATCGAGATCCTCGGTCAGGCTGTGCGACCACGGGTCGCCGCCGAGGGACCGCAGCGCCGAGAGCCGGACGAACTGGCCGTTGCCACCGAGGCCGACATTGTCCAGTTGGCCGCGTCCGCGCTGGAAGACATCGGTGTAGATCACGAACTCCATGTCCTGGAGCCGGGCGAGCAGGCTGGTGTGCCGGTTGTTGATGCGCACGCCCGTCTGCACGCCGGCGGTGCGGGGATCGGCGAAGTAGGGGGCGACCGCCTCCACCGAGTGCGGGTCGAGACGGCCATCCGCGTCGACCACGGCGATGATCACGTCGTCGGGGTCGCGGGCGGCGATCTCCGGGCGGGTCGCCAGATGGGCCACGGCGGCGTTCAGCGCGGCACCCTTGCCCCGTCGGGCGTCCGGTGGCTCGCGGCGCAGCAGCCACACCCGGTCGTCGGCCACCCCGCGGACGATCAGCGAGGTCCGGTCGTCCGAGCCGTCGTCGACGACGAGGGCCCGGCGGTTCGTGGCGGGGGAGAGCAGGAGCCGGCGCAGGCTCGCCTCGATGACCGCCTCCTCGTTGAGGCAGGGCATCACGAAGACGAAGAAGAGGCCGTCGGGGGGCGTGCCCGTCCGGGGTCGGTGGACACGGGAGAGCACCAGCATCGCGAACAGGTAGACCATCCCGAAGGTGATCATGGCCGCGGCGAGCAGGCGCGCGTCGCGGCCGTCGGCGTCGAGCAGGTTCACGTCGCCGCTCCGGGACCGGGCCGGGACGCGCCGCGCCGGGCCCGCAGCGCCAGTGCCAGCAGGACACCGAGCAGGCCGACCGTCATGTACAGCACGAAGGCGAGTCCCACGAGGTTGGTCAGCAGATCCGAGAGCAGATCGAGCAGCACGGTCGCGTGGTCCGGGGAGGCGTCGCGGGCGACCGGGGCCGCGCCGCCCGCCCCGCCGGGAGCCGGATGGGCGGGCGGGAACCCCGCGCGGGGGAACGCCGCGCCGGACGTCAGGGGGACGTGCATGGTTCCTCCGTGCGAGATGGGGTCCGTGCGGCGGCGGGCCGAGCCCAGGCACGTCGAACTCGGGGCGCGCCGAACCCGGGTGTTCCTTGACCCGGGATGTGCCCAGCTCAGGGCACGACGAGCACGACGAGCACCGGGCATGACGGGCACAGGGCATGACGGGCACAGGGCGTTACCAGCCCCGCCACCGCGTTCCAGCGGGAGACCGCTGAGGCGCGGCGGTCGGTGGGTCAGCCCGGAGCCCGGGTCAGCCGATCGCTCCGGCCCGGATGAGACCACTGGACGGATCCAGCCGAGGCATCACGACCCGGCCGGCCAGCCGGCAGCCCAGGCGCCAGCCACCCTCACGGGTCGTTGGACGGTGTATTCGGCCGGCGCCGCAAGAAATGTCGACGGAACTATTCCAGTGCGGTGTCCAACTGATTCCCCGGAACGGATTTGAGGAATCAGGTTCGCGCGGTGTTCGTGCTGGCCGGAGAAAACTATCGACGGGTCGGCCGGCGGTCGTTTCGAAAGTGGACAACGCCCGGTACGGCGACTCGGGATGTGCCGGCGTGAAAGTGGTTCACCGTGGCCCGGCAGCGTGCTCGGCGCCGGGCCAGGGGACACCCCGCAAGCTGTCTGAGCAGCTCGGATGTATGCCCGATGTGGGCCGTGGGCGGGGCCGGAGCGATACCGTCACGGCACATCGCCGCCCGTAGGTTTCTGCTGATCCAGATCATTTCCCCCCATGGAGCCATGCCTCCCGGAACCGCCAGGCCGCCGAGACGCGACGGCTGCGATCTCGCTGAATCCTCAGTGGACCAGGGCGGGAGGGCGCCCCGTTACTTTCCTGTTCGGCGCTTATTCTTACACGCCGTGCGACTGTGGTGGCAGGGGGTTGGGAAATTTTCTTGCGCCGGCCCTCGCGTCACACGATGTGGTCTCGTTCGGTGCCGCCGTAAAGCGGATAGAAACCCTCGCTATTGTTTGTCCTGTTGAACGAGTACGGTGTCCTTGTGCGTCGTCCAGGCTGCGTCGTCCAGACGGAGTGGTGCAAGAGTTGAGCCTGCCCCGTGCAGCCGCCGCACACCCGGGAGGAGCACCAGCAGTGGCCGGCCCCGTTGACGCGACCCCGGACCAACGGACCGAGCGGCCCGTGGCCCCGCCGGCCGGGAAAGAGCCCGTTCCCGACCAGCCCGGGGCCGGGGCCGGGGTGGACGCCAGGCCCGAGCAGGTCTTCGCCCTCGACAACCGGACCTGGCGGCGGGTCCTCTTCCTGTTGCTGAACCTGCCGACGGGCCTCGTCGGGTTCGTCTTCGTGGTCGTCTGGTTCTCGGTCGGCGTGGGGATGGCGGTCACGGTCGTCGGCCTGCCGCTGCTGACCATCGGCCTGGTGGTGACCCGGGCGCTCGGCACCGTCGAACGGGCCCGGGCCCGGGCCATCCTCGGCCTGCACATTCCGACGGCGTCGCGGCCGCGGTCGGCGTCCACGGGTGCCTTCGGCCGGCTGTGGGCCGCGGTGGCGGACCCGGTCGGCTGGCGGCACGCCCTGTATTTCGTGATCCGGCTGCCATGGGTGATCGTCACCTTCACCGTGACGCTGGTGCTGCTGCTCGTCGGCTGGCCGGTGCTGCCGGTCGTGGCCCGGGCACTGGCGGCCGTCGACCGGGCGATGATCTCGGCGCTGCTCTCGCCGTCCGACCGGATGGAGCGGCGGATCAGGGAGCTGGAGGCCGACCGCGGCGTCGTCGTCGACACGGCCGCGGCCGACCTGCGGCGCATCGAGCGGGATCTGCATGACGGCGCGCAGGCGCGGCTGGTCGCGCTCGCGATGGGGCTGGGCCTGGCGCGGGAGAAGCTCGCCGACGACCCGGACACCGCGGCGAAGATGGTCGAGGAGGCGCACGGCGAGGTCAAGCTGGCGCTGCGGGAGCTGCGCGACCTGGCCCGCGGCATCCATCCCGCGATCCTCACCGACCGGGGCCTGCCGGGCGCGATCCCGTCGCTGGGGATGCGCTGCACGGTTCCCGTCCGGGTGACGGTCGAGCTGGACGAGCGGCCGGCGCCGGCGATCGAGGGCATCGTCTACTTCACCGCCGCCGAGCTGCTCACCAACATCAGCAAGCACAGCCGGGCGTCGGACGCGCTGGTCGACCTGCGCCGGGTCGGTGACAATCTGCTGCTGCGGATAACCGACGACGGCCGCGGGGGCGCGAGCCTCGGCCGGGGCAGCGGCCTGGCGGGCCTCACCGAGCGGCTGGGCGCCATCGACGGCACGTTGATCGTGGACAGCCCACCTGGCGGGCCGACCTACATCATCGCGAAGGTGCCGTGGCGGGACAGGGAACAGACACAGTCGGGCTGATCATTCCGGCGACAGCCATCATCGACGTCATCTTCAAATCGGCCTCCGGCGTCCCCGGGCGGACGCGCGGAATGGGTGCCCGCCAGCCCGTGCCGTCGATTCCCGGCCGATCGCGGGCCGTCCGGCCAGGTAACGGGCGGGTAACGGTTTTGTGCGTGGACGGGAGCCGGAGCGGGTCGCCTGGCGGCGGCCCTCAGCGGTGCGCCCCGGGCCCGTGGCGTGGGACGGGCCGGCTCCAGGCGCCGACGACGGCCGCTCTCGGCCCGGAGCGCAGGTGGGCTTCTGTTGGTGTGTATAGGTTTAATTATCGCTATGTTACGGATGGTGTCAGGTTCATCGTCCGTATGCACCATGCAAGAACATGACAGGTCAAACAATCGATCATCTTTGTGTATCTGTTGTTGTGTCGCGGTCGATCCTGCCGCAATTCGCGCAAAGCCGTTGAAGAGTCACCCAAAGTGGTATAGCTTGCCGTAACCAGATGTAATCGGCGCGTCAGCACGGTTCTCGGTCTGCCCCGCACCGCGATTTCCCGTGAATCCAGCGAAGTGTTTCCGGGACGTATCTGGAATGTTCGTCGCTCGTGGCTGGCGGCTGCGCGGGGAGGGGTGGGCGTGCGTCTGTCCGAACTCGGATTCGAGGGTCTGGACGAATTCTCCGACGAGGTGTGGCGGACGGTGGCCCGCCACCCCTACTGCGGGGTTGACCTGCTCGCGGAGTGGCTGCGCCGCCCCGAGCCCATTGTCCAGGCCGAGATGGACCGGCTGGTGGAGGCGGGTCTCGTCCGCCGGGTCGGCCACCAGTGGGAGCCGCAGGACCCGGTGCGCGTCCTGCAGGCACGCCACGCCATGCGCGAGGCGGCGCTGGTCGCCGAGCGGGCGCGGATGGCCGACGAACGGGCGCAGCTCTACCGGTCGGGCCTGTTCGGCGACTACGTCGCCGGCCGCCGCCGGGCGGGGACCAACGCGGGCGTGCAGCTTCTCGCCCGCGACGAGATCTTCCCCCGGATGGCGGAGCTGACCCGCAGGTCGACCCAGTCCGTCCGGTTCCTGCTGACCGGGCCGCCGCCGCCCGGCCTCGGTGGAGACGTCCCCGACCTGCTGGTACCGGCCGCCAGCCGGGGCGTGCGCGTCGTCAGCGTGTGGACGGCGGGCGCGGTCGCGGCGGCGCGCCGGCGGCACCAGGGGCGGCGGCTGCCGCCGATCGGGCAGATCCACGTGTTGCCGGCGCTGCCGATGCGGGCGATCGTCTGGGACGGCTCCGCCGCGCTCGTGCCGGTGCGTGACGACGACCTCGACGACGGCGCGTTCGCGGTCGTCGCCCCGACTCTGGTCCGGGCGATCGCGGACATGGTGACCCGCACCCAGTACGCGGCGGCGCGGCGCGGGTCGGGTGAGGTCGAGCTCGACGAGCCCGCGACGGTGCGCCGCCAGCGCGCCCTGCTCCAGCTGCTCGACAGCGGGCTCGACGACAGCCGTGCGGCCCGGGAGCTCGGTGTCTCCGACCGGACGGTGAAACGGGACGTGGCGGAGATGTGCCAACGCTTCGGCGTGCTGACCCGGTTCCAACTCGGTGCCGCCGCCGCGCGCGCCGGATACCTGCCCCGGGGCGCCGGCGCCGGCCGCTGGGACGGCGGACCGGACGGTGGCCTCGACGCCGCGTTCGACGGTGGCCTCGGCGGTGGTCTCGACGGCGCGCTCGGCGGGGTTCTCGGTGGTGTCCGCGGCGGGGCGCTCGCGGCCGGCCGGGGCGGCCGCGCGGCTGCCCTGCCAGCGGTTCCCGCTCCGGCGTCGCCCGAGTCGGACCCCGCCGCGGCGACCGCGTCCGCATCGTCTGCGTCGTCGTCGGCGGCGTCCGCGCAGGCGGCCGGATCCTCCTCGTCGGTGCCCGCGGCCGCCTCCTCGGGGCCGGGCGCGGCCCGTCCGGTGGCACGACTTGGCCAGACGGGTGCCGCCGGTGCCCGTCGAGGTGACCGCGCGGGCGACCGGACGGGCGATCGGGCGTCCGGCGGGCGCGGTAATGGCATGAACAGGACATGGCGTCCCTAAAGCGTCACATGATTACTCTTCCGGTAGAGCACCCCTCGCGGTTAGCGTCCTGATTGCCGACGGGATCGGAACAGCTGCTCAGCGTCGTTCTCGGTGGCTGCTGGCGCCGGGGCGAGGTCGCCACGCCACCCAGTGCGTCCGCAGCCGGGCGCGGTTACTCCCCTCCTGCCGCCCCCCGGTCCCGTCGGCCGACTGGATGTCTCGAGGACCCCCGCGTCCCCGACGAGAGGTGGCGGAGTGCGGAACTGGCCCATCCGGTACAAGATCACTCTGGTCCTGCTCCTGCCACTGCTGGCCCTGGTCGGCTTCGGCAGCTGGGTCGTGACCGGTCAGCTCGCGGCCCAGCGCGCGAGCGACCAGACCAGGACCGCCGCCCGGTTCCTCATCCACGTCAACGATCTTGTCTATGCCCTGCAGGCCGAGCGGTACGCCGTCTCCAGCCTGGTCGGCTCCGGCTACCGGGAACGGGAGTTCGCCGCCCGCTCGACGAGCGCGCGCAGCCCGGTCGACGAGGCCCTCGCGACCGTCGCCGAGACGGCCGACGAACTGCCGGCAGGCCCGCGAAACCAGGTCCGGGACGCGGTCGGCGCCGCGCAGAACCAGATGGCCGGGCTCGCCACGGTGCGCGCCGGCGTCGACGCGCAGACCCTCCAACCCGGCCCGGGAACCGTCACCTTCAACCAGATGATCTCCTCCTGGCTGGACGTCGGCGCCGCCATGGTCGGCATCGGCAGCGAGGACACCGAGGTCGTGCGCGGGGCCACCGCACTGTCCGCGGTCTCCCGGGCCAGCGAGGCGATCAGCCAGCAGTACGGGTACGTCTCAGCGGCGGCCGTGCTCGGCGGCGCGGTGCCCGACAGCGCCACCCGGGTCCAGTCGGCGATCGGCGCCGAGGCGGCGTGGATGACCCAGTTCCGGTCGTCCGCCACCCCCGAGCAGCTCGCCCTGTACGACTCCGTCGTCGGCCCGACGCTGAACCCCGTCACCGACCTGCGCGACCGGGTGCTGCGCGGCGAGCGGATCGACTTCACCGCGTGGGCGACGGCGAGCGGCGCGAAGAGCGAGCAGCTCCGCAAGGTGCAGCGGCAGGTCGTCGACGACCTGGAGCACCGCAGCGCCTCGCTCGCCGACGCCGCGCTGCGCAGCGCCCTGCTCTCCGGTCTGCTCGCCGCCGGCGTGGTCGCCCTGTCGATCGCGGTGTCCGTCGGCGTCGCGACCAGGCTGGTCGGCGCGCTGCGCGCGCTGCGGTCAGGTGCGCTCGAGGTGGCCCAGCGGCGGCTGCCCGCGGTCACCTCGAAGCTGCGGCAGGGACATCCCATCGACCCGGCCGCCGAGCCGCCGGCCTTCGCCACCGCGACCGGCGACGAGATCGGCGACGTCGCCCGTGCCTTCAACGTGACCTACTCATCCGCGGTGTCGGCGGCTTACGAAGTGGCGGAGAGCCGCAGCGTCGGCGCCATCCTGCAGACACTCGCCCGACGCACCCAGGGGTTGATCCAGCGCCAGCTCCGGCTGATCGACGAGCTCGAGCGCGACCAGCAGGACGGCGAGATCCTCACCCGCCTGTTCGGCGTCGACCACCAGGCCACCCGCATGCGGCGGCTGGCGGAGAGCCTGATCGTCCTCGCCGGCGGCCAGCCGGGACGCACCTTCCGCGGGCCGGTGCGTCTGGTCCAGGTGCTGCGCGCGGCGGCCAGCGAGGTCGAGGACTACACCCGGGTACACGTGCACCTGCCGACGTCGGACGTCGAGATCGTCGGCTCGGCCGTCGGCGACCTGACCCACATGCTCGCCGAGCTCATCGAGAACGCCACCGCCTTCTCCCCACCCGACACCCCGGTGACCGTGCAGGCCAGCCGCGTCGGCCAGGGCTGGACGGTGGAGATCGAGGACCGCGGCGTCGGCCTCGACCCGGCGTCCTACGCCGCGACCAACCACCGGATGGCCAACCCGCCGCCGTTCGAGGCCTCGACGCAGGGCAGCCAGATCGGCCTGTTCGTCGTCGCCCGGCTGGCCGCCCGGCACAAGATCGCCGTGCGGTTCAAGCCCAGCGTGTACGGGGGTGTCCACGTCGTCACGATCATCCCGGCCGGGCTCATCCACACCGAGATCCCGCATCAGGCCGCATCCCTGCCGGCCGCCGGGTCGAACGGCGGCCGCCAGCCGGCGGCGCTCGCGGCGGGCGGCTCGGCGGGCGGCGCCGTGTACGGCGGAGGTGCCGGCGGCGGCAGCGGAACTGGTCCCGGCGCGCCGGGCGATCGCGGTGGACGTCGGGCCGGGCCCACCCCCACCGAGGAGCTCGCGCTGGCCGGAGCGGTCGCGGCGGTTCCGCACCGGGCGTCCGCCCGCCTGCGGCCCGACGCCGCCGACGACGTCCGCCCCGGTGGCGGCGACGCCCGTCCCGGAGAGGCTCGTCCTGGAGAGGCTCGTTCCGGCGGTGGCGACGACAGGTTCGGTGGCCAGCACGGCGACCCCCGCCGCGCCGGCTACGGGGAGGACCCTCGCCCGGCGGGTTATGAGGAGGACCCGCGCGCGGCCGCCTACGGCAGTGACCCCCGTGACCCGCGCGACGGCCGCGACGGCCGCGACGGCCGCGACGGCCGCGACGGTGGCTACGGTGCCGAGGCGCGCCAGGCCGGCTACGGCGGTGACGCCCGCGACGGTGGCTACCGCGGCGACCCCAGCGACAGCGGTTATCAGGACGACCCCCGCACCGGAGGTTTTGGCAGCGACACCGGCGCCGGCCGGTACGGCGACGATCCCCGGGCCACCGGCTACGGGCCGGACTCCCGCGCCGGCCGGTACGGCGACACCCGCGCGGCCGGCGGCCACGGCGGCGACCTGGCCGACCGGCAGCTCGAGGACCCACGCGGCCTGCGCCTCGACAGGGGCTTCGATGGCGGCCTCGACGACGGGCTCGACGGTGGTCTCGGACGTGGTCTCGTCGACGGTGGTCTCGACGCCGCGCCGCGCCGCCGGTCCGAGGGACGTCCCGGCGGGATGGTCGCACGCAGCGCCGCGGACCTGGCGGACGGCGGACTGTTCGACCCGCTGTTCGGCCCGCTGCGCGGCCACGACGGCGCCGAGGCGCTGGCCGGCCCGCCCGGCCCCGGCGGACACCCGCGACTCGAGGACCTGCCGCGCCGGCAGCGCGGCGCGCACCTCGCCAAGACCCTGCGCGAGGACCCCGCCGCCGAGCGGCTGCCGCAGAAGGCCGCCAGCGCGCCCGACCCGGAAGCCGCCCGCGCGCTCGCCCAGCGTTTCACCACCGCTTTCGACCGCGGCATGCGCGACGCCGACGACCTCGACGGGAGATGAGCCGTGCCCCGACAGCCTGACCTGTCCTTCCTGCTCGACCGACTTCGCGAGACCGTGCCAGACATTCTCTGCGCGGTCGTCCTGTCTTCCGACGGGCTGCTGCTGGCCACGTCCACCGGCATCGACCGGGCCGCGGCCGACCAGCTCGCGGCGGTCGCCTCCGGATTCGACGCGCTGGCGCGCGGCGCGGCGCGGCAGCACGGCTGGGGCCAGGTCAACAAGACCATGGTCGACATGGAGAACGGCTACCTGTTCATCACCGCCGTGGGCCACAGCGCCTGCCTGGCGGTCTCCAGCACGGCCGACGCCGACGTCGGCCAGATCGCCTACGAGATGGCCCATCTCGTCAGCCGGGCCGGCAGGTTCCTGACCCCCGAGCTGCGCAACCAGATGCGGGCTGCCCTTCCGTCCTGAGCTCGCACCGCGTCATGCAGGGAGGTGGAACAGGGTGGCTGGCGACTGGTCCGGGTCAACAGGACTGGGCGATAGCTGGGATGAGTCCGAGCCGCTGGTCCGTCCCTACGCGGTGACCAGGGGGCGCACCGCGCCCGCCGTCCCGCTGGAGCTCGTCGCGCTGGTCGCGACGACCGATTCGGGAATGGCGGCGATCCGGCGGCGCGGCCGGCTCGCCCCCGAGGAACACGACATCGCGATCCTGTGCATGCGAATCCACTCGATTGCCGAGATCTCCGCCAGGCTCAAGCTGCCGCTGATGGTGGTTCGGGTCCTCATCGACGACATGGCGCGCGACGGAATGGTCTCCGTCCACCGCCCCGAAAATCCAGATCGGCCCAGTCCGGAACTCCTACGGAGGGTTCTGCATGGTCTCACCCGTCTCTAAGCGGGCGCCCACCGCGGTCAAGGTTCTCGTTGCCGGTGGGTTCGGAGTAGGAAAAACGACGTTCGTGGGGTCGGTGAGCGAGATCGAGCCGCTCACCACCGAGGCGGCGCTGACCAGCGCCAGCCTCGGCGTCGACGACACCAGCGCCGTGCACGGCAAGACGACCACCACGGTCGCCATGGACTTCGGCCGTCTCACGCTCAGCAACAACATCATCCTTTACCTGTTCGGCACGCCCGGCCAGGACCGCTTCTGGTTCATGTGGGACGAGCTCGTCCGCGGCGCGATCGGCGCGGTCGTTCTCGTCGACACCCGGCGGATGGCAGACTCCTTTCCCGCCATCGACTTCTTCGAGAACCGCCGGGTCCCGTTCCTGGTGGCCGTCAACCGGTTCGACGCGAACACCTACGAGTACCCGCTGCCCATGGTCCGCAACGCGGCGGACCTGGCGCCGCACCGGCCGCTGATGTACTGCGACGCCCGGCGCCCGGACAGCGCGCAGACGACCCTGGTCCATCTTGTGCGCCACGCACTGGAACTGGCTCTCTCCGGCGACCTGCCGGACGAGCCATGACGGGCCCGACCCGACCAGGAAAGCGGATCGATCAGCCGGGGGGACGCCAGGAGGTGGACATGCCCAGCCATGACCTCGACGCGCCGCGTCCGCGCAAAAGCCGGGTACCCGGCGTCGAAATGGAGATCTATGTCGACTGGGAGCATCCCATCGAGGTGGAGGATCCGCCGAACAGCCAGCGCCCCGCAGTCATGGTGCGGATGCCGGCCTACGTGGCCGGCGGGCTCTCCCACGAACTGCACAGCCTGGAGACGATCCGGGGTGCCGTCGGCGGTGACAGCAGCGAATGGGCGCAGGTCGCCCGGGCCCTGCTCGCCGCGGCCCGGATGGCCGCCGGCTCGGACCGGCATCCCGAGCTCGCCGATCTGCCACCGGCCGACCTGCCACCACCCGCCGGCTGCCGGGAGATCGCGCCTGGGGGAATCGTATGACCCTCCTCCTGCTGACGACCGAGGCCGCGGTCGTCTTCGGGGTGTCCACCTACCTGTTGCTCCGCACCTGGACGAGATATCGGGCCGTCACCATGGCCGACGTCTTCTTCTATGACCACGCGGACGGCGCGCGCCTGCCGTGCAGCCGTTCCGCCGGTCCGCGGGTGCTGGGCGAGCACGTCGTCGCGGGATTCGAGCGCTCACCGTTGGGTGCTGTCATCGCCGCGATCAACCTTGCGCACCGGGCGACCTCCACCGTCGGCGCCGCGGGCGTTGGGGGCGTTGGGGGCGTTGGCGGTTTTGGGGGTGCAGCCGGCGCGGTCGGCGGAAAGCCCGTCCCGGGGGGTGGGAACGGGCCGAGTGGTACCTCCTGGTACCAGGTGCAGATCATCGGATGGGAAGTCGAGCGCTATTCGTCCAGGAAAGCGGCGATTCGATACCTCCTCACCCGTTCTGTGGACGGCGGCGACGCGGTCACGACGACGATGCGGGTTGAGGTGAGCTGGGTCGGCGCCGACTGGCGTGTGGTCGATCCGCCCTCGGGGGACTGGACACACGCATTCTTCCTGGGTGACGATGTCTCCGGTTTCAGTTGCTTTCCGTCGGAGTTCCGCTTCCCAGTCCCGTAACCGACGGGTCCTACCAGCCGTGTGGTCGGGGGTTCTTGCCAGCAATGCCGGCACGAACCCCCAACACCACGGCCGGGGGGGTGGTGTCCCGTTTCCTGGTCCCGGATACGCGCACGTGCGCGGCGCCGCCTGAGCGCGCACGCGGAACCGTGTTTCCGGGCTTCTTCAAGCCGGTCGGCGGTGTTCAGGCACCTTGATGTCCACGGCAAAGGAGAACCTGTATGTTGCGACCTCGCGTCCGTCTCGCCTCCACGCGGGCGGCGCTGTTGCTGGCGGCTCTGGCGGGCACGCTCGCCCTGGCGGTCGGCGTGGCGCCGGTCGCCGGAGCTGCGAGCACGACCTCCTACGGTGGCGGTGGTGGCGGTTACAGCCCGGTGGGCTACTGGACGGGCACGGCCACGACGGCACTCGGCGCCACCGAGTCGGTCCAGATGCTGTTCCTGCCGAAGAGCCGCTTCGCCGTCGCCACGCCGAGCGGGACCTTCTGGGGTTCCTGGCACTCGACCGGATCGAAGACCTTCACCTACGCCTTCGTCCGGACCCTGCCCGGCCCGAACGGAACGGTGGTCGGTTCCATCGACATCCAGCACTCGGCCACCTTCAGCAGCCAGGACGCGTTCAGCTCCACCGGAACGGCGACCGGCTACGACCTGAACGGAAACGTCCTGTTCTCCGGCCCGGTCACCTCCACCGCCACCCGGTGAAAACCACGCCCATCACCTGGTAACGATCACACCCGCCGGCCGGTGACCAGTCGCGCCCGCCGGCTGGTGAGGGCCGCGGCCACGACCCGGTGACGGTTGTGCCCGCCGGCTGGAGGCACTGCCGCTCGATGTGTGGCGGGTGAGTGAGTCCATGGACTCACTCACCCGCCACAGTTTTGTGATCGGGGTGTTCCCGGGCCATGCGGGAGCGGGGCTTTTGCCCTATCCATGGCGGATGTTCCGAAATTTCGAGGGCGCGCATCCGGCCCGGTGTCGTTGTTCTCCTGGCCGGGGGTGGGACGCGCGAGCGGCTGGCTGCCCGGGGCACCAGCCTGGGGCGTCGCAAATCGCCGCTTCCGGTCCGAAGTCCCGATCTTCTGCCGTGGTGTGCCCTACTGTTATTTCGGCGGGAGGGGGCACGTCGATGACTGATGCCATGGTGTTCTGTGCCGCGTTCATTGCTTTATTTACGGGCCATCACCTAGGTGATCATGTCGCGCAGACGGATCGACAGGCGACCGAGAAGGACGGGCGCGGATGGCCCGCCGCCCGCGCCATGACCGGTCATCTATTCGCTTACCATCTGTGCGTCGCTGCGGCCCTGGCGAGTCTCCTGATTATCGACGTACCACTGCGTCTTCCGGGCGTGATAGCCGCGCTGGGCTGGTCCATCGTCACGCACGGGTTTATCGACCGTAGGTGGCCGGTACGCTGGCTGCTGCGCCGATCGGGAGCGGCCCGATTCGCCGAGCTGAAAAGCAGCGGCCTCAACGGAATGTACCTGGCCGATCAGTCACTACATATTGGATGTCTGTTCATTGGTGCCCTTCTGGCTGCGGGCCTGAGCTGATCCGTCACGGTACCGGGCCGGAAAATCATGCGTGGTCCTGAATATGTACGCGGTTGAAAGCACAGGCCCGAGGCCTCGGTGGATCACCGGACACGGGTCGCCTACCGGGGCCGTCGGAGCCTCGCGGTGGTGGTCACCCCGCGGCGAGCGGCTCGCTGTCTCCGTCCGCGAGGCTGCTTCCGGGATGTATGAGCAGGCGGTAGCCATCCTTGAGGCCGCCCGGGACGGGGGCCAGCTCGGGGCCGAAGACATCCCGCTCCGACGTGAGGCCCTGGAAGACCCCGTCCGTGATGATCTTCGTGCCGGGTTCGAGGACCTGCAACGTCCGGCAGGTGCTGCTCACCAGCGGGCCGGCCAGCCCGAAATCGGGGACGAAGAGATCCCCGTGCGCGATGACCGCGCTGAACGTGAACGGAGGCTGGCCGTCGTCACCGGCAATTCTCCGAGCGCGCGCCAGATGGTCGAGCATGAGGAGGAAACCCACCGCCTCGTCCGCGCTGCCGTGCGTCGACAACACATTGTCACCGGCGACGGACCGGAGTCGGCCCCGGGTCGCTCCCAGCGCCTCGCGGTGAATAGAGACCCAGTCCCGAAGCCGTTCGTTCAACGCGGTCAACGAAACCCGTGCCGCAAGTGCGTTCAAACCGACCAGATCGGTCACCGTGAGGAAGGTGCCGCGCTCGATGCCGCGATAGCGTTCGGTAACAAGGCGGTGGACCTGGACGGGACGAGGTATCCCCCCGAGGACGAGCTCGCTGACCGGCTCGAAGTCGAACTCCGCCGACTTCGCGGCATCGCGGACGGTCGACGTCACGTACACGGCGTTCGTCGGAACGTACTTCTCCATCCGCGCCGGGACGACGACACCCTCGCCGAGCAGGTCATCCTCGAACCTGGTCGTGTCGCAGGTGTGGATAGCGACCCGACAGCCCTCGAGCCACTCGCCGATCGGCAGCCGTGGGCCGGCGATGAACAGATCGGCGATCTGGGCGGCAGCGTGAAGCGCACGGGTGGCCGACCGGAAAGCCGTCATGTAGCCGTCGCCGGTGAATTTGATGATCTCCCCGCCGGTCTCCTCGACAACCCGGCGAATCGGTAGGACGGCCTCGGCCATGAGCTCATCCATGCGCATCTGCGGTACCGACGCGATGGCGCGGGTCGAACCCACGAGATCCACGACCATCACGGTCGTCGTTTCCATTTGCACCGTACGTCCACCCCCCTCCGACCCGCTGGTGCGGCGGGTACGGCGGAATCATAGCGGGGAAGCCACCTCTTACTGTGCTGATTTCCGCCGGGGACCACAAAAGGCTCCAGAACGCCGCCCTGACCTGCGCAACTGGACGCGACCACGCCGGAGCCGGACGCAGGGGATGATCGAGAGGCCCGGTCTCCCTGTCAGGTGCGCCGCCGGGGTCGCGTCCAGCAAGATCGTCCACTGTCGGGTGGGCGGCCAACGCTGGAGGGCGCGATGCTTTGCGATCGCCCGGGGCGCGGGAGCCGTCCGGTATCGTGGGATCGCTGGCCGGCGTGGCGCAATTGGTAGCGCACTCGACTTGTAATCGGGCGGTTAGGGGTTCGAGTCCCCTCGTCGGCTCCAGACAGATGGGCTCTGACCTGCGGTTTTGCAGAGTCAGAGATCATCTATTCAAGATCAAAATGGGTTTGGGTGCGCATTGGGTGCGCATTCGGCAATTTTGTGCAGGGAACGATCATGGCTGGGGTGTCGTCTTCGGGCACCTGAGCCGGGTTTGCCGTCGCGACACCGCCCCCAAAGTGGTTACGTCCCGTCACAATTGGCGGGTTTGGGTTGCGGGTGGGCTGTGACGAGAGCGGTGCGCGCCGGCTGACGGTGGCCGGTCCGCTATCCCGCCCCGTGGTTACCGTGGGTCAGGTTCGGACGTTCACGGCGCCGCCAGGGCCGGCGGCGGAGCCGTGAACGTGAACATGGTGGCTGGGCCAGCGGCTTGGTGTCCGCGCCAGCGCTCGGAGAACGCTGCGGCGTGGAACAGGAGCGGGCCCGGTCCGCGCTGTCTGATCTCGGCAAGGTCGCCCCGACTCGCACCGGCGGACCCGCCACCATGATCGACGCTATGGACCTTGATGAGGACGGTCTGCGGGCTGGGCGACGAAAGCGGCGATGGTCTCCAGGGCGGGGCGGTAGCCGTCTCGGGTGTCGACGGTGAGCCGTGGGAGGTTCAGGCGGATGTCGACGAAGCTGTCGAGGGAGTGACGGCCCGCGGCGAGGGCGTCGAGAAGGTCGTGGTCGCCGTGCGCCGCCCGGTGCGGGTCAGCCCCGGCGCGGGAGGTGATCCGCTGGTGGGCGATGGCGGTATCCACGGTCGCGCGGATGATGCGTACGTCGGCGCCGCTCGTGAGTGGCTCCAGGTGGGGCGTCCAGAGCCGGTCCTGGAACGCGGCCTCGGCCACCATGGTCACGCCGGCCTTCGTCAGGGTTTCCAGGACGCCGAAGAAGGCGTGGAGCGTGGGGATGTTGAGGGGGTCGTCTCCGCCGGCCTGGTAGCCGGGGTTCGCCAGGACCATCCCTTGCTTGATCTCGTCGCGGATGATCGCCGGGCAGCCGAGGGTGTCGGCGAGCGCGCGGGCGAGGGTGGTCTTACCGGTTCCCGGTGGGCCGCTGACGACGGCCAGCACCGGTCTCCCCGTGGCCATGCCGCATCCTTTCACCGGGTGGCGCCGGCCCACAGTTCAGCGAGGCGGTGGTTGAGGAAGTCAGGCTCACCCGAGTAACCGCGAGCCCACGAAGTGCGCCGGCCTCCTCTGGGCCGACCCCGACCAGCTCCCTTCTAACACCGTGGGCTACACGGCCGCCGCCGTCGCGCAGATCCAGTTCCTTCCGCCTCGGTCAGATTTCGGGATCGACGCGGGTTTGCTGCTGCCCGTATGTCCTCGCGAGTCGGTCTTGAATGCTGGGATGCCGGAACTGGTATAGCGGTCCGACGGTACGGAGAAGATTCTTCCGGCGCGCATCCTCCAGGAAACGCATTCCGTCCAAAGGAATGCCGTGGCCGCGCAGCTGGAGAAACAGCAGGGTGGTCCGCAACCTGTCGGACGCCCCGATCAAACACCCAAGTCCGACGATGAGCCCAACGCAAACGCCGGCGACGGCGCCGGCGATGACGCCGTGCTCCAGCCCGTTTTTCAATCCAAGCGGAAGCCCGAGTGCTAGGCCAGCGGCCAGGCTGAAGGTGGCTGCATGTTCGTGATTTCGGAGCCAGGATGTTCGTGGATCGGTAACAGCCTGAATACCAGCCGTCGGTCGCGCGAAGCCGACCATGAGGCCGAAGGCGATTGCGCTCATGATACCGGCCACGAGGCCCTGAGTATGTTCTTTGGTCAATCCATACGTCAGTCCGATCGGCAATCCCGCTACAGCCCCTGCGACCGGGTCGAGCCTTGATCGAAGCGTGATCCACCAAGACCGCTGTATCCACCTGTGATCTTGGTGGTCGCCCCTCGCAGCATACCCGGCCACGATCCCTGCTAGAACCCCCGCCAATGCCCCGAAGGCGTAATTGGACTGGTTACCAACGGCCATCGTGACGGCAACAGTAAACAGCAGACCGACCGCGCTGTTAGTCTGACCGCGATACCAGTCGACCCATCTGAATCGGCCTGTTCGACGGGAGCGGCCTCCGCGGGCCTCCGAAACGAGTCCAGCCATCAGCCCAAAAACAAGGCACATCATGGAAAGATACTGGGCCCCAAACAACGTTCCAGTATGCCCTCTCACCGCATACTGGCCGAGCGGACCGAACATCAACGCGCCTACAGGTGCCCCTATCAGCACGCCTAGAACTGTCGTCGCAAGGATCCGAGGAATAGGCGAGGCCCAGTGATGAATTTGCCACCAGGCCAGGTCGCGGGTGTTTTCCTCGTTCATCTTCGCGGCTATATATCCTAGAGCAGCTCTCGCCTTGTCGGGACCGACGGTGGACGTATCGCGGGAGAATCGCCGATAGGCGACATCGATGGACCGGTCCATCAGATATTCTGCGACCGCTTCTCGGCTCTCGAACCTGTCTGCGACGAGGAGATCGTCGATGTCAGCCGGATCTTGGATTGCGTCTCGCAGTTGCGTCAAGACGAGCGGCGAGTCTAGCGCTTGCGCCAGGATATGGTCCGGATTTTCTCGCAGAAAGGTGACAAGCTTCTCCCACTGCGGGGGCATGGGATCGGTCTGACGGGTCTCAAGGTAAGAAGCGATCTCATCGGCCGGGATCGGCAACAATTCCACTACCGCGGCGGCGTCCACATGGTGTCCCGTACGCACGGCTGCGGCAAACTCCCCGTCGCGGGTCAGTGTGACCAGCCGGAACGTCGCCAGTCGGCGGATCTCCTCCAACGCGTCCCGATGAAGCTCGGATGGAATTTCGTCAAAGCCATCAAGGAACAGTGCAACCCGACCATCTTCGACCAATCTTGCGGCAGCACTCCGGCCGTCCTGAGTTGATCGGAGAAATTGGTATTCCTTAGCAAGTCGAGTGATCAGCCATTCGGGAAGATTCTGGTGTCGGGGGTCCCAGTCGTGTGTGGTCAGAAATATCGGCACGGGTACCTTCGCCCGTTGCACGTCGTCGAGGCTGTCACGGTGTGACAACGCGTCGAGCAGCATCAAGATGGCGGTTGCAGACTTTCCGCTGCCATACTTGCCCATGATGACAAGGCGGCCGGAGTCCACCCCGGCATATGCATCGAAAAGCTGCTGGAGGCCGCCGGACTGCAAGCTCGCAGATGTCGCCGACGCCACTCCCGGTAGGGGAGGGAACAGGGTGCGCCGGTGTGAGTTATTGAGGACCACGTCAAGTTTGCTGGTCATGCCCTGCGCCCAGCGCCATCGTACAGGGATCGCCGGAGGGCGGATCAATCCGCGTCTGTCGGCCTCCCAGATCCACTGTCTCTCGACTGCCGCCGCGAGCTCCTCGGCCATGTCAGTCATCCAGTCGCTCGAAAACATCTGACCATGTTCCGGCAATATGTTCTCGATCTGGACATCGGGCTCGGGCTGCTCATTAGTCACCATTTCATTGGCCACCATTTGCGCGGTAGTGGATCCTTGGTCTCGGATCCACAGCGCTGTCACCTCCTCCAACGACTCTTTCAGCTCGCGTAGCGTCCGTAGCACATCCTCGTCACCGGAATGCTTCTTCATCTCCCTTTCTAGGCAACCCATCAGCATGCCTTTCGCCTCGCTCACCCTCTCCAAAGGCATGACCCCTTTTCCGTGCAACCAGCGGTGCCAGTTGGAATGACTTACGCCCGACCTTTTCTCCATCGCCGCATATGCCGGGCCGAACCTTCTTCTTATTTCGCGCATGCGGCTTAGTGCTTCACGCATGCCAGGTGTCAGGTCGCCATTGGGTGATGCCAGATGGGGCACCGGCTACTCCTTACCTATTGCGCGACGTTGCGCCCAGGCTGTTCAGTATCCCGCCCCCCCTGTTTGGGATAGTACTCGGCTCCGGCCTGGCGATGATCGGTCGAGGCATCTCGGGCCGTCTCGCGATGTCTCAGGACAGAAAATGCTGGTGAGAGGCCCGGGAGACCGCCACGCTCGTATCTAGTGCCGACTCGCGGCGCGACACACGAAGGGCAAGTAGATGGCCAATATCTATCCCTCTCCGGAGCGAGCAGCCACAGCAGAACCGAGGGGCCAGGCCGGATTGGAACCGGCAGCGTCGGCCCGCGATGTAAGTCTGTCGATGCAGAAGCCTGCGCGAACGAGGCGCCTACTCGCCACGTTCGGCGTCAGCATCGCGATCGCTTGCTCGGCACTGGTGACGGCATCGCCCGCATCTGCTGCTCCGCCATGCGGACTGAGCTACAGCGGACCGGTATTTGGCAAGTACACCTACACCATTCGCAACTGCCACAGTTATGGTGTCTGGCGCAAGCTCGATCTCCGAAAGCTGATTGTCGGCTATCCGGACGGGCCTTGCCACTACATTCCGGCATACTCGTCCGTGCGTGATTGGACCAGCGTCCCGGATAGCGTCTACATCGCTGGAATAAAGCCCTGCTAGTCCGCAGGTAAAGCCCGCAATGGCCGCCGCGGCTCCGAACCAGATAGGAGCCGCGGCGGCCTCTACCCTACCTCGTCATCTACTCGCAGGGAGCTACAAGCACATGCGCCGGAACCGCCCGCGCCACAACAACCGCCTGCGCAACAGAAACCGCGCGGCAAGAAACTCGCACCGATTTCCGATCTGCAAGGAAGCCGGGAAACGTCGTCTCGGTGAACGAAAGGACGTCAAATTGGCTCTACGAGTAGCTCTCCAAGCTCGATCGACAGCGCAGATCGCGGACGTTGAATGCGCACGCCGCGAGATCCGCGGATACCGTTGCCCGGATTGCCGTGGGTGGCACCTTACATCAATCAAACCGAAGGGTGGATCTCGTATGCCGCCTGCTCCGTCCAAGTACCCAATGAGACGCCGGAGCATGAAGATTGCACCATATCACCAGTCCGCGCAGGCTCAGGCGGCCCGGCGACCTCCCGACAAGGCGCGGCGCTCAGTCGAGGTCAGTCAGACGCCGTAGCCGGCTTTCGCTCCACTCAACTCGGCCACACAAGTTCCGACAGCTTGCGATGCATAGTGAACGTGGTTACCGTGGGTCAGGTTCGGCCGTTCACGGTGCGTCTGGGGCCGATGGTGGCCTCGGAACGCGGCGGGACGGGATCGGCGGGGTGGTTCCGGGTGCCCGCGCCGTGGGGTTCGAGTTCTCCGCAGCCGCGTTCCTCCTCGCTCGCTGGCGTGGCCTGTGTCGGGCCGGTTGGCGGCATGCGGTGGCAGGTCACCCGCGTGATGTCAGTGGCGCGTTCGCCTAGCACCTCGGCTCAGCATCCGTTCGGTCCTTCGTCTTGGCAGCGCTTGGATCGACGGTGGTGTGGGCGCGCGCCGCGGCCTCGGAGAGGCTGGGTCGGAACGGTGGGCTACGTGGTCCTCTCCGTGGGAGCGTCCTTGCGGCGCGGACACCTGTGGTCTGGGTTGCCCCCGGTGGGACGGGAAAGCGGCGGGGCGGGCACGATGAGTTCTTGTGACGGGTCTGGAGGGCATGGGCGGGGACGGCGCGCGGCAGCAGGGTCTGTTCGACGTCGCCGGTGAGGTGACGGCCGCCGAGCCGGTGTTGATGGCGTTGCACGCCGAGTACTACGAGCTGATCTGGCAGGGGTTGAAGACGCACGAGTTCCGGCGCCGGTTCCTGGAGGGTCGTCCGGTTCGCTGGTTTGTGTACCTGAACGCGCCGGTGTCGCGGCTGGCGGCGGTCATCGATCTGGGACCGGCGGTGGTGGATGTGCCGGAGCGGGTCGCGGCGATCGCGGAGCGGGCCCGGGTGGGTAACGGCGCGAGCGTGTTGGAGTACGTGCGGGACCTGGAGCGGGCCTTCGCGATTCCGATCTTGGGTGTTTCCGAGTACTCGGGCCGGTCGGTGGAGGAGCTGCGGGCCGAGCTGGGCGGGTTCCATCCGCCGCAGGGTTATGTCCGGTTGCGGCAGCATCCGCAGCTGTTGACGGTGTGCGAGAAAATCACCACGGAGAGCCCGCTGCGGGAGATGTCCGTGCATCATCACTGATGCCGGCGCGGTGGCGGCGCCGGGTCCCCCGGGTCTGGATGGTGATCGGTGATGTCGCCCCGTTCCTCGCGTTCGCCGCGGCCGGTCTCACCGCTGCGGCAGGTTCGGCTGGCGCGGAACTGGACGTTGGAGCGGGTGGTCGAGGAGATCGATCTGCGGACCGCGGGTGGTCATAGCGGGGTGACGCCGAGCATGGTGTCGGGGTGGGAGCTGGGCCGGCACACCACGAGCATCGGGCACCGGGCGACGCTGTGCGCGATCTATGACCGGCCGCCGGAGGCGCTGTTCGCCTTCCAGGACCAGGAGCTGGCCAGCCAGGCCGAGCTGACACTGCTCGCCGGCTTCGCGGATCTCCACCAGGCGATGCTGTCCACGGTGGAGGGCGCGCGGGAGTGCCTGGTGGTGATGGGGTCGCGGTCTCGTGACAGCGTGTGGGGCTCCAGAATCCGGGTTTCGGCCTGTGATCTGGTCTTTTGCGGTTGACGTGATCTTCCGCGGGAGGTGTCAGGCGGCGTTGCGGTACTCGTTGATCAGCCCGCCGAGGATGCGTGTGCGACGGACGGTGGACTCCGACGTCGGGGCGACCACGGGTGGCGAGTCGGGTGGGTGCTGGCCGAGGGAGCGGTGGGGCCGGTGGGTGTTGAAATGCTCGGCGTAGCTGTCGAGGACTGACGTCAGGTGCCGTTCGGAGACGATCAACAGCCTGTCGGTACATTCCCGGCGGGCGGTGCCGACCCAGCGTTCCGCGATCGCGTTCGCCTGCGGGGCTTGCGGTGGTGTGCGCACCACGTCGATACCGGCCCCAGTGAAGACAGCGTCGAACGAGGACGTGAACTTCGTGTCACGGTCACGGAGAAGGAACCGGAACCGGTGGCTGCGCTCCTCGAGATCTATTAGCAGGTTCCGTGCCTGCTGGGTGACCCACGCCGTGGTCGGGTGCTTCGTGACCCCGAGGACATGAACACGGCGGGTGGCGTGTTCGACGACGAAGAACACGTAGATCCGTTGGAGGAACACGGTGTCCACGGTGAAGAAGTCGCAGGCCAGGATGCCGGAGGCCTGGGCGCGTAGGAACGTGCGCCAGGAGGTGTCGGCCCGCCGAGGTGCGGGGTCGACGCCGGCGCGGTGCAGAATCCGCCAGACGGTGGCGACCCCGACCGAGTAACCCAACCCGACGAGCTCGCCCTGGATCCTGCGGTGGCCCCAGGTCGGGTTCTCCCGCGCGAGACGCAGAACCAGCTCACGGATCTCCCGGCGGATCGGCGGCCGTCCGTGCGTCTTGCGCGGGTAAGTCCATTTTCGTGCGAGGAGCTCACGGTGCCAGCGCAGCACGGTGGCCGGGGTGACGAAGAAGATGTCCCAACTGGCCCGGGGTAGCAGCCGGGACAGGGCTGCGAGAATCACCCGATCCGCCGGTTCCAATGCCGGACGATGGACCCGCCGTCGCAACACCGCCACCTGGTGCCGCAGGACGAGGAGTTCGACGTCCTTCGCAGCATCCCCGCGCACGCGGAGCAGCATCAGCCCGAGAGTGTTGCGTGTCAGGGCGTAGAGCAGCGACCACACCATGACCATCCAGCCTGCCCGACACGGGTCCCGCCCCGCTGACAAACACGCAGGTCACCGCCCAAATCGGAGTTCTGGAGCCCTACAGGATCCAGGCGTAGGCGGTGGTGCCCAGCGGGAGGTGGCGGGTGCCGTCCGCGTGCGCGAAGTGGAAGCCGTCCGCCCGGACCGGCCCGTGGGCTCCCTCGGCCGCCGGGGTGACGTCGAACTGCCCGGTGACGCCGTCCAGGCTGCGGGCGTTCGACGAGGTGACGAACCGCCACCGGCCGGTCTCCGCCGGCAGTAGCCGGATCAGCCAGCGGCCGTCGCCGTCGTAGAAGCCGCCGGAGACGATCTCCACGCCGTCCCGGCTGAACCGCGCGGTGAGCTCCACGTCGGTGAACGGGTTGCCGTGCGAGGGGCCGGCCAGTTCCAGCTCGAACGTCGACCATCGGCTGACGGCGCCCGGGTAGGTGGCCGGCGCGGAGCCCGCGGCGACCTCGCCGCCCTCGTAGTCGTCCCGCGGCGTAGCGACCGGGATCTCGGCGGGGCTGGTCGCGGGCGTATCCACCGCGGCGAGTCCGGCCCAGAGGTCCGCCGCCTCGGCCTCCGTGAGACTCGGATAGTTGTAGACGATGACCCCGATGGTCAGGTTGGGGAAGCGTTCGAGAGCCTGGGCCGCCGCCAGCCTGGGCAGGGCCCGCTCGAGAAGGGCACGAGCTTGCGGGCTCTCCATCACGTCACTGAGCCGGGAATGGCGGCCGAACGACATTGTCCCCTCCAGGGCGACATGGTCGGGGGTGACGGACCTGGCCGACCGGAACGGCCCGCTACGCGGGCAGGGCCGCCAGGCCGGCGATGGTCGTCACGACGGCGTCGGCGAGTTCGCGCCCCTTGACCTGGAAGTGCCGGGCGAAGAACTCCTGGTGCTCGGCGTGCTCGTGGAAGGCCTGTGGGGTCAGCACCGCGGAGAACACGGGCACGTCCGTGTCCAGTTGCACGCGCATCAGCGCGTCGACCACAGTGCCGGCGACGAAGTCGTGCCGATAGATGCCGCCGTCCACCACGAACGCGCAGGTGGCGATGGCGTCGTAGCGTCCGGTGAGCGCGAGCCTGCGCGTGTGCAGCGGGATCTCGAACGCCCCTGGCACCTGGTACTCGTCGACCTCGCCGACGCCCCGCTCGGCGAGAGCCGAGCGGAAGCTGGCGACGGCCTGCCCGACGATGTCGGCGTGCCAGCGCGCCGCGACGATCGCGACGCGGACGGTGTCGGGACGGGCCCCGGTCGGAGTGGACGGCACCGCTTCTCCTCATCGTCGGTCGGACCGAGCGTTCCTGCCGCGGCGTCGGGAGCTTGCCCGTGGCCGGGGCATTCGGCGTGCCACGGTACGCGTCGTCCTCAACCAGGCTGGTCATCGACCCGTTGACACGTCGAAATTCTCCTAGCTACGGTTGGTGCATGTCAAGTCGGAGGTGAATAAAAATTCACGAACCATCGTACGGCGCCGGTCTCTGGCACTTCGCGAGTTACGTGGATCGCTATGCGACGGACGGCTACCGCGATCCGGTCGGGACCCTGGAGTGCCTCCAGATGGCCGGTCGGGTCGGGTCGCTCTCGGCGGTCGACCTGAACTGGCCCTTCTCCCCGAACGACCTGACCACCACCGAGATCAGGACCGCGCTCGAGGCCGCCCGGCTGCGCGCGGTCGCGGTGACACCCGAGATCTACACCAGGACCTTCGCGCGCGGCGGGTTCACCAACCCCGACGCCTCCGTCCGTGCGCGGGCGATCGATCTCGTCGCCCGCGCAGCCGAGGTCGCCCGAGACCTCGGCTGCGACTACGTGAAACTGTGGCCCGGCCAGGACGGTGTCGACTACCCCTTCCAGGCCGACCACCGCGAGCTGTGGAAGTACTCCGTCGACGCCGTCCGGGAGCTGGCCACCGCCTTCCCCGACATGCGGTTCGCCATCGAGTACAAGCCACGGGAGCCGCGCAACCGCATGCTGTTCTCGTCGGCCGCCGTGACGCTGCTGGCGATCGAGGAGATCGGTCGCGACAACGTCGGGATCCTGCTCGACTTCGGTCACTCGCTCTACGGCGGGGAGTCGCCCGCCGAGGCGGCCCGGCTGATCATCTCGCGTGGCCGGCTGTTCGCGATCGACGTGAACGACAACCTGCGCGGCTGGGACGACGACATGGTCGTCGGCTCGGTGCACCCGCTGGAGACGTTCGAGTTCTTCCATGCCCTCGTCGACGCCGGGTGGGAGGGGATCTGGCAGCTCGACCAGTTTCCGTTCCGGGAGGACCCGGTCGAGGCGGCCCGGGTAGGGGTCGAGACCATGCGGGGCTTCCACCGCGCGCTGGAGCGCCTCGACTGGGGCGCTCTGCGCGCGGCCCAGTCCGCCCAGGACGCGCTGGCGGCCCAGCGGATCGCCAAGCGCGCCCTGTACGGCGCCCTCGCCGAGACGCAGGAGGGGAGCCCGTGACCACGACCCTGCCCGCCGCCGGCCGGCTGACCACGGACGAGCCGGCAGCCCGCCGCTATGCCGCCACCGTGGCCGTGCACCGCGAGCTCCCGCCCGCGAAGCTGGCACCGGCCCTGGCCGAGATCGCACGCGGAGTGCGCCGCGACATCGTGACCACGATCGGCCAGGCTGGCATGGGGCACCTCGGCGGCGACCTGTCCGTGACCGACATCCTCGTCGCCGCCTACTGGCGGGCGCTCACGGTCGACCCCTTCGCGCCCGACGCGGCGGACCGGGACCGGTTCGTGCTGAGCAAGGGCCACTGCGCCGTCGCCCTGTACAGCGTGCTCGCGTCCTGCGGCTTCTTTCCCCGGAGCGCGCTGGAGACGTTCGGTGGACCGCTCTCGCCCCTCAACGGGCACCCGAACCGGGTGAAGGTGCCCGGCGTCGAGACGAACACCGGCCCGCTCGGCCATGGGCTCCCGGTCGCCGTGGGGTGCGCGCTCGGCGCCCGCCTGCGGGGCATCGCCAACCGGACGATCGTCGTCCTGGGCGACGGGGAGATCCAGGAAGGCAGCAACTGGGAGGCCGCGATGACGGCCGCTTACCACAGGCTCGCGACGCTGGTCGCGGTCGTCGACCGCAATCGGCTCCAGCAGGGCGCCCGCACCGAGGAGACGAAGGCCCTGGAGCCGCTGGACGCCAAGTGGGCCGCCTTCGGCTGGGAGGTGCGCCGGATCGACGGCCACGACCACCAGGCGCTGGTCGAGGCGCTCGCCCCGTCCAGCACGGGCCGGCCCGTGGCCGTTCTCGCGGACACGGTCAAGGGGAAGGGCGTGTCGTTCGTCGAGGACCGGGTCGAGTGGCACCACAAGGTGCCGTCGGCCGAGCAGCTGCGGGCCGCCCTCGAGGAGCTGTCCGGATGAGTCCCAGCCTGGGGAGGGCACACCTATGAGTACCGTCGCGCCGCCGGGCGTGGACGCTCCGACGTTCGACTGCCGCGTGGACTTCGCCGCCGAGCTCGCGGCCCTGGCCCGCGTCGACGAACGGATCGTCGCCGTCTGCAACGACTCGGTGGGGTCGAGCAACCTCGGCGCGTTCCGCGACGAGTTCCCGGACCGGCTGATCAACGTCGGGATCGCCGAGCAGGACCTCGTCGGTGTCGGGGCCGGGCTCGCGAACGCGGGAATGGTGCCCTTCGTCTGCGCCGCGGCGCCCTTCCTGACAGGACGAGCCACCGAACAGATCAAGGCCGACGTCGCCTACAGCGAACGGCACGTCGTCCTGTGCGGGCACAGCCCCGGCATGGCCTACGGCGAGCTCGGCCCGACGCACCACTCGATCGAGGACCTCGCCTGGATGCGCGCGGTCGCCGGGCTGACGATCGCCGTCCCGGCCGACCCGGCACAGACCAGGGCCGCGGTGCTCTGGGCCGCCGGCTACGGCCGTCCGGTCTACCTGCGCATACCGCGTTTCAAGGTACCCGAGGTGTCGCGACAGGGTGATCCGTTCCTGCCCGGCCGGGCCGTCCTGCTGCGCGAGGGCTCCGACGTGACCCTCGCCGCCGTCGGCTCCATGGTCTCCCGAGCGATCTGGGCCGCGCAGATTCTGGCTGACGACGGTATCTCCGCCCGGGTGCTCAACATGACGTTCGTCGAGCCGATCGACCGGGACGCGCTCATCAGCGCCGCCGAGCAGACCGCCGGCATCGTCACCGTCGAGGAGGCCACCACCAGCGGCGGGCTCGGCGCGGCGGTCGCCGCCGTCGTGGGGCAGACGCGCCCCTGCCCGCTGCGTATCCTCGGCGTTCCTCGCCAGTTCGCCCCCACTGGGAGTACCCAGTTCCTGCTGGACCACTTCGGTCTCAACGCGGACGGCATCGTGGGCGCGGCCCGAGAGGTGGTCGGTGGCACCCGCGCGTGAGGGCCTCCTCCTGGCCATCGACCAGGGAACCAGCTCGACCAAGGCCGTGCTGGTCGACCGGGACGCGACGGTCGTCGCCTCGTCCTCCTGCCCAGTCGGACAGCGCCACCCAGGCCCCGGGCAGGTCGAGCAGAGCGCCGAGGAGATCTGGGCCAGCGTCCAGCGGGCGGTCCGCACCTGCGTCGACCGGGAACTGGCCGCGCGCGTCGTGGGCGTCGCGATCAGCGTCCAGCGCGAGTCCGTCGTCCTGTGGGACACCGTCTCCGGCGCCGCCGTGGGACCGATCCTCAGCTGGCAGGATCGACGCCTTGCCACCGCCACCGCCGCGGACGCCCTCGAGCGCGGCGGGCACGCGCCCTACATCCGGTCCTCTACCGGCCTGCCCCTCGACCCGATGTTCTCCGCGCTCAAGGCCGGCTGGCTGCTCGACACCTACGACCCCAGCCGCGCCCGCGCCGGCACGGGTGCCTGGAAGGTCGGCACCCTCGACGCCTGGCTGCTGTCCCGCTTCGGCGGCCCCGCCGTCACCGAGATCGGCAACGCCTCCCGCACCCAGCTGCTCGACATCGGCGGCCGACAGTGGGATCCCACCCTCCTCGACCTGTTCGACGTCCCGCGCGCGGCACTCCCCGACGTCGTCGCCTCACTCGGGCCGTTCCCTCCCGCGCGTGGCCTGCCGCCGCTGCCGGACGGGCTGCCCGTGCTGGCGGTGCTCGGGGACTCGCACGCCGCGCTGTTCGCGCAGGCCAGGGGCGCTCCCGGCGTCGTGAAGGCCACCTACGGCACCGGGTCGTCGGTCATGACCCTCGGCCGCGCCGACGCCGGCGACACCAGCCTGTGCTCCACCATCGCCTGGCAGCTCCCCGGCACCGCCGGCACCGCCGCCGACGGCGTGGCGCACGCGACCGAGGCGAACATCCGCTCCACCGGCCGGACGATCAGCTGGCTCGCCGACCTGTTCCAGGTCGACCCCACGGCTCTGCTCGCCGAGGCGGCTACGGCGAGCAGCGACGAGATCATCCTAGTCCCCGCCTTCGGTGGCCTGGCCGCCCCGTGGTGGGATCGCGACGCGACCCCGGTGATCATCGGAGTCTCGCTGGGCACCGGCCGGCCGCAGCTCGCCCGCGCAGCCCTCGAATCCGTCGCCTTCCAGATCGACGACGTGATCACCGTGCTCCAGCGGGCGGCCGGTCCGCTGGCCTTGCTGGCCTGCGACGGCGGACTGACCCGGTCCGAGGTGCTCATGCAGCTCCAGGCGGACGTGAGCGGGCTGCCGGTCCGGATCTCCGCGACGCCGAACCTGTCCGCGCTGGGAGCGGCCCTGCTCGCCGGCGTGGGCGCCGGCTGGTGGACCCTCGACGGCCTGCCCGAACCGCCCGGGCGAGCGACCGGCGCCGAGGTCCTTCCCCGGATCGACGCGGACACTCGTGCTCGCCTCCGCAACCGCTGGGCCGACGCGGTGGCCCGCGCGCGTTCCCACCAGCGCACGAAGGCAGCGTCATGACCGGCGACGCGGCGTCCGCCGGCCGCGTCGCCGCGGACGGGCAGAACATACTGGTGC
Source organism: Parafrankia sp. EAN1pec (assembly GCF_000018005.1). Lineage (GTDB taxonomy): Bacteria > Actinomycetota > Actinomycetes > Frankiales > Frankiaceae > Parafrankia > Parafrankia soli. The sequence goes on from NC_009921.1 coordinate 487,885, forward strand.
ATGGCCATGCGCGCGAGCCCTGACCGCGATCGCCTGCGGCTGCTGACCAAGGTGGCGCGCCTGTACCACGAACAGGGCGTCCGGCAACCGGAGATCGCTGAACGGCTCAACCTGTCTCAGGCCCGTGTCTCCCGGCTCCTCAAGGAGGCGTCCGAGCTGGGGATCGTCCGCACGATCATCGTCCCGCCGCCCGGCGTGCATGCCGACATCGAGGACGAGCTCATCCGGCGGTACGGGCTCCGGGACGTCATGGTGGTCGACGTCGAGGGCAGCGCGGGCGACATCACGGCGGCTCTCGGTGCCAGCGGCGCGACCTATCTGGACATGACGCTGCAGAACGACGACGTCATCGGCGTCTCGTCGTGGAGCGCCACCTTGCTCGCCGCGGTCGACGCCATGCGTCCCCGACACACCCTGAATGCCCGTCAGGTCATCCAGCTGATGGGCGGCGTCGGTAGCCCCGACGCGCAGATGCAGGCGACCCGCCTCACCGGGCGGCTCGCCACACTCACCGGAGCCGCTCCGCTGTTCGTGCCGTCGCCCGGCCTGGTCGGGTCGGCCACACTCCAGCAGGCCCTGCTCACGGACCCGGCGGTCCAGACGGTTCGGGAAGTCTGGTCCGAGCTCACCGTGGCACTGGTCGGCATCGGCACCACGACGCCCTCGCCCCTGCTGCGCCAGAGCGGGAACGGGCTGTCCGACGCCGACCAGCGGACACTGCGCGACGCCGGCGCGGTCGGGGACGTCTGCCTGCGGTACTTCGACGAGGCCGGACAGCCGGTCGTGGCAGACCTCGACCAGCGGATCATCGGCATCGACCGGGAGACGTTGCTCGGCACCGCGCGCCGCATCGCCATCGCCGGCGGGCAGGAAAAAGCGACCGCCATCCGGGCGGCGGTGCTGGGCCGCTGGGTGAACATCCTCATCACGGACCTCGGCGTAGCTGGCCACCTGCTCGGCGCGCCGCCATCCGGGCCGTCAGCGGACCGGGAGTCGGTCGACCACCGCTGACGACTCAGGGGCGGCGACCGGTGCCGATGTCCCCGACGAGCTTCTCGCCGGGGCGGGTGGCGGTGAAGTCGCGGCGGACGTGGTCGGCGGGCGCCGGGGCCTGGCCGGGGATGGTGGTGCGGCGGTAGGCCCTGGGCTGGCAGGCTTTCAGCCCTGCACGGCGCGTGATCCGTCGGGCGAGGCGGACGGAGATGCGCACGCCGGAGGCGGTCGGGGCGGCTGCGATCCGCCGGGCGCCGTAGGTCTGGCGCGAGGCGGCGAACACCGCCCGGACCTGGGTGTCGAGGGTGGCGTGCCGGCGGGTCCGGGTCGATGCCGGTCGTCGGTGCCAGTCGTAGAAACCGGACGTCGATACGACGAGCCACTGGCACATCTTGGATGTCGGGTAGTCGTCCTTCTCCGCGGCGATCAGTTCGTACTTGTCGGTCACTGATGGCGTTGCGCGAAGAAGGCGGTCGCTTTTGAGAGGAACTCGCGCTCCATCCGGAGTTCCCGGTTCTCCTTCTCCAGCTCGCGGAGCCGGGCCCGCTCGGACGTGCGGGAGTGGCTCGGGCATCGAGCTGGGCCGCGCGCTGCTCGGAGGCGACCCGGGGGCAGTTCGAGGCTGTCCACATCGGTGCGGGAGACGACCCGGAAGTCGCGTACCAGCACGCCGGGTCGATCGACGCGCCGAGTGGTGCCGCCTGCCACCGGATGAGTCCCAGCCCCTCGTCGAGGCCGGTGGTGTCGAGCCAGTTGACGACGCCGGGGTCCTCGTGGGCGAGAACGAAGGTGAAGGTGCCGTCGGGGTTCGGCGCGGTCTGGGCCAGGTTGAGCGAGACCTGGTGCTCCTTGGCGTTGGGGCCGAGCGTCCACGGGTCCATGAGCTGGAAGCCCGTGTATGCGGCGCCGACCGGGTCCGCCGTCACGATGATCTTCTGTCCGGCTGGAGGTCCCAGCTGAGCGCCACGGTGAAGCCGGCCATGCTGCCGGTGAGGGTGTGCCCGGGACTGACCTGATTGCCACGAAGGTCGCCGAACCACACGTTCGGGAAGCGCACCCAGAACAGTAAGGCAGTCCGGCAGGTCCCGCTACACCGCCTCCACGATCTTCGTGAGGTCGAAGGGGGCCGGCTCTGTGTCGTCGAGCGGGCGCAGCTCCATCCAGGACGGGCGCTGATCCCAGCTGGTCAGCATGTCCCGGGAGCCGAGGGAAAGCAGGCCGGGAGTCGACAGCAGATGGACGGGGCTCCTCTCCAGGCCGATCGTGATGCGGAACGAACCATCCGCCGCGATCTGCAGATCGAGGTCGGTGATACTGGCGAGCGGGGTCAGGTCCGTGTTGTTGACCATGTTCGGCGGAGTGACCTTGGTTCCGCGGTGCAGCTCGATGTTGAGCTGCGCGGGGCGGCGGGTGGGGTCGAAGCGGCCGAGCACCTCGTAGCGCCGGTCCCGTTGACGGAGGCGACGCGGTAGACCGCGTCCGGGCTGTCGCCGGAGGCACCGACGCCGGGCAGGGTGTAGCCGAGCCAGTCCCGGGGTGTCGTCGGTGACCCAGAGCTGGGAGGGAAGCGGCAGGAAGTTCGCGATCTCGGCCATGATCAGAGAGTTGGACCACTGGGAGACCGCCTCGTCGAGGGTGGCCGCGCCCGCCGGGGACTGCCCACGCGGCGTCGCCGCGAGCTGGTCGCGCAGATCGGCCTGTAAGGCCTTGAGCCGCGTCGAGGATCTTCAGGAGGGTCTGCTCGGCGAGGATCTGCGCCGGCGTCGCCAGAAGCGGCCGGGTCTGCTGAGCCTTCCCAACGGTCATCGCGATCGCTCTCCGCCCACATGCGCATTGCCCTTCGGTCGCCATTCCGGTCGATGCCCCGGTGATGACTGCGACCCGTCCACGCAGGTCCGCCGCGCTGGCCACGTCCAGCGGGATCCTCGGTGCCAAGACGGGCGGACCAGGACGCGGGGAGTCCCACCGTCGCCGCCCGTAGCACCACCACGGCGGGCCGCTTCCCCCAAGCCGACGCGCACCGGCTCCTCCCACCAGCCATGGACCGCGGACGCCGGGTCCGAGAATCACGCTCTCAAGTCTGCTACCGTCACTCTTATACGCGTGTGCAGCATCGCACAAGGAAGACGGCCGACAGTGTTCGCGGGCCGCTGCCTGTCCGCGAGCACGGGCGGCGTGGGGGCGCGGACCTCGACCGGCTCGCCCAGCAGATGGACCAGTCGCGCGCCTGCCTGCGCAACGTCAGGTCACCGCGGTAGCACACGGAGAGGGGACCGCGTGAGGATCGGACTGACGGGACGGCCATCGACGACGGAGAAGCTCGTCGAACAGGCCAAGGCGGCCGAGAAGGATGGATTCAGTTCCATCTGGCTGGACAGTACCGCCCTCGGTGACCCGCTGGCCGCAATGGCGGTTGCGAGACGTGAGACCTCCAGCATCGGGCTGGGGACCGCGGTGCTGCAGACATATCCGTGTCACCCGCTGCTGCAGGCGAACCGGGCGGCCGCGGCCGCGGAGGCGATGGGACGGCCGGGTTTCACGCTCGGTATCGGCCCGTCGCACGAGCCTCGTATCAGTGGCATGTACGGCCTGTCCTACGACCGTCCGGGCTGCAACACGGAGGAGCACCTCCGTATCTTGACGAGCCTGCTTCGCGGAGAGGTAGTGACCTTCGAGGGAGAGGACCGGACCGCTCGGGGCGCCCAGGTGGCCGTGAAGCAGCCGGTACCGGTTCTGGTGGCCGCGCTCGGTCCGAGGCTGCTACGGGTGGCCGGTGAACTGGCCGACGGGGTAGTCCTCTTCATGGCATCAGCGAGGGCGATCGAGACCCATGTCGCTCCTCGTCTGCGCGCCGCCGCAGCGGCCGCGGGCCGGCCGGAGCCCCGGATCGTCGCTGGCCTGCCGGTCGCGTGCACGATGACCTTGCGGAAGCCCGGGCGGCGACGGCCGCGACGGCGACCGTGTACGAGAGCCTGCCCAACTATCAGCGAATCCTCGAGATCGGCGGGGCGGAAAGCGCGACCGACGCGGCCGTCCTCGGCGACGAGGAGGGTGTCACGCGCCAGCTGCGCGGCCTGCTCGACGCGGGGGCGACCGACATCCAGGCCTTCGTCGTACCTGTCGGACCTGACCGCCGGGGGTCGCGGCGACGTACAACGGGCCTCCTCGCTTCACTCACCGCCTGAAGACGGCTGGCGACACCCGGCGTGGCCGGCGCCTGGGGCGCTGGCGCGAAGGAAAGGCCGGAGCGCTCAACCCGATGAAGCGGATCGGACGCCCTGAGGCCACGGCGGGCGTCTGCGTCTTTCCTGCCAGCGAGGCCGCCAGCTATATCAACGGCGCGCAGGTACTCGCCGACGGAGGCCTCTTCAGAACCTTGTGAGTCTCGGGATGGGGTAACCATGAAGGTGTTCGAGAACCGTGTCGCCGTCGTGACGGGCGCGGCGAGTGGCATCGGCCTGGCCGTCGCGCGGCGTCTTGCCGCGATGGGTGTCCGGCTGGTGATGACGGATCTTGATGGTGGTGCGGTGGTGGCGGCCGGTGCGGCCGTCCGGAGCGATGGCTGCGATGTCGAGGCAGTGCAGCTCGACGTCCGCGACCCCGGGGCGGTCGAGCGCGTGGCCGACCTGGCCATCGACCGGTTCGGCGCGCTCCACGTCGCAGTGAACAATGCCGGGATCGTGAACCGGGGCCTCGCTTGGGAGCTTTCCCTCGAGGACTGGCGCCGTGTGTTGGACGTGAACCTCCTCGGTGCCATCCACGGGGTGCGGTCGTTCGTGCCGAGGATCCTCGCAACCGGCGAGGAGGGCCACGTCGTGAACGTGGCGTCGATGGCCGCCGTCCTCCCCCAGGAGCGCCTCGGGCCTTACACCGTCGCGAAGCACGGTGTCCTCGGCCTCTCCGACGTCCTGCGTGCCGACCTCGCCGCGGTCGGAGCGCCGGTCGGTGTCAGCGTGGTCTTTCCCGGCCGCATCCGCACGGGCATGAACCCGATCGGCACCGTCGAGCCTTCAACCGTCGCCGACCACGTCGTCGACGCGATCGAACGGCAACGACCCTACGTCTTCACCGACGACCACTCGGTCGGCGGCGTCGAGGCGCGTCTTCAGGCTATTCTCGCGGCCCGCGCGGATGTCATCACCTGACGACCGCTCGGCGGCGCCAGCGCTCGACGGCCTGCGGGACGCCGGGCACCCAGTATCCTCGTGACCTGCCCGAACGGACCCGTCGCCGAGTGGTCGGCTCCCAGGTGCTGGTGCCTCAGAAGAAGTGCCGGGTGTCGCGATGAGGACGCCCGAGTGTTCGGGGCCGATGGCGGCGACCACGGCGCGAGCGTCGGCGATGTTCGAGACGACGCCGAGCGGGCTGAACTCCACGGCGATCCTGGCGCCGGCCTCGGCGACGATCTCCGCGCAGCGACGCAGCAGTGGCGTGGTCCGGGCGTCGAGGCCGGTCCGGAAGGCGGCCAGCGCCCATCGGGCGTCGACGGTCCGGGCCGCCTCGGCGAGCACGGCCGCACCGGTGAGCGTCGCGTCCTCGTCGTCGGAGAACATCGGCGGATTCCAGGGGTCGTCACAACGCGGTTCGTTGATCAGGCTGCGAGGAGCTTAGCGAGGCGCTCGGCTGGGGTGTCCCAGCCGAGCGTTTTGCGTGGTCGGCCCCCTACGAACCACCCCACCACCCCGAGATCCGTCTCGACGCCTCCGGCGCCGTCTCTGCCGAGACCAACGCCGATCGGCCGCTACCGAGGTCGACGCAGATGCATTCCGAGTCGGCGCCGGGCCGCGGTTCATCACGACCCAGCACTGGCGGTTGACCCAGCGGTTCCCGCAGGACATGGCCCGCGCCATCCAGCCGATCACGGACCTGATCGCCGGAGAGTTGCGAGCGGGCCAGGCGGCTGGGCTGCTGCACTCGACGGATCCGGACCGTGACGCGGCGCTGATCAACAAGATGCTGATGGCTGTCTACCACCACCAGACCTTCGCGGCCGGCGACGAGACCATCGAGAGCGTCGCGGCGCACCTGTGGGCGTTCTGTCTGAAGGGCATCGGCGGGCCGATACCGGTGGACGCTGCCGAGACGACGGCCAGGGCGTGGCCGTCGTCCTCTACCGCGGTCCGCGGTCGGACCCCCGGAGCGCGTGCGGGTCAGTTGAAGCGGGGTCCCCTCACGAGCTCCACCCGGATGTCACCGGAGTCCACCAGTAGGGCACAGCCCGGCCATGCTGACAGATAGGGCGATGGCTGAACCCCATCGTGCGTGGATGGATGAACTACTATGGCCGGTTCTACCGGTCAGCGCTCTATCCGCTCCTGCAGCGCATCAACACCTACCTGATGCGATGGGCTCGACGAAAATATAGACGGCTACGATCTGTCAGCCGCTTCAAGGCGTGGTGGAAAGGGCTCGTAGCGCGTGCCCCTGCTCTCTTCGCCCAGTGGCGGTGGACGGACGGTATCCTGCCGACCGGATGGTAAGAGCCCCGTGACGGGAGACTGTCATGCGGGGAGTGCGCCGTGAGGCGCTCTGTTGTATCCCCAGCGCAGCTGGGATGGATTCGGAGGAGGATCCTTGGGTTCGCTGGCTTACCTCGGTCCGAAAGGGTGTCGGGGGACAGCAGCATGCCAGAAGACGGCGGGCGTCGCGAAGGCGTCGAAGGCGGGCCGCCGTTGAACCCGCGTGATATGGCGAAAGCTGGATTGCCTGAATTCCAATCTCCAGACGGTAGATGTGAGGACCCATCGGAAAGACGTCTGAAACCGATGCCACGTCCTGCACTGGCCAGATCCGTGGGCTGGTGCATCCTTCGGGTCGTGGGGCGATGCCCAGTGAGGGCATTCAAGGAGATGAGTGGAACGCCTAAGTCGCGCTCGATACGTACAGCAGGGACGTACCGCGGGATCGCCTAAGGGGCGCGAGCCCTAAGGTGACGGAGTTTCCATAGTAGTCGTGGGAGTAACGCCCCACCGGGGACGGCATGAAAGATGTCGACAGGGCGAAGGGGAACAGGTGGCCGGATACTCAACGGACGGAAGGCATGCGTAATGCAGAGCGCCGAAATGGTCCTTGGTGTCCTCCGTGAACGTGGAAGGAGAGGACTGCCGCTGGAGCGGGTGTATCGACAGTTGTTCAACGCGGCGCTGTACCTGGTGGCCTACGGGCGTCTGTACTCCAACAAGGGTGCGATGACGCCCGGGGAGACCGTGGACGGCATGTCGCTGGCTACCATCGACCGCATCATCGATGCGATGCGCCACGAGCGCTACCGATGGAAACCGGTGAAGCGGGTGCACATCCCGAAGAAGAACGGGAAGAAACGCCCGCTGGGCCTGCCGACCTGGTCGGACAAGCTGGTCGCCGAGGTGGTGCGCCTGCTGTTGGAGGCGTACTACGAGCCGACCTTCTCCGACCACTCCCACGGGTTCCGCCCAGGCAGAGCCTGCCACACCGCACTCGGTGAGGTGGTCGATGTCTGGAAGGGGACGCACTGGTTCATTGAGGGCGACATCGCCCGCTGTTTCGAGGAGCTCGACCATCAGGTCATGCTCGACACGGTGGGCGAGAGAATCCACGACAACCGGTTCCTGGGGCTCCTGAAGGCCATGCTGCGCGCGGGGTATCTGGAGGACTGGAAATGGGGAGCGACACTGTCCGGAACGGTACAGGGCGGTCCGGCGTCCCCGATCCTTTCCAATATATATCTCGACCGGCTGGACAGCTTCGTCGTGACACACCTGCTCCCGGACTACAACCGGGGCGAACGCAGGGCATCCAACCCTGCCTACCAGAAAATCGAATATGCGATCGCGCGTGCCCGACGGCACGGCGACCGGCCAGCATTACGCCGGCTTCGCCAGCAACGCCGCCAGCTGCCCAGCCAGGATCCCCACGATCCCAGCTATCGGCGGCTACGGTACGTAAGGTACGCCGACTTATGCCGACGTCGGCATAAGTCCGCTTATGCCGAGGGCCGGGTTATGCCGACCGGACTGCTGGAGGGTCTGCGTGTCAGGCAGGTCCTCGTCGTGGGGGCGGCATAACCCGGTGGGTGCTGGCGGTAGCTAGAGGTTGTCGAGGAAGGTGAGCAGGCTGTCGGGTGGCCGGTAGCGGCCGGGGCTGGTGCCGGGCTGCTGGACGCGGGCGAGGGCCTGCTCCTTGATGGTCATGTCGGCGTGAAGGTAGATCTGGGTTGTTTCGGTCCCTTCGTGACCTAGCCAGAGTGCGATGACGGAGGTGTCGACTCCGGCTTTCAGTAGCGTCATGGCTGCGGAGTGCCTCAGCGTGTGCGGGGTGACGTGCTTTTCCTTGATCGATGGGCAGGTGTCCGCGGCGGTGGCGGTGTGCTTGGCGACGAGGCGCTCGACGGCGTCACGGGAGAGCCGGCCGCCGGGCTGGGTGGGGAACAGCGGGCCGGTGGGGTCGGGGCTGAGTTCGGCGAGCCAGGTCCGTATGACCTTGACGGTTTGGGTGGTGAGTGGGGTGGCCCGGTCCTTGCGGCCCTTGCCGTGGCAGCGGACGTGCGGGCCGGCGCCGAGGTGTATGTCCTGCCTGTTCAGGCCGGTGAGTTCGGAGACGCGCAGCCCGGTCTGGACGTCGAGCAGGAGCAGGGACCGGTCGCGGCGGCCGTGCCAGGTGCTGCGGTCGGGTGCCGCGACCAGCGCGTCGATCTCCTCGGCGGTGAGGTAGCTGACGATCGCCCGTTCGCGCCGCCGCGGTGGGATCGCCAGGACCTGGCTGATCACGGCGGCGTGCTCGGGAGCTCTGGGGGCGGCGTAGGTGAACAGGGAGTGGATCGCGGCCAGGCGGGCGTTGCGGGTGGCGGTTCCGTTCCCTCGCTGTTCTTCAAGGTGATGAAGGAACTCGCCGATGAGCGTGGCGTTCAGGTCGGCGAGGCTGAGGGAGCTGGGCGGTTTGCCGGTCTTGCTCTGGGCGAAGGCAAGCAGGAGCCGGCAGGTGTCGCGGTAGGCGGCGACGGTGTTCGGGCTGGCCTTCTTCTGCCGGGCCAGTCGGTCGGTGAAGAACCCCTGCAGGACGGGGGCCAGGTCCGTCACGATGCCGTCTGTTCCTGCCCGGCGGGTTCTAGCCTGACGGCGGCCAGGGCGAGGAGTTCGGGGACGGCCGAGAGGTACCAGTATGTGGATTTCGGATCGATATGCCCTAGCCAGGTGGACAGGGCCGGGAGGCGGGCCTGGACGTCGCCGCCATCGCGGTACCAGTCCAGCAGTGTCGCGACCGTGAAGACGTGCCGCAGGTCGTGCAGCCGCGGGGCCCGCTGCCCGGGCGGTGCTTTGATGCCCGCCGCCGTCACGAGCCCGGCGAACGTCGTGGGGGTGTTGCGGCTGTCCAGCGGCCGGCCCAGGCTGTTGACAAAGAACGTGCCTGCCTCCGCCTGCAGGAACGCCGCATCCCGGGCCCGCGTGTAGACGCGCAGCGCAGCGGCCGCGGTCGGGTGCAGGAACACCACGCGGGACTTGCCGAACTTGGAGTCCTCGATCACGATCGTCTCGGCGTTCAGGTCGACGTCGTCGCGGCCGAGGCGGCATGCCTCGCCCTGGCGCATGCCGGTCACGGCCAGCAGGCCGATGAGCGTCCGCCAGGTCGCCGCCCGGATCGCCGGCCGGAGCCTGCCGGCCGCGCTCATCAGGGCAGTGACTTCCTGCGGGGAGTAGAGGTAGGGCGGGATCCGCCACTGGCGGCGGTCCAGCACGTCGGCGGGCGGGACCTCGGTGGCCGGGTCCAGCGGCTGCAGATGGCGGGCGAAGATCCGCACCACGTCGAGGCGGCGGGCCTGGTAGGCCTCGTGGTCGCTGCCGGTCGAGGTCGCCCATTCCACCGCCAGGTCCGTGGTCACCGTGGTGGCATCACGCTCGTCGCAGAAGCGGACGAAGCTCATCAGCCTCGGCCCGTGGCTCTCCAGCTTGAACCCCAGGGCCCTGCGCATGGCCAGGTACTCCTCGGCCCTTGCCCGCAGCCCGCTCACTGGCCGGCTCCCGGCCACGGGCGCGCCAGCGGGCGCAGCGTGTTCTGGTCGACCTTGGCATAAAGCGAGGTCGACAGCTGGCTGCGGTGCCGCAGTACCTGCCCCACCTCGGGCAGCGATGCCCCGGCCCGCAGCATCTCGGTCGCCAGCGCGTGCCGGAACCGGTGGGTGCCCCGCCGCTCGAGCCCGGCCCGCTCGCAGGCCCTGCCCATGACCGCCCGGACCGATTCCGGCGTCAGCGGCCGGTAGGGCCTGCGCACCGTCACGAACACCGACCGTGACTCGCACCGCGGCCGGCCGCCCGTCAGCCAGGCGGCGATCGCCTCCCCTGCCGGTGCCGGCAGCGGGAGCCGCTCGGTCCGGCTGCCCTTGCCGGTAACGGCGATCTCGCCCGCCCGCCAGTCGATGTCGTCCAGCCGCAGCCCGGCGGCCTCGGCACTCCGCAGGCCGAGCCGGGCCAGCAGGGACAGGACCGCGTAGTCACGCAGGCCGACCGCCGTGTCCCGGTCACAGCCGGTCAGCAGCCGCTCGATCTCCGAGGCCTTCAGACCGCGGGGCAACGCCGACATCCGCCACGACGCGACCGCGGGAACCGCCCCCGCCAGCGAGACAGCCGTCCGCCCCGTCGCATGCGCGAACCGCAGGAACGCCCGCAGCGACGTCACCATCGCCTTCGCCGACCAGGTATTCCGACCAGCCGTCCAGGCCACCATGAACGCGGTGACCTTGCCCGCGTCCAGCCCACTGACCGCCCCCGCCCCGCCGATCCCGGCCAGGAACACCTTCGACTGCTTCGCATAGCAGCGCACCGACACCGGCGACAGGCCCCGTTCCCGGTCCAGCCAGCCGCGGAACTCCACCAGCAGCGCCACGTCCGGCTGCACGCAGCCCGGATCCACACCCATCTCCATGATCATCCACCTGTCTGGAGGAAAACACTGACCACTCCAGACAGGCAGACCACCCGCCCACCCCGCAGGATTATGCCGACACCAGCAAGCCGCCCACCGTCCCGACCAGGTCATCCGCCGGGCCAGTCGGCATAACCCGGCCCTCGGCATAAGCGGACGATATTCTGTTCGGGTTCAGCGGGCCGAAAGCCGAAGCACAGGAGATCACTGAAAGGGTGCGGCAGTTCCTTCGCGACGACCTCAGGCTGGAACTGTCCGCCGAGAAGACGCTGATCACCCACGCTCAGACCGGGCGGGCACGTTTCCTCGGCTACGACATCGTGGCCCAGCACTCCGACACAAAGATCACCCGGGGTCGCCGGGCGGTCAACGGGGCAATCGGGCTGCGGGTCCCCCCAGAAGTGATCAGAAACAATCGGGGCTTCTACTCCTGGGCCGCGTGGGACACCGCGTCGGCGACCGGAGCGGGTTTGCTGTGGCGGGCCCCGACCGGGCTCGACCTTCCCGTCGTGCGTGTCCTGCCCGACGGGACCTTCCTGACAGCGCTGATCACCCCGACGATCCGCGGGGCCCGGCGGGAACGCCTGCTGGGCGCAGCCCGAACCGGACTCGATCTGGACGACATCAACACCGTCCCCGACGCCTTCAACGAACGCGGGCTCCCCGTCATCCACCTCGCCCGCGTGATCGAGTACGACGTGCCCGACCGGGTCGGGAACGGCACCGGCGAATTGATCGTGCTGCTGTCCACGATCACGGACCCGGCCGGCGCCCGCGCCGACGAACTCGCCGCCGCCTACAACGAGCGCTGGGAGAAGGAAACCGCGAACGACCAGCTCAAGACCCACCTCCGTGGCCCCGGACGCGTTCTGCGTTCCCGCCTGCCGGACCTGGCCTATCAGGAGATCTGGTCCTACCTGATCGTCCACCACGCGATCAGCGCCCTGACCGCGAAGGCCTCCGCGGCCGCCGACCTGGACCCCGACTCGATCTCCTTTGCCAAAGCACTGCGCCTGATCCGCCGCACCGCCACCGGGACGGCGGACATTCCCCCCTCAGGACTGGACTGACCGCCTACCCGTTCACCTCACCCAGATCGCGGCCCTCCTGATCCCCCCACGCCGGGAACGCACCTGCCCCCGAGCCGTCAAACGCGCCCGCCACAACAACTACCGCGTCAAGAAACCCAGCGAACCCGCCAGCACCCGCCACCACGCTCCGGCCACGATCAGGATCCACACCCTCACCACCACCATCACATGATCGATTTACGCTACGTGGCATTGGGCCATGGGCCAGCGTGAGGCCTCAGACCGTGCGCCCACGGTTGCTGATCCCGGTGCCGGACGGGGCTGTGGTGGTCCGACGGGTCACCAGGTGCGGGGACACGACGAATTGCCGGGGCTGGGCGCGGCCTTCAATGCGTTCGAGCAGCAGACGGATGCTTTCCGCGCCCGTGCCGTGGCCGGACTGGTCGACGGTGGTCAGGGAGACCCGGTTGATCGTGGAGGTGTAGATGTTGTCGTAGCCGGCTACCGACACGTCCTCCGGCACCCGCAACCCGCGTTCCTCGGCGGCACGCAGCACGCCGAACGCGGCGATGTCGGCCCCGGCGAAGATTGCGGTCGGTGGGCGGGCCCGATCGAAGGCCTGCTGGGCGGCCTGATGGCCGCCCTCCTCCGACAGCCAGGTCTCGATGACGTCCGGTCGCAGGCCGTGGCCGCGCATCGCCTGTTCGTACCCCTGGCGCCGGGCCGTGTGCGACAGCACGAACGTGTCCTCGAACGCGGCCCGCGGCGCGCTGGTGTGCGCGATCTGCCGGTGCCCGGCCGCGACGAGATGATCGACCATCAGCTGGGCGCCCAGCCGTTCGTCGTCGACGACGGTGTCGAAGTTGCGGGGAGTGCCGTGCAGGGCGACAGCTACCACCGGGAGGGCTTGCGCGATCTTTTCGATCCACGCGACTTCGATCCAGGGCGCGATCAGCACCAGCCCGTCGACGTGGCGGTCGAGCAGGGCCTCGATACGGCTCTTCTGGCGCTCGGGGGTCGCGCCGGCGGTGACGAGGATGTCCTGGTACGACGTGTCCTCGAGCGCGTCGCTGATGCCCTTGGCCACCTCGGTCTGGAACGGCGAGGTGAGTTCGACGAGGACTACGCCGACGGTGTACGTGCGGCCGCGCATCGCCCGTGCGCCGGTGTGCGGGCGATAGCCGAGCCGGTCGATCGCGGCGGTTACCCGGGTGCGCATCTGCGGGCTGACTCCGTACGCGCCGCGCAGCACCTTCGAGACCGCCGAGACTGAGACGCCGGCGGCGGCGGCGACGTCCTGGATGGTGGTGCGTTCGGTTCCCTCGGGGTCTGTCACGTCGCGGAGCGTACTGACGATGCGGGCGTTGTGCAACGTTCTACGAAGAGTCGGCGCGACAATTGGCTCGCTTCAAAATCGTTACCCCGGGGTTTCGGCAGGGCTATTGACGGGCTGTGACGCACGTCCCTACAGTGCCGCGTGGAACGTTGCACAAATCTCCTCCCCTCGAAGCCCGAGTGCCCCGTCTGCGGCACCCTCGAAGGAGTTCCTCATGCGACGCAGTAAGTTAGCACTCGTCGCCTCGGCGGTGGCGCTCGCCGCGCCACTCGCCGCGCTGCTGGCCGGGTGCACCGGAGAAGCGGCGCCAGGTGCCGAGTCGTCCGCCGGCGCCACCAAGAACACGCTCACGCTCGCCATGTCGGCCGACATCACCGGCTGGGACCCCTCGAACCAGCCAGGATACCAGGGCTGGGGACCGGAAGCCATCTGGGACACCCTGATCAAGTGCGATGCCTTCGGCAAGCCGGAGGCCGACATCGCCGACAAGTGGACGGTCAGCGCGGACGGCAAGTCCTTCACCGCGCACATCCGCGAGGGCCAGAAGTTCTCCGACGGCACGCCGGTCGACTCGGCCGCCATCGCGGCATCGTTCCAGTACCTCACCTCGCACGGCGGGTCCCAGGGCGACTACAAGGGCCTCAAGACCGACGCTCCGGACGCGCAGAACATCACCCTCACCTGGCCCGAGCCGCAGCCCATGATCATTCAACGGGTCTGCAACCCGAAGATCACCACCAAGGCGCTGCTCGACTCCGGCAAGGTCAACGACAAGCCGGTCGGATCCGGTCCGTACGTCCTGGACGAAACCGCCACTACCCGCGGCTCGGTGTACACGTTCACCAAGAACGAGAGCCACTGGAACACTGCCGCTTACCCGTACAAGAAACTGGTTTTGAAGGTCATCGAGAGCGAGACCGCGCGCGTCAGCGCCCTGAAGACCGGGCAGGTCGACGGCTCGCTGATCACGGCGGCCAGCTACAACGAGGTCGAGGCCTCAGGTCTGAACGTGGTGACGATGCAGGGCCAGACGACGCGCCTGTTGCTCACCGATCACCTGGGTAAGGAGGTCCCGGCTCTGGGCAGCCTGAAGGTGCGCCAGGCGATCAACATGGTCTTCGACCGTGACGCCATGGTGAAGAACCTCTACCAGGGTCACGGCAAACCGGCGTACCAGATCTTCCGGCCCGGCAGCGACGCGTACATCGACGGCATGGCGGACCCGTACCCCTTCGATGTCACCAAGGCCAAGGCACTGATGGCCGAGGCCGGCTACGCCAGCGGCTTCGACCTGAGCCTGCCGACCATGGCCGGTCAGAACCACGAGACCCTCATGCCGTACGTGACGCAGCAGCTCGGCCTGCTCGGCATCAAGGTCAAGCAGGTGCCGCTCTCCGGCGCGAACGCGATCGGTGACCTGCTCAGCGGCACCTACCCGGTGGTCCTGTGGCAGCTCGGCAACTTCGGCCAGTCGCTGCTCGACATCGACGTCGTGGTGCGCTCGACCGGCTACTGGAACCTCGAGCACCAACCCGACGCGACGGTGGATGGTCTGTGGGAGAAGATCCTCACCGGCGACGAGGCCACCCGCAAGACCGCCCAGCAGGACATCAACAGGTACGTCATTGAGCAGGCCTGGTTCGCGCCGATGGTCAACCCCGACGGGTTCTACGCGCACAGCCCGGACGTGAAGATCGATCACGTCTCGGACCACGAGGCGCTGACCCCGAAGCTGCGCGACTTCAAGTAGCCGGGAGACCTGCGATGATGCTCACGCTGCTGAAGAACCTCGCGCGCTCGCTGGCCGTGCTGCTGGTGGTCACCTTCGCCACGTTCACGCTGATGTTCGGTAACGGGGACGGCATCGCCCGGGCGGTGCTGGGCCTGAACGCCCGGCCGGAGGACGTCCAGCGTGAGGTCGTCACTCTCGGTCTCGACCAGCCGCTGCTGGTGCAGTACTGGCATTGGCTGCGCGACGCGGTCACCGGCGACCTCGGCGAGTCGTTCTACACCGGACAGTCGGTGACCGAGGCGCTCTCGTCGAGGGTGCCGGTCACCCTCGCCCTGGTGATCATCACCCTGCTCCTGGCGGTCGTGCTCAGCGTGCTGCTCGGCGTCACGGCCGCCGTCAAGGGCGGCTGGGTCGACCGTCTCCTGCAGTTCGTGACCGTGCTGGGCACCGCGATCCCGTCGTTCATCATCGCCATCGTCCTGGTCTTCACCTTCGCCATCGCCTGGCGGGTGCTGCCGGCCACCGGCTACGTCACGCCCGAGATCAGCGTCTCGGGCTGGGCGAAGTCGGTGACCCTGCCGGTGCTGGCGCTGCTGGTCGGTGCGGTGGCCAGCGCGGCCGCGCAGTTCCGGACCGCGGTGCTGGACACGCTGGGCCGTGACTACATCCGTACGTTACGGGCCCGCGGGATCAGCGAACGGCACGTGATCTTCCGGCACGTGCTGCGCAACTCCGCCGGACCCGGTCTGACAGTGCTCAGCCTGACCACGCTGGGCCTGCTGGGCGGGGCGGTCTTCGTCGAGCAGGTGTTCGCGCTGCCCGGCATGGGCCAGCTGGCCAACCAGTCGGCCCAGGTCAACGACGTGCCCATGGTGATGGGCACCGTGCTCGTGACGATCGTGATCGTCCTGGTCGTGAACTTCCTCGGTGACCTGGCCACCACTGTGCTGAACCCGAAGGCGAGGATCCGATGACCGCCGAACGGGTAGTGGGCGACACCCGGCGCCGGGTGTTCCGGCAACTCCTGCGCAACCCGCAGGGCGCCGTGTGCCTGGCCTTTCTCGCCCCGGTCGTGCTGGTCGCGGTGACCAGCCAGTGGCTGGCGCCGTACTCGCCGACCGAAACCGACCTCGACGCCACCAACGCCGCGCCGTTCAGCGACGGGCACCTGCTCGGCGGGGACAGCGCCGGCCGCGACATCCTGTCCCGGCTCATGTGGGGCTCGCGGCAGACCGTCCTGGCGTGCGCCATCATCCTGGTGATCTCGCTGGCTGTCGGTGTCACCAGCGGCTTGGTGGCCGGCTTCTATCGTGGGCGGTTCGAGGTCGCGGCGGGCTTCGTCTCCGACGTGGTCATGTCGCTGCCCGGCATCGTTCTGCTGATCGCCCTGTACGCCCTGACCGGCCCGAACATCCCGGCCGCGATGGCCGTCTTCGGCCTGCTGATCGCCCCCACCTACTACCGCCTGGTCCGCAACGTCGTGCTGGGCGTGCGCAACGAGCTCTACGTCGACGCGGCCCGCGTGGCCGGCCTGTCCGACCTGCGGATCGTCGGCCGGCACGTGCTCTGGGCCGTACGGGCGCCGGTCATCATCCAGAGCTCGTTCGTGCTGGCCGCGGGCATCGGCATCGAGGCCGGCGTGTCCTTCCTCGGCCTCGGTGACCCGGCCGGGGCGTCGTGGGGCATCGTGCTGCAGAACTCGTTCAACGGCATCTACAACAACCGGTGGGCCGTGGTCTGGCCGGCGCTGCTGATCAGCCTCACCATCCTGGCCCTGGTGCTGCTCGGCAACGCGCTCAGCGACGTCCTGCAGTCCTCGGCCCGCAGCAAGACACTGTCGCTACGGGCCCGCCGCGCTGCGGTGACGGCGGCGCAGCAGGTCGAGCCGACCGAGGACTCGATCCTCGTCGGGAGCTCCAACGATGTCGTGCTCTCCGTCCGGGGACTGCGGGTCGCCTACCCGATGGCCGGCGGGGAGATCCGGGAGGTAGTGCACGGCGCCGACCTGGATGTGCGGCGCGGCGAGATCCACGGCCTGGTGGGGGAGTCCGGCTCCGGCAAGTCGCAGATCGCCTTCGCCACCCTGGGCCTCCTCCCGCGCGAGGCGCTGGTCCTGGGCGGCAGCGTCCTGCTCGACGGCGAGGATCTGCTGGCCGACGTCGCGAAGATGCGGGCGGCCCGCGGGCGCCGCATCGCGTACGTTCCGCAGGAGCCGATGTCCAATCTGGACCCGTCCTTCACCATCGGCAAACAGTTGACGTACGGGCTGCGCGCGGTAACCACTCTCGACGCGAAACAGGCCCGGGAGCGGATCATCAAATTACTGGTCCGGGTGGGCATCACCGATCCCGAGTGGGTGATGGGCCTGTACCCGCACGAGATCTCGGGTGGCATGGCCCAGCGCGTGCTGATCTGCGGCGCGGTCGCCGCCGACCCGGACGTCATCGTGGCCGACGAGCCCACCACCGCCCTCGACGTCACCGTCCAGGCCGAGGTCCTCGAACTGCTGCGCGAACTGAGCCAGGAGCGCGGTCTGGCCATGATCCTGGTGACCCACAACCTCGGCGTCGTCGCGGATCTGTGCGACACCGTGAGCGTGATGAAGGAAGGAAACATCGTCGAACGCGCCGACGTCGACGCCATCTTCGAGTCCCCGCAACAGGCGTACACCCGGGAACTGCTCTCGTCCTCCCGCAGCGTCGAGCTGATGGAGATCTGACATGACCGATCAACCGCTGCTGCGCGTCCGCGACCTGGTCGTCCGGTTCGCCGGCCGCCGGCGGACCTCGACCACCGTCATCCACGGCGTCTCCTTCGACCTCGCCGCCGGCGAGACCTTGAGCCTGGTCGGCGAGTCCGGCTCGGGCAAGACCACCATCGGGCGGGCCATCCTCGGCCTGGCCCCGGTCAGCGAGGGCACGGTCGAGTTCCGCAGCGAGATCATCAGCAACGTCCCCCGGGCCCGCCGCCGCGAGCTCGCCCGCGACGTGCAGGTCGTCTTCCAGGACCCGTACTCGTCACTCAACCCGTCCATGACGGTCGGCGACATCCTCGTCGAACCGCTCACCACGGCCGGTGTCGAGGGCGGACGCACCCGCGTGAAAGAGCTGTTGGACGCGGTCGGCCTGCCCGCTGACGCGGCGAACCGATACCCGCGGGAGTTCTCCGGCGGGCAGCGCCAGCGGGTGGCCATCGCCCGCGCCCTCGCCCTGGATCCGGCGGTGATCGTCTGCGACGAGCCGTCGAGCGCGCTCGACGTGACCACGCAGGCGCGCGTGTTGCGCCTGTTCCGCGACATCCAGGAGGCGACCGGGGTGGCCTACCTGTTCATCAGCCACGACCTCGGCGTCGTCAACGAGATCAGCGACCGCATCGCCGTCCTGTATCGCGGAGAGATCGTCGAACTCGGTGCGGCGAACCAGGTCGCGACCGCACCGCGGCACGAATACACCCGCCGGCTGCAGATGGCCGCGCCGGTCGCCGACCCGCGCAAGCAGCGCGAGCGGCGCCGGCTGCGCCTGGCCCTCTGACCTTCCACCCCTCGTCACGGGAGTCTCTGCATGGTTCAGCCCTGCGCACCTCGTTTCGAACACCGCACCGAGCCCGGCCCGGTGCTCGGCCTCGGCGCACCAGCCCCCCGGCTCTCCTGGACCGTCACGCGCGCGGAGGAGGGCTGGCGCCAGACGGCCTACGAGGTCCAGGTCGCCGGCAAGGTCTTCACCGTGCGCAGCGCCGAGCAGGTGCTGGTCCCATGGCCGGCCCGGCCGTTGCGCTCACGCGAGCGGGCCGAGGTCAAGGTCCGGGTGGCGTACGGCGATCACTGGAGCCCGTGGAGCGAAGCGGCCACCGTCGAGGCGGGCCTGCTGGACGCGGCCGACTGGACAGCGCGCTTCATCAGCCCGGTCGACCCGGGCGAACGGGCGCCCGTCGTCGTCGGCCACGTCGAGGTGCCCGGGCCGGTCCGCAGCGCTCGGCTGTACGCCACCGCCCACGGCATCTACGTACCGTCGATCAACGGCCGCCGCGTCGACGACACCGTCCTCGCGCCGGGTTGGACATCGTACGAGCACCGGCTGCGCTACCACGTCTACGACGTCACGACCCTGATCCGGCCGGGCGAGAACGTCCTGGAGTTCGTGCTCGGCAACGGCTGGTACCGCGGACGGCTCGGCTGGACCAACCAGCGCGCGATCTACGGCGACCGCCTCGCCCTGCTCGCCCAGCTGGAGATCACCACCTTCGACGGCGCCGTCCGCGTACTGGCGACCGACGGCACCTGGCATGCCCGGCCGAGCGAGGTGCTGGCCGACGACCTGTACGACGGCCAGACGACCGACCTGCGCCCGCACGACGCACCGGCGACCGGCGTCGACATCGTCGAGGGCGATCTGACGCGGCTCGTCGCCCCGGACGGCCCTCCGATCCGGCCGACCAGCGTGCTGCCCGCCCGCAAGGTGTGGACCTCCCCGGCCGGCAAGACGCTCGTCGACTTCGGCCAGAACGCCGTCGGATGGATCCGCCTGCGCGTCCGGGACCTGCCCGCGGGAACGACGGTCGTGGTCCGCCACGCCGAGGTGCTGGAAGACAAGGAACTGGGCACCCGGCCGCTGCGATCGGCCCGCGCCACCGACACCTGGGTGCTGTCGGGCCACGACGAGGTGCTCGAGCCCTCGCTGACGTTGCACGGCTTCCGCTACGCCGAGGTCACCGGAGTGCCGGACCTGCGCGAGCAGGACATCGCGCTGGTCGTCGTCGGCTCGGACCTGCGCCGCACCGGCTGGTTCTCCTCCTCGCACGAACAACTGAACCAGCTGCACGAGAACGTCGTCTGGAGCACCCGCGGCAACTTCGTCGACCTGCCCACCGACTGCCCGCAGCGCGACGAGCGCCTCGGCTGGACCGGCGACATCCAGATCTTCGGGCCGACCGCGACCTTCCTGTACGACACCGCCGGCCTGCTGCGCTCCTGGCTGGCCGACCTGGCCGCCGAGCAGCGCCCCGACGGCTCGGTGCCGCACGTCGTCCCCGAAATCGATCGCGCCCCGGAGTTCCGCACGCCCGCGGCGGCCTGGGGCGACGCCGCCACCGTCGTGCCCTGGACGCTCTACCAGCGCACCGGCGACCTGCAGATGCTCGAACGGCAACTGCCGAGCATGAGCGCCTGGGTCGACAAGGTCGCCGCCCTGGCCGGCCCGGACCGGCTCTGGCGCGGCGGCTTCCAGTTCGGTGACTGGCTCGACCCGACAGCTCCGCCGGAAAACCCCGGCCGGGCCAAGGCCGACCCCGACGTGGTGGCCACCGCCCACTTCGCCCGCTCGTCGTGGATCGTGGCCGAATCGGCCCGCCTGCTCGGCCGGGCCGCCGACGCGGAGAAATACCGCACGCTGACCGACGAGGTACGGGCCGCCTTCGTCCGGGCCTTCGTGACGCCGCAGGGCCGGATCCACTCCGACGCGCAGACCCTGTACGCGCTGGCCATCGAGTGGGATCTGCTGCCGGAGGCGGAGCAGCGCGTGGCGGCCGGGCACCGGCTGGCCGAGCTCGTGCGCGACGGCGGGTTCCACATCGCCACCGGCTTCGTCGGCACGCCACTGGTCTGCGACGCCCTCACCAGCACGGGCCACCTCGACGTCGCGTACCGCCTGTTGTTGCAAACGCAGTGCCCGTCCTGGCTCTACCCGGTCACCATGGGCGCCACCACGGTGTGGGAACGCTGGGACAGCATGCGCCCGGACGGCACCATCAACCCGGGGGAGATGACCTCCTTCAACCACTACGCCCTGGGCGCCGTGGCCGACTGGCTGCACCGCACGGTGGCCGGGCTCGCACCCGCCGCTCCCGGATATCGGCGCCTGCTCGTGCACCCCCGGCTGACGCCGGAGCTCACCGGCGCTGCGGCCACCCATCTGACCCCGTACGGGAAAGCCTCGGTGTCCTGGCTTCGCTCGGCCGGCCACCTGCGGCTCGACGTGCACGTGCCGGTCGGCGCGTCGGCCGAGGTGCACGTGCCGGGCGCGGAGCAGCCCGTGACGGTCGGCCACGGCGACCACCGCTGGCTCGTGGCTGACCCGGTGTCGCGCTCCGAGGGGCGGTGACCGATGCCTGAGCCGATCATTGCGGGCTTCTATCCCGACCCGACGGTCTGCCGAGTCGGTGACGACTATTACCTGGCCCATTCCAGCTTCGAGTACTTTCCCGGCGCGCCGATCTGGCACAGCCGCGACCTGATCCGCTGGACGCAGATCGGCCACATCCTGACCCGCCGCAGCCAGTTCGCCCGCGGCGACTGCCGCCCGTCCTCCGGGCTGTACGCCGGGACGCTGCGGCATCACGACGGGCGTTTCGTCTACGTCACCACGAACGTCAGCGACTTCGACGGCGGCCAGCTGATCGTCACCGCCGACGACCCGGCCGGCCCGTGGAGCGAGCCGGTTCGGGTGCCCGAGGCGATCGGCATCGACCCGGACCTCGCCTGGGACGACGACGGCACGTGCTACCTGAGCTGGAAGGCGATGAGCCTCGCCGACGGCGAGATCGGCATCCGCCAGGCCCCGCTCGACATCTCGTCGGGCAAGTTCCTCGCCCCGGCGTACCCGATCTGGCAGGGCAGCGGACTCGCCGCGGCCGAAGGGCCGCATCTGTACGCCATCGACGGCCTCTGGTACCTGCTGCTCGCCGAGGGCGGCACCGAGCGCGGGCACGCCGTCACCGTCGCGCGCGGCCCGCACCCGTCCGGGCCCTTCGAGGGCTGTGCGGCCAACCCGATCCTGAGCCACCGCAGCACCATCCACCCGGTGCAGAACACCGGCCACGCCGACCTGGTCCGCGCGCCGGGCGGCGGCTGGGCCGCCGTCTATCTGGGTACCCGGCCGCGCGGCTGGACGCCGGGCTTCCACGTCCTGGGCCGGGAGACGTTCCTGGCCGGCATCGACTGGGTGGACGGCTGGCCGGTTTTCGACGAGGACCGCTACCAGGTCCCACCGCTCGACACCGGCTTTACGGAGGTGTTCGGTGACTCACCGCCGCATCTGCGCTGGGTCGCCGACGGCAGCGGCCTGCGGTGCACCCGGGTGCGCGATCTGCGCTGGTCCGCCGAAGCGACGCTCGACGGCCCGGGCCGCTTCGAGGTGCGCATCGACGACCGGCACGCGTACGGCCTGACCCGCCACCACGACCGGGTCGAGGCGACGGCCCGCGTCGGTGACCTCGGCGCCGTCCTCGCCACGCTCCCCGTCGCGGATGGTCACACGGTCCTGCGGATCGAGGCGGTGCCACCGCCGTCACGCGACGCCGGGCCCGACGAGATTGTCCTCTCCGCCGGCTCGCACGAACTCGCCCGCCTCGACGGGCGCTACCTCTCCACCGAAGTCGCGTCCGGGTTCACCGGCCGCATGCTCGCCACCGCCGGACCGCACGTCCGGTCGGTGACCTACCGCCCCCAGGAGCAGCCATGAAAGCTGTCCTGAGCTCTCTCCTTCTCACCGCCGGCCTCATCCTCGTCCCGGCCGGTGCCGCGTCGGCCGCACCGCCCGACTGCGCCGCCGCCACGCCCGGCGGGCCGGTTCAGGTCACGCCCGGCTGTGTCGACCCGCTCTACGCCGACCCTGTCGTCGACAGCGAGCAGGACCTGAGCACCCCGGTCACGCATCGCCGGGTGTCCGGGCACTTCGACGGTACGGGAGTCAAGTTCACGATCTACCTGCCGCCGGCCAGGCAGTGGCAGGGCCGCTTCTTCCAGTACACGTACCCGATCTCGACCGAGAACGCCCTCGACCGGTCGGTCGCCTTCGGGGCCGCCAGCGGCGCGTACACCCTCCAGACCAGCGGCACAGGCGGCTACCGCCACGCCGCCGCGGCCGCGAAGTTCGCCGAGACCGCGGCGGCCGCCTACTACCGGTCCGGGTCCCGGCGAATCTACGGCTACCTGTACGGCCCGTCCGGCGGCTCCTTCCAGACCGTCGGCGCCATCGAGAACACCACCGGAGTGTGGGAGGGCGCGGTCCCGGTCGTGCTCGGCGTGCCCACCTCCATCCCCATCAACTTCTTCGTGCGCGCGCAGGCCCGGATGGTCCTGCGGGACGTGGCCGACCAGATCGCGGACGCCGTACGCCCGGGCGGCTCCGGTAACCCGTACACCGGCCTCACACCGGTGCAGGCGGCGATGCTGCACGAGACCACGAGCCTGGGCGTTCCACTCAAGGCCTGGGCCGACCCTGACTACGTTCTCGGCCTGTCGGCGCCGGACGGCCTGCTCGGCTTCGGCGCCGTGATCAAGCAGCTCGACCCCACGTACGCCGACGACTTCTGGTCCAAGCCCGGCTACCTCGGCACCGAGCAGTCGGCGCTCGGCGACATCGTCCGGGCCGAGCTTGCCCGGACCGGCGACCGCTGGGCCGTCGCCCTGCCCTCCTACTACCGCCACCAGGTCCCGCCGGCGGGCGAGGGTTACGACGTCTTCGACTCGCTGCGCGGCCGCTATCCGCAGCGGCCGTTGCTGGTCGGCCCGGCGATCGCGACCAGCGTCGCCGGCGGCGGCACCTACACCGGCCGGATCAACGGCAAGGTCATCGTGGTCGACAACCTGGTCGACAGCGACGCGTACCCGTGGCACGCCGACTGGTACGCCCGCCGCGTCCAGTCCCCGGGCGACTTCCGCCTGTACTACAACGACAACGCCGACCATCTCGAAGGCCCGGTCACCGGGGCCAAGGCCAGCCGGATCGTCTCGTACGACCCGATCGTGGAGCAGGCGCTGCGCGACCTCGCGGCCTGGGCCGAGCGCGGCGTGCGCCCACCGCAGTCCACGCGTTACACGGTCACCGGCGGCCAGGTGCGCGTCCCGTCGACGGCCGCCCAGCGGCGCGGCATCCAGCCCGTCGTCGACCTCACCGTCCGCGGCCGCGACCGCGTCGACGTCAATGCCGGCGAGAAGGTCGACTTCCGGGCCCAGGTCGCGACACCGCCCGGCGCCGGAAGGATCGTCTCCGCCGGCTGGGACGTCACCGGATCCGGCACCTTCACACCGGCCACCACGGGCTTCACCGCCAGCCACCGGTTCACCGAACCCGGCACCTACTACGTGTCCCTCAAAGTGGCCGCGTCCCGGTCCGGCCACGCGGAGTCGTTCGCCATGGTCGAAAACCTGGATCGGGTCCGCGTCGTCGTCCACCCCCGCTGAGGAGTCTCCATGCTGACGCATTTCATCACCGTCGGGCAGGTGCTCGACGCGCCGGGCGGACGAGACGTACTGGAACGGTTCCTGCCGCAGGCCGTCGACCGCGCCGACGTCCGTGAGCTTCTCGTCCTGTTCTTCCTGCGGGTGACCCCGGGGCTGCGCGATGACGAGCAGGCCAGGGCGGCGTTCTGGGCCGAGATCGACGCGCTGATGGAACCGGTCATTCTCCGGCCGCACGCCGCCGCCATCGCGCCATCGGCGGTCGGCGTATCGGCGCCGCACGCGTCGGCGCCGTGGACCGTCGCAGGCTCACCCACGCGGTGGGGGCTGCTGGAGATCCAGCTGAGCGGTCCGTCGGACGGGAACCCGTTCATCGACGTCGAGCTGACCGCCGAGTTCCGGTGCGGCGAGCGGTCCTGGACGGTCGGCGGCTTCTATGACGGCGACGGAACCTACCGGCTGCGGGCGCTCGCCGAACAGGAGGGGACGTGGCAGTTCGTGACCTCCTCCACGACCCCGGCGCTGGACGGGATCGAGGGCGAGGTGACCGTAGGCCCGGCGGCGCCGGGAGCGCACGGGCCGGTCCGGGTGGACGGCTTCCATTTTGCGTACGCGGACGGAACCCGTTACCGGCCGTGGGGGACCACCGCGTACGCCTGGAACCACCAGGACGACAAGACGCAGGAGCAGACGCTGGAAACGCTGGCCGCGTCGCCCTTCACCAAGCTGCGTATGTGCCTGTTCCCCAAGCATTTCGTCTTCAACAACGCCGAGCCCGTCCAGTTCCCGTTCCCACGGGTCAACGGCTCCTTCGACCACACGCGGTTCGACGTCGAGTTCTTCGCGCGCCTCGACGAGCAGGTTCGCCGTCTCGGTGAACTCGGCATCGAGGCCGACGTCATCCTCTTCCACCCGTACGACAAATGGGGTTTCTCCGATCTGGGACGGGCGGTGGACGAGCGAGTCGTCAGGTACCTCGTGCGGCGCCTGGCCGGCTACGCGCACGTCTGGTTCTCGCTGGCCAACGAGTACGACGCGGTACCCGGCAAGACGATCGCGGACTGGGACCGGATCGGTGAGACCCTCACCGCCGAGGACCCGCACGGGCACCCGGTGTCCATCCACAACTTCATCGAGCACTTCGACCACACCCGGCCGTGGATCACCCACGCCAGCGTCCAGCACGGCCGGGTCGAGGAGGTCACCGGCTGGCGCGAGCGCTGGGGCAAGCCGGTGGTCATCGACGAGACCGGTTACGAGGGCGACCTCGAGTTCGACTGGGGCAACCTGACCGGCGAGGAGATGCTGCGCCGATTCTGGGAAGGCGCGGTGCGCGGCGGTTACGTCGGTCACGGCGAAACGTACTGGAACGCCGAGGAGAGGATCTGGTGGGCGAAGGGCGGTCAGTTGACCGGCACGAGCCCGCGCCGGATCGGCTTCCTGGCCGAGATCGTCGCCGCCTCACCGACCGGTGTGCTCGAGCCTCTACCGTCCGACTACGACCTGCCGTGGGCCGGTGTCCAGGACGAGTACCTGGTCAACTACTACGGCCTCGGCCGGCCGAGGGAGCGTCATATCCTCCTGCCCCCGGGCCGCTGGCACGTTGACGTCCTGGACACCTGGGAGTGCACCGTCGAGCGGCTGCCCGGCACGTACGAAACCCTCGCGGTCGTCCCGCTGCCGGCCAAGCCCTACCAAGCCGTGCGGCTGGTGAAGGCCTGATGCGGACGTCCTTCACGCCCGGCCAGGTCTGGCTCGACACCGACGGCAAGCGGATCCAGGCCCACGGTGGCTCCCTTCTGCACGTCGACGGCACGTTCTACTGGTACGGCGAGAACAAGGAACGCTCGACGCCGGGCAGCGGCATCTGGCACTGGGGAGTCCGCTGCTATTCGTCACCGGACCTCTACAACTGGACCGACCGTGGCCTGATCATCCCGCCCGAGGTGGACGACCCCTCCGCACCACTGCACCCGGCCATGTCGATGGACCGGCCGCATATCCTGCGTCATTCGGGCTCGTGGCGGTACGTCTGCTGGGTCAAGGTCATGTCCCCGGCCGGGCAACGCTCGACGGTCCTCGTGGCGGACGACATTCTGGGCCCGTACCAAATGGTCGGGAAAGATCTGAAGCCCTTGGGCATGAACGCCGGGGACTTCGACCTGGTCGTCGACCCGACCGACGGCAAGGGCTACTACTACTTCGAGCGCGTGCACAGCGAGCTGATCTGTGCCGACCTGACCGACGACTACATCGGCGTCACCGGGTATTACTCCACCCACTTCCCGCTGGTGCAACCGCCGTACGTCCGGGAAGCGCCCGCCTATTTCGCCCGGAACGGCCGGCACTATCTCGTCACCTCGGGCACGACCGGCTACTACCCGAACCCGTCCGAGGTCGCCGTCGCCCCCAGCTACCACGGCCCGTGGACGGTCCTCAACGACCCGCACCCCGGCGACCCGAGCCGTAGTTCCTACCAGTCGCAAATCAGCTCGGTCTTCCGGCACCCGCACAAGCAGGACCTGTACATCGCGCTGGCCGACCGCTGGCTGCCGCGCTACACCGCTTCCAGCGAGGCGGCGATCGCCATGCACGCCGAGCGGTTCGCCCCGTTCGGCGGCCATCACGACGGCCCGTGGTCCGAGCTCACGGAGATCGACACGTCGATCGCCGACTACGTCTGGCTACCCTTCCGGTTCGACGGGGAACGCGCCCTCCTCGACTGGCACGACGAATGGCGTGTGGAGGACTACCCATGAGCCCCACCTGGCGCGACGAGCACCTGGAGGCCGGCCACCGGGCCGAGCTGCTGCTGGCCGAGATGACCACCGCCGAGAAATGCCATCAGCTCACCGCCCGGATGGCGTGGTCGCTGGTGAAGGCCGACGGCACCGACGCCGACGGCGCCGAGGACGTGCTGCGCCATCCGCCCGGGCATGTGGCGCAGCTGATCCTCGACGACCCGGCGCAGTTGGCCGCGATGGTCGGCACGATCCAGAAACAGGTGCTGTCCCGTAGCCGGCTCGGAATTCCGGTGCTCTTCCACGCCGAGGCGCTCAGCGGCTTCCTCAACGGTGGGCACATGGTGTTCCCCTCCGGCACAGGGCTCGCCGCCGGATGGAGCCCCGACCTCGTCGAAGAGATGACCGACCTGATCCGGCGGCAGATGCGCCGCACCGGTCTGATGCACGCGCTGTCACCGGTGCTCGACGTGGCCCTCGACCCGCGGTGGGGACGCGTGCACGAGACGTTCGGTGAGGACCCGTACCTCTGTGCGGCCTTGGGGGTGGCCTATGTGCGCGGCCTGCAGGGGACCGACGTCTCGCAGGGCGTGATGGCCACCGGCAAGCACTTCCTGGGATACGCGGCGCCGCCGGGCGGCCTGAACCTGTCGGCCTTCGAGTCCGGCGCCCGGCGCACGCGTGACCTGTTCGCCTATCCGTTCGAGGCGGCGATTCGCCTGGCCGGGCTGCGGTCGGTGATGAACTCGTACGCCGACGTCGACGGCGTACCCGCCGGGGCCTCGCCGGAGGTGCTGCAGGACCTGCTGCGCGACACGCTCGGCTTCGACGGCTTCGTCTCCTCCGACTACACCACCCTCGAGCAGCTCGTCGACCGGCAGCGGATCGCGAAGGACGCGGCCGAGGCCGGCCGCCTGGCCATCCGGGCCGGGCTCGACGTCGAGATGCCCAATCCGTACGGGTACGGCGACGTGCTCGCCGCCGAGGTCGAGCGCGGGGTCGTCGACGTGCGGCACGTCGACAACTGCGTCCGCCGGGTCCTGCGGGCGAAGTTCGAGGTCGGGCTCTTCGAGCACCCGTACCCGGTGGAGAGCATCGACGTGGCCGCGGCGGCCCGCGAGGGCGCCGACCTGTCGTTGGAGCTGGCCCGGCGCTCGATCGTGCTCGGCCAGAACAACGGCATCCTGCCCCTGACCCCCGGCGGGCTCGACATCGCCGTCATCGGGCCGCACGCCGACGCGCCGACGTTCCAGTTCCCGACCTATACGTACGTGTCGTGGCGCGAGGCCAACGAGGCCGTGATGCGCGGCGAGCTCGGCACCATGAACGGCGCCGAGGAGACCGTGTCGGCCTGGTATTCGGCCCTGTTCGGAGCGTGGGACGGCGACAGCGTGGCTCCCTCGCTGGCGGCTGAGATCGGTGATCACGCCCGCACGGTCCGGGTCGAGCGCGGCTGCACCCTGACCGAGGATCTAGGTTCTCTCGACCCGGCGGTCGAGGCGGCGCGGGCGGCGGACGTCGTCGTGCTGGCGCTGGGCGGGGCGAGCCTGTGGTTCACGGGGGAGCGGACCGAGGGGGAGGCCAGCGACACCGCGGACATCACCCTGCCGGCGGCGCAGGTGCGGCTGGCCGAGGCAGTGGCGGCCACCGGCACCCCGCTGGCGGTCGTGCTCGTGCAGGGCCGGGCCTACGCGCTGCCGAAGGTCATCCAGGACGCCGCGGCCATCGTCGTCGCCCCGTACGCCGGACCGTTCGGCACCCAGGCGATCGCCGACGTGCTCTTCGGCGTGGTCAACCCCTGCGGCAAGATGCCGTACAGCCTGCCCCGGCACAGCGGCCAGATCCCGGTCTACCACCACCAGAAGGCCGGGTCGGGCTACCGCAATCCGTTGCCGCCCAGCGTCTCCCGCCACTATCTCGACCTGGAGGCGACGCCGTTGTGGCCGTTCGCCCATGGGCTGAGCTACACCACGTTCGCGCTGAGCGACCTCGACTGCGGTGCCGACATCGACGCGTACGGCACGGCCCACGTCAGCGCCACCGTCGCCAACACGGGGCCACGGGACGGGGCCACGGTGATGCAGCTCTACCTGCGGGTCAACACCTCACCGGTGACCCGGCCCGCCCAGCAGCTCGCCGGCTTCACCCGGGTCGAGCTGGCCGCCGGCGAGAGCCGCCGCGTCACGTTCGAGATCGACGCCTCGCAACTGGCGTACACCAGTCTCGCCCGCCAGGTGGCGGTCGAGCCGGCCCTGGTGGACGTCTTCGTCGGCCTCGACTCCGACGACCGGTCGCTGGCGGGCTCGTTCGCCGTGGTGGGGTCCGCGCGGGTGGTCGAGGGCGCCGAGCGGTCCTTCCTCTCGCGAGCACGCCCGCACCCATAGGATCGGCGGGTGGTCTCGACGCCGGACAGCCAGGAGGCGCGCCGCGTCACCATCCAGGACGTGGCACGCGAGGCCGGCGTGTCGGTCTCGGCCGTCTCCAAGGTCGTCCGGGACGCGTATGGCGTCAGCGAGGGTATGCGGGAGAAGGTCACCGCCGCCATCGACGCGCTCGGCTACCGCCCGCACACCGGCGCCCGGGCCATGCGCGGCCGCTCGTACTCCGTCGGCGTGATGCTCACCGAGCTGACCTCGCCGTTCCAGCCGCAGATCATCAACGGCATCACGGCACAGTTCGAGCCGACGCCGTACCAGGAGATCCTGATCGCCGCCGGCACCTCGCCCGACCGGCAGAAGCGCAGCATCGAGGCCTTGATCGACCGGCAGGTCGACGGGCTGATCGTCATCGCGCCCTGGATGGAGCAGGCGTGGCTGGAGAAGCTGGGCGCGAGCCTGCCGACGGTCGTGCTGGCCCGGCATGGCGGCTCCGGCACCTTCGACACGATCGTCGGCGACGACTTCGAGGGCGCCCGCCTCATGGTCGACCGCCTGGTGGCCCTCGGGCACCGGCGCATCGTGCACACCAGCCAGCCCTCGGGCGGCCTGGAACGCCCGTACGTCCTGTCGCACACGCCACGGCTCGACGGCTACGAGGAGACGATGCGAAGGCACGGGCTGGAGCCGGACGTCATCGTCACCAGCTACTCGGAAGAAGGCGGATACGAGGCCGCCCGGCAAGCGCTGGCCCGTCCCATCCCGCCGACCGCCATCTTCGCCGGCGCGGACATCGCCGCGCTGGGCGTGCTGCGCGCGGCCGAGGAACTCGGGCTGCGGGTTCCGGAAGACCTCAGCGTCGCCGGGTACGACAATATCTACATGTCGACGATCGGCCGCATCTCGCTGACCACGATCGACCAGTCGGCCCAGCTCACCGGTTCCCGCAGCGCCCGGTTGCTGCTGGAGCGCATCGACGGCCGCACCCAACCGGTGCACTACCTCATCGCGCCGCGCCTGGTGGCTCGCGACACGACCGCCTGACACCTCCTTGACGATGGCTTCCCATACCGCCTACGCTGTTTTGTAGAACGTTGCACGGACTGGCCGGCAACGACCCTCCGGGGGCAGTGCGCAGCCGTTGACCGGCTGCCCGATCGACAAGGGCCCCCGTGAATTCCGCACGCCGCACCCTGCTCGTGCTCGGCTTCCTCGTCGCGCTCGGGCCGTTCACGGTCGACTTCTACATTCCGGCGTTCCCGCTCGTCCAAGCCGACTTCGGCACGAGCGCAGCCGCCGTGCAGCTCACGCTGACGGCCACCACCATCGGCTTCGCGCTGGGCCAGCTGGCCATCGGCCCGTGGAGCGACAGCATCGGGCGGCGCCGGCCCCTGCTGGTGGCCACCGCCCTGCACGTGGCCGGCAGCCTGGGCGTCGCCGCGGCGCCCACCGTCGAAGTCATGCTCGTCTTCCGGCTGCTGCAGGGCGCCGGAGCCGCCGGCAGCGGCGTCGTGGCCCTGGCCATGGTGCGCGACCTCTTCGACGGTGCCCTGTTCGTGCGGATGGCAGCCCGGCTCGCCGTGGTGACCGGGCTCGCGCCGGTTGTCGCACCTTTCGCCGGTTCGCTGATGCTGAGCCACATGTCCTGGCGAGGCTTGTTCGTCTGCATCGCGCTCTACGGCTTGGCGGTGCTCGCCGTCGCGGCGTTCCTGGTCCGGGAGACGGCCCCGTTGGTGCGGCGAGCGGGGGCGCCGCTCGGGCGTTACCGCGTGCTGGTGACGGATCGCGGCTTCGTCGGCGCCGCCCTCGCCGGTGGTCTGCTGGTCTCCAGCGTCTTCACCTACATGAGTTCGTCGTCGTTCCTCTTCCAGGAGACGTACGGCCTCTCCGCCCAGCGGTACAGCCTGGTCTTCGCGGCGAACGCGGTGGGCTTCGTGATCGGGGCGCAGACGTCAGCGCGGCTCGTCACCCGGATCGGGCCGCGGCGGCTGCTCCGATACGTACTGCCCTCGCTCGGCTTCCTCGGCTTCACCCTGCTGCTCGCGGCATTCGCCGGCGAGAACGTGGTGGTGGTGACCTTCGTGACGGCGCTCTACTTCCTCCTGGCAGGCGCCGTCGGGCCCTGCCTGCAGGTGATCGGCATGGCCCCGCACGGGGAGAGGGCCGGAACCGCCGCCGCGCTGATGGGCGCCGCGAACTTCGGCCTGGCCGGCGCGACCGCGCCGGTGGCCGGACTACTCGGCGTCGGCTCGATCGGCCCGATCGGCCTCGTCATGGGGCTGACCATGACGGTCGCGGTGGTTGTCTTCCGGGTGTTGGCCCGCGACCGGCGCGAAGCGCGGGCCGGGGCGCCTTCGCCGGTCCCTTGACGCGCGATCGGTCGCGTCCGATGGGCGAGCGGGTCGACCTGCTGCTCGCCGAGATGACCCTCGACGAGAACCTGGGCCGGTGTTGGGGATCTACGACGTCCTGGTGGAGGCACACCGTGAGCGCATCGGTGAGGAGGCCCGCGGGGTCTGTTGCATCCAGCCGAACCAGCCGATCTTGACCGCAAATCTTCCGGTCTGAAGACCTCTCAGCCTGCCGGCAGGATGCTCGAGAGTGGCCGCGGAGGCCGTCAGCACGCCTGTTCGCGAGAAGATTTACGGTCAAGATCGGCTGCCATCGCTGGATGCAACAGACCCGTCAGGACCGTTGCGGGGCTGCCGCCGCACTGTGCTGAGCAGGGTGAGGTTGACCGGTTCGCGACCGTGCCCGGGTAGGAGTTGTAGGTGGTGGCGATCTGCGGTTTGAGATCCGTGTCGGCGGACAGAACCGTCCACAATACGAACCACTACCCGAACATCGTGGCGCCGTGCATCTCGCTCGACACCTAGACATTCCAAGCCGCCTACCTGCGGATTCATCGCGCTGAACCTAGCTCCGGCCGCGTCTTGCCCGGCTGCATACCGCCCGCAGCCCGGGCAAGGGATCCGTACCAGCGCGACCGTCGGACCACCAATCGACACGCGTCCCCCATGAAACCCATGGCAGGGCAACGAAGTGGTCACGAGGGGACTGTTCCAAGATCTTGAAACAGTCCCCTACTCCCCTAGACGAGGCGGAGCCGCGGTCGGGTGTCCGTGTCGGTACGGCCGAGTAGCAGGCGGAGTCTGGGAAGGGTGCAGGCTCGCCGCAGCCGTCTGACCAGCAGATGCCCCGGCCCCTGGCATGCCCCGCCTTCGCCGGACGCAACAGAGCCCTCTCGGACAACGGGCGCTGCCGGTGCAACAGTGCCGTCACGACTGATCAGGATCCGCGGTGCCGGACTCCGCCGATGCAACAGGCTTCCGACGGTAGACTCGTGGCCATGGCCGTCGTCAGCCGCATCACCGCCGATCCCGCGATCATGGCGGGCGCGCCGGCGATTCGCGGTACCCGGGTCACCGTGTCCGCGGTGCTGGGCCAGCTCGCGGCCGGCTCGACGGTCGAGGAGCTGCTCGCCGACTATCCGTCGCTCACCCGCGACGACGTGCTCGCCGCTCTCGCGTTCGCGGCGGAGACAATGCCGCAAGAGCGTCCGTTCATCGCCGCATGAGGTTTCTCGTCGACGAGAACCTCTCACCGCGGGTCGCCGAACTGCTGCGCGACAAGGGCATCGACACAACACACGTCCTCGAGCACGGGCTTGGCGGTTCCCCGGATACCGAGGTCAGCGCGTTCGCCGTCGCCGAGAGACGTTCGATCATCTCGGCCGACAGCGACTTCACGACTCTGCTCGCACTCAGCCGGGGCACCGCTCCCTCGCTGGTCCTGCTCCGATCCGGCGACCAGCTCAAGCCCGACGCACAAGCCGCCCTGCTGCTGGCCAATCTGCCTGCGCTGGAAGCCGACCTCGAACAGGGCGTCGTCATATCGCTCAGCACCACCCACGTACGGGTCCGTCGACTCCCGCTCCGCTGAGTACTGCGCCCCCCGATCCGGCCCGCGGTCTCCGCGCAGATCCCACACTAGGCCGCAATCAACTACGTACCGTAGTCGGGGCGGGCTTTGTGCCCAGAAAGCTATACATGTCTGCCATACCGGTGTGTCGTGCGCCGCACCCGGGCGGCGTGTGTGCGCATTGTGTGCGCGGATGTGCCGGCACGACGCGGCACGCGCCGGCACGTTCCGGCACGTAAATCGCCCTGACCTCGGATTTTGCGGCACGGTGCAACACGTTCCGGTACGCCCGGATACACGGTGGCTCGTCTTGTAATCGAGCGGTTAGGGGTTCGAGTCCCCTCGCCGGCTCCAGACAGATAGCCCCTGACCTGCGGTTTTACAAAGTCAAAGATCATTTTGACAAGATCAAAACGGGTTGGTGTGCGCATGGTGTGCGCATTTCGCGTTGGCGTGCTGGGAACGATCTTGTTTTGGGTGTCGCCTTTGTCTGTCTAGGCCGGGATCTGAGGGCCCGCCACCGCCCCAACGATGGTTACGGTCTGTTACTTTTCTGCGGTTCTGGGGTGGGTGGGGTGCGGTAAGAGCGTTGCGCGTCGGCTGGCGGTGGTTCATCCGCGCACCCTGCCCCGGGGTTACGCTGCGTGGGGATCGGGCGTGCACGGGGCCGTTGGGGGCCGTGGCGCCGCCGTGGACGGGAACGTTCCCGGTGGGGTGGGTGGTCGGTTATCCCGCGGCGCGGTACACGTCAGCGGGCCGCGCCGGGTTCCCGCGGCGTCGGGACGATTCCTGCCGCCACCCGCCGCCGGCTCATTGTCGTCGGCCGTCGCGGTGGAGCCGGTGCTGGTGCGGCGGTCTGTGCTCGCGCCGCCCCGGGCGCCGGTGGTCGACGTGGCGCTGGGCCTGGCCCAGGTCTGGTGTGCCGGCCGCGCTGTGGCCGGCACACCCGCGTTGGCGCACGCGGTGCGGGTTGCGCTCACCCTGGGCCGGGGTGTCCCCGACGCCGCACCTGCTCTGATCGCTGCGGTGCTGCTCCGCGACACCCTGTGGGGCTCCAGAACCCCGATTCGAGCGGTGACCTGCGCGTTTGCCTGCCGGACAGGGCCCACATCGGGCAGGCTGGATGGTCATGGTGTGGTCGTTGCTCTACGCCCTGACACGCAACGCTCTCGGGCTGATGCTGCTCCGGGTCCGTGGGGACACCGCGAAG
This sequence comes from Parafrankia sp. EAN1pec, assembly GCF_000018005.1. Lineage (GTDB taxonomy): Bacteria > Actinomycetota > Actinomycetes > Frankiales > Frankiaceae > Parafrankia > Parafrankia soli. The sequence continues at coordinate 522,293 of NC_009921.1, forward strand.
GACGTCGAGCTCCTCGTCCTGCGGCATCAGGTGGCGGTGTTGCGACGGCAGGTGAACCGCCCGGCCCTGGAACCGGCAGATCGGGTGATCCTCGCAGCCCTGTCCCGGCTGCTACCCCGGGCCGGCTGGGGTTCGTTCTTCGTCACCCCGGCCACCGTGCTGCGCTGGCACCGTGAGCTCCTCGCGCGAAAATGGACCTATCCGCGCAAGACCCCTGGGCGGCCGCCGGTCCGCCGGGAGATCCGTGAGCTGGTTCTGCGTCTCGCGCGGGAGAATCCGACCTGGGGCCACCGCAGGATCCAGGGAGAACTGATCGGGCTGGGCTACCCGGTCGGGGTCGCCACCGTCTGGCGGATCCTGCACCGCGCTGGTGTCGACCCCGCGCCGCGGCGGGCTGACGCCTCTTGGCGTACGTTCCTGTCCGCGCAGGCCTCCGGCCTGCTGGCCTGCGATTTCTTCATGGTGGACACTGTGTTCCTGCAGCGGATCTACGTGTTCTTCGTCGTCGAACACGCCACGCGCCGTGTTCATGTTCTCGGGGTCACGAAGCATCCGACCTCGGCGTGGGTCACCCAGCGTGCGCGGAACCTGCTGATGGATCTCGACGAGCGTTGCCACCGGTTCCGGTTCCTGATCCGTGACCGCGACATGAAGTTCACGGCTTCCTTCGACGCTGTCTTCATCGGGGCCGGTATCGACGTGGTACGCACACCCCCGCAAGCTCCGAAGGCGAACGCGATCGCGGAACGCTGGGTCGGCACCGCCCGCCGCGAATGCACCGACAGACTGCTGATCGTCTCCGAACGACACCTGACGTCAGTCCTCACCACCTACGCCGAGCACTTCAACACCCACCGGCCTCACCGCTCCCTCGGCCAGCACCCACCCGACTCGCCACCCGTGGTCGCCCCGACGTTGGAGTCCACCGTCCGTCGCACACGCATCCTCGGCGGCATGATCAACGAATATCGCAACGCCGCCTGACACCTCCCCCGGAAGAGCGCATCAACCGCAAAAGACCAGTTCACAGGCCGAATCAGGATTCGGGAGCCCCACACGATCCCGTGACCGGTGAGATCCGGCGGATCAGGCTGGTCACGGACAACGGGCCGGGGTTCCGCGGGACCGCGTTCGCTCGGTTCCTCATCCGGACCCGGCGCCGCAGCCCGGGCCAGAACGGCGTCCGTGAACGTGGCCGTAGGAGCGGGAAGCCGGCGCGGCCGTGCGAGGGCCTACCAGTCCGCGACGGAGGCGTCGGGGACGAAGAGGTCGGGAAGGGCTCCCATGAGGTCGGGATCGAAGAGGTCCTGGACCTCGTCCCAGAAGAGAAGATCCTCGTTGAGGAGGGCCAGATCCCCTTCGACCAGCCCGGCCGCCACCGCCGCGTCCTGTTCACCGACCTGCTGACCTACCAGGAGCGGCGCCGCGCCGAACGCCGAGCCGCGCTGGACCGGATGAACGAGGATGCCAGCGGGGCGGGACTGTCTGGACCGAGCGCAGGGCGTTTCAGCCCGCGCATCGGCCGGAGTTGTGCTTTCCGGCGGCCGTGGTGGCTTCGATCCGGTTGTTCTCCCGGGCGGCGTCGACGTGGCAGGCTTCGGACAGCAGCTAAGTCGAGGATCCTCGGGTAGACCGGTGCCTGGCCGGTCGTGACCTCGACCGGCCGGCGCCCCTGCGTCGGCGCCCGAACGAAGAATCGCCGGGCAGTCACCTGGTCGCGGCGGCGACACACTTCCTGGAGCGGTTGCGAGCTTCACGGGGTGTCGACGGCGAGGATGCCGGGAAGCTCCGCGAAGCCGGCCTTGAGGTCGCGAGTCACGACAGTGCGTCCGGTCTCGGCGGCGTGAGCGGCGATGATGAGATCGTGTGCGCCACGCCGGGCGCCGGTTCTGCGTACATGGGCGATGAGGCGGGCGTGGTGGACCGCTGTCGCGTGGGTGTAGGCGAGGACGTCGACCACGCTTTCGATCGCGGCCAGAGCACGTGCCCGCGAGGCGGCGCGTTCGACGGTGTCGGCCAGTTCGATCCCGACTCGGTACTCGGCGATGGTGATCGCGGCGACAGCGAGTTCGTCGTCGTCGAGGGCTGACCGGTCGATCGTGCCGCGCTCGTAGGCGATCAGGACGTTGGTGTCGAGAATCAGGCGTCGGCCCACGGGTCACCACGCTCGGCATCCAGCAGGCCCACCGCCGTCGCGATGTCGTCTTCGAATCGGTCGTCGGGTGCTGGGATGTCGGCGAGGGCCGCACGGAGGTCCGCGCCGGTTCGCCTGCGGGCGGGTCCGATTTCGGCGACGGGATGGTTGCCCCGGGTGATCGTCACGGTTTCGCCGCGCTCGATGGCGTCGAGCAGGTCGGAGAAGCTCCGGGATGCCTCGGTGGCGGTCATCGTCCGCATGTACCCATCCTATCTGATAATCAGATTCGGCTCCTCTGGTGTCGGCCCGAGTCGACGATGCCCTCGTCGAAGGCTGGGAAGACCTCGAGGCCGGGTTCACGCTGCCCGGCTCCGACGACCGCCACGTCGTCGCGACCGCCGTCCGTGACGGCGCGCACGCCATCGTCACCGCGAACCTCGTCGACTTCCCCACGTCGACGCTCGGCCCGCTCGGCCTGCGGGCGACCCGCCACCGACTACTCGTCGTTGTTCTCCCGCGACCCCGACGGTGATCTGGTCGCGGTCGGTACCTCGGCCGGGAACTGGGCCACCCTCACCGACACCCACGGCGATCTCGTCGCCGCCTTCACCACCACCGGCACCCTCACCGACAGCCGCAGCTACGACCCGTTCGGTGAACCCGTCGTCGCGGGGAACCCGGCCGTGCATGTCGGCTTCCAGGGCAGCTGGACCGATCCGGACACCGACCGGGTCTCCGCCCAGGCCCGCTGGTACACCCCGGGCACCGGCACGTTCGCCAGCCGTGACACGGCGAACCTGCCCATCAGCGGTACCGCCGCCGCCAACCGTTACACCTACGCCGACGCGAACCCGCTGACCTACAACGACCCCACCGGTTTCTTCGCCGACCCCATCGCCGGCGCTCTCCGCCTCGACAGATTTCCCAGCCCCATCGTTTACAGGGCCGCCCCCGCCACCCATGGTCCTGAAGCCGGAGGCGCAGCGCCAGATCACGGACAGGTTCTGGGCCGGCGTCAACGCCGCCCTCGCCCCATGCAGAGGGCTCGGATCAAACCGGCCCCCCGCGTCCCCCGGCCCTGAGCGCGGAGGCGCAGCGCCAGATCGCCCGGATGGGAGCGGACAAGTTCTGGGCCGGCGTCAGAGCCTCCCTCGCCGGGGTGAAACCACCCGCCCCGGCACGCGGCTACACTTTCGATCCCTCCCGCGCCTCGCAGGACGACCTGAACCGCACCCTGGCGCGCGGGAGCGCAGCAAACCCCACAGTGTGCAGCGCTCAGTGCCCAGGCAGCACCGTCAGCGGCGGCCTTTCTCGCGATCGTTGCGGCGACGCTTGCATGTACATAGGCGTCGGTGCCGGCATCGCCGCCATAGCCGGCGTCACCGTGCTGACCGATGGTCTCATCGCGGCACCGGAAGGCGCTGCCGCCGGTGGTCTCGGCCGCGCCGTCCGCGGCTGCACCGGCCGCAACAGTTTCGACGGCGCCACCGGCGTCCTCATGGCCGACGGAACCCACAAACCCATCCGCGACGTCCATGTCGGTGACCAGGTCCTCGCCACCGACCCCACCACCGGCCGCACCGAACCCCACACCGTCACCAACCTGATCATCGGCACCGGCGACAAACACCTCGTCGACATCACCCTCGACACCCCCGGCCCCGATGCCACCCTCACCGCCACCGACCACCACCCCTTCTGGGACGAAACCGACCACACCTGGGTCGACGCCGACGACCTCACCACCACCAACCGCCTCCGCACCCCCACCGGTACCCTCCTCGCGGTAGTCGCCTGTGGGGTGCCAGAAGTCGGCCTGAGCCTGTGACCTGGGGCGATGCGCCGGCGCGGGGTCGGCCGCATGATGGTCAACTATGTCCGTGCGCCTGCTGTACCTGATCTTCGTTCGGGTCTGTGGCTGGCTGGTTCTACTCGGTCGCTCGTCGGCCGCCAAGGACTTGGAATTGCTGGTGCTACGGCATGAGGTCACGGTGCTGCGCCGTACCCAGCCCAGGCCCCGGTGGGACTGGGCGGACCGGGCGGTCCTCAATCAAACAAGATCAAGGAATGGCGGGGTCTGGCCACCCGCTACGACAAGACACCCGAAAGCTACGCCGCAGGACTCCACCTGCGCGGATCCATCCTCTGGCTACGCAGCCTGCCAACCCCATGATCCGAACTTGGAACAGACCCTAGGTACCGACGGACCCGAGGTTCCCGTGGTCTGCGTCGGAACGAGCCCGCTGGGCGGGCTCCCGACAATCTACGGCTATGACGTCGAGGCGGGGCAGGCGGTGGCGACGATTCGCCGCGTGTTGGAGTCACCGATCGACTTCATCGACACCTCGAACGAGTACGCGAACGGCGAAAGCGAGCGGCGCATCGGCGAGGCGTTGCGCAGCGCGGCAGGGGGTCCCGGCAATGTCGTGCTCGCGACCAAGGCAGATCCCGCGCTGTGGGCCACGGAGTTCCCCGGCAGCCGAGTGCGGGAATCGTTCCGGGAGAGCACCGAGCGGCTCGGGGTTGATCGGTTCGAGGTGTTCTACCTGCACGACCCGGAGCGCTTCGATTTCGGGTACATGACGGCCCCCGGAGGTGCGGTCGAGGCGATGGTGCAGCTGCGTACCGACGGCCTGGCCACGGCAATCGGCGTGGCCGGCAGTGACATCAGCGAGATGCGCCGCTACGTCGACCTCGGCGTCTTCGACGTCATCCTGAACCACAACCGGTATACACTTCTTGATCGTTCTGCGGACGCCCTCATCGACCACGCGGTCAACGCCGGCCTGTCCTTCATTAATGCCGCACCGTATGCCAGCGGCATGCTCGCGAAGCAGGTCTCGGCCCGTCCGAGGTATCAATATCGCGCGCCATCGCCCGAGATCGTCCGCACCACCGCGTGGTTGCACCAGGAGTGCGCCCGGTTCCACGTGCCGCTCGCGGCACTCGCCCTCCAGTTCTCGACACGCGATCCTCGGATCAGCTCGACGGTCGTCGGCGTATCAGCTCCGGAGCGTGTGGATGAACTCGTGGAGAACGAGCAGCGTGAGATCCCGTCGGAGCTGTGGGACTCCGTGCGCGAGCGGCTGGTGTTGCCGCCCACAGTGACGTAACGGTATGGCGGTGCTATGCGGGACGTCCGGCGGCGTGACCACCCGCATGCGATGAGGCCCATCGGACCTCTACGTGCCCCGGCCCCAGTTCGCAACAGCCCTGCTCGGCGCCTTCGACCATGCAGATCATCTCAGGTGGTTTCTCGTCGTATGAGGGTGGCGTTGATGTCGGCTGGCCCCGGCGGTTCCTTTTCTACTCCGAGGGTGTGGAGGACGGCTCGGGCGGTGCGCCGGCCCATGCCGGCCGCGTCCACGCGCACGCTGGTCAGCGTCGGGAGGTACAGCCGGGCAAGGGGGCTGTCGTCATGGCCGACCACGGCGAGCCGCTCGGGCACCGGCACGCCGCCACGGACCGCCGCGCGAACCACATGGGCCGCGACATTGTCGTTGAAGGCCACGACACCAGTGACGGCCGCCGCCAGCCAGCCCTGGACGACGGCGGCGACCCCGTCATCGGTGTCGGCGATCAACTGTTCGTCGATCACCTCGATACCGAGTTCCCGTCCGCGTTCCCGGACCTCGGCGGCGCGCGCCGCGACGAGCCCCGCAAGCCGGGGGTCGCTCGAGCCGGCGAAGACCAGTCGGGTGTGCCCCAGTTCATGGAGGTGCTGGACCTGCAGTGCTGTCCCGATCCGGCTGATCGGTGACTGTTCGGGGGCCAGTGCCCCGCCCGCCAGGGCCCGCGGGGCGGAGGCCGGGCGCAGCGCCGCGAGTTCCTCGTCCGTGAGGGGCGCGACCGGGACGACCAGGTCGGCGTCGAGCGCCTCCCACAGGGGGCGGGCCTGACTGCCGGTCTGATGGGTTCCCGCGGTCAGGGTGTAGCCGGCGGCGTTGAGGACGTTCGCTGCTCCCTTCAGATACTCGCCGGTGGTGTGGTCTCCGACGGGCCAGTCAGGCAGCAGGAACAGGATGACCCGGCTGCTTCCCCCGGCGAGGGACCGAGCCGCCGCGTGCGGGCGATACCCGAGCCGCTCGGCCTCGGCGAGCACCTTCTTCCGCGTTGCCTCGGAGATGGACTGGCCAGGCGTCTGGTTCAGGACATAGCTCACAGTGACGCGAGAGACGCCCAGCGCCCGCGCGACGTCACTCGCCGTGACCCCTCGGGGACGAGTACCCATGGCAGCGCTTCCCTCCCAAAGACCGCCACCATGCTACTTGTGCGCGTAAGGGGCATGGTTTAACGTGAGAAACCTTACGCGCGTAAGCAACGACGAAGGCATGCACGCCTCAGTAGCCCGCGGCGGGGCGCCGACCCGCCCTCCGCGGGTCACAATCCTTTTCCACCCCAAACAGAAGGCAGCAAGTGATCGAGGCTCCGAGCAGTGGCCGCTGCGATCGAGCCGTGGAGCCCAGCGGTCGGAGCCGCTCGCCTCGCCGCCCGTAGTGGGTGAGCAGCATGTCGCTGGCGACTCCCCACCTCATCGGGATCGTCGCGGGTCTGAGTTCCACCGGCTCCGACGTGGACCTGTGAACAACAGTCCATGTCTCTGGTCGCTACCCAAGTCACTTCTTGCAGAGAAGAGGATCTTATGATAGACGGCGCATTATCCCGCAGGCAGGTACTCGGCGCCGCACTCGCTACGGTGGCACTCGCCGGCGCGAGTTCGTGCGCCGGCGAGGAACAATCGTCCGGCGACGGTGGCAGCGGACGGCCGTCCGCGTCGCGCGAACAGACATTGTCCCTTGCCATCCAGGCCACTCCGAATTCCTTCGATCCCGCTGAACTGACAAGCGGCCAGTCCTCGTTCGTGTGGAGCGCCCTCTACGACACCCTGATATGGAAGGACAATAAGGGCAAGTTACAGCCCAACGCGGCAGAGAGCTGGAACTACTCCGACGGCGGGCGCACACTGACATTGAAGCTGCGCAAGGGAATGTCCTTCAGCTCGGGTGCCCCGGTGAACGCGGTCGCGGTGAAGACCACCCTCGAGCGGAGCAAGAACACGCCAGGATTCACCGACCAAGTCCTCGGCGCGCTCGAATCGGTCGACGCGCCCGACGACCGCACCGTCGTCCTCCGACTCTCCCATCCGGACGGCGCACTGCTGGACTCGCTGGCAGTGAGCGGCGCGGGCGTGATCGGCGATCCAGCGACGCTGAACGACAAACGTACCGCGCTGAACCCGGTCGGTTCGGGCCCATACGTCCTGAACACCGGACAGACGGTGAACGGATCGACCTACGTGCTCGATCGCCGCGAGGACTACTGGAACGTTCAGGCGTACCCGTTCAAGACCGTCAAAATCTCGGTCATCCGGGACCGAACCGCTGCCCTCAACGCCCTGCAGGCGGGTGAGGTCAACGCCGGTACCGTCGAGGTGACAAACGTGGACCGGCTGCGGGCGGCCGGCTTTGACGCCGCCGTCGTCGAGGCCCACTCGCTGGCCTCGCTGGTTCTCGCCGACCGTACAGGGGAGTCGCTCAAACCGCTGGGCGATCCACGGGTCCGGCAAGCCATCAACATGGCGTTCGACCGCGAGAAGATCGTCGAACAGCTGCTCAGGGGCTCGGGTAAGCCGACCGAGCAGGTGTTCAACCCCAAGGACCCGGCGTATGACCCGGCACTGAACACGACGTACGCCTACGATCCACAGCGCGCGAAGAGACTGCTGGCCGAGGCCGGATATCCCAACGGATTCTCGGTAACGATGCCGGAATTTTTCTTAGCCAAGTCGTTCGCACCGACAATCACCCAGTCCCTGGCCGCTATCGGAATCACGACGACGTGGGAACCGGTTCCCCCACAGCAGACCGACGCGGCGATCAGCTCGAAGAAATATCCGGCGTTCTTCCTAATTGCCGGGCTGGAGACGACTGCGGGTGACGCGTCCAGATATTTCTCCAAGGACGGAGCGTTCAACCCCTTCCACGCGGAGGATCCGGACCTCACGCCACAGGTGGAGCAGGCGACTCAGACAATTGATCCGCGGCAGGCAGCCGATGCCTACAGGCATGTCAACGCCACCGCGGTCCGGGATGCGTGGAACGCCCCCCTCTTCTACGTCGCGGTCCACTGGGTAACCAAAAAAGGCATCACCTATCTCGGTGACGGCTCGCTGACGTTCAACACCGTTCGCGCCTTCGGCCTGTCCGGATAACGGAGAACACCTTGCTAGCCTATGTACTCCGGCGGCTCGGCGCAGGTGTGGTGCTCGCTCTCCTCGTCACATTGATCACGTTCTTCCTGCTGAGCCTTTCGTTCGACAGCGTGGTCAGGAGCCTCCTTGGCCCCAGCGCGACGCCCGAGACGCTGCATGCACGCAAAGCTCAGATGGGGCTCGATCGGCCGGTCTTGGTCCAGTATCTCGACTGGCTGGCCCACGCAGCGCGAGGCGACCTCGGCGTCTCGTACTTCACCAGCGAGCCGGTCGTCCAGGCCGTGCCGACGCGGCTGGGCGTCACCCTGTCCGTCATCGTCGTCGCACTGATCCTCACGGCCCTCATCAGTGTCATGCTCGGTGTGCTGGCGGCCAGCCGTGGTGGTGTCGTCGACCGCGTAGCCCAGGGAGCCTCGCTCGTCGGCCAGCTCGTACCTCACATGCTGATCGCGATCATCCTGGTCACCGTGCTCGCCATCAACCTGAAGCTGCTCCCCCCCACCGGTTTCACGCATCTCACCGACGACCCGGGCCGCTGGGCGGCCACCATCACCATTCCGGTGATCACCCTGACGGTGGCCAGTATCGCCAATGCGACGGCGCAGGTCCGCGGCGCCATGGTCGACGAGCTGAGCAAGGACTACATCCGCACCCTACGTACCCGCGGAATCTCGTCCCGGTCAATCCTGCTACGCCACGCGCTACGAAACGCGGCGGGTCCCGCGCTCACCGTGCTGTCCCTGGAATTCATCACGATGTTCGGCGGCGTTCTCATCCTCGAGAACATCTTCGCCCTGCCGGGCTTCGGAACCTATGCGTTCAACGCCTCCCTGCAGGGCGACGTCCCGATCATCATGGGAGTCACCCTGTTCGCGGTGCTGCTCATCGTCACCGTCAACCTCGTCGTCGACCTCGTGAACGGATGGCTCAACCCGAAGGCGAGAATCCATTGACCACGCCGGCATCAGGGACCGACACCACCAAGCGCAGGTCGACGCTGCGCCGACTATGCAAGGACCCGCAGGCAGTCGTCACGTCGAGTGTCCTGCTGATCATCGCACTGCTCGGCGCGCTGGCTCCACTACTCACGTCGCACGGCCCGAACGAAGCCTCGCTGGATGCGATCGACGCCGACGTCAGCACCCCGGGCTACCCACTCGGTGGTGATCAGAGCGGTCGGGACATCTTTGCGCGACTGCTCGGTTCCATCAATACGAGCATGGTCTCCGCCCTGATCGGAACGACTGTCGCATTGACGATCGGCGTCACTGGTGGTCTCATCGGCGGCTACTTCGGGCACCGGATCAGGGGCTTCACCGAATGGGTGTTCAACCTGGTGATGACCTTCCCGGGCCTACTGCTGTTGATCATTCTTATGCCTGTGACCAAAGGTGACTACCGCATCACGATGATGATCTTCGGGGTGTTGCTGTCGCCCGGTGTCTACCGGATCGTGCGCAATCAGGTTCTGAGTGTGCGCAACGAGTTGTTTGTCGACGCCGCGCGTGTCTCCGGGCTGTCCAGCCCGAGGATCCTCCGGCGGCACATCCTCGCCGCGGTCCGCGGTCCCGTCATCATCGCCACCGCATTCCTCTTAGGAGCCTCCATCGGAGTGCAGGCGGGCTTGGCCTTCCTGGGCGTCGGACGGAGCTCAGTGCCCAGTTTCGGCTCCATGATCGCCGCCGGGTTCGAGAGTCTGTACGTCGAACCACTGCAAATCGTGTGGCCCAGCGTCATGCTCGGCCTCATCACGGCCTCGCTGGTTCTGTTCGGCAACGCGGTGCGGGACACGCTAGGAGCGTCGCGGCGCCGACCGCGCAAGATCCACCCATCCGCGCCGGCCCGGCCGGAGAAACCCGACCCGTCCGACGATGCACCTCCCGGACTCCTGGAGGTGCGGAATTTGACGATCGCCTACCCCTCCCCGTCCGGCGAACCGCGCGAGGTGGTCCGTGGGGTCACCCTGAGCCTGCAGCCGGGTGAAACCCTCGGCGTCGTCGGCGAGTCCAGCGCGGGCAAGACCCAGATCGCTTTCGCTGCCCTCGGCGTGCTGCCGCCGGGTGCGACGATCACCTGCGGGTCCATCACGTTCGACGGCCGCGAACTGCTCGGGCGGACCGAGCGTGAGCTGCGCGGTATCCGCGGCAGATCCATCGCGTACGTGCCGCAGGAGCCGATGTCGAACCTCGATCCCTGCACCACCGTGGGGGCGCAGCTCGTCGAGGGTGTACAGGCGTCCACGCCGATGGCGCGGCGCGCCGCCCGCGAGCGGGTGCTCGCCCTGCTGGGCCGTGTCGGCATCCCGGATCCGAAACGCACCTTCAACTCCTATCCACACCAAATCTCCGGTGGCATGGCGCAGCGCGTGCTCATCGCCGGTGCCGTGGCCAGCCGACCTCGGATACTCATCGCCGACGAGCCGACGACCGCGCTCGATGTCACGATCCAAGCGGACATCCTCGACCTGCTGCGGGACCTCCAACAGGAACTGAACATGGCCGTCTTGCTCGTGACACACAACTTCGGCGTGGTGGCCGACCTGTGCGACCGCGTCGCCGTCATGCGAAGAGGCGAGATCGTCGAGATGGGGACCGCGCTCGACATCCTTGGCGAACCGCAACACGAGTACACCCGGATGCTGCTCGCCTCCATCCTCGATGGGAGCACAACACGCACCGACGCGCCGAGCGGGGAAATATCCGCCCGCGACAGCGTGGCGGTGCAGGTCGGAGAAGCGCGATGACCTCCCTGCTCGAGGTGAGCGAACTGCGCGTCGCCTATCCGCGCCGCGGCTTCCGCGCCCGCCCGCGTGAGGTGTTACACGGTGTATCCTTGACCATCGGCGCCGGCGAAACTCTCGGCGTCGTGGGTGAATCCGGCTCGGGCAAGACCACAGTCGGCCGCGCCGTACTCGGCCTGGTGAGGCCGGACGGCGGGCGGATTCTTTTCCAGGGCAGGGACGTCACCTACGCTTCCGCGAAGGAACGCCGGGCACTCGCACGCACCCGACAAGTGGTGTTCCAGGATCCCTACAGTTCGCTCAGCCCGTCGCTCACGATCGGCGATATCCTCTGCGAGCCACTCCTGGTCCAAGGCCTTCCAGCGCGCGAGGCCAGAGCGCACGTACGCGCGCTGCTGGACATGGTGCGACTACCCAAGGACGCATTGGAACGCCTCCCTCGCGAATTCAGCGGCGGCGAGCGGCAGCGGGTCGCGATCGCCCGCGCGCTGGCCCCCGAACCAAAACTGATCGTCTGCGACGAACCGGTCTCCGCACTCGACGTCTCGACGCAGGCGCGGGTGCTGGACCTGTTCATCGACATCCAACGCCGCACCGGAGTGGCGTATCTGTTCATCTCACACGACCTCGCGGTCATCCGGCACGTCAGCCACCGGGTAAGCGTGGTCTACGGCGGCGACATCGTCGAAACCGGCCCGGCCGACGTCGTGACCTCCACACCGGAAGATCCTTACACCCGGCGGCTGCTGCTCGCCGCCCCGGTCGCCGACCCAATCGAACAGCGGAGACGCCGGGAGCTGCGGCGGCATCTCGCTGAACAGGTGAGTACCCCGTCATAGGCACAGAAAACCGAAGCCGCACTTCCGGACCGGGCAACAGCGAGCGCCGCGGCCGCCAGGCCTAGTCGCGTGGCCCGAGCGTGCTCCCATCGGTCGATGCCGCCCGCCGTCGTCCGGCGACATCGAGCGGTACGGCGTAGTCCCCGGCGTGGATTCACCTGATCCACAACGACCTGGCCGCTCCAACCTCATTGAGTTGTTCGGGCGGCCATGACCGCAGGTCCCGCGACCAGAAAGGTAGGTACAGGGATGCCCATGCCGAACCTGAGGATGACAGGTACAGGAAGGGGCCGACGCGCAGCTCCGGCACGTACAGCGGGCCAAGCGGACCCGCCGCTGCCGTTACCGCGTCGGCGCAGGCGGGCGGCGCCTACGGCGCTGGCGTTCGCCGCGGTGCTCGCGGTCGGCGTCACGTCGCTGGTCGGCGTGTCGGCGGCCGGCGCGGCTGACGCGCCGGACTGCCAGCCCCGGACGTCCGGTGGGCCGCTGTTCGTGACCGCGACGTGTGTGGACCCCGCGCTCAACCAGCCGTACACCGACATCGATGAGCAGCGGACCACCACTGACCCCAAGACGAACGTCACGGTGACCTATCGTTACATTCACGGAGGCTTCACGGGTACGAACGCGAAGTTCTCCCTTTACTTTCCGGCGGCGGCGCAGTACCAGGGTCGGTTCTTCGAGTCCACCTACCCCACGGTGACGCAAGAGGACGCCACACCGGACGTCATCGCCTTCGCCATCTCGAACGGCGCGTACGTCGTGTCCACCAATAACGGTGGCGGTGTCGCGGCGGCCGGTGGCCTCGGGGGGTACCGCATCAATGCGGCGTCGGCGAAGTACTCCCGGGTCGTCGCGGCGCGTGTGTACCATGGGATGGCCCGTCCACGCGGATACATCTACGGTGCCAGCGGCGGGGCCTACCAGACCCTCGGCGCGATGGAGAACACCGACGGCGTGTGGGACGGCGGGGTGCCGATGGTGCCCGGCGTCCCCAACGGGATCCCGAGCTTCCAGGCCTCACAATCTCTCGCGCTGCGGGTACTTGCCGACAAGCTCCCACAGATCGCCGACGCGGTAGCGCCCGGCGGCAGCGGCGACCCATATAAGGGACTGAACCCGACGCAGCGACAGGTCCTCCAGGAGGTGACCCGCCTTGGATTCCCGCTGCGCGGGTGGTGGCAGTACGCGACGCTGAACGGCGGGTCGTTTTCCGTCGTGGCCCGCACCGTCCGCGCGGTGGACCCCTCGTACGTCAACGACTTCTGGGCAGCCCCTGGCTATGAGGGCAGCAGCGACGCGGCGGTCAAGGCAGCCCGCGTCCAGTACGACACGACGGTCACGGGCCTGGTCGGAAGCCCAACCAGTGCGTTGACGCTGTCCGGCGTGCCCGGCGGCGACGTCAGCGGGGCCGACCTTGTCGTCACGAGCGGCGCGGCTGCCGGCAAGTCGGTACCGATCGGTACCGTGACCGGTACCACCGTCGGTTTCGGGTTCGGCGCCGATCCGGCGGTGACGGGCGCCATCAAGCCCGGTGACGAGGTGCGTATCGACAACTCGTGGCTCCTCGCTCTGCAGTACTACCAGCGTCACCAGGTCCCCTCCTCGGACCAGTACGGCTGGAACCAGTACCGCGGCCCGAATGGTGACCCGCTCTACCCACAGCGTCCGATCCTGGTGGGGCCACTCCTTGCGGCGGGTGCCGGCGGCGCGGCCCCAACCGGGCACTTCAACGGCAAGATGATCATGCTCGCATCCACCATGGACACCCAGGCCTATCCCTGGTCGGCCGACTGGTACCACAAGCAGGCGTCAACCGCGCTGGGCGGGAAGCTGGCCGACAGTTATCGGCTGTGGTACATGGACAACGCCGAACACGGCCCGGACCTCGCCGACTACACCAGCGCGATCCCCGGCGCGGCTGCCCACATCGTTGGCTATACAAGTGCGCTGAACCAGGCCCTCCTCGACCTCGACGCCTGGGTTGTCCGCGGAACGCGGCCACCGGCCAGCACCACTTACACCGTCGACGGGAACACTCAGATAAACCTGCCGGCTGCCGCCGCCCAGCGCAATGGCGTTCAGCCTGTGGTCACCCTGTCGGCGAACAACGCCAACAGCGGACACCCCATCGACGTCCGCGTAGGACAGCAAGTCACGTTTTCGGTGCAGGCCCAGGTACCACCGGGCGCCGGAAAGATCGTGCGTACGGAATGGGACTTTCTGGGTGCTGGCGACTACCCGATCACCGCGACCAACCAACCCATTGAGGCAGCCGAGAAGCTCCGGGCCACCTACAGCTACTCGAAGCCCGGAACATACTTCCCCGTAGTTCGGGTCACCTCCCAACGAGACGGCAACTCTCACACTCCCTACGGCCTGATCCAAAACCTCGCCGCCGTGCGCATCGTGGTCCACTAACAGCGATCCGCTCATCGAGGCAGCATCACCAGACGAGCTAGCCGGCGGCCCACCGCTGTGGCTTTGCCGCAGCGGTGGGCCGCCATCTGTGGTGGTCTGCTCGCGGCGACGACGCCAACGGCGTGTCGGAGCTGGACCTCGCTACCGGAATATCCGCGGCGGTAGTCCGCCGGCCGCGCGCGCACCAGGAATCGAGGATCTGTCATGTCGTTCCGCTGGGCGATCGCGGGCACCGGCGCCATCGCACACCAGTTCGCCGCCGCGCTGGGCCGCTTGCCCGACGCCGAGCTCGTGGCGGTCGGCTCCCGCCGCCAGCAGACGGCTGACGCGTTCGGCGAACGGTTCGGCATCCCGCGCCGGCGCAGGTACAGCTCATACGAGCGGCTCGCCGCCGACGACGGTGTCGATGTCGTCTACGTGGCCTCCCCGCACTCCCACCATCACCGTCACACCCTGCTGTTCCTGAGCGCGGGGCGGGGTGTGCTGTGCGAGAAGCCGTTCGCGCTTGACGCCGAGCAGGCCGCCGAGATGGTGGTTGCCGCCCAAACCCATGGGCAGTTCCTGATGGAAGCCATGTGGAGCCGCTTCCTGCCTGCCTACGTCAAGATCCGGGAGTTGGTCGCCGCAGGCGCCATCGGCACCGTCCTGGCCGTCGAGGGTGACTTCGGATTCCCCCGCCCGGTGGATCCCGCCAACCGGGTGTTCGATCTCGCCCAGGGCGGCGGCGCGCTGCTCGACCTGGGCGTCTATCCGGTGTCGCTGGCCAGCATGCTGCTGGGCGAACCCGACCGGGTGGTGGCACTCGGCCAGCTCGGCGAGACCAGCGTCGACGAGCAGGTCGCCGTCCTGATGGGCTACCACACGGGCGCGGTGGCTGTCGCGAAGGCATCCCTGCGCGCGAGTCTCGCCTGCACCGGCCGGGTCTCCGGCACGGAGGGCAGCATCGAACTCGCCACGTTCATGCACTGCCCGGACAACCTGACCGTCCGACGGAAGTCCGGCACCCAACGGCTATACCTGCCCGCTGACAGTGACGTCACTGCCACCGACGCCACTGCCACCGCCGGTGATATCGACGGTGCCGACCGCCGGAACCATCGGGACCGGGCGGCCGGCGGCGGGCTACATCACCAAATCCGTCACGTGCACTTCCGGTTACAGGCCGGCCACCTCGACAGCGACATCATGTCCCAGGCCGAATCCGTGTCGGTGATGCGGACACTCGATGCAGCCCGGGCCCAGATCGGTCTGCGCTACCTGGCCACCCTGATGGATGGTAGCCGGCAGAGTTGAGGACGCTCGATACCCGAGCCGCTCAGCCTCGGTGAACACCCTCTTCCTGGTCGCCTCCGAGATGGTCTGGCCAGGAGTGCCATTCAGGACATAGCTCACGGTCACGCGAGAGACGCCCAGCGCCCGCGCGACGTCGCTCGCCATGACCCCCCGGGGGGCGGGCACCCATGACAGCACTTCCCTCCCAAAGACTGCCAACCATCCTACTTGTGTGCGTAAAGGGCATGGTCTAACGTTAGAATCCTTACGCGCGTAAGCAACGACGAACACAGGCGCGCCTCAGTCGCCCGCGGCGGCCACAGCTGGCTACGCACCCGCCTGCTGTTGACGACCATTCATTTCCATCCCAAACAGGAAGGCAGCAAGTGATCGAGGCACAGCATCTTGTTTCGACGCTCGCCCTCGAGGAGAAGGCCGAGCTGGTGTCTGGTGGCGGTCTCTGGGTGACCGCAGAGATACCACACGCCGGGGTGCGGCCGGCGGTGCTCACCGATGGCCCGCACGGGGTCCGCATGACGCGGGATGGCGTTGATACCGGGCATATCGCGAACAGTTTTCCCGCTACGGCATTTCCCACGGCGGCGGCATTGGGATCGTCGTGGAATGAAGACCTGTTGCGCGAGATCGGCGCGGCGCTCGGCGCCGAGTCCCGTGCCCTCGGCGTGGACGTGCTACTCGGCCCCGGAATCAACATCAAGCGCTCCCCGCTGTGCGGGCGCAACTTCGAGTACTTCGCCGAGGATCCGCTGCTGGCGGGAGCACTCGGGGCGGCGTGGGTCGAGGGTGTGCAGTCACACGGGGTCGGCGCCTCGGTCAAGCACTTCGCGGCGAACAACCAGGAGACCGACCGTATGCGGGTGAGCGCGGACGTCGACGAGCGCACCCTGCGCGAGATCTACCTGCCCGCGTTCGAGCACGTGGTCCGCCAGGCGCACGTAGCCACCGTGATGTGCTCGTACAACCGGATCAACGGCGTGCGCGCTTCCCAGAACCGATGGCTGCTCACAACGGTACTGCGAGAGGAATGGGGCTTCGAAGGCTACGTTCTCTCGGATTGGGGGGCCGTTCACGATCCAGTCGCCGCTCTGCAGGCCGGCCTTGACCTGGAAATGCCTTCCAGCAGAGGCCGCAGCGCCGCCGAGATCGTTGGTGCCGTCCGCGCCGGCGCGCTCGACGAACGGTGCCTGGATCTGGCCGTAGAACGCCAACTGGCCACGCACCAGCGGCTGTGGCTCGCCCGCGGCGACGGCATGGAGACGCCCGATTTGCCCGCATACCACGTGCTGGCCCGGCGCGCGGCGGCCGAGGGCGCGGTGCTGCTGAAGAACGATGGCGATCTCCTTCCGCTCGATCCGGCCACCGGCGGCCGGATCGCGGTCGTGGGTGAGTTCGCCCGCAGCCCCCGCTATCAGGGCGCCGGTAGCTCGCAGGTCAATCCGACCCGCCTGGACGACGCGTTGACCGCGATCCTTGCCGCGACCTCACGCGAGGTCACCTTCGCTCCCGGCTTCCGCCTCGACGGCACCGCCGATCCGGTCCTCCTTGCCGAGGCCGTGCAGGCCGCCCGCGACGCGGAGTCGGTGGTGATGTTCCTCGGTCTGCCGGAGCAGACGGAGTCGGAGGGCTTCGACCGGACCGACCTGGACCTGCCCGCCATCCAGGTGGAGCTACTCGAAGCCGTCGCTTCGGTCAATTCGCGTGTTGCCGTCATCCTCAGCAACGGTGGTGTCGTGCTGACCGATCCGGTGATCTCGCGCGCCGCCACGCTGCTGGAGATGTGGCTGTCGGGCCAGGCTGGTGGGAGCGCCGCCGCCGACCTCATCTTCGGCCATGCCGCTCCCGCCGGTCGGCTGGCCGAGACCATCCCGCACCGCCTCCAGGACATCCCGACCTACGTGAACTGGCCTGGCGCCGAAGGGCACGTGAACTACGGAGAACGCCTGTATGTCGGCTACCGATGGTACGACCGCACCGATGAGGACGTCGCGTTCCCTTTCGGCTTCGGGCTGACCTACACCACCTTCGCCTATTCAGACCTCGCCGTGCACCTCCCCGACCCGGCCAGGCCGGAGGCTCGCGTCGAGGTTGTGGTGACCAACACCGGCAGGCGGGAAGCGGCCGAGGTCGTCCAGCTGTACATCAGCGACCCAGTCGCCGACGTTGATCGCCCGGTGCGTGAACTGCGCGGCTTCCGCAAGGTCCGCGTGGCCCCCGGACACAGCGAACGGGTGGTGATCGAGCTTGACGCCCGTGCGTTCAGCTACTGGAGTACCCGACGCGGGCAGTGGGTCGTCGAACCTGGGGAGTACGGCATCCATGTGGGATCCTCCTCACGCGACCTGCCGATGACCCAGACGATCAACCTGGACATGGCGATGCCGACACCACCGCTCACCGAAGAAAGCACGCTGGCCGAATGGTACGACCATCCGAGTGGTCGACACATCGTGCGAGAACTCCTGGGCAAGACGATGGGCGCGCAGGACGGCCTGCTGGAGAACCTCGGAACCTGGCAGTTCGTCGCCCAGATGCCACTCACCGCTCTGCTCAAAATGTCCCCATCCGCGGGCACCGAGGCCAAGCCGTTGAAGGACCTGCTGCACGCCGCGAACAATGGAAACGCCGCGCAGCCAACGGCGAACGTCTGACTGGATGTTTATGCAGCTCTGGTGACGGTACGTCGCCTTTGAGTACGGCGGCTTCTGCGTGCTTCATGCCGTAGAAGCACGTTCACGTATCCCGCGGCTGTGCTCCGGCCGCCCGTTCAGCGCGGGTATGCGGCCCGGCACCTGTCTGGTCCGACGAGGGGACGAAAACTCCCTCCCCGGTCGCACGGAGCCACATCCGACCAGGTCGGTTTAGGGACCGACAGAAAAGGGAGAAGCGTCTGTCATGAGCCCGCGTAAGACCTACCCCAGCGATCTGTCCGACGCCCGCTGGGAGCTGATCGCCCCCACCCTGCGCACCTGGCAGAAGGCCCGGCTCGACCGCCGGCCCACCGGACAACCCGCCCAGGTCGACCTCCGCGAGGTATTCAACGCAATCCTCTACCTCAACCGGACCGGCATTCCCTGGAGATACCTGCCCCACGACTTCCCGTCGCACAACACCGTCTACTTCTACTACGCCGCCTGGCGCGACGAGGGCATTCTCGCCCGGCTCGGCTACACCCTGACCAGCCTGGCCCGCGCCGCCGAGGGCCGCGAGCCGGAGCCGACCGCGTGCATCCTCGACACCCAGACCGTCAAGACCTCTACCGACGTTCCCCTTGCCAGCCAGGGCACCGACGCCGGCAAGAAGATCGTCGGCCGGAAGCGGGGCGTGGTCACCGACCCCCTCGGCCTGCTGCTCGCCGTGAACGTCACCGCCGCCCACCTGTCCGACAACGCTCTCGGCATACGCCTGCTCGACCAGGCCAAAAACACCTGGCAGTCCCTGTCGAAAACCTGGGTCGACAAGGGCTTCAAGAACACCGTGGTCGAGCACGGTGCCGCCCTCGGTATCGATGTCGAGGTCGTTCCCAGAAAAACCGGGACCCGCGGCTTCCACGTCGTCAAATGACGTTGGGTCGTCGACATCGACTACGCACAGTGCATCTGAAAATGGCAATCCTGGGGCGAGCGGGCCGATAATCAGCGTGGACGCGTTGCTGCGGCTGGCGGCTTTGGTCGGCCGGTTGCGGTCGGTGACGGATAGGGCCGGAGATGGTGAGGTATGTCCGGCGAGCGTGGTGAGCCCCCCAGTCCGGGATGTGGCCGAGGCTTCCCGCCGAGCGGCGGGGGATGGTGGTGCGCCTGCTGGCGGGGTGGCTGGCCCGGGTCGTGATGACCGGGGGCGGTGCCGATGAGCATGGCGGGGTCTGTGCTGGGCAGCAGGTCGGAGAGCCGGATCCGGCCGGAGCACACTGATCGCGCGGCGGTGGTCTATGTGCGGCAGTCCAGCAGGCAGCAGGTCGTCGAGCACGCCGAGTCGACGCGGGTGCAGTATGCGCTGGTCGAGCGGGCCGTGACTCTCGGTTGGGCCCGGTCGCGGGTGACGGTCATTGATGATGACCTGGGGGTGTCGGCGGCGGTCGCGGCGTCCCGGCCGGGGTTCGCGCGGCTGGTCACCGAGGTGACGATGGGCCGGGTCGGTCTGGTGCTGGGGGTGGAGATGTCCCGGTTGGCGCGCACCGGCCGGGACTGGCACCAGCTGATCGAGTTGTGTTCGTTGGCGGGGACGTTGCTCGCCGATCTCGACGGGGTCTACGACCCCGGTGTCTACAACGACCGTCTGCTGCTGGGGTTGAAGGGCACGATGTCCGAGGCCGAGCTGTGGCTGATCCGGCAGCGGATGTGGGGCGGGAAGCTGGCCAAGGCCGAACGCGGCGAGCTGGCGTTCGCGCTGCCGATCGGCTACTGGCGCGACCGCGGCGGGCAGGTGGTGTTCGACCCGGACGAGCAGGCCCGGACCGTGGTCGGGCTGGTCTTCGACCTGTTCGACCGGCTCGGGACGCTCAACGGCGTGCTGCGCTGGCTGGTCGACCACCAGGTGCAGCTGCCGGTGCGCTCCCACAGCGGGGTGGACAAGGGTGAGCTGACCTGGCGGCGACCCAACCGGGAAACCCTGCAGGTCATGCTGCACAACCCCATCTATGCCGGGTACCACGCCTACGGTCGGCGCCGCGTGGATGCGCGGCGCAGGAAGGCGGGCCGGCCCAGCACGGGGCGGGTGGTGCGATCAATGGACGACTGGCATGTGCTGCTACCCGACCGGATGCCGGCCTACATCGGCACCGACCGGTATGCCGCGAACCTGGCCCGTTTGGAGGCCAACCGGCAGACCGCCGCCTCACCCGGAGCGCCCAGGCCAGGATCGGCACTGCTGGCGGGCCTGGTGCGCTGCGGACGGTGCGGACATCGGATGACGGTCAGCTACCACACCCCGGCCAGCCGGTTCCCGTCGCACAACTACCACTGCGGCTACCTGCTCGCCACCTACGGCACCGGCCGGACCTGCCAGCACCTCGCCGGCCCGGCACTGGACCGCTACGTGACCGCCCAGCTGCTCGACGCCGTCGCCCCCGCCGCCCTGGAGGTCTCGCTGGCCGCCGCTGCCCACGCCGAATCAGACCGGGCCGAGCTGGACACCCTGTGGCGTCAGCGGCTGGAACGCGCCCGCTACGCCGCCGGCCGCGCCCGGCGCCAGTACCAGCTCGCCGAACCGGAAAACCGGCTGGTCACCCGCCAGCTGGAAACCGACTGGGAGACGGCGCTGGCCGACCTCGACCGGCTCGAAACCGACTACCAGCGGTTCGTCGAGGCCCGCCCGCAGACGCTCACCGCCGCCGAACGGGCGGCCATCACCGCGCTCGCCCACGACCTGCCCGCGCTCTGGACAGCGCCGACCACCAGCCAGACCGACCGCAAACAGCTCCTGCGCACCCTGATCGACGAGATCACCGTGACGGTCGTCGGCACCAGCGAACTCGTCGACGTCACGATCACCTGGGCCGGCGGGCATCAGACCCACGGCCGCACCACCCGCCCGGTCGCCCGCCTCGACCAGCTCTCCTACTACCACCACCTGGTCGAGCGGGTCAGCGAACTGGCCAGCGCCGGCCACTCCAGCCGCCAGATCGCCGACCAGCTCAACACCGAGGGACTACGCCCACCCAAACGCACCACCCGCTTCGGCCCCGACCAGATCCTCACCCTCACCCGCCGACTTGGCATCGGGGTCCACCACCCCCGCGACACCCGCACCGCCCTGGCCAACCCCGGCCCCGGCCGCTGGTCGGTCGCCGGCCTCGCTGTCGCCCTGAACATGCCGACCGCCACTCTCTACACCTGGATCTACCGCGGATGGATCACGGCGGAACGCCATCCGGACGGCAGATCCTGGATCATCCTCGCCGACGACGTCGAGATCAGGCAGCTCCGCGAACGCCGTGACCGCCCACCCGGCTACTACACCCGAGCCCGCTGGACCCGACCCCACCTGGACCACAGCACGAACGGAACCCGGACATGAAAAACGATCACAGCTTCAGGAGCACCAACAGTGGCTCACTTTGAACGCAGCCTGGGCTGGCTCATGCTGCACCGCCGCCTGGTCCGTGACTACGAGACCCTCCCCGCCAGCTCCGAAGCGATGATCCATATCGTTATGATCGACAACACGGCCAAGCGCATAACGGGCGAGACCACGCCCACCTGGCGAGACCCCCGCTAGAACATAAGCCGCAATCAAGACAAATCAAACACCCACTTAGGGTGACCTTGCGCCCGGCGAGCACCTGCGTGGCGATGACGGCCGAGCCAGCGAGTCCGGCGAAACCCCGGCGGGACATCCGGCCGTCGATAGATGAGGGCGGGGGAACAAACAGCGGAAACTCCTTGGATCGATCCGATGCAAGAAAACAAGCACATAAAATCGGAACGGACATTTTCTCCTGGTCGAGAATCCTTCTTCCAAGGAGCTTCGATGGATGTCAAGCCAGATGAGAGAGTTTGATCCTTTCTGGGTACCACATTGGCACTGGTCATCCCACTGCTCGCTGTCGTCGGGACGGGCCGCTGGTCAGTCCCGCCCCTTGCAGGGGAGCACGGTGCTGGGCCTGCGGCTACTTCTTGATCCACAGCTCCTCTGGTCGCAGGGAACCGTTGCCGTATTGGATGACACCGCCGACGTTCGTGTTCGCAATCGCGCTGGGTGCCACCCGCGCGAGGTAGATCACCGGGACCAGATCGGTTAGCTGCTGCTGGACGGTGGCGTAGGCCTTCTCGCGGGCCTCCTGGGTGATCTCCGTCCGTCCGGCCAGCAGCGCCTCATTGAGCGTCGGATCGTCGACGCCGGTCTGGTTGGCCACCGAGCTGCTGTGGAACGCCGTCCACAGCCCGGGCTCGGGATCACGGAAGAACCCGCCGGAGACGATCATGTCGAAGTCGTGCTGCGACCGCACTTTGGCGAGCTGGGAGAAATCGACGGTCGCGATTTCGACCTTGACGTTCCGGAAGGCGCCGAGCTGGGCCTGGATGTTCTCGGCCGTCGTCCGGTTCTCGGTGGTGGGGTAGGCGGAAAAGGTGAATGACACCGGCTTACCGTCCGCGGCCAGCTCGTCGAAGAGCCGTTGCGCGGTTTCCTTGTCGTGCTTGCGCAGGGGAGTGTCGGAATAGAATAACGAGCCCTTGGTGAACAGGGTGTCGACCATCTTCCCCTCGCCGCTGTAGACGGCGAGGTTGAGTGCATCGAGGTCGAGGGCGGCGGAGACGGCGCGGCGAGCGCGGATGTCGTCGAAGGGGGCTCGGCGCATGTTCAGGGCGATGAGGATGCCGCCGTTGAGTTCCTGCAGGTCGACGGTCAGGCCCTGCTCCCGGGCCTTGGCGATGTTGAGCCAGTTCGAGTCGACGGCCACGTCCGCGCCACCGGAGACCACGGTGTTGAGCCGTTGGCCGGAGTCGGTGGCCGCGCGCAGCGTGAGCCCGTCGAGGTAGGGCTTGGGGGCGTCCCAGTAGCGGGGATTCTTGATCAGTTCGATGGTGGCCTGCCTGTTCCAACGCTGCAGGGTGAACGGTCCGGCGCCGATCGGGTTCTCGTTGAAGGCCTCCGCCCCCTTGCGTAGGGCCGTGGGTGAGGCGACCCAGTTCATGGAGCTGGTCAAGATCGAATAGGCGTAGCTGGGTACCGGGGTGGCCATGGTGACCTCAAGAACGACGTCGTCCACCACCTTGATGGCCTTAATCATCGATGCCTCCGCGATGGAGGTCGAACCGGTGGCAGGGTCTCTCATCCTGTCCCAGTTGAACTTGACGGCCTCGGCGTCGAAGGGGGTGCTATCAGAGAACACCAGGTCCGGACGCAGCTTGAGGGTGAATGTGGCGCCCTGGTCGGTTGTCTCGAATGACTCGATCAGCGAGTACTGGATCTCGCCGGTCTTCTTGTCGTCGGTCAGTAACGTCCCGTACAGGGCATTCCCCAGGACAGGAGTGATCGCATAGGCATTGCCGAGACGGGCCGGGTCCAGAGTGGTCGGGTCGCTTAACATGAGCACCGTTGCCTTGCCTCCCGGTATCGGTTCACCGGTGGCGGGGGTGGACGGGGAGGAGCCGGAGCCGCCACCACAGGCGGCCAAGACCAGGGTCACCAGGCCGGCGACGGCGGGGGTGAGGAAACGTCTCTTGCGCACGACAAGGGCCTTTCGTCAAATATGGGACTGGCCGGAAAGGAGCCGATATTCAGCACGTGCGCACTGGAGGCAGCTCTCGGACAGGCCGGGCATGTCCGAGGTGGGTACGTGGGTGACCAGGGTGAGAGGCCCTGTTCACAATCGACGGTCTCCACCGCCCGAACCGAGCGGCAGGAACTCGACCAGCCCCCCCGGGGCACGTAGCGTGGGCTGGCTCGGTGGGTCAGGCGCCTGTACCGTCAGCGCACAGCCGTGCACCAGCGATGTCGAAGGCGGTGCCGTCGGGGTTGATCCGAACGAATGCGTTACATTGGAGCGGCTGAGTTCTATTGGTGCTGAGATCGACTGGTTCTATCAGGCCGCCTGCATCGTAGTCAGTTACTTTTCGCAGAGATTTGATGAATCCCTCGCGCGTGGGGCATTCACCGGCCAGCTCGAGGCCGCGGATGAACAGGTCGGTGTACAGATAGCCGTAGAGTGCGAACTGTTGTTCGGGTACGCTGCTCTCCGGAGCGAAT
Organism: Parafrankia sp. EAN1pec; assembly: GCF_000018005.1. GTDB lineage: Bacteria > Actinomycetota > Actinomycetes > Frankiales > Frankiaceae > Parafrankia > Parafrankia soli. The sequence continues at coordinate 546,619 of NC_009921.1, forward strand.
CGCGTCATGGCGTCGCGATACCGATCCATGGAGGCATTCCGCATCTCGAAGGGGTGGAAGTTCACGGTGAACGAGACGCCGGCGAGCTGCGGTCCGTAAGTTTTAAGAACGCCGCGGTCGTATCCGGTGACCGAGACAGTGCTGGAGAAACGCAGGTTAGCGGCACTCGCGGTCTGCAGTATCTCGACGAGGTCCTTGGGAGTTGTGAAGGCGACGATGGCGTTAGCACCACTGTTCACCATGCGTTCTACCGCCTGGGTCGGACTGTCGACGCCGCTCGCGTAGGAGATGGTTTCGGTTGTGCCGACACCGATAGCGGCGAAGGCCGTCTTGTACCGCTCGATGGTCTGTACGGTGAAAGCCGGCGACCCGGTCATTACGAAAGCCGCTTTCGTTCCGCCGTTTGCCTGGATGTAACGAGCGGTGACTACGGGGGAGACATCGTACATATATGCAAACAGATTTGGATATTTCGCCCAAGTCGGGTTCGCGAGGCCGGTTACCGGAATCCCCATGGCCGAGAGGCTGTCCAGCGAGCCGCTGCCGGCGGCTGTGGCCGATATGAGCCCAAAGACGGACTCGTCGTGGACCAGTTCCTCGGTGACGCGGGCATTCTGCGACGGCGACCCGGCATCGTCGCGCCAGTCGTAAACGATGTGGCGGCCGTTCACCCCCCCGGCATCGTTGGCCAGGCCGATCCTGGCATCGACCCCGGCACGGGCGGAGGAGAGCGCGGAGCTCCCGCTACCCGAGTCGGAGAAGACGAAACCGACGTGCACCTTGTCGGCCGTGACCCCGGGGCTTTCGCAGGCGGCCACTGGCGCATCCCCTCCACCTCCCACTACCGAGCACCCAGTCACCGCAACCGTAAGCGCAGCAACCGCCGCCGCTCCAAGCCATCTTGTCAATTCATCTAAGGGCATCAATTACTCCGCGGGAGATTAGCGCACTACAGTAGGGTGCACGGGGACCCACATTCTGGGCCTCCTTCGGGTCGATATTTCACCGAAAGTTCTATCTCATGAACCATCGATCGGAATTCGCAACTCGGCTATAGCCACCTTGCGTAGGATGTTGCGCGCCGGTATTTCTTTAGAGGCCATCCGATCCGGCAGGTGCCGGGCCACCGGATTGGAACGGTAAAATGTTATTCCGTTAGGCGTGAATGATCGAAGAATTGACAGGGGAGGAACGTTTTACTTGTCCGCATAAAAGGCCGGCATTGATGCCTCCACCCGATCCTCGGGGTAGGCGTCACGGTCGGGATCGATACCTGGAGCCAAAACTCCAGAACTTTTCATCTTGACCACTACCGCCGACTAAGTTTGTCGCCTCTCCCACTAACTACCTCTCGAAGGCCAACCTGTCATCGACGCCAGCAATAGAGAATACTTGCCGTCCGATTTCCGGCTCTGGCGTGTCGAAGGATCCTATCGGTCGAATAGTGCATCCCTCAAAATTGTTTTATCTTGCCGCGTGGCCGAGTATAAACCAGCCATGCGAGCTACGGCGGCCCACGTTTTCAGGTGTCGCCTTCCAGGTTCAGCCGATCTCGATGACAACTTTGACAGCGCCCGACTCGCGGTTGCCTGCCACCCGGAATGCCTCGGCTGCGTCCTCGAGCGGGAAGCGGTGGGTGATGAGCGAGTCCGGGATCTCGGGGCGCGCCGCGAGCATCTCGGCGGCCTGAAGCATCTCCCGCTTACCGGCGTGCCCGCAGTACCCCATTGATGCGACCAGCGTGACCTCCTTGGTCAGCAGTGCCGAGTACGGCACGTCGATGCCGCCGTGATGGACGCCCAGGAGCGAGACCGTGCCACCCGGCTTCACCAGCTCGACGCTGCGCTGAAGTGAACTCGGCGACCCGGCGGCCTCGATCACCACGTCGTAGAGCGTCCCCGCCGTGGGCTCCCCGACACCCATCCGTTCACGGATTTCGTGCTGGTGGGGATAGCGAGCCTCGAGCACGACCTCATCAGCGCCCTGGGTCTGGGCCGCAGCCGCGGCAAGTTGACCGATCGACCCGCCGCCGACAACGGTGACGGTCCGGCCCGGTGCAATCCCACCGAGGCGGACCCCGTGCCAGGCCACTGCGCCCGGCTCGGCCAGCGACGCGTTCGAAACGTCGAGCCCCGCCGGCATCTCAAGGACCTTGCGGGTTGGCACCCGAAACTGCTCCACCATTCCGCCGTTCTGCATGATGCCGAGCGCGTTCCTAGGGGACTGGTCACAGAGGTTGTTCCGGCCTTCCCAGCAAAATTCGCACGTCCCGCAGCCGAACAGGCCTTCCACCAGCACAGGCTTTCCATCTGCCTTCCGCCCGGCGAGCTCGTGGCCGAGGATAAACCGGGTCCCGAGTCGGAGCCAATTGAGGTCCGAGGCGCAAATCCCAGCCACGGCCATATTCAGCAGCTCACCGTCGTCCCACCCCGGAACATCGTCAACATCGACGACCACTGGTCGCCCCTCGTGCCCTCGAACTGCCCTCATCACTGTCCTCCCACTAGGGCCGCGGCGGTGCTAACACTTGGTGGCCGACCGTTCCGAATCAGGCGACGGCGACCTCGCCGACGAGGGTGGTGCGGTGCATGAGCCTCCGCGACGTGGCGGCGAACGGCGTCGCCCGGTGCAGCATGCCGGTGTTGTCCCAGATGACCAGATCCCCGAGGCGCCACCGGTGACGCAGGACGAACCGCGGTTGCGTCGACCAGTCGAGCAGTCTCTTCAACAGCGCCTGTCCCTCATCCGCGGGTATGCCGATGACCTCACCTGCGGTCGCGCCGAGCAGCAGTGACCGGCGGCCGGTCCGGCGGGTCCACACGAGCGGGTGCTCGCGGACAGGCACTCGGGCCCACGCAGCCCTCTGGTCCTCGGTCGCTTCTGGATGGGCACGTTGTTGCGCTGCGGCGAAGCTGTGCACCACCCGTAGACCGGCGAGCCGCTCCTTCTCCTCCTCTGGGAGGGCATCGTAGGCAGCGTAGGTGCTCGCGAACTCGGTGTCCCCGCCCTTTGGGTCCACCTCACGTGCCGTCAGTAGTGTCGCCTTCTGCGGTAGTTCCTCGGTGGCGCCGTCGATGTGCCAGAGGAAGTTCCCTTGCCGGTACCAGGCACGCACGGCGTCAGTCTTTGCCGGGTCCAGAGTGATGGTGGCGATCTCCGGGAACTGGTGCTCGCCTGTGGGGTTGGGGGCGACCTCGCCGAGGAGCCGGCTGAACGCGACCAGTTCTTGATCGCCGATGTGAGCTTCCCGGTAGACGACGACGCCGTACTGTTCCAGAGCCTTCAGACAGTCGGCGGCCGCCGACGGGGTGGGCAGGTCGCGACCACACACGCCGGTGATCTCTAGACCGACGTGTGCACTGAGGGGTGTGGCGGTAGTGGACATGACACTCCAAGGCTGGGCGCACCATCGCTGTACAGGTGTACTACATCAGTTAGGAAACTGTAAAGCAGGAAAGAGGTGCGACTCTCAAGACGACCCGGCCTGAGTTTCGTGGCGGCAGTTCGACGCCAGATGACTAACGATCACATTCTTGGTGCTCTCGGTAGCAAGGCTGTCCACAACGGCGCAACTCACCCCCGATTCCCCCGCCGACCAGCGTTACGTTGACTGCGATGTCGGACAGATCGGCCGGCGGACCTACCTCGCTGCCCCGGTCTCCGCGGTGCCGTGGCGCGGACATTCGGCAAGAGCGATTCATCAACGCCACCGCGGGACCATCACATACTTCTAAGGGGATGATTTTCAGGCTAGAAGTACGTTCCAGTGGGGGCGTCGGTCTCTCGCAGGGTCAGGAAGCGACGCGGACGAGCCTGGCGAGCTGGCCGGTGTCCTGTGGCCGGCATCATGGTAGGCCGATGTGTCCGACTGGTCAGATGATCGGTGCGGGGCTGTAGCGGGCGGGCGGGTGTCCAGGGCTGAGAACAAGTTCGGTTCCTGGTTCGCCGGTGCGGAGGGTGTCCACGATGGCGGTGGCGACCTCGTCGGCGGTGAGCATGGGGATGCCCGAGGCATGAAAGCGCTCGCGGGCTCCGGCAGTGAGGGGGGTGTCAACGAGACCGGGGCAGACCGCACCGAGGCGGATGCCCTCGCGGGACAGGGGACCGGCCAGGGCGCGGACCAGACCGATGACGGCGTGCTTGGTCATCGTGTAGATGGGGTCCTGTTCCACGCCCCGCAGGGCGGCGTGTGAGGCGGTCACCACGATCGAACCGCTCCCCTGCCGGCGCATCGACGGCAGCGCGGCGCGCAATCCATAGACCACGGAATGCTGGTTGACCCCCACGACCGCGTGGTAGCGGCCCAGGTCGAGCGTCGCGGGGTCCTTGTCGATGGAGTTAACCCCGGCGTTGAGGACGAGCAGGTCCACCCGGTTACCCGCGGCGGCGACCATGCGTAGCGACAGATCGGGGTCAGTCAGGTCGCCCACCACCGCGTCGGCGCCGAGCGAGGAGGCGACGCGCTCGACGGTCGGATCGCGGTCCACCAGGACGCAGTGCGTTCCCGATCCTGTCAGCTGCCGTGCGACCGACGCGCCGATACCGCCCGCCGCGCCGGTGACGATCGCGATCTCGTTCATCCGCCTCACCCCACCCCGACCTACTTCCTCGTAGGTAGGTAGACTAGCGGACCAGTCGCATCGTGCACAGTAGGTGTGGGTACCGGCTTCACCGAGGAGTCGGAGGTCTACGGTGGCGCGGAACAGACGCGAGGAGATCCTCGACATCGCGCTGGAGATGTTCGCCGAGCACGGCTACCGAGGAACCTCGCTCGATGCCATCGCGCAGCGGGTCGGCCTGACCCGCCAGGGTGTTCTGCACTACTTCTCGAGCAAGGAGAAGCTGCTAACCGAGATCCTCCGGCGCCGCGAGGAACTCGGCCGCGAGCACCTGCTGGCAGGCCACGCACACGAGGACCTCCCACACCAGATGGCCGCCATCGTGGCCCACGATCACCAGCGGCCAGGACTCACCCAGGTCTACGGGGTGCTACTGGGCGAAAGCCTCACGCACGGCCATCCGGCGCAGGAGTACTTCCGCGGCCACTACGCGATGGTCCGTGAACGCATGGCAGCCGACTTCACTGCGCGGTGGGGTGAGCGCCTTCCCAACGGACTGACCCCACGGGCTGCGGCGACGGCCCTGCTGGCCCTCCTCGACGGTATGCAGCAGCAGTGGCTGCTCGACCGCTCCCAGACCGACCACTCGGAGATCATCCGGGATGTCCTCGCAGTCCTTCTCGGTCTACCTCCCACGGAGTGACGCCCCATCGGTTTGACCGGGCCGCTCGCCAGATTGAGATCTCCTGTGGATCGGCTCGCGCGATCGTGACCATCTTCTCTAGAAGGCTTGGGCGGGCGAAGCCGCGAAGGATGGGTCAAGTTCGGGGCGTGCGGGTCAGGCTGCGAGTCCGGCGTGGTGGATGAGTTCGTTGATGGCGGTGTCGTAGGCGTCGGCTGCTCGGCGTAGCGGCGGGGGGTCGCTGTGGCGGTCGGCGAGTTCGGCGATGCCGGTGCGTAGTACCCGGTTGTGGACGCGGGTGAGGAACAGGGCGTGGCGCTGCCCGGCGGGGGTGATCTGGTAGCGGTGAGTCCCGGGAACGCGTTCGATCAGGCCGTGGAGGCGGAGTCGGCGTAGGTCGTAGCTCATCTGTCCGCTGGTGATGGTGCTCGGGTCGCGGCCGAGCAGCGGCGCGAGATACTCGCGTAGGTCACGGTTGGTGAAACCGTGTGGCAGCAGACGGAAGACGAGGATTGCAGACAAGAGGGCTTGGACGCGGTGGTCGGTGAACCGCATACCGGCGACCCGCCGTCCGGTCTCGGTGATGACCGGATCGGTGATGGCCGCGAACGCGGTGTCGCCGTCGGTGGGATCGTGGCTGATGGTCTGGACGTCGAGCAGACGTCGGTTGGCGTGGAAGCCGACCCGCCGTAACGCCGGCAGGTTGATCAGCCTTTTCCCGATCCCGAAGTCGCGGGTGTCGTTGATGGTGGTCTCGGTGCGTAGCGCTTTTCCTTCTTTGTGGTACTGCTTGATCGTGGCGTTTGTAGTCGACGTGCAGGCTTGGGGTGACGCCGTTGGTGATAATTCGGGTTCGGAACCGGCTCGGGGTGGCTCGTGGGCCGGTCCGGCGCAGGGACCGGTCGAAGACCAGGCTGACCTGGTCGGGGCGGCCGATGTCAAGGTTGTCCCGGATGACCTGCTCGAAGAAGATCCTTCCGGACAGGGGCCGGTCGAGGGTCTGGGTCAGGGAGAACTCGGCTTGCAGGATCGAGAGGTCGTAGTGGTAGCCGGCGTCGCGGTCGTCGGGGGTGAACGGGTGCGGCAGGATGTCCAACCACTTGCGGAGCAGCCCATCGATCTCGGCCGGGCCGGGCCGGTCACAGATCGTCTGAAGGCCGGCCGGGTCCTCGACCGCGGCGAACGCGTTGTCCATCGGGGTGAAAGCGATCCCGGACTTGGTCGCCTGCCGCTGCGCCCAGTGGTTCCCGTTCAGGCACAGCTTGGCGTTGTAGGGGAAGTAGGAGCAGAACTTGAGGAAGAACGGGCCGAAGTCGTCGTCGACGCAGTAGAAGTAGAAGTGGTTGACGACCCCGGTGGTCTTCACGATCCACGGGTATGTCTTCCCCTCTGCGTCGCGGCGCTTTTCCGTACGGAACAGCGGAGTCTTCTCCTGCGCCCGACCGATGAACACCACCCCCTGGGTGCCGGTGAAGTCCTTGAGTCGTTCGTGCATCACGTCGTCCTTCCGTTGCCCCTTCACGAAGTCGACGATCGGGATGTAGTGGTCGGCGGCGAACCGCCGGACCGCGGTCACGAAACCCTCGGTGATCGACGCCAGCGGGGCGGTGGAGGCGACTCGCATCCCGAGCCGGCGGTGGAGGAACCCGACCAGGCCGAGAGGGAACTGGAGCTGGGGCACATAGACGTTGAGGTACATCCGGTCGATGCACTCCACCTCGAAGCTCACGTGATGGGCCAGGACGTCGGCGACGGTGCGGGGTAGCGTCATCGTCAGCTCCGGTCCGGGACGGCCAGGCCTCAGGCCAACCGCCGCCAGGTAGCGGCATCACAGGCGGGTTCATCGTCAACCCGTCACACCGCCCGGCCGGAGCCCACGATCACAGCCGGACCACAGCAACATGCTCGTCGGGCTGGGGCGAAGCCCCGTTAGCGATCTTTGGTCGCTTGTGGGGTGCCAGAACTCGGCCACCGGTGTTGACCTGGTCTTTTAGGCGGCTCGTTCGTATTCGTTGATCAGGCCACCGAGGACAGGCCGGCGCTTGATCCGTGCCGTCGTGACGTCTGCGATCGGGTGGTCGGGCCGGGGCGGTTGAAGGCGGAGCGCGCGGTGCGGGCGTCGTCCGTTGTAGTGCCGTGCGTACTCGGCCAGGACAACGCGCAGGTGCCGCTCGCCGAAGATCAGCATGCGGTCGGTGACCTCGGTCCGGACGGTTCGTACGAACCGTTCCGCGTAGGCGTTCGCCCGCGGAGTCCGGGGTGGGATCTTGATCGTGGTGATGCCGGCGTCGATGAGGACCGCGTCGAAGGACGCGGTGAATTGTCCGGCCCGGTCGCGGATCAGAACCTGGAAGTCGGCCGCCCGGTCGCCGAGGTTCATGAGGAGGTTGCGGATCTGCTGGGTGGTCCATGGTCCGTCGGGGTGGGCGGTGACCCCGAGGATGTGGACGGTGCGGGAGCCGACCTCGATGACGAAGAAGCAGTACAGGCGCCGCAGTGTCACGGCGCAGTCCACATGGAAGAAGTCGACGGCCAGCATGGTCGACGCCTGCGTACGCAGGAACTGCCGCCATGTCGTGTCGGTCTGCCGTTGCGGAGCCGGGGGCAGCCCCAGGGACGTCAGGACCCGGCGGATCGTGGAGGCACTCACCCGGTGACCGAGCTTGAGCAGCTCGCCCCGGATCCGCTGGTATCCCCACGTCGTGTTCTCGGTCGCGAGCCGCTCGATGAGGGGCACGATCTCCGTGCCGACCGGTGGCCGACCCATCCGCTGTGGATGGGTCCATTTCCGTACGATCAGACGGCGGTGCCACCGTAGGACGGTGCCGGGAGTGACCAGCCGGTGCGCTCGCAGTGCCTTGGGGAGAAGCCGGATCAGTGCGGCGAGCACCGCCCGGTCCGCCCAGTCCCACCGCGGCTTCGGCTGGGTACGACGCAGCACCGCGACCTCATGCCGCAGCACCAGCAACTCGATGTCCTTGGACGCCGACGAACGACCGAGGAGAACCAGCCAGCCACACACCCGCACGAAGATCAGATAGAGTAGGCGTACGAACATGGCTGACCATCATGCCGGCCGCCGCACCGTCGCATCACCCCAGCTCACGGGCCCAAGCCGACTTCTGGCACCCCACAGGCATCTGCTTGCGGCCGGTGTCACCGTGGCCGAGGTCAACCGGCCCGACCGCGCCGCTCGCCGGCGCCGAGGCAAGACCGACGCACTGGACGCCGAAGCGGCGGCCCGTGCCGTCCTTGCCGGCCAGGCCACCGCGACCGCGAAGACCGGTGACGGACCCGTGGAGATGGCCCGGATGTTCCGGCTGGCCAAGACCTCCGCGGTCACAGCACGCACCCAGGCGATCAACCAGCTCAAGGCCGTTCTGGTCCGCACCGAACCTGGCCTGAGGACGTCGAGCCGACCGACACAGCTACCGCCGTGCGCTACACGCTGCGGCAGCTCGCGACCCGGATCATGGCGCTCACCGCCGAGATCGACGACCTCAACCGTCGGTTGGCCGCCGTGCTCAACCGCCACACACCCGCCCTACTCGCCAGGGTCGGCGTCGGACCGGACACCGCCGCGGCGCTGCTCATCGTCGCCGGCGACAACCCGCGACGGCTGACCAGCGACCGATCCTTCGCAGCACTGTGCGGGGTGAGCCCGATCGAGGCCTCGTCCGGGAAGACCCACCGACACCGCCTCAACCGGGGCGGCGACCGCCAAGCCAACTCCGCCCTACACCGCATCGTCATCACCCGGCTGCGCTGCGACCCCCGCACCCGCGCCTACCAGCAACGACGCCTCGCCGAAGGCAAAACCCCACGCGAGATCGTCCGCTGCCTCAAGCGCTACGTCGCCCGCGAGATCTACAAGGCCATCCCGCGCACCGGCCCACCTGCCGCTACGGCCACTTGACGACACAGGGGCGTCAGAGCCGGCTGACTCTTCCTGGCCCAGGATTAGCTACATATCGTAACCGACGCCCTCTCCGCGTCCGATGGAGGAGGGTATGACCGTTATGTCGAAGAGTCGTCGGCCGCGTGTGTGCGCATTGTGGGCGCGGATGCTCCGGCACGTTCCGGCACCGAAAACGCCCCGAATTCGGATTTTGCGGCGCTGTGCGGTATTCTTCGTTATATTTCAGTACGTAAGGGTTTTGTCGTGAATCAACTGTTCCATTGGTCTTTCCATGCGCGTCTGGCGGTGTCTCGCGCAGTTTGGTCCTGGTGTGCAAGATCGTAGACGGCTCGGTCGCCGAGGGGATGAGTCAGAGTCACGCGGATTAGCCGGAGTCGTTCGGGGGAAAGTCGTATGAGCCCCGCTCGCCTGCCTGGTCTCGACCCGATGGGAGACGACGGGACGAACTCTCCGGGTACTGGCAGCGGTCCGTGGCCGGGTTCGATGCCGACCGACACCAGCACGTCCAGGCGGTCAGATAGTTCCTGGATCTGCACGGTGGCGGGGGTTTCGCCCCGCGCGCTGCGGATGGAGAGTAGTAGTTGGGCTCCGTCGTGGCTCGCCTCGACCCGGTCGACTGGATGCTCCCACGGCGCGAAGGCGTGGGGGTCAGGGGTGAGGAGCCGGGTGAGCCAGGCGGGCTCGGTCGCCGGCTCGATCAGCCTTCCGCCCGGTAGGCGCGCATCCTTGCGGAGTGTCGCGCCTGGCCGCGTCGCGATCCTGTTCCGTTCGGACACCGGGTAGACGCCGAACGTCCGTCCTGGCTCGAAGCCGGCGGAGAGAGCGTGAGCCACGGTCACCGTGTCCGGGCCTGAGTGCGGCGGGGGCTGCTCCGGAATCCACGCCGTCCAGGGACTGGGTTGATCGCCGTTGAACTCGCCGATGATCGAGCGGGAGTCACCCCAAGCCTTCTTCGAGGCCGCTGTTCTCAGCTGTTCCGAGCTCGCGGGGGTGAACCGCCAGTTGGTGAAAGGGAGTAGTGGAGTGGTGGTGACCTCGAGTCTCCGGCCCAGGCTTACCACCACTCCACCGCCTCTCAGGTCCGGTAAATCCTACGGTTCGGTTGATCTTAGACTATCGGTTGCTCTTAGACTAGACGGGGTCAGTCAGGACGGAGGTGCCAATGGCACCCTGGATGTCCTGGTCGAAAGAATACCAGAATCCACCATCGGTCGGGTTCTCAAGGATGTCGTCGTCGTCGAAGTGCCAAATCGGGCCACCGATGATCCCGTAGACCCTGAACTCGTCGTCATCCTCAATCCATCGGTAGACGCCGGAACCGCTGTCCCCTCCTTGTGCCCACCACTTCGTGGCTACGTCGGACTGGAACGCGGCGGCGACGTGATAGGTGACATGATCATCAAAGATCTCGTCGCCCATCGCATCATTGCGCGCACACCGTTCCTCGTCCGAGGTTTTCCCATTGAAGCATACGCTGGTATTGGCAACGAAATCGTCGGCGTCGTCCGTGACGTTGCGCAGGAGGCCATCGGCGGCGATGATCTGATTGGTGGCGAGACCGGGGGAAGTTATCCGGATCGACTCGTAGTCGCCGTAGGTGTTGAAGCCCGAACGTCGGTCCACCACGATGCCGATGATCGTGTTCGAAGGATTACCAGTGAGAATGTTCGCATTGGGCACCGAGACAAAGGCTCCCTCGGGGAAGCAGTGTCCGGCGGTCAATAGGTAGGTTTCTCCGTCGGACTTCGTCGTGAGGTAGCCGGCCGTGCATTCACCGTCGAGCAGATCCTCGTCCTGGATCCTCATCCCGCCGTAGATCGCGAAGTCTGCGCCGGCGTGTGGGGTGCCAGAACTCGGCCACCGGTGATGATGCGATGAAGGGGCGGGGCCTCCGCTCCTGGTGACTCCCCGGGGTCGGGGGTAGGTCCCTCGGGGTTGCTCACGTCTACCGACGAAGGAGGCCCCTGTGAGTCCATCGTATGAGGGTCGCCAGATTGTGGGAATCGATCTCCATCGGCGGCGGTCGGTGATCGTGCGGATGACCCCGGACGGGTATCCGCTGGGAACGGTTCGGATCAGCAACGATGCTGCCACCCTCGCTGCTGAGATCAGCCGTGCCGGTGAGCACCCCGACGTGGTGTTGGAGGCGACGTACGGCTGGTACTGGGCGGCGGATGTGCTGGCCGCCGCTGGCGCGCAGGTTCATCTCGCGCACCCGCTGGGCGTGAAGGGTTTCGCCTACCGGCGGGTGAAGAACGACGTCCGTGACGCCGCGGATCTCGCGGACCTGCTGCGGATGGGACGTCTGCCCGAGGCGTGGGTCGCTCCACCGCCGGTGCGGGAACTGCGGGAGACCGTCCGTCACCGTGCGGCGCTCGTCGCGATCCGTTCGGCGTGCAAGGCCCAGATCCACGCGGTCCTCGCGAAGAACGGTGTCGCGGTGCCCATGACCGACCTGTTCGGCCAGGCCGGAACCGACCTCCTCGGCCAGGTCGAGCTCCCGAGCCCGTTCCACGCCCGCGTCACGAGTCTGCGCCGCCTCATCGACCTGCTCGACTTCGAAATCGACGCGGCCGCCTGTCAGCTCGCCGGCCGGCTCGCGCGGGATCCGGGCTATCAGGCGCTGCTGGTCCTGCCCGGGGTCGGGAAGACCTTGGCCGCGGTGTTCCTCGCCGAGATCGGGGACATCACCCGCTTCCCCACGCCCGGTCACCTTGCCAGTTGGGCTGGTCTCACTCCCCGGCACCGTGAGTCCGACACCACCGTGCACCGCGGCCACATCACCAAACAGGGCTCCTCCCTGATTCGCTGGGCCGCGATCGAAGCCGTGTCGATCCTGCCTCCGACGACCCCGGTCCTGGGCCCGACCAAGACCCGGGTCGCTGCCCGCCGCGGCACCAACATCGGCAAGGTCGCCGCGGCCCGCAAGCTGCTCACGTTCGTCTTCTACGCGCTGCGCGACGGTGAGGTCCGCGCGCTGCACACGGCGGCGTGAGCAGGTGTTCACACGATCAGACGCGTGGCCGCCCAGGTCATGACCCCCACCACTCCGGTGGCGCGGTCGACGTGTTGATTGACCCCGTCTGATCGTGGCCGTATCACTCCATGCCACCCTGCCCCGCGTGGCGAAGGGATGACTGGCGAAACCCACACCGCCGCCCACCACGGACACCCGTGCTGGAGAAGACGCCACACCACCCACACCCGATGTCCTGGGCCGTTCCAGGATGCGCCAGCCGACAACGGCGTCAAGACCGTTCGTCCTCGGGCTCCGCCCTGCGGGCGTTGCGTCTTGACTCCGCCGCCGGACACTGGCGCACGCCCACAGGCACCCAGAACCAGGCCGGAAAACAGGCCCAACCCCCACACCGGAACCGCTTGACCGGCCCCACCCCTTCAGGGATGACCTGGGGTTTTAGGCGGCTCGTTCGTATTCGTTGATCAGGCCGCCGAGGACGGGCTGGCGCTTGATCCGTTCCCTGGCCAGGTCGGCGACAGGGTGGTCGGGCCGAGGCGGTTGAAGGCCACAACCGCGGTGGGGTCGTCGTCCGTTGTAGTGCCGTGCGTACTCGGCCAGAACGGTACGCAGGTGCCGCTCACCGACGATCAGCATGCGGTCGGTGACCTCGGTCCGGACCGTGTGGACGAACCGTTCCGCGTAGGCGTTCGCCCGAGGAGTCCGGGGTGGGATCTTGACCGCGGTGATGCCGGCATCGGCGAGGGCCGCGTCGAAGGAGGCGGTGAGCTGCCCAGCGCGGTCGCGGATCAGGACCTGGAAGTCGGCGGCCCGGTCGCCGAGGTCTATGAGGAGGTTCCGGGCTTGTTGGGTGGTCCACGGGCCGTCGGGGTGGGCGGTGACCCCGAGGATGTGCACGGTGCGGGTGCCGACTTCCAGGACGAAGAAGCAGTACAGACGCTGGAGCGTCACGGCGCAGTCGACGTGGAAGAGGTCGACGGCCAGCATGGTCGATGCCTGGGTGCGTAGGAACTGTCGCCATGTCGTGTCGGTCTGCCGCTTGGGCGCCGGTGGGAGACCCAGGGACTTCAGGACGCGGCGGATCGTGGACGCGCTGACCCGGTGGCCGAGCTTGAGGAGCTCGCCCTGGATCCGCTGGTACCCCCACGTCGTGTTCTCGGTCGCGAGCCGCTCGATCAGTGCGGCGATCTCCGGGCTGACCGGAGGTCGTCCCGTCCGCTGCGGGTAGGTCCATTTCCGTGTGATCAGACGGCGGTGCCACCGTAGGACGGTCCCCGGGGTGACCAGCCGGTGGGCTCGCAGCGTCTTGGGCAGGAGTCGGATGAGTGCGGCGAGGACCGCCCGGTCCGCCCAGTCCCACCGGGGCTTGGGCTGGGTACGACGCAGCACCGCGACCTCGTGCCGCAACACGAGCAACTCGATGTCCTTGGACGCTGACGAACGGCCGAGGAGGACCAGCCAGCCGCACACCCTCACGAAGATCAGATAGAGCAGGCGGATGGACATAGCTGACCATCATGCCGCCGGCCCCGTACGGCCGCATCGCCCCAGCTCACAGGCCCAGGCCCACTTCTGGCACCCCACACGCCTGCAGCCGTACTGGCACCGCTGGTCCACCGCCCCACCCCCACCGGAACTGGCAACCCTGCTTGACCACGTGGGCCACTCCCACCCACTAGCCCTGTCTTCCGCACATGGGATTTCGATGGGTTGACCGGCCCGGTTTCCGATCAAGGTGGCCGGGTGGGATCGACGCCGAGAATGTCGAGGAGGTGCTGGTGCAGCGCCGATGGGCGGGGGATGTAGGCAGGCTGGTCGCCGCGGGCGGGCACGAGGCGCAGCCTGCTCAGTGCGCCGAGGACCAGTGCTCCGGTGGGGCGGGCGGGACGACCGGCGTAGATGCCGGGGATCTTCCCGTCAGGGCCGGTACCGAGCCGGGCTTGGCGTTCGACCAGGCAGAAGACGAGCAGGGCCAGGCAGATCACGTGGATGAGGGCGTGGATCCGCTGGTTGGAGTGCAGGAACATCGGGGCGACCGCGAGCGGGCCCTTGAACGCGCCGTAGCGACGTTCAACGACTTCCTGCCCTTTGTAGCGGGCGAGGACCTCAGCCGGGCCGACGTCGTCAGGCAGGTTGGTCAGCAGCGCGTACCAGCCGTCGGTGGCAGTCTCGGCGTCGAGCGCGGCGGAGTCGAAGTTCCAGGCCAGGGCCGGTTTCCCGGTGTCCGGGTCGACGCTGGTGGTGGCGTGGAGGTAGCGGGTGACGCGGTGTTTCGTCGCCAGGAGGGTCAGGCGGGCCTGCACCGCGGCCTCGGTGCGGTAGAGGTGGTGGCTGCCCGCGGCGCGGGTGAGGGTGTCGAGGTCGGTGCGGGCGCGGCCGAGTTTCAGCGCGCGGGCGGCTTTCGCGGCCTGGTCGTTCGCCGACGACCAGACGAACACCGTGCGCACGGTGACCGGTGGGTCTTTCTTCCGGGGTCCCCGCAGGGTGGTGACGCCTTCCCGGACACGGTAGGCCGCCCGCTGATGGAAGGGTTTGTCCTGGTCACGGGCCGCGACATAGCCGACGAGTGTGGCGGTGGCCCAGTCCTGGGCGGCCAGGACCTGGCCGGGCACGACGGTTTTCGGTGCCGGGGCGAGGAACGTGACCCCGGGCGTGGACGTCAACGCGGTCAGATTCGCGTAGGAGACGAGTTTGCTGTCGCCGACCAGCAGGAACTGTCGGGGGCCGGCGAGCCCGGCCAGGGCCCGCATCGCGCCGGTGACCTGACAGACCTCACCGGCGCCGCCGTCGTAGGCGCGGTGCAGCAGCGGGATCCCGCCGTCACCGGTGACCGCGAGCCCGGTCTGGACCTGTTTGAGGTCGGGGCGGCGGTCCTTCGGGTGGCCGTACTTCGGGGTCGCGTAGTCGCCGTCGATCTCGGGATAGGCGCCGTGCAGCGAGATCGATGTCATGTCCCAGTGGACACGGGACAGGTCGAGGTCGAACGCGGCGATCGCCGCGGCACCGACCGAACCGACCACGGCCTCGCAGACCGGGGCGAGCGCGTCAAGCGCCCGACCGACCCGGTCGTCGTTCAACACGTCCGGCGCGATACCGAACATCTCTTCGACCGCCCAGTCCCGTGCCCACCGTTCGACGTGCAGCAGCGGGGTCGGCGAGGTCAGCCGGTTCGCGACCAGTGCGGCGATCACGTCGCCGTGGGTGGCCCGGTTGACCTTGTCACGCATCGGGGCGAGTCGATCGATCGTGCCCGCGACATCGAGGCGGGCCAGGTAGTCACGCACGACAGGGAGCGCGCCGAGCGGCTTCTCGACGCTCGGCGGCCCGTAGTCCATCGCGACCGTCACAGCCAGGAACAGTCCCAGGCCCGTCACTACCGATCGCGGCCATCCCGACGTGATCCGAACAAGACATCACGTAGCTGTCTCACCGCACGCACGTGCGGAAGACAGGACTAGCCACCCCAACCTGACCAACCAGCGTTAGCCGACGCCGGAACGCCATATCGCCTTCCACCGCTGCGGCCGGCCCGCCTGCCCGGCTCGACCGGACGCGACAAGGTTGCTGGATTCCGTGCTAGCACTGATGCGCCCCGGACGGGCGATCTCTAGCCTCGTGACTGACGGCGCCGGGGGTTGGGCGATACCCAGGACACTCGGCGCGGGGGAGGAGCGGACACGGTGTCCGACCCGCAGGCGGATGTGGCGCAGGCTCAACAACGTGTCGATGGGCCCGGGCCGCCGATTGATCGGCGCGGCTCATCCACGTCGAAAGGTGGGCCGAGGGCGCGGACGCCGTATTCCCCCGGACCGCGTCGAAGGACGTCGCCTGGAATGCGTCGTGGATCGAGATTTTCGACTAGAAACGGGGGGCGGGGTTCGATGCCGGCAGAAGAATCCGCGACCGGGATGCCACGGCGGGCCTTCCTGGCCGCGGGTCTGGGCATAGCGACGGTCGGCGCGACGGTGGCACTGGCGAAACCGGCCGCCGCGGCTGGGGACGGGATCCACTACTGGCGCTTCTGTAACAAATGCTTCGGGCTGCTCCGAGAGCTCCGGGCGGACAACAATCATTGCCCGCAGGGTGGTTCTCATGTTATCCAGGGCTGGACGTTCGCTGTGGCGTATTCGAACGGAAACTTTCTCCACGCCGGCGAGACGCCGTCCCTACAAAGCGCCTGGATGGAGTGCTACTACTGTGCGCTCATCTACTACGGCGACGCCAACGGAGTATGCGTCGCCCGAGGCGGGGCGGGTCATTTCGGAACATCCCAGCAGAATCTCCTCCCCCACGACCTGAATCCGATACCGGGCGGCTACCAGTCCGAGTGGCGGTTCTGTTTCAAGTGCGGCACGCTGTACTTCGACGGTTACCGGCCGAACCGCGGTGCCTGCCCGGGGAACCCGGGCTGGGGACACGCCGCAGCCGGTTACATGTTCCAGCTCCAGGTGGCTGCGTACACCTGACCACGTCGAGCGTGCGCCGACGGGCCGGTCCTCGCCGTCGACCCGTCGGCCCGCCAGCTCGCGGCGAGGCCGCTGTCCACAGTGTGGGTGGAGCCGGTACGGCGCTGTTGCATTGAGCTGGCCCGAGACATGGCTGGGCGGGTTGGTTGCCTGGTCAGATGGCCAAAGCGAGTTCGGTGAACGCTGACGCGAGCCGACGGTGGGGTTCGGCGTCGAGGCCGAGTTCGTAGTGGCCGCGGCGGAGATTCTGGAAGGCGTGCCCGACGCCGATCAGCTGGGCGGAGCACAGCCGTTTTAGCCCGCGCATCGGCCGCAGCCGTGTGGGGTGCCAGAACTCGGCCACCGGCCTTGACCTGGTCTTTTAGGCGGCTCGTTCGTATTCGTTGATCAAGCCACCGAGGACGGGCTGGCGCTTGATCCGTTCCTGGGTCAGGTCTGCGACGGGGTGGTCGGGCCGGGGTGGTTGAAGGTCGCGGCCGCGGTGGGGTCGTCGTCCGTTGTAGTGCCGTGCGTACTCGGCCAGGACCATGCGCAGATGCCGCTCGCCGACGATCAGCATGCGGTCGGTGACCTCGGTCCGGACGGTGCGGACGAACCGTTCCGCGTAGGCGTTCGCCCGGGGAGCCCGGGGTGGGATCGTGACGGCGGTGATGCCGGCGTCGGCGAGGACCGTGTCGAACGACGCGGTGAACTGGCCGGCGCGGTCGCGGATCAGGAACTGGAAGTCGGCCGCCTGATCACCGAGGTCCATGAGGAGGTTCCGGGCTTGTTGGGTGGTCCATGGTCCGTCGGGGTGGGCGGTGACTCCGAGGATGTGGACGGTGCGGGAGTCGACCTCTATGACGAAGAAGCAGTGCAGACGCCGGAGTGTCACGGCGCAGTCCACGTGGAAGAAGTCGACGGCCAGCATGGTCGATGCCTGTGTACGCAGGAACTGTCGCCACGTCGTGTCGGTCTGCCGTTTCGGTGCCGGGGGCAGCCCGAGGGTCTTCAGGACCCGGCGGATCGTGGAGGCGCTCACCCGGTGGCCGAGTGTGAGGAGCTCGCCCTGGATTCGCTGGTAGCCCCATGTCGTGTTCTCGGTCGCGAGCCGCTCGATCAGCGTGGCGATCTCCGTGCCGATCGGTGGCCGTCCGGTCCGCTGCGGGTGGGTCCATTTCCGTGTGATCAGGCGGCGGTGCCACCGTAGGACGGTGCCGGGCGTGACCAGCCGGTGCGCTCGCAGCGCCCTGGGCAGGAGCCGGATGAGTGCGGCGAGGACCGCCCGGTCCGCCCAGTCCCACCGGGGCTTGGGCTGGGTACGGCGCAGCACCGCGACCTCATGCCGCAGCACCAGCAACTCGATGTCCTTCGACGCCGACGAACGGCCGAGAAGAACCAGCCAGCCACAGACCCGAACGAAGATCAGGTACAGCAGGCGTACGGACATAGTTGACCATCATGCGGCCGGCCCCGCGCCGGCGCGTCGCCCCAGGTAACAGGCTCAGGCCGACTTCTGGCACCCCACAGGCTTGACCGGTGACGGTGAAGGCGGTCCGTGGGCTGGTCAGGGTCACGGCGGTGCTGGTGGTGGGCTGGCCGGGGGTGAAAGTGGCGGTGCCGCTGGTGGCGATCGCCGGTCCCGACCAGAACGACAGACGGCTGGTGTCGATGGTGCGGGCCGGGCCGCCGGTGCCGGTGACGAAGGTGGTCGCAGTCACGGTCACGGTCACGGTCCATGATCCGCCTGCGAGGTCGCATAGGTCGGAGACGGTCACCGCGCCGAGGGTGGCGGTGATGGTGTCGCCGACCGGGGCGCTGCCCAGGCTGGCGAGGAATTGTCAAGACCTGTGGATGGTGATCGTTAAGCGGCTTGGTTGACGGGTGTGGTGGTGGGTCGTTCGACGAGCTGGCTTGCTTCGAAGACGGCGCCGGCGCGGACGAGGGCGACGACCACCTCGGCCGCGTCCCTGCAGCGGCGGGGAGGGTTTCATCGCCCGACGTCGGGCTGGGGCGCGGCGAACGAGCGCAGGTGGGCGTAGGCGGCGTCGAGCGCGACGCGCAACGGCAGGACGTCCCGGTGGGTCCGGGCGAGGAGGACGCCGCCCTGCAGACTGGTGAAGACCGCGAGCGCCAGGAGCTCCGGCTCCGCGTCGGACACGAGTTCGCCTCGGATCCGCATCCGTTCCAGGCCTTGCGTCAGGTAGGCCTGCCAACGCTCGAAGCAGGCCGAGAGGTCGGCGCGGATGGCTTCGTCGCGACCGGCCAGCTCGCCGGCCAGGTTGCCGAGCGGGCAGCCGGGGAAGTCGCTCGCCGCGGTCTGGGTGGCGAACTCGTCCATCCAAGCGCGAATCGCCGTCCAGGTGTCGAGCTGCGAGAGCCGAGGCAGCTGTGCTTCGACCAGGCAGTCGAACCGGTCGGCGACGACCGCCCTGACGAGTCCGCCCTTGTCGCCGAAGTAGTGGTAGAGCTGGCTCTTGCTGGCCCCCGCCGCCGTGAGGATCTGGTCTAGCCCGGCCCCGGCCACGCCGCGGTCGTCGATCAGGGCCGACGCCGCATCGACGATTTTCTGGCGGCTGCGCCGGCCCCGGCCGGTCGTCGGTTGGTTCGTCACGACGTCACTCTAGCCTGGACTGGACAGATCGGTCCAGTTGTGGCTAGCGTAAGCCGCACAGAGCGTTCGCCACGCCAGTCGTCCCACCTTCTGAGGGTCACTTGGCGCCTGCACTCGAACGGAGCATTTTTCGTGTCATCGCTCACTGGAAAACCCGCCGCGCTGGTGACCGGCGGTACCACCGGAATAGGTCTCGCGACGGCGCAGATGCTGCACGCTGACGGGTTCGACGTGCTCATCACCGGCCAAAATCCAGAAACACTTGCCGCCGCTGCCGAACAGTTGCCCGCCGACGTGGTCGTGCTACGTTCCGACGCCCGCACACTGTCCGAGCCGGATCGGGTGGCGGCTGCCGTTCGGGATCGTTTCGGCCGGCTCGACGTAGTATTCCTCAACGCAGGTATCGGCCGGCTCGTCCCGATCGAAGCAGTCGACGAGGCGACGTACGACGAAATGTTCGACGTGAACGTCAGGAGTCAGCTGTTCACGCTGCAACGGGTCCTGCCCCTGCTGCGAGACGGCGGCTCCGTCGTGTTCAGTACGGCCCTGGGCGCCACGCTCGGTCTGGCCGACTGGTCGGTGTACAGCGCGACGAAGGGCGCGCTGACTGCCCTGGTCCACGCCTTGGCCGTGGAACTCGCGCCGCGAGGAATCCGGGTCAACGCAGTCAGTGCCGGCCCGGCGGACACGCCCGCGCTCTCCAAGCTCGGCCTGCCCGACGCGGCGCTGGCCACAATGCGCAAGGACCTGGCCGCCGCGATCCCCCTGGGCCGCCTGGGCGTCGCCCAGGACGTCGCCCGCGCCGTGGCGTTCCTCGGCTCCCCCGCAGCCGGTTTCGTCACCGGCACGACGATCGCGGTCGACGGCGGCCTCGGCGTGGCGGTCTGAGTCGGACGTCCAGGCCCCACGACAGCGTCACGACAAGGACAAGGACACACCCATGACCACGACAAACGCCATCGCCCAGGCCCAGCCGCGGGTCGCGCTCGTCACCGGCGGAACCACCGGAATCGGCCTGGCCACGGCTCGGCTGCTGCATGCCGACGGGTTCGCCGTCGCGATCACCGGCCAGAACCCCGAGACACTCGCGGCGGCGCGGCACGTGTTGCCCGATGACGTCCTCGTCCAGCGCGCCGACGCCCGGGTCCTGGCGGACGCCGACGCGCTCGCCGCCGAACTCCGTGACCGGTTCGGGCACCTCGACGCGGTGTTCCTGAACGCCGCCGTCGCCCAGCCCTCGTCGTTCAGCTCCGTCACCGAGGAATCGTACAAAGAACACTTCGGAGTGAACGTGAAAGGGCAGTTCTTCACGTTGCAGCGAGTGCTGCCGCTGCTCCGCGACGGCGGTACCGTAGTGTTCAACAGCTCGCGACTGGTGGCCCGGTCGTTTCCTGGGATGTCGCTGTACGTTGCCACCAAGGGAGCGGTGGCATCGATGGCTAGGGCGCTCGCCGTGGAACTCGCCCCTCGGCGGATTCGGGTCAACGTCGTCAGCCCTGGCCCGGTCGACACCCCGGCACTGGCGAAACAAGGGCTGTCCGCCGCAGAACTGACCAGTCTCCGCACGACGCTGACGGCCAAGGTTCCGCTCGGCCGAATAGCGTCGGACGAAGAAGTGGCCCATACCGTCGCTTTCCTGGTTTCGGACGCGGCCAGCTATCTCACCGGCGCCGACATCGTCGTCGACGGCGGGATGATGGCCAGCGTCTAAAACCCGTGACAGCATCGTTCCCGTCGACCCCACCCGCCTGACCGAAGGAACTCAGACCAGTCATGGACAAGGCCGAACTCGACGAACAGAACCGTCGGGTGACAGCGGAATTCCTCACCCGGGGCGGCGTGGTCAGCGGCGACTACCAGGGCATGCCGCTGCTCCTGCTGCACCACGTCGGCGCCAGGACCGGACATGCTCGGGTCAACCCGATGACCTACCTGGCGGTCAACCACAGCTTCGCGGTTTTCGCGTCCAACGGCGGCGCGGCCGTGCACCCCGACTGGTACCACAACCTCCTGGCCCACCCCACGGTCTCGGTCGTCGTCGGGACGGAGACGTTCCCCATGGTGGCCCGGGTCGCGACCGGAGCGGAACGGGAGAGTATCTGGGCCCGGCAGAAGGCCGTCAACCCGCTGTTTGCAGAGCTCGAACGGGCCACCACCCGCCAGATCCCGGTCGTCATCCTCGACCGCACCCCGGCTCCGCTGCCGGCACCGGAGCCGGAGCCTACGCCGGTGCCGGCCTCGAGCAAGGACGGGGACGACCGGCGGTGACCGTCCTCGTTGTCGGCGCTACCGGCCGAACCGCGTCGTACCTCGTCATGTGCCTGCTGCGGGACGGCGTGCCGGTGCGGGCGCTGGTGCGGGACCGGGACAAGGCCGAGACCGTGTTCCGCGCCACCCGGCGTCCTGCCACCGGGCACCTCGAAATCGTCAGCGGTCCCTTCGACGACCCAGCGCTGCTCCTGTCTGCGACGAAGGGGGTCGACGCAGCCTTTCTCGCGCTGTCCACCAGCCCGCAGCAGATTGCGCTGGAGCGGAACGTCGTCGACGCCGCCGTCCGGGCGGAGCTGCCCCACTTGGTCCGGCTGTCCGTGTTCGACGCGGACCTCGACGCCGGCTACGAGATCGGCCGACGCCACGGCGAACTCGACGCCTACCTGGCCGCGTCCGGGGTGCCGCACACCCTGCTCCGCCCCACCTATTTCAGTAGCAACCTGCTGGTCGCCGCGCCCTCGATCGCGGCGACCAGCCAGTGGGCCGGGCTGGCACCCGACGGCCGGGTCGCCCTCATCGACACCCGCGACGTCGCCGAGGCCGCCGCGGTCGTGCTGCGGGACCCCGCTGGCCGCGGGGCGGCCTACCAGCTGACCGGGCCCGAGGCGCTGACATTCACCGAGATCGCCGAATGCTTCAGCCGGGTGCTGGGCCGGCGAATCAGCTACGACGCCGCCGACGAAGCCCATGTGCGCGCAGCCATGGCTGCCCGGGGCGTACCGGGCTGGCTGGCCGACATCGCCGTCGGAATCGACCTGGCGATGCAGGCCGGCCGACACTCCCAGGTGACCAACGAGATTCGCGCGCTCACCGGCGCGGCGCCTCGCCCGTTGGAGGCGTTCATCGAATCCAACCGCGCCGCCTACACCCCGGCGGGCTAACCGTGTGGGGCTCCAGAACCCCGATTTGGGCAGTGACCTGCATGTTTGTCTGCCGGACGGGGTCTGCGTCGGGCAGGCTGGATGGTCATGGTGTGGTCGCTGCTCTACGCCCTGACACGCAACGCTCTCGGGCTGATGTTGCTCCGGGTTCGTGGGGACACCGCGAAGGAGGTAAAGCTCTTCGCCCTGCGACATCAGATGGCGGTGTTGCGATGGCTGTGGGGTGCCAGAACTTGGCCACTGGCCTTGACCTGGTCTTTTAGGTGGCTCGTTCGTATTCGTTGATCAGGCCGTCGAGGACGGGGCGGCGCTTGATCCGTTCCTTGGTCAGGTCGGCGATGGGGTGGTCGGGTCGTGGTGGTTGAAGGTCGCGGCTGCGGTGGGGTCGTCGTCCGTTGTAGTGGGCGGCGTACTCGGCCAGGACAGAACGTAGGTGCCGTTCACCGACGATCAGCATGTGGTCGGTGACCTCGGTCCGGACTGTGTGGACGAACCGTTCGGCGTAGGCGTTCGCCCGGGGCGTCCGGGGTGGGATCTTGACGGTGGTGATGCCGGCGTCGGCGAGGACCGCGTCGAAGGACGCGGTGAACTGCCCGGCGCGGTCGCGGATCAGGAACTGGAAGTCGGCTGTCCGGGCGCCGAGGTCCATGAGGAGGTTGCGGATCTGTTGGGTGGTCCACAGCCCGTCCGGGTGGGCGGTGACCCCGAGGATGTGGACGGAGCGGGAGCCGGCTTCCAGGACGAAGAAGCAGTACAGACGCCGCAGCGTCACGGCGCAGTCCACGTGGAAGAAGTCGACCGCCAGCATCGTCGATGCCTGGGTGCGCAGGAACTGCCGCCACGTCGTGTCGGTCTGGTGTTTCGGTGCCGGGGGCAGCCCCAGGGACGTCAGGACCCGGCGATCGTGGACGCGCCAATGCGGTGGCCGAGTGTGAGGAGCTCGCCCTGGGTCCGCTGGTATCCCCACGTCGTGTTCTCGGTCGCGAGCCGCTCGATGAGGGTCGCGATCTCCGTGCTGACCGGCGGTCGTCCTGTCCGGTGCGGGTAGGTCCATTTCCGTGTGATTAGACGGCGGTGCCACCGTAGGACGGTGCCGGGGGTGGCCAGTCGGTGCGCTCGCAGTGTCTTCGGCAAAAGCTGGATCAGTGCGGCGAGTACCGCCCGGTCCGCCCAGTCCCACCGGGGCTTGGGCTGGGTACGGCGCAGCATGGTGACCTCGTGCCGCAACACCAGCAGCTCGATGTCCTTGGACGCCGACGAACGACCGAGGAGGACCAGCCAGCCGCAGACCCGCACGAAGATCAGATACAGCAGGCGTACGGACACAGTGGACCATCATGCCGCCGGCCCCGTGCCGGCGTATCGCCCCAGGTCACAGGCCCAAGCCGACTTCTGGCACCCCACAGGCTAGCGGGCGGCGCTGCCGTCACCGCCTCGTCCACGATCGTCGGATCTCAGCCCGCGAGCATCGTCGAGATCAGACCGCGGGCGCGGTCGAGTTGGCTGGCCTGTTTCTCCAGCCGCGCCAGTTCACCGCGCAGTGTCGCGGACAGCTCGGCGCACGGCACGATCCTCGGAGTCGCGTCAAGAGTGCAGGGCAGTACCTGGCGGATCGTCGCCACCGACAGCCCCGCGCCGAGCAACATCTGGATCCGGGCCACTGTCTCCACCGCAGATTCCGGGAAGTGACGGTAGCCGTTAGCGCCGCGGTCGGCCACCAGCAGGCCGTGCTTTTCATAGTGGCGTAGCGACCGCACGCTCGCTCCGGTGCGTGCCGACAGCTCACCGATCCGCATCCGGCACCCGCCTCCAGCCTTGGCGCTTGACCCTGACACTGATGTCAGACTCTATGGTACGAGGCATGGATATAGGGATCTTCACCGGTATCACCGACGAGCAGATCAGGCCGGCCCTGCTCGCACGGGCAGTCGAGGAGCGGGGGTTCGAGTCACTGTTCGTCGCCGAGCACACCCACATCCCGGTCCGCCGGGAGACGCCGTATCCCGAAGGTGGCGACCTTCCCCGCGACTACTATCGCACCCTCGATCCCTTCATAAGCCTGACGACCGCCGCGGCCGTGACGACCCGATTGCGACTCGGCACCGCGATAGCGCTGGTGGTACAGCGGGATCCGATCCTGTTGGCGAAGGAGACCGCCACCCTCGACCTGGTCAGCGACGGCCGATTCGAGCTGGGCATCGGCGCCGGCTGGCTGCGCGAGGAGATGCGCAACCACGGCACCGACCCGGAAACCCGGGTGCCGCTGATGCGGGAACGGCTGGCCGCGACGAAAGCGCTCTGGACGTCGGAGCAGGCGGAGTTCCACGGTCGCTTCGTCGACTTCGATCCGATCTTCCAATGGCCGAAACCGGTGCAGCGGCCGCATCCACCGGTGTGGATCGGAGGCTGGGGTCCGACCACATTCCACCGGATCGTCACCGACGGCGACGGCTGGCTCGCTCCTCCCATACCGGTCGACGCCTTGGCCCGCGGGGTCGAGGAACTAGCCGAGGTGGCGAACCGGGCCGGGACGGCCGCACCACCGGTGACCGCGATCCTGCTGAACCCTGACGAGGCAGCGACCGAGAAAGCTGCGCTCCTCGGTGTCCGTCGCATCCTGTTCGGGCTGTTTCCCGTCACCGATGCCGACACGACACTGCGCACTCTGGACCACCTGGGCACCCTGGCCCAGCGCACGGTCCTGGCTCGGGGCTAACTCGTCCGGGCGGTCCCCGGCAGCGCGCTCGTTCTTTCCGAAACCCGCAGGTCAAGCACCATCCCGATCAATAGCGCCAACGGGTCGTTCGTCAGCAGCTCGTCCGCCTCGGCGATCTGGCTCAGATGCAGGCCCACCGCGTCACCGTAGCCTCCGTCTGGCCGAAGGTGCCGCACCTGTTGGGTGCCAGAACTCGGACACTGGCCTTGACCTGGGCTTTTAGGTGGCTCGTTCGTATTCGTTGATCAGGCCGCCGAGGACGGGTTGGCGCTTGATCCGTTCCTTGGTCAGGTCTGCGACGGGGTGGTCGGGTCGTGGTGGTTGAAGGTCGCGGCTGCGGTGGGGTTGTCGTCCGTTGTAGTGGGCTGCGTACTCGGCCAGGACGGTGCGCAGATGTCGTTCGCCGAAGATCAGCATGCGATCGGTGACCTCGGTCCGAACGGTGCGGCTGCCGCGCCGTCGCATCACCCCAGCTCACGGTTCCAGGCCGACTTCTGGCACCCCACAGCCGGTCCTGAGGTGCGTACGCCGGAACGAGATGGGTGCTATGCGGGGTGCCTCTCACCCTTGGGTCGGGGGCGAGAACCGCGGCCCGATCCCCAGCATCGTCGTCCCAGCGGGCGAGACCGTACGGGGCTGGGCCCGGTCGCCGCTGTTTGAACTCGGCTGCCAGGGGGTGATTACCGTCCGCTTGCGCGTCGGAGTGCCTGGCGGAGCTCGCTGAGGTCCGGGGTGGCGGCGAGCCCGGTGGGAGTGTGGTAGATCCGGCAGGCCAGCGTGGGGGCATGACTGGGCTGGGCGAACAGGTCGCGCCCAGCGATCCGGATTGTGGGTGACCCGGCGAAGCCCAGTTCTTCGGCGTGCCGCTGGTCGGTGACCGCGGTCGTTGTGATGCGGGTGCTGGTGAGGCCGATGTCGTTCAGGGCCTGGCGAAGCAGTACGGCGGCTGGGCCTTGGTGCGGGCAGTCCGGTGTGACCAGCAGTTCGACTTCTGTCGGTCCGTTGCCGGCTGCCGCATCAGCTGAGTCCGGTGGTGACGTGTGCGCGGGGCCGAGGAGGCGTTCGAGGAGCCGTGGCTGACCCGGCCATGCGGCCAGCAGGACGTCGCGGGGTACCTGGCGGCCCGCGTAGCGCAGAGCGAGCGCCACGACGACGATGTCGTCGAGGGGGCCGATCACGGGCAGGAACTCGGGGATCAGGTCGATGGGGCTGGCGACCCACAGCCCGGCGATCAGTACGGCGATCTTTGCTTTTCGTGGTACCTGGGGGTTCTTCCGGAGCCGGCGCACTGTCGTTAGGCAGTCGGGGATGAAGGCGGCGAGGTCTCGCAGGACCCCGGGCGGCAGCCGCCGGGCGAGTAGGAAGAGCACCCCCCAGCTGGCCACCAGGCATCCGGCGGCGATCCCCAGGCCGACAAGCCAGTCACGCATGGTCGGTCTCCTCGTCCAGGGGGGCGTGGACGGCGCGGTAGACGTCCTCGCTGTAGGCGTCCAAGACCTTGACGCAGTGTTCGAGGCGTTCCCCGGCCGGGGTATTGGCCACGGCGGCGAACACGTCACGGGTCTTGAGTTCGCGCCACCATCGTCGCAGCCGCTCCAGGCTCTGTTCCTCCTCGTCGAGCTCGGCGAGGGTGAACTTGCCGATCCGGCGCTCTTTGGCGATCTCGGCGTCGAACTTGTCGCACTCGGCGACGAACTCCGCCCATTCCGCGGCGCGGGCTGCGTTGAACTCCGCTACCAGCGTCGCCTCGCTGTTGCCGTCTCGAGCGCGACCGTCAAGGGCCACGACGCGCCCGTTGCCGCGGTCGACCAGGGCGCGGACACGGTCCAGCCCGTCGAGGAACAGTGGTGTGGCCGGCATCGCCCACACACCCGAGCCGACGGGCATGGCACCCAGCCGCCGCAGTTCCCGCCACACCGCCACCCGATGCCGCGACGGATCGCCGGGTAGTCGGACACTGACGACCAGCCACCGTGAGGTCGGGTCATTCGACACAACTATTAATGTAACGCGGGTTACATGCACCTGCTGTCGAAGCGGTTGCTGCCCCATAGACCCGGAGAGACCCCGCGCGTGCGGGGACGACCGCGACGAGGTCGACCAGGCCGTCAAGGACGCGGGAAAATCCCCGCATGCGCGGGGACTGGAGGACCACGCGGCGAGTCGTCCCCGCATGCGCGGGGATCTTCCTACTTTCTCCTTTACTGGGCTGCGCGGTTGGCCTTCGTACCGCACGCTGTCGCGCGGGGTCTCCCAGAGCGGCCGACGCCATCGGACGATGACTACGTCGTTCCGGCACTGGCGGGGCAGCGTGAGGACGACCTGGCGCGATCTCCGTGCTGATCGGTGGTCGTCCGGTCCGCTGCGGGTGAGTCCATTTCTTTGTGATCAGATGGCGGTGCCACCGGAGGACGGTGCCGGGGGTGATCAGCCGGTGGGCTCGCAGCGCTCTGGGCAGGAGTCGGATGAATGCGGCGAGGACCGCCCGGTCCGCCTAGGTCCACCGGGGCTTGGGCTGGGTGCGGCGCAGCACCGCGACCTCGTGCCGCAGCACGAGCAGCTCGATGTCCTTCGACGCCGACGAACGGCCGAGGAGGACAAGCCAGCCACAGACCCGCACGAAGATCATATAGAGCAGGCGCACGGACATAGTTGACCATCATGCGGCCGGCCCCGCGCCGGTGCATCGCCCCAGGTCACAGGACCAGGCCGACTTCTGGCACGCCACAGGACCCGGCCACCACCCCAGCAACATCAAAAACCTGAAGTCCGCGGTGTTGGCCGGGGGCGGCGCCCGGCAGTGCCGACCGGGAGTCGGTCAACCGGGCCGCGTGCACCCAGTTATCGATCAAGAAAAGTGCGGAAGTCGATCGATTCGGCGTCCAGGAAATTTTCCAGGCTATGTCCTGGCTTCTCTCGCACCGGCTTCCCAGCGAACTTTCCGGCGCTCCTTAGTCCAGATTTCATCTGCTATTAAGCTCGAAACCCGGACGGGCGTTCGTGTTCCGATCCGGTTCCCATCAGGCCTTCTGATGTTCACCGTCAGGTTTCTCGTGCACCGCTTTCTTCTCGTCTAGCGTTGTCGGCTGCGCGGACAATTCCGTCTCAAGAACCTCCGGCTGCGCGATGAAAGATTGTAATCTTGCACCTTTGGTTCAGCGCTTCTGTCGTACTTTGGAGGTCGGCAATGGAACGGCGAACGTTCTTGCGTTCCGCTATCGCGGGAACCGGCGTGGTCGCCTTCTCCGGGGCGATATGGGACACGGCCCTGGCCGCTCCCGCCCAGAACGGCTCCAGCCCCTATGGATCGCTGTTGGCGGCTGACGCCAACGGGGTCATGCTCCCCTCCGGTTTCACTAGCCGCATTGTCGCCCGTTCTGGTCAGGTGGTTTCCGGAACCAGCTACACCTGGCACAACGCCCCGGACGGCGGCGCGGTTTTCCTGAACGGCACGGGTTGGATGTACGTCTCCAATTCGGAGGTCGGCAGCAGCGCGGGCGGGGCTTCGGTGCTGCGCTTCGACTCCAGCGGAACCGTCACCTCCGCCCAGCGCATTCTTTCAAACACGAGCAGCAACTGTGCGGGTGGGGCGACTCCGTGGGGCACGTGGCTGTCCTGCGAGGAGACCTCCAACGGGCGGGTGTGGGAGACCTATCCGGCCACCGGCGCGTCGGCTGTCAGCCGGCCGGCCATGGGCCGTTTCAAGCACGAGGCGGCTGCGTGCGACCCGGTCCGCCAGGTCATCTACCTGACCGAGGACCAGACTGACGGCTGCTTCTACCGGTTCCGTCCGACCACCTGGGGAAACCTCTCCTCCGGCACGCTCGAGGTGTTGGTTGCGGGATCTGGAACATCCGGTACGGCAACCTGGCAGGTCGTCCCGGACCCGGACGGTTCACCGACCGCCACCCGCAGCCAGGTTTCCGGAGCGAAGCACTTCAATGGCGGCGAGGGCTGCCACTACGCGAACAACACCGTCTGGTTCACCACCAAGGGCGACAACCGGGTGTGGGAGGTTCACGTCGACACCAACACATTCGAACTTGCATATGACGACTCGCTGGTATCTCCTGGACCTGCCCCGCTGACCGGTGTCGACAACATCACCGGATCGACGTACGGGGACCTTTACGTTGCTGAGGATGGCGGGAACCTGGAGATCTGCATCATCACTCCGGACGACATCGTGGCCCCGATCCTGCGGCTGGTCGGGCACAACTCATCCGAAATAACCGGACCAGCATTCTCCCCGAACGGCCAGCGGCTGTACTTCTCGTCCCAGCGCGGCACGTCCGGCTCGTCCTCCGGCGGCATCACCTTCGAGGTCACCGGTCCGTTCCGGACCTGACCGGGCCGGGTTGCCTCGGCGGGTAGCTCTCACCTTGGGAGGCGGCAGCGGCACCGCTCCCCACCGCCGACCACGCGTCAATTCTCCAGGCTGGCCAATCTGATGGGACTGTACTTTTTGCAAGTACAGTCCCATCTCGACTTTCGCACTTTTCTTGATCGCGAACTGTGTTCCCGTCAAGGTCGCCATGATCGTTCATGGTGTATTCATAGAAGTATCCGCCGCGCCCTGGATGGCAGGCGAAAAACCATTCGCCGCTGAGGGGGCTGTGGGCGAGAGGCCGCCGCGGATGGCGTGGTTGAGGCCGGCGCGCAGGGTTGCGCGTATGCGCTGTTTGCTGGCGTCGCCGACGACCCTGTGGGTGCCGGAAACTGGGGTCGGGTCATGCGGCCTGCTGGTATTCATAGATGAGCCCGCCGAGCCGACCATGTCGGACGACCGGCGTGCCGGGTTCGGGCGGTGGGTCGGCGCCGGCGCTGAGCGGTGCCTGTTGCTGGAGTGACTGGTGGGGGCGGTGCTGGTTGTAGTGATCGACGTAGGCGGTGAGGACGGCGGTGAGGTGTCGTTCGCCGAGGATGAGGAGGTGGTCGAGGCATTCGCGGCGGATGGTGCCGACCCACCGTTCCGCGAAGGCGTTCGCGACCGGCGCCCTCGCGGGCGTCCGCACAATATCGATGTTGTCGGTGGTGAAGACGGTGTCGAAGGCGGCGGTGAACTTTGTATCGCGGTCACGGATGAGGAACCGGAACCGTGCGGCACGCTCGCCCAGGGCCATGATCAGATTGCGGGCCTGCTGGGTGACTGAGGCGGGAGTCCAGCTCGAGGAAGAACAGGACGTACAGCTTGCTCAGCAGGACGGTTGATGGTGAAGAAGTCACACGCGAGGATGCCGTGGGCTTGGATGTGCAGGAACTGTCGCCAGGTGGGGCTGGTGTGTCGGGGTGCGGGATTGACCTGGGCGGAGCGCAGGATCGTCCAGACGGTACTGGCCCCGACCGAGTAGCCGAGTCGGATGAGTTCGCCGTGGATGCGGCGGTAGCCCCAGTGGGGGTTCTCCTTGGCGAGGTGGAGGATCAGGTGGCGGATCTCCGTTGGGGTGGAGGGTCGGCCGGGTGGGCGGTGCGGCTGGGTCCAGCGGCGGCGGACCAGCTGGCGGTGCCAGCGCAGAATCGTCTCTGGTCGCACTAACAGGATCGACCGGGACGCCTGCGGGAGCAGCCGGGCCAGCCCGGCGAGGATCGCGCGGTCGGCCCAGCAGAACCGGGGCCGGGCGACTTGGCGGTGCAGTACGGCGAGTTCGTGGCGGAGCACGAGGATCTCGGCGTCCTTCGCCGCCGAGCTGCGGGCCACCAGCCCCAGCCAGCCCACAGCCGACAGAAGACGAGGTAGATCAGCCGAACCGCCATGGCCAGGATCATCCACGTGGTGGTGTCCCGGTCAAGGGCACGTGTAGCCGGTGGGGGTACAGGTGTCCGATCGCCTTCAGGGGAAGGCCTATCGATCATCGGGTGAGGTAGAAGCCCTGGTCAGGTCCTGCGGACAGGTTTCGGGCACCCACGGGGTACGGCTCGCACTCGAGACGGTCGATCCCGTCGGCGCAGCGGCGGTTCCAGCCGACCTCGTCGTCCAGCCGGACAGCAGCGACGAGTTGTGAGGTGGTGCGGCGGTGGCGGACCAGGAGCCCGTGCCGGCCAGGCAGGTCCTGGTCGACGGTGTCGACCATCGCCCAGTCGTGTAGCAGCGCTGTCCTTTCGACCCCATGCCGGCAGAGAGCTTCTGCCAGGAGCGAGCAGGCAGCCGCACAGCACGGCGAGCTCGACGGCCTTGCGCGGTCCGATGCCGGTGGTCACCCGGTGGTTGCTGGCGACGGCCAGCACCGTGTCGCAGCCTCCTGAAAACTGGCTCTGTCGCGCCTTCACGAGGACGGTGGGCAGCTCGTCGGAACCCACCCCATGGCCGAGACAACCGGGCCCTACCCGGACGGTCAGTATTGGGATGCGGCCAGCGTCTGCCCGCTGGGCCGGGCATCCGGCCAGGGTGACTCGGCCCCGTTCTGTCCTGGTCCGGACACTGCATCCGCAATGTTGCGCGTGATGGCCTCGGCCAACCGCAGCGCCTGGACAGCAGATAGGTTCACGACGACCTCGGCGTCCTGCGTTGCGAACCCGATCGACACGTCTGCCATGGCCAATGTCCCCTTCCCTGCGCGGGTCTGGTGTGCCTCGCTGCCGGAGCGGGGGATCCGTCGGACAGCGACCGGGACCGCACGTAGCCAGCCCCGCTCCTTCCAGCGTCGAAACGTTCGCCGGTGTTACACCGACAACTGGTGGCCGCATAAGCGGCGGCGGCAACCGGTGGCTGGTCGAGCCGCTCGGCGTGGATCCCAAGACCGCGCAGCACTGGGTGAAGGGGTGGCCCGCTCTGTCCACACCGTGGGTGGAGGATGGTCACGGGCAATGAGCGGGAAACGCGAGGAGCGTTCAGCAGGCGGAACGATGTCTGGTAGATCGCGTCGGCACGGCTGCGGCGCTCTACCAGACATCGTGTGACGCCTACCGGTCAGCGATGCACTGACGGGGCCGCGCTGGCACCGAGTCCGGCGCCGCCCTGGCCGACGTTTGCGCCCACCCCCGCGCTCGGGACCTGCGCGCCGACACCAGCACCGCCCGGCCTCGCACTCGCACCCACTCCTGCGCTCGGCCCCACATGGACGCCAAGACCCGCACCATCCGGCCCCGCACTCGCGCCCACCCCCGCACCCGCACCCGGAACCTGCGCGCCGACACCATTACCGTCCGGCCCCGCACTTGCACTTGCGCCGGGGGTGGTGCCCGGTGTCGCGGCAGCGTCGATCTCCGCCTGTAGTGCCTTCGCGCAGAAGGCGTCGACCTTGTCAGGGCTGCCGGCGGCAGTGACGAGCGCGCGCATGTTCGGGGAATCGAGAGTCGTGCGGGCGTCGGTCGCTGCGGCGGCTGTGTAGGTGTGGCACAAGCCGAGCAGTGACACCGAGACGGACGCGCCGGCGCTCGGCACGTGGATCGCCGGGACGCTCACCTCGGCGGAGGGCGAGGCCGTCGGGGACACAGCGGCGCTGTCACCTCCACCGGCGATCGGGAGTACTCCTGTGCTGGCAGCGACGGCGACGCCACCGATAGCCGTGGCCCCGGCCGCCAGGGCGGCGACCTTCACGGTCAGGAGCTTTGCGAACATCATCTTGATCATGGGTTTTCTCCGCGGCTGGGTGACGTGGGTGAGACGCGCCTCCCGGAAAGCGGCCACGGCCGCTTCCTCACCGTCAAGTTCGCCATCGCGGGCCGGAGCGGCCACGGCGGCGAGCAGGTCGGCAAGGGGATCCGCACCGACCCCGTCGTTGACCGGGCCGCCGCGAAGCATCCGTTCTGCCTCGCCCCGGCCGATCCGACGGGGTCGGTGTGTGCTCATCTCACGTCCTTCAGCGTCGAAGCTCTCGCCGGTGTTACACCTGGCCGCAGCCCATGGTCATCGTCGTGTGCTGTCACCCCGATCATGTTCACCTGCCTCCGGTCGACCGGCTTCGGTGATTCCCTGCTCGGCGAGCTGTGCGGCGAGCCGGCGCAACCCTCTATGTGCCGCGGTGCGGACTGCGCCGGCGCGCTTGCCCAGGACCCGCCCCGCGGTTTTTGCGTCCAGCCCCATGACTACCCGCAGGAGCACCGCCTCCGCCTGGTCCAACGGCAGACCTGCGATCAGGCGCATAGCGGCCTCGGTGGACATCGCCTCCAACGCCCCTCCGGCGGTGTCGTCGGGCGCGGCCAGTTCTGTCGTCACCATCTCGACCGGTATGTCGTCTCGCTGACGGCGAGTGCGTCGGCGCAGGTGGTCGAGCGCGCGGTGACGCGCGATCGTGGCTGCCCAGCCACGAAACCCGTCGAAGTCCCCGCGGAACGATGCCAGGTCCCGGGCTATCTGCAGCCACGCCTCGGACGCCACATCCTCGGCGTCGTCGCCGACGAGTACCCGCAGGTACCGCAGCAGACCCGGCTGGATCATCCGGTAGATCAGCCTGAAGGCCACCTCGTCACCGCACTGCGCTTCGATCACTGCCGAGGAGAGATCCAGTTCCTCGATCAACGGACCGTCGGCCCCGGCGAAGGCATGTGGAACCGGTGGCGCCGATGTCAGCGAGGCTGCCGTGCTGACAGGTACGGATGCCGACCCCGCCAAGGCAGATGATCGTCGCGGGGTGCCACCAGGGGCGGCCGCGTCTCCGCTCATCTCCGCGCTCTCGCTCACCGCGCAGATGATGCGACCCCGGTCAGAACAGGACGACAGCAGGGGCTTGCTGGTAGCAAGACGACACCGCACCGATACGGTCAGCTGCACATCTCGCCGGCTGATACGTGGTCGAGACCTGGTCGGGTGGCCCGGGGGATCGCACCCCCGGGCTCCCACAGAGTCGGGTAGGCCGCCGGCGAGGTGCCCGCTTGGGGCGGGTCCTTTTCCGTCGTGTGGGGCTCCAGAACCCCGATTCGGCCTGTGAGCTGGCCTTTTGCGGTTTGATCCGGTCTTCCCCGGTAGGTGTCAGGCGGCGTTGCGATACTCGTTGATCAGTCCGCCGAGGATGCATGTGCGACGGACGGTGGAATTCGACGTCGGGGCGACCACGAGTGGCGAGTCGGGTGGGTGCTGGCCGAGGGAGCGGTGGGGCCGGTGAGTGTTGAAATGCTCGGCGTAGCTGTCGAGGACCGACGTCAGGTGCCGTTCGGAGACGATCAACAGCCTGTCGGTGCATTCCCTGCGGACGGTGCCGACCCAGCGTTCCGCGATCGCGTTCGCCTGCGGGACTTGCGGGGGTGTGCGCACCACGTCCATACCGGCCCCGGCGAAGACAGCATCGAAGGAAGCCGCGAACTTCGTGTCGCGGCCACGGAGGAGAAACCGGAACCGGTGGCTGCGCTCCTCGGTCCGTGCATCGGCCGGAGCCGGGCTTTGAGCCAGCCGTCAGCCGGCGCCGCGCGGCGCCGCGAACAACAAGCCCGACTTGCGAAGAGTCGCCGACCCGATACCGTGAGGAGTTGATGGGATCGGGGCGGCCATGTGGTCACGGTCGACCGGCCTCGTGGGCGCCCGTCGGTCCTAGCCCACAAGCGGAGACGACCAAGGACGACGACGGAGGCCGCCATGACGACGATCACGGTTCGCAACCTCGACAGGTCCGACGAACGGCGCGATTTCCCCCACGGCCATATCGACGTCCTCGCCGTCGGCGGCCACAGGCTTGACCGGGCGGTGTTCGAGCCGGGCTGGCGGTGGTCAGAGTCGGTGAAACCGATCGCGGGGACCGATCTGTGCGAGTTCGACCACTTCGGCTACGTAGCCTCGGGCCGGATGCACCTCGAGATGGCTGACGGCACTGGTGCGGACATCGGCCCCGGCGACGTGGTGGCCTGCCCGCCCGGCCACGACGCCTGGGTGTTGGGCGACGAGCCCTGCGTGTTCGTCGAGATGGCAGAGCCGGTCGCCTCCGACTACGCCCGCGCGCCGGGCACCGGGCAGCCGTAGGTCTCATAGAAACCGTGCACAAACCGTTCGACGTGCGCGTTCGCGCACGGATTCTGCCTGCGTCCTCCCCGGCCTGGTCGCCCGCTGGCGGCTTGGTAACAGGGTCGCGGTAGGGCGGGTGGTCGCTCTGCGTGACGGGAATTCCACGTGGAACCGAGGGCGGGCGGACCTCATGCGCGGTCTCCTACGTTCACGGTCTGCCCGACTACAACGGGCACTACGGCGTCCGGGAACTGTGCGACATCTGCCCGCTGGCACAGGTCGGGCGTTGTCAGCAGGCCCACCACATGCCGACCGCGGAGCAGGTCGCCGCCCTGGCCGCCGCGGTACCGGACGCCGAGGGGCTGGAAATCATCGACATCGACGACCGGGCCGTGGTCGTTGCCGGACTTCCCCACGAGCAGCCCCGCTATTTCCTCCAACATGCCCTGCGCTTCCAGGTTCACTCCATTAGCGAGCTCTCGAAACATGCCAGGATCTCGCCCGCTCTAGACCAGCACCAGGTCCGCCGCTGGACCCCCTGGGAACCGTGGGGGCCTCAGCTCCTCCTGCCAGCCCGACGGAGTTCCGCCGGCCCACAGCGCGGAACAGGCTTGTCGGCCTGCTGGCCTGGCTCGCCGCGACCATCGCGGTCGCTGCAGTCACCGCTCGTCTCGCCGCACCCGACATTGCTTCGACTGGTGCCGCCGGTCTGACCTCCGACATCGCTGAGACCACCCTGGCGGACCGCGCGACAGTCGTTCTCGCGCAGCGCCGCATCGAGCCGGTGCTCTCCCTGGATGGCAGGGTCGTTCCGAGCGACCCGGCCAGCGACGGGGGGTTCGATATCGTTGCGCCGGTTCGGCCCGAAGACGTCGCCTACCGCCTGATCGATCCACCACGACGCATCCGAGCCGCTGTTGTCGGCGGGCCGAGCGGATTTGACTGCGAATATCAGTCGCTGGCCGCCGACAGCGGTGCCACCGAGGCCGGCGCCACGGCCGCGGCCGGCACAAGTGTCCGATGCCGGATTCCGGCCTCGATCCGCGTTGTTCCGGGACTGTCCGCCACCATCGGGATAGCGTGGAGTGAGCCGCGTGTCACCTCCGTCCTGCCACTGACCGCTGTTCTCGGAGCTGCGCAGCAGGGGCAGGTGGTGGTCGTCGACGCCGCCGGCTCGCACACATCCGTTCGCACGGTGGCTCTCGGGGCCAGCGATGCGACCTGGATCGAGGTCAGCAGCGGGCTCGCGGCCGGCGAAAGGGTACTCGCGAGACCGGTCCAGAGCGACCTTGCCGATGACTGACGCTGGCACCGTTCTCCACATGGAGAACGTGACGCGGATCGTCGACCTCCCTCATGGCGCTCCGCTCCCGGTACTGCGCGGGGTGAGCCTGGCGGTCCAGACCGGTCAGATCGTGGCCGTCGTCGGTTCCTCCGGGGCCGGAAAGTCCTCGTTGTTGAGCATCCTCGGGCTGCTCGACACCCCGACATCCGGTCGCTATCTGTGCGGTGGGCAGGACGTGTCATCGCTGTCCGACGGACAGCGCAGCCGGCTGCGCGGCGAGTTCTTCGGTTTCGTCTTCCAGCAGTTCCATCTACTCGACCGCAGAACGGCGGTGGACAATGTCGCGGAGCCGCTCCTGTACGGACCCACCCGCGGCCTACGCAATCGCCGGGAGCGAGCCCGCCAGCTGCTGGAACGTGTCGGTCTCGCGGAACGTCTGTGGGCTATGCCTCATCAGCTCTCCGGCGGAGAGCAACAACGGGTGGCGCTCGCCCGCGCCCTGGTGCGGTCGCCACAGGTGATCCTCGCGGACGAACCGACTGGTTCACTTGACGAGGCGAATGCCCGAGTCGTCCTGAACCTGCTGGTGGGAATCGTTCGGGAGGAGCGGCGCACCCTCGTGCTCGTCACCCACGACCCGCAGATCGCGGCTCGGGCCGACCGGGTTCTGACCCTGCATGCCGGCCGGGTGATCTCCCCGTGAGGCGACGGCACACAACGGCCGGGGCCCGCAACGGTATGCTGCCGATATTCGGCCTCGGCATCGCGGCCTGGTACGACGTACGGACCAGGCCGTTGCGAACGCTGGCCGCGGTCGCTGGGATGATCGCCGCGGTCGGCGCACTGATGGTGGTAGACGCGGCTGGGGTCCTTTCCCGACACGGCGCGGACGACTATCTGCGCCGCCAGTACGGTCAACCCGCGACTTTTCTGATCTCCGGTACCGGCTCCTCCGATGCGCGACGGCAAACCGAGGCCGACACCCTGCTCACCCAGGGGCTTGACCAGGCGGGATTCAGAACGATCAGCCCCTACCAGCTGGTTCGTGG
The DNA here is from genome assembly GCF_000018005.1 of Parafrankia sp. EAN1pec. Classification (GTDB taxonomy): domain Bacteria; phylum Actinomycetota; class Actinomycetes; order Frankiales; family Frankiaceae; genus Parafrankia; species Parafrankia soli. The sequence continues at coordinate 583,888 of NC_009921.1, forward strand.
GATCACGCTCGACGGCGACCATTCGGCGGCCGTCGACACGGCGGTCGTCGACGGCTCCTACCCGGATGTCAGAGTCATCGATCTCGTCGCGGGGGACTTCCCCACCCGGGCAGCTGACAGAGGTGTTCCCCGCGCCGTCCTCGAGGAGGGGATCGCGCGCCAGCTCGGCTGGGAGCCTCACCAGATCGTCGGACGACAGCTCCAGTACGCGGTGACCGGAACAGCCGCCACCATCGACACCCGGAACCCGCGAACGATGACGGTCGTCGTGGACGCGGTCATGGCCTCCACGGCACGCGGCGATTCCGTCCCACGGCTCCTCCTTGTCGGTCGCCTGCCCCCACAGCTGCACTCGGCGGCGGAAGACACCCCAGGTAGATGGCTGGCCCGGGTGGCACCTGCCGATACCGCCTACTTCCAGGAAGTCGTGGCGAGCACGGGGCGACGGCTCGGATCGGGAAGCGGCTTCGAGGCCACCAGGCTGGATCAGGACGAGGCTCTGGCACCCGTCATCGATCAGCAGACCCGGACCGCCGGCATCGTCGCCTGGGTGGCGATGGCCGTCGGTGGCCTCGGCATGCTCGGTGTCGGCGTCGCCTCCGTCCGGGAACGTGCTCGTGAACTCGGCGTGCGCCGAGCGCTCGGCGCATCCCGCGCAACCATCTTCCTGGGCGTTCTCGTCGAGACAATGTTCAACGTGCTGGTAGCGGCCGCACTCGCCGTGCCACTGGCCGCCCTGATCGTCCACTTGCTGCCACTACCTGTTCAACATGGGCACCGCCACATCGCGCTTCGTCGTCGACCTGCGCGGATCGGGCACCGCTCGGCTCCTGGACCTCTGGAACGGCACCACCCAGCCGGTCGCCAGCACCGTCGACGGCGACCGTCACACCCTTGCCTTCACGCTCGGTCCCGGCGGGACGGCGGTCGTTCACCTCGGCACCGGGCCGGGTCTTGCCGCCCGCCCGGTCCAGACCGAGGCCCCGAGCGAACCCGCGCAGGTCGTGTGGTCGCAGAACCTGAACCGCTGGGACATCGACGTGGCGGACTGGCGGCCCACGGGGACGGTGCGGCACCGTCAGTCCATCAGCGCGCCTGCCGACTGGCGGACCATCCCGGCGCTCGCCGATGCGGCCGGTGTCGGTACCTCTACCGCACGACGGTGGTTCTGCCAGCCGGTTGGGACACCGGCGTCGGCGCGGTGCTGCTGGAGCTGGGCCAGGTCGCGGGGACGATGCGGGTGAGTGTCAACGGGCGGAGCGCGGGCGATGACTGCGTCGCGACCCGAGCGCTGGACGTGCGTCCGCTCCTACGGGATGGCGCCAACCACGTTGAGATGGAGATCGCCACGACCCTGGGAAACCGCCTGATCGGACTCGGTAAGGCGGGCGAGGAGGCCTACGCGCGGTTCGCCAAACGGTCGCCCCGACCGGCGGGCCTCATCGGGCCCGTGTCACTGAGTGGGATCGCCGCCACGACGTGAGCGCAGCGGCGCCCGTGTGGGGTCGACGGTCAGTTTCGGGGCCGCGCGGTCAGTCTCCATAGAAGCCGGCGGGCTCGAGTTCGGACAGCGCGATCCAGTCCACGGCACCGGCACCGGCACCGGCGGCATTCGCGGTAGCGGATCTCAGCTCGACTGCCAGTGCCGGACGCTCGTCAACGAGTTGGGCCAGCGCGTAGATCACGGCGAGGATATGCACGCATGGTCGTTTGCGAGCCCGGCAGCTGCAGCTGCCGGGCTGCTCCTCCAGGGGGACGGCGATGTTGATCGCGTGGTCTCTGAGGTCTTCCTCGAGGGTGTCGGGCAGGTCTCCGGCGACCATGCCGCGGTGCTCGGCCATGGCTTTGGCAACCAGGCGCCCGGCCTCGGCCTGCGTCTCGTCGGACCAGACCGGCAGGTCGAGCCGGACCCGGCACACCTCGCCGGAGACGGTGACGTCGGCCTCGACATGCCCGGCCCCGGCAGCCACCACGGTGGTGCTGTTCCGTGCGAGCGTCCGCGCCTTGGGCAGCTGCGCGTTGGGCCCGGCCGTCGACGTCGACTCGACCGTGCGGACCCAGGCCCTGCCCCACGGCGTGGCACCGAACTCCGGCGGCATCATGCGAAGGTCCCCTCGTCGAGAGCCAGCACCGCGTGGAGGTCGTCGTCGGACAGTTTGGCCAGTGCGGCCTGGGTGTCCCCCGAGACGATCTCGGCGACGCCTCGTTTGTTCTCGTGCATCTGCGCGATGTGGTCCTCGATCGTGCCGCCGGTGACGAGTGTGTAGACGTTGAGCGTCCGCGACTGACCGATCCGGTGCGCCCGGTCGGTGGCCTGCTCCTCCACCGCCGGGTTCCACCAGCGGTCGTAGTGCATGACGTGGGAGGCGCGGGTCAGGTTCAGCCCGAAGCCGGCGGCGCGCAGGCTCAACAGCAGCACGGGCGGTGCGTCGTCGTCCTCCTGGAACGCGTGGACGAGCTCGTCGCGGCGCTGCATGGACAGGCCACCGTGCAGGAACGGGACCAGGCCGACGCCGAGCGCCGTGCCCAGGTACCTCGAGAGCAGCTTGCCCATCGCCCGGTACTGGGTGAACACGAGGACGCGATCGTCCTGCTCGACGACCTCGCTCAACATTTCGGTGGCCCGGTCGAACTTGCCCGACCTGCCAGGCGTGGCGGTGTCCTCCCGCAGATACTGCGCGGGATGGTTGCAGATCTGCTTGAGCGCGGTGAGCAGGGCAAGTACCCGGCCGCTGCGCTCGATGCCGGCGCCGAGACCTTCAGTGAACGCCCTGTCCACGGCTTCCCGGTAGAGCCGTGCCTGCTCGTCGGCCATCGTGCAGACGATCGTGGAGTACTGCTTGGGTGGCAGATCGGCGGCGACCTCGGCCTTGGTGCGGCGCAGCAGATGCGGTCTGACCATCCGGTTGAGCGCGGCCGCGGCGGTCGCGGAACGGCGCTGCTCGATCGGGACGACGAACCGCTGCCGGAACCGCCCCCGGGTGCCCAGCAGGCCGGGGTTGCTCACGTTGAGGATGGACCACAGCTCCTCGAGGCGGTTCTCCACCGGTGTGCCGGTCATCGCGATCCGCACTGTCGCGGACAGCTGGGCGGCCGCCCTGCTCGCGAGAGCCTCCGGGTTCTTGATCTGCTGGGCCTCGTCCAGGATCACGACACCCCACGCCGTCGCGGCCAGCGGCTCGTCCTTGCGTAGTACCGGGTAGCTGGTGACGACGACCGTGCCGGGCTGGAACGTCTCGGGCAGCTTCCGTGCCGCCCCGTGGTAGCTGATCACCGGGGTGGTGGGAGCGAATCGTGCCAGCTCACGCCGCCAGTTTCCGATCAGTGAGGTCGGGCAGACGACCAGGTGCGGCATGTCCGACCGGCAGGTGGCCAGCATGCAGATTGCCTGCAGCGTCTTCCCGAGACCCATCTCGTCAGCCAGCACCCCGCCATACCCAAGACCGGGCCGCGCACTCAGCCAGGCCACGCCGTGGACCTGATAGGGCCGCAGCTCGGCGGTGACAACCGCGCCGCGCAGCGCGGCCCGGGTGGCCAGCGTCTGACGGAACTGCGCCAGCAGCGTGGACGCGGTGGTGATGGCGGTGCCCTCGGCGTTGAGCACCGCATGTGCGGCCGGCGGCATCCGCGCGCCCAACCGCCCGAACTCCTCGTCATCACCGTCCAGCAGCCGCACGGCGTCGCGCCATGCCCGGACGGAGGCACCGACTTCCGCTCGCGGGTCGAGCATCAGTAGCCCCTGCCGGGCGGCGTCCAGGTCAGCGAACCGTACCGGTACGCTCGCCGACCTCACCCCGCCACGGCCCGCCACGGCCAGGCGACAGACCCCGGCACGGCCCTCCGGTAGCCCGTGTTCACGGACAGCGTCGTCCAGACCGACCACACCCCACCACGCGATCGCATCCTCCGCGGGCACGAAAGTCGCCTGCAGCCGACCGGGCAGCTCAGTCATCAAACACCCTAAGACGGTTGTCGGGACACCGGATGTGCCCTGGCCAAGAAGCGCGTATCCGCGAGACACTGATCGAGCAGGCGTGATACGCGCTCATCCAACATAACCGCATGGCGCGGCTGTCGTGCGACACAATACTACTCAGCCTCTCGTCGGCGGTCGGTGATGCCACCGGCCACGGAGTGCTGCCGGCTGAAGCAGCTAGCTCATCACAAGGGCTTGAGCGGCCCTGGACCCGTTGACCAGGCCGGACTCTAGTCGGGTCTGAGACCGTCCGCCCATGTCGAAGAGCCAGCGCGGCGCGGCCGCGCTAATACACATAGCCCAGGAGCTTGACAGTCGCCGCCTTTTCGTTTCTAAGGCGCGCTTCCTATTCGCCGGAGCACCTCCCAGCGTCGTGTAGCGGGCGGCATGCGTCAGTCCGAGCAGGGCACACGGTTCCGGCAGAGACGGAACCCCGGGACGGCACCCGAGGGCGAGGAGGACGTCAGGCGCCGGGCGAATCCCGCTGGCCTGACAGTCGGGCCGGCGCATCGGCCGCCTCAGGCCGAAGGCTTCGTTGGCGTGGGCCTCGTCCGCTGCCCGGCGGACACCTGCCAGGACCGAGCACGACACACCACAGCCCGACCCGGCGCGGTTGGCCGGCCAGCTCAGATACCTCCAGGCGCCCTTTCGGGAAGGTCTATGACAACGACAGAAGAAGTCAAGTCCAGCGAATCCATGAGATCCTCCACCAGGCAGCTCGACTCCCTCACCGGGCTGCGCTGGGTCGCGGCCCTGATGGTGCTCGTCACGCACGCCGCGTTCCAGCCCGGGCTGCTTCCGTACAGCGGGACCACCGAGGACATCAAGGCCGTCGTGAAGATGGGCGGCTACATCGGCGTCGGATTCTTCTTCGTGCTGAGCGGGTTTGTGCTCACATGGTCCATGCGCCCCGATGACACGCCGCGGAAGTTCTGGCGCAGACGCTTCTTCAAGATCTACCCGAACCACTTCGTGACGTTCGTGCTGGCCGTCGTGATGATGGTGATACATGACCGCGAACTCGTCGGCATCGTGCCGAACCTGCTGCTGGTGCAGGCCTGGTCGACCGACCTGGACGTCGCGTTCGGCATCAACGACGTGAGCTGGTCGCTGTCGGCCGAGATGCTGTTCTACCGGACGGCAGGGCCACGCTGCTCCAGTGCTCCGCCCGCCCGCCCGCCCGCCCGACCGACCAACCGACCAACCGACACCGATGGTGCCGAGATGCTCGCTGACTCATCGCACGCGGCGCGGATGAGCAGAAGTGATCTCGGTGAGTCAATGCACCGGCGTGCGATGCGAGACCGTGCTCCGTCCGAGGGCCGAGTATGCCCGGAGTCGACCGGCTGGAAAGGAGAGACCGAAGGCGTTCCCGGGCTCGGACACGAGCGAGACCGGGCCCTGCGGCGCCCATGCGCCCTCGTTCGCACCGGCGGGGCGAGGACGGGTGGTCTGGGCGCGTGTTGGGTGCCAGAAGTTGGCTTGGGTTCAGTCCGTGTATCGGACGGGTTTGGGTTGGGTTCTATTGGCCTGGCTGTATGGGGTGCAGGTCGAAGATCGTGTGGCGGATGTCGTCGATGGTGTGGTCGAGGGCGTTGATGGCGCTGGTCAGTCGGGCTGCTGCGATGTCGCCGACGGCTCGGGTCAGGGACTGCAGGTGCAGGCCGATCGCGAAGAGGCGTTGGATGACCTGGTCGTGCAGATCGCGGGCGATGCGGTCGCGGTCCTGGAAGACGGCGAGGCGGGCCCGGTCGTGTTGGGTCTGGATGAGTTCGACGGCGAGCGCGGCGTCGTGGGCGAACGCCTCGATCAGCTCGATGTCGTGGAGCGGGAGGCGTGCTGTGTCCGTGTGGTTTCCGAGGATGAGCACGGCCGATGATCGCCGCGTGATCCGTAGCGGGAGGATCAGTGCGGTGGCGATGGGCATGTTGGGCGCCGGGGAGATCCTGCTGCCACGTAGATCGAGGCTGTCGAGGACGACGGTGCCACCGGCCGTGAGCTGCTCGGCCACCGGGGTCACGCCCTGTGTGAGGCTCAGCCCGAGCAGGGAATCAGGAGCAGCTGGCAGGCCGGGGGCGACGTCGGCTGTGGTTATCACCAGGTTGCCGTGCTCGTCGGGCACGGCAACCACCCCGATGTCGGTGCCCGCCATCGTTCTCGCCGTGGCTGCGATCAGGTCGAGGGCGTCGCGCGGCTCGGTGGCGGCGATGACCCGGGTGATGGTGTGCGCGCTCGCTGCCAGCCACGCTTTGCTGTGTTCCGCCCGCCGGTAGAGTCTGCGCAGTTCGTGGTCGGTGCGGTCGCGTTCGAGGGCTGCGGTGAGGATGTCGGCCACTGCTTGGACGAACTGGATCTCGTCGTCGGTGAAGTGACGCGGGGTCGTGCTGTGGGCGGCGAGGACACCGAACAGTAGCCCTGCGCCGCCGACGCGCGTGGCGAGCACGGTGGCGACATCGCTGCCTGGCGGGGATCCCGCCAGGCAGCGAGCCAGGTCGCTGACCGGACTGTCGATCATCACCGGCTGGTCGTCGGTCAGGACCCGGTCAAGCAGCGGGCTCGTGCCGGCTGCGTCGCCGCCTCGCGGGTCGAGGTGGATCAGCTTGCAGCCGGCGACGTCGAGTGTCGAGGTGACCATCCCGGCGGCTTCACTCACCAGCGCGGCGGTGTCGGAGCTGGAGATGGCCCGGTGGCCGAGCCGGGCCAGGGCTGCTTGGCGATGTTCGGCGCGACGCAGGTCGGTGATGTCGGCCAGGACGAGCGCGAGCATCTCCTCCCCGTCCCGCAGATAGGGGATTACCGATACCCGTAGCGACCGGCTGGGATCGGCAAGGTCGAGGTCGCTGACCTGGGCGTGGTTGGTGCGTCTCGCGACCGCGATCAGCCCCCATTCGCCGCCCAGGGCGCGTTGTCTCGGGTCGGCCGGCGCCAGGCGCTCCACGAGCCGGGCGAGGGGGTCACCGATGCGCTGCGGTGCGCCGGCCAGCCGATCGATGACCGGTGAGCCTCGCCGTAGCCGCAGGTCAGCGTCGTACACGACCACCCCCACCGGCAGCTCGCCGCCCGGTGCGTCCGCCGAGACGAGTTCGAGCAGGGCGACGTGTTCCCCGATCGTCTCGCTGCCGCGACGGGAGTCAGTGACATCCACGATCGTCCCGGTGTTACCGATCACCTCGCCGTCCCCGTCCCGGATCACGTTCGCCCTGATCTGCACGCGGCGGTAGCTGCCGTCACGGGTGCGGTACCGGGTCTCGTGGTGGCAGTGGTCGGCGCCACCGGCGACCACCCCCATGAACAGGGCGACCGTGTACTCCAGTTCGTCGGGATGGACGTAGTCCAGGAATCGGGCACCGAGACTGGGGCCGATCTCGAAGCCGGTCAGCCTCGTCCACGCCCGGTTGAGATACGTCCAGCGGCCTTCCGCGTCGGTGCGGAACACCACCTCGCTCAACGTGTCGAGCAGCACCGCGGCCTCAACATCACCGACATGTTCACCGGCCCAGCTCCCCGCGCCGACGTGCCGGGCATCACCTGATACTGATGTCATCGACGGCCCCCCTCCCTCGCGACAGCGGATTCTCTCGCCGGGCGCCCGCCGCTGCTCAGGCAGCCACGGGAGCCCCTGACGGTCAGCACCGGTCTCAATCACTTGGCCGACCCGCCACGATCTGCTGCGGGTCGAGACAGTACTCCGCGCTCGCGCTCGCGCTCTCGTCGTCGCGGGTGCTAGCCATGGGAGGCGCAGTACTCGTCGCGGTCCTGGCCAAAAGGAAGCAGACCGGGGCGGGTGTAGAGGGTCCGCAGCGTCACGGCGGTCGTCGCGGCAGCCGCCTCGATCTCGTTCACGATCCGCCCCCGTGCCTCAACGGTCGGGGCGTTCACCAGGCGTTCGGCGTTACGCCAGGCGGCCTCGCGCCACACCACCAGGATCTGCATCAGCGCCGTGTAGGACAGGCCCAGCGGGGTCGCGATGTTGTCGATCGAGGGGTCGAGCCGATCCGCGGCCTCACGCAGCAGCGGGTCGACCACCCGATTGAGCATGACATTGATCTGGTCGTGGTCGGGCTTGCGGCTCTCCCCGTCCGCCGTGATCAGACCCAGAGACGCCAACACCAGGGGCAGGTCGCGGTTGACGTGCGCGTTCATGCCGAGCAGCAGATTGCCGGCCCCGGCGAGCCGACGCTGCTGCGCCGCGTCGAACGTGATCCCCCAGGCTCGCGGCACCGCGGTGGTCTGCCCGGCCTGCCACGTGTCGTAGGCCTGGAAGTAGTAGGCGGCGAACACGGCGTCCTCGGTGTTGACGTAGGAGACGTCGTCGAAGAACCCGGGTTCCGCAGCCACCCGCCGGTATTCCTCCGTCGTACGCAAATAGGTCAAAGCGAACACCGCGTTATGGTCACAGCTCGCCACGAGATCGTCGTAGCGGGTCTGCATCTGGGCGATGGTGGCGTCCACACAGGCCGGCTCTCCAGCGGCGCATTCCGCCGCGTCGGCAGGAGCGTAGGCGGTGGGAAGCGGCGGCAGCAGGCTCGTCCATCCCAGGAACAGTGGTTCCACGGCCCCGGCGGGAGTCGCGGACACCACCGCCAGAGCCGCCGCGAGGATGCCGGCAACCATCGTCACCACCGTCCGGGAAACCAGACTCACTCGAGCAAATAAAAGGATCATGGAGTGTGATCCTAGGGCAATGCGACACAAGGAGGAGTGCGGGCTCCCCTTCGTCCATATAGATAGCGCAATACATTAGAATACAACCGTTGATGCGGGTACTCAATACTGCAACCTGCTCTGATCCCTTATCTGTGGCTCTTCTGGCCGGAGCAGCGAGGCGAACATCGCCTTCCACTCCCACGTCGCGACGACGACGCCCGACATCCCCAAAACGATCGCACGGGGCGTAGCCTGCCCGGGGCGCACCCACCGCCACGGACCTGCACCCGAACCCGGTCGCCGTCCACCGACCCACAACGCCCCCGGGGCAAGCTCCGCAGCCAGGGTCGGCTACCCGCAGAAGGGTCGGAACATCCGCCGGAGTCTCCCGCAGCATCCTGCCTTCAGCGGGGCGGAGCCGGGCAGCCGAAAACCGGCCGCGAGAGCGGGTAGCGGGGCAGACCCCGACGGTCCCCGCACCCCTCCGGCCGACGATGAGCACCACAGGGAGACGTCGTCGCTACCCGCTCCCCTCCAAGGCTTCCACCTCAGACCCAGGATCCTGCAACCGCCCACAAGGCGATCACCCATCGGGGTGTGACAGCGTGCCGTCGCAGTGCTCACCCTGACCTCGGCACTGCGCATCCCCCGCTGTCCCCCTGACCAGTCTCCACATCCCCAGATGGGCTACGGGAACCCACGACGCGGCACGGAACCTGCCAAGAGCCTGCAAGGCCCCGACCGAACCGGTCCAGGTAGCGCGCCGTGGCAAGAGATGCCAACGCCGACCGAAAACTGGTGTCGTCGGGCCGTCAGCGGTGCACGGACGGCGCGCCGGGCTCGACGACGTCGAGGCCGGCGAAGAAACGCTCGACCTCGCTGCGGGTACGGACGGTGGCGGCGATCTGGGTCGCTCCTGTTCTCGAAGCCCGAGGGCCGGTCTGTGGTCGTGCCGGCATGGGGCTCGCCCGCGGGGAGGACGTCGTTGACTGGATCAGCGCGCAGATGGCCGGCCGTGGGGCGGGCGGTTTGCCCCTGCCTGGCTGTGTAGCGGTAGTGCGTAGCCGGGCAGGCAGAGGCCGGGGTGGCCGGCCGCCGGATCTCCGTCTGGTCGAACAACTGGGAACGATCGGTTACGTGGAGCAATCAAGCGAGTGCTTTTGGTGGGCGGATTCTGGTGTAGGTGGGCCGGATCCTTGTTCTGGCGGGTTACCTCCGGTGACGACTGGAGATGGATTGGTCGTAGACCGCGTGTCCGGGGCTGGGTGCCCGCGCAAGGCGGACCAGTGGTGGAGCCAGGTTGTCGCGGCGTTCTGTCGGCTGCGTCGACCTTCTCCTGGTCGGTCTGTGCAGTCCGGTCGGAGGTGGTCCAAGGACCGAAGCCAGGGAGCCGGGATGGCACTGACTGCTCGGCGGAGCGCCGTAGGCTGCGCAGCGCCGATGGGGGGGCTGAGGTGAAGGGCCGTGGAGCATCTACCGGGGGCCGTGAATTCTTCTGCGTGTTGTCACTGCTCAGCACCGGGTTCCTGTTGCTGCTGGCGATGGTGCCCGGTTCGCCGGGCTATCTGCGCCCGACCGTCGTGGTCGCCGTCGGGCTCGGCGTCGTGACCGTAGCCGCCGTGCTTGCTGTTCCGGCTTCGCGTCGCCGTGAGATGGCGCTGGTTTCCTCGGCGATGATGACAACGGCAGTTACGATCGCGCTGGTCGGCGCGGAGCGTGACGCGCTGGCGCTGAGCCTGTTGTTTTGGTTTCCGTGGGCGGGCAGCTACGCGGGGCTCGTATGGCGTCGGTTCGGTGCCGTGATGGGGCAGGCCGCGCTCGTCGCAGCCGTCGGGTTGGGTGCGTTCAGCGCACACGGCCGGCTCGCGGCCTTCCCTTTCGTCGGGGTCGGCTGCGCTTTGAGCGTGCTGGCCTGCGCCTATGTCACCTACGGGTCCCTCCAACGGGGGCGAGGCCCGTGCTTCTCCGACTCCGTGACGGATCTGACGAACCGCGCAGGGTTGCTGCAGGCGGGCGATCCGGTCCTCTCCGAAATCATGCTGGCCGGCCGCCAGGCCCTACTGATGATCGTCAATATCGACCACTTCAGGGAGATCAACACCGCGCTTGGCTACGAGGCCGGCGACGAGGTGCTCAGGATGTTCGCCCGCCGGCTTCGTTCTGTGAGGCCAGCCCCCTCGTGCGTCGGTCGCCTCGGAGGGGATGAGTTCGCGCTGGTGATGCCCGGTGCGTCGCAGGTGGCCGACGGGGTGCCTGCACCTGAGAGGACCGACTCCGCACCGGCTGATGTTGGCCGTGCCGTCCTTGACCAGCTCGACGGGCGGCTACGGATCAGCGGAGTGGACGTCGAGGTGGAGGCGACCGCGGGTCTCGCGGTCGCGCCCTGGTGCGGCGACCGGATCGCCACTCTCCTGCCATGCGCCGACGCGGCGCTGTCCGACGCCCGGCGCGGCGGTGAACGGGTCGGGGTGTGGAGGGCCGAGATGGTTGGGGTACAACCCTGGGAACTGGCGCTGCACGCCCAGCTACGATCCGCGATCACCCGCGGCGAGCTGGTCCTGCACTACCAACCGATGCAGGAGGCGGCGACCGGCCGGATCGTCGACGTCGAGGCGCTCCTGCGCTGGCGGCACCCCGACCGCGGGCTGCTACCCCCCGGATCATTCCTCCCGATGGCCGAACGCTCCTCACTGATCGTCGATCTGACCTGGTGGGAACTTGATGAGGCGCTGCGCCAGTGCGCCCGGTGGAGAACCGAGGGGCTGCGGATGCCCGTCTCGGCGAACCTGTCCGCCCGCATGCTCGTCGTCGACGAACTCCCACGTGTGGTCGCCGAACGGCTAGCCGCCCACGACCTCCCTGCGGACATGCTCACCCTTGAGATCACCGAGAGTGCCCTGATCTCCCAGCCGGCCCGCGCCGCCGCGATGCTCAGCGAGCTGCGGATCACCGGGGTGAAACTGTCGATGGACGATTTCGGCACCGGCTACAACTCCATGGAGATCCTCAAGGCGCTGCCCTTCGACGAAGTGAAGATCGACAGGGGGTTCGTCTCCGACGCCCGGCGTAGCCTGCCCGACGCTGCGATCGTGCGGTCCGTCATCGACCTAGGCCACCGGCTCGGGATGCGGGTCGTCGGCGAGGGAGTCGAGGACGAGCACAGCGAGCGGATGCTGACCGAGCTCGGCTGTGACCTCCTGCAAGGCGAGGCACTCTCACCACCCCTGCCAGCCCGCAAACTTCCCCCGCTGCTCGCCAGCAAGCCGCGGGTGACCAGCCGGTCCCGGGCCCCCGCCCCAACCTCGACCCCGACCCGGGCCGCTGGGCTGCCCCAGAAGACACCGCCCGGAGCTCTCCAGGGCCAGGAATCCGCCATCGTCGGGGAGCACTCCGGAGAGCAGGCTGCCGCACAGGTCGGTGAGACGGGCATCGAACAGCCGGCGTTCGCGGAGGCGACGACGCAGGCCAAGGCACACTGGACCAGAAGCGGGCTGTCCGCGGCTGTTCCCGCCGACGAGGAAGCCCGGCTGGCGGCACTGCGCGGCCACCATGTCCTCGACACCCCGCCAGAACCGGAGTTCGACGCCCTCGCCACCCTTGCCGCCCAGATCGCCGACTGCACCTACGCCCACGTGGTGTTCGTCGACGCCGGGCGGGAGTGGTTCAAATCCTGTCACGGCCTGCGGATCACCGAGCTCGGAGCCCGGGTGGGAGTGGCCTCCCACACCGTCGCGTCAGGGACATACCTCGAGGTCCCCGACGCGACACGGGACCTCCGCTTCGCCCGCGTGGTCAGATCCGATCCCAACCTCCCGGTGCGATTTTTCGCCGGGGTACCGCTGCGGACACCGGAAGGGCACGTACTCGGCGCCCTCTGCGTCTCCGACCGGCTGCCACGTCGACTGGCCCCCGGCCAGCGACACGCGCTGCACCAGCTCGCCACCCAGACGATGCGCCTGCTTGACGCGCGCAGGGAACGACAGACGACCGAAGAAATCACCACCGCACTGCACACACTCGACCAGCTCTGGTACCCCGACGACCTTCCCACCGCGGCCACCCTGACCGCCGACATCATCCGCTCACTAGCCGGCGCGGACGCCGTCGCGGTGATGCTCGCGGAGATGCCCGGTTCGACGGTCTTCCACGCGGCCGGCTCCTCGGTGGCCCCAGGCACCGAGCCACTGCTCCGGGTAGGCATCCGGGCCACACCCGATGACGAAGCCGCGCTCCGAGCGCTGTCCCATCTCAAAGACGCGATCTTCATCCCGGACCCGGAGCGGACTCCGCTCATCCCGACCGAGATGGTCCGCAAACTCAACATCCGCTCCGCGCTGGTCATCCCACTCCCCGGCGAAGGCGGGCTACTCGGCCTCATCACCGTCCGCTGGACACACCCCCTGACCTGCGTGGAACCATCGCTCCTGCAAGCGATAACGCTGTTCGCCACATCGGCCCGATACACACTCCACCGCCTGCAGGCAGCCTGCCGACGCCGAGGGGAGTGGCCTCCGGCATGAGCCCAGACCGATTTGCGCGCTCGGCTATGTCGGTGGGGATGGGCACCACAGGTTGACGGTTCCGGGGCACTGGTTGATCTTGATTGGGGTTGGTGGATGTCGGCGAGTTCGAGCGCCACGTGAGGGAGCGGACAGGACTGGCATGACCGTCAGCGGCACCGCGGCGAGCACGATCCCGGGCACGGAACCGTCCGCACCGGCAGTGCCAGCCAGCGGCAGCCGATCACCTGCAGGGGCTACTGGTGCCGGGGGGCCTGTCCGCCAACGAGGACAGGTCCGCACCGGGGGTGGTGGGTGAGACGTGCCCGCACGTCCTGCGAGACCACGGTCCTGGTGCGGTTACGACTGGACGTCATTTGGAGGAGATCAGGTCTATCAGCGTGGCGATCAGATCCGCCGGTGGCACGCGGCGAGCGGACCTTCTGAACGACTGCGTGTTCAGGTGATATCCGACGAGCGCGCTCCTGATCGTTGCAGCGAGGGCCTGGGGGTCGCGCCGGGGGATCTGTCCGGACTCCATCAGCTGGTCCAGCCGGGCGGTGCTGGCGTCGAGGGCGGCGTTGAACAGGCCTTCCACCTCGTCAAAGAGATCGCCCATCGCGCGGGCGTCCCGGCTGATGATCGCCTCAAGTCCGCCGAGCTGGTCCAGTGTCGTCAGGGCCTGGTGGAACTCCAGCGCGAGTGTGACCTTCACATCCGCGATGGCCGACTCGCCGGGCGCCGCGTCGCTGATCGAGGCGCGGAACCGGTCGAGTTCCCGTCGGATGACGGCCTCGAATAGCGCCTCTTTCGAGGCGAAGTGGCGGTAGAACGAGCCAGATCCGGCCCGGAGCCCGGCACGGGCTTCTAGACCGGAGACCGTGGTGCCGGCGAGGCCGTTGCCGGCGAACAGGGCGAGTCCCGCGTCCAGCAGGCGCTCGCGGGTATCCCGGGCCATGTCTCATCCTATGGGCGGCCGGTAGGAGATCTTCTTGCGCGCGGCGACGTCCGGGCCGCCCGTCCGCGTCATTGTGGGACCCGCACCGGCCGCGTGAAGCCGAGCAGTGACTCGTGGTCCGCGGGCAGCGCGAGCCCGGCGGCGATCGCAGCATCGACCGCCTCGGCGTAGCGCCGCAGGTAGTCGTCACGTGTTGGGTACAGCTCGGCGAGCCGTTCGGTGGGCAGAACAGCAACGGGGCCTTCCGAGCGCGGTCGCGTCGTCGCGAGCGGTCCGGTGTCACGCATCAGCCGAAGGCACCCCGAACCCCGATGGCCAGGCCTTCCGCCTGGATCACCAGCCGTAGCAGAGATCTGGATCGCCACGGAGGCGGCCGGTCGGGCACTCGCACCGGCCCAGACACCTTCACCTCCTATTACAGCTCCCACAATGCCAGAAGATCCTTTCTATTGCCAGAAGATTCTTGCATCGCGCGGCTAGCGAGTGGTACGAACGCAAGGCCCCGGATCGCGCGAACCGTCGGAGGTGGCCGTCGGGGCAGTGGCGACACGCGAGGTCGGCCGTCTCCAGATGCCTCACCCGGCGGTGTCGCGCCCCTCTCCCTAGGAGTCGGAGGAAGTCATGGCCATCGAGGTCACCAGGCTGGCACCCGAGATCGGTGCCGAGATCAGCGGCTACACGGGACGCGATCTTGTCAACGAGGCGGCGGCTGCCGCCTGCAAGGCTGCTCTGGACCGGTACGGCGTCCTGGTGTACCGGGAGGTTCATATCGAGGACGGCGACCTGGTCCGGTTCAGCCGGCTGCTGGGAGAGGTGGTGGTGCCCAAGGTCAACGACCCCGGCGAACACCCTGAGATCGCCCGGATCACGCTCGACCCCGAGAAGAGCGTGCTGGCCGGCTATCGGCAGGGGAACTTCCTCTGGCACATCGACGGCGCGACCGACGAGCTTCCCCAGAAGGCGACGCTGCTCACCGCCCGCGAGGTCGACCCAGCCGGCGGCGACACGGAGTTCGCCAACACCTACGCCGCCTACGAGGCACTCTCCGACGAGGAGAAGGCCGAGATCGCCGACCTCCAAGTGGTTCACAGCTTCGCGATCGCCCAGCGAATCGCGTACCCCGACGCCGCAGACAAGCAGCGGGCCAGTTGGGAGAAGGTGCCGACGAGGGTGCACCCGCTCGTGTGGACCCGTGCAAACGGGCGGAAGTCCCTGCTGATCGGAGCGACCGCGGGCATGGTCGTCGGCCGGTCAGAAGATCGCGGCAGGACACTGCTGGACCGCCTGCTTCAGTGGTCAACCAGCCCGCGGTTCACCCTCCGGCACCAGTGGCGCCGCGGCGACCTGGTGATCTGGGACAACACCGGCGTGCTCCACCGTGCCCTGCCTTTCGAGCCGACCTCACGCCGGCTGATGCACCGCACCACGCTCGTCGGCCAGGAGCTCGTCACAGCCCGGTGACAGCGCGAGAACACGAAAACCGGAAGGCAGGAAAGCCATGGTAGACGTGCGCCTCGTCACCGACGCACGCATGACAATGGGCGAAGGACCGGTCTGGGACGTCGACCGGGACCGGCTCCACTGGATTGACATCTTCCAGGCGATGGTGCACCAGTGCGCCCTCGACGGCGGCGACCCGCGGAGCACGAAGTTCCCCGGCCGCGTCGTCGCCTCGCTCTGCTTGCGCAAGGGCGGCGGAGCCGTCGTGACCTCCGGCAACGAGATCCACCTGTTCGACCTCGACTCAGGCGAAACTGAGATGATCTTCGACGCCGGTCGAGGTCCGGGATTCGGGTTCAACGACGGAACCGTCGACCGTCAGGGCCGTTTCGTCACCGGGATGGCCGACATGGCGCTCGTGAAGGCGATCGAGTCCGGGCAGGGTGACCTCACACCATCAGGCAGCCTGTACCGCGTCGACACAGACCTGAGTGTCCACACCATCGGAGATCCCATCGGCGTCACCAACGGCCCCTGCTTCGACAAAGAGGGCACGACCTTCTACTGCAACGACAGCGTGCTCCGGCGCATGTACGCCTGGGACTACGACACCGCGACCGGCGAGGCCACCGACCGCTGGGTCGTCGCCCAGTTCGAGGACGGCATCGTCGTCCCGGACGGCACCACCGTCGACGAGCAGGGCTGTCTCTGGGTGGCTGCCTACGACGGCGGCGAGATCCGTAGGTACGCGCCGGACGGCACCCTCGACCGGCGCGTACCCGTGCCGGTGGCCAGCCCGACCAGCGTTGCGTTCGCCGGACCCGAACTCGACGTCCTCGTCGTGACCTCCCGCGGTGGCACCACCGCCGACGGCGACAACGGCCGAGTCCTCGCCCTTCATGGCCTGGGCGTCCGAGGCCTGCCCGAGTCGAAGTTCGGGTAGCCCGTGCCCACTCGCGATGACCGGAACGCCCCATCTGTCTGAAGGGAACTCAACCCATGGCGGCAAAGCTCGACGGCAAGGTCGCGATCATCACCGGAGCCGGTTCCGGTATCGGGCGCGCGAGCGCCCACCTTTTCGCGGCGGAAGGCGCGAAGGTGGTCTGTGCGGACTTCAGCGGCAAGGAGAAGCGGACGGCCGACGAGATCGGGGCCGCCGCCGTGGCGGTCCACGTCGACGTCGCGGTGGCCGCCGACGTCGAGAGGATGGTCGCCACAGCGGAGGACCGGTTCGGCAAGCTCGACATCCTCTTCAACAACGCCGGCGTCGCCGGACCCAAGATGCTCATCACAGAACAGAAAGAGGAGGACTTCGACCGCGTCGTCGCGGTGAACCTCAAGGGCGTGTTTCTCGGGATGAAGTACGGAATCCCGGCGATCCTCCGTAACGGTGGCGGCTCCTTGATCAACACCGCGTCGGCGGCCGGGCTGGTCGGGTGGCGGAAGAACGCCGTCTACGGCGCGTCCAAGGGCGGCGTCATCCAGATGACCAAGGCGGTGGCGCTCGACTTCGCGGACCGGGGCGTCCGGGTCAACGCCATCTGCCCGGGCATGACCTGGACCGGAATGGTCCCAGGATCAGACGATCTCCTGGAGCCTCCCGCCAGCGTGCCAGCGCCTCCTCAGCCGATGAGCCGGTGGGGCCTGCCAAGCGAGCTCGCGACCGCCGCCCTCTTCCTCGCGAGCGACGACTCGTCGTTCGTCACCGGCGTCGCCCTTCCTGTCGACGGGGGCTATGTCGTTGGCTGACGCCCGGCCCTTCCGTTTCGCGGTCCAGACCACAACCGCGACGTCGGCCACCGAGTGGCGCGATCTCGCACGTCGGGTCGAGGACCTCGGCTACTCGACCCTGTTCCTCGCCGACCACTACCTCGGGCCAGGACCAGTCAGCACCCAGACGTTGCTGCGCCCGCAGCACCTTGCCCCCATCGCCGCGATGGCCGCCGCCGCCGCCTGGACCTCGACGCTGCGGATCGGCTGCCGGGTCTTCTGCGTCGACTACCACATGCCCGCCGCGCTGGCGAAGGAGGCGGCGACCATAGACCTGCTCTCCGACGGCCGCCTCGAGTTCGGCATCGGCGCCGGCACCAACCAGGGCGAGTACGAAGCCATGGGCCTCACCTTCCACGAGGCCCCCCAGCGCGTGTCCAAACTCGAAGAGGTCATCACCCTCGTCAAGGCGCACTGGTCAGGCGAGCCGATCTCCATCGACGGCGACCACATCAGAGTCAGCGGATACGCCGGGCTACCGCGCCCGGTCCAGCGCCCTTGTCCTCGAATTCTTATCGGCGGATCCCGGAAACGGGTCCTATCCCTGGCGGCGCGCGAAGCCGACATCGTCAGCATGGCCAACGTCCCCTGGCAGCCCCGCAACGACGCGGGACTCACCCCCGCGGAAGAGGCACAGCGGCGGCACGACATCGTCCGCGACGCCGCCGGCGACCGGTTCCCGCAACTGGAACTGGAGAGCTCGCCCTATCTGGTGTCCGTGCCCGAAGACGTCGACAGCGCCCTGGCCCAGTGGTCAGCCCGGCTACGCAAGGCCATCCCAGAAGCCCAGCCAGACCTGCTGAGAAACCATCCGAACGTGCTCGTCGGCTCGCCCGATGAAATCACCGACCACCTACAGGAACGCCGCGACCGCACTGGCGTCAACTACATCACCATTCCCCGTGGGCAAATCGACGAGTTCGCGCCCGTCGTATCAGCGCTGACGGGCCGATGACAGCACACCGCACTCCCGCGCGCACCTCCAACGAATCGGTTACGACGCCGATCCCCACCACTAGATCCGGAGAACGGATGCGCATCGGACTCACCGGCGGCGCCTCGACCCCCGAGAAGATCATCGACCAGGCGAGAAAGGCGGAAGCCGATGGCTTCCACCACCTGTGGTACGCGAGCGTCGTCCAAGGCGACCCGTTAGCGTCCATGGCGCTCGCGGGCCGCCAGACATCGACGATCGAGCTCGGCACCGCGGTGCTGCAGACCTACCCGTGTCATCCGCTGCTCCAGGCCCAGCGGGCGGCGTCGGTCACGGCGGCGATGGGCCGGCCGGGCTTCACGCTTGGTCTCGGCCCATCGCACGCGGGACACATCCACGCCGAGTACGGCCTGTCCTACGACCGGCCGGGCAAGAACACCGAGGACTACCTCCGCATCGTCACCACCCTGCTGCGCGATGGCGGAGCGGACATCACCGGCGAGGAATGGAGCACGCACGTGCGTTCCGGGACCGTACAGCCGGCGCACCCGGTGCCCGTGCTGCTCGCCGCGCTCTCACCGCGGCTGCTGCGGGTCGCGGGCGAGCACGCCGACGGCGTGATCCTCTGGATGGCGCCCGCGACCGCGATCGAGAAGCACATCGAGCCGAAGCTGTCGGCCGCGGCGAAGGCGGCGGGCCGCGGCGCGTTGCGGATCGTCGCCGGGCTCCCGGTCGCCGTGCACGACGACGAGTCCGAAGCCCGCGCGGCCGTCGCGAAGAACTCGACGATGTACGCCAGCTCGCCGGCCTACCAGCGGATCATGGCAATCGGCGGCGCCGATAGCCCCGCGCAGGCCGCGATCGCCGGCGACGAGGCGTCGGTCGAACGGCAGCTGCACGCGCTGCTCGACGCGGGCGCGACCGACATCTGGGCACAGCCGATCCCGGTCGGCGACGACCCGCGCGCCTCGCTGCGCCGCACCCGCAACCTGCTCGCCGCTCTGGCCCGGTGAAGAGCCGGTCCCGATGGCAGAGCCTCGCGAACGGGCACGGCACCCGGCCCGCAGCTGACGAATCGCGGCACTTCACACCAGTCCACACAGCAGGGGAGCAGCATGACCACGCCCAGCGAACTTGAGGAACTGCGCCGCGAGGTCCGCTATCTCAGGGACCGGCAAGACATCCTCGACTGCGTCAACAAGCAGTCGCGCGGCCACGACCGGCACGACGCCAACCTGATGACGAGTGTGCTGCACGAGGACGCGATCGACGAGCACGGACCCGCCGCGCACATCGGCGCGGACTACGGCCCGTGGGCAAACAAGCAGCACTCGGAGGTGTTCGCCAACCATCTCCACAACATCACGACGCATACCTGTGAGATCGAAGGAGACATCGCGCACGCCGAGAGCTATGTCATCGGCACCATGGTCGGCCGCGACGGCAAGACGCTCGCCTTCATGGGCGGCCGCTACCTCGACCGGCTGGAGCGCCGCGACGGTGCCTGGAAGATCGCCCTTCGGCGCTGCACGATCGAATGGGCCTTCACCGCCAACGCCTCGTTCCTGCACTCCGGCGCCTTCAAGGGCTTCCTGAAGGGCACCTGGGACACCACCGACCTGTCCTACGCCCGCCCCCTGCAACTGGACACCGGCCCCGCCGTCCGCTGGTAGGCGATCCGAGCCTTCGAGGAGATCACGGGCGTCGTCCCGCCCCGAGGCGAACATGATCGTGGGACAGGTCCCGACCTCGTGCCGTAACACGAGCAGCTCGATGTTCTTGGACGCTGACGAACGGCCGAGGAGGACCCGCCAGCCGCACACCCGAGCGAAGATCAGATAGAGCAGGCGGATGGACATAGCTGACCATCATGCCGCCGGCCCCGTACGGCTGCATCGCCTCAGCTCACAGGCCCAGGCGCGCTTCTGGCACCCCACACGCGCACACGGCCGTCACGGCCTGGACTCGCGCGTGGACAGGCATCACCCATTCAAGATCTTTACCTTCACCGAACTTGCCATGGCAGTCTGATCACGGCACCAGTCGGGGGGAACAGAGCCCCTTGCCACGACCCTCAGCTTCACCCGTAGCCAACTGCACCCCGCGACGCTCACACGCGGTGACCGAAAGTCACACGGAAAGGCTCACTTCTCTGTCTCCTTACCGACTACGGCCGGTTGGCGTGGATTCATTTCCCGGCGGCAGGGATTCCGAGCCGTCGGAGCAGAGTCGTTGATGTACGACGTCGAACGCAGTGCCGGTGGAGTTGACACGGACGAACGCGAAACAATCGAGGGGGCGGGTAGAGTTGGCACTCAGGTCGACGGGCGAGATCAGACCGCCCGCATCATAATCGGTGACACCCCGTAGGGCCTTGATGAACCCTTCACGGGTTGGGCAGGTGCCGGCTAGGTCAAGTCCGTGTAGGAACAGGTCGGTGTATATGTAGGCGAGCATGGCGAACTGCTGGTCGGGTTCGATGCTTTCAGGTGCGTAGAGTGTCATTGCATCGCGGTAGCGGTCGATGGCTGGGCCTCCCGCCTCGAACGGACGAAAATACACGGGGATAGACACACCAGCTAGCGCTTGGCCGAACGCGGGAAGAAGGGCTTTGTCATAGCCGGTCAGGGAAACGTCGACGTTCAGGCGTAGGTTCGCGGCACGAGCTGCCTGCGCGATGTCAGCGAGATCCTCTGGCGCGGTGAAGCCGATCAGGGCATCGGCGTGGATAGCCGCGAGCTGGTGGACGATGCGCTGCGGGCTGTCGCTACTGCTCGTGTACGGGATGGGATCGGTCGCGGCGAGTCCGAGAGCGCTGAAGGCATTTTTGTACTGAGTGATGGTCTCCATGGTTAAGGCTACAGTGCCGGTGGTAACAACAGCGATTCTCGTCCCACCGTGGGCCTGGATATAGCGGGCGACCGTTCCCGGAGAGGGCATGTAGAGGTGGGAAAAAAGGTTACGATACCTGTTCCAAGACGGAAGCGCGATACCTACCACGGGGATGCCCTGCGCGTCGAGACGAGCCAGTGAACCTTCGAGCGAGGCGGTAGCTGCCACGAGACCGAACACGGATTCTTGTTGCACAAGATCCTGAGTGGCCAGCGCGTTCTGTGACGAGGAACTCGCGTCATCGCGCCACTGGTAAAAAATCCTACGACCGTGGATGCCACCTTGAGCGTTGGCCAGGTTGATCCGAGCATCCACCCCGGACCGGGCCGAGGAAAGTGCAGTGCTACCAATACCCGAGTCAGAGAACACCAACCCCAGTTTTACCTGGTCGGAGGTGACTCCCGGGCTGTCACAGCCAACCGCCACTGGTCGCTCTTTCCCACTGCCCGGCAAAGTACAGCCAGCCACAACAACGACAATTGCAACCGACACTATCCATCGTATCGACAATCTACCGAAAATCATCGCTTCTCCATGGAATGGCGAAGAGTGGCGACCAGAAATATCCATTTCGCTACTCTGTGGAGTACGTTATGCGCTCCTTGCCGTGTCTGTCGCTGTATTCGGCCGCCCGGCCTGTCGACGCCGGCTTCTCCGGACTCGCGTAACGTACGAAGGGGTATTCAAGGACATGGACGGGGTCCCGGCAGTACCAACCTTA
Organism: Parafrankia sp. EAN1pec; assembly: GCF_000018005.1. Taxonomy (GTDB): domain Bacteria; phylum Actinomycetota; class Actinomycetes; order Frankiales; family Frankiaceae; genus Parafrankia; species Parafrankia soli. The sequence goes on from NC_009921.1 coordinate 605,725, forward strand.
ACGAATCGAGACTCTCCCAAGCCCACCGCGCATAGATAGGCGCCCTCGCTGTTTCCTCGGCGGGACTACCGGCACCTCTCCGCGTGTACCGAGATTGGGCATGCCATTTTCCCTCTCCGGCACGGCGTTCACGGATTCCTCGTACGTCGCCTCACCCTCGTTCCGGACGCACCATAGTCAGACCCTGACCCTTCAAGATCGGTAGGGGAGATTTTCGGGATCTCTTCGGGCCCCCTGGCCCATGTGAACGGTTTCAGGTCCTTGATTCCCTGCCCGCCAACAGTAGAGGTGCTCCGGGCGTCCGGGCCGGCCGTAACGTTGGCGGCGGATTGCCAGCCGTTCCTGGGTCAACCGTTCGAGGTAACGTCGGGCGGTTACTCGGGAAATGCCTAATGTTCTGGCAACATCGTCCGACGAGACCGGCGTGGACGCCGCGCGCAGACACGTGACGATGGCATCGAGTGTCACCGTGGTCAGGCCCTTCGGGGCCTTTGGCTGCGCCGTGGGGTCTGGCGACAGCATGGCCAGAGCGGAATCGATCTCGCGCTGGCCTATCTGGCCGGTGACATTATCCGCGACCTGCTGTCGGAATAGCGCATACCGGTGGAGGCGGGCCCGGAAGTCGGCAAAATCGAAAGGCTTCACCAGGTAATGAATGACTCTGTAGGAGACGGCTACTCGGACTGTTGCAAGTTCACGGTCGGCGGTGACGGCGATTATGTCCGGCCCCGCGCTACGGGACCGAATTGACCTACATACTTCAAGGCCAGCCATATCGGACAGGTCGAGGTCGAGTATGACCAGATCATACGAGTTGTGGGTGAGTAGCCGTATGGACTGGCCGCCAGTGAGAGCCACCGCACCAACGGCAAATCCGGAGGTCTTCTCGATGTTCATCCTGATGGACTCGGCATACGACGAGTCGCCGCTGACGACCAGGGTGTCAATCTGGCTTTTTGGTGCGTACCGCGCTCCGGTGGGGTGAGGGCGGCAGACGTATGATGTTGGCATGAATGCGCAGCCTTTCAGCCCGACAGGTGTGTCTGAATCTGCCTGTACGGCGGAGGGCGATGACCTGCGTCGGGGCACTCAATGGATGCGATCTGGTTGTGCATCGAATTCGATCCGGATCAAGGCTGCCGGGTGGCAGCCGGGGCTCGGGCACTCCCCGTCCAAGCCGGTGGCATCGTGGGGGCAGGCGCGTTGCACCGGACATATCGGCGCCGGAGCATGGCGCACGGCACACGGCCAGGTCGTGCGGCGCCTCGCTCACACAATCACGACCTTCGGAAGGATCGTGTGGTGATAGTCCCGGGAGGACAGGGCGTTGTCCTGCCCCGCCAGCACCTCCGGATGCCACTGTCCGACAACCTGGTGTGGGTCTGCCGGGCGGTACTCGTCAGCCTCGGCCGAGGTCCACAAAGCCGGTCTCGTTAGTTCCGGCGGTAGCCGCGTCCACCCGTCGCCGTATGCCGCGTCGATCTGATCCTGGACCAGTCCCACCGCAGTGATGAGGTTCGCCCCGCCCAGCCAGGCGCGGGTCAGGTCCGCCTCGGTCAGCCAGGCGCGGGTCAGGTTCGCTCCGCCTAGCGATGCGCCCGTGAGATCCGCGCCGTCCAGCCAGGCGCGGGTCAGGTCCGCTCCGCTTAGCGATGCACCGGTGAGATCCGCTCCGCTTAGCCGGGCGCGGGTCAGGTTCGCTCCGCCCAACCAGGTATAGCTGAGGTTGGCCTCGTTCAGCGAGGCGCCCGTGAGATCCGTGCCGCCCAGCCGGCTGGCAGTGAGGTCCGCCCGACCCAGATGGGCGCGGCTGAGGTCCGCTCCGGTGAGGTCGGTGTTGCTGAGGTTGCCATAGCTGGCCTGTATGCAGTGCAGGGCGGCGGGACCTGTCAGCTTCGCACCGCTCAAGTCCGCGCGGGGGACACCGTCGAGGACGGACAGACGCCCCAGGACCGCCACCGCGGCGTGGATATCCACGGCAGGGCGCAGCGGAACGACCGGACCGGACACGGCGGGCCGCAGCGTGGGGTCCGTGCTGCGGGTGCGGATGAAGGCGGAGAGGACCTCGACGACCGCGCGCTGGTCACTCGGTGAGTCCATCGCGATCCGCTCCAGGGCGTAGATCCCGCCAAGGCGAGTCGTGTTGTTCTCGCTGCCGAGCCGGTCGACCGCGCGGCCGAAGAACTCCCGGGCACAAAAGTGGGCATTGCTGTCCTTTTCCCGGATGCCCGCTTTCCATGCCTGCGCGTACGCTTGTCGCATCCCGTCCGCGGCGACCCGGTAGCCGGCCAGCGTCGCTAGCGCGACCGACGCAATCAGCAACACGCACTCCACCATCGCCCGAGTCTCCGCTTCTCCGCCGAGGCCAGACGGGTGCATCGAGGCGCGCAGGTAGAAGATCCCCACCGTCGCCAGCGCAGCCCCCGACGCTGCGGCCCCAGTAGCGATCCGCAACCGCCGCCCAGCGACTGGATACTCCACTCTCCTTTCAGTAATCAGAAAGTCGCGCTTAGCGGAAAAATGCATACCAGTTCCCCACTGACACCGAGTCGATCCCGACACGGATGATCTTTCCATATCTGCAATTCGACACCGTGCGTTCGTGTCGGGCAAATGCCTCCCTGACGCTCTCCTCCCAGGCCCGCCGGGGCGGACTCAATCCGACTCCCGAGGCTCGACCGCGTACAGATCGATAGTGGTCAGCGCTGGCACCTGGCTGCCGGCTACCGGCTTTTGCGTCACGACCACCCAGCGCGGCCCGACGGTCCGCCGTCCGCGCCAGGCTGGATCATCGATGGCACTGGGTAATAGCGAGGGGAAAAGCAGGCCCTCCGCCGTCCGCAGGTCCAGGCCGACCACGTTGGGGACAACGACCGTAGCTCGGGTGGCTCTGGTCGGGGCGGCATCTGAAGGGAGCGAAGGGACAGCAGTCTGGGCGTATCGGCGTAACAGCTGTGGTATCCGGTCCGTCGCATTCGCGCTCGCTCCCGGCATGACCCCCGAAGCACCGATGCCTGCCGGCCGCGCGGACGGGCCGGGAAGATTCGCCGCCGCCAGGAGCGCCAGAAGGATTCCGCCGACAACGATCGCGAACTGCTTCCAGACCTGTCGCAGGCACGACGGCGGGAGTCGCGGCCATTCTTTCACCAGTCCGCCCTCCAGCCTAGTTTGATTGTCATTAAAGATTGCATTTCTTAACTCCCGCGCACCGTTTCTGTCAACTCGGAGAATCAGTCGCTTCGACAACGATCCACCGGGACCCAATCTGAGGCTCTCCGATTCTGGAAGTAGGATCGTAAGCCCCAGGGTCATTTGATATGCCGCGCCTCAACGAGGATTGGGAGAGCCTCGTCCGCCGGCGGTTTCAGTAGCGTCGCAGAGCCGCCCAGTATCTGACAACCGGGCTAAGCTGGGTTGGGGTCCCGGGACATCGGACCGGCTGCGACCTGCGGAAACGCAGCGCGCTGGGACGCGGAGATCCTCGGACGCCTTCCGTCGGTAGCATGCTGGCCATGACTTCACCACGGGATGGGGATCTAGGGAGACCCGTCAGGACGGCCTCATCCTCCGAGGAGCTGGGTGAACTCCTCTCTGCACTCAAGCAGCGCAGCGGTCGGAGTTACGAATGGATCGGCCGAAAGGTCAACGCGGGTAGATCCACAGTGCAGCGCTACTGCACAGGCCAGTCCGTGCCAGTAGAGTTCGGCACCATCGAACGCGTCGCGCGAGTATGCGGCGCCGACGGGGACGAAATCGCACGCCTGTTCAGACTCTGGGAAACTGCGGCGTCGATCTCGACGAGCGCCGGCATCGAACTTCCCACCGCAGGCGGCGACCATGAGCACACCAATCCTGTTGAAGGCGTCGAGTACTCAACCTCTCCGGTCTCTCTGGTGCCACCAGCACTCGCAGCCGCGGACGACTCCGCACCAAGACCAGCCACACAGAATGAGCACAGCCGGCTTCGCGGCGCACGCAGAGCCGGCTGGAGATGGAACCGCCGGAGTATATCCGCCACGGCCATCATCGTGGTGTTGTTCTCCAGCGCGGTCGGTACCGTACTCGTTCTCGCCATGATTCTCGCGCGTGAACCTGGCGTCCGGCCGCTCGGGCGCCCGTTGGCCGACCAGGCCGGCTGGGCGTTGTCCACCGCGTTCTCCCCCGACGGGAAAGTAATGGCTAGCAGTAGCAGGAAAGGCGGAGTGTGGTTGTGGAACATGGCCGATCCCGCCACGCCCGTCCGAATCGATCCTGCGCTGACCGGCCCACGCGACGGGGTGACATCACTGGCGTTCTCGCCAGATGGGAGTCTTTTAGCCGGTGGCAGCTGGGACGGGTCCATATGGTTGTGGGACATAACCGACAGCGGGGCTTCCAAGCCGGCCGGCCGTGCGCTGACCGACGACTCGGGACCGATATGGTCGGTAGCATTCTCCGCGGATGGCCGCACGCTCGCATCCGGCAGCGACGATACGACGGTGCGACTTTGGGACATGACCAACCGCGCCAGGCCGTGGCAATTCGTGCGGCTGAGCAGCGATATGGAGTTCGTGACATCGGTCGCGTTCTCCGCGGACAACCGCCTCCTAGTCGCCGCCGGCTTCAGTAGGACCATCGCGATCTGGGATATGGCCGACCGTGGGGCCCCTAAACGGCTGGCCCAATCCCTGTCAACGCCCGCCACTACGTACGTGGCCGCCTTCTCCCCCAATGGACGGCTCCTTGCCACCGGGAGCACCGATGGCTTGGTGCGACTTTGGGACCTCGCCGTTCCAGAGGACCCCCATCCGATCGGGAGACCGCTCACCGGGCATACCAACCGCGTCTGGTCACTCGCATTCTCTCCGGATGGCGGCACCCTCGCCAGCAGCGGGTTCGACAACTCCGTGAGACTGTGGGACGTGACCGACCTGTCCAACCCGGAGCCCATCGGCGCGCCACTCACCGGCTACCAGGGCTGGGTTCTCTCGGTGCGCTTCTCCCCGAACGGCCGCGTGCTGGCAAGCACCAGCAGCGACAGCACCATCCGCCTATGGTCGCTACCCTGAACGACATTATGGCCACGATAGGCCATGTGAAGATCGTCCGGTCACCGGATGCGCTTGTGGGGTGCCAGAAGTCTTCTTGGGTCTGTGAGCTGGGGTGATGTGACAGCGCGGCGGTCGGCATGGTGGTCAACTGTGTCCGTGTGACTGCTCTATCTGATCTTTGTTCGGGTCTGCGGGTGGCTGGTTCTCCTCGGTCGTTCGTCGGCGTCCAAGAACATCGAGCTGCTCGTGCTGCGGCACGAGGTCTGAGGTGCTGTGTCGTACCCAGCCCAAGCCTCGGGGGGACTGGGCGGACCGGGCGGTCCTCGCCGCACTGATCCAGCTCCTGCCCAAGACGCTGCGAGCACACCGGCTGGTCACCCCCGGCACCGCCCTGCGGTGGCATCGTCCTGCGGTGGCACCGTCGTCTGATCACACGGAAATGGACCCACCCGCAGCGGACGGGACGACCACCGGTCAGCACGGAGATCGCGACCCTCAACGAACGGTTCGCGACCGAACACGACGTGGGGCTACCAGCGGATCCAGGGCGAGCTCCTCATACTCGGCCCCCGGGCCAGCGCCTCCACGATCCGCCGGGTCCTGACGTCCCTCGGGCTGCCCCCGGCACCGAAACGCCAGACCGACACGACGTGGCGACAGTTCCTGCGCACGCAGGCATCGACCATGCTGGCCGTGGACTTCTTCCACGCCGACTGCGCCGTGACGCTGCAGCGTCTGTACTGCTTCTTCGTCCTGGAGATCTGCACATCCTCGGGGTCACCGCCAACCCCGACGGACCATGGACCACCCAGCAGATCCGCAATCTCCTCATGGACCTCGGCGACCGGACGGCCGACTTCCAATTCCTGATCCACGACCGCGCCGGACAGCTCACCACATCCTTCGACGCGGTTCTCACCGATGTCGGTATCGACGCGGTCGAGATCCCACCCCGGACTCTGCGGGCGAACACCTACGCCGAACGGTTCGTCCGCACGGTCCGAACGGAAGTCACCGACCGGATGCTGATCGTCGGGGAGCGGCACCTGCGCACCGTTCTGGCCGAGTACGCGGCCGACTACAACGGACGACGCCCACACCGTGCCCTCCAGCTCCAACCACCCTGGCCCGACCACCCCATCGCCGACGTCACGACGACACGGATCAAGCGCCGACCCGCCCTCGACGGCTTGATCAACGAGTACGAACGGGCCGCCTAAAACCCCAGGCCAGCGCCGATGGCCCAGTTCTGGCACCCCACAGGTTGATCAGCGAGTATCGCAACGCCGCCTGCCGGGGAAGACCGCATCAACCGCGTAAGGCCAGCTCACAGGCCGAATCGGGGTTCTGGAGCCCCACACGCGTCCATCAGTCGGCGGAAGACCTCGCGGGCCGCGTCCCGGAGCACGGCGGCGATTGCGAGGCTGATCAAGATGCCGAGTGCTCGCCGGGGTTGCCTGATCTGGACCCAGCATCTTATCGAGCAGCAGAATGGTGCCGTAGTCCGCCGCTTTGGCCTTCGGAAGTTAGCGCGTGAACTTCTTCGCCAGTGGCCCCGTCATCGCGGAGGAGCTGTGGAAGCGGCTGGCGCCGCTGATCCCGGTCCGAGCGGGCCGCGTGCCAGGCCCGCTCGGGACCACAACCTTGGCGATGCCCGCATCGTGCGCTCGGAGGTAGTACGGCCACCACGAACCCGGCATCGAGACCAGCCCGGATCCAGAACCGGCCCCTTTCGCCGAACCCGTGTCCACGATCTGTCCAGCGATCTAGCAGAGCGTCGGTGCGGCACCCCCGTGGGCAGCCCAACGGTCATCCCGGACTGGTGTTCAGTGGGCCTTGTCGAACGCTTCGACGATGGTCGACGCGATACGGCCCCGGTCGCTCACTGTGTAGCCGTTGCTGCGCGCCCACTCGCGGATGTCAGCGGTGCGGTCGGCACTCGCAGAGCGCGGCGAGGAGGCGCGCACGCCGCGCCGTCCGCTGCCCGCGCGGCCACCGGAACGGCGGCCCGCCGTGACGAACGAGGCCAGCGCCTCCCGCAGCTTTGTGGCGTTCGTCTCTGACAGGTCGATCTCGTACTGTGCGCCGTCCAGTCCGAACCGGACGGTCTCGTCGGCGGTCTCTCCACTGAGGTCGTCGATCAGCGAAACGACGGTCTTCTGCGCCATGAGTATTCCCCGTTCCTACTCGCGGACCATGTATCCGCGATGTATTGCGTACCGTATCGCGTGACTGTCCGGATGGGTCTGCCGCAGCCACCGAGATCGGCTAAATATGATGAGAAAGGCTTCCTCCTTGGGAGCGCCGCATCCAGCTTGTGGAACCCGTGGGCGGTTCGTGGGGCTGGAAGAGGGGTCCGAGTGTAGGGCACTCTCAGCCGCGATGGACCGGCATCGCCGGGTGTGACAGCCCTGATGCAAGCCACTGCTGATCGTGTCCGCTGACCGGATGAACCGGCCGGGAGAGGGAGGCCGGTCGCCACGCGAATGACTGTGGTTGGCGAGGTTAGTCGGTTTCGGTGACGGTCATGGCGATGGGGAAGTGGTCGGAGTAGCCGGTCTCATCGACGGCGGCGCCCATGCCGCCGAAGGGACGGGGCCGCGGGTAGTCGCCGGTGTGGACCAGCTCGGGGAAGCGCAGGATCTGCACGCTGTCGGGGTTGGCGTGCAGGGGGCTGGTGGGGCGGGCCATGGTCGCGTTGACGAGGAACTGGTCGAGCAGGTTCGGTTCGTTCTGGAAGTAGAACGTGCCCCCCGGGGCGCCGGCGGCGGGCCACATCAGGTTCCAGAACCGCGGCGTGTCCGCGTTGATCACCCGGGTGGCCTGCCGGGTCGAGAGGGCGTGGGCGACGAGGGAGGTGTCGAACGGTTCGTCGTTGAAGTCGCCCATCGCCAGCGCGGCGGTGTCCTGGCCGTGTTCCTCGCGGACCCGCTGGTGGAAGTAGGCCAGGGTCTCCCCGGCGATGGCCCGGTAGCCGGCGGACTCGTACTGCCCCCGGACCGGGACGGCCAGTGGTTCCCGAACACCGCCCATGTTCGCCCGGTGTGGGTCTGGAAGTTGACCTGGACGATTTCGCGGGTGGCGTTGCGGCGCATCACCACGTGGAAGAACACCTGCCCCGCCGGGGCACCACACCGAGCGGGTCGGCCTCGTCGGGCACGAAATGCAGCACCGCGATCAGCGTCAACGCCACCGGCCGAGACAGGTCCAACGTGTCTCGGACCTCCTTCGAGGCCAGGATCCGCTCCGGGATGCGGGAAGATCGCGTTGAACCGTTCCGGCGCGCCGTGGCCATGCCACTGTGGACCCCATGACCCGGTGGTGGCGGTGGCGCCGTTGCTGCGGACGCCGGCGCTGCTCGGCTGTGTGGCGCTGGGCGCCGCCGGCGCCGGCGGGCTGGTCGCGGCCGTGGCGGCCGGAACGACGGGGCCCGGGAACGCGCCGGGAACGGCGGCGGTCGAGGCGGCCATGTTCTACGCGTACACAGTGGTGCTGGTGGCGCTCACCTACCGGGTCTCGACGTGGATGCTCGGCGTGGTGTGGGAGATCGACCGCTCGCGGGCGGCCCACGCCAGCCTGGCCGTGGCGGAGGAGCGGCTGCGGTTCGCCCGGGACCTGCACGACGTCCTCGGCTACAACCTCTCACTGATGGCGGTCCAGAGCGAACTCGCCGCGCGCCTGGCCGACCTCGGCGCGGAGCTCGCGGGCGCCCAGTCGCTGTTGCGCTCGGCCGGCGTGGCCTGCCAGGTCACCGGCGCGGCCAGCCGGGACGGCCGTGAGCAGGCCCTGCCTCCCTCCGCGCAGGCCGCGCTGGGGTGGGTCGTCCGGGAGGCGACCACCAACGTGATCCATCACAGCGAGGCCACCACCTGCGCCATCGACCTCGAGGTACGCGACGGCCCCGGTCACGCGCGCACCGCGGTGCTGCGGATCACCAACGACGGCGTTCCGCCAGTCCCGGCAGGCGCCACCAGGCCAGGCGGCTCACCCCCCGCTCCCGGGGCGGGCAGCGGCCTGGCCGGCATCGAGGAGCGGCTCGCCGGCCTGGGCGGCGTTCTCACCGCGGCCCGGGAACCGGGTGGCTCCTTCGTCCTGGAGGCGCGGCTCCCGGTCCCCGCCGACGCCGCGCACGGCGCGGCCCCGGTCGGGACACCGCCGCCCGCGCGGGGCGCGGCCATCGTGCTGGAGGCGGGCTCATGATCAAGGTGCTGCTCGCCGATGACGAGAACCTCATCCGCGGCGCGCTGGCGGTGCTGCTGTCCATGGAGGACGACATCACGGTGGTCGCGCAGGCGGCATCCGGGCCGGAGGCGCTGGCGACGGCCCGGCTCCACCGCCCCGACGTCGCGCTGCTCGACCTGCAGATGCCCGGCCTGGACGGCATTGCCGTCGCCCAGGCGCTGCACGCCGACCTGCCCGCGTGCGCCAACGTGATCGTGACCAGCCACGGGCGGCCCGGCTATCTCAGGCGGGCGCTCGCCGCCGGAGCGCGCGGCTTCCTGCCCAAGACCGTGTCCGTGCAGGTGCTCGCCGACGTGGTGCGGGTGGTGCACGGCGGCGGCCGGTACGTGGACCCGGAGCTGGCGGCCGAGGCGATCGCGGCCGGGGACAGCCCGCTGACGCCGCGCGAGGCGGAGGTGCTGGAGCTGGCCGCCGGCGGCGCGCCGGTGGAGGAGATCGCGGCACGGTTGTCGCTGTCGCGGGGCACCGTGCGCAACTACCTGTCGTCGGCGGTCGCCAAGCTGGGCGCGGTCAACCGGCACGAGGCCGTCCAGCTCGCCCGCGTCCGCGGCTGGATCTGACCGGAGGCGGCCCCGCGAGGGATCATGCCCGCGCCGGCGGGCCTACTCGCGGACGCCGGCCAGCTCGGCGGGGCGGCGACGCAGCAGCAGCGCGGCCGGGATCACGCTGGCCAGCACGGCCGTGACCAGGCAGGCCAGGACGATCCCGGCGAGCGGAGCCCAGGGCACGGCCAGCGGCACGGACGGCGCGATGTCGGCCAGGCCGTGGCGGGCACCGAGTGCCGTGACCGCCGTGACGACCGCGGCCAGCAGCACCCCGATGCAGGTCACCAGCACCGCCTCGGTGCCGACCACCCACAGCACCTGACGGCGGGTGGCACCGGCGAGCCGGATGGTCGCGAACTCCCGTGCGCGGTCCCGGGTCGCCATCACGAGGGTGTTGGCGATCGCGATGCCGGTGTAGACGAGCGACAGGCCGAGCATGGCGACCGACGCCTGCCGGTTCACCCGTGCCTCCTCCTCGCCCGCCGCCGAGAGGTAGCTCCCGGTGTCGACCACCGTTCCGGCACCGGCGGCGGCAGCCGCGCGTACCTGTTCCAACGACGCGTCCGGTGCCAGCCGCAGGTAGACGACGTCGGCCCCCGGGAGGGCGTGGCGGTCGCGCAGCCGCGACGGCAGCAGGACGGTCTCCGAGAGGTCGAGCTGCCTCTCGAAGACGGCCACCACCCGCAGCCGTGCCGGCGTCGAGTCACCGAGCCACAGCTCGGCCGTCTCGCCGAGCTCCCAGCGACCCTCCGGAACGGCGACCGTGTCGGTGCCGGCGAGGTCGGCCAGCGATCCCGCGACCAGGGGGACGTCGAGTACGGCGGCGAGGTCCGCGCCCGACGCGTAGTAGCCGGTCCAGCCCTCCGGCTCGTCGCCGTCCCGAACGTAGACCCGGCTCTCGGTGACGGGAACGGCGGCACTCACCCCGGGGACCTCGCGCAGGGCGGCGACGCTCGCGTCGGGCAGCCCCTTCCCGGTGACGGGCATGGTGAGTGCCTCGGCCGTGATCCGCTCCCGTGCCGCGTTCTGCGTCGCCGCCTGCAGGGTGCCGAGCCCGGTCAGGGTGGAGCCGGCAATCCCGACGGTCACCAGGATCGGCGCCGCGGTCGCCGCGGTGCGCAGTACGGCCGCCCGCGCGCCATGGCCGGCGAGCAGGCCCACCGCCCCCGACGACCCCGACAGCGGGGCACTGAGCAGCGACACCAGCGGCGGCACCACGAGCGGAGCGAACATCGCGCAGGCGACGATCAGGAACAGCGCCGTGATCATGATGAGCGCGACGGCGTCCGCGCTCGGGTTCGCCACCAGCACCGCGACCAGCGGCACGCAGCAGCCGAGAGCGAGCAGGCCGGCCAGCGCGCGCGCCGTCGTCATCGGCCGACGGTCCACCGCCGCGTCGCGCAGCGCCTCGACCGGGCGCACCCGCCCCGCTCGCCGCGCCGCCACCCAGGCACCGAGCAGGGCCACGCCCAGCCCGGTCCCGAACGCGGCGGCCACCGGCCAGAAGACGAACCGGGCGGTGAAGTCGCTGGGCACGAACCCGGTGCGGGCCAGGCGCGCGGCGAAGTCCGGGGCGATCGCGGCTCCCAGGGCACCGCCGGCCAGCGAGGCGAGCACACCGACGGTGAGGGCCTCGCCGAGCACGATCCGAAAGACCTGGCGGGGCGTGGCGCCGGCGGCCCGCAACAGGCCGAACTCACGGCGCCGGGCCGTCACGGCGTAGGCGAACGTCCCGGAGACCACGAAGATCGACACGAAGCCGGCGAGCCCCGTGGTGGCGGCGAGCAGGGCGACCGCCTCCGTCCGCCGCTCGGCGTCGGGGTCCGGCTCGGCTCGGCGCCGGTCGTCGCCGGTGAGCACCTGAACGGAGCCGTCCTCGAGCGCGGTGTCGCCGACGACGGCGCGGGCGGCGTCGGCCAACGACATGACGGCGGGCGTGCTGGCGCCGGCTGGGCCGGCGCCCGGCGCGTTCAGCGCGACCGCCGCGACGCGGCCGTCGGCGAGCTCCTCGGCAACGGCGTCGGCGGTGTACAGCGCCGCCGGGGCGTCGGTGCGCAGCACACCGCTGACCACGAAGCGCTCCACGCCGCGCCCGGTGACGACGGTGATCTCGGCTCCGGGACGGTGGGCAGTCGGGGCGCTGAGCACGACGTCCCGAGCACCACGGGGCGGCCCGCCCGCGACCCACCCGTAGGCGTGCAGGGCGGCGGCCGACCACGGGCGGACGGTGTCACCGGGCGCGCCGGGCGCCGTCGCGTACGCCGCGAAGTCCAGCACCAGGGAAGCGTCCAGGCCGGCCAGACGGTCGCGCAGGCCGCTCGGCAGCCCGCGCGCGGTGGCGGTACGCAGCGAGGCCGTCTCCCGGTCCTCGCCTGAACCGGTGGTGACACTGACAATGCCGCCACCCGCCACGACCACGTCGGCATCGACGTACCAGGTCGGGCGGCCCCCGCCGCCCCCGACGCTGCTCACGAGGGTCAGCGCCATCGCGGCCAGCAGCGCCACGCCGAGCGTCAGCGCGACGAATGTGCCCACCAGGCTGCCCTTGCGGGCGCGGACGGTGTGCCAGACCAGCCGGATCATGGCCGCTCACCCACCGGCCCGGTCAGACGCCCGCTCGGCGGCTCACCCGCTCTGGCGCGCGTCACGGCCGCTGCCGTGGCCTCGGCCGCCTCGGCCGCCTCGGCCACGGGCTCGAGGCCGGCCAGCCGGGCGGCGACCGTCCGCGGAGTCGGATCGCGCAGCTCGCCCGCGGGCCGACCGTCGGCCAGGAACACCACCCGGTCCGCGTGGGAGGCGGCGACCGGGTCGTGCGTCACCATCACGATGGTCTGACCGTCCCGGTCGACCAGTCCGCGCAGCAACGTCAGCACCTCGCGGCCGGTCGTCGAGTCCAGCGCGCCGGTGGGCTCGTCGGCGAACAGCACCGACGGACGGGTCACCAGCGCCCGCGCGATCGCCACCCGCTGCTGCTGGCCGCCCGACAGCTCCGCCGGCCGGCGCCGGCCCCGGTCGGCCAGGCCCACCGCCTCGAGCACCTCCCGGACCTCGCGCCGGCGCGGCCGCCGTCCGGCCAGCCGCAGTGGCAAGGCCACGTTCAGCTCGGCGGTCAGGGACGGCACCAGGTTGAAGGCCTGGAAGACGAAGCCGACCCGGTCCCGGCGCAGCACGGTCAGCGCGTTCTCGCTCAGCCGGGCCAGGTTCTCGCCGTCGAGGAAGACCTCGCCCGCCGTCGGCCGGTCCAGACCCGCCGCGCACTGCAGCAGCGTCGACTTGCCCGAGCCCGACGGACCCATCACCGCGGTGAAGGTGCCGCAGACGAAGGCGAGCGTGACGTCGTCGAGCGCCGTCACGGCGGCGGTCCGTCGGCCGTAGACCTTGCTGACGCCGCGCAGCGCCACCGCCGCCGTCATGCCGACACCTCCCGCCGGGTGAGGAACCACTGGGCGACGAGCAGGTTCGGCACCCAGCACAGGAACGGCACGACGTGGTAGGCCCGACCGAACGCGACGTCGGCGTCGGTGCCCGCCAGCCCGGTCTGCGTGGCGATCAGCACCCCCAGCCACAGCCGCAGGGTCACCGCGGCATAGGTCAGGGCGAACGCCCGCAGCGCCCAGCGCCGGTGGGCGGGGACGTCGCGGTGGCGGATGGCCCGCCACGCCGCGACGGCGAAGCTCACCCACAACAGCGCCAGCAGACCGAAGCCGGCGGTGCCGACCGGGCCCGCGAGGTTCACCGACGACAGCACGGCTCCCGCGACCCCGGCGACCAGGATGGCGCTGAGCGTGATCCGTCCGGCCGTCCGATGCAGCCTGGGTGCTCGGGCTCTCACCCGCGCGGAGAGCTGGACAGGCGAGAGCAGCAGGGCGAGTCCCCCCAACGCGACGTGCAGGTAGAACGCGATCTGGATCGGCGTCGGCCGGTCGACGTAGTTCAGCGCCAGGTCGCTGTCCTGCTCGGCCAGGGCCGTCAGGGACGTTGTCAGGTAGGGAAGCGGGGCGAACAGCGCGATGGCCACCGCGCTGAGCGCGAACCACCAGGCGGCGGCGTGGCCCCGGCCGCGGGCGGGGCCGGTGGAAGAGGCCAGGGTGGACATCGGGTGCCTCCGGGACGGGTTCAGGGGGCGGGCTCTGAGCAGGCTTGGAGCGGCTCGGGGCAGCTCTGGGGGGGGGGCGGACAGGCTGTGGACCGGGCTGGCCGTGGCGGTCTGCCTGCGCTGGGCGACCAGCGCCTCGGTCAGGGTCGCCGGGCGGGGGACCGGGGGTCGACACCCTGGCGGGTCGTATCGGCCCGCGTCTGGTCACCCTCGGCGTCACCCGCGCGGGTGACGCTGGCTGCCCGGCCTGGGGATGGCGTCACGGCCGCGAAGCCGGTCACGATGGGCTGTGTCCTCGGCCATGGTCGCTTCCGACGTCCTGTCCGTCCCGCCCGGCCCGCTGCCCCGGGAGGGCGCCGCCTCGCCCGGAGCCCGTCCGGGCCATCCGCTGTGGCGCGCGCGCCCGTACCGGGCCGACGTCTGGCTGGCGATCGGCCTGGCGGTCGCGACGATCACGGTGACACTGGTCTCGTCCGGTCGGGCGCCCTACCACCCGCCGGACGCGGTCACGGCGGCGCTGGCCGCGGTGTCCGCGCTGGCGCTGGCCTGGCGGCAGGCCGCGCCGCTCGCCGCGATGGCGGTGACGTCGACGATCGTCGCGGTCAACGCCGCGGCCGGCTACGCCGTCGTGGCCGTCCAGTGGCCAGCGTGGCTGGCTCTGTTCGGCTGCTTCTCGGTGGGCGGCCGTGGTGTCCGGATCGCCAGCACCGCGCTGTGCGTCATGGCCGTCGGCGGCTACGCCCTCTTCGACCGCGGTGCCCTGACGGTCGAGGACATGGCCGGGATCACGATGTCCTTCCTCATCGCGACGGTCGGCGGCGACGCCGCGCGCAGCCGCCGCGCGGTCGCCGCGGCGCAGCACGCCCAGGTTCGCGGCGAGGCACGGGAGCAGGCGCTGGCCGCCGAGCGCCTGCTGCACGAGGAAAGAGGCCGGCTGGCGGGCGAGCTGCACGACGCGCTGGGCCACACCGTGAACGTGATGGTGTTGCAGGCGGGCGTCGCGCGGCGGCTGTTCGCGGAGAACCCGGCCTTCGCCCAGCAGGCGCTCGCCGACATCGAGAACGTGGGCCGGGAAGCGCTGGGCGAGCTGGACCGGATGCTGCGGGTGCTGCATCCGGTCCAGGACCCGCGCCAGGGCGACGGGGGCCTCGACGTGAGTGACGACGACCCGGACGACGCCCACGGCCAGGCGGGCGCCCAAGGACTGGCGGCGCTCGCCGACCGGATCCGCGCCACCGGGCGGGAGGTGGACCTCGACGCCGAACCCGTCGACCTGTCGGCGGGCAGCGAGCGGGTGCTGTACCGGATCGTGCGGGAGGCGCTGACCAACGCCGTCCGGCACACCGACACGGGACGGATCCGCGTTCGGGTCAGCCGGGTCGCCGACCAGATCCGGGTCGAGGTGTTCAACGAGGGCGCCGGGTTCGCCTCCCCGGTGCCGGGCCGGGGGCTGATCGGCATGCGGGAGCGGGCCCGGCTCGAGGGCGGGTCGTTCGAGGCCGGACCCGTCGAGGGCGGCTTCCGGGTGCTGGCCACCCTCCCGACGCACCCGGCCACCGGCTCGTGATCACCGTGCTGCTGGCCGACGACGACGGCCTGGTGCGCAGCGGGCTGCGGGCGTTGCTGGACGCCGAGCCGGACATCTGTGTCGCCGCCGAGGCGGCCACCGGAGAGGAGGCGGTGCTGGCGGCACGCAGCTACCGGCCCGACGTCGTGCTCATGGACGTGCGCATGCCCCGTCGGGACGGAGTCTGGGCGACGTCCCAGATCACCAGCTGGCCGCATCCTCGGCCGCGGGTCCTGGTGCTGACCACCTTCGACGTCGACAAGGTGGTCGAGGACGCCCTCGCCGCCGGCGCCGACGGCTTCCTGCTCAAGCGGGCCACCCCTGAGCAGCTGATCGACGGCATCCGGGTGGTCGCCGGGGGCGACGCGCTGGTCGCCCCCGCGGTGACCCGCCGGCTGCTGGTCACGCTCGCCCGCCGTCGCGTGCCCGACCGCGAGCTGCTGACGCGGGCCGACCAGCTGACCGACCGGGAGGCGGAGGTGCTGCGGGCACTGGCCGAGGGCAGGTCGAACACCGAGATCGCGGCCGTCCTGAACCTGTCGGTCGAGACGGTCCGCACCCACGTCAAGCGGATCCTCAGCAAGCTGGGTGTCCGGGACCGCACCCAGGCGGTGGTGTGGGCGTACCGCGCCGGGTTCGTCGACATGACGGCCCCCGGCCCCTGACCCGCACACCGCCCACCTTCCCCCCGGCGACCTGGGCCATCCCGGCTTCGAGCGGTTCATGCACCGGATCACCATCGCCGGTGAGGTGCCCGTCGGTGTCGACGGCCGCCCGTCGCAGCCCCGCGAAGGCAGGGCCTTCTCTTGACCTCGGCCTGCTGTCGGCCCGGGCGTGACCTACCGCCCCGGGGCCCGGGGGAGCGGACCCGTTCACCGCTCTGACGGTCAGGGCACGCGGGCGATGCCGCCGTACCAGCTGACCTGGGCGTCGGTCGGCTCGACCAGTTCGAGCCCATCGAAGAACCCCTCGACCTCGGCGCGGGTCCGCGTGGTGAGCGGGCGGGATGCCCCGCGCCCGGTAGATCTCGACGAGCCGCCCGGCTTCCTGCGGGGCGACGTCCGCCGTGCAGTGGGTGAGGGCGAGATAGCTGCCGGGCGCCAGCGCGGAGAGGCGGACCTCGGGCGAACCGATGATCTTCTCGGGTTCGCGCAGGTCGGCGTCCAGGTACGCGGTACGGCCCTCGGGGGTGCTGGTGAGCAGCGCCCGGGCGTGGGCGAGGACGATCAGTACCATCCTCGGATTGCACATGCAATCCGAGGATGACCGTCTTGCTGTGCTCTGGTACATAGACGGCGCGGCGCTTCCTGCTCGGCCGACAGACCCAAACGTCCCGGACGGCCACGCCCCGTGCGTTCGATACACGCTCTGGTACTGCGCTTGGCCCACGAGAACCCCTCATGGGGGTATCCCCGCATCCACGGCGAACCAGCAGCGCTCGGCATCAAGATCGCACCCTCCACCGTGTGGTAGATCTTGAAAGAGCTACAGTATCGAGCCCCTCCCCGAACGCGACCACACCACCTGGGCCGCCTTCCTACGATCCCAGGCACGTACGGGTCCTCGGCGCCACAGCGCACCCCACCGCCGCCTGGGTCACGCAACCCGCCCGGCACCAGGCCATGGACCCCGAAGACGCGGGGGCACAGGCAAAATATCTGACCCGCGACCGCGGCAGTGCGTTCCGGTGGCACACCCACCACCACGCCGCACGCCATCACCACGTCGCCCACCTACCAGTACGGTCCGCGGACGAAGCACCGTAATCTGGGGGTCCTCGGCTCTTGGTTGCCTCCCGGCGGGATCGTAGGCCCCCCGGCCCACAGCGAGCGCGGAGAGATAACCTGAACATCACTGATGATGTTGGGAGGGCGGGGCGTGAGCGACACTCCGACGGGTCACCGTCGCTGGAAGACCCTGGTAGACAAGGTGGACAGGGCCGAGCTACGGACCGACGCCCCGCACTCTGCGCGCATGTACGACTACTATCTTGGCGGGAAGGATAATTTCCCGGCCGACAGGGAAGGCGCCGAACAAGCCATCGCCGTTTTCCCGACTTTGCGTGATGCCGCTCGAGAGAACCGGGCCTTCCTGGTCCGCGCGATCCGGTATCTGGCCAGTGAGGTGGGCATCCGGCAGTTCCTGGACATCGGGACGGGCATCCCGACCAGCCCGAACCTGCACGAGGTCGCCCAGGGCATCGCCCCGGACGCCCGGGTGGTCTACGCCGACAACGACCCGATCGTCCTTGCTCACGCCCGGGCGTTGCTGACCAGCACCCCCGAAGGGCGCACTGTCTACCTCGACGCCGATGTACGCAACGTTGATCAAATTCTGGCCGCCCCGGCGCTGCGCGACACCCTCGATTTGACCCGCCCTGTCGCGCTGTCGCTTCTCGCGGTCTTGCCCTTTGTCGAGGGCGACGCACCCTACGCCATCGTCCGCAGCTTCCTCGATGCTCTTCCCGCTGGCAGCTACCTCGTTCTCAGTCACGGCACCGCCGACCTCGATCCCAGCGCTCGACGCATCGAGACCAGCTACCGTGAGCGGGGCCTGGAGTGCCAGTTCCGTAGCCGCGCGGAAGTGGAGCGGCTGTTCGACGGACTGACGCTGGTCGATCCAGGAGTGCAGGTCATCCACCGGTGGCGCCCTGACGGCACCGCGGAACACCTGTCCGATGCCGAGGTCTGCGGCTACTGCGGGGTAGGACGCAAGTAGCCCACAGGGACTCTGTTGGGCGTTGTTGCATCGACGAAGTCCGCTATTACACACCCGTCGATCATGAATGGTCGACGGGTGTGTCGACGTTGTGTCCGGCCCGGGGTTCCACCGTCCGCCGCACACGCATCCTCGGCGGGCTGATCAACGAGTACCGCAACGCCGCCTGACGACACCCCCGGACGATCACGTCAGCCACAGAAGACCAGCTCACAGGCCGAAACCCGAATTTCGGACCCCCACAGGGTCAGCCAGCAGGCAGCTAGGAAGAGTGACTATGGCAGCCCCCGGAGGTCAGCCTGAATGCCCTGGTTCGTGATTCCCTGGTGAGGATTCCAGCGCGCCGCGGTCATGGTCTCCGTTGGCGTGTCGCTCTGGTCGCGGCCACGTGCCATGGGGGTCGAGGCGCGGCTGTATGCGACGCCCGATGCAGATGAGCGCGCTCAGTTCGCAGGGTGTGAGGACGTCGATGAACAGCTCGCAGACGGTTCGGACGTGGCCGGGGACCGCAGCCGCGAGCCCAGCGTAGCCGGCCTCGGTGAGAGTGAACCGCCCCGCTGGGAGGACGTGCGTTCCTGGAGGATGTCGATGGCTGGGTGGACCGGTGGCACAAGGCCGGCGGCGCGCCGGCTGGTCGTCCCGTCGCGCTGCACGACTACCTGGGTCTTGGACCCATCGAGTACGCCCTGTGGGTGGAGCGGCCGAGTTCGTTGCGGTTCGTCACCGAAGCGCGCAGGGCCGGTCGACGGGTCGATGACATCACCGGACTCGCCTCGATCGCGGTGGAGGAGGCCAACGACGACGACGCGGAGGCACAGAGGCTGGTCGCGTGGTTACGTGCGACGCGCCGGATTCCCACCGACCACACTGGCTGATCGCACCGGGAACCCCCGGGATCTAACACGTAAAGCAAGCAGTATCACGAGATACTACGCGGTCAGCGTATCCAGCACGCTCGCCCATTCCCGTGCGGTACGCGGCGGCCCAGCCAGCGCCACACCGAACGTGACCATCGACACGCCCTGCTCACTTCCCAGCGCTGCACCACCGGCATCAGGCATGACGCCAACATGCCGATCACACCATCCACAGTCCGATCCCACTTCGCCATCACGCCGATGCTCCTGCCCTCCCCGCCGCGGGCTATCCCTACCCCCACCTGGTTTGTCGGGAGTCCACCCAGGTGGTCATGTACGCGGCAACGATCTCGGCGGCATAGCCACCCAGCCATCGCAGGCAGGACCGGTGACCTCGGTCCGGACCGTGCGGACGAACCGCTCAGCGTAGGCGTTCGTCCGCGGGGTTCGGGGTGGGATCTTGACGGCGGTGATGCCGGCGCCGGCGAGGACCGCGTCGAACGATGCGGTGAACTGGCCGGCCCGGTCACGGACCAGGACCTGGAAGTCGGCCGCCCGGGCGCCGAGGTCCATCAGGAGGTTCCGGGCTTGCTGGGTGGTCCACGGTCCGTCCGGGTGGGTGGTGACCCCGAGGATGTGGACGGTGCGGGTGCCGACGTCCAGGACGAAGAAGCAGTACAACCGCCGCAGCGTCACGGCGCAGTCCACATGGAAGAAGTCGACCACCCGGTGGCCGAGCTTGAGGAGCTCGCCTGGATCCGCTGGTACCCCCATGTCGTGTTCTCGGTCGCGAGCCGTTCAATGAGGGTCGCGATCTCCGTGCTGACCGGTGGTCGTCCCGTCCTGTGGGGGTGGGTCCATTTCCGTGTGATCAGACGGCGGTGCCACCGCAGGACGGTGCCGGGAGTGACCGGTCGGTGCGCTCGCAGCGTCTTGGGGAGAACCCTGATCAGTGCGGCGAGCACCGCGCGGTCCGCCCAGTCCCAGCGAGGCTTGGGCTGGGTACGGCGCAGCACCGCGACCTCGTGCCGCCGACAGACGTCCGGCTCCGATCGGTAGGTGCCTACGGGGCGCCTGAACCTCGACTTGAGTGTGACCTGCCGACGGGCGGGAGCTGGATCTTACTAGACCTGGGAGTACGAGGGCAGCGCGGCCACCGCGCTCGACCAGTTCGACGCCCAGGTCGACCGCTGGTCGGCCGGGGTGCGCGACCTCCGCCTACGCACGAAGCCCGCCCATTCGTCAGCCCCGCGAGCAGATCATGGAACGTCTTCTCCCCGAGATCTCGACGAGCGTCATGGCCCGGCCGCGCGAACCGGCGCATCCGAGTTTGCCCTGCCACGGGTGCGGTTCGTCACCAGACCGGTGAACATGCGGAAATTGGGTTGCCGTCCGGAAAATTGGGCAGGCCTCATGCAACTGGATAGCGCGTCATGAGCTGGAAGCAACGATGTGACGATTTTCGAGGCTCTGACCACGGGCCTGAACGACACTGATCGAAACCTGACTCTCGACGTGATCCGGCAGAGTTTCGACGATGGCCAGGCAGCCGCGCGGCAAGGACGTCCACACCGCAACGTCGAGGAGATCACCCGGCGGCGCCGGTCCGCTCAGTCCTCCCGGCCGACGGTCGTCGGCGACCGCGCGGAGGCGGCACGGTGCGGTGCCTGATCCGGCCGACGGACGGTTTGCGGCAGCTGGTGTAGGCCACGAGCCACCGGCTTTTTGCCGCGGAGCAGAATCGCGCGGTTAGGCTTGCGAGGTGGATAATGCGCCGGCGCCGGAAGGGACCGGGCCGGCACGTGACGCGGGCCCCGACCAGGCTGCCTCGGTATTGCTCCGCGCCGAGCCGGAGGAGCCCTTCGACCGGCTGACCCGCCTGGCGGCAGTCATGCTCGGCGCCCCGTTCGCCTTCGTCATGGCGATGGACGACGGGCGTTCCTACTGGAAGTCCCGTGCGGGTACGGCGGCGGGCGACCTCACCGGTCGGCAGATCGCAGCGGCAGACAGCCTCTGCCGCCTGGCGGTCGGCACGGGTCTGCCGCTGGTCGTGCCCGATGCCGGCCGCGACGATCGCGTCCGGGGCGATTCGCTCGTCCGGTCGGCCGGTATCAGGGCATGGGCCAGCTTCCCGCTCCGCGATCCGAGCGGCCGCACGCTCGGTGCCTTCGGAGCGGCCGACGTCCGCCCCCGGCTCTGGACGGCCCGTGACCTCGAGCTGCTGGAGACCCTCGCCCAGGCCGTGTCGGGCGAGATCGCGCTGCGTCACGTCGCGGCGGCCGCGACCGCGCTGGCCCGGACTCTCCAGCAGAGCCTCCTCCCCCCGGAGGTTCCGGAGATCCCCGGCCTGGAGGTCTCGGCCCGTTACCGCCCGGCGGGCGAAGGCGCCGAGGTCCTGGGCGATTTCTTCGACGTGTTCCAGACCGGCCGTACCAGTTTCGGCGTGGTTCTGGGCGATGTCGCCGGCAAGGGGGTCGAGGCGGCCAAGGTGACCGCGCTGGCGCACTACACCATCCGGGCGGCGGCGAGTCGCACCCGTGATCCGGCCGCCATTCTGAACCAGCTCAACCGGGCGCTGCTCACCCAACATCCCGACAGCGAACGGTTCCTCACCGTCGCATACATGGCCGTGGACCGGTCCCGGCGAAATCGGACCCTGGCCCTCTGTTCGGCCGGGCACACTCCCGTTCTGCTCCGTGGGCGCGACGGCACGGTGACCCCCATCGGCTCCCACGGCCTGGTGCTCGGCGTCTTCGAGGACCCGGAGCTCACCACCAGCCGGCCGAGATTCGGTCCCGGTGACACCATCCTGCTCTACACGGACGGCGTCACCGAGGCCCGCCGTGGGAACGACCAGTACGGCGATGATCGGCTGCGGGCGCTGCTCGCGGCCACCGATCCGGCCGCCGGCCGCCTCACCGCGACGATCGAGGCGGCGGTGCTTGATTTTGCCGACGGGCCGCCCCAGGACGATATTGCCATCCTCGCAATCCACTTCCCGGATATCTCGTCCGTGGCGATGAAAACGGTCCGTTCGAGGCTGCGGTCCCGGCGGCGACCACGGCGGCCGTTCACGCGCCGTGGCACGCCGACCGTGTGAAGGGCCCCGGCCAGGGCGGCGGACGACGGGCCGCCGAAAGTGTCCAGACCCGACAGCGAGTGGTGCCGGCCGGTCCCCCGGTTGCTTTCAATATTCCCGAAGACTATAAGTGGGTTAACACTCGACAAGGTTGAGTGTCAACCTCCGGCGCGACGGGTGCCCGGGTCATGACCCGATCATCGTGTTCGTTTTGGGCCCCGCTGGCGGCCGGCACTCCTCCACACGGCTCAAGCCTGGGAGGAATCAGCTCGTGCCCCTGCGTTATGGCTTCCTCAGCACCTATCCGCCCACCCAGTGCGGTCTCGCGACCTTCACGGCCGCCCTGTTCGACGAGCTGAACAGTCCAGCGCCCGGTGCGTCCAGTGGGGTGGTGCGCCTCCTGGACGCCACCGACCGAGCCGGTGTCGTGCGAGCTGGTGCCACGCGAGCCGGTGCCACGGCCGAGCCGGCCGAGCCGGTGGCCAGACCACCGGGTCGATCCGGTGGGGCCGGCCGGCCGGTTCTGGTCGGAGATCTCGTCGCCGGCACGCCGGGCGGTCCGCGTGCGGCGGCACGGCTGCTGAACGGCTTTGACGTCGTCGTGGTGCAGCACGAGTACGGCGTGTATGGAGGTCCGGACGGCGACGAGGTGCTCGCGGTGCTCGACGCCCTCGACGTTCCGGTGATCGTCGTCCTGCACACCGTGCTGGTGAAGCCGACCTCGCACCAGCGGCATGTCCTGGAGTCCGTGGTCGCGTCGGCGGACGCGGTGGTCGTGATGACCGAGACCGCGCGGATCCGGCTCGTCGAGGGTTTCCAGGTCCATCCACGACGGGTGGTGGTCATCCCGCACGGCGCGGCGGACAACCGCCGGGCGCCAGCGGAGCACAGCGGCGGGCCGACCATCCTCACCTGGGGGCTGATCGGGCCCGGGAAGGGCATCGAGTGGGGCATCGCCGCGATGGCGGACCTTGCCGACCTCGATCCCGCCCCGCACTACGTCATCGCGGGCCAGACCCATCCGAAGGTCCTCGCGAGGGAGGGCGAGGCCTACCGGGAGGGGCTGGCCGCCCGGGTCCGCGACCTCGGCCTGACCGGCTCGGTCAGCTTCGACGATCGTTACCTGGACCCGGTGTCCCTCACGGAGCTCGTGCGCCAGGCCGACGTCGTCCTGTTGCCGTACGACTCGGTCGACCAGGTGACCTCCGGTGTCCTCATCGAGGCGGTCGCCGCGCTCCGGCCGATCGTCGCCACCCGGTTCCCGCACGCGGTCGAGCTCCTCGGCGACGGCAGCGGACTGCTCGTGCCGCACCGGGACCCAGCGGCCATCGCCGCCGCGGTGCGCCGCATAACGACAGACGAGACGGTGAGCGCCGGCCTGGCCAGCGCCGCGGCCGTCCAGGCCCCCGACCTGCTGTGGCCGGCGGTCGCCGGCCGCTACCGGCGGCTGGCCGCCGGACTGGTCGCCCGCACCGGGAGCCGGCCGTCGACCGCGCCCGTGCCGGTGGCCCGGTGAGCTCCGCGATCTCGTTCGACCACCTGTTCCGGCTCACCGACGACATCGGACTGTTCGAGCACGCCCTCGGTTCGGTGCCACGCCGGGAGCACGGCTACTGCGTGGACGACGTCGCGCGCGGGCTGGTCGTCCTCACCCGCGAGCCATCGCCCGGGGTGGACCTGGTGCGCCTGTTGGAGCGCTACCTCGCCTTCGTGCTGGCCGCGCAGGCGGTGGACGGCGCCGTCCACAACCGGCGGGACAGCGACGGGCGGTGGCGGGACGATCCCGGCCTCGGTGACTGCTGGGGCCGGGCGCTCTGGGGGCTGGGCACCGCGGCCGCCTCCGCGCCGACCCGGCGGTTGCGGGCCTCGGCGCGGGCCGGCTTCCTCGCCAGCGCGGGGCGCCGCTCGCCCTGGCCACGGGCCATGACGTTCGCCGCGCTCGGTGCCGGAGAGGTGCTGCTCGCCCATCCGGACGACGAGCCGGCGCGCGCGCTGCTCACCGCCGCCGTCGAGGTGATCGGACCGGTCGGCGCCAACCCGGGCTGGCCGTGGCCGGAGCCCACCCTGCGCTACGCCAACGGGGCCGTCCCGGAGGCACTGATCCTTGCCGGGATGTGCCTGCCCGACAAGGTGGTGCTCGCGGACGGTCTGCGGCTGTTGGCGTGGCTGCTCCAGGTGGAGACCCGTGACGGGAACCTGTCACCGACCCCGGTCGGCGGTCGCCGGCCGGGGGGAGATCCCGGGCCCGGTTTCGACCAGCAGCCCATCGAGGCCGCGGCGATCGCGGACGCCTGCGCCCGCGCCCACGCGGCGACCGGACGGAAAAGATGGCTGACCGGCCTCGGCCGCGCCCACGGGTGGTTCCTCGGGGACAACGACAGCTCGATGGCGTTACTCAACCCCGACACCGGCGGCTGTTACGACGGGCTCGAGCCCGGCGGCCGCAACCTCAACCAGGGCGCCGAATCGACGCTCGCCCTGCTCTCCACGACCCAGCACGCCCGCCGCC
This sequence comes from Parafrankia sp. EAN1pec, assembly GCF_000018005.1. Classification (GTDB taxonomy): domain Bacteria; phylum Actinomycetota; class Actinomycetes; order Frankiales; family Frankiaceae; genus Parafrankia; species Parafrankia soli. The sequence goes on from NC_009921.1 coordinate 630,368, forward strand.
TCCTGGCATCGACGCCTTGATCGGCAGCACCCGGACCACAGCTGCCGGGTCGGCCCAGAACGACCTGGTCACGCGGCATCCGCTGGGGCTCTCCCCGAACAGCGACCGGGTCATCGCGAAGCTCTTCCTGCCCGGTGAGGAGGGCAGCCAGCCGCACTCCCGGGCCGCCGGCATCGTGGCCCGGGCTCTCGCCCTGCCCGAGCGGGAGGTCGACAGCCTGGTCGCCGACCTCCTCGAACGGTTCGAGCCGCGCCACCGGGACTACCGGGGCATCCTCGCGCGGCATGCCGCGGTGGTGACTCCGCGGGTGCCGGTGCCCGCGGAGCTCTCCCCAGCGCGCTGTCTGCTGCTCGGCGCGTGTTTCACCGCCGAGTACGCGGTGGAGGGCGCGGCCGTCACCAACCCCTCGGCGGTGCCGCACCCCGACCAGACCGGGCTGCCGTCCGGCGCGCTGCGACTGGCGTTGAGCCTGCGCGCTGTCGGGGAGGGCCATCTGTCCTCGATCGGCTTCGCCGTCGCGGTGATCGGTCCGGGCCCGGCGGTGCGCCTGGAGTCGCGGACCGGCCCACTCACCACCGGCGTCGCCGTACCCGTCGAGTGGGAGGCCGCCCGGCTGCGCGCCGTGCTCACCGAACACGGGCTCGACGACGAGGTCACCCGTGCCGTCCTCCAGAGCCTGGACCCACGGCGGCCCGGCAGTGAACCCGACCCCGATCTCTCCCGTGCCTTCGCCGCGGTTCCCCCCGACCTGCTCCGTCGCCCCCAGGCACCCGGGATCCTCGCCGGGATCCGCTCGATCGCCGGATCATTGCGGCGGGTCGAGTTCCCACCCGACAGCGCCCTGCCGCAACGGGTGCTGTGGCCCACCGTCACCAGCGAGAGCAACGGCATGGAGGACGCGCGGTTCGTCCGGTTCACCGCGCCGGACGGGACCGCGGACTACCGGGCCACCTACACCGCCTTCGACGGCACGGACATCTCCCCGCGCCTGCTCACCAGCCCCGACCTGCGGGTCTTCACCACCGCACCGCTCACCGGCCCGGCCGCCCGTAACAAGGGCATGGCGCTGTTCCCCCGGCTGGTCGACGGTCGCCATCTCGCGCTCTGTCGCTCCGACGGCGAGTCCACCGGTCTGACCGCATCGGATGACGGCCAGGTATGGGGGCCGGCGCGTCCGCTCCACGGGCCGCGGGTCGCCTTCGAACTGCTCCAGGTGGGCAACTGCGGGTCCCCGGTCGAGACGTCCGCGGGCTGGCTCACGCTCACCCACGGCGTCGGGCCGATGCGGACGTACACCATCGGCGCGATCCTGCTTGATCTCGACGATCCGGGAAGGGTGGTCGCGGCGCTGCCCGAACCACTGCTCGCTCCGACCGGGCAGGAGAGCACGGGCTATGTCCCCAACGTCGTCTACTCCTGCGGCAGCCTGATCCACCACGGTCTGCTGTGGCTGCCGTACGGGATCGGCGACACCCGGATCGGGATGGCCAGCGTGCCCGTCGACCGGCTCCTCGCACGAATGGTTCCCGTCGGGTGACCAGCCCGCGGGGGCGGCGGGATCAGAGGACAGGGTCGGCGAGAACGCCCGCGTAGACGGCGAGATAGTCGGCGACCATGCGCGCGGTGGAGAACCTCCGCCGTGCCATGGCCCGGCAGGCGGCGCGGTCAAGGGCCGCGGCGCGATCCACAGCGGCCGCCGCGGCCACCGGCCCGTCCACCAGGAAGCCGGTCACCCCCTCGTCGACCACCTCCGGCATCGCTCCGCGTGGGTAGGCGACGACCGGCGTGCCGCAGGCCATCGCCTCGACGACGGCCAGCCCGAACGGCTCATCGAACGCGATCGGATGCAACAGCGCCGCGGCTGAGCCCAGGACCTCGGCCCGCTGGGCCGGTCCCACCGAGCCGAGGTAACGGACCCGGTCCCCGTCGACGTGCGGGAGCACCTGCTCGGCGAAGTACCGCTCGTCCTGGACGATTCCGCAGATCACCAGGCGCCGCCCCGCGTGGCGGGCGATATCGACGGCGACCGCGGTGCCCTTGTCGGGATGGACCCGGCCGAGCACGACCAGGTCGTCTCCGCCCGCTGCCGAGAACGGGAGCTCGTCCAGGTCGACGCCGTGGTGAACAGTCGAGACGTACTTCAGCTCGGGGCTGCGGTCGGCGTCCGAGATCGACACGTATGCCGAGGCCGCCCGCGCGTAGGCGGGGACGATCCGCGGATCGGAGAAACCGTGGATCGTCGTGACCATGGGGGCCTGGAAGCTCGGCGCGAACGCCAGGGGCAGCCAGTCGAGATGGTTGTGCACGAGGTCGAACTCGCTGGAGCGGGCCAGTGCGTGGGCCACGTGGAGGGCCTCCCACACCCGGCCGTCGAGGGATGGGTCCTCGGCGTACCCGTGCGGGCACACGCCGTCCAGCTCGCCGGCCGTCACCGAATCCAACGTCGCGAACAGCGTGACGTCGACCCCGTGCTCGACCAGGCCCTCCGCGATGGTGCTGGCGACCTGCTCCCAGGGGCCGTAGTGCCGGGGCGGAGTGCGCCACGCGACCGGCGCGAGTATCGCGATCCTCACGGCGCTCCGGACCGGGCGCCGAGCGGCACGGCGCCCGCGTGGCGCAGGATCTGGCCGGACGGCCCGGACAGCCCGCCGGCCGCGGCCATCCGGAGGGCATCGGCTGCCACGTCCGCGGCCGTGTCGGGCGGGATCACGAGGAGAAAGAACCTGGGGCGGTTGCCGCCGTCCAGGGTGACCGTGTGCGGATCGAGGGTGCGGAACCAGCTGATCCGCACCGGTGGGCGGGTCGGCTGGGAAAGCCTGCGGGGGATACCGGTCCAGACGTCACCGTTGACCGCCAGTCGGCTGATCGGGTGACCGGCGGCGGACAGCGCCGCGACGAGCGCTGGAGCCTCACGGTCCAGCCGCCGGCTGTGTGGCCACCAGACTCCGTCGAAGGATCCGCGGCCGCCGGCGGGAGCGAGGGAGAGCCGTAGCCCACGGTCACCGGTGGGAGCTTCGGGGCAGGCGTCCGCCGAGGCCACGCGAAGCCGGGTTGGTGCGCCGCCGTCGTCGTCAAAACGCGCGAAATCGGCACGATCGAGAAAAGAAATCATCTGGCCTGCCGCCATGACGGCCACCTAACCCCGGCGATGAAGACGCCGGCCGGCCACGACCGGTGACGATATCGCTCGAGCGGCGACATTCGTAAATGACCGGCCTGCTCTCAACCGTACCACGGCAACGCAGGTCCGCACATTTGATCGACTCGGTCGAGATGCCGGGGCCGAGAAATCGTGTGAGGACGACGCCGCGAGTCGATTCCGCACCAGCGACGCGGCCCGCACCCCGCCAGTGATCCGGCACAGACCACGATTGTGGCACCACCCGGCACGCCGACTGCTTTCAACCACCGAAAGACTTCGAGAGGTGTCTGCGCTTCTCGGGCGATAAGCGCATCGTGATGGTTCCGCGCTCACATCTCTTCGGGACATCACAGCCCAACACCGATCGCTCACCCGGTGTTAGCATCGACGAAATCGGCTCGCCGGAAGGAGCTCGGCGGTCTGTTTTCGGACACGGTGGTCGACAGCCAGCAAAGCCCGCATCGATGTCCTCCCGCTCGAGCACCACACGGCGCACAGAACGTGGAATTCCACGATCCATCCCGCGCCCACCGACGGCGTGAGCCCATCCGCTGCCGTGGACGCCGTGACCGGTTCCAACCGGGCCGCGACCCTGACACTGCTGGCCCACCCTCGCCTGACCGGCATGAGCACCGCCGAGATGGACGCATTCGCAGCACGGCTGGCCTCAGTGCAGGCCGCCCGCCGGGAGCAGCGCCGCTACCAGCAGCGAGGCCGTCAGCGCCTGCCCGGATCCCGCGGGGGGCGTGTTACCGCAGAAGATCACCAGCGGTGAACGTGTCCTCGCCGCCATCCTTCACCACCGCAAGGTGTGCACCGGACGGGTCCTGGCCGATCTGTGCGGTGGCTGACACCGCGTACCGCACCGCCGAACAGCTCCTCGCCTCCGTCGAACCGGCAGACAAGGCCGCCACACCGACGGATTAATTCTACACAGGCCCATTACCTGCGGGATTTGCTGACAGCCACACCGAGATCTACGGGACAGACCCCGCGCGGAAATATACGCCGGTTTCACGTACGCGCAATTCCGATGTCCTCGAGTGCGACCTGCCCGGACCAGTCGTCGCCGAGGTTTTCGGTGGTGCTGACATACAGGCGCTCATCATCGTCGTAGCCACGCCAGGCGACTGTGATCCCACCCGCCCATTCGGCCTGGCCGACCTGGTCGTTGCTGAGGGCATCTCGACGCCCCGGTCGCCGTCAGGTTGCGCTCGGTGCGCCGACCACGAGCTTGGGTGGGGCGGGAGTTACTGGGCGGTGACGATCGCTTCGTCGGCGGTGCCGCTTGCGGTCACCTGTTCATCTTCATCCCCAGCAGGTTCTTCCCCGACTGCGGCAGCGGTGGCCTTGCCGCTCTTGAGGATCAGGGCGACGAAGCCGCCGACGACCGAGAGAGCGCCGGCGAGGACGCCGGCCCACCGGAGGCCGTCAACGATCTCGTCCAGCGTGGGCCCGGGGACCGCGTTGTAGTCGAGGCCGTGGTTGGCGACCGCGATCAGGGCGGCCAGGCCCACGGCGCCGCCGATCTGCTGGGAGGTGGAGGCCACCGCCGAGGCGACGCCCTGTTCCATCGGCGCGACACCCATGCCGGCCGCCGCGAAGGTGGCGGTGAAGCCGACGCCGCCGCCCAGGCCCCACAGGACCATGCCGGGCAGCATCGACCAGAACGAGCCATCCACAGCCATGACCACGCAGACGAGGGCCACGCCGCCGCCGTTGGTCATCAGAGCCCCGGCCAGAGTGGCGCGGATGCCGAATCTGTTGAGCAGGACGGCCGTCACTGGTCCTCCGATCATGGAGAACACGCAGACGGGAAGGAATGCCAGGCCCGCCTCCGTCGGACTGTAGCCGAGGACGGGCTGGAGGTAGGTGGTGAGCACGTAATAGCCGGTGGCGAGGGTGCCCATGAAGAGGAAGGCGACCGCCATGGTCGTGGCCAGGGTGCGGGTGCGCACCAGCCGCAGCGGGAGGAGCCCATCCGGGGTGCGGGCTTCGGTCACCAGCAGGGCGACGAGGAGCACGCCGCCGATCACAATGGTGCCCAGCGCACGGACCGAGGTCCAACCGGACTCCGGGCCGCTGGCCAGGCCGAAGACGATGAGCGAGGAGCCTGCGGTGGCAAGCAGTGCGCCGGGCACATCGAACGCCTTGACGCCGCGCTTGACAGGCGCGTCGGCCGGCAGCAGTCGCGGCGCGGCCAGCAGGGCGATCAGCGCGAGCGGGACGTTGACGAAGAGGACGGACTCCCAGCCCCACCAGTCGGTGAACAGACCGCCGAGCAGGGAGCCGGCGGCGAGGCCGCCGCTGCCGACGGCGCCCCAGACGGCCAGGGCGCGGTTGCGCTCGGCTCCCTCGACGAAGCCGCTGTAGATCAGCGTGAGGATGGCGGGAAAGAGCAGCGCTCCGCCGATGCCCTGCAGGGCACGCGCGGCCACGAGCAGCCCAGGTTCGGGGGCGAGCCCGCCGGCGAGGGACGAGACGCCGTAGATGGCGACGGCGACCAGGAAGATCCGGCGTGCCCCGAGCCGGTCGACCGCGCGGCCGCCGAACAGGAGCAGGCCACCGAAGCCGACGGCGTAGGCACTCACCACCCATTGCAGCGACTGGGCCGAGAAGTCGAGGTCGGCGCCGATCTCGGGCAGCGCCACGTACACGATGTTGTAGTCAAGTGCGATGATGAGCTGGGCAAACGCGATTAGTGCGAGCCTGCCTCCCGACCGCGCTGGCGACCGAGTCGGTGAATTAGTCATGGGGTCGTCTGTCTCCTACGTGGTGGCAGTGGGGAATGTGCCCCGGGGCACGGCAAGAACCGGGGAATTCCGCGCCCGCGGTCGGGCGACCAGGCTGAATATCCGAGACTGAATATCCGAGGCCGAGTTCCTGGCTTGTTCAGTTTTTTGGGCTGGTTCAGAGACCGGTCAGGACTCGGACGCGGTCGGCGGTGGCGCGCCGCCCGACATCGGTCTCCGGTCCCAACGCGTCGAACCCGTGGGGCGCCCCGGGGTGCACGTGCAACTCGGTGGAAACGCCGGCCGCCGCGAGCCGACGTGCATACTCGATGCTCTCGTCACGGAAGATGTCGAGCTCGCCCACCTCGACGTAGGCCGGTGGCAGGCCGGTTAGGTCGTCTGCTCGGGCCGGCGCCGCGTACGGCGGGATCGCGGGATCGGGCGTGGTGTTGCGGTCATCGAGCATCGGGTAGATCAGGATCTGTCGGGCCAGTACGGGGCCGCCTCGGTCGCGTGCCAGCAGGGCCACCGCGGCGGCCAGTCCACCGCCTCCGCTGTCGCCCATGACCGCGATCCGTGCTGGGTCGACCCCGAGCTCGACTGCGTGGTCAGCCAACCACCGCAGCGCGGCGTAGCAGTCCTCCGCCGGCGTGGGGTGGGAGTGCTCCGGGGCGAGGCGATACTCGACCGACAACATGGGGACACCGGTTGCCGACACGTATCGGGCGACCCACGGATCGTAGAGTTCGGCTTCAACGCTCACCCGCCGCGTCTTCCAGCCACCCACCGGCGGGGGCTCGACTTCTGGCGCGGCTGCCAGGAACGGTGCTATGGCCACTGCGAGCTGGGGATCGAGTGCGAACGTCATGCGATTCCTTCCAGGGGTGTCCGTGGTAAGCCGGCGTTGGTGTCGAAGAAGGCATAGATGTGCCGAATGCACCCGTTGCTGAAGACGGCGGCATCGGCATCGGAGCCGGTTGCGACGGGCGTGCCTGCTCGGGGTGATCCGAACTCCCAAAAGAATCGGCCTTGGTCGGTGCTGGATGGCGATGAAGATCTTTCCGTCGCCGGTGGCGAAGTCGTAGAGGGCTGGTCTGGCGTCATCGACGACCCGCGGCCTCCTGCCCGAGGCGGGAACCGGACGGGACAGCGTCGAACACCACAGCCCTGGACAACCCCGCGACCCAGGACGCGGATCTCGTGCGCCGACCGTATCTCGTCTACCGACCGATTTCCGTGCAGTGCTTAGTTTCCATGCAGAGCACTATACAAGCGCGTCGTACGATGTCGAGTGTGGGAGAGCAGACACCAGGCCGACGGGCGCGGCTACGGGCGCAGACCACCGCCGAGATCCAGGCCATCGCGCTGCGGCACATGGCCGAGGGCGGCCCCGACGCCATCTCCCTGCGCGCCATCGCCCGCGAGATGGACATGAGCGGCAGCGCCATCTACAGCTACTTCGCCACCCGCGACGCGTTGATCGCGAGGCTCATCAACGACGTCTACACGTCGCTTATGGACGAGGTAGAGATCGCCCGCGACGCCCTCCCCCCCGACGACATCGCTGGCCGGATCCTGGCCCTGGGGCAGGCCGTGCGCCGATGGTCGGTGGCCAACCCGGAACGCTTCCGACTGATCTACGACCATCCGGCGCCCGGCCACCACGCGCCCGGCGACGGATCCACCTTCGACGCCGCCAAGCGGGCCTGCCTGGCGCTCACCGAGCTCGTCGCCGCCGCGTGGCCCCACGCCGAACCCGTCCAGCCCGTGGGCGACCATCAGTGGTCCGACTTCGCACCCGACCTGGTGACCGCCGTCCGCGACGCCTTTCCCGAGCTACCACCCGCCGGGGTCGCCCTCGCCATGCGCGTCTGGGGCCGCATGCACGGCCTCGTCGCACTCGAGGTCCACGGCCACCTCGGCCTCCTGACCAATGACCCCGCCGAGCTCTACCGCGTCGAGCTCCTCGACCTCATCAGATCGCTCGGGCTGGGCCAGGACATCGACAGGCCGGGGATCTCAAAGCCGGCGTCGCGAACGCCTCCACATTGAGCTGGTCGCAAGGCTGGTGGCCAAGAAGCGCGAAGGCGACCCACTCGCCGCCCTGACCGAGCGAGAGCGCAAAGTGCTCGACATCATGGCCCAGGGTCATTCGAACAGCGCCCTGTCCACGGAGCTGTGCCTCAGCGGCAAGACGGTCGAGGCCCACGTCCGCAGCATCTTCACGAAGCTGAACCGGCCCCCGGATGCCAGCGCTCACCGGCGCGTGCTCGCTGTGCTCGCATTCCTGCGCTCTTGATCAGGATCATCAACTCGGGACACATGTGCGTCGGCCCGCGCCAGCCAATCTTCACCGCGTGGAGGTTGGTGGGGTGGTGCGCCGCGCCCAGGTGGCAAAGAGGATAAGGGCGAGCAGCGGGAACGCCACGGCGAACAGGAGGGCCTCTCAAACAGGAGAGTCTCCACCGAACCCGGGCGGTTCAGTACGGCACCCAGGGTAGACACCCACACTCGTCCACGTGCCCCACAAACAGGATCTGCAGGGGTTTCCTAGATCGTTACGATCCTGAGGAGGTCTTCCAAGCCGGCGAGGTCGGCGGCGTTGCGGGTGTAGATGCTGGCTCCGTGGGCGTGTGCGGTGGCCGCGATCAGCAGGTCCATCGTGCGTGCGCGTGGCTGGCGTCCGGCTTCGACGACGCGGGCGGCGAGACGTCCGTAGCTGTCGGCGACGGCGTCGTCGATGGGCAGCGGGTCGAACCGTCGCTGGATCGTGCTGAGGCGGGCGAGCCGGGTTGCGCGGGCCTGGGGTGTCTTGGCGACGAGGATGCCGAACTGTAGTTCGGCGATGCTGATGACGCTGACTGCCAACTCGCCGGGGATTGGGGTGACGTCCGTGGCGACCAGGACACTGGTGTCGAGGACGCCGCGATTCATCGGCTTTCCCAGGGATCTGTGAGGGAACCGTCGACGAGGTTGCGGTCCTCAGGCCAGTCGGTGTCCTCCGGCTGTGCGAAGAGTTCTGCCAGGTCGTCCCAGTGCCGCCACACGCGCGGACTCACCGGGCCGAGGACGGCTGCTGGTCGGCCGGCCACGGTGATGGTGAGCCGTTCACCGGCCTGGGCGCGTCGTACCAGGTCGCTGGCGTTCTGCCGGACCTCTCGAAGCCCTATCTCGTCCACCTTCCAAGGGTAGCACTTGTGCTACCTGCTCTGGTCCTCGCGGAGACGGGCCGGGTGGCCGCTGCTGCCGTCTGTCCGGCGCAAGGATCTACCGGGTTGCCCGTTGTGTGTGGATCGACTACAGGGCGTTACAGAGGCTTGGGGGTGTAGTGGTCCTCGACCTCGACGGGCTCACCCCGCGGGCGCTGGGCACCTTCGAGCGTCTTGACGTTTGCCTGCAGGCTGAAGCCCGTCGCCTTCGGCGGCCGCCTAACAACCGGGGCGGAGACGGGGTGTCCCTGCCGGGTCAGCTCCTCAGCCAGGTGCTGCAGAGACTTCGTCGTCCACCGCAGCGGAGACTCCGGGTCACCCCGCTAGTGCGGCTCGACCAGCCCCAGCAACACTTTCAGCGCGGCAGGGTCGTTCTCCTCGACCCGCTTGCGGTCACCGCTCGGCGCACGGACACGACCACCAGGCAACGATCGGGCGCCCGCTTCCAACTCCGACACCCCCCGACGCGCGGTGGTCTCGCTCACCTGGGGCGATCCGCGCGACGACGCGTACACCGCCATGTCCGAGCAGCCGGGCCTCCGTGGCCAGGGCCAACCTCCGCCACGCCTATGCCGATGGCCGGAAGCGACTTGTAAATCGTGGTTTCGAGGTCCTCGGTGCCCCGCCGTACGATGCCCTCCGGCAACGCTCTGTCATCGCCACGACTGACGGTGGCCGATCCGCCGTCCCACTCGGGGGCTCCCGCGGCGCGGAGATCGGACGTTCACAGCGCCGCCAGGGCCGATCGCAGGGTGGGGTGGGCTGTTCAGAAGACCCTGGGTTGGACCCGCCCGAAGATCCGCACCCCGCACCCCGCACGCCGCCGACCGCTGGACCTGGCTGGTCCTCGTCGCTCACACCCAACGCCGCCTCGCTCGACCCTGGCCTATGGTCTGCGCCGCCCGTGGGAGAGACCTGCCCCCCCGGAACGGCAGGCAGGCATGCAGGTTGAACGACGCGCTTAGGTGCCCGTGCCGTCGGCGCAGAGGCGTTCGTGGACGACCTGGAATGCGTTTCCGGCCGGGTTGATCTTGACGAAGGCGTAGCAGTTGAGCGGCTGGCTGGCGTTGTTACTGAGGTCTATCGGCGCGATCAGGCCGCCCGCGTCGTAGTCGGAGACCTTCCGTAGCGCGCTGATGAATCCCTCGCGGGTGGGGCAGGAACCGGCCAGTTCGAGGCCGCGAAGGAACATGTCAGTGTAGATGTAGGCGTGCATGGCGAACTGCTGTTCGGGGACGAACGTCTCCGGCGCAAAGCGGGCCATCGCCGCGCGGTAGCGGTCGATGGCCGCGCCCCCGGCCTCGAAGGGCCGGAAGTAGACGGGGAACGAGACACCGGAGAGTGCCGGGCCCAGCGTGGCGAGCAGGCTGTGGTCGTACCCGGTGAGCGCGACGCTGCTGGAGAGGTCCAGGTGCGCCGCGCGGGCGGCCTGCGCGATCGCGGCGAAGTCCCCCGAGGTCGTGAAACCAATCATGGAGTCGGCGCCGGCGGCCGATATCTGCTGGACCACCCGGGCCGGGCTGTCTGTGCTGCTTGCATAGGAGATCGCGTCGGTCGTACCGAGACCGATCGCTTGGAAGGCGGCCTGGTATCGCGCCATGACCTGCAGCGTGAAGGCCGACGCCCCCGTGGTCACGAAGGCGACCTTTGTTCCACCGCTGGCCTGGATGTAGCGGCCGATGGTGTCGGGTGACGCTGCGTACAGATAGGTGAAGAAGTTCTGGTATTTACCCCAGTCCGGCTGAGCGAAGCCGACAATGGGGACTTTCTGCGCGGCAAGGCCGTCCAACGAGTCCCCGAGCGCGGCGGTGGCCGTCACCAGGCCGAAGATCGAGTCCTGCTGGACGAGGTTCGTGGTGACGTTGGCGTTCTGCGGGGGGGAGTTCGCGTCGTCACGCCACTGGTAGACGATCCGACGGCCGTGTATGCCGCCTTCCTGATTGGCCAACCCGATCCTGGCGTCGACACCGGAGCGGGCCGAGTCGAACGCGGCGCTGCCGGGACCCGAGTCGGTGACCACGAGGCCAAGATTTATCTGGTTGGCGGTGACGCCGGGGCTGTTGCAGGCAGCGGCCTCCGCCTTGCCGCCGTCTCCCGACGCGGAACAGCCGGTCACGGCAACCGTAAGAATCGCGGCCGCCGCGCCCCCCAGCAACCTCGCCGATAATCTACCCAGGAACATCTGTTTCTCCACAGAAAATAAAGAGGCTGATGGTGGGATCGGCGATGCGCCAATCCGGCTGGGTCACTCCCAGATCCGCCGCCATGCAAACCTTCGTTCTCGTAGATCTTCAATCTAAACACGACAAGCCAGGATAGTATATCTACTGAGTTCCGTCAGTCGGGTGAGCTGCAGCGTGGAATCGGGAGACGGCACCGCTGGTCCTCCGCCGAGTGCCTTTCCCGCGCCGCCGGCGCACCGTTCGCTGTCCCGACTTCTCTGCTGGCGCAAGTTCGGTCGGCCGGGGAGCGGTCACGACCCTTTCCGCTGGGCCGCGCAGCCGCCGGCACACCTCTGCTCCAAGGCCGGTGACTGGATCACCGGCCAAACGATGGTCGTCGACGGCGGATGGATCAAGCGGCTCTGACGCCGCCGTCCGCGCATCTGGGGGTGCCATAAATGGGGGATAGCAATCCACAGCCAGTGTCTGGAAGTAGAACGTGTCCTCGGGGGTGCCAGTGGACGGGTAGTGCATGTGCTGCGTAGATCTGATCTGTGTTGCTGCACGGGCCGGTCATGGACGGAAGGAGCAGGTCGGACGGCTGCCGGCGCTGGTACCTGTCAGCTACATGACACGCATGGCGCGTTGGCGGGCTGTGTCAGCCCGCCAAGACGGGCGGGGGATCGTGGGACGGGGGCCGTCGATGACGTCTGTTTCGCCCGAGTTCCGCAGTTCGTGGGCACACAGCGAAGATCGCTGAGGTGAACCCGCAGGTGCTGATGAACCTGGGCCGGGTCGACCGGGTCGACATGGACGGGCTGCTGCGGCTGGCCGCCTCGATCCGGGCACACTTCGGCGACGGCGGGCCGGACGCGGCCGGCTCCGGCGACGCGGGCCTGGCCGCGGGCACAGGGCCTATGGAGGTCGTCGACGCCCGCCCCGTCGGCGCGACGTGGCTACTCGACGGGCTGTGGCGTGAGCTCGGCGTGGCCGCCGCACTGGAGAAGGGGGTGGCGGACCGCAGGTTCACCACCGCGGTGGAGCGGGTGCTGTTCGCGCTCGTGGCGAACCGGGCGGTCGAGCCGATGTCGAAGCTGTCGGCGGCCGAGTGGGCGAGCGAGGACGTCGTCGTCCCCGGCCTGAACAGCATGGACGACGACCAGGCGTACCGGGCGATGGACCTGCTCGTGGAGGCCGACGTGGCAGGCGCAGTGCAGGAGGCGGTGTTCTTCTCCGTCGCGCACTTGCTCAACCTCGAGGCGGACCTGCTGTTCTTCGACACGACCTCGACCTACTTCGAACGCGACACCGAGGAGGACGACCAGGCCGGTGCCGACGGCGAGGTCAGCCCCGGGTTCCGCAAGTACGGCAAGAGCAAGGACCACCGAGACGACCTGCCCCAGGTCGTGATCGGGCTGGCCGTCACCCGGGAGGGGATCCCGGTGCGGGTGTGGTGCTGGCCGGGCAACACCTCCGACCAGACTGTGCTCGCCCAGGTCAAAGACGACCTCCGCTCCTGGAAGTTGGGCCGGGTCGTCACCGTCGTCGACCGCGGCTTCTCCTCGGCGGCGAACCTGGCCTACCTGCGCCGCGCCGGCGGGCACTACCTCGCCGGGATGCGGATGCGCGATGGCAACCCGCTCGTGGACACGGTGCTCGCCCACCAGGGCCGCTACCAGACCGTCCGGGACAACCTGCGCGTCAAGGAGATCAAGCTGCCCGAGGCCGGTGACACCCGGTTCGTGCTCTGCTACAACCCCGACGAGGCGGTCTGTGACCAGGCGAAACGCGAGGCCGCCGTCCAACGGGTCGAAGACGAACTCGCCCGGGTCCGCGACCAGCGCAAGCGGGACCGCGACCGGCAGCTCACCCCCGCCGCCCGCGAACGGGTCGAAGCCGCGCACCTGCGCGCCGAGTGCGCGCTGCGCGACCACCCGAGCCTGGGCCGCTGGGTCCGCCAGACCCCGACCGGCCGCCTTGCCCTCGACCGGGCGAAAGTGAAAGCCGAAGCCGGCTGGACGGCAAGTACCTGCTCGCCACCTCCGACCCGGACCTGTCCGCCGAAGACGCCGCCCTGGGCTACAAGAACCTCCTCGAAGCCGAACGCGGCTTCCGTGACATGAAAAGCGAACTGCTGCTCCGGCCGGTGTTCCACCGCCTCGAACACCGCATCCGCGCCCACGTCCTGATCTGCTGGCTCGCCCTTCTCCTGGTGCGCGTCGCCGAACGCCGCACGGGGCAAACCTGGCGCACCCTGCGCCGGCAGACCGGCCGGATCGTGCAGGTCACCCTCGCCGGACCCGCCGGCACCGTCGCCCAGACCACCACCCTCACCCCAGCCCAGAAGGCCCTCTACCAGGCCGTTTCCGTGCCAGGTACGACATCCGTTATGAGGAGCGGCCCTGGTGTGTCATCCCTGTAGCTCGCAGGCTCAAGCCGACTTCTGGCACCCCAACAAGCGTACCCAGGGGTTCGGTCGCCACCGGTGCACAGGACGAAGGCCAGCGGAGGGGCGTCGGACGCCCGAATCTGCCGCTTCCCCTTCACATTTACGCGTCGCGATCATGGCCTGTGCGGACGTGCCGTCGACACAACGACAGCTGCGTGGGTCGGTATCCGACCCACGCAGCTGTTCGTGTATCTAACGATCAATGCTGAGGTGCCCGAGACGCAGACGCCTGCGGGCGTGCATCAGACCGGGCGGACGTGCTCCGCCTGCGGGCCCTTCTGGCCCTGCGTGACATCGAACTCCACGCGCTGGTTCTCGTCCAGGCTACGGAAGCCCGCGCTGTCGATCGCCGAGTAGTGAACGAAAACGTCCGGGCCGCCGCCGTCCTGCGCGATGAACCCGAAGCCCTTTTCGCCGTTGAACCACTTGACAGTGCCCTGAGCCATGTACTTCTCCTTCGTGGGAGCCGAACCGGGGCCGCCTGGTGCGGGCCGGGGTGCCGCGGTGTGATCGCCCCCACTGTCGGACTGGTCGGAATACAACAAGCGCCTGCTGTTGGAATCTGCGCGCGTCCATACGTTCGAGGAACCTACAACTGCAACGGGACTAACCTACCACTCATCACGCCAGCCCGTTGCCTGCCGTCGGGAGGCCTGCCGCGGCGGAAGCCACGGGGTTGGGAACGGAACCAGACGCTGGGAACCGACGTCAAAGGCGCACGAGGCACCGGCGAAACGGGAAGCGGTGTCCCGACGGGGTCTGTCGCCGCGGTCCTGGTTGCCCACGGCTCGCTGGTCGAGCTGCGGATCGGCCTACCAGCGCCGGTGTCGCTCGTCGCCGCAAGCATCCCCGACGTTCTTTTGCCGGGGTGGCGGGATCACCGCTGGCACGCTACCGAAGGCCGGCACAGGGCTGCGGGAAAAGAATCGGATCGCGCGGGAGGGGGCTGCTACCACCGAGGCCCTGAGACGGCATAGATCGTCGGGCCGCCCTCCATCTGAGCGATCGATTATCGAGTGTAACTCGGGCCCCTCGATGTCACGTGGACATCGATATGTATATCTGTTGCATCGCCGCACCCCGTCCTCGGCAGTATGCGATCAAAGTGTGGGGCGTCCCGGCGCAAGGTCCGGGGTGTAGGCCGTCGGGTCTCCTGTTCGTCGGGCCTTTGCCGCGTACATCGCGAGGTCGGCGCGGTGGAGCAGGGTTTCAGCGGTGGGGGGTTCGCTGGCCGGGTCGACGACGACGAGTCCGGTGCTGGTGGCGATGGTGTAGGTGGTGCCCTCGAGGTCGATCGGTGCCCGTACCGACGCGGCGAGGCGCCGTCCGACCATTTCGGGGTCTTCGACGACTGGGTCGAGGATGATCGCGAACTCGTCGCCACCGAGACGGGCGACTGTGTCCGAGGGCCGCACGTTGTTGACGAGGCGCCGCGCGGTGATCCGCAGAAGGTCGTCACCGGCTGCGTGGCCGACGGCGTCGTTGACCCGTTTGAAGTTGTCGAGGTCGCAGAACAGCACCGCGAGCCGCCCGGCGGGCTGATCGCGGTGGCGCAGCGCCAGCGCGAGCCGGTCGATGAACAGGGTGCGGTTCGCCAGCCCGGTGAGCGGGTCGTGGAACGCCTGGTATCGCAGTTCGTGCTGTTTCTCCTCGACCTGGCTGAGGAGGCGGATGTTGTCGGCCATCGTGACCATCTGCCGGACCAGTGCGATCAGCAGCAGGGCCAGCATCGCCCAGACCTCCTCCTGGCGGGCGATGTCCCCACCGGAGGCCTCGATCACCGTCGCGATACCGGCTGCGGTCAACGGCAGGTATGGCAGGACCGCGTGCCACCAGCGGCGCCGCGCCGGGACGAACGGCCTGTCGGCATCAGGGCCGGCATTCCGCGTGGACTGTGAGGTGTCGGGCGAGAGTGCCGCGAGCCCGATGAACAGCGGACCTGCGAGCTGGATGAGGTCGACCAGCCGCGGGACGTCACGCAGACCACGTACGACCACGGCCGTGTAACAGATGATCGAGACGGTGACGGTGAGTAGACCCAGGGTGAGTAGACCCAGCTCCAGGCCGAGCCCTGGGCGTGGCTGGCGGAACACGGCTACCAGGAACACGGCGACCGTGACGACCAGGCTGGCTGCTGCAAGGATGATCGAGTAGATGGGTCCGGCGGCCAGCGGGCCCTTCCCCTCGACCGCTTCCTCGAGAACGGCGATCCAGGCCAGCAACGTAATCGCGCCGACCACGATCAGACCGTCCAGAATCGTGATCACGTACCAGTGGCGGTCCCGGCCCCGCCCGGGCTCCCGTGACGACCCGTCGAGCGGGTCCGACGGGTAGCGCAGCACACCGGCCAGGCCGAACGCCTGCGGGATCAGGTAGATCAGCGACACTGGCGTCTGCCGCGGAACCGGCGGAGCTCCCGCGACCGTGTCCAGGAATATCGCGGCCGACCCGGCACAGATACTCAGCACCATCACCGCGACCAGTAACCGCCACGCCCGATCCGCACCACCCCGTCGCAGCCCGGTCACCACACAGGTCACACCACCCAGCAACAGACATAACATCATGGCCAGGCGGATGGTGAGTAGTGCCGCACGGTCAGGGAGAATCACCGCGACGATCGCTGAGGCAACGACCAGCAGCAGACAGATCGTCACCGCCCACCAGAACCCGCGGCCCGCACGTCCACGGCTCAGCGCCGCCCGCGGTTGCTCGGCCGGCGCTATGGCTGCGTCGCCCATCCCGCTCACCGCCCCAGGCCGCGCGGCCCAACGCCCATCGCCGGACCTCGAGTCCCGCACCTGCTCGTGCCCAAATCTCACCGAAGATACACAGTTGGTTACAGATAGCAAGAGGTGGCGGATGGGTTCCGCGGGGTCTGAACCCATGTGTGCCGAACGTCTCACGCCCTGATCGGAAGGGCTGGCCGGTACCGGCCGGTTCGTCGGCGGCGCACTGGCCGACGATCCAGGACGGTGCCGGACGGTCGCAGTCGGTGGCTACACCACTACGGCCGTGCTCGCCGCGCTGATCGGCGTGACCACCTCGGCGGTCCAGGCGGGGGCGATGCGCGGTGTGGTGTGGGCGGCCCAGGGACTGCGTGTATCGGCCCGCAATGCCCTGCTCGCCGACATCGTGCCCGCCGCCTACGGCTTCGAGTGGACGATGGACAACCTCGGGGCGATTGTGGGCCCGCTGCTGGCGCTCGGCCTGCTGTCGCTGGTCAGTGTGCGTACCGCGATGCTGCTGTCGGTCGTTCCCGGGCTGCTCGCCTCCGTGCAGGCGGTGGGGAACATCGCCGCCAGCGTTGTCGCCGGACTCCTCTACACCGTGGCCTCACCCACGCTCGCGTTCAGCTACCTCGCAGTCTGGATGGTGCTCGCGCTCACCGCGCTCCTGTGGGCAACGCGAAACACCGCAGTACATGGCGACCAATAGGGGAATAGTTACCCACGGTGAGTGTTCGCCGTGGCGCCGCGCCGTTCGGTGGGGATGTTCTGTTCTTTGCTATTGGGGTGGGCTGAACACGGTGGCGAGGGCGGCGAGTGCTTCGGGTACGGCGCGGTAGTAGGCCCAGACGCCGCGTTTGTCGCGGGTGATCAGGCCGGCGTCGACGAGGACTTTGAGGTGGTGGCTGATGGTGGGTTGGGTGAGGCCGAGGGGTTCGGTGAGTTCGCAGACGCAGGCTTCGCCGCCGTCCCGTGCGTAGATCATCGACAGAAGTCGTAGCCGGGCGGGGACGGCGATGGCCTTGAGGACGGCGACCAGCTTGTCGGCTTCCTCGGCGGACAGTGGTGCGCGGGCCAGCGGGGTGCAGCAGGCGGCGATCGTCTCCGCGAGGCTGGACGAGTGGTCGCCCGTGGTCTCGGTGACGGGGAGGGTCGCCGGTGGGGAGGTGGTCGCCATGCCTCCAGCATGCCTCAGCTATTGACAGCCGTCTATGTATGCGTCCATCGTCGGCTCGACAGGCATAGACCGATGTCGATGTGAAGGTGGTTGTGATGGCCAGGGTGCAGTTGGCACTGAACGTGTCCGACGTGGACGCGGCAGTGGAGTTCTACACGAAGCTGTTCGGGGTCGAGCCCGCGAAGCGCCGGCCGGGGTACGCGAACTTCGCCGTCGAGGTGCCGCCGTTGAAGCTGGTGCTGATCGAGAACCCGGACGCTCGTGGCACTGGGGTGGCGGGGGCGCTGAACCATCTCGGGGTGGAGATCGAGACCTCGGAGGAGGTGTCCGCCGCCGCGACCCGGTTGCAGGACTCGGGGCTGGTGACGGCGGTGGAGGAGAACACGGCCTGCTGCTATGCGTTGCAGGACAAGGTGTGGGTCGATGACCCGGACGGCGCGCCGTGGGAGATCTACACGGTGCTCGCCGACATCGCTGAGAGCACCGGCACGCAGCTGCGCACCGTCGAACCAGGTGACGGTCCGGGTTCCGCGTGTGATTGCGGGCCGGTCTGCGCCCCCAGGGTGACGATCGAACCGGCACCCGCCGGCGTTACCCGCTGACACCGGACGTGTCGGGCAACGGGGAGAGTCAGCCGCCGCTGGTGCGGCGGCTGGCCGCCGAAACGGTGGGCAGCATGCTGCTCGCCGCGCTGGTCATCGGGTCGGGGATCGCCGCGCAGCAGCTCAGCCCCGACCAGATCGGCCTGCAGTTGGTCGAGAACGCCGCGGCGACCGCCGCCGGTCTGTACGCGATCATCCTGATGCTCGGCCCGGTGTCCGGAGCGCACTTCAATCCCGTGGTCACGGCGGTCGATGCCGCGTTCGGGGGGCTGTCGCGGCGGGATGCCGCCGCCTACCTGCCCGCCCAGATCGCCGGCTGTATCGCGGGAGCGGTGCTGGCGAACCTGATGTTCGACCGGTCGGCGGTGTCGATCTCCACGCACCACCGGGCTTCGGGGCCACACCTGCTAGCTGAGGTCGTCGCGACCGCCGGCCTCATCCTCCTGATCTTCGCGCTGGTGCGTTCCGAGCGGGGTGAACGGGCCCCGGCCGCGGTCGGCGCCTACATCGGCGCGGCGTACTGGTTCACCAGCTCCACCAGTTTCGCGAACCCGGCGATCAGCGTCGGGCGGATCTTCTCCGACACCTTCGCCGGGATCGCCCCCGCCTCCGTACCGGCGTTCATCGCCGTCCAGGCCGCCGGCGGGCTGGTCGGGTACGGGCTGGTCCGGCTGTTCTACCCACCGACCCCGACCACCCCGGCGCAGGCCGCCCAGGTCCTGCTCCCGCACACCGACACCGCCGCGCCGAACGGCACCGCCCATCCACATCTTTCTGGAGGGATCCCATGACCATCCCCGACATCCCGATCGACTCCAGAGACTGGTCCGGTCTGGAGCCGGCGACCGCGCGAGCACTGCACTCCGCGGCGGCACGGCTGGCCTACGACCACGACACCACCTTCGACGCCGCGGAAGTCCGTGATGTGCCCGCCGCCGCCGCCGACGATGACGACGTCATCACCATGGGCTGCGGGGACCGCTGACCCTCACGCCGCGGCCCGACCCGGCCGCGCAGGCTCACCTGGTAACGAAAGGACCTGCCCGTGTCCGAGAAGCCCTCGGTCCTGTTCGTCTGCGTCCATAACGCCGGCCGTTCCCAGATGGCCGCCGGCTGGCTCACCCACCTCGCCGCCGGGAAGATCGAGGTCCGTTCCGCCGGCTCCATGCCCGCAGAGCAGATCAACCCGACCGCTGTCGCCGCGATGCGCGAAGTCGGTATCGACATCACCGCTGAAACCCCGAAGATCCTCACCGTCGAGGCCGTCCAAGCCTCCGATGTGGTCATCACCATGGGCTGCGGCGACGCCTGCCCCGTCTTCCCCGGCACCCGCTACGAGGACTGGAAACTCGATGACCCTGCCGGGCAGGGCATCGACGCGGTCCGCCCGATCCGTGATGACATCCGTGCCCGGGTCGAGGAGCTGATCGGCGAACTCCTGCCCGCCGGTACCTGACACCGAGTGCCCGGTCAGCCCGGCGACCGCGTCAGGCCGACACGGTCGCCGGCTCGCGCTGACCGTTGCGCGCCTGCTCGGCCCGGAGCTGGTCGACCCGGGGGGTGCCGGTGTGCTGCGCGACATAGGTACCGGCCGCGATCGCGGCGACGACCGGCCATTCGATCACTTCGGTGACGGCCAGCAGCCCCAGCCCCACGTAGTAGGCGGTCTTCCCCGGCGGTGGCAGTGTCATCGGGCCCAGGTGCATCGGTTCCCCCGACGGGTGGGGGATCTCGAACCGCGCATTGAGGAACGGCAGCCGCAGCGTCGCCGAGTGGGTCTCGTGCCGCTCCTTCGCGTCCGCCCCCATCTGCTCGACCGGTGACTGTGCGGCCCGCTGGCCGTCCTGGTCCTGCGTCCGCCTGCGGCTCGTCGTCCCCCTGCCGCTCGTGCGGGCCCGCGACGGACTACTCATCCTGCTCATCATGGTTCCTCCTCACCTCGGACGACGGCAATAGCATCCCCCGGGTGGGAGCTCGGCAAAATCGACCGCTCCCCTCGATGTCCCGCTCGGCGTCATCCTGCTCCGCGACCGGCCGGTGCCGGGACGGGGCCGGCCGCGCTTGTCCGGACTGCCGCCCGGGGAACACGGGCGAGGCCGTGGAGGATCTGGGTCAAGTCGGCGCGAGCCAGGACGGGCCGTTCGGTACGCCGCTGTAGCAGGCGTTCGGTACGCCGCTGTAGCAGGAACGAGAGCAGCGTCGCGACAGCGGACGCGGCGACGGCGATCGTCCATCCGGCCGTGCCGAGTGGGGTGCAACCGAAGAAGTGGCTCAACCCGGGCGCCTGCACGACGGCGGCCAGGACGACCGCCGAGACCAGGCTGCTGAGGATCACCATGCGACTGCGCCCGCCAACGAGCAGGGTCTGGCCGAGCTGGGAGCCGACGAGCGCCGCGAGCCCGACCGTGTCGGCGCGCCGGCGCCGCCCGGTGAGGCGGGCGGCGATCCAGGCACCCGCGGCGGCCAGGGTCGTCGCGGTCGCCCTCACCGCGATCTCTGCGTTGAGGGGGCTGCCCAGGGACCGTTCAGGCCCCTCGCCCAGGAGCCGGCCGGCCGCCTCCGGATCCGGTGGGCGCAGCGCCACCGCCAGTCCGGGGGCGAGGTCGGTGAGCAGATTGACGAGCAGCAACTGCCGGGCGGACAGCGGTGAGCGTCCCGTGGCCAGCGAGCCGAGAAGGGTGAAGGCGATCTCGCCGAGGTTGCCGCCGACGAAGATGCCCAGCGCCTTGCGGACCGAGGCCCACATCGACCGGCCCTCGACGAGCACGGCGAGGATGGCGTCCAGCCGGTTCTCCGTGATGATCACGTCGGCCGCGGCCCGCGCCGCCGGGGTCCCCCGTTTACCCAGCGCGATGCCCACGTCCGCGAGCCGGATGGCGGGCGCGTCGTTGTCACCGTCACCTGTCATCGCGACGGTCCTGCCCAGCCGCTGGAAGGCCTCGATCACCCGGACCTTGTGCGCCGGTGTGCCGCGGGCGACGACGGCCACCAGCGGCAGCATGGCGTCGAGTTCCGCGTCGGCCATGGCATCGAGTTCCGCGCCGGTCACCACCTGCGCATCGCCGTCAAGCACCCCGAGCTCCGCGGCGATCGTCCGCGCGGTGCTCGGATGGTCGCCGGTGATCATTATGATCTGCACGCCCGCGGCGCGCAGCTGGTCGAGGGACGGGGTCGCGGTGTCCCGGACCGGGTCGGACAGCGCGAGGAACCCGAGGAACGCGAGGCCCGCGACGTCGTCGTCGGCCAGCTGCCGGCGCGCCGCGGGGCCCGTGGCCGCCACCCGGCGCTCGGCGACGGCAAGCACCCGGTAGCCCGCGGCGGCGAGGCGGTGGTGTTCCCGAGCCAGACGTGCCTGGCCACGGACGTCGAGCGGCTGGGTGCGGCGGCTGGTCCGGCGATGGGTGCAGCGGGGCAGCACCACCTCGGGTGCTCCCTTGACGCTGAGCAACGTGGCGGCGCCAAGCTGGCCCAGGCAGGCGTGGTAGCTGCGGCTCGGGTCGAACGGCAGGGCGGTCAACGGCGACCATTCCCGCCCGTCGGGTGCCCGGCCCACGCCCGCGGCGGCGGCGCCCTTCACGACCGCCCGGTCGGTCGGGTGCGGCAGCTTGCGATGCTGGTCGTCCGGGGTGGCGCGCAGGCCGACGGCCACCACCTGATGCCCGGTCTCGTCGAGGTCCGCCAGCGGACAGGAACGGGAGCCGTCCGACACCGCGGTCAGCCGGATCTTTCCCTTGGTGAGGGTCCCGGTCTTGTCGAAGCACAGCACGTCCACCCGGCCGAGCGTCTCGATGGTGCGTGGGTTGCGTACGAGCGCGCCCCGCCCGGCCAACCGTCGGGCGGAGGAGAGCTGGGCGGCCGTGGCGAGGAAGGGCAGCCCCTCGGGGACCGCCGCGACGGCCAGCGCCACTCCGGCACTCAGCGTGTTCCGGATCGGGAGGCCGCGTACCAGCCCGGACAGCAGCAACGTCCCGGCCGCGCCGAGTGCGACCGGGATGGTGAGGTCCGTGATCGCCGCGAGCCGGGCCTGCACACCCACCGGTCTCGCCGGCTCGGCGGCCGCGGCCAGGCCCCGCCCCGCCTCGGTGGCGGTGCCGGTAGCCACCACCAGGGCGGTGGCGCGCCCGGCGGCCACGGTCGTGCCCTGGAAGACCATGCAGGTCCGCTCCGCCAGGTCCCGGGCGGCGACCGGCTTCGGCGACTTCGCCACCGGGAGCGATTCGCCGGTCAGCGACGACTCGTCCACCTCGAGTGCCTCGGTGGACAGCAGGCGGCAGTCGGCGGGGATGACGTCGCCCGGCCCCAGCGTGAGCACATCCCCGGCCACCAGATCGTCCGCGGTCAGCTCCACGTCCGCACCGTCCCGCCGCACCAGAGCTGGGATGGCCGAGACGGCGAAGAGACGAGCCAGCGCCCGGTCGGCGCGCAGCCGCTGCACCGCCCCGATGAGCGCGGAGCCGACCGCGACGCTGACGACGAGCCCGGAGTCGAGGACCGATCCGGTGGAGGCGGACAGCGCGGCGCCGCCGAGCAGGACCGGGGTGAGCGGGTTTGCCAGTTCCGCGGCGAACGCCCGGGCCAGGCCGGGGGCGTTCACGGACACGGACGTCTCGCCGACCTGCCGCTGGGCGACCTGGCCGGCGGAGAGCCCTCGCCGGGTGCTGCCGAGCCGGTCCAGGCATGCCTCGGGCGGCAGCACATGCCATGGGATATGCGGGATCGTCGGGGGCACCGGCCTGCGGCCCAGCTCACGCGCCGCCCAGGCGCCTTCCCCCAGAGCGGCCGCGGCCGCAACCGTCACCATGAGCTGGGCGCGGGCCGCCAGCGCCTCGCCGGCCCCGGTCAGCGCGACCAGGGCGGCGGTCCCCGTGCCCAGCTCCGCCAGGCGCACCGCGTGTCGGCTGACCCGGGACGCCACACCGGCAGCCTCGACCACG
Organism: Parafrankia sp. EAN1pec; assembly: GCF_000018005.1. Lineage (GTDB taxonomy): Bacteria > Actinomycetota > Actinomycetes > Frankiales > Frankiaceae > Parafrankia > Parafrankia soli. The sequence goes on from NC_009921.1 coordinate 653,504, forward strand.
AGGCCCGCGGCGAGGAGGTCGTTGCCGACCAGCACATGAGCCCCCCACGCCGGCGATCCGTCCGGCCCGGCTACGCCCACCCCGCAGTCCGCGCAGCCGACCGCTGCCCGCTGCCCGGACACGACGAGTACACCGCCGCGCTCCGCCTGCAAACCACGGACGGTCGCCACCAGCCGGGTGCCCCCCGGGGCATGCTGGAACCCGGCCCACCCGTCCCAGGGGGTCCGCCCGCTCGGCTCACCCTCCGGGCCGCCGGCCACGAACACGGCGCAGCCGGAACGGCGGCAGGCGGCCAGGAACTGCTCGCTGGCCTCCACACGCTCGGGCACCAGCCCGACGAGCGCCATCAACCTGGTGCCGTGCGCGAGGCCGAGCACGGTAACCGCCCCTGCCGCGGCCAGCCGGCGCCGCTCCCGCACCCCGGTGCGGCCCCGGATGGCCAACCGTTCCACCGGGCCGAGCGTCCAGCCGTCCCGGCTCACGCGGGCAGTGGTGTCGGCGGGACGAAACAGCGCGTGGGAGCGGACGGCCACCTCGCTCGGGTCGGCGCCAGGCAACGACACGATGTCACCGATGGTGTGCTGGCCGCTGACCAGGACGTCGTGATCGACGATGACGGTGTCGACGCGGTCGAGCAACCGCAGTGCGGCTGGGGACATCACCTGCGCGCCGCGTCGGGCGAGCACGCGGGTCAGCTGGAGGGCGAATCCCTCGCGGCCGAGCCGGGTCGAGCGGGGCAGCGCGGTGAGGGCGAGAGCAGCCGCCCGGCGCGGGGCGCGGGTGAGGCCGGCCGCGGCCGCACCGGCCGCCAGCCCGCCGAGCACGGCGACATCCGCATAGTGCTCGATCGGGCCGGCCGGCAGCGGTCGCGGCCGTTCGACGACCACCGGTCGCGCCCCGGCCCATTCGGGGCGGCCCAGCAGTTCGTCCGCCACGGCCGCGAACGCATCCCGGCGGGCGCGTGCCGCGTCGAGGGCCAGGAGTCGGTAGGCGACGTCGGTACCGAGGCTGGCATATCCCTGAGTCAGGCCGAGGGCGGCCGCGTTGGCCACCGCGAGGGCGAGGTCGGCGTTGTCCTGGCCAAGGACCCGTTCCAGCTGACAGCGCAGCCGGGGCTGGGTGTCGACGAGCGTGACCAGCGAGGCGAGCTCGGCGGGGAGCGACGCCCACCGGCTGAGCCGACCCGCCGACGCCAGTGCCAGCGCCGCCGCGTCGGCGGCCAGGGCCATCCCCGACCGGCGGACCGGTCCGGTGAAGCCGCCGGGCAGCAGGTCAACGCTCGGCTCGGTCATCACCCCCTCCACCTGCCTCACGGCGGCGGCCAGCTCGTCCGCGGTGGGCGCGGAATCGACCAGGCCGATCAGGATGCGCTTCAGCGGCGCGTTCACCCGGGCCCAGGCGACCCCCGGATGACGCCCGAGCGCCTCTTCCAGCGCCCGGCAGCGGGTCTCGCCCTCCGGCCCGGAGGCTCCGCGTACCTCGAAGCTCGCCATTCGGCCGGCGACGCGGTCGCGCCGGCCGGGTTCCGTGCGCGGTTCGAACCGGTCGAACAGGGGCGGGGTGAGGGTGTGGAGGACGGCGGCCGGCAGATGCCATACCGATCGACTGCCCGGAATGCGCATCCACGGACCCCCTCGTCAGGCCGATGCCACGTCAGCCCTCCGTTCCGCGAGGGCATCCCCTCGAGATGTCGCTACCCGAATCCGGGTGGATGCTAACCACGCGTCACCGCCAAGGGGCGCAGCCCGACACCTCACAGCCCGACGCCTCCCGGCGAGCCGCACGCTGTCTGCCGTGGTCTTGCGGGGATGGGGGCCGGCTGCCCGTTAGGGTGATTCCAGATGGTTGCGCCGGAATGTGGGGTTGTGCACGGTGACCGATGCCGATGCCGATGCCGGGGCCGGGGCGTCCAGCGCGAGGCGGTGGTTCACGCCTGTGACGGAACAGCTCACCCCGGCCGATCTGAAGATCGATGTTTCGCACTCGGCTCGGGTGTACGACTATTTCCTGGGTGGTAAGGACAACTTCCCGGCTGACCGGGAGGCCGCCGAGCAGACGCTGGCCATCTTCCCGGACATGCGGACCGGGGCGCGTGAGAACCGGGCGTTCCTGCACCGCGCGACCCGGAAACTCGTCAGGGAGCTGGGGCTGCGGCAGTTCCTCGACATCGGCACCGGCATCCCGACCTCGCCGAACCTGCACGAGGTCGCGCAGGAGGCCGCCGCGGACGCCCGGATCGTCTACGCCGACAACGATCCGATCGTGCTGGCGCAGTTTCAGGCGCCTCACCAGCATCTTTAGGTGGTCGGGGCGACCTCCAGTCCGCACCCTGGTTGCACACGTCGCACGGTTCGGAAGTGGAGTCTACGGAAGCGATGTACGGAGTGTGATCGTCTAGCGACTCGCTAGATGTGACGGTGCGTGACGGCGAACGTTCATCGCCTGATCATCACGAGAAAGCCCGCAAGGGGCGTGATCGGCCGACTACACAATCCGGCCAACTGCGAAGAGCCCCAAAAACTTGACCCATCCTTCGCAGCTTCGCCGGCCCAAGCCCTCTAGTCCGAGGTGGTGGCGTCGGCGGGTTTGCGGGTGGATCGGAGTTGGCCACCGGTGACCTCGGCGGGCAGTGCGAAGCTGTAGCGGCCGTGGCTTAGTCGCGGTCACGGGCTCATCGTACGGTTGCCTTCACAGAAGGTCCCTTCTGTGAAGGCAACCGGCGTTCATTCTGGAGCTTGGCATTTGACTGAAGATCTTTGCAAAAACTAGCTGAAAGGCTTGGTCGGAGCGCCATGGTTGCCCGCCAGTCCATCTGGAGCGTTCAGCTGTTGCGCCAGATCTGGAGGGTGTACTGCCACCTGCCGCGGTTGTCTCCGACGTTGTCGTCATTTATCTGGATTAGCATCCGAACGGGCAGATTCGGGGTGGCCCAGCACGCAGTGGTGTTGAGTTCCCTCATTGGGTGAGGGTTCCATGGATTGGGGTCCGTGCCGCTTGCTACCCAGCCGCCGGGGTTGTTGTTCATCCGGAAGTAGTTGGCGTACTTGGAGAATCCGGGGAACGGGTAGCCAGCGGTCGCTGGCTCGAACTTGCCGTCAATGGTATACCACTCGCCCCACCATGAAATTCCGACCATGGTATCGGTGGTCCACGAGTTGTAGACGACCAGGTGGAGTGCGTCGCCTGGGTTAAGGCCGTTGGGTGGATTCGAACCGTCCGGGTAGCTCAACCCGGAGAAGTTGCCCCACTGGCTTATGTCCAGCGACTCCGTGGGCGCCTGGTGTGCTTGACATTTCTGCATCCCGGTCAAGCCGGCATGTGCGGGTGCGGGCGCTACCACCGTGGCGATCACGCAGACGAACACGGCGATGAACGCGAGAGTTTGGTGACGGTGTCGCGATTTCGCGCGGATCACTGGCGCATTCCTTTCATTGGCTTCCACTGGACAATCATGATGCGCGGCGATGCCGAAGTCGCCAAATTTATTCGGTTAGACCTTAGAAGGAGTCCATGACGTCGGGTAGGCCGACGAAGTTCCCGTTTGCGGGCGTGATTGAGGCGTTGCTGCGTACGGCACGAGCGTTGAGCGGGGTGCCGAAGTCGCGGCAGTCGAAGCTGCTGGAGTTCTCAGCCCGGCAGCCGCGGGGCGGTAGTGCAACCGCGCAGGCATCGGGTGGGCAGTCACTGTTTCCGATGTCGCCTGCCCGGCGGTTCAGGTAGGCGTTCTGAATGGTGATCGTGCGAGCCGGCCGGGACGCGACCAGGCGGATAGCCCTACCTACCTACCGGGCGATGGAACGAAAGGTCAGATATCCAGCCTCCGCCGCCGCGAGCGGCAATGCTCTGCCGTCCATAGTGATCACCCAAGCCTACGTGAGTGTATGCGGCGCATCGGACGGTGTCGTCAAGGAATGGGAAGCGCGCCGGTGGCAGCAGCACCGGGCTGACGAGCAGTCCAGGGCGACAGACCGGGACGACGGGCCGGGGGAGCCCGCTGCGAAGACGCGCACCATCGCTGAGCCCCTCGTGGACGACGACCCGCGACGGGTGGGCTGGTTCGAGCTAGTCGGCCGGATCGGGACCGGGGCGATGGGCCTAGTGTAGCTGGGTCCACGATCCGCCTGTGTCCGTCATGCCCGGCCCACCGCCGTGGCCAATGACCAGGCGGTAGGGCTGGCGCCCGGGATGACGCGGGTGCAGTACGGCCGAGGTCTGGAGTATCCCCCGGCAGCACGAGCCGACCTCGCCTGCTGTCAAAAAGTTTGACAACAACACCGGTTTTCCGTTCCGTTCCTACCGGGACCCCGCCATCGCTCACCGGATGGCTTCAGGTGACGCCGTCCGCGAGCGCTGCCTGGACTTCACGTGGAGGAAGGGAGACGGGACGAGGCGAGGCACTCGGCGGCGGTACCGGTCGTAGTCGGCGGGAAAGGCCTGGCGCATTATCCGCTCCTCCGAACGGATCTTGATATTCAGCGTGACAACGGCAACCAGAAACACCGCCAGCAGCCAGGCCTGCCGGGTTGTTGCCGCGGTGCACAACGCCATTCCCAGGACGCCAGTGTAGATCGGGTGGCGGATCATCGCGTATGGTCCGCTGGTTCGCAGGACGTGGTCTCGTCGCACGCAGGGTGCCGGGGTCCACATGGTGCCGAGTGAGAATCTGGCCCATGTGGTGAACGCGGCGCACAGAGGAAGGGCGCAGAGCGCGATGGTGCTGAGCCATTCCTCCGCCGGAAGGCCGATCTGCCGATGGGCCAGCTCGGTCACGATCCACGCCGTCGCGGCGAGTGGGCCGAGCAGGCGCAGGATCTTCGGCCGGGATCGCGCCAGCACCCGAGGCGCCCGCCGCCGGTTGAACGCCGCTCCGGTGAGCCACACCAGTGTCACGAGCCCCCAGCAGATCACTACGACAATCGTTGTCCATCGGCCGCTCATCCAGGGTTCCCCTGTCCGTAGGTGCGCCCGGCGGTCGTCGACCGCCGGGCGCTCGGGTCATTCACGGGTTGTCACGTCCACAGAAAAACGGCCAGTCCGATGGCGAGTGCGACCAGAAACATTTTCCTCCCTCTTTCTTCAGACGAGATGGACGGGGTCTGGGCGAGGTCTAGCTGATGAAAGCTCCGACGACTCCGACGAAGATGACCGCGGAGATCAGGAAGATGCTGAAGACGTCGAACATGCCGGCGATCCTTTCGGGTAGGTTTGTCAGAATGAATCGGCGACCAGCGGCAGGGTGGTGAACTGCCCGTTACCGAAGGTCAGGGATCCTGTGCTGCGCACCGAACGGGCGTTCAGATTGATGCCGGAGAACGGTGTGCCGATGGCGTAGTCCCGGCAGTCGATACTGCTGGCGTTCTCGATGCGGCAGTCCCTGGGTGCCGGTGGCACCCAGCACCGTCCGGTCATCGAGCCGAACACGGGACAGTCGGTGTTGCCGGCCTCGCCGGCGCGGCGTGCGCTGTACTCGTTGTGCACGCTGATCATCCGGGCTGGCCGTTCGACCCAGCTGCCATTCTCGAAATGCTCGACCCTGACCGACGAGCCGGCGTCCGACCCGAAGATCGTGTAGTCGTGCACGAAGGCGGTGAAGGTCGCCCGCCAGTAGCCGCTCACGGAACAGCGCACGACCTGTTTGGGTATGCCCCTGTCCGACGGCAGCCCGCCGACCGCCCGGCACGGCGGAGGAATGTCAGGCGCAACTCGGGACGCGGCCTGGGCGTTGTCCGCCCACGCCTGGCTGCGGGTCTGCGGGGTCACGCAGACGTGGTCGCCGGGAACCGCCTCACGCCACACCCAGCCCTGGCGGCAGGTGTCCGGACCGTACGGGCCGCCTGCCGGTTCACGCCGGTTGGCCGCCTGGGCGTTGTCCGCCCACGTCTGGTTGCGGGTCTGCGGGGTCACGCAGACGTGGTCGCCGGGAACCGCCTCACGCCACACCCAGCCCTGGCGGCAGGTGTCCGGACCGTACTCGCCCGCAGATGCCGGCGGAGCGGGCCCGAGAATCGCGGTCACTACAATGGCCGCCGCGAGCGCGGCAAGCCAGCCGAACAGTCGTGGCATGTGGAACCTCCGCTTCTTTCACGGCACCCGCGATGGCGGGCGCATCACATGTACTCGGAAAATCCGGGGAGTCTGCCGGCCGAAACCATCAGCTCGTCACCACGGCCCGCCAACGACGCCGGTGTCGCGCCGCGGAGGTCCGACACATCTCGCGAACGGCGGGTCGCGACTCGTCGACGACATCAGGGAGTCCTTTCGGCGGGGGCTTCGGAGTGGATGGTTCGACCTTGCCGCCAGACGGTTGCAGCGGAGCAGCTTGCCGGCTGCGGCGTCCCGCAACTTCGAGTCAACCCAGCTGCAGCCGATTGGCAGCCGATCTGCAACCGGCTCTCGCGATCGTCCTCACAGCGGCAGGAGCACCGGTCCAGCCCGAGATCCTGCGCGGCGGGCGCCCGCACCATGTACCGGGTGGTCTCCGCGGCAGCGCGGACCGGAATTCGACTTTCGCACTTCGCGAGGATGTGACTACACATGGCCAGGCGCCGCTTCGTAGGCGCGCTTCTTATAGCTCTCGGCATCCTGATGATGTGCGGCGGCGCCATCGGCGCACTATCCACTCGGAACCAGGAGAGCCCGCCGGGAAAAGACGTCGAGGAATATCAGGAGACGTCCCTCACTGCGGGACTGGTTGCCGTCGGAGGAATCTACACGAGTGCAGCAGGGCTACGGCTCTGCCTACCCAGCCGACGGAAGGAGAAGCCGAGCCGGCCCAACCGGATAATGATGGGCTGCGGTTTTCTTCTCATCCCGGCGGGGCTGGCCGTCATGGCCATTATCGGCACAATAACGGGCTTCACAGTCGGAGCTTTCCTGCAGGCAGCCGGCGCAGTTCTGCTGGCTATCGGTATGAACGCCGGACGGTAGGATTCCGCCGACAGCCGGGCTCAGGGGGTGGGCGGCCATTGAGCGCAGCTGGCCCGGTACGGCTCACCGGGCAGGTAGCGCTCCCATTCCACCCTCGTCAGGTTCCGGCCGGCGATCCGGCACGCGGTCGCCATCCATTCCGGCAGGTCGACGTGCCACACCTGCGCGATGCCCCTGTCGGAGCCGGCCACCACCGACATCCCGTCAGGGCTGCGGGCCAGAATGCCCGCGCCATGGGCCTGCGTCGCCGGTTCCCCGACGGAGGCCGTCGTCGTGGCGTCCCACAGCTGCACGGAGCTCTGGTCACCGGTGTCACTCGTCGTCATGACCAGATCGCCGTCGCGCAGGAAGGCCACGCCTCCCACGCTTGTGGTGTTGAGATGCCGGCGCACCGTACCGTCGGAGGTGTCCAGGAACTCGACGAAACCAGAAGCTATGGTGCCGAAGCCGATGGCGATCTTCGTGCTGTCCGGCGAGAACGCCAACGTCGCCTGGTCCGCGGTCTCCAGTTGCCGCAACCACACCGAGCGGCCAGTCGCGGCGTCGAACATCGTGATCCGGTGGCCCTGTTGGTCCGTGACAGCGAGCCGCTGCCCGTCGGGGCTGAACGCCGGCCGCGGCTGGCCGGTGGAGCCGGTGGAGCCGGCGGTGTCGAGGTCCGCGACCAGCCGTGGCCGGTGTGGGTCGCCGACGTCCCACAGCAGCACCCCGCCCGCGTGAACGGCGGCGACCCGGTCACCCGCCGGGCTCCACTCCACTGCCGCCGGATGGTCCGCCGGGGCGAGCACCGCCAGTTCGGTTTTCCCGGCCCGGTCCCAGAGCCGCAGCACGCCGTTGGCACCCACCCCGACGATCCGGGCGCCGTCGGGGCTGAGCGCGACTGGAGCGGACACCGCGCCGTTGAGCAGAGGGCCCAGCTCGCGTCCGTCAGCCGCGTCCCACACCAGGACCCGGTGGTCGTCCAAGCCCTGCGTGATGACCTCGGTCCCGCTCGCCGTGAAGCTGCCGGTAACTCTGCCGTCGTGGCCTGCCAGCGTGAACCCCAGCGGTGAGCCGCCCCGGTCGAGGCGCCAGATGTCCGCCTCGGCGGCTCCGCTGGTCATCAGCCGCCCGTCAGCGAGGAACGCGACGGGAGTGGACGCCCGGCCGGCAGCCGACAGCGTGACCTGCTCCCGCCCCGAGCCAACGTCGAAGATCCGGATGGCGTTGCCTCCGTCGTTCACGGCGAGCCGTCGTAGGTTCTGGCTGAGGACAATGCCCGGAGCCGCTCCCGACAGGCCCGTCAGTTCCTGTTTCGCCAGCCCGGTGTTGACGTCCCACAACGTCACCCGGTCCCGCAGCGAGGTGGGCAGAGTGACGCCGTCGGCCCCGAAGAATCCCGGTGCTCCTGCCAGGTCGCGCAGGACAGCACCCGAGTCGATGTCCCACACCCGCGTCGTCGGCCTGCCGTATGCGCCGGCGGCCATCCGCGTCCCGGTCGCGTTCAGGACGAAGATCGGTATCTCGCCCGGCGCCGCGGGGAACCGCAGCGGCTGCCCCAGCTGGCGTGGCCGCTCGGGGACCGACCGGTCCCACGCCACGATCTGTCCGCTGTTGTCGACCGCGAAGAACCGGTCGGGGTCACGCGGGTCGAACTGGCCGTAGGCGAGCCCGGTGCCGGCCGGGATCGGAGCGCCCACCTGCCGGCCGGTGGCGACCTCCCACACCACGACCTTGCCGTCGCTTCCTCCGACCGCGAGCATCGACGCGTCCGCGCTGAACACCGCGAGCTGGCGGCCGGTGGGCCAGTGCAGCTCGCGGACGATACGAGCTGCGTGCAGGTCCCACAGCCGGACCGTGCCGTCCTGACCGGGGGCGGCGACCAGTCGACCGTCCGGGCTCACCGAGGGCGGCACCACAGCCGGCAGGAAACTCGACGACGGAAACCGGATGATCTGGTCGAGGTTGGCCGGGGTGCGGGCGAGGGCGGCCTGCAGCCCGCCCTCGGTGTCTCGCGACGGCGCGAGCTGGTAGCCCTGCACCCCCAGCAGCAGTGCCAGGTCCACCTGGTCCGGCCCCAGATTCGCGGCCAGCGTCGCCAACCGGCCGGCCTGCGACAGCGTGGTGGCTTCGCGGGCGACGTTGGCCTGCTGGTTCGCTGCACTCCACTGCACCACCGCCAGCACTGTCATGGTCAGCGCGACGACGAGCAGAATGGCCAGTACTGACGCCCAGGAACGTGATCGACGCGCCGAGCGGCGGGCGTCCCGCAGCTGACGCTCCTCGACGGCGACCGAAGCGGCCAGGAACAGGCGTTCCAGTGCGTTGGCATCGCCAGGATTGGCCTGCGCCCATTCCTGCAGGGCGTGCAGCCGGGTGCCGTGGTACAGGTAGCCCGGGTCCTGGTCGCTGCGCTGCCAGGCGGCCGCCGCCTCGGTGAGCTGGCGGTGCAGACGACGGCCATCGCGGTCAGCCTCCAGCCAGCCCCGCAGGCGTGGCCACGCGCGCAGCAGCGCCTCGTGCGCCACCTCGACGGTGTCGTCGTCAGCGGTGACCAGCCGCCGCTCGACCAGCAGGGTGAGGATGCGGTCGGCGGCGTCGCTGTCCACGAGCTCGTCGCGGGCGGCCCGCCGCCTCACATCCAGGCCGTCCTCGCCGGGGCTGACCAGCCTGAGGAGCAGCCGGCGGGCGATCGCCTGTTCGCCGGGGTCCAGGCCCTTGTAGACGTCTTCGGCAAGCCGGGTGACCGCTCCGGCGACGCCACCAGCCTCCCGGTACGCCGCGGTCCGCAGCATCCGGCCGTCACGGCGTTCCCAGGTCGCCAGCAGGGCGGTTGACAGCAACGGCAGCGCGCCCGGTTCGTGCTTGGCATCGCCGAGCACCGCCGCCACGAACCCGTCCTCCACGCCCAGGCCAGCGACCCGGGCGGGCTGCTCGATCGCCTGGGAGAGTTCGTCGTCGGTCATCGGGCCGACCAGCAGAGTGTTACGCCCGATGAGGCGAGCGAGCGTCGGATGATGGGCGAAACGGCCGTAGTAGTCGGCCCGCACGGTGATGACGACGCGCAGCCGCCCGTCCCGCAGCTCGAGCTCACCGACCAGCCAGTCCACCACAGCGGTGCGCGTCGCCGGCGACCAGGCGGTGAAGGCCTCCTCGAACTGGTCCAACACCAGCAGGTCGGTGCCGTCGGGGTCTTCTGCGCCGCCGTCCCGCAGCACCGCGCGCAGTGCCGCCTCATCGGTCGCGCCGGTCCGCAGCGGCGTATACCGCCATCGCTCGCTGCCGGGCAGCGCACCCGCACGCAGCGCGGGGAGCAGTCCAGCGCGGACCACGGACGACTTCCCGCTTCCGGAGGGGCCGACGACCGTGAGCAGCGGCGCGGCGACGCACCCGGTGACCAGCTGGGCGATCAGCCGTTGCCGGCCGAAGAAGTAGGCGGCGTCCGCCTCGTCGAAGCGGGCCAGGCCCTTGTACGGGCACACGACGGTGTCAGGCCCCGGGGCTCGGGAGGCTCTCACCCGCTGCAGGTCGGTGACGTCGTCGAGCATCTCCTGCTCGGCCTGCGCCAGTGTCCGGTGGACCGCGGCCATCCGCTCGGCTGAGCGGCCGGCCTGGGCTCTCGCCCGCTCGGCGGCCCATCGCGCCGCCGCCTCGTGGACCCTGGCCGGGTTGCCACCCGCGGTGTCGAGGATCACCGAGGTCGCCTCGTCCAGGTCGGCGGGTTGGACGTAGCCCGCCACGATGTTGCCGACCGCGTCGCCCCCTAGGGGCCCGAGTCGCAGCACCCGCTCGGCGGGGACCGCGTCAGCCCACTCGTCCGGGTGGGCGGCCCGGTCGGAGGCGGCCACCACCACGACAACCAGTACCGGGCGGCCGCTCCCCCCGACCGCGGCAGCCACCCGCTTCACCCACGCGGGCCCCCTCCCAGCCGGCCCGACCCCCGCGGACTCCGCCCCGGCTGGCCCCAGCCCGGCTGGCACAGCCTCCGCGGGTTCCGGGCCGGCTGGCTGGTCTACGACGACAAGCACGGGACGTTGCGCCACCTGCGTCGTGAGCGCGGGCGTCAAGGTCGTCTCGACGACGGCGCCGCGCGCCGCCACCGTCCGTGCGAACTCCGCCAGCAGGCGGCTGGCTCCGCCGCCCGGTTCGGCCTCGACGACGACCAGCCTGCCCACGTCATCGAGTACCTGGTCCCACACGTCCCGCAGCCAGCGTTGGGCCCCGTCCCTGCCGATCAACGGGGTGCGGTCGGCACTCAGTGGAGCCGGGACATCGCCCGGTCGTACCGGCCAGGCGACCTCGACGGGCCGCTGCGAAACGATCGTGTCGTGCAACGCTCGCAGCTTCGGCCCTGGCTCGATGCCACCGTCGTCGACCAGCCGCGTCCACGCGGCGCGATAGGTGTCGAGTGCCTCCTTCTGCCGCTGCGACTCGTAGAGCGCCACCATCAGCTGGCCCCAGAACCGCTCGTTGGTCGGATGGTCCGCGACCAGGCGCCGTAGGTCGCCGACCGTACCCGCGGCACGGCCGAGGGCGCGTTCGGCGTCGAGCCGGTCAGCAGCCGCGGTGAGCCGGAGTTCGATGAGCCGGTCCCGCTCCGGGGTGAGGTAGGCGACGTCTGCCAGGTCCTGGTAGGGCTCATCGCCCCGCCACATCGCCTCCGCCCGACGGAACCGGGTCAGTGCGAGGTCCGGTGCCCCGGCCACCAGAGCCGACTGCGCGCGGTCGACCAGCCGCGCGAACGACGCCGCGTCGAACGCGGCGTCGTCGACCCGCAGGCAGTACCCCGTCGGTGAGGTGACCAGCACCGACCAGCCGGCCTCGGGCCGCTCTGGTTCGAGCATCGGGCGGAGCCGGGCGACGTAGGCCTGCACCGTCCGTTCGGCGCTGGCCGGCGGCTGTGCTCCCCACAGACCGGTGACCAACCGGGACAACGGAACCGCACGGTTTCGCTCGGACAGCAGGATGGCCAGGAGTGTGCGTTCGCGGGTACCGCGCAGCTGGACGGGTGTGCCGCCCCGGCGAACTTCCAACGGCCCGAGCACCTGGAACGACAGCCCCGCCGGCCGGCCACCGGCCGGCGGGGTTCGGTTCTGCACGCTCGGTTCGTCGCCCGCCGCGCCGATGCCCTCGTCGAGCATGTGGGCTTTCTCCTCGCCATTCCGACCCCCCGTGCCCCCAACTGCGCGCCAAGCGAGGCACCTGCTGACCGAGATCCACCGTAGTCGCGCTCAGCGATCAAGTCGACACTCACACGCCCAGGACGCCCAAGGCGGACAAGTCGCCAGGAACAGCCCAGGAGCGCCGGTGCTGGTCCAGCCCGTCATGCCGGGTCGTCGCCGAGTTTCTGATCGATGCCGCGGCCGCAGTCGGCGAACGGGGAACGGGGAGGGTTGAGGCAGCCGGCGCGGTTCTGTCGATGGCGCCCCTCAGCCGCAGGCGGCGGTTCGCCGGCGGTCGGCGCGGGCCGCGGTGGTGTCTGCACGGCCGGCAGACGGGCCCGGCCGCTTGGCCTCGTCATTGGCGTGTGCAACCAAGGGGTGGTACCGATCGTCCTCGCGCACGCCCGCGCCCTGCTGACCGGTACCCGGCAGGGCCGCACCGCCTACCTCGACGCCGACCTGCGCGAGCCGGAGAAGATCCTCGCCTCGCCCGAACTGGCCGAGACTCTCGACCTCGACCGGCCGCTCGTGCTCTCCCTGATCGCCGTGCTGCACTTCATCCCTGAGTCGGACGACCCGTACGGCCTGGTCCGCCGTTACACGGAGGTCCTCCCGTCGGGCAGCTACGTGGCGCTCACCCACGCCACCGGGGACTTCGCGCCGGAGGAGGCGGAGCGGGTCTCGGCCGTCTACCAGGCACGCGGGATCGCGCTGACCCCACGCTCCCGGGGCGGGGTCGAGGGCTTCCTCACCGGCCTCGACCTCGTCGAGCCGGGTGTCGTGCCGGTCCACCGCTGGCACGCCGAGATGGACGCCGGGGAGGAACTGGCCGACAGCCGCGTCAACGTCTACGGCGCCATCGCCCGCGTCCCCTAGGGACTGTCTGGCCAGCGACGGGACCCATTTCGACCAGGTCATGGCCGGTATCCGGGTTCCGCGCCTTGGGTGAGAGCGGCCCCGGACCCGCGGGTCGGCGCCGCGGATCTTTCCGTTCACCGGGTTGAAACCGACCCAGTTCCGCCGGCTGGTCCGCCTGGTCGTCCAGCGCGGTGGGGACCGGATCGCTGATGGCCGCCCGGGGCGGCCGTGGGCGCGGAAACGAGCCAGCACCTCGGCTATGACAAGCACGATCCGTCGGGGCGTGACGGGGGGAATTCACGGAACGGGACCCGGATCGTGCGCCGGGCGGTCCCGAAACCCACAAACCGAACTTTCAACCGATCGTGTCGGGTGGTCGGGATGATGGTTGGTGGTGGTCGTGGGGGTGGACGGGTCGGGTTGGTAGATGACGAGTCCGCCGGTTTGTGTGCGTTTGGCGGTGTACATGGCCAGGTCGGCCTGGTGGATCAGGATGTCGGGGGTGGCGGGTCGGGTGGTGGTGCTGTCGAGGGTGACCAGGCCGAGGCTGGCGCGGGGGGTGTAAGGCCGCCCCGCCAGCAGGCAGGGGGCCTGGACGGCGGTGGCGAGCCGTTCGCCGATGCGGCGGGGGTCGTCGGGGCCGCCGCCGTCGAGGATGACGCCGAACTCGTCGCCGCCGAGGCGGGCGACGGTGTCGATCGCGCGGGTTTCCGCGCGTAGCCGGTCGGCGCTGATCTGGAGGAGTTCGTCGCCGACGGCGTGGCCGAACGTGTCGTTCACCTTTTTGAAGCCGTCAAGGTCGAGGAACAGGACGGACACCGTGTCCTCGCCGGAGGTGATGGCGGGGGTGTGGGTGGTGTCGCTGTCGGTGCCTTGGGTGAGGGCTCGTTGCAGCCGGCGGGTGAACAGTGTCCGGTTGGCCAGGCCGGTCAGCGGGTCGTGGAACGCCTGGTGGTGCAGTTGCCGTTCGCGTTCCCGGATCTCGGCGAGTAGCCGGGTGTTCTCTGCGAGGGTGACCATCTGCCGGAGCAGGGCGAGCACCAGCAGTGTGATCATGCCGTAGGTCTCGAACCGGTCGAGGCGGGCACCGGTGGCCAGCTTGCCCAGGATCAGCAGGCCCGCGGCGGTGAGCGCGGCGTAGGGCAGCGCGGCGTGTGCCCACATCGCCCGCGGGCTGGGCGGGGCGGGGCCCTCGGGGGGCGTGCGGGTCGGGACCGGGACGAACGCGGCGAGGAAGACCAGCAGGTAGGCGAGAGCGAACCCGATCAGGCCCCAGGGCGGCAGGTGGAACCCGTACTCCGCGGCGACGTAGGAGATGATGTTGGTGGTGAGTCCGTAGGCCAGCAGGCCGGTGCCCAGTAGTGCCAGCGTTGCGGGGGCGCGGGGTCGGCGGAAGCTGGCGATCAGCACGACCGCGGTGGCGAGGATCAGGCCGGCACCCTGGTGGGTCAGGGCGAGCCGGAATGGTCTGATGTCGGGGCCCGTCTGGACGACCGCGGAGAGCACCGTCCCCCATTGCAGCAGGACGAGCGAGCCGGCGATCAGCAGGCAGTCCAGCAGGGTGATCGCATACCAGCGGTGGGCGCCGTACCATCGCCTGCCAGCACTCCCGCCCCGGCTGTCCACCGGGTCGGTGGGCAGGGACAGCAGCCCGGCCAGGGCCACCCCGTAGAGGGAGAGGAAGACGGCATACGCCGGGGACATGCCTTGCCTGTGGGGCAGGTCTCCGGCCAGCAACGTCGGTGCGATCGAGAGGCTGGCGAGCATCGCTCCGGCGGCGGTGAGACCGATGAGCACCCGCCAGCGGCGCTCCGCCCCGCGTACCCGCCGGGCGGTCCAGAAACAGGCGGCCGCGGCGGCGAACTGGGCTGCGGTGGAGACGAGGTCCGTGGCGACGCGGGCGGAGCGCAGGTCCAGCAGCACCGCGAAGGCGACATCCAGCCCCAGCAGCGCCAGGGAGGCGGCGATGGCGCACCGCAACACTCGTGGCGTACGGCCCGAACCGGTCAGACGCCACGGACTATGTGCAGAAACGACGACGTTGCGGAGTTCAGGCATCACCCACACCCCCACAAGGAAGCGTATCGCAATCATTTAGATTCGTACAGTGACGATTCGGCGAGGGTGGGGTGAACAAGGAGGGCTCCGTCACGGCGAACGTCGTGACGGAGCGGCTGTAGCGGGGTGCAGTCGCCGCGGGCTGCGGCGATGCTGGCGTCGCTGGCAGGCTGACGTCCTGCCTACGCTGTCGGCGGTCGGCTGGTGGAGGTGTGCACGCTGTGATCGCAGGTGACATGGCCCAGCCCTTCAACCATTTCAAGATCCCAGACTGATGCGCGCGACCTTCGCCACCGAGCACACCCCCGGCCGGGTCAACGAGGACGCGGTCGCCGTCGGCGACGGCTGGGCGTTCATCCTCGACGGCGCGACCGCCCGTGCCGGTGTGGTCTCCGGGTGCGTGCACGACGTCCGCTGGCTCGCCAGCACCCTCGCCGGGGAGCTCGCCCAACGGCTACTCAGCTCGCAGCAGACTCTCCCAGCTCTCCCCGACCTGCTTGCCGAGTCCATCCAGGCAACCTGCCGCCAGCACGGCCCCGACTGCGACCTGTCGAACCCCAACAGCCCCAGCTCTACCGCCGTCATCGCACGGTGGACATCCGACGAGTTCGAATACCTCGTCCTTGCCGACTCGCCGCTGATCCTCGACCTCGGCAGAACCATCCGCCCGATCATCGACGACCGGATAGCGCACCTGCCGGACTACTCGGCAGACGGGGTGGCCCGTTCCCGGAACCAGCCGGGCGGGTTCTGGGTGGCTTCCACCAACCCTGACGCCGCATATCAGGCCGTCACCGGTTCGGTGCCGGCTGATGAGGTCCACCGCGCGGCCCTGCTGTCGGACGGCGCGTCCCGGCTCGTCGAACAGTTCGGCGTGCTGGACTGGCGGGGCCTGGTGGATCTTCTGGACAAGTCGGGGCCTGCCGAGTTGATTCGCCGGACCCGCGCGGCGGAGCGCGCCGAGGCACCCGAGATGGCTGCACGCCGCCAGGAGAAGCGCCACGATGACGCGACCGCCATCCTACTCCGCAGGTAGAGGCGTGTTGATCCGGGCGCGAGATCGCGACCCGGCCCGTTGGCCGATGTTCGTCCGCGGTTCCAGACCCGTCGCCGGCGGGGAGCCGGGCCCGGGGCGCCCTGGCAGGTGCGCCGGCCGGGGTCAGGTGCGGATCAGCCGATCGGCGTGGACTGCCTCGGAAGTTGCGACGGTGCTGTGCCCGCTGCCGCGGAGCCGCCAACGTGTGGGGATGCCGTTCGAACCGGGGATCCGTCCGCCGGCCAGCGCCGCTTCGATGCGCCGGCGGACGGTGTGTTCCTGATCGGTTCGGTGGCGAACCCCGGCTCGCACCCACCTGTCGGGTCGGCGTCGATCACGGTGGGAGGCTGACCAGCCGCGCTACAACTCAGGACATGTCACGTGTGATAGCTGGTCTGCACGCGGTCCCAGTGCTTCTCATAGGCGGGGCCCTCTCGGTCTCCTTCATGCTCCCGGCGGGCAAGCTATCCCTGCTTGCGCCGATGATCGCTGGCGTGGCGGCGGTCACGATGATTTCGATCCTCTTGCTCCTGCCGCGCCTGACCCGGTGGAGGCTCGACGAGTTGCACGGCCGCGGGGGCGCCCCGCCGCCGCTACCCGGACGTTTCGGCTTCGGTGGCCGGGGTCGCGATTTCACCCCTCGGTTCGGCACCGTTCTCGGGGCCGAACCGAGGGGAAGCAGTGGCGGTTCCGACGACGGCGACGGCGGTTGGAGCCACGGCCACTACGGCCACCGCCACGGCGACCAGTACGGCCACAACCATCATGTTCACGGCGGTCATCACGATCATTGTTACTCGGGTTCGGACTCCTGGGGCGGCTCCGACAGCCACAGCAGCTCCGGTAGTTCGTCGAGCAGTAGCTACGACAGTTCCTCGTCCAGCAGCAGCTCGGACAGTTCGTCCAGCACCTCGAGCTGCTGACAGAAGGTTGTCGACGAACATGGCCTCAAAGATCTATCAAAGCCACGTCAGGCGCCCTCTTAGTGCTTGATCCACAGCTCCTCGGGCTGTATCGAGCCGAGGCCATACTGCACCAAGCCGCCGACCTTCTTCCCCACGTCGAGTCTTACGATTCATGGTCGGACCTTCCATCGGCGTTCCAAAGTGGTACGGCGGTGGAACGAACGGACTGAGGGCTGCCGGCGGGGTGTTACCTGTTCACGGACGCGGCGAGTTTTACGGGCGTGATCTGCTCAGCGAGCCCACCAAGCCCATGACAAATTTGACAGCATGACGAAAAGGCGGCACCAACACTGTTGGAACAGCGAGCGCCACGCAGCTCGCAGCATCCCCTGGGCCGGCGCGGCCGCCCTGTTCAAGCTTGGCCTCTCAGGGGTCGGGTATCTGCGGTGCGGTTATTGACTGCTGGGGAGTTGGCTGGCGACGCCGTCGAGGAAGAGGGTCATGCCGTGAGTGAAGACGTCGTCGGCGGAGGCGGCGGTGTAGAGATTCCCGGCCGTACGTAGCGCCGGGAAGTCGTCGGCGGGTAGTCCGTCGAGAAGTTGACGCAGGTCGGCTGCTCCGGCCACTCCGTTCGAGCCGCGACCGGCGGGGCTGCGTCGGATGTTGGTGGAACCGCCAACGAACTCGATCATCGTTATGGTCGTGTAGACCGCCTGTCTGTCGGTCAGTCCGGCCTCGCGGTACAGGGCGAGGGCGAATTCGACGAGGCGCAGCATGTTCGGCCCCGATCCGGATCCCGATTTGCTCCGCCCAGCCGACGGGGGCAGCGGCTGGCTGAGGATGACCCTGCGCATCTCGAACATCAGCGCCTCGACGTCGGCGCGCCAGCCGCGGCCGGTGCGATCGAGTCGGATGTCGCCCATCACGTGGTCGGCGATGAGGGCGATCAGCTCGTCGCGGCTGGCGATGTGCCGGTAAAGCGAGGCGTTGCTGGTGCCGAGCCGTTCGGCGACCGAGCGCACGGTCAGCGCTTCCAGTCCTTCCTCACGGAGGATCTCCAGGGCCGTCTCGACGATGCGTTCGGTGGACAGTCCGCCGGCTCGCGGCCTGCGGCGACGGTCGACCAGGGCGCGCTCCGCCCACCAGCGGGCGGATCCGGGCTCAGCGGGTACTGCCGTCTCCTCGGTCGGTGCGGCTCCGTCGTCGTGAGCAGGCGACCGGAGACTATCGGTCACCGCGGGTGGTGAAGATGTCACAGGGCCCTCCGGTTCCGTCTTGACGGTATGCGAGCATCGCCCGCATACTTATCCACTGGCAAGCGACCGCCAGTCGCATAAGGAGTGGGTGTGCGGCCACGATTACAGCGCGGACCTACTTGTGTCTACCGACATGGGTCCCAACCGCCGGCCACGAGAGCGGCGGGGTACCGCGCCGACGTCGTCGCCGCACCCTGGCTGGTCGCATGACCAGGCCCACCCCCGCCACCACCCACCCGGCTGACCGGCAAACGTCATGCCTTCTCCCGACGCGCGCCATCTGGCCCGCGCCGTCGGCGTTCTCCGGACATCACCGGAAAGGCTTCTCCGCCCGGCCCGCCGAACAGGCAGGCGACCTTCGGCTTGATCTCAGGCAGCCCGCCGGGAAGATTCCGCGCCCAACCAGCTCGGTGGATTTCGCCGGTGCCCCGGCCGGCAGGGCTCCTCACCGCCGCCCGCGGCGCGCCCACCAGCGCGCAGGGAATCCACCCAGGCGAAAAGGTGATCCGCCGATCCCCGCGTACACGATGTGGCCGGTGACCGTCACCGGCGATGAGGCAGGAGAGTGTTCATGACCGCGGTGATGCAGGGTGTACGGATTCTCGAGGTCGCTGAGCACACGTTCGTACCCGCTGCGTCCGCGTTGCTGTCGGACTGGGGCGCCGACGTCATCAAGATCGAGCACGTCGAGCGTGGGGACGCGATGCGCGCGCTGGCGTCCTCGGGTGTCGCGGTCGTCCCGAAGGACGTCCACGTGCTGTTGGAGCACTCCAACCGTGGCAAGCGCAGCCTCGGCCTCGACCTGACCTCCCAGGCCGGCCGCGACATCCTCTACAAGCTCGCCGGCACCTGCGATGTGTTCCTGACGAACAAGCTGCCCAGCGTGCGTACCAAGCTGCATGTTGATGTCGAGGACATCCGCGCCCACAACCCGAACATCATCTACGTCCGCGGGACCGGGCAGGGCGAACGCGGGCCGGACGCGGACCGTGGCTCCTACGACTCGCTGGCCTTCTGGGCCCGCGCCGGCGTCGCGGTCGGCAGCATGCGCCCGGAGTACAGCCATGTCCCGGTCCCGCCCGCGCCCGGTTTCGGTGACTCGATCGGCGCGATGACGATCGCCGGCGGGATCATGGGCGCGTTGTTCCACCGCGAGCGCACCGGTGAGGCCACCGAGGTCGACGTCTCCCTGATGGCCACCGGGATGTGGGCGATGGGTCAGGCCCTCGCCCTGTCGCTGCTGCTCGACATCCCGTGGACCCCGCCGCCGCTGGACGCGCCGCGTTCCAACCCGCTGACCGGGAACTACCAGACCAAGGACGGCCGCTGGCTGTCGTTCACCTGCCTGCAGGCCGGGAAGTACTGGGCGCCGATGTGCGAGGCCATCGGGCGTCCCGAGCTCGGCGCCGACCCGCGTTTCGTCGACCACGCCGCGCTGATGGCGAACAGCCGGGAGGCCATCGCGATCCTCGAGGCCGCCTTCGCCGAGCACCCGCTGGCCGAGTGGCGTGAGCGGTTGGCGACCTTCATCGGCCAGTGGACGGTCGTGCAGGACACCCTGGAGGCCGCCGCGGACCCGCAGGCCGTCGCCAACGGGTACGTCCAGGACTGCGCCACCGCCGCCGGCATCCCGTTCCGGATGGCCGCCGCCCCGGTGCAGTACGGCGGGAAGCCCGCGCCGGCGGGCCGGGCGCCGCTGTTCAACGAGCACGGCGACGAGATCCTCACCGAGCTCGGACTCGACACCGACGCCGTCCTCGACCTCAAGATCCGCGGCGTCGTCGCATGACCCCCACCTCAACGAAGAGCCAGGAGACATTGAGATGACGCTGTTCGACGCGTTCCGATTCGACGGGAAGCGGGTCCTCGTGGTCGGCGGCGCGACCGGCATGGGTGCCGCCGCCGCCGAGCTCGCCCAGGCAGCGGGCGC
This sequence comes from Parafrankia sp. EAN1pec, assembly GCF_000018005.1. Taxonomy (GTDB): domain Bacteria; phylum Actinomycetota; class Actinomycetes; order Frankiales; family Frankiaceae; genus Parafrankia; species Parafrankia soli. Next base: position 673,615 of record NC_009921.1, read on the forward strand.
CGAGGTCATCGTCGCCGACTACGCCGAGGTCACCCTCCCCGGTGCGAAGTCGATCCACGTGAACCTCGCCGACGCCGCCTCCATCGACACAGCCGTCGACCAGCTCGGCGGACCCGTCCACGCCCTGCTCTCCGCCGCCGGCGTCGCCGACGGCACCCCGGGCATCGAGCGGATCAACTTCATCGGCCACCGCTACCTCATCGACCGCCTGCTGGCCGGCGGGCTGCTGCCCCGCGGCTCCGCGATCGGCTTCATCTCCTCCGCGGCCGGCCTCGGCTGGGAGGCCAACCTCCCGCTACTCAAGGAATACCTGGCCATCACCGACTTCGACGAAGCCACCAAGTGGGCCGTCGAGCACGGCAAGGCCGACTACATGTGGAGCAAGCAGGCCGTCTGCGCCTACGTCGCCACCCAGGCGATGCCCCTGCTCAAGCAGGGCATCCGCATCAACGCGATCTGCCCCGGCCCCACCGACACCCCCCTCGCGCGGGCGAACGAGGAGAGGTGGCTCGGCTTCGGTACCGACTACCGGGCCGAGCTGGGCATCGAGGCCGCGACCCCCCTGGAACAGGCCTACCCGCTGCTGTTCCTCTGCAGCGACGCCGCCTCCGCCATCAACGGCATCACCATCGTCACCGACTCGGGCTACTTCACCGCCGGCATCTCCGACTCCTTCCCCCCGGCCACACCCATCGTGAAATTCATGCTCGGTCGGTGACCGGCTGCCTGGCGGCGCTCGCCGTCGGGCCCGTCCGTCCCTACTTCGGCACACCACCACGCAGCAGGCACTCGACATCCATTAAGGACGAAACCGATGAAAGAGCAGCGCCGGGGCCGCAAGATCGCCATGAGCCGGGACGAGATCGATGCGTTCCTCACCGAGGAGCGAACCTGCCGGGTGGCGACGTCCAGCCCGAGCGGACCACATCTGACTCCGCTGTGGTTCGTGTGGGACGGCGCCGCGCTGTGGCTCAACTCGGTCGTGAAGAGCCAGCGCTGGACCGACATCGCCCGCGACCCGCGAGTGGCCGTGCTCATCGATGGCGGCCACGCCTTCAACGAGCTACACGGGGTCGAGCTCCGCGGGAAGCTCGAAAGCGTCGGAGAAGCTCCCCGGACCGGCACCCCCGACCCGGACCTCGAAACACCGGAAAAGCTCTTCGCCCAGAAATACACCGGCCGCGACGAAATGCACTACGACGGCCGCCACGCCTGGCTGCGCCTCACCCCGGAGAAAATCACCAGCTGGGACTTCCGAAAAATGTGAGAACCCCCGGCACGGCCGGGACCGGACCACAGATATCTGACCGGATACGCCTGTCAGGCCAGCACCCACGGAGGAGGGTCATGAACGTCGACGACTTGATTCTGGTGAGCATCGACGACCACGTGGTCGAACCAGCGGACATGTTCAAGAACCACCTGCCGGCGAACCTGGCCGACCAGGCGCCGCACGTCGAGACCGACGAGTCCGGCGTGGACCGGTGGATCTACCAGGGCCGGGTCACCGGGGTCAGCGGCCTCAACGCCGTGATCACCTGGCCGCCGGAGGAATGGGCCAAGGACCCGGCCGGCTTCGCCGAGATGCGCCCCGCCGTCTACGACATCCACGACCGGGTCCGGGACATGGACCGTAACGGGATCCTGGCGTCGATGTGCTTCCCGACGTTCGCCGGGTTCAGCGCCGGGCATCTCAACCATTTCAAGGATCCCCTCACCGTCATAATGATCCAGGCGTACAACGACTGGCACATCGACGAGTGGGCCGGCACCTACCCGGGCCGGTTCATCCCGCTGGCGCTGCTCCCGACCTGGGACCCGCAGCTGATGGTGAACGAGATCCGCCGGGTGGCGGCGAAGGGCTGCCGGGCGGTCACCATGCCCGAGCTGCCGCACCTCGAGGGCCTGCCCAGCTACCACAACCTCGACTTCTGGGCTCCGGTGTTCGAGGCGCTGTCCGACACCGGGATGGTGATGTGCCTGCACATCGGAACCGGGTTCGGCGCGCTCAAGCTCGCCCCGGACGCGCCGATCGACAACCTGATCATCCTGGCGTGCCAGATCTCCTCGCTGGCCGTGCAGGACCTGTTGTGGGGCCCGGCGATGCGGACCTACCCGGACCTGAAGTTCGCCTTCTCCGAGGGCGGCATCGGCTGGATCCCGTTCTACCTGGACCGCTGCGACCGGCACTACACCAACCAGCGCTGGCTGCGCCGCGACTTCGGCGGCAAGCTGCCCAGCGAGGTGTTCCGCGACCACTCACTCGCCTGCTACGTCACCGACCCGACGTCGCTGAAGCTGCGCCGTGAGATCGGGATCGACATCATCGCCTGGGAGTGCGACTACCCGCACGCCGACTCGATCTGGCCCGAGGCGCCGGAGTTCGTGCTCAACGAGCTGAACAACGCCGGTGCGACCGACGAGGAGATCGACAAGATCACCTGGCGGAACGCCTGCCGGTTCTTCAACTGGGACCCGTTCTCCGAGATCCCCAAGGAGCGCGCGACCGTCGGCGCCCGTCGCGCGATCGCGACCGACGTCGACACCACCATCCGCTCCCGCAAGGAATGGGCCCGCCTCTACGCGCAGCGACAGACCACCTGATCCACCGCCACGCGGCCGGCGAGACAACGAGGAGCCGCGCCATCCGCCCGAGCGGTGCTTCCCGCCGAATCCGGGTTCTGCGAAGAGAGGCCCGTCATCCGTGACAGAAGACCTGTACTGGGACCCGTTCGACCGGGAGTTCCATGTCGACCCGCATCCGGTCTGGCACCGGATGCGGGACGAGGCACCCGTGTACCGCAACGAGAAAATGGACTTCTACGCATTGTCCCGGTTCGCGGACGTCGACGCCGCCCATCTGGACACCGCCACGTACAGCTCGGCGTACGGCACGGTTCTCGAACTCATGTCGCCCGAGCCGCTAAAGACCGGGCAGATAATCTTCATGGATCCGCCGATCCACACGACGCTGCGGGTGCTGGTCTCGAGGGCGTTCACGCCGCGTCGGGTCGGCGGGCTCGAGGGCCACATCCGGCAGATCTGCGCGGAGCTGCTGGACCGGCAGGTCGGCGGTGGCGGGTTCGACTACATCCAGGACTTCGCCGCACTGCTCCCGTCGATGGTGATCTCCCAGCTGATCGGGGTGGACCCGGCCGACCGTGAGGAGATCCGCCACACGATCGACCAGACCTTCCACCTTGATCCGGAGAAGGGGATGGTCAACGACATCTCGATGGCGGCGTCTGCCAAGTTCCACGCCTACCTGTCCGAACAGCTGGAAGCGCGACGGGCTGCGCCCAGGGACGACATGATGACGGCACTCGTGCAGGCGGAGATCGCCACCGACGGGGGGACCCGTCAGCTCACCACCTCCGAGGCCGCCGACTTCACCGCGCTGCTCGTGGCCGCCGGCACCGAGACCGTGGCGCGACTGCTCGGCTGGGCGTGTGATGCGCTCGAGGCGCACCCCGACCAGCGGGCGGAGCTGGCCGTGGACCCGTCGCTGCTGGGGAACGCGGTCGAGGAGACGCTGCGCTACGAGTCGCCGTCCCCCGTCCAGGGCCGCGTCACCACCCGGGACGTCGAACTCCACGGCACCACCATCCCGGCCCGGTCGAAGATCATCCTCCTGACCGCGTCCGCCGGGCGTGACGGGCGCAGGTATGACGACCCTGACCGCTTCGACATCAGGCGGCGGGTCGACAGCCACGTCGCGTTCGGCCGCGGGGCGCACTTCTGCCTCGGCGCGGCGCTCGCCCGGATGGAGGGGCGTATCGCGCTGGAGGAGACCCTGCGCCGCTTCCCGACCTGGGAGGTCGACCGTGACAATGCGGCACGGCTGCACACCAGCACCGTCCGCGGCTACGAGAAGCTCCCGATCGTCGTATAGGCCCGTACAGATTCATCCCTACCGATCATTCGACCTACCGATCATCCGATGCCATGAAGGCGCGGCCGGCACGTGGCCAGCCCGCTGAGGGAGTCCTGTGAGATACCGCAGATTCGGAACAACCGGTGTCGAGGTAAGCACCCAGTGTCTGGGCACGATGAACTTCGGCCGGCTGGGTAACGTCGATCCCGACGACAGCGTGCGGGTCGTCAACCGCGCGCTGGACGGCGGAATCAACTTCATCGACACGGCCGACGTGTACTCCCACGGCGAGAGCGAGGAGATCATCGGACGGGCGGTGAAATCCCGCCGGGATGACGTGGTGCTGGCGACCAAGTGCTTCTTCCCCATGGGCGGCCAGCTTCAGCGGGGTTCCTCACGTCGATGGATCATGCAGGCTGTCGAGGGCAGCCTGCGCCGGCTGGGCACCGATCGCATCGACCTGTACCAGATACACAAGCTCGACTGGAACACCGATCTGGAGGAGACCCTCGGTGCCCTGACCGACCTCGTGCGGCAGGGCAAGGTCCTCTACCTGGGCTCGTCGTCGTTCCCGGCGGACTGGATCGTCGAGGCCCAGTGGACGGCGGCCCGGCGCGGCGGTGAACGGTTCGTCTGCGAGCAGCCGCAGTACTCGGTCTTCGCCCGGTCGGTGGAGCAGGCGGTCCTGCCCGCCTGCCAGCGGCATCGGATGGCGGTCATCCCCTGGAGCCCACTCGCCGGCGGCTGGCTGACCGGCAAGTACCAGCGCGGCCAGGAACCGCCGACCGGCTCACGCTACGACCCGGACAGCCCCTTCATGCAGGGAACCGTCAGCTCGGCCGCCGAGCGCTCCTCCCCTGTCCGGTTCGACGCCGTCGACGCCCTGCGCGGCGTCGCCGACCAGGCGGGCATCACCCTGACCGAGCTGGCCATGGCCTTCGTCGCCAACCACCCCGCCATCACCTCGACGATCATCGGGCCGCGCACCATGAAGCACCTCGAGGACGCGCTGAACGCGGCGGACGTCGACCTCGACGAGGACGTCCTCGACGCCATCGACAAGATCGTGCCTCCCGGCACCGACATGCCCGGGATCGACCACTTCACCCAGCACCCGGCCCTCCTGCCCGCCGCCCGCCGACGCACGTGAAGGCCGCACGCCCCAAAGCGGGAGAGATCACCGTCGTCGACCTCGACGAGCCACCGGGAGTCGGGGACGAGGTCATCCGGATCGCGGCAGCGAGCATCTGCAGCTCGGACCTGATGTACATGCGGTTCGGGCTGGAACGGGTCATCGGACATGAGCTGGCCGGCGTCCGCGCGGACGGAACCGGGGCCGTCGTGGAGGCGCTCTACGGGTGCATGGAATGCGACCTGTGTCTGGACGGCCGGTACAACCTGTGCCCCACCCACATCCATCGGGCACTGGGCTCCAGCGCGGACGGCGGGATGGCCGAGCAGTTCCGCGTCCCCTCGCAGCGGCTCGTCGCGCTGCCGCCCGGTCTCGATATCCGCGACGCCTCGCTCGTCGAGCCCGCGTCGGTCTCCTGGCACGCCCTCCGGCTGGCCGGCACCGGTCCGGACACCCGGCTGGCTGTCGTGGGGGCCGGTGCACTCGGCCTGCTCGCCGCCGCCGGCGCGCGCCGTCAGGGTGCTCCCGAGGTGGACCTCGAGGCACGCCATCCGCACCAGGTCGAAGCCGGCGAGCGCCTCGGGGCCAAGGTCGGGACCACGGGCCTGTACGACGTGGTCGTGGAGGCCGCGGGAACGTCGGCCAGCCTCGCCCGCGCCGTCGACCTCGTGGCGCCGGGCGGGACGGTGGTCGTCGTCGGCTTCCACATGGGCACGGTGGAAGTCAACTGGTCTCCGCTGTTCCACCGTGAGGCCCGGCTCATCCCCTCGATGAGCTACTGCCGGCACGCGAACGGGCGCGAGATGGAGGACGCGGCGGCCATGCTCGCCGACAACCCGGAGATCGCCCGCACGCTGATCACCCATCGGTTCCCGCTTGAGGACGCTGTCGAGGCGTTCCGGGTAGCCGCCGACCGCAAGGCCGGAGCGCTGCGGGTGGTGGTCGAACCATGACCTCCGTGGGCATCGTGACGGGCGCCGGCCCTACAGGGGCGTGACCGCACCACCGGCGACGAAGCCGCCAAGGGATATGGCCGTCTCACTCTGAGCGCCAACCCCTCACGGGAGGTCAACACCGGCCCGCCGACTGCTTGATCGAAGACCGTGGGCCTTGACGTTCGTCTATGCAAAGCCTTGACGCACGTCTAGGCTAAGTCACGCTCAGGTTGGAAGTGTCATGTCGGCGTCCGGTCCCGGCGCGCCGACCTGGTGATCAAAACTGTCGGCTCTTCCTGGTGGTGACGGCCGCGCCAGGCCGTGAGCCGCCCGGCCCACGAGGATCAATCGATGTTCGGACGGCCCCGCTCCGGGGGAACCCGGATGCCTCCCAGGTCTGAAGGCCGGAGCGTCCTCCGGAGGTTCCGGTGACGCCTGCCTTAGGAGGCGCACGTCTACTCGACAGGCTCGGGCGGATCTCGACCGATCTGAGTGTCTCGCTGACCGACCCGGGCCGGCTCACCGGCGGTGAGCCGACGCTGCGTGCCAGCCTGCCGAAGCTGGTCGGCCGGCCTGGACCGGGTGAACGTCTCCCTCGACACGACCTCGCCGGACCGGTTCCGTGCGATCACCGCACCGGAGATCCCTGCCTCCCTGCGCGCCGAGTTCACGCTCACGCCGCTGGCCGGCCGGGGCAGCGCGCCGGCCGAGCTGTTCGAGGTGGACGGTGGCCCGGGCCCGGGCCCGGGCCCGGGTCGGTCGGCCCGACCGGCCGATGTCGGCGATCGGTGGCTGAGCTGGTGAACCGGTGCCAGAACCAGGAGGGTGACGATGACGGAGATATCGGTTACCGACACGAGGACGGTCCGCAGCTTCTGCCGGATCTGCACGTCCGTGTGCGGCATCCTCGTCGAGACGGCTGGTGACAAGGTAGTTCGGGTACGGGGCGACCGTGACCACCCACTGTCGCGGGGATACACCTGTCCGAAGGGCCGGTCACTCCCGCAGATGCACCATCATCCGGATCGCATCGAGCGTCCGCTGATGAAGGTCGACGGGGAGCTGCGGCCGACGACGTGGGAGGAGTGCCTGGACGATCTCGGCGCCCGGCTGCGAAACATCATCGAGCGGTACGGGCCCGAGTCGGTCGGTGTCTTTTTCGGGAGCGGCATCGGCATGGACGCCGCCGGTTACCGGATGGCGCAGGCCCTGCACGCCGCGATCGGCACGCCGGCGAAGTTCAGTCCCATGACCATCGACGGAACGGCCAAGGTGCTGACCGCGGATCTGGTGGGCGGTTCACCGGCTCTCAGCGGCCGGCCCGACTACGACAACGCCTCGTTCGTCCTCTTCGTCGGCAGCAACCCGGTGGTGTCCCACGGGCACACCGTCGCGATGCCGAACCCCACGGGCACCTTACGGGCGCTGCGGGAGCGGGCGGAGGTGTGGGTCATCGACCCCCGTCACACCGAGACCGCCCGCCTGGCCGGCCACCATCTCGCGCCGCGTCCCGGCACCGACTACGCGGTCCTCGCCTACCTTGTCCGTGAGATCCTCCGCGACGGCGCCGACCGCGAGATGCTCTCCCGTCACACCCAGGGTGGCGAGATCCTGGCTGCCGCCGTTGAGCCGTTCACTCTGGAGCACGCCGCCCGAATCGCCGATGTCTCCGCCGACGAGCTGGCCGCGCTCCTCGCCGGCGTGCGACGAGCGGGGCGCGTCGCGATCGAAACCGGAACCGGCGTCACCATGGCGTCCAGCGCGAACGTCACGCAGTGGCTCGCCTGGTCACTAATGATTATCACTGGGTCGATGAACCAGCCCGGCGGCGCATGGTTCCACCCCGGCTTCAAAAACCAGCTGGAGGCCTTCAAGCTGCCGATCTCGCCGCCCGAAGGCTCGTTCGGGCCGGGCCCGCGCAGCCGTCCGGAGACACAGTCCTTTCTCGGCGAGTGGCCCTGTGCCGTTCTGGCCGACGAGATCCGCGCGGGCAACATCCGGGCGGTCCTCAATCTCGGCGGCCATCTCGTCGCGGCCTTCCCCGACACCGAGACGCTGGTTCCCGCGCTGCGGGACCTGGAGCTGTTCGCCACCATCGAGATCATCGGCAACGAGACGACGGCCCTGTCCACCCACGTCCTGCCGACCAAGGACCAGCTGGAGCGGGCCGACGTGAGCCTGTGGGACTTCCTGATACAGCGCGTCGCCGTCCAGCACACCCCTGCCGTCGTCGAACCGGTCGGGGACCGGCGTTCCGTGTGGTGGGTGCTCGCGGAACTCGGACAGCGCCTCGGTTACCAGCTCGCCGACAGCAGATCCGGGCAGGTCACCGACGACACCCTGCTCGCCGAGATCACCGCCCACGCCCGGCGCCCGTTCGGTGAGGTCGTCTCCGAAGGCTGGGTCGAGGTACCCCGCGAGATTCCCGCGCCGTGGGTGGACGGGCACGTCGAGCGGATGGGGGGATGGCGCCTCGCTCCCCGGCTGCTCGTCGACCAGCTGGCCGCGCTCCAGCCTCCCGCCCCGCTCGTCCTCACACCACGACGCCAGAAGCGCCATCTGAACTCCCAGTTCGACTACCTCGGAGAACAGCCCGAGATCATCCTGCATCCCGACGACGCGGCAGCGGCCGGCGTGGTCGACAGTCAGCCGGTGACCGTCCGCTCGACCAGCGGCGAGATCACCGGGATCGCGAAGGTCGACGGCACCATCCGCCGTGGAGCGGTCTCGATACCCCACGGCCACCAGTCGGCGAACGTCAACCGGCTGACGGACAAGAGCCAGGTCGACATCGTCACCGGCATGGTCCGCTACTGCGGCATCCCGGTGAGCGTCCACCCGGCATAGGAGGTCCGTGCGCGGCCTCGCGCTCGGGTAATGGAATTCGGACAGCGGCCGCACGAGTCCGGCCGCTGTCCGCCATGGGCGAGATGATCCCGCCGGGAGGAAAGGTGGTGTTTTTCGCGCCTGCAAAGGCTGCCCACGCTCGGCGCGGCCATGCGAACCGCGGACGCCAATGTGCCCTCAGATGTGCCCTCAGACCTGGGTGCGGATGGCGCGTAGGCCCAGCATGCGGCGCGCCGTGTTCAACAGTTGGCGCCGAAGGACGTCCTTGTCGAGGTCGGCCAGCCGCGGATCCGTCGTCGCGGCCATCAGACCGCCGCTGACCATCACAGTGGTCACGAGCGCCTCGACATCCGGGTCCGGGCCGGCCAGGATCCGGTCCAGCCTGGCCACGAGATCCCGCAGAATCGGGTCCTCCCGGGTCAGGCGGCTCACGGCGGGATCAGCCCACACGACCGCGTTCAGCCGGCTGTTATTGATGATCATATCCACCACGCCCGTCAGCGCGGTGGACAACTGATCAGCCGGCCGGCGGCGGGCCTCAGCTGCCTCGGTCACCCTCCGCATCTCCTCGAGAGCCGGAGCGACCACCGCCCGGAGCAACTCCTCCTTGGCGTTGAACTGGAAGTAGACGGCTGCCTTGGTCACACCCAGCTCATCAGCGATCATCTGAATCGACGTACCGCTGACGCCGTTCCGGGCGAACAGTTCCAACGCAACGGCCAGCACTCGCTCCCGCGCCGCCCCCGCCCGCCGTTGAACTGTCACGAAACCGCCACACCCCGCCAATCAGGTATCACGAGGCTGATGATCAGCCCAACCGATGAAAGCCTATCTTCCACCCGCCAGCTCGGCCGGTAGGGCGACAGCCTGGCACGGGGTGGTCACGTCACCATTTTCACCCATTCACTCTCACGCGACCTTGCGAGAGACGGATTCGGCCGCGCGGAACGTCGACCGAACTGACGGCGTGCTCCGACGATGACTGCTCAGAGCACGCCCCCGCTCAGGACATCCGCCGGGACCAGCGCGGCTGTCGCCCGCGTTCGCCGGGCTGGCCCGCGCTGGCTGCCCACCATCGCCCCAGGGGGCCCGGAATGCCGTGACTCATCCCGGTACAACAGCCCCGTACGGGTTCAGGAAAGCTTGATCCAGTAGTTGCCGCACACCCGAAGGTAGGGAACGTTCTTGACGACCTGGCGAACTCGGCCGAGCCAGATCTCGGTCGTTGTCACCGTCTTGTAGAGCGCCGAGATAGGCGCTGAACCCGTTACGAGGACTCCGTTGGCGTTGTACAGGCCACGGTAAACGCCGTCGAACCAGAAGTTGACGTATGTCACACCGCCGGAGAGGACTCCGCGGAACTGCGCGGAGTGCCGGCGGTCAACTCCCAGATAGGAGGCGGCAGAGGAAACCGGCAACTGACGATCCGAACAGGTGGCTGCATGGGCGGTCCCCTGCCCGAAACCGATAACCGCCACCATCATGACGATAGCGAGAGCCGCTGCGACCAGATTTCTGGGCAGCATTCGAAGAGATACCATGGATTTGCCCCCTGACTGCGCGCCTCTCCGAGACACGCCCCCCCGCGGGCCCTTCGGCCCAGCCAGCGGATTATAGCCATCGATGTCCCTCAAGGCCGGATCCGGTGGGTGTGTCCGTTGTCGGGTCCGACCGGGGGTCCGTGTCGCGGCTCAGGAGCCGGGCGGGCTTGTCCGTTCGAAGCGCGCGAAGATCCCGGCGCTGATGGAACCGCCCTCGGGGACGTCGAAGGTGGAGACTCGCCTTCTCCGTGACCCTTGGCCCAGCAGGAAACCGGTGATCGTCACCCGGTACTCGACGTCGTCGACGTACACCAGGTCGTTCTCGTGGACCTTCGGGAGCTGGACCACGTCGTTCGGGTGCGCGCCCTGGTTCGGTGTCTCCTCTTCTCCGAGGTCGCTGCTGTTCCGGGACGTCGCCCGGTCGGAGGCGGGCGCGGCCACGCTGTACGCGGTCACCGACGACCAGCCCGCGCGCAGCACCCGGTGGCGCGAGTTCATCGCCCCGCAGGGCTACGGCGACGAGCTGCGGGCCGCCTTCCGCCTCGGTGGAACGACCTGGGGTGTCGTCGACCTGATGCGCGATCGCAGCCGGGCGCCGTTCACGCCCGCGGAGGTCGAGCTCGTCCGCGCGATCGCACCGGCCGTCGGAGCCGCGTTGCGGGCGCTCGCCACCCGCGAGGCGGCCATGAAGCTCCAGTCGCCTCGCGGACGGCGGCCCAGGGACCGCGCTGTACGACGACGCGGGCACGTTGCTCTCCCTCGACGGGCAGGCGGAACTGCTGTTCGCCGAGCACTACGGCCCCGTCATCCACGCTCCCGATGCCCCGGTTGCCCACGTTGAGTACTGACCCGGTCACGCAAGCGTACCATTTTTCGTATAGCTACCATGCCGGGTTCTGTCGTGAGGAGGGATTCGCGCGGCTGAAATGCTGCGGCGGGCTTCTTCGGGATCATCCGCGCAGGCGATCCCCGATCGCACCGGCACTTCGTCGCTCGCGGTCGCTCGCGGCCGGGGTCGATCAATCGTCAGACGTTACCGTGGCTAGGACAGTCATCCCGGCGTCCGTTCGCCTCGCCGGCGCGTCGACCGCATCCGTGGACATGACCCCATCTGCATCTTTGGAATATTGCTGATCATCAAGGCTGGAGCCGCCGTGAAATAGCCTAACTTTTCACGCTGCTTGATCATGGGTGCTGCTGGCGTGAAACGCCGACGGTGATCGGTCGTCGGCAGGCGCCGGGAGGAAAGCCACGTCACAAGTCCACTGTCGGATGATCGGAGAACCTGAACCCCCAACGCATATAACGTGTGCTGGCTACTTTGAGAAGGCGGGTGTCAGTGCAGGTCGATGTCCAGAGTCAGGGCTGCTCGCCGGGGCCTGTTCCCGACCGGTTCCTCACGTCGAGCGAACAGATCCTGGCCGCCTCCGATCGGCCAGATGCGCCGCTGACCTGCGGTTTTCTCGTGCAGTTCGAAGGCGAGCTGGATGCGGCGCGGCTCCGGTGTGCCGTGCGTGAGGCGAGTCGCCGGCATCCCATGATGCGGGCGGCCCTCTACGGCGCGCGCCAGTATGCGTGGCGGTTCGGCACCGAACCGCCGGCAGGCTCCGTCGGGCTGGTCGAAGACGGAAGTAGCGGCTGGGACGTCCACGAGATGATGGTGTCGGGCCGTTTCGACCTGCATGCCCATCCACCGCTGCGGATCGCGTTGGTCCGTGGACCGGACGGCGACCAGCTTTCCCTCGTCGCGCACCACCTCGCGGTCGACGGCATGGGTCTTACCACGATTTTGTCCGACATCATCGCCGAGTACCGGCTGGCGGAAGTGGCCACGGTCACCGCGGGGCCTGTCGACACCCATGTCGGGCTGCCCGCCGGGGTGCCGCCGGCCGCGAAGGCGGCCGTGGCCGGCTGGACCGCCTTCACCCGACGCTCCGGCCGACACATCACGCCCATGGGGACCGGGCGGGACACCGGTTACGGCTATCAGCCGTTGACCCTGCCGGTGCCCGGCCGAGTGCTGCTCGGCTCCGGGCGGCGAATCACCGTGAATGATCTTCTGATGGCCGCGACCCACCTCACCATCGACCGGTGGAATCGTCAACGCGGCGGGGAATCCGGAAAGCTGCGCATCAGGATGCCGATCAGTCTGGGAAACGCGGCCGAGGTGGGTGGCAACAACACCGGTCAGGCGTTGGTGGTCACCGAACCGACGGACCGGGCGGATCTGGCGAGGCTGGCCGCCCGCGTCGTGGACCAGACGGAACGCGCGAAGCAGGCGGCGACCGCCCCTCCCATCGCGGGTGTGGCGGGCAAGGTCGGTATGGTCGCGACCGAGTTGACTCCCGGCCCATGGCGAGTCCCGTTGCTGCGGTGGGGGGTGCGGGCGGCGCGCCCGCTCATCACGCCCGCTGCCGCCGTCAGTAACATCGGCTCGCTTTCCAGCCTGGCCTCCGACGAGCCGAAGATATCCTCGGTCTATTTCACCGCTACCGTCGGCATGCCCCAGGGGCTGCTTATCTGCGTGGCCGGTTACGGTAACAACATCCACGTTACTTTCGGGTATCACCGGCACCTCTTCGGGCGCGAAGCCGCCTCGGCATTCGCGAATCTTTTCCGGACGGCCTTCGGTGAGCTGACCCGCATCGGGTCGGCCATGTAAGACGAGAGCTGCATCGACCACGCGGCGGAATCTGCACCCCGCGGTGTGCGTGCGGGGCAGCTCTGGATCGGGGGGACGGAGGGCAGGTTCTGGCGTTGCGCCGACCTGGATGGATCGGGGTTGAGCCCACTGGCATGGTGGCCGGCCTGAGGTGCCCGGCTGGTCCGCGTTGGCCTACGTACGGCGATATGGCGTGGGTGGGGTCCTACTGACTCTGTGCCGGGGGTGTTACCTGACGCGAGGACGTCTCCCCGCGGCTGATCATGGCCTTGCTTTCAGTGATGACCTCCGTGGCGTGCCGCTCGATGGCCTCCGCGTCCAGCCCAAGCGCCTTGCCGATGTGCACCGACCACACCTCGGAGCGGAGATTGGTCTCGAAGTCGAGATCAGCCCGGATGTCCTCCCTCGCGGCCTGCCGGTTCTGGCTGATCATCACGAACGTCGACAGGAAGATCGCTTCGAGGCTGACGATCATCGTGAGCAGGCCGAACGGGTAGGGGTCGAAGACGGCCGCGTCCCCGAACGCCCCCTTGTTCAGGAGGATCCAGATCGTGAACCACGCGGCGTGCAGGTAGACGAAGGGCATTGACCCGGCGAATGCCGTGATCGCGTCCGAGACCCTGTCCTGGGACGTCCGCGCCCGAGCGGCCAGGGCCCGCTCGTTGCGGACCCGGGGATGTGGGCGCAGCCGAGGATGCGGCGGCTGCGGGGAAGCCGTGGGCCGGGGAGCTGCGGGCTGGTCAGGATGGGTGCTCACGCCCCAATCCTGCGCCTGCGGTGCCGCTGCCCTCGGCGTCTCATCTCCGAGGACTGTCCGGACGGCACGAACTCATCGGTGTGCGCCCTCGGCCGGGATGTTCCTGTCCGACCTCGGTTCTCGCCGAGGTACCCGGTCCAAGGTCCTATGGCCTGAATTCCGGAAGGCGGCCGTGGCGTCCATCCCTGGTGTCTAAGGGGCGAAGTGGAAGTTCTACGACTCGTAGTAGATGAGGCCGGGGGCGGAGACGTGGCGTACACCCTCGGGGACGAACTGACGATGCGTCGATGGGCATGGCGGCTGGTGCCGCCGGCGGTTGCGCTGGTGGTCGGCCCGGGAGCGAGCGGGTGCTCGATCGGTGCCGACGCGGCGGACGGCTCGGCGGAGGGCCGCTGGGCGGTGCGGTCGGCCGACGGCCCGCCGTGCCGGGCCGAGACACCGGCCCTGGTCATGCTTGCGGGGAGGTATCCGCAGGTCGCCTTCGTCGGCGTGAACGAGAAGGAGCCGGCCACCGTGGCACGGGGCTTCGTGCGCCACAACGAGGTCGCCTACCCCAACATCATCGACCGCGACGGCACACTGGCCGCGCGCTGGCCGGGGGTGCCCGGCCTGCCCACGACGTTCGTGCTCGACGCCAGGGGACGGATCGCCACCCGTGTCGTCGGCGGAGTGACCGCCGAGTCCCTGGGCGGTCTCCTCGATCGGCTGGCTGTCGAGAGGTAGCCGCGCCCTGGGTGTCCGGCGGTCAGAGCCTGTGCCTGGTGCCGCACCACTGCTGCCTGCCGTCGGGACCGGGAATGACCTCGTAGCCCGTTCCCGTCGCGTTCACCTCGGCGAAGGTCAGGCAGGTGGACGGACTTCCCCGGTTGGTGCTGAGGTCGAGGCCACCGGGCATGAGCCCGGCCGCATCGTAATCTGTGACAGACCGGAGCCTCGAGTGGAACCCGGCCCTGGTCGGGCATGGGCCCGCGACGGCCAGGCCGCGCAGCAGCATGTCTGCCGCCACGTAGGAGTTGAGGACCGTGACCTGGTCCGGATCCGAGGTCTGCGATGCGTATCGAACATCGTCTCGCGGAAACGCGCCAGGTCGGGAGAGCCCCCGAGGCGGCCGTCGTGAGCTCGGCGACGGCGAAGACGCCGTCGTGCTCCACGAGCCTGCGTGCGACGGCCTCGTTCGTCGCAGGGTTACCTCCGTCGTCGGCCCAGACGATCTTGATCATGCGGCCGTGCACGCCGCCGGCAGCGTTCGCCAGAGCGACGCGAGCCTCGAATCCACTGCGGGCGGCCATGAACACCGAGCTCAGCGGGCCGGTGTCGGGATAGATCAGACCGATTCGCACCTGACTGTCGGTGACTCCCGGAGTCGTGCAGGGCGCGGAGGCGGCGTCCGGGGCGCGACCGGAGTCGCATCCGGCGCCCGCCAGCAGCAGGACCGCCGCCGTTGTCGCCGCGGCGGCGCGACGGTGCCGTCGGCGGGCGGCAGACGGCCGGCTCACGTGCCTAAAATCTCTAACCGCACCGAGCACGGCCGCCTGGAGACCTGGAACCCAGGCATACCGCCAGGCTGATCATTACCTGCGGGACGCTGATCACAACCGAAAACGGTCGTGCCCGAAATTGTTCTACACCGCATAGTGCCAGTTCCTTTCTGAATCAACGGACTTGACTCAGACCAGGCCCGGCATCGGCCCCCGCGGCGGGCGAGCTATGTGTCGCTGTCGGTCCGCTCCGGCCCTTGCTCGACCAGGTCTTCGATCTGTCGTCTGATGAAATCGTCGACAACTTCGCTGTCGGACTCGACGCCCAGCTCCGCGTCGATCGCCATGATCTGGGTGATGCCGATCATGACCAGTCGGGCCACCAACGGCGGGCAACGCTCCGGCGGGACACCGAGGTCCGCCAGGGCGGCCGTGAATGCCGCGAGCTGTACCTCGCGGTAGCTCCGGTAGTACTCGGTTAGGACTACCCGGATCGCCTTGCGGTGGTTGGCCAGCGCCATGAACTCGAGATTGAACCTGGGCGTCGTCATGCCCGTGTCGCGTAGGTCCCACAGCTGCCGCAGCGTGGGCCGGCTCTGGAGCGCAGCTCGGAAGAGCTCCAGGCCGACGTCCGCGCGGCGGCGGAAGACCTCCAGAAAAAGATCGTCCATTGTGCGGAAGTAATAGTGCACCAGCTGGGGTGTGAGCCCAGCCCGGGCGCCGACGCGACGTGAGGTGACCGCGGCGTAGCCCTCCTCCAGCATCAGTTGCTCCGCCGCGTCGAGCAGCTGGTCGCGGGTGCTCGACGTAGCCGAACCAGCTTGGCGTTGGCTGACCATCTCCCTGTCATATCCCACCCGGGGCCACTGGTCGCGACCATGTCGATACCGGACGCCCCGCCGGTGACGACGGCGACGCGGGTCATCGAGCCGACTCGACGGGTGTGAACTCCAGGTGCAGGTTGGTCAGGCCGCGCAGGATCCAGGTCGGTTCGTAGTCGAAGCGGCGGGCGTCCGGCGGGCCGTGGTGCTCCTCGGAGATCCGGATGTCCCTGGTCCGGTCGAGGATCCGCTCCAGGCTGATGCGACCTTCGACGCGGGCGAGGGGGCCGCCGGGACAGGAGTGGATTCCGCGTCCGAAGGCGATGTGCTGGCGGACGTTGCGGCGGGAGATGCGGAACTCCGCCGGGCATTCGAACTGGCGCGGGTCCCGATTGGCCGCGCCGTTGAGGAGCATGACCGGGGTGCCCGCCGGTACCTCGACGTCGCCGATGGTCGTCGTCCGTCTGGCCAGGCGGAAGTCGGCTTTCACCGGGCTTTCGACCCGCAGCGTCTCCTCGATGAGGTCCGGGATGCGCTCGCGGTGCTCCCGGATCTCCTCCTGGAGGCCCGGGTTCTCCGCGATGAACTTCAGCGCGGCGCCGAGCAGGCGCGCCGTCGTCTCCTGCCCGGCGGCGAACAGGAAGGTGGCCGCCCGCACCACGGAGGTCACCTCGGGCGTCGTCCCGTCCGGATAGGTGGCCGCCGCCATCTGGGTCAGCACGTCGTTGCGCGGCTCGTGCCGCCTGCTCTCGATGTACCGGGCGAACCAGGCGTCGAGCCAGCCGAGCGCGTTCAGCTCGCCGTCGGTCTGTTCGCCGGCGCCGATCTGGCCGGGGCTGACGGTCAGCCCGAATCCCTCGCGGAACCGCTGATGGTCGGATTCCAGAACGCCCAGGACGTCGGCCACCGCCAGCATGGAGAAGGGCTGTGCGTACGCCCGGATGAACTCGCACCGGCCGTCCGCGATGAACTCGTCGAGCTGCTGGTCGGCCAGACGCCAGATGAACGCCTCGTTCTCCTGGAGACGTTTCGGGGTGAGCATGCGCATGACCAGTGCCCGCTCGCGGGTGTGCATGGGTGGGTCCATCGTGACCATGTGCTCGTTCATCGGCAGCTGGTCGCGGTGGCGGTCGATGATGGCCCCGACCTCGTCTCCCTCCAATGGTACCGGGAATGTCGCGAACGGGCCCACGACCGAGTTGCACGACGAGAACGTGTCCACGTCTCGGTAAACTTCGTGCGCTTCGTCGTAACCGGTGACCGCCACCACTCCGAGATGCGGTAAAGGCAGCACCGGGCACACCGAGCGCAGCTCGTCGAAATAGGGGTACGGGTCCTCGGCGAGTGACTCGTCATTGAAGAAGTCGGTCGTCGTCCAGTCGGTCAACCTGCGTCCCTTCCAAAGCGTGGGAGCGGACGGAACACGGTGTATTTGGCAGTCGCTCAAACGTCTTGGGCAGATGTCTAACACACGCCGGTCGGCGGCGGCAAGGTGTGTATCCGTGGAAGGCTCGGCCCAGCGCTGAAGTCGCAGGTCCGGCGGAATGCCGGATCGGGCGGTCACCTGGGGCGAGTCGGTGCCGAGAGGAACGCGGAGCTGGGTTGTGGCGAGTTTCTGGTACACCGGGTAGGTGTTCAGCAGCTTGCCGTGACTGTCGATGGTGCGCGCCCGGCCGGCCTCCATGACGATGAGCCGGCGGGCGTCGACGACCGTCGGCAGGCGGTGGGCACCACGATCCTCGGCGCGGTCGATTTCAGGGGAGCGGAAAGGCCGGCGGGGGCCGCCGAACAGAGTGGTTCGGGGTTCGGGGAACCGGTGCCGAGGAGAGCGCCGCGGCGGCCTGCGATCAGCGGGGGCGGACGTCCAGGGGCAGGCTGTTGACGCTGACCATCGCCCACGGGTCGCGGTGCTCGACGGGGACGTCGGCGGCGACCGCGATGTCGGAGTACCGGTCGAGCAGGATGCCCAGCGCCGTCCTCGCCTCCAGTCTCGCCAGCGGGGCGCCGAGACAGAAGTGGATGCCCTGCCCGAAGGCGATGTGCGGGTTCGGCGCGCGGCGCGGGTCGAACCGGTCGGGCTCGGCGAAGACCCGCTCGTCGCGGTTCGCCGCCGTGAGCCAGACCGTCACCACCGCGCCGGCCGGGATGACCTCATCACCCACCCGGGTGTCGGCGACGGCCCGCCGCACCAGCCGCGGGAACGGGGTCCGCAGCCGCAGGACCTCCTCGATCGTCGCCGGCAGCAGCTCCGGCTCGGCACGCAGCTCGGCCGCCGCGCCGGGATGCTCGTCCAGGGCCAGGGCGGCGTTGCCGAGGGTCGCCGTGGTCGTGATGTGCCCGGCCAGCAGCAGCAGGCCCACGAAACCGACGATCTCCTCGTCGGCCAGCCGCTGGCCGTCGACCTCGACCTGGACCAGGCGGCCGGTGAGATCGTCGCCCGGGTGGGCGCGGCAGGCCCGGATACGGTCCAGCAGGTAGGCGTTCATCTCGCGCAGCACGGGCACGGCGGCTCGGGTGTTCGCCGCGGCGAGCTCGGTCAGCGGCTGGTCCGGGTCCGCGACCTCCCGGTCGAACAGGGCGTCGGCCCAGCCCCGGAACATCGGGCGGTCGGCGGCGGGGAGGCCGAGCAGTTCGGCGATCACGATGACCGGCAGCGGGTAGGCGAGATCGTCGATCAGTTCGAGGCGGGTCCGCCCGCCGGTCGCGTCGAGCAGCTCGGTGGTCACCTCGGCGATGCGCGGGGCCAGCCCGGCGACCGTTCTCGAGGTGAACGCCCGGCTGGCCAGGCCGCGCAGCCGGTGATGCTCGGGCGGGTCGAGCCGGACGAAGTTGCCTCGCTGGAACAGCTCCATGTCCTCCTGAAAGCTGCCCTCCTGCAGGTTGTACTCCGGCATGTCCTCCGGCCGCGGTAGCAGGCCGCGCAGGTCCGAGGTGAACGAGCGGTGGTCCGCGAGGACGGCGCCCGCCTCGGGATGGCCGAGCACGTGCCAGCACCGCTGCCGGTCGTCGCGGTGGACCTGGCCGCGCCGACGCAGCTCGTCGAGCCAGCGCAGCAGATCGGGCAGCGAGCGGCGCACCGCGTTCGGCCGTGTCGTCAGCTGGGACACGCCTTTGCGGTTCCCGGGCGGCCCGCTCCGCACACCTCGGACGGCCGGCTGGTGGCCAGCGACCTGTGGGCTCCGCTCGGGGCCGCCGGTCCCGCCATCGGCGCGATCATCGCCGCGGTGCTGCACGGCGTGCCGTGTCCGCCTTACCCGGCCCGGTCGTCCGCGGCCGGGCCGGTGGGGACGTCCAGCGGTGCGGTGATCGGGTTGGTCACGGCGGTCGGGTTGAGTGCGGCCGGCAGCGACAGCACCATGGTGAGCCCGCCGCCGGGCGTCTCGTCGGGGGTGAGGGCGCCGCCCATGGCCTCGGCCAGGCCGCGGGAGAGCGCGAGGCCGAGGCCGACCCCGGTGGTGTTGTCCCGGTCGCCGAGGCGCTGGAACGGCTGGAAGACGTTGTCGCGCTGGCGCACCGGGATGCCGGGCCCGCTGTCGACGACGCGCAGCTCGACGCGGTCCCCGAGCGCGCTGGCGGTGATCACCGGCGGGGTGTCGGCAGGGGCGTACCGCAGGGCGTTGGTGACGAGGTTGACGATGACCCGCTCGAGCAGCACCGGGTCGGCCCGGACGTCCGGCAGGTCGTCGGGCACCCGCACGCCGATCCGGTTCGCGGCCGGGCCGATCTCGTCGAGCGCCGGGGGGACGATGTCGTCGAGTCCGACGGCGCGGGGGAAGACGCTCAGGGCACCGGCCTGCAGGCGGGACATGTCGAGCAGGTTCTCGACCAGGCGGGTCAGCTTGTCGAGGGACTCGTCGGCGGTGGCGAGCAGCTCGGCCTCCTCGTCGTCGGTGAGGGTGATGTCGTACCCGCGCAGGCAGCTGACCGCGGCCTTCGCCGCGGCCAGCGGGGTCCGCAGGTCGTGGCTGACGGCAGTGAGCAGCGCGGTGCGGACCTTGTCCGCCGCCGCGATCGGCGCGGCCTCGGCCGCAGCCTCGCGCAGCCGGTGCTGGTCGAGGGCGACGGCGGCCTGGGCGGCGAAGGCGGTGAGGATCCGCCGGTCGGCGGCGGGCAGCGACCGCCCGGTCAGCACCAGCCGCAGGTCCTCCCGTACCGGTATGTCGACGATCTCACTGCCGTCGCCGTCGCCGTCGGGGTCCGCCCGGCCGCCGGTCGGTCCGCCGGCGCCCGCCTGGGAGGTCCCCGGCCCGGCGCCGCTCGCGCCGTCAACGCTCGCGCCGTCGGGACCCGTGCCGGCGATGGTCGCGACCGGGCTCCATTCCACGCCGACCTGGTCGTCGTCGGTGCGTTCGAGCAACGTCACCGAGGTCATCCCGAACGTCTCCCGGGCCCGGGCGAGTAGGGCGGGCAGCGCGTCCTCGCCGCGCAGGACACTGCCGGCCAGCACGGAGAGGGTCGCGGCCTCGGCGGAGGCACGCACGGCCTGCTCGTAGCGGCGGGCGGAGGTGGACACCACCCGACTGACCAGGCTGGCGACGAGCACGAACCCGAGCAGCGCCAGCGCGTTGTCGCCGTCGGCGATGGTCCACGCGCGAACCGGCGCGGTGAAGTAGTAGTTGAGCAGCAGCGAGCTCGCGATGGCGCAGAGCAGCGCGGGCCCGAACCCGCCGACCAGCGCCACCGTGACCACGATCAGCAGGTAGGCGAGCATCTCAGTGGTCAGGTTGAACGTGCCGCGGCTCGCGGCGAGCCCGGCGGTGAGCGCCGGGACGAGCACCAGCGTGAGTCCCGCGGCGATGATCCGCCGGCGGGGTTCCAGGGCCGTCCGACCGCGGGGGAGCCGCCAGCCGGGCCAGCCAGGCCGGGCGGGCCGGTGCGCCGCCGCGTCCACACCGCCCGCCGGGGCCGGCCGGTGCCCCCACGCCTCGGGGTGGGTGACCATGTGGACGTCGATGGAGCCGGACCTGGTCGTCGTGGTCGCGCCGATACCCGGGCTGAGGATGCGGGCGAGGCGGCCGCGGCGGCTGGCGCCGAGCACCAGTTGGGTGGCGTTCTCGGCCCGGGCGAACTCGAGCAGCGCGGTGGGGACGTCGTCGCCTATAACCTGGTGGTAACTGCCGCCGAGGCTCTCCACCAGCGCCCGCTGGCGGGCCAGTGCGGACGGGTCGGCGCCGGTGAGGCCGTCGGAGCGGGCGACGTGCACCGCGAGCAGGTCGGCGCCCTTGCCACGGGCGGCGATCCGGCAGGCCCGGCGGATCAGCGTGTCCCCCTCCGGGCCGCCGGTGAGGGCGACCACGACGCGCTCGCGGGTCTCCCACGTCCCGCCGATGCCGTGGTCGGCGCGGTAGCGGTCGAGCTGGTCGTCGACCTTGCCGGCCAGCCAGAGCAGGGCGAGCTCGCGCAGCGCGGTGAGGTTGCCGACGCGGAAGTAGTTGGCCAGCGCCGCGTCCACCTTCTCGGGCCCGTAGACGTTGCCGTGCGCCATCCGGCGGCGCAGCGCCTCCGGGGCCATGTCGACGAGCTCGACCTGGTCGGCGCGGCGGACGACGTCGTCGGGCACGGTCTCGCGCTGCGGGACGCCGGTGATGGTCCCGACGACGTCGTTGAGCGACTCCAGGTGCTGGACGTTGACGGTGGAGATGACGTCGATGCCGGCCGCGAGCAGCTCCTGGACGTCGTGCCACCGCTTGGCATGGCGGCTGCCCGGGACGTTGGTGTGTGCCAGCTCGTCGACGAAGGCGACCTTGGGGCGTCGGGCGAGGACGGCGTCGAGGTCCATCTCGGTGAACGAGCCGCCCCGGTAGGTCAGCGTCCGGCGGGGGACGATCTCCAGGTCGTGGAGCATCGCGGCCGTGCGCGGGCGGCCGTGCGTCTCGACGAAGCCGATGACGACGTCGGTGCCCCGTTCGGAGCGGCGGTGGGCCTCGTCGAGCGCGGCATAGGTCTTGCCGACGCCCGGCGCGGCGCCCAGGTAGATCCGCAGGGTTCCTCGTGGCACCCACCCATGGTGCGGCCGGCGCGGGGGTCGGCGAAAGGCTCCGGCGCGGCCCCGCCCGGCGTTTCTCATGATCGCCGTTACTGTCCTGTTAGAAAGCGCCGCGTCGCCGTTAGAAACCTGTGAGAGATCGTCAATCTGGCCATTGGTCACGTTTTACTGACGTCGCTCGCCCCGCGTCACGAGTTCTGGACGCCAGTGGCAGGAGGGACGACGGGGCCGTCGATGCTCTGAGGAGGAACCGTGCTCGACGTCGTGTACGTCGCGCTGACAGTCGCCTGTTTCGTGCTGTTGGCGCTTGTTCTGCGGGGGGTTGGGCGGCTGTGACCGCGGAGAACGTCGCAGGTTTGGTGCTGGCGATCGTCCTGGGAGTTCTCATGGTCGCGGCCCTGCTGTTCCCGGAGCGCTTCTAGTGTCCATGACGGTGGCCGGAATACTGGTGGCGCTGCTGCTGGTCGGCGCCCTCGCCACGACGTATCGGCCGTTCGGCGACTACATGTTCCGGGTGTACACCAGCGAGAAGCACCTTCCTGTCGAGCGGGCGATATACCGGCTGACGGGGGTGAATCCGAACGCGGGCCAGCGGTGGACGGTGTACGCCCGCAGCGTTCTTGCGTTCTCCGCCGTGTCCGTGCTGTTCCTGTACCTGTTGCAGCGGGTCCAGGATCACCTGCCGTGGGATCTCGGCTTCTCCGGGGTGTCACCCGCCCTGGCCTGGAACACGGCGGTCAGTTTCACGACGAACACCGACTGGCAGGCGTACTCGGGTGAGTCGACGATGTCGCACTTCACCCAGATGGCCGGCCTGGCGGTGCAGAACTTCGCCTCGGCCGCGGTCGGTATCGCGGTGGCGATCGCCGTCGTCCGCGGCTTCGCCCGCCGGCGCGCGCCCGTCGCTGCCGGTCCGGGCAGTATGGACGGCGTCGTGGGCACCGGCGACGAGATCGGTAACTTCTGGGTCGATCTGACGCGGACGATCGTGCGGATCCTGCTGCCGATCTGCGTCCTCGGCGCGATCGTGCTGATCGCCGGTGGGGCGATCCAGAACCTGCACGGCAACCACGTGGTGACGACCGTGGCCGGCGGCCGGCAGGCGATCACCGGGGGGCCGGTGGCCAGCCAGGAGGTCATCAAGGAGCTCGGTACCAACGGCGGCGGCTTCTACAACGTCAACTCCGCGCATCCGTTCGAGAACCCGGCGACCTGGACGAACCTGTTCGAGATCTACCTCCTGCTCATGATCGGCTTCTCGCTGCCGCGCACCTTCGGCCGGCTGGTGGGGGACAGGCGCCAGGGCCTGGCGATCGTCGCGGTGATGGCGCTGATCGCGCTGGGCAGCCTCACGGTGAACATGGCCTTCCAGGTCGCGCACCACGGGACCGTTCCCGAGGCCGTCGGCGCCGCCGCCGAGGGCACGGACGCCCGGTTCGGCGTCGCGAACTCGGCCATCTTCGCCACCGCCACGACACTGACCTCGACCGGCGCGGTGAACTCCTTCCACGATTCCTACACGAGCCTCGGAGGCGCCTCCCTGCTGTTCAACATGATGCTGGGCGAGGTGGCGCCGGGCGGTGTCGGATCGGGCCTGTACGGAATGCTGGTCCTGGCCGTCGTGACGGTTTTCGTCGCCGGGCTGATGATCGGGCGGACCCCGGAGTACGTCGGGAAGAAGATCGGCGCGCGGGAGATGAAGTTCGCGTCGCTGTACTTCCTGACCACGCCGATCATCGTGCTGCTCGGCACCGGGGTCGCGATGGCGCTGCCCGGCCAGCGGGCGGGCATGCTCAACTCCGGCGCGCACGGCCTGTCCGAGGTTCTCTATTCGTTCACCTCCGCGGGGAACAACAACGGGTCGGCCTTCGCCGGAATCACGGTGAACACCACCTGGTACAACACCGCGCTCGGGCTGGCGATGATGTTCGGCCGGTTCCTCCCGATAATTTTCGTGCTCGGCCTGGCGGGCTCGCTGGCCCGGCAGACGCCGGTACCCGTCACCGCTGGAACGCTGCCGACGCACCGGCCCCAGTTCGTCGGGATGCTCGCCGGCGTCACGCTGATCATCGTGGCGCTCACCTTCTTTCCCGCGCTGGCTCTCGGGCCCTTCGCGGAAGGGATTCACTGACCGATGAGTACCACCACCATCGCCGCGCACCAGGACGGCGCCAGCGCCGCCGGCCGGCGGGAAACGCAGCCGGCCCGACCGCGGCGGGTCGGGGGCGGTCTGCTCGACCCGAAGCAGCTTTGGACGTCCCTGCCCAGCGCGGTGCGCAAGCTCGACCCGCGGACCCTGTGGCACAACCCGGTCATGCTGATCGTCGAGGTCGGCGCCGCGTACACCACCGTTCTCGCGATCATCGACCCGTCGGCGTTCGGCTGGATGATCACGGTCTGGCTGTGGCTCACCGTGATCTTCGCCAACCTCGCCGAGGCCGTCGCGGAGGGGCGCGGCAAGGCGCAGGCCGCCGCCCTGCGCCGGGCCAGGACCGAGACCGTCGCCCGCCGGCTCGTCGGCTGGCGCGCGGGCCAGCCCGTCGAGAGCGCCGCGGTCGAGAGCGTGCCGGCGCCGCGGCTCGCCCAGCACGACCTGGTCGTGGTCGAGGCGGGGGAGCTCATCCCCGGGGACGGTGACATCGTCGAGGGCATCGCCAGCGTGGATGAGTCGGCGATCACGGGCGAGTCGGCGCCGGTGATCCGGGAGTCCGGTGGTGACCGGTCCTCGGTCACCGGCGGGACGAGGGTGCTCTCCGACCGGATCGTCGTCCGGATCACCCAGAAGCCCGGGGAGAGCTTCATCGATCGGATGATCGCCCTGGTCGAGGGCGCGAACCGGCGTAAGACGCCGAACGAGATCGCGCTCAACATCCTGCTGGCCGCGTTGACCGTCATCTTCCTGCTGGCCGTCGCCACGCTGCAGCCGCTGGCGATCTACTCGAAGGCCCAGCAGCCGGCGCTGCCGGACAGCTCCACCCTGACCGGTGACGGGATCACCGGGATCGTGCTCGCGTCCCTGCTGGTCTGCCTGATCCCGACCACGATCGGAGCGCTGCTTTCCGCGATCGGCATCGCCGGGATGGACCGGCTCGTCCAGCGCAACGTGCTCGCGATGAGCGGCCGGGCGGTGGAGGCCGCCGGCGACGTCAACACGCTCCTGCTCGACAAGACCGGCACCATAACCCTGGGGAACCGGCAGGCCAGCGCGTTCCTCGCCGTCGGCGGCGTGAGCGAGGCGGAGCTGGCGGACGCCGCCCAGCTCTCCTCGCTCGCCGACGAGACCCCCGAGGGCCGCTCGGTCGTCGTGTTCGCCAAGGAGCACCACGGCCTGCGCGAACGCACCCCGGGCGAGCTGGCGCACGCGACGTTCGTGCACTTCACCGCCCAGACCAGGATGTCCGGCGTCGACCTGGCGCCCGAGCCCACCGGCCCGGGCGCGCCCGGCGCCCCCGGGACGTCCAGCGCCGTCGGCGCCCGGCGGGTTCGCAAGGGGGCGGCAAGCGCGGTCACCCGGTGGGTGCGGGAGAACGGGGGGCAGGTACCCGCCCAGGTCGGGGAGATCGTGGACGGTATCTCCGCCTCGGGCGGTACCCCGCTGGTCGTAGGCGAGGTCATCGACGGCCCGTCCGGCCCGTCCGGCCCGTCCGGCCCGGCCGCGCGGGTGCTCGGCGTCATCCAGCTCAAGGACGTCGTGAAATCCGGCATGCGGGAGCGCTTCGACGCCATGCGCCGGATGGGTATCCGCACCGTGATGATCACCGGGGACAACCCGCTCACCGCGAAGGCGATCGCCGACGAGGCGGGTGTCGACGACTTCCTCGCCGAGGCGACTCCGGAGGACAAGCTCGCGCTGATCCGCAGGGAGCAGGCGGGCGGCAAGCTCGTCGCGATGACCGGCGACGGCACCAACGACGCGCCCGCGCTCGCGCAGGCCGACGTCGGGGTGGCCATGAACACCGGCACGTCGGCCGCGAAGGAGGCCGGCAACATGGTCGACCTCGACAGCAACCCGACGAAGCTCATCGAGATCGTCGAGATCGGCAAGCAGCTGCTCATCACCCGCGGGGCGCTGACGACCTTCTCCATCGCCAACGACGTCGCCAAGTACTTCGCGATCATCCCGGCGATGTTCGCCGGCGTCTACACCGGCCTGGACAGGCTCAATGTCATGCGGCTGGCCAGCCCCGAGTCGGCGATCCTCTCCGCGGTCATCTTCAACGCCCTCGTCATCGTCGCGCTGATCCCGCTCGCGCTGCGCGGTGTGCGCTACACCCCCGCCAGCGCGTCGAAGCTGCTCAGCCGCAACCTCTACGTCTACGGCCTCGGTGGGATCGTCGTCCCGTTCGCCGGCATCAAGGTCATCGATCTTCTCGTCCAGTTCATCCCGGGAGTGGGCTGAACCATGTCAACTCGGCTTCCGTCCTGGCTGCGCCAGCACCTCGCGGCGCTGCGCGCCCTGCTCGTCCTCACCGTCCTGCTCGGGCTGGCCTACCCGCTGGCGATCCTGGCGCTAGCCCAGATCCCCGGCCTCAAAGACAGGGCGGACGGCTCCCTCGTCACCAACGCGGAAGGCCAGCGGGTCGGTTCCTCCCTGATCGGCCAGTCGTTCACCGACAGCGACGGCAACGCGCTGCCCGCGTACTTCCAGAGCCGGCCGTCCGCCGCGGGCGACGGCTACGACCCGACCGCCACGTCGGCGTCCAACCTCGGGCCCGAGGATGTCGTCGACACCCCCGACGACCTGGCCACCCCCGAGGACGAGAGCCGGCAGAGCCTGCTCACCCAGGTCTGCGAGCGCAGCCTGGCGATCGGTGAGCGGGAGGGGGTCGACGGCGGCCGGAAGTACTGCACCGCCTCCGGCGTCGGGGCCGTCCTCGCCGTCTACCACGCCGGCCCCGGTCCCGCCGGCCCGATCATCCGGGTGGTGAGCGCCAACGAGCCCTGCCCCACCACCCCGTTCCTCGCCACCTACCAGGGAATCGCGGTCGCCTGCCGCGCCCCCGGCGACGACATCGCCGCGGGTGAACGGGTCCTCGTCCGCGGCGACGCTCCCGAGACCCCGGCCGTGCCCGCCGACGCGGTGACCGCCAGCGGCAGCGGCCTCGACCCCGGCATCAGCCCGGCCTACGCCGAGCTGCAGATCCCGCGGGTCGCCCGCGAGCGCGGCCTGCCCGCCGGCAAGGTCCGTGACCTCGTCAACGAGAACACCACCGGACGGGCCCTGGGCTTCATCGGCGAGCGCAGCGTCGACGTCCTCGAGCTGAACCTCGATCTCGACGCGCTCGCGCCGGCCGCCGCCGCCCGCAGCTGACGGAACGGTCCGCCGCGCCGGGTCCCCGGTTGCGCAGGGTCCCGGGTTGCGCTGGATCCCCGGTTGCGGTGGGTCCTCCCTTGCGCTGAGTCCGCCGTCACATGCTGGTCCGCGTCCTTGAACCGGAAGGATTTCCTCCGCTTGTGTTAGCTTAACCGGAAGAGATCCTTCCGTTAACGACCTAGGTCGTGCGGCCGGTCGCAGCGGCGCAGGGCCAGGCCGACGCGACCCACGAAGGGCCGAACACGACCGATCTGTCCACGCAGACGAAGCCACGCTCGGCGCAGGCCCGCGCCCGCACCTCACCGGGGCAGGCGCGGGCCGAGCTCGTCGTCGTCGGATTCGGCGCGCTCATGGTGTCCATGTCGCAGTCCCTGCTCGTGCCGGTGCTGCCGACGCTGCCCGCCGAGCTGAACGCCTCGGCCAGCGAGGTCTAGTGGCTGCTGACCTCGACGCTGCTCGTCGCCGCCATCGCGGTGCCGGTGTTCGGCCGGCTGGGTGACATGTTCGGCAAGCGCCGGCTGCTGCTGGTCGCCCTCGCCATGCTCGTCGTCGGCTCGCTGCTCGCCGCCCTGACCGACAACATCGCGCTGCTGATCGGGACGTCGTCCTACGTGCAGGCACCCGAGACGAGTGGGTACGGCTTCGGCTCCTCCATGGTCGTCGGCGGCCTCGTCCTGCTGCCCGGCGCCCTGGGGATGCTGTTCCTCGCCCCGGTCTCCGCGCGGCTGGTGGCGATGCGCGGCGCCGGACAGACCCTCGCCCTGGGGCGGTCATCGTCGCCGTCGGATGGCTGGCGCGGATCACCTTCACCGGGTCCATGCCGGAGATCATCGCGGGTACGACGGTGGTCGGCATCGGGACGGGCATCGGCTACGCGGCGATGCCGTCACTGATCAACGCGCACACCCCGCCGGAGGAGATCGCCGCGGCCAACGGCCTGAACACGCTGTTCCGGGCGATCGGCAGCTCGCTGGCCAGCGCCATCGGCGGGAGCATCCTGGTGGCGGAGACGATGACCGTCGGCGCGGCCGAGCTGCCCTCCCTCACCGGCTACCGGGAGCTGTTCGGGCTGTACGCCGGGGCCGCGGTGGCGGCGGCGGTCGCCGCGCTGGCGATCCCGCGCCACCGGGCGGCCACGCCCGCCAGCTGAGATCCGTCGCGAACGGAAGCGGCGGTCCCGCGGGAGTCGACTCCCGCGGGACCGCCGCCTGCTTGTCGGTCGAAGTCCCGGCTGAACGGCCGACCGTCCAGCAGGGTGGCCGGCTGGTCAGGAACTGGAGCCGTCGGCGCAGAGCCGTCGGTTGGCCACCTCGAACGCGTCGCCGGTCTGGTTGATCCGGACGAACGCGTTGCACTGCAGCGGCTGGGTGGCGTTGGTGCCGAGGTTCACCGGTTCGATCAGGCCACCGGCGTCGTAGTTGGTCACCTTCCGCAGCCCGCTGATGAAGGCCTCGCGGGTGGGGCAGTCGCCGGCGATCTCGAGCCCGCGCAGGAACAGGTCGGTGTACAGGTAGGCGTACATCGCGAACTGCTGCTCGGGAACGACGGTCTCGGGTGCGAAGCGGGTCATGGCGTCGCGGTAGCGCTGGATGGGGGCGTCACCCACCTCGAACGGCTTGAAGTTCACCCCGAACGAGACCCCGGCGAGGGACGGCCCGAGCTGGTGCAGGACGTTGCGGTCGTACCCGGTGAGCGAGAGGCTGCTGACGATCCTCACGTTGGCCGCGCGGGCGGCCCCCAGCACGTCGGCGAAGTCCTCGGGGGTCGAGAAGCCGACCAGCGCGTCGGCGCCCATGCTGGACAGCCGCTGCGCCACCTGGGCCGGGCTGTCGGTGCTCCGTGCGAAGGAGATGGTGTCGGCCGTCGCGAGCCCGATCCTGCCGAAGGCGGCCTTGTACCGCTCGACTGTCTCCAGCGTGAAGGCCCCCGATCCGGTGACCAGGAAGGCGACCTTCTTCGCGCCGTTGAGCTGGAGGTATTGCCCGGCGGCCTCGGGCGCGACCTCGTACATGAACGAGAAGAGGTTCGGGTAGTTGGCCCAGGCCGGCTGGATGAGGCCCGAGACGGGGACCTTCTGCGCCGCGAGGCTCTCCACCGAGCCACTGAGGAACGCCGTGGCCGTCACCAGTCCGAAGACCGAGCGGTCGCGGACGAGCTCCGTGGTGGCACGTGCGTCCTCCGTCGCGGACGAGCCGTCGTCGCGCCACTCGTAGGCGATGCGGCGGCCGTGTACCCCGCCCTCCTGGTTGGCCAGTCCGATCCGCGCGTCGAGACCGGCGCGGGCCGAGGAGAGCGAGCTGCTCCCGGTGCCCGAGTCGGAGTACACGAAACCGATCTTCACCTGGTCGGGCGTCACGCCGGGGCTGTTGCAAGCGGCCGGCGAATCGCCACCGCCCCCCGTGCTTGAGCATCCGGCCACGGCGACGGCGAGGGCCGCGACCGCCGCCACGCTGAGCCGTCTTGTCAATCCGCCTAAGCGCACCAGTAACCCCACAGAAGATAAACAGCGACTTGACGGGGAGGCGCGTGGCGGTCCGCCTCCGGCCCGCGCCCAGGTCGGCGCTCCCCGTCCAAACCTTCATCGTTTATGAATCGTCTGGATGTTAGCAGGGCAGAGATAGCGGCAGTCGCGGCGGGTCCGCCGTGCCGCGCGATGCTCGGGCCGCCTTGCGCCAAATCGCGGAAGGGGCCGGAAGTACCCTCCAGAAACGGATCTGGTAAGGCGCCGGATTCATGATTTCCGTCACTGCAGGACGGCGTTCTCTCGATTCCTTCCGGGGCACCCGGGCCATGGTGGCCGTCGGGGATGAATCGGATCGGGCCGAATGTGATGGATTCGGCCGATGGTGTTGGCCGCGGGCGTGCTTCCGGGCGCCCCATGTCGACTGGACGGCGGCCGGCCGGAGCGTGGATCCGGCGGAATCGGGTGGTTTAGCAGGAATCGTGCCGGCGGGCCGTGTCCGTGACGCCTGCCGGTCTGCCTGGCCTGCCCGGCACGGGCCGTGACGTGTGCTCGCGAAACGTACGCGGGTGAATAGGGGTGCCAGGTGCGGCCGGCGGAAGGCGGTGGGCCGCCCGTGGGTTCGGTGGCGCGCCTCCCTTGGGCGAATGTCCGGCCTGGGAGCCGGGACGTCACCCCCTGTGGTGATTGGACGGTCGCGGGTGTGCGGCCTGCGTGGAAGCCGGCTTGGGGAGCGGCCGGTCGACGGGCCCCACGGCTGCCCCGGGCCGCGGGCGGCGCGGCTCGTCGGACTTGCGCCAGGTGCCGGGATTTATGTAGTTAAGCGACCGTAAATGTCCCATATGTGAGCGCGAGTGATGTGTGACCCTGCACACTTCGACGGCTGGCGGGTCGGTGCGCATCTCCTGCGGGTCATCAACGCTGCTGGACGGAACGCGCCCGAGCGGTGGCCGGCCTGATCCTGGTGTCGTCGCCGCAAAGGATCGCCTGACGATGCGCCGAGCCGGTGTCGGTCTTTCTGTTCCTGGCGGGGATGGAGCGCCTCTCTCGTGGGTGGAGATCGGTTCTGAGTGCCTTTTGTGGGACAGGCGTCGCCGGCGGATTTCGGGGTATCTGGAACCTGGTTTCATGGAAATATGAAAGCTTTAAGGCAACGGACTCCCTCCGTGGATGATGTTCCTTGTGGCGCGTTTACGGGTCGGCGTTCCCGCTCAAGAGAACGGTGTTTGCAGACTTTGTCCGCCGGAAGTAAATGGCCTGGGAAAGCGATCTGAGGCGGCGTGGCGCCCGTCCGGAGCGGTGCCGCTTGCGATCCTGGCGCCGGGTTTTTACGCGGTGAAAATAGGATTTCTCTCGATTGTGGCTGCGGGCGCGGTAGGCCCGTGGTCCCGGTGCGTCCCGCGGCGGATGACTGGACCGCCATGCCTGTTCCGGGGCGGGCACGGCGAGGGCGCCCGACACCGGGGCCGGTGGCCGTGGTCCGTGCCGTCGCCCGCGTGCGCGGACGCCAGTGCGCTCATCGGTGAGACATGTCTCGGTTCCCCGCAGGCGTTGACAGGGGGCGGGATCTTGTCTCAACTGGCCCGGGATCAGCCGGGATCAGCCGGGATCAGCCGGGATCAGCCGGGATCAGCCGGGATCAGCCGGGATCGGGGATCAGTAGTTGTTCGCCTGGAGCCGGAGGTCCACCGCCGCGGACGTGCCCTGACTGGTCCCGGGCGCCGGCGACTGCGTGACGACGGTGCCGAGACTCGCCGCGCCCAGGCACTCGTACAGGTACGGGATGTTGGAGAAGCCGGCCGCCTTCAGCGCGGAAGAGGCATCGGCGAGAACCATGTTCAGCACCCCCGGCACGGCCACAAGCCCATCACCGGGTGGCTGCTCGGTGACCGCTGATCCACCGGTCGGCTCGTCGCCCTGCCGGGGCGCCGGCTGCTCGCCGGTCGAGGCGGTCGAGCCACCCGCGGCCGCTGACCCGGCCGCCGGTGATCCGGCGGCCGGGACGGGAGCGGCCGGGGCCGGGCCCGCGGTCGTGCCCGGGCCGGTCGCCGCCGGCGGACCCGACCGGGGCGGCCGGGCCCGCCGCCCGGGCCGCCCGGTTTCCGGGGACGATCCGAGCAGGTCGTCGGCGGTCCCGGCGGTCCCAGCGGTCCCAGCCGTGGCCGCCGCGGCAGCCGCGGTGGTCTCGACATGCGCGGTGGTCCTGGCATGCGCGGTGGCCGGGTCGGGGGAGCGCGCCGGCACGCGGGAGAGGTCGCCCGGCAGGGGAGACAACAGGGTCTCGTGCGCGTGGTCTCCCGCGGCGGGCTCCGCCGCATTCCCGGGCTGGCCTTCCAGGCGGGCCCCGACCGGTGACAGGGACATCCCGGGCCGTGGTGAGATGACCGTGTCGCCGGGAGCGCCGGGAGCGCCGGGAGCGCCGGCGGGGTCGGCCTCGTGGGGCTCGTGGGGTCCGGCGCGGGCGTGGCTGGCCGTGGCCGGGCGATCGCCGGGGGACTTCGCGAGCAGGCGGGCTATGACGGCCCACAGCGTTCCGGGTAGGGCCTCGAGGGGAGCGGGCGTCTGTTCCAGATGCGCCCGCAGCATGGCGATCGGATGTTCGGCGTTGAACGGCGGCCGGCCGGCCAGCAGCTCGTAGACGACGATCCCGATGCTGTAATGGCGCCGCGACCGAGTGGTGCATGCAGAACGTACTGCGAACCGAGTGGGCGCATCGCCGGCGTACCCCCCCGCCGTAAGCCATGTGGCGGAGAGTGAGTCTAATCCGCCCAGGTCGGCGGATCAGCCGCTCCGGATCAGGCGGCCGGGAAGGTCGAGGCGAGCCAGCGGCGCCAGCCCGGCTCGTCGCGTTCGGCGATGGCGGCTGCCGCGGATGGAGCGGGCGGAGCGCCCGGAGCGGGCGGGGTGGATGAGGGGGACGGGGCGGGCATGGGCGCTCCTCGGGTGAGGTCCTCCCGCCTGTGCCGATGGGGGCGCGCCGTCCGTGGTGCGTTCGCCATGATGTCGTCATGACGGTGGAGACGGTCCGCCTGCGCCTCGGCCGCGGCGGGAACGGGGTCGGGAACGAGGACCGGGGCTGCGCGGACGCCCCTGGCGGCACCGTTCCGGTGAGCGTCGCGGCGCCCGCTTCGGCAGTGTCGCCGCGTGGCGGGGTCATCGTCATCCCCGACGCGCGCGGAATCACGAACTATGTGCTCGCGGTGTGCGAGCAGCTGTGCGCCGAAGGCTGGCTCGCGCTGACGCCGCACCTCTACCACCGGGACGGCCTGACCGAGGTGCCGGTGGCCGAGGGTTCGTCGAAGATGCTGACGCTGACCGCGGCCGGCATTGCCGCCGACGTGGACGCCTGCCTGGAACACCTGGCCACGGTGGGGCTCCCGCCGTCCCGGGCCGCGATCATCGGGTTCTGCATGGGCGGCACGGCGGCGTTCCTCACCTCCGTGCGGCACCGCCTCGGCGCGGCGGTCTCCTTCTACGGCGGCGCGGTCAGCACCCCGTACTGGACGGGCGCCCCGCCGCTGCTGGACGTCGCGGACCAGCTGCGCACGCCGTGGCTGGGGCTGTACGGGGAGAACGACACCTGGGTCACGCTGGACGAGATCCGGTCGCTGCGCGCCGCTGCCGCGCGGGCGCCGGTGCCGACCGAACTGATCAGCTATCCAGGCGCCCAGCACGCCTTCCACACACCCGAGCGGCCCTCCACCCACGACCCGGTGGCCGCCCGCGACGCATGGGCCCGGATGCTCCGCTGGCTGGAAATCCACGTAGCCACGACCTGAGCCACGCCGCCCGGCGCCCTGCCGGGGGTGCCGGGCGGTGGGGTCAGAGCGGTGGCGTCAGAGTGGTGGGGTCAGGCCGTCGAGGAGCTCGAGGGCGACGAGGTCGTCGTAGGTCTCGCGGCGGCGGATGAGATCCGCCCGGCCGCCGCGGACGAGAACCTCGGCCGGCCGGAGCTGGCTGTTGTAGTTACTCGTCATAGTCATTCCGTAGGCACCCGCACTGAAGATCGCGATGAGATCCCCGGAAACCATCGCCGGCAGGGCCCGGCCTTTTGCCAGATAGTCGCTCGACTCGCAGATCGGGCCGACCACGTCGTAGTCGACGAGGTCATCGATCGACTGCTGGTCCCGTGAGCGGGGAACGGTGCCGTTCACCGGAGTCACCGGCCACATGAAGTGGTAGCTGTCGTACATCGCAGCGCGGACTATATGTGTCATCCCGGCGTCGATCACGACGAGCTCGCGGTCGCCCGCGCGCTTGCGGTAACGGACGGTGGCGAGCAGGATGCCGGCGTTGGCCGCGATCGTCCGGCCCGGTTCGAAGACGACCTGCCCGCCGCGGTCGACAAAGCCCTGCAGCCGGGGGCAGATCGCCTCCGCGAAGTCGTCCCAGCCCGGGGCGCTGCCCTCGGTGTACTCGGCGGGGAAGCCGCCGCCCACGTTGAGGGTGGTGACGCTGTGCCCATCGGCCTCGAGCCCGGCGGTGAGTGCCAGGATGCGGTCGAGCGCCGTCGCGTAGACCCGCGGGTCGAAGATGGGGCTGCCGATGTGCACGTGGAAGCCCTCGGCGCGCAGGAACTCGTCGGTGGAGGCGGCCCGGAACAGCGCCGCGGCCCGTTCGATGTCGACCCCGAACTTGGCGCCGCGGATGGCGGTGGTGGTCCGGGCGGGGGTGCGCATGTCCGGCGCGATGTCGGGGTTCACCCGGATCGCCAGGCGCGGCCGGCGGTCCTCCTCGCGCGCGACGCGCGCCAGCAGCTCGACCTCGGCCTCGGACTCGACGTTGATGCAGCGGATGTCGTGGCGGACCGCGGCGCGCAGCTCGTCGACGGACTTGCCCACCCCGGCCAGCACGATCCGCTCCGGGTCGACCCCGGCGACCAGCGCGCGGTGCAGCTCGCCGCCACTCACCGTGTCGATGCCGGCGCCCTGCCCGGCGAGCAGCCGGAGCAGGTGAACATTGCTCAGCGCTTTCGCGGAGAAACAGATGAGCGGGTTGATCGACTCGAACGCCTTCGCGAACCGCACATAGTGATCGACGAGGGTCGCCGCAGAGTAGACATAGGTCGGCGTACCGAATTTTTCGGCCACCTCGCGTAGCTCTGTCTGCTCACACCACAACGTGCCGTCGCGATAGGAGAACTCGTCCATCTGCATCCTCACCGTGATGGCCAGCGCCAGCCTGCCCGGCCCTTATCACCGGTCTCGGCGGCAAAGGCTCATTGAAGGCTACGGTACAGACCGCTCGCTTCCCCCTTGTGGATCTGCCGGTAGTGCCTGTGGACCTTCCGGCAGCGCTCCGCGGGCTCCGGCGTGCCGCCGTCGATCCGGCGGCGGGCGGGCCGACGGCTGTCCGCCGCCGGCCCGTCGCCGGGTGTGGGACGCCCGGTGCGGGAGGCCGGGCGTCGGGGTCGGCTGCGCGACCGGCGCGTTACCAAGGTCGAACTCATGCTGAACGTGAGTTTTCCGGCGTTCGCCCGCTGTGCGAACAGTTCGTGACGCCGGCCCGGGTGCTTCGCCGGCGGGAGCGAGACGCCCTGGTAGGGCGATATGAAGAGGCGCGTGCAGTCCACGGGCGGCAGGTCCGGGGACTCCGGACGGCGCAGGGGAGATCTCGTGGGGCAAGTGGGACGTTCGGATCGCCGTCGGCGGACTGCTCGGGCGTCGGCCGCGCTCCTCGCCGCGGTCGCCGTGGTTCTCACGGCGGCCGGCTGCGGTGGCGGTGGGAAGACGACCATGCCCACCCCGACGCACCGCGACGCGGCCACCGCCGGCGGGATCACGGCGACCGCCGTCGACGGCTTCCCGGCGGACGCCGTCACGGTGGCGCTGGACGTCCTGCGGCTCACCCCGGACCTGGTCGTCTCCGGCATCAACCAGGGCCAGAACCTGGGTCCGGTGGTCGACCTCTCCGGCACCGTCGGCGCGGCCAGGGCGGCCGCGTCCCGCGGGGTCCCGGCGATCGCGTCGAGCATGGGGACGGGTGACGCCTTCGACTTCGCCCCCGCCGTCAAGCTGGTCACCGACTGGGTGACCGCGCACCGGGCGGAGCTGTCGGCCGGCGCGCCCTCGAGCGGCCCGCGGGCCACCATCGCCAACCTGAACATCCCGAACTGCGCGGCCGGCGGACGCATCCGCGGTGAGCGTGAGCTGCCGACCCAGCCGGCGCTGCCGGACCTGGCCGTCGCGCTGGCCCCGCAGGACTGCACGTCGAGCGCAGAGCCGGGCGAGGAGGTCGCCGCGTTCACGGCGGGCTTCGCGACGCTCACCGAGATCCCGGCCAGCCCGGCCAGCCCGGCCAGCCCGGACACCCCGGCCGCGGTCGTGACCGCGGCCCCGGCGGGGCCGTCGCCCGCCGCGAAGTAGTCCCGCCGACAAGCGGGCCCGCCGCAAACCGGCCCGCCGCAAACCGGCAGGCCACCGGCCAGCCGGGATTCATCGGCGGGCCATTGCGCCCACCTAACGTCCGATTCCGGCCGCGTGGGCGGCTGGAACTCCACAACAAGAGCAGAAGGGGTACCGATGTCGGGTACTGGGGGGAAGACCGCGGCGCGCAGAGCGACCCGCGTGTCGGCGGTCGTGGGTTCGGCGGTCATGGGCATCGCGCTGGCGGTGCCGTTCGCGGTCGCCGTCGGACCGGCGGCGTCGGCGGCGTCGGCGGCGGCACCGGTGGTGTCCGCGGGCGGGGACGCGGCCAGGGGGGCCGGATCGACCGTGCCGACGGTGCTGTCCACCGCGACGCTGCCCGACATCCCGTTGGCCGACTTCTCCAACGGGCTGATCCGGGGATCGGTCGACACCGACCGCGGGGTCGACCTCGGCGGGATCGGCAGTGACCTGTTCCCGGCCGGCCGCCCGAACGAGTTCTGGACGATCACCGACCGGGGCCCGAACGGGCAGATCAAGATCGACGGTAAGAACCGGCGGACCTTCCCGGTGCCCGGCTTCGACCCGGCCATCGTGCGGGTCCGGGCCGACGGTTCGACGATCAAGGTGCTGGACGCGCTGCCGATCACCACCGCGCACGGCAAGCCGGTCACCGGGCTGTCGAACATCAACGGCTTCGACGAGACCCCTTACACCTGGGACGCCCAGACCCCGCTCCCGTTCGACCCGAACGGTCTGGACACCGAGGGGCTGATCCGCACCCGGTCCGGCGAGTTCTGGCTGGTGGACGAGTACAGCCCGTCGCTGCTGCGGGTGAGTGCGCGCGGCCAGGTCCTGGCCCGTTACATCCCCGCCGGCGTCAATCTGACCGGGGCTGACTACCCGGTGGTCGCCTCGCTGCCGGGCGTCCTCGGCGGGCGCAAGATCAACCGTGGCTTCGAGGGCATCGCGCTGGCTCCGGACGGGCGCACGCTGTACCTCGCAGTGCAGAGCCCGCTGCAGCTGCCCGACGCCGGCACCGGCAACGCCTCGCGCAACGTGCGGATCTTCCGGTTCGACACCGCCAGCAGCAAGGTGACCGGCGAGTACGTCTACCGCTTCGAGGACGTCGCCACCTTCGACCCGGACGCCGACGGTGACCCGTCCGAGATGAAGATCTCCTCGCTCGCCGCCGTGGACGGTAACACCCTGCTGGTCAACGAGCGGACCGACGCCGTCTCCCGGCTCTACAGCGTCGACCTGCGCCAGGCGACGAACATCCTCGGCAGCCGGTGGGACCACACGGCGACCGCTCCGTCCCTCGAGTCGCTGGCCGACCCGGCGAAGGCTGGCGTCACCGTGTTGCCGAAGCGTCTCGCTGTCGATCTCGAAGGCGTTGCGGGCATGCCGGACAAAATTGAGGGCATCGCGATCGTTGATCGACGGACGATCGCCGTCGCGAACGACAACGACTTCGGGCTCGGATCGTTCAACGAGGCCGGCCAGCTCGTGGATTCGGGTGTCGAGAGCAAGATTCTCCAGCTGCGGCTGAACCGACCGCTCGGCTGATTCCGGGCCTCGCCCGAGGCTCCGTTTCCGGGCCTGCTCCCAGCTCCGACCCGTTCGCCGCCCGTCGGTAGGTGGTCCTCGGCCGTAACACGCCGGCTACCTTTCATGCCCGACTGGCAGACGCTCCACTCGCTCCCACGGAAGCCTCTACGGTTCCACTATCCCAGTCGGGGGCGGGCGGCGACGAGGTCGGCGGCTCCTGGCGCCCCGCCCGTCGGCACACCTGCCCTGTGTGCCGGCGTGAATGCGGTAGATCCAGTACAGCGCAGGCCATCTAGCGAAACGGAGCGGTCATCGATGGGTGGAGAAGACGGCACCGTCTGCCCCCGGACAGGCGCGGCCACCATGTCTGCGGCCGGCTCGGCCGAGGTCCTAACATCAACGCGATCCCAACGAGAGATGGCCGGCACTCTCCCGGGCTTCTCCGCTCGCCGCGGGTCCCGCGAATCATGAGCGGCCGGCACAGCGCCCGGCGCCGGGCCGCCCGACGTCCCCACGTGCGCCGCGTCGATCGGGCCTACCGCGTCTACCGGGCCCACGTCGCCGACCGGGCGTATCTCGCCGAGCGCGCGGACGTCGCCGACCGCAGGTCGGCGTTCCTCGCCACCACCGCGAGCCTGGCCGTGATCGTCGCCGCCTTCGGAATGCTGGGCCTGATGGCCCTCGGTACCGCGGCGTGACCGGCCCCCTGTCCGCGGGCCGGTGCGCCGGCGGCGTCGCGCCGCGGCGGCTGGAACGACCCAGGGAATCCCCCCGCCCGCGCCCGCGAATCCGGGCGAGCGTGCCGCTGACCCGCGGCTGCCTGATGCCGTCGGGAGTTCCCGCCCGACGCCGCGGGGGTGGCGCCCACGAGATCTGAACCGTACTGCCCACGATCCGGCGGGGTGATGATCGGCGTAGCGCGGATCATCGCCCCGCCGGGTGAGTGGCTCAGGCTTTGGCGGGCAACTCGACCTCGTCCGGGAGGAGATCCGCGGCGTTCTTCGCCGCGATGCTCCGGACGGCGTCGGCGTCCCGCGGGAGCACGTACCCGGCTTCGACCGCGCGGTCGACGGCGGCGCTGAAGGCCGTCAGATAGGCCGCCCGGGTCGGGTAGAGCGCGCGCAGCTTCCCGGCCGGGAAAACCAGCATCGATCCGAACAGCGATCCCATGAGATCGGCGCCTTCGACGGTGCCGCGGTGGGTCGCCACCGGCACTTCGAGCTGCGGCAGCCGGACGCCGCCGTGGGCGTTTCCGTGCTCGTCGCGCCGGACGCGGCCGGGCATGCCCTCGACGGTGATCGGCGGCAGGGACGCAGGCTCCGGACCGCCCGAGGCCCAGGCGACCAGGCCGCGGCGGGCGGCCGAGACGACCGGCAGCCAGTCGAGCGAGTTCGGCGTGGCCGCGTGCCCCACCGCACCCGAGGACGAGCCGAGCGAGCCCGACGGCAGCACCAGGCCGTCGCGGGTGAAGGTGGCGACGACGTCGGTGATGCTGTCCTGCCCGGCACCGGCGTGCGCGGCGCCGGCGACCTCCCAGGTCCGGAAGGTCGGGGTGTCCGGCTGGCGTACCGGGTGGAGATGCTCGGCCTCGGTCTCCGTGCTCACCAGCAGCACCGGGATGTCGAGGTCGTCGCGGACCCGTACCGGTGGGCGCCGGAACGTCTCGTCCAGGTCGTTCCCGCCGGCGGGGGCCGCGAAGAAGGCGGAACGCCCGAAGTTGGCGACGAGCAGCACGCCGTCGAGCGCCCGGGCGAACGGCTGCACGCCGTTGAGGTAGGAGGTCAGCCGGATGGCCGACTGCGACGCGCCCGTCCCGAGGACCCGCCGGACGTCCAGCCCGCGCAGCGGGTCGACGGGGAGCCGGGGGCGGTCGCGACCCACGACGAGCGCCGCCGCGGTGAAGATGTCGTAGGAGAAGTCGTCGCCCGGATGGGAGAGGGTCCCGTAGCGGCCCGGATCCCACACGCGCAGTCCGTTGCCCTCGGCGCCCGGAACGCCCTCGACGCCGGCGCGTTGCGCCGAGACGTAGACGATGGCGTCCCCGTCGCGCAGGTTCGCGCGGGTGATGTCGCCGATCTCGAATCCCGCCGTCACGTTCACCCAGGTGAGCCAGGTCGTCCCGCTGAACTCGCGCGGGTCCGACGGGCGCATGACGAGGATGCGTGTCCTGAAGGGTGCCTCCCGGACGGGGCGGACCGTCCAGCGGCCGTCGGTGGCCCGCCCGCCGGCGGGCCCGTCCTCGCCACCAGGCCCGTCCTCGCCACCGGGCCCGGTGGCGTATGCCGTGGCCCGGCCCTCGATGAGGAACTCCTCAGACGTGTAGCCGTAGCCGCCGAGGTCGAAGGCAGGCGCGGCGAACGCGTTCGCCCGCGAGCCCTGCGTGATCGGCCCGGTCACTCTTAAGTCGTCCGGCATGCCGCCTCCACAACTCGGGAACCGCCCGTGCGTGGCCAGCCTAGGACCAACCGTGGCCAGGGGCGGCGCCGGTGTTCGCGGTGGGGACGGCTTCGTCGCGGGCGGCCACCATCGCGCCGCGGTTGACCTTCGTCGCCTCGCTGCGGGGGATGGCGTCCACCAGCTCGACCGTCTTGGGGACCTTGTAGGGGGCGAGCCGGCTCTTCGCGTAGCTGATGACCTCGCTCGCGGTGGGCGGCGCCGCGGGGTCGGCCGGTTCGATCACGGCGTGCACCCGGCGGCCCCACTCGGGGTCGCGCAGGCCGATGACCACGACGTCGGCGATCTTTGGATGGTCGATGAGGGCGGCCTCGACCTCGGCGGGGAAGACGTTGGCGCCACCACTGATGATCATGTCGACGCGTCGGTCCACCAGGTGGAGGTAACCGTTCTGGTCGAGGTAGCCGAGGTCGCCGGCACTCTTGAAGCCGTCCTCGGTCCGGTGCAGCTTGGGGGCGGCGCCAAGATAGTGGGAGCTGGTGTCGGAGCCCGGTGTCCGCAGGTAGATGTCGCCGATCTCGCCGGTGGGCAGCTCCTTGTCGTCGGCGTCGAGGATGCGCACCTCGGTTCCCCGGATGCCGCGGCCCACGCTGCCCTGGTGCTCCATCCACTCGTCGCCGCGCAGCGCGGTGAGGCCGAGGCCCTCGGTCATGCCGTAGACCATGTGGATCTTCTCGGCGCCGACCAGGCCGGCCCAGCGGTGCACCAGCGACGGCGGCATCGGCGCCGCGCCCTGCGTGAACCACCGGATGCTCGACAGGTCACGCCCGTCCACGCCGGGCAGGTCGGCGATGCGTTGCAGCATCGTCGGCGTGGCGGTGAAGGTGGTGATCCGGTGGCGCTCGATGACGTCGACGACGCGGGCCGCGTCGAACTTCTCCATCACCACCAGGTGGTCGCCACCGAGCAGGTTGTAGAGCGTGGTCAGCCCGTTGGCGTGGTACATCGGGGCCAGCACGAGCACCGTCTGCGGGCGCGGTACGGGGCCCCAGCCCTCAGCGAGCGGCGTGGCCATCCGCGCGACGTAGACGGACGGCCGGTCACTCACGATGACCTTGGGTGTGCCGGTGGAGCCGCTGCTGCAGATGCCGTGGATCTGCGGCGAGGTCGCGTCGGGCAGGTCGGGCACGTCGAGGCGCTCGGTCGAGTCGATCCACGGGAGGTCCTCGCCGCCGAGATAGACCCGGGGTTCGATGACCTCCTTGAGTCGGCCCAGCTCCCACTCCGGCACGTCCCAGCGCACCGGTATCGGCACCGCGCCGAGCTTCCACGCCGCGAACACGGCCAGGACGAACTGCGGCGAGTTGCGCAGCCCGAGCCCGAGGTGCTCGCCGAAGCCCAGGCCGCGCTCGGCCAGCGCACCGGCGAGCTGGCTGGAGCGCCGGTCGAGCTCGCGCCAGGTGAAGGCGGGCTCCCCGCCGTCGAGCGCGATGTGGCGCAGGGCCAGATCGTCGGGGCGCTCGGCGGCTAACTGCCGGATGCGCCGAGCACTGCTGACCTGTTCTTCCACGGCATGCTCCTCTGGCCGGTCCTGGCAGCGGCGTGTGACGGGGGACGTCGGTGGGACGTCGGTGGGACGTCGGATTGGGAGAGCCCCCGGCGCGTTCGCCGGCCCGGGGCATGGCGGCGCGCTGAGAGAGTTCAGCTGGTTCACGCGGGGGGTATCGGAGCGTCGCACGGAGACCGCCGGGGGCCGCTCGGGGCACCGGGCCATGGCTGTCTCAGGCACGGCATTCGGCGGGTGAATGCATGCTTGCAACCCCGATGTGCGAAGTCAACCTCTAGTTTTTCGACACCGATGGACTTCCCAAAGGCGAGAGTGTCGTTCTACAGTGACGCCGGACACGGTGGCGACGGAGCCGACGCGACGGAGATGGGGTGGCCGATGGAGGACAGCGCTTCAGAGGGCGCGTTCAAGGGCGTGCGGGTCGTCGAGCTCGCCCAGTGGGTCTTCGTGCCCGTGGCCGGCGCGCTCCTGGCTGACTGGGGCGCGGACGTCATCAGGGTCGAGCGCCCGGAGGGCGACCCGTACCGGGCGCTGGCGACACAGGGGATCGGGACCGACGGCGGCGGGGTGAACCTCTCGGTGGCCCTGGCCAACCGGGGCAAGCGCTCGGTCGCGCTCGACCTGCGCGGCGAGCAGGGCAAGGCGATCCTCCACAAGATGCTGGAGACGGCGGACGTCTTCCTCACCAACTTCCGGCCGGGCGCGCTGCGCCGGCTGGGGCTCGACGCCGACGAGCTCACCCGCCGGTACCCCCGGCTGGTCTACGCCCGCGGGCACGGCTTCGGTGCCCGCGGGCCTGACGCCGACCATCCCGGCTACGACTCCTCGGCGTTCTGGGCCCGCGGCGGGATGGGGTACACGCTGACCCCCGAGGAGCGGGAGTACCCGATCAGCCAGCGGGGCGCGATGGGCGACCGCAACGGCGCGATGGCGCTGGCCTTCGGCATCGCCGCCGCCCTGCTGGGTCGCACTCGCACAGGAAGGGGGACAGTCGTCGACGTCTCCCTGCTCGCGACGGCCATGTGGACGCTGTCCTCCGACCTCCTCGTCGCGCTGACCGGGCAGGCCCCGCGCATCTCCAGCGGCCCCGGTGACGGCCCGAACCCGCTCGTGGGCGCCTACCGGACGAAGGACGGCCGGCACATCCAGCTCGTCTTCCTCGAGTCCGACCGCTACTGGGCGCCGTTCTGCGAGCTGATCGGGCGCGGTGACCTCGTCGCCGACCCGCGGTTCGCCGACCTGCGGGCCCGCGGTGAGAACCGGGTCGCCTGCCGGGCCGAGCTCGAGGCGGCGTTCGCGACCCGGACCTTCGAGGAGTGGAAGGACCTGCTCGCGGGCATCGACGCACCGTGGGCCCCGGTGCAGTCCGTCCTGGAGCTGGTCGACGACCCGCAGGTGGTGGCGAACGGCTACGTCGGCGAGGTGCAGCTCGACGGCGGCGGCTCCTACCGATTACCAACTGTCCCCGTCCAGTTCGACTCCCAGCCCCCCGTGCCCCGGCGGGCTCCCGAGCACGGCGAGCACACCGAGTCCGTGCTGCTCGAGCTCGGCTACACCTGGGAAGAGATAGCCGCCCTCACCGAGGCCGGAGCGATCCCGTGACGGCCGGCCCCGCGGCGGCGTCCGCACCGGCCGGCCCGGCGGGGGCGTCCGGCTCGGCCGGCCCGGCGGCGGCGCCCGAGCCGACGCGGCCGGTACCGGCGCCGGACGAGCGTTCGGCGCCGTACTGGGCGGCCGCGGCGCGGCACGTCCTCACCGTCGCCCGCTGCGCCCGCTGCTCCACCTACGTCGTGCCGCCGGACCACACCTGCCCGCACTGCGGCAGCACCGATCCCGGGTTCGCCTTCGAGCCGGTGAGCGGCAGGGGCACCGTGCGCTCCTGGACCGTGGTCCGCCAGTCGTTCCTGCCCGGCTTCCGCGGCGAAGTGCCCTTCCTCCTCGTCGACGTCGAGCTCGCGGAACAGCCTGAGCTGCGCATCATCGGCCGGCTCCTGGACGGCCCCGACACCACCCTGCGCATCGGCGCACCGGTGGCGGTGGCCTTCGAGGACGTCGCCGACGGCGTCTCCGTCCCCGCGTTCGCCCTGGCCGAGTCGAGTGCCACTGGCCCCGGCGAGGTGCGGTCGTGAGCGCGCGGCCGGGCTCCAAGGGCCAGGTGGCAATCGTCGGCTACGCGCACAGCGACGTCACCCGGCACGCGGGACGTCCGCTCGGCGCGCTCGCCGTCGACACGGCGCGGGCGGCGATCGCCGACGCCGGTCTCACCGCCGGGCAGGTCGACGGGTTCGTCACCTCGGCACTGTTCCCGACCGCCGGCGCGCACGCGGCCGAGGACGGGGTCAGCCTGGTCTCCGCCGACTGGCTGGCCCAGCGTCTCGGCGGCTCGCCGCGGTACGTGGCCGGCTTCCAGGGCATCGGCCAGATCCCCGGCTCGGTGGCGCTGGCGGTGAACGCCGTGGCGAGCGGCGCGGCCGACTACGTGGTGATGCACCGCGCGCTGCACAACCCGAAGGGGAGCTACCACGCCAACCCGATGCGGACGGCCGGCGGCGCGCAGCAGTGGACGGTGCCGCAGGGCTTCTTCGGCCCGCTGTCGATGATCGCCCTGCCCTACAACGAGTACCTCCAGCGTTACGGTGCCAGCCGGGAGACGACGGCGGCCGTGGTCGCCGAGGCGCGCAAGAACGGCGCGCGCATCCCGTGGTCGTACTGGCACGACCGGCCGCTGACGACCGAGGAGTACCTGGCCGCGCCGCTGCTGAGCGACCCGATCTGCCGCTACGACTGCGACATCCCGGTCGACGGCGTCGCCGCCTTCGTCTTCACCTCGGCCGAGCGGGCCCGTGACCTGCCGCACCGCCCGGTGTACGTCGCCGGCCAGGCCTCCTCGGCGCCTCCTCGGCGCCGCCTGCCGCTGCACTGGCCGCTCGACGACATCATGGCCGGCGGCACCGCGCTGGCGAAGCGACTGTGGGAACAGTCCGGGGTGAGCCCCGCGGACGTCGACCTGCCGCAGGTCTACGACGGCTTCTCGCCGTTCGTCTACTTCTGGCTCGAGGTCCT
Organism: Parafrankia sp. EAN1pec; assembly: GCF_000018005.1. Classification (GTDB taxonomy): domain Bacteria; phylum Actinomycetota; class Actinomycetes; order Frankiales; family Frankiaceae; genus Parafrankia; species Parafrankia soli. The sequence goes on from NC_009921.1 coordinate 718,363, forward strand.
CGGCCTGTGCCCGGTCGGCGAGGCGCACCGCTTCGTGCTGGACGGCGGGATCGACAGCGACCGGCCCGGTGCGCTGCCGGCGCTCTCCGGCGGCGGGGCGCTGGGCAACGGGCGGATGCACGGCATCCCGCAGATGCTCGAGTGCTACCTGCAGCTCGCCGGCCGGGCCGGGGAGCGCCAGCGCGAACGGGCGACCGTGGGCGTCGCCTGCGCGTCCTCGCCGCACTTCGGCGGCGCGGTTGTCTACAGCACGGCACCCGCCTGACCCGGGCCTGCCCGACCTGAGCTTGCCGACCCGGGCCCGCGCCGGGCCGGCCCGGCCCACCGCACCTGAACCAGTCACCCGACGCCCCGTGTGGGCATGCTCACCGAGAAGGGAACGAGCCCGTGGCAGCGATCATCGCGGAGCGCCGCTCGTACGTGGCCGGCACCTGGGTCGAGGGCGACGAGGTCTTCGCCGTCGAGAACCCGGCCGACGAGACCTCGGTGGCCGACGTGGCGGCCACCCCCCTGCCCGAGATCGAGCGCGCGATCACCGAGGCCCGCCGGTCCTTCGACGAGGGGGTGTGGGCGGACCGCTCACCGGCGGAGCGGGCCAGGGTGCTGGGCGCGTTCCTCGACTACTTCCAGTCCGCGCGGGCCGAGCTTGTCGCCACCATGGTCGCCGAGGCGGGCCAGCCCACCGGGTTCGCCGAGCGGGCGCAGTTCGGTGCCGGCCTCGGCCTGGCCCGCGGCACCATCGACCTCTACCTGTCGATGTCGCACGAGGAGGCCAACCCGGTACCGCTGGACGACCTCGTCCGGGCCGGGGCGAGCCTGAGCTTCCGCCGGCACGAGCCCGTCGGCGTCGTCACCGCGATCACCCCCTACAACGGGGCGATCATCATGGCGATGCAGAAGATCATCCCGGCGCTGATCGCCGGGAACTCGGTGATCCTGCGGCCCAGCCCGCTCACCCCGCTGTCCTCGCTGGTGTTCGGCGCGGCGGCCGAGGCGGCCGGGCTGCCGCCCGGCGTGCTCAGCGTGGTGGTGGAGGGCGGCGCCGCCGGTGCCGAGCTGCTGACCACCCACCGGGCCGTCGACATGGTCTCGTTCACCGGCTCGACCGTGGTCGGCCGGCAGATCCTCGCCCAGGCGGCCCCGACGGTGAAGCGGGTCGCCCTCGAGCTGGGCGGCAAGTCGGCCCAGATCTACCTGCCCGACGCCGTCGGGAGGGCCACCGCCGGGGCCGTCGCGGTCGTCGCCGCCACCGCCGGCCAGGCGTGCGTCGCCGCCACCCGGATGCTGGTGCCGCGCGAGCGCAAGGACGAGGTCCTCGACGCGGTGTCGCGCGCCTACGGCGCCCTCACCGTCGGCCCGCCCACCGACCCGTCGGCGAAGCTCGGGCCGGTCATCAGCGCCGGCCAGCGCGACCGGTGCGAGCGCTTCGTCCGGTTGGCCGAGGAGAACGGCGGGAAGGTGGTCACCGGCGGCGGGCGGCCCGCCGGGCTGGAGCGCGGCTACTACTTCGAGCCGACCGTGCTCGACCTCCCCGACAACGCCAACCCGGCGGCCCAGGAGGAGATCTTCGGGCCGGTGATCAGTGTCCTGGGCTACCGGGACCTCGACGACGCCGTGCGGATCGCCAACGACAGCGACTACGGGCTGTCCGGCCAGGTCTACGGCGCCGACGTCGCCGCGGCGGTGGGCGTCGCCCGCCGGCTGCGAACGGGAGCGGTCAACGTCAACACCGCCGTGTTCAGCGCCTACGCGCCGGGCGGCGGCTACAAGCACAGCGGCCTCGGCCGCGAGCGCGGGCCGGACGGCATCCGCGCCTTCCAGGAAGTCAAGCACCTCGCCATCGGCGAGCTCCGCTGAGCCCGTCCCCGGACCGGAGGGAAACACTGATGACGTCATCACAGTCGCTGGACTGGCTGATCTCGGTCGACGACCACGTCCTGGAGCCGCCGAACCTGTGGACCGACCGGCTCCCGGCCAAGGACCACGACCGGGCTCCCCACATGGTGATCGACGACACGGGAATGGACTGCTGGGTCTACGACGGCAAGCGTTTCCCGAGCTCCGGGCTGAGCGCCGTCGCCGGGAAGGAGAAGGAGGAGTTCAGCCCCGAGCCCCTCTCCTATGCCGACATGCGGCCCGGTTGCTACGACCCGCAGGCCCGCCTGGAGGACATGAACCGGGCCGGCATCCTGGCCTCGCTGTGCTTCCCGACGGTGACCCGGTTCTGCGGGCAGATGTTCTCCGAGGCGAGCGACCGCGAGTTCGGCCTGGTGTGCCTGAAGATCTACAACGACTGGATGATCGAGGAGTGGTGCGGCAGCGCTCCCGGCCGCTACATCCCGCTCACCCTCATCCCGCTGTGGGACCCGCAGCTCGCGGTGAAGGAGCTCGAGCGCTGCGCGGCGAAGGGGTCCACCACCTTCGCCTTCTCGGAGAACCCGGCCCCGCTGGGCCTGCCGACCATCCACGACCGCGACGGGTACTGGGAGCCGGTGATGGCTGCCGCGAACGACCTGGAGATGGTCGCGTCGATGCACGTCGGCTCCTCGTCGCAGGTGCCGAAGATCGCTCCCGACGCGCCGTTCATGGCGAACCTGACCTGGGGCGCGATGCGTACCTCGGGCGCCATGCTCTCCTGGCTGTTCAGCGGGATGTTCCAGCGGTACCCGAAGCTGAAGATCGCGCTCTCGGAGGGCGAGATCGGCTGGATGCCGTACTACCTGGAGCGCGCCGAGCAGGTGATCGACAAGCAGCGCCACTGGGTCAAGCGTGGTGTCCGCTTCAACGAGCACGCCGGGGCGGACGCCCTCGACCTGGACACCCTCGACATCCGCGCCAGCTTCCGTGAGCACGTCTTCGGTTGCTTCATCGACGACGCGCACGGCATCGCCAGCATCGACGAGATCGGCGAGGACAACATCATGTGCGAGACGGACTACCCGCACTCCGACTCGACCTGGCCGAACTGCATCGACGTCGTCAGGAACCGGATCGGCCACCTGTCGGAGGAGGTCCAGTACAAGATCCTGCGCGGCAACGCCGAGCGGCTGTACCGGTTCACCCCGGCCGAGCCGCCTGTGCTCGCGAAGGCCTGACATGGCAGGGCGGGCACCGCTCGCGGTCGTCGACCGCGAGCGGTGCATCGGCAGCGGCATGTGTGTGGACTACGCGCCGGGCACCTTCACCCAGGACGAGCAGGCCAAGGCGGTCGTCCTCGCCGAGGCCGACGACCCGGCCGACGTGGTGGGCATCGCCGTCGAGTCGTGCCCGACCGGCGCGCTGCGCCTGGCGCACGACGCGGGCCTGGCGCAGAACACAGGCCTGGCGCAGGACGGAACAGGAGCGTGACGAGCATGATGCTCGAAGGCAAGATCGCCGTGGTGATGGGCGCCGGCTCAGGGGTCGGCCGCGCCTCGGCACTGCGGTTCGCCGAGGAGGGCGCCCGGGTGCTGTGCGCCGACATCCGGCCCGAGGGGATCAAGGAGACGGCGGCCGCGATCGAGGCGGCCGGCGGCACCGCGGCGGCAGCCGAGTGCGACGTCTCGAAGGAGGCCGACGTGGCCGCCGCGATCGGGGCGGCCGTGGCGCAGTTCGGCCGGATCGACATCGTCTTCAACAACGTCGGCGTCCCGACCCCGCGGCTGGGCGCGAAGCTGGAGGACCACACCGCCGAGGATTTCCAGCGGCTGGTCGCGGTCAACTTCGGGGGCGTGTTCAACGGCTGCAAGCAGGCCGTCCTGCAGTTCAAGCGGCAGGGCGGCGGCGGGGCGATCCTCAACACCGGGTCGGTCGCCGGCCTCGTCGCCTGGGGCGGCTCCGTCTACGGCGCCACCAAGGGCGCGGTGCACCAGCTGACCCGCGCGGTGGCCATCGAGGGCGCGCCGTTCGGCATCCGGGCGAACGCGATCTGCCCGGCCGGGATGCCGCACACCAACTTCATGGCCGCCGGCGGGCTCACCATCTCGGGGGACGCCCGGGAGAAGATGGTGGAGAACGTCGGGGCCACCCATCCGCTCGGCCGCCCGATCACGGCCGAGGACTGCGCCGAGGCCGCCGTCTACCTGGTCTCCGACCGCGCGCTCAACATCACCGGTGTGCTGCTGCCGGTCGACGGCGGATACGTGGCGAGGTGACCCGATGAGCACCACCGCCACCCTCGACCGCGAACGGGTCCGGCAGCTGTTCGACCTGCGCAGCAGCTACAACGTGCACATGGGCGGCGGCTACCGGCAGGACCCGTACCCGGTCTGGCACCGGCTGCGCGAGCAGGCCCCGGTGCACCCGGGGATCGTCCACGAGCTGACCGGCTTCGACGGCCCGGCGATGTTCTCCGGTCTGCCGTACCCCGACCGCCCGCACTTCTCGGCCTTCAGCTACGCCGCGTGCGACGCCGCCTACCGCGATCCCGAGGTGTTCGCGTCGGCGGCCGGGCCGGTGGATCCCAACAACGGCCCGTACGGCGCGACGAACAGCATGCTGTCGATGGGCGGGAGGCAGCACCGCCGGTACCGCGGGCTCGTACAGCCCTCGTTCGTGCCGGGCAAGGCGAAATGGTGGATCAGCAACTGGATCGAGGAGACCGTCGACCTGCTCATCGACGGGTTCGTCGACGCGGGGCGGGCCGAGCTGAACGTGGACTTCTGCGCGGCCATCCCGGTGCTCACGATCACCAGCAGCTTCGGCGTGCCCGTCGACCGGGCGCTCGACATCCGTGCCGCGCTGACCAGGCCCGACGAGATCGTGCGGATGCTCGAGCCGATCGTCGCCGCCCGGCGTGCGGACCCGCAGGACGACCTGATCAGCATCCTCGTGCAGGCCGAGATGACCGACGAGAACGGGGTCACCCACCGGCTCACCGACGCCGAGATCTACTCCTTCTCGGTGCTGCTGCTGACCGCCGGCTCCGGCACCACCTGGAAGCAGATGGGCATCACGCTCACCGCGCTGCTGCAGCACCCCGAGGCGCTGGCCGCGGTACGCGCCGACCGCTCGCTGCTCCGGCTGGCGATCGAGGAGTCGCTGCGGTGGTCACCCACCGACCCGATGTTCTCCCGCTGGGTGACCGAGGACGTCGACTTCTTCGGCGTGCACATGCCGGCCGGGTCGGTGCTGCACCTGTGCATCGGCGCGGCCAACCGCGACCCGGCCCGCTGGGACCGCCCGGACGAGTACGACATCACCCGCGCCCTGCGGCCGTCCTTCGCCTTCGGCGGGGGCGCCCACGTCTGCCTGGGCATGCACGTGGCCCGCGCCGAGATGCGGGTCGGGATCGGGGCGCTGCTCGACCGGCTCCCCGACCTGCGCCTCGACCCCGACCGCGAGGCACCCCGCTTCATCGGCATGTACGAGCGAGGCGCGACCGAGATCCCCGTCGTCTTCGGGTGACCCCGAGACCTCGGGGGTGAGGAGACATCCCATGAGCGAGACCGGCTACACCGCCCCGGACCTGAGTCTGCGCGGGGCCGAGCACATCGCGCGTTACCGGGAGACCGACGGTGAGGTCGGCTACCTCTGGAACGGTGTGCCGACCCTGCTGCTGACCACGGTCGGCCGGCAGTCAGGCGAGAAGCGCACCTCCGCCCTGATCTTCGCGCGGGACGGGGACGACTACCTCGTCGTGGCGTCCACCGGCGGAGCGCCGAAACACCCGGCCTGGTACTGGAACCTGACGGCGCGTCCCGAGGCCGAGATCCAGGTCCGTGGCCTGCACCTGCCGGTGGTGGGCCGGACGGCGTCCGAGGACGAGAAGCCCCGGCTCTGGAAGATCGTGACCGCGAGCTGGCCCAACTACGACGTGTACCAGACCCGCACGGACCGGGTCATCCCGGTCGTCGTCCTCACCCCGTCCTGAGAAGCCGGCCTGCTGCCGCGACCGCGATGAAAGGAGCAGTACGGATGAGCGTCGCACCGGTCTTCTCCAAGGGCCGCGACCTCGACGCCACGGTCGAGGTCCTGCGCCCGTGGCTCGCGGCCCGATTAGGCGTCGACGACGTCACGCTGGGCGAGCTGACCTATCCGACCGGGGCCGGGGTCTCCAACGAGACGATCCTGCTCGAAGCCCGCTCGGCGGGCCGCGTCGACGACCTGGTCCTGCGGATCGGGCCCAGGCCCGAACACCAGATGTTCCTCGACCCCCGGTTCCGGATGCAGTACGACCTGCTGGCCGCCCTGCGCCGCAACGGCTCGGTGCGCGTCCCGGAGACGCTGTGGTTCGAGGACGACGCCGCGCTGCTCGGGCAGCCGTTCTTCGTGATGCGCCGGATGCGCGGCCGGGTGCCGGTCAGCATGCCGGTCTACAACAAGACGGGGTGGCTGACGGAGGCGACACCCGCCCAGCGGCGGACCCTGTGGGAGAGCGCGATGCGCCAGTTCGCCGCCATCCACGTGATGCCTGTGGACGAGGTGGGCTTCGTCGACCTCGCCGAGCTGGGCGGCACCGGCCCCGAGCAGCAGCTCACCTACTGGAACCGCTTCGCGGCGTGGGCGCTCGAGGACGAGGTGCCCGATGCAGTGCGCACCCTGTTCGAGTGGCTGGCCGCGAACCGGCCCGCCGAGCCCGTGCCGGGCCTGTCCTGGGGCGACGCCCGGATCGGCAACATGATGTTCGGCGACGACTTCGAGGTCGTCGGCGTCATGGACTGGGAGCAGGCGTCGCTGGCCGGCCCGATGGCCGATCTCGGCTGGTGGCTGCACTTCGACGAGATCCACAGCTCCTTCCAGGGCGTGCCGCGCCTCGACGGCCTCGGCACCCGGCAGGAGACCATCGACCTCTGGGAGGAGCTGACCGGCCGGCGGGTCGAGAACCTGCTCTGGCACGAGGTCTTCGCCTGCGTCAAAACGGCCCTGCTCGGCCTGCACACCCGTCGGTCGATGCGGCTCCCGCTGGCGGGCAGGTCGGAGCGCGGCCCCTACCTGGAACGCGCCTACCGCCTGCTCGACCTCGACCTGGAGGAACTGTCATGAGCATCCCGGGTGGCCCCGCGCCATGGGACGAGGAGGTCGCGCGATCGCCTGAGTGGCTCACCGCGGTACTGGGTGAGTCGTGGCCCGGGGCGGTCGTCACCGGCACGACGGTGACGCAGCGGCTGCAGACCGTCGCGACGAAGGTGCGCTTCCAGGTCGGGTACGCACAGGCGGTCGACGGCGCGCCGGCGGCGCTGTGCGCCAAGGGGTACTTCAATCCCGCCGTGCGCGGGCGAGGCACCCGTGTCGAGGCCGACTTCTACCGGCAGTGCGCCTCCACCCTGCCGGTGCGGACCCCGCCGTGCGTGCACGCCGCGGTCGACGAGGAGACGAACCACGCGCTCGTCCTGATGGAGGACCTGGTCGAGGCCGGCGCCACCTTCCTCGACCCGCTCGTGGGTTACAACGCCGAACAGGCCACCGGCACGCTCGACCAGCTCGCCTCGCTACACGCGGCGACGTGGGAGGACAAGGGCGAGCTGACGGCCGCGTTCCCGCCCCGGCTCGCGTCGCTCGCCCGGGTCCTGACGCCCGAGCAGCTCCAGACCCAGCTCGACGACGGCCGGGTGCCGGCGGTGCCGGATGACGTCCGCCGCGCGGACCGGCTGCTGGCGGCGATGGGCAGACTGGCCGGGATCAGCGACCAGCCGCGTTGTCTCGTCCACGGAGACCTGCACACCGGCAACGTCTACGAGCTGGCCGACGGTTCCCCGGGGCTCATCGACTGGCAGGTCGCCCAGCACGGCGTGTGGGCGTTGGACGTCGGCTACCACCTGGCGGCGGTCCTGGACCCCGATGAGCGGGCCCGCTCGGAACGCGACCTGCTCGACCACTACCTCGGACGGCTGGCCGCCCACGGCGTCACCCCGCCCGCGCGCGACGACGCCTGGTGGGCGTACCGGGCACATCTGCCCTACGGCTTCTACCTGTGGGCGATCACCCGAGCGGTGGACCGCCCGATCATCGAGCACCTGACCGGACGACTCGGCCTCGCTGTGGCCCACCACGGAAGCCTGGACCTACTCGGAGTCTGACCGCCGATCCGATCCGGGCCCAGGCAGGCTCGGGTCGGGCTGTGGGGCTGGCGCCTACCGCGCGGTCTGAGACAGCGGTTGCTTCCGTGCGGTCGGGGGAGCCTGCTGCGGCAGGACCGTGGGGTCGGCCTGCCGGACCTTGACCCGGGGGCCTGCCGGCTGTGTCTCGGCCTGGGCGTCGGTCGGCTGGGGGCCGTCGGGCTGCTCCTGCTCCGGGCTGCCGCCGAGGGCTGCCAGGCAGAAGGACCACAGGTAGTCGCCGATCGACTCGGCCGTCTCGTCCGTTCTGGCGAACGCATAGTGGTGGTAGACGGAGGTCACCAGTCGGGCGACCACCGTGGCGTCGCGCTCGATGTGCCGCGGGGCGAGCAGGCCGGCCTCCTGCGCCGCAGTCAGCTCGCGGGCGACCAGGTCGGCGAACGGCCGGGTCGCGTGCGCCAGCTCCTCCGGGTACAGCTGGTGCAGGCGCCAGTGCTCGGCGGGGATGAACCGGGCCCCGGCACCCTCCCAGCCCGGCGCGTTCAGCGACGACACCGCGGACCGCACGTAGTGGCGCAGCCGGGCGACCGGGTCCGGCAGGTGCTGCGCGGACGCCTCGTAGCGCGCGGTCTGGTTGGCGATGATGTCCTCGATGACGGCCAGCAGCAGCTGATCCTTGCCGGTGAAATGCCGGTAGAAGGTCTGCGTCGCGATGCCGGCTTCCTTCACGAGCTCCTGCGTCGTGAAGCGGGCGCCGCTGACCAGGATGAGCCGCTCGGCGGCCTCGACGATGACCTTCGCCTGCCGCATGCTGCGCGATCTCGAACGCTGGACCGACGGTGAGCGGTCGGCGGCGCGTTCGGCCCAGGACACTCTCCGACGTTACCAGTGTCGGCGTCCACACCGTTCGTCCCCGAGGGATCTCCGTGCGCACCGCACCTGTATTCCCGCCCGCCCGGTCCGCCCCTGTCGCGACCGGACCGCACCCGGAGCGCGACCGACCACGACCGGGCCGGACTCGGGACCATGGTGGTGCAGGTCACGCCGGTATTCGTCGTTTGTGCGGGCTTGGCCGGGTGACTCAGACTGTCTTCTGGAAAGTGCCAGTGGACGCCGTGCCTGTGAACGCAACGAGGAGATCTACGACAGTGGCCGAATTATACTGGGATCCCTTCGACGAGGTGATCGACGTCAATCCGTACCCGCTCTGGAAGCGGATGCGTGACGAGGAGCCCGTCTACCGCAACGACAAGTTCGACTTCTATGCGCTTTCCCGGCACGCCGACATCGACGCCGCCCACGTCAACGCGGACACCTACAGCTCCGCGCACGGCACGATCCTGGAGATCATGAAGCCGGAGCCGATGCCGCCCGGCTTCATGATTTTCACGGATGCCCCGGCCCACCACCTGCTGCGGTCGCTGGTGTCCCGCGCCTTCACCCCGCGTCGGATCGCCGCGCTCGAGGAGCACATCCGCGTCCTGTGCGCGGAGATGCTCGACCCGCAGATCGGCGCGGGCGGGTTCGACTACATCAGTGACTTCGCCGCGCAGCTCCCGTCGAAGGTGATCTCCCAGCTGATCGGGGTCGACCCGGCAGACCGGGAGGAGGTCCGCAGGACCATCGACCTGACCTTTCACATCGAGGAGGGCGTCGGGATGGTCAACGAGACCTCCCACGCCGCCACGATCAAGCTGCGCACCTACTTCGCCGGGCTGATCGAGGACCGCCGCAGGTCGCCGCGCGACGACATGATCACCGGTCTCGCCGAGGCCGAGGTCACCGACGGGAACGGCGAGCGCCGCAGGCTGACCACGCCGGAGGCGGCGTCGGTCACGAACGAGATCGTCAGCGCCGGGACGGAGACCGTCGCCCGGCTGCTCGGCTGGGCGTGTGTGCTGCTCGAGGCCCATCCCGACCAGCGGGCCGAGCTGGCCGCCGACCCGTCGCTGTTGTCGAACGCCGTCGAGGAGACGTTGCGGTACGAGGCGCCGTCCCCGGTGCAGGGCCGCATGCTCAAGAACGACGTCGAGCTGCACGGGACGACGATCCCGACGGGCGCGAAGGTTCTGCTGCTCACCGGATCGGCCGGCCGGGACGGGCGCAGGTACACCGACCCGGACCGCTACGACATCCACCGTAAGTTCGACGGCCACGTGGCGTTCGGCCGCGGCGCCCACTTCTGCCTGGGCGCGGCGCTGGCCCGGATGGAGGGCCGGATCGGGATCGAGGAGACCCTGCGCCGCTTCCCGAACTACCAGGTCGACCACGACAGCGCGGTGCGGCTGCACACCAGCACCGTGCGCGGGTACGAGCACCTGCCGCTCGTCGTCTGAGCGTCGTCCCGGTCCGGGAGGCCACGTCAGGGGTCCTCTTCCGGACCGGGGCGGAGCCGGCGGGCTCAGGCGGCGGGCTCAGGCGGGTGGTGGCGGCGGCTGGCTGAAGCCGGCGATGAGAGCGGTGATGTCCTCGGTGACGACGTCGGCGAACGACCGCGGCGCGTACGCGCCGGTCGCCCAGTGGCGGGCGCCCTCGCTGACCAGCGACTGCGCCAGCCGAGCCAGCCGCGCCGCGTCGACGTGACCGGGCAGCGCGCCGTCCGCCACCGCGCGGTCGAAGATGAGAACAGTTGACGCATTTCCGCCGGCACGGCTAGCGTTCCCCCGCGTCGCGGGACTGGCCGCTGTTGCGGAGCTCGGTCCCGGTCAGCCCAAGCCCGCGGGTCCGGCCGGAGCCGCGCCAGACCCGAGGAGCGGACCTTGACCACCTCGCCCACCACCGTCAACCCGGACGTCCTGCCCGGCGTTGCGCGCCAGATCGGCTACATCGTCCGCGACCTCGACGAGGCGATCGCCTCCTGGCTGAGCCTGGGCGTCGGCCCCTGGTACGTGCTGCGGGAGCACCCGCAGGCGGGGCTCTTCCGCGGCAAGGACTGCGAGGTGACCATGTCGGTCGCCTTCTCCAACACCGGCGACATGCAGGTCGAGCTGATCCAGCAGCACGGTGACGCGCCCAGCATCTACACCGAGTTCCTCGAGTCCGGGAAGGAGGGCTTCCACCAGCTCGCCTGGTGGGCCCCGGACTTCGACGCCACCATGAGCTCGATCGAGGCCGCGGGCTGGCCGATCGTCTGGACCGGCGGCGGTGACGGCGCGACCCGTTACGCCTACTTCGAGCCGCCCGCCGGCCCGGCCACCATCATCGAGATCATGGAGCTGAACCCGGCCACGGAGGGCATGGCCAAGTTCGTCCGCGCCGCCACCGAGGGCTGGGACGGCACCGACCCCGTCCGCACCCTCGGCGTCTGAACACATCCCGAGCGGGAGATCACTTCACCAGGGTGGCGATCTTCCGCTGGGCCTCGGTGAGGGTGGTGCCGGGGTCGGCTCCTGACATGATTGCGACCACCTCGTCGTTCAGCGCGTCGTGGACCTCGCCGCCGCGCTCACCGCCCCAGGTCGGCGCCTGGACGAGATCCGGAATCAGCGCGTCGAACTGGGTCAGCTCCGGGAACTCCCGGTAGAACGGCGCGAGCTGCCTGCGGGCCTCGGTGTCGACCGGCAGGAAGCTGAACGCCTCGGTGCCGGCGGCGATCACGTCCGGGGCGAGCAGCGCGACGACCAGCTCGGTGGCCATCTCCCGCTGGCAGCGGTCCGTCGACAGTACGGACAGCCCGTTGCCGCCCGCGACGGGGTGCTGAGTGCCCCCGGGCAGGGTCGGGAACGGGGCGACACCCACCTTGAAGCCCTGCGCGCCCTGGTCATGGACGTAGCGCAGCCCCGCGGCCAGCGACGGCAGGGTGACCGCGCTGATCGCCGTCTCGTGCCGGATGCCGAAGCGCAGCAGGCCCTGCGTGGTCGGGTCGCTCGACTGTGTTCCGTAGGTGCCCACCTTGGCCAGGAACGCGGCGGCCTCGCGGACGGCCGGGCTGGTCAGGTCGGGCTGGCCGTCCGCCTTCATCGCGGGGGTGTTCTTCGAGCTGGCCAGCGTGGTCAGGTACCACTGGGCGAACCCGCCCGTCGGCAGGTCGATCGGCTGGATCTGCTGACCGGAGTTCCTGATCCGCTCGGCCGCGGCGAGCACCCCCGTGGTCGTGCCCAGCGTCTTCGGGTCGACCCCGGCCTTCGCCAGGACGTCCGCGTTGTAGACGAGTGCGAGCGTGGACACCTGCTGCGGCACCGCGACGAGCCGGCCGCCGTACTCGCCGAGCGGCAGGAACCGCTGGTCGTAGGACGCCCGCAGCAACCGGGGCGACAGCGGCTGCGCGCCGAGCTTGTCGGCGAAGGTCGGCAGCAGGTCGAAGCCGGCGACCGCGACGTCCGCCGGGCGCCCGGCGGCCCGGTCCGCGCTGATCTGCTGGACGAGCTGGGGGTAGCCGGTCGCGTCGGCCGTGAGCTCGACGGTCAGGCCGGGATGGGCCTTCTCCATGTACGCCTTGCCCGACTTCGCCGCGTCGTTGAGCGACCCCAGGGCGAACATCCGCAGCGTCTTCACCGCGGCGGCGCACTCCGGCGACGCCTTAGCGCCGGCGACGTCGTCCACGTTCGCGGTCGCCGGCCGCGCCGTCGGACGCAGGCTCTCGGCCGGATCGGTGGCCGCGCCGGAGCCGCCGCCGCAGCCCGCGAGCAGGCCGACCGTGACCGTCCCGGCGAGCAGCGCGGCCAGCGGGCCGGCGCGGCGTGGGGACGAGCCGGCCCGGCGGGTGCCCGGGCCCGGGCGGGTGCCGGGGCCTCGCGGGTCCAGGTGCCGCGGGCGGGGTTCTGACACGTTCCCGAGCATCGTCGCTCCTTTCGGTGGGCATGCCCTCGGTCCGCTGCGGGTGCCCGGTTTCCGTCGGTGACAGCATCGCCCCGGACCGGCCGAAAGCCCAGGCCGCCACCCGACAGGGGCGCCCCTACCGGCGCGCTCAGCCGGGGAGGACCCGCAGCCCGCAGGGCGGCTCGGCGAGGTAGACCTGGTCGGGGCCGCCGGCGTCCAGGGTGATTACCGGGTTGTCCGGGCTGGCGGTGCCGAAGTTGAGCAGCCGGCCGTCGGTGGCCGAGTGGAGCTCGAGGGCGCAGTCCTCGCTGCCGCCGAAGTCGACGACCTTGACGGTGACCGTGCCCTCGGTGCGAAAGGCCTCGGTGTCACCGGTGTACGAGGTTGTCGCGAACGGCAGCGACGCGTCACCCGCGGCCTCCAGGCCCTGGACCACACAGCCTGGGTTGTCAGCCCCGAGGCGGAACGTCCCGACCTGCGAGACCTGGTAGATCTTCTCCCCGTAGACGCCGGTGATCGAGCGGCTGTCACCCGTCGCGGTGTCGGTGACGGTGACCGCGCAGCCGGTGTCGTCGGTGCCCTGGATCTCGTCGGAGATCCGCAGCCGCCACGGCGCGTCCGAGGTGAAGGTGGTGTCGGACGTGCCGTCGTCGCCGTCGGAGGTCAGCAGGACGGCCGCCGTCCCGCCTGCGGCCAGCACGACCACGCCCGCCGCGAGCGCGATGACCAGCCGGCGCCGCCTGCGCCGTCCCGGCTGTGGCTGCTGCGGCGTCGACTGGCCGGGCCGTGCCTGATCGGACGCCGACTGGCCTGGCGTTGGCTGACCAGCCGTTGGCTGGCCGGGTGCCGGGTCGTCCTTGTCGCCTGTCGGCGGGATGGTCGCCGACCACGGCGGTGTCGCCGCCACCACCGGCCGTGTCTGCAGGAACCGGGTGGCCGAGCCGCCGGCGCCGTCGGGCAGCGAACCCACCAGCTCGGTGAACAGGGCCTCGGCGGTGGGCCGGTCCGCCGGCTCGCGGGCCAGCGCGCTGGATACGAGCTGGCGTAGCCCCGGCGTGATCCGTCCGAGGTCGGTGGACGGCTCGGCCTCCAGCACCCGGTGCAGCACCGCCGCGCTGGGCCCGGTGCCGAACGGCGCCTCGCCGGTCGCGGCGAAGCACAGCAGCGCGCCCCAGGCGAAGATGTCGGCGGCGGGGGTCGCCTCCGCGCCGGAGACCTGCTCCGGGGCGTGCCAGCCGGGAGTGCCAACAAACTGCCCGCTGAGGGTGATCACCGCGGCGTCGGCCGCCGCGGCGATGCCGAAGTCGATGACCTTCGGCCCGTGCGCCGTCCACAGGACGTTCGACGGCTTGAGATCCCGGTGGATCATCCCGGCCGCGTGGATCGAGATCAGCGCGTCGGCGAGCCCGGCCGCGAGCACCGTCTGCTCGTCCGGGCCGAGCGGGCCGTGTAACCGGACGTGGGTCGACAGGCTCGGCGCGTCGACGAGCTCGGTCGCCAGCCAGGGCCGGTCGGCGTCCAGCTCGAAGTCGACCAGGCGGGCGGTGTGTGCGCCGCCCACCCGGAAGCAGGCCTGGACCTCGCGCTGGAACCGGCGGCGGAAGTCCGGGTCGTCGGCGAGCTCCTCGCGGACGAGCTTCACCGCGACCCGGCCGAACGGGCCCTCGGCCAGGTAGACCACGCCCATGCCACCGGCGCCGAGACGGCCGAGCACCCGGTGCCGTCCCAGCGAGACGGGGTCACTCGGTCGCGGTGGCTGAACCTCGACGCCGTTTGTGCTCACGGTCCGCGTACCCCCCAAAGCCCAGACCAGGCCACCGTCCGGATTCCCGGCACGATTCGAGCGGATCGTACTGCGACGCATATTTCCGCAGGTGGGGCGGCATTGATTTTCGTAGGGCGCGGCCCACACTGCGGATATCGCCCTGTTCCCGCATGTCCGCCCCGGAGGCCCTCATGGAGCGCTCTCTCACCCCCCACCGCCTCACCCCCCACCGCCTCAGTCCGCACCGACTCGGCCCGCACCGCCTCAGCCCCCGCTGTCGCTCGCGGCGTGTCATCCGTCCCGGGACGGGCGGGGCCGCTGTGCTGGCGGTCCTGCTGGGTGCCGCTCTCACCACGCTCGCCGCGTGCGGCGACGGCGCGGGGGGATCGGGGCCGGACGGGGCGCCGGCACCGCGCACCAGCGCGGCGGTCTCGTCCGTCCCGGCCGGCACGTCCCCGTCAGCCGGCCCCGCCGGCACCCCCGGATCGGGCGGTCCGTCCGGATCGGTCGGGGCGGAGGGGCCGGCGGCGGCGCCGTCGACCTGGACGACCCACGAGGTGCGCGCTGAGCACCAGGTCACGCCGCCGGCGCGGCTGGTCGCGCTGCGCGCCGCGCGCAACGTGCAGGGCGGCGCTGCCTACGACCGGCTCGTGCTCGAGTTCGCCGGCGGCCTGCCCGGCTACACAGCGGGCTATGTCGACCAGGTGATCCGTCCCGGCTCGGGGGCGCCGCTGCCGCTGCGCGGCCCGGTCACCTTCGAGATCGTCGTCACCCCGGCCGTGGCGCACGGCGACGCGGGGGAGTCCACGCTGACCACCCCGCCGACCGGGGGCGACCTGTCCGGGCTGATCAGCTACGCGCTTGCCGGTGACTACGAGGGCTACGTGCACATCGGAGTGGGGCTCGGCTCCCGGGTCGGCTTCCGCGTCGTCGAGCTGCGTGACCCCGCCCGGCTGGCGATCGACTTCGCGGGCTGATCACACGAGGTCGGTCCCGGGCGGTGTGGTGGTCGGCCGGGGCGCGACGGTCGGGGAGGGGAGCGGTGGCGGCGTGCCGTCCGGCGGTGCCGTCCGCGGTGGTCCGGTCGGTGGCGGTCCGGTCGGCGGGGGCGGAGTGGGTGGCGGCACGATGGTCGGCTCGGGCGTGGTCCGTCCGGGCGGGGTGGGCGGCCCGGTGGAGGTGGTCCGCGGCGCGGCCGTCCCCGTCGGCGCGGCTGGTGCGGTCGGCGTGGCCGGCCCCGGATCGCGGGCCGGGCCGGGCGCCGACGGCCGCCCTGCCGTCGGCAGCGGCGGCGCCGGCGGGAGCGGGCGGGCCGCCTCGGTGGCCAGACCGGCGAGATCCGGCGGCTGCTTGGCGATCGCCGTCCGCCCCCGGCCGTCGATGAGGACGGCGTTCGGCCCGGCCAGGTCGTTGATCCACACCAGGTCGCCGTCGACGGCCACCGTGAGCCGCGGCTGGTCGGCGGGCGCGGCGACCGGCACCGGATCGCCGAAGCCGCCGCGGGCGATGTCGTAGTCGAGCACCACGCCGAGCGCGGAGTCCGGCACGTACCCGTGACCGGCATGGACCACCGGTGTGCCGAGCTGGCCCGATCCGGGGATGTCCGGGATGGTCACCGTGGTAACTGTGGTCGCCAAGCCCTGATCGACGTCCACGAGGAACAGGCGGCGGGTGGCCGGGTCGAGGAGGGGCACGGGGCCGCCGTCCGTGCGCGGCGGCGCCAGCAGGCCGGGGAGCGGTCCGCTGGTCGGGCCGGCGGGCGGCAGGGCGATCACGCGTCCCGTGTCGGGGGCGGTGACGGTGGCGGCGGTGGTGTCCACGGCGAGCGGGTGCCCGCCCGCGAGGACTACGTCGACGGCGTTGCCGGGCGGGGCGACCGGGCGCGGCGGCTCGGCGGCGCCGTCCCGCAGGGCGACGACTGTGCCCGCGGACCGGACCGGCACCCACAGGGTTCCGTCGTCGGTCAGCGCCGCGCGCCCCAGCGGCGGCGGGAGCTCCAGGACGGGGCCGGCGCCGGCGAGGTCGTCGCGGGTGAGCCGCCGGACCCGCCCGGACGCCGGGTCGACCGCGTAGGCCGCCGTCGCCGAGGTGACGATCGTCACCCCGGGCCCCAGATCCGCCGAGCGGACGGAGGCCAGCCGGGCAGGGTCGACCAGGTGCACCTGGCCCGAACCGGGGTCGGCCACGAGGACCGCCGCGCCGGTGCGGGCGACAGTCAGGTCACGTCCGACGGCGCCGGGCACGGTGACCGCGGCGTCGGCCCGCCCGGCTGGTCCGCTCAGGTGGGTGAGGGTGCCTGTGCTGGTGGTGGCCAGCCACACGCCGCCGTCGGTGAGCTCGAGCTCGGTGGGTGCGGCCCCGCGACCGGTCGCGACGAGGGCCGCCGCGGCGCAGAGAAACAGCACGCCCAGCCCGGCGCGGGCACGCCCGCCGCGTGCCGGCCTGAGGAACCGCCACGCGAACTGCCGAGAGGGCCGCCACGGGAGGCGCCGCCAACTGCCGGGAATCGTGGACCTCCAGGGGCGTCGCGGCTCCGCGGGCGGTTCGCCGCGGGCAGATCTTCGCGGGCGGCGAACCGCCCGGGCCGGGCGGTTCGGGCTCGGGGCGTGGCTGGTTGGTGCGTCGGGGCTGCGATCGGGGCTGCCGAGGCCTCCGCCCGGCTGGAGGGTGGCCGGGCGGAGGCCGGCGACGGGTCGCCAGGCACGACCAGAAGACACAACCAGACACAACTGATGGTTGTTGTCGGATTGTGTTGCCGTCGTGGCATGGATCGGGCGTGCGGTAGCCCCCGGAGGCCCGCGGCCCTCGAGGTAACCCGTCAACAGGTCTGACGCGCTGCAGCCCCGACTGGTTGCAACAGGCTTTGGCCGAAGCGTGACATCTGTCGCCGGATGTGGCCGGATCGTTCCTCGGTGACCTGCGGGTGTGCGCCCGCGCGCGCGAGGGCGACGTAACCCTCGTCACGATTCGAACAATAGTTTCCGGACGGAGGACAACGAATCGGGTGACTCGGTCGTCTACTGCATCGGAACGGTTCGGCTCCGTGGCAGCGACGCCGCGGTAAAGGTCGCCAGCGGCACCGCCAGGTGGTGCTGGCCGGTGGTGCCGGTGGGCACTGGCGGCCAATCGCGGGAGGCGCGCCAGGAGCCGAGCCGTTCCCGGGCGGCACCCCCCGCCGCCCGCGGCGGGCCGCGCCGGTCGCTCCCCCTCGACCGGCGCGGCCCGCCACATCACGCAGGCCTCACCAGCAGGAGGTTCGGCATGACGGTCGAGGCGGATCGGGGCATCCCGTTCGCGGTCGCGTTCGACGACGTGGTGGCGAACGTCGAGCGGGTGATCCGCGGCAAGCGCACCGCTGTCGAGCTCGCGGTGATCTGCCTGTTCGCCGAGGGCCACCTGCTGGTCGAGGACGTCCCCGGCCTGGGCAAGACGACGCTCGCCCGCAGCCTCGCCGCCTCGGTGAACGCGGGCTGCCACCGCATCCAGTTCACCCCCGACCTGCTGCCCGCGGACATCACCGGGACCAACGTCTTCAACCAGCGGGCCGCCGAGTTCACGTTCCGCCCGGGCCCCGTCTTCGCGAACCTCGTCATCGCCGACGAGATCAACCGCGCGTCGCCGAAGACCCAGTCCGCTCTGCTCGAGGTCATGGAGGAGCAGCGCGTCACCGTCGACGGGACCCGCTACCCCGTCCCGCTGCCCTTCATGGTCATCGCCACCCAGAACCCGGTCGACATGGATGGCACCTACGCCCTCCCCGAGGCCCAGCTCGACCGCTTCCTGATGCGGCTGCGCATCGGCTACCCCACCCTGGACGCCGAGCTGGAGATCCTCGAGGGACGTCAGGTCGGCCGCCGTGTCGAGGACCTCCGCCCGGTGATGCGCGCCGAGGACGTCGTCGCCCACGCCGAGCGCACCCTGGCCGTGCACGTGGCCCCGGCGGTGCGCCGCTACGTCGTGCAGGTTGTCGCCGCCACCCGGACCAGGCACGACGTACTGCGGCTGGGCGCGAGCCCGCGCGGCAGCGTGGCGCTGCTGCGCGCGGTCCAGGTCCGCGCCGCCTCGGCTGGGCGTGCCTTCGCCACCCCCGACGATGTCAAGGCGCTCGCCGGTCCGGTGCTCGCCCACCGGCTCGTGCTCAGTCCGGAGGCCGAGCTGCGCCGGGTCACCGCCGAGGACGTCGTCGCCGAGGTCCTGGACGCGGTCCCCTCGCCCCGTCGCCTCGTGGGCGCGTGAGCGAGCCGACCCCCCGGACGCTGCCGGGGTTCACACCCGCCGCATGGGGACTGCTCGCCGCGACGGCCGCCTGCGCCCTCGGGGCGGTGCTCCTGCGCTACGCGGAGCTCGCCGCCTTCGCCGGTGCCGGCGCGGCGGCGCTGTTCACCGCGGTGGCAGCGGTGGCCCGTCCGCCGCGGGTCACCGTCACGACACGGGTCACCCCTGCCGCGGTCACCCGCGGGGACGACGCCGCCCTGGTCATCTCGATCGTGAACCACTCCCGATGGACGTCTCCCTCGTTCGCCCTACGCCTGCCAGCCGAGCCGGCCCAGCCGGGCGAGGTGCCCGCCGAGCCCGCCGAGCCCGCCGAGCCCGGCGGGTCTGTCGGGTCCGACGGGCCCGAGATCGCCGTGGACATCCGCCCGTTGCGCGGTGGCGCCAGCCGGGAGATCGTCCTGCCGCTCGACACCGCGGCTCGGGGAGTTCGCCGGATCGGGCCCCCGCAGGTGCACCGGTCTGATCCGTTCGGGCTGGCCCACCGCCACCAGTACCTCGGCACGAGCCTCACCCTGCGGGTCCGCCCCCGCGCATACCCGCTGGTCCCACCGCCGGCCGCCCCGGCCCGTGACCCCGACGGGCAGAGCGGACGTGGCGCGTCCGGGGGGCTGATGTTCCACACCCTGCGCGAGTACACCCCCGGGGAGGACCTGCGCCTGGTGCACTGGGCCGCCAGCGCGCGCACGGGCACGCTGATGGTCCGAACGCACCTGGACCCCAGTGAGCCCGCCTCCACCGTCGTGCTGGACACCCGCCGGCGGGCCTACCCGCCCGGCCCGGTCGGGGCGGCCGTCTTCGAGGACGCCGTCGACGTCGCCGCGTCCGCGGTGCTCGCCTGCGCCCGCAACTCCTACGGCGTCCGCCTGGTCACCTCGGGCGGGGTGCGGATGACCGGTCGCCGACGCTCCACCGACGCCGAGTCCCTCCTCGACGAGCTGGCCGACGTCCGGCCGGACGAGGGCGTGACCCTGGATGTCCTGCGTACCCTGCGCCGCGGGCCCGTCGGCACCCTCGTCCTGGTGACCGGCGCGCTCGACCGGGACGCGGCGGCGGCGCTCGCCCCGGTGGCCCACGTGTTCGGCCAGGTGATCGTGCTTCGGATGGGCCCGCGCAGCGAGGCCGCCGCGCTGGCCCGGGGCCGGCGCGCCCTCGGCGACCGCCCACGCCTGCGCCCGAGTGCGGAGGCGGTGGCACGGGCCCGCGCGGAACGAGGCGGCCCGGTCGCCCCCGCCGGGCCCACCCGCTCGACGGGACCGGCGGGCGCGGCCCGTACGGCAGGTGCGACCCGCATGGCCGGTGTGGCCGGTGCCGCTGGTGTGGCGGGGTCGGTTGGCATGGTCGGCACCGCCGGTTCGGGCCGGGTGCGGATGATCCACCTGGGCTCACCCGCCGACCTGACCGACGTCTGGCCTGCCGCGCCCCTCCCGCCCCGGGCGCCGGCCGCGGACCAGGCGGCCGCGAGTCCAGCGGCAGTGGGCTCGGCGGGATCGGGTTCGGCGGGATCGGGTTCAGGGGGATGGGGTCAGGCCGAAACCGAGCCGGACCTGGCGGGACCGCTGCTACCGGTGGCCTCCCTGGCGTCGGCCGGCCCCGGCCCCGGCCCCAGGCCCAGGACTGGGCGCGGCGCGGGCGGCGGATCGTGACCGGCGCCGCGGGCCCGGCCCGCCGAGCCACCTTCGCCCCGAGCGAGGCCGGTCTACGCCGCATCGCCGCGCTGGCCGTCGTCGCCGCCCTCGCCCTGGTGGCCGGGACGGGATTCACCCGCCTCTTCCCGACCCGGGACCTGTGGGTGCTGCTGCCGGTGGCGGCGGTCCTGCCCGTCGTCCTGGTCGGCGCGCTCTCCCGGCACGGCCGCCCGGTCTCGCCGGCGCTGACCGTGCCCGTATGGCTGGCCGGCTTCGTAGCCTGGACGGCTTACACCGTCGCCGCCGGATCGGGCGATCTCATGGCCCGCCTCGATGTGGTCCGCACGGGCGTCGTCGACGGGTGGGCCCGGGTCCTCGACATGGGCGTCCCCGCCCCGGCCGACCCCGACCTGCTGATCGTCGCGCTCGCCCCCACCTGGCTCGCCGCGGCGCTCGGCGCCGAGCTCGTTGTGCGGACCCGCGCGGCGCTCGCCCCGGCACTGCCCGCCGCCGTAGCCCTTCTCGCCGCGTCCGCGCTGGCCGTCCCCGCCCCCGGGGACAACCTGGCCCGGGCCGGTGCCCTCGCCGCCCTGACCGCGCTGTTTCTCATGATCAGAGCACCCCGGGCCGCGGGCCGCGGCCCGCGCCGTGAGCTCGCGCGCCGGGGCGGCGCGACACTGCTCGTGGTCGTGGTCGGCGTGCTCGCCGGCACGGCCGCGACGAGGGCCGGCGGCGGGGACCCCGTCGACCCCCGCACCCACCGCTCGACACCACCGGTGAGCCAGACCGAGCCGAGCCCGCTCAGCGCACTCGGCGGCTGGACCGCCCATCCGGACGAGGTGCTCTTCCACACCGACGTCAGCGGGCCGGCCCCGGCCGAGCCGGTGACCCTCCGGCTCGCCGTCCTCGACTCCTACGACGGCGCCCAGTGGCGGTCGACCGCCCGTTTCGTTCGGGCCGGCTCGGGGCCACCCTCATCGCAAGCCGGGATCGCCGACGACCCGGCCGGCGATCCCGCTGCCGGCGACCGGGCCGCTGATCCAGCAGGTGACGGGCCCGGCCCGGCACCGGTGGGCGAGATGCGGCAGGTCATCGAGATCGCCGGACTGGGCGGGCGGATCCTCCCGTCGGACGGGCGGCTGGTGGGCGCCCCCACCGGCGTCCGGGTCGATCCCGGCACCGGGACCCTGCTGAACGACCGTCCGCTGCTTCCCGGCGACCGTTACGAGATCACTTCAGCGCCGGACCCCCGGCCCGCGCCGGCGGATCTCCCCAGGTTCGACGCCGGCACCGCCCGAACGGGCGGGCCCGATCCCGACCTCGAGGTCCCCGCCGACCCGCCGGCCATCCTCGGCCGTCTGGCGGATATCGCGACGGCCCGGGGGAGCACCCCGTTCCAACGGGCCGCGCTGCTGCGGCAGTACCTGAGCGCGACCTTCACCTTCGACCCGGCCGTCCCACCCGGGCACTCGTACGGGCACATCGACCACTTCCTCGCCCACACCCACCGCGGGACGTCCGAGCAGTTCGCGACCGCCTTCGTCCTCGCGGCCCGCATCCTTGGGCTGCCCGCCCGGCTTGCCGTGGGATTCACCGCGCTCCCCGCGGCGGACGGCCAGCCCCGCACCGTGCACGGCGCCGACGCGCTCGCCTGGGCCGAGGTGCGCTTCGACGGCGCCGGCTGGCTGCCGTTCTTCCCCACCCCGCCGGCCGCGGACGCCCGCGGCGCGAGCGTGGCGGGATCGAATCCGGGCGAGACCCCCGAGCAGGCGGAACTGATCGACGTCGCCCTGCGCTCCGCGGTCGAGACCACGGCACCGGCCACCCGGGCCACGGAGGACTCCACCCCAGCGGCCACGCCGCCCGGCCCGGGTGCCTGGTCACGTTGGGCCATCCGGAGCGGCCTGGCGATCGCCGGCGCCGCGGCGCTGTATCTCGCGCTCGCCGTCGCGCTGCCCTCGCTCCGGCGGGGCCGCCTGCGCCGCGCGGGCCACCCACGACGCAGGGTGGTCGACGCCTGGCGGCAGGCCGTCGACGCGCTCGCCGACGCGGGCCTGCCCGTCCCGGCCGCCGCGAGCCCGGGAGAAGTCGCCCGGCTCGCCGCGGCCGAGGTGGGCCCGTCCGGCGAGACGGCGATCCGCGAGCTGGCCGACATCGTGACACTCGCCCTGTTCGCCCCCGTGACCGCGGTGGAATGGGAGGGCACCCCCGGCCGCCGCGCCGCGGACGAGGCCTGCCGCCTCCTCGACCGGTTCGAGCGGGCCCTGCGCGAGCGCACGACACGCCGAGCGCGGATCCGCCGGACGCTGGCCCCGAGCACCGTGGCCACCGAGCTCCGCCGGCTGCGGGATGCACGGGACCCGCGGGATCCGGGAGATCCGCCGACCGGGGCCGCGGGGGACCCGGACGGCCCGTGCGGCCCCGGCACCGACCACGGGCGGCCCGATCCGGGCACCCCGCCGGCCGGGTATGTCTCGGACGGGAAGCGCTTTGCCCCGGCGGCGTGACCCCGGCATCCCCGACCTCGACCCCACCCAAGCCGCCCCCCGCCGGGAACGCCCACCGGACGGCCCATCCACCCGCGATCACCGGGCTCCCGGGCCGAGGACACCGGGGCTGGTCCGCGAGGTTCGCCTGACGCCGCTGCGGATAACCGTGGACAGGGTCGTGCGTCGCGGTGCCGCCCGGCCACCGGCTCGGGGCACCGCACCGACCTTTCGTGGCGTCGCCGAGCTCGAGGCCGTCGACCGCGACGTCTTCCGAGGCGGCACCGGGGGCGTGCCCGTCCACCTGGGGCAGGTCGCCGTCCAGGCGCAGCTCGCGGCCGGGCGGACGGTGGGCTCGGGGCATCCCCTGCATTCGGTGCAGGCCCAGTTCCCGCGCCCTCCGCGCGAGGTGCACTCGGTCGTGTACCTCGTCGACCGGGTCCGGGACGGGGCCACGTCCGTGACCCGGCGGGTGACGGGGGTGCAGGCCGGTGAGGTGGTCTGCGCGATGCACCTGTCGTACCAGCGGGGCTGGCGTGGCGGACACCAGTTGCGCGCTCCCCGCGTGCCGCCCCCCGAGGCCCTGGAGCGCTGGCGCACCGACCCCCGGGAGCTGGGCGACCTGCTCGTCGACCTGCGGCTGGCAGCCGGTCCAGGAACCGCTGCCGGTGGTCCAGCGGGTAGGGGCGCCCGGTCTGGTGGGAACGGGCCGGGGCGCCCGATCGCCTGGGTGCGCCTCGTCGAGGGGCTACCGGACGACCAGCGCCTGCACGCCGGCGCGCTGACCTACATCGCCGGCCACGCCGCGGCCGCCCTCGCCAACTGGCCGCCGCCAGCTGCCCGCGCGCCGGTCGGTGGGGAACCGTCCCGGGCGGCGGCGCTCGACCATGCCGCCTGGTTCCACCGCCCGTTCCGGGCCGACGAGTGGCTGCTCCTCGTCCAGGACAGCCCGTCCGGCGCGGGCCCGCGGACGTTCACCCGGGCCACCTTCTTCGACCGGGACGGCCTGCTGGTCGCCTCGACCGCCCAGGAGCTGGCTCTCGGCTGATCCCGCCCTGACCCTGGCCCCGGACCACCCGCCTCGGACCACCCGCCTCGGACCACCCGCCTCGGATCGGGGGCCCCGAACTTGCGGGTGCGGCCAGGATCGTAGAGAGTAAACGCTCGCGAACAATCGCTGGCGTGTCTGATCGGCGAGAACTAGGAGCGCATCATGCCGAGGCCGAACTGGCAGCTGCTTCCGGACCCAGAGCCGCAGGAACGCAGCTACTCGATCGTCTCGGTGGACGATCATCTGACCGAGCCTGCCGACATCTTCGTCAAGCGGTTCCCGGCGAACCTTCGTGACAAGGCACCTCAGGTGATCACGACACCAGACGGTTCGGAGGCCTGGGTCTACCGCGACCGGCTCTACCGTGACAACGGAATGAGTGTCGTCGCCGGGCGCCCGCAGTCCGAGTGGAACCTCGACCCGCTGAACTTCAGCGAGATGCGCCGGTCCGCGTGGGACGTCCATGCCCGCGTGAAGGACATGGACCTCGACGGCATCTGGGCGTCACTGTGCTTCCCCTCCGGGGCGTGGGGCTTCACCGGCCGCGTGCTGTCGATGAACAACGACCAGGAGGTCGGGCTCGCCGCGGTCCGTGCCTGGAACAGCTGGATGATCGAGGAGTGGCACGGGGCGTACCCGGAGCGCTTCATCCCGATGCAGCTGCCCTGGTTCAAGGACCCCGAGGTCGCCGCCGAGGAGATCCGCCGCAACGCCGAGCTCGGCTTCACCTCGGTGTCGTTCCTCGAGTCGCCGCACCTGCTCAAGCTTCCGCCGATCACCAACCACAAGCACTGGGAGCCGTTCTTCAAGGCGTGCGAGGAGACCGACACGGTCATTTCGCTGCACTGCGGCGCGAGCGGCTTCGTCCTGCAGGGCTCGCCGGGCGGCGGCCTGAACGTGCAGACGTCGCTCTTCCCGGCGGGCGCGTTCTGCGCGGCCGTGGACTGGGTGTGGGCGGGCATCCCGGCGCTCTACCCGAACCTCAGGATCGCGCTGAGCGAGGGTGGCATCGGCTGGGTGCCGATGGCGATCAACCGCCTCGACTACGTGCTCGAGCACTCCGGCAGCGGCGGCACGCCGTGGACGTACGACGTGACGCCGAGCGAGGCGCTGCGCCGGAACTTCTACTTCTGCATGCTGGACGACCCCGGCACGCTCGACCAACGTCACATGATCGGGATCGACCACATCCTGTTCGAGACGGACTTCCCGCACGCCGACTCGACCTGGCCGGGCTCGCAGGACCTGCTGCGCAAGCGTTTCGCCGACATCCCTCGGCACGAGGCCGTGATGATCGCCGGTGGCAACGCCGCGAGGCTGTTCCGGCACCCGCTCCCGCAGGGCGGCGACTGGCCGGCGATCACCCCGTAGGCCAGCGGATCACCCGGTCGACGGGCGTCAGACCGGGACCTCGACGGCCTCGCCCGACACGAGGCCCGCGACCGCGGTCGCGTACAGCCTCGACTTGATGGTCCCCAGTGTCCGTGACGCTTTGCCGGTGAGCGGGCGGGCCATCGCGATCGCCGTCGCCAGGACCTTCTCCTGGTCGGCGACGCCGTCGATGATGCCGGCCGCGAGTGCGTCGTCGCCGCCGTACCTGCGGCCGGTCGTCATCGCCTCGTGCGCCGTGCGCACCGGCATGCGCGCCCGGATCAGCTCGGTGATCCCGATGCTGAAGGGGATGTCGACGTCGACCTCGGGCAGACAGAAGTAGCCCCGGTCGACCCGCATGACCTGTTGGTCGTGGGTCAGCGCGAGAACGGCCCCGGCGCCGAAGGCGTGCCCGCCGACCGCGGCGACGGTCGGCAGCGCCAGCGTCACCATCCGCGCGAACAGCACCCGCACCGACTGGATGAACGGCCCGATCTCACCGGGGTTCGCGGTCATCCACGCGAGGTCGAACCCGTTGCTCCAGAACTTGCCCTCGGCGGTCGTTACCAGCGCTTTCGGCCCGGCCGCGGCGGTCACCTCGTCGAGGCGGGCGTTGATGGCGGCGACCGCGGCCGGGTTCAGCCGGTTCTCCCCGTCGCCCAGGCTCAGGACGAACACGTCACCATCGCGGTCGAGTCCTGCCACGTGCGTGCTCCTCGGGTAGTCGCCCCGGCCGGGTGCCGGGTGTGCTCGTGCTGACCAGGAAAACGTAGCGCGCAAGCCCCGTCCTTCGGAGTGGGGTTAGCGGGTCGGGGCTGGTCGCCGTTGCTCCTCGATGTACTCGCGTACGAGTGCCAGTGGGGCGTCTTCGGCCGAGACTGCGAGGTAGGACGGTGACCAGAAGTGGCCGCGTATGAGGTGCTGGTTGACCCGGTCGGTGAACTCGGTGCGCAGCCGTCGGGCGGACACGCCTTTGAGGCTGTTCACCAGCGCGGAGACCGCGACCTTGGGTGGGTACTCGACCAGCAGGTGGACGTGATCGTCTTCTCCGTTGAACTCGGTGAGGGCTGCGCCGAAGTCGCAGCACACGCTGCGCATGATCTGTTCGCAGCGGGTCAGCATCGCGTCGTCGAGTCCTCCACGCCGATACCTGGTCACGAAGACCAAGTGGGCGTGCAGCGAGGAGACCACATGTCTGCCTCGCCTGTAGTCGTCTGCTTCCGTCATAGACCAAATATGCTGGATGGTGTGGCAGTCGTTCGTTACCGCTACCGTGCCTACCCCGGGCCGGGGCAGGCACGGGCGTTGGCGCGGGCGTTCGGCTGCGCCCGGGGGTCGTGTTCAACGACGCGATCCGGGCCCGCGACGAGGCGTACAAGGCCGGCGAGAAACTGTCGGACACCG
Organism: Parafrankia sp. EAN1pec; assembly: GCF_000018005.1. Taxonomy (GTDB): domain Bacteria; phylum Actinomycetota; class Actinomycetes; order Frankiales; family Frankiaceae; genus Parafrankia; species Parafrankia soli. Next base: position 745,074 of record NC_009921.1, read on the forward strand.
AGGTTCAGCGCCGGGTGGTCACCCTCGCGAAACTCACCGACGAGCGAACCTGGCTGTCCGAGGTGTCGTCGGTGGTACTCGTGCAGGCGTGCCAGGACGCACGCCGGGCGTTCCGGAACTGGTTCGACTCGCTGTCCGGGAAGCGGAAAGGCCGGCAGGTCGGCCATCCGCGGTTCCGGTCACGGAAGGACAACCGGCAGTCGATCCGCCTCACCCGCAACGGCTTCACCGTCACGCCCCGAGGGGTGCGGGTGGCGAAGGTCGGAGATCTGCGGCTGGCCTGGTCGCGTCCGCTGCCCTCGGTTCCGACGTCGGCGACGGTGATCCGGGAGGCGGACGGCAGGTACTACGTGTCGTTCGTCGTCGACGTCGACGACGTCCCCTCCCCGGCGACAGGCGCCGAGATCGGCGTCGACCTCGGGTTGGACCGGCTCGCGACCCTGTCAACCGGACAGATCGTCGCGAACCCGCGTCCTCTGCGGTCGCGTCAGCGCAGGCTCGCCCGCGCACAGCGGGCACTGGCCCGCAAGCGGAAGGGTTCGGTGAACCGGCGCAAGGCGGTCCGCCGGGTCGCGGTCGAACATCGGAAGGTACGGGACACCCGCCGGGATCATCATCACAAGCTCGCTGCTCGGCTGGTCCGCGACAACCAAGCGGTCTACGTCGAGGATCTGGCGGTAGCCGGGCTGGCTCGTACGCGGCTGGCCCGGTCGGTGCACGACGCGGGCTGGTCGATGCTGGTCGGTCTGCTCGAGGAGAAAGCGGCCCGGTGTGGCCGGGCCGTGGTGAGGGTGGGCCGGTTCTTCCCGTCGTCGCAGGTCTGCTCGGCCTGCGGCCACCGGGACGGCCCGAAGCCTCTCCAGGTCCGGACGTGGACCTGTCCGGGGTGCGGTGTCAGCCACGACCGGGACCTGAATGCCGCGCGGAACATCCTCGTCGAGGGTCAGCGCCTGGTCGCCGCTGGGCGGAAAGGCGTGGCTGCGATGCCACGTCAGGCGGAGACCGTAAACGCCTGCGGAGCCGACGTGAGACCCGGACCCCTCCGGGCAGCTGGCTGTGAAACAGGAACCCACCGAGGTGCCGCGTGAACCCACGCCGCACGGCAGGAACCCCCAGCCTTCAGGCCGGGGAGGACGTCAATATCGTCGATCGGTCGGGTCCGACGCACCCGGCGTCTCTCAGAGTGGTCCCGGGCAGGCCGGGACGCCGCCGACCGGCTCGCCCTGGACGCTGTCACGCACCGCCGTCGCGGGCAGGTAGCCCCAGCTCCCGGTGTACCCGAAGGCGTTCGGGCGGGCGAGGTCCCCTTGGGTGTAGAGCCACCAGGTGTTCGTCCTCCCGTCCAGGACGGGGTTCGGTCGCCCCTCCAGCTGGCAGATCACCCAGACCGTGGTGGACGCGCGCATGAGCCCGGAGTCGTCGAGCGGCTGGCCGTCATCGGTGGCGACGTTCGCGTAGACGGGGGAGTCGACACTGGTCGCGCACATGAACCGTTCCTCGAACCGTCGGTCGCGGTAGTCGGCCGCCGTGGCCGCCTGGTATCCGCAGGAGCCCGCCGGGCCGGCCGGGCCCGGCGAGGTCCCCGCCGGGCCCCCGCCGGGCGACGACGACGGGCCGGAGGGTGGCGTCGGCCCGGTCGTCAGGCCGGCTCCCGGTGACGTGCCCGGCTGCGTGGCCCCGGGATCGACCGACGGCGACGTGCCGTCGGCCTGGTCCGTGCCGCCGCCGGTGAGCACGACGAGCAGCAGCGCCGCCAGGGCCAGCAGCGCCACCGGCCCGGCGAGGAGCACCCACCGTGGCGGGAACCGTCGCCGCGGTGTCGTCTGGCGCGGTGTCGTTCGGCGCGGCGGCCGCGGCTGTCCGGGAACCTGGTTGTCGGGAGGCTGTCCGGGAAGCCGGTCGCTGGCGTCCGGGAACGGCCCGGCGGGCGCGCCCACGGCGTCCACGGCGGCCAGGACGGCGTCGAGCTCGGCGGCGATCTGTTCGGTGCCCGGCCGCCGCGTGGGCTCCGCGGCGAGCATCCGGCGCAGCAGGTCCGTCAGCCGCACGGGGATGTCCTCCCGGGTGGTCGACTCCATGTCGTCGGCCTGGATGCGGGCCACGATCTGCACGACCGTCCGCCCCGGGAACGGGGTGGAGCCGTTCAGCAGGGCGAACAGTGTGGCGCCGAGCGCGAAGACGTCCGAGGCGATCCCCGGCTGTTCGCCCAGCATCACCTCCGGCGCCGCGTATCCGGCGGTGAACGCGGCCGAGACCGTGGCCGCGTCGGCACCCTCGCCGACGCTGGCGATGCCGAAGTCGCTGAGCACCGGATCGCCGGGCCCGCGCAGCAGGATGTTCGCGGGTTTCAGATCGCGGTGCAGAATGCCGTGCCGGTGCGCCGCGCCGAGCGCCCGGGTGATCGGGATCATCAGCGCGACCGCCTCCCGGACGGGCAGCGGCCCTGATTCGCGCAGCCGCTGGCTGAGCGTGCCGCCGGGAAAGTACTCCATGGCGATGTAGGGCCGGTGATCGGACGTCGTCCCGGCGTCGAACACCGTGATGATGTGTCGATTCCCGGTGAGACGCCCGGTCGCCCGGCATTCCCGCACGAAACGGCGCTCCGCGTCCGGATCACGCAGATCGGCGTGCATGATCTTGACCGCCACCCGCCGGTCGAAGATCTCCTGCTCGGCGAGGTGGACGGTGCTGAACCCACCGTGGCCGATGTCGTGGAGGAATCGATATCCACTGATCATGGCGGATGTCCTCCACCCGGGACGGGAGCCAACCTCGATCACGCTACACGGGGTGACATAGCGCACATCACGCCGTGTCGCGGCCGGTGGTCCCGCTAGCGGGCGACCGCTTCTCCCTGGACGGGAAGCAGGGCCGTCCCCCCGCGGTCCCAGGCGGCGAGGATGTTCTCCGTGCAGTAGCCCTCGACGGCCATGGTCGCCCGGGCACCGAACAGGACGTCGCGGGCGAGCGCCGGCTCGGCGCGGACAAGGCCACCCGCGAGTGACTCCGCCGCGAGATTCTGGTGGTGGGCGTCGGCGACGACGTGGACCTCGAAGAAGTGCCGGGCGCTCCAGGGCAGGCCCAGCCGCCGCAGGGCCGCGGCGTAGGCGCCCATCGGCTCGACCGATGTCATCTCGAAGACCGCCAGGTGCCCCACGAGCGCGCCCCGCCACCGCCGGTGCAGGCCGAAGAAGCTCGGGACGTTGGCGGTGGCCAGGGTGCCTCCGGGCAGGCGGTCGACGTAGGCGCCGTACGAGGGGTCCAGGCCCAGCTCGAGCATGGTCAGGCCGAAGAGGTTCTGGTGCATGTCCCGCTCGGTGCCACCGCCGTACTCGTCCGCCTGGATCTCCACGAGTGCGGCCTTGGCGGCGCCGGTGAGGCGGGGAACGGCCCAGGTGTGCGGGTCGGCCTCCTTCAGCTGGAGGAGCGAGCGGTGCGCCGCGTACTCGCGGAACTGATCGAGGCTGCCCCGCTCGGCGAGGCGGCCGGACAGGGAACGGCCTCCCGGCTGGGAGATCACCCGGCGCAGCTCCGCGGCGATGTCCCCCGCGGGGGACGGGTCCGGGCCGGCCAGGTCGATCAGGCGGCGCTCCAGGTCGCCCTCGAGCTCCGCCCGCAACGCGAGCAGCGAGGGCTCCCACTCGAACCGGTCGTCGACCCCGCGGAATCCCCGGTAGTGAAGCTCGTACAGGCAGTGCAGCGCGAGGGCCCCGTCCTCGCCGAACAGCGCGTCGTCCGCCGGCTTCGGCCACCCGGCGGCGGGCCGGACGTCGCCGCCGAGCAGCTCGACGAGGTACTCGGAGAGGGGGCCACGGGGAACCGGGAGCGGCGGCGCCTCGAGCACCGCCGGGGTGAACACGGTCCCGTATCCCGCGGAGTGGTCCGGGGGCCGCCCCGTCCTCATCGCCCGACCGGCTGTGCTGTCCCGGCCCGCGCCGCCGTCCCGGCCCGCTTCGCGGCTCCGGCCTGCGCTCCCGCCACAACCCGTTCTGTCCCGGCCGGAGCCCCCACCACGGCCCCGCCCGCCCGGGGTTGCGGATCGGCGACCTCCGACGCCCGGCCGGCGGCGCGCAGGACGTCCCCCAGCACGGCGCTCTGGTCCCGGGCGCCGGCGTCGCGCACGAAGGTGACCCCGGCGATCAGGTACGAGTGGGGGGCGAAGAACGCCTGCTCGCGGCCGGCGAGATCGCCGATGCGGGCGCGGACCCCGGCGTCCCGGCAGAACCTCCCGAAGCGGATCGGCGTGACCATCCAGTCGGTGACGGAGTAGCCCCGATCACGGGCGAACCGGAGCACTCCCAGCGGGTCGGCGATCGAGGAGACGATCAGCATCGCCAGGTCGAGCCCGCAGTCCAGGACGTCCTGGGTGACCTCGGCGCCGCGGGGGCCGCCCCAGAGGTCCGGCGCGCAGGACGTGCCCGGCTCGGCCGGGAGGTACGGCGGGTTCCCGATCACGCAGCGCTGGGCGGCCGTCGGCACCGCGGTGAAGAAGTCGCCCTCGTCGACGACGTAGTTGCGCAGCGGGGTCAGCCCGATCGCGCGCCGCGCCGTCGCCGCCGCCCGCGGGTCGCGCTCGAATCCGTGCACCCGCGTGTCGGAGCCGGAGCGCAGCAGGGCCCGCACCACCGGCACGGCCGTCCCCGAGCCGATCTCCAGGATCCCGCCGGCCAGGCATCCGCCGTGCTCCGCGGTGGTCAGCAGACGTTCCACACACCAGCCGTAGAACGTCGACTCGACCTTGTCGTAGAAGGACATGGCTCGCCTCTCGTCGCGCGGCCCGTCGCCAGAGCGCGCTCGGGATACGACCTCGTCGCGTCCCGAGGCCGGCGCGGGCTACATGTCCGTCCGGGCCCCGGAAAAACCTCTCGGCGCCGCGGGACAGGCGGGGGTGATGAGGGCGCGGTCCGGGCATGTCGACAGTGGCCGGATCGCGGCCGGCTCGTCGCGGCCACGGTGATCAGCCATCGGAACGGGTGAATGCCGGCAGGCCGGTGCCGCCGGACGGATGGTGGGAGGGCGAGCATGGGGCAACAGGCCAGGAACGACACGAAGACCAGGACGGGACAGCCGGTACGGCCCTCGGCCCGCGAGGCCCGGCCGCGTGCCCGTGCCGCCACCTACACCGCCACCCACACCGCGCCGGCCGGCCAGGGGCTCTCCGACGAGGAGATGGCCCGCCAGGTGACGGACCAGACCTCACACGACCGCCTTGCCGAGTCGTTCTTCGAGGAGGAGCGCGGTGGCGCGCGCAGCGACGTCGAGGCGGCGAAGTTCCGCGACGCGAAACAGCCGGAGTGACCGCCGGAGCCCCGCCGGAGCCCCGGAGTGACCGCCGCCGGAGGTCCGGAGGTATTGACCGGCAGGTGACGGCCCGGCAGGCGGCCCCCGGCGGTGTTTTCCGCCGGGGGCCGGGAGTCAGCCGCGGGCGGCCGCGGTGGCCCGCCGGTTCGCCTTCCTGACGGCTTCGATCAGGTCGGCCTTGTTCATCGTCGAGCGGCCCGGTATGTCGAGCTGCCGGGCGATTTCCCGCAGGTGCTTCACGGACGCCTTCTCGTCCACGCCTTCGGCGGTGGGAAGCGGGTCGGAAAGTGCCTTGTCGTCGGAACGGGCGACGGTGGAGGGGACGTCCGTGCGCATACGCGCCGTCTTCGCCCGCTTCGCGCTCCCGCCGTTCCTGGAGGACTTCCTGGACTTGGTCCCTCGGGCCATCCCGTTTCCCTCCTTCGCCGGCCGGCCGCCCCGCCGGCCCCTTTGCCCGACCGTCCTCGGGCCCTGTCGCGGCCATGGCTTCCGGCCGCCCGCGGCCCTGGATGCCGCATCGAGGACACTTCCCCGGTCACGGCGCGTGAACCGCACGGCGGCACGGCGGTACGGCGGTGGCCGCGAGGCACGGGAACCGCCGCCGCGAGGCACCGACGCCCCGGGTGTGAGGCAGTTCTCAGCCTGGTCGACATCGTGTTTCGTGCCTGTTTCGAGATCGCCGGGATCGTTGGCCGCCGGGACCGAGGCCGATTAGCCTGGCCTCAGGACGGCCCGCTCGCCGCGGGCTGACAACTTCACATCGCGCCGCTCACACCCGTGCGGGAGAGCTCCGGGCCGTGGCCCGGGGCGCCGAAGGAGCAAGAACTCCCCGCAAACTCTCAGGCCCAAGACCGCCGGGTCAGGCGACTCTGAAAAGCGGACGCGCAAGCGTCCCGCCGACGGTGCAAGCCGGCCGCCGCGTCTCTCGGGAGGCTCCGGGTGGCATGGCAGGCCGGCGAAGCTCTCAGGCCCATGACAGAGGGGGAGGCCCGCCGCGACGCGGGAGCGCCGCCGTGACCACCGATCGCGGGGGGTGTCTCCGGCGTTGCTCGACCTCCGGAGCGCGCGATGACCATCGAGACCACCGCACAGACACCGATTTCCGACACCGCCGCGTCCGCCGCGGCGGCGGACGGGGTCAGGGAGATCGACCCCGGGACGGCGTCCGAGAACGGCGGCGACACGCAGGCCCGCCAGGCCCCGCCGCGACCGGAGTCCGCCGGGCCCGCGCGACCGGAGTCCACCGGATCCGCGCGACCGGACACCGCCGGGCCGGGGCTGCCGGCCGGGTTCGTCCCGAGGTTCACCGACCGGCACGTCGGCCCGGACCAGGCCGACCGCCGGGCGATGCTCGACCTGCTGGGGCTGGGCTCGCTGAAGGGGCTGACCGACGCGGCGGTGCCGGCGGCCATCCGGGACACCGAGCTGGACCTGCCCCCGGCCGTCGACGAGACCGAGGTGCTCGCGGAGCTGCGCGGGCTGGCCGGGTACAACCGGCGGGTCACCTCCATGATCGGTCTGGGCTTCCACCCGGCGGTCATGCCCGGGGTGATCCAGCGCAACGTCCTGGAGAACCCGGCCTGGTACACGGCGTACACGCCGTACCAGCCGGAGATCTCCCAGGGGCGGCTCGAGGCCCTGCTGAACTTCCAGACGGTGATCACGGATCTGACCGGCCTCGCCGTGGCCGGCGCCTCGCTGCTGGACGAGCCGACGGCGGCGGCGGAGGCCATGCAGATCGCCCACCGGGCCGCCCGGGGCCGCCGCTCGACCTTCGTGATCGACGCCGACACGCTGCCGCAGACCATCGCGGTGGTCCGGACCCGGGCGGAGGCGCTCGGCATCACCGTGCTCGTCGCCGACCTCCGCGACGGGCTCACCGGACGTCCGTCGCCGGCCCCGGGCGAGCGCCCGGCCGCCGGACCGGCCGCTCCCGCGCAGCCCGCCGCGCCGTCGGCACCGTCCGAGGTGCCTTCGGTAGTGCCGTCCGACGTGCTCGGGGACGCCTTCGGTGTGCTGCTGTCGTACCCGGGGGCCGGTGGGGAGGTGCGGGACCTGCGCGGGGTGATCGCGCAGGCACGGGAACGCGACATCGTGGTGACGGTCGCCGCGGACCTGCTCGCGCTCACCCTGGTGCGCTCGCCGGGCGCGCTCGGCGCGGACATCGCGGTCGGGAGCACCCAGCGGTTCGGGCTTCCGCTGTCCTTCGGCGGGCCGCACGCCGGCTATCTCGCCGTCCGGTCGGGTCTGGAGCGGACGCTGCCCGGCCGGCTCGTCGGGGTCTCGGTGGACGCGGCCGGCAACCCCGCCTACCGGCTCACGCTGCAGACCCGTGAGCAGCACATCCGGCGGGAGAAGGCGACGAGCAACATCTGCACGGCGCAGGTGCTCCCGGCGGTGCTGGCGTCGATGTACGCCGTCTACCACGGGCCCGAGGGGCTGGCCGGGATCGCGGCCCGGGTGCACGGGCACGCCGTGAGCCTCGCCGCCGGGCTGCGCGCCGGCGGGGTGGAGATCGTCCACGACGGGTTCTTCGACACGGTGCTCGCCCGGGTGCCGGGGCGCGCGGCCCAGGTGGTCGCCGACGCGCTCGCGCACGGGGTGAACCTGCGTCTCGTCGACGGCGACCATGTCGGCGTCTCCTGCAACGAGACGACCGTGGCGGCCGACCTGCGGGCCGTCTGGTCCGCCTTCGGTGTGGGTGGCGCGGACGGGCCGGCCGCGGCCGTCGGCCCGGCGGCGGGCCCGGCCCTCCCGGCGGCGCTGATCCGCACCGGGGAGGAGCCGTACCTGGCGCATCCGGTGTTCCACGCGCACCGGTCCGAGACGGCGATGCTGCGCTACCTGCGCCGGCTCGCCGACGTCGACTTCGCGCTGGACCGCGGCATGATCCCGCTCGGCTCCTGCACGATGAAGCTCAACGCGACGACCGAGATGGCCGCGGTCACCTGGCCGGATTTCGCCGACATCCACCCGTTCGCCCCACTGGACCAGGCCGCCGGCTACGTGTCGATGATCCGGGATCTGGAGGAGTGGCTGGCCCGGATCACCGGGTACGCCGGCGTCTCGGTGCAGCCGAACGCGGGCAGCCAGGGCGAGCTCGCCGGCCTGCTGGCGATCCGGGCCTACCACCGCGACCACGCCGCGGCCGGGAACCCGGTGCGCGACGTCTGCCTGATCCCGTCGTCGGCGCACGGGACGAACGCGGCGAGCGCGGCGATGGCCGGCATGCGCGTGGTCGTCGTCGCGTGCGACGCGGAGGGCAACGTCGACCTGGACGATCTCACCGCCAAGGCGGCCGCGCACGCCCCGGCGCTCGCGGCGCTGATGGTCACCTACCCGTCCACCCACGGGGTGTACGAGGAGGGCATCGCGCGGGCGTGCGCGGTGGTGCACGACGCCGGCGGGCTGGTCTACGTCGACGGGGCGAACCTGAACGCGCTGGTCGGGCTGTCGAAGCCGGGCCGGTTCGGGGCGGACGTGAGCCACCTGAACCTGCACAAGACCTTCTGCATCCCGCACGGTGGCGGCGGTCCGGGGGTCGGGCCGGTGGCGGTCGGCGCGAAGCTGCTGCCCTACCTGCCCAACCACCCGCTGCGCCCGGAGGCGGGCCCGGAGACCGGGGTCGGGCCGATCTCGGGGGCGCCGTGGGGGTCGGCCGGCATCCTGATGATCCCGTGGGCCTACATCCGGCTGATGGGGGCGGAGGGGCTGCGCGAGGCGACCTCGGTGGCGGTGCTCAACGCCAACTACGTCGCCCGCCGGCTCGCGCCGCACTACCCCGTCCTCTACACGGGACGTAACGGCCTGGTCGCGCACGAGTGCATCCTCGACCTGCGGCCGTTGACGAAGGAGACGGGCGTGACCGTCGACGACGTCGCCAAGCGGCTGATCGACTACGGCTTCCACGCGCCGACGATGTCGTTCCCGGTGGCGGGGACGCTCATGGTGGAGCCGACCGAGAGCGAGGACCTCGGCGAGATCGACCGGTTCTGCGACGCGATGATCGCGATCCGGGCCGAGGCGGCGAAGGTCGGCGCGGGGGAGTGGCCCCGCGAGGACAACCCGCTGCGCAACGCCCCGCACACCGCGGAGATGGTCACCGGGGACGAGTGGGCGCACCCGTACCCGCGGTCCGTCGCGGCGTACCCGGTGGCGTCGCTGCGCGCCGCGAAGTACTGGCCGCCGGTGCGGCGCATCGACGGCGCCTACGGCGACCGCAACCTGGTCTGCACCTGCCCGCCGGTGGAGGCGTTCGACGCGACGGCCGAGCCGGTGCGGGTGCCCCTACCTGCGGCGACGCCGGCCTGACGCCTGCACCGCCGGATGTGGAGAGCCGCTCCATTACCAGGTTCGTCAGGTAACGGAGCGGCCTTCTGTCGTATCTCGGTTGTGTCTCCCGAGGGGTCGGCGATGGGAGTGTCGTGCGTCCTTGGCACAATCAGCGCGACGGCACCAAAGTGCGGCTGGCGTGGTGTTGCACCACGGACGCCGCACTCCTGGACAACCAGCCGGACGGGCGGGGCCCCACGGCCAGCGGAGCTGGCGGTCGGCCGGCACCCGGACCGAAGGCTCGCGAAGGGGACTTTCCGCGATGCAGGAGCAGATGAACAAGCAACTCGGCCAGCTGCGCCAGACCGCGGTCGAGCTGGGCCTGGGTCCGGCGCTGAAGCTGGTCCGCCGCACCGTGCTCCCCAGCGCCCGGCGCAACGCGGTCGACGACCGCCACCTCGCGCTGCTGCTGTCCTTCGTCCTGCAGGAGGACTCGAACTGCATCGACGTCGGCGCCCACCGCGGTGACGTGCTCAAGTCGATCGTGCTGCACGCCCCGCGCGGCGAGCACATCGGCTACGAGCCGCTGCCGCACCTGTTCGAGTACCTGTGCCTGGAGTTCCCGACCGTCACGCTCAAGCAGGCCGCGCTCGCCGAGAAGGCCGGGGTGAGCCCGTTCGCCTACGTCCGCAGCCGGCCCGCGTACAGCGGCCTGCTCCAGCGGACGCCGGACGGCGCCGAGGAGGTCGAGCAGATCGAGGTCGTCGTCGAGGTGCTCGACGAGACGCTCCCCCCCGACCACCGGCTCGACCTGATCAAGATCGACGTCGAGGGCGCGGAGTACGGCGTGCTCAAGGGCGGCGAGAAGCTGCTCTCCGCGAACCGCCCCTACGTGATCTTCGAGTTCGGCGCCGCCGCGCGGAAGTACGGGACCACCGCCGAGGACATGTACCGCCTCGTGGACGGCGACCTCGGCCTGCGCATCTTCGACATGGACGGCACCGGCCCCTACACCCTTGGCACGTTCCGCAAGACGTTCGACAACGGCAACCGCTTCAACTTCGTCGCGCACGCCTGATCGGGCGGTCGCGGGGCGAGGCCGAGCGCGTCGGCGCCCGCTCCGGGATACTCGCCGGGTGGCGACGATCGACGGCATCGACGAGCTGAAGCGGGTCCAGGGCCAGGAGCTGGGAACCAGCTCCTGGCTCACGGTGACCCAGGATCAGATCAACACCTTCGCCGCGGCGACGGGCGACTGGCAGTGGATCCACACCGACGTCGAGAAGGCCAAGGACGGGCCGTTCAAGACGACGATCGCGCACGGCTATCTCACCCTGTCGCTGCTGCCGGTGATGGTCGCGGAGATCGCGCAGGTCACCGGCATCACCATGGCGCTGAACTACGGCCTGAACAAGGTTCGCTTCCCACAGCCGGTCCCGGTCGGCTCCCGGGTCCGCGGGACGCTCCGCAACATCTCGGTCGAGGAGATCCCCGGCGGCGCCCAGGCGGTCAACCAGCTCACCATCGAGCTGGAGGGCGCGGCCAAGCCGGCCTGTGTCGCCGAGTTCGTCGCCCGCTACCTGGTCTGACACCCGGACTGACCGGACTGACACCCGGACTGCTGTCTGTTCTGCGGCCGGCTCCCGCCGGGCCCGCCACCGGCCTGACGGCTGCCCGTCAGCGTCGGGCTCAGGCGGACGGGTCGGTCACGACCGCGGTGACGACGCGGATCGTCGGGCGCCAGTGCAGGCCGCCCGCGTCGGTGGACGGGGCGTGCCACCGGGTCAACTCCTCGATCATCGCCGGGCCCTCGGCGTCGGAGACCTTCTCCAGCATGGACCGCAGCGCCGTCCCCCAGGCCCAGCGCCACCAGTGGGCCACATCGCGGAACACGAGGTCGGTGGCGACCAGCTCGTCCCGGGTGAGCGTGAAACCGGTCGCGGTGAGCGCGTCGGCGAGCGCGCCCTCCGCCAGGATGGCGTGCCCCGGCCGGCGCTCGGCCGCACCGACCGAGGTCGCCAGCCGCAGCGGGTAGTCGGGACGGTCCCACAGCGGGTCCGCCGGCCCGAAGACGGTCACGGCCAGCCGCCCGCCGGGCCGCAGGACGCCGCGCCACCGGGCGAGCGCCGCCACCGGGTCGGGCAGCAGGAACAGGCCCATCCCGCAGAGGACGACGTCGACCGAGCCCGGCTCGACGGGCGGGTCCATCGCGTCGGCGATCGTGACGTCGACCCATGGCAGCTGACGGGCCGCGACGTCGGCCGCGGTCAGCTCGACCATGGTCGGCGCCAGGTCGAACGCCCGGACGGAGCCGGCCGGCCCGGTCGCCTCGGCGGCCGGGAACAGCACGGCACCGCGCCCGCAGGCAAGGTCGATCACGTTCTCCCCGGGGGAGATGCCGGCCGCGGCCACCAGGGTCTTGCCCAGCGGACGGAAGAACGGCACACCGTGGACGTCGGCGTCGTAGTCGTACGCCGCACGGTCGAACACCGTGGCCGGGTGGGCCTGATCGACCTGCTCGGCCGGGTCGCCCGCCTCGTCCGCCGGTTCGTACTCCGCCACCTCGGAACCCGCCGATCCGTGTTCCACCGACGCATAGTCCGCCGGTTCGTGCTCCGCCAGCTCGAGCTGGGTCAGCTCGTGCTCCGCCGGCTCGAAACGGGCCGGCTCGAAACGGGCCGGCTCGTAGTACGCCGTCTCGTATTCTGTCGACTCGCGTGCCGCGGGTACAGCCGGCCGGTCGCGCTCCGTCCGCGGGGCGAAGTAGGTGTTCTCCGCGGAGGGCGGGTAGATCTCGACCCCGCCATCCCTGATCAGGATCTCTATCGGGGCGTTGTCCCGGCCCCGGTGCCCACGCGGCAGGATCCGCTCCACAGTGATTTCCTCGATGGTGAAGCCACCCATCGTGATCGCCGACATCGCGACCCCGTCCACGGTGAGCCCGTCCATGGTGAGCCCGTCCACGCCGCGTGCCCTCTTCCGCCATGCCGCCTGGGCGGCGTTCTGTCTCTGGCGTCTCAGCTAACCAGGACAGAACGACACATTCCGTCACCCAGATGGCCGCCGGCCGAGCGTCCGAAGCCCCGCGGCGGGGCGTTGTCAACCGCTCTGACCTGCAGAAATGTAATTTCACCGCTGAAGTTCGCGGCCCTTCACCCCCGGGTCCACCGGTTCGGACGAGACCTGTGCGGGGATGCCTGAACCGGCCATCGCGCTGCCTGAAGAGCCCTGGAGGTGGTCGGTCGTCCCGGGATCGGTGGGCCCGTCACCGTCGTCGCCGCCGTCGGTGGCGGTCTCCCGGGCGGTCGCGCGCTCCCGGGGTGGCCCCGCCTTTCGGGACGATTCGGACTTACTGGGTGTAACCGCCGTGCCGAGGGCCGTGGACCCGCCCCCCGCGGCGAGCTTGTCGGACTTCGCGGACCTCCCGGGCCGGCCACCTGGCCCACCCGAGCTCCCCGACCCACCGGACCCACCGGACCCGCCCGAGCCGCCCGACCCGTTCGGCCCGCCCGACCTGGACGGCCCGGCCGGGCCGTCCGGCCCGGCCGATGATCTGGAGCCGGACGCGCCGCCGAGGCCGGTGGTCGCGCTCGCGAACCGCTCACCGTGGATGTCCACCCGCGGCAGCAGGACGTCGACCCATCTGGGCAGCCACCAGTTCGCCCGGCCCAGCAGCGCCATCGTGGCCGGGACCAGCACCATCCGGATCACCGTCGCGTCGACCAGGACGGCGACCGCCATCCCGACGCCGACCATCTTCACGGTCACGTCCGGGTCCAGGGCGAAGCCCGAGAAGACGGCGATCATGATGAGGGCGGCGCTGGTGATCACCCGGCCGGTCGAGGCGAGCCCGCGGACGATGCTGCCGTGCGGGTCGCCGGTGGCGACCCAGTCCTCCCGGATCCGGGAGAGCAGGAAGACCTCATAGTCCATGCTCAGGCCGAACAGGACAGTGAACATCAGCACCGGCAGCCAGCTCGACATCGGGACGCTGTGCGGCAGGCCGAGCAGGTCCGTTCCCCAACCCCACTGGAACACCGCCGTCACAACGCCGTAGGCGGCCGCGATGGAGAGCAGGTTCATCACCGCCGCCTTGATCGCCACGACCGGCGAGCGGAAGACGACGGTAAGCAGCAGCACCGACATCCCGACGACGAAGCCGACCACCCACCACAGCCGCTCCGAGAGCAGCCCGGAGAGATCGGCGAAGATCGCCGTAGTCCCGGTGATGGACACACCGGGCGGCAGCACGTCCGCGCGCAGTTGGGCGACCAGATCGGACGCGGCCTTGTCGCTCGGGCCGGTCGTCGGGACCACGCTGATCACCGCGGCCTCCCCGGACGGGGCGATCACCGGCGGCTCGACGGCCGTGACGCCCGGGACCGCGGCGACCTTCGCGACCAGGCCCGGCAGCTCCGGCGCCGGCAGCTGCCGCAGGTCGACGGCCAGCAGCAGCGGGCCGTTCTCGCCTGGTCCGTACTCGGCGGAGATCAGGTCGTAGGCGCGCCGCTGGGTGACGTCGGTCGGCGCGCTGCCGGCGTCCTGGGGCCAGGTGCGCATGGTCAGGACGGGTGCGCCGAGGGCCAGCAGGAAGATCAGTGCGGCGAGCGCCCACGGGCGGGGACGAGCGCCGATGCGCGCGGCCCACCGCGCGGTCAGGGTCCGCTTCGGCTTCGCCGGCGTCGCGTCCGAGCCGGTGCCAGTGTCAGCGCCGGGGGCCGAGCCGGTGCCCGCCGGCCTCGTGGAACGGGCGACGAACAACTCGGCGTGCGCCCGGCGGCGCAGCACCCGCAGGTCCGCGAGACCGCACAATGCGGGAACAAGGGTGACCGCGACCGCGACGACTGCGATGACAACGGACGCCGTTGTGAAGGCTGTCGTTACGTATGTGTTGAGACCGACCAGCCGCAGGCCCGTCAGCGAGACGATCACGGTGAGGCCGGCGAAGACGACCGACATACCGGCCGTCGCGTTCGCCCGCCCCGCCGCCTCCGCCACCGACAGGCCGGACCGCAGCCCCTCGACGTGCCGGGTGACCAGGAGCAACGCATAGTCGATGCCGACGCCGATCCCCACCATCGACGCGAGGGTCGGGGCGATCGTGCTGACGGTCGTCGTCGCCGCGATCAGGGTGATGCCGGAGGCCCCGACCCCCAGCCCGATCATCGCCACCGCGATCGGCACCCCGGCGGCGATCACCGAGCCGAAGGCGATCAGGAGAATGAGCAGCGCGACCCCAACGCCGATCGCCTCGGCCCGGCCGTCGACCGACTGGAGGTTCTCCGAGATCTGGCCGCCGATCTCGACCTGCAACCCGGCGTCACTCGCCGGGGTGGCTGCCGCGTAGACGGCGTCCAGGGCATCGCGCCCGCCGAGCTGGGTGACCGGCTTCGAATAGTGCACAGTGAACAGTGCGGTGTCACCATCACGGGACAGTTCCGGCGGGCTCGCGACAATGGCGGACGGCACCTTGCCGAGCCGGGCACCGACGCTGGCCAGGATGGCCGGGTCGAGCTGGGCCTTGTTCGTGCCGTGCAGCACGACGCGCGCGTCGGCGCCGGCCAGGGTCGGGAAGCTCTGGCGCAGCAGGTCGGTGCCGACCTGCGAGGCGGTACCCGGGGCGTCGTAGTCGTCGCGCGGCTGACCCCCCGAGCCCGCGGCCAGCCCCAGGGCCGCCACCAGCACGGCAAGCCATATCCCGACAACCCGCCACGGCCGGGTGGCCGCGGCCGCGCCGATCCGGTACAGCAACCGGGACATCCGTCCTCCTCGACTCCGCTGGGTCGTCGTCTCCGCTCGGCCGTCGCCCCTGCTGGGCCGTCGTCTCCGCAGAGTCGCCAGGTCTCCGCCGGCCGGGATGCGTGACGGCCGGGGTGGGCGACGGCCGAGATGGTGATAGATGAGGGGGGTGGTGCACGGCGGTCGCGTGCACCGGTGGGAAGATAGGCGGGGTTTCCATGGCACGGTGGGCAGGAACCCTGCGCGAACACTATGTCGCCGAATGCGCCGTAATCGGGCGAATCGCCCACATCGGCTCGCCCGCTGGAGGCGGGACGCATGCGGGCACGTCGCGCGCTCGCGGTGTCATGAACACGACGCCCGCCAGTGCCTCCGGCGTCTTGCGGTGCGGCGGCTTCTGCCGCCACCCGGTAGGCGCTCTGCGGTTCCGCGGAACCCCAGGACCGACCGTGGCCCGAGCCGGGTCACAGTGCTTCGGAGGCTCCGCTCACCGCTAACTGGTCGTCGCCGCCGGCCGGGGGGAGGGCACGGCCGCTGACGGCCACCCGGTCGCGCCCGGCGCTCTTCGCCGCGTACAGCGCGTCGTCGGCGGCGCCGAACAGGTGGAACGGGCCGGCGGCGTGGGTGGGCACGGCGGCCGCGCCGACCGAGACGGTCACCGCGATCACCTGCTCCCCGCGTACCTCGGACTCGTCCGTGTCCCCACCGTCGGCGTTCCCGCCACCGGCCGGCCCGCTCCGGGCCGACCCGGCCCGCCCGCCGACTTCCAGCCCGCCGCTGCCCGTAGACGCACTGCTCGGCGGACCGCCGTCCGGCGGCGTGGGATGGTCTGTGGTGGTGCGGGTGCTGATTCGGATCGGCTCGCTGCCGACCTGGCGGCGCAGGCGCTCCCCGACGGTGGCGAGGTCGGTCTCGCGCAGGTTCGTGACCAGCACGGCGAACTCCTCGCCGCCGTAGCGACCCAGGACGTCACCGGGCCGGGTCGCCGCCTGTAGCCGGTGGGCGACCTCGACGAGCACGCCGTCCCCGACGAGATGGCCGTACCGGTCGTTGATCGCCTTGAAGTGGTCGACGTCGACCAGGAACAGGCCGAGCCGGGTGCCGTCGCGCAGTGCGCGGTCCACCGCCGCGGACAGCTCGCCTTCCAGGTGCCGGCGGGTGTGCAGCCCGGTCAGGACGTCGGTGATCGCGGCCCGATGCTGGTCGGCTACCAGACCCGCCATCCGGAAGATGATCAGAATGAACATCGCCGCGCTGGCCACCGCCACGACGACCAGCCCGCTGGTCTCCCCGCGCACGCACTGCACCGCGAGCACGACCGGGGCCACCAGCGCCGCGGCGGTCAGCGCGAGCAGGCGGGGGACGGAGAGCACCGAGCCGGGGCGGGTGCCACCCACCTCGAGGCGGCTCATGCTCGGGTGTAGCGCGGCCGCGCCGAGGAACAGTGCGGCGGCCAACCAGAGGACGTCCAGCTCACCGCCGACCCGGTAGTCGCCGTCGAGCTGGCGCGGAACATAGCGGGCGTCGGCGGCGAGGACCGCGGCGAGGTGGGCGGCGAGCAGGTAGAAGGCCGGCGGGCGTCGGCCGCCGTCGAAGAACAGGCGCAGGCTCGCCGCGAACAGGGCGAGATCGCCCACCGGGTAGGCCACCGAGGCCAGGCTGACCAGCGGGGGCTGATCAAGCGCCAGTCGCGGGGCGACCAGGTAGACCCAGGAGACCAGCGCCCCAGCGACAGCCATCATCAGGCTGTCCAGGACGCCGGCCACGCCGCCCGGCCGTCCCCGCCGCCGGGCGAGGATCATCAGGCCGGCCATCAGCAGGGGATAGCGGGCCAGGTGGCAGGCGTCCCCGATGCCGGGGAAGCCGTCGGCGCCGAGTCCGTCGCGGGAGCCGGCGAGGATCGCGTCGCCGAGCACGGAGATCGCCTGGGCGGCGGCGAACAACCACCAGGGCAGGCTGCCCACCGGCCCGTGGCGCCGCCTGCCCATGGCGACCGCCACCACCGCCGAGCCGCTGACCAGCAGGTAGAGCGCCACGCGCGGCCCGGACGTCCCGCCGGCGGCCGGGAGCGCGCACGAGGCGGCCACGAGGACCAGCCCGCCGGCCAGGTACCAGACCCAGCCACGGTCGGCCGGCGCGCCCGCCGCGGGTCGGGCCGCCGTCACCGAGAACCTGGTGTCGCCGGCCACCGCGCGCCGGACGGGAGTGACCGGGCCATGTTCAGCGTCTCCGATACGAATGCCGGATCTGTGCGGGGCGCCGGTTTCCAGGGGCGCCGAGCCCGCGGGTGCGGGGTCCGTGCGTGGCGGGTGCGCGGCGTGCCGGCCCGGGTCGGGGGGCGGGCTTCTCCCATCGATGGCGATGCGGACGTGCGCCGCGCCGTCGCTCCGCGTGTCGGGTCAGCCGGCAGGGAGGTTCGACTTGGCAGGTCCGGACCCGTGACCCGTTTCGGAACCGTATCGAATGGTAGCTCTTCGTACACGCTCGTTTGACGGGCGGTGTGAGCTTTTGTCTGATTCTTGTTCCTGTGAGTTCGTTTCCGGCCGGGCCTGGTGGGCCCGGCTCCCCTCAGGTGAGCCCGAGGACGGAGATGAACCGCCGGGCCGCGGTACCGCCGGAGTCCAGAGCGATGGACCGGGCCCGGACGGTGTCGAGATCGTCGAGCAGCGCGGCGTCGACCTCGTCCACGG
Organism: Parafrankia sp. EAN1pec; assembly: GCF_000018005.1. Lineage (GTDB taxonomy): Bacteria > Actinomycetota > Actinomycetes > Frankiales > Frankiaceae > Parafrankia > Parafrankia soli. The sequence continues at coordinate 763,076 of NC_009921.1, forward strand.
CGGAGGCGCCCCGGACGGCGCCGGGGCGGCCGGCGGCGGAGTAGAGGAGGTCCAGGCCGGCCTCGGCCTCGTCGAACGCAGCCTCGTCGAAGTCCCAGTCGTCGTCCCGGGGGCGCACCAGGCAGAGCAGCCGCACCGCGGCCGGGCTGTGCCTGGTCAGCAGGTCGTCGACGAAGGTCAGGTTGCCCAGCGACTTGGACATCTTGACCCCGCCCGAACGGACGGTCCCCGGCCGCAGCCAGGCCCGCGCGAACGGTTGCACGCCGGTGGCGCGCTCGGCGAGCAGCGCCTCCACGGCGTGGTGGGGGTAGCGCAGGTCGGCGCCGCCGGCGTGCAGGTCCACGCTGGAGCCGAAGGTCGACAGGACCATCGCCGCGCACTCGGCGTGCCAGCCGGGCCGGCCGGGGCCCCACGGGCTGGGCCAGCTCGGGTACCCGCCGTCCGGCCGGGCGGCGCGCCAGACGGCGACGTCGAGTGGGTCGTCCCGTTCGGGGTCGTGCGGGTCGTCGTTGTACTCGGCGGCGAGGGCGATCGCGGCTGCCCGGTCGAGGCCGGCGCGTTCGGCGGCCTCGGCTGTCCGGGCGTAGACGCTGCCGCCGCGCTCGTAGGCGTGGCCGGCGCGCAGCAGCGCCGTCGCCAGCTCGATCACCCGGGTCACGGCCGCGCGCGCGGTCGGCTCGTGGTCGGGTGGGCGGATGCCGAGTGAGGTCATCGTGCGGTCGAAGGCGAACCGCTGCAGCGACGCGATCTGGTCGAAGGGCAGGCCGGTCCGGCGGGCCTCGTCGAACATCGCGTCGTCGACGTCAGTGATGTTGCGGGCCAGCTCGACCGGGACCCCGACGTTGCGCCACACCCGGATCGCCAGGTCCGTCCACAGATAGGTGGCCGCGTGGCCGAGGTGGGTGACGGCGTACGGGGTGATGCCGCACACGTAGACCCGGGCTCGGCCCACCACTGGCAGCGGCGCCCCGCCGAGCCGCAGCACGGGGCGCATCGGGTTCAGTGCGACATCCACCGCCTCAGCATGCCACCGCGGTGCTGGGCGGACACAGGCGTCGTCCGGACCGCCCCCGGGTAGACCTGTCGGTATCCGCCCTGGGCGGACCCGGCCGGCGTTCCGTACCCCCCGTGGATGGCGGGAACACGGGCCAACCCGCAGGAGCGTGACGAGGATGACCAAGGGGACTCGTCCGGGGGAGTGACGATTCGTCGCGCAACATCCATACTTTGGGGCTCGCCGTTCGGTTGGTCTGGGGGCCGGTCGATCCCGCGGTGGGCGGCCGAGGAAAGTCGTAACGACCCAGGGCCCGGAAGGACGCCCTGTTGACCCGGGGACGTCTGCCCGGAAAGCTTCGCCCAGGTGGTTCGTGCTGTATGGGAACCACCATGTGTTCCGCCGCTCACGTCTGCGCGGGCGTGACCGGCCTGGGGGGTTGGTCGTAACCAAGAAAGGCCTCGAGAGAGGGGCGTCCGTGCGAACGCTCGAACCCACCACCCTCGACCTCGACGCGATCGAGGTGGACAAGCTCAACAAAGGCGTCACGCTCAGTCTGCTGATACCCGCTCGCGGGCCTGAGGCGGCGCGGACGCTGGGAACCATCGTCGCGCTCAACCGGCAACGCTGGATGCAGGAACGCAGTGTCCTCGACGAGATCGGGGTCATAGTGGACCCCTCCTCGGACGGAGACGAGCACGATCTCGTCCGGATCGCGACCGAGGCGGGCGCGAGCTGGGTCGTGCGCGGCCAGTCCGTCCTGGAGCTCCACGCGGGGCGGGAGGCGGCCACGACCGGAGGCAAGGCGGGTGCGATGCGCAGTCTCGCCTACCTTGCGTTCGGAAATCGCCTCATATTCCATGACGCGGACCTCGAAAGCTACGACCCCGCCACCGTAGGTGTTCTCGCCGCCGCCGCGACGGCTGGCAACGCCCCGCTTTTCGTGAACGGAAGCTCGCGCAGGGTCACCGGGGACGGTCAGCCCGGTGGACGTACGACCGAGATGCTGCGCTCGCTGCTCTCGAAACAACTCGCGCGCTATGTGCCGTCCATCACGCGGGCAATCCAGCCGTTGATCGGGGAGTTCGTCATCGACGCCGACGTCTTTGCGGCGCTCGCGTTCTCCCGCGGCTACGGGGTGGAGACCTCGCTGAAGGTTCTGGCTCTCGACCTTCTCGACTACTCGGACTGTCTCCAGGTTGAGCTGCCGATCAAGTATCAGGTTGGTCAGCACTACCACAACCTGGTCAAGCAGTTCCATGAGATCAGTTTCACAATCGACGTTCTCGAGGCGTACTTCCAACGCCGCCGGGTCGATCCGCACGTCGCCATCTGGCAGATTGCCGACAACTACGACCTCCTATTCCCGGGGCGTACGTACGCCCTGCACCGACCGCCGGGTTACGACGACATCGACTTCGTCCCGCGGCTGGGCTTCTACCAGCCGCTCGCGACGTCGTCGGCCTACCAGGCCCGGCTACCCGAGATCAAGAGTGCTCGCCGTGTCGCACTGGACACGCTGAGTAGGCGGATGCGGGCCTCCGCCTGACCCCTCCAGCCTGACCCCTCCAGCCTGAGCCCGCCCGCGTGAACCCGTGGGCCTGAGCGGGCTGGCCTGAGTACGCCGGCCTCGGTGCCGGCCTGGTCGCCTCCCGGCGGTCAGGCCCGCACCGGGGTGGCCGGCCCGGCGGCACCGTCCGCGCGGGCGATCACGGCGTGGTGGTCGATCGGGGCCCGGTGGCCGGCCCGGTCCAGCGCGCCGAGCATCTGCTGGTCGAAGAGCTCCTGGCTGCCGGCCAGCGGTTCCGGCATGTGCCCGAACAGCTCCAGCGCGATCAGCCCGTGCAACTGGGTCCACACCGACATGCAGGCCGCCGCCCCGGCTGGGGGGAGGTCGGCGCAGTCCCAGGCCAGCAGCCGCTCGCGCAGGCCGGGTGACAGCTCCACCTCCAGCGGGGACGGGTCGATGTCGCCGGCCGCGATCGCCTCCGCCATGCACCGGAACATCACCGCGGCGGACCGCTCGAGCTCGTTGATGACCGCCTCGCTGTGGTCGGTGAGGTCGGTCGGTTGCGGGCCGAAGATCAGCGTGTACTCGGTGGGGCTGTCCTTCGCCCACTGGCGGTGGGCCCGGGCGACGAGGAGCCAGCGGACCGCCTGGTCGTCGGCGGGCGCCATGGCGAAGGCGGCTTCGAGCGCGTCGGCGAGCGAGGCGTACGCGTCCTGGGCGAGCACGGAGATCAGCGCGGCGCGGCTGTCGAAGTACCGGTAGAGCGCCGAGGGTGTCATCCCCATCGCGCGGGCGACGGCTCGCAGTGAGAGGGCGGCGGCGCCGTGCTCGGCGAGCTGGGCGTGGGCGGCCGCCTTGATCTCCTCGATCGTCGCCTGGCGGACTCGTTCGCGGCGGGGGGCTGTGCTCGTCACAGCGCCATGCTGGGCTCAGCGGTGAGCGGTGTCAACTTTCGAGAACAGGGGTCTTGACGGCGACCGGTGTTTGAGAACACTGTTCTCTCAAGCGATCGGTTCTCTCGGGAGGGTTCCGTGTTCACGGCAGTAGCCAAGCTAGTCACCCGCCGGCCCCGACTTGTGCTTCTGGTAACCCTTGCCGCGCTCCTGGGCGCCGGGGTGCTGGGAATGGGCGCGTTCGGCAAGCTCGAGTCGGCGGGGTTCGACGACCCCGCCTCCGACTCCAGCCGGGCCGCCGACCTCGTCGACACGAAGTTCGGTGGGGAGCCGAACCTCGTCCTGCTCGTCACGGCCCGCGCCGGGGCCCCAGGCACGGACCCCCCGGCCGTCGACACCCCCGCGGTGGCCGACGCCGGCCGTCGCCTCGCCACCGAACTGGCCGCCCAGCCCGGGGTGACCAACGTGTCGTCCTACTGGACCGGGGCCTCGCCGCTGGTCTCCGACGACGGCCGGGCCGCGCTGGTCCTGGCCAGCGTGGACGACGACCACGAGTCCGACCTCGTCGCGAAGTACGAGGACCTGTACAAGGCCGGCCAGCCCGGCGGGCCCGACGCCGACTCCCCGGTCACAGTCCGCCCCGGTGGCGCGGCGACCGTCGGGGAGGACATCAACGGCCAGGTGGGCGCGGACCTGGCCGTGGCCGAGTCCATCGCGATACCGATCACGATGGTGCTGCTGGTGATCGCCTTCGGCGGCCTGCTCGCCGCGTTGCTGCCGCTGGGGATCGGGCTGGTCGGCATCCTGGGCGGCTTCGCGTTCCTGTCGGTCGTCGGCGGCCTGACCGACGTGTCGATCTTCGCCGTGAACCTGACCACGGCGCTCGGCCTCGGCCTCGGTATCGACTACGCGCTGCTCATGGTCAGCCGGTTCCGGGAGGAGCTCGCCGCGGGCCACGACCGGGCCACGGCGGTGTCGACCACGGTGCGCACGGCCGGTCGCACGATTCTGTTCAGCGGTGCGACGGTGATCGTCGCGCTCGCGGTGATGCTGGTCTTCCCGCCGTACTTCCTGAAGTCGATGGCATACGCGGGCATCGCCGTCACCGCGGTCGCCGTGATCACCGCCGTGACGGCGCTGCCCGCCGTGCTCATGCTGCTCGGCCCGCGGGTGAACGCGCTGCGCGTCGGCGGCCTGATCGGACGGCTGCGCCGCTGCCGGGGCGAGTCCTCGGCCGTTGCGGGAGTCCCGACCACCACGAGCGCCGCGGCGGGTGGGGGAGCGCCCGGGGCGGAGCGGGAGGTGCCGCGGGAGGCCGTCGAGTCGCCGTTCTGGCGGCGGGTGGCAACCACCGTCATGCGCCGCCCGCTGCTGACCGGGCTGCCCGTGATTGCACTGCTCCTCGCGCTCGGCGCGCCGTTCCTGCACGTCAAGTTCGGCACCCCGGACGACCGGGTCCTGCGCGAGCGCGCCTCCAGCCGGGCCGTCGGGGACGTCCTGCGCGACGACTTCTCCTCCAACGACGCCGGGGCGATCGTCGTCGTCCTCACCGGCCCGACCGAGCGGCTCGGTGCGACGGGCATCGCCGACTACGCCACGGAGCTGTCCGGGCTCGACGGCGTGGCCCGGGTCGACAGCTCCGCGGGCATCGTGCTCGACGGGCGGGTCGTCGTGCCACCGGGCCCGACCACCGAGCGGTACGCGGCCGAGAACGCCGCCTACCTGCGGGTGGTGCCCTCGGTGGAGCCGCACTCCGACGAGGCCCAGGCGTTGGTCGGCGTGATCCGGCACACCGCCACCCCGGCGGGCACCCAGGCGCTGGTCGGCGGTCCGCCGGCGGTGCTCGTCGACGGCAAGGCGACCATCGGCGACCGGCTCCCGCTGGCCATCGGCCTGATCGCGCTGGCCACGTTCGTCCTGCTGTTCCTGTTCACCGGCAGCGTGCTGCTGCCGCTGAAGGCGATCCTGATGAACGGGCTGACGCTGACCTCCGTCTTCGGCGTGGCTGTCTGGATCTTCCAGGACGGTCATCTCTCCGGGGCGCTCGGCTTCACCCCGGGCCCGCTGGACACGTCCATGCCGGTGCTGCTGTTCTGCATCGCGTTCGGCCTGAGCATGGACTACGAGGTCTTCCTGCTCTCCCGGATCAAGGAGGAGCACGACGCGGGCGCGTCGAACACCGAGGCGGTCGCCACCGGCCTCGCCCGCACCGGTCGCCTCGTGACGACCGCCGCGGCGCTGCTCGCGGTCACCTTCCTGGCCTTCGGGACGTCCTCGGTGCGGTTCATACAGATGTTCGGCCTGGGCACGGCTCTGGCGATCCTGCTGGACGCGTCCCTGATCCGCGGGGTGCTGGTGCCGGCGTTCATGCGGGTGGCCGGGCAGGCCAACTGGTGGGCGCCGAAGCCGCTGCGGGCGCTGCACGCCCGGATCGGCCTCAGCGAAGGCTCCGGCGAGGGCCCCGGCGCGGGGCCCACCGCCGAGGGAGTCAGTAGCGTTCGAAGCCCCGCCGGCGCTCCCAGTCGGTGACCGTCCGCTCGTAGCCGGCCAGCTCGACGTCGGCGGCGTGCGCCAGATGGTCGACGACCCGCTCGCCGAACGCGGCCCGGGCCGTGGCGCTCTCCCGCCACGCCCGGGCCGCGTCGCGTAGCGAGGCGGGCAGCCGCGGCACGTCCGGCGCGGCGAAGACGTTCCCGGCACGCGGCGGCGGCAGCGGCAGCCGGTTCTCGATGCCGTGCAGCCCGGCGGCGAGCATGCCCGCGATCGCCAGGTAGGGGTTGGCGTCGCCGCCGGGCACCCGGTGCTCGATGCGCAGCGACCGGCCGCGCCCGACGACCCGGATAGCGCAGGTGCGGTTGTCCAGGCCCCAGGAGATCCCGGTCGGCGCGAAGCCGCCTGGCGCCAACCGCTTGTAGGAGTTCACGGTGGGCGCGTAGAGCAGGGTGAGCTCGGCCATGCAGGCGAGCTGCCCGGCCACGAACCACCGCATCAGCTCCGACATCCCCTCCTCCGCGCCGGCGGAGAGGACGAAGCCGCCGTCGGCGGCGCGCAGTGAGAGGTGCACGTGGCAGGAGTTGCCCTCACCCTGGTCGTACTTGGCCATGAACGTCAGGGCCCGTCCGGCCGTGCCCGCGATCTTCTTCGCGGTCGTCTTGTAGAGCGCGTGCCGGTCACAGGTGCGCAGCGCCTCGTCGTAGCGGAAGACGATCTCGTACTGGCCCGGGTGGACCTCGGCCCGCGCCGACTCGACCGGTGCGCCCGCCGCGGCCATCGCCCGGCGGATCGACCGGACGAGATCGTCCATCCGTTCGGTGCCGGCGAGCGCGTAGTCGACGTTGTAGGAGCTGGCCGGGGTGAGCCGGGCGTAGTCGCGCCCGGCGGCCTTGCGGTAGGCCTCCTCGAACACGAGGAACTCCAGCTCGGTGCCGGCCAGCGCGCGCAGCCCCAGCGCCGCCAGCCGGTCCAGCTGCCGGCGCAGGACGGTCCGCGGCGCCACGTCCACCGGCGTCCCGTCGGGCCAGACCGCGTCCGCGATCACGATCGCGGACTCCGGGTGCCACGGCGCGTGCCCCAGCGTCGACAGGTCCGGGACGAGCCGCAGATCCCCGAAGCCGCCCTCCCACGGGTCGTAGGCGTAGCCGGGGCCGGTCTCCATCTCCACGTCGACGGCGTGCAGGTACGCGCACGCCCCCAGGCCGTCGCCGCCCAGCACCTCCTCGCGGAAGTACTCCGGTGACAGCCCGGTCCCCACCAGCCGGCCCTGCAGGTCGGGCACGGCGACGATCACCTCGTCCACGTCACCGAGCAGCGTCGCCAGCCCCGGGTGCTCCGGCGTGTCGTCCGCCTGCGTGTGGTCCGCCCGCGTGCCGTCGGCCCGGGTGTGGTCCGGCTCGGGGGTCACCCGTGGCTCCGCCGCGGTGGGGCGAGCATCAGCGGGTTCGCCACCGTGCCGTGCAGGACGTCGAACTGGGCGTCCCGCCCGGAGCGGTCGTGGAAGCCGGCACCGGCGAACTGCTCCCGGTTGAGGCAGACCCGCTCGAAGGACGGGGTCAGCAGGTCGACCGCGGCGAACCGCTCGGCGTACTCCGGGTGGGCCTCCTGGTAGTCCTCCACGGCGCCGCGCACCAGCGACCAGAACTCCTCCTCGGGCACGCCGAGATGGTCGGCGGCGATCACCGAGAAGTAGCGGAAGTGGCCGGCGAACACTGCCGAGAGCACCGAGTGGGCGAGCATCCGGCCCGGCCAGTGGCGGCACAGCGCGCCGGCGCCGCCGTCCGTCGCCGCCCGTTCGGGGAACTCGCCCTCGACGAGGTCGATGTCCGCGCCGAAGTCCTTCACCGCGATCCGCCGCGGGATCCCACCGGCGTCGAACACGCAGATCACGTTCTCGCCGTGCGGGGTGAACGCCACCCCGTACACGTACAGGTAGTGCAGCAGCGGCGGGAGCAGCGCGTCCAGCAGCGCGGCGAGCCACCGCGCCGGTTCCAGCCCGGAGCGGCGGACGAGCTCGGCGGCCAGCGACTCGCCGTCCGCGCCGACGGTGAGCAGGCAGGCCATCGTCCGGGCCCGCTCGTCGGGGGCCAGGAAGGACGCGACCGGCTCCCGCCAGAGCACCCCGAGCAGCTCGTGCAGCCGGTAGGGGGCGTCCGGCACCGCGTCGAAGGCGGGATGCGCGACGGTGGCTCCGGCGATCTCGGGCAGCACGACGACGCCGGTGGCCCGCAGCACCGGATCACCGTGGGCGAGCGACACCAGCCACGCCGAGACGGCCGGTCCGGCGGTGGCGTCCGCGGCGGACATCCCGCGCCACACCAGCGTGTTCCGGATCATCAGCGCGAGCTTGACGTCGCGCCGGCCCGGGGTGTCGATGTTCGCCACCGTGCGCACGGACTGCAACGGCAGGTAGCGGTCGGGCGCCTCGCCGAGGTCGACCAGCTGCCCGGTGGCGAGCGGGCCGGCGAACATCGGCGCGACCACGTTCTCCCACTGCCACGGGTGCACCGGCAGCCACACGTACCGCTCGGCCAACGCGGCGGCGTCCGCTCCGGCGGTGGGCTCGAGCGCGGCGCGCAGGACCGCGCCGAACTCGGCTCTGGTGGCGGCGGAGAGCTCGGCCTCGCGCAGCCCGGTGGCGCCCAGCCCGGGGCCGGTGACGAGCCGCGCCAGCTCGGCGTGGGCGGCCACCCAGCGCAGCCGGAACGGGCGGCGCGACTCCGGGGCGTACCGCGCCGCGTCGGCCGCGTCGAACCCGAGCCGCCCCTTGTTCGCGATCATGCAGGGATGGCCGGTCTGGTGCCCCTCCAGCTCAAGGTGGGAGAGGTCGGCGAGCGCGCGGGCCGGCAGGGCCGTCCGCAGGATCTCGGCGTCGGCGCGCTGGGTGGCCGTCACCTCGCGCACGACATCGGTCAGGACGTCCCCGGACCAGCCCAGGCCCTGCCGGGTGTCGAGCAGGAACCGGGCCGGGTCCCAGGCCGGCTCGCCGTCGCGGCGCAGCGTCGCCGGGTCGGGCCACCAGGTGCCGAACGTGCCGCGCCGGGCGGTGAACGTGTACGTGACGGGGCCGCACTCGATCCGGTACGGCGCCGGCGCGCCGCGCCCGACCGGCGGCGGGGTGCGCGGCGGGGTCGCCGGCTCGGCCCGCGGAACGAGCAGCTCCTCGTAGGCGAGCTCCGCGATCAGCCGGGTGAGCAGCGCCAGCCCGGCAGCGCGCCACCGCCCCGCGGCGGCTCTAGGAAGCCCGGTGGTCAACGGCCCGCTCCGCCGACCTCGACGGGCCGGGCCGGAGCGGTGCCTGCGGCGGGCCCGCCGGGCGACTGGGGCCGGGCCGGGGCGCCGAAGGTGGTGAACGCGGCCGGGCGGGGCAGGCGGTGCGCCCGGCCACCGGTGAGATCATCGAGGATGACCGCCGCCCGCCAGGCCCCCAGCCCGAGGTCGGGCGCGCCCACACCGTGCGTGTGCAGCTCGGCGTTCTGGACGTAGATCCGCCCGCTCACCTCCGGCTCGGTCGCGACCCGGTACCGCTCGTCGACCTTGAACCGGCCGCCGGCGTCGAGGTCGAGCAGCCCGGCCACCGGATCGAGCAGCGCCGGCCGGCGGGCCGCGTAGCCGGTGGCAAGCACGACCGCATCGGTGTCGACGGCGAACTCCCGGTGCTGGTCACGGTGCCGGCAGCGCAGGCGGTAGCTGAGCTCTCCGCCGCCGTGGGTCACCCCTTTCACCGACACGTTAGGCAGCAGCAGGGCGTCCGCGTCGGCGCCGCCGATGCTGCGTTCGTAGAGCAGGTCGTAGATCTCGGCGATGGTCTGCGCGTCGACGCCCTTGTACAGCTGCCACTGGCCGGGGACGACGGCGTCCTTCGTCTCCTGGTCGAGTCCGTGAAAGTAGCGGACGTGGTCAGGAGTGAACTGTTCCAGGCCCAGCTTGGAGTACTCCATGGGGGCGAAGGCCCTGGTCCGGGTGATCCAGGCCAGCGAGTGCCCCGTCCCGGGCTGCGAGCGGAGCAGGTCGAGGAACACCTCGGCGCCGGACTGCCCGGAGCCGACGACGGTGACGTGCCGGGCGCCGTCGAGCTGGTCGCGACGTCCCAGGTAGTCGGCCGAGTGGAACACCCGGGGGCCGGTCACGGCGGCGAAGGCCTCCGGGACGGCCGGCTCGGTGCCCACGCCGAGCACCAGGTTGCGCGCCGTCACGGTCACCGGGGCAGGCTCGCCGGCGTGGCTGACCGTCACCCGGAACAGGGCGGCGTCGGGATGCCAGCGCACCGCGTCGACCCGGGAGCCGAACCGCGCCGACCCCAGGGCGTGCGCCACCCAGCGGCAGTAGTCGTCGTACTCACGGCGCGGCAGGTGGAAGCGTTCGTAGAGGTAGAACCGGAACAGCCGGTCGTGCTCACGCAGGTAGGACAGGAACGACCAGCGGCTGGTCGGGTCGATCAGCGTGACCAGGTCGGCCAGGAACGGCACCTGCAGCGACGTGCCCTCGAGCAGCAGCCCGGGATGCCAGCGGAACGCGTCCTGCCGCTCGAAGAAGGCCGTCCGCAGCCCCGGCACGCCGTCGGCGAGCGCCGCCAGCGACAGGTTGAACGGGCCCAGCCCCACGCCGAGCAGGTCGTAGGGCGCGCCGGCGGACGCCTCAGGCCCGGCGGCGGGGGAGGGTGACATCACGGACGGACCTCCACTAGCGGATTGGGAATCTCCACGTAGACGGACTGGCTCGCCACCGGCCCCACCAGCTCGTCCCGGCCGTCCACGCACATCCGCAGGTTGGCCTTGCAGGGCAGGGTGGGCGCGTCCAGCAGCCGGTCCAGTAAGCCGTGACCGGGCAGCTCTGACCGCAGCGTGAGCAGTGTCTCCCGCAGGCGGCGCAGCAGGTCGGGCTCGTCGGCGATCCCCGCCGCGCCCAGCGCCCCGATGACAGCGAGGGCGTTGTTCACGACGGCGTAGTAGACGACCCGCTGCTCGACCAGCTCGTCGTCGAACACCGCGGGCAGGCCGTCGCCGAGGCCGGGGACCTCGCGCCGCGCGGCGTCGGCGTGCGAGGCGGCCAGGTAGTAGCCCTGGCTGTCGCGGTACCACCCGGCGATCGGCCAGCCCCGCTCGTCCAGCGAGACGAGGGTGTTCTGCAGGTGGGCCTCCAGTCCGACGCCGCGGCGCAGGTAGAGGTCGAGCACCGGGATGACGAGCACCCGCAGGTAGCGGGCGAACCACTCGCGGGCCACCGGCCCGGTGGGCGCTGATCCGGCCAGGTGGCTGATCAGCCCGGCGAGCATCGACCGCCGCGAGCGCCCGGGAGCCCCCGGCTCCAGATCCGGCCGGTCGGCCACCAGCGCCGCGGCGCACGCGACGCGGTCACCCGCGCTGAACGGGTTCGTCCGCAGGGTGCACTCCAGGCCCTCGGCCCGCACCCCGGCCCACGACGGCTCCGGGACGAGCCGGAAGGCCGGGTGGCGGGCCCGCAGCCACCCGTCGAGGGCCAGTCGGGCGTACCTGGCCATCTCGGCGCCCAGATCGAGCTCGTCGCGGTGCAGCTCGCGCCGCGAGTTGGTGATCCGCATGCCCAGCGAGAGCTTGAGCATGACCGGCGCGTCCGGCCGCCAGACGGTGCGCAGGGACGCTGTCGGGAACCAGGGCGGGCCGGTCGGGCCGAGGTCCACCAGCCGGCCGTCCGCGAGCAGGCGGGCGACGTCCGGGCGGGCGGGGACGGCCCGCGCCTGCCAGGGATGGGCCGGCAGCGCCCGGTACCCCGGCGGCAGTGCCGGGCCGCCGCCGCGCAGCGACGCGAGCAGCGCGGACGGGTCCGGGCCGCCGTGCCGGACGATGCCGGGATGCGCGGCGAACCAGTGCAGCGGGAAGGAGCCGTCCAGCTCGGGTGAGTACCGGGCGCACTCGGCCTCGGGCGCCTCCCCCCGGTTCTTGGCGGCGGGGTGGAACGGGTGCCCGGTGACGAGGGCGCGTTCCGCGGCGAGGAAGGGCTCGGCGGGCGCGCGGCGGGGGAACGCGATGATGCGCGCGATCCACTCGGCCGAGTCGAGGACGCGCGCCAGCGCCGTCCGCGTGGCCGCGGCCGGCGACCCGCCCTCGGCTCCAGCTCCGGTCGCGGCTGCGGCCTCGCGGATCAGGAGCGCGGCGAGCAGGCTGGCGTCGAGCGGGGCGCCGCCCAGCCGCGGCCGGCCGAACCGGTGCCAGCCGGTGGCGGAGCGGTAGGTCAGCGCGACGTCGACAGTGAGCCCGGTGGCCGGCAGCGCCAGCCGCAGCTCCCCACCACCGGGGACCGGCGGCGGCCCGAACTCCCGGGTCCAGCAGCGCAGCAGCACCTCGGTCACGACCTCGTCCGCAGCGTCCGCCGGAGCCCACGTGCCTACCGGAGTCCTCATGCCTGCCGGAGCCGTCGCGGCCGTCTCGGACGTCTCGGTGGGACCGCTCGGGCCGGTCACGCCGCCGGCTCGGCGGCCAGCCGGTCGCCGGTCGCGGCGACGAGGGCGAGCAGGGCGGTGACGTCGGCCGGCGTCGCGGCCGGGTTCAGCAGCGTCAGCTTGAGGTGGACGGCGCCGTCCACCCCGGCCGTGGTCCGCCCGACGACCGCCGCGCCCTCGGCGAGCAGCCGGAGCCGGATCGCCGCGTTCAGCCGGTCCAGCGCCTCCCGGCCCCCCGTCTCCCGGTCGTGGACGTAGCGGAAGAGCACGGTGCTGAGGGCCACCGGTGCCGAGAGCGCGAGCCGCTGGTCCGCCTCGATGACGGCCGCGGCGTGCCGGGCGAGGCGGTGGCAGGCGTCCACCAGGGCGCCGAGCCTGTCCCGGCCCAGCGCGCGCAGGGTCACGGCGATCTTGAATGCGTCCGGCCGGCGGGTGGTGCGAAGCGACCGGCCCAGCAGGCTCGGGTAGCCGGCGGCGGTCTCGTCGGCGGGGTTGAGGTAGGCGGCCTCGGTCTCCAGCCGCTCCCACCCGCGGCCGGACGGGGTGAGGAAGATCCCCGCGGGGGCCGGTTGCCATCCCAGCTTGTGTAGGTCGAGGGCGATCGAGTCGGCCTCGGCCAGCCCGGCGAGCAGCCCGGACAGCCGGTGGGAGAACAGGGCGCCGCCGCCGTGGGCCGCGTCCACGTGCAGCCAGCCGGGTGCAGGGTGCGCACGCACCGCCGCGGCGATCTCGCCCAGCGGGTCGATGGCGCCCGCGTCCGTCGTGCCCGCCGTCGCGACGACGAGGGCGGGCCCGCCGTGGCCGGCCAGCGCCGCCCGCAGCGCGCCGACGTCCATCCGGTGCGCGCCGTCGACCGGGATGGTGACCACCTCGCCGAGCCCCAGCAGCTCGGCGCCGCGGCGCACCGAATGGTGGCCGGCCGCCGAGCAGAGGACGGCGACCCGCGGCCCGACAACGCCGCCGCCGCCACCGCCGCGGCCTTGAGCGCCGATCAGCAGCCCCATCAGGTTGGACTCGGTGCCGCCGGTGGTCACCGTGCCCACCGCGCGCGCCGGGTCCAGGCCGGCCAGCTCGGCCAGCGCGGCGACGACCTCCGTCTCGACCGTCGTCGCGGCCGGGGCCTGGTCCCAGGAGTCCAGCGACGGGTTGAGCGCGCTGACCGCGAGATCGGCGGCTACGGCGACGGGCAGCGGCGGGCAGTGCAGGTGCGCCGCGCAGAACGGGTCGGCGGGGTCGGCCGAGCCCGCCGAGAGCATGCGGGTGAGGGCGTCGAGGGCCGCGGCCTCGCCGCTGCCCGCCGCGGTGAGCAGCCGCCCCCCGCCGAGCGCGGCCAGCGCCACCCGCCGGACGGCCACCGGCCCGCCGGCCGGCAGCGGGCCGACCCGGTCGCGGCGGCCCGCGTCGAGCGCGCCCAGGGCGACGCCGAGCAGGTCCCGCAACTCGTCGGCCGGGCGGTGACCCGGCCTGGTCATCCCGCCTGCTCGGTCGCCGCGGAAACTGACTCCGCGAGGATCTCCAACGCGAGGTCGGCCTCCTCGTCGGTGACGGTCAGCGGCGGCAGCAGCCGCAGGACGGCGTCGTCCCGGCCGCCGAGCTCGATGATCAGACCACGGGCGAGGCACTCGGACCGGATCGCCGCGGCGAGGCGGGGGTCCGCCGGGCGCGCGCCGATCTCGTCCGGCGCCGCCTCGGCCGAGACGACCTCCAGCCCGAGCATCAGGCCCCGCCCGCGCACGTCGCCGATGAATGGCTTGCCCCGGGTGATGCTCTCCAGGCCGGTCAGCAGCCGCTTGCCGGCCGCGGCCGCACGCTCGGCCAGGGCCTGCGTCCGCACCAGCTCGAGTGTGGCGCGCCCGGCGGCCATGGCGAGCTGGTTGCCGCGGAACGTGCCGGCGTGCGCGCCCGGAGCCCAGGTGTCCAGCTCGGCGCGGTAGGCGACGACCGCCAGCGGCAGGCCGCCACCGATCGCCTTGGACATGACGAGCATGTCGGGCACCACCCCGGCGCGCTCACAGGCCCAGAACGTGCCGGTGCGCCCGACCCCGGTCTGCACCTCGTCCAGGATGAGCGGGATGCCGCGGCGAGTGGTGAGCTCGCGCATCGCGCGCAGCCAGGTGTCCGGCGCCGGGATCACGCCGCCCTCGCCCTGCACCGGCTCTAGGATCATCGCCGCCGGGCTGGTGATCCCGCCGCACGAGTCGTCGAGCAGCCGCTCGATGTAGCTGGCCGAGATCTCCGCGCTCGCCGCGCCGCCGACCCCGAACGGGCAGCGGTAGGGGTAGGGAAACGGCAGCCGGACGACCGCCCCGGCGACCGGCAGCGGCTCCTTCGCGGCGACCTTGCCGGTCACGGCGAGGGCTCCGGACGTCATCCCGTGGTAGGCGCCGGTGAAGGCGAGCACGTTGTGGTGCCCGGTGACCGTCTGCGCCAGCTTCAGCGCCGCCTCGACGGCGTCCGCGCCGGTCGGCCCGCAGAACAGCAGCTTCGGGTCCTCCCGCAGGCCGGGCGGCAGGTCGCCCACCAGCTCCGCGGCGAACGCGTCCTTCTCCGGGGTGGCGATGTCGAGGGCGTGCAGCGGGGCACCCGAGCGCAGGACCCGCTCGATCTCCTCGACGACCACCGGGTGGTTGTGGCCGACGGCCAGGGTGCCGGCACCGGCGAGGAAGTCCAGGTAGCGCCGTCCGTCGGCACCTACGATCCAGCAGCCCGCCGCCTCGACCGGCACGATCGGCAGGGAGCGGGCGTAGGTGCGGGCGGCCGATTCGCGGGCCTCCTGCCGGGCCAGGATCGCCGGCGCCACGGCGGGATCCGCGCCGTCGGGGCCGACGCCGACATCGGCTGGCGAGATCGTCGTCACGGGCGATTCCCCTTCGAACGGGCCGGGTCAAGGAAGGCTAACTTAATTCATTCCCGATCCCCGGCCTGTGAACGAGCAGAGGTCTTCCTCTCGCGGCTGCCCTCGCGGTCGCGGTTACCCGCACGAAAATGTTGCCCTTCGTAAGGTTATGATCGCCCAGGGCTGGAAACGGGTCGTTTCCGGTGACCTCCGGTTGGTCGTACGTCACCCTCGGCGGCCCGTGGCAGCTGCTCGTAACGTCGCCGGGCTTGCGCGTTGCGCATCAACCCCGTCATCGTCACATGTCGGGACGTCGGACGTCGCGCGGGAACCGGGCCGAGCGGGTGCGGTCCTGGTCACGGGCGCACGGGCGCCGGAAGGGTGCGCCGTGCTGGATCTCCCCATCTCCGCCGCGCCGCTGCGCGCGCTCGGCCCGGATCGGCTGCCGGCGGCGGTGCTCGCGTGCCTGCGGGAGTGGCCCGCGCGGCGCGGAGAGATCGGCGGCTACCTCTACTCGCCGGCGGTGGCCGCGGCACGGGCCGCCGAGCTGCGCCGACACCTGCCCGACTGGGCGGAGCTGCTCTTCGCGGTCAAGGCGAACGCCTTCCCCCCGATCCTCGACGCCCTGCTCGCCGGAACCGCGAGCACCGACGCCGGGACCGCCGCGGGTGCCGGGGCCGGCATCGATGGGTTCGAGGTCTCGTCGGCGCACGAGCTCGTCCTGGCCGCCGCGGCCGTGGAGCGCGCCCGGCAGCGGGGCGCGGTGCGGGCGGCCGGGCAACACCCGTCCGGCGGGGCGCGGCTGGTGGCGTCCGGGCCGGGCAAGTCGGTGAGCCTGCTGCGTGCGCTCCTTGGCGCGGTGCCGGTGGAGGGCGCGGTGCCGGCGGTCGACGTCGTCAACGCCGAGAGCCCGCTGGAGCTGCGGCGGATCGACGCCGTGGCGGCGGAGACGGGGCGGCGGGCCGCCGTCGCGCTGCGGGTGAACCCGGCCCGCGTCGGCCTCTCCGGCTCGCTGCGGATGGGCGGGCGCCCGACCGCTTTCGGAATCCAGGAGCGGGACGTGCCCGCGGCGGTCGAGCTGGCCCGCTCGCTGCCGTGGATCGACCTGGTCGGCTTCCACGTCCACGCGGTGTCGGGGAACCTCGATGCCACCGCCCACCTGGACTATGTGCGGTGGTGCCTGGACTTCGCCGTCCGTCAGGCCCGCCTGGGCGATGTCGACCTGCGGGTGGTGGATGTAGGCGGCGGCCTCGGGGTGCCCTTCGAGCCCGACCGGCTCGGCGAGCGCCCCTTCGACCTGGACGTCTTCGGCGCCGGCCTGGACCAGTTGCGCCCCCCGACCGGGGTCCGGGTGGTCTTCGAGCCCGGCCGGGCCCTGGTGGCCGACTGCGGCTGGTACGCGGCCGAGGTGACCGACGTCAAGCTGGTCCACGGCGGTGCCTTCGCGGTCCTGCGCGGCGGCATCCACCACTTCCAGCTGCCGACGTCCTGGGAGATCGTCCACAACTTCGCCGTCGTCCCGCGGGACGACTGGCTGCCCGGCTGGCCCCGGCCGGAGGTGGCTGCGGGCCCGGTGACCGTGGTGGGGGAGCTGTGCACCCCCGAGGACACCCTCGCCCGCGACGTGACCGTCGACCGGCTGCGCGCCGGGGATGTCGTCGTCTTCCCGATGGCCGGCGCCTACGGCTACGAGTTCGCGATGCACGAGTTCCTCGGCCACCCGCGCGCCCACCGCGTCGTCGTGGACTAGCCGGGCACGGGAACGGGACTCAACTCCGGGGTCCCCAGTCGGCGCGGTACCTAGGGCGTCCGGATGACCGGGAGGTCGAACCAGAGGTACTTGCCGGACTCCACCGACACCGCGCCCCAGCTGCCGGCCAGGGCGTCCAGGACGAGCAGGCCGCGGCCGCCCTCGGCGTCCGGGTCGACCTCGCGGCGCTGCGGCAGGGTGGTCGACGTGTCCGAGACCGAGGCGTGGACGAGGCCCGGCCGCAGCTCGACCAGCAGCCACACCGGTGGCCGCCCGTACTTGACCGCGTTGGTGACGAGTTCACTGACCAGCAGCTCGGCGGTGCACCGCGTGTCGTCGGGCAGGCCGGTCAGACCCAGGCACTCACGGAGGACCCGCCGCGCCTGCGGGACGGCGGACGGCAGGTAGGGCAGCTCGGCGAGGATGTGCGTGGCCGGTGGGCGACACGAACTCGCCTGCCGCACCACGTTCATCGGAACCGACGTAGGACTCATCGATCACCATGTCTGAACGGGGACATCCCGGACCGCCTACCCATCGGATCGCCTGAGCAATCTCCTACGCGGTGTCGTGTGACGAACGTCCGGCAATGGTGTTGGGGCCATTGGCGGGTGTTGTGTCATCGGTGCTCCAACCAGTTCACCACACCGGCGAACCGCCTTCACTCCGGGGCGTCGCCGGCGGTGAGCGACGGGCCCGCGAGCGGCCGGCGAGGAGCGACCGGGACCGAGGTCAGTCCGCGACCCGGGTGACCAGGATCGCGACGTCGTCGCGCAGGTTGCCGCCGGCGAAGCGCTCGGCGGCCGTGAGCACCCGGTCGGCCACCCCCTGCGCGGACAGGCCCGCACAGCCGGCGACCGCGTCGACCAGCCGTTGGTCGCCGAACAGCTCACGCCCGCGGCGCGCCTCCACCACCCCGTCGGTGTACAGCACCAGGGACTCCCCGGCGTGCAGGTGCAGGTCCAGGCCGGGGAAGGACGTCTCGCCGTCGTCGAGCACGCCCAGCAGCGTGCCTGTCCGGCCGACGAGTGAGGCCGTGCCGTCCTTGTGCAGGACGACCGGCTGCGGGTGGCCGGCGAGGTGCAGGCGCAGCCGGGCGCCGTCGGTCTCGGACGGCAGCAGCGACGCGGCGGCCAGTGTGCAGAACCGGCCATGCCCGTTCGGGTGCGAGGTGGCGGTGTCCCGCAGTGCCCGGTTCAGCTCGACCAGCAGCTCCTCGAGGTCCGCGCCCCGCCCGGTGAGCAGGCGGAGCACGGCACGGGCCACACCGGTGACTGTGGCGGCCTCCGCGCCCTTGCCGCAGACGTCGCCGATGACCACCGTCCAGCCGGTCGGGCCGGAGATCAGGTCGAAGAAGTCCCCGCCGACGTCCAGGCCGGCGGACTGCGCGGCGCCGTAGGCGGAGCCGAGATCCATCCCGGGGATGCGGGGCAGCGCCGGCGGGCGCAGGCCGGCCTGCAGGGTGCCGGCGAGCTCCACCTGGCGGCTGTAGAGCCGGGCGTTGTCCACGGCGAACGACGCGCGCCGGGCCAGGTCCGCGAGCAGGTCGATCTCGTCCGCGAGGAAGGTGTGCCCGGCGGAGCGGCCGAGCGCGAGCACGCCGAGCACCCGCCGGCGCGCCTGCAGGACGACGACGAGTGCCGGCCCGCCGAACGCCGTGACGGTCTGCACCTGGTCCCCACGGGCGGCGCGTACGGCGGCCATGAGCGCGCCGTCCGGGTCGACGGCGGCCTTGTTCAGCGCCGCGGTCTCCGACTCCTCGGCATGCCCGACCGCCTGGAGCTTCGGGCCGGCGTCGTCCCGGTTGAGGTACACCGCGCACCACTGGGCGAGGCGGGGGACCGGCAGCCGGGCGAGCAGCGTCAGCGAGTGGGTGAGATCCAGGCTGCCCGCGAGCAGGTCGGACGCCTCGGCGAGGAAGGACAGCATCCCGATGCGGCGCTCCTCCGCGCGCCGCATGTCGCCGCCGCCGAGCGCCAGCGCCATCCACCGCGAGACGAGCTGGATCCGCTCGATGTCGAACGGGTCGCGGTCGAATTCGGCGTGGTGGACGGCAGCGTGGTGGGCGCCACCGTGATGGGCGCCGTTGCCAGGCTCGTGGCCCGCGCCGGGCTCGCCGGGCTCGCCGGCCGGGCGGTCGTCCGCGGCGCGGTACGGCCACAGCAGGAGCTCGCCGAGGCTGTCCTGCGTCGGGTCCAGGGCGAACACCCGGGCGTCGGCGCTCGGCCCGGTACGCCCGAGCGTGGCCACGGTCTCGGTGCGCACACCGTCCTGCGAGGGGCGCTGCACCCGGCCACCGGCGGCCGGGACGGCGTCCAGCAGCTGGGCGAGCAGTTCGGAGACCTCGCCCTCGGCGGTCAGCGCCCGCGCGGTGTCGCGGGCCAGCAGCCGGGGCATCCGGGTCGACGTCGCCGTTGGCGCCCGGGCCGTCACCGTGGTGGTACCGGCGCCCGCGCCGGCGGTGGTCATCAGGAGATCGCCGACAGGCGACGCGCCGAGCGGGCCCGGAGGAGGGCCCGAAGGTGTGGGTTGTGGGGGTACCGGATCGTGGGTGATGCTCGGCGCGGAATGGACGTCGTCCAGCGCGGCCGACCGCCGCGGGTCCTCCCGCCGCCGGGATTCCAGCCGGAACCAGACCGTCTTCCCCCCGGCCACGTGCTCCGTTCCCCAGGAGCTGGCGAGCGCGTCTACCAGGGCCAGCCCGCGCCCGTCCTCACGCAGGCCGTCGATGCCGGCCATGCCGCCGCCGATCGTCTCGAGCCCTTCAAGTCCTTCCAGGCTCTCCAGGCTTCCGATGTCCTCCTCGGGGTCGGTGGGCTGCGGCCGGCGCACGGCCGTCTCGCGCCGGCCGACGCCGATGCGCACGGGATGGCGGTCGCCCACGGCCACCCGCACGCTGCCGTGCTCCTCGGCGACGTCGACCGTCGCGACCGTGCCGGCGTGCACGACCACGTTGGTGACCAGCTCGGTGACCAGCAGCAGCGCCGAATCCAGCGTGTCCTCGTCCAGCCTGCCGCGCAGCGTCTCCTGCACGAACCGCCGCGCCGACCGGGGTGAGTCGGCGGTCGGCGGGAGGGCGACCGAACGCGGTGGAGTGCGCCGGTCTCCGGCCTGTGCCGCGGGGTCGGCGTTCATGTGGCTCAGTCTCTCCTGCGTTGTCCTCGGTAAGGCGGATACTGGCGGCTGATGCGTTCGGTCCGAGCGCTCTTGTCATGAAGTTGTGCAGCGTGAAGTTGCTCAGTCGGGGACAAAAGTCCACGGCAGAACCACAGTCCGGATCGACCGCACGACACCATCACACCTCCCCTCCACGGATGCATTCCGCACCACTGACCGCCCCACGCCCGTCCGCCGCCGGATCTGGACCACACTGCCGACGGCCCCCCGCGGGCCGGCGCTCCACAAGCCGGACCACCAGCGACCTGACGACCAGCAGCCCGACCACCAGCGGCCGAACCCGCACAGGCCAGTCCCGTCCGATCCCCAGGAGCCAGCCGAACGGATGCGAGCCGCATGGACGCCGACCCGACAGCCGCCGACCCGACAGCTGCCCGCCCTCCGCCGGCAGCGGCCCGGGCCTGGTCGCGCACCCCACGGGGTGGTCACCGAACCCACCGACGTCGGTGCCGGAGTCGTTTTGAAGCGGTTCGCAGCCCCGATAATTCCACCGTCACAGGCAAGGTAGGAGACTGATGAGCGCCGACGCGAGCCCCGACCGCCAGCAGTTCCCCGCGAGTGCCGGGGATTCCGGTGGCCCGCCCGCGGGCGCCACGGCCACCCTGCCGGTGAACGGCACGGGCACGGGCGCCGCCACAGGGCCCGGCGGTGGCACGGACGCCCTGCTCTCCAGCCTGCTCACCGGGCTCGACCGGCTCGTCGACGGCGAGTTCGGCGTCCGGCTGCCGATCGGTGACGGCGTCGGCGGGGACGTCGCCCGCCGGTTCAACGAGCTCGCCGGGATGCAGGAGCGGCACGCCCGCGAGGTTTCCAGGGTGAGCAAGGTAATTCGACGTGACGGTCGTCTCACCCTGCGAATGGACGACCTTGGTGGCAGTGGCGGCTGGGACGAGCTCACGCTCTCGGTGAACTCGCTCATCGACGACCTGGCCCGGCCCACCCACGAGGTCGCCAGGGTCATCGCCGCGGTGGCGGAGGGTGACCTCTCCCAGCAGATGGCGCTGGAGATCGCCGGGCAGCCGGTGCGTGGCGAGTTCCTCCGGATCGGCACAACCGTCAACACGATGGTGGACCAGCTCTCGTCCTTCGCCGACGAGGTCACCCGGGTGGCGAAGGAGGTCGGCACCGAGGGCAACCTCGGTGGCCAGGCCAAGGTCATGGGGGTCTCCGGGGTCTGGCGGGACCTGACCGAGTCAGTGAACTCGATGGCCGGCAACCTGACCAGCCAGGTCCGCAACATCGCCCAGGTGACTACGGCGGTGGCGCAGGGTGACCTGTCGCAGAAGATCACGGTCGACGCGCGCGGTGAGATCCACGAGCTGAAGTCGACCGTCAACACGATGGTGGACCAGCTCTCCGCGTTCGCCGACGAGGTCACCCGAATGGCCAAGGAGGTCGGCACCGAGGGCAAGCTCGGTGGCCAGGCCCAGGTCAAGGGTGTCTCCGGGGTGTGGCGTGATCTCACCGACTCGGTGAACGTCATGGCCGGCAACCTCACCACCCAGGTGCGCAGCATCGCCGAGGTCGCCGCCGCGGTGGCCCGCGGTGACCTGACCCGCCAGATCACCGTCGACGCCCGCGGCGAGGTGGCGGGCCTCGCGCACACCCTGAACACGATGGTCGACCAGCTCTCGTCGTTCGCCGACGAGGTGACCCGGGTCGCCTGGGAGGTCGGTACCGAGGGCAACCTGGGTGGTCAGGCGCACGTTCGGGGGGTCTCCGGGGTCTGGCGGGACCTGACCGAGTCGGTGAACTCGATGGCCGGCAACCTGACCAGCCAGGTCCGCAACATCGCCCTGGTCGCGACGGCGGTGGCCCGTGGTGACCTCTCGCAGAAGATCACCGTCACCGCGCAGGGCGAGATCCTCGAGCTCAAGGAAACCCTGAACACGATGGTCGACCAGCTCTCGTCGTTCGCCGACGAGGTGACCCGGGTGGCCAAGGAGGTCGGTACCGAGGGCAACCTGGGTGGTCAGGCGCACGTTCGGGGGGTCTCCGGGGTCTGGCGGGACCTGACCGAGTCGGTGAACTCGATGGCCGGCAACCTGACCAGCCAGGTCCGCAACATCTCCGCGGTGACCAGGGCGGTGGCCCGCGGTGATCTCTCGCAGAAGATCACGGTCACCGCGCAGGGCGAGATCGCCGAGCTGAAGGACACCGTCAACACGATGGTCGACCAGCTCTCGTCCTTCGCGGCCGAGATCACCCGGGTCGGCCGCGAGGTGGGCGTCGAGGGCAAGCTGGGCGGCCAGGCCACGGTCGCCGGTGTCGCGGGCACCTGGAAGGACCTGACCGACAACGTCAACCAGCTCGCGTCGACGCTGACGATCCAGCTCCGCGCGATCGGCGACGTGTCCACCGCGGTGACCCGCGGTGACCTGACCCGCTCCATCACGGTGGAGGCCGAGGGCGAGGTCGCCGAGCTCAAGGACAACATCAACCAGATGATCGCCCGGCTGCGGGAGACCACCGAGGTCAACGCCCAGCAGGACTGGCTCAAGTCGAACCTGGCCCTCATCGGCAGCAAGATGCAGGGCCAGCGCGACCTCTACACCGTCTGCCAGATGATCATCAGCGAGATGACGCCGGCAGTGAACGCCCAGCAGGGCACGGTCTACCTGCTCGACTTCATCGAGGGCGACAAGCTGCGCTACGTCGCCGGCTACGGCTCGGTGCCGCGGCGCCGCTCGGACGGAACCTTCCTGTTCGGCGAGGGCCTCATCGGCCAGGCGGCGCTGGAGAAGAAGCGCATCCGGGTCGAGGACGTGCCCGCCGGCTACCTCAACATCCGCAGCGGCCTGGGCGAGGCGCCGCCGTGCGACCTGGTCGTCGTTCCGGTCATCTTCGAGAACCAGGTTCTCGGTGTGATCGAACTGGCCTCTTTCACCCCGTTCTCCGACCTGCACCTCACGCTCGTCGACCAGCTCGTCGACACCATCGGCGTCGTCCTGAACACGATCATGGCGAACGCCCGCACCGAGGAGCTGCTCGCCCAGTCGCAGCGGCTGACCCAGGAGCTGCGCTCGCAGTCCGTCGAGCTCCAGCGCACGAACAACGAGCTGGAGGAGAAGGCGGCGCTGCTCGAGGAGAAGAACCAGGAGATCGAGCTGGCCCGGATCGGGCTGGAGGAGAAGGCCGAGCAGCTCGCGCTGTCCTCCCAGTACAAGTCGGAGTTCCTGGCGAACATGAGCCACGAGCTGCGCACCCCGCTGAACAGCCTGCTCATCCTGGCCAAGCTGCTGGCCGACAACCCCGACCACAACCTGAGCCAGAAGCAGATCGACTTCGCCGAGACGATCCACTCCGCCGGCTCGGAGCTGCTCGGGCTGATCAACGACATCCTCGACCTCTCCAAGGTCGAGGCCGGCAAGATGAATGTCGACGCCGGCCCGGTGCGCACCGCCGCGCTGTGCGACGCGGTGGCGGGCGTGTTCGGGCCCACCGCCGAGGAGAAGGGCCTCACCTTCGAGATCAGCGTGACCGAGGACGTGCCGGACGAGTTCGTCACCGACGAGCAGCGCATCCAGCAGGTGCTCAAGAACCTGCTGTCGAACGCGGTCAAGTTCACCGATGCCGGCACCGTCCGGCTGGACGTCGCCGTCGCCTCGCCCGACACCCCGTTCGTCGCGCCCAGCCTGCGCTCGGCGCCGATGGTGCTGTCCTTCGCCGTCACCGACACCGGCATCGGGGTCGCGGCCGAGAAACTCAGGATGATCTTCGAGGCATTCCAGCAGGCGGACGGCACGACCTCGCGCCGCTACGGCGGTACCGGCCTGGGACTGTCGATCAGCAAGGAGATCGCCCGCCTGCTGGGCGGGTCGATCGCCGTCTCCAGTCAGATCGGGCAGGGCAGCACGTTCACCCTGTTCGTCCCGTCGGTGATGCCTCCGGAGGCACCCGCGGGCCCCCACCCCGGCGAGCCCGACGGTGTCCTCATGATCGTGGACGGTGCCGTCCAGCCGCGGTCACGGACCGACGGCGGGGACGACGGCCGTGGGCCGGTGCTGGCCGGCGTCGAGCGGGCCGCGCTCGTCCCGGCGGAGCGCAGGCCGGCGGCGCCGGAGTCGCCCGGTGACGCGGCGCACCGGGAGAGCGCCGGCCCGGCTCCTGCCGGCACGTCCAACGGGGCGGGCACCGGCAGGCAGCGTGACGGCGAACGGGTCTACGGAGCGCCCGGCCGGCCCGTCGAGCCCAAGGCGGCCCGCCGATTGGCGCGCACCTCGTGGTCGGGTCGCGGCGGCACCGACGCAGCCGGCGACCGGACGCCCGCCGAGGGCACCCCGTTCCTCACCGACCCACAGGCGCCCGCGCGGCCGCCGACGACGAACCTGGACGGCGGCGACCCGCTCGTGGGCGCCAGCATCCTGGTGGTCGACGACGACGTCCGCAACGTGTTCGCCCTGACCAGCGCGCTGGAGATGCACGGCATGCGGGTGCTCTACGCCGACAACGGCCACGACGCCATCCGGATGCTGCAGCAGGACAACGCGCCGGTGCACCTGGTGCTGATGGACGTCATGCTCCCGGGCATGGACGGCAACGAGACCACGTCGGAGATCCGTGCGATGCCGGCCTTCGCGGCGCTGCCGATCCTCGTGCTGACCGCAAAGGCGATGCCTGGTGACCGGGAGAAGAGCATTTCCGCCGGTGCGAGCGACTACATCACCAAGCCGGTAGACCTTGATCACCTCCTTGGAGTGATGCGGTCGTATCTGTGATGATCAGATCGCGTATGGTGCGCATTCGGGTAGGTGTCGACGGGCCGGTGCTGGACCGGACATGCCGATCGGCGATGGTTGAGCAGTGGTGTCATCACCACGAACACCCAGGCCGACCGGCGAAGGAGGAGGCAGGCGGGTGACCGAGCGGACCGGCGGTCCTGTCGACACCGAGGGCGCGTCGAACACTGAGCGGCCCCGGAGCAAGATCCTCCTGGTGGACGACCGACCCGACAACCTGATGGCGCTGGAGGCGATCCTCGCCTCCCTGGACCAGGATCTGGTGACCGCGTCCTCGGGCGAGGAGGCGCTCAAGCGCCTGCTCATCGACGACTTCGCGGTCATCCTCCTCGACGTCCAGATGCCTGGAATGGACGGCTTCGAGACCGCGCACCGGATCAAGCAGCGCGGGCGGACGCGGGACACTCCGATCATCTTCCTGACGGCGATCGACCGCGAGCCGCACCACGCCTTCCGGGGCTACGCGGTCGGCGCGGTGGACTACATCGCCAAGCCGTTCGACCCCTGGCTGCTGCGGGCCAAGGTGAGCGTCTTCGTCGAGCTGTTCGAGAAGAACGAGCGGCTGGCCGAGCTCGCCCACCAGCGGGTGCGCGACTTCGACCTCATCACCGAGGTCGCCGAGCGCCTGATCGCGCTTGACGTGCTCCTCGACGGCGCCGCGACGTCGAACGAGGAGACGCTCGCCGCCGCGAGCGCCGAGGTGCGCGGCCTGGTCTCGCGGCTGCGGCCCTTTGCGCGCTCGACGGGCGGCCAGCCCGAGTAGCCGCTGCCGCTGCCGGCGCCGGCCGGCGCCGGCAGCGGCGGGGCCGGTAGTTGCCCGCCGACTGGCGGGTTGCCGTTTCGTCCCCCTGCCGTGTGCGCCGACGGTAAGGTCCCTCGTACCGGGAGTGGTCGCGAGGGGGGCGGGGCGATGGCGGGCGGCGACCCGCACGCGATCGCCGCCGAGGATCTGCCCCGGCTGCGGCTGCCCTACGCCGACGGCCTGATCACCATCGACCGGGTCCGCCGCTTACCCGACTCCCCGGTCTGCCGGGTGCGGCCCGGCGACCCGGCGGAGGGCTCGGTCGTCACGCTGGTCGACTTCGTCATGGCCGACCCCGCCCAGGCCGCCCGCACGGCCACCGCCCTGGTGCGGGCGGCCGACCTGACGGCCGTCGCCGTGCACGCGCGCTACGCGCCGACAGCCGCCGCGGCGCTCGCGGTCTGCTTCGCCGGCCGGGTCCGCGACGCCCGGGCCGGCCGCGGCCTGTCGGTGCGGATCGTCGTCGCGGACCATCGCCCGGAGCTTTCCGGCCCGCCGCCCGGCAGTGCGGGTGTCGTCGCCGTCGGTGGTGCCCGTGGCCCGGCCGGCGCCAGTGCCGGTGCCGGTGACGCCGGTCCGGGGCTGATTCGGGTGCCGCACATCGTGGCCATTCATGACTGGCCGAATGGTCCGAGTGGTCCGCAGGGTGGTCCGAAGGGGCCTGTGGGGGTGACGGACCGGGTGGTGTGGGAAATCATGAGCGCGGACCAGCATCGGGCGTGGCTGGGCGGGGTTCCCGGCCCGGATCGGGATGGTCTGGAGCGTCATCTGGGCGGGCTCGTCGCGCTCGCCGGGCTGGTAAGGGCGCCAGGTGCGCAGGTCCCGCACCGCGAGGAGGTTCTCCGCGCGCTCGCTGGTGGCCCGTTGACGACCGAGGCGGTGCACCGCCACCCGGGCCCGCTGCTCGCCGCCGCGGCCGTCCTCGGGAACCGCGAAGCGTAACCAGGCCGCGTAGGCGCCCGACCGCGCCGATAACATGCGGTTGCGCCCGACGCGCCTGCGACATCCCGTTACGGGGTTTCACAAATATTTCGGAGGTGTCGAATCTGTGGTCATTGCCCGGCGACACCTCGAACGTTCGCGCGGCAATCAACCGGTTTCGATCGGTCCGTATGTTGTCGAACGTCAGCTCCTCGAGGCCGGAACCGGGCCGGTCTATCTCGGGCGGGATCCCGAGGGCGGCCAGGTGGCCATCAAGGTGATCAGCGCGGCGTTCGCTCGCGACCATGATTTCCGCCGCAGGCTGCGCGCCGATCTCGAGACCGTACGCGCACTGGCACCTCCGTGCCTGGCGGACATCATCGACGCCGACACATCCGCCCATCCGCCGTATGTCGTCACCGAGTTCGTGGACGCTCCGACCCTGGCAGCGACGGTCGCGCAGGGCGGTCCGCTGGCGGTGCCCGACGTTCGCCGGCTCGCCGTGGCGCTCGGTTCGGCGCTGACGGGGCTCCATGGTGCCGGTCTCGTCTTCGGTGACCTTAAACCGGCGAATGTGGTGCTTTTCGAGGGTGGAATCCGCCTCGTCGACTTCGGGTTGTCGCGAGTTTTGAACACCGTTGCCCTACCGGGTCGCGGCGGATCAGGGCCCGGGATGGGTACCCCCGCATTTATTACCCCGGAGCATGTCCTGAGGCAGCCGCTCACGATGGCGTCAGACATCTTCACGTGGGGTGGAGCAGTCCTCTTCGCCGCGACCGGACGACTGCCGTTCGGTAACGGATCACCGCAGGTTCTGTTGCAACGTGCGGTCTATGCGGAACCCGACCTCACCGGTTTGGACCCGGTACTGCGCGACGTAGTCAGCGCCACGATGCGTAAGGATCCCTCCCGCCGACCCGGCGCCGCGGAGCTGCTCGAGGTGCTCGGACGACTTGTCGGTGGCCTCCCGGCACCCACGGGCCTGGATCCGCTCGAGATCGCCGCCGCGGCGGCCGTAAGCGCCGCCGCCCCGCCCACCGAGACACCCGCCGCCCCGCCTGACGAGATGTCTGCGGTCGAGGCGCCTGCCGACACCGCTGGCGTCGTCCCGGCGGCCGCTGTGGCAGTCGCCGAGGCCGCCGAGCCCGCCCCGGTGCCGGCGAGCGCGCCGGACGCGGCTGTCGCTCCGGATCCGACGCCCGACTCCGATGCCGAGCCCGCGCCCGAGGCCCCGGCGGAGTCTGAGCCCACGGCGGAGTCTGAGCCCACGGCGGAGTCTGAGCCCACGGCGGAGTCTGAGACGAAGCTTGAACTCGGGCCCGAGGCCTCGCTCGAACCTGAGCCCACGGCGAAGTCCGAAGCGAGGCCCGAGCCTGAGAGCGGTCCCGGGGCTGGCACCGGGGCGGCGGCCAGCGCTGCCGCCGAGCCCGGGATCGGAAGGCCGCCGGCTCAGTCTTCGGAGGCGGCCCAGTCTTCGGAGCTGTCGGAGCCCACTGCGCTGGCTGCGCTGGCCGACGGACGTCGACGGCCTGACGGGCACTGGTTGTTTCGGCTGTTCATGGCGGGGATCGCCAGTCTCGCCGTCCTGACCATGGCGGTCGAGATCACGGGGGCTGTTCGGGCCCAGGCCGCGGTGCGGGCGTCCAAGGCCACCGCCGGTCAGGCGCGCGCCCTGCTGGAGCGTCAGCCGGACCTCGCCGGCCAGCTCGCCGCGGCGGCCTACGAGATCGCTCCGACCGCGGCGGCCGGCGAGGCGCTCATCGCCGCGGCTGTCCGTCGGAGCGGCCACCTGCCCGGCGACGTCCGCGACCTCGCCGTGGCCCCGGATGGCAGCAGCATCGTCACCGCGGGCGACACCGGCGCCGGCCTCTGGAACCTCACCGACCCGTCCGCCAACCGTCGCATCACCGCGTTCCCCGTCGACGGGCCCGCGGTCAGCGCTGTGGGCTACGTGTCGTCCCCCGGGCGGACGGCCGCCGCCGGCCAGATCATCGTCACCGCGGCCGGCCCGGCAGGCGCGGGCGAGAGCAAGGTCCAGCTGTGGCGGGTGACGCCGGACGGCGCGGTCGAGCGGCTCGGCGTGCTCGCCGGGCACACCGGCACCGTCGGCGAGATCGCGGTGAGCCGGGCCGGCGACGCGATCGCCACCGGCTCCTCGGACGGCATGCTCCGGCTGTGGGACGTGACCGACCCACGCGCCCCCGCCGAGCTCGCCGTCCTGCGGACACCCGGGCCGATCACCGCGTTGGCGTTCTCCCCGGGCGGGGATCAGATCCTGGTCGGCGGGGCCGCCCGCCTCTCGCTGTGGTCGCTGCATGATCCGCGCCAGCCGCGCCGGCAGGGCCTGCTGCACGGCGAGGGCGTCGTCGCCGGCGCGTCCTACTCCCCGGACGGCCGGACGCTCGCGGTAGCCACCACCGGCCTGCCGGACGCCGCGACGGAGCCCGGGTCGACCGCCGGCGTTCCGATGGCGGTCGCCTCGTCCCTGGCGCCGCCGGAGAAGTCGCGGTCCGTGGTGGAGATCTACCAGCCGGGGGACCCGCGGGGGCTGCACCGGCTCACCTCCTTCGCCCCCGCGAGCGGCGCGGGAATGGTGGCCTTCTCACCGGACGGGCGGGCACTCGCGGTGGCCGCCGCGGCGGGCGGCGGCGACGTCGGCGTCTGGGACATGTCGAACCCGGCCCGGCCGCGCCCCCGGCTCGCCCTGCCCACGCCCGCGGCACCCTCCGACTCCGCCGGACCCTCCGACTCCGCCGGGCCCTCCAACCTGGCGGCGCTCGCGATCGCCGGGTCGGCGCCCGCCGCACCCGAACCGGCGGCGCTCGAATCGGCCACGCCCCCACCGGCCAGCCTCGCGCCGACCGCGCTCGCCTTCGCCGACGGCCCCGCCCGGACACTCGCCGTCGCCGACGGGAACGGCGCGCGCGTGTGGGATCTCGACCCGCGGACCGCGCGGGACCAGGTCTGCGGCCGGGCCCAGGCCGAGATCACGAGGCGGGACTGGCGTAGGTACATCCCCGACCGCCACTACTCGCCGCCCTGCCCCCGGAACTGACCGCCGACCGGGACACCGCCCCGACCGTCCGGCCCTGCAGGGGCCAGCCCAGCGCTGTGCCCGACCCCGCCCGAACCTCCCTGGTCGGTCCCGCCCGCCTTCCGTGAGCGGCGCTGCCCGGTGTGTCCGTGTGACTTCGTCCGGTTGCGGTCGACAGATACCTCTGTTGCAGAGGAATATAAGGGCGTGGAGATCGCGAGCCGGGCAGGACGGATGTCCGGTGCGGCCGGTGCCCTGCTGCGGGAGCCCGCCCGGCCGGCCAGGATCCGTGAGTCGCCGCTGGCGACCGTGCTCGCGGTCGGCACCGTCTGCATCGGCAGCTTCCTGGGCCAGCTCGACGCCAGCATCGTCACGATCGCGCTCGCCGACCTGCGTGCCGACTTCGGCATGTCCCTCGGCCTGGCGACCTGGGTCAGCCTTTCCTACCTGGTGACGCTGGTCGCGACCATCGCCGCGCTCGGCCGGCTCGCCGACATGTACGGCCGCAAGCTGCTGACCCTGTACGGATTCGCCCTGTTCACGGTGGCCTCGGTCGGCGCCGCCCTGGCCCCCGGCATCGGGGTGCTCATCGTCTGCCGGGTCGCGCAGGCCCTCGGCGCGGCCATGCTGCAGGCGAACAGCGTCGCCCTGATCGCGACGACCGTCGAGCCGAGGCGTCTCACCGCGGCGCTCGGCGCCCAGGGCGCCGCCCAGGCGTTCGGGCTCTCGCTCGGGCCGTTGGCCGGCGGTCTGCTGCTCGAGCTCGGCGGGTGGCGGTGGGTCTTCTGGGCCCACATACCCGCGGGCGTGATCGGGTTCGTGCTCGGCGTCCTGTTGCTGCCCCGCACGAGGGCGCACGCGCCGCGGACGCCGTTCGACTGGCGGGGCCTGGCCCTCCTGGTGCCCACGGTGTCGGCCGTGCTGCTCGCGCTGTCGGTCGGCGAGTCCGCCCGCTCGGTCGGTCCGCTCGCCGCCGTCGGCGGGCTGGTGCTGGTCGCGGCGCTCGGCGGGGTGCTGTTCGTCCGCCGCGAGTCGTCCGCCGCGAGCCCGATGGTCGACCTGCCGCTCGTGCTGCACCGGGCGGTCGGGCCGCGGCTGGCCGCGGGGACGTTCTCCTTCCTCGTCCTGTTCGGCCTGCTGCTCACGATCCCGCAGAACTCCGACGACGGCGCCGTGGCGGTGGGCCTGCTGCTGGCGACCCTGCCGATCGCGATCGGGGTCGCGGCGCCGGTCGCGGGCACGCTCGTCACCCGGCTCGGCGTCCGCGCGGTGACGTCCGGCGCGATGGTGTGCGTGGCCGGCGGCCTCGGCCTGCTGGCGGCGGGGGGGAGCGGCCCGGCTGTCGGCGTGCCCTCGCTGGCGCTGATCGGCTGCGGGCTCGGCCTGTTCACCCCGTCCAACAACGGCGCCGTCATGGCTGCCGTGCCGGCACAGCAGAGCGGGATGGCCAGCGGCGTGGTGAACATGACCCGAGGGCTCGGCACAGCCCTGGGTGTCTCGGTGTCGGCTCTCGCCTACGCGGCGGGTGGCTTCGTCGCGACGATGCTGCTGCTCGCCGCGATCGCGCTCGGCGGGGCACTGCTCGCCGCCACAGCCGCCGCGCCCACGGTGCCGGGCAGCGCGCTGCCGCGTCAGCGCGAGAACGACCGCGCGGCGCCGTAACCGGGCCCGATCTCCGGCCGGCCGGCGCGGGACGTCCACCGCCACTGCACCGAGACGCGCCCGCCCACGTACCCGGGGACCCGGGGCACCGCGTGCAGCCAGTCGGCCTGCGCGCGCCCGCCGAGCACGAGCAGGTCGCCGCCGGCCGGGGCGAGGTCGCGGCCACCGGGAGCCATCGGGTCGTTGAGGATGCGGCGGCCGGGCGGCAGGTGCCGGGACTTCACGAGGAACGGCCGGCGCGCGCCGAGGGTGAGGATCGCGATTACCGTGTCGTCCAGCCAGCGCATCTCGCGGTCGCGGTGGAAGGCGACGGCGTCGTTCCCGTCGCGGTACCAGGACATCCCGTAGCCGTCGAAGTCGACCCCGTAACGGCGCCGCAGCGCGCGGTAGGCGTCCAGCAGGGCGGGGAAGGGCACCGGGCGCCCGCTGCGGATGAAGGCGCTCAGCCGCGGCTCGGTCACGTGGCGCTCGTAGCGCCACATGGTTCCCTGCCGCCAGGAGGTGCCGTCCCGGACGGCGTCGTAGAGCTCGTCCGCCCCGGACATCCAGCCGCGGGCGACGTCCACCCAGGAGTGGTCGTCGAGGCGCACCCGCTCGAACACCGCGGACGGGTCGACGCCGGGGATGACCCGCCGGGCGTCGTCACCGGTCATCGCCCGACGCTACCTCCGTCCGCACAGGGCCCGGAGGCAGCGGGGGCGAACCGTGCGGGATGACCGGACGCCGGGCTTCCGCGGGCGTAACCTCCCGGTTGTCATGACGGTAGATCAGCATGCCAATGCCGTGGGCCTCACCGAGGTCGTCACCCGGCTGCGGCGGGTGCTGCGCAGCAGCATCCGCGCGGACATCCCGTGGGAGTCGCTGCCCATGGCCCAGGTGGAGCTGCTCCAGTGCGTCGCCGAGCGGGACGGCACCCGGGTCGGTGAGCTCGCCGGGCTGTTGCGGCTCGCGCCGAACTCGGTCTCGACGCTGGTCGCCCAGCTCACCGATGCCGGCCTCGTGCGGCGCGAGCGGGATCCGGCGGACCGCCGGGCCGTGGCCCTGCGGCTCACCGAGGCGGGCGAGCAGGCGCTCACCGGATGGCTGCAGGCGCACGAGCGGCGGATCGGCACCGCCATGGAGCTCCTCGCCGACCACGACCGCGACGTGATCATCGCGGCGTTGCCGGCCCTCGGCCGCCTGGTCGAGGCGCTAGACGACCGCCCCCGCCCGCCCAACGAGTGAGATCACCCGGGACGGCCTGGTCAGTGGGATCGGCCGATGTTCCCGACCTCAGGACCGGACGAGGCGGGCGATGGCCGCGGTGGCCTCGCGGACCTTCTCGTCCGCCGCGGGCCCGCCTTCGGCGACGGCCTGGGCCACGCAGTGCGCGAGATGATCGGACAGCAGGCCGAGCGCCACGGACTGCAGGGCCCGGGTGGCCGCGGACACCTGGGTGAGGATGTCGATGCAGTACTTGTCCTCGGCGACCATGCGTTGCAGGCCGCGGACCTGGCCCTCGATCCGCCGCAGCCGGGCGGTGTACTCGTCCTTGCTGTTTGCGTAACCGTGCTGCGACTTTCCATGATCGGAGTGGGGTGAGGTTGGCTGGCTCTCTTCCGGTTGGCTCTCTTCCGACCGGCCCGCCTCCGGTTGGCTCGCCTCCGGTTGGCCCAGCTCCGGTTGGCTCTGAGCCGCCCGGTCCTGAGTCGTCTGGCTGACTTCAGCCTTCACCCGCACCGCCCGCCCCACGCCGTCACCCCGGAAATACCCCCCAACGGTACGTGCGAACAGGGGTGACCGTCGAGGTCAGCCCAGGGGGCCCAGCAGTTCGACCCGGACGCCCCGGTCGTCCAGCGCCTGGCGGACCCGCGGCCCCGCGTTGCGCAGGCGCAGCCGGGAGCCGCAGCGGGTGGCATGCCGGCTCATGGCTCCGAGCAGCACTGCTCCCAGCGGATCGGCGTCCCGCACGCCGGCGAGATCGACGATGATCTCCCGCTGCCCGAGGGTGGCCGCCCGCGCGACGGCGGACCGCGCCGCGCTCGCGGCGCTCGCCACGAGCAGCCCGGACAGGTGGATGACGGCACCCTCCTCCCGGAGCTCGACACGGGCCGAGAGGGGACACGCCGAGGGGCGGGGCTCGACGGCGGAGAACGCGGCAGCGGCCACCACCCTGCCCCCGGCGGCGACCGTCGCAATCGCGGCGGTGGTCGCGAGCCCGCTAGTGGTGGTGAGCCCGGTGGTGGCCGTGAGCTCGGCGGTGGCCGCGATTCCGGTGGTCGGTGTGATCTCGGCCGTGGCCACCGGGCCGGGTGGCGCCGCCCCGGAGGCGCGCAGCGGTACCGCCCCCGGTGGGGCCCCCGTCGGTGGGGCCGCCGTGACCGGCACGAGTGCCGTCGAAGGCCCTGCCGCACGACCGGCATGGGTGGTGAGAGTGCCGGCTTCTTTGCCGATGGTGAGCGTCACGTCGTCTCCGAAGGGAGCGAGGTCGCGGTAGACGCGCGAGAGTTACCCCAGGTTCCTGCCCGGTAAGTATCGCGCCATCTAGTGACGGAAACCAATGCCGAAAGTCACCTTGTGTTGTGCCGGTGACGAGTGTATAGCGTGTCACATTTACGGGCGTTGGCCTGGTCGGAGCTGGTAAAAGCGCCGGCGTCTCAGGCCAGGATCTCCGCCGCGACGTCGGTGGCGGCGGGGAGCAGGAGGGAATGGGAGCCCGCGCCGACCGGCAGGCCGCTGCACCGGTGCAGCAGCTCGGCCGGCGCCGCCAGCAGCTCGTCGCCCCCCGCCGGAGCCAGCAGGGTGACACCGAACGGCAGGCCCGCCGCAAACCCCACCGGAACGGCCACCGCGGCCAGGTCCAGCAGGTTCGCGAACGTCGTGTACCGGCCGAGGTTTGCGTTGAGGCGGATCGGGTCGGCGAGCATCGCGTCGATCCGGTACGTCGTCGGAACGGTCGGCACCACGACCATGTCGACGTCCACCCACGTCCGCTCCGCGCTGCGCCGTAGGGCGCGCAGCCGGGTCAGGCCGCGGAACACCTCGGCGCCGGTGATTCCCGCGCCCGGTTCGAGAACCGCCCGGATGACGGGATGCACCGGGTCCGCCGGGCCGGCGTCCGGGACCGTCTGAAGGAACGCCTCCACAGCGGCGTACCGCTCCGCCAGCCACGGGCCGCCGTAGAGCAGGGTGCCCGCCTCCAGGAACGGGCCGAGGTCGATCTCCGTCACCTCGGCGCCCCCGTCGGCGAGCAGGTCCACGCCGACACCGAACACGGCCGCGGCGCCCGCGTCGCCGAGGAAGTCGAGCTGATCGGCCCGGGGCACGCCGATCCGCGGCACTTCGGTCCGCGGCGCTCCGGTCCGCGGCGCTCCGCCCGGCGCCGGGCTTCCGAGCCCGGGGAACCGGCGGGAGTACGGGTCCTCCTCGTCGTAGCCGCTCATCACCGACAGCACGCGGTAGGCGTCGGGTACGGAGAGCGCGAAGACGCTCGGGCAGTCCAGCGAGCGGCAGGCGGGCACCACGCCCCTGGTGCTCACCAGCCCGCGGGACGGCTTGAGCCCGACGGTGTTCGTCAGCGCCGCCGGCACCCGGCCCGAGCCGGCGGTGTCCGTGCCGACCGCGAACGTGACCAGCCCGTCCGCGACGGCCACACCGGATCCCGAGCTCGACCCGCCGGCGATCATGTATGGGTCGAACGGGGACGCGGGGATCCCGTAGGGGGAGCGGGTGCCGGACAGCCCCGTGGCGAACTGGTCGAGGTTGGTCTTCCCGACGCAGACCGCGCCGGCCGCGAGCAGCCGGGCGACCGCCGGCGCGGTGCCCGCCGGGAGCCGGCTGAAATCGGGGCAGCCGGCCGTCGTGGGCAGCCCGGCGATGTCGATGTTGTCCTTCACCGCGAACGGCAGCCCGAACAGGGGGGGCAGGCTGGGCCCGGTCCCGGCCGCCGTCCCGGGCTCGGGCCCGAGCCCGTCGGGGCCGGCGTGTCCGAGGCGTGCGCTCGCCAGCAGGACGTCCAGCTCGGTGGCCCGGCGCATCGCCTCCGCGCGGGGCACCAGGGTGATCCACACCCCGTCGTCGCCGCGTGCAGCGATCCGGTCGTAGACGCCGTCCACCACCTCGCGCACGCTCAGCCGTCCCGCGAGGTAGCCGGCGCGCAGGACGTCGGCCTGCAGGTCCGGCGGGGTGGGGCGGCGCGTGCTCCGGTCGCTCACCGGGCGGTCGCTCACCGGGCGGTCACTCACCGGGCGTCACTCAGGCCGCCGCGAGCGCGGCCGAGACCGCGTCCCGCACCGCCGCCGAGGTCGCGACGGCGCCGAACACCCCGCCCTGCATCGTCACCATGTGCAGGGCCGCCCGGTGGTTGGCGGGGTCGGTCGCGCCCGTGCAGTCCGAGAGGATCAGGCACTCGTAGCCGCGGTCGTTGGCGTCGCGCATCGTCGTGTGGACGCAGACGTCCGTGGTGATGCCTGTCAGGATGATGTGGGTGATCCCGCGCCGGCGCAGCACGAGGTCGAGGTCCGTGGCGTAGAACGAGCCCTTGCCCGGCTTGTCGATGATCACCTCGCCGGGCAGCGGCGCGACCTCGGGGACGATCTCCCAGCCCGGCTCGCCGCGGGTGAGGATGCGCCCGCGCGGGCCCGCGTCGCCGATCCCGGCGCCGATCCGCTTCGAGCGCCACAGCTTGTTCGGCGGGCAGTCGGACAGGTCGGGGCGGTGCCCCTCCCGGGTGTGAATGATCATGAAGCCCAGGGGACGCAGCACCCCGAGCAGCGCCGCCGTGGGGGCCAGGCCCGCCCGGGTGAGCTCGAGGTCGTACCCCATCGTGTCGACGTAGCCGCCATCGCCGCAGAAGTCGACCTGCCAGTCGATGTTGATGACGGCGGTGGTCGCGGGGCTGAACGAGCCGTCGTAGGGCCAGTTGTAGGGCTCGGCGGTGACGGGCCCCACGGTGAGACCACCGCTCGCGGGGGCCACGGGTTCGGTCGTGACGGTCATCTGCTCCTCCTCGGCCGGCCAGATCTCTCGTCGGCGCAGCGTTTTCCGCCGGCGCAGCGTTTCCCGTCGGCGCACCGTGCTAGATGGCCGAGCGGGGCGGACGTCCGCGGTTCAGCACCATCTGGGTGATGGCCTGGGCCGCCCGCCGCTCCACGACCTCCATCGACTCGCCGACGTGGCTGCGCAGCGCCCGCACACCCGCCTCCATCTCCCCGGCGAGCACCTTCTCGAGGATGTCGAGATGCTGGGTGATGGTCAGATCGATCCGGTCGGCGGTCAGGAAGTCGTACATCCGCACGGGGCGGATCCGGGCGTTCACAGCGTCGAGCATGTTCGCGAGTTCGCCATTGCCGGACGCCCGGCTGAGCGTGATGTGAAAGTTCTCGTCCAGGGCCACAAAGGCCGGGTCGGGCGTGGGGGGATCGGCGCGTAGCGCCCGCCAGTCGTCGCGTAGCGGTTCGAGCAGCGCGGCCTGGTGCGCCGCGCCGGACTCCAGCGCCCGCTGCAGCCCGCGCAGCTCCAGCGTGACCCGGATCTCGTACAGGTCGCGCAGCCCGGCGAGGTCGGGTTCGGCGGGGTAGTAGCCGCCGTCCTGCCGCTTCTCGACCAGGCCGTCCCCGGCGAGCCGGGTCAGGGCCTCGCGTACCGGTGTCCTCGACACTCCCAGCAGCGCGGCGACGCGTTCCTCTCCCAGGCGGTCCCGGAAGGAGAACTCCCCTGACATGAGCCGATGGCGCAGCGCGACGTAGACATGGTCCCGCAGGTTTCCCGAGCCGGAGGCCCGGGTGGTTGGCGACGGTGTCATGACGCCGAGCATCTGCCATGGACGGCGCGGACGTACCACCCGCCCGCCGTCCCACCAGTGACCCGCCTCGCGGGGCACGCGGCGCGGGGCCGTGCCGGGATCGCGGCACAGGCAGCAGCACAGGTCGCAGTGCCGGCCGCGGTGGGTGCGTGGCCGGGCCCGGCCCGCGGTGGCGGGCGGAGCACCCGTCCGCGACTTTCTGCATACCGAGCTGTATACAGTGTCGTGTACATGAAAGTGAAGGTAGAGACGAAGAATTTTCTGATCAACACTCGC
This sequence comes from Parafrankia sp. EAN1pec, assembly GCF_000018005.1. Taxonomy (GTDB): domain Bacteria; phylum Actinomycetota; class Actinomycetes; order Frankiales; family Frankiaceae; genus Parafrankia; species Parafrankia soli. Next base: position 800,363 of record NC_009921.1, read on the forward strand.
GCAGTTACATTCACACGTCGACGGTTAAGTACCCGTTAATCGAGGGTGCGGAAGGTGGCCGGATGGAGCCGCGCGGTGCGCACGGGACCCGCAGCACCCCCCAGGGCGGCACCACGCAGGGCGGCCCCGCACAGGGTGCTGTCGCCGCCGGCCGTGGCGCCGGGACTGCCGCGGGCCCGGCCTTCCTCCTGCTGCACGGCACCGCGACGACCGGGGCGGTGTGGTCGGGTGTGCGCGCGGCACTCGCCGGCCGGGAGGTGCACGCTCCGGACCGCCCGTCCACCGGCGAGCTGGCCGCGGAGATCGCGGCGCTGGCGCCGTCCGTGGCCGGCCGGGTGCTCGGGGGAGTCAGCGGCGGCGCCACCCTCGGTCTCGCGATGCTCGCGGCCGGTGTCCCCATGGCCGCCGCTGTGCTGCACGAGCCGGCGGTCGGCTCGCTCGTCCCGGGGCTGCTCACCCCGATGGCGGAGGCGTTCGCCTCGGGCGGGGTGACGGCGTTCGGGCAGCGGCTCTACGGCCCGTGCTGGCGGCCGGGGCACGCGCCGGCCGACATCGCGATGGTGGAGCGCGACCTCGAGATGTTCCTCGGCTTCGAGCCGGGCTCACCGCCAGTGGGGGCGCCACCGGTCCTGATCACCGTCGGCGCACAGTCACCGCCCGTGCGGCATCGCGCGGCCGCGGCGCTGCGGGCCCGGTTCGGTCTTCCCGTCCGGGTGCTGCCGGGGTGCGGTCACGCCGTCCACCTGGAAGCGCCGGAGCTGTTCGCGGCGCTGCTCGCCGAGACCGCGGCCGGCCTCCCACACTGATCCGCCGGCGCTGAGCGGCCGGGTCAGCGTTCGACGTGGTGGGGCGGCAGATCCGCCAGGAGACGGGCGAGGTCGGCGTCGGCCTCGTTCTCGTCGAGCAGGGTCTCGTCGCCCCAGCCGATCTCCCGCTCGTCGCTGGGGAGCTCGTGGTCGGGCAGCGGCGCGTCTCCCATGAGGATCTCCTCCGATCGCCATGCGGCCCGGTGGCCGCTCGGTCTGTGCGGGGCGGTCCTGTCCGGCCGGTGCCCTCGCGAGCGGCGGCACCGGCGGCGGGGCCAATCTACCGGCGCGGCCCCGCCGGACGGGGCAGACGACACGGCCCGCCACCGGTCCCGTTCCGACGCTCATCTTCGGGCCCCGGGAGCCCGGTCAGCCCCTTGGCGGCGCTAGGGGTGAGCCTCGTCGCACGGGCGGGTTGGGCGGGCGGCGGCCGCTGCGCGGTCGGCTGGTGCGCGGTCGGCGAGCGTTGCGGTAAGCGCCGCCGCCATAGCGCCGACGATCACGCGGTGGGTGGCCTGCCCGCCCGCGCGGTAGGCGTCGCGCTCCCGCTGGGACCAGGCCCGTTCGAACAGGCCGGGCTCCGCGGGCTCGGTGGCCAGGACGGCCCGCAGCGAGGCTCGGTACCTGGCCACCAGCAGTGGCGGTTCGCCGTACGGATTCTCGTCGTAGGCCTCGTCGCGGTCTATCAGCTCACGGATCTCGTCGCCGCCGATCGGCCGTCGCGGCCGGTGCTCTGCCGACGGATGCGCTGCGGGTGGGTCTGCTGGGGGCATGGTTTCCTCCTCGGCCATTATTTGTCGACAAGCAAAAACGAGCCTAGCGAGGTTCTTGGACAAGAGCAAAGTGGTTACGATGTTCGCTGTGGACGACGGTGAGCAGTTGGTAGGCATCGGGGACATCGCGTTCCAACTCAAGATCACGCGACAGGCCGTGGACTACTGGACTCGCAAGGACGCCAAGTTTCCGGAGCCTCTGCAGGTCATCAACGCGCCGGCCGGCAGCGGGGCCAAAGGAACCAGGGTTTGGCGCAAGCGTGAGGTCGATGCCTGGATCGTGGAGCACTACCGGCGGCGCAAACAGTAGTGGCATGCGCGGCCGGTATGGCTGATCGAGGTACGGCTGATCCCGGCGCGGTCGCGGTGGCCGGGATGCCGTGCGGTGTCAGGGATCCCGTACACAGGGAGCCTTGATCACAAAAACGGGCAATACGCCCGAAACGCCCACGACAAGTGTCGCCGGGTATGTGATTCGACCCGCTCAAGCGGAGCGCGGTCTCCGATCTCGTGGATCGACGGTATTCGGTACCCGAGTTCGCCGTGGTGGTCCGTTAGTGCGGCCGGGCGCCTTCCGGTAACCGGTCGCGTGACACCGCCGCCGTCTTGAACGCGTGCGACGGAGGGCGCGCCGGCGGGGTTCCTTCCGCTGCTGCCGGTCGCAATTAGCCGGACGTCCTTGAATCCGTTTAATTGGGTACACCAATCTCTTCGGCGGTCCGCCCATGCGGCTGATTGCCTACCAGTCCGTTGCCGCCGAGCCATCTTGTTGTCGCCACGCAAGCTGCTGCGCCGCTCGGGAGTCGTGGCGTCGAACCACGAACTCGCTGGTGAGGGCACGCTGCGGGGGTGGGGGGACGGCCTGTGGGGCCCGGCGGCGTGGGCGCGTGACCAGGCCTGGGCCCATGGTTCGAGGGACGGTAGGTCGGTGGCCACCTGGCCTGGGAGGCACCCCACCGGGCGGGCCCGGGCCGCGGCGGTCGGCGTCACCACGGCTCGCGCCGAGCCGGCCGGGGTCCGCCCCGAAGTGAGTTGCCGCAGCGGCGTACGGAGTGGTTGAGCCAACTCACTCCGCTGGCGACCCCACCGTGAGGGGTAGTAACTGTTGCCCAAATGGCACTCGTTAGCTCTCTCCAGATTGCTATAGTTGTCATGTGAACCTTAAGGAGTGGGCAGAGTCGCAGGGTGTGGCGTACGTGACCGCCCAGCGCTGGTTCCACGCCGGCAAGCTCCCGGTCCCGGCACGCAAGGTCGGTGGCCTGATCCTCGTCGGCGAGCCCGACCGCCCGGCTACTTCAGGCACGGTGGTCGTGTACGCCAGGGTGTCGTCCGCAGACCAGAAGTCTGATCTCGACCGGCAGGTCGCTTGCGTCACCGGCTGGGCCACCGGGCAGGGGCTGCCTGTCGACAGGGTCGTGACCGAGGTCGGGTCGGCGTTGAACGGGCATCGGCGGAAGTTCCTCGCGCTGCTCCGCGACCCCGCGGCGACGACGATCGTCGTCGAGCATCGCGACAGGTTCGCCCGCTTCGGCGCCGAGTACGTCGAGGCCGCTCTCGCCGCGAACGGCCGCCGCCTCCTCGTCGTGGACCCAGCCGAGGTCGATGACGACCTGGTCCGCGACATCACCGAGATCCTGACCTCGATGTGCGCCCGGCTGTACGGCCGCCGCGCCGCCGCGAACCGAGCCCGCCGCGCGGTCGCCGCCGCCACTGAGGCGGCCGAATGAGGACGTTGCAGGCGTACCGGTTCGCGCTCGACCCGAACGACGCCCAGGCCGCGAACCTGCGTCGCCACGCGGGGGCGGCCCGGTTCGCCTACAACTGGGGCCTGGCCCGGGTGAAGGCCGCGTTCGCGCAGCGCGACGCGGAGAAGTCCTACGGCCTGGACGGCGACCTGCTCACCCCGGTGCCGTGGACGCTGCCCGCGCTGCGGCTTGCCTGGAACGCCGCCAAGCGGGACGTCGCGCCCTGGTGGGACGAGTGCTCGAAGGAGGCGTACTCGGCCGGGCTGGACCAGTTGGCCCGTGCGTTGAAGAACTTCACCGACTCCCGGAAGGGAAAGCGCAACGGCCGCCGGGTCGGTTTTCCCCGGTTCAAGAAGCGCGGGAAGGCCCGCGACTCGTTCCGCTACACGACCGGTGCCTACGGCCCCGCGACCGATCTGTACGTGAAACTGCCCCGGATCGGCCGGGTCAAGGTCGGCGAGCCGATGGGCGCGCTCACGTCGCGGCTGGCGGATGGCCGGGCGCGGCTGGGTGGCGCGACGGTGTCCCGGACGGCTGGCCGCTGGTTCGTGGCGTTCACCGTCGACACCGACCGGGACGTTTCCGAACGGCCGACCCGCCGTCAGTGGACGGGCGGCACGGTCGGCGTCGACCTGGGCGTGAAACACCTCGCGGTCCTCTCCACCGGCGAGACGGTGGCGAACCCGAAACGGCACGCCGCCGCGCTGCGGAAACTGCGCCGCGCGTCGCGGGCCTATGCCCGGTCGAAGCCGGGTAGCGCTGGGCGCCGGCAGCGCGCCGCCGGGCTCGCGACGATCCATGCCCGGGTCGCGAACCAGCGCCGCGACGGGCTGCACAAGCTCACGACACGGCTCGCCCGGTCCCACGACGTGATCGTGGTCGAGGATCTACACGTCGCCGGGATGGTCCGCAACCGGCGGCTCGCCCGCGCCGTCTCGGACGTCGGGATGGGTGAGATCCGCCGGCAACTCGACTACAAGACCCGCTGGTACGGTTCGCGGCTGCACGTCGCGGACCGCTGGTATCCGTCCTCGAAGACCTGTTCCGGCTGCGGCTGGCGAAACCCAAGCCTGACGCTGTCGGACCGCACGTTCCGCTGCCAGTCCTGCGGGCTGGTGGCCGACCGCGACCACAACGCCGCGATCAACCTCAGACACCAGGTCGCCGCCAGTACGTCGGAGACCGTAAACGCCCGTGGAGCCGACCATAAGACCCGCACGAGCGGGCAGGTGGCTGGGAAGCGGGAACCTGGCACGGCCAAGGCCGGTCAGACCAGGAGTGCCGGCGCGCAAGTGCCGGCGGCGTGAACGGCGAGCGCTATCGCTCATCGAGCCGCAACGGTATCAGCTCACGTCGATGACGGCCCCACCGGACCGGGCCGCCAGGCCGACGAAGCCGGCGCGGGGAAGAACGCGATCAGGCGGAACCGGTATGTATGGCTGACCAGCTCGCGCGGCTGACCGGCGCGTCGGTGGCCCGGGGCGGATGACGAGCTCCGGAGACGGGCATGGGGCGGCCCCCGGCAACTGCCGGGGGCCGCCCCATGTGAGAAAGGTGCACAGGCGGGCCGGGGGCGGTTCCCGGCCCCCGTCAGGCCGCCGCGGTGCTGGAGGCCGTGCTGCTGGACGTGCTGGACGAACCGCCGTCACCCGACGAGGACCCGGCCGAGGCCGAGGACGAGCCGGTGGAGTCCGACTTGGTGGCCGAGGAGCCGCCGTCGGTGCCGCTCTTGGTGGACGAGTCGCCGTCCGACGAGCCCACGGAATCCTTGGGCCGGGCCGGGACGCCTGACGAGGACCCGGACCGGCTGTCGGTCTTGTAGAAGCCGCTGCCCTTGAAGACGAGGCCAACGGAGCTGAACACCTTCCGAAGCCGGCCCGTGCAAGCAGGACACTCGGTCAGTGCCGCGTCACTGAAGCTCTGCACGGCCTCGAGATCGTGCCCGCAGGCGGTGCAGCGGTACTGGTAGGTCGGCACGGACTCCTCCCGGAGTTGGCACTCGGTGGTAAGGACTGCCAACTCTAACGCCTCGACGGGCCCGCTGGCTTCCCGAATGCCGGAGCAGGTGTCACAGCGGTGCCGGTCGGACGATTCTGGTCGGCGTCACGATGATGGTCACCGGCCGGTCGTGCGGCTTCGCGGGGACGTCCCCGAGCAGCTCGCGGTCGTTCAGCAGCGCGATCACCGGGGTCCCGGGGGTGGCCCGGGTCAGCGCGCGGTCGTAGGAGCCGCCGCCGCGTCCGAGCCGGTTGCCGCGCTCGTCCGCCGCGAGGGCGGGCACGATCACGACGTCGGCCTTGGCGAGTTCGACGAGCGGCGCGCTCGGCGGTGGCTCCCGGGTGCCCATCGCGCCGGGGATCAGTGTGCCGGCGAACTCGCGGAAGTCCAGGTCGAGGTCGGCGCGCACGACCGGGAGCAGCACCCGTACGCCCCGGGCGCGCAGCCGGGTGAGGATCTCGGTGGTGTCGGGCTCGTCGGCCATCCCCACGTAGGCGGCGACGCAGGAGGCGGCGGTGACCTCGGGCAGCGCGAGCAGCCGCTCGGTCAGCACGGTTGGGTCCGGTAGGACGCCGGCCCGCCGCAGCGCGAGCAGCCGCCTGCGCAGCTCGCTCTTGGGTTGTGGTGCTCCGGGCCGCGTGTATGCGGGCACCGGCCCGGGTCTCGTGCCGAGGCCGGAACCGGGGCCGGCCGCGATACCGACCTCGGCACCGTCCCCGGAACCATCAGCGCCGGAACCCGAGCCGGCTGCGGAACCTGGGCCGGCTGCGGAACCTGGGCCGGCTGCGGAACCTGGGCCGGCTGCGGAACCTGGGCCGGCTGCGGTTCCGGAGCCGGCCGCGGAGCCGGTGATCTCCAGGCCGGCGGCCGCCGACCCGGCCGGCCCCACGGGATCCCGTTCGGAGCCGGACCGGCCCACCACGCCACTGCCGGTGACGGTACCTCCGGTCACAGCCATCCCCACCCTCAGCGCACTCGGGCCCGGTGACCTGGGCGCTGGGCCCGCCACCCGACTCCTCGAGCTTTCCGCGCCGGCGTGCTGTCCATGCGGCCGATGGTGATCCGAAAGACGACACCGGCACGACATCCCGCTGGCGAAGGCCTCACGGTACCGTGATCGACCCGCACGTGGAGATCTGCCCGCTGCGGACCCGCCGGGCCCGCCCGACAGGTCGGTGAGCGTGACTTACCGGGTGCGGACGGTCGGTCCCGGAGGGTCTTGGCCGGGCGCGGCCCGCCGTGAGCGGAGCGGGGCTGTCGGGTGCGCCGTGCCGCCGGGGACCACGATGGCCCGATGCCTCACGCGGATGTGGGTTCACGGCCAACACGGATGATCACTAGTTGTGAATGCCCTGTGTGTGTACGCCGTCGTGCCCTGGGGATGCCCGCCCGACTAAGGTTTCGCCCATGCCAGTGACGAAGGCGGTCATTCCCGCCGCGGGTCTGGGGACCCGGTTCCTGCCCGCGACGAAGTCGGTTCCGAAGGAGATGCTACCTGTCGTCGACAGGCCGGCCATCGAATACGTCGTCGAAGAGGCCTCCCGCGCGGGCCTGCGTGATGTGCTGCTCGTGACGAGCCGCACCAAGAAGGCCATCGAGGACCACTTCGACCGGGAGGGGGATGTCGAGGCCGCGCTTGAGCGCAAGGGCGACAAGGTTCGCCTCGAACGCGTCCGGGCCTCCGCCGAGCTGGCCGAGGTCCACTCCGTCCGTCAGCCCTCGCCGCGGGGGCTCGGTCACGCCGTTCTGTGCGCCTCCGCGCACGTGGGCGACGAGCCGTTCGCGGTCCTGCTCGGGGACGATCTCATCGACGAGCGTGACCCGCTGCTGGTCGAGATGCTCGCCGTCCAGGAGCGGCACGGCGGGGCGGTCGTCGCGCTGATGGAGGTGCCCGAGGAGGCCGTCTCCATGTACGGCGTGGCGACGATCGCTCCGACGGCCGCTGCTCCCGCCTCGGCTGCTCCCGCCTCGGCGGTCTCGGCGGTCTCGGCGGCTTCGGTGGAGCGGGTCTCGGCGGGCGGGTCCGGCGGGCGCTACCGGACGGTGCGCATCACCGACCTGGTCGAGAAGCCGCCGGTGGACGAGGCGCCCAGCAACCTGGCTGTCATCGGGCGCTACGTGCTGCCTGCGGAGATCTTCGACGTCCTGCGGGCCACGCCGCCCGGCCGGGGGGACGAGATCCAGCTGACCGACGCGCTGCGGACGCTGGCGGAGCGGGCCGGCGCCGATCCGGGCGCGGAGATTCCGGTGCACGGCGTCGTGTTCACCGGGCGCCGTTATGACACCGGTGACCGGGTCGACTACCTCAAGGCGGTCGTCCGGCTCGCCTGCGAGCGGCCGGACCTCGGCCCGGAGTTCTACCCGTGGCTGGAGGAGTACGTGGCGTCCGGCGGTCCCAAGGCCGAATGCTGACCGGCGGGGCGGGCTCGCCCGCGGCCGCGGTGGCCGTGGGCCTGCCTGTCCCGAGGGCGGACGCCGACGGGCTTACCTGACGGGGCGCTCCGAGCGGGCTCAACCGACGGTGCTCCTGGACGATGCTCCTGATGGAGCGCACCTTGTCCGCCGGTGACGTGCCGCGCTGACGAAAAGTGACCAGGCCTGCGCGGCGAAGGACAGATCAGGAATTTCCCGGGGCCCTTGCTTGGGCGCATCGGCACCTTCGGGCAGACTGGGCGCGCGTCTTCGCGCGGAAATGTCCAGGCTCCTGACATGTTGGCCCTGAAGTCGCCACGTCAGACGAAGAACCGCCCGCGGGTCAACGGCTGTCGAGAGCTCACTCGCCGGCCGTCATGGCCTGCTGCCCGGCACACCGCTGACACGAAGGCTATACGGCCTGAACAGAAGTGTAAAGAACGGGACGGGTGCCTGTGAAAACGGTAGACCAGCACGCATCGGACATTATGGCCGCAATCCACCCCATGTCGCCGCGGCGGACGGCGCTGCGCGAGGCGCACGGCTGCGTGCTCGCGGCGCACGTGCGGGCGACGGTGGCCGTCCCGGGCTTCGACAACTCCGCGATGGACGGCTACGCCGCCCGCGCCGCGGACGTCGCCGAGGCCAGCGAGGACAACCCTGTGACGCTCCCCGTGGCCGGCGAGATCATGGCCGGCCCGGTGTCACCCGCGCCACTCGCCCCGGGCACCGTCGTACGGATCATGACCGGTGCCCCGCTCCCGAAGGGCGCCGACACGATCGTCCAGCTCGAGTGGACGGACGGCGGCATCGAGACGGTCCGGATCAACCAGGCGCCGCGCCGCGGGCTGCACATCCGCCGTGCCGGGGAGGACATCGCGCCCGGCAACCTCGTGCTCGCCGCGGGCACCGTGCTCGGCGCCGCGCAGATCGGCCTGCTGGCGGCCGTCAACGTCGCCCGGCCGGCGGTCCACCCGCGTCCGCGGGTGGCGGTTCTGTCCACCGGCAGCGAGCTTGTCGAGGTCGGCACCCCGCTCGGGCCGGGCCAGATCGTCGACTCGAACAGCCACGCCATCGCCGCCGCGGTGCACGAGGCGGGGGCGCTCGTCCGCCGGGTCGACGGGGTGTCGGACGACCCCGACGAGTTCGGCGCGACCTTCGACGAGCTGCTGCGCAGCAACGACGTCGTGATCACCACCGGCGGGATCAGTGTCGGCGCGAGGGACGTCGTCAAGCAGGTCCTGAGCAAGTCCGACGAGATCCGGTTCGAGCGCATCGCCATGCAGCCCGGCAAGCCGCAGGGCTTCGGTGTCGTCGGTGGCGTGCCCGTCTTCACCCTTCCGGGTAACCCGGTGAGCGCCCTGGTGTCGTTTGAGCTGTTCGTCCGGCCGGCGCTGCGGCGGATGCGCGGCCTGCCGGCGGGCCCGGGGGGCGCGAGCTGGCGGCAGCCGGCCACCGGCACCGTCACCGTCCGGGTGAGCGAGACTATGCAGTCCGCGGCCGGAAGGCGTACCTTTCCCCGGGTCCGTCTCGAACGTGACGACACCGGGGAGCTGGTCGCGACGTCCGCCGGGGGGCAGGGCGCCCACCAGATGTCCGGGCTGGCCTCGGCCCACGCGCTGCTCGTCGTCCCCGAGGAGGTCACCGAGGTGCCCGCAGGCACGAAGCTTCCCGCGGTGCTGCTGCCCGAGCCCGAGTGGGCCGGCCCGTTCGGTGAGGCCCGCGGGTGACCGGTCCCGGGCGGTTCACCCACGTCGACGACCGGGGCGCGGCGCGGATGGTCGACGTCTCGGCCAAGGAGGTCACGGCGCGCACGGCGACCGCCGCCGGCTGCCTGCGCACCTCACCGGACGTCGTCGAGCTGCTGCGCGGCGCGGGGGTGCCCAAGGGGGACGCGCTCGCCGTGGCCCGCATCGCCGGGATCATGGGCGCCAAGCGCACCCCGGACCTGATCCCGCTCTGCCACCCGATCGCCGTCTCCGGGGTCAAGGTGGAGCTGACCGTGGTCGACCACGGGGTGGAGATCACCGCAACGGTGCGCACCGCCGACCGGACCGGGGTGGAGATGGAGGCGCTGACCGCGGTCGCGGTCGCGGGGCTGACGCTGCACGACATGGTGAAGGCGGTCGACCCGCTGGCCGAGCTGACCGAGGTCCGGGTCGTCGCCAAGACCGGCGGGAAGTCCGGGGACTGGCACCGCGACGGCGCCGGGCCGCCGGGAGACGGGGCTGGGGTGCCGCGAGACGGGGCCGGACCGTCGTGAGTGGCGCCTCCGGGCTGCCGGCAGGGGCTCGGGCGCGGGTCGTGACGGTGTCCGACCGCGCTCACCGCGGCGCCTATCCCGACCGCTCGGGCCCGCTGCTGGTCGACGCCCTGGTCGGGATGGGCTTCGACGTGCCCGCGCCGGTCGTGGTCCCGGACGAGCGGGTGGAGATAACCGCGGCCCTGCGCGCGGCCGTCGACGCCGGGATCGACCTGGTGGTGACCACCGGGGGAACCGGTCTCGGGCCGCGGGACGTCACACCGGAGGCCACAAGGGACCTGCTTGACCGAGAGGTGCCCGGGCTGGCCGAGGCGCTGCGGGCGGCCGGGCGGCTCAAGGTGCCCACCGCGGTCCTCTCCCGTGGCCTCGTCGGCACCATCGGAACGACCCTGGTCGTGAACCTGCCCGGCTCGACCGGGGGAGTGCGCGACGGCGCCGCGGTCCTCGCCCCGGTCGTCGCGCACGCGATCGCGCAGCTGCGAGGCGGCACCGACCACTCCGGCGGCCCGTCGGGTACGGCGCCCCACCCGCCCGCGTCCACCGGGGGCACACCGGCGTGAGAGCGCCTGGCTGGCCGGTCACCCTGCGCCACGATGACGTCGTCGTCCGGCCCATGCGCCTGCGTGACGCCCCGACCTGGGTCGAGGTCCGCACGCGCAACGCCGACTGGCTCGCTCCGTGGGAGGCCACCTCGCCGGGCTCGGCGTCGGTGCGGGCCACCTGGAACGAGCGCCAGACCATCGGCGTCTACACGCAGATGCTCCAGCGGCTGCGGGCACAGGCCCGGGTGGGCGCGGCGCTCCCGTTCGCCATCGCCGTCGACGGACGGTTGGTGGGGCAGCTCACAGTGTCAACGATCGTGCGCGGGGCGTTCAACAACGGCCAGGTCGGCTACTGGGTGGACGGCGCGCACGCCGGCCGCGGTATCGCCCCGACGGCGCTGGCGATGGTCACCGACCACTGTTTCGGCCCGGTCGGGCTGCACCGGCTGGAGGCCAACGTCCGCCCGGAGAACGCGGCCAGCCGCCGGATGCTGGTGAAGCTGGGCTTCCGCGAGGAGGGCCTGCACCGCAGATTTCTCGCGATCGACGGCCGGTACCGCGACCATATCGGCTATGCACTGACGACCGAGGACGTCCCCGGGGGATTGCTGGCCCGCTGGAGCCGCACCCGTTCGCCCTCCTCCTGAACAGGCTTACGGCACAGGCTTTCGCCCCGGCGTCGTCGGTGCCGGTGGTCTCTTTGTCCAGTGCCCGTTAGCGGGGTTTCCGGCGTCGCCCAGGCCCCTCTTCAGGGGGCGGTTCGCGGTCCGTTCGGACGTCCTACGCGACCTCTTCGGACGTCCTACGCGTGCCGTTCGGGTCGCCTTCGGCGTGCCCGCGCGGTGCCGCTGGTGCTCGCCGTGGCCCACTCGGGCCGCTTGGGTCGTCGCTCAACCTGCTCGGCGTTACGTTGGGTGCTCGTAGTGTGACCTGCCCACCCGGACGGGGGGAGTATCACCCAGCCCACATCGGTATCACCTTGGATTGACAGTGGACGGCCACCTGGTGAACCTCGCCGACGAGTGCGACACGCGGGTTTCCGGTCGGTGACCGCGCGCATTCCGCTCACTAGCGTCGAGCACGGAATCGTAAACGACGACATCGAGAAGAGGCGTCCAGATGGTCTGCTCGCTCGCGCATACCGCGCCTGGCGCGTCCGATCCGCGCCCGGCTCGCGGCGGGCGGGCAGGGACCAGGTCCTCTCGCCCCGGCCGCCCTGAGGGATGCCCAGCCGGCCCCGCCGGCATCGCGAACGGCTCGCGTCGGCCGAACGGCGTCAGGTCGCCGAACGACGTCCCAGGAACATTGCGGAGCGTGACCGCGTGAGTGCGCTCATCTGGCTGGCGATCGTTGCCGTATGGGGCTTCGTGCTCATCCCCATGTGGCTGCGTCACCATGATTCGGCGGTGGAACAGCGGTCCGCGGACCGCTTCTCCACCGCCATGCGGGTGCTCTCGCGGCGCGGCTCACCGCGCGCCGGCACGGGCCCGCTGACGCGGGCCCCGTCCGAGGGCTCGCCGGCGGTGGCACAGGAGGCGGCAGGGATGGCGCGATCGCGCTCCGGCGAAGGTCCCGGCACGGGGCAGCTCGGCGCGGCCGACCCGGCGGATACCCGGGCCGGGGTGAATTCCGCGGCCGCCCCGACCGCTCCGGAGACTTCCGGTGCGGCGGCATTTCCCGCGGGCACCGGCACGGACGCGCACCCCCGCACGGACCTGGCCGACGACCTCGACCCCATGGACGACCTCGACCCCATGGACGACCTCGAGCACCTGGACGGGCTCGAGCACCTCGACGGCGTTGACGGGACGGACGGCGTCCACGGCCTGGAACACGCCGACGGGATGGACCTCGACGGGATGGATGACTTCGCGGACGGCCGCTCGGCGGGAGCGCCGGGCACGCCGGGGGACGTTGATGCGCCTCCGCGGCTGTTCGGGCCGACCTCGGGTGTGCCGCGTCGTGTCCCCGCCGACCGGGCGGTCCGCGCAGCGCAGGCCGATCGCACGGCGCTCGTCCGGCAGCGGCGGCAGCGGCTCTTCGTCCTGCTCACCGCGCTGCCGATCAGCGTCATCCTCGCAGCCACGCTCGGCGGCATGTGGATGATCGTCCACCTCGCGGTCGACGTCGTCGCCGCCGGGTATGTACTGCACCTGCGCCGGTCCGCGCAGGCGCACCGCCGGCTGGTGCGCTCACGGGCCGCGCTCGACCGGCGGATCGCCGCCGAGCGCGCCGTCCGCGCCCACGGAGGCATCCGCGGCTGGAGCGGCGGCGCGCGGGAGCACGCCCCGGGCTCCGCCTCCTGGGCGGGCGGCGCGGCACGCGGCACCGAGTACTCCCCGGTGCGGCTCTCCGTCGGCGGCCCGGACGAGACCCTCACCGCCGACGACCTCGCGCACGCGCGGGCCGAGACCGTCGACCTCGGCTCCGTCGCCGACCAGGCGCACGCCACGGGCGGGGCCGATGGCCACCGTGGCGGCGCGGGCGACGACGAGGCGGAGGGCGACGACCCGGCCCACCCCGGCGAGTACCACCCCGGCGACGCCCACGACGCTTACGACGCCCACGAGGCGGACGCGGCAGCGTCCTCGTCGCCGGCGGCAGAGGGCGCCCACCCCGGCCACCAGCTCGAGTACGCCGAGTACACGGCCCGCCGCGACGCCTCCGGTGACGTCGAGTACGTCGAGTACGCCAACGCGGAGCAGCTGGGCTACGACGCCGCGGTGGCCTACCCGGCGCCCGCCGGTGACGCCGCGCGGACCGAGTACGCCCAGTACGCCGTCCAGGCCGAGTACACCGAGTACCCGGGGCACGTCGAGTACCAGGCCGGGTACGTCGAGTACGCCCAGCAGGCCGTTCACGCCGAGGAGGCCGGGTACGAGCAGCAGGCCGGCTACGCCGAGGAGGCCGGGTACGCGGAGCAGGCCGGCTACGGCGAGGCGGCTGGCTACGGCGAGGCTGCCGGTTACGCCGCTCACGCCGGGCAGGCGGGCTACGCCGAGGCGGCGGGCTACGCCGAGCAGGCCGGGTACACGGAGCAGGCCGGGTACGCCGAGCAGGCCGGGTACGAGGCCGGCGACCAGGTCGCGCGCGGCTACGGTGGCGCCGCCGGGCCCGCGGCACCCCGCTCCGGCGGCGCGTCCCGTCCCGTCCCGCGCCCCGGGGCGCGGCCGAACACCTCGCGTCCCGGACGCGTCCAGGTCAACCCGCCCGGAACGCACGGCGGCCTGATTCCGCCCGCCGCGGCGACCGCGGGCCAGGGCGAGGCGGTCGCGGCGACCGAGGCGACCGGGCCGGCGGCCGGCGCCCAGGCACCGGACGAGCTCGAGACCCTGCTCCGGCGGCACGCCGTCGGCAGCTGACCACCACCGCCGTGTGGGTGACTCCGGCTACAGGTTCCGGCGGCTGATCGGCCGCCGGAACCGGAGACGTCCAGGCCGGCGGTGATGGCCCGCGGCGAGCTGGCGCCGCCGGGCGTCGGCGGGCGCTGACGGGCCGGGTCGCGTCCGGCCGGGGGCCCGGTCCGCGTGCATAATGGCCTCGTGACACTCCGCTCGCAGACCACCCCCGCTGCCGCTTGTCGGCGTGCCGGGGCCCTGGCTGCCTGTCCGCGGTGTTGTCCCTGCCCTCGCGCCCACTGACGCCGCGCCCGAACCTCGAACGACCGCCTGGCGTCGCCCGATCCGGTTCCACCCGGCGGGCCAGGGCGTGAGGGGCCTCCGGATCACGTTCCTCCCGCCTGGCCGGCCAGCGGCCTGAGTCCACGCGGGGCACGTGATCACGTGCCAACCTCCCGGAGCTCACCGCGGGCCGATGCCCGCGCTCGCACTCCGGCGATGTGTCCTTCCGTGTTCGTTCATCGGTGCGTCCCGGTGTCGCGCCGTCGGTGTCTCCTTCCGCCCTGCCCGTCGCGCGCCCGTCCGCGCCCCTGGGCGGGCTCCGGAACGCCGGCGAGACGTGGGCCAGCCGGGGCGAGGCGCCGGCGGGGACAGCCCGCGGCAGGAGGAGAGATCCGGTCTTGATGTTCGAATCTTGGCTCGCCCGGCTGCGGGACCGGGGATTCGTCATGTGCCCGGCGAGCAGCGCCATTCCCGTGGACGTGAGAGCCGTCGCGGCCGACGGCACGGGCCTGCATTTCCGCTGCCGTGGCGTCCGCGTCCGGCTCGCGGTCTACCGGCCCGGCCGAGCGGCCTGGCAGACACCGCTGCGGGACGAGAACTGGGCGCCCGAGGAGTCCCTGGAACTGTGGGAGCGCCGCCCGCTGCGCGACGGCACCGTTCCCGCCCAGGGCCGCCTCGTCTTCGTGGCGGACGGCGAGGACGGCGCCGCGGAACCGGACGCGGAGATAGTCCTCGACGGCGCGCGCAGCCGCGGCTGGCGCGGCCACGAGGCCGGGCTGCTCAGGACGGCCGAGGCGGCGTCGTTGTTCGAGAACATGCTGCTGGTCGCCGGGCTCGCCGCCGAGCTCGACGAGATCCCCGACGCGGCGAGCCCACCGGTCTTCGCCGTCCTGCCCAGCACGCCGTGGCCGCTGGTTCAGGCTGATCCGGCTGGCTGGGACGGCGGCCGGATCGTCCGCCAGACGGATCGCCAGCCGGCCAGCGAGGGCGCCCACCCACTCCCATCCGGCGTGCTGTAAGCTTCAGTTGCTTCCAGGGGGTGTAGCTCAGCCTGGTAGAGCGCCTCCCTCGCACGGAGGAGGCCAGGGGTTCGAGTCCCCTCACCTCCACGAGCCGGCCCGTCGTGCTCGCTGACTTTTGGTCAGCTTCGCGGCGGGCCGCGATGTTTTCCGGGGGGCGACCCCCGAGCTCCTGGTGTCGAGCTCTGCTCGACCTGCCGTGTTCGGGTGCCCTTATCTCCGCCCATTCTCCGGTCATGCTTCTGACCTGGGTGAATGCGGTTCGTTATCTATCGCTTTGAGATCCAGTGCACCGCCGACGAGATTGACCGTGTGCGGCGGCTACGCGACGACGTCCTGGGGATCGGCGGCCTGCGCTCGCGACGGTACGTGGAGACTGCCACTGCATGAGGACCACAGGCTGGTCGGGCCCCGGGGGCGCTCGTCAACCGCGGGCGTCCGCCGTGGTGTGTGGTGGGCGATGTTGGTCTGGCTGAACCTGACTATTCTTCGGCCGGTGCCGACCCTCATCTGGATCAACGGTCCGAACGCCGTCGGGAAAACCCAGGTCGCCCACAATCTGCACCGCAGACTGCCTGGAAGCTTCATCAGCGACCCCGAGCATCTCGGCTTCGCGATGCGTCGGATGCTCCCGAAGCCCCGCCGCAGGGACTTCCGCGACGTTCCCCTGTGGCGCCGGGCGGTCAGCGAGATGCTCCACCTCGCTCTCCAAGGTCTCGAGGACCCGGTGATCGTGCCGATGACCATCCTCGACGCCGGCCCGCTCGCCGAACTGACGGCCCCGGCCCGTAACGCCGGACACCGTGTCGCTCACGTCACGCTTCTTGCCGACCGCACGACGATGATCCGCCGTATCCACCGGCGCGGGGAAACGTCCCGCAGTTACAGCGCCCGCCAGCTCGACCATGCCCTCGACGTCCTGCGAGCCCCTGAGTTCGCCCGCCATCTCCCTACCGAATCCCTGTCGCTCTCCGCCGTGGCGGATGACATCGCAAGCCACGCCGGGTTCACGCTCGGTCCTGACACGGCAGGGCGACTCGTGCGACATGGACACCAACTCGCCGTCCAGCTACGCCACATTCGCCTCAACGCTTGAAGATCAGCGGGCTGTCGCCGACCATCGCCACCGGAAGCGCGTCAGAGCCGCTGGCCGGCCCGGCCCGGTGGCTGGCGAAAAACCGGGCGCGCCGACGTAGCAGCAGCAAGGACTGCCCTGGTACCCCGACGACGTCTGGTGCTACCCGAGAGCCCACCTCGCCCGCCTCGGCTACCGACCTGACGGTCCGCTCGCTCGGCCATCTGCCCGGCGCGATCGACCAGGCCATCGACAGCGTCGAGATTTTCACCAGACCGAGCCGCCGCCGCGAGTACGCGCCCGTCCTGGGCCTCCGGGCCTGGACCCGTGATCCGCCAAGGCCTGGGCCAGGTGCAGGTTGCCTGTGTCCGGCGAGGCATGACCTGAGCCGGGCGGTCGTGGCTGTCTGGCGGCGATAATGGCGATGTGACCGTCGATCTTCGTGACAGCCGGATCGCAGAGGTGTGTCGGCGCTACGGTGTCGCCGAACTGTCCGTCTTCGGTTCGGTGGCTCGTGGCGACGACACCGACGAATCGGACGTCGATCTGCTGTACGTGCTGGCGCCCGACTCGACTCTTGGCTTCGAGATCGTCGACCTTCGAGACGATCTTGAGAAGATCGTCGGTCGTCACGTCGACCTGGTGCCCAAGTCCCGGTTGAAGTGGGTCATCCGCGACCGGGTGCTCGCGGAGGCACGGGTCCTTTATGCGGCGTGATGAGCTCTACCTTGTCGACATGATCGAGGCCGCGGTCGCCGCGGCGGCGTTCGTCCAGGATGTCGACGAGGCCGCCTTCCTGGAAAGCGATCTGATCCAGAGCGCCGTTCTCCAGAAACTCCTGGTGATCGGTGAGGCGGCCGGACGAGTCTCCCCCGAGATCCGCGGGCGCTGGCCCGACCTGCCGTGGCGGTCCGTCACAGGGTTCCGCAACATCGCCATCACGCATACTTCGAGGTCGACTGGTCAATTGTCTGGCGAATTGCCACGACCGCTCTGCGGGAAATTCAACAGCAACTACTGACGCTCTTGAAAGCAGAGTTCCCACTTATCGCCAGCCAACTCGACCAGCCGCGCCGACCGTGAGTTTGCCCTCACGTTCCACAGCCGACCACAGGCGACGATAGACCGACGGGGAGCCTCGGCCGGTCTGCGGAGGTGACTGTCGACAGACGGGCTGAGGTGCCCGGGACCGCCCAGTAGAAGGAACGCGCGTTCGACTCGGTGGGCGATGCCGCGGTCAGCGCGGTAACTGGGCATCGTCCCTGGTCAGGGCCCGAGTAGCCACCGGTCGGACAGTGATCTCAGGGCCGACAACCAAGATCCAGCGGTTCTTATTGTGGTGCGTTAGGTCCACTCGCCCTCAGCGGTGCTTGCTGCGCCGTCTGAGGGCTTTGTCATGTCTGCCCGGGGGCCGAGCCCCCGGACCCCCACGGGCGCGATGTGTGGTGGGGTCGGTGGGATCATGGCGTCGTCTGGTTCATGACAGGATGCCGCGAGGAGCTCTCGGAACCGTGTTCGGTCTCGATCTTTCTCGGCGGTTTTACGAGCAGGCGGTTCGGCCGCTGGTCCAGGGCGTGCCTCACGCTGCGGCGTTGCTCGGTGAGGGTTCCGAGGTACTCGGCTTCGACGACGAGGTCTCCGCGGACCACGACTTCGGTCCCCGAGTGCAGCTGTTCGTCCTGCCGGATCTCGACACCACGCCGATCGACATCGCTCTGGAGCGGCTGCCGGCCTGGTTCGAGGGTTTCCCGGTGGTCTATCCCGACAGCGACCGACACGACGGCCGGCCGCACCACCAGGTGGAGGTGACCACCGCGCGGGCGTTCGTCGTCGACCGGCTCGGCGCCGACCCCGCCGACGGAATGGAGCTGGTGGACTGGCTGCTGGCCCCGACCCAGATCCTGGCCAGCCTCACGGGCGGCGTGGTCCTGCACGACCCGCTCGGTCTGCTTACCGCGCGGCGTCGGGCGCTGGCCTGGTACCCCGACGACATCTGGCGCTATGTCCTGGCAGCCGGCTGGCTGCGGATCAGCCAGGAAGAAGCATTCGTCGGTCGCGCCGGTGCCCGGGGCGATGACCTCGGCTCGCGAATAATCGCTGCTCGGATTGCCCGCGACCTCGTCCGGATCGGATTCCTCGTCGAACGTCGCTGGGCCCCGTACAGCAAATGGCTGATGACCGCGTTCGCGCGGTCGACCCTCGCGGACCAGGTCGGTCGGCACCTACGCCACGCGCTCGGCGCGACGCGGTGGCAGGAACGCGAAGCGGCGCTGTGCGCCGCGGCCAGTGATCTCGCCGCTGCCACGAACCGACTTGGTCTGGCTGAGCCCGTCGACCCCGCGCCGCGCCGCTTTCACACCCGGGACATCCACGTACTCGGCGCGCAGCGCCTGACCCGTGCGTTGACCGACGCGATCCGCGACCCGCGGCTACGAGCCCTCCTCGCCCGACTAGGGAACCGACCCGACGGCCCGCTCGGCCAGCTCCCCGGCGCCATCGACCAGGCAGTCGACAGCGTCGAGATCCTCACCCGACCGAGCCGCCGCCGCGACTACGCACCCGTCCTCGGCCTGCGGGCCTGAACGCTCGCGACGAGGAGAAGCCTGTGAGCGGGCCGGGACCCGTCATCCGGCGACGCCTGGGCCCGGATGGAACGGGCCATCCCAGCAACCCAGGGGTGGCTGCGTCCGTTGACGTCGACCCTCCCACGACCGCTTAGGCGACCTCGGCTACCCCTTGATGATCGCCATCAAGGCCGAGGTGAAGGGTGCGGGGTCCAGGTCGCCGCGGACGGCGAGTTGCTGGCTGTAACTGCTGCAGACGGCCACGAAGGCTTCGGCGATCTGTCCGGCATCGTCGGGTTGGCGGTCGGGTACCAGCTCGGCGACCGCCGCGCGCATCGTGGAGAGCTGTCGCTGGACGATCGACGCGAGCGCCGGGGACACCGCCGCCTCGGCGTAGATCTGGGCTACCAGCCGTGCGTGGCCTGTCTCCCGCGCCAACGTTCTCACGTGCTCGAGGAAACCGCTCACGGCCTCGATGGTCAGCGCCGCCGGAAGGGCGTTGCTCGCCTGCTCGCAGACAGCGATGACGATCTCGTCCTTGCTGGTGAAGTACCGGTAGATCGCCCCTGTGGAGAGCCCTGACTCCGCGACGACGTCGGCCATCGAGGTCCGAGCGAAACCGTGGCTGGCGAAGCGGGCGCGGGCGGCATCCAGGATCTGTTGCCGCCGGGCGTCGAGGTGCGCCTGCCCTACCCTCGGCATAAAAAGAACGACCCCTCGTTTTACTTGGTACGGCACGGGCAGCCTACCTCGCACCACACCCTCCGGGAGTCCTCATGCGCTACCTGACCTTCGGACGGCACACCGGCCTGCGGGTCTCGGAGTACGCGCTCGGGACCGCGAACTTCGGCACGGCCGACACCAGCGCCGGTCGGGACACCTCGCGGCAGATCTTCGACGCCTTCGTCGCCGCCGGCGGTACGACGTTCGACACGTCCAACCTCTACCAGGACGGACAGGCCGAGACCGTGCTCGGTGAGCTGCTCGGCAGTCGCCGGGACGACTTCGTCGTGATCACCAAGTACGGCGGGACGAGGCGGGACCAGCCCCGCCCCGGCACGACCGGCAACAGCCGAAAGATCATGATTCGCTCCCTGGAGGCCAGCCTGCGGCGGCTGAACACGGACTACGTCGACGTCTTCATGCCGCACTTCCCCGACGGAACCACCCCGATCGACGAGATCCTGGCCGGGTTCGACGACCTGAGCCGCGCCGGGAAGATCCGGTACGGCGGGCTGTCCAACTTTCCGGCCTGGCGGGTCGCCGGCGCCGTGGTCCGGGCGGACCTGCGCGGACTCGCCCCGCTGGTCGGCATCCAGACCGAGTACAGCCTGGCCGAACGCTCCGCCGAGCGGGAACTGCTACCGATGGTGCAGGCCCATGGCCTGGGAGTGTTCCTGTACTCGCCGCTGGCCGGAGGTCTGCTCAGCGGCAAGTACCGGCAGGGTGGGAAAGGCCGGTTGAGCGTTCGCGGCGACGCCGTCGAGCGCACCGTTCAGCAGAGCGCCGTCGTCGACGGGGTGTTGGCCGTCGCCGACGAGATCGGCAGCACCGCGGTCCAGGTCTCGCTGGCCTGGCTGCGTCGCCGGGCCGTGTCGGCCCGGACCGCGCTGATCCCGATCGTCGGGCCTCGCACGCTGTCCCACCTCGAGCAGTACCTGCGCTCGCTCGAGCTGGAACTCGACGAACAGCACTGTCGACGTCTCGACGAGATCAGCGCGATCCGGTTGGGCACTCCGCACGAGGACGTCGCGGCAGCTCTGGCCCACGGCTTCGACGGCGACCGCACCCTGCTCCAGACCCTGTACCTCCCCGTGATCTGACCGGTGCGCGTTCACCGACTCATCGACCGGATCGGACACTCCGGTGGCGGTTGGTCACCCGGCGCCCGGTACCGGGGTGAGCTCCAGGTGCAGCTCGGTCAGGCCGCGCATGAGCCAGGTGGGGTCGTAGGTGAAACGCCGGGCACCCGCCGGCCCGTGGTGCTCTTCGGACAGCCGGATGTCAGTGGTCCGGTCATGGTGAAGGGCTGGGCGTACTCCCGGACGAACTCGCAGGTACCTCGGTCGATGAATTCGTCCAGCTGCCGGTCCGCCTGGCGCGAGATGAACCTCTCGTTCTCTTTGAGCCGTCTCGGTGTCAGCAGGCGCATCAGCAACGCCCGCTCCCGGGTGTGGTCCGGCGGGTCCATCGTGACCATGTGCTCGAACATCGGCAGCCGGGTGCGGTACCTGTCGATGATCTCGCTCACGTCGTCTCCCTCGAGCGGGACCGGGAACGTAGCGAACGGACCGACCACCGAGCTGCACGAGGAGAACGTCTCCGCCTCACGGTAGACCTGGCTGGCCTCCTCGTAGCCGGTCACGGCAACCATCCCGAGATGAGGCAGCGGCAACACCGGGCCCGCCTCGCGGAGCTCGTCGAAGTACGGGTAGGGATCCGCGACGAGTGACTCGTCCGTGAAGTAGTCGATTGTCTTCCAGTCGCTCATCCCTGCTCCTTCACGCGCGCGCCAAATAGGCAGTCAATCCTTCGGGATCGACTGCTTGTGTGCGGTGGTACGGATCGCGGTCTTTTCCGCCGTCGCACGGGTCGTCGTGGGGTTATCTCCTGTTCGCCGCATCTCCTCGAACTGGTCTAATACAGATGTATAGCGCCGTACTATACGTTTGTGTAGAAACCTGGCGGGGGTCCATCCGGACGCTGCGTACGAACAAGGAGGAACACGTGAGTCGGGTCGCTGTCGTGACCGGCGGTGCGTCGGGCCTCGGCTTGTCCGTCTGCGAGCACCTCGGCCGCCAGGGTCGGCAGGTGGGGGTGCTCGACCTAAATGGCGACGCCGCGGAGACGGCGGCCGCGGATCTTCGCGCCAGGGGGTCGTCGCAATCGCGGCCCAGGTCGACGTGTCGGACCGCGCCGCGGTCGACAGGGCGTTCGGTCTGGTAAGGGACGAGCTCGGGCCGATCGGGATCCTCGTCACCAGCGCCGCCGTCGCCGAGTTCGTGCCGTTCGAGGCACTTGCCCCCGACGACTGGTCCCGCGCCATCGCGATCAACCTCACGGGGACGTTCAACTGCCTGCAGTCGGCCATCGGCGACATGACCGCGGCGGGCTGGGGCCGCGTCGTCACCATCTCGTCGGCGGCGGGCCAGATCGGCTCCCGGCACCAGGCGCACTACTCGGCGTCGAAAGGCGGAGTGATCGCGCTGACCAGGACTGTGGCCCTCGAATACGCGGCCAGAGGGATCACGGTCAACACGGTCGCGCCGTTCACGATCGACACTCCCATGTTGCGTGCCGCGCAGCACGCCAGGCATGTGCCGGACAGCGAATCGCTGGCACAGGCGATCCCGGCCGGTCGGCTCGGCACCGGCGCCGACATCGCCGCGATGTGTGCCTTCCTGTGCTCGGAGGAGGCCAGCTACACCACTGGCCAGGTCATCGGTGTCAACGGTGGAGCAGTCACGTGAGCGCCGGGTACGCCGGCGGCCCTGGAAGCGATGCCGCGAGCAGGGAATCCTGCCACCGCACGGTTACACCAGTCGATTATATGATCGTAAAGCAAAAGAGGAGAGTGCGATGCGGATCGGCCTGACCGGCGGCGGGACATCGGTGGACGCGATCGTCCATCAGGCCAAGCAGGCGGAACGCGACGGTTTCACCTCCCTGTGGTACGCCAGCGAGGTGGCGGGCGACCCCCTCGTCGCGATGGCGATCGCCGGTCGGGAGACCACGTCCATCGAACTGGGAACCGCGGTTCTGCAGACCTACCCGTGCCATCCGTGGCTGCAGGCGAACCGGGCGTCGTCCGTCGTCGCGGCGATGGGCCGCCCCGGTCTCCGCGCTCGGGCCGAGGCTGCTGCGGGTGGCCGGCGAGGTCGCCGACGGGACCGTGCTGTGGATGGCCCCGGCCCGCGCTGTCGGATCCCACGTCGCCCCTCGAATCCACACCGCCGCGGCCGCGGCCGGGCGTCCCGAGCCGCGCATCGTGGCCGGCCTGCCGCTCGCCGTGCACGACGACGAGGCCGAGGCCCGGTCGGCCGCCGTGAGGTACGCGACGGCCTACGCCGGGATGCCCAACTACGCACGGATCCTCGAGATCGGTGGCGTGTCCAACCCGGTCGAGGCCGCCGTCGTCGGCGACGAGAAAGCGGTCCGCGCGGCGCTGCAGGCCCTGCTCGACGCCGGCGCGACCGATATCTGGGCGGCCGTTTTCCCGGTCGGCCGGGACCGGCCGGAACGCGTGGAATCAACGCGGCGAACGACGGATCTCCTGCGGGAACTGACCACCGGCTGACGGCGCGGAGCGACGAGGCCGCACCGGACCTGTCACAAATCGAAGGCCGGCCCACTGTCGGATAGCGTCGTGCGTCAGATCCGGCATCCTCGTGGAAGGTGGTCGATGACATCACCCCGCCGCGTCGGCGCGGTCACCTCGAAGACACGCGCGCTGCTGCTGGACTGTGCCGAGAACCTCATGCTCGAGCAGGGCTACGCCGCTGTGACCTACCGGGGTGTCGCCGCCCAGGCCGGCGTCACCGCCGGGCTCGTCCAGTACTACTTCCCGACCCTTGACGACCTCCTCGTCGCCCTGGTCCGGCGCGGCATCGAGCACAGCCTGGCCCGGCTGGCCACCTCGCTCGAGACGTCCCCGCCCCTGCGTGCCGTCTGGGAGCACGCCGGAGACAGAACCAGAGCGGCGCTCATGGCGGAATTCATGGCACTCGCCAATCATCACAAGACGATCAGGACCGAACTCGCGAAGGCGGGCGAACAGACCCGTGAACTCGCGCTCGCCGCAGTGTCGGAAAGATCGAGCGATTATGGACGAACAGCGGAGAAAACATCCCCGGAAGCCCTCGTATTTCTCATGATCAGCACTCCGCGGATGATCGCCATGGAGGAGACGATTGGTCTGTCTACCTTCCACGCCGAGACGATTGACTTCATCGAGCGTTACCTCGACAGGATCGAGCCTCGAGCCGCGAACTCCGACCGGGGACCGAAACCCTCTCCGGCGACAACGCGCGAATAGCTACCGGCGAGTGTCGGACTGTGCGGCGCCGTGCGCGAGGAGGCTTCGGGCGCAGTCCAGGACCGTCTGCTCAGCGGGCCGGGGCTGCCAGCCGAGGAGGTCGCCCGCTACGGACCGCTCGAGTACGGGGTCGCCGAGGTAATCCACGCGATGACCAACGGCGGGCTCGACAACGAGCACTACGAGCCTTTCCCCGGGGCGATCGCCGTCTACTCGAAGCCGGCGCCGCCGAGGGCACGCTCAAGCCCGAGATCGATCCGGAGGATGTGCTGTTGCAGCTCAGCGTCCTGTGGCGGATCCCGCCGGGCGCCGGGAGCGGGTCGAGGGCCGCCCGGATCCTCGATCTCATCATCGACGGCGTGCGGACCCGGCCCCCGTCGTGGGACCGCGATGAGCCGTCGGCGGCACTAAAGTCGCGGGATGAGTAGCCGCACCTTCCGCATCATGGTCCGGGGCGCCTTCGACGCTCTCACCCCGGATCAGCGCGCCGAGCTTCTGGCCGACGCGGCGGAGCACGACGTCCTGCGCGCGGCCTTCACCCCGGAGGGGCACCTCAGCTACGATCTTGCCGCCCGGCCGTTCTTCACCTTCCGGTTCCTGGATTCAGGTGAGGCCGAGGAGGACATCCTGGCAGCGACGGAGCGTGCCGAGGAGGCCGCGCGAGCCTGGCTGGGCGAGCGCGGCTACGACTACAAGCACCTCCGGTCCACGGCCGAGGATCTCTCGCGGGCGCCGCTCGGTAAGCGCCAGCGCCGTGCCGCCGCCGGGCAGGGTGACTGACAGCCTCTCGCTCACCCGCGTTCGTGCCGGCGGGCAGCTGATGGCGGGCGGTGCGGCACCCGCTGCCCGCCGGCCCCGGCTCGGCTCAGCCGCCGATGGTCGGCAGAACCGGAACGCAGATGGCCGGCCTGGGATGCGCCGGATCGAGCGCGTTCTGCACATGCCGCAGGGCGACCCGGTCGTTGGCGATGGCGGTGTGGTCCACGCCGTCGAGAATGCAGGCGTCCTGCAGGGTGATGTTGCGGACGTTGGGCCCGGACAGGAATGCGGACGTGTACGGCGTGACGATTTCGTCATACCTGGTCTGGATCACCGTGTAACGCACACCGGGCCGGAGGCCGCCGTTGGCGTTCAGTGCGGTGAGGAACGGCGAACCGGCGATCTGCTGGATGCAGGACGCGCAGAAGGACTCGATCGGCCCGGTCACACCGATGGCCTCGCCGAGCTTGGCGAGCCCGAGCAGAGTCGTGCCGTGGTTCGACGGCGAGAGCCCGATCAGCGAGTTCACCTTCGTGTCGCCGCCGAGATTGTTGATGTAGTAGCGGGGGAGCATGCCGCCGAGGGAATGCCCGACGATGTCGACCTTGGCCGCGCCGGTCGTGGCCAGCACCTGGTCGACGAACACCCCGAGCTGGGCCGCGATCTCCTCGATGGGCCTGGTCGCCTGGAGGAACGACGTCGGCGTGTCTCCGCCGAGGTTCGGCGCGAAGACGCAGTACCCGTCGTTCTTCAGCAACGGCGCGACCGCCTGCCACTCGTTGGTCTTGTTGGCGAGGGTTCCGTGGACCAGCACGACCGGCAGTGGATGCGTGGCGCTGGGCCGGCAGGAGAAGTCGTTGGCGCCGGGCGGGTCGGCGTTCGGGTTCGCCAGCGAGATGAGGGCGGCCGCGGGGAAGTTGTAGAGGACGGGCAGCGGCCCGGGCTGGGCCGCCGCCGAAGCGGGCGCGCCGCCGACGAGGCCGACGACGCCGGCGACGAGCCCCGCGCTCAGCACGGCCGGAAGGTTCAGCAGCCATGCG
Source organism: Parafrankia sp. EAN1pec (assembly GCF_000018005.1). GTDB lineage: Bacteria > Actinomycetota > Actinomycetes > Frankiales > Frankiaceae > Parafrankia > Parafrankia soli. The sequence continues at coordinate 826,014 of NC_009921.1, forward strand.
CGGCGCCCTAATCGGTTTCGGAGACGGACTCGGGAACGGTCGAGTGTCACGGACACCTCCTTGGAACCGCTGCCGAGATCTCGTCCGGCACACCCAGGAGCACCTGGTGGACGGAGATCAGGGAGCAGATGGAGATAGTTAGCTACCACTCGGTAACAAGTGCAATTGCCGGAGGAAATGAGGCCATGGCCGGCCGGTGATTCTTGAGATCGGGCCCGTGTCCTGCTAGCCCAGATCTTTCGCGCCTTGGCCAGGTGCGATCGCGGGCTGGCCTCCCACTCTGTTGATGTTGAGTTTTGCCGCTCGGTCCGGGTGTGACCGTGGCGGAGTGCCCCGGCTGTCGCGCGGGGTGGGCGCCCGGTCCACGTCCGGGTGGGGTTCCTTCTGGTCGGTGGGGTGGGAGGTCTGTGGTCGCGGGCTATCCGGGGGCGGGCAGTGCGCGCAGTGTGGTGATCGCCTGGAGGGCGAGGGGGGCCCAGGGGTGGTGCGGGGGCAGGTGCAGGGTGCTGCGGCGGGCGTGGTGGGCGAGCCGGCCTGCGAGCCAGAACAGGCGGTGGCGTAGCCGTTTCGGTTCCCAGCGTCGCGCGGGCTGGCCGGCGAGGGCGAGCATCTGGGTCCAGGCGATCAGATCGAGAGCGAGTGCGACAAGGGCGCACCAGATCTGGTTCTGGGTGAAGTCGTGCAGCGGCAGGTTGGTCAGACCGGTGTCCTTGGCGGTTCGGATACGGTCCTCGCAGCGGGCCCGGCGGCGGTGGCGTAGTTCGAGGTCGGCGAGCTGCCCGCGGGCGGCGTTGGTCGCGAACGCGGTGATCCGGTTGCCGTCGACGTCGGTGACACGCAGCTGCGCGCCGGGGTGCGGGCGTTCCTTGCGGACGAGGACACGCATGCCCGGTGGCCAGCCGGTCAGGTCCATCAGCCCGGACAGTTCGGCGACGAACGCGCCGGGCCGGGGCTGGCGGTCGGCGTCGTAGGCCGGTGTCCACGCCTTCGCGGGGATCTCGCCGATCAGCTGGGCGGCGTTGTCGGGCAGGGTGAACCCGACCGAGTAGGCCAGCCTGCGCTGGTGCGCCCAGGCGAGGAAGGCGTGGGTCCCACCGGCGGAGTCGGCGCGGATCAGTACCTTGCGGGAGCGGCGTAGCCGGGCCGGGAGCTGGGCGAGGGCGCCGGTGGCGACGGTGATGTGGTCGGCGGCGGTGTTCGACCCGGCGTTACCGGGGCGCAGCAGGACCGTCGCGGGTTCCCCGGTGCCGGCCTGGCCGTGGTCGATGAACGCCCACAACGGGTGGAACCCGAAGCCGCGTTTGAATGTCGGCGCCGCGTCTTGTTTCTCGGAATGGGCGGTGACCAGTGTCGCGTCGAGATCCACGATCAGCGGGTCGTGCACCGACACCGTGTGGTCGGGGGCGTGTTCCCCGGCCGCCGCCCATACCTGGCCCCGCGCTGCCGCGCGGGCCCGGTCGAGTGCCGTCAGGACCTTCTCGGCGTCGCCGGCGAGCCGGTCGATCGTGCGTGACACCGTCGGGTCCGAGGCCACCAGCCCGAACAACTCCGGCTCCGCGCGTAGCTGGGCGATGTCGGCCAGGCAGTCCCCGCCCAACGCCAGCGCCACGGCCAGATCGGTCAGTACCTTCGCCGGGTCATGGGTCGCCAGCGGTGACCGCCACGGCGCGAGCGCGTCGGACAGCAACCGACCCAGCCCGCTGACGCGGACCGTCTCGGTCAGCAGCACGCTGCCCGCCGCCGACACGACACCCCGCCCGGCGGCGTCGATGCGGACAGAGGGGTAAACACCGGTACTCTGCACCATGAAGGTGCTCCTTGGATTGGAACGGATCAGGTCCTAGACAAGCCCGATCCTCCCAGTTCAGGAGCACTTTCCTATTTCCGACACCCCAACAGACGATCATCGCCGTGAAAGCCGGAGGCTAGTGGCGTCGTGGCCAGGCTTTTCGGGCGGCCGTGCGTAGTCCGCGCAGCCTGGTGCCCATCGGGGCGCGCTCGATCCGCCGGCACCATTGTGCCGGCACAATGGTGCCGTCCCGTGCTCGGCCGCCCACGTGGCTCACGGCGGTGAGGCTCGGCTGGACGTGAGTTGAGGTCAACGGCGCGTGGTGAACGCGGCGGCCAGTGCGGCGAGGGCGTCGGGCACGGTGCGGTAGTAGGCCCACACGCCCCGCTTCTCCCTGGTGACGAGGCCGGCGTCAACGAGGATCTTCAGGTGGTGGCTGACCGTCGGCTGGCTCAGCCCGAGTGGTTCGGTCAGCTCGCAGACGCACGCCTCGCCGCCGTCCCCGGCGTAGATCATCGATGGGTGGTTGTGATGGTCGGGCGTCGCGGGATTCAGATGCCTACCTGTCCGCAGGCTTGGCCGTGCCGTTCGCGGGTGCACCAGGCGCCGGTGCGCCGGGTGCGGTGGGCGCGGTGGGCGCGGCCGGGGTGGAGCCCGGCGTGCCGCTGGAGAGCAGGGAACGGGCCAGTTGCAGGCCCGCCGCGCCCTGCGACAGCGCCTGGGTCAGCACCTCGCCCAGGCCGGCCGCGCCGTTGAGGACGATCAGCTGGTCGACCGCGCCGAACGGCTTGGCCGCGGCCTCGACGATGGCCGGCCACTGCTCGGCGAGCTGCTGGCCGATGACGGCGTCCTGGTTGACGGCGAGCGCGTCGGCGCGGGCCTTGATCGCCTCGGCCTCGGCCAGGCCGCGGGCCCGCATCGCGTCACCCTCGGCCGAACCGACGGCCCGCTTGGCGTGGGCGTCCGCGTCGCCGATCGCGCGGGTCGAGGCCGCCTCGGCGGTCGCCAGGACCCGCACCTGCTGCGCCCGGGCGTCCGCCTCCGTCCGGACCCGGGTGGCGTCCGCGGCGGCGGCCAGCTCGATCTGGCGGGCGGCCGCCTCGGCCGAGCTGATCTGGGCGTCACGGGTGGCGCGGGCGAGCGTGGTCTGCTCGTAGGCGCGGGCGTCGGCCGGCTTGCGCACGGACACCTGCAGACGCTGCTCCTCCAGCTCGGCCTCGAGCTGGGCCACCTTGGTCTGCTCGACGACGACCTGCTGGTGCGCGGTGGCCTCGGCCAGCGGGCCGGCCTGGGTGGCGCGGGCCGAGGCCTCGTCGACCTCAGCCTGGAACCCGGACTGTTTGATCGAGCTGTTCCGGTTCGCCTCCGCCTTGAGCGCCATGGCGATCTGCTCCTGCTCGGTGGCCTCCCGGTCGGCCTCCGCCTCGGCGATCCTGGCCTGCGCGGCGACGGTGGCCACGTGCGGGCGCCCGAGGTTGCGGATGTAGCCGGTCGGGTCGTCGATCTCCTGCACCTGCAGCGAGTCGACGATCAGGCCGAGCTTCTCCATCTCGGTTCCGGAGCTCGCCCGGGTCAGCTGCGTCAGCTTCTCCCGGTCCCGGATGAGGTCCTCGACGGTCAGCTGGCCGACGATGGCGCGCAGATGGCCGGCGAAAACGTTGTGCACCCGGGTGTCCATCTTGTCCTGCTGGTCGAGGAACCGGCGGGCGGCATTCGCGATGGACGCGTAGTCGTCACCGACCTTGAAGATGACCACACCCCGGACACCGACCGGGATTCCCTGCTGGGTGACGCATTCGATGCCGAGCTGGGCGGCCCGCAGATCCAGGGACATCCGACGGACGGTCTGCACGCCCGGCGGTACCAGCACGCCCTTTCCGGTGACTATCTTGAATCCCAGGCTCTCGGCCACGGCGTCGTTCGGGTCCTTGTACGCCCGCATCCCGGAGATGATGAGTGCCTCGTTCGGTTCGGCCACCCGCCACATCAGTTTGAACAACGCGACGGCCAGCACGGCGCCGACCGCGACCGAGATGAGGATGATCATCATGTTGCCTCCGCTTCACCCCACGGGAGATTTGGTCAACGGGCGTCAGCCGGCCCGCTGCGGGTCGCAGCGGCTGACGCGCCGGGGCACCGCTGACCGGCGGGCGGCCCCGACCGCGGTCACAGCCTGATCACCAGCACGGTGCGAGGAGGGAAATACTCGACGACGAGAACGCGCGAGCCGACGGCGAAGGTCACCCCGTCGTCGGCCGCATAAGCGTGGAATGCCTCGGAGCCGCCCCGTACCGCGAGCATGACCTCACCGACCATGCCCGGGGCTATCTTTCCCGTCACCCGTCCTGTTTTGCCGATCACTGTCTGGTCGGCCATCGGCCCCTCCACGCGACAATTAATGATCGTAGGCTTTTCCGGTCGGCTGGCAATGCCTGTGCCCGGTGAAAAGCTGTCGTCAGCGCGACTGCGGCCGCACTTCACAATCATCGCAGGTTGTCAGGTGGATGGCGGTCCCGTGCGCCGGCCGGTGGGAAGTCGGGACCGGCTCCCCGCCCGGTGACGGGGTCTGGACGCGCGAGGTCTGCTCCGCGTGGGGATTTGCCGTGCGGGGCCTGGCGGCCGGGACGAGCGGGCGGGGTGACCACCCCGCCCACTCGCCGCGGCGAAGCCGGAGCCCGCGCCGTCAGGCGTTCGGGTCGAAGGAGATGCCCGCAGGCATCGCGCGCTCGAGGTGGTAGTTGAAGTTGCCGTCCTTGAGACCGAAGACCGCGCTGCCGAAGTCGGCCGCGCTCAGCGTGTCACGGACGCCGGCCGGATAGCCGTTCCAACCGACCAGAGTCGGGTAGCGCCAGGTGTGGAGCTCGTTCTCCGGCGGCTCGTCGCCCGAGTTGGCGAGACGGAAGTCGTGGGTGCCGACGCCGTCCTTGTGGTAGACGATCTTCGGGTGGTTGCCATCCCAGCGGACCTGGCTGCGGGGGTAGACGTTGAAGCTGCCGTGGGCCGAGGCGGAGACGTACTGAGCCTGGTTGTTCTGCACCCAGACCACGACATGCTCCCAGTCGTGCCGGTGGCCGCCGATCGTCGCCTGGTCCTTCTCGAAGTAGAGGCCGTACAGAATCGCGCACCAGCCGTTGTTGCACTTGTAGCGGGCGTAGCCGTTCGTGTTGTTGAGGTCGGCCAGGTCGTGGCAGCCGCCGTTGAGCGCGCCGGACGGGTTGAGCCCGCCGTTGACGGCTCCGTTCGCCCCGATGGCGGGCGTCGGGTAACACCCGTCGGTGTCGTAGTCGTAGGCCGGCTGGTACGTCTGTTCCATGGTGTCGGCGTTTCCGGGCAGCGCGGCCGGGGGTGCCGCGAGCGCAATCGTCGGAAGCGCGACGACGAGCGCCAGGGCGCCGCCGATCACGAGTGAGAACCGGCGGATGCGCGTTTTCTTCCTCACCACGTCCTCCTGGTTGACCGCAGCATGGGCAGGGCGGTCGGATGGGCATGCTGCCTCCAGCATTTCGGCTCCCCCCGACAACCGCGGCCGGGCCGGGTTTCCCCGTGATGAAGCGTCGGCCAATACTGGGAATGAACGCGCAGGTCGGCGTCGCGCCGTCCCCGGCCCGCCCGACGTTACGGTGCTGGCGCCGGGCGGTTCACCTGGTTCGATGCCGGGGAAGCGCCTGCGAACTCCGCGGCGGGAGATCGCCGCGACGCTCCGGCGGGAGCCCGGACCGGGCTCCCGCCGGCTTGGGGTTAGAAGACGCCGATTCCCGCGGCCTCGTTGCGCTTGCGCCACTCCTCGCGCGACATCCGGGTGACGTCGACATCGGCGGCCAGCCCGCGCAGCGCGCCCACGGTGGCCTGCTCCCTCGGCGTGTGGGAGAACGGGTCCCAGCCGAAGAAGCGGCTGGCGTTCTCCCAGGTGATCTGGTGGATCTCGTCGTCGCGGCAGCCGGCCTGCTGGAGCTCGTTCCAGGCGTGCTCGGGTGACTCGGGCCAGGTCGTGTCGGTGTGCGGGTAGTCGCACTCCCAGGCGATGGTCTCGATGCCGATCTGCTCGCGCAGGCGCAGCCCGGCCGGGTCGGTGATGTAACAGGCCAGGAAGTGCTCCCGGAACACCTCGGAGGGCAGCTTGCCGCCGAAGTCGTTGTGGATCCAGCTCTGGTTCTGGAAGTGCCGGTCGACGCGGTCCAGGTAGAACGGGATCCAGCCGATGCCACCCTCGGAGAGGGCCACCTTCAGCTCGGGGAAGCGCCGCAGTGTCGGGCCGAAGAGCAGGTCCTGCGCGGTGAGCATGGTGAGCTGGGACGGAATGACGATCATGTGGTCGATCGGCACCTCGGGGGCGAGCTTGACGATGTCCCAGGCGCCGCCGATGTGCAGGCTGAGCACCATGTTCTCGTCGACGAGGGCCTGCAGCATCGGGTCCCAGTGGCCGGAGAGGAAGCTCGGCCAGCCCTGCGCGTGGGGGGCCTCCAGGAAGCTGATGGAGCGGCAGCCCTTCGCGGCGATCCGCCGGATCTCCTTCACCGCGAGCTCGACGTCCCACATCGGCACGATGCCGAGGGGGATGAACCGGCCCGGGTAGGCGCCGCACCACTCGTCGATGTGCCAGTCGTTGTAGGCCTGCAGCATGATGAGCGAGAGGTCCTTGTCGAGGGCCTCGGAGAACGTGCGGGCGTTGAAGCCCGCCATCGTCGGGAAGCACATCGAGGCGAGGACACCGTTGGCGTTCATGTCGCGGACCCGCTGGTGGACCTCGAAACAGCCCGGACGTAACTCGGTGAAGGCGCCGGGGTTGAATCCCCACTCCTCCCGGTGCCAGCCGACGGTCGCCGCCATACCGAACGGTGTGGACGTCTTCTCGCCCTGGAACACCCACTCGTCGACGCCGGCCTCGTTCCGGACGACCTTCGGCACGGAATCGAGCCACTTCGCCGGGACATGGTTCTTGTACATGTCCGGCGGCTCGATCACGTGGTCGTCGATGCTCAGCAGAATCATGTCGTCCATGTGCATGGTCCGGATTCCTCTCGCTGTGGACCGATCCTGAGCGGACCGATCCGTGGTGAGTGGACCGGCCGTCGTGGACCGACTGGTCGTGACGGGAGGTGGGCCGCTTTCTCCGGTGGCGGTACCGCGCCCTCCGGCGCGCACACTCCGGCGCGCACGGGAGCCGGGTGGCCACCTCCCGTCGCCGAGCCGTGGTTGTGATCCTCGTCGCCCGGCGGGGGCGCCGGGGGACGGGCAATGCTAAGGATGGCAGCGTAATTCAGACCAATCCCCGGCGTCGATGTTCTGCCCGGTCAGGGATCCGTCCAGAACGGCCAGCCGTGACGGCCGGACCCGGCCGCTCCACCCGCTCTGCCCGGTCCGTCCAGCTGCTCCGCGCGCTTGTTCAGCCCCCGGGACCCGCGGGCCCGTCGGGGCTGGCGGTGGGGCTCACCGCGGGGGCGGGCGCGTCGGCGGCGTCCACGGGGTCGGGCGGGGTGCGGGCCTCGATCTCGGTCAGGTATCGCTCGACCAGGTCGATCGTCTCGCGGTGGCCCATGGTCATGCCCAGCGCGCCCTCCATCACCAGAACCCGGGAGACGCTCGCCATCAGGCACGTCACGACCACCGGCGGAATCGTGGCCGGATCGACTCCGGCGGCGGTCAGTACTCGCGACAGGGTGGCGAGCTCCGCCTCGCGGAACCGCTCGGCGTAGGCGGCGATCTCCGACCGGATGGCCTTCCGGTGGTTCGCGAGCGCCATGAACTCGACCATGAGGGTCGTGCCGCGCGAATCCAGGTCGACGTCCCACAGCGCCCGCAGGGGCCGCGGCGAGGCCAGCGCGCGCCGCTGGCGCTCCAGGTTGGCCTCCGCGCCGCGCCGGAAGACGGCGAGGAACAGGTCGTCCATGGTGCGGAAGTAGTAGTGCACGAGGGCGGGCTTGATGCCGGCCTTCGCCGCCACCCGCCGCGAGCTGACCGCGGCGTACCCCTCCTCGAGGATGATCTGGGCCGTCGCGTCGAGCAGGGTCGTGCGGGTGCTCGAGTCCTCCGCGCCGAGGCGGCGGGGCGAGGTCATGCCGTCACCGCCGCGCCCGGGGCGCGGCCGTGTGACGCGGCTGGTGCGGAGCGCGGTGTCCGTCCGGTGTTTTCTCGACCATTCGGCGGCATGGCGCTGTGCACCCGCCGAGCATAGCCTTCCGACTGGTCTGAACAACGATGTCAAGCCATTACGCCGCGAGTGTCGGGAATCTCAACTATTCTTCCGTAACGTGACTGCCTCCGTATATTCGTCCGGCGGAGCTTTTGAACCGGTCGGCGTCGGCCTGGCACGGATGGCCGGCGCAGCCGATGTGGCCGGCACGGCCGGCGCAATCGGCATGGTCGACATGCGGCGTGGGGCGCGGGTTCTCGGCGGCAGTCACCACTACGAAGGTGACCGGCTCGTCACCGGCTGGCATTCCCACGATCTGCACCAGATCGAGTACGCCATTTCCGGGATGGTCGAGGTCGAGACCGCCGGCACCCACTACCTCCTGCCGCCGCGGCAGGCAGCGTGGATCCCGGCCGGTCTCGAGCACCGGGTGACGATCAACTCGGCGGTCCGCTCGATCGCCGTGCTGTTCGACCCCCGGCTGATCGACCGACCGGGGGACCGCGCCCGGATCCTCGCCGCGCCGCCGCTCGTCCGGGAGATGATGATCTACGCTCGGCGCTGGCCGATCACCCGCCCGAGCGGTGATCCGGTGTCCGACGGCTTCTTTCGCACGCTCGGCCACCTCGTCGTCGAGGCGCTCGGTCACGAGGCTCCGCTGAGCCTGCCGACCTCGACCGATCCGGTCGTCGCCGCGGCCATCTCCTATACCCAGCGCCACCTCGACGCGGTCTCCGTGGCCGAGGTCGGCCGGGCGGTCGGCGTCTCGGAACGGACCCTGCGCCGCCTGTTCCGCACCGCCCTCGGCCTCTCGTGGCGGCACTACCTGGTGCAGGCCCGGCTGCTGCGGGCGATGGCGCTGCTCGCCGACCCCACCCGGTCGGTGCTCGAGGTGTCGACCGCCGTCGGCTTCGAGAGCCCGAGCGCCTTCGCCCGGGCCTTCGCCCAGTATTGCGGCGAGCGCCCGTCGGCCTACCGGCAGCGGATCGGGGTGGTCCCTCCGGCCCTGGCCCCGGTGGGACGGCGTCCGCACCGCGGTGGGCGCTGACCACCCGGCGAGCCCGGCGACGTGTGCCCGCGACCAGCTCGGCGGCGGACGTATGGACACTATGTCTACCGAACTAGTTGACAAATGGTGCCTCCAATACCTACGTTCTGACCATGGCTGAGCACCCGCGCCTTGTTCGTCGTGCTCATGTTGACCTCCGCCGCGTCGCCAGCGCGCTCTGTCTGCCGGTCGACTGACCGCCCGCCACTGCCCGGAACGCCGCGGGCCGTAGGCCGCGGGTCGCGCCACGCGGGTAGTGCTCCCGTGGCGTCTGCCGCCCCCCGGTTACTGGCCGCGTCTCCCGCTGAGCCGAACCGTGCCGCGCACACACCGCCAGACATCCGCGTACTCCCGCCGCCGGTGCGGGAGGCGCCCCACCGTGCAGGCCTTTGACGGTCGTCGACCCGGTGGGTCGACACGCGCGTGAGGAGGATTTCCGTGCCCATCCGGAGCGCGAACCCGCCCACCATCTCGCCGACCGGCCTCGCCGGGCCCGGAAACGATCGCAGGGACACCTCGAAAGGCGCCGGATCGGCGGCGGCCGTGCTACGCGCCGTCCTCGATCACGGGCCCGTCGCGAGGGGGTTCATCGGCACCGCGACGGGTCTCAGCCCGGCCGCGGTCTCACGGCAGACCGCCGACCTCATCTCGCTCGGGCTGCTGCGGGAGCTGCCGGTCGCTGCCGGCGCGCCGCGGGCGGGGCGGCCGAGCGTGCCGCTCGACGTCGACACCGACACCCACCTCGCCTGCGGCGTGCACATCGCCGTCCCCATGCTCACCTTCGGAATCGTCGACCTGCGGGGCCGGGTGGTCGCCCGCGAGGAGTTGCCGCACCGGGGCGAGGCCGACGACACGCTCTCGACCATCGTTCGGCACCTGCCCGGATTCCTGCGCCGGCACGCCGGCCACCGCCGGGTCCTCGGACTCGGCGTGGTCACGGGCGGCCACGTCGACGCACGGACCGGCGTCGTGGTCGAACACGAGCCGCTGGGCTGGCGGGACCTGCCGTTGGGCCCGCTGCTGGCCGCCCGCACCGGCCTCCCGGTGAGCGTGGACGGCCATGCCCGTGCGCTGGCTCAGGCGGAGATCCTCTTCGGTGAGCCGCGGGCCCGGGCAAGCCTGGTGCACCTGTTCGTGGGCCATGTGGTGGACGCGGCCATAGCCACAGACGGAGTCGTGCATCACGGCCTTCGCTCGGCGGCGGGCGGGGTGGCGCACCTGAACCTGCCCGGGGCCGACCTGCCGTGCTCCTGCGGCGGCCGGGGCTGCGCCCAGACCGCGCTGTCGGACCGCGCGCTGCTCGTGAAGGCCGTCGAGCTCGGAGCCATACCGCGACCGGAGGCCGAGCTCCTGCTGGGGGCGGCCCGTGCCGGCGACGACCTCGTGGTGGGACTGCTGCGCCAACGGCTGCGGGGGGTCGCCAGGATCGCCGCGACGCTGCTCGACATGCTGGACCCGGAGCTCCTCGTCCTGACCGAGATGTCCGCGATCTACCTGCCGCACCTGCTCCCGGACCTGTACGAGGAGATCGCCCGGCTCTCGCGCGCGTGCGGGGACCCGGAGCGGGTCGTGCGCCCCAGCAGCTTCGGGACGGACGTGCTCGCCGTCGCCGCGGCGGCGACCGTGCTCGACTCGGTGCACCGCAGCCCGCGCACGGTGCACACCCGCCGTGACCGGCAGGCCGCCAGGGCGGCCGAGTGGTCACGACCCCCGGTAGCGGCTCCGTAATATTTCCATCCGATCGGAAATCATTGACCTGGCGAATTAACCGAGCAACGATGGAATTGTGAAGGACGCCGCCGGGCAGCGCCCCGTGGGAACTCGGGGGAATGTTCTCCCGGTCTCCGTGGATCGATGTACGGCTCCGGGTGGGCGCCGCTCCGGCCGCTTCTTCCGGCGTGGCTCCCACTGTTCCGTCCTCGTCCAGCGCTGAATTTCCACCATCCCCGGTGGATTAATGCTGGCCGGGGGCGTGTCGCGCTGCACCGGTGACCCGTAACCGCGCTCCGCGCGCGTATTCGGGATGATTCTCGAAACCGGAGTCGGCATGTTCTCGACCGTGTTTTCAGGCGGTCCTTCTCCGGGTACCCGTACGCATTCGCGATCCGAAGGGAAATGTGACGATGACCAGCCAGGTCCAGACACTGATCGACGTCCGGCCGTTGTCCGGATACACCGGCGCCGAGATCCACGGCGTCGACCTGCGGGAGGAACTCGACGACGCGACCATCGCCGAGATCCGGTCCGCGCTGCTGACCTGGAAGGTGGTGTTCTTCCGCGACCAGAACCTGGACCACGCCCAGCAGGTGGCGTTCGGGCGGCGCTTCGGCAAGCTCACCCCCGCCCACCCGCACGAGACCGCGCCCCCGGAGGGGTTCCCCGAGATCCTGCCGATCGACAGCCGGCGCTACTCCGAAATCATCGGCAAGCGGAAGGTCACCTACGACAACGGGTGGCACACCGACGTGACGGCGCTGGTCAACCCGCCGGCCGGGTCGATTCTGCGCGCCGACATCGTCCCGCCCTACGGCGGCGACACCGCCTGGACGAACCTGGTCGCCGCCTACCAGGCCCTGCCCGAGCCGCTGCGGACGCTGGCCGACAGCCTGCGCGCGCGGCACAGCTTCAACCTGCAGATCTTCGACGGCGGCGAGTACGGGAAGCGGATCGCCTCGAACCCGCTGGTCGCCATCCACCCGGTGGTCCGGGTGCACCCGGAGACCGGCGAGCGGGCCCTGTTCGTCAGCCCCAGCTTCACCGCGCGTGACAACGAGATCATCGGCCTGTCCGCCCGGCAGAGCCACCGTGTCCTCGAGTTGTTCTACGAGCAGATCGCCCGGCCGGAGTTCACGGTGCGGTTCAAGTGGAACCCGGGTGACATCGCCTTCTGGGACAACCGCGCCACCGCGCATCTCGGGCCGTCCGACCTCGGTCATCTCGACTTCGACCGGGTTCTCTACCGGGTGACCCTCGAGGGCGACGTCCCGGTCGGTGCCGACGGGGCGGAGTCGGAGCTGGTCGCCGGCCAGCCGTTCCTCGGCTCCTGACCGTCGCCCGCGGCGTCCTGAACCCCTGACCGCCGGCGCCGACCCAGTCGGCGCCGGCGGCTCCTGCCACCTGGAGAGACCCATGCACCATCGACGGACCCGTGGGCGGCGGCTGGCGCTCGCGTCCGCCGGCCTGGCGGCCCTGCTGACGGTCGGCCTCGCCGCGTGCGGCGGCGGCGACTCGGACCCGGCCGCCCCCGCGTCCGGCGGAAAGGCCGGCACGCTGCGGATCGGCGACCAGAGTAAGTCCCTGGAGCTCCCGATCACGCTGTCGGGCGCGGGCCGCGACACCCCCTACAAGCTGAACTGGAACAACTTCGCCGACGGGCCGCACATGAACGCCGCGTTCAGCGCGGGCCGGCTCGACGTCGGTTTCATGGGCGACACGCCGGTCCTGTTCGCGAACGCCGCGGACGCCGGAGTGGTCGCCGTGGCCGTGGCGGAGAACCGGGTGAACAGCCAGACCATCTTCGCCTCCGCCGGCTCCGGCATCCACAGCCTCGCCGACCTGAAGGGGAAGCGGGTCGCGTTCACCCGGGGGACCTCCCTGCACGGCTATCTCCTCAACCAGCTCGACTCGGTCGGGCTCACCCAGGACGACGTCACCCCGGTCAACGTCCCGGCGGCGAGCCTGCCCGCCACCTTCTCCTCCGGAGCGGTGGACGCCGTGGTGTACGTCCGCCAGTTCGGCGCGGCGGTCACCGCGCAGAGCGCCGGGTCCTACGAGGTGGAGACCAAGCCGCTGCCGCAGTACTCGGTGCTGCTCGCGGCGAAGGACGCGCTGGCGGACCCGGCCCACCGCGAGGCGGTGCGGGACTTCGTGCTCCGCCTCTCCCGGGCCTCGGCGTGGCCCAAGCAGAACCCGGACGAGTGGATCCAGAAGTACTACGTGGAGACGCTCAAACAGGATCCGGTCGCCGCGCGGAAGTACTTCGAGAGCCTGCCGGAGAGCAGGTACACCCCGGTCACGGCGGCGTTCGTCGACAGCCAGCGGACGCAGGCGAAGCTGCTCGTCGACGTCGGGGAGCTGCCCCCGTCGCTGAACGTCGACGACGAGGTCGACAAGGCGTTCACCACCGAGCTGACCGCGGCGTTCACCGCCGCGAGCCTGCCGACATGAGCACTCTCCGCCCACGGCAAGTCGAAGGGAGGACGACATGACCGAGGTCATCGGTGAAGCCGCTCCCGCGCCCGGCCTTGTCAGTGTGCCCGTGGCGTCCGGCGTACCTGTGGCCACCGGCGTGCCGGTGGCGTCCGGCGAGCCCGCTGGCGCCGGACCTGACGGGCCCGTGGCCCCCCTGCTCGAGGATCCGACCGGCAAGCGGAACCGCGCGCGGCGCGCACGGGCGGTCCCGTCGTGGGCGCGTCGGCTGGCCGGTCCGGCGCTGCTGCTGCTCGGGTGGTTCACGGTCACCGGGTTCGACGTGGTCAGCGACCGCGCGTTCGCCTCGCCCGGCGCGGTGCTCGACGCCGCCCGGGAGCTGTGGGGTACGGGCGAGCTGGCCGACAACCTCGGTATGTCCCTCTACCGGGTCGGCTGGGGATGCGTCCTCGGGGTGGCGGTCGGCCTGGCGCTCGCCGTGATCGCCGGGTTCTTCCGGTTCGGGGAGGACGTCGTCGACTCGGCGATGAACTTCCTGCGCACCATTCCGATCATTGCCCTGCTCCCGCTGATCATCGTGTGGATCGGCATCGGCGAGGAGGCGAAGATCTTCCTCATCACCGCCGGCGTGATCTTCCCGGTCTACATGAACACCTTCGCCGGGATCCGGAGCGTGGACATCAAGCTCGTCGAGGCGGGCCGGGCCTTCGGGCTCGGCCGGGCCGGTCTCGTCCGGCGGGTGATCATTCCCGGTGCCCTCCCGGGCTTCCTGGTGGGGCTGCGCTGGTCCCTCGGCGTCGCCTGGCTGCTGCTGGTGTTCGCCGAGCAGGTCAACACCGATTCCGGCATCGGCTACCTGCTCAACCGCGCCCAGGGCTGGAACCGCACCGACATCATGGTGCTCTGCCTGGTGATCTACGGAATCCTCGGCCTGCTCTGCGACGGCCTCGTCCGCCTGCTGGAAAGGAGCCTGCTGTCATGGCGACGCGGATTCTCCGGGACCTGACCGGAACCGACGAGGCGGCCGCGGCGATCCGGGTCCGCGGGCTGACCCGGGTGTTCGGCGACCACGTCGTGCTGGACGGTCTCGACCTGACCGTCGCGCCCGGCGAGTTCGTGGCCCTGCTGGGGCGCAGCGGGTCCGGCAAGAGCACCCTGCTGCGGATCCTCGGCGGGTTCGACGACGAGGTCAGCGGCGAGGTGCTCGCCGCCCGCCGGCGCGCGGTGGTCTTCCAGGAGCCGCGGCTGCTGCCGTGGACGCGGGCGCTGGGCAACGTCGTCCTCGGTCTGCCCGGCCCGGACGTCGACCGGCGCGGGCGCGCCGCGCTGGCGGAGGTCGGGCTCGCCGGGCGCGAGCGCTCGTGGCCGGTCACCCTCTCCGGCGGCGAGGCCCAGCGGGTCGCGCTGGCCCGTGCCCTCGTCCGCGAACCGGATCTGGTCATGCTCGACGAGCCGTTCGGCGCGCTCGACGCGCTCACCCGCATCCGGATGCACGCCCTGCTCCAGGAGCTGTGCCGCCGGCACCGCCCCGCCGTCCTCTTCGTCACCCACGACGTGGACGAGGCGATCCTGCTGGCCGACCGGGTCCTCGTCCTGACCGACGGCCGGCTCTCCCTCGACGTCCCCGTGGGCCTGCCGACTCCCCGGCCCCGGGCCCATCCCGCCTTCATCGCCCTGCGCGCCCGGCTGCTCACCGAGCTGGGCGTTCGTGACCTGGCCGAGGCCGCAACCTGACACCCCGGCGGGGCCGTGGTCTGCGGCGGCCGGGCGCGGGGTAGGCAGGCCGGTATGCGCACAGGCCGAGGCATGCTCATCGTGGCGTCACTGTCGCTCGCGGCGTCGGCCGCCGGCTGCGGTGGGTCGGACGGACCGGCGGACCAGGCTGTGTCGGCTCCGCCGGGCCCGCCGGTCGTCTCCGGGACCAGCCAGCCGCCGGCCGCGCCCACCGCGCGGCCGACCGCCGTGACGGGCTCGACCGGCCCGTCCGCCGGGATCCCGGTCACGGGTGCCGGCGGTGCCGGGCCGGCCTGCGCCTCCACCGGCCTCGCCGCGTCCCTCGAGGACGTCCAGGGCGCGGCGGGCCACGTCTACGGGCGGATCGTGCTCAGGAACACCGGTCCCGGCACCTGCTCGGTCGTCGGCTACCCCGGTGTGTCGGTGGTGGACGCCACCGGTGGCCAGGTCGGGGCGGCGGCTGACCGCACGGGGCCGGCCGGCACCCCGGTGACGCTGCCACCGGGCGGCAGCACCGGCGCGACGCTGGCGATCACGCAGGCCGGGCTGCTTCCGGGCTGCGAGGAACCAGGTCAGGCGGTGCGGGGCGCGAATCTGCGCGTGTACCCGCCCGACGACCGTGGGAGCCTGCTCGCGGCACTGCCGGCCGGTGTCGAGACGTGTCGGGATCCGGCTGTGCACCAGCTCGCGGTCGGTGCCTTCGGCCAGCCCTGACCATCCTGGTCACCGGCGCGCGCGCCGCGCCGCGGTGACGATTCCGCCCGGCGGTCGAATTCCGGGGTGGGTGCCACCGAAAGGGGCGGTGGGCCAGCCCGGACCAGCCGGCCGGGTTACGGTATCCAACGGTGGCACGCCGCCGCCCGGTCGCCGAACCCGTCCGCGAACTCTTCTCCGTTCGCCTTTCGAGGCGATGCGCGCCGGTGCCAGTTCCAACGCCTTCGTCGTCTTCCTGAGGCGTCGGCTCAGCGGATTTTCTCCGCCCTTGCCCCGGTCGCCACCGCACCGAATCCGTGGAGTGAAATCGGAGCAGAGAGCGAGCCCACAGTCGATGGACCGCATCCGCTTCCTCAACGCGTTCGACACCGCCCTGCTCGAATACCAGCTCCTGCACGCCGACGTGCCGATAAACGTGAACTGCCTGCTTCTCGGTACCGGACCGGCTCCTGGAATCGACGAGCTACGCGCTTTTGTCGCCGAGCGCCTGCGCCGGTTCCCGCTGTTGACCGAGCGGCTCGTCTGCCTGCCGGAGCGCCGCGCGAGATACGGCTGGCGCGCCGATCCCGAGGTCGACCTGGACTGCCTCGTCCGCGAGCAGCCGGTGTCGTCGGCCGCGCCCGCACCCCCGTCCGTGGACGGGGCCGCGGCGGCACCGGGGTTCGCCGGGACGGCGCTGCGCGACTTCGTGGAACGGCTCAGCGGCGCGGTGGTGCCGCTGTCGGGGCCGCCGTGGCAGCTGTGGCTGCTGCGCTCCGCCGACGATACCGAGTTCGCCCTGTTCTACCGGGCCAGCCACATCCAGCAGGACGGCACGGCGAAGAACCTCGTCCTCTCGGCCCTGTTCGGCATCGGTACCGACCCGATGGCGTTCGTCCCGCCGCAGCGGCGCGAACCCGGTCGTGCCCGGGCCCGGGAGGTCGGAGCCGCCGCTGCGCGCTCCCTGCGGTGGCTCACCCCCGCCGCCGGGTCGGCGGTCCTCGCGGCTCCGTGGGCGGGGCGGACCACACACAGCTGGGAGACGACGTCCCTGTCGCTGCTGCGCTCGATCGGCGCCGCGGTGGGCGGCACCGTCAACGACGCCTTCCTGGCGGCGCTCGCCGGCGCCCTGCGACGGTGGACCGGCGCGGGTGGCGCGGCCGGCGCTGGCGGCGTGGTCGGGGCGGGGGGTGCGCTGCCCGGCCGGGCCGGTGGGATGGCGGTCGCGATGGCCGTCAGCACCCGCCAGCCGGGGGAGCGCGCGATGCTCGCGAACTTCGTGGCGGGTGCCCGCGTCGTCCTGCCGTGTGCCGAGCCGCTCCCGCTCGGCCGCCTGTTCGCGGTACGTGACCGGACGGATCGTCTCAAGCAGGGCGGCACGCTCGGCCTGGGCGAGCGCCTGCTCTTCGAGCTGCTGCCCGCGCGGGCCCGGCCCCGCCTGTTCGGCGCCGGGCTGAGCGGACGTTCGTCGGTGCTGTCGGTGTCCAACCAGGCCGGGGCACCGGGCCCACTGGCCGCGGCCGGACGGCCGATCACGACGGCCGTGCCCGTCCCGACCCTGTTCCCGGGCGAGCGGCTCGCCTGCCACCTCAGCGGCCTCGGTGACACCGTGAGCGTCGGGACGGCCGCGGACGCCGGTCTGCCCGGATCGCGCGATCTCGCCCGGCTGTGGGCGGCGGAGGTCACGTTGCTCGCCGACGCCGTCCGGGCGTTCGCCGGGGACCGGGCGCTGCCATGACCCGGACGCCGGCCCCGCGCCGGGCCCGGGCTGTGCGAGGGGGCTGGCTTGGGCGCGAGGGCTGGTCTGTGCGAGGGGGCTGGCTTGTGCAGGGGGGCCCGGCTGGGCGGGTGCTGCCGGCGGTGGTGATGCTTGTCGCGGCCTGCGTCACCCCGGTGGCCGCGCGTGCCGGCGGGCCGGCACGCGGCGCCACCGGGCTGGCCGTGGTGTCCGCCGCCGCCTCGGGCCGCCTCGACCACGTGTCGGTCCGGCTCCGCGACACCGGGCCAGGCCCCGGGGACGGCTACGCGCTGACCGGAGCCGCCGGCGACGCGACCGAGGGCGGGATCGCCGTCCTCGACGACATCTGGGAGCAGCGGACCCGGTCCGTGGGCGGCGCCGCCGAGCTGCGCGGCGGCGCGACGATCACCATCGCCGCCAGCCGCGACGCCGCGGCCGACCGGCCGTGGTCGGGTTCGTGGGCCCTGCGGGACCCGTCCGCCGGGATCGAGATCACCGCGGACGTCCGTGGTGAGGTGCTGCGGCCCGCCGACGGAACCGCCACCTGGTCCGGCCCGGCTCGTGTCCGCGGCCTGGACGCCGCCGGCGGTCCTGGGCGGCCCGCGACGGCCGAGATCACCATCGTGGACGGCGTGCCCGATTCCGGTGACCACGTGGTCCGGCTCCGGCACGCGGGCGTCGACCGGTGGGCGGCGGTGCGGGTTCCGGTCGAGGCGCCGGCCGGCCCGCTCCCGGCGTTGTTCCACTTCCCGGGGATGTTCGAGACCCCGGCGGTGGCGGAGCTTACGGGCCGGCTGTCGTCGTCCGCCGACCGCGAGCGTTACCTCCTGGTGGTCCCGGCGCACGAGGGGATCGGCTGGCAGGGGGTGTCCGGCGGGGAGGACTCCCCGCCCGTCGACGACCCCGGGTTCGCCCGCGCGCTCGCCGACCTGGTGATCGCCAGGTTCGGGGCGGACCCGTCCCGCCTCTACGCCTCCGGCACCAGCAATGGCGGTCTGTTCACGCAGTCGCTCGCCTGCCGGGCCCACGACCGCTTCGCCGCGTTCGCCACGGTGGCGGGGTCGGCGCCCGGAGCCGGATGTCCCGGCTACCCGCGGGTCCGGCCCGCCCCGGTGCCGATGGTGGTCCTCCACGGCGCCGACGACCGGGTGCTCAAATATGCGGAGGCGGCTGCCGGGGCGCAGGCATGGGCACGGTCCGCCGGCTGCGCGGCGACGACCGTCGACACCCCCCTGCCCGACCGGGCCCCGGCCGACGGCACGACCGCCGTCCGGCACGAGTTCGCCGGCTGCCCGACCGGCACGCCGGTGGTTCTCTACGAGATTGTCGGCGGCGGCCACACGTGGCCCGGCGGTGTCTCGTTGTTCCCGGTCGACGTGCTGGGTCGGGTCAGCGGCGATCTCGATGCGAACGCCGTGATCTGGAGCTTCGTGTCGCGGTTCCGACTGGGGAACTGACCGGCCGGGGCGTGGGCAGCGGTGGGCTGGCCGCTGGCGGGTCCGCCACTTGGCTCGAAGCAACCTTCGCGACGGAGGATCCCGCATACGCTGCGATCCGTGGGGAAATCCGGGCGGGGCGACGAGCTCACCCCGGGGGAGGCCCGGCGGCTCGCGCTCGCCGCCCAGGGGCTGATCCGTCCCCACGGGCCGGCCACGGCCGGTGCCCGCGCCATCCGGAACCTGTTCGACCTGGTCGGCGTCGTGCAGATCGACTCGGTGAACGTGCTGGCCAGGGCGCACTATCTGCCCGGCTTCTCCCGCTTCGGCCCCTACCCGACCGACGCCCTGGACAGCCACGTACACACCGACCGCAAGGCGTTCAAGTACTGGGCCCACGAGGCGTCCCTCGTTCCCGTGCAGTGGCAGCCGCTGTTCCGCTGGCGGGCCGAGCGGGCGCTGGCAGGGGAGGGCATCTGGCCCGGTATCGCACGGTTCGCGCGCGATCGGCCCGGCTACCTCCGGGACGTGCTGGCGCAGGTCACGCAGCGCGGTCCACTCGCCGCCTCCGATCTCGCTCCGCCCGCCGCCGAGGTCCTGCCTGGTGTCGGCACCGGTGGGCCCGCGGGCCCGGCTGGTGGGGGCGGGCCGGCCGTCCCGGCGGCGCCGCGGACGTCCTGGTGGGGCTGGGTCGAAGCAGGGGCGCTCACCAAGGTCCGAGTCAGGGGCTGGCCCGCCCCTGCCTACGTGCTGCCGGGCACGCCCGTCCCGCGGGGCGCGCGGGTCCGGGCGCTGCTCTCACCGTTCGACCCGCTGGTCTGGGAGCGCTCGCGGACCCGCCGCCTGTTCGGGATGGACCTCGTCCTGGAGATCTACACGCCCGCGCCCAAGCGCCGGTTCGGCTACTACGTTCTGCCCTTCCTGCTGGACGAAGAGCTCGTCGCCCGGGTCGACCTGAAAGCCGACCGTCGCGCACGGGTCCTCCGGGTGCCCGCCGCCTGGGACGAGGCGACCGAGACGGGACGCGGCTCGCCCCCGGCGGAGACCGCCGCGGCGCTGGCGACCGAGCTCAGGACCCTGGCCCGCTGGCTGGAGCTGGATGGCATCGAGGTCGAGCCGCGGGGCTCGCTGGCCGGCGCCCTCGCCCGCGAGCTCGGGTCGCGCTCGGTGAGCGGAACGTCCAGCGAGCGCAGCGCAGTGTGACCGGGGAGCGGAGTGAAGTGAGAGGAGCGCCTGCACAGATGGCCGTCGTGGGGATCACCGGGCACCGCGTCCTGTCGCCGGAGGTCGAGACGTTCACGACCGCCGAGATGCGCCGCCTGCTGGGCCGGCACCGGGCCGCTGAGCTGGTCGGTGTGAGCTGCCTCGCCGAGGGCGCCGACAGCGTCTTCGCCGACCTGGTGCTCGGCCTCGGGGGCCGGCTTGTGGCCGTCCTGCCCGCGCGGGACTACCGGGAGTTCCTCCCGCCGGAGCACCGAGCGGACTACGACCGCCTGCGCGCCGCCGCCACGCGCGTGCGCACACTGCCGGAGCCCGAGGTGGACCTGGCGGCGCTGATGACAGCCAGCGAGGCCCTGGTCGACGAGGTGGACGAGCTGATCGCCGTCTGGGACGGCCAGCCCGCCCGCGACTACGCCGGCACCGCGGACGTCGTCGCGTACGCGCGAAGCCAGCACAAGCCGGTCCACGTTGTGTGGCCCGCGGGCGCCGTCCGGGACTAGTCGCCGCAGCAGACATCCGCCCTGGCCACGCCGGCGCGGCGATTCCTGCGGGTCAGCGCGGGGACAGCGGGACCACGCCGATCTGGACGGGGGTGAGACCGCTGGTCGGCGGCGGCGTCGGCGAGGTCGGTGCTGGGCCGGGGCCGTTGGGTGCCGGTCCGGCGCCCGCGCCCGCGGCGGCGGCCGGGGGCATCGGGGCGGCCGGTGGGGTCGAGGCGTGCGGGGTGGTCGCCGACTCCGGGGTAGGTGCGGCAACCGCGAGGCGCGCCGGGGCCGGCCGGCCAGCCGGCCCCGGGGGGCGGGCACGGGCCGGGGACCCGCCTGTTCCGCCGGACGCGGTCGGGCCGCTCGGTGGCTGGCCCAGCGGAGTGCCCGGCTCGGTGACCGCGGGTTGCTCCGCCGCGCCCGGCTCCTCAGGAGGCGGGGCCGGCTCGGCGGGTGGCGGGGCGGGTGCGACCCGAGCCCCTCCGGGTCGCCGCGGGTCGCCGGGCTGATCCGGGACGGGTGTCGGAACAGGCGTGCTCCGCGGGGCACCCGCCAGCGTCACGGTGGCACCGGCGACGACAGCGGTCGGCCCCGACGAGGGACCCGTGGAAGCCGCCACCGCGACCACCGTGACCGCGGTCATCACCCCGGCCGCGACCGGCCGCCAGCGCCCGCGCGCCGCGTCGCCGGACCGGACGCCCTCGCTGCCGCTGCCGCTGCCGGCGCCGCCGGCCCGGCGGATCTCGCCGGCGGCGCCGGCACCGACCACCTCGCGGGCCTGGCGAACCGGGGACCGGGATCGTGATCCGGCGCGGCGGCGCCCGCGTACCGGCATGCCGGGTCGGTCGTCGAGACTGGCCCGCAACCTGTCCAGCCGGGCGAGCCCGGCGGCATCCCGCTCCGTGGCGATTCTTGCGCCCGTGCCACTTCCGCTGCTTCCGCCGGCGGTGCGGGCTGGCGTGGGTGCCGGGCGAGGGCTCGTGAGGGCGTCCCTCAGCACGGTGCGGACCTGGCCCCGCGGCATGGCGTTGAGCACCGCGACGGTGGCGGGGTCGTCCATCCCACCGCTGTTCGGCCAGCCAGGCGGGGGAAGGCAGCCGGTGCCGGCAAGCGCGACGACGCGGGCCCAGGCCGCGACCGCCGGGTCCGCCGGGCCGTCGTCGCCACCGGGTCGGGCGGTCGCGCCGAGGCCCAGGTTGACCAGCCGTGGGCCGGTGAGGGAGAGCACGATGTCGTCGGGGGTTGGGACGCACAGGTCCCGGGCCGGGCCGCCGGCCCGACGGGCGGCGCGTAGTCCGTCGAGCAGCGCCGATGCGAGGACGTGCAGTTCGGCGGGGGAGAGCGGCCCGCGTTCGGCGACCTCCCGGGCCAGCGTGGGTCCGTCGACGAACTCGGTGACCAGGTAGGGCAGCCCCGCGAACCGCGACGGCGCCGCTGGCTCGGCGCCGCCGTCGGCGCTTGCGCTGGCCGGGAGATGGACATCGGGGTCGAGGGCGACGACTCCGGAGTCCAGGACCGCGCAGCGGTGCGGGCCGGCGGCGGCCAGGGCGCTGTTGGCAGCGGCGGCGAAGCGTTCACACAGGTGCGCGCGCAGCCGCCGCGCCGCGTCCGGGCCCTGCCCGGTGGCTGTGGGCGGTGGCTCCGAGTCCCGTTCGCTGACAGTGGGAGGTGGTTCCGGAACGCGCAGCGCTACCTGGGCGCCGCCGACGGCGCGGCTCAGGAAGACCAGCCCGCCCGGGCCCTGGGCTATCCGGCCGAGGACGGCGTAGGGGCCGATCGTGGACGGGTCGCCGTCCAGCAGAGGCCGCACCCGCCTGGGCAGGGCTGTGGCCAGCCTGGACGCGGCCGCCGTCATTCCGGACGCGGCCGTGGTCATACGGACTCCCGCCTGGTGGCGGCGTGCTGACCGACGGTGCTCACCCGGTCGAAGGTAGCCGCTCGGGCCGTTTCCGTGAAGACCGGTCCGCGTTCTTCGCTGCTCTTCGCTCCGGTTCGCCCCGCCTCGACCCGCGAGCCGCGGGTGGAGGTGAGGGCTTCAGGCTGTGGGGGAATCGGGGCGGTACGTCCGCTCGATGCCGTCGAGCAGCCAGGTCAGGGCCTGCTCGAACCGCTCGGAGGCGAAGGGGGCGTCCCCGGCGAGCATCCGGGCCAGGTGTGGGAACTCCCCGCTGTGGAGCAGCTCCCGCAGGGTGGGCTCGGCGTCGATGCGGCGCCGCAGCCCGCACAACGGGCGCGGGACGTCGGCCTCGATGGCCCGCGCCGCGAGCTCCCGCATCGCGCAACCGACGACCAGGTCGTCGACCGCGTGCACGATCGTTCGCTGGGCCGCCGGGTCGGTGGTGAGCCCGGACGCGACGGCGAGGGACTGCTCGATGTGCCGCAGCTTGTTCGGCCCGAGAGCGGGGCGCAGGCCGAGCGCCAGCGCCCAGGGATGGCGCAGCAGGCTCTGGCGGGTGAGGCGGGCGATCCGGGTGAGGCCGGTGCGCCAGTCCGGGCCGGTGCCGGCGAGGAGGTGCTCGGCGGTCAGCGCATCGAGCATCAGTTCCAGCAGTGCTTCCTTGTCCTGGACGTGGGTGTAGAGGGTCATCGTGCCGACGCCGAGCATGGCGGCGACGCGCCGCATCGAGACCGCGTCGAGTCCTTCGGCGTCGGCGATCTCCAGGGCCACGGCCACTATCCGTTCACGGGACAGCCCGGCCCGGCTGGCGGCCGGTCGGTCACCGGCTCCGCGGGGCTTGGCCGGGTCGACGGATGTGGTGTTCATCGCACGTTGCTCCCCGGATACGGTTTGGATTCCGTACAGCGTACGACGTAGGGTCGGTCGGACGTCCGTACGGTGTACGGGGACCTGGTCGCGGGCCGGCGCGGCCGCCAGATCGACGACCGGTGCGGCTGTGGGAGGACGCGATGGCGAAGAGCAGGGGCAAGCCGAGAGCGAGGTCCGCGGGATCCGGGGGTGCAGGGGCGCCCGCGCGCAGGGGGACCGGCCCGGCAACGCCGGCCGCGGCGAGCGAGGCGGCGACATCCGAAGCCATACCCGAAGCCACGGCGGATGCCGCCGGAGGCGCTGGCGACCTCGGACCCACCGGCGGCAACGGCGCCGAGGCTGACGTTGCTGCTGAGGCTGCTGACGTTGCGGCTGGTGAGGTTGCCGCTGACGAGATTGCAGGCGGCGAGGCTGCTGACGGCGAGGCTGGCGATGCGGCGGCTGCGGGCGCCGGGGTGGCGCACGAAGAGGCTGACCGCGAAGAGGCTGACGTGGTGGCCCCGGCCGGCGAGGTGTCTGCCGAAGAGGCTGGGGTGGCGGCCGGGACGGTGGCTACCGGCGAGGCGGTGGCCGAGAAGGCCGAAGCGGTGGCCGCTGGCGCGGGCGTGGCCGAGGAGATGGCTGAGCGGCAGAGCCTGCCAGCCGAGACCAAGCCCGAGGTCGTGGTCGTGCCCGAGGGTGAGGCCAAGCCCGAGGTTGCAGCTGAGCCCGAGGTTGAGGCCAAGGTCGGATCCGAAACCGAGGTCGGATCCGGCGTCGAGGCGCAGGCCGCGGTCGCGGATGAGAACGCGCTGGTCTCGGCGGAGCCGGAGGCCGGTGCGGAGCCGGTCGAGATCGTCATTCCTGAGCAGGTGACCGCTGCCGCGAGCATGGTCGCGCCGGCCGGAGCCGCGGAGAAGGAGACGGTCGCGCCGGGCCAGGTCGCCGCGGAGAAGACCGAGGAGAAGACGGCCGCCCCGGCCGGCCGGGGTCGGCGGGTGCCGGCCTGGGCGGTGCTGGCCGTGTGCTGCTTCGCCCAGTTCATGGTCGTCCTGGACGTCTCGATCGTGAACGTCGCGCTGCCGTCCATGCAGACCGAACTGGGTCTGAGCTCGTCCGGTCTGCAGTGGGTGGTCAACTCCTACACGCTGGCCTTCGCCGGGCTGCTGCTGTTCGGTGGGCGGGCGGCGGACCTGTTCGGGCGGCGCCGGGTGTTCATCACCGGGCTCACCCTGTTCACCGCGGCGAGTCTTGCCGGCGGGCTCGCCAACGACCAGACGATGCTGATCGTCGCCCGCGCCGTGCAGGGGCTCGGTGGCGCGGTGCTCGCGCCCGCGACGCTGAGCATGCTGATGACCTCCTTCCCGGATCCGCGTGAGCGTGCCCGGGCGCTCGGAATGTGGGGTGCGACCGCCGCCGGTGGAGGTGCGATGGGCGCGCTCGCCGGAGGTGTGCTGACCGAGATCGCCGACTGGCGCTGGGTGCTGTTCGTCAACGTGCCGATCGGACTGGTGCTGATCGTTGGCGCGCGGGCGGCGTTGATCGAATCCCGCGGTCAGGCTCGCGGAGTGCGCGATCTCGACATTCCCGGCACTGTCACCGTCACGGCCGGGCTGACGGCGCTGGTCTACGGCATCGTGCGGACGGAGTCCAGCAGTTGGGGCTCGCCGGTGACCATCGCGTGGCTGGCCGGCGCGGTCGTGTTGCTCGCGGCCTTCCTGATCATCGAGTCGCGTACCGCGAACCCACTGGTGCCACTGGCCATCTTCCGGCGCCGGGCGCTGCGGTACGCGAACACGATCGGCGTGGTGATGGGCTCGATCATGTTCGGGCTGTTCTTCTTCCTGACCCTGTACCTGCAGCAGGTCAAGGGCCAGGGGCCGCTCGAGGCCGGCCTGGCGCTGGTGCCCATGCCGATTATGATCATTGTCGGGTCGCAGGTCAGTTCCCGGACGGTCGGCCGGTTCGGCCCCCGTCCGCTGATCATCGGCGCGTCGGTGATCGTGGCGTCGAGCGTCGGCTGGCTCAGTGCCCTGAGCGCGCACGGCTCCTACTGGGCCGAGGTTTTCGGGCCGCTCGCGCTGCTGGGCTTCGGGATGGGCATCAACATGGTCGCGGTGACGACCGCCGCCACCGCCGGTGTGCCGCCGCAGTTGGCCGGGCTGGCGTCCGGTCTACTCAACACCGCGCGGCAGATCGGCGCCGCCGTCGGCCTGGCCGTCCTGGCGATCATCGCGGACACGCACACCGACAACGAGCTGGCCGCGGGAGCGGACCGGGCCGACGCGCTGACCTCGGGGTACTCGCTGGGATTCCTGGTGTGCGCGGCGCTCATGCTCGGGGCCGCCGTGCTGGCGGTGTTCATGCCGCGCAAGGAGGTGCTCGTCGCCCAGGCGGGTGCCGCCCAGGCCCGCCCGGAACCGGAGCGGGTGGAGGCGCTCGCCGAAGCCTGACCGCCTGCCGGGGCGGAAGGCGGCCGCCCGTCCCGAGATCCGGTGCCGTGTCCTGAGAATCGAATAGCCAGAACCGCGACCCGTCACCAATGGTGACGGGTCGCGGTTGTTTTCGGAGTCAAGCACAGGGGTCGACCTGTCGTCCAAGATCTGTATACGGCTATGGATACAGGGCCGGATACATGTTCATCGCCGTGTTACGTGACAGGACGTGAGCTGAAACGACCGCGCTCGACCCTGACCTGCATGCAGCACACCGGGGGATGGTCTTCGGACGCCCGACCGCCGACGGGGCGCGGATCCGCCCGCCCGGCAGCGGATTCGCCCCTGGACCTGATCCTCCTGGCAGCCCTCGCACGGGCCCCGCGCCGGCCGGCCGGAGGGGATCTCCCATCCCTTCGCGCGAAAGACACGCCATGACACCCACAGCACCGCTCACCGTGAGTGCGCGTCCCTACGAGTACACGTTCGACCCGGCGACGACCGCGCTCGTCCTCATCGACATGCAGCGCGACTTCATGGAGCCGGGTGGCTTCGGCGAGAGCCTGGGTAATGACGTCTCCCAGCTGCGGAGCACGATCGAGCCGCTCGCGGCCGTGCTCGCCGCGGCCCGGGCCGTCGGTCTCACCGTGATCCACACCAGGGAGGGGCACCTGCCGGACCTCTCCGACCTCCCGCCGGCCAAGCTCAACCGGGGCGGCGCCGCTCTGAAGATCGGTGACGTGGGCCCCAAGGGACGCATCCTGATCCGCGGCGAGTACGGCCAGGACATCATCGACGAGCTCGCGCCGGCCGAGGGCGAGCCCGTCATCGACAAGCCCGGCAAGGGTGCGTTCTACGCCACCGAGTTCGGTGACGTCCTGAAGGCGCGCGGGATCACCAGCCTCGTCGTCACCGGGGTGACCACCGAGGTCTGCGTGCACACGACCGTGCGCGAGGCCAACGACCGAGGCTACGAGTGCCTCGTCCTCTCCGACTGCGTCGGCTCCTACTTTTCCGAGTTCCAGCGGGTCGCCCTGGAGATGATCGCCGCGCAGGGCGGGATCTTCGGCTGGGTCGCCTCCTCCGAGCAGTTCCTCGACGCCCTCGCGGTTCTGGGCGCCTCCGCCGTCGCCTCGTCCGCCGTCGCCGCGTCCTGAATCCCAGGGAGACCGTACCCGTCATGATCAAAATCGGAAGCCCGCCGGCCGAGCGGTCGGTCAACCTGCCCTACTGGACGAAGGGCGACACCAACGCGTTCTTCGGCCTGGGCATCAACGTCCTGGTCAACGTCATCGTCCTGACATCGCTGTGCCTGTTCGTGGTGAACATCCCCAAGGGGGACGTGTTCGGCGCGATCCTGCCCGCGCTGGGCATCGCGATGCTGCTCGGCAACTTCTTCTACGCCTGGCTCGGCCGCCGGCTGGCCCTCAAGGAGGGCCGTGGCGACGTCACGGCCATGCCGTACGGGCCGAGCGTTCCGCACATGTTCATCGTCGTCTTCGTGATCATGTTGCCGATCTACCTGCAGACGAAGGACCCGGTGGCCGCCTGGCAGGCGGGCCTCGCCTGGGCGTTCATCATCGGGATCATCGTCATGATCGGCGCCTTCGTCGGCCCGACGATCCGCCGCTACGCCCCGCGCGCGGCCATGCTCGGCACGCTCGCCGGCATCTCCATCGCGTTCATCTCGATGCGGCCGGCCGCGCAGATGTGGGACGCCGCCTGGATCGCGCTGCCGGTCTTCGGCCTGCTGCTCATCGGGCTGCTCACCGACCTGAAGCTGCCGTGGAACCTGCCGATCGGCGCGGTCGCGCTGCTGCTGGGGACGGCGATCGGCTGGATCGGCGGCTTCATGGACGCCCCCGCGGTCGGCGACGCGGCGAAGGACATCGCTGTCTCGCTGCCGACGTTCCACTTCGACAAGCTGATCGACGGCCTGTCCGACATCTCGCCGCTGCTCGCCACGGCCATCCCGCTTGGGGTCTACAACTTCACCGAGGGCATGACCAACGTGGAGAGTGCCGCGTCCGCCGGGGACAGCTACAACCTGCGGCCGATCCTGCTCGCCGACGGCCTCGGCGCGGTCGTCGGCGCGGCGCTGGGCTCCCCGTTCCCGCCCGCGGTCTACATCGGCCATCCCGGCTGGAAGGCGGCCGGCGGCCGGACGGGGTACTCGCTGGCGACCGGCGCCGTCATCGCGCTGCTGTGCTTCCTGGGGATGTTCAGCCTGCTCAACGCGGTGCTCCCGCTGCCGGCGATCGTGCCGATCCTGCTCTACATCGGGCTGCTGATCGGTGCGCAGGCCTTCCAGGTGTCACCGAAGGCGCACGGCGCCGCGGTGGTGGCGGCGATCATCCCGAACATCGCGTCCTGGGCGGCGGGGCTCATCGACAACACGGTGACCACCGCGGTCGGCGTGGCGTCCAACCTCAACCCGTCGGTCCAGCTCACCGTCACCGACGACGATCTCGAGGCGAACAGCGTGCTGCTGCACGGGCTGCACGTCCTCGGCGACGGGGCCGTCCTCGCCGGTCTGGTCCTGGGCACGATCGTGGCGTTCATCATCGACAAGCGGTTCGTCCACGCGACGATCGCGTCCGCGGCCGGCGCGGTGCTGGCGTTCGTCGGCCTGATCCACGGCGAGAAGGTGGAGTGGAACGCCAGCGGCCAGGTCGCGCTGGGCTATCTGTTCCTCGCGGTGGTCTGCGCGATCTGGGCCCTGACGAAGCCCGCGCCGCGGGTGCCCGACGCCGAGGAGATCGAGCTGGAACGGGTGCACGGCGTGCCCCCGCAGCGCTCCCGCAGCGACGCCGCGCCGGCAGCCGTGCCGGAACCCGTGCCGACGGCGGTGCCGGCGGCCGTGAACGGCGGGCGACCGGGCGCGGACGAGCCGTCCTCGGCTGAGCCCGCCACGGCTCAGCCCGCCACGGCTCAGCCCGCGGCCGGGAAGCCGGCAGCAGCGACGTCCTGACTGCCGGGCGCCCCCTGCCACCTGGCCCGGCCGGCCAGCGTGGCCGGGGGTGTCGGCGGCCGGGGTGTCAGCGGCCGGATCGCCCGGCGGGCGTGCTGAGGAGCTACTCGGTCGGCTCGCCGCGCACGAACTTCAGCGAGACCTCCATGATCCCGTGGTCCTCGGTGGAGATGCCCGGGATGCTCGGGTTCGGGATGCCGTAGTCGGCGAAGGTCACCGGGATCTGGCCGACGATCTGGATCTGGTCGCCAGTGCGGCGGGCCTGCAGGCTCATGGTCACCTCGCGGGCGGTGCCGTGCATGGTCAGCGTTCCGGTGGCCGGGTAGGTGCGCGTCTCGTCGGCGGCCGGCACCGAACCCAGGTCGATCGGCTCGGTGAGCGTGAACTGGGACGTCGGATAGGTGTCGACATCCATGATCCGGCCGCGGAACTGGTTGTCGCGACGATCCTCGTCGCTGCGCACCGACGCCATCTGCACCTCGAACTGCGCCTCGGTGACGCCGTCGTCGGCGATGGTCATCGACCCGGACACCTCCGAGGTGCGGCCCGCGGCGGTCGTCTTCTGGCCGAAGAGGACCTCCTCGACCCGGTAGCCGGCCTCGGACCCGTCGGTGATCCGCCACGCGCCGTCGACCGAATCGCCGGCCGTGGAACCGGCGGACGAGGTGCTGGGCCCGGGGTCGTCGAGTGCGAACTCCTCTGGGGCGTCCTCCTTGATCACGTTGATGTAGAACGCGGTGCCGCCCACGACCAGGACCGCCACGGCCACGACGGCGCCGACCAGGATCAGCGGCCAGCGCCGCTTTTTACGAGGCGTGCTGTCTGCCACCAGGTACCTACCTTCTTGAAGGTTCAATCATCCTGGGGCAATGTTGCACAGGCAACCTGAGCTAAACCTGATGGCACGGCGACGGGCGCGTGTCGGCCCACGCCGCCCGATCACCGTCGGGGCGTGCTCGGCCCAGCTTCGGCATCGGGTCTGTCGGCCGTTCGGGGCCGGGATTTCTTCGTTGCGCCAGGCGATTCCTCCGGGCACGGTTCACACGGTTCGCGGCCGGCGGCCCGGTCCGGCGGCGCGGTCGAGAGCCGGGCGAGCATCGCCTCGGTGCCGCCGGTCGCGCCGGCCAGGTGCACGGTGGTGCCACGCTCGGCGAACTTCTGCAGGACGTCGTCCAACGCGGCCACCCCGGCGGAGTCCAGGATCTGGGCGTCGGCGAGGTCGATGACGACCCGGGGCGGGTCGTGGGCGTAGTCGAAGGCGTTCACCAGGTCGTTGCTGGAGGCGAAGAAGACCGGGCCGCCCACGGCGTAGAGGCGCTCGCCCCCCTCCGGGTCGAGCACGCTGGTGACCTCGGTGAGGTGCGCGACCCGGCGGGTGAACAGCAGCGCCGAGAGCACGACACCCACCAGCACCCCGTACGCCAGGTTGTGGGTGGGCACGACCACCGCGACGGTCGCGACCATCACCAGGGTCTCCGAGCGCGGCATCCGCCGCAGCGTGGACGGCGCCACGCTGCGCCACTCGAAGGTCATCACCGAGACCAGGATCATGACCGCCACCAGGGCGGACATCGGGATCACGCCGACGATCCCCCGCAGCGGGACCACGAGAAGGAGCAGGAAGGCGCCGGCGGCGAAGGTGGACAGGCGCGTCCGCCCGCCGGAGGAGACGTTGACCATCGTCTGGCCGATCATGGCGCAGCCGGCCATGCCGCCGAGGAAGCCGTTGACGACGTTGGCGAGGCCCAGGCCCCACGCCTCGCGGTTGGCGTCGTGCGTGGTGTCGGTCATCCGGTCGACGATCTGCGCGGTGAGCAGGGTCTCCAGCAGGCCGACCGCGGTGAGCGTGGCGACGTACGGCGCGATGATCCGCAGCGTCTCCCAGGTCATCGGGACGGACGGGAGCCCCGGGACGGGCAGCGAGCCGGGCAGGGCGCCCTCGTCGCCGACGGTCGGCACCGACAGGTCGAACGCGACGGTCGTCAGGGTCAGCAGGCCGACCGCGACCAGCGGCGGCGGCACGGCCCGGGTGAGCCGCGGGACGATGAGCAGGATGGCCAGGCCGGCCCCGACCAGCAGGTAGACCGGCAGCGACTCGCCGATGACGTGCGGCATCTGCGCCATGAAGATCAGGATGGCCAGCGCGTTGACGAAGCCGATCATCACCGTGCGCGGCACGAAGCGCATCAGCCGCGCGACCCCGAGCCGGCCGAGCACGAACATCGTCACGCCGACGCCGACCGTGGTCGCGAGCAGGTAGTCCAGGCCGTGGTCGCGGACCAGCGGCGCCGCGACGAGCGCCATCGAGCCCGCCGCCGCCGAGATCATCGCCGGGCGGCCGCCGGTGAAGGCGATGACGACGGAGATCGTGAACGACGCGAACAGGCCGACCTTGGGATCCACCCCGGCGACGACCGAGAACGAGATGGTCTCCGGGATGAGCGCCAGCGCGGTGACCAGGCCGGCCAGCAGCTCGACGCGGACCACGCGCAGCCCCGGCCACCGGACGCCCCACCGGACGCCGGCCAGCGCCGCCCAGCGGGCACCGGCCAGCCGTGGCCGGGCCCGGGGAAGGCGGGCACGGCGAACGGCGGGCTGGGGCAAGGGCTGGCCCCGGGACATCTCAGGCACGCGGAACTCTCACAGGCGCGAGGCGGTGACGTCGCGGCGTCGAGACATCACCTCGGTGAACCGGTCGGCACGCCGGGGCGTCCCGCCAGGGCGGGCACACGCCACCGGAGTCGGGACACCCTCGCCTCCCCCACCCGGACGGGTGGCATGCCATCCCGGCCCGGCAGCGGGGACGTCCCCCAACTCTTCCGGTAGGTCAGATATGACGATACAAAGCCCTCGAAACCGGATCTACGGGCCCTCCGGGTCAGGCCCGCGGCGCGCCCAACTGCTCGAGGTACCGCTGCATCTGGTCGATCTCCCAGGCCTGGTTGACCACCATCGCCCGGGCCAGCGCCCGCACCCGGTCGCCGTCGGCGTGCATCGAGGCGTACTGCGCCATGGCCACGCCGCCACGGTGGTGGTGGATCATCAGGGTCAGGAACTGGACGTCCAGGTCGCGCCCGCTCGCCGCCGCGAGCGCGCCGAGCTCGGACTCGGTCGCCATGCCCGGCATCCGCACGGTCTCCCCGGTCCTGTCGGTCATGCCGCCGCCGGGCATGGTTCCGTCGGTCATCGCGCCGGTCCCCGCGGTGCCGTGGTCGCCGTGGCCGCCGGCGCCGGCGCTGTCATCGGCCATCCAGGCCATGGGCGCGTTGGCGGACGTCGAGGTACGGCCCCAGCCGGACAGCCACGTGTCCATGACGCCGATCTCCCGCTGCTGGCTGAGCGCGATGTCCTGGGCCATGTTGCGGACGTCCGCATTGCCTCCGTGGCTGAACTCGACCATCGCCATCTGGACGGCCTGGGAGTGGTGCTCGGACATGTCCCGGGCGAAGCCCACGTCGACCGAGTTGTCGGCGGGCGGGCGGTCCAGCAGCATGCGCAGGCCGGCGCCGCCGGCGAGCAGCCCGAGGACGGCGAACAGGACGAGCGGCGTCCACCAGAGCCGGACCCAGGCCGGCGCGCGGTCGGCCCGTGCCCCCGCCGCCGGCCCGCTTCCGGCCGCGGTGGAGGCCCTGGGTGCCGCCGCGTCGGTCTCGGCGCGTGTGCCGTCTGCGGTTCTGCTGTCACGTGGCATGGCGCTCACGCCCCGGTCTTCGTCGGCTCGGCTCATCACCGTCCAGTGTGGCCCACGGACGGCGCCCGGTCAGGGGCGAACCGCCCGCGCGGCCAGGTCACCCGGCCCCCGGTGAGTATCCGGCCGGCACGGGGCCGGCCGTCCCGGGCGCTTCCCGGGGCGCTTCCCGGGGCGCTCAGACCTGCAGGTGTGAGTTGAAGACGAAGGTCCGCTTGCCGACCTGGACGCGGGTCCCGGGGACGAGCGGGGCGGGCTGGTGCGGGTTCAGCGGGGTCCACACCGTCGCCTCCGGCGGGGCGATGTAGGTGCCGTTCGCCGACCCGCGGTCGGTGATGACCGCGTCCCACCCGGTCAGGGTGATCACCGCGTGGACCCGGGACACGGCGCTCTCGCCGTCCTCGACGGGCAGCGGGCGCGCGTTGCCGGCGCGGACGGCCTCGTCGCGGTCCGGCTGACGCCCGATCACGAGGTCCGTGTCGACGTTGACGGTCTGGCCGTCGTCGAACACCAGGACGCCCACCGGCGGCCGGGGGCCGAGCACCGTCCGGTTCGTCTGCTGGGCCAGCGAGAGGCCGCACTCGGCGCAGTAGGGCGCCTGCGGGTGGTTGAAGTGGCCGTGGGCGCACAGGACGCCCTCGACCTGGGGCTGCGACGGGTTCGGCAGGATCGTCTGCGCCTCGTCGTCCTCGATGAGGTCGGAGACGGTGAAGGTCTGCCCCGGCAGCTGCGTCATGGCGTCGTGGTCGTCGTCGAGGTCGTCGCCGAGATCGTCGTGCAGGCCGGGAGGGCCGCCCGGAGTGTGGCCCATCGAGCCCATCGAGCTGTGCCCGCCCCCGTGCTGGTGCCCGGACGAGTGCCCGGAGGGCGCCGGCTCCCTGCCGGCGAGCTCCGTGGGCGGGTCCTCCTCGAGCTCGTCGAAGTCGGCGGCCTGCGTCGGCTCGGCGGCCGCGCGCATCCGGTGCGCCTCCTCCTCCTTGCTCAGCAGCGGGGTGAGCGCCGGCGGAGCGGTGGAGAGCGGGTCGGGCATGCGGGCGCCCGAGGTGGGGATCGGCGCCGCCCCCGTCATCGGCTCGCGCGGCGACTCGAAGCCGGCCAGCAGCGCGTCGGTCGAGGCCTTCGGGGCGGGCAGCGCCGGGGAGTCGTCGGCCACCAGGCTCACCGCGGTGCCCGGCACCGCGCCGATCCGCAGGTCCAGCGGGAAGCCCAGGTCGTCGATGCCGCCGGTGGGGGCGCCGTCGCCGATCGTGCCGGTCGGCCCGACCTCCAGCCGGGTGATCTCGGCGGGCAGCAGGCGGTCGACCCAGGTAGCCGAATCCACCCCGGACAGCGAGACGGGGGACAGGCCGGTCGCGACGACGTCCATCGCGCCGTGGACGAGCGCGGCGACCCGGTCGTTGACCGTCGTGAGGAGGCTGAAGTCGGGGACGCGGTCCGGATCGGCGTCGGCCAGCAGTCCGGCGACGCGGCGGACGAGGCGGCGGCCCATCGTCGCGGCCGTGCCGGCCTCGCCGGCCACCTCGGCGCACAGGGCGAGCAGCCGCTTGGTGGTCTCGGTGGTCTCGGGTCGGCCCACGTGGGCGACGACCAGCACCCCGGGCAGTCTGACGACCACGCCCGTGTGCCCGCCGTGCCCCGTGCCGACCACGACCCGGAAACGGTCTAGTCCCGCCATTGCCTCGCCCTTCGCCGCCCACCCGCGCCGTGCAAACGGTACCGATCTTCAGACTAGCGGCACCCGCGCACGGCGTACCGCACTTATCCTGCCGCGAGAGCGGTGGTTGGAACCTCCGGTGTCGCTGTGCGGACCCCACCGGCGGGGCAGCGGTGCGGCGGCCGCGGCGAACGTGGTAAGGCCCCGGGAAGGCGGCGGCACCGCCGTCAGAGTAGTCGGCCACCGTGGAAACGCCACCGCAGGAACGGGACGCGCATCGGGCCGTTCGCGCAGAGCCACACCGCCAGCCAGACGAGCCCGAAATGGACGAGGAAGGCCTTTCCTTCGACGCTGTCCGCACCCGGAACGGCGCCCGCCCGCGCCGCCAGCCACACCAGCAGGCCCTCGTTCACCGCGGTGAGCAGGCCGAACATCGTCGGCCAGTCCTTCTCCCAGCGGAACTGTTGCAGCCCGTGGTAGACGGGCTCCCAGCCCAGCCCGAGAAGGGCTACCGCGCACAGCACGCCGAAACTCGCCCGCCACGTGGCCCCGGCAGATGCCTCGGTGGGCAGCAGCGGGGCGATCAGCGCCGTCAGAGCGACCCCGACGGTGGCGAGTAGGAACAGGCGGGTCTGAAGCCGTCCGGCCAGGGTCGGCACCATGAGGCGATTTTCTCCGATCGTGTGCGGCGTCAGACCGGTTGGTTGCGCATCCAACGCACCCACTGCGACACCGAACGTGCCACCCCTATCCGGGGCACGAATCCCTCCGCGGCCAGGTCGTCACAGATTTCCTGGGCGGCGATCTGCAGACCGAGGAAGGTGTCGACGCCCGGGAAGTAGCCGCCGAGGGTCGCCGCGCCCGAGGCGTAGAGCCGCCCCGGCCCGTTGCGGGTCCCGCGGACCTCGAAGGTCCGCTCCACGTCCAGCCGGCCGAGCGGGTTGTGCCCGGCTCCGGAGTGGTCGAGCAGGTCTGCCAGCACCCGGTGCTCGCGGATGTCCGCCACCAGGCCGGTGGCGTCGATGACGTACGCCGCCGGCACCTCCAGCATCCCGTCGGCGGTGCGGACCCGGGTGACTACCGTTCCGTCCGTTCCGGGGGTGAGCCGCTCCACCTCGCCCACCCGGGTCACATACCAGCCCTCGTGCCGGCCGCGGGCGAGCTGAGCCTGCCACCGGCGCCGGCGGGGGGTGTTCGTCCCGCCGATCGTGTCGTAGAGCGCCTTCCGCTCGTCGCCCTCCAGCGTGCGCATGCGTGCCTTCAGCTGGCCGCCCCAGACCGACTTCGGGTAGTTGAACCCCTGGTAGGCCCAGCCGTCGCCGCCCCGGCGGCGCATGAACACGCTGGGGCCGTGCGAGCCGCGCACATACGTGCGGAACAGGTGCACGATGTGCGTCCTCGCCCCGTGCCGGTCGCGGTCGGTGATCAGCCGGTCGAGGATGCGGGAGGCCACGATGCCCGCCCCGCGCACCACGACGGTCGCCGGGTGCCGGATCAGCTCGTCGTAGACGTGCTCGTGCGGCTCGTAGGCGTTGACGACCCGCCGCACGTCCCCATACCGGGAGCGGTACTCCTGCAGGTCCGGGAGGAACTTCAGCCCCGGGTAGCCGACGCCCAGGTGGACGTACCGGCTGCGGTAGGCGATCCGCTTCGTCGCGGACCGTCCGGCCGGGGGGGTGAGGACGGTCAGGTACCCCCCGTCCGCGCGGCGGCGGACCATCCGCACCTGCCCGGAGACCAGCATCTCGGGGTACGAGATCCGGGCGGCCTCCCGGGCCATGCCGTCGAAGACCATCCTGATGCGGGGGGTGAAGTAGTCCGACAGCAGTGGCTCGGTCGCGACCCGCCACAGCGGTTCGACGAACCCGCGCGGGCCTCGGGCCGCGAACGCCTCCCGCACCGCGTAGGACGGGAAGGCCCAGATGTTGTCCGGGGTCGAGCTCGAGTCCGAGCGGATGCGCTCGTGGTCGGGGATCTGCGAGACCCGGGTCAGGTACCGGTAGGTCTGCCAGGGGGTGTCGATGTTGGACAGCACCCGGATCGCCGAGGTCGGCGCGCCCGCGATGCGCAGGTAGTCGACCAGGACGAACGAGCCGATCCCACCGCCCACCGTGACCAGGGGTGCGTCGTGGACGGGGATGCCGGCGTCGGCGAGCATGCGGTCCGTCCAGACCGACGTCTCGATCAGCCGTCGGGTGAGGTCGCCATAAGTCTCGCCCCCGCCCACCCGGGCTGGTGCGGGTGGTGCCTGCGGGCCAGGGACGGGGGCAGGTCGCGCCTGCCGTGCCGGGGCGGGTGATTGCTCTGGTGCCGCGGCGGGAGGCGCCTGCGGTGCTGTGACGGGTGGCGCCTGCGGGGCCGCGGAGTTGCCGAGCACGGTGGTGGGGCCGTGGAGCGGGTCGTCCGGGCCGCCGGGCGGGTGTGGGCCGACCAACGCCTCCACCTCCTCGCCGGGCGCGCTCACCCGGGCCTGCCGCCGCGCGCCGGTGCGACCGGCGGCGCCGCGACCGGACTACCGGGACCGGACCGCCGCCAGGGCTGGACCGCCAGAACCGGGCCACCAGGGACCGGATTGCCAGGATAGGTGGCCCGGTGACCCTTCCGGGTGGGGTGTCCGAGGCAAGACACCGCCCGGTCGGCTCAGCCCAAGGCGCGGTCCAGGTGGATCGCCGCGCTGATCAGGGCTAGGTGGGTGAAGGCCTGCGGGAAGTTGCCCAGGGCCTCGCCGGAGGGGCCGATCTCCTCGGCGTAGAGCCCCACGTGGTTGGCGTAGGTGAGCATCTTCTCGAAGACCAGCCGGGCCTCGGTCGTGCGGCCGGCACGGGTCAGCGCCTCCACGTACCAGAACGAGCACAGGTTGAACGTGCCCTCGTCCCCGGTCAGGCCGTCGCTGCCGTCCGCGGCGTACCTGCGCACCAGGCTGTCGCTCACCAGCTCCGAGCCGACCCGGTCCAGCGTCGACAGGAAGCGGGGGTCGGTCGGGCCGGAGAACTTCACGAGCGGCATGCACAGCAGCGAGGCGTCCAGCCGCGGCGAGCCCGGGAACTCCATGTAGGCCCCCTTCCGGGGATCCCAGGCCTCGTTCTGGACGAACCGGTAGGCCCGCCCGGCGTGGTCCTTCCAGTCGTTGGTGGGCCCGGGCAGACCGCGCTGCCGGGAGATCCGGCAGGCACGCTCGAACGCCACCCAGGTCATGACCGCCGAGTAGGTGAAGCGCTGCCGTCCGCCCCGGGTCTCCCAGATGCCCTCGTCGGGCTGCTCCCAGTGCCTGGCCAGCCAGTCGAGCTGACGGCCGAGCGCCTCCCACAGCTGGAAGGAGATCGGGACCCGCTTGTTGTACAGGTACACCGAGTCCATCAGCTCGCCGTAGATGTCGATCTGAAGCTGGCCGGCGGCGCCGTTGCCGATGCGCACCGGCTTCGAGCCCCGGTAGCCGGCGAGGTGGTCGAGGACGATCTCGTCCAGGTCGGCGTTGCCGTCCACGCTGTACAGCACGCCCAGGCCGAGCTCGGGCGGCGCCTCCTTGCAGCGCTGCTCGAGCCAGTCCATGAACGCGGCGGCCTCCTCGGTGAACCCGAGGGCCATCAGCGCGTAGGTGGTGAACGCCGCGTCGCGGATCCAGGTGTAGCGGTAGTCCCAGTTGCGCACCCCGCCCAGCTCCTCCGGCAGGGAGGTGGTCGGCGCCGCGATGAGTGCTCCGGTCGGGCGGTAGACCAGCAGCTTGAGTACCAGCGCCGAGCGCAGCACCATCTCCCGCCAGCGGCCGTGGTACCGGCCCCGGCGCACCCACGTCTGCCAGTACTCCAGCGTCCGGGTGAACAGGTTGTCGGCCTCGCCGGGCTGCAGCGGGCGGATCCGGGAGTCCCACTCGAGGACGATGTCGGCCGTCTCGCCCGTCGCCAGCTCGAAGTCGCAGGCGACCGCGGTGCCGTCGACCCGCAGCGGCAGCGCCGTGCGCAGCACAAGGGTGCCGGTGGCCGACTCGAAGACCGCGCCGGCGCCGGGCACCAGCGTCACCGTGTGGGACGCCCGTCCGTAGTCGAACCGGGGGTCGCAGCGCAGCCGGAACCCGGCGGTGCCGCGCACGGCGCGGGCCTGGCGGACGACCACGTGCGGCGTCTCGGTCAGGTCGTTGTCGACCGGGACCATGAAGTCGACGACCTCGCCCACCGAGTGCGGCGTGAGGAAGCGGGTCATCAGGACGTTCGAGTCGGGCAGGTAGAGCTGCTTGGCCTTCGACTGCGAGCAGTGGATGCGGAAGGAGCCGCCGCGGTCGGCGTCGAGCAGGCTCGCGAAGACCGACGGACCGTCGAAGCGCTGCGGGCAGTACCAGTCGATCGTGCCGTCCGTGGCGACCAGGGCCACGGTGCGCAGGTCGCCGATGACCGCGTGCTCCTCGATCGGCGGGTAGTCGGATGCGGGCATGCGGACCTCCGCGGGTGGGGATGTCCGGGCGCGGCCGGAGGACGGGCCTTGCGGGAAGCCCCGGGCGGGCGGTGCGTCGCCTCGGGGAGTGGTCACTGCAGCCCACTTCGGCGTGGTCAGCCGAAGGTATCCCAGCGGGCAGGCCATCCCGCCCGTCCCGCCGGGCCGGCGGCCACCGCCGAAAGTGCCCCCTTCTACCCGATCGGGGTAGGCCGGGAGTAGCCCGGCGCGGGGGGCTCCGGGCGGGTGGCCCGGGGCGGAAGTCCCTGTTCTGACGGTGAAGTCGCCGCTGCGGCGACCGTCGCGGGACGGGGGCGCGGCGGAGGGCCCGGCGGTCTGTGGAGGGTCTCGGGTGCCCGGTGCCTGGGCGGGCGCCCTACGATCGCGCCATGACCGAGCAGCTGCCGACCATCGCGGACGGTCGAGCCAGCCTTGTCATGTTCGCCCGTGGCGACCGGGTTTTCCCGGTGGACGATCTTGGTGGCGGGGTGTGGTCTCGTCGTGGCACGGTGCTGTCCGTGCATCCGGCGTCACACGAGGAGGCGCAGCCGGTCGGGGGCGGCGTCCGGGTCGATGCGGTGCCCTCGGCCGCGCCGTCGACCGCCCGGGCGACGGTGCTGTGGGACGACGGCTCCGCGGAGGTCCTCGCCGAGGACAAGCTCTGCCTGGTCTACGACCAGGAGGCCCCGGTGGGCATCCGGGTGGTCACGATGGAGATGAGCCAGCCCTTCGACGTCGTCGACCACGGCGGCCACGTCGTCCTGGTGCTGCGGGAGGGGCTGCTGGCCGCGGCGGACGTCGGCGCGCTGCGTGCCCGGCTTGGCCGGGTGCGCGCGGCGCTGGCCCCGGGCCACGGCGACGCCGCGTCGGCGGCGGAGATACGCCGCCGCGACCTGAGCCTGCTGAACGCGCTGATAGCCGAGCTCACCGGCCCGCCGCCGGACGACGTCCCGCACCCGGACACCGCGCGCCTGGATCCCGCGGGCCCGGACGCCGCGCGCCGCGATGCCGCCGCCCGTCTGGACGCCGCCCGCCGGGACATCGCGCGCCTCGACGCGGCCCGCCTGGATGCCGCCCGTGCCGATGCCGGGGGCGCGCGCAGCGCCGGGCGTACCGACGTGGCCGCCGGGCGTTCCGAGGTCGCTGTCGGGCGGGCCGATGTGGCTGTGGGGCGGCCCGCGGCTCCCGTGGGCGTTCCCGGCGGCGCGGCCGGGCTGCCCGCCGGTGGACGTCCGCCGGCGGCGCGGCGCCAGGACGTGACGGTCGGGAGCCCTGGTGGGGACCGGCCGGTCGCCGAGGTGGGACGCCCGGCGGACCCGGCTCGGCGCGAGGCGCCGCGGCCCGATGTCTTCGTCGGGCGCGCCGATCCGGCGCGGTCCGACGTCGGCCGGTCTGGCCCTGGGCGTTCGGACCTCGACCGCTCGGATCCTGACCGCTCGGACCTCGGCCGATCGGAGGCGGCGCGCCTGGAGATGGCGAGGGCCGAAACGCTGCGGGCAGAGATGCGGCGAGCCGAAATACAGCGGGCCGAAGCGATGCGGGCTGAAGCCGCCCGCGCCGAAGCAGCCCGCGCCGACGCCGTGCGGGCTGATCGGGTACGTCCCGACGTGGTGGTGGGAACCCCCGGCCGGCCGGGCGTGGGGCCGCCCGCCGGACCGCCGTCGGGGTACCCGCTGCGGTGACGGACGGCGCCGGCTGGCCGGGGCCGCCTAAGGTTTCGCCGGGACGCTGCCCGGTGGGGACTCAGGAGGTCGAGTACGGCCCCGGACGCACACCCGGGCCATAGGCGTTGCTGCCGTTCATGCCGGCCCGCGGCTGTTCGGTCATGGCCTGGCTGACCTTGGACGCGATCGCCTCGGTGAGACGGATCGCCTGGGTGAGCGAGAGGTTCAGAACGATCTCGCTGTCATCGGTCATCGCGAAGCGCACCGACACATCCGCCATGCTCTTTCCTCTCAGTCCTGGTCCCCCGGACACCCGTGGCCGGTGACCGATCGTGTCGAGGAGACCCGTCAGGGCCTCCCCGTCTCCGCGGCCAAGGGACGTGGTGACCGATCCACGATCCCCGATCGGGTTGTCGGGGCGTGCGTGACCCCCCTCGTTCGGCGGTGGTGTGCTGCTGCTAGCTACCGTCGGTGTGGACTTTCGGTGACTGGCCATGTCGAAA
This sequence comes from Parafrankia sp. EAN1pec, assembly GCF_000018005.1. Classification (GTDB taxonomy): domain Bacteria; phylum Actinomycetota; class Actinomycetes; order Frankiales; family Frankiaceae; genus Parafrankia; species Parafrankia soli. The sequence continues at coordinate 866,523 of NC_009921.1, forward strand.
TGTCTCCCCCGTGCCGGCCTCACTCTGCCGAGACCTTCTCTTAGTGATGGTGCCACTTCATGATGTGGCCGCCGGTAGGGGGACTTTCCGGCAAAGGTGACATGAGACACGGCTGTGGTCTGTTTGTCGGGCTGGCACCCGCCGTCACGCCGATCGGCGGGCCCCGGGCGGCTCTCTCCGGGCGCTCCCGCCCTGGGTGGAGGCCCTGTCCGGGGCTGATTCCGTCAGATCCACCCGGGAAACCACATACGTATTCGCCAAGATGAATAAGGAATCACCTCGGCGGCCAGGATCGGGTAGAAGTAGGCGAACAACAGGACCACGATCACCGTGTACACGCCGACGGACAGCGCGCCGGCGAGCCGCCTGGTCTCGGACGCGTCGCGCGGCCCGAGGGCCAGCCCTGCCATCGCCGTCAGCCCCAGCACCAGGAACGGCAGCGAGGGCAGCGCGTAGAAGAAGAACATCGTCCGGCTGGGGAACAGCAGCCAGGGCAGGAACGCCGAGCCGAAGCCTACGAGCACCAGCGCCGCCCGCCAGTCACGGGCGCGCACCCACAGCGCCAGCGAGCCGACCAGCGCCGCCGTCCCGCCCCACCACACGGCGGGGTTGCCCAGCGCGATGACCTCCCGCGAGCAGCCGTTGACCGCCGTGCAGCCCTCGGCGCCATACGCCGGGGAGCTGTAGAAGTAGGCGATCGGCCGGCCGAGCACCAGCCAGCTCATCGGGGTCGACCGGAACGGGTGCGAGTCGGACAGGCCCTCGTGGAAGTGCAGCACCTCCATCTGGTAGTCCCACCAGCCGTGCCAGGCGGCGAGGAAACCGTGCCCGTACCGGTCGCGGTACCAGCCGCCGTCGGTGACGAACCAGCCCGTCCAGGTCGCCAGGAAGGTCACGACGGGCACCGCGACGCAGCCCGTCAGCCATCCGGGCAGGTCCCGGCGCAGTGCGCCCAGCACGGGGGAGTGGGCGCCGGCAGTGCGGCGGGCACCGACGTCCCAGGCCAGCGCGAGCGCGGCGAAGCCGACGATCGTGTACAGCGCGCTCCACTTGACCCCCATGGACGCGCCGAGGGCCAGGCCCATCGCGAGCCGCCACGGGCGCAGGCCGAGCCGGGGGCCGAACCGCGTGTCGGCCGGCGTCGGGCCGGCGCCGGCCGCGGCCTGGTCGAGGCGGTCGGCGAGCCGGCGCCGGCCGTCGTCACGGTCGTGCACCAGGCAGGCCAGGGCGATGACGATGCCCGTCATCAGGAAGATGTCGAGGATGCCGATCCGGCTCTGCACGAACTCCAGCCCGTCCATGGAGAGCAGGAGGCCGGCGAAGCAGCCGAGCACTGTCGAACGGAACATCCGGCGGGCCGCGCGGGCGAGCACGAGCACCGCCAGCGTGCCCGCGAGCGCGGACGAGAAGCGCCAGCCCAGCTCGGGGCTGCCGTGCGGGGTGCCCGCGCAGTCGACGTAGCCGAACAGCCACTGCGACGCGGCCATGAGCCACTTGCCGAACGGCGGGTGGACGACGTAGGCGGGCCCGTCACAGGTCTTCGAGTTGATCTCGTACCCGGCGGTCATGAGGCCCCAGGCGTCCTTGACGTAGTAGACCTCGTCGAAGTACAGCCCGCGGGGCTCGGTGATCCGCCAGAACCGCAGGACCCCGGCGGTCACGGCGACGAACAGGGGCGCCAGCCATCCGACGGCGCGGTCGCCGGGCATCGGCGGGCACAGCCGCTCGCGCGGCGTACGGCCGGTTCTGGCGGCAGTGGCCGGTTCCGGGCGGCTGGGCTCCGATGCGCCGGTCTCGGAACGGGGTAGGTGCGCCGTCGTCGCCGTCACACCGATCAGGGTAGGTCCTGCCCCCTGGCAGACTGGTCGGGTGTCCGGGACCCTCGTGCTGTGCGGTGCCCCGATCGGTGACGTGCGCGACGCGAGCCCGCGGCTGGGCGAGGTGCTCGCGACCGCCGACGTGATCGCCGCCGAGGACACCCGCCGGGTGCGCCGGCTCGCGCACGCGCTCGGGATCACGATCACGGGGCGGGTCGTCTCCTGTTACGACGCGGTCGAGGGCGCCCGGGCGGAGATGCTCACCGAGCAGTTGCTCGCCGGCCGCACCGTCGCGCTCGTCACGGATGCGGGCATGCCCGCGGTCTCCGACCCCGGCTACCGGGTCGTCGCGGCGGCGGCCGCGGCCGGGGTGGCGATCACCGTGGTCCCCGGGCCGTCGGCGGTCACGGCGGCGCTGGCCGTCAGCGGGCTGCCCTCGGACCGCTGGACCTTCGAGGGGTTTCTGCCCCGCAAGGCGGGCGAACGCCGGTCACGGCTGCGCGGGCTCGCCGCGGAGAGCCGGACGATGGTCTTCCTGGAGTCGCCGCACCGGCTGGGCGCGTCGCTGCGTGACCTGGCGGAGGCCTTCGGCGGGCCGCGCCGGGCGACGCTGTGCCGGGAGCTCACGAAGACCTGGGAGGAGATCGTCCGCACCGACCTGGCCGGCCTGGTCGACTGGGCCGGCGACGGGCGCACCGTCCGTGGCGAGTTCACCCTGGTGATCGCCGGCGACGCGAGCGCTGGGACGGCCAGGCCCGCCCGGGAGGCCGGAGCGAGCGCACCAGTTGGCGCGCTCTGGGCAGGGACGGGGCCGCACAAGGCCGGTGCCGCGGCCGCGGCACCGGCCAGGCCGGGGGCTGGTCTCGCGGCGCCCACTCAGGCCGGGCCGGAGGTGCTCGCCGCGGCGGTGGCCCGCCTGACGGCGGGTGGCATGCCGGCGCGGGACGCGCGTAAGGCGGTGGCCGCCGAGTACTCCCTGTCACCCCGGGAGGTGTACGCGGCGGTGATCGCCGCCCGCGACCTGGAACGGGCAGAGACCCCGGGAACAGACGAGGGGTGAGCCGCCCCGGCCCGCCCGGGTGACCGGGGCGCCGGTGCGGAACTCGCACTTCGGGGCGGTGATTCCTGGCGATGTCGTGCCGTGCAGTGCCGCTCGCACGGACCATGAGGGCCTGGAGCCGCGTCGTGCCGCGGCGGTTTGCGAGGCCGCGGCAGGTCCTTTCTCATATGTGGTCTCGGTGTGGAATTCCTTCCGCTTGGCCGTACCGGGGTGCCGGCGGTCTCGTACGGTTACCGTGCCCCCCAGACGTTCAGCAACCGTTCCGGCGTCCGCCCGACAGCGTCCGCCCGACAGCGCCTGCCCGACCGCGTCCATCCGACCGCGTCCATCCGACGGTGTCCATCCGATGGCGTCCATCAGACCGGATGTCACACTCTCCCCACGAGTATCCATTGGCGAGGCGGAGTGGTCGGGGTAGGATAAGCCACCCTGCCAGGCATGGATTATCGGCTGTGTGTCAAATTCCGAGGCCCTGGCTGTTGGCGACCCTGGCTGTCGACGGGCGGTGGCTGTCGGCCGGCCGTCGATGCTTGCTTTATGTCAAGAAAGACCGGCGGAATCAGAGGAATCAGTTTGAAAGCATCCTGATGAATGCATCCCGCCTGCGCCCGCTGAACCGGGCTGCCCCGGTGGGAGTGCTCTCAACGGGGGGGTGCACATTCTGTCAACGGGTTCCAAGCCGCTGGCCGCCAGCAGGCGACAGCTCCCGTGAACCTGGCCATCCATCTTCTGGAGCTGGCTGCAGATGCATCAGAGCATCATCGAGGACGAGGCAAGGCCGGACGGCCCCGCACAGAATTCGCGTGGCGCGGGCCGCCGGGTGGGGCGGCGTGACCGGCGCAGGCGTGACCGCGTGGTCCGAACCGCCAGACGCAAGATCCTGCTATCCGCCCTCTGTCTCCTTGTCGTGGTCGGCGGGACGACCGGCGTGATCCTGTACTCCGCGCTCGGGGGCGACGATGCGGGTGGGAAGCCCATCCAGCTGGCCGACACCGAGCCGCGATACCAGACCGGTGTGAACTTCCTTCCGAACCCTGGCTTCGAGAACACGGTCGCGGGCTGGTCGGCCGGGCCATCCGAGAGCGCTCGCCTGTCCCCGACGGTGCCCGGCCGCAGCGGGTCCGGCGCGGCGATCGTCACGGCCAGGGCCCGGGTACCCGCCATCACCCTGACCGACACCCCGGACGCCGTGACCTGGACCGGCGGCAGGCTGACCTATCTCGGCGCCGTCTGGGTGCGCACGACCGCCCCGGGCACCCGCGTCCAGCTGAAGCTGACCGAACTCGACGGTGCCCGCACGGCCGCACGCGCCCTGACCAACGTCACCCTGAACGATGCCACCTGGCGAAAGGTCGAGGTCTCCCTGCGGGCGACTGCCACGGGCCACCGGCTGGACTTCGCGGTCGTCGCCGACCGGCTTCCCGCCGGCCAGTTCCTCTACGCGGACGATGCGTCCCTTCTCATCGGGAGGCCGTCATCGCCGGCCCCGACGGGGCCGGCGGCGACCACGGGCGGCCAGCCGAGCGCGTCCCCGCCGGTGAGCGGCAGCCCGCGGCCTGGCACGAGCGCGACTCCCAGCGCGCCGACGAGTGAGCGACCGCGCCCGAGCACGGCACCGCCCGCGCCGGGTGGGTCGGGTATCACGCCGATCCCGGCCGGCATGCCCAACTCGAGCACCACTGGCGTCCGGGCGGGGACGTCGCTGACCCTCCTCTCCGGTGACCAGCGCATCACCCGCGCGGGAACGGTGATCGAGAACAGGGATGTGCGCGGGTGCATCCGAGTGGAGGCCGACAACGTCGTCATCCGAAACTCCCGGGTCTCCTGCCGGTCGTCGGGTTCCGCGGTGATCAAGAACCTCGGCCAGAACCTGCTGGTCGAGGACGTCACCATCGACGGGCAGGGCGCCTCGAACTCCGGCATGTCGACCGCCGACTTCACCGCCCGCCGGGTGAACATCTCGAACACGATCGACGGCTTCTTCATTAACGACAACATCCTCATCGAGAACTCGTACGTTCATCACCTCGCCCAGACCCCGTCCAGCCACAACGACGCGGTACAGACCACCGGCGGCAGCAACATCGTGCTGCGTCACAACACCCTGATTCCCATCAACGAGACGACCGGCGAGTCGAGTAACGCCGGCTACATGTTCGGGCAGAATATCGGGCCGATCTCGCGGGTTGTCTTCGACGGCAACTTCATCAACGGCGGCGGCTTCACCCTCAACGGTGCCGGTGACGTGACCTTCGTGAACAACCGGTTCGGCCGCAACTGCCTGTACGGGATCAAGGCGTTCAAGGGCAGCCAGGTGAAGTTCGACCAGTCCAACATCTGGGCCGACACCGGCCGTCCGGTGAACGACGACCCCAAATGCTGAGGTGATCAGGGGGCTGTCGGGCGCTCCAAACCCGACAGCCCCCTGATCCACCACTCGTACGGATCCGTGGGTCCCGGTCGCGACCGGGACCCACGGACAGCTGCGTCTGGCCGGCGCTCGGCGCGGAGACTCGCCTCAGCGAATCTCAGAGAACGAGGAGCGTTCGGTCGCCTTCGACCAGGGCCGCGACCAGTGACTTCACGTCCGCGAACTCGTGGTGCGGGAAGACATGGGACAGGTATCGGGTGGGGCTGTCCCGATGGATCTGCACGTGGTTCAGCTGCCGCCCGTCGACGGTGACGACGAGATCACTGGAGCTCTCGGCGATCCGTACTGCTCGCCCGCCGATCCTGAGGTCCTTGATCTGGCCCGAGCGGAAGGACCGGAGGGAATCCGCGGTGGCGGCCTCCACCTCGGTCGGCCGTGTGGCGACGAACCCGGTGGCAGCCAGCACACCCGCGACTCCGGCGCTGCTCAGTACCCGCCGGCGCGACATCTCGGTCATGTCTTTCCCCTACTCGTAGCTGTAGCCGAGTGCGGTGATGTCCAGCAACGAGGCGGGCGTGACTCCCGACGTGGCAAGACCCAGCAGCGCGTCGTTCAGGTTGTGGCCCGTCGGCCCGCCGGTGACCGGGAGGTAGTCGGTGGCGTGCCCGGACGCCTGCCACACCGACCAGATCCGGTCGACGTTCGAGTGATGCAGCCAGAAGATCGGGTCGTTCGGGGACGTGCTGACGCCCATGTCGCCGCCGACCCACCGATGCACCCGGCCGTGCATCCTCGCCTGGGTGGACGACTCGCCGGCGTGCCGGAGGAAGCCCTCTATCCGGTTACGGAAACTCGGACTCGTGCTCTGGGAGTCGATCCAGGGGGAGCGGTCGTACTGCGACTCGGTGAGGCAGTCGGTGACGTCCGCCTGTGTCGGCAGGGTTGTCGCGCCGGTGTCCACCGCGAACTTCCGGATGAGTCCAGCCCTTGAACGGGGGACGAGCTGACCCGTCGAGCTGTTCAGGATGATCGCCTGCCAGCTGACGAACGGTCCGTCCTGTACATACCAGCCGTTGCTCTGCAGACCGTTCCCACCGAAGTAGTCCGCCGTCCAGATCAGCGCCTGTTTCGGGTCAGGTAACGCGGCGTCGGCCTCCCACGGCCAGTAAGGGATTCCGAAATCGGGCAGGACCGCACCGAGCGCGGATTCGAACTCGAGGAGTGACTGGCGGTGCCAGGGCAGGAACGACGGTCCCTTGTGTGCGGCGTTCCGTACGGCCTGTGACGTCGGTGTGAAAGTCATCATTGCGGTGTGATGCCGTGTCACGAACTGGTCGTAGACACCTGACTGCTTCAGGGTGTTCAGTGCGTCGGTGAACGCCTGGACCTCGGCCAGACTGAGTGCGTAGATACTTCGACGAACAGGCACGTAACCTTCCCCCCCCTCGCCGACGCGCCCGGTAGGCGCGTCGACGCATTCCTGTGAACGACTCGACGCTGCGACCTGCGATGGCCCCTCGGGGCCGGGCCGGTCGATGTCGGATATCCGACGCCGGCCGATTGGTTCCTGGAAGCCGCCGCCGCTGTTCGCGCCACCGACCCGGCGGCGGTGTTCCTGGCGTGGACTTCCCCTGCGCCCACACGCATCCCTGGCTGCCGTCCACCTTCCTGATCCCCCGCCGGTCCGTGGCGGCCGGGGGCAGGGCAACTCTCTGCCGGTCGACCGAATGTAACGGACCGGCATCGGATTGTTGAATGATGGAGACGTTGCGACCTTCATGCTTTGAACCCTGTCTGCGCGAGAGCCCCACCAGTTTAAGCACACACCGGAGGGCGTAGCTGCAAATCGGCTTGAATTCTTGCCGGAAACCGTCCAGGCACTCTCCGTGTTCGCGCCGCTACATGGTGGTGGGGGATGGCGAATGGGTGTCGCGGCCGATCTTCTTTCGCGGCAGTCGATTCGGCTCGGCGGGCGCCGGGCCGGTTGCCGGAGATGCGGCCGCGGCGCCACTTTCGGATTCCTGGCGTCTAGCAAACAAATTCTGACGACAAGCAAACAATCGGCATCCGATGATGCTCTCGGGCCGTCGGAGCCGGCGCAGTCGCGCCGGCTCCCCTCAGGCAGCCGCGTAGCCGCTCCGGCGGATCTTCCGTCGAGGTAGTACCGTTCGACCAGATGGGTCGAGGACATCCCGGAATTCCCGTATCTCGGTGTCCCCACCCCGTTATGCTCGACCCTGCTCACTATCAGGGCTATAATTGGGGGGAAAGCCATGAAGGTGGAGGTTTCGTCCGCGTCGGGCGATCTGGTCTCCATCGGTGTGCGTGGCCTGAGGGGAGTGGAAGAGGCGTACTTCCGTTCCTCGGACGTCGAGCTTGCCGAGACGGCGAACGCCGGCCTGACCACCGCGCTGACAATCGCCATGCGGCGCGGCGTGACTCTGGAGTGCGCGGGGCCGATCAGCGAGGTGCTGGCCGCCAGGGTGGACGACTACCAGGCGCTGATGTCGCGGTGGTATCCCACCCTCGAGCCGGTACAGGTGCTGACCGGGACCGCCCGCTCGGTCCGGCCGGCGGGGGCCGAGACCTTCTGCTTCTTCTCCGGCGGGGTCGACAGCTTCTACACGCTCCTACGCAACATCGACAGGGTGGACGCGGTCGTCTACGTGCACGGATTCGACGTCGGTCTGGAGGACGTCGAGCTGCGACGAGTCGTCTCCGACAGCCTGCGCCGGACGGTGGAGAGCCTCGGCAAGGAGCTGATCGAGCTCGAGACCGACCTGCGCGCGCTGTCGGATCCGCACGTCAGCTGGCCCGCCTACGTCTCGTCCGGGCTCGCCACCGTCGCGCACCTGTTGTCCCGGCGGTTCGGTCGTGCGCTGGTCGCCGGGACTCTCGCCTACCACGAGCTGCAGCCGCTCGCCTCACACCCGCTCACCGATCCGTTGCTGTCCAGCGACCAGATCGCGATCGAGCACGACGGATGTGACGCCACCCGCCAGGAGAAGGTCGCCTTCATCGCGAGGCACCCGGCCGTCCGGCGGAACCTGAGGGTCTGCTGGGAGAACCCGGGCGGCGACTTCAACTGCGGCAGGTGCGAGAAGTGCCTGCGCACGATGCTCGCCCTGGAGTCCCTCGGCGTGCTCGGCGAGTTCACCTGCTTCCCGTCCGGTCTTGATCCGGATGTCGTGCGGCGGGTTGACCTCCCCGGCCGAGGTCCCCGGCACTGGGCGGTCGTGAACCTGCGTGAACTTCGCCGGGCGAACCGTGACCCCGTGCTCGTCAGGGCGCTTGCCGAGGCGATCGCGAGGTCCGACGCACGGCGGGTGCACCGGCTTGTGCGGCGGCGGGCCCTGCACGGCCGGGCCGCGACGACCTGACGCGGTGCTGTACCGACGGACCATCCGAGGATTACGGGATGTTGGGGGACGCGAGTAATGACGGAGGCCGCGACAGGGGTCCCGTATGCCTCGACGGCAGCGGTCGCATCCACTGCCCGCCTGATCGAGAGCCTGTCGACGCGGGCCACGGCCGCCGTCGCCGACCTGCTGCCGCCGGGGACGACCGACGTGGCGCTCCTCGACTTCCCGTACCACCGCAACAGTGGTGACTCGGCCATCTGGCTCGGCGTACGCCAGATTCTCCGACAGCTGGGAGTAAGGGTCGCCTACGTCGCGGACACCGCGCGCTACCGGCCGGACCGGTTACGGGAGGCACTGCCGGAGGGGCCTGTCCTGTTACTCGGCGGGGGGAATTTCGGTGACCTCTGGCCGGGGCATCAGGAGCTCCGGGTCCGGGCCCTGCGTGACTTCCCGGACCGTACCGTGATCCAACTTCCGCAGAGTATTTCCTTCCGTAGCCGGACGGCGCTTTCCGAGGCCCAGCGCGTGACCGCGGCCCACCCACATTTCACTCTTATGGTCCGTGAACGGCGCAGCCTTTCGTTCGCCACCGAGAACTTCGATGTGCCGCTCGTGTTCGCGCCGGACTCGGCCCTGGCCAACGGCCCGCTGAGACCGCCGTGGCCGGTACGTCCCGACGGCGTGCTGTGTCTTGCCCGCGATGACGTTGAGGGCACCGGAGCCATCGCGGGCGTGGCCGGCCCCGGCATACGTCGGGCCGACTGGGGAATGCGTGGCCTGCCCGCGGCGCGGTGGAGAGCGGCGAAGGCGCTGCCGAAACTCGAGCGGCATGCCCTGGCCCGGCATCCGGATGCGCACCGGGCGGCCCGCCCCGCGCTGCACGCGGCCTATGAAACAATGGCGAAGACAAGCGTGGGAACGGCGACGAGCCTCCTGTGCACCGCGCGTTATGTGGTGACCGACCGGTTGCACGCGCACATTCTCTGCCTGCTTCTCGGTATCCCCCACTCGGTGTTTGACAACAGCTACGGAAAGGTCAGTGGGACCTTCGAGGCGTGGACCTCGGACAGCGACCTCGTGCACTGGGCGACCAGCGCGGACGAGGCCCTGGAGAGGTGCCGGGAGTTCGCGCCGTGACCGCCGCACCGCGACACGGTGTCGGTGTTCGTGCCGACACGGCTGCTCGTGCCGACACGGCCGTTCGTGCCGACACGGCCGGCACGAGTCGTGAGCCACGGCCGGTCGTGGATGTGCTCCTGAGCCGGGGCCTCGACCCCTATGACTGGGAACGTCGACACGCCCGGGGCGAGGTTCCGGACGTCTGGCCGTACGGGCTGAACAGGCTTGCCGACCATGGCTTTCGGACCAGCGGGTCGCTGCCGGCCGTGAGCCACCGGGCGCCGGGCGCGAGGGCCACCCGTGCGCTGGGGGGCTTCGAGTGGCGGGAGGTCGCCGCGCGTCGGATCGACGCGGCGGCGGAGGCGGTGCTGTGCTGGGACGAACGGGCCGGGGTACCGGCTGCCTCGATGGAGCGGTGGCGGGGCGGCAGACCGGTCGCCACCGGCGTGATCTGGCTGACCGACTCGGTGGGCCGGCCGCGGGGGGCACTGGCGTTGGCGCCCCGCGCGCTGCGTTCGGCCCAGTTGGTCTGGGCGCTGTCGAGTGCCCAGCTCCCGGTGCTCCGGGACGTCCTGAAGGTCGCCGAGCGCAGACTCGCCCATCTGCCCTTCGGTATCGACGCGGACTTCTTCCGGCCGGCCGGAACCGATCCGGTGCCCGGTCTGGTGGTCAGCGTCGGAAATGACCGGCATCGGGACCATGATACGCTTCTCGCTGCCATCGCGGACGCGGCTGGAAAAGTCACTGGGCTGCGCCTGGAACTGGTGACCGGTCGAGAGGTGACGATTCCCGTAAGGCTCGGGAAGTGGCATCCGAGAATGAGCCACGTCGATCTTGTTGGTCTCTATGCCCGCGCCTCTGTGGTGGTGGTTGCGCTGCGGCCGAACCTACATGTCAGCGGCGTCAGTGTCGTTCTCGAGGCCATGGCCTCGGGCCGCCCGGTTGTGGTTACCGAAACCCCGGGAATGTCCGACTACGTCGATCACGGGCGTACAGGGCTGCTTGTTCCGCCGGGTGATTCCGGCGTCCTTGCCGCGGAGCTGGCGGGGCTCCTGCTTGACCCCGACCGGGCCGCGGCAATGGGGCGGGCCGGCCGCCAGGCGGTCGAGACGACGTTCAACACCGGCGCGCAGGCGGGCCGGTTGGCCGGTCTGTTGCGAGGGATGTGATCTGCCGCGGGCCGGGCGAGAAGGCGCCGGTGGCGCGTGACGGCGCTGTCCAGGCGAAGTGCGGGAGGAACAAGGACCTGCTGGGTCTGACGACGTGCCGAAAAGGCGATCAGAGTATCTGCCGTCGGTGAGCGCCGGCGGCGTGGGAGGGGAGGGAATGCTCAGATGGATATATGGCAGATCGTGCGCATCACCATTCGGCGCTGGTATGTGTTCCTGGCGGTTGTGGCAGTGGGGATCGCAACCGCCCTGGTCACCACTTCGGGAGTGAAGCCGCAGTACTCCGCGGCCATGGACGCCTTCGTCAACGCCCCGCCGAGCCGCGCGAGTGCGCCGACCGGCAGCGTGGAGAACTCCGGCGGCGTCGGCTTCGCCGGCTCGCTCGAGGAACGCGCCATGGACGCCGACGCGTCCCGCGCACAGATCCACAAGATGGGCCTTCTCCCCACCTACAAGGTCAGCTGGACCAGGGCGAAGCTGGTCCTGTCGGTGAGCGTGACGGGCCCGACGCCCGACCTGGCCCGTCGCACCGTCGAGGAGGTCGTCGCGATGGCGAACCGACACCTCGTCGCGCACCAGGCCAGCACTGGTGTCACCGCTCCGGGTGCACAGTACTCGATCATGCCGGCGGCAGAGGGGGCCAACCTCTCACCTGCCCAGTACCCGGGTCGTTCCCGCCAGCGGATCGTCATCGGCGTCGTCGCGCTCGCTGCGGCGGTGGGCCTCGCGGTGGCGCTGGACGGCTTCGTCGCCGCCCGCCGTCGCGCCGCGGCCGGTGGAACCGGCCGGCTCGACAGCCCGCCGGACTCCGGATCACCGCGGAGCCCGCTGACTCGGGAGCCGGATCCGCTGGGAGATCCACTGGCCTCGCCGCGCCGAGCCGGGGACACACCGGGCAGGGACACACCGGAGTACGAGACCGCGGCGGTCAATGAGGACACGGTGACCATTCGGACGGGCAGCCGACTCGGGGCGGGGCCCGTCCCGCCGGACCTCGACCGAAGCGGCCGCCCGCGGTGACGCTGCCCGGACGGGCGGCGCTCCGGACGGTGGCGGCGCTCCCGATCGCCAGGTGGCGGCCGGACGCGGTGAGCGTGCTGACACTCCTCGGCGTGCTGCTGTTCGTCATCCCGGCGCGCAACACCCTGCAGTCGCTCGGCGCCGCGGGCCGGCCGGTGTTCCTGCTCGGCCTGGTGCTGGCCTGCGCCTGGCTGTGCACCTGGCTGCATCCCGGCCTGGTCCGCCGTGGCCGCCAGCCGGTCCGGGGCCTGTTGCTCATCTATCTGGGTGCGCTGCTCGCCGCCTATGTGGCCGGTCAGCGCCGCGGGCTCGACGGCGTGGAGGCCCGTGCCTCGGACCGGTCGATCCTGGCTGTCCTGGCGCTCGTCGGCATCGCGCTCGCGGCAGCCGACGGAATTCCCTCGCGGGCCCGGCTCGAGGTCCTGATCTCGCGCATCATGTGCTTCGGGGCCGTGATGGCGCTGTTCGGAATCGTCCAGTACCTGACGCACGAGGACTACAGCAGGTACCTGCGGCTTCCCGGGTTCGTGATGTGGTCCCCGGCGCTCGAGTCCGTCTCACGAGGGGGCGGCACCTCCCGGGTCGCCGGCACGGCGTCGCACTACATCGAGTTCGGTGTGGTCGTCGCCATGGTCGTCCCGCTGGCGCTGTACCGGACTTCTCACGCTGTCACCAAGGGCGCCCGGCAGCGTGCCGCCGGGGCGCTGGTGCTGACCGCGGCGGCCGCCCCTCTCTCCGTCTCCCGGACGGCGATCATCGGGCTTGGCTGCGTGCTGCTGGTCCAGAGCATCGTGTGGAGCTGGCGGCGGCGGTTCAACGTGTTCGTCTGGCTGGTGATCGGGGTCGGCGCGTTCGGTGCCGCCGTGCCCGGCGTGCTCGGCACGCTGCGCAGTCTGTTCCTGAACTACAAGACTGATCCCAGCTATCAGGGACGGATCGCGGACTACGCGGTCGCGCAGGCCTACATCAGCGAGCGGCCGTGGTTCGGGCGCGGGCCGGGCACCTTCATCCCGGCGAAGTACTTCTTCCTCGACAACCAGTACCTCGGGACCATCCTCACCTCCGGATACGTGGGTCTGGCCGCGCTCGTCATCGTCATGCTCGGCGGGATCACGATGGCGTTCGGGGTGGCCCGGCGCGCCGCCGACGCGGCGACCCGAGAACTGGCCCAGGCCCTCGCCGCGATGCTCGTCGCCGTCGCGGCGGCCTCGTACAGCTTCGACTCACTGTCGTTCCCGGCCTTCGCCGGCCTGTTCTACCTGACGCTGGGTGTCACCGGCGCGTTGTGGCGACTCGAACAGCGGCCCGTGCCCACACCGGCCGGGCCTGCCGCGGCGGCACCCGTCCAGTGGCGGGACCCGCGCGGTGACCAGCCAAGCGTGGCGGAGCTGGTCCCGGCGGCCCGGCAGCCCGCCGGCATCGCGTGAACCAGCGCCGCGAGGGCCGGCCGCGGGTACGCCGGCCCTCGCGGGTGCCGGTCTCACGTCGCCTCGCCGGCCCTCGCTGACGTCGCCCTAGCGTGGCCTTCGATCGGCGGGGCCGGCCGGGCCGCGGGCCGCCGCTGCCGCTCCGGATCGCCGCCAAGAGCGAAGTCCAGCAGCTCCATATGACGGGCTGACCAGCTGTTCGCTGCGACGAACCGGTGGCGTTCCGCTTCGGTCACCTCCGGCCAGCCGCGGACCTCCCTGAACGCGGCCACCGGATCGTCGCCCGGCGCCAGCAGCCTGACCCGCGGTCCCATGCCCCGGACCGGTGTCAGGTCGCTCGCCAGGACGGGCCGCCCCGCCGCCAGGTACTCGTACAGCTTGATCGGATCCATCGCCTCCGTCAGCGAGGTCACCCGGTGCGGTAGCAGGCACACGTCCGCCGCGGCGATCAGCCCGGTGACGGCCGGCCGGGGGAGATGGCCTGGCAGGACGACCGAGGGCAACGCCCGCAGCGGGGCGGCGTGTCGCTCGTCCTTGACGGGCCCGGCGAGTATCACCGTGCTCTCCGTCGCCAGCCGGGCGACCATGTCGACGTCGAGCCGGTCGTCGACGGTGCCCGCGTAGACGCACCACGGCCGGGGCAGGCTCGCGATCAGCGCGGGTGCCGGCGGCAGCCGCTCCCACTCGGCGGGATCGACGCCGTTGTGGACGACCAGTGAGCCTCCGGTGGGAGCGAGCCGCCGGCGCAGCGACTCCGACACCGCGACCACCGGCCGCCGCCGGCGGCGGATCTCGGCGTAGGCCTCCTGGAACGCCGGGTGCCAGCGTTCCAGCGGGGGGTAGGTCGCCCAGTCGTCACGGGCGAAGTAGACGACCGAGTCGGCCCATTCCAGCTCGGCGAGCCCGGCCAGCAGCGGGTACGTCGTGACGACCACGGGCCGCTCGCAGCGGGCCTGCTCCGCGGCCCGTCGCAGCACCCGGTCGTAGCGCCGGTAGGTGTGACGCAGCATCGCGGGCGAGACCGGGTCCTCGCGACGCCAGCGGCGCGCGGACACGACGTAGCGGTCCGGCCTGCTCGTCGGTGGAATGGCCACCACCGGGTCGCCCTTCGCCAACGCTGTCACCCTGCTGCGGAACGGCTCGGCGACGAGCAGCCGTCGCACCCGCGGCGACTGCATCAGGGTGAGCAGGACGCGGTCCGGCGGCCGCATGTAGGAGCGGATCGCCATGTCCCGCAGCGTCTCCCTGGACAGGGTGAACACGACGTCGCGCGCGGGGGCGGAGAGGGGGTCGGGCTCGGGCATGGGTCGGTTCCTCCGTCGAGATCAACGAGACCGCCGGTGTGACCGTCGGCGTCGGGCGCCGTGCTCGGCCGCCGCCGCGAGCGGCCACTGATCCTGGGGCGGGACGGATCCGGGAGCCGGGCTGTCGGACGGCCCCCGACCCGGCGCCGTCCCGCGCTTTCCGCGCAGCACGCCGTGCAGCTGGCGCCGGCAGGTCGGCATGGCCAACACGACAGCCGCATACGCCGCCACGCCGGCCGTCCCGGCGGTGACGAGCTCGGCGATCGGGGGCAGGTCCACCACCGCCCGCACCCCGGCGGTCACCGCGGCGAGCACCGCGCTGGCGAGGACGGCCGGCGCGATCGAGGTCGCGACATCCGACAGCCTGACCGGGGTGTCGCGGGTGGCGCTGGCAAGCATCGGGATGGCGGTCACCACCGAGGCGATGCTGACGGCCCAGGCGACGCCCACCGGCCCCCAGGGCAACCCCAGGAAGAACGAGGACACGGTGAGCGGACGGGTCACCGCGGCGACCTTGAGCATCTTGTCGGCCCGGTTCCGCGAGACCCACAGCCAGGTCGCCGTCGAGCTGATCGCCTGGGCGAATCCGGCGATCGCCAGCACTCTGAAGATCGGCACGACCCCGCTCCACGGCGCGCCCAGCAGACCGGTGACGAACACGTCGGCGAGCAGCGCCATCAGCACGACCAGCGGAAGAGCGAGCAGTGCCACGGTGAACACGGCGGCGCGGTAGTAGTCGCGGAACCGGTCCGGCTGGTCGTGGAGCCTGGACAGGGTGGGGATCGCGACCATGTTGACCGGCTGGTTGACCTGTTGCAGCGGGAGCAGGAGCAGCGCGTACGCACGGGAGTAGAGGCCGAGGGCCGCCGGCCCGGCGAACCGGCCCACCAGGACGTTGTCGGCGTTGCGGCTGATGTACCCGAGCAGGCCGGAGCCGGCGACGCTGCCGCCGAAGCGCAGCATCGGCGCGAGGCCGTCCGCGCGGGCCGGTCGGCTCGGCCGCCAGTCGCAGGCCGTCCAGACGAGAACCGCCCGGGCGAGGGCCGCCGAGGTCGGCATGAGCGCCAGTGACCAGTAGCCGGCCCCCAGTGACGCGAGAGTGATGGCCACGACGATGCTGGTGGTCCGGCCGATCATGTCGCGGGCCGCTACGGAGCCGAACTTCATCTGCCGTTGGAGCAGCGCCTGGTGCTGTACGAGGGCGCCGGTGATCAGGTATGACGGCGCGACGACGAGGGTGATTCCGACGAGCTCGTCGTGCCCGTAGAACAGGGCGATCAGCGGGCTGGCCGCGGCCAGCGCCACTGCGAGGCTGAGCCCGACCACGACGTTGACCCAGAACAGCGCGCTGACCTGACTGTGAGTGATCGTCTTGCGCTGGATGACGGCCTGGGAGAGCCCGAGGTCCGTCAGCTGGTCGGCGAGAGCCGAGATCGCCAGCACCATCCCGACGAGGCCGTAGGCGTCCGGCGACAGCAGCCGGGCCAGAATAATCGTTGAGCCGAATTGAGTGAACAATCGCCAGAGTTGGGCGCCGGCCGTCGCCGCCACACCTCTCCGGGACCGCCCGGCAAGGCCCTGGTTCAGTTCCGAGGTGTCGAGCCAGCGTCCTTGCTTTCCGTCTAAGAATGCTTGTCGGCGAGCAGATCGCGAGGCCGGCTCGGTGCGGGATTTCACCACAAACGATCAAGCTTTCCGCTAAAACGCATGGTCAGGGCACTGTACCCTGATGCGTTGACCGGCCTGACCGCCCGGTTCATCTCGAGTTCCCCAAAGGGCCGGACGGATCGAACAACATCTGTTCTAGTATGTCGTCAGTGGGGGGCGTGTCCAGCAGCGGCGCTCACCGCAGGTTCACTTGGTCAATCTGGGGGAGCAGTGACGTTGAGTAATCGCGTGCTGATCATAGTGCAGAACCTGCCGGTACCGCTCGACCGACGGGTCTGGCTGGAATGTCAGGCCCTGGTGGGCGCCGGTTACGATGTGCGGGTCATATGCCCCAAGGGGCCGGGTGACCCGGACTGTGAGCTACTCGACGACGTATACCTCTACAAGTACGATCCGTACGTCGCCACGTCCGGCGTAATCTCATACATGAAAGAGTTTTTTGTTTGCTGGATGCGTACCGCCCGGCTGGCGCGCAAGGTCTACCGGGAACGCGGCTTCGACGTTATCCAGGTGTGCAACCCGCCGGACACCTACGCGTTGCTCGCGTTATTCTATCGGCGGCGCGGTGTGCGCCTCGTGTACGACCAGCACGACCTCTGCCCGGAGGTCTACCAGTCCCGTTTCGAGCGCCCGTCGCGGATTCTGCTCGCCTTCCTTTTCGCGCTCGAGCGCATCACCTACGGGCTGTCGCACCACGTCATCTCCACCAATGACTCCTACCGTGAGATCGCGATCCGCCGTGGCGGCCGGACCAGGCAGGACACGACGGTCGTGCGCAGCGGCCCGGACACCGATCGGATGCGGCCCGGCGCCGTCCACCCGGAACTGCGGAAAGGCCGCGAGTTCCTGCTCTGCTATCTCGGGGTGATGGGCCCGCAGGACGGAGTGGACAACGCGCTGCGTGCCCTCGACATCCTCGTCCACCAGCACGGTCGCACCGACGTCCACATGGCCCTGCTCGGTTTCGGCGACTGCTATGACGATCTGCGCGCGCTCGCCACGGAGCTGGATCTTGACGACCACGTGACCTTCACCGGTCGCGCGGACCACGAGATGATCGACAAATACCTCTCGACCGCCGACCTGGCGGTCGGACCGGACCCGATGAACCCGCTCAACAACGTGTCGACCATGAACAAGACCATGGAATACATGGCCTACGGCCTGCCCGTGGTCACGTTCGATCTCGTCGAGACCAGGGTCACCGCCGCGGACATCGCGGAATACGTCGAACCCGGCGACATCGATGGGTTCGCCGCCGCGATCGAGCGGCTGCTCGATGACCCGGAGCGGCGGGCCGACCTGTCCAAGCGGGGCCGGCAGCGCGCGGTCGAGGTACTGGACTGGAGCCTGCAGGTCCCCGGCTACGTGGATGTCTTCGACCGCATCACCGGGCGGGAGCGCCCGGCCGGCGAGCGGGTCCGCCCGAGGCCGGTTGACTGTGCCGTCCCGGCGCCACGCCGCCGCGAGCAGGCCGGCTCCCACACGTCGGCGGCGGCACCTGGCGGCGACCACGAGGGCGACGAGCTCAGATCGGCGACGGGGTGACGGCACCGCTCTCCGCGGGCTCCGCCCCGGCGCCGCACGGCGCCGGCGATGTCCCAGCCAGCGTCGTCCTGGCCAGCGTCGTCGTGCCGGCGCACAACGAGGAGTCCGTCATCGGACGGTGCCTCGCGGCGCTCAGCGTCGGGCTGCCCGCCGGAGCACTCGACGTGATCGTGGTGTGCAACGGATGCACGGACGGCACCGCCGCGGCCGCCCGTGCCCGTGGCGTCCGGGTGATCGAGACGGATCGGGCGAACAAGGCGGCCGCCCTGAACACCGGGGACGCGGCGGCCATGGCCTTCCCGCGCTTCTACGTCGACGCCGATGTGGAGGTCGCCGGAGCGGCGCTGCTCGAGGTCGCCGACGTCCTGCGCACGGGTGCGGCACTCGCCGCGGCGCCCGCGCTGCGTCCGTGCATGACCGGGGTGGCCCGGCCCGTCCGCGACTACTACCGGATCTGGATGCGCCTGCCCTACGTCGCCGACGGGCACGTGGGCTCCGGAGTCGTCGGTGTCAGCGATGCCGGGCGGAAGCGTTTCACCCGCTTTCCCGAGGCCATCGCCGACGATCTTTACCTCTACCACCAGTTCAGCGCGGAGGAACGGACCACGGTGGACTCCGTCCACTTCACCGTCTATCCCGCGAGGACGGTGCGGGATTTCGTCCGGAGGAAGATCCGGGTGTACGCCGGGAACATCGAACTCCGCGGCCGTGGGCTGGTGCCCGCGGAGAACCGGAACACCGGCAGCGCGTCCTGGCTGTCCGTCGTCGCCGCCGATCGCCGGCTGCTCACCGCCGCCCCCGCCTACCTCGCCATCTCGGCGGTGGCGAAGCTGCTGGCCATCCGGAAGGTCCGCCACGGCGACCTCGGTGCCTGGGAGCGTGACGACAGCAGCAGGCGCCTTCTTGAGGAGACGACGTGACCAGGGTTCTCGGCTTTCTTCGTTCCCTGCTCGACGCCCGCGCCCTCCTGCACTCACTGCGGATCCTCCACTTCTACAACTACTCGCATGTCCAGCAGGTTCGCCGGATGACGATCGAACGGGGTGTCCGCCTGGCGCCGAACGTCTCCGTCCGGAACGGGGAGCGGGTGGAGATACGGGCGTTCGCCCACATCGGTGAGCGGGTTTCGCTGTGGGCCGGTGACCGCACTGGCCGGATCGAGATCGGCGAGCACTCCCTGATCGGCCCGGGCACGTTTCTCACGGCCGCGAACTACGAGACGCTGCCGGACATCGTCATCGACAGCCAGCCGAAGCGGGAGGCGGACATCGTCATCGGTAACGACGTGTGGGTCGGCGCCAACTCGGTGGTTCTTCCGGGCGTGACGATAGGCGACAGCACGATTGTCGGCGCCGGTTCTGTCGTCACGAAGTCGTTGCCCGCCGGAGCGTTGGCCGCGGGTGTTCCGGCGAAGGTCATCGGGAAGCGCGGGGAGTCGACCCGTTCCGGTCGTGCCGTCCAGGCGGACCGGCCTGAGCAGAACGGCCGTACCGGTGCGGACGGCACCGGGCGGCGTCCCGGCTCCCACCCGGCGGGTGAGCAGTGACCGTCGAGGTGTCCGTGCTGGTCGTGTCCTACAACACCGCCGAGCTGACGGTCCGGTGCCTGGAGTCCGTCCTGGCTGAGCCGGCCGGGGCCGAGATTGAGATCATCGTCGTAGACAACGCCTCGACGGACGGCTCCCCGGACGCCATTCGGGACGCGTTCCCGGCGGTGCGGCTGATCGAGTCGGCGACGAACCTCGGATTCGGCCGCGCGATCAACCTGGCGGCCTCCCACGCCGGCGGGGACTATCTGCTCCTGCTGAACCCCGACGCCGTCGTCCTCGATCGGGCGGTCGCCGAGATCCTCACCTTCGCCCGCGGGAACCCGGCCTGCGGGCTCTACGGCGGGCGGACGCTGCGGCCAGACGGATCGGTCGACCCGAGCTCCTGCTGGGGGGCACCCAGCCTGTGGAGCCTGGCGTGCTTCGGGGTCGGCCTGTCGACGATGTTCCGCGGATCGAGGATCTTCGATCCGGAGTCGCTCGGGCGCTGGCAGCGCGACAGCGTCCGCGAGGTCGGTGTCGTCACCGGATGCCTGCTGCTGGTCAGACGCGACCTCTTCGAACGGCTGGGCGGGTTCGACCCCCGGTTCTTCATGTACGGGGAGGACACCGACCTGTCGATGCGGGCGCGGGCCGCCGGCTACCGCCCCACGATCGTCCCGACCGCGGCGATCGTGCACCACGTCGGGGCCTCGTCCTCGAACTGGGCGGCCAAGCACGTGCTCGTCCTCCGCGGGAAGACCACGTTGGCGAGGAAGCACTGGACGGGGTGGCGGCAGGGGTTCTGCCTGGCGATGATCGTTCTTGGGGTGGCGCTGCGGGCCCTGGCCGATCTGGGGTCGGGGCTGGCCCGTGGGCGGCCGCGGGCGCGTGCGAGCGACTGGCGCGCGCTCTGGCGCCGGCGGCGGGACTGGTGGCCCGGCTACCCCCCGTACACCGAGCCCACGGGCGGCGTCCCCAGCCAGTCGCGCGTCCCGCCCGAGCCCGCATCCGGCACGTGTCACCCGTCCCGACATCTGACGAGGCCATGAGCAGTTCGCTACCCGAGCGGTCCCTCGACCTGTGGCGCAGGGCCCGGAGCCGGGCCTTCACCCGGTTCCTGGCCGGGTCGTTCGGGGCGCTCGGCCCGCGTACCGACATCGAGCCGCCGTTCCGGCTCTACGGCGCCCGCTGGATGTCGATCGGCGCCGGCGTCCATGTGGGCCCCGGCTCGTGGTTCCAGGTGATCGATGGGGACGGTGAGCCGGCGGCGCCGGTGATTCGAATCGGCGCGGGCTCGTCGTTCGTCGGGTGGTGCACGCTGTCGGCCGTACGCGGCATCACGATCGGGGACAGAGCGATGTTCGCGCGTGGCGTCTACGTGGCCGACCATGACCACGCCTACCGGGCGGCCGGCGTCGCGATCCGGGACCAGGGCCACACGGGCGTCGCCCCGGTGGTGATCGGCGACGGCGCCTGGCTGGGCCAGAACTGTGTGGTCACAGCGGGCTCGACGATCGGCCGCGGCGCCGTCGTCGGCGCGAACAGCGTCGTGAAGGGGGTCGTGCCCGACTTCAGTCTCGCGGTAGGGGCGCCCGCCCGGGTCGTCCGGAGCTGGGCGTCGCACGGCGTCCCGAGCCGGCCGTGAGGCCGGGTCGCCGGTCAGCCCGGCGGCCCGGCCAGTCTGCGGCTGGCCAGTCTGTGCTCGGTCAGCTCGGGTCCGCGTCCCCGCGGCCGGCGACCTCGGCCGGCGCGATCTCCACCGGGCTCACGTCGGCCAGCGACGGGTGGTGCTGGTCTCGATCGGATATCACGGCCTCACGCAACGGGACGGGCCACTGCACGCCGAGGACCGGGTCGGCAAGATTCACGAAGACGTAGCTGTCGTACCGGTCGGCACTCCAGTGCTCGTTGACGCTGTACAGATAGTAGGTGTCGTCCTCGATCGTCTGATAGGAGTTCGCGACCCCCTGCGGCAGGAAGACGGCTCGGTTCCGGTCGAGCTCGACGGTGACGACGGTTCCGAAGCTCTTCCCTGCTCGCAGGTCGACATAGGCGCAGAAGACGCGGCCCTTAACCACCGATATGTACTTGTCCCAGGGCTCGGCATGAAATCCCCGTGTCACGCCTAGCTTTTTGTTGTAGGAAAGGCTGTTCTGGACGACCCGGAAGCTCGCGGGAATCCCTGCGTCAACGAGCTTGGCGTGGTGGAACTTCTCCTGGAACCAGCCGCGCTCATCCTCGATGGACGTAACGTCGAACACAAAAAGGCCCGGAATCTCGGTCTCGGAGCCGGTGAACTGCGTAGTAGCCAGGACGGCCACGGAAGATCTCCCTCTTGCGCCCGGTACCCGGGCAGCCGGAGAACCCGATGGGCTTTCTCGGCGGCCGAGCACTCCGATACACGGAAGTGTGGACGGCATGAATCGGCGGTCGATGTCGGACCGGCGCCGGTGGTGCCCGGCTCGGCCTGATGGACGGCGCGGCGGGCGGCGGGAGCTGGGCGGCAAGGATGAGGCGAGGCGCCGCGCCACTGCGCATGACCGCGGACCCGGTAGTCGTCGAGGTCGGTTGAGCGAAACCTCGGCGGCCGACATCCGCGTGCTGAACTATATCAGCCCCTTACTCACTCCGTCGTGGTCCTTCGGTGCGTGTGGCAGGTGGCTTAGATCTCTTCTGGGGTGCGATGTCGACCATGGGATGAAGTGTCGGCTGATCACGGGTAAACCCGGTTCACTCGGCCCCTCCACCCGAAGGGGGTGGTGCTCTGAGAATGTCTGCCGTGGCCGCCTGGGTGAGGGCGCGGTGATGTCTGGTCAGGCCGGTCGCCGAACCTCCCGACAGCGTTCGCCGCCCAGCCGGCGGGCCGGCTCGGAGCCCGGCCGCCCGCATGGCCCTGGCGAGCCGGGAGCGGGGTGCCAAACCGGATCTCATAGGCCCACCAGAATGCGGGATGGGTGCCCGGGGTATTTGCGTGCGCCGCGCCCGGCCAATTTCCGGGGCACCGTCACGCGATGCCGGCTGACTTCTTCCGGCCGGCCGCGTCGGCCGCGTCGGGTGATTCACCGCGGGGGGTGGTCGGGGAACGTGAAGCAGAGCACGTCTCGACCGGTCCGCGGCCACAGGTACGCCGTCTACAGTCACGAGTGTGATCACAGAC
Source organism: Parafrankia sp. EAN1pec (assembly GCF_000018005.1). Taxonomy (GTDB): domain Bacteria; phylum Actinomycetota; class Actinomycetes; order Frankiales; family Frankiaceae; genus Parafrankia; species Parafrankia soli. Next base: position 889,073 of record NC_009921.1, read on the forward strand.
GCACAGCAGGCGCGGTCGCGGTGGCGGCGCGCGCTGCGCTCCGGGGCGCTCGGTGCGGCGCTTCTGATCGCCGTGCTGAACGTGCGAATGATCGTCTTCCCGAAGATCGACAAGCCGCGTCCCGTGGACGCGATCTTCATGCTCGGGGGTCCGGGCGAACGGCGGGACAAGGCCGTCGAGCTGGCCAGGTCCGGCATCGCCCCGGTTCTGGTGGTCTCGATGCCCGGCACCCGGCGGTGCCCCGACGCGGCCGAGGTCGGCCGGGACATCCAGGTCATCTGCTTCTGGCCGGACCCGGTGACCACCCAGGGCGAGGCTCGCGAGGCCGGCCGCCTGGCCAGGATCCACGGCTGGCGCTCGATCCTGTTCGTCACGGACCGCTCCCAGGACAGCCGGGCCAGGCTGCGCATCGAGCGCTGCTACGACGGTGAGGTCCTGGTGGACGCCGTCGGGACCCCCCGACGGCAGTGGCCGTACCTGATCGCCTACCAGACCGCGGCGACCGTCAAGGCGCTGGTCTGGCAGCGCGGCTGCTGATCGACAGGCGGGCCGGCAGCGATCAGCCGAGATCGGCGGCCAGGTCGGCAGCGGTCAGCAGTCCCGCTGGAAGATCAGCGCCTTGCCCATCGCGGCCCACTCGTAGGCGATCATGTACGGCCACATGATCTTTGATGGCGCGACCGGGCTCATGAGCACCTGCCCCGAGTAGCAGCGCCCCAGCCGTAGCCGCGCGCGGGTCGTCTGGCTGGTCGAGGTGATCACGAGCACCGACTTCCAGTCGTACCGGGCGGCCGCGGCGGCCACCCAACGTGACTCGCCCTGGGTGGTCAGCGGATCCGGGGCGAAGCAGATCACCTCGACGTTCGGGATGGCCGGGGGACACGGGTCGTCCGCCGTGGGCACCGAGACGGCCAGCATCGGCGCGTACCCGGCCACGGCCAGGCTCACCGCGTGCTCGAGGCGGCCCGGACTGCCGGCGAACATCACGATGGCGTCGACCGGGGCGGGGGAATCCCGCCGGGGATGGACGAACAGCCGGAAGGTCGCGCCGAGGAACATGACGCTCACGACCCCGAGGACCCCGAGCACAGTGGTGCGCCGCCGCCGCCGCCGCCGCCCGCGGTCCCGGGCGCGGCCCGCCGGCGGCTGCCCGGGACCTACCGATGGCCGTCCGCGGGCCCCCCAGGGGTCCTCGCCCGTCCACGGGAGACGTGCTGGTGGTGCCGGCATCGCGGCGCCCCCTCAGCCCGGCCAGCCGGCCGGACGGCCGGCGTCGGCATCCGGGCCCGACAGCCCGCCGGAAGGCCCCTCCGGGGCGGGCGAGGCCGGCCAGCGCGCACCGAAGCCGCTGCCCAGCCCGGGCCTCGGCCGGCCCAGGCCGAACGGGCGGGCGGGGGCGTCCTGGGCGGGCAGTGGCAGGGTCGGCCCGGGGCCCGGGCCAGTGGCCGTCTCCTCCCCGGCCGGGGCGTCCGCGGGCCGCGCACCGGCCTCGACGTCCATCCCGCCCGGCGGCGGGGCGTTCCAGCGCGGGTGGTGGAACGGCGCGCGCGCCGCTTCGCGGGGCCAGACCGTCCAGGACGCGCCGGACTGCCACTGGACGATCGGGACCTGATGGCCGACCTGGAGCCCGGTCGCCTCGTCGAGCCGGAAACGGCCCAGCATGGTCGTGGTGTCGAGGCCGCGCGCGGCGGCCAGGAGCGAGGCGTCGCCGACGCCGCCGCAGTGGCGGATGCAGCGTCCCAGGATCAGCCCCCCCACGTACGCCCAGGCGGCGGTCGCCGTCGGCGGGACGCCGTGCAGTGTGGCGAAGTCGGCGGAGAACTCCCGTGCGGTCGGGCCCGTCCCCACCTCGGCGACGCTGTCCGGGGCCCAGCTCGCCGGGGCCAGCAGGCCCTCGCGCAGCGCGCCCAGCGTCGCCGTGGCCTCGGCGCTCACCGCGGTGGAGAACGCCGCGGCCCGCCACGAGCGGCGCAGCAGCACGTTCGCGATCTCCAGCTCGTCGTCGGCGCCGCTGTGCACGATGAGGACGTCCGCCGGCGGGAGCAGCCGGGCCGCCTGCGCCCCGCGGCCGGGCGGGAACACGTTGGAGGTGACGTCGTAACCCTGGGAGCGGGCCGCGGCCTTGGTCACCGACGTCAGCTCGACCGCGAGATCCCCCGAGGCCAGCAGCGCGACCCGGCGGGCGTGGCGGTCCACCGAGCGGATCGCCGAGAGCACCCCACGCGGCCAGGTGGAGGTCGGCGCGGCCACGTTGACGACGTGCGGGAACGACTGGCGCATGAAACGCGTGGACGGGGCGCCGGCGTTGAACACGACCCGGCCCGTCGCGCCGAGCGCGGCGAGCGCCGCGCGCGGGCCGACCGGGCCGAAGACGGCGGCGGGCTCGGCCGCCGCGGCCGAGCGCATCGCGCCGACCGGGTCGGGGTGGGCGTCGTAGGCCGTCACGCCCACTTCGTCCCAGGGCGGCGGCAGCCGTTCGTCACGTGCCCACAGCGTCATTCCGCGCAGCGCCGCCAGGCCAAGGGCGGCGTCCGGTCCGGTCAACGGCGTGACCAGCGCGACGGGGAGCGGAGTCGTCATCGGCAGAAACCCGTGAGGTCAAGCACTCCTTCAGAATCCCACGGCCGTCGGGGCGGCACACCCGGCGGGAGTCCTAGGATCTGCGGTGGGCAAGGGGATGTCGGCGGCAACGACGTGATCTTCGTGCCGTGTCGTGCCGTGTCCTGCGGTGGCGTCATCGGGTGCGCCTTCGGGTGTGTCCTCGAGTGTGTCTTCGGGTGAAGGAGCGAACGGGTGGCGAGGAACTCCGGACGCGTCGGTGACCCTCCACCGCCGCCCGAGCCGCTGCCCGTCCCGGCGGTCGACGCGCACTGCCATCTCGACCTGATGGGCACTCCGGTGGCCGAGGCCATCGCCGCGGCCCGCGCGGTCGGCATCGACCGGATGGTCTCCGTCGGCGTCGACCTGCCGACCAGTCGCTGGCAGGCTGAGACCGCCGCGGCCAACCCGGAGGTCCGCGCGGCGGTGGCGATCCATCCCAACGCGGCCGCGAACGGGGTCGGCGAGGAGACGTTCGAGGCGATCGCGGCGCTCGCCCGCCTGGACGGTGTCGGCGCGGTCGGCGAGACCGGGCTCGACTACTACCGCACCCCCCCGGAGCAGCACGCCGCCCAGCAGGCGAGCTTCCGCCGGCACATCGCCATCGCCAAGGAGACCGGCCGGGCCCTGATGATCCACGACCGGGAGGCGCACGACGACACGTTGCGCATCCTGGCCGAGGAGGGCGCGCCCGAGCGGGTCGTGTTCCACGCCTTCTCCGGCGACGCGGAGATGGCCAAGATCTGCGCCGATGCCGGGTACGTGATGTCCTTCGCCGGCAACGTCACCTTCAAGAACGCCCAGGAGCTGCGCGACGCCGCCGCGGTGGTGCCCGCCGAGCTCCTGCTGGTCGAGACCGACGCGCCGTACCTCACCCCGGTCCCGTGGCGCGGGCGGCCCGGCGGCCCGTATCTGGTGCCGCTCACCCTGCGGCTGCTGGCACAGACCCGCGGCGAGGCCGTCGACGAGCTCGCCGCCCAGGTCGCCGCCAACGCGGAACGGACGTTCGGGCCCTGGTAGAGATCGAGGCGCTGCTCTCGCCGGCCGACATCCGGGAGCTCGCCCACGCCCTTGACCTGCGGCCGACGAAGCGCAGGGGCCAGAACTTCCTGGTGGATCCGAACACCGTCCGCCGGCTGGTGCGCCTGGCCGCGGTCGGCCCGGACGACGTCGCGCTCGAGGTGGGCCCCGGGCTGGGCTCGCTCACCCTCGGCCTGGTCACCGAGGCGGCGGCGGTGGCCGCGGTCGAGGTCGATCCGGTGCTCGCCGCCGCCCTGCCCGTCACCGCCGCGGCCCGGCTGCCGGCGGCGGTGGCCGCCCGGCTCCACGTCGTCGAGGCGGACGGCCTGCGGGTCGAGCCGTCCGACCTGCCGCCGGCGGTCGCCGCGCCGACGGTGCTGGCGGCGAACCTGCCGTACAACGTGGCCGTCCCGCTGCTGCTCGGCCTCCTCGAGCGGTTCCCGTCGATCCGGCGGGGCCTGGTGATGGTGCAGGCCGAGGTCGCCGACCGCCTCACCTCGCCGCCCGGCGGGCGGATCTACGGCGTGCCGAGCGTGAAACTGGCCTGGTACGCGCAGGCCCGGCCGGCCGGCGCGGTGCCCCGCCCGGTGTTCTGGCCGCAGCCCAACGTCGACTCCGGCCTCGTCGCCTTCACCCGGCGCGCCGCCCCACCGGCGGACGCCGGTCTGCGCCGCGAGGTCTTCGCGGCCGTCGACGCGGCCTTCGCCCAACGACGCAAGACGTTGCGGACGGCGCTCGCCCCCTGGGCCGGCTCACCCGCGCGAGCCGAGCAGCTCGCCCGTGCGGCCGGGGTGGACCCGGGCGCCCGCGGCGAGACCCTCGACGTCGAGGCGTTCGCCCGGCTGGCCCAGCAGGCCCGCATCCTCCCGGCCGACCAGCCCGCCTGACCGCGCCGGTCAGGCGGGGCCGGTCAGCCGACGCCGATCGCGCGGCGGGCGCCGGCCAGGACGGGGCGGGCGCGGTCGCGGGCCTTGTCCGCGCCGGCGGCGAGGATCGCGTCCAGCTCGCTGCCCGGGGCCACCAGCTCGTCGTAGCGGGCCCGCAGTGGGGTCAGCCAGGCGTCGAGCGTCTCGAACAGGGCGTTCTTCAGCTCGCCCCAGCCGGTGCCGCCCTGCTCGAGGCGGACCCGCATGTCCTTGACGGCCTCCGGGTCCGCGAAGTTCTCGTAGATCTGGAAGGCGGCGGAGGCGTCCGGATCCTTCGGCGCCTCGACCGGCGTGCTGTCGCTGCGGATGCCGCGCACCAGCTTGCGCAGCTGGGACGGCGGCGCGAACAGCGGAATCGTGTTCCCGTACGACTTGCTCATCTTCCGGCCGTCGGTGCCGGGCATCGTCCGCGCGTTGGCCCCGGACGGCAGCACCGCCTCGGGAATCTTCAGGCTGAACACGTCGCCGTAGAGGTGGTTGAACGAGCCGGCGATGTCCGCGGCGATCTCGAGGTGCTGCGACTGGTCCTGGCCGACGGGGACGACGTCCGCGCCCATGACGAGGATGTCGACGGCCATCAGGATGGGGTAGTTGAACAGCCCCATGTTGACGCCCGCGTCGAGGTCGGCGACGCCGCTCTCGGCGTTGCGGTCCCGCGCCGCCTTGTAGGCGTGCGCCCGGTTCATCAGGCCCTTGCCCGTGACACAGGACAGGATCCAGGTCAGCTCGAAGATCTCCGGGACGTCGGACTGCCGGTAGAAGACCGTGCGCTCGGGATCGAGCCCGAGCGTGATCCAGGTGGCGGCGACGGACCGGGTGTAGGCGGCGAACTTCGCCCTGTCCCGGATGGAGGTCAGGGCGTGGTAGTCGGCGATGAAGTAGATCGACTCGTACGTCGCCGCCAGGTCGAGGGCGGGGCGGATCGCCCCGATGTAGTTGCCCAGGTGCGGATCGCCGGTCGGCTTGATGCCGGTCAGCGAGACCCGTGGCCGGTCCTGCGTCATGTCGGGTGATTCTACGGCCCACCAGATCGCGCTCTCCCCCAACGCGCCCCCGAAGCCCGGGCTCAGGGACCTGGCTTCGGGGGAGCAGGGGATCACCCCGGGGGTGGCCGGCGTGGTGGTGCGGTCAGGCGTCCCCGCCGAACAGGCCGGTCACTGAGCCGTCCTCGAAGACGGCCTTGATGGCGGCGGCGATCAGCGGCGCGATCGACAGTTCGGTGATCTTGTCGATGCGGGCCTCGCTGGGCAGCGGCAGCGTGTTGGTGAGGACGACCTCGCTGATCTCGGAGTTCTTCAGCCGGTCGGCGGCCGGGCCGGACAGCACGCCGTGCGTCGCCGCGGCGATGACGTCGGTCGCGCCGTGCTCCTTCAGGGACTCCGCGGCCTTCGTGATCGTCCCGGCGGTGTCGATCATGTCGTCCACGATCACGCAGGTGCGCCCGCGGACCTCGCCGACCACGTCGAACATCTTGACCTGGTTCGGGACGTTCGGGTCGCGGCGCTTGTGGATGATCGCCAGCGGGCAGCCGAGCCGGTCGGTCCACCGCTCCGCGACGCGCACCCGGCCGGAGTCGGGCGCCACGACCGTCACTTCGGACGTGTCGAGCTTGCTCTCGATGTAGTCCGCGAGCAGCGGCAGCGCGAACAGGTGGTCGACCGGGCCGTCGAAGAACCCCTGGATCTGGGCGGTGTGCAGGTCGACGGACATCAGCCGGTGCGCGCCGGCGGTCTTGAACAGGTCGGCGACGAGGCGGGCTGAGATCGGCTCGCGGCCGCGGTGCTTCTTGTCCTGGCGGGCGTACGGGTAGAACGGGGCGACGACGGTGATGCGCTTGGCGCTGGCGCGCTTGAGCGCGTCGACCATGATGAGCTGTTCCATCAACCAGGTGTTCACCGGCGCGGTGTGGCACTGGAGCACGAAGGCGTCACACCCGCGGACGGACTCCTCGAAGCGGACGAAGATCTCGCCACTGGCGAACTCGTACGCGTTCGTGGGGACCGGCTGCACGTCGAGGGCTCGGGCCACCTCGGCTGCGAGCTCAGGGTGGGAACGCCCCGCGAAGAGCATCAGGTTTCGGCGGTTCTCGGTCTGGTATCCCACCGTTATCTCCTCAAGGCATGACTGGCGGCTCTGACAGGCGGCCCGTGACACGGACGGTTGCGGACGTGGACCGTTGATGTGTTCGTCTGCGGCTGACTCGTCTGCTGGTGGCGCTGCTGCTTCGTCGGACTCGACTGGCTCGTCTGCTGGTCGCGGTGGTCGTCGGGGGCCGGGCGGCGACCGGCGGCGGGCGGGTACCCGTCGCGCCGGGGCCTGGGCTGGGGTCACTGCCTGGTCAGGTCAGATCTACCCGTTCCGCCCGGGCATGGCGCAGGCGGCCGGGAACGAGCGACTCGGGATCAGGCGTCCCCTTCCACGCGGCAGACTGTGTACGACGGTGTCGATAGCCGCAGATCAGCCCACCTGCGGCCAAACGGTTTCTACGTTCGGCCTCGCGCGGCGAAAACGCCAGCGATACCGGGTCCCGGGGCCGGGCTGTGGTTCAACTCACGCGCCCGACTGCCCGGGCTGGCCGGGCTCCTGCCCGGCCGGCTCGGGCGTGGCCTGCTTGTGTCCGGCCGGCTCGGCCGTTTCCGCCTCATGCTGCCGGGCGCGCAGCGCGGCCTGCGCCGCGGGGCTGTCCGGCCGGCGGCGCAGCACCCAGCCCGGCACGTTGCGCTGCCGGCCCTCCCTGATCGCGAGCGCTCCCGGTGGGACGTCCTCCCTGATGACGGCGCCGGCGCCGGTGTAGGCGCCGTCCCCCACGGTCACCGGGGCCACCAGCATGGTGTCGCTGCCGATCCGGACGTCCGAACCGATCACCGTGCGGTGCTTGGCGACCCCGTCGTAGTTGACGAACACCGTGGTGCAGCCGATGTTGCTGCGCTCGCCGACCACCGCGTCGCCCACGTAGGCGAGATGGGGGACCTTGGACTCATCGCCGATGTCGGCGGCCTTCGTCTCGACGAAGGCGCCGATCTTGCCGCTGCGGCCGAGCCTGGTCCCCGCGCGCAGGTGGGCGAACGGCCCGACGACGGCGCCGGCACCGACCTCGGCGCGCTCGGTCACCGAGCTGACGACACGCGCTCCCGCGCCGACGACCGTGTCGATGAGGGTGCAGTCCGGGCCGACCTCCGCCCCGGTGGCGATCGTCGTGGCCCCACGCAGGTGCGTGTTCGGCCAGACGGTCGTGTCCGGCTCCAGGGTGACGTCGACGTCGATCCAGGTGGTGACCGGGTCGACGATCGTGGCCCCGCCGAGCATTGCGGCGCGGGTGATCCGTTCGCGCAGCGTGCGGCCGGCCTCGCTGAGCTGCACCCGGTCGTTGACTCCGCCGGCCTCGGCCGCGTCGGCGACGACGTGCGCCCCGATCGGCTCGCCGTCCGCGACGAGCAGGCCGACCACGTCGGTGAGGTACTCCTCGCCCTGCGCGTTGTCGGTGGTGAGCCGTTTCAGCGCGGACTGCAACAGCTCGACGTCGAACACGTAGACGCCGGCGTTGATCTCCCTGATCGCGGCGGTCGCGGGGTCGGCGTCCCGCTGCTCGACGATCGCCCGCACCTGGCCGCCGTCGCCGCGCACGATGCGGCCGTACCCGGTCGGGTCGGCGACGAAGGCCGACAGAACGGTGGCCGCCGCGCCCAGCGCCTGATGGCGCTCGACCAGGCCGGCGATGGTCTCGCCGGTCAGCAGCGGGGTGTCACCGGGCAGCACGACGACGGACGCGTCGGGCGGGAGACCGTCCAGCGCCGCCAGCGCGGCACGCACGGCGTGGCCCGTCCCGCCCTGGTGCTCCTGGACGGCGGTGATGACGTGCGGCGCCCGCTCGGCGAGCATGGCCGCGACCTGCTCGCGCCCGTGACCGACGACGACCACCGCCCGGGGCGCCCCGACCGGCTCGGTCGCGCGGAGCACATGCTCGAGCAGGGTCAGACCGGCGAGGCGATGCAGGACCTTCGGGGTGCCCGAACGCATTCGCCGCCCCTCGCCCGCCGCCAGGACGATGACAGCCGCCGGACGTGGCTGAGTCACACGAGCTCCCGCAATCTCGATGGACCTGGCTGCGCCCGACCTGCCGAGGGAACGACGCGCCGTGGACGGACCCGCTGACTCACGGTGAGCGCCGTGGGGTCGGTCCTGTTCGGCCGGCCCGCGGAGGGTGAGGCATCGGCTGTCAGCCTACCGAAGAGGCACTCCAACCTCGGCGACGGTGGGTGACTCCGTGCGGTCTGCCGCATCGCGCGAACGCGAGAGCGGCAAAGAGGGAAATCTTTTGACTGGACGTATCTTGAAAATCAAGACGCCGTCTTGTCGAAACAATTTCGATACCCCGCGACTGCTTGTGCTCCGCCGCCACGACTCGAACGTGGACTAAGAGAACCAAAATCTCCTGTGCTGCCGATTACACTACGGCGGACCGCGGGTAAAACAGGGTTACTGTCCCACCCACTCTACCATCGTGCCCGGCAACGGAAGAAATGTGCGTGGGCCTCCCGGCGAGTGTCCGTGGTCCCCCCGGTGTGCTGTGCGGATCGGGGCGTGTCCTGGGCCCGGCTCTAGCTGGAGCGGCGTCGGGGCGTCGCGGCACGTAGTCGCCCCCCGGTCGAGGTTGCCGGGTGTATTCGTGTTGTGTCCGCGTGAACACTCTCGCTGCCGTCGGTTGATCCCGACGCAAGGTGATGATCCTGTCGCGAGGGGTGTCGGCGCGGAGGGGGGTGGAATCCTGTGGATCGGGAAAGATGCCATCCGTCGCGTGGAGGCCGTCGGCGAGGGCTGGGCGGTCCGGCCCGTTTGCGTGGCGGACGCCGTGAATGGTGCCCGTTGTCATCCAGGCGGGCTAACGTGGCGACCAGAGGGTCGGCAGTGGGCGGCCCACCGCGACGGACGGGATGAAGCAATGACCGCTACCGACACGGTGAAAGCGACCGAAACCAGGCATCAAGGCGCGGCCGTGGTTGGAGGTGACCAGTCCGTCGCGGATGCCGGCGGGGTCACGTCGCCGGCGCCGACCGAGTCCCACACCACCACTCCCTCGATGTTCCGGGCGCGTGGCGAACAGCTTGTGCTTGTGGCGACGATCCTATTTCCGTTCGCGGCGCTTGTCGCGGCAGTTCCGTTGTTGTGGGACCACTGGATCACATGGCGGGACGTCATCCTCGCGGCGGTGATGTACGCGATCACCGGCCACGGCGTCACCGTCGGATTCCATCGCTATTTCACCCACCGGGGTTTCAAGACCTCCAAGCCGGTGCGTGCCGCGCTCGCCATCGCCGGCAACATGGCCATAGAGGGCCCGGTGATCCGCTGGGTGGCCGACCACCGCCGTCACCACGCCTTCAGCGACGCCGACGGCGACCCGCACTCACCGTGGCGCTACGGCACCGGCCCGGCCGCCCTCGCCCGCGGGCTCTGGCACGCCCACGTCGGCTGGCTCTTCGACGTCGAGCAGACCGACCAGCGCCGCTACGCCCCCGACCTCCTGGACGACCCGATGATCGTCCGGGTGAGCCGTTCGTTTGCTCTCTGTGCCTTCGTCAGCCTCGCCCTGCCCGCGGTCATCGGCGGCCTGTGGGGCGGTTCGTTCGAGGCCGCGCTCCAGGCCTTCTTCTGGGCCTCGCTCGTCCGGGTGGCGCTGCTCCACCATGTGACCTGGTCGGTCAACAGCATCTGCCACGTCATGGGCTCCCGGCCCTACCGCTCCCGCGACCGCTCGGGCAACGTGTGGCCGCTGGCCCTGCTTTCCATGGGCGAGTCCTGGCACAACCTGCACCACGCCGAGCCGACCTCGGCCCGGCACGGCGTCCGCCCCTGGCAGATCGACACCAGCTTCTACGTGATCAAGACTCTGGAGATCCTCGGGCTGGCCCGGGACGTCCGCTGGCCCGACCCCGCCCGCCTGGCCGCCAAGCGCGCCTGACCGGCGTCGTCCACTCCCAGCGCCGCTGGTCCCGGCTCTCGACCTCGGCATCTGTCTCGCCGCCCCGGCACCCGCCCCGAGCCCCGGGGCGGGTGCCGGAGCGGCCTTGCGGGGGATTATTCGATCTTGGAGGCCAGGGTAAGCCACTGGTCCTCGGTCTGGTCCTTCTCGCTGGTGAGGGCGCGGAGCTCGGCGTCGAGGGTGAGGATGCGCTCGTGGTCGGTGGCGGCCTCGGCCAGCGCCTTGTGCAGCTCGGACTCGCGACGTCCCAGTTTCTCGAGGGTCCGTTCCAACCGGGCCAGCTCCTTGCGGGCCGCACGCAGTTCGCCCGAGCTCAGGGCCGGACGCGCGTCCGTTCCCGACGCCTGCCCGGAGCCCGCGGCCGAGCCCGGCCCAGCCGGACCCCCCGCGCCGCCGCCCGAGCCACCGGAGCCGGAAGAGCCGCCTGAACCAGCGGAACGCCCCGAGCCACCCGAGGCGGTGGAGGCACCCGAACCGGCCGTCCCGGAACCGGGGGAGCCGCCCGCCGCCGCGCGCCGGACCAGGTACTCCTCGACGCCGCCGGGCAGCATCCGGATCCGCTCGTCGCCCAGCAGGGCCCAGACGACGTCGCAGGTCCGCTCCAGGAAGTAACGGTCGTGGCTGACGACGACGAGGGTTCCGGGCCAGGAGTCGAGCAGGTCCTCCAGCGCGGTCAGCGTGTCGGTGTCGAGGTCGTTCGTGGGCTCGTCCAGGAGGAGGACGTTCGGGCGTCCCATCAGCAGACGCAGGAGCTGCAGGCGGCGGCGCTCGCCGCCGGAGAGGTCGCGCACCCTGGTCCACTGCCGGCTCGAGGGCAGGCCGAACTGCTCGAGCATCTGGCCGGCGGTGCGCTCCCGGCCGCGTTCCACCGCCAGGATGCGGGCGACCTGCTCGACCGCCTCGAGTGCCCGCAGGTCGCCGGGCAGCTCGGTGACCTCCTGGGACAGGATCGCCGGGCGCACGCTCGCCCCGCGACGGACCCGCCCCGCGCCCGGTTCGAGGGTGCCGATGAGCAGCCGCAGCAGGGAGGTTTTGCCGGCGCCGTTCACACCGACCAGGCCGATCCGGTCGCCGGGGCCGAGCCGCCAGGTCACGTCGCGCAGCAGCGTGCGGTCACCGACGGTGAGGTCGACGTCCTCGACGTCGTAGACGTCCTTGCCCAGTCTGGACGCCGCGAAGGTGCGTAGCTCAAGGCTGTCGCGGGCGGGCGGCTCGTCGGCGATCAGCGCGTTGGCGGCGTCGATGCGGAAGCGGGGCTTGCTGGTACGGGCCGGCGGGCCGCGGCGCAGCCAGGCCAGCTCCTTGCGTAGCAGGTTCTGCCGGCGGGCCTCGGTCGCGTCGGCGCGCCGGGCGCGTTCCGCCCGGGCGAGCACGTAGGCGGAGTAGCCGCCCTCGTAGGCGTCGACCCGGCCGTCGACGACCTCCCACACCTGGTCGCACACCTCGTCGAGGAACCACCGGTCGTGGGTGGCGACGATCAGCGCGCAGCGCCGGGTGGCGAGGTGGCGTGCGAGCCAGGCGACGCCCTCGACGTCGAGATGGTTGGTCGGCTCGTCGAGGATCAGCAGGTCGAGTTCCTGCACGAGCAGGCAGGCCAGTGCGACGCGACGGCGCTCGCCGCCGGACATCGGCCCGGTCTCGTCGTCGAGCCGGTCGATCAGGCCGAGGCCGGTGAGCACGGCCCGCTGCCGCGGGTCGGCCGCCCAGACATGGTCGGGCACGTCGCCGACGACGGCCGAGCGGACGGTGCCGCCGGGCAGCGAGTCGGCCTGTGAGAGGGCGCCGACCCGGGTGCCACCGGCGTGCACGACCCGGCCCGAGTCGGGCGGGTGCGTCCCGGAAATGATGTTGAGGAGGGTCGACTTGCCGGCTCCGTTGCGGCCGACCACGCCGACCCGTTCGCCGATGTCGAGCCCGAGGCCGACGCCGTCCAGCAGTGTTCGGGTGCCGTGCGCTGCCGAGACGCTCTCCAACGAGACAACGACCGGGCTCACGAAACGATTCTCCCCACGACTTCGACCGTGACATCCGCCGCGTACTCGGACGCGTTCCGTGCCCGGAACGTGTCCGAGTATGCAGGCGGGCGGGTCACGCCGGTGACGACGAGGGGGAGAGCGGCGGGGACTGCGCCGTGGAGCTGCCCGGCTCCCCACCCGGACCGGCCGGGTCCGCCGGGCCGATCACCCGTGCTCCGGCGACCGGGCCGTGGGCCCGTCGGACGGCGCGCGCGACGCCCATGCCGGCGAGGCTCGCGGCGAGCGAGACGCTCGCCGCCGCGTCGCGGGTGAGGAAAGCGCAGGTCGGCCCGGATCCGCTCACGATCGCGCCGATCGCGCCCAGCTCCAGCCCGCTCTCCAGTACCCGCCGCAGGGACGGGCGCAGCCGCAGCGCCGCCGGCTGCAGGTCGTTGACCAGGGCGGCTCCGAGCTCCGCCGGGTCCCCGCTGCGCAGGGCGCTCAGGACGGCGTCCGCGGGCGTGGGCCCGGTGCGCAGCCTGCCCTCGGAGAGCCGGTCGAACTCGCCGTAGACGGCGGGCGTCGACAGCCCGCCGTCGGCGAGCGCGAACACCCAGTGGTACTCGCCGCGCCCGAGAACGTCGGTGAGCTGCTCACCGCGGCCGGTGCCCAGCGCCGTCCCACCGGTGAGCGGGAACGGGACGTCGCTGCCCAGCTTGGCGGCCAGCGCGACAAGGGTCTCGCGGTCGAGGCCGGCGCCCCACAGCGTGTCGCAGGCGAGCAGGGCCGCGGCCGCGTCGGCGCTGCCGCCGGCCATCCCGGCGGCGACCGGGATGCCCTTCGACAGCGTCAGGTGGACGGCCTCGCCGCGGATCCCGGCGGCCTCGGCGACCAGGTAGGCGGCGCGGACAGCCAGGTTGTCCTTACCGGTCGGCACCACCGAGACGGACGGCTCGGCGCCGGTGTCACCCGGGGAACCACCCGGGCCGTCGCCAGCGCCGTCCGCGTCGTCTGACGTTGCCGGCCGCGCGCCCTCGCCGGCGACGCCGACCGTGACCGCGATCGGGTCCTCGTCGGTGAACACCGGGCCGGCGCCCTCGGGCCCGGAGAGTGACTCCGGGGGGACCGACGTCGCGGTGATGTCGTCGTACAGCGCGACGGCCTGCAGGATCGTCGTCACCTCGTGGTAGCCGTCGGGCCGGCGTGGGCCCACCCCGAGGTGGAGGTTGACCTTGGCGGGAGCGCGAACGGTGACGGTCGGCAGGGGGCGGCCGGGTTCGGTGGCGCGTCGACCCGGATGCGATCGAGGCAACGGACGCTCCTTGGCTCAGGCGTCGCTCGCGGCGAGCGCACTCGGCATGGCCGGTGTTGGTCACCGGGGCCCGCGCTCAACGTAGGGGCCCGTGCTCAACTTATCGGTCGCGGCGGCGGAGCGGCTCTTGCGTCCCGCCGGTTCTGGCGCCTCCGGGTGCGTTCCGGTGTCCGCTACCCGCCTCCCGGGTGCCCGGCCGCTTCCTGCGTGGACGTACCAGCCGGTTCCGGCGGGACGTACCGGCCCGTTCCGGCGGGGACGTATTAGCCCGGGCGGGGCGGGTACCTCGTCGGGTGGACGGCACCGGTGACCTCCCCGGCCACCGGGCGCGCGCCGCGGCCCAAGCCGCCGCGGCCCTGAGCCGCCACGGCGCCGCCGGTCGGGCGGAGGCACCGTGACGCGGGAGGAGCAGCGATGACGACCACCACGCGGACACAGGGCGTCGAGACAGGCACTGCCCAGGGACCGGGGGAGAGCCGGCCCGGTGGGCCCGACCGGGCCCGGTCGGGGGAGGGCCACTGGAACGGCGTGGCCGAGCGGTCCACGGCTCCCGCCCGGCGTACCTCCACCGAGCTGGTGACGGCGCAGGGACGGACATCGATCGCGGACTCCGTGGTCCGCAAGATCGCCGGTGTCGCGACCAGGGAGGTGACCGGGGTCCACGCTCTCGGAACCGGTGGCAGCCGCGCGATCGGCACCTTCCGATCGCACCTGCCGGGAACGAGCCCCAGCGTGTCGCAGGGCGTGTCGGTGGAGGTGGGCGAGCGGCAGGCCGCGATCGACCTGGACGTCGTCTGCGAGTACGGCGTCTCGATCGTCGACCTCTCGCAGGCGGTCCGCCGCAACGTCGTCGACTCGGTCGAGCAGATGACCGGCCTGGAGGTCACCGAGGTCAACATCGCCGTGGACGACGTCTACATCGGCGACGACGAGGCGGCGGAGGCCCCGCCACGGGTCCGTTGACCGCGCGGGAGCCAGCCCGCCCGGCACCGGCCGACCCGCCCGGTCTGGTCGACGTCCCCGTGCCGGCTGATGTGGCCGGACCAGCTGACATGTACCGGGCCGGCATCGCCGAGATGGACGAGGTCGCCGCCCGGGTGCGTGCCTGCCCGGACGTCGTCCGACTGGTCGGCCGACCGACCGCGGGCGCCACGCCCCGGGACGGCATGGCTCCCCAGGACGGCGCGGCGGCTGGTGCCGGGCCGGAGGGGATCACGGTTCGCGTGGTCTGCCGGTTCGGGCCGACCGTGGCTGAGCTCGCGGCGCAGGTCCGGGCGGCGGTGGCCCTCGCGGCCCCGAGCTGTCCCCGAATCGATGTGATCATCAATGATCTCGAGGTCGACGTCCCGGCCTGGGCCGGTGTCACCTGACCCTCGCGCCGCGCGGGCGCGGGCGGCGCGGCGGCGGTTCATCCTCGACAACCACCCGGACCGCGGCGGCGATCCCGAGGCGTTCCAGGCCGGCCTGCGGGCGTTCACCGCGGCTGGTGCCGGCGGCGGTCGCACAAATATCGGGCCTGGTGGCAGGCCCGGTGGCGGCGGCCACGGCGATGCCGGGGGCGGTCCGGACGGAACGAGGCCGACTCCGACCGTGACCTTCTACCGAAGGCGTGGCCTGCTCGGGCGGGCCCGTGCGCGGCTGGTCCGCCGGGAGGGCGCGAACTGGGAGATCGCGAACTGGAGGGCCCGGGCCGCGAACTGGAAGGTCCAGGCCACGCGGCCGAGACTGGGAATCAGGGTGACGCGGCGTGCAGGAGGCGGCGCGCGCCGGTCCGGAACGGGCGGCACGCCAGGTCACTGGCGCTGCTGGTGAGAGCGGGCGGCGCGCCAGGTTGCTGGCAGTGCCGGTGAGGGAGGACCTCGGATGCGATCGAGTGCGCTCGGACTGATCGCCGGGCTCGTCGCGGGCCTCGCGCTCGCGTTCGGCGGGTTCGGCGAGTTCCTGATCGTCCTGCTTTTCGGGGCCCTCGGCCTGATCGTCGGGAAGCTCGTCGACGGCGAGATCGACCTCAGCCGGTTCGACCGGGGCCGGTTCGACCAGTCGCGGCCGGGCCGGGACCGCGGTCGGTTCCCCGGCGGCGGCCGGCGCCGGGAACAGCCGTGAGCCCCGATCATCTCGGCGGCGGCGGCGGCGCCGGCGGTCCGGGCCGGCTGCTGGTCGCCGAGCGGGTCGTGGCGAAGATCGCCGCGATCGCTGCCGCCGATGTGGAGGCTGTCGCGGGCCCGCCGCCCCGGGCGGCGACCAGGGTCGCCGCGTTCCTGCGCGACGGCTCGCCCGGTGGCCGCCCGCGACCGGGTTGGCGGGGTCCGGACTGGCGGCGGACCGGGCACGGCGCCCGGCCGGCCGACAGGTTCGGCGACCGGCCGAGCGGTCGTCCCGAGGCGACGGTGCGGGTGGTCGACGGAGCGGCCTGGGTGTCGCTGACGCTGTCGATCACCTACCCGGCCTCGGTGAGCCAGACCACGCAGGCTGTCCGGGACAGGGTGCGCGAACGGGTGGCCGCGCTCGCCGGGCTGCCCGTCGCCCGCATCGATATCGACATCCCGCTGCTGTCCGCGGGGGCGGGCCCGTGACCCGCTCGGGCCTGCGCGCGCAGGTCCGAGCGGGTGGTGACCCGGCGTGTCAGCGTGGCCGCTCGCGGGCAGGCCGAACCGTGCCGGTTGTTCTGCCCGTGCCGGAGACCGGCGGTTCGAACCCCCTCGGCGCGGGAGGGAGGCGCCATGCGGGCCGGTAACCGCGTCCTTGCGGCGCTCGTGGCGGCGGTGCTCGCCGCCGCCGGCGTCATCGCGCTGGTGGAGATCATCGTCGCCGCGGGCGGGCACGGGCCCGCTCTGGTCGACTGGCCAGCCTGGTCGGCGCGTCTCGGTGACTGGTCGTGGTCGAGCGGCGCCGTCCGGCTCGTGGGGGTGTGCGTCGTGCTCGTCGGCGCCGGCGTGCTGTTCCTCTGCGCCCGGCTGGGCGCGAGGTCGCGTTTCCGGACCCGTCCGACCACGCCCGGCGCGGCGGTGTTCGTTCCCCGCCGGGCACTCGCGCGGGCGTTGCGGCAGAGCGCGCTCGCGGTCGACGGGATCTCGGCCGCCTCGGTCCGGGTGCGGCGACGGCGTGCCGTGGTCCGCGCCCGGCTGCGGCCGCGGACGTCCACCGGCGCGGTGGTCGAGGTCCGGGCGCGGCTGGCGCGCAGGGTGGAGTCGTTCGACCTGCTGCGCCCGCCGCGACTGATGCTCACGACGAGCTCCGAGCGCCCTGGCCGGCGTTCCGGCCACGGGCTCATCGCCCCACCGGTGTCGCCTTCGGCTTCGTCGATGTCGCCCTCGCTTTCGTCGGTGTCGACGTCAACCTCGCCGGTTTCGGCGTCGTCGCTGTCAACGTCGAACTCCCCGGTGTCGCCCGAGCCCGAGCCCGAGCCCGCGTCCGCCGAGGCCCGGACCGTGCCCGGGGCCTGGCGTGCGTCGCCGGCCGCCGCGGTGCCGGGCACGAAGCGCGAGATCGGCACCGCCCGCTCGGGGACGCCCGGGGGTCAGCGATGACCCGCGGCGGCGTTCCGGCCCGGCACGCGGCTCCGTCGGCCGGCGCCGGCTCACCCGCGCCGACGCGCGCGTTCATCCCGGTGGTGGACCGTTGTAACCAGGTCCTCCTGGTGCTGGTCGGCCTGGTGCTGGTGAGCGGTGGAGTGCTGGTCCTGCTGGCCGGATCGGGCCTGTTCGGCCCGGCGCTCGCCGATCGGCCCGTGCTCGGGGGGGATGTCCGCTCCTTCGCGGCGCGGCATGGGTGGTTCTGGCCGGTCGTGGGCACGGCCGCCGGCGTGGTGGCCCTGTGCGCCGTCGGATGGCTGGTCGCCCAGGCCCGGACGAGCCGGCTCCGTGGTCTCTATGTGACTGACGACGAGGTCGGCGGGGTTCACCTCGACACCGCCGCGCTCGCGGACGCCGTCGCGGCGGACCTGGTCGCGAACCCCGTGGTGCACGCGGTGCGGGTGGTCGTGCGCGGGCGGCCGCGCCGGCCGGTGCTCCAGCTGGCCGTCGAGGCGGATGCCGGGGCGGACATCCGCGCCGTCCGTTCCGACGTCGAGGAGCGGGTGCTGCCACGGGCGCGCCGCGCGGTGGGACGCCCGGATCTCGGCGCCGAGATCGATCTCGCGGTACACGCCGGCCCGCCGGCCAGGGTGCGCTGACGCCATCCAGGGTGAGTCGGCGGGCGCACCGCGCCGGGGAGTTTGCGCGCTTTCGCGAGCCGGGCGGGGGAGCCGCGGCAGCGAGGTCGGGGCGACACGACACCTGTCGGGTGTTGACAGCCAAGCTTCCGGTACTGTTGAGGACCGCGTCCATGATGGCGCGGCCCCGCCGTCCGGCGCTGAGCCACCTTTCGCCGCTGAGTCACCGTCTCCTGGTGATCGGCGGTCGGTGACCGCCAGGCGCCGAGTTCACATTGCTGAAAGGATGAGCGCCCCCATGTCCGAGGTCCGCATCGCCGCGGAGCCGCGCACCGAGTTCGGGAAGGGCGGGGCTCGTCGCACCCGCCGGGCCGGCAAGGTCCCGGCTGTTCTCTACGGTCACGGCCAGCCGCCGCGCCACATCGCGCTGCCCGCTCACGATCTGCTGCACGCGTTCAAGACCGACGCCGGCACCAACGTCCTGCTGACGCTGGAGCTGTCGGGCCAGACGGAACTGGCGCTGCCCAAGGAGGTCCAGCGCCACCCGATCCGTGGCAGCTATGAGCACGTCGACCTGGTCCTGGTCAACCGGGGCGAGCACGTCTCGGTCGAGGTCGCGCTCGTCCTCATCGGTGAGGCCGACCCCGACACTCTGGTCGACCAGCAGGTCACGGCGCTGTCGGTGAAGGCCGACGCGGCGTCGCTGCCGGACCGGATCGAGGTCGACATCACCGGCCTCGAGGCGGGTCACGGCATCACGGCCGCCCAGTTGGAGCTGCCGCAGGGTGTCGAGCTCGAGGCCGACGGGGAGCTCGTCGTCGTCCAGGGCCTGGCCAAGCGCACGGTCGCCCAGATGGAAGCCGATCTCGGCGAGACCGCTGAGGGCGCTGAGGGCGCGGCTGCCGACTCGGCTGCCTCGGCCTGATCTGTTCCGGCGAGCGGATGGAAGCCCCTGCCGATGACGGGCCCTGGCTCGTCGTCGGCCTAGGCAACCCAGGCGCGAGCTATGCCGGGAACCGGCACAACGTCGGTTTCATGGTGGTGGACCTGTTGGCCGAGCGCACCGGCGCCCGGCTGCGGTCCCACCGCTCGCGGGCCGAGATCGACCAGGTGCGGCTCGCTGGGCGCTCGGTCGTTCTCGCCAGGCCGCGGACGTTCATGAACGTCTCGGGGCCGCCGGTGGCCGCTGTCCGGGCGTTCTACAAGATCGACGTCTCCCGGGTGATCGTCGTCCACGACGAGCTGGACATCCCGTTCGACGCCATCCGGCTCAAGCGCGGCGGCGGGGACAACGGGCACAACGGGCTGCGCTCGATCACCTCGTCGCTGGGCTCGCGTGACTACCTGCGGGTCCGGGTTGGCATCGGCCGGCCACCCGGGCGGATGGATCCGGCGGATTTCGTCCTGCGCGACTTCAGCCCGGTCGAGCGCAAGGCGCTCCCGCTGATCGTCGACAACGCGGCGGACGCCGTCGAGTCGCTGCTCCAGGAGGAACTCGCGGCCGCGCAGAACCGCTTCCACGCCGGCTGACGCGCACCCGCGAGGGAACACACCGCCACCGCGTTCGCCCGCGGGTGCGCGAGCGCGCTGGTGCAGGCGGTATCGGTGATGTTCCGCTGTGCGGATCCGGGTAGGTTGGGCCGCCATGTGGCCGGTAACCGAGAGGAGCGTGCGATGCTCGCGCTGACGCCGGGCCGCCCGGTCGAGGGCAGCGCCTACACGGTGGTGGCCCTCGGCGCGCACGCGGACGACGTGGAGATCGGCGCCGGCGGCACGATCTCGCAGATGATCGCCGCCCATCCGGACACTGTGGTCCACTGGGTGGTCTTCTCCGGCAGCGGTGAGCGGGGTTCCGAGGCGGAGGCGAGCGCGCGCGAGCTGCTCGGCTCGTCCCTGGGCTCCCTGCACCTGCACGAGGTGCGGGACGGCTTCCTCCCCCGGGAGTGGAGCGGGGTCAAGGAGATGCTGCTGCAGATCTCCCGGCAGGTGACCCCGGACATCGTCTTCGCGCCCTCGCTCGGTGATGCCCATCAGGACCATCGCATGCTGGCCGAACTGGCCTGGCAGGCCTTCCGCGGCGCGCTGATCCTCGGCTACGAGATCCCCAAGTGGGAGAGCGACCGCGGCGCCCCGAGCCTCTACGTACCGGTGCCCGAGGACGTGGTGGCGGCCAAGGTGGAGCATCTCCAGCGGCACTTCAGCAGCCAGCACGACCGGATCTGGTTCGACGAGGAGACGTTCCGCGCGACGATGCGGCTGCGCGGCGTCGAGTGCGGCAGCCGCTACGCCGAGGCGTTCGACGCCCGCAAACTGACACTCGCCTGGTGACCTGACCGGGTCGCCGGGCCACCCCCGGTGACCGGGGGCCGGTGCGGGGCCCCCGCCGGGTGACCCCGGTGCCAGCCCCGCCAGCCCCGTCTCAAGCGGTCTGAGCTGTGGTCTCCTCGGTGCGCCCGGCCAGCATGCCCCGGACCCGGTCGATGAGCGTCGCGTGATCGAGCTCGCGCAGGACGAACTCGCGCCCGGCCGTCCCGACCTCGGCGGCGAGCCAGGGGTTGTCCAGCAGCCCGCAGACGGCGTCCGCGAACGCGCCCGGATCGTCGGCGACCAGCAGGTGCTCGCCCGGGCGCCAGCCCAGGCCGCGGCTGCCGGTCGGGGTGCTGACGACAGGCGTCCCGGCGGACATCGCCTCGATCGCCTTGATGTTGACCCCGGATCCGGAGCGCATCGGGTTCACCGACACGGTCGCCCCGGCCACGTAGCCGAGCACGCTCGGCACGTCGGTGTGCAGCTCAACGCTGTCGAAGCCGGCCAGCCACTCGGCCAGGCCGTCCTCCGGACGGCGGCCGACGACCTGCAGGACGGCCGCGGGGTGGCGCACCCGGATCGTGGGCCAGCAGCCGCCCAGGAACCAGCGCAGCGCCTCGATGTTGGTGGGCGTGTCCAGCGAGCCGACGAAGACCAGGCGCTCGCCGGCCCGCTCCGTGTCCGCGACGCCGCCGGCCGCGCGGGCCTCGGCGACCGTGCTGGCGGGCAGGAACGGCGGCAGGTGGAACGTCGGGACGCTCGCCCGCCCGCGGCGCCACTCGTGGTCCTCCACGGAGATGTCCGCGATGGCGTTCACCAGCGGTGAGTGGTGCATGGCCTGCTCGGCGAGCCGCAGGCGGTGGTACTCGAGCTCGTAGGCGACCGCGCGGGGGCCCGTGGAGTTCCGGGCCAGGACGCGGAAGAACTCCGAGTCGATGTTGTGCGCCCGCACCAGGTGGGGAAGCCGCCAGATCCGCGCGATCTCCTCGCCGAGATGCGACGTCCGGCAGCTGTAGCTGATGACGGAGTCGGCGCGCGGCGGGGTGTTCTCCAGCGCCCGGCGCAGCGGGCCGACCGGGCGGGACGCGTGCGTGAACGGCCGCGGCGAGAGGTGCGCCAGCGGGCTGTCGTCCCGGGGTAGGCGGATGACCGCCGCGCCGGGGACGGCGTCCTCGTAGGCCGCGATGTCCAGGTCGGTGCGGGACGGCACCAGGACCTGCATCCGGATACCGGCCGCCGAGGCCGCCGTGAGGAAGCTGAAGGTCTCCACCCGCCCGCCGGCATCCGCGGGGAGGAAGGGCTCCTCGACGACGACGATCCAGCGCTCGGAGTCGCTCATCCGAGTAACTGTAGTCCCGGGGCCCGCGACCGCCTGGCAGGGGAGCAGCAGGGACACCTGCGGGCATGCCGGGACAGCGGGTCCGGGCGGGGAGGGACGGGTTGCGCCCGGCCCGCGTCGGTGATCGCCCCGGTAAGGTGCCGGGTAGCCCATTCCGTCACCTGGTAGAGGCACCGCTACGGTTGTCGCATGACAGGAGCTCGTGCATTCGGGAAGGGCACCGCGATCGCGGTTCTCGGCGCGACCGCCGTGTACGGCCATGTTCTGTATCCCGCTTACATCGGGTACCGCAGTCGTGGGCTTGCGCCGTCGGTCCCCGCCGAGCCGGACGTGTGGCCGGGCCTCAGCGTCGTGGTCTCCGCCTACCGCGAGTCGGCGGTCATCGGCACCAAGCTCGACGAGCTGGCCGGTACGGACTACCCCGGCCCGATGGAGATCATCGTCGTCGCCGACGACGCGGAGACGGCCACGGCCGCCCGCCGTCCCGGCGTCCGGGTCCTGTCGTCCGGGGAGCGGCTCGGCAAGGCCCGCGCGGTCAACCGCGGTGTCGCCGCGGCCAGCCACGACGTCGTGGTCCTCACCGACGCCAACGCGGTGCTGGCCCCGCACTCGCTGCGCGCCGCAGCGCGCCACTTCACCGACGAGTCCGTCGGCGCCGTCGCCGGCGAGAAGCAGGTCGACGACCCGGCCGGCGCCCAGGGCTTCTACTGGACGTTCGAGTCCTGGCTCAAGCAGCGCGAGTCCGCGACCGGCGCCACCATCGGCGTGGTCGGCGAGATGCTGGCGTTCCGCCGCAAGGCGTTCCGGCCGCTGCCGAAGGACACCGCGGTGGACGACGCCTGGCTGGCGCTCGACATCCTCGAAAGTGGCCTGCGGGTGGTCTATGAGCCCGAGGCCTACTCGATCGAGACCTCCGCGCCGGACTACGCCGCCGAGTGGGAGCGCCGCACCCGCATCGTCGCCGGCAACCTCGACATGCTCTGGCGGCGCCGCGCCGCGCTCGTGCCCGGCGCGCTGCCGGTCACCTCGCAGCTGTGGGGGCACCGGCTCGTCCGGTCCTCGTTCGGCCCGCTGGCCCACGTCGCGCTGGTGGCGATCAGCGTCCCGGCGGCCCGCAACAGCTGGGGCGCCCGGCTGTTCCTGCTCGGCAACGCCGCCGGTGCGGCCAGCGCCGGCGTCCTGATGCGGGGCGGGACCCCGCCCGGGCCGAGCCGCCTGGTGGCCCAGGTCTTCTTCCTGCAGGCCGTCGCGCTCGGTGGCGTCCGCCGCTTCCTGGCCCGTGACCGGCCGGCGATCTGGCCGAAGCCGGACCGGCAGCCCGTGCCGGCGCAGCCGGCGGCGTCCGAAGCCGACATCGACCCCGCCAGCGCGTCCGGGGCCTCCGTGTCCGTTGTGTGACTGTCGTCCGTCGTGAGCTGACCGTTCCGAGCGGCGAGCTGAGAGGAACAGACCCGTGCCGGACATCGCACCCGACTCGGTTGCCGACCAGGCGACACCTGCCGGCTCCACCCTGGAGAGACCAGCTCCGGACAGCCCAGCTCCGGACGGCCCCGCCGCCGCGCCCGCCAGGGTGCCGTCCGTGCCCGCCGTGCGGCCGGCCGCGGACGGCTGGTCGTTCGAGCTCCAGCTCGTGAGCTTCCACAGCCGTGACCAGCTCGAGCAGATGTTCGCGACGCTGCCGATCGACATGCCCGTCGTCGTCGTCGACAACGCCAGTGGCGTCGACCGGGTGGACGAGCTCCTCGCCGACCGGCCGAACGGCCGCTACATCGATTCCGGTGGCGGCAAGGGCTTCGCGAAGGCGTCCAACATGGGCATCCGCTCGTCCGCGTACGACTACGTGGTGCTGGGCAACCCGGACAGCCGGCCGACCGTCGAGGTCATCAGGACGCTCGTCGCCGACCTTGAGGGCGACCCCGGCCTGGTCGTGAGCGCGGCGACCATGAAGGGGCAGGACGACAAGCCCGAGCTCGGCAACGGCGGCTGGGAGCCGACCCCCCGTCGGGTGCTCATGCACGTCCTGGGAGCCCACAAGATCGCCCCGTCGTCGGCGCTGTTCGCCCGTCCGACGCCGAACCGGCCGATGAGCCCCGAGTGGCTGACCGGGGCCTGCATGGCCGTCCGCCGGCAGTCGTTCCTCGAGCTCGGCGGCTTCGACGAGACGTTCTACGTCTACAACGAGGACATGGCGCTGGGCCGGGCGATCCGCGAGGCGGGGATGCGCCAGCAGCTGCGCACCGACCTGCTCGTCCCGCACGGCGCCGGCGGCTCCGGGGCCGGCAAGACGTGGATGCTGCAGATGCGCGGCGCCTCGATGGTCCGCTACCTGCGCAAGCACAATGCCCCGGCGCGGGTGAACGTGATGCGCTCGATGCTCGTCGCCGGTTACGCGGGCCGCACGGTGCTCTCCCGGGTGCGGGGCCGCAGGGCCACGGCCGACGAGCACGCCGCCTACATCAAGGGCCTGCTGGTCGGTCCCCCGCCCCGCTGACACCAGGGCACTGTCGACACCGACACCGACGCCTGGACGTTCCGAGCGCCGGTGCGGTGTCCGGCACCCGCGCGGGTTCAGTGCGGTGTCCGCCACCCGCGGGTGTCCACGGGAACGCCCCCGCCGGGGGTGCGCGGGCCGCCCGCCGCCGGCCCGGCCGGGTGCGGCGGGACGGGCTGCCCTGTCCGGTCGGGTGGTGCGGCGCGGGTCGGCCCAGCCGCCCAACCGGGCTGCGTGGTCCAACCGGGCGGGGGGCCCGGCGGGACGGGCGCCGTCGCGGGCGGGCCAGCACCCTGCTCCGTGACCAGATGGGCCGTGGCCCGGCCCCGGCGGCCCAGCGTCGCGGCGAACCGGGCGCCGGCCAGCACGTACGCCAGCGCGCCGAGCAGGACGCCCGCCGACGCCGCGAGGCTGAGCCCGGCGACCCAGGTCAGCACGGACGGGTCGTCCCCACCCCCGTCCGGGCCGGCTCCGGCCGCGCCCACGGGGGGAGCCGCGGTCGCGGGCGGCGGCGGTGTCGGCAGGGCCGGGATGGCCCCGTCGGGGGTGGCGCCGCCCCCGGCCCCGCTGCCGCCGTCCGCGCTGCTGCCGGTGCGTGGGATCGGGGCGGTGAGCAGTGGGTTCGCGTCCACGAGGGGGAGCTCGGCGGTCAGCGCGGCCACCGGCTCGACCAGCCCGAAGCCATACTGGCTGTCGCGCCCCACCGGG
This sequence comes from Parafrankia sp. EAN1pec, assembly GCF_000018005.1. Taxonomy (GTDB): domain Bacteria; phylum Actinomycetota; class Actinomycetes; order Frankiales; family Frankiaceae; genus Parafrankia; species Parafrankia soli. Next base: position 913,859 of record NC_009921.1, read on the forward strand.
CCCATGTCGAGCGCGGTGCGGATCAGGCGGTTGATGACGTTGGGTGCGTCCAGGCCGGGCTTCGCGGCGCGGACGAGCGCGGCCACCCCGGCGACGATCGCCGCCGAGTTGCTGGTGCCGCCTCCGGTGTCCAGGCCGTCGGGCGACACCCTGGTCGGCACCGGGGCCCGGATGCCCGGTCCGGGCGCGGCCAGGACGGCCTCCGGCCCCTGGACCGAGCCGCCCCAGAACATCCCGCGGTAGTCCGATCCGGTCACGGCGATCACGCCCGGGATGTTCGCCGGGGAGTTCACCTCGGTGTCGCCCGGCTCGGTGTTGCCGGCCGAGGCCACGACCACCACGTCGTTCGCGAGCGCGTAGCGGACGGCGCTCTCCTCCGCGCCCGTCGCCCGCCCCACCGAGCCGAGGGACATGCTGATCACGCCCGCCCCCCGGTCGACGGCGATCCGCACCGAACGGGCGACCTCCTCGGAGTCGGCCTCCTCGCCGGTGGAGATCGGCAGGATCTTCGCCTCGGGCGCGACCCCCCACACCGCCGGGTCACCGACGTCACCGCGGGCGGCGACCAGCCCGGCCATGGCCGTGCCGTGGCCGTCGGGGTCGTCGTCGCGCAGCCCGTCGAGAGCGGCGTCCGCACCGACCCCGGCGCCGGAGAGGAGCTGCCCGCGCAGCTTCGGATGGGTGGCGTCCACCCCGCCGTCGATGATCGCCACGATGATGCCCCTGCCGCGGCTCACCCGGTGGGCCTCGGCGAGCCGGAGGCTCTCGTGGTACCACTGCGCGTCGGCGGACGAGAACCCGCTGGATGGCAGCCCGCCCGACGGGGAGCGGCCCGGTGCCGAGGCCGTCGGCGCGGGGGTTGTCCGGGGGGCCGGCCTGGCGCTCGCACCCGGGGCCGCCGGCTGGGGCGTCGCGGCGGCCGCCGTGCCGGCCGCGGCGCCGGGTAGCAGCACCGCCGACAGCACCGCGAGCAGCACCCCGCCGGTGACTCCGGCCGACGGGTGCCGCCCGGCCCGGGCCCCGCCGGCGGCGCCTCGGTGACCCATCACTACCTGACCTGCCTTCGGACGCTCCGCGCGGCGCGGACCGGGGGATGCGCATCACGCCACGAACACGCACACACCGTGTCCGGAGGCGAGCTTTCCACATCCTCGGTGTTGTGCGGTCGTTTGTCTGCGAGTCGACAGGCCGTCGGTTCACCAAGACACACGTCGGCTGCATGAAGTGATGTAGGTCATATCCGTATGGGGGAGGGTGGGCAGGGTCGGCGTCCTCGGTGCGGGAATGGCCTGCGGGCCTCCGGTATGCGCAGAGTGTTCGTCGTCAGACGGACAGGAGCACAGTGGGGCGTCACTGGCGGGCACCTCCGGCCCTCTCGGTACCTTCTGTGGTCGGAGCGCAGGGCCGTCGTCGAACCCCGCGTGCCCTCGTCGAGATCGGGAGGACTCTCGGATGAAGGTGCTCGTCACCGGTACGGAGGGCTACCTGGGCTGCCTGCTTGCCCCGGAGCTGCTGCGCGACGGCCACGACGTGGTCGGGGTGGACACCGGTTACTACAAGTACGGCTGGCTCTACCGCGGCACGGACCGTGTCCCGCACACGATCGACAAGGACCTGCGCGACCTCACCGTCGAGGATTTCGAGGGCGTCGACGCGGTCGTGCACATGGCGGAGCTGTCGAACGACCCGCTGGGCGCGCTGGCACCCGACGTGACCTACAAGGTGAACCACCAGGGGTCCGTGCGGCTCGCGAAGCTGGCGAAGCAGGCCGGCGTCCAGCGGTTCGTCTACATGTCGTCGTGCAGCGTCTACGGCGTCGCGACCGGGTCGGACGTCACGGAGACCTCGCCGGTCAACCCGCAGACGCCGTACGCCGAGTGCAAGGTCTACGTCGAGCGGGACGTCGCGCCGCTGGCGGACGACACCTTCTCACCGACGTTCCTGCGCAACGCCACCGCGTACGGCGCCTCGCCGCGGATGCGGTTCGACATCGTGCTGAACAACCTGGCCGGGGTCGCCTGGACCACGAACGAGATCGCGATGACCTCGGACGGCACCCCGTGGCGCCCGCTGGTGCACGGCCTGGACATCGCCAAGGCGATCCGGTGCGTGCTCACCGCGCCGCGCGACGCCGTCCACAACGAGATCTTCAACGTGGGTGACAGCGCGCAGAACTACCAGGTGAAGGAGATCGCGGACGCGGTCGCCACCGTCTTCACCGGCTGCAAGCTGAGCTTCGGCGACAACGGCGGGGACAACCGCAGCTACCGGGTGTCGTTCGACAAGATCGCCTCCCAGCTCCCGGGCTTCTCCTGCGACTGGGACGCGCACAAGGGAGCCGAGCAGCTCCACGAGGTGTTCAGCCGCATCCAGCTCGACACCGAGACGTTCACCGGCCGCGGGCACACCCGGCTCAAGCAGCTGCAGTACCTGATCGGCACCGGCCAGGTCGACGCCGAGCTGTTCTGGACCGCCCGGTGAAGCTCACGCCCACCGCCATCGACGGCGTGACGATCGTCGACGTCGAGGCGTTCTCGGACGACCGCGGCCTGTTCGCGCGCACCTTCTGCCAGGAGGAGTTCGCCGCCGCCGGGCTGGAGGTGGCCGTCGCGCAGTGCAGCGTCGCCTACAACCGCCGTGCCGGGACGATCCGCGGCCTGCACTGGGCCGGCGAGCCGGTGCGCGAGACCAAGCTGGTCCGCTGCACCCGCGGCGCCCTGCTGGACGTCATCGTCGACTCGCGGCCCGGCTCGGCGACCTACCTGGAACACGTGGCCGTGGAGCTGACCGCGGACAACCACCGGGCGTTGTTCATCGCCGCCGGGCTCGCGCACGGCTACCAGACCCTGGTGGACGACACCGAGGCCACGTACCAGATGAACGTCCCGTTCACTCCGGGGCATGACCGTGGTCTCCGTTTCGACGACCCCCGGCTCGGGATCGCCTGGCCGCTGCCCGTCTCGGTGATCTCGGAGAAGGACCGCGGCTGGCCGCTGCTGCCCGCCGGCGTCCCGGGCGACGAGCTCATCCAGCTCGGCCAGACCTGAACGGGGGGATCCGGTTTGCCGGATCCGCGTCCCGGGCCCGTCGGCAACGGCCATGCCCGCTGGGCAGGCCGGTTTCCCGGGGTGGGGATGCCCGGCGTGCTTGCGTCAGGTCAACTCCGTGCGTGTGTGACACTCACGTCACCGTGATGTGCGCCTGTCGGGGTGGCATCCCGGGCACGAGGCGGGAAGCGTGGAGGAGGCGGCGAAAGCGGCCGAATCCAGTACCTGGCGTGTTTGTTCGCAACGCTGAGTAATGTGGGGGTGGTTCGGGACGGCCGGACGGGTACGAGCGGACCACCTGGAAATCGATCTGTTCGCACGCCCGTCATGGTGATCTGGTCGGACGCGGTCGTCGGTGGGTCGGTGGTCCGTGACCGGTCGACCGGAGGCGGCTGACGGCCGTCACGCCGACATCGTCATCATCTCGATTGAGGCCAAATCAGATCAGATCCGATCCGGCCGCAGCCCGAACTGTTGTCAGCCGAAGTACAGCCAGCTGAAGTGCCGCCAGCTGAAGTGCAGCCAGCCGAACCGCCGCTCACCGGTCACCGCGCGCCGGTCACCTCGAACAGGGGAACGCATGTCATCCGGAACCTCAGCAGAAGGAAGCCCGGCCGCGGGAGGCGTCGCCGCCCCGGTCACCGCCTGCCGATCGTGTGACGGGCCCGCCCCGCGTGTCTTCCTGTCGCTGGGTGACACCCCTGTCGCGAACCGGCTCGTGAAGGCGGACGCCCTCGACGCCGTGGACCCGGCCTTCCCGCTGGAGGTCGGCTTCTGCGAGCAGTGCGCGCTCGTCCAGCTGACTCACGTGCTCCCCGCCGACGAGATCTTCGACGCCGACTACCCGTACTTCTCGTCGTTCTCCGACATGCTCGTCCGGCACTCCGAGAAGCACGTGATCGACCTGATCGCGAGCCGCGACCTCGGCCCGGAGAGCCTGGTCGTCGAGGTCGCCAGCAACGACGGGTACCTGCTCAAGGCGTTCGTCGAGCGCGGCATACCGGTGCTGGGCATCGAGCCGACCCCCGGCCCGGCCGCCGCCGCGCGCAAGGCGGGCGTGCCCACCCGCGAGGAGTTCTTCGGGGCCGACCTCGCCCGCACGCTCGTCGCCGAGGGCCTGCGGGCGGACGTCATCATCGCCAACAACGTGATGGCGCACGTCCCCGACCTCAACAGCTTCGTCGAGGGCTTCTCGATCCTGCTCGCCGACGACGGGATCGTCGACGTCGAGAACCCCGGGGTCGGCGCGCTGCTGGCGCACAACGAGTTCGACACCGTCTACCACGAGCACTTCTGCTACTTCTCCACGATCGCGGTGGACGCCCTCATGCGCCGCCACGACCTGCAGCTCGTCGGCGTCGAGGAGTTCGCGGACCTGCACGGCGGGACGCTGCGCTGGCGGATGCAGCACCAGGGCGCCGCCGAGCCGACCGGGTCGGTGAAGGCCGTCCTGGACGCGGAGCGCACCGCCGGCCTCGGGACGTTCGAGCGCTACGGCAGCTTCGGTGACGACGTCCGCGTGCTGCAGGGCGAGCTGACCGAGCTGCTGCGCTCGCTGAAGGCCGAGGGGAAGTCCATCGCGGCCTACGGCGCGGCGGCCAAGGGCGCCACCCTGCTGAACTCGACCGGCATCGACCACACGCTGATCGACTTCGTCGTCGACCGGAACGTGCACAAGCAGGGCAAGTACATCCCGGGCGCGCGGATCCCGATCCTCGACCCGGCCGTGCTGCTTGAGCGCCAGCCCGACTACCTGCTGCTGCTCGCGTGGAACGTGAAGAAGGAGATCATGGCCCAGCAGGAGGAGTACGCCTCTCGGGGCGGCCGCTTCGTCGTGCCCGTGCCCCGTCCGGTCGTGCTCTAGGAGAGCCCAACCCAACGAAGCGATGACATCAGCGTCGGCAGCCCTCCGGCTGCGCCCAGCACCCCGCGGCCCGGACGTCCTCGACGTCCCGGGCGGGACGGGGTGTCGGGCGTGACCGATCTCGGTATGGAGCCGAGGGCGGCCGGCGCGGACGACGCGGACCTCCCGCCCGAGCCGCCCGCCGGCGACGCCGACACCACGCAGTACGTGCCGCGCGCCCCGCGTCAGCCGCGCACCGGGCCGACCGGCCGGAACGACGAGCCCCAGCCCCGGCCTGGCGCGACCGATCCCCGGCAGCAGGGGGTCCACGTCGGCACTCCGCTGCCGCGGATCGTCCTGCCGGGCACGCCCGATCCGCGGGGCGCCGCCGATCCCCGCGGTGGTGCTGACCAGTGGGGTGGTGCTGACGGGCGGGCTGGAACTGATCCGCGCGGGGGGCCGGAGCAGCACCGGCCGGCTCCCGAGCCGTTCGTGGTGGAGAGCCGATCCGGCTACCGGGACGGGCGCACCCCACTCCCCGGGCGCACTCCACCAGCCGGGCGTACTCCGCCCCCGGGCTACCGGCCGGAGGCGGGTCACACTCCGCCCCCGGGGCGCACGCCAGCCCCGGGGCGCTCCGAGCCGTACGGGCGTACCCCATCCTCTGGCGCGACACCGTGGCCAGGCCATGCCGCGCCACCCGCGCACACCCCGCCGCCGGGACGCACCCCGCCGCCGGGCGGCGCCGCGCCGTTCGAGCGGGCTCCGGCCCCGGGGAACACCCCACCGGCCGGGCAGGAGCCTCCCGGTCACACACCGGCAGGGCACGTGCCTCCCGGGCGCACGCCGTCCGGGCGCACGCCGCCGCCCGGCTACACCCCCCGTCCGGGCGGTACGCCCCTGCCGGGCGTCCGGCCGCCGGACGGGACGCCGCCGAGCCAGGGCGCGGCGCGCGCGCTGACGCCGCCGCCGGGCTGGACCCCCATGCCCCGGCACTCCGCTGGCAACACGCCCGCCCCCGGCGGCACCCCAACCGACCCTGCTGCCCGGCACGACCAGCCGGGACAGGGCGAGCGGGGCGCCGCGCAACGGGCGGGCGGGGCGCCCCCGTCCGGCGGATGGGTTCCGCCCGAGACCACCGTCCGCATGGGCACCACCGGGCCGCAGGCACCGCCTCCGCCGGGAGGCGTGGCCCGTCAGCCCACGCCGAGGCCCGCTCCGCCGAGCGGCTTCACGGTGGGCACGCCACTGCCGGGGCGCCCGGCCGGCACCCCGCCGCCCGGCGCCGGGCCGGCGCAGACTCCACCACCGCAGATGTCACCACCGCGGACCTCGCCACCCGTCCCGTCGCCCGGCCTGCCGCCGGCGGGCCGGCGGGGCGATGACTTCATGCGGGTCGACGTCGCCGGCACGGGTGCCACCGCACCCCCGCCGGCGACCCAGCTCCCGTCCACACCGCCCGCAGCCCCCCAGGCCCCGGCCGCCCACCCGCCTGCCGGGCAGTCGCCGGCGGACCAGCGCCAGGCCCCGCCGCCGCCCGCCGCACCGCGTTCCGTGGGAGTCCCCCCCGAGGGGCGCCCTGCTGGCGCGGCCGGCGCGGGGGACACGCGGCGATCGGGGCGCGGATGGTCGGCGACGGGGCGCCGGGAGCCGCGCCCACCGGGCCGGGGCGGCGGCGCGGCCGGATCGGACCAGACCGCGCTGACCAGCCGGGCCGGCGACGGCCGTGGCCGGCAGGGCCGTGGCGGGCGCCGCGGGCGGCAGGGCGCGGCCCGCAACCCCGACATCCACTTCATCAACGCGTTCACCGACACCATCGACCTGTCGTCGCTGCGGCGCCGGCTGGAGATGGAGGACGGTGCCGCCGCCGTCGACCAGACGGACTACATCCCGCGTCTCTACGGCCGTAACCGGCCGGAGTCCGACGCCGCGAGCACGCAGGTCATGCGGCGCTCGGGGCCCGGAACGGGGCCGGGGCAGGCCGGTGGCCGGTGGGCCGGCCCGGCCGGCTCCGGGAGCGCGGCCGAAGCGGCCGCGGGCGAGGGCGACCCGGCGGACGGAACCGTCCGGCCCGGCCGGGCGCGCCACGCACGCGGCGGAGGTTCCGGCACCGGGGCGCTGGAGGTGGCCGAGCAGCGTCCAGGCACCGGGCCGGCCGCCGCCGAGGAGGCCGTCGTAGGCGGCGGGTCGACGAAGGCGAAGGCGATCTGGACCCTCGCCGACCAGGGCGTCTCCAGCGCCACCAACGCCGCCGTCTCGCTCCTGATCGCCCGGCAGGTGAGCTCGTCCGAGTACGGCTCGTTCGCGATCGCCTACATCATCTTCTCGGTGATCATCGGGATCTCCCGGGCGGGTGGCTGCCTGCCGCTGGGGATCTCGTACTCGGGCAAGTCGGTGTCCGCGTTCAGGTACGCGGCCGCGTCCGCCACCGGAGCGTGCCTGGTCTTCGGTGGATTGCTGGGGATCGTGCTCGTCGGCGTGGGGGCCGTCGCCGGTGGGTCGGTCGGCTCCGCCCTCGTCGTGGTGGGCTTCGTCCTGCCCGGCCTGCTGCTCCAGGACGCCTGGCGCTACGTGTTCTTCGCGATGGGCAAACCCCTCGGCGCGTTCCTGAACGATGTCGCCTGGGCCCTGGTGCAGGTGGTCGGGCTGACGGTGCTCATCGAGCGGGGCGTGACGGCGTCGCCGCCGATGCTGCTCGCCTGGGGCATCTCCGCGCTGGTCGCGGCGCTGCTGGGGGTCGCGCAGGCCGGTCTGTGGCCGGCGCCGTCGCGGGCGTTGACCTGGGTCCGGGAGAACCGGGCCAACGCGGCCAACCTCGCGGCCGAGTTCGTCACCGTCCAGGGCGCGCTGCAGGCGTCGATGCTGCTGATCGGGCTGCTCAGCTCCAAGGAGACGATCGGGGCGCTGAACGGCGTGCGGACGCTGCTCGGCCCGACCACCGTCATCGGTGTGGGCATCGTCAGCTTCGCGGTGCCGGAGCTCTCCCGCCGCATCGACATGTCCGTGCGGGCGCGCGAGCGCGCGGCGGTGCTGCTCACGGTGATCGTGGTCGGCGTCGGCGGCCTGTGGAGCCTGCTGTTCATCGCATTCCCGGCCATCGGGGAAACGCTGCTCGGTGACACCTGGCCCGGGGCGCACCACATCCTCGTGTACTCCGCGTTCCACTACGCGGGGACGGCGCTGCCGACCGGGCCGGCCTGCATCATGTACGCGCTCGGCCGAACCAAGATCACGTTTCGGATCAACCTGTCCATGGCGCCGATGCTCTTCGCCTTCCCGATTCTCGGCCTGCTGCTCGCGGACGCCACGGGCGCGGTCATCGGGTACAACCTCGTGTTCTGGGGCATCGCCCCGGTCTGGTGGATCCTGCTGCGTCGGATCGTCCGCGAACACGCACGCGGACGACCGGACGCCCGCGACGCGGCCGAGATGTCCGTCCAGGTCGGGGCGCCCGAACAGGCCGAGACGTTCGAGGAGATCGCGACGTCCGACCGGGCCGAGAGGTTCGATCACACCGGGACGTCCGACCGGGCCGGCCTGCCGGCCGGGAACGTGCGGGTCGTCGAGCCCTCCGGACGGGAGGGCCCCGGCCGGGAACGGGCCCAGGTGTCGAGGCTGCCCGCGCTCGCGCCGCCACCACCATCCGGTCGTCCGAGCCGCGGCGAGGCGGTACATGCCAGGCCGGCACACGGCGGCGAGGCGCACGGAACCTCCGTGCGCGGCGGCGCGGGTGCTGGGGGCGCGGGCTCCGGTGGGGCGGCGCAGGAGGACGTCGAGCGGACCACGGTTCTGCAGGGCCCGCCCCCGCGCGGAAGCTCGGTTGATGTGTCGCCGCAGGCCGGCGAGCGGGACCGCCGTGACCCTGAGCCGCTGGACCTGCTCGAACCGGAACAGCGCGGCGGTGCCGACGGACCGCGAGGCGGCGGGCGAAACCCTGGCCGCTAGCCTGCGCTCACGCTATGAGTCGCTTACTTTGCGCTATCGGCTATGCTCACAAATCGGTTCCGTCAGATCTTGGCCGTGGTCCGATGACCGGGCCGGACGCTCCTGTGGGGGGCCCAAATTGACTCCGCTTCACCTGCCGCCCAAAGGGCTTGCGTCAGCGTTCGCCCAGCTGCGGCTGACCGGCACCTCGCCACGCGCCTGGCGCCCTGAGGCGGGCGCCGCATGAGCCGCTCCTCTCAGCAGGGCACGGAGTCCGGCCGGGCCCCATCAGCCCCGTCGCTGATCCGCATCCTGAAGCCGCGGTGGATGGTGATCGCCATCTCGGTGGTCATCCTGGCCGCGCTGGCGATGATCATATCCAAGCAGCAGGCGGCGACGTTCCAGGCGAGTTCGCGCATCTTCCTGGACACCTCGGACCAGACCCTTGGCGCGAACTCGGTCGACGCGGGCCGCTTCGTGCAGACCCAGGCCCAGCTCGCGACCTCGACAGCGACTCTGGACGAGATCGCTGCCAAGCTGAAGATCACCCGGGCTGACGTCGCGGACCGCCTGACGACGACCCCGTCGGACGAGGGGTACTTCTTCACGATCACCGGTACCGGCACCAGCGAGCAGGCCGCGATCGACTTCGTCAACGCCGCGACGGCCGCCTACACCTCCCAGCTCGGGAAGTCCGGCGCCGGTGACGAGACGTTGGTCGACACGCTCACCAGGATCCGGAACGAGAAGGCAACCCAGCTCCAGGGCCTCGACCAGCAGGCCCAGACCCAGGAAGGCGGGGCATCGGACCCCGGGCTGACGAACCAGCGTCTCGTGCTCCAGGACGAGGTGAAGGCGCTCAACACCCGGATCACCGAGGCTGGTGTGAACGTCGCCGCGGCGCCCACCACGATCCGGCTCGCCGAACCGTCGCGGTCGGAGGGTCAGGTCGCGCCGAGCCTGTTCCGTAACGTCCTCGTCGCCGCGTTGCTCGGTCTGTTCGGCTCCGCGGCCGGGCTCTGGATCATGTACCAGCGGCGCCCGACCATCCTCGACCCGCACAACTCGGCGGACCTGATGGGCGTGCCGCTCATCGCGGACCTGCCGGCGAGCCGGACGAGCGCGAACGCGGCGGAGACACTGGTATCGGCCATGTCGGCGGTGATGTCACCCACCAGCAAGGTGGTGGCCTTCACCCCGGCGTCCCGGACGGACCTCAGTTCCGAGCTGGTCGCCGCCGTCGCCGCCGCCTGGTCGGACGACCAGGGCGTGGTGCTGATCCTCGACACCTCGGCGCAGTCGGAGGTCCGCGCGTCGCTGGAGGGGCTGCCCCGGCCCACCTCGGCCGAGCTGCCCCGCTGGGCGCACGAGCCGACCTGCCTGGCCCGCTCCTCGGGGACGGGCCGCGGCCACATCCTCTACAACCGGGTCTCGCCGGCCCGGGCCGCCCGCCCGGGGGGCCTCGCGCCCATCCTGGCCGACCGCGCGCCTGTGGTGGACCTCGTCATCCTCGTCACCGCCGCGCTCGCGGACCTGCCGATGACCGCCGCCTCGGCGATCCAGGCGGACGCCGTCGTCGTCATCACCTCACCCGACACCAACCTCAAGGAGCTCGAGCAGGTGCCGCGCGACTGGCCGGCCCTGGCCGAGCGGGTCGTGGGTGTCGTGCACGACGGCCGCACCGCGGTGCGCCGCAACGCGGGTGGCGGGCGCGGCTCGTCGCAGGCCGCGGTCGAGTCGATCACCTCCGCCTCACCGGTGGGCGGCGAGGCGGCCAGCCGCGCCCCCCGTGACACCGAGGCAACGGACCGCTACGCGCGTCCCGCGAAGCGCTGAGTCAGGCACTGACGGCAGCAGGCAACACAGACACCACAGAGCCGGCCGCCGCCCCGAGGTACGAAGGACGGGCGGCGGTCAGGCCCCGCCAGGCACGGCAAGAGGCACCACCCCCCAAGGCCCGGGACCCACGGGCGGCGGGGATGCTGGACCGCCCCTCGCTGTTTCCGCCCGGGAACCCGCCGGTCCGGGCTGGGAGATACGCACGCCCGAAACGATCATGCTCAGGCCGGCGGGGGCAGGTCGGGGCGGCGCAGGCACAGGACGGGCCGGGCCTGGGCGGCGCTGACCCGGGGCTAGGGCGGCGTAGGCCCAGGGCTGGGGCGCGGGCCATGCGCGGAAGCGGGTGAATATCTATCGCTTCCGGCCTTCTCCGTGGTCCACAGCGCCCCTACGCCCGTTGCCGGCTCGATGGTGCGGCCACCACGAGCCGAGGTCGATCCTGGTGTTCCGCGGAACCGGAACGCGCTCAGACCGCGACCACCCCGAACCGCAGCCGATCTTGGCGCTCCGCCAACGACGAGGAGAGACCCGGATGCTGTCGCAGTGCTAGGAGATGCCCTTTAAGGGCTTTAGGCGGAGCGCTGGGCCGGTGTCAGGCGACCGGGCGGTGGTGGTGAGCTGGGATCGGCCGGGGAGCTCTCCCGGCTTCGACTCCAGCGTTCGTCCTCCGGCGTGGCGGTGAACCACGAGACCAGCAGCATGCCGAGCGCGGTGACCACCGGGCTCAGTAGACCACCGGACAGAATGCTGTAGAAGACGATGACCGACCCGGACAATACGAACGACGGCGAACCGCGTACGAACATGGCCATGACGAACGCCAGGAACGCCACCGTCCCGATCACGCCGTACTCCAGTACCAGCTTCGGGAGGAGGGCGTAGTTCAGCGGCAGGCTGGTCTTCAGGTAGAAGGCCGCGGCGTCCCGGTCGGCGAATCCGGGGCCGGAGCCGAACAGGACCGTCAGCGGATCCTTGTCCAGCGCCTCCCAGGTGCGGGTATAGGGCTGGACGAACCGCAGGCTTCCGCTGGAGTTGTTCGACGATGTCTCGGTCGCCCGTTGGGCGAAGATATCGGCCGCCGGGGTGAAGCTCAGGATGAGGACGACGATGCTCACGCCGACCAGCGCCGTCGTGGCGAACCGGGCGCCCTTGTGTACCGACAGCAGCACCAGGGCGGCGGCCAGCAGCAGGACCCCGGTACCCGAGACCGTGGAGAGCAGGGCGAGCACGTACATCACGTACCGCCACCAGCTGCCGCCGCGCAGGACACAGACGACGATGCCGAACCCGAGGAACTGCGAGCAGAAGGACGGCTCGAGGCAGATGAAGGCGTTCGACTTGTAGATACTCGATCCGTACTGGACGGGGTAGCTGGTGTTGAACCCGTGCATCCGGAAGTCGGCCGGGATGACGCTCAGGACGTCGGTGTACTGCCAGCCCACGAGCTGGATGGCGAACTGGAACAGGGCGACCCCGGCGAGGATCGTCGTGAGGTTCACGAACCGGTCGAGCAGCTTGGGGAACAGCGCGCGCGAGTCGGCTGGGGAGAGCCCGAAGCACAACGGGATGTAGGTGCCGAAAAGCAGGATGAGCGAGGTGAGGGCCGTGTCGTCGAGCTCGCGTAGAAAGGACACCAGGCCGGCCGCGCAACAGGCGGTCATTGCGAGCAGGTAGGCGCGCAGGCGGCCGACGTTCACCTGGATGTCGCCGCGGCTCATCATCACGATCACGCCGACGATGGTGATCGGCAGGATGAGCTGGAGCTGGGCGCCCGCCACGGGGATGGCGAGCCTCTGCAGGAAGATGTTGCAGAACAGCAGGACCGTCAGGGTGTTGAGGATCCGCGCGTTCTCCGGGCGCCGGTCGGCGGCCTCCGAGGTGGGGATCACCCACGAGCGTGGAATCCTCGTGGTGAGGGTGGTGGTGACCACCAGTTCCCGCCCCCGTTTCTGCTGCGTCGGATGTCTCGCCCGCGCGGTCGTCCCCGGCCGGGACGACCGCGTCAACACCGTCGTCCACCGGGTACGGCCGGTCGCTCTCGCACTGCCGGGCCGCCTCGGGGCCGGTTGGCCCCACCCCGTTGGTTGGTACACCACCGGTTGGTCCGACCCGGGTTCATGCGGGGGTGCGGACGGAGGGTCAGTGGTTGGCGGGGTTCTTCCACCCGAGGGTCTGGTATCAGCTCGGGGCGACAGTGTATCCGTGGGCGGATTGCCCTCTCGGGTGGGCCGCTCGGGCCCTACTCCACCGGGTATCGTTAGTAAACCTCACGTGGCGTCATGGTTACGACAGGTGGTTGCGGGGGAGCGTGTCGTATTGATCTAGCGGTCCTGTGAATAATGTGCGAGTAGCAAGAGGCGCAAGGAACTGACCATGATGCGTACCTCGCCGGGGAACCGGTCGAGCTCGCACCCCGTTGGGCGGTCAGGGGGGCAGGAAACGGACGTCTCCGACGACGTGACCGGCCCGTTGGCCGAGCCGATCGCCTCGGGGTACAGGTGCCGCCCGTTCGTCGGGAGGCGAGCGAGCAGGCCTAGCGGCGGGCCGGATACAGCCAGGTCGGTGTGGCCACGTCGGCGCGGGCGTGGCCGAGGCGGAGCACGACCGGGATCGCGGTCACTGTGGTGCTCCGTCGACCGCACGTAATCAGACAGTCACCAGGGCGCGGGCGGCGCGTCGTCGACGGAGGTGGGGGCGTGGAACATCGCCGTGGGGATGCCGGCGACCCAGGTTCTTCGTCCGGCGAGGGGCCACCGCGGGACTCGTCCGACGACCACGCCGGCGGCGGCGCCACCGTCCCGACGCCGCGGGCCGGTGGCCGTCGCGGCCCGGGCTCCAAGTGGGCGGCGGATCCCGCCGGCGGCCAGCCGGGGCGCCGGCGCCGCGTCCTGCTGCTCGGGGGCATCGGCGCGGCGATGGCCGTGGTCCTGCTGGCGGTCGGGATCGTCGTGCTGACCGGTGGGGAGGACGAGCCCCCGACCACGCATCCGACCAGCGGCGGCGTGAGCTGGGTCTCCGGCGCGAACGCCAACCCGCCGAACGACCTCGCCGGCTGGGAGAAGTGGATCGGTCGGCCCACCGACATCGCGATGGTCTTCACCGCCCGGACGAACTGGCAGACCATCACCCAGGCCGACTGGCCGATGTCCGACTTCCGCCCCGAGACCTACCCGGGCAAGCTCTCCGTCGCCCAGCCGCTGTTCCCGCAGAACGGCAGCGAGGCGGCGTGCGCCCGCGGGGACTACGACAGCCACTGGCGCGACTTCGGCACCACGATGATCCGTAACGGCCGGCCGGACGCCATCGTCCGCCTCGGCTGGGAGTTCAACGGCGACTGGTTCTGGTGGCATCCCCGCGACACCGTGACCTGGAAGACCTGCTTCCGGCGGGCGGTCACCGCGATGCGGTCGACCGACCCCCAGGTGAGGATCGACTGGAACATGACCGCGCACCGGGACACCATGGTCAACGGCGACAACGTCTGGGACGCCTACCCCGGCGACGACGTCGTCGACATCATCAGCATCGACGCCTACGACTCCTACCCGGCGTCGCCCACGCAGAAGATCTTCAACAGCCAGTGCAACCGGGCCTCCGGCGCGTGCTCGGTGGCGGCGGCCGCGCGCAAGCGCGGCAAGCAGTTCGCCGTCCCTGAGTGGGGCCTGGTCCGCTCCACCGGCGGCGGCGGCGACAACCCGTTCTACGTGGAGAAGATGTACGAGCTGTTCGTCGCCAACCGCGACATCCTGGCCTACGAGGGCTACTACAGCGCCTCACCGGCCGAGACCGAGAACGTCGGCTCGTCGCTGCACAACCCGACCGCGAACCCGGAGAGCGCCAAGCGGTACCTCGAGCTGTTCGGGCCACGGGTGAGCGCCGCGCAGGCCGGCGCCGGGACCTCGACCCCGGCCGGAGCCGCCCCCCTGGCCGGCGACCCCGGCTCCTCCTGACCACCCGCTCCGCCCCGTGGCTCAGCCGGGGCGGAGCCGGTCCGGCCTCCGGGGATCGGGTCAGTAGCTCTTCTTGGCGGGGCGCAGGTGTAGTTCGGTGATCTCGGCGGTGCGCGGGAGGCGGGTCAGGTAGGTGACCAGGTCCGCCACATCGTCGGCCTGGATCAGCAGCTCGGGCCGGTAGGGCCGGCCCTCGCGCAGGAAAATGGTCTCCTGGCGGGGCGTCGCCGTCCGGCCGAGGTGGAGGGTCACCACCCGGATGCCGTCGGCGTTGACCTCCTGGCGCAGGCTGTCCGCGACCGCCCGCATCGCGTGCTGGGTGGCCGCGAACTGGCTGGTGCCGGCACCCGCCCGGACCCCCTGCGACGAGTTCATGACGATCACGTCGGCGCCCGGTTCCTCCGCCGCGCCCGACGTCTCGGGCGCGCTTTCCGATGCCGCCGCGCGCAGGGCGGGGAGCAGGCGCTGGGTGAGGGCGAACGGGCCGCGGACGTTCGCGGCGTACTGGGTGTCGAAGTCGTCGACGGAGGCGTCCTCGACCCGGGAGGTGAGGTAGCCCCCCGCGCTGTGGACGAGGAGGTGCACCCGGCCGTACCGGCTGGCGGTGTCCGCGGCGAACTGGTCCACCGCTGCGGTGTCAGTCAGGTCCAGGCGCACCGGCACGAGCGTCCCGGCGCCGGAGGCCGCGCCGTCTGTCGGGTTGGCCGCGCCGTCTGTCGTGTCCGCGCCGGACTCCTTGGCCAGGGCGTCCAGGCGGGCCTGGTCGCGGCCGAGGGCCAGCACGGTCGCGCCGTCGGTGGCCAGGCGGGCGGCGACGGCGCGACCGATGCCGCTCGACGCGCCCGTGACCACCGCGATCCGACCGGCCAGCAGGCGCGTGTTCCCGGCCGCGCCGGCCACCCGGCCCGCCAGCGGGCCTGTGTCCTCGTTGGCGGCTGTCACGCGGTGGTCTGGGGTTCGTAGACGAGGATCGCGTCCGGCAGCGGGGGAGCGGTGTCGTAGCTGAGGCAGATGTCCTCGGGGATGCGACTGAGGTCGGTGCCGCGCAGGTAGTCGCGCATCGTCGTGCCGGTGCACTCGGAGTCGACGTTCACCGAGCCCACGTGGTTCACCACGTCGTCGTAGTGCACGGTGCGGAAGTCGATGCTGAACCGGGTGCGGCCGGAGGTGTTCGGCACCGAGGAGTGGAGCTGGTTGCCGGAGAAGACCAGCATTCCGCCGGGCGGCGCGACCACCCGCGTCTGCGGGAAGATCTCGACCTCCTCCTCGGGCTTCGGCTGCACGCGCGTGTCGGACTTGATGTGCTTGGCGGCCGACGCGCGGTTCGTCTTGTTCCACTCGTAGTAGTTGTAGGTGCGCGAGCTGTTCTTGACTCCCTGCGTGAGATAGCGGGGATGGAAGGCCAGCCCGTTCTCCGGGACGATGTCGAAGATCGGCATCCACCAGTTGAGCTGGCAGAACGGCGCCGAGTACCAGGTGTCGCGGTGCGGGTGGAAGGCGTAGGCGATACCCGAGGTGAGGTAGTCGTCGCTGGTGGACGTCCGCAGCCGCGGGACGTCGAAGTAGGTCTTGCTGATGTCGCAGCCCAGCTCGGCGAGCATCGCCGGCAGGAGTTCCTTGCAGGTCGGGTGGTGGATGAAACGCGGCTTCAGGTCGGCGAGCAGGGCGGCGTACTCCTCGACGGGCATGTGGTGCTGCGCCGTCTCGGGGTCCAGGTCGCCGAAGGCATCCCGGATCAGCTCGCGGGTGAACTCGACGAATGCCGTGGTGCTGGGCCGCGGCGAGTAGACGAACAGCTCGCCCGCGTACAGCTTGGCTCGCCTTTCGTCATCGGACAGCGCTGAGTCGAGCAGCACTGTGCTCATCGGGTTCCCCCTCGCTCTGGACGTGGATGAGAAGCAGCCGGGCGATCTCGAGCTCTTCCGGCGTCGTGACGTGGATGTTGGCCGGTTCGCCGGGCAGCACGACCACCCGTCCGCCGGCGTCGGCGACCATGGCGGAGTCCTCCACGGCCTCGACCGCGCCCGCGTGCGCGGCGCGCAGGGCGGCGGCGCGGAAGGCGTGCGGGGTCTGTACCAGCCGGTGCGTCTCGCGCGCCAGCGAGGCCCCGGTGACGAGGTCCGGGCCGCTGGCCAGGACCCCCTTGACAACCTCGGTGAGCGGCAGGCCGGGCACGGCGCCGTCCGCGCCCGCACGCACCGCCGCGACGACCGAGCGGTACAGCGCGGCGGTGGCCAGCGGGTGCGCGGCGTCGGTCACCACGATCACCTCGGCCTCGGTGGGGACGGCGGCCAGCCCGGCCCGGACGGACTCGGCGCGGGTGGCGCCGCCGGCGATGGCGCGCACGCCGTCCGGCGGGGCCCACCGGTCGAGCAGGGGCGTGGGGAGCACCACGACGACCCCGTCGCAGGCGGCCGCGGCCGCCCGGACGGGATGCGCCACGAGCGGGAGCCCGCCCAGGTCGGAGAACTGCTTGGGTCCGCCGAACCGGGTGCCGCCACCGGCCGCCAGCACGATCGCCCAGGCCGGCCCGCCGGGAGCCGATCGAGCAGGTTGAGCCGATTCCGCCGAACTCACCTGATCACTACCGCGGGTTCCGGCGCGGCGGCGACGGTGCCGGGCGGCGCGACCGTGGCGGGAGCGGCGATGGGAGCGGTGTCGGGCGAGTCGACGGCCGGGCCGTCCTCGGTGAGCAGGCCGACGCCGGCCAGCGCGTCCGCGGCGTTGGCGACCGCGTCGAACGGCAGCTCGGCCCGCTCGGCGATGTCGAGCAGGGTGCGGGTGCCGTCCGCGAGGTTGAGCACCCACAGCAGGCCCATCTCGATCGACGCGCGGTTCATCGTCGCGCCGATCGAGCGGTACAGCCCGCGCCGGCCGAGCTGGGGCTCCCCGTAGGGGGAGGTGTTGCGCCAGACCCGGTCGGCCTCGCAGATCTCCATCGTCCGGTTCAGGATGGCGAACGAGTCCCCCAGCGACTCCGGCGTCACGAAGTCGATGTTGTCGGCCGACGTGTGGTACTCCGGGTACTCGCCGTGCTGGCTGCGGCCGAACCGGCCCACCGGCAGGTCGAAGCCGGGCGAGCAGAACTGGCGCTCGTCGTAGCCGTAGGGCGAGAAGCCGACAACCCGGTGCGGACGTCCGGTCTCGGCGAGCGCGCGCGTCGCCGCCCGGTCGACGACCGCGTCGCCGCGCCGGCTGCGCTTGTAGGTCGGCGCGCCGCGGTCACCGAGGCCGGTGAGCACCAGGCCGTGCCGGATGCGCCCGACCGCGGCCGGGTTGCGGGCCAGCCAGGTGATCGAGCCGATCGTCCCCGGGATGAACAGCAGCCGGTAGGTGAACCGGCGCTCCCGCGCGGCCAGCGCGGACGCCAGCTCGGCGGCCACGGCGATGCCGGAGGAGTTGTCGTTGGCCATCGCCGGGTGGCAGGTGTGCGTGGTGACGAGGAACTCCTCGTCGGTGGCCCCCGGCAGCACGATCTCGGCGTAGGTCAGCGACCCGTCGGTGAGCGAGGTGTCGATCTCGACCTGGTACTCGCCGTCGGGCAGCGCCGCGAGCTGGCGGTCGGTGAGGCAGAAGCCCCACGCGTCGTTGTAGTAGGACGTCCGGTAGGGGACCCAGTCGGGCCGGTCCGGCATCGAGTACAGGTGCTGGCGCAGCTCGCGCAGCGGCATCCTCGCGCGCACGGGTGTGCTGTAGCCGAGCAGGTGCAGGGGGTTGTCGGCGACGTCGAGGACGACCCGCCCGTCCGGCCCGACCAGCCGGGCGCCGGCGACGTTCCACTCCCGCGGGACCGTCCAGTCCAGCACGGGCGTGCCCGACGGCACCTCGTGCACGGTGAACGGGATCTGCGCGGGCAGCGCCGCGCGCACGAGGTCCAGGGTGGCGCGCACCCCGCTGCCGGTGATGGAGCGCATGGGGGGCATGAGGGCGGAGACCAGGTCGTGCAGGCGGCGCCCGACCGCGTCGATGCCGGCGGTGGTCATGGGCGCGGTACTCAGGGGCGTGGTACTCATGGGAGCGGCGTCCGGTTCCGTCAGTCGGCCCAGACGCGCCACGGCGCCGTGCCCGCGTCCCACAGCTGGTTGAGCTCGGTCCAGTCGCGGAAGGTGTCCATACCCATCCAGAACCCCTCGTGGGTGTGCAGGGTGAGCTGGTTGTCGCGGGCGAGCTGCTGCAGCGGGTGGCGCTCGAGCATCGTGGACGGGTCGTCGTCGAGGTACTTGTCGACGAACTCGCGCTCGAAGACGAAGTAGCCGCCGCTCACCCAGCCGGTCGCCGGGGGCTTCTCGGCGAACTGGGTGACCGCGTTGCCCTCGGTGACCAGCTCGCCGTAACGGCTGGACGGCCGCACGCCGGTGACCGTGCCGATCCGGCCGGACCGGATGTGGTCGCCGAGGACGTCCGCCACGTTGATGGCGCCGACGCCGTCACCGTAAGTGATCATGAAGCGGGGGCCGGTGAGGTACTGCGCCACCCGGCGCAGGCGGGCGCCCGTCCCGGTGAGCAGTCCCGTCTCGACGAAGGTGACCTCCCAGTCCTCGTCGCCGGCGGTGTTGTGGAACTGCGGTGTGTGGTCGTCGGCGAGCTTGAGCGTGAAGTCGGCGACCTGCTGGCGGTAGGCCAGGAAGTAGTTCTTGATCAGGTCGCTCTTGTAGCCGAGGCACAGCACGAACTTGCGGAAACCGTAGTGCTCGTAGGTCTTCATGATGTGCCACAGCACCGGCTTACCGCCGATGTCGACCAGGGGCTTGGGGAGCTTCTCGCTGGCCTCGCGCAGCCGGGTTCCCATGCCGCCACAGAGGATGACGACCGGAATGTCGCGCGGGTCGACGCTTGCGGCATCCGTCGAGAGAGCTCGGGTTGTCTCGGTGGTCAAAGCTGTCGCGTCTCCCGTGTCAGTGCCCCGGCGGGCCCGGGGGCGGATGGCTCGGTGCCGGATGGCCAGGTGCCGGAGGCAGAGCCGGTGCGGGGCTGTGACGGGGTCCGTGCCACTGGCCGTACCGGCTCACCGGCTCCGCCGGTGCGTACCGGCCGCGGGAGGGGTCGTCTCCCGCGTCGGGCGCTGGCCGGTGCGGCCGTCCGTTCCCGACGGCGGGCCCGGTTCCCCTCGGACTCGGCCGGTGCGGCTCCTGCCGGCCGGCACGGTTGCCAGCCGCCGGAGTGTGAGGATGTGCAGCTCGCGACGCCCGTCACCTGTCGGGGACGGACGTGCGGTGTCCTCCAGTCGGTCCGCGGAGTTTCCTGGTCCACTGTTGTGTGATCGCGTATTCGCGTGTTCTCCTGCGCGTTGATCGCGTGTACGCGTGACGGCGGCCAACCGCCGACCTGAGCGCCGGGCGCGACGCGGCAACGGTACCGTACCGCCCCTTCCGTGCCGGTCCACGGTCCCGGAGTACCTGGTCAGCATGGGCGGGTCGGACCCCGCCCACCCGGCCGGACGGCTCTGTCGACGTTGACGTGAGTGCCGGTGCGCGGGGCTCTTCCGCGGTCCCTTTGGCACCGGTGTGCGTCGTCCTTGTTACGGTTTGCCGGATGTCCTGGGATGAAGGATGCGGTCCGTCGTCTCCATGTCATCCCCCGGCCCGCGCGGTCGCTGGCCTCGGCGCGCCTATACCGTTGTCTTTCTCTACGTCGGCCGGGAGGTAAGATCCGTGCTCTCGGCCGTACTTTTTACCTTTAGTAAACGGCTCAACATGATTCAGGCCCTGGTTCGGCGGGACGACGCACTCGGGGGTGGATCCCATGCCGCCTGACGAGTGGCATGGCCACGGCCTCGGCCGCCCCGATCTGACCCGTGAGAGCCGGGCCGACGTGCCGACCGGTGAATGGGTCGTCGACGACGGCCCCGCGGGCACCCGGCCGGCGTCCGACTGGTCGATCGGGGTCTATCGGCGCGGTGACGAGGTTCCGGGGCCCGGCCCGGCTACCGGAGCGACGGCCGCCACCGGCGCCACCGGCGCCACCTCCGCCACCTCCGCCTCGCCGCCCGCTGGAGCGGCCGCGGTTCCCGCCCCTCCCGCCCAGCCGGCCACCGGCAGGGCTCCCGGCTCACCTTTTGACCCCGAGATGCTCTCCTCCCGGCGCCGGCCGGCGCGCCGCCGTTCGCCGGCCGCGCCGATCGCCCCCTACCCGGAGGGCCCGGCCTACCCGGGATCCGCCACGCGCGGCGAGTCCGGGGCGCGCGGCGAGTCCGGGGCGGAATGGCCCGATGACCACGAGTCCGGCCAACGCGGACGGGGCCACAGCGGGTCCCGGCGCGATCGCGACTCCAGATGGGACGTGCCCGGATGGGACGCCCCCGGATCCGACCGTCCTGGCCCCGGCGAGGGCGAACAGCGCCAGCGTCAGCCTGAACGGCACCGGTCCGGACCCGGCCGGCCCGCGGGTCGCGGCGCCGGTGAGCCCACGTCGGGGTACGGCGAACCCGGCCACGGCCACGGGCGCGATCCGTACCGTGGCGCGGAGGGGCGTCCCGGCGCGGCGGGGCACTGGGATGAGCCGGACTGGGCCGGCGAGCCCTCCCGTCCCGCCCCGTGGACCCCACCGCCCTTCGAGGCACCGTCATCCTCGGCACCGCCCGCACGGGTCCCGCCGCCGGCGGCACCGCCGTTCTCGGCACCGTCGTTCTCGGCACCGAGCTCGCGGGTGCCGCCGCCGCCGTCGGAGTCACCGTCCTCGACGTGGCCGCCCGGTGATCTCGCCACCCAGCGTTTCCAGTGGCGAGACTGGGAAGGTGAGCCGCGGCCAGGAGGACCGAGGCCCACCCGGCCGGGCGGGGAACGCGCAGACGAGACGATGATCCTCCCGCCGTCCCGGCCGGAGCAGGGCGCGCGCGAACGCGGGGACCGCGACCGGCAGAGCCGACGGTCGGGCCGTGACCAGCGGAACCATCAGCCGGGCCGTGCCCCCCGCGACCAGCCGGACCCTGATCGGCGCGGCGACCAGCCGGGCCTTGACCGACGTGACCGGCCCGGCCGGGATCGGCGGGGCGATCAGCCGGAGCGGTCGCGGCGGGGGCAGGAGCCGGCCGGGCGGGCGCAGGAACATCCGGAGCGGCCGCGGCAGCGGCGTTCGGCCACCGACCGCGCCCGGTCCGATCGCGCCCGGTCCGATCGCGCCCGGCCTGACCGCGCCCGGTCCGAGCGCTCGCGGCCCGGGTCCGCCGGCGGGCACGTCACCGGGGTGCTGCCCATTGCCGACCCCGTCCGGGACGGGCGTGGTTCCGCGCAGCCGCCGCGGACCGAGCCGGCGGCCGACGCATCGTTGCCACACCGGGTCACCGACTGGATCATCGAGCACTGGGGCGCGAAGCCTGGGCGGCACCCGTACCTGCCAGTGGGCCTGGTCGCCCTGGCGGCGGTGCTGGCCCTGGTCGCCTGGATGCTCGGGCCGGCCCAGAACAGCCCGGCGAGCGTGGACGCGGCCCCGGTCACGCCGACTCCGTCCGCCGCACCCTCGCCTGCCGCCGTGCCGCCGCCGGCACCCGCCTCGGTCGAGCCCGCCCCCGGATCCGGCGCGGTCGCCCCGCCATCGGGGCAGGTGACCCGCGTGGCGCGGGCGGCGACCGCGGGGAGTTTCCCCAGCGGGGTGGCCGCGCACACGGTGGCGGAGGCGACGGCGTGGGCGCAGTTCCGCGGCCGGCCGGTGGACGTGGTGGTCACCTACACGGACCGGAACAGCTGGGACGCGATCGTGAACCCCTGGATCGGCCGCAGCGCGTCGACGTTCTCAAACTTCGCCGGCACCCTGGTCATCAGCGTTCCCCTTTTTCCGGATGAGGGCCCGGAGCTGGGAAATCTCACCGACTGTGCCGCTGGTGACTACGACGCGAAATGGCGCCAGTTCGGCCGGTGGCTGGTCAGCGAGGGCCGTGGGGACTCGTTCGTCCGCCTCGGCTGGGAGTTCAACGGCGACTGGTTCGCCTGGCGGGCCTCAGCGAGCCCGACGTCCTACGTGCAGTGCTTCCGCAACGCCTCGGCGTCGATCAAGGAGACGAGCCCGAAGGTCCGCATCGACTGGAACATCAACGCCCACGGGCCGCGCAGCGCCTTCGCCGTCTACCCGGGCGACCAGTACGTCGACGTCATCGGCATCGACAGCTACGACCAGTACCCGCCGAGCCCGACCCTCAGCGCCTTCGACGCCCAGTGCGACGCCACCGAAGGCCTGTGCCAGGTGATCAGTTTCGCCCGCCGGCACAACAAGCTGTTCTCGGTGCCCGAGTGGGGTGTGGTCAGCCAGCAGAACACCAAGGCCGGCGCCGTCGGCCAGGCGGGCGGGGACAACCCGGTCTACATCGAGCGGATGTACAGCATCTTCGAGCGCAACGCGGACATCCTCGCCTACGAGGCGTACTTCAGCGACGACGTCCCGGGCAACGTCCACTCGTCCCTGCTCAGCCCCAACCGCCACCCACGCTCGGCGGACACCTACAAACGACTCTGGTAGCACCCACCCGCGACCCCGGGCCGCGGCGTGCGGCCGCCGGTCAGGTGGCGCCGGAGCGGCCGGCGTCGTCGTGGAGTCCGCCGACGAACGCCTCGGCCACCTGCACCTGCTCGCGCAGTGTGATCAGCTTCTCCTCGGCGAGGGCGACCCAGGTGGCCAGCCGGGCCTGGAGCTCGGCGCGCCGTTCGGCGGGCAGGTCCGCCTCCTCGAGCTCGTCGCGCAGCACGAGCAGGGAACGCATCTCCTCCAGGGTGAAGCCGAGCGGCTTCATTTTCTTGATCAGGAAGAGCCGGTCGACCGCGTCGTCGTCGTAGAGGCGGAAGCCGCCCACCGTCCGACCGACCGGCATCAGGAGCCCGGCTTCCTCGTAGTACCGAACCGTGCGCAGGGACAGCCCGACTCGCTCGGCGACATCACCGATCTGGTGGACGTCACGGCGTCGCGTGGTGGACAAGTCGACCCTTACGTCAGCATCTGTCGCCGGTGGCAAACCGGGCGTCTGACGACTGTACGTCGATCCGTGACACGGCGCCCGCATCTCGATCGGACGCCCTGCCGTAGGCTGGTCATATCGACCCCGCCGCCCGGGAACCTCGCCGGGGACGGCTGCATCCGGGACGCCTCCGCACCCAGGGTGGCTCCGTATCCGGGGGTTCCGTCGCCGCGGCGGTGTGGTCCGCGGGGTGCCCGTCCGGGTCGGTGCCACATCCGGTAGTGCGCCGCGTCCGGGGTACATCCTCTCCGGTGCCCAGCGGGGTGGTCGTCCCGCCGGCGGAGGTTGTCCTCATCGCCGTGGCCGCCGCGTAGTCCGTCGGCACCGGATTCGCTAGCACTGGAGAGGCACGGGACGGATCAGATGACCCTCGCGCCGCTGCTCGACGCCCTAGTCGCCCGCCCCGGTGGTGATCCAGCGCTGACCCGCGCGCTGGGCTCGCCGGACGAACCCGTCCTCGACCTGGCCGGGCCCGCGGCGCTGCGCCCGTTCGCGGCGGCGGCGATGGCCCGGGCCGGTCACACCGTCCTCGCGGTGACGGCGACCGGCCGTGAGGCCGAGGACCTGGCCGACGCGGTGGGCAGCCTGCTGGGTTCCGAGCGCGTCGCGGTGTACCCGAGCTGGGAGACGCTGCCCCACGAGCGGCTCTCGCCGCGGGCGGACACGGTGGGGCGCCGGCTGGCCGTCCTGCGCCGGCTCGCGCACCCGGGCACCGGCGGTGCCACCGGTGCGGGCCCGCTGGCCGTCGTGGTGGCCCCGGTCCGCTCGGTGCTCCAGCCCCAGGTGGCCCGGCTGGGTGAGCTGGCCCCGGTCGCGCTGGCGAAGGGGGACACCGCCGACCTCGAGGACGTCACCGCCCGCCTGGTGGGCATCGCCTACCACCGCGTCGACCTGGTCGAGCGGCGCGGCGAGATGGCCGTCCGCGGCGGGATCCTCGACGTCTTCCCGCCGACCGAGGAACACCCGCTGCGGATCGAGTTCTTCGGCGACGAGGTGGACGACATCCGCCGCTTCTCCGTCGCCGACCAGCGCGCGCTGCCCGCGGAGGACGGCGAGCCGGCGGCCGAGCTGTTCGCGCCGCCGTGCCGGGAGCTGCTGCTCACCGACGAGGTCCGGGCCCGCGCGGCGGAGCTGGCGCGGGAGCACCCGCAGCTCGTCGACATGCTTGACAAGATCGCCGAGGGCATCCCGGTGGAGGGCATGGAGGCGCTCGCGCCCGTGCTCACCGACGAGATGACCCTGCTGCTGGACGAGTTGCCGGCGGGCTCGCGCGTGCTGGTCTGCGATCCCGAGCGGGTGCGCACCCGGGCCGGCGAGCTGGTCCGCACCAGCCAGGAGTTCCTGGACGCCTCGTGGAGCGTCGCGGCGCTCGGCGGCGGGGCGCCGATCGACCTGGGCGCGGCGACCTACCGTTCGGTCGCCGACGTCCGGGAGCGGGCCGCCGAGCTCGGTATCCCCTGGTGGTCCGTCAGCCCGTTCGCCTCCGAGCCGGGAGCCGGGGCCGAGGGTGAGGGTGGGGACACCTTCGGTGACGACACCGTCGTCGCCAGCCTGCGGCCGGCCACGGCCTACCACGGGGACACCGCGCGGGCCACCGCGGACATCAAGGGCTGGCTCGCCGACTCCTGGCGGGTGCTGCTCGTCACCGAGGGCCACGGCCCGGCCGAGCGGCTCGTCGAGATGATGCGGGAGGCCGATCTCGGCGCGCGGCTGGCGGCCGACGCCGAGCTCGCCGCGGGGGTCGCCGTCGTCACCCAGGCCCAGCTCGGCGCCGGGTTCGTCAGCCCCACGCTGCGCCTCGCCGTGCTCACCGAGACCGACCTCGCCGGCGCCCGGGGGGTCACCACCCGGGACATGCGCCGGATGCCGAGCCGGCGGCGCAAGGGCATCGACCCGCTCGCGCTGAGCGCCGGCGACCTCGTCGTGCACGACGCCCACGGTGTCGGCCGCTACGTCGAGATGGTCACCCGCACGGTGGCCGGCGCCAAGCGCGAGTACCTGCTGCTCGAGTACGCCCGCGGCGACCGCCTCTACGTGCCGACCGACCAGCTCGAGCAGATCAGCCGCTACGTCGGCGGCGAGGGCCCGAGCCTGGACCGCATCGGCGGCGCCGACTGGGGCAAGCGCAAGAGCCGGGCGCGCAAGGCCGTCAAGGAGATCGCCGGCGAGCTGATCCGGCTGTACAGCGCCCGGATGGCCGCCCCCGGCCACGCCTTCGGCCCCGACAGCCCCTGGCAGCGTGAGCTGGAGGACGCCTTCCCCTTCCGGGAGACGCCCGACCAGCTCGCGGCCATCGACGAGGTCAAGGCCGACATGGAGAAGCCCGTCCCGATGGACAGGGTGATCTGCGGCGACGTCGGCTACGGCAAGACCGAGATCGCCGTCCGGGCCGCGTTCAAGGCGGTCACGGACGGCCGCCAGGTCGCCGTCCTCGTCCCGACCACGCTGCTCGTCCAGCAGCACTTCCAGACCTTCGCCGAGCGGTACGCGCCGTTCCCGGTCACGGTGAAGGCGGTGAGCCGGTTCAACGCGCCGTCCGAGCAGCGCGCCGTGCTCGACGGCCTCGCCAACGGCACGGTGGACGTCGTCATCGGCACGCACCGTCTGCTCTCCAGCGAGACGAAGTTCTCCGACCTGGGCCTGGTGATCGTCGACGAGGAGCAGCGCTTCGGCGTCGAGCACAAGGAGCACCTCAAGAAGATGCGGACCGCGGTCGACGTGCTCACCATGAGCGCCACGCCGATCCCGCGGACGCTGGAGATGTCGATCACCGGCATCCGGGAGCTGTCGACGATCGACACCCCGCCGGAGGAGCGCCATCCGGTGCTGACCTCGGTGGCGCCCTACGAACCGCGCCAGGTGACCGCGGCCATCCGGCGTGAGCTGCTGCGCGAGGGGCAGGTGTTCTTCATCCACAACCGGGTGGAGAGCATCGACCGGGCCGCCGCCGCGCTGCGCGAGCTGGTGCCCGAGGCGCGGATCGCCACCGCGCACGGCCAGATGAACGAGGACGCCCTCGAGCAGGTCATGGTCTCCTTCTGGGAGAAGAAGTTCGACGTCCTGGTCTGCACGACGATCGTCGAGTCGGGCCTGGACATCTCGAACGCGAACACGCTGATCGTCGAGCGGGCCGACAACTTCGGGCTCTCCCAGCTGCACCAACTGCGCGGGCGGGTCGGCCGGGGCCGTGAGCGCGCCTACGCCTACTTCCTGTACCCGGCGGACCGGCCGCTCTCGGAGACCGCGCACGACCGGCTGGCCACCATCGCCCAGCACAACGACCTGGGCGCCGGCATGGCCGTCGCGATGAAGGACCTGGAGATCCGCGGTGCCGGGAACCTGCTCGGCGGCGAACAGTCCGGCCACATCGCGTCGGTCGGTTTCGACCTGTACGTCCGGATGGTCGGCGAGGCCGTCGCCGAGTACAAGGGCGAGGCCGAGGAGCCGCCGGAGGTCAAGGTCGAGCTGCCCGTCGACGCGAACCTGCCGCACGACTACGTGCCCAGCGAGCGGCTTCGGCTCGACGCCTACCGCCGGCTGGCCGGCGCGGTCTCCGACGCCGACATCGCCGAGGTCCGCGGCGAGCTGACCGACCGGTTCGGCCTGCTGCCCGAGCCGGTGGAGAACCTGCTCGCCGTCGCCGGCCTGCGGGTGCTCGCCCGCCGGTTCGGCGTCACCGAGATCACGGTGGCCGGCCGGCAGGTCCGGTTCGCCCCGCTGGAGCTGCGGGAGAGCCAGACCCTGCGGCTGACCAGGCTCTACAAGGGCGCGGTGGTCAAGCCGGCCATGCGCACGGTGCTGGTGCCGGCGCCCACCGAGACCGGCCGGATCGGCTCCCGGCCGCTGCGCGACCGTGCGCTGCTGGCCTGGGCCGGCCAGTTGCTGGAGGCCGTCGCCGGCGACTCGGTGGCCGCCGCCGCAAGTCGGTGAGGGCCGCACCGGATAGCCCTATACCGTTCAAGCCCGGCGAGCGGATACGGTCAGCACCGTGAAGTTTCCGCGTCTTCTGGCCGGGCTCGGGCTCGTCGTGCTCACCGGCATCTCAGGTACCGCATGCACGACGCACGCCGGGGCTGCCGCGCAGGTCGGGTCGAGCACGATCGAGACGTCCACGGTGCGCGGGATCGTCGACCGCGGCTTCGAGGCCGTCTCGGCCGTCCCCGCCCAGCAGGCGGCGCAGAGCCTGGACCGGGCCGAGCTGCAGCGCCGCACGCTGACCACCCTGGTGCAGCTCCAGGTGCTCGAGTCCGAGGCGGACCGCCTCGGGGTCACGCTGAGTGGCCAGGACGTCGACGCCTACTACCAGGCGTACGCCGTCCTGCAGTTCGGCAGCGTCGAGGCATTCGAGACGCGGGCCGCCGCGGCCGGCTTCGCCAAGGAGGACGTCGGCGTGATCGTGCGCACCGGGGCGCTGGAGTCCGCCATCGGTGACAAGATCGCGCCCAACACGCTCGCCTCGGTGGCCGAAGCCCGCACGCAGTACGACAGCATCGTGGCGCAGGTCGGCAAACTTCCGCTGACCTTCGAGGCGGCCCGTCCGTACCTGCAGCGCTTCCTGGCCACCGACCAGCGTGCGGTCAAGCTCCGCCCGCTGCTGACCGAGGCCGCCGACCGGGAGCACGTCTCGATCAACCCGCGCTTCGGCTCGTGGGACGACAAGCAGTTCGCCGTGGTCTCCGCCCCCGGGACGATCGCCACGACGGCCGCGCCGGAGTCCGCGCTCGACCTGACACTGGGCTCCTGACCGGCGTGACCACCCGCATCACCCTGGTCTCGACCAGCGCCCGCGTGGCCCCCGGCCTGCTCACCGCCGCGGCCTGGGACGTGCTCCGCTCGGCCCGGGTCTGGACGGCGAGCCCGGAGCATCCCCAGGCCGCGGCGCTGCGTGAGGCCGGCGTCGGCGTCTCGGTGCTGCGCCCCGCTCCGCCGTCCGAACCCGGCGTGGGGCTGTCGGCCGAGGCCGGTGTGGTGCCGTCGGGCCGGGCGGAGGCTGATCCGGTCGCCGAGCTGCGGGCGGTGGCCGGGCCGGGCACCCATGTCGCGTGGCTGCTCGACCCGGTCTCGCCGACAGCCGCCGACCGCGCGCTGCGCGCCGCCCTCACCGACCAGGACCACCCGGCGGAGCCGGGGGCCGTCGTCGAACTGCTCGTCGCCACCCGCGAGCTGCCCGGGTCGGCGCTGCTCGACGCGGTCGCGGTCATGGACCGGCTGCGCTCGCCCGGCGGCTGCCCCTGGGACGCCGAGCAGAACCACGTCTCGCTGGCCCCCTACCTGCTCGAGGAGGCCTACGAGGCCTACCAGGCCATCGAGGACGGGGATCTCGCGGAGCTGCGCGAGGAGCTGGGCGACGTCCTGATGCAGGTGCTCTTCCACGCGCGGATCGCCGCCGAGTCCGGCGGGGCGGGCTGGGACGTCGACGACGTCGCGGCCGGGCTGACCGCCAAGCTGATCCGCCGCCACCCGCACGTGTTCGGTGACGTCGCCGTCTCCGGCGCGGACGACGTCGTCACCAACTGGGATGCGATCAAGGCCCAGGAGAAGGGCCGGAAGTCGGTGACGGAGGGTGTGCCGCTCTCCGCGCCGGCGCTCTTCCTGGCCGCCAAGCTGCTACGGCGGGCCGCGAAGCTCGGGCTCCCGCCGGAGCTGGCCCTTCCCCGCCCCTCGGCCGACAGCGGCGTCGGGGATGCCGGGGCCGGTCTACCCGGCCTCGTCGCTGCGCTGGCCCGGGAGGTCGGGACCGCTCGCCCGGGAGATCGGGCGTCCGCTGATCAGAGTGACGGTCCTGGTACCGAGGCGGGCACCACCGCCGAGGAGCGGATCGGGGACCTGCTGTTCGCCGCGGTCGTGCTGGCCGGGGAGGAGGGGGTCGACCCGGAGACCGCGCTGCGCGCACGGGCCCGGCTGTTCCGGGACACGCTGGCCCGGGCCGAGCACGCCGCCCTCGCCCGCGGCGAGGAGCCCCGCGGGCTGGCTGCCGACATCTGGCGATCACTGTGGGTGTCCGCGAGCGTTCCCCCGGGTGGGCCGGCAGCCACGGACGGGCCTGTGCACGGGGCCTGATCGGCAGTCGCCCGCGGGGCGCTCGTCTAGCCTCTGAGCATGGTTGGAACGCCCAGACAGGTGGTCGCCGACGTCCAGCGGATCGCGCGGCGGCGCAACGCCCCGATCGTGCTCGAGCTCGACCTGACGTCCGATCCGGTCGAGGGCGTGCCCACGGACCCGCTGACGGCGGCGGTCTCGCACCGGCGGACCGGCCTGCGGGAGATCGTCGACGGGCTGCGCCGAGCGGCTCGGGACGAGCGCGCGAGCGTCGTCGTGGCGCACGTCGCCGCCTGCGGGATGCCGCTGGCGCGGGTGCAGGAGATCCGGGACGCCGTCGCCGAGTTCCGGGCCTCCGGCGGGGCCGCCTACGCCTACGCGGACACCTTCGGCGAGTTCGGCGGCGGCACCGTCGCCTACTACCTGGCCTGCGCGTTCGACGAGATCTGGCTCGCGCCGCCCGGTGACCTGGGCCTGACCGGCGTCGCGATGGAGACCCCGTTCGTGCGCGACGCGCTCGACCGGCTCGGTGTCACCGTTGAGATCGGCCAGCGCCACGAGTACAAGAACGCGGTGAACACGCTGGTGGAGCGGGACTTCACCCCCGCCCACCGGGAGGCGCTGGCCCGCATCGTCGACTCCAGCGCCGAGCAGATCGTCGCCGGGATCGCGCAGAGCCGGGGCCTGTCGGCCGACCAGGTCCGGCGCATGATCGACATCGCGCCGCTGGCCGGCCACGTGGCGCTCTCCGCCGGCCTCGTCGACCGCATCGGCTACCGCGACGAGATCTATGAGTACGCCCGGGAGCGAGCCCGCGCGCTGGCCGGCCGGGACCCGGGCGATGACGCCGGGGAGACGGTCGAACCGGTTCTGAGGTACGTCTCCGCCTACCGGCGGGCGGCCGTCCGCAAGGCCGAGTCGCCGGTGCGCCGCGCCGGGTCGTTCGCCTCGTCGCTGCCGGCGACGATCTTCCTGCGCGAGTCCGGCCGTTCCCGCACGGGAACGGCCGGTGGTCCCGGGGACGAGAGACCGGCCGGCGCGGCGGGCCCGTCGCGGGCGGGCGCGGACGTGGTGCCGCCGGAGATCGATCCGCACACGTCGGTGGTGGCGCTCGTGCACGGCACCGGGCCGGTGGTCCTCGGCGGAGCCACGATGCCCTTCTCGGGGCCGGTGTTGGCCGCCGACGCCGTCACGGCAGCGTTCCGCGCCGCCGCACGTGATCCTTCTGTGGCCGCCGCGGTCTTTCGGGTGGAGAGCCCTGGAGGCTCCTATGTGGCCTCGGACGTGGTCCGTCGGGAGATCGAACGGTTCCGATCCACAGGCCGTCCAGTAGTGGTCTCGATGGGCTCGGTGGCCGCGTCGGGCGGGTACTTCGTCGCGCTCGCGGGGGACGTGATCGTCGCGAACCCGGGAACGCTGACCGGGTCCATCG
This sequence comes from Parafrankia sp. EAN1pec, assembly GCF_000018005.1. Classification (GTDB taxonomy): domain Bacteria; phylum Actinomycetota; class Actinomycetes; order Frankiales; family Frankiaceae; genus Parafrankia; species Parafrankia soli. The sequence continues at coordinate 944,874 of NC_009921.1, forward strand.
GTGTCTTCGGTGGCAAGCAGGTCGTGCGCGACCTGTTCGACAAGGTCGGCATCGGCTTCGGCGCCGTCGCCGCCGGCGAGAACGCGCTGATGATGTCCCCGCGCCAGCCGTTCACCCAGGCCGGGCGGGCGAAGCTGGACGAGTTCCTCGACCGCGTCTACGCCGACTTCGTGGACAAGGTCGCCCAGGCCCGCCGCATGTCGCACGGCGACGCCCACGAGCTCGCCCGCGGCCGGGTCTGGACGGGCGCCGACGCCCACCGTCACGGTCTGGTGGACGAGCTGGGCGGGCTGGCCCACGCGATCGACCTCGCCTGGGCCCGGGCCGGCCTGCCGGCAGGGGAGACGCCCAGGGTGCGGCTCACGCCGAAGTCGTCGGTGTTCGACCGGCTGCGCGCGCCGAAGTCCAGCGAGGAGCCGGCCGCGGCGTCCGCGCTGGCACCCGGGCTGGGCGCCGGGCTCGCCGGCCTCGGGCTGCGCGGCGCGCTGCTCGTCGGCGAGCGGCTCCTGGGGGCTGGCCTGGCCCGGGCGGGCCTGCCGGGTGCCGGCCCCCTGGTGATGCCGCCGGTCGGCGAGATCCGTTAGTCCCGCGGGGCCCGGCCGGGCAGAACGCGCGCTGGTTGCGCGACCCCGGAGCGTGATCGGGGTGCCACGCTGGCGGCGGGACGTCCCCGCGTGGCGCGACCGGGAGGCGACGCGGTGGCGCGCGGGCGGCGGTAGTCTCGCACCGACCGGTTCGTCCGGACGGCGCCGCTCGTCCCCGTGCCCCGGGTCCGCGCCCGCCGGGCTGCCGCGGCGGATCCCCGGTGCCCGTCCGTCCGCCAGAGGTCGTTTCTGTCCGCCAGCAGATGTCTGTCCGCCAGCAGATGCCGTCCCGCGCCGGTGCCCCGGTCGCGTCTCCATCGAAAGGTCGTGCCCGTGCCGTCCATCGAGGCTGTCGGAGCCCGTGAGATCCTCGACTCCCGAGGCAACCCCACCGTCGAGGTCGAGGTCGTCCTGGAGGACGGCACCCTCGGCCGCGCCGCTGTCCCGAGCGGTGCCAGCACCGGTGCCTTCGAGGCCGTGGAACTGCGCGACGGCGGTGACCGCTACGGCGGCAAGGGCGTCACGAAGGCCGTTGAGGCGGTCATCGGCCGGATCGGCCCCGCCATCATGGAGCTGGAGGCCACCGAGCAGCGTCTGCTCGACGCGACCCTGATCGACCTGGACGGCACGCCCGGCAAGTCCGCCCTCGGCGCGAACGCGCTGCTCGGGGTCAGCCTCGCCGTCGCCAAGGCCGCCGCGGCCTCCAGCGGCCTGCCGCTGTTCCGGTACCTGGGCGGCCCGAGCGCCCACCTGCTGCCGGTGCCGATGATGAACATCCTCAACGGCGGGGCGCACGCCGACACCAACGTCGACATCCAGGAGTTCATGATCGCGCCGATCGGCGCGGGCACGTTCGCGGAGTCGCTGCGCTGGGGTGCCGAGATCTACCAGGCGCTCAAGAGCGTGCTCAAGGGCCGTGGCCTGGCCACCGGCGTCGGCGACGAGGGTGGCTTCGCCCCGAGCCTGCCGACGAACCGGGAGGCGCTCGACCTGATCGCCGAGGCGATCGACAAGGCCGGCTTCGGGCTCGGCGACGACATCGCGCTGGCGCTCGACGTCGCCTCCACCGAGTTCTTCGCCGACGGCTCCTACACCTTCGAGGGCAGCGGCCGGTCGGCCGAGCAGATGATCGACTACTACGCGGACCTGGTCGACTCCTACCCGATCGTCTCCATCGAGGACCCGCTCGCCGAGGACGACTGGGCCGGCTGGACGAGCATCACCACCCGGCTTGGTGCCCGCGTCCAGCTCGTCGGCGACGACCTGTTCGTCACCAACCCGGAGCGGCTGGCCCGCGGCATCGCCGAGGGGGCGGCGAACGCGCTGCTGGTGAAGGTGAACCAGATCGGCACCCTGACCGAGACCCTGGACGCGGTGAACCTCGCGCACCGCAGCGGCTACCGCTGCATGATGTCGCACCGCTCCGGCGAGACCGAGGACACCACGATCGCCGACCTGGCCGTGGCCGTCGACTGCGGCCAGATCAAGACCGGCGCCCCGGCGCGCAGCGAGCGGGTGGCGAAGTACAACCAGCTGCTGCGCATCGAGGAGGAGCTGGACGACGCCGCCCGGTACGCGGGAGCCGGCGCGTTCCCGCGGCGGACGACCACCGGCTGAGCCGACCATGCCCGTCCGGCGTACCGCGCTGACGACGAGGGCCACGCTGCTGGCCGTCGTCATCTGCGTCCTGGTGTTGACCCTGGCCTATCCGTTGCGACTGTACCTGCAGCAGCAGGCGAAGATCTCCGAGCTCACGCGGGCGAACGCGCAGCGCCAGACCAGGGTCGACGACCTGCGCGCGGAGGTGGCCCGTTACGACGACCCCTTGTGGGTGGCGGACGAGGCGCGCCGCCGGCTGCACTTCGTCCTGCCCGGGGAGAAGTCGTACCTGATGCCCACCGCGCCGCATCCGACGGCGAAGCCCGGAGCGGACGCGGCCAGTGGCTCCGGCGACCAGTCCTGGTACGGCCGGCTGTGGTCACAGCTGGACAAACCGCCGGCTACTCCGACTCCGGCGCCGCCCTCGTGAGCGGCGGCGTGGGCGGCGTGGGCGGTGTACACGGTGCGGGCGCTGTAGACGGCGCCGGCTGGACGGACGGCGCGGGCGGTGAGCTCGCCGTCGTGCACCGCCAGCTCGGCCGTCCGCCGCGGGCCGTGCTCGGCGTCGCGCACCGCTGTTCGTGCGGGCTGCCGGACGTCGTGGAGACAGCCCCGCGGCTCGAGGACGGCACGCCGTTCCCGACGCTGTTCTACCTGACCTGCCCGCGGGCGGCGGCGGCGATCTCGCGGCTGGAGGGCTCCGGCCTCATGCGGGAGATGACCGCGCGGCTGGGGACCGATCCCGGGCTCGCCGCCGCCTACCGCGCCGCCCACCGCGACTACCTGGCGCGCCGCGACGCCCACGGAACCCTGCCCGGGGACCCGAGCGCCGGTGGGATGCCCGACCGGGTCAAGTGCCTGCACGTGCTGGTCGCCCACAGCCTGGCCGCCGGCCCGGGAGTCAACCCGTTCGGTGACGAGGCTCTCGCTCAGCTCGCCGACTGGGGGGCCCGCGGGCCGTGCGTCGAGCCGGACGGCGCATCCTGTGCGGGGGAACCGGGGGGCTCGCGCGGCCATGCGGCACGCGTCGGCCAGGGACGAGAGGAGACCGCCGGATGACCCGCGTGGCCGCGATCGACTGTGGCACCAACTCCATCCGACTGCTCGTGGCCGAGCTCGACGAGGGGGCGGCCGGCTCCGGTGGGCGGCTGCGCGAGCTGATCCGCCGGATGGAGATCGTCCGGCTCGGCGCCGGCGTCGACCGCACCGGTGAGCTGGCGCCCGAGGCGCTGGCCCGGACGTTCACCGCGCTGCGCGACTACTCCGACGAGATCACCCGGCTCGGCGCGACCCGCGTCCGGATGGTCGCCACCAGCGCCACCCGGGACGCGCGCAACCGTGCCGAGCTGGTGGACGGCGTCCGCGCGATCCTGGGTGTCGACCCCGAGGTGATCAGCGGTGGCGAGGAGGCTGCGCTCTCCTTCGCCGGCGCGATCGGCGACCTCGACGGGGTCGCGACTCCGATCCTGCTGGCCGACATCGGCGGCGGCTCGACCGAGCTGGTGCTCGGCGGCGCCGAGGGCGTGCGGGAGTCGATTTCGGTCAACGTGGGCTGCGTCCGCATGGCGGAACGCCACCTGCACTCCGATCCGCCGGCACCGGAGCAGATCGCCGCGATCGTCGCCGACGTCCACGCGGCGTTCGACCTGGCCGAGCGCACCGTGCCCATCACCACCGCCGCCACCCTGGTCGGTGTCGCCGGGACGGTGACCACCGTCGCGGCGCTGGCGGCCGACCTGCCCACCTACGACCCCGACCGCATCCACCTGATGGTCACCTCGGCCGCCGACGTGGCCGCCGTCACCGCGAGCCTGCTCGAAATGACCCACGCCCAGCGCGCCGCGCTGCCGGTGATGCACCCCGGGCGGGTGGACGTCATCGCCGCCGGCGCACTGGTGCTGCGGACCCTCATGGAGCGGTCCGGAACCTCCATGGTGATCGCGAGCGAGCGGGACATCCTCGACGGCATCGCACTCTCGCTGGGCGGAGTGGTCGAGTCCGGGGCTCGGTGAATCTGCCGGGCTCGGGCTGGCCCGGAGACCCGGCCGTCCCGGGCACGCCCGTCGCCCGTTCCGGGCCGGAGGTGGCGACCCTCGCTGGGACGGCGCCGGACTGCGACGAGCTTGACGCGCGGATTTCGGTCTGCCGGGCCTGCCCGCGGCTGGTCGAATGGCGCGAGGAGGTGGCCGCCGTCCGCCGGGCCGCGTTCGCCGACCAACCCTACTGGGGACGGCCGGTGCCGTCGTTCGGGCCGGCCGACGCGCGGACGTTGATTGTCGGCCTCGCCCCGGCCGCGCACGGCGGCAACCGGACAGGCCGGATCTTCACCGGCGACCGCAGCGGGGACTGGCTGTTCGCCGCGCTGCACCGGGCCGGCCTGGCCGCCCTCGGGACCTCCGTCTCCGCCGGCGACGGCCAGCGGATGACCGGCGCGCGCGTGGTCGCCGTCGTCCGGTGCGCGCCGCCGGCGAACAAGCCCACCCCCACCGAGCGGGACACCTGCCGGCCCTGGCTGGTCCGGGAGCTCGAACTGCTGCGACCGGCCCTGCGGTCGATCGTCGTGCTGGGCGGATTCGCCTGGTCCGCGCTGTGGCCGGCGCTCGCGCGGGCCGGCTATCCGACGCCGGCGCGGCGCGTTCCGTTCGGCCACGGCGTCACGGCGGACGCGGGTCCGGTGCGGGTCCTCGGGTGCTACCACCCGAGCCAGCAGAACACGTTCACCGGTCGGCTGACCGAGCCGATGCTAGACGCCGTCCTCGCCGCCGCCGTGGCCGATCCGGTGGCCCAGGAGGGCTGATGGCGGCCCCGTGAGCTGATGGTGGTCCCGCGAGCTGATGGTGGTCCCGCGCGCCGGCTCCGGGGAGGCTCCGGCGTGCACTCGTCCGGCGCCCGGCTCGCTCCGGTGACGTCCCGGGCCGCCCGGACGGGAGCCCGGGTCGTCCTAGGCGGGGCGCGTTGCGTGGGGCCGCGAATCGCCGCGCGGCCAGGTGACCGAAACCACGGTGAAGGTCGAGTCTTGCGGAAACGCCCATTACCGTATCCGGTGGGAGCACGACTTCCCGTATGCGGGGACAGTGGGCCAGATCACGCCGCGACCGCCTATCGGACTAACGGACGGGTCGTGCGGCGAAGGCTCGGTGTGGTCTTCGAGGCTTGGCGTGTCTGCCCGTGGCAGCCGCATTTTTCCTCGTCGAGAAGGTGGTTCACCGCGGATCTCATTGTCCGCGGGGATACCGACCGGCGAACCCGCCGGCCGTCGTGGTGGGCCGGGTCGGGCCGTCCGGCCTGGGAGTGGCGTCCGGCGGTGGTCGTGCGGCCCCCTTTGTCCAGGACGGGTGGCCCCGGGCCCAGGTCGCTCGTGATGTCGCTTTGCGCTTCCGATCCCATTCGGAAGGTGTCCTCCGGGTGTCTGTTGGGATGCCGCTGTGTGGCCAGCGTCACCCCGGAACGGCGGACCGCGCAGGCACCGGTGGGCGGCCCGGCGGAGACGTCGGGGGAGGGCCGGCGGCCCGGAGGCGGCCGGCCGGGTCGGGGCCGCCGGGCCTGGTCCGCGCGTCCGCGGGCCGTCCTCGACGGAGCCGGAGCCGAGACCGCCTTCCCGGTGCCCGCTGAATGGCCTTCGAAATAGGTCCGTCGTCCCCGGCCGGTGTCGGCAGAACAACATCGAGGGCATGCCGGAGGATTCTGCTCGGCACTGGTACCGAATTCCGGTTGGCGCCGTGAGCGCCGGTGGCCATTCACGCGGCGGCCGTGGGTGCGGATTCCCTCGCCACATCGCTGATAACGACTCGAATCGTTTGGGACGGTGCCGCCGGGCCGCGCCGGCGCCCCGGCGCGCGACGTCTTTCGCGCCCGGGTGGGCGCTTTGTCGCACCACCTAGCCGGCTGGCTGGTTCGTCCGGCGGTCGGACCGGTCCGACCCGCCGCCGCTGCCGCACCGGAGGGCCCTCCTCGAACACGCCCCGCTGTCATCCTCGCGCCGGGCCCGGCCGCGGCGCTCGCGCTCGGCACGGAGTCGCCGGGCCGGCGGTGGACAGGTCGCACGCCGCGACCGACGGCTCGGGCGGCCTCCGCGGCCGCGCCCTCGCGCGCGGTGGCGCCGTCGACGCGTATCGCTGCCCTCAGCGCGTCGACGATGCCACCGCGCCGCCGGGTGCGGGAGCGGTCGCCTGGCGGGATCGACCGCCACGACTGGGATTGCCGGCCCGCCGGTCGGCCGGGACAGCGGGTGCTGGTGGGCGGCCTGCCGGCGGGAACGCGTGGCGCCGGACCGCCGGGCACCAGCCTGGCTCCGGCCCGGCCCCGGTGGGCGGAGTGTCGTCCGTCCGACGCGGCCGTCCGCGTGGGCGGGGGTCGGAAGGACCGGGACATTCGGTACTCTTGATCTTCGCGCGTGCGGCGGGGGGCGGGCCGGAGACGGACCCGAGGGGGGGCTGGGGGAGCGTCATGGGTGAGCCCGTGGCCGTCCCGCACCCTCCCAGATTCGAACCGTGGAGTGACCGCACGCCGCGGGAGAGCGGTGTCCGCGTCACCGTCGTCACAAAGAGTCACGAATTCGTCCGCGCCGGCCTCTCCGCACGACTTTTCCTGCGATGTGTCATTCCCAGACCCTACGTAGCGTGGTAGAAACATCAGCGATGTGAACGAGCCGGTGTATCCCAACAGGTAGAGGAGGCTGTCCTAAAAACAGCTCGAGTGTCGGTTCGACTCCGACCACCGGCACCCATCAATGTCGACCGCCGCGCCTCGTAATCCCCCATGGGGGATTACGAGGCGCGGCGGTCGACAGGCTCGTGATCAGTCTTGGCCCCCTTTGCCTGAAGGGCGCCTCCGTACGGTCTGATTCCCACTGGGACGCGCATTGCGTCCACTCCTGTCCCTTTCGCACCTTCTGTTGCTGATCGATGGGCGAGGCCCCCGGGCTGCGCCACCCGGCGATCGGCTGATCGTCTCCGGCCTGCCGACGGGATCACGTTGCGCGCAGGGTGCGGAACGGTCGTCATCCGGTGGTCGTTGTACTGTGCGATCGCGTGCGGCAGGTGGCCCGTCCGCGACTCGCTGGGGAGGTCCAGGCCCGATGGCAGAGCTGCGTTCATCCAACCCGGCGTTCACCCGGTCGGGCTTCGGTCAGAGCCGTTCGCCAGTCCCGCCGGCCGGTCCCTGGCCGCAGGGCGGCCCTGCTCCGTGGCCGGGTGGCCCGCCGCCCACCCCGGTGCACGACAGGCTGACCTTCGACGACGTCGTCATGCACACGCTCGGCGTGTTCGCGGTGATGCTGGTCGGCGCGGGTTTCGGCTGGTACCTCTCGCCCGACTCGCCGGGCATCGCGCTCGGGGCCGGTGTCGCGGCGCTCGCGCTGAGCTTCGTCATCTCGCTCCGCAGCCGGATCAGCCCGCCGCTCGTGGTGGTCTTCGCCGTGCTGGAGGGCCTGCTCGTCGGCGGGGTCTCGCGGTTCTACGAGTCCGCGTTCTCGGGCATCGTGCTCCAGGCGCTGCTCGGCACCGCGCTGGTGTTCATCGCCATGCTGGTCGCCTACCGCAGTCGGCGGCTCCGAGCCACCCCCCGCATGGCGCGGATCGTCACGGGCGCTCTACTGGGCGTGGTGCTGCTCGGCGTCACCGACCTCGTCATCAGGGCCGTGTCCGGCAGTCACCTGCCCGTGATCAACGACGCGTCGCCGCTGGGCATCCTGTTCAGCATCGCGGTGCTCGTGGTGGCCAGCCTGCAGTTCATCCTCGACTTCGACTACATCGAGCGGGCGGTCGCCTCCGGCGCGCCTCGCGAGGAGGCCTGGCGGGCCGCGTTCGGTCTGCTGATCGGCTTCGTGTGGGTGTACCTGGAGCTGCTGCGCCTGCTTTCCAAGCTCCGCCAGTAGCCCCGTACACTCCGGCAGCAGCCCCGGCGGGCTGGTCCCGGCCCTCGGCCGCCGTACGCGGCAGAGGGCGCATGGTGGTGGCCTCAGCCGGAGCGGTCCGGGCCCGCGGTGGTCGGCGTGACCCTGATCAGGCAGCGCTGCTCGCGCACCATCGCGGCACGGTAGTCATCCCAGTCCGGGTGCTCCCCCGAGATCTGGCGGTAGTAGGCGACCAGCCCGTCAAGGGCGTCGGGTAGCCGGATGATCTCGGCCGTGCCGCTGATCTGCACCCATGGCCCGAAGAAGCCGTCGGAGAGCACGCACAGGTGCACCCGCGGATCCCGTTCGATGTTCGTGACCTTCAGCGCGGTGACGCGGGTGCTGATCACCAGCGCGTCGCCCTCCACGCCGACCAGCACGGGAGACAGCTGCGGGGTGCCGTCACGGCGGGTGGTACCCAGGACGGCACGATGATGCTCCAGGACGAAGGCCCGGGCGGCGGCGAGATCCACGCCGCCATTCTGGTCCAGCGAGCCCGCGCCCGCCGGACAGCCCTGCCGGACCGACCCTGCCGGCGGTCGGACTGGGCCGGCAGCCCGGCCCGCGCCCGGCCGCCGGCCGGGATCATCGATCAGACGCGGATCGCGCGCCGACGCAGGTCGGCTTCGTGCACCACGGCCGCCGCGTACCGGTGCGGCAGGCTGTGCGCGTCCCGCAGCCAGCCCACTCGTTCCGAGAAGCGCAGCAGCCCAGGCCCGTCGTGCAGGCGGGCGAGCCAGTGCCCGACGTCGTGTCCGGTCGCCTTCGGCATGCGGTCGATGAGTCCCTGGTGGATCTGCGGGGAGCGGTACTGCGACATGCGCGCCTCCAGAGGTTGAACCCGACGTCAACGGACCATGAAGCGAGCGTGCCTCATACCACACGTCTGAGCAAGACCCGAGAGTGCCATCGTCGGGTATCCTGCCCGGATGTCGGATTCGGTCCGCGAGCTGTCCCGGCAGACGAACCTCCTGCTCTCCCGCGTGCGGAGCTGGACGGGCTCGTCCTGGGACGTGCGGATCCCCACCGGGGAGACGCGCGCCGCCCGGCTCCGGACGCTGATCGACGAGCTGGCCATGCTCGGCCGGCAGGCCGGCAGCGGCGCTCCGCTCGGCGTCCGCCCGCCGCGGGTGGCGGATCACGCCCTGCCCGACCAGCTCATCGTCCTCGCGGACGACTTCCTCGACGCCGTCACCTCGGCCGACCGGTCCGCCGCGCCGGGCCGGAAGGCCGATCTGATGGGCCGCGCGCTCACCGCGGTGAGCACCGCCCGCAACGATCTCGACGGCCCGGGTTTCGGCTTCCGGCCGCGCTGACCCCGGCGCCGCTGACCCCGGCCGTGCTGGTTCCGGTCTGCTGGTCCCGGCCGCGCGTTGTGGTGCCCGGTGTCAGCTCAGGTGCCAGTCTCCGCTGAGTGTGTGCAGGACCGGGCCCGCTGCCAGCCGCGCGCCGTCGAGGGTCAGGTGGACGCCGTCACGGGTGCGGATGAGCACCGAGTGGCCGCCGCCGTCCGTCAGATAGTCGGTGTAGGCTCCGCCGTTCGACAGGGCCGGCCGCAGGTCCAGGAAGCGCGCCCCGGGAACCCGGTCGGCGGCCGCGCGGGTCGCCTCGTTCATCCGTGTGAAGTACCCGTTCAGCGTGGTCGAGCGGGCGGGAGGCAGGCCGAGCCAGTACACCCGGCGGGTTCCGCCGTCCGACCAGATGCGCATCAGCACGATCGCCCGGCGGCGGTACTCGGCCTCCCACTGCGGTGAGCCGGCCGGGAGGATCGTGCCGTCCGGCTGGGTGATGCCCTGGCCGTCGTTGCCGCCCATCGCCACCACCACCGCCTCGGGGTCGCGCTCGGCGACCTGGTGACGGGCGTGGGTGGCCCAGTCGAAGAAGTCCGTGCGGACGAGGCCGGTGCCGAACCGGGTGTCGGTCTCGGCGCGGATCGCCGGCGGTGCCATCTTTGTGATCGTCGGCCCCAGCGACTCGGTCAACGAGTCACCCGTGACCAGCACTCGCAGCGGGTCGGCGGGGGTGGGGGTGCGCAGCGCGCCCGCCGCGTCGCCGTCCCGGCTTCGGTCTTTGACCTGGCCGGTGCCGGTGCCGGTGCCGGTGTTGGCGTCGGGCTCGGCGAGCGCAGCCGCGGCGGCGAGCTCGGAGTCGTCGGCCTCGCCCACGGTCGGGTCGGGGTGCCCGAAGGCCTTCGTCAGCAGCCGGTCGGGCTGGTTGAGTCGCAGCGTCGAGGTGACCTCGTCCAACGGACGGGCCACGCCCAGCACCAGGTCCCGGGTGGTGCCGGGCGGCATCCCCTCACCGGCGTGCACCATCGCGGCCGAGCGCAGGACCGCCAGCAGGGCCAGGCAGGCCACGACGAACAGCAGCGCCCGCCGGGCCGACACGGCCGGCGTGGCGGGCTCCGTGGGTTTGGCGGGCTCCGTGGGCGTGGCCGGCTTCGCGCGCGGGGAGGGAGGGTGAGCCGTGGGGGGCGCCGCCGGAGCGGTGGGCGCGCTCGGTGACCTGGCCTCCGGCGTCATCGGACGGGTCCGTGGAGCCGGTGCGCCGGGCTGCACCGGTGCACCGGGCGCGGCCGTCGGCGGCCGGTCGCCATCCCGGCGGGGAGCTGGCGCGGTTGGCGCCGATGCCGCGGGCTCGTCGCGCTGCGTCATGGCCTCCCCCGAGATTGTCGAGTTCTATGTGCTCAGGTGGTTACCTTAAGTGATGATCGCTGTCGGTGCAGGTCGTGCGCCTGGTGCGTCCGATGTGCGGGGTGCGGCAGGCGGATGACGCACGGGCGCGGGCTTCGTCAGAACCGGAAATAGATGAACGGCGCGACGTCCTGTTGGCCGACGAAGGTGTAGATGACCAGCAGGAACGCGACCACCATGATGATCTGCACGGTCAGTGGGCGGGCGGCGAAGGCCTGCTGTGCCCGGATCCACCAGAGCCGGGGGACGGCGGCCGTGCCGAGGCCGATCGCTATGGCGACCAGCACGGTGTTCGTCACCAGGGGTGATGGTCCACCGGCGGTGAGTAGGCGATGGAAGATCTCGCCGGCTGTCGCGAGGTCGGGTGACCGGAACAGCACCCAGGCCGCGCAGACGAAGTGGAACACAACGAGACGTCCGAGCCAGGCCTGTGACGTGTGCCGCCGGCCGCGCATCGGGACGGTGGCTGCGACCGGGGCGGCGCCGCCGACCGTGGCGGCCGCGCCGGCGGGGCCTGACCGGTCCGCCAGGGCGCCCACCGGCACCTCCAGGGACCGGGCCGGCGCGGGCACCATCGGCCTACCGACTCCACCGACTCCACCGCCGCCGACGTCACCGGTACCGCCGCCGCCGAATCCGTCCACCGGGCGCGGTCGGCCATCGCGGCGGGCGCGCCAGGCGCGTTCGGCGGCGAGCCCGCCGCCGTGCAGGGCGCCCCAGACGACGAACGTCCACGCGGCGCCGTGCCAGAGTCCACCGAGGACCATGGTGATCATCAGGTTGACGTACGTCCGGCGGCGGCCCGCACGGTTTCCGCCCAGCGGGAGGTAGACGTAGTCGCGCAGCCACCGGGACAGCGTCATGTGCCAGCGGCGCCAGAAGTCCTGGAGGCTGGTGGCCGTGTAGGGGCGGTCGAAGTTGTCGGGGAAGCGGAAGCCGAGCAGCAGGGCCACGCCGATCGCGATGTCCGAGTAGGCGGAGAAGTCGCAGTAGATCTGTACGGCGTAGCCGTAGACCGCCACCGCGATCTCGCCGGAGGAGTGCCGTCCCGGTGCGTCGAAGACCGGGTCGACGATGCGAGTGGCGAGCAGGTCCGCGAGGACGACCTTCTTCACCAGTCCGCCCGCGATGAGGAAGACCGCCCTGGTCGCCTGTACCTGGCGCGGGTCCCGCGGCGCGGTGAGCTGGGGGGTGAACTCGCTGGCCCGCACGATCGGCCCGGCGACGAGGTGCGGGAAGAACGCCTCGTAGACGGCGAAGTCGATCAGTGACACCGGGCGGATGTCGCCCCGCCACACGTCGATCACGTAGGACAGCGCCTGGAACGTGAAGAACGAGATCCCGATCGGCAGCGCGACCTGCAGCAGCGGCAGCGGTGCGGGCAGCCCGACATCCTGCAGGGCCCGGTCGACGGACAGCGCGAAGAAACCGTAGTACTTGAACCAGCCCAGCAGTCCGAGGTCGCAGGCGATGGCGGCGATCAGGATTCGCCTGTCCCGGAAGCGGTGGATGGTGACCGCCGCGGCCTGGTTGATCAGGGTGGAGGCGACGATGAGCAGCACGAACCGGGCGTCCGCGTAGGCGTAGAAGAAGTAGGAGGCGCCCAGGATGAACGGTTTCCACAGCAGTGGGACCGGCATGAGCAGCCAGGAGACGGCCATGACGACCACCAGGAACGCGGCGAACTCGATCGTTGGGAATACCACGCGCAACCGCCCGGCGTCTGCTACGGAAAGAGTACGGTCAACTACTGAAAGTAGTTGAAGTGGCGGTGTGGCGCTCCCCGACGGGCCATCGGCCGGCCCAGGGCGGGGGGCGGGTCACCCCGAGGGCACGTGGATCACCCCTGTGTGACGCGGGTGACATGAAGCCGATTCGCGGCCGTGCACTGACGAAACGGCGGGGTGGTCGCTACCGTCCCGGGCATGAGAATCGTTCCCGTCAACGGCCTCGAGCTGGCCGTCGAGGTGCACGGTGATCCGGACGGACTGCCGTTGGTACTCGTGAGCGGGATGGGACAGCATCTCGTCGGTTGGCATCCCGAGCTGCTCGCGAGCATGGTCCGGCGCGGCTACCGGGTGATCGTCTTCGACAACCGGGACGTCGGGCACTCCACCCACCTCGACTGGCACGGCGAGCCCGACCTGCTGGCCATCGTGAACGGCGAGACGGAGCTCGCGCCCTACCGGCTCGAGGACCTGGCCGCCGACACGCTGGGCCTGATGGACGTCCTCGGGCTCGACTCCGCCCACGTCCTGGGCCTCTCTCTGGGCGGGATGGTGGCGCAGATCCTCGCGCTGACCAGCCCCGAGCGGGTGCGCAGCATCACCTCGGTGATGTCACACCCCGGCGATCCCACCGTGAAGCCGACGGACGAGGCCGTCGACCTGCTGCTGCGCCCCAGTCCGACCAACCTGGCGGAGTTCGTCCTCGCCGCCGAGGAGTCCGCCCGGGTCATCGGCTCGCCGGAGTTCGCGCTCGACGTCGAATGGCTGCGCACCCGCTCGGCGGTGCTCTGGGAGCGGCGGCAGAACCCCGCGGGGGTCGCCCGGCAGCTCGCCGCCGTCCTGGTGGCGCCGAACCGCACCGAGGCGCTGCGCGCGCTGCGGGTGCCGGCCCTCGTCGTACACGGCACGCTCGATCCGCTGATCCCCGTCCGCGGTGGACGGCTGACCGCGGCCGCGATCCCGTCCGCGGAGCTGATGGAGATTGACGGGATGGGGCACGACCTGCCCAGACAGATCTGGAGCCGGCTGCTGGACCGGCTGGAGGACGTCACACACCACGGCGAGACCGTGCGCGCGGATGCGGCGCGCACGCGGGCCCCGGACAGCATGGTCAGGACCCCGGTTTCACCACCATGAGCGCGATCACCACGACCCAGCAGGTGACGGCGGCCGCGGCCCCGATGGTGATCATCGGGAGCTGGCGGCGCGCGTCACCGCCGCGTTCGATCTCGTGGACGGCCTTCCGCAGGTTCCGCGCGACCACGGTCATCGTGATCGAGACCGCCGCGAGCCACAGCACGATCGACGCCGCCAGCCACGGGTCGCCGAACCCGCGGACGCTGCCGAACGACCCCTGCCGTACGATCACCAGCCCGAAAAGAACGATCAGGACGGTCGCGGGCGGGTAGTACCTGGTCGTTCGCACGGCGGCGCGCATCCTGGGCAGGCCGGCCGGGCCCGTCCGCACCAGCCCGGGAGCCGCGGCGGTCGTGACGCAGAGCGGCCCGACGAGCAGGACGGCCGAGAGCACGTGGAGGGTGAGGAAGAGCCCGAAGCTGCCCGAGTGCGGCATGTCGAGACCGTATCCAGCGCCGGCGGGGCGCCCGCCGCGGGGCGGCACGACTCCACCTTCGGGTCCACCTTCGAGGCCCCGCCGCGGCGGTCAGAGTTCCATCGCCTGGTAGTACAGCAGCTCGATCGCCCGCCCGAAGTAGGTGCCGTAGATGGTCTGCGACTCGCCGACGTAGGCGTAGCTGACCACGCTGTCGACCCAGCCGGCCCCGGGCCCGGCCCGGCCGAGCCCGATGATCAGCGGTCCGCCGCTGGCGCCACCGGTCATGTCGCAGTTCAGCCCGAGCGACACCGTCCCGTACGGGTCGGGGGAGGGTGCCCCGGCGCAGTAGACCAGCCGGTTGCCGTCGTAGGGCGCCAGCCGCGGGTATCCGAACGCGTACTGCGCGAAGGTGCGGGGCTGGTTGAAGGCGATGCGCTGGGCGCCGACGACGTCCTCGAGGTGACGGCCCCCGCGCGCGTTGAACAGGACGAACCCGGTGTCGTAGTCGAAGTCCCCGTCCAGGCCCCAGCCCGGGGTGACAGTGATCCGGCGGGCCGTCCACAGCCCGTACGGCATCCGTCCCTCGGAGTATCCGGGCATGAAGACGACGTTCGTCGCGAACTGGTCGCCCGTGCCCTCGTGCAGGCAGTGGCCCGCGGTCACGGCCAGGTCGCGGCCCGGGCTGGACACGACCGTCGCCGAGCAGGCGTAGTCGACGCCGCGCAGCGTGGTGAACAACCGGCCGACCGTCTTCGTCGCCAGCCCGCCGTAGACGTAGGGGGCGCCGGTGCTCGGCGGCGGCGGCGTGGCGTCGCGCTGGTCCTCGCCGGCCGTGGCGGCCCCGTCCAGCGCGGACGGAGCCGGCCGGTCGCCGCGCTCGGCCGTGTCCGCTGTCTGCGCCCGGGCGCGCCGGTCGGCGGACCAGTACCGCTCGATCCGGGACTGCTCGTAGGGGCTCGCCGCGACCGGCGCCGACATCGGCTCGGCGTAGGGACGTCCGAGCGGTTCGGAGTACGGGCCGGCGAAGGGGCCGGGCAGGTCCGAGAAGGGCGCGGGCGGGACGGTTTCGGTGGCACCGCCGGCCGGGAGGTCACCGGCGGCGGCGGCCGCCAGCGTCGGGACGGTCGGGGCGACCGAGCATAGTGCCGCCGCCACCGCGGCCGCGGCGACCCACCGCCGGCGCCGGTGGGTTCCGAGTCCGTCGCCGCGTCCGCGCTCTGCCACCACGAGCGCGCACGGTAGCAGGTTGATAACTCATGGTGCTCGTGTTGGGTCGGGTGGTTCGCCGGCCGACCCGGGGCTCAGCGGGCGACGCGCCGCGAGCTGCGGGAACGCAGGTAGTCCCGGATGACGTAGCTGCCCAGCGCGGACGGGTCCGGGGAGAGCACCCGCCCGCCGTTGCGGCGGGCCATCTCCTCGACGAAGCGCACCAGGCGGGGCTCGTCGTCCAGCATGAAGACGTTGATCGTGACGCCGCGGCGGGTCAGCCGGTCGACCTCGGCGAGCGTCAGCTCCAGTGTCTCGGGCAGCGGCGGCCAGGAGAAGGACGGCGTGCCGTTGCGCTGCAGGTGGGCTGTGGGCTCGCCGTCCGTCACCACCATGATCACCGGCTCGGAGTCCGGGTAGCGGCGCAGCAGCCGTCCGGCGATGAGCAGCGCGTGCTGCAGGTTCGTGCCCTGGACCATCTCCGAGTCGAGCCCGGCGAGCTCGACCGGGCGCAGCTCGCGGGCGTAGTCGGAGAAGCCGACGATGTGCACCTTGTCCTGCGGGAACCGGGTGGCCACCAGGGTGTGCAGTGCGAGCGCGGTCGACTTCGCCACCCCCCAGGTGCCGCGCAGCGCCATCGAGTAGGAGAGGTCCACGAGCAGGCAGACGGCCGCGCTGGTGCGCCGCTCCGTCTCGGCGACCTCGAAGTCGTCGACCGCCAGCCGGATCCGCTGGCCCCGCCCCGGCGGCCCGCCGCGCAGCACCGCGTTGCGCACCGTGCGGACGACGTCGATGGGCTGGGTGTCACCGAACTGCCAGCGCCGGGACGTCCCGAGCAGGTCACCGGCCGAGCCGGCGTCGGTGAGGCTGTGGTCGCCGCGCCCGCGCGCCGCCACCTCGCGGAAGATCCGCGCGAGCGCCGACTCCCCGATGCGCCGGACGGCCCGCGGCGTGAGCTCCAGCGCTCCGGCGCGGCGGGTGACGAACCCCTGCCGCTCGAGCTCCCGCTCGATCTGCTGCAGGTTACGCAGGTCGTCGACGGCCGAACGGCCGAGCGCGCGCTCGACGGCCTCCGGGTCGACGTCGTCCAGGGACGCGCCCGGGTAGTCCTGGCTGAGTGAGGCCGCGAGGTCGTCGAGCTCCGCCAGCTCCTCGAGCGCGCTGGTCGCGTCACCGAGGCCGAGCGGCTCCTCGCCGGTCATCGCGTCGGAGAACCGACCCCGGCCGCGCCCGCGCGAGCGTCCGCCCCAGTCCAGGCCCGGCCGAGCCGACCGCAGCGCCTGCGACAGCCGGGACATCTCGGTGGCCAGGCCCATGTCCTCCATCGCGGTGGACATCAGGTCGGCGAGCTCCTGGCGCTGCTGGGGGGTCAGTCCGGCGAGCAGGCGCGCCGCCGCCGCGGCCCGGCGGGCGAGCACGTCGACGAGCTCGTCGAGGTTGCGCGGGTTCTCCGGGAAGAACTCGCCGTTGCGACGCATGAACTCGTCGAAGCGGCCCTGGGTGTCCTCACCCCGGGCGTCCGCCTCCAGCAGCTCGTTGAGCTCGCGGACCATCTCGCGCACGCGGGCCATGTCCTCGGGCGAGGCGCCCTGCAGCGCCTGCTTCATGCCGCGGAACTGCGCGTCGAGGACCTCGCGGCGCAGCAGGTCGGAGATCTGCTCGTAGGTCTCGCGGGCCTGCGGCGAGCGCCAGTCGTAGTCGGCCAGCTCGCGCACGGCCCGGGCCGGGTCGGACGGCAGTGCGTCCAGCTCCGCCTCGCGCATCCGCGCCTCGTCCGCCGGGTCGGGGAACAGCGCGGCCCGCTCCTGCCCGACCGCGGTGTCGAGCAGCCGGCGGACCTCCTCGAGGGTGCCGTCCAGCCGGCCGCGCGAGCGGGCCTCGCGGCGCCGGCGCTCGATCGCGCGGCGCAGGTCGTCCAGGCCGCGGCGGTTCGGCATGCCCCGGCGCAGCAGGCTTTCCAGGGCCTCCCGGGGCGTGCGCCCCTCGAGGATCTGCCGGGACATCTCGTCCATGGCGTCGGTCGCGGAGAACGGGGAGGCCAGCGGGTCCGGCCCGCCGTCCCATGGGCCGTAGCGGAACTGTCCGGAACTCACCGGTTCCTCCTGGGTGGCCTGTGCCGTGCGGCCGTGGCCGCGGTCCGGCGGCGCGCCGGTGGCGTCGCGGATTGGCGGAGTGGTGCGGGGCCCGGTGCCAGCGGTCAGCCCCCGTAGACCGTCCGGCCGGGCAGTTCCTCCTTGGCGAGCCGGCGGTTGAGGTGCAGGCCCTCCATCGCCAGCTCCAGGGCGGCCGCGGCCAGCCCCGGCGACTCCGCGCCGTCGATGTCGAGGCGGTTGAGGATCGCCGCCAGGCCTGGGACGGGACCGACCCGGCGCAGCAGCTCGGCCGCCGGGACGAGATCGCCCGTCTCGACCGCGCCGTCGCGCTCGAAGCGCTGCTGCAGGCCGGAGAGGTCGGTGCCGGCCAGCTTCGCTCGGAAGGTCTCCGCGATCGCGCGGCGCAGCAGCAGGGCCAGGACCTCGTCCTCGCGGCCCTCCTCGAGCTGGTCGAACTCGACCTTGCCCCGTACCGCCGGGACGATCGCGGCCAGGTCGACGACCCGCGCGGTGGCGGTGTCCTCGCCGGTCAGCGCCGCCCGGCGGACGGCCGAGGCGGCCACCGTCTCCGCCGCCGCCACCGCGAGCCGGGCCGACACACCCGAGCGTTGGTCCACCTGCGGCGCGTCGCGCACTGCCCGGGTAAACCGGGCGACCACCTCGATGAGGTGGTCGGGCAGCTCGGGCCGGCCCAGCGGCGAGTCGGCCCAGGAGACCACGGCCTCCTGCCGGATGAGCCGCAGCTCGTCGTCCAGGCGCAGCGGGTAGTGCGTGCGGACCTCGGCGCCGAAGCGGTCCTTCAGCGGCGTGATGATCCGGCCACGGTTGGTGTAGTCCTCCGGGTTCGCCGAGGCGACCAGCAGGATGTCCAGCGGCAGCCGCAGCATGTAGCCGCGGACCTGGATGTCTCGCTCCTCAAGCACGTTGAGCAGCGAGACCTGGATGCGCTCGGCCAGGTCGGGCAGCTCGTTGATGCTGAAGATGCCGCGGTTGGTCCGCGGGACCAGCCCGTAGTGGACGGTCTCCGGGTCGCCGAGGGTGCGGCCCTCGGCGACCTTCACCGGGTCGACGTCGCCGATCAGGTCGCCGACGCTGGTGTCGGGGGTCGCGAGCTTCTCGCCGAAGCGCTCCGAGCGGTGCCGCCAGGCGATGGGCAGCCGCTCGCCCACCTCGGCGAGCAGCAGGCGGCACCGGCCGCACACCGGCGCGTAGGGGTGGTCGTTGATCTCGCAGCCGGCGATGGCCGGCGACCACTCGTCGAGCAGGCCGACGAGCGTGCGGATCAGACGGGTCTTGCCCTGCCCGCGCTCGCCGAGGAAGACGATGTCGTGCCCGGCCAGCAGCGCTCGTTCGACCTGCGGCAGGACGGTGTCGTCGAAACCGACGATGCCCGGGAAACGGGTCTCGTCGGCCCGCATCCTGGCGAGGAGGTTGCCGCGCAGCTCGGCGCGCACCGAGCGCTGCCGGTGCCCTGATCTGCGCAGGTCAGCCAGGGTGATGTCGGTCGGCGGAGTTCCGGACCCGGGGGCGTCGGTCGTCTTCCGGGCCGTCGCGCCGACGGTGATCGGGTTCGTCGGAGGCGTGGACGGACTGTGCGGAGCCGGCGGATCTGCCACCAGCCGACGGTACGTCCACGCCGGCCCGCGCGCAGCGGAGTGGGAGGCCGTCCGCTTATGGCGTACTCCGCCCCGCTCGCCCGAGACGTCCTCAGAACACGTAGGACGACGTCCTCAGGACGCGTACGGCGCGACCGAGACGATCTCCACGGTGGCCGGCCGGCCGTTGGGAAGCGTGTACTTCACCGTGTCTCCGGCCTTGTGTCCGGTGACCGCGCCGCCCAGCGGGGAGGCGGGGGAGAATACCTCGATGCTCGCGCTGTGGTCCTCGCGTGAGCCGATCAGGAACCGCTCGGTCTCCTTCTCCCCGGGGAAGCGGATCTCGACGATCGTGCCGGGTCCGGCCTCGCCGGACGCGGCGGACGACGCCTGGCCGACGCGCGCGTCGCGGAGCAGGTCCATCAGCTGGCGGATGCGGGCCTCCTGCTTGCCCTGCTCCTCCTTGGCCGCGTGGTAGCCACCGTTCTCCTTCAGGTCGCCTTCCTCCCGCGCGGCCTCGATCTTCGCGGCGATCTCCGTCCGCCAGGTGCCCGTGAGGTAGTCGAGCTCGGAGCGAAGTCGGTTGTAGGCCTCCTGAGTGAGCCAGGTCTGCTGCGTCACGCGTCACGCTCCTCGAGGGATACCAAAGTTCTTACTTTACTGGAGGGAATCATGGTTGCCGGTTTGTCCGACCCCGTTCCGACGACCCCGTTCCGACCTCGTGAGGTCAGCGCACGGCCGACGCCACGGCGGTCGGCACGAGGCCGAGCCGAGCGGGTGTTCCGGCCGTCCTCGACGTCGGTTCGCCCGGCGCGCGCGGCCGTCCGTGCGACGGGCCGGCGCGGCCGTTGACCGGTGGCTCGCTCGAGGCCGGGCCGACGACGATGTCGGCGTGCCGGCCGGCGACCTCGCTGTCTTCGGAGCGTGCGCGGACGGTGTATTCTGCCACGGCTCTCGGTGACTTTTCCAGATCGAAAGTGAACTGGGTCTCGCCGGGTGACCGGGTGGCTTCCGTACCCACCCTGTCGGGGGCGACCGCATGGCACCCCGGCGACCTGCCTGAACGCCGGCCGTGTGCCTGGCCGAACGCCTGCCCTTGCGGCGCTACCGGCCAGTAGCCCGGGTACCCTGCGGCCGGTGCGAGGCGCTCGCCGGCCCGCGTCAGGCGCTCGCCGTGCGCCCGGCTGTCGCCGTGTCGGCCTGGGCTGGGCCCGTCCGGCCGTCAGCCACAATGGTCGCATGTTCCCGGACGAACAGGAGCGTGGTCTGCGGCTCATGGCCGTCCACGCGCATCCCGACGACGAGTCCAGCAAGGGCGCGGCGACGATGGCCCGCTACGCACACGAGGGCCTCGAGGTCCTGGTGGTCACGTGTACCGGCGGCGAGGCGGGCAGCGTCCTCAACCCGGCAATGGACTCTCCCGAGGTGCTGGCCCGGATGACCGAGGTCCGCCGGGAGGAGATGGAGCGGGCGCGGCAGATCCTGGGCGTGCGCCAGGAGTGGCTGGGGTTCCTCGACTCGGGGCTGCCCGAAGGTGACCCGCCGCCGCCGCTGCCGGAAGGGAGCTTCGCCACGCTGGAGCTGGCCGCCGCGTCCCGGCCGCTGGTCCGGCTGATCCGCGAGTTCCGCCCGCAGGTCGTCACGACCTACGACGAGAACGGCGGCTACCCGCACCCCGACCACATCATGACGCACCGGATCAGCGTGGAGGCGTTCGAGGCGGCGGGTGACCCGGCGCGCTACCCCGAGGTCGGCGCCGACGTCGGCCTGGGGCCGTGGCAGCCGCTGAAGCTCTACTACCACCTCACGTTCCACAAGGACCGGATCCTCGCCCTGCACGAGGGAATGCTGGCCGCCGGGCTGGAGTCGCCCTATGCCAAGCGGCTCGACGAGTGGATCGACCGCGCCGAGGACACCGGCCGGCTCACCACCCGGGTGCCCTGCGCCGACTGGTTCGAGGTGCGCGACCGCGCCCTGCTCGCGCACGCCACCCAGGTCGACCCGAGCGGGCCGTGGTTCCAGGTGCCGCTGGCACTGCAGCGCCAGGCGTGGCCCACCGAGGACTACCAGCTCGCCCGGTCGCTGATCGAGGTCGGGGTCCTCCCCGAGGACGATCTGTTCAACGGGATCCGCTGACTGTCGGTGGCGCGGCGTAGGGTCGCGGAACGGGCAGACGCACCGGACATCGACAGCGGACAGCGGACATAGGACAGCGAACAGGAGGTGCCGGTCGGTGGGTGACACATCCGGCGGAACGCGGCTCGCCGCGGAGATCGGCACGGGTACCGGCGGCGCTCTCGTGGTCTTCGCGCTGATCCTCGCCTCGGTCGCGTTGTTCACGTTCCTCTCGGGCAGCCTGCGCCGGATGCGGGCGAACGTCGCCAGCGGCGAGTTCGGCTCGGAGGCGCGCGAGCGGGGCCGGGCTGCGGCCGAAGATTCGGCGCCGGCCTCCGAACCGGCGGCAGGCAGCGCGGCGGTGAGCAGTGCGGCGGCAGACGGCGCCGCGACCGGTGGCACGGCGACCGGCGCGGAGAAGGACCCGGACCCGGCCTGACCTGCGGCCCGGCCGCTCGGTCGTCGGGTGCTGCTCTTGGTAGTCGGGTGCTGCTCTTGGTACCAGTGCTGCTGCCTGGGTGTTCAGTCGTCCGGGCGGTCGCGGCGGGCACGTTTGATCGTGGAGCGGCGCTTCTTGCCGGCCAGCCGGCGCTCGACCGAGCCGCGGGTGGGGCGGGTCGCCTGGCGCGGCCGGGGCGGCGGCGCGGTGGCCTCCCGGAGGGTGCTGGCCAGCCGGGCGAGCGCGGCCTCCCGGTTGCGGAGCTGGGAGCGGTGCTCGGAGGCGGCGAGCGTGAGCACGCCGTCCACCAGCCGCCCGTCAAGGCGGGACAACGCCCGCTCCCGCATCTGCTCCGGGACGGAGCCCGACCGGGCCAGGTCGAACGACAGTTCGACCCGGGAGTCGGAGGTGTTCACCGACTGGCCGCCAGGCCCGGCGGATCGCGAGTAGCGCCACGCCAGCTCGCCGGCCGGGATTCCGAAGCCCGGCCGGATCACCAGGACGCTCGGCAGCATCCGTCCATCGTGCCAGCCGGCAGCGGTGGCGTCCCGGGCGTTTCGGACCCACCGCCGGAGATCGCCTACCGGCGGGCCGTACCGGGCGTTTCTCCCGGCCGGCCGGCTCAGCCCAGGGCGATGTTCACGATCCGGCCGGGGACCACGATGAGGCGCTTGATGGTGCGCCCGGAGGTGTGCCGGGTGTAGTCCGCATGTGCCTCCAGGACCGCGCGCACGGCCGCCTCGTCCGCGTCGGCCGGGACGTCGATCGTGAAGCGCACCTTGCCGTTGACCTGCACCGGCAGCCGCACCGTCGCGGCCGCCGCCAGCGACTCGTCCCCCTCGGGGAAGGGCACGGCGCAGACCGAGCCGGTGTGCCCCAGCCGCGTCCACAGCTCCTCGGCGATGTGCGGCGCCAGCGGCGCGGCCATCAGCACCAACGCCTCGGCCAGCTCCCGCGGCGGGCCGTCGAGCCCGGCGCCGAAGCGCTTGCTGGCCAGGTTCGTCAGCTCGATGAGCCGGGCGACCGCGGTGTTGAAGCGCAGCTCGGCGTAGTCGGCGCGGACGGCCAGGATAGTCCGGTGCAGGGCCTGCGCGGTCTCGTCGTCGAGCGCGGCGGCACGGACCCGTGGCTCCCCGGTGCCCTCGTCGATGATGTTGCGCCACAGCCGCTGCAGGAACCGGTAGGAGCCGACGATGTCGTCGGTGCGCCACGGGCGGTGGGCGTCCAGCGGGCCCATCGCCATCTCGTACACGCGCAGCGTGTCGGCCCCGTAGCTGTCGTACATCTCGTCGGGGCTGACGCTGTTCTTGAGGCTCTTGCCCATCTTCCCGGAGCGCCGGTTGACCGGGGCGCCCTCGTGGCTGAACGACCCGTCGGCACCCTGGACGACCTCGGTCGCCGGGACGTACATGCCGCGCTCGTCGGTGAACGCGTCCGCCTGGATGTAGCCCTGGTTGTAGAGCCGCTTGAACGGCTCCCTGGTCGAGACCAGGCCCAGGTCGTACAGCACCTTGTGCCAGAACCGGGCGTAGAGCAGGTGCAGCACGGCGTGCTCGACGCCGCCCACGTACAGGTCGACGCCTCCGTCGCCGGCCGGGCCGCGCTCGGAGTGCATCCAGTAGCGCTCGACGGCCGGGTCGACGAAGCGCTCGGAGTTCGTCGGGTCCAGGTAGCGCAGGTAGTACCAGCAGGAGCCGGCCCACTGCGGCATCGTGTTCAGCTCGCGGCGGTAGCCGCGCGGGCCGTCGCCCAGGTCGAGGGTGACCGTGGTCCACTCGGTGGCCCGGGCCAGCGGGGGGACGGGCTCGCTCTCGTCGTCGTCGGCCATCGCCTTCGGCCGGAAGTCGGTCATCTCCGGGAGCTCGACCGGCAGCTGCTCCTCGGGTACGGCGCGGGGCATGCCGTCGTCGTCGAAGACGATCGGGAACGGCTCACCCCAGTAGCGCTGGCGGGAGAACAGCCAGTCCCGCAGCCGGTAGGAGCGGGTCGCCCGGCCGCGGCCGGCGTCCTCCAGCCAGCTGATCGTCGTCTTGATCGCGTCGGCCTTGGACAGGCCGGCCAGCACGGGCCGGTCCGTGGCGCCGGCCAGATACGAGCCCTCGCCGCTGAACGCCTCCGGCCAGGACGACGCCGGAGCCCCGGCGGCCAGGTCGCGCTCGGCCAGCCACGCCTCGTCGGGCTCCAGGACCGCGGGAATGGGCAGGCCGAACTCCTGGGCGAAGGAGAAGTCACGCTCGTCGTGCGCGGGCACCGCCATGATCGCGCCGGTGCCGTAGCCGAGCAGGACGTAGTCCGCCAGGAAGACCGGGATCACGCCGCCGCCGACCGGGTTGCGGACGTACGTCCCGGTGAACACGCCGGTGCGGTCGATCTCCGTGCCGCCGCGCTGGCGGTCGCTGCGCCGGGCGGCGAACGCCCGGTAGGCGTCGACGGCCGCCTGGGGCGTCCACTCCCCGTCGGTGACACCGGCAGGGCGTTCCTGCGCGAAGCGCCAGCCCGCCGGGGTGTCGGCCGGCCACGAGGTGGCGGTCAGGGCGTCGACCAGCGGGTGCTCCGGCGCCAGGACGAGGAAGGTCGCCCCCGGCAGGGTGTCGGGCCGGGTGGTGTACACCTCGACGTCGATCGGCGCCGGCCCGACCGGGGCATCCACCCCGCCCGCGCCGGCCGTGTCGCCCGCACCGGTGACCGTGGAGAAGCGGACGGTCGCGCCGTCGCTCGGGCCGATCCAGTTCCGCTGCATGTGCTTGATGGAATCTGGCCAGTCGACCAGGTCCAGGTCCGACATCAACCGGTCGGCGTAGGCGGTGATCCGCATCATCCACTGGCGCAGCGGACGGCGGTAGACCGGATAGTTCCCGATGTCGCTGCGACCCTCGGGCGTGACCTCCTCGTTGGCCAGCACCGTGCCCAGCCCCGGGCACCAGTTGACCAGCTCCTCGGAGATGTAGGTCAGCCGGTGCGCGTCGACGACCCGGCGGCGCTCCGTCGCGGTCAGCTCCGACCAGGCGGCCTGCCGCGGGTTCGCCTCGGCCGTGCCGGGCCCGGTCGCGGCGCGGTGCCCGGCGTCGAGCTCCTCGACCAGCTCGCTGATCGGACGGGCCCGCCCGGCGGCCTCGTCGTACCAGCTGTCGAAGATCTTCAGGAAGATCCACTGTGTCCACCGGTAGTACGCGGTGTCGGTGGTGGCGATCTCGCGGCGGGTGTCGTGGCCCAGTCCCAGCCGGGAGAGCTGGCGGCGCATGTTCGCGATGTTCGCCTCGGTCGTCACCCGGGGGTGCTGGCCGGTGTTGATGGCGTACTGCTCGGCCGGCAACCCGAAGGCGTCGTAGCCGAAGGTGTGCAGGACATGACGCCCGGTCATTCGCAGGAAGCGGGCGAAGACGTCCGAGCCGATGTAGCCCAGCGGGTGGCCCACATGCAGGCCGGTTCCGCTCGGGTACGGGAACATGTCGAGGACGTAGAACGGGTCACGGCCGCGGACCGCCTCGAAGCCCTCGGACAGCGGGCCCGTCGGGTTCGGTGACTCGAAGGTGCCCTCCCGCAGCCACCGCTGCTGCCAGTGCCGCTCGATCTCGGCGGCCAGCCGGGAGTCGTACCGGTGGGGCAGGTCGCCGTCACCGGCCGCGGTTCCCGCGGGCACCGCGGCGGGGCCGCGCTCGGTCGTCTCGCTCATGGCAGGTCGCATCCCAGGGCTTCGATCACTGTTGACCCGCCCGCGCTCGCGCGCCCTGCCGACGACGGCCGTCCGCGGGCCCAGCGAGGTCGTGGCGGTCGAGGCGGTCGTGAACCGGAGCGAGTGAACAGCGGGGATCACCTTCGGCCTCCAGCGTATCGGTTCGGCCACGGCCCCCCTCCTCCCGCGCACGGCTGTCGCGAGACTGTGGGCCGGAGGGGCCCTGATTGCCCTGGCGCGGCCGATGTCCCGGCCGTGGCGATGGCATGGTGGTGCGGTGCCCAACAAGCTCGCGGAGCAGACGTCCCCCTACCTGCTGCAGCACGCCGACAACCCGGTCGACTGGTGGCCCTGGGGGCCCGAGGCGTTCGCCGAGGCCACCACCCGCGGGGTGCCGGTGTTGCTCTCCGTGGGCTACGCGGCCTGCCACTGGTGCCACGTCATGGCGCACGAGTCCTTCGAGGACCCCGAGATCGCTGCGTACATGAACCAGCACTTCGTCAACATCAAGGTCGACCGGGAGGAGCGCCCCGACGTCGACTCGGTGTACATGGACGTCACGGTCGCGCTCACCGGGCACGGCGGCTGGCCGATGACGGTGTTCCTCACCCCGGCCGCCGAGCCGTTCTTCGCCGGCACCTACTTCCCACCCCGGCCGATGCGGGGCAGCGCGTCGTTCCCCCAGGTCATGGCGGCCATCGTGGACGCGTGGACGGCGCGCCGGGCGGAGGTCGAGCAGTCCGGGGCGGACATCGCCCGCCAGCTGGCGGAGGCGGTGGCGCCCGGTGGAGCGGCGTCCGGCGGTGGGGCCACAACACAGATCACGGCCGACCTTCTCGACCGGGCGGTCGCCGGGCTGGCCGACCGGTTCGACTCCGTGCACGGCGGGTTCGGCGGGGCGCCGAAGTTCCCACCGTCGATGGTCGCCGAGATGCTGCTGCGGAGCTGGGCCCGCACCGGGGACGGCCGGGCCCTGGGAATGGTGCGCGAGACCTGCGAGCGGATGGCGCGCGGCGGGATGTACGACCAGCTCGGCGGCGGCTTCGCCCGCTACAGCGTGGACGAGTCGTGGACCGTCCCGCACTTCGAGAAGATGCTGTACGACAACGCCCAGCTGCTGCGGGTCTACCTGCATCTGTGGCGGGCCACGGGCCTGCCGCTGGCCGAGCGGGTGGTGCGCGAGACCGCGGCCTTCCTGCTCGCCGACCTGCGTACCCCCGAGGGGGGCTTCGCCTCGGCGCTCGACGCCGACGCCGTGCCGGCGGGCAGCCCCGGCGGCCATCCCGAGGAGGGCGCGAGCTACTCGTGGACGCCCGCCCAGCTGGTGGACGTGCTCGGCCCCGACGACGGTGCCCTGGCCGCGCGGGTCCTGGGGGTCACCGCGGAGGGGTCGTTCGAGCACGGGACGTCCGTGCTGATGCTGCCGGCCGACCCGGAGGACCCCGCCAGGTTCGCCCGGGTCCGGGCGGCGCTGGCCGCCGCGCGCGCCACCCGCCCGCAGCCGGCCCGGGACGACAAGATCGTCGCGGCCTGGAACGGTCTGGTCATCGGGGCGCTCGCCGAGGCGGGCGCGCTGCTGGGCGAGCCGTCCTGGGTGGGGGCCGCCGAGCGCGCCGCCGAGCTGCTGCGGGACGTCCACCTGCACGAGGGCCGGCTGTGGCGGACCAGCCGGGACGGCCGGCGCGGCCCCAACGCCGGTGTGCTGGAGGACTACGGGTGTGTCGCCGAGGGCTTCCTGACGCTGCACCAGGTGACAGGCGCCGCGGGCTGGCTCGCGCTCGCCGGCGAGTTGCTCGATGTGGTCCGGGCGCGGTTCGCGGCGCCGGACGGCGGTTACTTCGACACCGCGGACGACGCCGAGGCGCTGCTGCGCCGGCCGCGGGACGCCTCCGACTCGGCGACCCCCTCGGGCCAGGCGGCCGTCGCCGGCGCCCTGCTGACCTACGCGGCGCTCACCGGCTCCGCCGATCACCGGGACAGCGCGCGGGCGACCGTCGAGCAGCTCACCCCGCTGTTGAGCCGGGACGCCCGTTTCGCCGGCTGGGCGGGTGCCGTCGCGGAGGCCCTGCTGGCCGGGCCGGCCGAGGTCGCGGTGGTCGGCCGGCCGGATCTGGAGCGTCTGGCCAGGCTCGGCACCGCTCCCGGCGCGGTTGTCGTCACCGAGGGCCCGCTGACCGCGGGCCGGGACGAGCCGGCCGTCTACATCTGCCGGGACTTCGTCTGCGAGCTCCCGGCGCGGACCCCGGAGGAGGTCCGCGCGCGGCTGGGAGTGCGGCTTCCAGCCTGACCCGACTGGCACGGGCCGGTTTGTTCGCTGAGGCCGAACGGCCTGGTCCGGACGGCCCGCGCACTGTCACGATTGGCTGTGTAAGCATGTAATCGGCGGCGCGGGCCGGGCGCGGCGTGAGCGGCCGGCCCGGGCGGGGCCACCGTGCCGCCCGACCGGGCGTGCCATCCGACCAGGTGAGGGGTCTGTCATGGCCGGTCTTCGCGGGCGTGGGGGCGGACGGGGAGGCGAACGGCCCGAGCCCGTCCCGGCCGATGACGTCGCCGCGTGGTTCGCCCGCCGGGTACCCGACGGCTGGTTCACCGGGCCACCGAAGGTCACCGTCGACCGGGACGAGATCACCGTGGTCGGCGCGCTGCCGCCGTCGGACGCGGACCGGGTCGGCCGAATCCGCGGATTCCGCGAGGAGACCCGGGACGCGCGAATCGGCATGGCCCGGGAGGCGGAACTGCGCTACGGCCGCAGCGTGTCCTGGGGGGTGTCGCTCGGAGGTAGTACGGAGTTGTTCACCACCGTGTCCGTTCCGGTGATGACCCGGCTGCGCCAGCCCGAGCGGCAGGTTCTCGACACCCTGGTCGATTCCGGGGTGGCGCGCAGCCGGAGCGAGGCCCTTGCCTGGTGCGTGCGGCTGGTGGGGGAGAACGCCGACACCTGGCTCGCCCGGTTGCGCGAAGCGATGGAAAAGGTAGAGCAGATCCGGTCGGAAGGACCGGGAATCTAGTCCCGGCCCGACTGTTTGCCGTCGAATCTTGGACGGGGGGTCCGACCGGCCGAGGGTGAATCCGCCGGCGGCCACCGGTCACCCGTCCCGGGTGATTCGGCATTTCGTATCCCGGTCGGCCGGGCCAAGGGGCCGGCCCCTTGGCCCGGCCGGGTGACCGGTCCGGTGACCGTCCGTGGTGGATCCGGGCACGGTCTTCGGTGGCGGGCGGCGGGGCTGCGGTCACCGCCGCGTCACAAACACATGCGGGTGTGCCGGGAGTCAGCCGAGCATGGCGATCATCAGTGCTATGTAGTGACAGCCGGCGGCGACGAGGGTGAATGCGTGGAACACCTCGTGGTACCCGAAGGTGCTGGGCGCCGGGTCAGGCCGGCGGGTGGCGTACACCAGCGCGCCGAGGCTGTAGCAGGCGCCGCCCACCAGTAGCAGGACCATCGCGGCCACGCCGGCCTGGTGCATCAGCTCGGGTATGACGAAGACGGCGACCCAGCCCAGCGCGATGTAGAGCGGGACGATCAGGAAGCGCGGCGAGTGCAGCCACAGCATGCGCACCAGCACGCCCAGCGCCGCGCCGCCCCAGACGACGGCCAGCACGATGCGTGCGGTGTGCTCCGGCATCGCGATGAGGGCGAATGGGGTGTAGGTGCCGGCGATGAAAATGAAGATCATAGAGTGGTCGAGGCGCTTCATCAGCGAGCGGGCGCGTGAGGTCGACCACATTTTTCGGTGATAGAGGGCACTGGTTCCGAACAGTGCGGCAATGCTGATCGCGTAAACGGCCACCCCGAGGCGGGCCCTCAGTGTCGTGGCCAGTGCCACCGCAATGACGCCGAGTGCGAGGCTCACGGGGAATGCTCCGGTGTGTAGCCACCCCCGCATGCGCGGTCGCACCAGGTCACGCGGATGGGAGTTCGGGGTCGCGTCGTCGGAGCCGGCGGTCTGCCGCGCGGGGGAGGCCACGGGGCAGAACGATATCGGGTCGGCATCGGGGTCACGAAGCGGAGCCGACCAGCGGCGGTCAGTCCGTCCCGGTGCGTGATGGATCCTACGTTTCCGCGTACTGCCTACCGCGCGACTCTGCACCGAAAGAGCGGTACAGTCTAATGATCCTGAACGCGGCCTCGAACTGCCCCGTTTCCCACAGGTTTGTACCTGGGTGTCTGGTGGTGTTCGGGTGCGAACGCGGCACCTGGCTCACGGCACTCGCACACGGGACGAGAACGCGACAGGTTCAACTCGACCGGAGGTGTGAGCTGTGACGACCGCGGCACAGATTCCCGGGCTGGATGCCGCCCCCACCAAGCACGCCAGGCTGCTCGCCTGGGTGCGTGAGATCGCCGAACTCACCCAGCCGGACCGTATTGAATGGTGCGACGGCTCGGAATCCGAGTTCGATCGGCTGACATCACTGCTCATCGACAAGGGCACTCTCGTCCAGCTTGACGACGAGAAACGCCCGAACAGCTTCTACGCCGCTTCGGACCCCAGCGACGTGGCGCGTGTGGAGGACCGGACCTACATTTGTTCGGAAAAGGCCGAGGACGCCGGCCCGACGAACAACTGGCTTGATCCGGCCGAAATGCGCACGAAGCTGGGTAAGCTCTTCTCCGGATGCATGCGGGGACGGACGATGTATGTCGTCCCGTTCTGCATGGGTCCGCTCGGTTCGCACATCTCGGCGCTCGGCGTCGAAATCACGGACTCGCCCTACGTCGTCATCTCTATGCGCACGATGACCCGTATGGGGACTCCCGCGCTGGACCAGCTCGGTGACGACGGCTTCTTCGTCCCGGCGGTTCATTCACTGGGCGCGCCCCTGGAGCCGGGCGCGACGGACGTCCCGTGGCCGTGTAATTCGACGAAGTACATCACGCACTTCCCGGAGACCCGCGAGATCTGGTCGTACGGCTCCGGTTACGGCGGCAACGCGCTGCTCGGCAAGAAGTGCTACGCCCTGCGCATCGCCTCGGTCATGGCGCGTGACCAGGGGTGGCTGGCCGAGCACATGCTGATCCTCAAGCTGACCTCGCCGGCCGGCAAGGTCCACTTCATCGCCGCCGCGTTCCCGTCGGCATGCGGCAAGACCAACCTCGCGATGCTGATCCCGACGCTGCCCGGCTGGAAGGCCGAGACGGTCGGCGACGACATCGCCTGGATGCGCTTCGGTGACGACGGCCGGCTCTACGCCGTCAACCCGGAGGCGGGTCTGTTCGGGGTGGCTCCGGGCACCGGCGAGGAGACCAATCCGAACGCGGTCAAGACCCTGTGGGGGAACGCGGTCTTCACCAACGTCGCGCGGACCGACGACGGTGACGTCTGGTGGGAGGGCCTCACTCCGGACAAGCCCGCACACCTCATCGACTGGAAGGGCCGGGACTGGACGCCCGACTCGACCGAACCGGCCGCGCACCCGAACGCCCGGTTCACCGTGCCGGCGAGCCAGTGCCCGACCATGGCGCCCGAGTGGGAGAACCCGGCCGGCGTTCCCATCTCGGCGATCCTGTTCGGCGGCCGCCGCGCGACGGCCGTCCCGCTGGTGACCGAGGCGCCGGACTGGCAGCGCGGGGTGTTCTTCGGCTCGATCGTCTCCTCCGAGACCACTGCCGCCGCGGCCGGGGCGATCGGCAAGCTGCGACGGGACCCGTTCGCGATGCTGCCGTTCTGCGGCTACAACATGGCCGACTATTTCGCCCACTGGCTGGAGATCGGCAACAAGGCCGACCCGGACAAGCTGCCGCGGATCTACTACGTGAACTGGTTCCGCAAGAGCCCCGAGGGCCGTTACCTCTGGCCAGGGTTCGGCGAGAACAGCCGCGTGCTGGCCTGGGTCGCGAGCCGGCTCGACGGCGAGGCGAAGGGCACGGAGACCCCGCTGGGCATCCTCCCGGCCCCGGGCGAGCTCCCCACCGAGGGCCTGGACGTCTCCGAGGCCGACCTGGAGACGCTGCTCTCCGTCGACACCGAGGTGTGGCGGCAGGAGGCGGAGCTGATCCCGGAGCACTACAACACCTTCGGCGACCGCCTGCCGGCCCAGCTGTGGGCGGAGCACGAGGCCCTCACCAAGCGCCTCAACGGCTGACGGCCAGCCAGCCAGCTCGCGCGGGCTGAGCTCGGCGCGGGCCGGGTTTCTCGAGGGCTGAACGGCCTCGAGGGCCAGGCGTCTGGACGGCTGACGACCGGAGGAGACCGACCGCACCGCGGCCGGTGTCCCTCCCCGGGGCGTCGAACCGGCGTCCGCGATCATTCGCGGGCGCCGGTTCGGCGTTTCGGGGACGGCCGCGGTGCGGGGAGAGCGTTGCGGGGACGGCGTTGCGTGGAGAGCGGCCCGCGGCCCGTGCCGGCGCGGGGTAGCCGAGGCCGGGGTGCGCGCGGGACGGGCCCCGTGCCGTCGAGGCTGGTCCGCGGTGGGAAGAGTCTCACCGCGCCAGGAGGTCCGAGCGCCGCCGGCGCCGCGACCTGAGAAGAACTGACCGGTTTCGGTCCGTGAGATTATTCGCAGAGGGTGACTAGAACCGAGTCTTCGCCGAGCATGGACCACGAAGGGCACACAAAGACAAGCGAAGCGTGTTGTAAGAAGTTGGTCGCCATCTTGCGGGGTGACGGCTAACGTGAGAGCCCTAGCGTCTCAAGTCGTGGTCCGACATCGGGTCGGCCACTCGGGAGGCCCCTCGGTGCCGCAACTGCGACAACGTCAGGAGGCCGGTACCCGGCTCCTGCTCAGGGGCCCGGTCCCGGATACCTCCGAGTAAGCGGGTGGGCGTGTGCCACGAACGCATGTCGTCGACACAAGCGTGCTGCTCTCTGATCCTGGCGCGCTGCTGCGGTTCGCGGAGCACAATGTCGTGCTCCCCCTGGTCGTCATAGGGGAGCTGGAAGGTAAGCGAAACCACCCGGAGCTGGGTTGGTTCGCCCGGGAGGCACTGCGCATCCTGGATGACCTCCGGATCCGCCACGGCCGGCTGGACCAGCCACTGCCGTTGGAGACCGGTGGAACGCTCCGAGTGGAACTTAACCACACCGACTCGTCCGTGCTTCCACCGGGGTTCCGCGTGGACGACAACGACTCCAGGATCCTCTCGGTGGCCCTCAACCTCGCGCGCGAAGGCGCCGAGGTGGTGCTGGTCACGAAGGACCTGCCGCTGCGTGTGAAGGCATCCGTGGTCGGGCTCGCCGCGGAGGAATACCAGGCACTGTCGCCGGTGGACAGCGGCTGGAGCGGGATGGCGGAGCTGACCGTCAGCCAGGACGATCTCGACCGGCTCTACGCCAAGGAGCTCGTCGAGGTCGCGGAGGCGGCCGACCTGCCCTGCCACACCGGCCTCGTGCTCACCGCGCCCGGGGGGAGCGCCTCGGCGCTCGGGCGGGTCACCGCCGACAAGTCCATCCAGCTCGTCCGCGGCGACCGCGACGCCTTCGGGCTGCACGGCCGCTCCGCGGAGCAGCGGGTGGCCCTCGACCTGCTCCTCGACCACGAGGTCGGCATCGTCTCCCTCGGTGGCCGCGCGGGCACGGGAAAGTCCGCCCTCGCCCTGTGCGCCGGCCTCGAGGCGGTCATGGAACGCCGGCTGCACCGGCGGGTCGTCGTCTTCCGCCCGCTCTACGCCGTCGGCGGCCAGGACCTCGGCTACCTGCCCGGCAGCGAGAACGAGAAAATGGCACCGTGGGCGCAGGCCGTCTTCGACACCCTCGGCGCGCTCGTGTCGCCCGAGGTCATCGAGGAGATCGTCGATCGGGGCATGCTCGAGGTGCTCCCGCTCACGCACATCCGCGGCCGCTCGCTGCACGACGCCTTCGTCATCGTGGACGAGGCACAGTCGCTTGAGCGGGGCGTGCTGCTGACGGTCCTGTCCCGGCTCGGCCAGGGCTCGCGGGTCGTCCTCACCCACGACGTCGCCCAGCGCGACAACCTGCGGGTCGGCCGTCATGACGGAGTCGCCTCGGTCATCGAGACACTCAAGGGCCACCCCCTGTTCGCCCACGTCACCCTGACCCGCTCCGAGCGGTCCCCGATCGCCGCCCTCGTCACAACCATGCTCGAGGACCTGGTGCTCTGATCGTGCCCAACCGGTCGAACTGGCCCAGTTTGGCCTAACTGCCCCGAACCCCCGCCCCAACCATCCCGCATCCACTGGACGTCCACCCTCACGGAACCTCGGGGCGCCCAGGGACCGTCGCCGCCCGGGCACGTCGTGGTGCCCGGGCGGCGACGGGCGTCCGGGGAAGCCTGGCGGGTGGGTGAGTCCATGGACTCACTGAGCACCACACATCGGCCCGGCCGCCAGGATGCCGGGTGCGGGGCGTCGGGAACGGGACAGGGGCCTGCGGGGGGTCGGGAACTTGGGGAAGTCCGCGGTGGTTGTGTCTGTCGGAACTCCCCGGAGGTGGTTCGCGATGTTCTTCGGTCGCCACAAGACGACCCTCCCGACTGCCGACCAGGCCCTGCCCGGCCGCGGCACGCCGATCTTCACCGGCCCCGACCGTCACACCGTCCTCGGCGCGTCCTTGCTCGGCCCCTTCCCGGAGGGGCTGCGTACGGCGGTGTTCGGGATGGGCTGTTTCTGGGGTGCGGAGCGCAAGTTCTGGCAGGTCCCTGGGGTGTACTCGACCGCGGTCGGCTACGCCGGCGGGATCACGCCCAACCCGACCTACGAGGAGGCCTGCTCCGGCCTGACCGGCCACACCGAGGCCGTGCTCGTCGTCTTCGACCCGGCGAAGGTCAGCTTCGCCGAGCTGCTGCGGGTCTTCTGGGAGGCGCACGACCCGACACAGGGCATGCGCCAGGGCAACGACGTCGGCACCCAGTACCGGTCGGCGGTCTACACGACCGGCGAGGACCAGGCCGCGGCCGCGCTGGCGAGCCGGGACGCTTTCCAGCGCGTCCTCACCGCCGCCGGCTACCCGGAGATCACCACGGAGATCGCGCCCGCCGGCCCGTTCTACTACGCCGAGGAGTACCACCAGCAGTACCTGTCGGACGCCAAGAATCCCCACGGCTACTGCGGCCTGGGCGGAACCGGAGTCAGCTGCCCCGTCGGCCTCGCGTCAGCGGAGTCCTGAGCGATCGCCAGCCGGTTGGACCAAGCGCTCCGACCGGCTGGCGGCCAGTGTGTCCAGACCCGTGGCCGGTGTCCGAGGGGCTGCGTGCCGCCAGCAGGGCCTGGGGAGGCACCGTCGGGTCGGTGAACGAGACCCATAGCCCCCCGCCGAGACGGTGCCCGGGGCGGACGACGAGCATCTGGTCGATCTGCACCGACAGGGTGGCCGCCCAGACTCGTCGGCAGTCACCTGCTCGAAGAGCGTCCTACTTCGGTCCCGGGGTGGCCGCGGGTGATCGCCTTGAGGGTGTGGGTGCGGGTCCCGCCCGCGGGCTCAGGCGTCGACCACCCGGCGCCACGTCTCGTCGGTGATGACCACGTGGTCGAGGAAGCGCAGGCCCAGCAGCGCGGCCGACTCCCGGAGCCGGGTGGTGACGCGGCGGTCGTCCGCGCTCGGCTCGGGGTTGCCGTCGGGGTGGTTGTGGGCCACTCCGAACGCCGAGCCCCCGCAGCGCAGCACGTAGCCGAGCAGGTCGCGCATGCTCAGCGGGCTGTGGCCGGACGCGCCCTGCGTGAGCAGCCGCGCCCGCAGGATGCCCGCGTTGCCGTCGCAGACGACCACGACGACACGCTCGCCGCGCAGGCCGCGCAGCAGCGGCGCGGCGGCCTCGGCCAGTGCCGCCGTGCTGGTCAGCCCGGTGGCGCCGGCCGCCGGGGGCCGGGCGCGCCGGCCCAGGTGGAAGGCCGCGCAGACCCGGGCCGCCTTCGCCGGCCCCACCCCGGGCTGCGCGATCAGCTCCTGCGGGTCGGCCCGTGAGAGCTCGTACAGCCCGCCGTGCCGGGCGATGAGCCGCCCGGCGAGATCGACCGCGTCACAGCCGGGCGAGCCCGACCCGAGCAGGAGCGCCAGCAGCTCGCGATCGGCGAGTGCCTCGGCGCCCGCGGCCAGGGCTCGCTCGCGTGGCCGTTCCCGTATCGGAAGATCCTTCACCCGCATGGCTACCCCGTTCATGGGCGAGTGACATCACGAGCCGGGCCCACCGTGCCCGACGTCGTATCACGGTAGACGGCGGGTACGACGGGTTCCGCCAGTCGCGGCGCCCCGGGGGTATCGCAACGTCGCGGGGCGCCTGCGCGTCTGTTCTGTGCCTGCACACTTCGGCGCGTGGGGGAACATGTGGCTCGCCGTAACAACGACCACCGGACGTGGGACGAACTCAGCCGCCCGGAACAGCGGACCGGGCTGGCGCTGCTCGCCGCCGTCGGGCTCGTCGCGGTGATCGGGGTGTGGTTCCTGATCGGTGGTGACGGCGCGGACGCCGAGACCGGCGCGGCCGCGCCCCCGACCATCGACATCGAGGCCGAGCTGGCCGACTGGTACCAGTCCACGTCGGCGGTGCGCACGGACGTCGCCAGGGCGGCCACCGACGTGCGCACCCACATCGACGCGAACGACGGGATCTCGCTGCGGCCGGCCTGCGAGGTGCTGGACCGGGCGGCCCGGGACGCGGCCGAGATCCCGGCCGCGCCGCTGGAGTCGGCGGCTCGGACCTGGTCCGACGGCGCCGCGGCCTACGCCGGCGCGGCCAGGGCCTGCGGCAACCTCTTCGACGGCACGCCCGTCCCGCCGCCCACCCTGCTCACGCGCACGACGTCCGCCCTCGACACGGCGGACGGCCTGTGGGCTCGGCTGGCGTCCGACCTGGGTGAACCGGCCCTCGTGGTCCCCCCGGCCTGAGCCGGCCGGGTTCGGGCGGCGTGGCTTCGGTGCCGCGACACTTCGGCTGATGGACGGCCCCGCCGTCACGGTGACGCCCGAGCACGCCAAGGGGGACGCCGCGGCTGCGGGGGCCGGCCGGGCCCGTCCTGCTCGCGTTGTGGGGGCGGCTCGATCCGGCTGCTCCCGGTCTGCGTGGAGACGGCCTCGCCGTCCATGGCGACGCCGCCATCCTGACCGGGCTGCGGCCGGGCTGAGGCCGGGCTGATCAAGGCCGTCCCGGTGCTCGCGGGTGCGGCGCTCCCGCCGGCGTGTCCTCAGGGATCCGCCGGCGGGAGCGCCGCCGGCTCACGAAGTGCCGGTGGGCCGGCGGAACAGCGTGGCGGTGGGGGCCGCGGCGGTCAGCGTGGCCTTGGCCGGGGTGAACAGGAAGGACTTCTGCGGCAGGCCGTCCGGGCCGAGGAAGAACGCCTGCTCGATCGAGTCGACCTGGATGCGTGCCCCGGTGTCGTATCCCGCGCCGATCAGCCGGGTCGCCTGGATGGAGGCGATGTCCTCGGCGACGGTGCCCGGCGGGAGCGCGATCGCGGTCTGCGCGGGGGAGTCCCGCTGGATGGACCACGCCGGATACACCCCGCTGGAGCGGAACGTGTTGGGGTTGCCGGAGAGCCGGACGCCCACG
The DNA here is from genome assembly GCF_000018005.1 of Parafrankia sp. EAN1pec. Lineage (GTDB taxonomy): Bacteria > Actinomycetota > Actinomycetes > Frankiales > Frankiaceae > Parafrankia > Parafrankia soli. The sequence continues at coordinate 981,488 of NC_009921.1, forward strand.
GACAGCCCGACCCAGGCGTCGTCGGTGTTCGGCTGGCCCAGCGTGCTCTTACGGATGACCAGGTACAGGTAGTTGCGGGGATCGCTGATCATGTCGGTGGACGACGCCTCGGGGGCCTCGGTCACCTTGCCCTCGCGGTTCACCTCCTGGGCCATCACCCAGTACGTCCACGGGTTGCGGTCCATGACCCGCTCGCGGGCCTCGTCCGCCTGGTCCAGGGGCTCGCCCAGGGCGAGGGAGAAGCGCATCTTGCCGTCCGTCGGGTCGCACATGTTGTTGTTCAGCGTGCAGGTCTGCAGGACGGGGTGGGTGCCCTCGAGACGTCCGGTGAACGGGGCCTGGACGTGCTCGGGCGCCTGGATCACGGCGCTGCCCGGGACGGCGTTGCCGGCGGCGTCGACCTCGACCTGGTAGGTCCACTCGATGTCGGTGGTGCGGCCCCAGCGGGCCATCAGCGCGGGCGTGGACGTCCCGCCGTCCTCGTTGCTCCAGATCATGGAGTAGGTGAACAAGCGGTGCCCGGAGACCGCGGTCGGGGCCTCGGAGTAGAAGGCGACGAGCGGGGCGTCGGTGAGGGCGTTCTGGAAGGGGCCGGTCGCCGGTGTCCCGGGCAGAAGCGCGGGGTTGGCCGCCGTGCGCCCGTAGAGCACCGGGGCGTTGCGGGCCGCCGCGTACTGGGGGTCACCGGGCGAGATCGTGCGGAAGGCGAAGTCCGACAGCTTCGCCGTGGACGACCCCTGCGGGGAGCGGTCCCCGGCGAACAGCAGCCGCAGGTTGTGCTTCCCGGGGGTGAGCGCGCCGAGGGCCAGGCCGCGCCGGATCGGGAACGACGCGGGGATCACCACGTCCGTCGTGTAGGTGCCGTCGACGAACACGGAGACCACGGCGGACTCGGAACCGACCGTTCCCCAGGAGACGCCCGGGGCGGACGTGGTCACGTCGAGCACGACCTCGCCCGCGTTGTCCACGCTGAACGGGACGGTCGTCTCGGCCGCGCGGTCGAGCACCACCTCGGCGGGCGCGGCGGGCGCGTCACCGCTCGAGTCACACGCCGCGACGGTCACGGCGAGCAGGGTGGCGGCGAGCCCGCCACCGAGCAGTCGGCGAATTACCCCAGGCACCCGATTCTCCTTCTGTGATCCGGGAGCACCCGCCGCGCCGCGGCCGTCCCACCCGTCCCGAATCGTCACGCGATCCTGCGTTTCTCCATCCTGACGTCTCAGTCGCGTTCGGTCGCAGCCGCCTCCCCCTAATGGGGGGTGTCATCCTGGAAGGTCCAGTTGGCGGGCACCCGTTTGGTCACTCTCGGTTGAGGGTGCGGGTGGGGGCCGGACGTCCGCGAGCGGGGTGACCGCTGCCGCGGGTGGCGGATGTCGCCTGCCGCGACGGCCGGGAATCCCTCCGAACGTGCCCGCAGCGGACGCGGAGGCACAGGCCCGTCCGGCATCATTCTTGAGGGGTACGTGCAGCAGGGGTGCGTGAGCGCGTGGAGACAGACGCCCGGAGCCAGGAACGCTCGTACCCATGGCACGCCATCGGCAGCCAGATCAGGGCTCCCCGCCGCACGGGTCGTCGGCTGGGTGGGGAGCCGCCCGACCACAGGCCGTCGAAGCACGCGGGGAGGCACCGTGCGCAAGTTCGTGATCATGGGCGTGCAGGGCAGCGGGAAGGGGACCCAGGCGAAGCTGATGGCCGACGAGCTCGACCTGGTCCACATCAGCGTGGGCGACGTGTTCCGCTGGAACGTGCAGAACCACACCAAGATCGGCGCGCAGGTGCGGCGGATCGTGGCCAGCGGGCACCTGGTGGGCGACGACCTCGTCGAGTCGGTGGTCCGCACCCGGCTCACCGAGCACGACTGGAACTACGGGTTCATCATCGACGGGTTCCCGCGCAACGCCAGGCAGGCGGAGTTCTTCCTGGAGAGCTACGACATAGACGGCGTCATCTACCTCGACCTGCCGGACGAGGAGGTGGTGCGCCGGGTGCTGGCTCGCCGGCTGTGCTCGCGATGTGGTCTCGACTACAACCTGATCGCGAGCCGGCCGCAGATCGAGGACACCTGTGACGTCTGTGGGGGCGCGCTGGTGACGCGCTCCGACGACAACCCCGAGGCCCTCGCGGTGCGGCTCTCGGAGTACCACGCGAAGACCCGGCCGGTGATGGAGATCTTCCAGCGCAAGGAGCAGGTCGCCGTGGTCGACGCGCGGCGCTCCGTCCTGGAGGTACAGGCGGAGATCCGCGACCAGTTCGCCCTGCCGTCACCGCGCGCCATGGCACGGTGACGGCCTCGCCCGGCGGATCCACTCCGGCCCGGTGATGATCCGCCGGTCCGGCGATAATCCCCCGGTCCGGCGGAGTCACTGCTTCTGGAAGACGACCGCGATCGCGTTCGCGGAGCCGACGCCGGCGGCCCCGATCGTCCCGGTCACGCCCTTGCCCCGGAACTCGATCGAGCTGGCGATGCCGGCGACACCGACGTCCCGGGTGATCTCGTACCCGGCGGCCGGCAGCGCCTGGCGGTAGAAGGCGCGGGCGGCGTCGCTGTCCACACCCTCCATCGTGAACGTGGAACGGCTGCCGGTGGTCGTCCCCACCTTCACGGTGGCGCCGGGCGGGATCGGGAAGTCGGGCGGGATGTTCGTGCCGCGCAGCGCCTCCGCCCCGGTCGCCGTGTCGACGCGGCCGACGCCGGGCAACGACGTCGGGAGCGCGGTCGGGATCGCTGTCGGCAGCGAGGTCGGCAGGCCGCTGGGCAGGCTGGTCGGCAGGCCGGTGGGCAGGCTCGCCGAGGGCCTCGGGACGTCCAGGTCGCCGTCGGAGCCGTTGCAGCCGGCGAGGGTGACCGCAGCCACGGCCGCCATCCCCACCGCCAGCAGCCTGCCCCGGCATACCCGCGGCCCGACCTGGGTGAGGGTGATTTTCGGCATGCCCGGTCCTCCCCGTGCTCATGATCGCGCCGTGCCGCCGCGGCCCGTCATGCGGCGGATCTGCACAAGATCGACTGAGGACACCCTAGCGGCACATCGTCCGAACCCGTCTCATCGTGTCACGAACGCGACGGCCCCCGCATCCCGCCGAACTCGCCCCATCCCCGGAACTCCCCGCATCCCGGGGGAACGCCCAGCATCCCCTGCGAACCAGGTGGATTGGGCGGGGGACAAGCGGGGGATAGGGAACTACGTGCCACCCGGAGGCGGGATCACTGGCGCCTCGGGCCCGGCGTGGGCGGGCCCGAGGCGGCGGGGTCGCCCACGCCGGGCCCGAGGCGCGGTCGCACGATTCCGGCGACTGATCGTCAGGCCTGCTGGTCATGGCGGTTTAGCCCACTGTGCCCCCATTGTCCATACGTGGAGTCAGGGAGTGTGTACGGAGCCGGTCCGATAAGTGTCACCCCATCTGGGGGGTGCCTTGGGCGGCTTACACCTGTACGTTCCTTTTGTGGCGGTCACGAACAACGCGGTGATCGGTGTTGCGCTGGGGTACATCGAGGCCAACCCCGACGAGACGGACCTACTACGTTCCCTGATCGTGCTCGCACTGCACGGGCCGCCAATCGTCACTCGCTCCACGACTCCGGCCCATGTCACGTGCAGCGCGGTGCTGGTCTCGCCCGACTGGCGGGTGCTGCAGACCAGGCGGCGCCCCGCCAGGAACTGGCGGCTGCCGGGCGGGCACATCGACCCCGAGGACCAGTCGCTGCTCGGCGTCGCGCTGCGCCACCTCGCGACGGAGGCCGACATCGAGGCGAACGGCCTGATCCCGGCGAGCGTGTTACCCGTTGACGTGACGGCCCACCCCATCGACGCCGTCCCCGCGCTCAGCGAGCCCGAGCACGTGCACTACGAGGCCACTTTCCTGCTGCACGTCGACGACCGCACGCTGCCCGAGCCGTCGGCCCGGGGGATCTCCCGCCGCTGGGTGAACCTCGCCGACGTACGCGGCAAGCTCGGCGACAAGCTCCGGCTGGCCTCCAACCGCGCCGAGGTCTGACCTACCGCCCCGGGCCGCCCCGCCGCCCCGGTAGGGCCCCGCGGGCTGTTCGCCGCTGCCCCCGCGAACGCCCCGAATGACCTCGGACAATGTGTTCCGTGATGTGACGGGTCCGCGTCCGGGTTATTTCTCGGCCACGGCGTCGGCCGGCCTGGTCGCTGTGGCCGGTGAAATCCGCGAAACAATACGCGCACCGCTCTTCTCTCGCGTCCCGGCCGCCGCTACACACATCTGGTGGCAGCGCGCGGGACCGGCCGGCGGGGGACGACCCCTGTCGTCGATGGCCCTGACCCTGGCGCTGGTCGGCTGCATCGCCTGCGCCTCGTGCCTTCCCCTGCCACGGCGGTCCTGCCCGCTCCCGGTGAGGCCCCCACCGCGCCAGCCGCCCGCGATTCCCCTCGGGCGGCCGGCGACGGAGCCGACCCGTTGAGCACCCCGTTGATCCGGCCCCTGATTGGGGTTGGGGGACGATCGGAAAAAGATCCGGGTAGTGCGGAATGATCTTCAGGTGAAAGTGATTCGCTCGGGACGACAACGGCACCACCGGCCGGCCCGCCCGCGAGTCGGTGCCCCCCCGCCCTCCAAGCCCACCCCGGGATGACGCCGGGTCCGGCACGACGTCCGGCCTGGGACGACATCCGGCCTGGGACAACGCCCGGCCTGGGACAACGCCCGGCTGACGGTGGGGCGCGGTCGTAGGCTCCTGGAACGGGTGCCGGCGGCCGGGTGCCGGTGAAGGAGAGCGGCGTGGACACGATTCCGATCCGGTTCGTCGACGATCACATGGTGCTCGACATCGCCGAGTCACTGTCCACGGTGCGCTGCGACGGCAGCCACCTGTGGCTGGGCGGCGACGAGACCGTGACGATCGAGCGGGTGACCCGCTCGGCGGACGGCGACTGCTACGGCGGGCACGTGAGCTTCCAGGTGGGCGACTTCCTGGCGCTGCCCGAGCCGGCCGACGCCGACGGGATCGTGCCGGAGATCGACATCGAGGGCCTGGACCTCGCCGGCGGCTACCTCTGGTTCACCGGGTCGCACGCCAGGACGCGCAAGCGGGTGCGGCCCGACCACGCCACCGAGGCGGCGCTCACCCGGCTCGCCAAGGTGAGCAACAACGCCAACCGGCACATCATCGGCCGGATACCGGTCGTGGAGACGCCCGACGGGCCCGTGCTGGCCGCATCGGCGCCGGACCCGGCGAACCCGGGCCGGAAGTTGTCGGCGGCGGCCCTGGGCCTACGCAAGAGCACCCGGCTCACCCGCGCGCTGCGCGACGACCCGCACCTGGGGCCCTTCCTCGCGATCCCCAGCAAGGACAACGGCCTGGACATCGAGGGACTGGCCGTCGTGGGGGAGCGGATCTACCTGGGACTGAGGGGCCCCGTGCTGCGCGGCTGGGCCGTCGTCATCGAGCTGCGGCTGGCCGGCAGCGACGGCCCCGACCTGCTGCTCGCCCCGCTCGACGACGGCCCCTACCGCAAGCACTTCCTCGACCTGGGCGGCCTCGGGGTGCGCGACATGATCCCCTACGGGGACGACCTGCTCGTCCTCGCCGGGCCGACGATGGATCTCGACGGCCCGGTCCGCATCCACGCCTGGCGGGGCGCGGTGCGGGCGGAGACGTCCGTCGTGGTGCGTGGCACCGCCATCGAGAAGATCATGGACGTCCCCTACGGCGACGGAGTGGACCACGCCGAGGGCATCACCCTGATCCCCGACCCGGGTGGTTCCGGCGGGCAGGCGCTGCTGGTCGTCTACGACAGCCCCGCTCCGCACCGCCGCCGGCACCGCCACGAGATCATCGCGGACGTCCTGCCCCTGCCGCCCGCCGCCGGCTAGCCCGCCGTCACAGGTGACGGCCCGAGATACGGGCCACCGCCCGCATCTTGTTCATCGCGTCGAGCGCGGCGACCTTGTAGGACTCCGCCAGGGTCGGGTAGTTGAAGACGGTGTCGACCAGGTAGTTGACCGTTCCGCCGCAGCCCATCACGGCCTGCCCGATGTGGACCAGCTCGGTGGCCCCGGTGCCGAAGACGTGGATGCCGAGCAGCCGGCCGTCCTCCGGGCTCACCAGGAGCTTGAGCATGCCGTAGGAGTCGCCCAGGATCGCGCCGCGGGCCAGCTCGCGGTAGCGGGCGATGCCCACCTCGAAGGGCACCGCGCGCTCGGTGAGCTCGTCCTCGGTGCTGCCGACGTAGGAGATCTCCGGGATCGTGTAGATGCCGATCGGCATCAGCTCGGCCCGCATCCCCGTGGCCGGCTCGCCGCACGCCGCGTAGGCGGCCAGCCGCCCCTGCTCCATGGACGTCGCCGCCAGGGCCGGGAAACCGATCACGTCACCGACGGCGTAGATGTGGTCCACCTCGGTGCGGAAGTCCGGGCCGACCAGGATCCGGCCGCGGTTGTCCGCGGAGAGCCCGGCGTTCTGCAACTGGAGGACCTCGGTGAGCCCCTGCCGCCCGGCGGAGTACATGACGGTGTCGGCGGGGATCTTCTTGCCGCTCTCCAGCGTCGTGAGGGTGCCGCCGTTGTGGCGCTCGACGGAGACCACGGACTCGCGGAACCGGAAGGTCACCGCGAGGTCGCGCAGCTGGTACTTGAGCGCCTCGATGATCTCCAGGTCGCAGAAGTCCAGCATCCGGTCGCGCCGTTCGACGACGGTGACCTTTGTGCCCAGTGCCGCGAACATCGAGGCGTACTCGATGCCGATCACTCCGGCGCCGACCACGACCATCGAGCCGGGGATCCGGTCGATGTCGAGGATCTGGTCGCTGTCGACGACCGTGCGGCCGTCGAAGTCCACCGAGTCGGGCCGGGCCGGCCGGGTGCCGGTGGCAATGATGATCTTGTTGGCGCGGACCTGTCGCTCCTCGACCCCGCCAGGCCCGCGGACGCTCACGGTGTTCGGGTCGAGGAAGGTCGCGAGCCCGGAGAGGACCTGGACCCGGTTGCGGGTGAGCTGGCTGCGGATCACGTCGATCTCGCGGCCGATCACGTGCTGCGTCCGTGCGGAGAGGTCCGCGACCGTGATCTCGTCCTTGAGTCGGTAGCTCTGGCCGTAGACCTCTCGCTGGGCCAGGCCCGTCAGGTACATGACGGCCTCGCGCAGCGTCTTGGACGGGATGGTCCCCGTGTTGATGCAGACCCCGCCGATCATGTCCCGCTTGTCGACGACCGCGACGCTGCGCCCGAGCTTGGCCGCGGCGATGGCAGCCTTCTGCCCGCCGGGCCCGGAACCGATGACAAGGACATCGACCTCGTGCACGTCGTTTCCCCCTGTCATTTATCGTGTCGCGCCGAGGCTATCCGCCCAGGAGGCCCGGAACCTCCGGCGGTCGGTGTTGTTACGCCGTTTTCTCGCCCAGGTCCCCAGAACGTCACACCAGTCGCGCCATGTCATGGCTTGCGTTCCCATCGTCACACGCCGACGTGGGGGGACGGCGTGGTCCACCCGTGCTCACCCGGCCCGTGCCGGCCGGTGGTCGCCCACCGGCCGGAGGAAACCCAGAAATCCGTGGTGCGGCCCGTAACGAAAGCCGAGCCGCCTCGTTGGACAGGGCATCGGGGGTCGCGGGGGTCGTGGAGGCTGGCTGGGGGGTCTTCCACGGCTCTCGCGACGGGGTATGCCGACCTGCCGTGGGGATGGCGTGCTCCCGGCCAGTGGCCGGGGGAACAGGCGTCGGCATCGGGACCCGGCTCCCGCACGTTCGTGGAGCCGGGTCCGCTCCCTGTCCCACCGCTACGGGCCCACCCGGGCCCGTCCCCTCGTTCCGCCTGATCGAGCGCACCGACGGGCCGAGTCACGCCCGAGGGTGCCGGCGGCGAAAGCCGCGCACCCGTGGGAGGCGCACCCGCGGGCGACCGCCCACGGGTGCGGCTACCGGTCCGTCCTACCGGTCCGTCCTACGGGTGCGTCATCGACAGGACGTCGAGCGCGCTGTCCAGCTCGGCCTCGGTGAGCTTGCCGGCCTGGACGTACCCGCGCTCGATCACGACCTCGCGGATCGTCTTCTCCTCGGCCAGCGACTGCTTGGCGACCTTGGCCGCCTCCTCGTAGCCGATGTACTTGTTGAGCGGCGTCACGACCGACGGCGAGGACTCCGCGTAGCGGCGGCAGCGCTCGACGTCCGCGACGATGCCGTCGATGCAGCGGTCGGCGAACAGACGGCTGATCGTCGACAGGATGTGGATCGACTCGAGCAGGTTGCGGGCGATGACCGGCAGCATCACGTTGAGCTCGAAGTTGCCGGCCGAGCCACCGAACGCCACCGCCGCGTCGTTGCCGACCACCTGGGCCACCACCTGGCAGACCGCCTCGGGGATGACCGGGTTCACCTTGCCGGGCATGATCGACGACCCGGGCTGCAGGTCCGGCAGCCTGATCTCGCCCAGCCCGGCCCGCGGGCCCGAGGACGCCCACCGCAGGTCGTTCGAGATCTTGTAGAGCGACACCGCGATCACCCGCAGCACGCCGGACGCCTCGACGAGGCCGTCCCGCGAGGCCTGGGCCTCGAAGTGGTTGCGGGCTTCGGTGAGCGGGAGCCCGGTGCTCGCCGCCAGCTCCTCGATGACCGCCGCCGAGAACCCCGGCGGCGTGTTGATGCCGGTGCCGACCGCGGTGCCGCCCAGCGGCAGCTCGCCGATCCGGGGCAGCGCGTCGTTGAGCCGCTCGACACCCAGCCGGACGGCCGCCGCGTACCCGCCGAACTCCTGGCCGAGGGTCACCGGCGTGGCGTCCATGAGGTGGGTGCGCCCCGACTTGACCACCTCGGCGAACTCGGTCGCCTTCCGCTCCAGTGAGACGGCGAGGTGATCGAGTGCGGGGATCAGCTCGTGCACGATCCCCTGGGTCGCCGCCACGTGGATCGAGGACGGGAACACGTCGTTCGACGACTGCGAGGCGTTCACGTGGTCGTTCGGGTGAACGGCCCGGCCGAGCCGCTCCGAGGCGAGCGACGCCAGCACCTCGTTGGTGTTCATGTTGGACGACGTGCCGCTGCCGGTCTGGAAGACGTCGAGCGGGAACTGGGTGTCCCAGTCGCCCCGGGCCACCTCGCCGGCGGCCTCGGCGATCGCCGCGGCGATGTCACCGTCGAGAACGCCGAGCTTGGCGTTCACGGTCGCGGCCGCGGCCTTGATCCGCGCGAGCGCCGCGATGTGGGCGCGCGAGATGCGCTGGCCGGAGACGGGGAAGTTCTCGACCGCCCGCTGCGTCTGCGCTCGCCACTTCGCCGCGGCCGGCACCCGCACGTCACCCATGCTGTCGTGCTCGATGCGGTATTCCTGCTCGCTCATGACTCGTGCTCGCTCATGCGCCGATCTCCCGAGATGTCCGTCGACCTTGATCTGGCTTGCCGCCGATCCGGCTTGCCGCGGAACCGCCCGCGGCGCTGGCGATGACAGGCCACTGCCGACCCTAGGACATCAGGTGCATCCGTCGCCCCGGCCGGCATCCCCGGCGGGCGCTCGTCACATCGCCCGCGACGGGCCGGCGCGGGCGGCATGCCGGGCGGCCGGCACCCATCACCGGGCCACCACAGACGGACGTCCGGTGCCGCACCAGGCTGGCGCGGCACCGGACGGAGAGAAACACGATGGGTGGACCGGGCTACGAGCGAAGCCGGTGACCAGCACGGGCGTCGACGATCATCCGACCGGGTGGCGCAGCCGCCCGATGGGACGCGGTCCTCACACCACGTGCGGTGACCCAGGCGTGAGGGGGCCGCCGGCAGCACGACCGACCGGAATTTCCGGCGCTGGCTGGACGGCCCGTTGGTGCCGGCGCCGACGACGCCTCCGGCCGCGGCCGCCCGAATGCGGCGATGCGGCTTGGACGGCGGCGCCGACGCCGGATGAATGTCGGCGGAGTGGATATCGCTGGAGTGCTGTGCCGCCCGGTGCCGTCGGCGCGCTCAGGATGAGCGAGCGTCAGGCGCCCGCGGCCCGCTCCCGGGCACGCATGTCGCGACGCAGTTCCGGCGGGAGCGCGAACAGCAGGTGCTCGTCCGCCGAGGTGACTTCCTCGACGTCGTTGAACCCGCGGTCCGCCAGCCACGCCATGACCCCGGTGACGAGTTCCTCGGGGACGGACGCCCCGCTCGTCACACCAACCGTCTCGACACCGTCGAGCCAGCCCTCATCCACCTCGGAGCAGTCGTCCACGAGGAACGACTTGGGTGCACCGGCGTCGAGGGCGACCTCGACGAGCCGGACCGAGTTGGAGGAGTTCGGCGAGCCGACCACGATGAGCAGGTCGACCTTCTCGGCGATCTCCTTGACGGCCACCTGGCGGTTCTGGGTGGCGTAGCAGATGTCGTCGCTCGGCGGCCCCTGTAGATGCGGGAACCGCTCGCGAAGCGCCTTGACCGTTGTCTGCGTCTCGTCGACCGAGAGCGTCGTCTGCGAGAGGAACGCGACCCGCTTCGGGTCCCGGACCTTCACAGCGGCGGCGTCCTCAGGACCGTCGACCAGATGGATACGGTCCGGCGCCTGGCCGGTGGTGCCTACTACCTCCTCGTGGCCCTCATGACCGATGAGGAGGATGTCCAGATCCTCCTTGGCGAACCGGCGAGCCTCGGAGTGGACCTTGGTAACGAGGGGGCACGTCGCGTCAATGGTGCGAAGCTGACGCGAGGAAGCCTCCTCGTGGACCGTCGGTGCCACGCCGTGCGCCGAGAACACCACCGTGGCGCCGTGAGGCACCTCGTCGGTCTCTTCGACAAAGATCGCGCCCTTCGCTTCCAGCGTCTTGACGACGTGAGCGTTGTGCACGATCTGCTTGCGTACATACACCGGCGACCCGTACAGATCGAGTGCCTTCTCGACGGTTTGGACCGCGCGATCGACACCCGCGCAGTAGCCGCGCGGCTTGGCCAACAAGACCCGCCCCATGTCGCAGCAGTCTACGCGGGAGCGGCGAGGCTGGAAGAGCGGCGAGCGGAGCATCACCGGATGGGCACCATCGTCCGGCCCGCCGGTGACCTTCCCCCGTGGGGGGAGGTCGTACGGTTCGGAGGTGCCCCTGACCTCGACCCCGGACGAGCCGCTCCCAGTGCGGACGATCTCCCGGGCGTTGGGTGACTGGATCTCCCGGCTCGGTCGCGTATGGGTGGAAGGTCAGGTCACCGAGATCTCCCGCCGGCCGGGCATGAACACGGTCTTCCTCACCCTGCGCGACCCCGTCGCGGACGTCTCCCTACGGGTCACCTGCCCCCGGGCGGTGTGCGACGCGGTCGGTCCCGGGCTCGTCGACGGGGCCCGGGTGGTGGTCTGGGGCAAGCCCAGCTTCCACCCCGGCCGGGGCACGTTGGCCCTTGCTGTAGTGGAGATTCGCCCTCTAGGGGCCGGTGCGCTGCTGGCCCGGCTGGAGCGGCTGAAGGCCACGCTCGCCGCCGAGGGACTCTTCGCGGCGAGCCGCAAACGGCGGCTCCCGTTCCTCCCGACGGCGGTCGGCCTCATCACCGGGCGTGCATCCGCCGCCGAGCGCGACGTGATCGAGAACGCCCGCCGCCGGTGGCCCGCGGTACGCATCGAACTACGGGAGGTGGCGGTCCAGGGTCCCCTCGCGGTGAGCCAGATCCTCGACGCGCTGTCCGATCTGGACGCCGACCGCGCCGTCGAGGTGATCGTCATCGCCCGCGGCGGGGGCTCCCTGGAAGATCTCCTACCGTTCTCGGACGAGGCCCTGCTGCGCGCCGTTGTCGCCGCCCGGACACCTGTCGTGTCGGCAATCGGACACGAGCAGGACACCCCCCTGCTCGACTTTGTGGCCGACGTCCGAGCCTCCACGCCGACCGACGCCGCCAAACGTGTGGTCCCCGACGTCTCCGAGCAGTCAGCGCTGGTGGAGGCCCTGCGCAGCCGGGCCCGCAGGGTCCTCGCACACCGCCTCGACCTCGAACGACGCCGGCTGGCGGACCTGCGGGCCCGTCCCGTCCTGGCAGCCCCGCTGCGCGAGATCGACCGGCGCGAGCAGACCGTCGGGGCGCTGCGCTCGCGCTCGCTGCGCTGCCTCACCCACGCGGTGGACGTCGCCGAGCGCGACCTCGTCCACGCGGCGGCGCGCATGCGGGCGCTGTCCCCGGCGGCCACGCTGGAACGCGGCTACGCCCTGATCCAGAACGCGGACGGCGCGGTGATCCGCTCACCAGCCGAGATCGAGGCCGGCGACCCGCTAACCGTCCGGGTCGCGGGCGGTACCTTCGCCGCCAGAGCGGAGTGACCACCACGCGGCTCTCGAACGGTTCTCCCGGCGTTCCTGGCGCTCCCGGGCCCGGGAGCGTGCTCACGGCCGTCGAACGGGACAGCCGTCGAACGGGACAGGAGAACTCACATGACCGATCTTGACCGTCAGCGGAGCCCCACCACTGGACCCGGTTCGGGCGGTGTTCCGGAGACCACGCCAGGGACTACCGCGGGTACTGCGCCGGGACCGACCTCCGGGGCCGCCGCGGGTGTCACCCCGGGGACCGCTTCCGGTCTCACCTTCGAGGCGGCTCGCGCGGAGCTGGAGGATGTCGTCCGCAGGCTGGAGGCCGGGGGATGCGCTCTCGAGGAGTCCCTCGCGCTCTGGGAACGCGGCGAGGAACTTGCCGCCCTCTGCCAGCGCTTCCTCGACGGCGCCCGGGCCCGCCTCACCCCCGCCACGACCTCCGAACCTTCCTGAATCCCACCAGCCCTGGTGCGCACACATTCGGTGGGGTCGGTCGGGACGCCCGGGCTCCGGGGGGCCGTAGGGTCGGGTTCCGAGGTTCGGCGGGTGATGGTCGTCGGATCCGAATGCCGTCGGGCACATGCCGTCGGGCACGGACGTCCAGTGCGGACATTGAGTCACGGACGTCCCATACGGACGTCGAGTACGGACGTCGTCGGATCAGGGCGGCGTCGGATCGGAAGATGAGGGCGTGGCGCGTCAACGCGGTCAGGAAACAGTCCGGGACATGGTGCTCTCCCTCGCCGTGGTGCTGGCGGGAGTGGCGGTGTTCTACGTCTTCGTGATGCCGCACGGGGGCGAGGATCCCGAGGTGAAGGTCGTGGACACGGAGTCCACGCTGGTGCCGTACGCGCGCCAGGCGCCCTACCCGGCCTCGGCGCCCCAGGACCTGCCCGACTTCTTCAAGCCGACGTCGATCCGGATGAAGCTGCCCTCCGGTGGGACCAGTGACGGAGACACCACTCAGATCACGATCGGGTACGTCATCGACCGGCCGGGCGACCGGACCTACACCCGGTTCATCCAGAGCAACGCCCCGGACGCGGTCCAGGCGATTCTCGGTGACCGACCCACCACCGGGGCCGTGAGCGTCGCCGGTGAGGAGTGGGACGAGCGACGTGACAGCGACGGGCATCTGGCGATCACGCGCGTGGCCGACGGTGTGACGACGATTGTCGACGACGGTGGCGGCCCCGGGGCAGCCGACCGGGCCGACCTCGAGACGCTCGCCGCCGCCGTCCGGCCGCTCGACACCGGAGCGTCAGCCGCGGTCGCCAGCCCCGCCGCCTGATCAGCAGTAGGACCAGGACGGCACGAGCAGGACGGCGCCAGCAGGACCAGGACGGGGATTGGCGGCGTTTGCGACGCCAGACGAGCCGCTGCGGGCCCCGCCGATGTCGCGATCGCGAGCCGGCTCGGGGCGGGCTCCCTGCGTGGCCGTCCCGTGGGCGGGATGCACTGGCCTGGAACGGCTCCGGGCGCTGGAACGGCTCGGGTACAGAAACGACTTCGGGTGGCCGTCACGCCCCCTCCGCGTGACGGCCACCCGTATCGACCTGTATGACGCGGTTCCTCCGGGGAAGGTTGCGCGCCCGTCCAAAGAATTTTCTGGGCTTCCGCTCGGTCATCGGCGATGTGGCCTCCGCAGCCAGCCGCCGGCCTCATCACGGACCCGGAAACAGGCTGGTCGCAGGGCTGGTCGTGGCGGTAGCGGCCCGGTCGCGGGCTGGTACTTCGGTGGCTACCGGCGGCGCGTGACGCCGTGTCGAACTACGCTCCTCCCGTGGCTGCCGAGACCCCTCCCCTGCCCGAGTCGTCCGTGCCCGAGTCCCTCGCCGTCCAGGGCCAGGCGCCCGACAGGAACCTCGCTCTCGAGCTGGTCCGGGTGACCGAGGCCGCGGCGCTCGCCGCCGCCCGCTGGGTCGGGCGTGGTGACAAGAACGGTGCTGACCAGGCGGCCGTGGACGCGATGCGCCGGCTCGTCGGGACGGTGTCGATGCGAGGCGTCGTCGTGATCGGTGAGGGGGAGAAGGACGAGGCCCCCATGCTGTTCAACGGCGAGGAGGTCGGCTCCGGCGAGGGCCCCGAGTGCGACGTCGCGGTCGACCCGGTGGACGGGACGACGCTGACGTCCAAGGGGATGAACAACGCGGTGTCGGTGATGGCGGTCAGCGAGCGTGGCTCGATGTACGACGCGAGCGCCTGTTTCTACATGGAGAAGCTGGTCACCGGGCCGGAAGCGGCGAGCGTCGTCGACATCGACGCCTCGGTGGAGGACAACGTCCGCGCGGTGGCGAAGGCCAAGGGCATTCTGCCGCGGGATGTCACGGTCGTGGTGCTGGACCGTCCGCGGCACGCCGAGCTGGTGGAGAACATCCGCACGGCCGGGGCGCGTGTCAAGCTGATCTCCGATGGTGACGTCGCCGGCGCGGTCATGGCGGCCTCGGCGGACACCGGGGTGGACATGCTGCTCGGCATCGGCGGAACACCCGAGGGGATCATCGCCGCGTGCGCGGTGACCTGCATCGGCGGCGTCATCCAGGGCCGGCTCTGGCCGCGGGATGACGCCGAACGGGCGAGGGTCCTGGACGCCGGGCACGACCCGGGCCGGGTCCTGCACACCCGGGACCTGGTGAACAGCGAGGACATCTTCTTCGTCGCCACCGGCATCACGGACGGCGAACTGCTCGCCGGGGTGCGGTACCGGCCGGGCGGTGCCAACACGTCGTCGCTGGTCATGCGCTCGCGTTCGGGCACGATCCGGCGGGTCGACAGCCAGCACCAGCTGACCAAGCTCCAGGCCTACTCGACCGTCCCGTTCTGAGCCCGGCCGATGCCCACTCTCGTCCGAGGAGCCAGGACCCGGCGGCGGCTGACGGCTCCGATCGGACGGGCGGTGGCGCGGCTGGACCGGCCCGGCCCGCATGGCAGCGCGGCCGAGATCCGGACGCTTCCGCAGGCGCTGCGGCGGTTTGTCGCCCACCCGCGCCCGCCGGTGCTCCTCGGGTGTGTGGGCGCGGTCGGCGCGGTGCGGGCCGTGCGTGGTCCGCTGCGGCGCCGGGACGTCGTCACGGCCGCGGCCTGCCTCGCCGCCCAGCCGTTCGTCGAGTGGGCGGTGCACCGCGGCCTGCTGCACGCCCGGCCGGGTGGCCGGCTCGGGTCGGTCGGCTACCAGCTCGCCGGCTACGGGCACGAGCAGCATCACCGTGATCCGACGAACCTGGACACGATGTTCCTGCGGCCCCGGGAGGTGACGGCAGGCGGGGCGCTCGCCGTCGGCCTCGCGGCGCTGGGCCCGCCGGCTGTCGGCACCGCGGCGGTGTGCGCCGGGCTGGGCGCACTGGCCTACGACTGGACGCATTTTCTCGTGCACACGGCCGTCCGCCCGTCGAACCGGTTCTACCGGCGGGTCTGGCGCGGGCACCGGCTGCACCACTATCGCAACGAGCGGTACTGGCTGGGTGTGACGAGCCCGGTCGCGGACATGGTGCTGGGCACCTCGCCCGCCCGTGACGACGTGCCCGTCTCGCCGACGGCCCGCGGTGCCGCCCGGCGCGCCGCCCCCGGCCTGCCCACCGGCGCCTGACAGGCTCCTCGTCAGCCGGCGCCGAGACCGGGCCGGCATCATCCCTCTCGGCCGTGCCGGGCCGCTCCGCGCCAGCCCGGCGGCGGCTTTGCGGAACCGCCCGGCTACGACCTGCGTCCAGCGGTGGTGTGATGCACCTCATGGTGTGCGGTGTCGTGGCCGGCTGACCGGTGCCTCCGCGCGCGGGCCTGCCCGGCGAGGCTGATCAGCAGGCCGCCCAGCGCGTCCGCCTGCGCGTCCAGTGTGTGGTGGGCGACGACGCTCGCCCGCGCGCGGGCGCCGAGCAGAGCGGCCAGCGTCTGGTCGTCGAGCACCCGGGCGAGCTTCGCGCTGAGGTCGGCCACGTCGTCCTGGCGGGCGATCAGGCCGGTCGCTCCGTCGGTCACGATCTCCGGGATGCCCGCGGTCGGGAACGCCACCACCGGCCGCCCGCACGCCTGCGCCTCCAGCACGTTCAGCGGCAGCCCCTCCAGGCTCGACGCGAGGACCAGGACATCGGTGGCGCGCAACAGGTCGCCGATGTCCGAGCGCGGCCCCAGGAACAGCACCCGGTCACCGAGCAGTTCGGCGCCGAGCCGGCGCAGCGACTCCCCGGACGCCGGGTCGAGGCTGGGCGCGCCCGCGACCGCCAGCCGCGTGGACTTCAGGTGGTCCGGCAGCGCGGCCACCGCACGGATCACCTTGTCGACGCCTTTGCGGGGGTCCAGGCGGGACATCGCGAGGACCAGCGGCGCCGCCGGGTCCGTCGACAGGCTGGCCCGCACGGCCGGGTCCGCCGGGCCGGGGCGCAGCGCGTCGGTGTCGACCCCGTTGCGGATCACCACCGCGCGTCGGGCGGCCCACCCCGGCAGCGACGCCGCGACCGCGCCGCTCACCGCCACGGACCGCGCGGCCCCCCGGACGGCCAGCCCGCGCAGCCGGCCGACCAGGTCCGGCTCGTTCTCCTCGTGCAGCAGCAGCAACGCGGGCCGCCGGCACAGCGCCGAGGCCCCGACGGCCTCCAGATGCGACCAGCGGCTGTTCGCCTGCAGGACGTCGACGCCGAACCGCCGGGCGAGCCGGGCCGTCCGGGCCGCCATGACCGCCGTCCGGCCGGATTCGCGCAGTACCAGCGCGGGGCTCGGGCGGCCGTCCGGGCGGCGCAACCTCCGGTCCGCCGGCACTGGCAGGACGGCGTGGTGCCGCCCGGACGCCCGCCAGGCCGCGCCCGTCGCGCTGTCCTCCGGGGCGGCGAGAATCTGCTCGATCCCGCGTCGCTCCAGCAGCGGGGCGAGCCTCAGCAGGAAGCGCTGGGCGCCCCACAGCCCCTCACCCTGCTCGACGATGAGGACCCGTGCGGCCGGCTGTTCCTCCACGCCACGGCAGGTTACGGAAAGTCGGCCATCGTGTCGCTACAGTGACCGAGATGGGTGACTGACTCCCGGCGCGAACCTGGCCATCCGGGCGCGTCTCCCGCCGCGGCCGGCCGCCTCTGGGCGGCGGTCGACGGCGGCCGGCGCGGCTCCGGCGGGCCGGGATTGCCCGGGGGCCTCGGCGGCCGGCTCGGCGGCGCGCTCGCGGCGCGCCGGCAGGCGGACCACAGGCGCCACGGCGACCACCCGGCCGAGCAGCAGCGCGAGCGCGGCCCCCTCGGCACCCCAGGCCGCCAGCATGATCGGGAGTATGGCCACCAGAACGGTCAGCCCAGCCACCGTGGCCCCGCGCCGGATCACCGGCCGCGCGGCCGCCCGCACCCCGCTGGACGGCTGGGCGCCGGTTGGCAGGGCGTCGATCGCGAGGGCGGCCAGGAGCAGGCGGAGCCCGGCTGTTCCCTGATCGGCGTACTCGTCGCCGAGCACGGCCAGCGGCAGCGGCGCGGCGACCAGCGCGACGGCCACGCACGGCAGCGTCGCGGCCCCACGGCCGCCGACGAACCCGCCGACGGCCAGGATGGCGAGCACGGCCAGGGCGAAGGCGGCGCTCGCCGGGCCGACCTGGTGATCGAGGACGACCAGGGCCAGTCCGGCCGCCGCCGCCGACCAGAGCACCCGCGTCGCAGGCTCCGGCGCGGCCGGCTCGGCCGCGAGTGACGTGAGCGATCGCCGCGCCGCCTCATCCACCTGCGTCCTGCCGAACGGCGTCCTGCTGGGCGGAGCTGTGGGCAGTGCCGAGAACGGTGACCGCGGGGTCGGCGCCTGCGGCGACCTCGTCGGTGGTAGCGAGGGGCGCCGTGACCTGGGCGGTCGCTGGGGGCCCTGCGCCCACCGCTGCGCGCTGGGCCGGACCACTGATCCTCGCTCCGACGGTGACCCGGCAGCGGGGAGCGAGCCGGGAGCTGGTGGCGAGCCGCGGGTCGGGAGCGATCCCGGAGCGGGTTGCGATCCGCGGGCTGGGAGCGATCCGGGGCCCGGGCGTGACCCGGGAGCCGGCGGCTCCCACTCCGGCGCGGGGACGGCTCGCGCCGTCGTCGTCGTCCGCCGGGGGGCGCCGAGCCGCCGGACGGGGCGCTGCCGCCCCGCCGGGGTGGCCACACGGGATGAGGCGAGGCCGGGGTCCGCGTTCGTCCGCCAGAGCAGCCATCCGCAGCGTGGACCGGCCGCCAGGGCGACCGGCGCCAGCCATGCGAGCAGGGCGACGTGCGCATGCCCCGCCCCGCCCCGCGCCGCGACGTCCGCGGCGAACACCAGCGCGCCCACCCGAACGGCGCCCAGCGCCACCCACGCCCCCGCGGCGACCAACATCCCGGCCGCCGATGTGCGGCGGTTCGGTGAGTCCTGGGACGCGTCGAACCGCCACACGTCGGGGCGCGCCGGCCAGAGGGCGACGCTGGCGGCCGCCAGCGGCAGGAGGATGAGGAAACCGGGGGTGGCGGCGAGGAAGGACAGGCTTGGGATCAGCGATCCACCGGCCCAGGCCAGGGTGACCGCTCCGAGCGCGGCCAGGGCTCCGGCGCGCAGCCGGTGCCGCGCGCCGGGTCCGGGCGCGGCGGCGCGCGCGAGCGAGACGATGACCCGCAGACCCAGCACGACGGTGGCGTCCGCGGCGACGTCTACCGCCGGGACCCGGTGTGCCGCCCAGGCCCAGAAGGCGGCCGCGAGCAGCGCGGCCGTCACCGTGGTGACGGCCGCGGCTGCGGCGGTGGTCGTGCCGGTGGTGGCCGCGCCGGCGCTCGCGGGCCGGTCGCGCCCGCTCCGCCGTCCCGCGCCGCCGCGCGCACCCGCCGACGAGGCCGTGGTCACAGCGGTGGGAGGGTGGGTTGGCCGGGCGCGGGGAGACGGGTCCCCTCGGCGATGTGCGGCGCGAACCGGGGGCGGTACGCGCCGGCCAGCCGTGCCGGCGCCCGTGCCCCCAGCACCGACGGGACGACCCTGATCCGCGGCCTGGCCGGGACCGTGCGCGGCAGCGTCCGGCCGATCCCGTCCAGCCAGGCGCGCACGCGGTGGTCGGCGAGACCGCCGTCCACGGTCAGCCTGGTAATGGCGAACGGGTCGTCACCCTGGTGGGACAGCGCCTGCCCGACGGCGCACGCGCCGCCGCATCCGGCCGCGATCACCAGCTGGCGCGCGGTCGGGTCCCAGCCTCCGCGGGGGTAGGCGAACGAGCGTGGCTCGTCGCCGGTGATCGCGGCCAGCCGCCGCCGGCTCAGCGTGATCTCCGCGGTGACGTCGGAGCGCTGCAGACCGTCGAGCCGGCGCCCGCTGTGCCCGGCCGCGCCGATCTCGACGCCCATCTCGTGCAGGCGGCGCACGTCCCCCTCGCTGAGCATGCCGGGTGTCCCGAGCCGGGAGGTGGTGACGAAGACGGTGGCGGCGAGGCCTCGTTCGGCCAGCTCACGGGCCGCGACGAAGGTCTCCGCGTGATCGCCGTCGAAGGTGATGACGATCGCGTCGGGCGCCACGTCGGCCGAGCGCAGCGCCGCGCAGTAGTCCACGACGGTCATGAAGTGGCGACGGGATCTCTGGATCATGCGACGGTGGCGCGCGAAGACGGCGGGCGTCACCGTCGATCTCCGTGGCGCGTGGCCCGTGGGATCGGCGGCAACGTCGTAGCGCAGGATCGGGACCGGCCGCGGCCGGTTGGCCGCGCCGTTGCGACCGCGTGCCCGGCCGGCCGCCGCCGAACGAGCCGTGGCTCCGGCTCCTTCGTTGTTTTCCTTGCACGTCGCGGTGGTGGCGGATTTCGGGGAAGACACTTTTCGCCCCTCCAGCGGTCCCCGGGCCGCCCGCTTTGCTCGGGTCGGCTCATATCGCGGAATGTAACCGGTTGGCGTCCAGCGGAATCTAGCATGAGTGATTGCTGCCTGTAGTAGCGCCATTACGGCCAGGCGATGTGTATCAAGAGGTGAGCTGAAATCGAACGGTTAACGGCGCGTCATCGGTGAGTGGCCGCGCTTCCGTTCGGCACCTGCGGGCGACGGTGTTCCTGCGTCCTGCTGAAGAAATTTAGATCATCTGTATTCGAGAATTCCGAATACTGCATTACATGCGGGTGCCCGGACGGCGACCTCGATGTCGCTGTCCCGCGTCGCGCCGGGTGCCGCCGTCCAGCGGTGCCGCCGGCATGGCGGGCGGTGGTCACGGCAACCGCTGACCGGGCGGCGACCGCCAGGGCGATCACTGCCGGAACAGCTGATGTCAGGACCCCGCCGTGAGGGCGGTCGTCACCACACCCGACACATGACGGCCGCCATGGCCGTCACGGCCGTCAAGCGCCGGGATCGACCGTGCCCCGGTCGACGTCCTCCGGATGGACGTCGCTACGGCGGTGGCGCACCCGAACGACCGGTGCGGCGACGCACCCGGGTGAACCGTGGGCAGTCGCATTCGCCGCAGTCGCTGTCTGGTCGGTAATGTCGGTGCGAATCCTGCGTGTGGCCGCACCGGCACGCCCGCCACCAGGGGCGACGAGTGCGCCCCTGGTAATCCGGCGTGTTGGGCACGTCGTGACAGTACTGCACGGATCCGCCAGTCCGGATGTTGCGATGGTGACGTTCGGGTGCCCATCGGTGGGGGATCACCGCGCTGACCTCAGCAAAGCCCAGGCGTGCTAACCCGTGAACAATGCGGGTGAACGACGTGAATGGCGCCTTGGTGTGTCGGCCGGGCTCGGCTGACCCCCGTGAAGCGGTGATCGGTGTGATCCGCACGGTGGCGGGCGGGCACCCTGGGTGCGGCACATTGCGGTGGCGGGCGGCTGCCCTGGACGCCGGCACCACGCGGTCGCATCGTTCGCCGCGCGCTGCTGGGGCGGGCTCTACTGGGGCCGGCGCCTGCGGGCCGCGGCCGACTGGGCGAGCGAGCGCTGGCGCTCGCGCCGCGCGACCTGCGCCCGGCGCCCGCGCACGGCCGCGATCAGCGTCACGAGGACGACCGCCGTGAGCAGCACGGGAGCGTGCAGGATCATCTCGGAGCCGATGTCGATCGCCCGGTTGCGCAGCCCGGTGCTTCCGTCGCCGGCCGCGGGGTTCAGGAAGCCGACCACTACCGTGATCACGGCATACGCCAGCGGCGGCATGATCACGACACCGATCAGGTCGTCAACATGGACCCGCACCGCGGCCAGCACGCAGGCGGCCACAAACAGGACACCGAAGACGTAACTGAGATTGTCGAAGAGGAGCAAGTCGACCGCGGCGCCGATTCCGCCGACCACCACGGCCACCAGTCCCGCGCCGAGCGCGGTCAGGCCCCGGCGCGTCCCCGTGACGACGGTGGGGGGCGGCGGTGATCCGGACCGCGTGCGCGGGCCGGGCGGGTACGAATCATCCGGCACTCGGGTACGCCCGGACCTTCCCGGCGGTCCGGCGGGCTGCCGGTGAGGCGGCGTACTCACCCAGGCAACGTACCGTCCCAACTTTGCGGCTGCGTCAGGGCGATAGGTCAGAGAAGTGAGCGCGTCTTGGTAGCTGCACTTTCGGCATTCCGTTATGCACGATGAGCTACCGATCGGTATGACCCGCCGCCATCGGACGGATCGGGCGGGACCGGCCGTCCGGCCGTCCGCGGCCGTCGGCCCGACGGCCCGGCGACCCGGAAGTCCAGCGGAGAGCGGGGATCGTGCCTCGTCCCGGCCGATCCCAGGCCGTTGCGACGGCCGCCGCGCGCCGCCCGTCCCGGCCGGGCGGCGCGCGGCGGCGAATACTCTGCCCACGAATGATCCGATGGTGGCGCCGCGGCCATGCGGGCGGCGCGGTGGCGCCGCGACCGTGCCGCGACCGTGCCGCGGCCGGGTCGCGGTGGCGTCGCTGTGGTGTCGCGGGAGCGTGCGGTGGCATTGCGACCGGGACCTCCGCGATCGGGGCCGGGCGCGATCACCCGTAGACTGCTCGGTCATGGGTCTGTCGATAGGCATCGTCGGGCTGCCCAACGTCGGCAAGTCCACGCTTTTCAATGCCCTGACCCGTAACGAGGTCCTGGCGGCGAACTATCCGTTCGCGACGATCGAGCCCAACGTGGGCGTGGTCGGCGTGCCGGATCCGCGGCTCGCGAAGCTCGGCGAGGTGTTCTCCAGCGCGCGGGTCGTCCCTGCGACGGTGAGCTTCGTCGACATCGCCGGGCTGGTCAGAGGCGCGTCGGAGGGTCAGGGCCTGGGCAACCGCTTCCTCGCGAACATCCGCGAGTCGGATGCGATCTGCCAGGTCGTGCGGGTCTTCTCGGATCCTGACGTGGTCCACGTCGAGGGAACCGTCGACCCGTCCGCGGACATCGAGACCATCAACACCGAGCTGGTGCTGGCCGATCTTCAGACCATCGGCGCCCGCCTGCCCAAGCTGGAGAAGGAAGCCCGCCTCGACCGGTCGAAGCAGTCCCTGCTCGCCGCGATGAAGGCGGCGCACGAGGTGCTCGACGCCGGCCGGCCGCTGTCCAGCGAGCCGTCGATCGACCGCGCGGAGCTGCGTGAGTTGTTCCTGCTCACCGCCAAGCCGTTCCTCTACGTCTTCAACGTCGACGAGGACGTCCTGGCCGACCCCGGTAGACACAAGGAGCTCGCCGACCTCGTGGCCCCCGCCGATGCGGTGATCCTGTGCGCGAAGGTCGAGGCCGAGCTGATCGAGCTTCCCGAGGCCGACGCGGCCGAGCTGCTGGCCTCCCTCGGCCAGGAGGAGAGCGGGCTGGTGCAGCTCGCCCGGATCGGCTTCCACACCCTGGGCCTGCAGACGTACCTGACCGCGGGCCCCAAGGAGTCCCGGGCCTGGACCATCCCGGCCGGAGCCACCGCTCCCGAGGCGGCCGGAGTCATCCACAGCGACTTCCAGCGCGGCTTCATCAAGGCCGAGATCGTCTCCTACGACGACCTGATGGCCGCCGGCTCCATGGCCGCGGCGCGCGCCGCCGGCCGGGTCCGCATGGAGGGCAAGGACTACGTCATGGCGGATGGCGACATCGTCGACTTCCGCTTCAACGTCTAGCCAGTTCCTCGCTCGAGCCCGACCGCGGGTCGCCGCGGGGCCTGGACGAGCCGGGCCGCCCGGGGGAGCACCGAGACGGCGGCCTCGGCCGGGCCGCGCCGGCCGGTCATGTGCCAGAGCGTCGCGGCCGCGAGCGCGACGACCACCTGGAGCACATACGACCTGGTCGGATCGGTGGGCAGCACGCCGGTGGCCATCACCACCACGTGCAGCGAGTAGAAGGTGAGCGTCATCGCGCCGACGGCCGCGAGTGGCCGGACCAGCGGTACCCGCGCCACCAGCAGGGCAAGGCCGAGTAGCGCCAGTGCCGTCCCGGTGGTGTGCGCCAGGTCGAACGGAGTCGTCGAGTGCGGCGTGTCGACGGCCAGCCACCAGGCGCTGTCGGTGGGCGTCGCGCCGTACAGCCCGGAATCGATGAACCAGCCCTGCGGCAGTGAGCCCACACCGGGAACCTCGGCCGGGTTGGCGAGCTCGGCGCGCCCGCCGAGCGGCTCCAACAGCAGCCAGGACGCGGCCGCCGCCGCAAGGGCGAGCGCCAGGCCGCCGACGAGCAGCCGGGTCGCCACCCGGCGTGAGCGCAGGTCCGCGTGGGCGACGGCCATCCCGACGCAGATGTAGCCCAGCCAGGCGAACGCGGGGTAGACCCCGGTGATCGCCAGCTTCGCGAGGAGATGGCCCGGCTCGCCCAGCGCGGCGAACGTGGGCGACGACAGGTCCGACTCGGGCAGGTCACCGCGCACGAACTGGCTGACGACGGGCTCCGCGAAGATCGCCAGGACGGCGACCGTCATCAGTACCGGCACGGATGCCCGCAGCAGCGGCAGCGCCAGGACGAACAACAGCGCGTAGTAGACCAGGATCACGGCGATACCAGAGTCGGCATAGGCGAGGCCCAGGCCGAGTGCCCCGATGCCGAGCGCCCGCAGGAACACCGAGAGCCGGGCCTGGCCCGCGCTCTGCCGTCGGGTGGACAACACCAGAGCCACACCGGCGAGTACGGCGAACGCGGCAGCGGCCCGCCCCGCGGCCAGGATGAACGCGGGCGAGACCGCCGGGTCGTCCGACGCGGTGTCGGTGAACGGGGGATAGACGTGGGTCGCCACCATGCCGAGCAGCGCCACGCCGCGAGCGATGTCGACCCCGGTTATCCGTCCGGTTCCTGCAGGGTTCGCGCCGTCCATCAGCGATCCCTGAGGGGGCTGACGCCTTCAGGCGTCAGGGGTATCGGGTACGGGACGCGACCGTGATGGATGGGTCGCGCTTGCATGATCGTTTTGTGGGTCGGCGGGCGGCGGTGGGCGCGGGTGGCGTCTATGACCTGGGGTATCACGTCGTGTGGTGCCCGAAGTACCGGCGTCCTGTGCTGACCGGGCCTGTTCGTGACCGCTGTGACGCGCTGATTCGGGAGAAGTGCGCCGAACACGGCTGGACCGTTGCCGCGTTGGATGTCATGCCCGATCATGTGCGTCTGTTCGTCAAGGCTCACTCGAAGCACTCCTCGTCGTATGTCGCCAACCAGCTCAAGGGCTTCTCCTCGCATGTGCTGCGTGCGGAGTTCCCGCACGTGCGCTCCCGGCTTCCCACGCTGTGGTCACGGTCGTATGTCGTGGCCACCGTCGGTGCGGTGTCCGCGGACACGGTCCGCCGGTACATCGACACTCAGTACGAGCGGCCGTGGCGGCAAGGAGCACGCCCGGTGAGACGGACCTTCAGGTTTCAGCTCCTCCCGACCGTTGGGACTCCCAGCCTGGCCCCCCGGCCCAGACCCGGGTAAGGCTTCAGGGCGTCGGCCACGTCAAGGTCAACCAGCACCAGCCCGTGCGGGGCACCGTCAAGACCGTCGGTGTCAAGCGTGAGGGGTGCCGCTGGTATGTGGTCCTGTCCTGCGATGACGTGCCCGCGCAGCCGCTTGCGCCGACCGGGGTGGTGACCGGGGTGGACATGGGGGTGGCGTCGTTGGCCACCACGTCTGAGGGCCGCCATGTCGGTAACCCTCGCTACCTCGCGGCGGCCGGGCGGCTGGCCCGTGCGCAGCGGGAGCTGGCGAGGAGGAAACGCGGATCGGCCCGGGGACGCAGGGCCGTCGCGAAAGTCGCGGCGCTGCACGGGAAGGTGCGCCGCCAGCGCCTCGGCCTCGCCCACAGGACTGCCCTGGATCTGGTCCGCGACCACGAGCTGATCGTGGTGGAGGCGCTGAGGGGCGCGAACATGGCGAAAGCCGGGCTGAACAAGAGCATTCTCGATGCGGGATGGGGGGTGTTCCTCGCCGTACTGCGCGCCAAGGCTGAAAGCGCCGGACGGACAGTCGTCGAGGTACCGTCCGCCGACACGTCCCGCACCTGCGCGGTCTGCGGGCACTGCCACGCCGACAACCGCAGAACACAAGCCGCGTTCGGCTGCGGTGGGTGTGGGCACACCGCGCACGCCGACGTGAACGCCGCCGTCAACATCCTCAGGGTCGGGCTGGCCCTTCAAGCGGCACAGGCCGCCTGAGAAGCCGGCGGCGCCAGCCGTCGGAGTAGTCACAAGTCCAGGGTCGCAGCATTCGGCCCGCGTGCGAACGCGACGGGCGGTTAGGGTTCGGTCTGTCGGGTCCGCCGCGCCGGCCATGGGCCGGTTCGCCTGCCGGTGCCCGTGCCGGTTTGAGCGCTGCTTCCCCGTGCCGGAGCCGCCGGAGCCGGAGCCGCCTCACGCGGTGAGGCCCGGTGACGCCGCCGGAGTTCCGCGTTCCGCCGCCCGCCAGGGTGGGCGGCGACGCACCGACAGGACGGGAGACAACGGCGATGATCTGCCACCTGGTGAGCCAGGCCGACTGGACCGCCGGACCGGCCGGCTACCGGCCCCCGAGTCTCGAAACCGAGGGGTTCATCCACTTCTCCACGCCCGAACAGCTACTCGAGACGGCCAACCTCTACTACAGCGGCCGGACCGATCTCCTGTTGCTCGTCGTCGACCCCGGCCGGCTCACCGCGCCACTGCGCTGGGAGCCCGCGGCCGGCCCGGCGGACCGCGGCGGCGCGTTGTTCCCCCACCTGTACGGAACAATCGACCCGGCCGCGGTTGGCGCCGTCGTCCCGCTCCCACCAGCACCGGACGGATCCTTCACGGCGATGCCCACCCTTTGGTGATCGACCCGCTGGCGTGCCGGTCAGCCGCAGCCGGCCAGCCGGCCAGCAGACCAGCGTTTGCCGGGCGGTTACTCAGAAGGCGATGCCGGCGGACCGCAGGATGGCTGAGATCTTGCGCGCGAGCTCGATGTCCAGCTCGGTCACACCTCCGGCGGAGTGGGTCCAGACCGTGAAAGTCGTGGTGCCGGGACCCTGCTCCACGACCGGGTGATGGTCCATCGCGTCGGCTTCACGCATCACCTCGTCGACGACGGCCCTCGACTCGTCACCGTCGACGAGGATCTCGAGCCGGATCCGGTCGGCGTCGCCGGCCCACCCGGGAAGTGCCTCCAACGCGGTGGATACGGCACTGTTGTCCAGCCGTGTCGGCATCCGCGACTCCTTCACATCCGTGATCGGTGATCGGTGGTCTGATCTGTGATCCAGGCCGGGCGCGGAACCCGCCCCTCCCCGACCCCCGGGCCGGATGCTGTCACCCAGAGCCGAGATCCGCCACCCTCCGCACACCATCCACTGCGCTGACCGTTCCTGTCGCGGGCGGGCCGGGGGCCGGGGCGGTCGGGCCCCGACCGCCGGCCAGGCCGGCCTCCCACTGATGTGTGGCGACTGAAGGCCACCATGGACTCGCTCAGTCGCCACGCTTCTGACGGCGGGGCCCGGGAGCGGCCGGCGGTAGATCGGCAGTGGCCAGGTGGCTGAGTGGCCAGGTGGCTGAGTGGCTGGTGGATGTGTGGCTGGTGGATGTGTGGACGGAGGTGGGGTCGGTGGAAGAGGGGCGGCTCGTGGTCGCTGTCGCGTTGATCGACGGTGATCGCAGGGTGCTCGCCGCGCGGCGGGTCTCGCCGCCGGCGCTCGCGGGCATGTGGGAGTTCCCGGGCGGCAAGGTCGAGCCTGGTGAGGACGAGCTCGCGGCGCTGCGCCGGGAGTGCCGCGAGGAACTGGATGTGGAGATCGAGGTCGGGCGCCTCTTCGGGGAGATCGCGCTGCCACGTCCGGGGTGGCGGATGCGGTTGTGGCTCGGGCGCGTCGCCGCGGGCGAGCCGTTTGCCGCCGAGCATGACGACCTGCGTTGGCTGGGTGTGGGCGAGCTTGACGACGTCCCGTGGCTCCCGGCGGACGCGCCGCTGGTCGATGCTCTCCGGGCGGAGCTTGCGGAGCCGGTGGAGGGTTCTGTGGGGTCGTGACGGTCCGCCGCGCGCGGCCCGCGGCTGTGAGTCCGTACCATGGGAGTTGGACCGCGGCGGGGTAGACGTCGTTTCCCGGGCGGGTACCGCCCTCCGGGGCGCTGCCGAAGATCGCGGTCCCTCATCCGACGAACCGTTTCGGGGTCCTAGGGTAGTGCCCTGAAGCCCCATGTTGCCCCGGAGCTCATCACCGTGCCCGTACGCGCCGATCTTCGTAATGTCGCGATCATTGCCCATGTCGACCACGGCAAAACGACTCTTGTTGACGCGATGCTCCGGCAGTCCGGCGCGTTCGGTGAGCGTGGTGAGGCCACCGACCGGGTGATGGACTCGATGGACCTCGAACGCGAGAAGGGGATCACCATTCTCGCGAAGAACACCGCCGTACGTTTCGGTGACGTCACCATTAACATCATCGATACTCCCGGCCACGCCGATTTCGGCGGCGAGGTGGAACGCGGTCTCGCGATGGTCGACGGCGTCCTGCTGCTGGTGGACGCCAGCGAGGGCCCGCTGCCGCAGACCCGGTTCGTGCTGCGCAAGGCGCTCGCTGCCCGGCTGCCCGTCGTGCTCGTCATCAACAAGGTCGACCGGTCCGACGCCCGCATCAGCGAGGTCGTCGACGAGGCCTACGAGCTCTTCCTCGACCTCGACGCGGACGAGGACCAGATCGACTTCCCGATCGTCTACTGCAACGCCAAGGCGGGCCGGGCGTCCACGACCCGCCCGGAGAACGGCACGAGCCCTGACTCGCCGGACCTCAAGCCGCTGTTCGACCTGCTGCTGGAGGCGATCCCGGCGCCGTCCCACACCGAGGGCGCGCCGCTGCAGGCGCTGGTGACGAACCTGGACGCCTCGCCCTACCTCGGCCGGCTCGCGCTGTGCCGGGTGCACAACGGGACGATCACCCGGGGGCAGACCGTCGTGCTGTGCCGGGTGGACGGCAGCCAGCAGCGGGTGAAGATCACCGAGATGCTGATGACCGAGGCCCTGGAGCGGGTTCCCGCTGAGCAGGCCGGCCCCGGCGACATCATCGCCGTCGCCGGTATCCCCGACATCATGATCGGCGAGACCCTGGCCGACGCCGAGGACCCGCACGCACTCCCGGTGATCACGGTGGACGAGCCGTCGATCAGCATGACGATCGGCGTGAACACCTCGCCGCTGGCCGGCAGGTCCGGCAAGAAGCTGACCGCGCGCCTGCTGAAGAACCGGCTGGACGTCGAGCTCGTCGGCAACGTCTCCATCCGGGTGCTGCCGACCGAGCGGCCGGACACCTGGGAGGTCCAGGGCCGTGGTGAGCTGGCGCTGGCCATCCTGGTCGAGCTGATGCGCCGCGAGGAGTTCGAGCTGACGGTCGGCAAGCCCCAGGTGGTGACCAGGGAGATCGACGGGAAGGTGCACGAGCCCGTCGAGCGGCTGACCATCGACGCCCCGGAGGAGTACCTCGGGGTGCTCACCCAGCTGCTGGCGCTGCGCAAGGGCCGCCTGGAGCAGATGGTGAACCACGGGACCGGCTGGATCCGGCTGGAGTACCTCGTCCCGGCCCGCGGGCTGATCGGGTTCCGGACGGAGTTCCTCACCGAGACCCGTGGCACCGGGCTGCTGCACCACGTCTTCGACCGCTACGAGCCCTGGTTCGGCGAGCTGCGCACCCGTGCGACCGGCTCGATGGTCGCGGACCGGTCGGGCGTCGCGACCGCCTACGCCCTGTTCAACCTGCAGGACCGCGGGACGATGTTCGTCGCGCCGACCACCGAGCTCTACGAGGGCATGATCGTCGGTGAGAACTCCCGGGCGGACGACATGGACGTCAACCCGACCAAGGAGAAGAAGCTCACCAACATGCGGTCCTCGACCGGCGACGAGCTGGTGCGGCTCACCCCGCACCGTCAGCTCTCGCTGGAGCAGGCGCTGGAGTTCTGCCGTGAGGACGAGTGCGTCGAGGTGACCCCGGCGACGGTGCGCCTGCGCAAGGTGGCGCTCGCCGCGTCGGAGCGGGAGAAGCTGCGCTCGCGTCGCCGCACCGGCTGACACCGACCCGCCCGGGAAGTCCGGGAAGCGGGCCTGCTCTCAGGGAGTCGGCCCGCTTTCCGCGGTGGGCTCGGTGCACGGGGGCCGGAGGCACTGGTCCGGGGCCGCTGGTCCGGGGCCGCATAGGGTCGCGGGGTGACGCAATCCGCCGAAACGGTGCTGCCGCCGCGCCGCGTGCTTTTCGTGCATGCCCACCCGGATGACGAGGTCATCTCGACCGGCGTGACCATGGCCTCCTACGCGGCTCGGCCCGACACGCACGTGACTCTCGTCACCTGCACGCTGGGTGAGGTCGGTGAGGTTCTGGTTCCCGAGCTGATCAACCTCAGGTCGGATCTCGGTGACCAGCTTGGCGGGTACCGGATCGGTGAGCTCGACCGGTCCTGCGCCGAGCTCGGCGTCACCGACCACCGTTTCCTCGGCGGCGCCGGCCGGTGGCGGGACAGCGGCATGATCGACACACCGGCCAACGACGATCCGCGCTGCCTGTGGCGCGCGGACCTCGACGAGGCGTCGGCGGCCCTGGTCCAGGTGGTGCGGGAGGTCCGTCCACAGGTTCTCGTCACCTACGACGAGAACGGCGCCTACGGCCATCCGGATCACATCCGGGCACATGACGTGTCCGTCCGGGCCTTCGCCGATGCCGCGAACCCCGACTTCGCGCCGGAAGCCGGTCAGCCGTGGCAGATCTCCAAGTTCTACGAGACGGCCACGCCCAAGTCGTTCGTCCAGGCTGGTATCGAGTATTTCCGGGAGTCCGGGGGCGAGAGCCCGTTCGGCCCCGCCGAGTCCGCGGACGACATTCCGCTGGCGGTTCCCGACGAGCTGATCACCACCGAGATCCAGGCCGACGAGTACCTGCCCGCGAAGGTGGCGGCGATGCGGGCGCACCGCACCCAGATGGCGGTGGACGGCTTCTTCTTCGCGCTCGCCGACGGCATCGGCAAGCGGGCCTGGGCCGCCGAGCACTTCGTGCTGACCCGGGGTGAGCGCGGCCCGGGAACGGAACCCGGCGCCCACGAAACCGACCTCTTCGCCGGCCTCCCCCTCTAGCCGCCCTGGCGCTTCGGGGCCAGGGCGGCGTGGGGTGGGGTGGTTATGCCGACGGCGGACGCCTCGGCGGCAGGATCCGCTCCTCGCTTGTGTTGATTGCAGTGCAACACTGTAATCGCGAGGAGGATCGGATGGACGCAGGCGCCACCGCCAACCCGGGCCCCGAGGACCAGATCGCACTCCCCGACGGGACCGCGCCGTCCGATGATCGTGGTGAGGCGGCGCTGGACGCATACTCCCGTGTGGTGACCCGGGTGGCCGAGCGGGTCGGGCCGAGCGTGGGAAGCCTGCGGGTGCGCACCTCGCGCGGCGCCGGAGCCGGTTCCGCGGTGCTCTTCACCGAGGACGGGTTCCTGCTCACCTCCGCGCATGTCGTCGAGGGACGTCCAGGCACCGGCCGGGCCGGCGAGCCGGCTGGCACGGTGGAGTTCGTCGACGGGACCGAGCGTGCCGTGGACCTGGTGGGAGCCGACCCGCTCTCGGACCTCGCCGTGCTGCGGGCCCGCGGCTCCACACCGCGCCCGGCCGAGCTCGGCGACGCGGCGATGCTGCGGGTCGGCCAACTCGTCGTCGCCGTCGGCAATCCGCTGGGACTGACCGGGAGCGTCACCGCCGGCGTGGTCAGCGCCCTGAACCGCTCGCTGCCGACCCGCTCCGGTTCGGCCGTGCGCGTCGTGGACGAGGTCATCCAGACGGACGCCGCGCTGAACCCGGGAAACTCCGGCGGGGCACTGGTCACCGCCGACGGCCGCGTGGTCGGGGTGAACACCGCCGTCGCCGGCGTCGGACTCGGCCTGGCCGTCCCCGTGAACGCCACCACCAGGCGCATCCTCGCGGCACTGATCCGGGATGGCCGAGTCCGCCGCGCCTACCTCGGTGTCGCCGGTGCCCGGGTGCCGCTCCCGCCGGCCCTGGCCGAGCGGACGGGGCAACGCCACGGCGTGCGCCTCGCGGAGGTGGTACAGGGTAGCCCAGCCGGGCAGGCCGGACTGTTCACCGACGATCTCGTCCTGTCGATCGCCGGGACGCCTGTCGCCGGCCCGGGCGATCTCCAGCGACTGCTGACCGAGGACACCATCGGACAACCCGTCGAAATGACAGTCTGGCGTCGCGGTGCCCTCGTGGACGTCATAGCCGTGCCCCGGGAACTCGTAACCCCGTAGGGCACCGACCCGGAGAAGCCGGCAGCGGAACGGGGCCTGGCGCCGGGGCGGCCGGCTGGCGGGCGGTGCGAGATCGACGGTTCGGCCTCGGCGCGTGATCGGGCGGTCCATGGCCTACTGTCGGGGAATGCCCCGTCCGACGCTTGGCCACGGTCACGACGCGAGCGGTGATCCGGCTCCGTCGACGGCCTCGACGCCTTCGAAGGAGCGTTCCAAGCCGTCCGCGCGCCGGCAGGGGAGGGCCACCCCGGCCACCCCGGGCGCCGCTGCCGGCCGGGCCGTCCCGGCCGCCGCGGTGCCGGGGCCGCCCGGGGAGCCCCATCGTGCCTTCCTCGGTGTCTCGTACGCGTTCGGCATAGTGGCCGGGCTCGTGCTCGGGGTGTACGGCGTCGTTCTGGTGCCCTCCGGCCCGCGGCCGGGCGGGGCGCTGATCTCCATCGGCCTGCTGCTGGCGCTTTTCGGTAACACCGGGGTGCCGTTTCTGGTCCGCTGGCTGACCGGTACCCGGCTCGGGGCGATGATCCCGCTTGTCGGCTGGATCCCCGTCGTCCTGCTCCTCGCCTCGTCGCGTACCGAGGGCGACCTGCTGCTGAAGGCGACCGCTACGGGCTACCTCTTCCTGGGGATAGGCGTGTTCGCGCCGGTGGTCGTGGCCGTGTTCGGGCAGGCGCGGCGCGGCCTGACGGCGCTGCCGCCGCGTCCCCCGACGGTGCCCCCCCGCTGAGGGCGGCCGGGAGGATCGTCCGCGCGGTCGGCCAGGTGACGGTGGGGCCGTGGGCCCTGCCGGGGTTGTGCCGATGGTCACCGAGGTGTCCCGACGGGGCGGTGGGGTCACTTCCGCCGCTGTAGCGTTGCCGCCGTGGCCAGCCCCGCGCGCCAGCCCCTGCCCGAACCCGCTCCGGCGGAGACGGCCCGCGCGCAGCCGTGCCCGGCCGAGCTCCAGCCCGGGCCCGACCTCCCCGCCGCCGGCTCCCTGGACGGCCCGGCGTCTCCGGACGGATTGGCCGTGCCCGACGCGGCGGCGTTCCGCCGGGTGGTCGGCCGGTTCGCTACCGGGGTGACCGTCCTGACCACGGTTGTGGACGGGCACCAGCTCGCGATGACGGCCAACTCCTTCGTCTCGGTCTCCCTCGACCCGCTGCTCGTCCTCGTCAGTGTGCGTCAGGACGCCCGATTCCACGCCCCGCTCCTCGACGCCGGGGTGTGGGGGGTCTCGATCCTCGCCGCCGACATGGATCAGGCGTCCCGCGACTTCGCCCGCCGCGGCGCCGACCGGCCCACCGGCGACGGGTGCGGGGGCGACGGGCGGTCCGGCGGTGGCGGGGGGCAGCTCCTGGGCTGGCGGTACTCGCTCGGCGCGCGGACCGGGGTCGCCCTGCTGGAGGGCGCGCTCGCCGTCCTGGAGTGCAGGACCGTCGCGACGCATCCGGGCGGTGACCACACGCTGGTGATCGGAGAGGTGGTCGCGCTGGCGGCGCAGCGGCCGGATGCCGCTCCGCTGATCTTCTATGAGGGCTCGTACCTCTCGGCCGACCAGCCGGCTCGCTCGCGCCGGGCCGGCTCGTCCTCGTAAGCCTTCAGTTCAGGCGGGCGCGGGCGGCCGCGGCGGCGTGCCGGGCGGCCGCGGCGGCGGCGGGTTCCACGGTGGTGACCGCGTCGGCGAAGTTGGTCAGGTCCGCCGCGCCGCCGAGGAAGTCGCCCAGCCGGACGCGCAGCTCGCCTCGCTCGCGCCGCAGCACGGCGGGGTGGCGGGGCAGCAGGAGCGAGAGCTCCACCGCCCACAGCCTGGTGCGTGGGACGTCGGTGCGTGCCGCGAGTACCCGGATGTTGCTCAGGACCCTGGTGAGCAGGTCGTCCGGGGTCATCGGGGCGAGCTGGGCCCGGGTGAACGCCGCGCCGGCCGCGCGCACCCGTGCCGCCGCGTCGTGCACCGTCATGATCTCCCCCCCGGCGTACGGGTCGACGAGGACGTTCTCATGGGGCGCGCCCACCGCGACGATCACGTGGCCGGGCAGCCCGACGGCGTAGGCGGGGACGCCGATTCTGCGCGCGACCTCGATCCACACGATGGACAGCAGGATCGGCAGGCCGCGGCGCCGGCTGATGACCTCGGGCAGCAGCGAGGCCCGAACGTCGTCGTAGTCGGACTCGTGCCCGGCGAACCCGGCCCGCTCGCCGAGGGACTCCCGCAGCGCCTCGGCGGCGGCGCGCAGGTCGAGCCCGGTCAGCGTGCCCCCGCCGGCGTCGGTGCCCGCGTCGGCCGCGGTGCCCCGCTCCGCCGGCGCCCCGGAGGCGGCCCCGGGAACCGCCCCGGAAGTGGACCCGGCCCCGGAAACGGCCTCAGAGGCGGCCCCGGCCCCGGAAGCGGCACCGGTGTCGGTACCGGCACCAGCCGCGCCACGGCCCCGCGGAGCGGCCCGGCGGGCTGCGAGGAGGGCGGCGGTGTCGGCAGCCAGGGCGTCGAGGGCACGGGTCGTCTCGGCCGGGTTCGTCTCCGGGCCGGCCTCGGCGGCGATCAGATGGCACGCGAGTGCCAGGTCGACGGGTTCGCGGCGGACGACGGTGGCGAACATCCGCCTGCTGTGGGCGCTCACCGCTGGACCTCCACACTCGGGCCGGCGCCGCCCGGGTCGGCGCCACTCGCGTCCCGGTCGCCGCCATTGTCCCCGGTATCGTCGTCACCGGCGTCCGGGTACTCTCCATCCGCGTCGGCGCCGACCTGGCCGTCCGTGCGGAGACCGGCGGGGCGATCTGATTCCGTGATCTGATCGTTGCGTTCCGCAATGTCGTGGCGAGGGGGCGTTCCGGGCTGGTCCAATGGTGTCGCCCGACCGGGGGGCCGAGGATTGGCCCGCCGGGGTGTCAAGGGCACGACACGCGCCGCTACGAGGGATTCCTCGGGCACACTCACTGTCGTACCGTCGGTGCGGCGGAGGCGGAGTTCGCCTTCCGACCAGGACTCAAGCGTGCCCAGAACATCGCTCAGGGGGAGCGGACCAGAGATACGGCGCCGGATCACGACCCGGGAGCCGATGTCGGCCGGAGTGATGTGGACGACATACACCACTAGTGCACGCCCTTGTTGTCGACACCGAACTGTCCAGGTCGATACTAAGGAATCAGTCGCCCGTGAGCTCGAGGAGGAACGTCCGGTGACCTACGTCATCGCGGAGCCCTGTGTTGATGTGAAGGACAGGGCTTGCATCGAGGAGTGCCCGGTCGACTGCATCTACGAAGGCGGACGGATGCTCTACATCCAGCCTGACGAGTGCGTCGACTGTGGTGCCTGTGAGCCCGTCTGCCCGGTTGAGGCGATCTACTACGAGGACGACGTCCCCGACCAGTGGAAGACCTTCACCGACACGAACGCGTCGTTCTTCGAGGAGCTCGGCTCGCCCGGCGGCGCCTCCAAGGTCGGCGCGCTCGACTTCGACCCGCCCACCATCTCCGCGCTGGCTCCCCAGGG
This sequence comes from Parafrankia sp. EAN1pec, assembly GCF_000018005.1. Taxonomy (GTDB): domain Bacteria; phylum Actinomycetota; class Actinomycetes; order Frankiales; family Frankiaceae; genus Parafrankia; species Parafrankia soli. The sequence goes on from NC_009921.1 coordinate 1,016,697, forward strand.
CGAGTCCTGACCGGTTCAGGGGAGTCGGCGAGACCGTCCCGGACGATCAGATCGCCGGGACGGTCGCGGGTGCGGCTGCCCGACTTCCCATGGGACCACCTGGTCTCGTACAAGGAGAAGGCGCGGTCGCATCCGTACGGGCTGGTGGACCTGTCGGTGGGTACCCCGGTCGACGCGACGCCGGCGGTGGTGCGCCACGCCCTCGCCGGTGCCGCGGACTCCCCGGGGTACCCGCTCACCACAGGCACGCCCGATCTTCGTGAGGCGGCTGCCGGCTGGCTGGCCCGCCGGCTCGGTGTGCTGGTGGAGCCGTCCGCCGTGCTGCCGGTGCTGGGCACGAAGGAGCTGGTCGCCCAGCTTCCCTCGCAGCTCGGCCTGGAGCCCGGGGACCGCGTCTGGGTGCCCACCCCGGCCTACCCGACCTACGAGGTCGGCGCCCTGCTCGCGCGCTGCGAGCCGGTCGTCGGCCCCGCCGAGGGTGTTGCCCTCGTCTGGCTGAACTCGCCCGGCAACCCGACGGGGCGTGTCCTGTCGGTGGACGAGATGCGCGCAGTGGTCACCTGGGCGCGTGAGCGCGGCGTGATCGTCGCCAGCGACGAGTGCTACATCGAGCTGGGCTGGGAGGCCCGCGCGGTCTCGGTGCTCCACCCGGACGTCTGCGGCGGCTCCCACGAGGGCCTGCTCGCCGTCCACTCGTTGTCCAAGCGCTCGAACCTGGCCGGGTACCGGGCCGGGTTCGTCACCGGTGACCCCGATCTCGTCGACGGGCTGCTCCAGCTCCGCAAGCACGCGGGGCTGATGATGCCGTCGCCGGTGCAGGCGGCGACGACGGCCGCGCTCGCGGACGACATGCACGTCGCCGACCAGCGCGCCCGCTACGCCAACCGGCGGGCGGTACTCGCCGCGGCGCTCGCCGTCGCGGGCTTCACGATCGACCACAGCGAGGCCGGTCTCTATTTGTGGGCCACCCGCGGCGAGGACTGCTGGGCCACGGTGGACGCGCTGTCCAGCGTGGGTGTCCTGGTCGCGCCGGGGAGCTTCTACGGCGAGTCCGGCCGGCGGCACGTGCGGGTCGCGCTGACCGCCCCGGACGCCCAGATCGCCACCGTTCCGGAGCGCATGACCATGCTCCCCGCGGCAGGCGCCCCGAGCGGCGCGCAGGCCGCGCCGGGCTGGGGCCAGCAGCCGGCCGGCTACCCGCCCGCCGGGCCGCCCGGCCCCGCGGCTTCGGGGCCGCATCCGGTGGGTGCGGGCCGCGGCGGTGACCAGGGCTGGTCCTCCGGCCGTCCGTCCGGGTACGGAGCGGGTGAGCCGGCGCGGGCCGACCAGAGCTCTGTCGGTTCGTTCGACCGGTACCGGGCGAGCCAGCCCGATCCGGGCGCCCGGCCGTCCCAGGACTACCGCCCCACCCAGGACTTCGGCTCGGCCCAGGAATACCGCCAGCCTGAGGAATACCGGCAGTCCCAGGACTTCCGGGGAGGCCGGGACATCCGCTCGGGGCAGCCCGGAGATCCCTACCGGGACCCCCAGGGTGCCCACGGCCGGTCGGGGTCGTACTCCGGCGCCGGTGAGGGCGCCGCCGGGCAGGGCACGCCACCGCCGTACCAGACGGGTCAGCTGCCCGTCCCCTCGTATGAGAACGGCGGCGGCAGCGCGCCGCAGCAGCAACCGCCGCTGCCTTACCAGACCGGGCAGATGGCCGTGCCTCCGTACCAGACGGGCCAGCTGCCGGTGCCGCCGTATGAGACCGGCCAGCTGCCGGTGCCGCCGTATGAGACCGGCCAGCTGCCGGTGCCGCCGTATGAGACCGGCCAGCTGCCGGTCCCGCCGTACCAGACCGGGCAGATGGCCGTCCCGCGGCCCGGTGGTGGCGAGCAGGGAGACCGGAACACGCCGGGCTGGGGCTCGGAGCCCGACGTCCGCTGACCGCCGCGGCCGCGAGCGCCGCTCACCCCGAGACCCGTAGGGTCTTATCCGTGAGCAGCGTGAGCGGAGCAAACCCCAGCCCATCGGACGCGGGTGTCACGTCCGGCGAAGTCGTGTCTCCCCTGGACCGGGCCATCGACGACCTGTGGGAGCGTCGCGGCGAGCTGACGCCGGAGGACACCCAGGCCCGCAAGGTCATCGTGGGCGCGGTCGACGCGATCGACGCCGGTGAGGCCCGGGTCGCCCAGGTCGCCGCGGACGGCAGCGTCGTCGTCGACGAGCGGGCCAAGCGGGCGATCCTGCTGTCGTTCAAGGTCCTGCCGATGGTCGAGTCGGCCGCCGGGGACTTCCACTTCCACGACCGCGTCCCGCTCAAGACCCGGTTCGACGGCGTGCGGGTGGTGCCGGGCGCGATCGTCCGCTGGGGCGCCCACGTCGAGCCCGGTGCCGTGCTCATGCCCAGCTACACCAACATCGGCGGCTACGTCGGTGCCGGGACCCTCGTCGACACCTGGGCGACGGTCGGCTCGTGCGCCCAGGTCGGGCGCAATGTCCACCTCTCCGGAGGGGTCGGCCTGGGCGGCGTGCTCGAGCCGCCGAGCGCGGTGCCGGTGGTCGTCGAGGACGACGCGTTCGTCGGCAGCCGCTGCATGGTGGTCGAGGGCGCCCGGGTCCGGCGCGGCGCGAAGCTCGGCGCCGGGGCGATCCTGACGGCGTCCACCCACGTCTTCGACGCGGTGACGGGGGAGGAGTACCCGCGCGGGGAGATCCCGGAGCGCGCGGTGGCCGTCGGCTCCAGCCGGGTCCGCTCCTTCCCGGCCGGCGAGTTCGCCATGCCCTGCATCCTCGTCCTGCGCACTCTGGACGAGGGCGAGATCCACGACAAGCTCGCGCTGAACGACATCCTGCGTGAGCACGGCGTGGCCTCCTGACCGTCATGGGCCTCGATCTGGCGCTGCCCGTCGGTGATCTGACGCGTGTCCTCGTGGACGTGCCGTCGGTCAGCGGCGACGAGGGCACGCTCGCGACGGCCGTCGAGGAGGCGCTGCGCTCCCTCGGCGGCCTGGAGATCCTGCGGGACGGCGACGCGGTGCTCGCGCGGACCGGCCACGGCCTGCCCGCGCGGGTGCTGCTGGCCGGTCACCTCGACACGGTGCCCGTCGCCGACAACCTCCCGGCCCGCCTCGACGGCTCCCGCCTGTACGGCTGCGGGACGTCCGACATGAAGGCCGGGGTGGCCGTGATGCTCCGCCTGGCGGCGCTCCTCGGCACCCCGGCGTCGGGGTCGGCGCCCGAGTCGAGGCCGGGGCCGGTCTCGGGGGCGGGGGCGGTCGCGCGGCACGACGTCACCTGGGTCTTCTACGACAACGAGGAGGTCGCGGCCGCCCGTAACGGGCTGCGCCGGCTCGCCGAGCGGCACCGCGACTGGCTCCAGGCGGATCTGGCGATCCTCATGGAGCCCACCTCCGGCGAGATCGAGGCGGGCTGCCAGGGCACGCTGCGGGTCGTGGCCACGGTGCCGGGCCGCCGCGCGCACTCGGCCCGCTCCTGGCTCGGGGAGAACGCCATCCACCAGGCCGGGGAGCTGCTGAGCCGGCTGGCGCGGTACCGGCCGCGGTCCGTCACGCTGGACGGCTGCACCTACCGGGAGGGCCTCTCGGCGGTCCGGATCGACGGCGGCGTGGCCGGCAACGTGATCCCGGACAGCTGCCGGGTCACGGTGAACTTCCGCTTCGCCCCCGACCGGGACCCGAAGGCCGCGCTGGCCCACGTGGCCGAGGTGCTGGACGGCTACGACCTGGTGCTCGACGACAGCGCCGGCGGGGCCCCGCCCGGGCTGTCCGCCCCGGCCGCGGCGGCCTTCGTGGCGGCCACCGGGCGGGCCCCGGTGGCCAAGTACGGGTGGACCGACGTGGCGCGGTTCGCCGAGCTGGGCATACCGGCGCTCAACTACGGTCCCGGCGACCCGAACCTGGCGCACACCCGCGACGAGTACGTCGAGGTGGCGGTGATCGAGGAGACGGAGCGCGTGCTCAGCTCCTACCTGGTCGGCCGCGGCACGCCCTGAGCTTCGGGCGTCCGGGCGGATCTGCGTATGGTGCGGACGTGACTCGGCCCGCCCACCCTGATCCGCCGGGCGGCGGATCGACGTCCCAGCCGATCGTTCCGACGGCGGCCGCGCGCCCAGCCGGTGATGGTCCGGCGGACGTCCCCCCGCCCGTTCCCGCCGTCGCGCCCGGGCCCGCGGTTGCTCCCGCGGCCGCGGTGTCCAGGCGTACCCGGCGGGGTGGCGGGCCGCCGCCCGAGCAGCGCCGCGGCCCGGTCACGGCGCGGCGCGGGCAGGTGGAGCACTCCACCACCGACCAACGCCTGCTCGACACCCGCAGCCCGGCCTCGTTCGTCCACAGTGACCCGTGGCGCGTCCTGCGCATTCAGAGCGAGTTCGTCGAGGGCTTCGGGCTGCTGGCGGATCTGCCCCCAGCCGTCACGGTCTTCGGGTCGGCCCGGGTCGGCCGGGACGAACCCGAGTACGAGCTGGGACGCCGGCTCGGCGCCGCGCTGGCCGACGCCGGCTACGCGGTGATCACCGGCGGCGGGCCGGGCGCGATGGAGGCGGTCAACCGGGGGGCGCAGGAGGCCGGCGGGCTCTCGGTCGGCCTCGGCATCGAGCTGCCCTTCGAGCAGGATCTCAACGACTGGGTCGATCTGGGCGTCAGCTTCCGGTACTTCTTCGTCCGCAAGACGATGTTCGTGAAGTACGCCGAGGCCTTCGTCATCATGCCGGGCGGGTTCGGCACCCTCGACGAGCTCTTCGAGGCCCTCACCCTGCTGCAGACGGGCAAGGTGACCCGGTTCCCGGTGGTGCTCATGGGCACGGCCTACTGGTCGGGCCTGCTGGAGTGGCTGCGCTCGACCGTCCTCGGCTCCGCCCGGATCAAGCCGGGCGACCTCGACCTGGTGACCATGACCGACGACGTCGACGAGGCCGTGCGCCTGATCCTCGAGGGGACCGGCCGTGCCGGCCCGCCCGCCGCGGCCACCTCCGGCGACGAGACCGCCAGCGAGGTCGGCGGGGCCGCCGCGGCCGGTGGGGCGCCCTCGTGAACGTCTGTGTGTACTGCGCGTCCTCGGACCACATCGATCCCGCGTTCGTGCTGCTGGCCGCCGAGGTCGGCACGGAGCTCGCCCGGCGCGGGCACGTGCTGGTCTCGGGCGGCGGCTCGGTGTCGTGCATGGGCGCCCTCGCCCGGGCCGCGCGGGCCGGCGGCGCGCACACGGTCGGCGTGATCCCCGAGACGCTGCTGGCGATGGAGGTCGGGGACACCGACTCCGACGAGCTGATCGTCACCGCCACGATGCGCGAGCGCAAGGCCGTCATGGACGACCGCGCCGACGGGTTCCTGACCCTGCCGGGCGGGCTCGGCACCCTCGAGGAACTGCTCGAGATCTGGGTGGCCGCGGTGCTCGGCCTGCACGCCAAACCGGTCGTCATCCTGGATCACGACGGCGTGTACGCGCACCTGCGCATGCTCGTCGAGGACCTGGTCGGCCGCGGCTTCGTCCGCCCGCCGGCCCGCGACATCCTGATCTGGGCGACCAGCGTGCCCGAGGCCTTCGACATCCTCGAGGCGGGCGCCGGCGCGGGCCGCGGCGCCGCCCGGGTGCCCACACAGGGCGAGGTCGCCGAAGGCGAGTAACGCACCGCCGGCCCAGGCCGGCGCGCCTGGCGGTGGTTGGTCCGGCCCGGCTCAGACCACGCCGCGGCGGGCGATCCGCAGGTCGACGTCCCCGCGCAGCGCGGAGACCATGCGCAGCGTGCGCCAGGTGGCGGCGACCTGGTGCGCGCGGAAGACCCGGGCTCCCAGCCAGGCCGCCACGGAGGTCGCCGCGAGCGTGCCCTCCAGCCGCTCGTCCACCGGTGCGTCGAGGACCTCACCGACGAAGTCCTTGTTGGACATCGCGACCAGCACCGGCCACCCGGTCGCGACCAGTTCCGGCAGGCGGCGGGTCGACTCCAGCGAGTGTCGGCTGTTCTTGCCGAAGTCGTGCCCTGGGTCGATGAGCACCCCGTCCGGCCGGGCGCCCAGCGACACCGCCCGTTCGGCCAGCGCTGTCGTCGTGGCGGCGATGTCGGCGACCACGTCGTCGTAGGCGATCCGGTGCGGACGGGTCCGCGGCGGCAGGTGGCCGGCGTGGGTGCAGACCAGCCCGGTGCCGAACTCGGCGGCGACCTCGGCCAGCTCCGGGTCGACCCCGCCCCAGGCGTCGTTGAGCAGGTCGGCGCCCTCGCCGGCGACGACCCGTCCGACCTCGGCGCGCCAGGTGTCGACGCTGATCACGATCTCCGGGTGGCGGGCCCGCACAGCCGAGACGAACCCGCCGATGCGGCGCAGCTCCTCGGCTGCGTCGACCTCTTCGCCCGGGGCCGCCTTGACCCCGCCGATGTCGATGATCCCGGCTCCGGCGTCCACCGCCGCGTCGACGGCGGCGAGCGCCTCGGCCTCGCCGTAGGTGGCCCCGCGGTCGAAGAAGGAGTCCGGCGTGCGGTTGACGATCGCCATCACGACCAGCTCGGACGGCGCGAACACCCGTGACCCCAGGCGCAACGGCCGCGCCGGCACCGGCCCAGCCGCCGGGCCGGGTGCGTCGGCCGGGCCGGGTGCGTCGGCCGGGCGGGGCTCGCTGGTCGGGAAGGCGTCGGCGGGCACTCCGCAACCCTGCCAGAGACCGCGGGCCGGCGGGATCGCCCCGGGGGCGGCGGGTGGATCCGCTCGGCCCACCCGGGCATGGCACGATCGACGGCGTGGTGCTCGCAGTGGAGATCGTGCTTGTCGCGGTGGTCGTCTTCGCCGTCGCCGCGCTGGCCGTCGGCCGGTTCGACCGGATGGCGCCGGCCGTGCCCGACGGACCGCACACCGGCCTCGGCGCGCGTTCCGTGGCGGCCGACGACGTGGCGGACGTCCGGTTCGGCATGGCGGCCCGCGGCTACCGGATGGCCGAGGTCGACGCCGTCCTGGCCCGCCTCGCCTACGAGATCGCCTGGCGTGACGAGGAGCTCGCCCGCCGGGACGACGAGCTCGTCCGGCTCGCGGAGTTCGCGCATCTCGGCGTCGGCGGTGACGACGACGACGCGCACCCCGGCCCAGCCTCCGGCCTCGACGCCGACCTTGACGCCGACGCCGACATGGCCCGGCCCGGCGACGTCCAGGCGGAACCCGCCGGGACCGAGGCGGCGCGGGACCCTGCCGCGCAGCATGATTCGACCCGGCATGATCTGGAAAAGCTTGATCCGGAACGGCCTGCCCCGGAGCGGGCGGATGCCACACGGGGGGACACTCACGGCCCCGAGGCCTCGCCGTCCGGGGAAAATGGGCGTGGGTAACCGTAGTGAATCACACCAGAGTCCCTCGTTCGGAGCCGCCAGAGGCCCTCTCGGGCCACCGAAACCACTACCTCTCCGTGACCGTTGTGATTCCCCGCAGGGACGTGTTTCGGTTTGCGGGTCGGTCTCCGGGATAATCGTCGTCAGACGCAGGTCCGACGGCAGGAAGAGGTGCACCGATGGCGGCCATGAAGCCGCGGACGGGTGACGGTCCGCTCGAGGTCACCAAGGAGGGGCGCGGCATTGTCATGCGCGTCCCGCTCGAAGGGGGCGGCCGACTCGTCGTCGAACTCACAGCCGACGAGGCGAGCGCGCTGGGAGACGCTCTCAAGATCGCGGTCGGTTAGGCTCGGTGGTCACCTACCCCCGGCCCGGCGGACGGGTCCGCGGGGCGGAGGCGTCCGCGTGACGACCGCCGCTCCCACCCAGGACGCCGACCTCATCGACTCGAGGTACCGCGCCCCCCTCGTCATCCTCACATCCACCGAGCACCCGCCGTCAGTTGGTGGACCCGAGCCGGGCGAGCCGCCGGTCCGGGACGATACCGGCGGGGCGCCGGGCGAACCGGCGCCGCCGGCCGGCTCCGTTGGCGCGCCCGGTAGTGCCGGAGCGGTCGGTACTGCCGGCGCTGGTGGTGCTGCCGGTGAGGGGTCTGCCGCCGAGGGTACGGCCGGCGCCGCGGTCGGCTGGGACTGTTCCGTGCTCGCCGTCGTGGTCACCAGTGTCGATGGTGCCGCGGTCGTCGGCGAGCAGGGCCGGAGCGCCTGCGCGCGCGTCGGCGCGGACCCGGACCGCCTGATCGAGAACGAGGCCTTCCGGGGGGACGCGGGCGGTGTCCTCGTCGTGCCGCTGTCGCGCTCCGAGCGGCCGTGGCGGTTGTTCCTGCTCGGCGTGGGCGCCGGTGGGACCGCCGACTGGCGTTCGGCCGGCGCGGCTCTCGCGCGGCGCGGGGGAACGCGTGGGCGGCCCTTCGTCGTCGCCGAACCCGACGCCGAGCAGATCTACGCGTTCGTCGAGGGCTTCGTGCTGGGCTCCTACCGCCCGGCAGACGCCGTCACCGGTGCCACCCCGGAGGACGCCGTCACCGGTACGACCCGCGAGGCGGGCACCGAGCCGGCTCCCGAGTTCGCGGAGTCCGCCGAGTCCACTCCCGACGAGCCGCCGGCCGGTCCGCGAGCCGAGCGGATCCTCGTCCTGCACACGGAGCGCGCCGAGAACCCGGCGCTGATCGAGGCGGTGCGCCGGGCGCGCGCCGTGGCGGACGGCGTGTGCCTCGCCCGTGATCTGATCAACATGCCGAGCCTCGTGAAGACGCCACGCTGGCTGGCGGACCAGGCGGTGCGAGCCGCGTCCCAGGCCGGCCTGGGCGTCACCGTGCTCGACCACTCCGACCTGGTCAGCCAGGGCTTCGGTGGGCTGGTCGCGGTGGGCGGGGGCTCCCCGCGCCCGCCCTGTCTGGTGACGTTGACCTACGACGGCCCGTCCACGCCCGGCGGGAGGACTCCCGGCCACCGGGTGCTGGTCGGCAAGGGGATCACCTTCGACTCCGGCGGGCTGTCGCTCAAGCCGTCGGTCTCCATGGCCAGTATGAAGACCGACATGTCCGGCGCGGCTGCCGTGCTCGGCGCCATGGTCACGCTGGCCGAGCTGGAAGTTCCCGGCAAGGTCACCGCGCTGCTCTGCCTCGCCGAGAACATGATCGGCGCGTCCGCCGTCCGGCCCGGAGACGTGATCACCTGCTGGGGTGGAACGACGGTCGAGGTACTCAACACCGACGCCGAGGGCCGGTTGGTGCTCGCCGACGGCCTGGCCTACGCCGCCGCCACCCTCGCCCCCGACCAGATCGTCGACCTGGCCACGCTCACCGGCGCGATCACCGTCGCGCTCGGTCGGCGCACCGCTGGCCTGTTCTCCTCCGACGACACGCTGGCCGGCGAGCTCGCCGGCGCGGCCGGCCGCGCGGGGGAGCGGGTCTGGCGGCTGCCGCTGACCGAGGAGTACCGGCCGGCCATCGACTCGCCGGTCGCCGACCTGGCGAACATCGGCCGTGCGCTGGACGTCAACGGCGGGTCGATCACCGCCGCGCTGTTCCTCAGGGAGTTCACCGCGGGTCTGCCCTGGGCGCACTTCGACATCGCCGGCACGGCCCGTGCGGACTCCGACGACGGCGAGATCAGCCGCGGCGGTACCGGGTGGGGAGTGCGCACCCTGATCGCCTACCTCGCCGGAGCCCCGGCAGGCGAACAGCCCACCTGACGGAGCGCGTCCGGAGGCACGCGGCTGCCGGCCCTGCGGCAGGCCTCCGGACGCGCGTCAGCTGGCCTGTGGTGGCGGGTTGTTCGGCGGCGGGCTCCGCGGTTCCGTGGAACCACCACCGCCGAGTGCCGTCCAGGACCCACCGGACCGCCGCACATCACCCCGCCGGCCGGGCGGGCCCGGCGGGGGAGCGGGCCGTCAGCGTTCGGAGGGGCTGGCGGAGCCCAGTGCCGCGAGCTGGCGCCGGGCCCAGCTCAGGCTGTCTTTCTCCGGCATGACCGCGGGCCAGCCGGCGAGCGCGGCCTCGACGGCGTACCGGTCGGTGTCGGCGAGGACGTCCACGAGAAGCTCGTCCACGTTGGCCTGGTCCACGCGGAACTGATCGAGGTAGCGGGCCAGGATGCCGCCGGGGTGCGGCTCGCGCACCGAGTAGATCTCACCGGTGTCGACCACCCAGTTCAGCCGGTAGGTCGAGTGTTCGTCGTCCGCCGTGGTCCAGCCGTCCCCGAATGTGATCTCCTCGGACGCCCGGCGGCGGGGATCGGCGTCGTAGAACTCGCGGATGTTCATGCCGTACGCCTCCCCCTCCAGGGCACCTACGCAAACGTCGACCGAGCCGTCGCCGGCCACGCGCCGGACACCGCGACGCCAGGACGCACTAGGACGGCTGCCCGGGCTGCGACGGCTGCCCGGTAACCGCGGCGAGGGCGGTCTCGTACCCGGCGGCCATCTCCTCCGGAAGGATCAGTGAGAGCCGCAGCACGATCGTCCCGCGCACGTAGGTGTACTCCTTGGGGAGGTCACCGCCGCCGGGTGCGCGCAGGGCGGCGCCGCGACCCGCGGCGGAGGCGGGATCGACGAAGACCTCGATGGCACCGCCGCGCTCGATGGCGTCCGCCGGCGCGCCCGCGATCTCGCTGGCGCTGATGCGTTCGTCGGTGAAGGCGAGCCGGCTGGAGTACCCGCCGGGACGTCCCAGGAGGCCGTCGGGGTCGTTCTGCGCCGTGTAGACGACCCTCGTCCGCAGCGGCAGGCCCTGGTTGGCGAGCAGGATCGCGACCTGCTCAGCTGTCGGCCCCGTGCCCTGCCCCGAGCCGCCGGCCGCAGGGTCGGTCGTGCCCGAGGGCTGCTCGCCGGTGGTCGGGCCCACGGCGGAGGTACCCGACCCGCTGGTCACCCGGTTCAGTGTGTAGCCGGCCGCGCCGGAGAGCACCGCGATTCCGAGCAGGAACGCCACCCAGCCGAGCCAGTTCTCCCGGCGCGGCGGCGGTGGTGACTGCGGCGGTGCGGGCGGCCGCTGCGCGAAGCCGCCCGCGGCCGGAAACCCCGGCCGCGCGCCGTGGCCGCCGGGGTGTCGGTCGCGGCCCGGATGGGTGGCACGCAGGGCATCACCGGATCGGTCGGGGTAGCCGGGGCGGGCGGGTCCGCCGGATCGGTCGGGGTAGCCGCTTCGGCCGGTCGGGTCGGTGCGACCGGCCCGACCGGACTGGCCGCGCTGCCGGGTGCCGTCGTCCCGCGGCCCGGGCCCGTCGGGACCGGAATCGCCCCGGTACCCGCTGTCGGCCCGGCCCCTGGTGTCATCCCGGTGTCCGGCGTCGTCCCGGTACGAGCTGCCGGGCCGGTGCCCGGTGTCGTCGGGGCGAGGGGCGGGACGGCGCGGGCCGGAGCCGGAGCCGGGGTACCCGGGGTCGCGATAGTCGCGGTCGTCGTAGCCCGCGTCGCGATAGCCAGGGTCGCGATAGCCAGGGTCGTGGCGGCCGGGATCGTGGCGGCCGGAGTCGCGGTGCTCATGGCTCGGATACCCGGGGCCGCGGAACTCTGGATCGTCGTACCCGGCACCGTCGTAGTTGGCATCGTGGTACGCGGAGCCGCGGTAGCCGAAGTCGTCGTCGAAACGACGACGATCCACCTCACTCCGCGCCACGTCACTCCGCACGACGTCCACTCCCGGCCTCGACCGTCACCGAACGGCTCGCGCCGGTCGGCGTGGCGGCGCCCCGCGCTCGTCGCGTCGGGATGCCGTACCGCCGGGTGTTCTGGGCCGCGCAGGTCTACTTCGGACGTCCCCCTTGGACGCCCGGAGCGGCCTGGCGGCCATCGCTCGGCCAGTGCTCGTCGGCACGCGGGTCGTCCGGTTGGGCAGGATCCGTGTGGGCAGGGACTGGGACGCGCTGCCGACGGCACGGGCGTAGCGCCCGGCCCACAGAGACTAATCGGTAATACCGGTCGAATGCACCGATCCCGGTGCCGTCGGCGGGGCGATCAGCCGACGGGGGAGGACTTCGCCACGACCGCCACCAGCAGACCGTCCCCGGTCGTGAGCAGCATCTGGGTGAGGCGAACGTCGTCCCGGACGGCGGTCGCCAGCTCCCGGACGGCCACGGAATCCTGGACGCGGGTGGCCGGGTCGCCGGTCTGCCCGCCCGCGAGGATTCCGGTGAACGCCACGATCCCGCCGGGACGGAGCAGGCGGAGCGCCTGGGTCAGGTACTCGGTGCTCTCCCGCCGGTCGGCGTCGCAGAACACCAGGTCGTAGGCGCCGTCGGTGAGCCGGGGAAGCACCTCGAGGGCCCGCCCGGTGATCAGCCGGGAGCGGCCGGGGGCCATCCCTGCGTCGGCGTAGATGCGGCGGGCGAGCCGCAGGTGCTCGGCCTCGACGTCGATCGTGGTCAGGGTTCCGTCAGGACGCATCCCGCGGAGGAGCCACGTTCCGGACACACCGGTACCCGTGCCGATCTCGACGACTGCGCGGGCGCCGACGGATGCGGCGAGGAAGCGGAGCACCGCCCCGGCGCCGGGGCTGACCGGGGCGATCCCGACCTCCTCGGCGCGGGCGCGGGCAGCACGAAGAACAGGGTCTTCCACGAGGAAGCCCTCGGCGTAGGCGACGGCAGATTCCCGTGCGGCGATGTCGATGTCCGGCATGACATCCGCAGCCTACGGGAACGGGAGACAAGACAGGAACGTTCGTCTTGTCAGTGCGCCCGTGTCGACTGGGTCGAGGGGAGAAACATCGGTGTCCGCAGCGGGATTCGCCGCTCCCTGGCCGGCGCGTCGGGTACGTTCGTCGCGAACCGACCGAGAGGCGGCTGTGGCGGCGCAGGAGCTCGGGGCTGGTTCGGCCGTCCCCGACGCGGCCGCCACCCCAGAAGTAGCTGGTTGGGTGCCTCCGTCCTGGGAGGACGTGGTCAGGGAGCACGGCAACCGGGTGTACCGCCTTGCCTATCGCCTGACGGGCAACGCGCACGACGCCGAGGACCTCACCCAGGACGTCTTCGTCCGAGTGTTCCGCTCGCTGGCCGACTACACCCCCGGCACCTTCGAGGGGTGGCTGCACCGCATCACGACCAACCTGTTCCTGGACCGGATGCGCCGCCAGCAGAAGATCAGGTTTGACGCCCTGCCGGAGGACACCGAGCGCCTGGCCGGCCGTGAGGCGAGCCCGGAGGCCGTCTACGCCGAGAGCCATCTGGACGCCGACGTCGAGGCCGCTCTCGCCGCGCTGCCGCCGGACTTCCGTGCCGCGGTCGTGCTGTGCGACATCGAGCAGCTCTCCTACGAGGAGATCGCACAGACGCTCGGGGTCAAGCTCGGCACCGTCCGCAGCCGGATCTCCCGGGGGCGGGCGATGCTGCGCGCCGCGCTCGCCGACCGCGCCCCGCGCGGGATGGCGATGGCGGGCGACGACGGAGTCTCGAGCGCCGCGGTGGGCCCGGCCACGGGGCCGTCCCCGGCCCAGGCGGAGACCAGCGGTTCCTGGGAACGGCCGCCGGTGGGTGCCACGAGTCCGGGTGAGAGCCAGCTCGCGGTCGACGCCGCCGTGGCCGAACCGGACAGGTCGGGGCGCCGTGGTCGCCGGACCGACCGCCGCCGAGGTCCGGTGAGCAGTGCCGTCGGAGCCGAGGGCGGTGCTCCTCGGGAGCGGCGGGCGTGAGCAGCCATCTCGGTGAGCGCCTCACCCCCCTGGTCGACGGGCAGCTCAGCCACGACGAGAGGGATCGCGCGCTGGCACACCTCGCGTGCTGCCCCGACTGTCAGGCGGAGGTAGCCGAGCAGCGCAGGCTCAAGGCCCGGCTCTCCGCCCTGGCGACTCCCACCCTCCCCAGCACGTTGACCTCGACCCTGCTCAGCCTCGGTGCTCGCGAGTACCAGGTCGCGCGGCCCGCGCCGCCCGCCCCGCGCAGGATGCCCGCGATGGCCAGCGGTTTCGTCGCCGAGGGATCCGCTCCGCGCAGGTCGGTCCGGCCGGCCGCCTCGCCGGCGCGCCAGGCGGGCCTGGTCCGCACCGGCCGCCCCGCTCGACCGGGCGGGTCTCCGTCCCGGCCGGGAGCCTCCGCGGGCCGATCAGCCTTGCTGGTTAAACGTCCACCGGGGGCCGCGTCGTCCCGGGTCTCGGCCGGGTCCGCTCGCCTCGCTTCCAGCTCACAGGGGTGCGGTGCGCCCGGCGCGGCTCTGGCCGGTGCCGAGGTCGCCGTGCGCGCCGCCGGGCACGGCCGCCCGGCGATCACAACCCCCCGGCCGCGCCGGCACGGCCGGATGCGGCGGACGCTCGTCGGGTCGGCCGCGTTCATGCTCCTCGCGGTCAGCGGCGCGGCGCTCGCGGACGGGCGCGCGGCGCCCCGGCGGCCCGACCAGGGCTCGGTCCCCACGGTCGCGACCGTGATCCCGGTGAAGGCACCGGCGGCCGGTGTTCCCCGCTCGGTCCAGATGATCGCCTCGGTGTCCTTCCCGCGGCGTCCCTAGCTCCCGACAGCTCTCGACGGGCCCTCCTCGAGCCCTCCGCGGCGCCGCGATCGTTCCCCCACGGCGCCACGGGTGATCATTTGATGGCCCGATCGGGCTAACGCGAAGGTCGTCCACCGGGCTTTTTCGCTGCCGAAAAGGGCAGGTGGGTAACCGCGGAGTGCGTGAACGCGCCGACTCCCTCACGATGAGTGGTCTCGGCGGCCTGTGCCGGCGGATTTGGTGTCTGGTGGCCCTCCTGTGCCGCTCCGTGAACCTCTACCGTGTTGTCCGCTCGGTCTCGCGGGCCGCGGTGGTGCATGAGCCGCCGACGGTCCGCAGCGCCGCGAGCCGAGCACATCGGGGAGGGCATGTGGACACCACCGGCGACGACCAGACCACCGATGCCCGTCCTGGCACGGACAAGGCAAAAGCCCCGTCAGTGCCCGTGCCCGCGCCCCGCTCGCGGGCGGCGGAGGGCACCGTCCCGTCGTCAGGAGGCGTGAGCCGACCGGTCCCGGCGTCCCTGCCGCTGCACGGGCCGGAACGTCGCCCCGCGACGGAGCGTCGTCCCGGCCCCGAAGCTCGGGCGGACACGCCGCGCCGCCCCGCGTCGGCGGCGGAACGGCCACCCTTCGTCGAGCCGGTCCGGGCCACCACACGCGGGAGCGTGCCGACCACAGGCCGCCCGTCCAGCACGGGGAGCTCGTCCACGACGGGTAACGCCGGGGCCACCGGCGGCACACGCGACGAGACGACCAGGCGCGTCGGCGGGAAACGGGACGGTGCCGGCCCACGGGGCCCGGCCGCTCGCGCGACATCCGGCCGGGAACCAGCCGATCGGGAGGCATCCAGCCGGGAGGCGCCCAGCCGGGCTACGGCCGCACGGGAGGCAGCCGCCGCGCCGAAGGGGCCGGCGGGCCGGCAGGGCGCCGTCCCGCCGGGGGCGTCGGATGGTGCCGCTGCCGCGAAGACTCCGCTCGTCCGGGAAGGCCGTGCCGCCCAGAACGGCTCGTCTTCTCAGAACGGTTCCGCTACCCGGGATGCTGCCGGGCGGAATGGCTCGTCCTCTCAGAACGGCGCCGCCAGCCGGGACGCCGCCGCGCGGACTGGCTCCATGGGCCCCGAAAGCGTGGCCCGCACGCCGATCGCGTCGCCTACCGGGGATCCGGGTCGGCGTGACACCGCGTCCCGCGCGGGCGCGCCGGAGCGTGACGGTGGCGGGCGTGGCGTTCAGGGCACGGGCGCCGCTTCCGGCCCGGGGCCCGCGCCAGGAGCGGGATCGGCCCCTGGCGCGCCGGCTGCCCGGGGAGGCTCCGATCCGGGCAGCGCCGCGAAGGCGCGTGTGACGGCGCAGCCGCGGCCAGCGGTTGCGCGGGAGAGCTCGCGGCCCTCGGTTCCGCCACCGCAGGGCCCGCTGCCGTCGGCTTCGCGGGAGGCCGTCCCACGGGAGAGCAGCCGTGAGGCCGTCTCGCGGGAGGGCACCCGGGGGAGCGTCTCGCGGGAGGTCAGCCGGGAGGCGGTCTCGCGGGAGAGTGCTCGGGGGAGTGTTCCGCGGGAGGTCAGCCGGGAGGCGGTCTCGCGGGAGACGGGCCGGGCACCGGTCTCGCGGGAGACCAGCCGTGAGGCCGTCTCCAGGGACGGTGCCCGGGGGAGCGTCCCGCGGGAGGGCCTCCGTGAGACGACCTCGCGGGACGCCGACCAGCGCGGGGCCGGCCGGCCGTTGGCCGACCCGCTGGTGGATCTGGTGGGGCCGCGGCGCGCCCCGCGCCCGCCCACGCCGCCGCCCTCGGAGCTTGCGCCATCCGGTAGGTCTGCGCCCTCCTCGGCCACGCCCGCCCCATCCGCCCCATCTGTACCAGCGACCTCGGCGGCTGGGACGTCGGGCGCTGGGAAATCGGCACCCGCCTCCGCAGCAGGGGGGTCGACGTCTGGTGTGTCCACGACCGATGCGGCCAGAGCAACGGCCGACGCGGCGAGAGCCGCGAGCGCGGCGACGCACCACCGCGCGGCCGCTCCGAAGATCCGCCATGGCCGGCGGGCGCTCGTGATCACTGCTGTGATCGCCGGACTGCTGGGGGGAGCGACCGGTGGGTGGGTGACGAGCCTGATACTGGGTGACTCCGAGGGGACGTCGTCGCCGACAGCGTCCGCCGAGGCCGCGCCGACGGTCATCGACCCCGGCTCGGTGGCCGGGGTCGTCGCGCGAGTGCTGCCGTCCGTTGTGACCATCGACGTGACGGCGGGGGCCGAGGGCGGGAACGGCTCCGGGGTGATCATTCGGTCTGAGGGCTACGTACTCACCAACAACCATGTCATCGCGCCGGCGGCGAACGCGGGTGGCCAGGTAATGATCACGATGAGTGATGGCGCCGAGCCCGTGCTCGCCGAGATCGCCGGACGGGACGCCTCTTCAGATCTTGCGGTGCTGCGCATCCCCGGGGCCTCCGGCCTGCCGGCGGCGACGCTGGGACGGTCCGGTTCGCTGGTCGCCGGCGCTCCGGTGATCGCGATCGGTGCGCCCTTCGGACTCTCGGGGACGGTCACCACGGGGATCGTCAGCGCGCTCGACCGGAACCCGACCGTGCCCGCCGAGGGCGGCGGGGCGTCCGTGATCATCGGAGCGATCCAGATCGACGCGGCGATCAATCCCGGGAACTCCGGTGGCCCGCTGCTCGACGCCCGTGGCCAGGTCGTCGGCCTGAACACGGCGATCGCGACGGCGCCGGGCGGGCAGGCGCCGTCGGGCAGCGTCGGCGTCGGGTTCGCGATCCCCATCGACTACGCCGCGTCGGTGGCGGACGAGATCATCCGCACCGGGCGGGCCACCCACCCCTACACCGGAGTGTCGGCCGCGACGGTCACCGCCGCCGAGGCCCGGGCGCGCGGCACCACCCCGGGCGCGATCATCCGTGACGTCGAGCCGGCGGGCCCCGCGGCCGCGGCCGGGCTGCTGCCGGGCGACATCATCACCCGGGTCGACGACACGGTCGTCACCAGCACGAACGATCTCACCGCGGCCACCCGGCTGCACCACGTCGGCGACACGGTGACCGTGACCTTCCAGCGCAACGGAGTGGAGAGCACAGCGCGGGTGGTCCTCCAGGAACAGTCGCCCGGCTGATACCGCTCCGGCCGTGCCTGCCCCGGCCCCGTGCCTGCGCGGCGGGGCACGCGGTGGCACATCGGTGGGGTGGCCAGGCGCCTGGACGCAGGCCTGTCCCGGGGCGGAACCGCCTGGTCGGGTGCGCGCGCCCGGACAACGCGGCCGGCGGCCCAGGTCGCAGTGGCGCTCAGGACACCTGTTCGTCATGTTCGAGCCCTTCGCCGGCGGCGGCAGGCGGGGTACTCTGACCGTTGTGTTCAACGGCGTCGGGTGGGGCGAGGTAGTCGTACTGCTCCTGATCGGGCTGTTCGTCTTCGGGCCCGATCGGCTGCCCAGGGCCGCCCGCGACGCGGGCCGGATGCTGCGCCAGTTCCGCCAGATGGCGAACGGCATGCGCAACGACCTGCGGTCCGAGCTGGGCCCCGAGCTGGCCGACCTCGACCTGCGGGACCTGCATCCCAAGACCTTCGTCCGCAAGCACCTCTTCGAGGGCGACGACGACTCGCTGTTCCCGGCCTACCCGGGCAAGCGCACGTCGTTCGACTCGCTGCTGGGTGAGGACGAGCCGCCGGCCACGCCCGCGCTGACCAAGGCCCACCTGCCGGCCGGCACCGAGAGCAGCACGGCGGCCAAGGCGGGCGCGAAGCCGGCGAACCGGCCGTCGCTGACCAAGCCGAGCCCGGCTGGCGGCACGGCTGTCGCGGCCAGCTCGCCGCCGCCCGCACCCGCGCGTGTGGAGCGGGCCGAGTCGACGTCGACCCCGCCCCCGTTCGACCCCGACACGACCTGACATCCCGGGCGCCAGGCGCCGGATGCGCCAGTCTCCGCAGGACCCCGCTGGTAACCGGCGGGGCCTTGTGCGTCCGCCCAGTTCGTGTCGCCGCGAAGGCCGTCCTGACGGGGTCGGGATGACCTGGGTATCCGTTCCGTCGAGAAAGCCGCCGAGCCCCTGCCCGGCGGCTTTCTCGTATCCGGTCCCCGGTCGCGTTCCCCGCGCGGCGGGTCTCCACCGCGCGGGGAACGTCTCGGTCCGGTCGGGTCGGCTTTGCTTCAGCCGAGCCAGCGTTGGTTCAGCCGGCCGGCATGCTCCCGCCCGCCGCAGAGCGTCTAGCGGCGGGCGGGGCTGATGTCCAGCGAGCGGCCGGACAGGCCGCGGGAGCGGAAGGTCAGCCGCTCGGCGACGGCGCGCAGCGCCTTCCCGGCCTCGGAGTCGGGGTCGGAGAGGACCAGCGGCTTGCCGGAGTCGCCGCCCTGCCGGAGGCGGACGTCCACCGGGACCTGGGCGAGCAGCGGCACCTCGTGGCCGAGCACCCTGGTCAGCCGCTCGGCGACGGCCGCGCCGCCGCCCTCGCCGAACACGTCGACGCGTTCGCCGCAGTGCGGGCACGGCATGTAGGCCATGTTCTCGACCACGCCGACGACGTTCTGGTGGGTCTGGACGGCGATCGTCCCGGCGCGCTCGGCGACCTCGGTCGCGGCGAGCTGGGGTGTGGTCACCAGTAGCAGCTCGGACGAGGGAACCAGCTGGGCCAGGGAGATCGCGATGTCCCCGGTGCCGGGCGGCAGGTCGAGGAGCAGGACGTCGAGGTCGCCCCAGAAGACGTCCGAGAGGAACTGCTCGAGGGCTCGGTGCAGCATCGGGCCGCGCCAGGTGACGGGCTGGTTGCCGCGGGTGAACATGCCGGTCGAGATGACCTTCACGCCGTGGGCCTGCGGTGGCATGATCATCTTTTCGACCTGTGTGGGTGCGCGGTCGATGCCCAGCATCCGGGGGACGGAGTGGCCGTAGATGTCCGCGTCGAGGACGCCGACGGCGAGCCCCGACCGGGCCATCGCGGCCGCCAGGTTGACGGTGACCGACGACTTGCCGACGCCGCCCTTGCCGCTGGCCACCCCGTAGACCCTGGTCATCGACCCGGGCTGCGCGAAGGGGATGACCCGCTGCGGGGTGCCGCCCCGCAGCTTCTCGTGCAGGGCCGTCCGCTGCTCGGCGGTCATCACCTCGAGGGTCACCCGTACGTCCCGGACGCCGTCCACACCATTGACGGCGCGGGTGACCCGGGATGTGATCTCATCCCGCATCGGGCAGCCGGAGACGGTCAACAGGACGACCACATCGACGGATCCGTCGTCGCGAACGTGGGCCGAATCCACCATGTCCAGTTCGGTGATCGGCCGTCCGATCTCCGGGTCCAGCACGGTCGCGAGGGCGGACTGGATGGCGTCGGACGAAGGCAGGGCTGGTGGCAAGGGAAACCTCGGTCGCGGGTCGACATCCTCGGTCGTGGCCGACCTCGGATGTGGCATAGCGGGGGGCTCGGGGTGCCGGACCGTGCTCGACGGGTCCGGCGCAGTCGTGTTCGGGATCGGCCCGCCGGGGTGTGTACCGCCGGGACGGGTGAGTGGACGGGTCACGTTGCGCAGATCGCGTGTAGGTCGTGTACCGGGCGCGACCTCGTTCCACGATAGCCCGCGCGTGGGCGGCTGGGCCGGCCCGGCAGTGGGGGGCGGAACACGGTGGGGCAGGCGGCGCCCGGCGTGCGGGAATGCGGGGACCCGGGTGGCACGTTCGGCCGGGCGCATGGGTACAGCCGGGCACAGTGGTGCGGTCGGCCCTTGACGGCGCCTGAGATCCGGGCGGGACCGTACCGACTCGTCGTACTCTGATCCACGTGGGGCGGGAGAATTCGACCGTGGCCGAGCAGAAGGTGGCCGAACCCGGGAGATCCGAGCCCGGGCGGGCCCAGTCCGAGCCGGCTGGGTCTGGGCCGGCTGGGTCTGGGCCGGTTGGGTCTGGGCCGGTTGGGTCTGGGCCGGTTGGATCTGGGCTGGCCGAGCCGAGATGGATGGTGGACGCCCGCGGCATGCGGGCCTGGCGGCAGCTCCTGCGGGCGCACGCGCACGCCACGCGGCTCCTGGAAGCCGAGCTCGAGGCCGCGCACCAGCTCCCGCTCGCCTCCTACGACGTCCTCGTGCAGCTTGCCGAGGCACCCGGGTACCAGCTCCGGATGAGCGAGCTGGCGCAGAAGGTGCTGCTGTCCCGCAGTGGGCTGACCCGGCTGGTCGACCGCCTGGAGCGGGAGGGCCTGGTGGAACGCCGCTCCTGCCCGTCGGACGCCCGCGGCACGCTGGCGACGCTCACCGACACGGGGCTGAAGCGGCTGAGGGACGCCTCGGGAACCCACCTCCGAGGGGTGGCGCGGCACGTTCTCGACCATTTCACCCCGCAGGAGCAGGATCTCCTCGGGGATCTGCTGAGCCGGCTCGGCGGTCCCGAACCCACGCCCGCGCCCGGCACCGGCTGCGGCTCCGGTGTCTGACCGCCCGGCGCCCCGCGGTTGACGGCCGTCGGCCCCGTCGCCGGGTTCGCTAAGCCCGGATCGGGCTGGACCCGCTGGCCTTCGCGACCAGCGCCTCGTAGTTTTCCCTGGATGTCGTCTCCGACCCGAGGCCCCGCCGATCGCGGTCGCCGTGGAAGTCGCTCGAGCCGGTGGTCACCAGACCGAGATCGGCGGCGATCTCCCGCAGCCGGGCCCGGGCCCACGGTGTGTGATCCGGGTGGTCCACCTCGACGCCGGTCAGCCCGTCCCGGGCCATGGCGGCGATGATGTCGGGCCCGACGGTCTCGCCGCGGGAGGTGGCGAACGGGTGCGCGAACACACTCACGCCCCCGGCGTCCCGGATCAGCCGCAGCGTCTCGTGGACGTCCGGCTGGACCTTCTCGACCCAGAAGCGCCCACCCGCGCCGATCCACTCGCGGCTGAACGCGCTGTTCACGTCGGGTACCAGGCCCGCCTCCACCAGCGCGGCCGCCACGTGCGGACGTCCGACGGTGCCCCGGGCCAGCTCCTGGACCCGCTCCCAGCGCACCGGGTGACCGGCCGCGGCGAGCCGCTCCACCATCCGGCGGGCGTGCGTGGCCCGCTCCTCCCGCAGCCGGGCCCGGACGGCGGCGAACCGGGGCTCGGCCCGGTCGAACAGGTAGGCCAGGACGTGCATCGAGATCTGATGCCCGTTCACCGCGACCCGGCAGGAGATCTCCGCACCGGGCACCAGCGTCATACCGGCAGGTAGCGCCGCCGCGGCCCGGTCGATCCCGCCGGTGGTGTCGTGGTCGGTCAGCGCGAGCACCTCGAGGCCCGTCGCGGCGGCGAGCCGGACGAGCTCCGCCGGGCTGACAGACCCGTCCGACGCGGTCGAATGGGTGTGCAGGTCGATTCCGGAGGACGGGCCGGGGACCAGGCCGGACGTCGGACCGAGGGTCGGGGCGGGACCAGAGGCCGGGGCGGGAGTTGTGGGCAGCGCGACCTCCTTGAGCCGATCCGGCCCACACTATCCGCCCGCCCGGCCACCCTCCGCCGGCGTGACGGCCTGTGCACGCCCCGCCATCAGCCTGGGCAGGAGCGAGCAGAGGTCCTGGTGCCAGCGGCGCAGCTCGGCGGCGGTGGGAGCCAGCTCGTAGGCATGCTGATGGCCAGCCCGTGACAGCGCGTACCAGGCGGCGCCGGCCTCGTCCGCGGCACCCGGATCGGTGAAACTCGGCAGCACCAGCAGCTGGGCCCGCATCGAGAGCCGGACGAGCTCCGGCCGGCCGTGCGCCCGCCACACCTCGTCGACGGCCTGCTCCACGGCGAGCCGCAGCAGCCAGGCGCACAGCCGCGGCCACGACCCGTCCGCCGCCGGGGTCTCCCGCCGTAGTAGGCGGTCGGCTTCGGCGAGCGCCACCGCGGGGTCCAGTCGCAGGTCCGGCGATGGCGACGGCGACGCCGACTGCGGCGGCGAAGGTGACCGCGAAGGCGAAGGTGACCGCGGCGACGCCGGCCGCCGGCCGCGGGTCAAGCCAGGGTCCGGATGTGGTCCGTGAGCCGGCCGGTGTCGCGGACCAGGCTCAGCAGGTTGCCGTCGTACCCGACGTGCACGCCGTCCCGGACGGCCCGGAACGTGTCGGCGGCCCACGGCGCGTGGCCGTCGAGGCGGCGCAGGACGCCGCGGGCCCGGCGCGCGTCGTCGAACAGGGCCAGGGCGGCCTTCTCGCTCACCGAGTGCGCCGCCGCGAGCGCCGCCTCGACCTCGGCGTGGCGCGCTCCCGCACCGAGCCGGCGCCGCCGGACCACCTCGTTGCACGCAGTCTCCACCGCCGAGCGGCACATCGCCGGGACGAGCATCATCGCCAGGTCGCGGGGCAGGTCACCGGTCCGGGCGAGCGCCCGCGCGTCCGCGAGATGGCGCCCGACCGGATCGAGGTTCCCGCGCAGCCGCACCAGCGACCCCTCGCGACGGACCACGTCGAGCACCGTCGCCGGCAGCCGCAGCCGGCGCACCGCGTCGGCCAGCCGATCATCATGGGTGAGGACGACGACCTGCCGAGTCTCGGCAACCTGGGCGAGTACGCGCGCCAGCCCGTCGACCTTCGCCGGGTCCATCGACTGCACCGGGTCATCGATGATGAGGAAGCGGAACGGGCTCGCGTCGCTGGTCGCGCGGGGCAGGAACAGCGCCAGCCCCAGCGCGTGCAGCTCGCCCTGGCTCATCACGCCGAGCGCGGCGCCGTCCACCCCGTCGACGGTGACGTCGAGGTCGACGCGCCGCTGGTTGGCACTGCCGGTGAGGCGCACCGGGCCCAGATCGACGTTGCTCTCCTGGCGCAGCATCGACCAGATCTGGGCCGACCGCTGCGCGAAGGGCCGCATCCGCTCGTCCCGCAGCCGTTGGGTCGCCTCCCGCAGCCAGTCAAGAGCCTGTCGGACGTCGGCCAGCGCCTCGGCGTCGGCATCGACCGCCCGCGCCGCCCCGACCCAGGCGGTGACCCGGGCAGCGAGCGGACGCCAGTCGGCGTCGGCGCGGTCGAGCTCGTCGCGGGCGGCCGCCCGCAGGGCCTCGACCGCCCGCAGCAGCGGAGGGTGGGCGGACTCCAGCCCGTCCGCGACGGCCAGCGGGTCGGAGTCGTCGCGCAGCCGTGCCCACCGGCGCCAGGCCATGCCCGCGGCCGCGGCCAGCGCGGCCAGCACGCCCGTGCTCCCACCGGCGGTCAGCGGCCCGGAGGGAGCCAGGGGCCCGGAGGGAGCCAGGGGATCAGGGGTGGTCAACGGCTCGGGGGCGGGTGCGAGCAGCAGCGCGACGTCGGCCAGCGCGGCGGTGAGGCCGGCGCGCACGACCAGCACGGCCGCGGCCCGCTCCCGCTGGCGGGTGACCTCCGCCCGTGTCGCGTGCCACCACCGCTCGTCGAGCCGCCCGACCCCGCAGACCGGGCACGGCCGGCTCCCGCTCCCACCCCGGCCCCGATCGCCGTCCTCGGCACCCTCAGATGACGGACCACCCGCGTGGACGGCGTTCTGATGCTCGTGGTGGTCGAGCGCGGCGGCCAGCAGGTCGGTGAGGCGGGCCGCGTCGCCGGCCGCCGTCGCCGCCAGCCTCGTCTCCTCGGTCGCGAGCGCGCGCAGTCGCACGGCGAGCTCCCGGACGTCGGACTCCGCCGGCACCCGCAGCCCCAGCAGTTCCCGCAGCCCCAGCAGTTCCCGCAGCACCGCCGGCTCCCGCAGCACCGCCGGCTTCGCGGGCGGCGCGGTGCTCGGCGCCGGCAGGCCCGCCGCGACGGCCCAGGCTCGGTCGAGATCGGGACGTGCGGCGTCCCGCAACGCGTCGGCGGCCTCGACTGCCCGCGGGTCCGTGCTGCGCCGCAGCGCCGCGAGCAGGGCGGTGTGCTCCTCCCGCGAGCGGCGCGCGGCCTCGGTGAACCGGCTGCGCGCCGCGCTCAGGCGTCGCGCCGTGTCGACCATCTCGTCCAGCCCGAGGATCGCGTGCAGCGCATCGAACATCGCGCTGGGACGTCCGCCGAGGAGATCGCCCAGTTCGGCGTAGGACAGGAACGGCCGGTAGGTGGACAGAGCCCAGTCCCACCCGGACGGTGACCACGCCCCGCCGTCCGAGGCGCGGATCTCGCCGGCGCCCTCGTCCAGACCGGCGCCCTCCGGCCAGGTCCGGGTGACGGTGACCGGCTCGGGGCGACCCTCCACCGTGCAGGTGATCTCGACCCGCGCGGGCCCGGTGCTGTGCAGATTGCGCCAGCCGCCGCGCCAGACGGCCGCCCGCCGTGACCAGCGGCGGGTGTCGCCTGTCAGCGCGATCTCGGCGGCCTCCGCGAAGCTGGACTTGCCCGAGCCGTTACGTCCCGTGACGAGAGTCAGACCCGGCCCGGGCCGGAGGGGGAGCACCGCGAGCGGCCCGATCCCACGGAACCCCTGCACGCCGATCGACTCCAGGTGGACGGCCGGCTCACCCGACCCCGTCCCGCCCAGCCGGGCGGTGCCGCCGCCTGGGGCGGTGCCGTCATCTGAGGTGGCGCCATCGCCCGGCTCGTTGGTACCAGGCGTCCCGCCGCGTCGGGCGAGCTCCACGGCGAGCGGGCCGTCGCCGTCCAGGGCGGCCAGTAGCAGGTCACGGACCCGCGCCGGCAGGGCGTCCTGCGCCATCTGCGCGGCGAGCAGGTCGAGTACCGAGTCGGGGGCCATCCTGTTCTTCCGGTCGGGAGCGGGCGGGGCGAAATGTTAGACCCGGTGTGACCGGACCGATCGGACTGGTCGCCCTAAATCCGGCTATCTAGTCAGATCGGTCGGGATGGTCGGCTGATCGTCGCCCCCAGTTCACCCCACTGTGGTGTGATCAGGGCCGTGACGCGGGACGAATACTCACCCGTGCCCGCGCCCATGCGGCCGGGCCGGCGGGCGGTGCTCCTCGGTGGGATCGGCGGCCTGGCCGCGGCGGTCGTTGGCGGCTGCGGCGGTGGTTCCGGGCCGGCGCCGTCCCCCGCGCCGACCCTGCGCGCGCCGACCCCCATCCCGGGGATCCGCGACGGGGTCTTCTCACTCGGCGTGGCCAGCGGCGACCCGCTGCCCGACGGGGTGATCCTCTGGACGCGGCTGGCGCCGGAACCGATGGCCGGTGGGGGCATGCCCAGGCGCGACGTCGAGGTCGACTGGCAGGTCGCCCGGGACGAGAAGTTCGCGGACGTCGTCCGTGCCGGCACCCAGCTCGCCACGACGTCCTTCGCCCATTCGGTCCATGTGGACGTCCGCGGCCTGGAGCCCGGGCGGGACTACTACTACCGGTTCCGGGCGGGCGACGTCCTCAGCCCGGTCGGGCGGACCCGTACCGCGGCCGCGCCGGGTTCGCCCGGCGGTGAGCTGTCCTTCGCGCTCGCGAGCTGCCAGGACTTCCAGAACGGGTACTGGCCCGCCTTCGACGCGATCGCCGGCGACCGCCCGGACCTCGTCCTGCACGTCGGGGACTACATCTACGAGTACGACCCCGACAGCAGGTACCCCGACCGCCGGCACACCACCCCCGAGAAGTCGGGGCTCGACCAGCTCCAGACCCTCGCCGACTACCGCAACCGCTACGGGCAGTACAAGTCCGACCCCGCGCTGCAGGCCGCCCACCACGTGGCCCCGTGGGTCGTCGCGTGGGACGACCACGAGGTCGAGAACAACTACGCCGGCCTGGTCGACGAGAGCGGCGACACCGGCCCCCAGCACCAGGACCCGCAGGTCTTCGCCCGGCAGCGGGCCGCCGCCTACCAGGCGTACTACGAGCACATGCCGATCCGCGCCGAGCTCGACCCGGGTTCGCCGGACCTGCGGATCTACCGCCGGCTCACCTTCGGTGACCTGCTGACGCTCAACGTGATGGACACCCGCCAGTACCGGACCCCGCAGCCCGGGTCACCGCCGGACGGGATCGGCGCCATCCGGCTGGGCGACGACAACACCGCCGGGACCATGTCCGGCACCGCCCAGGAGGCCTGGCTCGTCGACGGCCTGCGCACCTCCCGGTCGCGCTGGAACGTCATCGCCCAGCAGACGATGGCCGCCCAGCTGCACGGCCAGCTGCCCGGTTCCGAGGTGCTCACCAACCTCGACCAGAACGACGGTTACGTGCCCTACCGGACGCGCCTGCTCTCGGCCGTGCGTGACACCCGGGTCGCCAACCCGGTGCTGCTCGCCGGGGACATCCACTGCGCCTGGGTGAACGACCTGCGGGTCGACTTCGACCGCCCGGAGACTCCGGTGATCGCGACCGAGTTCGTCTGTACGTCCATCAGCTCGGGCTTCTTCCTCATCAGCGAAGATTTCGTCCGGGAGAACAACGCGCAGCTCAACCCGCACGTGCGCTATTTCCGCGGTGACCTCCGGGGCTACACCCGCGTCACCGTGACACCCGACGAGTGGCGCGCCGACATGCGGGTCGTCGAGACGATCGCGAAGCGGGACGCCCCCGCGTCGACCGACGCGACCTGGGTCGTCGAGGCCGGGAGGCCCGGCGCGCAGGAGGCCTGAGCCTGCACCGGCGACGAACAGCGGCTTTTGAGGTCAGGCGCCAGGTCCGGCATCAGGTCTGGCACCGGGGGTCCGGCGCCGGGGCGGCGCCAGCTGGCCGCCACGGATCAGCCGGGGCCGGCGGTGGGGTCGCGGACGGCTGGTGGCCGTAGGCTTTGCCGCGGCCGGCAGGGCGTCGGCGGGGAGGGAACGACGGATGACCGAGCCGGGCACGGCCAGCAGCAGCACCGCGGCGCGGGCCGAGGTGCCCGACGCGGCGGTGGACCGTTCGAGGCTCACCGTCGTGGTCAACCCGAAGGCTGGCGGCGGCCGGGCGGCGAAGGTCCTCGACGGCGTCCGCGCGGCGCTCGCCCGCTGGGCCGAGGACGTCTCCGTCGAGACCACGAAAAGCCTCGAGCACGCCGAGGAACTAGCCCGCTCGGCCGTCGCGGCGGGGCGGGTGACCGTCGCGCTGGGTGGTGACGGCCTGGTCGGCAGGGTGGCGGGCGCCGTCGCCCGGTCGGGCGGCGTGCTCGCGGTGCTGCCCGGCGGCCGGGGCAACGACTTCGCGCGAGGACTGGGCATCCCGCGTGATCCGGCACTCGCCGCGACCGCGCTCGTCGCGGCCGTGGAGCGCAGGGTGGACCTGCCGGAGGCGAACGGGGTGCCGTTCGTCGGGATTGCCAGCCTCGGGTTCGACTCCGACGTCCAGGTGATCGCGAACCGGACGACCTGGCTGTCCGGCCAGAGCGTCTACACCTACGCGGCGTTGCGCGGGGTGGCGGCCTGGAAGCCGGCCCGGTTCACCGTGACCATCGACGGCGAGCCGCCACTGGAGCACGTCGGGTGGACGGTCGGCGCGGCGAACGGTCCGTACTACGGCGGCGGGATGAAGTTCGCCCCGGACGCCGACATCGCCGATGGCCGGTTGGAGATCGTCCTGGTCGCGCGCACCGGGCGGTTCACCTTCCTTCGGTTGTTCCCGCGCATCTTCTCCGGCCGGCACGTCGAGGTCCCCTACGTCCAGGTGCGGCGGGGCGAGCGGCTCGTCGTGGACGCGGACCGCCCGTTCCAGGTCTACGCGGACGGCGACCCGATCGCCGACCTCCCGGCTGAGATCGTCGTCCGGCCCGGGGCCCTGCGCCTGCTCACGCCGCCCCAGGCCTAATGACCTGACCTGCCCGTGCCCCGCGGGCGGCCGGCGGGCGAGGGCTAGCGCAGTTCGGGGGTGGCGTGGTAGTCGGTGACGCCGGCGACCTCCGGGTAGTGCAGGTCGAAGGCGGGGCGCTCGGAGCGGATGCGCGGCAGCTGGTGGAAGTTGTGCCGGGGCGGCGGGGAGGACGTCGCCCACTCGAGGGAGTTCCCGTACCCCCACGGGTCGTCGACGACGGCGAGCCGGCCGCGGCGGTAGGAATTCCACACGTTGTACATGAACGGCAGTGTCGAGACCCCGAGCAGGAAGCTGCCAGCGGTCGATATCGTGTTCAACGTGGTGAATCCGTCGCCCGGCCCGTAGTCGGCGTACCGCCTGGGCATCCCCTGCATGCCCAGGTAGTGCTGCACCAGGAACGTCAGGTGGAAGCCCAGGAAGACGGTCCAGAAGTGGATCTTGCCGAGCCGGTCGTCCATCATCCGGCCGGTCAGCTTGGGGAACCAGAAGTACGTGCCGGCGAACGCCGCGAAGACGACCGTCCCGAACACCACGTAGTGGAAGTGGGCGACCACGAAGTAGCTGTCGCTGACGTGGAAGTCGATCGGCGGGCTCGCGAGCATCACCCCGGTCAGCCCGCCGAGGAGGAACGTCACGAGGAACCCGAGGCAGAACATCATCGGGGTCTCGAAGCTCAGCTTGCCCCGCCACATCGTCCCGATCCAGTTGAAGAACTTGATACCGGTCGGGACGGCGATCAGGAACGACATCACGGCGAAGAAGGGCAGCAGTACCGCGCCGGTGACGAACATGTGGTGTGCCCAGACCACGATCGACAGGGCGCCGATGGCGATGGTGGCGAACACCAGGCCCTTGTAGCCGAAGACCGGCTTCCGGGAGAAGACCGGGATGATCTCGCTGATGATGCCGAAGAACGGCAGGGCGATGATGTAGACCTCGGGATGCCCGAAGAACCAGAACAGGTGCTGCCAGAGGATGGCGCCGCCGTTCTCCGAGTCGAACACGTGGGCGCCGAAGCGCCGGTCGGCCTCCAGCGACAGCAGGGCCCCAGCCAGCACCGGGAACGCGACGATCACCAGCACGGACGTCACGAGGAACGTCCAGCAGAAGATCGGCAGGCGGAACATCGTCATACCGGGGCCGCGCAGGGTGAGTATCGTGGTGATCATGTTGACCGCGCCGAGGATCGTCCCGAGCCCGGAGACGACGAGGCCCAGGATCCACATGTCCGCCCCGACCGACGGGCTGAACGTCTTGTTGTTCAGTGGGGCGTAGGCGAACCAGCCGAAGTCCGCGGCGCCGTCCGGGGTGAGGAAGCCGGCGACGACCATCAGCCCGCCGAACAGGAAGAACCAGTACGAAAGGGCGTTGAGCCGGGGGAACGCGACGTCCGGCGACCCGATCTGCAGCGGTATGAGGAAGTTCGCGAAGGCGAACGCCAGCGGCGTCGCGAACAGCAGCAGCATGAGCGTGCCGTGCAGGGTGAAAAACTGGTTGTACTGCTCGTTCGAGAAGTACTGCAGACCCGGCCGTGCCAGCTCGGCACGCATCATCATGGCCAGGATCCCGGCGAGGATGAAGAACCCGAACGACGTCACCGCGTACAGGACGGCGATATCCTTGTGCGAGGTGGTGCGAAGATATCCTAGCATGTTCGTGCGTGGCCGGGAGTGTCCGGCTTCCGCGTGTTCGACGGCGTGGCCGGACGGCTCGCGCAGAATAGTCACTCCGGCTCCCGGTTCTGACCTGTCGAACGGGCGGGAGCCAGAATCGTAGCGCGATGAAAGGCGCCGCATGCTCGATTTCGAGGCCAGCACCGGCCGATGTCGCTTCCGCGCTCCGACTCCCCGACTCGCCGGCGTCAGACCCGGATTCCAGACGCCCTGCTGCCCGGCGCCCCGGCACGTCACGGGCAACGGCCTGCCGGGGCGTCGGCGCGATGTCAGCGGATCGACAGGTGCGAGCCCGCCGCGCCGAACAGCAACTGGTCGACCAGCCGCGGATCGTCCCGCAGGTCCTCCATGACGAGGTGCTCGAGCAGTAGCAACGCCGCGTCCGCCGGCCACAGCACGCACCACAGCCAGACGCCCAGCGCCTCCCCGACGAACGCCGCCCGATCGGGTGGTGCGGCAATGGGCCAGAGCGCCGTCGGGTGCCCCGCCGCCTCGATCTTGGCCTCGGGCACCTCGACGAGGCGCTCCGGGTCCGGCACCGCCAGCCCGGCCAGCCGGCTGCCCAGGCCCACCCGCGGTGTCTCGGCCACCAGCACCATCTCGGCCGGCCCGCCAACCGGCGACGGCCCGCTCGCGGCGAACGCGGTCGCGTGCGCACCGGTCCGCTCGTCACCCGCCCAGCCCACGCCGCTCACAAACCAGTGGACCGGCATCGGGGACGGCAGCCAGACCGGCACCTGGCTGGTCCGCCCCAGGTTCCGCAGCACCTGCTCCCGCGAGGACCGTGCCTCGTGGAACGGTTCGACATCGCCGTGCGACTCACACCGCCACCTGTCACTCCACAGGTCCGGCGGCGCCAGGCCGCCGAGACAGGCAGGGCACACCGGCGGGGCGGTCACCGCTCGCCGCCGGGCGACGCGGGGCCGGGCGACCCCCCGTCCCCGGGCGGTCCGTCCCCGGAGGACCTCTCCCTGAGCGACCTGTTCCTGACTGACTCGTTCCTGGGGGACCTGTTCCTGAGCGATCCGTTGCCAGGGATGTTCCTGGGGGATCTCCCGGGGGGCCCTTCCAGGGGTGACCCCTTCCCGGGCGATTCGGTCTCCTGGCGACCGATGGTGCGAGCTACGACATTGGAAGCCACAGTCATCCTCCGCCTCCACGTGCGGCTGGTGGACGATTGATGCCCAGCCAGCCCTGTTCTGATGCTTGGCCCACGGGACTTGTCCACCTCGGTGGCAGATGTCGGTCGACCCGCCCAGGTGATAGGCGGGGACGTCGCGCCAGGCCGTGACACAGCAGTCGCTGCCGGCATCCCGGCGACCGGCCGCATCCGACGCCCGTCAGGCCACCTGCGGGGGATGTCAGTGGGTCGGCGGCAGACTGTCGGGCTGGGGCTGGGGCTGGAGTCGGGGGCGGGGGCGGGGGCGGTGCCTGGCGATGTCGGCGAAGGCCTCGTCCAGGATGTCCAGGCCCTCGAGGAGGAGGTCGTCGGGGATCACGAGTGGGGGCAGCAGGCGCAGCACGTTGCCCCAGGTGCCCGCGGTGAGCAGGACGAGCCCGCGGCGGTGGGCCTCTGCCGCGGCGGCCACCGTCACCATCCGGTCGGGCGCGGGCGCGGGCTGGTTGGGTGGCGTTCCCTCGGTCGGGTCGGCGACGAGTTCGAGGGCGAGCATGGCGCCGCGGCCGCGGACGTCCCCGATGAACGGGTAGCGGTCGCGTAGGGCGAGTAGGCGGGGCATCGCGATCCGCTCGATGCGGCGGGCGCGGGCGGTGAGGTCCCCGCGCTCGATGGTGGCGATCGCGCCGAGCGCGGCGGCGCAGGCGACCGGGTTGCCGCCGTAGGTCCCGCCGAGGCCGCCGACGTGGGGTGAGTCCATGATTTCCGCGCGTCCGGTGACCGCGGCGAGCGGCAGGCCGCCGGCGATGCCCTTCGCGGTGACGATCAGATCCGGAACGATGCCCTCGTGCTCGCAGGCGAACATGTCGCCGGTGCGGGCGAAGCCCGTCTGCACCTCGTCGGCGACGAACACGATCCCGGTCTGCGCGCAGAACTCGGCCAGTCGGGTCAGGAAGCCGGTGCCGGGGACGATGAAGCCGCCCTCGCCCTGGATCGGTTCGATGACGAGCGCGGCGACGTTCTCCGCGCCGATCTCCGTGGTGATCGTCTCCACCACCTGGGCCGCGGCCTGTTCGCCGCATGCGGCGGGGCCGCCCGGCCAGCGGTAGGGGTAGGCCATCGGCATCCGGTAGATCTCCGGGGCGAACGGCCCGAAGTGGTGCTTGTAGGGCATCGACTTCGCGGTCAGCGCCATCGTCAGGTTCGTCCGGCCGTGGTAGGCGTGCGCGAACGCCACGACGGCGGACCGTCCGGTGTGGGCCCGGGCGATTTTCACCGCGTTCTCGACCGCCTCGGCGCCCGAGTTGAACAGGGCGGACCGTTTCTCGTGCCGGCCCGGGGTGAGCCGGGCGAGCTCCTCGCACACGGTGACGTAGCCCTCGTAGGGCGTCACCATGAAACAGGTGTGGGTGAAGAGCCCGGCCTGCTCGCGCACGTTCTCCACGACAGCGTCGGCGGCGTTGCCGACGCTCACCACCGCGATGCCGGAACCGAAGTCGATCAGCGAGTTCCCGTCGACGTCCACCAGCACGCCGCCGCCGGCCGCCGCGATGTAGACGGGCAGGGTTTCGCCGACCCCGCGGGCCACCGCCTGGGACCGGCGTTTCGCCAGCTCCACCGAGCGCGGCCCGGGTATCGCGGTGACCAGCCGGCGGACCTGCGGCAGTCCGGGCCCGCCCCGCGGGGGCAGCTGAGCCTGGCCGGTCTCACTCATGATCTCTCCCGCCCCGATCCGTCGCTGTCCGCGGTTCGCCTGAGCGCTGGCCCCGACAACACACGCCCCGCTGGCGGGAGGCAAACCGGCGCGCCCGGCGACGCCCGTCCGACCGGTTCGCTCCGAGCCGCCGGGGCCACCGGACGGATACGGAACGCCTGGTTGTCTCAGCGTGGGGTTACGGCGCGTCGTCGGTGAGGTCCCGAATGAGTGGCGGTGTTCCCGTCGTGGACACTTGTTGTCCTGTGGGTTCGGGCAGGGCGGGGCATCCGCGCGTCCACGTCCGGTTCGGCCGCGCGAGGGCCGGGAGGGGTCACGATGATTCCGCTGATCACGCGGGACGGGCGCCGGGCCGGGAGGACGCCCGGGACGTCCACCGCCGTCGGTGAGGAGAAGGTGGTCCTGTGATCGACGACGGCCGTCCGGGGTGGTCCGGCGCGGGCGCCGGCCCCGTCACGAGCGCGAGTGCCGGTGTCAGCCCTGCCACAAGCGTCAGCATCGCCACGGACGCCAGCGGCACGAGTGCCAGCGCCGGTACGGGCATCGGGCCGCGGATCGTCGGTCCGCCGGCCCCGGCCACGGGTATCCGGGTCGCCGCCAGGGCTTCGGGCCCGGGTCCGGGCGGTGGCGGCTCCGGCGGGGGCTCGGGCGGTGGGGGCGGGGTGTCGGCGACGCGGTTCTGGGTGGCGGGTCAGCGGCGCTCGGCGGCGGAGGCGTTCGAGGTCCGCAGCCCGTTCGACGGGCGGCTGGTCGGCATGGTCGCCCGGCCGGATGACATCGACGTCGAGGACGCGCTGGTCGCAGCCGTCCGCGCGGCGCCCGTCTGCGCCGCGCTTCCCGCCCATGTCAGAGCCGGTGCGCTCAGCAGCGTGTCGCGCGCGATCGCCCGGCGCGGGGACGAGATCGCCAGCCTGATCACCAGCGAGTCCGGCAAGCCGCTCACCTGGGCGCGGGCCGAGGTGGCGCGGGCGTCCTCGACCTTCCGGTGGGGTGCCGAGGAGGCCAGGCGCTTCGCCGGCGACCTCGACCGGCTCGACACCGACCCGACCGGCGAGGGGCGGATCGCGCTGACCAGGCGGTTTCCGATCGGACCGGTGCTGGGCATCACGCCGTTCAACTTTCCGCTCAACCTGGTCGCGCACAAGGTGGCGCCCGCGATCGCTGCGGGCGCGCCGATCCTGGTGAAGCCCGCGCCGCGCACGCCGCTGTCCGCGTTGCTGCTCGGTGAGCTGCTCGCCGACACGGATCTGCCCGAGGGCGCCTGGTCGGTGCTGCCGGTCGCCGACGATCGGATGCCCGCCCTGGTCGCCGACCCACGGCTGCCGGTGGTGTCCTTCACCGGGTCGGGCCAGGTCGGCTGGGCGATCCGGGACGCCGTCCCGCGTAAGCACGTCGTGCTCGAACTGGGCGGGAACGCGGCGGTACTGATCGCTGCGGACTACTCCAGCCCCGCCGATCTGCGCCATGCCGCCCGCCGGATCGCGCTGTTCTCGAACTATCAGGCGGGCCAGTCCTGCGTGGCCGTGCAGCGGGTGTTCGTCGACCGCTCGCTGTTCGGCCGGGCCCGCAAGGAGATCGTGACGGCCGTCCTCGAGCTGCGTGGCGGGGATCCGGCCGACCCCGCCACCGATGTCGGCCCGCTGATCGACACCGCCGCGGCGGAGCGGGTCGCGGCCTGGGTGGCGGAGGCCGTCGCCCGCGGCGCGACTGTGCTGTGCGGGGGAACCCGGCAGGGGACGGCGTTCGCGCCCACCGTGCTCACCGGCGTCCCGCGGGACGCGGCGGTGGTACGCGAGGAGGTGTTCGGCCCCGTACTGGTACTCGAGCCGGTCGACGGCCTCGACGACGGCCTCGCCCGCGTCAACGACAGCTCCTACGGTCTGCAGGCCGGCGTGTTCACCCACGATCTCGCCACGGCCTTCCGGGCCCACCGCACCCTGGCCGTCGGCGGCGTGATCATCGGGGACGTCCCGTCGTACCGTGCCGACCAGATGCCCTACGGCGGGGTGAAGGGCTCCGGGCTCGGCCGGGAGGGCGTCAGCTCGGCGATGGCCGACCTCACCGTCGAACGGGTGATGGTGCTGGCCGGCGTCGAGCTCTGAGGCACCCGGCCGCCGAGGTACCCGGCCGCCGCGGAGCTCAGCCCAGGCCGACCTCGGCGCGGTCGGGGTCCCGGAGGTCCGTGCCGGCGTCCAGCCAGCGCTGGCGCATCGCCGTCGCGCCGTGCACGCGCTTGTAGGCGGCCTCGTTGGGGGTCATCGGGAACAGCGGCAGGAAGCGGACGGGCGCCGGCGCGCTCGCCGCGCGGGCGGCGTCCCCGGCCGCGAGCTCCAGGTCGGGAACCAGCCCGCCCGGCTCACCGATCAGGACGGCGGTGAACCGCGCACCGTCCCACAGCGGTTCGCCGAGATCGAGCCCGGCGCCGGCGATCATCGGACGTCCCTCGACGACCGGCACCGCGGCCAGCACGGCGAGCACCCGGGCCGTGCCCTCACGGTGCCCGCGCAGCGAGAGGACGAGCTCGGCCCGCGGGCCGGCCGGGTCACGCACGGTGGCCTCCGGCGGCGTCATCGGCTCGCGGGCCATCCCGAGGGTCACATAGCGGACGACGCCGTCGGGGTCGGGGCCGAAGCGGAGGATCTCGATCGGGTCGGTGCCGAGGAAGGTGACTCCGGCCCGCCCGGTGTCCGGGCCGAACCAGCCGGTCAGGTGGTGTTCGACGCGCCGCAGCACCTCGTCGGGTCCGACGTCCACCGGGCTGTCGTGCATCGGGCTGTCATTTACAGGATCGTCGTGCACCGGATCGTCGTCGTGGGTGGGATCGTCGGTTGCGCTCATAGCGGTCGATCGTAGGATCGCCACGCCGCGGCAGTTCGTTGTGACGGCGGATGGGAGGGCCCACATGGCACAGGTGCTAAGCAAGGGCGCGAACGCCCCGCTTCCGACGACGGATGTGCGGGTCGAGGTGTCTTCGTCCACCCCGCTCGACATCGCCGCGTTGCTGGTCACCCCGTCCGGCAAGGTGCGGGGGGACGCCGACTTCGTCTTCTTCAACCAGCCGGCCGGTCCGGGGGTGCGCCTCGCGCCGCCGTCGGCGCTGGAGTTCATGCTCACCGCGGTGCCGCCCGACATCGACAAGGTCGTGGTCACAGGCAGCCTGGACGGCGCCGGCCCGCCGACCTTCGCCGGCGTGCGCGGCCTGGCCGTGATCGTGCGGGACGCGCGCGGCCAGGAGGTCGTCCGGTTCGACCCGGCCGGGATGAGCAGCGAGACGGCCCTCGTGCTGGTCGAGCTGTACCGCCGTGCCGGGAGCTGGAAGGTGCGTGCCGTCGGCCAGGGCTACGCCTCCGGCCTGGCCGGGATCGCCACCGACTTCGGGATCACCGTCGACGACCCGGGCTCCGGGAACACCGCGGCGGCACCAGCGTCCGCGGGCCCCGGAGCCGGAACGGGGGCCCCGCCACCGTCGCAGTACGACGCCCCGACGCAGGTCGTCTCGCCCCCGCCCGGTCAGCAGTGGGGTCCGCCGCCTGGCGCGCCGCCGCAGGCTCCGCCGCCGCCGAACCCGCAGCAGTGGGGCCCGCCGCCGGGCCAGCAGTGGGGTCCCCCGCCGGGCCAGCAGTGGGGTCCGCCGCCCGGCGCGCCGCCGCAGGCTCCGCCGCCGCCGAACCCGCAGCAGTGGGGCCCGCCGCCGGGCCAGCAGTGGGGTCCGCCGCCCGCCGGCCCGCCCGGCCCGGGTGCTCCCGCCGGCGCGGTGCCCGGCCGGGTGAACCTGGACAAGGGCCGGGTCTCGCTGCGCAAGGGCCAGAGCGTGTCCCTGGTCAAGACCGGCGCCCCGCCGCTGGTCCGGGTCCGGATGGGTCTCGGCTGGGATCCCGCGCAGCAGGGCCGCTCCATCGACCTCGACGCGTCCTGCATCCTGTTCGACGACCGCGGGAAGGACGTCGACAAGGTCTGGTTCATGTCGAAGAAGGGGGCGCGTGGCGCTGTCCGCCACTCGGGGGACAACCTCACCGGCCAGGGCGAGGGCGATGACGAGACCATCTTCGTCGATCTCGGCGCGCTGCCGCAGAACGTCGTCAGCCTGATCTTCACGGTGAACAGCTTCCAGGGGCAGTCCTTCACCGACATCCGCAATGCCTTCTGCCGGCTCGTCGACGACCAGACCAACCAGGAGCTGGTGCGGTTCGACCTGTCCGAGTCGAAGCCGGCGACGGGACTGGTGATGTGCCGTCTCCAGCGGGAGCCGGGGGCGCCAACCTGGGTGATGACCGCGATCGGCGAGTTCCACGACGGGCGTACCGTGCGCGCGATGGTCGGGCCGTCCCGCCAGTACCTCTGAACCGGTGCTGCTGCCGGGCCCGGCAGCAGCACCGGCGAAGTGCCGGTGTGGTGCCAGGCCCGGTAGCGGCACGGTGTGATGCCGGTGTGGCGCCGCTGACTGTCCTCGCTGGTTGCGGCCGGCCGGCGCGCGGGTAGCCTCCGCCCGTGACCCCTCCGGCCCTTCCTGCTCCGCTGACCCTCCGCGCTGCCCCCGTCCCGGTTCCGCCGACCACCACCCGGGCCGTCCCGGCCGAGGCCGCCCGATGACCGCCCGGCCGGGGCCGGCCCGGGTGTACTGCCGTCGCCTCGCGGGGCTGCTGGTGCTCGACCCGAACGGCGACCAGGTCGGCCGGGTTCACGATGTGATCGTCACGCTGCGCCTGGGGCACGAGCCGCCGCGCGTGCTCGGGCTGGCCGTCGAGGTGCAGCGCCGGCCGATCTTCGTGCCGATCTCCCGGGTGACGGGCGTCGAGTCCGGGGCGGTGGTGCTGTCGTCCGCCCGGCTGAGCTGGCGCCGCTTCGCGCAGCGGCCGAACGAGACGCGCGTGCTCGCCGAGCTGCTCGACCGCCGGGTCACGCTCCTGCAGCCCCACGCCGACTCGACCGCCCGCGGCCAGGGTGCCGCGGGCGGCGGGGGAGCCCCGGCCGATTCCGGCGCCGCGAGCCCGCCCGGCCGTGAGGTGACCGTCGTCGACGCGGCGATCGAGCCCACCCGCACCGGCGACTGGGTCCTCGACCAGGTGGCGGTGCGGGTCGGCCGGGGCCGGCGTGGCGAGGTCCGCACCGTCGGCTGGGACGAGGTGACCGGCTTCTCGCTGCCGGAGGAGGGCCAGGGCGCGGCGAACCTGCTCGCCGCGTTCGAGAAGCTGCGGCCCGCAGACCTCGCCTCGCTGCTGCACGACCTGTCCCGCAAGCGCCGCGCCGAGGTCGCCGCCGCGCTCGACGACGAGCGGCTCGCGGACGTCCTCGAGGAGCTCCCCGAGGACGAGCAGGTCGAGCTGCTCGGTGGCCTCGCCGCCGAGCGCGCCGCGGACGTGCTCGAGGCGATGGGCCCCGACGACGCTGCCGACCTGCTGGGGGAGCTGCCCGCCGACGAGGCCGAGCGGTTGCTGCGCCTGATGGAACCCGAGGAGGCGGCACCCGTGCGCCGCCTGCTCGTCTACGCGGACGACACCGCGGGCGGCATGATGACCAGCGAACCGGTGGTGCTCGCCCCGAACGCGACCGTCGCCGAGGCGTTGGCCCGCGTCCGCGAGCCGGAGCTCTCGCCGGCGCTGGCCGCCCAGGTGTACGTCGTGCGCCCCCCCTACGAGACGCCGACGGGGCGGTACCTGGGCCTCGCGCACTTCCAGCGACTGCTGCGCGAGCCCCCGAGCACCCTGGTCGGCGGGGTGATCGACGTCGACATCACCCCGCTGCGGCCGGATACCCCA
Organism: Parafrankia sp. EAN1pec; assembly: GCF_000018005.1. Classification (GTDB taxonomy): domain Bacteria; phylum Actinomycetota; class Actinomycetes; order Frankiales; family Frankiaceae; genus Parafrankia; species Parafrankia soli. The sequence continues at coordinate 1,054,832 of NC_009921.1, forward strand.
CTGCCCGAGGTGACGCGCCACCTGGCCTCGTACAACCTGGTGGCGGCGCCCGTCCTCGACGACGCGGGACGGCTGGTGGGGGTGGTGACCGTGGACGACGTGCTGGACCACCTGCTGCCGTCCGACTGGCGGGAGAGCCAGCCCAACCTGGACGGCGAGGAGGAGATGCCGCCGGGGGCGATGAGCGCTCCGCCGGCCGGCGACCCGGAGCCGGGCGGGCGCGGTGAGGTGGGTACCGCTCCTGCGGCCACATGAGCGGGCTGCTGCGGCGTCGGGGGGAGCGGCTCGACCAGCCGCGGGCGTCGCGCCGGGCGCACATCCGGCCGAGCTACGAGCCGGACGCGTTCGGCCGCGCCGCCGAGCGGATCGCGCGGTTCCTGGGCACCGCGCGGTTTATCGCCGTGCAGACCGTCGTGGTCGTGCTGTGGCTGGTCTACAACTTCGCGGCGCCGCCGTCGCTGCGGTTCGACAACTACCCGTTCATCTTCCTGACGCTGGCGCTGTCGTTGCAGGCCGCGTACGCCGCGCCGCTGATCCTGCTGGCGCAGAACCGGCAGGACGACCGGGACCGCGCGAACCTCGCGCAGGACCGCGAGGCCTCGGTGCGCATCCAGGACGACACGGAGTACCTGGCCCGCGAGCTGGCCGCGATGCGGGTCTCCATCGGCGACCTCGCCACCCGGGACTTCCTCCGGGCCGAGCTGAAGATGCTGCTCGCGGACCTCGACGGCACCCGCGCCGACAGCGGCCGGCGGGACAGGCGGGACCGCCGGCGCCGCCGCGAGGACCTGGGCACCGTGCCGAACGGAGCGGTCGGGCCTGCCGGCGCCAACCACTCGAGCCCGCCAGCCCGACCGCCCGGCGGTGACCCGCCGCCCTGAAGCTAGGGGAGGTTGCCGCGGCAGAGGGTCAGCACGGCGACGGCGATCTCGACGCCGCGGGGGCCGAGGCCGTCCGCCCAGCTGGCGATGATCTCGTTCTCCCGTCCGTGCTGGATGCGTGGCCCGCCCTCCTCGGCGCGCAGCGCCTGGACCTGCCGGGACAGCTCCTTGCGGGCCGCCACGAGCGCCCGCAGCTTGGCGTCGATGTCGTCGATCAGCTGACGTCCCTCGTCGATGGAGGCGATCGTCAGCGGCGCGGACGGGCCGGTGCCGGGTTGGGGGATGGCGGCCTGGGCGTCGGCGGGTGCGGCGGCCGAGCTGGAAGCGGCGGAGCCGGAAGCGGCGTCGACGGCGTTCGTCACAGGTGGGCCCTTCGGTCGGGCCCGGCAGCCCGCGCCACGAGGGGCCCGGGTGTTGCCGGGCTGTGGTCTGGCGCGGAGCCGCGTGGGATCAGCGGCCGAGCGGGGACCGAACCCGGCCCCCGTAAAAGGGTCGCGGTGGAAGAAGGCCGACCAGGCCGAGACACGGCCGCGCGACCCCGGCCAGCCGCGCGACCCTCGCCAGCTGAGCCGTGCGCACGTGTGGCCCACCGCACTCCATGTGTCGAGCATGCCACCGCGGGGGCCGCGGAGTCCAGAACGGGCGGATGTGAGGCCAGGTGTGAGCCGGCGCGGTGAGATGATCGCCGAATGGACCAGATGGAGCTGGCCGAGATGCCCCGCCGCTTGTTCTCCTGCACCCCGTCACGTCTGGCGAGTTTCGAGGACTGCCCGCGCCGGTACCGGATGACCTACCTTGACCGGCCGGCGCCGCCGAAGGGGCCGCCGTGGGCGCACACCTCGGTCGGCGTCAGCGTGCACAACGCGCTGCACCGCTGGTGGGACGTCCCCCTGCCGGCGCGCACCCCCGAGCGGGCCGGGACGCTGCTGCGCACCAGCTGGGTCGAGGACGGCTTCCGTGACGGTGCGCAGTCCGCAGCCTGGCGGGAGCGGGCCGCGGGGATGGTCGAGGCCTACACCGCCGGTATCGACCCGGCTGCGGAGCCCCGGGCGGTGGAACGCCAGGTAGCCACCCGGACAGACATGCTGGCCTTCCATGGCCGGGTCGACCGCCTGGACGAGCGCGGCGGTGAGCTCGTTGTGGTCGACTACAAGACCGGGCGGCGGGCGCCGACGGACGATGACGCGCGCGGGTCCTCGGCCCTGGCCCTCTACGCCCTGGCCGCGGGGCGGATGCTGCGCCGGCCGTGCCGGCGGGTCGAGCTGCACCATCTCCCGACCGGAACGGTCGCCGTCGCCGAGCACACCGAGGAGTCGACGGCCCGGCACGTGCGGCGCGCCGAGTCCGTCGCGCGGGACGCGGCCGAGGCGACCGAACGGCTGCGCGCCGGCGCGGACGGGGACACCGCCTTCCCACCCAGCCCCGGGCCGCTGTGCTCCTGGTGTGACTTCCGGCGGCACTGCCCGCAGGGGCGGGCGGTCTCACCTGACCGGGAGCCCTGGGCGGCGTTGGCCGAGTAGAGCAGGCCGGAGGCTGGCAGTTTGCTGCAATCTTGGTGACTCGCCGTAGTCTCTGCATGCTGGCCCGGGGCTGTGGCTTCTAAGCTCTCCGACGGGGGTGGCGCGGCTGGGGCAGGGCTGTCGCCTGCGCTGACGGCCGTGCGTCCCATCCGCTCTGACCAGTTCGGGAGCCGTAATGGTGCCGCGCAAACTAGCCCTCTCCGAGCACGATCTCGCCACCGCCTCGTGGCGCTCCGCCCAGGCCGACGGCGGGGAGGCCAACCGGGTGGAGGTGGCGAGGATCCCCGGCGGCATGGCCATGCGGGACTCCGACCAGCCGGTCGGGCCCGTCCTGCTGTTCACCGACGACGAGTGGGACGCCTTCACCGCGGGGCTCACCGACGGCGAGTTCGATCTGACGTCCTGACACTGGGCCTGTCTGAACTCAGGGCCTGTCCTTTGAACAGCAGGAGGGACCGGCGCCAACCGGACAGATTGGTGCCGGTCCCTCCGACCGAATCCGGGATCACCGCGCGGCGATCCCGCGGGATGTCCGTGCGGTCAGTTCAGCGTTCCGGTGCGGACAGCGCTGACGAACGACGACCAGGACTGCTCGGAGAACTCCAGTGTTCCGCCGGCGCGGTCCTTGGAGTCGCGAACGTATGCTGAGCCGGTTCCGGGCGCCCATTCGACACAGTTGCCACGCGGCTGGCTGTAGCTGCTGGTCCGCCAATGGAGGGTCTCGACGTCGCCTGCAGCGATGCCGCCCGTGTAAGCCTTCACTCCTGTTTCACCTTCTCGACTATGCGCGTGATCATGGCGCCTGCCTCGTCAGGACCGAGAGCGCAGGCCCGCAGTTTCTCGAAGGCGACCTTATAGCGCTGAACCTCGTGCGCCTTTTCCAAGTACATCGCGCCGGCAAGTTCTTCGAGATAGACCACGGGTTGGTCTCGGGCGTCCGGGAACTCGAAGAGGGTGAACGGAAAGCCCTGGGCCTGGTAGCCGCCGGCTTCGAAGGGGATCACCTGGATGGTGACCCGGCCGCGGTCCGCCTCGGCCAGCAGGTGCTCCAACTGGCCGCGCAGCACGTCCGGCCCGCCGACCGGCCGGCGCAGCACCGCCTCGTCGAGGATCACCCGGACCTGCGGCCAGCCGCTCTGGCTCAGCCGCTTCTGGCGCTCCCGCTTGAATGCGACCGTCCGCTCGGCCTCGGACGGCGAGCCGTCACGGTCGAAGTCCATGGCCAGTGCCCGGGTGTACTCCTCGGTCTGCAGCAGGCCGGGGACGAGTGCCGACTCGTAGGTGAGGATGGCCTGCGCGTCCCCCTCGAGGCCGATCAGGGTCTCCAGCCACTCCGGCACCGCGTCGCCGAAGGACTGCCACCACCCCTGTTCCTTCGACTGGCGCACCAGGTCGAGCAGCGCCTGCCGCCGGGGCGTGTCCTGCAGCTTGTACAGGTCAAGCAGGTCGCGCACATCGCGAAGGCGAGCGGGTGTCCGCCCGGTCTCGACCCGGCTGATCTTCGAGGGCGAGCATTCGAGATGGCGCGCGGCGTCGTCCGCCGACAGGCCGGTCTGTTCCCGAAGTCGGCGGAGCTCGGCGCCGAGCCGCCGACGGCGCACTGTGGGGCTTCCCCCGCTGGTGTGCTCGGACATGGTGCCTCTCTGTCACTGTTTGCGTGGGTGCGGTGCGCGTCGTCGCCGCGCGCGGTTACCGTTCGCGGTCACTGCCCGCGTTGTGACCGCCTGTTCGCCGGACCGTTCGGCCGGCGGCGTGCGCGCGGGGGCGGGACGCCCGCTTTCGCGTCCGGGCCACTACGCGGCGCTTGTATTCTCTAAAATAGTTCGCGAAATATAACTTTTCGCATGGCAATGTAGCCTGAGCGTCATGATCTCAGCATAAGTGGACGGAGGACGGGAACAATGGATGCACAATCATCGTGAATGCATGTGCGGCGCTCGCGCCCCTGTCTGACACTAAGTGTCCGGTATCTTGCTTTGGGTGTCGGGCTCGCCGATGATCGTGGCGGGTGGCGAACCATCGGACGGGGTGATCGTGATGGTGGGTGATCCGAGCTCGCGCGCCGCGAGCCCGAACGGTCCGGCTCCGGCCGGAGCCGCGTTCGCGGGCGGCCACGGCGGCCCTGCCCGGGAGGAGATCCACGCTGGTGGGACCGCGGGAGGCGCTCACGCCGGCGTCGGTGGCACCGCCGCGGAGGCCAGTCGCTTCCAGGTCTTCGACGGCGACGGCCGGTTTGTCGGCGTCTTCGCGAGCTGGGAGGCCGCGCACGCCTGGAGTCACTGGCGCGCCGCCGAGCCGGTGACCAGGCTGCCCGTCCGCATCGAGGACCATCTCGACCGGCGCACCTGGACGGTGGAGCCGGGTCTGTGTCAACTCACCGTGTGGCGGCGGCACTCCGAGTTCCGCGTGTGCCCGCCGCCCGGCGCCCCCGCGCCCGACCCGGCGCGCCCGGGGGCGGCCGGGGCCGGCCCGCACTCCGGCCCCGACGGTTCCCCGCCCGGTCCGGCTGTCTCGCTCGGTCCGGCTTTCTCGTCCGGCTCGGCTTTCTTGTCCGGTCCGGCTTTCTTGTCCGGCTCGGCTTTCTCGTCCGGTCCGGCCGCGTCGCTCGGCTCGGCTGTCATGCCCGGCACAGCTATCGCGCTCGACCCGGCAATCCTGTCCGACCCGGCGTTCCCGCTCGGCGCGGCCTTCTTCCCCGCGGCGGCCGCGGCCGCCGCGGGGAGGGGGGTGGGGACCAGGGCGACGTCGCTTGTGTCGCCGTCCGTGCCGCCGCCCGTCGGCCAGGCCAGTTGGCCGGCGCAGGCAGCCGCGGCCTCAGCGCTGCGCGGCGTGGCCGAGGGCGCCGCGCGCTGAGGCCGCGCGCCATCATGTGTCCGTGGCCGAGGAGACGACAGACCAGCCGCCGTGGGTGGGCCGCGAGCGGGACGTGACCGCCGGGGCGTCCGGCCCGGCGATGCGGATCTCGGGGAGGGCGCAGACCTTCACCGAGTCCGTGATCCGGGACATGACCAGGCTCGCGCTGCGGCACGGGGCGGTGAACCTGGCGCAGGGCTTCCCGGACTTCGCCTGCCCGACCGAGCTGAAGGAAGCCGCGAAGGCGGCCATCGACGCCGACGTCAACCAGTACGCGATCACCTGGGGAGCGGCCGACTTCCGGGCCGCGATCGCCGCGAAGATCGGCCGCACCTATCCCGGCTGGACCGTCGACCCGGACACCGAGATCTGCGTGACCTGCGGCTCCACCGAGGCGATGATCGCCGCGATGCTGGCGCTGGTCGACCCCGGCGAGGAGGTCGTGTTCTTCGAGCCGTTCTACGAGAACTACGGCCCCGACTCGATCCTGTCCGGCGCGGTCCCCCGCCTGGTGCGCCTGCACGGCCCGGACTGGTCTATCGACCCGGCGGAGCTGCGCGCGGCCTGCTCGGACCGGACCCGCGCGATCGTCGTCAACACCCCGCACAACCCGACCGGCAAGGTGTTCAGCGCCGACGAGCTCGCCCTCATCGCGGAGCTCTGCCAGCGGCACGACATCCTGGTGTTCACCGACGAGATCTACGAACACATCCACTATCTGGGGCCGGGCGGGCACATCCCGCCGGCGACCGTCCCGGGCCTGGAGGACCGCACGGTCACCGTGAACGCGCTGTCGAAGACGTACGCGGTCACCGGCTGGAGGGTCGGGTGGACCGTCGCCCCCGCTCCCTACACCGAGGCGATCCGCAAGGTGCACGACTTCCTCACCGTCGGCGCCGCCGCGCCGCTGCAGGCCGCCGGCGTCGCCGCGATGGGACTGCCGCCCGAGTACTACGCCGGGCTCGCGCAGGAGTACCGGGTGCGCCGTGACCTCCTGTGCGGCGCGCTGGAGAACACCGGGTTCGCCCTCCGTCCACCGGACGGCGCCTACTATGTGATGTGCGACACCACCGACCTGGACCCGGCCGGCGACGACGTCGCCTTCGCGCGGCGGCTGGTGAGCGAGCTCGGGGTCGCGGCCGTCCCGGGATCGTCCTTCTACGCCGATCCGGCCGACGGCCGGCGCATCGTCCGGTTCGGTTTCCCGAAGCGGCTGGAGACGCTGCGGGCGGCGACGGACCGCCTGCGACTGCTCGAGCGCACCCGGGCGGCCCACCCGTAACACGGATCAAGCCCGTGCCACTCCGGCCCCTCGCAGGTGCGGCACTGGTCCGCGTTAGTCCCGGTGGGCTGGCACCGGCAGCGGGTAGCCGGCGGACGCGGCGCGGGCGTGTCCCCGGCGCACCTCCCGGGTGAGCGCGCGCAGGTACAGACGGCGGCGCAACTGTCCGGCGCGGTCCGCCGGCGGTCCGCCGGCGGACCGCCCCGACGCGCTCACCATCGCCGGGCGGGAGGGCAGCAGGTAGCGCCCGCGCAGGTACTCACCGATCCAGCGGCCCTGCGCGGCGGCCAGCTCAGGTTCGGCCGAGACCCGGTACAGCCCCTCCACCTCCTGGTGGAACACCCCGGCGAAGAAGTACTCCTCACTCCAGGACCGCGGGGCGCTCACCTGGCCCGGCTCGCCTTCATCGCCTGCCGGCGGGACGGCTGGCGGCGGAGCGCCGACGAACACGACCGCGTCCTGGCGGGCGAGCCCCAGGCCAACATCAGCCAGGCCAACACCGGCCGGGGCGGTGCCGGCCGGGGCGGCGCCGGAGGTGCCAACGCTGGCGGGGTCAGCGCCAGAGGCGCCAACACCGGCTGGGTCGGAGATGTCCAGTGCGAACGGGCGGCCGCCGTCCGGGCCGGTGCGTAGCACCAGTGGGCCGGGGACGATGGTGAGGCGGTCGGCCATGCCGAACTCGCCGAGCGTGCGGGCAGCCTCCCGGGCCGGCGGGGAGGACGGGTCACCCGCGATCACGCCGATGCCGTCCAGTCCGCCGTCCACCAGGGCGATGAGCGCGGCTGTGCCGGCACCGGGGGGCGGTGCGCCGGGACCGGAACCGGCGTCGATGACCACGGCCAGCCGGGGAAGTCGGGACACGCTCGCCGACTGTAGTACCCGTCCGGGTGGGGGATGGCGCCGAGGCCCTGCCCCGTCCGCGGCCATGCGCCACACGTGGGGATCGACCGTGTCACGGCGCGGCACGGCGCACTACCGTGACGGTCATGAGCGTCGTGAAGATCAATGTCCTCACGGTCCCCCCGGCGATGCGGGAGACCCTGGAGTCGCGGTTCGCCGGGCGGGCCGGGATGGTCGAGAAGGCGGACGGGTTCGAGTGGTTCGAGCTCCTGCGCCCGCTCGAGGGAACCGACACCTACCTCGTCTACACCCGGTGGCGCAGCGAGGAGGACTTCCAGAAGTGGCAGTCCTCGATGGCGTTCAGTGAGGGCCACCGGGCGGCCGGCGTGGAGGCGTCGTCCGGCCAGGGCCACCCCGGCGGCCACCCCGGCGGTTCGGGCGCCGCTCCCGCCGGCCATGGTGCTCCCGCCGGCCATGGCGCCCCGGGTGGGCACGGTGCTCCGGGTGGGCCGGCCGCGTCCGGCGCCACGCTCTGGTCGTTCGAGGTCATCCAGACCGCCGCGCCGGCTGCCGGCTGACCACTCGTCCCGCCGCTCGGTCTCGTGGGGGCGCGGCCGCGCCCCCGGCGCTCCGCGTTCCCGCGGGACCGGCCGTTCACGGTCGGGGGTCGGCCGTCTCGCGATGGCTCGCGTCCTCCACCTCGCCGACGAACTCCTCGACGACGTCCTCCATGGCGACGACGCCCAGGGTGGTGCCGGCCGCGTCCACCGCCCGGCCCAGGTGGCTGTTGGTGCGCTGCATGAGGCGGAGCGCCTCGTCCAGGTGCAGGTCGACCCCGATCTCGGCCATCCGGCGCAGCCGGCGGGGCGGCAGCGGCTCGTCGCGCTCCTGCTCGGGAACACCGAGGACGTCCTTGGCGTGCAGGAAGCCGGCCGGCTCCGCCACGGGCCCCACGCCACCGCCTGGCTCGCGACCGGCGTCCTGGCCCGGGGCACGGACGGGGAACCGGGAGTAGCCCGTTTCGGCCACGGCCTCCTCCAGCTGGGCGGCGGTGACCGTCCACGGCACGGTGACGATCTCCGACAACGGGATCATCACTGTCCGGACGGTCCGTCCGGACAGTTCGAGCGCGTGCGTGAGCAGCTCGTGCTCACCGGCGGGCAGCAGGCCCTCCTGCCGGGACTGCCCGATCAGCGCCCCCAGTTCCTCCGGGGTGTAGGCGGAGGTCAGCTCGTCCGACGGGGTGACCCGCAGCAGCCGCAGCACCGCGTTCGCGAAGTGGTTCAGGAAGGCGATGAACGGCCGGGTGAACCGGGCGAACGCGAACAGCGGCGGGCCCAGCCAGAGCGCCGCGCGCTCCGGGCCGGCGATCGAGAGGTTCTTCGGGACCATCTCGCCCAGCACCATGTGCAGCGACACCACGATGCACAGCGCGATCACGAAGGCGATGGCGTGCTGGGCGCCGACGGGGACGTTCGCCGCCTCGAGCCCGGCCTCGAGGAGGTGGGCGACCGCCGGCTCGGCGACCGCGCCCAAGGCCAGCGAGCACACGGTGATGCCGAGCTGGGTGGCGGCGAGCATGGGGGAGAGGTGCTCCATGTGCGACAGGACGGCCGCCGCCCGCTTGTCGCCGTCCTCCGCCATCGGCTCGACCCGGTCGCGGCGGGCCGAGATCAGCGCGAACTCGGCGCCGACGAAGAACGCGTTCCCGGCGAGCAGCAGCACGCCGGCGAGAACAGCCAGCAGGTTCATCGGTCGCCCGCCCGCTCGGACGTGCCCGCGTGCCCGGACCTGCCCGCGTGCCCGGACGTCCCAGCGTGCCCGGGTGCGTCCGCCCGGGCGGGTGTCCCGTCCGTGGCTTCCGTGGGGCTGAGGCGTACCCGGTCGATCCGGTGGCCGTCGACCGAGGCCACAACGAGCTCATGGCCCTCGACCTGGACGACGTCACGCGGCCTTCCCAGCCGGCCGAGGCGGGCCAGGACGAGCCCGCCGATGGTCTCGTAGGGGCCGGCGGGCAGGCGGGCCCCGGTCGCTTCGCTTACCTCGTCGAGGCGGAGCAGCCCGGACAACATCCACTGGCCGGCGCCGAGGGCCACCGCGTCGGGCGGTGCCGGGCGGTCGTGCTCGTCGTCGACGTCGCCGACGAGTTCCTCGACGAGGTCCTCCATCGTCACGATGCCGTCCGTGCCGCCGTACTCGTCGATGACGACGGCGAGCTGGAGGCCGCCGCGCCGCAGCCGGCGCAGCAGGACCTCGCAGTGCAGCGACGCGGGCACCAGCAGCGGCTCGACCATGATCTCCGGCACCGTCCGCCGCGCCCGCTCCGGCGCCGGGACTCCGAACGCGTCCTTGACGTGGACGACGCCGACCACGCCGTACCCGTCCTCGCCGATCTCGTCGTCCTCGCGCAGGACGGGGAAGCGCGAGTGCCCGGTGTGCTCGGCGAGGCGCAGCAGTTCCGCCAGCGAGGTGCCCGCCCCGGCGAAGACCGTCCGCACCCGCGGGGTCATCACGTCGGACGCCCGCCGGTCGCCGAAGCGCAGCGACCTGCTCAGCAGGGCCGCGGTGGTGACGGGCAGGGTGCCGTGCTCGGCCGAGGACGCCACGATCGAGCTCAGCTCGTCCGACGACCGGCCGCTGCGCAGCTCGTCCTGGGGCTCCACGCCCATCGCCCGCAGCAGGGCGTTCGCCGAACCGTTCAGGAGGGTGATCAGCGGCCGGAACACCCGCGAGAACATGACCTGTGCCGGCGCGACCGCCCGGGCGACCCGCACCGGCTCGGAGATCGCCCAGTTCTTCGGGACGAGCTCACCGAAGACCATCTGCGTCACGGTGGCCACTACCAGCCCCAGCACGATCGCGGTGACATCGCGCGGCGACGGCGGGATGTGGGCGACGTCCAGTAGCGGTTCGAGCAGCGTGGCGACGGCGGGCTCGGCGATGTAGCCCACGACCAGCGAGGTCACCGTGATGCCGAGCTGCGCGCCCGAGAGCTGGAACGACAGCGAGCGCACCGCCCGCAGGACGATTCCGGCGCGGCGGTCGCCCGTGTTCGCCGCCTCCTCGACCTGGTGCGGCTCGACGGCGACGAGCGCGAATTCGGCGGCGACGAAGAGCGCGTTACCGGCGATCAGCAGGACGGCCACGAGCAGGTAACCGGCGGCCTCGAGCATTCAGGTGACTCCTTCTGGTCGGCGCGGCCGCACTGGTGCCCGGCGTATCCGGTCCATGGTCCGGCTGGTCGGGCGGCCGCGCGCGGTACAACGCGGGTCCGCCTCGCCCCGGGTACGCCCTGCCCGCGCGACACGCCCAGAACACGGCCCGGGCGCCGCCGGCTGGCGGATATGTCGACTTCGGTGGACGAAAATGCCGCCCGCTTGCGGGGGTTCGCCCCGGAGGTCACCGCCGGCGCGCGACTCGGTCACGCAGGGTGTTGTGATCAGCCGGGCAAAGTAGGCACACTGCTCGGCGTGGCCCGGGTTCTCGCTGTCGCCAACCAGAAGGGCGGCGTCGCCAAGACGACCTCGGTGGCCAGCCTCGGCGCCGCGCTGTGCGAGCTCGGCCGCCGCGTCCTGCTCGTCGACCTGGACCCGCAGGCCTGCCTGACGTTCTCCCTCGGGCTCGACCCGGACTCTCTCGAGCTGTCCGTCCACGACGTGCTGCTCGGACGGCTGCCCGCGGGCATCGTGATCCGGTCCACCCCCGACGGCAGCGACCTGCTGCCCGCCACCATCGAACTTGCCGGCTGCGAGGCCATCCTGCTCTCGCGTACCGGGCGCGAGCACGCGCTGCGGCTGGCCCTCGTCGAGATCGTCGCCGGGTACGACTTCGTGCTCGTCGACTGCCCGCCCTCGCTCGGCGTGCTGACCATCAACGGCCTGACCGCGGCGGACGAGGTCGTCATCCCGATGCAGTGCGAGACGCTCTCGCACCGCGGGGTCGGCCAGCTCCTCGACACCGTCGCGGACGTTCAGCGGCTGACGAACCCGCGGCTGCGGGTTCGCGGGGTCCTGCCCACGCTGTTCGACGGGCGCACGGCGCACAGCCGGGCCGTGGTCGTGGACGTCGCCTCCCGCTACGAGGTGAAGATCCTCGAGCCGCCGGTGGTGCGGTCGGTGCGGTTCGCCGAGGCGCCGGGCCTGGGGCGGTCGATTCTCACCACCGCCGGCCGTTCCAAGGGAGCGGAGGCGTACCGCACGCACGCCCGGGCGATCGCGGGCGTGCCGGTACCTCCCGCCGTTCCCGCCGCTTCTGCTGCCGTCGGGCCGGACACCGCCGTCTCGGGCGCGGCGGTGTGAGCGCGGGAGCGTCTGCGGGCTTCGACCGGCTCCGCCACCGCGGGACGGCGAAAGGCGGCCTGCGCAGCGCCTCCGGACTGGCCGGGCCGGAGCCGGCGGGTGGCCGGCCGTCCGGGCCGGCGCCGCTCGGCGGCCCCGGCTCCTCTGGCCGGCCGACGACGTCGATCGGCCGGGACGCGCACGGCAAGCGGGCCCTTTACAGCGGGGTGCGCCCGCCCGGCCCGCGCGGCACGAGCCTCGCGGTCACCTGCTCCCGCTGCGGCCGGACGAGCACGATCGGCCTGCGTCGGGCGCTGTGGGTGCTGACGCCGAGTGTGCATCTCCCGCTGCCGCTAAGGCACCCGTCGCTGCTGCGCTGCCCCGCCTGCGGGCGGCCGAGCTGGGTGCGGCTCACGCTGCGGTCCCACCCGTGACCAGCGCGCGGCACGCCGAAGCATGCCGCGCGGGCCCTGGTGGGTCAGGCCGACTCGGCCTGGGGAGTGTGGTCGGCGCCGGGACCGGCCGTGTCGTCGTCCATCGACTCCACGTCGGTGTCGCGCACGGTGCCCGTGCCGCGCCCCCGGCCGCCGCGCCTACGCCGCCGGCGTCGGGCGGGCTCGGCCGTCGGGTCGGTGGCGGCGTCCTCGCCGGACTCGCTCAGGACGGCGTCGGCGCGGGCCGTGTCGCCACTGATGGCGCGGACCGGCGCGACGGGCACGTCCACGGTGCCGGTGAGGCCGTTGTCGAGGCCGGCCTGACCGTCGAGCGCCGGGCCGTCGAGCGCTGGGCCGTCGGCCTGCGAGCCGTCGGCGACGGTGAGGCCGGTGGCAGCCGCGGCCGCCCCGGCACCCCGGGTGCGCTGCCGGACCCGGGCACGGGCCGGGCGGGCGGGACGCTCGTCCTCCCGCTCGCGGGTGCGGCGGCGGGCGCCGCGGCCCTTCTCGCCGAGGTCCTCGATCTCCTCGGCGGCCAGGCCGGCCCGGGTCCGCGCCGAGTGCGGCAGTGTGCCCTTCACCCCGGCCGGGATGGCCAGCAGCTCGAACAGGTGCTCCGAGGTGGAGTAGGTCTCCAGCGGCTCCTCGAACGGGAGCGCCAGCGCCCGGTTGACCAGCGTCCACCGGGGCAGGTCGTCCCAGTCGACGAAGGTGACCGCGACACCGCTGCCGCCGGCCCGGCCGGTACGGCCGATTCGGTGCAGGTAGGCGTGCTCGTCCTCGGGGCACTGATAGTTCACGACGTGGGTGACGCCGCCGACGTCGATGCCGCGCGCAGCGACATCGGTGGCGACGAGGACGTCCACCTTGCCGGCGCGGAACGCGCGCAGCGCCTGCTCACGCTGGCCCTGGCCGAGGTCGCCGTGCACCGGCGCCGCGGCGAAGCCACGGCGGGCCAGGTCCTCGGCGACCTTGTCGGCGGTGCGCCGGGTGCGGACGAACACCATCGCCAGCCCGCGGCTCTCCGCCTGCAGGACGCGCGCGAGCACCTCCATCTTGTCCAGCGCGTGCGCACGGAAGACGTGCTGCTGCGTGTTCGGGACGGTGCGGCCCTCGTCGGGCTGCTCCGCGCGGACGTGCACCGGACGGGTCATGAACCTGCGGGCGAGCGAGATGACGGGCCCGGGCATCGTCGCGGAGAACAGCATCGTGTGCCGCTGCTCCGGCAGGAACGCGAGGATGCGCTCGACGTCGGGCAGGAAGCCGAGGTCGAGCATCTCGTCTGCCTCGTCGAGCACGAGGGCGCGCACGCCCGCGAGGTCGAGTGCCTTCTGACGGGCGAGGTCGAGCAGGCGCCCGGGCGTGCCGACGACGATGTCGACGCCGGCGCGCAGCGCGCTGAGCTGGGGTTCGTAGGCGCGGCCGCCGTACACCGACAGCACGCGCAGCCCGCGGCCGAGGCCGGCGCGGGCGATGTCCGCGGTGACCTGCACGCACAGCTCACGGGTGGGGACGACGACGAGCGCCTGCGGGCGGCCGTCCGCGCCCTCGTCCGGCGCCGTGACGACCTGGACGATGGGGATGCCGAAGGCGAGGGTCTTGCCGGTACCCGTCCGCGCCTGCCCGATGATGTCGGTGCGCTCGAGGGCGAGGGGGAGGGTGAGCTCCTGGATGGCGAACGGCCGGATGATGCCGACCTCCGCCAGGGCGGCGACTGTCTCGGCCCGCACGCCGATCTCGGCGAAGGTGGGGGCCAGACTCGGGGTGTCGGCCAGACTCGGAGTCTCGGCCGGGCTCGTGGTGTCAGAGCCGTCGCTGATGGGTTCGTTGTTGGGCGTTTGTGTGCTTGTGACGGACAGCGGGACGCTCCTGGTCTGCTCTGAGCGGTGTCCTACGCTGAACCCGCTCGCGATGTGCCGCGCGGCGCCTGCGGCCCGGTGTCGGGGCGGCGCCAGTCGATCAGCGGCCTGATGGCTGGGTGGTGTGATGACCACCGGCTGGGCCCAGGATAACCCGTGTCTCGCCCCGAGCGGGTGTGATATTGCAACGTTCTCGCCCACAGCCTCCGCGAACGCTGACGTCCAAGGGGTTCGTCGAGGGGCTCACAGGTGTCGGTGCGCGCCGGCGCGGGCGCCGGGCGGCGTCGTCGCGCGGGCCGCACTCCGGGCCGCCGCCGGAGCCGCTACCAGGGCGCTCGACGCTGTTGGGGTGCGGTTGCCGAGCCGTGGCACCGGGCGCCGGGCCGGGCTCGCGCCGCGGTGCGCGGGTCGCGGGGTGCCAGAATCGCGCTGTGGCGCAGACCTCGCAGACCCGGACCGGAACCCTTCCCGCCGATGTGAACGGGGCGATCGATGCGACCGATGTGACCGACGTAACTGAGGCGACCGGCGCGCCGGTCGCCGCGGACCCCGCGCTCGCCGTGCCCGGCACCGCCGACCCGGCGCTCGTCGACCTGCTCGGCCTGCTCGCGTATGGCGAGCTGACCGCCTTCGAGCGGATGGCGACGGACGCCCGTATGTCTCCCACGCTCGCGGACAAGATCGCGCTCGGCCGGATGGCCGCGGCCGAGTTCGTGCACTTCGAGGCCATCGAGCGCGAGCTGACCCGGCTCGGGGTCGACCTGGAGCAGGCCATGGGGCCGTTCGTGCCGGCGCTGACCGCGTTCCACAACCTGACCGCGCCGTCGGACTGGCTGGAGAGCCTGGTCAAGGCGTACGTGGGAGACAACATCGCGGCGGACTTCTACCGGGAGATCGCCGGCCGGCTCGCTCCGCAGGCGCGTGCCCTGGTGCTCAGCGTGCTCGCCGACACCGGCCACGCGGCGTTCGCCGTCGAGCGGGTGCGGGCCGCCATCGCGACCAACCCGGTGGTGGCGGGCCGGCTCGCGCTGTGGGCGCGCCGGCTCGTGGGGGAGGCGCTGACACAGGCCCAGCGGGTCGCGGTGGACCGGGACGCGCTGACCGGCCTGCTCGCCGGCGTCGGGGACCTGCAGGAGATCGCCGGCATCTTCAACCGCATCATGGCCGCGCACGGCCGGCGGATGTCGGCGCTCGGCCTCTCCGCCTAGGGGAGACCTGACCAGCGCGGGAGCGGGGACCTGACCGGGCTACCGGGATGGGGCCGCCCGGATGCGGACGCCGGCCGTCGAGGTGAGGTGTGACGGTGAGGGCACATCTCACTTCGAGGGACCGACGCCGCGCCGGTCTGCTGGTCTGTCAGGCGGTACCGAAGCCGACCCGACGCGACTCGGACTCCGCGATCTCGACGTAGGCGAGCGCGTCGACGGGTACGACGACCCGACGCCCCTTCTCGTCCACGAGGGTGAGAAGTCCGGTCTTGCCGTCGACCGCCTCGCTGATCAGCGCGGCGACCGTGTCCGGTGACTGGGTGCTCTCCAGTACCAGCTCACGACCGACGTGCTTGATCCCGATCTTGACCTCCACTCGATAACCTCCGCGTGGTCGAGTTTCCAGGGGCACTTCTCCGCGACGGCCACCGCCGCCGACGGACGATCAGCGCCCACACTATGGCCTGCGGGCCGTCGTTCGGGTGCTGTGGAGCGCTGTTCGCTGCCGGCACACGTCCGCGCCGGCGGCCGGGTCAGGGCGCCTCGGCGGCGGGCTGCTGTGGGTAGCCGGCGATGCCACGCCAGGCGAGCTCGACCAGCGACTCCACGGCACGTTCCTTCGACACCCGCCCGTCGCGCAGCAGCCACCAGCGCGCGCCCGACTCGGCCAGCCCGACCAGCCCCATCGCCAGCAGGTCGGCCTCCTCCTGGGGGAGCCCGGTGTCCGCGACGATGGTGGCGGCGATCGCCCGCACGCACTGCGCCGAGGTGTTCTCCACCCGCTGCCGGACGGCCGGCTCGCTGCGCAGGTCGGACTCCAGGACGAGCTGGTGCGCGCCGCTGGGGTCGGCGACGAAGTCGAAGTACGCCCGGATCGAGCGTTCGATCCGGATGTGGTTGTCCGTGGTCGAGGCGAGCGCCGCGCGCACGGCCGAGACCAGCTTCTCGGAGTGCTCGTCGAGCAGCGCGAGATAGAGGTCGAGCTTGCCGGGGAAGTGCTGGTAGAGCACCGGCTTGCTCACTCCGGCCCGCTCGGCGATCTCGTCCATCGCGGCCGCGTGGTAGCCCTGGGCGACGAACACCTCGCGGGCGGCCCCAAGTAGCTGGAAGCGGCGCGCTGTGCGGGGGAGCCGAGGAGTTCGGCCCGGCCGCGACTGCGGCGCCGCGGGCTCGGCTGTCACCGGCGTACCTCCCCGTCGGTCACCGGCATCGTCGATCAGACGCTAGGTCGATCAGGCGCGAGCCGTCGGTGCGCGGCCGCGCAGACATGTGGCCAACAGTACCCGCGATGGTCGGCCGCCCCCCCGGATGCCGGCTCCGACTGGGGCCTACCTGTATTCCTCCTCGTCGTCCTGGTCGACCACGATGCTCTGCTCGACGGCGTCGAACTCGTCGACCTCGCGGGCCTGGGCGCCCTCGACGAGCCCCGCCTGCGTCGTCCCCGACGGGCGAAGCTCCCGGGACTGCTCGGCGGCGTCGGCGTCCGGGACGTCCAGCGGGGGGTCGGTCGGTGACCTCATCGGGTGTCTCCCTCGGCGTTGGTCGGTCTCTCGGGCTGGTCGGTGTCTTCCGGTGGTCGGTGTCTTCCGGTGGTGCGTGTCACCGATACCCCCACCGACCGCGTCGATTCCCGTCGACGGGGCCGCCGGTGACGTTTCGTCCGCATGGCTTCCCAGTGGGCTTCTGGTGGGTCACTATTGGGTTGAGCTGACGTGAGGGGTGAACATGCGTTCGATTTGGAAGGGTGTGATCTCTTTCGGTCTGGTGTCGATCCCGATCCGGCTCTACCCCGCGGCCCAGGAGCGTGACGTCTCGTTCCACCAGGTCAGGCGTTCGGACGGCGCTCGGGTCAGGTACCGGCGGGTCGCCGCGACCGACGGCGAGGAGGTCGCCTACGCCGACATCGCGAAAGGCTACGAGCTCCCCGACGGGGAGATGGTCGTCCTCACCGACGACGACTTCACGAACCTGCCGCTGACGACGTCCCGCTCGATCGACGTGCTGGGGTTCGTCCCCCTCGAGCAGGTCGATCCGATCTACTTCGCGAAGAGCTACTACCTCGAGCCGGACCGCACCGGCCTCAAGCCGTACGTCCTGCTGCGCGAGGCGCTCGCCGGCTCGGGGCGGGTCGCACTGGTCAAGATCGCGCTGCGCCAGCGCGAGCAGCTCGCGACGCTGCGGGTCCGCGACGACGTCTTCGTCCTGGAAACAATGCTGTGGCCGGACGAGGTCCGCGAGCCCGAGTTCGACGTCCTCGACGAGCAGGTGGACGTCCGGCCGCAGGAGCTGGCGATGGCGAGCTCACTGATCGACACCCTCGCCGCCGACTTCGACCCCACGAAGTTCCGCGACGGGTACCGCGAGGCGCTCCAGGCCGTGATCGACGCCAAGATCGCCGGCCGGGACGTCGTCGCACCTCCCTCCGAGCAGCCCGGCGTCGACGCGGCCGGTGACCTGATGGCGGCGCTGCGAGCAAGCATCGAGGCGGCCCGGACCGGCCGTGACGGCCAGAGCTCCGGCTCCGCGCGGGCGGCCCCGGCCGAGGCTGACTCCGCCCGGGCCGGGGCTGACTCCGCCCGGGCCGGGGCCCGGAAGGGCCAGCCGAGCCGGAGCCGGAAGAAGAAGGCGGACACGGCGGCCGACGACGTCGTCAGCTCCCGGCCCACCCGCCGCTCGGCCTGACCCCCGCGCGGGTGCCGGACGTCCCGGGCGGGGCGGGGAACACCCGGGCCCGGGGACGCGCTGCACCATGTGGAGCGTCCGCTGCGGCGGCCCGTCCGGAGATCGGTGGGCTGTCGGCGGTCGCGCGAACCGCCGATCACGGCTGCCGGACCGGGCGGCTGTGGCATCGTCGGGTGGTACGACAGAGAAGGCGAGGAGCAACGTGTCACTACCGCCCCTGGTCTCCCCCGCCGAGGGGCTGACCGTCGACGAGGTCCGCCGGTACTCGCGGCATCTGATCATTCCCGACGTCGCGATGGACGGGCAGAAGCGCCTGAAGAACGCGAAGGTCCTTGCCGTGGGTGCGGGTGGCCTGGGCTCGCCGACCCTGATGTACCTGGCCGCGGCCGGGGTGGGGACGCTGGGCATCGTCGAGTTCGACGTGGTGGACGAGTCGAATCTGCAGCGCCAGATCATCCACGGGCAGTCCGACGTCGGCCGGAGCAAGGCCGAGTCCGCCCGCGACTCCGTCCGGGAGATCAACCCGCTGGTCAACGTGGTGATCCACGAGACCCGGCTGGACACCTCCAACGTGATGGAGATCTTCGCCCAGTACGACCTGATCGTCGACGGCACCGACAACTTCGCGACCCGCTACCTGGTCAACGACGCCTGCGTGCTGCTCGGCAAGCCCTACGTGTGGGGTTCCATCTACCGGTTCGACGGTCAGGCGAGCGTCTTCTGGGCCGAGCACGGCCCGTGTTACCGGTGCCTCTACCCTGAGCCGCCTCCGCCGGGCATGGTCCCCTCGTGCGCCGAGGGCGGTGTCCTCGGTGTGCTCTGCGCCTCCATCGGGTCGATCCAGACCACGGAGGCCATCAAGGTGCTGACCGGAGTGGGCGACCCGCTCGTCGGCCGGCTGATGGTCTACGACGCCCTGGAGATGTCCTACCGGACGATCAAGGTGCGCAAGGACCCGGAGTGCCCGCTGTGCGGGAAGAACCCGTCGATCACCGAGCTCATCGACTACGAGGCGTTCTGCGGCGTGGTCTCCGAGGAGGCCCAGCTCGCGGCGGCCGGCTCCACGATCACCGCCGCCGAGCTGAGGACCATGCTGGACGGCGGCGAGCCGATCGAGCTGATCGACGTCCGTGAGCCCGCGGAGTGGGAGATCGTGCGGATCCCCGGCGCGCGCCTCATCCCGAAGGGGGAGCTGCCGGCGCACCTGGCCGAGCTGCCCCAGGACCGGCGGGTCGTCGTCTACTGCAAGAGCGGGGTGCGCTCAGCCGAGGCCCTCGCGACCCTCAAGGGCGCCGGCTTCGCCACCGCCGTCCACGTCCAGGGTGGCGTGACCGCCTGGGCCACCCAGGTGGACAAGACCCTCCCCGTCTACTGATCCGGCTTTCCGGCCGTCGGACCGCAGCGTGTCCCCGGGGTGTCCCCGGGCCTGCGCTCGGAAGATCCGTGGCGGGTGGGTGCGTTCGCCACGGGCGCACCACCCGCCACGGTCGTTTGTGCCTCGCCCTTTGATTTCTTCCTCGCCGTTTCAGGGGTCCATCCCGGCGGATTCCGGTTTGTCAGGGCGAGAAGGATGCGAAAGGGCGAGCGGGTCACCCCGACAGCTGGGTGCTTTGTCCGATAGATGACTGTTTGGTGGTCTGGCGAGGGGACGGGAGGTCGGTGGGCATGGAGCGGGCGACGGACGGGCCTGGTGGACGTCGGCGGGGGCGGTCGCCGGACACCGTGTCGGCCGGTGCCGGGACGCGGATCCACCTCGGGGGCCGGCCGAGCCCGCACGCGATGGCCGTCCTCGAGGCGGTCACCCGGATCCCGGCGGGCAAAGTCATGACCTACGGTGACGTCGCCGAGTTCGTCGGCGCCGGCACCGGGCGCACCGTGGGCGCGGTGCTCTCGCGGCACGGCCACGAGGACGACGTTCCGTGGCACCGGGTGATCCGTGCCTCCGGGGAGCCGAATCCCGTCGCCCCCGCCGAGGCGCTGCGCCGCCTGCGCGCGGACGGCACCCCGCTGCGCCCGGCCGGCGACCGGGTCGACCTCGCGGCGGCCCGCTGGGACGGCGACGTCACCCGCCCCGGCCAGCGCTGATCTCCAGCCTGGGCTGTGCCTCGGCCCGGGCTGAACCCCGTCCGGGGTAGGTACCGGGCGGGTGTGGTCAGCGGGCGGTGAATCCCCCGTCGGCGGAGTAGACGCTGCCGGTCACCAGGGACGCGCGGTCGGAGAGTAGGAAGTGGACGACCTCGGCGACCTCGTCGGCGGTCCCCAGCCGGTTCATCGGCTGGAAGAAGCGTGCTCCGCGGTGTGAGCTGACCATCGTGGTGTCGATGAATCCGGGTGCTACCGCGTTGACCCGGATTCCGCGTGTCGCGTTGTCCAGCGCGGCCACCCTGGTGAGTCCGATCACGCCGTGCTTGGCCGCGACGTAGGCCGGTGTGCCCTGTAGGCCGACCGTGCCCAGCACGGAGGCCATGTTGACGATCGAGCCGCCGCCGGCCGCGAGCATCGCCGGGATCTCGGCGCGCATGCTGTAGAAGACGCCGGAGAGGTTGACCGCGAGAACCCGGTCCCAGTCGGCGAGGGAGATGTCCTCCAGCGGGGCCCGGTCGGTGGCGATGCCCGCGTTGTTGACCGCGAGGTCGAGCCGTCCACCGGCCTCGATCGCCGTGGCGACGGCCTGGGCGACCGACTCCGGGTCGGCGACGTCGACCGCCACCGCCAGTGCGGTGCCGCCGGCCGCCTCGATCTCGCCGGCGACCTCCTTGGCCGCGACGGTGTCCCGGTCGGCCAGGACGACGAAGGCGCCGGCCGCGGCCAGCCGGCGGGCACAGGCGGCGCCGATTCCCGAGCCGGATCCGGTCACGAAGGCGACCCGGCCGGCGTACTCGCCGCCGCCCGCGACGGCGTCGCCGGCCGTCCTGGCGAACGGGCCGGTCACCGTCGCGACGCTACCGTCATCGCCGGGGCCGTCCGCCGTGCCGGCTCGTGGGCGTGGTGCCGTGACCGCCCGCGCCGGGGCCGAGGCGTCGGCCTGTGGCTGTCGCGCCCGTCGTCCGGTGGATGCCCCCTGGGCCTCCGGCGCGGTCCGCGTGGAATGACCGGCCGGGACGTCGTCGTCCGTCATGCTCGGTGAAACTGCCACGTTCCGACGTCGACTCGCAGCTGTTTCGACACTTTTGGTGGTATTCGTACTCATCTTTGTGCTGCTCCAAAGGGTGCCGGTGTCGTCGCGCTGACAGCACTTCCGTGCCATCGGCGCCGACCTCGTCCGTGCTTTGGCGATCTTGTCAGAGCGTCATGATGTGCTGTGCGGCGTGGTCACCGTGCCGACGCCTGCCCGCCCTGCCCGGCGGCCGTCGTTTCGCCTGGTGTCGCCCTTCGTCCCGGTGGCCGGACCCATCGTGTTGGACACGGCGCAGACCGACGTGGTGGGACACGCCGGTGGTCCGCTACTAGTCCTCGCCGGTCCGGGAACGGGAAAGACCACAACCCTGGTCGAGGCCGTCGCCCGGCGGATCGAGGCCGGGGCGGATCCGGCGTCCCTGCTGGTGCTCACATTCAGTCGGCGGGCCGCCCGCCACCTGCGCGAACGGTTCGCCGTCCGGCTCGGGGCGGCCGCCGTCGGGCCGGCGGCGTGGACGTTCCACGCCTGGTGCCTCGGGCTGCTGCGCGCGTACGGCGCCGCCACCCCGCTCGGCGGCTTCCGCCTGCTGTCGGGCCCCGAGCAGGACGCCCGGCTGCGCGACCTCATCGAAGGCTCCCGCGAGCTGGGACGTCCGGTCTGGCCTGATCCACTCGCCGGCTGTCTGAACACCCGCGGCTTCGCCGAGGAGATCAGGATGCTGCTCACGCGGGCCCGGGAGATCGGCGTCGATCCGCCGGCGCTGGCGCGCATCGCCCGGCGGGTGGGCCGCTCCGACTGGGCGGCCGTCGCCGAGTTCTACAGCGACTACCTCGACGCGCTCGGCGCGGAGGGAGCCCTCGACTACGCCGACCTGGTGCACGCCGCGGCGAACCTCGCCGCCGAGCCGGACGTCCTCGCCCAGCTGCGGCAGCGGTACCGGGCGGTGTTCGTCGACGAGTACCAGGACACCGACCCGGCGCAGGAGCGGCTGCTGACCGCCGTCGCCGGCGGCGGGGGGGACCTGGTCGTCTTCGGTGACCCGGACCAGTCGATCTACGCCTTCCGCGGGGCGGAGGTCCGGGGCCTGCTCGACTTCCCGAACCGGTTCCCCCGCGCCGACGGCTCACCGGCGCCCGTCGCCGCGCTGCGGCGGTGCCGTCGGATGGCCCCGGCGCCGCTGGCCGCCTCCCGCCGCGTCGCGGCGTCGCTTCCTTCGGCGGGCCTGCCGGTCCGCCACGTCCGCGCGCACCGCGATCTTGTCTCCGCGGGGGCCGTCGGGCCGGGCCAGGTCGCGGCCCGCACCTATCCGACGGCCGGCGCCGAGGCGGCGGCGATCGCCGAGCTGCTGCGCCGCGAGCATCTCGAGAACGGCGTCGACTGGGACGACATGGCCGTCCTGGTCCGCTCCACCGCGCCGCTCGGGCTGCTGCGCCGGGTGCTGACGGCGGCGGGCGTCCCGGTGAGCGTGGCGGGTGGGGAGCTCCCGCCGGCGCGGGAGCCGGCGGCGGCGCTGCTCCTCACGGCCCTGCGCTGCGCGGACGACCCGGCGGTCCAGCTGACGCCGGAGACGGCGCGCGCGCTGCTGACCTCCCCGCTGGGCGGCGCGGACCCGGCCGGCCTGCGCGCCCTCGGCCGCGAGCTGCGCGCCCACGACGCCGCCGCCCGCGCCGCCGCCCGCGCCGCTGCCCGGGGCACAGCTGCCCGGGGCACCACTGCCCGCGACAGCACTGCCCGCGACGCCGTCGGCCCGATCGCCCTGCCGGAGCCGCGCTCGGCACCGGAGGCGGACGGGTCGGTGCTCGGTCTGCCCGCGTCCTCGGCCGAGCTGCTGCGCGAGGCGGTCGCCGATCCGGAGCGGGTTCTGCTCGCCGTCCCGGACGAGCTCGCCGCGCCCGTGCGCCGGCTCGGGCGGTTGCTGCGAACCGTGCGCGCCGAGCTGCGGCGGGGGGCGGCCCCGGAGGACGCGCTGTGGACACTGTGGACGGCCAGCGAGTGGGGCCCCAGGCTGGAGCGGGCGTCCGCGGTCGGCGGGCCGGCCGGGCGGTCGGCCGACCGTGACCTCGACGCCGTCGTCGCGCTGTTCGACGCCGTCGGGCGTCTCGGTGAGCGGCGCGGGCCGGGCTTCGGGGTGAGCTCCGTCGTCGAGGAGCTGACCCGCCAGCAGATCGCGCCGGAGACGGCGCAGGCCCGGGCCGGTCGCCCGGCCACCGTCCGGCTGCTCACCGCGCACCGCTCCAAGGGGCTGGAGTGGGAGGTCGTGGTCGTCTGCGGCGTGCAGGACGGCGTCTGGCCGGACCTGCGCCAGCGGCACACCCTGCTCGGGGCCGAGCAGCTCGACTCACCGCGCAACGGCGGCGTCCGCCCGCCGCGGACCAGGGAGGAGCTGCTCGCCGACGAGCGTCGCCTGTTCTATGTGGCGCTCACCCGGGCGCGCCGCCGCCTGGTGGTGACCGCGGTGGACGGCGCCGACGACGACGGGGAGCAGCCCAGTCGGTTCCTGGCCGAGCTCGGGGTGCAGGTGGAGAGCGTCCGGGCCCGCCCGCCGCGTCCGCTCACCCTGGTCGGCCTGGTCGCCGCGCTGCGGCGGCTGACAGTTGACCCGGAGGCGTCGGCGGCGATGCGGGAAGCCGCGGGGGTCCGACTCGCGGCCCTGGCCGCCGCCTCCGACGAGACCGGCCGGGCGCTGGTCCCCGCCGCCCATCCCGACCGCTGGTGGGGGCTGCTGGACGTGACGAGCTCGGACGTCCCGGTCGTCGCGCCCGACGCGCCGATCCGGCTCTCGGGGTCCTCGCTGTCGGGCCTGAGCTCCTGCGGGCTGCGCTGGTTCCTGGAGCACGAGGCGAACGCGGCCGAGCCGGCGTCGCCCGCGCAGGGCTTCGGCAAGGTCGTGCACGCGCTGGCCGACGAGGTGACGACGGGCCGGACGGAGGCGCGGCTCGAGGCCCTCGACGCGCGGCTCGACCTGGTCTGGCGGCATCTGGAGTTCGACTCGCGGTGGCGCTCCGAGCAGGAGCGCGCGGCGGCGCGGGAGGCGCTCGGCCGGTTCCTCGAGTGGCACGCCGCGCAGCGCGGCCGCGAGGTCGTCGCGTCCGAGGTGCGTTTCTCCTGCGACATCGAGGTGGCGGGCCGGGTCGTGCGGCTGCGCGGCTTCATCGACCGGGTCGAGCTCGACGACGCCGGCCGGGTGCACGTCGTCGACTTCAAGACCGGCCGGACGCCGCCGAGCCGGCGTGACCTGGCGACCCACGCACAGCTGGGCAGTTACCAGCTCGCCGTCCGCGAGGGCGCCCTCGACCCGGTACTGGACGAGGCCGCCCGCCGCCACGATCCGCCCGCGCCCGGCGAGGTGCCCGGGGCTGGGGACCTGTCCGGGGCGGGGGCGCCGTCCACCGCCGGTGAGCGGCCGGCGCCGGTGCCCGGCGGGGCGGAGCTGGTGCAGCTCCGGCGGGACGCGGGCGGCGACAACACCGGCCCGCGCCTGCCGGCGGAGGAGCCGGGGCCGCCCGAGGTGCAGCGTCAGGACGCGCTCCCCGGCGGCCGGGCGTGGATCGACGACATGGTCGAGAACGCGGTGCGGACCGTGACGACCGAGTCCTTCCGGCCCACACCCGGCGAGGGGTGCACCATGTGTTCGTTCCGTCGGTGCTGCCCGGGGCGGCCGGAGGGGGAGCAGGTGATCGATTGACCGGCGCGGCGGGGGCCGCCGAGCAGGTACTTCCCGGTCTCGACCCGGAGCCGGCAGGCGCGGGCGGTGCCATGGCCGGCCCGGTGCCGGAGCCGGAGTACCTGCGGGAGCTGCTCGGCGTCCCGTACACCGACGAACAGCTGGCCGCGGCCACCGCGCCGCTGGAGCCGGCGGTCGTCATCGCCGGCGCCGGGTCTGGCAAGACATCCGTGATGGCCGCCCGTGTGGTCTGGTTGGTGGCCACCCGTCAGGTCGAGCCGGGGCGGGTGCTGGGCCTGACGTTCACGAACAAGGCCGCCGCCGAGCTGGCCGGCCGGGTGCGGACGGCGCTGCGCCGCGCCCGCGAGAACGTCCCCGGCCAGCCGGCCGCGGCCGACGCCGACGCCGACGCCGACGAGCCGACGATCGGCACCTACCACGCCTACGCCGGGCGTCTCGTCGGCGAGCACGCGCTGCGGCTCGGCCTCGAGCCCGACACCCGGATGCTCGTCGCGGCCGCGCGCTACCAGCTCGCGGCCCGCGTCGCCCGCGCCCACCGTGGCCGCGTCGAGGCGCTGACGAAGTCGATGCCCGCGCTTGTCGCCGACCTCGTCGCGCTCGACGGGGAGATGAGCGAGCACCTCGTCTCCGCCGACGACCTGATGGCCTTCGACGCGGACCTGTTCGACCGGGCGATGGCGGCCCTGGCGAGCGCGGCGCTGCGGCCGGGCACGAAGGGCCTGCGCAAGGAGCTGCGCCGGATGGCGGCCACGGCCCGGGGGCGGCGTGAGCTCGCCGGCCTCGTCGCCGACTACCGGGCCGCGCGGCGTGGCCGGGACGTCCTCGACTTCGGCGACCAGGTCACCTTCGCCGCCCGGCTGGCCCGCTACTCCCCGGAGGTCGGCGCCGCCGAGCGGACGCGGGCCGGCGTGGTGCTCCTCGACGAGTACCAGGACACCTCCGTCGCCCAGCGCACGATGCTGGCCGGGCTGTTCGGCGGCGGCCATCCGGTGACCGCCGTCGGCGACCCCTGCCAGGCGATCTACGGGTGGCGGGGCGCGTCGGTGGCCAACCTGGACAACTTCCCCGATCACTTCCCGTGCGCGGACGGCACCCCGTCCGCGCGGTACCTGCTGTCGGTGAACCAGCGCAGCGGCGGCCGGCTGCTGACGCTGGCCAACGCGGTGGCGGCCCCGCTGCGGGCCCGCCATCACGTCGTCGAGCTGCGTCCCCGGGCAGACGTCGTCGCCGCGGGGCGGACCCTGGTGGCGCTGCACGAGAGCTGGGCGCAGGAGGTCACCTGGGTCGCCGCCCGGCTGGCCGAGCTGGTCGCGGCGGGGGAGCGGCCCGGGAACATGGCCGTGCTCGTGCGGGCCCGCTCGGACGTCCGCGCGCTGCACACGGCGCTGACGGCCGCCGGGCTGCCGGTCGAGGTGGTGGGCCTCGCCGGCCTGCTGGACCTGCCCGAGGTCGCCGACGTCGTCGCCGTGCTGGAGGTGCTGGACTCGCCGGTCGCCAACGCGGCGCTCGTCCGGCTGCTCACCGGGCCGCGGGTCCGCCTCGGCCCGCGCGACCTGGCCGCGCTGGGCCGCCGCGCGCGGGCGCTGCTGCACACCACCGGCACGACCGCACCCACGGCCGCCGGCGGGGACGGCGACGGGAGCGCGCTGGCGGAGGCCGTCGCCGGGGTCGACCCGTGCGACGTCGTCGCCCTCGCCGACGCCCTCACCGACCCCGGCGAGGAGATCTCGGCCCAGGGACGGGAGCGGGCCGCCCGGCTCGGCGCGGAGCTGGCGGCGCTGCGCGCGCACGTCGGCGACGGGCTGCTCGACCTGCTCCACCGGGTGATCTCCACGATCGGGCTGGACGTCGAGCTCGCCGCCAGCCCGCGTGCCGTGGCGGCGCGCCGCCGGGAGAACCTGGCCTCCTTCCTCGACGCGGCGGCCGACTTCGACGACCCCGACGGGCCGAACTCGCTGACGTCCTTCCTCGGCTTCCTACGGGCGGCCCGCGAGCACGAGCGCGGGCTGGACATCACCGGGCCGTCCGGCGCGGACGCCGTCGCGCTGATGACCATGCACCGGGCGAAGGGCCTCGAATGGGAGGTTGTGGCCGTGCCCAACCTGAGCCGTGGGGTCTTTCCCGACCTGACGGTGCGGGACAGGTGGCCGACCACGACCGGGGTGCTGCCGACCCCGCTGCGCGGCGACGCGGCCGAGCTGCCGTCCTACGAGCTCGACGACTCGAAGGCGGCTCTGGAGGCCTACACCGAGGACTGCCGGGAGTACCAGGAGCGCGAGGAGCGGCGGCTGGCCTACGTCGCGTTCACCCGTGCGAAGTCGGTGCTGCTCGGCAGCGGCCACTGGTGGGGGCCGACCCAGCGCACCAGGCGTGGCCCCTCGGTGTTCCTCACCGAGCTGCACGACCATGCGGCCGAGGGGAACGGGCGGGTGGACGTGTGGACCTCCGAACCGGAGCGGGGCGGCAACCCCGCGCTGGCCGTCCCGGCGGAGTTCGCGTGGCCGGCGCCCTACGAGCCGGTGGCGTTCGCCCGCCGGCGGGAGGCGGCGGCGGGCGTCGCCGAGGCCCTGGCGATGATCCGCTCCGGCCAGGCGCCGCCGGCCGACGAGCCGGGCGGGATGACCGCCCGCGAGCAGGCCCTGCTCGCGGAGCTCGACCGCGAGGCCGCGCTGCTGCTCGCCGAGGAGCGGATGGCGCGCGCCCCGTTCCGGGACGTCCCGATCCCGGCGAGCCTGACCGCGTCCGAGATCGTGCGGATGCGGGCCGACCCGGTCGAGTTCGCCCGCGACCTGGCCCGGCCGGTGCCGCGCCGGCCGGTGCCGCAGGCCCGGCGGGGTACCCGCTTCCACGCCTGGGTGGAGGAGATGTTCGACCAGCGGCCGCTCATCGACGTCGAGGACCTTGCCGATGCCGCAGATGCCGCCGTCCTCACGGACGACCACGACCTCTCCGGCCTGCAGGCGGCGTTCCTGGCCAGCCCGTACGGTGCCCGCCGCCCGTTCGCCCTGGAGGCGCCGTTCGAGGTGATGATCGGCGGGCGGGCCGTGCGGGGGCGCATCGACGCCGTCTACGAGCTCGGCGGCGGGCGCTGGGAGGTCGTCGACTGGAAGACCGGCTCGGAGGCCGCCGATCCCGTCCAGCTCGCGGTCTACCGGGTCGCCTGGGCGCGGGTCCGCGGCGTGGCCGTGGCGGACGTCGACGCGGCCTACTTCTACGTCGCGTCCGGGCAGGTCGTGCGCCCACCTCTGCTCGGCGAGGACGAGATCACCGCCCTGCTCTCGGGCCGCGCGTGGTCCGCCGACAGCACCTCCGACGGCATCGCCGGCCGCCGCCGCTAGCCTCTCGGGCGTTCGCCTGGCGGGTGTGGTGTGTCAGGGGTTGCCGGGGGGCCGCTGCGCGGTGCCGCGGCGTAGGCCGTCGAGAAGGATGGCGACGATGCGCTGGTTGTGTTCGGGCCCTCGCCCGGGTACGGGCTGGCACAGCGCGGTGACGGCGTGCAGGAGATCCTCGGCGCTGATGTCGTCGCGAACCGCGCCGTCGGCCACCGCGGCGGCGAGCAGCGCCGCGAGGGCGGGGCCGAGCCGTTGCCGGAAGTAGCCGGGCAGCCCCTGGAATGCCGGATCGCCCGAGTGCAGCGCTGAGGCGAGCCCGCGTTTGGTCGCGAGCAGTTCGGCGAACCGGTTGATCCATCTGGTGAGCGCTTCCGCCGGTCCGTGCTCGGCGCTCAGGGCCGGGCCCGCGTCGGCGACGGCGTCGATTCCGTTTTCCACCACGGCTTTGACCAGGTCGGAGCGCTGTGGGAAATGCCGATACAGCGTGCCGACTCCTACGCCGGCCAGGTCGGTGATCTCCTTCGCCGGTGCGTCCACGCCGGAGGTGGCGAAGACCGTCCTCGCGGCCTCGATCAACGCGTCGACGTTGCGTCGCGCGTCGGCGCGCCGGCGCGGCGCCGGTTCGCCTCCGCCCGGCCGGACGGAGCCGGGCGACGGGAGCCCGGCCGGCGTCTTGTGCTGGGACACCATGTCACCTCCGCTTGCATAACCGGAAAAGCTTTCCGTATAGTTCTGGAAACCTTTTCCGCTTATCGCACAGTAGTGGCATCCAGCCGGTGCCGACCACCCACAGGGAGAGAACCATGCGGTACCGCACCCTCGGCCGGACCGGCATCCAGGTCAGCCCCTACGCCCTGGGCACCCTGATGTTCGCCACCTCCATGGGCAACGCCCCCGAGGAGTCGGTCCGCATCATCCACAGGGCGCTCGACGCCGGCATCAACCTCATCGACACCGCCGACGCCTACGGCGACTCCGAGGACATCGTCGGCAGGGCGCTGGAAGGGCGCCGCGACGACGTCGTGCTCGCCACCAAGTTCGGTCGCCCGACCGCGCAGAACCCCAACCGCCAGGGCGCCTCACGGCGCCGGATCGTCGCCGCCGTGGAGAACTCGCTGCGCCGCCTGCGGACGGACCACATCGATCTCTACCAACTTCACCGCCCCGATCCCCGCACCGACGTCGAGGAGACCCTCTCCGCGCTGACCGACCTGATCCGCAGTGGCAAGGTCCGCGCGATCGGGGCGTCGGGGACCCCCGTCTCCGACATCGTCGAGGCCCAGTGGGTCGCCGGGCAGCGCGGCCTCGCGCGATTCCACACCGAGCAGCCGGTCTACTCCATCCTCAACCGCGGCATCGAGCGCGAGATCCTGCCCACCATCGAACGTTTCGGCATGGGCACCCTGGTCTGGGGCCCACTCGGCCAGGGACTGCTCACCGGCCGCGTCCGCAGGAACGAGGAGAACAACCTCCTGCGCGCCGGCCTGGTCCGGCATCTCAACGACGAGCGCCGGCTCGACGTGGTCGAGCAGCTCGTCCCCCTCGCCGCCGAGGCGGGAATGCCCATGACCCATCTCGCGATGGCGTTCGCCATCACTCACCCGGGCGTCACCAGCGCACTGGTCGGCGCCCGCACCATGGACCACCTCGACAGCCTGCTCACCGGCCTGGACGTCACCCTCACCGACGACATCCTCGACCGCATCGACGAGATCGTCCCGCCCGGCGCCGACATCGGCACCCTCGACCAGGCCTACCGGCCCCCGGCTCTCGACGCCCCGGGCCTTCGCCGCCGCCCCCGGACCGCACGCGCAGCAGCCTGACCTGTGGTGCCGGCGGACGGGCTACCGGCGGATGTCGGTGAGGAGCGCGAGATGGTCGGAGATCTGGGTCCGGCGTGCCGCGCTGGCGGCGACGGTGCCGACCGCGCCGCGGGCGAGCACGTGGTCGAGCTGCACCCTGGGGGCGTGCGCGGGGTAGGTGCGGTGGGCGGCGAGCCGGCGCCATCCGGTGAGGGCGGTCGGCAGCCGGCCCGGCAGGTTCAGGTCGCCGAGCAGCACGACGGGCCCGTCGACGCCGCGTAGCCTCCGCACCAGCCGGCGGAGCTGGAAGGCGTTCCACCCCGGGGCGAAGGACAGGTGGGTGGTCACCACCGTAAGTGGCCCGCTGGTGGTCTCGACCACGGCGGCGAGCGCGACCCGCGGTTCGTCGTCGAGCAGGATGAGCCGGGCCCGGCGGTTCGCCCCCGGGGCGAGGATCGGGGAGCGCACCGGGGCGCGGCCGAGCGGAACCACCCACCATCGATGCACCGGCAACCTGCTGACCAGCGCGATTCCGTAGGCGGGCTCGTCGGTGCGGCGCTCGCCCTCGGCCGGGCGCCAGCTGTGCCCGGGTGTGCCGTACACGGTGGGGGCGAAGCGCCATCCGGTGTCCGGGGCGCCGAGCGCCGTCGCGGCGGCGGCGGCGAGATCCCCGCCACCCGAGCGGGGCTGTGCCAGGTCGACCTCCTGCAGGCCGAGGACGTCGCAGTCGAGGTCGGCGACGGCTGCGGCGAAGCGGTCCACCTCGACCCGTCCGTCGGCGAGCGACAGGCCGTGCATCACGTTGAACGAGCCCACCCGCACGGTACGGACCGTAGCGCGAACCCCGCCCGTCAGCCGGCCCGAACAGCCTTTCCCCTGCCCGTCGCCGTGGGATCGCCCGGGCGCTGGCCGGTCAGGGCGCGCAGGACGAGCTCAAGCTCGAAGCGGGTGTCGGGGTCGTCCAGCGCGTCGCCGTACAGCTCGCGCAGCTGGCTGACCCGGTAGCGGACGGTCTGCGGGTGGATGTGCAGCCGCTCGGCGACCAGCCGGCGCTGCCCGTGCAGGGCGAGCCAGTAGAGCAGGGTCTCGGCCAGCCTGGCCCGGGTGCGTTCGGGCAGCCCGGCGAGCGGGGCGACCCGGCGGCGGGTGAGGTCGTCGAGCAGCCCGGGGTCGCGGGCCAGCAGCAGGGCGGTCAGGTGGTCGTCGGTGAACAGCGGGTCCTGCCCGGCCGCGGTGGGCAGCCGGCCGGCCAGCCGGGCGGCGCGGGCCAGCCCGGCGCGCTCGACGCTGCTCGTCACCTCCTGCCAGGGGACGGTCGGGCCCACCACCGCCCCCGTGCCGTCGAGGCGGTCGGCCAGCCAGCCGCGCCGGGCCGGCTCGTCGGCGTCCCCGACGAACAGCCAGAAGTCGACGCCGTGGCCGGTGCGCGGGCAGCCGGTGGGCAGCCGCGGGGGGAGCTGCCCGTCGGGCCCGGTCGGCACCAGGACGGCCGCCATCCGGTCGGGCAGCCGGAACGCCCCCGCGGCGGCGGCCTGCTCGATGGTGACGGTGTCGGCGCCGGAGAGCAGCAGCTCGCCGAGCCGGTCCCACAGCCGTTCCCGCTGGCCGGCGACCTCGAACTGGGCCAGTGCGTAGCCCTCCGCGGAGGCGGCCGAGATCCCGTCGATGTAGGCGAACATCATCTCGGCGAGCGACACGAGGCCGGCGGCGTCCAGGCCGGCGTGGCGCGCGGCCTCACCGAGCCGGCGCCAGGAGATCCGCGCACCCACCCGGTAGGCGCTGAGCAGGTTGTCCAGGGAGCGGCCGGCCCGCACCTCACCGCGCCCGAGCCGCACGTAGACGTCGCGCCCGGCCGCCAGGTCGGGGGCCGCGTCCGGGCCGGCCTCGACGATGGCGAGGAAGCGGGCCAGCGCCTCGTCCACGCCGCGCCGCACGCCCTGCCCGAACGACCCCTCGAGCGGGCGGGCGTAGGCGGGCACCTCACCCGCGATGGCGGCGATGATCTCGTCACCAAGTTCGCGCAGCTCACCGGCGAGGCAGCCGCCCAGCCCGGGCGGAAATTGTCCCACCGGGACAGTCTGCGCCCACGGCCCGTAGGTGGGGGTGCCGGCTGGCCCGGGGAGCACAATCGGTGCCGTGGACACGCCTACCGGCATCGTCAGCGTTCTGCTCACCGGTGCCGTGGTCGGCCTGCTGGGCCGGGCGGTCGTCCCGGCGCGGCGCCGGGCGCCGATCGGCTGTCTCATGACGGTTCTGATCGGTCTGCTGGGCGCGGCGCTCGGGCTCGTCGTTGCCACCAGCGTCGACGGCGGTTGGCTGTTGACCCTGTTGTTGCAGGTGGCGGTGGCCGCGGTGCTGGTCTTTCTGGTCTCTGCCGCGGGCAGTGGTGGGCGCCGTCATTCCTGACGATGCCCGGGTTGCCCTTTCGTAGTCCTCTGGTCCGCGCGGGGGACCTGGCGGGGCGGCGGAGCCCGTCGAAGGTCCCCGGCCGGACGGCGAGGGCAGTAGCGTGGCGATGTGTCCTCACGCCCAGCCGCCGGCCCGCCCGCGTCCAGCGCGGTGAGGGCCACCGTGGCGGCCCCCTCATACCCGGTTCAGCGAGTGACGCTCGACAACGGCCTGCGGGTGCTGCTCGCCCCGGACCGGACGGCCCCGGTGGTGGCTGTCGCCGTCCACTACGACGTGGGCTTCCGTTCGGAGCCGGAGGGGCGGACGGGTTTCGCCCACCTGTTCGAGCACCTGATGTTCCAGGGCAGCGAGAACGTGGGCAAGGCGGAGCACCCGAAGTACGTGCAGGCCGCCGGCGGCATCTTCAACGGGTCGACACACCCCGACCACACGGACTACTTCGAGCTGCTGCCCTCCGGCGCGCTGGAGCTGGCACTGTTCCTCGAGGCCGACCGGATGCGCGCGCCGAGGATCACCCGGGAGAACCTGGACAACCAGATCGCGGTGGTGCAGGAGGAGATCCGGGTCAACGTGCTGAACCGGCCGTACGGCGGGTTCCCGTGGATCACCCTCCCGCCGGTCGCCTTCGACACCTTCCCGAACGCCCACAACGGCTACGGCGACTTCTCCGAGCTCGAGGCGGCCAGCATCGACGACGCCGCTGACTTCTTCGACAAGTTCTACGCGCCGGGCAACGCGGTGCTGACCGTCGTCGGTGAGTTCGACCCCGACGCGACGCTCGAGCTCGTCCAGCGGTACTTCGGCGCGATCCCGGCCCGCGCGGTGCCGGCGCGGCGCAGCTTCGCCGAGCCGGTGCGGGCCGAGGCGCGCCGGGAGGCACTCACCGACAAGCTGGCCCCGCGCCCCGCGCTCGCCGTCGGCTACCGGGTGCCCGACCCCGACACCGACCTGCCGGCGTTCCTCGCCACCTACCTGCTGACGGACGTCCTCACCACCGGCGACGCGAGCCGGCTGGAGCGGCGCCTCGTCCAGAAGGACCGCTCGGTCACCGCGGTCAGCAGCTACGTCGGCACCTTCGGGGACCCGTTCGACCAGCGTGACCCGCTGCTGCTGACGCTGGAGGCCCGGCACGCCGGGGACTCGACCGCCGA
This sequence comes from Parafrankia sp. EAN1pec, assembly GCF_000018005.1. Taxonomy (GTDB): domain Bacteria; phylum Actinomycetota; class Actinomycetes; order Frankiales; family Frankiaceae; genus Parafrankia; species Parafrankia soli. The sequence continues at coordinate 1,088,165 of NC_009921.1, forward strand.
CACGGTGCTCGCGGCCGTCGACGAGGAGCTCGACCGGCTGGCCGGTGACGGCCTGGAGCCCGGCGAGCTCGAGCGGGTGCAGGCCCAGGTGGCCTCGGCGATCCTGCGCGAGTCCGACGACGCGCTCGGCCGGGCGCTGGCGATGGCGACGTTCGAGCTGCACCGCGGCCGTCCCGAGCTGCTCAACGAGCTGCCCGGGCTGCTGTCCGAGGTGACCGCCGACGCGGTCGCCGCGGCCGCGGGCGCGCTGCGTACCCAGGGCCGGTCCGTGCTGGAGCTGCGGGCGGGAGCCGCCTGATGGCGCACGCCGGGCCGGTGAGCGAGATGATCCGCGGTGGCATCCCCCGTCCGGGGGACGAGGAGGCATGGTGACGACGACCGCTGCGACCACGGCCGAGATCTCCGCGCCCGCCGAGGCCGGGTCGAAGATCCCGGCGGTGATCCCGACCGTTCCGCGTGAGCTGCCGGCCGTCGTGCGGCGCACACTGCCCAACGGCCTGCGCGTGGACGTCGTCGCCCGCTCCAGCGTCCCGCTGGTCGAGCTGCGGCTGCGCATCCCGTTCGCCGGGTCCGGGCTGGTCCACCTGGCAGAGGCCGAGCTGCTGGCGGAGACCATCCTCACCGGCTCGAGCCGGTACGACCGGGTCGGCCTGGCCACCGCCGTGCAGGCCCTGGGCGGGTCGCTGCGGACCGGTGTCGACGCCGACCGGCTGGCGATCGTCAGCTCCGCGCTCGCGACCAGCCTCGAGCCGCTGCTCGCGCTGATCGCCGACGTTCTGACCACCGCGAGCTACCCCGACAGCGAGTTCGGCGGTGAGCGCGACCGGATCGTCGAGGAGACGACGATCGCGCTCAGCCAGCCGGCGGTGATCGCCCGTGAGGCGCTGGTGCGCCGGATGTTCGGCGACCACCCCTACGGCAGCGCCATCACCCCGCCGTCGGTGCTCTCCGAGGTCGGGGCCGAGCGGGTGCGGTCGCTGCACGGCGCCCGGGTCTGCCCGGACGGCGCCATCCTCACCCTGGTCGGCGACGTCGACCCCGAGCGCGCGCTGGACGCCGTCGAGGCCGCGCTCGGGTCGTGGACGGGCACCGCCGCCCCGGGCCACCCGCCCGCGCCCGTGCCCACCGCCGGCCCGATCCTGATCGTCGACCGCCCGGGCGCGGTGCAGACGAACATCAGGATGGGCGGCCGCGCGCTGAACCGCTCCGCGCCGGCCCATCCCGCGCTCCGGCTCGCGAGCACGATCTTCGGCGGCTACTTCAGCTCTCGGCTCGTCTCCAACATCCGCGAGGACAAGGGGTACACGTACTCCCCGCGCAGCTCGGTCGACCACCACCAGGCCGGCTCCCGCCTCACCGTCGCTGCGGACGTCTCCACCGACGTGACCGGCCCGGCGCTGCTCGAGATCCTCTACGAGCTCGGCCGGATGGCCGTCCTGCCGCCGGAGGCCGAGGAGCTCGAGGCCGCGCGCCAGTACCTGATCGGCACGCTGGCGCTGTCGAGCGCGACCGCGGCCGGTCTCGCCGGCACCCTGTCCGGGCTGTCCGGCGCCGGGGTCGGCGTCGAGTACCTGCGCGACCATCCGCGGGCGCTCGCGACCGTCACCGCGGCGGACGTCCAGGCGGTCTCCGCGCAGCTGCTGGCTCCGTCGGGGCTGGTGACCGTGCTGGTGGGGGACGCCTCGAAGATCACCGAGTCGGTGCGGGCACTCGGAGCCGTCGAGTCCGCCTGAGTGACGGTGCTCCCCAGCGGACGGCGCTCACCGGTGGGCATGACGGGATCGTGGCCGGGCGCCTTCGGGGCGGTGCCGGTCAGGTCAGTGGTGGCGGTGGGCTCAGCGGTGGTCAGGTCAGCGGCGGCTCGGCGCGGCGCGCGGCGGTGTCGGGCGCGGCTGGCCGCCCCCGGAACCGCTCGCGGGCCCGCCCGCCGTGCCCGGTCCGCCGCCGCGGCCGCCGAGCTCCCCGGGCAGGGTGATCCGCGGGTCGCCTACCGACTCCACCACCTGGCGGGCGAGGTCGTGTACCCGCCGGCCCATCCCGCGGGCGGTGCGGCGCAGCCGCTCGAAGGCGTCTCGGGGCTTGATGTGGTTGCGCTCGGCGAGCACGCCGATCGCCTGCTCGACGATCACCCTGGACGCCAGCGCGTGCTCGAGCTGGATCACCGACAACCTCAGTTGCTCGGTCTCGTTGAGGTCGCGATCGGCGCGCCGGGGCCGCCCGGGCGGGCTGAGGTCCTCGGCGAGCAGGTCGGCCAGGACCATCGCGGAGATCAGATCGCCGACCGGGCGGATCTCGGCGCCGGGCCCCTCGACGATCCAGCCGGTGGGCGCGCGGCGCAGCCGCATGTCGGAGGCCCCGGGCGCGGGCGTGCCGGCGGCGGCTCCTGTCTCGCCGGGGCCCCGTGCGGTGCCTGGTCGGGGCGGCCCTGACCGGGGCGGTCCGGGCCGCGGCGCGCCGGGCCGACCCGGCGGGCCGGGCCTGATCGCGCGGGCGACGGCCTCCGGGGTGGGTATCCGGCCGGGGCCCCCGGCCGGCGAGGGCGGTTGTGATCCGCGCGGTGCTCTCTCCGAACCCGGGGCGGTACCACTCGGTGTGGCGCCACCGGGAGCAGCGACACCCGGAGCGGTGCCGGGCGGGGGAGCCGCGCCGGCCGCCCGCCCGGTGGGCCCCGCACCACCCGTCTCGCCGGCGGCACCGTTCTCGGTGCCCCGGGAGCCCGTTCCGTCACCCTCTGCCTCGTTACTGGCAGCAACCCCCAAGGGGGCCTCCCGCACGAGTTGGTCGCGGAGTGCGTCCGACGCTCCCAGACTGTCCGCAATCGCCCTCAGTACACTGAGTGTCTCGGCGGGAACGGTGAGCGATGAGCGGTCGAGGCCGGTGAGAATGCCGAGAACGGTCCCGTCCGGCCCGACGACGGGCATCGCGACATAGCTGAGAATGCCGAACCGCTCCGGCTCGACGGTGTCGGCCAGGGCGGGATCCTGGTCGGCCCGGGAGCCCGCGGCTGGCGCTCCATCAAGCATCCGGGCAGGTAGACAGCGGGCGCGCGGAACACTCAGCCCGGAAACCAGCTCGGGGATCGGCCCGGTCACCCGTAGGTAGGTGGCAACATCCGTCGACACCACGACGAGGCACGTCTGCTCCATCTGATGGAGTGCGTGCGTGGCTCTCAGCGCGGCGTCGACCGTGCTCCACGGGAGTCCTGAAGGTGCTGACGACACAGGCCGAACTCTCCCACAAAGTTCACGGGCAGTGACGGACACCGTCCCACGAGCCGGCCGCGTGTGCGTCGGGAAGGCGTGAACTTCCGAAAGATCGTCGCCCTGTGTATCCGTTATGCGGCGGAAGTGACCTTCTCGGTGACCTGGCGGAGGGTCGGATTCGTCATCACCGTCCCATCGGGGAAGACGACGGTCGGTACGGTCGCGTTGCCGTTGTTCGCATCGCGGACAAGTTGCTCTGCTGTCGGGTCCTGCTCGATGTCGACTGTCACGTACTCCACCCCCGCCCGGTCCAACTGGCCCTTGAGCCGGACGCAGTAGCCACACCAGGGGGTGGTGTACATCGTGAGCACGGTGAGACCTCCGTTGGCGACGATCCGTCAGATGACGGGTTGCGGTGAGCGACGTCCGGTGGGCGGCGCTCTGCGCATGACGCACTGCATAACCAGGCCATGGTGACTTCGCTTCCCCGGGCCGCGCACGGTTACCGTGTCCGGTGATGTCCGGACCCAGCGCCTCCGAGGCCCATCGCGCGGCGTCGCCGCCCGATCGTCGATCGTCACCCGATCCGGTCCCGGCCGGCGCGGAGCAGGGGCTCGACCCCGAGCAGCTCGCCGCCGTGCTCGCCCCGGTCGGGCCGGTCTGCATCCTCGCGGGCGCGGGCACCGGCAAGACCCGCACCATCACCCACCGGATAGCGCACATGGTCACGGAACGGGAGGTCGGGGCGGGGCAGATCCTCGCCGTCACCTTCACCAACCGGGCCGCCGGCGAGCTGCGCGGCCGGCTGCGGGTGATGGGTGTGGACGGCGTCCAGGCCCGCACCTTCCACGCGGCCGCGCTGCGTCAGCTCTCCTACTTCTGGCCCTCCGTCGCCGGGACGGCGCTGCCGAGGCTGGAGAAGAGCCGGATCCCGCTGATGGCGAAGGCCGCGAACCGTGCCCGGCTGCGCCCGGACCGCGCCGAGCTGCGCGACCTCACCTCCGAGGTGGAATGGGCGAAGGCGACGATGGTGGCGCCCGCCGACTACGTCCGCCTCGCCGCCGCCCACGGCCGGGAGACCTCCTTCGCGCCCGACGTCGTCGCCCGCCTCTACGAGGCCTACGAGGAGGTCAAGAGCGAGGCGGGGGTCCTCGACTTCGACGACCTGCTGCTGCTGACCGCCGCCGTGGTCGAGGAGCACGGCTGGGTCGCCACCGAGCTCCGCGCCCGCTACCGCCACTTCGTCGTCGACGAGTACCAGGACGTCAACCCGCTGCAGCAGCGCGTGCTCGACGCCTGGCTCGGTGACCGCGACAGCCTGTGCGTCGTCGGGGACGCAAACCAGACCATCTACTCGTTCACCGGCGCCTCCGCGCGGCACCTGGTGGAGTTCCCGCGTCGGTTCCCGGCCGCGACGGTCGTCCGCCTCGTCCGGGACTACCGCTCCACCCCTCAGGTGGTCGCGCTGGCGAACCGGCTGCTCGACGGCGCCGCCCGGCCCGCGCCGGATACGCGGGGAGCATCGGCCGTCCAGGCCGGCCCGGGTGTTCCGGGTGTTCCGGGCGGTGCGGAGGGGCGGTCCGCGGCGGGGCGGCTGGTCGCGATGCGCCCGTCCGGCCCGGAGCCCGTGTGGCTGGAGTCCGACAGCGAGCCCGAGGAGGCCGCCGCCGTGGCCCGGCGGATCCGCGGCCTGCTCGGCACGGGCGTCCCGGCGAGCGAGATCGCCGTGCTGTACCGGATCAACGCCCAGTCGGAGGCGTACGAGACGGCGCTGGGCCGGGCTGAGATCCCCTATCTTGTGCGCGGCGGTGAGAAGTTCTTCGAGCGGCCCGAGGTGACCGGGGCGGTGCGGATGCTGCGCGCCGCGCTGCGCTCCGCCGAGACCGACCGCCCCGGTGGGCTCGCCGACGTGGTCGCGGACGTCCTCAGCGCGCTCGGATGGCGGCCGGGGGCGCCGCCGGCCGGGCCCGGAGCCGACCGTGAGCGCTGGGAGAACCTCGCCGCGTTGCACCGGCTCGCCGCCGACCTCGAGGCGCGCGAGCCCGAGGCCGACCTCGCCGCCTTCGCCGCCGACCTCGCCGAGCGCGCGGCACACCAGCACACCCCGACGGTGCAGGGCGTCACGCTCGCCTCGCTGCACGCGGCCAAGGGCCTCGAGTGGGACGCGGTGTTCCTGGTCGGCCTCGTCGACGGGACGCTGCCCATCGTGCACGCCCAGACCGACGAGCAACTGGCCGAGGAGCGCCGTCTCCTCTATGTCGGGGTCACCCGGGCGCGGGTGCACCTGACGCTGTCCTGGGCGCTGGCTCGGGCGGAGGGCGCGCGCCGCTCGCGGCGGCCGTCCCGGTTCCTGGACGAGCCGCGCCGTGCGGCGGCGGCTTTCCGGCGCGGCTCGTCCGCGGCCCGCCCAGGCTCGGCGCGTGCGGAGCCCGGCACCGCCGGCAACGGCCGCGCACGGAACCGGTCGAGCGTGCTCTGCCGGGTCTGCGGGCGCGCGCTGGCGGGCGCCGAGGCCCGCGTCGGCCGGTGCGAGGCCTGCCCGGGGGGGCCGGTGGACGGCGAGCTGTTCGAGCGGCTGCGCGCCTGGCGCGCCCGCCGGGCGAAGGAGCAGGGCGCGCCGGCCTTCGTGGTCCTCACCGACGCGACGCTGCGCCTGATCGCGGAACGGCGCCCGTCCACGGTCGCCGAGCTGGTGGCGCTGCCCGGCATCGGCCAGAGCAAGCTCGACCGCTACGGCGAGGACGTCCTCGCGCTGGTCACGGGGCGTCCACCGGCTGGATCGCCGTCCACGGGCTGACGTCTGGTGCTCGGAATGTGACACGCCGGTGGTGGGCGAGTCGCGCTGTTGCAGAGGGTGTTTGTATGATCACATGGAAAATAAGTTGTCAGCGTGGGCGATGGCTCCTACCGTGTTCCATGAACACCGGGGCGCGATCAACAGCGCTCGCGGGGTGGCAGCAGCACGCTCCTACGCAGGGTGAGGGAGGGATCTCGATGAGGCTCGTCATGCTGGCCTATACGCGTACGCGACCCTCTCTCGGCACCTCCTGCGATCAGCCCGGTCAGGCCCGCCTCGTCGGCCACGCCACCCGGCGGCCCGGCGCCTGGGCGTCCGGTGCGCACATCGGCGTCGATCAGGTTCTCCGCGCGCGCGTGACCGGCGCGCACCTGGCCGCTCCGCATGGCGCCACCCGGCCCAGCGGCCCGGCGCAAGGCACCGGCATCACCACCGGCAACACGACCGTCACGCGGGCAGCCGCGCGTTCGCTGCGCCCGTTCGCCCTGTGGGGCCCCGTCCCAGATCCGCTCCTGGCATAGCGCCGAAACGGAGCGAATCCGAGGCCGCGGACCCGACAGGGGTCCGCGGCCTTCGTGTTTTCCAGGGCCGGCGCCGACCCGCCACCGCATCGCGAGACCCGAGCTGACCGCTGTCGATGGATGCAAGACCGAGAAACCGAACCGAAGAAACCGCCAGTGTCGGAGGTGACCCCGGTGTTCGACCCCTCGATCGTTTCCCGGATCGAGCGGGAGCGTCTCGTCCTGCCCTGCTGGGACGTGGACCCCGAGCTTTTCTTCGCTGAGTCCCCGGCGGACGTCGAGTCCGCCAAGTCCGTGTGCGTGGACTGCCCGGTGCGGCTCGCCTGCCTGTCGGCCGCCATCGACAGGAACGAACCGTGGGGAGTCTGGGGAGGTGAACTCGTCGTGACGGGCCGTGTCGTGCCCCGCAAGCGCCCGCGTGGCCGCCCACGCAAGGAGGTGGCTGCCTGAGGCCTGGTTAGGCGGGGCGGGGGCGGGACGCCGACTCGTCGGCGTCCCGCCCCGTGGAGTTGGCATGTGCTTCTCCTGGTGGTGCGGTCGGCGCCGGTAGTGTGCGAGCGTGCCCAGCAGCGAGCGCGTGTATCCGGTCCGCAGCGGTGTCGCTCCCGACCGCGTTGCCACCGTCGCCGAGGCGCCGGCCGGCGCTCCCGTGCAGGCCGTCCCCGCCGGCAGGCCTCCCTCGGGCACCGTGACGACCACCGCGGCCGGGGATGCCATCGAGGCCGGGGTGGCCGGGGTGGCCGGGTCGGTCAGGGCGGTCGCGGAGCCCGGGCTGGCACAGGCGGTGGCCGTGCTCACCCGGCCCGACCTCGCCCACGTCGTCGACCTGGTCGCGTGGGTCGAGGACGGCTGGTTGCACGTCGCGAACGCCGACGGTGCGTCGCGCCTGCCGGTCGACGATCCGGACGGGCCGTGGGAGATCCTGCGTGGCCGGGACCCGGTCGCCGACCAGGACCCCATGCACGGTGTTCCGCTGGTGGCCGCGCTCGCCGACCCGTCCCCGCCGGCCGCGCGCAACGCCTACCCCTTCGCGGGACGGCGCCTGCTGTCCATGTTCGCCGACCCGACGCGCTCGCCGGACATCGCCGTCGTCCACACCCCGCGGCACTACTGGCCCGAGCGGGGCGGCCATCTGGGGGAGCACGGCTCGCTGGACGCCGGGCAGTCCCGGGCGCCGCTCGTTCTGTCCGGGGCAGGTGTGACCGCCCGTGGCCTGCTGCCGCGGGTCGCCCGGGTGATCGACGTCGGTCCGACCCTGGCGGCGCTCGCCGGGGCGGCGATGCCCGAGGCGGAGGGAACCGCGCTCGACGATCTCGCCGGGCCGGGAGCCCGGCATGTGGTCGGGCTGCTGTGGGACGGGACGAACTGCAACGACCTGCTCGACCTCGCCGCCCGGGGAGAGCTCCCGAACGTCGCCCGCCTGCTGGCCCGCGGCGTCGCGCTGACCGGCGGCGCCCTGGCCGAGTTCCCGAGCGTGACCCTCACCAACCACACCTCGGCGATCACCGGCGTCGGCCCCGGCCGGCACGGCATTCTGCACAACGTCTACTTCGACCGCGCGACCGACCGCCAGGTGATCACCAACGAGGCCGCGACCTGGCACGTCGCCTGCGACCAGCTCCGGGACGGCGTGTCGACGGTGTTCGAGGCGGTGGCCCGCTCCCGCCCCGGGACCGAGACGGCCTGCGTGAACGAGCCGATCGACCGCGGGGCGAGCTACTCGACGTTCGGCCTGGTGCGAGCCCTCGGGGTCGGGCCGGGCGCCGGCGGTGCCGGTGCCGAGGCCGCCGGTGGCGGGATGGAGGACTACCTGCCGGCCGCCGAGGGCGACCCGCACGCGAGCGCCGAATGGGTCACCGCCGACCCGAACTACGCCTGGTCGACAAGGGTGGACGCGCTGGGGCTGACCCAGATCACCGACCTGTGGGCCGACGGCCGGGAACCACCTGTGCTGACCTGGTGGAACACCACCATCACCGACACCGGTCATCACGGCGGCGGGCCCTACTCACCCGAGGCCCGCGCCGCGCTGGCCGACGCCGACCGCCGGCTGGGGGTGTTCCTCGACCTGGTGGAGCGCCGTGGCCTCACCGACCAGACGGCCATCCTGCTCACCGCCGACCACGGATTCGAGGCGGCCGACCCCGACTGCCGCGGTGACTGGGACGTCGCCCTGCACCGCGCCGGGGTGGTCTTCCGGGACGAGGGCTACGGCTTCATCTACCTGGGCCTCGCCGGCGACGACGAAGCCCCGGCCGACTCCGCTGATCCGGGCAGCCCGGCCAACCTCGGAGACCGGGCCACGCCAGGTGGCCCGGCGGGCCAGGGTGGGCCGGGCGGCTCGGGGGCCCAGGCAACGGCCTCCCTGCCGCCGCAGCCGCCAGGCACCTGAGCTCCCGCCCGGACCGGGGCCCGCCAGCCCGGCCCGGGTTGGACCCCGGGCTCGGCCTGGGCCCTCCTGCCTTAGGGCAGTTAGGGCAATAGTGCATGTCGGCGGGATGGGTCAGCGGGGTTCGGGCTGGGTCCCTGGTTCGGGCTGGGCCTCTTTCTCGAGCTTGCGTCGGTTTCCTGGAGCTGGCCGGGCCTGCCGCGACGGTCGGCTGGTCTCCGGTGGACCAGCCTGCTCCGGCGTGCTGGCCTGCTCCGGCGGGCGGACGCGGCTGCGTGCGCGGCCCGAGCGCCCCGAGCGCTGCGCGGGGGCGGTGGCGAGGACCACCGGTCCGGGGAGCGGACGGATGACGCCGGTGCCGTCCTCGATGTCGAGTCTGGGAAGGCGGCGGTTCGGCCGGTTCGCGGCTGCCGCGTGGCGTGCGGCGGCGCTGCGCGGCGGGGCGAACCCGGGCTGCCAGCGCTCCATCTCGGCCCGGAACGGGCCGGAGCTGCCGAGCTGGCAGAGGATCCCGATCGCGCCGAGCGTCACCCGGTGGATCAGCAGGTAGGACGGTGGCAGGTTGAGCTGGCGGCCGAGCTGCGCCGCGGCGGAGCGCCAGTCACCGAGGCGGAGCGCCTCCCCGCGCAGCCAGTCGCGGGAGAAGGTGAACTCCTCGTCGGTGATCGGCGCGAGCATCGGTGCCAGGTAGTCGAGCAGGTCCTCCGCGGGGATGGCGGCGCCCTCCGGGATGAACCCCTCCGCCCGCAGCCCTTCGGCGACGGCCTCGGCGTCACCGGCGAGGGTCAGCCGGGCGAGCCGGCCGATCGGCTCGGGCAGCCCGCCGGGCAGACGGTTCACCGCCCCGAAGTCGAGAACACCGAGCCGGCCGTCCGCGAGGAGCCGGAAGTTGCCCGGGTGCGGGTCGGCGTGGAGCAGCCCGGCCCGGCCGGGGCAGGAGTAGAGGAAGCGGACCAAGAGCAGGCCGGCGCGGTCCCGCTCCTCCTGCGTCCCCCGGTCGATGATGGTCGACAGCGGCACCCCGTCGATCCACTCGCTGACCAGGACCCGGTCCGCCCCGGCGATCGGCCGGGGGACGACGATGTCCGGGTCGTCGGCGTAGGCCTGCGCGAACGCCCGCTGCCAGGCGGCCTCGAGCCGGTAGTCGAGCTCCTCGGTGATGCGTGCCTTGAGCTCGGCGACCAGCGGCTTGATGTCGAGACCGGGCGTCAGCGCGCCGAACAGCCGCGCGGCGCGGCCCAGCTGGTTCAGATCAGCCAGCAGGGCCGAGCCCGCCCCCGGGTACTGGATCTTCACCGCGACGGGCCGGCCGTCCGCCCACACGGCGCGGTGCACCTGGCCGATGCTCGCGGCGGCGGCGGGTGTGTCGTCGAAGCTGGCGAACAGGGCCCGCCATTCGGGGCCGAGCTCCTCGGCGAGGACCTTGTGCACCGTGGCGGCGGGCAGCGGTGGCGCCGCCTCCTGCAGTTTCGTCAGCGCGGCGCGGTAGGGGCCGGCGACCTCGTCGGGCAGCGCGGCCTCGAAGACGGACAGCGCCTGCCCGAGCTTCATGGCCCCGCCCTTGAGCTCGCCGAGCACCCGGAAGATCTGCGCCGCGGTGCGCTGCTGCAGCTCGGTCGCGACGGCCTCGGCGGGCCTGCCGCCGAGGCGCTTTCCGACGCCGAGTGTCGCCCGGCCGGCGATGCCGATCGGGAGGGTCGCGAGCTTGGCGGTGCGGACGACCGCTCGCCGTGGGATGTCGGACACAGCTCCATCGTGCCTCCTCAAACCGGATGCCGCGCCGCCCGCGCCGTACCCGTGTTCAGACTGCGTGGCTGGGAGCGATGGCGTCCGCGGGGGCGGACGGGGCGGCCACCGGTGGTGACAGGTCGGACTGATCCCCGGGGACCGGCCCGTCCGCCGCGGCGCGCGCGGTGCGGCAGGGGCACTCCGGGTGCACCGGCCAGGTGCGGCGTCGGATCCGTAGGTCGGATCTGCTGACCTCGAGGGTGCCGCCGGCGGTGGCCGGCAGGCCTGCCGCCGATCCGCGGCCAGCCGATGGCCTGGTCTCGAGGTAGTCGAGCGCCTGCATGGCCGCCATCGAGGCGACGAGCGTGGCCAGCGAGATCTCGCAGGGGTCGGGGCCGCGCTCCGACGGCCGGACCATCTGCAGCGCCAGGATCGGCCAGTCGGGGTCCCGGGCGTCGCGGTACAGGTGCTGGCAGTGCAGGCAGGAACTGACCCCCGGCACTACGAGCGGCCCGACTATGCCCGTGGTCTCGCGGACGCCGGCGAGCAGGTGCGGGACCCCGGACCGCTCCAGCCCCAGGCATTCGTCCGGGTGGACCAGCGGGATCCCCACCGGGGCCAGCAGGACGAGATCGGGGCGAAAGGGCTCGATCTCGGGGGACCTGGGTGACCTCGCGGGCCTGCTGGACCGCGGTGGCCGAGGCGCCCCGCCGCCGACTCGCCCCATCGCGGAGTGGGCGGCGAGGGCCCGGGGCCGCCCGATGTCGTCGAACCGCAACCCCCCGGGAGCGACGTCAGCCGCGGAGGTGGAGCCGGGGTCGTCGACGATGACCTGCCCGACGCCGGCCGCGGTGAGCAGCGCCGCTATCTGGGCGCCGATCCGCCCGGCGCCGCGGACGACGACCCGGGCCAGACTACGGGCGGCGAGGACCGAGCTGGGCGGACGCACTCCGAAGGTCGCGAGCGACATGGCGGCGACATCCGGGGCGAGGCGGCCGTGGTCGGCGTCGTCCTGGGGCGCCGGCTCGGTGTCGGCACTGTCGTCGAGCAGCCCGGCCTGGGCCAGCATCTCGATCATCACCTGGGTGGCGGGATCGTCGGCCTGGCCGCCGGGGTCGAGGTGAGGGCCCGGCTGGTCCAGCGCGTCGAGTGCCGAGACGTCCGCCGGACTCAGGTCGGTGATGATCACGGCACGAAGCGGATCGACACCGATCTGCAGGGTGGTGCTGTCCCGCCAGAGGCGGCGAAGGCCGGGTTTGAGGACCGGGCGCACGGGACCCCCTTCGCGTCGGCCGGCACCGAGCGGGCCGGCGGCGATGACAACAGGTCCACGATGACATGAGATCGAAATGCCGCAGTGCGGATGATCGCGCCCTGTGGACAGCCCATTCCCGAACGGTCCTGACCTGTGGGCGGGCCTTGTCGCTGCGGGTTTCACCACCGGCTATTCGGGGCAAAAGGTGCAAAAATGTGGCGCCACCTGCGGTAGGTCGAGGCTGGCGGCCCGCCGCGCGAGCCATGGCGTGCGTCACGGCGGCGGCGCGGAGCAGTTGCGGGAGTGAGGGCCGCAACGGATGGCGGGCACCGACGATCGCAGGGGTGCAGCGCAACGACGGCAGCCGCCACGGGCGGGCACAGTACGCCGGGTGCGAGGCACGCAACGCCGGGCACGGGCCGGCGGGTGAGGAAGACGAACCCCCGGGTGGAACGTGGAGCCTCCGGCTTCCCCTTCCGGAGGCGCCTCGCATACCCGGGGGCCGCGAGGTCAAGCTACGACTGATTCGCCTTGCCGGTCAATTCGTGTGGTCCTCAGACCCGTGCATGTCACGCTGGGTCGGGAGCGCCGAGGTCAGGAAGGCGAGTCACCCGAGGCCGGCGGAGTGTCTTCTCCGGGCGCCGTGTCGTCGAGTTTCTCGATTTCCGCCATGATGTCGACGTCGGAGCCCGCTCCGGCGCCGGAGACGAACGCGGACGGGTCCGCGAGGTCCTCCCCGCCGGGCAACAGGTCCGGATGCGCCCATACCGCGTCCCGCCCGTCGTGCCCGCGGGCCTCGCGCAACGCCTCCCACAGCGCGGCGGCCTCGCGCAGCCGGCGCGGGCGCAGCGACAGGCCGACGAGGGTCGAGAAGATCTGCTCTCCCGGGCCGCCCTCGGCGCGGCGCCGACGGACCATCTCGCGCAGCTTCGCCGCGGACGGCAGGTGCTCGGACGCGGCGGTGTCCGCGACGTGGTCCACCCAGCCCTCGATCAGCGCCAGGATCAGCTCCAGGCGGGCCAGTGCCGCCTTCTGCTCGGGGGTGTCCGCGTCGGCGAAGACATCTTCCCCGAGCGCCTCGGTGAGCCGCTCGGGGTTCATCAGCGCGGTGGGGTCGATCATCCGCATCACGCGGCCGACCGCCTCCGGGTCGACGGCGATGCCACGCGCGTACTCCTCGACCGCGCCCAGCACGTGCGCCCGCAGCCAGGGGACGTGCGCGTACAGCCGGTTCGACGCCGCCTCGCGCAGCGCCAGGTAGATACGGACCTCTTCGTCCTCGACGCCCAGACCCTGCCCGAAGGCGGCCACGTTCGCCGGCAGCAGGGCGGCCGTGCCCGCGGGGCCCAGCGGCAGCCCGACCTCGGTCGAGCTGACCACCTCGGCCGCCAGGCTGCCGATGGCCTGGCCGACCTGCGCGCCGAAGAGCATGCCGCCGACCTGGTTCATCATCTGCACGACCGGCCCGCCGGCGCCCATCAGCCGGCCGAGGTCGACGCCGGGCGGCAGCGCGCCCGCGAGCTCGGGCGGCAGGTCGCCGCCGCCGAGCTGGCTCAGGCCGGACGAGATCCCGGTGCGCATGGCCTCGACGACCTTGCCCGCCACCGGGTCGCACAGCGTCCGCCAGACGGGCAGCGTGGCCTCGATCCACTGCTCGCGGGACCACGCCGCGGCGGTGGTCGCGCCGGCCGGCAGCGCGGTCATCGGGTCGAGCCACACGTCGGCGATGCGCAGCGCCTTCTCGACCTCACCGGTCTCGGCGGCCCGCACCGCGCGGTCGTCGCCGCCCAGGGTCCGCACCGCCACCTGGCGGGCGAGCTCCCAGTTGACCGGACCGCCCTGCCAGGAGAGCAGCCGTTCGAGCTCGGCGAAGAACGGGGCCCCGCCAGCGGGGCGCTCCGGGTCGCCACCCGGAGTGGGGCCGAAGCCGAAGGGGAAGCCGCCGCCGCTCATGGGTGGGGCCTGTGGGCGTGCCGTAGGGACATGAACCCACGGTAGTGCGTTTTCCGGCCGACCGGTGAAACGGAGTCGGCCGGGCGTTACCGTCAGGGGGTGGATGTGACCTGCTCGGATCCGGTGCCCGTTGTCGACGGTGTGGCCCGAGGTGTCGTCGTTCTTGCGGAGATGCGTGAATTGCCGCTCTCTGTCGACGAATGCCTGGCCGCCGTGCGGTTGCCGGAGGTCGGTGGAATCGGTCTCTTCATCGGCACCGTCCGCGATCATGATCATGACAGGTCGGTGGTGGACCTCGAGTACAGCGCGCATCCCCGGGCCGCTGACGAGCTGGCCCGGGTGGCCGGCGATGTGGCCGCTGAGCTGGGCGTTCACGCCATAGCGGTGCTGCACCGGACGGGTCGGCTGGCGATCGGGGACATCGCGGTCGTCGTGGCCGCCGGTGCCGTGCACCGCGCGGAGGCACTGGAGGCCTGTCGGCGCCTCATCGACGACGTGAAGGAACAGGTGCCCATCTGGAAGCGCCAGGCATTCGCCGATGGCGCGACAGAATGGGTAGGCGCCTGCTGAGCGGGGCACCTAGGATAGATATTGGTCATCTTCCTTCCCCCGTCTCGACGTCGAGGCCGCCATGTGGTTCCTGCTGATCCCACCTGTCGCGGTGCTCCTGGCTCTTGCCTGGTTCACCCTGCGCAGCCGACCCGACCGCACCTCCGAAGCCATGATCACCGTCGAGGGCTACCGCCGGAGCATGGCTGCCCTCGCCCGCCCCATCCCGTCCGCGCGTGAGGCCACTACTGTCAAGGTGTCACCCTCGGTGACCATGATGCCCGTCTCCGTCCCGTCGGCACGGCCCGCTGGCAGCGAGCCCGACCCGGCGGACGGCGAGCCGGGCCGCGATTCCCGCGATTCCCGCGACCTGGCCCGTCCGGCCGACGCCTGACCGGTCCCTCCCGGCCGAGCGGTGCCCTGGTGCCGCCCGGCCGGGGCGGCCGGCAGGTGGGCCGGTCGGCGGGCGGTCATCTGAACTGCCGGCGGCGATCTACGTAGACTGCGGGAATGGGCCGCCGCGCGCAGACACTCTTCGTTGCGTCGGTGCTGACGCTGATCCTCGCCGTCGCGGGCCTGTGGCTGCCGGTGCCCTTTGTGACCTTTGCGCCCGGTCCGGTTACCGACACTCTCGGTAAGGTCGACGGGGCGCCGCTGATCGAGATCGACGGCCGCAAGACCTACCCGACGGCCGGCAGCCTCGAGCTGACCACCGTCGAGGAGACGCCCCGGCTGAACCTGCTCGGCGCCCTGCAGGACTGGTTCGCCTCCGACCGGGCTGTTGTGCCCAGCGAGCTGGTCCGTCCGCCGGGCTCCAGCCAGGAGCAGATCCGGCAGGAGAACACCCAGGCGATGATCGACTCCCAGGACCAGGCGACCGCGGCCGCGTTGAGCGAGCTCGGCATCGCCCCGACCGGGGCAGAGGTCGTCGTACACGAGGTGCTGTCCGACTCGCCGGCCCAGGGCCTGCTGCGCGCCGGTGACGTCATCACCTCCGTCGGCGGCGTCGCCATCACCGGTCAGGACGGCCTGCGGGAGCAGATCGGCCGGGTGAAGCCCGGTGAGGTGGTCGAGGTCGCCTACCGGCGGGACGGCACCGCCGGCACCGGGCGGATCACCACCAGGCCGGCGACGGACGATCCGACGCGGCCGATGATCGGGGTGACGACGACGGAGAAACGGTCGTACCCGTTTACCGTCCGTATTCGGATTTCCGACATCGGCGGGCCCAGCGCCGGCCTGATGTTCGCGCTGGGCATCGTCGACCTGCTCACCCCCGGCGAGCTGACCGGCGGGAAGACGGTCGCCGGCACCGGGACCATCGACGCCGCTGGCGAGGTGGGCCCCATCGGGGGCATCCAGCAGAAGATCCTCGGCGCGCAGCGGGCCGGCGCCTCGGTCTTCCTGGTCCCGAAGGGCAACTGCGCGGACGCCGTCCGGATGAACACCGACCTGCGGCTTGTCCAGGTGACGAACCTGTCGGGAGCCCTGGACGCGCTCAACACCCTGCGGGCCAAGCCCGACGCCACCAACGTGCCCACCTGCTCCGCGGCGTAGCACGAACGCCGGCTCGGTAGGCGCTGGCAGCGCAGCGGAGCAGGGACAGCCGGCCAGGGACGGCAGCATGTGGGGACGGCCGTGTAGCGGGAGCGGCGAGGGGGCGGGCGCCCCCGAGGCCGCCCGCCCCCTCCTCGATTCCTGGGCGCGGCTCTACCGGAACGTCTCGAGCAGGCCGTCGACGAGGTTGTCGGCGAGGTCGGGGTCGATGACCAGCTCGTCGTCGCCGCGCACCCGCAGGCACGAGGCGTGCATGCCGGCGCGGGTCACCCCGACCGCGAGCCGGACGTCCTGGCGCTCCGGGTGGTTGGCGGCCCAGTGCTCGATGTCGCGCTCGTCGTAGGGCACCTCGGCCTCGGCACTGGGCGGCAGCACGACGAGCTCGGTGACCAGGACGCAGCCGAGAACCTCGGGCGGCCAGCCGATGCCGGACAGGACTTCGTCGAGCCGCCCGGCCGGGAGCGGTTCCTGTTCCACCGGCGTTAGGGATCCTGGCGGGGCGTCGCCGATGTGGGGGGCGAGGCCCGGTTCGCGCATCAGCAGCTCGGATGTGTCCGCGAGGGCGTAGACCTGGCTGGGCTGGTCCCAGCCCAGCTCGGCGACGTGGCGTTCGACCTCCAGGACGACGGAGGTCAACTCGGTGATGCTCGGACTGGTCACCGACCCATCCTCTCGGATCTAGCCACACTCGGCTGGCGTAGGTTGCCCTGAAGGCGGGCACTCGACCCGCGCCCGGAACGGACGGAGGAGCTTGTGGCAGGAACCAGTCGCAGACCGCTGCTGACACGCACACGCCTGCTCGTGCCGGTGCTGGTCATTCTGGTCCTGCTCGTCGTGTTTCTCGGCGTCTTCACTCGCCTCTACACAGATCTTCTGTTCTACCGCTCGGTGGACTTCAGCAACGTCTTCGGCACCGTCGTATTCACACGAATACTTCTGTTCGTGCTCTTCGGTGCGGTCATGGCAATTGCGGTGGGAACGAACATAGTACTCGCCTACAAGTTGCGGCCGCCCATCCGGCCCCTCTCGACCGAGCAGCAGAACCTCGAGCGGTACCGCGTTGCGATCGAACCGTACATGCTGCTCGTCCTGCTGGCGGTCTCGACCCTGTTCGGGCTGATCGCGGGGCTGTCGGCGTCCGGGCGCTGGCGGACCTGGCTGCTGTGGATCAACAGCGAGCCGTTCAATCAGACCGACGCCCAGTTCGGCCGGGACATCAGCTACTACACCTTCAGCTATCCGTTCCAGCGCTTCCTGCTTGCCTTCCTGCTCACCGCGGTCATGCTCTCGCTGCTGGTCGCGGTGCTCACCCACTACCTGTTCGGCGGAATCCGGCTGCAGTCCGCCGGCGAGCGGGTGGCCCCGGCGGCGAAGGCGCACATCTCCGTGCTGCTCGGGCTGGTCGCGCTACTCAAGGCGTGGGCCTACTACCTGGACCGCTTCGGCCTGGTGTTCTCGGCCCGGGGCGTGTCGACCGGAGCGTCCTACACCGACGTCCACGCGGTGCTGCCGGCGAAGCTCATCCTGCTGTTCATCTCGCTGGCCTGCGCCGTGCTGTTCATCTACAACATCTTCCAGCGGGGCTGGACGCTGCCGTTGCTCGGTGCCGGCATCCTCGTGCTGTCCTCGGTGGTCATCGGCGGGATCTACCCGGCGATCGTCCAGCAGTTCCAGGTCCGGCCGAACGAGGCGTCGCGCGAGGAGCCCTACATCGCGCGCAACATAGCCGCGACCAGGTCCGCGTACGACATCCAGGACGTCAAACCGGTCCCGTATCCGGCGACCACGGGCGCGACGGCGCAGCAGATAGCCGACGACAAGGGCACCGTCCCGAACATCCGCCTGCTCGACCCGAGCAAGCTGTCCACCACGTTCCAGCAGCTCCAGCAGATCCGTGGTTACTACGGGTTCCCGCAGACCCTCGACGTCGACCGCTACACCACGACCTCGGACGGGAAGACCACGACCCGGGACTATGTGGTGTCCGTCCGTGAGCTCAACCAGGACGGCCTCGGTGAGGACCAGCGGAACTGGATCAACCAGCACCTGACCTACACCCACGGGCGGGGCTTCGTCGCGGCGCCGTCCAACACCGCCGATGAGGGCCGCCCCGCGTTCACCGAGCGCAATCTGCCGGAGACCGGTGACTTCGGCGTCACCGAGAACCGGATCTACTTCGGTGAGATGTCCCCGCAGTACTCGATCGTCGGCACCCGCCAAGCGGAGATCGACGGCCCGGGGCCGAACGACACCCAGCTCACGACCAGCTACACCGGCGACGGCGGCGTCTCGGTCGGCTCGACCTTCCGGCAGGCGCTGTTCGCGCTGCGCTTCGGGGAGCCGAACATCCTGCTCTCCGGCGACATCACCGGCCAGTCGCGCATCCTCTACGAGCGCAACCCGCGGGACCGGGTCAGCAAGGTGGCGCCCTGGCTCACCCTGGACGGCGACCCCTACCCGGCGGTGGTCGACGGGCGGGTCACCTGGATCCTCGACGGCTACACCACCTCGGACGGCTACCCCTACTCGGCCCGGCGGACCTTCGGTGACGTCACGGCCGACGCCGTGACCACCCAGAGCCGCAACCGCACCCAGCAGCCGGAGAACCAGGTCAACTACATCCGGAACTCGGTGAAGGCGACTGTCGACGCCTACAACGGCACGGTGACGCTCTACGCCTGGGACGAGCAGGACCCGGTGCTGCGGACCTGGATGAAGGCCTTCCCCGACACGGTGCGCCCCAAGGCCGACATCCCGCCGGCGCTGATGGAGCACTTCCGCTACCCGGAGGACATGTTCAAGGTCCAGCGGGACCTCCTCGGGCAGTACCACGTCTCCAACCCGCGGGACTTCTACTCCCAGGAGGACTTCTGGACGGTCTCCGAGTCCCCGGACGACACCCGCGAGCCGCAGCCGCCGTTCTACGTCTACAGCCAGCTCCCCGGGCGCAAGGAACCGTCCTACAACCTGACCTCGCCGCTGATCTCGGCGCGGTCGTCCAAGCTCGCGGCCTACATGGCCGTCTCGATGGATTCGGACAACTACGGCCAGTTCACCCTGCTGCAGCTGCCGCCGGGCGACACGATCAACGGTCCTGTCCAGGTGCAGGCCGCCATCGAGTCGAACGGCGACGTCGTCCGGCAGCTCAACCTCTGGCGCGGCGCGGGCTCACAGACGATCGAGGGCAACCTGCTGACGCTGCCCGTGGCCGGCGGGCTGCTCTACGTGGAGCCGTACTACGTCCAGGCCCGCGGATCGACGGGATATCCGACCCTGCAGGGGGTGGCGGCAGCCTTCGGTGAACGGATCGGGTTCGGTTCCTCGCTCGCGGAGGCGCTGAACGCCGTCTTCGGGGCGGGGGCCGGCGCGTCCGCGGCCGGGGCGGGCACCTCGGCCGCGCCCTCCACGGGCACCGAACCGGGGACAACGTCCCCACCGTCGAGCCCCGCGCCGTCGGCACCGCCGGCCGGGGATCTGGCGGGCGCCGTCGCCGAAGCCGAACGCGCCTACCAGGCGGGCCAGGACGCACTCGGCAAGAACCCGCCGGACTTCGCCGCCTACGGCAGGGCCCAGACGGACCTCCAGGCGGCGTTGGACAGGCTGCGCCAGCTGTCACCGACGACCCCGGCGCCGACGACGGCACCTCCGGCGACGGCACCGACGAAACCGCCGGCGACGACGGCGCCCGCCTCCGCGCCGCCGGCCACCGCCGAGCCCGCCTCGACGACCCGCGCGGCGCCAGCCGCCGCGCCCGCCGCCATGGACGGGGCGGGGGATCCGGGCCCACCGGTGCGGCCGGCCGTCGCCGAGAACCCACCGGCGGTCCGCCCGGCCGTCGCGCGGACCGGGGATCCCGGCTGAACCAGGCCGGGCGCCCGGGGTCTCCCGGGCGCCCGGCGAGCGGGCGGAAAATTTCTCCCCCGCTCGTTTGACATCCGGGCTCCGCGTCCCTGTATAGTAAAGACACACACCGACGCGGGGTGGAGCAGCTCGGTAGCTCGCTGGGCTCATAACCCAGAGGTCGCAGGTTCAAATCCTGCCCCCGCTACAAAGAAGAAATTCCCCCGAGAGAGTCACTCTCTCGGGGGAATTTCTTTATGCGGGTATTTCCGATGCGGAACCGACCCGACCGGTCGGCCATCGACCACTGGACGACGTTTGGGCGGGATTCTCCCGGCCGTCGGCTTCGGCCGCCGCCGGTCCTGGTCAGTTGACTGCGACGGTCAGTCGACCGCGACGAACCCGCCGCTCTGGCGGCGCCACAGCCGGTCATACCGCCCGCCCAGCTCGAGCAGGGCCTCATGCGTGCCCTGCTCGGCGATCTGCCCGCCGTCCAGGACAACGATCCGGTCCATGGTCAGCAGGGTCGACAGCCGGTGCGCGATGGCGATCACCGTCCGGGTGGCCCACAGATCCTCCAGGGCGTCCTGAACGAGCCGTTCGCTCTCGCTGTCGAGCGCGCTGGTCGCCTCGTCCAGGATGAGGATGGGCGCGTCGCCGAGGAACGCGCGCGCCAGCGCGATCCGCTGACGCTGCCCGGTCGAGAGCCGGATGCCCCGCTCGCCGACCAGGGTGTCGTACCCCTGACCGGTGCGGCTGACGAACTCGTGGGCGTGGGCGCGGCGCGCGGCCGTGATGACCTGCTCGTCGGTCACCCCGGCGGCGCTGCCGTAGACGATGTTGTCCCGGATCGAGCGGTGGAACAGGGTGACGTCCTGCGGGACGTAGGAGATCAGGCCGGCCAGCTGGCGGTCGTCGATCGGGGTGCCGTCGAGCGCCAGAGTCCCGGCGGGCAGCGGGTAGTAGCCGAGCAGGAGCTTCAGCAGGGTCGACTTCCCGCTGCCGCTCTGGCCGACGATCCCGACCTTCTCGTTCCGGGCGATCTCCAGGGTGATGCCGTCGAGCACCGCGCGCCCGGGTTCGTCCGGGTAGGCGAAGCGCAGATCGTGGATGCTGAGCGACCGGGTGTAGCCGACCGGCCCGGGAAGCTGGGTCGCCCTGTGGAGCTGCGATGCTCCGTGGACGTCGGGTCGTTCGAGGGCGGCAGGCCATCCGTGTGCGGTGGGTTGTTGGTGCCGGTCCTCCCGGACGATGTCGCGGCCGCCGAACAGGTAGTGGTAGGCCTCCTCGACCCGGGCGAATCGCAGATTCAGCTGTGAGACCAGCCAGACCGTGTTCCAGATGTAGTCAGAGAAGACCGCGAGGGCGGCCAGGAAGGTGGTCAGCTGCGCCAGCGTGAGATCGCCGGCCAGGAACAGGTGCAGATTCAGCAGGATCGTCCCGGGTCCGACCAGGTAGCGCACGACCAGGCTCATCGACGCGAAGTACACGATGTTCCACCGGAAGGACCCCGTCGCTGCCCGCAGGACACCCCGGCGCTCGGCGCGCACCCGCGCGGATTCGGCGCCTTCGCGGCCGAAGGACTTCACCGCGACGAAGTTCGCGATCACGTCGATGATCCGGCCGTCCAGGTCGGAGGCGGTGTCGGCGGTGTTGCGCTCCTCGGCGGCGACCCGCGAGACCGTCAGCCGCCCCAGCGCGAGCATCATCAGTAGCGACACGGTGAACGCGCAGCCGGTCGGGACGTTCACGGTGAACATGATCACCGCGAGCGCCGGCACCCTGACCAGCTGTTCGCAGAACTCCCAGTACACCGCGTTGAGGAACTCGCGGTACTCCCGGCCGAGCGTGCCGACGTAGCTGCTGATCTTTCCGGTGAAGGCGCCGACGAAGTACGGGTAGGGCTGCGTGATCACCTTGTCGAAGACGAGGTTCTCGTAGTCGTAGCCGCGGGCGAGGATCAGCCGCACCCACAGCAGCTCACCGCTGCGCCAGGACAGGTCGTGGCCGATCCCGCAACAGATCAGCAGCGCGGCGGCCTGGTAGGCGGCACCGGTGTCGACCGGTACGGCGGCGAGTGCGGCCACGAACCGGCCCACGAAGATCGGTACGACGGCGAGCAGCGCGTTCGCGAGGACGAACACGCACAGCACCGCCGCCGCCCGCCACCGGAAGGTCATCAGGTGCGCGAGGTAGGAGCGCAGGCCGGCGTGCGGGCTGCGGCCCGTCGCCGAGCCTGGCGCGGCTACCAGACTCGCCGCGGGGCGGGACGTGTCGGCCGTGCGGGAGGACGTGATCGTCACCCCGGAAGCGTGACAAGGACTTCCGATCCTCGCACCTGAATTATCACCGAAGCGGTGGTCGGAAAAGCGGCGTGGCTCAGCCGGTCGGGCGCTCCGGAGTGCGCCAGGGGCTGGCCGGCCGGAGCTGGTCGGCTGCCCGCAGCAGCGCCCGGGCCAGCGAGCGGGCCTCGTCGGGGTCGAGGTACGCCGCGGCCAGGCTGTCCAGCATGGGGGCGTCGACCCGCAGCAGGACGACCGGCGCGGCGCCGGTGCTCGCGGGGGGCTCCGGCCGGACGGTGATCTCCGCCTGCCCGATCTTCGTGATCAGGATGCCGTCCCGCGGGTCATGGTGGACGAGCGCCATGGTCTCCTCATCGATCGAGCCGGAATCAACCAGTCTTAGCGAAAGGTTGGACTCCTGTTGGCTCTTCATGGTTGCCCGGTGGCAAGTGTTGTCGTGGCGCCGACGTTTTCGGTCATCGAGCGCCCCAGGTGTAGGTCTGTTTGACCAGTCGCAGGTAGACGAAGGTCTCCGTCTCCCTGACCTGCGGAAGCGCACGGATGTGGTCGTTGATGAGGGACAGCAGGTGTTCGTCGTCCTCGGCCACGAGCTCGATCAGGATGTCGAACGCGCCCGCGGTGAGGACGACGTAGTCGACCTCCGGGAGCTGGGCGAGGGCCTCGGCCACCTGGCGGGTGTCCCCGGAGACCCGCACGCCGACCATCGCCTCGCGGCGGAAGCCGACGCGCAGCGGGTCCGTCACTGCGACGATCTGCATGATCCCGGCGTCGAGTAGGCGCTGCACGCGCTGGCGGACCGCCGCCTCCGACAGGCCGACGGCCGTGGCCATCGCCGCGTAGGACCGGCGGCCGTCCTGCTGGAGCTGCTCGATGATCGCCTTGTTGATGTCGTCCAGCAGCGGTTCCGGAGTCTGGCGCTGACCGGGCGACCTGCGTGACTGCACGCGACATCCTCCTGGATGTTTCGTCCGATGGACGCCGATCGTGGGGCAAGTACTCGCTGCGCGTCATCGTATGGGCGCGGGGGCGTTGGCCTGGATATGGCATTTCTACCTCTCCGTCTCCACGGATTCCATCGCAAACAGCGCCCCGGGGCTACGCTTTCGATAGCCGAGAGCAAGGGAAGGGTGCGGTGACGGTGTCCAACGCGACGACCACGACTCCTCGTCCCGGTGACCCGCCGCGGACTGGGCACGCCGGGCGGGTGACCGATCTCCTCGAGCGGGAGGAGCGCGCGCTGCAGGCCCGCACTCCGGCGTCCGAGGCCATGCACACCCGTGCCCTGCGGACGATGACCGGCGGGGTCCCGTCCTCCTACCAGCTGCGCGACCCCTGGCCGATCTACCTCACGCACGGCCGCGGCTCGCTGGTCTGGGACGTCGACGGCAACGAGTACTCCGACTTCCACAACGGGTACGGCTCGATGGTTCAGGGCCACGCCCACCCCGCGATCGTGCGCGCGGTGACCGAGCGGATGGCGCTCGGCTCGCACTTCGCCATGCCCACCGAGGATTCGGTGCTGGTCAGCGAGGAGCTGGCCCGCCGCTTCGGGCTGCCGCAGTGGCGTTACGTCAACTCCGGCTCCGAGGCGACCATGGACGCCATCCGCATCGCCCGCGGGGTGACCGGCCGGGACACCATCGTCAAGATCTTCGGCTCGTACCACGGCCATCACGACTACGTGATGGTCTCGATCGGCACCCCCTACGGGGACATCGGGCCGGCGGACCATATGAACTCCCTGGCCTACGGCGCGGGAATCCCGCAGGCGGTGGTCGACCTGACGGTGCCCGTGCCGTTCAACGACGCGGCGGCGATGGAACGGCGGATCGCCGCGCTCGAGGCCGAGGGGCGCAAGCCCGCCTGTGTGATCATGGAGGCGGCGATGATGAACCTCGGCGTCGTCCTGCCCGAGCCGGGCTACCTGGAGGCCGTCCGGGAGATCACACGCAGGCACGGCATCGTGCTCATCTTCGACGAGGTCAAGACCGGGCTGTGCGTCGCGGCCGGCGGCGCCGTCGAGCGGTTCGGGGTGCTGCCCGACATGGTCACCCTCGCCAAGGCGCTCGGCGGCGGACTGCCGGCCGGCGCGATCGGCGCCACCGCGGAGCTGATGGCCGCGGTCGCCGAGGACAGGGTGAAACAGGTGGGGACCTTCAACGGCAACCCGCTGGTCATGGCGGCGGCGCGGGCCAGCCTGACCGAGGTCCTGACCCCGGACGCCTACGCCCACCTCGACCGCCTCAACGACCGCCTGGTGGACGGCTGCACCGCGATCCTGGCCCGCCACGGCATCGCCGGCTACGCCGTCGGGATCAGCTCGAAGGGATGCGTCCACTTCACCGACGCCCCGATCCGGGACTACACGTCCTTCATGGCCCACCAGAACGCGGTCCTGCCGGAGCTGGCCTGGCTCTACAACGCCAACCGGCAGGTGCTGATGGCCCCCGGCCGGGAGGAGGAGTGGACGCTGTCCGTCCAGCACACCGACGCCGACGTCGACCGCTACCTGGCGAGCCTCGACGCGATGGCCGCGGACCTCGCCCGCGGCTGACGGGTCCTGCGCCCGCCGGCCGTGAGCGCCCGCCGGCCGTGAGCGCCCGCCGGCCGTCGCGGCCGCTGACTGCCAATGGTCGCTGACTGTCAGCATTCTCTGACTGTCAGCATTCGCTGACTGTCGGCGGTCGCTGGCGTCAGTGGCCGCCGGTGAGGACGGACAGGGTCGAGCCGAGGCGGGACGGCCGTCCGGTGCGGTTCTCGCGGGCGTCGGCGGCGGACGCCAGCAGCGCGCCGCCGTTCACACCCAGCCACCGCAGCGGCTCGGGCTCCCAGCGCCGCCGGGAGTGGCCGACCCAGGGCAGGCCGGTGCGCTCCGAGGTGCGCCCGGTGATCAGCTCGGCGAGCGTCCGGCCGGCGAGGGCGCTCGCCGCGACCCCGTCGCCCACGTACCCGCCCGCGTGGGCCAGCCCGGTCTCCCGGTCCAGGTGGACGGCGGGTGTCCAGTCGCGGGGAACCCCCAGTGGCCCGCCCCAGCGGTGGGTGATCCGGGCCGACGCGGCGGCCGGGAACAGCGCGCCGAGGGTGCGCCGCAGATGGTCGAAGACGGCCGGCACGACGTCGAAGGACGGCCGGACCCGCGAGCCGAAGTGGTAAGGCGCCCCGCGGCCGCCGAGCACGATCCGCCCGTCCGCCGTGCGCTGCGCGTAGATGATCATATGGCGGCCGTCGCCGACGGTGACCCGCCGCTCCCAGCCGATCTCGTCCCAGACCGCCGGCGGCAGCGGCTCGGTGGCGATCAGCAGCGAGTAGACGGGCACGAGCTCGCGGCGCAGACCGGGCAGCGCCGCGGTGTAGGCCTCCGTCGCGCGCACGATCGCGTCCGCCCGCACGACCCCGCCCTCCAGTACGACCCGGCCCGGGACGATCCGGCGCGCGCGGCTGCGCTCGAACAACGTGACCCCGCGGCGCTCGACCGCGTCGGCGAGCCCGCGCGCGAGCCGGCCGGGATGGAGCGCGGCGCAGTCCGGGTCCAGGACGCCGCCCTCGGCCCCCGCGACCCGCACGATGCCCGCCACCGCGGCGGCGTCCAGCCAGGCGGAGCCGGCCTCGCGGCGCAGCCGGGCAGCCTGTGCCGGTGTGGTCGCCACGCTCAGGTAGCCGGCCTTGACGAAGTCGCAGTCGATGCCCTCCTCGCGGGCGACCGCGCCGACCTCGTCGACGGTCGCCGCCAGGGCGGGCCGCATCTGCCCGGCGAGGGCCGTGTTGGGGAACAGCGCCGAGCACCAGCCCCCGTTGCGCCCGGAGGCGCCGAACCCGGCCGTCTCCTTCTCCACCACGATCACCCGTAGCGCGGGATGGGTGCGGGCCAGGTAGTAGGCCGTCCACAGGCCCGTGTAGCCGGCTCCGACGACGCAGACGTCGGCGGTGAGCGCGCCGCGGGCCCGCGGCCGGGGGCGGCGCGCCGCGCCGTCCAGGGTGTCCGTCCACAGCGACCAGCCCGTCGGGCTGACCATCGCCCGGCGCGCCGGCGCCTTGCTGACGGCCGTCGGTGTGACCGCTTCGTCGGCCTCTGCTCCGGTGTCGGTGTCGCGCACGGTGCCCGTCGCCTCCCGCTCCGCCGGAACAGATCGTTCCGTCGTGATGACTGTGTCACCGGAACCGGGACCGGTCGGGCCCGGTGCACCAGGGTCGCACCCGGTCCCTCCCGGGCCCGCACGGCGGGCTACAGACGTCGCCGAAACGGTCCTTTCTCGAAGTTTTCGGTTGCATAAGAGCGAGTTGAATGCGCTATCGGTGGCACCTGGTTCGTGGAACCATCGTGTCCGTTGGGTGGTGCTCGGACGACCGGAGGGAGCCGGACGCATGGAACGGACACCGATGGAACGGACACCCATGGAACGGACACCCATGGAACGGACGCTGAGCAATTTCGTCGGGGGGAAGCAGGCACCGTCGCTGGACGGGCGGACGATGCCGGTGCTCAATCCCGCCACCGGCGAGGTCCTCGCGCACGCGCCGAGCTCCGGGCCGGCCGACGTGGACGCCGCCGTGCGGGCCGCCGGTGAGGCGTTCGAGGGCTGGCGGGACAGCACGCCGAGCGAGCGCTCCCGTGCCCTGCTCCGCCTCGCCGACGCCGTCGAGGAACGGGCGGCCGAGATCGCCGACGTGGAGTGCGCGAACACCGGCAAGCCGCGCCAGCTCACCCTTGACGAGGAGATCGCCCCGTCGGCCGACCAGATCCGGTTCTTCGCCGGGGCGGCGCGGCTGCTGGAGGGCCGGTCGGCGGGGGAGTACCTGGCGGGCCACACCAGCTACGTCCGGCGTGAGCCGATCGGTGTCTGCGCCCAGGTGACCCCCTGGAACTACCCGCTGATGATGGCCGTCTGGAAGATCGCCCCGGCGTTGGCGGCCGGGAACACGGTCGTGCTCAAGCCCGCGGAGACCACGCCCGCCAGCTCGCTGCTGCTCGCCGAGATCGCGGCCGAGATCCTCCCGCCGGGTGTGCTCAACGTGGTCTGTGGTGACCGGGACACCGGCCGCGCCCTCGTCGCCCACCCGGGCCCGGCGATGATTTCGGTGACGGGCAGCGTGCGCGCGGGCATGGAGGTCGCACGAGGGGCGGCCGACTCGCTCAAGCGGGTACACCTCGAGCTCGGAGGCAAGGCCCCGGTGATCGTCTTTGATGACGTCGACCCGGCCGTGGTCGCCGCGGAGATCGCCGGGGCGGCGTACTTCAACGCCGGCCAGGACTGCACGGCCGCGACCCGGGTGCTCGCCGGGCCCGGCATCGCGGGCGAGCTCGCCGACGCGCTCGCCGAGGCCGCCCGCGCCACCACGACCGGCCCGCCCGCCGCCGGCGGCCAGACCGGCGGCCAGACCGGCGGGGCCGCGGCCGGCGGAGGCGAGGCCGACTACGGCCCGCTGAACAGCGCCGGTCAGCTCGGCCGGGTCAGTGGGTTCGTCGAGCGTGCCCCCGAGCACGCCCGCCTGCTCGCGGGCGGGACGCCGCTGGACCGGCCCGGCTACTTCTACCCGGCCACCGTGATCGCCGGCCTGCGCCAGGACGACGAGCTGATCCAGCAGGAGGTGTTCGGCCCGGTCGTCACCGTCCAGGAGTTCTCGGCCGAGGACGAGGCGGTCGCGTGGGCGAACGGGGTCGAGTACGGCCTCGCCTCCAGTGTCTGGACGCGTGACCACTCCCGCGCGATGCGGGTGGCGCGCCGCCTCGACTTCGGGTGCGTATGGGTCAACACGCACATTTCCATCGTTGCGGAGATGCCACATGGAGGATTCAAGAAGAGCGGTTACGGAAAGGACCTGTCGGTCTACGGGCTGGAGGACTACACCCGTATCAAGCACGTGATGCACAACATCGAGTTCTAGGGTCGGTGGCGGTGGCGGTGACGGACGGCGGGCAAGCGGCGGGGCACAGGGCCGGCGCCGGGGACAGGACCGAGGCCGCGGCTCCGGCTCCGGATGCGGGTGCGGCCGGGACCGCGGCCGCGCGGGCTTCCGGTGGGCCGGGGCGGCGGCTGTCCACCCGGTTCGTGACGGTCCACGGTTACCGGCGGGCCTATCTCCGGGCCGGTCGTGGTCCGGCCCTGCTGCTGATCCACGGCATCGGGGACAATTCGGGAACCTGGCGGGACCTCATCCCGGAGCTGGCGCGCGGCCGCACCGTCATCGCGCCGGATCTGCTGGGCCACGGCCGCTCCGACAAGCCCCGGGGCGACTATTCGATCGCCGGCTACGCCTGCGGGATGCGCGACCTGCTGACCGTCCTGGGCGTCGAGCGGGCGACGGTGGTCGGCCACTCGCTGGGCGGCGGAGTGGCGATGCAGTTCGCCTACCAGTTCCCCGAGCGGTGCGAGCGGCTCGTCCTGGTGTCGACCGGGGGTGTGGGGCCGGACCTGCACCCGGTGCTGCGGGCGGCGACGGTGCCGGGCTCGGGCCATGCGCTGTCGCTGCTGACCAGAGCGCCCGTGCGCCGGGTCGGCTGGGCGGCCACCCGCGCGCTGCGGCTGCTGCACACCGACGTCGGGCGGGACGCGGACGACCTGATGCGCGTGTTCGCCTCGCTGGACGTCCCCACGGCCCGGCAGGCCTTCCTGCGCACCCTGCGCTCGGCGGTGGACGGCCACGGCCAGGCGATCACGATGCTGGACCGGTGCTACCTGGCGGCAGGCATGCCCTCGCTGATCGTGTGGGGGGCGCACGACGCGGCGATCCCGGTGGAGCACGCGAGGATCGCCCACGAGGCGATGCCGGGCAGCCGGCTGGAGATCTTCCCGGACGCGGGCCATTTCCCCCACCACGCGGACCCGGTGCGATTCCGGGCCGTTCTCGAGGATTTTCTGGCGACCACCAGACCGGCCAGCCACTCCGCCCGCCAGTGGCGCACCCTGCTGCGTTCCCACGGCACGGCGGCACCCGCACAGGACGACTGATCCGCCGCCGGTCGCGCCCCGGGCGGCCGGTCGGTCCCGTGGCACCGGATGAAGGGATACCGCCACAGGTGACCTCCGCCGCCCGGGCCGGCGCGATCCGGACGGTACGGTTCGGGAGACCCGTTCGCACCTGTCCGTTCGCGGCGGGCGCTGGACATTACCGGACAAGAACCAGCCGGACAAGTACCGGTCGGACAAGTTAAGTGGACATGTCGATCGGACAACTCGGCGCCGCACAGTCGCCGGGTCAACAGTTGTCTCACCACGGTGTTGTCCACGCGGCCCGGCGCGCAGCGTCAGGTGTCCGGTGAGCATCGATGATGGGGCCGGGCCCGTGGTCCGACGGCGTCCGGTCGACGGGTTGCGCATTACTCTGGCGTGGTCTCTATCGCGAAGTTCATGGAGCGGGAAGGCACGTATCTGGCTTATCCTTGGTTCGTAACGCTAATGCCCGCCATAACTTCGGAGGTCGACCGTTGGCACGCCGCGCGCGACTGAGCTGGCCGCAGGAACATCATCAGGCGAGTGAGGTGATCGTCCGCAGGGTCGACCCCGGTCGGGGCTGGACCCTCGAACAGGCTCGTGACCTGGTAGAGCAGGGCTACTCCATCGACAACGTCGCGGAACGCACCGGCTTTCCCGCGAAGATGCTCAAAGTCGCCGTCAAAGACTGACCGTTCGCCCATGCCCATGCCCATGCCCGTGAAGTCGCGGACCAGGCCGGCGGCCGTGGCCGTGTGCGCCGGGGCCGTGCGGTCTCGGTTGTAGTGCGGGGCGTGTGGTACTGGTCGCCGTCGGTGTCATGAATACGTCCCGGCGGGCCTGTCCGCCCGTGTCCCTTCGCCTAGATGTCCTTGACATGTGGTCTTCGCGGTGGGCGATCCATCGCGAGTACCTCGTCAAATTCGACCGGTCAGGTCAATCGTTCTGGTAGTGAGACGGCTACATTCGGCCCGGCCCGCCTCAATCGGGTGACCCATTGCTCGCGCGTGTGGGGTCATGATGTATTGCGGGTGAGCGCTTCCGGGTGATCGGGCCAGCCCCGGCCCATCAGGCCCAACCATCCCGCGTCCTTACGATGAGCCCGCCGCCGGCCAGTCGTCGCCGATCGCGGATCGGGTGTGCCCGACGGTGACATCGATCAACCGCCCGAGATGATCCGAGTACACGGCGTCGAGGCGGTAACCGCGTAGCCGGCGCAGTGTCGCCGTCGACTGGGCGTCCCATCCGAACACCGCGATACCGGCGGCGTGCAGCTCGTCGACCATCGCCGCCCGCGGTGGTGTCCACTCCCGCGTGCGCAGGTTCAGGGCGTCGACGCCCGCCGCGCGCAGGATGCCCCCGTAGGCGGCGGCGCCGCCGTTCTGTTCCACGTTCGCCACCGTGGTGGAGTTCACGAGCCTGACGTCACCGTCGGCCTGCCGCCACTCGTGCAGGTCGGGAAACGAGCCACACAGCCACAGCCGTGCGGCGGCCTCGGTGCCACCCGCCGCACGGGTGACCGCGAGGACGGCGCCCGCCGCCTCGGCCGCGGACATGTGATCGGGACGACCCTTCAGATCGAGGCTGAGATCGAAACCCCAGCCCAGATCGTCGTAGAAGGCCGCCAGCGTCGGCAGCCACCCGGGCAGATCGGCGCCGCGCAGCTCACCCAGCCGCCGCCGGCGGCCGGGTGGGCCCAGCGTGCCGTCATGCCGTAGGACGGGGATTCCGTCCGCGGTGAGCCAGACGTCCGACTCCAGGCCGTTGGCGCCGGCCGCCAGCGCGCGGCGGAAGGCGGGCAGCCGGTTCTCCCGCTGGAACGGGGCCGGCGCGCCGCGGTGCGCGAAACCGATCATCGTGGGACGGGTGCCCGCTCGGCTCAGTCCCGGAAGTGGCTCAGGGCGACGTCGTGCAGGTGCCCGTTGGTCGTGAGGATCGTGCCCCAGCCGGGCCCGCGCCGCCCGCGCAGGTCGGTGAACCGGCCGCCGGCCTCCTCGACGATGACCTGCAGGGCGGCGAGGTCCCACAGTGAGACCTCCGGCTCGCAGGCGAGGTCGACGGCGCCCTCGGCGACCATCATGTGCGACCAGAAGTCGCCGTAGGCGCGGCTGCGCCAGATCTGCTCGGCCAGGCTCAGGAACTGGGGCAGCCGGTCGGCGGTGCGCCATCCCTCCAGCGAGGCGAACGAGAGGAAGGCGTCCGACAGCCGGGCGACGGAGGAGACCTGCAGTGAACGGGTGTCGCCGGTGGCGTCCCGGGTGAACGCCCCGGTGCCGCGGGCGGCCCACCAGCGGCGGCTCATGGCCGGGGCGCTCGCCACGCCGACGACCATCTCGCCGTCCACCTCGAGGCCGAGCAGGGTGCCCCAGACGGGAACGCCGCGCACGAAGTTCTTGGTGCCGTCGACCGGGTCGAGGATCCAGCGCCGGCGGGTGTTCTCGCCGACGAGGCCCTCCTCCTCGCCGAGGACTCCGTCACCGGGGCGCGCGGTGGCGAGCCGTTCCCTGATCATGGACTCGACGGCGGTGTCCGCGTCCGAGACCGGAGTGTTGTCGGGCTTCGACTCGACGTGGAGGTCCACCGCCTGGAAGCGGGAGAGGGTGATCCGGTCGGCGGCGTCGGCGAGGCTCAGAGCGAGTGCGAGGTCGTCAGCGAGCCAGCCGGCAGGGTCGACCG
This sequence comes from Parafrankia sp. EAN1pec, assembly GCF_000018005.1. Classification (GTDB taxonomy): domain Bacteria; phylum Actinomycetota; class Actinomycetes; order Frankiales; family Frankiaceae; genus Parafrankia; species Parafrankia soli. The sequence continues at coordinate 1,119,865 of NC_009921.1, forward strand.
CCTCGACCGGGTTGGCGCTGACGGGGCTCGGGTTTGGCGGAGTCACGAGGGAAGACTACGAGTTCCGGCGTCGAGGGAACGGGCGCGGTGGTCACCGGACGTCGGCCCGGATCCGCCCGCCCGGCGTGGCGGCTTCGGCAGGCTCTGCCGGTGCCCGCCCGTAGAGCGCCTGCGACCAGACCACGGTGAGGGTACGGATGACCTCGGCGGGATCCGCCCGGGGGTGGTGGCCCAGTGTTTCGCGCAGGTAAGCATCGGTCATCGCCATCAACGCCCGCGCGCTCTGTGGGTGGTGGTCGGGGCGCACCCGGCCGCGGGCCTGCTCCCGGCCGAGCCGCTCGGTCACCGCTGTGACAAATCCCTCGACCGCCGCCCTCCGGTACCCGGCGGCCAGCTCCGGATCGGTGGCCGCGGCCTGCGCGATGACCCGCAGGACGAACCCGTGGCGCAGGTGCACGCCGACGATGGTCCGGGCGGAGCGGACGCAGTCCTCGACCGGGTCGCCGTTGCCGTCGAACCAGCCGGCGGACGCCGCCGACAGCTCGCCCTCGATCTCACGCAGCAGCCGCCGCAGCAGGTCGGGGACGTCCCGGAAGTACGCGTAGAAGGCGGAGCGGCCGAGCCCGGTGCGGCTCATCAGCGCCGCGACGGTCATCGGGCCGGGTTCGTCCGAGCCGATCATCTCGATCGCGGCCTGGAGGATCTCGCGCTCGGCCTCCACCGGCTGCCGGCGTCGGCGCCGGGCCACGCGGGCGAACTCACCCGCCCGCGGCACCGTTCCTTGATCGGTCACAGACCGAGACTAGGTGCAGCACAGCCATGATCAGCATCCGCCGGGCAGCCTTTGTCGATCACATGGCTGGCCGGAGCCCTGTGGGGCCGCACGCTGTGCTGCGACGCCGACGGTTGTGCGACCGCGTGCGACCGGCGCCGTCCGGTCAGACGGGTGTCGCGCGGGCCGCGAGCAGACGGCGCAGGCTCGCCACCCGCGCGGGGTCGGCCCGCCCCTGCCGGACGGCCTCGTCGAGCCCGCAGTCCGGAGCGGTCAGGTGGTCGCAGCCGGGCTCGCAGTCGGCGGTCGCGGCCGCGAGGTCGTCGAAGGCCGTCAGGACCCGCTCGAGCTGGACGGCGCCCAGCCCGAACGAGCGGATCCCCGGGGTGTCGACGACGGTCCCGCCGTCCGGCAGGGCGAGCGCGACGGCCGCAGAGGAGGTGTGCCGGCCACGGCCGGTCACCGCGTTGACCACCCCGATGGCCCGGTCGGCGTCCGGGACAAGGCGGTTGACCAGCGTCGACTTGCCGACTCCGCTGTGCCCGAAGAACACGCTGGTCGTGTCGCGCAGCAGCGTCTGGAGCGGGTCGAGGTCGCCGTCCGGCCGGGTGGCGACCACCGGCAGCCCGAGCGGCTCGTAGGACGCCCGCACGGGGGCCGGGTCGGCGAGGTCGGCTTTGGTCAGGCACAGGACCGGGGTCAGCCCGCCGTCGTAGGCGGCCACCAGGCACCGGTCGATCAGCCCGGTGCGCGGCGGCGGATCGGTCAGCGCACAGACGATGACAAGCAGGTCGGCGTTGGCGACGATCGGCCGCTCCACCGGGTCGGAGTCGTCGGCGGTGCGCCGCAGCAGGCTCGTCCGCTCGTCGCGGCGCACGATGCGCGCCAGCGAGCCGGCGCTGCCCGAGAGATCCCCGACCAGTTCGACCCGGTCGCCGACCACGACGGACGTCCGCCGCATGGAACCGCCGCGCACCGCCGCCACCAGGCCGGCCGGGCCCTCCCGCCGGCCGGCGGGGGTGTCACGCCGGGCCGTGCCCGGGCGGCCGCCCGGGCCGGTCTCCGGGCGGCAGGTGTAGCGGCCGCGGTCGACCGCGACGACCACCGCGCGGGCCGCGTCCGCGTGCTCGGGCCGGATCCGCGTCCGCGGCCGGGAGCCCCGGCCGGGTCGGGTACGGACGTCGTCCTCGTCCATCTCGCGTGCCACGGTCAGCCGGCCAGCATCGTCGTCCACATCCGCGCGAAGTCGGGGACCGTCTTGCCGGTCGTGGCGATGTCGTCGACGGTGACCCCGGGCACCGCCAGGCCGACCACGGCGTAGGTCATCGCCAGCCGGTGGTCCGCGTGCGGGTCGAGCCGGGCGCCGCGCAGCGGCACCGGGATGATCGACAGGCCGTCGTCGGTGACGGTGACACGGGCGCCGAGCCGGCCGAGCTCGCTCGCCAGCGCGGCGAGCCGGTCGGTCTCCTGCAGGCGCAGGTGGGCGATGCCCCGCAGCCGGGACGGCGAGTCCGCCAGCACGGCCAGCCCGGTCAGCACCGGCGCCGCCTCGCCGAAGTCGGAGAGATCGACGTCGATACCGGTGATCCGCCCGCCGCCGGTGACGCGCAGGCCCTCCGGCACCAGCTCCGCCCGGCAGCCCATGGCCACCAGCAGGTCCGGCAGCATCCGGCCGGGCTGCTCGGTGGACGCCGGCCAGCCGGTGATCGTCACCTCGCCGCCGGTCACCGCCGCGGCGGCGACGAAGGGGGCGGCGCTGTTGAGGTCGGGCTCGATCACGCGGTCCAGCGGCCGCGGCCCGCCGGGCTTGACCCGCCAGCGCCGGGTCGACGCGGCCGGAGTGCCCCCGGCGCGCAGCAGGTCCGCGGTCGGGTCGTCGACGTCGACGACCACCCCGGCCGCCCGCAGGTCGGCGACGGTCATGTCGAGGTACGGCCCGGACGGCAGGCGGTGACCGGCGTGGGTCACGGTCGCACCGCGCTCGAACCGCGCCGCGGCGAGCAGCAGGCCGGAGACGAGCTGGCTGGAATCCGACGCGTCGACCGTCACCGCCCCGCCGGAGACCGCCCCGGTGCCGCGCACGGTGAAGGGCATCCGGTCGCCGTCGATGTGGGCGCCCAGCTCGCGCAGCGCGCGCAGCAGCGGGGTGAGCGGGCGGTCCCGCATCCGGGGATCGCCGTCGAAGCGCACGTCCCCGCGGGCCAGTGTCGCCAGCGCGGGAGTGAAGCGCGCGACCGTTCCCGCGTTGCCGCAGTCGATCGCGGCCGTGCCCCGTACGGCGCCGACCGGGCCGGTGACGACGATGTCGGCGGCGCCCTGGTCCGCGCCCGGCTCACCCGGCCTGCCCGGCTCAGCGCCGCCTGGCGCGGCCTCGTCGGTCACCGTCGCGCCGAGCTCGCGCAGGGCGGCGGCCATCAGGACGGTGTCCCGGGAGCGCAGCGCCCCGCGCAGGCGGGAGACCCCGTCAGCCGCCGCGGCCAGCACGAGCGCCCGGTTCGTGCCGGACTTCGAGCCCGGCACGGTGACGGTCGCCCGGACCGGACCGGTCGCGACCGGAGCCGACCACGGGTCGTCCTGCCCGCGCTGCACTTCGGTGATGGTGGTCACCGTGCCAGCATGCCGGATTCCCGGCGCTAATCGGGCCGGCGGGCCGAGGCGATCAGGTGAATACCGATTGACTCGCCCTCACGCTCGGCGGCGAGCTCGACCTCGGTGCGCACCAGGGTGGGGAAGCAGGAGACGTCCTCGGCGACGGCCCGGCGGACCGCCTCGGCGGAGAGCACCGTGCGCGGGCGGATCCAGTCGACCTCCAGACCGGCACTGGTGAGCAGGGCGCGCAGCTCCTCGGGCCAGAAGCACCGGGTGATGGTGCCGTCCTCGGCCGGGACGAGCACGACGTCCGCGCGCGGCACGTCGGACAGCTCCGCCCAGCGGTGCTGCTCGGCGAGCCGGGCGAGCCCGAGAAGCAGGGAGTCGACGCACAGCAGCAGCCGGCCGCCCGGCCGGAGCATGCGGTGGATCTCCTCGAGCGTGGTCTCGGTAGCCAGGCAGAACGACAGGGCCCGTGCCTCGGCGAGCACGGCGTCGAACGAGCCGGGACGGAACCAGTCCAGCGAGCGGGCGTCACCGACGACCCGCCGCACGGCCCCCGGGCCGGGTGCGGGCTCGCTCTCGCCCGGCGTGTCCACGCTGCTGAGGCTCCCCACGACCCGGACCACCTCGTGCCCGGCCGCGACCATCTGGCGTGCGAATCTGGCCCGCGGGCCGGAGACGTCCAGGACGCGGACCGGATCGGCGGGCAGCCACTCCTTCAGCTGGGCCGAGGCGACCTCCTCGTAGAAGGCCCAGTAGGGGTCGTCACTGCCGGCGGGGGCCTCACACACCAGCGTGTTGGAGGACCCCCGGGACGAGTGAGTGTCGGCGTCGGGGCCAGACAACATGGACCGTTCCTACCCTTCAAGGGGCAATGATGCGAGGCACGTCACATGCGCAAGGTGAAATTCTGACAGATGTTCGGGCCGACCACGCAGTGTCCTTCCCGGGCGGCTCGGACGGAAGTGACCTGGCCGAGTCGCCGGCGCCGGTCAGGGCGGCCGCGACGGCAGACGAGGATCCCCTCCTTGTGGACGGTGGACGACTGCGGGTGGTTCCCGTCCCGCCACGCGCCGAGGTTGTCGGCACCGTCGTCCTCCTGCACGGGGCGGGCAGCGGCACCGACACGCCGGCGCTGACCGCGCTCGCGGAACGCCTCACCGCCGCCGGGATCCGGGTGGCCGCCCTGGAGATGCCCTACCGGGTGGCCGGCCGGCGCGCCCCGGACCGCCCCGCCCGGCTGGACGCCGTGCTCACCGCGGCGGTCGCCGCGCTGGGCCCGCCCGACCGCCTGGTGCTGGCCGGGGCATCGATGGGATCGCGGGTGGCGGTGCGCTGCGCCCGTGCCGTCGGTGCCCGCGCGGTGCTGGCGCTGGGCTTTCCGCTCGAGCCGCCGGGCGGGAAGCCGTCGCGCGGGCCGGAGCTGGCGGGGGCCGGCGTCCCCGTCCTCGTGGTGCAGGGATCGCGCGACGCCTTCGGCATGCCGGTGGCCGACCCGTCTTGCGGGATCAGGGTGCACGTCGTGGCGGGGGCCGACCACTCGTTCCGGGTGCGGGTCCGGGACGGCCGGCCCGTGGGGGAGGTGATCGGGGAGGCCGCGGAGGTGGGCGCGTCCTGGCTGCTCGCCCGCCTCGGGGACGAGCCCTCCGGCACGGTTGGGCACGAACTCGGGGACACGGTCGGACATGAGCCCGGAGGCATGGCCGGAGACGGGCCCGGCGGCACGGCCTGAGCGCGCCGCGGCTGAGTGCTCACGTCTGTTTCGGTTACCCACCCGCGACCCGTTCGACCCACCTGACCCACCAGGAATCGAGAACAGCACCCGCCGGGAATCGAGAACAGCCCGTGGTGGTTGGCGCCAGTGGGAAGCGCGGGAGGCCAGGCGTGGCCGGTGTCGCACGGAGGTGGTGCGACCGCCGGAGTGCCCGCGTCACGGAGGTTCGATGACGTTCCAGCACAGCACACCAGGCCCGCGCTCGCAGGATCGCCGGGTGACGGGGCCGGGCCGCGGGCGGCCGGTCGCCGCGCCGGTGCGCACCAGGGCGGTGGCGGGGGTATCGTCCGGCGCGGAGAGCGGTCCAGTCAGGACGGCAGCCGGCGGGCCGGCGATCGGTTCCCGGCGGGGCGAAGGAGTGATCCTGGTCGACGAGACCAATGACGAGTCCACCCAGGAGCGCGGCGCCCGGTTCGAGCGGGATGCCCTGCCGTTCCTCGACCAGCTCTACGCTGCCGCGCTGCGGATGACCCGCAACCCCGCGGACGCGGAGGATCTCGTTCAGGAGACCTTCGTCAAGGCATTCGCGGCCTTCCACCAGTTCCAGGAGGGAACCAACCTCAAGGCCTGGTTGTACCGCATCCTGACGAACACGTTCATCAACACGTACCGCAAGCGCCAGCGGCAGCCGCTGCAGAGCCCGACCGAGCAGGTCGAGGACTGGCAGCTCGCCGAGGCGGAGTCGCACACGTCCACCGGCCTGAAGAGCGCCGAGGCCGAGGCGTTGGAGCACCTGCCCGACAGCGACATCACCGAGGCGCTCCAGGCGCTGCCCGAGGACTTCCGGATGGCGGTCTATCTGGCCGACGTCGAGGGGTTCTCGTACAAGGAGATCGCTGAGATCATGGGCACTCCCATCGGTACCGTGATGTCACGGCTGCACCGTGGGCGGCGTGGTCTGCGAAAGTCGCTGGAGCAGTACGCGCTGGAGCGCGGGCTGGTTCCGGCCGGGTCTGCCGAGAACGAGGGCGGTGGGTCGTGAGCTGCGGAGGACCTCACAACATCGATTGCCGCAAGGTGCTCGACGCGGTCTTTCTTTACCTCGACGGGGAGTGCAACGACCCGCAGCAGCACCTGATCCGGGCACATCTCGACGAGTGCTCGCCGTGCCTGCGGGAGTTCGGGGTCGAACACGAGGTGAAAATGCTCGTCGCGCGCAAGTGCGGCGGGGAGCGGGCACCGGACTCGCTGCGGCTCAGCGTGCTGGCCCGGCTGCGCGCGGCCCGCACGGGCGCCGACGCGACCGAGTTCCGCCCCGACTAGGCGAGCGCCTCCCCGCTCGCGCGGGGAGGTCGGCAGCGGGCGGTTAGGCTGCCTGCTGTGCGTATCCTCGTCACCGGCGCGGCCGGTTTCATCGGTTCCACCGTCGTCGATCGGATGCTTGCTGACGGTCATTCGGTCGTGGGCATCGACGACCTGTCGTCCGGGCGCATGGAGAATCTCACGCAGGCGGCGACCGATGCCCGGTTCTCGTTCGAGAAGGGCGATATCACGTCGCCCGATCTCGGTGACTTCGTCGCCCGGGTCCGCCCCGACGCGGTGGCTCATCTCGCGGCGCAGATCGACGTCCGGATCAGCGTCGCCGACCCGCTGCTCGACGCCCGGCTGAACGTTCTCGGCACGATCAACGTGCTGGAGGCGGCCCGGGCCGCCGGGGTGGTGAAGGTCATCCACACCTCGTCCGGCGGGTCGATCTACGGCACGCCGGCCGCGCTGCCCGTCGACGAGTCCGTGCCACCCGCGCCCGAGTCACCGTACGCGGCCGGGAAGGCCGCCGGCGAACTGTACCTCAACGTGTACCGGGTGACCTACGGTGTCGCGACGACGGCGCTGGCGCTCGGGAACGTCTACGGGCCCCGCCAGGACCCGCACGGCGAGGCCGGGGTGGTCGCCATCTTCGGCACCGCCCTGCTCGAGGGGCGCCCGACCAAGATCTTCGGTGACGGCGCGACCAGCCGGGACTACGTCTTCGTCGGGGACGTCGCCGACGCCTTCGCCCGGTGCGTGCCGGCCCAGGCGGCCAACGGCCTGCGGATCAACATCGGGACCGGCGCCGAGACCACCGTTCTCGACCTGCACAGCCGCATCGCGCGGGTGGTCGGGGTGCCGGACGAGCCCCAGTTCGCCCCGCCGCGCCCCGGCGAGCTGCAGCGCATCAGCCTGGACGTCGGCCTCGCGGAGCGGGAGATCGGCTGGCGGCCGCGGATGGACCTGGACGGCGGGCTCACCCGGACCGTCGACTGGATCCGGGCCCGGATCGGCGCCCGCGCCGCCGCCTCCGGCTCGGCCGGCGCGACCGGCGCGACCGGCTGACGAGACCGGGCGGGAGCGCTGGGCGTCCCACCCGGTCCACCTGTCAGGTGTTCGGGCGCTTGCCGTGGTTGGCCTTGCTCTTCGCCCGCGCGCGCCGCTTGCGCTTCTTCTTCGCCATCATGAACTCCTCTCCGCCGCTCTGAGCACATGGTCGCTCTGGGCACATACTGCCAGCCGCCGGCTGCCGCGCAGCGGCGGCGGACCCGGCTGGTCGGCCTACTCGGCGGCGTGGCCGCTGTCGACGGGGCGGGCGAGGCCGATGGTGGGGCCGGAGTCCGGGCCGGCGCTGGCGCGTCCGCCGAGCCTGGTCCCGCCGCCGGGCGGGGGCCCGTCACGCCGTGGGGCACCGTCACCGCCCGGATGATCGTCGGCGGGTTCGCGGCCGGCCGGCACGTCCCCCGCTCCGAGGCGCTCCGTCGCGGCCGTGGCGCCCACGGGTCCGGCCGGGTCGTCCGCTGGCCCGGTCATGGCGGGGACGAGCCGTGGGGTGCCGTCCCGCTCCGTGTGCTCGTCGCCGGGCGGGCCCTCGGCGAGCGGCTCCTCGGCCGACGGGTCCTGGTCCAGGACGTATCCGTCGTCCTCACGGTCCCCGTCGCGCCCGTCGCTCTCGAGCCCGTCACCCTCGTGATCCCTGACGTCCTCGTGGTCTCTGCCGTGCCCGTCGACGCGGGGTCTCTCGTCTTCGAGGTGCCCCTCGTCGTCGCCGGGCCCGTCGCCGTCGCCGTCGCTGTCGTCCGCGCCGTGTCCGTCGGTGTCCGGTGCGCCAGCGGCCCGCCGGGGACGGGCGAGGCCGGCGGCGAGCCGGGCCTGCAACGTCCGCCGTGCCCGCACCGGTGCCACCGCGCCGAACATGCCCAGGCCGGCGGCCATGAGGACGTCCCCGAGGCTCACCACGGCCGGTGCGCCCGGCGTCGGGAGCGGCAGGATGTCACTGATCAGGCGCAGCGACGTGTCTCCTCCCGCCACCGTGTGGAAGTGCGAGTCGCGGATGCTCTGGACCGATACGCCGGCCCGGTCGGCGGCCCACGCCGAGACCGGCATGTCCCCGCTGTTGGCGCTGATCACGAGCGCGTTGAGCAGCACGCCGGCGCACAGCAGCGGAAGGCCGGGGAGCCGCCGGTTGGCCACGGCGAAGACCACCAGACCGGCCGACGCAAGGATCCAGGCCGGGCTGTGCAGTGCTCCGACGAGCCTGCCGACGGCCAGCACGACCAGTACGCCGACGAACAGCCAGGGCCTGGCGACGTGGACGCGACTGAGGGCGTCGAGGGTCCCGCCCCTCGCGAGCCCCACGGCCAACCCGCACAACAGGGTCAGGAGGAGGAGTACGAGCACATCCGTAAGTGTGGAGGGTCGCCGCTCGATCGCGCAGCACCGCCCGCCGGTGTGACCCTTCCGCGACGGGCCCGGGACGCAGCGGCGCCGACGACGGCGCCGACGACGAGGTCGCGCACCCGTGCCCGCGTGAGCGCCCGATCCGGCGCCGCGCACCGGCATGGCCCGGGGGTGTGGGTCGTCCTCCCGTCCGGGCGCGGCCTCGCCGCGGGTCGTCCGGATGGCGCGTCGGGTCGATTGCGATCCTGCGCCGACCCGGCGGCTACTACGCTCACATCAGCCGGCGCCGCAGCGCGGTCGACCGGGAGAAGCGGTCGACGTGGAGAAGGGGATTCCGATGTCCGAGGAAGTCCGTGCCGAGATGGTCGCCAACGTCTGGAAGGTCGTCGTCGGTGTCGGCGACTCGGTCGCGGCGGGTGACGCCCTGGTAATCCTTGACTCCATGAAGATGGAGATCCCGGTGATCAGCGAGGAGGGCGGCACCGTCGCCAGCATCGCCGTCAACGAGGGCGACGTCGTGCAGGACGGGGACCTGATCGCCGTCGTCGACTCCTGACCGGCCAGCCCGGCCGTCGGTGACGCGCTGCCGGGGGGCGACGTGACGGCGCGGACTTCCCGCCGTCGGGCGCGGGCCGCTTGCCCTAGGCTGATCCGTCATGGAGGCCTCGTTCTGCGACCGGTGTGGCCAGCTCGCGAGCATTGGCAGTCATGAGGCCTGCGCGCGGGCGCGCGCGCTGGAACCGCCGCGCTACTGCTCGTCCTGCCGGCGTCGCCTCGTCGTCCAGGTGACCCCGCTGGGCTGGAGCGCGCGCTGCGCCGAGCACGGGACATCGGTGTCGGCCTGACCGGCGGCCGCCGACCAGTCGCACCGGCCGGCTCGGGCTCCGGGCCGGCCTCGTCCCGCTACCCGGCCCGGAGCCCGGCCCGGGTAGCGGGGCCTGTGGCCTAGAGCGTGGCCTGCAGGGACTTGATCGGCATCCGCAGCTCGGTGAGCATGGCCAGGTCGCTCTCCGGATTCTTGCCGAGCGTGGTCAGGTAGTTCCCAACGATCACCGCGTTGATGCCGCCGAGCATTCCCTGGACATCCAGGTCGCCCAGCGTGATCTCGCGCCCGCCGGCGTAGCGCAGGATCGTGCGGGGCAGCGCCAGCCGGAACGCGGCGATGGTGCGCAGGGCCTCGCGTGAGTCCACCGCGGGCAGGTCACCGAACGGGGTGCCGGGTCGCGGGTTGAGGAAGTTCAGCGGAACCTCGTCCGGCTCCAGAGCGGCGAGCTGGGCGGCCAGCTCGGCGCGCTGTTCGAGGGACTCGCCCACACCGATGATCGCGCCGCAGCACAGCTCCATCCCGGCGGCGCGGACGAGCTCGCAGGTCTCCCAGCGCTCCTCCCAGCTGTGGGTGGTGACCACCTTCGGGAAGTGCGAGCGCGCCGTCTCCAGGTTGTGGTTGTAGCGGTGCACGCCCAGGCCGGCGAGCTCGTCCACCTGCTCCTGGGTGAGCATGCCGAGCGAGCAGGCGACGTTGATGTCGACGGCCTCCCGGATCGCCGCCACGCCCTCGCGGATCTGCGCCATCAGCCGCTGGTCGGGGCCGCGGACCGCGGCGACGATGCAGAACTCGGTGGCGCCGGTGGCCGCCGTCGCCTTCGCCGCCTCGACCAGGGACGGGACGTCCAGCCAGGCGGAGCGCACGGGGGAGTCGAAGCGCCCGGACTGGGAGCAGAAGTGGCAGTCCTCGGGGCAGCCGCCGGTCTTGAGGCTGATGATGCCCTCAACCTCGACCTCCGGCCCGCACCAGCGCAGCCGCACCTCGTGGGCGAGCGCGAGCAGGTCGCCCAGTGCCTCGTCCGGCAGCTGGAGGACCGCGAGCACGTCCTGTTCGTCGAGGCCGCGCCCCTCGTCGAGCACCTGTCGGCGGGCACGGGCGAGAATGTCGTCGTCGAGGGGTCGGGGCGCCTCGGTGACGACGTCGGTCTCGACGGTCGGGGGAGTCTGCGCGGGCATGGTCGTAGGCGCGGTCACAGGTGCGGTCACAGGTGATCTCCATCAGGAGGTCGTGCCGGCGGCGTGGCTCGCGGCCACCGGTCGGGCTGGACGTCCGTCTTCTCGTATCAGCGGTCGGGTGGCGGGGGCTGTGGCCGGCGGAGGCCGGTCGATCCGCGCCGAGACCATTGTTCAGTCATCCTCGTGACTCGTGCCCGTGTTGTGACGTGAGTCCGGCCGGGGTCGTCACACGGCGTACCGGCGTCGGAACTCCGCGGCGTTGAATGCGCCGCCGAGGGCCGGTTCGAGCGAGGATCGCGCGATCTGCAGGAACTGCCCGGTGCCGAGCAGCCCGGCCCCCGCCGGGACCGCCCCGGCCAGCGGCCGCGCGGCGAGCAGCTCGAGGTCGACGATGTTGCTGCGTGCGGCCAGGTCGGGCTCGACCGGCCAGGAGCCCACGACGATGCCCGCCAGGTCGAGCCCGCGGTTGGCCATGACCTCCAGGGTGAGCGCCGTCGCGTTCAGCGTGCCGAGCCCGGCGGTCGTGACCACGAGAACCGGCGCCGCCAGCGTCCGGGCCAGGTCGGCGAGGGTGGAGCCGTCGTGGTCGTACCGGACGAGCAGACCGCCGGCGCCCTCGACGAGGACCAGCCCGCGGTCGGCCTGCAGCCGCCGGACCGCCACCGCCACCGTGCCGAGGTCGGGCGTGGGCAGGCCGGCCCGCCGCGCGGCGCTCACCGGCGCCAGCGGGTCGGCGTACCGGCTGAGCTCGTGCACGTCGTCGACCCCGGAGAGGTCTCGGACGAGGTCGACGTCGCCCAGCTCGCCGGCCCGGACGCCGGTCTGCGCCGGCTTGACCACGGCGACCGCCGTCCCCCTGTCCGCGGCGAGGGCGGCGAGGGCGGCGGTCACCACGGTCTTGCCGACCTCCGTCCCGGTGCCGGTGACGATGAGCACGCTCACGGCGCGGGGAACCGGCCGATGGCGTCGGTGATCACGCCGACCGCGCGGCTCACATCGGCCTCGGTGAGGTCGGCGCGGGCCGCCACCCGCAGCCGGCTCGTCCCGGCGGGAACCGTCGGGGGCCGGAAGCAGCCGACGGCGACCCCGGCGTCGCGGCAGGCCGCGGCGACCGCGACGGCCCGCTCGGGATCGCCGAGCACCACCGACACCACCGCGCCGGCCGGCTCCGGGGCCCCGGTCGCGGCGGCGATCTCCCGCGCGCGCCGCTGGACCCGCTCCGGGAGGTCCGGGTGGCGGGTGAGCAGCCGCAGCGCCGCCAGCGCGGAGCCCGCGCACGCCGGAGCCAGCCCGGTGTCGAAGATGAAGGTCCGGGCCGTGTCGATCAGGTGGTCACGCAGCGCGGCCGGCCCGAGGACGGCACCGCCCTGGCTGCCCAGCGACTTGGAGAGGGTCACGGTGGCGATCACGTCAGGCTCGCCGGCCAGCCCGGCCGCGGCGAGCGCCCCGCGCCCGCCCGGGCCCACGACGCCGAGCCCGTGCGCCTCGTCGACGAGCAGGACGGCGCCGTGTCGCCGGGCGACCGCGTGCAGGGCGGCCAGCGGGGCGAGATCGCCGTCCGCGGAGAAGATCGAGTCGGTGAGGACGAACGCGCGCCGCCAGGAACGTGTGGCCAGCGCCTCGTCGACCGCGTCGACGTCCGAATGTGGCGTGACCAGGACGTCCGCGCGGGACAGCCGGCAGGCGTCGACCAGTGAGGCGTGGTTGCGCTCGTCGGAGAGCACCAGGTCACCAGGCCCGGTGAGGACGGTCAGCATCGCCAGGTTGGCGGCGTAGCCCGAGGAGAAGACGAGCGCGGAGCCGAAGCCGAGGTGCTCGGCGAGCGCGGACTCGAGCTCCCCGTGCAGCGTCGTGGTGCCGCTGACCAGCCGGCTGCCGGTGGACCCGGCGCCGAACGCGCGCAGCGCGGCGATGCCGCCCTCGACCACCTCCGGATGGCGGGCCAGCCCGAGGTAGTCGTTGCCGGCGAGGTCGAGCAGGAGATCACCGTCGGTCCACGGCTGCAGCGAGCCGTGTGCGGGCAGCGCCGGCGCGCCCGTGGGCCCGCGCTCGGCGCGGGGCGCCCGGGGGCGCAGCACGCGGTGCAGCCCGGCCTCGGCCCGCAGCCGGGCCGCCTCGCCCAGCCAGCCGAGCGGGGCGGGGCTGGCGGCGGGGCTGTTCGCGTGGCTGGTCGCGCCGCCCGCGGGGCCGGGCACGGTGCCGGCGGGGCTGGCCGGGACGCCGTCCGATGCGTCGGCCGAGGTCGCGGATGGGGTGGTGATGGTGCTGTCGGGCGTCACGTCGGCGAGCGTACGGCGCATTCCGGCCCGGCCGCCCGGCACGCCCACCACGGCGTCTGGCAGTCTGCGTCCCGTGGGAACCCTCGCCGACGCCCTGCGAGCGAGCACCGATCTCAGCGGCGACGACATCGACCATCTCCATGCGCTCGTCGCGGACTGGGCCCTGCTCGCCGATCTGTCCTTCGCGGACCTGCTGCTGCTTGTCCCGGTGCGGTCCGGCTCGGTGCGGGCGGGGCACGCCGGCGGCATGGAGTTCCAGGTCGTCGCGCAGGTACGTCCCACGACCGGACCCACCGCGTATCACAACGACGAGGTCGGCAGTGTCGTCATCAACCGGTGGGTCGTGCAGAACGCCTGGCGCGAGCACCGGATCGCGCGGGAGGGTGAGCCTGAGTGGGACGGCGGGGTGCCGGTGCGCACCGAGGCGATCCCGGTGCGCCACGGCGACCGGGTGATCGCCGTCCTGGCCCGGGACACCAACCTCGCGACGACCCGGACGCCGAGCGCGCTGGAGTCCGCCTACCTGCAGGGCGCGAACAACCTGGCCCTGATGATCGCCGAGGGCGCGTTCCCGTTCCGGGGCAGCTCCGCCGAGCTGCCCGAGGCGCCGCGGGTCGGTGACGGCATGATGCGCCTCGACGGCGCCGGCAAGGTGATCTTCGCCAGCCCGAACGCGCTGTCGGCGTACCGCCGGCTCGGCCACACCGGGAACGTCACCGGCGAGGACCTGCGCACCGTGCACCGCGCGCTCAACCTGCCGGCCACGACGCCCGCGGTCTGGCACGCGATCAGCCGGCGCCGGCCGGTCGAGGTCGAGATCGAGGTGGGCAGCACGGTCGTGCTGCTGCGGGCCATCCCGCTCTTCCCCGGCGCGATCCGCGAGGTGCTGGTCCTCGTCCGCGACGTCTCGGAGCTGCGGCGGCGGGAGGCCCAGCTGCTGAGCAAGGACGCGACGATCCGGGAGATCCACCACCGGGTCAAGAACAACCTGCAGACCGTGGCGGCGCTGCTGCGCCTGCAGATGCGCCGGACGAAGGCGGACGAGGCCCGCGACGCGCTGCGCGAGTCGGTGCGCCGGGTGACCTCGATCGCCGTCGTCCACGAGACGCTCTCCCAGACGCTGGGGGAGTCTGTCCCGTTCGACGAGATCGCCGACCAGATCACCTCGGTGACTGTCGACCTCGCGTCGACCGGGACCCGCGCGACGACCAGGCGGATCGGGTCGTTCGGCCGGCTTTCGGGCGAGCTCGCCACGCCGTTGGCCCTTGTGCTCTCGGAACTTCTGCAGAATGCTGTCGAACATGCGTTCGATGGATCGTCGGGAGCGATCGAGCTCCGCGTGCGGCGCGCCGAGGACCGCCTCGACGTCGTGGTCGCCGACGACGGCGCCGGCCTGCCGGACGACTTCCAGCTCGAGCACTCACCCCGGCTCGGGCTGCAGATCGTCCGTCAGCTGGTGCTGGGCGAGATGCGCGGGACCATCCGGCTGCAGGCCGGTCCGGCACGAGGGACCGAGGCGCTCCTGTCGATCCCACTTTCTTGAAGTTGTGTGTTTGGGCCTCGCTGGCGCGGGTATGCAGGCCAACGTGTCCTCTGTTCACGACCCGAGTACGGCGGTCGTGTCGTCGCCGCAGGGCGGTCGTGGCGCATCGGGCGCCGCCGGTGGTGCCGGTGGAGAGGCCGAGTACCCCGAAGGGGATGCCGACCCGAAAGATTTTTCGGCCGCTCCGTCCGGGTCCGCGCAGGGGTGTGCGCCGGACCAGCGGACAGAGCGGCCGATGGTGATGCCTATCGTGAATCCCGCTGCGGGCATGCGTCGATCAACCCGCGAGCGGATGGAAACGGACCACTGCGTGGCTCCGCAATGGATGTCCGGTCCGTCCGTGCGCGGACAGGCGGTTCACGATCATTGTTCGGTTGTGTGCGGCCTACCTCAGGTAGGCCTGATCGGTCCTGATGCCGACCGGCTCGATCGCGCCCAGTGCGGGGCGCCCCGGGCTCAGGCGGTCCGGACTCTCAGCCGCACCTGGCGCTTGAGCGTCCGGCGTTCATCCTCGCTCAACCCGCCCCAGACACCGGAGTCCTGCCCGGTGTCCAGTGCCCAGTTGAGACAGTCACTAGTGACTGCGCACCGCCTGCAGACGGCCTTCGCCTCTTCGACCTGGCGTTCTGCCGGACCGGTCGTACCGATCGGGAAGAAGAGCTCGGGGTCCTCTTCACGGCAGAGCGCTCTGTGGCGCCAGTCCATGCGTACTACTCCCTCTCTCGTCTCGGGTCACACTGCACATCAGACGCTCGGTGAGCCGCCATGGTTGCGTCGCGTCCCAGAAGAAAATTCCGGATGTCTGATCGGGTCGCGGCGACCGGGGCTTGTGCGAGTGCATGTGTGCGGACCCAGCTGCACGTGCATCCACCTCGGACATTCGCCACCCTCCCACCGGAACGGGCAGGGGCGCAAGAACCTGCATGGTCCGTCACGCCCGCTCTGGCCGCTACCTGTCCGACGGGGACACAAGCGGGCCACGGATCACCCTGCCCTACGTCGGCCGGTGGTCATCACGAGTGGATCCCGTGGTTTGTAGTACTTCGAGGCCCTTCGGATCATGTTGAATCGTTGTGGCGTAACGATGGGTCGGCTCGCCGCGCAGGGTCAAACGATGTTGGCCTGTCGGGTGATGCCGGTTAGTCATCTCGTGCTAGGCTGCCCTCTTGGTGTCGATCTGGCTGTTGCCGTGTGGAGTGGCGCGGTCGGCCGGCGTAGCACTGAGGACCACGCAGGCAACCGCGCTGACAGCGGGGCATACGACCAGCACGTGAACTGACCGCGCAGGATGGGGCGATGGAGGTTCTGGGCCATCGTGGAAGCCGGACACCCGGTCCGGAGAACACGCTCGAGGCGGTAGACGCCGCGTTACGGGCAGGTGCGGACGGCGTCGAGCTCGACGTGCGCCGCAGCGCCGACGGCGACCTGGTGTGTGTGCACGACGCGCGGCTGCCGCGGTTGGGCGGTCGGGCCGTCATCCGCCGGTCGACCAGTGAGCTCGCCAGTCGTGGCATCCCACTGCTGACCGAGATGCTCGACGTCTGGGACGGCCGTGGCCGCCTCATCCTGGAGATCAAGAACCAGCCGGGCCAGCCGGATTTCGACGCTCCACGCGAGCGGACGGCCCGCGCGCTCATCGAGCTGCTGCGGGCTCGCGGGCTGCCGGGCTCCTCCGTCGCCGGCGCGCACCTCGATCAGGCGACAGCGCCGGCCTCCGGTGCGCCATCCGACGTCGGCCCACGGCTCGCCGTCGGTGCGCCGCCCGGCCCCGGTGCGCTTCCCGCGAACGGAGCGCCTCCCGCGAACGGAGCGTCACTCGCGAACGGAGCGCCTCCTGCGCCCGGCTCGGCGGGTGGGCCGGCCGGCGAATCGAGTGAGTCGAGCTCCACCGGGAACTCGACGCCGGCAAGCCAATCTGTGTCGGGAATCACAGTCTCGTCCTTCGACTGGTTCGCAATCGAGGCGATCCGCGACGCCGGGCTCGGCGTCGCGACCGCGTTCCTCACGATGCCGCGGATGTCGGTGAGCGGCGGGGTCGCCTACGCCCGCTCGGCAGGCCACACGGAGCTGCACGCGCACGTGTCCGCCGTGCTGGGCGTGGCCGACGCGGTCCCGCGCGCGCGGCGGGCCGGCCTCCGCCTCGTCACCTGGACGGTCACCGACCCGGCGACGGCGATCGAGCTGCGCGACGCCGGTGTGGACGGCGTGATCTGTGACGACCCCGTGGGCGTCGGCCAGGCGCTGCGGCGCCCCTGAGCGGGCGCTCTCAGCCGTCTCAGGCGCCTTCAGCCGGCTCAGGAGCATTCAGCCGACTCGGGTCCGGCTCAGGCGACGACGCTCAGGAGCCTCGGACGATTCGGTCGGGCTAGGCGATGACGCGCGTCGGGCTAGGCGATGACGCGCAGTGCCCGCGGGTGGTCGGTGAGCTCCACCAGCTCGAAGTTCCCCAGGACCTCGCCGTCCATCTGCACCGCGACCGGCTGATCGGCCCGCAGGGTCACCGCCGCCGCGTCGTGCAGCGTGACGACGTTGCGCCCCCGGGGGGTCGGCTCGTCGCCCAGCATCTGGAGCCCCGTCCGCAGCACGCTCGACAGCCGGGCGCGGCGCAGCCCCACCAGGTCGAGGCCGGTGTCGAAGGAGGCCTCCGGGCAGGCGGCGACCGGCCGGTTGTTCAGGTAGGTCCAGGGCCGGGTGTTGCAGACGATCGCGAGCGACACCTCGACGGGCTTACGGCCCTGCGCCCCGGGCTCGGAGTGGTCGACAGCCGCCCCGCCGGTCTCCCCGGTGCCGGCCGTCCCGCCGGCCTCGGCGTCCCGCGCGTCGCCGTCGGCCGCGTCGCCGTCGGTCGCCGCGCGCCCGGTGGCCACCCCACCCAGGATGCCGCCCGCCGCGGTGATGCTGATCGCCGGGCCGGAGCGCCCGACCCGGCGGACGAGCTCGGCGGTCGCGCAGCGCAGGAAGAGCCCGGCGGTGCTGCGACGTCCTTTGTCGCGGCGGCGCTCGACCGCGGCGACCACATCGGCGTCGAGACCCATGCCGAGGCAGAAGGTGAAGTAGCGGGTCTGGTCGCCGTACCGGGCCTGGCCCACGCTCACCTGCCGGGAGCGGCCCTCGCGCAGCGCGGCAAGCAGCTCCCCGGTGGCCTCCACCGGCGACGCCGAGTACCCGAGCGCTCGGGCGAAGACGTTCGTGCTCCCGCCCGGGACGACGGCGAGTGCCGGGCCCTCGCCCGCCGGGCCGCTCTCGACCAGACCGTTGACGATCTCGTTCACGGTGCCGTCGCCACCGAGGACGATCACCACGTCGACACCGAGCTCGCGGGCCCGGGCACCCAGCTCCAGCCCGTGGCCGCGCCCCTTGGTGACCACCGTCTCCAGGGCGACGTCCGCGGCGAGAGCGGTGGCGAGCACGTCGCGGACCCGCTCGGTAGTGGTGGTCGCGACCGGATTGACGACCAGCAGCCCGCGCATGCCAATACGGTAGCCTGCGCAACCATTCCGGGCGTCGGCTGGGAAAACTCTCACACCGTCCGTGCGGATCCCGCGCCGTGGCGTGGGCCTCGCGGCGTGGTCCCCAGTGCCGTCGTGGCGAACGGGACGTAATCTCGGCGGATGGGTACCAACCGCGGCCCCGTCGGGGCGTCCGGCCCTGCTCCGGCACCGAGCGCGCGGGTCGTACCGCGTCCGCTGCTTGCCGCGGGCGTGCTGCTCGGGGTTGAGACGGCGGTGCTCGCGGGCCTGGGCGCGCTGCTGGTGGTCCGGGGCTTCGGTTCCGACATCGAGGACGTCGGCCGGGCGGAGACCGGTGGTGTGCTCGCTCTGGTGGGCGCGGCCTGCCTGGGCCTGGTGACCTGGGGGGTCCTGCGCGGCCGGTCCGGTTTCCGGTCGCCTGCGCTGGTGACACAGGTTCTGTGTCTCCCCGTTGCCTGGGGCCTGTTGCAGGGTGGTCTGTACGGCTATGGTGTGCCGCTGGTGGTAGTTCCGCTCGCGATCATCGTGTCCCTGGGCTTCGGCGGCGGGTACGCCAGGCCGGCCGGAGATGGCGACGCGTGATCGTGGCGGGCTGGGCGGCCGGGTGAGGAGCTGAACCGACCCGGGCCCAGGGGTCGGTTCGCCGGCAGGCTGCGCCATGCGGCACCCGCGCCGAGCGCGGGCCGGACGGGCAGCGAACAGGACAGGCACTGCTGGACAGGCTGCTGCTGGTGAGCAGTCAGGCCCAGGCCGGGCGGTTGGCCGAGCCAGGGGCGGGGTGCGGCCCCGGGGCGTACCGAGTGCTGGTCGGCTCAGCCGTCTTCCAGTAGCCCGCGGCGGAGCTGGGCCAGCGTGCGGGCCAACAGCCGGGACACGTGCATCTGCGAGATGCCGAGCTCGTTCGCGATCTGCGACTGGGTCATGTTGCCGAAGAAGCGGAGCAGCAGGATGCGCTTCTCCCGCGGGGGAAGCTTCTCCAACAGCGGCTTGAGGGACTCGCGGTACTCCACGCCCTCCAGCGACTCGTCCTGCACCCCCAGGGTGTCGGCGACGGCCGGAGCCTCGTCGTCCCCGGAGTCGGGCGCGTCCAGCGAGACGGCCGAGTAGGCGTTCGCCGACTCGAGGCCCTCGAGGACCTCTTCCTCGCTCATCTCCAGGTGACGGGCGATCTCGCTGACCGTCGGCGAGCGGCCCAGCGACTGGGACAGCTCGGAGGTCGCCTTCGTCAGCGAGAGCTTGAGCTCCTGGAGCCGACGGGGCACCCGGATCGCCCAGCCCTTGTCGCGGAAGTGCCGTTTGATCTCCCCGACGATGGTCGGGGTCGCGTAGGTCGAGAACTCGACCCCGCGCTCCGGGTCGAACCGGTCGACGGATTTGATCAGCCCGATGGTCGCGACCTGCACCAGATCGTCGAGCGGCTCGCCGCGGTTTCGGAACCGCCGGGCGAGGTACTCGACGAGGGGAAGGTGCATGCGGACGAGCTGGTCACGCAGGGCGGCCCGTTCCGGGTCCCCCTCGGGCAGCGACACCAGCCGGACGAACAGCGCGCGGGCCCGGATCCGATCCGGCGACCCGGCGCCGTGCCCGGACGAGCCGGAGCGGGAGCCCGCACCGGCAGCGTCGACGGCCTCGTCGGGCTGGGCCTGCTCGCCCACGGCTGAGGCGGGCGGTGGACCACCGTGCTCGGCACCAGGCCCGGATCCGCGTTCGGTCAGGCCGTCGGCCTCGTGCGCCGTCCCGGTGATCCCGCCGACGTCGGGGCCGGCGATGTCAGCGCTGGCGATGTCAGCGCTGGCGATGTCGGTGCTGGCGATGTCGGTGCTGGCGATGTCGGTGCTGGTGATGTCGCCGGCACCGCGCTGGCTGAGTGCCGCGACCGGGTCGCCCGCGCGGTTCGTGGGGACCGTACGAGGGGTGGTGGGTGTTCTGCCGGCTGAAGTCACGACGTGCCTACCGTGTCGCCGAGGGCCGCTGTGGAGGCCGCGCCGGAGCCGCGGACGTGCCCGGCCGGGGGCTCACCCAGGTCGGCCCGGACACCGCGGCGCTTCTGGAGGGCGATGCTTACCCGGGAGCCCGGACCGGTCGAGCTGGAGACGTCGCCGGCCAGCGCGGTCAGCACCGTCCAGGCGAACGTCTCGGTGGAGGGCGGCTCGCCGTCGAGGCTCTCGACGGTTACCAGGACCTTCATGACGCCGGGCTCGAGGGCGAACCTGCATTCCAGCGACGAGCCGGGAACGGCGGAGACGAGCAGCAGCGCGCACGCCTCGTCCACCGCGATCCGGAGATCCTCGATGTCGTCGAGGGTGAAGTCCAGCCGGGCCGCGAGCGACGCGGTGGCCGTCCGCAGGACGGTCAGATAGGCGCTCGCGGCGGGCAGGGTGAGCTGGACGACGTCGTGCGGGCCGCCGCCGTGGGTGGCCTCGCCCGAGGTGCCGCCGGAGTTCTCCGCGCCGCCGGTCGAAGGCGTCGGATTCACGTTCCTACCCCCAAGAGCCCGGGTCGTGCGAGGAAGGTCCTCGTCGATGATGTCGGTCTTCGTGCGTTTGTGTCGGGTGTTTCCGCCACCGGGTGTCGCTCGTTCGTGGATCTCGATCTGGCTGGGTCTGGCTCGGGTTCCGCCGTGGTCGGTGCCTTGCTGTTGCCGGTGCCTTGCGGTCGCCGGCGCTGCGAGGCGGGTTTCCCGCGACCCGTGGTGTTGTGTCCGTTTCCGGACGACACTCCGGTGCCGGCGCCTACCCGATCCATCGGGGTGTTACTCCGATGATGGCCCTGCCGAGGAGGTCCGACTCGCGTGGGCCCCGTCGTTCACCACCGTACCCAGCCCGCCTGGGGTATCGCAGGTCGGGTGATCAGAAGAGGGCGCCGAAGGCCCGACTGGTCGCGGATGGCCGCTTCCTGCCCGGCCACCTGGGTGTTCTCGGCGCCGGGCGCGGCCGACCAGGTGGCCGCGGGCGGCCGGGGGGCCGGTGCGGAGGTCAGGTGACAGTGACCTTCAGGGCACGGTTTCAGCCGGGAAGGCGCACGTCAGGTAACACTGTCGTGATGCGGGCGGGGGCCGGCCAGCGTGTCGATCGCACGGGCGTCCAGCCGCCAGGTGGTCCACTCCGAGGTGGGTGCCGCCCCCACCGACCGGTAGAAGGCGTGCGCGGGGGTGTTCCAGTCCAGGACGGCCCATTCCAGCCGCAGGTAGCCGCGCCGCCCGCAGATCCGGGCGAGCTCGGTCAGCAGCTCCCGGCCGTGCCCGGCGCGGCGGTGCTCGGGCCGGACGAACAGGTCGATCAGGTACATCCCGCTTTTCCCCGTCCACGTGGAGAAGGTCGGGTGCCACATCGCGAAGCCCACAACGTCGGCCACGTCGCCGGCCGGGTTCGGCGACTCCGCCACCAGGCAGTGCGCCGCGGGTGGGTCGCCGAACAGGGCCGTGGTGAGGTCGTCGGCGGTCATCGCGACCGCGTCCGGCTCGCGCTCGTAGGCGGCGAGGCCGCGGACCAGGGCGAGGACGGCTTCGACGTCCCCGCGCCGGGCAGGTCTGATCATGTCCGCTCCCGGGATGTGATCATTTAGATCCCCGGTGGACGGGATCGCAGGCGCTCGCCCCACCGGCCGACGGGACACCCGACCCACACACAAAACCGGGCGCCCCCGCCGGGATGGCACTCGGCCACCCAGGGGAACGCCCGGCCCTACCTGTCGCCCGAGTCTCAGGCGGCGGCCTTCGTCTCCCAGAAGATCGTGGAGATCTCGTCGATCAGGTCCAGGAGCTTCTGGCCCTGCGTCGGGTCGACCGAGCCCTTGGCGCCGGCCGCGCCGGCTGCCTTGGTGGCCTGCCAGAACAGGTCATGCAGCTGGGGGTACTTCTCGAGGTGGTTCGGCTTGAAGTAGTCGGTCCAGAGCACCCAGAGGTGGTGCTTGACCAGCTCGGCGCGCTCCTCCTTGATGACGAGCGCCCGGGCCCGGAACTCCGGGTCCGTGTTGGCCTGGTACTTCTCCTGGATGGCCTTGACCGACTGGGCCTCGACCTTCGCCTGGGCCGGGTCGTAGACGCCGCAGGGCAGGTCACAGTGGGCACTGACGCTGATCGCGGGATGCAGCAGGCTCATGCCGCCGTCCTCTCTGTATCGCCTCGGGTCTGTCGCCCAGGGGCGGCCGCGTCCGCGCCGGGCGGGTCGGCCCTGGGTGGTTGCGATCGCGGGACGTGGATCGCGAGTAGGAGTCCGCGGACCAGTTTCCCGCCTTCTGGCAACCTACCCCCGTGAGGCCACGTGTTTCCGTGCGGGCGGTCGCTGTCCGCGGCGAGTCGATGCAACCAACCCTGAACGACGGCGACACATGCCTCGTGCTGTGGGGCGCGTCACCCAGACCGGGTGACGTCGTGGTGGCGCGGCTGCCCGAGCGCGGGCTGGGGGTCAAACGGGCCGAGTTCACCGACCCGGACGGATCCTGGTGGCTGCGCTCGGACAACGTGCGCGCCGGCACCGACAGCGCGACGTTCGGGATGGTCCCGGCCGGCGACGTCCTCGGCCGGGTCGTGGCGCGGTACTGGCCGCGCCCGCGTGCACTGCGCCGCAGCCGGCCACCCTGGGCGTGAGCTGCCCGCAGAGGTCTCGCTTCACCCCGCACGCCGTCCTACTCGTCCGCACAGGCCGTCCTGTGAGCCGCCCGGGCGGGCGGTGGGTCAGCCGCGGCTCGCGCCGGTGCTCAGCGGCCGCAGCGAGTCGTAGAACGCCCGGCAGTCGGCGTAGGTGGGGAGCAGGCCCGCCGCCGCGGCCTGGCTCAGTGTCGGCGCGGCGGTGTCCTTCTCCGACAGCAGCGGGGTCAGCTCGGCCGGCCACGGCAGGGCCAGGTCGGGATCGAGCGGGTTGATCCCGAACTCGCGCTCCGGCGTGTACGGCGTGGAACACAGATAGGTGATCGCGGCGCCGTCCGTCAACGCCATGAAGGCATGCCCGAGCCCCTCGGACACATAGAGGCCCCGCCGGTCGACGTCGTCGAGCAGGACGGCCGCGTGCGACCCGAAGGTCGGCGAACCGACCCGGATGTCGACGACACAGTCCAGCACACGGCCGCTGACACAGGTGACGTACTTTGCCTGGCTGGGCGGCACCTGGGCGTAGTGCACGCCGCGCAGCGTTCCCGCCCGGCTGACGCTGGCGTTCGCCTGGGCGAGTTCAAGCCGGTGCCCGGTCACCGATTCCAGCGCGTCGACGCGGAACCATTCGAGGAATGTTCCGCGCGGGTCGGAGTGCTGGCGAGGGGTGAACAACCAGGCATCGGCGATCGGCAGCTCGGTTACCTCCACGACAACGCACGCTACTAGGTTGGGCGCGGCGATTCCCGGACAGCCTCGTCGCCTGCCGTGTGCCGGCAGTGGACGTCCCGCTTCGACTGGTTGACATCAGGATCGGCCTGACACATGGGGCTTCCCCTCTGTGAGATGGCGGTCGGCGGATGGTGATCGCGGGCCGGCCCGAGTCGTGTTCGAAACCCCCGCGCGTCGCCTGTCGCACTCCGCAGGTCCACGGACGAACAACGCTCGCGTTTCGAGTGAATCGTCTCACGCTTTATCGGCCGTGGATGTGTCGCGAGGCACGAGATCATTGCCGTCGTGCCTGTGTGGAAACCGGCTTGAAACGCGATGGATTCCGCACCCGGGTCGGACGATGCGGGCCGGTTTCAGGTCGTTTCCAGAAACGCAACGGCAGCTCCGGTGGCGGCCTTCCAGCGGGTTCCCGGGAGCAGGCCGGCACCGGCCCGCGTCGGCTGGCGGGCGCGGCCGGGGAGCTGATCGGCTGATCGGTGGGGTGGCCGACGCGAGGACGTGCGGCGGCCGGCCGCCGTGTGCCCTGGCTCCCGCCGTGCCCCGGCCCTCAGGTGGGGCTGGCAGGCGGCCGGGTGTGCCGGACCTGGCGGCGCGGACTCCGGCGGCACCGCCCGTCGGAGTCGGATGGGCGACAGATAGGGAAACACGAGGCGACGGACGGTTGCGAGCGGCGGAGGTTGGACTCATCCCGGGGAGCCCGACAAGTGCCATTACGTCACAGTTCAGCTACGTCGCGGCGCCCGGGCGACGCACGCATGTTTCACGCGGATGTCATCCCGGGTTGGCCGCCGGTGAACCGGACCGGGAGGCCCGGAGCCTCGCGCGTGCCATATTGGAAGCAGCGCCGGGCCACCCCCGTCGCAGGCATGTGGCAGTCCAGCCATCTCACACGTCGAGGTGGCGCAGCAGTGCCCGCCGCCCCGCGAACGCCCGATCTTCGCCGGGGCCCCGGGAACGTCCAGCCACGTCCGGTCAGTGACACCGTTCGCCGGACGGAACCGCCGTGGCTTGTCCGAGGAGCCCCTTTCGTGACCGCAACCACAGACCACACGACCCTCGACTCGTCCCTCGCGGCCCCGACCGATGGGCCCGTCTCGCCCGCGGCACCGGTGACGTCGCCGGGGTTCGACGGGCCGAGCCCGCGCCCGTCCGACGACGACCCCGCCTTCGCGCTGCACCGGGGCGGGAAGATCGGAATCGGGCTGACCGCACCTCTGAACAACCGCGAGGACCTCTCGCTCGCCTACACCCCCGGCGTGGCCCGGGTGTGCACGGCGATCGCCGAGACGCCGGCCCTGGCCGACGAGTACACCTGGCGTTCCAACACCGTGATCGTGGTGACCGACGGAACGGCCGTCCTGGGCCTCGGTGACATCGGCCCCGCGGCCGCCCTGCCGGTCATGGAGGGCAAGGCCGCCCTCTTCAAGCACTTCGGCGGGGTCGACGCCGTGCCGATCTGCCTCGACTGCACCGACGTCGAGGAGATCGTCGACACGGTCGCCCGCCTCGCCCCGGGCTTCGGTGGCGTCAACCTCGAGGACATCTCGGCCCCCCGGTGCTTCGCGATCGAGTCGATGCTCCAGGACCGCGTCGACATCCCCGTCTTCCACGACGACCAGCACGGCACCGCGATCGTCGCGCTCGCCGCGCTGGAGAACGCCGCCCGGCTGACCGGGCGGACCCTCGGCGACCTGCGGGCCGTCGTGTCAGGCGCCGGCGCCGCCGGTGTGGCCGTCACCCGCATCCTGCTCGCCGCCGGCATCGGTGACATCGCCGTCGGCGACAGTCGCGGCATGATCTACCCTGGTCGGGACGGCCTGACGACGGTCAAGGCCGCCCTCGCCGCCGAGACGAACAAGGCCGGCCTGCGCGGCTCGATCAACGAGGCACTTGCCGGGGCGGACGTCTACCTCGGCCTCTCCGCGGGCAAGGTGCCCGAGGAGGCCGTCGCCACGATGGCACCGGAGGCGATCGTCTTCGCGATGGCGAACCCGGACCCGGAGATCGACCCCGAGATCGCCCACAAGTACGCCCGGATCGTGGCGACCGGCCGCAGCGACTACCCGAACCAGATCAACAACGTGCTGGCCTTCCCGGGCGTCTTCCGGGGCGCGCTGGACGTGCGTGCCAGCCGGGTCACCGAGGGCATGAAGCTCGCGGCCGCCCGGGCTCTCGCCGACGTGATCGCCGACGAGCTGGCCGATGACAACATCATCCCGAGCGTCTTCGATGAGCGCGTCGCGCCCGCGGTCTCGACCGCGGTTGCCGCGGCAGCCCGCGCCGACGGAGTCGCACGCCGCTAGCACCTCCGCCGCGGCAGGGCTCGGGTCGTCCGGAGCGCTGCGGGCAGGGAAAGACAGAGCCGAACGCGACCGCCGCGGAACCTCAGGGTTCCGCGGCGGTCGCCGTTCGGAGCCCTGGAGACCGCCGCCGCCCAGGAGCCCGGGGCGCCGCCTCAGACCCGGCCGCAGCCGGGGCAGGGGCGGTTCTCGCTGGCTTCGGTCAGTGGGCGCAGCGCGCCGCAGCCCTTGTAGGAGCAGCAGACGAAGTCCGCTGACGGGACGATGATCACTGGATCGCCGTCTGTCACGAGCACCACCGGCGGTTCCGGTACGGGCGCCGGCCGGCGCCGTCGCCAGCCGAACCGACGGCCGCCCCCGTCCCGGCCGCCTGCGTCCCGGCTGACTGTGCCCCGGCTGAGGGGGGCCGGCGTACTCCCCTGTGTAACCACGGGATTGAGTTCAACACATCCGGTCCGACCGCGCGACGGCCGGGCTGCCCGAAGCCTGTCAATCGGCCTGTGGCCGATCTCCCCGGCCTCCACGGCGTGCGGCGGGATCGGGGCGAACCATGACGAAGAGCAACGGCGGCGTCGGGCGCTGTCGTATGCCGCGTTCACCGGAACCGGACACGGATCGGACACGGATCGGACCGAGCATGGAGCGGACGGTTCGGTGGCGTTGGTGGGGAGCGTCATCCTAGGGTTACCCTCGTGCTTGCCGCCGCCGCCGTCTCCATCAACCCGGACGACCCGCTGGCCGGCCTCGTGGTCGGCGACCAGCCGGAACCGGCCGTGCCCGAGGGCTGGACCACGGTCACCGTACGGGCCGCCGCGCTCAACCACCACGACCTGTTCAGCCTGCGCGGAGTTGGGCTGCCGCCCGAGCGCCTGCCCATGATCCTGGGCTGCGACGCGGCCGGGGTCAGCGCGGACGGCGACGAGGTGATCGTCCACGCCGTCATCGGTGACCCGGCTCGCGGGGGCGGTGACGAGACCCTGGACCCGAAGCGGACCCTGCTCTCCGAGCTGCATCCTGGCACGCTCGCGGAGCGGATCGCCGTCCCGCGGGGGAACCTTGTGCCCAAGCCGGCGGCGCTGTCGTGGGAGGATGCGGCCTGCCTGCCCACGGCCTGGCTCACGGCGTACCGCATGGTGGTCAACCGGGCGGGCCTGCCGGCGGGTGGTGGCGGGACGCTGCTCGTCCAGGGAGCCGGTGGCGGAGTGTCCACCGCGGCCCTGATGATCGGCAAGGCGGCCGGTCACACCGTGTTCGTCACCTCTCGGGACGAGTCCAAGCGTAGGCGGGCGCTCGAGCTCGGGGCCGATCTCGCCGTCGAGTCGGGCGCGCGCCTGCCGAAGCGCGTGGACGCAGTGATCGAGACGGTCGGGGCCGCGACCTGGTCGCACTCGGTGCGGTCACTGCGCCCGGGTGGACGGATCGTCTGCTCCGGCGCCACCAGCGGCCCGAACCCGCCGGCCGAGCTCAACCGGATCTTCTTCCTTCAGCTCTCGGTGATCGGTTCGACGATGGGCACGCGCACCGAGCTCGCCGAACTGGTCGACCTCCTGGCGCGCACGGGCACCCGCCCGCTCGTCGACGATGTCCGCCCGCTCGCCGACGCTCGTGTCTCCTTCGGACGTCTCGCGGACGGCGAGGTCTTCGGCAAGCTCGTCCTGACCCCCTAGCCCCGCGCGCGGCCGGTGCCCCGGGGGACACCCCGGGGGACAGCGGCGACGGGGGTCAGAGGTCTGGGTCGTCGTCGGGGCGGGCCAGCCAGGTCGCGAGCTGCTCGACGGCGTCCTCGAACTGCGGGTGCAGGTCGACGAAGGTGCGCAGGGCGTCGGCGAGCGAGTCGAACGACACCGATTCCTCGCCGCGGCGGGCGGCCAGCTCCTCGATGCCCCGGTCGGTGAAGTACATGGTGGAAAGGTATCCGTCCCAAACAGGTCCGGCGGTGAGCCGGGCCCGGAGTAAGCGGGCCCGGCTCACCGCCGGATGTCTCCTGACTGGCACGCGGCCAGCTGGCACGGACGTGCCCGCGGGGTGATCAGTCCCCGAAGGCGGCCTCGACCAGCGCCGCCTGCTCGCGCTCGTGCACCGAGGACGAGCCGCCCGCGGGGGCGGCCGCGGCCCGCCGCGAGACCCGCCGCAGCCGCAGGCCGTCCGGCAGCGACTCGGGCAGGTTCAGCGCCATGTGTGGGTAGGCGCCCTGGTTCGCCGGCTCCTCCTGGACCCAGACGAGGTCGGTCACGTTCGGGTAGCGGCGCAGCAGCGCGGTGAGCTCCGGCCCGGGGGTCGGGTAGAGCTGCTCGACGCGGAGCAGGGCGAACCGCTGCGCGTCGTTGCGCTTCACCCGCGCGGCGGCCAGGTCGTAGTAGACCTTGCCGGCGGACAGGAGCACGCGCTTCACGCTGGCCGGGTCGCTGACCGCCGCGTCGTCGATGATCGGCTGCCAGGAACCGCCGGTGAGCTCCTCGACGGAGGACGCCGCCGCCTTGAGCCGCAGCATCGACTTCGGCGTGAAGACGATCAGCGGCCGGCGCACGGGCGACAACGCCTGCCGGCGCAGCAGGTGGAAGTAGCTGGCCGGGCTGGACGGCGCCGAGACGGTCATGTTGCCGTCCGCGCACAGTGAGAGGAAGCGCTCGATGCGGGCGGAGGAGTGGTCGGGGCCCTGACCCTCGTAGCCGTGCGGGAGCAGCAGCGTCAGGGACGAGCGCTGGCCCCACTTGGCCTCACCGGCCGAGATGAACTCGTCGATGATCGACTGCGCGCCGTTGGCGAAGTCGCCGAACTGCGCCTCCCACAGCACCAGGGTGTCGGAGCGGGCCACCGAGTAGCCGTACTCGAAGCCCATCGCCGCGAACTCGGAGAGCAGCGAGTCGTAGGTGTAGAAGGTGCCCACCTGCGAGTCAGCCTCTTCGCGCAGGGTGCGCAGCGGGGTGTGCTCCTCGGCGGTGTAGCGGTCGACCAGCACGGAGTGCCGCTGGCCGAACGTGCCGCGCCGGCTGTCCTGGCCGGTGAGCCGCACCGAGACGCCGTTGAGGAGCAGCGTCCCGAAGGCGATGGTCTCGGCCAGGGCCCAGTCGATGGAGGCGGTCTCGACCATCTGCGCCCGGCGCTCGATCTGCGGGCGCAGGCGCGGGTGCATGACGAACCCGTCCGGCAGGCTGACCTGGGTGTCGACGACCTTCTTGACCGCCTCGGGCGACACCGCGGTGGTGACCGCGGCGGCCGCGGCCGCCTCCGCCGGTGTGGTCACGATCCGTGGCTGCGGCGTGGGCCGGGTCGTGGTCTCCCGGGTCTCGGCGAACGCCTTCTCCAGCTCGGCACGGTAGCTCTTCATCGCATGCTCGGCCTCGTCGCGGGTGATGTCCCCACGGCCGATCAGCGCCTCGGTGTAGACCTTGCGCACCGAGCGCTTGGAAGCGATGGTGTCGTACATCAGCGGCTGGGTGAAGGACGGCTCGTCCATCTCGTTGTGGCCGCGGCGCCGGTAGCAGACGAGGTCGATGACGACGTCCTTGTTGAACTCCTGCCGGTAGGCGAAGGCCAGCGTGGCGACCCGGACGCACGCCTCGGGGTCGTCCCCGTTGACGTGGAAGATCGGCGCCTGCACCATTCGCGCCACGTCGGTGGCGTAGACCGAGGAGCGGCTGGACGTCGGCGACGTGGTGAAGCCGACCTGGTTGTTGATGACCACGTGCACGGTGCCGCCGGTGCGGTAGCCGCGCAGCTGGGAGAGGTTCAGCGTCTCGGCGACCACACCCTGGCCGGCGAACGCGGCGTCACCGTGGATCAGCACCGGCAGAACGGTGTAGCCGCTGAAGCCCTTGTCCAGCACGTCCTGCTTGGCGCGGGCCACGCCCTCGAGCACCGCGTCGACGGCTTCGAGGTGGGACGGGTTCGCCACCACCGACACGGGGACGGTGCGGCCGTCCTGGTCGGTGTAGACGCCGTCGGCACCCAGGTGGTACTTCACGTCTCCCGAGCCGTGGGCGGTCTGCGGGTCGACGTAGCCCTCGAACTCGTCGAAGATCTGCCGGTAGGACTTGCCGACGATGTTCGCCAGCACGTTGAGCCGCCCGCGGTGGGCCATGCCGATGACGACCTCGTCCATGGCGGCCTCCGCCGCCCGGCTGAGGACCTCGTCGAGCAGCGGGATCGTCGACTCGGCGCCCTCGAGGGAGAACCGCCGCTGGCCGACGTACTTCGTCTGCAGGAAGGACTCGAACGCCTCGGCGGCGCCGAGGCGCTCCAGCACGTAGAGCTGCTCGGCCGGGTCGGGCCGCTCGGCCGAGCGCTCGACCCGGGCCTGGATCCAGGTGCGCTCCGCGGGCTCCTGGATGTGCATGTACTCGATGCCGACGCGGCGGCAGTACGAGTCGCGCAGCACGCCGAGCACGTCACGCAGCGACATCGTGCGCTGGCCGGCGAACCCGCCGACGGGGAACTCCCGGTCGAGGTCCCACAGGGTCAGCCCGTGCCCGATGATGTCGAGGTCGGGGTGGCTGCGGATGGCGAACTCGAGCGGGTTCGTGTCGGCCATCAGGTGCCCGCGCACCCGGTAGGCGTGGATGAGCTCGAGCACCCGCGCGCCGTG
The DNA here is from genome assembly GCF_000018005.1 of Parafrankia sp. EAN1pec. Lineage (GTDB taxonomy): Bacteria > Actinomycetota > Actinomycetes > Frankiales > Frankiaceae > Parafrankia > Parafrankia soli. Next base: position 1,150,149 of record NC_009921.1, read on the forward strand.
GTCGAGGTCGCCCTCGTGGTGCGCGGAGATGTCGGGCAGCCAGCGCACCGGGACGTAGGGCACGCGCAGCGAGTGGAAGATCTCGTCGTAGAACCCGTCGGCGCCGAGCAGCAGCTCGTGAATGCGCCGCAGGTACTCTCCGGACTGCGCGCCCTGGATGATCCGGTGGTCGTACGTGCTGGTCAGAGTCATGATCTTGGAGATGGCGAGCTTCGACAGGGTCTGCTGCGACGCGCCCTGGAACTCGGCCGGGTACTCCATGGCCCCGACGCCGATGATCGTGCCCTGGCCCTCCATGAGCCGCGGGACGGAGTGCACCGTCCCGATGCCGCCGGGGTTGGTCAGGCTGATCGTGACGCCGGCGAAGTCGTCCATCGTCAGCTTGTTCGTCCGTGCACGGCGGACGAGATCCTCGTACGCCAGCCAGAACTGGCTGAAGTCGAGCGTCTCGGCCTTCTTCACGGCGGCGACGACGAGCTGGCGGCCCTTGGGCGTCACCAGGTCGATGGCGAGACCAAGGTTGACGTGCTCGGGCTGCACCAGGGTGGGCTTGCCGCCGACCTCGGCGTACGAAGCATTCATCGCCGGGTGGTCGACCAGCGCCTTGACCATGGCGTAGCCGATGACATGGGTGAAGGAGATCTTGCCGCCGCTGGACCGGGCGAGATGCCGGTTGATGACGATCCGGTTGTCGGCCAGCAGCTTCGCCGGCACGGCGCGCACGGAGGTCGCCGTCGGGATGTGCAGCGAGGTCTCCATGTTCGAGACCACCCGGGCGGACGCGCCGCGCAGCGGGGTCTGGGCCCCGGCTGCGGCGGGCCTCGCCACCGCCGGCTTCGCCACGGGCGCAGCAGCCGGCGCCGTGGCCTGGGCCTGCGCCGGAGCCGCCGCGGCTGCGGGCACCCCCGGTGCCGGGGAGGGCGCGGAGGGCACGGGCGGGCGCGGTGAACCGGGGTCGGTGGCGGCGGCCGCCTGTCCGTCGCCGGCGACCAGTGTGCCCGCCACATGCGGGGCGGACGGGTTCGCGGGACGGTAGTCGGAGAGGAACTCACGCCATTCGGCGGAGACGCTCTCCGGGTCCTCGAGATACTGCTGGTAGATCTCGAAGACCAACCACTCGTTGGGGCCGAAGTCAGGTTCTGACGCGGGTACCGTCGGTGCTGTCACGGGGCCAATCGCCTCTATCCACGGTGTACATCTCTGCCTGTTCACAGGCCCTTCGCTACCGTCTGCTCAGGTTACCCGCTGTGGACGGACCCGCTTGAGGTGCCCTGCCGGACGTCACATCACAATTGACACCATTTGGCCGGGTCGATCGGTCGGCCGGCGTTCTCGCCGTGCCGCCCGTCGGCCGTCGGTGGCTTTCCCTGACACCAGAAGCAATGGTCAGGCCACGGACCCGGTTCGCGTCGGCCGTCCGGTGCAGAGCGCGAGGTCTTGTGACGCCCGTCCGGAGCTCCCGGTGCCAGGCTCGCGCCCGACGTTCACCGGCCGATCGGGAGGCCCGGCGCCGTCGCTCTGGGTGACTACCTGCCGGAGGGTGGCGGGCGCGGGAGTGAGCACGTCAGGGGAGCCGTCAGAGGGGTGGAAAGCCGAGTGGTCGATCACGAGGAGTCATCCGCCGGCCGGGTCCGTCCAAGCGGCAAGATCCGCCTCGGGGTGGACGTCGGCGGTACCTTCACCGACCTGGTCGCCGTCGACCCGGACGGCGCGGTGCGGTTCGCCAAGGTTCCCTCGGTGCCCGCCGACCCGTCCGACGGAGTGCTCGCCGCCCTCACCGCCGCGGGGCTGGACGGACCACTCGTGGGCACGTTCGCCCACGGCACCACCGTCGCCACGAACGCGCTGCTGGAGCGGGCCGGTGCCCGCACGGCCCTGGTGACCACCCGCGGGTTCCGGGACGTGATCGAGATCGGCCGGCAGAACCGGCCGTCGCTCTACGACCTGACCCTCGACCGGCCGCCCGCCCTCGTCCCGCGCGAGCTGCGCTTCACCGTGGCGGAACGGTGCGGCCCGCACGGGGTGCTCGAGCCGCTGCGGGCCGCCGAGGTGGACCGGGTCGTCGAGGAGGTCGCGGCCGTCCCCGGCCTCGACGCGGTCGCCGTGTGCCTGCTGTTCTCCTTCGCCCACCCCGACCACGAACGCACCGTCGCGGCCGCCCTGCGCGCCCGGCTGCCCGGGGTCACGGTGGTGGCCTCCAGCGAGGTCCTGCCGGTCTTCCGCGAGTACGAACGGTTCACCACGGCCGTCGCCGACGCCTACCTGACCCCGCGGCTGTCGTCCTATCTGCGGGCGCTCGAGCGGCGCTGCGCCGCCCGGGACGTCACCGTCCCGATGATCATGCAGTCCTCGGGCGGGGTCACCGAGCTGGCAGAGGCGGCCGGCCACGCCGCCCGCTGCGTGCTCTCCGGGCCGGCCGGGGGAGTGGTCGGCGCCGCGTACGTGGCCGGCCTGTCCGGCGTGCGCGACCTGCTGACCTTCGACATGGGCGGCACCTCCACCGACGTGGCGCCGGTCCTCGACGGCCGCGCGCTGACCACCTCCGAGTCGGTGCTCGCCGGGGTACCGATCGTGCTGCCCACTGTGGACGTCCACTCGGTCAGCGCCGGCGGCGGGTCGATCGCCTGGGTCGACGCCGGCGGCGCGCTGCGCGTCGGCCCGCGCTCCGCCGGCGCGGACCCGGGACCGGCCTGCTACGGCCGCGGCGGCACGCGGCCCACGGTGACCGACGCCGACCTCTGCCTCGGCTACCTCGCCGACGGCGCCGGGCTCGGCGGCGAGGTCACCCTCTCGCGGACGGCGGCCGAGGCCGCGCTGGGCGCGCTGGGCGCCCCCCTCGGGCTCTCACCGGTCGAGGCCGCCGCCGGGGTGGTGGCGGTCGCGGACGCCGAGATGACCCGTGCCCTGCGCGTCGTCTCCGTTGAGCGCGGGCTCGACCCGCGCGAGCTCGTGCTGGTCGCCTTCGGTGGAGCCGGCGGGACGCATGCCTGCGCGCTCGCCGAGGAGCTCGGGATGACCCGGGTCCTCGTCCCGCTCGCGGCCGGCGTCCTCTCCGCACTGGGCCTGGCGATCGGCGACGTCCGGCGCGACTACGCCCGCCCGCTGATCGGCCGTCTGGGCGAGGTCGACCTGACGGCCGCGTTCGCCGGCCTCGTCGCGAGCGCCGGCCTCGTCGCGAGCGCCGGCCTCGCTGCAAGCGCCGGCCTGGCCGGGGGCCACGATTCCGCGGGCGCGGTCGTGCTCCAACACCGGCTGGACTGCCGCTACGTGGGGCAGTCCCACGAGCTGACCATCGACGTGGCGGAGCCCGGGGGCGGCGGCAGCGAGGCCGCGGGCGGCAGCGGTGCGGCAAACAGCAGCGGTGCGGCGGGCGGCTGGGCGGCGGGGGCCGGCGGGCTCGTTGACGCCGTCCGTGCTGCCTTCGAGGCCGAGCACCTGCGCCGCTACGGGCACATCGCGGCGGGCCGCGAGATCGAGACGGTGGCCGTCCGCCTGGTGGTGACCGTGCCCGGGCCCAGACCGAGACCGGTCGCCCCGCGCCCCGATCCCACGGCGCGCCGCGGCCGGCGCCGGGCCTGGACGGACAGCGCGTGGCACGAGATCGACGTGATCCCCCGGGCAGCCCTCGGACCGGGAGACACGGTGACCGGCCCGGCCGTCGTGGAGTTCGCCGAGGCGACCTGCCTGCTCCGCCGTGGTTGGACCGGCGTCGTGGACGACATCGGGACGATCGTCCTCACCCACACGACGCCGTCCGCCGTCTGAACCCGTCTGGCCGTCTGGCCATCCGCCGTCTGACGGAGTCGGGTGGGCGGCGCTGGATTGTTTGACGGGTATCCAGCGAACGGGAACAGGGCCGGGGTGTGGGCCGTTACTATGAACAGCGCCGGTCCGTATCATGGCCCCCGGACCCAAATTGAGTCGCTACGTGCGACATCGCGCCGCGAGGCGACCTGGCGGGCCGGCGCCCTAACACGTTGCGCCCCGTCCTCTCTCCAGAGGACGGGGCGCCGTCGTGTCCGGGGGTTGTCGAGCCCGCGGGCTCAGGTGGTCTGGCGGAAGTGGTCCCATCCGGTGCCCTGCCGGTAGTCGAGCCCGCCGACGAGCACCCCGTGACCCGCGCCGCGGTCATCAGGCCGGGTCCCGTCCGGGCCCACATGGGTGGGGGCGGCCGAACCCGAGACCGCATCGGCGGGGACGGCCAGCACCCGTCCGATGACGACGCAGCCGGCCGGAAGCAGGGCGGTAGGAGCAAGGCAGGCGACCAGCGCGTGGTCGTCACCTCCAGTGAGAACCCAGGTCAGCGGATCGGCGCCCAGCACCGCGGCGGCGTCCCGGATCGGTCCGGGCACCGGCAGCGCCGTGGGGTCGATGTCGATCCACACGGCGGAGGCCGCCGCGACATGGCCGAGATCGGCGAGGAGACCGTCCGACACGTCGCACATCGCGTGCGCCCCCGCCGCCGCGAGCAGCGGGCCGAGCGTGTAGGGCGGGTGGGGCCGCCGGTGCGCGTCCACAACCTCGGCGTGCGCCCGCAGGATCTCGGGGGGGAGCTCGGTGGCGCGCAGGAGGGCGAGGCCGGCCTCGGCCCATCCGATCCGTCCCGCCAGCACCACCCGGTCGCCGGGGCGGGCGCCGTCCCGGCGGATCGGGGCTCGTCCGGCGAGGTCGCCGAGCGCGGTGATCCCCAGCACGATCCCGGCGGCCGAGCTGACGTCGCCGCCGGCCACGGACGCGCCGACCAGCGCGCACTCGTCACGCAGGCCGTCGGCGAGCTGCTCGGCCCAGGCGACGGGCAGCTCGCCGGGCGCGGCGAAACCCACCACCAGGGCGGTCGGGCGCGCGCCCATGGCGGCGACGTCGGCGAGGTTCTGCGCCGCCGCCTTGCGCCCTGTGTCGTACGCGGAGGACCAGTCGCGCCGGAAATGCCGGCCCTCGACGAGCAGGTCGGTCGTGACGACCACCCGTCCGTCGGGAGCGGCCACCACCGCCGCGTCGTCACCGGGCCCGAGCAGGACGTCCGCCCCGACGGGGAGGCGTCGGGTGATCGCCCGGATCAGCCCGAACTCACCCGTCTCCGCCACCGTCGGCCCGCTGCCGGTGCTGCCGGTGCTGCCGGGGTCGGTGGTGTCGTCGGTGCTTTCGGTGTCCGGCTGGCCGCGTGTGCTCATTGTGGAGCCACGGTAGTCGGCCGGTAGTCGTCTCCGGTGCGTGTCTGGACGTTGGCTGACGTCTTCCAGCGGACCCGGATCGGGGCCGTCGGGCCCCGCCCGCGTGACGAATAGCAGCCGCCGGATACCGGCGCGTGCCCGTCTGGTACCCCTTCCGTGGGCTCCTCACCGGGTGACGCGCGGCGCTGAGCTGGAGCTGAGCGAGGGCTGGACCGCGACTGCAACATCCAGGACATCTCGGCGTCATGTCGCGCTGCGACTCTGACGCGCGTGCAGCGCCCCCACCGCCACCGTCTGCGACCGGCCCTTACCGAGGCCGCCGTCGCCGTCCGGTCGTCCGCTGTCCCGTCCGCCGGTGCGCCCTCCGATCCGGAGCGCCGAGCGACGACCAGGACGATTCCGGCCTACGCCGGTCGCCGGCACGGGTAGAACGCGAGTGGCCCTGCAACCCGGACGAGGAAAGATCGAGGGCCGGCACTATCTGCCCTCCACCCCCGAGACAATCAGCTGGGGTGCCCTCCCGACCGCGCGGACGCGGCCGGTCCTCAGCATCGACCCCGGCACGACCGTCACCATCGACACCGTCAGCCAGGAAGGGATCCTCGAGGACCAGGGGCGGGACCCGGACACGTTCTTCCGCGGTTTCGGCGTGGCGCCGTCCGAGGTGCTCGAGGACGCGCGGGCGATCGCCGCGTCCGGGATACCGCACCGCTTCGGCCGCGACGGCGCGCACATCGTGACGGGCCCGGTGTACGTCCGGGGCGCCGAACCCGGCGACGTGCTGCGGATCGACGTCATCTCACTGCACCCGCGCGCCCGCTACGGCGTGATCTCCACCCGGCACGGCGCCGGCCTGCTCGCCGGCGAGTTTCCCGAGACCCCGGCGCCGGACCTCGACGCCGACGCCCGGCGCTGGCAGGCATATCGGACGGCTACGTCCTTCTGCGCGGTCGAACGCCGCCGCGGCCGGCTCTTCGGATCCATGCCGAGCGGCCGCGACACCCGGATCCGCTTTCCGCTCAACCCGTCGCTGGGCATCATGACCGTTGCCGCGGACGTCCCCGACGGCCCGGTCTCCTCCAATTCGGTAGGCCGGCACGGTGGCGCGCTGGACTGCCGTGATCTCGGCCCGGGCTCACATCTCTACCTGCCGATCCAGGCGCCGGGCGCGCTTTTCGCCGTCGGCGACCCCCATTACGCCATCGGCGACGGCATGATCGGCGCGACCGCTCTGGAAGGTCCGCTGCGAGCCACCCTCCGCCTGGTGACCCTGCGGGACGCGGCGGCCCGGGCCGCCCTCGGCGCGCTGCGGGAGCCGTTCATCGAGACCGACGAGCTGTGGATAACGTCGGGATTCGACCCTGATCCACGGGAGGCCCTGCGCCGGGCGGCGCGTGCGGCGGTGATGTTCCTCCAGACGAAGGTCGGGCTGGAACGGGCGGCCGCGCTCGCCTACCTGTCCTCGGCGGCGGACTTCGGGGTCGGCCGGCTGGCGGGCGGCCCGGAATCGGGGTACTGCCGAATCCGGCGCGCGGACTTCAGCGAGCCGATGCCGGTGAAGGCCCGGCTGCCCCGAGCCGGTTTCGCCCGCATCGTCGGCGGCACGGACGGCGACACCGACCGGGACCATGACACCGACCGGGACCATGACACCGACCGCGACGCCGGCCTCGGCGGTGATGGTGACCCTGGGGTCGGCAGCGACCGCGGTGGTGCCGGCCGTGGTCATGGCAGCGACGGTGACCACGGCGCTCACCACGGCCACGGGGATGACCAGGATGTCGGCCGTGACGAGGCTCGCGTCCCTGAGCAGGATCGTGTTCCTGACCGGGACCGTTCCCCTGAGCCGGACCGTTCCCGTGAGCCGGACCGGTAACCACGAGCGGGACCGCGGGCTGAAGCGGTGCGGTATCCCGGACGCGGCGATCGCCCGCGCGTCCTCGAGCACCTCGGACGGCGCCACGCCGAATCCGCGGAAGAACGCGTCCGGGTCCCGTCCCTGGTCCTTGTGCTCAGGGTGACCGTCTGGGGTGAACCCGAGCTCAGGCCGGTCTCTTGTTCGCCCCACTTTGTGGGCTCGAACCGGGCGCTCCTACCTTCCACGCACCCAGGCAGCCTGCGGGTCCACTACCTCCCGGCCAGATCGCGCGTCGTCTGCGACCGCCTGTCCACGCTCAGTGTGCCGAGAAGACCACCAATGTGGGACGCCAGTGGTCCCGGTCTGGACGCCGGGTGTCGCGTCCGGCCCGGACCCCTCAGGAAGCCTGTCGCTCATGATCTTCCGGACGTTGAACTCGGGGTCACTGACGCCGCCGAGCGCGTGGACGATGATGAACATCATGACGATGACGGACCCGAACGCGGAGACGATGCCGAGCGCGAACGGGTCGAAGCCGGTCGGCCGGCTCAGCGTTGGGTCGGGTGTCACGCGGGTCGCCGCCATCGCCGTGTAGTGCATCCCGCAGACCGCGGCGGCCATGACGAACGACGCGCCGAGTACGCGCCCGGTGCCGCCGACGCGGAAGGCGATCCCGAAGGCGGCGACGGCCGCGACCACGGCGATAGCGATGGACAGCAGCACGAGCCCGGGTCGGTAGCTGATCGTCCCCGAGGTCCGCATCGCCGCCATCCCGGTGTAGTGCATCGCCGCGATTCCCAACCCGGCGAAGGTCCCGCCGCCGATAAGCCGGCCGGCGTTGAAGGGATCGCTGGCGACGACCCAGATTCCGACTCCGGAGACGGCCACGGCGATGAGTAGCGAGAGCGTGGTGACTTTCATGTCGAAGGTGACCATCGTCCCGATGTGGTAGGCCACCATTCCGACGAAATGCATCGACCAGATGCCGCCGCCGCCGAGCGCCAGCGCGGTCACCGCTGACCAGCCGAGCCGCCTGAACCCGACGTGTTCCCGAATCCGGGACGCGCTGGCCAGCGCGGCGAAGGAGCCGAGCGCCGCCAAGCCGTAGGAGAGCGCGACGAAGTACAAGTTGTAGGAAGCATGAAGGTGGGCGTGGTCGGCGTGGTCGGCGGCGAGATACTCAACGGTCACGTTCTGTAGTGGAGCGGCGAAGCTCATGTTGTTTCCCACGTCCTGACCTTGTCGTCGGCCCCCCTTTAAGTCCTACAACGTCCACCTAAGTCCTAAACGTCCGCCCTGTCGGTTTAGTCGGGTTGTAACCGACAGGCCACTCGCGTGTGGAGTGCCAGGGCTGGGCCATCGGCGCCGTGACCTGGTGTGATGCGCCGGTACGGGGTCGGCGGCATGGTGGGTCCACTGTGTCCGTGCGCCTGCTGTATCTGATCTTCGTTCGGGTGTGGCTGGCTTGCCCTCCTCGGCCGTTCGTCGGCGTCCAGGAACATCGAGTGGGCGGACCGGGCGATCCTCGCCGCACTGATCCGGCTCCTGCCCAGGGCGCTACGCGAGCACCGGCTGATCACCCCCGGCACCCCGTGTGACACACCCGAGTCGTCCAGGCACTCGCCGCGGTGGTCGCCGCTCTCGCCGTCAGCGAGGCCTGCGGGCGCCAACGCCTCACGGACGAGTCGGCGACAACGCAGGCGAGGGGCCTGCGCTCAAAGGATCTGGGTCATGCTCTGCGGTCTGCTCCACCGTGAAAACACCGACCACCCATCCACGGGCCCCCGGAGACAAAACCCCCGGCTTTCTGAACCTCGCCCGAGCTGGAAATTAAATGATCCAGTCACAAGTGTGGCGGGTGAACGAGTCTATGGGCTCGTTCACCCGCCACACATTTATCGGGGGTGGGTTAGTTAGGCGTCGTCTAGGCCTTCTTGGTCGGAGAGGGGGATGGGGCGCCAGCGCTGGCGGCGTTCGTCGGGGTCGGAGTGGACGGAGGGCACGCCGCCGACCCGGGGGAACGAGCCCGCCATGGTTCCGTTCGGCGGGACGTTCGGGAGGCTGGCCGCCCCGCCCGGGGTGGCTGGCCCGAATGCTCCGGCCGCCGTGCCGTGGGCCGGTGGTTCGCCGAACGGCCGGGGCGCCGCCGGCCCACCGAGGTGGCCTGTCCCGCCGGACGCCGTGGTGCCGCCGGGCGGTGTGCTCTCGCTGGGCGGTGTGGTTCCGCCGGGTGTGTGGGTCCCGCCGTGGGGCATGCTGCCGCTGGGCGGTGTGGTTCCGCTGGGGGATGGCATCCCGTCGGGCGGTGCCGATCCGCCGGGAGCCGCCGTCCAGTCGATGCGCGTCAGATCGTCGAGGGGCGCCGGTGTGCTGGAGTGCGCCGATCCACCGGCCTGGGGCGAGCTCGCCGGAGTCCTCCTGTCGGGGGAGGCGGCACCGCCAGGCAGCGACGGCGCATTGGGCGAGAGCGAGACGCCCGGCCAGGAGTCCGGTCCCGGGTAGATGTGCGGGACGCCCGGGAACCCGTTCGGAGCGGTCCCGACAGATGCCCAGCCGGTCGGTGACCCGCCGGAGGTGGGCCATCCCGCGGCCGCCGAGCCCGGTGTGGCCATGTTCGCCGGCGGGGTGTCCGGGGCCTGGTTGCCCGGGGTCGGGCCGCCGGCCGACTGCGAGCCGGGGGCCTGTGGTTCCGAGGCTGCCGCATCGGCGGCCTGGCCCGAGCCGGGTGTCCCGCTCGGACCTGATGCTCTGGTCGCGCTAGGTGGGCTGGTCATGCCAGGCAGGGCCGGGGCCGCGGTGCTCGGCGGCGCCGAGGCGGTCCGCGGGTCCCGGAAGGCTCCTGCGGCCCCGGGGTGACGGTCCGGGCCGGTGGGCCCGTCGCCCGTGATGCCCGGGCCCGCAAGTCCGGAGCCGGAGGCTCCCCGGCCCACGACGCCCAGCCCGATGACGCTGAGGCCCGCGTCGCCGAAGCCCGTGTTGCTGAGGCCCGTGTTGCCGAGATCCGTTTTGCCGAGATCCGTGTTGCCGGTGCCCCCTGCTCCAGGGCCAGTGGTGCCGATGCTCGCGTCGCCCAGACCTGCGGTGCCGGTGCCCGCGCCCGGGCCCCCGCCCGTCTGGGCGGTGCCGGACCTGCCCGCGTCCAGGCCCGACGGCTCCGCCGGTGTGGCGGTCGAGCGTACGTAGTCGTGGAACCCCGTCGCTGAGGGGTCGCTCCGGGGGGTTGGCCCCGAGCCGGGACCGAACGCGGCCGGGCCGGCAGGCGCCGAGGGCGACGGCGGTACGGACGCCGACGGCGGTACCGGCGCCGGCGCGGTCGCGGGCGCAGGCGGCGGTACGGGGCTCGCGTAGGCGGGGGCCGCGAGGAGCTGGGTCACCAGCATCGCCGGGTCCGGGTGATCGGAGGCCGGCGGCGCGAGGGCAACCGGGACGGTGGGGGCGATGCCGGCCGCGGCGAGCCGGGGCCACAGCGGGGCGAGCGCCGCCTCCGGGTCGATCTCGAACTCCGAGCGGCGGACCCGCCAGATGCGCCAGCCGACCCGGCGCAGCTCGCGCTCGCGGGTCAGGTCCCGCTCGACGTCCTCGGTGGATCGGGTGGCGTCACCGTCGCATTCGACGGCGAGCCGGGCGCGGCCGCCGGAGACCACGAGGTCGAACCGCCGGCCGTTGATCTCGACCTGCGGGGTTACGTGGTATCCGCGTGAGCTCAGCGCCAGGAATACCCGCTGCTCGAAGAGCGAGTCGAACCTGGGGTGCGGCAGCACCGGGCTCACCTCGGACGGCGAGAGCGGGATCGCCATGACCGCCATCGGCGCCGACACCGAGTGCGCGAGGACGTAGCTGAGGTAGCTGTGCCGCAGGTCGCCCGGGTCCAGGTCGGCGGTGGAGACCGAGTGGAACAGCCAGACCTGGTCCCGGGCCCGGGACGCGGCGACGTTGAACCTGCGCTGGTATTCAAGCCGGGTCAGCGAGGTCGTGGACGTGCCCGGCGCGATTACCAGGGACAGGAAGACCACGTCCCGCTCGTCACCCTGGAAGTCCGGAGGCGAGCCCACCCGCAGGTGGCGCCGCAGCTGCTCGGCCGCGGACATCCGGGCGGACAGCTCCGAGCGGATCAGCTCCGCCTGCGCGGTGCCCTGCAGCACGACGATGCCGAAGCTCAGCCCCCGGTAGCGCGGGTCCTCGGCGCAGTTGAGCACCTGGGTGACCAGCGCCTCGGCCTCGATCGGGTTGCGCGGGCCGGCGGGGGTCGAGGTGGTGTAGGCGTGCGGCACGAACTGCGCGCGCAGCGGGGCGAGGCGGTCCGCGCCGAACTGCCGCAGCGGGACGAGCGGGGCGTCCCGGTAGAACATCGCCGACGACCACTCGATGATCTCCGGCATGCACCGGAAGTGCTCGCGCAGCCGGACGACGTCCCCGAACCGGGTCCGCAGCAGCGAGAACAGGCTGGACCGCGGCGTGAAGCCCACCCGAAGCCAGCTCGGGACGTCCGGCAGGAGGGTGTCGAGCCTGGTGAAGACGGGTTCGAGCTCCTCGACGGATGCGTCCGGCGGGGTGCACTGCCGGTCGTCCCCGACGACGATCACCCGGGGGGCCAGCCACAGCAGGAAGAGGCTGTCCAGGCCGGCCTGACTGCCTTCGTCCACGATGACGACGTCGAAGCTGTCGCGTACCGCGGGGATGGTCGACAGGACCTCGCTGATCGGCATCACCCAGGCCGGGACGGCGGTCTGCGCGATGCGCATGGCCTCCCGGGCCGCCTGCCGGTAGCGCTCGGCGTGGCGTCCGGTGAACCGGCCGCCGGCGGCCATGGCGTCGGCGTAGGCGCGCAGGGCGGCGGACTGCTCGGTGCCCATCCGCTCCAGGCAGTGCTTCCAGGCCAGGGCGCCGGCCAGCTCGGCGGTGGCGGAGGCGACCAGCTCGTCGGCGGCGTCCAGGTCGGCGTCGAGGTCGGTCTGGTCGACGGCGCGGACGCGGGCCAGCCAGGTCGCGGCGACGGCGTGCGACCAGGCCCGGCCGAACGACTCCATCCGCTCCGGCCCGACGCCGTTGAGGCCGACCCCGGTCATGCCGAATCCGCCCCCGCCGAATCCGTTCGCCGCGAAACCGCCTGCCGAGAAGGGGCCCGCGGTGAATCCGTTCGGGCTGTTCCAGCCGCCTGCGCCGCCCGCCGCGGAGCCGTGACCGCCCCATTCCGGGTTCGGGTTTCCCGCGGTGAGGTTGCCCAGCGCGAGCAGGTCGGCGAGCAGGGGATGTGCCTCCCGGAGACGTCCGAGCAGCTCGGCGCGACGGCGGGCCCGCGCGCGGCCGTTGAGCGCGCCCGCCGTTGCCTCCAGGGCCGCCACGTACTCGGCGGGGTCGCGCGCCTCGACCGCGATCGCGAGCAGTGCCAGCTCCGGGACGGCGTCGGGCTGGCCGGCCGCCGCGACGAGGTCGGCGGTGAGGTCCCGCAGCTGGGTGCCGGCGACCGTGGCGGACTGCCGCAGCCGATGGGCGTTCACGGCGGCGCCGACGTCCGCGCAGGACGTGGGCGAGTCGAGCGTGATCGTCTCCACGCCGAGCGCGTCGAGCAGCGCCGCGAGCCGGTCGCGTGCGGCGACGGCGACGTCGATGGCCCGTGCGGCGTCCTGGGCCTCGGTGAGCCGGGCCAGGCGCACCTCCAGCTCGACGGCGGGATCGGGGGCGACGCCCAGCAGCGACCACGCCCGGGTGGCGGCCTCGAGGGCCACCTCGGCCCGCAGCCGGCACAGGGCCAGATCGAGCAGCTCGGGGGAGCGGGGCGTGACGCCGTCGACGGTGGTGCCGTCAAGGAGCAGACCGGCGTCCTTCTGCGCCTTTGACCGGAACAGTCGGCGCAGCGAGCCGCCGGCCTCCATGTGCTCGCGCAGCGCCAGCGCGGACGACAGCAGCCCGGTCAGGTCGCTGCCCCGACCCTCGCCGCCGGTGGGGAGCTCGACCCGGTGCAGGCCGAGCTCGACCACCGCCTGGCTGGCCTCCGCGATCGCGGGTGCCGCGGCAGCGACCTTCGTCCACAGGACGGCGGCCCGCCCGGCGAAGGCGTCGGCGAGGGCGTCGGCGACCCACTGCTGGCGGACGGCCCGCCGGCCGACGGCATCGAGGGCACGCCGCACGTCGTCGGCGCCGGCCGCCATCCGTTCCGCCGCCTCGTCGCCGGCCCGGGCGAGCGCGTCGGCGATCACGGGCGCCATGAGCACGGCCTGCCGGCTCAGGGCGTCCTCAGCGGCCTTCGCGGCTGTCAGCGCGACCCGCTCGATGTGCGCGAGGACGGACAGTTCGGAGCGGGTGGGCAGCTCGCCGAGCTCCGGCGGGAGGCCGAACGCCCGCTGCTCGCGCAGGGCGGACAGCGCCAGCGCGGAGGTGATCGGGGAGGGCACGGTCGGCGGGTCCGAAGGCCCGCCGCCGGATCCGAGTAGCCCGGTCGATCCGCCGGCCGGTCCGAAGCCCTCCGCCTGTCCCGAGCGGTCTGCCCTTCCTGAGCCGTTCGCTGGCCGTGAGCCGTCCGCCGGCGTCGGCTCCTCGGCCGGCGTGGATTCGTCACCCGCAGTAGCCGACCCGTTGGGCGCGCCGGGCCCGCCCGCAGTCTCCGAGGTGCCGTCGACGGCCTGGCCTGGCCGGGCGGTCTCACCGGGCTGTCCGGTCCGCCTGGGCCGTGCGGTCTCACCGGACTGCGTGGCCCGGTTGGACTGTTCGGTCTGGCCGGGTTGCACGGTCTGGCCGGGCGGGGTGCGCTGGCCCGGCGGGGTCAGGCGCGCCGCCGGGCCGAGCGCGAGCGGCGAGGTGGGCGGCGCGGCGGACGTGTCGCCGAACCCGGCGAACCCGCCCTGCCGGGAGGACGCCGCGTCGGCGGCGGCGCGGCCGGGTGGGGTGGCGTCCGGCGTGGTCAGCAGCTGCCAGAGCTCGGCGGCCTCCGCGTCGGTGATCGGTGGACGCGGCCAGCCGCCGCCCTCCGGCCCCGGCACGGGCACCGGGATCCAGCCGTGCTCGGCGGCCTCGTCCCGCAGCCGGGCGGCGATCTCCGCCCGGGTGCCCGACCAGCCCGGCCCGACCTCGTAGGTGCCGTGGCGGCGCCACTCCGCCGCTCGCCGGGCCGCGACCGCGGTCGAGATCCGGTCGCGTTCCGCGACAGCGGAATCCCGGCGTGAGCGCGCCGTCCGGATCCGCTCGTCCTGCGACCCGGCGTCGTAGACGGCCTTCTGCGCGGCCAGCGCGCTCACGCTGGTGGCGAGCTCGCCCGCGCCGCTCTCGGTGCTGTCGGTGAGCGAGACGCACAGCCGGCGCAGCTCGGGCGGGAGCTTCTCCTGCAGTACCCGCAGGGCCTGGCCCTTCTGACTGGTCACCAGGACCCGGCGGCCCTCGGCCAGCAGCGCGCTGATCAGGTTCGCGATGGTGTGCGTCTTGCCGGTGCCCGGCGGGCCCTCCACGACGACGCCGTTGTCCATGCGCAGCCGCCGCATGACCCGCGCCTGCTCAGGGCTGATCGGCAGCGGCGAGAGCCACTCCTCGGCCTCCGCGGGACGTCCGGACTCCGCCGGTTCGCGGTGCCGCCCGGCGCCACGCTCACCCGGGGCCGCGGTGATCGCGCGCGGGCCCGGTCCGGCGCCCGGGTCGGGGTCGGGGCCGTCGCGGGTGGCGAGCCACGCCAGCCGTTCGGAGGTGTCCAGGGTCTCGACGAGCTGGGCCAGGCCCAGCGGCGGACGGCCGTCGCCGCGCAGCGCGTCCAGCATCTGCTCGTAGTAGTTGAGCAGCGCGGCGTGCCCGCGCGAGCGTAGGACGAGCGCCGGCGCGAGCGTTACGGCGGCGCTCGGCCCGGCCGGGCCAGGCGGCGGCCAGCCCGGACGGTAGCCGGCGGTCGTCCCGTCGACGGCGAGGGTGAGCCAGTCCCGCAGCAGGCGCTCGTCGTCGGCGCCCAGCGGGGCGGCGTCCCGGGAGCGCAGGCGCTCGTGCAACGCGTTGGTCCGCTCGGGCCGGAACGCGGGGACGCCGTCGAGGAACGCGCTGTCCTCGAGCCGGGTGGACGTGCCTCCCGGCACCCGCAGCCGGACGGCGGACGTCATCGGGTCGACCTCGACCACCAGCCGGGTGACCAGCAGGTGCCGGCGGACCGGGCGCGGCAGCCACCAGGTGAGCAGGCCGGTGGCGAGCACCAGCTCCAGGGTGTCGCCCTCCTGGGCCAGCCGCTGCGCCACCCCGTACAGCGTGGTGTGCAGGTGACGCCGGTCGGCGTCGGCCCGGGCCCGGGCACTCCACACGTGCCAGGCCCGCGCCCACTCTGTGAAGGCGGCCTGGACGTCGGCGGGTACCTGCTCGGCCTCGTCCTCGATGCCGTCCTCGGCGATGCTGTCCTCGGCGCTGGCAGCCCCGGAGTCGCCGGCCTCGCCGCCGGTCGGCTGGCCGTCGGTTCCCTCACCGTCGGTTTCGTCGCTGCCGGCCTCGCCGGGGCCCGTCCCGGTCCGCGGCTCGCCGTGGCCGGGCTCGCCCGGGGCGGCGGTGTGCCCGGTCCCCTCGGGGCTGGCGCCGTTCGGGCCGACCTCGTTGTGACCAGACCCGTTGTGACCAGACCCGTTGGAGCTGATGACGTTCGGGCTGATTCCGGTGAACTTGATGCCGTTGAAGCCGGGCCCCTTGGGGCTGGCGCCGTTCGATCTGATCCCGTTGGGGCTGGTGCCGTTGGGGCTGCCACCGTCTGTCGTGCCTGGCACGACGACGCCGTTGCTGGTGCCGGCTCCGTTGCGGGTCGGGCTGTTCGCGGGCGGCCCGTCGCCGGGGGCCTTCCCGCTCGTCTCGGTGGCACCGCTCGTCTCGGTGGCACCGCGCGGTTCGCTGTTACCCGCACCGCCGTCGGCCGGCTCGGTGGCCGGCGCCTGCGCGCCGTCGCTGCCGGCGCCGGCTGATCCGTCCGGTGCCGGTGGCTGCTGCGGCTGCGGTGGTAGGGCGAGAGGCGGGGGTGCGGGCTTGGCGGGCGCCGGAGTCGGGCGGGGCGGGGGGGCGTAGACGAGTACCGGCGTGGCGGTCAGATCGATGTCGGCGGGTGGCACCGGGCCGTGCAGGACGATTCCCGGGTTGGGCAGGCCCGCGGCGAGGTCGCCGCCACGCACCGGCAGCCGCACCCGTCCGCGCAGGATCTCGGGCAGCGGTGGGGCCGGCGGCAGCAGCGCCGCGGCGGGTGCCTCGAGGAGCACCTCACCGGCGCCCGCGTGCTCGAACAGGGACAGGCCGGCGGGGAGGTCGGCGAGCCAGATCACCAGCGGGTTGTCGTCGACGTCGACGACCTGTTCGGACTGGGAGACGGCCACCTCGTGCAGGAACCGGACGAGCCGGTGGCAGCGGTCGCTCAACGCCGCGTTCCGCTCGCGCAGGGTGGTGGCGCGCTGCTCGGCGTCCGCGGCGGCGGTTGCCCTGGCCTCCGCCTCGGCGGCGGCGCTGACCGCCTCGGCTGCTGCGTCCGCGTCGGTGGGTGCCCCCGGGCCCGTGGGCGCGCCGGCGTTCGGATCACTCGCGGCCAGGCCACCGCCGGTGGCGTCGCTGGCCGCTGTGCCGCGGGTGCCGGCCGCGGCCGCGTCCGCAACGGCGGCAGCGGCGCGGGCGGTGCTCCGGGCCGCGGCCCGGGCCGCGCGGGTCATGCCGCCGTCCGTGGTCATGCTCCGGGTGTCCACGGCTCGGGTCTCCGAGTGCCGCGCGTCCACGTGCCGGGCGTCCGAGTGCCGCGTGTCCGCCTGCCTCGCGTCCGCCACTCCCGAATCCGCTGTTCCCGAGTCCGTCGTCATATCTCTCCCCGATTCCGGCCGGCGAGTGCCGGCGTCGGAACTCGCGACAGGACATCGCGGATGTCCCGTCTCGTGCGTTCCAGGACCGGTACGCCCGGTACCGGAACTCGTGCAAGCCTCCCGGACGAATGCGGACGACGCGGTCGCGACCCGCGGATATCGGTGCTCATCCGCATGCACAGTTGGCCCAGGGGGTGTGGCGATCCGGGGCGATGGCCCCCGGAACCGGGGCAGCCCGGCCCGACGCGCCCCGCCCGGGCCGCTTGTTCGTGGGATCCGGCGTGCTCTCCGGCGTGCCGTGACCGGCCCCGCGGCCCGGATGCGACAACATACGCATCCGTGAGGTCACGGTTCTTTGCCGACACCCACGTGCACTCCAGGTACTCGCGGGCCTGTAGCCGCGACTGCGACCTGGAGCATCTGGCGTGGTGGGCGGCCCGAAAAGGCATCCGCGTCGTCGGGACCGGCGACTTCACCCATCCGGCCTGGTCGCAGGAGCTCGCGACCAAGCTGGTGCCGGCGGAGCCGGGACTGTTCCGGCTGCGTCCCGACCTGGAGCGTGACGTGCTCGCGACGCTGCCCGCGTCGTGCCGCACCGCGACCCGATTCATGATCTCTACGGAGATCTCCACCATCTACAAGCGAGGCGACCGTACAAGGAAGGTTCATCACCTCCTCTACGCGCCCGATCGCGAATCGGCCGGTCGGATCACGTCCGCACTGGCCCGAATCGGCAATCTCTCCGCAGACGGACGGCCGATCCTCGGCCTGGACTCCCGTGACCTGCTCGAGATCACGCTCGGTGCCGGCGAGGGCTGTTACCTGATCCCCGCGCACGTGTGGACGCCCTGGTTCGCCGTGTTGGGCTCAAAATCCGGGTTCGACGCCGTCGAGGACTGCTACGCCGACCTCGCCGAGCACGTCTTCGCGCTGGAGACAGGCCTGTCGGCGGACCCGGAGATGTTCTGGCGGATCTCCGGGCTGGACCGCTACCGGCTGGTCAGCAACTCCGACGCGCACTCCCCGCCGATGCTCGGGCGGGAGGCCACCGCCTTCACCTGCGAGCCCGACTACTTCTCGATCCTCAGTGCGCTGCGCACCGGCGACGGGTTCGGTGGCACCGTCGAGTTCTTCCCCGAGGAGGGGAAGTACCACCACGACGGCCACCGCAAGTGCGGGGTGGCGCTGACGCCGGAGCAGACCCGCGCGGTCGGCGGCATCTGCCCCGAGTGCGGGCGTCCGCTCACGGTAGGCGTACTCAACCGGGTGGACACGCTCGCCGACCGCACGGAAGTGCACCGACCCGACACGGCAGGTGACGTCACGTCGCTGGTGGCCCTGCCCGAGATCGTCGGCGAGATCCTCGGGGTCGGGCCGAAGAGCAAGTCGGTGGCGACGCAGGTCAGCACCCTCGTCTCCCGGCTCGGCCCCGAGCTCGGCATCCTCTCGGACGTCCCGCTGGACGCGATCGCGGAGGTGGGCTCGCCGACGCTGGTCGAGGGCATCGGACGGCTGCGCCGGGGCGAGGTGATCCGCCAGGCCGGCTTCGACGGCGAGTACGGCGTCATCCGGCTCTTCCAGCCCGACGAGCTCACCGCCGACGCGGGCACGCTGTTCGACCTCGGTACCCCCGGCCTCGCGACGGCGCCGCAGGCCGGCATCCGCCGGGGCCGCGGCGCCGGCCGGGGCGGCACCGCGCTCGCACCCGGCGCCGCCGAAGCAGCCGAGGTCCCCGAGGTCCCCGAGGTCCCCGAGGTCGCCGGAGCTGCCGGAGCTACCGACGCCGCCAAGATCACCGAAGCCGGTGACCTGTTCCCGGGCGATGACGCGGTGGAGCGCAGCGGCCCGCCGTCGGTGCTCGACGGACTTGATCCCGACCAGCGGCGCGCGGCCGAGCACGTCGGCGGGCCGCTGCTGGTCCTCGCCGGCCCCGGCACCGGGAAGACCCGCACGCTCGTGCACGCCATCGCGCACCGGGTCCGTGAGCTCGGCGTGCCCGCCGAGCAGTGCCTGGCGGTCACGTTCACCCGCCGCGCTGCCGGCGAGCTGCGAGAACGGCTCGACGTTCTGCTTGCGCCAGGCCCGGCCGGGACGCGCGCTGAGAGCACACCCGCGGACGGCACGCCCACAGATGCGGCGTCCACGAGCGGTGCGCCCGTGGACGAGGCACCAGGAGACACGGGGAGGCCCGGTGCCGGCGCGCTGGCGACGACGTTCCACGGCCTCGGCCTGCTGATCATCCGGGAGCAGCATGTGGCGCTCGCGCGGGCGCCACGGGTGCAGGTGGCCGACGACGCCATCCGCGGGGAGCTGATCGACGAGGCGATGCACGGGACCGACGGTCCCGAGGCGCGGCGCCGTGCCGCGGCGGAGCTGGCCGAGCTCAAGCGGCAGCGCGCCCTGGGGCGCACCTACCGGGACCACGCGCTCGCCGGGGTGCTCGCCCGCTACGACGCCGCACTGCGTGATCGCAACATGGTCGACCTCGACGACCTGCTCACGCTGCCGTTGGGGCTGCTGCGGTCGAACCCGGACCTGGCGGCCGAGTACCAGCGGCGCTGGCGGCACGTCTGGGTCGACGAGTTCCAGGACATCGACGAGGTGCAGTACGGCCTGCTGCGCGAGCTCTGCCCGCCCGCGGCCGACCTGTGCGCGATCGGCGACCCCGACCAGGCGATCTACAGCTTCCGCGGCGCCGAGGTCGGCTTCTTCCTGCGCTTCGAGCAGGACCGTCCCGGCGCCCGGCGGGTCTCGCTCACCCGCAACTACCGCTCGACGCCCACCATCGTCGGCGCCGCGCTGGACGCCATCGCGCCCACCACCTTCGTGCCCGGCCGCGAGCTGCGCGCGGTGACCGGCCTGGATGAGGACGGCCCCGTCGTCGTCCGGCAGTGCGCGAGCGAGGCCGAGGAGGCCATCGCCGTGGCCGACCTGATCGAGGAGGCCCTCGGCGGCACCTCGTTCCACTCCCTCGACTCGGGCGTGGACGGCTCGGAGCGGGGCCGGCTGTCGTTCGCCGACATCGCGGTGCTCTACCGGACGGCGCGCCAGGCCGAGCCGGTGATGGACGCGCTGGTGCGCCGCGGGTTCCCGTTCCGCCAGCATGCCCACACCCCGCTCGCGGACGTCCCGGCCGTCGCCGCGGTGCTCGCCCTGCTGCGCGATCGCCGTGACCCCGCGCCCCGTACGGTCACCGCGCTGCTGCGGGACGCGGCCGCGCGGCTCACCGACCTCGCCGTGGCCGCCGGCACCGAGCTCGGCACCGCTGCCGCCCTCGCGCCCGGTGTCGCTCAGCCCGGCGGGGTCCCGGCGGGACGGCTGCCGAGCGAGGCGGAGATCCGGCGCGCCGCGGAGCTGCTCGCCCCGGCGGCCGCGGTCGCCGGGGACGATCTAGGCGCGTTCCTCACCTCGGTGACCCTGGCGACGGAGGTGGACGGGCTCGACCCGCGGGCGGACCGCATCTCCCTGCTCACGCTGCACGCGTCCAAGGGGCTGGAGTTCGGCCTCGTCATCATCGTCGGCTGCGAGGACGGCCTGCTGCCGCTGCGCTGGGGTGGGTCGAGCCCGTCGGCCGACGCCGAGGCGGAGGAACGGCGGCTGCTCTTCGTCGGGATGACCCGGGCCCGCCGCCAGCTCGTCCTCACCCATGCCGCCCGGCGCCGGCGCGGCGGCGACCTGGCCGACACCGGCCCGTCGGCGTTCCTCTCCGCCATCGACGGACGTCATCTCGACAAGCGCACGCGCGCCGCGCAGGGCACAGCCGCCGCCGCACGCCGTCGGTCAGCCGGCCGCCAGCTCCGCCTGATTTGACGGCGCGGCGGCTGCCCGATTTGACGGCCGGGCCAGCCGCGCCTGACGTGACGGACGCGGCTGGCCCGGGGCGTATCCGTCGGGCCAGCCGCGCCCGGGCGGTCAGCCGATCCGGGCGAGGGGGAAGCGCCGCGCCGCCGCGTCGAGGACGTCCAGGAGGGTGTCGATCTCGGCGTCGGTGTTGGCCGCGGTCACCTGGATCCGCACCCCGACCTGCTCCCGGGGCACCAGCGGGAACGGCGCCACCGTCACGTAGATCCCGCGCTCGTAGAGGAAAGCGCCGAGCGCGTCGGCCCGCGCCGGGTCGGTCAGCGGGATCTCGATGATCGGGTAGCCGGAGGTGTTCAGCGTGGTCAGCCCGAGCGCGCGGATCCCCGCCAACAGGCGGGCGGTGAGGCCGTACAGGGCCACCCGCGCCCGCTCGCCCCGCTCGGCGTTCACCCGCAGCCCGACCTGCGCGGTCGCCAGCGAGGCGACCGGGGGCGGGCCGGAGAAGATGTACGGGTTGGCCATCGTCTTCAGGAAGTCCTTGAGCTCGGTCGGGCACGTCGCGAACGCGAGCAGCGAGGAGTAGGACTTCGAGAACCCGCCGACCAGGATCAGGTCGTCGTAGCTCTGCCCCAGGTGCCGCACGATCCCGTTGCCGCGCAGGCCGTACGGGGTGGGCTCGTCCGGCGCGCGCTCGCCGATGACCCCGAAACCGTGGGCGTCGTCGACGTACAGGACGGCCTCGTACGCCCGGACCAGCTCGAGCAGCTCTGCCAGCGGCGGGCCGTTGCCCGTCATGCTGTTCACCCCGTCGATCGCGACGACCCGGGGATAGGCGGTACATGCCCGCAGCCGGCGTTCCAGCCGATCGAGCCGGTCCTCCCGGAAGCGCCGGACGGTGGCGCCGCGGCCCAGCGCCATCGTGGCGCCGTCATGCACCGAGCTGTGCGCATGCAGCTCGACGAACAGGGTGCCCTGGCCGACGAGTGCGGGCAGCACCGACAGGTGGATATGGCTGATGGTCGGGAGTAACAGCGTGTCCGGCGCGCCGAGAAGGTCCGCCAGCGTCTCCTCGATCTCCACGAACAGTCGTGGATTAGCGATGATGCGTGACCAGCTCGGGTGGGTTCCCCAAAGATCCAGATACTCCGGGACGGATTCGATGATCTCGCGGTCGAGATCGAATCCGAGATAGTTGCAGGACGCGAAATCGATCAGCCAACGGTCGCCGATGCGAATGCGCCGGCCGTCGATCTCGTCCACCCGCGAGTCGTAGAACGGCGACTGGCGGCGCATGTGGTCCATCTCCGCCATGACGCCGTAGGGCCGGGCCAGGACGTGGCGGATGCCTGCGCCGGCGTGGGCCTGCGGGCGCCCGGCCGGGGGAGTCCCGGTGTGACTGGGGGTTCCGGCTCCGGCCCCGGGTGCGGGCCCGGGCGGCGCCTCGCGGGCGGCCGGCGCCGCGGGGTCGGCCGGCGCCGCGGGGTCGGCCAGGTGCGGGGAGATCTGTTGCGGGGAGATCTGTTGCGGGGAGAGCGGTGTTGTTACAGATGCCGTCTGGACTGTGGTGGGTGGTGCCGGGAAATCGATCATTGGCCTGCGGACCGGTTCGCTGGACGGGGGCAGGGATTCCGAGGTCTGCGACACCGGCTTCCTACTTCCGGTCGCAGGTCGGGCATGCGGGCATCGGCGCCATCGCCGTCACCGGCCTTTCAGGATCGCCGGAAATATTCTCTCCGGGTCACGGGAAACGAAAGAAACGACGGAGTGCCGCCCGGTGCGCCGTGAATCGTATTGTGAAGATCGTGGCGCACGGCGAAGATCTATGTCTGCACATTAGCTCGGAGAAGGGGCTTTTTCCACCGATGGCGGAGATTCCCTCGCTCTGCGCCGGCCGACCGGGCGAGGCCGGTGGGCCGGCTGCTCTGATCGGGGGCCGGCTGTGCCGGGCGCCGCCACGGGCGGACAACCCTGTGGGGGCACAGTGTTATCGTCCCCGGCATGTCCGAGACCGCGTCCGCCTCGAGCCGCCCGACGTCGAGTGCGCCGGCTTCGAGCACGCCAGCTCCGAACACGTCGACGTCGAGCGTGCCGACGTCCAGCAGGCGGGCGTCGGGGGACCGGCCCGCCGTGCGCGACCTGCCGTACTCCGGCTTCGGTCTCTCCCGGTCGGTCACGCTGTTCCGCGCGCACCGCAAGGAGCCGGTCGACCCGGCCGGTTTCTACTCGCTCATCGCGGCCGACTCCGTCCGCCAGCTCCGCCGGTACACGACGCTGTCCGGCCAGCTGGTGCTGGATGTCGGCGGCGGCCCCGGTTACTTCCGGTCCGCGTTCCTCGACGCGGGCGCCAGGTACTACTGGGTCGAGCCCGACGTCTCCGAGATGGAGGCCGGTGGTCTCGATGTGCCCGGCCGGATCCGCGGGAGCGCGCTCGAGCTGCCGTTCCGGAGCGACTCGATCGACCTCTGCTACAGCTCGAACGTGCTTGAGCACGTACCCGACCCGTGGCGGATGTGCTCGGAGCTGGTGCGGGTGACCCGCCCCGGCGGGCTGATCTTCCTCAGCTACACGAACTGGCTCTCGCCGTGGGGCGGGCACGAGACGGCGCCGTGGCACTACCTCGGTGGTGACCGCGCCGCCGACCGCTTCGAGAAGCGGCAGGGCCGCCCGCCGAAGAACCGGTTCGGCCAGACGCTGTTCCCGGTGTCCGTCGCCGGCACCCTCGCCTGGGCCCGCCAGCGCTCCGACGTGGTCGTCGTCGACGCGATGCCGCGCTACCTGCCGGACTGGGCGAAGGCCATCCTGCGCGTCCCCGGCGCTCGTGAGGTTGTCACCTGGAACCTCGCCATGCTCCTGCGCAAGATCTAGTGTTTTAGCGCCCTGCCAGAGCCCCGACCTCCGGGCCCGGCCGTCACCGCGCGGCCCGGCCCGGGTCGGCGGGCTCCCCGGGCGGCGCCGGTGGGCGTCTCGGGGGGCGGGTCTCGGCGGGGCCCGGCTTGCGCGGCGGTGCCAGGCGGGAGACGGGCAGCCGGTCGCAGACCATCCGCGCCTCGTCGTCCCGGACGGCCCGCAGCGTCGCGAGGAACTCCGCGCGCGGCACCTCCCGGGCCCCGAGTGTCGTCAGGTGCGCCGTCGTCAGCTGGACGTCCAGCAGCGCGCCGCCGGCCCGGCCGAAACGGTCGAGGAAGTCGACCAGCGCGACCTTCGAGGCGTCCGAGGCCCGGTGGAACATGGACTCGCCCATGAAGACCCGTCCGACCTGGACGCCGTACATCCCGCCGACGAGCGCGTCGCCCTCCCAGATCTCGACGCTGTGTGCCCAGCCGAGGGCGTGGAGCCTGGCGTAGCCCTCTATCAGCTGCTCGGTGATCCACTGGTGCGGCCCGTCGCGGCGGCAGGCCCGGACGACGTCCACGAAGCACTCGTTGAGCGTGCTGGTCCAGGTGCTGTTGCGCATCCGGATGATGAGTGAGCGCCGGATCCGCATCTCGCCCGGCGCGAGGACGGTCCGCGGGTCCGGGCACCACCAGGGCGGGTCCACGTCGTCACCCGGGCCGTCACCGGCGGCGCCAGCCGCGCCGGCGGCGGCCGCACCAGCCGCACCGGCGGTGCGTTCGGGCACGTGGCCGATGAGCGGGATGACGCCGCGCGCGGCCGCCGCACGCAGTGCTCCGCGCAGCTCGGCCGCCTCGGCGAGGTCGTCCGCTGGCCAGGGGAAGGCCCCGCGGCGGTAGGCGCCGATCAGCGCCGGGGGGGTGAGCCCCCCGCCCGCCGCCACCGGTCCGTAGGCGGCCGCCCGCTCCAGGTATGGCTCGAGCAGGGGATGATCCCAGCCCGACCGGGAGGGTTCGGGTAGCGGCGGGGTCAGCCCCACAGCTGGCCCGCGGGGGTTCGCGCGCCGGTGCCGCCGTCATCGTGATCGTCGATCTCGGCCGCGATCCTGGCCGCGGCCTCCGCCGTGGCCGCAGCCTCCGCCTGTGCGACCGCCTCGGCCTGGGCAAGGGCTTCAGCCTGGGCCACCGCGACCGCCTCGCCCGCAGCCTCCGCCGAGGACACATCGACCACCTCCGCCGCCACCTCCGCCGCCGCCTGCGCTGTCGTCGTGGCCTCAGTCGTCGCCTCGGCGGCGGCCGCGTCGACCGCCGCCCGGACGACCGGTGACGACAACATCGCCGTGACCTCGTCCGCGGGCCGCGGGCGCCCCAGGAAGTAGCCCTGGGCGACGTCGCAGCCGTAGTTCCGCAACTTGTCGAGCGCGCTCGCGCTCTCCACGCCCTCGACCACGATCCGCAGGCCCAGCGCGTGCGCGAGTCCGACCGTCGACCGGACGATCGCCTCCGCCTTCGCGCGGCGCAGCCCGGATCCGTCCTCGAGCCTCGTCACGAACGACTTGTCCATTTTCAGCATGTCTACCGGAAGCTCCTGGAGGTACGCCAGCGAGGAGTAGCCCGTGCCGTAGTCGTCGACGGCGATCTGCACGCCGAGCTCGCGCAGCTCGCCGAGCACCGCCGCGGTGCGTACCCGGTCCAGCATCAGCGTCGTCTCGGTGATCTCCAGCTCGAGCGCGGACGGCAGCAGCCCGTACTGGGCGAGCAGCCCGCGCACCTGGTCGGGGAACGCGCGGTCGAGCAGGTCGGAGGCGGAGAGGTTCACCGCGACGGCGACCTCCAGGCCGGCCTCGCGCCACCGCCGGCACTGGGCGAGCGAGGTCTCGAGCACCTCGATCGTGAGCATCCGCATCAGGCCGGCCTGCTCGGCCAGCGGCACGAACGACTCGGGCGTCAGCAGGCCGCGGGTGGGATGACGCCACCGCACGAGGGCCTCGACGCCGTGCGACCTGCCCGAGTCGAGCTCGACCTTGATCTGGTAGTGGACCTCGAGCTGACCGGTGCCCAGCGCGGCGCGCAGCGACTCGATCATGTCCAGCCGCAGCAGCGTGTTCACCTCGGCGCCAGGGCGGTAGTACTCCACCCCGGTCCGGCCGGACTTCGCGCCGTACATGGCGACGTCGGCCCGCTGCAGCAGGGTCTGTGCGTCGGCGGCGTGGTCCGGGTAGAGCGCCGCGCCGATGCTCGCGCCGACGTGCAGGGTCATCCCGCCGACCTCGAAGGCGCCGGACAGCGCCACCAGGACGCGGTCGGCCACCCGCCGGGCGGTGTCGGCGTCGGCGTGCTCCAGCAGGACGGCGAACTCGTCCCCGCCGAGCCGGGCGTGCAGGTCGCCGGGCCGCAGCGCCCCCGCGATGCGGGACCCGACCTCGACGAGCAGCGCGTCGCCCACATGGTGGCCCAGCGAGTCGTTGATCTCCTTGAACCGGTCGAGGTCGAGTAGGAGCAGCGCGAACGAGTCCCCGTCGGGGATGTTCCCCTCGAGCGTGGACAGGCGCTCGATGAACCCGCGCCGGTTCGTCAGGCCGGTGAGGTCGTCGGTGCGGGCGAGCACCTTGCTCTCGGCGAGCTGCTGGACCTCGACGAAGGTCATCGCCGCCCGGGCCAGCGCGGTGAGGACCGTCGCCGCCGCGAGCGCCACGGTGAGCAGCGGAAGATCCATCATGGACCCGATGACCAGCAGCGCCAGCGCGAGGACGGTCAGCACCAGCGGTACCGCGATCACGCTCCAGCCGGACATCCGCGCGGGCTTCCGCCAGGGCTGGCGCTGCCAGGCGGCGAACGCCGGGGCCAACAGGGAGAGCACCCAGACGATGTCCAGCAGGCCGCCCGGCGCGTAGTCGCCGTCCGCCATCAGCACGAACACGCACGAGTCGGCGAGGGCGAAGCCGACGAGCCCGCCGCCGAGCAGCCACCACACCCGGCCGGGATGCCAGCGCAGCAGCCCGAAGACCGTCACCACCAGCAGGACGAGGAGCAGGTCGGCGAGCGGGTACACCAGGCCGACCACGATGGAGGAGATGTCCGCGGGGCCGTCCGTGGTGAGGCGCGCGCCGATGCCGCTGCTGAGCGCGGCCACCCCGAGCACACCGACCAGCGCGTCGAGCCACACGCTCGCGTGGAACCGCAGCACCCGCTGGCGCAGCAGCAGGATGACGGCCACGTAACAGGCCGGATAGAAAAGCAGCCAGCCGACGTCCGCCGCCGACACCTCGACCGCCGCCCCCTCGGCCGGGCCGCTGACCGCGAGACTGAAGTAGACGCTGGCCGCGCCGTAGCTGATGATCCCCGCGCCGAACAACGCCCAGGGCAGCCGCTCACCGCGCAGCAGGACGGCACGCAGGATGCACAGCAGCCCCGAGACGAGCGTGACGAAGGACCGCAGCGCGACGACGGCGGGTTCACTTCCCCGCGTCCCGGTGATCGTGACTGCCACGAACAGCACGGCCGCGAGCAGCAGCAGCATCTGCGCCAGGCGGATCAGGCGGAACCTGCGTGGCGCCGGCGGCGAGATCGTCAAGCGTCACCTCGCCGGATCCGGGCCGGCCGGCCGGGAACCGGCCCGCCGCGCACGGTGGTGACGGGCGGCTGGACCAGGTGGCGTCGAGTACAGGAGAGGTCTCCTCCCCACCTTGGCGCCCTGGCCCGGCTGACGGCGCACTGACGCTCGCGCTCGCGCCCGGGCGGGCATCGCGGAAGCGGCGCTGTGACCGACATGACTGGGCCGGTCTCGGCGGCCGGACCGCTCTCGATGGGCGCGGCCGGCGCGCGGGCGTGCACGGCACACCCAGGCCGGTCTCGGCCCGGTCGTAGGGGGATCGCACCCGCGGCGGGTGGGCCGCCGGCACCGCGGGGCGCCGGGGCGCGGGCCGTGGCACCCCCAGGCGCGCCGTCGGAACGATCCGCCCGAAAGAAAAGGCTACGGCGGTTCCGGGCACCCCGCCACCGGGACCGCGCCGGGTCGCGTCGCCGGAACAGGCTGTGACCGGTGCAACGACTGACAAGCCCGGACATGAGAGGAATTCTCATACATGAGTGTTGGCAGGTCGCGACGGGTGGTGGTCCGTGGCCGGGTGCCTGGGTGGGCGTTGTGCGCACCACCTCGCCCGTCGCTGTGGGCCATAGGTCGTGGAGGCCCGACAGGTCGTGGAGGCCCGACGGCGGCTCCGGCCCGCGGCCGTGGGGTGTGCTCGGATCGTGGCCGCGGGGCGCGGGTGTGGGGCGTGTGCAAGGCGGGCATGGGGGCGGAAC
The DNA here is from genome assembly GCF_000018005.1 of Parafrankia sp. EAN1pec. Lineage (GTDB taxonomy): Bacteria > Actinomycetota > Actinomycetes > Frankiales > Frankiaceae > Parafrankia > Parafrankia soli. The sequence goes on from NC_009921.1 coordinate 1,177,897, forward strand.
GTGGCCGGGTGGGCGGCGCGCGGGCTGGCCCGTTGGGGAATGCCTGCGCGGGCGGGTGGGGTTTGATGCCGGGAACGGTGGCGACGCGAACGCGCCATGCCCGCCGGCCCGTGCTGTCCCGCCGATGCGGGAACGTCGCCGGGTGGGGCGGACGTCCACCGGACATGGTCGCGGGAGACGCGGCCCGCGGTGAGCTCCCGGAGGAGAAAAAGAAGTGCGACTTGGTGTACAGATTCCCGACTTCACCCGGCCCGAGGGGCCTGCCGACCTGGGCCGCGCGCTCGCCGAGGTCGCCCGTGAGGTCGACGAGGCCGGCTTCGACTACCTGGCGGTGATGGACCACTTCTTCCAGATCGAGATGGTCGGCCCGCCCGAGAACGACATGCTCGAGGCCTACACCACCCTGGGCTTCCTGGCGGCGCACACCCGCCGGGCGACCCTGCTGACTCTGGTGACCGGCACCGTCTACCGGGAGCCCGGAATTCTTGCGAAGATCATCAGTACCCTCGACGTGCTTTCCGGGGGCCGGGCGATGCTCGGAATCGGCGCGGCGTGGAACGAGCAGGAGTCCGTCGGGCTCGGCATCCCGTTCCCCCCGGTCGCCGAGCGCTTCGAGCGCCTCGAGGAGACCCTGCAGATCTGTCTTCGGATGTGGTCGGACGACGAGAGCCCCTGGACGGGCAAGCACTACCAGCTCGCCCGGCCGCTCAACTCGCCCGCCGCGCTCACCCGGCCGCACCCGCCGATCATGATCGGCGGGGGTGGGGAGAAGAAGACGCTGCGCCTGGTCGCGAAGTACGGGCAGGCCTGCAACCTCTTCTCCGGCCCTGACCTGCCGCACAAGCTCGACGTCCTGCGCCGGCACTGCGACGCCGAGGGCCGCGACTACGACGAGATCGTCAAGACCTGCTACTACCGCTTCGACCCGGGCAAGTCGGGCGAGAACGTCGGGCGCATCCTCGACGAGCTCGGCGAACTGGCCGAGCTCGGCATCTCGGTGGCCATCGGCGGCGTCGCCGACATCTGGGACGTCGAGCCGCTGCGGGTCCTGGGCGAGCGGGTCGTCCCCGCCGCCGCGGACATCTGAGGCCGGCGGCGGCCGGCGTCGGCGGGGTTCGTGTCCGTGCCGGCGCCGGCGGGCTCGGCGGCCCGCCGGCGCCGGTGCGCGGACCTGTCGGATCAGTCCTTCCACAGCTCGCGGACGCTGTCCGCGACCGCGGCTGCCTGGTTCCGCCCCGCCCGCGCGGACGCGGCGCGGATCGCGGGATCGAGGATGTTCGAGCCGAAGGCGGCCCGCGACGCCTCGTCCGCGGCCACGACGAGGACCCGGCTGCCCGCGCGTTCGAGCCGCCGTACCTCGGTGGGTATGCCCATGCCCAGAATGGGCGCAACGATCAGTACCCGTTCGTGGCCTTCCGCAAGATCGGCGTTGATCACGGAACGCATACCGCCGTCCACGTACCGGCGGTGATCCACGGTCACCGGCGGGAACACGCCGGGGAGCGCGGAACTGGCCGCGACCGCGTCGACCAGATGGACGCCCGAGTCGCGGTCGAAGGCCACCCAGTCACCCGTTTCGGCGTCTACCGCTGTCACCACCAGGCGCTGCCGCGGCCATTCGCGGACGGGCAGCCGCCCGGCGATGATCTGCCAGCGGTCCTCCTCCGAGGCGACCTTGGCCGCGAGCGCGTAGGCGCCGATCCGGGCGCGGGCGTCGCGTGCGCCACGCGAGCCCGCGGTGACCTGGGCCAGGGTTGACATGAGCTCGCCGTAATCGAAATTCACCGTCGGTTCGGCGGTCGGGTCGGCGGGAGCGATCTGCCGGGAGTACAGCAGGTCGAGGTCCGCGCCACTGCTGATCATCGTCCCCACGGCGGAGCCCGCCGAGGTGCCGACGACGAGATCGGCGTCGGTGACGTCGACGCCCGCCTCGGCGAGACCGACCAACAGGCCGATCTCCCAGGCGATGCCGGCCACGCCTCCGCCGCCGAGGACCAGCGCGTGCCGCATCCAGACACACCTCTCCGCGACGGCCCTCGTCAGGGTCCGTCGCTTTCTGAAGGGCTTTTGGGAACTACGCACCGGAGGTGGCAAGGCACCACCGAAATCACCCGATCGGGCTATGCCATTGCGGCATGGTGATCGTTTGGGTGTCGCGCACAGGACAGCGACCAGGCCAGATCGGCCCCAGACCGTTCGTGCCCCCGCGCAAGCGTCCCGGGCTCCCTCGCGCATACTGCGGAGCCCCGAGCCGGGGCTCTCCCCACGCCGCCGGCCCTCTCCTGGAGGCCACGTGAGTACGACAGCCGACCGGACGTCCCACGCGCGCAACGAGCACATGACATTCCGGGCGAACCGGGGTGTAGGGCGGCATGGCTGGCTGCGGCTCACGCCCGCCTACGGAGTCCGGCTCGTACGGGGGCGTATCTCCCACCTGCCCGCCGGCTCGGTCATCACCGACCCGTTCTCCGGAACGGGGACGACCCCGCTCGCCGCGGCCGAGCTCGGCCATCACGGCCAGAGCGCCGATCTCAATCCCTTCCTCGTCTGGTTGGGGCGGGCCAAGGTCCGCCAATACCCGCGGCAGACCCTTGCGGACGCGGCCACCGCGGCCGCCGATGCCGGGGACGCCGCCGCCCGCATGGGCCGTGACACCGAGTTGTGGCAGCCGAACATCTTCCGGATCGAGAAATGGTGGAGCCCCGGGGCGCTGCACGCGCTGCGCGCACTCCGGGCGGCGCTCGACGCATATTCAGGACCGGCGGGTGATCTCCTGCAGATCGCACTGTGTCGGGTACTGATCTCCGTCAGCAACGCGGCCTTCAATCATCAGTCCATGTCGTTCAAGGCCGCCGCCGGCGAGACCCGGCCCGGCTCCTTCGACCCGGACGCGGCCGCGGCCACCATCGCGCTGTTCGGCACCGAGGCGGCAGCCCTGATCGAATCCGCCCGGGTCGACCTGCCGGGCTCCGCCGCCGTCCACGAGGGCGACTCGCGCTCCGTCGTGCCGGACCTGCGCGAAACCGATCTCGTGCTGACCAGCCCGCCCTACGTGAACCGGATGTCCTACATCCGCGAGCTCCGGCCGTACATGTACTGGCTGCGCTACCTCGACCGCGCCGGCGACGCCGGTGAGCTGGACTGGCGCGCGATCGGTGGCACCTGGGGGAGCGCCACGTCCAACCTGCGCTCCTGGACGCCGGCCACGCCCACCCCGGTCGACGAGGCGCTGGAGGCCGTCTGCGCGCGGATCGCGGCCGACGGCGACCGGAACGGGCCGCTGCTGGCGACCTATGTGCGGAAATACCACCACGACATGTGGCTGCACTTCCAGACCGTCACACCACTGGTGAAACGCGGCGGGCAGGTTTCCTACATCGTGGGGAACTCGACGTTCTACGGCCACGGTGTCCCTGCTCAGGACTGGTATGCGTTGATGCTGCGCGAGCTCGGCTACGCCGACGTCGAGGTGGAGGTTATTCGCAAGCGGAACTCAAACAAGGCCCTGTTCGAATTCGACGTCCGGGCCCGCCGGCCTTGATCAGTAGTCCCGGCCCGGGGGGTGCCAGTCCGCGCTCGCCAGCTGCCCCGTGCCTCGTCGCCACTCGTCTAGCATCGAATCGGCCGGCGGTACCGGTCCGGAGGGCGGTGTCGACAGTTCGGGCCGTCCATCCGTGTCTGGCCGTTCTTGCCCCGGCGCCTGGCCGCCGGCGATTTTGCCGCAATCCGTCCCGCGTCGAAAAGCACCGACTCAGACAGGTATCCCGTGACGACGACAGCGACAACCAGCTCGACCGGAAGAAATAGTGGGAAGAAGAATCGGAACACGACCGGAGAAGCGACGCCGGACTCGTCCGTCGATACGACCACAAGCACGGCGGTGGAAACGGGCCGGGGCAGGCGGGTGAATTCGGGGCAGCGGACGCCCGCGGCGCGGCTCGCCTTCGGCATCACCGAGGTCACCGCGCCCACCGTGCTCGTCACCGGGCTGCTGGCGGTGGTCGCCCAGCATGACGCGCCGGACCTCGGCCACGGCGCGCTCTGGGGTGTCATCGCCGTCCTGTTCGGAACGGCCGTCCCGATGAGTTTCGTTTTCTACGGCGTCCGCCGCCGCCGCTGGTCCGACCACCATGTGCCGGAGCGCAGCAAGCGGATGCAGCCGATGCTGTTCGGCTGCGCGTCGGTCGCCGTCGGCTATGTGCTGCTCCGCGTGACGGATGCTCCGAAGGACATCGCCACCGTGTACGCCGCGATGATCACCGAAGCGCTCATCCTCACCGCCATCACACGGTTCTGGAAAATCAGCGGCCATGTCGCGGCCGCGGCGAGCTGTGCCACCGTCCTCACGTTCGTGTACGGGCCGGCGCTCGCCCTCACCTGGGCGGCGGTGCCCGTCATCGCCTGGGCGCGCGTCCAGACCCGGAAGGCACGGCTGGCAGAGGCCCACGCGGAGGGCTCCGCGGACGACCACGACGAGCTGGACGGCCACACCCCCGCACAGACCGTAGCCGCCGCGCTCGTAGCAGCAGCGATAGTCACCACCGCCTACGTGACAATCGGAGGCCTCTGACGCGACCCGGATCGCGGCGAGCCGGGTGGGGGCCGCTTCGAAGCGTGTTGCGTGAGCGGCGCGTGGAGTGGCTCAGACAACTCGCTTCGAGGGCGCTCCGCGGCCGAGCGCCGCGCGGTGGAGATCGGGACGGACGCGACCATCCGGAAAGGTCGGCGAGGATAGTGAGGTACCGCGCATACGGCTCTCCGCCATCAGTCGCGATCCGCACCTGATGAAAGAAGCCGATCCGCCCAACAGCGCCGGCGCCGCCATCCGCCAGAAGGTGCAACACCCCGACAACCCGGCCGAACAGGAAAGCAGGCCGACCACCCCGCTGGCCCACCAGGACCAACCAAAGTAAGCCAGGCCCATCCAGCCGACCCGAACCTGGGCCAACCACCGCAAGCAAGAAGCCACCCGCCGAAGGGGGCCAACCACCGCAAGCCAGTCGAACCCATCCAGCCAAACCCGAACGGGGCCAACCACCGCAAGCCGAGAAGCCATCCGCCGAAGGGGGGCCCGGGGGGCACCGCCCCCCGACCAACATGACACGACGCCACGGCTCAGGCCAAAAGCCTGAGCACACCACACCCCAAGTCGTGTGCCCCCGGCAGGATTCGAACCTGCGCACCCGCCTCCGGAGGGCGGTGCTCTATCCCCTGAGCTACGGGGGCTCCAGGGCAAGCAGGCATACCGTACCAGGTGGGATCGGCAGACTGTCCAACGCCGTGCCCGTAAGCTTCGGCCGTGTACTTCACCGCCCCCCGGGTGCTCGTCGTCGACGACGACGCCGTGATCCGTCAGCTCGTGGTCGTCAACCTCGAACTGGAAGGCTTCGAGGTGCACACCGCGGTCGACGGCGCGGACTGTCTCGAGCGCGTCCATGAGATCGCGCCGCATGTGATCACCCTCGACATCATGATGCCGAGGGTGAACGGCTGGGACGTCGCGGCGCGGCTGCGCGGCGATCCCGTGACCGCCGACATCAAGGTGATCATGCTGACCGCGCGTGCCCAGGAGGCGGACGTCAAGCGTGGTGCCCGGCTGGGTGTCGACTACTACCTGACCAAGCCGTTCGACCCGGACATGCTCATCGGGGTGGTCAGCAGGCTCGCCGCGGGCCAGCCGGTCTGAGTCCGGTCCGCCGCGAGTGCGTCGGGCGGGGCGTGTTCGGCGCGCGGGAGTTCGTGCGAGGTGTCCCCTCGTGGCATTCCGGGAGCGCCGGCAGCCGGGGCTTTCGGGTCGTTCGGGGCGCGCGACCTGGGCCGTCCCATCGGTGGGCGGGCCGATGACCGCTGGATGGTTGGTACGCGGGGGAACCGGTCGGACGCCGCGCGCCGATAGCATCGCGACATGACCCCCGCCGAGCTCGCCGACACCATCGTCGCGGCCGTTCGGGCTGCCGTCGCGAACGGCGACCTGGAAGTGGCCGTGCCCGACTCGGTCACCGTCGAGCGACCGAGGCAGCCCGAGCACGGAGACTACGCGTCTCCGGTCGCCCTGCAGCTCGCGAAGGCGGCGCGCCGCCGGCCCCGGGAGGTGGCCGAGCTGCTCGCCGCCCGCCTGCGGGCCGAGGCGGGTGTGGCGGAGGTGGAGGTCGCCGGCCCGGGCTTCCTGAACATCCGGCTGGCCGGTGCGGCCCTGGGCGGCATCGCCCGCCGGATCGTCCGGGACGGCGAGTCCTACGGCCGCGCCGCGGTGTCCCAGGGCGTCCGGGTGAACCTCGAGTTCGTCAGCGCGAACCCGACCGGCCCGGTGACACTGGCGTCCGCGCGCTGGGCGGCGGTGGGCGACGCGCTTTCCCGGGTGTTCGCCGCGGCGGGCTACGAGGTCGGCACCGAGTACTACGTCAATGACGCCGGTGTGCAGGTCGAGCGGTTCGGCGCGTCGGTGCTGGCCGCGCTGCGCGGCCAGCCGGCTCCCGCCGACGGCTACCAGGGCGCCTACGTCGCCGAGATCGCCGCGAAGGTCCTGGCGGCGAACCCGGCTCTGGAGCAGCTCCTGGCCGCCTCCGGCGGCGAGCAGGACAGCGGCGCCGAGCAGGACAAGGCGCTCGCGGTCTGCGCCCGCGACGGCGTGGAGCTGATGCTTGCCGAGATCCGCGCGACGCTTTCGGGGTTCGGGGTCGAGTACGACCTGTGGAAGTCCGAGCGCAGCCTGCACGAGGCGGGGGAGCTCATCGCCGCGATCGACGAGCTGCGCACCCAGGGCCACGTCTACGAGGCTGGCGGTGCGGTCTGGCTGCGCACCACCGACTTCGGCGACGACAAGGACCGCGCTCTGATCAAGAGTGACGGTCGGCCCACCTACTTCTGTGCCGACGCGGCCTACTACCGCGACAAGCGGCGCCGTGGCTTCGACCGGCTCTGCTACCTGCTCGGAGCCGACCACCACGGCTACATCGGCCGGCTGAAGGCGATCTCGGCCTGTTTCGGCGACGATCCCGACCACAACCTCGACGTGCTCATCGGCCAGATGGTGACGCTGTCGCGGGGCGGCGTGGCGGTGAAGATGTCCAAGCGGGCAGGTAACTTCCTGACCCTGCACGACCTTGTCGACGCGGTGGGGGTCGACGCGGCCCGCTACTCGCTGGTGCGCGCGTCGATGGACTCCGCCCTCGACCTCGACCTGGACGCGATCGCGCGGCAGACGAACGACAACCCGGTGTTCTATGTCCAGTACGCCCACGCCCGGATCAGTTCGCTCATCCGGAACGCCGCCGCCCTGGGTCTGGCGACCTCCGCGGATCCCGCGTTCGACGTCGACGGGGTCGACGTGTCGCTGCTGACCCACCCACGCGAGGTCGACCTGCTGGGCGCGCTCGGCGAGCTGCCGCGGGTGGTCGAGTCGGCGGCGGAGCTGCGCGCGCCGCACCGTATCGCGAGGTACCTGGAGGAGTTGGCCGGGACGTACCACCGCTTCTACGACTCCTGTCGCGTGCTTCCGCAGGGCGACGAGGAGCCCACGGCGATCACCGCGGCTCGACTGCTGCTGGCCGAGGCCACCCGGACCGTCCTGGCGAACGGCCTTCGGCTGCTGGGCGTCAGCGCGCCGGAACGGATGTGAGAGGCGAATGACGATCGACGGCGGGCGCGGTTTCGGGCGCCCGATGAGGATCGCGATGCTCGGCTGCGGGGTCGTCGGAACCGAGGTGGTGCGGCTGCTGGGCACGCACACCGAGGATCTGGGCGCCCGGGTGGGAGCGCCGCTGGAGATCGTCGGGATCGCGGTCCGCGATCCCGACCGGATTCGTTCCGCAGCGGTGGATCGGGAGCTGCTCACCACCGACGCGGGCGCACTGGTCGCCCGCGACGACGTCGACATCGTGATCGAGGTCGTCGGCGGGATCGAGCCGGTGCGGAGCTGGCTGCTGTCGGCGCTGCGGTCGGGCAAGTCGGTGGTCAGTGCGAACAAGGCCCTGCTGGCCAGCCACGGCTCCACGCTGCACGACGCCGCGGCGGCCGCCGGCGTCGACCTGTACTACGAGGCGGCGGTGGCGGGCGCGATCCCGTTGCTGCGCCCGCTGCGCGAGAGCCTCGCCGGGGATCGGATCCGCCGCGTCCTCGGCATCGTGAACGGGACGACGAACTACATCCTGACCCGCATGGACGAGACCGGGGCCTCGTTCGCCGAGGCGTTGGCCGAGGCCGGTGAGCTCGGGTACGCCGAGGCCGACCCCTCCGCCGACATCGACGGGTTCGACGCGGCGGCCAAGGCGGCGATCATCGCCCAGCTCGCCTTCCACACCCGGGTGACGATCGATGACGTCTACCGGGAGGGGATCGGCGCGGTCACCGCCGCCGACATCGCCAGTGCCCGCGAGCTCGGGTGCACGATCAAGGCGCTGGCCATCGCCGAGCGTGCCGGTGACCGGCCCGGCGTGAGCGTGCGGGTCCATCCGGCGATGATCCCGCGCTCGCATCCGCTGGCCGGGGTGCGCGAGGCGTTCAACGCGGTCTTCGTCGAGGCCGAGGCCGCCGGGCAGCTCATGTTCTACGGTCGTGGTGCCGGCGGCGCGCCGACCGCCTCGGCCGTTCTCGGTGACGTGGTCGCGGTGGCCCGCAACCGGATCGCGGGCCGGCAGGGGCCGGGTGAGTCCGCCTACGCGGCCCTGCCGATCCTGCCGATGGGCCCCACGATCACGAGCTACCACGTGCAGCTGGACGTCACGGACAAGGCCGGGGTACTCGCCGCGGTGGCCGGCGCGTTCGCCCGGCACGATGTGTCCATCAGAAGCGTCCGTCAGGACGGCCGCGGCGACGACGCCAGCCTCGTCCTGGTCACCCATCCGGCCGCGGATGCGGCGCTGTCCACGACCGTCGAGGACCTGCGGGTTCTCGACGGGGTGCGTGCGGTGTCGGGCGTGGTACGGGTCGAGGGAGTTGAGTCATGACCACGATGTCGTCGATGCCGGTTTCGAGCGACCCGGCCGGCAGCAGTGCCCCCGAGCGCGCGTCGCGGGCCTGGCGGGGGATCATCGAGGAGTACCGGGACCGGCTGCCCGTCACCGCCGACACACCGGTGATCACCCTGCGGGAGGGCGGCACCCCGCTGCTGCACGCGGACCATCTGTCCGAGCTGACCGGATGTGATGTTCATCTCAAGGTCGAAGGTGCCAACCCCACCGGCTCGTTCAAGGACCGCGGCATGACGGTCGCGATCAGCCGGGCGGTGGGAGAGGGCTCCCAGGCCGTCATCTGCGCGTCCACCGGCAATACCTCGGCCTCGGCCGCGGCGTACGCCGCCCGCGCCGGGCTGACCTGCGCGGTGCTGGTTCCCAGCGGCAAGATCGCCCTCGGCAAGCTCGCGCAGGCCCTGGTGCACGGCGCGCGCCTGCTCCAGGTGGAGGGGTCGTTCGACGACTGCCTCCGGGTCGCCCGCGAGCTGGCCGACACGTTCCCGGTCACGCTGGTGAACTCGGTCAACCCGCACCGCCTGGAGGGGCAGAAGACCGCCGCCTTCGAGATCGTCGAGGCGCTCGGCCACGCGCCCGACGTGCACTGCCTGCCGGTCGGGAACGCGGGTAACATCACCGCCTACTGGCGCGGCTACGTCGAGGAGGACACCCGGATCCGGTCCGGCCGGCCGCGGATGTTCGGGTTCCAGGCGGCGGGCGCGGCGCCGATCGTGCGGGGCGAGGTGGTGACCTCGCCGCAGACCATCGCCACGGCCATCCGCATCGGCAACCCGGCCTCCTGGGATTTCGCGACCGACGCGCGGGACGCCTCCGGCGGTCTGATCGACGCGGTCAACGACCGGCAGATCCTGGCCGCCTACCGGCTGCTGGCGCGCCGCGAGGGCGTCTTCGTCGAGCCGTCCAGTGCCGCCAGCGTCGCCGGGCTGCTCGCCACGTACGCCGACGGCCGGCTGAGCCCGGGCCAGCGGGTCGTCTGCACCGTCACCGGCAACGGGCTGAAGGACCCGGACTGGGCCATCAGCGGCGCGGCGAAGCCCGAGACCATCCCGCCGACCGTGGCCGGCGCCGCCAGGGCCCTCGGCCTGCAGCGGTCGTGACGACCGCCGACGGCCTCGCCGCCGGTGCCGCCGGCAGCGCCTCGGGAAGCGGTACGGCCAGCGCGTCGGCGAATGCCTCCGTCAGCACACGGGTGAGCACGATCGTCAGTGCGTCGGCGAGCGTGACGGTGAGCACCACCGGGCCGGGTGGAGGCCGTCCGCCGGGCGCGGTCCGCCTGCGGGTCCCGGCCACGAGCGCCAACCTGGGTCCGGGCTTCGACGCGCTGGGCCTGGCACTCGGGCTGTACGACGAGGTGTCCGTGCGGCTGACGCCGTCCGGGCTCTCCATCGACGCGGTCGGCCCGGACGCTGTCCCCGCGGACGAGGCGCATCTGGTGGTCCGGGCGATCCGCGCCACCTTCGACGAGCTGGAGTGGGCGCAACCCGGGCTCGCGCTGCGCTGCGTGAACCGGATCCCGCACGGGCGGGGTCTCGGTTCGTCCGCCGCAGCGATTGTGGCCGGAGTCACAGCCGCCGACGCCCTCGCCGGCGGGCCGCTCGGTCCGGCCGGGCGGCTGCGGGTGGCCAACGCGATCGAAGGGCATCCGGACAACGTCGCGGCGGCCCTGCTCGGTGGCCTCACCGTCGCCTGGTACGAGGGCGATGTGCCGCGGTCCCTCCGGGTGGCACCGCTCGGCGAGCTACGGCCCGTGGTGTTCGTCCCATCGCGACGCCAGTCGACCGAGCAGGCCCGGGGCGCTCTCCCGAAGCAGGTCCCGCATGCCGACGCCGCGGTGAACATCGGCCGCGCGGCGCTGCTCGCGCTCGCGCTGTCCGGCGCGGAACCGGCGGCCGGCGCTGGCGAGGAACGCTCGCGGCTGCTGCTGACCGCGACCGAGGACCGGATGCACCAGCCGTACCGCCTTCCCGCCATGCCCGCCTCCGCGGATCTGGTCGGACGGCTGCGCGCCGCCGGCATACCGGCCGCGCTGTCGGGTTCCGGGCCGTCCGTGGTGGCGCTCGGGGTCGGTGGCGGACAGGCCGCGGCGGCGATCGGCGTTGCCGCCCCGGGCTTCTCGGTCGTCCCGCTGGCTGTCGACACCGAGGGTGTTCGAGTCGAGGCGGTCGACTCCTCGGAGTGATTATGGTACTCCGCTGCGTTCCTGGATGCTGGCTCAGGGGTCGCGCGGACCCCCGCGGAGGGCTCCAAGCTGTCATCAGGGAGTCCCTCGTGGTGTCATCGGGAAGTCCAGAGGTCTCTAGGTTGTTGCCGAGGTGTCTCCGTCTGGATAGTCTGATGACTGCACCCGCTGCGCCGCGGCGCGTGCTCGCCCCGCCAGCCTGATCTGGTACGCGGTGGTGGCCTTGCTGCAGTGGAGCCTCACCGCAGCGGTTGGCCTCGCACGGTGGCCGGTCCTGGTCAGGGATCCCGGTGCTTCAGACCTCGTCGCCGTTGCCTCGGCTGGCGTACCGGCACCCGTCGGCGGGAAATCGGGTTCGCTCGCGGCTGTCGGCCGTCAGCGCCTTTCATGGGCGCGTTGCTCGCCGTCCGAATGGCGCTACATCTCCTTCATCCGGCATGTGCGCAGGCGAAGAAAGTTCACACGCTACGCCCGGCCCGAGAAGCCGGTTCCTTCCAGGAAGGAAAACCTTGAGCGACACCACCGACGTGCTGCCCGACAGCGCACGTGAGTCTGCGGCGCCTGCCTCGCCCGTCGACAGTTCCGCCGTGGCCGGCGCGACGTCCGTAGACACCGTCGTCACGACTCGGTCGAACGGCAACCACGCCGTCCGGCCCGCGTCGGTCGACGTCCCCGCGGACGGGCCTGACGCGTCCTCCGCCCCCCGGCGCCGGCGTTCCGGTACCGGTCTGTCCGCGATGCTCCTGCCCGAGCTGCAGGCCATGGCTTCCCAGATGGGCATCCCCGGGGTCGGCAGGCTCCGCAAGGGCCAGCTGATCGCGGCGATCCAGAACGTCCAGAACGGTGAGGTGGCCTCCAGATCGGTGCCGTCGGCCTCGTCGCCGACCTCCCAGCCCGCGTCCGCGCCGGCCTCCGTGGCCCCGGCCGCGCAGGGCGCTCCGCCCGCGGCGGCTCCCGCCGCGGACGCGGTGAGCTCCGCGCCCCGGGCGGCGGCCGGCTCGGTCGCTCCCGTCCAGGAGACGAGCGGTTCCAGCGGCGCCGAGGCGACCACGGGCGGCTCCGTTTCCGGCTCCGCGGCAGAGACGTCGTCGGCCCCGACCCGTGTGCGCGGGCGGCGGGGCGCCTCTCGTGGCGTCACGAGCCCCGCGGGCGAGCAGCAGACACTGCCGACCGGTCCGGGGGGTGCGGAGTCGTCCGACGACACCGCCCGCCCGCAGGCCGCCGCGGCTGCCGCGGACGGCCCGGCGGTGACCGCGCCCGCCGCGGCGCCCGTCTCCGTCCGCGCCGGGACGAACGGCTCCGAGAGCCCCACGCGCGGTCGTGACGACCGCCGCGAGCGCTCCGGTGACCGGGACCGCTCCGGCGGCGACCGGGACCGTTCGGGTGACCGTGACCGTTCCGGCGGCGACCGGGACCGTTCCGGCGACCGCCAGGGCCGCTCACAGCCGGCCGGCGACCGCGACCGGAACGACCGTGCCGACCGCAGCGACCGTGCCGACCGTGCCGACCGTGCCGACCGTGCCGACCGCAGCGATCGTGCCGACCGCAGCGACCGTGCCGGTTCAGACCGGTCCAGGACGGTCGAGCGCACCCAGCCGGGCGACCGTGCACCCCAGGGCGGCGTCCAGGACGACGACGAGTTCGGCAGCCGGCGCCGCGGCCGGTTCCGGGAGCGCGGCCGCAACCGCGGCCGCGGCGGGCAGGGCGGCACGACCGAGACCGAGCCGACGGTGCGCGAGGACGACGTCCTCGTCCCGGTGGCCGGCATCCTCGACGTGCTGGACAACTACGCCTTCGTCCGCACGAGCGGCTACCTGACCGGCCCGACGGACGTGTACGTGAGCCTCGCCCAGGTCCGTCGCAACGGCCTGCGCCGCGGCGACGCGATCACCGGGGTGGTGCGCGCGCCGCAGGAGGGCGAGCAGCGCCGCGACAAGTACAACGCGCTGGTCCGGCTGGACACGATCAACGGGATGGAGCCGGAGGAGGCCCGCGGCCGGCCGGAGTTCCACAAGCTCACCCCGCTCTACCCGCAGGACCGCCTGCGGCTGGAGACCGAGCCGCACATGATGACCACGCGGGTCATCGACCTGGTGATGCCGATCGGCAAGGGCCAGCGCGCGCTCATCGTGAGCCCGCCGAAGGCCGGCAAGACGATGGTGCTCCAGTCGATCGCCAACGCGATCACCACGAACAACCCGGAATGCCACCTCATGGTCGTCCTCGTCGACGAGCGGCCCGAGGAGGTCACCGACATGCAGCGGTCGGTGAAGGGCGAGGTCGTCGCCTCGACCTTCGACCGCCCGCCGGCCGACCACACCAACGTCGCCGAGCTGTCCATCGAGCGGGCCAAGCGGCTCGTCGAGCTCGGCCACGACGTGGTCGTGCTGCTCGACTCGATCACCCGGCTGGGTCGCGCCTACAACCTCGCGGCGCCGGCGTCGGGGCGCATCCTGTCCGGTGGTGTCGACTCGACGGCGCTCTACCCGCCGAAGCGGTTCCTCGGCGCGGCGCGCAACATCGAGAACGGCGGCTCCCTGACGATCATCGCGACCGCGCTGGTCGAGACCGGTTCGACGATGGACACGGTGATCTTCGAGGAGTTCAAGGGCACCGGTAACGCCGAGCTCAAGCTGGACCGGAAGATCGCCGACAAGCGGGTCTTCCCGGCGGTGGACGTCGACGCCTCCGGCACCCGCAAGGAGGACATCCTGCTGGCCCCCGACGAGCTTGCGATCATGCACAAGCTCCGCCGGGTCCTGCACACCCGGGAGCCGCAGCAGGCGCTCGACCTCCTGCTCGACCGGCTGAAGCAGACCAGGACGAACTACGAGTTCCTGATGCAGATCGCGAAGACGGCACCGCCCCAGGACTGACCGCCGCCCGGCGGCAGCCCCCGGCCGGGCCCGGGAACACCAGGGCCCGGCGGCGGCGTTGCCGTCGGCGGCTGGCTGGTCCGGCCCGGGTCACCGGGTCTGGCACACTGGCGACAACCGGCTCCGGTTCACGCCGTCCGCTCCCGCGGCGGCGACCCGGCGGCCACATCGGAAGAGGGATCATGAAGGCTGATATTCACCCGCAGTACCACGAGACCACGGTGACCTGTACGTGCGGCAGCACGTTCACCACGCGGTCGACCAAGGAGAACGGCGCCATCAGCGCCGAGGTCTGCTCGCAGTGCCACCCGTTCTACACCGGCAAGCAGAAGATCCTCGACGTCGGTGGTCGGGTCGAGAAGTTCGAGCGGCGCTTCGGTCGCCGGCAGCCGGGCCAGAAGGTCGGCGGCGCGAAGTAGGTCGTCCTCGGCGCCCGTCCCGGATCCCCGGGCGGGCGCCGTTCGCGTCCCGACGACCTGAAGGAACCCCTGATGACCTCCCCGCTCGCGGGCATGATCGCCGAGCACGCCGACATCGAGAAGCGGCTCGCGGATCCGGACATCCACAACGATCCGGCGCGGGCCCGGGAGCTGACGCGCCGGTACGCCGAGCTCGCCACCCCCGTCGACCTCGCACAGCGGCTGGAGCGCGTCGAGGGTGACCTGGAGACCGCCCGCGAGTTCGCCGAGCAGGACCCGTCGTTCCGCGACGAGGTCGTGGCCCTCGAGGCGAGCCAGGCCGATCTCGCCGCCCGCCTGCGGGCCTACCTGGTGCCCGTCGACCCCGACGACAGCCGGGACGCCATCCTCGAGGTCAAGGCCGGCGCGGGCGGTGAGGAGTCCGCGCTGTTCGCGGGCGACCTGCTGCGCATGTACCTGCGCTACGCCGAGCGGCGCGGGTGGCGCACCCAGATCCTGGACGCGAACCCCAGCGACCTGGGCGGCTACCGGGACGTCAGTGTGGCCGTCAAGTCCCGCGGGACGGCGGCCCCCGGCCAGGGGGTCTTCGGCCGGCTGCGGTTCGAGGGCGGTGTGCACCGGGTGCAGCGGGTGCCGGTGACCGAGTCGGCGGGGCGGATCCACACCTCCGCGGCCGGGGTGCTGGTGCTGCCCGAGGCAGCCGACGTCGACATCGAAGTCGACCCGAACGATCTGCGGATCGACGTGTTCCGCTCGTCCGGGCCGGGCGGCCAGAGCGTCAACACCACCGACTCGGCGGTGCGCATCACGCACCTGCCCACAGGGGTGGTCGTCTCCTGCCAGAACGAGAAGAGCCAGCTCCAGAACAAGGAGTCGGCGATGCGCATCCTGCGGGCCCGGCTGCTCGCCGCGGCGCGGGAGAAGGCCGAGACGGCGGCGGCGGCGGCGCGGGCGAGCCAGGTGCGCACGGTCGACCGCTCGGAGAAGGTCCGCACCTACAACTTCCCCGAGAACCGGATCAGCGACCACCGCATCGGCTACAAGGCGCACAACCTGGAGGCCGTGCTGGACGGCGACCTCGACGCCGTGATCGAGGCCCTGACCGAGGCGGACCTGGAATCCCGGATGGCGGCCACGCCGTGACAGGCCCGGCCGCGTCCACGACGCGGGCCGACCACGCGGACGCCACGCTCGCCGTCGAGCTCGCCGCCGCGACGGCCCGGCTGGCCGCGGCCGGTGTCGCCAGCCCCCGCGGCGACGCCGAGCAGCTGGCGGCGCACGTGCTCGGGGTGTCGCGCGGCCGGCTCGCGCTGGTCACCCGGGTCGAACCGGCCGCGGCCGGCGAGCTGCGCGCGCTGGTGGAACGGCGGGCGAGCCGGGTCCCACTGCAGCACCTGACCGGCCTCGCCGGCTTCCGCCACCTGGACATCGCCGTCGGGCCCGGAGTGTTCATCCCCCGCCCGGAGACCGAGTGGGTGGCCGAGTGGGCGATCGCGGCCCTGCGATCGCCCGACGCGGTCGTGGCTGGACGTCCAATCTGTGTTGATCTTTGTGCGGGTTCGGGGGCGATCGCCCTGTCGGTGGCCGACGAGGTGCCGAACGCCGAGGTGCACGCGGTGGAGCTGGAGCCGGCGGCGCTCGGCTGGCTGCGCCGCAACGTCGAGCGCACGGGCCTGCCGGTGCGGGTGCACCAGGCCGACGTCGGCATCCCGCGGTCGCCAACAGACGCGGGCAGGCCGGTCGCGCCGGTCGGCACGGTCCTGACTGACCTCGCGGGACGGGCCGACGTCGTCATCAGCAACCCGCCGTATCTGCCCGATCATGAACGGCCGAGGGTCGAGCCCGAGGTCGGCCGGCACGACCCGCCAGCGGCCCTGTGGGGCGGGCCCGACGGCCTGGACGGGCCGCGCGCGGTCGTGGCCGCCGCCGGGGGACTCTTGCGGCCAGGCGGTTTACTGGTCATGGAACACGCGGACGGACATGGCCAGACGGTGCCCGCGCTGCTCGCCGGTGAGGGCTGGTGGGCTGGTTCGTGGTCCGAAATCGTGGATCATCCCGATCTCGCCGGGCGGGACCGGTTCGTCACCGCCCGCTGGAACCCGCCGGGGCCGCGCCCGCCGCGCGGCGCCGGAGAGGACGTGTGATGCAGGTTTTCGACTGCTCCGACGAGGGGCAGCGCAAGGCAGGGCTGGACGCCGCCACCGACGCGGTGGGCCGCGGCAAGCTCGTCGTGCTGCCGACCGACACCCTCTACGGGATCGGCGCCGACGCGTTCAACCGGGACGCCGTCACCGCGCTGCTCGCGGCGAAGGGGCGCGGGCGGAACATGCCGGTGCCCGTGCTGGTCGGCTCGTGGCGGACCCTCGACGGCCTGGCCGAGCAGGTCACGGGGCACATCCGGGATCTCGTCCGGGCGTTCTGGCCCGGTGGGCTGACGCTGGTCGTCAACCACGCACCGTCCCTGCGCTGGGATCTCGGCGACGCCCGGGGGACGGTCGCCGTCCGCATGCCGCTGCACCCGGTGGCCATCGAGCTGCTCGGGCGCACGGGGCCGATGGCCGTCTCCAGCGCCAACATCAGCGGACGTCCGCCGGCGACGAGCGCCGTCGACGCGGTGGCGCAGCTCGGAGGTGCCGCCGCGGTCTACCTGGACGGCGGGACCACGCCGGTGGGCACCGCGTCGACGATCGTGGACTGCACGGGGCCGGTTCCCACTGTGGTCCGTGAGGGGGCGGTCGACCTCGCGGCACTGCGTTCGGTGCTGCCCCTCGTGCGGGAACCGGCCGCCCGCTGACCTGCGCGCGGACCGCTGTGCGCCGCCCGCTGACCTGCGCGGGCCGGCCGCCGTCCCGGGCCGGCCGCCGGCTGGGCCCCGCGCGAGCCGGCGGCTGAGCCTGCGGGCGACGCGCGGGCCCGGGGCGGCCGGTCATATCCTGGGCATCGAGCCGGCGGGAGGTGGGTCATAGTGAGTACCCCGTTCTGGGGCCCGGACTTCGACCAGCTGCGGGCCACCGATCCGGACATCGCCGCGGTCGTGGTCGACGAGTTGGAGCGGCTGCGCGGCGGCCTCCAGCTCATCGCGAGCGAGAACTTCACCTCGCCGGCGGTGCTCGCGGCGCTCGGCTCAACGCTGTCGAACAAGTACGCCGAGGGCTACCCGGGGCGCCGCTACTACGGCGGGTGCCAGGTGGTCGACCGCGCCGAGGAGATCGGCATCGCGCGGGCCCGGGAGCTGTTCGGTGCCGAGCACGCGAACCTGCAGCCGCACTCGGGCACGCAGGCGAACTTCGCCGTCTACGCCGCCCTGCTCACACCGGGGGACACTGTCCTGGCGATGTCGCTGCCGCACGGCGGGCACCTGACGCACGGCAGCCGTGTCAACTTCTCCGGGCGGTGGTTCGACGTCGTGGCCTACGGGGTCCGGGAGGACACCGAGCTCATCGACTACGACCAGGTCCGTGAGCTGGCCCTGCAACACCGGCCCAAGATGATCATTTGCGGGGCGACGGCCTACCCCCGCCGCATCGACTTCGCCGCGTTCCGCTCGATCGCCGACGAGGTCGGCGCCTGGCTGATGGTGGACGCGGCGCACTTCATCGGGCTGGTCGCCGGCGGCGCGCTGCCGAGCCCGGTGCCGCACGCCGACGTCGTCAGCTTCACCACGCACAAGGTGCTGCGCGGCCCGCGCGGCGGCATGATCCTCTGCCGGGAGGAGCTGGCCGCCCGCATCGACAAGGCGGTGTTCCCGTTCAGCCAGGGCGGGCCGCTGATGCACGCCGTCGCGGCGAAGGCGGTGGCGCTCAAGGAGGCCGCGACCCCCGAGTACGCCACCTACGCCCACCAGGTGATCGCGAACGCGCAGACCCTCGCCGAGGGGCTGGCGGCCGAGGGTGTCCGGCCGGTGGCGGGCGGCACCGACACCCACCTGACCCTGCTCGACCTGCGGGAGCTCGGCGTGACCGGCCGCGACGCCGAGGCACGCTGCGACGCGGCGGGCATCACGCTCAACAAGAACGCCATCCCGTACGACCCGCAGCCGCCCGCGATCTCCTCCGGCATCCGGGTGGGCACTCCCGCGGTGACGACGCAGGGCATGCGGGAGGGCGAAATGAAGGAGATCGCCGGTCTGATCGCCCGTGCGGTGCGTGACCCGTCCGCGGCGGCTGACGTCTCCGCCGCGGTGTCCGTGCTCGTCGACCGTCACCCGGCCTATCCGAGATAGCCGGGCGGCCGCGGGCGACCGCGCCGGCTGGCGCACGATGAGAGCCCGGGGCAGCGCAGGATGAAACGGCGGAACAGGTAGGGATGCGCGAGTATCTGCTCGTCTTCGCGGTGGCGGCGGCGGTCACCTTCCTCACGACGCCGATCGCCCGCTGGATCGCCTTCCGTGTCGGGGCGGTCGCCCGGCCCCGGGCCCGGGACGTGCACGCGACGCCCACCCCGCGGCTCGGTGGCCTGGCGATGTTGGCCGGGCTCTATGCGGGCCTCGAGGTGGCCGATCAACTGCCGTTCCTCTCCGTGGTCTCCCAGGACTGGTCGGAGACTCGTGCCGTCCTGGTCGCCGGCACGCTGATCTGCCTGCTGGGGGCGGCCGACGACCGCTGGGAGCTGGACTCGCTGACCAAGCTCGCCGGTCAGGTCGCGGCCGCCGGCGTCATGGTCCTGCTCGGCGTGCAGTGGTCCTTCGCGATCGACCGGAACAGCGAGACCACACTCAGCTTCGGGCCGGAGACCGCCGTCCCGCTGTCCATCTTCGCCACGCTCATCCTGGTCAACGCGATGAACTTCATCGACGGCCTGGACGGGCTGGCCGCCGGGGTCGCCGCGATCGCGGCCGGTGCCACGTTCTATTTCGCCTACCAGATCGCGGTGATCAACGGCTTCTACCGGGCCTCACCGGCCGCGCTGCTCGCCGCGGTCACCGCCGGGGTGTGTGTCGGCTTCCTTCCGCATAATTTCAACCCGGCCCGCCTGTTCATGGGGGATTCCGGCTCGATGCTCATCGGGCTGCTCTCGGCCGCCTCGATGATCTCGGTGACCGGTCAGGTCGCGTACGGGGGTTACGCTGGACCCTCCCAACAGCTTCCGTCGCTGATTCCGCTGGCCATCCCGCTGGCGGTGCTGGCCGTCCCGGTGCTCGACTTCGGGCTCGCGGTCATCCGGCGGACGAAGGCGGGGCGCTCGCCGTTCGCGGCAGACAAGATGCACCTGCATCATCGAATTCTTTCGATTGGCAACTCCCACGTCAGGGCGGTTCTGCTGATGTACTTCTGGGCCGCGCTCGTCGGCTTCGGGGGAGTGGCGGCCTCCTTCTCCGACTCGCCGCTGCCGATCCTCGCCGCCACCGTCGGCGTGGGGCTGCTCGCGCTGCTCGCCCTTCTTCTGACGGGCCAGCGCGCGGCCCGGCGCGCATGATCGCCGCGGCTCGCCCGGCGCTGCGCGCCGGGTTGTGCACGATGGCGGTGCTGCTGGCTGTGGTCCTTGTACTGACCGGTGCCATTCGGGGCGCGGCCGGAATCGCCGGCGGAGTCCTCGCGGTCGGCCTGGTGGCGGCGTTCTTCGCGCTCGGCAAGCTCGCCCTGGTCGCGGTCGCCCGGCGCGGCGCCACCACGATGCTGCTGCCGGCCGCGCTCGGGATCTACGCGGCGAAGGTCGCCACTCTGGGGGTCGTCCTGGTGGCGCTGCGCGACGCGACGGCGATCGACCTGCCCAGCTTCGCCTGGTCGATCATGGCCGCGACACTGTGCTGGGTGGGCGCCGAGGTCTGGGCCGCCACCAGGCTGCGCGTGCCGTTCTACGATCCGGCGACCTTCGATCCGTCCCGCGTCGCTCCGCTCGATCCGTCGCGGGTCGCTCGCCCCGGCGGCCCCGTCCGGGGGAATCCGTCATCCGCGGCCGCGCGCCCGCCGCGGGCGTCCGGCGAACAGCCGTAGACCGTGGCGGCCGCCACCGCGATGACCGGCGGCCGTGCGCCCAGCCGGGGGCCGGGTGCGGATCGGCCGGCGGCCGGTGCGGACCAACCGGGGGACCGGCGAGGACAGGCCGCCGGACCGGTGAGGACGAGCCTCGGGGCGGCCGGGGATCAGCGGATCAGCGGTGAGCCAGGATTAGGAACAACGTGATGGCGAACGGCACCAACGGGCCCGATCGTGAAGATTCGGGCAAAAAGGACAATAGTGAAAGGGAAGAAAGACTAAGCTCGGGCTCGGCCGCGTCACCGAATCCACCGCCGGGCGAAGCCTGGGGTGTCATCGGCACGCTCATCGCCGGCGGCGGCTTCTGGGGGTTGGTCGGTCTGGGGATCGATCGGCTCGCCGGCTTCGACGCCCTGTTCTTCCCGATCGGGCTCATCGTCGGCATCATCGCGTCGCTCTATCTGGTCATCTACCGGTTCGGAGCCCGCCGCTGACGGCGCTCAGAGCAGTGTGTCGATGACGTAGTGTGACAACATGTCCAAAAACCCAACGGAAGATGAACGTTCGACTGTCTGTCGGAGATCTTAGTCCTGCAACCAGTGCTCTCCAGCGCCCGGGCAGATAGCATCTGCCCTGTCGAAGAGCGTCGTGAAGATGCCTTCGACACAGGACGTCCCCGCGTCGAACGCGCCGGGTCCGGGACAGCGTGTCCCTTGCCGCCGGGGCTGTGAGCGGGTCGCGTCCGACGGTCATCCGCGTGTCTTCGATTGCCCGGAGCGGCGGCCCATCCCGTATAGGGTGAGGTCGATCCGACCCCGGGGGGATCGCGAACTTTGTCAGCATGAATGATCTTGGAGGTATCGGAAGTGCCGAGCGGATCGGTGCTCATGGCGGCCGATGACGGCTTCCACGGGCCGACTCCCGATGTCTTCAAGCCGAAGAGCTGGTTCGAGTTCGACCTGGGCCCGATCGACTTCTACTTCAACAAGTGGTCCGCGCTGACTCTGTTCGTCGCGCTGTTCGTCGGCGGCTTCCTCTGGCTGGGGTTCCGCAAGGCGACGCTGGTGCCGCGCGGGCTCCAGAACTTCTGCGAGTCGATCTACGACTTCGTCGATCTCCAGATCGCTCAGAACGTCATCGGCGAGCGAGGCAGGACGTTCTCCCCGTACCTGACAATTCTCTTCTGCTTCATCCTGGTCTCCAACGTCATGGCGGTCATTCCGGTCGCGCAGTTCCCGACGACGTCGCGAATCGCGCTGCCGATGATCCTCGCCGCGGTGAGCTGGTTCATCTTCAACATCGTCGGTATCCGCGAGCACGGGGCCGGTACCTACTTCAAGGACATGCTGGTGCCGGCGCCGACCGCGCCGCTGTTCGTGAAGGTCATCCTGGCTCCGATCGAGTTCGTCTCGACGATGATCGCCCGCCCCGCCACCCTCGCCATCCGGCTGTTCGCCAACATGTTCGCCGGCCACATGCTGCTGCTGGTCTTCGCGTTGGGCGCCGACTACCTGCTGCCGAAGCCCCAGTTCGTGTTCGGGCTGGTCTCCGGCCTGATGGCGATCGCTCTCACGCTGTTCGAGCTGATGATCGACGTGCTGCAGGCCTACATCTTCACGGTCCTCACGGCCGCCTACATCGGCGGCGCGATCTCCTCGCACGGCGGCGGAGACCACGCGGCGGACCACTCCCCGATCCACGGCCACGAAACAAGTGCGCCGGTCACCGCCGCTGGCGCGGTGGCGCGGGCCTGAACCTGAATCGACCCACGCGCACCGTGGGAGAGCCCCGGTGCACCGACCACAGAAGGACGGATCCCTACGATGTCTCTTTCCGCGGCCACGTTGCTCGCCGCTGATGACGCGATCAGCGGCAACATCGGCACGGTGGCCTACGGCATCGCGACCCTCGGCCCTGGCATCGGCGTCGGCATCATCTTCGGTCTGGGTATCCAGGCCATCGCCCGCCAGCCCGAGGCCGAGCAGGTGGCCTTCCGTTACATGCTGATCGGCTTCGCCGTCGTCGAGGCGCTCGCCCTCATCGGCTTCGTCGTGCCGTTCGTCTTCACCTGATCCGGGGCGCCCTGTGCTGCAGAATCTAGTTCTAGCCGCCGCCGAAGAAGGCGCGGAACACGAGGACAGCGTCCTTGTGCCGCCGCTCGCCGAGCTGATCGTCGGCCTGCTGGCCTTCGGTCTTCTCGTCGGATTCTTCTTCTGGAAGATCTACCCACAGATCCGTAAGACCTATGCCGAGCGGGCCGAACGTATCGAAGGTGGTCTCAACCGCGCCGAACGGGCGGAGCGCGAGGCACAGGCCCTGCTCGAGCAGTACCGTTCCCAGCTCGCCGAAGCACGCTCGGAGGCGGCTCGCATCCGCGAGGACGCACAGGCACAGGGACGGCAGATCGTCGAGGAGCTGCGCACGCAGGTGCAGCAGGAGGTCGCCGAGATCCGCGAGCGGGCGGACGCGGCGCTGGTCGCGGAACGTGCCCAGGTCGTGGCCTCCGTGCGCCGTGAGATCGGTGAGATCGCGCTCGAGCTCGCGACCCGGATCGTCGGCCGCGAGCTGGAGAACGACACCCGCCAGCGGCAGCTCGTCGACGACTTCATCGCGGGTCTCGACGAGGCTCCGCAGCCTGACGCCGTCCCGGCCGGGCCGGGAGTCTGACGGTGGAGGGAGCCAGCCGGCAGTCGCTCGCCGCCGCCAGGTCGGTCCTCGACCAGGTGACGGCGGTGCCGATCGGCGCAACCGCCGGTACGGTCGCGCCCGAGGTCCGTCGGATCGCCGGCGATCTCAGCGCGGTCGCCACGCTCGTCGGGGGCGAGCCGACGGTTCGGCGCGCCCTCACCGACCCAGGCGCGCCGCCCCAGTCGCGGACGGGCCTCGCGGCCCGTCTGCTCGGCGGGCAGATCAGTCAGGGGGCGCTCGCCGTCGTCTCGGCGGCCGTCGCCGGCCGCTGGTCGCGTCCCGCCGACCTCCGGTACGCGCTCGAGGAGCTCGCCGTCGAGGCGACGCTGGCGGAGGCGGAGGCGGCCGACGCCCTCGACGAGGTCGAGGACGAGCTGTTCCGGTTCGGCCGGATCCTCGGCCAGAACCCGCAGCTCTCGCTCGCCCTCACCGACCCGGCGGCGCCGACGTCCGCGAAGGTGGGGCTGGTGACGCGGCTGCTGTCCGGCCGCGCCCACCCGGTGACCCTGCGGCTGGCCGAGCAGGCGGTGGCCGACCGCGAGCAGGGTGACATCGAGCGGCGCCTGGAGCAGCTGAGCCGGATCGCGGCCGCCCGCCGCGGGCGGGTGGTCGCCGTCGTCCGTACCGCGACCGTGCTCGACGCCGACCAGATCGCGCGGCTGAAGGCGGCGATCAGCCGCTTCTTCGGCCGGCAGATCCAGCTCCAGATCGATCTCGACCCCGCTGTCCTCGGTGGTGTCGCCGTGCGGGTCGGTGACGAGGTCGTGGACGGCACCGTCCTGCGCCGCCTCGCGGCAGCCCGCCGCGGGCTGACCCGTTAGGCCGCGGAGCGCGATGGGTGAGCTGAAGCCGGGACCGATCCCAGAACCGGCAGAGACGACCGATGACCAGATCCACGCCAGCCATGAAGGACCAACGCGATGACTGAGCTGTCCATCCGGCCGGAGGAGATCCGCGACGCCCTCCGGGAGTACGTCGACTCCTTCCAGGCCACCTCCGGTGACCGGGAGGAGGTCGGCCGTGTCGTCGTGACCGGTGACGGGATCGCGCGGGTCGAGGGCCTTCCGCACACCATGACCAACGAGCTGCTGGAGTTCTCCGGCGGTGTGCTGGGACTGGCCCTCAACCTCGAGGTCGGCGAGATCGGCTGCGTCATCCTCGGCGACGCCGAGCACATCGAGGAGGGCCAGGAGGTCCGCCGGACCGGCGAGATCCTCGCCGTCCCGGTGGGCGACGGCTTCCTCGGCCGGGTCGTCGACCCGCTCGGGCGCCCGATCGACGGCCTCGGTGACATCGCCGCGGCCGGCACCCGGGCGCTCGAGCTGCAGGCCCCGTCTGTGGTGCAGCGCCAGCCCGTCAAGGAGCCGCTGCAGACCGGCATCAAGGCCATCGACGCGATGACCGCCATCGGCCGGGGTCAGCGTCAGCTGATCATCGGCGACCGGCAGACCGGGAAGACCACCGTCGCGATCGACGCGATCATCAACCAGCGTGACAACTGGGCGAGCGGTGACCCGAAGAAGCAGGTCAAGTGCGTCTACGTGGCCATCGGCCAGAAGAAGACGACCATCCGCGAGGTGGTGAACACCCTCGAGGAGGCCGGCGCGCTGGCCTACACGACGATCGTCGCCGCCCCGGCCGACCAGCCGGCGGGCTTCAAGTACATCGCCCCGTACACCGGCTCGGCGATCGGGCAGTACTGGATGTACAACGGCCAGCACTCGCTGGTGGTCTTCGACGACCTCTCCAAGCAGGCCGAGGCGTACCGCGCGATCTCGCTGCTGCTTCGCCGCCCGCCGGGCCGTGAGGCATACCCGGGCGACGTCTTCTACTTGCACTCCCGTCTGCTGGAGCGCTGCGCGAAGCTCTCCGACGAGCTCGGGGGCGGGTCGCTGACCGGGCTGCCGATCATCGAGACCAAGGCCAACGACATCTCGGCCTACATCCCGACGAACGTCATCTCGATCACCGACGGCCAGATCTTCCTGGAGTCGGACCTGTTCAACCAGGGCGTCCGCCCGGCGATCAACGTCGGTACCTCGGTCTCCCGAGTGGGCGGCAGCGCGCAGGTCAAGGCGATGAAGTCCGTCG
Organism: Parafrankia sp. EAN1pec; assembly: GCF_000018005.1. Lineage (GTDB taxonomy): Bacteria > Actinomycetota > Actinomycetes > Frankiales > Frankiaceae > Parafrankia > Parafrankia soli. Next base: position 1,203,034 of record NC_009921.1, read on the forward strand.
CCGGCCGCCTGCGCCTCGACCTGGCCCAGTACCGCGAGCTGGAGGCCTTCTCGGCCTTCGGCTCCGACCTGGACAAGGCCTCCCGCGACCAGCTCGCCCGCGGTGCCCGGCTGGTGGAGCTGCTCAAGCAGCCCCAGAACAAGCCGTTCTCCGTCGAGCGCCAGGTCGTGTCGATCTGGGCCGGCACCACCGGCAAGCTGGACGACGTGCCGGTGGAGGACATCCGCCGCTTCGAGGCCGAGTTCCTCGACTTCGTCGGGCGGACCCACGGCGCCATCTACGACACCATCGTGAACACCGGGAAGCTCGGTGACGACCTCGTCTCCTCCCTGGAGTCGGCCATCGCCGAGTTCAAGGAGCAGTTCACGCTGTCGAGCGGCAAGCAGCTGGTGAACGAGGCGGCTCCCGAGGCGCTCGACCCGTCCGCGGTGGAGCGCGAGGAGATCGCCGTCCACCACCGCAAGCCGTCCGACGAGACCGCGGGTCACTGACCCATGGCAGGCCAGCTTCGCGAATATCGGCGGCGGATCAAGACGGTCCAGTCCACCAAGAAGATCACCAAGGCGATGGAGCTCATCGCCGCCTCGCGGATCGCCAAGGCCAGGGCGCGGGTCGCCGCGTCCCGGCCGTACGCGGAGGAGATCACGCGGGTGATCAGTGCCGTGGCGTCGCAGACGACGATCGCCCATCCGCTCACCACCGAGCGCCCGGAGCCGACCCGTGCGGCCGTGGTCGTGATCACCAGCGACCGCGGCCTCGCCGGCGGCTACAGCTCCAACGCGCTCAAGCGCGCCGGGGAGCTGGTCGAGCTGCTGCGTGAGGAGGGCAAGGAGCCGCTGCTCTACGCGGTCGGCCGCAAGGCGGGGACGTACTACCGCTTCCGCGGCCGCCCGCTGGCCGGCGACTACACCGGCTTCTCCGAGCAGCCGAGCTACAGCGACGCGAAGGCGGTGGCGGACGCCCTCATCACGGCCTTCACCACGCCCACCGAGGAGGGCGGTGTCGACGAGATCCATCTCGTCTTCACCGAGTACGTCAGCGCCATGACCCAGAACGCGGTGGCGCACCGCCTGCTCCCGATGGTCCTGCGCGAGCACGACGAGCCGCCGGCCGGTGGGCCGCTGCCGAACTACGAGTTCGAGCCGTCGGCCGAGGCCGTCCTCGACGCGCTGCTCCCGCGGTACGTCGAGAGCCGGCTCTACGCGGCGCTGCTGGAGTCGGCGGCCTCCGAGTCGGCGGCCCGCCAGCGCGCGATGAAGTCGGCGACGGACAACGCCGAGGACCTCATCAAGACCTACACCCGCGCGGCCAACCGGGCCCGCCAGGACGCCATCACCCAGGAGATCTCCGAGATCGTGGGTGGCGCGAACGCCCTGGCGTCCGGCGCGTAGGAGACCTGTGATCTTCCGGCCACCCCTGCCCCGGCGTGCACCGCGGCGGGCCGACGCACTAGGCGGCGGGCGGACCGGTGTGGACACTGGGCTCACAGCCGGCATCGACTCCGCTGCCGGCGTCGACACCGACGAACGTCAAGCCGAAGCCCGCGGCGGCGGGCAACGACAGTGAAACCGAGGACGCCATGACCGTCACCACCAGCTCGCCGACCACGGCGGAGGGCCGGACTCCGGGGATCGGCCGAGTCGCCCGAGTCATCGGACCGGTCGTCGACGTCGAGTTCGCCCCCGACGAGCTTCCCGAGATCTACACCGCGCTGCACGTCGACCGCACGATCGACGGCGAGACCGCGGTCCTGACCCTTGAGGTCGCGCAGCACATCGGCGACAACACCATCCGCGCCATCTCCATGCAGCAGACCGACGGCCTCGTGCGCGGGGCTCCGGTCCGCGACACCGGCGCGCCGATCTCCGTCCCGGTCGGGAACGCCACCAAGGGCCACGTGTTCAACGTGCTCGGCAACCCGCTCGACGTGGACAAGGTCGACGCCGAGACCTACTGGCCGATCCACCGCTCGGCGCCGGCCTTCGACCAGCTCGAGTCGAAGACGGAGATGTTCACCACCGGCATCAAGGTCATCGACCTGCTCGCCCCGTACGTGCGAGGCGGCAAGATCGGTCTGATGGGCGGCGCCGGCGTCGGCAAGACCGTCATCATCCAGGAGATGATCCGCCGGGTCGCCAAGGAGTTCGGTGGCGTGTCGGTGTTCGCCGGCGTCGGCGAGCGCACCCGCGAGGGCAACGACCTGTTCCTGGAGATGACCGAGGCCGGCGTCATCGAGGACACCGCGCTCGTCTTCGGCCAGATGGACGAGCCGCCCGGCACCCGGCTCCGGGTCGCCCTCGGCGCGCTCACCATGGCCGAGTACTTCCGGGATGTGCAGAAGCAGGACGTGCTCCTGTTCATCGACAACATCTTCCGGTTCACCCAGGCCGGCTCCGAGGTGTCGACGCTGCTCGGCCGGATGCCCAGCGCCGTCGGCTACCAGCCGACGCTGGCTGACGAGATGGGCGCCCTGCAGGAGCGGATCACCTCGACCCGCGGTCACTCGATCACCTCGCTGCAGGCGATCTACGTCCCCGCGGACGACCTGACCGACCCGGCCCCGGCGACGACGTTCACCCACCTCGACGCCAACACGGTGCTCGACCGGGCGATCTCCGACCTCGGCATCTACCCGGCCGTGAGCCCGCTGGACTCGAACTCCCGGATCCTTGACGCCCGGTACATCGGGCAGGAGCACTACGACACCGCCCGCGAGGTGCAGCGGATCCTGCAGCGCTACAAGGACCTGCAGGACATCATCGCCATCCTCGGCATCGACGAGCTCTCCGAAGAGGACAAGATCCTCGTCAACCGGGCCCGCCGGATCCAGCGGTTCCTGTCCCAGCCGTTCTTCGTCGCCGAGCAGTTCACTGGCATCCCCGGCAAGTTCGTCCCGCTCGACGAGACGATCGACTCGTTCCGCCGGCTCACCCAGGGTGACTACGACCACCTGCCCGAGCAGGCGTTCTTCATGTGCGGCGGGATCGAGGACGCCGAGAAGAACGCGGAGAACCTGTAATGCCGATGCGGGTGGCGATCGTCTCGCCCGAGCAGGAGGTGTGGTCCGGCGACGCCGACATGGTCGTCGCCCGGACCGTCGACGGCGACATCGGTGTCCTGCCGGGACACATCCCCATGCTGGCCGTGCTCGTGCGCGACCAGACCGTGCGGGTGAAGGTCGGTGGCCAGGAGATCTCGGCCGCCGTCGACGGGGGCTTCGTCTCCGTCACCAAGGAGGGCGTCAGCATCCTCGCCGAAAGCGCGACGATCGCCTGACGCGGTTCGCCGGAACACCCCGGCTTCGGCGCTGACACCTGTCGGCGCCGAAGCCGAGACGGCGGCTTCAGAGGCTGTTGGCCCCAGGGCAGGCTCCGCCGGCCCCAGGTTGTCGCCGGGGCTCTGCTCAGCCGCCGGCGCCCGGCTTCCACAGGACGTCCCCGTCCGGGTTCGCGACCCGGGACAGGATGAACAGCAGGTCGGACAGGCGGTTCAGGTAACGGGCCGGCAACGGGCTCGTCGCCTCCGGCTCCGCCTCGACCAGCGCCCAGCAGGCCCGCTCGGCCCGGCGCGCCACCGTGCGCGCCACGTGCAGCAGGGCCGCCCCGCGCGTGCCACCGGGCAGGATGAACGAGCTGAGCTTCGCCAGGTTCTCGTTGTAGTGGTCGCAGGCCTGCTCAAGGCGGTCGACGTAGCTGTCGGTGATCCGCAACGGCGGGTACTTCGGCTCGGCGACCACCGGGGTGCACAGGTCGGCACCCACGTCGAACAGGTCGTTCTGCACCTGCCCGAGCGTCTCGTGGATGTCCGGGCCCAGCTCGCCCAGCGCCAGCGCCACCCCGATCGCCGCGTTCGCCTCGTCGACGTCGGCGTAGGCGGCCAGCCGTGGCGACGTCTTCGCCACCCGCGACATGTCACCCAGCGCCGTCGTGCCGTCGTCGCCGGTACGGGTGTAGATCCGGGTCAGGTGCACCGCCATGGCGTCACTGTATGGGCGCCGCCCGCCAGGCGCCCGTGAAGACCTTCAGATCACGGCATGCACGACGCTCGCGTCGTCACTGACCCCGAACCTCGGATGGCGGCGGCACTCGGGGTCCGCCCGCTCGGCTTCCCGGAGCCGGCGCAGCAGATCCTCCGCCGCTCCGCCGCGCACCGCGTCAACGAGAGCCCCGTACCCGTCCACCAGGGCGAACGGCTCGATGATCCGGGCGAAGCCGTCCGAGACCAGCAGCAGATCCGCGCCGCCGGTCAGGCGGAGGGTGCGGCAGTGCGCGTGACGGGTGGCCTCCGGGACGTCCCCGAGGATCCATGACCCGCGCGACGTGTTCCGCCGCCGCCGGCGCTCCAGTAGGGTCCCGCGTGCCCGTCCGTAGGCTGTCGCCGGATCGTCGCCGCGGGCGATGTCCGCTCGGATGGTCTCGAGGAGCTTCCGTTCGGTCGTGGCGAACTGCGGATCCACGAACACGACCGGGGCCGGTCGGCCGCCGCCCGGGGCCAGCACGACGGGAACGTCACCGAGAAGGCACAGGTCCAGCAGGTCATCGCGTTGACGCACCACAGAGATCGCGGCGGTGGGGAACCCGCTGGAGCGGCACGTGCCCGCGTGCGGCAGCCCGGCGAGCCGTGCCCGGGCCGTCACGTGCCCAACCAGCCGCGCTAGGACGTCCGCGAGCTCGGTGCCGTCCCAGTCGACGCTGCGCAGGTAGGCGTCGGTCACCGAGCTCAGCCAGGCGGCGGCGGGAAGGCCCTCGATCGGCGGTCCGGCTTCGAGGGCTGTCGCTCCGTCGACCACCCAGGCGCCGTCCGATCGAAAGCCGCAAGCGTCCTCGTTGTGGGCCTTTGCCGACCAGCTCGAGGCCACCATCACCTGCATCTCCGCCGGTCACCTTCCCATCTCGCCCCTGCTTCGTCGGTCAGTGTCCAGCGAGTGCCAGGCCGACGCCGAGGAGTATCGCCCCCAGGAGGAGGGGAAGTAGGCGCCGTCGGGAGTCTCCGCCACCGATGACCAGGATGTGGAAGCCCCAGAACACCAGGAGCGTCACGCCTCCGGCGCAGGTGAGGAGGCCCGACGCCGGTCCCGGAGGTTGCCCGGCCGCGATGTTGGCGGCGGTCGTGATGAACGCGATCACCGCCGCGAGCAGGCCCATGATCTCGAGGATCTGGGTCCGGATACCGCGCAGCTCCGTGGTCGCCTCGTTCTGTCCGATCCGGAGCAGATCGGCCTGTTGCGCGTACTGGATGCGGGCGCGGATCAACTGGTAGTCACCGATTCGCAGCGCGTACTCGGCTCCCGAGCTGTCCTCCTCGTCGATGGCTCGCGCGATGCTCGCGCGAGCCGTGGCGTACGCGCCCCGGAGAGTGGCTATGCGGGCATGAGTGCCGTGATAACGCGGGTAGGCGCCGTGGCTGAGGGCGATTGCCTGCCGGATCAGCCGTTCTCCCTCCAGCAGGAGCTGGGGATCCGGGTCGGTGTCCGCCTCGTACTGATCCGCGATGATCGAGGCCGCCAGATGGAGGACCCCTGGGATCGACGACAGCCGGCGCACCGCTTCGAGCGCGAAAGTGAGAGCCGCCTGTCTGTTCGCCGGCTCGCCGTCGAGCGAGGAGTAGTACTCGGCCTGCATGAAGTAGAACATCGGGTGATCGCCGAACGCGGACTGGTACTGGTCCACGTTCGCCCGGTGAGTCAGATGATCCCTGCGACGCCAGGCGCGCGCCTGCACGCAATAGAACGCGTTGAACCGCACCTGTTCGGATTGGTACGGGTCGCCCAGAATCGCGGCGAGCGCCTCATCCGTGGCGATCGGATCCCCGAGCAACGCCCGGGCCTCGGTCCCGTACGAGGCGTGGGTTTCCGGCGGCAGGGACTCAAGGCGCGCTACGAGCACCGAAACCGAAGTCCAGGTCTAGGCCCAGGTAACCCAAGTCGACGTAACCCAATTGGTAGGTTCCGTGCATGCATTCCGTAAGCGTAACCGCCGTGACACGCAGAGATGACGGTCGCGTGCTCTGCATTCAGCGGCGGGACACCGGCGCGTGGCAGATTCCGGGCGGAGTCCTCGAGCGTGGTGAGACCTTCGAAGACGGGCTTCGCCGCGAGGTGCGGGAGGAGACCGGGGCGCTCGTGATCAGCTCCCAGACCGACGAGTCCGTGGCGGTCGACTGGCTCACCGTGGACGAGGTCGTCCGGCGGTCGGTGCCCGCGTTCGCCGTGCGGGTCACCGACGCGCTCGCCGGCCAGCCGGAGCCTTTCCTGCGTCACCACGACGGAGTGCGCGTGCTGGACGTCGCCGGTTCGCCCGGTGTTGCTGTGGACTCCGTCTCGGCGCCGGATGCATAGCAATCCGGTCAGATCGTCGGATGGATGTCGGTGGTCTCCACTGGTCCCCGGAGGTCTCCGTTGGTGTCCGGTTGTGGCCGGGGCGCGCCGTTTGCCGAGGCCGCGCTGAAGATCTTCCACGGAGCACCTAGCATCGGAGCCCGTGGAGTGCTTCGTCGTGACAGGCGGGACCAGGCTGGTCGGCGAGGTCGCCGTTCCGGGCGCGAAGAACTCGGTGCTGAAGCTGATGGCGGCGAGCCTGCTCGCGCCCGGCCGCACCACGTTGGACGCGGTACCCGACATCCTTGACGTCTCGGTGATGGCCGACGTCCTGCGTGGCCTCGGGGCCGAGGCGGAGCGTGACCGGGCCGGGGGTCGGATCGTCATCGACATACCCGAGGTGGTCGATGCCACCGCGGACGCCGAGCTCGTCCGCCGGATCCGGGCGTCGGTGGCCATTCTGGGGCCGCTCGTCGCCCGCCGCGGGGAGGCCCGGGTGGCGCTGCCCGGCGGCGACGCGATCGGCTCGCGCGCGCTCGACATCCACATGAACGGCCTGACGAAGCTCGGTGCCGTGGTGGACGTCGAGGCCGGGGTACTGGTGGCCCGCTGCTCCGGGCGGCTGCAGGGCGCCTCGATCTGGCTGGACTTCCCGAGCGTCGGGGCCACCGAGAACCTGCTGATGGCCGGGGTGCTCGCCAAGGGCACGACCGTGATCGACAACGCGGCCCAGGAGCCGGAGATCGCCGACCTGTGCGCGCTGCTCACCGCCATGGGCGCCCGGATCGACGGCGCGGGCACGTCCACGCTCGTCATCGAGGGGGTGGAAGGGCTGCGGCCGGTGCTGCACCGCACCGTCCCGGACCGGATCGTCGCAGGTACGTGGGCGATCGGCGCGCTGATGACCGGTGGTGACGTGACCATCCGGCACGGCCGGGCCGAGCATCTCGGGATCGTCCTGGAGAAGCTCGCGGGCGCGGGGGCGGCCGTCGAGCTCGTCGAGGACGGTTTCCGGGTGAGCGCGGACGGGCAGCCGCGCTCGATCGACGTCGTCACGCTGCCCTACCCGGGCTTCCCGACCGACCTCCTGCCGCAGGTGATCGCACTGGAGGCGGTCAGCGAGGGAATCTCGCTGATCACCGAGAACGTCTTCGACAGCAGGTTCGTGTTCTGCCGGGAGCTGCACGCGCTCGGAGCCGACCTGCGCACCGACGGCCATCACGTGGTCGTCCGGCCCACCCCGCGGCTGACCGGCGCCTCCGTGCTCGCCTCGGACGTCCGCGCCGGCGCGGCGCTGGTGCTGGCAGGCCTGGTGGCGGAGGGCACGACCGTGGTCCGTGACGTCCACCACATCGACCGCGGGTACGCGCACTTCGTGGAGAACCTCACCGCGCTCGGCGCCGAGATCCGTCGCGAGCCGTCCTCGGCGGCCGCGGCCTGAGCTGGCCGCGGCCGAGCTGACCGCGACAACCGACCGGCGGACCTGGGTCAGGGCCGGTACGGGTGTTGGCAGGCGGGTCAGGCGCCGTCGGTGGGCTCGCGGCGGCTCTGGGCGAGCGCGCGCACGGCCCTGGGCAGGTCGGCGGCGAAGACGAGCACGTGCTGGAGCTCCCCGGCCAGGTACAGCAGGTCACCGCGGGGGCTCACCGGGGCGGGCACCGGCCGCGCGGGCGCCAGGGTGGCGCGCACGCCGCTGCCGGTGAGGGTCGCCCGCAGCCGCTCGGCCCGCTCGCTCGGCACGGTGGCGACGGGGACCAGCAGGCCGAAGTCATCCGCGCCCGGGCCGTGGTCGGCGTCGTGATCGGTGTGCGCGTCCGGCGTCGAGGTCAGCCGGCAGACGGCGACCAGCACACCGACGGCGATCAGGACCAGGGTAGGTCCGTATAGGAAGCCGAGAGCGGTGGTCTCCATGATCACCCCTTGGTCCGTCTGGTCTGTCGCGGGGCGCCCGTGGGTCTTCGGCACCCCGGGCCCATGCTCGTTCCCGCCAGGTCCATCGTCGCACCGACACCGACGTTCGGATGGGTCTTTGGGCCTGAGCTGGATCGTCACATCAGTCAAATGGAACATATGGGGGAGATTGGTGAGATCATCGGCGTGGGCGGGTTCCGAGTAGCCCCCCACTGTGATCGGCTGTCCGCGGGACTCGTCCAGCTGTGTGCGGCAAGCCGAGCGCAGGTGCAGGTGCCCAACGGCGGGCCCGACGCGACAGTCTCGGCCTGCCGGTGCATGGGGAATCGGAGGCCGCAATGGGCGAGTCGTCGACGGTGCGGGCGGTGGAGGCGGACTGCCCCGGCGAGGGCGGGAACCAGACCCTCCGACTGGCGGGGACGGTGGACGTCCGATCCGTCGGGGAGCTCCGGATGCTGCTGCACAACGCGATCGACGCCGGTCGCGGCCCACTGCACGTCGACGTCGGCGGGCTGGAGCTGGGCGACCACGCAGGTGTCGGGGTGCTGCTCGGGGGCGCCCGCCGGGCCCGCGCCCTCGGCCGCACGCTCGTCCTGGTGGACGCCTCCGCGGCCCTCGGACGCCTGCTCGCGATCGACCGCCTCGGACGCCTGCTGCGGGTCCAGATCGCGCCCGACCGGCTCACTGCCGTGCCTCCCGGTGCCGGCGGGCACGGCACGGTCGGCCACGCTCGCCGCGCCCGCGGCCTGAGCGCGCCCGCGGCCTGAAGTCCCCACCGGGTCCGTGGCCTGAGCGTGCCCGCAGCCTGAGAGCGCCACCGGGGGTGCGGCTTCGTCCCGTGAGATTCGTCACCGGCGACGATCGTCCGTGGACGCTGAGTGATCGGCAAGTCCCCGTTGGCGGGCGCCGAGCCGGCATAGGGCATGCTTTCCCGATAATCGGGCCGGGTCGTGGCATGGTGGAGGTAAGACACAGACATGCTGGACGTGGAGGTGCCCGCGGGGGTGGACCCAGCCGGTGGTCGGGCGGCCCGGCCGGGGGCCGCGGCCTGGACCCAGCAGCAGCGGCCGCTCCTCGTGGCCGCCTCCTTCGTGGTCGCAGTCGTGCTCGGGGTGGTCATCGGGCTCGTCTGGGCCTCCGACGACTCCGCCACGCCGGGCGCCGTCGCCGTCGAGCAGCCCGACGACGCGATCCTCAGCCCCCCGCTGCCCTCGGTCCCCTGGGAGACCAGCCGGGTCGCCGGCAGGGCGCGGACGCTGGCGCTCAAGGGCAACGAGCCCACGACCCTGCGCCAGCCGCTGATGTGGCTCGCCGCCTACGAGGTGCGCAAGAAGACCGGTGCCGCCACCCCGGTCGCGTCGGATGTCACGATCCCCAACGGGATGTTCTACGGCGCCGTCGAGGGCGTCGACAAGGAACGCGACGAGTTCTGGGCCGTCGGGATGACCGAGATCCGTGGGGTCTCCGAAGCCGACGCCCCCGACCCGCATGTGTGGAAGCGCGTCGGCAGCGCTCCGTGGACCCTGGTCGGCCGCGGGACCGCGGCCTGCGACCTGATCCCCGTCGACCTGAAGAACATCTGGGGCCCGAGCGCCTGCTCCTCCGCCTGAGGCCCGCCGCCACCCGCGTCCGCCGCCGTCGAGCCCTTCCGTCGCCTGAACGTCCGCCGCTGAACGGCAGCCGCCTGGACGTCCAGCGTCTGGGTAGCCCTGTTCCGGGTAACTCTCCGTAGGAGCTCTCGGCCGGCCCGGGCCCTGCGCACTGGGGGCGCCGGACCGGCATCGGCGGCTACGCTGCTGCCGTCGCCGGATCTCGCGAGGATCGGCGGCCCCTGATCCCCTGATCCCCGTCCTGGCTCGGCGTCGGATGTGCCCCGAGGTCCGTGCGCACGGCCCGTGCCTGTGGCTCTGCGCGCGGGGGCGTCCGTCCGGCTGCCGGTTCTTGGGCGTCGCACGGAGCGCTAGGAGGCGGCGATGACGGATGTGGCCAGGTCGGAGCGTGACCGGCCGTGGATCGTGCGGACCTACGCGGGTCATTCGAGTCCGGCGGAGAGTAACGCTCTGTACCGGCGGAATCTGGCGAAGGGGCAGACGGGTCTGTCGGTGGCTTTCGATCTGCCGACGCAGACCGGGTACGACCCGGATCATGTGCTGGCGCGTGGTGAGGTCGGGAAGGTGGGTGTGCCGGTCGCGCATCTGGGTGACATGCGGGCGTTGTTCGAGCAGATCCCGTTGGGTCGGATGAACACGTCGATGACCATCAACGCGACGGCGATGTGGTTGCTGGCGTTGTACCAGGTGGTGGCGGAGGAGCAGGGTGTCGCGGCCGAGGAGCTGACCGGCACGACCCAGAACGACATCATCAAGGAGTACCTGTCGCGGGGGACGTATGTGTTCCCGCCGGGGCCGTCGCTGCGGCTGATCACGGACATCGTCGCGTACACGGTGACGGAGATCCCGCGCTGGAACCCGATCAACATCTGTAGTTATCACCTGCAGGAGGCGGGTGCGACGCCGGTGCAGGAGTTGGCGTACTCGTTGTGCACGGTGATCGCGGTGCTCGACGCGGTGGTCGCTTCCGGTCAGGTGCCGGTGGAGCGGATGGGCGAGGTGTGTGCCCGGATGTCGTTCTTCGTGAACGCCGGGGTGCGTTTCGTGGAGGAGATGTGCAAGATGCGGGCGTTCGTCGCCCTGTGGGATGATCTGCTGCGGACTCGTTACGGGGTGACGGATCCGCGTCACCGCCGGTTCCGTTACGGGGTGCAGGTCAACTCGTTGGGGTTGACCGAGGCGCAGCCGGAGAACAACGTGATCCGGATCGTGTTGGAGGCGCTCGGGGTCACGTTGTCGAAGGACGCGCGGTGTCGGGCGTTGCAGTTGCCTGCGTGGAACGAGGCCCTGGGTTTGCCGCGTCCGTGGGATCAGCAGTGGTCGCTGCGTATCCAGCAGATCCTGGCCTATGAGACGGATCTGTTGGAGTACCCGGATCTGTTCGAGGGCTCGGTGGTGGTGGCCCGGCGGGTCGAGGAGCTGGTTGCGGCCGCGACCGAGGAGATCGACCGGGTGCAGGCGATGGGTGGGGCTGTCGCCGCTGTGGAGAGCGGGTATATGAAGTCCCAGTTGGTGGCTTCGCAGGCGATGCGGCGGGCGCGGATCGAGTCTGGTGAGGATGTTGTTGTCGGGGTGAACCGGTTCACTGAGACCGAGCCGAATCCGCTGCTGGCCGATCTGGATGCGGCGGTGCAGACGGTGGATCCGGCGGGTGAGGAGGCGGCCCGGGTTCAGGTCGCTGCGTGGCGGGCCGCCCGTGATGCCTCCGTTGTCGACGAGGCGCTGCTCGGGTTGCGTGAGGCGGCGAAGACGGATGCGAACCTGGTGCCGGCGACGTTGGCGTGTGCTCGTGCCGGGGTGACGACGGGGGAGTGGGCGGGTGTGTTGCGTGAGGTGTTCGGTGAGTACCGGGCGCCGACCGGGGTGTCTGCCGCGCCGTCGGCCGCTGCTGCGGGTGCTGGGCTGGGGGAGGTGCGTGACCTGGTGACCGTGACCGCTGGTGAGTTGGGTCGCCGGCCGCGGCTGCTGGTGGGTAAGCCCGGGTTGGACGGGCATTCCAACGGTGCCGAGCAGATCGCGGTCCGGGCTCGTGATGTGGGCTTTGAGGTGGTCTATCAGGGGATCCGTCTCACCCCGGCGCAGATCGTCGCTGCGGCTGTGGAGGAGGACGTTCATGTGGTGGGGCTGTCGGTGCTCTCCGGTTCGCATATGAACCTGGTGCCCGAGGTGCTGGACGGGCTGCGTGCGGCTGGTCTCGGGGATGTTCCGGTCGTGGTCGGGGGGATCATTCCGCCCGCGGACGCGGAACGCCTGGCGACGCTCGGTGTTGCGGCGGTCTTCACACCGAAGGACTACGGGCTGACCGACATCATGCGTGGCATCGTGAACATCGTGCGCACCTCAAACGGCCTGGCGAGTGCCTGAACCGGCGGCCGCCCCCACTCCCCAGCCGCAGCCTCCGCCGCGGCCGTCGCTGGAGGACGCGGTGGCGCTGGCGGCCCGGGCCCACACCGGCCAGCTCGACAAGGCGGGCGACGAGTACATCGGTCACCCGCTGCGGGTGATGGACACCGTCGGCCGCACGGCCCCCGCCGCCGGGGTGGACCCGTCCCTCGCGCAGATGGCCGCCATCCTGCACGACGTGGTCGAGGACAGCGAGGTCACGCTCGACGACCTCGCCGCCTCCGGGTACCCGCCGGCGGTCGTCGCCGCGGTGGACGCGCTCTCCCACCGCGAGGGTGAGCCGCAGGAGGCCTACCTGGCCCGGGTCGCCGCCGACCGCATCGCCGTCGTCGTCAAGCGGGCCGACATGGCCGACAACTCCGACCCGCTCCGCCTCGGACGGCTCCCCGCCGAGGACGCCCAGCGGCTCACCACCCGCTACGCGGGCCGCCGCCGGCTGCTCGACGACCTCGTCCTGCGGAACGCGGGTACCCGGTCCAGGTGAGGCGACCGGGCACGGTACGGTCGCGACATGCGGCTCGTTATCGCTCGGTGCAGTGTCGACTACATCGGCCGGCTCAAGGCGCACCTGCCCAGCGCCGTCCGGTTGCTCCTGGTGAAGGCCGACGGCTCTGTCTCCATCCACGCCGACGGACGTGCCTACAAGCCGCTGAACTGGATGAGCCCGCCCTGCGTCATCGCCGAGGAGGAGGGCGTCTGGCGGGTCACCAACAAGGCCGAGGAACAGCTCGTCATCTCGATCGAGCAGATCCTGCACGACTCCACGCACGAGCTCGGTGTCGACCCCGGCCTGCGCAAGGACGGCGTGGAGGCGCACCTGCAGGTGCTGCTGGCCGACCGGCCGGACGCCGTCCGCGAGGGCCTGACGCTGGTCCGCCGGGAGTACGAGACCGGCATCGGCCCGGTCGACCTGCTCTGCCGCGACGCCGACGGCTCCACCGTGGCCGTGGAGATCAAGCGCAAGGGTGAGATCGACGGGGTGGAGCAGCTCACCCGCTACCTCTCCCGCCTGGACGATGATCCGGCCCTTCCGCATCCGGTGCGGGGCATTCTGTGCGCCCAGTCGATCACGCCGCAGGCACGCCTGCTGGCCGCCGACCGCGGCATCGCCTGCTCGGTGGTCGACTACGACGCCCTGCGCGGCCTCGAGCCTTCCATCCCCACCCTGTTCTGACCCGGTTCCGTCCCTCCCGGACGATGCGTGGCCGCTGGGTGAGTTCTGCCTGCCACTGAGCCGCCACGCCTTTTTGGCTGTCGCCGTCCGTGGTCCGTTGGCGGGCTTGTGCGGTCGCGGTGGGTGGGGCGGCGCGCGTAGCATCCTGTCCCCGCGCACTGCATGGCAGCTTTCATCACGATCACAAGCTCATGCGTCGAGAACCTGGGAGGATTCGGACACTCGCGGAGTGGACGCTCCACTGCCGGTGCCGGTCCCAACGCCACACCGGTGCCCGGGACGTCGCACGCCGCAGGCCGCGTACTCGGCGGTGACAGGCGGCTAGACCACGGGAAAGACCACCCGGAGGAAGGAGCGCTGGGCATGGGCCAGGAGAGCACCCTCGGTGAGCTGACGAGGATCGGGGTCATCGGGCTCGGCACCATGGGCGCCGGCATCGCGGAGGTGCTGGCCCGTGCTGGTATCGACGTGGTGGGCGTCGAACGGGACGAGGCCGGGCTGGCCCGCGGTCGGGGCCATCTGGAGCACTCCACGCATCGGGCGGTCGAGCGCGGCAAGCTGACCCCGGCCGAGCGCGAGGAGCTGCTCGGCCGCATCAGCAGTGGCGTCGACCTGACGGCCGTCGCGGACTGTCCGCTGATCATCGAGGCCATCCACGAGCGGCTGGACGCCAAGCAGGAGCTCATCGCCCGTCTCGACGAGATCTGTCCCGCCGAGACGATCATCGCCAGCAACACCAGCTCACTGTCGGTCACCGAGCTTGCCGCCGGCACCCACCGGCCGTCCAGGGTGCTCGGCACGCACTGGTTCAACCCGGCGCCGGTGATGGAACTTGTTGAGGTGGTCGGGACGGTCGTCACGGATCCTGTCGTCCTTGACGACGTCCGCGACCTGGTCGGTCGCGTCGGGAAGATTGCGGTCAGGGCAGGCGACCGGGCCGGTTTCATCGCCAACGCGCTGCTGTTCGGCTACCTGAACAACGCGGTGCGGATGCTGGAGGCGCACTACGCGACCCGGGAGGACATCGACGCGGCGATGCGCCTCGGCTGCGGTCACCCGATGGGGCCGCTGGCCCTGCTCGACCTGATCGGGCTCGACTCCGCGTACGAGATCCTCGACTCGATGTACCACCAGTCCCGCGATCACCTGCATGCTCCCGCGCCGCTGCTCAAGCAGCTCGTCACGGCCGGAATGCTGGGCCGCAAGACCGGTCGGGGCTTCTACACCTACGCCGAGGCCGACTCGCCGCACGTCGTCGACGACGCCGCCCCGAGCGTGGTCGCCGGGGTCGAACCCAGGCCGGTGCGCTCCGTCGGCGTCGTGGGCACCGGGACGATGGCCTGCGGCATCGTCGAGGTCCTGGCCCGCTCCGGTTTCGACGTGGTGTTCCGCGCGCGGTCCGACGACAAGGTGTCGGCCGTCCGCAAGAGACTGGTGGAGTCGCTGGAGCGAGGCGTCCAGCGTGGACGGCTGTCCGCCGAGGAGCGTGACGCCGCGCTCGCCCGGGTGACGGGGACGACCGACCTCGACGCGCTCGCCGGCTGCGATCTCGTCGTCGAGGCGGTCGTCGAGGAGCTTTCGGTGAAGCGGGCGCTGTTCGCCGCGCTCGACGAGGTGATGAAGCCGGGGGCGGTGCTCGCGACCACGACGTCATCCCTGCCGGTGGTCGAGTGCGCCACGGCGACGACCCGTCCGCGGGACGTCGTCGGGATGCACTGGTTCAACCCGGCGCCCGCGATGCGCCTGATCGAGGTCGTGCCTACGGTGCTGACCGCTCCCGATGTCACCGCGACGGTGCTCGCGGTCAGCCGGGCCGCCGGCAAGCACCCGGTGGTCTGCGCGGACCGCGCCGGGTTCATCGTGAACGCGCTGCTCTTCCCGTACCTCAACGACGCCGTGCGGATGCTGGAGGCGCACTACGCCAGCGTCGACGACATCGACACCGCGATGACGGTGGGCTGCGGGCATCCGATGGGCCCGTTCGCGCTGGCGGACGTGGTCGGTCTCGACGTCACACTGGCGATCCAGCGGACGTTGTACCTGGAGTTCCGGGAGCCGGGCTATGCCCCGGCCCCCCTGCTCGAGCACCTCGTGAAGGCGGGCTACCTGGGGCGCAAGACCGGCCGGGGCTTCCGCGACCACTCGCGCTGAGGCGGCGGGGGTCCGGTCGGAGGGGGTTCGTGGCCCCTCCGGGGGGTACCTGACGGGCAGCCGACGTTGATCACCCTTCGGGGCGGGTCGGCGGTCGTGTCTAGGATGTCGCCGGGCGCCGGGACGCCCCCGGCGGTCGGCGCCCGTGCCGGCTGCCCGTACGCCCCGAGGAGGACGCCCATGGCCACGGTGGACAAGGACGCGCTGCGCGCATTCGGCCGTGAGGTGACGACCTTCCTGCCCGACCTGGTCGTGATGCTGCGCCGGGTGGTCGCCGACCCGCGGGTGCCGCAGTCCGCGAAGCTGGAGGCGGGAGCGGCGCTGGCCTACCTGGTGTCGCCGAAGAACCGGCTGACGAACATCATCCCGGTGATCGGCCAGCTCGATGACGTGGCCGTTGTGGCCTTCGCGTTCCGTCGCCTGGTGGTCGGGGCGGGTGAGCCGATCCTGCGGGAGCACTGGCGCGGCAGCGACCGCTCGTTCCACGCGCTCATCGGGGCGTCGTCGGCGCTGGCGAGCCCGGCGGGCATGCTCCGGCGGGCGAAGGTGGCCCGTACGCTGGCCGGCGCGGCGATCCACAGGGTCGGCCGCGGCGGGCGGGCGGGCGACGCCGGCGCGGAGCCGAGAACCGTCAAGGTCGTGGACGGCGAGGTCATCGGCCGTTCAGGGCCGGACGGCGGCTCCGGCGGTCACTGAGGCCCGGTCGACGGCATGGGCGCGGGCAGAAATCCGGGCGCGGGGGAAAGCTCGGGCGGGGACGAGGACTGGGTCGTGCGGCCGGTGACCGGCGCCGCGACGACGAAGGCATACCGGTGCCCGGGTTGCGACCAGCTCATAGCCGCGGGTACGCCGCATCGGGTGGTGTGGCCGGTCGGCGACATCGACGAACGGCGGCACTGGCACACCCCGTGCTGGACCCGGCGGCACGTCAGCGCGAACCGACGCCGACGGCCCTGGCGCCACCGCTAGACCTCGGCACCACGGCGAGGCCCTGGTGACTGCTTGGCCCTGGCGGCACCGCTGACGGCTGCCGCCGCTGACCTCACCGGCGGCGGCGTCAGCCGCGGGACGAACCCGCCGTCTGGACGGGGGTGCTCTCGCCCTGCGTCAGTGCTCTCGGCGCGGAGGCCGACGGCGCCTCGATCGGGGCGGTCGCCGCGGTGAGCCGGTCGCGCAGCGCGCCGAGCTGGGCCGTCACCTGGTCGTGCAGCGCGCCGAGCTGCGCGGTGACCTGGTCGCGCTGGTGCTCCAGCTCGGCGAGGCGCCGCGCGGACTCCTCCTCGGCCTGGGCCGCGGCCGACCGGGCCGCCTCGACGACGCGCTCCGCCTCGGCGCGGGCCGAGGAGACGATGCTCTGCGCCTGCTCGTCGGCCTCCCGCAGGGTGCGGTCGCGGGTGTGCTCGGCCTCGGTGACGATGCGCCGGGCCTCCTCGAGCTGGGACTCGGCGTCGCGGGTCCGCTCGGCGCGAACCGTCGCCGCCTCCTCCTCTGCGAGCTGCAGGATCTGGGTGATCCGGCCGCCGAACTCCTCCCAGGCAGGTCGGTTCGCGGCCAGGTCGTCGCGAACCCGCGCCGCCTCGGCGGCGGCCTCTGAGGCGGCCGCCTCGGCGGCGGCGCGGTGCGACTCGGCCTCGCGTAGCTGCTCGACCAGCCAGTTGACGTGCGCGTTCACCTGATGTGGGTCGTAACCGCGGCGCACCAGGTCGAAGCCGGGGGCACCGTCACCCTCGCCGGACATCGGGATGAGGTCACTGTGTTCTGTCATAGGGCCTCAGCATCCCAGACAGGCAATCGTTAGGTGACGAGAGCTGCGGCAACGGACGGTCCGGACAGTGGGTCCTACACGCCGCGGAAGCGGTTGATGGCGGTGAGGTGACGAGCCCGGGTCTCCTCGTCACGAACCCCCAGCCCCTCCTCCGGCGCCAGACACAGCACCCCGACCTTCCCCTGATGGGCATTGCGGTGCACATCGAACGCCGCCTGCCCCGTCCGCTCCAACGGATACACCCGTGACAACGTCGGATGCACCATCCCCCGCGCCACCAACCGGTTCGCCTCCCACGCCTCCCGATAGTTCGCGAAATGCGACCCGATGATCCGCTTCAGGTTCATCCACAGATACCGGTTGTCGAACTCGTGCACGAACCCGCTCGTCGACGCGCACGTCACCACCGTCCCACCCCGGCGCGCCACGAACACCGACGCCCCGAACGTCTCCCGCCCCGGATGCTCGAACACGATGTCCGGATCCTCCCCACCCGTCAGCTCCCGGATCCGCGCCCCGAACCGCTTCCACTCCCGCGGGTCCTGCGTCCGCTCGTCCGACCAGAACCGGTACCCCTCCGCCGCCCGGTCGATCACCAGCTCCGCGCCCATCGCCCGGCAGATCGCCGCCTTCTCCGCCGAGGACACCACACACACCGGAATCCCCCCACCCCGCAGCACCATCTGCGTGGCGTACGACCCCAACCCACCCGACGCCCCCCACACCAGCACCACGTCGCCCTGCTTCATCCCCGCCCCGTTACGCGACACCAGCTGCCGGTACGCCGTCGAGTTCACCAACCCCGGCGCCGCCGCCTCCTCCCAACTCAAATGCCCCGGCTTCGGCATCAACTGGTTCGCCTTCACCAACGCCAGCTCCGCAAGACCACCGAAATTCGTCTCGAACCCCCAGATCCGCTGCTCCGGATCCAGCATCGTGTCGTTGTGACCCTCGGGACGCTCCAACTCCACCGACAGACAGTGCGCCACCACCTCATCCCCCGGGAACCACGCGTGCACCCCCGGCCCCGTCCGCAGCACCACCCCCGCCAGATCCGACCCCACCACGTGATACGGCTGGTCATGCTGCCTCGCCAACGGAGACGACCGCCCGTACCGCTCCAGGAACCCGAACGTCGACAACGGCTCGAAAATCGACGTCCACACCGTGTTGTAGTTCACCGACGACGCCATCACCGCCACCAGCGCCTCACCCGGCCCCAACTCCGGTGTCGCCACCTCATCCACATGCAACGACTCCCGCGGATCCTTGTCCCGCGACACCCGCCCCTCGAACATCCCCACCTCGGACTTGCGCACCACCACACCCCGGTACGACTCCGGCACCGCCAACGCCGCGAACTCCGCCCGCCGCTCCGGCGAACGCCCCCCACCAGTCATGATCGCTTCGAGGATCCGCTTCATTCTCGATCTACCTCCGGCGTCTGTCGGGTGCCCGGTGGCGGGGCTCCGCCGCCCGGCGTGGTGGACGACCCGCAGGTCGGCGGGCCAGGAGAACTGAGGGGTGTCGGCGTGCCGCGCGACGCGATAGAACTTCTGGGACAACCTTGGAGGGTCGGCGCGCGTCAGACTTTGCGTGACCGCGCCCATGACAGTCGTGGAAGGGTGGCGGCCCGTGCCTGCGCGGAGCGACGCCGCCCGTAGCGCCGTCGCGCGGGACGCCGACGCCGCTCTGACGGCGTTGTACTCCGAGCACTACCGATCCCTCGTCCGTCTCGCGGCACTGCTGCTGGATGACATCGGGTTGTGCGAGGAGGTCGTGCAGGACGCCTACATCCGGGTGCACAGTGCCTGGGGTCGGCTCCAGGACCGGGACAAGGCCCTGGCCTACCTCCGTCAGACGGTGGTCAATCTCGCACGGTCCACCCTCCGGCGTCGACTGGTCGCTCTCAAGCACGCCCCCAAGCCGATGCCCGACGCCGCGAGCGCCGAAGAGGGGGCCTACTCTCTGGTCGAGCGGGCCGCCGTCGTCCAGGCACTGCGGGAGCTGCCCAGACGGCAACGGGAAGCGGTCGTGCTCCGCTACTACGCGGACATGTCGGAGGCTGACGCCGCCGCGGTGATGGGCTGCAGCGTCGGGTCGGTGAAGGCCTACACGTCACGGGGGCTGGCGGCACTGAGCGGCAAGCTGGAGGGCCTGCGGTGAGCAGCGGGCTCGAACCGGAGGAGCTCACCCGCCTGCTGCGGGCGGCGGTGGAGCCCGTGCGGGCGTCCCCCGACGCGCTGCACCGCATCCGGGCCGGGGTGGAGCGCCGCCGCTGGTGGCGTCTGCCGCTGATGGCCACCGGTGGCGTGGCGATGGCCGCCCTGATCGTCCTGGCCATCGTCGCGGTCCGGCCGAAGTCGTCGAACCAGCAGGTCGTCGAGCCTGCCGCACCGCCGCTGGTGTCCTCGGTGCTCTCCGAGACCAGCCGGCCGGCCACCCCGTCCACCGGAGGGTCTGGCGGCTCGAACGGCGGCAACGGCGTCCCCGGCTCGACCAGGCCGCCGCGGGCGACGTCCAGCCCGTCTGCGGCGGCGACGACCCCGCCGTCCACCGTGAGCCCGTCGAGCCCGCCCGCGAGCGCGACGCCGGGGCCTGGCGGCTCCGGCGCTGCGGACCTGCCCGCCCCCGTTACCCGGCCGGCGGGCGCCAGCGACGTGGACGGGGACGGGATCGGCGACCAGGTCCGCGTCAACGAGACGACCGCGAAGGTCGAGGTGACCTTCTCCCGCAGTGGCAGGACCACCAGCGTCGACCTGCCCGGCCTGCAGCTCCCGACGGTCCACGCCGTCGTGGACGCGAACGTCGACGGCTTCGCCGAGATCCTGGTCCGCACCGTGACCCGCGACGGCATCGAGGAGTACACGATGCTCCGCTACGCCGCGCGGGACGTGCTCGCGCCGGTCACCCTCGGGCCCGGAGTGCGCCTGTCCGCCGGCCAGCGCGACAACGCCGGCTTCGGCTTCGGCTGCGACGAGACCGGGATGCGGCTCGTCGCCGGCACGTCGTCGACCGTCGGAACGGACTTCCAGGTCGTCACCACCCCGCTCCAGCTCACCCCGGAGGGGCTGGTCACGGCCGGGCAGGGCACGACCACCCAGATGCCGGCGTCGGGCGCGAACAGCCAGTTCCGGGCATCCTGCGGCGTTTTCTCCTGACCGGTCCGCCTACCGGTCCGTTCTTCCTGACCGGTAGGCCGACGGCCCGCTCGTTCTGACCGCCGCCGTGTTTCGCCGCCGATCCTCCCGCCGCTCGTCCCGGCCGGCGCTCCTCCGGGCGCGGCGGGCGATGTTCGTCACACAGGGCCGCCCTGGGGCTGTTCCGGCGGGCGGCACCCCCGGCGCGTCCACCAAGATCACGTTATTGTTGCTGGGAGAGTTTTGTTCTCCCCACCCGTCCGGCTGTCGTGGCCGGCGGAACGCGGTCGCGGCACATCGCGGGGGTAGCCTCGCGGCACATCGCGGGGGTAACCGTGCAGGGCCGGTGCCGCGCGAGCCGGTACCCGTGACCTAGGAGGCGTCCATGCCTGGTTCTGTCATCGTGGCCGGTGCGCGCACCCCGATCGGCAAGCTCTCCGGCGCCCTCAAGGACTTCACCGCGGTCGACCTGGGCGGTATCGCCATCCGCGCCGCGCTCGAGCGGGCCGGGCTGGCCGGCGACGCCGTCGACTACGTCATCCTGGGCCAGGTCATCCAGGCCGGCGCCGGCCAGGCCGCCGCCCGCCAGGCCGCCGTGAAGGGCGGCATCCCGATGACGGTGCCGTCCACCAGCATCAACAAGGTGTGCCTGTCGGGCCTGAACGCCATCTCGCTGGCGGACCTCTACATCTCCAGCGGTCAGTACGACGTCATCGTGGCCGGTGGCATGGAGTCGATGACCCGCGCGCCGCACCTGCTGCCCGCGCTGCGCGGCGGCGTCAAGTACGGCGACACCACCCTGACGGACTCGATCGCGGTGGATGCCCTCACCTGCGGGTTCGACCAGGTGTCGATGGGTCTCGCGACAGACCGGTACAACTCCCGCTACGGCATCACCCGCGAGGAGCAGGACGAGTTCAGCGCCCGGTCGCATCAGCGGGCCGCGGCCGCGGCGAAGAACGGCCTGTTCGAGAACGAGATCGTCCCGGTCGAGGTGCCCCAGCGCCGCGGCGACCCGATCGTCGTCAGCGCGGACGAGGGCGTCCGGGCCGAGACGACCGCGGAGAGCCTGGCGAAGCTGCGCCCGGCGTTCGACAAGGCCGGCTCGATCACCGCCGGCTCGGCCTCCCAGATCTCGGACGGCGCGGCCGCGGTCGTCGTGACGAGCCGGGCGAAGGCCGAGGAGCTGGGCCTGCCGATCATCGCCGAGGTCGGCCACCACGGTTACGTGTCCGGCCCGGACCCGTCCCTGCACTCCCAGCCGTCGAACGCGATCCTCGCGGCCCTGGCGAAGGAGAAGCTGACCCCGGCCGACCTCGACCTCGTCGAGATCAACGAGGCGTTCGCGGCCGTCGGCATCCAGTCGATGCGCGAGCTGGGGATCGGCCCGGACATCACCAACGTCAACGGCGGCGCGATCGCGGTCGGCCACCCGGTTGGGATGTCTGGCACCCGGGTCGCGCTCACCCTCCTGCTCGAGCTGCAGCGCCGCGGCGGCGGCATCGGCGCGGCGGCGCTGTGCGGCGGCGGCGGCCAGGGCGACGCCCTGGTGCTGCGCGTTCCGGCGTGAGCTCGGGCTCCGGCGTGAGCGCGGGCTCCGCCGGGGTCGCTCCAGCCGGGCCGGCGAGATCCGGGCCGGCGATAGCCGGGCGGGCGCGCGCCGCGCGCCCGAGCCCGGCGGAGCTCACTACCGCCGCCCTGGCCGGTGACCGGCGCGCGGTGGCCCGCCTGATCTCGCTCGTCGAGGACGAATCTGACGCCCTGCGCGAGGTGAGCGCCCTGCTTGCCCCGCACACCGGCCGCGCCCGGGTGATCGGTCTGACCGGGGCTCCCGGGGTGGGGAAGTCGACGTCCACCTCGGCGCTGGTCGGCGCCTTCCGGGCTCGCGGGCTGCGGGTGGGCGTGCTCGCGATCGACCCGAGCTCCCCGTTCACCGGCGGCGCGCTGCTGGGCGACCGGGTCCGGATGGTCGAGCACGCCACCGACCCGGATGTGTTCGTCCGCTCCCTGGCCACCAGGGGCAACCTCGGCGGGCTGTCCTGGGCCACCCCACAGGCGCTGAGGGTCCTCGACGCGGCCGGCTTCGACATCGTGCTGATCGAGACCGTCGGTGTCGGCCAGGCCGAGGTGGATGTCGCCTCGCTGGCCGACACCACGCTGGTCCTGCTCGCCCCGGGCATGGGGGACGGGATCCAGGCGGCCAAGGCCGGCATCATGGAGATCGCCGACATCCTCGTCGTCAACAAGGCCGACCGTCCCGGCGCCGACCACACCTACCGCGACCTTGTCGCCGCCGTCCGGATGGCCGGTGGCACGGCGGCCGGTGGGGCGGCGGAAGCCGGCTGGCGGCCCGAGGTCGTGCGGCTCGAGGCCGCGACCGGGAAGGGCGTGCCGGAGCTCCTGGACGCGATCGAGCGCCACCGCGACTGGCTGCGGACGTCCGGTGAGCTCGAACGCCGCCGGCTGCACCGCGCGGCCGAGGAGATCTCCCAGATCGCCCTGGCCGGCATGCGGGCCCGGCTGGGCAGGCTCAACGGCGCGGCCCAGCTGGCCGACCTGGCCCGCCAGGTCACCTCCGGCCGCCTCGACCCCTACACCGCGGCCGCCACCCTCCTGGCCGCCATCCCCGACCCCCACCTCCCGCGCTCCGGGTGAGGTGACGGTCAGCTGCCAGGGCGGTCAGCTGACAGCCGGCCGCCCTCCAGGCGTCAGGCGGTGGTGAGCTGCGAGGTGGCGGCGATCAGCGAGGTGACGTCCAGCGGCATGCCGAGGACCTGGACGGCGCCCGCCTGGCGCAGGCGGGTCCACTCGTCCGGGTCCACCTCGGTGGTCAGCACCAGGGCGGGGACGGTGCCCGCCACCGGGTCCGCGGCCAGCCGGGGGAGGAGGTCGACCGCGGTCACATCCGGCAGGTCGCGGTCGAGGAGGACCAGCGACGGGCGGGCCCGCCGGATGGCCTCGACCGCGAGGGCCCCGCGCGGCACGCTGATGGTGTCCGCCCCGAGCGCGCTCGCCAGGGTGTCGCTGACCAGGGCGCGCAGCCCCGGGTCGCCGCTGACATGGACCACGCGAAGGCCACCCGGCTCGAGCTGCCCTTCGCCCACGAAGTCGTCCGGGTCCTCCTCGGTGTGGTCGTAACGGACGTCCACGGCGTCCAGGACGACCGCGAAGACGCTGCCCACCCCGGGCCTGCTGGCAACCGTCAGAACACCGCCCATCGCCGTCACAAGGGCGTGGGAGAGGGCCAGGCCGAGGCCGCTGCCCTCGACTCCGGTGTCCTCGGCCCCGAGGCGCTCGAACGGCCGGAACAGCCGGGACAGCGCGGACGGGGACAGCCCGATCCCGTCGTCCTCCACCTCGATGCGGATCCGCGAACCGGTGACCGGGACCACGCCGACCCGGACGTTGCCGCCCTCCCGGCCGTACTTCAGCGCGTTGCCGACCAGGTTCAGCAGGACCTGCCACAGCCGGCGGCGGTCCGCGTCGGCGATGAGCGGCCGGGCCGGATGGATGATCCGCCGGATCCCGCGGCGCTCGGCCAGCGGCTCGACCAGCTCGACCACGCCCTGGACGATGTCCAGCACGTTCACCGGCCCCTTGTTGATGTCACCGCGCCCGGCGCGCAGCCGCGCCAGGTCGAGGACGTCGTCGATCAGGGCCTGCATGTGGCGGCCGCCGGTGATGATGCGCTCGACGTCCTCGTGCAGGTCGGGCGTGAGCGGTTCGAGCTCGAGGAGCTGGGCGAACCCGAGCATCGCGTTCAGCGGTGTGCGCAGCTCGTGGCCGAGCCGCGCGACGAACTCGTCCTTGGACCGCGACTCGGTCTCGGCGGCCCGGCGGGCACGCGCGTCGACGGTGTCGCGGGCGACGATGACCATCCCGCCGGCCGGGTCCAGCCGCGCCGTGACCGTGTACGGCGCGGTCGTGCCGGCCAGGTCGATCAGCGAGACGGTGCCCCGCCACACGCCCGTCCGGGCCAGCGCCTGCGACACCGGGCCGGCGAGCTCGACCCGGCACGCGGGATCGACCACGTCGGACAGGTCGTGCAGGTGCGGCGCCGTGCCGATCCGGTCTCCCACGAACGCGCGCGCGGCCGCGCCGAGTTCGAGGACACGCCCGTCACCGCCGACGACCACCACCAGGTCGGTCAGCGTGTCGAGCAGGGTACTCAGCCCCACCTAAGCCTCGTCTGCCTCGTCATAAGTCTGCATCCACCCCACGGCGGGTCATGGTAGGGCGTACCGTCAGCGCGCGTTGTCCCGGGTTTGGTGAACTCCGGTCAATTCTCACCTAGCATCAACATCCCGTGACAGGTTCGTCGCGAAAAATGGCTCTCCGGTCGGGTGGGGCACCCATGGCTCGACTCCGCGTGGAGCCAGCACAGACCTCCGTGTCCGCAGCGCGAGGCGTGGTAGGCCTGTCCACATGCTTGTTGCCTTCAGCGTCACTCCTATCGGTCTCGGCGAGGACGTCTCGGCTCCGGTGGCCGAAGCGGTCCGGGTCGTGCGTGACTCCGGCCTGCCGAACGAGACCAACGCGATGTTCACGATCATCGAGGGCGAGTGGGCCGAGGTGATGGACGTCGTACGGCGGGCCACCGAGGCCGTGGCGGCCCGGTGTGGACGGGTGAGCCTGGTGCTCAAGGCTGATCTGCGTGAGGGCGTGAGCGACGCGCTGCACGCCAAGGTCGCCAGCGTCGAGCGCCACCTGGCCGGCGGCTGAGGCCGGGCGCCGGGTGTCCGGGTGTTGCCACCGGGGTGACCACGCGCGGAAAAGTGGCCCGGGGGCGTCCTGACCGCGACCGTCGGGTGTAACGATGGAGACATGCAGCGGAGGTCACCTGTCCCACCCGGCTCGCCGCGCAGGGGCGGGCCGGGCAGTATGCCCGACACCCTCGGCGGCCTACGGCTCGCCGGTGCGGTTCCCCTAGACCCGAAGCCGGCCCAGCCGCCGGCGCCCCCGGCCGGCCGGGCCGGCCCCGGTGGCTCTCCCGGCGGCGCGGCGCCCGCCGGTGCCGCCGGCCCGGTCGTGATCGACGTGACCGAGGCGACGTTCGCCGAGGACGTCGTGAACCGTTCCATGCAGGTTCCCGTGGTCATCGACTTCTGGGCCGAGTGGTGCGGGCCGTGCAAGCAGCTCAGCCCCATCCTGGAGCGCCTCGCCGCCGCCGACGGCGGTCGCTGGGTGCTCGCCAAGGTGGACGTCGACGCCAACCCCGGTCTCGCGCAGGCCGCGGGCGTGCAGGGCATCCCCGCGGTCAAGGCGGTGGTCGGCGGCCGGATCATCGGAGAGTTCACCGGCGCGGTCCCCGAGCGGGAGGTGCGCGGCTGGCTGGACCAGCTCCTGAGCGTCGTCGGGGAGGCGATGGGCGGGCTGCCGGGGGCGGGAGCCGAGGGCGGTCCCGCGCTGCCGCCGAACATCGCCGCCGCGGAGGACGCGATGGCCACCGGCGACCTGGACGCGGCGGCCGCCGCCTACCAGGCCCAGCTCGCCGAGGCCCCCGGGGACGCGGACGCCACCCTCGGCCTGGCCCGGGTGGAGCTGCTGCGGCGGGTGCGCGGCTACGACCCGGCCTGGCTGCGTCAGCGGCTCTCGGAGAACCCCGACGACATCGAGGCGGCGCTCGCGGTGGCCGACCTGACCATCGCCCAGGGCGAC
Organism: Parafrankia sp. EAN1pec; assembly: GCF_000018005.1. GTDB lineage: Bacteria > Actinomycetota > Actinomycetes > Frankiales > Frankiaceae > Parafrankia > Parafrankia soli. The sequence goes on from NC_009921.1 coordinate 1,229,162, forward strand.
CCGGCCACCGGCCTGGGCCGCCTCGTCGACCTCGTCCGCCGCACCTCGGGCGACGACCGGGAGAAGCTGCGGGCGCATCTGGTCGGGCTGTTCCAGGCGCTGGGCGACGGCGAGCCGGCGGTCGCCCCGGCCCGGCGGGCCCTCGCCGCCGCCCTGTTCTGAGTACGCCTGCCTGACACCGCTGTCACCGCGGAGCCGCGGTGTGCCGCCGGGGTGGCCGGTCCTCGTCGGACTCGGCCTCCCGGCGGGGCCCGGCTGTCAGGCCTCGGGGTCGGACCGCACGCCGTCTGCCGGCTCGCTGGCGGTCAGCTCGTTGTCGGTCTGCCCGTCGGCAGAAGGTCCGTCGCCGGCAGGTCCGCCGTCGGCCGGCTCGTGCACGAACCAGACGGTGCCCAGCGGGGGAAGTGACAGGGCCGCCGAGGCGGGCAGGCCGTGCGACGGGTCCGCCACCGCGGTGATCCCGCCGAGGTTGCCCATGCCGCCGCCGCCGTAGTCGAGCGCGTCGGTGTTGAGCACCTCGCGCCAGCGGCCCGGGAACGGGAAGCCGAGGCGGTAGCCGACCTGGCCGACGCCGGCGAAGTTCGTCACGCACGCCAGCGCCCGCTCGCCGTCCTCACCCCAGCGTACGAACGCGAAGACGTTGTTCTCGGCGTCGCTGGCGTCGATCCACGAGAAGCCGCTCGGATCGGAGTCGCGCTCCCACAGGGCCGGGATCTCCCGGTAGGTGTGGTTGAGGTCGCGGACCAGGCGGGCCACCCCGCCGTGCCCGGCCTCGCCAAGCAGGTGCCAGTCCAGCGAGGTGGCCTCGCTCCACTCGTTGTCCTGGGCGAACTCGCAGCCCATGAACAGCAGCTGCTTGCCGGGGTGCGCCCACATGTAGCCGTAGAGCGCCCGCAGGTTGGCCAGCTGGGCCCGGCGGTCGCCCGGCATCTTGCGCAGCAGCGAGCCCTTGCCGTGCACGACCTCGTCGTGGCTGAACGGCAGGACGAAGTTCTCGGAGAACGCGTACATCAGCGAGAACGTCATCTGGTGGTGGTGGTAGGTGCGGAACAGCGGCGCCCGCGACGAGTAGTCGAGGGTGTCGTGCATCCAGCCCATGTTCCACTTGAAGCCGAAGCCGAGGCCCCCGAGGTGGGTCGGGCGGGTCACGCCGGGCCAGGCCGTCGACTCCTCGGCGATCATCATCGCTCCCGGCACCCGCCGGTAGACGGTCGCGTTGACCTCCTGCAGCAGCGAGACGGCCTCCAGGTTCTCCCGGCCGCCGTGCGCGTTGGGCACCCACTCGCCCGAGGGCCGGGAGTAGTCGAGGTAGAGCATCGAGGCGACGGCGTCGACCCGCAGCCCGTCGACGTGGAACTCCTCCAGCCAGTACAGCGCGTTGGCGACGAGGAAGTTGCGCACCTCGGACCGGCCGAAGTCGAAGACGTAGGTGCCCCAGTCGGGCTGCTCGCCGCGGCGCGGGTCGGGGTGCTCGTAGAGCGGGGTGCCGTCGAAGCGGCCCAGCGCGAAGGCGTCCCGGGGGAAGTGGGCGGGCACCCAGTCGACGATCACGCCGATCCCGGCGGCGTGCAGCGCGTCGACGAGGTGCCGGAACTCGTCCGGGCTGCCGAAGCGGGACGTCGGCGCGTAGTACGAGGTGACCTGGTAGCCCCAGGAGCCACCGAACGGGTGCTCGGCCACCGGCAGCATCTCGACGTGGGTGAAGCCGTTCTCGCGCACGTACTCGACGAGCTGCTCGGCCAGCTCGAGGTAGCTCAGGCCGCGCCGCCACGAGGCCAGGTGCACCTCGTAGACGCTGACCGGCGCGGCGTGCCAGGGGATGCTCGCGCGCCGCTCGAGCCAGGCCGCGTCGTCCCAGGTGTAGCTCGACTCGTGGACCACGCTGGCGGTGGCCGGGGGCTGCTCGGTGGCGAAGGCCAGCGGGTCCGCCTTCTGCCGCCACACGCCGTCAGAGCCGAGGATCTCGTACTTGTAGCGGGTGCCGGCCCCGATACCGGGGACGAACAGCTCCCAGACGCCCGACGAGCCCAGCGAGCGCATCGGGAAGCCGCGGCCGTCCCAGAAGTCGAAGTCGCCGACTACCCGCACGCCGCGGGCGTTCGGCGCCCAGACCGCGAAGCTGACCCCCGCGACTGTCCCGCCGCCGCCGCCGCCGCCCGGCCCGCGGTCGAGGCGGCGCACGTGCGCGCCCAGGACGTGCCAGAGCCGCTCGTGACGTCCCTCGCCGATCAGGTGCAGGTCGATCTCGCCGAGCGTCGGCAGGTGCTGGTACGGGTCGTCGACCACGTGGGTCGAGTCGGGGTAGGTGACCTCGAACCGGTAGTCGGGGATGCCGCCGGGCACGGCGACGGCGAAGATCCCACCGCTGTGCAGCCTCGTCATCGGGTGGCGCGTCCCGTCGACGAGGACGGTGACGGCGGTGGCGTCGGGGCGCAGCGCGCGGATGACTGTCCAGCCCCGGGTGGGGTGCGCGCCGAGCACGCCATGCGGGTCGTGGTGCGCGCCGCCGGCGAGGCGGTCGAGCACCTCCCCGGGCAGTCCCAGCGGGGGCGCGCTCGCCGGGTCCGGTGTGCCGGTCGGTTCCGGGGCACCGGCCGGGCGGGCCGCGGCGGCCGGGTCCGGAGCACCGTTCGGGGCCGCCGGATCCGCGCCACCGGGCCTGTCCGCGCCGCCGGTCCTCTCTACAACGCCTGGCCGGTCCACGACGGCGGTGTCGGTGAACCTCGACAGGTTCACCGAGTCAGGGCGCCCGTTCACGGATCCGGTCCGCCTCGTGTCGTCGGGGTCGTCCACTCCGGCCACCTGTCCTTCTCTCGTCGTCGAGATCGCGTCCCACCCAGGCGCCCCCCGGTGGGTTTCGTCGTGTCGCTCAGGGCGTGGGGAGCGCTGTTCGCCCAGCGCACGGGGCGTTTGGTCCACTCAGGGCGCGGGGAGCTCAGTGGGTCGCCCGCCGGTCAACCGTTCGACCGAACGCAGCGGGATGCTGATCCAGCCCGGCCGGTGGCGCGCCTCGTAGAGCACTTCGTACACAGCCTTGTCGAGCTCGAGACCACGCAGGACGGCGCCGCCGTCCCGGGGATCCGCGCCGGACACCGCGCCGTAGCCGCGGCAGAAGGCGTCCCGGTTGCGGTCGGCCCACTCCAGCGCCCGGTAGGCCAGCGACGGCTCGTCGGAGCGCTCGAGCAGCATCGACTGGGCCGCGTAGTCGAACGACCGGAGCATGCCGGCGATGTCGCGCAGCGGGGATTCGAGCAGGGTCCGCTCGGGCACCGGCCGCGCCGGCTCACCCTCGAAGTCGAACAGCACCCAGCCCGACTCCACCCGCAGCACCTGGCCGAGATGCAGGTCGCCGTGGATGCGCTGGAACGGCGCCGCGTGGTCGGCGCGGCGGACCTCGTCGTAGGCGGTCCGCAGTGCGGCCTCGAACGGCGCGAGCTCCGCCACGGCCGCCAGCGCGGCGTCGAGCCGGCTGTGCAGGTAGTCGGCGACCTCGCCGAGCGCGGCGGCGTCGGCGGGCCGGGTCGGCAGCGCGGCGGCCAGGTCGCGGTGCACCTGGGCGGTCGCGGCGCCCAGCCGCTCGGCCTCGGCGGCGAAGTCGCCGCCCACCTCGTCGGCGTGCAGGTCGCCCTCGGCGTAGAGGTCGCGGACGCTGGCCAGGGCCAGCAGCCAGCCCTCGGCCCCGGTGCGCAGGAAGTCCTGCATGAACGCGAAGGTCGTCGGGACGCCGGAGAGCTGCCCGCTCAGCCAGGCCACCGGCCGGGCCACGTGCTCGCTGCCGGCGCGCGCCAGAACCCGGGTGATCTCCAGATCGGGATTCGTCCCGGGCCACAGGCGGCGGAAGACCTTCAGGATGTAGGCGTCGCCGTAGACGATCGAGGTGTTCGACTGCTCGGCGCCGACCGCGTGCGCGGGCAGGTCGTCCAACGACTCGACCGCCGTCGCGGTCAGCCCCTCGCGGCTCGCGCCCCGGCGCAGGTAGTCCAGCAGGGCGGCGCTTCCGTCGGAGTCGTGCAGGCCGTCGTAGACCAGGCCCACCGACGACTCGCCGATGAGGAACCCCTCGTGGCCGAAGGGGGCGTCCGGCCGGATCACCACCGGGACCTGGTAGTGGTCGGAGAGGCCGCCGTCGTCGTAGCGGACCTCCACCACCAGCAGGTGCATCGCCGCCTTCACCGCCGCGTCGAAGCTGAGGCGGACGTCCTGCCCGACGCGCAGCCTCCCGCCCGGCCGGCCCTTGCCCGCGAACCAGCGCTGCCTGGGCAGCCAGTCCGAGAGCAGGGCCGTGAGCTCGGAGTGGTGGTCCGTCATGCCCGACCTCCCTGCGCGTCACTTTTCACTTCGTCATCGGCGTCGAGCCGCCCCGCCGTGTTCCGCGGCTCTCCTCCGGCCTGGGTGCCGCCCGGGATGTGGAGAACCGCGCGGCACCGGAGGAGTGAATCCTGGCGTCGTCCGGCCCGGAGATCAAGACCGAACCGACCGGGTTCGGCCCGGTTCGGTTCCGCCCGGACACACCGCGCGGGCGACGCCAGCCGTACGGCGCGTCCAGCCGCATGTCCTGACGGCTGTCCTGACGTCTACTGAGTGAATTCCCCCGGATTGGACAGAGCGAACCAGTAGTGTCCGTGACCGGGCAGTGTCAGCAGGTACGGAAGCTCGCCGACCGGTGGGAAATGGACCCGGCCGAGCAGCTCCACCGGCACCAGGCCGGCGAATCTCCGCAGGTCAAGCTCGACGGGCTGGGCGAACCGGGAGAGGTTCGCGACGCAGAGCACCCTGTCGTCACCGAACTCCCGGACATACGCGAAGACCGACGGATTCGACGCGCCGAGCTCCTCGTAGGTGCCGAGCCCGAAGACGGGATGCCGCTTGCGGACCTCGATCATCCGCCTGGTCCAAGACAGGAACGACGTCGGCATCCGCTGCTCGGCCTCGACGTTCAGCGCCTGGTAGCCGTACACCGGGTCCATGATCACCGGCAGGTACAGCCGGGCCGGGTCGGTTGTCGAGAACCCGGCGTTGCGGTCCGGGGACCACTGCATCGGGGTGCGCACGCCGTCGCGGTCACCGAGATAGATGTTGTCGCCCATACCGATCTCGTCGCCGTAGTAGAGCACGGGACTGCCGGGCAGGGAGAGCAGCAGGGCGGTAAACAGCTCCATCTGGTCGCGGCTGTTGTCCAGCAGCGGGGCGAGGCGTCGGCGGATCCCGATGTTCGCCTTCATACGCGGGTCCTTCGCGTACTCGGCGTACATGTAGTCCCGCTCCTCGTCGGTGACCATCTCCAGGGTCAGCTCGTCGTGGTTGCGCAGGAAGATGCCCCACTGGCAGTTCGGCGGGATCTCCGGGGTCTGCGCCAGGATCTCCGAGATCGGGTAGCGCGACTCCCGCCGCACCGCCATGAAGATGCGCGGCATCAGCGGGAAGTGGAAGGCCATGTGGCACTCGTCGTCATTGCCGAAGTACTGGACGACGTCCGAGGGCCACTGGTTCGCCTCGGCCAGCATGACCCTGTCGGCGTACTTGGCGTCGATCTCCTTGCGGACCCGGCGCAGGTACTCGTGCGTCTCCGGCAGGTTCTCCCCGTTCGTGCCCTCGCGCACGTACAGGTAGGGAACGGCGTCCAGGCGGAACCCGTCGAGGCCGAGGTCGAGCCAGAAGCGCAGGACCTCCAGCATCGCCTCCTGGACGTCCGGGTTGTCGTAGTTGAGGTCGGGCTGGTGGGAGAAGAACCGGTGCCAGTAGTACTGCCCGCGCACCGGGTCCCAGGTCCAGTTCGACTTCTCGGTGTCGACGAAGATGATCCGGGCGTCGGGGTACTTCTCGTCGGTGTCGGACCAGACGTAGAAGTCGCCGTACGGCCCGTCCGGGTCCGAGCGCGACGCCTGGAACCACGGGTGCTCGTCGGAGGTGTGGTTCATCACCAGGTCGGCGATGATCCGTAGCCCGCGCCGGTGCGCCTCGTCGACGAGGTTGATGAAGTCGCCCAGGTCCCCGAACTCGGGGAGGATCTGGAAGTAGTCGCTGATGTCGTACCCGCCGTCGCGCAGCGGCGAGGAGTAGATGGGCAGCAGCCACAGGCAGTCCACGCCGAGCCACTCGAGGTAGTCCAGTTTCGAGACCAGCCCGGCCAGGTCACCGGTGCCGTCGCCGTTGGAGTCGGCGAAGCCGCGGACGAGGACCTCGTAGAACACGGCCCGCTTGAACCACAGCGGGTCCTGGGACGTCCCCGTGTCGCCGCCCTCGGCCGCGGTCTCGCGCAGCGGCTGCTCCGCGAACGGTTCCGACTCGTTCACGGCAGGCGCCGCGCGGTCAGGATGTGGGCGGGCTCGGTCGGCTCCAGGCGGACGTAGTTCTCACGGCCCCACTGGTAGGTGACGCCGGTCATCTCGTCGTGCACTTCGAAGCGGTCGCCCCAGTCAAGCCCGAGAGCGGGCATGTCCAGTCGCACGGTGGTCTCCCGGGCCGAATGCGGGTCAAGGTTGACGACGACGATGACGAGGTCGTCGTCGGGGCGGAGGCGGCCGAGGGCGGGTCCGCCCGCCCGGGCCGTGGTGTGCCGTTTGGAGAAGACTGTGATCTCGGGCGTCGCGGACTCGTGGATGTGCAGGTTGCGCATCCAGTGCAGGGCCGGGTGGTCGCGCCGGATCTGGTTGAGCCGGGTGAGGTAGGGCGCCAGCGAGGCCCCGGCGCGTTCCGCGCCGGCCCAGTCCCGCGGCTTGTACTGGTATTTCTCCGAGTCGAGGTACTCCTCGCTCCCGGCCCGCACGGGGGAGTTCTCGTACAGCTCGTACCCCGCGTACACTCCCCAGGTCGGGGAGAGCATCGAGGCGAGCACCGCCCGGATGCGGAACGCCGCCGGCCCGCCCGTCTGCAGGAACCCGGGCAGGATGTCCGGGGTGTTGACGAAGAAGTTGGGCCGCATGTAGTGCGCCGCGTCGACCAGCTCCTGCGCGTACTCCTCCAGCTCACGGCGCTCGTTGCGCCAGGTGAAGTAGGTGTAGGACTGGGTGAAGCCAATCTTGGCGAGCGTGTGCATCATCGCCGGGCGGGTGAACGCCTCGGCCAGGAACAGCACGTCCGGCTCGGTCGCCTTGACCTGGCCGATGAGCCACTCCCAGAACTCGACCGGCTTCGTGTGCGGATTGTCCACCCGGAAGATCCGGACGCCGCGGGCCGTCCAGAACCGGACCACCCGCAGAATCTCGTGATATAGACCGATCGGGTCGGCGTCGAAGTTCAGGGGATAGATGTCCTGGTACTTCTTCGGCGGATTCTCCGCGTACGCGATCGAGCCGTCGCTGCGCACGACGAACCACTCCGGATGGTGCTTCGCCCAGGGGTGGTCCGGCGCGCACTGCAACGCCAGGTCGAGCGCGACCTCCATGCCGAGCGAGCGGGCCCGCGCGACGAAGAGGTCGAAGTCGTCCAGGGTCCCCAGATCCGGGTGGACGGCGTCGTGGCCGCCCTGCGAGCTGCCGATGGCCCACGGTGAACCGGGGTCCTCCGGGCCGGGCGTGAGGGTGTTGTTCGGGCCCTTGCGGTTGATCTCGCCGATCGGGTGGATCGGTGGCAGATAGACCACGTCGAAGCCCATCGCGGCGACGGCCGGCAGTCGTTCCGCGGCGGTGAGGAAGGTGCCCGATCGCGGTGGGTCGAGGCTCGCGCCCTCGGACCGGGGGAACAGCTCGTACCAGCTGCCGTAGAGCGCCCGCTCGCGGTCCACCCACACCCGGTACAACGGGGTGCGGGTCACGAGCTCGCGCAGCGGGTGCTCGTCGAGCAGGCCGGCCAGCTCCGGGGAGCAGGCGACGGCGATGCGCTCGTGCGGATCCGTCACGTCGTCGTCGCGCAGGACCGCGACGGCCCGCGCGATGTCGACCCGGCGGGGCTCGGGCACTCCGGGCAGCGCGCGCAGCAGCAGCCGCGCGCCGTCCTCGAAGTCGACCGCCAGCTCGTCCACCGTCTGGCCGGCACCGACCTTGAGCTCGATGCCGTGCCGCCAGGTGGCCAGCGGATCAGCCCAGGCCTCCACGCGATAGCCCCACAGGCCCTCACGGCCCATGACGACATCGGCCTCGTAGCGGTCCGTGCCCGCGCCGGCGAGTTTCATCCGCGTAAACGGAACTCCCTGGCCGTCGGGGCCGGAAAGAACGACATTGGCCCCGATGAGGTCATGCCCCTCACGGAAGACCGTCGCGCTGACGGTGAGGGTTTCCCCCTCCACCGCCCGCGACGGCCACTGGCCACAGGAGACGACCGGGCGCGCGTCAGTGATGACAACCCGGCCTACTGAACGTCCGATCATCATGGGGACCTTATCCAGACGAACCACGACTCAATGGTCGACCCTGTACATGGCGTTCGGTGACACCGCCACGTGAACTGCATGCAACCACCGGATGGGCCCACGTTGTCTCTGTGGTGGGTCTGCCTGTGCTGTCCCGATGGTCACGGTCCTGACCGATGTTCCCGGCTTGCTCCGGTGGTTAACCTTCCGTGGCGAGTATTGCTCTTGTAGACACTGTGGTGTGTCCGGTGGGTGACGTCGGACGGGTCGCCGCGCCGGTCCGGGAGCCTCGATGGCGCTCGTTTCTGACGGTGTGCCCACCGCATCGCCCGCCGCACGTCGAGTTCGGGCGATGTGTCGTTTGGGTGACAGTGGCCCCTAGGGGTGGTGAGCCTTTGGTGGTGGCACGCTCGGTGATCTGGGAACCTCGTCGCGCGCTCGTTCGTCCCGCTGAACACAGAACTGCAGAACACCGAGTTCCGATCGACCCGGGCGCCGGGCGGGCGGAGCACGGCCCGGCCACGGCAGCCGGAGGGTACGGCCGCCGTGGCGGTCGCCCTCGGGTGAAGTGGCGGTGCGGGTGGCTGCCGGCAACCGCCCGGGGGCACGCGTCGCTGCCGGGCAGGTCCCGCCGGCTCGCGCGAGGCTGGACATGTGACGCAGGTGACCAGACCGGGCCCGCGAGGGCCCGAGGTGGACACACCGGACCCGCGAGGGCCCGGGGCGTGATGTGTGACGCAGTACGCTGCCGGCGCCCGGACCCCTGGGCGGCCGGGGGCGCCGCGTCGCCCCCGGCGCGACCACCGCGCGCGGGCGACAGCGCCGGGCCGGCTGGGAAGCCGGCCCGGCGAGCATCCGACAACACCGAACCTGGAGGAGCAGTGGGAGTCAGCCTCAGCAAGGGCGGCAACGTGTCGCTGACCAAGGAGGCGCCCGGTCTCACGAACATCATCGTCGGTCTCGGCTGGGACGTGCGGACGACCACCGGCGCCGACTTCGACCTGGACGCCAGCGCGATCGCGTGCCGGGCGGACGGCAAGGTGGTCTCGGACGGGCACTTCATCTTCTTCAACAACCTGAAGAGCCCGGAAGGCGCGATCGAGCACCAGGGCGACAACCTCACCGGTGAGGGCGAGGGTGACGACGAGAAGATCAACGTCGACCTGGCGGGCCTCCCGACCGAGATCGACAAGATCGTCTTTCCGGTCTCCATCTACGACGCGGACTCGCGCTCGCAGAGCTTCGGGCAGGTGCGAAACGCGTTCATCCGCGTGGTGAACGCCGCCGGCCAGGCCGAGATCGCGCGCTACGACCTCACCGAGGACGCCTCGACCGAGACCGCCATGGTCTTCGGCGAGGTCTACCGGCACGGGGCGGAGTGGAAGTTCCGCGCGGTCGGCCAGGGCTACGCCTCCGGCCTCGCGGGAATCGCCCGTGACTACGGGGTGAACGTCTGACGGTTCGCGTCCGCGTGCGCGACATCACCCCGGGACGACTTGGTCCCGGGGTGATCCTCGGCGTTGGCGCTGACCCCGGCATCGACTCCGGTTCCGCCGGCGGTCCCCGGCCGGGAGCTCGAGCGGGTCACGGGCCGGCCGGCCCCCTGCGACGCGTTCGCGCCGATGGATCCAGCCGTGTACGGACGGTGGGGAAGGTGGGCGCCTGTCGGGTTTCGGTCGTGCCGAGCGACCCGTACCTGGCTACGATTCGCTCGACCGCGGGACCTACACCGCCCGGTGAGCTGGACGCAGCGGTCGGCGACAGTGTGTGACGTTGTGTGTGGTGGGTTCCGTACGGACCGCGGAGCTCGTCCGTAAACGCCTGTCGGAGCACTGTGAGCCGGTCCGGGAGGTGTTCCAAGGAGTGCACGCACTTCGAATTTTCGGCTGGTCCCTCGCCATCACGGTGATCGGGGTCGCGGGGGCTGGTGTGATCGGCGGCGGGGACGCCGCGGCGATCGTCGCGATCCTCGCCGTCCTCGAGATCAGCCTCTCGTTCGACAACGCGGTCATCAACGCGACGATCCTGCGCCGGATGAGCGAGTTCTGGCAGCGCATCTTCCTCAGCGTCGGCGTCATCATCGCCGTGTTCGGGATGCGGCTGCTGTTCCCGATCGTGATCGTGGCGCTGACGGCGCATCTCAGCCCGGTGGACGTCTTCGACCTGGCGCTGAACCACGAGGAGGAGTACGGGGCCCGGCTGCACGACGCGCACCCCTCGATCGCCGCCTTCGGCGGGATCTTCCTTTTTATGATCTTCCTTGACTTCATGTTCGACCCGGAGCGCGAGATCCAGTGGATCAAGCGCATCGAGGAGCCGTTCCGCCGGGCCGGCCAGCTCGATGTCGTGTCCGTCGTGCTGGGGCTCGTCGCGTTGCTGGTCGTGGGGGAGGCCTTCTCCGGCGACCACACCCAGCAGGTGCTGACGGCGGGGGTCGCCGGTCTCGCCACCTATCTGGGTGTCCGCGGGCTGGGCGAGTTCTTCGAGGCCCGCGGAATCGGCGCGGACGACGACGAGGACGACGAGGACGAGAAGGCCGGGGCCAACGGCTCGGCACCCGGTCGCACCACGGGAACCTCGGACGTGGTCCTTGCGACCGGCCGGGCCGCCTTCTTCCTGTTCCTCTACCTCGAGGTGATCGACGCGTCGTTCTCGTTCGACGGCGTCGTCGGGGCGTTCGCCATCTCGCAGAACATCTTCATCATCGCGGCCGGCCTGGGTATCGGCGCCATGTACATCAGGTCGACCACGGTGTACCTCGTCCGGCGCGGGACACTGGGCGAGTACATCTACCTGGAACACGGAGCGCACTACGCGATCGGCGCGCTCGCCGTCATCCTGGCGGTCTCGATCGAGACCGAGGTGCACGAGATCGTCACCGGGCTGATCGGTGTGGCGTTCATCGGGCTGGCCCTGCTGTCCTCGATCCGCCACCGCTCGAAGGAGCGGCAGGGGAACCTCGACGGCGGGGACGCCGCGGCCGCGGGTGACCAGCCCGGGGACGCCGGCGATCCCGAGGACGCGCCGGTCGTCGGCACCCGGAGCTGACGTCACCACCGACCACCACCCACCACCACCTATCTCACCGCCGACCACCCCACCGCCGTCACCCACTGCCATCACCCACCGACCGCAAGGGAGCGGAACATGGGCATCGACTACAGCAAACGACCCGCCGCACCGGCGGCGGGGCCGCCGGTGTCGCTGAGCAAGGTCACGCTGACCAAGTCCACGCCGACCGTGTCGCTGAGCAAGCAGGGTGGCGGCGGGCGGCTGCACGTCAACCTGAACTGGAACCAGACCGGGACCGGCGGCGGCGGCGGGGGTAAGGGCGGCTTCCTCAAGCGGGTGCTCAGCGCCGGCAACGGCGGCATCGACCTCGACCTGGCCTGCCTGTTCGAGCTGGCGGACGGCCGTTCCGGCGTGGTCCAGGCGCTCGGCAACGCCTTCGGCTCGTTCGACAACCCGCCGTACGTCAACCTCGACGCCGACGACCGGACCGGGGCCGCAGCCGGCGGTGAGAACCTGCACGTCAACCTCGCCCGGATCGGTGAGATCCGTCGCCTGCTGGTCTTCGCCTTCATCTACGAGGGCGTGGCCTCCTTCGACCAGGCCGACGCCGTGGTGACGCTGACCCCGGCCCAGGGCGCGCCGATCGAGGTCCGCCTCGACGAGCGGGCCGGCGGCGCCCGGATGTGCGCGATCGCGCTGCTGACGAACACCGGTGGTGACTTCTCCGTCAGCCGGGAGGTCCGGTATGTCAGCGGGCACCGCGAGCTGGACAAGGCGTACTCGTGGGGCCTGGACTGGACCGCTGGCCGCAAGTGACCGGTCACCGCGGCCCGTCCCGCGGTGCGCGGGGCGGACCCGGAGTTGAGTGGAACGCCGGAACCGGGCAGGCTGTCCGCAGTAGCCGGGAATCAGTCGTGATCAGGGCCCACGCACCGGGATGACCCGTCCGTTGCCGCCGCCTGACGGGGAGGGGCGTTACTCCATGTTCCAGCCACGGCGTTCCTCCCGGTCGGGCCGCTCCGGCGGCCCGGGTGAGGCGGGCGAGGGCCGGGGCGGCGCCGGTGGTTACCGCTGGTTCGCCCCCGAGGACCTGCCCGGCGAGGAGCTGCCCGACACCCGGGAGCAGGGCGAGGACGATCGGGGCGAGCCCCGGTCGGACGGGCCGGAGCGGACGTCCGCCTGGTACGACACGGACGACGGCACCGACCCGGGCGACGGGGAGTACCTCCGTCCCAGGGGCTATGTGTCACGGCTGCCGGGCGGCCGGTCGGGGCGCGAGCGCTCCGACTCCGGTGGCGCGGGCGCGCCGGCCGGGGGCGGTCGTGGATTCGCCCCGGACACCTACGAGCGCGCCGGGTACGGCCCACCGGACCGCGGCGAGGGAGATCCGGAGGCGGGCTACCGCTCCGCCTACCCGGACGAGGCCTACGGCGACCCCGGGTACGCCGGCGGCAGGTACGAGGAGAGCACGTACGAGTCCGGGCCGGAGGGCGAGGACCGGTACGCGGGCGACGGCTACCGGCGGCCCGAGACCGCCGACGGCGAGTACGACCGCGGTCCCGGGTACCCGGGCGGGCCGCGGTACGCGGGCGGTGACGGGTTCGCCGACGCTCCCGGCTTCCCCGGTGAGGCGGCTTTCACGGGCGAGGCGGATTACACCCGCGGTGGCGAGCCCCCGCTCCCGCGCCGGACCAGCTACAACGCCGCTCGCGGCTATCCCGACGACGGCGGCTACCGCGGCGAGCCCCGGTACGCCGGGGACGGCGGCGGTGCCGCGGCGTATGCCGGCACGCCGGGATACGCCCGCGACCCGGAGTTCGTCCCGGACGGCTCCGGCGACGCCGAGTACTCCGGTGATGCGCGGTTCGCTGAAGGTGACGCGCGGTTCGCGGGGGAGGTGCGGTACTCGGACGACCCGCGGTTCTCGGGCGACTCCCAGTTCTCGGGAGATGCGGAGTACCCGAGGGACACGGCGTTCGCCGGTGACGAGGAGTACTCGGGGGACGGCCCGCGTGCCGGTGGCGAGGGCTACCCGGATGCCGCTCCGTACGTCCGCGGGTCCGACCGGTACGAACGCGAGGGCGACTTCCCGGACGGCCCGGCATACCGGCGCGACGCCGCCTACGCCGGTGGCGCCGACTACACCGATGATGCGGGCTACGCGGGTGGCGCCGCCTACGAGGCGAAGGCCGATGCCGGCCGCGGCACCGCTTTCGCGCCCGGCGGCGGAACCGGCTACGGCGGGGACACCGGCTACGGCGGGGACACCGGCTACTCCGGCGACGGTGAGTACACAGCCGCCGGCTACGACGGAGCCGACGATCGCGGCGGTGCCGAGCTGCCGCCGATGCCCGCGCAGAAGATCGATTTCTTCCGGCGCTACGTGCGCCAGTCGACCGAGCCCGCCGGCATGCCGGACGCCCCGGCCGGGGACGGCGGGGACTCGACGGGGGCCCGTCCCGCCAGCCGTCGGGACGAGTTCGACCTGCTCGACTACGAGATCCTCGGCGGGAGCGTGTCCGACCGGCATGCCGGGGACGCCCCCGCCGGCCGCGTCCCCGGCCGGCTCGACGACGCCGGGGACCCGATCGGGGACTACCCTGCCGCGGAGCACGCCTTCGCCGCGCGGGACCGGGTGGATGTCCTCGTGCCGGGTGACCTCCCGACACCGGGTGACCTCCCGACACCGGGTGGCCACCTGGCGGACGACGCCTTGGCGGCCGACGACGTCGTGGCGACAGGCGACGTCGTGCCGGGCAGTGTTGTGCCGGACAATGCCGCGGCGGGCGAGGTCGTGGCGTCCGGCGAGTTGCTGGAGCCCGACGACGTCGTCGCGTCCGGTGATCTGTCGGCATCCGATGATGTTGTGGCGTTCGATGACCTCCTGACGGGAGATGATCTCCTGACAGGAGACGAGGCAGGCACCGGCAGGACGGCGGACGGGGCCGGCGCGCAGGCGCTGGGCGCACCACCGCCGGGCACCGGCCTCGGCCTCGGTTTCGAGCAGGGGCCGTTCGACGGCACCAGCCGGCCGGCCGACGCGGACGTGATCGACGGATCGGGCGCGGACGCCGTGCCCGCGCAGACCATGCCGGCGGGCACTGTTCCGGCGGGCACTGTTCCGGCCGGCACCGTTTCGGTGGGTGCCGGGGGCGTGCCGTCCGGCGCGGTCCCGGTGGGCCTGGCGGTGGGGGACACCGATGGCCCGGCTGTGACCGGCGCGGTCCCGTCGGACGAGGCCCCGCTGGCCGCCGCCGTGGACGGCGCTTTGAACGGAGCCGCCATGAACGGAGCCGGAGCGGACGTGTCCGCCGCGGCGCTGGTCGACCGGCAGGTGCTGGAACGCCTCGCCGATCGGGTGGACGAGCTCGTCCGCCTGCGCCGCCACGACGCCGAGCTGGTCGACCGCCTGCACGCGGAGAACGGCCGGCTGCGCGGCGGTGAGCTGACCGAGGCGATGACCCCGCTGCTGCGCGGGCTGGTCCGGCTGTACGACCAGATGAGCAGCCTCGGTGCCGAGGACGCCCAGAGCGTCGCCGGGATCCTGCGCAAGCAGCTGCTCCAGATCCTGGACCTGGCCGCGGACGTTCGTCCCTACGCGCCGGCGGCCGGCGACCCGTTCGATCCGGGGCGGTCGCTGGGGGTCCGCCGGGTCGGCACCGACGATCCGGCGCTGGAGGGAACTGTCGCCCGGACGGTTCGTCCCGGCTTCGTCCGCGGGGAGTCCATGGTCGTCCGACCTGCCGAGACCGAGGTCTACCGGGCCTTCTGACCAGGCGTCCCGGCGGGGCGGGACGGCCCGGGGGACGGCCGGCTCCGACGGCCCGGCACGCGCGCGTCATCATCATGAGGCAGATGCCGGCGCGCACGCCGCCGGCGGCGGAGCCGGTGGCACGTGCGCCGGCCGGGTGGGGGCGTCGCCGGTCGTGGTCTGCCGGCCGCAGCAGTCGTCAGGTGAAGGGAAGATCAGACGGTGGCAGGCACCAAGGTGTTCGGAATCGACCTGGGCACCACCTACTCGTGTATCGCCCAGGTCGACGAGTACGGCCGCCCGGACGTGATCCGCAACATCGAGTCACAGCCGACGACCCCCTCGGTGGTCCTCTTCGACGGCGCGGCCGCCGGTGGCCCGGGCGGCGCGGAAGGCGGCACGGCCGGCACGGCAGGGGCGGTGGCCGGTGCGTCCGGCGGCGGTGGCTCGACGTCGTTCGTGGTCGGCACCCAGGCCAAGCGTCAGGCGCGCATCCGCCCGGACGACGTCGCGCGGCTCGTCAAGCGGCACATGGGCGCCTCGGACTGGCGGTTCGTGGCGTACGACGTCGAGTACAGCGCCGCGTCGGTGTCCAGCCTGGTGCTCAAGGCACTGGCCGCGGACGCGCAGCGGGCGACCGGGACCCCGGTGACGGACGTGGTCATCACCGTCCCGGCCTACTTCGGTGACGAGGAGCGCAAGGCGACCAAGCTCGCCGGCGAGCTCGCCGGCCTCAACGTCGTCGACATCATCAACGAGCCGACCGCGGCGGCGTTCGCCTACGGGTTCGCCCAGGACGGCCAGTCCACCTCGACGGTGCTCGTCTACGACCTCGGCGGCGGCACGTTCGACACGACGGTGATCCGGCTCAGCGAGAACGACATCACCGTGGTGGCCACGGACGGCGACCACGAGCTTGGCGGCGCCGACTGGGACAACGAGATCGTCCGCTACCTGGCGCAGAAGTTCGTCCAGGAGCAGCCGGACGCCGGTGACCCGCTCGACGACGTCCACGACGAGCAGGAGCTGCTCACCGCGGCCGAGGACGCCAAGCTCGCGCTGTCCGGGCGGGAGAGCGTGGACGTCCTGGTGATGCACGGCGGGCGGCGGAGCAGCGTGCCGGTGACCCGGGCGACGCTGGAGGAGATCACCGGGCCGCTGCTGCAGCGCACGATCGACCTCACCGGCGCGGTCCTGCAGCGGGCCAAGGAGAAGGGCGTCGACAAGATCGACCTCTGTCTCCTCGTCGGCGGGATGAGCAAGCTGCCCGCGGTCGCCCGCCGGCTGGGGGAGACCTTCGGGCTCACCTGCCGGCTGGTCGACCCGGACCTCGCCGTCGCCAAGGGCGCGGCGGTCTACGGGCAGAAGAAGGCACTGGAGCGCGAGGTCCGCGCGGAGTTGGTGGCCAGCGGACGGCTGCGCCCGGACCAGCAGCTCGACGCGGCCGCGACCGGTGACCTCGAGGTCGCCGCCGCCGCGAGCGCGTCCGCCGCCGGGCTGACGACCTCGTCGGTGGTCGACCTCGTGCGCACCCGCGTGACGGATGTCACCTCGCGTGGCTTCGGGATCTTTGCGGAAGATCGCGGCAGTGCGGTGGCGGCATTTCTGGCCCACCAGAACGACGCCCTGCCGATCCAGGTGAAGCGCACCTTCTACACGATCTCCGACGACCAGTCCGAGGTCGACATCCGGGTCTTCGAGCAGGGCACCGGCGTCGAGTCGACGCGCATCGAGGACAACAAGGTGATCGTGGCCGGCGCGATCAGTGGCATCCCGGCCGGTCATCCCCGCGGGACACCGGTCGAGGTCACCTTCGAGATGGGCCGGGACCAGACCATCCAGGTCACCGCCACCCACGTGGGCGCCTCCGAGCCGCTTGTCCTGCGGGTCAAGGCCGGGGTCGGCAGCGAGAGCATGAAGACCGAGGAATCGGCCAAGGTCAATCTCCTCAAGCAACGGAACTGATCTCCGTCGGGGCGGCGGTGGTGCTCGCGGGGATGAGCACCACCGTGACCGCGGCCCGAGCCGAGATCCGTACCCTCGACCTGGAGCGGGTGTGCCCGGGCGTGCGGGCGGTGGCGGAACGAGGGTGAAACGGTGAGCGCGGCGTTCGACGGCAGCGGCTACCGGCGACGGGTCCTGGCGCCGCTGCGTGCCCGGACCCCGGTGGACACGGCCGACCCCTACCTGGTCGCGGACCTCGATCCGCTGCTGGAACACACCGACTCCGAGGTCGCCGCGCAGCTCGCCCGGGTGATGGCGTTCCTGCAGCGTGAGCGCAACTCGGCGAAGTACGCGGCGCTGGCCACCGAGCTGGTGCGCCGCCGCGGCGAGTGGGAGGCGCCGCTGCTCGACGGCGACGCCCGGGCCCGCCTGCGGCACACCGTCCTCGATGCCCGGCGCAACGGCGACGCCGAGCGGCTCGCCAAGGTCGACGGCTACCTCGTCACACTGCGTGATCGTTTCGGTGGCATCCCGGCCTCCAGGGTCGCCGGCCTGCGCCGCCTCGCGGCCGCGGCCGGGGTGACCGGGGCCGAGTTCGACGCCCGGCTGGGCCGCGAGGTCATCATCGCGGACGGCGGCGGCGCCGGAGTCGAGGCGCTCGCCCCCGAGGTCCGCAGCCAGATCCGGCAGCGGCTGGAGGACCTGCGCGTCCTGCGCGGCGGAGACCGGGCCGGCACCGCCTCCCTGTGGGACTTCCTCGGTCTGCCGCCCGACGCCGGGCCGGAGCGCATCCGCTCCGCGTGGGAGGCGGTGGCGGCCGGCAACGCCCGACGCCCGCACGACCGCGAGAAGACGCTGACGGCCGACCTGCTGGCCATGGTGCGCTCCCGGCTGGTCGAGGGTGACCCGGCGGCGTACACCGCGGGTCTGCTCGCCGATGTCGCCGACGAGCTCCGCCCGATCGTCGAGGAGCACGTCGTGCTCGACGGCGAGCTGACGGCAGTCGCCTACGAGGGGCTCGTCCGGGCCGCCCTGGCCGCCGGCCGCGGGCTGGGCGCCGAGCAGGCGAAGACGGTCATCCTGGGCATCGCCCGCAACCTGGGCGCCGCGGTCAGCACCGGCGGCGCCGTCGACTACGTGCTGTGCCCCGGCTGTGGACGTCCCGAGCCGGTCGGCGGCTCGCGGACCTGCCGGTACTGCGACGCGGGGCTCTACACCACCTGCCCCGGGTGCGCCTCGCTCACCGAGGCCGCCGCCGTGACCTGCCGGCGCTGCGGGTACAGCCTGCGCCAGGTCCGGGCCGCCGGCGACGCGCTCGCCGCCGTGCGCCAGGCGCTGGAGGCCGGCCGCCCCCGCGAGGCGAGCGACGGCCTCGCCCGGGTGCGCGCGGCCGTCGCGGCCGCCGGCTCGGGGGCCGGCAACGGGACGGCGGAGGCCGCCGACGAGCTGGAGTCGCTCGTCCGGGCCGGGCTCGGCGCCGCCGAGGCGGGCTGGCGGGCACTGGCGGAGGAACGCTCCACCCTGCGCTCCGACGCCGCGGTGGAACGCGCCCGCTGGCTGGTCGCCCGCGCGGCGGACGTCCCCGGGCCGGACGGCCGCCCGCCGGCCGAGGTGCTCGGCGAGCTGACCGCGCAACAGGCCGTCATCCGGCGCCGGGTCGAGGCCGCCCGCGGCCTGCCGCCCGAGCAGCAGGAGGCCGCGCTGGTCGCCGTGCTCGCCACCGCCGTCGACAGCGCGGACGCGCTGCGCGCTCTCGCTGCTCTGCCGCTGCAGCCACCGACCGATCTGACCTCCGTGCTGGCCGACGACGCGGTCCTGCTGCGCTGGCGGCCGTCCGCCTCGGCCGGCCCGGTCACCTACCGGGTGGAGCGGGTCGCCGTCGATCCCGGCTCCGGGCAGCTCACCCGGCGCGGCCTGGGCACCACCAGCTCCACCGAGCTCGCCGACGCGGGCGCCCCACCGTGGACGCCGGTCCGGCACGAGGTGACCGCGCTCTCCGGCGAGCGGCGCTCCTGGCCGGTCAGCACCGCGCCGGTCATCGCCGTGCGGGACGTCGCCGACCTACGGGCCGAGGCGACCCCGACCGGGGTCCGCCTCACCTGGCGGCCGAGCGGGCCGTCCGACACCGTGACGATCGAGCGCACGGTCGATCCCGACTCGTCGGTCTCCGCCCCGCCGCGCCGGGCCCGGGTGACCGGCGGGAGCTTCCTCGACTCCGACGTGCTGCCCGGCGTGGGCTACCGCTACCGCGCGTTCGTCGAGTACACCGACGTCGACGGCAGCGCCGCCCGCACCTCGGGGTCGCGGGCCGAATTCGGCCTGCTCACCCGGCCGCGACCGGTCACCGACCTGGTCGTCGGCGCCGAGGACGGGCAGGTCGCCCTGCGGTGGACGCCGCGTTCCGGGGCCGAGGTGCGGGTCTACGCGACGGCCGTCCCGCCGTCCGGCGGCGCCGTCGGCGCTCTCCACCCGGGTGGTCCCGGTGCGGACGGGTCGGGCTCCGGTGCGAACGGGGCCGGCGGGTATGGCGCGGGTGCGTACGGTGCCGGTGGGCAGGGTGCCGGTGGGCAGGGTGCCGGTGGGCACGGCACCGGGGTGCTTGGCGCCGGCGCGGTGTCGGTCGGGGCGGGGGAGTTCGGGCGGGGGCCCGAGCCGAGCTCCGGCCCGCTGGCGCTGCTGGGCGGCGAGGGCGCCGAGGTCCCGCTCGCCGCGCTGACACCACCGCTGCGCCTGGTCGGCGCGAGCCGGCAGGGTCACCTGCGGGACGCAGCGGTTCCGCTTGCTCCCGGCACCGGCGAGCTGATCTACACCCCGGTCACGGTCGTCGGTGGTCTTGGTGTGCTCGGCCGCTCGGCTCCGCACCGCTTCCCGGTGGTGACGCACGACGTCTCCGAGTTCACCGCCGGCATCGCCGACTTCCCGACCGGCATCGCCGACTTCCCGACCGGCATCGCCGACTTCCCGACCGGCAACGGTGGTCACGGTCCCGGCAACGGTGGTCACGATCCCGCCAGCGCCGGGCTCGGTCCCGCGCAGTCCGCCCCGCCCGGCCACGGGGGTACCGCTCCCGGCCATGGCGGTGGCCCGCCGGCCGGCGGGCCACCGCTGCCCGCGGTGTCCGCGGGCGCCCGGCCGGTCATGATCGACGTCATGCCGTCCCCGGAGACCGTCCGGGCGCCCGGGGGCGCTCCGCTCGTAGCTCCCGTACCTGTCGGTCCGTCGTCCCCAGGTGGTCCGTCGTCCCCGCTCGGTCCGTCCTCTCCGATCGGTCCGCCTGTATCGGGTGCCCCGCCGCTTCCGGGTGCCCCGCCGTTTTCGGGTGCCCCGCCGCTTTCGGGTGCGCAGCCCGCTCCCGGCGCGTCGCCGGTGCCGGGCCCTCCGCCGGCGACAGGTGCCCTCCCGATTCCCGGTGGTCCGGCGGGGCCCGGCGGACCGAGCGCCGGAGGCGGCGCGCCGGGGACTGGCGGGGTCCCTGTGGGCCCGCCGACGGTGGGAATGCCGCTGCCCGTGGCGTCGGACGAGTCCGGGGCGGACCAGCGTCCGGAACACGAGGAGTGGTCAGCCGCCGTCCCGCGGCCCGCGGCTGACCCGGTTGACATGCCGGACCCGATGGGCGCCGCCGCACCCGGGTCGGGACCGGCGGCCGCCACGTCCGGGGCGCACCCCGGTATGGGGACGGGTCCAGCGACGCCCGACGTCGGCGGGCACTCCGTGGCGCCGGCCGTTCCCGGCGCACCCGGCCCCGGCACGCTCGCCGCGCCGCCCCCCGCGCCCGCCCAGACCCAGGGCCACGCCCTGGTTCCCGGGCCGCCCGCGCCGCTCGGTTCTCCGGCCCAGCTCCAGCCGCCGGTGCCGGTGCCACCGCCGGCGGAGCTGACGTCCGTCACCTATTCGGTGTCGAAG
Organism: Parafrankia sp. EAN1pec; assembly: GCF_000018005.1. GTDB lineage: Bacteria > Actinomycetota > Actinomycetes > Frankiales > Frankiaceae > Parafrankia > Parafrankia soli. The sequence continues at coordinate 1,250,059 of NC_009921.1, forward strand.
GCGGGGTGGCGCCGGCGGACCCTGCGCGTCCAGGTGCGGGCGACCGGGCCGGCCCCCAGGCTGGTGCTGTTGGCGCGGCCCGGCGAGGAGCCGCCCGGGTCGCCGGCCGAGGGACAGGTGCTGGCCGAGTTGCAGCCGGCTCCGAGCTCGGGGTCGTGGACCATGGAGGTCACCCTCGAGGGGGCGCAGCTCCCGTGGGGGGTCCGGCTCCTGCCGGTGGTCACACCGGGTGCTCCGGCGGTGTGGATCGACCATCCTGAGGACCCGATGCTCGTCGTCCGCTGAGCGTCCCCGCGGACGAGGGCCCTGGTCTCGCCCGCCACCCGCGGGGCGGTGGCGGGCGATTGCGACGGTCGCGTGCGCTCCGACCTGCTTGGTGACAACCAGCCGCGCTGTCACCGCCGTCCTCGTGTGTTCCGGACGAACGGTGAACTATTTCGCTGTTCGCCCGTCGTTGTGAGCAGGATCGCCAAGGATGATCGGATTGTTGTGTATCCGTTACTTTGGCTGTCGTGTTATGGATGGTACTTGCCGTGCCGGCACTTTCCTCCTATCGCACCAACTGTTTCCGGGGTAGTACCACCCCCGTTCTGGTTAGTCCCTTACGATGGCTTCGATCAGCTCTGGGGCACTTTCGATCGGTCCCAGGGTGGTAAGGCCGGATTCTGCCGGATCCGGCCGTTGCAGCCGGAGAATCCGTCGGACGCCGTCGGCTCTGGCGCCGAGGCGGCACGCTGGGTCCCACCACGGTGGTGGTGGCCCGGAGGGGACGAGCCGCAGGGAGACCGCACAGCCGGTTTCCCGCGTGTGCCGAGTTGTTTGTCCGTCGATGCTCCGTCCGACGCCACGACCGAAAGGCGGCGCGCGAGCATGGCCTCGACACCCGGCGGCCGACCGACCCCTCAGGTCGACCGCACCTCCCGGTTCGGCTTCGGCCGGAATCCCGCGGGCGCCCCGGCGTCCCGGCCGCCGCGGCCGCGCCGCCGGCACCGCTTCGGCCGTGGGCCGCGGCTTGGCCTGGCAGCCGGCTTCGTGCTGGCGCTGTCCCTGCCGCTGGTGGCGCCGGCCGGTGCCGCGCCGACGGCCGCCACGCCGACACCGTCGCCCACCGTGGGCACGACCCCGGAGGCTGACGGAACCTCGTCGCCCGTGCCGTCCTCGTCGGCCGGGGGTGTCGCCGACCAGCAGGTCCCGGTCGCCGGCCTGACCTCCGGCCCGGCCACCGCCGGGCAGTCGAAGCTGACTCTCGTCCTGTTCGACAGCGACATCGTGCTCGTCGGCGGGCGTGGCTTCGGGCCCGGCAAGGACGTGGCGGTCACCGCCGCGACCACCGACCTCGGTGGCTCCGCGAGCGCCCGGGCCGGCGCGGACGGCCGGTTCATCCTCGGCTTCCAGGTGCCGCTCGGTTTCTCCGGCCGGGTGACCGTGACGGCGAAGCAGGAGTCGGTGGAGGCCAGCGGCACGCTCGACGTCGTCGACGCTGGCACGCCGGGCCTGGCGAACGGGGCGGCCAACGGCGCCGAGGTCCCCGCACCAGCCCCGACGGCGAGTCCTGTCCCGGGCCCCGCGGCCACCCCGGCGCCGACGACCGCCGAGCCCACGACTTCGGAGCCCACGACTTCGGAGCCCACGGCCTCCGGGCCCACCAGCTCGGAGCCGACGGGCACCGCTCGGGCCACCACCCCCCCGAGCACCGGCCGGCGGGGCTCGTCGGCGCCGACCGCCGTACCCGCGCCAGCGCCCACGGCCGCGCCGTCGGCGGGGAGCGGGACGGGCACCGGCACCACCACCGGCGGCACCGGCCGGCTCTCCGGCCTGCCCTGGATGTCCGGCGTCTACCCGTCGCACGTCCTGTCGCAGGTCATGTCCTTCGGGACGTGGCGCGGGCGGGCGAACGACGTGGCGCACGTGTTCACCGTCCGTACCCAGGGCTGGAACGCGATGGTCGAGCCGCGCTGGCCGCTGGACCTGTACAAGGCCTTCCCGGGCAAGCTGATTATCAGCCAGCCGACCTATCCGAAGGGCCAGGGCAACAACGCGGCCTGCGCCCGCGGCGAGTACGACAGCTACTGGAAGACCTTCGGCACGTTCCTCAAGAACAACGGCCGCGCCGATTCGATCGTCCGCATCGGCTGGGAATTCAACGGCAAGTTCATGTACTGGCACTCGGACCCGGCCGGGACGGAGTTCCGCGACTGCTTCCGCAAGATCTCGACTGCCATCCGCTCGACGGACCCCGCGGTGAAGATCGACTGGACGTTCAACGCGCACGCCTCGCCGGTTCCCAACGGGGGCACCCCGTGGGCGGCCTACCCTGGTGACGAGTACGTCGACTATGTCGGCATCGACTCCTACGACTGGTACCCGCCGTCGCGGGACGAGGCCACCTGGAAGAAGCAGTGCGAGGACCCGAACGGCCTGTGCTACCTGCTCGAGTTCGCCCGCCAGCACGGCAAGAAGGTGGGCGTGGGCGAATGGGGCGTGTCCTCGTGCAGCCGCAACGGCGGCGGTGACAACCCCTTCTACATCCAGAAGATGTTCGACACGTTCACGAAGTACGCGGACGTGATGGCGTACGAGTCGTACTTCCACGACGCGGCGCCCGGCAACGTCTGCTCGACCATCATGAACGGCGGCCAGAACCCGAAGGCGTCCGCCCTGTACAAGAAACTGTTCGGCTCGGTCTGAAGGGCGCCACTCAGCGCTGCTCGTCTTCCGGGCAGCGCTGAGCAGCCCGGTCCGAACGGTGGACCGCTTTCGGCACACAGATGATCGTTCGTTTCAGTGAACGGGCCGTCACCCCGGCATCGCGGGGGTGACGGCCCGTTCGTCTGCCGACCAACACCTGTGCACGGAGGCGTCGTGTGCTGTTTCGTGTCGAACTCCCGGAGTGGCGCGGTAGCGTCAGCCCCGGGCACCATGTCCAAGCCCGCCCTGTGACCTGCGCGGTTGCGGTTCCCGCTTACGAGGGCTCGCGGGATCGCTCGCGCAGGCCCGCCGGATCGTCCGTCCCCGGATCGTCGGATCGTCTCGACAGGAGCGCGCCGCTTGCGTCACTTCAGCTTCCTGGACGGCCAGACCGCCAGGACCCTGTTCCACCGAGCTCCGGAAGAGATCACGACCGGCGGTGACCGGCGGCTCGTCGCGACCGCGCTCGGCGCCACCCTGTACGCCCCCGGTACCCGCCCGCGACTGGCCTCGGACGTCCGCCGCCAGGTGGCGGCCGGGGTGACCTCGATGGTCCTCTGCCTGGAGGACGCCATCGCCGACCACGAGGTGCTCGGGGCCGAGTCGAACGTGGCCGCGGCGCTCGCCGATCTGGGGGAGGACCCGCCGGCCTGCGGTGAGGGTCTGCCGCTGCTGTTCGTCCGGGTGCGCGCCGTCGCGCAGATCCCGGCGCTGCTGGCCCGGCTGGGCGGGCCCGCGCGCTCCCTGCTCGCCGGGTTCGTCCTGCCGAAGTTCAGCGAGGAGAGCGGCGAGGCGGCGCTCGAGGCGGTGCTGCGAGGGTCCGACACCCTTGGCCGGCTGCTGTGGGCGATGCCCGTCCTGGAAAGCCCGCAGGTGATCTACCGCGAGACCAGGATCGAGACCCTGACGGCCGTGCGCCGCCTGGTCGACAAGCACGCCGACCACGTGCTGGCCGTCCGGCTGGGCGCCACCGACCTGTCCGGGGTGTTCGGCCTGCGCCGCGACCGTGATCTGACCATCTACGACATCGCGGTGGTACGCGACTGCATCGCCGACATCGTGAACATCTGCGCCCGTGGCGGCGATCATGTCGTCACCGGCCCGGTGTGGGAGTACTTCGCCCAGCCCGAGCGCCTGTTCGTGAGCTCCCTGCGGGTGACGCCGTTCGAGGAGGCCGACCTCGTCGACGGCAGCGAGCGCGGCGCGCGGATCCGCACGGAGCTCGTCTCGGCCGACCTCGACCGGCTCATCCGGGAGGTCGTCCTCGACAAGGCCAACGGCCTGATCGGCAAGACGGTGATCCACCCGAGCCACGTGCCGGCCGTCCACGCGCTGAATGTCGTCACCCAGGAGGAGTACGAGGACGCGGAGGCGGTCCTCGAGGGGGACGCGGGCGGCGTCCGGCCGAGCAGCTACGCGAACAAGATGAACGAGCTGCGCCCGCACCGTCCGTGGGCGCAGGCCGTGCAACGGCGGGCACGGGCCTTCGGCGTGCTGCGCGAGGGCCTCACCTTCGTCGACGTTCTGGCCGCGACGCAGGACGCGTTGCGGTGACCGGGCAGGATCGGATGCTCGGCCAGGACCGGACGCGTGACCCCGACTGGCTGTGGGAGGAGCTCGGGCTGGGGATCGAGGTGCGCGGCGGCGAACCGGCCGCGCCCGCGGAGGCGGCCGAGCTGCGCCGGCTCGTCGGGCTGGCGCTGCGCCGTAACCCGCTGCGGGCGCACCTGCTCGTCAGCCGGGTCCTCGGCAAGCACCTGCCGGTGCCGCCGGTTACCGCGCTGGACGCGGCGGCCCGCCTGGCCGAACGGGTGCGGGCCCTGCCGGCACCCGCCCGGTGGGCCGGCCCCGGGCCGGGGGCGGCCGAGGTCCCGATCGTCATCGGGTACTGCGAGACCGCCACCGCGCTCGGGCACGCCGTCGCCGACGGCCTGCCGAACAGCCACTACCTGCACACGACGCGGCGCCGGGTACCGGGCAGCACGCCTGTCCTGGAATTCGTCGAGTCGCACTCGCACGCCACCCACCACTGGCTCATGCCCGCCGATCCCGGTGTGCTGGAAATCCCCGGCCGGCTGCTGCTCGTCGACGACGAGCTGTCGACCGGACGGACGGCGATGGGCACCATCCGCATCCTGCACGCCTTCGCCCCCCGAACGGACTACGCAGTGGCGGCGCTCGTCGACGCCCGGCCGCCGTCCGCCCGGGCCGCCTTCGACGCCCTCGCCGCCGAGCTCGGCATCCGCCTGGACGTCGTCTCCCTCGTCGCGGCGACCGTCACGGTGCCCGCGGACGTGACGGCCCGGGCCAGCCGGATCCGCGCCGCTTTCGGCGCCCCGACCCCTGCCGAGGGCGGCGGCGACCGTGGCTGCGCGGAGCACCGGGTCACCCGGGTGGCGGTGAGCTGGCCGGCGGGTCTGCCGGACGGGGCACGCCACGGCTGGTCCCCGGCCGCCCGTGAGCGCCTCACCGACGCGGTTCCGGCTGTGGCGAAGGACGTTCTGGCGGGACTGCCCGACCCCGCCCGCGGCGGGGACATCCTGGTCCTGGGTACCGAGGAGTTGATGTACGTGCCGATGCGGCTGGCGGACGGCCTGGCGGAACTGACCGGGCGCAGGGTGGTCTACCAGTCGACGACCCGCTCCCCGGTCCATCCGCTCGACGTCGACGGCTACGCCATCCGGGCGGCGCTGACCTTCCCGGCGCCCGACGGCCCCGAGCGGGTCAGCCACGTGTACAACGTGACGCCGGGCCGCTACGACGACATCGTGCTCGTCGTGGACTCGGGGATGGACGACCGCGGGCCGGTCCCCGGCGGCCCCGACCTGGACGGCCTGCTCACCGAGCTGCGCCGCTGCGCCGACGTCACCGTCGTCACCATCCCCTGCCACGTGCCGGCGGCGCGCGGCGCCGAGGACGCCCGGTGAGCGCGGTGCGGCCCGTCGCGACCGGCGGGCGAACGCTGATCGGCTCCGGCTCCTACCTGCCCGAGGATGTCACCTTCCTGCTCACCGACCTCAGCGCGGCGAACCTCGAACGGCCGACGGAGGACCGCGAGGAGGGCTTCCAGTCCGGCCGGCACTACTCCGAGGACCTGCCGATCGAGTACCAGCCCGACGCCGCCTACCTGCGGATCTACCACCAGGCGCTGGAGCGGTCCGCGCGGCGGGTGGCGTTGGCGACCGGGATCGTCGCCGAGCTCGTCCGGCACACCAAGCCCGCGCCGGTGATCGCCTCGATCGCCCGCGCGGGAACGCCGATCGGAATCCTGATGCGTCGCTGGTACGCGTTCCGGCACGGCCTGGACGTCCCCCACTATGCGATCTCGGTCATCAAGGACCGCGGCGTCGACATGAACGCCCTGCGCCACATCACCGACCGCCACGACCGCGCGGCCATCCAGTTCGTCGACGGATGGACCGGCAAGGGGGTGATGACCCGGGTGCTGGCCGAGGCGGTCCGCGGCCTCGGCGTCGACGACACCCTGGCCGTGCTCGCCGACCCGGCCCGCTGCGTGCCGCTGTTCGGCACCCGCGACGACTTCCTCATCCCCAGCGCCTGCCTGAACTCCACGGTCAGCGGCCTGGTCAGCCGGACGGTGCTCAACGCCGAGCACATCGGCCCGGACGACTTCCACGGCGCGAAGTTCTACCGGGAGCTCCTCCCGCACGACCTCTCCCGGCACTTCATCGACACGATCGTCGACCGGTTCGACGAGGTGGCCGACGAGGTCGAGGCGGCCTGGCCCCGGCTGTGGGCCGCCGACCGGACACCGACCTGGGAGGGCTGGGCCGCCGTCGAGCGCATCGCCGAGCGGTTCGACATCCCGGATGTGATCATGGTGAAGCCCGGGGTGGGCGAGGCCACCCGGGTGCTGCTGCGCCGGGTTCCGTGGCGCATCCTCGTCGCCCCCGACCGGCTGGACGAGCTCGCCCACGTGCTGGCGCTGGCCGAGGCCCGCGGAGTGCCGGTGGAGGAGATGGCCGGCCTGCCCTTCTCCTGCGTCGGCCTGGTGCGGCCGGTACGCGCCGCGGACGGCGAGAGACCGGTGTTCCACACCCCGGCGGCGCGCTGGCGCCCGGAGACACCGTGACCGCCCCGCCCCGTCCCGCGCCGGTGCCGGACGGCCCGCACCTGCTGGCCTGCGACCTCGACCAGACGCTGATCTTCGCCCGGAAGTCCTTCCGGCTGGCCTCCGGGACGGCCGAGCCGGAGGTGGCCCTGGTCGAACGGATCGACGGCGTCCCCTCGGCCTACTCCACCACCCGCGCACTCGACATCCTCGCCCGCCTGCACCGGACGGCGGTCTTCGTCCCGGTCACCACGCGGACCCTCGCCCAGTACCGGCGGATCGACCTTGGCGTGCGCCCCGCGTTCGCGATCGCGGCCAACGGCGGGCACCTGCTCGTCGACGGCGAGCCCGACCCCGTCTGGGCGGAGCAGGTCGCGGCCCGCCTCGCGGGCACCTGCGCGCCGCTGGCGGAGATGGAGGCCCTGGCCGCCCGGCTCGACGCCGCCGGATGGGCCCGCATCGTCCGGGTGGCGGACGGCCTGTTCGTCTACCTGGTCGCGCACAGCCGGGAGGCGATTCCCGACCTGTCCGACGTCGCCGCCGAGGTGGCGTCGGCGGGGTGGTCGCTGTCCACCCAGGGCCGCAAGGTCTACCTCGTTCCGACGGCCCTCACCAAGCAGGCGGCCGTCGCGGAGGTCGCCCGCCGGGCCGGCGCGTCCCGGGTGCTGGCCGCGGGCGACTCCGTCCTCGACGCGCCGATGCTCGCCGCCGCCGACCTGGCCGTCCGACCGGCGCACGGGGAGCTGCACGAGCAGGGCTGGCAGGCCCCGAACCTCACGGTGACCACCGCCACCGGCCTCCTGGCGGCAGAGGAACTGCTGACCCTCCTCCATACCTGGTCAACTCCCCACCCCGAGCCGGCCCGGTAACCGCCCCGGCCCGGGGCCGCGCTCCTGCCGAGCCGAGCCCGAGGCGGGCCAGCAGGTGAGGTGGGTCAGTAGGGGTGGCGGTCGGGCCTGGCGTTCCAGGCCGCGTAGGCTGTCGCGCCGACCTCCTGGCAGACCTGCTCGATGTGGATGCCGCGCTCGTTCATGGGACGGCTGAAATCCTCGTACTGGTAGGCGTCGTCGAAGCCGATCCGCTGGGTCGCCGCGAGGTCGTTGGCGTAGTAGACGTCGCTGATCCGGGACCAGTAGATGGCGCTCATGCACATCGGGCAGGGGATACCGGCCGTGTAGATCGAATACCCCATCAGCATTTTCGCCCGCTTCGGCACCCGGTCGGGTGATCCCTCGGGCCGCGGGACAAGCTCCAGGGTGGCGAGGTCCTGCTCCTCCGGGGCGATCGTCGGCCCCTCCGGATTGAGTACCTGGATGGCCTTGCGGATCGACTCGACCTCGGCGTGGGCTGTCGGATCGCCGGTGAGCAGCACGCGGTTCTGCCCGCGCGCGACGATCTCGCCGTCCTTGACGATCACCGCGCCGAACGGACCGCCCCAGCCGTTCTCGACCGACTGCGTGGCCAGCCGGGTCGCCTCGCCCATGAGCTCCTCGTGGTTCATCGCGCCCCCTTCGGATGCGTCACCCCTCTCGATGCCCCGTACGCCCGTTCGGCACGCCCCGCGAGAAGCGCCGCCGCCCGCCGTGACCGTTCCCGCCGACGGCGGTCCTCGCCGCTATCCGGGCAAAGCGCGCAGACGTCCGGTTGCCGCTCTGCCCCGGCCGTCCGGACCTATCGTGACCAGGGTGGGAGGTGCGGGCAGTAATGATTCGGACGGCGCCGCCGCGACCGTCGTGATGACGCTCGACGTCCGGGACGGCTGTGAGCGGGAATACCGCCGGTGGCAGGAGCGGACCAATGACGCCGCTCGTGACCGGCCGGGATTCGAGGCGGTCGAGCTCTATCCGCCCGCCTCCGCGGAGAGCCACTCCTGGATCGTGGTGTTCCGGTTCTCCACGCTGGCGCTGCTGCGCGGCTGGCTGGAGTCGCCGGCCCGCCGGCGCCTCGTCGAGGAGGGCGGCCGGCTGCTCGATCACCCTGCCACCCAGGAGATCCTCGCCGGCCGGCCACCCGAGCGGGACGTCGTCACCGCCGTGGTGTCGCATGTCGTGCGCCGGGGGCACGAGCGGGAGTTCGAGACCTGGCAGGAGAAGGCACGCCGGGTGCAGGCGAGGTCGCCGGGATTCCTGGGATACGAGCTCTTCCGGCCGGTGCCCGGGGTTCAGGAGCACTGGGTCGCCCTTTTCCGGTACGACTCCAGGCGGCACCTGGACGAATGGCTTGAATCAGCGGCGCGGGAGAAACTCCTCACGGACGGGAGGCGGCATTTCGCCGGTTTCGACGTCCGCACCGTGGGGTCGTCGTTCAGCGGCTGGTTCCGGTTCGGGGACGGCGCCGACGGCGCGCCGCCGCCCAACTGGAAGCAGGCCATGATGGTCCTGCTCGCGCTCTATCCGACCGTCATGGTGTTGAACGAGACGGTGGGGCGGCTGCTGGACGATATGGGCCTGGCGAGCTACGCGGTGCTGTTCGTTGGGAACGTGCTGAGCGTGAGCGCGCTCACCTGGCTGTTGATGCCGCTGGTGAACCGCCTGTTCGCCGGGTGGCTGCGGTCGGGCCCGCGGCGCTCGCCGCGCCGCGCCGCGCTCGGCGCCCTGGTCGCCCTCGCCTGCTACGGCGCGTTCCTCGCTCTGTTCGCACTCACCGTCGGCTGACCGCCACGCCGTCCCGCCCGCGTGCCTGTCGACCGGTGCGCCCGCGCGGCCCGGTGGCTCTGGGAGGCCGCCGGGCTTCGTGATACACCGGTGAAACCGTAGGTGACCGCGTTGTTCGGGCCTTCGCCGATGCAGGAGGAACGCGTGACCGTTACAGGCATGGACGCAGGAAGCGGGACGGACGGCGGCGGCGGCGCCGGTGGAGCGCTCGAGGCCGAGCTGGAGCGCCTGCAGACCGTGGAGCGCTTCGACCCGCCGCCGGGTTTCGCCCGTCGCCAGCCGTACGCCGCCGACGTGGCGGCGGCCGCGGCCGACCCGCTGGCCTTCTGGGCGGGAAAGGCACGCGAGCTGCTGACCTGGCAGAAGCCCTTCACCCGCGTCCTCGACGACGCGAACCCGCCGTTCTACAAGTGGTTCGACGACGGCGAGCTCAACGTCTCCGCCAACTGCCTGGACCGGCACGTGGCGGCCGGCCTGGGCGGCCGGGTCGCCTACCACTGGCACGGCGAGGAGGGTGAGCGTCGGGCCGTCACCTACTCCGAGCTGCTCGCCGACACCCAGCGGTTGGCGAACGGCCTGCGTTCCCTCGGCGTGGTCCCGGGCGACGTCGTCGGCATCTACCTGCCGATGATCCCCGAGGTCGCGGTGGCCATGCTCGCCTGCGCCCGCATCGGCGCGGTGCACAACGTGGTCTTCGGCGGGTTCGCGCCGTCCGCGGTGCGGGAGCGGATGGAGGTCTCCGACGCCAAGGTGCTGATCACCGTGGACGGGGCCCGCCGCAAGGGCCGCACGGCGGCGGTCAAGGCCGGCGTGGACGCCGAGCTGGGCGACCTGCCGAAGCTGGAGCACGTCGTGGTCGTCCGCTCCACCGGGCCGGTGGGCGGGGCCGAGACGGTGATGACGGCCGGCCGTGACGTCTGGTACCACGAGCTGCTCGCCGCCGCCGACCCGCTGTGCCCGCCGGTGCCGCTCTCCGCCGAGCACCCGCTGTTCATCCTGTACAGCTCCGGGTCGACGGCGAAGCCGAAGGGCATCCTGCACACCACCGGCGGCTACCTGCTCGGCGCGACCTACACCCACCGCACGGTCTTCGACATCGACCCGGAGACCGACGTCTACTGGTGCTCCGCCGACGTCGGCTGGATCACCGGCCACTCCTACATCGTGTACGGCCCGCTGTCGAACGCCGTGACGAGCGTGATGTACGAGGGCGCGCCGGACTACCCGGACTACGACATCTGGTGGCGGCTGATCGCCGAGTACAAGGTCACCGTCTTCTACACCGCGCCGACGGCCATCCGGGCGTGCATCAAGTGGGGAGCGCGGTACCCGGAGCGGCACGACCTGTCGTCGCTGCGGCTGCTCGGCTCGGTCGGCGAGCCGATCAACCCGAAGGCCTGGCTGTGGTACCACCAGATGATCGGCGGTGGGCGCTGCCCGATCGTCGACACCTGGTGGCAGACCGAGACCGGCTCGATCCTGATCTCGCCGATCCCCGGGGTGACGTCGACGAAGCCGGGGTCGGCGACGACGCCGCTGCCCGGGATCAGCCCGGCGCTGCTGTCCGAGGACGGCGAGCCGGTCACCGAGGGCACCGGGGTCCTGGTGATCACCAGTCCGTGGCCGTCCATGCTGCGCACGCTCTACCGCGACGACGAGCGGTTCGTGCAGACCTACTTCTCCCGGTTCGGCCCCCGCACCTACGTCGTGGGCGACGCCGCGCGGCTCGACGCGGACGGCTACTTCTGGATCATCGGCCGGATCGACGACGTGATCAACGTGTCGGGGCACCGGCTGTCCACCGCCGAGGTGGAGTCCGCGATCGTCGCGCACGAGGCCGTCGCCGAGGCGGCCGTGGTGGCCCAGTCGGACGAGGACACCGGCCAGGCGATCGTCGCGTTCGTGACGCTGCGCGGCGAGCTGGTCGGCGACGACGCCATGGTCTCCCAGCTCCGGGACCACGTCGCTCACCGGATCGGCAAGCTGGCCCGCCCGCGCCGCATCATCTGGGCCGACGACCTGCCCAAGACCCGGTCCGGCAAGATCATGCGCCGGCTGCTGCGGGACGTCGCCGAGGGCCGCGAGCTCGGTGACGTCACGACCCTGCGCGACCCGGCGGTCATGTCCGCGCTCGCCGCGAAGGTCGCCACCGCCCCCGACGAGTAGCCGCCGTCCCGCCCGTTCCCGCCGTCCGTCCCCGCCGCCCGTCCACCACGTGGTGGACGGGCGGCGGAGAGTGTGGAATATCCGTCTTGGGGGGATCGTGGAGAAGTTGTTGCGGCTCGGTAACCGGCGGGCCGAACCCGGGTGCGGCGAGTTCATGCACCCTGTTTAGGCTTCCCGTCTCGTGAGAGCGCTGCGCCGATTCACTGTCCGTGCCCAGCTCCCGGAGCAGCTCGCTGCGCTGGGCGAGCTGGTTCTGAACCTTCGCTGGTCGTGGCATCCGGAGACCCTCGACCTGTTCGAGTCGGTCGATCCGGAGCTGTGGCGGGCCTGTGAGGGCGATCCCGTCCGGCTGCTCGGCGAGGTCGACCACGATCGGCTCGTGGCGCTCTCCGCCGACCGGAAGTTCCTGCGCCGGCTCTCCGACGCCGCCGACGACCTGCAGGAGTACCTGACCTCCGACCTCTGGTACCAGAAGCAGGCGATCCCGGGCGCACCCAGCGCCATCGCCTACTTCTCGCCGGAGTTCGGGATCACCGAGGTCCTCCCGCAGTACTCGGGCGGCCTGGGCATCCTCGCCGGCGACCACCTGAAGACCGCCAGCGACCTCGGGGTGCCGATCATCGGGGTCGGCCTGCTCTACCGGGCCGGCTACTTCGTCCAGTCGCTGTCGCGGGACGGCTGGCAGCAGGAGCGCTACCCCGGTATCGACCCGCACGGCCTGCCGCTGACGCAGCTCACCGACGACGAGGGCGCCCCGGTGAAGGTCGCCGTCGGCCTGCCCGAGGGGCGCACCCTGCACGCCCAGATCTGGAAGGCGCAGGTCGGACGGGTCCCGCTGCTGCTGCTCGACTCCGACGTCGAGGACAACCAGTCCGCCGAGCGGGGCGTCACCGACCGCCTCTACGGCGGCGGGACCGACCACCGGCTCCTCCAGGAGATGCTGCTGGGGATCGGCGGCGTCCGCGCGCTGCGCGCCTACGCGGCCGTCACCGGCTCGCCGGCGCCGGAGGTCTACCACACCAACGAGGGCCACGCCGGCTTCCTCGGGCTGGAGCGCATCCGCGAGCTCACCGAGACCGGGCTGAGCTTCGACGAGGCGCTGGAGGCCGCCCGCGCCGGCACGCTGTTCACCACCCACACGCCCGTGCCCGCCGGTATCGACCGGTTCCCGAAGGACCTGGTGGCCCGCCACTTCGGCGGCGACAACAGCTGGCCCGGCGTCCCGGTCGACCGGGTGCTCGAGCTCGGCGCCGAGCCCGACCCCAACGTGTTCAACATGGCCCACATGGGCCTGCGGCTGGCCCAGCGCTCCAACGGCGTCAGCAGCCTGCACGGCATCGTCAGCCGGGAGATGTTCGCCGGCCTGTGGCCCGGCTTCGACCACGCCGAGGTGCCGATCGGCTCGGTGACCAACGGCGTGCACGCCCCGACCTGGGTCTCCCGCTCGATCACCGAGCTGGCCGACCGCCAGCCCGGCCCCGGCCTGCTCAGCGGCGGCGCCGAGGCCTTCACCCGGTTCGACAAGGTGTCCGACGAGGCCATCTGGGCGACCCGGCGGGAACTGCGCGAGCAGCTCGTCGCCGAGATCCGGCGCCGGGTCCGCGTCTCCTGGCTGCAGCGCGGCGCGGCCCCCGGCGAGCTCGACTGGGTCGAGTCCGTCTTCGACCCGGACGTGCTCACCATCGGGTTCGCCCGCCGGGTGCCGTCCTACAAGCGGCTCACGCTGATGCTGCGCGACTCCGAGCGCCTCAAGCGGCTCCTGCTGCACGCCGACCGCCCCGTCCAGATGGTCATCGCGGGCAAGGCCCACCCGGCCGACGACGGCGGCAAGCTGCTCGTCCAGCAGATCGTCCAGTTCGCCGACAATCCGGCCGTGCGCCACCGGATCGTCTTCCTGCCCGACTACGACATCGGCATGGCCCGCTTCCTCTACGCCGGCTGCGACGTCTGGCTGAACAACCCGCTGCGCCCGCTCGAGGCGTGCGGCACGTCCGGGATGAAGGCGGCGCTCAACGGCTGCCTGAACCTCTCCATCCGGGACGGCTGGTGGGACGAGATGTTCGACGGTCAGAACGGTTGGGCCATCCCGACCGCGGACGGCGTCGAGGACCCCGACCGCCGCGACGACATCGAGTCGGCGGCCCTGTACGACCTGCTCGAGAACACGGTGACGGCGCGCTTCTACGACCGGGCGACGCCGACGTCCGCCCCGCCGCGGTGGACGGCGATGGTCAAGCACACCCTCTCCACGCTCGGCCCGCAGGTGCTGGCGACCCGGATGGTGCGCGAGTACGTCGAGCGTTACTACGTGCCCGCCGGGGTGTCGGCCCGCCAGGCCACCGAGGGCGACCTCGCCGGGGCGCGCGACCTCGCGGCCTGGAAGCACCGAGTGCGCAGCGCCTGGTCGGGCGTCCAGGTGCTCAACGTCGACTCGGCCGGGCTCGGGGACACCCCCCAGGTGGGCCAGTCGCTGGTCGTGCGGGCGACGGTCGACCTCGGCGGGCTCGACCCGGCCGACGTCGAGGTGATCGCCTCCTACGGCCGGGTGGACGAGACCGACCGCATCATGGCGCCCGGCACGCTCTCGCTGACCGACGTGGGCGAGGGGGAGGGCGGCCACGGCCACCGGTACGAGGGCACGATCCCGCTCGGCCGGACCGGCCCCTTCGGCTACACGGTGCGAGTCCTGCCCCGCCACCGCCTCACCGCAAGCCCAGCCGAACTCGGCCTGGTCACAAACCCCTGACCCACCCCCGCGCCCTGGGCCTCCGGCCTCCGGGCCCAGGGCGGCCGGCGTGGTTGCTGAGTGTCATCATGAACTCACTCAGCCGCCACACTGCGATCGGAGCCGCCGAGGGCCCGCAGGATGAGGACCGTTCGTCCGGCCACGTCGAGTTGCGCGCCGGCCGCCAGTGTCCGGCGGGGCTCGGTGATCGTGTCCGGGAACCCGGCGAGGTCGTCCGCGGCGGTGTCGAGCAGCAGGTCGTACCAGGTCGCCCAGGGCGCCCCGGGAAGCACGACCGTCCGGTCCTCGCCCTCAGGATGGATGACCAACAGCAGGCTCTCCCCGGTGACCGGCGTGCCCGCGGCGTCGGTCCACTCGATGCCCTCCCCGGCCAGGTGCGCCACCAGGATCGCCACCTGCGGGGCGTTCCAGTCCGCGGCCGACATCACCACGCCGTCCTGCCGGAACCAGGTGATGTCGGGCAGCCGCTGCGGGGTCGGCGCGCCACCGCGGAAGAACCGCTGCCGCCGCAGCACCGGTGCGGCCCGTCGCAGTCTGCTCAGCCCGCCCACCAACGTGACCAGCGCCGGATCAGGACCTGCCGGATCCGCGGCCGGCACCTCGCTGGCCGGCACCTCGCTGGCCGGCCCATCGCCGGGCCCACCGGCCTCGGGGGTTCCTGCCGTTCCGTTCGGCCAGGCGAGCCAGGAGACCGCGTTGTCCTGGCAGTAGGCGTTGTTGTTGCCGCCCTGCGAACGTCCCAGCTCGTCGCCGGCGAGCAGCATCGGCACACCGGCCGACAGCAGCAACGTGCTGATCAGGGCCCGGCGGGCCCGGCGGCGGTTCGTGAGGATCTTCGGGTCGTCCGTCGGTCCCTCGGCGCCGTGGTTCGACGACCGGTTCTCCGACTCCCCGTCCCGGTTGCCCTCCCCGTTGGCCTCGTTGTGCTTCTCGTTGTACGAGACCAGGTCGGCGAGGGGGAAACCGTCGTGCGCGGTGACGAAGTTGACCGAGGCCCAGGGCCGGCGTCCCGAATGCTCGTAGATGTCGGACGAGCCGGTGATCCGGTATCCGAGATCCGCCACGCTGCCGGTGCGGTCGCTGAAGATGTCACGCAGGGTGTCGCGGAACCGGCCGTTCCACTCGGCCCACGGCGCCGGGAACGCGCCGACCTGGTACCCGCCCCAGCCGAGGTCCCACGGCTCGGCGATCAGCTTGACCGAGGACAGCAGCGGGTCGGCCTGGATCGCGGTCAGCAGCGGCGCGGCCGGCTCGAACCCGTCCGGTGACCGCGCGAGCGCCGTCGCCAGGTCGAAGCGGAACCCGTCCACCCCCATCTCGGACACCCAGTACCGCAGCGAGTCGCAGATCAGGCGCACGACGTGTGGCGACGTGGCGTCGACGGTGTTCCCGCAGCCGGTGACATCGCGGTAGCGGCGCGGGTCGGTGGGTTCGACGCGGTAGTAGGCGATGTTGTCCAGCCCGCGCAGGCTCAGTGTCGGCCCGCGCTCGCTGCCCTCGGCGGTGTGGTTGTAGACGACGTCGAGCAGCACCTCGATACCCGCGTCGTGCAGCGCGGCGACCATGGCGCGAAACTCGGCGACGGGGTCGTCCGTGGCCGCGTAGCCGGGGTGCGGGGCGAAGAACGCCAGCGTGTTGTAGCCCCAGTAGTTGGAGCGGCTGTTCTCCAGCAGCGTCGTCTCGGAGATGTGCGCGTGGACGGGCAGCAGCTCGACCGCGGTGACACCGATCCGCAGCAGGTGGTCGACGACCGCCGGATGCGCCAGGCCGGCGTAGGTCCCGCGCAGCCGCTCGGGCACCCCCGGGTGAAGCATGGTGAAGCCCCGGACGTGCAGCTCGTACAGGATCGTGTCGGCCCAGGCCGTCCGCGGCCTGTTCGCGGCCGGGTCCGGCCCCGTCACGGACCCGGCGGCAGACCCCGCGACGGATCCCGCGGGAGGCCGCGTGACGGGTCCGGTCACGACGCCCTTTGGCACATACGGTGCCGAGTCCCGGTTGTCGGGGTCCTGCCCGTAGGGATCGCCGGCCACATACCCGTGCACCGCCGGATGGGGCACGAAGCTCCCCGTGACCCGGCGCGCATAGGGGTCGAGCAGCAGCTTCGCCGGGTTGTACCGCTCGCCGCGCCCGGGCGCGTACGGCCCATGAGCCCGCAGGCCGTAGGCCTGCCCCGGGCCCACCCCGGGGATGTAGCCGTGCCAGACACCGCCGTCCCGTTCGGGAAGCCGGTACCGCGTCTCACCACCCGAAGTGGTCTCCGCGCCACCGTCCGTTCCGGGGGCCGGGCCGGTGCCGAGGCCGGTGCGGCCGGTGGCGCCCGAGCCGTCCTGGCCGCCCGAGCCGTCCTGGCCGTCGAACACACAGAAATCCACCGCGTCGGCACCGGGCGCCACGACGGCGACGTTGACTCCCTCGCCGTCCCACCACACGCCGAGCGGGGTGGCCGAGCCGGGGCGGATCATGGGAACGACGCTAACCGCCACATCATCCGGTGGTCCCCCGAACTCTCACCTCCACCCATCCCAAGTGACCGGCGTCACTTCCCGTCCCGCGGCGCACCCAGTTGGCCGACGCCCGGTGGACTGGGCGTGGTCCTGGGGTGGTTGTTGGCGGCCTGAACGTGGAGGCCTACTCGTCTAGTGTTGGCTGCGGCCCGGCGGGGGAGTCTCCGGCGGGCGGGTGGCTCACGGATGCGCGGAATCGTGCTGAGGATTCATGGTTTCGCGGCGATGCGGAGGTTTGGCGATGGCGGTCGTGCGGCTCGAGGTCTCCGACGGTGTCGGGACGATCAGGCTGGACCGGCCGCCGATGAACGCGCTCAACGCGGCGCTTGCCGCTGAGCTGCGCGCCGCCGCCCTCGAGGCCACCGCCCGGGCGGACGTCCGGGCCGTTGTCGTCTACGGCGGCGAGAAGGTGTTCGCCGCCGGGGCGGACATCAAGGAGATGGCGGGGCTGGACGTCGCCGGCATCACCGGCTGGGTCCGCGATCTGGCCGCGGCCTTCGACCTGGTGGCGCGTATCCCGAAGCCGGTCGTCGCGGCCGTCACGGGCTATGCCCTCGGCGGCGGCCTGGAGCTCGCGCTGTGTGCCGACTTCCGGGTCTTCGCCGAGAACGCGAAGGTCGGGCTGCCCGAGATCACCCTCGGTGTGATCCCGGGCGCCGGTGGCACGCAGCGCCTGCCGCGGCTCGTCGGGCCGGCCCGGGCCAAGGATCTCGTCTTCAGCGGCCGGCAGGTGCGGGCCGCCGAGGCGGAGGCGATCGGGCTGGCCGACAAGGTCGTCCCGGCCGATGAGGTGCACGCCGAGGCCCTGCGGATGGCGGGTCGCTTCGTCACGGGGCCCGCCCTGGCACTGGCCGCGGCGAAGCAGGCGATCGACGACGGCGGCGACCTCGCGCTCTCCGAGGCGCTGCGGTTGGAGTCGGCGCTGTTCATCGGCCTGTTCGGTACCGAGGACCGCCGCCACGGCATGGACTCGTTCATCGAGCGCGGCCCGGGCAAGGCCGACTTCGTCGGCCGCTAGCCGTCGCAGCACCCGACATCGGCCCCGGCCCGGTCTGCGGCCCGGGGCCGGGTTGGTCAGCGTAGGGCCAGATCGGCGGTCACCGGCTTGTGGTCGCTGTCGAACTCGGAGCCGACCTGGTAGCCGGTGACCGCGAAGGCCGGTGACGCGAGGACGTGGTCGATCCGCAGCACCGGTGGGAACGCGACCGTTTTCGCGTTCCAGGTCGGCGTCCAACCGGCGCCGAGGACGTCGTGGGCGTCGCGCACACCGGCGGAGAGCAGCCGGCGCAGCGGACGGTGGTCGCGGGTGGCGTTGAAGTCGCCGGCGAGCACGACCGGCAGTTTCGACGTCTCGACGTCCTCGCGGAGGTGGTCGAGCTGGGCGCGCCACCGTTTCGCGTAGTCCCCGCTGGTCGGCGAGATCGTGTGTACCGCGTACATGACGAAGGAGCGGCGCTCGTCGACCCGCACCGTCGTGCGCAGTGACATGCTGCCGGCCACCTCGGGTGCCGCCGTGTCCGACAGCGGGAAGCGGGAGAACACCGCGGCGCCGAACGCGCCGTCCTGCGGGTGGACCTCGGAGTACCGGTACTCCTTCAGCGCACCTGACGCCTGGACGTCCGCCAACGTCAGCGGCGAGAGCTCGACCAGCACCAGGACGTCGGGGTCGGCGGCCTCGATCTGCCGGCCCAGCCGGCCGGCCTCGGTGTTGGAGTAGAGCAGGTTCGCGCTCATCACCCGCAGCCGGGCCGAGCCCTGCGGGACGTCATCGGCGTCGCCGGGGAGGACCTCGGGCAGCGCCCAGACCAGGTGGGCGACGACTAGCAGCGCACAGAAGATCATGAGCAGGTTGCGTCGCAGCGCGAAGCCGATCGCGAGCGCCGCGTAGACCGGCAGGTACAGCAGCGGTGTCAGCGCGTTGAACGAGGCGAACGGCCAGGCGAACGCGTCGTCGAGGTGGACGAGGCGCACCGCGGCGATGACGGCGAGCGCCACCGTGACGACCCAGGCGGCGAGCACCAGGGCGATCCGGGCCGGCGGATGCGTCCCGCCCGCCCGGCCGGGCGGGTCGGACGGGATCGCCGGGATGTCGCCCGCGCCGATGCCCGTGCCCGTCCCGGCACCGACGTCACCCCCGCCGCTTCCGCTTCCACCGTTGCCGCCGCCGCTCCCACCGCCGTTACCTCCGCGGCTTCCGCCGCCGTCGGTAGCTCCGCCGATGTTGGTGCCGTAGCTGGAAGTGGGGGCGCGTCGGCCGATGCGGCGGCCGATGCCCTTCGCGGGGCTCACCGGACATAGGGTGCCCGGTCCACGCCGGTCAGCCGACGGCGGGTTCCGGCCGCTGGGGGGAAGGTCGCACGAGACCAGCGGCGCGTGAGCGCCACTCACGGGCCGCGACGGCTTTCGAGAAGCCGGCGATCGTCCGGTCCAGCTCGGAGAGTTTGTTGACGATCCGGGTGGAGGACACCGGGCCGGCCACCTCCACCGCCCGGTACCCGGCTTCGAGGGCCGCCTCGAGCTCGGGGCGCGGGCGTTTCAGGTAGGACAGCGCCAGGTCCGCCTCCGCGTACGCGCGGGTCCGGGCCCGCGCCGGACCCTGCAGGTCACGTGCCTCCAACAGCCGCTTCTCGGCCATCTCCGCCCGGCCCAGCAGGAGGAGGCAGTGGCCCTGACACTCGGCCACGTCGCCGATGTTGTAGTGCCCGGCCCAGGACGGGGCGTCGCCGGGCTCGCGGGAGATCGTGCGCTCCAGCGCGTCCAGGGCACGCATGCAGCCGGCCTCGTCGCCGTTGCGGGCGAGGGCCCACGCCAGCTTGTCCTGCAGCATCGCCTGCACGGCCGGCGCGGACTGCCGGGCGGACCGGTCGATCGCCGCGCGCGCCAGGGACAGACTGTGCCGGTTGTGCCCCAGGGCCGCGGACTGGTCGCTCATCGCTGACAGCACCCGGCCGGCCATCATGACGTCGTCGGCGTGCTCGGCCAGCGTGAGTGCCTGGATGTAGTAGCGCTGGGCCAGCGCCTGGCGGTTGCAGTCCTGGGCGAGCCAGCCGCTGAACTGGGCCAGCTCGGCGAGGGCGCCGAAGGTGTCGGTGTCGGCCGGTCCCGCCACAGCCGCCCGCGTCCGGTCGTGCAGGAACGTCACGACCTGGGGGCGGATCTCACTGCTGCCGAACCGGGCGTCCAGGCGGCGGAACGTCTCGGTCATGTCCCGGATCATCGCTCCGCCGGACGGGGAGGACGGGACGTCCGCGCTGATCCGGCGGATCATGCCGGTGAGGCTGGACAGCACGGGGTCGGCGAAGGCGGTGGCGACGAAGGCCGCCCCGTCATGTAGGACGTCACGTCGCCGCATGTCTCGTCCCGAAAGTCCAGCGAGCGTCCGCAGGGTGTCGTCGGGGATGTCCGCGACGGCGAGGCCGAGGTCGTCGCGTTCACTGGCTTCGCCCCGCCAGCTGAGGTCGGCGGGGGTCACCGGGTAGCCGACGAGGGCGGAGAGCTCGGCCGCGGCCAGCTCGGCGACCATCGGGTCCCGGGGCCGCATGCCGCGGCGCCAGTGCCCGACGGTCGTCCGGGCTAGGCCGAGCTCGATGCGGCGCTGGGATCGGGCGCGGTTGTTGACCTGACGTGCGAAGCGGGTGTCGGAGACGTTGGCCTCGGCGAGCAGGCGGGAGAACAGGGTCGGCGTGCCGGATTCGCCGGTGTTGGGGCTGGTACCGGCACCCCTGGTGCCGTCTGCGCGGGTGCTGCTGGCGCCGCCAGCGCCACCCGCGCCGGTGGACGTTCCGCCGGCGGCCTTGCCCGCGGCAGCCTTCGCCGTCGGCCTGGCGTGCCCGGTGGACGCCATCGACGGCGCCGGGACCTGGTTGTTCGGGAGCTGGGTGGCCGGGATGTGCGTGCCCGGGATGTCGGCGGCGGACTGCGCTGTCGAGATGCGGTCCGGCGGGATGATCTCCGGGGAGGTGTGGTCCGGGGAGATACGGGCCGACGGGCGGCCCGGCCGGATCGGGCCCGACAGGGTCAGGGGCGGCCCAGCCACCATGAGTTCTTCCGCGACCATCAGACCCCCGTCTGCTCGATGTGGCCGGATGGGCCTTTACCAGGCCCTCGGCTACCTCATGGGGCAGAAAGTAGCCGATTGGTCACACATTCAGGAAGAGGGTGTGCAGTAGTGGGCCGGAATGCACGGTCATGGTGGGACCCGGGCCTCTTGCGGTAGGGGCGGTCGAAGTGGGAGACATCATGGCAAACCAGGCCGCTGTCGCGGCGGTGCCGGGCGGCGTCGATGGCCGATCCGTCAGATCGGTCCGCCCGCGGACGCGCCCGGTGGGCGTCACCCGTCCCGCCGCCGCGCGCGGTCGGTGGCCGTCGCCGTGGGTGGGCGGCCGTGTCGTAATACGCCGGTCGCGGCTGCGCCGGCCGGCGCCGTTGTGTCCGGATGATGTCTCCCGGATGTCCGTCGCCGCCGGGCTGACATGCCCGGAGCGGGCGGATTGCGGCCTGCATCACGGCGCCGATCATCGGGCATGTCAGGGCGTCAGATGCGACGATGCGTGGAGGACCGACATCGATATTGCTGGCTACGGAGGCCCCAAGGCGTGAACATCGTGGTTACCGTCAAGCAGGTTCCCGATACCTGGGCGGAGAAGAAGCTCGACGCCTCGGACAAGACGGTCGACCGTAAGAGCGTCGACAACGTCATGAACGAGATGGACGAGTACGGGGTCGAAGAGGCCCTGAAGATCAAGGAAGCCCATGGCGGCGAGGTGACGGTCGTCACGATGGGGCCGGAGAAGGCCGTCGAGACGATCCGCAAGGCTCTCTCGATGGGCGCCGACAAGGCGGTGCACCTGACCGACGAGTCGCTGCACGGCTCCGACGCCCTCGCCACCTCCGCCGCGCTGGCGAAGGTGATCTCCACGCTCTCGCCGGACCTGATCATCACCTCCTCGGAGGCCTCCGACGCCCGGGGCGGCGTCATGGGCGCCCTCCTCGCGGAGCGTCTCGGTCTGCCGCAGCTCACGCAGGCCCGCAAGGTCACGGTCGACCCGGGCGCGAACAAGGTCTCCGTCGAGCGCCTCGCCGACAACGGCTACGCGCTCGTCGAGGCGACCCTGCCGGCCGTCGTGGGCGTGGTCGAGAAGATCAACCAGCCGCGTTACCCCTCGTTCAAGGGCATCATGGCGGCCAAGAAGAAGCCCCTGACCAAGCTCTCGGCCGCCGACGCCGGTCTCGACGCGGGCTCGGTTGGCCTCGCCGGGGCGACGTCCACGGTTGTCGACGCGCAGCCGGCACCGCCGCGCCAGAGCGGCACCATCGTCAAGGACGAGGGCGACGGCGGCGCGAAGGTCGCTGCGTTCCTCGCGGCCCAGAAGCTCATCTGAGGGGTTGTTGTTCGATGGCTGAAGTTCTTGTACTCGTCGAGCACAGCGATGGCGAGCCGAAGAAGGTCACGGCCGAGCTGCTGACGCTGGCCCGCACGATCGGCGAGCCGTCGGCGGTGTTCCTCGGCGGCCCGGGCAGCTACGCCAAGGCGAAGGAGTACCTGGCCCAGTACGGCGCGGCCAAGGTCTACCTGGTCGAGTCCGAAGACGTCGCCGACTACATCGGGGCGCCGGCGGCCGAGGTCCTGTCGAAGCTGGTCGCGGACGTCTCGCCCGTGGCGGTCCTGGCCGCGGCCACGCCGGACTCCCGTGAGGTCGCGGCCCGCACGGCGGCCCGCACGGATTCCGGCCTGATCTGGGACGCCACCGCGCTCACCTCCGACCTGACGGCCACCCAGGGCATCTTCGGCGGTTCGACGATCGTCAACTCGAAGGTCACCAAGGGCACCCCGATCGTCGTCGTCCGGCCGAACTCGACCGCACCCGAGGCCGCGCCGACGACCCCGGTGGAGACCCCGGTCGACATCGCGATCTCCGACGCCGCGAAGGGCGCGAAGATCGTGGACCGCGTCGTCGAGGCGAAGTCCGGCCGTCCGGACCTCACCGAGGCCCAGATCGTCGTCTCCGGCGGCCGTGGCCTGGGTGCCGCCGAGCACTTCGCGCTGGTCGAGAAGCTGGCCGACACGCTCGGCGCGGCCGTCGGCGCCTCGCGCGCCGCGACCGACGCCGGCTGGTACCCGCACCAGCACCAGGTCGGCCAGACCGGTAAGACGGTGTCGCCCCAGCTGTACATCGCGGTCGGGATCTCCGGCGCCATCCAGCACCGGGCCGGCATGCAGACCTCGAAGACGATCGTGGCGGTCAACAAGGACCCCGAGGCCCCGATCTTCGAGTTCGCGGACTACGGACTGGTCGGTGACCTGTTCAACGTCGTCCCGCAGCTCACCGAGGAGATCCAGAAGCACAAGGCCGGCTGACCAGCCGAGCCGCTCCATCCGGGACGGCCCGCGACCGGGCCGTCCCGACCGGGCGCAGGACGGCCGGGTGCGTTCCCTCCCTTCCGGTGGGGCCGCACCCGGCCGTCGCCGTTCCCGGGGCGCTGAGGTCGTCTCCCGGCGGAAGCCTCTCCCGGTCCCGCCGCCCCCGGCTCCTGAGCAGGGGCAGTCCGCGCCATCGACGGTTACGCTCGGTGTCGAGCTGGGAGCGGGAGGTGTCTGAGTGTCGCTACGTCACGGGTTGCTGGGGCTGCTCGCGGAGGGTCCGGCCAGTGGCTACGACCTCACGAGGCGATTCGAGCAGGTGCTGGGCGCCGTCTGGCCGGCCGGGCACCCGCAGATCTACGGGGAGCTGAGCCGGCTCGCCGGCGACGGCCTGATCGAGATCGACAGTGAGGGCCCCCGCGGCCGCAAGGCCTACCGGATCACCGACTCCGGCCTGGACGAGATCAGGCGCTGGCTGCGTGAGCCGTCGGAGGTCGACCACACCATGCGGCTCCAGTCGCTGCTGCGGTCGTTCTTCTTCTGGCTCATGGAACCGGCGGACCTCAACCAGCACCTGGTGCGCGAGGCCGAGTTCTTCGCGTCGGCGGCCGGCCGGTACCGCGCCTACGCGCAGGCCACCGACCGCGGCGACTTCCCCGACACCCCACAGAACCGGTCGCTGCGCCTGGCGATCGAGGGCGGAGCGCGGCTGTACGAGGCCCTGGCCGGCTGGGCACGGTGGGCGGCCGAGCGCTCCGAGGCGGCGGGTGGACGTCCACGGCCCTGAAACGCGAGCCGGCAGCTCTCGGGCGCATCGGAAGCCACCTGGGCGCAGCAGGCAACCGCGAGAACACCGATACCCGGCCATGGACGTCGAAGCGTGCGATACCCGGCCACGGATGTTCCGCGGGCACAGGTGTCGGGGCGCTCGATATGGGGTAGCAGTCCTGAAGCGGCGCAACCGTCGGAACTCGCCGGGAGAGACCCACCGTGGGCAGGCCTGCGGGGCCCGGGGGAAGCCGGGCAGCGGCCGGTAACAGACGGTCGGGGAGCCTTCGCCGGGCTCGGCGGCGGGCGGGAGCGGGGCCGACCCAGGCCTGGATTGCATATGTCGGGGTGGTCCACACACCCCCGCGGATCGCTCGTGTATAGTTCCATCTCGCCGCCCACCCAGGACGAACAGTCCAGGGCGTTGGCGGGCCAGGATCCTCCGAGGGGGCATGGACCCCCCGAGGAAGAGGCCCGAAAACGATGCGGTAAGGTTTGAAAGAGTGGCAGTCACCGGCTCGGCCGGAGTGATTTGACACAAGCCCGAAAGTCTCGGTAACTTAACCGAGTCGCCGCAGCCGAGGCCGAAAGGCCGAAACGGATACGGCAAACAGCCAAGCCGAAGTCCAAATCGCCAGCCAAAACAGGGCGGTTTGACAAAGGCCAGAAACACCAAGTAAGCTGAAAAAGACGCACCGGGCAACGCCGAAAGGCAAAGAACGGTCGCATCTGCTCCTTGAGAACTCAACAGCGTACCGAATAGTCAGTGCCATATTTTTAACCCCCGTCCATGGCCAGGGCTTAGTGCTTCTGGTTGTGGTGGGAAATTCCTTTGGCAATGACAGACTCATACGAGGATCTGTCTTGCCAGGATCGGTTGGGCTTGGCGGCCCGACCATCTCTTTCAAAGCATTGATGGAGAGTTTGATCCTGGCTCAGGACGAACGCTGGCGGCGTGCTTAACACATGCAAGTCGAGCGAGGAGCTTGCTCCTAGCGGCGAACGGGTGAGTAACACGTGGGCAACCTGCCCCAAGCTCTGGAATAACTCCGGGAAACCGGGGCTAATGCCGGATATGACATCATCGGGCATCTGGTGATGTGGAAAGATTTATCGGCTTGGGATGGGCCCGCGGCCTATCAGCTTGTTGGTGGGGTGATGGCCTACCAAGGCGACGACGGGTAGCCGGCCTGAGAGGGCGATCGGCCACACTGGGACTGAGACACGGCCCAGACTCCTACGGGAGGCAGCAGTGGGGAATATTGCGCAATGGGCGAAAGCCTGACGCAGCGACGCCGCGTGAGGGATGACGGCCTTCGGGTTGTAAACCTCTTTCAGCAGGGACGAAGCGAGAGTGACGGTACCTGCAGAAGAAGCACCGGCCAACTACGTGCCAGCAGCCGCGGTAATACGTAGGGTGCAAGCGTTGTCCGGAATTATTGGGCGTAAAGAGCTCGTAGGCGGCCTGTCGCGTCGGCTGTGAAAACCCGGGGCTCAACCCCGGGCCTGCAGTCGATACGGGCAGGCTAGAGTCCGGTAGGGGAGACTGGAATTCCTGGTGTAGCGGTGAAATGCGCAGATATCAGGAGGAACACCGGTGGCGAAGGCGGGTCTCTGGGCCGGAACTGACGCTAAGGAGCGAAAGCGTGGGGAGCGAACAGGATTAGATACCCTGGTAGTCCACGCCGTAAACGTTGGGCGCTAGGTGTGGGGGACCTTCCACGGCCTCCGTGCCGCAGCTAACGCATTAAGCGCCCCGCCTGGGGAGTACGGCCGCAAGGCTAAAACTCAAAGGAATTGACGGGGGCCCGCACAAGCGGCGGAGCATGTGGCTTAATTCGATGCAACGCGAAGAACCTTACCAGGGCTTGACATGCAGAGAAATCCTGTAGAGATATGGGGTCCTTAGGGGCTCTGCACAGGTGGTGCATGGCTGTCGTCAGCTCGTGTCGTGAGATGTTGGGTTAAGTCCCGCAACGAGCGCAACCCTTGTCCTATGTTGCCAGCGAGTCATGTCGGGGACTCATAGGAGACTGCCGGGGTCAACTCGGAGGAAGGTGGGGATGACGTCAAGTCATCATGCCCCTTACGTCCTGGGCTGCACACATGCTACAATGGCCGGTACAATGGGCTGCGATACCGCGAGGTGGAGCGAATCCCAAAAAGCCGGTCTCAGTTCGGATCGGGGTCTGCAACTCGACCCCGTGAAGTCGGAGTCGCTAGTAATCGCAGATCAGCAATGCTGCGGTGAATACGTTCCCGGGCCTTGTACACACCGCCCGTCACGTCACGAAAGTCGGTAACACCCGAAGCCGGTGGCCCAACCCTTGTGGGGGGAGCCGTCGAAGGTGGGACCGGCGATTGGGACGAAGTCGTAACAAGGTAGCCGTACCGGAAGGTGCGGCTGGATCACCTCCTTTCTAAGGAGCTTTCTGGCTGGGTGCCCCTGTAGTGGGTGGTTGCCTGGTCCAGAGCGATGATCAGTCGAGTGGCTGGTCTGGATGCTCATGGGTGGAACGCTGGCTTGTTCTGCTGACTGCTGGTTCGGATCTTGGGTTCCTGTGTGGGCTTGGGGTTGGGGCTGGGGTTGGTGGGTCGGTACGCTGTTGGGTCCTGAGGGAGTTAGGTGCCCTCGTGTGTGGCCCTGCTTTTGTTCGACTTGCCTCGATGGCCTTCTGGTTGTCGGGGTTGTTGGGCGGGGTGGGTGTGCGGGCTGGTTGTGGTGGGATACCGCTGTTGCCTTTTGGGTGATGGGTTTGGTCTCACGGGCGCGGCTGGTTTCCGTTCGTAGTTTGAGAACTGCACAGTGGACGCGAGCATCTTTATCTTTGTGGCCAAGTTATTAAGGGCGCACGGTGGATGCCTTGGCACCAGGAGCCGATGAAGGACGTGGGAGGCTGCGATATGCCTCGGGGAGCTGTCAACCGAGCTATGATCCGAGGATTTCCGAATGGGGAAACCCGGCAGGGCTTTAAATCCTGTCACCCGTGCCTGAACACATAGGGCATGTGGAGGGAACGCGGGGAAGTGAAACATCTCATTACCCGCAGGAAGAGAAAACAACCGTGATTCCGCGAGTAGTGGTGAGCGAAAGCGGATGAGGCTAAACCAGTTTCGTGTGATAGCCGGCAGGCGTTGCGTAGCTGGGGTTGTGGGACTGTTCTGATGTTGCTGCCGCTTCGTCGAAGAGTGAGAAAACGTGTTGTTAGCCGAAGGTCATGCGAATGGACCGCCATAGAGGGTAATAGCCCTGTAGGTGAAAACGGCACGTCTCTTGAGCAGTATCCCAAGTAGCACGGAGCCCGTGAAATTCCGTGTGAATCTGGCGGGACCACCCGCTAAGCCTAAATACTCCCTGGTGACCGATAGCGGACTAGTACCGTGAGGGAAAGGTGAAAAGTACCCCGGGAGGGGAGTGAAATAGTACCTGAAACCGTGTGCCTACAATCCGTGGGGGCTGGGCTTTTCGGAGCCTGGTGACCGCGTGCCTTTTGAAGAATGAGCCTGCGAGTTTGCGGTGTGTGGCGAGGTTAACCCGTGTGGGGTAGCCGTAGCGAAAGCGAGTCCGAATAGGGCGTCTGAGTCGCATGTCCAAGACCCGAAGCCGAGTGATCTACCCATGGCCAGGTTGAAGCGCGGGTAAGACCGTGTGGAGGACCGAACCCACCAGGGTTGAAAACCTGGGGGATGAGCTGTGGGTAGGGGTGAAAGGCCAATCAAACTCGGTGATAGCTGGTTCTCCCCGAAATGCATTTAGGTGCAGCGTCACGTGTTTCTTGCCGGAGGTAGAGCACTGGATGGCCTAGGGGGCCTACAAGCTTACTGAAGTCAGCCAAACTCCGAATGCCGGTAAGTGAAGCGTGGCAGTGAGACTGCGGGGGATAAGCTTCGTAGTCGAGAGGGAAACAGCCCAGATCGCCAGCTAAGGCCCCTAAGCGTGCGCTAAGTGGAAAAGGATGTGGAGTCGCATAGACAACCAGGAGGTTGGCTTAGAAGCAGCCACCCTTGAAAGAGTGCGTAATAGCTCACTGGTCAAGTGATTCCGCGCCGACAATGTAGCGGGGCTCAAGCGCACCGCCGAAGCTGCGGCATGCATAGTGAACCCGGCCTTTTCGGAGGTCCAGGTCTGTGCGTGGGTAGGGGAGCGTCGTATGGCGTGTGAAGCGGCGGGGTGACCCAGCCGTGGATGCCATACGAGTGAGAATGCAGGCATGAGTAGCGAATGACGGGTGAGAATCCCGTCCGCCGAATGACCAAGGGTTCCTGGGGCAGGCTTTTCCGCCCAGGGTGAGTCGGGACCTAAGGCGAGGCCGACAGGCGTAGTCGATGGACAACGGGTTGATATTCCCGTACCGGCGCTGACGCGCCCATGCTGAACCTGGTTTGTGCTAACCGTTCTGGTTCTTGTTCTGCCTTCGGGTGGGGCTTGGGCTGGTCGGGATCCCGGCTGGTAGTAGGCAAGCGATGGGGTGACGCAGGAGGGTAGTCCAACCCAGGAGGTGGTTTTCCTGGGGCAAGGGTGTAGGGCGAAGTGCAGGTAAATCCGTGCTTCATGTGCCTGAGACCTGATGCCGAGCCGATTGTGGCGAAGTGGGTGATCCCATGCTGCCGAGAAAAGCCTCTAGCGAGTGTCAGGGCCGCCCGTACCCTAAACCGACACAGGTGGTCAGGTAGAGAATACCGAGGCGTGCGAGTGAACTGTGGTTAAGGAACTCGGCAAAATGCCCCCGTAACTTCGGGAGAAGGGGGGCCACTTCCTGTGTAGGAGTTTACCTCCGAAGCGGGGAGGGGCCGCAGAGACCAGGGGAAAGCGACTGTTTACTAAAAACACAGCTCCGTGCGAAGTCGTAAGACGATGTATACGGAGTGACGCCTGCCCGGTGCTGGAACGTTAAGGGGACGGGTTAGCTCTTTGGGGCGAAGCTCAGAACTTAAGCGCCAGTAAACGGCGGTGGTAACTATAACCATCCTAAGGTAGCGAAATTCCTTGTCGGGTAAGTTCCGACCTGCACGAATGGCGTAACGACTTTCCTACTGTCTCAACCACAGACTCGGCGAAATTGCATTACGAGTAAAGATGCTCGTTACGCGCGGCAGGACGGAAAGACCCCGGGACCTTTACTACAGCTTGATATTGGTGTTCGGTTCGGTTTGTGTAGGATAGGTGGGAGACTGTGAAGCTGGGACGCCAGTTCCGGTGGAGTCATTGTTGAAATACCACTCTGGTCGTACTGGATGTCTAACCTCGGTCCGTGATCCGGATCAGGGACAGTGTCAGGTGGGTAGTTTAACTGGGGCGGTTGCCTCCTAAAGGGTAACGGAGGCGCCCAAAGGTTCCCTCAGCCTGGTTGGCAATCAGGTGTTGAGTGCAAGTGCACAAGGGAGCTTGACTGTGAGACAGACATGTCGAGCAGGTGCGAAAGCAGGGACTAGTGATCCGGCGGTGGCTTGTGGAAGCGCCGTCGCTCAACGGATAAAAGGTACCCCGGGGATAACAGGCTGATCTTGCCCAAGAGTCCATATCGACGGCAAGGTTTGGCACCTCGATGTCGGCTCGTCGCATCCTGGGGCTGGAGTAGGTCCCAAGGGTTGGGCTGTTCGCCCATTAAAGCGGTACGCGAGCTGGGTTTAGAACGTCGTGAGACAGTTCGGTCCCTATCCGCCGCGCGCGCAGGAGACTTGAGAAGGGCTGTCCCTAGTACGAGAGGACCGGGACGGACGAACCTCTGGTGTGCCAGTTGTTCTGCCAAGAGCATGGCTGGTTGGCTACGTTCGGAAGGGATAACCGCTGAAAGCATCTAAGCGGGAAGCTCGCTTCGAGATGAGGTCTCCCACAGGGTAGCCTGGTAAGGCCCCCGACTAGATGATCGGGTTGATAGGCCGGAGGTGGAAGTGCGGCAACGCATGGAGCTGACCGGTACTAATAGGCCGAGGGCTTGACCACAAAGATTCTGCTGTTCTGCGTCCACTGTGCGGTTCTCGGGCTGCGACCGGTTTCGGTTGGGTCTGATAGTGTTTCGGTGGCTTTGGCGAAGGGGAAACGCCCGGTTCCATTCCGAACCCGGTAGCTAAGCCCTTCAGCGCCGATGGTACTGCGTGGGTGACCGCGTGGGAGAGTAGGACGCCGCCGGACTTCTTTTGGTGGGGGCTGTTTCTGGCTGTGGCCGGGAGCAGCCCCCACCTGTATTTCCGGACCTTTTCCCGGCCGACGGCTGATGTCGGAGCGGCTGATGTCGGAGCGACGGAGGCGGTTGCCTGAGGCAGCCCCGTCGGCCCGGCTGCCAGCCATGCAGGACACCCCCGCTGGTCTCGGTGACCAGGCCGCCGGCGAGTGCGCTCCGGCCCGCTCGGCTCATCGGCTGGCGTCAGGCTTGTGAGAAGGAGCCCAGGCGGAGGCCCCTGGAGCGCTCGGCCCGGCGCCGGAACCCGGAACGTGGAGGGTTCGGGTGGTGCCGGAACATCAGGTCACGGCGACCGGTCCTCCTGCTGTGTGACGGGTGTGACGGGTTCGACGCCCCTGTGTCGCCCGCACGTCCATGGTCTCGGTGGCCCCAGTTAAATGGACGTCCTACTATCGGAGTGCCAACGACGGTCGTTGGTGTCCGCGTACCGTCCTCGGGAGCAAGCCACATGAGCGCAGCCACCGTGGTGGGCCAGCAGGCCCCCGCCCTGCACGTGCCCGTCTGGTCGGTGCGCGTCGTCACCGCGGCGTCGCTGTTCGACGGTCATGACGCGGCGATCAACATCATGCGCCGGATCCTGCAGGCCCAGGGAGCCGAGGTGATCCACCTCGGTCACGACCGGGGCGTCGACGAGATCGTGACGGCGGCGATCCAGGAGGACGCGCAGGCGGTCGCGATCTCGTCCTACCAGGGTGGTCACGTCGAGTACTTCACCTACCTGGTGGACCGGCTGCGGGAGCGGGGAGCCGGGCACATCGGCGTGTACGGCGGCGGTGGCGGGGTCATCGTGCCGGACGAGATCGCGCTACTGCACTCCCGCGGTGTCGCGAGGATCTTCTCCCCGGAGGATGGCCAGCGGCTCGGCCTGCACCTGATGGTCAACAGCATCGTCCGCGACGGGGACGTCGATCTCGCGGCGCGCCCGCCGGCGGTCGAGGCGGTGCGGGCCGGCGACGAGTCCGCGCTGGCCCGGGCGATCACCGTGCTCGAGGATGGCCGGAACCCGGCCCTGGCCGCAGCGCTGCGCGAGGCGGCCGAGTGCGGACCGGCCGTGCCGGTGCTCGGCATCACCGGTACCGGCGGGTCCGGGAAGTCGTCGCTCACGGACGAGGTGCTGCGCCGTTTCCGTCTCGACCAGGAAGACGGCCTGCGCATCGCCGTCCTCGCGGTCGACCCGACCCGGCGGCGCGGCGGCGGTGCGCTGCTCGGCGACCGGATCAGGATGAACGCGCTGGAAGCCGGTTTCCTCGGCGGTGAGCCCGACGGCGGCGGCCCGGCGAAGGGCCGCCGGGGGAACGGTGCCCGGGGGAACGGTGCCCGGGGGAATGGCGTCCACGGGAGCGGGGTCTTCTTCCGCTCGCTGGCCACCCGCGGCGCGGGGCGCGAGCTGCCCGAGCACCTCGCCGACATCATCGCGGCCTGCAAGGCCGCCGGGTACGACCTGATCATCGTGGAGACTCCGGGCATCGGCCAGGGCGACGCGGCGATCGTGCCCTTCTGTGACGTCTCGATGTACGTGATGACCCCCGAGTACGGGGCCGCGTCCCAACTCGAGAAGATCGACATGCTCGACTTCGCGGATGTCGTGGCGGTCAACAAGTTCGAGCGCCGCGGAGCGGAGGACGCGCGGCGCGACGTCGCGCGTCAGATGGTGCGCAACCGGGAGGACTTCGGCGCCTCCTGGGAGGAGATGCCGGTGTTCGGCACCTCGGCCGCGCGGTTCAGCGACGACGGGGTGACCGCGCTCTACCAGTTCCTACGCGACCTGCTGCGCGAGCGCGGGCTGCGCGTGGTCCCGGGCCGGCTGCCGGCGGTGGACGTCCGTGTCTCCTCGGGGCTGACGACGGTGGTGCCGCCGGCGCGGGTCCGCTACCTCGCGGAGATCGCCGATGCGGTGCGCGGCTACCACGCGCACACCGAGGAGCTGTCCGAGCTCGCCCGCCGGCGCCAGCACCTGTCCACGGCGATCGCCGAGCTCGACGGCGCCCAGGCGGATCACGCCAGCTCGAATGGCGCCGGCGGTCCGGGTGACGCGCTGGCGCGGCTGCGGAGCCTCCGGGACGCGGCTGACGCGGCGCTGGACGCGCGGACCCGCGAGCTGCTCGACGGCTGGCCCGCCCTGGTCGCCGAGCGGTCCGGCGAGGAGATGGTCTACACGGTGCGCGACCGGGAGATCCGCACCCCGCTGCGGCGCACGACGCTGTCGGGTACCGCCGTCCCCCGGGTGGCGGTGCCGCGGATCGACGACGACGCCCGCCTCGTGCGGTTCCTGCGGCGGGAGAACCTGCCGGGGCTCTTCCCGTTCACCGCGGGCGTGTTCCCGTACAAGCGGGCCGGTGAGGCGCCGGCGCGGATGTTCGCCGGCGAGGGCGACCCGTTCCGCACGAACCGGCGGTTCCACCTGCTCTCCGCCGACTCGCCGGCGACCCGGCTGAGTACCGCGTTCGACTCGGTCACGCTTTACGGGCGGGACCCGGGCCCCCGCCCGGACGTGTACGGAAAGATCGGGACGTCCGGGGTCTCCGTGGCGACGCTGGACGACATGAAGGCGCTTTACGCGGGATTCGACCTGTGCTCGCCGACGACGAGCGTCTCGATGACGATCAACGGCCCGGCCCCGGCGATTCTGGCGATGTTCCTCAACACCGCGATCGATCAGCGGCTCGAGCTGTTCCGGACGGAGAACGGGCGCGAGCCGTCGGCGGCCGAGACGGCCGAGGTGGCAGCCTGGGCGCTGGCGAACGTGCGCGGCACCGTGCAGGCGGACATCCTCAAGGAGGACCAGGGCCAGAACACCTGCATCTTCTCGACGGAGTTCGCCCTGCGCTGCATGGCGGACGTGCAGGAATGGTTCATCGACCACCGCGTCCGAAACTTCTACTCGGTTTCGATCTCCGGCTACCACATCGCGGAGGCCGGGGCGAACCCGATCAGTCAGCTCGCGTTCACGCTCGCCAACGGGTTCACCTACGTCGAGGCCTACCTGGCGCGCGGAATGCGGATCGACGACTTCGCGCCCAACCTGTCGTTCTTCTTCTCCAACGGCATGGACGCCGAGTACAGCGTGATCGGCCGGGTGGCCCGGCGGATCTGGGCGGTCGCGATGCGCGAGCGCTACGGCGCGGCGGAGCGCTCCCAGAAGCTCAAGTACCACGTGCAGACCTCGGGTCGGTCGCTGCACGCGCGGGAGATGAACTTCAACGACATCCGGACGACCTTGCAGGCATTGTGCGCGATCTACGACAACTGCAACAGCCTGCACACCAACGCCTACGACGAGGCTGTGACGACGCCCACGGAGCAGTCCGTGCGGCGGGCGCTGGCCATCCAGATGATCATCGATCAGGAATGGGGGCTCGCCGGGAACGAGAACCCGCTGCAGGGCTCCTTCGTGATCGACGAGCTGACCGACCTCGTCGAGGAGGCGGTGCTGGCCGAGTTCGAGCGGATCTCCGAGCGGGGCGGTGTTCTCGGCGCGATGGAGACCGGTTACCAGCGCGGGCGCATCCAGGATGAGTCGATGCTCTACGAGCGGCGCAAGCACGACGGCTCCCTGCCGATCATCGGGGTGAACACCTTCATCGGGCCGGACGCCGACGACAAGGGAGCCGGTCCGCTGGAGCTCGCCCGGGCGACCGAGGAGGAGAAGCAGTCCCAGCTGCGGCGCCTGGCGGACTTCACCAGCCGTAACCGCGAGCCCGCCCAGCAGGCTCTCGAGCGGCTGCGGCAGGTCGCCGCGGCGGGCGGTAACACTTTCGAGGTGCTGATGGACGCCGTGCGGGTGTGTTCCCTGGGCCAGATCAGCGCGGCGTTCTTCGAGGTCGGCGGACAGTACAGGCGTAACATCTGACGACGTGACCGCGGGCCGGTGCCGGTGCCGGTGCGCGGGCAGCGGCGCGTCGAGCGTGTGCACCCACGCCACCTGGTTCGTCGATCATCAGGCGATCACCAGATGTCGGTCGGACGTCGATCCGGGCGTCGGCGGGGATGCGCACCTGGGCGCGCTGTGTGGCCTTCATGTTGCCGGCATCGCCAACGTTGCCAGCATCGCCGTTCCCGGATGCAACGGTCGTACGCCGGAATGGCTATTGTTGATGGCTCCGCTGTCGATGGTCTGCCGGCCCGACGATCCCGTCCTGGAGAATTGCACCCGTGTCACAGCCGAAACCGCTTCCGACCGACCCGATCGCGGAGGCGCACCGGCAGTGGACCGCCCACGGATGGGGGCCCGTCGCGGACGGCATGGCCGCCGTCACCTCGCTGATGCGCGCGCAGCAGATCCTGCTCGCCCGGGTCGACGAGGTCCTGCGGCCCCTCGATCTCACCTTCGCCCGCTACGAGCTGCTCATGCTCCTGCTGTTCAGCCGCAAGGGCTCGCTGCCGCTGAGCCGCATCGGGAGCCTGTTGCAGGTGCACCCGACCAGCGTCACCAGCGCCGTGGACAGGCTGGAGGCCCGCGGGCAGGTGCGCCGCCTGCCGCATCCGACGGATCGGCGCGCGATCCTCGCCGAGATCACCGAGGACGGGCGGTCGACGGCGCTCGCGGCCACCGAGAAGCTCAACGACACGGTGTTCGCCGACCCCGGGCTTCCTGACAGCGGTGTGCGGGACCTCGTCGAGCTGCTCACCGACCTGCGGCGCGGTGCCGGCGACTTCTGACCCGCCCGGACCCGGACCCGGGCCAGCCGGTGCCCCGACCCGGTGTGCGGCCGGGTTCGGGCGGTCGTCCCGAGGCCGGGTGGGGCGCCCGAGTGGCGGCTACCCTCTACAGACGTGACCTACCTCGACCACGCGGCGACCACGCCGATGCGCCCGGAGGCCGTCGCGGCGTTCACCGCTGTGTTGACGGACGCCGGGAACGCCTCATCGCTGCACGCCGGCGGTCGGCGCGCCCGCCGGATCGTCGAGGAGTCGAGGGAGTCCCTGGCCGAGGTGCTGGGCGCGCGGCCGTCCGACCTGATCTTCACTGCGGGCGGCACGGAGAGCGACAATCTGGCGATCAAGGGGCTGTACTGGTCGCGCCGCGCCGCCGACCCGCGCCGGCGCCGGATCCTGGTCAGCGCGGTGGAGCACCCGGCGGTGCTGGACACCGCGTCCTGGCTGGCCCGGCGGCAGGGGGCGGTGCTGGAGACACTGCCGGTGGACGAGACCGGCCTGGTCGCCCCCGAGGTGCTGCGCGCCGCGGTGGAGTCCGACCCGGCCTCGGTCGCGCTCGTCTCGGTGATGTGGGCGAACAGCGAGGTGGGCACCATCCAGCCGGTCGCCGAGCTGGCCCGGGTCGCCCACGCTCACGACATCCCGTTCCACACCGACGCCGTCCAGGCGTTCGGGCAGATCGAGACGTCGTTCGCCACCAGCGAGGCGGACGCGCTGACGATCAGCGCACACAAGATCGGCGGCCCGGTGGGGGTGGGCGCGCTGCTCGTGCGGCGTGGGGTCGAGGTGGAGCCGCTGGCGCACGGCGGCGGGCAGGAGCGCGATGTCCGCTCCGGGACGCTCAACACCCCGGGAGTGGCCGCCTTCGCCGCGGCGGCGGCCGCCGTCACCGCGGAACTGCCCGCCGAGCGGGTCCGGCTGGCCTCGCTGCGCGACGACCTCGTGCGCCGGGTGCTGGCCGAGGTGCCCGGGGCGACGCTCAACGGTGCCGCCCCCGGCCCCGGCCGGCTGCCCGGAAACGCACACCTGACCTTCCCCGGCTGCGAGGGCGACTCGCTGCTGATGCTGCTCGACGCGCACGGGGTGGAATGCTCGACGGGCTCGGCCTGCTCGGCGGGAGTGGCGCGGCCCTCGCACGTGTTGTTGGCGATGGGCGCCGGTGAGGCCCACGCCCGTGGGTCGCTGCGGTTCTCACTCGGGCACGGCTCGTCGGCGGCGGACGTCGACGCGCTGGTCGCCGTGATCGGTCCGGTGGTGGCGCGCGCCAGCCGCGCCGGTGAGCTCGCGGGTCTGAGCGCGGGGTGAGTCGATGAGCCGGCGGCGGGAGCGCCCGCCGAGCCGGCGGTGTGGACGAGGGGTGGGATCGTGAGCCGGATGAGGGTGCTCGCGGCCATGTCGGGCGGCGTCGACTCGGCGGTGGCCGCCGCCAGGGCCGTCGACGCCGGCCATGACGTGACCGGCGTCCACCTGGCGCTGTCGCGCTCGCCCGCCTCGGACCGGGTCGGTGCCCGTGGGTGCTGCACGCTCGAGGACGCCCGCGACGCCCGCCGTGCCGCCGACGTGCTCGGCATCCCCTTCTACGTCTGGGATCTCGCGGAGCGTTTCGAGACCGAGGTCATCGACGAGTTCGTCGCCGACTACTCGGCCGGGCGCACGCCCAACCCCTGCGTGCGCTGCAACGAGCGCATCAAGTTCGCCGCGGTGCTGGAGAAGGCGCTCGCGCTCGGCTTCGACGCGGTCGTCACCGGGCACCACGCCCGGCTGGACGAGGACGGCACGCTGCGCCGCTCGGTGGACCCGGCGAAGGACCAGTCGTACGTGCTCGGCACCCTGCGGCCCGAGCAGCTCGCCGCGGCCCGGTTCCCGCTCGGCGACTCGACGAAGGCGCAGGTCCGCGAGGAGGCCGCGCGCCGTGGCCTCGCCGTCGCCGACAAGCCGGACAGCCACGACATCTGTTTTGTGGCCTCCGGGGACACCGGCGCCTGGCTGCGCGAGCGCCTGGGGCCGCGCCCGGGCCCGGTCGTCGACGCGGAGACCGGCGAGACCCTCGGCGAGCACGACGGGGCGTACGCCTTCACAGTCGGGCAGCGCCGGGGGCTCGGGCTGGGACGTCCCGCGCCGGACGGCCGTCCGCGCTACGTGCTGGAGATCTCCCCGGCGACGTCGACGGTGACCGTCGGCCCGTCCAGCGCGCTGGACATGCGCAGCCTGGTCGCGGAACGGATCGTCTGGCCCCATGACGGGCCGGTGTCGTGCACCGCGCAGGTCCGGGCGCACGGCGGGGTGGTCCCCGCGGTGGTGACGGCCCGGGGCGACGAGCTCGACGTGCGGCTGGCGGAGCCGGTGCGCGGCACCGCGGCGGGCCAGGCCGTGGTCTTCTACGACGGCGACCGGGTGCTCGGCGGCGGGCGCATCCGCTCCCTGGCAGCCTGAGGCACCGGGCCCGCCCGAAGCCCGGCCGCCCGCCTGGCCGGAGTGGCTCATGTGGCCTTCGGCGCGCCTTGGGTGATGCGTCGGGCGCGGTTGCCGCGTGCTGACGAGTCCTGCCAGCGAGTCATCCGAGGGGTGCCGCCGGCGGGTCGTTCCGACGGGTGATTCTGGCGGGTGATTCTGGTGGGTGTTGTTCGCCGGCCGTGGCCTGGGGTCGCGGCCGGAATCTAAGGAGTCGATGTGGTGATGACGTGGTCTGCCACCGAGCGGGGCGCGGGCCCGGAGCCGATCCGGGACGTGCCGGGGGAGGGTGTCTCATCGCTGGGCAGCGACGGGACCGCCGAGCGGGCGGGCATCCCCTGGCCGCCCGGGACGGCCTCCGGGGTCGGGTCGCTGCCGGATCTCGACCCGGTCGAGGCCGCGCGGTACGTCCTGGGGGAGGTGCCGGACCTGCCGTTCCTGCCGGAGCTGCCGGGCCGCGGGGTCGGCGCCGACATCATCGGCCGTTCGTGCGCGCTGCTGGTGGACCTGCCGGTCGACTTCCAGCCGTCCGGGTGGCGGCTGGTGCCGCGGCCCGGCCTGGACCTGCGCCGGGCCCGTGACCTGCTCGCCCGGGATCTGGACGCGTTCACCGAGGCGGCCGCCGACTACACCGGGCCGCTCAAGGTGTCGGCCGCGGGCCCCTGGACGCTGGCCGGCGGGGTCGAGCTGCCGCGCGGGCACAAGGCGCTCGCCGATCAGGGCGCGGCCCGGGACCTGGCCGAGGCGCTCGCCGAGGGGCTGGTCGCCCACCTGGCCGACCTGGGGCGACGGATTCCGGGTGCCCGGCTGCTCGTCCAGCTCGACGAGCCGTCGCTGCCGGCTATGCTCGCCGGCCACATCCGCACTCCCAGCGGGTTCTCCGTCCTGCCCGCCGTCGAGGAGGGGCCGGCGACCGAGCGGCTGGCCGGCGTGCTGTCCGCGGTGACCGGGGTGGCGTCGGTCGCCGCGTCCGGCGTGCACTGCTGCGCGCCGGACGTGCCGCTCGACCTGCTGCGGCGGGCCGGCGCGCGGTTCGTCGGCCTCGACGCGACCCTGCTCACCCGGGCGCAGGACGACGCGGTCGGCGAGGCGGTCGAGGCGGGCGTCGGCCTGATGTTCGGCCTGGTGCCGACGGACGTGGCCGGGAACCTGTCGGACCCCCGTCGTACGGTCGCGGTGGCGGTCGACCTGTGGCGTCGGCTGGGGTTCGCTCCGGAACTACTCGGGGAGGTGGTGGCCGTGACACCGACGTGTGGTCTGGCCAATGCCAGGGTGGGTGACGCGCGCGCCGCGCTGCGGCACTGCCGTGAGGCGGCGCGGGTCCTGGTGGAATCTCCACAGTGAGCGTGGACGAGCGCGGCCTGGCTGCCGACGAGCGCGGCCTGGCCGCTGACGAGGTTGGTCTGGCCGCCGACGAGCGTGGCCGGGCCGCCGAGCTGGCCCGCGAGCTGGAGGAACACGCCTACCGCTACTACGTGCTCGACAAGCCGACCGTCGCCGATGCCGAGTACGACGCGCTTATGCGCGAGCTGGAGGCGATCGAGGAGCGGCACCCCGAGCTGCGCACCCCGGACTCGCCGACCCAGAAGGTCGCAGGCTCCTACTCGACGCTGTTCACCCCGGTCGAGCATCTGGAACGGCTGCTGTCACTCGACAACGTCTTCACCGACGAGGAGTTCCACGCCTGGGCGGCGCGCGCCGCGCGGGAGCAGCCTGTCACGGCGTGGCTGTGCGAGCTGAAGATCGACGGGCTGGCGGTCGACCTCGTCTACGAGGGCGGCCGGCTCGTCCGCGCGGCCACCCGCGGCGACGGTCGCACGGGGGAGGACATCACGCCCAACGTGCGGACCCTGGCGAGCGTGCCGTCCCGGCTGCGCGGCCCGGCCGTGCCGGAGCTGCTCGAGGTGCGCGGCGAGGTGTTCTTCCCGACCGAGCGGTTCACCGAGCTCAACGCCGCGCTGGTTGAGGCGGGGAAGGCACCGTTCGCCAACCCGCGCAACGCCGCCGCCGGGTCGCTGCGCCAGAAGGACCCCCGGGTCACCGCCAGCCGTCCGCTCGACATGATCGTGCACGGCCTCGGCGCCCACCAGGGCTTCGACGTGGCGTCCCAGTCGGGCGCGTACGCGCGGCTCGCCGAGCTGGGGCTGCCGGTCTCCGCCCGTCACGAGGTGCTGGCCTCGGTGGAGGACGTGCTCGCCTTCGTCCGGCGCTGGGGCGAGCACCGCCACGACGTCGAGCACGAGATCGACGGGGTCGTCGTGAAGGTCGACGACTTCGGCCAGCAGCGTCGCCTCGGCGCCACCTCGAAGGCCCCCCGCTGGGCGGTCGCGTTCAAGTACCCGCCGGAGGAGGTCACCACCCGGCTGCGCGACATCCAGGTGAACGTCGGCCGCACCGGCCGGGTGACCCCGTTCGGGGTGCTCGAGCCGGTGAAGGTGGCGGGGTCGACGGTGGCGATGGCCACCCTCCACAACATCGACGAGGTGGGTCGCAAAGGCGTCCTGATCGGCGACACCGTGGTGCTGCGCAAGGCCGGCGACGTCATCCCCGAGATCGTCAGCCCGGTCGTCGACCTGCGTGACGGTTCCGAGCGCGCGTTCGTGATGCCCACGCACTGCCCGGAGTGCGGCACCCAGCTGGTCCGCCCCGAGGGCGAGGTCGACATCCGCTGCCCGAACACCGTCTCGTGCCCGGCGCAGCTGCGGGAGTCGGTGTTCCACCTGGCATCGCGCGGCGCGCTCGACATCGACGGGCTCGGTTACGAGACGGCGACGGTCCTGCTCGCGGAGGGCCGGATCCACGACATCGGCGACGTCTTCCACCTGGCCCCGGAGTCCTTCGAGGGGCTGCGTGGCTTCGCCGACAAGAAGATCGAGCAGATCCTGCGCGGCCTGGAGGCGGCTCGCGACCGCCCGCTGTGGCGGTTGCTGGTCGGGCTGTCGATCCGTCACGTCGGGCCGACGGCCGCCCGCGGGCTGGCCCGGGAGCTGCGTTCCCTCGACGCGATCGCGACGGCGCCCGCCGAGCGGCTCGCGGCCGTCGACGGCGTCGGGCCGAAGATCGCCGACGCGGTGGTCGACTGGTTCGCCGACCCGCGGCACCGCGACATCGTCGCCCGGATCGCCTCGGGCGGGGTCCGCCTGGCCGACGAGGGCGCCGGCGAGGGCCCCGGGCCGCTGGACGGCGTCGTGGTGGTCATCACCGGCACCCTGGACGGCTGGAGTCGGGACACGGCGACCGAGGCGGTGCAGTCCCGCGGCGGCAAGGTGACGGGCTCGGTGAGCAAGAAGACGACGTTCGTCGTCGCCGGCGCCGATCCCGGGGCGTCGAAGTACGACAAGGCCCGCACCCTGAAGATCCCGCTCCTGGACGAAGCCGGATTCGCGGTGCTTCTCCGTGACGGAGCGGATGCGGCCAGGGCACTCGCCGTGCCCGAGGAGGTCGACGGGTAACCTTCGCATCCTGGCAGCGAAAGGTTCATTACGGTGAGCACTCATATGTTCCGTCATGTTCTCGTCGGTGTGGCCGGGCGTCGGTGCGCCCGTCCCCGACGCGTCGAGGGATCGACGCGGGGCCGTTCCGGTCGCCGCTGATGCGCGCCCCGCGAGCCGGCGGCGTGCCGCCGGAGCCAGGGGCCGGGTGGGGGGCCGCGGTCGGCGCGGCGGGATGCCTGACGGCCGCGGTGGTCGCCGTCGCCGGGGGCTGGCGCGGTGCCTTCGACAACCTGGGCGCGGCCTTCGTGCTGATCGCCGGGCTCGCCCTTCTCGTCGGGTCGCAGCAGGTGCCCGCCGGTGGGGCCTGGCCGGGCGCCTTCGGGCCGGCCGGTCTGCCGGCGGGCGCGCTGGGTGCCCGGCGCCGAGCGGGCGGACCGGGCGCCGGCGGCAGTGATCTCACGGTGACCTTCCTGTTCGCGCTCCTGCTCGGTTGGGGAACGCCGCCCGCGCTGGCGGCGCACCTGGTCGTCGGCGTCCTGCTGGAGCTCGTGCGGGGCGCGCGCCCGCGGTGGGTGATGGTGGTCGTCGGGCGCCGCTCGCTGGCGCTGTGCGCGGCGGGAGCCGTGGTGGCCGCGTACGGCCTCGGAGCCGATCTCGGGGCCGGGGATCTGCCCGAGGTCGCGCTCGCCGGCCTCGCGCTGTTCGCCGTCGACGACCTGCTCGGCCTGCCTACGCACCCGCGCGGGCCGGCGGCCGTCGGCGGCGCGGCCGGCCGTGGCGGGGGCCGTGCCCACGCCGGGTGCCGGGCTCCCCTCGCCGACCTGCGGCGCCGGGTGGCAGGCGGGGTGGCGACGCTGTCCCTCGCGCCGCTGGTGGTGGTAGCCGCGGCGCGAAGCGCCTGGCTGGTGCCGCTGCTGCTGCCGGCGCTGCTGGTGGTGGCCCGGGTCGGTGAGGTCTCCCGGCAGAAGGAGCACGAGGCCCGCCACGACGGGCTCACCGGGCTGCCGAACCGGGCGGAGCTCGCCGAGCGCGCGGCCGCCAGCTTCCGCGCGGCCGAGCGGACCGGCTGCCGGGTCGGCCTGCTGCTGCTCGACCTGGACCGGTTCAAGGAGGTCAACGACCGGCTGGGGCACGAGGTCGGTGACCGGCTGCTGGTCGTCGCCGCGGCCCGGCTCACCGCCGCGCTGCGCCCCGGTGACGTCGTCGCGCGGCTGGGCGGCGACGAGTTCGCCGTCCTGCTGCCCGCGCTGCCGGCCGGCGAGGCGGGCCGGACGGTGGTCGGGGAGGTGGCCGGGCGCGTCCGCGGCGTGCTGCGTGCCCCGTACGAGATCGACGGGCAGTTCTGCGACGTCGATGCGAGCGTCGGGGTCGCGCTCTACCCGGACCACGGCGGCGACCTTCCCGCGCTGTCGCGGTGCGCCGACCTCGCCATGTACACCGCGAAGGAGCACCGCCTCGGCGTCCAGGCCTACGGGCCGCGTGACGCCAGCCGTGCCCGGCTACGGGCCCGGACGACCGCCGAGCTCGGCTACGCCCTGGAGCACGGGCAGCTCGAGGTGCACTACCAGCCGCAGGCGGAGATCGCCGACGGGCGGGTGCGGCGGGTCGAGGCGCTGCTGCGCTGGCGGCACCCAAGCCGGGGGCTGCTGCTGC
Organism: Parafrankia sp. EAN1pec; assembly: GCF_000018005.1. GTDB lineage: Bacteria > Actinomycetota > Actinomycetes > Frankiales > Frankiaceae > Parafrankia > Parafrankia soli. Next base: position 1,292,394 of record NC_009921.1, read on the forward strand.
CGGGAGTCTTCGTCCCGCTCGCCGAGTCCGCCGGCCTGATCCGGCCGATCACGTCGTGGGTGATGGGCCGCGCGCTCGCGCAGGTCGCCCGGTGGAACGCGGTGGGTATCCCGGTGGCGGTCGCGCTGAACGCGTCCGCGCGTGACCTGCGCGACCCCGGCTTCGTCGGCTCGGTCGCGGCCGCGCTGGCCGAGACCGGCCTGCCGGCTGCGGCGCTGACCTTCGAGGTCACCGAGGGCGCCGTCACCGCGGACGGCGACGAGCCGGCCGGGGCGCTGCGCGACCTGGCGGACCTCGGTGTGCGGGTCAGCCTGGACGACTTCGGCACCGGCCGGGTCTCCCTCGACGCGCTGCGGCGCCTGCCGTTCGAGGAGATCAAGATCGACCGGACCGTGATCGGCCGGATGGCGGGCGCCGACCGCGACGCCGACTTCGTCCGCGCGGTCGTTCGGATGGCCGCGGACCTGGGGCTGCGGGTCGTCGCCGAGGGCGTGGAGACCCCCGTCGAATGGCGCCGGCTGGCCGGCTTCGGTGCGGACGCGGCCCAGGGGTGGCACGTGGCGCCCGCGCTGCCCGCGGTGCTGCTCACCCCGTGGCTCGCCGCCGCGTCGGCGGAAACGGCCGCGCCGCCGCGGCCGGCAGCCGCGGTCAGCGGCGCGCAGCCGTGCTCAGCGGCCGGGGCCGGCCGTGCGGGCGAGGGTGGCGGCGATGCCGGCCAGGTGCGCGAGCCGGGCCACCTCGGAGGAGCGGAACGCGGGGCCTCCCGGCCGGCCGACCAGGACGGCCAGCCGTTCGTGCCCGACCGGGGCCGCGGCGAGCTCCATGTTGACCGCCTCCCAGCGGGCCGGGAACTCGCCGTCGTCCGGCACGACGCGCCGCGCCGCGCGCAGCGGCAGCCAGGGCAGCGGGAGGCGCACCCGCTCCGGAACACCGAGGTCGTCGCCGCCCAGGCTCGGCGCGCCCACCGAGGCCTCCCGGACCCGGACGTCGCCCGGCCCCAGGTGCTCGAGCAGCAGCGCCCAGTCGGCGTAGAAGACCCCCGCGACCAGGTCGGTCAGCACGGCCACGGCGTCGGCGGGGCGTTCGGTGAGCGCGTCGACGAGCTCGAGGTCCTCGCTGATCCCGGCGCCGTCGGCCTGGTAGGGCCGCAGTGACTCGACCGAGACGCCGGGCACGGAGTGGGCCGCGGTGAACAGGCGCTCGGCCAGGCCGCCCGGGGGCAGGAGCACGATCAGGTCGTCCACCGCCCCGGCCGGTGTGTGCTCCACCACGGCGAGGCTGACGATGTCGATTCCGGCGGCGCCGAGTGCCGTGGCCACCGCTCCCAGTGCACCGGGGTGGTCGGGGAGCAGGAGCCGGAGCAGGTACGACATGTGGTCGAGCATGCGCAAGGGGCGTGACGGAACGGTGGCCGCCGGGTCACGCCCGCGTGTCGCGCCGCCCTACCGACGCCCGCCGCGCCCATGCCGTGTCGCCAACCGCCACGGATGAGTCGGGGTGGGGTGGTGGGCCGTACGATGTGGGGAACGCCGACGTTGTGTTCGCCGGCATGTCACCGCCGGCAGCAACCGGCGCGGCAGTCGTCCGGCGCCCAGCCGGCCGGGCCGCGGTCAGGGTCGCCGGCAGCGGCCTGCCGCCGGTCGTGGCCACCACCGGCCACCACCCGCACGACGGCGCGCGACGACCTGACCGATCTCGGGCCTGTGCCCACCGCCCACGAGGGGTCCACCGGAATGGCGATCACCCGGGACGAGGTAGCCAACCTCGCCCGCCTGTCGCGGATGTCCCTGTCCGACGCCGAGCTCGACGCGCTCGCGCCGCAGCTCGAGGCGATCCTCGGCGCCGTCGCGCGGGTCTCCGAGGTCGCGGCCGCGGACATCCCGCCGACCTCGCACGCCGTGCCGCTGACCAATGTCTTCCGCGCGGACGTGACCCGCCCGTCGCTGCCGGTCGCCGACGTCCTCGCCGGTGCGCCCGCCGCCGAGGAGGGCCGGTTCCGGGTGCCGCGCATTCTCGATCCGGACGAGTGAGGGGCACCAGGCCGCACATGACCGACGTTTCCAGCACCTCAACGCCTGCCGGCGCGGCCGCCGCCGGCGCGGGCGCCCCCCGCCGCACGGACGACGTCGTCCGGCTGACCGCCGCCGAGACGGCGGCCGCGATCGCCGCGGGCGAGCTGTCCGCGCAGGACGCGACCCTCGCCGCGCTCGACCGCATCGCCAAGGTCGACGAGGCCGTCCACGCCTTCCTGCATGTTGACGCCGAGGGCGCGCTCGCCGCCGCCCGCGCGATCGACGCCCGCCGCGCCGCCGGGGAGAAGCTCGGCCCGCTCGCCGGCGTCCCGCTCGCGCTCAAGGACGTGCTCACCGCGCGGGGCATGCCGACGACCTGCGGCAGCCGCATCCTGGAGGGCTGGCGGCCGCCGTACGACGCGACCGTGGTCTCCCGGTTGCGCGCCGCCGACGTGGTCATCCTCGGCAAGGTCAACATGGACGAGTTCGCGATGGGCTCGTCCACCGAGAACTCGGCGTACGGGCCGACCCGCAACCCGTGGGATCTCACCCGCATCCCCGGCGGCAGCAGCGGTGGCAGCGCGGCGGCGGTCGCTGCCTTCGAAGCGCCGCTGTCCATCGGCACCGACACCGGCGGGTCCATCCGCCAGCCGGCAGCGGTGTGCGGGCTGGTGGGGGTCAAGCCGACCTACGGCGGGGTGAGCCGCTACGGCCTGGTCGCGTTCTCCAGCTCGCTCGACCAGGCCGGGCCGCTGGCCCGCACCGTCGGCGACGCCGCCCTGCTGCACGCCGCGATCGCCGGGCACGACCCGCTGGACAGCACCAGCGTCGACCTGCCGGTGCCGCCGGTGGTCGAGGCCGCCGCGCGCCGCGACATCCGCGGCCTGCGGGTGGGCGTGGTGCGTGAGCTCTCCGGTGAGGGCTACGACCCGGGTGTGCAGGCGGCGTTCGACGCGGCGGTCCAGGAGCTGGCCGGTCTCGGCGCCGAGGTCGTGGAGGTGAGCTGCCCGCACTTCACCTACGCGCTGGCGGCGTACTACCTGATCGCGCCGAGCGAGTGCTCGTCCAACCTGGCCCGGTTCGACGCGATGCGGTTCGGGCTGCGCGCCGGGGACGACGGCCGGGCCGGTGCCGAGGAGGTCATGAGCCACACCCGCGACGTCGGCTTCGGTGCCGAGGTCAAGCGGCGGGTCATGCTCGGCACGTACGCGCTGTCCTCGGGCTACTACGACGCCTACTACGGGCAGGCGCAGAAGGTCCGGACGCTGATCAGCCGCGACTTCGCCGCCGCCTACGAGAAGGCCGACGTGCTGGTCTCGCCGACCACGCCGACGCCGGCCTTCCCGCTCGGCGACAAGGTGGACGACCCGGTGTCGATGTACCTGTCGGACCTGTGCACGATCCCGTCCAACCTGGCGGGCGGGCCGGCGATGAGCCTGCCGGCCGGCCTGGTGGGCGGGCTGCCCGCCGGCATCCAGATCATGGCCCCGGCGTTCGCGGACGACCGGCTCTACCTGGTCGGCGGGGCGCTCGAGGCCGCCCTGGAGGCGCGCCGCGGACATCCGCTGCTGGACGAGGCACCCGCGCTCTAGCGCCGGCACTCGGCACTCGGCACCCGGAACACCGGGAAGCAGGGGAAGCCGGGAAGCCGGGGAAGGTCGGGAAAGTAAGGACGAGGAGGGACATGGTCGGGCTGCGCAGCGGCCGGCAGGACCGCGCACTGCTGCTGATCGTCTGGGGGCTCACGCTCCTGGTGCTCGTCCTCGGCGGCCTGACGCTGAGCCCGATCCTGCTGGTCTGGGGGATCATCGGGCTGCCCGCCGCGATCGCGCTGAGTTACGTCCACGTCCGTGACACCCGCTCCGCTCCGCGCCCGCCCGCCGCGGGTGAGGAAGACGGCGTCGACGGCATCGAAGAGGAGTCATCCCGGTGAGCACATCGGCTCCCGTCATCGCCACCCCGTCCTACGAGGACGCCACCGCCCGGTACGAGTCGGTGATCGGGCTGGAGACCCACGTCGAGCTCGGCACCGCGTCCAAGATGTTCTGCGGGTGCGCGACCGCCTTCGGTGCGGAGCCGAACACCCAGGTGTGCCCGGTCTGCCTGGGCCTGCCCGGTGCGCTGCCCGTGGTCAACGAGGCCGCGGTGCGTTTCGCGACGCTGATCGGGCTGGCGCTGAACTGTTCGATCGCGTCCTGGTGCCGGTTCGCCCGGAAGAACTACTTCTACCCGGACATGCCGAAGAACTTCCAGATCAGCCAGTACGACGAGCCACTGTGCTCGAACGGCTGGCTCGACGTCGAGGTCGAGGGCGAGATCCACCGGGTCGGGATCACCCGGGTTCACCTCGAGGAGGACACCGGCAAGTCCCTGCACGTCGGCGGGGCGACCGGCCGCATCCACGGGGCGACCCACTCGCTGGTCGACTACAACCGCGCCGGCATCCCGCTGGTCGAGATCGTCACCGAGCCCGACATCCGCTCGCCGGAGGTCGCCCGCGCCTACGTCGACGAGCTGCGTGAGCTGTGCCGCGCGCTGGCCGTCTCGGACGTCCGGATGGACCAGGGCTCGCTGCGCTGCGACGCGAACGTCTCGCTGCGGCTGCGCCCCGCGCCCGGTGAGCCCGACGCGCCGTTCGGCACCCGGTCGGAGACGAAGAACCTGAACTCGCTGCGCTCGGTCGAGCGGGCGGTGCGGTTCGAGGTCGTCCGGCAGGCCGCGCTGCTGGACGCGGGCGACCGGGTCGTGCAGGAGACCCGGCACTTCGACGAGGCCTCCGGGCGGACGTCGTCGGGCCGGTCGAAGGAGGAGGCGACCGACTACCGGTACTTCCCCGAGCCGGACCTGACGCCCCTCGCGCTCACCCACGAGTACATCGAGGCCGTGCGCGCGGTGCTGCCGGAGCTGCCGGCCCAGCGGCGCGTCCGGCTCATCGCCGAGCACGGGTACACGGTGCGCGACATCCAGGAGATGCGCAACGCCGGGGTGCTCGACCTGGTCGAGGCGACGGTGGCCGCCGGGGCCAGCCCGCCCGCGGCCCGCAAGTGGTGGCTCAACGAGCTCGCCCGGCGCGCGGCGGACGCCGGGGTCGAGCCGCGAGAGCTGGCGATCGGCCCGGCCGACGTGGCGCGGATCTGCGAGCTGGTCGCGGCCGGGCAGCTCACCGACGCGCTCGGACGCAAGGTCATCGACGGGGTGCTCGCCGGTGACGGTTCAGCCGACGAGGTCATCGCCGCCCGTGACCTGGCTGTGGTCTCCGACGACTCGGCGCTGCGCGACGCGGTCGACACGGCGATCGCCGGCGCGCCCGACATCGCCGAGAAGGTGCGGGGCGGCAAGGTGAACGCCGTCGGCCCGCTGGTCGGCGCGGTCATGAAGGCGATGCGCGGCCAGGCCGACGCCGCGGCCGTCCGCCGCCTGCTGCTGGAGCGCCTCGAGGCCTCCTGACGCATCCGGGACGGCGACGTGGGTCACATCACTGGTCCCGTTCCAGCCCCGGGCCCGGGGCGGCCGGTGTGCGACGATCGTCAGTGATGCAATCGACCACGCCGGGCCGGATGCCGGCGACCACACAGGGGCGGCTGCTCGCCACCAGTGACATCCACGTCCGCCATCCCGACAACCGGGCGATCGTCGAGGCGATGCGCCCGGGCCGCCCTGACGACTGGCTGCTCGTCGTCGGCGACGTCGGGGAGCTCTACGAGGACGTCGAATGGGCACTGCGGCTGCTCGCCGACCGCTTCGCGCAGGTCGTGTGGGTACCGGGCAACCACGAGCTGTGGACGCTGGGGCGTGACCAGACGTCGCTGCGCGGCGAGGCGCGCTACCGGCGCCTGGTCGACCTGTGCGCCGGGCTCGGCGTGCTCACCCCGGAGGACCCCTACCCACTGTGGACGGGTCAGGGCGGCCCGGCGCGCATCGTGCCGATGTTCCTGCTCTACGACTACACGTTCCGGCCCGAGGGCACCTCGACCAAGCGGGAGGCACTCGCCGCCGCCTACGAGGCCGGCATCGTGTGCTCGGACGAGTCGGTCCTCTTCCCCGACCCGTACCCGACCCGGGACGACTGGTGCCGGGCCCGGGTCGAGCTGACCCGGCGGCGGCTCGACGCGTGCCCGCGCGACGTCCCGCTCGTTCTCGTGAACCACTTCCCGCTGGTGCGGGAGCCGACCAGGATCCTGCGCTACCCGGTGTTCGCCCAGTGGTGCGGCACCGAGCTGACCGCGGACTGGCACACCCGCTACAACGTCGCCGCCGTGGTCTACGGGCACCTGCACATACCGCGGACGACCTGGTACGACGGGGTCCGGTTCGAGGAGGTCTCGGTCGGCTACCCGCGCGAGTGGCGGGCCTGGCCGGCCCGCCGGCCGGTGCTGCGCCAGATCCTGCCGGCGCCGACGGGCGAGCCGGTGCCCCCGTGGGGGGCGCCCCGGGACGAGTCCGCCGCCGCGGCGATCCGGTCCGGGCTGGCAACGGATCGGGCGGATTAAGCCGAACGTCCGGTCGGTCGGCGTGGTCCTCCGTGTTACCACCATCAGTGCATCCGCGTGTCGGCTTGCCGACGAGCGACGGCGCGTCGGATGCGGAGCGGGTTAGCCGTTCGTAGGGTGTGGTCGGGCCGCACGGTCCTGTCAGGCGGTTCTCCGAGCGAGGGGGGAGGCGAGCCGTCGTGCCTCTCACTCCGACGGGGTTCAGCCCGTCCATGTCACGCCGCCGGGGCCGGGGCCGGCGTAACGCACTCATCGTCGCGCTCGTTGTGGTCCTGCTGGCGGTCGGCGGCGGGGTGGCCTACTGGTTGAAGTCCCGCTCCGACGCGCGTGAGGCCGACCGCCGGGTGGCCGCGGTCGCTCACGCCTACCTGGACGCCTGGAAGACGCTGACGACCGCGCCGGCCGCCGAGGAACCGGCGGCGGGTGACCCGGGCGGCGGCACCGCGGGCGCGCCGGCGACGGCCGCACCGACAGCATCGGCCGCACCGGCCGCACCGGCAGCTGCCGGGCAGGGCGCACAGCCTGCTGCCGGGCAGGTCCGGGAGCGGGCGGGCGCCGCCGTGACGGCCCTCAGCACCGACGGCGACATCCCGGTCGGTGCCCTTGTCGGGCTGATGGGCGACGTGCGCGACCGGCTCTCGGTGACCGGGGCCGAGCTCGTCCCCGGCGGGCTGACCCGGTCGGGCACGAGCGCCACCGTCCCGTACACCGCGAAGCTGACGCTCGCCGGTTTCGCCGAGCCGCTGGCCTACATGGGTGAGCTGGCCCTCGTCGACACCGGCGACGGGCAGTGGAAGGTGCGGGCCCGGCCGTCCTCGGTGCACCCGTCCCTCAAGCCCGGCCTGCGCCTCGACCGCGCCGCGTCCACCGGCGAGCGCGGCGCCCTGCTCGACGTCAACGGGCGGCCGCTGGACGGCAGCCCCGAGCTCGCCGGGAACCTCGTCGGCCGGGTCGATCCGGCGTCCGGCCTGCAGCGGGTGTACGACGCCAGGCTGCGGCCGCAGGGCGGCTCGGTGGTGGTGCGCACCGACGGCAACGAGACCGTCGAGACCCTCAAGACCTACCCGAGCAGCAACGGCGAGGAGATCCGCACCACCATCAACCTGGACGTCCAGCGCGCGGGGGAGGCGGCGCTGGGGACCGCGTCGCGCCCCAACGGGGCCCTCGTCGCGATCGACACCCGTACCGGCGGGGTGCTGGCGGCGGTGAACCACCCGCTCAACGGCTACGGCCGGGCGGTGCGCGGCTCCTACCCGCCGGGCTCCACCTTCAAGATCGTGACGGCTACCGCGGCGCTGATGAGTGGCAAGGCCGCCGACACCATGATCGACTGTACGCAGACGGTGAGCGTCGGCGGGCGCGAGTTCCAGAACGCCGAGGCGGAGCAGTTCGGGGCCATCCCGCTGCGGACGGTCTTCGCCAAGAGCTGCAACACCGCCTTCATCCGGCTCGAGCAGTCGCTGCCCGACGACGCGCTCGAGCGGGCCGCGAAGCTCTACGGGTTCGACAGCTCCGAGCCGTTGCCGATCGCCAGCGTGGGCGGCTCGTTCCCGACCCCGCGCGACGCCGTCGAGTCGGCGTCCGCCTCGATCGGGCAGGGGCGGGTGGCCGCGTCGCCGCTGCAGATGGCGAGCGTCGCCGCGGCGGTGGCCAGCGGCACCTGGCACCAGCCGTTCGTCGTCGGAGAGTCGCCGCGCAGCAACCCGCTCCCGACCGAGGTGCTGGCGCCGCTGCGGGACTTCATGCGCGCGGTGGTCACCGAGGGGACCGCGGCCGGCGTCCCGATGCCCGGCGACGTCCACGGCAAGACGGGCACGGCCGAGTACGCCGACGGCAACCCGCCGCCCACGCACGGCTGGTTCGTCGCCTACCGCGGCGACGTGGCCGTCGCGGTGGTGATCGAGGACGGCGGGTTCGGCGCCGAGTCCGCCGCGCCGGTGGTGTCGGCGTTCTACACCGCCCTCGACGGCGGCCAGGTCGGCGGCCCGCCCGCCGCGGCCGGCTGATCGGTTCCCTTCCACCCCGCCGGCATCGACCGAACCATGATCACATGGCCGTCGCCGGCGGGGTGGCGCATGCTTGTCTGGCGTCCCGGCGGGCGGCGCGGCGACTGTCGTCGCGGTGTCGGTGTTGTGGTCTGTCTCTCCGGACGCGACGTGGTGCTTGACGCGGTGGCGGATGTCGGGGATGGTTGTCCGCATGCTGCTCGGCATTCTCGTACGTACGATTCTCGTAGGCTCGGAGCGCGTGTAGTCGGACCAGATCGGTCTCCGACCACCCGCGCCGCCCCTCAGTGCCCATGGCACGAGGGGTTTTTTCGTGTCCGGCCCCGACCCCGGCCCCGCGTGACGCCGTTCCCGGACACGGGCACGGTGGCAACACCGCGCACGGCGACCACCCGTCGCCGTCCGTGGACCCGTCCGTGAACGACGTCCCGTCCGCACCTCGCCGGCCCCGTCAAGGAAGACGACAGATGACCAGAGAGACCAGACAGATCACCGGAGCGCAGTCGCTCGTCCACTCGCTCGAGGCGGTCGGTGCCGACGTGGTCTTCGGCATTCCGGGCGGGGCGATCCTGCCCGCCTACGATCCGCTGTTCGACTCCACCCGGGTCCGGCACGTGCTCGTCCGGCACGAGCAGGGCGCCGGGCACGCCGCCGAGGGGTATGCCCAGGCCACCGGGCGTGTCGGGGTCTGCATGGCGACGTCCGGGCCGGGCGCGACGAACCTCGTGACACCGATCGCGGACGCCTACATGGACTCGGTGCCCATCGTCGCCATCACCGGGCAGGTGCCGAGCGCGGCGATCGGCACCGACGCCTTCCAGGAAGCCGACATCTGCGGCATCACGCTGCCGATCACCAAGCACAACTTCCTGGTGCAGTCGGCGGACGACATCCCACGCACGATCGCCGAGGCGTTCCACATCGCCTCGACGGGGCGCCCGGGCCCGGTGCTGGTCGACCTGCCGAAGGACATCCTGCAGGCGGTCACGTCGGTCCTGCCGCACGAGGTGTGGCCGCCGACGCTCGACCTGCCCGGCTACCGCCCGGTCACCCGGCCGCACGCCAAGCAGGTCCGCGAGGCGGCCAAGATGATCAGTGCGGCGCGCCGGCCGGTGCTCTACGTGGGCGGTGGGGTGCTGAAGGCCCGTGCCGCCGCCGAGCTGCGGGTGCTCGCCGAGCTCACCGGCATCCCGGTGGTCACCACGCTGATGGCGCGCGGCGCGTTCCCCGACTCCCACCCGCAGCACCTGGGCATGCCCGGGATGCACGGCTCCGTCGCCGCGGTCACCGCGATGCAGAAGGCCGACCTGCTGATCACCCTGGGGGCCAGGTTCGACGACCGGGTCACCGGCAAGCTGTCGTCATTCGCGCCCGGCGCGGCCGTCATCCACGCCGACATCGACCCGGCCGAGATCGGCAAGAACCGGATCGCCGACGTGCCGATCGTGGGCGACTGCCGGGAGGTCATCGTCGACCTGACCGCGGCACTGCGCACCGAGGAGCGCCCCGACCTCGAGGGCTGGTGGCGGTCGCTGGACAGGTGGCGCGCGACCTACCCGCTCGGCTACGACCAGCCCGCCGACGGCTCGCTCGCCCCGCAGCAGGTCATCGAGCGGATCGGCCGGATCGCCGGCCCGGAGACCGTTTTCGCGGCCGGGGTGGGGCAGCACCAGATGTGGGCCGCCCAGTTCATCTCCTACGAGCACCCCTACACCTGGCTGAACTCCGGCGGCGCCGGCACCATGGGCTACGCCGTGCCGGCCGCGATGGGCGCCAAGGTCGGCCGCCCGGAGGCCACCGTGTGGGCGATCGACGGCGACGGCTGCTTCCAGATGACCAACCAGGAGCTCGCCACCTGCGCCCTGGAGGGCATCCCGATCAAGGTCGCGGTCATCAACAACGGTTCGCTGGGCATGGTCCGGCAGTGGCAGACGCTCTTCTACGACAAGCGCTACTCGAACACCGACCTGGGCACCCACCCGGTGTCGGCGCGCACCGGGGTGACCCGGGTCCCCGACTTCGTGCGCCTCGCCGAGGCCCTGGGCTGCGTCGGCCTGCGCTGTGAGTCGCCCGCGGACGTGGACGCCACGATCGAGAAGGCGATGAGCATCGACGACGCCCCGGTCGTGGTCGACTTCGTGGTCCACCCCGACGCGATGGTGTGGCCGATGGTGGCCGCCGGCTCGAGCAACGACGAGATCCGCGTCGCCCGCGACATCGCCCCCGACTTCGACTACTCCGGCGACGCGGAGGTCAACCTGTGACCCGGCACACTCTCTCGGTGCTCGTCGAGAACAAGCCCGGCGTCCTGGCCCGGGTGTCCGGCCTGTTCTCCCGGCGCGGCTTCAACATCGAGTCGCTCGCCGTCGGGCCGACCGAGCACGCGGACGTCTCCCGGATGACGATCGTCGTCGCGGTGGAGGACCTGCCGCTGGAGCAGGTCACCAAGCAGCTCAACAAGCTGGTGAACGTGCTGAAGATCGTGGAGATGGACACGGCCGTCTCCGTGCAGCGCGAGCTGATGCTGGTCAAGGTGCGGGCCGACCTCTCGGTCCGCTCCCAGGTGCTCGAGACCGTCCAGCTCTTCCGCGCCAAGGTCGTCGACGTCGCCCCCGACGCGGTCACGATCGAGGCCACCGGTACCCGTGACAAGCTGGACGCGCTCATCCGCATGCTGGAGCCCTTCGGGATCCGCGAGCTGGTCCAGTCCGGCATGGTCGCGCTCGGCCGCGGGTCGCGGTCGATCACCGATCGCAGTCTGCGCGCCGTCGAGCGCTCGGCCTGACTCCCATCCCTCATTCACCCCTCATTTCCCTCGAGGAGATTCACCGAAGATGGTCGAGATCTACTACGACGACGACGCCAACCTCGACAACCTGGCCGACCGCAAGGTCGCCGTGATCGGCTTCGGCAGCCAGGGGCACGCGCACGCGCTGAACCTGCGCGACAGCGGGGTCGACGTCCGCGTCGGGCTGCCGGAGACGAGCACCAGCCGGGCCAAGGCCGAGGAGCAGGGCCTGCGGGTGGTGACCCCGGCGGAGGCGTCCGCCGAGGCCGACATCATCATGATCCTCACGCCGGACACGACCCACCGCAAGATCTACGCCGAGTCGATCGCGCCGCACCTCACCCCCGGCAAGGCGCTGGCGTTCGGGCACGGGTTCAACATCCGGTACGGCCTCATCGAGCCGCCGGCCGGCGTCGACGTCTTCATGGTCGCCCCCAAGGGCCCTGGTCACCTCGTCCGCCGGGTGTTCGTCGAGGGCAAGGGCGTACCGGTGCTCGTCGCCGTCGAGGCCGACGCCACCGGCAAGGCGCTCGACATCGCGCTCGCCTACGCGAAGGGCATCGGCGGCACCCGGGCCGGCGCGCTGCGCACGACCTTCACCGAGGAGACCGAGACCGACCTGTTCGGCGAGCAGGCGGTGCTCTGCGGCGGCGCCAGCGCGCTGGTCCAGGCCGGCTTCGAGACGCTGGTCGAGGCGGGCTACACCCCCGAGGTCGCGTACTTCGAGTGCCTGCACGAGCTGAAGCTGATCGTCGACCTCATGTACGAGGGCGGCATCTCGCAGATGCGCTACTCCATCTCGGACACCGCCGAGTACGGCGACGTCACTCGCGGCCCGCGGGTGATCACCCCGGCGGTCAAGGCCGAGATGCGCAAGATCCTCGACGAGATCCAGGACGGGACGTTCGCCCGCGAGTGGGTCGCCGAGGACGACGCGGGCCGGGCCACCTTCACCAAGCTCGTCGAGGAGGGCAAGCAGCACCCGATCGAGCAGGTCGGTGGCAAGCTCCGCCCGATGATGTCCTGGATCGCGAAGGACTGAGGCGAGCCGGGCCGGGCGGCACGTGCCGCCCGGCCCGTCGACGTGCGCCCGCGCCCGCCGCAGGTGAGAGCGGGCACACCCGTCGCGGCGCCCGAACGTGTCGAGCCGCGTCTGTAGGCTGTACCCGCACCGAACCGCCCACCGATTCGACATCGTCGTCGTCCGCCCGGGCCGCGGCGCAGCGCGTCCATGCCGCTGCGTCCTCCCCAGCGGTGGCCGGCGACGAGCGTGCTAGGAGCAGACCGTGCCCGTCGTACTCGTCGCCGAGGAACTCTCACCGGCCGGGCTGGAGGTCCTGTCCGGGGACTTCGAGATCCGCCATGTGGACGGGGCCGACCGGTCCGCCCTGCTGCCGGCGCTGGCGGACGTCGACGCGGTCCTCATCCGCTCGGCGACGAAGATCGACGCCGAGGCGCTCGCGGCCGCCCCGCGGCTGAAGGTCGTGGCCCGCGCCGGGATCGGGCTCGACAACGTCGACGTCCCCGCCGCCACCAACCGCGGCGTCATGGTGGTGAACGCGCCGCAGTCGAACATCGTCAGTGCCGCCGAGCACGCCATCGCACTGCTGCTCGCGGTCGCCCGCCGGGTCCCGGCCGCCCATGAGTCGCTCGTCGGCGGTGAGTGGAAGCGCTCGAAGTACGTCGGCGTGGAGCTGACGGAGAAGACCGCGGGCGTCGTCGGCCTCGGCCGCATCGGTGTCCTGGTCGCGCAGCGGCTGGCGGCCTTCGGCATGAAGGTCCTGGCCTACGACCCCTATGTCTCCGTCGCCCGCGCCTCGCAGCTCGGTGTGCGCCTGGTGGACCTCGACGAGCTGCTCACGTCCAGCGACGTCATCACGATCCACCTGCCGAAGACACCCGAGACGCTGGGGCTCATCGGGGCCGACGAGCTGGCCCGGGTGAAGCCGGGCGTGATCATCGTCAACGCGGCGCGCGGCGGCCTGGTCGACGAGGGCGCCCTGGCCGACGCGGTCCGGTCCGGCCGGGTCGGCGGTGTCGGGCTCGACGTGTACGTCAAGGAGCCGACCACCTCCTCGCCGCTGTTCGGGCTGGAGAACGTCGTCGTCACCCCGCACCTGGGCGCCTCGACGCAGGAGGCGCAGGACAAGGCCGGTCTGGCCGTGGCCCGTTCGGTGCGCCTCGCGCTCAGCGGCGAGTTCGTCCCGGACGCGGTGAACGTGCAGGCCGGCGGGGTCGTGGCCGAGGACGTGCGGCCCGGTCTGCCGCTGGCGGAGAAGCTGGGCCAGCTCTTCTCCGGGCTGGCCGCGGGCGTGGCCGCCGCGATCACCGTCGAGGTGCGCGGCGAGATCGCCGCGCACGACGTGTCGGTGCTGCAGCTCGCCGTCCTCAAGGGTGTCTTCATCGACATCGTCGAGGAGCAGGTCACCTACGTGAACGCGCCGCTGATCGCCAAGGAGCGCGGCGTCGACGTGGCGCTGGAGACCTCCGAGGAGAGCCCCGACTACCGCAACCTCGTCACGGTGCGCGGTGTCCTGCCCGACGGGACGGCGGTGTCGGTCAGCGGGACGCTCGTCGGCTCCCGCCAGGTCGAGAAGATCACCGCGATCGACGGGTTCGAGGTCGACCTGCGTCCCGAGGACCACCTGGCGTTCTTCCGTTACGAGGATCGTCCCGGCATCGTCGGGGCCGTCGGCGCGCTGCTGGGCGAGGCCCACATCAACATCGCCAACGCTCAGGTCAGCCGGCTCAGCGCCGGTGGCGAGGCCCTCATGTCGCTGTCCCTGGACGACGCGGTGGCGCCCGACATCCTGGCCGAGATCGCCAAGATCATCGGTGCGTCGTACGCCCGCGCGGTGAGCATCTCCGCGGGCTGAGCGCGCCCCGGTGCAGGTAGGGCGCCTGTGCGGCGGGATTCTCCGTACTTGACCGGGGTCGTGACGTCTCGGCCCGGTGTGGGTGATCTTTAGCGGGAAGCGGCGCTCTTGCGCGCTTGCTCGCGTTACCGTGACAGGCATGGCGGCACGGCACCCGGATCCGTTCGAGGACCTTCGGCTCGACGAGCGCTTCGTCCGGTCGGCCCGGTTTCTCGAGCCATCGGCCCGCGAGCGGGCCGGTCAGGTTGCTCGGGCCCACGGGACACGGTGCCAGGTGGTGCCCGCGCCCCGTGGCCTGCAGGGATTCGTCCACCGGCTGTTCGTCGCGCCGCCACGCCCGGCGCCGCGGACGAGGCGACTCACCCGGGTGCTGGCGGTTGTCACGCTCGCCGTCGGCATGATCAGCCTGACGTTCGTGGCGCTGCGCCAGACCGCAGGCCGCGGCACACCGGTGGCGACGGAACCGCTGCCGGTCTCGCAGGTCAGCACCCCCGTCGGCGGGCCGGCGTCGGCGAGCAGCGTGGGTGAGCTCGCCGACGGCGCCGCGGCCACCGGCGGTGGGAGCGGGGGCGGTGTCGGGTTCTCGGCCAGCTCGGTTCCGCTCACCGTCGACCCCGCGGTCGGGGTGCCGGGGGGCTTCGACCTGGCGCCCGGGCTGTTCGCCGCGATCCGCAAGGGTGACTGCATGGCCTGGTCGGCCCGGTCCGTGTCTCCGGTCACGCCGGTCCGCGTCGACTGTGCGGCCCCGCACGTCGACGAGGTCACGAAGATCGTCAATCTCGGCGGCCGCTTCGCCGACTGGCCCGGCGTCGAGGTCCTGCACACCACGGCGCGGGACGTCTGCGCCGGGTCGATGCGCGAGTACGTCGGCGCCCTCGACGTGGCCCCGCACCAGGTCGTCGGGTCGGTGCGGCCGGACGAGGCGAGCTGGGAGCGGGGGGTACGAGCCGTGGTCTGCACCATCCGCTCGGATGATCTCGCCGCGCGCTCGGGGCGGTTCGTGGTGGCTGGCGCCGTCCGGAGCTGACCGCTGGGCCGGCGGGTGGGCTGAGCGATCCGGTAAACTGCCACCGTGATGCGTGCGCTGCTTCTTCTTAGGTGCCGCGGCGGGGCCTGATCCGATCCGGAGAGATGGCTGGCTTCCCCGCCGCGGAGTTCTCGTGCGTCAGCGCTGGGTCCCGCTCGGCGGGGGATAACCGCCGGCTCTTCCGAGGAAGCAGGAGCAGTGATCACACCGCAGCAACCGTCCGGCATGCCCATTGAGAAGTACCGCCCGTTCCCGGCGGTCGCGCTGCCGGACCGCACCTGGCCCAACGCCACGATCACCGAGGCCCCGCGCTGGTGCAGCGTCGACCTGCGGGACGGCAACCAGGCCCTGATCGACCCGATGACGCCGTCGCGCAAGATGCAGCTGTTCGAGCTGCTGGTCGCGATGGGCTACAAGGAGATCGAGGTCGGCTTCCCGGCGGCGAGCCAGACCGACTTCGACTTCGTCCGTCAGCTGATCGAGGATGACCTGATCCCCGACGACGTGACGATCCAGGTGCTGACCCAGGCCCGCGAGGAGCTGATCGAGCGCACCGTCACCTCGCTGGTCGGTTCCGACCGCGCTCTGATCCATCTGTACAACTCGACCTCCACCCTGCAGCGTCGCGTCGTGTTCGGCCTGGACCGGGCCGGCGTCACCGACATCGCGGTGCAGGGTGCCCGCTGGTGCGCCCAGTACGCGGAGAAGCTGCTGGAGGGGACCGACGTCCGCTGGCAGTACAGCCCCGAGTCGTTCACCGGTACGGAGCTGGACTACGCCCTGGAGGTCTGCGAGGCGGTGATGGACGTCTGGGCGCCGACCCCGGACAACCCCGTCGTGCTGAACCTGCCCGCCACGGTCGAGATGTCGACGCCGAACGTGTACGCCGACCAGATCGAGTGGATGAGCCGCAACCTGACCCGCCGGGACGCGGTGGTGCTGTCGCTGCACCCGCACAACGACCGGGGCTGCGCGGTCGCCGCGGCGGAGCTGGGCGTCATGGCCGGCGCCGACCGGGTGGAGGGCTGCCTGTTCGGTAACGGCGAGCGTACCGGCAACGTCTGCCTGGTCACGCTGGGGATGAACCTGTTCTCCCAGGGCATCGATCCGATGATCGACCTCTCCGACATCGACGGCGTGCGCCGCACCGTGGAGTACTGCAACCAGCTGCCCGTGCACCCGCGCCATCCCTACGGCGGCGACCTTGTCTACACGGCCTTCTCCGGCTCCCACCAGGACGCCATCAAGAAGGGCTTCGAGGCGATGGAGCGGACCGGCCAGACGCTGTGGGAGGTCCCCTACCTGCCGATCGACCCGAAGGACGTCGGCCGCTCGTACGAGGCCGTCATCCGGGTGAACAGCCAGTCGGGCAAGGGCGGCGTGGCGTACCTGATGAAGTCGGAGTACGCGCTGGACCTGCCCCGCCGGCTGCAGATCGAGTTCTCGGGCGTGGTCCAGAAGCACACCGACGACGCCGGCGGCGAGGTCACGGCCGGCCAGCTCTGGGAGATCTTCACCCGGGAGTACCGGCCGGAGGGCGGGGACCCGGCGGCATCGCTGGAACTGCTCGGATCACGGACGACCGCGGCGAGCGGCGCACGGGACGAGGTGACCGTCTCGGTACGCCTGGACGGCACGGAGACGGTCATCACGGGCAGCGGCAACGGCCCGATCGACGCGTTCGTGGCCGCGCTGTCCGAGCGGGGTGTGCCGGTGCGCGTCCTCGACTACAACGAGCACGCGCTGGGTTCGGGCGCGGACGCCCGTGCCGCGGCCTACCTGGAGGTCGCGGTGGGGGAGACGGTGCTGTGGGGGGTCGGGATCGACCCCAACATCGTCACCGCCTCGCTGCGCGCGGTCGTCAGCGCCGTGAACCGGGCGTCCCGGGAGAGCTGAGTATCCGGCCGGTGCGGGTGGGCGGGATGCCGCGCCGTCGTCCGCACCGGCCACGACCTGCGCCGCGGCCAGTGCCGTGGTCAGTCGTTGAGGGAGGCCGGCTCGGCGTTCCTGATGCCCTGCCGGACCTGGTCGACCAGCTCGGCGGGAACGTCGGCCATCGAGTGGTCGACCCGGGCATGGGTGTTGACCGCGCCGAGGAGCTCGTCCTCGGTGCCGGCGACGAACCGGGCCTCGCAGCCGGGGATGATCGCCCCGCAGTAGAACTCCTTCATGGCGGGCGGCCGCGCGATGCTCACCTCGCGCACCCGCGCGCCCGGGTCGCCGACGGGGCGCGGGCCCATCAGCGCCTGCGCCGTCCAGAATCGGTTCCGCCTCATGTGGCCGACAGATCCGCGAGACGCAGCATCAGGCGCTCCATCCGTACCAGGCCGAGAGGCCGTCCCATCTCGGTCACGATTATCACCGGGTCGAACCGGCAGCCGGCGGGCCGGGTCATCGCCCGGCGGGCGACCTCCGTGACGGGCTCGTCCGGGAGCGCGAACAGCGACGTGGGAATCCGCTGCGGCTCCCGCCCACCCGCGCCGCCGGCCAGCCGCACGGCGACCGGCCGGCACCGGTTGCTGACGATGATGGCAGTCCCGCCACCGGAACCGTCGCCCCTGAGCGTTTCGTGATCCTCGGCGTGTTCTTCGGCGTGTTCCTCGGGACGTCCGCCCGGGGACGGCGAGCCGGCGTCGTCGCCCGGCGCGGGCGAGTGCACGCAGGGCGGGCAGCCCGGGACCTGGCCGCAGCGCCCGTAGTCGCCGGTCGAGATCCGGACCGGCTCCATCAGGCTCACGATGCGCGAGGAACGGTCGGAGCGCGCGGAGAGCAGCCTGATCCGCCTGGCCACGGCCGGGTCAAGCTCCTGCCAGCGGGCGGACGGCCGTCCGAGCAGGAAGCCCTGCCCGAGGGGGACGCCGAGGGCGACCAGCATGGTCAGCTCCTGGACGCGCTCCACACCCTCGGCGATGACCCAGCCGTTGAGGCGGCTGGCGAATCCGCCGACCAGCTCGGTGAGTGCGATCTTCACCTGGTCGTCGTCGATGTTCGAGACCAGTGACGCGTCGAGTTTCACGAAATCGGGCCGGATGTGGGTGAGCTGGCGCAGGCCGGCATATCCCGAACCGACATCGTCCATGGCGAGGAACGCGCCGTGGTCCCGCAGCTCCTGCGAGGTCGCCGTCAGACCGGTCGCGCGCTCGATGTCGACGGCCTCGTTCAGCTCGAGAACGATGCGGGAGAGATCGGCGCTCCGCCAGACCGCCGCGACCTCGGGGGAGGAAAGAAGATGCGGTAACACGTTGACGGCGAGAAAACAACGGTCGGGAAGATGATCGCGGGCGGCGAGTGCCCGGCGCAGGACCCGGGCCTCGAGCTCGGCCGCGCAGCCGCGGCGGTCCGCCTCGCCGAACACGAGATGGGGTGCGTTGCGCGGGTCCGGGCCGAAGCGTGCCAGGGCCTCGTAGCCGGCCGTGACGCCGCGGCGCAGGTCCACGATTGGCTGGAAGACAAGGGACGGCGTGTCGGGGTCGGCCAGGATGCCGTCGAGATCCGGCTGCGTGGGCAGGCCGGGAACCTGGCGGCGTCCGTCCGCGGGGCGGGCTCCGCCCGCCTCGTCCACCTGACCCTGACCGGCGGGTCCGCGCGACCCCGGTAGACCGGCCTCGACCGGGTGCCTGATGGTCGACTGTTGAGGAACCATGCGCCGTGCACCCCCTCGTGTCGCCGCACGCCGCATCGTCGATGTTGTTGATTTCTTATCACTTTTTCAACGCTCTGGGCACGGTTGGTGGCGGGAGTTGTGGCGCCGTTCGAGTGCGTGGTCCGAATTTTGTCTGCTGCGCATTTATCGTGGCCAGGCCGATTGTGGTCCGGTTGATGTGGTGGCGTCTTTGTCTGCTGCCGCTTACGTCAACGCGCGATGTGTCCTCGTATGTCGTCTCCTGGTTCAGTGGAATGACGACCGGCGACGGCCGGGGCGGCATGATCCGTCGCCGGTGACCCGGGCCGCCCCGGGGTGGCCCGCGGGCTGTTCCCCGGGGCGGCCCGGGGCGGCCCGGCGCCCGTCCGGCCTGGTCGCGCCCGGGGCGGGCGCGCCGGACGTCCACGCCGGGCGGACTAAAGTCGAGCCCCATGAGGCTTGCGGTCATTGGTGGCGACGGAATCGGCCCGGAAGTGGTCGCGGAGGGGCTGCGCGTGCTACGCGCCGTGCATCCCAAAGTGGAGACCACCGACTACGACCTGGGCGCGCGGCGCTGGCACGAGACCGGCGAGACCCTGCCCGACAGCGTCCTGGCGGAGCTGCGCGGGCACGACGCGATCCTGCTCGGCGCTGTCGGCGACCCCGGGGTACCCAGCGGCGTCCTGGAACGCGGGCTGCTGCTGCGGCTGCGGTTCGAGCTGGACCACCACGTCAACCTCCGGCCGGTCCGGCTGTACCCCGGAGTGACCTCACCGCTCGCCGGTGACCCCGCCATCGACATGATCGTGGTGCGGGAGGGGACGGAGGGCCCCTACGCCGGCGCCGGCGGCACTCTGCGGCGCGGGACGCCGCAGGAGGTGGCGACCGAGGAGAGCCTGAACACGCGCTTCGGGGTCGAGCGGGTCGTGCGCGACGCCTTCGCGCGGGCGAGCCGGCGTCCCCGCGCCCACCTCACCCTGGTACACAAGACCAACGTGCTCACCAAGGCGGGCGACCTGTGGGCCCGCACGGTCGCCGAGGTCGGCGCCGAGTTCCCCGCCGTCAGCGTCGACTACCAGCACGTGGACGCCGCGTCGATGTTCTTCGTGACCGACCCGGCCCGGTTCGACGTGGTGGTCACCGACAACATGTTCGGCGACATCCTGACCGACATCGGCGCCGCGATCACCGGCGGCATCGGGCTCGCCGCCAGCGGGAACCTCGACCCCTCGGGCGCGAACCCGAGCATGTTCGAGCCGGTCCACGGCAGCGCTCCCGACATCGCCGGCCAGGGGCTGGCGGACCCGACCGCGACGGTCGCCTCGGTCGCGATGCTGCTGGACCACCTCGGCCACGCCGACGAGGCGGCCCGGGTGGAGGGCGCGGTGGCCGCGTCGCTGGCCGCCCGCGCCGCGGCCGGCGGTGCCCGCCGCTCCACCCGCGAGATCGGCGACGACCTGGCCACCCGCGCCGCGGGCTGAGCCGGGCCCCACTCCGACCGGCCGCGCGAGCGGGAACGATCGCGCGGCCGGCGAGCCGGGGGAGAGCCCGGTGTGTCCCCGCCGATTCGTCGTTCGTTTTCCGTCCGGTCATCCGGCGGCTATTCTTCGGTGAAGCCGTAGATCCGGTACGACGGCAGCCGACAGGGCCCGACCACGGCGACGATCGGCGGTTTCGTCCTCTCTGACCGTTTGTTCGCTGATCGTTCGGCACTTCGCTGATCGTTCGGCACGGAGCCGTTCGTTCGGCACGGAGCTGATCGTTCGGCACGGAGCTGATCGTTCGGCACGGAGCCGTTCGTCACGGCGCCGGTGGGCGACAGCGCAGGCGAGCGCCGGTCAGTGACAGCGTTCGCGCACCGCGGCGCTCGTGCCCGCGGTGCTCGCCAGCCCGCACGTCCCCCTGACGTAGCCCGTCCTGGAGTCATCATGGCCATCACGCCCACCTCGAAGATCTGGATGAGCGGCGAGTTCGTCGACTGGGACGACGCCCGCATCCACGTGCTCAACCCGACCCTGCACTACGGCTGGGGCGTGTTCGAGGGCATCCGTGCCTACTCGACGCCCGTCGGCAGCGCGGTCTTCCGGCTGACCGACCACATCGCCCGCCTGTACCGCAGCGCGAAGATCTACCTGATGGAGCCGACCTTCACGCCGGAGGAGCTTGTCCAGGCGACGAAGGACACCATCGCGGTGAACAACGTCGAGGAGTGCTACATCCGGCCCCTGATCTACCTCGGGTACGGCGAGATGGGCCTCAATCCGCTCCCGTCCTCGATCGAGGTCATGATCGCGGTCTGGCCCTGGGGCTCCTACCTGGGCGAGGACGCCGAGCGCAACGGGGCTCGGGCGACGATCTCGACCTGGCGCCGCAACGACCCGAACATCATCCCGCCGGCCGCAAAGGCGTCCGGCCAGTACCTCAACTCGTCGCTCGCCAAGGTCGCCGCGATCAAGGCCGGTTACGACGAGGCGATCATGACCAGCCCGAACGGCCACATCGCTGACGGCTCCGGCGAGAACGTCTTCATTGTCTCCGGCCGGCAGGTGATCACCCCGCCGCTCAGCGACGGGCCGCTCGGCGGCATCACCCGCGCCTCCGTCATGCAGATCGCCGCGGACCAGGGCTACGAGGTGCGCGAGCAGCACATCGTGCGCACCGACCTCTACCTCGCCGACGAGGCGTTCTTCACCGGCACCGCGGCCGAGATCGTTCCCATCTCCGAGGTGGACGACCGGCGGATCGGCGCGGGCCGGCCCGGCCCGGTCACCCGGGAGATCCTCGACATCTTCCACCAGGCCACCCACGGCGAGGTCGACCGCTACAAGGACTGGAACGAGCTCGTCAGCTGACGTCCCGCCCGGCGGCGAGCCGACTGCGTGACCACGCCGCCGCCGCGTGTGCCCTGGCCAACCCGACCTTGGACGCCTACCGTCTCCAGTAGTCGTTTCACGAGCGCACAAGCGTCCGGAGTCGGAGTTCGGGAGGACGTCATGCGGGTTTCGGAGGGCACGCGTGTTTCGGGGGATACACGCGTTTCGGAGGATATGCGGGCTTCGGAGGGCGTGAGTGTCTCGGAGGGCATGAGCGCTCTGGTCCTCGTCGTCGGGCCCGGGCACACCCTGCGCCAGGCGGCCCGGCTGATGGCCGCCCGGCACGTGGGTGCCGCCGTCGTGCTCGACGGCGACGGCCAGGGGTTCGGAATCCTCACCGAGCGCGACGTCCTGCGGGCGATCGCGGCCGACCAGGATCCGGACGTCGAGGTCGTGGGCGACCATGTCACCCGGGACGTGGTGGTCGCCGCCCCCGACTGGTCACTCGACGAGGCGGCCGCGGCGATGCTGCGCGGCGGGTTCCGGCACCTCGTGGTCACCACCGGCGCCGAGGTCGAGGGCGTGCTTTCGATGCGTGACGTGGTGCGTTGCTGGAGTCGGCAGCGGGTGTCGGCCTGACGTGCCGGCCGCGAGGGGTATTACCGGGCGTGTTTGCATGATCACGATTTTGCGATGAACGTGTCGGCTCCGGGATCTGCGGCACACGAGACCGCCGGGCGGCGCTACGTTCACCGCATGCACGACACTGAGGCGGTCACGCTGCTGCGGGCGACCACGCTGCTGAAGGAGCTCGACGAGGAGGATCTGCTGCGGCTGGCCAGCCGGTCCGTGACCCGGCGTTTCCGCCGGGGTCAGGTGGTCTTCACCGAGGGGGAGCCGGCCGACACCCTCCTCGTCATCGCGTCCGGGCGACTCAAGATCCTCACCAAGGCCGACGACGGGCGCGACCACGTGCTCAACATCGCCGGTCCCCGGGAGACGCTGGGCGAGCTCAACATCGTCGAGGCCGGGACGAGGTCCGCGAGCGTCGAGGCGCTCGAGCCGAGCACCGCGCTGGTGCTCGAGCGCAGCGCCGTGTGGGAGCTCGTCCGGGAGCGCCCGGCTGTCGCCGAGCAGCTCATCCGTGCGCTGGTGGCGCACGTGCGCCGGCTCACCGGGGCGAACGCGGACCTGGTCTTCCTCGATCTCCCGCGCCGGGTCGCGAAGCTGCTGCTGATGCGGATGCGCGAGGCCGGCCGGCCGGTCATCGAGCTGGGCCTGACGCAGACCGAGATCGCGTCGCTGCTGGGCGGCTCGCGCCAGTCGGTCAACCAGGCACTGCGTGAGTTCGAGCGGCGGGCGTGGATCCTGTCCGAAGGTCAGACGATCACCATCATGCAGGTCGACCGCCTCCGCCGGTTCGCGGGCGACTGACCGCTGCGGCGGGCGCGCATGGCACTCGCCACACTTACTACGTGTCCAGCGTGTTACATCGTATGGTGGGACGCTGGCGGCGAACCCGTCCCCGTCGCGCGTTCCGGTCACTGACCAGGCAGACCGGACGCGTGACGGCCAGACACGGTTCCAGCGAGAGGTCCATCGTGGTTCACGACACCCCAGCTCCGCTCGGTTCAGCTCCGCTCGGCTCCGCTCACCTCGGTGCCGCCGGCGGGCTCCCGTTCGACCGGGAGTCGCTGCACATCTACGACACCACGCTGCGCGACGGCACCCAGCAGGAAGGCCTGTCGCTGTCGGTCGCCGACAAGCTGGCGGTCGCCCGGCACCTCGACGACCTGGGTGTCGGCTTCATCGAGGGCGGCTGGCCCGGCTCGAACCCCAAGGACGCCGAGTTCTTCCGGCGGGCCCGCACCGAGCTCGACCTCAACGGCGCGCTGCTGACCGCGTTCGGGTCGACCCGGCGGGCCAGCAAGGCCGTCGCCGACGACTCCCAGGTCGCCGCGCTGCGCGACGCCGGCACCTCCGTGGTCTGCCTGGTGGCCAAGGCCGACCGCCGGCACGTCGAGCGCGCGCTGCGGACCACGCCCGCCGAGAACCTCGCGATGATCCGCGACACCGTCCGTCACCTGACGAACGAGGGCAAGCGGGTCTTCGTCGACGCCGAACACTTCTTCGACGGCCACCGCGCCGACCCCGCCTACGCGCTCGAGATGGTGCGCACCGCGGCCGAGGCCGGTGCCGAGGTGATCGTGCTGTGCGACACCAACGGCGGCATGCTGCCCACCCGGATCGGTGACGTCGTGGCGGCCACGCTCGCGAGCACCGGAGCGCGCCTGGGTATCCACACCCACGACGATGCCGCCTGCGCCGTCGCGAACAGCCTGGTGGCGATCGAGGCCGGGGCCACCCACGTCCAGGGGACCGCCAACGGCTACGGCGAGCGTTGCGGGAACGCCAACCTGTTCAGCGTCGTCGCGGGCCTGGAGACCAAGCTGGGCCGCCAGGTCCTGCCGGCCGGGCGGCTGCGTGAGCTCGTGCGTGTCTCACACGCCATCGACGAGGTCACCAACTCGGCCCCGAGCACGCACCGGCCCTACGTCGGCGCCAGCGCCTTCGCGCACAAGGCCGGCCTGCACGCGAGCGCCGTCAAGGTCGACCCCGACATGTATCAGCACATCGACCCGGCCGCCGTCGGCAACGACATGCGGATGCTCGTCTCCGAACTGGCCGGCCGCGCGACCCTCGAGCTCAAGGGCCGCGAGCTCGGCATGGACCTCTCCGGGGAGCGTGAGGCGCTCGGTCGGGTGCTGGAGATGGTCAAGGACAGGGAGGCCTCCGGCTACGCCTACGAGGCCGCCGAGGCGTCCTTCGAGCTCATGCTGCTGGACGAGGTCTCGGGCCGGGAGCGGTTCTTCACCCTGGAATCCTGGCGGGTCATCGTCGAGCAGCGCTCCGGCGGCGAGGTCGTCAGCGAGGCCACGGTGAAGCTCACCTCCCACGGCGAGCGGCACGTGTCGACGGCGGAGGGCAACGGGCCCGTCAACGCGCTCGACACCGCCCTGCGCAAGGCGCTGGAGAAGGCCTACCCGGGCCTGGCCGATCTCGACCTGGTCGACTACAAGGTCCGCATCCTCGACGGCCGGCAGGGCACCGGTGCGGTCACCCGCGTCCTGGTGGAGACCAGCGACGGCCGCGGCCGCTGGGACACCATCGGCGTCGACGAGAACATCATCGCCGCCTCCTGGGTGGCGCTGCAGGACGCCGTCACCTACGGCCTACGCCGCCAGGGTGAGCGCCCCGACCCGGACGCCGTCTGACGATCTGACCGGGCCGCCCCGATCGCCCGCGCCGCGGGTTCTTCATCATCGGATGATCTACACGGCCAACGCTGTCCGGGGGTTTCGGGCCTGTCCTGTCAAAGAATTCCCGGTTGACGCCAACGCCGCCCGGTCATCCTTTGGTGCCCGTTACGCTGACCGCGACGCTTTCGGGCATCCCGGTCATCCGCCACAGGTGGCGGTGGACGGGTTCGGGGGCTCCCGGGGGCGACGGTGATGGGCGATCTCGGCTGCTGCGGCCGAGGAGAGGGGACGGCCGTGTCGCGGTGCCCGGCGGTTGAGCGCCCGACAGGGCGCGACCGTGCTCGGGGAGGTCGGCGATGAGCCGTCGTTCCACCGGCAGCGTGGGTGGACGCCGAGGCGGCTCGCACCGCTCGTCGCCCGGAGTATCGGACATCGTGTGGGTCGACCCGCCGTCCGGGGGCCGCCGCCGGACGGGCGGTCGCCGCCGTTCCACCTCAGGGCGCGTCGAGGCCACCGCGCGTACCGAGCTTCCTGCGCGTACCGAGCTTCCTGCGCGTACCGAGCTTCCTGAGCGCACCGACAGCCTGGCGCCCGCCGAGGGCCGCGTGCCCACCGACGACGGCGTGGGCACCGAGGGCCGTGTGCCGGCCGGCCGCGTGCCGGTCGACGGCCGCGTGCCTGCTGATGGCCGCGTGCCCGCCGGCGGCGCCGGACCGGCTGGAAGCTCCCCCCGCGCCATGCCGTCTCCGGACGCCGATGCCTCCGAGCAGGACGTTCTCTACGGTCGGTCGTCCTCTGTCGAGCGGGCTGCGGCCCGCCGGGGCGAGATCGCCGCCGGCCGCCGGGTACGACTGGGGCGGCGCCCCGCGCCCGGCGCGTGGCCGGTGGGCGGGAGCCAGTCGCGCACCACGCGGAGCCGGGGTCTGGCCGGGGGGCGCGGCCGGAGACGGGACCGGGACGCTCCCACGAACGGGTCCTGGTCGCTGCCGAAGATCGCGCTCGCGGCCACGGCTCTCGCGCTCGCCGTCACCGCGGTGGCCGGGCCGTCGTCCGAAACCGCCGCAGCGAAGCTCACCGGCCCCGTCAACGGACGGGTCGACCAGACCGAGTTGCTCCCCGAGGGTGGCGCCGCCTTCGGGGGCGCGACCGTGGAAGACCTCGCCAGCGTCGTGGGCGCGTCCGGGCAGGTCCGCCTGCCCGTGCGAGCCGGGCTCGCCGCCTCGCCGGTCACGAGCCGGCCGGCCGGGTCCGCCACGGCCACGTCCGGCACGTCCCCGACGGCAGACGCGTCGCCTTCGCCGGCCGGGACGTCGTCGACCGGAACAGCGTCGACCGGAACAGCGGCCGCGGGCGCGTCGGACGACGGCACCGTCCGCAACGCGCCGCTCGCGACCCCGCCCGGCTCCAGCAAGGAGGCGTCGACCATCCCGGCCCGGGCCCTGGCGGCGTACACCAACGCGGCCGACCGGGCCGCGACCGAACATCCAGGCTGCTACCTGCACTGGTCGGTCCTCGCCGGCATCGGCGCGATCGAGTCGGGCCACGGGCAGGGTGCGCGCACGGACAGTAACGGCCGGGTCGCGCCCACCGTTGTCGGCCCGCGTCTCGACGGCTCGCCCGGGATGTTCCGCATCCGCGACACCGACGACGGCTGGCTCGACGGCGACACCGTCTGGGACCGGGCGGTCGGCCCGATGCAGTTCACGCCGTCGATGTGGCGGTGGATCGGGCGCGACGCCGACGGCGACGGCCGCGCGGACCCCAACGACTTCGACGACGCCACCCTGACCGCCGCCGATCGCCTCTGCCAGGCCGGGGGTGACCTGCGCGTCCCCGACAACGTGCTCTCCGCGGTGCGCTCCTACAACCCCTCCGACGGCTACATCCGCTCCGTGCTCGGCTGGGCGGCCTGGTACGCCGTCGGACCGGCGGTCGTCGGGAACCTGGGCACCGGGACGGCCGACGCGGCGGGCGCCGGCGCGACCGGGGGCGACGGCGGCGACCCGACCACCGACGCCCTGGCGACCGACCAGCCCTTCCAGGTCACCACCCTCGTCCCGCTGCCGGGCTCGTCCGACGGCACCTGCGTGGCCCCCGTGATCGACCAGGCGTCGATCAGCGCGGGCGGTGTCGGCGGAGACGTCGTGACCGGATCGGAGTACGAGTCGCTGGAGGTCCGCGCCCGGGTGGGCGGCACCGCCGAGCGGACCGTGACCATCGAGCTCACCCTGCTGGACAAGACCGGGGCGACGGTGGCGACCGGGGTGAGCGCGCGGGCGCTGCCCGGCGGCGACGGCGTCGTGCCGCTGGGCCGGCTGGACGGGCTGGCGATCGGGCGGGCCACCGGCCGCGGCCCGTTCGACGTGAAGGTCCAGGTCCTGCCGGCCGGCCAGGACTGCCAGCCGGTGCAGGCCACCGCGCGGGTCGGCAACGTCGATCCCGCGGACTTCGCCGGCGCGCCGTCCACGCTGGCCAGCCTCCGGCGGCGGCTGGAAACCTACCGGGACATGGGACGGATCACCCAGACAGCCGCGGCGGACCTGCTCGCCACCCTGCCGGCCGGCGACGGCGGCCTGCAGGCCTCGGTGGAGCTCGCCCGCTTCCTCGACCGCCTCGCCGCGGCCATCCGGATCGGGGAGATCGCCGCCGACGCGGCGACAGGCCTCGGTGACGTCGCCAATGCCCTGCAATCCCAGCTGAACCCGCCGGCGAGCACACCGCCCGCGGGCGGGACCCCGTCACCGGACACGAACGAGGACGTCCCCCTGCCGTTCGACGTGGTCCCGCTGGCGCCCGGGACCTGACCGGGACGCTGCGCGGGCTCGCCGCCGCGGCATCCCGACCCCTCCACCTCGTCCCACGTTCAGTCACTCAGAGTGACAGGCGTGGTGGTCGGGGCATGCGTGCCGCCGTAACGTCGCCGGCACGGGGGAGGGAGGGCTGCGATGCTCCTGCGGACGATCCGGGGCTGTGTCGTGGACGAGCGTGCGCTGCGCGCCGAGCTGGAACGATGGGTGGCTGGGGTGGCTGGGGCCGCCGGAGTCGCTGGGGCAGGTGGGCTCGCCGGGGCCGGTGGTGTGACGTGCGCCGGTCCGCTCGGCGTGACCGCGGGAATGGCCGGGGACGACACGTTCGTCGGGGAGACGGTCCAGGCCGTCGGGGCGGCGGGGGCGGAGCGCCGCGGCGGGCAGGTGCTGAGCACAGCGCGCTATGTTCGCGTCACCTGGGGACGGACCGCCGACCGGAGCGCGCTGTGGGCGCTGCGACGCCGCCTGGCCGACCGGCTGCCCGATGGCCGCCCCGACCTGCTGGGCCTGGTGTCGGCGGCCACCGCGGGCGAGGCACTGGTCGAGGCCGCCTGCCACGAGTCCGAGGAGCTGACGCACGCCGCCGATCGCGGTGATCCGGACCCGGAGGTGGCCGAGCTCCTCGACGAGGCGCGTGCGCTGGTCACGGTGTCCGGCACCGACGCCCTGCGCTCGCCGTGGCCGCACCTGCCCTCGCCGTGCGCCGACCCGCCCCACCACGGGCGGGAAGGCGTCGCGGCCCACGGCGGGCGCGCAGGCGTCCCGGACCATGATGGGCGGGAAGGCGTCGCGCCAGCGGCACTCGTGTCCGCCGGCACGACATCAGTTCGCTGGACGGGGACGCTCCCGGCGTCTCAGTCTTCGTCCGGGATCTCCTCCCACCACTGGCACCACCAGTCGCCGCCGACGAGGATCCGCAGCTTCGGGTGCCAGCAGTAGGTGATGTCCTTGTCGGTGTCCAGGTAGTACAGGCAGTTGTCGCAGCGCTCGTCACCGTTCGGCTTGCCGCGGAGGATGGCGTCCTCCGCGAGGTGGCCCAGCTTGACGCTGAGCTCCTCGTCGATCGGCTTGGGCTCGGGTGCGCCGACGTCGTAGACGGGGGTCGTGTCGATCTCGGTCACCGTTCTCCTTCCAGGTCGATGGCGGGTCGTGCTGGGCCACGCCGTGTCCCGACCGGGGCGCCGACCCGTATCCGGCAATCCTGCCTGATTCTCGGCTTCCCTTCGCCGTCCCCGTGAACCGGATCCGGCGGCCGGGCGGCCGAGTGGTCCGGACCACAGTGCGGCCTGGCCGCCGCCGCGTGCCGGAACCCGGCCCGGATCCGGACACCCCGATTCCCGCGTTCGGTCGGTACGGTCGCGGAGTGCGCATAGCGAGGTACACCGACGGGTCCGAGCCGGCATTCGGAGTGGTGGAAGGCTCCGTGGCGGACGGAACCGCCATTGTTGCCGGGATCACACCGCATCCGTTCGCGCCCTTCACCTTCACCGGGGCGCGGCGACCGCTGGCGGAGGTACGGCTGCTGGCCCCCGTGCTGCCCAGCAAGATTCTCTGTATCGGGAAGAACTACGCCGACCACGCACGGGAGATGGGCGGCGAGGCCCCGACCAGTCCCGTCCTGTTCCTGAAGCCGTCCACGAGCGTGGCCGGCCCCGGGGACCCGATCGTGCTGCCGCCCGACAGCGAGCGGGTCGACTACGAGGGCGAGCTGGCCGTCGTCATCGGCCGGCTCTGCCGTGACGTGCCGGCGGAACGCGCATTGTCCGTCGTCCTCGGCTTCACCTGCGCGAACGACGTGACCGCTCGCGACCAGCAGGCGACGGACGGCCAGTGGACCCGCGCCAAGGGCCACGACACCTTCTGTCCGATCGGCCCCTGGATCGAGACGGACCTCGACCCGTCCGACCGGGCCATCCGGACGACGCTGGACGGCGAGGTCCGCCAGGACTCGCGGACCAAACTCCTCCTGCACGACGTCCCGGCGCTGGTGGCGTTCATGTCCCGCGCGATGACCCTGCTCCCGGGAGACGTCCTGCTGACCGGCACCCCGGCCGGAGTCGGCCCGATGCGCGCCGGCCAGACCGTAGCCGTCACGGTGGACGGCATCGGAACCCTGACGAACCCCGTGACCACCCGATAACCAGGCCACGGCCGCAACCAGGCCGCTCCCGGTCCCGGTCGTCCCGGCCTCGAATCCCAAGGTTCCCGCCGCCCGGAGCCCCGAGCCCGGAGCCCCGATCCCGCCACGCATTTGGCCGTGATGGCGGTGTGCTGGGTGGGGCCGGGGATGTTCGGCTCTGGGGTTGGGGTGGTGTCGCGGGCCTGCTCCGGCGGTGCGAACGGCTCGGATGGGACGACTCGCGCCGCGCCCACCCCTCGTGTGGACCGTGGTCGCCGATGGGGTACAGTAGGCATCGCCCGCGAGGGCCCCATGGGGTATGGGGTAATTGGCAGCCCAACGGATTCTGGCTCCGTTAGTCTAGGTTCGAGTCCTGGTACCCCAGCTGCACCAGATGCACCACGATGCTGTATATTGCAGAAACAGTCTTGGCCCCGTCGTCTAGCGGCCCAGGACGCCGCCCTCTCAAGGCGGTAGCGCCGGTTCGAATCCGGTCGGGGCTACGTTACGAATAATCGCGAGCGCCAACCTTCTTAGGTTGGCGCTTTTGCGTTTCCATCAAGATTTCCCGAGGGGGCTGGCGCCTTCAGGCGTCAGGGGAGTCGGGCGCGGACCGTAACCGTGTGTGTGCATCGCTGGTATGTTCGGATCATGGTTCGGGGGGTGATGGTGGGTGTCGGGGGTGATGGTGGGTGCGGGTGGCGTCTACGGGCTTGGGTATCGCAGGGTGTGGTGCCCGAAGTTCCGCCGCCCTGTGCTCGCTGGTCCTGTCGGTGACCGCTGTGCGGAGCTGGTCCGGCGGAAGTGCGCCGGGCATGAGTGGTTGGTCGTTGCGTGGGAGGTCATGCCCGACCATGCGCACCTGTTCGTCAAGGCTCATCCGAAGCACTTCCCGTCGTGTGTCGCTAACCAGCTCAAGGGGTTGATGTCGGTCGTTCTCCTCCCAGCAGGCCACCTTGCGTCGGCTCGACAGGGCGTTCGCCGGTTTCTTCCGCCGGGTCAAGGCAGGCGGGACCCCTGGCTACTCGCGGTTCAGGGGCGCGGGCCGGTTCGACACGGTCGAGTGGCCGAGGGACGGGGACGGTTGCCGCTGGAACTCCCAGCCCGACCATCCCACCCGGGTCCGGTTTCAGGGTGTCGGCCATGTCAAGGTTCACCAGCATCGGCCGGTGGCGGGCACGGTCAAGACGGTCTCGGTGCGGCGGGAAGGCCGTCGCTGGTATGTGGTCCTCTCCTGCGACGACGTGCCCGCGCAGCCTTTGGCGCCCACCGGGGTGGTGGTGGGGGTGGATGTGGGTGTGGCGTCGCTGGTGACCCTCTCCGATGGCCGTCAGGTCGGTAACCTGCGCTGTCTTGCCGCGGCGGCGGGTCGGCTTGCGCGTGCGCAACGGGAGCTGGCCCGTAAGAAGCGGGGGTCGACCCGGCGCCGCAAGGCCGTCGCGAAGGTGGCCGCGCTGCACGGCAGGGTTCGCCGGCAGCGCCTCGACCTCGCGCACACGGTCGCCCGCTCCCTGGTCGCTGACCATGATCTGATCGCTGTGGAAGCGTTGCGGATTGTGAACATGACTCGCCGGGGCTCGCCGAGACCCGATCCGGACCGGCCCGGGGTGTTCCTGGCGAACGGGCAGGCGGCGAAGTCCGGGTTGAACAGGAGCGTTCTCGACGCGGGATGGGGGGGTGTTCCTCAACGTGCTGCGTGCCAAGGCTGAAAGCGCCGGACGGGTGGTCGTCGAGGTCAGCCCCGCCAACACCTCCCGCACCTGTGCGGTCTGCGGGCACTGCCACGCCGACAACCGCAGGACACAGGCCGCGTTCGTCTGTGTCGCGTGCGGGCATGCCGCGCACGCTGACGTGAACACGGCGATCAACATTCTTCGGGTCGGGCTGGCCCGTCAGGCCACGGAAGCGGCCTGAGAAGCCGACGGCCTCAGCCGTCGGAGGAGTCACTGTTTCACCCCGCCTCGCTCACCCCTGTGCTCCGGGCCCAACGACGTCCGCCCGGCGGGTGTGACCCCCGGCGGGCGTGAGCTTTCGAAGTTCGGGGAGCGCGGTGCCCTCCGCCCTGTCACGTCGGTGTGACGACTCCACCGGCCTGGCCGTACCCCACCGATGGCCGCCCAGCCGTGTGCCGTGCGCGCTGGGCCGGGTGGCGTGGGCCGTCCGGGGTGAGCCGGGGCGCGCGGATGGCGTGCGGGGTGCGGGTGAGGCGGGGATGAGCGCGGTGCGGAGCGGTGCGCGGGCGGGGGCGTGCGGGTAGCGCGTATGGGTGGAACGGTGCGGGCGGTACGAGTCCGCCGCGACGGGTGCGCCGGAGGCGCGGACAGCGTGCCGGTGGCATCGGAGTGCCGGCGGCGTGCAGAGTGCCAGTGATGTCCGGTGGCGTGCCGGTGCTGGCGGGTGTTCCGGTGGACCTCGGGTCGCCGGGCTGCCGTCAGCGGGTGGGGTCGGAAGTGGGCGAAGGACTAGTCAACGACGCGCAGGCGGGGCATGGCCGCGGGGTGGCGGGCCATGGCGCAGGGGCGGCAGCTGCACGTGCTCGGGCCGCCCCAACCGTGGACGACCTCCTCGGCAGCCTCGGACGAGCCGACCGGCTCCGAGCCGACCAGACGCAGCACGGGGCGGGTGGTGAGCGAGGCCGGGGCGAAGCCGTCAGTGAAGGTCTCCGCAGGCTGTGGCACCGCCTGGGTGATGCGGACGGGGGCGGTCGCGGTAGTCAGGGCCACTGGGGGCACGAGTCCTCCTCCGCGGGTGGCCGTCCTGGGGCCACCTCGCGGACCACAGCCTGTCGGGAACCGCGGTATGTGCGCCATGCTTCTTTGAGCCCGTTACCAGGTGGTACAGATGGCCTAGTCAAAGCTGGGCATAGTCGTCATACGACACCACCCTTGACAGCCATGGTGCTCCACGGCCGGAACGGGAGAAACTTGCTCGGATGTCCTCCGTCAGCCCCTCCATGCCCGAACGGGCGCGCCGCCGTCACGGCAGCGCCCACGTCGGGCGCGCCGCCCGGCGGCTCGAGAAGTCTCGGTCGTCCCGGTCACCCGCGGCGGATGCCGGGCTGGCCGCGGCGACCGCCGACGCCGCGCTCCGCGGTCCCGTCGCGTGGTTCCCCCGCGGCCGCGGCCTGCCGACCGAGGACTGGGCCGCCCGCCACGCGCTGATGTGCTGGGTTCTGGCCCTGCACCTTCCGGCCATCGTCGGGTACGCGCTGTGGCGCGACCACAGCCTCCCGCACGGCCTGCTGGCGGCGAGCCCGCCGGCGCTGCTGTTCGCGGCCGCGCTGGCCCCCGGCATGCGGCGGGTGCGTGCGCTGGCCGCGAGCCTCGGCCTGCTGTGCTGCTCGGTCGTCTTCGTGCATCTCTCCGACGGCCTGACCCCGATGTACTTCCACTTCTTCGTGGTGGTCGCGCTCATCGCGCTCTACGAGGACTGGACCGTCTACCTGCTGGCCATCGCCTTCGTCTTCCTCGCCATCCTCGCGATCGGCGACCTGATCACCGATGAGGCCGCGTCGCGGATGGACAACGCCCTGCTCCTGGCAGGGCTCCACGCCGGCTTCATCTTCGCCCTGGCCGGTGCCCAGATGGTCTTCTGGCACTACAACGAGCAGTCCCGTCGGCGGGTGGAGGACTACCGCCAGCAGCTCTACGAGGGCCAGCAGAGCCTCATGGCCCGGCTGGAGGAGACCGACCGCATCCGCAGCGACCTGGTCGCCACGGTCTCGCACGAGTTCCGGACGCCGCTGACGGGCATCCGGGGGACCCTGCTCACGATCAGGCGCCGCCGGGACCGCCTCTCCGACGCCCAGCTCGACGACATGCTCGACTCGGCCGTCACCTACTCGGACCGCCTGTCCAGGCTGCTGGAGAACATGCTGACGGCTGCCACGGCCACCGGCACCGACGACACCACCGCCGCCGACCTGCCCGAGGTCGTGCGCGAGGTGATCGCGAGCCTGAACTACGCCGGCAGCAGCGTGACGGTCGACCTGCCGCCCCAGCTCCCGGTGCGGATGGCCCGCCAGGCGCTGCACCAGGTCGTGGCGAACCTTGTGGACAACGCGCTGGTGCACTCCTGGCCGGGCGCCCCGGTGCGGCTCATCGCGGGCCGGGTCGGCGACGAGGTCGTCCTGCGGGTCCGCAACCCCGGTCCGGATCTCGACCCGGCGACCATCCGCCAGCTCTTCGAGCCGTTCACCCAGCGGGACGGAACGGCGACCCGGCAGACCGACGGCGCCGGCATGGGGCTCTACGTGGTGCGGCGGCTGGTGGAGGTCCACGGCGGCCGGCTGCGGATGTCCTCCGAGAACGGTGAGATCATCGTCGAGGTCGACCTGTGGGCGGCGTCCACGACATCGGCCACCACCGGCACGGCCGATCCGGCTCCGATGCCGGTACCGATGCCGCTGCCACGCAGCATGCGCAACCGGTCGGATCTGCCCGACCCGCCCGCGCTGCCCGCCGGTTCCGGTGCGCTGCTCGGGCCGAGGGGCGGTCCCGCCGCGCCTGGTCACAGCGTGGCGGCGCCGACGCCGGAACCCGCGAACTTCCCCCGCCCCGCCTCGACACCACACCCGGCCGCGCCACCGCACGCCGCGTCCCGGCACATGACGCCGTCGCCCCGGCACTGGGGCTCGAGATCCTCGTCGTCCCTGCCCGCCGACTGGCTGCACTGACCTCGGAATACGACGCCCGGGTTCGACGGCGATTCTGCGCAGCGCAGGCCCGGGTCCGGTTGGCACCCGGCGTCGGATGCGGCGGGGGCCTGCGGTCACGCCGCCGGCGTCCCGGCCCGGAGCCGGGAGAGGCAGGCCGGGCGGGTCCCGGCTACGCGAAAGACCCCGGCGTGATGGACGCCGGGGTCTTTCGCATGTGCGGCCCGGGTGCGGTGGACGCCGGGTCGAGGACCGCTACTTGGCGGCGGCGGCGGTGGCGGGGGGCGGCTTCGCGCAGGTGGGCTCGAGCCAGACGCTGTCGCCCTTGCGCATCATCGTCCCGGCGGCGGGGTTCGTTCCCGCCGCAGTGGTGCCGGGACCGTTCTGGCAACCGCCGTTGCCGTCCAGGACACCCAGACCGGCGCCGATCAGCACGTTGCGGGCGGCGGCGAGCGTCTGATTCGCGACGGCGGGGACCTCGACGCAGTTCGTTGCCTGGACCGTGAGCGTTACCTTCGTGGTGACCGGGACGACGCTGCCCGCGTTCGGGCCCTGGTCGAGCACGACGCCGCCGTTCTTGCCCTTCTGGCAGACCTCGGTCGCCGTGACGTTCGTGAAGCCCTTGCCCGTCAAGGTGTTGGTGGCCGCCGTCTGGCTCTGGCCCACCACGTTGGGGACCGTCGCTTCCTTGGTCGTCGGTGTCGGCGTCGGTGCGGCGCTGGCGTCCGGCGGGGCCGTGGTCTGACCCGGCTGGGTGGGGGTGGCCGGCCCGGGCGTGGCGCTCTGGCCAGGCTTCGGGGAGGTACTTGGATGCGGCGTCGTTCCTGCTATGGAGCTTGTGGGGACAGTGCCCGGGTCCATCCCCGGGGGCATCGGGGCGCCACCGGGCAGCGTCGCGGTGATCGACGGGTCGGTGACGACCTGCGAGCCGCTGTCCGCGGTGAGCGCGCTCTCGCTCTCGCCGGCCGCTGCCAGTGCCCAGCCACCGGCGCCGGCGACCAGCGCGACGACCAGGCCGGCTCCGGCCGCGATGCGGCTGCGGCGGCGGCGGTCGGCGGCAGAACGCCCGCCCGGTCCGCCTGACGAGCCCGAGCTGCCCGGGGCCGGCTGCTTGTTCGCCGGGATCGCGGAGATCACCGTGTTGCGGTCGGACGCGGAGCCCGTGGAGCGGGCCGGGACGCGGACCGCCGGCCGGCCACCGGTGTCGTCGTCGCTCCAGTCGGCGCGGACGGGTGGCATCCCGGCGAT
The DNA here is from genome assembly GCF_000018005.1 of Parafrankia sp. EAN1pec. Lineage (GTDB taxonomy): Bacteria > Actinomycetota > Actinomycetes > Frankiales > Frankiaceae > Parafrankia > Parafrankia soli. The sequence goes on from NC_009921.1 coordinate 1,328,116, forward strand.
CTGGGTGTGCTCGGCGTCGTTCCAGTCCGGCCGGACGGGTGGCATCCCGGCGATCTGGGTGTGTTCGGCGTCGTTCCAGTCGCCGGCCGGGCCACCCGCACCCGCACCCGCGACGCTGGTCGCCACACCCGCGGCGCCGGCGCCGGCGAGGCGGCGCCCCGCCGCGGCCGGCTGGCGGCCGCGCTCGTCCTCCGCCCAGTCGGCGGCCGAGCCGATCCGGGTCTGCGCCGCGTCGAAGGCCGCTTCCCGTTTCCCGGGCGCGTCGCGGCGAGGTTCGGGGACGGCGCCGCGGCCGGTGCCGGAGTCGCGCCCACGCTGACCCGCGGACCGGTCGTCGAACTCGCGGTTCCGGTCGTCGGGACGGCGGTTGTCGAGGTCGAGCTGGTCGGAGTCGAAATCCGGGTCGTCGCGGTCGCGGTCGTTCTCGAGCGCCTCGATCAGGTCCTCCGCGGCGTCCGCGGCGGAGGCGGGCCGCTGGCGCGGCGACTTCGCGAGCATCGACGACAGGACGTCCCACAGGGCCGGCGGGACGCCCTGGATGGGTAGCGGCTGGTCCTCGCGGTGCGCCCGCACCATGTCGGCCGGGTGCGCCTCGTCGAAAGGCGGGCTGCCGGCGATGAGCTCGTAGAGCACGATCCCGGCGGCGTAGATGTCGACGGCCGGCGTCGGCGGGGCGTCGGTCGTCAGCTCCGGCGCCATGTAGAGCGGGGTGCCGATCGGGCCGGTCAGCGAGGCGCGGGTGGGGGTGTGCACCATCCGCGCCACGCCGAAGTCGGTCAGCCGGACGTAGGGGCGGCGCGGGTCCGAGGTGTCGATGAGGACGTTCTCGGGCTTGACGTCGCGGTGGATGATCCCGGCCGCGTGCACGCTGTCCAGCGCCCAGAGGAGCCCGACGACGAGGTTGACCGCCTCGGTCACCGGCCGTGGCCCGCTCTGGTCGAGGTGTGCCCTGAGGTCGATGCCCTCGACGAGGTCCATCACGATCGCCAGGGGCGTGCCGGGCTCTCTGATCAGGTCACGAACCCGCACCAGGTCAGGGCTGTCGAGCTCGACGAGCAGGTCCCACTCGCGCAGGAACCGGTCGACGATCTCGGGGTCATGAGCGAGCTCCGGCCGAAGTACCTTGATGGCGACGGGCTCTCCGTCGGGGACATGGGCCCCGCGCCAGACCTGGCCGGCCGTTCCCTGCCCGAGCAATTCGTGCAGGACGTACCGTGCACCCAGTTTGCGCACTGCGCCTTTCCCCCTTTGTGTGCCGTCCGGGAGCGGACGGCACGAGCCTGTGACGCTGCCGCGGCGGGGGCTGCGGAAGCCTGAGGACTCCGGTGAACCCTCTCGCCTACCAGTGGCGAGAGCCCGTTGACGTAAAGTCCGACCGGGCCACCGGATCGACGCACAGCGACGGACGCCCCCCTGCCCGGTCGGCATCCCACGGGCTGGCGGGCTGACCGGACTGAGTCATCACTGCTTGTGTGCAAAAACTGCTCAGTGCGTCGATCCTGCTCTGTTGACAACACCAGAGGCTACGATGCCGGGCTCTCCCCGGGTGCGTCGGGGTGCCGGCGGGGCCGGTTGGTGCGGGAGCATTGTGTTTCCGGACATCGAATATCGGCGTTCACGGTGGAGTGGCGGTGGTTTTCGCCGTGCCCGGTGGGGTTCTCGGCGCATTCGTCGTGATCTGAGACACGATTCCCGTTTCGGGTGTGGGGATTCGGTCGGCACCTGTCGGAGCCTGCGGGCTGGACAGCTCCCGGGCCGCGGCGACCACCGCGGTGCCGTGCCGCCGTCCCGGCGACCGGGTCAGCCGTTCGACCGGGCCGGACAGCGACAGCGCGGCGACCACGCCGGTCGCGCCGTACACCGGGGCCGACACCGAGGCCAGGCCCGGCTCGCGCTCGCCGAGGCTCTCCGCCCAGCCACGCCGGCGCACCTTCGGCAGGACGTCCGCCGCGAACGCCGCGCGCGCCAGCAGCTCGGGTTCGGCCGCGTCGCCGAAGGCGAGCAGGACCTGCGCGCCGGAGCCCGCGGTCATCGGCAGGGCCGCGCCGACGGGCACGGTGTCGCGCAGCCCGGTGGACCGCTCGGAGGCGGCGACGCAGACCCGGACCGGCCCGCGCCGGACGTAGAGCTGGGTGCTCTCGCCGGTGGCCTCGCACAGGGCGGTGAGCACCCGGCCGGCCGCGTCGATCATCTCCCAGGGCAGGGGGGTCGGGCCGCCGGCGGCCAGCCGCGGGCCGGGCACGAACCGGCCGTCGGAGTCGCGGGTGAGCAGGCGGTGGGTCTCCAGGGCCAGGGCGAGCCGGTGGGCCGTCGCTCTGGTCAGGCCGGTGCGGGCGACCAGGTCGGCGAGCCCGGCCGGCCCGTGCTCGACGGCGCTCAGCACCAGGGCGGCCTTGTCCAGCACGCCGACGCCGCTAGTATGTTCCATAGTCTGATATTGCCATCTCATCTCCTGAGATGCACGACCGCGAGACGGTGACCGCGAGACGTATGCCCCGTGGGAGGCACGGCACGGCCATGGGGCGCGTGGTCCCGTCATGACAGCGAAGTCCGAGCAGCGTGGGCCCCGCCCACGCGAGAGAGGGAGTGGGGCCAATGGGTCGCACACTCGCGGAGAAGGTCTGGGACGCACACGTCGTCCGCCGCGCGGACGGAGAGCCCGACCTGCTCTACATCGATCTGCACCTCGTCCACGAGGTCACCTCGCCGCAGGCGTTCGAGGCGCTGCGGCTGGCCGGGCGCCCGGTCCGCCGTCCCGACCTGACGCTGGCGACCGAGGACCACAACGTCCCGACGACCGACACGCTGCTGCCGATCGCCGACCCGGTCTCGCGGGCGCAGGTCGAGGCGCTGCGCAAGAACTGCGCCGACTTCGGGGTCCGCCTGTTCCCGATGAACGACCCGGACCAGGGCATCGTCCACGTGGTCGGCCCGCAGCTCGGCCTGTCCGAGCCGGGCATGACGATCGTCTGTGGCGACAGCCACACCTCGACGCACGGCGCCTTCGGGGCGCTCGCCTTCGGCATCGGCACCAGCCAGGTCGAGCATGTGCTGGCCACCCAGACGCTGCCGCAGCGCCGCCCGAAGACGATGGCGGTCACCGTCCAGGGTGAGCTGCCCGCCGGGGTCACCGCGAAGGACCTGATCCTCGCCGTGATCGCCCGGATCGGCACGGGTGGCGGCGCCGGCTACGTCATCGAGTACCGCGGCGAAGCCGTCCGCGGGCTGTCGATGGAGGGCCGGATGACGGTCTGCAACATGTCGATCGAGGCGGGCGCGCGCGCCGGGATGATCGCCCCGGACGAGACCACGTTCGAGTACCTCAGGGGACGTCCGAACGCCCCGACCGGGGCCGACTGGGACGCCGCGGTCGAGTACTGGCGCACCCTGGCCACCGACCCCGACGCCACGTTCGACCACGAGGTCGTCATCGACGGGCCCAGCCTGAGCCCGTACGTCACCTGGGGGACCAACCCGGGCCAGGCTGCGCCGCTGAGCTCGCCCGTGCCCGACCCGGCCGCCTATGCCGACCCGGCCGCGCGCGGCTCGGTGGAACGCGCCCTGGCCTACATGGATCTCGTGCCGGGCACCCCGCTGTCCGACGTCGCCGTCGACACCGTCTTCATCGGATCCTGCACCAACGGCCGGATCTCCGACCTGCGTGACGCCGCCGACGTGCTGCGCGGGCGCCAGGTGGCGGACGGCCTTCGGGTCCTGGTCGTCCCCGGCTCGATGGCGGTCAAGGCCGAGGCGGAGGCGGAGGGCCTCGACGAGGTGTTCCGCGCCGCGGGCGCCGACTGGCGTAGCGCCGGCTGCTCGATGTGCCTGGGCATGAACCCGGACACCCTGCGGCCGGGGGAGCGCAGCGCGTCGACGTCCAACCGCAACTTCGAGGGCCGGCAGGGCCCCGGCGGGCGAACCCACCTCGTCTCGCCGGCGGTCGCCGCCGCCACCGCGGTGACCGGCCGCCTCACGGCGCCCGCCGACCTGTAGGGCGCCCCGGCCCGGGTCGAACTCCGGGCTCCCGGACCCCGGGCCACCGGACTCCCAGACTTCCGAAACTTCCGAACGGACTCGAAGGGAACGTGCCGTCATGGAGGCGTTCACCATCCACACCGGTCGGGCGGTGCCGCTGCGGCGCAGCGACGTCGACACCGACCAGATCATCCCGAGCGAATGGCTCAAGCGGATCGAGCGGACGGGCTTCGGTGCCGGGCTGTTCTCCGAATGGCGGGCGGACCCGTCGTTCGTGCTGAACGACCCCGCCCACGCCGGTGCGTCGATCCTGCTCGCCGGCCCGGACTTCGGCACCGGCTCGTCGCGTGAGCACGCGGTCTGGGCGCTGCAGGACTACGGCTTCCGCGCGGTGCTCTCGCCCCGCTTCGCCGACATCTTCCGCGGCAACGCGCTGGGCAACGGCCTGCTCCCGGTGGTGCTGCCGGCCGACACGGTCGAGGCGCTGACCGCGGCGGTGGAGGCCGACCCGACCACGGAGATCACCGTCGACCTGGTGGCCCGGGAGGTCCGCGGCGCCGGTCAGGTCGCCGGCTTCGAGCTCGACGACTTCACCCGCTGGCGGCTGATGGAGGGCCTGGACGACGTCGGCCTGACGCTGCGCCACGAGCAGGACATCACCGTGTTCGAGGCCAGCCGGCCCGGGTGGCTCCCGACCACGGCCTGAGCCTCCCGCGTCATCTGAGGATTTTCCCCGGGCCGAGCTGGGACGTCCCCGCTCGGCCCGGGATTTCCGGCCCACTGACGGGCTCCCGGGCCGCCCTCGCGGATGTTGCGTTGATCACGTTCCAACCCCTTGCGGCGCCCCAGGTGGTGGGTGGTCCGCGCGCCGCCGGCCGGCCTGCCGTCCGGTGTTCGTCGCAACGCTGAGGGTGATCTCACATCCGCATGGGGTAGTTCCATGGTGTGTTGCTGTGAGGACCTTCTCCGGCTGGCGTCTGCCGGCTACCAATTCGTGACTTTCGGCTTGAATTCGCCCCCGTCAAAAGTTACTGAAGGTGACCAAGTTGCAGGATGCGGCGGGCTCGTAGGGCAGCGCGCAACCTGTAGCCACCCGGTGCGAACCCGCTGACGTGCGGGTTTGTGTGACGCGACACGCTCATGGGAATTGCCCTCGACAGTGGAGATGCCTACGGTGCAGCGCAGTGTGATGCCCGATCTGCTCCCCACCCCGCACCGTGCGGGGGCGTCCGGAGGTTGTTGTGAACAAGTCCCAGTTGGTTGACCGCATCGCCCAGCAGATCGAGGGTGGGCGGTCGAACGCCACCAAGGCGGTCGACGCGGTGTTCGACGCGATCCAGGAGGCCGTGGCCGGCGGCGAGAAGGTCACGATCACCGGGTTCGGTGTGTTCGAGCGGGTGGAGCGCGCCGCGCGCACGGGCCGCAACCCCGCGACCGGCGAGCCCGTCCACGTCGCCGCGTCCGTGGTGCCGAAGTTCCGTCCCGGCTCGGAGTTCAAGGCCAGCGTCTCGGCCAGCAGCGACTGAGCGGCTGACGGCCGTGCCCTCACGCGGCCGCGCTCCGGAGCGAGCGTGGACACCCACGACGCTCCGGAGCGCGGCCGCGGCGGACGCAGAGCCCGCCGCCGCCCGTCTGCCCTGCTAGCTAACGGCGCCCGCGCTCGTACGCCTGCGCCATCAGGTCGGCCTGGTAGTCCGAGAGACGCTCGTCGTCCGGCGAGGTCGTCTGGCGCTCCCAGCGGCCGTCCGCGGCCAGGGTCCAGGCCTCCACCTGGTCGGAGAAGGCGTGGTCGAGCATCCCCCGCACCGTGGCCTGCCGCTCGGTGTGCGGGACCCGCACCAGCGCCTCGATCCGGCGGTCCAGGTTGCGGTGCATCATGTCGGCGCTGCCGATCCAGAACTCGCCGACCGAGGCGAACTCCAGGACCCGGCTGTGCTCCAGGAACCGCCCGAGGATCGACCGGACGTGCACCGTCTCGGACAGCCCCGGCACCCCCGGCCGCAGCGCGCAGATGCCGCGCACCAGGCAGTGCACCGGCACCCTGTCGCGGGACGCCCGGTAGAGCGCGTCGATGATCTTCTCGTCCACCAGGCTGTTGACCTTGATCCGGATGCCGCACTCGCGGCCCTCCCGGGCGGCCGCGGCCTCGGCCTCGATCCGCTGGATGATGCCGTCCCGCATGTGCTGCGGGGCGACCAGCAGCGAGCGGTACTCGGTCTGCCGGCTGTAGCCGGTCAGCACGTTGAACAGGTCGGTCAGGTCGGCGCCGACGTCCGGGTCGGCGGTGAGCAGGCCCAGGTCCTCGTAGAGGCGCGCGGTCTTGGGGTTGTAGTTGCCGGTGCCGACATGGCAGTAGCGGCGCAGCCCGCCGCGCTCCTGGCGCACCACCAGACAGATCTTGCAGTGCGTCTTGAGCCCGATCAGCCCGTAGACGACGTGGCAGCCCGCCCGCTCCAGCTCGCGCGCCCAGCGGATGTTCGCGCTCTCGTCGAACCTGGCCTTGATCTCCACCAGGACGACGACCTGCTTGCCGGCCTCGGCGGCCGCGACGAGCGCGTCGACGATCGGTGAGTCGCCGGAGGTCCGGTAGAGCGTCTGCTTGATCGCCAGGACGTTCGGGTCGGCCGCGGCCTGCTCGATGAACCGCTGCACCGAGGTCGTGAACGAGTCGTACGGGTGGTGGACGAGGACGTCCACCTCGCGCAGCACGCCGAAGAAGTCCGGCGGCTCGCCCTCGTCGGTGAGCAGCCGCGGATGCGTGATCGGCACCCGCGGCGGGTCCTTCAGCTCCGGCCGGTCGAGGTCGTAGAGGGCCCAGAGCACCGACATGTCGAGCGGGCCACGGACCCGGTGAACCTCGCGGTCGCTGATCTCCAGCTCGCGCATCAGCAGGCTGAGCAGGTCGTCGTCGATGTCGTCGTCGACCTCGAGGCGGACCGCCGGGCCGAACCGGCGCCGGGCCAGCTCGCGCTCCAGTGCCTGGAGCAGGTCCTCCGCCTCGTCCTCCTCGACCTCCAGGTCGGCGTTGCGGGTGACCCGGAACAGGTGCGAGTCGACGACCTCCATCCCGGGGAAGAGCTGCCCGAGATGGGCGGCGATGACCTCCTCGAGCGGGACGAAGCACGCGGTGGTGTCGTCCTGGGCGTGCCGGGGGGCGGCCTCCGTGCCGGCCCGGTCTCCGGCCGGCTCGTCGACGTCCACCCGGATCAGCCGCGGGACGTTCTGCGGCACCTTGACCCGCGCGAAGCGCTGTGCGTCGCCGCCAGGCTCGCGCACCGCCACGGCCAGGTTCAGCGACAGGCCGCTGATGTAGGGGAACGGGTGCGCCGGGTCGACCGCGAGCGGCGTGAGCACCGGGAAGATCTGCTCGTGGAAGTAGTCCCGCAGTCGCTCCCGCTGCGGGTCGCCGAGCTGGTGCCACAGCTGGATCGTGATGCCCGCGTGCGCGAGCGAGGGCGCCACCTCGTCGGTGAAGCAGCGCGAGTGGCGGGCGGTGAGCTCGGCGGTGGTGCGGCTGATCAGGTCGAGCTGCTCGCGGGCGGTCAGCCCGTCGGCCGAGCGGACGGCCAGCCTCGTGGCGTGCCGGCGCATCAGGCCAGCCACCCGGACCATGTAGAACTCGTCGAGATTGCTCGCGAAGATGGCCAGGAACTTCGCCCGTTCCAGCAATGGGGTCGAGACATCCTCGGCGAGTGCGAGGACACGGCTGTTGAAATCAAGCCAGGACTTCTCGCGGTTGATGTAGCGGTCCGGCGGGAGGTCCGAAGGGGCCGGCGTGCGGGGCGCCTCCAGGGGCTCCAGCAGCGCGCTTCGGGCCTTCCGCTGCGGCTGATCCGGACGGGTCGCCACCAGCTCGCTCATGCTTGTCCATGCTGCCAGGCTTGAGTGAACGCGGCAGCCTCGAAGTATGACGATGTGAGGTAATCATGAGGATTGGTTGTGCCGTCCGGGCTGCTGAGATGTCCTGTGCCGCTGCCGTTCGGTGACAGTCGTGCCGCGGTGCGGCATTTGTTAACGGACGGGAAACAGGCCAGAGTGAAGATCGGTGGCGTGGTGGAGACTCCTGGGGCACCCGGTGGCCGGCTCACGCCCGCCGGGCCGGCGTCTGCCGCGCCCGACATCGCGGGCGCGCAGCGGGTCACCTACCGGGTGAGTCAGCGGTTCCGGTACACCTACGACGGCAGCGCGACGAACCTCGACCACCGGCTTGTCGCGGTGCCCCCGCCGCGGCACGGCGGCCAGTTCCGCCGGTCCGTCGACCTGCGGGTCTCCGCCCCGGAGGCGCGCACGACCTGGCAGCGCGGGCCGGACGGCCTTCAGATCGCCAACATCCGGATCGACGTCGTGCCGCCGACGCTGGACTTCGATGTCACCGTCGTCGTCGAGCGGATCGCCCGGGCCGGGTGGCCGACGCTGCCGGCGTCCGCGCTGAGCAGCCGGCGCCTGCTGACCGCCACCGCTCTCACCTCCCCCACCCCGGCGATGATCGACGCGGCGCGCTCGATGGCCGGGCCCGACCCGGTCGCCACGGCCCGCCGGGTGTGCGGATGGGTCCACGAGCGCATCGCCTACGTCTCGGGCAGCACCGACGTCGGGACGACCGCCGCCCAGGCGCTCGGCGGCGGGCGCGGCGTCTGCCAGGACCAGGCCCACGTGATGATCGCGATGTGCCGCGCGGCCGGCATCCCCGCCCGGTACGCGCAGGGGCACATGCTGGGTGAGGGCGCCTCGCATGCCTGGGTGGAGGTGCTGGTGCCCGCGGCCCTCGCTCCGCCCGTCGACGGGGCCTCGCCCGTCGGCGGGGCTGGCGCGCCCGCCGGGGCGGGGGCGGTCGATCCGGGGCCGGTCGAGGCGTTCGCCCCCGGCGGTGTCGGCGCGGCCGCGGTGGCCTTCGACCCCTGCCACGACCGGCTCGCCGACCTGCGGTACGTCACGGTGGCGGTCGGTCGCGACTACCAGGACGTCGCACCGACCTCGGGTCGCTACGTCGGCGCGGGCCGCGGCGTCCTGGTCGCCACCGCGCGGGTCGACGTCGTCTAAAGGGCCGAGCTACTTCCGACTCAGGACCAGCCCGCCCCGCCACCGCCACACCGACCGGCCGGCCGGCCCGCACTACCACTGTCGCCGGCCCGGTCGGCGCTGGCGCGACTGCCGGCGCCGATGTCGGTGTCGCGGCGAACCGGCGCTCGTCCGGTTTGGCCGTCCGCGACGTCTCGGTCTGACGCCATAGGGTGCCCGACGCGCCGCGCGCACCACAGGTGGACACTCTTTGTGTTTGCCTGATCACAAGATACGGTGACCCGAGGGGCTCTCCGACGAGCTGGTCTCTCGGCGTCGATTGATCGAAGACGCACGAGCTGTCCTGGTTCGCGGGAGTTCCCGACGAGCGTGCCGCGGCCTGCGCCGCGGTCAGTGACCCCTCGCGAGTGATCGGGCCCAGCGGGTCCTGGTCACCCGCGACGCACCGTCATCCGCGATGCACCGTCATCCGCGAAAGCCGTCATAACCCTCGGTCGCCGCCGGCTGACCCCACGGACGTCGGTGCGCAGAGAACCGGCCCATGTGCCGGTGGGGCGGACCACCGGACCACAGGGGAGGAGGGTGGGCGTGCCTCTACTGCTCGACGGCGTCGGGATCGTGGCGGGTCTCACCGCGGCGGCCGGCTGCGTGTGGACAGGCCGCCGGCTCGGGCGGGCCCACGGCAGATGGCTGATCTGGGTCGCCGCGGCGCTGGTGGCGTGGACGGCCAGCCAGTCGGTGTGGGTCGCCGACGGGCGCGACGGCCAGCGGCCCCGCCGGCCGTCCCTGGCGGACGTCGGCTACCTGGCGATGCCCGTCCTGGCACTCGCGGCGCTCGCCGCGACCCCGACCGCGCGGGCGCGCCGGCCGGTGAACCAGCCGGATCTGCCGCCCCTGCCGGCGGGTGTGCCGATCGCGGGCGGGCCGGGGACCTCAGGTGGTTCCGGTGGCTTCGGTGGCTTCGGTGGTTCCTACCGGGTCCGCCGGTCGCGGGCGGAGCGCACCGGTGACGGCGTCGCGGGCCTGGTGGACCGGCTGCTGCTTGCCTGCTCGGTGATTCTCGTCGGCTGGGGGCTCGGGGTGCGCCCCGCGCTCGCCGCCGCCGGCACGGACGGGTGGAGCCGCGCCGTGGCGGCCGTCTATCCCGCCGGGGCGGTGCTGCTCGTCGTCGCCGCGCTGCACGCCACGGCGTTCCGGCGGCCTCCGGACCGGGTCCGGATCCTCGCGGCCGCCGTGGGCCTGTTCCTGATCGCCGCCTCGACCTCGTGGCTTCGCGGGCCGACCGACGCCGCCGCCTTCCCGGCGGTGGTCGGGGTCGTGCCGATCGCCGGCTGCGCGTTCGTCCTGCTGGCCGTGCTGCGCGCGGCCGGCGGCGCCCGGGTCGGGACGGCGGGCTTCGTACTCCCGGCGGCCGCGCGCGCCGCGGGTCCAGAGCACGCCGCGGGGCATGCGCACGCCATGGACTTCGGTCACGCCGCGCGGTTCGGCCATGCCGTCGGGTACGGACACACCGTGTTGACACGCGCCGGCACCGGCGGCGTTCGCGGGGCTGGCGGTGGACGGGCGGCTGGCGGTGGACGGGGGGCCGGCGGCGCCGACGTGGGCGACGCCGGCGACGGGTCCGAGCGCTGGGGCTTTCTCCTGGTGCCCACGCTGGTCGCCGGCTGCGCGACGGCGACGGTGCTGGCCGGCCTCGCCGGCGGCCACCGCCTCGACGGCATCGAGATCGGGCTGGCCGCGGTGGTAGTCGCCGGGATGGTGGCCGACCGCCTGGTGGCGGCCCGCGCGGGCCGGCGGCTCGCACAGCGGGTCCACGCCGCCGAACGGGAGATCCACCACCGGGTCTTCCACGACCCGCTCACCGAGCTGGCGAACCGCGCGCTGTTCCAGCACCGGCTGCGCGGCGCCCTGACCGACCGCTGGCGCTCCGGCGACGACCGGTCCGGTGGCGACATCGCCATCCTGTACTGCGATCTTGACGACTTCAGCGCCCTCAACGACAGCCTCGGCCCGGCGGCCGGTGACCATCTGCTGCGCACCGTCGCGCAGCGGCTGCGGCACTGCGTGCGCACCACCGACCTGGTCGCCCGGGTCGGCGCGGACGAGTTCGCGGTACTGCTGGCCGGCGGCGACGAGTCGCCCGAGGCGGTCGGGGAGCGGGTGCTGGCCGCGCTGCGCCACCCGATGGCGGTCGGCGGGCAGCCGCGCTCGATCCGCGCCAGTGTCGGGCTCGCTGTCGCCCGCCGCACCCACGAGACCGGGGAGTCGCTGCTTCGGCACGCCGAGACGGCCGTCCACGTGGCCAAGTGCTCGGGCAAGAACCGGCTGGTGACCTACCGGCCCGGGATGGCCTCGCCGGAGGCTGGCGCGCACCTGGCTGACGCGCTGGCCACGGCGCTGCGCCGTGGCGGGCGCTCGGCGGGCTTCGACGTCCACTACCAGCCGATCGTGCGGCTGCGGGACGGGCACCCGGTGGCGCTCGAGGCCCTCGCCCGCTGGACCGACCCGGGGCGCGGGCCCGTCCCGCCCGGCACGTTCGTCGCCGCCGCCGAGAACGGGGGGATGGTCGGCCTGCTCGACGACCTGGTGCTCACCCGGGCGTGCACCGAGGTCGCGCTGGCCTACCCGGCCGGCTCGCGGCTGCGGCTGCACGTGAACGTCTCGGCGAGCCGGATCACCGACACCAGGCTGCGTGACAGCGTCGCCCGGGTGCTCGCCGCGAGCCGGCTCGACCCCCGCCGGCTCGTCGTGGAGGTCACCGAGACCAGCCGGATCGCGGATCTCTCCGCCGCGGCCGACGTGCTCTCGGGCGTGCGGGACCTGGGGGTGGCGATCGCGCTGGACGACGTCGGCGCGGGCAACACGAGCCTGGCCGTCCTGCACCGGCTGCCGGTGGACGTCGTCAAGCTGGACCGCACGCTCATCGAGTTCCCGATGGACGGCAGCCGGGTCTCGAACCTGCGTCGCTCGATGATCGACGTCGCCCACGCGCTCGGGGCGGTCGTGGTCGCCGAGGGCATCGAGCGGGAGTCGCAGCTGGTGGAGCTGGACCGTCTCGGCTGCGAGCTCGGCCAGGGTTTTCTCTTCGCGCGGCCCGGGCCGCTGTCGGGTCTGCCGCCCATCGGCGGCGGTTCCGGTGACGGCGAGGACGGCTATGGCTCCGGCGGGGGGGAAGGCGGGTCCCAGAAGTGGTGAGGCCCGGCCCAGCGGCGCCTCGTGCCCTGGCGGTGGGGCGGGATGAACCCGAACACAGTGGCGGCCGAGCCGGAGCCGGCGCGGTTGACGGCGCCACCCGCCAGCACCCAGGCCCCGGTGGGCGGGAGCACCTCGAGGTTCGCCAGGTTCTCCAGGGAGACACGGTGCTCGCGGTAGAGCGCCCTGGAGACCGCGTACGTGTCGTCCGAGCCCGGGTCGGGGCCGAAGGTGTCCGACCCCAGGGCACCCCGCCGCCCGAGCCGGCCGGTCTCGATCAGCCAGCGCACGGCGGCCAGCCCGAAGCCGGGCTGATGGATGCCTCCGTGCCCGTCCAGGTTCGGGTAGGCGGGCGTGCCCCAGCGGCGGTCCCATCCCGTCCACGCGATCACGGCGGCACCGGCGGGGATGCGCCCGTGCCGGCGCTCGAACGCCGCCAGGTCCGCCAGGCTCACCTGATAGTCGGGATTCTCGGCCGCCGCGGCGCGGACGTCGATCCGCACCGCGGGCAGGAACAGGTCCGCCGGGTGCAGCTCGTCGGCGAGCGCCCCCGCGGGGTCGAAGTGGCCGGGCGCGCCCCAGTGGGTGCCGGTGTGCTCGCCGCGGCGCACCAGCTGGAGGTAGTAGCCGTCCCGCTCGATGGTCGCCGCGGTGGTCAGGGTGAACTCGGGATCGCCGGGGAACACCGGCGTCGTCGCCGGGTCGTGCACGTGCGCCAGGCTGACGACGGTCACCGCGCCGAGGCCGTCCCCCGCACCCCCCGCGCGGGCGGTGCGGGCCCAACGGGGCCGGTTCACGCAGCGGTGCGCGGGGACGGGTCGGCCGCGAGCGCTCGGGCGGTGGCCGGGCCCAGCCCGAGGGCGCGGGCCGTGTTGAGATCGGCGACGGTGTCGACGTCCCGGCGCAGTCCGGGAACCGTGCCGGCGAGCAGGGCGGTGAGGTCGACGGCCCCCGAATCGAGGTGCGCCTCGAAGCTGCCGGGGCCGAACGAGGGGCACAGCGAGGCACCGGGAGCGGCGCTGAGTAGCACCGTGCCGGTGCCGACCGCGTCCGCGAGCACGCCCCTACCGGACGGCGGCGCGGCCGCCAGCGCCCGTCGCAGCTCGGCCGGGCGCAGCGCGGGGAGGTCGGCGGAGACCGCGGCGACGGCGCATCCCGGGTGTATCCGGCGGGCGAGCGCGGCGCCGTGCGCGAGCGCCGGGTTGAGCCCCCGGTTCGGCTCGTCCGCGGCCACCAGCAGCCGGCCCGTCCGCGTGAGGCCGGTCGTGCCGCCCACACCGGTCGTGCCGCCCACGCCACCCGCGCTGCCGCTCCCTGCGCTGTCAGTGCCGGCCGGGATCTCGGACCGGTCCCGCGCGAGCTCGGTGAGGGCGCGCCGCGCGCGGGGGTCGTCGGTGACGACGACGAGGCCCACGACGCCCTCGCCGGCGTCGAGCACCGCCCTCGCGGTGTCCAGAGCCATGGCCAGCGCGAGCGCGCCGCGGTCCGGCCGGTCGAGCCGGGACTTCGCGGCGGTCAGCGGCTTCAGCGGGACCAGGACGACCCAGGGCGGGGCGGTCTCGGTGGTCAGCACAGCGCCGACGATAGGACATCCGACCCGCCGCGGGCGGCCCCCGCGGCGTCCGGCATCCGCCCGCGAGGCGCCGGGCGACGGGCCCGCCGGCGGTGCCCGGGTCCTCCTGCCATGGCACGAACTCGACAGTCTTCCCGGCGCTGAGCAAGACTGCCCACTCATGGGACGACCATGGCGGGGCGGGTTCTGGATCGCGCTCGCCGCGGCCGTCATCCGTCCGCTGTCCTGCCTGCTGACCCGCCGGCGCTGGTCGGGGCAGGGGAACATCCCCGCGTCGGGGGGCGTCATCCTGGTCGCCAACCATCTCTCGACGGTGGACCCGCCCCTGCTCGCGCACTATGTGTACGCCGCCGGGCGCAGTCCCCGGTTCATGGCGAAGAGCGACCTGTGGGAGGTTCCGATCCTGCGGCGTGTGCTGGCGGGCGCCGGGCAGATCCCGGTCTACCGCTGGGATCCCAGCGCGGGCGGCGCGCTGCGTGACGCGGTCGCGGCGCTGCGCGCGGGGCGCGCGCTGGTCATCTACCCGGAGGGCGGCATCACCACCGATCCCGACTACTGGCCGATGCGCGCCCGCACGGGCGTGGCCCGGCTCGCTCTCGCGACGGGCGCGCCGGTGATCCCGGTGGCCCAGTGGGGCGCGCAGCGCATCTGGGGGCGCGACCGGCGGCCGCACCTGTTCGCCCGCCCGGAGATCCGCGTCCACGCGGGCCGTCCCGTCGACCTGAGCCGTTTCGCCGCCCGGTCCGGTGCGCCGACCGACCCGTCCGGTGTGGCTGACCCGTCCGGTGCGTGGTTGCTGCGTGAGGTGACCGACGTGGTGATGGCCGATCTCACCGCGGTGGTGGAGCTGGTCCGGGGCGAGCCGGCGCCGCCGCCGGCCGGTTCCGCGGTGCCGGGTCTGGAGATTCCCGGTCAGCCGAAGGCGGCGTCGTCGCCCGGGGCGCGCCCGCCCGACCCGGACGCGCCGCGGGCCGGGAGCGCGCGGTGAGGCGCGCGGCGGTCCTCACCGCCGGCTCCTGGGGGACGGTCTTCGCCAAGGTGCTGGCCGACGCGGGCGCGCGCGTCACGCTGTTCGCCCGAGACCGGGCGATCGCGGACGCGATCAACGGCCGGCACGTCAATCCTCGCTACCTGGCGGACGTCCGCCTGCCGGACCTGGTCCGCGCCACCTCGAGCCCGGAGCGGGCACTGCGCGATGCCGACCTGGTGGTGCTCGCCGTCCCGTCGCAGGCGCTGCGCTCCTGCCTCGTCGAGTGGGCGCCACTGGTGGGGCCCGGTGCCGTCTACGTGAGCCTGATGAAGGGCATGGAGGCCGGGAGCAGCCGGCGGATGAGCGAGGTGATCGCGCAGGCCGCCGGGGTCGGCCCGGAGCGCATCGCGGTGGTGAGTGGCCCGAACCTGGCCCGCGAGATCGCCGTCGAGCACCCCGCGGCCACTGTGGTGGCCAGTGCGTCCGCGGCCACGGCGCACGCCGTCCAGGCCGCCTGCTGGACGCCGTACCTACGGCCCTACACGAACGCGGACGTCCTGGGCTGCGAGCTCGGCGGGGCGGTGAAGAACGTGATCGCTCTCGCCGCCGGGATGCTGGAGGGCATGGGCTTCGGCACCAACAGCCTGGCCTCGCTGATCACCCGCGGGCTCGCCGAGACCGCGCGGCTCGGCACGGCGCTCGGCGCGGACCCGATGACGTTCGCCGGGCTGGCCGGTCTCGGGGATCTGGTGGCCACCTGCGGATCACCGCTGTCGAGGAACCGGACCTTCGGCGAGAAGCTCGGCCGCGGCATGACCCTCGACCAGGTGCTCGCCGAACAGCGCCAGGTGGCCGAGGGGGTGCGCTCCTGTCGGCCGCTGCTGGCGCTGGCCGACGGGCTCGGGGTCTCCATGCCGATCACCCGCCAGGTCGAGCGGGTGCTGTACGAGGGGCTGCCGCCGCTGGAAGCGGTCAAGGACCTGATGAGCCGCGAACCCGGCCCCGAGTACCGCCTTTGACGCGGCGCGGAGCGCGGCGGCGGTGCCGGGAATCCGATGGACGGCAAGTCACGGGTCTGTCACGATGCGGCGCATTATGGGATTCTTCGAGGATGTCCCGCAGCCCGTGCCGGCGGCGCCCCTGCCGGCCTCACTGCCGGCCTCACTGACGGGGCCCGTGCGCGCTCCCTGGCTGGCGCCGCCGGACCACCAGCTCGGCGGGGTCGTCGCGGCGCCACCCTCGCTCGGGGGCACCGGGGACACCGCCGTCTCGATCGGTGGTGTCGTCGCCTACCCGAGCGGGGTGGAGATCACTCTGGAGGTCCGCCTGCGGCCGGGGACGGCGGCCGGCACCGATCCGCGGCTGTCCGTGGCCTGGGCACGGGAGGCGCAGCGGATGGTCCGGTTCGGCGTCGTGCTCCCCGGCGGGGCCCGGGTGATCGCGGCCGATCCCGGCATGCCCCTCGCCGCCCGGCTCGACGCCACCGCGGACACCTCGGACACCTCGGACACCTCGGGCGCTCAGGACGACCCGCTGCTGACCGTCGTGGACTCCTGGGGCCCGGTGGAGGACTGGGCTGGCCCCGGCTTCGTCCAGCCGCCGCAGCCGGCCTACGGGTACGGGCCCGGCCTCGCGTACCGCACGTTCACGGCCGGGTTCGCTGGTGGGCGGGCGCCGGACGTCCACCGGCTGCGGTACTGGCTGTGGCCGCTGCCGCCGGCCGGGCCGCTCACGCTGGTCGTCGACTTCCCCGCCCGCGGGCTGGCCGAGTCGCGCGTCACCGTGGACGGCTCCGCGTTGCGCGCGGCTGCCGAGCGGGCCGTGACGCTGTGGCCCGCGGGGGACGGGCTCGACGAGCCCGGCACGCCGCCGGCGGACGTCCCGACCGAGGCCGCGCGGGTCCGGGTGGCCTTCCGGCGCGCCTTCACCGGCGGGCAGGGTGAGGACCACGCCCTGAGCGCCGTCGAGGGCGGGCCGGGGCTGCGGGACGTCCTGGAACGGGTGCGGGAGCGGTTCCCGAGGCAGACCACGGGCGCGCGGGTGCTGGTCGGCGAGCCTGTCTTCGTCGATCCCGGGCACGCGCGGGTCCCGTTCGAGGTCGTGGTGCCGGGAGCCTCACTGGGCGGGGTCTCCGTCGGCGCCGCGGTGCTCGTCGCCGGTGACTGGAAGGTGACGACGCAGACCTACACCGGGGTGCTCGCCCGGTCCGGGATCGGGGTGCTCGCCGGCTGACTCGACCAGGCCGGCCGGCCTGGTCGAGTCAGCCGGCCTGTCGGGTTGTCCTCCGCTCCGGTGATCAGGTGTCTACCGTGCGGATGCGGCTCCCGCCAGTCGGGGCGGTGTGGCCCGCCCGTATGATCACGGCTCGTGGTTGGGCTGCTGGGGCTTACGTCCCTGGTTCGAGGCTTGTCCTGTTCGCCCCTGACCCGGCGGTGCGTCGATGAACGAGGTTGACCTGGCGCGGCTTGCCGCCGTCCTGCCGGACTACACGCTCGGCGACCCGTTGGGGAAGGGCGCGTCCGGCCTGGTGCTGGCCGGGTGGCACCGCGGCATGCATCGTGACGTCGCGGTCAAGGTGATGGCGCGCGGCTACGGCCGGGCGGACGACGGGTTCGCCGCCGAGGCGCGCATCGCCGCCCGCTTCGACCATCCGCACGTCATCCGCGTCTACGACTACGTCGAGCGGGACGGGCTGCGCGTGCTCGTCATGGAGATGCTCGCCGGTGGCACGCTGACCCTGCGCCGCGCCAGGATGAGCCCGCAGGCGGCCTGCGCGGTCGGCCTCGCGGCGGCGTCGGCGCTGACCTACGTCCACGGCCGCGGCGTGCTGCACCGCGACATCAAGCCCGACAACATCCTGTTCGACGCCGCCGGGCAGCTCAAGGTGGCCGACTTCGGGATCGCGAAGATCGTCAACGGGGCGAGCCCGGGCGCGAGCACGGTGATCGGGACGCCCCGCTACATGGCGCCCGAGCAGCTCGCGGGCGGTCGGCTGTTGCCCGCCAGCGACCTCTACTCGTTGGGCGTCGTGCTCTACGAGCTGCTGGCCGGCACGGAGGCGTTCGATCCGCCGACGCTCGGCCGGCCGGCGGGCGGGTTCGGCCCGCACCATGTCGCGACGCCGGTGTCGGACATCGCCGGCCCGGTCGCGGCGGTGGTCGCGAGCACGCTGGCCCGGGACCCGCAGGCGCGGCCGGAGTCGGCGAAGGCGTTCGCGCTCTCCCTGGCCCGGGCCGCCGCCGCGGCGTACGGGCCGGACTGGCTGGACCGCTGCGGCCTGCCGTTGCACCTCGACGCGGACGTCCGCACGGAGGCCACCCGCCGCCTGCCGGCGGGGGCCGGGCCGCGGGCGTGGCGCCAGCGGCCGGCGCCGGCCCCAGCCATCGCCGCGGCTCCGGCCCTGACCCCACCCCCGGCCGTGGGGTCCGCACCCGCCGAGGCGGGGTCCGGGGGGCGCGGCCGGACTCCCACGGTGGCCGGGAACCCGACCGTCCGGGGCACGGGGAGCCGCTTCGGCATCGGGCGGCGGGCGGCGGCGCGCCCGGCCGGCCCGCCGCTGGCGGGCCACGGCGGCTGGGTCCTGTCCGCGGACTTCTCCCCGGACGGGATGATCATGGCCACCAGCGCCAAGGATGGCGAGGTGCTGCTGTGGGACGTCGCCGAACCGGCCGCGCCCCGGCTGGTCGGGCGCACGCCGGACGGCCCGGATGACGGGGTCACGTCGGTCGTGTTCTCGCCCGACGGGCACACCCTCGCCGGCACCAGCTGGGACGGCTCGCTGCGGCTGTGGGACGTCACCCGGCCCGGCGCTCCCCATCTGCTGGGCAGGCCGCTGAGGGCCCACGCGGGGCCCGTGCGCTCGGCGGCGTTCGCCACCGACGGTCGCATGCTCGCCACCGGAAGCGACGACCGGTCGGTCCAGCTGTGGGACATGGCCGACCGTGGCGCGCCCCGTCCGCTAGGCGGGCCGGTGACCGGCGCGACCTCGTTCGTGACCTCGGTGGCGTTCGCCCCGGACGACCACCTGCTCGTCGCCGCCGGCTACGACCGGGACGTGCTGTTCTGGGACATCACGAACCGGCGCGCGCCGCGCCGGCTGGCACGCATCGTCGCCGGGCCCACGTCCGCGCTCGTGGCCGCGTTCGCGCCGGACGGACGGACCCTCGCGACCGGCGGCGTCGACGGTGTGATCCGGCTGTGGGACGTCACTGTTCCGGACCGCCCGACCGCGCTGGGCCGTCCGCTGGCAGGGCACGACAACCGTGTCTGGGCGCTCGCCTTCGCCCCGGACGGCCGCACCCTGGCCAGCGGCGGCTTCGACAATGTGGTCCGGCTGTGGGATACCTCCGACCGGACCCGCGCGCGGCCGCGTGGCCGGCCACTGGCGGGCCACGCGGACTGGGTGATGTCGGTCCGGTTCGCCCCGCACGGCCGGATCCTGGCCAGCACCGGCAAGGACCAGACCATCCGGTTGTGGTCCCTGCCGTGAGCCGTTCGCCGGCTCAGCCGGTGGCGCGGCTCCCCGCGGCGCCGGTGCTGTCGGTGCTGTCGGGCGGAACGTCCGCGGGCACGGTCTCGATCAGCGCGCCGATCGAGCGGAGCTTGCCCACCGGGTCCTCGTATCCGCGCTCGAGGAACCGGGTGCCGCTGATCAGGCTGGACCCCTCGGCGACCAGGGCTGCCATCACATAGGCGAACCCGGCACGTAGATCGGGGATCTCCAGGTCGGTGCCGCGCAGCCGGGTGGGACCGCTGACGACCGCCGAGTGCTCGAAGTCCCGGGACGCGAACCGGCACGCCTTGCCGCCCAGGCAGAACGTCGACAGGGCGATGTCCGCGCCCATCTCGTTGAGCTGGCGGGTGTAGCCGAAGCGGTCCTCGTAGATCGTCTCGTGGATCACCGAGGCGCCCTTGGCCTGGGTCAGCAGCACGGCCAGCGGCTGCTGCCAGTCGGTCATGTACCCGGGGTGGACGTCGGTCTGCACGTGCGTCGCGGTGAGCTCGCGCGCCCGGTGGAAGGTCAGCCCGTGCGGGCTCACCTGGAACTCCCCGCCGAGGCGGCGCAGGTGGTTCAGGAAGGTCGCCACGTGCTCCTGGCGGGCCCCGACGACGTCCACCCAGCCGTTGGTCGCGACGGCCGCCGCGGCGAACGAGGCGACCTCGATACGGTCGGGGATGGCCTCGTGCGTCGCCCCGCGCAGCGCCTCGACGCCCTGCACGACGATCGTGCGGTCGACCTCGACGTCGACCAGCGCGCCCATCTGCTGCAGGAAGAGGATGAGGTCGATGATCTCAGGCTCCACCGCGGCGTTCGAGATCACCGTGGTGCCCTTGGCCCGCACGGCGGCCAGCAGCAGGTTCTCGGTGGCCCCGACGCTCGGGAACGGCAGCGTCACGTGCGCCCCGTGCAGGCCCAGGGTCTTGACCTCGACCGAGCGGAGCTGCTCGATGATCTCCGCGCCCATGGCGCGCAGCCCGCGCAGGTGGAAGTCGACCGGCCGC
This sequence comes from Parafrankia sp. EAN1pec, assembly GCF_000018005.1. Taxonomy (GTDB): domain Bacteria; phylum Actinomycetota; class Actinomycetes; order Frankiales; family Frankiaceae; genus Parafrankia; species Parafrankia soli. Next base: position 1,348,347 of record NC_009921.1, read on the forward strand.
TTGCCGATCCGGCAGCCGCCGGGCAGCGGGACGACGGCCTCGCCGACCCGGTGCAGCAGCGGGCCCATCATCAGGATGGGGATGCGGTTGACCCCGGAGTAGGCCTCGGCGAGCGAGGCGTCCTCGATGCGCGGGGTCGTCACCCGCACCGTGTGCGAGTCGAGCCACTCGACCTGCGTTCCCAGCTCGGCGAGCATGCCGAGGACGACGTCCACCTCGACGATGCGCGGCACCCGGCTCAGCGTGCAGGGCTCGGGGGTCAGCAGGGTGGCGACGAGCAGCTTGGTGACCGAGTTCTTGGCGCCGGAGACCTCGACGGACCCGGTGAGCGGCGCACCGCCGACGATCCTGTACCAGTGGCGGTCCGAACCCGCGGGTGTGGTCGTACCGGAACTGGGTTCCCTCACGGGCTGCCTCCACGGCGATGAGTCGGATGCGCCAGGTTTTCGGTGCGTCAGCTCCTGGCTGAAGCCGGGGAGATTCAATCAGACCGGGTGACCGGCGCCACGGGGCGTCCGGGCACGTGCCACGGTGCGCGATGGGCGAACATGTGTTCGAATATGTTCCGTGCGGATGATCGCGGAGAGCTACCGGCCCGGCCCGCTGCCGCCGGCGGCGCCCCGCCGTGGGCGGCGGAGGTCCGGATCAGACGGTGCCGGCCCGGGTCAGATGGCCGTGGTCGACGGGCCCGATCCCGGCGCCGAGCGGGAAGCCGGCGGCGAGCGCTCCGGTCACATATGTCTTGGCCGCCCGCACCGCGGTCGGGACGTCGTCGCCCCGCGCCAGGCGCGCGGCGATCGCGGAGGCGAGCGTGCAGCCCGTCCCGTGGGTGTGCTCGCGCGGCAGCCGCTCGGCGCGCAGCAGGATGTCGGTCGACCCGTCGGTCAGCAGGTCGACGGCGTCGCCCGGCAGGTGGCCTCCCTTGACCAGCACCCACGCCGGGCCCAGGGCGAGCAGGGCCGCCGCGGCGCGATGCAGGTCGGTCTCGTCGGTGACCTCGATGCCGGTCAGCAGCCGCACCTCGTCCAGGTTCGGGGTGACGACGGTCGCGCGGGGGAGGAGCTCGGTGCGCAGCACGTCCACCGCGTCGGCGGCCAGCAGCGGGTCGCCGTGCTTGGAGACCCCCACCGGGTCGACCACGCACGGTGCCCCCAGCCCGGCGAGCTCCCGCGCCACCACCCCGACGAGGGGCGCGGAGGAGAGCATCCCGGTCTTCACCGCGTCCACGCCGATGTCGTCGGCGACGGCGCGGATCTGTGCGCGCACCGCCTCCGGGGGGAGGTCCCAGACGCCCTGCACGCCGAGGGAGTTCTGCGCCGTCACCGAGGTGATCGCGCTCATCCCGTGCACACCGAGCGCCAGCATCGTTTTGAGATCCGCCTGGATGCCGGCGCCGCCCCCGGAGTCCGATCCGGCGATGGTCAACACCCGGGGCGGGGCCGGGTTCGGTGGTATCGCTGGCGTCATGGCGTGTGGATCCTCACAGTGAGGTCTGGAGCGGGCCTGGCGGGCCTGAAACGGCCGAGTTCACCGGCTGCGGGGCGCGGTTCCTCCGTGCCAGTCGGGCGATCAGAGCAAATTCCTCGCCGCAGACCCTCTCATCCGGCCCGTTTGCCTGTTACCTTCTGTCAGCCCGTGTCTGCTCGACGGGCTGTCGACGTCCGACGAGGGAGCGTCTGTGGTCCACGCGTATATCCTTATCCAGACCGAGGTCGGCAAGTCGGCATCGGTGGCCAAGGAGATCGAGCAGATCCCGGGGGTCACCCAGGCCGAGGATGTGACCGGTCCCTATGACGTCATTGTGCGCGCGCAGGCGGCCAGCGTCGATGACCTGGGAAAACTCGTGATGTCACGAGTCCAGTCGGTTGACGGCATCACTCGTACCCTGACGTGCCCCGTCGTCCATTTCTGACTCGGCACGACCCGTCCGCCGGCTTGTGCCCCAGGGCGCGGGCCGCGCGGCGGGTCCGGCTTCTCCCGCTCTGTATCGCGGGTCTGGCGGGTCTGGCGGGTCCGCTCACCGCGTGTGGTGGGCCTGGGCCTGTGGCGATCACCGGCGCGCCCGTGCCGGCCGGTGCGGACCGGGCGTCCTGCGAGGCGCTGACCGCCGCTCTGCCCGACTCGCTGGGTGACGGTCTCGACCGCCGTGAGGTGGAGCCTTCCGCTCCGACCGCGGCGGCGTTCGGGTCCGACCCGGTCGTTCTCACCTGTGGAGCCTCCGGCGTCGCGGCGACCTACCGGCCTGACTCGACCCTCTCCGAGGTCGATCAGGTCGCCTGGTTCACCGAGGACGTCGGTTCCCAGGTCCGCTACTCCACCCCGACCAGGACTCCCCAGGTGGTGCTGACCCTGCCGGCGGACCGGCAGGCGTTCGAGGTCCTGGTGGCCCTGGCGCCGGCGGTTCGCGCGCACACCAGGTCCACGACCGCCTGACGCCGGGTCAGGGGCGGGCCAGGCTCTGGGCTCAGGCCGCCGGGCCCCGGGTTCGGGTCTGGGCGGCGCCTGGCCTCGCCTCACGGTGGCGTCAGGCCGGCGTCAGCGAAGGCCCGCGCCGTCGCGCAGGGCGAGCTGGACGAGGCGGTCCACCAGGGCCGCGTAGTCGATCCCGGAGGCGGCCCACATCCGTGGGTACATCGACATCGGGGTGAACCCGGGCATCGTGTTGACCTCGTTGAGGACGATCTCGCCCGACGGCGTGACGAACATGTCGACCCGCGCCAGCCCGGCGCAGTCCAACGCCTCGAACGCGGCGACCGCGGCCGCGCGGACCCGCTCGGTCAGCTCACCCGGCAGGCGCGCGGGCACGTCGAAGACGGCTCCGTCCGAGAGGTACTTCGCCTCGAAATCGTAGAAGCCGGCCGACGAGGTGATGGTGACCTCGGCCGGCACGCTCGCCTGTGGGCCGGAGCCGTCGAGGCTGTCGAGGACGCCGCACTCGATCTCGCGGCCGACGACCGCCGCCTCGACGAGTGTCTTCGGGTCGCTGGCCCGGGCTGTCTTCAGCGCCGTGTCGAGGTCGGCCCAGGCGTCCACCCGGCTGATGCCGATGCTGGAGCCGCCGCGCGCGGGCTTGACGAAGACGGGGAGCCCGAGCCGCTCGCGGTCGGGCTCCGACAGCGCCTGGCCGGGCCGCAGGACGGCGTAGGGGCCGACGGGCAGGCCGGCTGCGGCGAGCATGCTCTTCATGTGCTGTTTGTCCATGGCCGCGGCGCTGGCGAACACTCCGGAGCCCACGTAGGGCAGCCCGGCCATCTCGAGCAGGCCCTGGATCGTGCCGTCCTCGCCGAACGGCCCGTGCAGCAACGGGAAGACCACGTCAACGGGGCCCAGGTCGCGCAGCGCCGCGGACGGGTCGTGCACCACCACCGGCGCCGCGGACGGGCTCGGGGGCAGCGTGACGGCCAGGCCGGCCGACGCGTCGACGATGGGGAGATCCGTGCCCACCGGGGCGAGCGCCGGACTGTCGTCGGGCAGCACCGCCCAGCGGCCCTCGGTGTCGATGCCGACCGGGATCACGTCGTAACGGGACCGGTCGAGCGCCCGCAGCACCCCGCCGGCGGACACGCACGAGATCGAATGCTCCGTGCTACGGCCGCCGAACAGAAGGACGAGCCGAACCCTGCGCGTGGAGGCTCCCATGCCGGGACAGTAGCCGATGCCCGTGGAGCCCTGGCCTAAGCCCTCCAGAGGGCCGCCCGGCCTGTCTACAGGCCGCCGCGGTGCCGCCCCCGGTCAGGCCGCTGTGGCGGGATCCGGGCGCCGGCCGGGTCAGCCGCGGGTGACCTTGCCCGCCTTCAGGCACGAGGTGCAGACGTTGAGCCGCCTGGGTGTACGGCCGACCATCGCCCGGACGGTCTGGATGTTGGGGTTCCAACGACGGCGGGTGCGCCGGTGGGAGTGGGAGACCGACATGCCGAAGCCCGGCCCCTTGCCGCAGACGTCACACACCGAAGACACGAGAACACTCCGTCGATCGCGATGGCCGGGAACTGCCGGCCGCTCTAGCCTGTAGTCGACTGCGAGGCTACCCCAGTCGTGGCGATCGAGGTCGCCGCGGCCTGCGCCGGTGGGTGAGAGACCCGCGCCGATGGGCGGAAGAGGCGATCGGCCTGCCCGGGCGTCCGTGGCGGGGACGAGCCAGCTGTCGAGAGTGGCCGGCCCCCCGACGTCCGAGACCGGGACGAGCCGGCCACCGAGAGTGTCGGTGGTGCGGTGCAGTATCGAAGGGTGCTCGACCTTGACACCCCGCTGAAGGGCCCGCTGGGAACGCGCACCGCCGCGCTGCTCGCCGACGGCCTGGAACTCGATACCGTCGGGGATCTCCTCGACCACCTCCCGCGGCGCTACCACGAGCGCGGCGAGCTCACCGATCTCCACGAGCTCGCCGTCGGCGAGATCGCCACCGTGCAGGCCCGGGTGACGAAGGTCGTCCGGCACCAGGGCCGGCCCGGGTCGGGTGGCGGGCCGCGCCGGCGCGGCGGTGGTGGCCGCACGGAGATCACGGTCACCGACGGCCGCGGTGAGCTCTCGCTGGTGTTCTTCAACCAGCAGTGGCGGGCGAAGGAGCTCGTCCCCGGCACGACCGCGCTGTTCGCCGGCAAGGTGGCCGAGTTCCGCGGCCGGCGCCAGCTCATCCATCCCGAGGTCCATCTCCTCGACGCGCCAGACCCCGAAGGCGACGCCGACGGGGCCGACGGAGCCGACGGAGCCAGCGGTGCCGATGGAGTCGGCGTCGTCGAAGGAGCCGGCGGTGCCGGGAGCGGCGCCGCGGCGGCGGGCGAGCCGGCCCCGGTGGCCGCCGGATTCGCCGGTTCCCTCGTCCCGATCTACCCGGCCACGGCGAAGATCACGAGCTGGACGCTGGCGCGCTGCCTGCGGCTGGTGCTCGACTCGCTCGGCGAGCTGGACGATCCACTTCCGGCGGTGCTGCGGTCCCGACATCGCCTCGCCAGCCTGCGCAGAGCCTACGAACTGGCCCACCGCCCGACCTCGCGGGCCGACATCGCCGTCGCCCGCACCCGGCTGAAGTGGGACGAGGCGCTCGTCGTGCAGGTCGCCCTCGCCCAGCGGCGCCGGCGCGCGGAGCTGGCCGCCACGGTGTCCCGGCCGGGGTGCGCCGGCGGCCTGCTCGACGCGTTCGACGCCGCGCTGCCGTTCGCGCTGACCGACGGCCAGCGCGAGGTGGGGGAGACCATCGCGGCCGAGATGGCCAGGGCGTTCCCGATGCACCGGCTGCTGCAGGGCGAGGTCGGCTCGGGCAAGACGGTGGTCGCCGTGCGGGCCATGCTCACCGCCGTCGACTCGGGCGGGCAGGCCGTCATGCTGGCACCCACCGAGACGCTGGCGGCCCAGCATCACCGCAGCCTGCTCAAACTGCTCGGCGACCAGGCCCGGGCCGGCGAGCTCGGGGTGGACGGCCCCGCGACCAGGGTGGCGCTGCTGACCGGCTCGATGCCGGCCCGGGCCCGGCGCGAGGTGCTCGCCGCCGTCGCCGACGGCAGCGTCGGCCTCGTGGTCGGCACCCACGCGCTGCTCGGCGCGGACGTCGCCTTCGCGGACCTGGCCCTGGTCGTCGTCGACGAGCAGCACCGGTTCGGCGTGGAACAGCGCGACGAGCTGCGCTCGCGGGGCCGGCGCCCGCCGCACCTGCTCGTCATGACCGCGACGCCCATCCCGCGCACCGTGGCCATGACGGTGTTCGGTGATCTCGAGGTCTCCACACTGAACCAGCTCCCGGCCGGGCGCTCGCCGATCTCGACCTTCGTCGTCCCCGCGGCGAAGAGTCACTTCATGGACCGGATGTGGGGCCGGGTGCGAGACGAGGTCGCCGCCGGGCACCAGGCGTACGTGGTGTGCCCCCGGGTCGGCGACGGCGAGGGCGGAGACGGCGGCGAGGAGCCGTCCGGGCCGCCCGCGAGCGGGGCCGGCCCGCGGGAAGGGGAGCGCGTCGGCGCGACGGTCACCGAGGTGCTGCCCCGGCTCGCCACGGGCGAGCTCGCCGGCCTGCGCGTCGAGGGCCTGCACGGGCGGCTGCCCTCCCCGGTCCGGGACGAGATCATGACCCGCTTCGCCGCCGGCGAGGTGGACGTCCTGGTGGCCACCACGGTGATCGAGGTCGGCGTGGACGTCCCGAACGCCACCGTCATGATCATCATGGATGCCGACTGGTTCGGGGTGTCCCAGCTGCACCAGCTGCGCGGGCGGGTGGGGCGGGGCAGTGCGCCCGGGGTGTGCCTGCTGCACACCTCCGTCGACGGCGCCGTGCCGGCCGCCGAGCGCCTGCTGGCCGTCGCCGCGACGTCGGACGGCGCCGAGCTGGCCCGGCTCGACCTCGTCCAGCGGCGGGAGGGCGACGTCCTCGGTGCGGCCCAGTCCGGCGGGCGCCGGTCGCTGCGCCTGCTCGAGCTGCTGCGGGACGAGGACCTCATCCGCGCCGCGCGTGAGGAGGCCGGGGCGCTCGTGGCGGCGGACCCCGAGCTCGAGGGCCAGCCGGCCCTGCTGCGCCGGCTCACGGCCGCGTTGGACGAGGCCAGCGCGGCCTTCCTGGAGAAGGGCTGACCTGGCGATGACGCGGATCGTCGGCGGGCACGCCGGGGGGCGGCGGCTGGTGGTGCCGCCGGGCGGCGCGACCAGGCCCACCTCCGAACGGACGAGGGAGGGCTTGTTCAACACACTCGCGACGCTGGTGGATCTCGCTGGAGCAAGGGTCGCGGACCTGTACGCGGGCTCCGGCGCGGTCGGGCTCGAGGCGTTGTCCCGCGGCGCGGCGCACGCCCTGCTCGTCGACCGGGACGCGACGGCGGTGCGCACCCTGCGCCGCAACGCGGAGGCCCTCGGCCTGGCGGGCGCCGAGGTGGTGCGCTCGGCGGTGGAACGGGTCCTGTCCGCCACCCCGGCCGAGGCCTACGACGTGGTCTTCCTCGATCCGCCCTACGCCCTGCCCGGCGCCGAGCTCGACGGCGTGCTCGGGCAGCTGGTCGGCGGCGGCTGGCTGGCCCCGGGCGCGGTCTGTGTGGTCGAGCGCGCGTACCGGAGCGGTCCCGTGACCTGGCCGGACGGCCTCATAGCACTGCGTGAGCGCAGGTACGGAGAGGGGGTCCTCTGGTACGGTAATCGATCATGAGGAGGGCAGTCTGTCCCGGATCGTTCGACCCCATCACCAACGGTCACCTCGACATCATCGTCAGAGCGAGCAAGCTCTTCGACGAGGTCGTCGTCGCCGTTCTGATCAATAAATCGAAGGCCCATCTGTTCACGATCGAAGAACGGATCGACCTCATCCGGGATGCGGTGCGCAGCCATCCCGACGCACCCACCAACGTCGTAGTGGACTCGTCGCACGGCCTGCTGGTCGACTTCTGTCGGGTGCGCGGCATCCAGTCCATTGTCAAGGGCCTGCGGGCCGTCAGTGATTTCGACTACGAGCTGCAGATGGCACAGATGAACCACTCGCTGGCCGGAGTGGAGACCCTGTTCATGAGTACGAACCCGCAGTACGCGTTCCTCTCCTCGAGCCTTGTCAAGGAAGTCGCCCGCTACGGCGGCGACGTCTCCGGGCTGGTGCCGGACGTCGTCCTCAAGGGCCTGCGGGACCGCTCCGCGCCCTAGTCGCCCGAGTGCGGACCGATCGCCGGCGGCACCCCTGTGGGCGCCGCCGGCGGGCGTCTGCCATCAAGTGGTTGTTGTGTTTCTGTTGTGATGGCGTGTGCGCGGCGGGGTCGTATCGTCGCGTCGCGTCGATATCGGGCTTCCGGGTCGTCGTGGCGGGTCCGTGTCGGTTAGCGGAGTGTCGCTGCCGGGTGCTCCGTCGGCCGGTCGTAACCTACCGGTCATGGATGATCTCGCTGAGCGCCTCGACCTGATCATCGCTGTGGTCGAGGGGGCGCGGGCGATGCCGCTGACGACGTCCTGCGTGCTCAACCGCGCCGAGATGCTCGAGGCGCTGGAGGACCTGCGGGCGCGGCTGCCCGAGCGGCTGGCCGACGCCGACCGGGTACTGGCGGACAGCGAGGCGATCATCGACGACGCGCACCGGCGGGCCGCCGCGATCGTGGCCGACGGCCGGCGCGAGGGCGCCCGACTGGCCTCGGGCAGCGCGGTGGTCGCCCAGGCGGAGGCCGACGCCGCGGCGATCATGGCGGCCGCCCGCCAGGCGTCGGACGATATGCGCAGCCAGATCGACTCCTACGTCGACGGCAAGCTGGCCGGGTTCGAGGAGGTCCTCGACCGTACGCTCGCCTCGGTCGCCCGGGGCCGTGAGCGGCTGGCCTCCCGTGGCGCTGTGGCGGGCGCGGCCGGCGCCCACGGCGGGGCCGGCGGTCCGGCCGGCCCGCATCAGTTCGGGGGAGCGGGGCCGGCGGCGGCCGCACCGGTGGGCTCGTGGTCGGCGGCGGTCGGCGCCGGCGGAACGGACCTCCACCCGGCGGTCTCCGGCGGCGGCCAGGCGGGCCCGGAGGCGGCTTTCTCCAGCGCTGGCGGTCCGCACGCTGGCGGTCCGCACACCGACGGAATGCACGGTGGTGGGATGCACGGCGGCGGGATCGATCCGGCTGGCGCCGACGCCGCCGGCGTCGGCGCCAGCCCGGCCGGTCTCGGTGGGCCGCTGAACGCCGCCGCCGCGCCCGGGCAGCGGATGGACCCCGACCGGCCTGAGGACGGCGAGCGGTGGGCCGGTGTGCCCGCCGCTCGCGGTGGCATGACGGGCCATGTCCGGCTGACCTCCGGCGCGGGAGCACCGATCGGATAGTCTGGTGGTCCGTGCCCGGTGACGTGGGCGCGTCCTCCCGACACATCCAGGTCGTCACCCAGGTCGTTCGGCCTCCGGGCCGGGCCGGCCGGCGTCCACGCCGATCGGTTCACGGCCGGCCGGGTGGCGGCGATTCGGGAGGCTCGGGGCGGGTGCATTCCGGGTCCGTACGACCGGTGCCCGTCCCCAGGTCACTCCGACACCGACCGCGACGTGAGAACATCTGCTGTGACAGCCATGACCACACAACGAGCCCGTCGGCGCGCCCCCCGGGGGCCCTACGTCCTCGACACCCGAGAGCTCGGCCGCCGGCCGGGCTCGCTGCGGCGTGTCGAGACGACGATCATCCAGCCTTCGGATTTCGGCACCGAGCTGGTGCGCGTGCCCACCGGTGCCGCCGTCGAGCTCGACCTGCGGCTCGAGTCCGTCATGGAGGGCGTCCTCGTAAGCGGGGTGGTCACCGTCCCCCTCGTCGGCGAGTGCGGCCGCTGCCTCGACGAGGTCTCCGACTCGGCGTCCGTGGAGATCCTCGAGCTGTTCTACTACCCGGAGCGGGCCGTCGAGACCGAGGACGAGGACGACACCAGCGTCCTCGTGGACGATCACGTCGATCTCGAGCCGGTGGTGCGTGACGCCGTCGTGCTCAGCCTCCCGCTGTCGCCGGTCTGCCGTCCCGACTGTGCCGGCCTGTGTGTCGACTGCGGTGGGCGGCTCGACGATCTCGGGCCGGACCATTCCCACACCCAGCAGGACCCGAGGTGGGCGGCTCTGTCCGGCCTTGCCGAGGCCCCTGCCACCACCGATAACAAGGAGAAGGACTAGTGGCAGTCCCGAAGCGGCGCACCTCGCGCAGCAACACCCGGTCCCGTCGGGCGCAGTGGAAGGCCAAGGCGCCGGCGCTGGCCAAGTGCTCGCGCGGGCACACGATCCGGCCGCACACCATGTGCCCGACCTGCGGCCGTTACAACGATCGCCAGGTGCTCGACGTCTGACCACGGTGTGGCACGTGTCGCTGTCGACCTGATCGGAGCGGGCTCCCCGCCGGGCGACCTGCTCGGCGAGATCACCGCCGTCCTCGATGCCGATCCGCGGGTGACCCTGACCGTGGTGGCGCCCACGGACACGGTCGCCCCCGTGCTCGCCGAGCACGGTGTGCTCGAGGGCGGCCGCGTCCGGCTGGTGAACGCGTCGCGTGGCGTGGCGCCGGGCCCCGAGGCGCTGCGTGAGGTACGTGCGCGGCGGGAGGCCGGGGTCCGCGTCGCGGCCCGTCTCGTCCGGGACGGCCACGCCGACGCGATGGTCTCCGTGGCCCCGCTCGAAGCGGTCATCGCGGCGGCCGGGTTCACGTTCGGGCTGGTGCCCGGCGCGACCCGGGCCGCCGCGGCCGCGGTCGTCGGGCCGGCCGAGTCCCCGGTGATCCTCTGTGACGCGGGCGGCTCGGTCGACGTGACCGCCGACGAGCTGGCCCAGTTCGCCCTCGCGGGCGCACGGCTGGCGCACGTCCGGCTCGGTGTCGGCGCTCCGGCGGTCGGGCTGCTGTCGGCGCGGCCAGCCCTCCTGGACCCGTTACGCCGCTCGGCCGGTGACCTGCTCGCGTCGCTGGGCCTCGACTTCGTCGGTCCGGTCACCGCCGACAGGCTCCGGACCGGAACCGGCGTCGACGTCGTCGTCACCGACGGATACACCGGTGACGTGGTGCTCTCCGCGCTGAACCCCAGCGCGCGCCGGGCACGGCACGAGACGGACCCGGCCTGCTGGCAGGCGAACAGTTCGGACCTTCAGGGGGGAATCATCGTGCTGGGAGTGGACGGGACGGCCGTCCGAGCGGGTGGGCCGGCCGCGACGGCCCCGGTGGGGCCGGGAGCGCTGCCGGAGGCTGTCCGCGTCGCCGCGGGCGCCGTGCGCGCCGGGCTCTCCGGGGCGGTGCGGCAGGCCATGGCGACGCTCGTCGACCGCCGCCGGGAACTGGCGGGGCTGTCCCGATGAGCCGGTCACAGTCGGTCCCCCCGCCGCGGGACGGGTTGGTCGAGGCGCTCGACGTCCACATCGACCCCGAGCTGCTCGACCGCGCGCTGACCCACCGTTCGTACGCGTACGAGAACGGCGGGCTGCCCACGAACGAGCGGCTGGAGTTCCTCGGTGACGCGGTGCTCGGCCTGATCGTCACGGCCGCGCTGTTCCGCCGCCATCCCGACCTCCCCGAGGGGCAGCTCGCCAAGCAGCGTGCCTCGGTGGTGAACATGCGGGCACTGGCCGACGTCGCGCGGCGGATCGGTACGGCGGGCATCGGGCCCTACCTGCTCCTCGGCCGCGGCGAGGAGGCGACCGGCGGGCGGGACAAGCCCAGCATCCTGGCCGACACGCTGGAGGCTGTGATCGGGGCCGTCTACCTTTCGAACAGCCTCGACGTGGCCTCCGGGTTCGTCCACCGGCTCTTCGACCCACTCCTCGACGAGGCGGCCGGGCGCGGCGCCGGGTTGGACTGGAAGACCTCGCTGCAGGAGCAGACGGCTCTGCTGGGCCTCGGCCCGCCCGACTATGCCGTCACCGAGGCCGGCCCCGATCACGCGAAGCGGTTCACCGCGTTCGCGCGGGTCGCCGGCGAGGTGCTCGGCGAGGGTGAGGGCGGTAGCAAGAAGGAGGCCGAGCAGCGCGCCGCGGCCGCCGCCTTCGCGGTGCTCGAGAAGCGCTCGGCGGTGAACGCCGAGGACGAGCTGACGGCCGCCGCGTCCGCCGATCCGGGCGATACCGCCGCCGGTTTGGGTAACGGAGCTGCCGCTTCGGCTAACGGCGCCGCGTCGGGCCGGGCGTCCGCGGTGGACGGAACGGGGCCGGCGAGCGATGCGGACGTGGACGTGGCGGTGAGGGGCGACGCGACGCCGGCGGCGCGGGACTCCCGATGACTCTCGCCATTGGTGATGCCTGAGCTGCCCGAGGTCGAGGTCGTCCGCCGGGGCCTCGAGCGCGGGGTGGTCGGCCGCACTGTCGCCGAGGTGGAGGTCCATCACCTGCGGGCGGTCCGCCGCCATCTCGCCGGGGCCGACCACTTCGCCGCCTCGCTTGTCGGGCAGACGGTGGCCACGGCGCGCCGGCGCGGCAAGTACCTGTGGCTCGGGCTCACGCCGTCTGAACCGGGCGGCCCGGCGGTCGGTGACGCGCTGCTCGGTCATCTCGGGATGAGCGGCCAGCTCCTCGTGGTTCCGGCGGACAGCCCGGACCAGGTACACCTGCGGGTCCGTTTCCGGTTCACCGACGAGGGCCGCGAGCTGCGCTTCGTGGACCAGCGGACGTTCGGTGGTCTTGCTGTGGTCTCGGGCGGGGCGGAGCTGCCTGCCCCGATCGCCCACATCGCGCCCGACCCGCTCTCCGTCGACTTCGACCCGGAGCGTTTCGCCGACGCGCTGCGCCGCCGGCGCACCGGCCTCAAGCGCGCCCTGCTCGACCAGACGCTGATCAGCGGCGTGGGCAACATCTACGCGGACGAGGGCTTGTGGGCCGCGCGCCTGCATTACGCCCGCCCGACCGAGACGGTGACCCGCGCCGAGGCGCTGCGGCTGCTTGACGCGGTCCGCACGGTGATGACGGCGGCGCTGGCCGCCGGCGGTACCTCCTTCGACCGGCTCTACGTCTCGACCGAGGGCGTCAGCGGGCTGTTCGAACGCTCGCTGGAGGTCTACGGACGCGGCGGCCAGGCGTGCTCCCGCTGCGCCTCGACCATCCGCCGGGACGCGTTCATGAACCGCTCGAGCTTCAGCTGCCCGGCGTGCCAGCCCCGGCCCCGCCGGGTCCGGTGATACCCTTCGAACGCGCGTTCGAATCGCTTCGCGTCGGATCGGGAGCAAGCCGGTCCAGCACAGGTCGGTCCGGCACGGGTCGGTCCAACACAGGTCGGTCTGGCACGCGGCGGTCGGGCGGGAAGCAGGATCCCGCAGGTATTCGACTCAGCCTCGTCGGTGGCCGTGACCGGGGGCGCTGGCGATGACAGCCGTGCCCGGTCCGGCGGGGCCTCACAGACTGTGTTCTCTTCTGGTATCCACTCCGGAGGAGGATCGTGGACGGAGGCGCCATGAACCCCGACGCTCTGCTCGGCCGCGTGCGCAAGCTGCTGGCGATGGCGGAGGCCGAGGGCCTGCCTGACGCGGCCCGGGAGAGCTACAACGCCAAGGCGGCGGAGCTCATCGCCCAATACGGCATCGACCGGGCACTGATCGAGGACGGTTCTCCCACCGGCCCGGCCGCCGGCGACGTCGTGATGGGCATCGACGCGCCGTACGCGCGGGACAAGATCTCTCTGCTCGCCAGCGTCGCCGACCCCCTGGGCTGCCGGCTCGTGCACCGCACGGCGCCGTCTCCGGCGGGCAGCGGCGGAGCAACCCTGCACTCCGCGCACCTGTTCGGCATGGCGGTCGACATCGAGCGGGTGCAGATGATCTACACCTCGCTGCTCGTCCAGCAGGCGCACGGCCTCGCGGCGGCCCGTCCGCCGGCCTGGGAGGATCCGCGAGCTTTCCGCCGGTCCTGGATGGCGGGCTTCGCCGTCGCCGTCCGGGACAGGCTCGCCCAGGCCGAGGAGGCGGCGCGCCGCAGGGCGGAGGAGAGCCGGGCGGCCGACCCGGCCGCCGCCGGGCCGGCCGCCCGGCGTTCGGTCGCGGTCGTGCTGGCCGGTCGGGAGGGCCTGGTCGAGGCACATCTCGCCCGTGTCTATCCGCGTTTGCGCACGACCCGAACGAGGCAGCTCTCCGGATCCGGCGGTCGGGACGGCTATCAGGCCGGCCAGCGGGCAGACCTCGGGGAGGGCAGGCGGGTGCCGTCGCAGCGGCGGGCGCGGCGGCAGATCAGTTGACCGGATGACGGGGCCGTGCGCAGATCCGCCCGAGGGCTGACCTGGAGTCGGTGTGGCGCCAGGAGTCGGTGCGACCAGGACCCGGCCGCACCGACTCGCCAGATACCTACAGCTTGCCGCCGGGCAGGTTGGGCACCGCGGTCTGAGTCGGCCGCTCGCCGCGCGGCGGCGCGTAGCCCGGCCCGATCACCTCCTCGGAGGGGGCCGGGGCCGGCGTCACGGTGCGGACGCCCTCGGTGCTGGCGTGCGGAACCGGGGTGACCCCACCGTCCTGATGAAAGTCCTGACCACAACCGGAGAGGAGGAGTGCGGCACCTATCGAGCCCGCGGCGGCGGCACACGCGAGAGATCGCCGAATCGCAGATCGCCTCGGCGTGTGCACGCGGTCACCAACGGTGGTCTCGCTCGACGGCGTCCCACGTCGCGGCCCGGCCTGAACGGTGGCCTGGGCGTCCCTGTTGAGCTGCGCGCTCTCGATGCACATGGTGTCCACAATGGCTAGTACCCTACCGCCCCGATGAACGAGGTTCGCGCGACGAAGGACGCCTCCGGCGGGGACATGGTCCGCCTCACCGCCCGGGTCGAAGGTCTTGTCCAGGGAGTCGGGTTCCGTGACTACGTGCGCACCAAGGGCCGTCGTCTCGGGCTGGTCGGCTCTGCCACCAATCTGCCCGACGGTGCCGTAGCGGTGATCGCGGAGGGTGAGCGGGGCGCCTGCGAGGCGCTGCTCGAGCTGCTGGTGACCGGTCACACCCCGGGGCACACCGAGCGGGTCGATCATGTCTGGGGCGAGCCGCGAGGCGGATTGGCTGGCTTCCTGCGGCGCTGAAGCGCGTCGGACGAAGGGCGCGAACGCGTCGATTGAACAGACGCGCAATCTGCGGCGACGCGTGTACGAACGGCGTCGAACTTCGCGGAGAAGCCTTCGGTGGCGTGAGTGCGTTTTTGCCTGGTGGGACCACGCTGTCACCGCGTCGATTGTTGATCAATGCTGTCCGCTGTCACTTCGCGCCGCTCTGCTTCCCCTGCGGCATCGCATGATCGTGGCTGGTGGCAGGCCCGAACGTGGGAGGAAGGGGATGAGGAACAAGCCACCTGTCGAACTCGCCACATGGCGGAGCGGGGGTGAACGTGCTGCAACTGGTCCCGGGTCATGTGTCCCGTCGGGTGTACGCCGGCGAGGATTTTCCGATGTTCGGCGGACCGGGCAGTGGCCTTGTGGCATGCTCTTGACTTTCGGTCGCCTGACGTGGGATTCTTAGGTCATTCTCTGGGCCGCGCTCCGATCTTTCTGGTCCCGTCGCGCCCAACATCCCGCTAGGTCACTCATCGTGGAGGACCATCACCATGGCGAAGGCCCTTTTCGGCCACGTCGGTTCCGGCAGCGACATGCGTCTCTCGTACGAGGTACGCCGTCTTCGCGCCCGAGTAGCTGAGCTCGAGTCAGAGCTTGCACGCGTCCGGGCGGTGAACGAGGCACTCGTGGACGGTGTCGACGTCCCTGCCGACGTGCGCGCGCTCGACGTGGAGCCTGCGCTCACCTGAGCCCCCGAGCCCCGACATCCGGGCACCCTGTGTGCCCCATATGCAGTGTCCAGCACGGCACGGACCCCCCTGGTCCGTCAGCCGGGCAGGCTCCGTCGTGCCTGCGTACGTCCCATTCGGGTGTGCCCTAGCGTCCCACGGGCACACCCAGGTGTGCCCGTGGGTGGTCATGCCCGATTTCCGTCGCTCAGGGTAGGCGTTATGCAGCCTTGAGTTTATTTGGCGTGCTCGGGTGCTGATCCACCGCTGGCTCCGCCTTTGTGGACGGGGCCCTCGCGGCCCGGCGCGCCGCCTTCGCGCGCACGACAGCGGCCGTATGACTGCGGCCGCACATACGGATCGGGCTGCCGGTTCTCCGGTCGGCGCGGTCCCGCTCACGGTGCCGTGCTGTCCCGCGGCGACGTGCGGGGCGGGACGGCGCTCGCCGGGGCGCCGGGCGTCCCTCGGTACCATGAGCGGGACGAATGTCGGTCGATCTTCGTCCGGGTCGGTGGTCGCCGGCCCGGTAGCGGGGTTGCCGTCCCCTCCGCCGCCCGGAGCCCGGTGCATCTCAAGAGCCTCACCCTGCGGGGTTTCAAGTCGTTCGCGAGCTCGACCACCTTGCATCTCGAGCCCGGTATCACCTGTGTCGTGGGTCCCAACGGCTCGGGCAAGAGCAACGTCGTCGACGCGATCGCCTGGGTGCTGGGGGAGCAGGGCGCCAAAGCCCTGCGCGGCGGCACCATGTCGGACGTCATCTTCGCCGGCACGCCGTCGCGCCCCGCGCTGGGCCGTGCCGAGGTCCTGCTGACGATCGACAACACCGACGGCGCGCTGCCGATCGAGTACTCCGAGGTCACCGTCGGGCGGTTGATGTTCCGCAGCGGTGAGAGCGAATACACCATCAATGGCACCACCTGCCGGCTCCTGGACATCCAGGAGCTGATGAGCGATTCCGGCATCGGTCGCGAGCTGCACGTGATCGTCGGCCAGGGCCAGCTCGACGCCGTCCTGCACGCCCGGCCCGAGGACCGCCGCGCGTTCATCGAGGAGGCGGCCGGTGTCCTGAAGCACCGCAAGCGCAAGGAGAAGGCGCTCCGCAAGCTCGAGGCGATGGCCGCGAACCTCACCCGCCTCACCGACCTGTCCGCCGAGCTGCGGCGTCAGCTCGGGCCGCTCGGTCGCCAGGCGGAGATCGCGCGCAAGGCGGGCGTGATCCAGGCGGCGCTGCGCGACTCCCGGCTCCGGCTGCTCGCGGACGATCTGGCCACCGCCCGCTGCGCGATCGCCTCCGACGCCGCCGACGAGGACGCGCTGCGGCTGCGGGTCGCCCAGACGGAGAAGGCGCTGGCCGACGGGCAGCGACGGGAGGCTGAGCTCGAGGCGCGGCTGGCCGCGGTCGTCCCCCGGGCGGCGGCGGCGGCCGAGACCTGGTACGGCCTGGCCTCGATCCGGGAACGGCTGCGGGGGAGCAGGTCGCTCGCCGCCGAGCGCTCCCGCCTGTTGGGCTCGGCGGAGGAGCACCGCGGCGGTCGCGACCCGGAGGAGCTGGAGCAGGAGGCGACGGCCGTCCGAGAGCAGGAGCTCGCGCTCACCGAGCGTCTCGAGCTGGACCGGGAGACCCTCGAGGAGGTCGTCGCCCGCCGGGGCTCGCTGGAAGAGGAGCTTGCGCGGGAGGAGAGGGCGCTTCTCGCCGCGGCGAAGGCGGCTTCGGACCGCCGGGAGGGAATCGCGCGGCTCGGCGGGCGAGTCGAGGCCGCCAGGTCCCGTGCGGGGGCCGCCGAGGCGGACATCGTGCGGATGACCGAGGCACTGGATGCCGCCCGCGCCCGGGACGCCGAGACCGCCGGGTCCCGCTCCGCGCTCGACACGGAGCTCGCGCGGATCGAGACCGCCCGCGACGAGGTCGCGCAGCGGCACAGCGAGGCCGTCGCCGTCCATGAGGCGGCGAGCGAGCGCCTGGAGGCCCTGCGCGACGCCGAGCGGGCAGCGGAGCGCGATCGTGCCTCCTGGCAGGCACGCCGCGACGCGCTGGAGCTCTCCCTCGAGCCGGCGGACGGGGCCAGCGCCCTGCTGCGCGCGGCGGCGGGGGAGACGACACCGGCTGACGCTGGTACCGGCGCCGCCGGCGATGGCGGCAACAGCGCGGGAGAGGGGGCTGGGGGCGGTGGCCGCAAGCGCCGGCCGGGCCGTGGCGGGCGGAACGACCCGCGGCAGGCGGTTCCCGCGCAGCTTCCGCCGCTGGAGCCCTCCGTCCAGGTCATCGGCCGGCTCGCCAGCTTCGTCACCGTCGCGCCGGGTGCGCAGGCGGCGATCGCGGCGGCGCTGGGCCCCGCCGCCGACGCGCTGCTCGTCGGCACGCCCGCCGACGCGCTGGCCGCCCTGCGCTGGCTGCGTACCGCCGACGCCGGCCGAGCCGCTCTCGTCCCGGCCGACCGCGTGGACCAGCCCCACCGGGCTGATCAAACGGATGAGGTTGACCCGGCCGATCAGGCGGACGGGGCCGACCGGGCCGAAGCGGGCGGTGGTTCCCCGCAGGGACGTCCCGCGGACCGGAAGCCGGACCTGCCGGCCGGCGCCGTGTACGCCCTCGACCTGGTCACGGTGGTCGATGCCCGGTACGCCCCGGCCCTGCGGGAGCTGCTCGCCGACACGGTCGTCGCCGACGACCTCGACGTCGCCGGGCAGGTGATCGAGCACAGTCCAGAGGCCAGGGTCGTCACCCGGGACGGGGACGTCGTCGGGCCCCGGTCGGCGGTCGGCGGCAGCGCCACGCCACCGTCGGTGCTCGAGATCCAGACCGCCGCGGACGAGGCCGACCGCGGCGCGACCGAGGCGTCCGCCCGCCGCGAGGCGGCCCGTGAGGAGATGGGCCCTGCGCGGGCCGAGGTCGAGCGGGCCCGCGCCGCGATCGACGCCGCGCTCGCCGAGCGCCATGCCGCCGACGCGCGCCACCGGGCCCTGTCCGAGCACCTCGCCCAGATCGAGCGGACCAGGGGCTCCGCCGCCGGGGAGATCAGCCGGCTCGAGCGGTCCAGGCTCGCCGCGGAGACGGTCCGCGACCAGGCCTACGGGGCGCTCACCGAGCTGGAGTCGCAGCTGGCGGCCAGCTCGTCCGAACCGGACGTCGGGGAGCGCTCGCCCGCGGAACGCGACCGGCTGGTCGCGGCGACCTCCGCGGTCCGCGCGGCGGAGGTCGAGGCGAGGCTGTCCGTGCGGACCAGTGAGGAGCGCGCCCGCAGCCTGCACGGTCGGGCCGACGCGCTCATGCGTTCGGCGGCCAACGAGCGGGCGGCCCGGGCCGCCGCGGCCCGGCGCCGGGAGGTCCGCGAGCGCCAGTCCGCGACCGCGGCCGCGTTGGCCGACGCGGCGGGCGTCGCGCTGGAGGCACTCGAGAGGTCGCTCGCCGCCGCCGCGACCGAGCGGGAGACGGCCGAGACGGCGCGGCGGGACACCGAGGCCGAGCTCGGCACGGTGCGTGAGCAGGTCCGCGGCCAGGCGACCGAGCTCGCCGCGCTGCGCGACGCCGCGCACCGCGACGAGCTGGCGCGGGCCGAGAAGCGCCTGCGGGTCGAGACCCTGGAGGCGAAGACCCTCGAGGAGCACGGCGTCGCGGCGGACGACCTGATCGCCGAGTTCGGCCCGGACGTCCCGGTGCCGCCCGACGAGCCGGACGGCGTGCCGACGCCGTTCGACCGGGCCGAGCAGGTGGCGCGGGCGGGCCGGGCGGAGAAGCAGCTCGCCCGGCTCGGGAAGATCAACCCGCTGGCCCTGGAGGAGTTCGCCGCGCTGCAGGAGCGCGCCGCCTTCCTGTCCACCCAGCTGGACGACCTGAAGAGCACCCGGCGTGATCTTCTGCTCGTGGTCGACGAGGTTGACGCGCGGGTCCGGGAAGTGTTCGAGACGGCGTTCGCCGACACCGCGCGTGAATTCGAGGTGGTCTTCGCCACGCTCTTCCCGGGCGGTGAGGGACGGCTCATCCTGACCGATCCGGACGACATGCTGACCACCGGGATCGAGGTCGAGGCGCGCCCACCGGGAAAGAAGGTCAAGCGGCTGTCACTGCTCTCCGGCGGGGAGCGCTCGCTCACCGCCCTCGCGCTGCTGCTCGCGATCTTCCGGGCCCGGCCCTCGCCGTTCTATGTCCTGGACGAGGTCGAGGCGGCCCTGGACGACCGGAACCTGGGCCGCCTGCTCAACGCCGTGGAGGGGCTGCGGCAGAAGTCGCAGCTGATCATCATCACGCACCAGAAGCGCACGATGGAGATCGCTGACGCCCTCTACGGTGTGTCGATGCGCGGTGACGGCGTCACCACGGTGATCAGCCAGCGGCTGCGCCAGCGCGCCTCCGCCTGACAGCCGGTGACGGCTGGTAACGGCCGCCGAGCCGGGGGCCGTGCCCTGTCGCCGGCCCCGCTGCGGGCTGCCGGACGGCCGAACCACACCGCAAGCCGGTAACGAGGGCGCGTGACCACTCCTCCGGGCCGCCCCGCTTGCGGTGGTCACGGGGTGGGCGAGCGATGGTTGCCCGGCGATCTGTAAGGATCGTGTCGTGGAGCTGGTCATCCTCATCGTCGTGATCGCCGTGGTCCTGGTCGGCATGGTCGGCCTCGTGGCCGGCACCGCCCTGCGCTCACGCTCCCGTCGGGGCGGGTCGCGGGACGCGGACCGGCCGGACGCGGGCGCCGCGCCGTCCGCTCAGTCGGGCGTCGCCACGCCGACGATCCCGCCGACATCCCCGCAGACCGGCGCGGCCCCACCCGGCTGGTCGGGCCTGCCCGGCGAGACGGCGGACTCGCTGGTCGGGCAGGGCGGGCCGGCCCCCGCCGGCGCGGCGGGCACGGCGGGCGCGGCGGGCGCGGACAGCACACCGGTCACCGGGCCCGAGATCGTCGCCCCGCGGGCCCCGGTCGACGTGCCCGCGCCCGCGACGGGCCGGATGGTACGGCTGCGCGCCCGGCTCGCCCGTTCGCAGAACGCGCTCGGCCGCGGCCTGCTGGCGCTGCTGTCCGGGGACAACCTGGACGAGGAGGCGTGGGAGGACGTCGAGGCGACACTGCTCGTCGCCGACGTCGGAGTCACGGCCACGGCCGAGATGGTCGAGGCGCTGCGCGAGCGCACCAGGGTGCTCGGGGCGCGCACGGCGGCCGACGCCCGGATGATGCTGCGCGACGAACTGCTCGCCCAGGTCGGCACGACCACCGACCGGTCGCTGCGGACGTCCGCGCCGGACCGGCCCGCCGTGGTCCTTGTCGTCGGCGTCAACGGCACCGGAAAGACCACAACCTGCGGCAAGATCGCTCGGCTGCTCGTCGCGGACGGCCGCTCGGTCGTGCTGGGCGCGGCGGACACCTTCCGCGCGGCCGCCGCCGACCAGCTGGAGACCTGGGGCGGCCGGGTCGGGGCGACGACCGTGCGCGGCGCGGAGGGGGCGGACCCGGCGTCGGTCGCCTTCGAGGCCGTCAAGCGCGGGATCGACGACGGTGCCGACACTGTGCTCGTCGACACGGCCGGGCGGCTGCACACGAAGGTCGGCCTGATGGACGAGCTGACGAAGATCAAGAGGGTCGTCGGCAAGCAGAGCCCGGTGGACGAGGTCCTCCTGGTCCTGGACTCCACCACGGGGCAGAACGCCCTCGTCCAGGCCCGGGTGTTCACCGAGGCGGTGGACATCACCGGCGTCGTGCTGACCAAGCTGGACGGCACCGCCAAGGGCGGGATCGTCATCGCTGTGCAGCGGGAGCTCGGTGTCCCGGTCAAGCTGATCGGCCTCGGCGAGGGCCCGGACGACCTGGCGCCCTTCGAGCCGGAGGCGTTCGTCGACGCGCTGCTGGGCGAGCCGGCCTGACGGCCGCGCGACCGTCAGGCCGCGCCTTTACGTGGCCTCCGCGGTGCGGCCGCGGGGTGCGGAACCGCGGCCGCACCGCGGCTCGCCTGCTCGCCGTGAGGGGGCACCGGAGGACCACAGCTCCGGCCGCTCGAGCCACTTCCGCTCGGACCTGGGTTGATCTAGTCTTTTCGCCTGTGCGGATCCGTCGGGATCCGCGGACAGCCGCGCCCCAGGCCGCGACCGGGTCTTGATCGGTCGGGCATGTGAGCCTCCGGCGAGGTGTCTCGCCCTCCTCAGCGCAGAGGGCGGAGCCGGCCGGCGTCGTGCCGGGATCCGTGCGGGCACGCCTCGCCGGGCCGGGCGTCCCGTCCACGGCGGGCCTCACGTCGTCACGGGTCCTGGTTCCGGATCGGCGCGGGGTGCGTACGCTGGTGCCTGCGGTCCGTCTGCGATCTCGGAGTGTGTGCGCGTGTTCGACACCCTTTCCAGCCGCCTCGACAAGGTCTTCACGTCGCTGCGTGGCAGGGGGCGGCTGACCGACGCCGACATCGACGCCACCGCCCGTGAGATCAGGGTGGCGCTGCTGGAGGCCGACGTCGCGCTGCCGGTCGTCCGCGGTTTCGTCGCCGCCATCCGCGAGCGGGCCCGCGGGGCCGAGGTGAGCACCTCGCTCAACCCGGCGCAGCAGGTCATCAAGATCGTCAACGAGGAGCTCGTCGCCATTCTCGGCGGCGGCACGACCACGTTGCGCTTCGCCAAGACGCCGCCGACCGTGATCCTGCTCGCCGGCCTGCAGGGAACCGGCAAGACGACCCTCGCCGGCAAGCTCGGCCGCTGGCTGCGAGCCCAGGGGCACACGCCGCTGCTCGTCGCCGCCGACCTGCAGCGCCCGAACGCGGTGAACCAGCTCCAGGTCGTCGGCCAGCGGGCCGGGGTCGAGGTCTTCGCCCCGGAGCCCGGCAACGGTGTCGGTGACCCGGTGCGGGTCGCCCGCGACGCGCTCGCCCACGCCCGTCGCCACGTCTTCGACGTGGTGGTCGTCGACACGGCCGGCCGCCTCGGTGTCGACGAGGAGCTGATGCGCCAGGCCGCCGACATCCGCGACGCCGTCTCGCCGGACGAGATCCTCTTCGTCCTCGACGCGATGATCGGCCAGGACGCCGTCTCCACGGCCCAGGCCTTCGCTGACGGGGTCGGCTTCACCGGCGTCGTGCTGACCAAGCTTGACGGTGACGCGCGCGGTGGTGCCGCGCTGTCGGTGGCCCGGGTGACCGGGGCGCCGATCATGTTCGCCTCCACCGGCGAGACGCTCGACGACTTCGACGTCTTCCACCCCGAGCGGATGGCCTCGCGCATCCTCGGTATGGGCGACGTCCTGACGCTCATCGAGCAGGCCGAGAAGGCGTTCGAGGTCGAGCAGGCCGAGGCGATGGCCGTCAAGATGGCCAACTCGGAGTTCACGCTCGAGGACTTTCTCGAGCAGATGCTCACCGTTCGCAAGATGGGCCCGATCGGCAACCTGCTCGGGATGCTGCCCGGAATGGGGCAGATCAAGGACCAGCTCGCCCAGGTTGACGACCGCGACCTCGACCGGGTCGTCGCCATCATCCGGTCCATGACGCCGGCCGAGCGGCGGGACCCGAAGATCCTCCAGGCTTCCCGCAAGGCCCGGGTGGCGCGCGGGTCCGGCGTGACCGTCACCGAGGTCAACCAACTGCTGGACCGCTTCGGTGAGGCGCGCAAGATGATGCGGCAGATGGCCGGCGGCGCCGGCCTGCCGGCGGGAATGGCACGCGCGAAGGCGGCCCAGGCCCGCAAGGCCGCCAAGAAGGGCAAGGGCGCGCGGCGCAGCGGAAACCCGGCGGCGCGCGCCGCGCAGGCGCAGGACCGCCGCAACGCGCCCCAGGACGGCCCGCCGGCGCTCGGCCTTGGGGGCGACGGCCTGCAGGGCATGCCTGACCTGTCCTCGCTCATCCAGCAGGGTGGCTTCGGGGGCGGCGACACCCCGCCGCGGCGTCCCCGCCCAGGCCGCTGACCCGCGCGAACCCACCCGCCCGGCGGGGGCCCTGGCGAAGACCCGGGTGCCCCGGGCGTTGCGTCGGCAGGTGATCTGGCAGACTGTAAGGTCATACAGGCCCTGCCTGCCGGCGTCGGCGTGGCCGCTCTCAGGTGAGTTCCCTCAGGGACCTCCGTGGTGGCTGGTCGTCGGCGGTGTTCTCCCGCCATCGGGGCGTCACGGCTAGTCCGTGTGTTCCGGTGGTCATCGATATGTCTGGAGCCGTACGACCACCGTGGCAACAAAGATCAAACTTCAGCGCCTCGGCAAGATGCGCGAGCCGCACTACCGCATCGTCGTCGCCGACGCCCGCACCAAGCGGGACGGCCGGGTCATCGAGGCCATCGGGCAGTACCACCCGAAGTCCGACCCGAGCATCATCAAGGTCGACCCGGACCGCGTCGGTCACTGGCTCTCCGTCGGCGCCCAGCCGACCGAGCCCGTGCTCGCGATCCTCAAGGTGACCGGCGACTGGCAGAAGTTCAAGGGCCTGCCCGCTCCCCCGCCGATGAAGGTCGCGGCTCCCAAGCCCGACAAGCGGGAGATCTTCGCGGAGGCGGCCCGCGCCGCGGCCGCGGCGGACGACAAGCCCGCCACCACTCCGAAGAAGGCGAAGAAGTCGGCCGCGGCCGATGGTGCCGAGTCGGCGCCCGCCGAGTCCGCCGCGGGGCAGTAAGTGCTCGAAGCGGCCCTCGAGCACCTCGTCCGAGGCATCGTCGACTATCCCGACGATGTCCGGGTGGATCTGTCGAGCAACCGGCGCGGCCGGACGCTGGAGGTCCGGGTGCACCCCGACGACCTCGGCAAGGTCATCGGCCGGCGCGGCCGGACGGCTCGGGCGTTGCGCACCGTGATGGGCGGTGTGGGCGGTCGCGGTCTGCGGATCGACGTCGTCGACGTGGACCGGTAGCCGTGTGCACTCATCGCCTCCGTGCCCATCGCCTCCATGGGCAGGCGGCCGCGTCCCATGGGTGAGCCTGTCGTCGTCGGGCGGGTCGGCCGTCCGCACGGCATCCGTGGCGACGTGACCGTCGACGTCCGCACCGACCTGCCGGAGCGCCGTTTCGCGCCGGGGGCCCGCCTGGTTCGCCAGGTGGCCGATGGGCCGGCCTCGCGGCCGGCCGCGGACGCCGCAGGTGCGGCTGATGCCGTCGGCACGGCGGCTGGTCCTGGCTCGGCGGGCGATTCCGGCGCCGCCCGGGCCGCCGGGCCGCCGGTCGCGACGGTGCTGTCCGTTGTGGCGTCCCGGTGGCATTCCGGCCGTCTGCTGGTCCGCTTCGACGGGGTCACGGACCGTGACGCCGCCGAGGCGCTGCGGGGCAGCTTCCTCACCATCGACTCCGACGAGTGCGGCCCGGCGGTCGACCCCGATGACGAGGACGACGACGGCGAGCTGTGGTGGGATCGCGACCTGGTCGGCCTGCACGCGCGCACGCCCGCCGGGGACGTCCTCGGTGAGGTCGTCGACGTCATCCATTCCCCGGGCGGGGAGATCCTCGCGATCGGCCGTCCCGAGGGCGGGGAGTACCTGGTGCCGTTCGTCCGGGAGATCGTGCCCACCGTCGACCCGGCGGCGGGGCACATCGTGGTGGACCCGCCTCCCGGCCTGCTCGACCTCGACTGATTCGGCGCTCCCGCCCGGCCGGCGCTCCCGGCTCCGTCACCGCCCCACCTCGCCACCGCCCCCGCTCCGCCACCGCCCCGTTTCGAGGCGCCGCCCACCGGGTGCGGCACACCTCCCTCTGACGAAGGCAGCGGATGCGCATCGACGTCGTGACGATCTTCCCGGACTATCTGCGCCCGTTGGAGCTGGCCCTGGTGGGCCGCGCCGCGTCCCGGGACCTCGTCGACATCCAGACCCACGACCTGCGCGCGTGGACGCACGACGTCCACCGCACCGTCGATGATTCCCCGTACGGCGGGGGGCCGGGCATGGTCATGCGCCCGGAGCCGTGGGACGCGGCGCTGCGCGACATCGTGGCCCGTGATCCGTCGCGTCGTCCCCGAGTCGTGGTGCCCACCCCGGCCGGTGTTCCGTTCACCCAGAGCTACGCCGCCGAGCTGGCGGAACAGGACTGGCTGATCTTCTGCTGCGGCCGCTACGAGGGCATCGACGGCCGGGTGGTGGACGCCTGGGCCGACGACGAGATCTCGATCGGCGACTACGTGCTCGCCGGCGGCGAGGTCGCCACACTCGTCATGGTCGAGGCGGTGACGCGGCTGCTTCCCGGCGTCGTCGGCAACGCGGAGTCGATCATCGACGACTCCTTCGCCCACGGGCTGCTCGAGGGGCCGGTCTACACCAGGCCCCCGGTGTGGGAGGGCCGCGCGGTGCCCGAGATCCTCCGCTCCGGCGACCACGCGGCGATCGCCCGGTGGCGGCGGGAGGAGGCGCTGCGCCGGACCTGCCGAAGGCGCCCGGAGCTGCTCGACCGGATCGAGCTGTCGGACGCCGACCGCGCGGTGGTGGCGAGCACCATCGTGGCCGCCCATGGCGGCGGGGACGACCCCCCTGTAACGGGTGTCGAGGACGCGGTGACGATTGCCGAGAGAGGCACGATCGGTGACGGGCCGGCTCCGTCGGGTTGTGCGTCGAGCCACTGTTCCTGAGCTTCCTGAGTGCTCCGTCGCCTGACTTCTTCGCCGTCCTCTGCCATCGCCGAGCCGGGCGGCCGACGTCGAGCGGCCCGGTCGAGCCGCCGACCAGCCTGGCCGCGAGGTGTGGACGGGGCGGGGCGTGAGCCGGCCCGTGGTGGCCAGGTCGGCCGCGCCGCGCGTGGTACCGGGGAGGGGCCTGGCGACCGGACGTCGCGATCGTGTGGCACAGTAGGATGCGGTGTCCGCCGGTTCTCTGGCCGACGTTGTCGTGACTGATGCGGTCGTGACCGATGCTTTGATGATCGACATAGCTGTGACCGGCCCTGCCGCGATCGGAGTTGTCGTGAGCGGCGTCGTAGCGACACGCGATATCGTGATCGGCGCTGTCGGTCCGCCGATCCGGCGCCCCGGTCGGTTCGCCGACCCGGCGTAGCCGCTGTTCCGGTTTCCGCCGTCCCGGCGTGTGCTCGCCCGGCCCTGGGCCGGTGCGGTGCCCCGCGTCGAGTGGCGTGCCGGTCGACGCGGCCCGCCGGGCACGTTCCGGCGTTCATGCATTTGACTGTGACAACCTCTGAGGAAGCGACTGCCATGCACACCCTGGACAGCCTCGACGCCGAGTCGCGCAGGACCGACGTGCCGGAGTTCTGGCCGGGCGACACGCTCAAGGTCCACGTGCGTGTGGTCGAAGGTAACCGCCAGCGCATCCAGGTCTTCCAGGGCGTCGTGATCCGCCGCCAGGGGGGCGGCGTGCGCGAGACGTTCACCGTCCGCAAGGTGAGCTTCGGTGTCGGTGTGGAGCGGACCTTCCCCCTCCACAGCCCGATCGTCTCGCGGGTCGAGGTCGTGACGCGCGGTGACGTCCGCCGGGCGAAGCTCTACTACCTCCGCCAGCTCCGCGGCAAGGCCGCGAAGATCAAGGAGAAGCGCGAGCCGGTCGGCCGCTGATCCCGCGCGCGGGCCGGCAGTCCGGTGACCTCGTCGCAGGACTTCCGGCGACTGGCCGCTCACCAAACCACTGCGCCGCGTGAGCGGTGCAGCAGGATGGTCAGGTCGTGGGTCGAACCGGTCAGGCCACGGCCATGGGCGGGTGTCGACCCGTTCCGTGACGAATGACGGCCGACCTCGCGAGGTGGCGCAGTGAGTGGATCGGACCGGGGCACGCCCGAGCCGTTCGGTGGTCAGGCGCAGGGCGGTCCGCCGTCCGGCGGCCCGGCCTCAGGCGCTGCGGCGGGTGGTCACGGGCAGCGCGGTGACGCGGTTCTCCCCTGGGACACCGGCACCGACGTCTCGGACTCCCGGCACGCTGCGGATTCCGGCCTGGCCGATTCCGGGCCGGCCTCGGACACCCGCGGCCGGGACGAGCGCGGTGACCTGACGGGGCCCGGCGGCCTGCCGGGCGACGCCGTGCACCCGCCGGACGGGCCTACCGGGACGGCCGGGCACGAGGGCGCGGCCGGGGGCGGTGAGCCCGCGGCGACGGGCCGACGGATCTCGCGCCCGCAGGCGGGGCGGGACCGCGGGCGCGGCTCCTTCCTGCGCGAGCTGCCGATCCTGGTGCTGGTCGCGTTCCTGCTGGCGCTGCTGATCAAGACCGTGTTCGTCCAGGCGTTCTGGATTCCGTCCGAGTCGATGGAGCGGACGCTGCTCATCGACGACCGGGTCCTGGTGAACAAGGTCATCTACCATTTCCGGGACGTGCACCGGGGCGAGATCGTCGTGTTCAACGGCGAGGGCACCGGTTTCGAGCGGGAATCGATCGTGGCCCCGCCGGCCAACGGCCTGAGCAGGTTCATCCGCGGCGCACAGGAGCTGCTGGGCCTCGGCGCGCCGAGCGAGAAGGACTTCATCAAGCGGGTGATCGGCGTAGGCGGTGACGTCGTCGCGTGCTGCGACGCCGCCGGGCGGGTGACGGTGAACGGCAAGGCGCTGGACGAGCCGTACGTCTACGAGAACGACTTCCAGGCGTTCGGGCCGTTCACGGTCCCAGACGGGGACCTGTGGCTGATGGGCGATCACCGCTCTCGCTCGTCGGATTCCCGCCAGAACGGCCCGGTCCCGCAGGACAAGGTGATCGGCCGGGCGTTCGTGCGGGTGTGGCCGCTCGGCCGGTTCGGCCTGCTCACGGTGCCCGGCACGTTCTCCGGCATCCCATCGGCCTCCGCCGCGCCTGCTCGGACGCCCGCTCCGACGTCCGACGAGACGGCACCGAGTTCGCCGCCGGGCGCGGTCGGCGTGCCCGGAAGCACCGGATCCGCGGATCTGCTGATCGCCCCGGTCGGCGCGCTCGCCCTCGCCGTTCCGGCGAGCCGGCGGCGGCGCTCGGGCGGGCGGCGCTCGACCGGCGGGCGGTCCATCGGCTGGTCGACGCGGGCGAGCGGGGAGCGGCGCTGCGGCCCGCGCGGGCGGTGGGCGAGACGGCGCGGTATGGGCGGTTCACCCTGATCGCGATGGACGTGCGTGGCACGGCGATCCGCTCCGATGCCGGCCTCTTCGGCTACGAACGGGCGCTCGTCCGGCGCGGGCTCGGGCCGGTCGCGGGTGTGGACGAGGCCGGCCGGGGAGCCTGCGCCGGGCCGATGGTGGTGGCCGCCGTCGTCCTGGACCAGCGTCGTCTGGGGCTGCTCAGGCGGCTGGCCGACTCGAAGCTCCTCACCGAGCGGGTCCGCGAGGAGGTCCACGCGGACGTCCTGGCAGCGGCGGCGGCGGTGTCGACCATCGTCATCCCCGCCGCCGAGATCGATCGGAACGGCGTGCACGTCGCCAACATCATGGGGATGCGGCGGGCGGTGGCGGTGCTCGACGTCCGGCCGAGGTATGTGCTCACCGACGGGTTCGCGGTCGCGGGTCTTGGGGCCGAGTCGCTGGCGGTGATCAAAGGCGACCTGATGGTCGGGTGCATCGCCGCGGCGTCGGTCGTGGCCAAGGTGACCAGAGACCGGATCATGCGTAGTTTGCACAAGCGGTATCCCGAGTACGATTTCGCGCAGCACAAGGGCTACGTCACAGCGGCGCACACCGCCGCGATGACGCGGTACGGGCCGTGCGAGCAGCACCGACTGTCATATGTCAACGTCGCCGCGCTGGCGGCGCCGGCAGGGGAAACACGATCGTTGCGGCTGGAGGACAGGGTTGCTATGACCAGCCTGCGTGGCGTCACGGAGACCGCATGAGCGCGGAGGATCTCGAAAAGTACGAGACCGAGATGGAGCTCCAGCTCTACCGCGAGTACCGCGACGTGGTCGGGTTGTTCTCGTACGTGATCGAGACGGAGCGTCGTTTCTATCTCGCGAACGATTATCAGATCGAGGTCCGGAACAGTACGGACGGCGAGGTCTTCTTCGAACTGACCCTGCGGGACGCCTGGGTGTGGGACATGTTCCGTCCCGCCCGATTCGTGAAGAACGTGCGAGTCGTCACCTTCAAGGACATCAACGTCGAGGAGCTCACCAAGGCCGAGCTCTGAGCGACGGCGCGCCACCGGTTCGCGTGCCGTCGCGGACGGTGGTGCCCTGTGGTGCCCGTCGCGCGGACCGCTCCGGGTGACCCTGTGGACGAGAAAACCTCGTCCACAGGTCTCCCTTCAGCGGCCACCGGCGGCTCGCGCACGCGGAACCTGATCTCACCGGCGGGCGACCGACCCCCGGTGGGACGGAGCCTCGGATGCGGGTCAGTCAGCGGCTCGGCAGGTTCGGTGAGGACGTCGCCGCGCGCCACCTGAGCGCCGACGGTGCGGAGATCCTTGCCCGGAACTGGCGCTGCCGGGACGGCGAGATCGACATCGTCGCCCGCCACGGCGACACGCTCGTCTTCTGCGAGGTGAAGACGCGCAGCGGCGCGGACTACGGGAGCGGCCCGGACGCCGTGGTCGGCCGCAAGGCGGCGAGAATCCGGCGGCTGGCCGTGCGATGGCTGGCCGAGCACCCGCATCCACCGGCGATCATCCGTTTCGACGTGCTGTCGGTCTACCGGGAGCGGCAGGGGTCCGTCCGGGTGGAGCACCGGCGGGGTGCCTTCTGATGGCGCTTGCGCGGTCGCTGGCCGTCGCGGTCGTCGGTATCGAGGGCCATCTCGTCGAGGTGGAGGCCGACCTGGCCCGCGGCCTGCCCGGGCTGACGCTCATCGGCCTTCCGGACGCGGCACTCCACGAGGCCCGGGACCGGGTGCGGGCCGCTGTCGTCAACTCGCGTGAGCGCTGGCCGGGCCACCGGATCACGGTCGGCCTGTTCCCGGCGACCCTGCCCAAGTCCGGCAGCGGCTTCGACCTGGCCATGGCCGCCGCGATCCTGGGCGCCGCCGGCGTGGTCCCCGCAGCCGCCCTCGGTAGCAGGGTCCTGATCGGTGAGCTCGCGCTTGACGGCCGGCTTCGGCCGGTGCGCGGGGTGCTGCCAGCCGTTCTCGCTGCGGTTGAGGCCGGCCTGGCGAACATCGTCGTGCCCGAACCCAACGCGGGCGAGGCGTCGTTGGTCCCGGGTGCGGTCGTCGAGCCCATGCCCGACCTCGCCAGCGTGCTCGGCCTGCTGCGCGGCCGCCCACGGCTCGGCCTGGCACGGTTCCCCGCGGCATTGGCACCGGCACGGGTGTCGGAGCCCGCATCGGTGTCGGCATCGGCGGCGCCGCCGCCGGAGCGGGAGCCGGAGCCGATCGGGCCTGATCTCGCGGACGTCGCCGGCCAGAGCCGGGGGCGCCTGGCCGTGGAGGTGGCCGCCGCGGGCGGACACCACCTGTTCATGCAGGGGCCGCCCGGCTCGGGCAAGACCATGCTGGCCGAGCGGCTGCCCGGGCTGCTTCCGCCGCTGGACACCGCCGCCGCGCTGGAGGTCACCGCCGTGCACTCGGTGGCGGGCGTTCTTCCCGTCGGCCGCCCGCTGGTCACGCGGCCTCCCTTCCGTAGCCCGCATCACTCCGCCACGCCGGCGGCGCTTGTCGGCTCCGGCTCCGCGGTGATCCGCCCGGGGCTGGCCAGCCAGGCGCACCACGGCGTCCTGTTCCTCGACGAGGCACCGGAGTTCGGCCGAACCAGCCTGGACGTGCTGCGCCAACCGCTCGAGAGCGGTGTCATCGAGGTGGCGCGGGCCCGGGCCACCACCCGGTTCCCCGCCCGCTTCCTGCTCGTGCTGGCCGCGAACCCGTGCCCCTGCTCGCGGGCCCGCGGCCCCCGGGACAACACCTGCGACTGCCCGAGCACGGTGCGCCGGCGCTATCTGGCGAGGCTGTCGGGGCCGCTACTCGACCGGATCGACATCCAGGTGGCGTTGACCGCGCCGAGCCGTGCCGAGCTGCGGGCCGATCGGGGGCTTGGCACCTCCTCGAGCGTCGTCGCCGAGCGCGTCGCTTCGGCCCGGGCCGCGATGCGGCGCCGGCTCGCCGGCACGCCGTGGCGGCGTAACGCCGAGGTGCCCGGCCCGTCACTGCGCCGCCAGTGGCCGCTGCGGCCGGCTGCGACCCGGCTCGCCGACCGTGCCTTCGAGCGGGGCCTGCTCACCGCGCGTGGGCTGGATCGGGTGCTGCGCGTCGCCTGGACGGTGGCGGACCTCAAGGGCGAGGACCGGCCGGGCCCCGACGAGATCGGGCTCGCCCTGGACCTACGCCTTCCCGGGGGATCAGCGTGAGCGCCGGGGCGGGCGAGGTGTCGTCCCCGATTGGTGCTCCTGTGCCCGGCGGCGACGAGCCACGGCGACTTGCGCGGATCGGGCTGAGTCGCATCGCCGGCCCGGATCTCTTCTCGCTTCCCGAACAGCTGCACGGGCTCGGAGATATCGCGCTGTGGGAGCGCCTGAGGCCGCAGCACCCCGGTGTCGACCCGCGCCAGGACATCGAGACCGCCGCGCAGGTCGGCGCGCGTCCCATCTGCCCAGGTGACCCGGAGTGGCCCTCCTGTGTCGACGCCCTCGATGAGGCCCGTGGCGGCGGCCGGGAGGTCGGCGCCCCTCTCGTGCTGTGGGCTCGGGGGGCGGGCCGGCTCGATCACCTCAGCCAGCGGGCCGTGGCCGTCGTCGGCTGCCGCGCGGCCACGGCGTACGGCGTCCACCAGGCGGAGGAGCTCGGGTACGGGCTCGCCGGGCGCGGCTGGACGGTGGTCTCCGGCGCGGCGTTCGGAATCGACGCCGCCGCACACCGCGGCGCCCTCGCTGCCGCGGGGCCGACAATCGCGGTCCTCGCCGGGGGTGTGGACGTGCCCTACCCTGCCGCGCACGCCGACCTGCTCGACGAGATCGCCGCCTCCGGCCTGGTTCTCAGCGAGACCCCACCGGGCAGCCCGCCCTACCGGCGGCGGTTCCTCACCCGAAACCGGGTCATCGCCGCGCTGTGCGCGGGGACGGTGCTCGTTGAGGCCGGGCTCCGCAGCGGCGCGCTGAACACCGTCCGCCATGCCCGGCGGCTCGGCCGCACCGTGATGGTGGTGCCCGGACCGGTGACGAGCGTGATGAGCGCCGGCTGTCATCGCCTCCTACGGGACCATCGCGAGGAGGCGGTGCTGGTCACCAGCGCCGGTGACATCTGCGAGGAGATCGGCCCGATCGGCGAGCTGGAGCCCCGCTCGCCCGGCCCGGCCCGGGCGCGCGACGGTCTCGCGGATCTCGTGCTGGAACTGCTCGACGTGATGCCGGCCCGCTCCACGATCGGCGTCGCCGAGCTGGCCCGCCGCGTCGGCAGGCAGCCTGGGGCGATCCTCGCCCTGCTGGGCCCGCTCGCGGTCGAGGGGCTGGTGGAGGCGACCCACTCCGGGTATCGGCTGACCGCGCTCGGCCGCTCCTCCTCGTCCCCGCCCCGAGGCCAGCCGACCTCGCCCGAGGGCGCGCCGCCGCCGGCGTCCGGCTCCACGCCGCCTTGACGCCTCGCTATTCCGGCGGCCAAGGTCGCGCAATGGGGACGGGTGGCGATCCCGCGGCCACGGCCCGCGGTGGCCGTGGTGACAGCGCTGGTGGCGGCAACGGCGGCCGCGCTGGCGCAGGTCCTGGTGACGGTGATAGAGGCAGTGGCGGCGACGGCTGGGCGGGTGCCGTCGAGGCTTTCGTGCGCCATCTGGTCGCCGAACGGGATCGTTCGCCGGAAACCGTCCGGGCCTATCGCGCCGATCTCGCGGGCCTACGTGCGCACGCCGCCGCGGCCGGCCGTACGGATCTCCTGGACCTGGATCTCGCCGTGCTCCGCGGGTGGCTGGCCGGCATGCGTTCCGCCGGAGCGGCACCAGCCACCATCGCCCGCCGTGCGTCCCTCGCCAGGGTGTTCTCCGCCTTCGCCGCGCGGCGGGGATTCCTCCCCGATGACGTCGGGGCGCGGCTGGCGACCACCCGGGCGCCGCGGCGGATCCCCCAGGTACTCACCGCGGCACAGGCGGACCGGCTGCTGGAGACACGGCCTCGGGGCGATCGTGCGCAGGACCCGCGCGACGTCGCGCTGAACCTGCGCGACGATCTGGTCCTGGAGATCCTCTACGGCAGCGCGGTGCGGGTCTCCGAGCTGTGCCGGCTCGACATCGGTGACGTCGACCACGAGCGGCGCCTCCTGCGCGTGCACGGCAAGGGCGGCCGCCAGCGCAGTGTGCCGTTCAGCGTGCCCGCGGCGGGCGCGCTCGACGTCTGGCTCACCAGGGGCCGGCCCTACCTCGCGACGCGCGTCGAGGCGGCGCTGCTGCTCGGTGCCCGTGGCGGCCGGCTCGACCCGCGTTCCGTGCGCCGGCTCGTCCAGGCGCGCGGCGCCGCCGCGGGGGTTCCCACCGGTCTGACGCCGCACGGCCTGCGCCACGGCGCGGCCACCCACATGGTCGAAGGCGGCGCGGACCTGCGCTCCGTGCAGGAACTGCTGGGCCACGCCAGCCTGTCGACCACGCAGATCTACACCCACGTCACCCCGGAGCGGCTGCGCGCCGCCTTCGACCAGGCCCATCCGCGGGCCTGACGTCCGCGCCACCGACCGATCCCCGTAGCGGACCGAGCCGCATGACGGAGTGCTCCCGTTCGGTGGCGTCCCCGAGTGCCGGGCCGGCCGGCCTGCTGTCAGCGGTCCAGGGGCATCAGTGGTCCAGGGGCATCAGTGGTCCAGGGGCATCAGCCATCCAGCGGCAGCAGCCGTGGCGGGACCCGGTGGAAGAAGGAGAGGGGATCGAGGTACTCGGAGCCGCGCAGCACGCCCCAGTGCAGGCAGGCGGCACCCGGGCAGCCCGGGTGGCCGGCCTCGAGAAGCCCGAGCTGATCGCCACCGCCAACCGGCTGGCCTTCGTGGACGAGGGGGCGTACCGGCTCGTAGGTGGTCCGCAGCGCGCCGTGGACCACCGTCACGACCCACCTGTCGCCGACCCATCCGGCGAACCCGACGACACCCGGCCGCGCTGCCCGGACACCGACACCGGGATCGGAACGAAGATCCACCCCACGGTGGCCCGGGCCGTAGGGATGCGCGGGAGCGCGGAAGATCCCGGCCACCGTGACCGGTTCCGGCAGCGGCCAATGCCACCTCTGGTCGCCGTCCGGCACGGGGGCCTGCGCGGGGGCCTGCGCCGGGGACGAGGTTGGGGCGCCGGGCGTGGGTTCAGTCGGCGCCGCGGCCGTGAGCCCGCCTGGGGAGTCGGTGACCGCCGGAGCTGCGGTGGGCTCGGAGGAGGCCGTTCGGGGGATCGCCACCGTCGTCGCGGGTGTGTCTGCCGGTGACCTTGAGGTCGTGGCGTCCGGGCTCGTCGGTGCGGCAGGGATCGCGGCCGTCACGGGCGGTGCCGGGGTTGCCGGAGCGGTCAGCACGTCCGGTGCGCCCGCGCCGAACGACCCGCGGATCGGTACCCGCCCGGGGCAGCCCAGGGCGATCATCAGCGCGAGAGCGGGGATCACGAGCCAGTGCGGGTCGAAACGCGGCGGGTGGGGCACGGCGGTTCGCCTCCGGATTCGGTAGCCGACCGCGGCGGCCCGACACCGCGGCCATGAGCGACCGCTGACGGCCGACAGTGATCGGCCGGCTGCGATCGGCGTCGGCCGGCGTCGTCGCCGCGGGCGGGGTGGGGGAGCGAGGCTCCGTGGACGGTGTGGGGGCGGCGGCCGGGCCCGGCCGGGGGTGGGCCCGGCCGCCGCCTTGCTGACTCGCGGGGGCTCGGTTTGCCAGCAACACCAGGATGCGTGCATGCGGCGGGAAATGCAGCTAACCAACGGCAAATGTGGATAACCGAAAATGAAAGAGCGAAGACGGTGTCTTCGGGTGTCTCTTGGCGCTTATGGTCGGGTATCGCGGGCCGCCGAGAGCGGGCTCCACCGTGCGGGCCGAGGGGCCGGTCCGGCCTTCCGTGGGCGAGCCGCGGCCGGCCTGTGATCGATGGACCGCACCGCCATGGGCGTCCCGCCCGGACCTTGTTCTGCCGCCCCGGACCGCTCCGGCCCGTGCCCACCCCACCCGTCCCGTCCCGGCCCGGCCCGGGCCTGGTCCGGCCCAGTGCCGCGTGGCATATCCGGCCGTGCCCCACGCTGAGCTGGGCCGGGCGGGGGCCGGCGTCGCTGGTTCGGGGAGTGGGGATTCGGGGAGTGGGGAGTGGTCGCGGCGGCCGGGTATCATCGACACGGAGTCCGTTGGTCGGTGCGTTCCCGGCTTCCTGGACGTCGCGGTGGTCCTGCGGCGCGGTTGTGTCGTGTCGCGGTCTCGCCGTGGTGTCCCTGATGCTGAGGTGTTCTCGGCGCTGTGGTGTTTCGCGGTTTTCTACAGCGTCGTCGGCGCCAGGTGCGTCTCCGGTGGCGGTCGGGTGGCGGTCGTTCGGTCGATCTCCCACCGCTCGCGGGCTCAGTTCGCACGCCCACTCCCGGCACTGACCGGGAGGGCCTCCTCGGTCCGTCGCCTCGCGGCGGCCACGGCCATCCGGGCGTCAGGGGCTCCGGTTTTCCGCCGGGGCCGTCACAACCGAGGCGTCCCGGCCGGCGGGCCGGGCGGGAAGGGAGCGACGGATCATGGCCGTCGTCACCATGAAGCAGCTCCTCGAGAGCGGCGTGCACTTCGGGCACCAGACCAAGCGCTGGAACCCGAAGATGAAGCGCTACATCTTCACGGAGCGCAATGGCATCTACATCATCGACCTCCAGCAGACGCTGTCGTACATCGACCGCGCCTACGACTTCGTCAAGGAGACGGTCGCCCACGGCGGCACCGTCCTCTTCATCGGGACGAAGAAGCAGGCACAGGAGGCGATTGAGGAGCAGGCCCAGCGGGTCGGCATGCCCTTCGTCAAGGAGCGTTGGCTCGGTGGGATGCTGACCAACTTCTCCACGGTCTACAAGCGGCTCCAGCGGCTCAAGGAGCTTGAGGAGATCGAGCTGACCGGCGGCACGGAGGTGCGCACCAAGAAGGAGCAGCTCGTCCTGACCCGGGAGAAGGCGAAGCTCGAGCGCACCCTCGGTGGTATCCGCGACATGGCCCGCGTGCCGAGCGCGGTGTGGGTCGTGGACACGAAGAAGGAGCACATCGCCGTCGGTGAGGCCCGCAAGCTGGGCATCCCGGTCGTGGCGATCCTCGACACCAACTGCGACCCCGACGAGGTCGACTACCCGATCCCGGGCAACGACGACGCGATCCGCAGCGCGGCGCTGCTGACCCGTGTCGTCGCTGACGCGGTGGCCGAGGGTCTGATGTCGCGGGCCGGCGCGTCGAGCAACGCCGAGGCCAAGCCGGAGCAGTCCACCGGCGAGGAGCCGCTCGCCGAGTGGGAGCAGGCCCTGCTGCGTGGGGACGCCGCGGCCGAGGCGCCCGCCGCCCCGGTGGCGGCCGAGGCCGCCGAGCCGACCGAGGCGGTCGCGGCTGTCGAGACGGCCACCGAGGAGCAGCCCCAGCCGGACGCGGTCGGCACCGCGGTCTGACACATCCTGGTCTCACGCGGGTCTCCGGGGGCGTGACCACGTCCCCGGAGACCCCGTTCCAGCCCCGGTAGGGCCGTCCGTGCGACTGTCGGGGCGGGCGACCCCTGGGAGGACGGACGTCGACCGCCGCGGGCGGGCGACGAGCGGCCCCGGGGGCGCCTCTGCGCGGCGGCGTCGCGTGTGTTTCGGCGCCGAGACAGAACGCCCACCATCGCCAGCAATCGGAACTGACGAGAAGAGCACCATGGCAGACATCACAGCCGCCGACATCCGCAAGCTCCGGGAACTGACCGGCGCGGGGATGAGCGACGTCAAGAAGGCGCTCGTCGACCACGACGGTGACTTCGAGAAGGCCAAGTCCTGGCTGCGCGAGAAGGGCCTCGCGCAGGTCGCCAAGCGGGCGGGCCGCAGCACGGCGAACGGGCTGGTCGAGTCGTACCTGCACCGTACCGACCCGCAGCTCCCGCCGACGCTCGGCGTGCTCATCGAGCTGCGTTGCGAGACCGACTTCGTCGCCAAGACCGACGACTTCAAGCAGCTCGCGCGGGACCTCGCCCAGCACATCGCCGCGGCGGACCCGCTGTACGTGACCGCCGAGCAGATCCCGAACGAGGTGCTCGAGCAGGAGCGGAAGATCTACGAGGCGGCCGCCCGCGAAGAGGGCAAGAACGACAAGGCCATCCCGAAGATCGTCGAGGGTCGGGTCAACGGCTACGTCAAGAGCGTCGTCCTGC
Organism: Parafrankia sp. EAN1pec; assembly: GCF_000018005.1. Lineage (GTDB taxonomy): Bacteria > Actinomycetota > Actinomycetes > Frankiales > Frankiaceae > Parafrankia > Parafrankia soli. The sequence goes on from NC_009921.1 coordinate 1,385,501, forward strand.
TGGACCAGCCCTGGGTCAAGGACGGCAAGCTCACGATCCGCGCGCTGCTGGAGCAGGCCGGGTCCGCGCTGGGTGAGAAGATCGAAGTGGGCCGGTTCGCCCGGTTCAACATCAAGCAGGCCTGAGCGCGAGCGCACCGCGCCGGGCGACGTGACACGGCCGGGCACCCGGTGGGGGAGGACCTCCGCGGGCGTCCGGCCGCCAGTCCGTGCGGCCCGGGTGCGGCGCGTGGGCGCGAGCGACGTCCGTGCTCGCCGGCGGGTGACCGCGGCGGTTGAGCCCGCCACGGTTCGCGCTGGTCGACGCGCCACGCGGGGCCACGGGCAGCCGTGCCGGAGTCGTGCGGCAGACTGCTGTCAGCATGAACATCCTTGGCCGCTGATCCCGGCCGCCGGCGAAGGAGCCGCCCGTGACCGATGACGCCGACAGTGCCGTTGGAGGGGTGGATCCCGCCGCCCGCACCGAGCCCGGGCCGCGGTGGACCCGCCTCCTGCTGAAACTCTCCGGCGAGGCCTTCGCCGGTGGTGAGCCGCTCGGGATCGACCCGGTGACGCTGGCGACGATCGCGCGCCAGATCGCCCAGGTGAGCCGCTCGGGCATCGAGGTCGCCATAGTCGTGGGGGCCGGCAACATGTTCCGCGGCCAGGCGCTCGCCGAGCGGGGCATGGACCGCGCCCGCGCCGACTACATGGGCATGCTGGGCACGGTCATCAACTGCCTGGCCCTGCAGGACGTCCTGGAGCGCGAGGGGATCGTCACCCGCGTGCAGACGGCGATCGCCATGGGCCAGGTCGCCGAGCCCTACCTCCCCCTGCGCGCGATCCGGCACCTGGAGAAGGGGCGCGTGGTCATCTTCGGCGCCGGCCTTGGGGCACCGTTCTTCTCGACGGACACCACCGCCGCCCAGCGGGCACTGGAGATCAAGGCGCAGGCGGTACTCAAGGCGACGAAGGTCGACGGGGTCTACGACTCCGATCCGGCGACGAACGCCGGCGCCGTCCGGTTCGACAGCCTCACCTACAGCGAGGTCCTCGCGCGCGGCCTGAAGGTCATGGACGCGACCGCGATCAGCCTGTGCATGGACAACGACCTGCCCATTGTCGTTTTCGACCTCCTGACCGAGGGGAACATCTCCCGCGCCGTCCGGGGTGAGAAGATCGGCACGCTGGTCGGAGTCGAGACGTACGGAACGGAAGGTACGCGGTGATCGACGACACGCTCCTCGAGGCCGAGGAGAAGATGGACAAGGCCGTCTCGGTCGCCAAGGACGACTTCGCCAACATCCGCACGGGGCGGATCACGCCAGCGGTTTTCGGGAAGGTCCTGGTGGACTACTACGGCGCTCCCACGCCAGTGCAGCAGCTCGCCTCGTTCCACATCCCCGAGCCGCGCATGGTCATCATCACCCCGTACGACAAGTCGTCGCTCGGCGCGGTGGAGAAGGCCGTCCGTGACTCCGACCTCGGGGTCAACCCGAGCAACGACGGGACGATCATTCGGTGCGTCTTCCCGGAGCTGTCCGAGCAGCGTCGTCGTGACCTGGTGAAGGTGGCCCGCACCAAGGCCGAGGAGGCCCGGGTCAGCATCCGCAACATCCGCCGGCACGCGAAGGACGCGATCGACCGGATCGTCCGCGACGGCGAGGCCGGCGAGGACGAGGGACGCCGCGGGGAGAAGGACCTCGATGAGGCCACCCACCGTTACGTCAGCCAGGTCGACGAACTGCTTCGCATCAAGGAGTCGGACCTGTTGTCGGTCTGACCCTCGACCAGCGCCCGTCCACGTGCGACGCCGTGCCCATCCGCTGTCCCGGCCCCTGCGCCCGGGTTCCCGTCCCCGTCTCCGTCCCGTCGGCAAGCTGGCGGGCGGCCGGTGGACGGCGGACCTCGCGGCGCCGTGAGCGTCTCGGCCCTGGGGGTTCCTCCCGAGGACGCCTCCGTGACTGACCGCGCGGACACCCCCGACGGGCGGGGGAACGCCGGCGACGTACCGGTGCACCCCCGCCCGGTCGACCTGGCCCCGGCCGACCCCGTTCCGGCCGGTCCGGCACCGGCCAACTCCGCCTCGGGCACAGCGGCAACGCCGGACGCGGCTGCGGCCCCGGAGACAGTCTCGGAGCCGCCGCGCGGCGGCCGGGCCCCGCGGAACGGCCGGCGGGTGATCCGGGCCGGGCGCGACCTGCCCGCGGCGATCGCCGTCGGGGTCGTGCTGGGCGCGGTCATCCTCGTCCCGCTGTTCACGCTGTACCCGATCTGGGTCGCGGTGGTCAGCGCCGCCGTGGCGGTCGGCACCTACGAGGTGGTCCGTGCCCTGCATGTCGCGGGGATGAGCGTGCCGCTCGTCCCGCTGGCCGCCGGGGCGATCGCGATGCCCGTGGCCGCCTACACGTCCGGCACCAACGGGCTCGCGCTCGCGCTCGCGGGCACGACCCTGGCCGCCGTCGCCGTCCGCGCGGTGCGCGACCCGGCCGGCGGCGGGCGCCACGGCGGCGGGCGTCAGGCGCGGCTGCGGGACGCCGCGGCCTGCGCGTTCACCTCCGCGTACGTCGGCTTTCCGGCTGGGTTCGCCACACTGCTCACCTCCGCCCCGGACGGCCACTGGCGCACCATCGCGTTCCTCGGAACCGTCGTGGCCAGCGACATCGGCGGCTACACCGCGGGTGTGCTGTCGGGCGGGCGGCACAAGCTCGCGCCCAGCGTGTCGCCCGGGAAGTCCTGGGAGGGGTTCGCGGGATCGGTGGTGGGCTGCGTCGTCGTCGCCAGCGTGCTGATGGCGTGGCCGCTGGGCGCCGAGATCTGGCAGGGCGCGCTGCTCGGCGCCGCCGTCGCCTGCACGGCGACCGTGGGCGACCTCGGTGAGTCGCTGCTCAAGCGGGACATCGGCATCAAGGACATGGGCAACCTGCTGCCCGGCCACGGCGGCCTCATGGACCGGCTGGACTCGCTGCTGTGTACCGCGCCCGTTGCCTGGCTGCTCATCACCGCGTTCCTCGGCTGACCGATCACCGATTCGTCGCGTGCCCGGGGCTCCTGGCAGACTGGACTGGCCATGACAGCCACGACCGCCGAATCCGGAAACCTCCTGCCACTGGTGTCAGGGCGGTCCAGGCCGCCGCGCCACCTCGCGGACCTCTCCCGGGACGAGCGGCGGGCCGTGGCCACGTCACTGGGCCTGCCGGCGTTCCGTGCCGACCAGCTGGCCCGCCACTACTTCACCCACCACCTGCGTGCCGACGACGCAGACCTGATGACGGACCTGCCCGCCTCGATCCGCCCCGCGCTCGTCGAGGCGATGCTGCCGAGGCTGCTCACGCCGGCCACCGCCCTCGACTGCGACGGTGGCCAGACCCGCAAGACCGTCTGGCGTACCGTCGACGGCGCCAAGATCGAGTCGGTGCTGATGCGCTACCCGCAGCGGGCGACGGTCTGTGTCTCGAGCCAGGCGGGCTGCGGCATGGGATGCCCGTTCTGCGCGACGGGCCAGGGCGGGCTGACCCGCAACCTCTCGACCGCCGAGATTGTCGAACAGGTGGTGGACGCGGCTCGAACGATGGCGGCCCGAACGACGGCCGAGGGTGGCCTGCCCGGTGGTCCCGGCAGGCTGTCGAACGTGGTGTTCATGGGCATGGGGGAGCCGCTGGCGAACTACGCCGCCCTCCTCGCCGCCCTGCACCGCCTCATCGACCCGGCGCCCGACGGGCTGGGCCTCTCCGCCCGCGGGCTCACGGTCAGCACGGTGGGCCTGGTCCCGGCGATCCGTCGCCTCGCCGGTGAGGGGCTGCCGGTGACCCTCGCCGTGTCCCTGCACGCCCCGGATGACGAGCTGCGCGACGAGCTCGTCCCGATCAACACCCGATGGCCGGTGGCCGAGGTGCTCGCCGCCGCGTGGGAGTACGCCCGGGTGACAGGGCGGCGCGTGAGCATCGAGTACGCCCTGATCGACGGCGTCAACGACTCGCCCGAGCGCGCGGACGCGCTGGCCGCCCTGCTGGTCGGCCAGCTCGCGCACGTGAACCTCATCCCGCTCAACCCGACGGGCGGCTCGTCCTGGCAGGCGAGCGCCCCGCGCGGCCAGCGTGTCTTCGTGGAGCGCCTGCGGGCCCGCGGGGTGGCGGCCACCGTCCGGGACACCCGGGGCCGGGAGATCGCCGCGGCCTGCGGGCAACTCGCCGCGGAGCCGCCCGTGCGCTCGAGGGCGGGTCGGTAGTCGTGGCCACCGGGAACTCCGCCGGTCGTCGGCGTAGCCACGGCCGGGCCGGGGCCGGCTCCGCGCGGTTGGGGGCCGCCCGGCAGGGGCTGGCCCGGTCGAGCGCGCTGCGGCACGGGTCGCGTCCGGCGAACACACTGTGGCTGCCGCTCACCGCGGCGGCGGGGGTGCTCCTGCTCCTGGTCTGGTACGCGATGTCGCAGGATCCCGGGGAGGAGACCGGTTCCTCGTCCCCGGTCGCGTCCGCGCTGGGCGGAGCGGGCGGTGCCTCCGGCGGGCCCGCCGCCGTGGCGGCACCGACCGTCCCGCCGCCACCGCGCAGCGGCTGCGAGACCGGCAGCAGCCTGCCGGCGGGCGTCACCACCGAGACCATCCACATCGGCGACGTCGACCGGCAGTTCCTGCTGGCCGTCCCGCAGGGCGGCGGGGCGGGTACCGCACTGCCGCTGGTGCTGAACCTGCACGGTTACGGGCAGCCCGCACAGGAGCTCGAGCAGTACACCCAGATGGCGGACAGCGGCACCCGGGCCGGCTACGCCGTCGCCACCCCGGTCGGGGCGTCGAACCGGTGGAACTTCACCCGCTCGGCCAAGGTGGGCCCGGATGACGTTCTCTTCGTCGGCGCGCTGCTCAACGACCTGACCGGCCGGATGTGCCTAGACCCGAAGCGGGTGTTCGCCAGCGGCTTCTCCGACGGCGCCGACATGGTCCTCGCGCTGGCCTGCGCGCTGCCCGAGCGCTTCGCGGCGGTGGTCACGGTCGCGTCGAGCCGCTTGCCGGATGCCTGCGCCGCGCCACGGGCCAGCCTGCTCGAGCTGCACGGCACCGACGATCGGATCGCGCCGTTCAACGGCGGGGGCCAGGCCCGCACCGCCCCCTACAACGGGCTCGTCGCCCAACCGGTGGAGGCCCGCACCGACAGGTACGCGCGCGCCCTCGGCTGCGGCGGCGAGCACTCGACGGCGCAGGACTTCACCCACGTCGCGCGGACGACCTGGACGACCTGCCCGGCCGGCAAGGACGTCGGCGCCCTGGCGATGCAGGGCGGCGGGCACACCTGGCCGGGCGCGGCACCACGGCCCGAGCTGGGTGGCACGGTGACAAACCTGAGCGCGACCGTCGTGGCGCTGGCCTTCTTCAGCGGCCACCCTGCCGACGGCCGGACGGTGACCGGCAGCGGCAGCTCCGGAGGCGGCGCGCCCGCGACGGGCGGCGCGGCCACGGGCGGCGCCACCGCGCCGACCCAGCCGCCGGCGGGGGCACCCGCGACCACCCCGCCCGCCTCGGCGGCACCCGGTGACCAGCCCGAGCCCACACCGACCGGGGCGAGCGACGATCCCGACCCGGCGCCGTCGGCGCCGCCCGGCCCGTCCACGAGCGCGACGCCGACCGGTGAGGCGCCCGCGGGCGCCGGGTAGTGGCACGGACGGGCACGTCGCTTCTGGTGATGCCTCGTCGGGCGGCGGGCAGGGGCACGGACGGGCACGTCGCTCCTCGTGACGTTCCGCGGGCGCCGGGTAGGGGCACAGACGGGCACGTCGCGCCCGGTGAGGTGTCTGCGGGCGGCGGGCAGGAGAACGAAGATGCTGGTCACGCCCGGTGAGACATTCGCCGCCGGGGGTACGGACAGGGGCGGGCAGGTCACGCCCGGATGCTCCGGGTGTTGACCAGTCGTAGGCGCGGCTACACCCATTGCGCACCTTCGGGCCTCACCTGTCATGAACCGAACAGGCCTCGGTCGAAGCGTCGAAGGGCCTGCGAGAATAGGCAGCGTGGCGGAGGCTTCGGTCCAGCGTGAGGTTGTTCTGCTCGGGTCCACCGGCTCGATCGGGACTCAGGCGATAGATGTCGTACGCCGCAACCCGGACAGGTTCCGGGTGGTGGCGCTGATGGGAGGCGGGTCGCGGGTCGACCTGCTCGCGGCGCAGGCGCTCGACCTGGGGGTCGAGGCGGTCGGTGTGGCCGCGGCCTCGTCGGCGCAGGACCTTCAGCTCGCGTTCTTCGCGGAGGCGTCCAAGCGCGGCTACCGCCGTGGCGAGTTCGCCGTCCCGAAGATCCTCGCGGGGCCGGACGCGGCCGTCGAGATCGCGTCCTGGCCGGCGGACATCGTCCTCAACGGGGTGTCCGGCTCGGTCGGGCTCGCGCCGACGCTGGCGGCTCTCAAGGCCGGCGCGACGGTGGGGCTGGCGAACAAGGAGTCGCTGGTCGCGGGTGGTCCGCTGGTGCTCGACGCGCTCGGCGGCAACCCGGACCGGCTCGTCCCAGTGGATTCCGAGCACTCGGCGCTCGCGCAGTGCCTGCGCGGGGGTCGGCGTGAGGAAGTCCACAAGCTGGTGCTGACCGCCAGCGGCGGGCCCTTCCGTGGCCGGAGCAGGGACGACCTGGCCGGGGTCACCCGGGAGCAGGCACTGGCCCATCCGACCTGGGCGATGGGGCCGCTGGTCACGATCAACTCGGCGACGCTGATGAACAAGGGCCTCGAGCTGATCGAGGCCCACCTGTTCTTCGGTGTGCCGTATGACGACATCGAGGTCGTCGTCCACCCGCAGTCGCTGGTCCACTCGATGGTCGAGTTCAACGACGGGTCGACCATCGCCCAGGTGTCGCCGCCGGACATGCGGCTCCCGATCGCGCTGGCCCTGGGCTGGCCGGACCGGGTGCCGCTGGCCCAGCCGCCGATGGACTGGACGCGCGCCCAGTCGCTGACCTTCGAGCCCCTGGACACCGTCGCGTTCCCCGCGGTGGACCTCGCCCGGACGGCGGGCCGCCTCGGCGGGACCGCGCCGGCCGTGTTCAACGCGGCGAACGAGGAGGCCGTCGCGGCCTTCCTCGCCGGGCAGTTGCCGTTCGTCCGTATCGTCGACCTGGTGGCCGAGGTGGTGCAGGCACACGAGGTGATCGCCCGTCCGACGCTGGACGAGGTGTTCGCCGTCGAACGTGAGGCCCGCGCCGCCGCGAACCGCCTGATCGAGAAGGCCGGCGGGCATCCCGTGGCGGCCGGAGGACATGGTTGATGGCAACTCTGGGCATCGTCGCCTTCGTCCTCGCCCTGTTCGTCTCGGTCGTCCTGCACGAGGCGGGGCACTTCGTCACCGCCCGCTACTTCGGGATGAAGGCGTCCCGTTTCTTCGTCGGCTTCGGCCCCACCCTGTGGTCGAAGCAGCGCGGGGAGACCGAGTACGGCATCAAGGCCATCCCCGCTGGCGGGTTCGTCAAGATCGAGGGAATGACCTCCCTCGAGGAGATCGACCCGGCGGACGAGCCCCGTGCCTTCTACAAGGCGCGGGCGCACGCCCGGCTGGTGGTGATGTCGGCGGGCTCGTTCGTGCACTTCGTCATCGCGATCGTGCTCATCTACGGGGTGCTGGTCACCATCGGCACCACCCAGACGAGCCAGACGAAGATCGGGCGCATGAGCTGCGTGGCGACGACGGCCGACTGCACGGGCCCGGGGCCGGCGGCGGCAGCCGGGCTGCGGGTCGGCGACCGGGTGGTGAGCTTCGACGGTGTGGCCGTCACCACCTGGGACGGGTTCACCCAGCTCGTGCGCAATCACGGGCCGGGCCCGGCGGTGCTCGTGGTCTCCCGTGACGGCGCGGACGTGACGCTGCGGCCCGACCTGGTCGAGGTGCTGCGCGACCGCAGGACCGGCCTCGCGGGCACGGACCGGGTGGGCGCACTGGGGGTCAGGCCCGGTCAGGAGACCATCGACTACGGCCCGCTCTCGGCGGTTCCCGAGACCTTCCAGGTCATCGGCTCCGGGTTCACCGGGATGTACGACACGTTCGCGCACCGGATCGGTGACATCGGCCGCATCTTCGGTGACAACCGGGACGAGAGCGGCTTCATCAGCGTGGTCGGCGCCGCCCGGATCGGCGGCGAGGTGGCCGCCGCGGACCAGGGCTGGACCGACCGGATCCGCGGTTTCCTGATCCTCGTCGCCGCGATCAACCTCGCCATCGGGATCTTCAACCTGCTGCCGCTGCTCCCGCTCGACGGCGGGCACATCGCGGTGCTCGGTTTCGAGCAGGCCCGACACGGCCTGCGTCGGCTGCGTGGCTATCGAGGCCCGGTGCAGCCGGTGGACTTCGCCAAGCTGTTACCAGCCACGTACGCCACGGTCGTCGTTCTTGTCGGGTTCAGTCTGATCATTCTGTCCGCCGACATCGTCAACCCCATCCGCATCAATCAGTAGCTGCCGTGTACCCGCGGTGGCGCGCGGTGGTGGTCTGCGGACGTCCCGGTCGCCGGTAGCTCCGGTGCGGGCGTCGCGTCTGGCCGTCGTGAGTGCGCCGCCCCGCACGACGCCGACTGACCCGGACGATCCCGTCCGTGACGGGCCTGGCCGGGTCGCCATCTGACGATCAAGCATCCGACACGCCAGTGAGGACATCGTGACCGTAACTCTGGGCATGCCCGCCGCTCCGCCTCGTCCGGTCGGAACGCGGCGGCTCAGCCGGCAGATCCACGTGGGCAACGTCCCGGTCGGAGGTGACGCCCCGGTCTCCATCCAGTCGATGTGCACCACGCTGACCTCGGACGTCAACGCGACCCTTCAGCAGATCGCCCAGCTCACCGCCGCCGGATGTCAGATCGTGCGGGTGGCGGTGCCCAGCCAGGACGACGCCGACGCGCTGCCGACGATCGCCCGCAAGTCGCCGATCCCGATCATCGCCGACATCCACTTCCAGCCGAAGTACGTCTTCGCCGCGATCGACGCCGGGTGCGCCGCCGTCCGGGTGAACCCGGGCAACATCAAGCAGTTCGACGACAAGGTCGGCGAGATCGCCCGCGCCGCCAAGGCGGCCGGCACCCCGATTCGGATCGGGGTCAACGCCGGGTCACTCGACAAGCGCCTGCTGGAGAAGTACGGGAAGGCCACTCCGGAGGCGCTGGTCGAGTCGGCGCTGTGGGAGGCCTCGCTGTTCGAGGAGCACGACTTCCGGGACATCAAGATCTCGGTGAAGCACAACGACCCCGTGATCATGATTCAGGCCTACCGGCTGCTGGCCCAGGCCTGTGACTACCCGCTGCACCTCGGCGTCACCGAGGCGGGCCCGGCGTTCCAGGGCACGGTGAAGTCCGCGGTGGCCTTCGGCGCGCTGCTGTCCGAGGGCATCGGCGACACGATCCGGGTCTCGCTGTCGGCGCCGCCCATCGAGGAGATCAAGGTCGCCTCGGCGATCCTGGAGTCGCTCGGGCTGCGCGAGCGCAAGCTGGAGATCGTCTCCTGCCCGTCCTGCGGCCGCGCCCAGGTGGACGTCTACACCCTGGCCAACGAGGTCAGCGCCGGCCTGGAGGGCATGGAGGTGCCGCTGCGGGTGGCCGTCATGGGCTGCGTCGTCAACGGCCCCGGTGAGGCCCGCGAAGCCGACCTCGGCGTTGCCTCCGGCAACGGCAAGGGTCAGATCTTCGTGCGCGGAAAGGTCATCAAGACGGTGCCCGAGGCGCAGATCGTGGAGACTCTCATCGAGGAGGCCATGCGGCTGGCCGAGCAGATGGAGGCCGACGGCGCGGCCTCCGGCTCGCCGTCGGTGTCCGTGGCCTAGTACCTGGAAGGGCTGGATGGGTCTGCCGCTTCGCTCCGCTCCGACCCGGCTGCTCGACGATCGGGATCTTCCCGCGGTCACCGAACTGCTGGGCCGCAACCCGGTAGCCGATGTCTTCGTCGCGTCGCGGGTGGCGGCGTGTGGTCTGGATCCCTGGCGCCTGGGGGCCGAGGTGTGGGGCCACACGGTCGACGGAACCCTGACCGCCGTGTGTTATTCCGGCGCGAACCTGTGGCCGGTGGCGGCGGGCCCGGCCTCGGCGAAGCTGTTCGCCGAGCGGGCCCGCCGGCAGGGCCGCCGCTGCTCGTCGATCGTGGGTGTCGGCTCGGCCGTCACCGCCATGTGGCGGCACCTGGAGCCGGTGTGGGGCCCGGCCCGGGAGATCCGCGCCGACCAGCCGTTACTCGCGATCCAGGCCCCGCCGCTCATCGCGCCGGACCCGGCGGTCCGCCAGGTCCGGCCGGACGAGCTGGACGTGCTGCTCCCAGCCTGCATCGCCATGTTCACCGAGGAGATCGGCGTCTCCCCGGTCGGCGCGGACGGCGGCGCGCTCTACCGTTCGCGGGTCGCCGAGTTCGTCGGCCAGCGCCGCTCGTTCGCCCACATCGAGGACGGCCGGGTGCTGTTCAAGGCCGAGATCGGCGCGGTAGCCGGCGACGTCTGCCAGATCCAGGGCGTCTGGGTCGATCCGGCCCTGCGTGGCCGTGGCCTCGGCGCCGCCGGGACGGCCAGCGTCGTGGCACTCGCCCAGGCGGCGTTCGCGCCGGTGGTCAGCCTGTACGTGAACGACTTCAACCACCCCGCCCGGCGCGCCTACGAGCGCGTGGGGTTCGAGCAGGTGGGCACCTTCGCCTCGATCCTGTTCTGACCAGAGCGCGCTGATGGCCGACGTGCACTGAGCGGCCACGTTCCGCGCATCTTTCCGCCCGGTTTCGTCCGGCGCCCGCCAGCTGCGAGCGCCCTACGCGACCGGGCGTTCACGCGTGGTGGGAAGTCGTGCCATCCGTGTGAATTCCGATGACGGGAAGACCCCTGGTCTGGCATCCTTGCTTTCCCGATGTGTCCAATCGACTTGATGCGCTCGATCGACTTTGTGCAAGGCGCCGTGCGTGTGGGAAAGGGAAACGTGATGAGGCCCAAGAGGCTGTGGCAGCGGTTCGTGCCACTGGTTGCTGCCGGTGCGTTGGCGCTGGCGGTGACCGCCTGCTCGGGCGACGACGGGGGAACGGAGTCCGTGTCGGCGTCCGGGGAGGTGACCGGGACCCTGCGGCTGGGGTACTTCCCGAACCTCACGCACGCCCCGGCGCTCGTCGGCGTGGGGCAGGGCATCTTCGCCAAGGAGCTGGGTTCCGGCGTGAAGCTGGAGCCGTCGACCTTCAACTCGGGCACCACGGAGGCGGAGGCGATCCTCTCCGGCGCGCTCGATGCCGGCTTCATCGGCCCGAACCCCGCGGTGAACACGTTCATCAAGTCCAAGGGTGAGGCCATCCGGATCGTTTCCGGCGTCACCTCCGGCGGGGCGGCCCTGGTCGTGAAGCCCGAGATCACCTCGGTCGAGCAGCTGCGTGGCAAGACGCTGGCGACCCCGAGCCTGGGCAACACCCAGGACGTCGCGCTGCGGTTCTACCTGAAGAAGAACGGCCTGGCGACCGACACCAAGGGCGGCGGTGACGTCTCGATCCGCCCGCAGGAGAACTCGGTAACGGTCGACGCCTTCAAGTCCGGCGCCATCGACGGAGCCTGGGTGCCTGAGCCGGTCGCCTCCCGACTGGTCGCAGAGGGCGGCAAGGTGCTCGTCAACGAGGCCGACGAGTGGCCTGACACCGACGGGAAGTTCGTGACCACCCTCCTGGTCGTCCGCACGGAGTACCTGGAGAAGAACCCCGAGATCGTCCGCCGGCTCATCGCCGCCAACATCACGGCGATCGACCAGCTCAACGCCGACCCGGCCGCCGGGCAGACCGCCGCGAACGAGGCGCTGGACAAGCTCACCGGCAAGCCGCTCGCCGACGGCGTCGTCGCCTCGGCCTGGAAGACGCTGACCTTCACCCCGGACCCGATCGCCAAGTCCCTGTTCATCTCGGCGGCCCACCAGGAGGAGCTCGGGCTCATCGAGGACCCCAAGCTCGACGGCATCTTCGACCTGAAGATCCTCAACGAGCTGCTCGCCGACGCCGGTGACCCCGCGGTCTCGGACAAGTAGGCAACTGAACAACTGAACGACTGATCGACCGCGGCTCGGCGGGCGCCACGCGTCCACCGGGCCGCGATCCGGGTTCTGCCCCAGCCCGGCGATGCCGCGACCGAGGCGGCGCGGCCGGTGCCACACCGGCCGCGCCGCCCGTTCCGCGCCCAGATCACGACATACCCGAGGGGAGCAAGCTGTGACCGTGCTCGTGACGGACACGGCGCTGCGGATCGACGGCGTCAGCCGGGTCTTCGGTGCCGGGGCCGGTCAGGTCCACGCCCTCGACGGCATCCACCTGGATGTCCGTCCGGGCGAGTTCGTCTGTCTGCTGGGGGCGTCGGGCTGCGGCAAATCGACCCTGCTCAGCCTGGTCGCCGGGCTCGACCGGCCGACCGTGGGCACCGTCGACACCGGCGGCCGCCGGGTCGGGATGATGTTCCAGGACTCGGCGCTGCTGCCCTGGCTCACGGCCGGCGGCAACGTCGAGGTGCCGCTGAAGCTGCGCCGGGTGCCGAAGGCGACGCGCCGGGCCCGGGTCGACGAGCTGCTCGGCATGGTCCGCCTGGCCGGCCAGGGCGACCGCCGCCCGCACGAGCTTTCCGGCGGCATGCGCCAGCGGGTCAGCCTCGCCCGGGCGTTCGCCCAGGAGGCGGACATCCTCTGCATGGACGAGCCGTTCGGCGCCCTCGACGCGATGACCCGCGACCTGCTCCACGACGAGCTGGAACGGATCTGGCGCGAGACCGGGATCACCGTCCTGTTCGTCACCCACGACGTCCGGGAGGCTGTGCGTCTCGGTGACCGGATCGTCCTGCTCTCCTCCCGGCCCGGTCGGGTCGCGGAGATCTTCGACGTTCCCATCGACCGTCCCCGCCGCATCGACGAACCCCAGGTATCCGAGCTCGCCTCCGTCGTGACGGCGCGGCTGCGGCAGGAGGTCGCCCGCCATGGCCACTGACACCGACACGGTCTCCGGCCTCTCCCTCGAGGCCAGCACCGAGGCCGACGGCCGGGGCACCGGTCCGGTCCCGGGCGCCCGCCCCGTGGCCGCCGGCCCCGCCGCCCCGGCACAGCGGACGTCCGACGAGGCGCTCGCCGGCCTGGACGCCCTCGACCTCCCCGTCTCGTCCGGGCGGCCGACCGCGGGCCGGATCTGGTCGGTGACCTGGCCGAAGATCGCCGCGCTCGCGCTGTTCCTGCTCGTCTGGCAGATCGTCGTCTGGTCGGGGTGGAAGCCCACCTACGTGCTGCCCGGCCCCGGCGACACGCTGCCGGAGTTCTTCGACCAGCTCGGCACCGCCGAGTTCTGGGACGCGTTCGGCCGCACGCTGACCCGCGCCGGCGAGGGCTACGCGGTGGCGGTCGTGCTCGGCGGCGTCGTCGGCCTGGTGGTCGCCCGGTTCGGCCTGCTACGCGCGGCGGTGGGGTCGTTCATCACCGCGTTGCAGACCATGCCGTCGGTGGTCTGGGTCCCGCTCGCGATCCTGCTGTTCAAGCTCAACGAGTCCGCGATCATGTTCGTCGTGGTCCTGGGCGCCGCCCCGTCCGTGGCGAACGGCGTCATCTACGGCGTCGACTACGTCCCGCCGCTGCTCGTGCGGGTCGGGCGCAGCATGGGGGCGCGCGGGTTCTCGCTGTACCGCCACGTCGTGGCGCCGGCGGCGTTCCCCTCGGTGCTCGCCGGGCTCAAGCAGGGCTGGGCGTTCGCCTGGCGCAGCCTGATGGCCGGCGAGCTGATCGTCATCGTGCCCGGGCACCCCTCGATCGGCGCCGACCTGCAGAACGCCCGGGACCTGTCGGACACCGTCGGCGTGATGGTGTCGATGCTGACGATCTTCGTGATCGGGGTCGCCGTCGACGCGGTCTTCAACGCGTTCGACCTGCGGATGCGCCGGCGGCGCGGCCTGCTCGCCGAGGGCTCCGACGCCGTGCGGGCCGCCCGCCGGCCCGGGCGGGGCCCAGCCACCGCCAACGCCGGCGGGCCGGTGCACACCGACGGCCCGGCGGGGAGCTCGGCCGACGGTCCGGCCGGCGGCGACTCGAGCAGCTGACGGGCACCCGGACCTCGGCCGGCGGCATCTCGGACAGACCAGAGGGAGCCCTGCCGACGTTCGGGCGGCAAGATGGGGACATGCAGATCTCCGCCCGGGCCGACTACGCACTGCGGGCCCTGCTCACGCTCGCCGCGTCGGACGGCAGCCTCGTGAAGGGGGAGACGCTCGCCTCGGCCCAGGATCTTCCCCTGCGCTTCCTCGAGAACATCCTCACCGACCTGCGCCGCAGCGGCCTCGTGCAGAGCCGCCGCGGCGCCGACGGCGGCTACCAGCTGTGCCGCCCAGCCGAGGAGATCACGATCGCGACCGTGATCCGGGCGACCGACGGCCCGCTCGCCAGCGTGCGCGGCCGCCCTCCGGAGAACGCCCAGTACGAGGGCGCGGCCAAGCACCTGCAGGACGTCTGGATCGCCGTCCGGGTCAACCTGCGCCGGGTGCTCGAGTCGGTGACCCTCGCGGACGTCGCCAGCGGGAAGCTGCCCGACATCGTCCGTGACCTGAGGGACGAGCCCGACGCCTGGGTCACCCGATAGCGCGGGCGCCGGTGGGCTTCTCCTGGTTCGCCCCGGACGCGGTGCCGGCCGTCGACGGGACACCCCTCCCGGACGACCGCAAGCCGCTCGCGGCCGTGGTGTTCGACTGGGGCGGGACGCTCACCCTCTTCCACGACGTCGACCTGCTCGACCTGTGGCGGATGACCGCGCTGGAGATCTCGTCCGCACACGCCGACGAGATCACCGCGATCCTGGCTGGCCTGGAGACGACCTGGTGGCATGCCCGGGACGGCAGCGACGGCCTGGCCGGCAACGGCGCGGCGGGCGGTATGACCGGGTCGGTCACCGAACTGCTTGCGGCCGCCTCCGCGGCCCTCGGCGTGGACGTGGCCGCGGCCGTGCTGCGCGCGGTCAGCCGGCGCGACCTCGCAGCCTGGACCCCGCACACGGTGTGCGATCCCGAGGCACTGCTGCTCGTGCACCTCGTGCGTGCCCGCGGCCTGCTCGTCGGCCTGCTCACCAACACCCGCTGGCCACGGGCCTGGCACGAGCGCCTACTCGAACGCGACGGCCTGCTCGACCTCTTCCACGCCAGGATCTACACGAGCGACCTCCCTTTCGACAAGCCACACCCGATCGCCTTCCAGGCGGTGCTGGCCGCACTGGGCGTCACCGACCCGTCCCGGGTGCTCTTCGTCGGCGACCGGCTGCGGACGGACATCCGCGGCGCGCGGGCGGCCGGCATGCGGGCTGTGCTGGTCGCGGACGGTGGCTTCGCGGACGGCGGATTGGCGGACGGCGCCGCGGCGGGCCTCGGCGGTGGTCCCGGCGGCGTGGTCCTCGATCCGCGTGATCCCCTTGGGCTGGCGGTGGCGGGCCGCGATCTCGCAGGGCGGGCCGACCTGGGCCGAGACCCCGCCGCGCGGGATCTGCCCGGTGCGGACGGGGCCGGGGCGTCCGCGTCGATGCTCGCGGATGCGGTGATCGGCCGCCTCGGCCACCTGCTCGAGGTCCTCGACCTGCTCGGCGCCCCCGGGCCTGGGTCACCCGCCCCACGTCGCTGAACGGCCTCTCCGGATGCGCCCGGCGGGAGAGCCGCCGAGCGTGTTGTCCGGGCCGGGTTGTGTGCTGCTCGTGTGACTCGCTTCGGGGCGGGCGCGGGTCAGCTTCCGGGAAGCGCGGGGACCGCGGAGCCCGGTGGGGTTCCCGCGGCGAGGCGGGCGCGTTGGCCGCGGAGGGTCATCGCCACCAGGGCGTCGACGGCGAGTTCGCGGTCGGCGCCGGTGAGGACGCCGACCGCGTCGTGGGCGGCCACGGCCGAGCGGTCCTCGACCCTGGCGAGCAGGTCCAGTGACCCGGCGACGCCGGCCGGCTCGACCGGCAGCCGGTAGGCGGCGAGCGCGGCCGGCGGCGCCGCCCCGCGGGCCCGCAGCGCGGCGACCAGCGAGTCGCGCAGCGTCCGATGATCATCGTGTGCCACCCGGGCGAGCTCGCGGGCCGGTCCCGCGGCGGCCCCGAGCGGGGCGAGGACCCCGCCCGCGGTCGCCGTCGCGTAGACCGCCGCGTGCGCGGCCGCGAGCATCGAGGACAGGGCGACGACCGCGGGGTCTTCGGCGGTCATCCGGCCGCCCCCGGTGCGCCCAGTGCCGCGACGAGTTCGGCGTGCGCGGACTCGGCCGCGCACAGGCTCGCCAGCAGCGGCGCCAGGCCGGCACCGGCGGCGAGGCAGCCAGTGCGGTGCGCCGCTGCGGTCGTCCGCTCAAGCTCGGCCAGCGTGCTCAGTGTGGTGGCCCGGGTCTCCGGAGTGTCCGATCCGGCCGGCGGGGGAGTGGCCGCGGCCGGGGAGGAACGCAGGCCCGCCCTGGCCGGCGTGCTCGCCCCGGCCGCGGCGCCCGTCGTGGCCGGCGTGCCCGTCGTGCCCGCCGCGGTCGCGGCCTCGGGCAGGCCCCGGGCGACCAGCTCGCGGGCGTGTTCGGCGTGCTGGGCGCGGATCGCCCGCAGCGTCTCCGCGAGGCCCGGGTGCTGGTCGATCGCGCCGTCGTAGGCCTCGATCAGCGCGGTCTCCCGGGTGTGTGCCGCTCCCGCGGCGGTGACGTCGGCGGGGGTGACCCGGCTGGCGGGGGCGCCGCCGGTCGAGGTGGTGCAGCCGGACATCCCGGCGAGGAGCAGCCAGCCCGTCCCGGCCAGTGGCAGCGCGGCCAGAAAGGCCCGGCGGGACGGACCGGGACCGGCGGCGGTGGGCACGGCTGGCAGCTTCGCACATCGGCGTGCCGCCGTCGGCGCGCCGGTGGCACCGGTCGGCAGGCGAGCCGGACCGGGCCCCAATTGGAGTGCTCCGCCGGCGGACGTAGGCTAAGGGATCTCGACCGTGTGACGCTCGACGCCCGCTTCCACGGGCACGCGCATCCGGGACGACGGTGCCGTCGATCTCCGCCGCTGCCGCGGCCGGTCACCGAAGGCACCGGTCGGGGCGACACCGGGTGGGGCCGAGCGGTCCACGGGCACGGGCGCCGCGTCGGCGCGGGAAGGAACGGGCGAGGTGGCTAGGGCGGGAGAGTCCGGCCGGGCGGGGGTCCGTCGGTCGACGGCGCCGTCCCGGCGCACGGGCGGAGCGCGGGCCGCCGCGGACGCGGTGCGTGCGGAGCTGCGCCGCCGCCTGGAGCCCAGTCTGACGACAGCCGGCTTCGACCTTGAGGACGTCTCCGTCACGCGGGCCGGGGCACGCAGCGTGGTCCGCGTCGTCGTGGACCGGGACGGCGGCATCGATCTCGACGCCGTCGCGGACGCCAGCCGGCTCGTCTCGGCGGTCCTGGACGGCGAGGACATCGGCACCGACGGTGCTGGCGGTACCGGTGGCAGCGGTGGCGCCGCGGGTGGCTCGGGCGCGAGCCCGATCTCCGGGGCCTACGTGCTCGAGGTGACCTCGCCCGGGGTCGACCGGCCGCTGGTGGAGCCGCGGCACTGGCGTCGCGCGGTCGGCCGGCTGGTGGTGGTCCGCCGGGCGGACGGCGTCGAGGTCGAGGGCCGGGTGCTCTCCGCCGACGACGAGGGCGCCGATCTGGCGGTGCCGACGGCCCCGGCCCGGCGTGGACGTCCCGTGCGCCGGCGGATCGAGCGGGTGGTCTACGCGACCGTGGCACGCGCGGCGGTTCAGGTCGAGTTCGGGTCGGCGACCGACGCCGACGGCGACACCGATGTTGACGCCGATGCCGGTGCCGAGCTCCCCGCCGGTGCCGAGCTCCCCGCCGGCGCAGACCTCGGCCTTGGCGCCGAGAGCGATGTCGATCTCGACGAGGGTCTCGAGGACGACGACGGTCTCGAGGACGAGGACGATGAGGACGAGTACGGCGCCGCCGGCGGTGGCGCCCCCGCCGGGTCGGCGGCGGACGAGGTAGTGGAAGATCATGGTGCCGTGGACACGGAAGCGGGCCTGATCGGCCGGACCGGCAAGGAGATGAACCGGTGAAGCTCGACGTCGCTGCGCTGCGGGGAATCGAGCGCGAGAAGGAGATCGCCTTCGACACGCTCGTCGAGGCGATCGAGACCGCGTTGTTGACCGCCTACAAGCACACCACCGGATCCGCCGACGACGCTCGGGTGGTGATCGACCGGACCAGCGGCGAGGTCGCGGTCTTTGCGCGGGAGAGCGGCCCGGACGGGACGTCCCGCGAGTGGGACGACACCCCGGCGGACTTCGGTCGGATCGCCACGATGACCGCCAAGCAGGTCATCATGCAGCGCCTGCGCGAGGCCCAGCAGGAGGTCACCTACGGCCAGTACGCCGACCGCGAGCACGAGGTGGTCTCGGGCGTGGTCCAACATCACGAGCAGCGGGCCGGTTCCCGCGTCGTGCTGGTCGATCTCGGCACGGTGGAGGGCGTGCTGCCCCCGGCCGAGCAGGTTCCCGGCGAGCGCCTGGAGCACGGTGACCGGATCAAGTGCTATGTGGTGCACGTGGCCCGCGGGATGCACGGCCCGACGGTCACCCTCTCGCGGACCCATCCCGAGCTGGTGAAGGGCCTGTTCCGGCTGGAGGTGCCCGAGGTCGCCGACGGCACGGTCGAACTCGCCGCGATCGCCCGCGAGGCCGGTCACCGCACGAAGATCGCGGTGCGTTCGAAGGCGGCCGGGGTGAACCCGAAGGGCGCCTGCATCGGCCCGATGGGCAGCCGGGTGCGCGCCGTGATGGCGGAGCTGCACGGCGAGAAGATCGACATCGTCGACTGGTCGGCGGATCCCGCGTCCTTCGTGGGCAGCGCGCTCTCGCCGGCCAGGGTGTCCCGGGTGGAGGTCACCGACCTGGCGAGTCGTTCGGCACGGGTGGTCGTTCCCGACTACCAGCTCTCGCTCGCGATCGGCCGGGAGGGGCAGAACGCCCGGCTGGCCGCCCGGCTCACCGGATGGCGGATCGACATCCACTCCGACACCGAGGGTAGCGAGCCGCGCGCGGAGCGGCCGGCCGGGGAGGCCCCCCGTCGTCCGGGGACGGGGACCGGGCCCCGGAGGTCCTCCGCAACGGGCGGCCACTCTCGGGGCGCAACGGGATAGACTTGATGTGGCGCGCCGTGCGGAGCCGACTGCCATGCAGAGCCGAGTCGTTTTGCCGGGTCGATTTGCAGAGTCCAGTCGTCCTGCAGAGCTCAGTCGTCCTGCAGACCCGAGTCCTCGAGTGACCCCCGACCGAGCACCACGTTCGAACGCCGAGCGGGGTTCTCTCCAGGACTCTGGACCGATTCGTACCTGTGTCGGTTGTCGAACCCGGGCGGCGCGGTCGAGCCTGTTGCGTATCGTCGTAATCGGCGGGGAGCTCCTCCCGGACGTTCGCCGTCGGATGCCTGGCCGGGGCGCCCATGTGCACCCCGATCTGGCTTGCGTCGATCTCGCGGAGCGCCGCAAGGCGTTCCCGCGGGCGCTCAGGGTTGCGGGGCCGCTCGGGCTGAAGCAGGTCAGAGCGCACCTGGAACAGCGCACGCGCAACATGTGCATGTAGAACAGTGGTACGGCCCGCACGTCCTGACGCGGGGGCCGGTGGGACAGCGGAGCGGCGGCCAGGGCCGAGAGATCGGTTCGAGCGGCTCGCGCCGGCAGGCGACGCCAAATCGACGTCGACAGGGAAGCAGGTCGAGACAGCGATGACCGCGCAGTGAGAACGCAGCCATGATCACGACCGGCAGGTAACGAGGTCACGCGGGCACGGACCGCGGGCCGAACGAAGGAGCACCGTGGCAGGAAAGGCCCGCGTACATGAGCTCGCGAAGGAGCTCGGCGTCGACAGCAAGACCGTGCTCGCCAAGCTCAAGGATCTCGGTGAGTTCGTGAAGTCCGCCTCGTCCACAGTCGAGGCACCCGTGGTTCGGAAACTGAAGGAGGCCTTCCCCGCGGAAGGCTCCGCTCCGTCCTCGCGTCCCGGCGGTCGTCCGGGCAACGGCGCACGACCGATGCCGCCGCCCCGTCCGGGGCCCGCCATCGGCCGTCCCGGCCCAGGTTCCGGCACCGGTCCCCGGCCCGGCCCTGGTGGCCGTCCGGTTCCCGGTCGCCCCGGTCCGGCCCCGCTGCCCGGGGCATCGCGCCCGTCCACCCCGACGGCCGCGCCCCAGTCCCAGCCGGCTCAGACCCAGCCGCCCCAGTCCCAGCCGGTGGCGCCGCAGCCGTCGCAGGCTCCGCGCCCCGCCGCGGCCGCGGCATCCGCCGCGGCGCCGGCCCCGGCACCCTCGGCTCCCGCCCCGGCACCCTCGGCTCCCGCCCCGGCTCCGATCACCTCGGCCCCGACGGCCGCCACGCCGCCGGCCGCACCGCAGCGGCCGACTCCCGGTGGCCCGCGCCCGGGTCCCGCCGCGCCGGGTCGTCCGCGTACCGGCGGCCCCGGTGGTCCTGGTGGCCCCGGCGGCGGCCCGCGTCCCGGGCCCCGGCCCGGCCCGCGGCCGGCCGCGCCCGGTAACAACCCCTACACCTCCCCGGCGGCCGGCCCGCGTGCCGCGTCCGGTCAGGGTGGTTCCCCCTCGGCACCGCCGCGTCCCGGCGCGCCGCGTCCGGGCGGTCCGCGTCCGGGCGGTCCGCGTCCGGGTGGGCCCGGTGGCCAGCGTCCGTCGCCGGGGCAGATGCCCCCGCGTCCGGGCGGCTCCGGCGGTCCCCGGCCGACCCCGGGCCAGATGCCCCCGCGTCCGGGCGGCTCCGGTGGCCCGCGGCCGAACTCGAACATGTTCCAGCCCCGTCCGGCGGGTGGCGCCCCGGGCCGCCCCGGTGGCGGTGGCGGCCCCGGCCGTCCCGGTGGCGGTGGCGGTGGCCCGCGTCCCGGTGGCGGTGGGTTCGCTCCCCGTGGGGGAGCCCCCGGCCGTCCCGGTGGCGGCGGTGGCGCTCCGGGTCGTCCCGGTGGCGGCGGTCCCGGTGGCGGCGGTCGTCCGGCCGCCGGTGGCCGTGGTCGCGGCGGGACGACGGCGGGTGCCTTCGGTCCTGGTGGCCGTGGGCGTCCCGGCCGGCAGCGCAAGTCCAAGCGCGCGAAGCGGCAGGAATGGGAGAGCGGGCTCGAGGCGCCGCGCATGGGGGCGATGGTCCCGCGCGGTAACGGGCAGGCGATCCGGCTGCCGCGTGGCGCGTCGCTCGCCGACTTCGCGGACAAGATCGACGCGAACCCCGGTGCCCTCGTCCAGGTGGTCTTCACCCAGCTCGGCGAGATGGTCACGGCGACGCAGTCCTGCACGGACGAGACCCTGCAGCTGCTCGGTGTGACCCTGGGCTACGAGGTCCAGATCGTCAGCCCCGAGGACGAGGACAAGGAGCTGCTGGAGAGCTTCGACCTGTCCTTCGGCGGCGACTACGCCGACGACGTCGAGCTGTCGGCCCGTCCGCCGGTGGTGACCGTCATGGGTCACGTCGACCACGGCAAGACGAAGCTGCTCGACGCGATCCGGTCCACGGACGTCGTCGGCGGCGAGGCCGGTGGCATCACCCAGCACATCGGCGCCTACCAGGTTCGTGCGGTCGTGGACGGGACCGAGCGCCCGATCACCTTCATCGACACCCCGGGCCACGAGACCTTCACCGCGATGCGTGCCCGTGGTGCGCAGGTGACGGACATCGTGGTCCTGGTGGTGGCCGCCGACGACGGTGTGAAGCCGCAGACGATCGAGGCGCTGAACCACGCGCAGGCGGCCAACGTGCCGATCGTGGTGGCAGTGAACAAGGTCGACAAGGAGGGCGCGGACCCGGCGAAGGTCCGCGGCCAGCTCACCGAGTACGGCCTGGTCGCGGAGGAGTACGGCGGCGACACGATGTTCGTCGACGTCTCGGCCCGCAACCGGACGGGCATCGACGAGCTGACGGAGGCGGTCATCCTGACCGCCGACGCCTCGCTCGACCTGCGCGCCCCGACCGGTACCGAGGCTCAGGGCGTCGCGATCGAAGGTCGTCTCGACCGCGGTCGCGGCCCGGTGGCCACGGTGCTCGTCCAGCGTGGCACGCTGCGTATCGGTGACTCGGTCGTCGCCGGCGAGGCCTTCGGCCGCGTCCGGGCGATGCTCGACGAGAACGGCGCCCAGGTGTCCGAGGCGGGGCCGGCGCGGCCGGTGCAGGTCCTCGGTTTCACCAGCGTCCCCGACGCCGGCGACAACTTCCTGGTTGTGCCGGAGGACCGGGTCGCCCGCCAGATCGCCGAGCGCCGGCAGGCCCGCGAGCGCAACGCCGAGCTGGCGCTGAGCCGTGGCCGTCCGACGCTCGAGACGATCCTCGAGCGGATGAAGGAGGGCGAGAAGACCCAGCTCAACCTCATCCTCAAGGGCGACGTCTCCGGTTCGGTGGAGGCCCTCGAGGACGCCCTGCTCAAGATCGACGTGGGCGACGAGGTGGGTCTTCGGATCATCGACCGCGGTGTCGGCGCGATCACCGAGACCAACGTCATGCTGGCGTCGGCCTCCGACGCGGTCATCATCGGCTTCAACGTCCGGCCGCAGGGCAAGGCGACGGAGCTGGCCGACCGCGAGGGCGTCGAGGTCCGCTACTACTCGGTGATCTACCAGGCCATCGAGGACATCGAGAACGCTCTCAAGGGCATGCTCAAGCCGGTGTACGAGGAGGCGCAGCTCGGCACCGCCGAGGTGCGCGAGGTCTTCCGCGTACCGCGGGTGGGCAACGTCGCCGGTTCGCTGGTCCGGTCCGGCATCATCCGCCGCAACACCAAGGCCCGCCTCATCCGGGACGGCGTCGTGGTCGCGGACAACCTCACCGTCGAGTCGCTCAAGCGGTTCAAGGACGACGCGACCGAGGTCCGCGAGGGCTACGAGTGCGGTATCGGGCTCGGCTCGTTCAACGACATCAAGGTCGATGACGTGATCGAGACCTTCGAGCAGCGGGAGGTTCCCCGCACCTGACCCCGAAACGCCTGGGGCCGGCCGGATGACCATTCCGGCCGGCCCCGGTGCGCCGGGCGTCCTGGCGGGAGACGATCATGTGGATCGGGAGCCTGACGCTGGACATCCTCCTCGGGGATATCCATTCCCTGAAGGAGAAGCGGTCGGTCGTCCGGCCGGTGGTCGCCGAGCTGCGCCGGCGGTTCGCGGTCAGCGCCGCGGAGACCGGCGGCCTGGACCTGCACCGCCGCGTGGAGATCGGGGTCGCGGTGGTCGCCGCGGACCGCGCGCACTGCGCGGCGGTCCTCGGCGCGTGCGAGGAGCTCGTCGCACGGCGGCCGGAGTTGGAGATCCTCTCGGCGCGAGTACGGTACCTCTCCGAGGACGACGCCGACGACATGACCCATCCTGAGGTGATTTTGCCGTAATTGGCGGATCGGTGTCCGGTGTGCGTGACCCAGCGCCGCCGAGCCGCGCAGCCCCGAGCTGCTCAGCCCGGCCGGCTCGCGTCGCGGGCGCATCGCCGCTCCCGCGGGGTACACGGAACAAGGGTGCCCGGCACGCGGGCCAGGGGCACGGTGCAGGGGCACCGAGCAGGGGCACCGAGCAGGGACAACAGCAAGGGCAGAAACAGTGAGGTGTCGACCGGTTCGGCCGGGCACCGTGGTGTCCGCCACCCGGGTCGACCGGGCGACGAGGGAGGTGGACGGTGGCTGATCCGGCTCGTGCGCGCCGGTTGGCGGTGCGGATCCGTGAGGTCGTCGCGTCCACGCTGGAACGCGGTGTGAAGGACCCCCGGCTGGGGATGGTGACGATCACCGACGCGCGGGTCACCCCGGACCTGATGGACGCGACGGTCTTCTACACGGTCTACGGCGACGACGTGGCACGGCAGGCGTCCGCCGCCGCGCTGGAGTCCGCCAAGGGCATGCTGCGCAGCCAGGTGGGCCGGGCGACCGGGATCAAGGTCACCCCGACGTTGACGTTCGTGCACGACCGGCTGCCGGACGACGCGCGGCACCTGGAGGACCTGCTCGACGTCGCTCGCCGGCGCGACGAGGAGCTCGCCCGGGTGCGCCAGGACGCGACGCCCGCCGGCGAGCCCGATCCCTACCGGCGCCCCCGGGACGCCGACGAGCTCGACGGCGACCCGCTCGACGCCCTGGCGGATGCCGGGCCCGGCGACGGTCTCACTGACGGATTCGGTGACGGGTTCGGCGGTGACGGACCGCAGGCCGGTGGGGACACCACAGTCGCCCGGCAGGAGTCGGCGTCATGACGGTCATGTCCACGGGTACGGAGTCCGACGGTCGCCCGGCTTCAGTCGGAGGGTCGGGCGGCGCCTCGGCGCCCACCGCGGTCCAGCTCGCGTCGCGGCACGCCGCCGAGAGCCTGGCCGAGGCGGTGCGGGCGCTGCGCGGCGCGGTCGACTCGGGCGGGGGGATCCTCCTGCTCGCGCACGTCAACCCGGACGGCGACAGCCTCGGGTCGGCGATCGCGCTCGGGCTGGCGCTGCGCCGCCTCGGCGCGTCCCCGCGGGTCTCGTTCGATGCCGACCCGTTCGTCGTGCCCCGGACTCTGCGCTTCCTGCCGGGCCAGGACCTGCTCGTCGCGCCCGGTGACCTCGGCGACAGCCCGGAGCTGGTGGTGACCCTGGACGCGGGCAGCGAGGAGCGCCTGGGCTGCCTGGCCCGCCGACTCGCGGTGCCGCGCTGCATCGTCGTCGACCACCACGCCTCGAACACCCTGTTCGGCGACATCAACGTCGTCGACATCGAAGCGGCGTCCACCAGCGTCATGGTGGTGCGCATCATCGACGCGCTCGGTGTCGAGCTCGACCAGGACATCGCCGCCGCGGTCTACACCGGGCTGGTCACCGACACCGGCTCGTTCCGGTTCGCTGCCACGACACCGGCCGTCCACGAGCTGGCCGCCCGCCTGCTGGCGACCGGCATCCGGCACGACCTGATCGGCCGGACCCTGTGGGACACGCACCGTTTCGGCTACCTCAAGCTGCTCGGGCAGGCGCTGGAACGCGCCCGCCTCGAACCCGAGTTCGACCTCATCTGGACCTGGTGCACCGAGGCCGACCTGCGGGTGGCGGGCATCGGCTACGACGAGATCGAGGCGGTCATCGACACCGTCCGCACGGTGTCCGAGGCCGAGGTCGCCGTCGTCTGCAAGCAGGACGGCGACGTCTGGAAGATGTCGGTCCGCTCCAAGGGGGCGGTGGACGTCGGAGCGGTCTGCACCGCGCTCGGTGGCGGCGGGCACCGCTTCGCGGCCGGCATCTCGTCGTCGGCGCCGCTGGAGACCGTGATGCGTGTCTTCCGCGAGGAGCTCACCCGCGCTCCCCGCCTCGCCGGGTGATCCCTCCCGTGCCTTCTTCTGAACGTCCCACGGCGGCCGGACGTCCCACGGCGGCCGGACGTCCCACGGCGGCCGAGCGTCCCGCGGCCGTCGACGGCCTCGTCGTCGTGGACAAGCCCGCCGGCTGGACGTCGCACGACGTCGTCGCGCGGTCCCGGCGCCTGCTGGGCACCCGCCGCATCGGCCACGCCGGCACCCTGGACCCGATGGCGACCGGTGTGCTCGTGCTCGGCGTCGGCCGAGGAACCCGCCTGCTCGGCCGACTGGCGCTGACCGCCAAGGTGTACGAGGCCACGATCCGGCTCGGCCGCACCACCACGACGGACGACGCCGAGGGCGACCCGGTGGCGGACCGCCCGGTCGATGTCGGCGCCGGCCCGCTCGCAGCGGCGATGGCGGAGCTGACCGGGGAGATCGACCAGGTCCCGTCCAGTGTCAGCGCGGTGAAGGTCGCCGGGGTGCGGGCCTACGACCGGGTCCGGGCCGGCGAGGAGGTGACGCTCGCGCCGCGGCGGGTCACCGTCGGCCGGTTCGAGCTGCTCGCCCGGCGCGGCGAGACCGACCTGGACGTCGTCGTCGCCTGCTCGAGCGGGACGTACATCCGCGCGCTCGCCCGGGATCTGGGGGCCGCGCTGGGCTGCGGCGCCCACCTCACCGCGCTGCGGCGCACCGAGGTCGGGCCGTTCGGGCTGGCCGAGGCGGTGACCCTCGACGCGCTCGCCGAGGCCGCGAACGCGGCCGTCGTGCCGCTGGGGGCAGCGGTGGCGGCGACCTTCCCGCGCCGCGACGTGGACGGGGAGCAGGCCCGGGACGTCGCCTACGGGCGGCGGCTGCCCATGCTCGGCAGCCCGGGGCCGTACGGCGTGTTCGGGCCGGACGGAGCGCTCCTCGCGCTGTTCGAGGAACGGGACGGCGTGGCCCGCCCGATCGTCGTCTTCGCGCCCGCGTAGCACCCCGCCTGCGCTGTGTCACCCGCACTCACCTGGTGTTCCGTCGGTGTGCGGACCCGGTGCGTCCACCCGGCGTGCGCATCAGGCGCGGGTCCGTCGACGGCGCCCGGATCGGCCGCCGTCGTGGCCGCCCGGATCGCGATCGTAGATCGACTCGTGATGCCCTAGGCTTCGGCAGGTGCGACGTTGGCGCGGAGTGGAGAACATCCCGGACGACTGGCCGGGAGGAATCATCACCATTGGCTTCTTCGACGGCGTCCACCTCGGGCACCGGCGGATCATCGGCCGGGCGGTGGAGCTGGCGCGCGAGCGCGGGCAGCAGGCGGCCGTGGTGACGTTCGACCCGCACCCGGCGGAGGTCCTGCGCCCCGGCACCCATCCCGCGCTGCTGACGACCCTGCGGCACAAGGCCGAGCTGCTCGAGGCCGTCGGCGTCGACGCGCTGTGCGTCGCCCCGTTCACCCTCGACTTCAGCCGGATGACCGCCGAGGACTTCGTCCACGAGATCGTCGCCGGGCAGCTGCGCGCGACCGGCGTGGTCGTGGGGGAGAACTTCACCTACGGCCACCGCGCCCTGGGGAACGTGGAGACGCTGGCCCGCGGCGGCCGTTCCGAGGGCTTCACCGTGGAGGGGATCGGCCTCGTCCACGCGGACGAGCAGGTGCTCTCCTCGACGGCGATCCGCCGGCGGGTGGCCGACGGCGACGTCGAGGGCGCCGCGGCGGCCCTCGGCCGGCCGCACCGGGTCGAGGGCGTGGTGGTGCACGGGGACGCGCGTGGCCGGCTGATCGGCTACCCGACGGCGAACCTGCAGTGCACGCCGTGGGCGGCGGTTCCCGGCGACGGGGTGTACGCGGGCTTCGCGCGGTGGTCCGGCCAGCGGCGGGCGGCCGCGATCTCGATCGGCACCAACCCGACCTTCGAGGGCCGCGACCGCCGGGTCGAGGCGTTCCTGCTCGACTTCGACGGCGACCTCTACGGCGAGTACATGGTCTACGAGTTCACCCACCGGCTGCGCCCGACGCTGCGCTTCGACTCGGTCGACGAGCTCGTCCTGCAGATGGCGCGGGACGTCGACGCCACCCGCGCGGCCACGCTCCCCGTCTGACACAACGCGTCCGCGCCGGGGCGGGTCTCCCGGGGTT
Organism: Parafrankia sp. EAN1pec; assembly: GCF_000018005.1. GTDB lineage: Bacteria > Actinomycetota > Actinomycetes > Frankiales > Frankiaceae > Parafrankia > Parafrankia soli. Next base: position 1,412,799 of record NC_009921.1, read on the forward strand.
GATAAGCTTCCCCTTCAAGCGGGAGCGGTGTGTCCGGTGACGGCGTGCCGGTGGTTGGCTCGTGGCGGTTGCTGATGTTCGCAGGTGTTGACGCTCGTGCGCAGGTGTTGACGCTCAGTGGTCGCTGAGGCTCGGCGGTGGTCGGGAGATTCGGCGAAGGTCGATGTTCCCGGGCGGTCGCCGGCGGTGGAGCCACGGCCGACGGCGTACACCGGCAGGAGGCTCGGGTGATGCAGACCCCGAGCGCGCGCCGTCCCGGATGAGGAACGAGGTGGAGCGTGCCGCTCTCTGGCGACGTCAAGCAGAAGATCATGTCGGACTACGCCACGGTCGACCGGGACACCGGCTCGCCCGAGGTACAGGTCGCGATGCTGACCCGTCGCATCAGTGACCTGACGGAGCACCTGAAGGTCCACAAGCACGACCACCACAGCCGGCGCGGGCTGCTCCTGCTCGTCGGGCGCCGCCGGCGGTTGCTGAACTACCTGGCGAAGACGGACATCAACCGTTACCGCGCACTGATCGAGCGACTCGGTCTGCGCCGATAGTCAGGAGAGGGAGCGCCCCGGTGGCGCTCCCTCCGGCACATCGGGGGTAGATACCGGTGTGCCGGGCCGCCGGCGGCGAATGGCCGCCGGCGGCCGGCAGGACCCAGCCGGGTCCGCGCGGCATGAGCCGCCGGTCCTCGGTCGTGGCCGCCGGGACGAGCGCCGTCGGTGCCGCCCGGAGACTTCGACTGAGCACCGGCATCCTCCATGGCGCGGGCACGGCCCACGATGAGGATGGAGTATCGAGTGGACGACTCGACACAGGCGGCAGAGGCCGTCATCACGACCCCGACCGGGGCCCGCACGGTCCGTTTCGAGACCGGCCGGCTGGCCAGGCAGGCCGCTGGCGCGGTCGTCGCCCACCTCGGCGACACGATGGTCCTCTCGGCGACGACGGTCAGCCGCTCGCCGAAGGAGCAGCTGGACTTCTTCCCCCTGACGGTGGACGTCGAGGAGCGGATGTACGCGGCCGGGCGCATCCCCGGCTCGTTCTTCCGCCGCGAGGGCCGCCCCAGTGAGGACGCGATCCTCACCTGCCGGCTCATCGACCGGCCGTTGCGGCCGTCGTTCGCCAAGGGGCTGCGCAACGAGATCCAGGTCGTGGCGACCGTGCTCGCCCTCGACCCCGACACCCTGTACGACGTGGTCGCGATCAACGCGGCGAGCGCGTCGACGATGCTGGCCGGGCTGCCCTTCAGCGGGCCGATCGGCGCCACCCGGGTCGGCTACGTCGACGGCGACTGGATCGCCTTCCCGACGCACAGCGAGCTGGAGCGGGCGACCTTCGACATGGTCGTGGCCGGCCGGGTGCTCGAGGACGGCTCCGACGTCGCGATCATGATGGTCGAGGCGGAGGCGACGCCGGGCACGGTGGCCCTGGTGGCCGGTGGCGCGCCGGCGCCGACCGAGGAGGTCGTCGCCGCGGGCCTGGAGGCCGCCAAGCCGGCCATCCGCGAGCTGTGCCGGGCGCAGAGCGAGCTGGCCGCGGGCGCGGCGAAGCCGCAGCGCGAGTTCCCGCTGTTCATCGACTACCACGACGACGTGCTGGAGACCCTGACGGCGGCGGTCGGCGAGGAGCTTGCGGCGGCACTGCGCATCGCCGGCAAGGCCGAGCGCGAGACCGAGCTGGAGCGGGTCCGGGCGCTGGCCGTGGAGAAGGTGTCCGGCCAGTTCGAGGGCCGCGACAAGGAGATCAGCCCGGCCTACCGGGCGCTGACCAAGAAGCTGGTCCGCTCGCGCATCGTCACCGACGGTGTGCGCATCGACGGGCGTTCCACGACCGAGATCCGCGAGCTGTCGGCCGAGGTCGACTACATCCCGCGGGTGCACGGCTCGGCGCTGTTCGAACGGGGCGAGACGCAGATCCTCGGCGTCACGACGCTGGCGATGCTCCGGATGGAGCAGACCGTCGACACGCTCAACCCGGACCGCACCAAGCGGTACATGCACAACTACAACTTCCCGCCGTACTCCACCGGTGAGACCGGCCGGGTGGGCTCGCCGAAGCGGCGCGAGATCGGCCACGGCGCGCTCGCGGAGCGGGCGCTGCTGCCGGTGCTGCCCAGCCGCGAGGAGTTCCCCTACGCGATCCGCCAGGTCTCCGAGGCGCTGAGCTCCAACGGCTCGACGAGCATGGGCTCGGTCTGCGCGAGCACGCTGTCGCTGCTGAACGCCGGTGTGCCGCTGAAGGCCCCGGTCGCGGGCATCGCGATGGGCCTGATCCGGGAGGGCGACGCCTTCGTCACCCTGACCGACATCCTCGGGGCAGAGGACGCCTACGGCGACATGGACTTCAAGGTCGCCGGCACGCAGGAGTTCGTGACCGCCCTGCAGCTGGACACCAAGCTCGACGGCATCCCGGCGTCGGTGCTCGCCGGCGCGCTGCAGCAGGCGCGGGCGGCCCGGCTGACGATCCTCGAGGTGATGGCCGAGGCCATCGGCGGGCCGGACGAGATGTCCGCGCACGCCCCGCGGGTCATCTCCGTGAAGATCCCCGTTGACAAGATCGGCGAGGTCATCGGGCCCAAGGGCAAGATGATCAACCAGATCCAGGCGGACTCCGGTGCGGAGATCACCGTCGAGGACGACGGCACGATCTACATCGGTGCCGCCGACGGGCCGGCGGCCGAGACCGCCCGCTCCGCGATCAACGCGATCGCGAACCCGCAGATGCCCGAGGTCGGCGAGCGCTACCTCGGTACCATCGTGAAGATCACGAACTTCGGAGCCTTCGTCTCGCTGACGCCCGGCAAGGACGGCCTGCTGCACGTCAGCAAGCTCAAGCAGCTCGCCGGCGGCAAGCGCGTCGAAAAGGTCGAGGACGTGCTGTCGGTGGGCCAGAAGCTCCAGGTGGAGATCACCGAGATCGACGCCCGCGGCAAGATCAGCCTCGCGCCGGGCGCGGAGTCCATCGACACCGTAAGCGCCGGATCCTGACAGGAGCGCAGTGACGGAGACGGATCTGTCCACCTCGGACGACCGCACCTCGGACGGTCGCACCTCGAACGACCGCACCCCGGGCCTGGCCGGGCCGGAGCACGCCTCCGGCCCGCGCCCGGCCCGGGTGGCCGAGCTTCTCGCGGCGGGTCCCGGTTCCGAGGTCCTGCTCGCCGGGGCCGTGCGCCGCACGGTGCTGCCGGGCGGCCTGCGGGTCGTCACGGAGAAGGTCCCCGGGGTCCGGTCGGTGGCGATCGGGATCTGGGTGGGCGTCGGCTCGCGGGACGAGACGCCGCTCACCGGTGGCTGCTCGCACTACCTGGAGCACCTGCTGTTCAAGGGCACCCCGAGCCGGGACGCCCTGTCGATCAGCGCCTCCATCGAGGCCGTCGGCGGTGATCTCAACGCCTTCACCGCCAAGGAGTACACCTGCTACTACGCGCGGGTGCTCGACGTGGACATGGACCTGGCCATCGACGTCGTCTGTGACATGGTCGCCAACTCGCTGGTGACCGCGGACGACGTCGAGGCCGAGCGGGGCGTGATCCTCGAGGAGATCGCCATGCACGAGGACGACCCCGGCGACGTCGTGCACGACGTCTTCGCCGACGCCGTCCTCGGCTCCTCCGTCCTGGGGCGACCGGTGCTCGGCACGGTCGACACCATCGAGGCGCTCGGCCGGGAGACGGTCTTCGACTACTACCGCGAGCGGTACGCCCCGCCCGCGCTGGTCGTCTCGATCGCCGGCAACATCGAGCACGACCACGCCCTGGACCGGGTGGTGGCCGCGTTCGCCGACCGGCTCACCGGGCCCGCCCGGCACCAGGAGGTGCGCCGCGGCGAGTACCCGTTCCCGCCGCCGCCGGGCATCGTCGTCACCAACCGGCCGACCGAGCAGGCCCACGTGGTGCTCGGCACGGCCGGCCTGTCCCGGCACGACCCGCGCCGGTACGCGCTCGGCGTGCTGTCGACGGCCCTCGGTGGCGGGATGAGCTCGCGGCTGTTCCAGGAGGTGCGGGAGAAGCGCGGGCTGGCCTACTCCGTGTACTCCTTCGACAACCAGTTCGCCGACGCCGGGCTGTTCGGCGTCTACGCGGGCTGTACCCCGGGGCGCGCCGACGAGGTGCTGGAGATCTGCCGCGAGCAGGTGCACCGGATCGCCGAGCACGGCATCACCGCGGAGGAGCTCGAGCGGGCCCGCGGCCAGAACCGCGGCGGCCTGGTGCTCAACCTGGAGGACACCGGGTCGCGGATGAGCCGGCTCGGCAAGAGCGAGCTCGTCCACGGCGAGCTGCTCTCGGTCGACGAGGTGCTCGCCCGGGTCGAGGCCGTCACACTCGACGACGTGCGGGCCGTCGCCGGCGAGCTGGTCGACCAGCCGTGGGCGCTCGGCGTCATCGGCCCGTTCGAGGACCACGACTTCAGCGCGGCCGTAGCGCGGTGACCCGCGCGGCCGCTGGCGGTACCGGACACGTGGAGGGCACGGGATGATCGGCGTCGGGGTGCTCGGAGCCCGTGGCCGGATGGGCACGACCGTCTGCGACGCCGTCCGCGCGGCGCCCGACCTGGAGCTGGTGGCCGAGGTCGACGCCGGCGACGACCGCTCGCCGGCGGCGAAGGCCGACGTCGTGGTCGACTTCACCCATCCCGACGCGGTCATGGACAACCTGCGCTGGGCTGTGGAGAACCGCGTTCACGCCGTCGTCGGGACCACCGGTTTCGACGACGCCCGCTTCGCGGCACTGCGCGGCTGGCTCGCCGCCGAGCCGTCGGTGGGTGTGCTGGTGGCGCCCAACTTCGGGATCGCCGCCGTCCTGATGATGATGTTCGCCGCCCGCGCGGCGCCGTACTTCGAGTCGGTGGAGATCGTCGAACTGCACCACCCGGGCAAGGCCGACGCCCCCAGTGGGACGGCGCGGCGCACCGCCGAGCTGATCGCCGCGGCCCGCGCCTCGGCCGGGCTGCCCGCCGCCGGTCCCGACGCGACCACCTCCGCCCTGGACGGGGCGCGCGGGGCGCGGGTTTCGGGTGTACCGGTGCACGCCGTCCGCCTCGGTGGGCTCGTCGCCCACCAGGAGGTGCTGCTCGGTGGGGCGGGCGAGACGCTGACGATCCGTCACGACTCGCTGGACCGGGCGTCCTTCATGCCCGGGGTCCTGCTGGCGGTGCGCGAGGTGGCCGCCCGCCCGGGGCTGACGGTCGGCCTGGAGCCGTTGCTCGACCTCGGCTGACCACCTCCCGAACCGGGCCTGATCACCTCCCGGACACCGGTGTCGTCAACCCGTCACCCGGTCCGGTAGCAGTCCGGCACTACCCGGATGGATAGGTTTCGGGTGTGGTGCGACAAGCGGGCGGGCGGGCGGGGCCGAACACCGGCACGGTCTTCGGCATCGATCTCGGGACGACTTTCAGTTGCCTGGCGCGGGTCTCCGGCGCCGGGGACCCCGAGATCATTCCGTTGATGGACGGGTCGCGGACCCTGCCGAGCGTCGTCCTGTTCGTCGGCCAGGACGACTACATCACCGGCGAGACCGCGCGCCGCCTGGCGCGAGCCCGTCCCGACGACGTGTGCGCCCTGGTCAAACGGCGGATGGGTGACGGCGACTGGCGGTTCGTGACGCACGGCGCCGCCTGGTCCGCCCCGGCGGTGAGCGGGCTGATCCTCAAGGCGCTCGTCTCGGACGCCGGCCTGACCACCGGCGAGCCCGTCCGGGACGTCGTGATCACCGTCCCCGCCTACTTCGGTGACGAGGAGCGGCGCGCCACGGTGCTCGCCGGCGAGTACGCCGGCCTGAACGTCGTGGACGTCATCAACGAGCCCACCGCCGCCGCGCTGTCCTACGGATTCGCCCGCTTCGAGGTCGGCAGCCGCCGGACGCTCACGGGCCCGGGCACGATCGCCGAGGAGGTCGCGCTCGTCTACGACCTCGGCGGCGGGACGTTCGACGTCACCATCGTCGAGCTGGCCGACCGCAGGGTGTCCGTCGTCGCCACCGACGGTGATCACCAGCTCGGCGGGGCCGACTGGGACGAGAAGATCGTGCTGTTCCTCTCCGACCGCTTCCTCGAGGCCCATCCCGAGGCCGACGACCCGCTCGACGACGGCGAGGCGGCGCAGGAGCTGCAGCTCGCCGCCGAGCGCGCCCGCCTGGAGCTGACCGAGGCGACGTCCACGGTGGTGACGGTCAGCCACAGCGGCAGGTCGCTGGACATCACGCTCACCCGCGACGAGCTGGAGCGCCTTACCGCCGGCCTGCTCGACCGCACCGTCACGCTGACCCGGGCCGCGATCGACGCGGCCCGGGAGCGCGGGGTGCGTGGGATCGACCGGGTGCTGCTCGTCGGCGGGGCGTCGCGGATGCCGGCGGTGGCGCGGCGGCTGGCGGCGGAGCTGTCCGTCCCGGTGGAGCTGACCGACCCGGATCTCGCCGTCGCCCGTGGCGCCGCGATCTACGGCGAGAAGAAGGCGCTGGAGCGGATGGTCGCGGCCGACCTGGTCACCCGCGGCCAGCTCGTGGACGGCGCCGCCGTCGACACCGCTGCCGCCGCGGACCTTGATGCCGCGTGCCGACGGCTGGCCGACGCCCTCGGGCTGTCCGCCGAGCGGGTCCGGCGGACGGTCGAGGTCCAGGTCGTCAACGTGGTCTCCCGTGGCTTCGGAGTGCTAGCGCTGAACCGGTTCGGCGACCAGGGCGCGGTCTTCCTGGTACACCGCAACGACCGGCTACCGGTCGCGGTCCGCCGTCCGTTCGGGACGGTACGTGACGATCAGGACACGGTGACCGTCTACGTGGTGGAGCAGGCCGGCGGGGTCGAGTCGCCGCGGGTCGGGGACAACAAGGTCATCGCCGAGGCGGAGATCACCGGAATCCCACCGGGCTATCCCGCCGGAACCCAGATTGAAATCATGTTCCGGATGGGCTTTGACGGCATCCTCGAGGTGACGGCACGACACGAGGGGCTCGCCGACCGGCCGCTGACCGTCCGGGTGGAGACCTCGGCGGCGCTGAGCCAGGCCGACGTCGCCCGCGAACGGGAGCAGGTCGCTCGGGCGCGGCGTGAGCGGGGTGAGGGGCCTTTCGGCTCCGGGCCGTCCGACGACGGCCCGTCCGGTGGCGGTCCGTCCGGGGCGGGCGGCGGGGGAGACCCGCTGCGCAAGGGCCGGCCCGGGGACGACCGCGGCGGGCTGGGCGGCTCGCCCGGCGCGCCCGGCTGGACGTAGCCGCCGCCCTGCGCTGGTGGCGCCGGTCAGCCCTGAGGGGGCGGGGCCGGCGCCGGACAGAACGGCCGGAGAGCGTCACGGAAAGGGAGTCCACGGTGCTGCCCTTCGACTCGAACGACTACCGGCGGCGCGTGCTCGCGGCCGTGCATGCCCGCGGCGGCGCCGAGCAGAGCGACCCCTTCGAGCTCTACGACATCCCGATCGAGGAGGTCCCGCGGCTCAGCGATGAGCAGGTCCGGGCGCGGGTCGACGCCGTCTGGGCGTTCTGGCAGCGCAGCCGGGACCACCCCCGCTACCGGGGTGTGATCATCGCGTTGCTGGGCCTGCACGACGAGCTGTCCGCGGCGCTGGCCACCGCCGCCTCCCGCACCGAGCTCGCCGCCCGGGTCGGCGCCGCGCGCGAGGCCCGCGACGGTGAGCGCTTCGCCGAGCTCGACGCCGCCGTCCGCCGGCTGGTCAGCCGGTTCGGCGGCCTCCCCGAGGACAAGCTGGCCGGGCTGCGCGCCCTCGCCGCCGCGCACGGTGTTGACGACGCCGCGTTCGCGCTGCGCACCCGCAGGTACCGGGTGCTGCCCGCGGGCACGCCCGAGCGGGCGGACGCCACGTCGACGCGCCGGCCCGTCCCGGCCGAGGTGATACGTCAGGTGCGAGCCGACCTCGACGAGCTTGGCCGGATCGCGGGCGTGACCCCGCCGCGGAGCCTGTTCGACCTGCTGGGGATCGCGCCGGGCGCCAGCCGGGAGGAGATCAGGGCCGTCCGCGACGCCGCCGCCGCCCGCAACCGCGAGCGCCGGCCGGACCGGCGGCGGGCCCTGCTGGACGACCTGCTGACCGCCGTGCGGGCCCTGCTCGTCGACGGCGACCCAGAGGCGTATCTGGACGCGTTGGTCGAACCCGTGAAGATTGTGCTGCGCCCGCGGGTCGCCACCGCCGTGCTCATCGAGGACCGCCTGCTGCCCTCGGCCGCCGCCGAGCTCGTCGTGGCGGCCGAGACGGAGGGCCTCGACCCCGGCCGGGCGCGCGCGGTCGTCGCCGACCTCGCCCGCGAGCACGGCGTGGACGCCCCGGTCGTGGCGCACACCCCGCGGTCGGGGGCCGGCTCGCCCGCCGGTGGGCCGTCCACGGGCGCGGCCTTCGACGGCGACGCGGGCGACGGTCCGGGGAGCGGTGGTCGGGGCGGCCCGTCGCCGGTCAACCCGGTGCCGGTGCGTTCTGAGACCGGGCGTCCGGAGCCGGTGCGTGCCGCCGACTGGCAGAGCGCGCTCTCCCGGGCGCGGGCCGCGCTGCGTGCCGGCCGCCCGATCGCCGCCAGCGACGAGATCACCCGCGCCCGTGAGATCGCCGGGGAGACATTGCCCCCGATCCGGGCGGTCGGCGACGAGGTGGAGCGCGCCATCCGGGCGGCCGGCGAGCGCTGGCGCGCGATCGTCGCGGAGCTCGCCGCCAACCGCCAGCACGCGGTGGTCCGTCTCGCCGACGAGCTGGCCCGCCTCGGCGCGGACGTGCCGGGCCCCGACGGACGCGTCCTTGACGAGGTGCGCGCGGCGGCCCAGGCTCGGTGCGCCCAGGCGGATGACCTCGTCCGGCGGGCCCGGGCGCAGTCCGGCCCGGAACGGATCCGGCTCGCCCGCGAAGCCCTGGCCCTCGCCGCGGACCACGACGAGGCACAGGAGCTGGCGGGGACCTCCTCATCCGGCGACCCGCAGCCGCAGCCGCAGCCCTCGGCGTCGGCGTCGGCGTCGACCGCGACGGCGGCCTCGGACGCGGCAGCAGCGGTGGGATCCGGTGCCGATCCGCTCCCGGCTTCCAACCGGCCGGGCGGGCCGCCGGCCGGACAACCGGCCGGACAACTGGCGGGTCAGCCGTCCGGGCAGCGGGTCGAGGCCGGCCGGACCGCGGAGGCCGAGCGCGTCGTCGAGCCGCCGAGCGGCGTGGCCGCCCGGTGGGACGGCGCCTCCGTGGTGATCAGCTGGCGGCCGACGACCACCCCCGGCGAGGCCCGCTACCGGATCCGCCGGATCACCGCGGACGGCAACTCGCGCGCGGTCGGGGTCACCTCGGCCACCACCATCGAGGACGGCGGTGTCTTCCGCGGCGCGTCGATCCCCGAGTACGAGGTGATCGCCGGGATCGACGGCGCCTGGTCGCGCCCGGCCCGCTGGCCGAGCCCGACTCCCACCCTCGTTCCCACTGCCACGCCCGGGGCACACGCTGAATCCGGCGGGCACGTCGAGCCTGGGCGGCGCGTCGAGCCCGGGGCGCACGCCGAATCCGCTGCGCGCGTCGATGCCGGGCCGCCGTCCGGGCTGCCGTTGTTCGCGGTGCCGCCGCCGGGGCCGCACACCGCGGCCGACGACGTGGGGCCCGTGCCCGACCTGCGGATGGTCGACGGGCGTCTGTGCTGGACCTGGCCGGTCGGCTGCACGGAGATGATGGTCACGGCGCGGGCGGACCTGCCTCCGGCCGGCGCGCAGGAGCTCGGCTCCACCACGCGCAAGGTGACCAACACCCGCTATGACATCGATGGTGGCTTCCTGCTGCCGGCCGTCCGTCCACTGCATGTCGCGCTCTTCGCGTGCGTGCGGGTCCGCGGTGAGCTGGTCGTCGCGGGCACGGCGGCCGGACGGTGCCTGGTCGATCCCGCCGGTGGGCTGACGGTGGTCGGCCCGGAGCCGCACGGGGGCGCCGGGGCAGCGGCCGCGGGCGTCGCCGGGAGCAACCAGGGGCCCGAGAGGACCACATAGAGGTCGCGCGGCCACCGGGGGAGCGCCGGAGCCAGACCGGCCGGTGCGACCCGGTGGCTGCACCGCTCGCCGTCCGGAGGGACCCGCGGGCGGCGTTGTATGGTTTCGATCGTGCTTCTCCTGTCTCGACATCGGTGATCGCCGCGCTCTCAGGGTCCGATGAGTGCGCCTCGCCCAGGCGCGCGCACGCAACAGTGTCGAGAACGAGGAGTTTGTCCCGGCCATGGCCGACGCACCGATAGTCCGTCCCACCCCGGTCAGCGGGTTCCCCGAGTGGCTTCCCGACGTCCGGATGGTCGAGCTCCGCTGGCTCGACACCATCCGCGCCACCTTCGAGCGGTACGGGTTCTGCTCCGTGGAGACCCCGTCGGTGGAGGCCCTCGAGGCCCTGATGGCCAAGGGCGAGACGTCGCAGGAGGTCTACACCCTGCGCCGCCTGCAGGCAGAGGACGACGACGACAGCGCGCGCCTCGGCCTGCACTTCGACCTGACCGTGCCGTTCGCCCGGTACGTCGCCGCCCACTTCAACGACCTGGTCTTCCCGTTCAAGCGCTACCAGATCCAGCGGGTGTGGCGGGGCGAGCGGCCGCAGGAGGGCCGGTTCCGGGAGTTCACTCAGTGTGACATCGACGTCATCAACGTCGACAACGTCCCGCTGCACTTCGACGCCGAGCTGCCCCGGATCGTGCACGAGGTCCTCACGACGCTCGCCGTCCCGTCCTGGACGTTGAACATCAACAACCGCAAGATCCTGCAGGGGTTCTACGAGGGGCTCGGTATCGGTGACCCGCTCGCCGTCATCCGCGCCGCGGACAAGATCGACAAGATCGGCGCGCGCGGGGTCGAGGCGCTGCTGACGGGGCCGGTCGGGCTCACGGCCGAGCAGGCGCGCGCCTGCCTCGACCTGGCCCAGGTCCGGGGCTCCGACGCCGGTGTCATCGACGAGATCGGCCGGCTCGGGGTCAAGTCCGAGCTCCTGACGGAAGGGCTCGACGAGCTGGCCCGGGTGCTGGACGACCTGGCCGACCTGCCGGCGGGCGCCGTCGTGGCCGACCTGTCGATCGCCCGCGGCCTGGACTACTACACCGGCACCGTCTACGAGGCCAAATTCGTCGATGCGCCCGGGTACGGCAGCATCTGCTCCGGTGGCCGGTACGACGACCTCGCGGGCACCTTCATCCGGCGCAACCTCCCCGGTGTCGGGATCTCGATCGGTCTCACCCGCATCTTCGCCAAGCTTGTCGCGGACGGCCTCATCGGCGCGGGCCCGTCCAGCCCGGCCCAGGTGCTCATGGTGATCCCGAGCGACGAGCGCCGCGCCGAGGCGCTCGCGACCGCCCGGCTGCTGCGCGGCCGCGGCCTCAACGTGGAGACCTACCACCAGGCCGACAAGCTGGCGAAGCAGATCAGGTACGCCTCACGCAAGGGCATCGGGCACGTCTGGTTCCCGCCGTTCGCCGACGACCGCCCGCACGAGGTGAAGGACATGGCCACCGGCGACCAGGGCCCGGCCGACCCGACGGCGTGGACACCCGCGGGCTGACGGCCGACACGGCACCGCACGGCCGACACAGCACCGCACGGCCCCGCGCGAGCACCGCACGGCCCCGCGCGATTCACGGTAGGCGCCGAGCGCCACGCGGCCGCGCCGTCGGCCGGCGGCGCGGGAGACGGGCCGGTCGGCAGTCGCGGCCGCGTGGGAGACACGGTGCCCGCCGCGGCGCGGGACCGGCCGGGAGCTGACGGGGGCGGAGACCCCCGGCCGGACCGCGTCACTCGGGCGGGCACCGGACCCCTCGCCGACTGTGGCGAGGCGCCCACATCCGGTGTACCACGGTGCGTCGCCAGTGCCACCGCTGTGTTCCGGACGGGTCACCGGACGGGTAAGTGGGTGACGACACGGGCCGGTTGGGCGGTTCGAACGTAACCGGTCCGGTGCATGCCGATGCCGGCCGGCGGGTGTGGGTTGGTTTCTCGTCGGGGCTCCGTCGATGCTGCTTCCGGATGGCGTGGGTGGAGCCGATACCGTGGGGCGCAGCCGCTCGAGTCCCGCGCCGAGCGGTTTGGACGTCGCCGACCGCGTGCTCACGCTCCGGCTGAGTGCGCACGCCGCGGCTGCGCGCAGGCGATCGGTGCGTGAGCACGGTCTGGCCGCACGGGCGCGGTCCGGCGCGTGAACACGGCTGGCGCGAACACGGTCCGGCTGCGCGGACGTCCACGAGCGGAGACGGTGGAGGTCGCTGTGGTGGAGGTCGGAGTGCCTGACGAGATCGACGAGACCGCCGGGCTGGAGCAGCTCGACGAGCCGAGCCCCGGCCCCGTGGCGGCCCGGATGAAGGTCCAGGTCATAGCCCGAACGGAGTTCCTCCCGCCGGACGACGTCCCGTGGAGCACCGACGCCGAGGGTGGCCAGGCGCTCGCGGAGTTCGCCGGTCGCGCCTGCTACCAGAGCTGGAACAAGCCGAACCCGGCGACGGCGACGAACGCCGGCTACCTGCGGCACATCCTCGACGTCGGCCACCTGTCGGTGCTCGAGCACGGAACGGTCTCGCTGTACATCACCGGTGTCTCCCGGAGCCTGACCCACGAGCTCGTCCGGCACCGGCACTTCTCCTACAGCCAGCTCTCCCAGCGCTACGTCCCCGAGCACGATGCGGCCGTCGTCGAGCCCGAGGTGATCGCCTCCGACCCCGAGTTGCACGCCCTGTTCACCGAGGCGGCCGCCGCGTCCATGGACGCGTACGCGCGGCTGCTGGAGGGTCTCGAGAAGCGGTTCGCCGACGTGTCCGCGCCGACCTCGCGCCGCAAGCAGGCTCGTCAGGCGGCCCGTTCGGCGCTGATGAACGCCACCGAGACCAGGATCGTCGTCACCGGCAACTACCGCGCCTGGCGGCACTTCATCGCGATGCGGGCCAGTGAGCACGCCGACGTCGAGATCCGTGGGCTGGCGATCGCCGCGCTGCGCGCCCTGCGGGATGTGGCACCGAACGTCTTCGCGGACTTCCGGGTGACCACCCTCGACGACGGCACGGAGGTGGCTTCCAGCCCGCTGGTCGGCGAGGGCTGACCCAGGCCGGGGCTGACGAAGCCGGGCGGGCCCGTTCCGGGCGCGCCGGAACCCGTCCCGCCGTCCGCGCTGGACCATGCCGCCCATGTCCGTCCATGCCGATCGGGGGTGCCTGTTGGGAAATCCGTCCCGACCGCGTCGCGTCCAAAGGGCTGTCAGGCCAGGGCCGTGTCGACGCCCGCAAGGGACCACCGGCCCGGCGTTCACGCGACGTTCGCCCGGGTTTTGTCCGGGCGGAGTTAACCGGGTCCAGCCTTACAACGGATCAGCGTTCCGCCCGGTGTCGAGGGAACGATGGTGGGGCCGCCGGTAACGGCACCCACGCGGTAACGACACATGCGAGGCACGGTACAGACGAGGCAACGGCGCCGAGGCGGGACCAGCAGAGAGGGCGGGCATGATCAACGTCGCCGAGATCGGCGCGGAGTCCGGTGTGCAGAGCACGGGGCCGCTGTCCACCGAGGAGCTGCGACTGATCGACGCCTATTGGCGCGCCGCCAACTACCTCGCGGTGGGGCAGATCTACCTGCTCGACAATCCGTTGCTCACCGAGCCGCTGCGGGCCGAGCACATCAAGCCACGGCTGCTCGGGCACTGGGGTACCACGCCCGGGCTCAACCTCATCTACGCCCACATGAACCGCGTCATCCGCCGCAACGACCTCGACGCGATCTACGTGATCGGCCCTGGCCACGGCGGGCCGGGAATCGTGGCCAACACCTACCTCGAGGGCACGTACAGCGAGATCTACCCCTCCGTCACCCAGGACAGGGAGGGGCTGCGCCGGCTGTTCCGGCAGTTCTCGTTCCCCGGGGGAATTCCCAGCCATGTGGCGCCGGAGGTGCCCGGTTCCATTCATGAAGGCGGTGAGCTGGGGTACGCGCTCACCCACGCCTACGGCGCCGCCTTCGACAACCCGGGCCTGGTGGTCGCCGCCGTCGTCGGTGACGGCGAGGCGGAGACCGGCCCGCTGGCGGCGAGCTGGCACTCCAACAAGTTCCTCGACCCGGTGCGCGACGGCGCGGTGCTGCCGATCCTGCACCTCAACGGGTACAAGATCGCTCAGCCGACGATCCTCGCTCGCATCCCCGAGTCGGAGCTCGACGCGCTGATGCGCGGCTACGGCCACGAGCCGCTGCACGTCACCGGCGATGACCCCGCCGACGTCCACCAGCAGTTCGCCCGGGTGCTCGACACCGCCGTCTCGCGGATCTTCGACATTCAGGACCGCGCCCGCCGCGGCGGCGACTCGTCCCGCCCCGTGTGGCCGATGATCGTCCTGCGCACGCCGAAGGGGTGGACGGGTCCGTCGACGGTCGACGGCCGGCCGGTCGAGGGGAACTGGCGCTCGCACCAGGTGCCGATCGCCGAGCTGCACGGCAACCCCGAGCATCTCGCCCTGCTGGAGTCGTGGCTGCGCAGCTACCGGCCATGGGAGCTGTTCGACGCCGACGGGCGGCTGGTCCCGGAGCTGGCGGCGCTGGCTCCCGTGGGCACCCGCCGGATGAGCGCGAACCCGCACGCCAACGGCGGTGAGCTGCTGCGTGACCTGACGTTGCCGGACTTCCGCGACTACGCCGTCGACGTCCCGCAGCCGGGAGTGGGCTCCAACGAGGCGACGCGGGTGCTCGGCGGCTTCCTGCGCGACGTCATGCGCTCGAACCCGAACACCTTCCGCGTGATGGGCCCGGACGAGACCGCGTCGAACCGCCTCGGGGCGTTGTTCGAGACCACGTCCCGGGCCTGGAACGCCGAGACGGTGCCGACCGACGAGGACCTCGCCCCGGACGGCCGGGTGATGGAGGTGCTCTCCGAGCACCTGTGCCAGGGCTGGCTGGAGGGCTACCTGCTCACCGGCCGGCACGGCTTCTTCTCGTGCTATGAGGCGTTCATCCACATCGTCGACTCGATGGTGAACCAGCACGCGAAATGGCTGAAGGCGACCCGGCACATTCCCTGGCGCCGGCCGATAGCCTCCCTGAACTACCTGCTCACCAGCCATGTCTGGCGCCAGGACCACAACGGCTTCTCGCACCAGGACCCGGGCTTCATCGACCACGTGGTCAACAAGAAAGCCGAGATCATCCGGGTCTACCTGCCGCCGGACGCGAACACGCTGCTCTCGGTGGCCGACCACTGCCTGCGCAGCCGGCATTACATCAACGTCATCGTCGCCGGCAAGCAGCCGGCACTGAACTACCTGCCGATGTCGGACGCGATCGCGCACTGCACCCGCGGCCTGGGTATCTGGGACTGGGCGAGCAACGACCACACCGAGGACGGCGACGGCACCCCCGACGTCGTCATGGCCTGCGCCGGGGACATCCCGACCCTGGAGACGCTGGCCGCGGTCGACATCCTGCGCCAGAACTTCCCCGAGCTGAAGGTGCGGGTCGTCAACGTCGTCGACCTGATGTGCCTGCAGGCGGAGGCCGAGCACCCGCACGGCATGTCCGACGCGCGCTTCGACGCGCTGTTCACCGAGGACCGGCCGATCATCTTCGCCTACCACGGCTACCCATGGCTGATCCACCGCCTCACCTACCGGCGGCGGAACCACGGCAACCTGCACGTCCGCGGCTACATCGAGGAGGGCACGACGACCACGCCCTTCGACATGGTCATGATGAACAACCTCGACCGCTTCCACCTGGTCGTGGACGTGATCGACCGGGTCGCCAGCCTCGGCGCCCGCGCGGCGCACGTCAGGCAGCGAATGATCGACGCCCGTCTCGCCGCCCGCGCCTACACCCGCGACCATGGCGAGGACGACCCGCGCATCCGTGACTGGACGTGGCCTTACTGACAGAGGGCATGCTGACCAAGAGCGGCACGCGCCCACCCCGCCGGGAAGGACCGATAGACGTGGCGGACGTCCCGACGCGGGCTCCGGCCGGCGCTGCCGCGGCGGTGAACGTGCTCGTGGTGAACGCGGGTTCGTCCAGCGTGAAGCTGCGCCTGCTCGGCTCGGACGACCGGGTGCTGGCCGCACACGACCTGCGCGCCGTGGCGGGGCGGCCCGACCCGGCGGAGCTGGAACAGGCCGTCGACGCCCTCGCGCACGCCGGCGAGGTCACCGTCACCGGACATCGCGTCGTGCACGGCGGGTCGACCTTCACCGACCCGGTGCTCGTCGACGAGCAGGTCGAACGGCGCCTGCGGGAACTCGTCTCCCTGGCGCCGCTGCACCAGCCGGCCGCGCTGGCGGCGCTGGCCGACGTGTCGGAGGCGCTCCCCGGTGTCCCACGCGTGGCCTGCTTCGACACCGCCTTCCACTCCCGGATGCCGCTCGAGGCCATCACCTACCCGGTCCCGGCCCGGTGGCGAGAGCAGTACGGCGTCCGCCGCTACGGGTTCCACGGCCTGTCGCACGCCTACGCCGCCCGGCGGGCGGGCGAGCTGACAGGAGCGCGCCGGGTGGTTACCGCTCACCTGGGCTCGGGTGCGTCGCTGGCCGCCGTGCGGGACGGCGTCAGCATCGACACCACAATGGGCTTCACCCCGCTGGAAGGCCTGGTGATGGCCACCCGCTCCGGCACGGTCGACCCGGGTCTCCTGCTCTGGCTGCAGACCGAACAGGGGATGACCGCTCAGGAGCTCACCGACGTGCTGTTCCACGAGAGCGGCATGACCGGCCTGGTCGGGTCGGCGGACATGCGGGCCATCCTGACCGGCGCGCGCCGGGCGGGCACCCCCGAGGCGCTCGGCATGGCCGTCTACCTGCACCGACTGCGAGCCGAGACAGCCGCGATGACGGCATCGCTCGGCGGCCTGGACGCACTCGTCTTCACCGGCGGCGTCGGGGAGCACGCCGGCCCGGTACGTTCCGGGGCCGCCACCGGCCTCGCCTTCCTCGGGGTCGCGGTCGACGAGGAGCGCAACCTCTCCTACACCGGCGGCGACCTCGACATCAGCGCACCGGATGCACCTGTGCGAACCCTGATCATCGAAGCGCGCGAGGACATCGAGATCGCCCGCGCCGCCCGCGAACTCCTGGCCTCCCTGACCTGAGGCCCCACCGACCTGAGGCCCCACCCCGGGATAGGTCGCCCGAAGCCCCTCACCCGAGGCTCTGGTCCCGGGGTTTGCCGTCCGAACCTCTCCACCTGGGGCTCCACCTGGGGCTCCGGCTGGGGCTCTGGGCTGGGTCCGTCGGTGGCTGGCTGGAAACTGTGGGCTGCTACGGTCTCGTGGTGTGATCGGCACATTCCGGAGTGTTTCTCCCGGCTCCCGGGGCGGGGGGCGCTGAGTGGCGGGCTCGGGCGGCGGCGGCTTCGGCGGATTCGGTGGCTTAGGCGGTTCAGGGGGAGCCGGAGGTGCGGGCGGTGCCGGCGGCTCGGGGGCCGTCAGCCGGCTACGCCGGTGGAGCAGGCGGGATGACGCCGACAGCGCCCCGGTGCTCGACCTCACCGACGTTGACGAGGTCACCACGATGTTGCTCGCGCCCCCGGCCGAGTACGCGGGGCTGCGCCGGCGGGTCGTCGACCAGTTCACGATTGTCAGTGCCAACCGCTGTCGGCTTACCCGCTCGGTGAACTGGGGCCCGCTCGACGGGCTGCTGAACAGCATTGTTCCGGGTACCGGGCGGCTCGACACCGTCGGCCGGCTGCCGCCGGAGGTCTGCCTGCTGCTGCCGATCTCCACGTTGCCCAAGCGTGCCCTGGTCGGATTCAATCTCGCCGGTCCGAGTGGCTCCGACGCCCACCTGATGCCGTACGGGACGTCCGTCGCGATCCAGGGCAACCTGATCGCGCTGCTCGCCGACGCCATCGGCTGCCCGCTGCCCGGCCCGGCGCGCCGCGTCGTGGACGCGATCTCCAGGTTCCGCCCGGGGCGGCTGTCCGGCAACCTGCCTGGGCTGGTGCCCCGCAAGGGACGTCCGCTCTCGCTCGAGGCCGTCGCGACCTATCTTGCGCGTGAGGCGGATCTGTCGGTGCCGGATGTGACACTGCGGTCGTGGCAGGCGCTGCTCGAGCCGGCCCAGCTTCTGCTGCGCTCGGCGCTGGCGGAGCCCTTCGACCCGCTGAGCAGTGCGGACACGATGCTGCTCGCCGCCGGCGAACTTTGGCGTGATCCGGACGTCCCCACACCGCTGGAGGTCGCGCACATCGGTTACTACCTGCGGGAGTTCACCGCCTGGATCGACGAGCTGAGCCTGGCGGGCCCGGCCGCGGTGCCGGTGCTGAGCACGGTGGCGGAGTACGGGCGGCGCTGGGAGGCGCTCGCCGCCGTCACCCTGGACCCATACCGCCCCTGCTTGATCAAGATGTCCGAGGAGCGGCGGACGGTGCTGGCTCGGCGTTGCCCCGTCCGTGACGAGTCGCTTACTCTGCGGCAGCGGTGGCTGGCGCCGGTGGCCCTCGTCGACATCGACCCGGGCGGCCCGGGCAGCTACCACGTGAGCGTGGGCACCGACGACACCAGTATCGAGCTGAGCACGCCGATCACGGTCGACCTGGAGCACCGCCGGATCGCCCGGACCTACGTCGAGGACGTCCACCAGAACCGTGAGGTGTACGCGTTCTACACCACCGATGCGCGTCGGGCGGCGCGGGCGAAGCTGGTGGTGGGCCTCAGCGTCTCGCCGGACGTCGCCCGCGTCACGCTGGCGATCCTGGTCCTGATGTGTCTCACCGTGGCCTTGTCGGCGTTGCCGTTCGAGCTCGGAGCTGACGCGGTCGCGGTCGTCGCGGTGCCGTCGTCGTTCGCCGCGACCCTGCTGCTGACCAGGGAGCGGTCGAGCCTCGCGGCCTGGGTGCTCGGCCCGGCCAAGCAGGCACTGCTCGCGCTGCTGGTGGCGCTGGCCGTGCTTTCGGGGCTGCGTGCCCTGGGCTGGCACACCCCGCCGGCGGACCCGGGCGGGTCGATCATGTCGGTTCCGGGAGTGTCGTCCCAGCTAGGGGCGCTGGCCCCGGCCGTGCCACCGGGGCGTTCGGTGAGCTTGTCCGCATTGGTGGCCGCGACGGACCGGCCGGGCACGTGGCAGGTGGGAGGAGCTGGTCCGCGCCGGTGAACGGCGACCGCCGCACCGGCTGTGGCGGTACCCTGAACACACTGTCGTGCGAGACGGGGCGGTGGGCATGCCGAAGAACTACGGCGCGGGCGTCACTGGTGGCGCGGCCGCCTGTGGCGCGGCTCGCGTGGGCGGCCCGCTGTCGTTCGTCCGTCTCGGTCGTCGTGAGCTGTGGATGCGGCTCGACCGAAACATGGTCGCCGGTGCCCGTCGAGGGTCTACGAGCCATCCTCCCGCCGCCTCTCCGGGCGCGGCGAGGGTGGCATCCGGGTCATGAAAGCCGCTCAGAAGTAGTTCCTGGTTCCTGCCCCGGCCCGCCGGTGCGGCGACCGACCCGGCGTGACCGGTCGGTGCCGCCCGCTCGCGGTGGGGGGCCGCCGACTGGCGCCGCTCGGCGACTGTCGGAGGAGATGTCGGAGGTGCCCGCTAGCGTGGCAGGTATGTCAGCATTGCCCCCGGCCCCGTTCGGGCGGATGATCACGGCGATGATCACGCCGTTCACCGCGGACGGCGGGCTGGACGTCCCCGGCGCCGCGGCGCTCGCGGAGCATCTCGTCGACGCCGGTAATGACGCGCTGGTCATCAACGGCACCACGGGCGAGTCGCCCACGACGTCGGATGCCGAGAAGGACATCCTGGTGCGCGCCGTCCGTGACGCGGTCGGCAGCCGCGCCCAGGTGATCGCCGGCGTCGGCACGAACGACACCCGGCACACCGTCGAGCTGGCCGAGGCGGCCGAGAAGGCGGGCGCCAACGGCCTGCTCGTGGTCGCGCCGTATTACAACAAGCCGCCGCAGGCCGGGCTGCTCGCGCACTTCCGGGCAGTCGCCGACGCGACATCCCTGCCTGTGATGATCTACGATATTCCCGGCAGGTCCGGTGTACCGGTCGCGACCGAGACTCTCCTGAAGCTGGCCGAACACTCGCGTATCGTCGCGGTCAAGGACGCCAAGGACGATCTCTCCGCGTCTTCGTGGGTACTGGCCAACACCGGCCTCGCCTACTACTCGGGCACGGACGTGCTCAATCTTCCGCTTCTGTCCGTCGGTGCGTGCGGTGTGGTCAGTGTCGTCGGTCACGTGGCCAGCCCCGCCATTCGGGCGATGATCGAGGCCTTCGGGGCCGGTGAGGTGGGTCGGGCGATCGCGCTCCACAAGGGCTTGCTGCCCGCATATCAGGGAATCTTCCGCACTCAGGGTGTGATCACGGCAAAGGCGGCGCTGGCCATGGCCGGCCTGCCCGCGGGGCCGGTCCGCTCCCCGCTCGTCGACGCGACGGAGGCCGAGCGAGCCCAGCTGCGTGCCGACCTGGCCGCGGCCGTGCTCGATCCCGGGCCCCCGCCCGGGCCCGCGGGGCCGGGCGCCGCCGCGGTCGTCCCGGGGACGGCGGCCTCATGATGCATCCGCACCCGGAGCTGGGCCCCCCACCGCCGCTGCGTGCCGACGGCCTGAGGATCATCCCGCTCGGCGGCCTCGGTGAGATCGGTCGCAACATGACCGTGTTCGAGCATGCCGGGCGGCTGCTCATCGTCGACTGCGGGGTGCTCTTCCCCGAGACCGACCAGCCCGGCGTCGACCTCATCCTGCCGGACTTCACCGCAATCCGGGACCGCCTGCAGGACATCGAGGCGGTCATCCTCACACACGCGCACGAGGACCACATCGGCGCCGTCCCGTACCTGCTGCGCGAACGGCGTGACATCCCCCTGGTCGGCACCCGGCTGACGCTCGCGCTCATGGTGGCCAAGCTCGCCGAACACCGCATCCAGCCGGTGACCCTGCAGATCCGCGAGGAGGAGAGGCACTCGTTCGGTCCCTTCGACCTCGAGTTCCTCGCCGTCAACCACTCCATCCCAGACGCGGTCGCGGTCGCGATCCGCACCGACGCGGGCCTGGTGCTGCACACCGGCGACTTCAAGATGGACCAGCTCCCGCTGGACGGGCGGCTCACCGACCTGGGCGGCTTCGCCCGGCTCGGCCGCGAGGGCGTCGACCTGCTGCTCTCGGACTCGACCAACGCCGAGGTCCCCGGCTTCGTCGCCTCGGAGCGCGCGATCGCCCCCGTGCTCGACAAGGTCTTCCGCGAGGCGGACAGGCGCATCGTCGTCGCGTGTTTCGCCAGCCACGTCCACCGCGTGCAGCAGGTGCTCGACGCCGCCGAGTCGCACGGCCGGTCGGTCTGCTTCATCGGCCGGTCGATGGTCCGCAACATGGGTGTCGCCCGCGATCTCGGCCTGCTGCGCGTGCCGCCCGGCCTGGTGATCGACAGCCGGGACGTCGACTCGCTTCCCGACCGCAACATCTGCCTGGTATCGACCGGGTCGCAGGGCGAGCCGCTGTCCGCGCTGTCGCGCATGGCTAACCGGGACCACGCGATCCGGATCCAGGAGGGCGACACGGTCGTCCTGGCCTCCAGCCTGATCCCGGGCAACGAGACGGCCGTGTTCCGCGTGATCAACGGTCTGACCAGGTGGGGCGCCCGGGTCGTGCACAAGGGCGTGGCGATGGTCCACACCTCCGGGCACGCCCCGGCCGGTGAGCTGCTCTACGTCCTCAACGCGACCAAGCCGTCGAACATGATGCCCGTCCACGGCGAGTGGCGGCACCTGCGTGCGCACGGCGCGCTCGCGGAGGCCACCGGTGTCCCGCCGGACCGGGTCATCATCGCCGAGGACGGCATGGTCGTCGACCTCATCGACGGCCAGGCGGAGATCACCGGAGCGGTGCCCTGCGGGATGGTCTTCGTCGACGGGCTCGCCGTCGGCGACGTGGGGGAGTCGAGCCTGAAGGACCGGCGGATCCTCGGCGAGGAGGGCTTCATCACGATCACGGTCGTGGTGGACGCCGCCGCCGGCAAGGTCGTCGTCGGCCCGGATCTCTCCGCCCGCGGGTTCTCCGACTCCCGGGCCGCGTTCGAGGAGGTCCGCGGCAAGCTCGCGGACGCCCTCGCCGACGCGATGCGCTCCGGCATGACCGACACCAACGCGCTGCAGCAGCTCGTCCGGCGCACGGTGGGCCGTTGGGTCAACGACCGCTACCGCCGCCGCCCGATGATCCTCCCGGTCGTCCTGGAGGTCTGAGGCGGCCCTCCCGGCCCTGGACCTCACGGTCCAGGGCCGGTTCTCCGCCCTGATGGTCAGTCGGTCGATATATGTCGTGTGCCGTTATATCGTCCGTGCATGGCAATGGAGGACATGCGGGAACCGACGTTCCTGGTGCTCGCCGCGCTGGCTGACGGCCCGCGCCACGGGTACGCGGTGATCCGCGAGGTCACGGACATCTCCGGCGGTCGGGTGACCATGCGGCCGGGCACGCTCTACGGCGCTCTGGACCGCCTCGCCGGCGAGGGCCTCGTGCGGGTCGAACGCGAGGAGGTCGTCAACGGGCGGCTGCGGCGGTACTACTCGCTGACCGATGACGGGGCGGGCGCGCTCACGGAGCAGACCGAGCGGCTGCGGGCCAACGTCGCCGAGGCTGACCGCAGGCTGCGCCTGCGCGTCCGGCCCGCCACCGGCCCGGCGACGGCGTTCGCCCGGGTGACCAGGCTGGCGCCCCCGAGCGTGCCGGCGATCGGCTGAGGGCGCGGCGGACGATGAGCACGGAGAGACCCGACCCGCGGTCGCACCAGAGCGGCGCCGAACCGCCCGGTCCGGAGACCGCCTACCGCCGGTTGCTGCTCTGCTATCCGCGCCGCTGGCGGGAGGCCCGCGGTGAGGAGCTCCTCGGCACGCTGCTCGACGGCGCCGAGGCGGCCGGGCGCACCCGGCCGAGCAGGGCGGAGGTGGTTGACCTCGTCGTGCACGGCCTGGCGACCAGGTGCGCGCTCGCCGCCGCCGTCGCCGGCCGGCGACGGATCATGCGGGTGGCCCTCGTGGTGACGTATCCCGCCACCGGGACGGTGCTCGCGCTCGGCCGTCACACCGACCTGTTGCGCCCACCGCTGTCGCTGCTGCTGGTACTGGCGGTGTTGGCCGTCCCGGCACTGGCGGGGGCCGCGGTCACCCGCGCGCCCGGTCGCCGGGGCGCGGGCCCCCGGGGCCTGGTGGCGGCGACGGGCGCCGTCCTCGGCTGGGTCGCGCTCCTCGGCGTCTTCGGCTACCGGTTCGGATGGTGGAGCACGCACGACGACGGCTTCCTCGGCACGCTGCGACTGTCCTCGACGGGCTACTGGAGCGGCTCCTTCTACGGGTCGCTCGCCGAGACGGTGCCACAGGGGCTGCTCGCGGGGGGCCTGCTGGGCGCGATCGTGGGTGTTCGGCGGCCGGGCTGGGTGGCCGCGGTCTTCGTCTGCGGCGTCGTCCTGTGCGTGCTCCCGGTGCTGCACGCGTGGGTCGACCACTGGGTTTTCCATCAGCGGATCATCCAGATCGCCCTGGCGCTGGCGGTTCTGCTGTCCGTGGCGCTGGTAGACGCGTGGCGTGCCCGGCGGATCCTGTCGACGAAGGGCCCCGCGGGGCCGGCTGGCGTGCCGCCGACGCTGATCTGACGGCTTCTCGTCAGCTCAGCGCTCAGCCGAGGCGGGCGGATGGCCTGACCGGGCGGGGAGATGCCCGGGACCACAGATGTGGCGCGCCCGGATAGTCTGGGTTGCAGCGACTCGCGGTGCTTCCCGGGTACCTTCTCCGCGTGGCCACACGCACGTCCAACGCGCGCACGCAGGCGCAACCCAAGCCGCGGACGGCCACGGCGCGATCCGGCGGCTCGGGCGGCTCCGGTGGTACCGGCCGGGCTCCGGCCAAGGGCCGCGCCGGGTCGCCCACCCGAGGCGGTGCCGCCCGTGGGGCGAGCACCCGCCGGCGGACGACCGCGCCGCGGGCGCCCGTCCAGCTGCTGATCGCCCAGGCGGTGATCAAAGCTGTCTACCACGGCTGGATGGCCGCCGCCGGCATGCTCGGCGGTCTGCTGCGCCGTTTCGGCCGCGGGACGCGGGATCTGCGCATCGACTCCGGGCACCGGCGGGACGGGCTCGGCCTGGCGGCGTTCGGCGCCGCGATCCTGCTCGGTGCCGCGTTGTGGGGCGGGGCCGGGGGCCCGATCGGCGCCTTCGTCGCCGCGGGGGTGGAACTGTTCGTCGGCGTCGGCGCGCTGGCCGTCCCGCTGTTCTGCCTTGGTGCCTCCTGGCGGCTGGTGCGCTCGCCGTCCGATCCGGACAGCCGTGGCCGGGTCGTGATCGGCTGGGCCGCGGTCGCCGTCGGGATCCTCGGCGTGCTGCACATCAGCCGTGGCCTGCCGGACTTCGCCGACGGCACGGGCAGGCTGCGCGACGGCGGCGGCATGCTCGGGCTGCTCGGGAGCGCGCCGCTGGTCAGCGCCGTGACCCCCTACGTGGCCGTCCCGCTGCTGCTGCTCATCGCCTTCTTCGGGCTGCTGGTGGTGACGGCGACGCCGGTCCGCCAGGTGCCGGAGAAGCTGCGTGAGCTCGCCGACCGGCTCACCGTCCCGATCCGGGCGCCCGGCGATTCCTACGACGAGTTTGACGACGAGTACGACGATCTCGACGCCGACAGCGATGCCGGCGACGGTGTCATCGACGAGCTGCTCGAGGACGAGGCGCCGCCGCGGGGCCGGCGCGGACGCGGTCGCGCCGGACGCTCCCGGTCCGGCGAGGGCGTCTTCGACCTCGACGCCGAGCTGGCGGGCGCCGGTCCGGCAGGCGCGCAGGACGAGCCGGCCGGCGCCGGGCGTTCCCGGTCGGGCCGGTCCCGCCGGGCCGCGGTGCCGGACGCCGAGGCCCTGGACCCTTCGGATCTGTTCGCCGACGTCGCCGGGCTGACCGATGGCGAGGAGGAGGCGGACGGCGTCGCCCCGGTCGTCGGTGCGGGCGGTGCGGGCGGCGCGGGCGCCGGTTCGCGGCGGGCGCGTGGCCGGGCGGGCGCCGCCGCGGGCGACGCGGCCGCGGGGTCCGTCCCGTCCCCGGCCCAGCCGCCCGGCCCGGATGACATCGAGTACCTCGTCCCGCCGACGGACGGTGCCTACCGGCTGCCGTCGCCGACGCTGCTGCGCTCCGGCACCCCGCCGAAGGTGCGCTCGGCGGCCACCGACGGTGTCATCGCCTCCCTGACGGACGTCTTCACGCAGTTCAAGGTCGATGCCAAGGTCACCGGGTTCACCCGTGGCCCGACGGTGACCCGGTACGAGGTGGAGCTGGGCTCGGCGGTGAAGGTCGAGCGCATCACCCAGCTCGCGAAGAACATCGCCTACGCGGTCAAGAGCCCCGACGTGCGGATCATCAGCCCGATCCCGGGCAAGAGCGCGGTGGGCATCGAGATCCCGAACACCGACCGCGAGCTGGTGTCCCTGGGTGACGTCCTGCGCAGCGGTGAGGCGACCGGGAACCCGCACCCGCTGGTCGTGGCCCTCGGCAAGGACATCGAGGGCGGCTACGTCCTGGCGAACCTGGCGAAGATGCCGCACATCCTCATCGCGGGCGCCACTGGGGCGGGTAAGTCGACCTGCATCAACACGCTCATCACCAGCGTGCTGGCCCGTGCCACCCCGGACCAGGTCCGGATGGTCCTCGTCGACCCGAAACGGGTCGAGCTGACGAGCTACCAGGGCATTCCCCATCTCATCACGCCGATCATCACCAATCCCAAGAAGGCGGCGGACGCGCTGCAGTGGGTGGTGAAGGAGATGGAGAACCGCTACGAGGACCTCGCGGCCTGCGGTGTTCGCCATGTCGACGACTTCAACCGGAAGGTGCGGGCGGGCGAGATCGTCGCGCCGCCCGGTTCGGAACGGGTCTACACCCCGTATCCGTACATTCTTGCCATCGTCGACGAGCTGGCGGACCTCATGATGGTGGCCCCGCGCGACGTCGAGGACGCGATCTGCCGGATCACGGCCATGGCCCGGGCGGTGGGGATCCACCTGGTGCTGGCGACACAGCGGCCCTCCGTGGACGTCGTCACCGGTCTGATCAAGGCGAACGTGCCGTCCCGGCTGGCCTTCGCCACGGCGTCGCTGGCCGACAGCCGGACGATCCTGGACCAGGCCGGCGCCGAGAAGCTTGTCGGCCTCGGGGACGCGCTGTTCCTGCCGATGGGGGCGAGCAAGCCGGCCCGCATCCAGGGCGCGTTCGTCTCCGAGGACGAGATCGCCGCGATTGTCGACCACACTAAGGAGCAGGCGCAGCCCACCTTCGTGGTTGACGTCTTCGAGGGCGGCGGCGAGGCGCGCAAGGACATCGACGAGGAGATCGGCGACGACATGGCGCTGTTCCTCCAGGCCGTCGAGCTGGTGGTGAGCACCCAGTTCGGGTCGACGTCCATGCTGCAGCGCAAGTTGCGGGTCGGGTTCGCGAAGGCCGGCCGCCTGATGGACCTGATGGAAAGCCGCGGGATAGTCGGGCCCAGCGAGGGCTCCAAGGCCCGCGACGTACTCGTGATGCCCGACGAGCTGGAAGGACTTCTCACGACACTCCGCAGCGGATAAGAAAGTCAGGATAGGTCCGTTGCCAGCTGTCGGAGGTCGGCCGGCGACCGTAATATCGGCTGGCGCACGCCAGCGGCGCCAGTGGCATAACGGGTGCGGAGGTTCGTTCATGCAGTCAGCGGACGAACCGGCGACCCCCGAGTCGGCGAGTCCCGGGTCGGCGGGCACCGCGCCGGCGAGCCCCGGGCCGGAGGTTCTCGAACCGGTGACCGCGAAGCCGGCGGCCCCGGGCCCCGCGGCCCAGATCCCGGCGCCCCAGCAACCGGTGCCTCCGGACAAGTCGGCTCCGGGCGGGGCGGCTCAGGAGTCCCTGGGCTCGGTCATCGCCGCGGCGCGCCGGGCCGCGGGCCTGACGATCGACGACGTGAGCGACCGGACGAGAATCCGCGCCTCGCTGATCGAGCGGATCGAGCAGGACGACTTCTCCGGCTGCGGCGGCTCCGTCTACGCTCGCGGGCACCTGCGCAGCATCGCGACGACGCTCGGGCTCGAGCCCGGCCCCCTGCTGGCGGTGTACGACGCCGGGCACGAGCACGTGCCGTCCCCGGTCGTGGTCGCCTCGCCGGAGTTCGACCCGCTGCACGGTGGCGCGGGGCGTAACCGCGGCCTTGGCGGCTTCCGCTGGGCACCGGCAATGATCATCTCGCTGGTGGTGGTGTGCGCGCTGGCGCTCGTCGCGCTGCTGCTGCCCTCGGGCGGGGGCGACTCGGACGACTCGGCCACGCCCCGGCCGAGCGCGCCGCCGAGCGCCCCGGCCGCCACGGCACCCCCCGGCCCGGCGCCGGCGCCCACCACCCCGCCGCCCCCCGGGGTGAACGTGCGGGTGGAGGCCCGCGACGCGCAGAGCTGGCTGGAGGTCCGCGACGACAGCGACAAGGTGCTGTTCGCGCAGCTCCTGCAGCGGGGCGACAGCCGTGAGGTGTCCTCCGAGGGCGCCCTGGAGATCAAGATGGGCAACGCGGGCGCCGTCGACCTCTCCTGCAACGGCACGAGCCTGGACCGGGCCGGCGGGCCGGGCGAGGTCGTGACGATCCGGCTAGCGCTCGCCGCGACCGGCGGTGGCTGCACGGTCGGCGGGCCGGGCACGGGCGGCCTCGCGGCCGGCGGGCTGGCGGGCTGGCGATGACGGCCCCGCCGACCGGCTGACGTCGGGCTTGGCGGGCTGGCCCTCGGCTCGGGTCGACCACGCCGGGCCGGGGCCGTCGGCGTGTTGTCCGCGGGCGCCCCGGTAGCCTGAGTCCGTGTCTCCTCGTCCTGCACGCCGGGTAGCTCTCGTCACGCTCGGGTGTTCCCGTAACGAGGTGGATTCCGAGGAGCTTGCCGCCCGCCTCGCCGCCGACGGCTGGGACCTGGTCGACGACGCCGCCGACGCGGACGCCGTCCTGGTCAACACCTGCGGTTTCGTCGAGGCGGCGAAGAAGGACTCGATCGACGCCCTGCTCGCCGCCGACGCACTGCGCGGGCCCGGCGGCAACGGGCCCGGTGACGGTGAGTCCGGCGATGACGGGCCGGGCGGCGGCGCGACCACCGGGCGGGCGACCGCGTCGGGCGGGCCGCGCGCGGTCGTGGCCGTGGGCTGCATGGCCGAGCGGTACGGCCGGGAGCTCGCCGACACGCTGCCCGAGGCGGACGCCGTCCTCGGCTTCGACGCATATCCGCGGATCTCGGCGCACCTCGACGCGGCGCTCGCCGGCTCGGCGCCGGCCTCGCACACCCCGCGTGACCGGCGCACGCTGCTGCCGATCTCTCCGGTGGAGCGGGGCGACGCCTCCCGCGCGGCGCACTCGCCGCACATCCCTGGTCACATCCAGCTCCCCGGTGGTGGACGTGTCCTTCCGTCGCCGGACGGCCGACCGGCGGCGAACAGCCGCCCGGCAACGGATCTGGCGGACCTGGCCGGCCTGGCGGAGCCGGCGGGGGAGGGCGCGGCCGGTACCGGCCGGCGGCGGCTCACCTCCAGCCCGGTCGTGCCGCTGAAGCTGTCGAGCGGTTGCGACCGCCGTTGCGCCTTTTGCGCCATCCCGTCCTTCCGTGGCTCGCACGTGTCCCGCCGGCCGGAGGAGGTACTGGCCGAGGCCGAGTGGCTGGCTGGGCAGGGCGCCCGCGAGCTTGTCCTGGTCAGCGAGAACTCGACGTCCTACGGCAAGGATCTCGGCGATCTGCGGGCGCTCGAGAAGCTGCTGCCCCTGCTGGCCGCCGTTCCGGGGATTGTCCGTGTCCGCACTGTGTATCTCCAGCCGGCCGAGCTGCGGCCGTCCCTGCTCGAGGTGCTGCTGACGACGCCGGGCCTGGCGCCCTACCTTGACCTGTCGTTCCAGCACGCCAGCCCGGCGGTGCTGCGGCGGATGCGCCGGTTCGGCGGCTCGACCGACTTCCTGGACCTGCTGCGGCGGGCCCGCGCGCTGCTCCCCGACCTGGGCGCCCGCTCGAACGTGATCGTCGGCTTCCCCGGTGAGACCGACGAGGACGTCGACATCCTGGTGAATTTTCTCGAGCGCGCCGACCTCGACGCTGTCGGGGTGTTCGGCTACTCCGACGAGGAGGGGACGGAGGCCGCCGGGATGGCGGGCCACGTCGACCCCGAGGAGATCGAGAGCCGGCGGGCCGAGGTCACCGACCTCGTCGAGCAGCTCACCGCAGCCCGCGCCGAGCGCCGCATCGGCACGACCGTCGAGGTGCTCGTCGAGGAGGTGGCCGGCGGTCTCGGGTACGGCTGCGCCGGGCACCAGCAGGCCGACGCCGACGGCTCCTGCACGGTCCGCCTGCCCGCGGGCGGGCCACCGGGCGGGGTGTCCGTCGGGGACCTCGTCGAGGCCCGGGTCGTGGCGGCCGAGGGCGTCGACCTGATCGCGGAGTTCACCGGCGTGCTCGACCGTGCCGGCGCCGGGCTGGCCAGCGCTGGGTCAGCCGGTGCCGGGTCGGTCGGTGCCGGGTCGGTCGGTTCGGCCGGGGCGGGTTCCGTGCTGCCGCCGATCCCGGACGGGGTCGGCCCGATGGACGCGGTGGGCCACCCTTCGGGCGTGGCGTGACCGGCACCGGCGACCTGGTGGCGCCGAAGCCGCCGGTCCTCAACATCGCGAACATCCTGACGATCATCCGGCTGGCCCTGGTGCCGGTCTTTGTGGCCTTCCTGTTCGCCGGCCCGGACACCGACGGCTGGCGCTACGCGGCGTTCGGCGCCTACGCCGTCGCCGCGATCACCGACCAGATCGACGGCTCGATCGCCCGCCGCCGCGGCCTCGTCACCGACTTCGGGATTCTGGTGGATCCCATCGCGGACAAGGCGCTTACCGGTGCCGCGCTGGTCTCGCTGTCGATCCTCAGTGAACTGCCCTGGGCGGTCACCGTCGTGGTCGCCGTCCGCGAGATCGGCGTGACGCTGCTGCGGCTGTGGGTCATCCGGTACGGGGTGATCGCGGCCAGCCGGGGTGGTAAGGCGAAGACGCTGCTCCTCAACATCTCGCTCGGGCTCTACGTCCTGCCGCTGGAGGGCGTGGCGGCCACGGGACGGGCGGTGATCCTCGCCTGCGGTGTCGTCGTCGCCGCGGTGACCGGGGCGGACTACGTCTACCGGGCACTGGCGCTGCGCCGCCGGGCCACCGCGGCGGCCCGGCCGGGCGGCGCTCCCGCCGTGCCGACCCCCGACGTGCCAAACCTGGGCGGGCCGGCTATGGGTGAGGACCAGGAGGCCGTGACCGGGCCCGGAAGAGGAGAGATCGATGCGCGCTGAGCTGCTGGCGGTGGGGGACGAGCTCCTCTACGGGGACATCGTGAACGGCAACGCGGCCTGGCTGGGACGCCAGCTCGCCGACGTCGGGGTCGAGGTGGCGACGTCCACCGTGGTCGGTGACCTGATCTCGGACATCGCGACCGCGATCGGTGTCGCGCTGGGACGCGCCGACGCCGTGATCATGACGGGCGGGCTCGGCCCGACCCAGGACGACCTGACCCGCGAGGGGATCGCTCTGGCCGCCGGCGTGGGCCTGCGCCGGGACGAGGTGGAGGAGGCCACCCTGCGCCGCCGCTTCGAGGAGCTGGGGCGATCGCGCTCGGGCACGGGGGGCCGTGGGGTCCCCGAGATGAACTTCCGGCAGGCCGACCTGCCCGTCGGCGCGCAGCCCCTGCCCAACGGCCCGGGCACCGCACCCGGCGTCCGCATGGAGATCGGCTCCGGTGTCGTCTACGCCATGCCCGGCGTCCCGTTCGAGATGCACGACATGTTCACCCGCAGCGTGCTGCCGGACATCCTGCGCCGGGCCGGTCAGCCCGCGGTGGTCGTGCACCGGGTGCTGCGCACGGCGGGCATGTGGGAGTCGATGGTCGCCGAGGCGCTCGCGGACGAGGTCGCGCGGCTCGAGCCGATCGGGAACCCGCGCATCGCGTTCCTCGCCAGCGGCGGCCAGACCCGGGTGCGGATCACCGCCCGGGCCGCCGACCGGGCGGCCGCGGAGACGCTGATCGCCCCGGTCGAGCAGGCGGCGCGCGCGGCGCTCGGCGCCGGCGTCTACGGCGGGGACGACGAGTCGCTGGAGGGCGTCGTACTGGAGCTGCTGCGGGCCGAGGGAGCGACGCTCGCCGTCGCGGAGTCGCTCACCGGCGGGCTGCTGGCGGGCCGGCTGACGGACGTCCCCGGCGCCAGCTCCGTGTTCCGCGGCGGGGTCGTCTCGTACGCCACCGAGGTGAAGGGGAGCGTGCTCAACGTCGACCGGGACGTCCTCGCGACCGAGGGTGCGGTCTCGTCCGCGACGGCCGAGGCGATGGCGGCCGGGGCCCGTGACCTGCTCGGAGCCACCTACGGGCTCGCCACCACCGGCGTCGCCGGCCCGGAGGAGCAGGAGGGCAAGCCGGTCGGCACCCTGCACGTGGGGCTGGCCGGTCCGGACGGTTCGACGTCCCGCTCGCTGCGGCTGCCCGGCGACCGGCCGCGGGTCCGCGAGTTCGCCGTCGTGCAGGCCCTGGACGTGCTGCGCCGTGCCCTGGAGGGCCGCCCGGGCGCCAGCGGCTCGAGGCTGCCAGAGCAGGCCCGGGCGCACTGACCTCCGCCGCCGGCCGCCCGATGGTGGGGCGGACGGCGACTGATCGGCCGGGTGGTGGCGCCGATCCCCGTTTGGGGGTGCTTACAGCGTTACAGTCCTATCAACGATGCCCCGGAGGGGTGCCCGGCGGGTATACGGTGAACACAGCCCGTGGACGAAGGAGGAGGCTCGATGGTCCTGCTCCGACGCGTGATCGGCGAGGCGTTGCGCCGCCGCCGACAGGATCAGCACCGGACACTGCGGGAGGTGTCGTCGGCGGCGAGAGTGTCGCTCGGCTACCTCTCGGAGGTCGAACGCGGCCAGAAGGAGGCGAGCTCGGAACTGCTCGCGTCCATCTGCGACGCGTTGGGAGTACGGCTGGCGGACCTTCTTCGCGAGGTCAGTGACGACCTGGAGCTCGCCGAGCTGGCAGCGAGCGCGCCGACACCGGTCGGCGGCCCGTCCGCCGTGGTCGTGCCGGCCCGCCCGGCGGTGGTCGACCGCGCCGCCTGAGCCGGGTCGTCTGAGCTCGGTCGCCTGAGTTCGGTCGCCTGAGTTCGGTCGGTTCTGCCTCGCAGGCTGAGCCTGGCCGGCGTACGGATCTTCTCTGCGGGCACGCCTTTCGCGGACGTGCCCGAGCTCCAGAGAGAGGATCATTATGAGCGCCATCCGCAGTCCGCTGTCAGACGAGGCGCGCACGGTCACCGGCGAGGCTCTCCAGGGCGCCGTCGTCGACCTGGTCGATCTGTCGCTGTTGGGTAAGCAGCTCCACTGGAACGTGATCGGCCGCAACTTCCGCACGGTGCACCGCCAGCTCGACGCCGTGGTCGACCTGGCCCGGCGCTACACCGACATGTGTGCCGAACGCGCCGCGGCGATCGGGGTGAACCCCGACGGCCAGGCCAGCACCGTGGCCCGCAGCAGTCACCTGCACGGCGTCGAGCCCGGCTACATCGGTGACGAGAAGGCGATCCGGCTGATCACGGACGTCCTCGCCGGGATGATCACCAGGATGCGTACCCGGATGGACCTCACCGCCCAGCCGGATCCGGTGACCCAGGACCTGTTCATCGATGTGGTCCGCGACCTCGAGGAACAGCACTGGATGTTCCAGGCGATGGTCTAGGTACCCGGCCCGCCTCGACCCGGGCCCGGCCATGCTCCGGACTGTCGCCTCGGTGTGCCGCCGCGCGGGCCGGGGCGGCGGGCCGTCCCGGGTGGTTCCGGCGGCGGTGATCGGATCATCCGGCTGGAGTCGGGGCGAATCGGGTGCGGCGTCGGGAATCGGACAGCTCTCGGCGCGGCCCGGGCGCGGAACGAGGCCGTTGGCGGCTCACCAGATCGGCCTCGCCGTGGGACGATCGAGGTATGGCGAATGTCGTCCGCAAGGCCCTCCGCTACCTGTCAAAGCGGGCTGAGATCGAACTGGAGAACCGCGCGGATCCGCGGGTCCAGATCGACCAGGCCATCGAGGCGGCACGCCAACAGCACGAGAAGCTCGTCTCGCAGGCCGCGCTCGTCGTGGGGAACCAGCGCGAGATCGAGATGAAGATGGGCCGCCAGGTCGAGGAGGTCACCAACCTCACCGAGTCGGCCCGCTCCGCCCTGATGCTCGCGGACAATGCCCGCGCCGCGGGCGATCTGGCCACGGCGGTCCAGTACGAGCAGACCGCGCAGGCGTTCGCCAGCAAGCTGATCGCCTCCGAGGCGGCGCTGGAGGATCTGAAGGTCCTCCACGAACAGGCCGCGGCGTCGGCCGCGCAGGCCCGCGTGGCGGTCGAGGACAACACCGCCCGCATGCACCGCCAGCTCGCCGAGCGGACCCGCCTGCTCACCCAGATCGAGCACGCCGCCATGCACGAGCAGATGAGCAAGGCGATGGAGGGGATGTCATCGCTGCCCCCGGCCGGTGACACGCCGACGCTGGCGGAGGTGCGGGACAAGGTCGAGAAGCGCTACGCCGTGGCGCTCGGCCGCCAGGAGCTCGCCTCGCAGGGCATGGAGGCCAGGATGCTCGAGGTGCGGCGCGCGACCATGGACGCGCAGGCCGCCGGGCGCCTCGCCGAGCTGCGGGGAAGCATGGCCGGCGGCCACGGGGCCGGCGCGCCCGGGCAGACGGGCCGGCCCGCGATGCCGCCCATGCCGCCCACACCGGGCATCTCCGCCGGCCGGGTGCCGGGTGGCACCGGCGACGAGCGTCTGTCGTTGGGTAAGGCAGCGGGCGACTCCGCGCCGTCGCAGGGCGGCGGCACACCGCCCGCGTCCGGTACCCAGGAGGCTCCGCCGGCCTGAGCCGGTGGTGATGACCGTTGGGCCGTGGTGACTGCGGGAGGCTGTCGATGACCGACGCGGGCGCCGACCCCACCGCCGTGGACCCCTCAGGCGGTGTGCCGACGGGCTCTGCCGTGCCGACGGGCCGGCAGGCCGGCCCGGAACCATCCGTATTTCCCGGGACTCCGGTTACGAGCGGTGATTCCGGTCAAAGTGTGCGCGGGAACCAGTCGCATTGGCAGCGTAAAGGAAGAAATTCTTTTCACTTCGCTGATTCGGTCGACAGGACCGCGCTCGAGGGTTATCGAATCCGCGCCGCGGAACTCGCCGCGGCGGTCACACCGGCGTTGCCCGACTGGATCAGGGCTGACGTCGAACGCCGGTCGCTGGAAAGGTCGGAGCGCCGTTTCGGGCGCGCCGCCCGGCGCGCGCGGCGACGCGCCACCTTTTCCACGCAGGCCTGGACGGCCGCCGCCGCCGCGTCACCCGCGGCGGCCTTCATCGACCACGCATGGGGATGGTTCGTCTTCGGGGGAGCGGCGCTCGTCCGGGCAGGCCTGTCCTATCGGGAGCTGCGGGCATTCCGCGACAGGGACGACACGCTTCCCATGCCGGCCGTCCCCGCGCCGGGGGCGGTGGCGCTGCGCCGCTCGGCGGCTGCGCGTCCGCTGCGCCGGGGGGAGGCGGGGCTGGCCGCGCTCGTCGCGCTCGCCCGGTCGGTGGAGGACCGCCCGCCCGCGGCCCCGGTGCGCACGGCGGTGGCGGGCGCCGTTCGGCTGGTGGACGGCCTGCGGGTGAGTGCCGGGCAGGTCCTGGCCTGCGAGTCCGCGGCGCGGGCAGTGGCGGATCCTGCGCGGCGCGCGAACATCCTGGCCACCTCGGCCCAGCTGCTCGACGGCATGAACCGCGCCGCCGACGCGCTGGACGGCCTGCTGGCCGCCGCGACCGAGATCGTCGGGACCGTCGCGGCGCCCGCGGCCGAGCTGCACCGGCTCACCGAGGACGTCGAGCGGCTGCGCGCCTACGCCGATGGGCTATCCGAACTGATGGGAACCACCGGGCGAGGCCGCCCGACCTGAACCGGCACGATCTTCTTAGGTGTCACATCGGGTTAACGTCCGGGCGGGGTCGGCATGCCATTCGGCCGGGTGCCGACCGGCCGTTGTGCCTGCCCCGCAGCGACTTTCCGCCGACCGGGTCAGATAAAGGTCATCCGCTTAAGTGCACAGTGACTATGCAGATTTACCTTCCCATTCGACCCGGTGTACACCCGGGTTAGCACCTTGGGGTGGGAGATGGGTTTGAATATGTGACGGGGGTTATGGCGCGCACGCTGCGATTGCCTTAATGTCCCACATGTCCGATCGGCGATTGTGGCGTCGGGTGACGAGGGGAGCGTCGTCCACGTTTTCATCGCCGCCGTGCGATAGCCAGACCGGCGGTCCCGGACGTCCGGATGGCATGACGCAGCCAGGCAGGTGGAAGTGCCATGACGCTAATTATTGGGGAAGAGAACGAGTCCCCGACCTCGCAGCCGGCCCGGCAGGCACCTCAGGCGGCACCTCTCGCTGCCGTCGACCAACCGTTCAGCGGTGACCGGTGGTCGCTCGTCCTGCCGCACCGCGAACGACTGGTGCACATTGCGCGCAGGCGGCTGCCCAGCACCGCCGACGCGGAGGACTGCGCGCAGGAGGCACTCGTGCGCGCGGCGGGGTTCCGTAACCTCGACAGCCACCGAGTCGGTCAGTTCCTGACCACAACCGTGCTCCGGCTGTGCGTTGATCATCACCGTGCGCGGATGCGCGCGGACCGTGCGATGGCCCGCAGCGTCGCGGCGCCCAGTGACCCCGGCCCCGAGGACTCGACCTGCGACCGCGCGGAGGCGCTCTGGTTGCTCGACCAGACCCGTCGCCTGCGCGGCCGCGAGCGGCAGATCATGATGGCCCGCGCCGCCGGCCGGACCACGCGACAGGCCGCCGACGACCTGTCCATCAGCGTGAAGGCCGCCGAAGGCGCGTTCACCCGGGGTCGTGCCCGCCTGCTGGCGGCCAGCCGGGTGTGACGTCCCGGCGGCGGGGGCCGACGTCCCACCGGCCGGCCGCGGCCCCCGGGACGGGGCCGGGCTGGCAGGTCGGGCACCACGCGGTGACCCGACCGTCCTGGACCGCACCGTCCTGGACCGCACCATCCGGAACTGCACCATCCGGAACTGCACCATTCTGAACCTCGATGTCGACGGACCCGCCGACGTCGCGTGCGAGCCGGCCACCGTCACGCCGGCCGCCCACGCGCCGGTCGTGGTCACGCCGGGCACGGCCGTG
This sequence comes from Parafrankia sp. EAN1pec, assembly GCF_000018005.1. Classification (GTDB taxonomy): domain Bacteria; phylum Actinomycetota; class Actinomycetes; order Frankiales; family Frankiaceae; genus Parafrankia; species Parafrankia soli. Next base: position 1,448,869 of record NC_009921.1, read on the forward strand.
GGACCCCTGAGCACGGGGCCCGGCGGCGCGTGCCGGCGATCCGCGCCCGGGCGAACTCTGGGTGGCCGTCCGCTGCTCCTGACGGCGGACGAGCGTGCCGCAGCGCCGACAGGGCCTGCCTGCGCGCCCATACACCCAATGCTGTTCGCCCGGGCGGGCGGACCCGGTCGTCACCTGGTGCCCGCCCCGTGCCCCGGCTCTGATCATCGCCTGGGCGCGGCGGACCAGTCCTTCAAGATCGTTCACCTCGCCGACCGGGGTCCACGGGCTCACTCCGGCGAGGAAGCACGCCTCCGTCCGCCAGATGTTGCCCAGACCGGCCAGCAGCCGTTGGTCGAGCAGCGCTGAGCCGATCTCCCGGGTCGGCTCGGCGCGCAGGTTGGCGACGGCGCGGTCGAGGTCCCAGTCGTCGCCGAGGACGTCCGGGCCCAGGTGCCCGACGACCCGGTCCTCCTGCGCGGTCGGCAGGATCTCGACGACCGGCAGCCGGTAGCCGACGGCCACCTGCTCCGCGGTGACCAGCACCACCCGGACCTGCCAGACCGGCCCCCGGACCAGCGCGAGCCGGGCCGGTAGAGGTGCCACGATCCCTCCGTCAAGATTTCCCGAGGGGGCTGGCGCCTTCAGACGTCAGGGGAGTCGGGCACGGAACGTAACCGTATGTGTGCATCGCTGGTATGTTCGGATCATGGTTCGGGGGGTGATGGTGGGCGCGGGTGGTGTCTACGACCTTGGGTATCGCAGGGTGTGGTGCCCGAAGTTCCGCCGCCCTGTGCTCGCTGGTCCCGTCGGTGACCGCTGTGCGGAGCTGGTCCGGCGGAAGTGCGCCGGGCATAAGTGGATGGTCGTTGCGTGGGAGGTCATGCCCGACCATGTGCACCTGTTCGTCAAGGCTCACCCGAAGCACTCCCCGTCGTCTGTCGCCAACCCGCTCAAGGGGTTGACGTCCCGGGTGCTGCGCGTGGAGTTCGGGCATCTGTGTTCCCGGTTGCCGGCCATGTGGTCGCGGTCGTACTTCGCCGCCACCGTCGGCGTGGTGTCCGCTGAGACTGTCCGCCGGTACGTCGACACCCAGGACGAGTGGCCGTGGCGTGTGGAGCGGGCCCGGTGAGGCGGGCGTTCAAGTTCCTGCTCCGCCCGACGGCGCGGCAGGCCACCGCGCTGACGGCGATGATCGATGATCATCGGGCGCTCTACAACGCCGCGTTGCAGGAACGACGCGACGCCTACCGGCATCCGTCGAAGGCGACGGTTCGCTACGGCGACCAGTCCGCCCAGCTCAAGGAGATCCGCGCCTGCGACCCGGATCAGGGCCGCTGGTCGTTCTCCTCCCAGCAGGCCACCCTGCGTCGCCTCGACAAGGCGTTCGCCGGCTTCTTCCGCCGCGTCAAAGCAGGCGAGACCCCTGGCTACCCGCGGTTCAGAGGCGCGGGCCGGTTCGACACGGTCGAGTGGCCGAGGGACGGGGACGGCTGCCGCTGGAACTCCCAGCCTGAGCATCCCACCCGGACCCGGGTCCGGCTTCAAGGTGTCGGTCACGTCAAGGTTCACCAGCACCGGCCGGTGGCGGGCACGGTCAAGACGGTCTCGGTGAGGCGGGAAGGCCGCCGCTGGTATGTGGTCCTCTCCTGCGACGACGTGCCCGCGCGGCCGCTGCCGGCCACCGGGGTGGTGGTGGGGGTGGATATGGGTGTGGCGTCGCTGGTGACCCTCTCGGATGGCCGTCAGGTCGGTAACCCGCGTTTTCTTGCCGCGGCGGCCGGTCGGCTCGCGCGTGCGCAACGGGAACTGGCCCGTAAGAAGCGGGGGTCGACCCGGCGCCGGAAGACCGTCGCGAAGGTCGCCGCCCTGCACCGCAGGGTTCGCCGGCAGCGGCTCGACCTCGCCCACACGGTCGCACGCGACCTGGTCCGCGACCACGATCTGATCGCCGTGGAGGCACTGCGGATCGTGAACATGACCCGCCGGGCCGTGCCGAGACCCGACCCCGACCGGCCCGGAGCTTTCCTGGCGAACGGGCAGGCGGCGAAGTCCGGATTGAACAGGAGCGTTCTCGACGCGGGGTGGGGGGTGTTCCTCGCCGTGCTGCGTGCCAAGGCTGAAAGTGCCGGACGGGTGGTCGTCGAGGTGAACCCCGCCAACACCTCCCGCACGTGTGCGGTCTGCGGGCACTGCCACGCCGACAACCGCAGGACACAGGCCGCGTTCGTCTGTGTCGCGTGCGGGCATGCCGCGCACGCCGACGTGAACGCGGCGATCAACATTCTTCGGGTCGGGCTGGCCCGTCAGGGCGCGGAAGCGGCCTGAGAAGCCGACGGCTTCAGCCGTCGGAGGAGTCACGGTGCCCACGACCTGGCCCTGTCGACCTGCCAGGACGCGGTCCGTCCGTGCACGGGTGCAGTCAGAGCACGGTCAGTCCGGACGCGGATCGTCAGGACACAGATCGTCAGGACACAGTGGGGAACGTCCTGGACGGGGCCCGGCGGATGACGGTGGCGCCCAGCACGGCGACGACCGCAGTCAGGGCGAAGACCACACCCAGCCCGGCTGAGGGCGTCCCGGCGGAGGCTTCGCTGGCAGCGACGGCCACTCCGCCAAGACCTGTCCCGAACGCCGTTCCGAGGTTGTCCGAGAGGGTCACCGAGCTGGACGCCGTGCCGTGCCGCTCCGGCGGCGTCTCGGCGAGGACCAGACTCACCACCGGCGAATACGCCAGGCCCATCCCGAGCCCGGCGAGCCCCCAGCAGGCGATCGGCACCGCCAGCGGGACGCCGTCCATCAGGACCAGGGCGAAGCCCGCCGTGCCGGCCGCCACCAGGAGCAGGCCGGAGCGGATCAGCTCCCGCCCCGGGTAGCGCCCGGCCAGCCGCGCCTGCGTCCAGGAGCCTGTTGTCCAGGTCACGGTCGCGACGGTGACCGCGGTGCCGGCGACCGTCGTGGACTGCCCGCGCGCCGCCGTGACGGCCAGCGGGACGAAGGTGTCGGCGCCGAAGAAGGCGAAGGTCAGCAGCCCGCGGGCGGCCACCGCCGCCGCGATGCCGGGACGTGCACGCAGCGTTCCCTCCGGGAGCAGGACGCGCAGCGGCTGGTAGGCGAGCAGCCCCCCGGCGAGAACCGGCGCGATCCCCAGCGGCGACCGGCTCGTCAGCCCGACGAGGATGAGGCCGGCACCGACGCTCACCCTGATCGCGGCGACGAAACGCCGCGCCGCCCCGCCGGTGGGCGCGGTCGGCGGCGGCCCCAGCCCGCCCAGCGCGCGGACCGTGAGCGCCCCGGCCACCAGCACCAGCGGGAGCAGCCCGCCGAAGACCCACCGCCAGCCGGCGTGCTCGGCGACGAGCGCCGAGGTCACCGGTCCGACCAGCCCGGGCACCACCCAGGCGGTGGACGTCACCGCGAACATCCTGGGCCGCTGCGACTCCGGGTAGGCGCGCCCGATCGTCGCGTACAGCACGGCGGGTACCGCGCCGCCGCCGAGGCCCTGCAGGATGCGGCCGGCCACCAGGATCTCCATGGTCGGCGCGAGGGCGGCCACGGCTAAGCCGGCGGCGAACAGCGACAGCCCGACGGTGAACGGGCGCACCGCGCCGACGCGGTCCGTCTCCGCCCCGGCGATCACCACCCCGACGAGCAGGCCGAGGAAGAACCCGCTGGTCGTCCAGCCGTACAGGGACAGTCCGGACAGGTCGGCGGCGACCTCCGGCAGCACGGTGACGACCGCCATCGCCTCGAAGGCGATCAGCGTGACGGTGCTGACGAGGCCGATCGTCAGGCCGCGCAGGCTCGGGTCCCACGGGGTGGGTACGCGGCCGGGCTCCTCTCGCGCCGTGGTCACCCTCGTAGCCGCAGGCCGCGGGGGGTCGGGTGGAACCCCGCCCGCTCCAGGGCCGCTCCGAGCCCGCTGCCGACCACCGCGGCGCCGTCGGCCTTCTCCACGGCCAACCGGCCGAGGGACCCGGTGCGGACCGCCCCGGCCAGGGCACCCACCGCCGGGCCGAGCAGGCCCGGTGCGTCCGACCACGACAGCAGGGTGCGGCCGCCTCGTTCGACGTAGAGGACGAGCTCGCCGTCGACCAGCACGACCAGCGCGCCGGCCTTGCGCCCCGGACGGTGGCCCGAGCCCTCGCCGTCGGCCGCCGGGCGCTTGGGCCACGGCAGCGCGGCACCGTAGGGATTCGCCGGGTCACTGGCCGCGAGCACGACCGCCGCTGCGGCGCTGGTGTCCCCGCGGCGGGCGCCGTAGCCTGGCGGACCCCCGGACCCGGCGGCCGGGAACCGCTCCGCCACCGCGGCCCCGCCCAGTCGCGCCGCCGCGGCATGGCCCGACCCCAGACCCGGGGTGCCCAGGCTCTGGGCGCCGAGACCGGAGGCGACCAGATCAGGGGCGGACCAGGCGGGCTGGTCGGCGGCGTCGCGCTGCGCCCCGGCGATCGCGCGGAGCCGGTCGACCGCGCCGGGGACGGCGAACTGCGCGGCCCCCAGCGACTCGACGAAGTAGCCGCGGCGGCACCGCCCGGCGTCCTCGAACGCCGACAGCACCCGGTACACCGCCGCGAATCCGCCTGGCGTGCGCTCGGCGGTGACCGCGCCGCGGGTGACGATGCCGTGCCGGTCCAGGAGGGACTCGGCCAGCGCGTGCGCCCGTCGGGTCGGGTCGGGTTCCCGCTCCGGCAGCAGCGACCACCGGCCGCCGACGGTGGGCGGGCCGGCCCGGCGCGGCATGGTCGGCCGGCCGAACCGCGCCGGCCGGCCGCGCGCCGAGCGCCGGCGCGGCGGCACCGGATGCGCGGGATGCGCCGGACGCCCGGCGCCGAGCTGGACGCGCAGGGCGGCAAGGGTGTCGTTGGTGACCAGACCGGCCCACACCAGATCCCACAGCGCGTCCGCCAGGGCCGTGTCGTCGAGCGCGCCGACCCGGTCGGAGAGGGTCCGGAAGAACAGCGCCTGGTCGCCGGCGAGGGCGTCGAGGATCGCGCGGTGCAGGTCGCCGCCGGCGGCGTCCAGGTCGGGTGGGGGCAGCAGCTCCCCGGCGGAGTCGGCCAGCACGAGGGTGACCCAACCGTCGTTGCCGGGCAGGCCGCCGGCCCCGGCCCACAGCACCTCGCCGGTCGCGCACAGCTCGTCCAGCATCGCCGATGAGTAGTCGCTGACCCGGGCGGGCAGGACGAGCTGCTCCAGCGCGCTCGCCGGCACCGGTGCGCCCTGGAGCTGCTCCACGGCGCGCAGCACTGCGTCCACACCGTGCCCGCGGCCTGTCGTCACCGACTGCCAGGCGGGCAGGAACGCGCCCATCGCCCGGGTGGGGACGGCCTCCACCTCCTTGCGTAGCGCAGCCAGGCTGCGGCGGCGCAGCGCGCGCAGCACCCCCGCGTCGCACCACTGCTCGCCCGCGCGGTCGGGGTGGAGTTCGCCGCGTACCAGCCGCCCGGCCGCGGTGAGCCGCTCGAGGGCCCCGACGACCACCGCCACCCCGAGCCCGAAACGGGCGGCGACGGCGGCCGGCTCGAACGGGCCGTGGGTGCGGGCGTAGCGGGAGACCAGGTCGCCGAGCGGATCGCGGACCGGCTCGGTGAACGCCGCCGGCACTCCCATCGGCAGCGGAACACCGAGCGCGTCGCGCAGGCGGCCGGCGTCCTCGACCGGCGCCCAGCGCGCCTCGCCGCCGATCCGCACCCGGATCACCCGCCCGGCGTCCGCCAGCGCCGCCAGCCAGGACGGCGCCACCCCCCGCGCCCCGGCCTCCTCGTCCGTCAGGTCACCGAGGGCGCGCAGCAGGTCGGCGGTGGACTCGACGCCGTGGGCGTGCCGGTCGGGTACCAGCCGCTGGAGCTCGGCGGTGATCCGCTCCAGCGCCCCGGGATCGATGAGCTCGCGCAGCTCGGCCTCACCGAGCAGCTCGGCGAGGAGCGAGCTGTCCAGGGAGAGGACCTGGGCGCGCCGTTCGGCCAGCGGCGCGTCGCCGTCGTACATGAACGCGGCGACATAGCCGAACAGCAGCGACGAGGCGAACGGGGACGGGGACGGCGTCTCGACCTCGACCACCCGCAGCGAGCGGGCGCCGATGTCGCGCATCAGGCCCACCAGGGCCGGGACGTCGTAGACGTCCTGCAGGCATTCGCGCATCGTCTCGAGCACGACCGGGAAGTCACCGAAGGTCGAGGCGACCGACAGCAGGTGCGCGCTGCGCTGGCGCTGCTGCCACAGCGGCGTGCGCCGCCCGGGAGTACGGCGGGGCAGCAGCAGCGAGCGGCTCGCGCACTCACGGAACCGGCTCGCGAACAGGGCGCTGCCGCCCACCTCGGCACGGACGAGCGCCTCGGTCTCTTCGGGCTCGAAGACGACCAGCTCGGCCTCGGGGGGCTCGGCGGCGTCGGGCACGCGGGCGACGATGCCGTCGTCGGTGTGCATGATCTGGACCTCCGCGCCGTAGCGCTCCCGCAGCCGGGCGCCGATCGCCAGCGCCCAGGGCGCGTTCACCGGCGCGCCGAACGGCGAGTGGACGGCCAGGCGCCAGTCGCCCAGCTCGTCGCGGAACCGCTCCACGACGATGCGACGGTCGTCGGAGAGATGCCCGGCGGCGGCGCGCTGTTCGTCCAGGTAGGTCAGCAGGTTCGCGGTCGCCCAGGTGTCCAGCCCGGCGGCCCGCACCCGGTCGGCGGCGTCCCGCGGGCTCGCCGCGGACAGCTCCCGCAGGAACGCGCCGAGCGCGCGGCCGAGCTCGGCAGGCCGGCCCGGTGCGTCACCGTGCCAGAACGGCAGCCGGCCGGGCCTGCCCGGCGCCGGGGTCACCAGCACCCGGTCCGGGGTGATCTCCTCGATCCGCCAGCTCGACGAGCCGAGCAGGACGACGTCGCCGACCCGGGACTCGTAGACCATCTCCTCGTCGAGCTCGCCGACGCGGCTGGCCTTCTCACCGACGAGGAAGACCCCGAACATGCCGCGGTCGGGGATCGTCCCGCCGCTGGTCACGGCGAGCCGCTGGGCGCCCGGCCGGCCCGCGAGGACCCCGGTCGCCCGGTCCCAGGTGATGCGCGGGCGCAGCTCGGCGAAGTCGTCGGACGGATAGCGCCCGGCCAGCATGTCCAGCACGGCCTCGTAGGCGGAGGCGGGCAGGGTGGCGAACGGCGCCGCGCGGCGGACCAGCGCGCCCAGCTCGTCCACCTCGCGGTCCTCGACCGCCACCATCGCGACGATCTGCTGGGCCAGCACGTCGAGCGGGTTGCGCGGGTAGCGCACGGCCTCGATGCGCCCGTCGCTCATCCGCTCGGCCACGACCGCGCACTCCAGCAGGTCGGAGCGGTGCTTGGGCAGCACCACCCCCCGGCTGGCCGCGCCGACCTGGTGGCCGGCCCGGCCGATCCGCTGCATGCCGGCCGCCACGCTGGGCGGCGACTCGATCTGCACGACCAGATCGACCGCGCCCATGTCGATACCCAGCTCGAGGCTGGACGTGGCGACCACCGCGGGCAGCCGCCCGGCCTTGAGGTCCTCCTCGATCAGCATGCGCTGCTCACGGCTGACGCTGCCGTGGTGCGCCCGCGCCACCTCGACCTCGGCCGGCGACACGGCCGAACCGGCGGCCCCCATGATCTCCGCGGGGGCGCGGGAGCCCGCGGGGCCGGCGCGCTCGCCGCTCTCCCACCCGCCGGACTCCCAGCCGCCGGTCTCCTGACCATCGGGGTCGCCCGTGGCGTCCGCCGTGGCGAGACGGTCGGCGTACAACTCGTTCAGCCGCGCGCACAGCCGCTCCGCCAGCCGTCGGGAGTTCGCGAACACGATCGTCGAGGAGTGGCCGAGGATCAGGTCGAGCACCTTCTCCTCGACCGCGGGCCAGATCGACGCCCGCGGCGCCGCCCCGGCGGCGGAGCCCTCCGGGACCGCGCCGGCCACCTCGCCGAGGTTCGCCATGTCCTCGACCGGGACCACGACGTCTATATGGAGGGTCTTCGCCGCCGGCGGGCGCACCACGGTGACCGGCCGCGGCCCGCCGAGGAACCGGGCCACCTCGTCGACCGGGCGCACCGTCGCGGACAGGCCGACCCGCTGGGCGGGGACGTCCAACAGGTCGTCGAGGCGCTCGAGGCTGAGCGCGAGGTGGGCGCCGCGCTTGGTGCCCGCCACCGCGTGCACCTCGTCCACGATCACCGTCTCCACGCCGCGCAGCGCCTCCCGCGTGGCGCTGGTGAGGATCAGGAACAGCGACTCCGGCGTGGTGATTAAAATGTCCGGTGGGGTGCGGCCGAACGCCCGGCGCTCGGCCGCCGGGGTGTCACCGGAGCGGACACCCACGGACACGTCCGGCACGGGCAGGCCGAGCCGGGTGGCGGCGGCCCGGATGCCGGTGAGCGGCGCGCGCAGGTTGCGCTCCACGTCGACCGCCAGCGCCTTGAGTGGGCTGACGTAGAGCACCCGGCAGCGGCGGGCCGGATCGGCCGGCGGCGCCGAGCGGGCCAACGAGTCCAGCGACCAGAGGAAGGCGGCGAGTGTCTTGCCCGACCCGGTCGGAGCGACGACCAGGGCGCTTTCCCCACCGGCGACGGCTGCCCACGCGCCGGCCTGGGCCGGAGTCGGCGCCGCGAAGGAGGACGCGAACCATTCCCTGGTCGGTGCCGAGAAGGCGGCGAGTGGGTCCGATGCGGTCACGTGCACCAGTCTGCGTCCTACCACCGACACAACTCGGCCCACCGACAGAACTTGCCCGCTCCGCGGTTCCCGTGGGATGTCGCGCGCCCGGCGTGACGGTGCCTGCGCCCGGCATCACGGTGGCGGCGCGTCGTGGGGCGCCCGGCGCCTGGTGGCCGTGACCGGCACCGGTGCGTCCCGCGCCGGGAGGCCGGGGGGAGGCCCGTGCACACTGGTCCCGTGCGACTGACCGAGTTCTGGGCGAACATGAACAAACAGTTCGGCGCGGCGTACGCGGACTCACTGGCACGCGACCATGTGATCTCCGGGCTGGGCGGGACGACCGTCGAGCGGGCGCTGGGCCGGGGCGACGACCTCAAGCAGGTGTGGCGCGCCGTCTGCGACGAGTTCAACGTGCCGGCCCGCGATCGCTGACGCGGCGGCCCGCGCCGCCGCCAGGTTGGCGGTGGCAGGTCGTCGGCAGGTCGTCGGTGGCCGGCTCGGTCGTCGACCGGCTCGGTCGTCGACCGGCTCGTTCGGGCGGCGACGTTCGGCGCCGGACGGCGCGGCGCGGCGCCGAGCGGCCACCCGTGGTGTCAGGGGTATGCGCGGGGCGTGCCGGAACCACCCGTTCGGGTGGGCACCGGTGTGTTGCTGTGGCTTCGAACGGATGTTCGGCTAGTGTTGTCCACATGCGCTCAGTTGTCCACAGAGGCCACCCGGCTATCGAAACTGTCGGACCCACCCCCTAGCGTCGGATCGTGGCCAAGACTCGACGACCTCAGCCAGGAGTAACTCCAATGGCAGGACCCGACCGCGACAAGGCGTTGGAGAACGCTCTTGCGCAGATCGACAAGCAGTTCGGCAAGGGCTCGGTCATGCGGCTGGGTGACGACACCCGCCCGCCGATCCAGGCCATCCCGACCGGATCCATCGCCCTGGATGTCGCGCTCGGTATCGGGGGCCTCCCTCGCGGGCGCGTCGTCGAGATCTATGGGCCGGAGTCGTCCGGAAAAACCACGGTCGCGTTGCACGCGGTGGCGAACGCGCAGGCAGCCGGAGGTATTGCGGCCTTCATCGACGCCGAGCACGCACTTGATCCGGAGTATGCGGGGAAGCTCGGCGTCGACACCGACGCGCTGCTCGTCTCCCAGCCCGACACGGGGGAGCAGGCGCTGGAGATCGCCGACATGCTGATCCGTTCCGGCGCGCTGGACGTCATCGTCATCGACTCGGTCGCGGCGCTGGTACCGCGGGCCGAGATCGAGGGGGAGATGGGCGACAGCCACGTGGGTCTGCAGGCCCGCCTGATGTCGCAGGCACTGCGGAAGATCACCGGGGCGCTCGCGAACTCCGGCACCACCGCCATCTTCATCAACCAGCTCCGCGAGAAGGTCGGCGTCATGTTCGGCTCTCCGGAGACCACCACCGGTGGAAAGGCGTTGAAGTTCTACGCCTCCGTCCGGCTCGACGTACGCCGCATCGAGACGCTGAAGGACGGCACCGAGGCGGTCGGTAACCGGACCAGGGTCAAGGTGGTCAAGAACAAGATGGCCCCGCCGTTCCGGACAGCCGAGTTCGACATCGTCTACGGCGGCGGTATCAGCCGCGAGGGCTCCCTGATCGATATGGGCGTCGAGCACGGCATCATCCGCAAGTCCGGTGCCTGGTACACCTATGACGGTGACCAGCTCGGCCAGGGCAAGGAAAATGCACGGTCATTCCTCCGCGATAACCCGGATCTGGCCAACGAGATCGAAAAGCGGATCAAGGAGAAGCTCGGCCTCTCCCCGACGCTGGACGCTGACGCCGACGCTCCCGCCCCGGTTCCGGTGGACCTCTGACCGGGCGAGCGGCGTCCCGGCAGGAGCCGTTCCCGGCGGCTGAGCCATGGGGGACCATGACGGGCTGGCCCGCGGCCGGTGAGGAGTCCGACGGGCCGGGCGGCATGGACACATCGGCGGCCCGGCAGGCGCGGGCGGCCCGATCCGCGGGCGCCGCGGGCGCCGAGGGTGATGCCGTCGCCGCCGCGCGGGAGATCTGCCTGCGCCAGCTTGCGGCGCGGTCGCGCAGCCGGGCCGAGCTCGCCACCGTGCTGCGGCGGCGCGGCGTCGCGGACGATGTGGCGGAGCAGGTCCTCGACCGTCTGGTGGAGGTCGGCCTGATCGACGACGAGGCGTTCGCGACCGCGTTCGTCTCCTCGGCTCGGGCGGGTCGGGGCCTGGGCCGCCGGGCACTGGCGACCGAGCTGCGGCGCCGGGGCGTGGCGCCTGAGGCCTCGGAGACCGCCCTGGCGGCAGTGGGCGCCGAGGACGAGGAGGAGACCGCTCGCGCCCTGGTCACCCGCCGCCTGCGCGCGATGGACGGCCTGCCCGCTCCGGTGCGGATCCGCCGCCTCGTCGCGTTGCTCACGCGAAAGGGTTACGATCTTGATCTCGCGCGCCGGGTGGTCACGGCCGCGGTGCCGGACGAGGACGGCGACGCACACAGCCTGGACTAGCACCAGACGCGCCGGATCCGGGCCCAGGGCAGGGGCGCCGCCGAAAGGGCGGCGGCTCTGGTCGGCGGGGCTCGGGGCTCGGGGCCCGGGGCTCGCCGATGTTTTCCTTGACCGCATGAAAGCGGCAGATCTACCCTTTCACAAAGGTGCGAGGACTACCGCGCGTATGCGGTCCAGATAGCTGGCACAACTTCACATCAGGGCGAGCGTTCCTGCGGAACTCGGGCGTCGCGTGCCACCACTGCCACGGCTTTCTGCCCGTGCGTGCTGCTCGCGGCCTGTTTTTCAGGGATCCGTCGATGCATGTGCTCGTCCAGTGCCTGGTCCGGTCCCGCGCCGCTCACGCCTGTCCTGACAGGTGCAGACGGAGGCGGGAGGAGCAACCGTGGGTGCCGCCCTCATCACGCTTCTTGTGCTGCTTCTCCTCGCGGTCATCGGGCTGACACTGGTTCTGCTGCGCCTGGTACGGGCCGGTGGGCTGGGCGTGAGAGCGCGTGCCGACACCGTCACCGAGGTTCGGTCTCCCCGCGACGGCGACTCGTCGCCGGTCGGCCGCCCTGGGGGAGACGCGAGGCCGGCCTCGCCGAGCCCGCCGGATTCCCCGGTATCGCACAGAGACACGGATCCCGTCGTGCCCGCATCGGAGGGCGTTCCGGATCCGGCCGTCGAGGCTCCGGCCACGGCAGGTCCCGCGGGTCCCAGATCGATCAGCCCGGCCTCGGGCGCATCCGGGCCGGAGCGCTCCACCGTGACCGGTTCGGAGCTGGGCGGTTCCGGGCCGGTCGGTTCCGGGCCGGGTGGAGCCGGGCGGGCTGGCACTGAGTTGCCTGGAACCGGGCTGGCTGGAACCGGGCTGGCTGGTGCTGGAGGAGCTGAGTCCGGGCCGACCAGTTCCGAACCGGCCGGCCCGGAGCAGTCCGGCTCGGCACAGATTGGTTCAAAACAGGCCGGTTCCGAACAGACTGGGTCCGAGCGCGGCGGTCCCAGGACTCCCGAGTCGGGGAGGGCCGCATCCGCGGGTTCGGGCCAGGCCGGGTCCGGCGAACAGGCCAGCGCCGACCCAACGCCGGCCGGCACCGCGACCGCGCCGAAGGTACCGACCCTGCCGTCCGCGCCGACGGCGTCCGGCCGATCCGCGGACCTGGGCTCGGCCTCACCGGCTCCGGAGGGCACGGCCTCGGGCACCGACGGCCCCGCGGCCGACATACCCGAGCCCGAAACAAGCGCTCCCGCTGCCGGGACGACAGGCGTCGGGACCGCGGCCGGGACTACTGGTGCCGCGATTGCTGGCGCCGGGACCACTGGTGCCGGTGCGGCCGGTGCCGGGATCGCCGGTGCCGGGTCTGTGGGTGCCGGGGGCGACGGCGCGAGGCGGGAGCCTGCGAGCGCCGGTGCTGATCCCGGGTCGGCCGGCGCCGCCGCGGTCGGGGCCGCCCGGGTCGAGCTCGCGCAGATCTCGTCCATGGTCGCGGACCTTCGCCGGGAGGCGCGTGACGTTGAGGAGGAGGTCGAGCGGATCCGGCGCCGGGCCGAGCAGGACGCCGCGGAGCAGACGGAGCGGGTACGGCGGGAGGCCGAGCAGATCCGCCGGCACGCGGAGGAGGCCGCCGAGGCGATCCGGGAACGGGCGGTCGCGGACGCGGAGCTGCGGGCGTCGAGGGCGGAGGCGGCCGCCCGCGACGCGATCCACGCGGAGCGCGAGCAGATCCGCGCCGAGCTCGACGAGGATCTGCGCACCCAGCGGACCGAGCTGCGCGGCTGGGACAGCCGGCTCACCCAGCGCGAGCAGCGGGTCACCGACCAGGCTGCCAGCGTGGAGGAGCGGCTGCGCCGGCTGGAGACCCGCGAGGCCGAGCTGGCCGTCCGCGAGGCCGGGCTGGACAGCCGTGAGTCCGATCTCGGCGAGCTGGAGGAGGCCCGGCGGCGGGAGCTGGAGCGGGTGGCGGGCCTGACGTCCGCGGAGGCCCGCACCGAGCTGGTCAAGGTGGTCGAGGACCAGGCCAGGCTGGACGCCGCCGTCCGGGTGCGTGACATCGAGGCCCGAGCCGAGGAGGAGGCCGAGGACCGGGCGCGCCGGATCGTCACCCTGGCCATCCAGCGGGTCGCCTCGGACCAGACCGCCGAGTCCGTGGTGTCGGTGCTGCACCTGCCCAGCGACGAGATGAAGGGCCGCATCATCGGGCGCGAGGGTCGCAACATCCGCGCGTTCGAGTCCGTGACCGGCGTCAACGTGCTCATCGACGACACCCCGGAGGCGGTGCTGCTGAGCTGCTTCGATCCCGTGCGCCGGGAGATGGGGCGGATCACGCTGACGGCGCTGGTGTCCGACGGCCGCATCCACCCGCACCGGATCGAGGAGGAGTACGCCCGGGCCGAACGCGAGGTCGCGGCGAAGTGCGTCCGCGCCGGTGAGGACGCCCTGATCGACGTCGGCATCGCCGAGATGCATCCCGAACTGATCAACCTGCTGGGCCGGCTGCGCTACCGCACCAGCTACGGGCAGAACGTGCTCGCGCACCTCGTCGAGAGCGCCCACCTGGCCGGGATCATGGCGGCCGAGCTGCGGCTGCCCCCGGCGATCGCGAAGCGCGGCACGCTCCTGCACGACCTCGGCAAGGCGTTGACGCACGAGGTGGAGGGCTCCCACGCGATCGTGGGTGCGGAGATCGCCCGCCGCTACGGCGAGCACGAGGACGTCGTCCACGCCATCGAGGCGCATCACAACGAGGTCGAGCCGCGCTCCATCGGGGCCGTGCTGACCCAGGCCGCGGACCAGATCTCCGGCGGGCGCCCCGGGGCACGCCGGGACAGCCTCGAGTCCTACGTCAAGCGCCTCGAGCGCATCGAGCAGATCGCCGCCGAGCGCCCCGGGGTCGAGAAGGTCTTCGCCATGCAGGCCGGCCGCGAGGTGCGGGTGATGGTCGTACCCGAGCTGGTCGACGACGTGGCCGCCCACCTGCTCGCCCGGGACGTCGCCAAGCAGATCGAGGACGAGCTCACCTACCCGGGCCAGATCCGGGTCACCGTGGTCCGCGAGACCCGCGCCGTCGGCATGGCCCGCTAGCCGCTGGCGGGCGGGCGTCCTGGGTCAGCTCCTGCCGGCCGCGACGGGGCCGGCGGTGTCGGCGGCGTCCAGCAGGATGGGCGCGGAGCTGCCGAGGCGGCGGGCCTGGCGCCGCTCGAGCCAGCGCGCGGTCAGCGACAGCGAGAAATTCACGATGATGTACATGACGGCCAGGACGGTGTACACGGGCAGGGCGTAGCGGCCGCCCAGGAACTCGACCGCTGACCGGCCCTGCCGCAGCAGCTCGGTGTATCCGATGACGAAGCCCAGCGAGGTGTCCTTCAGCAGCGTGACGAGCTGGCTGACCAGTGTCGGGCTCATCCGGCGCACGGCCTGCGGGAACTGGATCAGGGTGAAGATCTGGGTGCCGCGCAGCCCGAGCGCCGCCGCGGCCTCCGTCTGGCCCTTGTCGATGGACTGGATGCCCGCGCGGAAGATCTCGCTGAGCACCGCCCCGTTGTAGGCGGTCAGGCCGATCACGAGCGCCCAGAACGCCGAGAGGTTGATGCCGAGCTGCGGCAGGCCAAGGTAGGCGAAGAAGATCAGCATCAGCAGCGGCAGGCCGCGCAGCATCTCCACGACCGCCGTGGCCGGGATGCTGACCAGCCTGCGGTTCGACTGGCGCGCGAACGCGAGCGCCGTTCCGACGGCGACGGCAAGCACCATGCCGGTCGCGGCGGCGCGCAGCGTGTCGAGCAGGCCCTCCCACAGCAGCGTCCGCAGGTCGGGTTCGTCGAAGAAGACGCTCCACACCTCGCCGTCGAGCTGGCCCTTGTCCGACAGGCGCAGCACGGCGAGGACGACGAGCGCCGCCAGCGCGGCCACCGCGACCACGCTCGCGATCAGGATGCGACGCCGGCCACGCGGGCCGGGGGGATCCGACAGCACGATGCTCATCGCGGGGTCCTCGTCAGCCGTCGTTCGGTGAGGCCGACCGCCCAGGCCAGGGACAGCGTCAGCACCAGGTAGCAGACGATGCCGGCGAGCAGGACGGCGATGACGTCGCCGGGGTTCGCGGTGGTCAGCCGCTGACTGATCCCGGTCAGCTCCTGGACGCCGAACGCGGCGGCGATGGAGGTGTTGCGGATCAGCGCGCTGCCGACGCTGCCCAGCGGCTGGACCACGTTGCGGAACGCCTGGGGCAACACGACGAGCCGCAGCGTCTGCGAGAAGGTCAGGCCCAGCGCCCGCGCGGCCTCCGCCTGGCCCGCGTCGACGCCGTTCACCCCGGATCGCACGGCCTCGCAGACGAGCGCGGTGTGGTAGATCGTCAACGCCATGACGGCGAACGTGAAGTAGCTGAAGACGATGTCGACCTGCGGGAGTACGAAGACCACGAAGAAGAACACGATGGTGAGTGGCGTGTTACGAACGGTCTCCACGTAGGCCGTCCCCGCCCAGCGCAGCGGCGGAACCGGGCTGACCCGCATGGCCGCGAGGCCGGTGCCGAGGATCAGCGCGGACACGGCCGCGAACAGGCTCAGCCGAAGCGTCTGGACGAATCCCTCGCGGAAAATGTCGAGGTTGTCGAGGACGGCGTCGATGTGAGACCACCCGTAGTCAGCTCGGTGTTCGGAACGTTGCTCCGGGCGCCCGGCCATCCGTGCGGTCGCGGTGGACGGCCGGGACACCCGGCGCCGAGGGTCAGAAAGTACGGAGGTGCAGGAGGATCAGGAGGTGTAGCGGTCCACCGCGGGAGGCGTGGGCATGTCCGGCTCGACCTTGCCGATAGTGTCCTTGTAGGCCGTCTCGTACCGGCCGTCGGTGTAGGCCGCCTCGAGCGTGTCGTTGATGAACGTGCGGAACTCGTCATCGCCCTTGGCGATGCCGATGCCGTAGGGCTCCGTGCTGAACGGCTCGCCGACCAGCTTGAAGGCGCCCGGGTCGGAGTCCATCAGGCCGAGCAGAATCGCGTTGTCGGTCGTGACCGCGTCCACCTGGCCGGCCTTGAGCGCCTCGGCGCACTTGCTGTAGACGTCGAACAGGGTCAGCTCGGCGTCCGGTGCCTGTGTGCGGATGCGCTCAGCCGGGGTGGAGCCGCTCACCGAGCAGACCTTCTTGCCCGCGAGCGTGTCCTTCCCGGTGATGGCGGTCTCGCCGGCCCGCACCATCAGCGTCTGACCGGCCACGTAGTACGGGCCGGCGAAGTCGACGACCTGCTTGCGCTTGTCGTTGATGGTGTAGGTGGCCACCACCAGGTCCACGCGGTGCTGCTCGATGAACGGCTCGCGGTTGGCCGAGACCGTCTCGACGAACTTGACCTTGTCCGCGGGGATCCCCAGCGCGTCGGTGATGATCCTGGCGATCTCGACGTCGAAGCCCTCGGGCTCGCCGCGCAGGTTCTTCAGGCCGAACAGCGGCTGGTCGAACTTCGTGCCAACGGTGATCGTGCCCGCCGACTGGAGCTTGGCCATCGTGCTCCCCGCCGGGAACGTGGTGGCGGTGGCGGCGGCCGGCTCGTCGGAGCTGTCGTCGTCGCCGCAGGCGGACAGCGCGAGCGAGCCGGCCAGTGCCGCGGCGAGCAGCAGGGCCGCGCTGCGCAGCGGCCGCCGCGGGCGGGAGCCCGAGGCCGCGCGGGTGGTGGAGTCGATGGCGTCCGTGGGGGCCGTTCGCCGTTTGCTACGGATGAGCGACATGCGCATGGGCGATCCTTTCCAGAAGTTCGACGTCGGGATTCAGATAGCGCTTTCTGCGGCTGCTGACCGCACCGCCGTAGGGGTGTTCGGTCCCACGATTCCAGTGGATGCGGTCGATGAGGGTCGGCTCCGCGACAGGGCCACCGATCATCCCGGTGTAGCCGGTCGGCGCCCGGTGCAGCTGGTCGGCCCGGCGTAATCCGATCGCGAACCAGCTGGGTCGGCTCCGGGTCACGACAGGTCTCGGTGGCGGGCTCGTTTCCGCTGGATCAATGAGTGAGGACCTTCGCCAGGAAGTCGGCGGCGCGTTCACTTGCCGGGGCGGCGAAAAAGGTCTTCGGTGGGGCCACCTCGAGCAGCCGGCCGTCGGCCATGAACACCACGCGGTCGGCCGCCGAGCGGGCGAAGCCCATCTCGTGCGTCACCACGATCATCGTCATGCCGGACGCGGCCAGCGACCGCATGACGTCCAGGACCTCCTGGATCATCTCCGGGTCGAGCGCCGACGTCGGCTCGTCGAAGAGCATCAGCTTCGGCTCCATCGCCAGCGCCCGGGCGATGGCCGCCCGCTGCTGCTGGCCGCCGGAGAGCTGGCGCGGGAGCCGGTCGGCCTTGTCCGCGATGCCGACGCGTTCCAGCAGCGCCCGGGCTTTCTCCTCGGCCTCGGCGCGCCTGACACCGTTCACCCTGCGCGGGCCGAGCGTGATGTTGTCCAGGATCGTGCGGTGCGCGAACAGGTTGAACGACTGGAACACCATGCCGACCTGGGCGCGCATGCGGGCCAGCTCCCGGCCCTCGTCGGGCAGCGGCCGGCCGTCGAAGGTGATGCGGCCCTCGTCGATGGTCTCCAGGCGGTTGACGCACCGACACAGCGTCGACTTGCCCGAACCGGAGGGGCCGATGACGCACACGACCTCGCCGGCCTCGACCGTCAGGTTGATGTCATTCAGGACACGGTTCTTCCCGAAGGACTTGCTGACGCCTTCCAAGGTCACCAGCGGCATGCCACCCTCCCGGTTCTTGTGGTCGACGGGAGGCGGATGGGCGCGGCGCCAACGGAGACACGCGATCGACCGGAACTGCGGGACGGACGGGCCTGAACGGGTTCCGGCCATCGCATCATGGTCGTGAACATTTTCGAATGCTACGCCCCGATCATCCGCAATGGCGGTGTCCGCTCGGTGGTTTTACCTGTCAGGAACAGGATGTACCACGGGCGCGGCGCACCCGGTGGCGGTCCCGACACGTCCGGCACGTTCCGGGGTGAAGCACACGGGCGTGTGTGGGCACGGCGGGTGCTGGTCGGCCTCATCGGTCCAGTCGGGCGCCGGCCCGGTCGGCCCGCCTGGCCCGGTCGGCCCGCCGGCTCGACTCGTGCCCCCGGGCCCTGCCTGCCGAGCCTGCCGCGAGCGCACGTGCCGCGCCGGTCCCTGCGCTTAACGTGAAGGTCAAGGTTCGAAGGAGTCGATCCCGGCGTGTCGAACGGTGTCCGGGTGCGGGCCGTAGGCTGGGTGGGTGAGCGGCCGTAGCTATCAGGTCCGGACGTTCGGCTGTCAGATGAACGTGCACGACTCCGAACGGCTCGCCGGCCTTCTCGAGTCCGCCGGCTACGTTCCGGCCCCGGAGGGGTCCGACGCCGACGTCGTCGTGTTCAACACCTGCGCTGTCCGTGAGAACGCCGACAACCGGTTGTACGGAAACCTCGGTCATCTGTACCCGGCGAAGAAGAGCAACCCGGCGATGCAGATCGCGGTGGGTGGCTGCCTCGCGCAGAAGGACCGGTCGGTGATCCTGGATCGCGCGCCCTGGGTCGACGTCGTGTTCGGCACCCACAACATCCATCGGCTGCCGGTGCTGCTCGAGCGGGCCCGGCACAACTCCGCCGCCCAGGTGGAGATCGCCGAGGCGCTCGAGGTCTTCCCGAGCAGCCTGCCGGCCCGCCGGGCCAGCCATCACTCGGCGTGGGTCAGCATCAGTGTGGGCTGCGACAACACCTGCACCTTCTGCATCGTGCCGAGCCTGCGCGGCGGTGAGCGCGACCGGCGTCCCGGCGACGTGCTCGCCGAGGTGGAGGCGCTGGTCGCCGAGGGCGCGCTGGAGATAACGCTGCTCGGCCAGAACGTGAACTCCTACGGGCGCTCACTGGGTGACCCGGGCGCGTTCGCGAAGCTGCTGCGCGCGTGCGGGCGGGTCGAGGGGCTGGAGCGGGTCCGTTTCACCTCACCGCATCCGCGTGATTTCACCGACGACGTCATCGAGGCGATGGCGCAGACGCCGAACGTGTGCCCACAGCTGCACATGCCGCTGCAGTCGGGGTCGGACGTGGTGCTGCGCCGGATGCGGCGCAGCTACCGCCGGGAGCGTTTCCTCGGCATCGTCGAGCGGGTCCGCGCGGCCATGCCGGACGCCGCGATCACCACCGACATCATCGTCGGATTCCCGGGTGAGACCGAGGCCGACTTCGCCGACACCCTGGACGTCGTCCGTACCGCGCGTTTCGCCGGGGCGTTCACCTTCAAGTACTCCCCGCGTCCCGGCACGCCCGCGGCCGAGATGGACGGCGCGGTCGATCCCGCGGTGGTCTCCGAGCGCTACGGGCGGCTCGCGAGCCTGCAGGACGAGATGTCGTGGGCGGAGAACCGGGCGCAGGTCGGGCGCCGGGTCGAGATCGTCGTGGCAGAGGGGGAGGGGCGCAAGGACTCCGCCACCGGCCGCCTCTCCGGACGCGCCCGCGACGGCCGCCTCGTCCACCTGCTGGTGACCGGGCCGCATGCGCAGGAGGGGCTCGTCCGGCCGGGTGACGTCGTGGAGACCGTGGTGACCAGGGGCGCGCCGCACCACCTGACGGCGGACGGCCCGCTGCTCACCCACCGCCGGACCCGCGCCGGTGATGCCTGGGCCGCCGGCCGCGCCATCGCCGGCGACACCCCGCGCCCGGACCGCCCCGCGGTCTCTCTGGGGATGCCGCAGCTGCGCCCGAGCGCCCCCGCCGCGCGGTGACCCTGGTCGCCGCGGCTGTCTGCCCGCATCCGCCGCTGCTGGTCCCGCAGGTCGCCGGGGTGGACCCGGTCGAGGTCCGCGACCATGCCGGCGCGGCCGTCGCCCGGCTGTGCGCCCTCGCCCCGGACCACATCGTGGTCGTCGGCGACGATGCCGCGGACGCCCACTACGCCGGGTCGGCCGTCGGCTCGCTGGCCGGGTTCGGGGTCGACCTGAGCTTCTCGCTCGGCGCGTCGGGCACGGGTCCGGCCGTGCTCCCGCTGTCGCTCACCATCGGAGCCTGGCTGCTGCGTGAGGCGGGCTGGGCCGGGCGGTGCTCGGCCCGCGGGGTGCCGGCGGCGACCGGGCCGGCGGCGGCCGCGGCGATCGGCGCCGACCTCGTGGCCACCGCGGAGGCGGACGGGTCCCGGCTCGCCCTGCTGATCATGGGCGACGGGAGCGCCCGGCGGACGGTGAAGGCCCCCGGCAGCCTGGACCCGCGGGCCGCCGCGCACGACGCCTCGGTCTCCGCCGCGCTCGCCACGCTGGACGTCACGGCGCTGCTCGCCCTCGATCCCGCGCTCGCGGCCGACCTACTGGCGCCGGGCCGGGCGTCCTGGCAGGTCCTCGCCGGCGCGCTGCGCCGCGCGACGTCGGGCGACCCGGCCCGCTCCTGGACGAGCCTGGTCCGCTACGACGACGCCCCGTTCGGGGTCGGCTACCTGGTCGTCGGATGGGAGCGCGCGGACGGCACCCGGGTCGACCGGCAGGAGAAGCGGGCCACCGCGCAGAGCGGCCGGTGACCGCGTCCCGTGACGGCGCCGGCCTGACCAACGGTGCCACCCGAGCCGATCAGGCCGGGCCGGTCATCGCGGTCGTCGGCCCGACCGGCGCCGGTAAGAGCGACCTGGCGGTCGAGATCGCCCTCGAGCTCGGTGGGGAGATCGTCAACGCCGACTCGATGCAGCTCTACCGGGGCATGGACATCGGCACGGCGAAGATCCCGATGGTCGAGCGCCGCGGCGTGCCCCACCATCTGCTGGACGTCTGGGAGATCACCCGCGCCGCGGACGTCGCCAGCTACCAGGCCGACGCCCGGCGGGTCGTCAACGGCCTGCTCGCCGCCGGCCGGGTGCCGATCCTGGTCGGCGGATCTGGCCTGTACGTGCGGGCGGTTCTGGACGATTTGTCATTTCCCGGCACCGACCCGGCCGTCCGCGCCCGGCTCGAGCGCGAGCTCGCCGAGGTCGGGCCGGGGCCGCTGCACGAACGGCTGACGGGGCTGGCGCCGACCGCCGCCGCGGCGATCCTGCCCGGCAACGGGCGGCGGATCGTGCGGGCGCTCGAGGTCGTCGAGCTCACCGGCACATTCGAGGCCACTTTGCCCGAATATCGATCGATTTATGACGTCGTTCAGGTCGGCGTGGACCGCCCGGACCTGGACACGCGGATCGCCGACCGGGTGGAGCTGATGTGGCGCGCGGGCTTCGTCGACGAGGTCGCGGCGCTCGCGGAGGCGGGGCTGCGCGACGGGCGGACCGCCTCGCGTGCCCTCGGATACGCGCAGGTCCTGGCCGTCCTCGACGGAGCAATGGACTCCATGGACGCGGCCAAACAGGCCACAACAACGGCCACCAGGCGCTTCGCTCGTCGGCAAAGATCCTGGTTCCGGCGTGATCCGCGGATATCCTGGCTGGAATTTCCGGATGTCGCCGCGGCGCTCGCCGAGGTACGACGTCTGGTGGGTTCGCTCTGATATCGGGTTCGCTCTGACGTGTGGCCGGCCCAGCGCCGCGGGACCTTCGCCCGACCCGTCGGCCCGGGTCCCGGCCCATCCCGGCGTCTGGAGAGTTCGACGTGACCGCGCTCGACCTTGCCCTGGTTCCCGCGCTGTACGCCTCGTTCGACGACGGTTCGCTACGCCTGCACTACCAGCCGGACGTCGACCTTCGTAACGGCTCCGTCCCGGGGATGCAGGCGCGGCCCCGCTGGGCGCACGCCGAGTTCGGGCTGCTCGGCCCGGCGGCCTTCATGCGCGTCGCCGAGGCCGCCGGGCTGGTCGGCCAGGTACACCAGTGGGTGCTGCGGATGGCGGTCACGGAGGCGCGGACCTGGCACCGGATGGCCGTGGGGACCTCCGTCCGCCCGCCGCGGCTGTGGGTGCGCATCGACGGCCGTCATCTCGCCCGCCCGGAGTTCCTCGCCGAGGTGGAGCGGCTGGTGCTGGGGCGGTCGCTGCCGGCGGGCGCCGTCGGCCTGCAGTTCACCGAGGACACGCTGGCGTTCGCGCCGCCCGCGCTGCCCCGCCTGCTGGCGCGGCTGCGGGACCTCGGCGTCGCGGTGGGCGTCGACGCGTTCGGCACGTGGTACGGCTCGTTGTCCACCCTCGACGTGCTCCCGCTGGACCTGGTGCGGATCGACGGGCAGTTCCTGCGGGCGACGATCCGCGACATGGAGGGCGAGGCTGCCTTCGCCTCCCTGGTGGGCGTGGCGCATCGGCGGCGCATGGTCGTCGTCGCCGAGGACGTCGACACCGCGGTGCTGGCGGACCGGGTCGGCAGGCTGGACTGCGACCGGGTGTCCGGGCCGCTCTTCTGCCCGCCGGTACCGGTGGAGGACGCCCGCATGATCGCGCTCGGCCGCGGCCGGCCGGACAGGTGGTACAAGCCGTCCGCTGAGACCCGGGCCGAGACCGGCTTCCGGTCGGCGAGCCAGCCCGGGCCGCGCCACGACCCGGCGGGTCACTCCGGTCACGCGGGTCACCCCGGCCAACCGCGCGTCGCGACCCAGCCGGGCCGGCCCACCGCCCAGCCGACGCGTTCGGGAGGTACCGCGCAGTCAGGAGATACCGCGTATCCGGGTGGTTCGGGGCGAGGGGACCGTTCGCGGGCGGCTGCCGCGGGGTGAGCTCGCCGCGGCCGTACGATCGCGGCGTGCGCTTCGTCAAGGGACACGGAACGGGTAACGACTTCCTCATCCTGCCGGATGCTGACGGCGAGCTCGATCTCAGCCCCGAGCTGGTGCGGGCGCTGTGCCACCGAGGCACCGGCATTGGCGCCGACGGGGTGCTGCGGGTCGTGTTGACCGCGGCCGAGCCCGCCGCCGGCGACAGCGCGGCCGCCCGCTGGTTCATGGACTATCGCAACGCCGACGGGTCGATCGCCGAGATGTGCGGCAACGGGATCCGGGTGTTCGCCCGCTATCTCGTCGACGCGGGTTACGCCGCGCCCGGCCGTCTCGTCATCGCCACCCGGGCCGGCCTGCGGGCGGTCGAGGTGCCTGCGGGCGGCGACGTCACCGTCGAGATGGGACCGCCCGAGCTGGCCGCCGGCCCGGTGCCGGTCACGGTCGCCGGGCGGGAGTTCGCCGCCGTGCCGGTCTCGATGGGGAACCCGCACGCGGTCTGCTTCGCCGACGACCTCGACCCGGCCGGCCTGGCGCGCCTGGACCTGCGCGCGCCGGCCTACCCGGCCGCCGCCTTCCCCGAGGGCGTGAATGTCGAGGTCGTCGTCCCGGCTCCGGACGGGGTCGCCATGCGGGTCTTCGAGCGGGGCGTCGGTGAGACCGCGTCCTGCGGCACCGGCGCGTGTGCCGTCGCTGTGGCCTGGGCGGCCCGCAATGGCGATGGGCCGCCCGCAGAGGTCGAGGTCGACCTCCCCGGCGGGCGGCTGACTGTCGGCTGGCGGGAGTCGACCGTCCTGCTCAGTGGCCCGGCCGTGCTGGTGTCGGACGGTGTCCTTCGTCCCGACTGGCTGCGCGCGGCGGGTGGCTTCGGCCCGGCGGCTCCCGCGGGCGAGCGGCGTCCGAGCGCTGTCGGGGCCGGCTGAGCGCGGCCGAGGCAGGTTGAGCGCGGCCGGGGCAGGCAGGGCGAAGTCCCTCGATCTCCCTCGGGGACCCGTAGCGCGTGGGTGCGCCCGAGCGTCGGGCCGGGTGCCCGCCTCAGGTCCGCCGATGTCGTCCGGTGGCGGGCGCCGTCCGGTAAAGGGTTCGCGATCGCGGGTACGCCGTGTCACCCTGAGGATGACGGTGTTTCATCGGCCGGGCGAACCCGGCTGATGGGGCGAAAGAGTGCCGTCCCGGCCGGGGCGGACTGGAATGACGCGGTCACCGTGCCGCGTTGAGAACGGATGGTATGAGTCTTCGCGCTGACGCCGCTGTGGCGTCCACCCGGCATCTGAAACTGCACTCGGGCGAAAACGACGGCCACGACGGCCACGACGGTCGTGACGGTCGCGCCGGCACCGCGCTCGCCCTGGCCGAGGCCGACGGGTTCTCGTTCTTCGACGAGGAGGGCGACGGGCTCGACCTGGAGGACCGTGGCGCGCTGCGCCGTGTCCCGGGCCTCACCACCGAGCTCGAGGACGTCACCGAGGTCGAGTACCGCCAGCTCCGGCTGGAACAGGTCGTTCTGATCGGGGTGTGGACGTCGGGCTCGCAGGTCGAGGCCGAGGCGTCCATGGCGGAGCTGGCCGCGCTCGCCACCACCGCCGGCTCGGTCGTGCTCGACGCGCTCGTGCAGCGCCGGGACAGGCCCGACGCAGCGACCTTCGTGGGCTCCGGCAAGGCCAAGGAGCTCGCCGAGATCGTACTGGCGACCGGCGCGGACACGGTGATCTGCGACGGCGAGCTGACCCCCGGCCAGCTGCGCCAGCTCGAGGAGGTCGTCAAGGTCAAGGTGATCGACCGGACGGCGCTGATCCTCGACATCTTCGCCCAGCACGCGACGTCGCGCGAGGGCAAGGCGCAGGTCGAGCTCGCCCAGCTGCAGTACATGCTGCCGAGGCTGCGCGGCTGGGGTGAGTCGATGTCCCGGCAGGCCGCCAGCGGCGGCCGGGCGCCGATCGGTACCCGTGGTCCCGGTGAGACGAAGATCGAGACGGACCGTCGCCGGCTGCGCGCGCGCATCACCAAGCTGCGCCGAGAGCTCACCGGGATGGCCACCGTCCGGGCGACCAAGAGGTCGTCGCGCCGCCGCGGTGCCGTTCCCGCCGTCGCGATCGCCGGCTACACCAACGCCGGCAAGTCGTCGCTGCTCAACCGACTGACCGGGGCGGGCGTACTGGTCGAGGACGCGCTGTTCGCGACCCTCGACCCGACGGTGCGCCGGGCCACGCTGCCCGACGGCCGGATCTTCACCCTGGCCGACACGGTCGGCTTCGTGCGCCACCTGCCGCACCAGATCGTCGAGGCGTTCCGCTCGACGCTCGAGGAGGTGGTGGACGCCGACCTCGTCCTGCACGTCGTCGACGGTTCGGCCCCGGACCCGATGGGGCAGATCTCGGCTGTGCGCGAGGTGCTCGCCGAGATCGACGCGGCCGGGGTGCCCGAGCTCATCGTGGTCAACAAGGTGGACGCGGTCGACCCGACCACGCTCGCCGTCCTGCGCCAGGCGGTGCCGGACGCCATCTTCGTCTCGGCGCGGTCCGGGGCGGGGCTGCAGGAGCTGGTGGAGGCGCTCTCGGCGCGGATACCGCACCCGGAGGTCGAGATGTCCCTGCTGGTGCCCTACACCCGGGGCGATCTCGTCTCCCGCATCCACCAGATCGGCGAGGTGCTCCGAGTTGAGCACACCGGCAAGGGCACCGAGGTCGCCGCGCGCGTGCCCGTGGGCCTGGCCGCCGAGCTGGAGCCGTTCCGCGCCTGACGGCCCTGCCTGAACACCAGCCCCGACGGAACACCGCGAGCTGAACACCGCACCGGTCAGACGCCTGGCGTCTGACCGGTGCCTGGCCTGCCCGGTGCGGGCCGCGTGCCGGGGATCAGACCCGGCGCATCACCGCCACGATGCGGCCGAGGATGGTCGCGTCCTCGGCCGGGATGTCGGAGAAGGCCGGGTTCTCCGGCGCCAGCCACACCCGGCCGTCGCGCTGCCGGAACCGCTTGACCGTGGCCTCTCCATCGATCATCGCCGCGACGATCTCGCCGTTGTCCGCCACCGGCTGCTGCCGGACGACGACGAAGTCGCCGTCACAGATGGCGGCATTGATCATCGACTGGCCGACCACCTTGAGCAGGAACAGAGTTCCCTCGCCGACGATCTCCTTCGGCAGCGGGTAGACGTCCTCGATCGCCTGCTCCGCGAGGATCGGCCCACCGGCGGCGATCCGCCCCACCAGGGGGACGTAGGTGGGCGTGCCGGCCTCCAGCGCCGTGGTCTCGGCGGGTGCGCCGGCCGCCGCCGCGGCACCCGCGCGGGAACGCCCGCCGGTCTTCGCGCCGCCGATCGGAAGCACCTCCATCGCCCGTGGCCGGTTCGGGTCGCGCCGGAGGAACCCCTTCTCCTGCAGCACCTTGAGCTGGTGTGCCACGCTGCTGGTGCTGGTCAGGCCGACAGCCTCGCCGATCTCCCGGACGCTCGGCGGGTATCCGCGCCGCTCCACCGCGGACCGGATGACCTCGAGCACCTTCTTCTGCCGCTGCGTCAGGCCCGAGGCGTCCGCGGGGCTGTCGGGAAAATCCCGGACGTTGCCACGGGTGTCACCTCGGCGGGTACCCCGTTCCTGGCTGGTCATCGCCTACCGCTCTCCTGTCGATGCTTCCGCGCGGCGGATGGTGCCACCGGCGGCTGCCAAGGACCGGGTGGTCGACGGCCCGGCTCCGCCAACACCCACCCGGTCGTTCCAATGCTTTGTCCGATTAGTAACTTTTGATCGGTTCGGCATGGTCCTTCGTGCTCGGTTCATCTCGCACGATCGTCCACAACTGATCGTCCTTGACGGTAGTCGGCCGGTCGCCGAATCTCAAACGTCTGTTCGAGCGTGTCGGGGGAAGTGTGCGTGGCGGCCGTGTAAGAATCGCTCAGGCGTTCGATCGAACAAGTGTTCGCGCCTGGGAGGTTGGCATGACCGACGGTGGCGATGCGGCCGGTGGGAATGCGTCAGTTCGGCGGGGTCACCCGGTGTCCCACAGCTGCGCGCTGCGGCAGGGTGCGCAGGTCGCGACGGGTGCGCGGGGGGCACGCGGCGTGCGTGGAGCCGCGGTGGGCGGAGTCGCCGTCCGTGGCCGCGGGGTGCGGGGGGTGGCGGTGCGCGGCATGGGCCGCGTGCCGGTAGGGCGCCCGGTTCGCTCTCGTGGCGCCCGGTGTGGTCTCTCGGGGGCTGCTCCGGCCGCCATGGCGCCGCCTGGTGAGTCCAGGCGGGGCGGTGCGCGGCGATCCGGGGCGTCCGTGATCGAGATGCCCGGCATGTGGTGGCGTGAGGCAGCCGTCGGGTTGGTCGCGGCCGGGTCGGCCGCCGCGGCTCCCGGGCCGCGTCCCGGGCCGCGTCCCGGGCCGCGTCCTGGGCCGAGCGGGCAGTCCCAGCCCCAGCGTCCCCGGCCTCAGCCCCACGCCCGGCCTGAGCCTCGACCTCGGGCCGGGTCCCGGTCGCGGGCCGGTGGGCGGGGGAGGTCGGGTGCGCGGCCGCCGCTGCGGCTGACCAGGCGCGGCCGCATCGTCGTGGTGGCGCTGGCGAGCACGCTCCTCGGCCTTGTCTTCTCGTTGGTGCTGGTGACGGCGTCACAGGCGTTCACCGGCGTCCCGGTGAGCTACCGGACGCACGTCGTGCGGTCCGGGGAGACACTCTGGGAGATCGCCCACGAGGCCGCCCCCGAGGCCGACACCCGCGACACCGTCCGCGGGCTCATGACCCTGAACGGCCTCGACACGGTGACGCTCATGCCCGGTCAGGAGCTCCGGCTCCCCTGACCCGGCTTTCCTGCTGCGGCCCCAATGTCCCAATGTCCCAATGTCCCGATGGCTCGATGCCCCGATAGCTCGGCGGTCCGGCATGCCCTGTGCCCTCGGTGCGCCAGGCGTTGCGGCTGCCACACCGAGGGCACGTCTGGCTGGTGTCACCGCCTGTCGTGGCCCCGGCGCGGGCTGGCGAGAACACACCTGAGGACCACATGCACCGGAGGGGCCGGTGTCGGATCTGTCGGGGGTGTGCGCTACGGTGGACACAACATCTTGTAGTTGCAGCACCGCAAGTCATCCACAGGTTGTTACACAGGTAATCCACAGGGCCTTGACCGTCTGTCCACAGGGCCGCCGGTCGAGGTGACGGAACCCAGTCGGACGCACCCCGCGGGCGGCAGTGTCAGCCTGCCCGGGGTGGAGGGGAGCGGACCATGCGGTGCCCTTTCTGCCGGCATCCCGACAGCCGTGTCGTCGACAGCAGGGAGGCCGAGGAGGGCGCCGCGATCCGGCGCCGGCGGTCGTGTCCGGCCTGTGGCCGTCGGTTCACGACCATGGAGGAGGCCTCCTTGCGGGTCCGTAAGCGCAGCGGGGCCACCGAGCCCTTCAGCCGCGCGAAGGTGATCGTGGGAGTGCGCAAGGCGTGCCAGGGCCGCCCCGTCCGGTCGGACGATCTGGCGCTGCTGGCGGAGCGGGTCGAGGAGACGGTGCGCTCCTCGGGCTCCGCGGAGGTGGCCGCCGAGGATGTCGGCCGAGCGATCCTCGGCCCCCTCCGGGAGTTGGACGAGGTGGCCTACCTCCGCTTCGCCTCCGTCTACCTGGCGTTCGAGTCGCTCGGCGACTTCGAGGCGGCGATCGCGGCCCTGCGTGCCGAGTCGGCTGGCGGCGGTGAGCCGCCCGTCGCCGGAAAGCCGACCACGATGCCGGCGGCCACCGGGGCCTCGGCTGTCATCGTTCCGGTGACCACGGGCCCACGGGCGGCGGCCGGCCCCTGACGCACCGGCCCGAGGTCCCGGAACCGGGATCCGGGCATCCATGAGTGACCCAGCCTGATCCGCACCGGCCTCACGAACCCGGGCCGGTGGGCCGCCTGCCGGCTCCGGCATCGCGGGCCGGGCGCGGGGGAGGCGTCGAGGCGCCGGTCCGGCGAGCGTCCAGGTCCGTGTAACGACCTGGCATGGAACCAGCCTGGAGCCGTGTCGGTGCGGAGCCGGAGCCACACCGGTCTCGGAGCCGCGGTGGTCCGTGTACTGCGCGAGGCCACGGGAGCCGCCCGCGGCGCACGTAATACAGGCATCGGCGCATGCGCCGCGGCCAGCACCTTTGCACCTGATGTTCGGACCCGACCACCAGTGCCCCTGCCCCGCCCCCGACCCGATCCCGTCCGGCGCGGCCACGGGCATCGAGCGCCACCAGCCGGACCGGCCACATCGGGTACGCCGCCGTGCCCGCCAGATCCGGCACGGCCTCAGGTCCCACATACCGTCCCAGACCCCACGCACACCCCGGCCGATCAGCGGAACAGCTGATCCGGCCATCCCGCCCTGCACTGCCGGCGCCGGGCCGGACCTGCCCGGGACCATGCCTGACCAGGCCTGATCCGGGCACGTAAGTCCGGTGGCCGCTGTTTGAACCCATCGAACGCGAACACGAGGAGCGCTATGACCGAGACCCGCGGCAAGGGGAACAGATCGGCCGCGAAGGTGGCCGGGCTGAAGATCCGGCGGGTTCGCACCACGCCCGGAGTCCACCCCTACGACGAGGTGGAGTGGGAGTCCCGCGACGTCGTCATGACGAACTGGCGGGACGGATCGGTCAACTTCGAGCAACGTGGGGTGGAGTTCCCGACCGCCTGGTCGGTCAACGCCTCCAACATCGTCGCCAGCAAGTACTTCCGCGGCGCGCTCGGCTCGCCCGATCGGGAGTCGTCGCTGCGCCAGCTCATCGACCGGGTCGTGCTCCGCTACGGCGCGGCCGGCCGCGAGCACGGCTACTTCGCGTCGGAGAGCGACGCCGAGATCTTCGAGCACGAGCTGACCTGGATGCTGCTGCACCAGGTCTTCAGCTTCAACTCCCCGGTCTGGTTCAACGTCGGGACGGCCGCGCCGCAGCAGGTGTCGGCGTGCTTCATCCTCGCGGTGGACGACACCATGGAGTCGATCCTCAACTGGTACCGGGAGGAGGGCCTGATCTTCAAGGGCGGCTCCGGTGCCGGTCTCAACCTCTCCCGAATCCGCTCCTCGAAGGAGCTCCTCTCCTCCGGCGGCACCGCGTCCGGCCCGGTCAGTTTCATGCGCGGCGCCGACGCCTCGGCGGGCACCATCA
Source organism: Parafrankia sp. EAN1pec (assembly GCF_000018005.1). GTDB lineage: Bacteria > Actinomycetota > Actinomycetes > Frankiales > Frankiaceae > Parafrankia > Parafrankia soli. Next base: position 1,478,667 of record NC_009921.1, read on the forward strand.
AGTCGGGCGGGGCGACCCGGCGCGCGGCGAAGATGGTCGTCCTCGACGTCGACCATCCCGACGTCGTCGAGTTCGTCGAAACCAAGGCGCGTGAGGAGGACAAGATCCGCGCGCTGCGCGACGCCGGGTTCGACATGGACCTCGGCGGGCGCGACATCGCCTCGGTGCAATACCAGAACGCCAACAACTCGGTGCGGGTCAACGACGAGTTCATGCGCGCCGTGGTCGACGGGACGTCCTTCGACCTGCGGGCGCGTCTCGACAACCGGGTGATCGAGTCGGTGGACGCCCGCGGGCTGTTCCGCACGATCTCCCAGGCCGCCTGGGAGTGCGCCGACCCGGGCATCCAGTACGACGGCACGATCAACGACTGGCACACCTGCCCGGAGTCCGGCCGGATCTCCGCGTCGAACCCGTGCTCGGAGTACGTCCACCTGGACAACTCGAGCTGCAACCTGGCCTCGCTGAACCTGATGAAGTTCCTGCGGCCGGACCGCACCTTCGACACCGAGACGTTCGTCGCGTCCGTCGAGCTGATCATCACGGCGATGGACATCTCGATCTGCTTCGCGGACTTCCCGACCCCGGAGATCACCAAGGTGACCCGGGCGTACCGGCAGCTCGGTATCGGGTACGCCAACCTGGGCGCGCTGCTCATGGCCAGCGCCCGTGCGTACGACTCCGACGGGGGCCGGGCGCTCGCCGCCGCGATCACCTCGCTGATGACTGCCACCGCCTACCGCCGCTCGGCGGAGCTCGCCGGCACCGTCGGGGCCTACGACGGCTTCGCCCGCAACGCCGACGCCCACCGGCGGGTCGTGCGCAAGCACTCGGCGGCGAACGACGCCGTCCGCACCGTCCACGCGGAGGAGGCCCGCCTGATCACCGCGGCCTCGAAGGAGTGGGAGCGCGCGCTGTCGGTGGGGGAGAAGCACGGCTGGCGCAACGCCCAGGTCAGCCTGCTGGCCCCGACCGGGACGATCGGCCTGGCGATGGACTGCGACACCACCGGGATCGAGCCGGACCTGGCCCTGGTGAAGATGAAGAAGCTGGTCGGCGGGGCCAGCATGAAGATCGTGAACCAGACGGTGCCCGCGGCGCTGCGCGCGCTGGGATACGCCGAGGAGACGATCGAGGCGATCGTCGAGTACATCGCCGAGCACGGCCACGTCGTCGACGCCCCCGGCCTGCGCACCGAGCACTACGAGGTGTTCGACTGCGCCATCGGGGACCGCGCGATCAGCCCGATGGGCCACGTCCGGATGATGGCCGCCGTCCAGCCGTTCCTCTCCGGCGCCATCTCCAAGACGGTGAACATGCCGGCGACGGCCACCGTCGCCGAGGTCGAGGAGATCTACCTCGAGGGATGGCGGCTCGGCCTCAAGGCCCTCGCGATCTACCGGGACAACTGTAAGGTCGGCCAGCCACTGACGGATGTGAAGGGCGCGAAGCGGGACGCCGCCGCGGCGGCCGAGGTGGCCTCCGACGTGGCCGCCCGGGCCGCCGCCGGAGCGGCCGCGGCCGTTGCAGCGGCGCCGTCCGCCGTGACGGCGCAGCCCGCGGTCGGCCCCGGCGCTCCCGGCCCGCACTGGCCGGCCGGGCCCGGTGAGCACCGGCCCGTCCGCCGCAGGCTGCCGAAGACGCGTCCGTCGCAGACCGTCTCGTTCAGCGTCGGCGGTGCCGAGGGGTACATGACCGCCGGCTCCTACCCGGACGACGGCCTCGGCGAGGTCTTCATCAAGATGTCCAAGCAGGGCTCCACCCTCGCCGGTGTGATGGACGCGTTCTCGATCGCGGTGTCCATCGCGCTGCAGTACGGCGTGCCGCTGGAGGCCTACGTCAGCAAGTTCATCAACATGCGGTTCGAGCCGGCCGGTATGACCGACGACCCGGACGTGCGGATCGCCCAGTCGATCATGGACTACCTGTTCCGCCGGCTGGCCCTGGACTACCTGACCGAGGAGCAGCGCGCGGAGCTGGGCATCCTGTCCGCCTCGGAGCGGACGCGGCGGTTGTCCGACCAGGCCGGCGGCGGCCCGGCCGCGGCGGCGGAGCCGGAGATCGACATCGAGTCGCTGCGGGCGTCCGCCCCGGCCGAGGGTGACTCGGACCCGGCGGCCACCGCCGGTGCGGCGCCGGCCCGGTCTGCGCCGGCCCGGTCTGCGCCGGGCGGGTCCGCGCCGGCCGGGCCGGGCGTGGGCGGCGGGCCGGAGCTGGTCGCGCAGGAGCTGCGACTGGCCATGCCGGGCGGTTCGCTGACCGCCCAGACGGTGGTCGACGCGCCGCTCTGCTTCACCTGCGGTGTGAACATGCGCCCGGCCGGCAGCTGCTACGTCTGCGAGCAGTGCGGCTCCACCAGCGGCTGCAGCTGACCTCTCCCGTAGCCAGAAGTGAGGTGTCCCGGCGGCACATCGAGTCGCTGGGACACCTCACCTCGCCGGCGGCCGTCAGCGGCCTCCGGGTTCCGGCCGTCAGGCGGGGGTGCGGGTGGTGGGGATGGCCGCCTGGGCCCGGGAGGTCGGGCGGGCGCCGTTGTCGAGCATGTCCACCAGCAGGGCGGCCGTCCAGGAGAAGCGGTTGCTGCCGGCGCCGGAGCCGTCGAGCGGTGAGTAGTACTCGTACATCGATCCCGACGACACGATCACGTCGAGGGTGTTGCGGCGGATCGCGGCGGCGGCCTCGGTCCGGCCGTAGCGGTCCAGGCCGTCCGCGATCAGCCAGTTCATGTTGACCCATACCGGGCCCTGCCAGTAGCAGCGAGGCAGGAAGGCGGGGTCGTCGGTCGGCACGCTGGCGATGCCGTACTGGGCCCAGTACCGCGGTGACATGAGCGTGTCCACCATGTCGTCCACCTGGGACTCCGGCACCACGCCCGCGTACAGCGGCAGGAAGCCGGCGATGGTGTGGTGGCGCAGCAGCTCGCCGGTGCGGAAGTTCCGGCTGTAGTAGACACCGTCCGAGCACAGCTCGTTGAGGGCCACGCGGGTCCGGCGCATCGAACGGGACAGCCAGCGCGGGATGCGCACCCCGGCCTCGGCCGCGATCGTCTCGAGATGCTCGTTGGCCCGGGCCAGGATCGCGTTGAAGGCCACGTCCTGCACGAGCGGGACGAAGGTGGAGCGGATCGTCCGGAAGTCGTACCGGCTGCGGCGCAGCTCGCGGACGATCCGGTAGAGCGTGAACAGGTCCGCCGAGGTCAGCCGCTCGTCCGGCGGCACCTCCTTGGAGTCGCGGCGCAGGGCGTCGAGCGTGTCGTCGCCGTTGATCCGGCGCAGCGCGCGCACCGCCCGGGGGGCGACCGGCTTGGTCATCTCCATCCAGGTGGGGGTGTTGTCCATTCCGGATTCCCAGGAGTGGACCAGCGTCACCAGGCCGGTGTCGTCGGGGTCGCGCTCGCGGTAGAGCCACTCGTGGAAGCGCACCAGGCCCGGTGCGAGCCGCCGGTAGAAGTCTGCCCGGTCCTCCCTGCTCATCGCCTGGCCCACCCGCACGGCCGCCTCGGCGATCATCGGCGGCTGGGTGACGCCGGTCGACTGGACCCCGCCGGCGGTCGTGCAGACTCGGTCGCAGCGCCAGCGCTGCGGACCCGCGTGGTAGTAGTCGGTCGTCTCGGCGAAGATCACGTGCGGGATCATGCCGCCGGGCCACTGGCCGCGCAGCAGCGAGAGCAGCTCGGCGGCGGCACGCGCCGGGTCGAGGTGGCGCAGGCCGATGGCGATGAAGCAGCTGTCCCACAGCCACTGGTGCGGGTAGAGCGTCGGCGACGGCCGGGTGATGTCACCAAGGTCGTTGGCGCGCAGCACCGCCACGGCCGTCTCGCGCACCGTGGCGATGTCCGCCGACAGGGGGATTTCCGCGGCCGGCGGCGAGATCGCCCCGCCCGACGCGGCGCCCGCGCGGGCGTCCACCGCTGTGTCGGATGCGACGACTGTGTTGGATGCGACGACTGTGTCGGGTGCGACTGGTGCGACGGCCGCGCCGGGTCCGCCGCGCCCGTTGGTGTGGGTACCGGGACCGCCGGCGCCGGCAGTGATGGGGGTCACATTGGCGGTGCCGGCCGGGTCGGCGCTCCCGGTGCGTGCAGCGGGGGCGACCGGCGAGGCGACCGCCGCGTGGTCCGCGGGTGGCCGGTTGGTGCCCGTGCCCACCACCGACGGTGGTACGCCCGGATGGTCCGCTTGTGTCCTCCGTGGCGCCGCGGTGGTCGTGCTGTCGGGCACGGTCGCGGGCGCGGCGCCGGTCGCGGTGCCGGGCGTGGCGGCGGGTGGGTTGGAGCTGGATGTGGCTGGCGCGGGCATCGGGGAGACCGACATCGTGAGAGAGTAGCGGTCACGCGGCGTACTCGCCTGGTGGGGGTGCCCGGTGTGGCCCGGCTAACGGGATGCCGTTGCCGTGGGGTTACCGAGCTGGTGCTCCGCGCGGTTTTCGGGCCGGCGGCGCAGGAAAAAGTCCGGTTCGGAGGGCATGTCCGGGCCGCCGGCGGCTGTCGGGCCCGGCCCGCCACGCACGTCCCGAACTTCTTCGCGTCGTTCCGGGGCGATCCGCGGTTCGCTACGTAGGGTAATTATTGGTCGGCTGACGGAAAGATCTTCGCTGCCGGTCGGCCGCGTGGCGGGCGGCTCCGGGAGGGCTCGCCGGCCACGGGAGGAAATCCCGTTCGGTGGCGAGTGGGGTGTGCGTCGGGACTGGCGTGACCGGTGTTACGGGCGCGGTCAGGCGGGAGGGCCCGGCGCGTGCCGCGCGCGGTGCTCGGCGTGGGCCGCGCGGTGCGCGCAGATGGTGTGAGGGGTGGTGCGGTCGGTGTGCGTCGCGCGTTCGTCGCGGGGTGCGCCGCCGCCGCGCCGGTCCGTGGGCGAGTCGGGCTCGCCCTCGACGGGCCATCGCTTCTCGTGGCCCGCGCCACATCGGCGAACCGGACCACATGGGGGTGCGTGAAGGGGCGCCCACCGGGTAGGGCCGTGGTCTGCCGGTAATCCGATTCGTCCCCGCGCCGTCCGGCCGGGTCGAGAAAGGAGTCCGTCGCGTGACCGTGCGAGGCGCCGTACCCTCGCGCGAACACGGTGAAGGTGACGTCGATCTCTGGATTGCGCTCCCTAAGGTGTCACGGCAACCACTCTCCGTTGTGAACGGTCACCGATAGTCGAGGGTGAACGTCGCGCGTCGTCGAGATAGTTGCTCGTTCCCGCCACAGCACACGATCTGCCAGGTAGTCTTCGCGACAGCGGGTTCAGCGGCCCGATGGCAGGGGTCTACACTTCCCAGTAGGCCCGGCGATCGCTGACGTCCGGCTGTGCCTTCACGGGGAATGGTTGCGTCTGTTCAGTCGTTACCTCTCGTGCAAGCAACTAGACGACCCACCCGCACCGACCATCGGATCTGCCACTGATGACGCTGCCTGCCCTGGAACTAGCCGAGCGCACCGACGAGTCACGCCCGCGCCCGCGGCGTACCCGTCGCTCCGCTTCTCCTGTCCGTAACACTCCAAGCCGCACGCTGGCCGCGGTCCCCGACGAGCTCGACGAGCTCGACGTCTCCGCCATCGCGGAACTCATCGCGCGTGGCCGCGAGACCGGCGAGCTCAGCCGTTCCGAGCTCCGTGAGGCTCTCGAGGCCGCCGACATCGGCGTCGAGCTGCTGCCCGCGCTGATCTCCCGCCTGGGTGCCGCCGGGATCGACCTCGTCGAAGAAGAAGAGGAGCGCGTCACCCCCGGCGCTCCGGCCGCCGGCCGCACGGTCGCCGACCACGCCGGCACCGCCGACCTCGTCCGCATGTACTTGCGGGAGATCGGCAAGGTCCCGCTGCTCAACGCCGCTCAGGAGGTCGAGCTCTCCAAGCGCGTCGAGGCGGGCCTGTTCGCCGAGCACAAGCTCGACACCGACCAGGACCTGGCCGACGACCTGCGCCGGGATCTCGGCGTGCTGGTCACCGACGGCCAGGCTGCCAAGCAGCAGCTGGTCTCGGCCAACCTGCGCCTGGTGGTGTCGGTCGCCAAGAAGTACAGCGGCCGGGGTATGACGCTGCTGGACCTCGTCCAGGAGGGAAACCTGGGCCTGATCCGCGCGGTCGAGAAGTTCGACTACGCGAAGGGCTACAAGTTCTCCACCTACGCCACCTGGTGGATCCGTCAGGCGATCGGCCGCGCGCTGGCCGACCAGGCCCGCACGATCCGTATCCCGGTGCACGTGGTCGAGCAGATCAACAAGATCACCCGGCTGCAGCGCCAGCTTGTCTCGACCCTCGGCCGCGAGCCGACGGACGAGGAGCTCGCGCTCGAGCTGGACATGCCGATCGAGCAGGTCGTCGAACTGCGCCGCTACGCGCAGGACACGGTCAGCCTGGAGACGTCCGTCGGTGACGACGGCGACTCCGTGCTCGGCGACTTCATCGAGGACTCGGACGCGACGTCGCCCGCCGACGCCGCCTCCTACGGCGCCATGCAGGACGAGATCGACAACGTCCTCGGTGCGCTGAACCCTCGTGAGCGCGAGGTCATGCGGCTGCGTTTCGGGCTCGCCGACGGGAAGCAGCACACCCTCGCCGAGGTCGGCAACCGGCTCGGGCTCACCCGTGAGCGCATCCGCCAGATCGAGCGGGACACGCTGCGGGAGCTGCGCAAGCCGGCCGTGGCCGGAAGGCTGCGCGAGTTCCTCGACTGAGGAGCCGGCGTCTGGGACGAGGTCGTCGTGTGGGCGCCGGCATCGCGGGCCGGCACCCATGACCGCCCGGGGTGTGGGCCATACGGTCCTGCTCCGGCAGGGGTGGTCGGAGGCCGGATCTTCGCCTGAGGGCGAGGATCCGGCTTTTCCCTTTGCCTGCCTGTGCCGTCCGCCTGCGCGTCCCTGCGCTGCCCTGCCTATGCGCCGGCGGTGCGTGCGCCGGTGGGCGCGGCGAGGGCGTCCAGCGGACCGTCGACGGCGATCCCGCCGGCCTGCGTCATCCGCGCGCGCTCGCCCTGCCACCACCAGCCCGGAAACCTCGCCAGGTGCTTCTGGAGCAGCCACGAGCCGGTCGGGTCGCCCCACACGAACAGGGGCGCCGACGGCATCGGCGCGGTGACGACCAGCTCCCCGGCACCGCCACCGGGCACCTCCCGGCCGGACGGGTCCACGACGGCCACCGCGCACCCCAGCGCACGGCCCGCCTCGCCGGCCCGCACCGGGTCGGTCGGCAGCCCTGTGACCAGCGCGGTGCAGACCTCCGTGCCGCCGCTCATGGCGACGAAGGCCACCGACGGGCTCACCGTGTCGTAGACCCAGGCACCGGCCTCGGGGACGAACGGGGCCCCGAACGCCCCGACCGTGCGCAACAGCGAGAGATCCGCGACGCGGCCTGGCACCAGCCCGACCCGCCGGCAGGCCTCGACGAGGGCCACGGAGACGCCCAGGCAGGTGACGTCCACCGCCTCGGCGAGCCGCCACAGGATGGACACGTCCGGGTGGCTAGGGCTGCCGTCGTAGAGCACGATCGTCGCGCCGGTGAGCAGCCCGGAGACCTGGTAGTTCCACATCATGCCGCTGGTCGTGCCGTACCAGCAGAAGCGGTCGTCCGGGCCGAGGTCGAGGTGCAGCACCAGCGACTTCAGGTGTTCCAGCAGGATCCCGCCGTGCCCGTGGACGACCGGCCTGGGCGGGCCGGCGATCTCGTCGGCGAACAGGATCCACAGCGGCGCGTCGAACGGCAGCCGGGTGAAGGCCGGCTCCGCCTCGGCGGCGAGCAGGTCGTCCCAGGTGAGCAGGCCCGGCAGGTCTGCGCTCGCCGCCCGCGGGTAGGCGTCGGCGGACAGGTAGGGCACCAGCACCGTGGCAGCCAGGTTGGGTAGGCGCCGGGCCAGGTCGGCCAGCGGCGGGATCGCGTCGTAGCCCTGGCCGCCGCGGGTGTACCCGTCGACGCCGATGAGCACCCGCGGGGTGATCTGGATGAACCGCTCGGCGAGCGCGGCCGGTTCGAGATCCGGTGAGCACGACGCCCACACCGCCCCGACGCTCGCCGTCGCCAGCATCGCCACCACCGCGTGCACCGTGTTCGGCAGCACCGCTCCGACCCGGTCGCCGGGCCTGACCCCGAGCCGGCGCAGCCCGGCGGCGGCCCGTGCCACCTGCCTGCGCAGCTCGTCCCAGCTCACCACCGCGGTCGCGCCGTCCTCCCGGACAGCGATGATCGCCGGGGCCGGGCCGCGCCGGGTGAGCGCGTTCTCCGCGTAGTTGACCCGGGCCGTCGGGAACCAGCGGGCGTCGGGCACGGCCGCGCCGGTCAGCGCCGGCCCGTCGCCACGGTCACCCTCGACGGCGCAGAACTCCCAGATCGAGTCCCAGAACCGGCCGGGTTCGGCCTCGGCCCACAGCCGTAGCCGGGTGGAGTCGGCGATGCGCAGCTGGTGTTCGTCCGCCAGCCACTCCCGGTACCTCGTCACCGAGGCCTCGGCAACCCGTCGCGGCGGGGGCTCCCACAGCACGGTGCCCTCGCCGACCCGACGCGGGGGGCCACCCGGTCCGCTCGGGCCCGCACCGCCGTCCCGCCCATCGCGTGGTTCGTCGTGTTTCGGTCCTTCGTCTGCGGCCACGTGATCTGACCCTAATGCGTCCGGGTTGGACGTCCGTCCACAGTGTCGCCGGTGCGCCGGGCCGGCGCCGGCCCCCGCTCACGCGGCCGGGGACGGCTGTTCCGGCCACGGCGGGTGTCGTCAGGACAGTCGTGCGGGACGTCGCGCGGAGCTACCGTCGTCGTGTGAGCACGTCCGCGAACACCGAGCCCTCGCCGGCCGCGCCCGGAGCGGGTGCGCAGGCCCTCCTCATCTGGGACAGGGCGATGCTCGACTACGACTTCGGCCCGACCCATCCGCTGCACCCGGTGCGGCTCGCGCTGACGATGGATCTCGCCGGCGCCGTCGGCCTGCTCGACGCCCCGGGGATCACCGTCGCCTCTGCGGGGATGGCCGGCGACGACCTGATCGAGCTCGTCCACGACCCCGCCTACCTCAGTGCGGTGCGCGCGGCGTCGCCGGGGTCGCGGGCCGGGTCGCTGCTGGCGGGCCGCTTCGGGCTGGGCACCGCCGACAACCCGGTCTTCGACCGGATGCACGCCGCCGCCGCGCTGGTGACCGGCGGGACGCTCGCCGCCGCCGAGGCGGTGTGGAAGGGCACCCACCAGCACGCGGTGTCGCTGGCCGGGGGCCTGCACCACGCGATGCGCGGTTCGGCCAGCGGGTTCTGCGTCTACAACGATCCGGCCGTCGCGATCGCCTGGCTGCTGTCCGCCGGCGCGAGCCGGGTCGCCTACGTCGACATCGACGTGCACCACGGCGACGGCGTCCAGGCGGCCTTCTACGACGATCCGCGGGTGCTCACGATCTCGCTGCACCAGAGCGGGCGGTCGCTGTTCCCCGGCACCGGTTTCGCCCGGGAGGTCGGCACGGGTGACGCCGAGGGCACGGCGGTGAACGTTGCGCTGCCGCCCGGGACGGGCGACGCCGGTTGGCTGCGCGCGTTCTCCGGGGTGGTCCCGGTGATGCTGCGCGCGTTCCGCCCGCAGGTCCTGGTCACCCAGCACGGGTGCGACACGCACGCGCTCGACCCGCTGGCCGACCTGCGGCTCTCCCTCGACGGCCAGCGCGCCTCCTACGAGGCGCTGCACCAGCTGGCCCACGAGGTGTGCGGCGGGCGCTGGCTCGCCTGCGGGGGCGGTGGCTACGCCCTGGACGCCGTCGTGCCGCGGGCCTGGACGCAGCTCGTCGCGATCGCCGCCCACACCCCGCTGGACGCGGCCCGGGCGCTGCCCGAGGAGTGGGCCGCCGCGGCCCCGGCCCGGGTCCGCGCGGCGACGGGCCACGACTCGGTCGGCGCCGCCGGGATGCCGTCGACCTTCGGCGACGGCGCCCCGGCCGCCTACCACCCGTGGGACGCCGGCGAGGGCGACCCCGACGACCCGCTGGACCGCTCGGTCGCGCAGACCCGCAGCGCGGTGCTCCCGCTGCACGGGCTCGACCCGCTAGTGGACCGGTGAACGCCGGCCCCGATCCTGGCCTGCCGCGCGACTACCCCGCCCACTGGGAGGCCGACGTCATCCTGTCGGACGGCGGGACGGCGCATATCCGTCCGATCCGGCCGTCGGACGGGGCGCTGCTGCGGCCGTTCTGGTCCCGGCTGTCCCAGCGGACGATCTACTTCCGGTACTTCAACGTCCGGCGCGGGCTCAGTGACGAGGACATCGCCCGGACGACCAACGTCGATCAGTGGGTCCGCGGCGCCCTGGTGGCGCTGATCAGCGGCGAGATCGTCGCCCTCGCGCACTGGGAGGGCCGCCCCCGCTCTGCCGCCGACGCGGCCGGTCCACCGAACGCCCCCGGCGCCCCCGGCACCCCCGACACCACCAGCACCCCTGACGCTGCCGGAAGCCGCGGGAGCGCCGATGACCGTCCGGCGCCCGACGCGGAGGTCGCCTTCCTCGTCGAGGACGCCCAGCAGGGCCGCGGGCTCGGCTCGGTGCTGCTGGAGCACCTGGCCGCGGCCGCGGCCGAGCGCGGGGTGCGCCGCTTCGACGCCGACGTCCTCAGCGAGAACCAGCAGATGATCCGGGTGTTCCTCGACGCCGGCTACACCGTGGCGCGCGCCTGGGAGTCCGGCGGGGTCCGGCTGTCGTTCGACATCGCGCCGACGGCCCGCTCGGTGGACGTCATGCGCGCCCGGGAGCACCGGGCCGAGGCCGCGTCGATGAACCGGCTGCTGCATCCCAGGGCCATCGCGGTCGTCGGCGCCGGCCGGGACCGCTCCTCACTGGGCAACATCGTCCTGCGCAACCTGCTCGCCGGCGGCTTCGACGGCCCGGTGTACCCGGTCAACCCGGCCGCCGCGGCGGGGGAGGGTGCCGTCGCCTCGGTCCGGGCGTACGCCTCGGTGGAGGACACGCCGCGGCCCGTCGACCTCGCGGTGCTCTGCGTGTCCGCGGAGGTGATCCCGGCGGTCGTCGCCGCCTGCGGCCGGCACGGCGTGCGCGGTCTGGTCGTGGTGACCGACCAGCGGGACGACGCCGCCGACGCGCGGCTCGCCTCCGACGCCCGCGCGAACGGTATGCGGGTGGTCGGCCCGGCCAGCCTCGGCATCCAGAACCCGGCGGTGGGGCTGAACGCCTCGCTGGTCGAGCGGATGCCGCCGGCCGGCCGCATCGGCTGCTACTCGCAGTCCGGGCCGCTCGGCGGGGCGCTGCTGGAGGCCGCCGCGGGCCGTCGGCTGGGGTTCTCGGTCTTCGTCTCCGCGGGCGACCGCGCGGACGTCAGCGGCAATGATCTCCTGCAGTACTGGGAGGCGGACCCGTCCACGGGTGTGGCGCTGATGCACCTGGAGACCTTCGGGAACCCGCGCAAGTTCGCCCGGCTGGCGCGCCGGCTCGGCCGCGACACCCCGGTCGTGGTCGTGCTCTCCGAGCGCACCCCGCTGGACGAGGCCCTGCTGCGCCAGGCCGGGGTGATCGGCGTCGACCGGGTCTCGCAGGGCCTGGACGTGGCGCTGCTGCTCGCCAACCAGCCGCTGCCGGGGGGCAACCGGGTCGCCGTGGTCGGCGACTCACGGGCCCTGGTGGGGTTCACCGCCCGGGCGGCCGACGCGGCCGGGCTCGCGGTGCGGGAGGTGCTGCTGCCGGTCGGCAGCACCGCCGAGGCGTTCCGCGACGCTCTCGTCTCGGCCTCGGCCGAGGTGGACGCCCTGCTCGTGATCGCGGTGCGGCTGCCGTCGTCGCTGCCCGGCCTCGCGGCCGCGGGAGTCGGCGTGGCCGCGGGAATCGCCGCCGCCGCCGCCGCGCCGCTGGTGCGGGTGCCCCTGCTGGCGACCGTGCGGGCCACGGAGGCGTCGCCGGAGCTCGGCGCGATACCGGCCTATCCCTCGCCCGAGGGCGCGGTCGCGGCGCTGCGCCGGGCCGTCGGCTACGCCCACTGGCGGGCCCTGCCCTCCGGGGCGGTGCCGGCCACCCAGGTGCGGGCCGAGGAGGCCCGCCGGCTCGTGGCGGGGACGACCGGCCGCCTCACCGACGGCGCGGCCGGCGAGCTCCTGGCCTGCTACGGCATCGAGGTGGTGCCCCGCCGGGTCATCGGCGGCGCTGATGAGGCGGTCGAGGCCGCCGCCCTGCTCGGCTGGCCCGTGGTGCTCAAGGCGCTGTCCGACGGGTACCGGCACCGGCCGGACCTCGGGGGGCAGCGCCTGGACCTGCCCGACCCGGCGGCCGTGCGCGCCGCGTGGCGCTCGCTGGCCGAGCGGCTCGGGCCGGGCGCGCCGATCGTCGCGCAGCGGATGGTCCCCGGCGGGGTCGCGGTGGTCGCCGGAGCCGAGCAGCATCCCCGGTTCGGCCCGCTGGTGTCGTTCGGGCTGGCCGGCCCGGCCACCGAGCTGCTGGGTGACCGGGTGCACCACATCCTCCCGCTGACCGACGCCGACGCCGCGCGCCTTGTCCGCTCGGTGCGCGCGGCGCCGCTGCTGTTCGGCTACCGCGGCGCCGAGCCGGTGGACGTCGCCGCGCTCGAGGATCTGCTCCTGCGGCTGGCCCGCCTCGTGGATGACATCGGCGGGGTGAAGCACCTCACACTCGAGCCCGTGATCGTCTCGGTGGACCGGGTAAGCGTGCTGTCCGCGGACATCGTCCTGGCACCGCCAACCCCTCGCGCGGACGCCGGTCCGCGCCGGTTCTGGCGCCCCGTCGCGGACCTGCCGGCCAGGCCGGAGCCCCGGGCCGGTTCGGCACAACGTGTCCCCACCGTCCACAATCGTCTGCCATGACCACGCCGTACTCCGCGCAGCCCGCCGGCCGGCCGTCCGCCGGCCCTGACGTGCAGGCCCATGACGCCACTGGCGACGGGCAGTCCGGGACGGGTGGTCCGGACCCGACGGGTCCCGGCGGTCGCGACGGTCTCAACGGTTCCGGCGGTCTCAACGGTTCCGGCGGTTCCGGCGGTTTCGGCGGTCTGAGCGGTCCGGGTGGTCTCGGCGGCCCGGGTGGTCTTGGCGGGTCGGGGGACGTCGGCGGGCCGGGTGCGCTTGGCGGCCTGGGCGGGCTCGGCGCTCCCGGTTCCGAGTGGGCGGGTGGGAACAGCTGGGCCGGCGGGCCGGTCGGCTGGCCTTCTTACGCTGACGTCACCGGCGGGGCGATGCCCGCCAGCCCGCGGGGGACGCCCTCCGAATGGGAGCCCCTCGTGGGGGACGGCGCCGCGCCGGCGCCGGCGTCCTCGATCGGCCTGCCGCCGCCCCCGCCCGGCTCGCCGCCGCCGGGCGAGCCGCCGTCCGCCGGGTCCGGGGGAGTGGGACAACTACCCGCCGCAGGCGTTCCCGCCGGTTCATCGCCGGACATCGTGCCGCTGGCCGGGCTGATCCCGGGGCCGCCGCTGTCGGCGTCACCGCCCGCGGGCGAGAACACGCCGGCGCCGCCGGTGCCCCCGCCGGGGGAGTCCGCTCCGCCGGCACCACCGCCGACCGTGGCCGCGCCGTCGTCCGAGTTCCCGCCATCGGGGTCCACTCCTGCAGGGCAGGCCGCTGCCGGGCAGGAACCGCCCGGACAGGAGCTGTCCGGGCCCGCGGTGGACGGGCCTGCGCCGTCCGGGCGGGTTCCGTCCGCGCACGGGCAGGCCGGGCCTGTGGCGTCCGCGTCGCCCGGTGGCGAGCGCGGTTTCCCCGGCGACTTCGGGCCCGGTTTCGCGGTCACACCCGGCTTCCCACCCGGGCAACCGCCGCACGGGTCGGCGTCGTCTGACTTTGGTACGCCCTGGGGGCCGCCGGCCCTCGAACCCGGCCCCGGGGCCGGCCTGGGCGGTTCGGGCGGAGTCGGTGCCACCGGGGCGGGCCACGACGGGCCGGTCCCGGCCGGGCCGTCCCACCCGGGCGGTGGCGGGGCGTCCGAGGGCGCGGATCTCGCCGGGCTGGCGCTGCGGGAGGCCCTGTTCGACCAGGCCCCCGTCGGCCTCGCCCTGTACGACGCCGGCGGCCGCTACATCCGGGTGAACGACGTCCTCGCGCGGCTCAACGGCCGCCCGGCCGCCGAGCACCTGGGCCGCACTATGTCCGAGCTCCTCGGGGAGATCGGCCAGGAGATGGACGGCCTGCTGTCCCGTGTCCTGCGCACGGGCGAGGCGGTGACCGACCTCGAGATCGGAGTCGCCACCGGCGGCGCCGGCCCGAACCAGACCTGGTCGGCGAGCTGGTACCCGGCCACCGACCGGCTCGGTGCCCGCGCCGGCGCGGTCCTCGTCGCCCTCGACGCGACCCGCGCGAAGACCGCCGAGCGGGACCACGCCCGCGCCGTCGGCCGGGAGCGGGCGCTGGGCGAGGCCACCGCGGCGGACGTCTTCCACGCCGGCGAGGACGGCGCGCTCGACACCGACCTGCCCCGCTGGCGCGCTGCCACCGGCCAGAACGGCGCGCAGGCCGCCGGTTTCGGCTGGCTGGACGCGATCCATCTCGATGACCGGGAGCGGGTCGCCCGGGCCTGGCACGGCGCGATCGAGCGCCGCGAGCCGTTCGACGCCGAGTTCGGTGTCCCGGACGTCACCGGGACACACCGGACGATCACCGCCCGGCTGGTGCCCGTGGTGGACGGGCCGCAGGTCGAGTGGATCGGTGTGCTGACCGACGTCACCGAGGCCCGTTACGCCCGCGACCCGCGACCCGCGCAGGACGGCGTGCCGGACGAGGCAACCTGGCGCCGTGAGCAGTCGTGGCGGCTGACCTCCGCCCTCGGCCGGGCGGTGACCGTCGACGACGTCGTCGCGGCGGTGCTCGACAGCGGCGGGCGGGCCGCGCGCGCCGTGGGCCGCGGCGTGGCACTGATCGACGAGAGCGACGACCGGCTCCGGTTCCGCTCCCTGGCGGGCACCTCGGACCAGTACGCCGAGCGCTGGTCGGAGGTCGGGCTCGGCGCCATCCACCCGCTCGCCGAGGTCATCCGCGGCCGGCGGCCGCTGTTCCTGCGTAGCCGCGACGAGCTCGGCGGGCGCTGGCCCGTTGCCGACCTGCTCGGCGCGGTCGAGTCGGGGCCGGAGCACGCCTGGGCGCTGCTGCCGCTCGCGACGACCGACGTGCCCTTCGGCGTCCTCCACCTCGGGTTCCCCTCGCCGCGCGAGTTCGACACCGACGACCAGGCGTTCCTGATGGCGATGGCCGAGCAGTGCGCGCAGGCTCTCGAGCGCGCGACCCTGTTCGAGCGGCTGGCCGCCGACACCGCGCGCAGCCGGCGGGACCGCGACGAGGCCGAGGCCGAGCTGACGGCGGCGCTGGCGGCGGCGGACGTCCAGCAGTCGGCGGCGGGCGCCGCGCGGCGCAGGCTGGAGCAGCTCGCCCGTGCGGGCGAGGCGGTGGCCTCGGCCACCAGCCCGGAGCGTGCCCTGTCGGCGCTGGCCGCGGCGGTTGCCGGGGAGATCGCCGACGTCTGCGTCATCCACCTGCTGCCGCCCGCGGACGAGACCGAGACGTCAGCAGCGCCCGGGTCGCCCGGATCGCCGGGGTTGCCTGGGTCGCGTCCGGCGGTGTTCGTGGCCCGTGACGGACTCACCGCCGCGGCGCCGCCCGGTGCTCCCGCGCTCGTCCTGCCGGGGGCGGGCCCGCTCGCCGCGGTCGCCGCCGGCGCCGCGCCCGTGCTCCTGCCCGCCAGCCCCGCCGCCCCGTTCCTGGACGGCGCCCTGACCCCCGAGCTGGCCCGCTGGGTACGGGAGGCCGAGGGGCACAGCGCCGCGGCGGTGCCGATCACGTTCCGGGGTCGCCCGGCCGGCGTGCTGACGGCGATCGCCGCCGGTGAGCGCCCCGCCTTCACCACGGACGACCTGCCCTTCCTGACCGAGGTCGCGGCCCGCACAGCGCCCGCCCTGGAACGCGCCGAGGCCGGTGGCCGCGACGGTGGCGACGCGCTGGCGCTCCAGAAGGCGCTGCTGCCGCGCACCCTGGCCCCGGCGGGCCTCGACCTGGCCACCCGGTACCTGCCCGCGGGCGGGGACGACCAGGTCGGCGGCGACTGGTTCGACGTCATCGACCTCGGCGCCGGGCGGGTGGCGCTGGTCATCGGCGATGTGACGGGACGCGGTGTGCGCGCTGCCGCTCTCATGGGGCAGCTCCGCAGCGCAGTGCGCACCTGCGCCCGGCTGGACCTGCCACCGGCCGAGGTCCTCATCCAACTCGACGGGCTCGTCGCCGACCTCGGCGAGGACCTGATCGCCACCTGCATCTACGCCGTCGTGGAGACCGACACCGGACTGCTGACCCTCGCCAGCGCCGGGCACCCGCCGCCCCTGGTGGTCGCCCCGGACGGCCTGGTCTCCCGGCTCTACATGGCGGCTGCGACCCCGCTCGGCCTCGCCTGCGACGCGATGACCGAGTACACCGTCTCGCTCGGGCCCGGCTCGCTGCTGGCCCTGTTCACCGACGGACTCGTGCGCGGGCGCGGGCTGGACATCGACGCCGGGGTCTCGAACCTGGCCGCCGTCCTGGCCCGCCCGGCCGAGGAGTGGGACGGCCGGCTCGACGACCTGGCCCGGGCCGCCTGCGCGGCGCGGGTCGGCGCGGGCGGCCCGCCGCCCGGCGACGACGTCGCGCTGCTGCTGGCCCGGCTGCCCGTGCCGGACCCGCTGGCCGAGCCGCTGGACGTCTCCGCCGATCCCTCTGTGGGGCTCAGCCAGGTCCGCGCGCAGGTGCGGGTGGCGCTGGAGAACGCCCTGACAGAGCCGCCGGTGATCGACACCGTGGTGCTCGTGCTCTCCGAGCTCGTCGGCAACGCGCTGGTGCACGGGCGGGCCCCGCTGTCGGTCCGGGTACGGCGGATGGCGGCGTCGAGCCCGGCGGGTGCCGGTGCGGCGGGCGGCGGTTCGGCAGGTAGCGGTTCGGCAGGTAGCGGTTCGGCAGGTAATGGTGCCCGGCGCATCCTGGTCGAGGTGGGTGACGCCGGCGGCCGGATGCCCCGCCGCCGCCGGGCCGGTCCCGACGACGAGACCGGCCGTGGGCTCGATCTGGTCGGCCGGCTCGCGCTGCGCTGGGGCGTGCGGCCCGTCGGCGACGGCAAGCTGGTGTGGGCGGAGATCGACCCGAGCCGGGTCTGACGTCCAGCCGGGCTGGGCGCGGGGCCTGGCGCCCAGCCCGGCTGGACGACCTGAGAGGGATCGTCGCCCAACGGGCGGCGGAGCCGTGCCCGGTGGGTGTGCTCCGGTGGGGGCGCGGTGGTGCGTTCGCGCCGGCAGGTCCACCCGCCTCCGGCCGGGGTCGCGTCTCGCGTAACGTGAGCGCCATGCCGGACGCGGTGCTGCGCCTCGACAAGGTCACGGTCAGGCGCGACGGGGTTGACCTGTTGCGGGACGTGAGCTGGGTGGTGAACCAGGGCGAGCGCTGGGTGGTGCTCGGGCCGAACGGCGCGGGCAAGACCACCCTGCTGCAGATCGCCTCCTCCCGCCTGTTCCCCACCGCCGGCGCGGTCGATCTTCTCGGCGCGCGCCTGGGCCGGGTGAACCTGCATGACCTGCGTTACCGGGTCGGCGTCGTCAGTCCGGTGCTCACCGACGCGCCGCCGCCCGGCGAGCGGGTCCTCGACGCCGTCGTCACCGCCGGCTGGTCCGTGCTGGGCCGCGCCGACGAGGCGTACGACGACGTCGACCTGCGCCGTGCCGCGGACCTGCTCGGCCAGTTCGGCTGCCGGGGCCTGGTCGAGCGCACCTTCGGCACGCTGTCGGAGGGGGAGCGTAAGCGGGTCCAGATCGCCCGGGCGCTGATGACCGACCCCGAGCTCCTGCTGCTGGACGAGCCGGCCGGCGGGTTGGACCTCGGCGCGCGGGAGGCCCTGCTGCGGCTGCTGACCCGGTTCGCAGCCGATCCGGTCGCCCCGGTCACCGTGCTGGTCAGCCATCACGTCGAGGAGATCCCGGTCGGCGTGACGCACGCGCTTCTGCTGCGCCGCGGCCAGGTACTCGCCGCCGGGCCGGTGGCGGAGGTCATGCTCTCCGAACGGCTCTCGGCCTGTTTCGGGATTCCGCTGGAGATAACGTCCTCGGCGGGCCGGTACGCGGCCCGCCTGGCGGCTCCGGCCCCCCGGCCGCGCCCGCCGGCTCCGGCGCCGGCCTGAGCGCTCCACGATGACCGACCCGGCGCTGACCCCGAGCGCTTCAGGGCTGATCTGAACGGTCCGCAGAACTGACCGGAACGGTCCGTGAGACGGGCCTGAGCGCGTTTCGGCGCCGGCACGGGGCGGGCACGGGGCGGGCACGGAGAAAGAACGGCCGCGAGATGCCTGGGCCGGTAGGCGCCCTCGGCAGCGCCGCGATCATCCGCAAAGGCGGTGTCTGGCCCGGCGCATCACGACACAGGTCGACCCGGTGCGACACGGGCGCTCACGCCAGGCCAACCACCACTCCCTCCCCGACCTCAACTCCGCCGTGTCGAAGGAGCAGTTAGGCGCCAGTCAAATCAATAGAAGCTACGCATACCGGACGTCGCGGACGGCTTGGCTGGCATGGCCTGGAGGCACGGACGGGGCGGGTGGGCCGGCGCCCAACGGCGTCGGCGGGTCGGGGCAGCTCGGCGCCCGACGGGCCGACCAGCACCTGCCGCGGCCCGCATATAAACCCGCGCGCTTTACCTGGAACGTGCCGGAGGTCTCAGGACCGCCACCGGATGCCGTGCCGGCGCGCGCCACCGCCGGAGGGCTCGGCGATCGGTGGCGGATCTGCCGGGATCCGCCACGGCGGGATCTCGGCTGCCTGAGGCTCAGCCGCGCCCGCGCCGTCCAGGGTCCCCGGCGGCCGTGTCTGCGGGCCAGTAGCGGCCCTCAGAGCGTCCCTGTGGCCTTTGTGGCGGCTTTCCGAGGTTGTCCCCCGCCGGCACCCCCCGATCGGGGTTGCTTCCGTCCCGGCTGAGTCCACTTCGCGCGGGCGGCCCGGCAGGTTCCGCCGACGACCGGCCGGCCCCGCCCGTCGGGGCCCGGCGGCCCGTTGGGCCCATCTCCCGAGGGTCGCGTCGTTCGGAGACGTATCTCCGAGGGGTTCCCCTGTTCGGCGGCGTATCTCCAGCAGGACTCCACCGCCCGGGAGCCGTGTCTGGCGGGAGTTCCGCGTCTGTCGGGAGCTCTGTGTCTGTCGGGAGTTGTGCCGCCCGGCGCCGGGCGGACACCATCCGTCCGGAGTGCCGTGCTCGGCGGGGCGGAGTTCCCTCTCAGATAGGTGTGATTCCTGGCATAGTTATTTTTCGCGATTCGGTGCGGTGACCTCGTCAAGGCGATCCCGAAGCCACCGGGAGCCGGCAACCCGCGCGCCCAAGACGCGAACACGATCCCCCAGCGCCCGATCCGATGTGACGACCAGAGTCGGTCCCGCCGTGGTGCGTACGGCATCCACGATGGCGTCGTCCCCGCCCGCGGGAGCGTGGATCACCAGGAGTCGTGGGGGTTCGCTGGCCATTCCGGGTAACGGGCCCTTCAGTTCCGACGGCACAAGCGGAGGCTGGCCTTCCGACTGTCCGGTGGATATAT
The DNA here is from genome assembly GCF_000018005.1 of Parafrankia sp. EAN1pec. Lineage (GTDB taxonomy): Bacteria > Actinomycetota > Actinomycetes > Frankiales > Frankiaceae > Parafrankia > Parafrankia soli. The sequence goes on from NC_009921.1 coordinate 1,498,135, forward strand.
CGCCCGTACCGACCGTGGGGGGTACGAACTTCGGTGTGCTCGGGCCGGCCGGTACACCCGCTCGGGCGGCACCCTCCAGAACAAGAAGGACGCGTGACGGCCCATCGGCCCGATCGCGGTGTCCAACGGTCCGGGCGAGCAAGGCGAGAATGTCCCTGTGTAGTCGGTCGGCCGCAGCCGAGCGGTCCCGCCACCACCCGTCCGGTCGTGCGCCAATCACGTTCGCCGCGTCCACCACCCAGGTGAGCCGGTAGTCCGCTCCGGTCGGGTGCATAGCGTCAGGGGCGGAATCCGGCGTACTCACCGGGCGCCGGGGTCGGCTTTGCCAAACACGGCGGTGGGTTCCCGGCGCCGGAGCGCGGCCAAAGTCGCCGCCGGCACGGCTCCTCGTTTGGCTGCCAATCGAACGATCCGCCAGGCGTACGAAGGTGGCCGCTCGTCCGCGTACCGGCGTCTGCGCCCCGAGGTGGGCCGCCGTCGGGTTGGCGGGCGGCGCGGTGGAGTCGTTCGTGGGTCGACGTTTCGAACCGGAAGGTGTGATTCGAAGAACATGATCATCCCTCTATCATGTCGATGTCGATCCGCTCCTTTGGGTGCGGTCGAGACCCCACCACGAGCCCACCAAGACGGAGGGGACTTGCGCCATCGTCGCGGTTGCCTCGCGCGTCCGACGAACCAGGCGTGACAGTTCACCGTCTTCTCGTGGTAATACTAGACCCGTAAGTTTCTGCGGTCCGCTGACCTGAAGGAGAGTGGCATGGCTCAGAAGACCATCGTCTCGTTGATTGACGATCTCAGCGGAGAAGAGGCCGACGAGACGGTCCGGTTCGGACTGGACGGCGCACAGTATGAGATCGACCTGTCGGAGAAGAACGCCACCAAGTTGCGGGAGTCGTTGGCGCCGTTCGTCACCGCTGCCCGCCGTTCCGGTGGCCGGGCGGCCAGTGGCCGTCGCGGGGCGCGGGCCGCTTCGCGGCGTACCGGTGGAACCGACCGCACCGCCGACATTCGCGAGTGGGCGCGCAGCAACGGCTACACGGTGAGTGACCGGGGCCGTATCGCGTCGAACATCGTGGAGGCGTACGACAAGGCTCACTGAGCCGGGTCCCGACTGCTTTCCGGGTCGACGCGCCGAGCGGTTGACCCTGGTACTACCCGAGTACCACCGTGATAGCCGGTGGGTCTCCTCGGGCCGGCGGCCGAAGAAGACGTGATCATCTTATCGCGTCCCGGTTCCTGCCCATCGATCGGCCGATGGGCAGGAACCGGACCACGGATCGCCGATTGCCGGCCGACGACCGTACTACGCTCGGGGGCGGTCAAATGGGCGGCCGGCTGGCTGGATCCTGCGTGGTTTCAGTGCCTGGCGGCCTCGCCGGCCATCCACTTTTCGACATCGTCGGCCGAGCGTGCGAGCGCGGCTGACATGTTCCGACTTCCATCCGGCGTGACCAGGATGTCGTCCTCTATCCGGACGCCGATCCCGCGCAGCTCCGGTGGAACAGTGAGGTCGTCCGGCTGGAAGTACAGCCCTGGTTCGACCGTCAGCACCATCCCGGCCTCCAGCGCGGCGTCGCGGTAGGTCTCGTCGCGCGCCTGCGCGCAGTCGTGCACGTCCAGCCCGAGCATGTGCGACGTGGAGTGCAGTGTGTAGCGCCGGTGCAGGCCGGCCCCGGGTGCTTTCGGGTCCTCGCTGAGCGACTCTTCGACCGTGGCCGGCAGCAATCCCCAGTCGTGCAGCGCCTGCGCGATCACCCGCATCGCGGCCCGGTGCGGATCCAGGAAGGCGGCGCCGGGACGGACCGCGTCTATCCCGGCCTGCTGGGCCCGGTAGACGACCTCGTGAACCTGGCGCTGCAGCGGGCTGAAGCGCCCGCTCACCGGCAGCGTCCGCGTCACATCGGCGGTGTACAGCGAGCGGCCCTCGACCCCCATGTCGAGAAGTGCCAGGTCACCGGGCCGCACTGGGCCGTCGTCGCGCACCCAGTGCAGGGTCGTGGCGTGCGGGCCGCAGGCCACGATGGAGCCGTATCCGACGTCGTTGCCGTCGACGCGGGCCCGTCGCCAGAAGGTTCCCTCCAGCCAGCGCTCCCCGTTGGGGAGCGTCGCCGCGCGGCCGAGCTCGCCCACGCACTCGGTGAAACCGAGCACGGTGGCCGCGACCGCCTCGTCCAGCCGGGCGATCTCGAAGTCGTCCTTGACCAGCCGGAGCTCGGACAGCACCTCGGCCAGCGCGGCGTCCCGGTCGGCGGACGAGCCGGTCGGCGACCACCGGCTCACCGCGCGGTCCACCCGGGCGTCCAGCCCGCGCACGACGCGGGTCCTGGCGGGCGCGAGACGGGCCAGTGCTTCGGGAAGCTCCGGCAGCGGCCGGCATTCGATGTCGAGAGCCGCTGTGGTCTCCCGTACACCGGGCCGGGGGCCCACCCACAGTTCGCCGTAACGGCGGTCCGTGTAGAACGCGGAACTCGATCGGTCGGATCGGTCAGCGAGATAGAGCACGGCGTCATGGTCGCCGGCAGCGGTGGGATGCAGGATCAGGACGGCGTCCGGTTCGTGACATCCGGTGAGCCAGAAGAAGTCACTGCCGGGGCGGAACGGGTAATCGGTGTCGTTCGCCCGGACGTGTAGCCCGCCGCTTGGTATGACAAGCGCTTCGGTGGGGAATCGGGTGGCCAGAAGCGAGCGCCGTTTCGTGGTGTAAGGGGCGCAGTCGTCACGCACCGCGACGATATCATCCACCGGCGCCCAGCCGCTCGCCATGAAACGCCTGAAGGCCGCGTGGGGTTCCTCGTCGTGCTTAGCCTGTCCGGTCCTGCCCGGTTCGTCCGCGGCTTGTTCCTCCGTCGTCGGACTGTCTGCGGCGGTGGGGGGAGTCCCCGGTGCGATGGTTACCCCCGCCGGCTCCTGTGCCCGGGTTGTCCCGATGGTCGGTTCCGGAGATTCCAGATCCGGCTGGATCGATTTCCCCGGTGGTACGGCGGGGGGCACCGGGAGCCCCGGTGTGCCGGTGTCCGGCGAAGATGCGACGCGTTCCACTTCCGCGCCGCCCGAAGCGGGAGTGGTCCGGTGTGCGACGTCGTCGGCCGTACCGCCGGGGGATCGCCCCGCGACCGGGCGTGAAGCTGGTGTTTGGTGGGACTGGGCACTCATGCCGCTAACGGTAGGCCGCTTCCGCCGTGCTCGGGTAGCGTCCTTCGCCGTGGCGACCACGGCCGGCCCGATGGCGGGACTTCTCATCGTCGATCTCACCCGGGTTTTGGCGGGTCCGTTCGCGAGGATGATGTGCGCCGATCTCGATGCCCGGGTCATCAAGGTCGAACGACCGGGCGGCGGGACGACTCCCGTACCTACGGTCCGTTCATGGACGGCCGGTCGCTGTACTTCGCGCGGGTGAACCGTGGCAAGCAATCCGTCGTCCTGGATCTCAAGGACACGACGGACCGTGACCTTCTGTTGCGGATCGTCGACCGGGCCGATGTTCTGGTCGAGAACTTCCGCCCCGGGGTGATGGACCGGCTGGGTCTCGGCGTCGATGCGCTCGCCGCGCGCAATCCCCGCCTCATATACGTCAGCATCTCCGGCTTCGGGCAAACGGGCCCGTGGCGGGAGCGGCCGGCATACGACTCCGTCGTGCAGGCGGCCTCGGGCATGGTGTCGATCACCGGATGCCCGGGCGAGGAGCCCGTCAAACCGGGTGTTCCGATCGCGGACCTGGCCGCCGGTCTCTATGCTTTCGGCGCCATCGGGGCCGCGCTGCAGGGCCGGAGCACCACCGGCCGCGGAACTCATCTCGATATTGCCATGTTCGACGCGACGGTCTCCCTGCTGGAGGGCGTCGCGCTGTCATATCTCGCGACCGGCGTCACTCCGCCACGGATCGGAAACGCCCACTACTCCATCGCCCCCTTTGACACGTTCGCGTGCGCGGGCGGCAGCATCGTGATCTGCGCGGCCAACGACAACCTCTTCGGCCGGCTGTGCGCGGTGGTCGAGAGGCCCGACCTCGCCGCCGACCCGAGGTTCCGCACCAACAGCGACCGGCTCCGGGAACGCGAAGCGTTCAAGACGGAGATCGGGGCGACCCTGCGCCGGCAGGAGCCGGACCACTGGTTGAAGGCACTGCAGGCCGCGGGCGTTCCCTGTGGTCCGATCAATGATGTTCCGGCCGCGTCGACTCCGCGCAGACGAGTGCCCGCCGGATGGTGATCGAGGCCGGCGGCCTCCCGCTGCCAGGTAATCCCATCAGGGCCGCCGGATATCCGGACCCGCTCGAACGTCCCGCGCCCGCCGCCCGCGCCCGCGCCCGCCGCCCGCGCCCGCGCCCGCCGCCCGCGCCCGCGCCCGCCGCCCGCGCCCGCGCCCGCGCTCGACGCGGACGGCGCCGCCGTGCGGGCGGAGTTCACGGGCCCCGCCACCGGCTGACCCGTCCCGCGGCCCGACCGGCCGTCCCGACTGCCGGGCACGGCACGGCGTGGCGTGGCCTTGCCGGCGCGGCGCGGCGCGGCCTGGCCGGCCCGGCTGATCGGCCTGGCCGGCGGGTCGGCCTGCCGCCGCTACCGCCTCCCGCCGGAGCGTGCGAGGCTGGGACAGAACGGGCAGCCCGGTTCCTGATATCGCAGATGGCCCGAAACCAGCGGTGACAGCACCGACCGGACTGCCGGACTACAGGCAACACCGTCGGATGTCGGCAGAGATACCGGTACAACGGAGCAAGCCGGCGGAACACCGGTAGAACAGTGATGGGCCGACGTGGAGGTCCGCGGGTCGCCCAGGCGGCGGCCCCGGGGGCTGGCCGCGGCGGTCCGATGGGTACCGAGTGGTACAGCACCGGCCAACCCGGTGTGAGCGTCGGACGAGATCCCGACCACCGCCCCGCCGTCGCCTCGATGCGGCCGGCGGCGCGGCGGGCAGGCGGTCTGCGGCGTGAACCTGTCGGGACCGCCGGGAACGATGATCCTCGTGCCCGGCGGGTGAGCGAGGGGAACGTGGCCATGACCTGGCCTCCGAACAGTGGCGATCCGGATGGCCGGGACCCGCGCGACCGCCGTCGTCCACCGCCCGGCGCCGGATCCGGCCGCCCCGGGTACCCAGGTCAGGGCCAGGGCCGTCCACCGGTTCCCGGACGCCCGCCGCAGGAGCGCCCGCCGCGGGACAGGCGCGACCGCCCGGTGCAGGGACGTCCGGCGCAGGGCCGCCCGGCGCGGGACCGACCGGCCGCCGGCGAGGAGAACTGGCCGGCGGGAGCCTGGCCGCGCCACGAGCCCCGCTCGGCTCCCGCGCCGATCCCGCCCACCCGCCGGCTGCCTCCGCCGGGCGCCACCGACGGCGGGCGGACCTGGCCCGCCCCGAACGACGGGCCCGGCGGGTACCGCGCGCCGGCCGGCCCGGTGCCCGGGTACGGCGGCCCGCGCGGGCCGTACGACACCCCGGGCGAGGACCTGCCCGCGGAGGAGCCACACCGCCCGGTGAGCGGTGTGCGCCGGACGGTGACCCTGGTGGCCGCCATCGTCTCGGTGGCCGTCCTGGTCGTCGCCACGAGCGGCTGGGCCGTGCTGCGCCACTACGACGGCAAGGTGAACCACATCGAGCTCACGTTCTCCGACTCGGCCGCGCGGCCCTCCGCCGCCGGCGGAGGCACCCAGAACATCCTGCTGGTGGGCTCGGACACCCGCGCGGGCACCGGGGGCGAGTTCGGCCAGACCGAGGGGCAGCGCTCGGACACCACGATCCTCGCCCACCTCGACGCCGACGGCTCGACGACCCTGGTGTCCTTCCCCCGCGACCTGTGGGTGCAGATCCCGGGCTACACCGGCTCCGACGGCACCCAGCACGACGCGCAGAAGTCCAAGCTCAACGCGGCGTTCGCCTACGGCGGGCCGTCCCTGCTGGTCCGGACCATCGAGACGCTCACCAACATCCGGATCGACCACTACCTCGAGATCGACTTCCTGGGCTTCCAGGCGATGACGGACGCGCTCGGCGGCGTCACCGTCTGCGTGAAGGAGCTGACGCCCGAGCTCAAGGCGCAGGGCTTCGACAACCTCAACGACCGGTACTCCGGCTGGCACGGCCAGGTCGGCAACAACACGCTCACCGGTGAGCAGGCGCTGGCCTTCGTCCGGCAGCGTTACGGCCTGCCCGGCAGCGACCTCGACCGCATCCACCGCCAGCAGCAGTTCCTCGGCGCGGTGTTCCGCGAGGTCGCCTCCACCGGGACCCTGCTCAACCCGCGCAAGCTGCTCGACGTCGTGGACGCGGCCACCTCCGCGCTGACCCTGGACGACCACACCTCGCTCACTGATCTGCGCCTGCTCGCCGTCCGGATGCAGGGCATCAGCACCGGTGGGGTCACCTTCGCGACCGTCCCGGCCACGCCGTCACAGGCCGGCGGGCAGTCCGTGCTCCTGGCGAAGACCGACGAGCTGACGACGCTGCTCGCCGGGATCGGCGGCTCCCCGCCGCAGGCCGCCGGGCCCCCCGCGCTCGGCCCCGCCGGCTCGCCGTCCGGCTTGACGGCGGCCTCGGCGGCCTCGGCGGCCTCCGTGGGTGCTACGGCCGCGTCCGGTGCCGTGCCGGCGTCCGGTACCGGCCACGGTTCGGTGGTCACCGCGGACCTGCGCGCCACCGGAGGGCGGCCCGCGGGCGGCGCGGTGACCCTGGCCCAGGCCACCCCCGAGCCGTCCGGCGGGGTGGGCTGCACCTACTGACGCGGGGAGCCGAACCCTGTCGCGGACGACCCGGGCCCTGCTGTGGGGGACCGGGCCGTGCCGCGGGGGCTGAGTCCTAACGTGGGGGAGTCGAGCCCGGCCGGCCTGGCCGGGCCTTGGCGTGCCGCGGGACGCGGCGCTGGCGCGGGGGGCGCTCGTCGATCGCCGCGTTCAGCTCGGCGCCGAGCAGCACGGCCAGCGCCGTGATGTAGAAGAACAGCAGCGCGGCGACGGGCGCGCCGAGCGAGCCGTATACCAGCTCGTTGCTGAAGACCAGCTCCAGGTACATCCGCAGCAGGTAGCTGCCCACCAGCCACAGGAAGAGCGCGAGCGCCGCTCCGGGTAGTGCCCGGCGCCAGGACCGCCGCACGGGCAGCGCCAGGTGGTAGAGCGTCGTCAGCATCGCCAGCGACACCACCCCGACCACCGGCCAGAAAAGAATCTTCAGCAGGTCGTCGACCACCGGGTGGCGGCCGGAGTTGAGCATGTCCGACAGCAGGCCGGGCCCGAGGACGAGCGCGGGCAGCAGCAGGACGCCCGTCGCCACCTGGGCCAGGAACAGCCCGAGCGCGAGCAGGCGGCTGCGGACCGCCGAGCGGAGCTCCCGCTGGCCGTAGGCGATCGTGATGGTGTTCACGAAGGTCGCCATCGCCGTGGAGCCCGTCCACAGCGACAGCACGAAACCGATGGAGATGACGTCCGGGCGGCCGCGGGAGAGGATCTCGTCGATCGTCGGCCGGACGGTGTCGTCGACCACCGACGCCGTCAGCAGGTTGTCGGCGCCGTCCAGGATGCTCAGGCGGACGTTGTCGAGGGCGTCGCCGCCGAGGAGGTCCCCGATGTAGCCGATCGTGCCCAGCAGCGCCAGGAGCAGCGGGGGCATCGACAGCAGCTGCCAGAAGCCGGCTTCGGCGGCGAGACCGAGAACACGGTGCCGCCAGGCGTTCGCGACGGTCGTCCGCGCCAGGCGCAGGGCCCCCCAGGGGACCCATGACCTTGGTTGCAGCAGCCGGCGGGCGAGATCACGCACCGCCGCGCCGCGGTCGGGCCCACCGGCACCCATGCATGCCCGTAACCAGCGCAGCGCCAACAACGCCCGCCGGGACGGGTCCCGCATGCCGGTGCGGGTCGGACCAGGTCCACCCGCTGGGGGGGCCATGGCCGGCACCGCGTCGTTCCCAGTGGTGGACACGCGCCCCACCGTATGACTATCGCCCGGCGGTTCCGGTGAGGGTGTGCTTGCGCCGGATGATGGTCGTCGTACCGGCCCGGTGGCCACGACACCGGGCCGGTGACGAGTCGAGGGCATGCCATGTGATCATGGCATGCCCTCGGGAGTCAGTCGTGTCAGGAGACGCTCAGCTTGTCGGTCTCGTCGTGGTACTCGACTGCGACCGAGCGGAGCTTGGAGTCGTGAGACTTCGCGTGATGGCGGCAGAAGAGCAGATCTCCGCCCCCAGGCAGAACGACCCGGACGTAGGCCTGGGCGCCACACCTGTCGCAACGGTCGAGGTTGGTCAGCGTCGGCATCGTGGTAGTCCCTGTCACACCTTCTCCAACTGTGTTGAGCGGCCAGACGTTCCGCCTGGCCATGTGACGGTTTACTCACAGCCGGCTCTCTCGGCGTCGTTGCATCCAGAGCGGCCTCCGCCCCCGGTGCCTCCTCGTGGCGGACCGGTGACGAATCTCGGGTTCGACCCCCTCCTAGGGCCGGCGGGCGCCGAACACGATGTCGTCCCATGCTGGCACCGACTTGCGTCCGCGTCGACCGCCTGCGGGACGTTCGCCGCTACGACCTGCCGCCGGCTGCCGTCCGCGGTTGCCCGCGGCGGCCGGCTGGGCGGCCCGTGCGGCCTGCTGGGCCGCCTCTGTGGCGGCCTCTGTGGCGGCTTCGGAGGCGGTGTCGCCGACCGTGGCGGCAGTGGTGGTCTCCGCCGTGGTCTCGAACTCGCTGTCGGCCGCGGTGGACGGCTCGGCGGGGTGCTCCGCCGCGGTGGAGCCGGGGCGCGCGGGGCGACCCGCCGGGCCGTCCACGGCCCGGCCCGCTGCCGGCCGGCGCGGTGCTCCGCCGCGCCCCGGGGCAGCGGCGCCTCGGCCGCCACCAGCCGGAGCCGCCGAGGCCGCAGTGCCGCCGTCCAGGTCCTCAGCGGCTGCCGCGAGCGCCCCGAGTGAACGGGCACCGCCAGCGGTGCGGGCGACAGCTGGCCGGCGGGCGGCGGCGGCCGCCGGACGGCGCGGCACCCGCTCCACCGGCGTCGTGGGTTCCCGCGCCGGCTCCGCGGCCGCAGGCGGCACGATCGCGGCCGGTCGGAGCACCGGCTGCCCTGTCGGCGCGGGAGCCGCGGGCCGCCCGGCCCCGCCGGGCGCCGCCTCGCTCACCGACCGGTCGCCGCCGTCCTCGGTGTCCTCATCGTCGTCTTCGTCGTCCTCGTCCAGACCGGCGGCGTGCGCGGCCTGAACGGTCTCGTCCGGGTCGGCCGAGCCGCCCGGGGTGTCCTGGGCGTCCTCGCTCGGGATGCCGGGCTCGGCCGATTCCGGCGCCGGGGCGAGGGCCGCCTCGGCCACCGCGACCAGGTCTGTCTTGGTGGACTCCATGTCAGCCGCGCCGGCGTGGCCGAACTCCGCCTCGTTGGCCGCCGCCGCGTCGACGGCGGTGGCGGTCACCTCGGAGTACTCGGTATCCGGGTTCGGCAGCCACCTCGGCTCGGCCGCCGGTGTCGGCGGCGGAACGGCCCGCTCCCGGGAGCCGAACCGGCTCGGGGGCGTGGTGCGCCGGCCTCCCGCGCCGCTGTGCCGCCCGGACAGGCCTGGGGCCCCGCCCTGGGCCGCCGGCCACGCACCGGGCATGCTGCGCCGCGCGGCGCCGGCCGTACGGCTCGCGGCGGGGGCGGCCACCGGGCCCTGGTACTCGTCCGGACCAGCCTGGTCCGGCGAGGTGCCGTGGCCGCCGGCTCCCTGCCCCGTGTTCGCCCGCGTCGCGGCGTCCTGGCCGGCGGCTTCCTGGGCGGAGCCTCCATAGCCGGAGGCTTCGTAACTGGTGTTCTCGTAGCCGGGGGTCGCGTAGTCGGGCGCCCCGTGGTCAGGAGTGGTGTGGTCCGTGGCGTAGTCGTCGCCGGCCCGCTCGGCCGGGCGGCGGTCCGGAGACTCGCCCGCGGGCCCCTGGGCCGGCGACGGCCCGTACCCCGGCGCAGCCGCGCTGGGGAGGTAGCCCGTCCCGTTGACGGCCGCCGGAGCGGGGAAGGCCGAGGGGGGAGCCGTCGAGGGCTGCGTTCCCGGAAGCTGCTGGCCGGGTCCACCGGCCGCGGACTGCGTCGGGTAGGCCGCCGCCGCGCCCTGGTCGTGCACCAGGGTCAGCGCCGGGCCGGCGGCGCGCACGGGCGGCTGCGCCGGCTGCGGGGCGGGCGGCTCCGCTGATTCGGGGGCGACCAGCGCCCGGGCCGCGTCGTCGTGCGGGCGCACCCGGCGCACCACCGGGTCCCACGTCCACCGGGCGCACCTGCTGTCCGAGGTGAGCTGGACCAGCCAGATCCCGTCCACCCGGCGCCAGGCGTCCCACTGGGCGGTGTCCGGGTCGTCCTGCACGCTGAGCAGCCGTGCGTCGACCACCTCGCCGAGGGGACGGCCGGGCACCCCGCCCGGATCCTTGGGCAGCAGCGCGGCGCGCGCCTCCTGGACCACCCGGGCGCGTTCGGCCAGCACCGGCCCCTCGTAGCGCTCGACCCGCTCCACCGGGATGCCCGCGGCCCGCGCGACGTCGGCGGCGGTCTCACCGGCCCGAAGTCGGGCCTGGATCTCACGGGGGGTCAGCGCGCTTTCCGCGCGTACTTCACTACGTCGGGCTCCGCGCAGCGCCGCGCGCAGCCGATCGTCCACCGCGACGCGGAACTGTTCCGCGTCCGCGCGCCCGGCGGCGTCGGCGAGCACGAGATAACCGCCGTCCTCGCTGAGTGCGACCGCCCGCAGCTCGCGCATGGCGCCTTCTCCTCCCGTCGATCTCCTGCCGTGCGCCCGGCCCGGCACGGTGTCCGTGCCGGGCCGGGCGCACGGCGGCCGAGCGTGCGGGGTGCCCTGTCGGACACCCCGAGGGCGCACCGGCGCACGAGTGCGCGCGAAACCGCCTCGCCGCCATGCGTCCCGGTAGATGACAGCCTGCCATCGATGGCGCCGGACGGTCGCATTGCGGCGGGCGACACGCACAGTCTGACCCTCGCTGAGGGTTCTGAACACGTCGGGGGCCCGTCCCGGGCCCGGGTGTGACGCATCACCGCCCCGGCGCCCACCCGGCCGGGCGGCATGATCGTGCCCACCCGCCGGGCGCCGGGGCCGGCGCTCAGGGGCGACGGCCGCCGGGCGGCCGGGTCGCCGGCCCGCGCCGGCGCGCCGGGCGCGGTGCGGGCCGGGCGCGGGTCTGGTCACCGCCGGCGTACAGCGCCGCCCCGACGACGCCCGCCTCGTTCTGGAGCTGGGCGGGCACCACCTTCGTGCGCAGTTCGAGGTGGTCGAAGAACTTCTCCGCCTTCCGGCTGGCGCCGCCGCCGATGATGATCAGATCCGGCCACAACAGGGCCTCGAGGGTGCTCAGGTAGCGGTTGACCCGCTTGGCCCACTTCTCCCAGGAGAGATCCTCACGCTCCCGGACGGCCTCGGACGCCCGCGTCTCCGCGTCGTGGCCTTGGATCTCCAGGTGCCCCAGCTCGGTGTTCGGTACGAGCTGGCCGTGCAGGAACAGCGCCGTCCCGATCCCGGTGCCGAACGTCGTCATGACGACGAGGCCGGAGGTGTCACGGCCGGCGCCGAACGCCATCTCGGCCACCCCGGCGGCGTCGGCGTCGTTGACGACGGCGACCTCCGAGCCGGCCAGCGCCGGCCCGAGTGCCCCGCCGAGCACCGCGGAGACGTCGGTGTCGATCCAGGCCTCGTCGACGTTCGCGGCGGTGCGGGCGACCCCGGACTTGATCACCGCCGGGAACGTGGCGCCGACCGGGCCCGTCCACTCGAAGTGCGCGACGACCTCCGCGACGGTCCGCGCGACCGACTCCGGGTCCGCGGGCTGCGGCGTCGGGAGCCGGAACCGCGGCGCAGCCAGCGTGCCATCCTCGATGTCGACCGGGGCGCCCTTGATGCCCGTCCCACCGATGTCGACCCCGAAGACCCGCATTGCGCCGTCCTCCCGCATGTGTCGCTGTACGTCGCTCTCCTGGCGGCGGCGCGGCCTCCCGGCGGGAGCCCGCGACCTCCGGTACCTCCGGCGGAGGCGAGGGAATCGGTGAGGCCCGGCGCGGCGGGCGCTGAGCGGTCGTGCCCCGGACCCCGGGTGCCGCGTCGTGCCGAGCCGTGCCTGGCCTGGTTGTGCCTGTCGTAGTTTCGCAGGCCCGCCCGACGCCGTGGCGGCGGCGGGCGCTTTCGGTGGTGAGCCCGGTCTCCGGCGGACGTCCATGCCGCTCCAGGCGGGGCCGGAGATCGCCCGGGGTGGGCCGGACAACGCGTGTGTCCTGTTCTGAGGGCACCTACTCTGATGAGATGCGGTTGACCGATTCCCACGGGCGGGTCGCCACCGACCTTCGGGTGTCGCTGACCGACCGGTGCAACCTCCGCTGCAGCTACTGCATGCCCGCCGAGGGGCTCGACTGGCTGCCGAATCCGCTGCTCCTCACCGACGACGAGATCCTGCGGCTGGTCACGATCGCGGTGGCCCGGCTGGGCGTCACCGAGATCCGGCTGACCGGCGGCGAGCCCACGCTGCGTCCGGGGCTGGTGCGCCTGGTCGAGCGGATGGCGGCGCTCTCGCCCCGGCCCGAGCTCTCGCTCACCACCAACGGCCTGCGCCTGGCCGGCCTGGCCGGCCCGCTCGCCGCCGCCGGCCTGGACCGCGTCAACGTCTCTCTGGACACGCTTCGCCCGGAGCGCTTCGCCCGGATCACCCGCCGGAACCGGCTCGACGACGTCCTGGCCGGCCTCGCCGCCGCGGCCGACGCCGGGCTGATCCCGGTGAAGGTGAACGCGGTGCTCCTCCGTGGCCTGAACGACGACGAGGCCGCGCCGCTGCTGCGCTGGTGCCTCGCGCGCGGCTACGAGCTGCGCTTCATCGAACAGATGCCGCTGGACGCCCAGCACGGCTGGCGCCGCACCGAGATGATCACGGCCGGCGAGATCCTGACCCGGCTGGAGGCGGAGTTCGTCCTGACCGCGTTGCCGGGGCGGGGGAGCGCACCCGCCGAGCTGTTCGCCGTCGACGGGGGGCCGGGCACCGTCGGGGTGATCGGCTCGGTGTCCGCGCCGTTCTGCGCGGCCTGCGACCGGGTCCGGCTCACCGCGGACGGGCAGGTCCGCAACTGCCTGTTCGCCCGGGACGAATCCGACCTGCGCGGCCCGATGCGGTCCGGCGCCACCGACGACGACCTCGCCGACCGCTGGGTCCGCGCGGTGTGGGGGAAACACGCCGGCCACGGCATCGACGCGCCGGGCTTCCACCAGCCAGCCCGGCCGATGTCGGCGATCGGCGGGTGACACCACTCTCGCCGTCGCCGTCGCCGTCGGGGGAGCTGGGCGATCCGTGGGACGCGCTGGTCCTCGCCGGCGGCCACTCCCGGCGGCTCGGCGGCCAGGACAAGGCCAGCGCTGTTGTCGGTGGCCTGCGACTGCTGGACAGGGTGCTCGCCGCCGTCGGCGCGGCCGAGCGGATCGTCATCGTCGGGCCGCCGCGCCCGGCCCGGCCCGGTTCCCGGTCGGTCCGCTGGACCCGCGAGGACCCGCCGGGCGGCGGGCCGGTCGCCGCCATCGCCGCCGGGCTGCGGCTCGTCGAGGCCCCGCTGGTAGCGGTACTCGCGGTCGACCTGCCCTTCATCGGCGCCGCGGAGCTCGCCGACCTTCTCGGATCGCTGCGCGGCGAGCCACCGGGTCACCGTGACGCCGACGTGGCGGTGCTGGCCGATCCGGCGGGCCGGCCGCAGTACCTTGCGGCGGCCTGGCGCACCGCCGCGCTGCGCGCCGCCCTGCCGGCAGACCCGGCGGGCCGCTCGGTGCGCTCGCTGCTGGCCGGGCGGGATGTGCGGACTGTCACCGCCACCGCCGACGCCTGCCTTGACTGCGACGACCCGGCGTCGCTGGTGGCGGCCCGGGCCCGGGCGGTCCCCGGACCGCACGGCTCGGGCACGATGCCCTGATGACAGACGACAACGAGGCGGGCGGGCCCTCGGCGGCCGAGCGCCCCGCAAGCACTGGTGCGGCGGGCGCACCCGGGGCGGCCGGTGGCGAGGCTCAGCGCCTCGGCGATGTTCTGGACGAGTGGGTGAGCCGGGCGAGCACCGCGCTCGGCCTGGAAACCGGTTCCGTGGACGCCACGCTCATCCTCGACCTCGCCCGGGACGTCGCCCACGGCGTCGCGCGCCCCGCCGCCCCGCTGACGGGGTTCCTGGTCGGGCTGGCCGCCGGCCGCCGCGGCGGCAGCGCCGCCGACGTCCGAGCCGCCGCGGACACGGTGCTGGCCCTCCTACCCGAGCACGACTCCGAGCGCGACGGCTAGTGCACGACGGCTAGTGCATGCGGACGGGGCCGGTCTCGTCCAGGTAGCCGCGCATGTCGATGGCCATCGTGTGGACGTCCTCGGCGTCTGGTTCGGGGACGTCCTCGGCGTCGTCGCGGGGGTAGCCGAAGGTGAGGCGCGGCAGCATCTGGGTGGGGGCGTCGACGAGCCCGGACGCGGCCTCGATCAGCCCGGACTCCCAGTCGAGCTCGCGGCCGCTCAGCGGGCCGGAGGGCAGGTTCCGCGCGGCCGGTGACGTCGTGACGATCACGTAGTCCAGCACGCCGAGGGCGGCGATGACGACGAGGGCCGGCAGCGCCGCGAGTGGGCGCCACACCGTCAGGCCAACCATCACGAACACGGCCACCACGGTCAGGCCGCCGACGATGTGCCTGCGCACCGGGGGTAGCGCTGGAACCTTGCGGCCGCGCCGGTAATGCGCCATGCACCACAGTGTGCCCCCGTCGCCGGAACTGTCCAGGCGGTGGGGTGTTGTGAACCGTCCGACTGGCGGCAGGCAGAGACGCGACGCAGGGTGGAACCCGACGTCGGAAGCGAACCGGGGGAGCCGGTCGTGACAGCGGAGGGTACCCGCAATGCCTCTTTCCGGTGAAGGCTCTTCGATGGTGCGCCGGAATGAGTCACACTTACCGTGGAAAATGAGAGATCCATGGCCCGACCCGCCGGTCAACGGTGTATCCAGGGCCCGGTGTCGCACCATGGGATCGACCTCGCGAGGCTGGAGGATCGCCGTGGAGGTTCCAAGTCGTGGCCGCTGGCCGCGACCGCTGCCACGACCCCGGCCGAGGCCGAGGCCGAGGTCAGCCCCGGTACTGGCCGTCGCCGCGGTGGTGGCGCTGCTCGTCCTGATCTCCGGGTGCGGGGCGTCCAGTTACGACTATGTGACGAACAAAGATGACGGCGCGTTCCTGAAGGTGCCTGCGGCCTGGACGTATCAGGAGATGCCCGGGCCGGCCCTGTTCGGCATCGACGCCCGCAATGTGAGCCCCGAGATGTTGCGCGGCCTGATGTCACGCGAGTGGGTCGTCGGGCTGGATGCCGCCGAGAAGTTCGACGAGACCAGTCTGTTCGTTCCCGACGCGCCGCTACCGAAGGGCTTCGTCCAGGTTCGGCATCTTCTTCCGGAGGAGGCCAATGCGGTCTCCACGAACGACCTGCGCAACTTCGTGGTCACCGTCGACGACGCGGTCGCGGCGCAGGAGGAGGCCGTCCGCCAGGACCCGTACGGCGCGCGCCTCGCGCCCAGCTTCCTGCTCCTGGCCGACGAGAAGGTGGCGCAGGACAGCGGCGTCCACGGCGTGCACCTGATCTACCAGGTCGCCACCGCGGCCGGGCTGGTCACCATCGACCAGACCAGCCTGCTGGACCAGAACCAGACCGTGCTCTACCAGCTCGTCCTGGCCTGTTCAGCGCTCTGCTACGCCCAGCACGGGGGGCAGATCGGCGAGGTCACGGGCTCGTTCACCATCAAGCCGACGGACCGAGGGCAGTAGGCATGAGCGCAACCGACCGGGCGACCAGTTCGGGTTCCTCCGCGCCCGCGGGGGAGACCACCGCGGGCGACGCCGCTTCCGACTCCTCGACCGCGCCGCGCCGACGTCCCGCGGCGCTGTGGGACAGAACCAAGTTCCTGTTCCTGCTCGGCGCGCTCTTCGCCTTCGTGGTCGCGGCGGACGTCTCCGGCAACCCGCTGATGACCTGGGGCGACGCGTTCCGCATCCAGTCGCGGTCGAGCTGGTGGATCCTGGCCCTGCTCGGGCTCGAGGTGGTCCACCAGATCCACATCTTCCTCGGCGAGCGGTCGTCGCGGTACTACGTGTTCTGGACGGACAAGGTGTTCGGCCGCGCCGAGCGCCGGCTGCTGCGCCTCAACGACTGGAACCGGTACCGGGCCAGCCGGGCGCTGAAGGTCGTGGCCGCGTTCGCGCTGTTCCTGTTCGTCTACGCGCGCATCGTCGACCAGTCCATCTTCGAGGCGACGGTCGGCCTGCCCGGCGCGGCGTGGAAGGCCATCCCGCTCGTCCTGCAGATGGTGCTGCTGCTGGTGGTCGTCGTCGGGCAGTTCGTCGCCATCTTCTGGTTCCTCTCCAAGGGCGGCGTCGAGGTCTACTTCCCCGAGGACATCAAGACCCGCTTCGCCGACGTCTGGGGCCAGGACCACGTCGTCAGCCGGGTCCAGGAGAACGTCTTCTACCTGGAGCGCCCCGAGGAGATCGAGGACAGGGGCGGTTACGTCCCCGGCGGCATTTTGCTGTGGGGCCCGCCCGGCACGGGCAAGACGCTGATCGCCGAGGCGGTGGCCGGCGAGACGGGCAAGCCCTACGTCTTCGTCGACCCGGGCGCCTTCTCGGCGATGTTCATGGGCGTCGGCATCATGAAGGTGAAGTCGCTGTTCCGCAAGCTGCGCAAGCTGTCACTGCGCTACGGCGGCGTGATCGTCTTCTTCGACGAGGCCGACACGCTCGGCAACCGTGGTCAGCTCGCCGGTGGCTTCAGTGGCGGCGGCAAGCTCGGCGCGGGAGCGGCGGCCTTCTCCACCGGGCACAACCCGTTCGGCGTGCCGGTGGGCGCGGAGTCCGTGGACGCCTGCAACGGCTTCTCCTACCTGGACTCGTTCGCCCGGGCCCAGATCGCCCGCGACCACGCCCAGCGCGAGAACTTCGTCGTGGGCGGGGGGATGGGCGGGTCCGGTGCCGACGGGACCCTGCAGGCCCTGCTCACCGAGATGTCCGGCCTGAAGAAGCCCCGCGGATTCCTCAACCGGGTCGTCCGGCGGACCCTCGGCATGCGTCCGAAGCCGCCGCCGAAGTACCGCATCCTGGTGATGATGGCGACGAACATGCCCCAGTCGCTGGACGAGGCGCTGCTGCGGCCCGGGCGCATCGACCGCATCTACAAGGTCGGCTACCCCAGCAAGGAGGGCCGGATCCGGACCTTCGAGGGCTACCTGGCCAAGGTGCGCCACGAGCTGACCCCGGACCAGGTCGAGCGCCTCGCCATCATGAGCCCGGAGGCCACCGGTGCCACGATCAAGGACACGGTGAACGAGGCGCTGGTGCAGGCCGTCAAGGACGGCCGCGAGATCATCACCTGGCAGGACATGCTGCGGGCCCGGGTGGTCAAGGAGTACGGCCTCGCCGACGACCACGAGCACATCGCCCGCGAGCGGCACAGCATCGCGCTGCACGAGGCCTGCCACGCCGTCGTCGCCTACCGCACCCAGCGCGGACGGGTCATCGACCTGGCGACCATCGAGCGGCGTGGCGGAGTCGGCGGGTTCGTCGCGCACGTCGCGGTCGAGGACCGCATGTTCATGTGGAAGTCGGAGATCGAGGTCCAGGTGATGGTCTCCCTCGCCTCGCTCGCCGGCGAGCGGATGTTCTTCGACGGCGACAACACCGTGGGTGTCGGTGGTGACCTGCGCAGCGCCACCCTGCTGGTGTCGAGCAACATCTCCTCGGCCGCGATGGGCGAGACGCTCGCGTCCCGGCTGAGCATGATCGAGCACCAGATGGGCCAGGCGTCCATCGACTCGGACCGGCCCTTCGGTGAGCAGGTCGAGGCCAAGTTGCGGGAGATCTACGCCCGCACCGAGACCGTCCTGTCCGCGAACCGGCGCGAGGTGCTGTCCCTCACCCATGCGCTGGAGACCCACAAGACGATCACCGGCGAGGACGTCGAGGCCATCATGGAGGGGACGGTCGGCCCGACGGTCGACGGCCGCCGCTACATGGAACCGGGGTTCATGGCCGTGGCGGAGGACTACCACCGCTCGGCGGTCCAGGCACACCGCGGGATGCACCACGACGATCTCCGGGAACTTCCCGAACTCGGCCGGGCAGCCGCCCGCGGGGCGCCCCCCGTGCCACGGGCACTCCCGGAGGGCCCCTCCACCGCCAACTGATTCGATGCGACGGCGGCCGACATACCGATTGCCCCGAGTCGGGTGTCAGACGTCCTGTAGGGCCGGTCCGTGTTTCGGTGTCGGTGCGGCAGCGGCGTTCGCGGCGCTCAGCACCGCCTCCACCGGGTTGCCGAGCGCGGTGTCGGTCGCCGTGGCGGCCGCCGGGTCGCTGGCGGTGGCGGGTGTTGGGTCGCCGGCTGGCGCGGCCGGTGGCCGGGAGATGGCCGCAGCCGCCGGGACCGCCTGGGTGCGCGCGGCCCGGCTGCGCAGGGACGCCGCCGCGAAGGCGGATCCGGCCAACGCCGCCGCGCCGGCCATCGCCAGGCCGGCCCGCGCACCGAACGTCTCGGACACCCAGCCCGCGATCGGGCCGCCGACCGGGGTCGAGCCGAGGAACGCCACCGACCACAGGGCCATCACCCGGCCACGCATCTCCGGTGCCGCGGAGAGCTGCACGGTCGCGTTGCCGGTGGAGATGAACGCGACGCTCGCCGCGCCGACCACCACGAGCGCGGCGACCTCCAGCGCCAGCACCGGGGCCGCGGCTGCCACCAGGGTGACCACGCCGAACACCCCGGAGGTGACCGCCAGAGCCGGGACCCCCACCCGCCGGTGCCGGGCGACGACCAGGCCACCGGCCACGGCCCCCGCACCCATCGCGCCGGTGAGAAGGCTGTACGTCGCGGCCGACCCGCCAAAGGTCTCACGTGCCACGAGCGGCAGCACGACCTGGAACTCGTAGGACAACGCTCCGATCACGGCCATCATGAGCAGCGGGATACGCAGGCTCGGCGTCCGCATCGCGTAGGCGAGCCCGGAGCGCACCTGCCCCGGTGCCCGCGGCACGGGATGCCGGCGCACCAGCGCCGCGGTGTCGATCCGCTGGAGCGCGATGACCACGGCGACGAACGAGGCGCCGTTCAGCAGGAAACAGCCGCTGGTGCCGACCAGGCTGATGAGGATGCCGGCGATGCCGGGCCCGACGACCCGGGCCGCGTTCATGGTCACCGAGTTCAGCGTGACGGCGTTGGGCAGGAACTCCGATCCCACCATCTCCTGGACGAAGCTCTGCCGCGCCGGGTTGTCCACCGCGCTGGTCATCCCGATCGCCGCGGCGACGGCGGCGACCATCCACAGGCGTGCCGTGCCCGTCAGGTCCAGGATGCCGAGCAGGACGGCGAGGGAACCGAGAATGATCTGAGTGGTGATCAGGAGCCTGCGGGTGTTCGAGCGGTCGGCGATCAGCCCGCCGTAGGCGCCGAACAGCAGCACGGGCAGGAACTGGGCCGCGGTGACGAGCCCGAGTTCGGTGCCGGACGCGCCGAGTGACAGCACCAGCCAGCCCAGGGCGATCATCTGCATCCAGGTCCCGCACAGCGAGACCACCTGACCGCCGAGGAAGAGGCGGAAGTTCGGTACCTGGAGGGCGGCGAAGGTGCCAGTGGACGACGGCACCCGGGTGCCTGCCTCCTCCGCGCTTCCTGCGCTCGTCCTCGACGTGACCTGGTCCGAACGACTCATGCGGTGCACCTCCGAGGTTCACAACACACCCCGGCCGATATTTATTTCGCGCAGCTAAGTATTTCGCGCGGGCGGGCGGGAACGAGGGTGGAGCCGGGTGGCTCGGGGTCGCGGATCGGTCACGTGTCCGGACCGCGGCTTGGTGGCTGGGTGATGATGCCCTAGCATTCGAACATGTGTTCGACAATCTCGGTGTGGCCGGGTGGGCAGGCGCTGCCCGCAGGCGGGGCAGGGGCCGCCGGTAGGGCAGGCCCTGTCGGCAGGGCCTGCGAGGTGGCGGGCGCGTGGGGTGGCGCCGCACACGGGGCGTCCAGTGAGTGGAGTGCGGGTGTCGGACAGGAGGCCGGCCGTGAAGGATCTCGACGCGCAGGTGGCCCGGCTGGCGGCCGTGGGTCCCGGCGAGGTGCCGGACGCCGAGCTCGCCCTGCTGGTGACGGACGTGCGCCGGCTCGTCGACGCCACCGACGGGCGGGTCTGAGCCCCCTGGGTCGTGACGGGCCCACTCGCCGGGCGGGTCCGGTGGGCCGCGACGGCGTCCGGTGGCGAGGCCCGGGAGCACGGGCCGGAGGGCGACAGCCCCGAGATGAGACGTGGCGGCCGGGGGAGTCCAGGGACTCGCCCGGCCGCCACGTCTCGAAGACCAGCGCCGTCGAGGGCCGGAGCCGTCGAGGGCCAGCGCCCCGGCCGGCGGGCCGGGTGGAGCGGGAGGAACTACAGAGGGATGTTGCCGTGAACGTTCTTGTCCACCCGGGCCGCGGCGACCGCGTCGGCGAGCGCGGCCGCGACCGCCCCGCGGGTCGTCGCGGGTGTGACGACCGCGTCCACCACGCCCAGCTCCACCGCGCGGTCGATCCCGCCGACGGTGCGGACGTGCTCCTCGGCCAGCTCGGCCATCACGTCCGGGCGGCGCTGGGCGGGCACCTCGGCCAGCTGCCGGCGGTGCAGGATGCCGACCGCGGCCTCCGCCCCCATGACCGCGAGCTGCGCGGTAGGCCACGCGTAGACCGCGGTCGCGCCCAGGCAGCGGGCGTTCATCGCGATGTACGCGCCGCCGTAGGCCTTGCGGGTGACGACGGTGACCCGGGGCACGGTGCACTCGGAGAAGGCGTAGAGCAGTTTCGCGCCGCGCCGGACCACACCCTCCCACTCCTGGCCCACGCCGGGCAGGTAGCCGGGGACGTCGACGAGCACCACGAGCGGGATCCCGAACGAGTCGCACATCCGCACGAACCGCGAGGCCTTCTCCGCCGAGAGCGCGTCGAGGCAGCCACCGCGGCGCAGCGGGTTGTTCGCCACCACGCCGACCGTCCGCCCGCCGAGGCGGCCGAGGGCCGTGACGATGTTGCGCGCCCACTTGGGGTGCAGCTCGACGACCTCGTCGTCGAGCAGGCCGGCGACGAGCGGCCGCACGTCGTAGGCGCGGCGGGGGTTCTCCGGCAGCAGATCGCCGAGCTCACGCTCGGCGACGTGGCCGATGGAGCCCTGGTCGGCCAGCAGCGCGGTGATCGCGCGGGTCCGGTCGAACGCGGCGTCGTCGGTGTCGCAGGCGAGGTGGACGACTCCGCTGCGGGTCGAGTGGACCTCGGGGCCGCCGAGGCTGTCGGCCGTGCACTCCTCGCCGGTCACCGAGCGGACGACGTCCGGGCCGGTGACGAAGACCTTCGCGTCGGGCCCGGTGATGACCAGGTCGGTGAGCGCCGGGCCGTAGGCGGCGCCGCCGGCCGCGGCCCCGAGGACCAGCGAGATCTGTGGCACCCGTCCCGAGGCGCGGACCGTCGCCGCGAACACCCGGCCGACGCCGTCGAGCGAGGCCACACCCTCCTGCAGGCGGGCGCCCCCGGAGTGCCAGATACCGATCACGGGGCAGCTCATCCGGACGGCCGACTCGATCGCGTGCACGATGCGCGCGCAGCCGTCCCGGCCCATCGCGCCGCCCTGGACCGTGGGGTCGGTGGCGAAGGCGACGACCTCGTTGCCGTCGACGAGGCCCTGGCCGGCCACGACACCCGAACCGTCGGCGGAGGCGAACAGCGAGAGCGTGTCCGGGTCGAAGAAGCGGCTCAGCCGCGAGACGGGAGTTCGGGAATCGGTGCGGTCGATGGTGGACAGACTCACCGTAGGTCTCCTTGGTTGAGCGGTATCAGCCTGCTCCTGCGCAGATGGCGGCCCCGGTGCGGCCACCGTGAGGTGTTTCCTGGCCGGGGCTTGGATCCCGGCGAACCGTCCCGGCGCCCCCGGGCGTGCCGCCGCCGTGGCGGGCGGCACGGTCTTCCCTCGGGGCGCCGGGCGTGCGTCCTACACCGTGAACGCGAGACAGACGTCGTGCCCACCGAACCCGAACGAGTTCGACAGGCCCGCGCCGGTGCCGAGCTCCCGGTTGTCGATGCTCACGACATCCAGGGCGATCTCGTCGTCGAGCGCGTCGAGATTGCGCGTCGCGGGGACGACGCGCTCGCGCAGCGAGAGCAGCGTGACCACGGCCTCCAGCGCGCCGGCCGCCCCGAGCAGGTGGCCGGTCATCGACTTGGTCGAGGTCACCGCGATCGAGTCGAGCGCGGAGCCCAGCGCCAGCCGAAGCGCGATCGACTCGGCGACGTCTCCGGTCGGGGTCGACGTCGCGTGCGCGTTGACGTGGATGACGTCCTCGGGCTCCAGGGAGGCCGAGCGCAGCGCCGCCCGGATCGCCCGGGCCGCGCCGGCACCGGTCGGATCCGTCGCGGCCACGTGGTAGGCGTCCGAGCTGATGCCGGCGCCGGCGAGGGTCCCGAGGACCCGCGCGCCGCGTGCCTGCGCGTGCTCCGCCGCCTCCACCACGATGACCGCCGCGCCCTCGCCGAGCAGGAAGCCGTCCCGGGCCTTGTCGAACGGTCGCGAGGCGGCCTCGGGAGCGTCGTTACGCCGGGAGAGCGCCTGCATCTGCGCGAACCCGGCGATCGGCAGGGCGGCGATCGCCGCCTCCGTGCCGCCGGCGATCACGATGTCCGCCCGGCCGGCGCGGATGATGTCCAGCGCCAGCGCGATCGCCTCCGAGCCGGACGCACACGCGCTGACCGGCGCGTGCACACCGGCCTTGGCGCCGAACGCCAGGCCGACCGTGCTCGCCGGGCCGTTCGGCATCAGCATCGGCACGACGTGCGGGGACACCCGCCGAGCCCCACGCTCCCGCAGCACGTCGTGCTGGTTGAGCAGGGTCAGCACCCCGCCGATCCCGGACGCCACGCAGACGGCGAGGCGCTCGGAGTCGACTTCCGGGGAGCCCGCGTGGGCCCACGCCTCCCGCGCGGCGACCAGCGCCATCTGCTGGCTGCGGTCGAGGGTTCTGGCCTCGACGCGGCCCAGCGGTGGCTCGACGGCGAGCGGGGCGGCGATGTGGACGGGGAGCTGTTCGACCCAGTCCTCAGTCAGGCGACGCGCGCCGGAGCGGCCGGAGAGCAGCCCCTCCCACGTGGACGGCACGTCGCCGCCGAGGGGAGTGGTAGCCCCGAGGCCGGTGACGACGACCTGCCTGGGGGTCGGGGTCACGCGGCGACACCCGCCCGCTGGATGTACGAGACGGCGTCGCCGACGGTCTTGAGGGTCTTGACGTCCTCGTCCGGGATCTTCACGCCGAACTTCTCCTCGGCCGCGACGACGACCTCGACCATGGAGAGCGAGTCGACGTCCAGGTCGTCGATGAAGGTCTTGTCCGCGGTGACGTCGGCCGGGTCCACACCGGCGACTTCCTCGAGGATCGCGGCGAGGCCGGCGAGGATATCGGTTTGCGACATGGCTTTCCTCCTGTGCGTTACGGGATCAGCGTTCCGGTCGAGCCGGTGGCTGGACGGACGGCCCGCGCGGGCAGCTCCGTACGGCGGTGGTGCGGGGCCCGGTCGCGGCACGGGTGGCCGCGGCTCGGGCCGGGGTACTCGGGGGCAGCGGAGTACCTGGGAGAAATGTGGTGCTCGGGGCCGTCGGTGCTCAGGGGCATCGGACGACCTGTCCGCAGTAGGTCAGGCCGGCGCCGAAACCGAACAGCAGCACCGGATCGCCCGAGACGACCTCGCCGGCTTCCATCATCCGATCGAGCGCCAGCGGGATGCTCGCCGCGGACGTGTTGCCGGAGTCCACCACATCGCGGGCGATCGGCACGTCGGGGACACCGAGGCCACCCGCGAGCGCCTCGACGATGCGCAGGTTCGCCTGGTGCGGCACGATCGCGGCCAGTTCTTCGGGCGCCACACCGGCCCGGTCGCAGACCGTGCGCAGGGTGGGAACGAGCGAGATGGCCCAACGGAACACGGCCGGGCCCTCCATGCGGAACGAGTTGTCGCCCCGCCCGGGAACCTGGATCGCCTCGGGCCGCGACCCGTCGTGGCCCCAGACAGCCGGGCCGATGTGATCGGTCTCGGCGGCACTGATCACGACCGCGCCGGCGCCGTCCGCGAGCAGGATGCAGGTGGAACGGTCACTCCAGTCGGTGTAGTCGGAGAGCCGCTCGGTCGCGACGACCAGCACGTGCCGGGCGCTGCCGGCCCGCACCATGTCCGCCGCGGTGGAGACGGCGTAGCAGAAGCCGGCGCAGCCGCCGTTGATGTCGAAGGTCCCCGCGGCCGACGCGCCGAGCCGGGAGGCGACCTGCGGCGCGGTGCCCGGGATCTGGGACGGTGCCGTGCAGGTCGCCCCGATCACGGCGTCGACGTCGCGAGCGGCCAGCCCGGCGGCGGCCAGCGCCTTGTCCGCCGCGCTGACCCCCATCGCGACCGTGGTCTCGTCGTCGTCGGCGATCCGCCGGGTCGAGATGCCGGTCCGGGTGCGGATCCAGAGGTCCGAGGTGTCGACCTGCCGGGTGATCTCGTCGTTGGTGACCAGCCGGCCCGGGCGGTAGGTGCCCAGCCCCAGCAACCGCGCCCCTGTCATGAGGCCGCCCCGACCAGGGACTCGGCCTGGGGCGGCACGGCCACCCCGGCGGGGGGCAGGTACTCGGCGACGAGCTCGCGGGCGGCGTCCAGATCAGCGGGCGTCTTCACCGCGACGATCTTCGCTCCCCGCAGCTCGCGCCGGGCGATGCCGGCGAGCGTGCCGGCGGGCGGCAGCTCGATCACGGCGGTCACCCCGGCCTCGCGCATGGCGGCCAGGCACAGATCCCAGCGCACCGGTGCCGCCACCTGGGTGACCAGCCGGGTGAGGAGGTCGGGGCCGTCGTGCACCGCGGCGCCGTCGGCGTTGGAGAGCTGGCCGAGGACCGGAGCCCCGGGCCGGATGCCGCCCGCGACGGCGCGCAGCGCGTCGCCGGCCGAGGCCATGTGGTGGGTGTGGAACGCGCCGGCTACGGACAGGGGCCGCAGCTTCGTCTTCGGTGGCGGGGAGTCGGCGAGTTTCGCGAGGTCCTCGAGCGTGCCCGCGGCGACGATCTGCCCGGCGCCGTTGCGGTTCGCGGCGGTGAGGCCCATTCCCTCCAGCGCCGCGGCGACCTCGTCCGGGTCGCCGCCGAGCAGCGCGGTCATCCCGGTGGGGGTCCGCGCGGACGCCTCGGCCATCGCGCGGCCCCGCAGGCCGACGAACAGCAGCGCCGACTCCGGGGTGAGCGAGCCGGTGATCGCGGCGCCGGTGATCTCGCCGACGCTGTGCCCGGCCACGACGGCGCGGGCGCCGCCGGCGGGGACCGCCGGCAGCAGGCCGAGCTGCTCGGCGGCCAGCAGCCCGTTCGCGACGATGAGCGGCTGGGCGATCGCGGTATCCCGGATCGTCTCCGCCGGTGCCTCGCAGCCGATGTCGACGAGGTCCAAACCGGCCGCCGCCGACCACCAGCGCAGCCGGGACTCGACGCCGTCGAGTTCCAGCCAGGGACGGAGCTGTCCCGGCGTCTGAGCACCCTGTCCTGGTGCGAGGATCGCGAGCACGTATTCACCTAACCCCGTGTGGCCGGTCGTTGTCGCTGGCGACGAGTCACCGATGTCTCGTCGGCTCGTTGTCGGTTTCCTACAAAGCGGCGGGCTCCGGCGGTACGTTAGTGCCCCTCCACGCCTCTGGACCGGAATCCGGTGACAGGGCGGTAAATTTGCTTGGTGTGACGGTTCTCGCACCGATGGGAGGGGTCGCGCGGGCGGGTCGCGGACGGGGGTCCGGTCCCATCTGACCTGTAGGTTACGCACCGTCCAGGCGGCCGAGCACCAGAGCGATGTGCAGTATGAACCGCTCGCGGTGATCGGCGGGATCGAGACCGCAGACGTCCGCGGCCTTGCGCAGCCGGTAACGCACCGTGTTCGGATGAAGGTAGAGCGCCCGGGCGGTCGCCTCCAGCGACGCGCCGAAGTCGAGGTATGCGCCGGCTGTCTCCAACAGCGGGGTGCCGGCGTGGCGCAGCGGGAGGTAGACCTCCCTGATCAGGCTCTGCCGCGCGTCCGGATCACCGGCCAGCGCGAGTTCCGGCAGCAGCGCGCTCGCCGAGACCGGGCGCGGCGCCGCCGGCCAGGCGGCGACGACGTCCGCGGCGGCGAGCGCCGCGCGGGCGCACCGGGGCGCCCCGGTGAGATCGCCCGCGATCGGCCCGACCACCACGGGGCCCGGCCCGCAGGCGGGCAGCAGCGCGCGGGCGGCCTCCAGCGCGGTGTCGGCGTCGCCGGACGGCGGCGGGGTGTCGCCGCGGCCGGACCCGCCCCCGGCACCCGTCGCGGCGGACGAGGACGCGGACCCGCCGACGCCGCCAGGCCCACTCCCACTGTGCCCACTCCCACCGTGCCCAGACCCACCGTGCCCAACGCTGCCGGCCCCGCTTCCGCCGCTGGTCGCCGACGGGCCCGGCGGGTCGCCGTCGTCAGGGCCGAAGGCGCCGCCGACGACCATCACGAGCCGGTCATGGTGGACCCCGGCGAGCACCTCGAGGCCGGCCCCCCGCGCCAGCCGGTGCACCTCGTCGACGGCGACCTCGGGCGAGGTCGGCGGCGCCGCGCCGACGACGACGGTGACCGACGGCGGGTTGCGCCAGCCGACCGCGGCGGCCCGCGACGGCAGGCCGCGGTCGACCTCGCCGCGCACCACGTGGTCGACGACCAGCGCCTCCAACCGGGCGTCCCACGCACCGCGCTCCTCGGCGGCCCGCGCGTACACGACCGCGCCGGCGAACGCGATGTCCCGGGAGTAGCGCAACACATCGGCGAGCAGCCGCTGCTCGTGCTCCGGGCCGGCCAGTGTCGGCACCTCGGCCTCGATCGCCTCGACGGCGACCCGGACGAGGTCGACCAGTCGGCGGAAGGTCACCGCCCGCACCAGCTCGCGGGGCGCGACCCGGAAGACGTCGCCGGACAGCTCCCGGGCGTGCTCGGGGCGGCGGCACCACTCGACGAACGACGAGATCCCGGCCTGCACCACGAGCTGAATGTCGGCGCGGTGCCGGGCGGACATCGCCGGGTACCAGGGGAGCACCTCGGTCATCCGGGTGACCGCCCGCGCGGCGAGCCGGCCGCTCGCCAGCTCGACCCGGCGGATCACCTCGTCGGTGGAGCCGCGGGGCGGAAGCGCGCGGCCGGCCGGTGCGCCGCCGAGGGCGTCGTCCCGCGCGGGCGGCGCGGTCCGGGCCGGCGGCACGACGTGGCCGGGCCCCGACGTCGAGGAGACGGGGGTGGAGGAGGAGAAGGAGGCCGCGGT
Organism: Parafrankia sp. EAN1pec; assembly: GCF_000018005.1. GTDB lineage: Bacteria > Actinomycetota > Actinomycetes > Frankiales > Frankiaceae > Parafrankia > Parafrankia soli. The sequence continues at coordinate 1,525,436 of NC_009921.1, forward strand.
GGCCGGCGAGAGGGACGGGGGCAGCGGAGCGCCCTCCGCCGACGATCCCGGACCGGCCGGGGGCTCGTGCGCGGATGCCTCGCCGGACTGGTCTGCTGCCACGGCGTCGAGCATGTCACGCCGTCAGAGCTGGTCCCGATAGGTGGCGGCCCAGTCATGCACCCGAGCGACATAGGAGCGGGTCTCGTCGAAGTCCGGGATGCCTCCCGCGGCGCGGACGGCGTCCGGCCCCGCGTTGTAGGCCGCGAGCACCAGGGAGATGCGGTCCCCGGGCAGATTGGCCACGGCCTCGGCCAGGTGTGCCTCGTAGTTGGCCGCCGAGACGATCGCGTCGCGGGGCTCGAGGGGGTCGGCGCGGCCGTCGCCGCTGCCGTCGATGCCGAACTCCGCCCAGGTGGTCGGGAGGAACTGCATCATGCCGCGGGCGCCGGCGTGCGAGACGGCCGCGGGATCGAAGCTGCTCTCCACCCTGGCCTGCGCGGCGAGCTGCGCCGCGCTGAGGACCCCGTAGGTGGCCGCCGCGGCCTGGAACACGGGGATCAGGTCGGCGGGCACGTCGGCGAAGGGCCGTTCGAAGATGTGGCTGCATCCGGACAGCAGCGCGATCATGATGACCACGGCCAGGACCGCGGTGACGGGCGCGCGCCGGATCATGTCTCCTATTGTCCGTTCCGTACGGGTGATGTGTCCGAGCGGTCGTGGTCTTCGCCGCAGCCGTTCCAGCCGTCCCCCCGCCTCACCCGACAAGCCGTGACCGCAGCGAGCGCAGGTCCTCCTCGGGGACGCCCGCCCCGCGCGCCCAGGCGGCCGGACCACCCCAGATCTCGGCGACACCGCCGAGAAAACCGCGCATGACCTCCGGCCGGCAGCTCATCTTGTCGATGGTCAGTGGATCCTCGGGCCGGTTGTAGGACGGGCGGCGGGCGAGCCGGGCGTCGACCCGGGCGATGCGCTCGTTGGTCAGGGTGTAGTCCTTGATGATCGCCTCGTCGTCGACGCCGACGATCCCGAGCAGGAGCGCCGACAGCACGCCGGTGCGGTCCTTGCCGGCGGCACAGTGGAACAGCGTCGGCCCCGTCACCGGCTGGGCGAGCAGGCGGATGGATTCGGCCACGGCGTCCCCGGCCAGGCGGAGGTAGTCCAGGTAGTGCTCGACCCGGTCGACCGAGTCGAGGTCCTTCACGATCGCGGGGAACCGGGGATCGTCCGGCATGATCCATTCGCCGGGCAGGAACGAGTGGTTGTGGTAGGCCACGTCCTCGTACTCCAGCGGGCCGCGGCCCTCCCGCGCGGCCTCCACCCGGGCCCGCAGGTCGAGCACCGTCCGCAGGCCGAACACCTCGCGCAGCCGGGCCACGTCGGCGGTGGTCAGCTCCTGCAGGGTGTCGCTGCGCAGGAAGACGCCCGACCGGGTCAGGCGCCCGTCGGGCGTCGGCATCCCGCCGAGGTCACGGGTGTTGTCAGTGCCTGCGAGGTCGAACCAGCGGTGCACCTCCCGATCATAGGTCGGCTCGGGGTGCCCCGGACTGGGGTTCGGGCGTCCTCGGTTCCACTATCGGTGGCCGGGCGGCGTCCGCACCGGCGTCGGACGGGTCGATCGGGCGGGCCGGCACCCCGGCCACGACGAGTCCGGGGCGCACGTCGCCGGTGACGACCGCCCCGGCGCCGACCACCGCCCCGGCACCGATCCGCCGGCTCCGCACGACGCTGGCCTGCATCCCCACCCAGGCGCCGGGGCCGACCTCGACGGCACCGCCGATCCGGGCGCCGGGGGCGAGCGTCGCGTAGTCGCCGAGGCGGCAGTCGTGCGCGATGCCGGCGCCGATGTTCACCAGGACGTGCCGGCCCGTCTCGATGTTGGTGGTGAGGCTCGCGAACGCGCAGACCACGGTGCCCGGCCCGAGCTTCACGTCGCCGCCCAGGTGGGCGCGGGGATGGACGATCGTGGCCGGGCGCCGTCCGCACGCGCTGGCGTACCGGTCGATGCGGGCCCGTGAGGCCGCTGCGCCGACGCCGATCAGGTAGTCGGCCTCGAGGCTGGCCAGCAGGTCGAGCCCGCCCAGCACGGTGCTCCCGCGCCGGGCGAGCGGGTCGGGATCGACCTCGCCGTCGTCGAGGAACCCGAGGAACCGGTAGATGTCCCGGTCGCTGGCGGCGTTGACCGCCTCGACGAGGTCGAGGAGCTCGCGGCCGTGGCCGCCGGCTCCCACGATGACGAGCTGGCGTCCGAGGTCTGGCACGGGGCCGACCGTAGAGCGATGACGGCGCCCGTTCAATCGGACACTCTGAGTAGTCGATCCCGTCGGGTGGTGTCGCCTGGCCGGAGGGTGTGCCGCCCCGGGATGCGCCGTATCGCCGACCGTTTCCCGCAACTCGATTACTATCAGCATCTGATCGGTTGCTTATCGTTGCCTGATGTGATCGTGGGGAGTGATTCGGACGATGAGGGTCGTGGTGACCGGGGGCGCCGGGTTCATCGGTGCCCACCTGACTCGTGCGCTGCTGGCCCGTGGCTGCGAGGTGGTCGTCGTCGACGACCTCAGCACCGGAGCCCGGTCGAACCTGATCGGCCTGCCCGCGCGCCTCGTCCTCGGCAGCGTCACCGACCGGGAGCTGCTGGAGGACGCCTGCACCGGGGCGGACAGCGTCGTCCATCTGGCGGCGCGGCCCTCCGTCGAGCGTTCGCTGCTCGACCCGCTGGCCACCCACCACGTCAACGCGACCGGCACACTGACCGTGCTCGACGTGGCACAGCGGGGCGAGACCCACGTGGTGGTCGTCTCCTCCGCTCTGGTATACGGGACGTCCGGCGGCCGCTCCCAGAGCGAGGACGACCCGCCGCGTCCGACCAGCCCGTACGCGGCCAGCGCGCTGGCGGCCGAGGGGTACGCCCTGGCGCACCAGGCGAGCTTCGGGCTGCCGGTCCTGGTCGCGCGGCTGTTCAACGTCTACGGCCCGTACCAGCCGGCCCGGCACGCCCACGCCGCTGTCGTGCCGTCGTTCATCGACGCCGCGCTGCGTGGACGTCCGCTGCCGGTGCACGGCGACGGCCGGCAGACCAGGGACTTCACCTACGTCGAGGCGGTCGCCGGGCTGCTGGCCGACGCGGCCTGCCGTCGGCTGGCCCACCCCGGGCCGGTGAACCTGGCGTTCGGGACGAGCACCGACCTGCTGGCGTTGGTCGCCCACCTCGAGGACATCCTCGGCCGCCGGCTGGACGTGGCGCACGGCGCGCCGCGCGCCGGGGACGTCCGCGACTCGCGCGCCCGCCCGGACGCCATGCACGCGCTGTTCGGCTCCGTCGAGCGCTCTGACCTGCGGGCGACCCTGGAGGAGACCGTGTACTGGTACCAGGAACGCCTCGGCGAGGCCCCCGGCGCCGCGCCCAGATCCGCGGACACCACCCACCACTGACCGTCACCACCGACTCACCCGGTCCGCGCCTCGGTCGGTCCGTCCTGACGCGGCCCGTCCTGACGCGGCCCGGTCTGGCGCGGCTCGTCCTGACCTGGATTGGTCTGGCGCGGCACGTTCGGCATGGGCTGTTCGGCGGCCAGCCGGGTCAGCGTGGCCCGGATCAGATCCGGTGCCGCGTACGGGTCGATGTCCCGGACGGCGGCCGGGTCCAGCGGCGGTACCGGTACCTGTGAGATCAGCGGGTGCCGCGGCCGGGAGTCCCACTCGCCGGCGCCCAGCAGTTCCTCGTGCAGCTTCTCGCCGGCCCCGAGCCCGGTGTAGACGATGTCCACCGGCGCGGGCGCGCGGGCCGCGATGCGACGGGCGACGTCCGCGATGCGCACCGGTTCCCCCATGTCGAGGACCAGCGCCTCGCCGGCGGAGCCCAGCGCCCCGGCCTGCAGGACGAGCTGGACGGCCTCCTGGATGGTCATGAAGTAGCGGGTCACCTCCGGGTGGGTGACCGTCAGTGGCCCGCCCGCGGCGAGCTGGCCGGCGAAGACGGTCAGCACCGAGCCGTTGCTGCCGAGCACGTTGCCGAAGCGGACGCTGACCAGCACCCCCGGCGCCTGGCCCGCGACGTGCGCGGTGAGGCGCTCGGTGATCCGCTTGGAGTGGCCGAGCACGCTGCTCGGGTTGGCGGCCTTGTCGGTCGAGATGTTCACCAGGCGCCGCACCCCGCAGGCGGCCGCGGCCTCCAGGACGGTCAGCGTCCCCCACAGGTTCGTCTTCACCGACTCGCCCGGGAAGCGCTCCAGCAGCGGGAGGTGCTTGAGCGCCGCGGCGTGGAAGACGACCTCGGGCCGGCGGGCGGCGAACAGCGCGGCCATGAGCTCGGTGTCGCGGATGTCGCCGAGGACGATCGTGTCGTCGTCGAGCATCGCCCGGCCGTGCAGCGAGAGCTGGACGGCGCGCAGCGCCGACTCGTCCCGGTCGAGCATGATCAGTTCGGCCGGCCCGAAGGCGTGGATCTGCCGGCACAGCTCCGATCCGATCGACCCGCCGGCGCCGGTCACGAGGACCCGGCGGCCGGTGAGGTAGCGCTCGGCGGCCGTCATGTCGGTCTGGATCTGCCGGCGGCCGAGCAGGTCGGCGAGGTCGAGATCGCGAATGTCCGCTACGCCGACGGTGCCGTCCACCAGGTCTGCGACGCGGGGGAGCACCTTGACGGCGAGACCGGCCGGTTCGGCCAGCGCGCTGATCTCCCGCAGCAGCGCCGCGTCCGCGCTCGGGATCGCGACGAGCAGGGTGCGTGCGCCGGTGGAGGCGGCGACGCCGGCGATCGCGTCCCGGCCGCCGCGGACCCGCACCCCGGACAGCTGCAGGTTCCAGGTCCGGGGGTCGTCGTCGAGCAGCGCGACCGGGTAGTAGGGGCTGCTCGGCGTGCGCAGCATCGCGGTGAGCACCCGCTGCCCGCCGTCGCCCGCGCCGAAGACGATCAGCGGCTCGGTGGCGTCGGGGGCCGGCCGGCGCAGCCGCTCCTCGGCCAGCCGCCACAGGTAGCGGATGCCGAGCATCAGCACCAGGGTGACCGCCCCGCCCAGCGGCGGCACGCTGAGCGGTACCGGCCGCGGCACGCCGACCGCCAGCACCACCACGAGCACCCCGAGGACGGTGAGAGCCACCGCGACCAGGATGCCGAACACCTCCTCGAACCCGCCGAACCGGTACCGGCCCAGGTAGAGGTGCAGCGCCGTGCCCAGGAAGTGGAGCAGGCACACGGCGAGGAAGACGATGACCCAGAAGCCCGGATCGGTGAGCGCGGCCGGGTCCAGGTCGAGTCGGCCGACCTGAGCGGCGATGAACCCGAGCGCGAGCGCGCAGACGTCCAGCACGATCTGCAGACCGACCCGTTGCTGGAGGTTGAGTCGCGACACGCGCCGCGCAACCGCTGTTGTCCACAGACCGTGACGTCGTCCGTCTACTCTACGTCTCCACATGAGGCCATAGAGTAATTGCCGCTGTGAGTAAATGACCGGCTACCGCTACGGTACGTTGCGTCTGTCGAGTGTCACGGTGAGTGTTCGGGCGAGAGTCCGGGAGGGTGGTCGACGAGTGGAACTGCGCGACTACGTGCGCGTCCTGCGTCGAAGCTGGTTGCTTGTACTGGCCTGCGCCGTACTGGGAGGTTTGCTCGCGGCTGGCATGAACTGGCGTGCGGACCGGATCTACGCGGCCACGGTGACCATGGTGGTGTCCTCGTCCGACAACGGCGCGAACGCGGCCTTGGCCTATCAGGGCGGCCTGCTCTCCCAGCAGCGGGTGAAGTCCTACGCCAATCTCGTCGCGAGCGACCGGGTCGCCGAGGCTGTGGTCGACCAGCTGAAGCTCGGCGACAGCCCGTCCGCGCTGCGCGCGCGCATCCAGGCGCAGGCCGTTCCGGACACCGTCCTGTTGCGCGCCGTCGTGCGGGACGCCGACCCGCGCCGGGCGCAGTCGATCGCGGACGCGGTCGGCGAGACGTTCTCCGAGGCCGTCGCCCGGATCGAGCGGCCGGCCGAGGACGAGCCGCCGACGGTGCGGGTCAGCGTCTGGGAACACGCCAAGCTCCCCACCACACCGGTCTCGCCGCAGCCGGTGCGCAACATCGCGCTCGGCGTGCTGCTCGGCCTGCTGATCAGCATCGGCGCCGCGTTCCTGCGCCACCGGCTGGACACCAGCATCTCCAGTGAGGAAGACGCCGCCGGCGTCACCGGGCTGCCGAACCTGGCAATGATCAACTTCGACTCGAGCTCCGGGCGGCAACCGCTGATCATCCACTCCGGCCCGTACACGCAGCGCGCCGAGTCGTTTCGCCAGCTCCGCACCAACCTGCAGTTCGTGGACGTCGACACCGCCCCCCGGTCGATCCTCGTCAGCAGCTCCGTGTCGCGGGAGGGCAAGACCACCACGACCTGCAACCTCGCGATCACCCTGGCGCAGGGCGGCGCCCGAGTGTGCCTGGTCGAGGGCGACCTGCGCCGGCCGTCCTTCGGCGAGTACCTGGGTGTCGAGTCCGCCGCCGGGCTGACCTCGGTGCTGATCGGCGCGGCCGACCTCGACGACGTGCTCCAGCCCTGGGGCGAGGGCCGGGTCGGCGACGGCCGGGTCGAGGTGCTGCCGAGCGGACCGATCCCGCCCAACCCGAGTGAGCTGCTCGGGTCCCGCAACATGTCCGACCTGATCGAGGTGCTCTGCTCCCGCTTCGACATCGTCCTCATCGATGCGCCGCCGCTGCTGCCCGTCACCGACGCCGCCGTGCTGTCGACCAGGGTGGACGGCGCCCTGCTGATCGCCCGGGTCGGCCGGACGCGGCGCGAGCAGCTGCGCCGGGCCGCGGATGCCCTGCGGGCGGTCGACGCGCGGATGATCGGAACGGTTCTCAATATGGTGCCGGCCAAGAGCCAGAACGCCAGCTACTACGGGCGGTACGAGAGCTACGCGCCGCGCGCCCGGCACACGCGCACGACCGGGGCGAACCGGATCCGCATTCCAGCAGCGCCCGACCGTGGACTGCGCCCGGCCGGCGGCGGATCCGCGGCCTCGGGCGCCTCTGTGCCTGCGGCGCCGGTAGCCGGTTCCGCGCAGCTGCCGGCGCAACGAGCGGCGCCGGCGCCGCTCGTTGCGCCGGCGATGAAGCGACCGGCCGCTGGGCGGCAGGGCACGCGGCAGCAGCAGGGCACCACGGGGCCCGGTTCCAACTCGCCGGGCGTGGGGCCGGCCGGCGAGGGGCCAGCAGGCTCGAGACCGGTTGGTCCGGCGGCGGGCTCCGATCCGTCGGCCGGTGGGTCGCCGGGCGGGCGTTCGGGTGGCGCGGGCGCGCCGGCCGGGTCTTCGGGATCCGTGGAGTGGGCAGCTGGTCAGGCCACCGAAGCCGGTGCGGACTCGTCGGCAGTCGAGATCGCCGCTCAGCGCGAGCCGGGGGACCACACCGCGCCGCTCGCCTATGGCGCGGGCACGTCCGACCGCGGTTCCGACCGTTCGACAGGCCGGTGACGCAGCGGCCGGCGGGGGAAGCGGAACAGCCGTCCGGAGTAGCGGAGGAACGGCCGGGCGGCGGTGGCACGGGCTCGTCGCCGCGGCGGGAGTGGCGACCGGACCGGCGGATCGTGGCGGGCGGCGCGTTGCTGCTGGTCGTCCTACTTGGGGCCGGCACCTGGATCGTCGTGCGCGGCCTGCTCGCGCGGTCGCACCTGGAAGCCGCCCAGGCCCAGGTCTCCCAGTTGCAGGCCGCCGTCTCGAGCGGCGCGGTCCCCGAGGAGGCCGAGCTGCGCCGGGCCGTCGACGAGATCACCGCGCGGGCCGAGTCGGCCCGCGCGCTCACCGCCGACCCGCTGTGGTCGCTGGCCGGGCACGTGCCGCTGGCGGGGTGCTCGCTGCGCTCCAGCGCGACTATCGCCGCCGCGCTCGACGTGGCCGCGGGCGCGCTGCAGCCGATCGCTGAGCTGGGGGACCGGCTGGCCCCGTCCAGCCTGCGGTCGGGGGCGGCGGTGAACATCGGGGCGCTGGCCGCGGCGCGGGCGCCCGCCGAGTGGGCCCGGGCGGCCGTCGACTCGTTCGAGGCGGCCGCTCGACGGGTCTCCGACTGCGGGTGGCTCGGCGACGCGGTCGGCCTCGACGATGCTCGGGGGCAGGCGGTCGACACCGGCTCCCGGCTGTACGGCGCGCTCGACGCGTTGGTCCTCGCCACCCGGCTGGGCCCGGGGATGCTCGGCGCGGACGGCCCCCGCCGCTACCTGATCGTCGTGCAGAACCCGGCCGAGTCGCGGGCGAACGGCGGCATCATCGGCGGGTTCGGCGTGTTGACGGTCATCGACGGCCGGCTGACGTTCGACGACATCTCAGGTAGCGGCAGGCTGCCCGGCGGGCCGACCCAGATCCGGCCGGCCACCGACCTGTCGCCGGAGCTCATGGCGCGTTACGGCCCCTTCCAGCCCGCGCGCGTATGGGCGAACGCCAACCTCACACCCGACTACCCGACCGCGGGACGCCTGTACTCCGAGCTCTACCACGCCGGCACGGGGACAGCGGTCGACGGGACGATCAGCCTTGACCCCACCACGCTGTCCTACCTGCTGGCGGAGACCCGCCCGGTGGTCCTCCCCGACGGCCGGGTGATCCCGGCGAACGAGCTGGTCGAGTTGGTCGAGTCCCAGGTCTACCAGGAGATCGACGGCGTCGGGGCACGGGACGAGTCCTTCGCCGCGGTCGACAAGGCGGTCGTGCCGGACGCGGGTGCCGCGGGCGGTACGGAGAACTTCCTGCGCGTCATGGCCCGTGCCGCACGCGAAGGCCGGCTGCTGGTGTCGAGTAACCACGCCGACGAACAGGAAGTGCTTTCCTCGACGGCGCTCGGTGGGGCACTGCCGGAGGCGGCCGGCCCGTTCCTCGGGGTCGTCACGCAGAACGCGACAGAGAGCAAGCTTGACTACTGGCTGCGACGTAGCACCACCTACCGAATGGAGCGACAGCCCGACGGAACCGGACGCGTGACGATCACCGTGCGGCTGATGAACGCCGCGCCGGCGGCTCTGAGTGACTACGTCCGCCACCGCAGCGACGTCGAGGGCCCCGCCCAGCGGAACGAGGAGGCCCAGAACAAGCTGTGGTTCTCCCTCTACACCGGGCATGGGAGCCGGTTCGCCGGCGCGCGCCTCGACGGCAGGGCTGTCTCGCTGACCTCGGGAGAGGAACGCGGCCACCCGGTCCTGTCGACGTATCTGACGGTCGACCGGGGCCAGACGCGGACGCTGCAGGTCCGCGTTCTGGAACCGGTGGCCGGCCCGACACTCGCCGTTCGTGGCCAGCCTCTGACGGTTCCCGAGCGCCTGGTGGTTGAGGGGCTGCCCGTCACCTCACCTTGGTCGCGGAGAGTCAGAAAGTAGGTGCGAAGCGTTCTAGACACTGAGAGTAACCGTCTGTAGTCTCCCTGTAGTCAATCATCCGACTGTTTGAACGGATCATGCTCAGGGGGAGTTTCTGAATGAAGTTCCGAACTCTCGGCGTCGCGCTGGTGGCGGGCGGCGGGTTGGCGCTCGCCGCGCTGCCGGCTTCTCCAGCGGCGGCGATCGACGACAATGGGTCTGGCGGCTGCTTCGGACCGACCGGGGAAGGCGACGTCAGCAGCTCGGTCGTCATGGTGGGCGAGCCGATCTACTTCAGCGGATGCGGCTTCGCGCCGTCGACATCGGTGAGAGTCGATGTCAACGGGGTCCGCCGGGGCTATGCCGCCGTCGGCGGTGACGGCTTGTTCGGCATGAACCTCACCTTCTCCACCGCGGGTATCCAGACGATCACCGCATTCGGTACCGGCGTGACTGGCGGCCCCGACGACAGGCCATATCCGCCTGTCGGGCAGGTATTGCCGGCGCCGGTGGACCCGCCGTCCGGTGATCCGGGCGTGTCGGACGTGCCTGGTGAGCCGGGACTGCCGGACGAGTTCGGCGGGCCGGTCCTCCCTGACGCGCCGGCTGTGCCGGACGTCGCCGCGACCGAGCCGGCTGTGCCGGACGTCGCCGCGACCGAGCCGGTCGCGCCGGGTGTACCCGATGTGCCGGCGGCCGTGACCGAGCCGGTGGTCCCGGATGCCGCGGCGGCCCCGACCGGGCCGCCTGTGCCGACCGGGCTCAGGGCGCCGGAGAAGGACCGGCCCTACGACGGCGGGCCGGCGGGCGTGGCGGGCGAGCGCATCGTCACCGCCTCGGTGCTGGTCATCGGTCTCGGTGAGCACGGCATCACCGGGCTGCCCTTCGGTCCAGCCCAGGGCGGGAACTTCCTCGGCGACTGGGCCCGCTGGGGCATCGACCACTCCGACAAGGACCGCTCCTGCTTCGGCGACGGCTTCCACAAGGACGGCGTCAGGGACGACAAGGTCAACGGTGTCAAGGACGACAAGTTCGACGAGCACCGCAACGGTCTCGCCGCCCCGGCGGTCGCACCGCTGGCCGACGACTGGGATGACAGGGCCGTCCGGGATGACAGGGCCGTCCGGGATGACAAGGACGTCCGGGACGACAAGGACGACAAGGACCGTGACGGCGACTGCATCATCGCCGGTGGCGTGGTCGGTGTCGGTGGTGTTGGTGGTGTCGGCGGCGTCGGTGGTGTCGGCGCGGGTGGGGCCCCCGGTGGCGCCCCCGGTGGGGCGCTGCCCTTCACCGGTGTCGAGACCGGTGTCATGGCCTCCATCGCCGTCGCGCTGCTCGGTGGCGGTGTGCTCCTGCGGGTAGCCGCTCGCCGCCGCCGCCTCGCAGGCCGGGTGCAGGGCTGACCCGTCCAGACTGAGGAAGCGTGGTCCGGCACCGTGGGGAAGAGGGCGATCCGGCACCACCTGCGAACGGCTCGGGCCGCTCGCGCGAATCTCGCGCGGGCGGCCCGTCGCCGTTCGGCCGCGAAGGAACCCCGCCACCACCGTTGTGCGGCGGGGAGGCGAGTCCAGAGACCCCTTCAGCCGCCACACGTCGACCGCGGGCTACCGGTGCCGCGGGGCGCTATCGATGGTGCCGGGCCGAAACGGCGGGACGGGTCCGGCCGCTCGGGCGGGGCCAGGGAGTCGGGCGGCGCAGCGGGTCGAACGGGGCCAGCTCGGGCGGTGTCCGCCCGTCGACCAGTGCCTCAGCCACCAGCCGCCCGGTGATCGGGCCCAGGGTGATGCCCCACATCCCGTGGCCGCCAGCCACGTGCACCCGCGGTGAGGACGTCGGCCCGACGAGCGGCAGCCCGTCCGGCGTGCACGGGCGCGGGCCCACCCACTCCAGTGTCCGCGAGCGCAGGTCCACCCCGCGCAGCAGCTCGCCCGCGGCCGCGGCGATCGCGTCGACGCGGCGCGGGTCCGGCGCGGCGTCGGGACGGCGGAACTCCATCATCCCGGCGATCCGCAGGCCGTCCCCGATCGGGGTGCAGGCCACCCGGGAGGCCGGGAAGTAGATCGGCCCGGTGGGCGGCTTCTCCACCGCGGCGGTGAACGAGTAGCCGCGGCCGGCCTGCACCGTCGACCGCACCCCGTAACGGGCCGCCAGCCGGGGCAGCCAGGCGCCGGTCGCCAGCACCACCGCATCGAAGTGCACAGGTGGCTCGGTGTGGTCGGCCAGTGCGAGCACCACCCGGGAGCCCAGGTCGATGACCTTGTCGACGCCGACTCCCTCCCGGATGATCCCGCCGCGCTCGCGCACCGCGTCCGCCAGCGCGGCGACGAACCGGCCCGGGTCGCAGTAACGCTGCCCGTGCACCTGGACGACGTGGGTGATCTGGTCGGAGAGCAGGGGAGCGAGGTCCCGCGCGGTCAGTGGATCAAGCGCGACCGCGTCAACCGGCTGGCCGCAGGCCCGGACGTCGTCGAGCTCGGCGAGCAGCGCGTCGGCGCCGCGCTGGTCGCGGTAGCAGGCCAGGAACGGGGCGGCGGCCCGGGTCGGCGCGGCCACCCCGCCGTCCGCGAGGTCGTCGAAGGCGTCCAGGCTGCGCCGGGTCAGCGGGGACAGCGCCCGCATCGCCGCCCGCCACCGGTCGTGCGTACTGTGCGCGACGAAGCCGGCGAGGAAGCGGACGAGCGCCGGGTCGGCCGCCGGTGGCAGGTAGACGGGGCTGTCCGGCCGGAGCACCATCCGCAGGCCATAGCGCAGCACGGCCGGTTCCGGCAGGGGCGTGGCCAGCCCCGGGGTGAGCCAGCCCGCGCTGCCCCAGGACGCGCCGGCCCCGCCCCAGACCGGACCGGGCGTCACCCGGTCGCGTTCGAGGACGGTGACGCCGACCCCACGTTCCTGGAGGAACCAGGCCACACAGAGCCCGACCATGCCGCCGCCGACGACGGCCACGTGGTCGGGGCGTGGCCCTGCGGAGCGCGCCCTGGGGGCGGAGGAGATGACATGCGCGGGACGAGGGTCCACGACCGAAGATGTTCCCGCCCGTGGGCCGTTCAGCCCTCCGGCCGCCGAAACAGCCACCAACCGGGCACCTGCGGGCCACCCCGCCAGGTGGGCGGGGCGGCCGGCGTCGAGTGGCGCAGGCGGGCGGGCGTCGGGCTGGTGGCGCGGTGTGGGCGGGACGGCGGCTACCGCCGGGTGACGGCCCGCAGGTACTCGCGGTTCAGGTTCCCGATGCTCGTCAGCGGGATGCCCTTCGGACAGGCCACGGTGCACTCACCGGTGTTGGTGCAGCCGCCGAAGCCCTCGGCGTCCATGGCCTCGACCATGTTGCGGACCCGGGTCTCGCGCTCCGGGGCGCCCTGGGGCAGCAGGTTGAGGTGGGTGACCTTGGCCGAGGTGAACAGCATCGACGACCCGTTCGGGCACGCCGCCACGCAGGCACCGCAGCCGATACAGGTCGCGTTGTCGAACGCGGCGTCGGCGACGGGCTTGGGCACCGGCGTCGAGTGCGCCTCGGGCGCGCTGCCGGTGACCACCGAGATGTAGCCGCCGGCGCCGATGATGCGGTCGAAGCTGGAGCGGTCGACGACCAGGTCCCGCACGACCGGGAAGGCGCCGGCCCGCCACGGCTCGACGTCGATGACGTCGCCGTCGTTGAACGAGCGCATGTGGAGCTGGCAGGTCGTGGTGCGGTCACGCGGGCCGTGCGCCTGGCCGTTGATGACCACTCCGCACGCGCCGCAGATGCCCTCGCGGCAGTCGTGGTCGAAGGCCACCGGATCCTCGCCCTCGAGGATGAGCCGCTCGTTGAGCACGTCGAGCATCTCGAGGAAGGACATGTCCGGGCTGACGTCGGGCAGGTCGTAGGTGACCATGGCACCGCGGTCCTCCGGGCCGCGCTGCCGCCAGATCCGAAGGGTGAGGTTCACGGTCGGGGCTCCTTCGAGTGCTGTGGGCTCGTCGCGCGGCGCGCGGACGTCCATGATCGCGCCGCCTGTGGCGCGGGGAAGACTGATGGCGGGGAGCGGGAAGCGGGGGAGGGGCGCGTCCGGAGCGGCCGGCGGCCGCTGGCTGCTCCGGACGGGACGTGCCCGCAGCCGCCCGGGCTCACCCGGTGGGACGTGTGCCGGCCGCCGCTGGCAGCCCCGTCGCCGGCCGCCACCGTACCGCCCCACACCGGGGCGACGGGTGGCGGCCGACCAGGAGGATCACGAGTAGTTGCGCTGGGCCAGGTGGACGTAGTCGAACTGCAGCGGCTCCCGGTGCAGCACCGGGGCCCCGCCGGTGTACTCCCACGCCGCCGCGTAGGCGAAGTGCTCGTCGTCGCGCAGCGCCTCGCCGTCCGGGGTCTGGCTCTCCTCGCGGAAGTGGCCGCCGCAGGACTCGGCGCGGTGCAGGGCGTCGATGCACAGCAGCTCGCCGAACTCGAGGAAGTCCGCGATCCGGTTCGCCTTCTCCAGCGACTGGTTCAGCTCGCCGGAGTCGCCCGGCACCTTCACCCGCCGCCAGAACTCCTCACGCAGCTCCGGGATGCGGGCGAGCGCCTTGCGCAGGCCCACCTCGGTGCGGCCCATGCCGCACTCGTCCCAGATGAGCTCGCCGAGCTCGCGGTGGAACGAGTCGGGCGTGCGGTCGCCGTTGATCTCCAGCAGTCGGCCGAGCCGGCCGGTGACCTCGCCGACGACGGACGTCACCGTCGGGTCGTCCAGGCTGACCGAGCCCAGCTTGGTGCTGGCGATGTAGTTGCCGATCATGGGCGGCAGGACGAAGTAGCCGTCGGCCAGGCCCTGCATGAGGGCGCTGGCGCCGAGGCGGTTCGCGCCGTGGTCGGAGAAGTTGGCCTCACCGATCACGAACATCCCGGGGATGGAGCTCTGCAGGTCGTAGTCGACCCACAGCCCGCCCATCGTGTAGTGGACGGCCGGGTAGATCCGCATCGGGACCTTGTACGGGTCCTCGCCGGTGATCCGCTCGTACATCTCGAACAGGTTGCCGTACTTCTCGCGGACCTTGTCCTCGCCCATGCGCTTGATGGCGTCGGCGAAGTCGAGGTAAACACCGAGCCCACCCGGGCCGACGCCGCGGCCGTCGTCGCACTGGTACTTCGCCGCGCGCGACGCGATGTCACGCGGGACCAGGTTGCCGAAGGCCGGGTAGATCCGCTCCAGGTAGTAGTCGCGCTCGGCCTCGGGGATCTGGTCCGGCGAGCGGGTGTCACCCTTCTGCTTGGGCACCCAGATGCGGCCGTCGTTGCGCAGCGACTCGCTCATCAGCGTGAGCTTGCCCTGGTACTCCCCGGAACGGGGGATACAGGTCGGGTGGATCTGCGTGTAGCAGGGGTTGGCGAACAGCGCCCCGCGCCGGTGGGCCCGCCACGTCGCCGTGGTGTTGGAGCCCTTGGCGTTGGTGGAGAGGAAGAAGACGTTGCCGTAGCCGCCGGTGGCGAGCACGACCGCGTCCGCCAGGTACGGAGTGATCTTGCCGGTGACCAGGTCGCGGGCGACGATGCCGCGGGCCCTGCCGTCGATGACGATCAGGTCGAGCATCTCGGTGCGGGGGTGGATCTCCACACCGCCGGCGTCGATCTGGCGGGACAGCGCCTGGTAGGCGCCGATCAGCAGCTGCTGGCCCGTCTGGCCCCGCGCGTAGAAGGTGCGCTGGACCTGCACGCCGCCGAAGGAGCGGGTGTCGAGCAGGCCGGAGTACTCGCGGGCGAACGGCACGCCCTGCGCGACGCACTGGTCGATGATCTGCGTCGAGATCTGGGCGAGCCGGTAGACGTTGGACTCGCGGGCGCGGAAGTCGCCGCCCTTGACCGTGTCGTAGAACAGCCGGTAGACGGAGTCGCCGTCGTTACGGTAGTTCTTCGCCGCGTTGATGCCGCCCTGCGCGGCGATCGAGTGCGCGCGCCGGGGCGAGTCCTGGAAGCAGAACTGGATGACCTTGTAACCCTGCTCGGCCAGGGTCGCGCCGGCCGCGCCGCCGGCGAGGCCGGTACCGACCACGATCACGGTGTGGCGGCGGCGGTTGGCGGGGTTGACCAGCTTGGCGGCGAACTTGCGCCGGTCCCAGCGGGTTTCGATCGGGCCGTCCGGGGCGGCGGTGTCGACGATGTCGTCGCCCACCGTCCAGTAGGAGCCTCCGCCAGAGCCGAGGGAGGTCGTCTCGGGCATCTCAGTCCACCAATCCGGCCAGCACGGCGATGGGAACGACCATGAAACCCGCCGAGAGGAGGACCGCCAGCACGGTCGCGACGGCCTTCAGGTTCTTTTCCCGGGCCGCACTGTGCACGCCGAGGGTACGAGCAGCGCTCCAGAATCCGTGATGGATGTGGAGACCGAGCGCTAGCATGGCGATGATGTAGAAAAGTGTGACCCACCACACGGAGAAGCTGGACACCACGTTGTCGTAGGCGGCGCCCTCGACCCCGTTGCGGTTGAGCGTCAGGGCCGTGAAATCGAGGAGGTGGTAAATGATGAACAGGCCGATGATGATGCCGCCGTAGCGCATCGTGTTCACGGCGTAGCTCGCCTCGAGCCGCTGCCGGTGCGAGTACTTCTGTGGCCGGGCCCTGAGGTCGCGCCGGCTGAGCTGGTACGCCGACGCGGCATGCAGAACCACCGCCACGAGCAGCAGGGCTCGCATGATCCAGAGGAACCAGGCTCCGTGGAGCGCCGGCACTCCGATCGAGCGCAGCCAGTGCGCGTACTCGTCGAAGCTCTCGCGGCCGAAGAAGATCTTCAGGTTCCCGAGCATGTGGGCGAGGAGATAGAGGAGCATCACCGCCCCGGTGACGGCCATCACAGCCTTCTTGCCGATGGTGGACCGCCAGAAGATGCCTACGGGGGACGTAGGCCGCGCGTCGTTCGTTACAGCCACGTTGGGAAACCCTAAGGACAAGTCTCCGAGTGGTCCAAGACATGATGGGCCTGATCTCGATAGGCAGTAACTATCGTCGGCTACCCTAAGGTGTGCAGCTCCATCAGCTTGCGTATTTCGTGGCCGTGGCCGAGACCAGGCACTTCACCCGTGCGGCCGAGCGTGAGCACGTAGCGCAGCCGTCCCTCTCGCAACAGATCCGTGCCCTGGAACAGGAGCTGGGTAGTCCCCTGTTCAACCGAATGCGGGGGAACATCACACTCACTCCGGCAGGGGAGACACTGCTCCCGCTGGCACGAAGGATCCTCGCCGACACCGAGACGGCCCGCCGTCAGGTGCAGGAGCTGCTCGACCTGCGGCACGGCACCGTGCGGCTGGGCGCGACGCCGAGCCTGTGCACCGGGTTCCTGCCCGAGGTGCTGCACGCCTTCCACCTCGACTACCCGGGCATCCGGCTGCTCGTCGAGGAGGGCGGCTCGCGCGATCTCATCCGCGACCTGGCGCAGGGCCACCTCGACCTGGCGCTCATCATCCTTCCGCTGCACAGCTCGGACCCGGCGCTGTCGACCACGCCGCTGCTGCGCGAGGACCTGGTCGTCGTCACGTCCGAGAACTCCCCGCCGCCGGCGCGGGACGGCCACCTCCAGGTGTCCGACCTGCGCCACCGCCCGCTGGTGATGTTCCGCCGGGGCTACGACCTCCGGGAGTTCACCGTGAGCGCCTGCCGGGTCGCCGGCTTCGAGCCGACCTTCGCGATCGAGGGCGGGGAGATGGACGCGGTGGTCGGCTTCGTCGAGGCCGGACTGGGTGCCGCGGTGATCCCGAGCATGGTCGCCCGGCGTCAGCGGCTGCGTACCACCGCCTTCGCTCCGCCCGGTCTGCACCGGACGATCGGGCTGGCCCACCGCCGTGACGTCGAGCCGCCGCGGGCGGCCCAGGAGCTGCGGCGCAGCCTGCGGGCCTACCTGAAGAGCACGGCTGAGGCCGGAACGCTCCCGCCGGGCACGGATCTCCTGCCCGGGTGACGCATGCCTCCCGGCGTGGATGACGTGCGTCCGCTGGCCGACGGCTCGACCTCTGAGTCACGCCTGAGGCGAGCCGGGCCCGGCGGGGAAGATGGAGGGCCTGACATCCTCCCCCGCGTGAACGCGGGGGACTCCAACTCCTACACACCCACCAGAAGGGGTGCGCAGTGTTGAGGTTCGCGGTTCACGGGCACGGCCAACGCCGCGCCTCCCCGCGCAGTCACGGCCCGTCCGGCCGCGATGTTCCCAACCGCGATGTTCACCGCCGCGTTCACGTCGGCGTTGGCCGTGTACCCGCAGGCGACGCACCAGAAGACCGCTTGGCTCTCACGGTTCCCGGACGCCACATGCCCGCAGGCACTGCAACGCTGACTCGTGTACGCGGCAGGGACCTTCTCCACCCGGCCGGGGGCCTTCTCCTCCAACCGCGCGACGAGCAGACCCCAACCGTTAGCCAGAATGCCCCGGTTCAACCCGGCTTTCTGCCGCACGTTGCTTCCCGGCGCCTCGACGGTGCCCCGCGCAGAGCGGGTCATCTGCCCGATCTTCAGATCCTCGACGCGGATCACGTCGAACCGGCGGGCAAGATCGGTACTGGTCTTCTCGACCCAGTCCTTGCGCCGGTCAACCTCCCGGGCACGCAGCCGTGCGATCCGGGCCTTGAGGCGCCCGCGCCGCTGCGACCCACGCCTGGCCCTCGACAGCCGGCGCTGCAACCGGACCAGCCGCGCCCGCTCCCCGGCTCGCAGACCGGGGCAGGACAGCAGCTCCCCCGTCGACAGTGCCGCCGACACGACCACCCCACGGTCCACCCCGACAACCCCGCCCGTACCCGGCGCGGGGATCGGATGCGGGGCCACGGCGAACGCCACATGCCAGCGGCCCGCACGATCCCGCGTCACCCGATACGACCTCGCGCCCGGCACAGCACGGGACCAGCGGAACCTCACCCAGCCCGCCTTCGGGACACGCACCCGCGCCCACCGGCGATTCACCCGCCGGACGTCGCCCGGTTTCACCGCCACGATCCGGAACCCCTCACCACGCCCACGCCTACGGAAAGTGGGCCTGCGATGCGAACCGCGGAAGAAGTTCGCCATCGCCGTCGCGAAGTCACGCAAAGCCTGCTGCTGCACGATGACACTGCCCGCCGCCAGCCACGGATTGCCCGACCGGGCCTCGGTCAACTGCCGGTTCTGCTCCGCATAACCCGGCGCCCGGCCACGCCACGGCCGGTACCACGACTGCTGCTCACACGCGAGGTTCCACACGAACCGAGCATGCCCACAGTGCACCAACAGGGCCTGTTCCTGCACCGCATCGGGATACAACCGAAACCTCGACACAGCCACACCCTAACATCACCGCACAACGACGAAGAATCCGAACATCCCACTCTCGGACGACCCGCGCACCCGCCTCACCGAAATCGCGAAAGAAGACATCTAATTTCTACGCAACGAGATCATCCACCTGTTGCACTGCATTTTCGGACGGCGATCCGCCTGGCGGCGGATCGCCTGCCCCTGCCCCGCTCCGCGGGAGACCGAATTCCTCCCCGGCCCGAAGGCCGGGGCATCCCCCGGGAGCTCTGGTGACGACCACGCCGACGCTGCGGATCACCGGCCACGTCCTGGTGGGCCCCGACGACGTCCGGGATGAGGCCTGGGTGGTCGACGGGCGGGTGAGCTTCTCCGCCCCGACCGGGGCCGCCGCACGCGACGTGCGCACCGTGTCAGGGTGGGCGATCCCCGGCCTCGTCGACGCGCACTGCCACGTGGGCCTCGTCGCGACCGGGGCCACCGACGCCGCGACCGCCGAAGACCAGATCCGCACCGACCGGGACACCGGCGCCCTCCTGCTGCGCGACGCGGGATCGCCGTCCGACACCCGCTGGATCGACGACCGCCCGGACCTGCCGCGACTGATCCGCGCCGGCCGGCACATCGCGCGGCCCAGGCGCTACCTGCGCGGCTACGCGGCCGAAGTGGACCCGGGCGACCTCGTCGCCGAGGTCATCGAGCAGGCCGGCCGCGGCGACGGCTGGGTCAAACTCGTCGGTGACTGGATCGACCGCTCCGTGGGCGACCTCGCCCCCTGCTGGCCGCCGGACGCGGCCCGCGCCGCGATCGACGCCGCACACGCCCACGGCGCCCGGGTGACGGCACACTGTTTCGCCGAGAACTCCCTCACCGACCTGGCCCGGGCCGGTATCGACTGCGTCGAACACGCCACCGGGCTCACCGCCGACACCATCACGCTGTTCGCCGAGCGCGGCGTCGCGATCGTCCCGACCCTGGTGAACATCGCGACCTTCGAAGGGATCGCCGCCGGCGCCGAGGCGAGGTTCCCCACCTATGCCCGCCACATGCGCGACCTGCACGCCCGCCGGTACGACACCGTGGCCGCCGCGCACGAGGCCGGCATTCCGATCTACGTCGGCACGGACGCCGGCGGCTCCCTCCCGCACGGCCTGGTGGCAGACGAGGTGGCCGAGCTCGTCGCCGCCGGGCTCCCGCCGCGGACGGCCCTCGGTGCCGCCTGCTGGGACGCCCGCCGTTGGCTCGGCCGACCCGGCCTGGAGGAGGCCGCGCCCGCCGACCTCGTGGTCTACCCCGAGGACCCGACCGCGGACGTCCGCGTACTGCGCGCCCCCGACCTCATCGTCCTGCGCGGCCGCGCGATCTAGACGTCCCTTCGGGCCGTGGGCCCGGCGGAACCTCTCCGCGTGCCGCTCGTTCCACGTGTGGTGGGGCGGCGCCGCACCGATGCGCGGAGCCCGGTGGCTGGTGGGAGAGAGGCGGAGGGCCGGATGACGGAGCTGGTGTCCGGCGCGAACCTGACCCTGCCCGGCCCCGTGGTCGCGTTGTCACTCCCCGGTCCCTTCGATGTGACCGCTCTGGTCCTCGGGCCGGACGGCCGAGTCTCCGGCGACCGGGACATGATCTTCTACAACCAGCCGACCGGTCCCGGTGTCACCCTGCGCGCCACCGCGGGCGTGCCTTCCGTCGAGCTCGACCTGGATGGCCTGCGCCCCGGCGGTGAGCGGGTCGTCCTGGTCGCGAGCCCCGCCGACGGCGCCACCCCCTTCGGTCGGCTGCCACCACCGCTGGCCACCCTGCGCGCCGCCGGCCGCACGATCGCGACGCTGCGCCCACCCCGCCTCGGGACGCAGACGGCGCTACAGCTCGCCGAGCTCTACCGGCGGGACAGGAACTGGAAGATCCGCGCGCTCGGCCTGGGCTACGCGGACGGACTGGCCGGGCTCGCCCGCGACTTCGGCGTCGATGTCAGCGCTGATGGCGGCGTCGACGCCGGGCCGGCCGGGGGAGTTTCCCGCGCGCCGGACGGTGGGGACCTCGCCGAGGTCGTGGCGCTGACGAACGTCGAACGAGCCCGGGGCGGCCTGGTCGCCCTGGTCACCGAGCCGCGGCTGGCCGCGGCGGCGCGCAGGCACAGCGCCGACATGGCGACCCGGGGGTTCTTCGCCCACGACACCCCGGACGGCATCACGGTGGCCGACCGGGTCCTGGCCGCCGGCTACTCCTACGCCGTCGTGGCCGAGAACATCGCGGCCGGCCAGCGCACCGCCGCCGAGGTGGTCGCCGGCTGGATGAACAGCCCGCCGCACCGCGCGAACATCCTGCGCCCCGAGGTCCGCCAGATAGGCGTGGCCCGCTTCGACGGCGGCGAGTACGGCGTCTACTGGACCCAGGTCTTCGGCACCCCCCGCTGACTCCCGCCCCCGGCACTTCGGTGTGTCCCCACGCTGGTGGAATTGCGGTGGCCGTCCATTGCCGGCGGCAGCCGGGTCCAAAGGTGGCGATTCGTCGGCGGCTGGTGTGACGTAGGGTCTCCCGGACGCCGGCCGAGGGCTGAATGCCCTGGTCCGGGCCCCTCGGAGCGGCGCCGGCGGGGTCTGGGTCCGGTGAGTTGTGGCTGGTTTGCTTGTCCGGCGACCATTCACGACCTTACGTTCGCTCCCGTCACCGTGATCAGTATTGTCGCGGTGGTCGTATGGTTCCGCGTATCTTCTCGCGGGCTTCCGGGGGGTCCTCTGTGACCATCCCGAGCGCAGGCAGGCACCGGTCACCGGTGCCATGTGAGGTGGGCGGCCGTGGACGACGTCATGGGCTACGCCCTGTTGAGCCTGGGTGCCGGCGCGCTGTACGCGCTCGTCGCCACCGGCGTGGTCGTGATCCAGCGCGGTGCCGGCGTGTTGAACATGGCGCAGGGCGCGCTGCTGGCGTGGGCCGCGTACGCGTTCCACGGGGCGCGCGACGAGTGGGGTCTGCCCGCGGCGCCGGCGGCGGTGCTCGCCGTCGGGTCGACGATGGCGGTCGGCCTGGTGTTCCACCAGCTGGTACTCCGCCCGATGCGCCAGGCCACGGCCGTGCTGCGCCTGATGGCCACGCTCGGCCTGCTGATCGTCATCCAGTCGCTGCTGACCCTGATGTACGGCGGGGATGTCCGGCGTTCGCCCACCGTGCTGCCGACCGGCAAGGTGACCCTGTTCGACACCGCGGTCGGGGTGGACGTCCTGGTGCGGCTCGCCGTGGTGGCTGCCGTCGTGGCGGGGCTGTGGGCGGTGTTCCGGTTCACCACGCTCGGGCTCGCGGCGACCGCGGTGACGGAGAATCCGCAGGCCGCGGCGTCGCTGGGCTGGTCGCCGGACGCGGTGGCGAGCTGGGCGTGGCTGGCCGGGTCGGCGCTGGCGGGGCTGGGCGGTGTGCTGCTCGCGCCGCTGCAGAATCCGTTGTCGGCCGGTGGTCTGATGCTGCTGATCGTCCCGGGGCTGGCGGTGGCGCTGGTCGCCCGGTTCCGGTCGCTGCCGGCGGTGCTGGTGGGGGCGCTGGCGCTGGGCATCGTGGAGCTGGAGACCCAGGTCTACCTGGTCGCGGACCATCCCGCCTGGCGGGGTGTCGACCGTGCCGTCCCGCTCGCGGTGATCGTGTTCTACCTGGCGGTGCGCGGGCGCGGCATTCCCGACCGGGGCCATGTCGCCGAGCGCCATCCGGTGCTGGGTAGCGGCCGGGTGCACTGGCGGGCACTGGGGATCACGGTCGGCTGCGCGCTTGTCGCCGTGTGGTGGCTGCTGCCTGCGTCCTGGGTGAACGCGCTGAACGCGAACGCCATCTGGGCGACGATCATCCTGTCAGTCGTGGTGCTGGTCGGCTTCACCGGGCAGCTCTCGCTGGCGCAGCTCGCCTTCTCCGGGATCGCGGCACTGATCGCCGGACGGCTGGTCGCCACCCGGGGCTGGCCGCTGGAGGCTGCCCTCGTGGTGGGCGTCGCCGGGACGGCGGTCGTCGGCGTGCTGTTCGCGCTGCCGGCGCTGCGCACCCGGGGCCTGCAACTGGCCGTCGTGACGCTCGGCCTCGGTGCTGCCGTGGACGCGCTGCTGTTCCAGCGCGGTTACCACTCGCCCGCGGCAAGCCCGCTCGGTGCCCTCTTCGGCGATCTCGGCACGCTCGAGGGGACGGAGGTCGGCGACGCGACCCTGTTCGGGATCAGTCTGGACAAGGTGACGCACCCGCGCGGGTTCGCGACCCTGTCGCTGCTCACGTTCGTCCTGCTCGGGCTGGCGGTGGCGAACCTGCGGCGGGGGCGCGCGGGACGGCGGCTGATCGCCGTCCGGACGAACGAGCGGGCCGCGGCGGCGCTGGGCATCAGCGTGGTCGGGGCGAAGCTTTACGCCTTCGCGCTGTCCGCCGCGATCGCCGGCTTCGGGGGAGTGCTGTACGCGTTCTACACCTACGGCGAACGCGGCAACATCGACTACGGCGGCGGCCTGTTCTCGCCGTTCGCCTCGATCCTGCTGATCGCCTACGCGGTCGTCGGGGGAGTCGGCTGGATCAGCGGTTCCTTCGCCGGCGCGACGATGGCCGCCGAGGCGCTGGCGACGAGAGCCGGGGCCTGGGTCGGCAGCGTCCTCGGCCAGCTCGGCCTGCTGCTGCGCCTGCTCTTCGCCGCGGCCGCCGGCCTGCTGGGCCTCGCGGTCGGCCGCGCCGTCGTGCCAGGTACGGGGCCGACAGTGCCGGCCGCAGGCGGGACGGCGCCGGGCGCGGTGCGGGCCGCGCACCTGCGGCGGGCGGCGCCGTGGGTGGTGACCGCGGCCTTCGCCGGAGCCGCCTTCGCGGGCGGGGGCAGGGTCGTCGACTGGCTGGCCGACCTTGACCGCTACGTCCCGCTGATCGGCGGCCTGGTGCTGGTCACGGTCCTCTCCCGGTCCGGTGGTGGGATGGCGCCGGAGAACGCCCGTACCGCCCGCCGGATCCTGGAGCGCCGCTTCCCGAAGGCCGTCGAGCGGCGGATGGCCGCCGATGCGGCCCGGGTCGCCCGCCTGCTCGGCCCCGCTCCGACCCTCGGCCCCACTCCGACCCTCGAACCAGCTCTCGCCACCCCGAACGCCACCAATGCCTCCGCTCCCGCCGCAGCGGCGGGCCCGGCGACGGGACCGATCCGCCGGGTCGGCACGGTCGCCTACCCGGCCCGGCCGGCCACGCTGTCGGTCTGGGGACTGTCGGTGAGCTTCGGGCCGGTGGCTGCGGTCCGCTCGGTCGACCTGCGGGTCGAGCCGGGACGGGTCGTCGGCGTGATCGGCCCGAACGGTGCGGGCAAGACGACGGTGATCGACGCGATCACCGGCTACACCTCGTCCGTCTCGCGGTCCCTGATGCTCGGCGACACCCGGCTCGACCGGCTGCCGGCCCACCTGCGTGCCCGTGCCGGGATCAGCCGGTCGTTCCAGAACCTCGAGCTTTTCGAGGATCTCACGGTCATCGAGAACATCCAGGCCGCCTGCGACCCGCGGGACGCCCGTGCCTACGCCGGTGACCTGGTGCTGCCGCGCTCCCGGCCGCTGCCCGCCGCGGCCGCCGCCGCCGTGGAGGCCTTCGGCCTGCGCGAGGACCTGCTCCGCACGGTCTCTGAGCTCTCCTACGGCCGCCGCCGGCTGCTGGCGATCGCCCGCGCGGTGGCGACCTGCCCGTCCGTGCTGCTGCTGGACGAGCCGTGCGCGGGGCTCGACGAGAACGAGAGCGCCGGGGTGGCGACGCTGCTGCGGCGGCTGGCGGACAACTGGGGGCTGGGAATCCTGCTCAACGAGCACGACATGGACGTGGTGATGCGGATCTGCGACCAGGTGGTCGTTCTCGACGGCGGTGAGGTGATCGCGCAGGGCACCCCGGGCCAGGTACGGGTCGACCCGCGGGTGCGCCGGGCCTACCTGGGCGCGGCGACCGGCACCGGCCGCACACCGGCGGCAGGCACGCCCGGCTCGGCGGGTGCGGCAGCCGGCGCGACAGG
This sequence comes from Parafrankia sp. EAN1pec, assembly GCF_000018005.1. GTDB lineage: Bacteria > Actinomycetota > Actinomycetes > Frankiales > Frankiaceae > Parafrankia > Parafrankia soli. Next base: position 1,549,944 of record NC_009921.1, read on the forward strand.
CACGGCCAGCTCGCCGGGAACAGCGGGTACGGCCGCCAGCGCCACGCGACCGGCTGGCCGGGGCCGGCGGTGAGCCCGAACCCGCCGGCCCCCGGTGTGCCGCGGCCCAGGACGGGGACTGGCCCGCCGGTGCTCAGCGCGCGCGGGCTGTCGGCCGGCTACGGCGAGGGCGGGCCGGTGGTCCGCGGGCTCGACCTGGACCTGCGGCCGGGGGAGGTGGTCACCCTGCTCGGGCCGAACGGCGCCGGCAAGACGACGACGCTGCTCGCGCTGAGCGGGGCGCTGTCGCCCAGCGGCGGCACCGTCTCGTGGAACGGCCGGGTGACGACCGCCCCGCTGCACCAGCGTGCCCGCGCCGGGCTGGCCTTCGTCCCCGAGGACAGGTCTGTGATCATGGATCTGACGGTGCGGGAGAACCTGCGGCTCGGCCGCGCCGACACCGGCGTGGCGCTGGAGACGTTCCCTGAGCTGGCCGGGCATCTCGACCGGCGGGCGGGTTTGCTCTCCGGTGGTCAGCAGCAGATGGTCGCGCTCGCCCGGGCCCTCGCGCGCCGGCCCGCGGCTCTGCTCGCCGACGAGCTCTCGCTCGGCCTGGCGCCCCAGCTGGTCGAACGGCTGCTCGGCGCCGTCCGGGCCGCGGCCGACGGTGGCCTCGCCGTGCTCCTCGTCGAGCAGCATGTGCGTAGCGCGCTGGCGGTGGCCGACCGGGTGATCGTCCTGCGGCATGGCCAGGTCGCGTGGTCGGGCCCGGCAGCCGGGGTGCGGGCGGATCCCGACCTGCTCCTCGGCGCCTACCTGCCCCTGGCCTGACGCGCCACCCGAAGGTCGTCGCCTGGCGCGCGGGCCGGCTGGGCCCGCGCGCCAGGCCGTCGGGTCAGGAAGCGCCGCGGGTCAGCAGGCCGAGCGCCTCGTAGGTCTCCGGCCCGAGCGGGACGAAGGTGTGCTGGGCGCTGTTCCAGCGGGCACCGCGCATCGTCGTGTTGAAGACGCGCTCCACGCCCGGGATGGGGTTGGGTGTGGTGAAGTCCAGCGGCGGGATCACGCCGAGGTCGAGGCCCTTGGTCGCGCGGAGCTGCTCGAGCAGGCTCTTCGTCGTCAGGTCGCCCGAGACGGAGTTGCCGACCTTCTCGGCGATCTGGACGGACAGCCACGCCCCGGTGGTCTCCGTGGAATCCCGGAGGTCGGCGCGCGCGTCGGCGTCGCCCCCAGCCGCCTCGGCGTCCATTTCGGAGATCATCCGCTTGAGTTCGGGGAACTCGGCGGCCTGGCTGAGCTCGGGGAACGCGCTGGCGACGACGAGGTTGTCGGCGGCCGGCCCGAGCGTGGCGAGGTACTCCTTGGAGAGGGTGCCGGCCGCGTGGCAGGTGCGCAGGTTCGGGTCGCCGCCGCCGATGACCGCGTAGGCGGCCTGGTCGAACACCACCAGGACGGCGCCGTCCGCACCCGCCCTGCTCAGCTGTGCGACGGTCGGGGTGAGGTCGCTGCTGGTGATCGGGATGCGCAACTCGGGGTTGATCGGCGCCCCGGCCGCGCGCCCGCCGGCCTGGGCCATCGTGATCAGGCGGTCACTCGCGCTCAGGTCGTAGCCGACCAGCCCGATCTTGGACGCCCCGGCCTTGCGTAGCAGCGACGGGCAGACGGCCGGGTAGAAGGTGAGCGGGCTGACGACGAAGCTGACGTCCGAGCTGAGCTCGGAGCCGTCCGCCGCGATCCCGGCCGACCCGATCGCCGGGATGCCGGCCTCCTCGAGGATCGGCATGATCCCGCCCGAGCCGTTGACGGTGGAGACCACGGCCAGAACGTGCTCGTCCACCGCCTTCTGGGCGCATTCCTTCGCCGCGGTGGGGTCGTTCTTCTCGTTGCAGTGCAGGATCTCGACCGGATGGCCCTTGATGCCGCCACGCTCGTTGACACCGCGGGCGGCGGCCCGGACCGCCGCCACCATCTCGGGATGGTTGGCCCCGGTGGTGCCGACCGGCGCGATGATCATCAGCTTGACCGGGGCGCCGGAGCTGGTGGCCGTGCCACCGCCCTGCTCGCCGTCGCCGCCGCCGCACGCGGCGAGCGCCAGCGCGGCCCCGGCGAAGGCGGCCCCGAGCCGCAGACCCAGACGTCGTCTCACCGGTTCGTCCCTCCTGAATACTCCTGGCGTGCCGGCGGCGCGGCGGGGTCGTCCGCCCGCGCGGCGCCACAGGCCTCGCCACGGTAGACCCGTCCGTACGCGATCCCTACGGCAGGGTGAGTCGGGAATCTCCCAGTGTGTCTCCCGGGTGACGCTACGCAGCGTCGCGGGTCGTGGCGTCACCAGGGCATGGCGAGACCGCGCACACTCGCCCTGACCAGGCCGGACGTGGTGCCCGAAGGTCAGGGCGCGGGTGCCGGAAGGTGTCGCCGGCCGGCGCCGCTCAGATCATCTGGGACGCTGCTCGGATCAATGTCAGATCACCTGGGACCACGCGTAGGCGAAGCCCATGACGTGGTCGGTCAGTGTCTCCAGGTGGCTCGCCGTCCGCTGGTCGACCACCTCGCCGTCCGGGCCGAAGGGCGGCGTCGAGGTGTCGATCGAGACGCCGAGCGGGGTCGGCCAGCCGCGCAGGGCGTGGACGGACGAGCGCAGCGTCGCGAGCGCGGTGCCTGCGGTCTGCGGGCCGTCCGCGCAGACGATGAGCCCGACCGCGCGCCCGTCGAGATAGGGGCGGGGCGCGTCCCGGAGATCCTCCAGATAGTCCAGGGCGTTCTTGACCAGGCCCGACATGCCGCCGTGGTAGCCGGGAGTGGCGATGACGAGGCCGTCCGCCCGGGCCACCTCACTGATCAGCCGCTGGGCCGCCGGCGTCCGCTTGCGCTGTTCCGGGACGTACATCGGCAGGTCCAGGTCGGCCGAGCCGAGCAGGACGGTCTCCGCTCCCGCGCCGGCCATCGTCCGCAGGACGGTGCTCAGCGCGTGCAGCGTCGTCGACTCCGGCCGGGTCGTCCCCCCGATGCCGACGATGGTCGGGCGGCGCCGCCGCTCGTTCCGGACAGTCGGACCCGCGAACCCGGTCAGCCCACTGAGCGCGTCGAGCCCGCCCAGGCCGCCCAGCGGGTCACCCCCCGACCGGGCCGGTAGATCCTGACCCGGTCGTACCCGGCGCCGGGCCAGCAGGCCCTCGGAGTTGTGCCCCTCGCCGTTCGTCGTGAACGCGCCGTGCACGTCGTCCATCGACTCCTCCTCACCAGACCTCGTGCGGTTCCCCGGTGGACCGGCGCGGTGCGGCGCCCCGGTACGCGACCGGCGACCGCCCGAGACCGGGCCCCCGCCGAGGCCCGGGCGCCCAGCGCCGGACATCGGTCGGATGTGTTGAATGACTTCTCATCTCATTACCGCAAAGACCAGGTCAGATGCGACGGATGGTGGCCGGTCGGCGTGTCACGGGTGGTCGGCGTGTCAGGAGTGGTCCGGGCCGCGCCGCAGCGCAGCCGGCAGCGCCACCGCGCCCGGACCGAAGGCGGCGACCCGGTCGTCGGGGTTGGACATGTGACAGTGCTGCAACGACAGGCAGCCGCAGCCGATGCACGAGTCGAGACCGTCACGCAGCCGCTCCAGCGCCTCGATCTGCTCGTCGAGGCGGATACGCCAGTCGCGTGAGATCGCCGTCCAGTCCGCGCGGGTCGGGGTCCGCTCGTCGGGCAGCCGCCGCAGCGCCTCCCGGACCTCCTCCAGGCTCAGGCCGATGTTGCGCGCGGCCCGGATGAACGCCAGTCGGCGCAGCACATGGCGGGCGTAGCGCCGCTGGCCGCCACTGGTCCGGCTCGCGGTGAGCAGGCCCTCCCGCTCGTAGAAGCGCAGCGCGGACGGGGTGAACCCGCTGCGGTGCACGACCTCGCCGAGGGTCAGCAGATCCGTGGAGCGCATCGCCCGACGGTACTACCTGAACCTGAAGTCAGGTAAAGCTAGTCCGGGTGGCTCACCGCCGGAACGGACCGGACACCTCGAAGGTCATCCCGGTCCGGCCGCGCCCGTCCTTCCCCCGTTGGGAGGAGAAGTACAGCCGGCGCCCGTCGGGACTGAAGGCCGGGCCGGTGATCTCGGAGCGGCGATGGTCCGGCAGGTGCAGGAAACGGGAGACGACGCCGGCACTTGTGATCATGTGCAGTGCCGGCCCGGGGTTGTCCTCGGCGATGAACAGGTCGCCGGCGGCCGATCCGGTGATGTTGTCCGGGCCCGTCATCCGCGTTCCGCCGCGCGGGACCTGCTCGGGGTCGTAGAGCACGGAGATCCGCTCGCCGACCGCGTCGTAGGCCCAGACCCGGTTGTCGCCCTTGGTGGTGAAGAAGCAGGTGCCCGCCACGTAGTAGCAGCCCTCGCCGCCGTCGAAGGCGCGGGCGTCGGAGACCTGCCTGCGGGTCGAGCGCGGCAGGCCGTCCGGGTCGGGGACCCGCGCCCAGCGCACCGGACCGGACTCGGTGTCCTCGGGTGCGACCAGCACCTCCAGGACGCCCGCGGACAGATCGCCCCACCGGGCCGGGCGGAAGCGGTAGAAGCAGCCGTCGCGGCGGTCCTCGGTGAGGTAGACGACCTGGCGGTCGGGGTCGCAGGCGGCCGCCTCGTGGGTGAACCGCCCCATCGCGGGGCGTGCCACCGCGTCCCGGCGGCCGTCCGGCCATGTCTCGTGCACCTGCCCGAACGCGTGCTCCTCGCAGGAGAGCCAGGTGCCCCACGGCGTCGCCCCGCCCGAGCAGTTGGCCGAGGTACGCCGCAGGATCCTGCTGGCCGAGACGATCGTGCCGGTGGCGTCGAAGCGCAGCGCCGAGGCGCCCCCGCGCCACGTCGTCTCGGAGTTGGAGACATAGGTCCAACCCGTTCCGGCGGGGAAGCAGGCGCCGCCGTCCGGGGCGTCGTGCCACTCGAGATCCGTGCCGGGGACGACCTGGCGCGAACGGGCGACCACCCGGCTGGTGAACCCGCGGGGCAGGGCGACCCCGTCGGCGTCGGGTGCCTGAGGGAGGCCATAGGGGCCCTCGCCCGGTCGGGCGGTGGCGGCGAGCGCGGGTGCCCAGCTCGCTCCGGACAGAGCGGCCACCCCGGCGCTCGCGAGCGCCAGGCGCAGCACGGTGCGGCGGTCCACGGTTGTCGCCTCCTCACTGCGGTCAGCGACCCGACCCTAAAGTGATGACGATGGCACTGCTAGTAGTGGTGGGGGCGGTAGCGGGTCGTCCGCCGGCGGCGGTGACGCATGTCTCTGGCGCCGGAGGCGCCGGTGGGGCGTTGATACGGTTCGTCCGTGCTGGTCTCGGTTTTCCCGTCCGATGACGGTCCTGGTCCGGACGATCAGCCCGGGCCGGGGGGCGCCGGCGACCGGCGCGGCGAGACGCCCTCGCCGAACGGGCAGGCTGCGGCCGGGCCCGCGGCGCACCGGCGGCACGATCCGCTGGGCGATCGCTGGATCATCGTCTCGGCGGGCCGGGTGGCGCGCCCGTGGCGCGGCGGCCAGGAAGTGGTCGCCACCGCCGTGGGGACCTACGACCCCGAATGCCATCTCTGCCCGGGAAACGTGCGCGCCTCCGGCAAGGCGAATCCCGACTACGACGGCGTTTACGTGTTCGACAACGACTTCCCGGCGCTGCGCCCCGAGCCCGCGGACCTGGCCGCGTCTCCCGATCAGGCGGTGTCTCCCGATCAGGCGGTGTTTGCTGATCCGTCCGGGCTGGATGCGCGGGCGGCGGGGCTGCTGCACGCCGAGCCGGGCATCGGCACGTGCCGCGTCGTCTGCTTCGACCCGGGCCACGACCAGTCACTGGCGAGCCTGGGGCTCGACCGGGTGCGGGCGGTGGTCGACACCTGGGCCGACCAGGAGCGTGAGCTCGGCCGGACCTGGAACTGGGTGCAGATCTTCGAGAACCGCGGCGCCGCGATGGGGGCGTCCAGCCCGCACCCGCACGGGCAGATCTGGGCGTCGTCGTTCCTGCCCGACCTCGCCGCGGTCGAGGACCGCACCCAGCGCGACCATCTACGGTCCAGGGGCACCTCGCTGCTGGTCGACTACGCGGCGCTGGAGGCTGAGCTCGCCGCCGCGGATGACGGCGCCAGCACCGCCGCCGCCAGCAGAGTCGCTGCTGGCAAGGCCACCAACGGCAAAGCCACCAATGGCAAAGCCACTGACGGCGTGGACGGCCCCGGCCGGTCCGCGAGCCGGGTGGTCGTGGCGAACGACCACTGGCTCGTCGTCGTCCCCTACTGGGCGTTCTGGCCGTTCGAGACGCTGGTGCTCCCGCGCCGCCCGGTCGGCCTGCTCCAGCACCTGACCGACGCCGAGCGCGACGCGCTGGCACAGGCGCTGCGGTCCCTGCTCAGCTGCTACGACGCGCTGTTCGACTCGCCCTTCCCCTACTCGATGGGCTGGCACGCGGCGCCCGGCGCGCGCCCGGATCCCGACGCGCCGGTGCCCGCGCACTGGCAGCTGCATGCCCACTTCCACCCGCCGCTGCTGCGGTCACCGACCGTCCGCAAGCACCTGGTGGGCTACGAGATGTTCGCAGGCGTGCTACGCGACATCACCCCGGAGGACGCCGCCGCCCGGCTGCGGGCCGCCGGGGCGCGCGCGGAGAAACGGACAACAGAGCCCACACGGGGGCTCATGCCGGGATGATCCCGAGCGGTGGCCTGGCTTCCGGTGGCAGCAGACGCGGGGGTCAGCGGGTGCTGGGGAGTGCCGTCGTCCCGGACCACTGCTGGGAGAACCCCCACAGGGTGCCCGTGGCCCACCACGGCCAGGCGTGTCCGCCGTCCCAGGGGATGCCCACCACCGTCGACGAGCTGGTGACCTGCTCCGACTCGGTGCGCGCGTCCGGGAATGTGACATGGACGTAGTCCGACCAGCCGCCGCGCCACGGCACGGTGGTGTCTGCCGTACCGTGGATGTGCATCATCCGGATGCGTGCCTGGCCGCAGGGCACGAGCAGGTGGCCCGCGACAACGCCGGCCGCCGCGAACACGTCCGGTGCCTCGCAGACGGCGCGGGCCGCGAGCATCCCGCCGTTGGAGTAGCCCCAGACGTAGACGCGGCTGCGGTCCACCGGGGTCCGCCGGGCCACGTCGGCCACGAGTTCGCGCAGGTAGGCGATGTCGTCCTGCCCATTCGTCCCGGCGCAGCAGGTGCCGGCGTTCCACGATCCGTCCACGGCGTGCCCGTAGGCGAGCACGAACCCGTGCTCGTCGGCGAACGGGGTGGCCCCGCTGATGTCGCGCATGTCGGCCGCGGTGTGGGCGTAGGCGTGCAGCAGGACGACGAGCGGCCTGGGCGCCCCGGAACGGATGGTGGTGTGCAGGTCGTAGCTGCGCCCCGACCGGAGCGCGATCTCCTTGGTGTACGCCGGGCCCGCGTCGGTGGCATCGCTCGCGGTCCGGTCGCCAGTTCTGTCGGTGGCCCGGTGCATGGTGGACGCAGCGGCCGGTGACGGGGACGCGGACGTCGCGGCCGGCCGCGCGGGGGCAGGCGCCGTAGCCGCGGGAGGTGATCCACCGCCGTACATCAGGGCCACCGGCACGGCGGCCAGCGGGATGCCGACGATCACGAGCAGCGCCGCCAGGAGCCTGCCGCCGGCCGTCACCGCACCCCCAACGCCCGGCCCAGCGCGACCTGAGGCCACCGAAGACAAGAAGAACGACCCTGCTCACGAGGAGGTGAGCTCGGGTGGATCCGGGAGATGTTCGTACGTTGCTGTGATCGACAGAGGCTTCTCGCCGGGGGTGTCATCGTAGTGGGCGCCGACGGCCGGTCGTTCCCTGGGCGAGGCGTCTCACCGGCCGTGTCCTCCCGCGCGCGAGCCGCCACCAGCGGGTGCCTGCCGAGGGCGCCATGGCTGCTGCCGTCCGTGCGGGCCGGCCGACGTGCGCCGGCCGCAGGTGCCCTCCGGCGGGTGACGGGCCCGGCGCGTGGCGAGGTCAGCCGGGGCGGAGCCGGTCGATCGCCCGGTAGACGCGCTCCTCGGAGACCGGGTACGGCGTGCGCAGCGCCTGGGCGAACAGGCTGACCCGCAGCTCCTCGATCATCCAGCGGATCGCCTGGACCGGTTCGGACCCGGCGCGAGCCGGGCCCACCTCGTCGATCAGCTCGTTGAAGGCCTCGACGACGTTACGCACCCGGAGGGTGAGCTGGCGGTCCCGGGCGGCGTCGGCGGGCAGCCGGTCCAGGCGCCGCCGGGCGGCGGTGAGGTAGCGCTCCAGATCGGGCAGGCGCTCGGCGCCCGTCTCGGTCACGAAGCCCCGGTGGATCAGTGTGTCGAGCTGGGCACGCAGGTCGGTCGCGGTCACCAGCAGCGCCGGGCTGCCCAGCGCCCGCACCCCGAGGCTGATCTCGTGGGCGGCGGCCAGCACGCGCTCGGTGCCGCGGACCACCGACCACGCGGTGTCCGCCAGCTCCGCGCGCACCGTCTCGAGTAGCGCGGCGAAACCCGCCTCGTCCCGGGCGGCCCCGCCGGCGCGGCGCAGCAGCGTGTCCACGGCGGCGGCGACGCAGTCGTCCAGCAGGTCGGTGACGTCGCGGTGCGGGTTGTTGCTCAGGGCCAGCTTCGCCGCGTTCGGCAGCCGGCCGATGATCCCCCGGACGGGGGAGGCGACGTTGAGCAGCAGCAGCCGGCGGGTGCCGGCCCACATCGCGCGGTCGGCCTCCTCCCGGTCGTCGAAGACCCGGACCGCGACCGAGCCGCCCTCGTCGACCAGAGCCGGGTGGGCGCGCACGACATGCCCGCCGCGGCTGCGCTCGATCACCGCGGGCAAGGTGCCGACGTCCCAGGCGCGCAGGCCCGAGCGTTCCACGCCGGCGGCCGCGGCCGTGACGACCGCCTTCGTCCGGGGCCGCAGCCGGGCCCGCAGCTCGGCCAGGTCCTTGCCCTCCGCGAGCGTCGCCCCGCCGTCGTCGACGACCCGGAAGGTCATCCGCAGGTGCGGCGGCAGCAGCTCGGCCAGCCGCGGCGGCGCCCAGACCCCCGAGGGGAGCGCCGAGCCGCTCATCCGGTGCAGCTCACCGGCGACGGCGTCGGCCAGCGGGCGGTCGTCGGCCGGCGGTCCGCCGCCCTCGGACGGGGGACCGCCGGGGGCCGGGCGGTCGCCGGGGGTCAGGCGGTCCAGGACAGCGCGGGCATAGTTCGGCGCCGGGACGAAGCCGCGCCGCACCACCTTGGGCAGCGCACGGATCAGCGCGGTGACGAGCTCCTCCCGCAGCCCGGGCACCTGCCAGGTGAACGGCTCCGCGCGCAGCGTGCCGAGGACCGGCAGCGGCACCCGCACGGTCACCCCGTCGGCGGCCTCCCCGGGCGTGAACTGGTAGGTGAGCGCCAGCTCGACGCCGTCGGCGACCCAGGTGTCGGGGTAGTCCTGCTGGCGGATCGCGCCCGCGCGGTCGTTGACCAGCATCGACGCGGAGAAGTCGAGCAGGTCCGGCTCGGCGCGGCGGGTCGCCTTCCACCAGGTGTCGAAATGGCGGCCGGAGACGACGTCGGCTGGTATGCGCTGGTCGTAGAACTCGAACAGCGTCTCGTCGTCGACGAGGATGTCGCGGCGGCGGGCCCGGTGCTCCAACTCCTCGACCCCGGCGAGCAGCTCCCGGTTCGCGTGGAAGAAGGCGTGCCGGGTGTTCCAGTCGCCCTCGACGAGCGCGTGCCGGATGAACAGGTCCCGGCTGACGACCGGGTCGATCCGGCCGTACTGGACCAGCCGCGACGTCACCAGCGGGATCCCGTACAGCGTGACCTTCTCGTAGGCCAGCGCCGCGGCCTGCTTGCGGGACCAGTGCGGCTCGCTGTAGGTATGCCGCAGCAGGTGCTCGGCGAGCGGCTCGACCCACTCGGGCTCCACCCGCGCCACGGTCCGCGCCCACAGCCGGGACGTCTCGACCAGCTCGGCTGCGACGACCCAGGTCGGGATGCCCGGCCCGCGCCGCCCTCCGGCCTCCGCGTCCGCTTCCGCCGGTGCGCCCCGGCCCGCGTCGCCGGCTTCGGGCCGCGCCGGCCTCCGTCGCGCCAGCCCGGAACCGGGGAAGATCGCGAAGCGGGCGCCCCGGGCCCCGAGATAGTCCTTCTTCTCCGGCTCGTAGCGGCCGAGGTGGGAGAGCAGCCCGGTGAGCAGCGCCTGGTGCACCGACCGGGCGTCGGCCGGGCTGTCGTTAGGCTCCAGCCCCAGGTTCCGGGCGATCGCGCGCAGCTGGCCGTGGACGTCCTGCCACTCCCGGATCCGCAGGTAGTTCAGGAACTCGGTGCGGCACATCCGCCGGAACTGGTTGGACGACCGCTCCTCGCGCGCGGTGCGCAGGTGCCGCCACAGGTTCAGGATCGACAGGAAGTCCGACGTCGGATCGGTGAACCGGGCGTGCCGCTCGTCGGCGGCGGCCCGGTGCTCGACGGGCCGCTCCCGCGGGTCCTGGATGGCCAGCGCGGAGGCGATCACGAGCACCTCGGACAGGCAGCCCAGCTCGCCGGCCGCGAGCACCATCCGGGCCAGCCGGGGATCCACCGGCAGCTGGGCGAGGCTGCGCCCGATCGGGGTCAGCCGTTTGCCGGGCTCGGCGTCCTCGATGAAGGCGCCCAGCTCGGTCAGCAGCCGCATGCCGTCGGTGACCTGGCGCGACTCCGGCGGGTCGAGGAACGGGAAGTCCGCCATCTCACCGAGGCCGAGCGCCTCCATCTGCAGGATCACCGAGGCCAGGTTGGTGCGCAGGATCTCGGGATCGGTGAAGGCCGGCCGGCCGGCGAAGTCCTCCTCCGAGTACAGCCGGATGCAGATCCCGTCGGACGTCCGGCCGCACCGGCCGGCCCGCTGGTTGGCCGAGGCCTGCGAGACCGGCTCGATCGGCAGGCGCTGCACCTTCGTCCGATGGCTGTACCGGGAGATGCGCGCCAGCCCCGGGTCGATCACGTAGCGGATGCCCGGGACGGTCAGCGACGTCTCGGCGACGTTGGTGGCCAGCACGATCCGGCGTCCGGTGTGCGGGGTGAAGACCCGGTGCTGCTCGGCCGAGGACAGCCGGGCGTAGAGCGGGACGATCTCGGTCATCGGGAGGTCGCGGCGGGCCAGCGCGTCGGCCGTGTCGCGGATCTCGCGCTCCCCGCTGAGGAACACCAGGATGTCGCCCGGCCCCTCGGCGCACAGCTCGTCCACCGCGTCGCAGATCGCCGAGACCTGGTCGCGCTCGGTGTCGGCGCCCGCCCCGGTTCGGGCGTCGCCACCGGCTCCTCGCCGGGCCTCGCTGTTGCCTCTTCGGCCGTCGCCGCCGGCTCCCTTGCGACCACCGGCTCGTGGTTCGCTCCGTGCCGCGGTGCCGGCATCCGCGTCGGCGTCGGCGTATGCGTCAGCCTCGGAGTCGGCATCGACGCCCGGCCCGGTGTCGATCAGGGGGCGGTAGCGGGTCTCGACCGGGTAGGTGCGGCCGGAAACCTCGATCACCGGCGCGTCGTGGAAGTGGCGGGCGAACCGGTGCGGGTCGATCGTCGCCGAGGTGATGACCACCTTGAGGTCCGGGCGGCGGGGGAGCAGCCCGTGCAGGTAGCCGAGAATGAAGTCGATGTTGAGGCTGCGCTCGTGCGCCTCGTCGATGATCAGAGTGTCGTACTGGCGGAGCAGCCGGTCGGCGGTCAGCTCGTTGAGCAGGATGCCATCCGTCATCAGCTTGATCAGCGTGGAAGGGCCGACCCGGTCGGTGAAGCGCATCTGGTAGCCGACCAGCCCGCCCCCGCCCCCGCTGCCGTTCCCGCCTCCGCTTCCGTTGCCGTTCGGGCCGGCCTGGGCCCGGTCACGGCCGGTCTCGGGGATCACGCTGCCGAGCTCCTCGGCGATCCGTTCCGCCACGGTGCGCGCGGCGATCCGCCGCGGCTGGGTGTGCCCGATCATGCCGCGCACGCCCCGGCCCAGCTCCAGGCACAGCTTGGGGAGCTGCGTGGTCTTGCCCGAACCGGTCTCGCCGGCGATCACCACGACCTGGTTGTCCCGGAGGGCGGCCAGGATCTCGTCCCGGCGCTGGCTGACCGGTAGCTCCTCCGGGTAGCCGATCACAGGGACGCTGGCCCGGCGCGTCTCCACCCGCAGCCGGGCGGTCTCGACGTCCGCCGCCAGCCGCGCGATCGAGGAGTCGCGCGCCGCCGGGTCGCGCATCCGGCGGGCCCGGTCGAGGTGCCGGCTCAGGCGGTGGGCGTCGCGCGCCATGAGCTGGGGCAGGCAGGCACGCAGCTCGGCCAGCGGCGGCGGTGCCGGCGGCGGCGTTTCAGCAGGAGAGATCACAGACGGCGTATTCCCGGGCGGTCGTCGGTTCGTGGGTACCCCGGTCGAGCTGGGCACGGGCCACGCTACGAGCGCGGCCGCACTCCGGCCCGGACCGCGGCGGCCGCCTTCGCGCGGCGTTGCCTTCGAGGCAGCTCTTCCGAGGCAGCCCCTCAGGGCAGCATTGTGCCCGCGCCGCCGCGCGCCGGCACCTGCTTTTCTCCAGCGCCGGGCCGGCGGCCCGCATTCCCAGCGGACGCCGGCTCCGGTCGGGGATCGTCCCGGGATCAGCCCCGGGCCCGGGCGGACGCGCCGCCCGGGCGGACGCGTTCAGTCGGTCGACGCGATCAGTAGGTCGTGGTCGCCGCCAGCGCGAGCAGCACCAGCGCGCCGACGGCGGCGGTGGTGCGGATGGAGTTGAAGAAGTCCCACCGGGCCCGCTGGGACTCCCAGTCGGCGGGCGGGGCCTCCGGGCGCCAGGTGGCCATCGCGTTGTTGATCGGCAGGTCGCCCCGCACCGTGACGAGGATGTTGGTGAGCACGGCGACGGCCGCGACGGCGGCGATGATCGCGCAGGTGGACGCGCCGTCCACGGCCGCCACGACGGCCAGCGCGACCGTCGACAGCAGACTGCTGATCTGGAGCGGCTTCATCAGCTTCGGGTAGCTGACGTCGAACGCCTGCTTGACCAGCACATACGAAGTCGGGGGCAGGGAGTGCATCGCGGGCCGGACGGCGACCAGGCCGACGGCCATGGTCCCCGCGACGAGCCCGGTCAGGACTAGGGAGATCACGACAAGCGCCGAGACCATGGTTTTCCGGCTCTCCATCCTGTGGGCGCGGCTGAATGGGTGCATTCATACCAAGTTGCGGGAGCACTTGGGTGCCATTGCCCAGATGTGTGCCGGTTGATGCCGATGTCTGCCGGAGTCACCGACGGTGGACGCGTCGGCCGCCGCCGAGGTCGCTCGGGCCGGCCGTGGCCGGGTGCGACGTCGCGGATCGCGCCGCGAGCGCATCCTGAGCGCCGGGGCGGCGCCGTGTGGAGCCCGCGGATACGCCGCGAACCGCGGCTCCGAGCACCGCGGCTCAGAAGGGTGTCGAGGTGGCCTGGCCCGCCCGAGCCGTGGCCTGCCTCGTGCCGCCGGACGGTCCCGCATGACTGGCTGGCCTATCCGGCGTCGGGGTGAATCTCGTTGTGGTACGCCTGGCCGGCTTCAGAGCTCGGTGATGATTTGGCTGAGAAGCTTGGGCGTGGTGGCCGGCGGCGGGCTGTCCACCGTCAGTCGGTTCATCGCTTCGGCGTAAATGTCCACATCTTCTCTTTTATCCATGTAGACGGCGCCGGTGAGCTGCTCCAGGTAGACCACATCGGGAAGGTCCGACTCCGGGAAACGCAGGATGCTGAAAGCGCCGCCCTCGGCCGCGTGCCCGCCGAAGGCGAAGGGCATGATCTGCAGAGTCAGGTTCGGCAGGTCGCACAGGGCGATCAGCTGCTCGAGCTGGCTGCGCATCACCTTGGGGCCGCCGATCGGGCGCCGCAGGGCGGCCTCGTCGACAACTACCCACAGTCGAGGCGCGTTCTCGCGGTGGAGAACCTTCTGCCGGTTCATGCGCACGTTGACCCGGCGCTCGATGATCTCCGCGGGCACACCGATGTTGCCCTGCGTGATCACCGCCCTGGCGTACTCCTCCGTCTGGAGGAGCCCGGGGATGAACTGGAGCTCATAGGTCCGGATGAGCTGCGCCGCCTCCTCCAGCCCGATGAAGGGCTGGAACCAGTTCGGGAGCACGTCACCGAAGCTGTGCCACCAGCCGGGCCGGTTGGCCTCCCGGACGAGGGAGAGCAACGGCGCGCGCTCGGCGCTGTCCGTCACCCCGTACAGGGTGAGGAGGTCGTCGACGTCGCGTTCCTTGAAGCTCACCCGCCCCAGTTCCATGCGGCTGATCTTCGACTCCGAGGCCCGGATGTGGTAGCCGGCATCCTCGCGGCTTATGCCCTTTTCCTCCCGAAGTCGACGGAGCTGTGAGCCGAGCAGGATCCGACGTACGGTCGGACCGCCACCCGGCTGAGTGGTTGTCACTGTCGGCCCCCTCGCCATAGGTCAATGCAAGAGTACGGCATTCGATCTTCTACCCTCGTTCACCTCGCGCCTTCTCCGCCCCGTTCAACTCAGTTACGTCTCGCGGTGCGAACGAGATACGTATACACGGTTGACGGAGAGCGCTCGCGACCGACTCCCAATTTCGGTGGGGTACGAGACTCGGTCCGGCCGTTCCGCATACTGCCCGGTCATTGCGTCCCACGCTGGGTACGCATTCCGAGGTTGGGCGGGCGGCTCCGGGCGCGGCGAAGCCCGGGTGGCGGGTGCGTAACCCGCGTCAGTCCGGCCGGCTCCTGGGACGGCTGCCGTTACCCCCGCCATCAGGCATCCCCCGGGGCGGGACCACCGGAGGAGGTCTGGTGGTGCCTGCTTCCATCCGGATCCCCCTCGACCGGATCAGCCTTGCTCGGTCGCCACTGTGGCAGAAAGACCACGCCGGGTCGAGCAGTTGCCGGCCGCCGGAGCACACCTCTGATCTCCTCACCGGTGATCCCGTCGCCGGGATCGGAAGAGCGCCTGTCGACGGCGCGGAGCACACATCTTTCCCCGCTCGCCGACGGTGCTCGCGCCTCGCGCACGGTGCCGCCGCGTTCGGTCCGGGACCCGCTTCTGTGGGCCGGAATCGGGCGTCGTGTCGACCGTACAACCTCCCCGCGGGCCTGCCGGGCGTGATCGGGACCTTCGTCTCGGCACGTAGGGCGGTACGGCGCTGAGGGCGGGAGCCCGGCCGCGCGCGCCGGAATTCACGTGGGAACGCTGCTAGGGGCACGCGCCGGCGGGATGCCGGCAGGCCGGACGGGTGCCGCCGCGGGCGGTGCCGAACAGGCCGTTCGCCACCGCTGCCGGCGCCGGCGAGTGGGCACGATCGGGTGATCACCGGAATGGATCCTTCGGGCGGCCGAGGCGGGCTGGGCGCTGCCTGGCCGGGTCGGGACCGGACCGGGGTCAGGTTCGACGGGTCCGATGGCGTCGCGTCTGTCGGGGCTGGGTCTGTCAGCCGCCGGGTCCGTGTAGCCGTCGGGTCCGTCGGGTCCGTCGAGCCCGGGCGTGCCGGGCCGGGGCCGGAGGGCTGCGGGTTCGTGGCGGGCTCTCTTCCTTCCGATCTTCTTTGTCGCCGGAGAAAGTCCTACACCACAGGGGATCTCCGCGATGATCCGTGCCCGTAACGACGATGAAATGTAGACGGAACACGAGATCGACGTTCCGCCCGCGGTATTCCGTAGTGCATTCAGTGTGTTCTGGTGTTGATGTCGTGTGTCCGCATCGCGGATTGTGAGTGTCACCCGAAAGGGTCGATCCGTAGCGGTCGAACGTCGCGTGCACGTGGGCGCAGGTCGGATGCACGTGCACACGCGCGTGCTGTATCGTGAGCCGAAGTCCGTGCAAGCGCACGCGCCGACCCCCGGAGGGAGGTGGGACGAGGCCTCTCATCGGCCGAGGCTTCCCTGTGGCGGAGCGGTTCTGTGGCCGCGGACGAGCCGCGAGCCGCTCGAGCGGAAAGGTGTCCAGACCGCGTGTAGCGATCGCCTGGCTCCGGACGAATCTTCAGGAGAACGACCTTGTCCAAGATCTACAGTGGTATGCCTGCCACGGCCCTACAGCGGGTTACCTGGCAGAAGAGTCGACGGAGCAATTCGCAGGGCAACTGCGTCGAGATGGCGCGGCTTCCCGGGGACGCGGTGGCCGTCCGAAACTCCAGGCATCCCGACGGACCCGCGCTGGTTTACACGCGGGCCGAGATTGAGGCGCTGATCCTGGGCGCGAAGGATGGGGATTTCGACAACCTGCTCATCTGAGCGGGGCGGTCTCACGGGGGTCCCCAGCACGTGGCGTCGCGGTCGCCCTCGGGGGTGGTGACCAGGCATCCGTCAGGGTGTCGTTCGACACGTGTGAACTAACGGAAAGTGGAACGCCAAACGCATCAAGCGATCTCCAGGTGGCGAACGCATGGGACATCGCGCCACGCACCACCGGCGCCACGAACCTCCGCCTGGGTGACTCGCGCCAGGTACGCACCATCACCGCTGACGAACGAGGCGCCGGCCCACCGGCGCCGGCCGCTCGATCAGCGCCAGGGCGAGCTTGACGGATCCTGCTGTAGTCCGTCTCGCTCCGGATCACGACCGGACACCGGCGTCCGGTCATGATCGCAAGGTGAGATGCGTGGCTGGGAGCTCTCCGCCAGACCGTCTCCGTGACGCCCTGCGCGGGCCGCCGTGGCCCGTCGCCAGGCGCCGATACGGGGCGGGCAGTACCCCCCATGGCCTCGGCAGCACCTGCCGGGTCGCATGACGGCCTGTGGACCGCCGGATCCACGCCCGCCGCACCGCCGCACCGCCGCACCCGACCGCCGACGCGAGACCCGGTACCCGCCGCACCACGTACCGATGCGACATCGACCCCCCGGGGCTGACGCGAGCGCTGCCATGCCCTGTACGCGCACCGGAGAGCCGAATGACGACCCTGACCATGGATCGGATCTTCACGTCCGGGGATCTCCCGCTCCTGTCCCTCCCACAGGCCGACGGGCTGATCACCTGCAGATGGTTCCACGAGCCTGTCGTGGTGCGGGCCCTGGCCGAGGACGGCGGTGACGCCGTCGGCGAACGGCGGCGTGCGCAGGTGGGATTCGTGATGGTGGAGCCGAGCTGGCTGGCCCGGGCCGCCGCCGAGCGGGTCCGCGGCCCCGGGATCGACGCGGTCGTGATGCACGTGCAGGGCGGGCTGCCCGGCCGCAGCGCACTGGCACTCGCGTTCGCCTCCCACCTGCGGTCGGTGCTGCTGCGCAGCGGGCGGGAGACCCACGTGGTCACCGCCGGCGCCCGGCCGGACCTGACCGGCCTGGCGGACCTGGTGCGCATTCCCCATCTGGTCACCGTCACCGACGCCACCGGCGCGATCGCCGACACCGTGGTCTGGGAGGTCATGACCGACGCCCAGTTCGACGCGTGGCTCGACGGAGCCCCCCGACCGGACCAGCACGCGATCGAGGCCCACCTGCCCGGTCTGCTCCGCCTGCGCGGTCTACACCGGTCCGGCCGGCTCGACCGCCGGCGAGCCGGTGCCCTGCTGGACGTCCTCGAAGGCGGGACGCTGTCAACCCGGCTGATCCACCTCTGCCCTCGGGTCGTGCTGCCGCTCGCCGCGGCCGCGGCTGCCTAAGGCCACCCGCCGCGGCCGCGGCAGTGCGCAGCGGCAGCATGAGGCCACCCGCCGCGAACAGCCCGGTGCGGGCGCTCGACCACGTGTGACCATCTCGTCGCCAGCAGACCGTTGCATCACCCGGTGGGGTGGTGCAAACATGTACTAGCTGCCCGGGGATCCCCCCGTACCCCGGGCGGCCTTTTCATGTCACCGGCAGGGTCGTGCCATCCGTCGGCCCGGGGCGACCAGCCACCGTCCGGTGCGTCGTCCAACGCCCCGCGGAGCCGGTCGGGGATGCTGATCACCAGCGCGGTGCCCGGATCCGCTCCCGCGGAGCGGATCTGCCGCGCCGCCGCCGCGACGGCCGACTCGATCACCGCCGACACCCCGTCGTTCATCGCCGGGACGGCGTAGACCACATGGGGGAACCTGCGCAGCAGGTCGCCGGCGACACCGATCGCCGCGCTGATCCCGTGGTTGACCCGCTCGACCTGCACGGCGGCGCAGGATCCGTCGGCTAGCCGGGCGACACCGTCCGGAACGTGCGCGCCGGTCCGGACCGCCCGCTCGTGCTCGTCGCGCCAACGGCGCGCGCCCACCCACCCGACCACCGGGATGCCGGGCGGCCGGTGTTCCAGCAGCAGCCGGGTGCGAGCCACCTCGGCGGCGTGCACAGCTGCGGTCAGCGGGCCCGCGGCGCTGTGATCGACCTCGCCGACCAGGCGTGCGCCGTCGTCGGTGAGACGCACGATCCGACCCCGGTTGGCGAACAGCCCCTCCGCCTGGACGAGAGCCGCCTGCTGCCAGCGCCGCACGACCGCCCTCGCCGCGCTCGGGGAGGCCAGCCGCGCCGGGTCGAGCACGATGGCGAGATCCACCTCGTAGGCCGAACCCATCTCCAGCAGCCAGCTCAGGCACCGGAAGTCACGCGCGTTGATGCGGATGCTGCCCTTGTCGGATCGTTCCTTTCTGGCCACCTGGCTCATCTGTGTGCCTTCCCTGGACACCGGATCGGGTGCCGCCTCCAGACTGGCCCGATCGCCGCGAGGGTCGTCCCGGCGCCGGATCGAGCGAGAAATGTATATAGAGGATCATCCTCTGGCTGTTTCGGCGGCACCCGCGGCGAGGTGGGTCTGGCACCGCGCGGGATGTGGGAGGCGAGGTTCCGCCTCCGGGGTATTCGCCTCCGGGACAAAGGCACGCCGTGGTATCGGTCGATCCCACGGATGAGAACGCCGATTCCTCATCCGATGTGCCATCGTCGGCCGGAGGCCCAATTCTGCCAAGCGGGCGAACGCTGTCAAGTGCTCCGCCGGCCCGGCGCCGGTATTCGTGTCGACCCACGGCCGCTTTCCGTGACTCCGCTCCGCGCCCGTATGGGCCTCGGGTCGTCGCCGCGGCGGGACGCCCGTCCGCGGCTTTACCGGGCCGCGTTTCCGGGATATTGACCGGAGTCAGCACTCCGCCGCTGTGGGCCTGGTGGGCGGGTGGGGCTCGCCGCCGGACCCGCCGGCTTGGCTGACCCGTCCGGCCGTCCGTCCGGCCTGCCCGGCTCCCGGCCGGGTGGGTGTGACCGCAGGTGGCGCGGCGGTGACGGACCGGTGCCGGGCCCGCCGCCGCGGGACCGCACCGGACGCCTGTCAGCGCCCGCGGCCGGCGGGGGAATGAGGGGAAGTCGGCGAAGCCAGGCGGGTGAGGTTCGTTCTCCCGCATCTCGGGATCATCCCGCCGGCGCGGTGAATCGGTCCGGCCGCGCGATTCGTGCCGGGGATCTTCCGGGCTTCTCCGCCACCCGGCGAGCGGCCCGGCCGCGGCCGGGCTACGGTTCCGCCCATGTCGTCAGCCGTCACACTGCCTGCATGGACCGAAACGTCGAAGTACCTGTCACTGACCACCTTTCGCAGTGACGGGCGATCCGTCTCGACGCCGGTGTGGTTCGTGGTCAACGGCGCCGAGCTGCTCGTTCTTACCGACGAAAAAAGCGGAAAGGTGCGCCGTCTGCGTGACTCCCCGCGGGCGACGGTCGCCCCGTGCGACGCCCGCGGAAAGGCGGCGGAGAGCCCGGTGGAGGTGATGGCAGAGGTCGTCCCGGAACGTACCGGTGCCGCGCGGGCCATGGTGCGCCACCGTTACCGGGTCGCGGCGCCGCTGGTCTCGGCCATGTCGAAGGCGGCGCGCGCGGTGCGCCGGCGTCCGCCGGAGACCCAGACCGCCATCCGGATCACCCTGCCCGGCTGGTAGCCGCACCCGCCACCCGCTGTTGGGGCGGCGGCCTCAAGTGCCGTGGACGCCGCCGAACATCGCCTCCGATCGCAGCCGCAGGCCGGCTGTCTGGTCCACGATCTTCCGTTGGACGGCGGCCCGGGGGTCGCGGCTGGTGATGCCCTTGATCCCCAGGTTGACGGCCAGCGCCCGCAACCGGGCCACCGTGAGCGGGCCGAGGGCGTCCAGGAGCTGCTCGGCGGCCGCACGGCTGGGCGCGTCGAGCAGGGATCGGCGCAGCTCCTCGAGTTCGGCTCCGCTGGGAACCTCGACCTGGGCCCGGCCCGCGGCGCCCGCCGTCGCACCAGCGGGACGTCGCGCCGCCGTGCCCGTGGGACGTCGCGCCGCCGTGCCCGTGGGACGTCGCGCCGCCGTGCCCGAAGGATGTCCGGCGGCGGTGGACACCACGGCGAGCCGGGCGTGGCCCGTGATCAGGTCGGCTACCTGGCGGCTGTCGAGGCCGGTCAGCAGCTCCGCCACCTGGCGCAGCAGCAACGCGCCGAGGTCCGCGGGCGAGGCGCCGGAGTCAGCACCCACGGCGCCGGTTCCCGTGCTCATGGTGGTGGCTTCAGTACCCACGGTTGGCCGCCCCGATCCGCCGGAGGAACTCGTCGACGAGCGTGCGCAGCTCGAGCGCGAGCCCGCGGGGAATGCGCTCGGAGAGCACGACGGGGAGCTGGGTTCCGGCCGCGCCGGCGAAGTAGCTGTTGCTCTCCCGGACCATCGCGTCGAACACCGGCGCGTCGAGGCTTTTCGCCAGCTCGATGTGCGGCTGCATCGCGGTGATCGGCTGGCCGCCGTAGTACTGCACCATGGTGAACACGATGCCGAGGATCTGCGGGTCGAGCCGTTTGACCCCCGGGTAGCGGTCCGACTGCATGTCGGCGACCCGGTTGTACTCCCACGCGAAGCGGCGCAGCCGGGTGAGCAGGTGCTCGATGCCCAGCGTCGACAGCTCGTCCGGCCGGGCCGGGACGAGCAGGAAGTCGCACGCGGCGACCGCCATGCGGGTGATCACACCGAAGTTCGGCGGGCAGTCGATGAGCACCAGGTCGTAGTCGTGCGGGTGGAACGTCGCCAGGCCCGCGGCGAGACGCTGGTAGACGTCGAAGTAGTACCGGGTCGAGCGGTGGACCTGCGCCCCGCCCAGCCGGGCCGCCAGGTTCATCTCGACGTCACCCAGCGAGAGGTGCGACGCGACCAGCCCGAGCCCGCCGCCGTTGTGGGTGATGGCCGAGTTGACGACCGGCGGCGTCGTGACGAACGGTGAGAGGTGCGGAACGTAGGACTCGCCGCGCCAGGCCTCGAACCACTCCTTGACGGTCCGGTCGTCGGCGAGATTCGCCCGCCACTCCTCCGGGCGGTAGAACGAGAACGTGAGGCTCGCCTGCGGGTCGAGGTCGATCATCAGGACGCGCTTTCCCCAACGGGCGATGTCCGTGCCGATGTTCGCGGTGAGCGTCGTCTTTCCCACCCCGCCCTTGTAATTGACGACTGCCACGACTTTCACGGCATCCTCGCTCCCGTATCCCGCCGGTGCTGGTAAGAGGAAACCACACACCGGCGCGTGATTCGTGCGGCGGGGCGCACGGCGGAGATTCGCGCGGAGCGGGTTTGTGCGGAGAGTGTTTGTGCGGCGGGGCCGGGCCGGGGCGGATTCGCCGCGTCGGGCACGCTACTCCGCAGGACGGCCGGGCACGCTGTTCCGCGGGGCGGAGAGCGCGGCGGACCGGCCTGCCGGCCGTCAGGGCGGCGCGTAGCCGATGAGCCCCTCCGCTGTCTGGCCCTCGCAGTCGGCCTGGAGTGATTCGAAGTGATCCTCGCCGATACGGCACCGGTACACCGCCTGGGTGGCCGGCTCCGCCGGCTTCGCCGCGTAGATCCAGCCCAGCACGCCCACCGGCGTGCGACTCTCGCATGAGGACGCCAGCGAGGTGAACGACTCCGCTCCGTTGAGGCACGTGTAGACGGGAACCGTCCCAGGGGCGTCACCGCTGGTGAAGAGGTTGCCCAGCACATGCTCCAGGTGGAAGCCGGCCGCCGGCGCCGCGCTCGTGAGCGAGGCGTGATCCTGACCGTTGTAGTAGCGGTACAGCGGCGTGGCCGGCGGCAGCTGCGGAGTCTGGGACGGCGCGGGCGCGGGGGTCGCCGACGGCAGCACACCCGGTGTGCCCGTTGAAGGGCCCGGCGGATTCGAGCCCGGCGCCACGCCGGGGGAGCCGGAGGCGGTCTGGGTCGCGCCCGGCTTCGCGGGATCCGCGGCCGGGAAGCCCGGCCGGCTCGCGCGTGCCCCCTTGTCCGCCGGCACCGGGGGCACCATGTCCTTGAGCGCCCCGACCCGCATCCGCGCGTCCTGGTCGCTCCGGTCACCGCTCCCCGCCGACCGGTCCCATCCCACACCGGTCGCGGCGAGCGTGACCGCGAGCACGGCGAGGGCCAGGCCGGCGGCGGCGAGACCGGTCAGCAGGCCGTAGCGGCCGCCACCGGTGCCGCCGGTCCCGCGGCGGCGCGCCCGCAGGGTCCGATCCGCCACCGTGCCGATGCTCGGCGCCACCACCGAGCCCGCCGGTGCCACCGAGCCCGCCCGCGCCGCCGCGGTCTGGACGTCCGACACGTCGGGCGGGGGGCCGGCGCCTGGCGGCGTCGGTGGAACCCAGCCGGTTCCGATCAGTCCGCGGACCGCGGCGTCGGCCTCGTCGAGGCTGGCCACCGCGACCCCGGCGAGGCTGGACACGACCTGCGTCGCCGTCGGCCGCAGGCCCGGGTCCTTGGCGAGGGCACGGGCGAGCAGCGGGAGCAGGTGGTCGGGCACACCGGTCAGATCGGGGTCGTCGGCGAGCATGCGCATCGCGGACACCGCCGGCGCGTCGGCGGGGAACGGGTGCCGCCCCCGCGCCGCGAAGACCACACACAGAGCCCAGGCGAAGATATCTCCGGGTGGCCCGACCCGCTCGCCGCGAAGCTGCTCGGGTGCCATCCACGCGACGGTCCCGAGCACGCCCCCGGCGGTCGTGTGGCTCGTGGCGTCGAGCGACCGGGCGATGCCGAAGTCGATGATCTTCGGGCCGTCCCAGGCCAGCAGCACGTTGGACGGCTTGAGGTCGCGATGCACCAGGCCGGCGGCGTGCACGGCCACCAGCGCGTTCGCCAGACCGGCGGCGAGGCCGGCGAGCATCGGCCCGTCGAGGTGCCCGCGCCGGCTCACCGCCGCCTGCAGGCTCACCCCGTCGACATACTCGGTCGCCATCCACGGCGTCGGTGCGTCGACGTCGGCGTCGAGAACGGCGGCGACGAACGAGCCGCGCACCCGGCGGGCGGCGGCGACCTCCTGGCGGAACCGGCCGCGGAACTCGGCGTCGCCGAGCAGGTCAGGCCGAACGACCTTGACCGCCGCTGGTCGGCGGGCGGGGTCAAACCCCAGGTAGACGGCGCCCATCCCACCGGTGCCGAGCCTGCCCGACAGCCGGTACGGCCCGATGGCACGCGGGTCGGAGTCGATGAGCGGCTCCAGCATCCGGTGTCCTTTCCGCCGCGGCTCGGTGTCGACGGCGCCGGGCCGGCCGCCCGGTCGCCGATGGTATCCACCGGCCACATGCGCCCGAACAGGCCCAAATGCCACTCGGTCGCGGTGGCGCCCGGGTGTCACCTTCGGCAGGGGCCGCTCCGAGGGCGTCGAGGGGGCGCGACATCATGGGACGTACCGGCGCATGGCCGGCCATCCGTATCGGCGCGGCACCTGGGAGCACCCATGTCCGACCTGTCCGTTGATCTGAACGCCGACCCGGCCACGCTGGTCGACGCGCTGGGCTCGTTGTCGGAGTCCCAGACGGAGACGGTTCTGCGTGGCCCGTCGGGCGACGCCGTCCTTGACGAGCTGTTCGCCCGGATGCGTGACAGCTTCCAGCCCGAGAAGGCCAAGGGCGAGGACGCGCTGGTCCAGTTCGCCCTCAGCGGCGGGCCGGGCGGTGCGACGCGGGTGTATGCGCTGGCCGTCCACGGTGCGGCGTGCGAGCTGACCATCGACCCGCCCGGCGGCACGGCGCCGGGCGGCGGGCGGACGGTGACCATCACGACCGACCGCGTGCGGCTGGTGCGCGTTGTCACAGGGCAGGCGAACGCCGCCAAGCTCTACCTCACTCGCAAGATCAAGATTGACGGTGACCTCAAGTTCGGCGGGCAGGTCGTCTCCTGGTTCGGGGTTCCCTCCGAGAACTGAGCGCCGCCGGTTACCGAGCGCACACCGCTGCGGGATCGCGTTATGGTCCGGCGGGGATCCGTAAACGGGCTGTAATCGATCCGCGGGATGGGTCGCGTCGCCTCGAGGTCCGTTCCGGCGGCCGGTCGGCAGGCCGCCGGAACAGCTGTTGTGCAGGGTGTTGCCAAGACTTCCTGCTCACGCAACCATCTATCACCGTGACATGTGACGAGGTAATGCAGGTAACTGACCCGATCGAACGTGCGGGGCTTGCCGACGAGCTGATGTGGACGTCACATCCGCAGCGGTCGGCCCTGCGCGCAATCAGGGCCGCCGCCATCAGGCAGGCGCTCGAGGGCGGGTACGCCCCCACCGATCTCGCCAGCCGGATGAAGGTGACGGTCGCCGACGTCGGATGGATGGCGGACCACCCGGTGTCCGTGCTGCCGGCGGCGCCGCGAATGGCCGAGCGGGCGACACGCATCGCCTGAGCTCGCGGTCGGGACCGCGACGAGGGACGTAGTCCGGTCAACGGCGACCGGGCACACCTTTCGCCGGCCCCCTGGAACCGCCGAATCCAGGGGTGGCTCCCGCAGGCGGATCCGCTTTCTGCCTTTCTTCTCGCCAGCTCACCCTTCGCCCTTGGCTCTTCGCTCGTCGCGGAGCAGGGCGACGTCGGCCCGCCGGGCGGCCCCGGTCGCAAAAGCTTGACCTGAAGTCAACTTCAGATATTAGCGTCCGAGCCGGCTCGTGATCCCCCGGCCGTCCGGCCGAGGGGCCGCGCGCCCCGAACGCCGCCGGCGCGCCCACCTGGGACGCGCGGAAAACTGTCGGACCTCCGTGTTCCGATACGTGCGGCCGTACGGACCTCGGCGACGGACAGGTGGTGTTCAGATGAGCATGGAGTTCGCGGCCTGGAACTCGATGTATTCGGCGATGCACGCCCAGGAGGAGCGGCGCCCGTTCTCCCGGGCGACCGTGCGCCGGATCGCGGGATTCGCCCGGCCGCACCGCCGCACCCTGGGCCTGTTCCTGGTGACGAGCATCGCCGGAGCCGTCCTGGCGGTGGCGACGCCGGTGCTGGCCGGCCGGGTCGTCACCGCGATCGTGGACGGCTCCCGCCCCCGCACGGTCATCGTCCTCGCGGCGCTGATCGCGGCGATCGCGGTGGCCGAGGCCGCCCTCGGCGTGCTCAACCGCTGGCTGTCCGCCGGCATCGGCGAGGGCCTCATCCTCGACCTGCGCACCGCGGTGTTCGACCACGTCCAGCGGATGCCGATCGCCTTCTTCACCCGCACCCGCACCGGTGCCCTGGTCAGCCGGCTGAACAACGACGTGATCGGCGCCCAGCGCGCCTTCAGCGACACCCTGTCAGGAGTCGTCGGCAACCTCGTCGCGCTCCTGCTCACCCTCGTCGTCATGATCAGCCTGTCCTGGCAGATCACGCTGCTCGCGCTGGTCCTGCTCCCCGTGTTCGTCCTGCCGGCACGGCGGATGGGCTCCCGCCTCGCCCGCCTGGAGCGCGAGGCCGCGCACCACAACGCCGTCATGGGCTCGCGGATGACGGAGCGCTTCTCCGCCCCCGGCGCCACCCTGATCAAGCTGTTCGGCCGGCCCGCCGACGAATCCGCCCAGTTCGCCCGCCGCGCCCAGCGGGTGCGCGACATCGGCCTGCGCACCGCCATGGTCCAGTGGGTGTTCGTGACGGCCCTGACCCTCGTGTCCGCCCTCGCACTGGCGCTCGTCTACGGGCTGGGCGGCTACTACGCCCTGCGCGGCGAGCTGGAGCCCGGCGCCGTCGTCGCCCTGGCGCTCCTGCTCACCCGCCTCTACGCGCCGCTGACCTCACTGGCCAGCGCCCGGGTGGAGGCGATGAGCGCCCTGGTCAGCTTCGAGCGGGTGTTCGAGATCCTCGACCTCGAGCCCCTCATCGTGGAGCGCCCCGACGCCCGCGTGCTGCCCGCGGGCCCGGTGTCGGTGGAGTTCGACCACGTGCACTTCGCCTACCCCTCGGCCGACGCCGTGTCACTGGCGTCGCTGGAGGAGGTGGCCGTCCTGGACGAGCGCGAGAACGGTGAGGTGCTGCACGACGTCTCGCTGCGGGCCGAGCCGGGCCAGATGATCGCCCTCGTCGGTTCGTCCGGGGCTGGAAAATCGACGATCGCCCAGCTCATCCCGCGTCTCTACGACGTGGGCTCGGGCGCGATCCGACTGTCCGGGGTGGACGTCCGCGACCTGACCGCGGACTCGCTGCGCGAGACCATCGGCATGGTCACCCAGGATGACCACCTCTTCCACGACACCGTGCGGGCGAACCTGCTGCTGGCCAGGCCCGAGGCCACCGAGGCCGAGCTGTGGGACGTGCTGGGCCGGGCCAGGCTGGCGGACCTGGTGACCCAGCTTCCTGACGGGCTGGACACCGTGGTGGGGGAGCGGGGCTACCGCCTCTCCGGCGGGGAGCGCCAGCGCCTCACGATCGCCCGCCTGCTGCTGGCCCACCCCCGGGTGGTGATCCTGGACGAGGCCACCGCGCACCTGGACTCCACGTCCGAGGCGGCCGTGCAGGAGGCGCTCGGCGAGGCGCTGGCCGGCCGGACAGCGCTGGTGATCGCGCACCGGCTCTCCACCGTGCGGTCGGCCGACGTCATCCTCGTCATCGAGGCCGGCCGGATCGTCGAGCGCGGCAGCCACCCCGAGCTCATCGCGGCGGGCGGTCGTTACGCCGAGCTGTACCGGACCCAGTTCGAGCAGCGGGACCCCGTCGCGGAGGTGCCGCTTCAGCCTGCGCCTGCGCTCGCCGGCGCCGAGTAGGCCCGGCGGCGGCGAGCGAGGCGGCGGTTGGCGCGGCAGCGTGCCAGCCATGGCGAGCGTGGCGGCCAGCGCCATGGCGGGCGCGGTGGGTACGGCTGCGCCCGCCACGGCGTGGTCAGCCGGCTGGCAGCGCCTTCGACCACAGGACGCCGCCGGCCGCGTCACGCAGCTCGACGGTCAGCGCGCGGGAGCCGCCGTCGATCGCGAGGCGGCCGAAGAACTGCAGCCCGGCGGAGGGAGGGAGGTTCGACTGGCCGGGCGGAGGCGTCCGGGCGAAGACCTGCTCGGGACCGAAGGTGGGATCGAGCGCGTTGGGGCCGAACGTGCCCGCGTTCAGCGGCCCCGCCACGAACTCCCAGAACGGGTCGAAGTCCCGGGTGGCCGCCCGGTCGGGGTGATAGCTCAGCGCCGCGGTGTAGTGCACGTCCGCGGTGATCCATACGGTGTTGCGCACCCGGTTGCGTCGGATCGCCGAGAGGACCTGCCCGATCTCGACCTCACGACCCAGCGGCACCCCGGGCGAGCCCTGCGCCACTCCCTCGATGGCGGTGGTGCCGTCCGGGACGACGATGCCGAGCGGCAGGTCGTTCGCGATCACCTTCCAGGTCGCCCTGCTCCTGGTCAGGCCATCGATGAGCCAGTCCCGCTGCCGGGTGCCGAGGATCGCCGCGCCGGCCGGATCCGTCTGCCCCACCCCGTTGTTGTTCTTGTAGCTGCGCATGTCCAGGACGAACACGTCCAGCAGCGGGCCGTAGGAGATCTTGCGGTACAGCCGGCCCGCCGGGTCCGGCCGGCCCGGCAGCGTGGGGGTGTACTCGAACAGAGCCTGCCGCGACCGGGCGGACAGGACGTCCACGCGCTTCTCGGTGTACCGGTCATCGGTGAGGATCTCGCCCGGATACCAGTTGTTCGTGGTCTCGTGGTCGTCCCACTGGAACACCCAGGGAACCTCGCGGTTGAACGCGAGCAGGTTCGCGTCCATGAAGTTGTAGCGGAAGTTCCCGCGGAACTCGGCGAGGGTCTCGGCGACCTTGCGCTTCTCGTCGGTGACCAGGTTGCGCCACACACTGCCGTCGGGCAGCGCGACCGTCTCGGCCAGCGGCCCGTCGGCGTAGACGAAGTCACCCGAGCAGATGGCGAAGTCCGGCGACAGCCGGCGCATCGTCTCGAAGATCGTCATTCCGCCGCGGTCGGGGTTGATTCCCCAGCCCTGGCCGCAGACATCACCGGACCACACCAAAGACACGTCCCGGGGGCGGACCGGCGCGGTCCGCAGACGTCCGACCAGGGTCTCGCCGACGCGGCGCGGATCATCCGCCGCCGCCAGCCGCACCCGGTAGAAGACCTCGCTGCCGGGCGGGAGCCCGTTCACGGCGACGACCCCGGTGCGGTCCGTGGCATCGGTGAGACGCGTGACGCCCACCGTCCGCGCCGACCGGAACGACTCGCTGCCTGACACCTCCACGGTCATCAGCGCCGGGCGGTCCGAGCGGGCCCAGATCACGGCGCCGCTGGTGTCGACATCGCCCGCCTGCACCCCGGAGGTGAACGCCGGGCGCCCGCCCAGCACCTGCCCCGGCCCGCCGCCGGCGACCGCCGGCGCACCGGTCGCGGCGCCGGCCCGCCCGGTCCCGCTCCCCAGCCCGACGACGCCGGCGGTCGCCACGACGGCGCCGCCGCGCAGCAGCGCCCGGCGTCCCACTCCGGCCGGCCCGAGCTCCGCCGGACCGTTCTCGAGGGGTGACGTGGATCGGTGGTCAGGTGCGGTCATGAGCGTCCTTCCTCCGGCCGCACCGGCCCCGCGCGCGCCCCGGCGGTCGCCCCCCATGGCCGCCATTCCGCGCGGTGGCTCCGGCGCGGCGTCAGCGCGATGGCCCCCAGCGGGGAGAAGCCTGGCAATCACGGCGATCCGGCGACCGACTCCCCGCCGACGCTCCGCGTACGGCGCGATGAACGTTGCGGAACGCGATGAACATCGCGCAGAGGGATGAGCGCTGCGGATCGGGCGGGCCAGTTAGCCCGGCAGCCGGCCAGCCGGTTGGTGAGGGCCCGATCCCGGCTGGCGAGGTCCAGACCCGGCTGGTGAGGTCAAGAACCCGGCTGGCGAGGTTCTGAACCCGGCCGTGGGCGGCGCGGAACAGCCCCGGTGGCGATCTGGCCCGGTCGGAGGGTGTCTCCGCGTGGGCGCTCCTGACCAGCGCGGATGGGACCACCGGGTGGTCCCATCCGTGAGTGCATAGCCTATGATTTCCGCCCCAAGCGCTGTTTTCTGTGTGGTGCGCCGGAGGGAGACCCTGGATTGGGCGGGCGACCGGGTGTGCCACGGGATACAGAGCGGCGGTCCAGAACGCTCCCGTTCGACCTGCGTGGCGGAGGCCGGCCGCGCCGCAGCGCCTCCTCGCAGCTCTACCGGGTGCTCCTCGGCTTCCTGTCCGTCTTGGTCTTCGCCGTCACCGCGGGTGGATGGGCCGTCTACACGTACGCCAACGGCCGCATCGGGCAGGTCAACCTCGACCTCGGTGACGACCGGCCCGAAGAGTCCGAGGGCGCCACCAACTTCCTGCTCGTCGGCACGGACAGCCGTGCGGGCCTCGAAGGGCAGCGCTCCGATACCACGATCCTCGCCCACTTCGGTGAGGACGAGACCGTGACCATGCTGTCCATCCCGCGCGACACCTACGTCACGATCCCCGAGTACACCGACACCGACGGGCGCAAGCACGCCCGGCACAAGGCCAAGTTCAACTCCGCGATCTCCGACGGCGGCCCGTCGCTGCTGGTCCGCACAATCGAGTCGCTGACCAACATGCGCATCGACCACTACGTCTCGATGGACCTGGCGGGCTTCAAGTCGATCACCGACGCGATCGGCGGCGTGGACGTCTGTGTCCTACCCTCGGACCACAAGGAGTTCGTCGCCGAGAACGGCCGGACGAGCCGCAACACCAACGACCCGATGAGCGGCTTCGTCGGCGGCCCCGGGACGATCCACGTCGGCGGCGAGCAGGCCCTGGCGTTCGTCCGGCAGCGGCACGGCCTGCCCGGCGGCGACATGGACCGCATCCGCCGTCAGCAGCAGTTCATGGGCGCGGTGTTCCACAAGGTCGTCGGCGGCGGGGTCCTGACGAACCCCAGCCAGCTCGAGCAGCTCCTGTCCACGGCCACCGGCGCGCTCACCCTGGACGACAACACCGATCTCCTGGACCTGCGGAAGCTCGCGACCAGGCTGAAGGGCATCGCCTCGGGCGGGGTCGGCATGCAGACCCTGCCGACCCATCCGCCCACACGGGCCGAGGGCGCGGTGAACGACCGCGGCGAGATCCTCGTCGGCGGGCAGCGGGTGTCCGTCCAGTTCTACAATCCGGCTGATCTGGAGCGCATCGTCGCCCCGCTGGGCGGCTCCACAGGTTCGGCCCCGGGCGCCGGCGGCGGCGCCGACGCCACCGAGGTCGCCGTCCAGGTCTTCAACGGCAGCGGGATCGCCGGACTGGCCGCCGACGCCGTCGACGAGCTGAACGGCAAGGGCTTCCGGGCAACCAACGCCGGCAACGCCTCCACCAGCAACTACGTGACCTCGCGGGTCCGCTTCGGTACCGGCCTGGACGCCGCGGCGGCCACCCTGCAGACCCTCGTCCCCGGGGCACGCCTCGAGAGCGACTCCGGCATCGACGGGCTCCAGCTGATCCTCGGATCGTCCTTCGACGGCATCGCCGACGTCCCGGTCACGGCTCCCGCGGCCGCTCCGGCCGCCACCGGCGCCGAGACCGCCGCCGCCGGTACCACGGCAGCCGGAACCGTCCCCGGCGCGCCCGCGCCCCCCGCCGCGGCCACCCCACCCCCCGCGCCGAACTGCACGTACTAGCACATGATCATGGGATCGCCTGTGCCGCAGTCGTTCCTAAAGATCAACGATCTTAACGGTCCGCATTCCGTCCTCTTGATCTTGAGGGGGGTCGAACAGTCCGCCGATGATCTTTCGGGCGCGGTCGTCCGCACCCTTGATCTTGTGTGCGTACGTCCGCAACACCGTCTCCGGCCGGTCGCCTAGGTACTCCGCCACGACGTTCACAGGCACGCCCTGATCAAGGAGGGTCGACGCGAACGTGTGCCGCAGGGTGTGGAACGTCGCGTCAGGCAGACCGGCGTCATCAGCGGCCTGTCGGACCACGCGGGTAGCAGCGTGCCGGGTGATCGGTGAGCCGTCCGCGCGGATCAGGCGGCCGTCGGGCCCTGGCGAGCCCGCAAGGCCGCTCAGCGCGTCCGTGACGTACGCGGGCACGGGCACCGTGCGGGTTGGGGGTCCTGGCGGACGTCTTCACCGGCACCAGGCCGTAGGGCGGCTTACGGTCCTGCTGACGGTCGATCGTCACGGCCCGCCCGAGGAAGTTCACCTGGTCGTCCGTGAGCCCGAGGACTTCGGACAGGCGCGCGCCCGTGCCGGCCCCGACGATGGCCAACGGCCGAAGGTGGTCCGGCATGGCCTTGATGAACCGAGCAAGCTCCGCCGGCTCCAACGCCTGGACCGTCGTGGGCGGGATCGGGGGCAACTTGACTCCGACGCACGGCGACCACGTCAGCACGCGCGCTTGCAACGCTGCCCGGAAAACCGCGCTCATGTAGGTGTAGTCGCGGTAGGGACCGCCCTTACGGGCGGCCCCCCGCACAGATCCCAGCGAGCGGAACTACCGCACTGGGCTCCTGCCTCGGGTATTGGCGTCGAGCCGAACGGTAGGCAGGGGATGTCGGACCTTTGCGGTCGGTAGCCACCTGTTCGCGATGGGCCCCATCCGTCCCCAGTTCAGGTGCCCGCGCTGACTACGGCGCGATAGCGCCTTGTGCCAGGCATGGAGCACCTCGTAGCGGAATGAAGCCGTCGCGTTCATGTTGCCGGGCACGGCATAGCAGTTCAGGTGGCCGTTGACCACGCTGCGCAACCATTGCCCCTGGACGGGGATGGGTAGGTGGCTGCGCCGCTTCGCTTCGACCTTGATCTCGCGTGGCTTCGCCGCCATCCGCCTCTTGTCCGTGACCCGCCGCACCCAGAAGTAGCCCCGCTTGCCCGTCGCGCAGATGTGCGTGAAGCCCAGGAAGCTGAACGTCTCGGGTTTGCCCTGCCCATGCCGCGACCGGTTCCGGGCGGCGAACCGCCCGAACTCGATCAGCCGGGTCTTGTCGGGATGCAACCCCAGGCCGAACTTCGCGAACCTGTCCCGAAGATCGACAAGGAACCGCCGCGCGTCATCCTCGTACTCGAAGCCGGCGACAGCGTCGTCAGCAAAACGCACGGTGATCACATCACCACGCGCCTGGCGATTCCGCCACCACCGCACCCACAGGTCAAAGACGTGGTGCAGGTACACGTTAGCGAGCAGCGGCGATACCGAAGCCCCCTGCGGTGACCCTTCCATTGTCTGTGACCACGCGCCGTTCTCGATGACTCCCGCGCTCAGCCATTTCTGGACCAGGCGCAGGATCCGTTTGTCCGCGATCCGGTGCTCAAGGAACTTGACCAGCCATTGATGACTGAGGCTGGAAAAGAAATCCCGGATGTCCAGGTCGAGCACCCAGCTCACCTTCTTCCGCTGGATCCCGACCGCGAGCGCGTCGAGCGCCATGTGCTGGCTTCGCCCCGGCCGAAACCCGTACGAAAAGCCGAGGAAGTCCTCCTCGTAGATGGCGTTCAGCACCTCGACGACCGCCCGCTGGACAATCTTGTCCTCTAGCGTGGCGATACCGAGCGGCCGCTGCCGCCCGTCCGCCTTCGGGATGTACACCCTCCGCGAGGGACTCGCCCGGTAACGCCCCGAATGGATCCGGGCGTGCAGGTCCCGCAGGTTACCCTGAAGGTCCCGCCCATACTCCCGCCACGTCACTCCGTCCACGCCGGGCGCGGCCTGCGGGCGGATCGCCCGGTACGCCGCCTCCAGGCGGTCCAGGTCCACGTGGTGGAGTAGCGCGGTGAACCGCATTCCCTTGTCCTGCCGTGCGGCTAGGCGCACACGATCCAATCGCTGGGATCTGTGCGGGGGGCCCCGTAAGGGCGGTCCCTACCGCGACTATCGGTCGATGCCCTGGTGTTGGTGGGCGCTCTTGTCCTCTTGTGGAATTCGCGGCTCGGTGGGGATGTGAAGCGCGCGCTACCCCGATTCGCGGTTGGGCTCGCTTCGGTCGCAAGTTTGGCCGCGAACGTCTTGCACTCGGAATCGAGCGCAACGGCGCGCGTGATCGGCGCGTGGCCTGCCGTCGCCTTGTTCGTCGGGTGGGAACTCTGCCTCTACATGATCAAGCACAAGATGCCTGCCCGAGGAACCGCGACCGACCGCCGACCGGACCACCTTCGCGCGACCGCGCGACCGGTCACCCGACCGACCACGACCGGCCACGGCGACCGGACGGCGGTCACGGCGACCGGCCGAACGGCTCTCGGTTCGGCAGACCGACCAGGCCCACAAGGTCATGACCGGTCGGTCGACCAGGACGACCGCCTGAGCCTGCCTCAGGCGACCGCGACCGGTCACCCGACCGGCCAGGACGAACAGGCAGGAGTCGGGGCAGAGCGACCGGCCTACGGCCAGGAACCGACCAGCGACCAGGCGACCGACCGCGAGACCGACCAGGACGACCAGGTGACCGCGACCGCCACCGTGCGACCAGTCAGGCGACCGGACGCGACCTGCCGTGCGACCGGTCGACCTGCGGTCACGACCGCGACCGCGACCAGGGGTTGCCCGGGATGCGGTCGCGACCAGGCGGACGACCGGCCGTGCTCCGAACGGTGCCGGTCACGGGTGCGACGTCGCGCGAAGTCGAGCGCGTAGGGGGAAGGTCGGGAACGGAAGTCCGGCTAGCGATCGGGCTAGTCCTGTCTTCCGCACGTGCGTGCGGTGAGACAGCTACGTGATGTCTTGTTCGGATCACGTCGGGATGGCCGCGATCGGTAGTGACGGGCCTGGGACTGTTCCTGGCTGTGACGGTCGCGATGGACTACGGGCCGCCGAGCGTCGAGAAGCCGCTCGGCGCGCTCCCTGTCGTGCGTGACTACCTGGCCCGCCTCGATGTCGCGGGCACGATCGATCGACTCGCCCCGATGCGTGACAAGGTCAACCGGGCCACCCACGGCGACGTGATCGCCGCACTGGTCGCGAACCGGCTGACCTCGCCGACCCCGCTGCTGCACGTCGAACGGTGGGCACGGGACTGGGCGGTCGAAGAGATGTTCGGTATCGCGCCGGACGTGTTGAACGACGACCGGGTCGGTCGGGCGCTTGACGCGCTCGCCCCGGTCTGCGAGGCCGTGGTCGGTTCGGTCGGTGCCGCGGCGATCGCCGCGTTCGACCTCGACCTGTCCCGTGTCCACTGGGACATGACATCGATCTCGCTGCACGGCGCCTATCCCGAGATCGACGGCGACTACGCGACCCCGAAGTACGGCCACCCGAAGGACCGCCGCCCCGACCTCAAACAGGTCCAGACCGGGCTCGCGGTCACCGGTGACGGCGGGATCCCGCTGCTGCACCGCGCCTACGACGGCGGCGCCGGTGAGGTCTGTCAGGTCACCGGCGCGATGCGGGCCCTGGCCGGGCTCGCCGGCCCCCGACAGTTCCTGCTGGTCGGCGACAGCAAACTCGTCTCCTACGCGAATCTGACCGCGTTGACGTCCACGCCCGGGGTCACGTTCCTCGCCCCGGCACCGAAAACCGTCGTGCCCGGCCAGGTCCTGGCCGCCCAGGACTGGGCCACCGCCACACTCGTCGGCTATGTCGCGGCCCGTGACCAGGACAAACCCTTCCACCAGCGGGCGGCCTACCGTGTCCGGGAAGGCGTCACCACCCTGCGGGGACCCCGGAAGAAAGACCCGCCGGTCACCGTGCGCACGGTGTTCGTCTGGTCGTCGGCGAACGACCAGGCCGCGAAAGCCGCCCGCGCGCTGAAACTCGGCCGCGCCCGCACCGACCTCGACACCCTCACCCGCGCCGCGGGCAGCCACCACCTCTACCGCACCGAGGCCGCGGTGCAGGCCCGCCTGACCCTCCTGGCGACGAAACACCGCGTCACCCGCTACCTCCACGCCACCACCAGCGTCGACCCGGACACCGGGAAACCGGCCCTGGCCTGGAACTTCGACTCCGCCGCGCTCGACGCCGAGGCTGCCACCGACGGCTGGTACGCGCTGCTGACCAACCTGCCTGACGACGTCGGCCCGGCTGAGGTCCTCGCCCGCTACAAAGGGCAGGAAGTCGTTGAACGTCGCTACGGCGCGTTCAAGGGCCCGCTCGCGGTCGCCCCGATGTTCCTGCACTCCAACCAGCGGATCCACGCCCTCATCCACGTGATCTGCCTGGCCCTGCTCGTCTTCTGCCTGGTCGAACGCCAAGCCCGGCTCGGTACCGGCCCTGACGGGAAGATCCCCGGCATCTACGCCGGTCGTCCCGCCCGCCCCACCGGAGCACTGGTCCTCGGCGCACTGAGCAGGCTGCGCCTCGTGCCCGCCCGCGGCGACCAGCCTGCCTACATCCCCCGCCCATCGGCGCTGCACCAGCACCTCCTCGACATTCTCGGCGTCGATCCCACCCGGCCACCTTGATCGGAAACCGGGCCGGTCAACCCATCGAAATCCCATGTGCGGAAGACAGGGCTAGTCGGGCTCGCCGAGCCGCCGCACAGAACGAAGGTGGGTCCGATGTGACCTGGTGTGACGACCGGTGCCGGTCGGTCTGGCAGGTCAAGAACGCTTCGCGTTCTTGACGCTACCCGACCGCGTCAAGGTCGTGACACACGGGTCATGTCGGACCGTTCGCGCGTGCGGGCTCGGGAGACCGGGCGCCCGATGGGCGCTACCGGTGCCGGGCGGGGGCGGGCAAGATCAACACTGCGGCTGTCGCCCGAGCAAGATCCTGTCCGTTCCCAAGGATCATGAGAAGTGTCGGAGGCCGTGACCTGGTTTTTCTCAAGTGCGGGGGACGTCCGGGACCGGGCGAGTCCCATCGGAGCTGAGAATTTCGGCGACCGGACGATCGTCATAGTGATGTGATGGCCGTTGGTGAGGGAGGTCCGGGCGTGGCTGACGACCGATGCGTGTTCTGCGCGGTCGTGCGGGGTGCGCCCGCCGTCCCGTGTAGGAGGACACATGGAACGCGGTGAAGTCTGGTGGGTGGACTTCGATGAGCGGCGGCCGGTCGTTCTGCTCTCGGGAGAGGAGCCCGGTGGGTTCCGGGCCATACAGGTCGTCGCTCCAGCGAACATCGAGATCAGCGGCGTGGCTGTCGAGGTGGCAGTAGGCGCCCCCGAGGGACTGCCCCTGGGCGGTGCCCTGCGAGTCGCGCTCCCACGCCCAGGCCTCATTCCTTGCACGTGGCTGGTCACCCTGACCAGGGCAGACCTGATCGAGAAGGCCGGACGTCTGTCGCCCGCGAAGCTCGGCGAGCTCGACGAAGCTCTCCGTCTCAGTGGCCTGGAGCAGGTGGACGCTGCGGGAGCCGATGGTTGATGATCGTAGAGCCGTTGGCAGGTCGCTACGGGTCCATTGGTCGCGAAGGTCGTCGATCCAGCGACAGAGGGGCTCGACGGAACATCAGCCGACACACGCCGATCAACTTCTCAGACCCACCGGGACTTCTCAGATCACTTCTTGGCTCCCACGGAACTTCTCATGATCCTTGGGAACGGACAGATCCGAAGTTGGCGCCCGATTCGTCGCGCATCCTGACGCATGAGAAGTGAACATTATCGGGTGTTAGACCGTGCATCAGGCGTCACGCCCAAATCACCACGCAAAGTGCGGATAGGCCAGATCGGACCGCGAATCGGCGAGCCAAAATGCCTGGTATGTAAGGGGATCGCCGTACCTACTGACCGTGGGATGTCCACCCGACCGCGGGACGCCGTAGTCGGCCCGGGGGCTGACCGGGGTGCCGGGCGGGTCATTCGGGGTCCGGTTCGTCCGTCGCGTGGCTGGCGGAGCCCTTCGGGATCCGTTGGCGTGGACTCAGCGCGACCCAGTCCTGGGCCCAGGCGGACAGCGGCTCCAGAACGCCCAACAGCCGGCGCCCATGGCTGGTCAGGCGGTACTCGCCGACCTCGTCGACCTCGACCAGGCCGGCTTCGCGCAGCTCGCGCATCCGCTGCGAGAGCTGGGACTCCGGCGCGCCGACCCGTCCGGCGAGAGACCGGAAGGAGGACGAACCGCCGCGAAGGCTCCAGAAGGCGGCCAGCGCGTACCGGCGCCCCAGCAGTTCCAGGATGGCGGCGAGCTCCTCCGGCACACCGGCCGCAGCCTGCCCGGAGCCGGAGCCGGAGCCGGAGCCGGAGCCAGGCCCGGACCCGGCACCTGACCCCGGCGTGGCACCGCCGGCATGCGTGGACGTCCGCCGGCCGCCGGGGCCGCGTCGCCCCCGGTCAGCGCGCACGGACACCGTTGTGGCCGCCGGCGGCCGGGTGGACCCGTGCCGAGCGCTCGCCAGCGGGACGGACCCGGACGGCCTGTAGCCAGACCGCCCGGAACCGGCGTTTCCTGGAGTGGTCCCCCAAGTGGGGCAGGGCCGGCACTGCGGTGTGGTGGGAGATGCTGGTCGTCGTCAGCGCGAGTGCACCCCCACACCGTTGGAGCTGTGCGCTCCCAGGGACGCGGCGAAGGTGGTGCCGTCGCTGTCCTGGGCGCTGCCCAGCACGGTGCGGACCCGCTGGGCGAGGGCGCCGGCCTGGGCGGAGACCACCCCGGCGACGCTCTGGACCTCCGGGCGTTCCCTGACTTCGCGCGCCTGGCGCATGATCGCGTCGTAGTGGTCACGCCCCGCACGGGCACCGAGGACGTACCCGATGCCGAGGGCAACGACCACACTGGGCCTGATGCGCATGGTTCCTCCCGGGGCAGGGGCCGGGCGTTCGCGGCTGACACCGCGCTTGCTCCGGCTTGTCACAGGCTTGTTTACTACCCCACCGACAGCCGTGCCGGAACCTCAGGTAGGCTGACGACGTCAGGCACGATCCGTCGCCGCCAGCCGCCCGGTTCGGGCGGCTAGATCCAGGCGGCACGGCGGCCAGGCCGCGGAGCATCTGGTCGCTCGGCGGAACCTGGGCGGTTCGGGCCTGGCGGAGATGACGGTCCCGCGTAGCTCAATTGGCAGAGCAGCCGGCTGTTAACCGGCAGGTTATAGGTTCGAGTCCTATCGCGGGAGCATTTGCCCAGGTCAGAGACCTGCACCCTCCTTCTCGTGTAGATCATCTCCACAGATTATCCACACTTTATGGGTCGTGCCTGGCCACAGGTTTGCCGTCGAACCGAGATCGCGTGGCCGACCTCCTGCGCCCGCCTCGCGCGCGGTGCGTGATCGAGAGAATGTGACTGGCGCCACATCGATCTTGGTTGTGGTCCCTCGTGGAAGTGCGCTCTCGCGTCGGTCTGTGGACGACGGGCGATCCGCGCAACGCCCTCGGAGGTCCGCCGAAGGCGGACCTCCCTATGTGCCGGTGCCGATCGGGTGACCACGGCGGCGTGGTCGGGAACCTCTGTCCGTGGCCTTCAAGATCGTATCCAGATTGTCTTGCCGGGGTACCGCCGTGGCGCGTCGCCGGATGATGGCGGGAGGTGGCAGGGCTGCCATCGCATGGCTTCGCGGGGCGTGGAGTGATGTACAGGTGTCATCTCGGGCATTCAGGCCAAACTGATGATCATCCGATGTCTGGCAGATGCGGCCTGAGTGTGGGTCGGCCTCCCCTGTTGCTGCGCGAGTCTCGCTGCAATGCTGCGGATGGTGGCCTCGTGGCGTGCACCGCCGACGCCGCAGGCGGCCGTTCACCGCTCGTCAGGCGTCGAGGGCCCTGTCCGCAGGAGATCCTGCGGACAGGGCCCTCGATGGCTATCGGCTGGAGGTGAGGCCGGCGGTGAAGTGTGCGACGCGGTCGCGGTCGGGGCGGAATTCGATGCTCGCGGCGATGATGTCTATGCCGGCGCGGGGCCTGCCGTTTTCCCGGTCGGTCCACAGGTTGGTCTGGATGTCGGCGACGCGGATGACGAGCCAGTCGGCGATGTTCAGGGAGGCGTCGCGGACCTGGGTGGCGAGGTTGTCGTAGGCCTTGACGGTGAAGTAGCGCATTTTGCCTTCCCGGACTCCTTCGGAGGTGACTCGGTCGGGGAGGCGGAGTCCGAGGGGGATGGCGGCCCAGATGCCGGAGCGGCGCCTGAGGTCTCCGATGTGGACCTTGTGACTGACGTATCCGGCGATCGTGCAGTCGATCATTCCGTGCATGGCGACCTCCTCGGGCGGGGAGGGTTTGACCGCCGGGTGGCGGCCTGGTCTGTGTTTCCCTTCCCGGCGTTTTGGTCGGTGGCGTCGGGCGATGGGGTGTGTCAGCCGGGCGGCCGTCCGGTCAAGATGTTCCACGGCCCGGAAATCGTGAACGGTGAAGATCGGATTCATGTCGGGTCGTGGAAGATCTGTGAACGGGCGGAAGAGAGCCCGGTTGACACGCCACTTTCCGCCCGGCGCATGCTGACCGAGCCGGGAGGGAATACGCGGATCTCGGGCCGCCAGGGGTGGTGAATCCGACGGTCCACAGGGGCGACGCGGAAACGATGATGATGGATTCCGCGAGTTGGCGGCATGCGGAACAGATGGCGGGGCCCGGACGCCGGTTCCCCGGCCGCGATGCCCGGTGAGTTGACGACGGTGAACGCGCGAACCGTCAGGCGTCGGGGCGGGGTTGTCGCAGTTCGCGGGCGAGGTCTACCTGTTCGACGCCGGGGCGGTCGAGTCCGGCGAGGTCGGCGAGGGTCCAGGCGATCTGCAGGATGCGGGTTGTCTCGGCCTGGGCGGCTACCGAGTCGGGCTGGGCGTGCTGCGCGGCGCGCAATACTGCTCGGGGCAGTGGCCAGAACCGGTCCAGGATGGGGCGGGGGAGCTGGGCGTTGTGCTGCCAGGGGGTGCGCCGGAGCCGGGTGGCCATGGCCTGGCGTGCCTGGGAGACCCGGGCGGCGACGATCGCTGTTGATTCTCCTCGGCCCTCCTCCCGATGCGGCTCGTCGGATCGGATCCGGGGCAGCGTGACGCGCAGGTGGCAGTGATCCCGGATCGGTGTGGGGATGCGGGCGAGGTAG
Organism: Parafrankia sp. EAN1pec; assembly: GCF_000018005.1. Lineage (GTDB taxonomy): Bacteria > Actinomycetota > Actinomycetes > Frankiales > Frankiaceae > Parafrankia > Parafrankia soli. Next base: position 1,589,783 of record NC_009921.1, read on the forward strand.
CGGCGCCGAATCCGGGGAGTGCAGGCGCAGCCCGAGTCGGTGGTGAAGATCGGTTGGGGGCAGGGGCAGGGGCAGGGTCTGCTGGTCAGAACGAGCAGGAACGCTGCGGGCAGGGTCACCGTCGTCGGCCAGACGGGGATCTCGACGCGGCCGGTGGAAAGGGGCTGCCACAGCCCCTGCAGGGTGCCGGGGGTGAACTCGGGGGCGTCCGCAAGGAGCAGGAGGCCGCGGTGGGCCTGGCTGACGATCCCGGGCCGGATCTGCGTGGCGCGTGTCGCCGAGCCGAACAGGGCCCCGGCGGTGGTGCTGTGGTGGGGCGCCCGCCAGGGCGGTTGGGTGATCAAGGTGGCGTGGGCGGGCAGCACGCCGGCGGCGGAGTGCAGCGCGGTGACCTCGAGGGATTCGGTGTGCGTGAGGGGTGGGAGCAGGCCTGGGATGCGGTCGGCCAGCATCCGTGTCGCGCTGCCGGTGCCGCCGGTCAGGAACAGGTGATGGCCTCCCGCCGCGGCGACTTCGGCCGCCAGGCGACCGCGCGGCCCGACCGGGACGTCGGCGAGGTCGACCTGCCTGTCGGCCTCGGCGGTGCCAGTGGGCGCTGGAGGGATGGTCGTCGACTGTTCCTGGCCCTGGAGGAGCCGGACCAGAGCGGTGAGGTCGGGAACGGCTTCCACCGTCACGCCCGGAGCGAGGGCGGCTTCGGTCGCGTTCGCGGTCGGCACGACGACACGCGGTATACCCGCTTCGACCGCGGCGAGGACGGCGGGGAGTACACCTCGTCCCGGCAGGAGACGTCCGTCGAGGCCGAGTTCGCCGATCAGAGCCCGGTCGGCGAGCGCGTCGTGGGGCAGGATCCCGGCTGCGGCGAGGATGGCCGCGGCGATCGGGAGGTCGAGCAGGGGGCCGGCCTTCGGCATCGTGGCGGGAAACAGACCGATGGTGAGCTGCTGGTGTGGCCAGGGGATGCCGGAGTTGAAGACGGCGGCGCGCAGCCGGTCCCTGATCTCGTGGGCCTGGTCGTCGGGAAAGCCGATGATGTCCAGCCGGGGACTGCCGTCGCCGATGGTGGCTTCGACGTCAATGGGGTATCCCTGCGCTCCGACGAGGGCGATGGATCGGGTCTGTACGTGGTCCATGGCAGTCTCACCGAGACCCGGGCTGATCGGGCTGGTCGGGCTGAACAGGCGGGTTGGCGGCGAGGCGTTCGACGTCGGCGAGGGCGTAGCCCCAAGTTTCGAGTTGGGTGAGGTAACGCCGCAGGGCGGGCGTGGGGTGCTGCCAGCTGTCGACGGCGCCGGCGGAGTGCTCGTGGGCGCCGAGGATGAGGGCGAGGGTCAGTATCTGGGCGCGGTGCTCGCCGGCCTGCGCGATCAGCTCGGTGAGGCGGGCGGGGGTGAGCGGGGAGTCGGTGGTGCCGAGGAGGAGCCGGGCGGTGGGGTGGTGCTGGTCGAGGGCTCGGGTCAGGTCGTGGTGTGCGGTGGCGAGCTGGTCGGCGACGAACCGGCTCGTGCCCTTCGGCGGGGTTCGGCGCGCGAGGAAGGTACGTAGCCAGCCGCGGCGGACGGCGGTGGCTGACTGCCACGCCTGAGTGTTCTCGAGGATCTGCTGGCGGCGGGCAACCTCCTCCGCGGACGGCTGTTCGGCGGGCCCGGCGGATCTGCCTTCGCTTCCGTCTCCGCGCGAGGCGTCCTCGGCACCCCCGGCGCTGTCGGTGGCGCGGTGAGCGTGGTCTCGGCTGGTGTCGTCGTCGCTGTCGGTGTCCGCGGTGTCGCCCGGGTGGCGGCTGGTGTCGGTGGCTGGGGTGGCGTACCGGTGGATGTGGCCGTAGGCGTCCGGGTGGGTGCACACGTATTCGGGGAGGTAGGTGACCTGGAACGGCCCGCTGCCGGTGATGTCGTAGTCCTGGATGAGGTAGGCGGCGTGGCCGGGGCAGGAGGTGTGGTCGGCGGGGGTGAGCGGAGTGCGGTCGTGGTCGAGCAGGGACAGCCTGCAGGCCGGGTCGGTGGGAGTGGGCCGGTTGATGATCCGCACGCCGTTCTGGCGCAGCTCGTCGAGGACGCGGTTGCGGGCCTGCTGATCGGCGCGGGCGTCGCGGAGCCGCTGGGCGGTGTGGTCGAAGCCGCCGGCGCTGGTGCCGGTAGCGCGGATGAGGGTGGCGACGGCGTCGGGGTCGTCGGCGAACTCGGCGATGACCACGGCCTGGAACAGGTCGAGTCCGTGCTCGGTGAGCGCGTCGCGGGCGGTGGGGGAGCCGGCGACGGTCAGCGCGGCCTCGACGTGCCGGCGCGGGGCGCGGAGACGCCGGGCGATCTTCGTGGGGGTCAGGCCGAAGACAGCGAGCTGGCCGACGGCGTGGACCTGGTCGCGGGTGTCCAGCGCGCTCCGGTGCTGGTTCTCCGCCCACTGAGTGACGATCCGGCTGATCTCGGCGGCCTGGTCGTCGCTGTCGTCCCCGATGATGAGGACCGGCACGGTGGCCAGGCCGGCGTGCAGGGCGGCTCGGGTTCGGCGTTCTCCGTGACGGACTCGCATCCCGTCTGGGGCCTGCACGGCGATGATCGGGATGAGGACGCCGTTGTCGCGGATGGATGCGAGGAAGTCCGCGTCCAGGTCGGCGTCGGAGCGGATGTTGCGGTCCAACAGCAGGCTGGCCGGGTCGACGTGGGTGACCTGCAGGTCGGGTGGGGCAGGCATGGGCAACCTCTCCTACGGTGGTGGTGGAGGCGAGACGCGTCGGCCGCCCGGACACCGGAAACGGCGGGTGTCCGGGCGGCCGGGTGAGGGTCAGGCGCGGGCGGCGATGTCCAGGACGCGCAGGGCCTGGGATTCCATCTCGTGGGCGGCGTCGGCGTCGGCGGTGGCCTGAGCGGCGCTGGTCACCGCCTGCAGCAGCCCACCGGCGGTGAGATCGCCGCCCTTGACGAAGTGGCGCAGGATCAGCGCCTGCTGTTCGGCGGTGTACCGCAGCTGCCGACTGACGACCTCGACCGTGCCGGCCGGGTCGTCCACCGAGGTCGTGGCGCGCTGTTGCACGGCGGTGATCTGCCGTTCGACGTAGTCGACGGTGAGGAACGCCGCGACGGCGTCGCGTACTTTCGCGGTCACCAGCGCCAACGCCTTGCGCTGGGTGTCCGCTGACCAGGGCACGGCCCCGTCCTCGAGCCGGCCGCCGAGGTGGACCTCCCGCAGGGCATCCCGGGTGATCGTCAGGCCGTTGCTGCAGACCTGCACCACCAGCCGGGGGGTGATGGTGAACGCGCCGCAGCCGACCTCGGAGTTCGTCAGCTCGAACCCGGCCCACACCACCGGGTTGTCCGCGCCTCGCTGGCCGGTGAACGGCGAGCGGTAGTCCCGCAGCAGCGTGGGGGCCAGCGCGCGAACGGAGTCGCTGCGGACCCGGACGTGCATTCGCCGGTCGGTCAGGTCGCAGCCGTCGACCGTCGTCTGCGCGCCGGCGTCGCGGATCCCGGCCAGCGCGGCCACGAGCACGTCGAGGTTGTCGACGGGCTTGTACTTGTCGCTGAGCACCGCGCGGATGATGCCGCCGCCGTCGCCGTGGCGCAGGGCGCGCAGGAGAAACCTGCGGCCGGCGTTGCCCGGGTGGGTCAGCCAACCGTTGACGTTGCGGTCGTACAGGTCGATGTGCTGCTCGCGCAGCAGCCGCAGGTACGTGAGCGGGATCCCGAGCTTGGTGGCCAACCCTTCGTCGGCGACCTCGGTCGGGGTGTAGGCGCCGCCGACGAGTGTCACCCCGGACTCGCTGAGCTCCGGCTCGGCGCTGGAGATGATCAGCTGACCGTCCCGGGCTCGGATCGCCGCGGCGGGAGCGACGATGTCGACCATCCTCGCGTGGGTGCCACGGAGCATCTCGATGAGGTCGGGAAGGGCGGCATTGCGCCGCACACCCACGCTTCTGTGTTCGTCCATGACGAGGTTCCCTTCAAAGAATCTCGGTTTTCCTTTGTGGTGACGCCGATGTGTGGGTGAGATGGGTCTCGGGGAACTACCAGGGGAAGGTGATGTGGATGTCGTCGGGGAGGCTGTAACCCCCACCGCAGGACCGGCAGAGGAACGGAGCGGCCAGCCCGTCGCTGATGTCGAGGGTTCCGTCGACGTTCCCGTCCAGCGAGACGGTGAGGAACCATCGCGTCCCGCACCGGTCGTCGTTCACCCGCTGCAGAGTGGGACGAACGACGTCGCGGAACGAGTACACCCACTCCTGGTGGACGAGCCCGTCGCTCGTCCCGCACGTGGGGCAGGAGATCTCCCGGGTCCCGTCCGGGTGCGTGCGGACGGCGAGCTCGCCGTGCCGCGCCGAGACGAGGAACTCGGAGCTTCGGCCCGCCACACGGACCAGGAACTTTCCGGACGGCCCCGGCTGGCTGACGTCGAGAACGGGCGGCGTGGTGTCGTGGCGCCAACGGACCGACGGCCCGTTCCCGGCGGCGGTGAGGGATGCGCGATGCATGCGAACCTTCCTGAATTCGTCTTGATTGAAGTATTCGAATAGCCGGTGATATGTCGGTGGAGGAATTGGAATGGAAAACTCCCCGGGATTCTCGACGAGGTATCCGGGAACACTTGGTGTTTCGGGGAATGGGTTCCCCGAAACGGGATGGTCTTCAGGGAAGCGGCTGCTGTTTCAGCTGTTCGGCTCGTCGAGAGGCTCGACCGGGCCCGTGACCTGAGCGCGGATCTGACGGATCATCCGACCCAGCTCGGCGAGCAGGGATCGCACCGTCAGGTCGGGCATGACATCAGCCGCGATGATCTTCTCCGTCGTGCGGTGGACAAGGTCGTCCCACCGGTCGGCGGAGATCAGGTCGCGGCAGGTCGCGCACACCGCCCATGGCTGATCCGCGGACACCGAGAACGGTGGCATCCAGATCTCGCCGGCGACCGGCAGGAGCCCGACGGCCGGCTCGGTGCTGCAGAAGTCGCAGCGCTGCCGTACCGATCTGCCCGTGTCGTCCACCGGGACGGGCATGTGGGTGCCGTCCTCGGCGTGGCCGGGTGCGTGGGCCCAGATCTCCAGGCCGTGCACCCTGATCGAGACCAGAGGCCGGGAGCAGACAGCGCAGATCATTCGTGGCATGCGCGATCACCTACTGTGTCGTGGCGAATGAAAACGCCCGCCGCGGCAGCGCAGATGGCCGTGAATCTGCTGTTCCCTGCCGGGCGGGCTGATGTCCAGACGCCACGGGAGTTGTGGGCAGGCCAGCCCTTCAGCCCCGTAGGGGTCGGCCGCAGGCCGAGGCTTGCCGGCCCGCGGCTTCCGTGGCAGCTTCCTCATCGCCCGCCGGTAGGGACCAGCTTTCGCGCATCTGCGGGGAGCGCGGAGAATGCCGGCGCGCCCACGCCGTAGCTCCAATGCCTTCTGGCTCGGCCGGTCTTACGGCCACCTCGATGCCCTCGGTTTGACTGGCGGCTGAACCGTGGCGGACCACGTTGCTGTCAGGGCTTGGCAGGCGGTGCGGGTCGATCGGCAACGACGGATTGTGGCCGGATTAAAGGACCCTGAAGGTGAACATGTCCGAGGAGCCGCCACCAGCGGGACGCCCCGGTGCGGAGTCTGCCTCGACAGGAAGTATCGATGCGGAGGACGGAACGAGCGTTCCACACGGTGGTGCGGCACCTGCTCATGCCGAAGGCCACCGCTCGCGGTCACGTGCTCCGTCGACCTCGCTGTGGTGCTCAGGCGAGACCACGAAGGCCGCCTTACCCGTCCTCATCGACGACCGGGAGAACCGTGTGAGTGAACGAGATGCGCACCAGGCACCACCCGGAATCGCCAACGGGGACGTGCGGGCCGCGGAGCTGCGGGCCCAGCTCGTCGATGTCCTGACCGCGGAGGGCTCGGTCAGGACGAAGGAGGTCGAGGTGGCGTTCCGCGCGGTGCCGCGGCATCTTTTTGCTCCCGAGGTGTCGCTGGAGGATGCCTACGCGGACGACATCGTGCGGACCAAACGCGACGAGAACGGCGTGACGGTCAGCTCGGTGTCCGCTCCGTGGCTGCAGGCCACGATGCTCGAACAGGCCGGGATGGGTGTGTTTACCGGGGTGGAGGTGGAGGTGGCCAGAGCCTGCGTCGCGTGGCTCTCTGCCGGTGGGTCTGGATGTCGGGGGTGTGCCAGACGAGGCGGAGCCTGCGTCCTGCCCGGGTGTAGAGCTGGAGTGCCGCTTCGGCGCTGGTGAAGGTGCCGAGGATGTCGCCGTGGTGGCTGACGATGATGGCGCAGTCCTCGATGTGAAGGCCCCAGGCGAAAACCGTGCCCGTCACGATGGAAATGTCCTGTTCGATCAGGGCGAAGAGGCTGGGGGCCAGGCAGGCGATGAATTCCTCCAGGAAGCCGGGGGTGTCCTGGGCGGCTCGCATCTGGGCCAGCACGGTCTCGGGGTCGTGGCCGGCGCCGCTTGCCGGGTCGATATTGATCGTCATGGGTGCGCTCCAGGGGACGGCGTCCGCTGCACCGGCAGGGCAGGTGGGCCGGCGGTGTCGTGGCAGGTCTGGCAGTCGAGCAGAGCGGCCGCGGCGGTAATCACCTGCTCGCGGGCCGCGTCCAGTTGCGAGGAGCTTGATCGGGCGCAGCGAGCAGGGACGGGCGGAACCCTCGGGATCATGAGGTCTGCGCGGCTGGGCTGGCCCAGCCGACTTCGGTGTAGACGCTGATGGTCATCAGCGCGGGGAGCACCATTCGCTCCCACGCGGCGAGCGGGCTGGGGGGATGGCCAGGCGAGCCCCAGCGCTGGGTCGGTAAGGCACGCAGGGCTGGTTCGGGGACCGGGTCGCCAGCCCAGAACCCGACGCTGACGACCAGGCCGATCCCGCCTCGGTCGAGCAGGCTGCCATGGGCACTGACATGGGCGAGCAGCAGATCCCGTTCGCGGACCTCGATCCCGAGCTGTCTGCGGGCAAGATCCACGACCTGGTGGAACGGCGGCACGTCGAACCTCAACGTGACCGACGGCAACGCCCACGCCCCGGTGGGCTTCTGGATGAACAGGAACCGGCCCAGCTGGTCGATCAGGAGGGCGTGGGCGCTCACCTGCGGTTGGCGGCTGGGACTGGTCATCGTGCGTTCTCCCGGTCTGCCCTGCCTGGACGTCCGCCTTCGGCACTCGGCAGGTGCCTGTCCCAGGCCGCGGCTCTGGGAACAGGCAGGTGCCAGTCGTCGAGAGCCCGTAGCCGGTCGGCGACTCGCCGCAGCAACGTCGGATCGTCCTGTAGGACGACTGGCCGGACCGGTTCCGGCACAGGCCGGGCAGAGCGCCGTTCCAGCCTCACTGTGTCCGCAGACGGTTGTACCGGCGGTTGGACCTCGGCCGGCAGTACCGCCCAGACGACCTTGCCGCCGGACCGTGGCCGGTACCACGACCAGCGACTAGAGAGCGCGTCGACCAGGACGAGGCCTCGGCCGCCTTCCCCGTCAGCGGCGGGGGCGCGCAGGATCGGCAGGGCGTCGGCGCTGTCCCAGACCTCGACAAGAAGCCCTTCGCTGAGGACCGCGACGCGCAGGGCGATGGTCTCGCCGTCAGGGCTGGCCTTCGCTGCATTCGCCATCAGTTCGGCGACCACCAGCTCGGCGGCGTCCAGGTCTACTGCGGGCAGGTGCCACTGGCGCAGGGCGCGAGTTGTTGCCGCGCGGGCAGCGGGCACTGCCGCGAGCGTGGCGGGGAAGTGCTCGACGAGAGCCCGGACGGTCATCGACGGTGGGCGATTCACGACGCCTCCGAAGGCTTGATCGATGTACCTGATGAGGAGGGTCTCGGACAGGTTCCGGTGACCGCGTGCGCCGGCACTGGCCGCTGCCGTCCCGTGAACACCGGGAGGGCATGGCAGCCCTGGTACGCGGCGCGGTCGTTCCATCGCCCGCCAGACCTGGCGACCGCCCATCGCGCGGTGGGCGGGCCCGGAGTGGACCCCGCGGTGGCCACGCAGCGCGACAGGCTAGGTTCGATCAGCATGCGCCTGCACGGCGTGAAAATGCAAGGTATGCATAGGCAATGGTTGCGGATTAGTGAGGGTGTCGATCCTGGTGTGGACCCTGGTCCGGGCACCCGGATGGACGGGAGAGGATCAGGCAGTGGCGACTCAGCGGCAGGCACCACCGACCGTGCGCTCCCGCCGGCTGGCCTTCGAGCTGCGCCGACTACGGGACGAGGCTGGCCTGACCCGTGATCAGGTCTCCGAGCAGACCGGGATCAATCCCGCGACGCTGTATCGGCACGAGACCGCGACGGCCCGCTCCCGCCCGCAGCGCCGGACGATGATCGCGTTGCTGAACCTCTACGGCGCCAGCGAGCAGCAACGCGCCGACCTGCTGGCGCTGTCCCGTGAGACCGACGTCCAAGGCTGGCTGCGGCCGTACCACGCGGAGCTGCCCGAGCACTACACCGCCTACATCAGCTTCGAGGTCGAAGCGCGCACGGTGCGCAACTACGAATCGCTGTTCATCCCCGGACTGCTCCAGACCGAGGACTACGCCCGCGCCGTCATCCGCGGGAACCTGCCGATGGCTAGCGAAAAGGAGGTCGCCACCCGTGTCCAGGCCAGGATGGAACGCCAGGCCCTGCTGGCCGGCACCTCCCCGCTGCAGCTATGGGCGATCATCGACGAGGCCGCGTTGCACCGCGAGGTCGGCGGACCGGACGTCATGCGGGCCCAGCTCCACCGACTGATCGACGCGGCCCGGGAACCGCACGTCACCATCCAGCTCATCCCCTACACCGCTGGCGCGCACGCGGGCATGCAGGGGTCGTTCATCATCCTCGACTTCCCGAACCCCGCCGACCCCACGATCATCTACATTGACAGCATGGCCGGCGACCTGTTCCTCGAAGCCGAGGCCGACATCCGCCGGTATAGCCTGCTCTTCGACAACCTGCGCGCGGTCGCCCTCAGCCCCGACGCCTCAACCGCCCTGATCGCCACCCTGATAGCACACGCACAGTGAGAGGAGGTGTCTACGGTGCACCAGGTAGACCTTTCCCGGGCCGTCTGGCGGAAGAGCGCGCTCAGTAGCGGCAACGGCGCCTGCGTCGAGGTGGCGTTCCTCGACACAGCGATCGCGGTGCGTGACTCCAAGGACAAGAGCGGCCCGATGCTGGTTTTCACCCCCGCTGAATGGGACGCGTTCGTCGGCGGAGTTCTGAACGGCGAGTTCACTCGGCCGTAACCAGGAAATCTTGCCTTACCCGCCAATTCGCGGGATCAGGATTCGTGTCCGATCCAGCCTGCCATCTTCGTGAGTTGCGTATTGCTGCGGTGGTGTAGACGTATGAGCATCCGCACGACCTCGCGGGTCGTGGGGTGATGACGGGTCTGCTGCGGAGCGATCTCGCGCGCGGTCGTCAGGCAGCGTAGAGAATCCTCTTTTCTTCCGGTCCACAGGTAGGCGCGGGCCAGGTCAATGTAGTGGTGGCAGGCGCGGATCTTCGGCAGGCCGGTCGAGATGTGCACCTGGCTGGCTTGTTTGATCGCTTCGTCGCCGTCGCCCAGCTCGACGGCAGCGGCGACGACGTGCACGCCGGTATTGGCCGGGCCGAAGGCAAGCTGGTAACGGCCGCCGTCGTGGTCGATATCGCCGAGCCGCGTAGACAGCCGGCGCGCAGCGGCAAGGTGATCGTTGGTCAGATCGGAGTCTCCACTGCGTGCCGCGAGCATCGCGGCACGCAGATGCAGTGCTCCGGACATCCGCAGGGTGCTGTCGTCCGGTTCGGGGCCGGCGGGAATTTCCGCCTGGGCGCGGTCCAGGAGCTGCAGGCCGATGTCGTAAGAACCAGCCTGGAGCAGGGACGTGGTACGTGTCCACGCCGCGAGCGCCCCGAGTACCGGGTCAGCGGACGCGAGCGCCGCCCAATGGGTGCGTTCCTCGATGAGGGTGGAAAGATCGATGTATCCCGTCTTGTAGGTGACGGAGTGCGCGGCGAAGAGCAGCACGGTCAGGGTGGCGTAGGCACGCTCACGCTCTGGTCCGGCCGGAGCGCTGTGGATAGCAGCGGTGGTCTCCGTGAGCAGGGCCGGAAGTACGGCAGCGAGTTGGACGTGGCTGCCGGATCGGCGAAGGTCCGCGGCGCGGTCGGCGTCTCGGACCAGCTCTGCCGGGGAACGTGGCGTGACGCCCTCGGGCGGCAGGTCCCAGTATGTGAGCGCACGTCGGAGCCTGGGGATGTGCTGGTGAAGCGGATCGAGTTGCCGGCCGCCCAGATCGTAGGGCTGGCCGGTCAGGGCGGTCACGTCGATGGTCAGTGCCCGTGCGACCGCTGCGATGAGTGCTGGCGTGGCATCTCGGCTGCCCTGCTCGACCTTGCGGAGCAGCGAGAGGCTCACGTGAGCGTGTTCGGCCAGCTGGCGTTGACTGAAGCTGCGGGCCTTGCGTGCATCGGCGATGCGCTCGCCCACACCGCGGATCTGGTCGTCATCCATCGTGGTGGCCCCCGGGCAAGCTCGGTCGGCTGTCACGTCCTGGGTGGGCGCGCGGCGTGGGTCGTCTTTCACGGTACGTCGTGTGGCCTCTCGCGATTCACGAATGCGGCAGTCACTGCCTCGATGTCCTCGCCGGGCTCGATGTCGAGCAGGCCGCGCGCGAGGGCGGCGGAGGAGTCGACCCGATAGCTGCACACGTCAGTCTCACTGGCCGACGTGATCTCCGCGTTCAGCATCGCGGCGGCGGTGTGCACGGCCTGCGTGAACGTCAGGTTCGCAGACGCGATGTTGAACACTCCGGGGATCTGCGAGGCGGCGGCCCGCCAGAGGGCTCGAGCTGCCTGATCCCGATGGACCCAGCCTCGCCAGTGCCCGGGATCGGGCACTGTGATGGCATGTTCGCCGGTCGCCTGGGCGACCCACTTCTCGATGCGATCGGCCCGGACCCCGCGGTCGTCGATGCCGTAGAGCGCACCAAGCCGCAGCACAGCCGACGTCCATGTTGAGCGTCCAAGCACGGTCTCGCAGCTGGCTTTGAGGCGCGCATGGCCGGTAAGCAGGTCCAGCGGGGTGCTCTCGTCGCAGAGAAGGTCGCCGCGGGCGCCGTAGACGGTGCAGGTCGAGACGAGCACGAGATGGCCGTCGGGTCGGGTGGCCAGTAGTTCGGTCAGCCGAGCATGCTCGTCGTGCTTGGCGCCATCCAGCAGCCAGACAACGACTGGGGCAGGGCCATTATCAAGATCCTTGAGGAAGTCCGGCCAGCTCCTGGAGGGAACGCCGTGCCGTGTCGCTCCGTCTCGGCTGACCGTGGTCGCCGCGTCGGGTCCACCGGCGGCGTAAACCACTCGGGATCCCAGGTAACCGTGCCCACCGACGACGTACACCAAGGTCACCAGCTCTCCTGTCGCTTTCCTGGACGGTGAAGTCGGGGCAGGGGGACGCCGACCCGTCGCGCGGGTCGTGGTTGAGCGCCCCGGCGTCATCCCCGATCTGACAGGGCACGACGCCGATGCCGCGCGTCGCGGTTCTTCCCACATCCCCACCTTCGACATGATCAATACTGCATCCGGTTGATGATCTTAGTGGGCGGCTGGCGTGCAGCCGTCAGGCCGAGACCCTGGTGGTCAGCATGTCCGACGCGCGATCGCTTGTGCGCCGGACGGAAGCGGATCAGTGACACAACGTGTGTCACTTCGTGGGGTGGTGGGACTCCACTCTTGCTACCGAAAGCCTGGTCGGCACGGAGCATCCGGGATCCACTCATGATCATCGAGTGGCTTGGGAGCCCTGCGTTGACCGCACCGAGCCGTCCCCTCGCAGGGACGTCGGGAACGGCGGCAACCATTCCCGACGCCCCCGGTCGAGGCCAGGGCGGCATCACGGCACGACTGGAGTCCTTCGGGAGCCCGTCTCTCATATGAACGGGCAGACAGGGAGTGTGATGACCATGGACGCCTTCACGTCCGACGTGGCTGGAACCGGGTTCGGCGAGCTGGACCTCGACGTCACGATCGTGGAGCAGGGCGACGCGGCGGACGCGCTGCTGTGCACCACGGACAACGGCTGCTCGACGAACAAGAACAGCGACTGCTGACACCGCCACGAGTCCGGGTGTTGTCGGACGCGGGTCGTCCGGCAACACCCGGAGCACATGTCTGCCGGCTGATCGACAGCTGCTGATCGAGCGGAGGCGATGTCGTGGACATCCGGGGCGGCCCGCTGGCCTGTGCGCCCCTCGACGCCGCGCTTTTCCGTGCTGCCGTTATGTCGGACGAGTCAGCGAAGGCCCTGGCCGCAGGTTCCTGGCCGGGCGCGAACTGCGACGACGTGGACCGCTGGTGCACCTGGCTGGCCGACGTCTGGGCGCAGCCGGCCGTCGCAGAGGCGATCGATACCGCGAGTCCGGCGCTGGCTGTCGGCGTGGAGGACGCGTGCCGGGGATCCAGACCGTCCGTGCGGCGGGTCCGGCGGCTGGGGTTGGCGGTGGCGCGCTATCTGGTGCGGATGAGCCGACGTGCAACGCCATTCGGGTTGTTCGCCGGTGTGGCCCCACTGCGCTTCGACGTGGAGCCCGTACTGCGGTGGACTGGAAGTGATCGCCCCTACCCGCGTGTGGACTCGGTGTGGCTGGCCGCGGTCGTCGCTCGGCTGGAGTCCATGAGCAGTGTCCGTGCGGCGCTGACCGTCGTCGCCAACGACTTGGCCATGGTGCGCGGCGAGCGGCTTGTCGTTCCGTGGCGCCCGCATGCACACCCGCCGACGGAGACCTTCCTTCCTGCCGAGGTCTCGGTCCGCCACGGCCGACCGGTTCAGGCTGCCGTGGCGTCGGCAGCGGCCCCCGTCCGATTTGTAGATCTTGTCGATTCGGTGGTGGTCGCGCTCGGTCTCTCTCGGCCTGGCGTTGAGGAGATGCTGGCCCAACTGCTGACGTGCGGAGTGCTCGTGAGCAGCCTGCGGCCACCTGCGACGTGCACGGACGGCGTTGCCCACCTTCTCGATGCGCTGAACGGCATCGAGAACACGCGCGTACCGGCCGCCACCGACCGGACTGACGACAGCACCAGCGATCCCTCACACGGCCTTGTCGGTGATCTTCGGATGATCCAGGCGGAGCTAGGGGCGGCACGCGATGCGGACAGCTCGTTGGGACGTCCACGTCTGGCCGCCCTTCGTGAGCGGATGCGGGCGGTATGCGCGGTGGTCGAGCAGCCGCTCGCGGTCGACCTGCGGTTGGACTGCACGGCGGTGTTGCCGGAACTCGTGGCGGTCGAGGCCGCTGCAACGGCGGGAGCACTGTTGCGACTGACCCCGCACCCGGCTGGCAACCCGTCCTGGCGGGACTACCACCACAGGTTCCTTGCCAAGTTCGGTGAATCGGCGCTGGTCCGAGTCGATCAGCTGGTTGACCCGGTGATCGGCCTGGGCTACCCGGCGCACTTCGGCGTCGCGGAACCACCGCCTACCGGCGGTGTATCGCCTCGGGACGAGTACTTGCTGCAGCTCGCCCAGCGCGCGGCGTTCGACGGCCAGCAGGAGGTCGTCCTGGACGAGGCCGCTCTTGACACCATGTCGGCGCAGACGGCTGGGTCCTGGCCAGAGCCGCATGCGGAGATATGCGTCGAGGTGCTGGCACCGTCGATGGCGGCCCTGTCCCAGGGCGCGTTCACCCTGCTGGTCACCGGTGTCAGCCGCACCGGGGCAGCGATGAGTGGCCGCTTCCTCGATCTGCTCCCCGAGGCTGACCGGCTCAGGATGATCGATGTCTTCCGTCGGTTACCGCCGACGGCGGAAGGCGCGGTGCCGGTGCAGCTGTCGTTCCCGCCAGCGCATGCCCGGCTGGAGAACGTCACCCGCACCCCCCACGTCCTGGCGGACTGGGTCTCACTCGCCGAGCACCGCGACAGCCAGCGCGGCAGGCTGCCGTGGACGGACCTGGCGGTCACCGCGAATGACGAACAGCTCCACCTGGTTTCGCTGTCCCGCGGTGCCGTCGTCGAGCCGTTGTTGACGAATGCCGCCGCCCGGCAGACCTTCCCGCCGCTCGCGCGGCTGTTGCACGAGCTGCCCCGTGCCAGCAGCGGGGCCGTAGCCCCGTTCTCGTGGGGCGCGGCGAGCTGTCTGCCGTTCCTGCCGAGGGTTCGTCATGGCCGCGCGGTTCTGGCGCCGGCCCGATGGCGAATCAACCCATCCGATCTTCCGGGTCCAGGCGCGGGAGACCAGGAATGGGCCGACGCGCTCGCACGGTTGCGGGAGCGGTCAGGACTGCCCCGCTGGGTGAGCACCGGCCGGGCGGACGTACGGCTGCGCCTGGATCTCGACGAGCGGATGGATCGCGATCTGCTGCGTGCCGAACTCGACCGCGCCGGCGCTCTGACCGCCCTCGAGGCTCCGGGCCCGGACGACTATGGCTGGGCCGACGGCCGAGCCCACGAGATCGTCGTCCCGGTGGCGACCACCGCCGCCCCGCGACCCGCGCCGGCCATCGTGACGACGCCCGGCCCGATGCCAGTGAGCGACGCGACCTCCGGGATCCTGCCGGGATCGAGGGTGCTCTTCGCGAAGCTGTACTGCCATCCGGACGTCGTCTCCACCATCCTCACCGACCATCTGCCCGCGCTGCTCGACGCCTGGGGCGTCCCTCCGCAGTGGTGGTTCATCCGATACCGCGACCCCGCCTCACACCTACGCCTGCGACTGCACGTCGCGCCCGACGCCGACGGCGTCACCGACAGCTACGGACGAGCGGCAGCTCGGGTCGGTGCATGGGCGGAGCAGCTGCGGGCACGACGTCTCATCGGCGATCTCGTGCTCGACACCTACCACCCCGAGACAGCCCGCTACGGCGACGGCGAAGCACTCGTCGCAGCCGAGCACCTGTTCGCCGCCGACTCGGCCGCCGTCGTCATCCAGTTGGCCGCCCAGAACGCGAACCGGGCACTTCACCCTGCGGCGTTGACCGCAGTGAGCATGGTCGACCTGACGTGTGCGTTGCTCGGCGGCAGACAGACGGGGATGCGGTGGCTGCTGGAAAACCGGCGGGCCTCCGGAGCACCCACCCAGCGGCCGGTGCTGCGCCAGGCCATCGCGCTGTCCCGCACATGTGATGACGAGCCCGCGCCCAACGCCGCGATCCCGCAGCTCCCGGCGCCGTTACGGGCCGTGTGGGGTGTGCGGCGCCGGGCGGCCGAGCGGTATGCGGCCCAGCTCGCCGCGTTGCCGGGCCTGCCCGCCAGCAGCGAGGTACTGGGATCACTGCTGCACCTGCACTACGTCCGCTCTCATGGCATCGACTCGTCAGCGGAGCGCACCTGCCACCGTCTCGCCCGCGCGGTCGCGCTCGCCTGGCACAACACCGGCCAGCACCCCCCTCTCGACCTCGCCAGAGCGGAAGGCCCATGACCGTCGTCATCGACACGCGAGTACGCGCGGCCACCGTCGCGACGCGGCTGGCCGACGCGCTGACGGTGCCGCCACCACCCGAGCCAGACGGCGACCGGAGCCCGAGCAGCCCACGCTGGCAGGGCCAGTCGCTGGCCGAGGGAGCGGCCGGCATCGCGGTTCTCCACGGCGTACGCGCCCGCGCCCACGCTGGGGAGTGGGCCACGGTCGATGCCTGGCTGACGGCCGCTGCCAGGGAAGACCTTTCGGTCGGGCCGGGTGCGGGCCTGTGGTTCGGCGCCCCGGCGCTTGCGCTCGCGCTGACCGCGGCAGCCCCACCCGGCCGCCACCTCGGCGCGGCCCGGCAGCTGCACACCGCCGTCGAAAGGCTGACCGAGCGCCGGCTCGCGGCGGCCCACGCCCGGATTGATGCCGGACAGCGACCGGAGCGCGCCGAGTTCGACCTGGTCCGAGGCCTGACCGGGCTCGGCGCCTATCTGGCGACCCGCAACCCCGACGGCGAGCAGCTCCGCCAGATCCTGACCTACCTTGTCCGACTCACTGAACCGCTACCCGCCACGGACACGGCCGGGCTGGCCGCGCCAGGCTGGTGGACCATCGACGTTCCCACCACCGCGCCACCCGGACCGTTCGCCGACGGCCATGCCGATCAGGGCATGGCCCACGGCATCGCGGGGCCGCTCGCACTGCTGGCGCTCACACACCGCCGTGGGGTCATCGTCCCCGGCCACACCGACGCCCTCGACCGGATCTGTCACTGGCTGGACACCTGGCGCCAGGACGGCCCCGCCGGGCCCTGGTGGCCCGAACGGATCACCGCCAGTGAGTTGCTGACAGGCCGGGCCGCCCAGCCCGGCCCAGGCCGCGCATCCTGGTGTTACGGCACTCCCGGCCTGGCCCGCGCCCAGCAGCTCGCCGCGGTCGCGCTGGCCGACACCACCCGGCAACAACGCGCCGAGGCAGCCCTCGCAGCCTGCGTCACGGACCCCGCCCAGCTCGCCCGGTTCGTCGACCCGGCGCTCTGCCACGGCTGGGCGGGCCTGGTCGCCACCGTTCGCTGCGCAGCCGCGGATGCCCGCTTCTACCCGCTCGACAGCCACCTACCCAGCTTGGTCAAGCAGCTCCTCGACAGCCTCGACGCGGCGCAAGGCGCCGACTGGCAGCTACCCGGCCTCATTGAGGGCACGGCAGGAATCGCCGCGGTCCTGCATGCCGTGGCGACCAACACCACCACAGCCTGGGAGTCCGCCCTCCTGCTCGACCTCCCCCCGGCTTGGCCGGCAGGGGACCGGGGAGCCGAAGCATGAGCACTCTTGACATCGAGTCCGCCTGGTGCGGGATGACCGTGTGGTGCCAGGACTGGCGGGCCGCGGAACACCTGGGGGTCACCCAACTGGCGCCACTGCTCACCGCGGCGGAACAGACGGACGGGATCAGCCTGTGGTGGTTCACCAGAAAGTCCGCCTCCTGGCGGATCCGCTGGTGTCCTGGCCCAGGCGAGGCCGGACTGACCCCGATGGCGCTCGGCGAACAAATTCTTCGCGGCCGGCTCGCCGGCACCGCGATCAACCGCTGGGCGCCTGCTGTCTACGAGCCCGAGACCCACGTCTTCGGTGGCTCCGCCGGCATGGACGTCGCGCACCTGCTCTTCCATGCCGACAGCCGCAGCATCCTCGCCCACCTCGGCAAGGCCCACCCCGACCACCGTCACGAGGTGGGACTCGTGCTGGCCACGGCGCTCCTGAAAGCCGCCGGCCAGGACTTCTACGAACAGGGCGACATCTGGACTCGCGTCGCCGACCACCGCCGCACCAGCCAGGTCCGCCAACGGCAGCCCGCTGCCGCACCGACCGCCCAGGCCGCCGTGCACCGACTCCTCACCGCCCGCACAGTCCGGCCCCTCGAAGCGCTGCCGGAGTGGCCAGCAGCGTTCCGGCACGCTGGGCACTCACTTGCGAGCCTCGCCAACCAGGGCCAGCTCACCCGCGGCATCCGCGCAGTACTCGCACATCACATCCTGTTCGCCTGGAACCGCCTCGGCATCCCCGCCGCCAACCAGGCGCAGCTGGCCCACACCGCCGCCCACATCGTCTTCCACGACAGCCACCCGGTCCCGACCCCCGACGAACGGTAACCACGATGACCACCCGCACCCCCGAGCAGCTCCGCGACGACCTGGTCGCCCACATCCGCCGCTGGGGCACCTTCCGCACCGGTCAGGTCGAAGCCGCGTTCCGCACCGTGCCGCGGCATCTGTTCCTGCCCGACGTCGACCTGGAGACCGCCTACGGCACGCAGGTCGTCGTGACCCGCCGCGCATCCGACGGCACGGCGCTGTCCTCGGCCTCGCAGCCCGACCTCGTCGCCGCCATGCTCGAACAGGCTGACGTCCACCCCGGTCACCGCATCCTGGAGATCGGCACCGCCACCGGCATCAACGCCGCTCTCCTGGCAGAACTGGCCGGCCCGACCGGTCATGTGACCACCATCGAGATCGACGAGGACCTCATCGGCGGCGCCCGCACCGCGCTGGCGGCAGCCAGCTACGACCAGGTCGACGTGATCCACGGGGACGGCGCGGTCGGCTACCCGGATGGGGCATCTTACGACCGGATCGTGATCACGGCGGGGGCGTTCGACCTTGCAGCAGCCTGGTGGGAGCAGCTCGCCCCCGCCGGCCGGATCGTCGTACCACTACGCCTGCACGGAAGCGGCCTGACCCGCTCCCTCGCGTTCGACGCGGGCGAGCCAGGCCGGCTGGTCAGCCGCTCGGCGCTCGTCTGCGGATTCATTCCGCTGCGCGGCGCCGGCGCCCACGCCGGCCGCACGCTGACCCTCGCGGACGGAGCTGTCCTGCGCGTCGACGACCACGACCCCGTGGACGAGCCTGCGCTACGCGCCGCGGCAGACAGCCCTCCCCACGCGCTGTGGACCGGTCTGACGATCCATGACCACGAACCGACCGCCCACCTCGACCTGTGGCTCGTCACCGCCGGCACCCGCTTCGCCCGCCTCGCCGTCGACACCACCGCCCGCCACGACAGCCAGCTCGGCCCGGCGCGGCGCTGGGCCGGGGCCACCATCCACGACGGCACCACGATCGCCTACGTCACCCTGCGCCCACTCGCCCCCGACACCGACGAGCTCGGCGTCACCGCCCACGGTCCCCACGCGACCACCCTCGCCACGCAGCTCACCGACCTGCTCCATCACTGGCGAAAGGAAGGCCCCGCCGAGCCCGTCATCACCGCCCACCCCGCAGGCACCCCCGACGACCAGCTCTCCGCTGGACACCGCATCGACCGGCCGAACAGCCGCCTCACCGTCCGCTGGCAGCCCTGAGAACGGGCGACCAGCGCCATGGCTGCCACCACGTCCACGGCCGCGACACCCTCGACGTTCGACATCGTCGCCGCGCGCTTCCCCCTCGTTCCCCGCTCCCGGCCATCCTGTCCACCCCTTGATGCCCGAATCGCCCACGTCGCCGCCCTCGCCGGCCAAGCCGCCGGGGGCGGCGGCGACGCGCTGCTGCGCGCGGCCGAGGCGCACAACCTCGCAGCGCTGATCGCCAGCGACTGCGGACTGCCTGACCTCGCACGAAGCCTCTGCTGGCGCCAGATCGACACCCTCCCGCTCCGCCGCCCACTCGACGGAGCGACGGCGAAACTCGCCCTCCAACCGTTCATCAACCTGGCGCGCCTGCGGCTGCGCGCGGGCGATGGCCTGGCCGCGTACCAGATGCTCACGACGCTCTACGACGTCGTCGTGGCGAGGACCAGCACCGCCATCGACGAACGAGCACTCGTGTTCGACGACCTCGTCACCGATGTCGACCACCCACAGACCGTCCGCTGGCTGTGGACCGTCCTGCTCGCCGACGGCACCCGCGCCCTGACCCGAACCGGCCACTGGACCGAGGCCCTCGACCACCTCAACCGCCACAAGGGCATCGGACAGCGCCTCCTCGACGGCCGCCAGACCGCGATCCTTGCCCACCACGCCCACCGAGACCATTACGCCGCCGAGCACCTGCTCACCACCACAGCCACCACCCAGCCCTGGGAGCAATCCGTCGCCACCTGCCTCGGCCTCCTCCACAGACACCTCACAGGTCTCAAGACCCCTGACGACGGCAGGAGCACGATCGATGCGCTCCTCCCGTCGAACAACCCCGAGCACCTGACGTTCAACATCCAGCTCGGCCTGTGCCTCCTCGACCTCGCGGACACCCCCCAGCATCTGAGGCCGGTCCTCGACACGATCATCGACGGCGCCCTGCACAGCGACGATGCCTACGCCGCCCGAGACCTACTCACCCACCCAGCCGCCCGCGGGTACCTCAACCGCGACCAGCTGACGCTTCTGAACGAAAGACAGCGACACTCCGGGCTCGGTAGCGGCCGCATCCCCGAAGCGCTCCGCACACGGCTCCTCGGCGCCCTCGCGCTCGCCAGCTGAGGGAATCTGGACTGGAGTCCAGCCGGGGTGCGGTGGTCTCCGCCGGCTCGCCGTCGGATTAGTCAATCGGGGTTGCCACGGCGGTGCCGCTTCCTACTCTCGGGGCGTGATCGAATCGCTACGGGTAACGTCTACTGTGGGGATCCGCGTCGGGAAGTATCAGGTTCCCGCCTGCCGGCAGAAGGCGCCAGCCCGGTGACGGTTTCAATGAACGCAACGGTCCGGCCGAGCGAGGACGGGCATGTCTTCCACCGCCACCCCCGTTCCAGCCCGCAGCTCGGAGCCGGTAATGGTGGTTTCCGCGTCCTCCAGCGCGTGTGTCAGCAGCTGGGTGGTAGACCGGCCGAGCGGTGGTGTGCCTGCTGGGCGTCGCTCGGCCACCGCGGCGCGAGTGGTGTGCCGAAGCTGGGTGGCAGGCCTGCTGGGCGGAGGCGTTTCTGCTCGGCATCGGTCGGCGGAGGTGGAAACGGGAATTCGTCCACCCACCAGGATGCGTAGTGGGGGTTGGCTCGGACCAGGCCGGCGCACTTCGTAGGTGGTATCAACGCGTAGACAGCGGCGAGATCGTCGGAGATCAGGGTGGCTACCCGGGAGAAGTCGGTGGAGCCGGGTTCGAGGGGTTGGCTGCTGGCCGTGAGAAGTAGGCCGCCGAAGAGATCGTGAATCCCGCGCAGAGCCAGGGATTTCTGGTGTTGGTTGTAGGCGATCGGCTCGAGGTCGATCGTGCACATGCCTCGCGCTACGACTGTCACGGCTGAGCGGATGTTTTTCAGATGCTCGGTGACGAGATCAAGAATATCCTGCGTGTGTGCGCGGCGGGCGTTCTGCGTCGGATCGTCGACGTTATAGAAATGGGCTCGGGTGAACTCGTCCATGACGTCTCCCTCGGCTGGACGTGCCAACAAGTGTACGCGCGTCTCTCGCTGACTTTTCGGCTTCCGTATGGGGTGACGCACCCTATTGAGCTAAATTGGTAAGCGTGTATAGATTGTAATCTAGTGCTTGGTTGCGGGGCGCGAGCCGGATAGGTATCCCGCATAGGGAAGGCAATCCGAGGTAGGTGTCCGCCTCGGTGGGAGATCTTGATGGCGCTGCTTCCGCGGTGGGAGCGCGACGCACTCCAGGGGTCGTCGGCATTTCGGCTCGGCCTTCGGAGGTCCCTGTGGGGGAGAGGTTGCGCGCGCCCTGGGGCGCTGGGCGCCTGGGGCGGTGGATACGTCCGCTGCGCCGGATGCTCGTCGTCCTGTGGGTGGGAGCCATCGTCATTGTGGCCCGAGCAGCGGTCAGCCGAGCGGACTCGATCGAAGTGAACCCGACCTGGGGCGACGCCCCCGGGGTCGAGAAGGTCGAGCGGATCCTCAACGTGACCGCCCAGGCGAGTCTCGTCTGCTGTGTGCTGTCCGGCGTGATCGGTGGCGGGATTCTTGGACTTGGAAAGATCTTCGGGGGCCTGCAATCCGGCAACACTGCCGCCAAGATGATCTTCGGTGGTGGGGGCGGCGCGTTGATCATTACGCTCAGCGCGAGGATCATTGGTTGGCTGATCAGTGATCCCGCGACGGCGAACGCATGACGGGCCCGCGTCGCCAGCGGGCGCACGCCCGCCATCGAGCGGGGCATCGACCCTGGACTTGTCCCGGCCGTCGCCCGGGGTGTCGCGAGCACGGCCGCAGCGGTCCGGCACCAGTTAGCTACCGTGACGCACGCCGCGGTGTACGGCTTACGGTCGGCGTGCTGGCGGTGGTGAGCATTCTCGGATTTGCGGTGTGGACGTTCGTCGACCGTTCGTCTTCGCCGGAGGCCCTTGCTGCTTCGGTTGTCGCCTCTACGGCGGATGATCCGGATTGCCGCACGGCCACCGCGACCTTCACGGACGTTTCGGTGCCCGGGTATGGCGGCCCGGCGCCCGCAGGCTGGCAGCCAGCTCAGCGCTGCCCATCCGATAGTCGGCTGGGGGCGCGATCGCCGGAGAGCGGTTTCGCAGCCCAGCCGGCGCAGATTCCGGGAATCGGCGGGATTGTTGGTGGTCTGGTGGGCGGAGGCATCACGGGGGTTATGGAAACGGCGGTCGAAACCGTAGTGAACCGGGTGTCGCAGAATCTGGTTGACGCGGCCAAAAGTATGATCCTCGAGTTCCTCGGGGCATCGACCCGGCCGCAGGTGACAGCAGAGGAGTTTATCGGCCCTCACGGTGCGTACCACAGCACGGCATCGATGGCCACTCTGCTGCTCGTCGGATGCGTGATGATCGGTGTTGGGCAGGGACTCTGGTCTGGCGAGCCGGTCCAGGCCATGCTGCGACTTCTTGGCGATATACCCGTCGCGGTACTGGCCATACTGGGTTTTCCGTGGGTCGTGGATCAGCTGGTCACGATTTCCGATGTGATGGCCGACTGGGTGCTCGGGAACGACCTTCGTACCAGGAATGAGATCCTCGATCTGGTCGTGCCTTTCTCTGGCGGCCCAGACGGTAACGTCGGGTATCTGATCCCCCGGATCTTCGTGTATCTCGGGGTCGCCTTGATATACCTGGAACTCGTCGTGCGGAACGGTCTGATCTACATGGTCGTCGCGCTTGCCCCGCTGTCATTCATGGCGATAACGATGTCAGGGGCTAAATTGGCGGCGCGGAAGGCTGTCGAAATGGTTGTCGCCATAATTTTGATCAAGCCGGCGGTATTCGTCGAGCTACGGGTAGGGCTCGACCTCGCTCATCCGGGTCTCGGTAGCCCGGCGGCCGATGGTGATGCGTGGGGAGAAATCTTTGTCGGCATGGCGATCGTGTTTATCGCCGCGTTCATGCCATGGATCATCTGGCGCCTCATGCCCCTGATGGAACATGCGATGGTCGCACAAGGAGTTGCCCGAGCGCCGTTCCGCGCTGGGATGCAGGCCATGCAGATGGTGTACTTCGGGTCCGCGCTGGCCGGGCGCGGCGCCCGCGGTGGAGCAGGCGGTGGACGCGGCAGGGTGTTCGGGCAGCAGCCAGCCGGCGCTGGAGGCGGAGGCGGGTTCGGCCCGCCTCGGAGTCTGACCGGTACGGGTGCCTCCGCGAACGGCCCAACCCGCCCGATGACACGTGACAGCTCTGGCGCGGGCAGTGAACGGCGCGGAACTAGGCGGGCAGAGACACCTTCTTCGTCGAAGCCGCCGTCTGGTCCGGACCTGGGGGAGCGTTCGCTGGGTGATCCGCGGTCTGGCGGGCGCGTTCGGCGGGGCGAGCCTCCGCCTGCTCCGCCCGGTGACCGGCGAGGACCCGAAAGTCCGCGGGGCCGGTCATGATCCGCCCGCCGGTGTACCGGCTTACCCGCCGCCGGTCCGGCGCGACCCACTTCGGTCTCGCCGGGGCACCGCTGGTGCTGGTCGCAGGGGGTTTCGCCGCGCTGGTTCTGCTTCCGCTGCTGACCGACAGCGTAGCGATCGGAGTCGTCGTGGCCGCTGCCTGCGGGCTGGCCGCGTTCCTGCCGGTACCGGGCGGAGGGCCCGTCTACCAGGCTGTACCGCTTGCCATGCGGCATCTGGCCCGTCGGGTCGGAAGGCGGCACCAGTGGACCGCTTCGCTGCCCCTGCTCGCCGGCGCTCCTGCCACGGCGGAGAGCACGAGGGGCGAGGCCCGACGGCTCCTACCGCCGCCGCTACGAGGTCTGGAGATCCTCACCGTCCCCCGTGCTTCCGCGACGGGCGCGACGCGCAGCCTCGCTCCCATCGCCCTGATCCATGACCGGCGCGCCGGCACGCTCACCGCGGTGCTGTCCGCACGCGGCAGTGAGTTCGGGCTGCTCGAGCCTGCTGACCAGCATCACCGGCTGTCCGCCTGGGCGCAGGTCCTCTCCAACACTGCCCGCGACAGCGGCGTGGTGCGGCTGGGCTGGTCGCTGTGGTCCGCTCCTGTCTCGCCGGCCGACCATGTGCACTGGCTGAAGGACCGCCACCCTGACACGGCCACGGCGGGCGTCGGGCACACCCGGGCGGCTGAGGACTACCAGACGCTGCTCGAGAACGCCGCGGCGACGCTGACCCGCCATGACTTACGGCTGTGGCTGTCACTCGACACAGGCCGGCTGCCCCGCCGCGCCGACCCGACTGACGCCGCGGCGCAGGCCGCGCTCACCCTGGCCGAACGGTGCCGCGCCGCCGGCCTGGTCGTGGATGATCCCGATTCGCCGGTGGGCGTCGCCGAGGCGCTGCGTCTGCGCGCCGACCCGTCCGTGGCCGCCACCCTCTCCAGAGTGCAGCGCACGCTCGCACAGCAGATGGGCACCGCCAGCGTTATAGACGGCGTGCACGCCGGGCCGTTGTCGATGCACGCGCAATGGGACGCCGTGCGCATCGACGACGTATGGCACCGGGTCTTCTGGGTGTCACAGTGGCCGACGGCCGCCCTGCACCCGGGCTGGCTCGACCCCCTGCTGTTCGACGTCTCCTGCGTCCGCACGGTGGCGCTCCTGCTGGAGCCGGTGTCCGCACGTGCCTCCCGCCGGCGGATCAACTCCGACGCCGTCGAGGTGGAGAGCCGGATGGCGGTGCGGGAACGGCACGGTTTTCGGGTTCCGACCCACCTGGCAGGGGCGCAGCAGCAGGTCGACGAACGGGAAGCCGAACTGCACGCCGGCCACGCCGAATACGGCTACCTCGCACTCGTCGACATCGCCGCGCCGACCCGCGGCGACCTCGACGACGCCAGCCGCCAGCTCGTCGACGTGGCCGCGTTCGCCGGCATCAACGAAATCCGCCCGCTACACGGCCGCCACGACCTGGCCTGGGCCGCGACCCTACCCACCGGCAGAGCACCCGGCCGCGGGCTTCTCGGTGGATCCCCATGACGCAGAGCCCATCCGGGATCCCCTCGACGGCGTCCGCGTGCCAAGACAGCCCCGTACCCCCCGGCAGACAGGAGATGACACCGAATGGCGCCCAGCAATCCCGCCGGCACACCGGCGACCACGCCCCGCCCCGGCATCCCGCGCGGACGGCGATGGGCACATCCGATCGCCTCCTGGCGTACCTCCCGCCGCGCGACGATCCTCGCCGAGCACCGCGCGGAGCTGGGACGGGCAGGCCGCCAGGCCCAGGCCGAGCTCGTCCGCGCCGGCTACCATCTCGGCCCGGTCCCATACGGCTACCGTGCGCTGCCCGTCCCGGCCATCGACGAATCCGGACGAGCGCACCTGCGGCGTCGGCTTCACCACGACCCGACCACCGCCCCCACCGTCCGGCTGATCTTTCACCTGCGCGCGCGCCAGCATCGCAGCTACGCGGCCATCACCCACCAGCTCATCACCGTGGCCCTGCCGCCGCCGGGGCAGGGCGCCGACGGGCCGCGGCTGTGGACCGCCGACGCCGTGCGCCGGATCGTCACCAACCCCGTCTACATGGGATGGCAGGTCTGGGGTCGCACGCGCCGGGGCCGCAGAACCGACCCGGCGCAGTGGGTGGTGTGCACCGACGCGCACGAACCGATCGTGACCGAGCTGCTGTTCACCCACGCCCAGCACCTCCCCGGAACCCGCCCGGCCGCCCTGCCGCCTATAGCCGGCCACCGGGACCCCGGCACACCTCCACCGCCCCTCGCGGAGTTGCCGTGATCCGAGGCGCCCGTCCTCGCCACGGCCGAGACTCAGGGCGGGCGCCGGTGCCCGCCGGCGGCCCGTTGTTGCCCCCGCAGTTGCGGGACCGTCGACTCGCACTGTCCCGCGACCTGGCCACCACCGCCCATCTCTGCTCGGCCTATCCGTTCACCGTCGAAGCTGGCACCGGCGTCGCCGGCGCCTTCCTGGGCGCCAACCGCCTCGCCGGCGGCGGGTTCTTCTTCGACCTGCACGACGCCTACGCCGACGGCCTGCTCCAAGGCCCCAACATGGTCATCTGCGGCGCTGGCGCCTACGGCAAGTCCGCCATCGCCAAGACGTACGTCTACCGGTCCACCGCCCTCGCCCCGACCCGCTTCGTCGCCGTCATCGACCCGAAAGGGGAGTGGACGGCCCTGGCCCGCGCGCTCGGCTGGTCCGCGTTGAGGCTGCGACCCGGCGGGTCACTGATCGTCAACCCGTTCGACCGCGGGCCCGCCCAGCACACGCTCGCTGACACCGACCTGCTCGCGCAGCGGGTGACGGTCGCGACCACCCTGTTCGCGATCGCGCTCACCAAGGCCGAGCTCGCCGCCGGCGAGCAGCGTCTCCTCCACGAAGCCCTGCGCCATCTCACCGCCGCCACCGCTCCGGCCGTGAGCCCGACCCTCACCGACCTTCAGCGCCTGCTGGCCGACCCGCCCGCCGCCCTGGCGACCGCGCTGGACACCACCCCCGCCGATCTCGCGGAACGCCGCCGCCCACTGCTCGACGCCTGCGCGATGCTCGTCGAGCACGACCTGCGCGGCATCTGTGACACCGCCACCAGCGTCGACCTCTCCTGGACCGACGCCCCCGGTCTCGTGCTCGACCTGTCAGCCCTGCTCACCCGCCGGCGCACCCTCAAACTCGTCCTCGCCGCGGCAGCCGGCTGGCTGCAGGGCGTCATGTACCAGCAGACCGACCGCCGCAAGCTCGTCATCCTCGACGAAGGCTGGATTGCCCTCGAGGACCTTGCCATCACCCGCTTCCTGCAGGACCAGTGGCGTCTCGGCCGGCAGTGGGGAACCGCGAACATCCTCATCACCCATGCCCTGGCCGACCTGCGTTCCCAGGTCGACGACGGCGCCGCCGCAGGCAAGATCGCCGAAGGGCTGCTCACCACCACCTCGGCCCGAGTTTTCCTGCACCAGAACCCCGAGCAGACCCGCAGGCTCCTGGCCGACCTCGGACTCACCAGCACCGAGACCAACCTGCTCCGGCTCCTCGACCCGCTCCAGGCACTGTGGAAGATCGGAAGCCGAGCAGCTGTCGTCGACCACGTCGTCGCCCCCTGGGAATGGGCTGGGTTCGCTGGCACCGACGACGCGATGACCGCCGTCGCACCAACGGCGTACTGACTCCATCGCGAAGCTTCTGGGTGTCAGCCTGCCGACGTCGTCCACCCACATCTCCGAACTCGGCGGCCGGACTGCGTCTGCGGCCTCCGGCCGCGGAGCCTGCCAGACAAACCCGCGTCTGAACAGGTCGGAGCGCCAGGTAGAAGGAGAAGACTTCACCCAGGGGGATTACCCCCAGGGATCCGGCCGACGACACCCACGACGCTGGTCGGGTCAGCCCGCTGGCAGCCTCATCTTCCCGTCCCCGACGGCGAGTCCACGGGGTCACATCCGTGGACTTCACTCCGGTAATCCCCACGGCAAGCGGCTGACCAAGCAGAGCGATAAAGATCGCTAAATGGTTCGGCGGCGAATGTAGTGGACGGCAGCGATGAATACGAGCGTGGCGAGCGTGACGAAGAGAGCGGTCTCGAGCGCCTGAAAAAGCCAGTACCGTCCGGCGGGTTGGATCAGCTCCAGATTGTAGCCGCCGGGGCCCACGTCGAAATTGCAGGGCGTTCCCACGATCTCCCGAGGGTCGCAGAAGGCGCGAACACTGTTCGCTGGAGTTCCTCCGTAGATTAGATCCCCTTGAGCGTTGTAAAGTCCGGCACTGTAGACCCAGTCGCCGTGAAGTTCATTGGGTCGGGTAGTGCCCACGACCGGATACCTGCGCTCAACGAGCGGCAAGAAGTGTGGCCGTAGAAGGAAAACCACCGTGATTCGACTGGCGGCGAAACCGACTAGGGTGATCGCCATTGCGGGCAGCGCCCTCCGGGTGATGGAACCCGCAAGAATCCCGAGCGTCACTGCGAACAGACTGAAGCCGACCGGAACCAGGCCCTGAACGTCGAACATCCAAGAGAACCGATTGCCTGTGGCCTGATTGAGAGGGCCAAACCACCATGACACCAGCAGCGTGTACATGGCGGCGATCACCGCCACGCCTACTGCTACCAAGCCGAATTTTGTAACAGCCCAGCGTAGCCGACTTACTCCCTGGGTCCAGGCCAGCAGGTGTGTGCCGTTCTTGACCTCCCGTGCAACCATTGGTGCACCACAGAAGAGACCTACAAAAAGTGGCAAAATTACTAGGATTAGCGCTATAAGGCTGCGATTTTGGAAACGACTAGTGAATTGTTCGACCTGTGGCCCGCAGTCGCCGCCTGCGGTATCAACGAACTCGGCGGCACCGGGTCCGCGCAGGCATGTGGGAAGGCCCAGGCTATCGAACGTATGGTGCATCTGCAGACCAGTGGGAACGAGGACGGCGGCGAGTGCAGCGAGCAGGGATACAGCGAAGAGTGCCTGCATCCGATGCTGCCGCCAGGTCATCCAGATCATACATGCACCCCCTGCACGCCGTTGTCTGAGCGATGCCCGATGGGACCTGGTAGCAGGCCCTCCGCGGGATCGGCGAGGTAGGCGAGGACGAGGTCTTGGAGGCTGACGTCCTGGACCATCCAAGAAGGGTCGTGAACCACTCCGTCGGTGCGCACCAACAAGGTTGACTGGCGATCGGTGTGGCTGGCTCGCACGACTTGGGCCACACCAATGATCTTCTTTTGGTGAGCCGAGCCGATGACTACCGGGCCGATGAGTACTTTATGCCGGGCTTTCAGCTCCTCGACCGAGCCGAGGACCTGTACCTGTCCGGCGGACATTATCACCAGCCAGTCACACACTCGGTCGAGATCCTCGATAAGGTGCGAGGACAGCACTATCGTAGCCCC
This sequence comes from Parafrankia sp. EAN1pec, assembly GCF_000018005.1. Classification (GTDB taxonomy): domain Bacteria; phylum Actinomycetota; class Actinomycetes; order Frankiales; family Frankiaceae; genus Parafrankia; species Parafrankia soli. The sequence goes on from NC_009921.1 coordinate 1,618,242, forward strand.
CTGCTCGGCAGTGCTACCCATCAATGTCCGCAGGAACTCTCGTCGTGCCAGCAGGTCAAGCCCGGCTGCCGGCTCGTCCAGGAGCAGAAGTTCGGGCCGCTTTCCCAGCGCTAGTGTGAGCGCCACCTGTACCCGCTGCCCTCCGGGTAGGCTCCCTACCCGCCAGTGCAATGGGATATCAAGCCGCCTCAGTTGTTCACGCGCCGACGCCTGCTCGAAGCCCCGGTTGAGCTTGGAGCCCATTACCAGTAGTTCGTCCGCGGTGAAGTCGCTGTAGAGGGGGGCGCCCTGAGCCACGAAACCAACCCTGGTCATCAGCCCGGAGCTGTAATAAGGTTTCTCGCCCAGCACCCGGATACTGCCCGTGCTCGGGCGGAGCAGGCCCGCGGCCAAGTGTAGCAGTGTCGTCTTGCCAGCGCCGTTCGGCCCGACTAGGGCCACTATTCCCCCGCGGGGTAGAGACAGTGTGCAGTCCCTTACTGCCCAGTGGCGCCCGTAGCGCGCGCCCAGCCCGGTCGTCTCGACAGCCGCGGTCACGCTATGCCTTCCTGAAAGGTAGACCTCAGAGTCGTCTCTACCAACGCGACAATGTCCTCTTGACCGAGACCGGCCGTCCGGGCTCGTCCTAGCCATGCGACCAGGTCGCGGCGCAGCGCGACCTGGCTCACCAGCGACGGACCGGCCAGCGTTCGCACGACGAATGTCCCCAAGCCTGGCCGTCCTTTCACTAGCCCCTCGTGCTCAAGCTCCCGGTATGCCTTCAACACTGTGTTTGGATTGATCGCCAACGACTCTGTGACCTCGCGAATACGAGGAAGCTGATCGCCCGGCTCTAGATAGCCGACGCGCAGCGCCTGCCTCACCTGGCTCACGAGCTGCATGTAGGGCGCTACCGGGGATCGGCCGTCGAGGCTGAACTCGATCATTAGGACCTAATGAGTCGTGGGAGCCAGCCGTCCGGCAGACTCCCGATCGATAGCCGCTGGCAGGTGAGCACTCGTGGGTCCTGGACTTCGAGTCCTGTTGAAAGACCGTGCCCCTGCCGGTTGGCCGGGAGAGTTGATCGCTGATGGGATGTCGTGCCCGCCCCTACGGCGTGAGCACTGTGTTCATTAGGTCGCTGATGGTTCTCCCGCTGGCTGTTCATGGTGATCGGCATGAAGGGCGGGAGAAGGGTGTTGCGGCTGTTCGTCGGGGACGACTGGGCGGAAGACCACCACGATGTGGAGGTGACGGACGCCTCGGGCCTCGGCTGGTCATGGCCCGGCTGCACGCGCTGGTCGGCGAGCACGCCGGCGACGACGTCAAGGTGCTGGTCGGGATCGAAACCGACCGCGGTCCGTGGGTGGCGGCGCTGGTCGCCGCCGGATACGTGGTGTTCGCGATCAACCCTTTGCAGGCGTCCCGGTTCTGGGCCCGGCACACGGTGTCGGGTGCCAAGCGCGACGCCGCGGACGCGCATGTGCTGGCGGACATGGTCCGCACCGACGCCCACCAGTTGCGCCCGGTGGCCGGGGACACCCCTACCGCCGAGGCGGTGGAGGTCGTGACCCGCATCTACAAGACGCTGATCTGGGAACGTACCCGGCACACCCAGCGGCTGCGGCACGCGTTGCGAGACTAATTCCCCGCCGCGCTGGCCGCCTTCGACGTCGCCGACACCCTGGAACTGCTGGACAAGGCCCCTACCCCCGCGCAGGCAGCCCGGCTGACCATCAGCCAGATCGGCGCCGCGCTGCGCCGCGACATCCCGACGAAGGCGGCCGCGATCCAGGCCGTGCTGCGCGCGGAGCACCTCGGCCAGCCTGACGTCGTGACCGACGCCTACACGGTGGTCTCGGTCCGCGCCCTGGTCGCCGGGCAGGTCAAGGCCCTGCAAGGGCAGGTGGAGGAGCATTTTGGCCGACACCCGGCCGCTGAGATCATCCGGTCCCAACCCGGACTGGGACCGGTCCTCGGTGCCCGGGTGCTCGCGGAGTTCGGCGACGACCCCGACCGCTACACCACCGCCAAAGCCCGCAAGAACTACGCCAGCACGTCCCCGATCACCCGCGCCCCCGGCAAGAAGAAGACCGTCGCGGCCTGTCACGTCCACAACGGCCGGCAACGAACCCACGAAGCCACCCACAACGCCGCCCCGCGCCAGCTCGCCAACCGCCTCGTCGGCATCCTCCATGGCTGACTCAAGACCGGCACCCCCTGCAACGAGACGACCGCCTGGCCGTCCACCGAACAGCTCGCGGCTTGACATGTCACCTCCTGGGGTGTTTTTCGACTGTTCCATGACTCTCGAATCCCTAATATCCTACTATACTAGGTCGGTAAGTAATAGCAGTTCGCGGCTCGCTGTCGTATCCACACCGCATGCCCCTTGGAGCGCCATCACTGGTTGCTCCACCACCTACCGGGGGACTGTTCCAAGATCGGCTCTGGCTCATTTTCGGTGGTGACTGAGTGTGGTCCCCGGTGAGGCTTGGTGGGGGAAGGCCGCTGATCCGTTCGGTGTGAGGCGACACGATGTGTCATGGACGGAGCGGATCATCTGGTTGAGCTGGCGTTTTCGGGTCTGTCGTCGCTGGTCGTCGAGGATGTGGCAGACGAGGGCGGGCTGGTCCGGTTGCGGGCTCGGACGCCGGATGGGCCGGTGCCCTGTCCTGGCTGTGGGGCCGCGACGTCGCGGGTGCACAGCTATCACGAGCGGACGCTGGCGGATGTCGCGATCGATGCCCGTCGGGTCCTGATGATCGTGCGGGTCCGCCGGCTGGTCTGCCCGACCCGTGGCTGTCGGGGAGACCAGCCGTGAACAGCTCCCGGGGGTACTGGAGCGCTACCAGCGGCGCACGGCAAGGCTGGCCGCTCAGATCGGCGCGGTCGTCCGCGAGTGAGCAGGCCGGGCCGGTGTGCGGGTCCTGTCCGCGCTGGCGATCCGGCTGTCCCAACACAGCGCGCTGCGCTGCCTGCTGCGTCTGCCGCTCCCGACGCTCGAGGTGCCACGGGTGCTCGGCGTCGACGACTTCACGCTGCGCCGCCGGCGCCGCTACGCCACGATCCTCATCGACGCCGAGACCGCCGCCGCGTCGACGTCCTGCCCGACCGCAGCGCTGACGCGTTGGAGGCATGGCTGCGCGCCCATCCCGGCGTCCAGATCGTCTGCCGGGACGGCTCCGGCGCCTACGCCGAAACGGTCCGCCGCGCCCTGCCCGAGGCGGTCCAGGTCAGCGACCGGTGGCAGCCGCGCCATGAGGCGCCTGGTTTGTATCCCCGACCCAGCCGGGAGGGGGGCTACCGCACCCCAGAACACATCGAACGCGCATACCACGCAACCCAGACCGAAGTGAAGGAAGCAACATAAAGCCGATGTAGTCCGTCTACATCGGTGTCCGAGAAACGGTCAGCACCTCATTACTCGACTACTGCGTGGCCTTCGAGAAGGGCGTCCCCGAGGTCGCCTCCCTCGTCGAGACAGTCTCCGACTGACGCAACGAAATCGCTACCGCGATCCTCCTCGGACTCTCCAACGCCGCCGCCGAGGCCATCAACCGCGTCCCAGACTCGTCTACCGCACCGCCTTCGGCCCGCGCAATGTCACCAACGAGCAGCGCCGCGTCAGCTACGCCACCACCCGAAACAGCCGCGCCGGCTGGCTACCCGCCGTTACCATCCCCCCCAACGTCAAGTAACCGGCCAGAGACGACTCCCAGTGAACTGCGTAGAGCCCCGAATGCGAAGGCAACCACCCGCCCGCAGGTGCGTGCTGATTCCCTGCGGGCGGGTGACGTAACGCCGGGCGCGATAAAGCGAGCGCCATTTACAAGCCTAAACGGGCCCTCGGGGGCATTTTAATGCCGAATATTCCCGTCTGGATTCGCTCGACATTTCGTTATAGTAAGTTGCTCGGGTATCGGGTTAGCAAATATAGGCCGAGCGACACATTACGTATGTTATATACTCGAATCTGTCGCTTTGAATCTTCTCCGTTCTGATTGCTGGCCACGTAAAGGTTCTAATCCTGTCCTGTACCTGTGTGTAGATGTACATAATAAATTGAGTTTGCCGGTTATAGTAGAAGTATCGCGAGACATAAAATTTAGCGGATCTTCTTCGTGTTTCGTAGTAAAACGAGCTTAGGTGGCCATCGGCGACACCGGTCAGCTGCCATGCCCTCCACTCGCTGTATTTCGTGCTGCGAAGGAGGACCTGGCAGTTGAACCCTCGCGGACAAGAGTAAACAAGACTCGGAGTCGGGATGCGACCATCGAGATCGGTCATATTCCATGGGTCTTGGTAGGCATATTCGTACGGATTGGCGGCGCCATTGCGCACTGGGTCTACCTGAAGAAAGCGACCTGTTCCCGGGTTGTATAGTCGCGCCCCCATAAGAGTGATACCTGAAATGGTATCGCGAGACCGTTGTGGCCCACCGAGCCAGCCATATCGAGGGTAAGCGGTAGCAATGTTGTAGGGCTGTCCAAATTCCCAGGTTTCCTGGAAGGTGGTGGGTGCCGTCGCAGAGCTGTTGTCGTCGACGGTGGCAACGATATCTCCGTGCAAGTTTGATAGCTGTAGGGTGACCGTGCCAGTCTGGTCCTGAACAGCAACTAGTGTGCCGCTAATTCCGAGGATGTTGCGGGTCCATCCACCGCCGCTGTCGCCGATCCACGCGGCGCTGTCGTCGGAGCCCGAGGTGTAGTGGTTGGTCCAGGTAGTGGCACCTTGAGCCCAGGTTCGGATGCGACGTGCGGGATCGAGGGTGTAGGTGCGGGTGGCGGCGCCCTGGGTTTCGGAGGCGACCATGTCGTTGGCGTGGTAGCCGACCGTGAGATCGTTTTCCGCTGCCGGGACGGCGGTGGTGCGACCGAACAGATCGTAGGTGTAGCCGGTGTCGGTGATGCGGTCGGCCTGATCGTAGCTGGAGCTCAGCGAGTAGGTGGGAGTGGTGGAGGTGCTGCAGGCGGGGCCGGTGGGGTTGGTGCCGGCGTCGGGGTAGGAGATCTGCTGGGTGCGGTTGTAATCGGGGTCGTAGACGTACCGGCGGGAGGTGCACATAACGCTGCCGCTATCGTTGCGGATGTCCCGGACGGTGATGAGCCTGCCGACCAGGTCGTAGAGGTGTTCGCGGATCCCGCCGGGGGATTCGACGACACGCCCTTGGCCGTTGATATTGTCGATTTGGGTGAAGGTCAGCCAGGTGGACGTGCCCTTGGTGTAGGTAAGGGTGGTGGGTCTGCCAGTGTTGTTATAGTGGCTGGTGGCGACCAGACCGTTTGGGTAGTTCTGGGATGTCAGTTTCCCGTCGCCGTCATAGGTGGCGGTGAAGGTGGACGGCGCGGAGCCGGCGTCGATGCCGAGGCTGGTGACGAGGCCGCGGTGTTCGGTGGCGGTATCATAGATGTAAGTGTAGGCACCCTTACCATCATTGACCGACGAGACTCGGCCGTCGATGTCGTAGGTTGTGTTACTGGTGTTGCCGTCGGAGTCGGTCTGGGAGGTGATTTGCCCCCAGGCGTCGTATTCGGTGGTCAGGGTGACGCTGTTCGCGGTCGTGGTAGTCGGGAGACCGCTTATCGTGCTGTACCCGTAGGTGGCGGTGGGTACGGCGGTGCCGCCGTTGGCCGCGGGGTTAACGGCCAATCCTTCGGAGAGCGTCCGGCCGGCGGTGTCGTAGGTATAGGTCGTGGTGCGGGTGGTCGTGCCGCTGGAAGTGACGGTCTCGGTCTTGGTGAGCGGCTGATTGAGATTGTTGTAGGTGAGGGTGGTGACTGGAAGAGTGTTACCAGAAGTAGGCTGCGATGCGGGTCCAGTGGAGCAGGTTAGACCTGCCCAGGAGGCATTAACGCATCCACCGGATCCAGTTGGAGTGAAGTAGGAGAAAATAGTGGTGAAGGCGTCGGTGCCGTCGCTGTTGGCCTTGGGTTGGCGTACTTCGAGGGGTTGGCCAGCGGCATTGTAGTAGGTGGTGCGGACAATGTTGGGAGTGGCCCCGCCACCCATCCACGTCGTGATTGTTGTCGGCTGAAGTAGGGTCCAGCCGGAGGTGGAAGCGTCCGCGCCTGTCTTCGCAGCGTAGCCATTGATTGTTGTACGGGGGTCGATGTCGGAACTGCCGGTGTACGCCGTGGTCGTGACTGTAGTGGGCAGCCAGTATGGTCCTGTTGCCGGCGGGGCGCCTTGATCGTAATCGGTGTGGACGTGCTGTCGTACCGACGACCGGACGCCGTCATTGTTGATGTATCGATGTTTTGGTCCATATACGTCGAGGGGTACGACCCCGTCGACGCTGTAGGTGATTTTGGTATCGAGGAGTTGGGCGCGGGCGGCGGAGTCGGTGAGGGCGGCGACGGTGGCGTCGGTGTCTGTGGTAGGGGTCAGCGCCTGATTGCGGTTCTCTGCAGTCAACTCACGGGTCACGTTGCCGAACGTGTCGTATTCCGTGGTAGTAACCTGCCAGGCACCTGCCCCGTAGGAGGCGGTGTTGACCTGCCGGCCGTCAGCGTTCAGGTAGTTGATCGCGGCGTAGGGCCAGTCGGCGGCGGTGGGTGGGCTGGCGGGGACGTGACTGGCTGGGAAGACGGCGGTTGCCCAGACGGGCAGGTCCTGTTGGGCCCAGTCATCGACCCGGTCAGGGGACACATCGACCGGCGCTGAGGCGCCGGAGAGCAGTACGCCGTAGACGATCGTGTTGGTGGCGGTGCCAGCACCTGCCGGGCGAGGTCGGCTGATATTGGTGAGCCGTCCGAAGCCGTCGTAGCCGAAGCCCCATGCCTCTTGGCCAGTGGGGATGAAGCCCTGGACGCGGCCTTCGGCGTTGTACCAGTAGAGGGTAGCGAGGTGGTTGCCGCCGGCGGTGTCGAGGCGGGGATCCCATTCGGCGCGTAGATGGCCAGTGGTGTCGTAGCTGTAGCGGGCGACCTCGATGGAGGTGGCACCGTTCAGAGCCATGGAGATCGAGGATAGCTGTCCGGTGTAGTTACCCCATTCGGCAGGGTTACCACCGGATCCCGTCGCGGTGGTGCTGGTGGCGTAAGTAAGAGTGAGAGCACGGCAGCCGGCGCCGAGTGTGCCGGAGCAGTCGACGCCGCTGGGGACGGGAGCGAGGATGCGGGTGATGCGGCCGAGGCTGTCGGTGGTGAAGGTAGAGGTGGTGTTGGAGCCGGGTTCCTCGACGCGGTCGACGACCCAGATGGTGGCGCTGCCGATGGTCTTGGAATACCAAATCGTCTTCGCGCCGTCGATCTCGGTGAGGGTGAACTTGGTCGCCGAGTCTTTGATGAGCTTGGATCCGTCGGCGGCGGTGTCGGCAACACCGGTGTACTCGTAAGGGTAGCTACCTGTGCCAGCGCGGGTGTAGACGGCGGGGGCGCCTTCGGGTGAGGTGAGAGTAACGTACCCCTCGGTGGCCGTGCTATCGGTCAGGGTGCGGTCTCCCGATCCGGCTTCGGGACCGGGAACGCTCGATGTCCACCCGGGGCCAAAGATCCCGTTAGGGGCGGTGGTGGCTGCGGGCGGGGTCAGTGTGGTCAGCGTGCGGCCGACGGCGAGAGTGCCGGTGTAGGTCGGCATCGACACGTCGGTCGCCGACAGGGAATAATCTCCCGTGAGTAGGGCTAGTGATCCCGGGCCGAGCTCGCCGACCGCGTCGGTGTCGCTGAAGGCATTGCGGGTGAGCTGGATGGTGGTCGCATCCGTGCAGGTGACGACTGCGGCTGCGGTGCGGAAGCAGGCCTGGATCTGGATGGGGCCGTCGGAGCCGCCACCGAGGGTGCCGGGGATGTTCCAGATCTGGTTGTCGAAGGCGCCTGAGCCGTTGCGGGGGGCGGGCCAGGTGGGGTGGTTGGTGGTGCCCTGGGTGGTGGTTTCGGCGGTGGGGACGTCCGTCCACGCGGTAGACGGGTTGGTCCCGACCCGGTAGCGGTAGGTCACCGATACCTGCGATGAGGGTGCCTCGCCGCGCAGGGTGGCGAATCGCTGGGTGCGGGACTGCTCGGCTGGTGAGGCGAGCGCGGCGTTGCCGACGCCGAAGTTATAGGAGATGACGGGGGAGAGATTTCCGGCGGTGTCGATGGTGCGCAGGTAGAAGGTGTGCAGTCCCTCGTCGGCGGTCAGCGAGGCACTGGTCGTGCCGGTCGGTGGGGTCGGTGAGGTCGTTGGGGATGGCTCGTCAAGGCCATAGAGAAATCCGGCGGTGTCACCGCCGGGTGAGGTCCAGGTGAATGTGCCCGAGGTGGCGCTGGCCCAGCCACCCGATGGCCATGCGGTGGAGGCGAGGGCGGTGGGGGTGGCGGGGGCGGTGGTGTCGATGGTGAACGGGATCCAGGTGGACCAGTTCTGGGAGTAGTCGGTGCCGTCGTAGGCGCGGACCCGCCACTGGTAGCTGGTGCCGTTGGCGAGCAGCCCGGAGGGGACGGTCCAAGCCGCCTCACTGTTCTGCGCGACGAATCCGCTGGACCCCTGGGTGATCTTTGTGGTGCCGGCGGAGTTCCATACCTCGAAGTCGAGGCGAAGGGTGCCACCGTCCGCGTCGGTCGCCGATCCGGCCAGTCGTGGCGTCGTCGAGTTTGTCAGCACCGTCGGCGGCGTGCCCCCGCACTGGGCTGAGCAGGGGGAGGTGGTGCGGGCGCCGACGGTGGCCGGGTAGGAGTTGTAGGTTGTCTCGATCCGCGGCGGGGTGGCCGTGTCGCCGGAGGTGAAGTACTTGTAGGGCTCCCACAGCACCTCGTCGGGCGCCCGCAGGGTGAGGGTTTCCGGTGAGGGCTGGCCGTTGGATGACCATGCCTGTGCCAGTCCGGTGATGTCGAGGGAGACATCGCCGGAGCCGCAGAACCCGCCGGCGTTGAAGGTGGTGTCCGACCAGTTCACCCCGTCCGCGGTGGGCTGGGTGTTCCACGTCGCCCCCGACGCCAGGCCGGCCGAGCCCTGCACGACCATCCGCTGCGGCGTGCAGGTGTAGGAGCCGGCCTGAGTGAGTTTCAGTGCTGCTGCGGTGACGTGCTTGCCCTCGATGGCGGAGGTGTCGAACCGCAGGAACGACCGGTGCACGGACCCGAAGACGTTCCCGACCCGCAGGTACTCGTAGGTGTCGTAGTTCGTGGTCGCTGACGTGTTGACCACGTCGGTGTCGAGGTTGTCCGGTAGGACGGCGGCCGGGTCGATCGTGACCGGGTACTGGCGGTCATCGGCGGTCAGCCAGGCCTTGTCTGGCCGCAAGGCGAGGGCAGGGGTGGCGGTGCCCGCCCGCTCGAGGGCCGCCTCGACGGTGTGGGTCCGGTCCGGGAGCCCAGTCTTGGCGTCGACGTGCGCGTCCCACATCAGCGGGGTCGGGGACCGGGCGGCGATCTTCCCGGCGGCAGACAGGCGCAGCTCGCCGCCGGCGGTGCGTTCGGCGGTGACGCCTTTCAACCGCATCGGCAGGCTCAGTGCCGCCTGGGCCGCGGCCGGGGTGTGCGCGACGATCTGGACGTCGTAGCCGGTCGGGGTCACCTTCACGCGAAGGTCGGTGTCCTGCGCGACCGCCTTGTAGGTGGCGACGTTGTCCTTCAGCTCGGGCGTGGGCAGCGCCGTGGGCCAGCCGAAGGCGATCTCCCGGTCGCCGTCGCGCAGCGTCGCGATGTCGCCGGCGTCTTTGCCGCCTGCGGACAGGGCGATGGCGGCCTTGGCCACCTTGGGGGTGATCTTGCCGTCGGTGAGGACGAGGGTGGTGTCGACGGGTAGCCAGCGTCCGTCACGGTGGACGCGGGCGATGCCGGAGGTGGATTCCACCGTGATGGAGCCGTTGGGGTTGACCAGGGTCCGCGTCGACTCCGTGGTCAGGGACGTCACCTCGATCCGGCGTTGCTCCGCCCGCGCGGTGAGCTGAGCCGTGATCAGGTCAGGACGTTCGGCTGGGCCGGTCGGAGGTGGTACCTCCGTGCCGGCGTCCGTGGGTGCGGCGGACGCGGCACCGCTCACGGGTGGCAGGAACTGGGTGACGGTCGCCGCCAGCAACGCGGCCAACAGAACGCAGAGAGAACGGATGAATGACCTACGACGACGTACGGGGGATGCCCGCATCACGCCAACTCCGATCCACCAGAAATCCCTTCGCAGGGAACGCGGCACAGTGCGGCCGGCGAGGGGAACGACGGCCGCACTGGATCACCGAAAATGGCAGAGTCGAAAGCGAGCACGCAAACAATCGGAGACGACCCACCTCCAAGCCCGACTACCTAGCGCAACCAAACTCCCGGCCGCGCCGCAACCATAATTACGGAGCGCAGCCGAAATCCTGGGGTTCAATATGGGACATAGCATCCTTTAAAATCCCGGATGCACCCGCCGGTAGTGGTACCCAGGTAATCGAGAGACTCACGGTCCGGAGTTACAGTCAGATCGGACACACAGTGGTGTGTTACCCAACCGAAACATTTCCCAGGTAAGGCGGTGGGCGCGATCCGGGGGCCGGGTCGCCTATCGCTGCGGCCGGCTCAAGGTGCAGTGCGGAGAGTCGCCTCGTCATCAACTCTTGGTGAGACGTCGGCTCGGCTACCGACGGCGACCATCTGCAATCTTGATCGACAGCACGGGGTGTTACTGGGGTGGAGTTGTCGCTGCGAGGGTTGATCATTGGGGGCAGTTGGGACTTCTTGTGTCGATCTGCGGACAGGAACGGCCACGTTCTGCCATAGTCCTGCCTCGGACCGTCTCGGCCGCAAAAGCCTGTCCCTCGACCAGTAGTCCCCGTCCTTGAGCTTCACTTCCGCGATCTGCCCATCGTCGCGCGCGCCGCGGAAGAACTAACGGGCAGCACGCCCGGCTTCTTTTCTTCTCGACGTCGAGAAGCCATGACCGGTGCTACGGCAGAGCATTGCCAGAAACCGGAGCCATGCCTCCCACGTGTCTTCCATGCACAGGGAGGTCCCCCTCCCCGACCGCAGGAGCGCACCACTATGGGCCGCCCGACCCGATACCCTCCACCGTTCCGCGCCCAAGCCGTCGCCCACGTCGCACGTATCCGGCCCGAGCACCGGTCCACCTGGCAGGCCATCAAAACCGTCGCCGCGGCGCTCGGCGTGAGTACCGAAACGCTGCGCGGCTGGGTCCGCCAGGCGGAGATCGCCGACGGCCACGGCCAACACCTTCGTCACCAGCAGCAGGCCGAACTACAGCGCCTCCACCAGGAGAACACCCGTTTGCGTCAGACTCTGGGCCGCCTGCGCGGCACCGGCGACCCCCCTGCGGCGCCGACCCGGCGGCCCGAAACGTATCCGGAGCAGCATGACCGGCGCATGCCCGAAGCCCCCGGTCATCGCGGACCACGCCACCGCCACCAGGAAGAAGCTCCTGGCCCGCCAGCGCCACGAACGCCACCGCCGACTGAGCACGCTCGCGCGACCGCCGGCTGAGCAGACTCCAGGACTGAGCACACTCGAAGGAGCGCGCCGGTGAGCCGACCCCGGCTACCAGCATCCGCCCCGTCCTATCCGAGACCCCGAGTAGAACCGGCCCCTACCCAGGCAGCCAAACACCGACCAGGACCCGGCCGGACCCAGACGCATCCCACGATCACCTACACCCAGCCCCTCCACCGGGCCCGGCCGGAGGCTCAACCTGACGCACGGGCCGGACGACACCGACCGCCCAGTACGACACGCTCACGGCACCGCCGCCGCAAACCGCGACCGGCCGCCCACCGCAAACACCGCGCCGGCCTGATCCGCACGGCGATGCTGCCAGCAGCCATCGCGACAAGCCTGCTGCTGTTCTGCGCCGCCGCCGCACCCCGCGACACCGCCAACCAGCTCGGCCCCGCCCCCGTGCACCCCGGACAGTGGACCATGCCCGAACTCGTCCCCGGCGGATCCGGGACCGGGACCGGGAACGTCGACCCGTCCACCCTCACCACCCAGACCCTCGCAGCCACCGCCACCTCGCCCGGCACCAACGCCAACAGCACCGCGATCACCCTCACCGCCGCCGACAAAGGCATCCCCGCCCGCGTCCTGACCGCCTACCGACACGCAGCCGACCAGCTCACCCACGACAAACCCGGCTGCCACCTGCCCTGGGAACTCCTCGCCGCCATCGGCAAAGTCGAATCCGGCCACGCCACCGGCCACCCCATCACCGACGACGGCACCATCACCCGCCCCATCCTCGGCCCACCCCTCAACGGCACCGCCGGCGTCGCCCTCATCCACGACACCGACAACGGAACCCTCGACCACGACACCACCTACGACCGGGCCGTCGGCCCCATGCAGTTCATCCCCACCACCTGGCGCACCTCCGGCCATGACGGCAACAACGACGGACGCAACGACCCCCACAACATCGACGACGCCACCGTCGCCGCCGGCCACTACCTCTGCGCCCACGGCCGCGACCTCACCAACCCCGACCAGCTCCGCGCCGCGATCCTCGCCTACAACCCCTCCGACACCTACGTCCGCACCGTCCTCACCTGGATGAACGGCTACCGACAGACCGGCGCCACCGCCCTGCCCGGCAACCCCGCCCCACCGACACCCCCAACACCCAACCACCCAGCCGTTCCCACGCCGCCCCTCCATCCTTCAGCCCCAGCCAGTCCCGAGAGCCCGCACATACCCGAACCGACCACGCCACCCACCCCCAAGACCATCCCCGGCATCACGATCATTCCGCTGACCCCAAGAACACCGAACCCAACGCCCTCAACTCCGCCGACTATGACGCAGCCGAACAGCCCCGAGACAACCAACCCACCGAGCACACCCGAGACCCCACCCACAACGGCGCCGCCGCCGACCCCGTCCACTGTGCCGACGATCCCCGACCCGTCTGGACCAGAGGCCGAGGAAACACCCCGCGAGTCACCGAACACCGCCCTGACCGCCGGAAACACCGTTCCGACCGGCTCCCTGCCCGAGGCGCCAACCACCCCCGCACCCGCAGCCCCGGCTCCGGCATCGGAACAGCGTTGACAGCTCGCCGTGGCCGGGACGGACACCGGCGGGCGGCAGCCAGCCCGCTGCCGGGCGATCGGCCCTTCGTGGACGGCGATCTACTTACGCCTGCAGACCTGTGTCGAGTACGGCCGTGAACGGCGTTGGCGACACAGTCCCGTGGCGACTCGGCGTCGCGGTGACCCGGGTCAGCGCGACAGATAGAAGCCGGAGCCGGTCACGTAGGACGTCGAGTCAGAGATCAAGATTCATGTCGGGAGAGGGCGGGCTTGCCGGTGACAGTGCGGCGTGATCGGGCGTGAGTGTCAGAATGTCGGGGTCGAGGGCCGGATCGATGCCGAGGAGCGGTCTCGTCGGGGCGGGCATCGGGCCGGCGGGGCTGTCGATCACGGGTGCCGTCTCGCGCAGGGTGACGAGAAGTTCGCCTTCGCTGAGTTGAAGGCCGGAGGCCTGGCGTGCATCGAGGAGGGAATCGATGGTGGGCCAGGCGGTGCCGGCGGTGGCCACGACGTCGTCGGCGCTGATCGTCAACGGCAAGTGAGCCTCGTCCGGTTGAATCTCGTAGTACGGGCGGCCGTCTCCGTGGAACAGACGTAGGACGGTGCCTCCTGCGGTTCGCGGGTCGTCGATCGTTTGGACGCGGGCGCCGTAGGCGAGGTACGGGGCGTGGTGGTCTCCCCCGACGGCGGTGTCCTTGACCTGAAGAGTGGGGGTAATCCGGCTGGCTGGCGTCGTCAGATGCCGAGAGGGTCGGTGCCGCCAGGGATGGCCGGGGAGGTCCGCGACGTCGGGTCGCCACACGTAGTGCGGCTCAGCAGCACTGTCGATCTTTCCGACCATGACGCCGGTGGCGCCGGGCAGGCCGGGAGGACCTTGGACGGCGATCCTGGTACCTGGCCGCGGTGTGGTGACGGCGGCGACCGCGCGGACGAGGTCGGTCCCGTGGGCGTCGAGGAACACCTTCTGCCGCGCGGTCAGCGGGCCGGTCGTCGGGGCGGTCAGCATGGTGCCCTGGGCTACGTGGCGGACGGTGTCGTCCGAGGTTGGGTCGTCCAGCGCGATGGCGAGTTGCGTGCCGGCGAAGACGACGAGGCCCTGGTGGTGGATGCGGTAGGCCAGGCGCGTCTTCCAGGTGTTGCCGAGTGGGACACGGGCGGCGTTGGCGATGTCGACGGTGATGTTGTGGGCGGGATCATGCCAGGAGCGCAGGGGTTTGTCGGCGTGGCATAGCCGTCCGTAGGTTATGGGTGTGGACCCGGCCAGGTCGACGCGGCTGGCGCGCCACGGCCGCAGGTCGGCGCGGGTGGCGACCGTCCCAGGATCCAGCCCCGTGAACACGGCGACGAAGTGGGGATGAGGCGTGGCCCGGAGAAGCCTCTCCTGTGCGGGCTTCGGCAGCAGAAATCCGAGCTGCTGTTCAAGGTCCCACAGGCCCGCACGGACCTGCAGCACCGGAGTCTTCATGCCATCGAGGAAGAGTTCCGCGGTGACGGCGGTGGCGGGACGGGCGGCGAACGTCGGCCGGAAACGCCACCACCCGGCCGGGGTAACCATCTTCACCGGCGCCGGATCGGTGAGGTACTCGATATCTGACTGTGAGGTCTCGAGGATCATGCGTCCCAGCCGATAAAGTCGTTCATGGTCATCAGAGGCCGGGACCCAGGTCGATATCGGCCGCCTGCGGAATGGGCGCCGCGTGGTCCTGTGGCCCAGGGTCAGCTGAGCTGGGAGTCAGGTCGGAAAGTCCGGTGATGTCGGTGGAGAGAGTCCGTGTGCTCGCGTTGACCGCATCCACGACCTCTCGGCCGTGCTTGAGCAGGAACTCGTACTGGCGCTCCGTGAGATGATCTCCGCCCCATACGCCGTCGAGGCCGCTGGCGACGGCTTTGACGGCTGCTGCGGACCGCGGATTCACGTCGGCCGGCAGATGGACGTCGGTGCCGGAGAACATGACCGTGCCCTGATACCAGATGCGGTAGGACACGGCATCGCGGCCCTGGTTCGGGCGGGCGTGACGGGCCGCTACGATCTCGATGCGGACATCATCTTCCCGCCAGCTGTACAGTGGATGATCCTTTTCCATGGCTGCGCCGTACGTGCTGTTCGGCTGCCCGTCCAGGCGGATGATGCTGGAGCGCGTGGGTCGTAGCGTGGCATTGCGCGGAACCTCGTGCAGGCCGACGATCTGTCGGGGGCTGGTGAAGAAAGGCTGCCGTGGCGAACGGTCAAGGAGTATGCGTGCGGTGCTCGGTATCGCGAATCCGAGCCGCTCCTCGAGAGTCGGAAGATTCTGCGCATAGATCTTGAGAGCCGGGTTTTCGTGATAGGTGTCGAGATGTAGCTCGCCGGCGTACCCGAGCGTTCGCAGGCTTTGGCTGGCGGCGAACCTCCATTCACCTGCCGGCACGGTGATGGACACCGGGTACGGCTCCTCGGAAAACCCTGGATTGGGGATTGAGGACGGGGACCTGGCCACAGCGGTCCGCCTCTCGGGTGGTGAGTCTGATCGGTCGGTCACCGATGGAGTCCTCGGCGCGTCCCAGGCGGAAGGCCCAACCATCGATCGCGGTGCTGTTTGTGCGCCGCTCGGACGGCCTGACAGCGGTCCCGGAAATGGTCCCCGTCGCAGGTAGACCTGCCTGCGACCCGCTCCCGGCCGGAACTGTTCGGTGCTGGCCGACAGCTCGTCTGCCCGCCCGCCGGTCTCACGGGAGTGGCGGACCGTGTGCCGTGACGGAGCCTGCGGGGAAAGGAACGGGGAACCATCGGCCTCCGAGGGTAACGTCGCTGCGCTCGAACATTCCCGAGCTGCCCAGGACCGCACCGCCTACCACCAAGACGCCACCGTTTCCGAGGATCTCGGGCTCAACGCTCCATTGGAAGAACCCGCAGCCCGTTGCGCGGGTCAAGCCCGACTGCGGGGGAGCCGGCAGGTGGAGGAGCCACGTGCAGTGATCGTCACGGTGAAGCTGCTGGGATTGCGAGCCCGCGACGCCGGAACGGTGGTGAAGGCCGCCCGCCGGATCGTCGCCTATGTCGAAGGTGCCCCCGCCGCCGAGCCGACGAAAATGCGGGCGGCGTACTACGGAGAGAACGGACAATCGCGGGGGCGCGCTCGTGGTTCTGGCGGGAGCCTGGTCGGCCTACGCGGTCCGGTGAGTTCCGAGCAGCTGCAGCAGCTGCTGACCGGCCGGCACGCAGCGACGGGTAGCCCGTTGCTAACCGGAACGGGCTCGGCGGGGCGCGTTGACCGAGGAACCGTCAACCTGCCGGCCGGTCAACGGTGGTTCACCCTGACCGAGGCGGCCCGGATTGTCGGTGTGGATGCGTCCTATCTTCGCCGACTGGCGCGCCAAAGCTCCGGCGCGGAGACAGGCGGCCCGCAACGGCAACGTGATGCCGAGCCGTCGGAAGATGCGGCACCGAGCACATCCAGAGAGGAGCAGCATGATGACTCCCCAGGAGAGAAAACTGCTGCGCGGTTAGCCGCGGAGCGAGACCCTGATTCCGGTCGGTGGCGGGTCGCGCGCGATGAACTGATCCGTTTTGTCGAGCAGCGGGAGCCGCCCACGGTCGTGATCGGATTCGATGTTGTCTGTGCCGTACCGAAGAGCCTGAGCCTGCTGTGGGTCTTCGGGGATGACGAGCTTCGACGAGACATCGAAAATTCGATGAACGCTGCTGTCGACGCGGTGTTCACCTACCTGGAGAGGCACGCGGCACAGGGCATGGTGGGCAGCCGTAATCATCCGGGTCTCGGCCTGGCCGCGGCTTCCTATCTGCACGACGTGTCGCGGGCGGACGAGGCGCATCTGCACATCCACAACATCGTCGCGAACGCGGTCGCGATACCAGTCCTCGATGAAACCGGTCGGCCGGAGCGGGACCCGGTGGGCGGAGCACGGGTGGAGTGGCGGGCGCTGGACAGCGAGCTGTTCCTGGCGCATGCGCGCACAGCCGGGTTCGTCGGCGCGGCCGTGCTTCGCCACGAGCTGGCCCGCCGTCGGGGTGTCACGTGGGCGCCGGTCCGCAACGGGGTGGCCGAGCTGGAGGATTTTCCCACCGAGCTGCTGGCGGCGTTCTCCACCCGTCACGGGCAGGTACAGGAGGAGCTCGGCCAGCTGGTGGCCCAGGGAATGCTCTCGGACGGGCGGACCGAGGCGGCAGCCCAGCGGCGGTCCCGGGCCGCGAAGAAGGTGCTGGCCGACGCCGAGGTGCACGCCGTGCAGGAACGGCGCCTGACCGAGGCCGGTTGGCACCCCTCTCAGGTGCGGGATCTCGCCCGCCGCCGCGACCGGGTACCGGTACAGCCGACGGCCGTGGATCTCGCCGAGCTGGCGGACCGGCTGATGGGACCGCAGGGCCTGACAGCGAAGGCGCCGACGTTCGACCGGCGCGACGTCTACCGGGAGGTCGCCGCCTGGGCATGCGACCGGCTCGACGCCCACGCGATCTCCACCGTCGTCGACCAGCTCCTGGCCGATCCGCGGATCGTCCGGTTCGAGCAGCATTCCGCGCGCCGGCGGCACCGCGGCGAGGAGACGTTCAGCACTGAGGATCTCCTCGACACCGAGGACAGCCTGCTCAGCCTGTGCCGACAGGGCCGCGTCGACCGGGGAGGACCGCCCCGCACACTCATCCCTCCCGCCGCGGTGGAGGCGGCGTTGTCCGGCGACGGCGACGGCGCCCTCGGTGGAATACCGGGAGTGCGGCTGAGCGGTGAACAGCAGGACCTCGTCCGCAGACTTCTCACCGACGACGATCTGGTCCGGCTGGTGGTCGGCCCTGCCGGATCAGGCAAGACGGCGGCGATGCGGACCGTCGCGCGGGTGCTGGCCGCGCGGGGCGTCACCGTCCTCGGAGCGGCCCACGGCGGCCGTCAGGCCGAACAGCTCGCGGCCACGCTGGAGGTGGAGACCCGGGTGGTCAGCGGGTGGCTCACCCTGCTTGACCACACCGAGGATCCCGCCTCGTACTGGCCGGACGACACGGTCCTGATCGTGGACGAGGCGAGTCAGGTCTCCACCCGAGACGCCGAGCGGTTCCTGCGCTACGCCACCCGCACCGGCACGGTCGTGATCCTCGTGGGCGATCCGGCGCAGTTGGGGAGCGTCGGCGCGGGCGGATGGTTCGCGCACCTCGTCACTGAAACGACGCCCCCGCAGCTCACCGGCACCCACCGCCAACGCGGACCCGGGATGGCCGAGGTCCGCGCGGCACTGGCCGGCCTGCGCTCCGCGCTGCCGGCCGAGGCGATGGCCGCGGTCAGTTCGCTGGCCCGCTCCGGCCACGTCCGCCTGTTCGACGACCGCGCGGCGCTGCTCAGCACGGCGGTCTCCGACTGGTACACCGAGCGCCGGCAGGCCGGCCGGGCCACGCCGATGATGGCCGAGCACCAGCGCGACGTCGACGCGCTCAACACCGCGGCCCGTGACGCACTGACCGCAGACGGCACGCTGACCGGTCCCGTTCTCACCGCGGCCGGCCGCGAGTACCAGACCGGCGACGAAGTGATCACCCTCACGCAGGCCGGCCACACCCTGATCCCCGCAGGCCGGCCCCGCGGCGACTACATCCGTACCGGAACCATCGGCCGGATCGTCGCGGTGCGCATCGACCCGTCCCGGCCGCAGCACCAGTCGGTAACCGTCCGATTCCCCGGTAAGGGAACGGTGGACGTCGGCTGGGACTACCTCACCCACCCGTTCCCCGACGGCCGGGACGGCGGTCTGGGCCACGCCTACGCGCTCACCGCGCACAAGGCTCAAGGGTCGACGATGTCGACGGCGCGGCCGCTCATCGTCGACGACACCTCCCGTCCTGGGCTGTACGTCATGCTGTCGCGCGCCCAGCAGCGCCTGCAGGCCTATCTGATCCGCCGCCCCGACCTCGAAGCC
Organism: Parafrankia sp. EAN1pec; assembly: GCF_000018005.1. GTDB lineage: Bacteria > Actinomycetota > Actinomycetes > Frankiales > Frankiaceae > Parafrankia > Parafrankia soli. Next base: position 1,637,059 of record NC_009921.1, read on the forward strand.
GACCTGGACGACGAGGACTGGCTCCCCGTTCTGCCGATCGACAGCGCGGTCGATCGGCTGGCCGAGCGGCTGCGCACCTCGCGCGCCGAGCGGCTCGCGGGCGACCTTGACCCCATCGCTCAGACCGCCCACCGCCTCGGCAGCTCCCACAGCCTGGCAGAACTCCTCGCGCTCGACAGCCCCACCGGCCCGCGGGGCAGCGAGACCGAACGGCCGGGAGCCACTGTGCTGCGCAGGGCTCAGATCGCCGCACAGGCCCGGGTCACCGCTGCGGCTGTGGCGGCTCCGGAGCCGGCTCTGCTCGCCAGGATCGGCCCGAGACCGGAAGCAGGACCGCACCGGCTGCTGTGGGACAGGGCTGTCAGCGCGCTCGCCACCTACCGGGCCGCCCACGCGCCCGCCGCCCCCGCCGACGACCCGGGCCCACGGCCGGAGCCCGGCCACCAGGACACCGGCGCCCAACGCTGGAAACGACTACGCGGCCAAGCCACCATGCTGGCCGACGCCTGGGCCACCCGGCTGTCCGCCGGCGCCGCCCGCCGCTTCGCCACTGGTGAGGAGGCCGTACCTCGCCGACGGTCGGTGGCGGGCATCCACGCGTTGCTGGACGCCGGCTGGGACGCTCGCGATCTCCTGGCGAAGCTCGGCGAACAGGAGCAGACCACCGCGCGCACCGGCGCCTCGGTTCTGGACCATCGGGTCGCCGTCCTCTGCGCGCGGGCCCGGCTGGACATCGCCGCCTTCCAGCTCCCCGCACCGCAGACCGCGGCCGAAGCCTGGCACGCGGCGACCACGCTGCTCGGCTCCGCGGAGTCCAGGTATCTCGCGACCCGACCCACCGCCGACCTTGCCGCCGAGGAGCGGCTACTGGGCCGCGTTCTCCGCATGACCAGGAACGACGACGAGCTCCGCGCGCATCTCCTCACCCGCATCCGCCGGATGGAGGCGGACCACTCCGCAGCCATACGGCGCCTTGACCACGACAACGGACCATCCGGAGTAGCAGCCGCCGAAGGTTCTGGCCCGTCCGCGCAGACACCTCCTGCCGTACACCGCCTCCGGCGGGCGCAGGCAGCGCACGAACTACGGCTCCGTCGCACCCTGCTCGCCGCCGTCGACGGCGACCCGGCCGCTCACGAAGTGGCCGCGCGGCATCAGAACCGCGTCAACGCTGCCCTGGAGCACCAGATTGATGAGGCGCTGCTGCGCATCGACCAGGAACCGCCGCGCTATCTCACCGACCTGATGGGATCCCGGCCCGCCGACGCCGCCGGTGCGGCCCGCTGGCGCGAGCGTGCCCGCGCGGTGGAGGACTTCCGGCACCGCGAGCTCGGCCTAGCCTACGGGGTGCTGGCCGCGCCGTCGGCAAGGACGCCTTCCGCGCGAGCCCTCGACGTGCCTCCCAAACAACCTGAGCTGCGCGTCCGCTACCAGGCGCTCCTGTCGGACCCCCAGCAGCTCGATATCGATCTCTGAGACCGATCGGCGGTTCCGATGGCTGTCCCCCCGGCACTTCCTCATTGACCGGAGAGTGCGCACGGCAGGGAGACGCACGCCCCGTCGCCTCGCGACAGGGCACACAGGTACGGCTTGGCAACGGCAACTGATCACCGGAAGCGCCTGTGGATAAGCGCTTGACGACCGGTCGATGCTAAGGGATGTTCGAAGCATCCTCATGCAAACGAATCTAAACGCAGGTAAGCGTGATCATGGGGGCGGACGTGACCCTAAATTCCCTTCGAAGCGCACCGCCGCGACGTGCCCGCCGGCCCAGGGCCGGCCGGTGCAGGGCTGAACGGTCCGGCCTTTGGCGGTTGGCTCTGAGTTCCTCCGTCCAGGGCCGAGGGCCCCGCGCGGCCCTGCTCCGAGCAGGAGGCATGGGACTGGGCCTGGCCGCATCCCTTGCGATGGCCATGGCGGGATGCGGGGAGAAAGGCCCCCGTCCGCTGGATGACCCGGGCGTCGGCGGCGTCACCTCGCGGCCCTCGAGTTCGACCGCTGACCCGTACACCATCGCGGGGCGCGACGTCCGCGCGGCCACCGAGCGCTATGACCAGGCCTTCGTGGCAGCGCTCGCGGAGCCCCGGGACCAGGAGGCAGCCGACCTGCTGCTGTCCATGTACGCCGCGGGAGTCCCCGAGCGCGACGGGATGGAACGGTTCCTGCAGGCCTTCGTCGACAACGAGTGGGCGGCGCTCCCGGGGCCTCACGGGTATCAGGTTGTGGAGAGCGTCAGGGTGGAGACCCCGCCGCCCGGCGGTCGAGCAACGTCGGTGACGTGCACCTTCGACGACGGGGTCGTCTACGACGTGGCGAACCCCGCTCCGGACGGCGGCGAGATCGTCGTCAGCGACGCGGTCGAAAGCACCCGTACCGCATGGATGTGGGTCTTTGACCGAGGCACCTGGCGGATCTCCGAGTCGGCGACCCTCGAGACATGGACGGGCGAGAACCGGTGCCCGCCGCAATAAGCCGCCGGCTCCGGAGCCGCCGGCTCGGGCATCGCCATCTCGTCGTGGCCGCCTGCGTCGCCGTCTGGCTGTTCACGGGGGTGGTACCGGCCTGGTCCAGCACGGGCCGCGGAACGGAAAGGCATGCCGAGGCCATGGGTAACTCCGATCCCGCGCTGGGGCGGATCGAGGCCATGGCCGGAGCGACGACCACCCCGCCGGACACGGGCGGCGAAGGCGGCAACGGAGCACCGGAGCCGTGCCAGTGGTATCCGGCAGACCTTTACCTCTACCTGCAAGCGGTACCAGGCCCGACGGAGCGCACCGCGCCGGCCGGGACGCGGGAGGTCCTCTACGCGCGCGTCTGCGACCCCGCGAACGTCACCTACCACTGGTTGCGCGACATCGTTGATCCACAACAGGCGGTCGTGATGGCTATGGCGATCGCGCAGGAACGGATCCCTGCCCCGGCGGCGGTGTTCGCTCCCGATATCGAACGCGGAGCTTTCGTGAAGGCCCCGATGCGCTTCGGGATCACGAACGGACGCCCGGTCTCGGCCAGCGCATCCGTCCCCGGAGTGACAGCAACGGTCACAGCAACACCACGGCGACTGGAATTCACCCCCGGCGACGGTTCGCCTCCTGCTGGCTGTGATGTCGCCGTCCTCGGCGCAGACCAGCCGGCCGCGGCCTGCACATACACCTACCGGGACTCCTCGATTGTCGCCCCGAACGGCGAGTACTGGCCGGCGCAGCTTCGCGTCGAGTGGGTGGTGGGGTGGACCGCCACGACGGGAGCGGGCGGTGATCTCCCGACGGTCACGACGACAGCGGACTACGCGGTGCCGGTCCGGGAGATCCAGGCGCTGGAGCACGCGAACTGATCTGGTCCCGCCTACCGGTGGCTGCTCTCACCGGAAGCCGGGCCGCGAAGAGATGGGTGATACGCGATGGCGACAACGGTCGATGCCCCCAGACCGTTCGCACCCACGACTGGCAGCACGCCGCAGCCGAGGCGGCGGCAATCACGCCGCGGCATGGCCGTGGCGGCGCTGCTGGTCGTGATGGGCGCGGGCACCGGCGCCTGGGCGGTGACGTCGTCGGGTGACAAGGCGGATGCCGTGGTGCTGACTCGTCCGCTCAACCGCGGCGAGCTGATCGAGACCGGGGACCTGGCAATCGCCCGAGTCTCGGTCGAGGGGACGGGAGTCCGGCTGGCATCGCCGCAGGCGGCACGAGAGTCCCTGGTCGGCCGGCAGGCGCTGCTCGATCTGCCCGCCGGAACGCTGGTCACCCCGGAAATGGCCGGCTCGGCGCTGCCGCCGGCGGGTCTGGCCAGGGTGGGCCTGCGGCTGGCGCCCGAGGCGCTGCCGTCCGCGCAGATCCAGCCGGGCGACTGGGTCCAGGTGGTGTACCCCGATGGTGTCTCCGGCGAGCCGACCTTGATCGGAGACGCGGTCCAGGTCGCCGCGGTGGAGCCCGCGGAGACCGACGGCACCGGCGGGGACGGGGACACAGTGGTGTATCTGGACGCGCCCGCGGACGCCGCCGCGTGGATCGCCACGGCGTCCGCGCAGTCACCGCAGAAGCTGCGGCTGCTGGGGGTGCGACGATGACGGGCTGCTGGGCGGTGGCGACGGCGGGGCCGGGATCGGCCGGCGCGACCACCTTGACCCTGGCATTGGCACACGCCACATACGGCGTCGCGATAGAGGCGAACCCGGACGGCGGCGTGCTCGCCGCCCGCCTCGGGCTGTCGCTGGGCACCTCCTCGCCCGGCCTGGACACCCTGGTGGCTGAACTGGGGACGGCGGACGATTCCGCCTCCGTCCTGGAACACGCCCAGCGGTGCGCGAGCGGCCTGCCCGTCGTCGCCTGCGCCCCCACGGAGGAGACCGCCGCCGGCGCGGTGCGGAGCCTGGCCGGGATGATGCCCCTGCTGCGGATGCTGGCCGTGGAGCACTTTCTTGCCATGGACATCGGCCGGTTTCGCACGCAGGCGTCGCGGCCGCTGGTCGACGGCTGCGACGGCCTGGTGCTCGTCACGCTGGCGGCGACAGAGGGGCTGGCGTGCACCCTGCTGCGCCTGCCGAGCGTGCTGGCGTCGGTGCCGCGCCTCGTGCTGGCCGTCCGTGGAGCCAGCCCGTACTCGACGGGAGAGATCACCCGGTCGGCCCGTCACCGGGCGGGGGTCGAGGTGCCGGTGGTGGCGATACCAGACGATCCCCGAGGCATGGCGGCGCTGACCAGACAGGGCAGAAGGCGCCGCCGTCCCTCACCGCTGCTGCGATCGGCCTGGGACCTGATGGACCTGCTCACCGTTCTCGGTGCTCCGCCGGACGTCACCGGATCAGCGGAATCCGCCGGAGCGGCGGGATGAACCGGATCCCGGGAACCGCACCGGCGGTGAACACGCCGGCCGTGAACGCGGCGACCGTGACCGCGGTCGCGGACAGCCTGCGGGAGTGGCTGCTCACCAGCCTCGCCGTCGCGGGCACCGGCGGGGACCGGCAGGCCCGCGCCGAGGAGCTGATCGAACGCGGCGTACGGAAGGAACAGGTACGTCGCACCCGGAGCGGCCAGACCGTCCTGGACGCGGCGACCGAGCGTGCGGTGCGGAACCGGCTGCGCCAGGATCTGTCGCCACTGGGCCCGATGACCGGTGTCCTGACCTCGCCGCAGTGGTCGGACGTGGAGGTCAACGGCGCCGAGAACATGATCTGCACGGAGCGGACCGGCGGCCAGCGAAGCCGCTACAGCAGCCCCTTCCGGACGGAAGGGGAGGCGTTCGAGTGGGTGGCGGCGCAGGCCGCCACCCAGGGCCGTCGCTTCGACGAGGCGAACCCGTCCGTGCGCGTCCGCCTGCCGGGCGGGGCACGGCTGCACGCGATCGCCCAGGTCACCGGCCGGGTGCACATCTCCTGCCGACTGTTCGCCCCCACCCTCAACACGGTCGAGGGGCTGCGGGCGGCCGGCATGTTCGGCCCGGACGTCGCCGCCATGCTCGCCGCGACCGCCCGGATGCCCGATCCCTGCGGATTGATCATCTCCGGTGCGACGACCGCGGGGAAGACGACCCTGCTGCGCGCGGTGCTCAACGCCCATCCCGACCGTCTCGTCCTCGACCGGGTGATCACCGTCGAGGACGAGGCCGAACTGTTCCTCGACCAGCGTCGCTTCGTGAACCTGGTGGCCTTCGAGGCGCGTGAACCGAACCTGGACGGCAAAGGCGCCTACTCGATGGAGCGGTTCCTCTCCGCCGACCTGCGCCGGCTGACCCCGGACCGGGTGGCGTTGGGTGAGCTCAAACCGGACGGCGGGGTCATGCCGCTGCTGCTGGCACTCGGCCAGGGAGTCGCCCGCGGCGTCGCGACGACGATCCACGCCCCGTCCGCCGAGGACGTCGTCTCCCGGATCCGCACCTATGCCGCGTTCGGCTCCCGGCGGGTCGCGGACAGCGTCGTGCTGGACACCATCGCCGCGACTGTCGACCTCATCGTGCAGGTGGCCCGGATCGGCTCCCGGCGCGTCGTCACGTCCGTGCTGGAGATCGCCGGCCGGGGCGAGCGCGGGCTGCAGGCCGGACAGCTGTGGCGGTGGAATCCGGCCGCGGGCCGGGCCACGCGCACCCGGATGGAGGCGTCGGACCGGCTGACCGCGAAGCTGACCGCCGCCGGACTGGACCCGAACGTCCTCGCCCGCGACCGGGTTCTCTCCACCACGCCGGGGAGGGGACAGCGATGATGGCGCTGATCGGTGCGTTCGGCGGCGCGGCGGCCGGGCTGGGCGTCTGGCTGTTCGCAGCTGCGGCCCGCGGCTCGGTCCACCTGGTGCCAAGCCGGCTCGCGGCCTTGCCCGGCCAGTTACGGCGACCGGCCGGCCATTGGCTGTGGGCGGTCGGCGGCGGCGCGGTGCTCGTGGCCGCGGTGACGCGGATCCCCGCGCTCGGCCTCGTCGTCGCCGCACTCGGCTACGTGATGCTCGAGAACCGCTCTGGTCCGTCGGTGCCGGAGATCACCAGGCTCGGCGACGCGGTCGGCACCTGGGCCGAACAGGTCCGGGAAGGACTGGACGCCGGGCAGCACCTCCGCGCCGCGATCGTCGCGTCGACGGACCATCCGCCGGCCGAGCTCGCCGGCCCGTTGCGTCGCCTGGTCGCCCGGCTGGATGTCCTGTCGTTGCCGGACGCGCTCTGGGCGATGCGCGCCGAGGTGCCCCACCCGGCGCTCGGCCCGATGATCGCGGCGCTCGACGTCGCCTACCGCCGGGGTGCCGGGGATCTGCCCAGGCTGATGGCCTCTCAGGTGGAGGCCACCCGTCAGAGCGTCGCGCTGCTACGCGACCAGCACGCCCTGCGTGCCCGGCATCGCCGGGCGATGACTCTGTTGCTGGTCCTGTTCACCGGATCGACCAGCGTGCTGCTGGTGACCTGGCCGGCCTTCCTCGCGCCCTACCGGACCATGTCGGGTCAGCTGGTCCTCGCCGTGATCGGCGGCGGGGTGGTCCTCGCCGTCCGCGCCCTGGCCGCGATGTCCCGGCCGCCACTCACACCGGACTTCTTCCCCGCCACCGCACTCGCGTCCGCGGCGGATCGGACATCTTGATGATCCGGATAGCGGTGGCGGCGCTGGGCGGGGCGATGGTCGCCTACGGGTTGGTGACGGCCGGACGGGCGGTGACGGCACGCCGTCCCGACCTTGGTGACGACCTTGCCGTCCTGTTCGCCGACGAGCCTGCGTCCAGTACCTCGACGCTGGCCCGGTGGGCGAGCAGGACCGTCCGACTGGCGCACGCCAGGGGCTGGAACCGTCTGCTGCGCGAGGACGACACGGTGATCGCGGGGCGCACCGTGGACGCGCACACCGCCGCTCGGATCGGCTACCTGCTGGCCGCCGTCGGCGCCATGGCGTTCCTGACGCTGCCGGGCACGTTGGCCCGTCTGCTGCCCCCTACCGCGGTCCCGCTGTTACTGCTCGGCGGGGCCCTGACCGGGGTTCAGCTCGCGGACCGGCCGGTGGTACGGCTTGCCGCGGCTCGTCGTCGGGACGCCGCCCTGGCGGTGGCCGCCTACACGGACCTGGTGCGGATCCTCGTCGTCGGCGGCCTGCCGTTGCACGCCGCGCTGAGCGCCGCCGCGGACACCGGCACGGGATGGACGTTCACCCTGCTGCGGCGCAGCCTCGACGACGGCCGGCTGCGGGGCCTGCCCCCAGACGCGGCGCTGACAGCCCTCGCCGCCGACCTGCCGATCCCTGCCCTCGCGGATCTGGCCCGCACCGTCGGTTCGGCGCTGCGCGGGGCGTCCCCGGTTCTCGCGCTCGAGGCCCGGGCCGCGGCGATCCGCGCCGAGGAGACCGCCCGCGTCCGTGGGAGAGAAGCCGCCGCCGACGCGCAGATGGAACTGCCCGCCACCGCGGTGGCGATCGCGTTCGTGGCGTTCCTGACCTACCCGCTCCTGACGATGATCAACGGCGATGTCGGCTTCTGAGCCACACCGGGACGTCTACGTCCACTACCTCCACGTCCACTCCGTCCACGTCCGAGAGAACCGAGCCCGAGAGAGCCGAATCCGAGGGGTCCGAGCCTGAGAGGGAGGCGCCATGATCCGCCGCCTGAGCACCCTGCTGCTGTTGTTGCCGTCGGCCATCACGGCCTACCTGGCCCGCGTCGAGCGGCACCGCCGCGCGAGCCACGACGACCGTGACCGTGGCGACGCCCTGAGTACCGCCGTGATCGCCGTCGGCCTGGTCGCCATCGCCGTCGCCGTAATCTTCATTCTGCGTGAGCGTGCAACGGAGATCGCCCGCAACGTCTGCACATCCACCGACCCGACGGAATGCGGGCAGTAGACGGCAGCAGGCAGATACCGCCATGAACATCACCTTGCCGCGGCCGTCCACGAGTTCGGACGACAACCCCGCTGGCGGCGACCGGACTGACGGTGACCGCGGTACGGGTGCGGCCTCGGACGCCGGGCATGTCGTCGCGTTCGTCGCCGTCGTCGGCGCCGTGCTGGTACTGCTCGTGCTCCTGCTCACGCTGGGGGTGCGGTGGCTTGCCGCCGAAGCCGCCACCGCCGCGAGCCAGCGCGCCCTGGAGATCGCCCAGGCCCCCGACGGGACGGACGGCGAGGCGCGCGCCGTCGCCACCGGGCTCGCGACCTCGGTCAGCCTGATCGCCGGCGTCGACGTCCTCGTCACCCGCGCCGACGACTTCGTGACGGTCACCGTGACGGCCCACGACCGGCTCGGCGGCACCGTCAGCCGCTCCGCCACCGGCCCGGTGATCCGCTTCGTCCCCCAAACGCGACCTTCCCCATGATCCGCCGTCCGGTACCGTTCCGCTCCCGCCGTCACCCGCGGCCTCGCGCCGAGCGGGATGGCGGTTCGTTCGCCGTCGAGTTCGCCGCCGGCTTCGGCATCGTCGTCGCCGCGATCCTGCTGATCGCCGTCGCGCATCAGACCAGCCAGACCGGCGCCGCGGTGACCGGCGCGGCCAGGGAAGCCGCCCGCGCGGCCTCACTCGCACCCACGGCGGACGGCGCCCGCGATGTCGCCGAGCTGCTCGTCCAAGAGCGGTTCACCGACAACACTGCCTGCGCTGAGCTGGCAGTGGAGACGACGACTTCGCGGTTCGGTGCAGCGGGCACCGTGCAGGTCACGGTCACCTGCCGCACGAAGAGCCTGCTGGGCTGGCAGCGTACGCTGCGCGCCACCGGCGAGTCGGCCGTCGACCGGTACCGCGGCGGCACCCCGTGATCCGTCGTCGCCGCTCTGAGGCGGTCGCGTCGACGAGGTCACCGGCCCGGTCACGTTCGGTCTGGCTGAGCCGTCCAGTGGTGGCCGCTAACCGCTGGCCGGCTGCCGGCAGGCGGGCTGCTTCGCCTCCGGTGGCCCCCGGGGCGGACGAAGGCTCGATCAGCCTCTTTCTCTGCGTCGTGCTGTTCGGCGCCTCGTTGCTGTTCGCTGCCCTGCTGAGTGACCAGGCGCGCGTCCTGCACGCCAATGGACAGGCCTTCGACCTCGCCGGAAGCGCCGCGCGAGTCGGCGCGCAGCAGCTTGACCCCACCGCGCTCGCGGCCGGGGCGGTCCAGGTCGACCCGCGCGCCGCGACGTCAGCCGTGCACGCCTATCTGGCCGCCCACGACGTCACCGACATCCGCGTGACGGCCACCGAGGCGACGGTGACCGTCACGTTGACCCAGCACGTCGCCTTCCGGATTCCCATACTTTCCAGCGCTTCCGGGGCGGACATCACCCAGACCCGGTCCGCGACCGCCACGGCCGGACCCTGACGGACGATCGTGAGGTTCGATGTGATGCGAGGTCACCGGCCGACCGGTCGCCACGATCTCATCCCACCGCGGTGCACCCGTCGAGCCTTGCGGGCCGGCCCCGCGTGGTTGGCGGTACGTGTCGTCGGCCGAGCGGTGCTCGCGCTCGCCGCGCTGACAGCGTTCTCGATGATCCCGCTGGTGCTGTGGATGTGGCGGGACGTCCCGCTGCCCTCCACCTGGGAACCAGCCCGGTGGCTGACCCTCGCCCGCCGCGGCTACCTGCACCCCGACATCGTGCCCAACACGGTCGCGGTCCTGATCTGGATCGCCTGGGGGCAGGTCGCGCTCGCCCTCCTCCGCGAGATCGCCGCCCAGTTCCAGCGCGGTGCGTCCGCCACCCGTACCGTGCTGCTTCCCGGTGTGGTCCAGCACCTCGCGGGCAGCTGGATCGCCTCCCTGTCGATCCTGTTCAGCCTCCTGGCTGGACGTTCCGCAATGGTCGCCGTGTCCCTCGACCTACCGGCCTCCCACCCGGCCGCGGGGAGCGTTCAGACCATCGCGGCGAACGCCGCTGAGCCCATGGGGGGACCGGCGCCCAGCACCTCGGCAGGCAACGCGCTACCGGCGAACGGGATGCCGACCGAAGGAACCGATCCAGGCGGGACCACCTGGCGTCGGCACGTCGTGGCACCCGGCGAGACTCTGTGGGGCATCGTCGGCGGCGAGTACGACGACCTGGAACCAGACGCCTTCCCGCCGGCCGTCGCGGAGGTCTTCGAGACCAACCGCGGCACCACCGACTCGCTCGGCCGCGCCCTGGATCGGCCCGACCTGATCAACCCGGGTATGGAACTGCGGCTACCGCAGCTTTCCACGGGGCAGCTGCCTGGCGGGACCTATACGGCCCCGCAGCCCATCTCACCGCCCGCTCCTGCCCCTGCGCCTGCTCCTCCTGCACCCACTCCCGCGCCTGCCAGCCCGGCGAGCCCAGCGAGCCCGAGGGCGTCAGCATCGCCGCCCGTCACTGTGCCCCACGACGTTCCCGCTGTTCCTCCCGGGGACGAACCAGAGGTGCCCCTCAGCACGTGGATCGGTGGCGCCGGTCTCCTCGCCACCACCCTCGTCGGCCTGTGGGCCGCGCGTCGACGCCGCCGCGACAGCACCGTCACCCCGGCGCAGGAGATCCCCGACCCGGATCCGGCCACAGCCGCCCTGCACGCGGCTCTGCTGGACGCGGACGACCCGGATCTCCTCGACCGACTCGACGCCGCCCTACGCAGCATCGGCGCGGCTCACCGTGATCAACCCGACGGGCCGAGCCCCCAGATCCTGCTCGTCCAACCGGACCAGAGCATCGAGGTTCTCCTTCATCCCGACGGCGCACAGACCCTGCCACCGCCATGGGATGCCGGGCCCGATCCGCGGATCTGGACCCTGCCCGCCACCGCGGCGCTCACTGCCGCTGCGGACATCCCGCCACCTTGCCCGGCGCTGGTACAACTCGGCACGACCGCCGCGGGCGCGGCCCTGTACGCCGACCTCGAAGCCCTCGGCACCCTCGGCATCGCCACGAGCCCGACAGACCCCAACCGGCTGGCCGACTTCTGCCGGGCGATCCTTGCCGCGATCGTCGCCTCCCCTTGGGCCGATCTCACCACCGTGCGCACCGTCGGCCTCGACCCGCATGCCTTCGCCGCAGAGGAACGAGTCCAGGCAGCCAAGGACGTCACCGAGCTGACGGACGACGCTCGCGCCGAGGCCGCCGCCATCGACACCGTCCTGCGGGAGCGGGGCTACCCCAGCACGCTCAACGCCCGGATCGCCGAGCCGGGCGAGGAATTCGACCCGACCATCGCCCTCCTCGCCACTCACCTGGACACCGACGCCGGCCGTACCGAAGCGGCCGACCTTGCCGCCGCGGCAGGCCATGGCCGGCGGGGGCTGGCCGTCGTCCTACCGGCCCAGCCCGACATCCTTACCGCGTGGATGCTGCGCCCCGACCCGGCCGGCCGCGGATCGCGCCTGGACCCCCTCGGCGTGCTCCTGACCCCGGTCGGGCTCACCGACACCGACGAAGCCGCCGTCGCCGCCTTCATCGCGGACGCGGAGGCACCTCCCATCGACCTGCCTCCACCAGATCCGCCCGCCGAGACTCCTGCGGTGTTCGTCTCGCCGCCCTGGGAGGTGATGGTGCGCCTGCTCGGCCCCATCGACATCACCACCCGCGACGGCCGCACCCCGCCGCGGGCCGAGACCCGCGAACGCACCAACGAGGTCCTCGCCTGGCTGGTCACCCACCGGCACGGCACCCGCACCGATCTGGAATCCGCGCTCTGGCCGCGGGGAGCAAAATCCAAAACCCTGGCGAACGTGCTTGCCCGGGCACGGCGCCTGCTCATCAACCTCGTCGGTGAGGATGCGAAGAACTGGGTGCCCCGATATGACCGCGGCCCCCTCACCCTCGACCCCCGGGTGGTCTCCGACCTGGACATTCTCCAAGCCCTCCTGCGCCACGCCATCGACCAGCGTGATCACCACGAGACGGCGATCGCCACGCTGCAGGAGGCCCTCAAGCTGGTCAGAGGTGTGCCCGTCGGCTATCCGTGGCTGGATGCCCAGATGGGCTCGATCCTGACCACCGCCCCAGTCAACGCCGCGATCCTGCTCGCCGAACACCAGCTCGCCGCCGGCGACACCGCCGGCGTACTGGCGACCACCGCCCGAGGCATGGAAATCCTCCCGGCCCACACCACCCTGTTCGCGCTGCGAATGCGCGCCCACGCCGCCGCCGGCGACCCCGACGCGGTCAAAGCCGAATACCGCTCCTACCTCCGCGCCGAAAAGGCCGAACCCCTCTGGGACGGCGAAACCGACCGCGACCTCGAAGCCCTCCACTACAAGCTCACCCGCCGCCGCACAGCCGGATCCGGCTGAACCGGCGAACACTCAGCGGACTCAACGAAAGACCTCTGGACTCGGGTGGGGGTGCCGAAAGCGCCGAGTGGAGTCCACTGACGTGGTGTACGGATCGTGATCGTCGAGCGACTCGCCGGAGTGGCGGTCCGTGACGTAGAGCGACCACCGCGTGATCCTTTTCGAGAAACGTGCGAAGCAACTCGATGAGGAGACGCGATGGCCGCGCGCCAGACTGTGACGGATGTGGACTCGTTCAGCAAGGAGCTGATGACGGCGAGTCCGGATCTGTTGGGCTCGATGGTGAAGGCGTTCGCGGAGGCGTTGATGGGCGCCGAGGTGGACGGGATCTGCAACGCGGAATATGGGGAGATTTCCCCCGAGCGGGTGAACCGGCGGAACGGGTATCGGGCGCGGGAGTGGGACACCCGTGCCGGGACGATCGAGCTGGCGGTGCCGAAGCTGCGGCAGGGATCGTATTTTCCGGAATGGCTGCTGACCCGGCGCCGGCGTGCCGAGCAGGCACTGATCTCGGTGGTCGCCACCTCCTATCTGCTGGGGGTGTCGACCAGGCGGGTCGACAAACTCGTTGAACAACTCGGGGTCGCGCATATCTCGAAATCGCAGGTATCGGTACTGGCGAAGCATCTCGACACCCAGGTCGAGGCGTTCCGGTCCCGGCCGTTGGACGCCGGTCCGTACCGGTTCGTCCAGGCGGACGCGTTGACGATGAAGGTCCGTGAGGACGGCCGTGTGATCAACGTGCACTGCCTGCTTGCCGTGGGGGTCAACGGTGACGGGCACCGGGAGATCCTCGGCCTCGACGTTGTGAGCAGCGAGGACGGTGCCGGCTGGCTGGCGTTCTTCCGCGGCCTGGTCGCCCGAGGCCTGTCCGGGGTGCGGCTGGTGACCTCCGATGCCCACCGGGGACTGGTCAACGCGATCGGCTCCACACTGCCCGGTGCGTCGTGGCAGAGATGTCGGACTCATTGGGCCTGTGCAGAATTAACCCGTCGGCGTGGCGGCCTCGTCTGCCGGCAGGACAGACGCGAGGAGCTGTTCGGCGGAGCGGTACTTGACGGGTGCTCGTGGCAGGTGGATGTCGTCTTCTTCGAGGATGGGGCGGACTTCGAGGAAGGCGGTGCCGATGGTGCGGTGACTGACGCCGAACAGCTCGGCCAGGACTCGGCCGGTGGCGACTTTGCGGTGGTGAAGGATCGCGGCCAGGACACGTTCCCCGCTGGTGATCTTCTGCGGGAAGACACCGCCGCGGGTTCCGGGGAGGCGCTGGCGGCCGCGTTGCTGGTGGCGGCGTCGTTCCACGGCGGCTGCTTGGCGGACCGATACCTGGTCGATGAGTGCGGCGAGGTCGGCGCGGCTCATGCCGGTCAGCGCGGGGTCGGACAGCGTCCAGGGCAGCGACGGGCGGCCGTCGTCGTACTGTCCGGTGCGCGCGTAGGCAGTGACCTGCTCGGCGCAGGTGAACCGCAGGGTTGTCGGCGTGATCGTGATGTTCTGCTCGTGCAGGAGATGCCGGACGTCGGTGACCGCCTGACCGATCGTCCGCGCTGCGACTTCCAGCATGTCCGCCAGGAGCCGTTGAGAGCAGACCTGGCGCAGGTGAACGACGGTGATCAGGACCCGGTCGCGGGGCGAGAGCAGGGTTCTGCCGTGGGCGCCGGGGGCGTGGCGACGTGGTCCGCCGCGTCCCTGGTAGCGGCGCTGCTCCCGGCGGGCCGCCTGTTCCGGCGCCAGCTGTTCTGCGAGTGCGTCCAACTCGGTGATGCTCATGCCGGTCAGGCGCGGGTGGGCCAGCAGCGTCAGGGTCGCTGCCCGGTCTGAACCGGTCGCGGCGTTAACGGCGGGTGGGGCCGTGCCGTCGGTGTGTGTGGGGTGGATTGTGTAGTTCCATGTTCTGTGCATCGTGTGGTGTTCGATCGGTAGGGCATCGATGCGGGCTTTGCTGACGGCGACGCCGATCGGATAGTCCCTGGTGTCCAGGTGCGCTTCGACACGTAGTCCGCTGCGGGTTCGGGTCGCCGCGATGGTGTTCACGACGACTTCGTGGCTGGTCAGTGGCCTGCCTCGCCAGTTCATGGTGATCTGGGAGAACAATCGATGTTCGATTTTGTGAAAGCGCCGGGATAAACCGGCATGGAGGAGGAGATGGAAGAGCTCTGCGTCGAAGGGCTAGCGACCCACGGCGACCCCGAGTCATGCGTCGACGTCCCGCGAGGGCGTGGCGAAGCGTTGACAGGGGCACGTGCAGGCCGGGCTATGGAGCCGCGAAATGAAGCATCCGGGGTGCCCACGCTGTACAAGAGGCGGAAGGCCACACTACTGGCGGCGCTATCGCGAGTCGTCGGTGGACCCTGCGCGGTCAAAGAACCAGGGCATGTACGGAACCTCCATGCGCGAGAACCGGGAGATCCCACGCTCGCCCGCCCGGCCGATCACCGGGTGGGCCGTTCAGGGAACATAAGGTGGTACGCCTGAGATGCACGAGCGTGGGAAGTCGGATCGTCTTGTAGTACCTGCGAACCCGCCGAACAAGGCCACAGCTGCGGAGGTGGGGGAGGGAAGGGGACGAGCCAAGGGGAACACGGACAGTAAAACGCATCCCGGACACAGCGCCGGAACTGATGCGTCCAGTGCGCTGGGCCGTGTGCGTGAAGTGGCACGACGGGACAGGAACGCGCGGTTCACCGCGCTGCTGCACCATGTCACGCTGGGTCGGCTCCGGGAGGCGTATCGGGCGATCAGCCCGAAAGCGGCTGCTGGGGTGGACGGGGTGACGTGGACCGACTACGGGCAGGACCTGGAGGCCAATCTGCAGGATCTGCACGTGCGGGTGCAGTCGGGATGTTACCGGGCGACACCGTCGAGGCGGGCGTACATACCGAAGGCGGACGGGCGGCTTCGGCCGCTCGGGATCGCCTCGCTGGAGGACAAGATTGTTCAGCGGGCGGTTGTCGAGGTGCTGGGCGCCGTCTACGAGGTGGACTTCCGGGGCTTCTCGTATGGGTTCCGGCCGGGGCGGGGTCCGCATGACGCGTTGGACGCCCTCGCGGTCGGGATCTGGAGGAAGCGGGTGAACTGGGTGCTCGACGCGGACATCCGCGACTTTTTCGGCCAGATTGATCATTCCTGGCTGCGGAGGTTTCTGGAGCACCGGATCGCGGACAAGCGGGTCCTGCGGCTGATCGACAAGTGGTTGGCCGCGGGGGTCGTCGAGGATGGGGAGTGGACAGCGTGTGAGGAAGGTTCGCCACAAGGGGCGTCAGTGTCCCCGCTGCTGGCGAACGTCTACTTGCACTATGTCCTCGACCTGTGGGTCGACTGGTGGCGGCGTCGCCACGCGCGCGGAGATGTCATTGTCGTGCGCTGGGCCGACGACTTCATCGTCGGGTTCGAATACGAGGAGGATGCGCGGCGGTTCCTGGACGAGCTGCGCGAACGGTTCGCGAAGTTCGGGTTGGAACTGCACCCGGATAAGACGCGGCTGATCGAGTTCGGGCGGTACGCCGCCCGGGATCGGAAGCGGCGGGGTCTGGGCAAGCCGGAGACGTTCGACTTTCTGGGGTTCACGCACATCTGTGCGACATCCCGGAGGGGGACGTTCTGGCTCAAGCGCATCACGATCGCGAAACGCATGCGGGCGAAGCTGAAGGCGGTCAATGAGCAGCTGAAGCGTCGCCGGCATACGCCCATCCCGGATCAGGGACGCTGGTTGGCGAGCGTGCTACGTGGGCATATGGCCTACTACGCCGTGCCCGGCAACACCGACACGATGTCGGCCTTCCGTACCCAGGTGACACGGCACTGGTGCAAGGCGCTGCGGCGCCGCAGCCAACGTGACCGGATGAACTGGCAACGGATGGGGCGGATCGCGGCTCGATGGCTACCCCCAGTCCGAGTGATGCATCCCTTCCCGGAGAGACGCTTCGCAGCCAGAACCTGAGGCAGGAGCCCAGTGCGGTAGTCCCGCACGCTGGGATCTGTGCGGGGGGCCGCCCGCAAGGGCGGTCCCTACCGCGACTCCATTTCGACGTGCCGGGCGGAAAATGACACACGGTGATCGTCAGGCCGGTGTCGGCGGCGAGCGCGGCGAGTTCGGCTTTCCAAGCTCGAAAGCGGTAGCTATTCGACCCGCCCGCGTCCGCGGTGACCAGCAGCCGGGTGGCCTGGGGGTAGTCGGCCTGGCCGCGGGCCTGCCACCAGCGGCGGATCGAGGCCACCGCGAACGCTGAGGTGTCGTGGTCGACCCCGACGTTGACCCAGCCGGCGTCGGTGGTCAGGTCGTAGACGCCGTAGGGGATGGCGGTGTCGCCCTGCGGGCCGGTGAAGAAGCTGTGATCCTCGACCTGGACAGGGTCGCCTTTCGGTCGCCATTCACGGCCCGGGTTCGGGAGCTGGCCGAGCATCTCCTTCTTTTTCGCGTCCACGCTGATGACCGGCTCGCCGACTTTCTGATGTTCCATGACCTGGTTGTTCAGGTAGCGGAACTGGGCGTCCCGGTCGGGGTGCTGCTTTCCTTCCAGGGTTTTGGAGTTCGCCTGCAGGCTGAAACCAGCCGCCTGCAAGAGCCGGCGGACTGTCGACGGCGATACCGGGTGCCCTTGGCGGGTGAGCTGTTCGGCGAGGTGTCGTAGCGACTTCGTGGTCCACCGCAGCGGTGAGGTCGGATCACCTCGCTCGTCCGGCTCGACGAGTGCGAGGAGCGCTGTCACCACGGCCGGGTCGGTGTCCTCGATGCGTTTACGGCCCCCACCTGGCCGGCGGACTCGTCGATCGGGCAGGGGTTCCCCGCCCGCTTCGAGCTCGAATACGCCGACGCGGACCGTGGTCTCGCTGACACCGGCGACTCGGGCCACCGCGCGGATACCGCCATGCCCCAGCAGCCGGGCTTCGGTTGCCAGCACCAGTCGCCGCTGCCGCTCGTCGAGGTGCGGCAGCACCACCGCGAACCGACGAGACAGCTGGTCCAGAACATCCCCCATGATCGCCATAGCACGACATCGAACCAGACAGGTCGAACCACCAGGTTGTTCCTGCACAGGCCCATTACCTTCGGGACTTGCTCACGATGACACCAAAATCATCGCAGCCGTGGGTCGCCACGCTCGTGAGAACTGTCTTCGACCAGGCCGACGCCAATGAGGTCGGCGGGCAGTTCGACCGGGTCGTCGAAGCCCTCTCCGAGAAACTCCCGAAGGCCGCCGACCATCTCTCCGGCGCAAAAGCCGACCTACTCGCGTTCACGACCTACCCGCGGGAGGTCTGGCGGCAGATCTGGTCGTCGAACCCGCAGGAACGACTGAACAAGGAAATCCGCCGCCGTACCGACGTCGTCGGTATCTTCCCCGACCGTGACGCCATCATACGTCTCGTCGGCGCGGTCCTCGCGGAACAACACGACGAGTGGATCGAGACCCACCGCTACTTCGGCCTCGAAATCCTCGCGAAAGTCGACGCCACGAACAAGAAATCCGACACACCTGAGATCGGCGTGACACCCGAAGCTCTGACCGCATAACCTTCAACCAGGATCACGCGGCATCACGCTCCGTACACCACCACCCTGGGCATGACCAAGCGCCGGCTCGGGTGCCTACTTCACTGACCTTGCCCGGACGCTTGTTTCGGTTCGGGACTTCAAAGCTCGGCGCCGCCGTCCACCATCCGACCCGATCAACGCGATGCTTTCCTACGGGTACACACGACTCGCCAACGAGGCGGTAGCTGCCGCTGCTGAAACCGCTGGACTCGACCCATGGTCGGTCTTCTGTACCGCCACCGTTAGGGTCAGCCCGCGCTTCATCAGTGATTCGACGCGATCCTCGCGCCACCCATCATCCCCGACCGTTGCGATCCCCCCAGGGGTGATCAGCGACAACCCTGGTCGCGCGCCCACCGGCGGCGGGCACGGGTTGCGATCCCTCCAGGGATGATCAGCGACTCGGCCCGGTCGGCTCCTACTGGGAGCACTGGCGGGCGTTGCGATCCCTCCAGGGATGATCAGCGACTGCAGACCTGCGGGTGCTGCGGCGGGCAGTGGGCGGGTTGCGATCCCTCCAGGGATGATCAGCGACCCAGATCGCGGCGACCTGACGGAGGGTCGTCTCCGTTGCGATCCCTCCAGGGATGATCAGCGACGGGACGCACGCGCCCGCAGGCCACGGCTCAGGATGTAGTTGCGATCCCTCCAGGGATGATCAGCGGCTAGGCCGGCCCGACGTCGACCACGTCCTGGACGCCATGTTGCGATCCCTCCAGGGATGATCAGCGACGTGAGCTGAGGTGCGTCGCGGTCGAACGGGCGAGGTTGCGATCCCTCCAGGGATGATCAGCGACGAGGACACGGGCGACGCAGCCCGACGTGAGTTGGTGTTGCGATCCCTCCAGGGATGATCAGCGACGCGGCCACCCGGGCGTCCTCCACCAGCCGACGCCGTTGCGATCCCTCCAGGGATGATCAGCGACAAGACCGCACCGAGGATGACATGCGGGTCTACACCTGTTGCGATCCCTCCAGGGATGATCAGCGACGAATCGTCACACGCCTGTTCCACGGCCCTGAGCTGTTGCGATCCCTCCAGGGATGATCAGCGACGTGGCCCACTCGCGGAACGCTGCCGCCCCTGCGGGTTGCAGGGATGATCAGCGACCCCGCGAACGTCTTCATGGCCGTCATGCAGGGCCTGTTGCGATCCCTCCAGGGATGATCAGCGACTCGTGCCGGATGTAGTCGAGCTCATGCTGGAAGCCGGTTGCGATCCCTCCAGGGATGATCAGCGACACGGCATCGAGTTGCCGAAGTTGGCGTCGAGCATGTAGTTGCGATCCCTCCAGGGATGATCGGCGACCTGGTCCAGGGCGAGCTCGGCGAGACGCCGGCGACGTTGCGATCCCTCCAGGGATGATCGGCGACCCGACGACCTGCCCTGGGAGCACGGCCCCCGCAGCTGTTGCGATCCCTCCAGGGATGATCAGCGACCTCGCCGCCGCCGCCGGCCGGCGGCGCCCTGGGCCAGTTGCGATCCCTCCAGGGATGATCAGCGACGTCGGGCATGGACGTGGCCGAGCCGGACGGGTTCAGTTGCGATCCCTCCAGGGATGATCAGCGACAGGGTGGCGTGGTCGGCGCTGCCGCGCATGGGCCCGTGTTGCGATCCCTCCAGGGATGATCAGCGACTGTCCAGCATGTTGACGCTGTCGAACACGGTCGACCGTTGCGATCCCTCCAGGGATGATCAGCGACGGCAGATCCACTTCCCCGACGGCACCCCGCTTCTGGGGTTGCGATCCCTCCAGGGATGATCAGCGACGCGGGCCTGGTGCGCACCGACACGTGGATCCCGAAGTTGCGATCCCTCCAGGGATGATCAGCGACTCGAGGACGCCCGCCAGCACCTGAACTTCCGGTCGACGTTGCGATCCCTCCAGGGATGATCAGCGACGGACGCCCTGGCGGGCGGAGACCCCCGCCCCCTCGCGTTGCGATCCCTCCAGGGATGATCAGCGACCCGGCGGCCGCGCTGGCCGGTTTCATGAATCCGACCGGGTTGCGATCCCTCCAGGGATGATCAGCGACACCACAACCCGCACCAGGGGGAGCTGTGCCGGGCGTTGCGAATGATCAGCGACCCGAGGCGGCGATGGGCGGGACCTGGTCACCGCTGTTGCGATCCCTCCAGGGATGATCAGCGACCAGCCGACGGGGATGGCACTACCGGCGCCGGCGGGCGTTGCGATCCCTCCAGGGATGATCAGCGACTCAGAGTGCCACTCGGAGCACCGTTCCTCGACGTGGGTTGCGATCCCTCCAGGGATGATCAGCGACCCCGGCGGCCGGCCGATGACCGCGTTCCCGGCCCCGGGTTGCGATCCCTCCAGGGATGATCAGCGACGCATGGAGGTAGCCGGGGAATTGGGGGGCGGGGTTTATGTTGCGATCCCTCCAGGGATGATCAGCGACCAGGCGCAGCGACCGACCTGCACGACGGGGATGGGTTGCGATCCCTCCAGGGATGATCAGCGACCGCCGACTGTCGCGCGGCTCCTGGCCGAGCGCCTGTTGCGATCCCTCCAGGGATGATCAGCGACCCGAGTGTAAAGGCGCAGGTCGGAAGGCATGATCGGTCTCGGTTGTGGGCCCGTTCTGCGGCGGTCCGGCGGTAGTGCAACGCCGCAGGTCAGGGCCTTGATCGACACGACAACGGACTTGCTGGCGATTTTGGTGTAACCGAACGCGGCGTCCTGCTTGGCGGGGCCGAACTCCTACCTGGCGCCGGCAGGAGTCCAGGTTGACGAACGCCATCGTGTCGGCCCCGTCGAGTGCCCGGACTGTGGCGGCGAGCTCGGCCAGCAGCAGCCGGTTGACCTTCTGGAGTTGGCGCACGTCGTCCCAGGTCAGCGACCGCAGAAACGTCCCGGGCGTGGCGGGCCCCGGATCCCGCGAACGGGTCGGCCAGCGCGTCGTCGCGCACGGGTGCGGGCTGAGATTGCGTATTCTTACGGTCCCGCGTTCACGATTTGGCGGGGGTCGAACTGGTAAGGAATCTGGGTGCCGGGTTCGATGGTGTCGGCGTCGCGGAACGCTTTGGTGACGTACACGCAGGAGGCGTCGAGTTCCGCGGCCAGACGTGCCATGGCCAGAGACATCAGCTTCGTGCCGCCGGTGACGTCGACCGCCACGGAGGTCAGGTCGTAAACGGCCCCGCCGCTGGGACCGCGGGACAGCGCTCGGTTCACGTAGGCGACGAAGTCAACAGGATCTTCGCAGTTGGGGACGGCCAGTAGACCCGTCTGCAGGCCGTCGCTGGTAAGGCCGTCGCGGGTCTGGGTCCATGCGTCGTCCGGGACGTCGGGTGATCTGAGCAGGATGACGGTCTTCGGAGTGATCCGGTCGACGAGGATCTCCAGGATTGAAGGCAGTCGACCAGTCCGCAAAGCTCGGGGTTGGTACTGGGGCCCGGCGCGCAGGCTGAGCGCGATGATGAGGGTGTCGTGTGGTTGGACGTTCGAGGTGAGGGTGCCGATGCGGGCCAGGTCGCGGCGGTGTCGGCGGTTCTGGACCGCGAACACGGCGACGCAGGCGGCGGCGACGAGGGCGACCCCGCCAAGTCGGACGCCAGCCGTGGCCTTGCCTTCGACGCCGGTCAGGTCGATGAGGATGTCGGGGAGAACCGGGGCGAGGAGAAGGGCGACGAGGGCGGACTGCAGATAGGCCTGTGACCCCCGGTAACTGGTACCGAGAGCGACGAGTGCGCGCCGCCATCCGCCCCGGGAGGCTGGGGTGGTCATCGGTAGTCCTTCTCCGCGATGGGGTCCAGCGAGAGGCGGTCCTGGCCGTGCAGGAGCGGTAGGGAGCGGTCTTCCTGGGGGCGGGACTTGCCTGCTGCCGGCCGGCTTCTCACCGTGTTCGCGTCGTGCTTGGCCCGGGCTTCGGCGGCGCGTTCGTTCGCGACGAACCATTCGTAGCCCTTGTCGACATCCTCGGCATTCTGCCGCGGATAGTGCACCGGGCCGGATACCCCGGCGGCGGCGACGCGAACGGCGGTGATGGCGGGTTCGAGCACCGGGCCGGCCAGGGCTTCGAACTTCTGCGCGAGGCCGGCCCAGCCCGGGTTGTTCGGGCGGGTATCGGTCAGGGAGGTGAACCGTTCCGTGATGTCAGCGCCGGTCGCCAGGCGGGTCGCGTCGGGGTCGAGGCGTACCTCGACGACGCCGAACCCGTGCGGCTTGCCGAGACCCAGCCGCATTCGGCCCGGTCGGGCGGGTTCGGGTCGCGTGGCATCCGGATTGCTGGCCCGGCCCAGGTGATGCGGGTCGAGCAGCCACAGCAGCGCGCCGAGTTCGGCGTCGGAGAGGTTGTCGACGGCGAGTTCGAAGCTGAAGGTGACACCCGGCCGCACCCACTCGTGTAGTTCGCTGCTCTGTGTTCTGGGTTGGTCGGGGTAGCGCACGCCGCTGGGTGCGCGACGTTGCGGAAGATCGCGGCGCTGGTAGAGGTAGACCTTGCGACCCCGCCAGGTCTGGCCGTCGGCGAAGTGACGGGCGCGGGTCGTGCCCTGGTCGAGTGGTTGGACCGGGCCGGCTCCTTTGATCTTGCCGAGATAGAACCGTCCCTGCGTCGGTTTCGGCGTCGACAGGATCGGCAGGACCAGCGCGGTGGGTTGCACGTCGACCGTGTCGGCGGGCGGGCCGAGCACGTTGATCACCCGTAGCTGGCCGCGGTGCGCGCGGCGCGACTGCCCGCGGGTGGTGGCCGGCTCGTCGTCGCGACTGGTCGGGGCGACCCAGCCGAAGACACGGTCTGCCGGGGAGAGATCGTCCAGGCTGGTCGCCGGCCGCAGTCGCCAGGCCGGGTTGAGGAGATCGATGGGGCTTTTCTCGTAGCCCTGGCGGCTGATCATTACCGGGCGTAGGCGGAGCAGCCGTGCGCCGGTCGCGTCGTACTCGGCCCAGCAGGTGAAACGCGACGCTGTCCGCGGCTCCTCGGGACGGGCCGGGGAGAGGTCGACGCCGGTCCAGGCAGGTGGCGTCCGGCCATGCTTGGTGGCATCGGCGGTGTCGTACAGGTGGCGTGCCCACGCCGTGTCACCCGGGTCGGGCCCGAGGTAGTCCCAGGGTGAGTGGGTGCCGTTGGTGTCATCGCTGCGCTGCCAGATCTCGTCCTTGCGGGCGACGAGATGGGCCGCCCGCTGGTCGTCGATCAGGTTCTGCAGGGCGGTGAGCAGGGCGTCGACGTTGTCGTCGATCGTCACCGGCGGGTCGAAGGCGACCGTCGGGTCCGCGTGCACGCAGGTGTCGATGAACAGGCGTTCGTACTGCTTGCCCTTGATGGTCGGGCCGGTGATGTGCAGGTAGCCGGTCACCTGGGCCCAGCGCCGCTGCCCGTGGGCGGTGAGGCGGCTGATGGCCTCTTCGAGGTCGGCTCCGGGGGAGAGCGGCAGGCAGTCGGTGACGTGCCAGCGTGCCATCGCACGAGTGGTTCTGTTCGGTCCGGGAACCTGAATCGTGACCTGTTCGACCAGGGCGGCGACGTGCTGACCGTTGGCGAGCGGCGGCCGGTGGGGTGCCGCGCCGGCGAGCAGGGTGGTCGGCGGGCGCTGGTGGTCGCCGGCGTCGTGACTCCAGGCGGGGAGGACCGCGCCGGGCAGGGTATCCATCCCGGGCACGGTGAGAGTGCCACCGACGTGCAGGGCCACCCCGGTTGCCGTGGGGGCGACGACCACGGGCCGCAGCCCGCTGCCGCTGCTGGCCGACGTCCGGTAGTGCAACGGCCGGTGGTGCGCGCGGGAGACCACTCCGAAGCGGGAGTTCGTGACGGCTTCGAAGGCCGCGCGGAGCATGCCCTTGATCTGGGTCGGCGCGATGTCGACCCGCCGCAGCGCGGGGTCCGCCGGGTCGGCCGCCAACGGCACCCGCAACTGCGGAACCGCGGACGGGCGCCGGTCCCGGTCCTCCACGATCAGCAAGGGGCTGACCGTGGTCGCGGTGACCCGGATCCGTCCACTCCACCGGTCGCGCGACCAGCGGTCATGACCTGGCGGCGGGCCATCCGACAACGCGGCTGGAAACCCCTGGTCGCGGCGCAGCGCCGGCACGAAGTTGTACGGGTTGTGAAAGTTCACGTGGATGTCCGCTCGCTGCGGCCGAACTCGGGGTCGGCGACGGTGATCTCGAGAAGGCGCTCCTCGCGGACCTCGGCGTTGCCCGTGTCATCGCGGCCGAGATACTCCCGGGTCCGCAGCTGCAGGTAGGCGGCGGGCCACAGACCGGGCTCGGTGGGCGGGCCCGCCTGGCTGCCCGTTGGCAGCGGGTCGGATGCCGGTGTGGGGGCGGGGACGTCGAGGTAGCCGATCCGTCCCTCCAGGGCACGAAACCAGCCGGCGGTGTCGGGATGGGCGACGAAGCGGCGCCCCCACAGGGCGTACCGGCCGTCCAGCGCCGCGGCCACCGCCTCCTCGTGGGCGGGCCAGCCGTCGGGCGGCGGCAGCGTCTCGGTCAGCAGGACGGCGGTGCCGCGGCCGCCGCCGGTCTGCAGCCAGCGCAGTTCCCCGAGCGGGCTGAACAGCCGCAGCGCGAACACGCCGTCCAGGTCGGCCGGCCCGTCCGGTGCCGCGGCAGCGCCGTCGTGGCAGCGGACGACGGTGTGCGCGGTCGGCGAGCTGAGTAGTCCGACGCAGGGCTGCCCGAGCAGGCCGGCGAGAGCGACGACGTCCTGCGCGGTCACGGACGTCGGGGCGTGCGCGACGAGAAGCCGCACCGAGCTGTCGGGCTGGGCGCCGATGCTCACCGTGCCGCTGCTCCCGGTGCCGTCGGGCAGGGTGCCGCTCGTCATGGGGCCGTCCTCACATCAGCGCCGTCCGGTACGGGCCGCAGCGCGGGAACCCAACCCTGTCGCGGGGCCAGGTCATCCAGCCACATCCACCACATCTCACGGAGCTCGTCGGGATTGGCTCCGGACAGGTCGGGGCAGCCGGGAAGGTCCCCATCGGCGGGCATGCGCACACGCAGGCCGGTCACCTCGACCTCACCCAGCCCCCGGGTGGTGCCGTGGCCGAAGCCGGTGTCCCCGTCGAGCAGCACGCCGAGCGCGCACCCGAGGAGCACCAACGCGGCGCGCACCCGGTCACGATGGCTCCCGTCGTCATCGCCTGCCGCAGCGTCGCGATCCTCCGCGGCAGGCCGGGCCAGCGCCCGGTGTAGCGCTGGGAGGTCCACCTCCAGCCGCAGAGCGGGCCAGCGGACTCCCGCCAGCTCCTGCACCGTGAACAACTGTTGGTCGGCCGTGCCTCCGGTCCAACGGTCGATGGCCACATGCGTGCGAACCCGGTCCCAGCCGGGACGTCCACCATCGGGTTCAGCGGTGTCGCCGTCCGCGGTGGACGGCTGGCCTGCAAGGTGGTCGGCCCAGGCCTGAGGGTCGATGATCGGCGCCTGCGCGGCTGTGTCCGCCACCCACAGCGCCCCGGCGCGTCGCCGAGAGCCGAACAGCGCTTCGATCGCCGGGACCCGCAGGGCGAACGCGTCCATCGTCCCCACGAAGTCCGCCGCAGGCGCCCCATCACCGCCATCGTTGGCATCGCCGTCGACGTCATCGTCTTCGGTGGCTGTGGACGGGGCCGGTGCGGCGTCTGCGAGGACCGTGCGGGCAATCCGCTCCGCGAGGGAGCGCAGCACCCCTTTGACCGACGTGGCGGGCAGTATCGGCACCAGACCGTCGCCGGTGGCGGTCCGGGCCATGACCGGCACCAGGTGCGCGCCGTCCGCCGGGGTGCCGGTGGCGACCACCACAGGTCGGATCGGACGCCAGGACACGTCGAGGTGCAACCTCGACGTGTCCACCTGTCGGGGCAGGATCTCCGACTCCGTGGCGGAGCCCTGGAACCAGGCAAGCAGGTCGGCTCTGGAACGCAGGTCCACCGTTCGCTCGGTGACTGTCAGGCAGCGGAATCGTCCCAGCCCACGGCGGGTGGACCCGCCAACCGCCACGCCATCGGCACGTACGGCGCCCAGCAGCGTGCGCACCGCCTCCGGACCGGCGCCGGCCGGTCCTTCGTAGCGCAGCCGCAGCGTCACCGAGGTTCCTGCCGGCAGTACCTCTCGGTCGAACCGGATCCGATCCGCGGCGGCTCCGGTGACCCGGTCGATGCCGACTCCGGTACGCAGCTCCAGCCCCGTGTCGGTGACCACCGTGTCGTGCACCGTCACCAGGCTCGCCCAGCCTGCGTCGGAGGTCTCCGACCGGCCGTTCTCCTGATGACCGAACACCGCCCGCACCGCGGCGGGGGACAGACCGACCCGGCCGGCCACCGACCGCAGCACGCCAGCCCACGAGGTGCCCGGAATGTAGGGCCGGCCCAGCCCGTCGCGGGCGATCGTCAGATCGGTGGTGTCGCCGGCGTACGCGCCACCGACCGCGACCGCCGTCTCCGCCAGCAGCGTGAGTGTCCAGTCGATCCGGGTCTCGACCTCACCGAGCACACCCGTCGGTGAACTGGGCGGATCACCGGCGTTCACTTCCGGCGTTTCCGCAGCCGACCGCGTGGCCGCTGCCGCGGTCACGGGCGATCACTGGTGTCGGCCGCGGCGGGGCGACGTGCCGCATCCATCAGATCCCCGACCAGGAGCGCGAACACTTCTCGGCGAAGCTGCGCGTCCAGTGGTCCGCTGCCGGCCACCTCCTCGATCCCTCCGTCCAGCAGTCCGAGCGTGCACTCGGCGAGCCTGCGTTGTGTGTCGCGGTCCCGATCCTCGCGTGCCGTCCAACGTGCGCACTCGGCTCGAAGTCGGGTGTCAGCGGCCCGCAGGACGGCGTCGTTGGCCAGCGTCAGCCAGGTCGATCGCTGGCTCGGACTCATCGCACGCAGGCCGCGCCGCAGTGCTGCGTACCCGGCGGGAGGATCGGGCTGTTCCCGCAGCTCGATCAGCCGGGCCCGGCAGGCGCTGACGACGGCACTTCCGCGCAGGTGGTGCAGCGCGGCCTGTTCGGCCTCGCTCAACTGCTCACCGGAACGGTCCTCGCCGGTTCTGTCGTCCGCGGCTGCGGCCGGCTCGGCCGCCCGCAGGTGGGCGAGGTCGAGTAGCGGCGCGTCGATGACCACTTCACCGAACCCTTCCGCGCGGCGCTCCCCGAGGCCTCGGTCCGCGAGATCGGCCCAGGCGGCCGGATCGATCGCTCCGTCCTCCACGCGCAGGGTCAGAACCGAACCCGCCGCGAGACCGACGATGCTCTCCCGTGGAAGCTGCCACCGGCCCTGCCACGAGTCGCGTCTCCGGGTCCGGGTGACGCAGGCGAGCCGCCCGTCCTGCGCGGCCCAGCCGAGTCGAAGCCCGCCGCCGTCGAGCCGAGTGGTGAGTGCGGCTCGGACGTCCTCAGGGTCGCCAGTCTGGCGCAACGAGCGGCTGGACACGACGAGGTCGGCCGCCGCCCACACCTGGAACTCGCCGCCGAGCGACGGCGGGCCCGCGCAGACCCGGCCAGTCACAGGCGCACAGACCGTTGGGCCCTCCGGGCTGACGGTGTCGACCTGGACCAGGCCGTACTCGCCTTTTCGGCGCGCACCCATCCGGGTCTGCCCGAGCAGCGGCTCCCACCAGCGGGCACCGAACGTCGCGGCCAGTTGGTCGACGACCCGTCCGGACACGACGAGCTCGGTGCGCAGCCGGGTGCCCGCGGGCAGCACCTCAACCGCGTACAGCCCGGCCGGCGAGTCCGGCCGCTGCGTGGAGCGGGACACCGCGTTGTGCGTGGCCGCCCCAAGCGGCGTTTCCACGAGCACGACGCCGTCACCGACGGGATCGGGCACGGTCCACCGGTCACGGACCTGCCGGGCAGGCTCGCCCGGCAGCTGCACCCGGGCCGCGTTCACCAGCTCCCCAGTACGGCGTACCCGGAACAGGCACAGCGGCGCGGGCAGGCCCCGCCGTCCCGCGATCTCCGGATAGGCATGGCGGACGAGCAGGTCATCGGACGCCACCGCGGCACGCACCACACGATCCCCCCACCGAGCGGACAGCCATGACAGCAACGCCGCTCCCGGGATGTGATCATGTCCCAGGGTGATGTTCCCGATGACCTGCCGAGGCACCCGTACCGGCGCCACGCAGGTCAGTCGCAGCTCCAGCCGCACGGGCTCCGCCGCAGCCGAATCCGAGCCCGAGGCCACCCGCGCCTCCGGGCTCGGATCGGGCGGATCGGGCGGGACGGGCGGCGACATCACCGACGCTGCCGCCGGCTCGGTGGCCGGCGGCTCCTCAGGCGTCCATCCGGACCGCGACAGCCACTCGGCCCACACGGCGGGATCCTGGCCCGCCCAGCGCAACACCACCCAGCCCGCGCCTCGGCGACGGTCGCCTCCGACCCGCTCGCACCAGGCCGCACCCAGCACGAGTAGCGCCGTTACGGCCCGCCACATCTCGTCAACCGGGCTGCGGTCGTCCACCATCGACCGGGCCTCGGGCAGGTCGATGTGCACGGCGGCGGTGAGGGGCAGGCCGACCCGGGCCATCTCCACGAAGCGCAGCATGTCGTCGGTGGCCCGGCCGGTCTCCGGATCGATCCGGACCCCCGGCTTGACGAAGGTCGTCTCTCGCCGCAGCGCCGGATCGTCGATCAGTCGGGCGCGCAGGCCCGCGGACAGCCGCCCGGCACCGACACCGAGCGCGGCCGGTCGCAGCCACCGTCCGGCCCGGCCCCTCCCCTCGGTCGCCAGTTCACCGAACAACACCTGGTGCCAGGCCTCCCACGTCCCGTCGCGTGCTCCGTCGTCCAAGCCCCGCGCGACGGTCAGACAGGCATCACGAAGAACACCGGTCAGCGTTGTCCCAGGCAGGTAGGGCAGCCCGTCGTCATCACGGCGGACCGCGGCATTCACCCGACCCGGGATCCGCGCACCGGATCCGACGTGCCAGTCGGACAGGGTTCGTATCTGGAGCTCCGACTCGGCCGTCAGCGCAGCCGGCGGCCCGTCCGGCGGGCTGGGGGAGCCCACCAGCCGGGTGTCGTCGTCGACGCTCACCGGGTCTTCGCCCCGACCGTCAGGTCGGCCAGCTCCATTGCGTCGAACAACGGCGTCGACCAGCGCCGGTGATCTACGCTGACGGGGCGGACCAGACCGGGCGGATCGCCGCGGCTGCCGGCCAGCTCGGCCAGCACCCCGCGGTCCTGAGGAGAACCGGACTCCGAGGCCCGCCGCCACAGATCGGCGAACCGCCGCTCGGCACGACCCACGTCAACGGTCAGCTCCTCACGCAAGGCGTGCAACTGGCTGCGGGTGACGACCGCGCCGTCCCCACGGCCGTTCGCGCACCCGGCGACCGCCGCCGCTCGCCGCAGGACCGTGCCGAGATCGCGATATGTGGTGTCGGCCGGCAACGGGCCGTCGTCCGCGGCAGCGAGCAGAAACGGCCGCTCGTGCAACGACAGCGCACCGTCGAGACCCGGCGCGGTCGCCAGTTCGACCCTGCCGCGCAACGTCTCCAGCGACGACACCACGCTGTCGAACAGCACGTGCAGGTCGACGGCGTGCGCCGGGACACCAACGGGCAGATCCGCCAGAGTGCCCTTCGCGTTGCGGCACAGATCCTCCGCCAAGCCATAGGCGGCGGAGAACGGGAAATGCGGCTTCACCACCGCCACGCCGGCCGCGGCCGTCAGTCCCCGCCCGTCGTTGACCCGACGGATCAGCTCGTCGTTACGGGTGGCTCTCCCGAACTCGACGAGATAGCTCTGGACGAACGGTATCGCCGCCGAACCGTCCACCAGAACTGTCAGGTCGTCACCGCCGACCACCAGCGGGACGAGAGCCAGCGCGGACCTGTCGGAACCACCTCGCGCCCGCCGGGCTGGTACCTGAGCCGTCGCTGCCCGCAGTGCCGCATCTGCTGCCGCCTGCACCCGACGGCTCAGCTCGGCGACCATCGCCGCATCTCCCAGCACCTCCGGCGCGCGCTGGAACAACCCGCCCAACCCGTTCCCGTCGGCATGTACGACGGCGACCCAGTCCACCTGCTCAAAGAACACGTCGATGTCGAGCAATGTGACGGTAGCGCCGACGAGGGCACGCATTCGCTGGTCCGCCGCCGACCGCATCCGCCGCTTCGCCGCCACCTCCGCCGACATGGGCACCGGCTCGTCCCCGGCACGCGGTCGTCCATTCCGGTCGGGAGGTGCGTCCGACCGCCACACCGCCGCTGGCAGATCCGTGCTCGCGCACGAAGCGACCATGGGGAGACGACCGAACCGTGCCGTCGAGGACGGACGGGAAGCCTGTCGAGTGCTTGCCTCAGCGAACACCCGGCGGATGTCCTGCTGGCTCGGGAGCGGACCCGTGATGTCCACGCTCGCGCCAAAAAGGTTCAGCCCCGGCGCGCTTTCCAACCCAGCAGACGTCACTCGCCACACCAGATCCGCCGAGACCTGCACGCCACCATCCGGGCCATCGGCGAGGACGAGGGTGCTACCCGACGACGCCTGCAGCACTCGGGCCCAACTACCAGCCGGCGGCTGCGCCGTCACCGCCGCACAGGCCGCCTCGACCCACGTCGTGGTCGCGGCCCTGACCAGCTCGGAAGCCCCAACAGCCTCCCGAAGCCGGTTGCTCGCGAAGATGTAACCCTGGTTACCCGACGAAGTAAGCAACACAAGCCGCACGGCGCCCCCGCCCATGACCTCGGACACTCAAGTCCGACACCACATCCGAACGTCTCAAGATCGATGCAAACAGTAGCAGGGTGCCTACATCGGGCCTGTGTCCCGGTCCTCAGCGCCGCGTACAGCAGCGCGGGTCGGTCCTCGGATGGGGCGCCAACGCCGGGCCGCTCCCGATGACCCGGTGACGGGTCTGAATCTGCGGGACCCTCAGTCGACCTTGAGCAGGCGGTATGGCGTTACACGCCTATCCGGCCGAGGAAACGGATCCATCGCCGACTCGCCCGGTGACTATCGATCATCGGGATGACGTCTCAGGAGGCGGTCGCGAGTGATCGACTCTGAGGTTCGTGTTCGACACTCTCAACACCCGAGGTCGGCGCTCTGGTGTTCGGGGTGCCCCTGGCTCCCCAGCCCGATCATGAGGGAGACTGGTGCGGTTCCGTCACATACCCGGATCGAGGTCTGGCGGATCGAGACCTTCGTCGGGGGGACGAGCTGGGTTAGCGATTTCTGGGTCAGGTCGAGTGCTTAGATCGTGTTCTCTTTCTGGTCCGTTCGGGTCGGGAGTGAGTGTCACGTTGATTTCGTCTGGGACGTTCTGGGCGGCAAGGGCTGCGAGAGTGACGAGGGATTCGTCGCCGCCGAGCTGGAGGCCAGGAACGGCGGTGAGGAGGGCGATGAGGTCTTCTCGTGGATAGCTGAGGGCAGTCTCGAAGATGCGATGGGGTGCGTCGAGGAGTTCGTGACGGGGGTCGTAGACGCGGACGTAGTCGTCTTCGATCACAATTCTGGGTGGGGCGATGGTTGGCGGCATGCCGCGCTTTGGTGGGGTTGGGATATCGGGGGAGTCGGGGTCGAGAATGGGGTCGTGGGAGGGCCATTCCTGTGGTGGGAGGGCTGGGCGGGGGCCGGTGGGTCCGTCCGCGACGAATGTGGCTTCGCGCAGGGTGACGAGGATCTCGCCGGTTTCAAGGGGGACGCCGGCTTCGGCGCGGGCGTCGAGGAGTGACTGCACGGTGGGCCAGGCGGTGCCGGCGACCGGTTCGACGTGGGCGGCGTGGATCCGGACGGGGCCGGGTGTCCCGTCGTCGGGTTGGACGTCGTAGGTGGGCTGGCCGCCGGGTTTGAGGATGGCGCGCAGGACGGTTCCGGTGGCGAATCTGGGGTCGTCGATGGTGCGGATCTTCGCGCCGTAGACGAGGACATCGGGGGCCTGGGTGTTGGTGAGGGCGGCGTCGGGGGCCTGCAGGGTTGGCTGGACGTGTTGGGCTGGGGCGAGAAGCTGCCATTCGAGCAGGCGTCCCATGGGATGGCCGGGGAGCCGGGCGACGTCGGGGCGCCATCCGTAGTGCAGGGAGCCATCGGCGGCAAGGATGGCGTCGGTGATGATGCCGCTGGCGGGGGTCGTGCCGGTCAGGCCGCGGACTTTGACGCGGGTTCCGATCGGGTAGGGCGCGGTGGGCGGGGCGAGGACGGATCGTAGTTCGGCGCCGTGTCTGGTGAGGAACTCTCGTTGCGGGGTGTATGGGCGGGCGCTCCGGCCGTCGAGGGCATGGTTGGCGATGCGTCGCAGCGTGGTGTCTGATTCGAGGTCGGAGCCGAGGGCAACCGAGAGGGTGTCCGAGGCGAAGATGACGCGCTCGTTGTGCCAGATGCGGTAGGCGAGCTGTAGGGACGGGCTGTGTTCGTCCTCGAAGGTCAGCGTTGTGGATACGGCGTCGATGCGGTAGGGGCCGTGTTCCCAGGTGCGTATCGGGCCGTTCAAATTCATGAGAAAGCCGTAGGTGACGGCGGGCATGTCGGGAACAAGTACCTTACTGGCGCGCCACGGCTGGTAGTCGGTGCCGCGGATCCATGGGGACGGTGGTGAGATTCTGGTTTTAACGGGTCGGGTTTCCGGTGCGTGCTGAAGTATCTCCTGAACGGCCGTGGGGAGCGCGAAACCGAGCTGGCCTTCGATGCCCCACAGGGTGCCCTCAGCTCGGTAGATAGCGGTCGTGTATGTCGACTTCTCATTCCGGAAGAGTAGCTCTGCATTTATTCGTCCGGCGTTGTGGGGTGAGCGGCGGAATCGCCATGCCCCGGCGGGAATCTGGATTTCGGCGAGGGAGGTTCTCGGGTGGTGCTGATCGTCGCTGTTGTTCGCCACGATGATCACGGTTTCTTTCTGCCGCCGGTGAAGGACAGCGAGTATCGGCCCCGGCGCCGAGGCCGGCGGGGGTGCGATGGTGCACGCTGCAGGAAGTGCGAGCCGCCGCCGCGTCGGAAGCCGCAAGTTCCGAGATCGCCGCTGGGAAAGGTCCCGGGGGACATCTCCGGCGTGCGCGTTCCTCGGGGGATGTGGGTGGGGAACAAGCGGGGGAACGCCGCGGGGATAGCGGTGGCGAGCCTGCGCGGCTATGACGAACAGGACCTTCGCGGGCAGCAGTCCCGCACGCAGCATCCATCCCCGGTCTGTTTCGCCCTGCCTGGTGCGGTGGTGGCGTGACTGGGCCGCATGGACGGACAGTTCGGCCTCGACGACTGCGGTGAGCCGGTGGCAGGAGGCCTCGCCGCTGATGGCGGGTCTGGCCGGGGCCGAGGAGGTCGTCGACGGCTGTGGTCGGGACCGGACGGTCCCGGACGCGGTGGCGAACGGCCGGCTGCTGTTCCTGCTGTGCCGCGCCTGCGAGGGCGACCAGGCCGCCACGCGAGTCGCGGTCGCCCGGGTGGTCCCGGCGCTGGTCACCAAAGCGGCGGCGCACTGCCGGACCGCCGGACGCGGCTTCGACGCGGTCTTCGACGACCTGCTGGCGGCGGCGTGGATCGTGGTCGCGACCTACCCGGTGGCCCGCCGGCCCGAGAAGACGTGGATCAACATCGTCCTCGACACCGAACGGGCGGTGTTCGGCCGGTCCCGGCTGGTCGACCGGCTGACGGTGCTCCTCCCGCCGCCGATCCTCGCCGAGCATCTGACGGCCCGCACGTCCGCCGGCACCGGTCGCGGCAACACCGGCACCGGTCGCGCCCGGGACCCGTTGCTGGAGCTGGTCGAGTTGCTGGCCGAAGGCCGTCGCCTGGGGCTGTCGGATGCTGCCCTGCGCATCCTGGTCGAGTTCGGTGTCGACGGCCTGAGCTCCCAGCAGGTGGCGGCCCGAGACGGCGTGACCGACCGGGCGGTGCGCCTGCGCCGCCAGCGGGCCGCCGCGGAACTGGCCACCCTGCTCGGCCTCCGCGACGGCGGCGGCCAGCACCAGCCGGCGCGCACCCGCGACACCGACGGAAGCGGCGTCCAGCGGCGGACGCCCGCCAGGCGGCCCCGGCCGGATGGGCGGGCGGCATGAGCGTGGAACGCGGCCGATTCGGTGATGCCGGCTTGGACGCGGAGATCGCAGTGGTCGCCGTGGCGCTCCTCGTCGCGTCGTCGGCGGCGGCAGTCTGGGCAGGCGCGCAGCTGGCCGCGTTGGCGTTCGGTGCGCACCGCCCCCTCGACGTGGGCCTGGGCGACGGGCTGGCCGCGCTACCTCAGCTGATCGCCGACCCTGCCCATCCGGCGCACGCCTGGCCGGCGCGCGCCGCAGGCGACCTGCCGGGGCAGCTCGGGTACTGGGCGGCGACCGTGGTGCCGCTCGCGGTACTGGCCATGCTGAGCGGGCTCGCGGCCTTCCTGCTCGTCGGCGACGGGGTGGGCGTGGCGCGCCGGCGCCGGATGGGTATCGATCCCGAAGCCCGGTTCGCCCGCCCGGCGGATCTGGCACCGCTGTGGCTGGGCGGGCCGACCCGCGGTCGGATGATCCTGGGCCGGATCGGTGGCCCCCGGGGACGGCTCGTCGCCACCGAGGACACCAACCGTCCACTGGACGCGGCGGTGCCCAGATGGCGAGCACGACGGGCAGCCCGTCGCCGCGGGCAGCGCGGCAGCGTGATCGTGCTAGGCCCGTCCCAGTGCGGCAAGACCGCCGCCCTGGCGATCCCCGCCATCCTGGAATGGGACGGCCCGCTGATCGCCCTGAGTGTGAAGAACGACCTGCTGGGTGCGACGATCTCCCGCCGTCGGCAGGTCGGCGACGTCGCGGTGTTCGACCCGGCGGGCGTCACCGGCGAACTCGGCGCGCCCTGGTCCCCGCTGGGTGCGGCGCGCACCCTGGCCGGCGCGCGCCGCGCCGCCCGCTCGATCGCGAACGCCACCTCCTGGACGTCGGCCTCGTCGGGCGACATGGGCTTCTGGACCGCGGCGGCCGAGGACCTCCTCGGCCAGCTGTTCTGGACCGCCGCCGTCGTCGACCTGGGCATGGACACCGTCGTGAGCTGGGTGGTGTCCATGGACAAGGAGACCGTCCGCGGCCTGCTGACCCCGCTGGCCTCCCACCGCGACCCGACACTCGCCGCGGACGGTACGCAGGTCCTCGCCGGCTTCCAGGGGATCTGGGCGAACGACCGCCGGCAGATCTCCTCCACCTACCTGGTGGCCCGGCAGATGATCCAACCCTGGCAGGAACCGGAGATCGCTGCCTCCGCCACGGCGTCGCATCTTGATCTTGAATGGCTCCTCGACACCGGCCCCGACGGGCAGGCTGCGAACACGCTGTACCTGAGCGCGGATCTCGACGACGCAGAACGCCTGGCCCCCGTGCTCGGTGGCCTGCTCGACGACCTGATGCGCCAGGCCTACAGCCACGTCGGGCGAACCGGCGTCCCGTTGGACCCGCCGCTGCTGGTGGTCGTGGACGAAGCCGGGAACTGGCCGATGCGCAACCTACCGGGACGGATCTCCACCTGTGCCGGCATCGGTATCCAGCTGGTGCTGGTGTATCAGAGCAAGGCGCAGATCGACGCCGCCTACGGCCCGAAAGCCGACATCGTCATCTCCAACGCGGTCACCAAGGTCTTCTTCGCCGGCCAGTCCGACCGCTCCACGCTCGAGTACGCCGCCGGCCTGCTCGGCCAGGAGCATGTCGTCCAGACGTCCACCAACGTCGACAGCACTGGTCTGGTCGGCCCGTCCGGCCGGCGCGGGGTCTCGCGCAGCCCCACCCGGGTGGAGCTGCTGCCCTCCGCGCTGCTGCGGCAGGTCGCCCCCGGCCAGGCGCTGCTCGTCCACAACACCCTTCCGCCCGCCCACCTGTTCGGCCGCTACTGGTACCTGGACGAGGACCTGCACGCACTCGCCACCGGCCACCGGACCTCCCGACGCGACCTGGTCCGCCAGGCCGCCCGCCAGCGGATCACTCCCGGGAACAGCCCTGACCGGCCGCCGCCCCCAACCGCCTCTGGGGATGAACAATCGGCGGCTCCGTGGTGGCCCTGGTGACGTTGCCCTCGCCGACCGCGCCGGACAACACCCCGTTCCACTCCTTCCGGGTGGCGGGCGGCTCGGTCGTCCTCGACCTGCCGTTCCGCCCTCCACCCGGCTGGACCGTCCGCGCCGCCACTCTGTGGCCGGACTCGCGGTCCTCCTTCGGTTGGAGCGCCGATCACTGGGCGCTCGGACCCGGCGGCCGCGGCTTCGTCCCCGGCCTGATCGACGTCGGCGACGTCATCCAGTTCGCCGCCGAGTCCCAGACCCCCCAGCACGAGCTGCCAGCCAACATCTGGGCACCCCGCCAGACACCCACCGCAGCGCAGCCACGGGCCATTCACTCCTGGTTCGGCTACCTGCACGGCATCACCCGCACCTCACTGATCGTCCGCGGTCCCTACCCGAGCCCGGAAGCCGCCTACTACACCGCGCAACGCGCCCTGCAGATCGACCTGGCCCGCACCGAGACCGCCCGCGAACTCCCGCACCCGGCCGAACCTTTGCACCCGGCCGCACCACCGGCCGCGGTCAGCCTCGACTACCACGGCGACGCCGCCACCGTCGGAGATCCCTACCACGGCTGGATAACCGTCCCCAGCCGCGACCTCGCCAGCGCGCTGATGCTGCCCCGACACGAACTCATCCACCGCCTCAGGGGGCACGTCCCGCACCTGAGCGGACGAGAACCGCAGGTGACCATCGCCGCGCTCGCCGCCCGCCACATCCCCACCCAGCTACCCGACCTCCTCAATCCACCGACCCCCACACCGCCGCCGCACCCCCCGGGCGTCCCTGGGCCCTCTCAGCCCACGCCTGCCGGACCGGAGGGTCCTGCGGCTGCAGAGCCTGCCCCGTCCACGACTGAACCCACGGCCACGGACCCGCCTGGCAACCGCCACGACGTGCCGGTGACACCGGCGGCGCCATCTGCGCAACACCATCCAGATGGGACGCCCGGCCCACCCGTCAAAATGCATTCAGACCCGGACGCCGCCACATCGACTCCGCCCCCCGCCCCCAGCGCTCCGACAGCGGACCCGACCCCGACGGGCGCCGCGGCCGGACCCAGCCCCGCGGGCCCGGCTGAAGCCCATGGCCTCGCCAACACCGGTTGGGTCCCACCCGACCTAACCCTGTCCGATCCCGGAATTGATCTGCTGTGAACCCCGCTGCCGATGGGAACACCGACGTGCTCGGCCAGCCAATCATTCTCGAGAGGATCTACCGGCTGTCCCCGGAAAGCAGTCCGCGAGCCGTCATCGCCGTATGCGTCCTGACCGCCCGGTGCGGCAGAGGCATCACCGCGCCAGCTCCCTTGGCCCTCCATGGATGATCAGCGACCTGGGGCGGACGGGGTCGGCGTGCCCGGTGGATGCGCGTTGCGATCCCTCCAGGGATGATCAGCGACGCGAAGACGAGCGCCGGGCCCTCAAGCGCCAGGTGTTGCGATCCCTCCAGGGATGATCAGCGGCCGCTCCCGCCGAAGCCCACCCCGATCGGCCTGATCCGGTTGCGATCCCTCCAGGGATGATCAGCGACCCAGTGGGCGATCCCCGGCGGGATGGTGGACCCGGGGTTGCGATCCCTCCAGGGATGATCAGCGACGGCAACTTCCCGCACTCTGCGGTCGTCAACGGTCCCTGTTGCGATCCCTCCAGGGATGATCAGCGACTCTACCTCGCCTGCCCCCCGGAAGCCCCTGGACGTTGCGATCCCTCCAGGGATGATCAGCGACGGTAGCCAGGCCGTGAAAGCGCCGGTGACGTACCGGCGTTGCGATCCCTCCAGGGATGATCAGCGACTAGGGGTGTAGGCCACGGCCTCGCCGAGGTGCGCGGGTTGCGATCCCTCCAGGGATGATCACCGACAGCGCGTCACCGATCAGCGCGAGGCCGGACAGTGACGTTGCGATCCCTCCAGGGATGATCAGCGACGCGGTGTGCTCCGGCTGCTGGGTGCAGGTGCAGTGCGGGTTGCGATCCCTCCAGGGATGATCAGCGACGTACGCCCACGGCCCCGCCACCCTCACCCCGGACGAGTTGCGATCCCTCCAGGGATGATCAGCGACAGGGCCAGCCGTACCAGCCGCTGACCTCGCCCGGGGAGTTGCGATCCCTCCAGGGATGATCACCGACCTCGACGAGGTGGGCCAGGAGCCGGCCTGAGCTGCTGTTGCGATCCCTCCAGGGATGATCAGCGACATGCCGCGTGGGAGTGGGCGACGCGGGTGACGCAGGTGTTGCGATCCCTCCAGGGATGATCAGCGACCTGAGCGCGTCGACATCGGCGGGTCGACCGCCAAGTTGCGATCCCTCCAGGGATGATCAGCGACACGCGGGGGAGGACTTCGACCTCGACCCGAACTTGTTGCGATCCCTCCAGGGATGATCAGCGACGGCCCCACCGGCAGGCGTCGCTGCATCATCTGCAAGTTGCGATCCCTCCAGGGATGATCAGCAACCAGGAGCCGGCCTGGAGCTGCTCGACGCCGGCCCCGCTCGAGTTGCGATCCCTCCAGGGATGATCAGCGACCGGTGTCGTCGGGGATGGC
This sequence comes from Parafrankia sp. EAN1pec, assembly GCF_000018005.1. GTDB lineage: Bacteria > Actinomycetota > Actinomycetes > Frankiales > Frankiaceae > Parafrankia > Parafrankia soli. Next base: position 1,675,693 of record NC_009921.1, read on the forward strand.
GACGTCGACAGGCTGTCGTTGCGATCCCTCCAGGGATGATCAGCGACACCGGCACCGGAACCGCTCCTGGGCGGCCTGGCGGTTGCGATCCCTCCAGGGATGATCAGCGACACCGGCACCCGGAACCGCTCCTGGGCGGCCTGGCGGTTGCGATCCCTCCAGGGATGATCAGCGACACCGGCACCCGGAACCGCTCCTGGGCGGCCTGGCGGTTGCGATCCCTCCAGGGATGATCAGCGACTCGTGGTCGTCAGTGCTCGGTCCAGTCTCCGCGCTCGTTGCGATCCCTCCAGGGATGATCAGCGACGCACACCCGGGTCGGTCGGACCTCGCGCCAGTCAGCGTTGCGATCCCTCCAGGGATGATCAGCGACCCGGCACGGTGGCTATTGGACAAGCCTAGGATCGCGTTGCGATCCCTCCAGGGATGATCAGCGACACCGACCTGTACGCCGAGCGCGGTCGCGACATCGGCGTTGCGATCCCTCCAGGGATGATCAGCGACGCTGCTCGCCATGGACACCGACGCGATGACCAACTTGTTGCGATCCCTCCAGGGATGATCAGCGACCCGAGTGTAAAGGTGCAGGTCAGCAGGCATGATCGGGGCCGGTCGTGGGTCCATTCTGCGGCGGTCCGCCGGTAGTGCAACAGTGCAGGTCAGAGCTTGATCGAAACAGCCGTGGCATGGGAACCAGACGACCTCGAGTGTTCCTCACTGCTGCCGGCAGTGGGGCGCCCCTTTTATTCCGGACAGCGGCCCCTACTAGAATGGGGTCCCATCCGGGAGGGAAGATAGTTGACGCAGAGGCGCAGGAAGTTCTCGCCTGAGTTCAAGGACGAGGCCGTGAAGATGGTGATCGAGACATCCCGTCCGATCTCCCAGGTCGCGGTTGAACTCGGCATACTGGAGGGAACCCTGGGAACTTGGGTCGCCGCCTACCGGCGAGCCCACGCCGACGAGGAACCACCGCCCACCGTCGACGAACGCGCCCGGCTACGTGAACTCGAGCGGCAGAACCGCGAGCTGCGCATGGAAAACGAGTTCCTGAAAAAAGCCGCAGCGTACTTCGCCAAGGATCATCGGTGAGCGACACGTTCGAGTTCATCGATGCGGAGTACGCCGCCCGCACCACCACGAACACCAGTGCACCAGCGCCGTCGGTCATCCAGATGTGCGCCTGGCTTAGTGTCTCCCGTTCGGGTTTCTACGAGTGGCGTGACCGCCCCGCCTCCGCGACCGCGACCCGCCGCGGCGCACTCGCCACACTCGTCGTTCGGTCGTTCACCGCCTCCGACGGCACCTACGGCTACCGCCGTGTGCACTCTGACCTGCTCGCCTGGGGCCGCCCCTGCAGCCCCGAGCTCGTCCGCGCCCTCATGCGCGAGCAGGGCCTGGTGCCCTGCCAGCCCCGCCCCTGGCGACACACCCTGACCGAGCCCGGCCAGACCCCGGCCGCGATCCCCGACCTGCTGCAGCGCGACTTCACCGCCGACACTCCCGGAACCAAAATGGTCGGCGACATCACCTACATTCCCACCTGGGAAGGCTGGCTGTATCTCGCGACCGTCATCGACTGCCACACGAAAGCCGTCATCGGCTGGGCAATGGACGACAACTACAAGACCGGGCTCATCGAAACAGCCATCACCATGGCCGCCCGTAACCACCAGCTCACCGACGGGGCGATTTTTCATTCGGACCGCGGAAGCAACTATACGTCTACCCAGTTCGCTGCTACGTTGAAGAACCTCGGGATCCGCCAGTCCGTCGGCCGGACCGGAATTTGCTATGACAATGCGATGGCCGAGTCCTTCTTCGCAGCTCTCAAGAACGAACGCGTCCACCGCACCGCCTATCCCACCCGAGAACACGCCCGACGCGACATTGCCCGATACATCGAACTTCGCTACAATACGACACGCCGCCACTCGGGACTCGACTACCGAACCCCGCAGCAGGTCCACGACGAGTACCTGAAAAGGCAGACCGCCGCATAGCCCAGACCTATAACGACTGTCCGGAATTAACGGGGCACATCACAGGCCGAGGGGACGCGTCCGAGGCCGAGTGGTAGAGGTTGCCTTCGCACTCAAGCGCCGGTTGATCCTCTCGGCCACGCACATTGTTCCTGTCCACAGATGATGATATGAGGCCACGTTCCGCCTCGAATTCGCTGGACAGGATGGCGAATTTGTATCCGGCCAGCGAGTGCTCGCAGCTCAACGTCCCCGCCAATCATCGCAGTGAAGGAGTGGGGGATGTTCGCCCGCCTCTGGCTCAGCGCTGTGGCGTAGCGGACATCATGGAGGGCTCCGGTGATGACAGCCTCGCTCAGCGACAAGCCGTCACAGGCGATCACGGGTGATGACCACGTGCGGCGGGGGACCCGCTACGCGTAGGCGTGATCCGGTATGGCAGTGTGTGGTGCCGATCATCGCGCTGAGCGGGTCTGTCGGCTGATGGGTGATGTCGCTGCTTCCGGGGGTGAGCGTGCGGTTCAGGGTGGATGTCGGTGCGGACAAGGCCACGATTCCGTGGCGGGACGTGTTCGGGCCGGCCAGGGCTGTGGCCTATGAGCTGATCCGCGGTCAGGACGCGGATCTCGCGGAGGAGCTGCATGGCCGTGGCTACGCGGGCAGTAGCCTGCGTCCGCTCGGGTTGTCCTCGCCGTACTTCCGGGGGCCGGCACGTGGCCACGATGTGTATCGGGCGTCGAAGGATGGCACGGTGTGGTTCGGTTCGCCGGTGCCGCGGATTGCCGGGGCTCTCCTGGCGGGTCTGGCGGGGCGGCGTCAGTTGCGGTGGGGCAGCGTCGAACTCGACGTCCACGGGGTCCAGCTGGAGTCGACTCCGGACCATTCCTCTGGGGAGACTGTGTTCAGCACCGTGACACCGGTACTGGCGCGTTACGAGGACCGGTACATTTTTCCGGATCATCCGGCGTTCGTCGCCACGCTCGTACACAACCTGAGCCACAAGGCTGATGTTCTCGGTCTGCCGAACGAGGTGGAGTTCGAGGTCCTCTCGGCTGGGCCACCGCGGAAGTTCTTTGTCCAGCACACACCTCGGCATGGGTGCGTCGTGCGCGCCCGGGTGCATGCGGCCCCCGCTCTGCTGGATGCGTTGTACGACTGGGGCCTCGGTCTGGGCACGAACCAGGGTTTCGGGTGGATCCGGTGATCGTGCTGGCGCGCACGCGGCTCTCACCGAGAGGGGGCCTGCTGTCGCTCACCGAGCATCCGCTGCAGCGGGCCGGGGCGTGGGCGATCGCGGTGTTGGCGGGTCGTGAGCGGCCGAGCGAGGTGACGGCTGCGGATCTTGATGAGGTGGCGGGCCGGATCACGGCGGATGTCGTACGCGCTGCCGTCGCTGGGAAGGACTACACAGCGTACGACTGGTGGAAAGTCCTGTTCGCGATGTTCCCGAACTCGGAGCCGACCCATGCCGGCCGTCCCCGGGATCGGGAGGCCCTGATCGGCACGGTCGCTCGCTTCTTCCTCCCCGACCTTGAAGGCGAGTCTGCGCGGCCGTGCTGTTTCTGCGGGGCCGCCGCGAGTGTCCTGTGGTCGAAGAAGATGCTTCCATTGTTTGATTCGACGAAGGCCGTGAATACATTGCCGCCGGCGACGGCTGGGTGGCCGGTCTGCCGGGGCTGCCGGATCGCCTGGTGGGCTATGCCGTACGGCGCGAATGTCACTGCGGGTTCGGCGACGGTGCTCTCCTGTGACGAGGAGGCGGTTGAACGGGCTTTCGCCGCCGCGGGATGTGTGCGGACGGCCCGTGTGCGCTCGGTCGGTTTCTCCTCGTTGTCCGCGGATGCGTCACCGGAGGCGGTCACCCTCTGGGTGCTACGTGATCATGCTTCGAGTAGTCGGCCGGTGGCGGCGACGCTGTGGAGTTTCAAGAACGACAATCAGGAGCCCTGGCTGCGGGTGAGTGAGACCCGGATCGCGGTGGTGGGTTTCCTGCGTGCCCTGCCGGCTGATCCCGAGGCGCACCGCGGCTGGCGCACCCTGCAGCGTCAGTGCAACAGGGTGGATAGGAAAGGCACGGTGGTCCGACTCGGGCGCGACGTCGTCGCTCGCGCCCTGTTCGACTCCGTCAATTTTCCGCCGGACCAGCTGTGCCGGGAGCTGTCCCATCAGGTCGACGATCTCGGCCGCGTGTCGGCGTCGACGATTCGCGCCTGGCGAGCGCTGTACGCGCTGTATCTGAAGGAGATGTACGGGATGGACCGCAAAGCCCTTGAACCGGTGACGACGCTGCTGGTCGACTGGATCGGGGCGGAGAAGAATCCCCGGGGACGTTTCAACGAGTACCGGAAGGTCGCGGGACGCGGTTTCGACCTTCAGGTTCTCCTCATGGGAGCGTGCGCCCGCCTGTATCTGGACGGCCAGAAGCCGCCGGACGTCACGAGGATCACGGAGCATCTGCTGGCGTCCGGGCAGGAGGGGCACCGGCTGCGCGGGCAGTTGTTCTTCGAGGTGGTCGCGGAGCTGGTCGGACGCGGCGTGGAGATCGGCGCACGTACCACCGGGGCGGCGACCGAGGCGGGGACGGAAACAGAGGCCGACGGTCCGCTCGTCGGTGTGGATGCCGACGAGGACGAGGAGGCGTACGTCTGATGGCGTACCTGGCTGGCAAGATCGTGGTTCCGGTCGAGGCGGGCGCACCCAACAACGGTCGTGGTGAGGCGACGACCGGGCGGGTGAAGAAGACCCGGATCCGCGGGGCGACGTACCCGTACGTCTCGGCGCAGGCGTTTCGGCGGTGGGTCCGGGACACCATGACCGCCTCGGGTTCGGTGCCGTCGCCGACCGTCCGGGTGGGCAAGGCCCAGAACAAGGCGCAGAAGGCGACGACCGCGGCCGATCCGATCCAGTACGCCGACGATGACCTGTTCGGTTTCATGAAGGCGGGAGCCAAGGATGACGCGCCCACGACGGTGCGGGACTCCCCGTTCATGGTCGGCACCTTGCTGTCGGTGGAGAAGGTCTGGCTGACCGAGGACTTCGGGGTCATGTCCCGGGGAATTCCGGAGCCGGTGCTGCACGGCCACGAGTTCTACACCGCTGATCTGGCAGCACCGTTCCTGCTGGACGTGCCTCGGGTCGGAACGTTCACGTTGCCGGGCACGGGTGGTTCGGGGCGTCCGAACTACCTCACCGAGAAGGACGCGCTCAGCATGGCCGAAGCTGTGCGGGCGGGGGCGACATCGGTGACGTTCCGCGGGTCCAGCGCTGTGCGCCTTCCCCTACCCGCGCGCCGGGAGCGGGTCGCGGTCCTGCTGGACGCGCTCGCCGAGCTCGCCGGCGGGGCGAAGCAGGCCCTGCACTACGGCGACCGTTCGGCGGCGTTGTTCGCCCTGGTGCCGATGGCGGGTGGCGTGAACCCGCTCGGTTTTGTGATCGGTGGCGCGGAGGACGGGTCCGGTCTGCGGGTCAGCGGTGAGGTGTTGCGGGAGGAGCTCGCCGCGTGGGAGGGGGAATACGAGCCCCCGGTGTTGATCGGCTGGCGGCCCGGGTTCCGCGACGAACTGCGCAAGCAGTTCGAGGAGGAGGTGGCCGACGAGGTTGATCGGGGGGCGGTGTTGATCGGTCATCCTCGGACCGTGCTGCTTGATCTGGCCAGGCGGGTCCGCGGCGGCGACCACGACGGCTGGTTCGACGACCCGACCCGATGAGCGGGCACCTGGGCACGACCATGACGGTTCGGGCACCCGACGGGCGGACACCCGTCGATGTGCTGCGCGTCGACCTGTATGCCCCGGTGGCGTCCTTCCGGGATCCGATGTTTCCGCGGGTGGCACGGTGTCTGCCGGTCCCGCCGCCGTCGACGGTGCGCGGCATGCTCGCCGCCTCCTCAGGACGGGCGCACGAGCTGGTGGTGCTGGGAATGGCTGCCAGTTCCTCCGGGCAGGGCGTCGACCTGGAGACCTACCACCCGATAGCCGCGGACGGTTCGAACCCCGCGGTGGGCGGCCGGGTTCGGACGGTGAAAGGCGGGGCCACCGTCCGGGAGCGGCCGTTCCTCACCGACGTCCGGCTCACCCTGTGGATCCCGGAGCCCGACGGCCGTCGCCTCGAGGCGACGTTGCGCAGACCGGTCTGGGGGCTGCGTCTGGGCCGGTCCCAGGACCTTGTCCAGATCGTCGGAACGCCGCGCTGGACGGTGCTGCACCCGGTGGACGAGGCCACGGACGAAGTTCGGGTCGGCCACGCACTCGCGCCGCCGGACGGCCACCGTGCGCGTGAGGCGGTGTCGCTGCGCCTCGCCGAGACGGTGAGCGTGGATCGGCTGCGTACCGAGTACGGCTCCTACCTATGGTGCCGTGAACCAGCGGGCCGCCAGCGGGTGGGCGGGGCTGCCTACCGCGACGGGGACCAGGCGGTCTGGCTGTTCGGAGCCACCGACCCCGCCGAGCATCCCGAACGGTCGGCGGCCGGCCTCGGTAACGAGGTGGACGGCTGACCGCGGAACTGAACCAGGTACTGGCGAAGTCGGTGGGTCGGTCCGCGACCGGCCGAGCCGAACTGCTCACCGAGCACTCCGCGGCGGTGCGGGACGCCGCCCGCCGCGTGGCCGAGCGGATCGGCCCCGCCGGCCCGATCGCGGCCGAGCCACGGTTCTGGACGTGGGTGGAGCAGGCGGCGCTGCTGCATGACGCTGGAAAGGTCGCCGAAGGGTTCCAGCGCCAGGTCCGTCCACGCGGCACCGTGTGGGGTGAGCGGCACGAGATCCTCTCGCTGGCGTACGTGAACCTGCTGATCGGCGGCCCAGCCGAACAGGACCGGCTGATGGCGGCAGCAGGAGTCGCCTTCCATCATCGTTCACTGACCGTCAGCGGAGGCCACGGAACCGGGTTGGCAGCCTCCTACCCGCAGAACGCGGACTGGGAACGACGGTTCGGCCGCGACCCCGATGCGCCGCGCGGCGCCCGGATCCAGGTCACCCCGCCCCGCCACCGCGAGCTGATCGCCTGGTTCACCGGCGAGCTGGGCAGCGCACCGCTCCCGCCGGACGGCCGCAAGCTCTGGGAACATGCTCGGGAACTTTTCCTGGCCACCCACGACACCTGGATCGACGGCGTCCCAGCCAACCGGGGGCTCCTGGCCGTCCTGCTGCAGGGAGCGGTGACACTCGCCGACCACTCCGGGTCCGCCCACGTGCCGTTGCAGCGTCACATGCCGCTTCCGCGCGGCTTCCTCCACCGACTCGAGCAGCCCTACGGGCATCAGCGTGCCGCCGCCGCCAGTGGGAGCCATCTGATCCTGGTCGCGCCGACCGGCAGCGGCAAGACCGAAGCCGGCCTGGCCTGGGCGTCGGCCCAGCTCGAGAACATGCCCGGCGAGCCACGGCTGGTGTGGGTGCTGCCCTACCGGGCCTCGATCGACGCCGCCGCCGACAGGTTCACCCGCGACCTCGACCCACCCTCCGACCCGTGCCCGGAACCGGGCGAAAGCAGCGAGTACCCGAGCACTGTCGTTGCCCGCAGTCCGGACATCGGGGTGCTGCACGCCACCGCCGCTGCCACGCTGCTGACCCGTGCGGTGGCCGACGACTGCCCGCCCAGCCCCGCCAGCGCCCGCAAGGCACGGGCCCGCGCGCAGGCCATGCGCCTGTTCGCCCAGCGCGTCCGGGTCGCCACCCCACACCAACTGCTACGAGCGGCCATCGCGGGACCGCGGTACTCCTCGGTCCTGCTCGAGCAGGCCAACGCGCTGTTCGTCCTCGACGAGCTGCACGCTTACGACCCGGAGACCTTCGGCCGGATCTGCGCCGCACTCGGCATGTGGGACCACCTCGGTAGTCGGATCGCCGTCCTGTCCGCCACCCTCGCGAAACCAATGATCGACCTGGTGGAGGACAGCCTCGGCGGCCACGTCGATCTGGTCCGCGCGCCGGCCGGCACCGCACCGGACCGTCATCGCCTCGTCCTGGACGAACAACCGATCACCGCGCCGGACAATCTGCGGGCCATCTCCCGGTGGATGACCGAAGGCCACAGCGTGCTGGTGGTCGCCAACACCGTGCGCGTCGCCCAGCAACTCTTCCAGGCACTTGCGCCCGCCGCGCGTGAGGCGTGGCCCGATGATCCGGACGCCGCGATCCTGCTGCATTCCCGGTTCAAGGGCCGCGACCGGGCCCGGATCGAACATCGGATCACCACCCGGCATCCGGAACGGTCAGCAGGGGACCCGGCACTGCGGCAAGGCGGCCTCGTGGTGTCCACCCAAGTCCTGGAAGTGTCACTGTGCCTGGACTTCGACCGCGGCGTCAGCGAGCTCGCCCCCATCGAAGCCGTCGCGCAACGAGCCGGGCGGGTCAACCGGCGCGGCCGCCATCCGGACGGCCCGGTCGAGTTCCGCGTACACCGCACCGACTCGGCTCTGCCATATCAAGAGGAATCGCTCGATGCCGCCTGGGCGGCGATGCGCCACACGGCCGCTGGCGCGCAGGCGATCTCAGAGCAGACCGTCGAGGACTGGCTGGATCACGTCTACTCCACGCCCTGGGGTGAGCAGTGGGCCGCCACCGCCCGCCAGGCCCGCGACGCGTTCGCAGCGTCGTTCCTGACCTTTCACCGTCCCTTCGAGGACCGCTCCGAGTTCGCCCGCAGCCTTGACGAGAACTTCGACACCGTTCAGGTTCTCCACCGCGACGACGAAGCCGAGTACCGCACCCTCGCCGACACCGACGACGGCGATCCGCTGCTGGCCGAAGGCCTGCTCATCCCGCTGCGTTGGCCGCAACTCGCGCGACTACGCCGCGACGGACATGCCGCGGACAACCGGACGCTGCGCCTGGCGGTCGTCGACGCCCCCTACGACCCGCTCACCGGCCTCGGCCTCGACCTCGAGAACTCTCCGGCGGGCGGCGCCGGTCCCGCGCGACGCGGAGGAACCAGGGAAACCGAGACGGTGGAGACCATCCTGTGAAATCGGCACCGGTCCATCACGACCACGGGCTCGGCGGGGTCCACATCAAGTACCTGCTGCACTGCCCCCGTCAATTGTGGCTCTACATGCGTGGCTACCGCCCCGAGGCCACGAGCGACCTCGTCGCTTTCGGCGAGATCGTCGACGACACCACCTACACCCGTCGCCGCGACGTCGACCTCGGCCAAGCGAAGATCGACTGGGTGACCACGGGAGCGGTCATCCACGAGACCAAGTCGTCCCGGACGCCGTCGCCGGCACACGAGGCTCAGGTCCGCCACTACTGCCTGCTGTTGGAACGCCGTGGCGTTCACGTCCGCGGCGGCACCATCCACTACCCACTGATCCGGCGCACCGTCCCCGTCACCTGGGACGACGCCGCCCGCGGCCAAGCACTCGACACCGAGAAACAGGCCGCCGCCGTGATCTCCGCACCAGCCGCACCGCCACGGCTGGAACGCCGGCGCTGCCGCGGCTGCTCCTATCTCGACTACTGCTGGGGACAGACATGACCGCGGCCGGCCGCACCTACTGGTTGACCGAACCCTGCCGGGTTCGCCGCGAGGACAACAGCCTGTGCATTGAACGCGCCGACACCCGACCGGTCCGGATCCCCATCACCGACATCCGCGACCTCGTCGCCTTCGACCACGTCGACATCAACACCGCCGCGGTCTCCCTGCTCAGCCGGCACGGCGTGACCCTGCACATCCTCGACCACTACGGCAACTACGCCGGCATGCTCGCCGGCGCCGAGGACACCTCATCGGCCCATGTGCTGCGCCGCCAGGTCACGCTCACCGCCGACCCGGAGCATCGCCTGGCCGTCGCCCGCGCGCTGATCGACGCCACCGCGGCGAACGTCCGCTGGGCACTGGACACCGACCTGCTCGCCCAGGCGCTGGTCACCCTCAGCCGCCAGCTCCCCGAATGCGACAGCCCCGAGCAGCTCATGGGCGCCGAAGGGAACTTCCGCCGCACTGCCTGGGGCGTGCTCGACACCCTTCTGCCCTCCTGGCTGCGCCTGGACGGCCGTTCCCGGCGGCCACCGGCGAACGCTGGCAACGCCTTCATCAGCTACATCAACAGCATCATCTACGCCCCGGGTACTCACCGCCCTGCGCACCACCCCGCTACACCCGGCACTGGGCTTCCTGCACGCCGACACCGACCGGCGACGCAACACCCTCGCCCTCGACCTCGCCGAACCGTTCAAACCAGTCTTCGCCGAGCGGCTGCTCCGCCGCGCCGCCGCGCAGAAGACGCTACGACCATCCGACTTCGAGGCGGACGTCGGCAGCGCGTCCCTGAGCCGGGACGGCCGCAAGAAGGTCTCGGCGATGATCCGGGAGGAGCTCGCCGCCACCGTCCACCACCGCGCGCTGCGGCGGAAGGTGTCCTACGAGGAACTGATTCATCTCGAGGCGCTCAAACTCGTGCGTCTCTGCCTCGAGGACGCCCCCTACAAGCCGTTCCGACCCTGGTGGTAGATCATGTTCGTCATCCTCGTCTACGACACAGCGGCGGAGCGAAACCCGCTGGTCCTGCGGACCTGCCGGAAGTACCTCCACTGGGTGCAGAGGAGCGTCTTCGAAGGCGAGCTTTCAGCCGCCCAGTACCGAGCCCTGACCGCAGCGCTCAAGACCGAACTCGATCTCAGCTACGACAGCATCCGGATCTACCGCACGCGGACACCCCACCTCGTCGAGACCGAGTGGCTCGGCCAGCAGATGGGCAATCAGGACTCGATCCTCTGACCACATCGATCAAGGCCTTGACCTGCGGTGTTGCACTACCGGCGGACCGCCGCAGAACGGGCCCACGACCGGCCCCGATCATGCCTGCTGACCTGCACCTTTACACTCGGGGTCGCTGATCATCCCTGGAGGGATCGCAACGTCCGGTCCCAGTCCCGGACGGTCACCGTGACCCGCGAGGTCGCTGATCATCCCTGGAGGGATCGCAACACGAGGCTGCGTCCGCTCACGGCGGCGGCGAGCAGGAGGTCGCTGATCATCCCTGGAGGGATCGCAACTGGGAGCGCAGGCATGATCCCGTTCCCGGAGCCTCCCGGGGTCGCTGATCATCCCTGGAGGGATCGCAACCCCGGTTGCACCGGGCGGGGCTGACCAACCCACCCCGGGTCGCTGATCATCCCTGGAGGGATCGCAACTCGCGGAGCTGGTCGACGTCCCCGCTCGCCCGCCGGGGGTCGCTGATCATCCCTGGAGGGATCGCAACATGGTGACGTTGGCCATGTCGGCGCGGGCGGCCACGGTCGCTGATCATCCCTGGAGGGATCGCAACTCTGTCCGATCCCGAGCAGGTCCAGCCCGAGCGGCAGGGTCGCTGATCATCCCTGGAGGGATCGCAACGTGAGAGCCGGCGGGCAGGCAACCCGGTCCGGCATGGTCGCTGATCATCCCTGGAGGGATCGCAACCCAACTATCCGGCGGCTCGCCAACCCCTCGCCAACTAGGTCGCTGATCATCCCTGGAGGGATCGCAACCCGAGCTGTGGCGGTTCGCGTCCGAGTACACCCGGCGGTCGCTGATCATCCCTGGAGGGATCGCAACAACGGTGCGCAGGTGCGTCCAGCCACGGGTCTGGTAGGTCGCTGATCATCCCTGGAGGGATCGCAACGGCGCCGGGCCGGGGCGTCAGACCGGCGCCCCTTGGTCGCTGATCATCCCTGGAGGGATCGCAACTGGTCCTGGTCCTGGTGCTTGTCGCCGTGGCCGCACGGTCGCTGATCATCCCTGGAGGGATCGCAACGCGCGAGACTGCGCGCCACCGTGAGGCGGGTCTCGTAGGTCGCTGATCATCCCTGGAGGGATCGCAACCCGGCGAGGTGCCGGCCTCGCCTGCCAGGGTGACGCGGTCGCTGATCATCCCTGGAGGGATCGCAACATGGTGTCGCTGGTGATCTGCTTGACGGTCAGAGTGGGTCGCTGATCATCCCTGGAGGGATCGCAACAAGGTGACGCAGGACGATGCGTACTGGCGGACCTGGGTCGCTGATCATCCCTGGAGGGATCGCAACCGGATGTCGACGACGACCTGCCAGCGGCCGGCGTGTCACTGATCATCCCTGGAGGGATCGCAACTCGACCGGGGCCCTCTTCCGTGCGTGGGAGTCAGGCGGTCGCTGATCATCCCTGGAGGGATCGCAACCGGATGTCGACGACGACCTGCCAGCGGCCGGCGTGTCGCTGATCATCCCTGGAGGGATCGCAACTCGACCGGGGCCCTCTTCCGTGCGTGGGAGTCAGGCGGTCGCTGATCATCCCTGGAGGGATCGCAACGCGCCTTTCTAATGGATCGCGAGGTGGATGTTCTCGGGGTCGCTGATCATCCCTGGAGGGATCGCAACATGAGCTGTGGTGCGATGTTGTCCCGCTCTTCGTGGTCGCTGATCATCCCTGGAGGGATCGCAACTCGCGGCACAGGGCGCGGTGACGCCAATCCATGATCGTCGCTGATCATCCCTGGAGGGATCGCAACTACCAGGCGCGCTTGCCGCAGAGGGACTTCCCGGGGTCGCTGATCATCCCTGGAGGGATCGCAACGTGAAGGTCGGGCTGGATGCCTGCGGTGCCTCGGGTCGCTGATCATCCCTGGAGGGATCGCAACCGCATCTGGGCGCTGTGGCCGCCAGAGAGCGGGACTGGTCGCTGATCATCCCTGGAGGGATCGCAACTTCGACGCCGACATCTCGGTGACGTACAAGCTGCGCCGTCGCTGATCATCCCTGGAGGGATCGCAACACCTCATACCACCTGAGTTCGCGCATTGAACCTCCCTCGTCGCTGATCATCCCTGGAGGGATCACAACAACAGCTCCTGAATCTTCTCGTCAGGGAACTCTTGTCGCTGATCATCCCTGGAGGGATCGCAACAGCAGCCGGTAGTAGTGCGCGACGTGGCCGACCCTGTCGCTGATCATCCCTGGAGGGATCGCAACGCGGCAGATATCACACGATCAGGATTCCGGCCTGGGTCGCTGATCATCCCTGGAGGGATCGCAACGCCGGATCCCAAATGTCGCCGTCGCCGTCGCCGTGTCGCTGATCATCCCTGGAGGGATCGCAACAGGAAAGAAGTCGGGAGGACCCCACAAGGAAGCCCGGTCGCTGATCATCCCTGGAGGGATCGCAACCCGTGTCGCGCCCGACGGAGTGCCCGGGCGGAGCGCGTCGCTGATCATCCCTGGAGGGATCGCAACATGGCCCTGGTGTACTGCTCCGCCCGCTTGGCGGGTCGCTGATCATCCCTGGAGGGATCGCAACCGCTTCCACGGCTCCATCCGACCGTCCCCTCATGCCGTCGCTGATCATCCCTGGAGGGATCGCAACCAGGTGGTCATCCCCGCGCGGGCCTCCTGCTGGGGTCGCTGATCATCCCTGGAGGGATCGCAACAGCGCATCGCGGATGGTCCGCCACACGACGTCTTCGGTCGCTGATCATCCCTGGAGGGATCGCAACACGTCGCAGGGCGCGGTCTCGACCGTCGCGTAGCCCGTCGCTGATCATCCCTGGAGGGATCGCAACAAGAATGCAGCTCGCGACCAACGTAAAGGCATCTGACGTCGCTGATCATCCCTGGAGGGATCGCAACGCTGCTCACAGCACTCTCCTTGGAGTCGGTGGGGGTCGCTGATCATCCCTGGAGGGATCGCAACAATTTCTGCTCCAGGTCTTCCATCTGCTGGCGGAGTCGCTGATCATCCCTGGAGGGATCGCAACTCGTGCTCCCAGAGGCTTACCTGCTTGACGCGCTGGGTCGCTGATTACCCCTGAAGGGATCGCACGTCTACGGTGAGGCCGACTCGCTTTCGAGGATGCGGATCGCTGATTATCCCCGGCGGGTCAGTATACGAATGCGTGGCACCCCTTACCACATCTTCGAGTCTGGCTGAAAAGCACGTTAGTGAGAACGTTGGGGGAAGATTTAAGGGAATTTTCTCGGGATAGCTGATGTGAGGCTCGTGTCATGCCGTGCAAAAACCCTGCCTCTAAGAATACTTCTTTTCTTTGGGGGGGCGCCCGAACTGTATCGGTGTGGCGTCAGAGTCTACTCCCTTGGCGAGATTGCAATCCGAATTTTTGTGATGAGTAAACCCCTAGAGGGTGGAAGTTGGGTCATATGGCTGGGATATCTTGCCGGAATATCGGCGTCCGCTGAATCTTTTACCATATTTGGTTTCAGGTAATGGGCGAAAGGGTGGATAGGGATAATCTTGGTGAAGGGGCTGCTCGAGCGTCAGGTCGCCGACGGCTGTGGACCATCGACGATTTGGCGAATTTTCTTGGTGTCCCGGTGGCTACGGTGTACAAATGGCGCCATGCGGGCGAGGGGCCACCCGGCTATCGGATAGGGAGATATCTCAGGTTTGACGAAAAAGAAGTCATGGATTGGTTGGAAACCCGTCGCAGTACTCCGGGTGAGGACTGAATTCTCTTGAGGCGAGAATTTCGGTCCGCAGTGCAGCCTGTGCCTGCCGGCTGCGGGGCATCATCATGCGACCAGCCCTTCAAGAGCTGCGGCGGCGCCGGTGTCACGGGCTTTGCGGCCTAGGTAAGTATTGTGTACCAGTGTGATCTGAGAATGGCCGAGCTGGTCCGCGATTTCGCGTGCTGTCCGACCCGCGCGGTCCATCTCGGTGGCGACGGTCTTGCGGAAAGTGTGGGGCACCACCCAGTCGAATCCTGCGGTGGTGACGGCTTCTCGCCAGTAACTCTCGACATTGGTGATGTCCCGCAGCCGCCCTGTGGATGTGGGGAACGCCAGCGGGGAGTCCCATGCCTCGCCGTTCAGCACCGGCACTGGCTTGCTGATCACGGCTGACTCCTCGAACCTGGACCGAAGCAGGTTGACGGCCCACTTTGGTAGCAGGAGCCGCCGGAAGCCCGCGGCGCTCTTCGGTGCGGGCTTGACGATGGGTCCGACCCCCTTGAGCCAGATCACCGTCCCGCGCACCTCGATCGAGCCCTCCTTGGGGTCGAGGGCGTCCTCGACGAACGCCAGACACTCTCCGATCCGCACGCCGGTCGCCAGCAGGATGCTCGACAGCATGGGGATGTCTCGGCGCACCGCGGCGGGGTCGTAAGTGAACAATGCGCGGAGTTGCTGGAGCTCGGCGACGCTGAGAGCCTTCGGCACCTTCTTGGCCTTCGGCCGGACCGGGGCCACCTCGCGGATGGGGTTGGTCTTCATCACGTCGCGCTGGCAGGCGAAGGCACACATGTTGCTGAGGACCGTGCGGGTTGCCTTGGCCACGCCAGCGCCGTTGTTCTGGCTGACCGTACTGATGTGCCGGTTGGCGGCCCCAGTCGTGAGCTCCCGGATCCGGATCTTTCCGAGTGCCGGGATGATCTGGTTGTCCAGCCGGTCGCGGTAGAGGCGGAAGGTGCCGGGGGACTTGTCCTGCTTGGAGAACTCGGCCCACCACGCCTCGGCGAGCACCTCGACGGTCGACCCCGCGGTGATCTCTGCCTCGGCTCCGGCCTCCCGGACGCGGTCACGGAGGTGGTTCTTGAGGGCCGTCTCCGCGGCGTTCTTGCTCGCGCCGTTCCGGGCGACCGGGCGGGTCACGCCGTCGAAGTCGCGGTAGAGCGTGCGGGCCTTGTAACGCCCGGAGTCCATCTTGTAGACCCGGATCTCACCGTACGTTCCGAGGCCGAGGGGTGGTCTGCCGGTGCGGGGCATGCTCACGCTCCATGCAATCTGGGCCGCCCCCGACCGGGTTTGATGGTACCAGAATAGAGCCATAAAACGCCGAACGATGATGACGATCGACGGCAAGCGACGCGAGGTGCGCATCTACATCTATGCAGGTCAGGGGTACTATTGAGCGATGCCGAGCAACATCGAAAAGTCTTCTCTATAGTCCGGCAGGTTATAGGTTCGAGTCCTATCGCGGGAGCACGTTTGCCCAGGTCAGGGGCTACCTTAGTAAGATCCCAAAGATCTTGAAGTGAAGATCACCCCAACTTTACCCCCATGATTCTTTGGGCCGCCCGGCGAGACCCGCCGGTGCCCGCGCCGTGGACAGCTTCGACAGCGGACGTAGCCGAGCCGAGGCCGACGTGATGGATGTACCCCTTCCGGGCGGTTGGGTGAACACTGTCGCCCGCAGCGGCGACACGGTGCGCAGACCCCTGCCACATCGCGCCGACTTCGTGCACGAGCTGCTCGGTTTCCTGGCGCGGCGCGGCTGGGACGGTGCGCCGCGGTTCCTCGGCATCGACGAGCGCGGCCGGGAGATCCTCACCTTCCTGCCCGGACATGTTGCCTGGGAAGCCGAACAGCCTGTGTCCGTCGCGTCCGATGAGAGCCTCGTCGGGGTCGCCGAGCTGGTTCGTCGGTTTCACGATCTGACCGCGGGCACGTCACTGGCCGGCGGCAGCGAGGTCGTCTGTCACAACGACCTGGCGCCGAAGAACACCGTCTACCGCGACCTCGGCGATGGGCTACGTCCTGTCGCCTTCCTCGACTGGGATCTGGCCTCTCCCGGGGAGCGGATCCATGACATCGCACATGTCTGCTGGCAGTTTCTCGACCTCGGCCCCGCGGTGACCGATACGGACGAGGTGGCGCGGAGGATCAGGCTGATCCATGACGCCTACGGACTGCACCGGCATGCGCCACTGATCGAGACGATCCTGTGGTGGCAGGACCGCTGCTGGCGCGGCATTCAGGCAGGAGCGCTGGCGGGCGATCCGGGGGCGGTGCGGCTACGCGACGCCGGCGCCATTGAGGATGTCCGTGCCGCCTATCAGTGGGTGGCCGGCAACCGCGGCCGACTCAGCGGCCAAGAATAACCGCCCAGGATCGAACGGTCCCGTACGGATCAATAGGGCAGGCCCATGTCTGGCGCCGCAGACCCTAGCAACGGCGGGGAGGGGCTCGGACCCACCCTAGAGCCCGATTCCGAGTGTTCGCTCGGACCCTCGCTAGGCTGCTAGAGCCTAGGTCAGGGCCGGTGTTCGCTGCTAGAGGTGCTGCTAGGTCTAGCGGGCGGGGCGCTAGACCTAGCAGGCGCTGACAGGTGCACGCGGGCCACGGTGTCCCACCGGTATGCGCGTTCCTCGCGGCGTAGTTCGACCAGCGCGACATCGCCGACCGCGACGCGGACGGGTGGAAGCCCCCGGAGACCTCTGACGGCCGAGACGATCGGGTAGGCGTCGGTCTGACTGTTGCAGTAAGCGATCCCGACGTGGGGTCGGAACCCGTGCGGCTTGGCCGCGACCGCAGCGGGCCCGAGCACGGCCGTGGTCGCCTCGATGATCCTGTCCCGGACAGCGACCACCGGCGCCCAGGGCAGGACGCTGAAGCGGACGGCACCGGACGACCCTGCCAGAGGCCCCATGGTCAACGAGAAAGGCTCTACACCGGCCAGCCGGATGTGTGTCTGCTCGACGGCTCTGTCGACGTCTGCCCGGCTGATCTGGTCGGTGAAGGCGAGACGTTGGAGCGTCAGGTGCAGCCCGTCAGGCGGTACCGGGTCGAGGGCGGGCAGGCGTAGCTGCCGCTGGCACCGGTCGGCAAGGACGTGCAGCTCGGTTGCGTCCTCGAAGGTCAGCATCCAGTGGTAGGAGCGGCGGCCGGGCGTCCAGCCTGGCCGGTCCCAGTGATTGTCGAGCCGGTCGAGACCGGCGAAGCGGTGCCAGTCGTCCGCGACCGGGTCCGCGGTTCGTGCCGTGGTCACCGATGTGCACCAGCGGGAAGGGCGAGGGCGTGAGAAGCCTCCGCGAGTTCGGCGACCGGGCCGATCTGCTGCCACGGCTTGGCACGGGCGACCAGCTCGTGGCTACGGCGTCGGACGGACTCGATCGGGTTGCCGGCCGTGGCGGTCAGAGCCTCGATGCCCAGGACGGCAGCCTGCTCCGGATCGGGGGAGTCGGACAGCAGCAGCGCGGTCGCGAGGTCGAGGCGGACGAGGCAACGGCTCCACATCGACGGGGACCGGTCTGCCACCTGGGCGGCCATGTCCGCATACTCCCGCACCTGACCGGGTTCGCCCAGCGAGACATAGGCGGTCGCGGCGTTCGCGGCGATACGGGCGATGCTGTAAGGCGCGAAGGAGATGCAGGGCGACATCCCGCCGGGCACCGGATGGTGTTCGGCGAGGTCGAACGCTTCGCCCACGGATCGGTCCACACCGGCGCGGTCACCGAGTCGACCGAGGGCGCGTGCCTCCCCGTTCACGGCGAGGCGGATTACCTGGGCCGACCGACCGCCGACACGGCGACCTTCCCGAGCGAAATCCAGAGCAGCTCGGTAGTCCCCGGCGTAGTACTCACACAGGCTCTGCGTGCCGCGTATCCATGCTGTGAGGTCGTCGTGACCGACCAACTCGGCGGTGTGGAGAGCTTCCAGGCAGTAGGCGCGTGCGAGTCCGAACCGGCCGGTATTCACCGCCATGTAGCCGAGTATTCCGGAGAGCCGACCGGCGATTTCGTAGAGCCGTTCACGCTGCCGGGGCGGCTGCCGTCCTTCCAGGAAATTCTGAACCCGGCGGCGTTGCCTGAGTATCCGTGGCGCGAGTTTTTCCGGGCCTGCCCACTCGTACTCGTCCGCCATGGTCAGGAGCAGAACGTCGAAGTGGGCGAGAACGGCCGGGCTGACGTTGGATGTACCGAGCGTCTCGATCCGCTGCCCGATTTCCTCGACGGAATCCGGCTCCTCAGGAAGGGCAGTTGGTTCCACGACGGTCGTCCGCGAGGCCTCCGGGAGCTGGACGGCGCCGCGCGGTGCCAGCCCCATCAGCATGCGGGCACGGTCGGGCAGGTCGAGCCCGTCGGCGACGCGCTCGAACAACTCGAACTCGGTAGCGATTCGCTTGCCGTTGATGTATTTGCTGATATCTGACTGGGCCAGGCCGACGCGCATCCCGATCCCCGGCTGACTTGCACCGGCGTACCTCTGCACCAGCCGGAACAGGGAACCGATGTCCCGCATCCGCAGGCTCTCGGCGACCTGGGTTCGATCCCAGAAGTCCGCCGGTATGACGAACGCGGACGGATCATGACGCACGCCGACTCACCCCGTCCTCTGCCGCCATCTGTAGCTGATCGTAGTCGATGGGCGCCGGCATGGGACCGGAAAACGAGTGCTCGGCGCCATGCCTCGAAGCACTGCTCTTCGGGGACTGCGGCATGCCGCCGGGAACTGTCCTGCCGATCCCGCCCGGGTCAGGATTACGGACATCGACACGACCTCCCCGATTTACCCGCCGGACCGCACGCCCGACGGGGAAGGCTCGTGAATCGATACCGGAATCAACGGAGAACCCGAAAGGACAGTGAGCCATGCTCGCCACGAAACCCGAACACCCCGCAGCTTTCTCGGTGGAAATAAGCGAACCATTCACTCCCACCTGGAACCGTATCCCGGGCATCACGGTGAACGGGACCACGGTCACGGTCGAGCCGGACCGGTACTTCTTCCGTCGCAGTACCGCGCCGGTCTGGATGCTAGTCGACTGGGACCTCGTGACCGAGCGCCTGCTGTCGGAGGACGAGACCGAGAAGGCCGCCGTCGAACAGCAGACCCTGGAGTTCGTGCGTACCTACGGCCAGCGGACGTCCGACCCGGCCGACGTGCTGCGCACCGCCGACCGGGTCTACCACCACCTGTTCTCCGCTGAGCAGATGGACGACCCCGACCTGTCCGACGTGACCGACACCGAACTCCGCATCCTGAGGGAGTCCGCGACCCTCGCGGCGCTTAACCGGGTCGAGCTGTCCGGGGAGATCTCCGACATCGGCCCGGCGTGGTTCTTCCCGGCTACCGCCAGGGTCGTCTACGACCTGGACGCGGACGCCGCCGAGCGGGTCGACGACCTGTACCACGGCGGCTTCTTCAACGAGTACCGCCGGGTGGAGGCGGTCAGGGCACACGCGGCGCTCGGCGGCCGTCTCGTCCACGGCTGCCAGTCGGCGCCGAACATGTCCGGCGGTGCCGTCGTCCCGTTCGGTGTCGACCTCGACAGGTTCCGGACCGACCTGTCCGCCCTCAAGCGGGGCTGGATCACGTCGATCCTCGACCTCGTCCCCGCTCGGGCGGTCACGGCCTGACCTCCCTGCCGTTCCCGCCGGCCGGTGACGTGGCACTGCCGCCAGCGTCACCGGCCGGCGTCATGTGATCACGGAGACTCTTCTGATGGACGACACAACGAGGTTGCTCGCCCAGCTCACGGCACAGGCCGGCATAGTCGGCCCGGTCTCCCGCGCCCCCGTCCGGGTGTGGGCGCTGTCCGGGGTCGAGCGGCTGACCTTCCCCAACCACCCGCGGCTGATCTTCAAGTTCGCCCGGGAGCCGTTCACCCGCGAGGCGGACGCGCTGCGACATGCCGCGGCGCAGAGCATCCCGGTCCCGCGCCTGCACGCGAGTGTGGAACACGGTGGCATGCTCGGCATGCTGCTCGAAGACCTCGGCGAACCGGTTCGGGACGCAACCCTGGCCGACGGGATCAAGGCGGCTGTCGTCACCCACGACGCCGAGCCAGCCGAGTTTCTCCCTGCGCTGGATCGAAAAGCCCTGACCGAACTGCCGGCGCACGCACTGGCGAGCCTGGCCGACCTGCGATCGTCCGGCAGGTGGACGGACACCGCCGACCTGGACGGCCTGCTCCTGGCTCTGGACGATCACGCCGAACGGCTGTCCGCCGGTGCGGATCTACCGCCGTTCGGGCTGTGCCACAGCGAGTTCCACCCGACCAGCCTGCACATCGGCTCCGAGGGGTGGCGACTGCTCGACTGGGCACGCGCCTTCACCGGCCCCGGCCTGCTCGACCTCGCGTCCTGGCAGGGCACGACCGGTCCGGCCGATCCTGTCGCCCTCCGACGGATGATCCGGGCCTACATCCAGGCGGGCGGCTACGGCGAGGCGGCCCGGCCACGGGCGGGGCTACAGCCTGAGGCGTGGGCGCTCGGCTGGCACCGGCTGTGGATCATCGCCTGGTACCTCGAACAGGCCACCACCTGGATCAACGATCCAGGTCAGGACGATGTCGTCGCACAGGTAGTCCGCCGTCATCTTCGTGAGGCAACCACATGCCTGGACATGCTGATCCGGTAGCCGCCAGCACAGCAGCGTGGGAACAACACGCACAGAAGCGCATTGCGGCTGGTGATATCGACGAGCGCCCTGCTGTCCACAGATTCCGCTGGACTCGCACCGGCGTTGGAGACCCGGGGATCGAGATCCTCGGAGATCTTCAAGGAAAGCGCGTTGTCGAACTCGGCTGTGGCGCGGGCGATAATCTCGCCTATCTGGTCGATCACTGCGGTGCTCGCGGCATCGGGATCGACCCGGCTCCTTCCCAGATCTACCGCGCACGGACCCGATGGCCAAATCCGATCTTCCATTGCACCGATGCGGTCAGCTATCTTGCCACATGCGGTCCCGTGGATGTCTTCTATAGCGTTTTCGGTGCAGTCGGACGATGCCCGCCGGAGGCCCTGTTCCGCCAGATCCATGAGCGTCTGAAACCCGGCGGACGGCTCGTCTTCTCACTGTTGGATGAGTCTTCGGCGGTGCGTTCATCCGCAGAGCATGAGCCAGGCCTGCGTGGGAGCTACCAGGCAGGCTTGCGTGAGTGGCTGGAGAGACTTCGATATTCCGCGTTCCCGAAATCCGAGGTCTCCTTGGCGGACGAGAGTCTCACTCCGAGCACTCTGATCTTTTCGTGTGCGAGGCCGGGTATTTGAGCTCGCCAAGTCTTCATCGGATCAGCCGGGGGTCCGCCCGTGCTCGCTGGCCCAGCCGAAGCTAACGGAAATCCACCTTTTCCATGACCTTCTTTGCCCCGGTGGCTCGCGTCTTGCGGCCGTAGTAGGTGTTCTGGGTCATGGAGACGTGGGCGTGGCCGAGCTGGTCGGCGGCCATCCGGGCGGAGAGGCCGTTTTCGTCCATGAGGGTTGCGACGGTCTTTCGGAAGACGTGAGAGGTCAGGTCCGCGACCCCTGCGAACTCGAACATGGCATCGAGATGCTTCTGGGTGTTATCCGGATCGCGGAGACCGACGCCCTTCGGAGCCGGGGAAACGGGATCCTGTCTCCCGGCCCAGCCATACCGCTCGCGCCGTGCCCTGAGCATCCTGACGCACCACTCCGGGAGTTCGAGTACCCGGAAACCGTCCCTCGACTTCGGTTCGGGCTTGATGACGAGCCCTTGGCCCTTGAGCCTGACCACCGTGCCGCGAACTTCCACGGTGCCCTTGTCGAGGTCGACCGCGTCCCAGACCACAGCGGAGGCCTCGCCGATCCGTAGCCCGTCGCGATCATCATGTCCACGAACTCGGGAAGGTCCCGGCTGCGTGCCGTCGCGTCATAGCTGATGTACGCGCGGAGCTGGCGCACCTCGGCGACGGACAGTGCCCGCGCCTGCTTCCTCGGCTTGGTGGAGGCCACCTTGCCGATGTCGCGGACGGGGGAGCGGTCCAGGGCGTCGTGCCTCAGCGCGAGTGTCGACACGCCGTTGAGGACGGCACGGCACAGCTTCGCAATGCCGGCGCCGTGCTTCTCCGCGACGGCGCCGAGGAACCGCGACGTCGCCCCGGGCGTCAGCTCACGGATCCGCAGGTTCCCGAGCCCCGGGAGGATCTGCCGGTCGAGCCGGTCCCGGTACGACCGCAGGGTGCCGGGCGACTTGCCCTGCTTCTGGAAGTCGAGCCACCACAGCTCGGCGACCACGGCGACCTTCGTGTCCGGCGTGATCTCCTCCGAGCCGGACACGTGGACGCGGTCCCGAAGGGCGGTCTTCAACTCCCGCTCGGCGGCGGCCGACGTGGACCCGTAGCGCTCCACCTGGCGAGTGACGCCGTCGAAGTCGCGGTACTTGCACCGCGCCCGGTACCGGGCGCCGGTGGGGTAGACGGTGATTTTCCCGTAGGTGCCGAGTGGCAGGCTGGGGCGCGCCATACCCCAACTTTACCCCAACTTTATAGTGATCAACTCTGATTGACGGCGATGTGCATCGCAAGTCGTGCCGCTGGTTCTTTCGAGCTGATAGGCATTATCGATGGCGGACGACAGAAGGTGATGGTGATCAGAGAGTAACCGGCAGGTTATAGGTTCGAATCCTATCGCGGGAGCATTACCGCAGGTCACAGTCATGATCGCCCATTGAGGATCATGGCTGGAGCCATTTTAGAGCCATGATATTCATCGTCGTTCGACCGCTTCCGATGGCTCTCGGCCCGTCGACCGGCTGATCATCTAGGGTGGGCTCTCGCCCGACCCCGGAGTCCTGGCGGTCTCTGTCAGCTCCCGTCCGTAGGTCGATCGGGGCCCTCGAAGGTCCGCCGAAGGCGGACCTCCCTATGTGCCGGTGCCGATCGGGTGACCACGGCGGCGTGGTCGGGAACCTTTGTCCGTGGTGTGGGGCTCCAGAACCCCGATTCGGCCTGTGAGCTGGTCTTTTGCGGTTGACAGGATCTTCCGCGCAAGTGGTCAGACATCCCATGTTTTTGGGTGTCAAGCGGCATCCTGAAGTGTGACGTTCTGTGTCCAGGCGGTTGCTTCGTCGTAGGGGGTGCGGGTCTTCAGGCAGCCATGGAGGATGCCGACGAGGCGGTTGGCGAGCTGGCGCAGCGCGGCGTGGTGGCCGGTGCCGCGGGCGCGGATCTGGTCGTAGTAGGCACGGGCGCCGGGTGAGGCCCTCAGGGCGCAGAACGCCTGCCGGTCCAGGGCGGCGGCGAGCCGGTCGTTGCGGGCGTAGCGGGCCATCACGACCGTCTTCTTCCCGGAGGCGCGGGTGATCGGGCTGGTCCCGGCGTAGTTCTTGCGGGCCTTCGCGTGGGCGTAGCGCTTCGGGTCGTCTCCGAACTCGGCGAGCACCCGGGCGGCGAGGACCGGTCCCAGGCCGGGCTGGGACAGCAGGATCTCAGCGTCCGGGTGCTGGCCAAAATGGGCATCGACCTGCTCACCGAGCCGGTCGATCTCGGCGGTGAGCGTGCCGATCAGGCCGACCTGGGCGCGGACGACCGCGCCGTAGGCGGCGGCGGTGGCCGGGCGGACGGGCAGCTGGCTGGCCTGGAACGCCGCCCGGATCGTGCGGGCCTTCTCCGCGAGGTCGCCACGGCGGCGGGCCCGCCGCAGGGCGGCGGAGATCTGCGCGACGGTCAGACGCCTCGCCTCGGCCGGTGTCGGCGCCTTACCGAGCAGTTCCAACGTGTCGGCGGCGTCGAGGTCGTCGAAGACGGCCAGCGCGGCCGGGAACGACTCGACGAGCGCGGCGCGCAGCCGCTGGACCTGACGGGTCCGGTCCCAGACGAGGGTCTGGTGCGACCGGGCCACGACCTTCACCGCCTCCGCCAGGTCGCTGTCCCCGGCGACCGGACGCAACTGGTGCCGATCGGTGCGGACCATGTCCGCCAACGCATGCGCGTCGCCGGCGTCGCTCTTCGCCCCGGATGTCGAGTACCGCTCCCGGTAACGAGCCGCCTGCACCGGGTTGACCGCGATCACCTGATAGCCCGCCGCGACCAGCGCCTACACCCACGGACCCCGGTCGGTCTCGATCCCGACCACCACCTGCTCCGGGCCGGCGTCCTCGGCCAGATGCGCGCCGATCAGCTCGTGCAGCCGGGTGATCCCGGCCAGCCCCTCCGGCAGCCGTCCCTTCGCCAGCCGGCGGCCGGTCTCGTCCTGCACCTCCACATCATGATGATCTTCTGCCCAGTCGTCCCCGACGAACAGCACCCAGGCCTCCCCACGCTCCGGCAGCAGGACCGGCAGCCCACGGGAGATCCACCACGGCCTAATGGACAAGTGATCACGCCCCGTACGGCGGCCACGACATCCCATCGGTGATCAGGTCTCCCGACCACCGGCAGGGGCACGATCTGACCAAAGGACTCGGACTCAGTCCAGGCGGCGAGAGTGCTCACCTGCCGGCGGCTACCGGCACCGAGCCTGCCTTATGCCGACCCGGTAGCTCTCATTAGGCGGCGTTGCGATATTCGCTGATCAGCCCGCCGAGGATGCGGGTGCGACGGACGGTGGACTCCGGCGTCGGGGCGAGCACGGGTGGCGGGTCGGGTGGGTGCTGGCCGAGGGAGCGGTGAGGCCGGTGGGTGTTGAAATGCTTCGCGTAGCTGGTGAGGGTCGATGTCAGGTGCCGTTCGGAGACGATCAGCAGCCTGTCGGTGCATTCCCGGCGGGCGGTGCCGACCCAGCGTTCCGTGATCACGTTCGCCTGCGGCGACTGCGGTGGTGTGCGTACCACGTCGATACCAGCCCCGGCGAAGACAGCGTCGAAGGAAGCCGTGAACTTCGTGTCGCGGTCACGGATGAGGAACCGGAACCGGTGGCCACGCTCGTCGAGATCCATCAGCAGGTTCCGTGCCTGCTGAGTGACCCACGCCGCGGTCGGATGCTTCGTGACCCCGAGGACATGAACGTGGCGGGTGGCGTGTTCGACGACGAAGAACACGTAGATCCGTTGCAGGAAGACGGTGTCCACGGTGAAGAAATCGCAGGCCAGCAGGCCGGAGGCCTGCGCGGGCAGGAACGTGCGCCAGGAGGTGTCGGCCTGTCGGGGTGCGGGGTCGACGCCGGCGCGGTGCAGGATCCGCCAGACGGTGGCGACCCCGACCGGGTAGCCCAGCCCGGCGAGTTCGCCGTGGATCCGGCGGTGGCCCCAGGTCGGATTTTCCTGCGCGAGGCGCAGGGCCAGATCGCGGATCTCCCGGCGGACCGGTGGCCGTCCGGGGGTCTTGCGTGGGTAGGTCCATTTGCGTGCGAGGAGCTCACGGTGCCAGCGCAGCACGGTGGCCGGGGTGACGACGAACGAACCCCAGCGGGCCCGGGGTAGCAGCCGGGACAGGGCTGCGAGGATGACGCGATCCGCCGGTTCCAGCGTCGGACGGTTCACCTGCCGTCGTAACACCGCCACCTGATGTCGCAGGACGAGGAGCTCTACGTCTTTCGCGGTGTCGCCGCGCACGTGGAGCAACATCAGTCCGAGAGCGTTGCGTGTCAGGGCGTAGAGCAGCGACCACACCATGACCATCCAGCCTGCCCGACACAGGCCCAGTCCGGCAGGCAAACGCGCAGGTCACCGCCCAAATCGGGGTTCTGGAGCCCCACACGGTCGACGTCCACTGGAGATAGATCCACGTCGCGGGTCTCGGGAATTTCCACGAGGAAAGCGAGCGAGAATGGTGCGGGAGCCATCACCGAAAGAAGACGTCAGGCGTTGTGGTCGTCTTTTTCCTCGACCGGCTGCCATTCAGAAGATTTGGTGCCGGTCCGACTACTCGGAGATCCGAATACCTTCGTAGCTCGCGAGCATCTCTGGGTTGGGAAGCGGCCACTGGAGATAGATATCGAGGTGGCGGATCTTGCCGGCATCGTTGAACTCGTAGACCGACAGCGAGTTGACGGCGCTTACCTGCTCTCCGACGCGGCTGCGCTCCTCGAGCTCGAGAAACACCACCCCCGGCCGCTCGGTGATCCGCTTGAAGGAGTACTCCCAGTTGGCCGAGGCCGCCCAGACGGTGAGGAAGTTGACGCATTCCGCCCAGGTCATGACTTCCTTGAAGTTGCCGACCCGCTCGAACTCGTCGACGGCGATCAGCTCTGCCAGCGGCGCCCAACTCTCAACCGAGAAACCCGGCGCCTTGGCCTGATCTACTAATCGCTTCATGATCAAGCCGTACTCAAGCGCCTTGCGGGCGTTTCCGGTGTAATCTCCGATAACTTCGCTTGCTTCTCGCAGCTCCATCGGACAGTCCTCTTCTCGCGTATATCTTACAACGACCCCATCATCACGGAAGGACAGGATGATCCCGAGCCGGAATTGACCCTTCCGATCATCACCCTGATTCCCGGACATCTGCAGCATAGCGGCCTGTCCGGCGCAATGGCAAGACCTTGAGACTCTCTCTCGGGGCTGGCGGTCTGGGCACCCCACCCATCACGATTGGCCGTGTCTCGATGTGCCACTCATCCCGCCGGTTCCGGTTTCGGAGTCCACCGGACCGGCTCCCACGGGGTGATCGTGATGGCATAACACCGGTACCCGCGCCAGGCACTATAATTCTCCTCCGGAGAGAAAATGCGAACGGTCCTTCGCGCGACCCCGCTGAATGACCGGCGAGCGCTTCTTGTGTAGCCGGCAGTCCGACACCGAGACGTAGGCCTGAAGAACGTGGCTGGGATCCGCTCGACGTGGTAATATACTTAAACTCAAATATCTTCAGTCGTCAGTCAGCACGAGGTGCGGGTAACGGGCCTTGATCATGCGCCGGAAGCCCTCCCGCCAGGGGACCTGGGTACGCCCAAGAATCTCGTGCATGTAGGTGACATCAGCCCAGAGTGGAGTATGCGCGCTGGGCGTGTACTCGAAAATCGGTTCGATGCCGACCAGTTCACCCATGTAGGAGCAGTACTCCTCGACACTGACCGTCTCGCTACCGGCCCAGTTCACCGTGACGGATGGCGTGCGAGCCACTTCCATGGCCCTTATTCCCAGTTCGACGTAGTCATCCTCGTAGATCGGGTTGTAGTTGTTGGGCTTGTCCGGGTGCAGGACGATGGGCTCTCCCCTGAGCATCTTTTCGAACCGGTCCACAGGGGTACCACCTTCTGGACCGTAGGTCGAGCAGATGCGAATGATGGTGAGCGGTACCCCCAAGTGGTTCGAGGCCCAGGTGCACACCGCCTCGCCGGCAATCTTGGAAAAACTGTAGTTCGCCCGCAGCGGTACGCCCGGACCATCCGCCTCCGTGAGCGGGCGCTGCCCGGGGTACCCGTAGACGGACCCGGTCGAGCAGTACACGAATCCCTTCGCTTTCCGGCACTGTGAGAGCAGGTTTCCGGAGTTCTGTGCGTTTGTCTCAACGCAGTTGTTCCAGTCCCCGGCGCCCGTGTCGACCGCTGCGTGAAAGACGTAGGTGAAGTCGTCGGGAAGGGTGGAAAAGTCACCGTCGGACACGTCGAGTTTGAGGGGCTTGATTCCGGCCGCCGCCAGCTTGTCCCGGTCCTCGGCCTTTCTCAGGCGTGCCGCGCCCCAGACGTCGTTGCGCTTCGCCAGGGCGCGAGCGATCGGGAAGGCGATCTTCCCTGTAGCCCCGGTGATGAGGATCTTTTCTCCCTCGAGCACAACGACCTCCGGTTTCCCGCCGCACCACCGGTGCGCGGCGCCTCCAGCGAACGGTAACAGTTATCAAGGACTTGACGTCGGGTTCGGCTGTCGGCCACGGCACGGTCGTCGGACCAGGAGCGAGATCGAATCGCACGTGTCCGCAGCTGTGTCAGATGACCGACCCACCGTTCACGCCGAGCACCTGACCGGTGATGTAACCGGCTCCGTCGGAGCAGAGAAAGGCGCAGGCAGCGGCGATGTCGTCACCTGTTCCCAGCCGCCCCAGGGGAATCGCCTTAATCATGACCTCGGCGCCGGGCAGGTCACCGACAGACTGGGACTGGCGTGCCATCGGGGTGTCGATGGTGGACGGCGGGATCGTGTTGGCGGTGATCCCGAACGGCGCGAACTCGCGGGCCAGCGACTTCGTCAGTGTGATGACTCCGCCCTTGGACGCGGCGTAGTGCGCCATCCGGGGCGACCCGCGCTGCGCGCTCGACGAGGAGATCGTCACGATCCGGCCCCACCGGGCTTCGACCATGTCGGTGATCGCCGCCTGGACACAGTGGAACGTGCCGGTCAGGTTGACCGCGAGGATGTTGTTCCACGCCTCGAGGGTGATGTCCAGGAACGGCTCGAACGCCGCCTTGCCCGCGCTCGTGACCAGGATGTCCACGGGCCCCAGCTCGCTACGGACCTTTCCGACCGCCGTGTCGACAGACTCCCGGTCGGCCACGTCGACCTGACAGGCCACGGCATCAGCGCCGCCGGCACCCAGCTCACCGGCCACCGCGTGTGCCGCCTCGCCGTCCAGGTCGAGTACCGCGACGCGGTGCCCGGCGGCCGCGAGCTGCTCACAGACCGAACGTCCGATGCCCGAGGCGCCGCCCGTCACCACGGCCACCCGCCGTGCCCGCTGCTCAGAGGTGTTTGTAGACACGGCCCTCCTTCATAACGAAACGGACGTCCCGTGTGGCGGCGATGTCCTCGGACGGATCACCAGGCACCGCGATGATGTCGGCGAGATACCCGACGGCGAGCTGGCCGAGCTCGTCCTCCCGTTGGATGAGCTCCGCGCTCGTCGCGGTCGCCGCCCGCAGCGCCTGCATCGGAGTCATGCCACGGTCGACCAGCGCGATGAGCTCCATGGCGTTCTCCCCGTGCGGGATCGCCGGCGCGTCCGTACCGCACGCGATCTTCACTCCGGCGGCGATCGCCTTGGGCAGCATCGCCTTGGCCTGAGGAAAGATCTCAGCGGCCTTCTTCTGGAGTTCGGGCGCGGCCCGCTCGATGGCCATCGCCTCGGTGAGGTATGTGGTCGACACCAGAAACGTCCCGTGGTCGACCATCATCTGGATGGACTCGTCGGTGGCGAGGAAGCCGTGCTCGATGCAGTCCACACCGGCCCGGATGCAGGCCTGGACCGAGCTGTCGCCGACCGCGTGCGCGGCGACCCGGATTCCCGCCCGGTGCGCCTCGTCGGCGATCGCGACGAACTCCTCGTCGGAGTACTGCTGCGAGCCCGGCGCCGTGGAGTGCGACATCACGCCCCCCGACGCCGATATCTTGATCACCTTGGCGCCGTGGCGGATCTGGTATCGGACGCAGGCGCGCACCTCGGCCACGCCGTTGGCGATGCCCTCGGCCACGCTGAGCGGCATGATCCCGGGTGCGAGGCGCTGGAACACCGTCGGGTCGAGGTGGCCGCCGTACGGCGTGACGGCGTGGCCCGCGGGGACGATGCGGGGGCCCTCGTGCCAGCCCTGGTCGATCGCCCGCTGCAGCGCGACGTCGAGCATGTACCCGCCGGTCTTGACCATCAGCCCCAGGTTGCGCACGGTGGTGAAGCCGGCCTGGAGCGTGGCGCGGGCGTTCACCGCGCCACGCAGGGTCCGGTACACCGGGTCGTCCTGGACGCCATGCATCGGGTTGGGTAGCCCGTCCGGGCCGCCCGGACCGCCGATGAGCAGGTTCAGCTCCATGTCCATGAGCCCAGGCAGGAGCGTGACATCGCCCAGGTCGAACTCGGTCGCGTTCGCGGGGACCTCGGTGGGGCCGATCGCGGTGATGCGACCACCCTCCACCACGATCACCGCGGGCGACCGCACGACACCGGCGTCGATGTCCACCCAGCGATCAGCCCGAAGGACGATCGCCTCGCTCACGGAACGGGCGCGACGATGCAGTCGAGCTGTGCCGCGCCGGAGTCCGGGATGCGCTGCTGTCGCCAGCACTCGACGGGGAACGACACCATGATCATGGAGTACAGCATGTAGAGGAGGTTGAGCTCCTCCTCCGGCAGGTCTTCCAGGGTGTACTGGTCGAGGTGGGTGAGCGCCGCCTCGGCCCGCGCGGTGACGACGTCGTAGTACGCCTGCATGCTGTCCATCGAGCTCGCGAGACGCTTGGCGTAACGCTCCGGCTCGGTCGGTAGGCACCAGTCGGCCGTGAACGGCTCGAGGTCGGCGAATTCCGAGGGCAGTTTCGTGGCCATCTCGCTCACGCTCCCGCTCGTTCGCGCTGGTACTTCTCGATCCAGTCGGCCGTCTCCTTGTGGAGGTGCCGGCACAGCACCTCCTGGTCCCCCAGCGGAAACCGGTCGACCACCCGGGACTCCATCATCGTCTGTGTCGCCTCGAGCGTGTTGGCGTCCTGCAGGCCGAACTCCTTGAAGGACAGCGCCGTCAGCTCGTGGGCCACCCGCTCCCGCGGCGTCTTCGCGGGAATGAAGTAGAGGGTGCCCTCGAAGATGTGGCTGTTGTAGGCCGTCGGCCAGTAGTGGTATGTGAGGTACCAGCCCTGGCCCCAGATCAGGATCGTGAAGTTCGGGAAGAGCTGGAACGAGTCGAGGCCCCACGGGTCGCACCCGGCCGGGTTGATACCCGCCGGCATTTTCTCGATGCCGAGGTCGGGGATGTCCCAGGGCCCGAACAGACCGCTGCGGGTGATTTCCTCGATCGGCTTGCGCAGATCCTGCTCGAGTTCCCACGCCCGAATCCCGGCGGTGCTCACCAGGCGGTGCGGGCCGTCGATGCGGTAGTGCGGTGCCTCGAACCCGGCCTGCTGCGCGGAGTTGGCGAACTTGGCCGGCGACTGTCGCGCGTGCAGGATCGGTGCGTGGTAGAATTCCTGGAAGGCATCCATGTAGAGCTTCCAATTGGCCTTGATCTCCGAACGGTAGTACCACCGCTCGGTCATCTTGTCGAAGGGGTAACCCTCGATAGAGGTGATCATGGGGCCGAGGAAGTCCGACAGCTGCTGCTCGGGCTCCTTCGCGAGGTTGATGAAGATGAAGCCCTGCCACACGTCGCAGTGGACGGGAACGAGCCCGTAGTCGTTCTTGTCGAGGTTGAAGAACTCGCCCTCCTGCTGGATGAAGTTCAGCGAACCGTCGAGGTCGTAACGCCAGGCGTGGTACTTGCAGGTGAACTGACGGCAGGTGCCGCTGGTCTCCTCGTTCGGGAAGTCGTTCCACACCAGCTTGTTGCCGCGGTGCCTGCAGATGTTGTGGAACGCCCGCACCTGGCCGCTCCTGTCCCGCAGGACGATGACCGAGGTCTTGGCTATGTGGATCTCCTTGGTGAAGTAGCTGCCGTTCTTTGGCAGCAGCTCCACCCGGCCGACATTGAGCCAGCCGCGCTTGAAGATTGCCTCCCGCTCAAGATCATATAATTCGGGCGAGATCGAGTCCTCGTAGGAAACAGGCTCGGTTCCGAGCTCCGGGTAATGCTCCGTCCAGCTGCCTTCGGGCGGCTTGGGCCAACGAGTCACTGGTACTCCTCTGCCTCGGATGCCTTTGCGGTTCGGGGACTGTGTTCGAATCCACCTATCCCGGCGCGCTGCGGTCGAATTTATACGTGATCGCATCCAATGACAAGGGCTTGATATTTGCCACCTGGAGACACCAGGTGACTTCTCTGAGTGATGTCACCCATCCTCCTCTCCGGGCCCGTACGGCGAGTCCAGATCCCGGTCCACGGCAGCCACGGCGCCCCAGGACCGCCGTGGATGGCCTCTGGTCGGCACCGCGGATACGGCCGGGCGGGCCGGTCAGCCTGACCGGCCGGCCGGGTGCCGCACTGTGGACGGGTGGCCACCGGTGCGACGCTCACGGAACGGCGACGTGGCGCACGCACCCCCGAACATCCCTCGGACGACAGGCGTCCGGGGTCGATTCGTCCCGCCCGCCCAAAAGTTCGTCGCGCCGGCCAGAAAGCAGCTACCGGTCAACGAGTCCCGCCGTCGCGGGACGATGCTCGGTGCTCCTCGTCGCACGTGATCAGTTCGGCACCTGGAGTGGCCGCGCCCACGCGTGCGGGGCTTGGCACTCGAGCTCGCGTAGCTTTGCGAGCAGGAGGTTTACAACACTGTGATCCTGAGACACGGCGGGACCGGGGACGGCACCTTGTGATCCGACGTCACCGCGCGGCAGCGGGCGCGCGGCTTCACCCCGCGTCGGGCCAGCTCGACAGACGTATACCGACCTGCCCAAGCATCGCTTGTCGGGGCTGAACCTCTTGGACAACAACGACCACATCACGTGGCTGCTGAAGCAGGCCATGCACTACAGCCGACGCACCGTGAACACCGCTATCCGCAACTACGGCGTGACCTCGGAACAGCTCGGCGTCCTGAAACGACTGGCCGACAACCCGGGCCTGTCCGGCGCGGACCTGGCCCGCCGGCTTCTCATCACGCCGCAGGCGTCCCAGCTGGCGCTGGCCACACTCGAGCGCCGCGGCCTGATCGAACGGAGACCCGACGCCAACCACGGCCGGATCCTGCGCTCCTACCTCACCGACGAGGGCCTGCGCGTCTGCACCGAATGTTTCAATGACGCGATCGCCAGCGAGGAGCGGTTGCTCGACGTTCTCGACGCCACCGAGCAGGAAATGCTCCGGGAGTTCCTGCGGCGGCTCGTCGAGCGCGCGCCGAAGGACGACGACGCCGCGGAGGAATAGCCCGCCCGCCGGGCAGCCGCAGGGCGGGCAGGCCGCCCTGCGGCTGCCCGGCGGGCTCCGGTGAGACCGGCCGCGCAGCCGAGCAGAACCCGTCAGCCGGGAGCTGTCGCTGTGGGCGGCTAGAGCTCCGGGCAGAGGGTGGCCAGGAAGTCCTGGGTCCGCCGCCACGAGGCCAGGCGGGATGCGGGATCGTCGCCGAGCGGGACGATCCGGGCCGCCAGGTCGGTGACTCCGGCGTCCCGGTAGCGCAACAGCCTCCAGGTCACCGCGGTCTCGTCCCCGGCCGCCATGGTGTCTCCGACGTCTTCGGCGTCCCCGTGCTCGAGCAGACGCTCGTAGTTCGGCGAGATGTCGGCGTGGCCGAGCACCTCGCTGGCGTGGGCGCGCGCGGCGTCGACCTCGTTGGTGCCACACAGCGCCACGGGTACGCCGGCGATCACCCGCGGTGTCGGCCGGCCGGCCTCCGCGGCGATCTTCGTGATGCGCGGCGCGATGTGGTCGGCGATGGCCCGCTCGTCCGCCATCCAGAGAATCGTGCCGGCGGCGTGCTCTCCGGCGATGCGGAGCATGACCGGCCCGAGGGCCGAGATGACGACCGGCACCGACAACGGTCCGGCGACGTCCATCGGGCTGTGCACCCGGTAGTTGGCGTTGTCGACGTCCACCATCCCCGTGCCGGCGAAGGCACCGTTCAGCACCGCAAGATAGTCCCGCAGAAGCCCGGCCGGGCGGTCATAGGGCAGACCGAGCTGATCCTTGACGATCCAGTGGTGTGACGGCCCCAGGCCGAGCGTGAAGCGGCCCCCGCAGGCGGACTGGGTGGTGAGCGCCTGCTGGGCCATCGAGACAGGGTGGCGGGTCTGCAACGGAACGACCGCGGTGCCGATCTCGATGGTCGTGGTCACCGAGCCGGCGAGAGCGATCGCGGTCATGGCGTCGAGATAGCCGGGAATCTGGGGGATCCACAGGGACGTGAAGCCGGCGCGCTCCGCGGTCTGCACGTCGGCCACCAGTCCCGCCAACCGGTCGGCGGCGGACCGTTCCTTGTCTGATCCGAGCATGGAGCCGATACGCATCGTGTCCTCTTTCCGGAGATCAGGGAACGTACCGATCCCACGCATACGGCACGACCGAGTGGAACGGAGCAGCAAGCAACGGCGAGACCGCGGTCGCGGCCCAGCGCTGCTCGAGCACGGGACGCAGCCGCTCGGCGGTGTCGACCGGGTTGTCATCGAGGAAGCAGTACGTGATCCGCGCACCGGCTTCGACGGTCGAGAGAGGGTTCGGTGTCGCGTCCGCGGACCACACCCCGCCGACACCAGGTACGTCGACAAGCCTGGTGGCCGGCGCCGAACCCTGCTCCACGAGCAGGTAGACACCCACCGCCGGCCAGAACGGGAGGACGTCGGCTCCCGCCTTGACCCGCGGCGCCGCGGCCGTGGACGCGACGGTGAAGACGCCGCGCTGGAGCGCCGGGAGGACGAACGGGGTCCGGCCGGCGCTGCGCAGCGCGACCGAGAGGTCGTTGAAGCCGTCCAGGCCGCCGAGGCTGGCGAAGAAGTACGTCATCACGTGGTCCACGCCGTCGTAGGGGCGCACGGCCGCCGCCCGGGCGGCGCGGCAGGCGGGCGTCGAGACCAGGCGCAGGGACGTGCGCAGCTCCGGCAGGCGCTGTTGCTCGGGCCGGTGGTCGAGGGTGTGCCAGGCCAGGTAGTCGGCATCGTGGCCGTCGGGGTGGCGGCCCGACATCGAGACGAAGAGCGTGGTGATGTCCGTGCGCCCGGTCGCGAGGATCTCCGGGGCGTCGTCCGACGGTGTACCGGACAACGAACGCGCGCCGCCGTTGGCGAGGTTACCGACGGCGGGTGGGATGACCGACATGGAGGACTCCTCTGTCTTGCGCCGTGGCCTCACGACGGGCGCACCGGCCACGGTATCGAGTATCAATACCTTGACGTAATGGGTTGTCAAGACCTTGATGTGGTTGCGAGGATGGTCCTACGGTCGTACTGGCCTTCCCCACGCCGCCGGCTGGGTGCCCCGGTCAGCGCCGCCGTCGCACGCCCGTATCCAGGCGTAAGAGGAGATCCTTGGTGTCTGTCCTCGTAGGCACGCCGTCGGACGACGTCCCCGCCATGCTGGCCAACGGCGGAACGAACGTCACCACGATGTACGTATCCATGTCGGCGCGCCACCCCGACGGCCACGACGCCGACTACCTCGAGTGGCACTCGCTCGACCACCGGCCGGAGCAGCACCGCCTGGCGTCGCTGCGGGCCTCGTTCCGGATCGTCTCGACGCCCGCCTGCCGGGCCGCCCGCGCGGCCTCCGACGAGCGGTACGCGGCGGCCGACCACGTCATGAACTACTTCTTCACCGACATCGCCGGCCTGCCGTCCTTCAACGACCTCAACATGGCGATGATCGACGCCGGGCGGACACCCTACCTGCTGCCACTGGTGGAGCGGGCGGTCTACCGGCTCGACGGCGCGATCGCCGCTCCCCGGGTCAAGGTCGGCGCCGACGTCCTGCCCTGGTGGCCCGCGAAGGGCGTGTATCTCCTCGTCGAGCGCGGCGAGGCGTCCCCGGCGCCGCTGGTGGACGTGCCGGGCGTCGGCGGGCTGTGGTGGGGCGGCGCGGCGCCGATGGAGCCTCCCTACACGACGCGGGACAACGCCGGTCTGCAGATCGCCTACTGCTTCCTGGACGAGGATCCGGCGACGGTCGGCGACCGACTGAAGCCCGTCCTGGAGAAGCGGTGGCAGGAGACCGGGCTGGAACCCCTCCTGGCAGCGCCTTTCCACACACTCGTCTCCTACGACTGGGGACGATTCCTGCCATGACAACCGCAGTCGGCACAGCGGCGTGCACGACACAGCGACCGCCGGACCTGGGTAAGCCTAGTCAAGCTGGACGTTCACCAGCTCGACCGGCGAGAGGAGCACGATGGCGGTCCTGACACTCAACAAGCTGAGCACGCACGTCGGCGCCGAGATCCTCGGCCTCGACGCGACCCGATTGTTATCGGACGAGACACTGCCCGGAGCCGTCCTGGACGCCCTCGAAGAGAACGGCGTGCTCGTCTTCCGGAACCTTCATCTCGACGACGCCACCCAGGTCGCGTTCTGCCGGAAGCTCGGGGCGGTCCAGAGCTGGGCCAGTCACGCGATTCCGGAGATCACCGTGGTCAGTCTGGACCCGGCGAAGACAGCCATCGCCGAGTATCTGAAGGGCACGTTCGACTGGCACATCGACGGAACCGTCGACGTGATCCCGAACAAGGCGACAGTCCTCACCGCGCACACGCTCGCGGAGGAGGGCGGGCAGACCGAGTTCGCCAGCACCTACGTCGCCTACGAGAATCTCACCGCCGAGGAG
Organism: Parafrankia sp. EAN1pec; assembly: GCF_000018005.1. Lineage (GTDB taxonomy): Bacteria > Actinomycetota > Actinomycetes > Frankiales > Frankiaceae > Parafrankia > Parafrankia soli. Next base: position 1,712,073 of record NC_009921.1, read on the forward strand.
AAGGAGCAGTACGCACAGCTTCGTGTGCTGCACAGTTTCGAGGCACTCCAGCTGCGCAGGAACCCGAATCCGACGCCGGAGGTCGCGGCGGACATGAAGTCCCGCCCCCAGCGCGAGCATCCGCTGATCTGGCGCCACGGCTCGGGGCGCAACTCGCTGGTGCTCGGGGCGACCGCCTCCCACGTCGTCGGCTGGGATGACGCGGCCAGCCAGCAGCTCCTCGACGGCCTGCTCGCCCGCTCCACCGCGCCGCAACTGGTGTACCGGCACGAGTGGTCCCTGGGCGACACCGTGATCTGGGACAACCGCGGCGTCCTGCACCGTGTCAGCCCCTACGACCCCACGTCGCCCCGGGAGATGCACCGCTCGACGCTCCTCGGGGACGAACCAATCCAGTGACGCCTGCAGCGAGCGCTCGGCGGGCGGCCGATCCGGTCAGCAGGCTCCGCCGGCACCGGCCGCCGGGTACTCACGATCGCTGTCACGACGTCGGCGCATCATTCGATCATGACTGATCGGTAGCCGCGATGGTGGACTTCGCCGGTGCAACAGTGCCGTCCGAGAAACGGGCAGCACCTCAATCAGTAGCGTCGGACGAGTCACATCGCCACCGGGTTCAGCATCGAGCCGCCGATAGCTTGCACGATGCGGAACACCACCAGCCAGCCAAGCCCGGGCGCGAGGCTGCACAGCAGGGATCCGACGGTGAACAGGGCCAGCCCGGTCTGGAAGATCCGGCGGCGGCCCAGCCGGTCACCGGTCGAACCCCCGAGCATGAGCAGGCTGGCCAGCACGAGGGTGTAGCTGTTGATGGTCCACTGCAGACCCGCCGGTGATGCCCCCAGATCGCGGCGCAGCGCGGGCAGCGCGACGTTGACGATAGTGCTGTCCAGCCCGACGATCAGCAGGCTCGTGCAGCAGATCGCGAGAACGGCGATCCTACGGCGGCTGGTCGGCTCGGCCATCGGCTTCCACCTCTCCGGCTGCGGCGATTCCTGCCGCCCGTTCGCGGGAAAACACCATCGCAGGTAGTCGGCCGGACTTCGCTAGATCTTTGTCCTGGTCCGGAGGTGTGCTGCGTTGAGCAGTGCGTGCTCGGGCTGGACGGCTCGGCGGAGACAGCGCGGATGACTCCAGGTGCTGCCGTTTCCAGGTCCCGCCCGACCGCTCAGGCACCTTCGCCCGCCGCGCGGCCTCCGCGACGGTCACCTCACCAGCAAGAACTGACAGCACCGTCCGGACCTTCTCCTCAACCGGAACGCCGGCGGCCTCATCGTGAACGATCAGATGCCCTCGCCAGGTCAGACCCGCAAACCTGCCCGAAGTCTGCTGCGACACATCCACCCGACAGTCTACGACGCCTGACTACAGCACTAGGATTGAGGACAGCGAAACCGCTCGATGCGTGGGAAGGAACTCACTGATGCGCAGCAACTTCGACGTCAAGAAGGAACGTCCCAGGCTCTATTCGTCGAAGCGAGACAAGTTCGAGATCGTCGACGTCGCGCGGGCGCATTTCCTCATGGCGGACGGCCATGGCGATCCCAACACCTCACCGGAGTACGTGAGGGTGGTCACCGCGCTCTACACGACCTCCTACGCCGTGCGTGCCGTGGCCAAGGACGAGTTGAAGCGGACGCACACCGTTGCTCCGCTTGAGGGCCTGTGGTCCGCGAAGGACCTGCAGGTCTTCCATACTCGAGACAAGGGCAGCTGGGACTGGACCCTCATGATCTTCCAGCCCGACTGGATCACCTCGGAGATCGTTGATGCGGCGCTGGAACGGGTCCACGAGAAGAAGAAGGACCTTGACGCAGTGAAGAAGGTCCGGTTCGAGGAGTTTCTCGAGGGCACGTGCGTTCAGACTCTCTACGTAGGACCGTATGACAAAGAGGGCCCCACCATCTCCCGGATGCACGACGAGTTCATGCCGGCCGAAGGTCTCGCCCCTCGGGGGCGTCACCATGAAATCTATCTATCAGATGCCCGCCGGACGGACCCGAGCCGGCTGCGCACGATTATCCGGCAGCCGGTTGGTGCCGCTCGAGAGTAGGGGCATCGCTGGCCTCCCGGGAGGGCCAGACGTTGAACCTCCCACGCGCGCCGGGAGTTCTCCTTCTCCTTCGCTACGATCACCACAAGATAACCCGGTCAGGAGTGGCTCGGGACGTGGCAGATTCGTGGTGCGGGGATCTGACGGTCATTATGAGCGCTGCATCGGCATGAGCCCGATGCGTGTTCAGTCGTCCAGATCGCGGGAGACCAGAAAGTTGCCGAGAATCAGGTGATCCATCTCTGTCTTAAGGAAGCAGGACAGGGCATCCACGGGAGAGCAGACAATCGGCTCTCCGGCGACGTTGAACGAGGTGTTGATCAGACAGGGTACTCCGGTCAATTCCGTGAACAGGCGCAGCGGTTCCGCGAGCAGCGGGTTGTCCTGCTCGGTGATCGTCTGGAGCCGCGAGGTGCCATCGACATGGCAGGCGCTTTGAATGCGCTCCTGATATTCGGGCCGTACCGGAACTACGAAGGTCATGTACGGGGAGGACCGCTTCTTTCCGAGCTCGAACACGTGAGGCGCGAGATCCTGGAGGATCACGGGAGCGAAAGGCCGGAACCGCTCCCGGTGCGTAACTGGTCAGGTCTCGTAGATCGTTTGTTTTTGGTTTCGCGGCGGGTTGGGGCTCCTCGATGACCCGGCGACCCGGGAGTGTTGGCGCCGCGTGGTTGATCAGACCGTAGGGTCCGGGTGTGTCCGATGATCCGCCCGCACCGTCGGTGCCGTCGTATGACGAGCTCGCGGCGCTGGTGGTGGAACAGGCGGCCCTGATCGCGCAGTTGCGGGCCGAGTTGGAACAGGCCCGGGCGCGGATAGCCGAGTTGGAGGCCCAGGTCGCCAAGACGTCGCGGAACTCGGCGAAGCCACCGAGTTCGGACGGGCTGGCCAAGCCACCCCCGAAGTCGCTGCGGAAGAAGACCGGCCGGCGGCCCGGTGGGCAGAACGGCCATCCCGGATCGACGCTACGCATGGTCGCCGATCCCGATGTGCGGCTGGCGCACGAGCCGGGGCCGTGCTCGGGGTGCGGGACGTCGCTGTCGGGCCGGCCCGTTACCCGGACCGAACGCCGGCAGGTCTTCGACCTGCCCGACCTACGCCCGCACGTGACCGAACATCAGCTCCTCGAACGGGAATGCGGCTGCGGGACACGCACGAAGGCCACCGCACCGGCCGGGGTGGACGCCCCGGTGCAGTACGGGCCGCGGGTGACCGCGGCGGCGGTCTACCTGTATTCCGGCCAGTTCTTGTCGAAGGACCGGACCGCGACCGCGCTCGCCGAGCTGGTCGGGATCCCCCTGTCCGCGGGCACGGTCGCGGCGATGGCCGCCCGCGCCGCCGCCGACCTGGAGGGTTTCCTCACCACCATCCGCGAGCACCTCGCCGCCGCCGAGGTGATCGGCGCGGACGAGACCGGGCTACGGGTCGCCGGCAGATTATAGGTTCGAGTCCTATCGCGGGAGCACGTTCGCCCAGGTCAGGGGCCATGTTAGCGAGATTCCAAAGATCTTGAAGTGAAGATCACCCCAACTTTACCCCCATGATTCTTTGGACCGCCTGCCGCGGCCTGCCAGTGCCCGCGTCGTGGACGGCTTCGGCCGCGGACGCAGCCGAGCCGACGTGATGGATGTGCCCCTGTCAGGCGGTTGGGTGAACACCGTCGTCCGCAGCGGCGACACGGTGCACAGACCCCTGCCGCAGCGCGCCGACTTCGTGCACGAGCCGCTCGCCTTCCTGGCGCGGCGTGGCTGGGGTGGCGCGCCGCGATTCCTCGGTGTCGACGAGCGTGGCCGGGAGGTCCTCAGCTTCCTGCCCGGACATGTCGCCTGGGAGCCTGAGCAGCCTGCCGCCGTTACGTCCGATGAGAGCCTCGTCGGGGTCGCCGAGCTGGTTCGCGGGTTTCACGATCTGACTGCGGGCACGCCACTGGCCGCTGGGAGCGAGGTTGTCTGTCACAACGACTTGGCGCCGAAGAACACCGTCTACCGCGACCTCGGCGATGGGCTACGCCCTGTCGCCTTCCTCGACTGGGATCTGGCCTCGCCCGGGGAACGGATCCATGACGTCGCGCACGTCTGCTGGCAGTTCCTCGGCCTCGGCCCCGCTGCGACCGACATGGACGAGGCGGCCCGGAGGATCCGGCTGATCCGTGACGCCTACGGCCTGCACCGGCGTGCGCCACTGATCGAGACGATCCTGTGGTGGCAAGATCGTTGCTGGCGTGGCATTCAGTCAGAAGCGCTGGCGGGCGACCCGGCAGCGGTGCGCCTACGCGACGCTGGCGCCATGGAGGATGTCCGTGCCGCCTACCAGTGGGTGGCCGACAACCACGGCCGGCTCGGCGACCAAAGTGGATCTTCCGGGCAGGCCCATGGCTGGCGTCGCAGATCTTAGCAGCAGCGGGGAGGGGCTCGGAGCCACCCCAGAGCCCGATTCCAGGTGTTCGTCCGGACCCCCGCTAGGCTGCTAGAGCCCAGGTCAGGGGCGGTATTCGTTGCTAGAGGTGCTGCTAGGTCTAGCGGATGGAGTGCTAGACCTAGCAGGCGCTGACAGGCGTACGCAGGCCACCGGGTCCCACCGGTACGCGCGTTCCTCACGGCGTAGTTCGACCAGCGCGACGGCGTCGACCGTGACGCGGACGGCGGAAAGTTCCCGGAGGTCTCTGACGGCCGTGATGATCGGATGGGCGTCGGTCCGACTGTTGCAGTAGGCGATCCCTATGCAGCCCGTCGGGCGGCACCGGGTCGAGGACCGGCAGGCGTAACCGCCGCTGGCACCGGTCGGCAAGGGCGTGCAGCTCGGTGGCGTCCTCGAAGGTCAGCATCCAGTGGTACGAGCGGCGTCCGGACGTCCAGCCGGGCCGGTCCCAGTGGTTGTCGAGCCGGTCGAGGCTGGCGAAGCGGTGTCAGCCGTCCATGACCGGGTCCGTGGCGGGTGACGTGGTCACCGTTGCGCGGGGACGGGGAAGGCAAGCGCGCGGGACGCCTCCGCGAGTTCGGTGACCGGGCCGATCTGCTGCCATGGCCTGGCACGGGCGACCAGCTCAGTGGGGACCGGTCGGCTACCTGCACAGCCATGTCCGCATACTCGCGCACCCTGGCCGTTTCGCCCAGGGAGACGTAGGCGGTCGCGGCGTTCGCTGCGACACGGGCCGTACTGTAAGGCCCGAAGGAGATGCAGGGCGACATCCCGTCGGGTGCCGGATGCTGGTTGGCCAGGTTGAACGCTTCGCCCACGGATCGGTCCACACCGGCGCGGTCACCGAGCCGGCCGAGGGCGCGTGCCTCGCCGTTCACAGCGAGCCGGATTGCCTGGGCCGACTGACCGGCGACCCGGCGGCCTTCCCGAGCGAAGTCCAAGGCGGCCTGGTAGTCCCCGGCGTAGTACTCATGGGGCGACGCGAGGACGACTGTCCCGTCCTGTGCAGCAGTGCTGCGAGGATGCCGCAGCGTCGGGTCAGAGCGCGGCCTTCTGCGGCTGGGTCGGCACCACGATCACAGTGGTGGTGCCGGCCTCCAGCGCGACCGCGAACTCTTTTTCCAGGGCAGCGGTGGTCTCGACGTCGACTGCCCGGCAGCCGAAGCCCCGTGCCACCGCCGCGATGTCCAGCCCGGGCAGGTCCAGCCCCGGCACACCGGGCGTCCTTTCCAGTTCGGCGAAGGACTTGAGGATCGAGTACTCCTTGTTGCGCAGCACGACGTACACGATCGGCAGCGAGTGCTGCGCGGCAGTCCAGATGGCCTGCACGGAGTACTGGAACGACCCATCACCGATCAGGCCGATCACCGGGCGCCTTACGCCGCGATCGCGGTCCCCGAGAGCCACGCCGACCGCGGCAGGCACACCCCAGCCGATACCACCGCTGGCCGTGGCGAAGAACGAGTCAGGCTCGATGGTCGGCAGCCACTCGACCTGCTCCGCCATGCTCGAAGTCGACTCGTAGACGAGGACGGCGTGCGGTGGGCGGGCCGTACTGACGGTCGCGTGGACCTCCGCCGGCGTCAGCGGGCTGCTCGGCTTCGTGGGCAGTTTGCGGGGCCGCGGCATGGGCTCGGGCTGAGTACGAGCGCCATCCTTCACCATGTCGGTGAGCAGTTCGATGGCCAGTCGGGGGTCGCCAAGCAGGCTGTCGCCAACGCGTGCCGCTCCGGTCATCGCCGGGTCCGCGGCAATGTGGAGCAATTCGGTGCCGGCGGGCAGGATGTCCCCGGGCACGTACGGGTAGTAGCGGAACACCTCGGCCCCGATGATGGTCACGAGGTCATGCCCGGTCAGCCGGTCGCTGATGGCCTTGAGCGACATACCCAGCGGGCCCTGATAGAGGCGGTGGTTCTCGGGGAACGAGGCTCGGTCCGGCAGCGGCGCGCCGTACACCGATGCCCGCAGCTTCTCGGCCAGCGCGACGGCAGCGTGCCAGCCGCCGCTACGATCCACCTCGGGGCCGAAGACCAGGGCAGGACGCCGACTCGCGGAGAGGCGTTCGGCGAAGCCACGCAGCCGCTCGATATCAGGCGCGCAGGTGGTGCTCACGCTGCGCAGAACGGCGGGCCCTTCCAGGGGAACGCTCCAGTCGTCGAGCGGGATGGACAGATACACCGGGCCCGACGGCGGCTGCAGCGCCACCGCGTAGGCGCGCATGAAAGCCTCGGGGACATCCTCGGCGCGGGCCGGCTCGTAGGCCCACTTCACCCACGGTCTGGGTAGGTTCGTTGCGTCGCGGTTGCCGAGGTAAGGCTCACCGATCACCAGTTCGCGGTGCTGCTGACCGGACGTGACGATCAGCGGCGTATGGCCGCGGTAGGCCGCGACCAGGTTGCCGAGGGCGTTACCAAGACCCGCGGAAGAATGCACGTTCACCAGCGCCGGACGCCGCGTGGTCTGCGCGAAACCGTCCGCCATGGCGATAACGGACGCCTCCTGAAGACCAAGAACATAGGTGAAGTCGTCCGGAAACTTCTGGAGGAACGGCTCTTCGGTAGACCCGGGGTTACCGAAGACGGTGGTCATCCCCAACGACCTCAGCAGGTCGTAGGTCACCGTGCGAACCGTTGATCCTTCACCCACCATCTATCAGCGCTCCTCGGTTCGGTCGACCTCACGACCAGCCGGAAACTGCGGATCGTGCAGTCGTACATCAACGCCTCGTCAGCGCGCATCCGGAAAGACTGCCGGGCGAGGATGACGTAATCCGCGTATCCGGGCAGCGCGTCGGGCTCACGAAAACCCTTGCGGGCATCCCTCCCGGCTCAGGCGTCACTTACCTCCTGCCCGGACGGTCCGCAGGAAAACCGGACAATACCGCTTTCGTGAACAGCGGTATTAATTTTCGCTGCGCATAGGAAGTATCAGCTCGCCGGAAGTCTACTGGGGAGTGCGCGGCTGGAGGCTGTTCGGCGTGCCGCGCGTTCACCCGCTGTTGGGTGGCGGATCTCCGCTGTACTTCGAGCCGGCTGACGTCGACAGATGGTTGCAAATCACTGTAATGGGGATGTAGGTTGTGATGGTCGCCGTCGTTGGGGTGGACCTGCGCCAGCCAGGAATCCGCGCTAGCGTGACTGTCATGTGATTGTGCAGGAAGACGACGGAAGGGTGAGAATTATGGCCCGTTTGTCCGAGCAACTGGCCTACCTCTCGAGGCGTGCCAAGGCAGCTGAGGATGCTGCGGATGTTGCCGAGACCGAGACTCGTGAGGAGCTGGCGGCCAAAGTCGAGCAGGCTCGTGCCAACGCCGAGCAGCATGCGAGCGAGCTTCGTGAGAAGGCCACGGACGTGACCCAGGAGGCTTCCAGTCGATGGAGCGAGATCCAGGAGCGCTGGAAGGACCACGTGAGCAAGGTGCGTGCTGAGGTCCAACAGAAGCAGACCGAGCGCGACGCCCAGCGTGCCGAGCGGCGCGCGGAGTACGCGGAGGACGACGCCGTCTGCGCGATCTCTTTCGCTATCGCCGCTGTGGAAGAAGCCGAGTACGCCGTCCTGGACGCCACCTTGGCTCGCGCCGACGCTGCGGCCGTCAGCACCTGATCCCCATCTCATTGCCCCGGGTTCGGTTGGTGACGCCCTGCTCGGCTTTTGCGCGCGGGCGTGGCTCGGCCTGTACGACCTGGCAGACATCCCGCCGTCAACGCAGGGGTGCTCTTCGCCGACGCCCGCCGCATCGCCGGGTTCATCGCTGTCCAGGGCATGCGGTCGGTGCTGCACTTGGCCGAGCCGCTGCCCGTCGGCCTGGCGGTGGGAGACGAGATCGGGCGAAGATCCTCGGTCACTCTTCGCCGTCGATGACCGGTAACACTTACGTGCATCTGCTCCGGTCGACCGGGCAGGCGGCGGAGACGGTCACGGCGGCGATCCCTCGCAAACGGTTCGTCCGCACCATGTCTGCACCAGCGGCGCTGAAGGCGGCGGGAGAGTGAAGGCCCTCGGCGTTGCGCCTGGTCAGGGGCTTGTCCGTTCTGGACAGGCCCCCGCCGATCAGGTGGACAGAACCGTCCACAATACGAACCGCTACCCGAACATCATTAGATCGGCTATCAACCTCGACGACCCGCTGGACATCGCCGGATCAGGCCCCGCCACGAGAGCGAATCCCACAGAAAGATCACAACTGGATACACGCCCTAATGCCGTGACCGGCAGGGTTCGTCCCGGACGGAGCGCCCCGCTCAGGCCGAGAGGTGCAACGGGAGTCTCTTCAGTCCACGGACGACGATCTGCTCCCGGTAGGCGACAGTGTCCTCGGCCAGCGCGAACGAGCTGGTGCGGCTGAACAGTGCCCGAAAGGCGATCTCCGCTTCGAGGCGGGCGAGGGGCGCGCCGAGACAGTAGTGGATTCCGACGCCGAGCCCGAGATGGCGCCGCGTCCGGTCGGACCTGGTGTGGCGAGCCACGAGGAACCGGTCGGGCTCGTCGAACGCCTCCGGATCCCGGTTGGCAGCCCCGATCATCATGATCGCACCGTCACCGCGCGCGAACGGACGTCCGCCGATCTCGGCGTCCGCGAGGACGGTGCGGGCGATGAACTGCACCGGCGGGTCGAACCGAAGCATCTCCTCGACCGCGGGTCCGACGAGGGCTGGATCCGCACGTAGTGCCGCGAGCTGCCCGGGGTTCCGTGTGAGCGCGAGAATCCCGCCGCTGATGAGATTCGCTGTCGTCTCGTAGCCGGCCACCAGCAACAGGGTGCACAGTTCGAGCAGTTCCCGTTCGGCGAGCATGTCACCGCGGTCATGGATGGCGACGAGCCGGCTGAGAAGGTCGTCGCGCGGTTCCTTGCGGCGACGGGCGATCAGGTCGAGAAAGTAGGCGTCGAATTCCACGGCCGCCCGGTTACAGGCCGCCTTCGCCTCATCGGTCAGCAGGTAGTGCGGGTCCAGTCCGAGGGTCAGCGCGTCCGCCCACCCCCCGAACTCCTCCTCGTCCGCGGCCGGCACGCCCAGCAGCCGGCTTATCAACCGCAACGGCAGCGGACGCGCGAACGCCGCGACCGCATCGATCTCGCCACGCTCGATCGCCTCGTCGAGCAGCACGTTCGCGAGGGAGGTGACCTCCGGAGCCAGGGCCTCGATGACCGCCGGGGTGAACGCCCTGCCCACAAGGCGCCGCAGCCGGGTGTGATCGGGCGGGTCCGCCCGTAGCAGTGAACCGAGGCCGTCGTCCATTCCCGTGCGATAGTTGATGCCGTCGGTGTAGCCGTGCCCAACCGCGGGATGCGCGAGGACGGCGGAGGCCTCGGCGAGACGGGTCACAAGAGTGACTGTGCGGTCGGCGATCTCACCGGGGATGAAGGCGCCGACTTCACGGATCTCCCGATACCGAGGGTAGGGGTCCGCAAGCCGCGTCGCCGTCACCGCGGCGATGATCGCGGAGGTGCCTCCCTCGGATGTGTCCATGCCACCCACCGTAGTCATTGACCGTCCCCTCCCCGCGCGACGTCGCTGCAGGCACCGGCCCACCCCGCGGCGACCGGACGTTCTTACAGCACGACATACGAAATCCTGTCCGACACGTGCGCGCACGCAAAAATCAGCCGCCGCTCCTTGGGACGACAACTTTCAATCATTCAATCGGTTCCCGTCGAACAGGCTCCGTACCAGGCCGCCGTCGTACTCTGCCGCACTTCTTATGTGCGCGGACAGCGACCGGGGCCCACGGGGTGGGGCCGATCTCAGGATTCCCACATCTTGGTCGCACCGGGTACAGATGATCGCGGGGTAGGCGGCGAGGCGGGAGATCGGTGATGGCGCGGCACCGGCGTTTCGGCCGGCGGGCCCGCCTCGGGAGCGCGAGGCTGGTAGGCGTCGTCGCGCTGACCGTGACGGCCGCCACCGGGCTGGCCGCGCGTTCACCGGACGGCCCGACCGGCACCACCGGCACCACCGGCACGCTGTCAGCGCTCAACGCGGCGAGCACGACCGAGCGGCCGAACTTCGTCCTCATCCTCGCTGACGACCTCGGCCAGATGACGTCGCCCTACTGGGATGCGATGCCGCACACGGCTGCCCTGATCAGGGACTCCGGGCTGACCTTCACCGACGGGTCGCCCCGACGCCGATCTGCTGTTCCGCCCGGCTGGTCGGAGTGGTACGGCAGCGTCGACAACAACTTCTACACCGGCTACAACTACACGCTGAACGATAACGGCACCCTGGTTCCGTACGGCGGGACCGAGGACCACCTTTACGCCCGCTGGTACGACCTGCCGTGTTCGTCGTCGAGCGCACTGCCCGCTCGTGTGGGTTCTCGCGTTGGCTAAGCGGAATGTCGTCGTGGCGGCGCTCACGCAGCCATCCCGACCAGTCGTCGGTCTCCTCGACTCCGGCCGTCACCAGTCGGCGCCTCGTGGACACCGGGTTCACAACCGACAGAGCATGTTTACCAGCTCGTCGAGTTCCGGACACCCCGTTACCCGGGGCCCAGTCGGCGGAAGTAGGCCACGAACTCACGGGCGGCATGGGTGCGTGCGTCACGTTCCCCGGCGAGAGAAGCGGTTCGGGGTCGAAGCCACGGGCGAGCGCCCGCGACCAGCGCTGGAGGTCCGGGTGATCCTCGGCCGGTGCACCGAGCAGCTCGGCGATGATGGTGAGCGGTAGCGGGTAGGCCAGTGCACTGATCACGTCGACCTCTCGGGCCTCGATGATCGCGTCGAACAGGTCCTTGACGAGCTGCTCGATGCGCGGCCGCAGGTTGGCCACGGTGCGTGGGGTGAACGCCTTGCTCACCAGTGCACGCAGCCGCGTGTGATCGGGCGGATCCATCCAGAGGAAGGACGTTGGCAGGTCGACGTGCTCGACGCCAGGGTGGAACAACTCGGCCTTGTGGGCGTGGCTCCAGTTGTTGTCCTGGAGAATGGTCGCGCAGTCCTGATATCTGGTCACCAGGTGCACGCCCAGTGGGGTGCGAATGAGCGGCCTGGCCTTGCGGGCCATGGCGTACCGGGGATACGGGTTCGGCCAGTGCTCGGGGTCGAACACATCGAACGCATGGAATTCATCGAAGGTGGTATGCGGCGCGGCAGCGGGAGGGGAGACGTTGACGTCCGTAGAGGGTTCGAGCTGTGACACCATGCAGCTGGTCGCCCCGTACGCGATCAGGTTGCCGTTCGCGTCGGTCACACACCCTTCGGTGGTTTCGTCCACGCTCATCAATATCTCTCTGCTTTCTGTGGATTTAGCTCGCGGACTTCGCATGTAGCCAGCAGCAGCGATGTCCCTTGACGGCATGGGACGGCCGGGGGCGGTGCGCTGGATGCCGACGGCGCTCAGTCCCGCAGGCGGATTGGGAGGGTGTCCAGCCCGTGGATGGCGACTGTGTCGCGCCACACGGGTTCGTCGTCGGTCAGCGACAGCCCCGGCGCACGGAGCAGGAGAGTGTCCACCGCGATCTGTGTCTGCAGCCGCCCGAGATGAGCGCCGAGGCAGTAGTGGATGCCCTCGCTGAGCGAGAGGTGGCGGGGCGCGGGGGAACGCCCGGCGAACCGGGTGATGTCCAGGCGCTCAGGATCGCTGTACACGGCCGGGTCGCGGTTGGCGGCGGCGATCAGGACGACGACACCTTCGCCCCGGGCGAAAGCGCGCCCGGCGAGCTCCCGCTCCTCCAGCGCGACCCGATGGGTGAACTGCACCGGCGGCTCGTAGCGGAGAAGCTCGTCGACCGCGTACGGGGCGAGTTCCGGGTTGGACCGCCACAGGGCGACCTGGTCGGGGTTGCGCAACAAGGCCACCAGGCCCTTGCCGATCAGGTCGGAGACGGTCTCGTAGCCTCCGATCAGCAGCCCTACGGAGAGCCCGAGCATCTCGCGGTCGCTCAGCACGGAGTCGCGTTCCTGCGCCGCGCAGAGATCGCTCAGCAGGTCGTCGCGAGGGTCCTTGCGCCGCTGCGCGATCAGCCCGGCGAAGTACGCCTCGAACTCCCGCATCGCCTCAGGCCGACGCGCCAGGCTCTCGGGTGACTGCAGGATGTCCGGGTCCGTGCCACGGACGATCTCCAGCGACCACTTCTTGACCGCGGTGTAGTCCTCCGGCGGGATGCCGAGCATGTCCCCGATGACGGTGAGTGGCAACGGCCGGGCCAGGGCCTCCATCAGGTCAACCTCGCCGGCCTCGATCGCGGTGTCGATCAGTTCGTTGACGAGACCTTCGACCCGTGGTCGGAGCCCTTCGGTGTGGCGCGGGACGAACGCCCGCTTGACCAGCCCCCGCATCCGGGTGTGGTCCGGCGGGTCCATCCGCAGCATCGAGCCCGGGACGTCGTCGGGATCCACCCCGGGGCGGAAGGGGTTGATGCCGTCCTCGTAGCCATGGCCCCAGAGCGCGTCCGTGAGAACCGCCGAGCACTCCTCGTAGCGCGTTGCCATGGCGATCTGCGGATTGATCGGGTATAGGGCGGTGGATTCGCGAACCAACGCGTATCGCGGGTAGGGGTTGGATCGGTACACAGGAGCAAAGGCATCGAATACAACCTGCGGCGCAGCGGACACGTCCACGTCCCTCTTCTCGGCACGGTTATCGCGGGAATCATGTCGACAGAACGCCGACCATGACAGCCCTCGCCGATTGCCGCGAAGTGAACATTTCTTGAACCGATCCGGTCGCGGTGACGTCAACGCGGTCTCGACATATGAATTTCCGTACCCTGTGTCGCCATTGGACCGTCAATCGGCCGATAACGAAAACGGATTGACAGAAGTGTGAGCGCCGGCGGAACGGAGGTAAAGTGTCCACCGGGCCCCTTGTGAACGCCGGATAGTTTCGATGCGACAGGTGGGAGAGTTGGTTGTCGACCTACGTGTTGGACCAGGGGCATCCGGGCGAGCGCACACGTCTCCAGACGATGGCACGAGAGTGGGATCCGGGGACCATGCGACTCGTGAGCGCCCTGGGCATCGGCACCGGGCATCGCTCCTCGAGGTCGGGGCGGGCGCCGGCTCCATCGCCATGGCGCTGGCTGATGTCGCCGGCTCCGAGGGGCACGTCCTCGCGGTTGACCGCGATGTTCGCTTTCTCGACGATTTGCCTGACGGGGTCGAGGTCCGGTGCATGGACGTCATGGTCGACGACCTTCCGCATGCGCAGTTCGACCTGGTGCACGCACGGCTCCTGGTGGCACACCTGCATCCCCATCAGGGAAGGCGTAGCCCATCTTCCAGACGCATTCGCAGGCTGACGCACCGTTTCGTTGTCGACCGGTTGGTCTTGTTCGGCGAGGACTTGGGCCGCGACGACCGATCGTGCATGGGCTCGCCGGCGAGGTAGCGGTCGGACCACCGCTTCACAGTGGGCCAGGACACCTGGAAGCGGGCCGTGACCTCGCTGATCGGCCACCCGTCGTCGACGACGAGACGAGCGACGGTGAGACGGTGTCAAGGAGTCAGGGCGGCGTTGACGTGAGACATTGGCAGCCTTTCATTTCACCGACGATTCGCGGTGAAATGCTTGGAGAGGAGGGAAACGGGTCGCTCCGACCTCACGGCTGCACCTGCTTTGGCAAGGTGAGGATTTCGGCTCCGTCGTTGGTGATGGCGATCGTGTGCTCACTGTGTGCTGTCCGGCAGCCTGTCGCGCTTCGGAGGGTCCAGCCGTCGGCATCGGTGACGAGCTCGGCGGTGTCCGCCATGACCCACGGCTCCAGTGCGAGCAGCAGCCCAGGGCGCAGTCTGTATCCACGGCCGGGCCGTCCGGTGTTCGAAACGTGCGGGTCCTGGTGCATCGTTGATCCGATGCCATGACCTCCGAACTCGGTGTTGATCGGGTACCCTGCCTCGCCGAGGACGGAGCCGATGGCATGGGAGATGTCGCCGATGCGAGCCCCGGGGCCGGCAGCGGTTATCCCTGCGTACAGCGCGCGTTCGGTCGCGTTGATCATCGCGACGCTCTCCGGGGGCTTTGAGTCGCCCACGATGAAGCTGATGGCGGAGTCTGCAGCGACTCCGTCTCTGGAGACGGCGAGGTCGAGCGTCAGCAGGTCGCCGTCGGCAAGCGTGTAGTCGTAGGGCAGTCCGTGGAGCACGGCGTCGTTGACGGCCGTGCAGATGTAGTGGCCGAACGGCCCGCGTCCGAAGGACGGCTCATAGTCGACGTAGCAGGACTGCGCCCCAGCCTCGACGATCATGGTCTTGGTCCACCGATCGATGTCCAGGAGGCTTGTGCCGACCGTGCTGCGGCTCTTCAGCGTCTGCAGAATGTCGGCGACCAGGGCGCCTGTGTCCTTTGCTTGAGCCAGCTTGGCCGGGCTCAGGATCTCGATCATGCGGCGCCCTTCTCATGCTACCAATAACTATACCGGCCATATTATACCGGTACTATAATCGGAGTCATGGTCAGGTTGCCGCTCACTCCGGCAGAGGTCGAGCGCGGGCAACGCCTCGGCGCCCTCCTGCGTCGGGCCAGGGGGGAGCGCTCGATGCTCGATACCGCGCTGGATGCAGGTGTCTCACCAGAAACCCTTCGGAAGATCGAGTCTGGTCGCGTAGCCACCCCTGCCTTCCCGACCATCGCGGCGATCGCCGATGTCCTCAGCCTTTCCCTCGACGAAGTGTGGGCCGAGATCAACCAGCCTGACGGCGAGGTCGAACCCACAAGATCAGGTCGCAACGCACGCGAGCGGTTGGCCTCGTGAGTCTCGAGCCCGGCGAAGCGGTGCCAGTCGTCCGCGATCGGGTCCGTGGCGCCTGACGTGGTCACCGGTATGCGCCGGCGGGGATGGCGAGCGTGCGGGACGCCTCCGCGACCTGGGCGGCCATGTCCGCATACTCCCGCACCCGAACGGGATCGCCCAGCGGAAAGTAGGCGGCAATAGGACGCGGGCTGTGGACGATGCCGTTGTGAGAGGGTGCTGCATGGGCGAGAGCAAGCCCCGTCAGCAGTCGCGGGCCATGAAACGTGCGTGGACACGCGTGGTCATCGACTGCTCTGGCGCGCCCGGCGGATGCTGCACGGTGAATTCGCATGCCGACTCCCCGACGACGAATCCACGCGCGACGCCTGACCGAAGGGCGTCATCGGATCGTTTCCCGTCAGGAGATTCGACGACGGTCGAGACGAATTCCGCCGGTTCGGGGAATCCGGTGGCCCGGGGCGGGAGAACCGTCCCGGGCCACCGGGGGAGATCCCCGCCCGGCACATCGTCAAAAGCTTCCGTCGTCCGTCCGGGTACTCGTGGTCACCCTGGTCGGTGGCTTCGCCGTGCGTGATGGTGCCGCGTGGCGTCAGGTTACCTCGAAGCCGGCGGCGATGACGCCGCTGAACTGCGGGGGAGCCCCGAGGGGGGTGCTGACGATGTAGCGTCCGGCGGCGAGCGTGGTGAGGCCGTAGGCGGGATCGGAACCGGTCGGTTGGGCCACGGCGACGATGTCGGCGACAGCCTCGATGTTCGTCTTCCCGGACTGCACGTCGGCCGCGGTGGCCGTCTCGCCGTCGCGGACCTTGCCGAGCAGCAGGATGAATCCGGCCTTCGCCGGGTCGCCGGTGTTGGTGAACTTCAGTGCGACCGGGCCGGCGGGAAGCGAGGCTGGGACACCGGCGAGGCCGCTGCCGTCGCTGTTGGTCACGTCGAGCGTGGTGTAGCCGCAGGTGTCATGAGCCCATGCGTTGACGGCGGTGAGCGCGGTGTTCACGGAGCCGTCGGGGTCGGCGGGCGGCTTTCCCTCCGCGGCGCCCCGCACGGTCTCGGCGAGGACGTCGACCTGGCTCGCCACGTCGCCGGGTACGCCCGCTCGCAGCGGCCCGAGGTGCGGTTCGATGGACGCCGCCCAGGTCTGGACCTCGGTGGCGCTCGGCGGCGGCGCGTCCGGGTCGATTCCCGGGATGCCGACCCAGTTGCTCGCCAACTGGGCGGTGCAGGCCGCCTGCGTGGCGTCGGTGGTCGAGGCATCGGGAGCCGTCGTGGTTCCGCGTGTCTCTGCCGCGCCCGCCGTGCCGGAGGAGTCGGAGCAGCCGGCGAGCGCGACGACCGCGCCGAGGCCGAGGGCACCGGCGGTGATCATCCATCGACGGCGGGCCTGGCCGGCGATGCTGTGGGTTTTCATCGTTGTCTCCCGATCGGATCCCGGGCCGGGCCGGTCCTGCTGACCGGTCGCGGCGACAGGCTGATCATTCGGGTGGAACCGTCCCGCCGGCACGGGTGCGCGTTCCCGGAACGGCCGGGAGAAATTCCCGAGGCGGACGGGATCAGCGGTCCCGCACACTGGGTCTCCACGGGGTGCGATCATGCGATCCTGCGCGCCCCACGGGTCTAGGTGAGGGAGCTGGCTTGGACGTGTTCGCTCAGGATCCGTCGCCGGCGCGGTCAGGGCGTCGACGGGCCGCGCACGTCCTGGCCCTGGCCGGGCTCGCGCTGGCCGTCGCCGGCGGGGTGCTGGCCGTGGCCAACCGGCATGGGGATCTCACGCCGTCCGGGGACTCCGCGAGCATGGCGGGCTGGACCCAGGTCGTCCTCGCGGTTCCGTTCGTGGCGGCCGGATGGCTGCTGGCAGTGCGCCGGCCGGAGGTTCCGTTTGGTTGGTTGGCTCTGGCCGCCGCGATCGGCCACGGCGCGGCGGCCGCCGGCACAGGCTGGGCGGTGTTCACTGTGTTCGGCGGGCGGGATCTGCCGGGGGCCGCGCCGGCGCTCCTCGCCGGCTCCACGTGTGGGGCGCTGGAGCCCCTCGTGCTGGTGATTATCTGGGCGACGTTCCCGCAGGGACGGTTCCCCCGCGGCTGGATCGGGCGGGTCGCGGCGGTCAGCGTCGGGTTGTGTGCCGTGGGCTGGCTGAGCGGGCCGCTGTGGTCCTTCAGGTCCGGCGAGTCTCCGCCGGTCTATGCCGGTCTCACCAATCCGATCGGGGTGGATGCCATCCCCGGTTGGCTGCCGGTCGCGCTGTTCTCCTCGGGCCTGCTGCTCGGGTCGGCCGTGATGGTGGTCCGCTGGACGCGGGCGGACGGCGAGCTGCGCCAGGTGCTGCGCTGGCTGGCCGTGATCAACACGGCCGCGATCGTACTCACCCCCGTCGTCGTCGCGCTTCCTGCCGGAGAGCTGATCGGCAGTGTCGGCACCGTGGTCGAACTCGTCGTCGTCGTCGCCGTGGTGCTCGCGAACCGTGTCTACGGCATCGAGGCGGTCCTCAACCGCACGCTCGTATACACGCTGCTCACCGCGTTCGTGGCCGTCGTGTACGCGGCCGGCGTCGCGGTCCTCGCCGCGTTCGGCCAGCAGGTGGGCGGGACGTCCACGGTGCTCGCCGCGGTCGGCGCGGCGTTCAGCCTCGCCCCGGCACGCGACCGGGTGCAACGCATGGTGAACCGCTTTCTCTACGGCGAACGCGACGAGCCGTACACCGTGGTGACCGGGGTGGCGGCGCGCCTGGAAGCGGCGGGCAGCGTACAGACCCTGCTGCCGGGCCTGCTCGAAGCCCTGGTCGGGGCGCTGCGGCTGCCGTCTGCCGCGGTGGAGATGCGCGGCGACGACGGTTCCGCCCGTTCCATCACCCACGGCGAGGCCGCGCGGCCGGGCGCGTCGGTCCGCTTCCCGCTGGTGCATCAGGGGCAGGACATCGGCGCGCTCGTCGTCAGCCTGCGGGCCGGGCAGAACGCGCTGGCTCCGCGGGAGAACCGCCTGCTCACCGACATCGCCCGCCAGGTCGCGGTGGCCGCCAGCAACGTGCAGCTCACCGAGGCGCTGATGCGCTCGCGCGAGCGCATCGTCAGCGCGGCGGAGGAGGAACGCCGCCGGCTGCGCCACGACCTGCACGACGGTCTCGGACCCACGCTGACCGCCGCCGCGACCAAGGTGGACGCCGCCGGCAACCTCGTCGACCGGGACGTGGCGCGGGCCAGGAACCTGCTCGACTCGGTCCGGCGGGACCTCACCTCGGCCCTCGCCGACCTGCGCCGCCTGGTCTACGCCCTGAGGCCGCCCGTCCTCGACGAACTCGGGCTGCTGCCCGCGCTGCGCGAGCAGCTTCGGCACGCCGCGGTCCCGGTCGTGGTGTCGGCGCCCGAATCCCTGCCGCCGCTGCCGGCGGCGGTGGAGATCGCCGCTTACCGGATCATCACGGAAGCCATCACGAACGTCACCCGGCACGCCCGGGCGTCGTCCTGCGAAGTGTCGATCACCTGCGTCGATCACCTGCGTGTCGAGATCCGCGACAACGGAACAGCCGGAGACGGCGCGACAGGAGACGGCGCGACAGGCGACACCGCGACAGGCGGCACCGCGAGCGGGAGCGGGAGCGGAGCAACATGGGCACCCGGGGTCGGCCTGACCTCGATGCGGGAACGGGCGACCGCGCTCGGTGGCAGCTGGATCGCCGGACCCACCGCTACCGGCGGCCGGGTCCTGGTAGAACTCCCCCTCTCCCTCGCCGGAAGCGCGATACCCCGGTCCGCCGCCGTGGTCGCTCCAGAAAGGGATCACGGATCTTCTTCATCCGCGCACACCGACGTCACCGGAATGCTCACGAGGAGCCAGCAGTGACCGAACCCCCCGCCACCATTCGGGTGCTCCTCGCCGACGACCACCGCCTCGTGCTGGACGGCCTGTCCGCGCTGATCGACTCCGTCGACGGCCTCACCGTCGTCGGGGAGGCGACCTCCGGCGAGCAGGCCGTCGACCTCGCCGGCACGGAGCACCCCGACGTCGTGCTCATGGACATCGAGATGCCCGGGATCGGCGGGGTCGAGGCAACCCGCCGGATCACCACCGCACAGCCGACGATCGCGGTCGTGATGCTCACGATGTACGGCGAGGACGAGTTCGTCTTCGCCGCCCTACGCGCCGGCGCCCGCGGCTACCTGCTCAAAGGCGCCCAGCAGAAGGACGTCGTACGCACCATCGGGGCCGTGGCCCGCGGCGACGCCGTGTTCGGACCGGACGTCGCGCACCGCGTACTGCGCACCTTCACCAGCCCACCTGCGGAGAACGCCCCGTTCCCCGAGCTCACCGAACGGGAACGCGAAGTACTCAGCCTGCTGGCGAACGGCTGGCCGAACAGCCGCATCGCGCGCCATCTCCAGCTCACCCCGAAGACCGTCGCCAACAACGTCTCCAACATCCTCGCCAAACTGCACGCCCCGGACCGCACGGCGGCAATCCTGCGAGCCCGCCGCGCCGGCCTGGGTGAACCATGACCCACCCTCCCGACGGCCCGAACGGGCGGGTGAGGAGGGTGCGCATGGCCTGGCGCAACCAGCCCGCAACAGGACGCCGTTAATGTCCAGCCATGACCTTGAGCATCCGTAATCGGCTGGCTGGCACCGTCGCTGATATCACGAGTGGTGCTGTCATGGGCACTGTCCGCATCGCCCTCGCGAACGGCGACACCCTGACATCGGCCGTCACCATGGACGCCATCAAGGACGTCGGCATCGGCATCGGCTCGGCGGTCGAGGTGCTGGTCAAGTCGACGGACGTCTCGCTCGCCACGGGAGAGACGTCGGGCCTGACCATCCGGAACCGACTGGGCGGGACACTGGTCGGCATCGACACAGGCGGCGCGATGGCGCTCGTCCGCATCGACCTCGGCACGGACATCGAGCTGACCGCGGCGATCACCCGCGCCTCCGCCGACGAGCTCAAGCTTGCCCCGGGCCTGCCCGTGACCGCACTGATCAAGTCAACCGAGGTGGCCTTCTCCGCACTCTGACGCCCGCGCCGCGACAACCATGCGCCGACGCCGACGCCGACGTCCAGCCGCCGGTCACATCTTCCGGAAGTCCCAGCTTGTGATCTTCTCCGGGGTCACCCGCAGCCAGGCGTGCCGGCCGTCGTAGTGCATCTCGTCGCGGCCGGCGTACTTGCGGGCGTAGAGCAGCTCCGGCGTGGCCAGGCCGGGGTCGGGGGTGCCAACGCGGGGGGCCTCGCCGACGCTCTCGGCCCGGCCGCGGATCTCCACCCCGCGCAGCTCGGTGAACTCGTGACCGGTGTCCACGACGATCGCCACCCGCGGGTCACGCTCGAGATCGGTCCAGCGCTGGCTCTTGACGACCGAGTTGAGCCACAGCGCCTGCCCGTCCCAGACGAACCACAGGGGCGTCAGATGTGGCCCGTCCGCGCTGGTCGTCGCCACCCGGCAGGTTCGCTCCTCGGCGAGGAACGCATCGACCTCGGCCGGGCTCATGGCGATCTTGCGACCTCGACGCTGATCTTTCATCGTTTTTCCTCCAGGTGCGGACTTCCCGCGGTGCCCGCCTCGCCGCCGGTGACAGCGGTGGCGGCGGTGACAGCATCGACCGTAGTGACAGCTGCGGCAGCGGCGTCGCTGAGGGCCTCGCCCTTGGCGAAACCGTAGTAGACGGCGAACTGCAGCACGATCTCATCCATCTCCGCGCTGGTGAGGTCGCCGGAGCGCAACGCCACGTCGACGTGCGTCCGCAGCGGCATCGGGGAGTCGTCGATCCCCACACAGGCGACGGTGATGATCCGGCGTTCCCGGCGGGTGAGACCGGGCCGCCGCCAGACGTTGCCGAACACGAAACCCAGAATCCCGGCCTGGCGGTACGGCGTGTCCGAGGGTGGCGCCGGCATCAGATTCACATCGGCGAACTCGGCCCTGCCGCCTTCCAACCGCGCGTTCCAGTCGCCGGTCTCGAACGAGGGGACGTCCAGCGGGGGCCATCCCGTCGGCTCCGCCCCCCGCTCCCGCTGGACCCGCGCCCACTGCCGGCCGACGACCCCTTCAAGGTGGGACGCCTTCGGCCATCCGCAGTAGACCGCGAAGTGCAGGACGAACTCGAGCATCTCCGCGATCTCGATGTCACCGCTGCGCAGGGCGGCATAGACGTGCGCGTCGATCGGACCGGGCGCGTCGGCCGCCGCGACGCAGGTCAGCGTCACCCACCGCCGGTCCCGTCGGCTCAGCCCGGGCCGGCGCCACACCTCACCGAAGACGAAGTCCCGCGCCGCCGCCTCGAACGGAGTCAGCGCCGGTGGCGCCTCGGTGGCCATGACCTCCCGGAACACGCGCTCGGCCACGCCGGTGCGTCCTGCATCCCGCTCGTCGTCTGCCTGCGCGGGGTCCCGCTCGTCGCCCGCGTGCCCCGTTTGCCCCGCCTGCGCGGTGCCTTCCGTTGTCATGGACGGCTCCGCTCCTCCGGACTGCTTCTCCGGACTGCGTTCAATCGGTCGATCGCAATCTAAGGCAGGCGACTTTCCCGGGTCCAGAGTCGCTGCCGGGCCCGGGTCAGCCCGCGGACCCGCCGACCGCCTGCCCGAGCGTGACCCCGGCGAAGGCGGCCGCGAGACCCACGGTCAGGCTCACGATGACGTTGGCGACGGCGTGGCGATGGGTCCAGTCCCTGGCCAGCCGCAGCGTCTCGTAGCTGAACGTCGAATAGGTCGTCAGCGCGCCACACAGCCCCGTACCGGCAACGGACAGCACCTCGGACGACGCCGGCAGGCCGACCAGGAACCCGAGCAGCAGGGACCCGGCGGTGTTGACGGCCAGGGTGCCCCACGGGAAGACCGAGCTGTGCCGGCTCTGGACCGCCCGGTCGGTGAGGTAGCGCAGTGGTGCCCCGACCGCCGCTCCGAGCGCGACCAGCAGCACTGTCACCGTCCACCCCGCACTTCACCAGCCCCGTGAGCGGCGCTGCGGGGGCGATCAGCTGAGCGGTCAGGGGAGTGGTCACGGGAGCGGTCGCGGGAGCGCAGCAGCCGCGCGGCGAGACCTGAACCGACGGTGACCGCGATGAGCGCGGCGGCGAGGGACACGAAGAGGAACAGAAGGGCGGTGCCGGGCGCGTCCGCTTCGACGGCACGCTCGACGTCCACGACGTAGGCGGAGAACGTGGTGTAGCCGCCGAGCACGCCCACACCGAGAAACGGCCGGACCAGCCGGCGCCCGGCCCAGACGCTCCCGACCAGCTCCATGAGCACGCCGATGAGCAGGCAGCCGGACGTGTTGATCGCGAACGTGGCCCGGTCGAAGTCGGCCGCCTCGTGCGGGAAGGCCACAACCAGGCCATGCCGGGCGAGCGCGCCGAGCACACCGCCGGCCGCGATGGCGGCGAGAACCGGCCAGGGACTCGGCCGCAGCTCCGCCCGCTCCTCGGGATCGGACAGATCGACATCGGGGTCGACGGGCCGAGCCACGGTTTCGGATGCCCCGCCGGGCTGGACGACGGGCCGCGGAGCATCGACGTCCGAGCGGCCGGGACGGGCAACGGGTTCGGACATGGCGGGCCTCCTACCAGCGGAAAACAGCTACTGGCAGGGACCGTTGGCGACGCCGTCGCGGTTCTCCCCAGGCACGGGGACGGCGGGCCCCACCGCCGGCAGGGCTGACTCGCCCTGCGTCTTCACGATACCGGCCACCGCCGACGGCAACGCCGGACAACCGCGCGGCGCGCAGGTGGGCGACGCTCAGCGTTTTCGCCCGTTCCCGGCTCGGAGATTCGCGCAGCCCGGATCGCATTGACCGGACCGGACTGACCGGACCACGTTGGAAGTACATCCGCCGGAGACACCGAGGGCGGCGAAGCGGGGGAGGGGCCGATGCCCACGGTGACAGCCAACGGAATCGAGATCTACTACGAACGGCGTGGCACCGGCCCGGCACTGCTCTACCTGAACGGTTCCGGCACCACGCTGGCGACGACAGGACGGCTACTCGCCCCGTTCGCCGCGCACTTCGACCTGCTCGCCCATGACCAGCGCGGCCTCGGCATGACCGCGGTACCACCCGGCCCCTACTCGATGGCCGACTACGCGGCGGACGCCGCCAGCCTGCTCGACCAGGTCGGCTGGGAGCGGTGCCGGGTGGTCGGCATCAGCTTCGGCGGGATGGTCGCCCAGGAACTGGCCGTAACCTGGCCGGAGCGGATCGAGCGGCTGGCGCTGCTGTGCACCTCGGCCGGTGGCGACGGTGGATCGTCGTACCCCCTTGACGAGCTCGACAGGCTCGCCCCCACCGAACGGGCGGCGCTGGCACCGCGGCTGCTTGACTCGCGTTTCACCCCCGAATGGCTGGCTTCGCATCCCGCCGACCGGATGACGGCGGACGGCATGGCCGGGCGTGCCTCAACGCCGCGCACCGACGAACAGCGACGCGGGGAGACCGCGCAGCTTGAGGCCCGCCGACACCACGATGTGTTCGACCGGCTCGGCGCGATCACCTGCCCGACCCTGGTCGCCTGCGGCCGCTACGACGGAATCGCGCCCGCCGCGAACAGCGAGGCGATCGCCAGCCGGATCCCCACCGCCACGCTGCGCGCCTACGAAGGCGGCCACACCTTCTTCGCTCAGGACGTCCAGGCGTTCCCCGACGTCATCTCGTTCCTGGCCGGCCCGAACCCCTGACCAGCCGGGCTGCCGGCGGCGCGCACCGCTGGAGACGGTCCTGACCGGCGAATGCGTCCGTTCGGTGACGACACGGGCGCATCGCCCCCAGGACGGCTTCGGGTGGCCGCCGGCGAAGCCCTACCCGATGGGAACTACGGGTCGGCCGTGGGGAGGCCTGCCGCGTGTGATCTGCCGGAGATCGCCGGATGCGCTCGCGCTGCCGCGGCCCGATCACCCGGATATGCTTGCCTGGGATGCGCCCCAGTCCAGGTCGGGTGGCGCGCAGCTCCGGGGCGGTAGCTCAGCCGGTCAGAGCAGCGGACTCATAATCCGTCGGTCGTGGGTTCGAGCCCCACCCGCCCTACCAAAACCGCAGGTAGATGGCCGGTTCGGAGCTTACCGGCTGTGCTCTGAAGATCGCAAACCCCACGGTAACCCCACGCTTTGCGAAGCTTTCGATGATGATCGACAATCTTCGAGATCACTCTTAGTCCGCTGCTGGTGGACCCGCCACGGCCGCTTCGCACGGGGACCGTGGCGGGCGTGCCACAGCGCGGGCGCGGGTGCGCTGACCCCAGAGCCGCCGCCACACCCGGCCGTCGCCCAGTCCTTCAACCGTCGACCAGCACATCACCCTTGACAAGCCGGCCATAGCTGTGGATGGCAGCCGCCGCTGGATGTCGTTGCGCAGCACCTACAAGATCTCGTCCAGAGAGACCCGCCCATGAGTGGTAACCGCCCTGTAGCGGACCCGTCGCTGCCGCCCTGCTGATTCCCCATTATCCCGAGGTCTTCCCATCAACCCAGCCCGGCATATCCAGCCTTTTTGTCTTTCCGGAACGGGCTGTACGCTTCGATGGATTCGGTGCTTTGACCTCTTCTTCTGTTTCGACCCGGCAGGAGTTGCCGCGATTAGGCACCCTATCGGCGAACGTGTCGCCTGCCACGGTGAACCGTTTCAGCTGAAATGCAGTGAATGGCATACTGCTTTTCTTCGGATTCCTGCCTGGAACTCGGGGGTACCGGGTTTATTGCCGGTGCGGGCCGACCACGGCGTGACCCCTGCCGCGCCAAAGATTGCCGTCACAAGAAATTCAATTTGGGCATCTGTCGGAACGCGGAGCGACGGCGCGTCGGCGGTCCGGCTACCCGGACATGCTCGGCTCCGGTGGCCGACGGCCTGCCTTGCGGCGAGGATCGGATGAGCAGCAAATCCCTCTCCCGACCGGATTTATCGGTGCAGACACCGTTCCACGGTAACTCCGCTGGATCCAAGGAGGCGAAGATTCAACTCAGACAAACACTGGCGAGTTGGCGCACTGGACTTTGTAGGCTTCTTGTAGAGACGAAGCGCCGCCTTAGAGAACTGGACCTGCGCGAGTCGCTAGGGTTCGTTCTCGCGGTTCTTGGTATCGCGGTAGCGATCATTCAGATGACGAACATGAAAATCGCTATCGAGGTCGGCCTCGTAGCTCTAGAAGTTGTCCTGATCTCGATAGCATTTCTGGTCATTCCCCCACGAACAAGGACGAACCAGAGTCGGGGGCAGCGACTCACAAAGGTGGAGGCAGGAACACTCGCAGCAGTACTAGTCATAGCGGTTCTGGCGCCGATAGGAGCCGTAAACAGGTTCTCAGAGCGTCAGTCGCGATTGATTGTTCACCGATATACTCCGGTTGACCCTGTGTCGGGGGAGTTGCGAGCGGGACTGCAGGCAGAGTCTATGAGCGGCGAGTGCTGGACCCTATCCCTCGTCTCGAACAGCGCCGACGCCTTCCGCTGCATGTCAGGTCATTTTATATACGATCCGTGCTTCACGGCTTCCTGGGCAGAAGCGGTCTGCATTGCGGACCCATGGTCGACCGAGGTGGTGAGACTGAGTTTGACCAAGGATCCGCCTTTCACCGAGGATGACCGTTTTAATAATAACGACGTCCCGCGGTGGGCGCTCATTCTAGAATCCGGAGACCTGTGTACCCGCGTTTCCGGTATGAGAGGTGCCGTCGACGGGCAGCCCGTTTCTTATAGCTGTGTAAGTGGTACGCCGGTGATCGGGTTCGACGCCGAGCAAGAGAAAGTCAATCTCCGATCTGCATCGGGTTCGATTTCTAATGAACGGGTCCTAGTTGCGTGGATATAGCGGGTCTAGTGCCGCCCCCGGGCGGGGGTGGCACTAGACCCTAGCTCGACCCCTGATCGCCAGCGATATCGGCCGACCAATTCTTGTGAAACTACCGGTAAAGCCCTCACGACCGCTCTGAGTCTCGCTCCTCTACCTGTCACCGGATGATCGTGAGTCCCACGCGTACCCGGAGCGGAACTCGGAGCACCAGGACGTAAGAGCGGTATCACCCGTCGCTGGGGCCGGATTCATTCGATGAACGGTTCTCAGTGATCCACGCGCGGACGTCGTCCTCGTCCCAGAACCGGCCGGCCGGGGTCCGCTGCGCAGGCTCCGGGAAGCCTGCCTTCCGCGTGATCTGGTCCGCGCGTCGGCGCGACAGGTGCCCGTCCGGCGACGACGGGCGCAGTAGCTCCTGCACCTCGGAGATGGTGATCAGCCGGCCCACCACTACGAACCTAGGGACTACCACCCTAGGACTACCGATGGTGGAAGAGTGCGTGTAGCGTGCCCAGTAGCCCAAAACAGGTCGGGCCGCCCCTGGTGAGTCAGCACCGGGGGCGGCCCTCGGTATCGACCCTGTAGGAGGTCAACACCGTGCCCGACATGTTGCCAGCTCCCGCGCGCACCGCTCGTGCTGAGAGCGTCCCCAACACCACACTCACGGTCCGAGAGGAAGGGACAGGCCCCTACCGCTACGTCACGGTGACGGTCCCGGACGGCGTCCACCCGGCGACGCTCGCGGCCGCACTGCGCACGCTCCCCATCGCGTGCACCCTGGCGTCGATGGTTGACGGTGAACTGTCCTTCAAGGTCGTCGGCCACGACGACGGTTCCGGCTTGGACGCCGGTGTGGCGGCTTTCGACGTCCTGAACGGCGAGTAGTCCGTGAGCGCGACGACGGGCGCTCGCGTGGTCGTTCTCGAGAGCGATGAACCCGGGCCGGTCCACCTGATGTTCGTCGAGGCCGACGGGCGGCCCTCACCGTTACGCCACCGGCCGTCCGCAGCGCTCGCCGTGCGGTACGTCGAAGCGGCCACCTCGATCGTGGACCCGAACGTTGCCGCGCGGCGGACGTGGCTCGTCAGCCCGTGCGACTGCGGATCGACAGGAGGAAGCTCCTGACCGTGTGGAGGCGGCCGTCGGCCGCCTGACCTTCTGTCACCGGAAGATCCGAACTCGATTACCGAAAAGCGGACGACCCCCGGCACCTGATCAGGTGCCGGGGGTCGTGTCATTCAGGGCCTTCCGTTGCTATTCGCTCCTTTGTCTTTCCAGCCAGTCAGCTACTTCCTGCGCGTCGAAGCGGAGATGCCGTCCGACCTTGTATGCGGGAGGCCCCTCCCCGGTACTTCGCCATTTGTAGATCGTATTGACCGGCACGCCGAGATATCGGGCCAGGTCATTTGCCGTCCAGAGACGTGCGTTGTTCTTCTCGGAACTGCCGGTGGTCATCGCCGAGCCTGAGACTCTCGTCGGCATTCTGGCTCCCTTGGGAAGATCGATATCTTGATGGACCTGCACGGCCTCATCGCCGCGTACTGCTACGTTGGGTGACGATCGAATCTCGTGGCCTAGCGGCGGGCGGGGGAGGGAGCGGGAGCCCCGTTCTGACCGGTTCCGCGGCTCTCATCGGAGCCCTGCTAGGCTGCTAGTGCGCTGTCCGTGAACGTCTGCCGGGCGAGGTGTGGCGATCTCGGTTTGCGGTGATGCGCAGGTATCTGCTCCTGCTCGTGGGAGGGGTCTGCGATGGCGAAGCCGGTGCATGTCCGTCGGTTGACCGACGAGGAGGGACAAGTCCTGCTGCGGATCGTGCGGCGGGGTCGGCACGACGCGGTGAGGATCCGCCGGGCGATGATGATCCTGGCGTCGGCGTCGGGGAACACCAACGAGGCGATCGCCGCGCTGGTCGCCGCTGATCCCGACACCGTCCGGGACGTCATCCACGCGTTCAACGACCGGGGGTTGGGCTGCCTGGACCCGCGGTGGGCGGGCGGCCGTCCGCGGCGGATCACCGCGGAGGGCGAGGCCCGCATCGTCGAGGTCGCCCGCACAAGGCCGAGGGCGTTGGGGCTGCCGTTCACCCGCTGGAGCCTGCGCAAGCTGTCCGACTATCTGCGCCACCCGCCGGCCGGGGTACCCCCGGTCATCATCGGCCGCCAGCGACTGGGCGAGCTGCCGCACCAGCACCGGATCTCCTTCCAACGCACCCGCACCTGGAAGGAGACCTCCGACCCGGACGCGGAGACCAAGCTGGCCCGGATCGAGGAGGTGACCCGCCGTTTCCCTGACCGGTGCTTTCGCCTTCGACCAGTGCGGACCGCTGTCGATCCGCCCCTGCCACGGGCTGTGCTGGGCCAAGGCCGGCCACCCTGACCGGCTGGCGGCCACCTACCACCGCACCCACGGCATCCGTTACTTCCACGGCTGCTACTCGGTCGGTGACGACACCCTGTGGGGCGTCGTGCGTGAGCGCAAGGGAGCCGACCACACCCTGGCCGCACTGCGCAGCATCCGCGCCACCCGCCCGGACAGCGCCCCGATCTACGTGATCCTGGACAACTGGTCCGGGAACAAGACGGCCGCGATCCGCGCCTGGGCCCGCCGGCACAAGGCCGAGCTGTGCCTGACCCCGACCCAGGCGTCCTGGGCCAACCCGATCGAGGCCCACTTCGGCCCGCTGCGCGGCTTCGCCCTCGGTAACAGCGATCCACCCAACCACCCGGCGCTCGCCCGCGACCTGCACGCCTACCTGCGCTGGCGCAACACCCACCGCCGCGACCCAGCAGTGCTGGAAGCCCAGCGCCGCGAACGCGCCCGTATCCGCTCCGAGCGCCAGCACCGCTGGGGCCACACCCGAAACGCCGCCTGATCAACAAGAACCGACCCGCATTCACGGACAACGCACTAGATACCAGCTCAGGGGCGGTTTCTGCCGCTAGAGCTGCTGCTAGACCTAGCAGGTGGGGATGCTAGACCTAGCAGCACATGCCGTCAGCTGCCGGCCCCACTTCTGCTACGTTCTGTGATAGCTGTGACAATCTGCTGTCGCTCGATCCCGCGCCGGTTGGCGCCTTTCCCGCCGGCTGTCGTGCCCCATACCTGGCTAGGGGCAATCCCATAGGGCTTGAGAGCGACGGTAAGTTGCTCGGCGCCCCACCCGGTGTACGCATCTGGGCGTAGCTCGGCGAGTCGAGCGACGATGGTCTCCGACCAGACTTTGGCTTCGCTGGCAGGGATTACTGCCAATACGTCGTCCAGAATGGTCGATATCCTGTCGACGGGTACGGGCGCCGTTTCCCCTGCCGCGATCCCGGCGAGCGTGCCGGCCTGGATGCGTACGGCCCGCGCCCGGTCGGCTATCTTCTCGGCTGTCGGCGTGTCGATGTAGGCCGACCGGACGATGAGTGGATCGTCCGACGCGCCGACGAGGTAGCCGATTCCCCTGTCGGTGGGCCGGAGCGTGGTGGCCCGGATGCCGTTCTTGTACATCGACGTTCCGAGGATCATGTCGTTCTCGACCTGGCCCATGACCCGCAGGCAGAACCGTACCGAGACGCTGGACGACACGCCGGTCGGGAGGCTGTTGGCGTCGGGGCGTTGTGTGGCCAGAACGAGGACGACGCCGAGTGCCCGTCCGAGCTTGATCACGTCAGTGGCCAGCGTGCCGGCCTCTTCCCCGTAGACGGGGTGGGTGAACAGGTTCTGGCACTCGTCGATGACCGCGACGAGCAGGTGCAGGCCGAGGGAGCGGCGGTTGGCCAGCGCGCGGGTGACCTTGCCATCCGGACACAGGTCCTTCGGGAGGGTCTTCAACGCGGTGGCGCGGCGGACGACCTCGGCACGCAGGTCCCGGAGCGCGACCAGGGCGGCTTCGATGCTGGGATCGTCGATGCCGGTGACGTAGCGGTGCGCGAACTTCTCGGCGGCGTCCAGGTCGCCGGTGCCCTTGAGGTTGAACACCCACACTTCGCAGGTGGGGTCCAGGGCGCAGCCGAGCAACAGCACCCGCACCGCCGAGGTCTTGCCCGCCCCCGGGAGGGAGCCGACGAGGACGTTGTTCTCCGGGAGCAGGACCGTGACCGGCCGGCCGCGAGCGTCGGACCCGAACGGAAGCGGGGCGAACACGTCGGCGGTGCCGCGCCGCGCCAACGGCCACTCCGCCGCGGTGGCCTTGGACATGTCCTCGTCGCCCACCCACAGCACGAGCCGACCCGCGTGGGCATCGTGCACGGCTTCGGGCCATACGCACCCGATGGGACGGCGCAGACCGGACGCGAGACGTTCTCGGCGGTCGAGGATGTCGGACACGGTCACGCCATAGGGAAGGTCGACGTCCGCGCGCCATCCGGGCCCGTCGCGGGTGATCGGCGCAGGGAAGGTGATCCCGCCACCTTCCCGCCGGGCCTTGTTGATCTCCGCGATGCCGAGCGACTCCAGTGCACGAACCACGATGTCGGCGGTCAGCCGGCTGACCTTGGTCGGGGTGACGGCGGGCCCGACGAGCGGCCGGTCCGCCGGCGCGCCGAGCATTCCCAAGACGCCGACCAGGGCCGCGAGGATGGCCAGGTGGACGGCCGGGGGAGTGGTTGTCCACGCGAGTGCGAACGCCGCCACGGCGGGCAGTCCTGCCGCGATGGCCGCGATGGTGCGGACGCGGACGCGCGCGTCACGCAGCTTCGCCAACTTCAGGTACTCACCCGTCTCCTCCCGACGGATCGCGGTTGCACGGGCCGGTCGGGTCTCGGCGTCGGTCAGCCACCCGACGGCACCGGTCGCGACGCGGCCGAGGCCACGGGGAGCACGCCAGACCAGACGAGCGATGTAGACCGGTAGCCGGACCGCGTGGAACAGGACCGTGTGGAGGCAGTAGCCAGCCAGCCACCGGGCGGCCGATCGCAGCGTCGCCCACGATCGCAGCCACGTCGGCAGGACCGGTCGCCGTGCGCCGGACCGGGCGAGCGCCCATGGACTCGGCGGCGGTTCGGGCGGGTTGACCGGAACGCCGGTCACGACCACGTCCTCGGCGTCGGGCCGGCCGTCCCGCGGCGCGGCCTTCACGAGGTCGAACACGATCTGTGCCGGGGTGGCGGGTGGACGGTCGCGGGCCCCGTAGGGGAGGAGTGCGCCTGCCTCGGGGCTGATGTCGGGCACCCACCCGCCGGAGCCGTGCGGCGTACCGGCGGGATCGGACGGTGTTGGGGTCGGATTCTCGGACATACTTGTGGTTCCTCCGTGAGAGCGGGGGCCCGGGGCGCGGTGTCTGTCTTGGCGGTCAGGACCGCGCCCCGGGGCGGATTCAACGGGTGGGTGTCGCGCTTTCCTTACGCCGTCGCATTTCCTCCAGGCGTCGCAGGTCGGCGGCCTCGCGGTTTTCTTCCGCGAGTCGAATCAGCAGGATCACCAGTAGGCTTGCGTTCGAGAGGACGAGCGCTGCGAGAATTGTTGCGAGAACGAATAGAGGCATTCGATTCCTTCCTATACTCCGATGGTCGACACGATCCCGACGACTTCGCCGATGATGTCGCCGATCGTTGGGGCGAGTCTTGATGAGGCCAGATAGAAGCCGAGCACGATGCACAGCAGCGCCGACGAGATGGAAATTCGGTACGAGCGGACGAGAATCACGACCGCGAAGAGCAGAAGAACGACGATCGAGATGCTAACCATGGTGAACGTTAAACCCTTTCTTCGGGGAAATGAACAGATAGTTGCGGCGTCACACGCTGTCGGGACTGAAGTCGTAGCCGGCGTCGACGTCTCCGTCGAGGTCCTCGTCGGACTCGTCGGGAATGGGCGCGAAACCAGCCGCCACCGCCCACGCGTTGTACAGGCCGTGCCACGCCCTCCGCGTCTTCGTGTGGTACTTTTCCAACTCGGAGAAGACGAGGTTCAGCACCTCACGGAGGGCCTCGTCGGCGTGGTCCATCCATAGCACATGCAGGACAGATGACGCGGTGTAGCCGTCCTCGTGATCGGAGTACGCCCGGTCGGCACGGTTCTCCAGATCGGCCAGCATAAGGGCCCCGAAAAACTCGGGGTTACCGGTCTCGGTGGTCCACACGTTGCGTGAGTCGGACATCTTTTTATCTCCTTGTGTGGCAAGTGAAGTAACGGGTGTGCTGGGATTTTGGGTCGGATTCATGGCAGGGATCGCGACGCGGCGAATCTCAGATGCTGAGAGCCCCGGATCGGCGGGAAGTCCCGGTGAGGTTCGTCGGTGACGGGCTGCCTTACTGCGGTACCTGGCCGTTCTCCGTTATTCCCGGAGACGGTGGACGCTCCACACGACAACGATCACCATGATTCCGA
Organism: Parafrankia sp. EAN1pec; assembly: GCF_000018005.1. GTDB lineage: Bacteria > Actinomycetota > Actinomycetes > Frankiales > Frankiaceae > Parafrankia > Parafrankia soli. The sequence goes on from NC_009921.1 coordinate 1,744,310, forward strand.
CGACCATGAACGGAAAAATCTCGGGAAGAGCCTTGGTGAAGACCCATTGAAGGCCGGTCAAGAAGAGGAAGAGCGCACCGGTCCCAAGAGTCCATCGGGCGACGGTCCCGAAGGGCGATCGATAGTAGTAGCGACGCATGTTCACCTCCCACAGGTGGATCCATTGGCGGCCGCCGGTCGGCGTTCCGTCGCTCCCGGTCCGCTTTCCACTGGCTGCCGTTCGACGTTTCCAATGATGTGCCCGCCGGCTGTCGACATTCATGGATGAGAGCGCCGGGTTCCGGATGGATATTGGCCAGAAACGAAAGGAAAACTGCGCACGGAAGGCCGGCATCGCACGGCAGAAGTGCGGGAGAACTGCTGGCAGAGTGCTGGACGACTGCTGTTCGTGCAGCTCAGCGCAGGTGCGTCCCAAGGTGATCTGTCGACATCAGATCGGCGTTGACCGCCCCAAGCAGACACCGACGGTCGCAAACGTAGGCAAACATGGCGATCAAGCCGGAAACCTGGCACACTCTTGGGTTGTCCCGGACAGAACAGGTCCCCCGGCAAGGTCCGGGACACCCGCCACAGAGAGGAGGCGAACCGACGGGGGACGCCGAGGGGTCACACAGGCCCCTGTCGCTACACGATGATCACATCGCCCGTTGACTTCGAGGCTCTCCGCGCCGAGCTACGCGCCACCGTGCGCCACGGCGCACGGGCCCGGTCGCTGCTCGACCGCATGGCTCTCGTCGACCTGCTCAATCCAGCGAAACTGAGGGAGGCACGCCCCGACGCGCAACGGGCACTCGAAGCCGCACGGCTGGTGGCTGACACCGTCGACGGGCTCGACCCGCCGATCGACCGGATTATGTCGATCATGTTGTGCCTGGCACCGGGCACCGCGGGCATGACCCTCTCGACCCGGCGCCGTCACGCGGCCGACCTGCTCAACATCCAGCCGGTCACGTTCCGATCCGAACAGCGCTACGAACAGGCGTTCGTCACCGAACTCGCTCTTGCGCTCTACGGACAACTGACCGGCTGCGCCTGACACACGACGAGGGCCGCTCCCCGACATCTCGGGGAGCGGCCCTCGTTCGCTATCCCGCGGTCGAACGGGAGTATTCAGGACGCGGGCTCATGGGCCCGGTGGCATGGGCTTAGGTTGCGCCACTGGATGGTGGCATAGATCCGATGCCATCTCGAAGGAGCATTTGCTCAAACTCTTCGACGTCGTCAACGTCGGGCCGGTAGGTGGCCATCCGGCGTTGTGCCCGAGTGAACCAGGAAGTCAGGGCTTCGATATCCCCTTGGCTAATGCGTCCTCTGGCCAAGCCGTGGGCGGTGATGATGTCGAACTCCTGTCGGAGCAACTCCGGCTTGGGACGTTGGGGGTTCACCCAGTCGTCCACCGGCACGGGGCGAACGCGGGCCGGTGCGTCGTTCCATGCCAGGTTCAACGTCAGGTCGACTGTGAAGCCCTCGGGTAGGTCGGTCGGCCACAGAGAGCGGATCGCGGCTCGCTGCCCTGACCAGGGGGTAGCACCGACCTTGGGTAGCATCTCGGGGAAGATACGACCCGCCAAAGGCGCCATAAATCCGTACAGCCACATCTGCGGATAGAGGGGCCGCCAGTAGAGGTCAGCTATGGTCGCGTCGACGATTCCCGTCATGATCGGCCGAAGGAGCGTCGCAGCGATCGGCTCAGGACCAAAATATCGAAAGTCGCCATCCACGGTCGCCACGACCGTGCCAGTAGCTTCCGAGAGCGCAGCTTTGACCGCGTTGCCCTTGCCCTTCTCGGCTTCGATCACGCGTGCGCCAGCCGCACGGGCGAGCGTCGCCGTATCGTCGGTGCAGGCGCTAGCCGCAACGAGGACTTCGCCGTCCGTACCGAGTATTCCGATCGCTCGGCGAGCCTCACTGACGACCTCGGTGATGGTCTCGGCTTCGTTGTGGGCGGGAATGCAGATGCTGACCGGCCCGGTCCGGTCGGCCAGGGAGCGGTGCCCGACGAGCGGCAGGCCGAGGGCCGGGTCGATGAAGGGCTCGTCAGCCAAGGAACGCCCCTTGCCACAGTGGGTTGCGGTCCCGATGCGGTCCGATGATGAGTTCCTCGTGTGGGTCGAGCGGGATCAACCGCGGGTCGGACCACGCGGCTTGGACATCGGCCGGTGGTGTCGGTTCGGTCCAGAGCCCATCTTCGACCGCCGGGGCGGTGCGTGTGCCCGCCCGGCCGAGGATGAGCAGCCGGGCCGTGTACTCGCAGCCGTCAGGAAGCGATCCACCGGCGCTCCCCTCGGCGCCGATGGCGGCAAGGTGGCGGCGGACTCGGCCGATCCAAGCCGCGTGGTCGGCCTGAGCGGCGGCGTACCTGTCCGGTGTGCCGCCGAGGTCGCTGGGCGGGTCGTAGAGCAGGACGCGCCGGAAGCGGAAGCCGGTCCGTTCCCTGAGCGCACGGCGGAACAGGACGAGGTCGAGGTCGTCCCGGAGCCGTTGGTGGTCCGGGTCGGTGAGCCACGCCGTCGCGACCTGCACCGTCCACACAGTTGCGGCACTCTCGACCGTGGGCAAGCTCCGGCGCCACAGGTCCGGGACGGGGGCAGGACCGGCGCTCACCGGAGCACCGCTTCGACGATGTCCAACAGTTCCTGTCGCTGCGCCGGTCGGTCGCCGAGTCGGCCGGCGGTGCGGGGTGACCAGGTGAGCATGATCGGCTCCGCAGGCCCGTCGGTGGTCAACGAGAAGCGGGCAAGCTGCAAGGTGCCAGCAACGAGCGGCTCAGGCAGGCGTTCGACGAACTCGCGGGCATCGTCCGGCCGGTGCATCTGGAGGCAGCACAGTGCCGCGAGCGTCGTCGCGGCCGGCCGGGCGTCCGGCCCGTGTAGGTCGAGGGCGCCAGGGTGCCCGGCAGCGGTGATCGCGGCGTTGACGGTGCGCCATAACGAGCGCCGGGTCGGGAACTGAGACACCGCGGTCGAGAGCCAGTCCAACGCGCTGTCCAGGTCGGGTAGACAGTCGTACGTGGCGAACATCGTGATCTGCGAGCGTAGGTAGCGGCGGTCGGTGGAAAAGGTCGGATCCTGCTCGAAGCCGGCCGGTGGGGTGAAGCGGGAGTTGCGCAGGCCAGCGATGACGGTCGCGCACAGTTCCAGTGCGATGGTTTGCAGCCCTCCGCATACTGCGACGACCTCGGCGGCGCGGCCGTCCTCGGTGCGGTGCGGCCGGGAGCCATCGGCACCGATACGCCCTTCGATCTCGGTGAAGATGCAGTCGTCGTTCCAGTAGTTGCCGTAGAACTTCTCGCCGGTGATCACTTCGGCGAGCACGTACAGACCACTGCCGACCCAAGACCCGCCGAACTCGCACATGGACCACAGCCACACCAGCACCGCGGCCGGGTCGCTTAACCCGTACGGCCACGGGTCCTCCGCCTGTCGATAGAAGCCGGGCGGGTCTGGGTCGACGAACTGAACGATCCGTAGCCGGCCCTTGGCGACCGATGAGATCACCTGTCGTGCGCTGACGTCATCCGGCCGTTCCTGGAGCCGCTCATGTGCGGCTTGCTGAAGCCATCCGATTACCCGGCAGACCTGCCCCAGGGTGACCGCCGCTTCGACCTCACTGACGTGATCTCCCGATGCCGCTCCGGCACCGGTCAACTCGGTGAGCCGATAGCTGGAGTGCAACGCCCCGTCGATGAGATGGGGGAGCGCGACGCGTGCCGCATCGCCGGTCAGGTCGTGGTAGAGCACTGCGCGTCCGACCCGCTCGATCAGGTACGTGAGCAGGGCAAGCCGCCACCGGGCGACCTCGGCGTGCTCATCGTCGCGGGCCTGCCGGGCCACCTCTGTCATTCGCTGGCCGAGGGCCGCGACATCCGCGCTGTCGATGGCCGTCTCCACAGCGCCCAAGTACCCGGCAAGCGCATGTGCTCGATCGACCCGGACGGGCCGGCCGGACCGCGCCGCGCGCCTGAGATCCTCGGAGGCTAACCGGGCGAGGAAGAGTTGCCGGCCCTCACCCGCGAGCACTCGCAGAAGCGCCTGTAGCGAATCGATACCCAGAACGAGCTGCGCGATCACGAGTCCGAGCCCGAGGTCAGCCAGGAACCCACCCTGACCTGTGATGTCCGCCGCCGCAGGAAGCAGAACGGAGAACGTGCCCGCCGTCAGCCAGAGGATCAGGCCGGTCTCTTCCACCAAGTCGAGGAACGACGGCCAGACAGTCTCTGGGTCAGCACTGACCGCAAAGACGATGGTCTGCGCAGTCAGCAACGCCGTGAACAGGCCCAACCCGAGCTGCCATAAGACACCGGCCTTCGCCGCTGACACCGATGCTCCGGCTGCCCACAGCCCAACCGCCCCGGCTGCGGCGACTACGACCACCGAGGATCGGAGTGCCAGCTTGCGACTCGTCGACACCATTCCCCCGTCGCCAGCTCGGCTCTGCTGCCACGGTCAAGTGTTCCACGAGTGGTCCTCTCGCGTAGCCTCCAAGGTCACTGGCAGACCGGATGCCGAACTGAGACGCGCGGGCAGGCTTGCTTGACTGTCGGTGATTTTCCCGGAGCGATTCGAGATCTGTTCGGCTCTCGGGGCGGCAGCCACCGACGCAGCGGATGTCTGACGGTGTAAACGGAAGAGCGCGTCGACCCCTCTTAAAGCGGAAAAACACCTACGTGTTACGTCGCTATGCGACGTCATTCCTCTGCTCGAAATGTGCTCTTTCGGCGAGTAGTGGACGAGGTGCCTAGGATGCCACCGAGGCGCAGTTTCAACTCGTCGATTGATGTATTTACAATCAAGCGTTCATCGCGGAGTGTGAGGGCTCCTTGGCTGGCGCCTGCTACGTTGCGAACCGCAGTGGTGAGCTCTTCGATCCGAAGGTTGGAGAATTCTTCAGTCCGTGACACTTCTGCCGCAATATGATGAATGTTTCGCTGTGTGCCAGGTAGGCGACTATCTAGTGATTTCAACGCATCCACGATTGCACGATAAAGTTCTCTAGAGCCTTCCTGTGGAGTCGCGAGAAGTTTCTCTATGGCGGCAGTGACGTCGACCGGCGTAAACGCCGTTAGGACAATATCTAGGACATTGCGAGCATTGAGATGCAAATGGTCTGCGGCCGCAACAACACGCGCGAGCTGTTCCACCGTCCAGCATGAAACACGTTGTTGGACGGCACTCTTGGCCGCCGCTGCATCGTCTCCCTTGGAGCTTCCTGGATATGACGGTGCGACGAGCAGGCATCCTTGAGCCTGATGATCCTCTACATGTCGTCCAAGGCCGGAGAAGTCAATGGCACTCAAGGACGGCACTGACCCGGAGGCCTTAGCCTCTAGCGTGATCTTAATTTCGCCAGACGTGTACTCTAGGAACCGTGCAACGCCATCAGGCTCATTTGCTCCTGAGATGTGCTTCGCGACGAATCCGAGCGCGCGCGCGGCCAAGACAAGATTAATCTCTAGCTCTCGTTCATCGGAGGCGGATTCCCTCAGCTCCCCGGCGATTCCCGCGAAAGAGTAGGTGCGATCCTTGGTCAGCGCTCGAAATAGCTGATCCCGGCGCTCCAAGATCTCACCAATTATCTCCGCCCTCATACCTTGTTCGCGAAGATAGACTTCTAGCAGCGCCTCCGCTGTAACAATGTCCTCTAGCAATGGTTCAGCCGCGCTGTCGGCGTGCGCGCGAACAAGAGGGTGGTCGGCATTTATTTCAAAAAGGGCGCCAACGGGGTCGAACTTCACAAGCCGCCCGGTGGAGCCGGCTTTAATAGTCTGATATGAATACTTGCGTGCTACGCGAGAGGAATACGCGCTTTCGATAAGCCGCTTGATATCTGCATCCGCCGGTATCTTGAGATAGAACCATTCGTCATCCGCGTCGACTCCGGGCGATCGAAGAGGGTCTTCGAAAGGAAGCGTAAGCCCAGAGTCAGTAGTGCCAGTTTCGAACTGATCGCTCTGCGAGAGCACATCTGCGATCGGATCATCTAGATATCGTGGGTCGACTGGCTGTCGATCGTGCTCCGGCTTTTGCTTTTCAGGCTTCTCCTGCTCTGTCTGCCAAGCCTTATACCGGCTGCGTGCCTCGTAGTAAAGTTCCTCAAGGAGAGACCAAAGTGCCTCCATCTGTGGGCTAGACTCTACGCTCTCTCGGGGAGCTGTAAGCCATTCGTCCAAATCATCAACATCGACATCTGCGCGGAACCGGTTGAAGGTCTCATACGATAGAGGACGCATACCAAAAAGCGGATCTTCAAGATTGACCAGGCGGTCGAGAACTCGTATGAAGAATCCGTGACTGCGACCTAGGTCGCTACTTTTACCGGCGAAGATCGTCCTTCTTGTCACTATCACATTTCCCGATATTCCGCGAGGGAAGGAAGCGCATCTTACGCTCTCTCCGTCGACAATCCACTTCTCTCCCGTGGACTTCTCTAGCCCTTTAAGGCGATTATCGGGAAGTTCGCTAATTTTGAAAGATGCAACGCGTTCGTAGTCTTCTTTGGAGCTGACAATTTGATCGCCATTCAAATAGAGATTAAAGGTGCCGCGTAGGGGCATCGCGGTACTTAGAATCCAATTGAGGCGACCCAGCTTTAGCCCCTGTGCTTTCGGCTTAAGTTCTTCCAAAATTACAATCGTCCAAGATCTGGCCTCGATGAATTGCGATGGATCGACTCCGGCATCGATCATCGTATCGACCAAAAGCTTATTGTCGAGAATTGCACCTGGCCGAATCTTCGTTACGGCCAGATGCAAAGGGTCTCGTCCCCCGGTGGGATCTGATTCGAATCGAGAGAAGTCCAAGCTAGTCGTAAGGATCCCGCCGGCCTCTGTTTTTGTTACATAGGTGACTCTGTTTGCTATTGCATATGTCGCCAGCTTGCCGATGCCGAACTTGCCGATCTGCTTTCTTTTTCTAATTGTGGCAATTCTTTCGCTTCTCTTTGTACTGTGACCAACATGCCATAGATCTTTCAGGCCCTCGTGATCCATTCCGGCACCATTATCGATAATAAGCATGATATCGACTGATGCCGATCCTAGGGCGGGGATTGCTGCACTACAGCGCAGTGCGTCTGCATCGTAAGCGTTGACAACTAGTTCCTCTATTGCCTTTAGTGGGGACTGGTAGAGCTGCTCCGAGAGAAGCGCAACGAGCTCGTGGGAAAGCACAACCTCAAGCCCAGGCTCGCTACTACCTGCTTGCTCAAGCGCAAGTCCAACTGGCACTGCCACCGGTCGATCCCCCTCGTTCCACCTGTGACGCATCTGCAACTTCGACTAAAGAACTTACCGTATTTAGCGCGCCAAGTCCTGGGATCTGCTAGTTTGGTCAGGGTCATCCCGCAGCAAACAAGATCTTCTACCGGTCGCTTAGACGATGCGTCGGGGCGCTACCGGGGGTGCGCCTGCACCATGGCGCTGTGAGGGATGCTGGATCCGGCGTGGGAGGACATGTAACTTGGGGCTAATCGAAGAGCCGGATGATCTAGATATCTCTAGCGACAGTGAGCGTCTGCTGGTCCACAGCCTCTTCCGTTTTCCGGCCAAATTTCATCCGCCGGTGGCTCAAGCTCTTATCCGTAATTTCTCGGAGCCGGGAGACCTGGTTCTAGACCCCTTCTGCGGAAGTGGAACGCTTCTAGCTGAGGCGGCCCGGATGAGGCGGAGATCTATTGGTACTGACGTCGATCCTGTCGCAGTGTCGGTGAGTTCTGCCAAAACTGGGCTCCTAGTGGAAAGTGAACTACTCGAGGCTGCTTCAAGTTTGTTGGCCGCACTTGACGAGATTGCACCGCCGCAGGAGATATATGAATCACGGAAATTCGAAGATATCTCACAGGAATCCTTGAAAGAAAATCTTGATCGGGAATCCTTGTGGGTTCCCGATATTCCTAATCTGGATCATTGGTTTCGTCGGTATGTCACTCTTGACCTGGCCCGCATCTACAGGTGTGTAATAGATCTTCAGTGTAGTTCTGCGATCAAGAGCTATTTGCTGGTTGTATTTGCTTCCGTCATTCGCAACGCGTCAAACGCGGACCCGGTCCCGGTGTCTGGTCTTGAAGTCACAGCACATATGAAAAGGCTCGATGCGGCAGGAAGAGTTGTCAACCCATACTTTCTCTTTCGGAAAGCAATGGGAAAGGCTGTTGCGGCTTCGAAGGAGTATGGCGAGCAAGTCTCTCCGTACTTTGAGCCAAGGATCTGGGAAGCGGACGCTACTTCCTTAGACCTCGACTCCGAAATGTGTGATTTGGTAATTACTAGTCCGCCGTATCATAATGCTGTCGATTACTATCGGCGTCATCAGCTTGAGATGTTCTGGCTGAGGCATACCCGATCTCAGAAAGAAAGACTAGACCTACTTCCGAAATATATTGGCCGCCATCGAATACCTCGGAAGACCCCGATTCTCGCAACTGACGAGAAGTTGCCAGCACTTGCGGCACACTGGGAAAGCGAGATGGCGCAAGCGAGTATTCAGCGCGCAGTGGATTTTCGTCACTACGCACTCAGTATGCGAAACGTATTTAGGCGATTGTCGCAGGCGGTAAAGATCGGGGGAAAGGTTGTTCTGGTTGTAGGCCGAAGCAGTTGGAACGGCGACCGCATCCCGACCGATGATCTTTTTGTCGAACTTGCTTCCGAGAACTTCTCCTCGGTAAGACTAATGTCATACCCAGTGAAAAATAGGTACATGAGCTACGCTCGGAGGAATAGCGCTAGCATCGACCGTGAATATGTGCTGGTGTTGCAAAGAAAGATCTGAGAACGTGTAGAGCTTCCTCGACATCGCACAGGCCGGCTATGCCGCCGGATCTGGCCTGTAAGTCGTGATGCTGTACGCCAAGAATTAGGCCTAGATTCGACAATCTTCGCCTCAGGAGCCTGTGTGGTGGCGTCTGCCGATCGGCTCAAACATCCAGTTCTTCAAGTATCGCGGCTGCCCCAGTCTCGGCGACTTTGCGGCCGAAGTAGCGGTCTTGAGTGAGGCTCACTTGGCGGTGTCCGAGCTGGTCGGCGGCGGCGCGTGCTGTAAGGCCAGCGCTATCCATTGCTGAGGCGACGGACTTGCGGCCGACGATGTGGGAGGTTGCCCACTCCATGCCGACGGCCTTGAATGCGTCGCGTAGGTCGGCCTGAGTGTTTGACGGGTCGCGTAGTCCGCCGAGCTGAGCGGGGAAGACCGTCACGTCGTCCGGCTGGTTGTCGAAGCGTTGCTTCAGGGTCCGGATCATCCAGGATGGGAGTTGCAGGCGGCGGTGGCCGGCCTTGGTCTTGGGCTTCGGCTTGTTGAACAAACCTTGGCCCTTGATCCGTACGACGGTCGAGCGGATCTCGATCCAGCCCTCGTCGAGGTTCACTGCACCCCACGTCAGCCCGGCGGCTTCGCCGATGCGGACGCCGGTGCTCATGAGTAGGTCGACGAACTCCGGGATGTCGCGCCCGACGGCCTTCGGGTCGTTCCGGAGCGCGACGCGCAGCTCTCGGAGCTGGTCGAGGGTGAGGGCCCGCGGCTGATCCTTGGAGGTGGCCTCGGCGATCGGTCCGGCGTCGCGTACGACGTTGCGGTCCAGGGCGTCGTGGCGGGCCGCGAGACCGCACATGCCGGAGAGGACGGCGCGGGTCTGCTTGGCGGCGGCCGGTCCATGCTTCTCGGCGATGATGGACAGGAAGCGGTCGACGACGCCGACCGTCAGCTCTCGGATACGTAGCTCGCCGAGGCCAGGGATCACGGACTTGTCGAGTCGGGTCCGGTAGGCGGCGGTGGTGTTGGGGGAGCGGTCCTGCCGCTGGACGGACTCGTACCAGGCCTCGGCAAGAACGGCGACCTTTGCTTCGGCGGTGATGGCGCCGGTGCCGACGTCGACACGGGCGCGGTCCCGCAGGGCCGTGCGTAGGGCTTGCTCGGCGGCGCCCTTGGTCTTGGCGTGGCGTTCGACGAGCCGCGTGCGGCCGTCGAAGTCGCGGTACCGGGCGCGTGCCCGGTAGCCGTCGCCGTACTTCGCCGTGTACAGGTTGCCGTAGGTCCCGAGGTTCAGTGAGGGCCTGGCCACGAGGTCACCGCCGTCCGTTCTGGGCGCTTCGCCGGTGCCTCTGACGGTAGCGTGGTCCCCACGGAAACCCCACGGAAATCAAGAAAAATCTTGCTAGATGATGATGGTCGCTGGCCTGCGCTCAGAAGCAAAATGTCCTAGCGGCACTGGGTTTCGAGGGTCAGCGACGGATGCCGATAGATGATCAATAGTAATCCGTCGGTCGTGGGTTCGAGCCCCACCCGCCCTACCTCTCCTGACCTGGCTGTTTGCGGCGACCAGGCCGCTGTGGAGATCGATAGCTGGCACTGGTGATGACATGCCGGTGACGTTGCGACCGCAACTGTTTTTCGGGGCGATGTCGGCGGCTGCTTTGGCTGCTGCGCGGTCGGCGTTGGCGAAGATCGAGGTGTAGATGTCGCCGGTGAAGTGGACGGAGGCGTGTCCGAGGAGTTCGGAGACGACCTTGAGGTCCTTGGTGGCGCGGTAGGTGAGGCTGGCGGCGGTGTGTCGCAGGTCGTGCAGGCGGATCGGTGGCAGCGGGCCGAACGTGATCGCGGTGTCGATGGCCTCCGCGGGCATGAAATGGCGGGCGGCGAGCTGGTCGATGGTCCAGTCGTGTTCGGTGTGTTCGCGGCGGTACGCATCAGGCAGACGGCCCTGGTGGCCCGGACAGCGCTGGTCAACGGACCAGCACCGGCACCGAGGCGTCGAGTAGCCCACTAGGCCGCCGGTCCCGGGGTGGGGCAGCGGGGCCGGCGGTCGAGGCGGGCGCCGTCGGCCACACAGTCGCCACTCCGGGAGCGGCCAGGCAGCGCCCAGCTCCCCCTGCCCTGCCGCTGGCCGGGTAAACCCGGGGTGCCCGGCTGGGCCGGGCTAAAACGGCCGTGCTGTCGTCTCTGCTGTCGCGTGTCGTGTCGTGTCGCCTGTCGCCTCCCAGGTGGGAGGGCTGACGACACTCCCAGGGACGGGTTCCAGGGCCGGGGCGACACACGTGACACGTCAGGCGACGCGACTCACGACTGTGGGTGCGACTCCGCGACCGGACCCCCGATATCGACCTTGCGTTGCCCGCAAGATCGAGACAGATCCAGCTGTCACTGTAGGGGCTCAAGACCTGACGTCTTGTCGTCAGGAGAGGCTTGACGCTCGGCTGGCCTGGCGCCGGCGCCGGTGACGTGGAGCCGGGTGATCGGGGAGTAGCGTGGCAGAGACCGTAGGCGCCACTTTGGTGGGATGACCCACCCGATAGGCTGACGTGCAACGCCTACCTACCGAAGCCGCCGGGCCGTCGGTGCCGACCTCATGACTTGCGGAGCGATGATGGGATGGGACTTCAAGTCGGTGGCGCCTGACGCGGAAGAGAGCGGTCAGGTAGCCGATCTCAGGATGGACCGGCCGACACCGGCGCGCATGTATGACTACTTTCTCGGGGGCAAGGACAACTTCGAGGTCGACCGCGAGGCTGCTGCTGCTGTCGACGCCGCCCTCGGTAAGACGGTGACGTTTGACATCGTCTGGGAGAACCGGCGCTTCCTGCAGCGGGCGACCCGTTGGCTCGCGAACGCCGGTATCGGCCAGTTTCTCGACATCGGCACCGGCCTGCCGACCCAGGGGAATGTGCACGAGATAGCCCAGCAGGTCAACCCGGACGCGCACGTCGTCTACGTAGACAACGACCCGATCGTGCTCGCTCACGGCCGCGCGCTGCTGGCGACGAACAAGACGACGACAATCATCACCGCGGACGCACGCGAACCCGCGGGGATCCTCGCGCATCCGGACACGAACGCGCTCATCGACTTTTCGCGACCCGTCGCCGTTCTGGCGGTCGCCTTGTTCCATTTCATTACGGATGAGGAGAACCCCGCCGGTCTTCTCGCCGAATTTATGGACGCCGTTCCATCGGGTTCCTACCTGGTGCTATCCCATCTGACAACGGATGGGCCGCCGGCTGAAGGTGTCGCCCGGACGGAGGCGGCGTATGAGAAGGCGACGTCGCCTATAGTCTTCCGGCCGCGTATCGCGATCGAGAATTTCTTCTCCGGGCTGGATCTGGTCGAACCCGGTATCGTTCGACCATGGCAGTGGCACCCGGGAGACGACGGCAGCCCTGAGACTGACTGGCTGTCCGCAGGAGTAGCGCGCAAGCCTTGACGGCGGCTCCGCCGGACGCGACACCAGTCCGGCGGTGTCCGGGCAGCGGTCGCTGTCTTGGCCAGGCGTCCCCCAGCGGCATCCTCGACCGCGTCGAGGACCCAGTCGGGCGGACTGCCGCGCAGGCCGTCGGCGCCGCTGCGGTGGTCTGGCCGGTCAGGACGGCGCGAGCGGCCGCTTCGGTGTCCAGGGTGTCGGTCTCTTGTCGCGGCGCCGGCGAGCGGCGCGGTATGGCAGTCTCGGGTGACGGCCTGTCGAGGCACTCCCGGCAGTGCCGGGCACTCCCGGCAGTGCCGGAGCGGCTCCTCACGCACCGTTCCGGCCGGCGCTTCCGGCAACCAGACCTCCTCGGCAAGCAAGGCGGTGAGCGTCTCCCCATCCCCGACCGTGCACTCCTGGAATCCCAGGAAACCCCGAACCTGGGCGCGGTGATACTCGGCGTCCCGTCCCTGCCGCGGCGCCGAGTATGGCGGAGGGCACCTGTGGGCTGTCCTGGCCGAGGACGCGCGGCACTACAACGGACGACGACTCCACCGCGGGCCGCGTCCGGCTGTGCTCGGTCCACGCCTTGATGTCGTCCGCCGACCATGCCCAGATGTTCCCGATCTTCTGCTTCGGCGCCGGGTACCCACCGGTGCTGCGGCCGTCCTGTGGTTGATCAAGGGTGTTGCGGTGAAGGTGGTCGGCGACACGGATTCGGTGTCGCTGGTGAAGGGGCCGGCACGGTGGTTACTCTCGCCGCGTTGTCCTTCGACCTGAGTTGGCTCACTGCGTCGTGATCTTCGGGGCTGGGGGGCGCTGACCTGGGACGATGGCCGGCTGGTGCGCCGTTTTCACGCACTAACGGTGTTCTAGTCTTCGGCCGTGGTGTTCGTTCGGAGGGTGCGGACGGCCTCGGGTGCGACGGCGGTGCAGATCGCCGAGTACGTCGGTGGCCGTCGTCAGCGGATCGTGGCGCATGTGGGGTCCGCCCATACCGAAGCGGAGCTCGGGATCCTGCTGGCGCGGGCCGAGGAGATGCTCGCCGACAGCCAGCAGGCGGCGCTCGACCTCGGGATCGAGCCGGCCGTGCGCACGGCCAGGCTGCTCGGGTCGCCGCGTGAGCCGGCGCTGTTCGACCCCGAGCCCGCCGCCGGACCTGCCGCGGTGGTCGGGCCCGCGAAGGTGCTCACGACCGCGTCGGTGCTGCTGTTCGACGCCCTGGCCTCGGTGTTCACCGATCTCGGGTTCGACGCGTTGGGCGACCCGGTGTTCCGGGACCTGGTGATCGCCCGGGTCGTGGAGCCGACGTCGCTGCTCGACACCGGCCGGGTGCTCACCGACTTGGGACGCAAGCCCGCGGCGTACGCGACGATGAAACGCACCCTGACCCGCTGCGCCTCCGGCGGCTACCGCGACCAGGTCGCCGACCTGTGCTTTGCCCACGCCCTGGCCCACGGCGACGTCTCCCTATGCCTCTATGACGTGACCACGCTGTACTTCGAGGCCGAGAAGGAAGACGACCTACGCAAGGTCGGCTACTCCAAGGAACGTCGCGTCGACCCGCAGATCGTCGTCGGGCTGCTTGTCGACCGTTACGGCTTCCCGCTGGAGATCGGCTGCTTCGAGGGCAACCGGGCCGAGACCGCGACGATCCTGCCGATCATCCGCCAGTTCAAAGACCGTCACCAGCTCGAGAACCTGGTCGTGGTCGCCGACGCCGGCATGCTGTCCGCGACCAACCTGCGTGAACTCGACGACGCCGGGTTCGGGTTCATCGTCGGCTCACGGGTCACCAAGGCGCCGATCGACCTGGCCTCCCACTTCCGCTGGCACGGCGACGCCTTCACCGACGGCCAGGTCATCGACACGGTCACGCCCCGCACAGGGCGCAACCGTGACAACGACACCGACGTGAAGACCGAGCCTGTCTGGACCCGTGACCAGCACCCCAGGTCGTGGCGAGCCGTCTGGGCCTACTCGGCCAAGCGCGCCGCCCGCGACAACAAGACGCTGACCGCGCAGGAGAACCGCGCCCGCGCTGTCGTCGACGGCGAGAAGACTACCCGCACGCCGAGATTCGTCACCGTCAAGGGCGACGCCGCCACCCTCGACGAGGCCAGCCTCACCCGGGCCCGCCGGCTCGTCGGGCTGAAGGGCTACGTCACCAACCTGCCGGTCACCGTCCTGACCGCCGACCAGGTCATCTCGAACTACCACGACCTTTGGCACGTCGAGCAGTCGTTCCGGATGTCGAAGACCGATCTCGCTGCCCGGCCCATGTTCGTCCGCACGAAGGAGGCGATCGACGCCCACCTGACGATCGTGTTCACCGCGCTCGCCGTCGCCCGCACCGTTCAGAACCGCACCGGCCTCGCGGTCCGCAACGTGATCCGACAGCTCCGCCCGCTGCGCTCCGCGACCATCGCGATCAACGGCGCCATCCAGACCTTCCCGCCCGCGATCAACCCGGACAAACAAGCGGTACTCGACACCCTCCACGCGGCGGCCGTCACGCACTAAGCCGATTGAGCCAACTCAGGTGGCCGAGGACGCGCGGCACTACAACGGACGACGACTCCACCGCGGGCCGCGTCCGGCTGTGCTCGGTCCACGCCTTGATGTCGTCCGCCGACCATGCCCAGATGTTCCCGATCTTCTGCTTCGGCGCCGGGTACCCACCGGTGCTGCGGCCGTCCTGTGGTTGATCAATGGTGTTGCGGTGAAGGTGGTCGGCGACACGGATTCGGTGTCGCTGGTGAAGGGGCCGGCACGGTGGTTACTCTCGCCGCGTTGTCCTTCGAACCGGCGACGCTGACCCGGCCACTGTCCGGCAGATCGGTGGCCGGGTCTCCCTGCTCAGCCGCTGATCGGCGGGGTTGAGCGGCGACACGGTCGGCGGTGGCGTTCAGTTCGGCTTCGGGCCGGTAGCCTGCCGCTGTCCTCGGGACACGCGCGGCGTGGCTCCACCTGCTACCCCCCTTGCGGGTGGGGCTACGCCGTGTCCAGGGTCAGGGCCCGCGCGCGACGTGCAGATCAAGGGCTGCCCTGTGTAGGGCCTGGGCAAGGTCCTCGAGCCATGCCCGTGCGGCGGGCAGCGGATCGGTGCCGGCGTACGTGTAGACGGTCCACATGCGCTGGTTGCAGAAGGCGGTGTCGTCCTTCGCGTGGTCGCGTCGCCGGACCTCGGCGATCGGTGCGAGTGTGGGCAGCTCGTCCAGGATGCTCTGCACCTCGGCGCGTGCCTGGGCGCGGGTCAGCCCGCCCAGCCCGTACATGGGGCGGAGCAGGTGGTCTTCCGTCGCGATCTCGACCTGCATGAAGTTTCAGGCCGTCTCCGGCATCGGGGTGTTCCGCTGCGGGTCTGGTGCCATGAGGAAAGAGTAGTAGGTCTGTTACGCATCGAGACCGATGCGTGTGGTGCCCTGACGTGTATGTCAGGGCGCCGGTGCTCCGGGGCTGCCGTTCAGCGCTTGATCTAGCCAGACCTCGACCATTCAGGATCCGTGCCTGGATAGCAGGCTTGCAGAGACACGCCGGTCAGCGGCGGTAGCGCCGGTCCCGCTCGGTGTCGTAGCCGGGCGACGAGGCCACCCGCGAGGACTGGACGTCGTCGGCCAGGCCCCGGCCTGCCGCCCTGATTGTCGCTCACCGCACCGAGTCCAGCCCCAGATTTAACACAGGCGAAGCCTGGCTTCAATTTTCGGCGAATCGGGGTATGCGAATCTGGCATGCACGGCATCCGGGTCAGCCCACGCCGGCGGGGTGGCTCGGCACGTGCTCGACATCCTCGAAAGGCGGTGTTCCCATGGTTTATGTCGTCAACATAGCCGCGCCGATTGACGAGATTCCTACCATGGAAGAAACCGATGTGATGCTGAACAAGCTGTGCCAGCTTCCGCGCACCACGGACACGACCACGATGATCGACGACCTTCTGGAGTTCCGTTCGCTACTCGACGCAACGCGTTGACAGCGCGCGCCGAGTAGCGAACGAAAACCGGACCGCGCACCGGCGCAGGTCATGTTCTTGCGGGTGCGTCTGTCCGTCTGGCAGGCGGATGGTTACTGCTGGGAGCCGAACCGCTGGCCCTGCTGGCCCTGGCCGCCCTGCTGGCCGCCGCTGAAACGCTCGCCGGAGGGTCCGATCTGGCCTCCTCCGACACCCGCCAGCTCCCGGAGACGGTTCTCGACGTAACGCTCACTGTGGTTCGTCTTGTCCGCGATCCGCGCGACGAGGTCATTGATGTCGGTCGCGGCGTCGAGGTCCGCCGTGCTGATCTGACCGAATTGGTCGAGGATGTTGTAGCGGAGCTGCCGCCAGTTCTGGCGCAGCTGCTGCTCTACCTGCTGGCGCTGCTGATCCTGCTGCTGGGCCATGTAATGATCCCCTTCTTGATGGTCATTTTCCAGGTGCGGTGAAGGTGCGGGAGGAACGCTACCTCAGCTGGTTCCGGCAGCGCGAAACCAGCGCGGGAATCGGAATGTATACGCGCAGCCCAGGGTGTCTTCCATCGAACTTCCCGCCGGACCCATGCGCGCGATCCATACGGAAATACAGGCCATAAAATCCACCTGTGGGGTGCCAGAAGTCGACCTGGGCCTGTGACCGGGCGTGACGCGAAGGTATGGCATCGACGGCATGATGGTCGGCTGTATCCCGCACGTCTGCTGCATCTGATCTTCGTACGGGTACGTAACCGGCTTGTCCTGCTCGGCCGTTCATCGGCGTCCAAGGACTTGGAACTGCTGGTGTTACGACACGAGGTCGGCACCAGCGTGCCGTCCGGGCGCCTCGTGGCCCTCGTGTGATCCTTCGTGTTGCCCAGGGGTGGTCTGCCTCGCCGGGGCCGGGATTCCACCGCAGGGAAGCGATAGGAATCTCTGCGACAGTGAAGTCGCAAAACGGGGAGTAGCGGTGAATGGCATGGGTACCGCAGCAAATCCGACCGTGGTAAGCCTCGCGGCCGCCCACCCCCATCTGGATGCGTCCTACAACCTGTATTTCGTCGGACTTTCCTATGGCTTAGCGGTGCTCGGCTCCTTTGCGGCCCTGGCCAGCGCGACCCGGATCCGGGAGTACCGCGGGGCCAAGCGGCTTGGCTGGGCGGCGGTGACGGCCCTGGCGCTGGGTGGCGGCGGGATCTGGTCGATGCATTTCGTCGGGATGGTCGCCTATCACATCGAGGTCCCCGTCAGCTTCGACCTCCGGATCACCCTGCTGTCGCTCGTCATCGCGGTCGCCGTCTCCGGGGTGGGAATCTGGGTGGTGGCCGCAGACCCGTTCAACACCGACAGGCTCGTTCGTGGCGGCATCTTCGCAGGGCTGGGTATCGCGGCGATGCACTACACCGGGATGGCGGCGATGCGGACCGCCGGGGCGATCGACTACAGCCCCAGCTTGGTGTTGATCTCTGTTGTCATCGCCACAGTGGCCGCCACTGTCGCCTTCTGGATCGCGTTCCGTGTCGGCGGCATCATCCGGGTCCTCAGCGCATCCGCGGTCATGGCTGGCGCGGTCTGCGGGATGCACTACACGGCGATGGCGGCAACCCGTGTCACGCCCGATCCGAGCCTGTATCCACAGGTCGGATGCGACCCGTTCACGCTGGGCATTCTCACCACGTTCGGGTCGACCATCGTGCTGATGTTCATCATCGTCACCGCGCTCGGCGGTGTCACCAGCCCCGAGTTCCATGTCCGCAGAATCTGGCAAGACAGGATCTTCGTCTTGTCGCCGGGGGGTGGCCCCGTCCCGGACGCCCCCGCCGCCCGCGGCCCGGCGGATCAGCTCGGTGAGACCGACATCGCCGCCCGGGACCGGCGCGAAAGCACCCTGCCACTGCGCACGGTCCCCCGGCAGCAGCCGGCGACACCACCGGTGATGCGCAGATAGCACCCACGGGACCGGCCAGCCTGCGTCAGCGGGAGATCAGCAGGCGGGACATCACCGGGATATCCGACCGCGCCCACGGCGTGGAAAGACGTGCTGGGCGTGAGCCCGGTAACGCGTTCCACGCCGACTCTCCATCGTCGGCCAGGGCAACCGGTCCGCCATCGCCACCCTGGTCGAGCGCTCCACCCGCTACCTGACGCTGCTGCACCTGCCCGGCGGCCGAGGTGCCGACCAAGTCCTCGACGCGCTCGTACGCGAGATCTCCGGCCTGCCCACCCCACTGGCGCGTTCGCTGACCTGGGATCAAGGTAGCGAGATGAGCCGCCACGACGAGTTCACCGCTGCCACCGGTGTCCCGGTCTACTTCTGCGAGCCCGCCAAACCCTGGCAACGCGGCTCGAACGAAAACACGAACGTGCTGCTGCGCCAGTACTTCCCCGAGAGTACCGACCTGTCCGTCCACACCGCGGCCGATCTGGCGGCCGTCGCTGCCGAACTCAACGCGCGGCCCCGCAAGATCCTCGGCTGGACGACTCCGGCGAGTCAGCTCGATAAGCTCGTCGCAACACTCGACCTCCCGGATGTTGCAATGATCGGCTGAATCCGCCCGCGGTGTCCCCACGCATCCGGAAGCAACATCAGCCCGAGAGTGTTGCGCGTCAGGGCGTAGAGCAGGGACCACACCATGACCATCCAGCCTGCCCGACACGGGCCCCGTCCCGCAGGCAAACGCGCAGGTCACCGCCAAAATCGGGGTTCTGGAGCCCCACACGCCGCGACGGCCAGACGGTGGACTCCTTCCACCTCCACTCGATGACACGGTGCTTCGTGGCGCACTAGGAATCAGATCTAGTTGGCCATTTCGTGCGGCCACACCGGCGGAGGTTAGGGTCAATCCGTCGAGGCCGGTCCATACGGCACCGCATGCGCGACGAACCCGGGTCCAGGCAGTCAGGCGCTCATGTGTCCTGTTGTCCAGTACGCTGGGTGGCGAGGAATGTGCTGATCTGAGTTCCGCCGGACTCGGCGAGCCAGGTGCGGAAGTCCATCAGGTCGGGGTGGATCTGTCGCGTGGTGAGGATGTCGGCGCGCCAGCCGCGTTCGTTCTGCCACTCCACGGCGTACGCGAGTTCCTCGCTGACCTGCCGGATTGTCTCGATCGGGGTCTGTACATACGGCAGTGGCTGCCTGATCGCCTCGCAGATGGCAGTCGTGACCTGCACCGGCGTCAGTTCGTCACCCGCCACGTCGATTGCCCGGCCGATCCATTCCTGCGGTCGGGCAAAGGCCGACGCCGCCAAGGCCGCGACGTCGTCGACGGCAATGACCTGCTGTGGGACGTCGGCGGCGAAGGGCGCGGTAACGGCATTGTCGCGCAAGTAGTACCCGGCGCTGTAGTTCTCCATGAAGGCAGCGGGCCGCAGAACCGCCGCAGGCAAGCCGAGTCCGGCGATGCGCTGCTCGATGTGCCATTTGCTCACCAGTGCCTGCGGCAGCACTTCGGTCTCGTGTCGACCTGCCGCGGCGACGGAGGCGTAGAGGAAGAACCGGACGCCGGTAGTCTGCGCTGCCTGTGCCACGTTGCCGCCCCACCGGATCTCGTCGGCCGCGGTGAAGTCCGGCGGTGTGCCGACCGATCCTACGGTCGGCTGGACGCTGAACACACCGTAGGCGCCGTGCATCGCCGCGGTCAGGGAGTCGATGTCGTCCATCTCACCGCGTACGATTTCCGCCCCCTCCGCCGCGAGTGCCCTCGCGGGCGCGCCGCCTGGATCGCGGGTCATCGCTCGCACCCGCCAGCCAGCAGCAAGCAGATGTGCCGTCACAGCGCGTCCCTGCAAGCCGGTCGCACCCACCACCACGATCCTCTGGCCTGACATAGCCACGGTCTCTCCCGGCTCTCGGACTACGCCGGCTGGACGATTCGACCAACCGGGGTGCCTCCCCACTTGATGTGGGTACCATATCTGGGGGGCCACCCCGTTTGGCAAGTCCGCTGGAGGTGCAATGTCCGAAGGCAGAACCGCGCCGGTCACGGCCGAGCGGCCGCTGCGCGCCGACGCTCGGCGCAACTACAACCTGATTCTCGACGCGGCCGGGTCCGCCGTCGCCCAGCATGGAGCCGAGGCGTCCCTGGAGGACATCGCCCGTCGGGCCGGGGTCGGTTCCGCCACCCTGCACCGCCACTTCCCCTCCCGGCATGCGCTGCTGGAAGCCGTCTTCCGAGACCGGGTCGAGGCCCTGTGCGCCGCGGCGCGCGACCTGGCCGCCGACCTCGATCCCGAGCGTGCACTGGTCGCCTGGCTTCGCGCCGTCGCCGTGCACATCGCATCCAACCGCGGGCTGGCGGCGTCACTGATACACGGCGCCCGCGATCCAGCCCTGGACACCACCTGCCATGCGCTGGTGGTGAACGCGGGCGAGGCACTACTGGCGAACGCCCGCCGGGCACGTGCTGTACGTCCTGACGTAGCCATTATCGACCTCCTTAAGCTCGCCAACGCGGTCGGCCTGGCCATGGAACAGGAAGCCGACGGAGCGGCCGAAGCCGAGCGGCTGCTGATGCTCGCCATCGACGGAGTGCGTCCTCGCCGAGCCCGTTCCGCCAGAACTACTCACTCGAGAGACGAGAGCTGATAGAGCATGTGACGGGCGACCGTCTCGCATGCCGAACGCTCGGCAGCCTCCCTCACGATCAGGCGCGAAACGCCGCGAGGGACGGGGCCAACAGGTCCTCGCAGCACTGACGCCGGTCACCACGTCGGCCCGGTCCACCGGCGAACCGCAGGTCGGCCAGGCGGATCGCCGCGGTTATACTCGTGAGGGAAGCTGCGCCTCCGACTCAGTCCCGGCGAAATTAATTGCTGGGATCGACCTTCTCGTTCTAGGCGTATAGAGCTGGCGTTCGATGCCGGCCGAGGTGGAACGACATCGGCCCGGCTGAATCGGTTCCGTAGTCGGCCAAGTCGACAACGGCGAGTTCGATCATCGAGTCGCTTTCGCGGGTTTTTCGTTAGGATCACGCGATGGTCGCTCTACGTCACGGACCGCCGCCCCGGCGAGTCGCTAGACGATCACGATCCGTACACCACGTCAGTGGACGCCACTCCGCGAGGATCACAACTTTGTGCGCGAGATCGTGGTGCTCCAGGACGCCGAGCAGATTTTGAACGGCTGCTGGGCTCGCCGGCTACCCGGCCTCGCCTGACGCCGTGGCCGCCTGCGTCCCCTGCGATCGACCGCGGGGGCGCCGCTGCGCATGCCAGGCATCTACCGTCGAACGGCGCCAGCGCGGACGGCGCCGGTTCGCGGGCCGGTCGATGTCAGGGTCGTCAGGCGTCGGCGCGGATCCGTCCGCGACGTAGGCGCGCCATGACGACGCGGTCAGGCGCAGGTGATCAGCCACCTCGGTCACGGTCATCAGCGGGTCGGTGTCCATCTGGCCATGGTGCCCAAGAGGCCCGCCCAATATCGAGGGCTCCCCCACCTGTCGGGACCTGGCTTGCGGGCGTACCGGACGATGGCCGGGCGATGTTAGTGGCGCCGATCGGGCGCAGGATCGTGATCGCGCCGTTGCGGAGGCTGGCCATGACCTGGGGCTGCTGCCGGTGGGCAGGGTGGAGGCGTCTGACTGAAGCTGACGTCACGGACGTGTGCGCCACCCCCCTGTCAGTCGCGTGTGAGACACCCTCGCGGGTGCGGGTTGGCTTACGGAGGGGTGTCGGAGATCCTCAGTGAGATCGTGAGCGGTGTTCGGGACGATGAGGATGTTCGGATCGCAGTGGTGCCAGCGACCGGCCGCGATCTGGACGTCTCACGACCTCGCGGAGCTGGTCGGCGGTCACCGCGTAGCCACTCCGCTCCGCGAGGTCCCAGACAGGCCAGGAAGTCGCGCACCATCGGCAACGCGCCGAGTGGCATCTGAACGAGGTCAGAGCAGATCTTCGAGGCGGGCGGCGACCTGGCGGTAGCGGCTCACCGGGACGAGGTGAACACCGGCGAAGGCGCCGGTGTCGCGCAGCTGTAGCACCTGGTCGCAGGCCGCCTCGACCCCGGCAGCCCGGTCCCGTTCGACCGGATGGGCGTCGCGCCAGCGCAGCAGGGCATCCACTGAGTAGCTGACCTGCACGAACAGAAAGTCGGCGGCTCGTTTCCATGCGGGCAGTGGCCGCAGGCCGGCCGCGGCTCCGACCCGGAACGCCGGCATGTCCGCGAAGACCGGACTCTCGCCGGCAAGCGACGACGAACTTACGACAGGTTGATCGGCCGCCTACACGGCGTCACCTCCTGTCTCATGGGCACATGAACTGCATGCATGGTTCGATGGGAGGGAGCTGGAAATCTGTCACGCAACGTGATGACTCCAGCTCCCTACTCCACCGTCATTCCTCATCCGAAACGCGCGCCGGCCTCCAAGGGCTAAGGGTTAAGGATTATAGTAGTAATCCCACCGGTCGCCTTCAAAAGCGCAAGCCCAGTCTTGGTCAATAGGTGGCATGTTTCCGTATGCAACGCATGCTGCCCTAGAGTTGAAGCTTGGTCCCACGCTGGCCGCAGATGCAGGATTTGCGGCAAGGATGAATAGGATTGGCATCAAGGCGGCTGTGCAAATGGTAGTGATCATCTTGATCACGGTGGGATCTCCAATCGAGAGAGGATGGCCAGGACCCGAACATTGATCCGGGTCTTCTCGGCCGGCAAGCGTCTCCACCTTGGCGGCGACCGACGATATAACGTGTCGTCGGAAATGCAGACCGCAAGAGGACGACAGCGGGGAAGATGCCCGCCCCACGACTCGCGAAACCACGACAGGATGGATTGCTACTACGTAGTTTGAGCATTAAAGAGCAGCTAGAGCAGTGTGGGTGACCAGCGGAAAGGCGACAATAGGAGGAGAATGCCACATGGTGGCATTTAACGCGGTGCAACGGACTGGAGTCGCCCCGACCACGTGGATCGCTACAGCAAGATATGCGGCTCTCTGCAGTTGGCCGGATGCTGCAGCTGTGCACTGACGGGTTGTGATGGCTGACTGCGACGGTGTGTAGCCGCAGGCTGGTCCGGGAAACGGGGCGCACCCGCCCAGGTACACGGCCGCTCTTATCCGAGCCAGAGGTTGGCGCCGAGGGCGGCGAGCCTGCTCTTGCGGGTCTTGTAGTCAGGCATGGTGCGTTCGACGATTCGCCAGAAGTTCGGTGTGTGGTTTCGTTCGTGGGCGTGGGCGTGGGCGAGTTCGTAGACGAGGACGTAGTCGACGAGGCTTACCGGTAGTTGCATGGTCGCCCAGTGGATGTTGATCCGGCCGGTGGTACCGAGCGAGCCCCATCGGTAGCCGAGGTCGCGGACGTCGAGGCTGGTGATGTCGACCCCCATCCGGTTGGCCCAGGGACGCATTCGAGGCGGCAGCCAGGTCGAGCCTCGATGCCGGTACCAGCCGACCAGTGCCGCAGCGCCATCGACCTCCGTCACGGCCAGACCTCGGGGCACGTGTATTCGGCCCCGGATGAGGCGCACAGGGGACGCCGGAATCCGGCGGCGTCTCCCCGGTGAGCTCGGCGGTCTTAGGGAGTCGGTGGAACTCTCCGCTCGCCGGCTCATCGAGGGGCAGAGCTCCTCAAGGCGGTGGCGCGGCAGCGGTTTGCTGCGTGCGCGGGACCGTCATCGGACCGGCCTCATGAGGTGAGCGTGACCGCGACGGGGTCCGGTCCTCGAGAGCCGGACAGCCGCTACGGCATGTCACGGTCTTGACGACGTCGGTGACGAACTGTTCGGGGGATTGGTTGGGATCGCGCCGTGGCTCGTGAGACAGCCTCTTCGCCAGGGCGCGGACCCTGCTGACCTTGTAGCCCCACCGGATGGTGCCGACGGCTAGTGATTCGAGCGGGATCTGCCGTGCCTCACCGCGCTGCACCTCGGGACGTCCACCTGTGCCGGCGACCGTGACGAGTGCCGCACCCGTAACCGCGACTCGCTACGCGGATCTTGTCATCGCCTGGGCGGTTTCGATCAGGACGTCGTCGAGGGGGGTCGGCTTGAGGTCGAATGTCCGTGTGGCCAGCGTGGCGTCCAGGACGGCGGGCCGCTGGTAGAGGTACTGCATCTCCGGAACCTCCGCCATGATCGGATCGGAGCTGGCCAGGTTGTGACGCGCACGCGCTGGTCGACCAGCCCGGCAGGCCCACGATCGACTTCCACCCCAGTCCCGGCGACGAGTCGGCGATCAGCGAGATGACCATCCCCGGCGCGGGCGCCACCACGGAGCTGCTCTGCGCCTCCTACAGCTTCGACCAGACCCGCCCGCACCCGCTGCTCCACGGCCTGCCCCAGGTCGTTCACCTACCCGCCCGCGTCGGGCACCATCCCGATCTTCGTGCCGCCGTCGATCTCCTGGGCAACGAACTGCGACGGCCCCGCGCCGGTACGGAGGCCATCGTGCCCGCGCTCATCGACATGCTGCTGCTCTACGTCCTGCGCGCCTGGCTCGATGAGCAGTCCGGACATGCCCTGACCGGCTGGGTCATGGCGCTGAACGACCCGGCCATCTCGACGGCGCTGCACCACGTCCATCGCCACCCCGGGCGCCCGTGGAGCGTCGAGGATCTGGCCAGGGAGGCCGGACTGTCGCGCGCGGCCTTCGCCAAGCGGTTCGCCACCATCGTCGGTCAGCCCCCACTGGCGTACCTGACGTGGTGGCGGATGACGACTGCCGCGCGACTGCTGCGCGAGTCCAAGGCCCCACTGAGCGCGGTCGCCGAACGTTGTGGCTACCGCTCGGAATTCGCGTTCGCCAAGGCGTTCAAACGTGAATTCGGCGCCGCACCCGGCAGGTACCGGCGCCAAGGACAGCCTGGTCAAGATCCATTTGGGAAGTGACGTCCGCGTACGTGCACACGGCGCCGCCCGCAGGCTGACAGAGGAGGCGTGCTCTCGGTGGTGTCGTCGCGGAGGATCTCCTCGGTGCGGCGCTGCTCGATCTGGTGTCGCTTGCCGGCGTAGAAGCAGGCTTCCAGTTCGTCGAGCGCGATCGTGGACACGCCGCGGCCTCCAGATCATCGTTGCCAGGGAAGCCAGGCGCGCTCGTCCATGTGATCTGATCTCCTATTTCGAACCGGTACGTCTCGTCTCGAATTGACGCTAGCATGAACACCGTGACCGGCCACACCGCTCCGGACCGCCCCGGGCGTAAGCGCAGCGAGGAGAGCAGGCTGGCCATCCTGGCCGCGGCCGTCGAGCTTGTGGGCGAGGTCGGCTACGCCGGCCTGACCATTGAGGGCATCGCGGCTCGCTCCGGCGCGGGCAAGCAGACGATCTACCGATGGTGGCCGTCCAAGGCCGATGTGCTGCTCGACGCACTGGCCACCAAGGCCGACCTGCACGTACCCATCCCGGACGAGGGCAGCTACCCCGCCGACCTGCGCGCCTTCCTCGTGGCCAGCTTCCGGCTGGGCCGTGACCGGCGGGTCGTCGATGCGCTGCGGGCGTTGATGGCCCACGCGCAGATCGACGAGGAGTTCCGGGACCGGTTTCGGGCCGCGTTCCTGCAGCGCCGCCGGGACGCGCTCGGGATCATTCTCGACCGCGCTCGGACCCGCGGCGACCTGCCGCCCGTCCCCTCTCCGGGCACCGCCGTCGACCTGGTCTTCGGCGTCATCTGGTACCGGATGCTCGCCACCAGCCAACTCGTCGACGAGAACCTGATCGACGAGCTCGTCGCCACGCTCGCCGAACCACGAACCGCCCAACCACAAACCGCCGTCGACACGCCCACCGCACCGGAGGCGAGGAGCACATGACCGGCCCGCGGACCGTTCTGATCACCGGCGCCACCGACGGACACGGCCGTGCACTGGCGCACCGGCTCGCCGCCGAAGGCACCACCCTGATCCTGCACGGTCGTGACCCCGACAAGCTCGCGCGTACCGCCGACGACATCCAGACCACCCACCGTGTCTCGCGGCCCAGGACCATGCAGGCGGATCTGGCCGAACTGGCCCAGGTGCGCCGCCTCGCCAGCGACGTGCAGGCGGTCGCCGACCGGCTCGACGTGCTTGTCAGCAACGCGGGCATCGGTGCCGGCCACCCCGACGGACATACCCGCCGTACCAGCGTCGACGGTTATGAGCTGCGCTTCGCCGTCAACTACCTGGCGGGGTTCCTTCTCACCCTCGATCTGCTCCCGCTGCTGCGCCGGTCTGCCCCAGCCCGCATCGTGAACGTCGCCTCCATCGGCCAGCACCCTCTTGACCTGGGGGACCTGATGATCGAGCGCGGTTACAGCGGCACCCGCGCCTATGGCCAAAGCAAGCTCGCTCAGATCATGTCCGGTTTCGAGCTGGCTCAGCGGCTGCCCGGCGCCGAAGTAGCCGTCAACAGCCTGCACCCGGCGACCTACATGCCAACGAAGATCGTCTTGGCGGAGATCGGCCACCACATCGACAGCATCGACGACGGTGTTTCCGCCACCCACCGGCTCGTGACCGACGCCGCCTTCGCTGGTGTGACCGGCCGCTTCTTCGACCGGACTAGCGACACCAGGCCAAACATCCAGGCATACGACGAGCAGGCACGAGCTGAACTGTGGAGACGAAGTCTCGAACTCGTAGACCGAAGTGGAGTCCACGGACGTGGCGTACGAGGAGTAATGATCTAGCGGCCCGCGGGAGCGATGCGGGACCTCCTCTGGATCGGGTTCCTGCTGAGCCCCCGCCGGTTGTGAATTCTGGTGGAAGGATCACGCAGGGATACATCGCGGCTCGCGTAGCTGGAATTTTTCGCCTGTCGCCGGCGGGTCCGTGGAATTGTACGGAGTTTCGAAGACGCGAAGGTGCGGTCATATCATTGGACGGGTCGGCCTCGGAAGGACGGCTCCGGGCAGTGCCGTCCATCTGTCTCCCGGGAGGTAGATGTGGCGTCGTCATCCGTTGGGCGCTGGTGGCTGGACGTCCCCTATTCGGAGAAGGACCTGGCGAAGGCCGCAGGGGCGCGCTGGGACGCGCGAGCGCGGCGGTGGTACGCGCCTCGGCCGGACATCCCGGCGCTGGGTCGGTGGGCGGCCCGACCGGACCTTCCCGTCCTGCTACCGGGTGAGGACCGGTCCTTCGGCGGCGGGCTGTTCGTCGACCTGGTTCCGTCGTCGTGCTGGTTCACCAATGCACGGTCCTGTGTGACCGGCGCTGATTGGGAGCGGCTGCGGCGGGCGGTCCTCTCCCGGGCCGACCAGCGGTGTGAGGCGTGCGGCCGCGGGCCGGACCGTGACGCCGAGCGCTGGCTGGAGGTCCACGAACGCTGGGATTACGACGAGCACGCCCACGTCCAGCGTCTACGTCGGTTGGTGTGCCTGTGCACCGACTGCCACACCGCGACCCACTTCGGCCTCGCGTCGGTGCGCGGCCGGGACGGCGCGGCCCTGACCCACCTGTGCCAGGTCACCGGGCTCACTGAGGCGCAGGCGCGCGAGCACGTGGACGCAGCCTTCGAGCTCTGGGGCCAGCGCTCCACCACGACCTGGGTTCTCGACCTCAGCATTCTGATCAATGCGGGGATCGTCGTCACGCCGCCACCGCCGGCGTCCGACCGGTGAAGATGGTGGCGGCCGGCCCGCACGGAGGAGCGGGGCGATCAAACCGGAGCCGTCGGCCTGCGATGACCTTCGGCGTGCGGCGAAAGGATGCTCGGCGGTTGGCCGCAGGCCGCAGGCTGCGTCAGGCTACTCGCGTCGGAGGTTCCGTAGGCCGAGACCGTTCCGGTGAGTACCGGGGGTAGACCCGTGCCGAGCGGCCTCCAGCGGCGATACTTGTCGGTACAGCGGCGGTCGTCGGCCAGGGCGCCTCCACGCACCACCGGATCGGCCAGACGTCGGACCGCCGCCTGCTTCTTGCTCAACCGGCCGGTCAGGATGATCGATGTTAAGACTCACGCGGGCGAGGCGGCCTGACGCAGGCAGGTCTGGATCGTCTTGCGGTGAACACCGCTGATTCCAGTTTGATCTGTAAGTCCGGCGACGGGGTCCGTCGAGTCAGGCCGGACAAGGTGAGACCTCCGGAGGTAGACCGCGTCCACGGCGATCAGGCAGTTCGTCGTCAGGACCCGGGCGTCACAGGCGAGCAGGAACTC
The DNA here is from genome assembly GCF_000018005.1 of Parafrankia sp. EAN1pec. Taxonomy (GTDB): domain Bacteria; phylum Actinomycetota; class Actinomycetes; order Frankiales; family Frankiaceae; genus Parafrankia; species Parafrankia soli. The sequence goes on from NC_009921.1 coordinate 1,772,490, forward strand.
CAGGGCACGGCACAGTTTCTCGCTGTTCCGGGAGATTCGACTCAGCGCACTCACCACGAACACGAAACCCGGTTCGGTCTCGGCCGTCCTCAGGGCGGCCATCAGAGCCCGGTCGAACCTCGGGTCGATCCCGCTGCAGACGACCTGCCGGAGAAAGCCCGAGGACGCTCCGGCCGCCGTCGCCGTGGGCGCGTCGACCAGTTCGTCATCGGTCGGCAGCTCTGGGCTGGCCGCGACCGGTAGTCGGTAGGACGCCCGGCCTCCACCGTCGACAAGGAGCCCGCGCAAGGCCTCGAGGGCGGACCAGGCACGTGGATAGCGCGCCGCCAGCCCGCCGAACATCCCGCCGTCGAGTCGGCCGGGCGCGCTGGCAAGTAGATGGGACAACGGTCCGGCCGCAAACGTGGTGATCGCCTTGATACCGCCGACGTTGACGACACCGCGGGTGTGCGGCACCTCGAGCGCGCTGTTGCGGACCACTACCGTGGTCGCCGCCTTCAACCAGGGCGATGCATCCGCAGGGTCATGGTCGAACGACTCCTCGAAGAACGGGGCGGAGATCACCTGCCGGGCCGTTCGGTCGAGGGCGGCCATCGCCTCGGCCCGTTGTAGCACATCGCCGGCTATGGCCGCGCTCTCCTCCACCGGCACATCGCATGCCTCGGTGAGCATGCCGGGAAGGGCCCTGTCGCAGAACTGGCGCATTGCATCTGGATCAGGTTTCAGGGGCATGTGACTCCCGATCTTCAATGTGCTTGCGTGGAGCGGCGGACAGCCTCGCATGATCAGGAGATTGACATCATTGCCGCCGATACGCTAATTGTCGGTCGCAAGCTGTAGCTTCTGCATGATAGAGCAAGCTAATGGAAGTAAACAACCTGAATCGTCGATAGCGATGGGGAATCCGTGAGGAGGCGGCGAGCGGCCACAGCCGGAGTAGGGGAGCCGACCGCGTCCGCGTCCGCGCCTCAGGTCGTCGAGACCGCGGTCGTCTCGGCGACGCCCGTCGCCGCGGAGACACCGGCGACGCCGACCGGAAGCGCCGCCGCCGAGCCGACGGCGGCCGGCGCCACCCCTGAGCCGACGCTCCGGCTGGTGGTGCCCGAAGCCGAGGTCGAGGCCCAGATCGGTCCGATGCGCCGGATGTGGGACGCGGGAGGGGAGTACACGCCGGACTGCCCCGGCGACCTCCGCAACGAGGTGGATGCCGAGATGTACTGCCTCGGGACCCGCGCCGAGGACAGCTCGACGATCTATGTCCACGTGTACGTGGCCTGGGTCAGCGGCGACAAGACCGGCCTCGGATGGAGCTATCCCGCCCCGTCGCCCGAGCCCACGGCTGGTACTACGGCAGCCTCGTCGCCGTGATCATGCGGTCAAGTCCGGGCGGGCGCGGGTGATGACCTCCTCGGCGGTCAGCGGCGAAGGCGGATGGTGGCTCAGGCACATCGGTGTGCGGATCTTCATGAATGGCAGGGTCTCGCTCGTGGCGTAGAACTCGCCGACGGCGAGCCGGCCGATGTCCGGGGCGTCGCCGCCGCAGGCGCGGGCCATCATCCGGGCCGCTTCGATCTGGACCGGGGCATTGAGCCGGCCAAACATCTGTGTGGTGGCGTTGCCGGGGATTCCGTTGTGCAGGTTCTTCGGCGCCTGGGTGGCGAAGACCAGCCCAAGGCCGTACTTGCGGGCCTGCGAGGCGAGCGCCAGGGTGCTCGTGGTGCAGGCGGTGGACGGGCCGGACGGGGCGAACGTCTGCGCCTCGTCCATGACGAACAACCCGCCGAGGGGCCGATTTCCGGCCGGATTGCGCTTCACCCAGGAGAACAGGGCGAGCTGGAGCTGGTTGACGAAGCTCTGGCGCTGCTCATCATGTTGCAGCCCCACGAGGCTGATCACCGAAACTCGGGCACGCTGCCCCGGCGCGGGGACAAGCAGCGTCCCAGGGTCGACCGGCTCGCCCTTTCCGCCGAACAACGGATCGTTGACCATCGCCGCTCGTAGCGTCTGCGCCAGCTCGACAGAGCGTTTCCCCGCCGGGTCGAGGTCGTCGGCCACCCCGTCCGGCAGTTCGGCCAGCAGCTCGATGAACGCGGTCAGACCAGTCCGGTTACCGCGGGCGAAATGGCGTAGCGCCGCGGTCAGAACTGCCCGTCCGAGGCTGGCTCGGTTCGCGTTCCCGGTGACGTTCGCTCGGACGGCCAGCGTCGCGACGGCCGCGTCGATCGCCGCCTCGAACTCGTCCGGGTCGTCGCGCAGCCCGGCGAAGTCCGGCAGCGGCTGGAAGGTCAGCGACCGCCCGCCGTCGCGACGCGGCGTCCAGATCACCACGTCCGTGGCGGCCAGGTACTCGGCGGCGAACTGGGCGTCGCCGTCTCTCCAGCCGGCCGGCGGGCTTGGCCAGGCGTCACCGAGGCGGGCCAGGTCGTTGTTCGGATCAAGCACGATCGAGGACACCCCGCGAAGCGCGCACTCCTCGACCAGCCGGCGGATCAGCACCGTCTTGCCCGAGCCCGATCCGGCGAAGATCGTGACATGGCGGCGCAGCACGGCCAGATCGATCCGGGCCGGCGCGTCTCCCCGTACCGCCGTGCCGAGCGTGAGCGCGGACGGGGCCGCGACACCGCCACCCAGGTCGTCCGCCGAAGCGAATGACGAACGAACAACACCGGCGGGTGCCGCGGAGCGTGGCCCCGGCGCGACCTGTGGCGGTGATTCGGGGCCGGGCTCGGCCTCAGGGCCAAAGTCAAAATCAGGGTCAGGGTCAGGGTCACCAGCGCTGCCCAGGCGGCCGGGACCGGGCGTCATGGTGGGGGCGCGGGGCGCCAGGGCGGCGGAGCCGGTCGGGTCGGTGCCGGCCGCGTCGCCGAGTGCCTCCCGCAGAAGCCAGGTGCCGCTGGCGGGGCGCCGGGAGGCCAGCCACGCGCGCAGCCCGGCTGGCCGCTGGTCGAGCAGGGTCCGCAACGCCATGAAAGTGTCCAGGTCGCCCGCGTGCAACCGCAGGGTACGGCCGCCGGCGGCGCTGAACGCGGCCAGGGCCTGCTGCACCTTCTTCCCTGGACTCCACGGATCGTTCCGTAGCAGGAACAGCCGTCGCCGCGGGTTGCCGGCGACCATGGCGGCGGCGGTGCAGGCCGCGGTGATACGCGGCAGAATCGCGTTGCCGTGGCTGGCTGTGATTGCCCGGAAGCACCAGTGCAGCTGCTCGCCGGTGTCGGCGTCGACAGTGCGTGTCAGCCGGGCGTGCAGCGCTGGGCGTGTGCTCGGCATCGGTTCGAGGCTGTAGTCGTGCGCCCCGCCGTTCTCGATGATCCACGCGGACAGTCCGGCGGTCAGCAGCACGGGCACCAGGATGTCCTCGTTGACTGCCGCGACGCGCGGCGCGCCTGCTCGTAGCTCGGCGAACTGGGCGTCGAGCGCGCTGAGCACCTCAGGACTGGTCGCGCCGACCTCGTCAGCCGCTCGGCCGCGTCCACCGCCGCTCCGGTCCTCGCGCCCCAGCCGATCCAGCCGATCCAGGCGCTCGCCGTCCAGGTCGGTGCCATCGGTGAAATTCGTGCTAACGGTGATGTCGGTGATGTCGTGGTCACCGTTGTCCTGAACATCGACGATGTCATTCTCGTCCGCGGCGGCGAAGTCGAACAGTTCACGGACGACGCCCGTGGACAAGCACTCCTGGATATGCCGGTCGATGCGCTGCAACAGCTCGCGCGGGGTGTACTGGGGCGCGCGGTCGAAGGCTGACCGGGCTACCGGCCAGGTCGGATAGTGCGGGGCGAAGCCGATGCGGTCGAAGTCCTCCTGGAACCGGCGTTCGATGATCCTGGCCGTGATCTCCGGGTCGTCCAGCCGGTTGAGTGGCATGATCGCCGAGAACCGGTCACGCATGGAGGCCACCGCTCGTTCACGGAACTGAATCCAGCTGACCGGCAGACAGGCGAGCAGGCACAGCGTCCGTTCCATGCGCTCGTGCAGGACGAGCAGGCCGTCCGCCAGCATGTTCAGCCGCACCGCACCCGACCCGCCGAAGCCGCCCAGGCCGCTGTCCGCTGCCTCGTCGCGTGCCGTGAGCTCGGCGACGACTCCATCGACCTGATCAACCGCGATGACGCTCGGTCCGGTCAGCGCGAGCAGCCGGGACAGATCGCGGGCGATGTCCATCGGCGGGCGGGTCCGCGCCTGCATGCCGCGGCGGGCCCGTTCGCCGGGCTCCTGCTCGTCCATCGACCGCAGATAGGTCTCGCCGACCGCTTGGGCGTCATAGTCGTCCGAGCTGTACAGGACCAGGGCGCGCAGGGTGTGCTGGCATTCGCGAGCCAGCGCCCGGTCGTGGTCGAAGAACGCGACCACGAGGTCCTTGAGATGAGTCGGCTCCAGAGGCTGGTCCCCGACGACCGCGGAGGTCAGCTCCGCCGGCACGCGGAACTGCGCGCACAGCGCCAGAAGGAAGCGCCGGATCTCCGCCTCGCCGTCGACGGTCCGGAAGAGGCCGGTGAGCATCGCCGAGACGACGCTCTCGGCGAACGCGTCCCCACTCACCGGGCCGATCAGGAAGAAGTAACCGCCCCGCCGTTCGACCTGCTGACGTACCCAGCCGAGCAGGTGTGTCTTCCCCGCACCGGCCTGACCCTGGACGACGATGCCTGGCGGCTTCCGCTCGCCGAGCCGGTCCAGAGCCGCGAGAATGCGCCGGCGCGGCTCGACGTGGACGCCGTCGACGTGCACCGGCGAGTCGCGCCAGACGTCCTCGAGCCCGTGTACCCAATCCAGCTTGATGGCGGCGAGCGCCTCCAGTTCGGCGCTCATACCGGCCCGATCAACAGCAGATGGTTGTCGTGCTCACCGATGCGGACCGCGGCCGCGCGGTCAGCGGCAGTCAGGGACTTCTGGTCCTCGTCCGGCACCACCCGCACGTCGGGCCGCCGGGCCATCTGCCGCAGCACCCTGTCGACCTGTTTCCGGTCGACGCCTCCGAGTAGCGGTCGGACGTCGGCCAGCCGCACCCAGTCGTGAGCGTCGGTCGCCAGGCTGGCATACGCCGCCCGAATCGTCGTTTCCAGGCTGGCGGGATTCCCGCTCCGATCGGCCTCCGCGTCCGCCTCCATCTCCGTCTCCGCCGTAGCCGTCTTGGGCGCGGAGGCCGCCGACAGCGGACCGGTTCCGGCCGGATCCGCCTCGGGCGAACCATCTGAGCCCGGATCGGGTGGCCCGGCGTACGCGCCAAGCGCCTCGCCAATCGCCCGCTGCTCACGCACGAGGAGCCGGGCCACCCCCTCAGCGAACGCGAAGAAGACGCCGGCGGGCACGCTGAGCCTCGTGAACTCGGCACTCGGGGTCAGCTCCCGCGACGCCCTGTTCCAGCCGGCGTCCGTCAGCTCGTGGAAGAGGACGTTGCCATGGCCGCGAATCTTTTTGCTGCCGACAAGTCCAAGTTCGTTGAGGCGACGCCGGTCGTCGCCGACCAGGGTGAAATCGAACCGGTCCCGCAGCTCGCTGTTGGAGATGGGCTGGGTCTGGGTGAGCAGAGCCAGCAGGATCGCTGCCTGCCGGACGGTGAGCGCCGTCGCGTCGCGGGTGGCCGAGCCGCCGCGGGACGCCGAGCTGTCGCGGGTCATGGGTTGGTTGCCTCTTCCGATGGTTTCCGGCGTGCCGTTATGCAGCGCTCGATCTGGCTGATGACGAGGTCCACGTCGCCGAGAACCGCGTCGTTGGTGAACCGCAGGACGGTGAAGCCCTCGAGACCGAGTTCGTTGTCCCGCCAGCGGTCGCGTTCGTAGTGCGCCATTGCGCGGTGCTCAGGGCCGTCCACCTCGACGACGACCCGCTGCGCGAACCACGCCAGGTCGACGTAGATCAGCGCCGAGAGCGGTCCCGACCGGTGCGGCTGGTTCCAGGCCCGGCCACGCGCCCAGGCATGGCGGCTCAGCGCACATTCGAGCTGCTGCTCCGCCCGGCTCGCCGGATGTGGCCGCCCCCGTACCGCCGGTACGGTCGCCGCCGGCGGTCCCGGGACGGAGATGGCTGGCGCCGCGGAGGTGCCCGGCGCCGCGCGTGGGGATCGCGGAGCCGCCGTGGGCGGTGCGACCGGCGCTGCCGTCGAGCCGGCCGGGACGGCACAGGTGGACCGGTTGTTCGCGGGGCTCGCCGGACAGGGCAGAGCCTGGATCCGGTCGGCGTGTGGCGCGTCCGGCTGACCGGTCAGCCAGACACCGACACGGCCCTGGTAAGCGAACCACTCCAACGCGTCCAGCAGTGCTCGCTGCTCGGCAGGACGCGATTCCTGCGCGGCTGGATCGACGACCAGCACCAGGTCCGCACGGCCGAACCCCGAGGCGACGGCCTGGGCGGCCCCCACCGCGCGAATATCCGGCGGAAAGCGGCTGGTCCGTGGCCGCGGTCCGCCACGCAGCGAGCGCTCGGCGAGGTCGGCCAGGTACCGCGACGAGATCCCCCAGGCGTCGGCTGTCTTCGAGGCGAGGTCCCGTATCGCCGCCGGCGCCGCTCCACCCGCGGACTCGATCGCCTCGCTCTCGGGCAGCCAGGCGGGCAGCATGGCCATCGCCACCGTCTCCAGCTCGTCGAGTAGCGCTTGCCGGTGGGCGGGCATGGAGGCGAGCACGGGTGGGCGGTAGGCGACGGCGGCGGGCGCGTCATCCGGCAGCGGGTCGAGTGCGCGACGCACAGCGGCGTCCGTAGTCCCCTTGAGCCAGGTCAACCGCGCGGTCGGCAACGCGGCCCAGGACGCGCCAGGCCGGGCGGTAGCGCCGCCGACCGGTCGGGACGGTGGCGCTGTCGCCCAGCGGTCGGCGTTCGAACCAGGAGCGCTCGCCTCACCAGCGGGCGAGGGCGGTCGCGGTGGCAGTTGCTGCGAGGGCGGTGGCGACGGCGACGGTGTTGATGGCGGGGTGTGGGGATCTCCGGCCGTCCCGCCGGAATGCGTGGTGGTCAGCCGGGCCCGCGAGGTACGCGCGCCGCCGCGGGCCTGGGCGGCCGGACGCCGCGCCTCGCAGGTCTCGGAGGCTTCCCGCCGGGCGAGCACGACGCCGGGCCGGGCCGGGCGGGCTGCCGGAGAGGTGGGAACGCCAGCGTCCCGCACGGCGGGGTTCGGCACCGGCGTGACGAACCGGTCCGGCCTGTCGGTCCTACCCAGGACGCCAGCCGGGCTGGGAACACCAGCCGGGCTGGGAACACCAGCCGGGCTGGGGGCGCCAGCCGGCCTCGGAGTGCCGGTGGGAAAGGCCGGCGCGGGTCGAGTCGCGGACGCGGCCGGCGTCTGACGGGGGAATGCCGGTTCGGCGGCGGGCTTGGCGCGGCCGTCCAGGGCATGGCGGACGAGCTGCAGCAAGGTGTCCCGGGCCGACTCGGGGGAGGCATCGAAAAGGTCGATCGGGGCCAGGCGAGCCAGCAGGCCCGGCGCCTCGCACTCCTCGACGCGGACGGGCAGCAGGCGCCGGTCGGATCCGGACGGGTTCGCCGCGATGGCCGCCTGCCATTCGGGCGCGTCGTCAAGACACCGCAGGTAGGCCGCGGAGAGCACGAGAATCGTGCGTCTCGAGCCCACGATGCCTGCCTGAATATGCGAACTCCAGTTCGATCCCGGCACGGAATCCCATGCCTTGATCAGAACTCGATAATTCGCGGACTCCAGCTGCCAGGCGACCCACTCGGCCCAGGCACGGTCCGATGCGGCATAGGAAAGAAAAAAGTCCCACCGGTCCTCCGGCGACACAAGGTCCACCCCCGTCCGGGCCCGCCCCCGTATGCCGGCCCGCGTCGCGATTATTACATCGGCGCAGAGGGCACCGCCCTGGTGGCTCGTCTACGCGCGTGCCCACGGTGCAAAGTACGGACGGGATCGTTGGAACTTCGGGGGGCAAGTGAGGCGGCGGGCGCATCTCCGCCTGGAGAACAGCGGGTCAACGCGCCTGACGGCCTTAGATGACGGCGCTGACGCCCGTCGGGGCGCTGGGCCTCCGGACTGCTGCCGGGCTGGCGGACTGGCGCATCACCGACGTCGCCTGGGTGCAGGTCTTCGGTGACGTCGACCACGCCGGGCAATCGGCGTTGAACTTCGCCGTCGACGACCTCGAGGACAAGACGATCAGTCGGCTGGCGGATCGACTGAAAAGGTAGCCTTCTGATCCTCGAATCCTCGGCCCAGCTTGTCGGGCCGTTCGTCGTTGGCCGACCCGAACGGCTCGATTTTTCCGTACGCAAGATAGCGGAAAAGAACGTAGAACCAGTGGGTCGGCCAGACGGAGATCTTCAACGGCGCCAGGCCGGCGAGGAAGATCACGAACCCGTCCGGCTCGCAATGGGAGGCGCGGATGTGCTCAAACTCGATGTCCGCCCATCCACTGGGCAGGACGAGGGCGAACCGATGCGAGGTCAGATAGAGGTAACCGCGTTCACTGAAGCGCCACCGCGGAGCAGCTGCCTGTCGGTGCCGCTCCTGCCGGTACTGGTTGTAGACGGCGTTGGCCGCCATCGAGGCGGCGACCGTCAGCAGGTTCCCGCCGACCCTGAAGTGACTGCTCTCGTATAGCGGATCGCCGTGGGCGTATGCGTAGCGCACGAATTCGGCCTGCGCGAGGAGGTCTTCCCCGGCTCCGAGGGCGATCTGGCCGGTCTGCGGCGGCGGCCGCCATCCCTCGGCGAGGAGCCGGCTCAAACGTGCGCCTTCATTCCAGCTTGCGTGGGCCAGCTGGTCCGGATGGCCGTTGTTGCTGACGGCAAACGGGGAAGGAGTGCCTCCGTGCCACGGCGATGGACCCCACATTCGACGTCTGCACCTCTCTCCCGCTGGCCGGCCAGCCTACGACGCGCACACGCCAACCAGCGACTCGGGTCGGTGGACGTAGGTCGTGTAATCAAAGGTGACCACGCTCAGCTACATGCTGACCGGCAGCAAGGTTGGCGTGAGCAGGGATAATAGTTCTCTACTCCGATCGTGGAGGGCGGGTTTAGTCACCCAAGGTGACCGCAATATTCTGCCAGTTCCAGTGAGGCTCGACGTCGGTGATCGCCGGGAAATGAAGTGGGGTGGGCGTGGTTGTTCCGGCCGGCGTGCCGCGTATCGACTTCCGGGCCCACCAGGTGCGCACCGGCACGGAGGGCGCGCGGCACGAGTTCGAGCAGATGATCGCTCTGCTGGTGCAGCGTACGGTGGGTGAGGCTCGGCAGATCGTCGCCTCTGGTGGTGACTGGGGAATCGACGTCATGGTGGGCGACCTCGGCGCGAAGGTCACCATCTGGCAGGCCAAGTACTTCATCGATGGTTTCGGGTCCGGTCAACTGAGCCAGGTGAAGTCGTCGTTCGGCCGAGCCTGCGCAGGCGCACGCCAGGGCGGGTACAAGATCGAGCGCTGGGTTCTCTGCGTGCCATGCGACCTCACCCACAAGATGCTCGGCAGTTGGCAGCGCTGGCGTGATGAACAGGTCGCCCGGACCGGCATCACGATCGATCTGTGGGACGCCACCGCCCTGACAAGCCTGCTGCTGGACAGGCGGATGGACGATCTTCGTCGGGGCTTCTACGACCCCTACGGCCCCGCGCTCCCTGAGGACGAAGGCGGGAGTGGCGATCGCCCACCCGCCCGCCTACGGACGACCGCCGACCAGACCGCGTCCCCTGATCTGCAGGTCTGGCAGGGTGGCAGCGAGTTGCTCGTCGGCGCGAGGGGTTACCTGCTCCACGACCCGGTCGAAACGTGGACCGCGCCGGACAGGTCCTGGCTGCTTCGGGATGCGACAGCGGACGAGCTCGACGGGACGTCGCGCCGAGTCCGGCTACGCCAGCTGCAGGTCCGGCGGGACACCGCGGCCTCCGCTGCCGTGCGGGCGGGCCTCACCGAACAGGCCGGCCTCGTTCAGCGGCTCGCGGGAACGCCGGGCCTCCCCGGCCGGCTCGGCTGGGACATCAGCTCCTCCCGCGCGACACTGGTGACGTCGCTCGTCTCGGCGCCGACGTGGCGGGCGGTCCACGGCGGTGGCGCCCCCACTCTGGACCGGCTGGCCGCCGCGGCGATGCTCGGCCACGCCGACGACCTGTGCCGGAATCTGATGGTCCTGCACCGTCGAGGACTGGGCCACGGCCAGGTGACCTCGGACTCGGTCCTGCTGGTCGACGGCCGACGACGGACGGTACTGCGGGACCTGGGACTCGCCGGCTTCGGCCCGGCCGGTTCCTCAGCCGTGACCGCGGCCGCGGTTCCCACGGGTGACGAGCTGTCGGGGGGCGACCCGAGGGCGGATGACGTCCGGCAGGTCGCAGCGCTCGTCCGGCGGTCGCTTGCCCTCCGTCCGCCGGAACTCGGTCGCCCTCCCGGTCCCGTCGTGCCTCCGCCCGCGGTCGTGCTCCGTCCGCCGCCTGCCCCGGTAGGCACTGGCCCCGGCTGGCCGGATCTGGCTGATCTCGCGGCGCTGCTGGATCGGGCGCTGCATCCCGGCCCGGCCGGGCGACCGGCGATTCTCGAGCTCGCCGACGGCCTGCGGGCCGCCCGGCGCCGGCTCTCGGCGGGACGGTGACACCGGTGGTGACAGCGGGCGGCGCGCGGCGGCCTGACGGCGACCGGCCGGCCGGCGCGACGATCGTGACGCGAGCCGACGTCATGCTGCCGGGCGCGCTGGCGGTCGTCCCGTCGGCCAAGGCGACTGAGCAGCTTCAGTGGGCGCCGACGGCACTGGTGACGGAATTCAGCGAACTGGCGGCCCGAGGGGCCCTACCGGCCCGGATGGACCTCGATCGCGGCCAGCTCATCCTCTACACCAGGCGGTATGTCGCCTTCCTCTATCCGACGAAGTTCGGGGACGGGTACAGCCTCGGCCACGTCTCCCGCCGGTCGTTCCGTGACGAGGACAAGCTCAGCCGGGGAGCGCTGATACTGCACTGCCGCGCTCCCTGGGGGGCGTTCAACGACGTGCGGGACATACCTCGTCCGCAGGGCACGTTGAGCCCTCGATGGGCGTCCCACTGGGACCAGCTGAGCCTCGAGTGGACCTCCCTGGGCCGGGTTGTGGACGGCGCTTCGGAGCTGCCGCCGCACCACCGTGACTACCTCGCACTGCTCGACCACGTCGTCGAGGCGAGCCGGGACATCGAGCTCGCGAAACTGAGCGGCATCCCCGAAGCGCCGTACCGGGAGGTGGAACCGACCCGCGAAGAACGCTACTCAGGCCGCGGCGTCTACTCGTTCTCCCTGGCCCGGCCGCCCCGTGGGCTGCCCGTCGGTGCCCTGGTCGAGGTGGCGGAGTGCGGCGACCCGCCGATGCGGGGCAAGGTCGTCCGCAGCGGCGGCCGGACCCTCGTCGTCCGCTTCGAGCGGACGGTCGACTTCCAGCGGATTCCGCCCCAGGGCCGGCTCAGGGCGTCGGTCAGCGATCGAGTCTTCCAGGCTCAACGGGACGCGATCGAGACCCTGGCCAAGGGCGAGGCAGCCAACCCGGCGTTGCTGTCGGTGCTCGTGGACGGCCGCTACGCGCGGTACCAGCCGGATCTCTCCCGTCAGCCGGTACGGCAGCTCGACGAACACCAGGCGGACGCGTTCCGGCGGGCGCTGGCGGTGCCGGACGTCCTGCTTGTCCTCGGCCCGCCAGGCACCGGCAAGACGACCACGATCGTCGAGATCGTCACCGCGTTGGTGGCCCTCGGCCAGCGGGTCCTGGTCACCTCGCACACGAACCGGGCGGTCGACAACGTCGTCGAGAACCTGCCACCCCAGATCAACAGCGTCCGGGTCGGCGCGGAGGACTCGATGACCTCAGCCGCCCGCCGCCGCGGCCTCGACACGCTGACCGAACAGGTCCGGGCCGGAATCCGGGACGCGGCTGAACCGCGCGGTCAGCTGACCGAGTTCCGGCAGAGCCGCGCGGTCTTCGACCAGTGGCTCGGCCACCTGAGGAACAGTCTGGCGGCGGTGGACGCCGCGGAGGCCGCGCTGGTGTCTGTCGAGCAGGCGGTCGACCACGCCGTACAGGCACTCTCGCCGCAGCTCGCGGCCGACCGCCGGTCGGCCGCGGACCGGCGGACCCGGCAGCTCGGCTCGGTGATCCGGCTGCGGGAGGAGCTGGCCCGGCGGCGGGAGGTGCTCGCCCGCCGCGCGAAGACCACCCCGTCGGACAGCCCCGAGGAGTTCTGGCGGCTGGTCACCCGGTTCCGGCGCTGGTTGCTGGCCCGGGCCCGGCGGCGGGAGCAGGGCGCACGGGAGGCGCTCGTGACGGCGCAGCAGGATCTGACCGAGGCCGAGGCGGCGGTGGAGGCGTTGTCGGCGCAGGCCGTCGCGCTGATCGCCGGCGACCCGGAGCACCGTCCGCTGCTCGCCGAGCGGGAACGTCAGATTGCTGCGCGTGACGGTGGCCACGGCGGCCTCCGGCGGACGGCCGAGGTCGTGCGGGGTGGCCTGCGCGAGGTGCTGCCGGCCCTGCCGACGTTGGCGGCACTGGACGACGAGCCCGCTGACAGCGCCGGGTGGGTGCGGTTCCACGACTGGGCGGTCGAGTCGTTCGCGACCGTCGGCCAGCGCGCGGACCTGCTCGGGCATTGGCACGACCAGCTGGCCAGCGCGGAGACCGAGCTCCAGCGCGAACTCGTCCGGTACGCCGACGTGGTGGCCGCCACCTGCATCGGCACCGCCACCAGCAAGGTGCTCAGCGACACCGTTTTCGACGTGGCCCTGATCGACGAGGCGGGCCAGATCTCCACGCCGAATTTGTTGGTGCCGATGGTTCGGGCTCGCCGCGCGGTGCTGGTCGGTGACCAGCACCAGCTCCCGCCCTTCCTGGACGAGGAGGTCCGCGGCTGGGCCGCCGGTCTGAAGAAGGACGGCCGGTACACACCGGAGGCGGTCACGAGGGTCAACGGGCTGCTGCGCGCGAGCGGCTTCGAGCTGCTGGTGCCCGGGGCCGCGGCGACCCGGGCGAACTACGTCGAGCTGAACCTCCAGCGCCGGATGCCCGAACAGGTCGCGCGATTCGTTTCCGACGCGTTCTACGCGGGCCGGCTGGGAACCCGGCACGGCGGTGGGCGAGACGACCCGTTGTTCCGGTCCGCGTTCGCGATGATCGACACCTCCGACCGTCCCGCCGGCGAACGGGGGGAGACGGCGCTGAAGGCCACCGAGACACGGCACGAGCAGGGGTATGTCAACGCGCTCGAAGTGGAGCTGATCGTCTCGCTCCTCGCGCGGGCCGCCGGCTGGTACCGGGACTGGGCCGTGATCGTCCCCTACAAGGCGCAGGCGAGGCGGATCAGCGAGGCACTCGCGGGGGAGTTCGGAGACCCGACCACGGTCGCCGACAACGTCGGCACCGTCGACTCGTTCCAGGGTGGCGAACGGGATCTGATCATCTACGGTTTCACCCGCAGCAACAGCCGGAACTCCGTGGGCTTCCTCACCGAGCTGCGGCGGCTCAACGTGGCGGTGTCCCGGGCCAAGCAGCAGCTCGTGATGGTCGGCGACCTCGCCACGCTGAGATCGGCCACGGACACCGAGTTCCGGAAGAAGATCAGCATGATGGAGGACCACCTGCGCCGGGACGGCGACCTGAGGCTCTCCTGCGAAATCGAGAAGCTGCTGCGGGACCCGCGGTGAGCCCCGACACCGCACCGGTGATCTACCCGGCCCGCCGAGCGGTCGAGCACGCTGTGTCCCTGCCGGGCGTGCGGCCACTGCGGCTGTTCCCCGTCCTGTGGCCGCTGCGCCAGGTGGAGATCATCGCGTTCGTCGACGACGAGCAGGCGTACGAGGTCATCGACCACTTTCTGGTGCGTGGGATCGCCGAGGGCCAGATCAGCCGCATCACGGACCTGGCCTGGTTTCTCGCGCTGCCGGAGGCGCTGGTACGTCGGTGCGTGGATTTCCTGCGGACGATCGGCCATCTCCAGGTGGCCGGCGACCGCCTGCTGCTGACCGACCTCGGGATTCGGTCCTGGCAGGCCGGGATCCGCTACGAGGCGAAGGAGAGCCGTCAACACCTGCTGTTCGAGCGCCGGACCGGCTGGCCGCTGCCGCGGCGCTACTACCAGGGTGACGTCGCCGTCCTGCCCGACCTGAACGTCCCGGACGAGCGCCTGCGCGACCGCAGCCGCTTCCTGGGAATGTTCGACGCGACCCCGTGGCGCCCGGACGTCGTCCACGCCCTGACGGCTCGGCCCGACCGGGCCGAGTACAACCTGCCGGGCACGCTCAGCGACCTGCGGGTGCTCGGTGAGCGGGACGTCTACCTGCCGGTCTATCTGGTGGAGACGGTCGGGCACGGGGTGTTCGTGTACACGGCCCTGGCGGAGGAACCGGACCGGCTGTTCGCCGACGTCGTGACGCAGATCGGCACCGTCGGTGACCTGATCGAGGCTGAAGGGCTCCTCGAGCCTCGTCAGATCTGGACGGAATGGCTGACGAAGTCGTCCGTCGGGCCCGGGGTGCTGAAAAAGGGCGGCAGCGGCGTGTGGCGCATCGTGTTGCCCGCGGCGAGCTTCGGTCCGGCCCGGGGGCAGCTGGCGGTGACCCGGGTCGGGTCTTACGAGCTGCGCCGCCACCACTTCGCCCAGCTGTGGTGCGACGACGCCGAGGTGCGCCGGCGCGCGGTCAGGGAGCGCGCACTCGGCCTGAGCCGGTCCCGCGGCGTCGACTCCGCGGACGACCTGCGCGAGCGCGTCGCCCCGGTCGCGCGCGCTCTCCAGGTCCCCGCTCCGAGCCTTGACGAACTGCGGACGTTCGCCGCGCGTTCCGGTAGGACACGCGAGGTCGCCCGTCTCGAGGCGCTGGCCGCTGCAGCCTCGCGACGCCCCTGACACGCCTGGCCGTCACCGGTCGGCCTGCCTTTGCACCACGAGGGCACGGCAGTCGGCATCCAGGCGACCGGGATACTCCCCCATCGGCCCGCTCGTCGTCAGCAACTTCCCGGGCACCTCGCCGAGCTTTCTGGCCGGCATCAACCTGCCGCCCTTGCTCAGCGCCGGAGCCATCGGTGCCGAGACGGGTCCGGCTAACGCCCACGCCGCGGTAGCCGGACTGTCCGTCTCCCTGCCGACTCTCGCCGGCGTGACCGTCGGCGCGGTCGAGTCGTCCTACGCCTACGACCCATCCACCTGCTTGGAGGGCTTGAGAACGTGGTCATCGCGAGGTCGGTCTGCATCGACGCGCCCTGACTCGACGACGCCCCGACCCGGGGCCGTGCAGTATCCGGGTTGTCAGTAGACGTCGCGAAGATAGCGTCCGTCGGTAATGAGCTGTCGGACATAGTCGCCGGCCTGTGCGGCGTTCAGGTCCCCGTGCTTCGCCACGACGTCGCGCAGAGCGGTGTCGACGTCCCTGGCCATCCGCGCCGCGTCTCCGCACACGTAGACTGCTGCGCCCTCGCGCAGCCATTGCCACAGCGGTGCGCCTCGCTCGCGCATACGGTCCTGCACGTAGATCTTGGCTCGCTGGTCGCGGGAGAAGGCCGTGTCGAGTCGGGTCAGCAGTCCCGACCGCGCGAACTCGGCGAGCTCATCGCTGTAGTAGAAGTCGGTCGCCCTGCGTTGCTCGCCGAAGAAGAGCCAGTTGCGACCGGTGTGACCGCGGGCCCGGCGCGTGTCCAGGAAGGCGAGGAACGGGGCCAGCCCGGTGCCCGGGCCGATCATGATCGTCGGCGTCTCCGGGTCGGACGGTGGGGCGAATCCCGAGGAGCGGGCGACGGCGACCTTTAATGGCGTACCGGCCGGAGCGTCGGCGAGGAATGCTGACGCCACACCGGTGCGTGCCGCGCCCGAGGGTGCGTTGTAGCGCACCACGGACACGAGCGTCCGAATCTGTCGGGGCGAGACTTCGGCCGACGACGAGATCGAGTACCGGCGTTCACGTAGGGGCTTGAGGAGCTCGCACCACTCCTGCGCGGAGGCGTGCGTGCCGGTCTCGGTGATCACATCCACGGTCTGCCGTCCCCAAAGCCACCCGTCAAGATCTGCCCGGTCGCCGCGCAGCAGACGTTGGAGGTGGCGGGAGCCGCTGCGCTCAGCCACGAAGGCGAGAAACGCGCGGGATGGCTTCGCGATCTCAAGATGGTCGCGTAGGGCGACGGCGAGCTCCGTCCGGCCGAACTGGAGCAGTTCGACGATCGTGTCGCCGCGCAGACCTGTCGTGCTGAGCCATTCGTCGACCAGCTCGGCGCGATTGCTGGGCCGCACGACGAGGACGTCACCGGTCTCGTAAGTGAGGTCGCTGTCCTCCAGGTCGATCAGGAACTCACGAACCTCCTTGGCTGAACCCACGCCGCTGAGCAGTCGGTTGCCCGCCAGGATCACCCGGTGTGTCTCACTCACCCGCGGGCCCGAGGACGCGCCCGGGAGTCGCGACACCGGCGGCACAGGCACAGGCACAGGCTCGGGTCTGGTGGGGGAGGCCCCTGCGCGAGCAGCAAGCACCCGGTCGAGCCAGGCCCGGGCCGCCTCGTCGAAATCCGGCTCGCAGTCGACCCGGTCGGCCAGGCGCAGTCCGCCGAGTTCGGCGAGCAGCTCGTCGATGCGCCGACCGTGGCCGCAGAAGTCGCTGTAGCTGCTGTCGCCGAGGGCGATCACGCTGAAGCGGACGTCGTCGAGCGGCATCGAGCGAGCTCGCAGCCTCGCCAGGAATTCGGAGCCGTTGTCGGGGGACTCCCCGTCGCCGAAGGTGCTCGTGACGACCACGAGGTCGGTGTGCGGGGCGATGTGGTCGATCTCGTTGAGGGGCAGCGTGGTGACGACGGTGCCGGACTCGGTCAGCCTCGCCTCGGCCTGTTCGGCGACCCGTTCCGCGTTGCCGGTCTGGGAGGCCCAGCCGAGCAGCACCCGGCGCCCGCCCGTCCCCGGCGGGTCCTCGCGCGGCGAGACCCCGCGCCCTGGCAAGATCTCGCGTCCTTCGGCCGGAAGGCGTGACCAGAGGCCGGCCAGTGCGCCGTTCACCCACAGGGCCGTCCGCGCGGTGACTGGTGCCGAGGGCGGGAGCGTGGGTACCGAGGTGAGCGCTCCGCGCGCGAGATCGAGGCCCAGGCCCGCCACGAAGCCGGCCAGATAGACGCTTTCGTCGTCGTTCAGTGCCGGGGGGGCGGCTGTCCCACCGAGCCCGAGCAGGCTCGCGATGGGCGCGGCGGAAGCCACGGCGTCCGCGTGAAGTACGTCGTCGACGAGGGTGGGCGGCGGCTGCGCCGGGGTGGGCGTGTGGACCCGCGTGAGCGCGACGGCGCTGGCCTTGAACCCGGGCTGCAGGGAGACAGGGTCGACCGCGTCGGATGTCGTGGCGTTCACCGCGAGGTACTCGCCGAACATGTCGTTCCAGTGGAACGGGGCGAAGCAGTTGCCCGGCTGGACCCGGTCGGTGACGGCGGCGGGAAGGACGGCGCGCCCTCGCCGCGAGGAGACCTCCACCTGGTCACCTTCGGAGATGCCGAGTGCCGCGGCGTCGTCCGGGTGAATCTCGATGAATGGAGCCGGGTTGAGCTTGTTGAGCCGCCCGACGCGTCCGGTCTTGGTCAGGGTGTGCCACTGGTGCTGGAGGCGGCCCGTGTTGAGAAGATATGGGTACTTCTCGTCGGGTATCTCCTGCGGGTCGACGTGCGGCCGCGGCCAGAACTTCGCCCTCCCGGACGGAGTCGGGAACCGTGGGCCGTCGTCGGTCATGTAACGGATCGGGTTGCGAGCGCCGGCGCCTGGCGGTGCGGGCCACTGCATCGGCCCGTCCCGCAGTCTGCCGTGGGTGATGCCGCGTAGGTCCCATCCGGTCACCGGATTCCACGCCTGACGTAGCTCGTCGAACACTTCCTGCGCACTGTTGTAGGTGAAGTGGTCGGCATATCCCAGGCGGGTGGCGATTCCCGCGATGAGCTGCCAGTCGGCGCGGGCCTGGCCGGGTGGGTCTGCCGCGGGTCGGGTGAGGGTGAGATTCCGTTCGGAGTTCACCATCACGCCGTCCGTCTCCGCCCAGACGGCCGCGGGCAGGACGACGTCGGCGTAGCCGGTGGTCTCCGTTTCGGTGAAGGCCTCGTGGACGAGGACGAACTCGGCCGTCTCCAGACCTTCGATGACGGTGCGACGGTTGGCGACGGTGGCGACCGGGTTGGTGCAGATGATCCACGCCGCCTTGATCGCCCCGGCTGACATCTGCTCGAACATTCCGATCGTGCCGTTGCCGTGGTCCGCGCGGATCGTGTCCGCCGGCAGGCCCCAGAGCTGCTCGATGTGTGCGCGGTCGGCGGGGTCCAGGAGCGACCTCTGCCCGGGTAGGCCCGGCCCCATGTAACCCATCTCGCGGCCGCCCATCGCGTTGGGCTGTCCGGTGAGCGAGAACGGCCCGCTCCCGGTGCGGCAGATCGCGCCGGTCGCGAGGTGGAGGTTGATCAGAGCGTTGGTGTTCCAGGTGCCGTGGGTGGACTGGTTGAGTCCCATCGTCCAGCAGCTCATCCAGCTCCCGGCGGCCGCGATGAGTGCCGCGGCGGCGCGTAGGTCGTCCTCCGGGACGCCGGTGATGTCGGCGACGGTGGCCGGGTCGTAGCCGGCGAGGAGGTCGGGCATGGCGGCCCAGCCCTCGGTGTGGGCGGCGACGAACGACTCGTCGACCGCGCCGGAGGCGTGCAGCAGGTGAAGCAGTCCGTTGAGCAGTGCGATGTCCGTGCCCGGTCGGAGCTGGAGGAACAGATCGGCCTTGTCCGCCGTCGCCGTCCGGCGGGGGTCGACCACGATGAGCTTCGCGCCGGCCTTGACGCGATCCATCATCCGCAGGAACAGGATCGGGTGGCAGTCGGCCATGTTCGCGCCGATGACGAGGAACACGTCGGCGTGGTCGAAGTCGTCGTAGCTGCCGGGGGGAGCGTCCGCTCCGAGGCTGAGCTTGTAGCCCGAGGCGGCGCTGGCCATGCACAGCCGGCTGTTGCACTCCTGGTACTGGGTACGGAGGAAGCCCTTGGCGAGCTTGGTGATCAGGTATTGCGCCTCGATGCTCAGCTGGCCGGACGTGTAGATGCCGATGGCGTCCGGGCCGTGTTCGTCGCGCAGCGCCGCGAGGCGGGCGGCGGCGAGGTCGAGCGCCGTGTCGACGTCTATCGGGGCCGGCTCCTCGTCGTGGCCCGCCCGGGCCAGCGCGGTGGTGAGGCGTCCAGGCGCGTTGAGCAGCTCGGCGGTGGTCGCACCCTTGGTGCACAGCCGGCCACGGTTGGCCGGATGATCAGGATCCCCCGTGGAACGGACAACCCGCGGGCTGTCCCCGCTGCGGTCGACCTCGAGCACGATCCCGCAGCCGACACCGCAGTACGCGCACACGGTCCGGACCCGGTCCAGCGCGACCTTCGTGGTCACCGAAGCACCAGGTGCACTCTGTGGTGTCCTGTGGGTGGGGTGATACGCGGCGCTGGCACAGGGCGACGGTTCCAGAGCCGGGTTACCCGGACTCGCGTGTCGGGTTGCGGTCGCGCAACTGTCCCCTCACCGCGGCGGACGGCACGTGGCGAGCAATCCGTTTCGGCGAAGTAACCGGGCCGACCGTCAGGGATAACTCGCGGTGGTCAGTGTGGCACTGACCAATGTGGCACCGACCCCAGATCGGAGAGGTGACTGCGTCATGCCCGGAACCCCCCGGCAGCACATCGTCGTCGTCGGCAACGGCATGGTCGGCCAGCGGTTCGTGGAGACACTGCGGCAACGTGACACCGGGGGCCGGTTTTCGATCACCGTGGTGGGCGAGGAGCCGCGCCGTGCGTACGATCGCGTCGCGCTCTCGTCCTACTTCGACGGCGTGAGTGCCGACGAACTGGACCTCGTGGCCGCGGGCATCTACGACAGCCCGCATGCGACGTTGCATCTGGACGAGTCCGTCACGGCGATCGACCGGGCCGCCTCGACCGTCACCACCAGCCGCGGTCGCACCCTCGGCTACGACGTCCTCGTGCTGGCCACCGGCTCGTACCCGTTCGTTCCTCCTGTTCCGGGCAGGGACCTCGAAGGCTGCTTCGTCTACCGGACCCTCGACGATCTGGACGCGATCCGCGCCGCTGCCACTGCGGCGGCCGAACACACGCGTGGCCGCCGGGCCGGGCTGGTTGTCGGCGGTGGGCTGCTCGGGCTCGAGGCGGCTCGGGCGCTGCGCCTGCTGGGCATGAGTCCGCACGTGGTGGAGCTGGCGCCGCGGCTGATGCCGCTCCAGGTGGACGAGCCCGGCGGCGCGGTGCTCCGCCGACTGATCGAGCGCCTCGGCGTCACCGTCCACACGGCGACGTCCGTGGCCGCCGTCGAGCCCAGCGGCGGACGGCTGCTCGCCACCCTGGCCAACGGCACCGAGCTCGACCTGGACGTCGTCGTCTTCTCCGCCGGCATCCGTCCCCGCGACCAGTTGGCGCGTGAGTGTGGCCTTGCTGTCGGGCCGCGCGGCGGCGTCGCGGTGGACGCACGCTGCCGCACGACCGACGAGTCCATCTATGCCATCGGGGAGTGCGCCGTCGTCGACGGTCATGTGTACGGCCTGGTCGCCCCGGGCTACGACATGGCCTCCGTGGTCGCCGAGCAGCTGCTCGGCCGGGACGCCACGTTCACCGGCGCGGACCTGAGCACGAAGCTCAAGCTGCTCGGTGTCGACGTCGCCAGCTTCGGTGACGCCCTCGCGGCCACGGCGGGTGCGCTGGAGGTCCGTGTCGAGAACGCGGTGGAGAACACCTACGCCAAGATCGTCGTCTCCGACGACGCCAGCACGCTGCTCGGCGGCATCCTCGTGGGTGACGCGAGCCGCTATGCGGCACTGCGCCCGCTGGTCGGGCGGCGGCTCCCGGCGGACCCCGTCGCGATGATCGCCCCGACCGGCGGAGTCGACCTCGACGCGGGGGCCCTGCCTCGCGAGGCGCAGATCTGCTCCTGCAACGACGTCTCCAAGGGCGCGATCCTGGACTCGATCGTCGAGCACGGTCTCACCGACGTCGCGGGGATCAAGGCGTGTACGCGGGCCGGCACGACCTGCGGGTCCTGCGTGGCCCTGCTCAAGCCACTGCTGGCCGAGGCCGGCGTCGAGGTCGGCACGGGGCTGTGTGAGCACTTCGACGTCACCCGGGCCGAGCTCTTCGAGATCGCCCGCAGTCAACGGATCGGCACCTTCACCGAGCTCGTTCAGCGGCACGGACGTGGCCGCGGCTGCGACACGTGCAAGCCCGCCGTGGCCTCGATCCTGGCCAGCCTGGGGCACGGCTATGTCCTGGACGGAGAACAGGCCGCACTGCAGGACACCAACGACCATTTCCTCGCGAACCTCCAGAAGAACGGCACCTACTCGGTGGTGCCCCGCATCCCGGGCGGGGAGATCACGCCGGAGAAGCTGATCGTCATCGGCGAGGTGGCCCGCGACTTCGGCCTCTACGTGAAGATCACCGGCGGGCAGCGCGTCGACCTGTTCGGGGCGCGGGTCGAGCAGCTGCCGCTGATCTGGAGGCGTCTGGTCGACGCCGGGATGGAGTCCGGCCACGCCTACGGGAAGGCGATGCGGACCGTGAAGAGCTGCGTCGGCTCGACGTGGTGCCGCTACGGTGTCCAGGACTCGGTCGGCCTCGCGATAGACCTCGAACTGCGCTACCGCGGCATCCGTGGCCCCCACAAGATCAAGGCTGGTGTCAGCGGCTGCGCCCGCGAATGTGCCGAGGCGCAGAGCAAGGACATAGGCGTGATCGCCACCGATACCGGCTGGAACCTCTACGTCGGCGGCAACGGGGGAGCACGCCCGCGACACGCCGATCTGTTCCTCACCTCGGTCGACACCGAGACTCTCGTCAGGACCATCGACCGATTCATCATGTTCTACGCACGCACGGCCGACCGCCTGCAGCGGACGTCCACCTGGGTCGAGTCGCTGTCCGCGGACGGTCAGGACGGACTGGCGTACCTGCGCGGCGTGCTCGTCGACGACAGCCTCGGCATCTGCGCCGAACTGGACGCCGCCATGGAATCGCACGTCGCGCACTACTCTGACGAGTGGGCCGACACCCTCGCCGACCCCGAGCGGCTCAGGCGGTTCGTCAGTTTCGTGAACGCACCGGAGGTGCCGGACCCGTCCATCCAGTGGGCGCCCGAGCGCGGCCAGATCAAACCGCTGATCGCCGGCCCGACCCTGGAGGTGGTGTCGTGAGGACCGTGGAAGCCGCGAAGGCCGCGAAGGCCGCGGAGGCCGTGGAGGCCGTGGAGGCCGACGGGTGGGACAGCGTCTGCGGCTCCCGCGACCTCCCCGTCGAGCGGGGCGTCGCCGCTCTGCTCGGTGACGTCCAGGTCGCGATCTTCCGGACCTATGACGGCGCGCTCTTCGCTGTCGGCAACCAGGATCCGTTCTCCGGAGCCTTCGTGCTCTCCCGGGGAATCGTGGGCTCCCGGGGAGAGACTCCCACTGTCGCCTCCCCACTTCACAAGCAGGTCTTCGACCTGCGCACCGGTCGCTGCCTCGACTCGGACGGCGTCGTCATCCCGACCTACCCGGTGCGGGAACGTGACGGTTACGTGGAGGTCCACGTCGGGACGACAGCCGGGTGGGCGCCGCAGTGACCGACTCCGGCCCGGTGACGGCGCCCGTCGAGCCGCTCGCCGGTTACACGGTCGCGCTCACCGCGGCGCGCCGGCGTGAGGAGTTCGGCGCGGCCCTGGAGCGACGCGGCGCCAAGGTCGTCTACGCCCCCGCCATACGCATCGTGCCGCTCGCGGACGACGCCCGGCTGCGGGAGGCCACCGAACGCTGCATCGCCGCACCCGTGGACGTCGTCGTCGCCACCACCGGAATCGGCTTCCGGGGCTGGGTCGACGCGGCCGAGACGTGGGGTCTCGCCGACCGGCTGGTCGCGGCGTTCGAGTCGGCGGACCTGCTGGCACGCGGGCCGAAGGCGCGCGGTGCGATCCGGGCAACCGGGCTGCGTGAGGCGTGGTCACCCGAGTCGGAGTCATCCTCCGAGGTCATGTCATACCTGACCGCCCACGGTGGCCTGGACGGCAAGCGGATCGCGGTGCAGCTGCACGGCGAGCCACTGCCGGACATGGTCCAGACGCTGTGCGCGGCAGGCGCCGAGGTCATCGAGATTCCCGTCTACCGGTGGGTCCCGGCGCAGGACATGGCTCCCGTCCGCCGCGTGGTGGAGTGCGTCGCGGCACGGTCGCTGGACGCGGTCGCGTTCACGAGCGCGCCCGCCGCCGCGAGCTTCCTGCAGACAGCCGACGAGATGGCGCTGCGATCCGCCGCCGCGGAGGCGATGCGCGGCCCGGTTGTCGCCGCCTGCGTCGGCCCGGTGACGGCCGCTCCCCTCGGGCGGGCTGGGATTCCGTGCGTGATCCCGTCGCGGGGACGTCTGGGCGCGCTTGTCCGGGAGATCGTGGAGCAGGTGCCCATCCGGCGTGGCCTGCGACTGCGCGTCGGCGAGCGCGCGCTGGACGTCCGTGGCCACGCCGTGGCCGTCGACGGTGTGCTCGTCGCGCTGCCCGCCGCCTCGATGACGCTGCTGCGCGCCCTGGCGGCCAGGCCTGGCTATGTCGTCTCCCGGGCGGACCTGCTCAACCTGACCGGCACGACCGACGAGCACGCGCTCGAGGTCGCCGTGGGCCGCCTGCGCACGTCGCTCGGCGACCCCGCCCTCATCCGGACCGTGGTGAAGCGCGGATACCGGCTCGACTGTGAGCCGGTATCCGCCTCCTCCGGGTGCCTCTAGGCCATCCCGGCGTCCAGGTTGTCCCGGTGTCCAGGCCATCCCGGTGTCTCAGATGCCGGCGGCGCGATTCTCGGACGGACGGACATAGACGGCCCAGGTGACCGCGAGGCAGAGTGCGTAGAAGGCGATGAAGCCGACGTAGGCCGCGTCGCCGTTCCCACTGCTCAGGAACGACTGGCGGAACGCGATGTTGACGAGCACACCGCCGAAGGCGCCGATCGCGCCGGCAATGCCGATCACGGCGTTCGCGATGCGCCGCGCCTCCTGCTCTCCGCCCGTGCGGAGTCGGAACACCGCCGGGATCATCTTGTAGACCGAGCCGTTGCCGATCCCGCTGAAGACGAACAGCGCCATGAACCCGACGAGGAACAGCGGCAGCGAGCCCTGCTTCGAGGCGACGAGCACGACGATGCCGGCCGCCGCCATCGCGGCGAAGTTCCACAGCGTTGTCCGCGCACCGCCGAGGCGGTCGGCCAGCCAGCCGCCGACCGGGCGGACGAGCGAGCCGGTCAGCGGCCCGAGGAACGTCAGATACATGACCTTCACCGGGTCGACCCTGCCCGTTGCCGCGGAGAGGAAATGGGAGCCGAACTCGTTGGACAGCACCTGCCCGAACGCGAAGCCGAAGCCGATGAACGAGCCGAACGTCCCGATGTAGAGCAGCGAGATCAGCCAGGTGTGCACGTCGGCACAGGCGTCGCGCATCGCCCGCTTCTCGTTCCGCACGTTGGCGATGTTGTCCTGTAGCAGCGCGGCCGCCGCAATCGCGATCACCACCAACGGCAGGTAGATCGCGACCATGACCCGCGGATGATCCTTACCCGCGGTCGCGATGACGAGCAACCCGATCAACTGGACAGTCGCGACCCCGATGTTGCCCCCGCCAGCGTTGAGCCCGAGCGCCGCGCCCTTGAGCCGCTGCGGGAAGAACGAGTTGATGTTGGTCATGGACGAGGCGAAGTTCCCGCCCCCGACGCCGGCCAGTGCGGCCAGGACCAGCAGCGTCGCGTAGCTCGTCCCGGGCTTCAACGCGATCCCGGTGGCGATCAGCGGGACGAGCAGAAGTGCTGCCGAGATGACCGTCCAGTTGCGTCCGCCGAACTTCGCGACGGCGAACGTGTACGGCAGCCGCACAGCGGAACCGATCGCGGTCGGTACTATCGTCAACATGAACTTCTGGGCGGCGGCCTGCTTCGGGTCAGCGGAGATCCCGTACTTCGGGCCGAGGAACAGCACGAACACCGACCACAGCGACCAGATCGAGAACCCGATGTGCTCGGAGAACACCGACACGAGCAGGTTGCGCCTGGCGACCGCCCGGCCTCCTCCGTCCCAGAACTGCTCGTCCTCGGGACGCCAGTCCTCCAGCCATCGCCCCCGGATCAGCCCACCAGTCGCCGGTGCGGTGGTGGCAGTCGGAATCGGATCCAACGTCGTGGTCATTGTTCCTCCGGTCGGCTGCGTAGTCCGGTTACCGTGATGACCTTAGGAACCGCGGATTGCCTGGGCGTTCGCGTGCGGGGGCGACGGCGCAACGGATCCCACACCGTGCGCGGTAGCGGCTGGTGAGGTTCAGCCGCGGCTGGTTGGCGGCCAGAACGAACTACAGCCGGGCCAGGAGGCCGCGAGTCGCCTCAACGCACCGGGCGAGCCGGTCATGGTGGCTGACGCCGGCTTCTGCCTGTGAGCGAATCGGTACCTCGAGTCCGATCACCCGGTCGCGGGGCAGCGCCGCGAGCAGGTCGAGCAACGGCAGCTCACCCGTGCCCGGCACCATCCGCTCGAACATCGCCTCCGTCATGTAGTCGGAGGTGGCGGGGACCAGCGGCGCGTCGCTGAGCTGGATGTAGCCGACGACGTCGGAGTCCAGTGCCGCGATGTCATCGGGAGTGGAACCGGACCGGATGATGTGCATCGTGTCGATGAGGAGACGGAAGTCCGGCCGCCCGACCTGGCGGATGGCGCGGAGCGCCGTCGGTAGATCTCCGATTGTCAGGCCCGGGCTCGGCTCGATGGTCGTCTCCATACCGAACGACGCCGCCAGCTCGGCGAGAAGTCCGAACTGCTGCACGCTGCGGTCCGGATCGGGATCGAGGGAGACGGTGTTGACTCGTCGGACACCCAGCTGCGCCATAAGCTCGAGGTCGGGAACCCGGTCGCGGACATCAGCGCCCGCGCGGACGTTCATACCCTCGCCGAGCGAGATGGAGATGTCACGGTCACGCATCGCCGCGATCATGTTCCGTCGCAGCGGGGCGTCCTCGCGTAACGAGAAGGGAGGGTAGCCCAGTGAGCTGTACGGATTGGATTCCAGGCCGGTGGAAATGTGCCGGCAGCCGAGGTCGGCGGCCAGGGAGACGAAGTCCACCGGTGGCATTCCGAAGACGCTGAGAAACTCGATACCCAAGCTTTCCATCGGTTTGGCCTTCTTTCTGTGGTGGCAGGGCTCTGCCGTGCCGGAGCCGACGGCGTCGCGGGGGCGGCGCGGGTCGCGGGATATCTCGACAGGGACGTGCGTGGCTGTCGCTCAGGCCACCTTGAGGGAAACGCGTACCGCGTCCTGGCCGGGCACGCGTCGATCGGCCAGCGCCAGCGCGTCTTCGAACTGTTCCAGCGGGAACGACGCGCCGTGGAGCACGCCGGTGGGCACCGTCCCCTCGTTGATCATTGTGCAGGCGCCGGCCAGGTCGAGGCCGCCGCCGGGCGCGATGGTCAGATGACGCAGCGGGATCTGACTGACGTCGAATCCGTCGAGAAGTCGGTCCTTCATCCCGGCCGCGACGATCGTGGCGCCGGTCCGGGCGATCCGCATGGCGGTCTTCAGCGTCACCGGGTTGCCTGACGCGGCGTCGAGGACGACGTCCGCCATCGCTCCGCCGGTGATCTCGGCGACGCGGGCGACCACGTCCTCGTTCTCCACATCGATGGCGTGATCCGCGCCGACCTTGAGCGCGGTGTCGAGTCGGAGCCGGTCGCCGGCCAGCCCGGTCACGATGATCGTTCCAGCGCCGGCCGCACGGGCGCCGACGATCGCGGCCAGCCCCATGTGGCCAGGGCCCTCCACCACCAGAGTCTGGCCGGGCTGCACCGGCCGGATCCACGTGATCGCGTTGGTCAGGCACTCGTAGACCGTCAACTCGGTCGCCGGCAGGTCGTCGCGAAGCCGGTGGACCTCCGAGCCGGGCACGAGCTCCATGTAGTCGGCATAGCCGCCGAAGAGCCCGGAGCCCTCATCGAGAGGAAAGTCGAACCCGTACACCCTGCTCCCGGTAGGCCCGCGCACCACTGAACGGACCCCGACCCGGTCGCCTTCCCGGACGCCGAACTCTTCCTGCGCCTCCGGGGTGATCTCTTCGATCCGACCGACGATCTCGTGACCGGGAACGGCGGGGAACACCCCACCCGACGGCACCGGCGCGTGCCCCCTGAACTGGTCGACATCGCTGTGACAGATGCCGACCGCCTCGACCCGCAGCACCGCGCATCCCGGCCTTAACGCCGGCTTCGGGACCTCTCGAAGCTCCCAGGTCTCGTCACCCTTGAACACGATCGCACGTGGCACGTCAACGTCTCCTCGCGACGAAGTGAGCTTCATAGTTATCTGTCAGCCGACAGGCAAGTCAATACTTGACAGTCAACTGACAGGTTCATAAAGTGACGGATCGTGACAGCGGCCAACGGGGCGAGGCGGACCCAGGCGGAGCGGCGCGCGGCCTCCGAGGAGGCGGTGCTGCGGGCCGCCGCCGAGCTGATCGCGGAGCGTGGGCTCGAGCGCGCGTCGCTGCGCGGCATCGGCGCCCGCGCCGGGATCAGCCGTGCGATGCCCGCCTACCACTTCGGGTCGAAGGACGTCCTGATCACCCGGCTCGCCGAGCGGGCGCACGAACGGACGCTGGAGGCGACCAGGGAGGCGCTCAGGCAGGCGCACCAACGCATCGACGAGCTCTCCAGCCTCGAGGTGCTGCGGGCGACCATCGAGACCTACCTCCAGGTCTTCACCACAGCGGATTCCCCGGAGGAACGCGCCGTCGTCGTCCTGTGGGGCGCCACCTTTCCCACCGAGGCACCGCTACCGACCGTCCTCGAGGCGGACCGGCAGACGCACGACCAGCTTTCCGAGACGATCCGCGCCGGCCAGCGGGACGGATCGATCCGGGACGACATCGACGCCGACGCCGCGGCCACCATGATCACGGGGATGGCCCGCGGTGTCGCCGCGCTCTCGCTCACCCAACCCGGCACCGCCGACCCGGAGCTGGTGCGGACCCTCTGCGGCGAAGCCATCTCCGCCGTACTCGGCACCCGCGGCGAAACCTCCTCCCCAGTCAAGGGACCAGTGGGGGCGCCAGCGCGAGCTCAGCATTGAACGGTGCATCATCCACGGCGGCACGAGCGTGCTCGCAACGCTGCGAGCATCGACTCAGCTCGCGGGTGAGGCATGCCGTCCGGAGGCGCGTTCATATGCTCGCAGAACCCTGAACCCACAGGTGCGCGCGGCCGGGTCACCACGGGACCGGGATCGAACCCGTGGTGACCCCGGCGGCGGAATCGTCGCTGCGTGCCAGGGCCCTCGTTCACCGTGGCGACGTCGCCCGTCGCAGAACGCGCACCGGCAGCGATGCGTGGCCGGATGCCCAGACGTGTCGTTCTTCGTAGGACCACGCGTAGGTCGGGTTGCCGTCCCGTATGAGGCCGCGTAGCCCGGGAAGACCGAGTTCCAGTGCGGACCACTCGTACAACTGCTGAAGCCGCGGCTGGATCACGCCGTAGTCGAGTATCCGCCCGAGACCATGCTCATCTGCGAGGTAAACCTGTAGATCATCGTCGGGTGGGTAGCGGTCGGGAAGGACCCGGCCGAGTGAGAGAAATATTCCTGCCATCCCGAGCCGTGGATCGCCGATGGCCCGGCCCAGGACAGCGAGCCGGCCCAGCGACAGCCGCGGCGCCGCGACCAGCGCGTGCGCATACAGAACACGGAGCAGGACGACGTTGAGAAAGAAGCGCTCGGTCGTTGACTCCAACTCGGCGAGATCACGGTTTTCCAGGTAGGCGGAGACGATGCTCGCGTTGTGGGCGCGGTACCAGCTCCAGGAGGTCGGTGCACTGATGAACGCCGACCACAGGTCGACCGTCGGCGAGGACTGCTCCCCCCGCAGGCCGCCCGAACGCGCCATGGCCTCACAACCGTCGAGTAGCAGCCGGTCATTGACCTTCCGCCACCACCGGCTCCCCGGAGGGTCTGTCTCCGGAGGATTCAGCACCCCCCGCTCGACCTGCCAGTACATGAACGACATCGCCGCTCTCCGGAAAGGCAGGTGTCGCGGCGCGCGCCCGACCGGTCCGTGATATGTGCGCGACAGAAGCGCCATCCGCCCCCGGGGGTGATCGCGCACCGTGGCGACCTGAGTCGCTGCCCACTCCGCGGCAGTTCCCGCCATTGGTCGCATCCCGGAAACCTCTCCCCGTCCGCGGTATGAGATGGCTGGAACATCTCCACGCAGGGTCAGTATGACTGGTCTGCCACAGAAACCCGACGACAAGTCCTCCCGGCCCGTCGACGCGGCCGGGGTGTCGCCGTCTCGCGCGAGCGGGCTGGACCGCCCGGCTGGCAGCAGACATCCGCGGGTACCGCAGGCCGTGTATCCCGTCGACTACGGCTACCTGGAGGGCGCCGTGGCCGCGGATCGCGACGGTGTGGACGTCTTCCGCCCATCCAGGTGCCGAGGCACTCGATCGCAGGGCGACGATGGCCGCGCCTCCGGCGCCGGTCGTCGATCACGGACGGGAACGGCCGGTGGAGGGGCTCCCGTGGGTCGCGGGCACGTCGACGGGCCGCCGCCCTCCTGCTCCGATCCATCGAATTGAAGGCCGGATTCAGGTCTCTTTGTCCATATCGGGCGGGATTTCAGCTCCTGATCGAGTTGCCCACGATAGTTTCGGCTGGGATGATGGAGATAAAGTCGCGAGAGGTGGGTGGGAAACAGGATGACAGGTTACTTCCGGGCTTGTGACCAGTCGATGTCCGGCGCCTTCCTGGGCATGCTTTCCGTCTTTCTGTGGGCCGGTGTTTCCTTTATGCTCTCGCCGATCTTCTCCGTGGCCGGGAACTGGCTGGGTGGTTGAGGACGGGGTGGATTTCTTCCTGGTGAACACCGAGAGCTGGGTGGTGCGCGCCGTCAGGAGGACCTGATCGCGGCGGTGCTGTTATGAAGCGCGGAAGGATGGGCAATCGTGCGTTCCGGGATGGTTCGCCGGTCGGGGCGGCGTGCGGGAGCACCGGTGTCCCGATCCCGGCGGGCGGCGGCTTCAGTGGCGTTGGTGAGCTTCACCGCGGCGGTCGCGGTCATTGTCGCCCGGCTGATCGACCGGCCGATTGCCCTGCCGGTTTCGGTCGCCGCTGTGACGATCGCGTTGGTAGCGGGCTGGACGGCGCTGGTCGGACGGGGGCTGCGCCGCCTGAGCGCGGCTGTCGTGGCGGCCTTCGCGCTCGGCGGCCTGATCGTCTTCGCGGGGGTGGTCGGCCTGACCACCGTGCTGGTCACCGTGTGCCTGCTCGTCACGTCGGGAACCGCGGCGCGCGGAGCCTTCGGGCGGCACCGGCCGAAAGGGATCATGGCTGGAGCCGCCCGCCGCGGTGTCCTGCTGGTGAACCCGCGTTCCGGGGGCGGCGCCGCCGACCGCCACAATCTCGCCCAGGAGGCCGCCCGGCGCGGGATCGCGGTCGTGACCCTCACGCCAGGCGCTGATCTGCGCTCCCTCGCCGAGGACGTCGCCGACCGCGGAGCCGACGTGGTGGGCATGGCGGGTGGCGATGGTTCGCAGGCGGTCGTCGCCGACGTGGCGCGGCGGCGCGGGATGGCCTTCGTCTGTGTCCCAGCCGGTACTCGTAACCACTTCGCCCTTGACCTCGGCCTCGATCGGAAGGATGTCGCGGGGGCGCTCGACGCGTTCGACCTGGCTGTCGAGCAGCGCGTTGACCTCGGTCAGCTCGGTGACCGCGTGTTCGTCAACAACGTCTCGTTGGGCGTCTACGCCGAGATCGTGCAGTCCGACAGCTACCGTGACGCCAAGATGGGAACGGCGGCCGCGAGGCTGCCTGACCTTCTGGGCCTGGACCGCGCTCCGCCGGATCTTCGCTTCACCGGCCCGGACGGCCGCGCCGGATCGACCGCGGACGTTCTGCTCGTGTCCAACAACGCCTACCAACTGCACAGTCTTGGTGGTTTCGGCACCCGGCCCCGGCTCGACGGCGGCCGGCTTGGCATGGTGGCATTGCGCGTCGATCGCGCCCGCGACCTACCCGTACTCGTCGCGCTCGAGTCCGTGGGTGCCATCAGCCGGTTCCGTGGTTTCCACCAGTGGACCAGCCCCACGATGCGGGTCGACTCCGCGCGACCGGTCAGCGTCGGCGTGGACGGGGAGGCGCTGTGCCTGCCGCCACCGCTGGAGCTGCGCTCGCTTCCGGCGGCTGTGCGCGTTCGGATTCCGCTGCACGCGCCCGGGGTCCCGACCGTGCGGCCGGGTGTCTGGGAGATGTTCCCCGCGCTGATCCGCATCGCGGGTGGCCGGTCGCCGGCATGAGCCCCGCCCGTGCGGCCTCGGCGTGGGTCGACAGCCGGCCCGGTCATCGTTCTCAGGGCTTCGTCTGCCCGATCGGAGCGGCCGGCGGCGCCGCGGCGCCATCGGAGGGCCTGCCGTCGGGGCTCGGTGTGGCGGCGGCGGCAACGACACTTAGCGCGGCCAGGGCGACGACGACTATCAGCAGGACGAGGGCGACCGATGACGGGGTCGGAGAGTTCCACAACGCCAGGGCCAGAGCCCCTGCCCCGATGACGATCCCGCTGGTGAGGCGGCGGTGCCTGTCCAACAAGCGTCCCGGGCCGCCGGTGCGCAGACCCACGCGGGCTATGGCCCGACCGGTGGCGCCGGTGGCGTGGGCGGCACCGGAGCGGATGGCGCGTGCGCCGCGTCCCGGCCCGTAGAGATATCCGGCGACCACGATGATGACGGCTATGGTCAGCCCGGTGAGCGCGCTGTTCCGCAGGAAACGGACGAGAGTGTCGTAGATGGCTGCTGCCGCATCCCGAGGCTGGGTATCGGGCGGGACGGAGTCCAGATAGATCTGGCGTGTGACAGCCAGCCCCACGAGCAGCACGACCATCATCACGCCGATCCCGATGCCCGCGGCCATGAGCCCGGCGCGGTGCGAGGGCGCCAGCCACACGCCCAGCGCGGCGAGTGCCACAACGGCAACCGGCAGCCAGAGACCGAGGATGCCGAGCAGACGCATGACATCCTGAGCCCTGGTCAGTTTGTCGGTCTGCAGCAGCACGATCTGCCGGTCGACGTCGGGAATCTTGCCGGCCTTCTCGAAGCCGGCGTCGACCAGCCGATTCTGCACACTGTCGACGATCGGGCCGATGTCCAACACGATCGTGTCGTCCTTCGCCTGGACCGCGCGACCGCCCTCACCGGTGAGGACCTTCACCACTGCAGCGTGTGCCCGGCGGTTCGCATTTTCCCATACCTGGGGGAACTGGTCACTGGTGACCACCCCCTGAACCACCTGATGAACCGCGCTGGTCAGAGCGGCCTTGAGTGCGCTGGCCAGCGCGTCGGTGTGGTCCACGACAATGGGGGGAGCACCGGTTTTTGCGACGGCGTCGGCGAGCGACGCGGCGACCTGATCGGCGTTGACGTTACTGACGACCCGGTTGGTCAGACGGTCGATCACCATGTTCTGCACCGCGGGATCGGTGGCAAGCGGGGCGACGGTTTCCACGTACCGGTCAGTGTCGGAGACCGTCGTGTCTGCCCAGGCGGCAACCACGCCGAGTGGCGCCAGCAGAGCGGCTACCAGAAGCAGGATGGACGCCCCGACGGTCCGTAGCCGGTCGTGCCGCACCGTTGCCGCGCTGCGCAGCCGCTCGTACTCCGCACGCTCCCCGACGGACAGGGGACGCCCGCCGTCCGAACGCGCGGGGCCGTCGACGTCGCGGCCAGCATTTTCGACCATGGCGCAGTTCCTCCCGCTTTTGCCTGCGAGGCCGCTATCACGGTCCCGCGCCGCGCCCTTCCCGGAGAGGAGTGAAGCAGAAATCTGGCTGCAGGCGAGCCGGGGATGTGGCGCCGCGAAATTCTGGAAAAATGTCGAAATCCGGCTTCGTCGCCTTGATCTGTCGGCGTTGCATGTTTGCGGCTTGCCGGTCCCGGGCAGCCAATCCGTAGGAAAATATCGTTGAGATGAAATCGGTCAGAACAAAGGAGAGAGAAATGGCGACACAGGCTCCTGAGCGGACGCTCGGCGCGATCGCGCAGGGCGATGCGCCGGTTTTCGAAGAGATCGTGCAGATGCACTTGGACACACTCGAGCGGTCAGGCCTGGACGAGCGCACCTACCATCTCGTGCGCTTGGCGGCGCTTATCGCCCTGGACTCGGCGCCCGCCTCCTACCTGATGAATCTCGCCGCTGCCCAGGAGGCAGGCCTCACCGCCGCCGACGCGCAGGGTGTGACCACCGCCATCGCACCGATCGTCGGAAGTGCCCGGGTCGTGTCGGCAGCGGGGAATGTCCTGCGCGCGCTCGGACTGGGCGAGATCCTGAACGAGAACCCGGCGTAGCGGGAACCTGGTAGAGCGGTCCGGGCCGGTCGGGACTACGGTCGGGCGAGCACCGGCACGACCCTCGACGCGGGCTCCGCCGCCGACGTCGCCTCCGACCGGCCCGCCGATACGGTGTGAGGTAGAGCATGGCAGCTGTCGTCAGCTCGCCGCCGGTCGTGGCAGGTTCGCGGCCACGGCTGTCCGAGAGGTCTGAACGGCTCACGCCGACCGAACGTGCGGCCTGGGGAAAGAGCACGAGGACGCGCGCGCCGCGCGGGATCCATGGCGAGTATGCGCCGGCGTCGGGCCGGGTCGATCCGGTCGACCTGCTCGAACGGCAGTCGGGGACGCGGCTGCCTGAGCTCGTCCCGCTGCGCTATCAGCGCATGCTGGAGTCTCCGTTCCGGTTCTTTCGCGGTGCTGCCGCGGTCATGGCGGCGGATCTCGCCGGCACGCCGGTCTCGGGGATCGACGTCCAGCTCTGCGGCGACGCGCACCTGCTCAACTTCCGTCTGCTCGCGTCCCCCGAGCGCCACCTGGTGTTCGACATCAACGACTTCGACGAGACACTTCCCGGCCCGTGGGAGTGGGACGTGAAACGGCTGGCCGCGAGCCTGGTCATCGCCGGCCGCGGCAACGGGTTCGCGCCGGCGCGGCGACAGGCGGCCGTCATCGCGGCGATCGGTGCGTACCGGGCCTGGATGCGCCGGTTCGCGGCCATGACCAACCTCGATGTCTGGTACGCCCACGTCGACGTGGATCAGCTTCGTGCCCGTCTCGCGGGCGTGCTGGGTCGGCGGTACTCCAGGCGTCTGTCCCGCGCGACGATCAGTGCCCGGTCCCGTGACCGGCTGCGGGCGTTCGCTCGGCTGACCGAGGTGACCGAGGGCCAGCCTCGTTTCGTCTCCGACCCGCCGCTGCTCGTCCCGGTCCGCGAGCTGCTCCGCGGAGCCGAGCACGACCTGTTGACAGGTCAGCTCACGACCGTCATCGACCGGTACGGCGCCACCCTGGCGGATGACCGGCGTTCGCTGCTCGCCCAGTACCGGCTCGTCGACGTCGCGCGCAAGGTCGTCGGCGTCGGCAGCGTGGGTACCCGCTGCTGGGTGGCGCTGCTGCTCGGCCGTGACCGTGACGACCCGCTGCTGTTGCAGGTCAAGGAGGCGCAGGCGTCGGTCCTGGCGGATCATCTGCCCGGCAGCCGGTACGGCAACCAGGGGGAACGGGTCGTCGCCGGGCAACGTCTGATGCAGGCCGCCGGGGACATCTTCCTCGGCTGGCAGCGGGTGGACGGCATCGACGGGCAGTGCCGCGACTTCTACATCCGCCAGTTGCAGGACTGGAAGGGCATCGCGCTCCCCGAACGCATGGACCCCGACGGCCTCGCCCTGTTCGCGCGGCTGTGCGGGGCGACCCTCGCCCGGGCCCACGCCCGCTCAGGTGACCGCGTGGCGATCGGGGCCTACCTCGGCGCCGGAGACGCCTTCGACCGGGCGATCGTCCGGTTCGCCGAGGCCTATGCGGACCAGAACGAACGTGATTTCGCGGCGCTCGCCGAGGCCGTGCGGTCCGGACGGATCAGGATCAGCACGGCAGGCCGACGAGCAAACCGTGTGGTTGCGCGAGGTTCAGGTAGGTCTCCAACGAGACGTCGTTGACAAATTGCTGTTGACGTACGTAAGGGGGCTCCTCATGGATTACCCACTTCTGTCGGCCTTCTGGACGATGCTGCTGTTCTTCGGGTTTCTCCTCTGGCTGTACGTGCTCTTCATCGTTGTATCGGATGTCTTTCGCAGTCGCGACCTCTCTGGCTGGGGGAAGGCCGGTTGGTTGACGGCCGTCATCATCCTTCCGCTTCTGGGTGTTCTGGCGTACACCATATTCCGTGGCGACTCGATGGGTGAGCGGGCGTTTGAGGACGCACGACGGCAGCAAGCCTTGCACGAGGCATTTCGGCCGTCCGCGGTGCAGTCTCAGGGGGTCGCCGACGAAATGGCGAAGCTGGTCGCTCTCCGGAGGAATGGCGAGATCAGCGAGGAGGATTTCCAGCAGGCGAAGTCCCGGGTCCTGGCCTGAGTTTCTCAAATGACGCCGAGCGCGCGTCCGGCGGCGACGGAATCCTGGCGGGAGGCTACGCTCGCGGACTCGTCGGCGTCGAGATTCCCGTGGATGAGCTGACCCGTGAGCAGGCGCTGGAACGCGAGGACGGCGGCATCCCCCGACCGATCCTGGAGACCCTGCTCGACGCCGGGCGCCCTTGCTGGCGGTCGGTTCGGGGGCGCGCCGCCCGGTCGGCCTCGTTGTCGAGAAGCTGGAGGGTCAGTCACAATCCGTGGAATGCGTCTCGGTATCGCTCATCACTTCGGCTGGGCTGTGGCCGTCACGGCTGAGTCGGACCACAAGGTCGTGGACCGCCGGAGGATCGAGTTGATCGAGCCCGGCCTGCCGACGGCGCCGATCCACCACGAGGGCGGCCCGCACCTGCTCCACCGGTCGGCGGACCCGCTGGACGACGATGCCCTCGCGGTGCTGGTGGCGGACGTTCGGGCCTCGGTGGTCCGGGCAACCTCGGTCGCACTGGACGAGCTCGCGGCCGGGTTGTCCGAGCCGATCGTCTCGATGTCGCTGCGGGCCTGGCCGGCCGACTTCCCGCGAGACATCGCCACTCAACGTCGTGTGCCGTACGAGAGCCGCGCCGACTCGGTGATGTACTGCCAGGTGCTGGCCGAACTCGCTCGCGACCGTGGTTGGGCGGTCCACCTTTATACCGCCAAGGACGTCGAGGCCGAAGCGGTCCGCATCCTGGGTGAGCGAGCGAAGGAGGTCCTTCACGGCTCGCGGGCTGTGTGGGGAGCACCGTGGTCCAAGGACCATCGGGCGGCACTCGCGGCAACGATCGTGGCCACCTGACTTCGTTCCCGGCGGCAGTTCAGTGTGCCGGCCGTCACTACCGCTTTGTCTTGCCGGCTGCGTTTTCCTTTGGCGGGGCCGGAGTCACCGGGGCCTGCCACAGCCCGACGAGCGCGTCGATCAGGCTGGCGGCGAGGGCGTCCCAGCTCGGCTCGAGGGTCGGGGTGCCCTCGGCGAGGGCGCGTTCACGTTCGACGCACATGTGCGCGATCAGATGACGTGCCATGACCCACCGAACGGTGCGGATGTCAGCCGGTAGGTCGGGGAGGCACTGGTTCAGGCCGGCCAGAAGCAGGCGCAGCGAGGCGGATCTGAGTGATTCCTCGACAGCGATCCCGTGGAGGGCGGGGTCGCTCACGACCTGGGCACGGAATCGCGCGTACCAGGTGGGGCTGCCCAGGGCGGCCAGGTGCTCGGTGAACGGGCGAACCAGGCAGGCCACCCAGCCGCGGAGGTCGGCGGAGCCGGCGGCTTCGGCAACCAGGGTCACCCGTACCTGCTCCATCTGGTCGGCGTGCCGGCGCGCGATCGCGCGCACCAGGTCGGCCTTCGTGCCGAAGTGGTAGCTGACCACGGCGTTGTTACTCTGCCCTGCGGCCTCGCTGACCTGGCGGTTGGATACCGCGTGCACTCCGCGCTCGGCAAACAGCCGTTCCGCCGTGTTCAGGATCAACTCGCGTGTTGCGCTGCCCCGCTCCGGCCGCACCGCCTTACCCGTCATCGTCGGTACCTCCCGTGAACCGGCCGTCGTCACATGATCGATTTGTCGCTTCTGTCTGCAAATTTAGTCATCTGATTTAATCCGGTAAATCGCATGAATTAACTGATCTTGCGCTGCTCTCCCGGTCGGAGGCTCGTCTGTGTCCCACCCCCTTGCCGGACCCGCCGATCTTGCCAGTGACGCCGATCCTGCCAGTGACGCCGACGCCGACGCCGACGCCGACGCCGACGCCGTCACGGCACCGCGGGCGGGTGCCGTCGTGGCGGTTCTGGCGTTCGCCGGGATCGTGGTCGCGTCGATGCAGAGCCTGGTGATCCCGCTGCTCCCCGAGCTGCCCGGGCTGGTGCACGCGTCGGCGTCCGGGACGGCTTGGGCGATCACCGCGACGCTGCTCGCCTCCGCCATCGCCACTCCGGTGGCGGGCCGGCTCGGGGACATGTACGGCAAGCGGCGCATGCTGCTGGCCAGCCTCGGCCTGTTGGTGGTCGGCTCGGCCGCCGCCGGCCTGTCCACCACCCTGACCCCCCTGGTCATCGGGCGGACACTGCAGGGTCTGTCAGCCGGTGTCATCCCGCTGGGGATCAGCATCATGCGCGACGAGCTGCCGCCCGAGCGCCTCGGTTCGGCGACCGCGACGATGAGCTCCTCGCTCGGTGTTGGCGGCGCCCTGGGCCTGCCCGCGGCGGCCCTGATCGCCGACCACACCGACTGGCACCTGCTGTTCTGGATCTCGGCGGGGCTGGGCGTCGTCGCCACGGCACTCGTGCTGCGGCTGGTGCCGGAATCCCGAGCCCGCACCGGCGGGCGCGTCGACCTGGTCGGTGCGGCAGGGTTGTCGGCCGTGCTCGTGTGCCTGCTGCTGGCGATCTCCCAGGGGGCCGACTGGGGCTGGGCCAGCGGCCGCACCCTCGGCCTGTTCGTCGCAGGCGTCGCGGTCCTGCTGGCGTGGGGGCGCTGGGAGCTGCGCGCGCGGCAGCCGCTGGTGGACCTGCGCACCAGCGCGCGACGTCAGGTGCTGGTCACCAACCTCGCCTCGGTCATGTTCGGTGTCGCCACGATGCCGGTCCGGCTGGTGCAGCCCCAGATACTGCAGCTGCCCGCCGCCACCGGCTACGGGCTGGGGAAGTCGCTTCTGGTCACCGGCCTGGTCCTGACCCCCACGGGCCTGGTGATGATGGCCGTCTCACCGCTGTCCGCGCGTATCTCCGCCGCCAGGGGACCGAAGACGACCCTGATGGCCGGAGCCGTCGTGATCGCCGCCGGCTATGCGCTGGGCATCGGGCTGATGTCCGCCATCTGGCAGCTCATGATGGTCACCAGCGTCATCGGCGCCGGGATCGGGCTCGCCTACGGCGCCATGCCGGCGCTCATCATGGCGGCGGTTCCGATCTCCGAGACCGGCGCCGCCAACAGCCTCAACAGCCTCATGCGGACCATCGGCGCGGCTCTGCTCGCCCTGGCCATCGCCACGCTCGTACCCCGCCGTCGCCCGCTTGTGCATGCCGACGCATGACGATCCAACATTCCTGATCTTTACCTAAAGAACCCTATAGTGAGGCGTGTTAAGCTGCGTTTGTGGAACGTCTCTACTCGGTTGATCAAGTTGCCGACCTGCTGGGCCTGCACGTGCGGACGGTGCGCGGATACGTGCGTGGCGGGCAGCTGAAGGCGGTGCGGATCGGCAAGCAGTACCGGATCGCGCATGAGGACCTCGAGGTCTTCACCGGCCGTTCGCTGTCGCCACCCGCCCGGGAGACGGTCGCACGCGAGCGGCACGTCGAGGTGTCGAGCATCGTCGAGGTCGAGGCGGTCAGCCCCGACACGGCGAGCCGGGTGAGCACCCTGATCACCGCCGCGACCGCCCATCGGCGCGACGCACCCGTGCGGATCGAGACGGTCTACGACGAGGAACGGGCACGTATGAAGATCATCATTTTGGCTGAGATCGACGACACCGTGTGGCTGCTGGAACACGTCAAGGCAGTACTCGAGTCATGAGTGCCATCTACCGGACCGAGGCGGGCGGGAACGAGGTCCGGCGGCGCTACGCCGAGATCCTCAGCGGCTGGCCGGTGCCGGCCGAGCACCTGTGCCTCCCGACGCGAGAAGGGGAGACATTCGTCGTGGCGTCCGGCGCTCCGAACTCGCCGCCCCTTCTGCTGCTGCACGGCTCGGGCACCAACGCGGCAATGTGGATGAGTGACGTCCCGGCATGGGCGGAGCACTTCCGCGTCCACGCGGTCGACCTGATCGGCGAGCCGGGCCTGAGCGAGCCCAGACGTCCCCCGCTGAGTTCGGAGGCCTGTGCGCTGTGGCTGGACGACGTGCTCGGGGCGCTGGGGATCACACGTACAGCCGTCGTCGGAGCGTCGCTCGGCGGGTGGCTGGCGCTGGACTACGCGACGCGACGGCCGGACCGGGTGGAACGTCTGGTCGCCCTGTGCCCGGGGGGCCTCGGCAGGCAGAAGGTGGGCTGGTTGCCCAAGGCGATCATGCTCCGCCCCTTCGGGGAGTGGGGCCTGCGAAAGACGCTGCAAACGGTAGCCGGCTTCGACTTCACGGCGATCCAGACCGCCAGCGGCCTGGACGCGTCGCGTACCCAGGAGTTCCTCGACTACATGGTATTGACCCACCGCCATTTCAGGCCCCGCACCGAGCGCCTGCCCCTGTTCTCCGACGACGCCCTGCGTCACCTGACCATGCCGACGCTCGTGATCGTCGGCGAGCGCGACGCGATGCTCGACTCCCGTGAGACCGCCCAGCGAGTGACTCGCGCCATCCCGCACGCCATCGCCACAGTTCTCCCCGGCGTGGCACACAGCATCACCGGGCAGACCCAGCCCATCCTCGATTTCCTGCTCAGCTGACCCCGCGCTCCGCATTGATCTCCCCACGACGGTGAAGGCCCGACCGGCTCCCCGGGAAATCCAGGGCGCATGTGGTCGGGGGCAGCCGACCTTGCAGGTGTTCGCGAACTCGGCGGCGTTCATACTGGCGCCATTCAGTGAATCCGCCTATCTGTACGCAACTCGCCACCGGCGGCCGGGAACAGTGCCCAGGGCAGATTCCGGACTGATCGGCGGCAAGCTGGTTGGGTAAGAGTCCCGAACCGAACGGATTCTTCCTGGTCGACATCGACTCGTGGTTCAGCTGCGCCCACACCCGGGGCCGGACTGGATGAACCTCGGTGGGTCCGTCGGGGTCATCCTCGTCACGCACGCGGTCCCAGGCATTGAGCCGTCTGACGGGGCGTCGGCGATCTGGACGGAGGCCGGGGCGGCGAGCAACAGCATGAGGGCGGCCGTGGCGGTCACACCAGCCCGGGCGGCTCCGGCTGGAGCTCCGACCTCATCGGGGCCCGCACGGAAGGCCGGCTGCCATCGTGGAATCGCGGTCCGCCGCCTGTATCCCATCACGCTCGTCCGCCCCCTCCGCTGCATGTCCGTAGGCTTTGTGTGTACCCGTCCTGTGGCTGCGACACTCCGATGTCGAGCGGGTGCGGACGGTGCTGGTGACTCGAGGGCCACCTTATGATCATTAGTCCCGGTCTGGGTCTCGCAGCGGCCTCGACCGCCGCGCCCGGACCGCTGTGCCGCACCCACCCGCTCACTACTCCGGGGTGGGTAGTCGCCGTCCGGTGCGGGCCCTGTCCAGCCTCGGGTAGGGCCTACAGACACCCTGCCCCGGCGACCCGAGGACACCGGCCCCGGACCGGCGCCTCCGCGCGACAGCCACCAGGATCGTCACGCCACGGCGACACAACCAACCGGCGGAACGCGGCTCCGGATAATCCACCAGCCTGCCGTGCAGGCCAGGCGAAAGATGCGACCCGGCGGCGCTTTTGGCCGCACCGAGGGCTGGTGCGGTGGATGGCCAGGATGATATTCGATAGATCTTTTCTCATTCCATCGACATTCTTTCTGCATCTGGCGGGGATACTGGCGGCCGGGCCATGCATCGCCCGTCCTCCATCTGATGGTTGAGTGCAGGTCGCCGTTGAGCGGTCCGAGCCTAGTAGCGCAGTTACCTCGACGGCCCTGCCAGAAAATGAGCAGAGGAGTGTCATGACTCTCAACAAGAGCCGCGTTTATGCAATGCTAGCCACGGTTCCGGCGGCTGTGACCTTCGCCTTCGCAGCGCCCGCCTCTGCTCAGACCGCGGTTGGCGGGCCGACCGTGGGTGGTACGACCGTTGCAGATGGCGGCGGCACGGCGGTTGGCGGGCCGACCGTGGGCGGTACGACCGTCGCTGATGGTGCCGGTGGCGGTGGTACGGCGGTTGGTGGGCCGACCGTGGGTGGTACGACGGTGGCTGGTGGCGCCGGTACCGCGGTAGGTGGGCCGACCGTGGGCGGTACGACCGTCGCTGGCGGTGCCGGTGGCGGTGGTACGGCGGTTGGTGGGCCGACCGTGGGTGGTACGACCGTCGCTGGTGGCGCCGGTACCGCGGTAGGTGGGCCGACCGTGGGTGGTACGACCGTCGCTGGCGGTGGCGGTGGTACGGCGGTTGGTGGGCCGACCGTGGGTGGTACGACCGTCGCTGGCGGTGGCGGTGGTACGGCGGTTGGTGGGCCGACCGTGGGTGGTACGACCGTCGCTGGCGGTGGCGGTGGTACGGCGGTTGGTGGGCCGACCGTGGGTGGTACGACCGTCGCTGGCGGTGGCGGTGGTACGGCAGTTGGTGGGCCGACCGTGGGTGGTACGACCGTCGCTGGCGGTGGCGGTGGTACGGCAGTTGGTGGGCCGACCGTGGGCGGTACGACCGTCGCTGGCGGCGCCGGTACCGCGGTTGGTGGGCCGACTGTGGGCGGTACGACCGTGGCCAGGGGTCGTGGCGTCGCGGTTGGCGGGCCCACTGTGGGCGGCACGACCGTCGCCGGTCGGGGCAGCGGCATCGGGATCGGTGGCATAGCGGTTGGTGGGCCGACTGTGGGCGGTACGACCGTGGCCAGGGGTCGTGGCGTCGCGGTTGGCGGGCCCACTGTGGGCGGCACGACCGTCGCCGGTCGGGGCAGCGGCATCGGGATCGGTGGCATAGCGGTTGGTGGGCCGACCGTGGGTGGTACGACGGTGGCTGGTGGCGCCGGTACCGCGGTTGGTGGGCCGACCGTGGGTGGTACGACGGTGGCTGGTGGCGCCGGTACCGCGGTTGGTGGGCCGACCGTGGGTGGTACGACGGTGGCTGGTGGCGCCGGTACCGCGGTAGGTGGGCCGACCGTGGGTGGTACGACCGTCGCTGGTGGTGCCGGTGGCGGTGGTACGGCGGTTGGTGGGCCGACCGTGGGTGGTACGACGGTGGCTGGTGGCGCCGGTACCGCGGTAGGTGGGCCGACCGTGGGTGGTACGACCGTCGCTGGTGGTGCCGGTGGCGGTGGTACGGCGGTTGGTGGGCCGACCGTGGGTGGTACGACGGTGGCTGGTGGCGCCGGTACCGCGGTAGGTGGGCCGACCGTGGGTGGTACGACCGTCGCTGGTGGTGCCGGTGGCGGTGGTACGGCGGTTGGTGGGCCGACCGTGGGTGGTACGACGGTGGCTGGTGGCGCCGGTACCGCGGTAGGTGGGCCGACCGTGGGCGGTACGACCGTCGCCGATGGCGGCGGCGGTACCGCGGTTGGCGGGGCGACTGTGGGTGGTACGACCGTCGCCGACTGAAAATCGCGTGGATGATTGAGACCGCGCTGACCAACGGCCCTCCCTCCGCCTCTGCCTGCGTCAAGCAGGCAGCGGGCGGGGGAGGGCCCGTCGGCGTGAGGCGGGCTCGGTATCAGCCGGCGGGTGCCCCTGATAGACGCCGCGCGCCGACGATTTTCGGCGGCCAACGCCGATCTTCTGGGGACTGGTGAAGAAGTCGAACTGAAAACCGATCCTTGTCAGGGTTGCCGCGCAGCTAAACATGCGACCGTACGTCGAGGGAAACCCGGGGGGTCGGCGTGCGGAACTATAGATACCTGGCTACGGACGAGCAGACAATTGTTCAGATTCGACTGCACTGGGTAGTAATTGCCCGGTTGGTTCTCGGCACGGCGGCCATCCTCGTCGGTGTCCTGGCCCTCTCCATCTACTCGAGGGCCCATGGCACGGGTGCCGGTTTCCTGCTCACGTTGCTGTGGTGGGTCGCGCTGGCCGCGGTCGTACGACTGCTGTGGCGCCTGCTCGACTGGCACCGCACCAGCCTGCTGATCACGAGCTCGCGGATGATCAAAGTGTCCGGGATCATCTCCTTGAGGGTCCAGAGCATCCCGCTGTCGAAGATCACGGACATCTCGTACACCCTGGATCCCAACGGCCGGGTGCTTGGCTACGGTAAGTTCGCGATGGAGACCGAAGGTGACCACACGAGCGAGCTGGAGAAAATCGATCACGTTCCCCGGCCCGACCGGTTCTACCTACTCCTCTGCGACAGCATTTTCGGGGGTTCCCCCGAGCCGGCCGCGGGCGACTGACCGTCCGGCCATCGGCTCCTGTCGGCCCCGGGCCTGGGGTGAAATCAGGCGGCAGGCGGCACGGAGCACGGCGTAGCCTCGCACGGTGTCCCTGATCCCGCCGTTTCGGCTGGTGGCAGCCCTGCCCGCGAACCCGGCCGTCGAGCGGCGCACCGCCGTGACGCCGGCGAGCCGCGCGCCGCGCCGGTGTGCGACGTCCGACCTGGTGTCTGGCGGCGGACGTCGATGACCGAACGCAAG
This sequence comes from Parafrankia sp. EAN1pec, assembly GCF_000018005.1. Taxonomy (GTDB): domain Bacteria; phylum Actinomycetota; class Actinomycetes; order Frankiales; family Frankiaceae; genus Parafrankia; species Parafrankia soli. Next base: position 1,816,061 of record NC_009921.1, read on the forward strand.
CCCGACTTCGCGGACCTGCTGATGTTGGAGTCCGTGGACCGCGACATCTTCCGTGGTCTGTGCCATGACGGCGCGCCGATGCGCGCGTTCGGCGGGCAGGTCGCGGCGCAGGCCCAGGTGGCCGCCGGTCGGACTGTCGAGCCCGACCGGCGGATGCATTCGCTGCACGGCTATTTCCTCCGCCCCGGCCGCACCGACGCACCGATCGTGTACCTCGTCGAGCGCATCCGGGACGGTCGGTCGTTCACGACGCGCCGCGTCAGCGCGGTGCAGGACGGGGAGACCATCTTCTCGATGTCCGCGTCGTTCCAGCGACCGCGCGAAGCCGACGAGACGCACCGGCTGCGTGCTCCGGACGTACCCGGGCCGGAGACGTTGCCCCGGTGGTGGGGGCCGATCGAGGAGGCCCCCGAGTATCGGCCGTTCCTGCTGATCGACGTCCGCTCGACGACGGGCCCTCTCGGGGGCGCCGAAGCCCGGCAGGCTGCCGCCGCGGCAGGATCGGTCGACGGGATGCCACGGCAGAGCGTCTGGGTACGGGTCGACCAGGTGCTGCCGGACGATCCGCTGCTGCACGTCTGCGCGCTGACGTACCTCTCCGACCTGACCCTGGCCAGCACTGCGAGCCTGCCCTACAACGGCCTGCCGGGGCGGCTCGACATCGTCTCCCTCGACCACGCGATGTGGTTCCACCGGCCGTTCCGAGCGGACGACTGGCTGCTGTTCGCGCAGGACAGTCCGAGCGCCGACAGCGGGAGAGGCCTCTCCCGGGGCATGTTCTTCACCCGGGACGGCCTGCTCGTCGCCTCCGCCATCCAGGAGGTCGGCCTGTTCCGCCGCTGAGGCCCGCCCGCCGCCGGTGGGCGCCGGGTCAGCGGACGACCTCGAACACCTGCTTCTGGACACCGTTCGGGTAGGCGTCGCATTCGACCAGTTTCAGCATGGTCTTGTCCTTGTCGGCCTCGCTGAACAGCCGCTTTCCCGCGCCGAGCAGCACCGGGAACACCAGCAGGTGGTAACGGTCGACCAGCCCGGCGTCGGCGAGGCTCTTTCCCAGCGTCGCGCTGCCGTGCACCGCGATCGGGCCGCCCTCGGTCTCCTTCAGCTTCGCGACGTCGTCGACGGAACGCAGGATCGTCGCCGGCCACCGCGAGTCGTCCTCGGTGAGCGTGCTGGACACGACGTACCGCGGCATCGCGTTGTAGCCGGCGAAGTCGTCCATCGTCGGCCAGACCGGAGCGAAGGCCTCGTAGCTGGTCCGCCCCAGGAGCAGTGCCGTGGTCTCCTCCTGCTCCCGGCCCTTGATCTCGTAGGCGGCGGGGTCGAAGTCGATGTCCTTGAAGGTCCAGCCGGTGTTGCGGTACTCCGCCTCCCCGCCCGGCGCTTCCATGACTCCGTCGACGGACACAAAAGCGGTCACGATCAGTGTGCGCATCCTGAACTCTCCTCAGCCATGTCGTGGACGTCCCACTCCGCCTCGCTCGCGGCCGTGCCATCCACCCCGGTGTGTGCTCTGGTTGGACCGACCCGGCGTACGGAACTCATCGGTGCCGAGCCACAGCATGACGACGGGCGCCCGGGACAACTCCGTCCCGTGGCCGTGGCGGGCGGACCCAGGTTCCCGCAGCCCGCTTTGGACGGGGCTGCACCCGCAGCCTCGCCTTCGCTCCCGGAACGCGCCAGACCGGGGCCGACCCCCTACCGTCAGCGGCCGGTCTGGTGCTGTTGCTCGAGGTAGAACTTCGCGGCCGCGCGGACGGCATCCGGTGTCGGGGACGGATCCCAGCCGAGTTCCCGGGTGGCTTTACTGTGGTCGAGCGGCGGCATGAAGTGCATGAGCCGGGTGCTGACGCTGTTCATCACGACGTCGCGGCGCAGTACGCGCCCCGCCACGTCACCGAGGCGACCGACGGCCTTCATCACGGGGAGCGGGATCCCCACGCGCGGCGGCTTCGCGCCGCCGGCGTCGGCCGCCGTCGTGACCAGTTCCTTCCAGGTCATGTAACGCTCGCTGATGATGTACCGCTCGCCGACGCGGCCCTTCTCCGCGGCCAGCAGGAACGCGCGGGCGGCGTCGGAGATGCCGACGACCTCCATCGCCGCATTGCCGAAGTAGAACGGCAGCCTGCCCTTCGCGGCGTCGGACACCATGCGGCCGTGCGGGGAGCCGTGGTCGGGCGCTCCGTAGGTCGTCGACACGCACATGACGATCCCCGGCAGCCCGTGCTCACGGCAGTAGCGCAGGACGAGGTTCTCGGCGGCGACGCGCGTCTGGATGTACGGCCCACCCAGGTGCTCCCAGGTGTGCGGAACGCTCTCGTCGGCCGGGCGGCCGTCCGGCGAGAGGCCGATCGTGCCGACGGTGCTGCAGAACACGAAGCGCCGCACCTGGGCTTCGAGCGCCGCGTCCAGTGCGTGCCGCAGGCCGTCGACGTTCGTCGCGAACAGCGGCGCCGGATCACGCAGCCAGGCCCGGGTGTCGACAATGCAGTAGTACACGGTGTCGACGCCGTGCATCGCCTCGCGGATCGCCGCGTCGTCGACCAGCTCGCCATAGCAACGTTGCACCGGTAAGTCGTCGAAAGCCCGCGTGGAGCTGGATCGGCGAATCCACACGCGGACGTCGTCGCCGCGCTCCGCGAGCTGCCGTGTGACGTGCGAACCGAGGAAACCGCTCGCTCCCATGACCAGGTGTGTGCCGACCATGAAATGACCACCCTTCCGCATTCCTCGGGCCCATTTCCCTGGGCCCATTGCCTTCCCTGGGCCCATTGTCGCCGCGGCGCGCGCTACCGGCGCGCCTGCTGCAGCAGCGGGAGCGCTTCGGTGAGGGCACCGACCTCCGCGATCGAGGTCAGGTCGGCGGGGCGGGGCCGTCCTGACCGGTTGACCCAGATGGTGGGGATGCCCAGCGCGTGGGCGCCGGCGACGTCGGAGGTCAGCGAGTCGCCGATGTGGAGCACGGCGTCGGGGGGCAGCCCGAGTAGTCGCGTCGCGGTCTGGAAGATGGCCGGGTGCGGTTTGTAGCAGCGGGCGTCCTCGCTGGTGACCAGCAGGTCCAGTGGCAGCTGGTGATGGTCGATCGCGGTGCGCAGATCCGCCCGGTCGATGTTGGACACGACGCATACCGGCAGGTCGAGCGCGTCCAGGAAGGCCCTGCTGTCGGCGCAGAGTTTCGGCTGGCGCCAGAGGTCGAACTGTGGCGTGCACAGCATGTACGGGTCGGCGGTGGAGCCGAAGCGTCGTAGTGCGCGGGCCAGCGACGAAAGGGTGATGTCCCGCTGGGTGCGGAACGCCTCCGCGATGCTTCTGCCCGTCTCCTCCTGGAACACCTGTCGCCAGTAGGCGCCGACCTCCGCGGCGGTCAGGTCAGGTCGTCCGGTGGCGGTGACACGGACCTGTTCGCAGACGATCTCGATGGTGTAGTCGTCTTCGGTCACGACGGTGCCGTAGAAGTCGAGCAGGATTGCGCGCAGCACGCCCGTATCGTCACGTACGGGCGGCGGCGCGTCTGTCTGTTGGGTACATCGGGCTGTAGGGCACGTCGGGCTGTCGGTCGCGTCGGGCCGCGTGAATCCGGCGCGGCTGTGTCTCGGTCGACGAGCGTGTCAGGCCGTCCTGTGGCCGATGCCGACCCGGATCACGGTGGATTCGGGCTCGTCCGCCCGCCACTGCGTCGCGAGGACGACGCCGGGGTCGAGGAGCTCCCAGCCGTCGAAGAACCGGGTGATCTGATCCGCTGTCCGCGCGTGGAAACTGCCGGTGGACGCCTCCCGCATCAGGGCGTACGCCGCCGCCAGATCCTCGGCCGGTACGTCGCCGGACGGTGCGTCGGTCGCGGGGATCGGATGGGTGAGGACGAAGTAGCTGCCGGGGGGCATCGCATCCGTCAGGGTGCGCACGATGGCGTACGGATCGTCCTCGTCGGGAATGCAGTGCATGACCGCGATGAGCATCAGGGCGATCGGCTGGGTGAAGTCGAGGGTCTCGGCGGCCTTGGCGAGGATCTCGGCCGGCTGGCGGACATCGCCGTGCACGTAGGCCGTGCGGCCCTCGGGGCTGCTGGTGAGCAGCGCCCGGGCGTGCGCGAGCACGATCGGGTCGTATGCTGTCGGGTAGTGTGCACGGCGTAGGTCGTGATCAGCACTGGCAGCGAGGATGGGACAGTGGGCGAGCTAGGCGCCGGATTTGTTCGGGTTTCCACGGGTAGCCAAGACGAGACGTCGCAGGTCAAGATCCTTACCGAGGAAGCTGCTCAGCGCGGAATCACGATCGTCAAGTGGTTCACGCTTCACGGGTACTCGGCTAGCCACGGGGCGCAGGAACCGGCCTTGCGTGAGGCGATCGCTGATATTCAGCGTCGGGATTACACGACTCTTATGGTTACCGAGTCGTCGCGACTTGACCGCCGTGACGATTTGGATGCGCAAGCGGAGATCTTGCTCGGTATTCGGTCTGCCGGTGGCGACATCATCTCGATTGCCGAACCTCAGTTCGGCAAGACTGATTTCGCCGGTCGTATCGTCACTCTCGTTGCTCAGCACGCGAATGCCGAGAAGTCCAAGACGGTCAAGGCGACCACGTATCGCGGAATTTCCCTGATTATCGCGAACGGCGCGCACCACGGTCCGCTTCCGTCGTTCTGGGCGACCAAAGGGGAACGCTACGCAAAGCAAGCGTACTGCGCAGACCCGGAGTCCGTCAGGGACATTTACGAGCGTGTCGCCAACCGTGAATCCCTGAAATCTATTGGTCGGGTCTACGATCTGTATCCGGGATCGATCAAGAACCTTGTTCGATTCGCGGCAAACCACACCGGTGTTGAGGAATGCCGGTACACGCATGAAGGTGTGACCGAAACGTGGGCTCATGAAGTTGCCCCGGTGGTCGAGTCGCCGTTGTGGTGGCGCGCGAACAACGTCCTTGACGCGAACATGACGGATACGCGGGGAAACAAGGGTGGCCGCCCGGTGGCGCGGCCCGCTAATTGGCTGAGCGGCATTCTCGGGTGCCCCTCGTGCGGCGCGAAGCTTCACGTTCACGGCGGCCGAACTCCGGCCGGAAACCCGCGCGCTCCCAAGCTTCGCTGTGGTGGCCACGCGAAGCAACGTAAGGCGTGCGGTATTTTTACGGGCTGCGACGCTCAACCCATCATCGACGTCATCGAATCCATGCTGTCCAGCGACACGACCCCTATTCTCGCATTCCAGCGCGTAGCGGGGAACGCTCACGAACTTGACGAAATGCGGGCAGAACTCGCCAAGCTCCAAAGCCGCCTTTCCGTCACGGAAGACGATGACGAGCTTGATGTCCTGGTTGCCACCCGCAAGAAACTACGGGCCGCGATCGAAAGCTTTGACCTTGTTCCTGATGCGTACGACTACGCGGAGACCGGTCAGACGGTCAGCCACATGTGGACGAGCGGCGACCTCGACGAGAAGCGGGGAATGATCCGCGCGATTATGAATTCTTGGGGTCTGGAACTTTCCAGATATAACGGACAGTGGGGAATCAAGGTTGGTGCAGGCTTCACGGGCGCGGGCGGTGCGGGCGGAATCGTAGACCTTGGCAATGGGTTTTGCTTCCGCCGGTGAAGCGGCGCGCGGGAGGGGGATTCCGGCCTCTCCCGCGCGCCGCTAGGTGGCTTACGGGGCGGGCGGAATGACGACCACGATTCTTCCCGCCTCCAAATGCCTGAGCACGTGAGGGAGCCCAAACTCATGCGCCGAGAGAATCACGACGATCTCTCCGCGCGGGACAGGATAATCGTCGGTCGAGGAAACGACGTCGGTACTCGCCACGCCGTATATCTCCGGCCGCTCATGGGATTCCCGCTCTTGCTCATCCCCGTGGGCGTCCTCCGTAGGCCGTCGCGGATCGTCTTCCTGGTCGCCCATCTGCGGGCCTTCCTCGTCGGGTAGGGCACGCGGTAGCGGTAGCGGCACGGCAGGGCCTGGACAGCCCCTACAGGGCGGATCGGCCTGCCTGGTGGGGCGGGCCGCTACCCGCTACCCGCCCTGTCCTGCCTGGTCAGGAGGGGTGCAGCGGGTAGCGACTCCGGTAGCGTTGGCGCTACCGGTAGCGGCTCGTCCGCTACCTCACGCGGCGCGCATCGTCCGCCTTCTGCCTTGCTTTCCGGACGGCATCAACCCGCGCTCCTTTGAGTACGACCCCGTTTCGTTTGACGTTGACGCTGGGCACGCTCAGATCACGAGCCTGCGCGCTGATCGTTTCCGCGTTGACGTCCGAATAGTGCTCAGGAATACGCCGCGCGAGCCGTTCAGCGATTTCCGACCAATGCAACGCGCTGTCACCCGAGAACACGGTCTCCATGTCTTCGAGAATGTTCCGGACCATGCCCGGGGACGGCAAGGGTATGCCTGCGGCCTGACCGGACAGCGCACCGAGCCTTTCCCGCCGTACCCGCGCCGCGTGGAGAATCTTCGCGGCATCCTCTGCGTCCGCGAGATAAGTCCGGACGGTCGGACTGTGATCGAGCGCGCCGCGCAGTATCCCGACTCCCTTGTACTCGGGATCAAGCATGCTGGAATCGAGCCCTTCCGAGTAGGCTCCACTCCCCAACACCAGATCCGACACGACGTAGCTACCGGTTTTCAACGCGAAACGAACAAGGTGATTGTCTCGGTAGTCGGTGAACCGGCGCGCGACGTCGCCACCGGAACCGATCCCGGACGGTCGCTGTGTCGCACTCCCGATAATCACCCCCGCGGCTGGTGCTACGCGGATCAGATACACGAGCAACTCGGCGATTTCCTTGTCCGCGTCGGTGTTCCCGGTCGCGAAGTACATTTGGAACTCGTCCAGCAACAGGATTCGCACGGGCATGCCGTAGGCAGGGTTCCGGGCTATCTCCCGTGTCAGCTTTCCTTCCGGGACGACCGACGGCGGGAGGTCGGAAAGATGGATGTACCGTTCCTCAACATCCTTTTTGATTTCTCGTAGGGTGTCGATCAGGATTTCGATGGGATCACCGTCTCGGGTGATTGCCAGTCCGAACGCGCACCGGTCGGCTACGGTGGCGAACGCTCTCCAGTCGGGTTTACCGGAAGCGTCGAAGATCGACAGTTTCACGTACGGGTCAGCGGCTCCGTAGAGGCCGAGTGAGCGGAGCGTGAAAGATTTCCCCTGCCGTGGCTGCGCGCCCACAAGGATGCTGTTCCACAGAAGTTCTAGCCAGACTTTCCGGCCGCGTTCGTCGAGGCCGAGTGGCGCCGGTTTCCAGATGTCGGTTTCGTGCAGCCGGAGGAGGGGTGTCCGTCCGGCCGGAATCGCGAGTGGGTCACGGTCGGCTACCCAGAGGACATGCCGCCGGTTCGAGGACTTATCTCGACTGATGAAGACTTGGCTGGTGGCGACGTCGAGTCCGGACGCTATTGCCGGGTGCGCTTTGACCGCGTCGGATGTACCTTTCCCGTAGGGGAGGTCGACGAGCACACGGCTGCCGTCACCCTCACGTGCCATAGCCGACCCGAACGTGATCTGTTGGCCTGGTTTCTCCGGATCACCGAGTTTCGCGGCGTAGTAGGCGCGAAGGACGATATCCGCGCTCAATCGGCGGAACCGTGGCGTCACGACAGCGGGCGGGATAAGCCTCCCGTGCGCAGGCCGTCCGGCGGCCACCAAAGGAGCCATGATTAGCAGCACGAGTACCAGCCGCGCGAGCACCGGAAATACAGCCCACACGGACGGAAGCGCGATCACCGCGTATCCGAATCCGGCCGCTTCGAGGAGGACCACGAGTGCGCGCCGCTTCCGGGCGGAGTGCACCGTGCGGTGCAGCGCCAACCAGGTGGAGGCATCCCCGGACGCTGCGGCACGGCGGAGGTCGTGAGCCTCCGTGACCATGATCCACCGGCCGTGGGTGGATGCGAGCCTGCCCGTACCCACCAGAGCGGCCCGGAGCGCCACCAGGACGTACCAGGGCGCCCGTACCGAGTGGTAGGCAGCCACGTAGGCCCAGAACCCGACGGTGTGCCGCACGGTGCCCAGGAGCTGGGGCCAGCGCAGGCCGTCCGGAATGATTGCACGGCGCTGGGGCCCATCGTCCGCCGTGGCGCCGGCGGGAAGGTCCACCGTCGCCCCGGGGGGCGGGGGGTCGGGATCAAGGTCAATCGTGTAGCTCTGCGCGTGGCTGGTCTTGTCGAGTTCCGCGAGTACGGCCGTGACGTCGGGAACCCATCCGCCCGTCTCAGGAGACGATTCACTGTCCGACATGGAAAAGGAACTCCGGGGAGGGTAAGGCGCCCGGAACGGCGACCTGAGATATCGGTCGGTCCGTTCCGGGCGCCGGTCATCAGTGGTCGGAGGGGTTGTGGAACTCGGCCGCGCGGTAGGTGTCTCGCTCGTCGCGGGTAGAGATCGGCTCCCGTAGGAGGCTTTCTACGGCGAGGACGAGCGCGCAGAGGTTGGCGAGTACGACGTCGACGAGCAGAAAGCCGATGAGGACGTCGGTCATGTGGTGCTCTCGACTCGGATCGGAAGGAACGCCAGCACCGTCTGCACGAAGTCCCACACCCCGTGCACGACGACACCGACCCCGAACTTTCCGAGGAAGTAGCCGAGCAGGATGCACGTCACCGGGATGAGTCGGGCGACGCGCAGCCGTGGCGCGAGAATCGCCACTCCGAGCAGGACGAGAATCAGGATCACGGCCGAGAAATCCATGACAGAAGGCTCCGTAACGTTGGACAGCGGGTTGACCGGGAACATGGGTTCGCCGGTCACTCCTCGAAACCGAATTCGTCGAGCGAGACGTCGATACCGGCGGCGTCCGCCCAGGTCAGGTAGGTGTCCTTCCAGACGTCGCGGGAGGTCTTCCGGTACTGCGCCAACCTGTCCTGGACTATGTCGATGGATTCCAGGAGTTCGAGATCAGCGGCGGTTTCAGCGGCGGTCCGCACGGCCAGGTGGAGGCGGTGCAAAACCGTTCCCGCCGTGTAGGTCTCCATGTGATGGGTCCACGCGACGTCGGCACGGTTCGCCAGGTCGCTAAGCGTGAGAGGGCCGAAAGACGGGTCAATTTCGGACATGCGGAAATACACCCTTCGCGCAAGGAAAAATGGAACAGGAGGAGAGGGGACCTTTAGGCGCTGGTTAGTGACGGCTGCCGGATCGGCTGAACAGGGCGTAGAGAGCCCAGAGGATCAGACCGATGACCAGGTATCCACTGACGTGTTCGGACAGGACCTGAAACACCGAGAGGACCAAGAGCAGCCCGCCCAGCGCGAGGAAAATCCGGCCCAGGAACTTGAACAGCGGAAAGAGGAGAAGGGCGAGCAGGACGAGGAGAAGCACAGTGCACCCCACAGCGGGCAGGAAAGGGATAGAGGAACCGGACAATCCCGGGGGCCGGGTCGTACGCCCCGGCTGGGGACGAGTTCCATGTTTCCTCAGAAATCCCGCCGTGTCCGTGCAGAAAGTGGGCGCAGAAAAGGAAATTTTAATCCGAAAGCGCGCGAATACCGGGCGGATAGTGGGCGCAGACCGGGCAACGATCAACAGGGCGCAGACCGGGCGCGCAGTGGGCGCAGAGTGGGCGCCAACCGGGCAACGATCAACAGCGCGCGGACTACCACAGTCCAACAACACGCACCGTCATGTCACAACGGACGAAAACCGGGAAAACTCATTTACAGTAGCTAGACGATCGCCTACCGTGTTTAGTCACGGATACGTCGCTCACTGTGAGTGAAAGGGGGGCGGGTCTCCGCAGGCGGGCTCTGCCCTCTCCTGTCCGGAGCGCCCTGGAATGTATGGCGAAGTCGAAGCGTCACGCCCGAAGCGACCCCTCGGGATTGATCAAGCTCCTGGATGATCTTCTGGCTACGGGTGCTCAGCACCCCGAGGACATCATCAACAGCGCGCCGGAACTCATCGACCGGATGCGCCCCGGAGAACCGCGCGACCTGTACCAGCGGGCACGCGAGACACAGCGCATCCTCGTGGCCACCATCGACGCACTCGAAAGGCCACGCTCCGACGCGCTCAGAGCCCTCTACAGCCTTGATCCAGTCCCACGGGGACACAAACTGCTGCTCAACCAGACGGAGCGCAGAGAGAAGGCCGGAGTCGTCTACCGCGTGAGTGGCGAGACGATGCGACGCCACATGGAGAGCCGTCTCCTGCTCGCGCTCGCGGTCGAGCTGGACCACCGTCTCACCAGGGGTGTTGGCACCACCCACTCAGTGATCAGCGCGATCATCAAACTGCCCCACCAACTACCACCACCACCCATGGAGTTCTACCGCCGCGCACGGGAACGACGGGGTACCCGCACCCCAAGATCACAAAAGGTGACGGAACATCCTCGGAGCCAGGAGTGAGAACTTGATCCCGATGCGTGCCGTGGGCGCTGCTACCCAGGCGGGTAGCAGCGCCCACGGCACTCCCATGCCTGCACCTAGGGAGCTTCCTCAGGTGAGGGTCGGTGCCGGTCGATCCATGCCTGAACCTCGGACGGGCGCCACAGCCTGAAGTGCCGGACGCTCTGCACAGGGGCGGGGAAGTCCGGCCGGTGGGACAGTTGCCGCGCACGTTCGCTCGTGACACCGAGTCGCTTGGCAATGTCACCGGTCGTCCACAGTGCTTCATCCGTCACGCGCGTGATGGTATAGGCCAACTCCAAACATGCGTCTACTATTGGAGTTGGCCTACTCCAACAGTGATCCGTAAGCGGTCCGGATTCGGTGATGCCACACCGCCTCCGGACCTGGATCACATCCCTGCCTCAGACAGGAGACGCGACCCTATGCCGAGTATCCAGCCCCCCGACCATGGCCCATGGCGCAACCCCTTCGACGGACACCGCTTCGTCGCCGTACGCCGGACCGAACGCGGCCTGTACGAACTCACCCTCACCCCGGGCGCAGATCTTCACGACCTGATCAACGTGACTGCGACCCTGCCCAGCGTCGTCTACCTCGACCACCGACCCGCCGAGCCGACCGACCCCACCGTCATCCTGACGTTCGGCCCCACCCCAACCCCCGCAGGCAGACCAACGATCCGCCCCGGCATCGATGGCCCGGCCGGATGGACACCCACTCTCGACACCACCGAGGACCCCCCGACCCTCACCGAAGCTGACTTCCGGACCGTCCTCGACGCGCGTATCTACCGGCTGTACGGACGCCACCTCAGCGACATCACACGCACCACGCAGTAGTCCTTCCGGACGGAAAGGGGCGCCCCGCCGGGGCGCCCCTTTTCACGTCTTCGGACAACGGCCGGTACTACGAACGCTCGCCCCGCTACGGCTGCACCGCGAGGACTATCAGTCGGGGCGACGTCATAGCGTCGTACGGCCCGCCCTGATAGTCACCCCTGACCTTGGAAATGCAGAGACCCGCGTTGCCGAGAATACGAGCGAGTTCCGCGAGAGTGTAGATCCTGATGTACGTCACGATCGGCTTAAGGCGGAAACCGTCACTGATCACCGTGCGCACACTCGTGCTGATACCGGAAGCGGGATCATAGGAACGCTCTTCAAGTACGAACCGCCCGCGCGCTTGCCGCCAGACTCGGGATTCCCGTCCAAACATCGGGAGAATGGGATTCACCAAGTCAAGGAGGAAGTAGCCGCCGGGCCTAAGTACACGGCAGAACTCGCGAACCAAAGCGGCATCCTCAGCTACCGAGGGCAGGTAACCGAAAGAAGAAAACAGGCTGACGGCCGCGTCGAAGTTTCTACCGAACGGTAAATTACGCACGTCCGCACACACGACCTGCGCCGAAGTGGCTCTCAATGTGATCTGGCCACGCGCCAATTCCAGTCCGGCAAAACTCCGGTCAACACCAACTACGGTGTAACCTCGGTCCGCCAAGGTTACGGTATGCCGGCCCGCGCCGCAGCACAGATCAAGAATCCGCGCACCCGGTTCCAGTTCCAGGAGGTCGCCGATAGTACGGACCATATCCGCCGTCTCCCGATCGTCAGCGCGAGGCGAAATATAATGGAAGTAGTCCTCACTGTAGGCGCGTTTTGCCCAGTCGAGTTGTACGTCCATCCGGGTTTCCTCCGATATGCGCCAAGCCCCGCGGTCGTCGCGTTTAGTCCTGACATGAGCTGCATGTTTCGCGGACAGCGGAGATTCCGATTCGCGCGGTGCTTTGCAAACAGATGTTGCTAATCTCTGGCAAGCAAGGATTCGATTTCTTCCACGAGGGCGTAGCCGGACGCGCAGGGAACGGGACGTCGGCCGCCACGGGTCGCAAGGGCCGAGCCGATAACGGCGCTCCATTCTCCATGAAAAAAATTCTCCGCCCATGTAGCAGCTTGCGATTTCGTCGCGATCGTACCGAGCATCTTCGTGTACAGAAGTCGGCAAGCAGAGAGTACATGTAATGCTAGTGTGCGCTCAATTTGCACATCACCTTCCGGACGCCGGATAAAGGGCGCCGCCCCGTGAACACTCGCACGCAATTGGTCCTCGGTCACCTCGGCTATCGTCTCGGCTGCCGTCGACCCCGCTAGATGCGGGCCGTACTCCCGAGCAATATACATTTGTACAATCCAATCCGATCTTGGCTTACTCAAAACCAGCTCGCCACTTGTGTTTAACATCCAGTGTTGCGCTCGTTCAAGAGATGTAGCACGGCAGAAATGGACCGGAAGATAGACCACCTCCAACCGCGTCCCCCACCAGCCGCCATCGGTTCTAAGCCGATTGTGGGTCTCCCGTAGCGCGGCAAGGAACGCGGCATCTCCCAGGGGACGCCGCAGTACCACCACAAAGTCAATGTCGCTGCTGTTCAGGTCGAAATCTCCCATGGATAGGGAGCCGGATAGGTAGATGCCGACCAGTTCGTTTTTAAAACATTCCATCAGGGCGGCTGTTGTCGCGTCTACGATCGACGCTACGTCGGGAATCTCGGAACGAAGGGACGGTCCCCATCTCATCGCGGCAAGTCCTCTCAGTCCAACACGTTTCTTCGGACAATCCAGTGGAGAGCTGCTCGTTTCCTTTGCCATAGTTATGCCGAGTTTTTCCGGAGGGTGCCGCGGAGGGTCGGCTCGGCGCCTGTGCTAGGCTTGACCTCAAACGTTGACGGAGACGAGTAGCGCGGGATCACCAAGGTGCAGAGAGATGCCGGAAGCTGCGAAGGCATCCCTTGGTCCTGGCGTGAAGACCCTCCTGAGTGCGGGGAAAAACGGCATCCGCTCAGTAAGCCCCGACGAATGGCCCCCGTTACCGGGCCGACGAGGCCGCTTGTTCCGACAAACGGCGAAGTGCGGTGGCACCGCGAGAAGCCCCTCGCCCGCACCTTCGGGGACGAAGCTGCCGAGAGGGAACAACGATGGAAAGAACCTATACAACGGATCTTCCCAAGCGCGCGGGCGAGAAAGTGCATCTTGCGGGATGGGTCCACCGGCGCCGCGTTCTGAAAAACGTGACATTTCTTGTCCTGCGCGACGCACGCGGCACAGCGCAAATCGTCGTGAACGAGCCCGACATTCTCTCGAAAATCTCGGATGTCACCGAGGAATCCGTCGTAGAAATTGACGGACAAGCAGTAGCGAACCCACACGCACCCGGTGGGGTGGAAGTCATTAACCCCGAGATAGGAATTCTCTCCGAGGCTGTTTCTCCGTTGCCTTTCGAGATTTTCCGACCGAACCTGGACGTGAGCCTTCCCGTACAGCTCGACCATGCATCGCTCGCGCTGAGGCACCCACGGCGGCAAGCAATATTCCGGCTGGCTGCCGCATCCGTCGCGGGATTCAGGGAAGCCCTCACGAGCGAAGGGTTCACCGAGGTCCACACTCCAAAGATCGTCGCATCCTCTACTGAGAGCGGAGCGAACGTCTTCGGCATAGACTATTTTGGATCGCGCGCCTACCTCGCCCAGAGCCCGCAGTTCTATAAGCAAACTCTCGTTGGCGTGTTCGAGCGAGTATTTGAAGTAGCTCCGGTTTTTCGGGCCGAACCGCACGACACCGCAAGACATCTCGCAGAATACGTCTCCCTGGATGCCGAGATGGGATTCATTGAGGACCACCACACCGTCATAAAAATGGTGAGTCTGGCGGTTAGGCACATGGTAGAGAAGGTGTCGGCTACTGACCCAGAGGAGTCGATACTTGCCGACCAGACGTTGCCCCGTATCCCCGAGCAGATACCGATCATCCATTTCTCTGACGCTCAGGAGATGATCCAGCGAGCAACCGGCGAACAGGTGATTGGTGAGCCTGACCTCGCCCCGGCGCACGAACGGTGGCTCGGAGAGTGGGCGCTCCACGAGTTCGGTAGCGACTTTCTTTTCGTAACGGGCTACCCCATGCGCAAAAGGCCCTTCTACACGCACCCGGACCCCGCGCGACCCGAGTTCTCCAACAGTTTCGACCTTCTGTTCCGAGGATTGGAACTCGTGACCGGGGGGCAACGGCTCCACCGATACACCGATTACGTACAGGCAATTACCTTGCGCGGCGAAGACCCTGAGAAGTACCGGGCGTACATTGACACTTTCCGGTACGGCATGCCGCCCCACGGCGGTTTCGCACTCGGCCTGGAAAGATGGACCGCCCGACTTACCGGCGCGGCAAACGTTCGCGAGGTCACTCTGTTTCCCCGGGACTTGCACAGGCTCACTCCGTAGTAGCCGGTGGATTTTCCCACTCACGACCCTCTTTCGTGCTGAGCGGGTCTCCTCCGGATTGGCAACACTCGGCGGAGTATCACGGAGACATGCCATCGCCTGTTGTGTCGACCCCCGAGTCGACACAACAGGCGAGAGGCTGCACCCCGTCGCCGATAGGCCGCGCGCAAGGCCCCACTATTGGGACGCTGGCAGGTTGCCGGCGGTCGGCATCATGCTCCGCGCTACCGAGATTTGAGGGATAGTCTGGTCAGCAGAGCGACGCTGGCGAGAGGACTCACAGCGCTAGCAACAACCGTCCGGTTTCCGGACGATATTAAATCCGGCATCGTCCAATGCGGCAGTCACATAGAACGCGACCTCGGGGCCGTTCGCCTCACTCCTGAATGCCTCGGTCACGGCCTCCGTAATGACCGTCAGCACAGTTGCAGAATCCTCGTCCATAGGCGCGGTTACGCCTCTCAATAGACCGCCGTCTCCGGCCTAACGGCGGACAGAGTATCGCCGAGTGGCCAGCCTTTCGGTGGGCGCCGCTTCCTTATGCACCGTAGTAGCGACGATTCGAAGCCAAACCATAAATCTGCGTTCTTCGACCCGTATGATCCGTGCGAGAGCAGATCGACCCTTGCCATCTTCGCAGAGAACCGCCACCTCGGGAGTCACCAGAAGCCGGGACGGAACGGCGCTCATTGGGCACAAGATCAGGCCGTCACTGCTCATCGCGTCGAAGTCCACGACAATATATGGCGTAGTAGAACTTCGGACTTCCGACGAGAGCGGCGAGCCGACTCCTTGCATCGTGTCAATGGTGGACCGGAGGTCCTGAACGATGCGAAGAGCCCGGGTCGTTTCCTGGACAACCTTATTCAGATCGGCATTTCCTACCGGCAGGCTGTAGCCGTACGATCTGAGATTCCGGTTTACATTCTCCAGGATGCGCAACGCAGAATCCAGCTCAAAGCCTAGAAGAGCGCGCAGGGTTCCGCCCGTAGGAGTCATCGGTTCGTCCTTCGTTAACTGGAGACCGGCGGCGGTTGCGGGTAGCTATACGCTGCGGCGACCATAGAGCAGGTTGAATGGGATCACGTAGCCATCCCCTCCATACCGCTGTTTCACGTATGCGCGTGCGAAGGAATCCTCATGGAAGGTGCCCACACCGTGAACCGCCGTCTTGCCGTCTTCGCCAGTCCGGGCCGCGAGGTACAGTCGCTGCGTTCTATGCCAACCGGCTTCGGCGGGATTGTCTGGCCGCATCAGGCGCGGCAATCGAGACCAGAGGTCGCGACGTGTTATGTCATACGACTGTTCTCTCGGTTCGTTCATGTCGACGCTGCCGGATGCCCGTTCGGGTTTGGCAGCATACCCCCCGTAGGTTGCTCTGATATCCGTGCCGTCAAGTGATCCAGATCCGACAGAATGGACTCGGCCCGCAGGCTCAGGATCGTGATCTTATGGTCGGACCATGGAAGGTACTCGATGGAAATGATGTCCATGATCTTGAGCATTGCGACAGTTGCGATTTTCAGTTCATCGGCGAGGATCTTTTGTAATTGCGGAAATCTTTCGTCGGTCCTGTTGTTATCCTCACTCTGCTCGTTGGCGCTTCCGTCTTCACTCATGCTTCTCAACCCCCTCCTGGTGCCTAAGCGGCGGCCCGGAGACCGGGAGTCCCCGAACCCGTCCGGCCCCTGATCCGGTCACCGGCCTCCGGGCGCCTAGCAACTGATCCTGATGACCTGGTCAGCACAAGAGAACCGACCGGGAGGGATAGGATGTTGCTACGGAGCGTGATGTGTAGGACGTAGCGTCCTAGGGAGGTGACCCATGCGGGAGATCCGAGCGTTGGGAGACCGCGTCGCTCAGGTACGAGTACGACGGTCCATGACCCAGGCCGAGCTAGCGGAGCGGGCGGACGTATCCGTTGACCTGGTTACGAAGCTTGAGCAGGGGCAACGTGATGGAATCCGCATCACCACGTTGCATAGCCTTGCCAGGGCGTTGGAAGTACCTACAGCAACGTTCTTCAAGGTGGAGGTGGAGACAGCGATGAGCGACAGCGAAGCGCTGATGCCGCTCCGGCGGTTGCTACTACCCGGGCCCTCAGGCAGTCGGGCGGAGGAGCCTGCGCTTGGGCTCAGGCCGCTACGGGATCGGCTGGTTGCCCTGACTCAGGACTACCATCATGCCCGGTACTCGCAAGCGGTACGGACAGCTCCCGCGCTGATTGAGGACATCACGGCCGCGAGCGCTCTCCACCAAGGGGAAGATCAAGAAGCGGCTTACCGCCTTTTGTCGCATGCCTACATCATGGCGGCAAGTGTGTTGATCCAGTTGGGGGGCGAAGACCTCGCGTGCGAGGCCATCCGGCGCAGCATGGAAGCGGCAGACTCGGCCGGCGACCAGATTCTCCGTGCTAGTGGTGTGGTTTATTACCGCTGGGCTTTCATCAGACAAGGACGATTCGACGATGCCGAGAGAGTGGCCGTCGAGATGGCAGCAGAGATTGAGCCGTCAATCATGCGGTCCACCCCCGAACACCTAGGCGTATGGGGTCGACTTATGACGGGTGCCAGCGCTGCCGCCGCGCGGAACAACCGTCCGGAAACTGCCAGTGAACTACTATCGTACGCTCGGTCGTCGGCTGCGCGAATTGTCGATGGAAAGATGGACTATGCAAAATACTGGGCGGCATTTGGTCCATCTCAGGTGGATGCAATAGAGGTGGAAAACGCCATGACTCAGGGAGACGCGCCCCGCGCGTTGCAACTGGCAGGGTCCGTCCACCGGACCGAAAATATGCCACTGAGTAACTGGACACGTCATCTGTTGGCCGTAGCGGAAGCCCAAACAGCCACCAGAGACTATCCCAATGCCATACGGACCGTACAGGAGGCCCGTACGTTGACCCCTGAATGGCTCCGAGAGCAGCGGCTAGCCGGGAAGGTGGTTCGGGACCTCTTGGACGCGACCAGCGTCCGCCGTGCTCGCAAGAGCGGCCTAGCCGAGTTGGCTTCGTTCGTTGGGGTTCAGCCCTAAGGTTCCGGCCCTCACTCTCACGGTCCAGCTCGACCGGACCGACTGCCCGGTGCGGGGGGGTGAGACCTCCATGGTGCTTGCTCTAGAAAGCGCCATGCAAGCACTGGACAGGGTGTGAACAACCCGACTTGCAACGGTCGTTGTCGGCGTAGACGATCCGGGAGTCCGGAGCGGCGCGCTGGGCCACCTCGTGGGTGTTGTCGGCCGCGGGCAGGCCCGTGCCGATGTCGAGGAACTGGCGGATGCCGTGCTCGGTGGCGAGCAGGTTCACGGCGCGGCGCAGGAAAGAGCGGTTTGCGCGGACGCTCTCGGTGACCGTGGGCATCGCGGCCATGACCGCCTCCGCCACTTTCCGGTCGGCCGCGAAGTTGTTCTTCCCGCCGAGCCAGTGGTCGTAGACCCGGGCGATGTGGGCGACGTCGGTGCGCAGGTCGACCGGCTCACCGTTGAAGCCCTGGACCGTGCCGCTGGTCGTGACCGACTTGAAGTCCCACGACCCGTCTCCGGGAAAACCGCTCCTGGCCAATTACTCTCGGTCCTTCCAACATCCGTCGGGGCATCGCGCTGGACACCGCTGATCGGTACTCCGGGCGGGGACGGCGGCGTCAGATAGCCGAATACTACGCATTCGAGACGAACTGTGGCGCATCGTGGCATTCGGTGGCGTGGGTCACCGCAAACGCCCAGCTCAGACGCTCGCGCAGCCGCTTCGCGCCCACGGAGCCGGGGCCAGGGTCCGGTGGCCGGGAGCATATCGGGAGCTTGGAGTGGTGGCCTGGTTACTTTCTGGTTTTCTTGACTGGTTCCAGAAAATGGGTGACCATGTGGTGGTGGCCACAGCGGAGGACTTCCGGCGGATGTTGCGCGGGGCCGCGCTGCGCGTCACCCGTCCGCGGGTGGCGGTGCTGACGGCGGTCTACGCGCATCCGCACGCGGACACCGACTCGATCGTCGGTTCCGTGCGCGAGGAGCTGCCTGAGGTGTCCCACCAGGCGGTGTACGACTCGCTGCGGGTTCTCACGACGGCCGGCCTGGTCCGGCGTATCCAGCCGGCCGGCTCGGCGGCCCGTTACGAGTCGCGGGTGGGGGACAACCACCATCACGTCGTGTGCCGGTCCTGTCGTGCCATCGCCGATGTCGACTGCGCGGTCGGCTCGGCGCCCTGCCTGGCCGCGTCCGACGACCGCGGCTTCTCGATAGACGAGGCCGAGGTCTTCTACTGGGGCCGGTGCCCCGACTGCTCCCCGCCGGCGACGCCTGACCGCCCCCGAGCCGCCCCTGACCGCTCCTGACTCCTTCCGATCTGTCCCTACCCGCTCCCGATCCGACCCCCATCCGTCCCGACCGTTCCTGATCCGTCCCTGTCCGCTTTCGATCCGCTGCTGATCCGCCAACGACGGAGGATCCTGTGTCCGAGAATCACGAGACAGTTGTTTCCGAACTGAACGAGGAAAGCGGTGGCGGCTGCCCGGTCGCGCATGAGCGGGCTCCGCATCCCACCCAGGGTGGCGGGAACCGTGGTTGGTGGCCGAACCGGCTCAACCTGAAGATCCTCGCCAAGAATCCCGCGGTGGCCAATCCGCTCGGTGAGGAGTTCGACTACGCCGCGGCGTTCCGGACGCTCGACCTCCCCGCCGTCAAGCGGGACATCGCGCAGGTGCTGACGACGTCGCAGGACTGGTGGCCGGCCGACTACGGTCACTACGGCCCGTTCATGATCAGGATGGCGTGGCACAGCGCGGGTACCTACCGCATCAGCGATGGCCGTGGTGGCGGCGGCGCCGGGCAGCAGCGTTTCGCGCCGCTCAACAGCTGGCCGGACAACGGGAACCTGGACAAGGCGCGCCGCCTGCTGTGGCCGGTGAAGAAGAAGTACGGTCAGGCGCTCTCCTGGGCGGACCTGATGATTCTCGCCGGCAACGTCGCCCTGGAATCGATGGGTTTCACGACCTTCGGCTTCGCCGGTGGCCGCGAGGATGTCTGGGAGCCGGACGAGGACGTCTACTGGGGCCCGGAGACCACCTGGCTCGGCGACGAGCGCTACACCGGTGACCGGGAGCTCGAGAATCCGCTCGGGGCGGTCCAGATGGGCCTCATCTACGTCAACCCGGAGGGCCCGAACGGCACCCCGGACCCGCTGGCCGCGGCCCGCGACATCCGCGAGACGTTCCGCCGCATGGCGATGGACGACGAGGAGACGGTGGCGCTCATCGCCGGTGGCCACACGTTCGGCAAGACCCACGGCGCGGGCGACCCGGACAACGTCGGTCCGGAGCCCGAAGGTGCCCCCCTTGAGACGCAGGGCCTCGGCTGGAAGAACGCCTTCGGTACCGGCAAGGGCGCGGACGCGATCACCAGCGGGCTCGAGGGTGCCTGGACTCCCACCCCGGTGAGCTGGGACAACAGCTTCTTCGAGACGCTTTTCGGCTACGAGTGGGCGCTGACGAAGAGCCCGGCCGGGGCCTACCAGTGGAAGCCGAAGGGCGGCGCGGGCGCTGGCACCGTCCCCGATGCCCACGACGCGGCGAAGAGCCACGCCCCGACGATGCTGACGACCGACCTCGCCCTGCGGTTCGACCCGGTGTACGAGCCGATCTCGCGGCGGTTCCTGGAGCACCCGGACGAGCTCGCGGACGCGTTCGCCCGGGCGTGGTTCAAGCTGACCCACCGTGACATGGGGCCGGTCGCGCGCTACCTCGGCCCGGAGGTCCCGGCCGAGACGCTGCTGTGGCAGGACCCGGTGCCGGCGGTGGACCACGAGCTCGTCGACGCCGCGGACGTCGCCGCGCTGAAGGTCCGGGTCCTCGCCTCGGGCCTGTCGGTCTCCGAGCTGGTCGCGACCGCGTGGGCGTCGGCCTCGACGTTCCGTGGCGGTGACAAGCGCGGTGGTGCCAACGGCGCGCGCATCCGCCTCGAGCCGCAGCGCGGCTGGGAGGTGAACGAGCCGGACCGGCTGGCGGCGGTGCTGGGGACGCTGACCGGCATCCAGGAGGAGTTCCACGCCGCCCGGACCGACGGCCGGCGGGTCTCGCTCGCCGACCTGATCGTGCTCGCCGGTGGTGCCGCTGTCGAGCAGGCAGCCCGCGAAGCCGGCTTCGACGTCGAGGTCCCGTTCACCCCGGGCCGGACCGACGCGTCCCAGGAGCTGACCGACGTCGAGTCGTTCGCGGCGCTCGAACCGGCCGCGGACGGGTTCCGTAACTACCTCGGGAAGGGCCAGCGCCTGCCGGCCGAGTACCTGCTGCTCGACCGGGCGAACCTGCTGACCCTGAGCGCCCCCGAGCTGACGGTCCTCGTCGGTGGCCTGCGGGTGCTGGGGGCGAACTTCCGGCAGTCCTCGCTGGGGGTCCTCACCGCGACGCCCGGGGTGTTGACCAACGACTTCTTCGCCAACCTGCTCGACCTGGGCACGACGTGGCGCCCGAGCGGCGAGGACGACAACGTCTTCGAGGGCCGCGACGCCGCCACGGGCGAGCTGACCTGGACCGGTAGCCGCGTCGACCTCGTCTTCGGCTCGAACTCCGAGCTGCGCGCGTTCGCGGAGGTGTACGCGAGCGACGACGCGCGGGAGAAGTTCGTACGCGACTTCGTCGCGGCCTGGGCCAAGGTGATGAACCTCGACCGCTACGACCTCGCCTGATCCCGCTGCCTGGGTGGCCCCGCCGGGCCACCCAGGCAGCCGTCGAGGTGAGAAGCAACCGATGGTTGCTGGATGTCGCCCTGCCGGGTAACCTGACAAGCAACCAAACGTTGCAGGAGGATGTCATGGAACTCGGCACAATCGAGCGGGAGATCTACGTCGAGGCGGCGCCCGAGATCGTCTTCGAGGTGGTGAGCAGCCCCGACCACCTCAGGCAGTGGTGGCCGGACGACGCCCGCTACGAGCCGACGCCCGGCTCGACGGGGCAGATCGTCTTCGGTGACTGCAATGCCGGCGGGACAGCGGTGGCGTTCACCGTCGTCGACGCCCGACCGCCGCGGACGTTCTCGTTCCGCTGGACGCATCCGGCCGACGAGGCCGCGGTGGAGGGCAACTCGCTTCTGGTCACCTTCGAGCTGACCCCGTCGGGCGCCGGGACGATGCTCCGGATGACCGAGACCGGCTTCCGCGAGATGGGCTGGGAGATCGCCGTCCTCGAGCAGCAGTACCAGGAGCACGTCACCGGCTGGGACTTCTACCTGCCGCGGCTCGCGCCGTACGTCGCGACGCTTCAGCTGCGGCCATGAGAACCGCCGTGGCCGAGAATGTCGACGACGACCTCTGGTCCGCGATCGGGGACCCGACCCGGCGCCGGATGCTCGACCTGCTGCTCAGCGAGGGCCACGGCACCGCGACCACGCTGAGCCAGCGGCTGCCGGTCACCCGCCAGGCGGTGGCCAAGCACCTCGTCATCCTCGACCGGGTCGGCCTCGTCCACGCGACCCCGGCGGGCCGGGAGAAGCAGTATCGGGTGGACGGCGCCCAGCTCGCCCGCGCGGTGGCCCAACTGTCGTCCGTCGGGTCGGCGTGGGACGCCCGACTACAGCGGATCAGGCACATCGCCGAGTCGATCCAGCGCACCCAACGCGCCGTCGTCTTCGAGGATCATGAGGACGGCCCTGCCCCACCAGACAGGGGACATGCTCCGTCCGGGCCATGCCAGGGAGGATAACGAGCACCGGTAGCCCGCGGCGGCCGTGAAAGCGGCCGCTCGGGTGCGCCTGATACGGACAATGCAACCATGGGTGTGCTGGAAGTGGTGGCGCCGAGTCTGGCTGAGGTCGTCCGCGGCAACGCGCGGTGGATGATGTGGAACACCCTGCTGGCCTGGGCTCCGGTCGTCCTGGCCTGCGGCCTGTTTCGGGGTGGCGCCGACCGGCATCCGTCGCGTTCGCCCCTGTGGTGGGCCGGGCTCGTGCTGTTCGCGCTGTTCCTGCCCAACGCCCCGTACGTTGTGACCGACCTCGTCCATCTACGGGACGATGTGTTGGTGGCGGGCGGCGACGGTCCCGTGGTGACCGCGGTGCTGCCTGTCTACGGGGTGTTCATCGGGTCGGGTTTCCTCGCCTATTACCTGTCACTGGCCGGCCTGCGCCGCTATCTCGGCCGCGTAGGCCGGGCGGAGTGGCAAGGCCGGGTCACCGTGGCGGCACACGCCCTGTGCGCTGTCGGGATCTTCCTGGGGCGGTGGGCCCGGCTGAACAGCTGGGAACCGGTCGTCGACCCGCACGGCGCGTTCGAGCGGATCGTCCTCCAGTTGTCCTGGAACTGGGCGCCGATCCTGATCCTGGCCACCTTTCTGGTGGTCTGGATCGGCCATTTCGTGACCAGGGCGGTGGCCGGAGCCGCCTGGGACGCCGCCCTGCGCGGAGCCCGCCTGCTGCGCGCCCTGTGACCTGTCACACGCCCGACGCGCACATCCCGTGACCAATGCTCTTCTTGTGCTGCGCCGTCCGGTGACGGCTTATGATTTCTCGCGGTATCCGACTCCCTGGCCCGAGGAGGAACGATCCGCTGTGTCAGGATCGCGCGAGAACCCGATGGTCAACTTCCGCGCGCACGAGGTGAACACCGGTAGCGCGGCGGGTTCCCGGGCCGACTTCGAGCAGATGATCGCGCAGCTGGTGGACGTTTTTCACCCCGGTGCCCGGCAGGTGAGCGCCAACCCGGGAGACGGCGGCATCGACGTCTTTCATGGCCGGCTTGACGACCGGATCGTCGTCTGGCAGTCGAAGTACTTCATTCCGCAGATCGCACAGGCACACCATGGCCAGATCAGGAAGTCTTTTGCTTCTGCGCAGAAGAACGCCCGCGCGCACGGCTATCGGATCGACGAGTGGATATTGTGCGTCCCCAGCTCGATGGATCATCCCACCACGCTCTGGTGGGACGGCTGGCGACGCGTCCAGCAGGCCGAGACGTCCACGAAGATCGATATCTGGGACGAGACCGGGCTGCGGAGCCTGCTCGCGAAGCCGCCGGCGGCCGCGGTGCTCGCGGCCTACTACCCGCCGCCCGGCGGGCCGCGACCGCCGTCCCCCGGCGCGGAGCTCGGGATCACCGTGCCGCCCGCGGACGCCGGAGCAGGTGCGCTGACGCCTCCCCGTTCGGTCGACCGGCGCCCCCACGCGGGCGAGACGATCAGGATCGCCGGCTGCCAGTGCCTGCTTTACGGCGATCCGCAGGAGTGGCGGGGCGGTGACGCCTGGGTCCTGCGAACGGGCGCGGCTATGGTCATGTCGACGGCGACCCGCCCGGCCATGTTTCGGCAGGTACTGATCCGGCTCGGCTCCTTTCAGGTGAAGGACACCCGCTTCCTGCAGCTGTGGTGCGATGACGAACAGACCCGGGCGAGCCCCGTGCGCCGCCGTGCCCTGGAGATCTCTCGCAGGTACGGGATCAGCCGGGCGGAGCTCGACGACTCGGTGGCCGCCGTGGCGAACCTGCTGGAGGTGCTGGTTCCCACCTTCGACGAACTGCTCGACTTCGCCGCCGTGTCGGGAACGCCCGCGCAGCTGCGGTCACTCGAGGCGCTGCGATAGCGCCACATCTTGCAGAAACATCGGCCGGCCGAGCCCCGGTGTGACGCGCTCCGGGTGGTTATCGGATCTTGCTGTCATCTTTTGCTAGCATCTTGGGCATGTCGCGCACGATCACGCTCCGGCTCTCGGACGAGGCCTACGAGGCGGTCAAGCGGTACGCGGAGGCCGAACACACGTCGATGAACGCCTGGGTGGAGGGCCTGCTCGACGCCGAGGACATGCGCCGGCGCTGCGCCGCGCATGGAGCCTGGATGCGAACCAACCCGGCGGCGGCGAGTGCGGCCCTCGCCTTCGGCGAGGCCAATCAGCGGGCTCTCTCGGCGGCGGGGCTGCCCAACCTCGCGGGTGCCACTGAGTGAGATCGCCGCGCCGCGGTGAGATCTGGACCGTGGCCATCGGTTCGGCGTCGCAGGCAGTGCTGGTCATCAGCTCGACGATCTACAACGAGATCGTTGACGAGCCGACCGTGTTGGTTGCCCTGATCGTGGAGCATGCCGGCGGCGAAGGATTCTGCGTCGATCTTGGTTCCGGGCAATGGGCTGTGATGGGCCTGGTCACCTTCGTGGCCAAGGCCGGCCTGGGAGAGTGCCTGCGCCGGGTCGACACGCAGACGCTCACCGACGTCAACACCATGCTGTTCAAGATTCTGGCCACGCCCGAACGCTGAAGTGACGGTCGCCAGTCCTCTGTCCGTGAGGACGTCACCTTCTCGCGATGCACGTGTGGCGAGACGACGACGCCCGGGCTGGGAATCCAGCTCGGGCATCGTCGATTGTCAGTAGGTGGACACCCTGCGGGGCAGCCTGGCCAGTGGCCCGGTGTTGTGGACCGTTGTCGGCCTCGTCATCACGACTCCGTTCTCTCCACGGTTTCTGCTGGCGTTGGGCCGGTGCGACCGGACCTGAAGCAGCTCCTATCCGGTTTACCGCCGGACTCACCCACGACATCGCATTCGGAAGGACACCGCCGAGAGCGGCCGGATCTCCCCGGGCGTGCTGCGGGTGCGGGCGGAGCACGACGGTCGGATGTCGTCACGCCTGCCGCATGGCCCGCGGCCCTGGCGCGGACGACCCGGCATGCCGTGATCGTGCCGCTCGGCCACGCTCGGCGCAGGGCCTGTTCTGACACCATGAGGGCCGGTGTTCCCGCCGCAGCCTGGCACCCTTCGAGAAGGAGGCGACCGAATGGTCAACCCGTCGCGCCCCGTACGTGTCGTTCAGTGGTGCACTGGTCGTATCGGCCAGATCTCTATTCGTCATTTCGCGGCCAACTCCGCGTTCGAGCTGGTCGGTGTCTACACGACTTCCGCGGCAAAGGACGGTGTGGACGCGGGCGATCTCGCCGGGATCGCCCCGCTCGGTGTCACGGCGACCACGGACAACAGCCTTCGGGTTCGGGCGGGACCCGGACGAGGCCCATCGGACGCACCGGCTCGCCCTGGACGCGTACAGCCAGTCCATCGGCCTGCTGGCTGCAGGCCTTGGCCTTACGGTCGACCGGTACGAGTGTGGCCTCACGGTTGCCGTCAGCGACGAGGATCTCGTCGTCGCCTCGGGGGTCATCCCGACCGGCAAGGTGGCGGGAATGTGTCGGCGCTGGGAAGCGGTCGTCGACGGGCGTTCCGTGATCGTTTTCCAATCGAAGTGGAAGATGGCGGACGATCTCACTCCGGAGATCGTGAACGGCGCGAGTCGGTACATCGTCGAGTTCTTCGGCGAGCCGGCCACCACGTTCACGATCGAAGCGAATCCGTCCGGCGGGTCGGCCCATCCCGGCCAGACCTGGACCGCGATGTCCGTCGTCAACATGATCCACGACGTCGTCGCGGCCCCACCGGGCATTCAGACGCACCTTGACCTTCCGCTGGGAAGATCGCGCGGCCTGTTCCACTGACAGCTGCCCACCCTGGCGACGCGCCCCGTTCCGGGGCCGTCGCCAGGCGACGGGGGCGTGTCCGGCATCCGGTCAGGCTGACCGGACGCTGGACACGGCACACGACGATCAGATCGTGAACATCAGTGCACGACGACGGGGGTTCCGCCGCTGCTGTCGCCGCGCCGGACCAGGAGGGCCAGCCCGGCCGCGACGAGCGTCGCGATGCCGGCGACGACGAGGGAGACGTGCAGGCCGGTGATGAAGGCCGCGTGGCTGCCCGCGGTCACGGCGGCCTGGACGGATTCCGACGCGCCGGTCACCTGGGGGGCCACTCCCTGGCTGATGAGCTGCTCCGAGCCGGTCAGCCGGTTCGCGACCTCGGTGGGGGTGCCGGCGCCGGTCAGCTTGTCGACCATGACCGATGCCACGCGGCTGCTGAGCACCGAGCCCAGGACGGCCGTCCCGACGACCCCGCCGAGCTGCAACGCCGTGGTCTGCAGGCCACCGGCGACCCCGGCGTCGTCGACCGGTGCGTTGCCGACAATCGCCTCCGCGCTGGCCGTGATGACCAGGCCCATCCCGATGCCGAGCATCAGCAGCGACGGCCACAGCGCGTTGAAGCTGGAGCCGGGCTCGAGCCCGGTCAACAGGAGCAGTGCCGTCCCGGACAGCACCAGGCCGATCACCATCGGCGGGCGGGGCCCGAACCGCTCGGTGGCGCTGCCTGCGATCGGTGACATGATCATCATCGCCAGGGTCAGCGGCAGAATGCGGACACCGGTCTCGATCGGCGAGGTGTCCTGGACGTTCTGCAGGAACAGCGTGACGAAGAACAGCACACCGAACAGCGCGAAGAAGTTGATGACGAGAACAGCGCTGCCCACCGAGATCGACCGGTTGCCGAAGAGCCGCATCGGCAGCAGGGGAGCGGCCACCCGGGTCTCGATCACCGTGAACAGCACCAGCACGGCCAGCCCGGCGAAGACGCAGCCGAGCGTCTTCGGGTCTGTCCAGCCCCAGGTCGACGCCTTGATCAGGCCGAACACAAGGCCGACCAGGCCGCCGGACAGGGTGATGATGCCGGGGATGTCGTGGCGCTGCCCGGTGCTCTCGCTGCGGGACTCACGCAGCACCGCCAGGCCCACGGCCAGCGCGATCGCGCCCATCGGCACGTTGATGTAGAAGACCGACTCCCAGCTCACGTGCTCGACCAGCAGGCCGCCGATGATCGGTCCGCCGGCGATCGAGATGGACGACGCGCCGCTCCAGATGCCGATCGCCCGGTTCAGCTCCTTGGGCGGGAACGCGCCGCGCAGGATGGCCAGCGTGTTCGGCATCAGCATGGCTCCGAACACGCCCTGGAGCGCCCGGAGCGCGATGATCCCGACGATGTTGCCGACCAGGCCGATGGCCAGTGAGGTGAGCCCGAACCCGACCACGCCGATCAGAAAGATCAGCTTGCGGCCGTACCGGTCGCCGAGCTTGCCGCCGAACACCAGCAGGGCGGCCAGGGCGAGCAGGTAGGAGTTCGTGATCCACTGCAGGTCGGTCAGTGAGGCGCCGAGATCCTCGGCGATGCGCGGGTTCGCGATCGAGACGACCGTCCCGTCCAGGCCGACCATGATCACGCCGAGGGCGACACTCGTCAGCGTCCACCAGGGATTGCCCCGCCGGCCGCCGGTGCCCTCCGCTGGCGCGGACCGCGTCCGCTGATCGTCGGCGATGACGGGCTGTGACATTGCGGAAATCCTTTCGCCGGACAAGCGGGCGGTCGTGACGATTGGTATAAACGGAGGAGATCTTCCGGATAACCTTAGCAGGTTAAGTGGAGAGATACCTCCGTATATAAAGGTAGGCTCGTCACATGGACAGTGCGCGACGCGGCGGAAACCGTGTGGCGACGGCTGGGCGAGCCGGGAAGGTAGTCCCCGCGCTGCGGGTCGACGCGGAGCGTAACCGTGAACGCATTCTGCGGGCCGCCGAAGAAGTCTTCGCGGAACGCGGTATCGACGTCGGTCTGGAGGAGATCGCCCGCCGGGCCGGGGTCGGGATCGCCACGCTCTACCGCCGCTTCCCGACCCGCGCCGACCTGCTCGAGGCAAGCTTCGAAGGAAAGATCCGCGAGTACCTGGTGGCCGTGGGCCGGGCGCTGGAAAACCCGAGCGCGTGGGCGGGTTTCCGGCAGCTCGTCGAGTACCTGTGCGGCGCTCAGGCGTCCAACGCGGGCCTGCGTGATCTGATCACCCTGCGGTTCCCGTCGTCCAGCGTGGTCGAGGAACTCAAGGCGCAGGCACACGCCGGCCTGGAGGAGCTCATCGCGCGGGCCCAGCGGGAGGGCTCGCTACGGCCCGATTTCGTCGCCGCCGACATCGGCATCCTGCTGCTCGCGAACGCCGGCCTGGTCACCGCGACCCATGACGCGGCGCCCGACGCGTGGCGCCGCTTCACCGCCTACCTGCTCGACGCCTTCCGTGCCGAGGGCACGGCGCGAACCGATCCCGTACCGGTTGCGCCCACCCCGGATCAGATCGAGCGCTCCGTGCAGAGCATGGTCACGACCGTCCGGCGCGGCTAGGAGGCCCGGCCCGGCCCGGAGCCCTGCCCTGCCCGGCGTGGCGCGGGCGCAGGACGGCTCGAGGGCGGCCTGGGCGTGGCGTGGCGCTCGGGTCAGGCCGCCTGGCGCCAGGCCTCGGCCAGCGCGGCGAAGCTGCCCTGGCGGCGGGCCCGGTCCAGGCTCGGCGTGACGATGACGATCTCGTCGACCTGGGCCTGCTGCTTCATCTCCAGCAGCCGCTCGGCCACGGCCTTCGGCTCGCCGGTCACCATCCGGCCGTCGTCGGGGCGCCGGGCGGCCCGGAACCGCTCCGAACGGGCATAGCCGCGGATGTCCTCCGGCCGCAGCGGCTCGCGCACCCCGCGGCTGATGTTCTGGATGGTGAGGGTCCAGGCCGCCTCGAAGTCGAGCGTGGCCTCCTCGTCCTCACTGGCGAAGGCGAGCACGGACATCGCGGAGTACGGCTGCGTGCCCTCGGCCCGCGGGGTGAACTCGCGCCGGTAGGCCCGCAGCGCGTCGAACGCCAGCTCAGGGCTCATGTGGTGGGCGAACACCGCGCTCAGGCCGTTGACGGCGGCGAATCTGGGGCCATACGGGCTCGACCCGAGAACGAACATCTCCGGGCGCTCGTCGATCACCGGCGCTGCCACCAGCTGCGCGTAGGGATGACCGGCCGGGAAACCGTCACCGAGGAACGCGAGGAGCTCGCCGACCTGCCCGGGGAACTCCGCGCCCGCGTCGGCGGACGCCCCGCGGCGCAGCACGTGCGCGGTCAGCGGGTCGGTTCCCGGCGCCCGGCCGAGCGCGAGATCGACCCGCCCCGGGTACATCGCCAGCAGTGTCCGGAACGTCTCGGCGACCTTCATCGGCGCGTGGTTGGGCAGCATGATCCCGGCCGCGCCGACCCTGATCCGGGACGTCTGCGCCCCGACGTGCGCGGTCAGCAGCTCGGGGGAGCTGCACGCCAGGCTGGTCATGTTGTGATGCTCGGAGACCCAGTACCGCCGGTATCCGGCCGTCTCGGCGGTGCGGGCGACGGCCACCGCCCCGGCGATCGCCGCGCTCGGACTCTCACCGTGCTCGATCCCGACGAAGTCCAGCACCGCCAGCGGAAGCGAACCCTCAACGACATCCACCTCAGGGTCAATGTCCCGGCCGTCCACGGGCATTCCCTCGTCAGCCACGAACGCGCCGTCCGCAGGCCCGCCCCGCGACGAATGATCCCGGCCCGGCCCGGCCGAGTTGACAGGGATGTGGGCCTGACGGGTCATGGACGCTGGAGACGGCAGGCGCGGTCGGCGGCGAACTGGCTGGCCGGGCGGCGGGGCAGGCACATGACGAGCCGGGTGGTGGGCGTGGCATGAAGGCGGCCGGGGGTAGCCGGACAGCCGTGCTGGTCTGCCAGGGCCGGGCGGTCGCGGCCGGGCGGATCGCTCCCGGCCGGTTCACCGACCCGGTCGCGGTCTCGCTCCTGCGGGCCGACGAGCAGCGCACGGTCGAGCAGGTGCGGGCTGGCACACCGCCCTCCGGCTGGCTCGAACGTGTCGACTACGAGTCGGTGCGGGCCTGCGCGGAGATCGTCGTCCCGCGCACGATCGCGATCGACGACGCGGTGCGCGAGCGGACCTCCCCGCAGGTCGTACTCCTCGGCGCCGGCCTGGACGACCGGGCGTGGCGCATGCCGGAACTCGCCGACCGCGTTGTCTTCGAGGTCGACCACCCGGACTCCGCGCGCGACAAGCGTCAGCGGCTCGCCGGGCTGCCGGCGCCGACGCGGCCGACGCGGCCCGGGGAGCCCGGGGAGCCCGGGGAGCCCGGGGAGCGCGTGCGGTTCGTCTCCGTCGATCTCACCCGCGACCGGCTCGAAGGCGCCCTGGCCGCCGCCGGCCACCGGGCCGACACGCCCACGACCTGGATCTGGGAGGGTGTCGTCCCGTATCTCACCCGCCCGGAGGCCGCCCGGACCGTGGCCGCCGTCGCGACCCTGTCGGCCCCGGGCAGCCGGCTGATCGTCAACTATCAGGCCCCGCAGGCCGCGATCGCGATCGGGCAGCTGATCGCCCGCTCGATGGACGTCCTGGCCCGCCGCCGCGGGATCTGGGCGAACGAGCCTTGGAGGTCACGCTGGACGGCATCCGCGATGCGGGACCTGCTCGGCCGCAACGGCTTCACCGTGCGCAGCGACGATGACCTGCTCACCATCGCGACCAGGCTGACGACGCCCACGCCGCGTCGCGCCTCGCTGCGCAGCGGTCGGGTCGCCGTCGCCGACCGACCGGCCTGAGCGGACGTCCAGCCGGCGGGGCGGAATGTCAGGGGAACGCCCAGCGCAGGCCGTCGCGCAGTGCGGGCCGCCAGACGCCGAAGTCGTGGCCGCCGGGCCGCGGGCGCAGCACGGTGGTGAATCCGGGCCGTCCGTACAGGGCCAGCGCCATTTTCCTGATGTCGCCGAGCGGCCCGAAGTCCATGAGTCCACAGCTCAGCCAGACCCGGGTCGGTGGATTCGGCGGCAGCGTCGCGGAATAGCTTTCCGGGGTGTTGGCCGCGGTGACGGCGGCGAGGTCCGGACGATTCCCGAAAAGGCCGGTCATTCCGCCGGAATGGGTCGGCCTCGCCAACCCGGAGATGTCCACGATCGTCCCGACGAGATCGCGGTGGCGCAGCCCGAGGTTCAGCGCGCAGAAACCGCCCGCGGATATCCCGGCGAAGACGCGGTCCGCCCGGTCGGGAATGGCGCGCAGGAGATTGTCGACGGTCGGGAGAACATCGTCGACGAGGTAGGTCTCGATCCGTTCCCCGGGACGGTCGACGCACTCACTGTCATCGAGCCAGCCATGACCCAGCGGCGGGGCGACGAGGATCGCGGGCCGGCCCGCGCGTGCCAGGGCCGCGCCGGTCTTCGCCGCCTGCCCCGCCCGGTACCAGTCGAGCGGAATTCCCGGGGAGCCGTGGAAAAGATAGACGACCGGGAATCGGGCGCCCGGGTCGGTGAAATACTGCGGCGGGACGTACACCAGTGCGCTGTGGGTACCGAACCCGCTGTGAACGCCGGCGATCGGCAGGTGGACGACCGCGCCGTCGGGATGCGGCCGCGGCGCCGGGCCGACGACCTCGCGCACCGACGCGGTCGGCCAGGAGGTCAGCCCGAGGACGTCAGCGGCCCGTGGCAGATAGCCGTAGTGGGCGTTGGCGGTGTCCGCCGCCGTCGCCAGCGTGAGCAGCGCGGCCAGGAAGCCCAGCCCGACGGCCATGGCCCGCCGTCGGCGGGTCATCCACACGCAGCCCGCCCAGCAGATCGCCGACAGCGCCCCGAGGACCAACAGGAACCACGTCGCGACGATGACCAGCGAACCCAGTGCCGAACCCACGACCTCACCTCACCCCGGGCGCCTGGCAGGCCGGGAGGGCCGGGGGAGGCGGGAGCACCAGCGTGGCCGGACGAGGAAGGCCTCAGCCCTGAGCATCGCCAGCGTGATCCGGGGCAGCTCCGCGGACGTCGGATAGCAGACGTAGCGGGGCAGCCACACAGGTTGGAACTTCGCGTTGAACCGGTACAGGCTGTCGATCTGGAACCAGCGGGAGAAGAACATCAGCAGGCCGCGCCAGTGACGGATCACCGGCCCGGCGCCGAGGCGCTCACCGCGTTCGAGCGCGGACCGGAAGAACGCGAAGTTGAGGGACAGCCTCTCGACCCCGAGGTCGCCGGCCTGACGCAGGGCACTGACTATCAGGAACTCGTTCAGCCCGTTGTCCGCCGTCCGGTCACGGATCATCGCATCCAGTGAAAGTCCCGTCCGTCCCCACGGCACGAAGTGCAACAGCGCGCGCAGCCGCGGCTCGGCGCTGTCCGGGCCCGCGCTGTCCGGGTTCGGGCCGTCCGGGTCCGCGCCGTCCGGGTCCGTGGAGAAAGCCATCACGGCGACGCAGTCGCCGTCCGACGCACCGCCGATCCGGCCGAGCGCCATGGAGAATCCCCGCTCGGTCTCGGTGCCCCGCCAGGCCGCGGCCTGTGCCTTGAGACGGTCGACATCCTGCGGCGTCAGGTCGCGAACTCGTCGGATGTCCACCGTGTAGCCGGCGCGTTCGACTCGGGCGACGGCCTGCCGGACGTTACGCATCGTCCGGCCCTCCAGGGTGAAACCGGCCGTCTCGACGACGGCCTCGTCGCCGAACTCGAGAACGGACAGGCCGGCCCTGGTCCAGGCGGTTCCGCCCGCCTCCGAGCAGCCGATCACCGCGGGCGTCCAGGCGTGGTCGGCCGCCTCGCGCAGGAACTCCCTGATGGCGCCTGGCCACGCCTCCCGGTCACCCAGCGGATCGCCGCTGGCGAGCATCACCCCGGAGACCACGCGGTAGGCCACACAGGACTTCCCGGTCGGCGACCAGATCACCGACTTGTCGGATCTCAGCGCGAAATACCCGAGCGAATCGGCGCAGCCGTGACCGGCCAGCAGGTCCCGCACCCGGGCCTCGTCCGCGTCGGTCAGTCTCGGCCGTGGCTCGGGCGGGCGAAGCGCCAGATAGGCGGTGGACCCGATGGTCAGTACACCCATCGTCAGCAGCATCCGGTTGGCCAGGTCGGCGAAGCGGGCGGAGCTGAACCCCAGCGGGCCCGGAATGCCGACCAGCCCCAGGACAATCTGCTCCAGCTCCGCGGACAGTGGATGGGGGCCGGCGATCCGACTGCCGCGCAGGTTCAGCAGCAGCAGGCCGACCCCGATCGAGACGACCGTGAGCAGGAGCCCCACGCCGGCCGCCCGCCAGCGCGTCGTCGGATCGCCCTTGGCCTGGAACTGCCTGTGGGCCAGCAGCAGGGCGACGCACAGCGCGGCCGACCCGGCAGCCTCCTCGTAGTCCAGCCCCCGGGCGAGGTGCAGGATCACGCTCGAGCCGAGGAGTATCACGACGGCTCGCCACGCTCGCCGTTTGCGCCGCCGGAGCCCGGCCGAGAGCAGCACCAGCAGCATTCCGACCACGACGGTGAACGCGGCGGCCTGCCGGGAGGCGGCGGCGGGCAGCAGCTCCCGCAGCGCCTCCAGCCGCGAGTGCCACCCCGGCGTCAACACGGCCGCGATGTCCACGAGGCCGAGCAGCAGTGTCACCAGCGCGGCGACCCGTGGCCCGCTGGCACGCCATGGGCCTTCGGTACGCCGCGGGCTGTCGGCACGCCGCGGCCCGCGGGTGATCCGTGGGCCGTCGGCCGGCCGAGTGCTGTCGGCGGCCCGCGGTCTGTCGGCGCGCCGGTCATCCCGCCGACCACTACCGCGGGCGCCCGGGCCGTCTGGCTCCCGGCGGTCCGACGTCGTCAACGGGCCCGGCAGTGGGCCCGATCTGCTCGCGATGGCCACGACCTCCCTCATCCCCGGTGGGTAGTCGTCCCCTTCCGTGGTGCTGTTCCCGCGGTCGGGTCGGACGGCACCACGCCCGCCCTCGGACCTCGTCGGGCGGATCGGCAGCAGGCGGCCTGCTGCCGGCGGATCAGTACTGTACGTCCGCGCCGGTGAAGGACCGGGTGCACCCGCCCGGTTCTCCTGTTCGGGCCGGCGGCGCAGGCCGGATCGATGGGCTCACACCGTTTTCACACGGTCGTGGTGGTGTCGTGAACGAGCCGCTGCCGCTGACAGAAGGACGTCGATGCCTCCCTCGTCCCACAGCTGGATCCGCGCCCGCGAGCCCCTCGCCGCGAAGGTTCCCGAGATCACCGCGATGTTCTGGGTCGTGAAGATCCTCACCACCGGGATGGGCGAGGCAGCCGCGGACTTTCTCGCGCACATCAGTCTCGTCCTGGCGGCCGGCATCGGTGTCGTGGGATTCGTCGCCGGCCTGGCGCTGCAGTTCCGGGCATCGCGGTACACCGCCCCGGTGTACTGGTTCGCGGTGATGATGGTGGCGGTCTTCGGCACGATGGCCGCCGACGGGCCGCCTGTCGGTCACCTCGGCTCGATGCTCTTCTACATCGCCGTCCTGGCCGGGGTCCTCTACTACTGGTACCGCAGTGAGGGCACGCTGTCGATTCACAGCATCGTGACCCGCCGCCGGGAGACGCTCTACTGGCTGACCGTGGTGACGACGTTCGCGCTCGGCACCGCCGCCGGTGACGTGACCGCGGACACCCTGCATCTCGGTTACCTCGGGTCCGGCCTGCTGTTCGCGGTGGCCATCCTGGTGCCGTTGATCGGATGGCGATTCGGCCTGAACGAGGTCGTGGCCTTCTGGCTCGCCTACATTCTCACCCGGCCCCTCGGCGCGTCCTTCGCGGACTGGCTCGGAAAGCCGAGCTCGAAGTCCGGGGTCGGTCTCGGTGACGGTGTCGTCGCCGCTGCCGCAACGGTGCTGATCGTGGCGCTCGTCGTCTACCTCGCGGTCACCCGCGGCGACATCCAGCGACCCGCCACCCCGGAACCCCACCGCCCGGAACACGGCGTCCCCGCCCACGACTTCCCGGCATTCGGCGGTCCGTCATTTGCCGACCCGTCGGCCACCGTGCCGCTGGCGACCGTGCCGCGGTCACGTCCAGGACCGGTCCCGTCCGAGTAGACCGTCTGCGCACCGTTCGTCCCGGCTCGGACCGGCATCCGACCGATGCCGGGCGGCTGGTGTTCCGGGCAGGGCCGGGCGTGAATGCCGGCCCACACACTGTCCCGAGCCCTCGTGATGGCGACGTACAACTGCCGCCGCTCCAGCTGGACGCGTTCACCGAACGCGTCGGCCGACTCGGACGGCTGCTGCGGCCGCGGGAAGAGATTACGGTCGGGAATGCAGACGTGGGCGAAATCGAGGCTTTTGGCGCGGAAGTACGTCCCGACCTTGACCGCCTCGCAGGTGGACCCGTCGTACTGCATGAGGGAGACCGCGGGAATTCCCCGTTCGGCGAGCACCCGCAGCCATCGCCGCTCCGATTCGTTCGTCGGCACAAGCACCGCCATGTCGCCGTAACGCACGTTCCGGCGCTGCCGGAGCTCGACGAGATGGTCGCAGAGCGCGGTGTCCTGTGCCGCCTCGCCGGACACGGTGACCTCGTGGATCTCGCCGCCGGGGCGCTCGACGTCGACCTCGCGGTGCCCCTGCTCCCGAACGCCGTCGAGATCCTCGAAGCTGTCGTCGGCGAGCACCGCCTGGGCGTAGCGCAGAATCCGCTCGCGGTCGAGGACGCCGCGCTCCACCCGGAGCTGCTCGTACCGCTCGTGGAGCTCCCACACCGCGCGGCGGTGGGTCGGCTGTAAAGGGGTGCTGCGCCCGACCCGGGCCAGCTTCGCGTACTGCGCGAAGTCGGTCAGGCCGTGCTCGCGCAGGCAGCGGGCGGCGACGGCGTGCACGGTGGCGAACTCGACCCGGTCGACCTGGTCGGGGGCCATCCGGGCGAGCAGCGCGCGGTAGACCGGGCCGAGGGTCCGCACCAGCGTGGTGAACAGCACCCGTTCCCCGCGCGCGGCCAGGTACTTGGCGCGGTGCAGTGCGACGACCGTCTTGCCGGTGTCGGCCGCGCCGCGCACGCGGGCCGGCCCCGACCACTGCCGTCCGGCCAGCCGGACCTGCTTCGGGTGCAGCCAGGTCATCCAGGATTCGATGGGCTCGCGGTCCGCGGCGTCGAGGAGCTCGCGCCAGAGGTCCTTGTGGCTCAGGAGCGTGCCCTGGCCCGCCACCTCGTCCCCCGAGGGCCTGGACGGTGCCGGCGGGTCCGTGGCGCCGGGCATCGGCGGGCAGCCGTCCGCGAGGCGGGTGAGCAGCTGTTCGACCAGGTCCGGTGCCAAACGCGCGCCGCGGCGAGCCAGGTCACCAGAGGTCCCGGAGGATGCCCCGGTCTTCAGGCTGGGGAGGAGTCCGGTCCCCTGCGGAGCGGGGCAGGGGCAGGCGATCCGCCGTCAGGCGGACCGCTGTCGGACAGTGCAATGCAACAGGTGGATGATCTCGCTGTTTAGTGAGTAGATGTCTTCTTTCATTATTTCGGCGAGACGGACGTACGGGTCGTCCGAGAGTGGGATGTTCGGATTCTTCGTCGTTGCGCGGTGATGTTAGGATGTGGCCGTGTCGAGGTTTCGGTTGTATCCCGATGCGGTGCAGGAACAGGCCCTGTTGGTGCACTGTGGGCATGCTCGGTTCGTGTGGAATCTCGCGGTCGAGCAGCAGTCGTGGTATCGGCCATGGCGGGGGCGGGCGCCGGGCTATGCGGAGCAGAACCGGCAGTTGACCGAGGCCCGGTCGGCCAGTCCGTGGCTGGCGGCGGGCAGTGTCGTCGTGCAGCAGCAGGCTTTGCGTGACTTCGCGACGGCGATGGGGAACTTCTTCCGTGGTTCGCATCGCAGACCCACTTTCCGGAGGCGTGGCCATCACGAGGGGTTCCGGATTGTGGCGGTGAAACCGGGCGACGTGCGGCGGGTGAATCGCCGGTGGGCGCGGGTGCGTGTCCCGAAGGTGGGCTGGGTGAGGTTCCGCTGGTCCCGTGCTGTGCCGGGCGCGCGGTCGTATCGGGTGACGCGGGATCGTGCGGGCCGCTGGCATGTGGCGTTCGCCGTGACCCCCGCTCCGATCCCCGCGCCGGGCACCCATGCGGTCGTCGGGGTGGACCGTGGGGTGGTTGTGTCGGCGGCGCTGTCGACCGGGGAACTGCTGTCCTGTCCCGGTCTGAGAGCTGGGGAGCGGGCGCGGCTGGTCCGGTTGCAACGCCGGTTGTCCAGGGCCAGGTGTGGGTCCCAGCGGCGCCAGCGCCTCAAGGTGCGGATCGCACGATCGCGGGCCCGGGAGGTTGACCGGCGCAAGGACTGGGTCGAGAAGACCAGCACCGACCTCGCCCGCCGGTTCGACGTGATCCGCGTCGAGGACCTGAAGATCAGGCGGATGACCCGCTCGGCTCGGGGCACCGTCGAGGCGCCGGGAAGCAATGTCCGGCAGAAAGCCGGATTGAACCGGGGCATCCTCGCCCAGGGCTGGGGTCTGCTCGTCCGCCGGTTGGAGGAGAAGGCCCCCGGCCGGGTCGAGAAGGTCCCCGCCGCGTACACGAGTCAGCGTTGTTCGGCCTGCGGGCAGGTGGCGTCCGGGAACCGTGAGAGCCAAGCGGTCTTCTGGTGCGTGGTCTGCGGGCACACGGCCAACGCCGACGTCAACGCGGCGGTGAACATCGCGGTTGGGTACATCGCGGCTGGACGGGCCGTGACCGCGCGGGGAGGCGCGGCATTGGCCGGGCCCGTGAACCGCGAACCTCAACACTGCGCACCTCTTCTGGTGGGTGTGTAGGAGTTGGAATCCCCCGCATTCGCGCGGGGAGGACGTCAATCAGGGTCAGTAAGTGGGCACTGCTAATCCTTATCCGTTTGCCTTCGTTTGTCGATGATGGCGGCTTTCAAGGTCCGGGAAGGCCTGGATGTGGCCGCAGGCCTCGCTGTGCCTTCGAACGCCGGTTCGAATGTGGGTGCGGGGCCGCGAGGACGGAACGGAACTGTCGGACCCCGTAGGCAGAATCGCCGTCGTGTCGAACACCACCAGTCCGCCCGTCGAGCGCGGGCAGGCGCTCGCCCTGGCGCCGGATCAGGCGTCCGTGAAGGCGGGCGAGAGGCTCGCGGTCGCCGGGTCCTGGCCGCTGGCGGGCGGCGACGCCGAGGCGCTGTGGGGTGAGTGCAGGGGCAGCGGAAAGTCGCCCTACCGGGTCGTCGTGGCCCTCGCGGATCATGCCTCGAAGTGCTCGTGCCCGAGCCGGAAGTTCCCCTGCAAGCACGCCCTCGGCCTGATGCTGCTCGCCGCGGCCGGCGGCGTGGCCGGTGCCGGCGGCGGGCGTCCGCCGTGGGCCGCGGAATGGCTCGACCGGCGGGTGGCGCGCTTCGCCGCGGCGGCGAGCGCGGGCACGCGGGCCGCCACCGGGCCTGAGTCCGAGCGCTCCGCGGCGGGGGCGGCCCGGCGCGAGGCGAGCCGTGCGGCCAAGGTCGACGCCGGTGTCGCGGAGCTGGCCCGCTGGCTGTCCGACCTGGCCGGGGAGGGGCTCGGAGCCGCCCAGGCCAGGCCGGCCGACTGGTGGCGGGCCGCCGCCGCCCGCATGGTCGACGCGCAGGCACCCGGCCTCGCCGAGATGATCCACGAGGCCGCGCAGATCGCCGGGTCGGCGGCCCGGCGGCCTGACTGGCCGTCCCGGCTGGTCGACCGTGTCGGGCTGCTGCACCTGCTGTGCGAGGGCTGGGCCCGCCGCGCCGACCTGCCCGCCGACGTCGTGGCGGTCCTGCGCGACCGGATCGGTTTCACCGTTCCCGTGGCCACTGTGCTCGCCGGCGAGCACATCGTCGGCGAGGTCGACGTGCTGGGGGCGCACGAGTTCGGCGCGGGGCGGGCGCGGGGGCGCCGGCAGTGGCTACGTCTGGTCGAGTCGGGGCGGCTGGCGGTGCTCGTCGACTTCGCGGTGAACGGCCAGGGGATGCCACCGCCGCTGCCCCGGGGCTCGCGGGTCAGGGCCGATCTCGCGCCGTATCCCGGGCGCCGCCCGGCGCGGGTGGCGCCCGGCGCGCCGGGCGGCGCCGCGGCCGTCGTCGACCCCGTCGGCACAGATCTCTTCGCGCCCACCTGGCGGGCCGCGCTGGCCTGCGTCGCGTCGGCCCTGGCGGTCGACCCGTTCGCGGCCGTCGTCGCGCTGACCGTCCGCGGTGTCACGGTGCTGCCGCCGGGCGCCGGGGCCGGTCCGCTGCCCAGGAGCGGTCCGTGGCTGCTGCGGGACTCCGCCGGCGAGGCGTTGCCGCTCGCCGACGAGGCCGTGGCGCAGTGGGGCTGGCACATGCTCGCGGCCGGCGGGGGAGCGGGCCTCGACGTGGTCGCCGAATGGGACTCGTTCACCCTGACACCCCTGGCCGCCACGCCGTCGCGCACCGCGCGGGCGGAGGACATGCCCGGCCGGGCCCCCGTCCCGGTAGTCGCGGCACCGGTCGCCCCGGTGCCGACGCCGGGGTGGACGGACCTCGTCGACGCCGCGGTGATCGGCGTGAGCCGCCGCCCGTCGCCGGTGATTCCCGGGCTCCCTGATCCCGGCGGGCGTCCGGGCGAGGAGGAACGCCTGCTCCGGGTCGCGGCGCTGGCCGCGGTGACCAGGCGGGCCGGTCAGCTGGCCGCCGATGCCTCCGCGGTGCCCGCGCCGCCTCCCGCCGCGGCGGATGAGCACCCACCGTGCCCCCCGACGGCGGTCGTGCCCGTTCCCACCGAGGTGGGCGCCGCCGAGACAGCCGAGCTCGAGGAGTGGCTGGACCTGCTGGCCGAAGGAGGCTGGCGCCCGCCGGACACCCTGCTTCCCGCGCTGGTCGAGCTCGGCCGGCGGTCGACCGAGCTGCGCCCCCGCCTGCTACGGGTCCTCGGCCCGCGCGGCCGCTGGTTCGCCGCGCTCCACCCGGACGCCGGCTGGGCGGGGCCCGTCGGCGTCGCGGGCTGGCCGAGCGCGAGCGCGCAGCAGCGCCGATCCCTCATCGCCGCGCTGCGGCACACCGACCCGGCGGCCGCCGCCGAGCTGCTGCGCGGCGGCGCGGGCGAACCTCCCTTCGTCCCGTTCCGCCGGGCCGGCGGAGCCGAGCGCCTCGCCTTCGTCCAGGCGCTGCGCACCGGCCTCGGCCCGTACGACGAGGAGCTGTTGGAGGCAGCCCTGGACGACCGCCGGTCCGACGTGCGCGACGCGGCGGTCCAGGTTCTGCTGGAACTTCCCGGTACCCGTTTCGCGGCGCGGGCCGCCGCCCGCACCGAGCGGGCCTTCACGGTGCATCGCGGCACCCTGCGCGTGCACCCGCCGGCGGTGCTCACCGACGAGATGGCGCGGGACGGCGTCTCGCCTGACGGGCCGTCCCGCGCCAGGGCGCAGGCCGACGGGCCGGCCCGGATGCTGCTCGCGGAGATCGCCCGGGTGGACCCGCGGCTGTGGCCGGAGCGGACCGGCCTGTCCCCGCAGAAGTTCCTGAGCGCCAGGGCGCTCTGGGAGCCCGCGCCGAGCTTCCCCGCGCTGACCCTGGCGCCCTACCTCGTCGGCCCGGTCGTCCGGCACCGTGACCCGGAATGGGCGCTCGCGCTGATCCCGAAGGTCGAACCGCGCTCGCAGGGGGTGCTGATCGGCTGCCTGCCGGAGCCCG
Source organism: Parafrankia sp. EAN1pec (assembly GCF_000018005.1). Lineage (GTDB taxonomy): Bacteria > Actinomycetota > Actinomycetes > Frankiales > Frankiaceae > Parafrankia > Parafrankia soli. The sequence continues at coordinate 1,856,747 of NC_009921.1, forward strand.
ACCGGCTGCGCGCGTTCGACCTCGCCCTGAGCGGGACCGGCCATGCCACGCAGCGCTGGGGCCTGCTCCTCGGCAGATCCGGCGGGCACGGCCTCGGCAACACCGCCCTGGGGAACCTCATCACGCTTCTCGCCGGGATACCCGGGCCCTGGTCGGCGGAATTCACCCGGGCGGCCGGCCCCGCCATCACGGCCATCGTCACCGCACCGGTCGACGCACCGGGCTCCGATCCCCAGCAGCGGGCAACGGCCCGCACGCTGCACGCCCGGGTGCGGGCGCTGCTCGCCAACCTCGCCTGGCGGGTGGAGCCGTACGTCGGCATCCCCGACCTGGACCCGTCCACCATGCCGGCCGAGACGGTGTCCGGCTACCAGCGCCTCGCGGCCGTGCTCGCCCAGCGGCGAGCCCGCCGCGACACCCTGCTCTCCCGTTCGAGCTCGAAGAAAGGCTCGTCATGACGACATCGACCCAGCCGCCCGCCGGGATCGCGCCCGAGACCACCGCCGTCCCGACGCGGCCGGTCGGTGCCGCCCCGCAGGGCTCCGGCGACCAGCTGCTGCGCCCGCACGCGGAGCAGGCGTTCGCCGCCGAGCTGGCCGCTCTCGCCGCGACCGACCGGCGCCGCCGTCCGCCGTCCTGGCGGCTCTCGCCCTGGGCCGTCGTCACCTACGTGCTCGGCGGCACGCTGGAGGACGGCACGGTGATCACACCCAAGTACATCGGCTCGCGGCGGCTCGTCGAGGTCGCCGTGGCCACCCTCGCGACCGACCGGGCGCTGCTGCTCCTCGGCAGCCCGGGCACGGCGAAGTCGTGGCTGTCCGAGCACCTCGCCGCCGCGATCTCCGGCGACTCGACCCTGGTCGTGCAGGGCACGGCCGGCACGTCCGAGGACGCTGTCCGCTACGGCTGGAACTACGCGCGGCTCATCGCCGAGGGGCCGTCCAAGGACGCGATGGTGCCCTCGCCGGTGATGCGCGCGATGGCCGGGGGCTCGCTCGCCAGGGTCGAGGAGCTCACCCGGATGGGCGCCGAGGTACAGGACGCGCTGATCACCGTGCTGTCGGAGAAGACGCTGCCCGTCGCGGAGCTCGCCAGCGAGGTGCAGGCCGTCGCCGGGTTCAACATCATCGCCACCGCCAACGACCGGGACCGGGGCGTCAACGAGATGTCCTCGGCGCTGCGCCGGCGGTTCAACACCGTCGTGCTGCCGCTGCCGGCCACGGAGGACGTCGAGGTCGAGATCGTCAGCCGCCGCGTCGCCCAGCTGGGCCGCGCGCTGGACCTGCCGGCCGAGCCGCCGGCGGGCGCCGAGGTCCGCCGCGTCGTGCGGATCTTCCGCGAGCTGCGCTCCGGGGTCACCAGCGACGGCCGCACCACGGTGCGGACACCGTCGTCGACCCTGTCCACCGCCGAGGCGATCAGCGTGATCACGGGCGGGCTGACCCTGGCCGCCCACTTCGGCGACGGCAGGCTGTCGGCCGAGGACGTCGCCGCCGGGCTCGTCGGGGCCGTGGTCAAGGATCCCTCCACCGACCCCGTGGTCTGGCGGGAGTACCTCGAGGGCGTCGTGCGGGACCGCGACGGTTGGAAGGACCTGTACCAGGCCTGCTGGGATCTCGACACGGAGGCGCGCGGCAGATGAGCGTCACCGTCCTGGGCATCCGCCACCACGGGCCGGGCTCCGCACGGGCGGTCGAGGCGGCGCTCGCCGAGCTCGACCCGGACCTCGTCCTCGTCGAGGGCCCGGCGGAGGGCGACGCCGCCCTCGCGCACACCGGCTCGCTCACCCCGCCGGTCGCGCTGACGGTCTACGCCCGCGACGAACCGCGCGACGCCGCCTTCTGGCCGTTCGCCGAGTTCTCCCCCGAGTGGCGGGCGCTGCTGCACGGCGCCGCCACAGGCGTCCCGGTGCGTTTCGTCGACCTGCCCTTCGGGCTCTCCCTGGCGCTGCGGCGCCAGGAGCAGGCCGAGGCAGCGGCCAGGGCCGTCGACGCCGATGCTGAGGCCGGCGGCCCGGACGGCGCCGGTTCGCGCAGCGCCAACCCGCCCGGTGCCAGCTCCCCCGGTGATGCCGCTGGCGGTGACGGCGCTGGCGGTGACGGCGCGGGCGGCGAGGGCGGCGAGGGCGAGCCCGCGCACCTGGTCGAGGACGACCCGCTCGGATGGCTGGCACGGGCAGCCGGGCACGACGACCCGGAGCGATTCTGGGAGGACCTCGTCGAACACCGCCGGCTCGCCCGGGCCGGTTCGGGTGAGCCGGGCCGGGACGGCGCCCTCGAGCTGTTCGCCGCGGTTGCCAACGCGATGACCGAGCTGCGCGACGAGGCCGGCACGGGCGACCGGGTGTCCCCCACGCGGGTGGAGCACCGGCGGCGGGAGGAGATGCGCGAGGCGCACATGCGCCTGGAGATCCGCCGGGCCGGCTCGGGGGCGGACGCGGCCGCTCGGATCGCCGTCGTCTGCGGGGCCTGGCACGTGCCGGCGCTGACCGGGGGGGCGGGGCGGACGTCGGCCACCGCCGACCAGCGCACGCTGCGCGGCGTGCGAGCCGTGCGCACCGACACGACGTGGGTTCCGTGGACGCACGCGCGGCTCGCCGCGGAGTCCGGGTACGGCGCCGGGGTCGCGTCACCCGGTTGGTACCACCATCTGTGGACCGCGCGTAACCAGGTCACGACCCGCTGGGTGACCCGGGTGGCGGGGCTGCTGCGCGCCGCCGACCTGCCCGCGTCCTCCGCCTCGGTGATCGAGACCGTCCGTCTCGCCGAGGCGCTCGCCGCCGTGCGCGAGCGGGCCGTCCCCGGGCTGACCGAGCTGAACGACGCCGTGCTCGCCGGTCTGTGCGGGGGCGACCCGGTTCCGCTGGCGGTGGTGCGCGAGCAGCTCGTCGTCGGGCGGGTGCTCGGCGCCGTCGGCGAGGACGTTCCGACCGTGCCGCTCGCCGCCGACCTCGCGCGCCTGCAGCGCCGGCTGCGGCTGCGGCCCGGGGCCGACGACCAGAAGATCCGGCTGGACCTGCGCAAGGACGTCGACCGGGAGCGCGGCCAGCTGCTGCGCCGGCTGCGCCTGCTCGACGTGCCGTGGGGGACGCCCGCAGCGACGTCGGGCACCGGGACCTTCGCCGAGGCGTGGACGCTGCGCTGGGAGCCGGAGTTCTCCGTCGCGGTGGTCGCCGCCGCCCGGTACGGCTCGACGGTCGCCGACGCGGCCACCGCGGTCATCACCGAACGGACGGAGGCCGCCGCCGACCTGCCGGCCGTCACCGCCCTGCTCGAGGCCGCGGTGCTCGCCGGGCTGCCCGCGGCGATGGCGGTCGTCGCGGCCGGGCTGGAACGCCGCGCCGCCGGCACCGGCGACGTCGCCCACCTGATGGCGGCGCTCGCCCCGCTGGCCCGCATCCACCGGTACGGCGACGTGCGCGCGACCGACACGACGGGCGTCGCCGCCCTCGCCGAGAGCCTCATGGTGCGGATCTGCGCGGGGCTCCCGCCCGCCTGTGTGAGTCTCGACGACGACGCGGCGGACGCGATGGCCGCCGCGATCGACAGCGCCGACGGGGCGTTCCGACTGATCGCCGACCCCGAGCACGTCGAACGCTGGCACGTCGCCGTCCGCGCCGCCGCCGACATCCACGGTGGCAACAGCCTGGTCAACGGCAGGTGCACGCGGATCCTCTCGGACGCGGGTGACATCGACCAGGCAGAGGTGGCTCTCCGCCTTGACCGGGCGCTGTCCGCGGCGGGCGTCGCGCCGGCCGACGCCGCCCGCTGGCTGGAGGGCTTCCTCGGCTCCACCGGATCGGTGCTGGCCCGGGACCCGCGGATGCTCGGGCTCGTCGACGCCTGGCTGGCCTCGCTCACAGCCGACGCGTTCACCGTCGTCCTCGCGCCGTTGCGGCGGGTGTTCGCGGCCTTCACGGCACCGGAGCGCCGCATGATCGCCGAACGGGCCGGGTCGGGGCTGCCGCGGCCGGCCGGTGGCGGCACCGGCCCGACGACATCCACGGGCGGTCCGGCGGCCTGGGACGCCGACCGGGTCGCGCTCGTCCTGCCTGTCGTCGCGTCGCTCCTCACGATCCCCGGCCTGGAAAGGACGGCCACACATGACCGAGATGCGTAGCGCGCAGGCTCTGTCCTTCAGGGCGGGGTTAGCGCATCAACGACAGCGTGACAGGCGTGCCCGCTATGCTGTCACCTGTGGGGTCGAAGGTGGTGAAGCGGGCGTACCGCTACCGCTTCAACCCGACCCCCGATCAGGCCGCCCAGCTCGCGCGAACCTTCGGCTGTGTCCGCTACGTGTACAACCGGGCGCTCGCCGAACGGCACCGGGCCTGGTTCCAGGAGCAGCGGCGGGTCACCCACGCCGAGACCGACCGGATGCTCACGGCGTGGAAGCGCGACCCGGAAACGGAATGGCTCGCCGAGCCGTCGAAAGGCCCGCTTCAGGCCACGCTGCGGAATCTCCAGACCTCGTATGTGAACTTCTGGCAGAAACGCGCCGGCTACCCGACGTTCAAGAAGAAGGGCAGGACTCTCGACTCGGCGACCTACTTCCGGAACTGTTTCAGTTTTCGGGACGGTCGGATCACGCTGGCGAAGCAGGACGGGCCGCTGGCGATCGTCTGGTCGCGTCCGCTGCCCGAGGGCGCGGAGCCCTCGCAGGTCACGGTGTCGCGGAACGCCCGCGGCCAGTACCACATCTCGATCCTGGTCGAAGAGACGATCACTACGCTTCCCGCGTTGCCCGGGCGGGTGGGGATCGACGCGGGGGTCGCCTCGCTGGTCACCCTGTCGACGGGGGAGAAGGTGGCCAACCCGAAGCACGAGCGTCGGGACCGGGCCCGGCTGGCCCGTGCGCAGCGGGACCTGTCCCGGAAGGTGCAGGGGTCGGCGAACCGGGCGAAGGCCCGAGCGAGGGTCGCCCGGGTGCACGGTCGGATCGCCGACCGGCGTCGGGATCATCTCCACGCGCTGTCCACGAGGATCATCCGCGAGAACCAAACGGTGGTCATCGAGGATCTGTCCGTCCGCAACATGGTCAGGAACCATTCGCTCGCGCGGGCGATATCCGATGCTTCGTGGTCGGAGTTGCGGCGGATGTTGGAGTACAAGGCCGGCTGGTACGGTCGCACCCTCATTGCGATCGATCGGTTCTATCCGTCGTCCAAAACCTGTTCGGTGTGCGGGTCGATCGTGAAGGAACTGCCGCTCAACGTCCGGGAATGGGCCTGCCGTGGTTGCGGCACGGTCCACGACCGGGACGTGAACGCGGCGGTCAACATTCTGGCCGCGGGGCTCGCGGTGGCTGCCTGTGGAGATGGAGTGAGACCGCCTCGCTCCTGAAGCGAGGAGGCGTCCGTTGGTGAAGCAGGAACCCGCACCGCGAGGTGTGGGAATCCCCGGTCTTCAGACCGGGGAGGAGGTCAATGAGCGCACTCCGGCGGGCGAGGGGTCCACCCACGCCGGCACCCGCGCCGGTGCCGCCGTCGCCGACGACACGGAGCGGTTGCGGCGCTGGCGCATGGTGCTGGGCGCGCCGGCCGCGCCCGTCCTGGACGGGCGGATCTCCCTGTCCGGCCCCGACGGGGAGATCGACGCGGCGCTCGGTGCCCTCTACGACGCGGACGCGGCGGGGGAGGGGCGCCGGCGGCGCTCGGGCGGTCTGGGCGCGTCGGCGCCGTCCGTGGCCCGCTGGCTGGGAGATATCCGGACCTACTTCCCGACCTCGGTCGTGCGCGTGCTGCAACGCGACGCGGTCGCTCGCCTGGGGCTCGGTCAGCTCCTGCTCGAGCCGGAGCTGCTCGCGGCCGCGGAACCGGACGTCCACCTCGTCGGGACACTGCTGTCGCTGCGCTCCGCGCTGCCCGAACGCACCAGGGAGACCGCCCGCGCCGTGGTCCGGCGCGTCGTCGAGGACATCGAGCGGCGGTTGGAACAGTCGCTGCGCAGCGCCGTCCTGGGCGCCGTGGACCGGACGTCCCGCACCCGCACTCCCCGCCTGCCCGACGTCGACTGGGATCGCACCATCCTCGCGAACCTGCGCAACTACCAGCCTGAGCAGCACACCGTGATCGTCGATCGGCTCATCGGCCACACCAGGGCGCGGCGCACCGCCGCCCTGCGGGACGTCATCCTGCTCATCGACCAGTCCGGGTCGATGGCGTCGTCCGTCGTCTACGCGGGGGTGCTCGGCGCGTCACTGGCGACGCTGCGGGCCGTGTCCACCCGGCTGATCGTCTTCGACACGTCGGTGGTGGACCTGACCGACCAGCTCGACGACCCGGTCGACCTGCTGTTCGGCGTCCGGCTCGGCGGCGGGACCGACATCGACCGTGCCGTCGGCTACGGCGCGTCGCTCGTCACCCGGCCCACCGACACGGTCTTCGTCCTGATCAGCGACCTGATCGAGGGCGGTGACCAGTCGTCGCTGGTGGCCCGGCTGCGGGCGCTCGTCGAGGCCGGGGTGTGCGTCGTCGTCCTGCTCGCCCTGTCCGACGACGGCACCCCCGCCTACGACCACCGGCTCGCCGCGACCTGCGCCGAGCTCGGGGCGCCCGCGTTCGCCTGCACCCCGGACAGGTTCCCCGAGCTGCTGGCCACCGCGCTGCGCCGCGACGACGTCGGCCGCTGGGCCTCCGTCCAGGGGCTGGTGCGCCCGGCCTGACCGGGCGCCGGGGGCGCCGGGGCCGCCGGGGCCGCCCGGATGCCGGGTCCGCGGGGGTGCGTCGCGACGATCGCTGGTGAAATGCTGGGCCGGGCAGGCAGCGGGACGGCCGGCGGGGCCGGGCAACTGTGGGTGACGGAAGGCGGGAACATGCGGTACCGCAAGTTCGGGCGGACGGGCATCGAGGTCAGCCGGCAGTGCCTGGGATCCATGATGTTCGGTGTGATCGGCAACCCCGACCACGCCGCGTGCGAGCGCATCATCGCCCGGGCGCTGGACGCCGGGATCAACTTCATCGACACCGCCGACATCTACTCGCGGGGTGAGAGCGAGCAGATCGTCGGGAAGGCCATCAAGGGCCGCCGCGACGACATCGTCCTGGCCACCAAGTGCTTCAACCCGATGGGCGGGGACCGCAACCGCCGCGGCGCCTCCCGCCGGTGGATCACGCGCGCCGTCGAGGACAGCCTCCGCCGCCTCGACACCGACTACATCGACCTCTTCCAGATCCACCGGCATGACTGGAACACCGACCTGGAAGAGACCCTCGGCGCGCTGAACGACCTCGTGCACCAGGGCAAGATCCGTTACCTGGGCTCGTCGACGTTTCCCGCGGACTGGATCGTCGAGGCGCAGTGGGCCGCCCGCCGCCGCAACACCGAGCGTTTCGTCTGCGAGCAGCCCCAGTACTCGATCTTCGCCCGCTCGGTCGAGCAGGCCGTCCTGCCCGCCTGCCGGCGGCACGACATCGCGGTGATTCCCTGGAGCCCGCTCTCCGGCGGCTGGCTGACCGGGAAGTACCGGCGCGGGCAGGCGGTGCCGGCCGACGCCCGGTACGCGGCCGGCAATGTCATGGCACAGGGGCGGGCCGTCGGGGAGAGCCCCGAGTCGCAGGCCCGGTTCGACGCGGTCGAGCAGCTGTCCGCGGTGGCGGCGGAGGCCGGCCTCTCCCTCACCCATCTTGCGCTCGGGTTCGTGGAGAGCCATCCGGCGATCACTTCGACGATCATCGGCCCGCGCACGATGGAGCAGCTCGAGGACGTCCTCAGCGGGGCCGACGTCGTGCTCGACGCGGCGACGCTCGACGCGATCGACAAGATCGTGGAGCCCGGGACCGATTTCGTCGGCGTCCGGCACATGACCGGTGACCCGTCCCTGCTGCCCGAGACGCGCCGGCGGCTGGCAACGCAGTTCGGCTGACCCGGCCCCGGCCGATGCCCTCACGACCGGTTCACCGGGCATCGGCCGCAGGTCACACCCGCGGTCGGTCACACCCGCGGGGGCGCCGGCCGTCCGGCCGCGGTCAGGGCGCCGCCGGGGGATCGGTCGCGGGGGGCGTCCCGGGCGCGTCGCCGGACGCCTCCGCGTGCCGCTCGAGGAGCCGGGCGCGGATCTCGTCCGGGGCGTAGGCGCGGCGGGTCCGCTCAGAGCGTGCCAGCACAGCCCCGCCGGCGGCGACCCCGACGATGCCGGCCAGCCCCAGCACCTTCCACCAGCGGCCCGCGCCCGATCCGAAGCTCGGTTTCCACCTCTGCATCCGCCCAGGCTACGGAGACGGGCGCGACCTCCTACGCTGGGGGACATGGGCGGACGTCCGCTGACCCTCGACCAGGCGGTGGAGCTCAGCCGCACCGGTGACGTGTGGGTCTTCCGTGGCCGGAGTCCCGCCGACCGGGCGATCCAGATGACGACGAACAGCCCGGTGAACCACGTCGGGATGGCCGTCGTCCTCGACGACCTGCCGCCACTGATGTGGCACGCGGAGCTCGGTCGGTCGCTTCGTGACGTCTGGTCCGGCAGCCACCACCGCGGAGTGCAGCTGCACGACCTCCGCGAGGCCGTCGTCGTGTGGGGCGCGCGGTACGGCCAGCGGGCCTGGCTGCGCCAGCTCGAGCCGACGGCGGGCCGTGAGGCCGAGGACGCCGTCCTGCGCACGGTGGCCCGGCTGGACGGCACACCGTTCCCGTCCACGGCCCGGCTCGCCACCCGGTGGCTGGGAGGCCGACTGCCGGCGCCGCGGACGTTCCGGCGCCGCCGGGCCCGGACCGGTCCGGATTCCGCGCCGGCCGCCGGCCCGGAGCCGGCGGCCGGCGCGGAATCCGGTGCAGGCGTCGAGACCGGGGGCGGGCTGGAGTCCGCCTACTGTGCCGAGGTCGTCGCGCTCACCTACGAGGCGATGGGGCTACTGGAGCCGGGCCGGCGGCCGAACTGGTACGACCCGGGCCGGTTCTGGAGCGGTGACGACCTGCGGCTCGCCGGCGGCCACCGCCTCGGGGTCGAGATCGCCGTCGAGCTGCCGGCCCCGCCGAGCCGTGGGTGAACACCGCGAACACCGCGAACACCACGAAGCCGAAACGGACACCGAGCTCGGGGGGAACGCGTGCCGCCCCCGAAGCCCGTGGCGGACCGCCACGGGCTTCCCGCATCACGGACCGGTCAGGAGTTGCCGGCGGGAACGAGCTCGACGACGGGGATGACCCTGGACGTCGCCTCCTGCAGCACCTCGAACTGCGGGTACCGCCGCGCCTGGCGGGTGTACATCGCGCTGCGCTCCGCACCGTGCAGCTCGGTGGCCGTGACCCGGAGGACCTGGCCGTCGACCTCGATCGTGGCGTTCGGGTTCGCCCGCAGCTGTTCCATCCAGTGCGGATCCTCGTCCGCGCCGTCGTTGGCCGCGAACACGAAGTAGCGGCCGCGTTCGGCGTAGAAGTTCAGCGGGCTCACGTGCGGCGACCCGTCGGCCTCCGGACCACTGTCCAGCAGCAGCAGGGTGGCGCCCTCGAACCTGCCGGCGGGCCGGCCGCCGTTGGCCCGGAACTCCTCGATGAACTCCTTGATCTCCTGCGCGCTGTACATCTTCCTGCTCATCGTCCCGCTTCCTTCTCGTTGTGCCAGGGCCTGGCACCTGCTCGCCGTCCCAGGCCCTGAAGCCGTGCCGACTCCGCGCGAAGCACTCTGATTACGTCCCGGGCCCGGCCGGCCACTGTGCGACGTCCTTCACGCGACGTGAGCCACGTTGCATCCGGCAGGCCGGTATCCGGCCACGCGGTCACGCGGGGGCGCGTTCGGAGGCCCGGGCCGCGCGCTGTCCGCTCGAAGGTGGCGACACGCGACGCAATGCTCCAATCCGACCTCGCGCTCCAGGTCAAGATCAGCTAATTACCGTTCGAAGTCGCCGCGCCAGGCGCAGGACTTCGGGAGGAAAAGGTGCGTTTCCGCAGGACGCTGGTCTCGCTGGCGGCCGGAGGGATGCTGTGCTCCGCAACGGCCCCGGCCGCCGCCGACGCGATCTCACCGCCGAAGATCCAGCCCTTCGATGAATGTTCTGCGGCGGACTACCAGAACGATCCCCGGCTGGGGCCGGCAAAGCTTCCGTTCTTCGGCGACGTCGGCGATGAGGTCGACGACTACTCGCGGACCGGCGGCCATTCGACCGATCAGTTCCTGGGTACCTGGTGGGACCCGTCCGCCAGTTTCTCGCCGTTCCCGTCCATACCGGGGAACTGGATCTTCCCGCCGGCGGACGGCTATTACATCAACCCGGACGGCTCGCCGGTCAGGACCAAGGTGTCGCTGGTTCCGGGCCAGCGGATCGACCGTTTCGGCCTGCCACGCGGCAGCTTCCTCTCGCCTCGGGGAACGGACTACGAGAACAGGTCGATCCCGCCGTCCAACCTCGACGACGCCGCGGATCCGGGCGACTGCAATTACCACACCTACCAGGTGGTCCGGGAGTTCCGGGTGTTTTCCGGGGCGATCCGCCCGTGGTTCGACCAGCCCGGTAACGGCCTGCAGTACCAGGTCGTGTGTTCGCTCGTCCCGGGGGCGACGGCGTCGCCACGGTGCAACCAGACGACGGGAAACCTGCAGGTCCAGTACCTGCTGGACAAAAAGTACCTCGTGGAAGTTCCCACGGACGACCGGATTGTCCGACCCGCCGGCCCGCCTCGGTGAAACGGGCTCGGCCGGCGGGCCCGGTGGGCTACCGGCCGAGCATGGCCTCCAGCGCGATGTTGTCGGCGTCACGGAAGGCGAGGATCCATCCGAACGGAAGCTCCTGGGTGGGGGTGAACGCGGCCCCGGCCTTGGCCAGCCTTTCCTCGAGGACGTCGAGATCGGTCATGCTCTCGACGGAGAAGGACAGGTGGTCGAGGCCGGGCCGGGTCTCGTCGAACAGGTCCGTGCCGCCGCCGTCGTGTTCGCGCAGAACGATGCTCAGGCCGCCGGGAAGAACACCGTGGGCGAAGGACGTCGTGTCACCGCGGCCCCGCACCAGCTCCTTCCAGTCGAGAATCTCGGTGTACCAGCGGCAGCTGATGTCCAGGTCCCGCACTGTCAGGCTCACGTGTGACACACCGCTGAGCGGCATTTCCGTCCTCCAGGTCTCGGACAGCCGAACCGGCGTGCTTCGGCCTGCGCCGGCCCGCCGGGGTGTTTCGTGCCTCGGCGGCTCATACGGCCGTCCGGGCAGGCCCGACTGTAGGGAAGGGCGTCAACGGGTGCGCGATCCGAACGGCCTTCCCGTACACCGGGCCGGCCGCGTCTGCGACGGCTGCGTCCGCGACGGCCGGTCTCAGCGCGGGGCGCCGGGGTGTGCGCCGAGTTCCGCGGTGAGCGCGGCGACGAACCGGTCCCGCCGCGGCGCGGGGAGTTCCGGGTAGGCAGGCAGGAACACCAGGCCGGTCAGGACTCGCCGAGCGCCCGGTGGGGCGGGTTCGACGGCGCCTATCTGACTGGTGGTCGGCGCCGCGTCGACGCCCGCCGCCCGCAGCGCCTCGACCACGCGGGCCGGGTCGTCGACGATGACGGGGAACAGCCAGTAAGTGTGGTGTTCCGCGGCGCCGCCGGGACGGAACACCTCCGGTGGCAGCGCGCCGGCGAGCGCCTCGCCGGCGGCGGCGCGCCGTCGCAGCCGGTTCGCGGGGAACCGGGCCAGGCGCCGGGTCACCATGCGGGCGAGGGCCGGGCAGGGCCGGCGCTGCAGCCAGCCGGTGAACCCCCGTTCGTCCCGTGGCACCCGGGAGCGCACCAGTGCCTGCGGGTCCCGCCGCCGCGCACCGCCGAAGAGCAGGCCGTAGGGCCGGGGACGGGACAGCGCCAGCGCGACGACGCATACGACGGCCCGTCTGGCGTACTCGCGCCGGGACTGCGCGGGCCACCGCTCCTGGCGGGCACGCATGTCGGCGGCGAGGTCGGGTCGGCGGGTCCAGGCGACGGCGCCGCCGAGCGCGGTGGCGGTCTTGAGCAGGCCGAAGCTGAACAGGGACACGTCGGCGCGCGGGTCGCCGCGGTCGGCCGGCCCCTGGATCGACTGGGCGCAGTCCTCGATGAGCAGCAGGCCGTGCGCGCGGGCGGCCCGGGCGGCGGCGTCGAGGCTGGACCGCGCGCCGAACAGGTGGGTGACGACGAGCGCGCGCGTCCGATCGGTGATCGCCGCGTCGAGCGCCGCCTCGTCGACGGCGAGCGTGAGCGGATCGATGTCGACGGGGACGGGGCGCAGGCCGTGCAGCTCGATGATCCTGATCATGTCCGGGTGGGTGACGGCAGAGATCGCGACGTCGCTGCCCGCCGGGAGGCGCGCGGCGCTCAGCAGCAGGTGGAATGCGGACCGCACGGACAGGCACAGGAGGCCGTCGGCGTCGGGGCCTGGGCGGTCGCGGGGGCTGCCGAGGTCTGGATGTGGCCCGTGGCCCCTCCGGCCGATCACGGACGGTGCGCCGCGCCGCCTGACTCCGGCGGTCAGCGCGTACATCGCTCCGGCCACGGTGCAGTCGATGCGGTGCGTGGGGAAGAGGTTCACAGGTAGTACTTACCAGGGCATATGGGTTATCCATCGTACGAAGTGCTTGTCGTGGAGCATGCGCGCCCGGCGCCGCGCCGCCCGCGGGCCGACCACCACCATCCGCGGCGGCGACGGAACGGCGCGGTTGTGGAACATTGCGGACGGGTAGACAGCCGGGCGTCGACTCAATGAGATCCACGGACGCCCCGAGAGCAGCGAGCCGGACCAGCCCCAGCCGTCGACTGATCAAGGCCACGCACAGGCACTGCCAACCGGCCCGTATTTGCCCTGGCCACAGTCGTGATCTTGCGTAGCGGGCGGGCGGGCGGTCGGGCAGTCACTGGATAACAACGCTGCGGGTAGTCCGGTCCCCGGGTAGCCTCCCCACGTGCATTCCGGTATCTGTGTGCCCAATCTCGGTGAATTCGTGGATCCGCGCCGGGTCATGGACCTGGCGCGGCGAGCCGAGAACGCGGGGTGGGACGGCTTCTTCGTCTGGGACCACGTGGTCTTCCCCTACGGCCCGGCCCAGGAGGTGGCCGACCCCTGGGTGCTGCTGACCACGGTGGCGCTGGCGACCGAGCGGATCAGGTTCGGCCCGCTGGTCACCCCGGTGGCGCGACGGCGTCCCGGGTCGCTGGCCCGCCAGACCACGTCGCTGGACCGGCTCTCCGGGGGGCGGCTGGTGTTCGGCTCGGGGCTCGGCTGGACGCTGCCGGCGGAGTACGGCACCTGGGGCGAACCGGTCGAGCCCCGGGAGGTGGCGCTGCGGCTGGACGAGGGCCTGGCGGTGCTGGCGGGGCTCTGGTCGGGGGAGCGCGTGGAGTTCCGCGGCGAGTACCTGACCGCCACCGACGTCACGTTCCTGCCCACCCCGGTGCAGCGCCCGCGGCCGCCGGTCTGGATCGGCTGCAACTGGCCGAACCGGCTTCCGCTGCGTCGTGCGGCCCGGTGGGACGGCATCGCCCCGATGATCATAAACCCGCGGGATGGTTCCGCGGAACCGACGGCCGCCGCGGTGGCCGAGATCGTCGCCACCGTCAGCGAGTACCGGGCCGCCGCCGGGCAGGGGGCCGGCAGTGAGCCCTGCAGTCGGCAGCGGGCCGGCGGCGAAGTGTTCGACGTGGTGATCACCGGGCGGACCGGGCCGGATGAGCCGGGCGCGGCGCGGGAGACGGTCGAGTCGATCGCGGCGGCCGGCGCGACCTGGTGGCTGGAGGGCTTCCGCCCGGCGCCCGGGGAGTACGCCGCCGCCCTGCGGAGAATCGAGGCGGGCCCGCCGCTCTAGAACGGGCCCGCCGCTCTGGAACAGCCCAGCCGCAGTGATCCGCTGGCCGTCGGAACGGCTGGCGGATCACCGCGGCTGGGGATGACCGAGCGGTGGGCGGTTCGGGCCGGCTGGCACGCAGCGGCCGGCCGGCCCCGAACGGCTCTCAGACGCGGTAGAGCTTGGTGGCGTTCTCACCCATGATCTTGCGCTGCGTCTCCGGGCGCAGCGCGCCGACCTGCTCGGTGACCATCTCGAGCGGGTTCGGGTGCAGGCTCGTCGGGTGCGGGAAGTCCGTCTCGAACATGATGTTGTCCTCGCCGACGGTGTCGACGAGATGCTGGAGGTCGCCGCGGCCCTTCTCGAACCAGAAGGTCGCGTACCAGTTCGACGCGAAGTATTCCGACGGCAGCTTCTGCAGCTTGCGGAAGTACTCCGGCGCGTTCTCCTCGAGCTCGTAGTCCATCGCCTCGAGCATGAAGGGGATCCAGCCGATGCCGCTCTCGACCGAGACCATCTTCAGGTTCGGATGGCGGTCGAACATTCCCGAGTAGCAGCTGTTGAGCAGCAGCCGGGAGTTGTTCTGGAACAGCGACGCACCGCCGATCGCCGGCTTCACGTAGTCGTCCTGGCTCGGCCAGTAGGTCGTGCCGAAGTAGGACAGCGAGGTCTGGCTGGCGCCGATGTGGAAGTGCACCGGCAGGTTCAGCCCGGCACAGACCTCCCAGAACGGGTCCCACGCCGGGTCGCCCAGGTCCGGTGAGCCGGAGTCCTGCGGGTCGGCGGTCATGTTGACCCCGCGGTAGCCCATCTCCGCGCAGCGCTGCGCCTCGCGCACACAGCCCTGGATGTCCCACGCTGGCATGATCGGCATGGGGAGCAGCCGGTTGCCCGACTCCGCCTGGACCTCCGCCATCGCGTCGTTGTAGAGCTCCACGCAGAGCCGGACGACCGTGGGGTCGTCGACCGCGTTGAACAGGTTCTGGCCGCCGATGCCGATGGCGTTCGGGTAGACCACCTGGGTGTCGATGCCGAGCTCGTCCATCAGGGTGATCCGCCGGCCGGCGTCCCACGCCGCGGGGTGGACGCTCTCGATGCCCCAGGACCCGCCCTGAGAGTCCTTCCACGGGTGCTTCTTGCCGTCGTGGTCGATCGTTCCACCGGAGCCCGCGCGGCCGAAGGACTTGCCGGCGACGACCCACATGTCCTGGCCGTTGATCCGCTGGACGTGCGGGACCTTGTCCTCGTAGCCCTTCGGGGCCCGCTCGGTGAACAGGTCATGGCGCTCGGTCATGTGGGAGTCGGCGTCAACTACTCGTAAACCTTCGACCAACTTGACCACGGCGTGCCTCCTGGTGTCTACGCAGCGTCCCCGCCTGTCCAGGCGCTCCAGCCGACCGTAACTCACTACG
The DNA here is from genome assembly GCF_000018005.1 of Parafrankia sp. EAN1pec. Lineage (GTDB taxonomy): Bacteria > Actinomycetota > Actinomycetes > Frankiales > Frankiaceae > Parafrankia > Parafrankia soli. Next base: position 1,871,871 of record NC_009921.1, read on the forward strand.
ACATGACTGGCAATTTCCAATTTTTAATCTACGATCAAGCATGTGGGTCGCCGGGGCTGCGACCATGAGGGCGTGGCCGAACATGCCTTGAAGCGAGCCAGGACGAGCCGCGCCGTGGTCGAGTGGGTGCACCGGCAGATCTTCGACGGGCGCCTGCGCCCCGGCGACCGCATCGACGTCGAGAGCGTCAGCGCGACCCTCGGCATCAGCCCCACGCCCGTCCGCGAGGCCCTGGTACTGCTCGAGCGGGACGGCGTCGTCTCCACCCAGGTGCACCGCGCCGCGTTCGTCGAGCACTTCGACGCCCGTACGCTGCGGGCCGACTTCCACGTCTTCGGCCTGCTCAGCGGCGTCACGGTGTCCCGGATCGCGCGTGGCCGCGACCCGGGCGTCCTCGCCGAGATGCAGCGCATCCTCGGCGAGCTGCGGGCCACGCCGGCGGAGGCGCGCACCCGCTGGTACGAGCTCACCACCGAGCTGGTCCTGTTCCAGCACCAGGCCGGTGCCACCCCCCGGCTGCGCGCCGACCTGCGTGGCTTCGGCGACTTCCTCGACTGGGCGGCCCGCCAGAGCGACCAGCGCGGCCACGCCGAGGTCGTCCGGGCCCACGAGCTAGTCATCGACGCCATCGCCGCCGGCGATGTGAACGGTGCCGCGCAGGCCCGCCTCGCGGATGCCCGGGCCGTGGCCGAGGAGGTCATCCGCGAGTTCGTCCGGCGGGGGGTGCTGTCCGCCGAGGCGGGCGCGGTCGGAACTGGCTGAGCACGCTGCCCGCGGTGCGAGCGGTTACCGGACGACGACCCGGACGCGGGCGAGGTTCTGCACGAGGCCGAAGGGCGCCTTCGGGTCGCCGTTGCGCTCGGAGGTCACCCGTACCACCGGGAAGAAGGTCCCGGGCCTGGTGAAGGTGTGGGCGATGGTCAACCGCGCCGCACGGTCGATCTTGTCGAGCTCGGAGTGCTCCGGGTAGCGTCCGGTGCCGTCGAAGTCCCGTTCCACCTTGATGATCTTTCCGGCGTCCGGGGGTGTCTCCGCCTGCACGGAGAGAGTGACCGGTTGGCCGGCGGCGGTGCCGCTCGCCCTGCCGTGCCGCCTGCCCGTCTGCTTCGCGCCGGCAGATCACCTTGCCGCGGGTCGGGGCTCCCAGGGCCTGATGGGCGAGGACCGCCGCCGAGGTCGTGAGGAGCAGCAGCACGGCTGCCGCCACCAAGGCGTGGCCGTCTGGGCGCGGGGGCGTTGACCGGCCTGGCCGCGCAGGGGCTGGAGCACTCGCTGGCAGGCCGCTTCGCGGAGGCCGAAAGGGCCTACACCCGCCTCGGTGCCGCCATGGACTCCACCGGCGCCCACGACGGCGGCCTGCTGGCGTTGATCTGCACCGTGTGCGTGCGCGAGGCGGCCGGTGGGCTGGGGGCGCTGCGCCCGGCCGTGACGGTCGCGGCCGAGCACTACGCCGCGGCCGGCCCGGCTGGCCCGCCGGGCCGGCGCCGTGCACTACGCCGTCCGAGCGGAGGCGTCGCTTCGCGGGTGCGCGACGGGGCCGCCATGAACCGGATCATGATCTGGTGCAGGCCTTCGTGACCAGCGGTCACAACCCGCGTCGGATCGCTCCCGGCCGTTGCTCAGGACACCGGGCTCCCGGTCCGCGCGAGGTGCTCGTGCAGGAGGCGGATGGCGGCCGCGCAGTCCCCGACGACCAGCACGTCCCGGATGGGGACTCCCGGCCGCGCCGCCGGCAGGCCCAGGTCGACGAAGCAGTACGGCAGCCGGTTGCGGCAGGCGAACTCGCGCAGCCGGCGGCTGTCCGGGCTGAACCGGGAGCCGATCATCCGGAACCCGGTATCCAGGCCGACCGGCATCGCACGGCGCTCGGTCAGCCGGCGCCGGATGAGTCGGCGGCTCCGAAGGAGCTCTGCCCGAAGGGCGTCGGAGCGTCCGGCAGGCCGCCGCCGGACTCCTCGGCCCGCCGCGCCTTCCCGCCGCCTCCCTTGGACTCAGCTCCCTTCGACCCGGCTCCCGAGCGGCCGCCCCGCGAGGACCCGGCCCGCGCGGAACCAGCCTTCGTGGAGTCGGCCTGCGGGGAGTCCGAATCTTCGGAGTCGTCCTGGGAGAGTTCGCCGGACGAGCTGTCGATGGTGCGGCCCGGCTCGGCCGACGGCGCGGAGATCTCGATACGGCGGGGCTGGCTGCGGCGGGCCTTCGCCAGCCGGACGGTCAGGAGGCCGTCGTCGAGGCTGGCGTTCACCTCGTCCGGGTCCACCTCGCCGGGCAGCAGGATGACGTGCTCGAACTGCCCCACCCGGCGGGTCTGGCGGCGCAGCGTGCCGCGGCGCTCCCGTTCCCTGATCTCTCCGGTGACGAACAGCTCGCTGTCCCGGAGGTCGATCGAGAGATCCTCGGCCCGGGCCCCGGGCAGCTCGAGCTCCACGACGAACTCGTCGGCGGTCTCCTCGACGTCCACCGCCGGCGCCAGTCCGGCCAGCACGCCGTAGGGCCGCCGTTCGCCGCCGCCGGTGACGTCGCCGAGCAGGCTGCCCATGCGGGTCCAGGCGTCCTCGATCTCGCGGAGCGGATCCCATCGAATGGTCGGTACCTGGCGGCCGGATCCTGCGCGCACGGGGTTGGTCATGATTCACTCCCTGGCCATTACTCATGTTCCTGGGCGGCCTACCCGTCAATCGTCGGCGGGGTCCGCCCGGTCGGCAAGCCGCCCGGCCGTGACCTGTTCAGGCGGCCATTTCTGATCTCCTGTTCGGGCAACCATTTCTGATCTCCCGGCCCGGTACGTGGTGTTGCGAGGTCCGTCGGGCTGGTCCTACCGTTAGTCGAGAGTGCTTTGCGTAGCCGAAGGTACTTAGCCGCGTCCCCGCCACCTATTTGCCGGAAGAGCTCCCACCGGGAGGACATCGTGGGAAAGGCAGTTGGAATAGACCTGGGGACGACCAATTCGGTCATCGCGGTCGTCGAGGGCGGCCAGCCGACGGTCATCCCCAACGCCGAGGGCTCGCGCACGACGCCGTCGGTGGTCGCGTTCACCGAGGGTGGCGAGCGGCTGGTGGGGGAGCTGGCCCGACGGCAGTCGATCCTGAACCCCAAGGGCACGATCACCTCGGTCAAGCGCTTCGTCGGACGTCGCCACAGCGAGGTCGCCAGCGAGCTGCGGACGGTCACCTTCGATCTCACTCCGGGCAAGGACGACGCCGTGCGGATCACGGTGCGCGGGCGGCAGTACGCGCCCGAGGAGATCTCCGCGATGGTGCTGCGCAAGCTCGTCGACGACGCGGCCCGCTTCCTGGGGGAGAAGGTCACCGAGGCCGTGATCACCGTCCCGGCCTACTTCAACGACGCCCAGCGCCAGGCGACCAAGGACGCCGGCCGGATCGCCGGCCTGGAGGTGCTGCGGATCATCAACGAGCCGACCGCCGCGGCGCTCGCCTACGGGATGGACAAGCGCTCGCACGAGACCGTCCTGGTTTTCGACCTCGGTGGCGGAACGTTCGACGTGTCCGTTCTCGACGTCGGCGACGGGATTGTCGAGGTGCGGGCGACCGCCGGTGACACCCACCTGGGCGGAAACGACTGGGACCGCCGCCTGGTCGACTTCCTCGCCGACGACTTCAAGAACCGGAACGGCATCGACCTGCGTGACGATCCGCAGGCGTTGCAGCGGTTGTTCGAGGCCGCGGAGAAAGCCAAGATCGAGCTTTCCTCGGTGAGTCAGACTCAGGTCAACCTGCCGTTCATCACCGCCGACTCGAACGGCCCGAAGCATCTCAACACCACGGTAACCCGGTCACAGTTCGAAATGAACACGTCCGACCTGCTCGAGCGGTGCATGCCGGCGGTGCGGCGGGCGATGGCCGACGCGAAGATCGCCGAACCGGACGTCGACGAGGTCATCCTGGTCGGCGGTGCCACCCGGATGCCCGCGGTACAGGCCGCGGTGCGCCGGCTCACCGGCGGCAGGGACCCGAACATGACCGTCAACCCGGACGAGGTCGTCGCCGTCGGCGCCGCCATCCAGGCCGCGGTCCTCAAGGGCGAGGTCTCCGACGTGCTGCTGCTCGACGTCACCCCGCTCTCCCTCGGGGTGGAGACCCTCGGCGGCGTCAGCACGAAGGTGATCGAGCGCAACACGACGATCCCCGCGCGGCGGACGGAGACGTTCTCCACCGCGGAGGACGACCAGTCCGCCGTGGACATCGTCGTCCTGCAGGGCGAGCGCGAGATGGCAGCGGACAACCGGACCCTCGGCCGGTTCCGGCTGGAGGGCATCCGGCCCGCGCCACGCGGCCAGGCCCAGGTGGACGTCACCTACGACATCGACGCCAACGGCATCCTGAACGTCACCGCGCGCGACACCGACACCGGCGCCGAGCAGCGCATCACCATCTCGGACAACACCAACCTGCCCGCGGACGAGATCGAGCGGATGGTGGCCGACGCCGAGCGTAACCGCGCTGAGGACACCCGGCTGCGAGAGAACGCCGACGCCCAAAACCAGCTCGACACGATCGCCTACCAGGTCCAGCGTCGGCTGTCCGAGCTCGGCGACGACGTTCCGGCGCACGAGCGGGCCCGCGCCGAGCAGCTCGTCGCCCACGCCCACCGGGCCCTGGCGGAGAACGCAGGCGCCGACCGGGTCCGCCCGATCGTCAACGATCTCCAGCAGGTGCTGTACGCGCTGCCCGCCCCCGGCGCGCGTGAGTCGGCGGCCGCGCCGGGCGGCGGTGGACGTTCCGCGGCGGCCGGGCCGGGCACCGGCGGCCCGGGTGGCGCCGGGCCGGGCGCGAGTGGCACCGGTTCGGGCGCGAGTGGCACCGGTTCGGGAGCCGGCGGGCACGGCGTCGGCGGGGACGATGTGATCGACGCCGAGTTCACCACCCGCGATGATGACTGACCACCCCGACGGCGCGGACCTGGCGGCCGAGCTGGAGGAGTCGCAGGCCAGACATCTGCGGACGCTGGCCGACTTCGACAACTACCGCCGCCGGACCGGACGGGAGATCAGCGCCGCCATGGCGGCCGAGCGGGACCGCGTCGTCCTCGCCTGGCTGCCGGTGCTCGACCACCTGGAGCTGGCCCTCGCCCACGCGGATGCCGACCCCGACTCCCTCGTCGACGGCGTGCGCGGGGTGCGCCAGCTCGCGCTCGACGCGCTGCGGATCTCCGGCGTCGCCCGGCTCGACGACGAGACCGGCCCCTTCGACCCGGCCCGGCACGAGGTCGGCGCCGTCGTCGACAGCGCCTCGACGCCGCAGCCGCCCCCGGCGGGCACCGTCGTCGAGGTCCTGCGCCCCGGCGTCGAGGCCGGCGGGCGGGTGCTGCGGCCGGCGTCGGTCGCGGTGAGCGCCGGCCCGCGGACGGCGACATGAGCGCCGGGACGACGGGACGCGCGAGCCCGGACTTCTACGAGCTGCTCGGCGTGCCGCGTGACGCCGACACCGACGCCATCCAGCGTGCGTACCGCAAGCTCGCCCGCAGGTACCACCCGGACATCAACTCCGACCCGTCCGCCGAGGAGCGGTTCAAGGACCTCTCCGAGGCGTACGACGTGCTGTCCGACCCGGACACCCGTGCACGCTACGACCGGTTCGGCCGCGATTTCCGCCGGGTGCCGGAGGGCGCCGAACGCTGGGCGGACGCCCCACGGGGCGGCTTCGGGCCAGGTGCCGGGCCGGGCGCCGGCGCCGACGGGACCGCCGGGCGCGGCGGGGGCTTCGGCTTCGAGGGGTTCCAGGGCTTCGACTTCGAGGACCTGTTCGGCGGGGTCCGCGGGTTCGCCCGCCGGCGCGGCCGGGTGGGCCCGGTGCCCGGCGCCGACCAGGAGGCGGAGATCGAGATCCTGCTCGCCGAGGCCTACCGCGGCGCACGGCGGCGGATCACGCTGCCCGGGCCGCGCGGCCTCCGGGAGGTCGACGTGGCCGTCCCGGCCGGCGTTCGTGACGGCCAGCGGCTGCGCCTCGCCGGGCAGGGTGGGCGCGGCCGGGACGGCGGAAGCCCCGGCGACCTCTACCTCGTGGTGCGCCTGGCTCCCGACCCGCGGTTCCGGGTCGAGGGCCGCGACGTCCACACCGACCTGCCGCTCGCCCCGTGGGAAGCAGTCCTGGGAACGGCGGCCGGGCTGGACACACCGGCCGGCGAGCGGATGACGGTCACCGTCCCGCCGGCCACCTCCAGCGGCCGCCGGCTCCGCCTGCGCGGCCGGGGCCTGCCGGCGCCTGGCCGGGACGCGTCCCGGGAGGCCACGGGTGGCAGCGCCGGCGCCGCTGGCGGTGGTGGCGGTCCCGGTGGCGCGGCCGGCGACCTGTACGCGCACGCGCGGATCATGGTGCCGCCCAACCCCGCGGAACGGGAGACCGAGCTGTTCCGCGAGCTCGCCCGGGTCTCGTCCTTCAACCCCAGGGAGCGGTCATGACCATGACGCTCGTCCGCACCCGCCCGCGGGACCGCGAGCTGGACCTGGAGTCCTTCTGCGCCGCCGCCCAGCTGCACCCCGACCTCGTCCACAGGCTGGTGACGCTCGGCCTGCTCGACGCCGGGCCCGGGCCCGGCGTCGGCGGCCGCAGTGTCGTGCTCGCGGCGGGCGCGCTGGCGCGTGTCGGGCGTATCGAACGGCTGCGCCGCGACCTCGGGATCACCTACACCGCCACCGGGGTCGTGCTCGACCTGCTCGACCGGATCGACGAGCTCGAGCGGCTGCTGCGGCAACCCCAGCGGGGAAGGTGAGCGCCATGCGCGCAGTCGTCTACCGGGAACCGTTCCAGGTGGCCGTGGCGGACGTCCCCGACCCGCGCGTCGAGCATCCGCAGGACGCGATCGTGCGGGTCTCCTCGACGAGCATCTGCGGTTCCGATCTGCACGTGTACGAGGGACGTACCAGTGTGCGGCCCGGCACGGTTCTCGGCCACGAGAACATGGGCACGGTCGTCGACCGCGGGTCGGCGGTGAGCCACGTCCAGCTCGGCGACCGGGTCTCCGTTCCCTGCACCGTCTCCTGCGGGACGTGCGCGAACTGCGAGCGGGGCCGGACAGAGTTCTGCCTGCGCACCAACCCCGACCCGCACCGGGCCGGAGCGGCGTACGGCTGCCCGGACATGGGCCCCTACCTCGGCGGGCAGGCCGAGTACCTCCGGGTGCCGTTCGCCGACTTCAACCTGCTGCGGCTGCCGCCGGGCGACGACCAGGAGCTCGACTTCGCAACCCTCTCCGACGTCTTCCCCACCGGCTTCCACGGCACCGAGCTGGCCGACGTCCAGGCCGGGAACACGGTTGTCGTGTTCGGCGCAGGGCCGGTCGGCCTGCTGGCGGCGTACTCGGCCGCCCTGCGCGGCGCCACCGCGCTGGTGGTCGATCCCGTGCCCTCCCGGCTCCGCCTGTGCGAGCGGATCGGCGCCACCGGGATCGACTCGTCCACCGAGGACGCCGCGGAACGGGTGCGGGAGGAGACACGCGGCCGCGGCGTCGACTGCGGCATCGACGCCGTCGGCTACCAGGCCAGGACGGCGTCCGGCGAGGAGCAGGCCGGCCTCGTCCTGAACCAGCTCGTCGACTGCGTGCGCTGGACGGGCTCGATCGGTGTCCTCGGCGTGTACCCCACCCGCGACCCCGGTGCCGCCGACGAGAGCGGCGCACGCGGCCGACTCCCGTTCGACATGGGCGCCTTCTTCGCGAAGGGGCTGCGGATGGGCAGCGGGCCGGCCAATGTGAAACGGTACAACCGGTTCCTGCGCGATCTCATCATCACCGGCCGGGCGCAGCCGTCCTGCGTCATGTCCCATCAGCTGCCGCTGGCCGACGCACCCGACGCCTACGCCCGCTTCGACCACCGGGACGCGGGCTGGATCAAGATCACCCTCCAGCCCTGACTCCGGCCGGCCCGGCCCGGCCTGGCGAAGTGCGGCGCGTGAGTGAGTCCTGGGTGTCACTCGCCCGCCACACTTCTCAGCCCAGGAGCTGGCTGGTCACGGGCGCAGGGCGGCCATGACCAGGCCCGCGTAGCGGCGCCACTCCTTCGGGTCCCGGATCCCGAGATCGGACAGGACGCGTGCATAGCCCCCGACCAGGATGCGGATATCCAGGGCGGTGACGTCGGAGCGCAGTGTGCCCTGCTCACGGGCTGCGTCGACGATGCCGGCGAGCACCCTGCTGACAGGCGCCTCCGCCGTCCGGGAATCCTTCTTGGGCAGGACCTCGGCCAGGAGCACCTGGTCGTCGGCCAGCCGTTCGGAGACGTCGTAGAGGAAGCCGCGCAGCGCCGCGTAGGGGTCGCTCTCCTCGGCGGCGGCGGCCAGCCGAGCCTCCACCCAGCGGACCTGGTGCTCGGCGACGGCCCTGATCAGGTCGGCCTTGGTGGGGTAGCTGCGGTAGACCGTCGCCTTGCCCACGCCCGCCCGGGCCGCGACCTCGGGCACGGTGGCGTTGAGGCCCTTCTCCGCGAACACCGCGATGGCCGCCGCGATGATCTTCTCGTGGTTGCGTCGGGCGTCCGCGCGGCGCTCGGACCAGTCGGGGCACCCGCGTTCCGCCGTGTCACCGGGCGGGGAGGACATGGCTGTCAGTCTGCCTGATCACCGACGGTGCGGGTGACTGATGGGGCCGGGGCCGGGGCCGGGGCCGGTGACGGGGCCGCTGCCGGCGCCGATTCCCGAGATCGCCGAGACCAGCCCGAGCGCGCCGGGCCGGCGCTCCGCGCTGAACGTGTCGTTGATGAGGCCGAAGCACAGCGGGAAGATGCCGCCGCCCGCCCCCTGCACCACCCGCGCCAGGATCAGCAGCCAGACGTTCGGTGCCAGAGCCGCCAGCGCGTTGCCGACGGCGAAGGCCGCGAGGGTGACGACCAGCATCCGCCGCTTGCCGAACATGTCACCGAGCCGTCCGACGATCGGTGTGAGGATCGCGGCCGGAGACGCCGACCGCGCCTGTCTGCTCCGCATCCCCGCACCCCGCGCTTCCGCCGTAGAAGTGGACCCTAAGGTCCGCTTGCTCGGGGGTATCCTGAGTCAAGCGAACCTTCGGGTCCACTTGGCGGCTTCACGGGCAGGGGGTAATGGGGCGGCCGTCGAGGTGCCGCCCGCCGGGGGACGGCCGGCGGGCGTGAACGTCTACGGGCGCCAGGACGCCGGTGGGTGGTGTCAGCGGCGGCTGATGACCTGCGCGGAGGATCTGGCCGGGTGATGGAGCTGGTCGTGGGTGCTGGCCCACGAATACGCCTCCGCGGCGACCTGGGTGAACGAGGCCGGTCCGAGGCGGCATTCGGCGCAGGAGACGCCGAACATCCGGCTCAGGGTTCGCGCGCTGCGGCTCGGGGCCACCGGGGCCTGCCCCCGGCCGAGCTCGGCGACCGCGCGGCCGCGTTCGGCGGTGGGGCGGCCGCGGTCCGAGGAGGAACGGCGGCGGAAGAGCCCCATCAGTCGGTCCCCGGTGTCGGCAGCGCGGCGACCGCGGGTGGAAGGCCGTCGCCGTTCACCGCCCCTCCTCCGAAGCGAGGGTGGCCGGCGACGGGAGCCTTGTCACCGCTCGCGTTACCGGGAGCTGGCAGCGTGGTCGTGCACCGCGGGTTCACCAGCCGATGGTAGGCCGCCGGCGTCTGAGACTCGACCAGAAGTCCTGTGAGGCATGTTGATGACAGGCCCCGGCCGCCGAAGGTCGACGCAGCGTCTCCGAGGATGTCGGATTCCCCGATCGAGTCAACCCTGGTTAGCCCGCTTCGGTGGCCTTCGACCTGCTTCGAACGTCTTGGACATGCTTAAGTCCGTTTAAGGCGTGCTCGACCTTGTTTGGCATCGGACGGTCTGGAAGGCCTCGACCTGGACCACCACTTAGGTCTAACTTGTCCAAAATGAGCGGAAAGTCGGATCTTGCGGGTGGTGGTGTCAGGGCTTTCGCGGCCATGTGCGCGCGACACCGCTGGATCGTCGTCGCCCTGTGGGTGGCCGGCCTGGCGGCGCTTCTCGTCTTTGTGCGGGACTCCGGCGCGCGCTTCAACACCGACGTCGCCGTCCCCGGGACGGACTCCGCGCGGGCCATGGATCTCGTCAGCGAGGTCGTGCCCGGCGGTGGTCTCCCGGACACCGAGTCGATCGTGTTGCACGCCCGCCGCGGGACGGTCGACGACCCGCTGGTTCGCGAACAGATCGCCGCGATGGCGGCGGAGCTCGGCAAGCTGCCCAAGGTGGGCGGGGTCATCGACCCGTTCAACCCGGCCGGCGCGGTCGTCCTCGGCATCGAGCCGATCAGCGCGAACCGGCGCACCGCGGTCACATCCGTGATCATGAAGGGTTCGGCGCTGAACCCGGACCGGGCCGCCGCGCGGCGCCTCATCGACACGGCGCGGGCCTACGACGGGCCGGACCTCCAGGTCGAGGCCGCCGGCCCGGGCGCGACCGCGCTGAGCGCGACCACGATCTCACCGCGACCGATCATCATCGCGCTCGTCGCCGCCCTGCTGCTGCTCGGCGTGACCCTGCGCTCCCGCGGCGCGGTCGCCGTCTGCGCCGCGACGTCCGCGGTGGCGACGGTGGCCGCCCTCGGTGCCATCGTCCTGATCTCCCACACGATCACGACCACCGCCTTCGCTCCGCTGCTCGCGGCCGTCGTCGCGGCCGGGACCAGCCTCGGCGGCGCCGTCGTCGTCGTGCACCGGGCCCAGTCCGCGCTGCGCGAGGGAGTCGGCCCGGTCGAGGCGGCGGCGCAGGCCACCGCCCGCGCCGGCTTCGCCGTCGCCTACGGAGGCTTCTGCGTCACCCTCGCGATGGACGGGGTGGCGCTGCTGGGGCTCAGCTTCTTCGACGGCGTCGCCCTGGGCACCGCTGCTGCCGGGGCGGCGACCGGTCTGGTGATCCTCACCCTGTTGCCCGCGCTGCTGGGGCTGAGCGGGCCGCGGCTGCTCGGCTGGACCGAACGCCAGCACCTGACGACCAGCGGCCGTGGCCTGCCGCACCGCCCGGGGCTGCGGGCCTGGTGGGCCCGACAGGTGGACCGCCGCCCGGCCGCCATGGCGCTCGCCGCCGGCCTCGGGCTGGTCCTGCTCGCCGTCCCAGCCGTGACCCTCAACCTCGGCGGCGCCGACGACGGGGCCGAGTCGACGTCCATGAGCACCCGGCGGGCCTACGACCTGCTCAGCGCCGACTTCTTCCCCGGTCTGAACGGCCCGATGCTCGTCGCGGTCGAACGGGGCGACGGGCCGTCCGCTGTGCCCGTGGCGGACGTGGTGAGCGCCATCGCGAAGACCCCCGGCGTGGTCAAAGCGGCTGTCAACCTGGAGAAGGCCGACGCCGGGCTCGCCGTGATCCGGATCGCGCCGCGGGAGGGCCCGCGATCGCCGGCGGCCGTCGACCTGCTGCACCGGCTGCGCGACGACGTCATCCCGCGCGCCGTGGCCGGCACCGGCTCCCGGGTGTACATCGGCGGCTCCACGGCACTGTTCGTCGACATGGCGGCGGACTTCCGCGGCGCGACGACGCTGTTCCTACTGGTGATCCTGCTCGTGGTCGGGGTCCTCGGCCTGCTGATCCTGCGCTCGGTGGAGATCGCGGCCGCGCTGGCGGTGACCAGCGTGCTCGCCGTGCTCGCGGCGGCCGGCGTCCTCGCCATCCTGTTCCAGACCGACCTGCTCGCCACGGCGCTGGGGCTGGAGACCGGGCCGGTGGAGCCGTCCATGCTGGTACTCGTGCTGGTCGCCGTGTTCGGCTTGTTGCCAGGCCTGAACCTCAGCCTTCTCGTCCGGCTCATGGAACCCGCCGACCGCGCCGGGAACGAACCGCCCACGCGGGACGCGGAGGGCACGGGGGATACGCAGAACGCGGAGGGCGCGGAGGGCGCGGAGAGTACGCGGAACACCGGCGGGACACGGCGCACACGGCGGCGTCGGCGTGCCGACACCGGGCCCGTCCGCCGCCGATCCGCCGGTTCCCGGCTCCGTGGACGTCGCGGCGGCACTTCGGGCCCGATCCGGCGCCACCGCACCGACACCACCCCCATCCGGCGCGGCCACGCCGACGTCGGTCACGTCATGCTGACCATGAACCTCGTGATGCTGTTCCTCTTCATGGCGATCGCCGCGCAGCCCTCCCGCACCATGAAGGTCATCGGATGCGGCCTCGCGACCGGCATGGCCATCGACGCGTTCGTGCTGCGGGCGACGCTCCTGCCCGCCGTTCTCCACCTCCTGCGTCCCACCCGGCCCGGCTCACCCACCCGTCGCACCAGTGCGACCGGAGATGGGACGGGGGACGGCCGCCGCGCGGCCAGGGATGGCGGCAGGGCCACCGGGGACGGTGGTAGGGCCACCAGGTCCGCTCGGGCCGGCCGGCGCCGCGCCCGCCCGGGGCAGCCGTCGACACCCGGACCGGCCGGCGGCTCGCCCCGCCCGGTCACCCGGGTGGCGGCGTTCACCCCGACCGCGTTCGGTGAGGAATCTGCGCCGCGGCGTGACGGGACTGGTCGGGTCGCGCAGCCGAGCCCGCCCCGGCACCCGGCGGGATGAGCGGAGACCACCCATCTCAGTCCGGGCCGCAACGGTCGGGGGCGGTGGCGTCCAGCCGGTCCAGGTCCGGCGGGGCTGTGGCGGGCGCGTCCGAGGCGAAGCGTCGCAGGGCGGCGGTCACCGTCGGCAGGTCGACCTCGGCGAGATGGTCCATCACGTGTCTGCGGACACTGGCCACGTGGGTCGGCCAGGCCGCGTCGAGCCGGGCGAGGCCGGAATCGGTGAGTGCCGCGTACCAGCCGCGGCGGTCTCCGGGGCACTGCTCCCTCCGCACCAGGCCCTGTGCCTGCAGGCGGCTCACGATGCGCGTCATACCGCTGATCGACAGGGAGCAGGCCGCCGCGAGATCGCTCATGCGCAGCCGTAGCCCGGGCGACTCGGAGAGAAGCATGAGCGCGGTGTACTCGTTCAGTGACATGTGCTGCTCGCGCAGCAGGTCGGCGTCGAAAGCGCGCGGCACGATCAGCAGCGCCCGGCCGAAGGCGCGCAGGAACGCCTCCTCCTCGCCGGACAGCGGGGTCGGAGGGCCCGGATCAGCCCCTGTCATACCGCCAGCTTACTTGCTTGACATGACAAGCACCCACCTGTTTGCTTGACACGGCAAGTAAACAGGCGAAGCCCGCCGGGTCGAACAGACCCGGTGGGCCCACGTATGTCCCTCCGGGAGAGAGTTCGCCAATGACCATCAAGATCGGCATCATCATCGGCAGCACCCGTCCGAACCGCAACGGCGAGCAGGTGGCCAAGTGGGTGTTCGACGTCGCCTCGAAGCGCACCGACGCCGAGTTCGAGCTCGTCGATCTGCTGGACTACCCGCTGCCGCACCTCGACGAGCCGCTCCCGCCGTCGCTGGGCCAGTACCAGAACGAGCACACCAAGCGCTGGGCCGCCAAGATCGCATCTTTTGACGGGTTCGTGATGGTGACGCCCGAGTACAACCACAGCACCTCGGGCGTGCTGAAGAACGCCATCGACTACCTGTTCAGCGAGTGGGCGAACAAGGCGGTCGGCTTCGTCTCCTACGGCGGGGCCGGCGGCGCCCGCGCCGCGGAGCACCTGCGTCTCATCGTCGGCGAGCTGCAGATGGCCGACGTCCGCCAGCAGGTCGTCCTGTCGCTGCTCACCGAGTTCGAGAACTTCAGCGTGTTCAAGCCCGGCGAGTACAACCTGGCCGCGCTCGGCACGATGCTCGACCAGGTCGTCGCCTGGAGCACCGCCCTTGCACCGCTGCGGCAGCCCGCCGCCTCAGAGGCCTGACCGGGCGGTCTCGGCGGCCGTGCGGGCGCCGCGGTCGCGCAGCCAGGCGATAAGGTCCGTGGCGCCCGCGCGCCCGGCGGCGTCGAGCGGGGTCATGTCGTCGTAGCCGACCCAGTTGATCTCGGCGCCCGCGTCCAGCAGGGCGTCGAGGACGGGGACGTCGTCGCTGCTGGCCGCCGCAGCCCCGGGACGTCGCCGGTGCGCACGGCCTCGACCGCCGTGCGCGCCAGCGGGTCGTCGGCGTCCAGGAACATCTGCGGGTTCTCCGCGCCCGCAGCCTCCCGCTGCCCCGTCCCGCTGCCCCGTCCCGCTGCCCCGTCCCGGTGGCCCGTGGCCTGTTTCGGTCTGCCGGTCGGCTCATTCCAGGAGGAGTGCCATCGCGCCGACCAGGGTGGCGCTGCTCACGATCTCCCGATTCCTGATCATTTCCGGGATGCGGGCGAGCGGGATCCATTCGATGCGGTCGGACTCGTTCTTCTCGGTCGGCGGGCCGACCAGCTCGCACGCGTCGGCTCGGAACAGGAAATGCCGGGCATTGGTGACGCCGGCCGCGGGTTCGGCGTAGAGGAGTGGTGCGAGGGCCCCCGGGCGCCAGCCCGTTTCCTCCTCGAGCTCGCGCGCGGCCGCACGCGGCGGATCCTCGTCGTCCTCGACCAGCCCCATCGGGAATTCCCAGGCCCAGGTGTCCGTGGCGATCCGATGACGCCACATCATGAGGACCCGTCGGTCGTCGACCGCTGCGACGACCGCGAGATCCCGGAGCCGGACCACGTGGTATTCGCCCGCTGTGCCGTCGGGCCGCTCGACGTCGAGACACCAGACACCGAGCCACGGGGTGTGGAGAACCTCGCGTTCTCCCTTTACTTTCCAGCGCATTGCGGAAGCCACCTCTTCTCAGGCCGCGGAGTTTCGACTCCCCAGGCATCCGTCCCTCACCTGCCGGGCATCAGGTAGGCCACGCCGGCCGCCTCGACCCGCTCGATGTCCACCGGCCGCACCGGGCAGTGGGTGAACCGCTCGACGGCGACCAGACACTTCTCGACCTTGTGCCGATGGTCGGTGAGGTCCATGCCTTCCAGATACGGCAGCGCGCCCGGGGCGATCTCGGCCGCCCGGTCGAGCCCGGGCTCGAAGGAGGCGACGATCCTGCCATGCTCCGCGAGCGACAGCCGGGTGACCGCATTGACGTTCCAGAACATGCTGGCTGCCCGGCGCCGCCGGGACAGCGCCCGCAGCACCTGCGCCTGGGTGCCCTGGAAGCCGTTGTCCTCGACCGCCAGCACGGCACCTTCCACGGCCAGGACGGCCACCCAGAACCGGCCGGCCTGCCATGTCTCGCGCATCTCGGCCATGGACACCGGCTCGGCGGCGTCGGCGCCGAACGCGCGGAGCACCTGCGCGACGTCGGCCCCGGGGACGACGGTGACGGTGGCTGCCTCCCCGATCGGGCTGTGGCGCACCCAGCGGTAGGCGGCCTCCGGCCGGGCCGCGGGCGGCGGCTCGCCGCGTAGCCGGTGCCCCAACTGATCGGACCGCCTGTACACGACTTCCGGCGCGGCCGGCGCCTCCCACACGACGAGCAGGTAGCCCTCGCCGCCGCGGAGGTCGCCTTCGTACTCTTCGCCGTCGTCCCGGTCGCGGGCGTGCACACGCAGCCGGTACGTGCCCGGCCACGGCGGGGTCTCGCCTTCCACCGCGGGCATCGCCGGGCCTGCTCCGACGACGGAGGCGGATCCGGCCGCTGCTGTCCAGCTGACCTCCACCACCTCGTCCCATCCGTCGAGCTCGACCTCGGCCGGGGGGCCCTGGAGAATCGCCAGGCGGACACGCGCCGAGCCGGCCGCCGTCCCGGTGCGGATCAGGGCACCGCCGGGCATGGTCTCGACCAGTCCGTTCGCGGCGAACGCCGCGGGCGCCGCCGATCCCAGCGCCGGAGAGCCGGACTCGGCGAGGGCGAAGCAGTGGCCGGCCACGCTGACCCGCCCGACGGAACCGCGCGGAAGGCGGTACTCCGCCCGGCGACGCGCCAGCGCCGCGGGTGCGTACGCGGCCGGCACTGGCGCCTCGGCGAGAACGTGGGCGGCCGCGCCGAGCGCCAGACCGACGACAGCAGGGGGCCGGGCCGGCACCGCCGGCAGGCCGAGCTCGCGCAGCACCGCGACGGAGACCGCCACCGCGAGGGCGAGGTGCGCCGCGCCGTGGCCCGCCGCGACCGCCTCCTCGGCCGTGACCGCCTCCGCCTCCTCCACTACGGCCTGCCTGACCGCGGCTGCCTCCCTGGCCGCCGCTGCCTCCCCACCCGCAGGCACCTCCCGCGTCACGCCGACTTCGCCGCCGCCGGGAACCTCGGCTCCGGCAGCGGCGACACCCACCACCTCCGCCGCGAGCAGTGGGGCGACCAGCGGGTGGGAGCACAGCGCTCGCACCAGATCGCAGGTGAGCGTGCTCGCGCCCCACCGGGCCTGGTCGAGCATGATCACGGCGGCTTCCAGCTCGCCGCCGCCGGCGGCCATGGCGGACGTGACCAGATGGCTACCGGAGGGCGCCGGGACGCTGGCCGCCAGCCCGGTCGGGACGCCGACCAGCTCGAGCGCGTCGAGCGTCAGCTCCAGTGCGCCGAGCAGGCGTTGGGCCAGCAGCGGGCCGAGCCCGCGGAGCGCGCGCAGCACAGGCGACTCGGCCTCGCCGGCGGGGAATGGAGGTACGAAGAACGGCTGCGGTGCGGGCGGCGGGCCCGGTCTCGGCGGTGGGATCGGCCCTGGCCCGGACATGCTTGCCCTCGTCACCAACGGCGCCGCGTGCGGTGCCCGAGGCTGATCAAGTACGACCCGCCCCTGGTAATGGGTTCGCGCGGAATGCCCCCATGGGTTCGGGCCCCGACCGGCCGTGCCCGGCGCGTGTGACGCCCCGGGCACGCCGAGCCGGCCGAGTCGGGCCGCCGGGTCGGGCGGGATGACGTCCGCCAGCGACGGCACCACCCTGGCCACGGCTTCCGCGAGCGCATCAAGCGCCGCGTCCGGGACCTTCGTCGTGCCGTCCCCAGTGCCTGCTCGGTGTTCCACAGTCCGCCTCCTGCCTCACGGTTCTGGTGAGAGTGCGCATTCTCGGCCGGTGGTTCCTGCGCGGGCCGGTTGAATCCCGCGCCTGGATGCTTCCACGAGGGTCCGACAAAAATCGGCTGCGCCGGGACAGCCTGTGCCGGCGGCGGACAGCGGGCATCGACACACGCTCGCGGCGGATCGTTCCGACCGGATATGAAGCCGCGCTGAAAAGTCTGTGTTGAAACATACAAACGATTTTCGGACGCTGATGTGACATACCGCGGCGAAGCGCGCAGGCGAACGGCCATCACCGGCCCGACAGTCGTTCTCGCTGCTCATCGCGAGTGGCACCCCGGTTGAGCGAGCCGTGCGCAGGCCCTGGAGTTCGCGCTTCGCCGACTCGCCGACTCGCCGACCCTGCCGACTTGACCGACTACGCCTGCGCGGGCAACGCCAGGTCCGGGGGCCGCGTGTTATCTCGGTCGGCGGGCGCCGGGGCCTCTGCGACCATGAACGGGTGGACGAGCTTGAGGAAGCGTGGTTTGCGCTGGAGGCGGGCGACAAGATCGAGGTGAGCCTGCCGCACCTCGCGGCGGACGCGCTGGCGGCCGGGTTCGACAGCCCCGCGCTGCGTGAGCTGGCCGCCCTCGGAGTCCGGGACGATCTCGAAGCGCGCCGCCTGCTGCCCGTCGCGCTCACCGAGTTGGGCCACAGCCTCGAGCCGCAGACAGATGCGTGGGGTGAGCTGTTTCCCTGGGAGGAGTCGCGCGCCCGGTTCGATCCCGATCTCGTGGCTCGGACCGAGCAGGCCCTGGCGATCGTGCAGCGGGACCTGGACGGGACCGACACCGGCCTGGGCCGCCTGACGCTCCACTGGTCCGGCGGATACGGCGACGACGGTGAGCCGCAGCTCCTCGTCGGCTTCGGCGGCGAGCCCTACCGCGGCGGGGGCAACCCCGCGGACTGCCTGGGCGGTGTGGACCTGCCCCACAGGGTCGTGTCGCTCGCCGCGAACGTCCAGGAGTGCGTGATGGAGATGTTCCAGTTCTACTGGCCGACCTGCGCCCGTCATCGCCGCGGCCTGCATCTGCAGGACTGGGACTGGGAGGGCATCGGATGGCCGGTGTGGCGGTGCCGGGCCGAGCGAGGCCACGCCGTCGCCCCACTCGGAGGGCTGCGGACGGAACCGCCGATCTCCTGATTCGCACGGCCGATCCGGCGGGCCGCCACCCGACGACGTCGGCGGCCCGCCGGGCGGGTCAGTCGGGCGTCGGGCGATGGCGGCCGGGGCGCGTCGGCTCGTCGGAGACCTGGAAGACGCCCGGGGCGACCTGCTGGGACGCCGACCGCATCCGGTAGGTCCACTCACCGGGCGGCCAGGTCGTCGCGGTCGACCAGTACACCCGGTCGAGCCGGGCGGAGCTCAGGAGGGCGGTGCCCAGGTCCGCGGCGCGCAGGTCCGCCCCGCGCAGGTCGACCCCGCGCAGGATCGCCCCGGCCAGGCGGATCCCGCGCAGGTCGGCCGCACGCAGGTCCGCCTGACGCAGGACCGCGTCGGTGGCGTCGGCCGCGCGCAGGTCCGCGCCGCGCATGATGATCCCGTCGGCGTCGGCTCCGCGCAGGTCGGCGCGGGCGAGAAAGGCCTTCCGGAGATCCGCGTTGTGGAGGAAGGCTCCGTGTAGGTCCGTCCCGTGCAGGTCGGCGCCGGTGAGGAAGGCGCCGGCGAGCAGCGCGCCGGCGAGGTCCGCACCGCCGAGCGCGGCCTGGCTGAGGTCGGCGTCCCGCAGGTCGGCCCCGCGCAGGCAGGCGTCCCGGAGGTCCGTCCCGCGCAGGTCGGCGCCGCTGAGGTAGGCACCGTGCAGCTGCGCCCCGCGCAGGATCCGCCCGGTGAGGCACACCCCGGCCAGGTCCGCGCCGGTCAGGTCTGCGCCGGCGGCGTACCCGCCGGTCCGCGGTCTCCCGCGGAGCGCGGCGAGCAGGTCACCCAGCGAGGACAACCGGGCGGGGGCGCCGCCACGGGAGGCGGCGCCCGGCGCCGTGTCACCCGGCGCCGTGCGACCGGTCGCCGTGTGAACGGGCGCAGCCTGATCCGGCGCCGGGTCGTTGGTACCCGGGGTGGTCAGCGGCCGGGTGTGCAGGTCCCGGCGCTCAGCACCCATCGTGATCACCCGTACGTCGCGAAGACGTTGCGACGGGTAACGTCACCGCGGCAATCATGGTTTCTCCCCGGTAGCCCGGACGCCCGCACGTGGCTTGCGTCATAGGCGGTGACATTAGCCACATGTGGGCCGAGAGGGGAGCGATTGCGCCGGTCGATGTTCTCCCGGCCCGAATCTCGCTGGTTCAGGTACCTGGCCGCGCCGTCAGGCGGAGGCCGGGGGACGTGGGGTCACGGCCACCGTGGGGATGGTGCCGCCGCAGTGCAGCACGACGTCCACCACGCGCAGCAGCTCCGCGACGTCGAGCAGCGCGCCGGCCATGTAGCCGCGCTGCGCCCAGATCTGGTGCACCTCCCCGGCGTACTCCCTGTCCCAGTCCGTGATGAACTCGGTCGACGAGTCACCCTCGCCGCCGGCGCAGTCCCCGACGATGATCCGGGTGAAGCCAATGGACGGGTGCTCGCCGCGCATCGAGTCGATGAGCTTGTCGAGCGCAGCCTTGCTCACGTTGTAGGCCGCGAACCCCGGCCAGGGCGGCGTCAGTGACGCGCTCACCGAGGACAGGTAGGCCGCCACCCCACTCGAGGCCTTCAGGTGGGGGAGAGCCGCGGCGGTGATCAGCGCGGCGCCGATCACGTTGGTGTCGAACGCCTTGCGCCAGGTGGCGGCGCCGGTTGTCTCGAACCGGGAGAGCGGGCCGATGCCGGTGGCGTAGACGATGGCGTCGATCCCGCCCAGGCCCGTCGCCGCCTCCTCGATCGCGGCCTCGCAGGACTCCTCGTCGGTCACGTCGCAGGCGATGGCGAGCGTGCCCGGCCCGGCCTCCTTGGCCGCCTCGACCAACCGGTGCTGCCTGCGGGCGAGCAGTGCCACCTGGTTGCCTCGCTGGCCCAGGTCGACGCCGATACACCGGCCGAGGCCGCTCGACGCACCGACCACCACAACTCTCATCGCCTGCACTCCAGTTCTGTAGGCCGCGGGCCGCGGCACGCAGGGCCGGTCGGCACCCACGTCGTGGTAGGCGGCCCGATGTCAAGCTGCCGGGCCGCCGACAGGCCTCATAAGTGAACACATACACGGACGAGTGTCGAGTGAATCACGTCACCGCGGCAAGCGGGTCAGTCCCGCAGCAGGCGGCGCAGCCACTGGAGCCGTGCCGCCTTCGCCGCCCGCGAGAGCGCCGCCTGCGGGGCAACCAGGTCGAACCCGTGGAAGCCGCCGGGCCATACGTGCAGCTCAGCCTCGCCCCCGGCCTGCCAGATGCGGCTCGCGTAGGCAACGTCCTCGTCCCGGAACGTCTCGGCCGAGCCGACGTCGACGAAGGTAGGCGGCAGCGCGGAGAGATCCGTGGCGCGCGCCGGGGCCGCGTAGGAGGAGACATCGGGGCCACCCCGGGCCTCGCCGAGCAGAGCCGACCAGCCCATCTCGTTCATCGACCGGTCCCAGACGCCCACCCCGGCCATCTGCCGGGCGGACGGGGTGTCGTTGCGGTCGTCGAGCATCGGGCACATCAGTAGCTGCCCGTCCAGGGCCGGGCCGCCGCGGTCGCGGGCCAGCAGCGCCGTCGCCGCGGCCAGGCCGCCGCCGGCGCTCTGTCCTGAGATGATGATCCGGGACGGGTCGACGCCCAGATCGGCCGCGTGCGAGGCCGTCCACACCAGGCCCGCGTAGCAGTCCTCGACCGGTGCCGGATGGGGATACTCGGGCGCGAGGCGGTAGTCCACGGAGACCACAACGAGTCCCAGCTCCTGTGCCCAGTCCAGCGGGTCGTCGAGCCCCAGTCGGTTGTCGCCGATGATCATGCCGCCGCCGTGCGCGAAGTACAGGACGGCGCGGGGCGCGGTGGTCGCCGTGGGCCGGCACACGAGCAGTGACACCTCGGGCCCGCCGGGCGGGCCGGGCACCGACACCTCGGTCAGCTCGAACGCCCCGTCGCGGGCCAGCCGCGCGTCCTGGTCCCGGGCCCGGCCTGTGTGCGCACGGGCGGCCAGGACGGCGTCCAGCGTCCGCATCCCCACCAGCGCCTGCCGCATGATCACCATTGTCGGGCGCATCTCGGCGTCGAATGGCGGCGGCGGCCCGGCGGTGCCGTCCTGGCGCGGGGTCGATAACGGGGAGTCGACGGTCATCGGCGGTCCTCCTGCGTCGGCGCGGAGCCGTGAGCGGGCGTTATGAGATGCCCGCCAAGCATCGTCCCCGCTTGTCATCCGACGGGCGACCGGTCGGGCCGGAGACCACGGGCCGCCGGTCAGGTGAGGAGGCCCAGGACGCCGCGCATGTACTCCAGCGCCTGGCGGTCATCCAGCCGCCGGCCGCCGGCCCGTTCCCGCTCCGGGTCGACGCGGGGGTCGGCGGCGACCCGGGCCGTCGCGCCGTCGACGAGCGTCCGCCACGCGGGATGCTCGAGCAGGCCGGTCGTCTCGAGGAAGCCCAGCATGCGTGCCGCGTCCTCGAGCCGGCCGACGGCCGCCGCCATGTTGACGAACTCGACCGTGGTGACGCAGACGGCCTGCATGTTCCCGTCGTCGAGCAGCTGCTCGACGTGCGAGTGCAGGATGGCGAACGCCTGTGCCCGCTCACCGCGTCGGAAGACCGCCCGGGCCTGGACGGCCCGGTTCGGCGAGTGCGTCCGGGCTGGCACCTCGACGCCGACGGCCTCGTCGAACAGCCGGTCGGCGTGGTCGTGCCGGCCGCGCAGCAGCGCCGAGTAGCCGAGCAGCACCAGAGTCAGGTTCAGCAGGGTGGGCGGCCCCTGCCGGCGGTACCGCTCGACCAGCGCCCCGACCGCGGCGTCGTGCTCGGCGAACCGGCCGGTGAACAGCAGGGCCGCGCCGACGTCCAGCTCGAACTGCTCGGCCAGGTCGTCCGCGCCGTGCCGGCGCAGCTCCGCCACGGCCGGCGCGGCCCAGGTCACATGGGCCGGGTAGTCCTCGTAGACGGACGCCCGCGCATGGCGGACCAACGGA
Source organism: Parafrankia sp. EAN1pec (assembly GCF_000018005.1). Taxonomy (GTDB): domain Bacteria; phylum Actinomycetota; class Actinomycetes; order Frankiales; family Frankiaceae; genus Parafrankia; species Parafrankia soli. The sequence continues at coordinate 1,893,778 of NC_009921.1, forward strand.
TGGTCCGGCTCGCCGTGGCGTTCGACGAGTCGTTCGTAGGCGGCGCTGTCCTGGCTCATCTTGTAGCGCTGCGCCGCCCAGGTGAGCGCGAAGACGACGAGGTCGGGGTCCGGCTCCGCCCCCGGCTGCCCGAGCGCCAGGAGCCGTTCGATCCAGTCGCCGATCTCGTGGCGGCTGCGGCGGACGATCTCCACGACGACGCGGCGCACGAGCGCCCGGGCCAGCGCCGTGTCACCGGCCGCGCACGCCCGGTCGAACGCGGCCCGCAGGTTGGGCCAGAGCTCGTCGAGACGGGCGACGCCCTCGACCTCGGCCGGACCGGCGAGCAGCACCTGGACGCGGGTGGCCGCCTTCAGGCACCACCGGGCGTGCCGTGCGGTCGCCTGCCGGGTCTCACCGGCATCAGCGAGCCGTTCGGCGGCGAACTGGCGCATCGTCTCCAGAAGCCGGAAGCGCCGCCCGAACGGCCCGGTCTCCGCCACGAGCATCGACCGCGCCACGAGGTCACCGAGCAGGTCCTCCACCTCGCCCATCGCGCCGCCCGCGCCGCCCACGTCGGCCGTGCCCGGGTCGCCCGGCCAGCCGGCGGCGCGCGAGCCGTCCGCACCGTTGCTTTCGGCGGTTGCCGCGACGGTGGTTGCCGCGACGGCGGCGGCTGCGCCCAGGTCGAACGGCCCGGCGAAGACGGACAGCTGCCGGAACAGGCGTTGCGCGGCGGGAGCGAGCAGGTCGTAGGACCACCGCACGGTGGCGCGCAGCGTCCGGTGGCGCTCGTCGGCCGTCCGCGCGCCGCCGACGAGCAGGCGCAGCTGGTCGTCGAGACGTTCGAGCAGGTCGGTGAGGCCGAGGGCCGCGGTGCGGGCGGCGGCCAGCTCGATGGCCAGCGGGAGGCCGTCGAGACGGCGGCAGATCTCGGTGATCTCGGCGCGGCCGGCCCGCGCGTCGAAGGCGGGGAAGACCGCGCGGGCACGCTGCGCGAACAGCTCGGCGGCCGCCCCTGCGGGCTCCAGCGGGCCCACGGCGACGAGCCGCTCGAAGCCGTGCCCGAGGTCGAGCCGCTCCCGGGAGGTGGCGAGGATCCGCACCTCGGGGCAGCCCTCGGCGATCGCCTGGGCGAGCGCCGCGGCGCCGTCGACGACATGCTCGCAGTTGTCCAGGACGAGCAGCACCCGGCGATGGCGCAGCGCCGCCACGACGGACTCGCCCAGCGGGCGCCCGGAGCTCTCCGTCACGCCCACGACACCGGCGACCGCCCGCGCCACATCGGACGGCGCCGCGATCTCGGCGAGCTTGACCAGCCAGACGCCGTCCGCGTCGAGGTGCCGCGCCGCCGCCGCGAGGGCCAGCCGGGTCTTGCCGATCCCACCCGGCCCCACCAGGGTCACGACGGGTGAGACGGCCAGCGCGCCGCCGACGGCCTCCAGATCATGATCGCGGCCGAGTAGCCGCCCCAGCCGGCGGGGAAGATTGCCCGGGCGCTCGCCCGGGACGGGATGTTCGCCGACCTGGGCGAATCCCTCGCCGGGCGGCAGGAGCCGTCTGTCGTGCTCCAGGACCAGTGCCTCGAGCTCGCGTAGCGCCGGCCCCGGCTCCACCCCGAGGGTGTCGACCAGGTGCCGGCGGGCGGCGCGGAACGCCGCCAGGGCCTCGGACGGGCGCCCGGCCCGGTAGAGCGCCGTCATGAGCAGCGCCCACAGGCCCTCGCGGAGCGGGTAGGCGGCGGTCAGCTCGGTGAGCCGGCCCAGCGCGGAACGCGCGTCGGTCTCCACCTGGCGCGCCAGATCCACCTCCACGGCGGCCAGCCACTGCTCGACCAGCCCGTCGACGGCTCCGGCCAGGCCGGGGACGACCAGCCCGGCCAGCGGCGGGCCCGCCCACTCGGCGAGGGCGGCGGCGACGTCCCGCTCGTCGAGCAGTCGCTGGAAGCGGACGACGTCCACCGCCTCCGGCACGACATCCAGCAGGTAGGCGGCGCCGACCCGGCGGATCGAACCGGGACCGAGCGCCCTGCGAAGCCGGGTGGCGTACGACTGCAGGGTGCGGTCGGCCGTCCTGGGCGGGTGCGGGCCCCAGACCAGCTCCACCAGCCTCCCGACCGGCACGACCTTGCCGGGCGCGAGCGCGAGCGCGGCGAGCAGCGCCTGACACTTGGCCGGGCCGACGTCGACCGGCTCGCCGCCGGACGTGACGGCACCGACCTCGCCCAGCAGCCGGATCCGCAGCACGGGTGTGCTCCCTGCCTCGAAGACTTCCTGCCTCGACGATCAACTCTCCCGCCGCCAGTATGCGACCCGCCACCGACACTCAACCGCCGCGCCAGTGATTCACCGCCGCCGCTCAACACGGCGACGCCACCGTTGCCTCATGACGGTTCTCGGTTTGGATGCCGGGCGCGCCCGCGCCGCGGTGGCGGCCGGTCGGCCCGGTCGGCCTGGTCAGCCCGGTCAGCCCGGTCGGAGGTCACGGTGAAGGCGGTCGTCCAGGACAGGTTCGGCCCGCCGGACATCCTGCGGCTGGCCGATGTCGACGTTCCGGTGCCGGGGCCGGACGAGGTGCTGGTGCGGGTGCGGGCCGCGGCGCTGAACCCGTACGACTGGCACATGCTGCGCGGCGACCCGTACGTCGCGCGGCTGATGGGCGGGATGGGGCTGCGCCGGCCGAAGAGCCGGGTGGCCGGGATCGACGCGGCCGGTGTGGTCGAGGCGGTCGGCGCGAACGTGCGCGAGCCGGGCCCGGGCACGGAGGTGTTCGGCTTCTGCCCGGGTGCCTTCGCCGAGCTCGCCCGCACCCGGCCGGGCATGCTGGCCCGCAAGCCGGCCGGCCTCGCCTTCTCCGACGCGGCGGCGCTGCCGACCGCCGGCACGACGGCACTGCGCGGGGTGCGGGAGACCGGCGAGGTGCGGGCCGGGACCAGGCTGCTCGTCAACGGTGCCGCCGGTGGGGTGGGCACCTACGCCGTCCAGATCGCGGCCGGGCTGGGCGCTGAGGTGACCGGCGTGTGCAGCGGGCGCAACGCCGAACTGGTCCGCTCGCTTGGCGCCGCGCACGTCGTGGACTACACGGAGGACGACTTCACCGCGGACGGCTTCCTCGGGCGGCATGGGGGTTACGACGTGATCCTCGACAACGTCGGGAACCACCCGCTGCGCCGGCTGCGTCGGGCGCTCGCCCCGCGCGGCACGCTGGTGGTCAACGCGGGCGGCTCACCCGGGAAGGCGTTCGGCGCGGTCGGCGCCATGCTCGGGGCTGTCGCGGCCGACAGGTTCGTCCGCCAGCGCCTGCGTGTACTGCCCACCCGGCTCGACCGCTCCGAACTGGCCGCGCTCGCCGACCTCGCCGCGGCCGGCGGGCTCACCACCGTCGTCGACCGCACGATCCCGCTGGTCGACGTCGCCGCGGGACTGGCCCTGGTCGAGGACGGCCATGTCCGGGGAAAGATCGTCGTTGACGTGGCGTGACTCCGCGCGCGGCCGGCCCCGCGCCCGCAGCCCGCCGCGCGATCACTCGCTCGCGAGGCGCAGCCGCGGCCCGCGCCCGCGGCGCAGGCCACGGTCAGGTCGCGAGGTCGGCGTCGGAGCGAGGCAGCCGCAGGTGCCTGCCCTCGGCCACCATCCGGTGCATTAGGGCGACCGCGTCGCGCTTGTCGACGTGGCCGTCGGCGACCGCCATCCCCAGGACGTCGATCGTCTCGCCGGTGGTGATGCCGCGGCGACGGGCGTAACGCAGGGACTCCCGGTCGTCGGAGATCCACCAGGACCCGGCGAAGGCCGCCCATTCGAGGATGACGAAGCAGCTCTCCGCCTCGCCGAGGTGCCGCAGCGGCTCGGCGTCGGTGCCACCGAACACGGCCCGCCGGATGCGGTTGACCCGCCGGATGTCGGCCTCGTCGACGATCTCGATCGCCTCGCCGAGCCAGCCCTCCACAGACAGCATGGCCAGGTCGGGGAAGTAACGCGCGGAGCGGCCCGCCTCGTAGGCGACGGCGGCCGTCCAGCGCCCGCGCCCCCGGAGCACCGACCTGAGAAGGTCAAGGCGGCCCACGGCGGCGAAGTTGCACAGGACGGTGTTGTCGGGGAAGAGGAATTCCGTGACTACTCCCCGGGCGCCGGGCGGTCCGCTTCGAGTGCGGCGCTGAGATCATCGACGTCTACGCCGAGCAGGTTGGCATAGGGGCGCAGGGTTGTCACGCCGGTTTCGTAGGCGGCGTAGGTGTCCCTGAGCATGAGCCCGGGTGGCCGCGGGGTGCCGGCGACCGCGGCCCGCCGGGCGAACTGGTCGCTGCGGCCGGCCAGGTGGGCAGCCTTCGGCCCCGTCATCCGCTTCAGCCGGTCACACATGGCCGAGTCGATCATCTGTAGGTTGCGCAGCCGGTACGCCAGCGCTGACGGGGTCACCATCAGGTCACAGGCGAGGGCGGCGAAACAGCTGTCGGTGATGCCGGCCGGATCCACCGCGTCGCCGAGGGCGTCGGCCGGCATCAGGAACGCCGAGGCGAACGCGTTCGCGCGGATCTCACTGGGATCCCTCGCCTGGGCGGGGTCGAAGATGTCCCGGTCGAGGTGGACGTCCTGGTCGTCGCCGGCGAGCAGGTGGCCGAGCTCGTGGGCGAGGGTGAACCGCTGGCGGGCCGGTACCAGGGACGTCGCCAGCAGGATCAGCGCCACCTCGGCGGAGGCCGCGGCCAGGCCGTCGATGCCCGGGCCGAGGTCGGCGACGGCGATGTCGACGCCGAAGACGGCCTCGATCACGCTGATCAGGTCCTCCTCCAGCACCGACCGGCCCGCCTTGTCGACCTCGTCGAGCGCGCGCCCGGCCAGCCGCCGGCCCTGCTCGGACCAGCCGACGGGGACGTGCTCCAGCCGGGGCCCCTGCCAGGGCGCCGGGTAGCCGAGATCGGCGAGGTCGGCGCGCATCGTGCCCAGGCGCCTGGCCGCGGCGAGCGCGCCGCCCGCGTCACCGCCCGCCGTTCTGGCAGCGAGCGCGAGGGCCGGCTCGTCGCCGGTGAGGAGCCAGTCGACGGTGACCTCGCAGACCTGCGCGATGCGGGCCAGGTCCGTCGAGGAGAAGCGGCGGGTGCCGCGCAGCGACTTCGACATCTTCGACTCGTCGAGCCCGATGCGCAGCCCGAAATCGCGACGGGTCAGCCCGGACGCCTCGATCAGCCCGGCGACCCGCTCGGGAACGGTGGCGTGCCCGGGGGAGGCCGCCTGCCCGGACGAAGTCGTGTGCCCGGACGAAGTCGGGCGTTCGGGGATGCTGGGCACTCTGCGACGATAACCTCGCCTTGCGATTTTCGCAAGATGGCCCGGGGTGGCGCGTCAGGCGCTGGTGTCGGAACCCGCGCCCGCACCGGTGTCGGTGTCGGTGTCGGTGTCGAGCAGGGTGGTGAGCAGGTCGCGAAGCTGGCCGAGGCCGTCGGCGCCGAGCCGGGCGGCCCACTCCCGCTCCACGGCCAGCGCGGTGGCGCGCATCGCCCGCATCGCCACCAGGCCGAGCGCCGTCAGTCGGACGACGCGGGCCCGCCCGTCGCGCGGATCGGCCACCCGCTCGACGTAGCTGCCCTTCTCGAGCGTGGTAACCACCTGAGCCACGGCCTGTCGGGAGACGCCGAGCTGCTCCGCCAGCTCGGAGACCCGCTGTCCACCGCTCAGCAGGGGGATCAGCAACTGCGCGTGACCCGGGCGCAGCCCGGTGAGCCCGGCCTCGGTGAACCCGGCGGCCACCCGGGACGCCTGCGACCGGGCCACGGCCTGCAACAGCGCCGGGGTGGTCTGCGCGGCGGCCGGCCTGGACATGTGAGTCACGTTAGCTCTCGGCCACGTCGACATTCCGGTCGCGCAGAAGTCCGCCGTTGCAAATAAGAAAGACCCTTGCCTATTCTGCCGGGCATGACGAAACGGGACGGACCCCCGCGCCACCGCCGCGCCACGCTCCTCGCCGCGGCCGCGCTCGCCGTGCTGCCGGCCGCGTCGCTGGTCGCGTGCGGCCCGGGAGAGTCGCTGCCGATCGCCGCCGGTGGCGCGGGCACGACACCAGGCACGGGCACCGGCACGGGGGGCGCACCGACGGACGGCGGCACGCCGTCGCCCGGCACCGCGCTCCCGGTCGGCAGGTCGACCCGGACGATCAGCGTCGGCGGTGTCCAACGGACGGTGCACGCCTACCGGCCGGCCGGGCTCACCGGGCCGGCGCCCCTCGTCGTCATGCTGCACGGCGGCTACGGCGGTGGAACCCAGGCCGAGGACTCCTACCACTGGGATCAGGCCGCCGACCGTGGCCGGTTCGTCGCCCTGTTTCCCGACGGCACGGACAAGTCGTGGAACGCCGGCGGCGGCTGCTGCGGCCCGGCCGCCCGGACGGGCGTCGACGACGTCGCCTTCCTCAAGGAGGCCGTGGCCACGGTCCGCCGGCAGACCGGGATCGACCCGGACCGCGTCTACGTCTCCGGCGTGTCCAACGGCGGCGCGATGGCCTACCGGATGGCCTGCGAGACCGACCTCTTCGCCGCCGTCGGTGTGGACTCGACCACGATGCTCGTCGACTGCGCCGGGGCGGCACCGGCGTCGGTCCTGCACATCCACGGCGCCGCCGACCCGGTGATCCGCTACGACGGCGCGCCCGGCGAGCCCTACAGTCCGCGCAGCCCCGCGATCGACGGCCCGCCAGTGCCGGACGCGAACGCCGCCTGGCGGCGCATCGACCGCTGCGCCCCGCCCCGGACGACGACCTCGGGAGTACTGACGACCTCGACCGCGACCTGCCCGGAGGGCCGCGACGTCGAGCTGGTCACCATCGCGGGCGCGGGACACCAGTGGCCCGGGGCGACGCCGAACCCGCTCGCCGAGCGGCTCGGCGCCGGCACCCCGTCAACCGCCCTCGACGCCACCGAGACGATCTGGCGGTTCTTCGCCGACCACCCCCGTCCCCGTGCCGCCACCCCGCCGGCCTGACCCCCGCACCCCATCGCGCTGACCCGCCCGCACCCGTCGGCCTGACGCGCCGCCGGGCCGCCGGGCCGGCCAAGCCGTCCTACCAGGGGCTATGCCCTATATCGAACAAACCGCCTGAACGTCGGGGTGGCCTGCTCGCCCTCTGATATCCTTCTCGCCCTTTCAGGCCGGATTCGCGGAGAATGCCCCCCGAAATGGCGAGAAAGAAACCAAGAGGCGAGTAGTCGAGCACCAGAAGCACCAGGGCCTCCGCCGCCGGGCCGTGTCTGAGGTCAACAATCGGCACACGGGAGAGGCAGGCCGTGCACATGGCGCGCAGAGTCGTCACCCGAGAGCACCTGGAGCCTGTCGCACGCGCCGCGCTGGGCGCTGGACATCGACTCGTGGGTGTCTCCCGGCTGCGAGGCGGAAGCAGGAAGGGCGTGTACCGACTAACTCTCGACGACGACTCGACCGCGATCGTCTACATCTGGGACGACTCCGAGAACTACTGGCCCACCCCGCGGGCCGGCGACACCGACAGCGATACCAACACCGACACCGACAGCCACACGGACCCGTTCGAGCCGGCCTCAGGCCTCGATCTCTTCGAGGCCGCCCACCGCGAGCTGGACGTCCTCGGCATCCGCACGCCGCGGATCCGACTGATTGACCGGAGCGGGGGTCATTACCCGGCGGACGTCGCCGTGGTCGAGGACGTGCCCGGCGACAGCCTGGAAGCACTGCTCCGGGAGGACCCGCACGGCGCGGAGACGACGATGGCACAGCTCGCCGAGACGCTCGCCGTGATGCGGGGGCACCACGGTCCACGCTTCGGCAAGGTCGCCCTGGCCAACAAGGGCGGTACGTCCAGGGGCAGCTCCTGCGAGCAGGTCGTCCTCGAACGCGCGCTCGGCGACCTCGCCGAAGCCGCCGTCCGTGACACGCGGCTCACCCGCGTCCGGGAGCGCCTAGAGTCAGTGGTCCACACACTGGCCGCGGCCGTGCGCCCGCGTTCGCGGTACGGGCTCGTCCACGGGGAACTCGGGCCGGACCACGTTCTGGTGGACCGGCGTGGGCGGCCGGTCCTCATCGACGTCGAGGGGCTGATGTTCTTCGACGTCGAGTGGGAGCACGTGTTCCTGCGGCTGCGCTTCGGCGAGCATTACCGGCGGCTGGCGTTCTACACGCTGGCGATGCGCCTGTCGCTCGTCGCCGGGCCGCTGCGGCTGCTCGACGGTGACTTCCCGGAGCGCGCCCTGATGAGGGATATCGCCGAACGCAATCTCCGCGCGGCGCTCGCCTTCCTGCCCGCGGACGCCCGGTGACCTCGGAACAGGTCCGCCGACGCTGTCCGGAACCAGGCCCGCTAGTCCTGTCTTCCGCACGTGCGTGCGGTGAGACAGCTACGTGATGTCTTGTTCGGATCACGTCGGGATGGCCGCGATCGGTAGTGACGGGCCTGGGACTGTTCCTGGCTGTGACGGTCGCGATGGACTACGGGCCGCCGAGCGTCGAGAAGCCGCTCGGCGCGCTCCCTGTCGTGCGTGACTACCTGGCCCGCCTCGATGTCGCGGGCACGATCGATCGACTCGCCCCGATGCGTGACAAGGTCAACCGGGCCACCCACGGCGACGTGATCGCCGCACTGGTCGCGAACCGGCTGACCTCGCCGACCCCGCTGCTGCACGTCGAACGGTGGGCACGGGACTGGGCGGTCGAAGAGATGTTCGGTATCGCGCCGGACGTGTTGAACGACGACCGGGTCGGTCGGGCGCTTGACGCGCTCGCCCCGGTCTGCGAGGCCGTGGTCGGTTCGGTCGGTGCCGCGGCGATCGCCGCGTTCGACCTCGACCTGTCCCGTGTCCACTGGGACATGACATCGATCTCGCTGCACGGCGCCTATCCCGAGATCGACGGCGACTACGCGACCCCGAAGTACGGCCACCCGAAGGACCGCCGCCCCGACCTCAAACAGGTCCAGACCGGGCTCGCGGTCACCGGTGACGGCGGGATCCCGCTGCTGCACCGCGCCTACGACGGCGGCGCCGGTGAGGTCTGTCAGGTCACCGGCGCGATGCGGGCCCTGGCCGGGCTCGCCGGCCCCCGACAGTTCCTGCTGGTCGGCGACAGCAAACTCGTCTCCTACGCGAATCTGACCGCGTTGACGTCCACGCCCGGGGTCACGTTCCTCGCCCCGGCACCGAAAACCGTCGTGCCCGGCCAGGTCCTGGCCGCCCAGGACTGGGCCACCGCCACACTCGTCGGCTATGTCGCGGCCCGTGACCAGGACAAACCCTTCCACCAGCGGGCGGCCTACCGTGTCCGGGAAGGCGTCACCACCCTGCGGGGACCCCGGAAGAAAGACCCGCCGGTCACCGTGCGCACGGTGTTCGTCTGGTCGTCGGCGAACGACCAGGCCGCGAAAGCCGCCCGCGCGCTGAAACTCGGCCGCGCCCGCACCGACCTCGACACCCTCACCCGCGCCGCGGGCAGCCACCACCTCTACCGCACCGAGGCCGCGGTGCAGGCCCGCCTGACCCTCCTGGCGACGAAACACCGCGTCACCCGCTACCTCCACGCCACCACCAGCGTCGACCCGGACACCGGGAAACCGGCCCTGGCCTGGAACTTCGACTCCGCCGCGCTCGACGCCGAGGCTGCCACCGACGGCTGGTACGCGCTGCTGACCAACCTGCCTGACGACGTCGGCCCGGCTGAGGTCCTCGCCCGCTACAAAGGGCAGGAAGTCGTTGAACGTCGCTACGGCGCGTTCAAGGGCCCGCTCGCGGTCGCCCCGATGTTCCTGCACTCCAACCAGCGGATCCACGCCCTCATCCACGTGATCTGCCTGGCCCTGCTCGTCTTCTGCCTGGTCGAACGCCAAGCCCGGCTCGGTACCGGCCCTGACGGGAAGATCCCCGGCATCTACGCCGGTCGTCCCGCCCGCCCCACCGGAGCACTGGTCCTCGGCGCACTGAGCAGGCTGCGCCTCGTGCCCGCCCGCGGCGACCAGCCTGCCTACATCCCCCGCCCATCGGCGCTGCACCAGCACCTCCTCGACATTCTCGGCGTCGATCCCACCCGGCCACCTTGATCGGAAACCGGGCCGGTCAACCCATCGAAATCCCATGTGCGGAAGACAGGGCTAGTCGAAGACCCTCGTGGTGGCGAGGACGGCGAGGCGGTTGTCGCCGCCGGCGTCGCGGGCCTCGACGCGGCCGAGACCGTCCCGTACCTGGGCCGTGGCTACGACGGGGCCGGTGCGGACCGGGCGCAGGAAGCGCAGGGCCAGGGAGGAGAGCGAGGTGCCCGGGGTCAGCGAGAGCGCCGCCTCCTCGACGGCGAGGGCGATCAGCCCGCCGCTGACCGTGTTCGACGAGTTCAGCCCGTCCTCGGTGCGGGGGAGTACCGCGACGCCCGGTTCGCGGATCTCGCAGCGCGCGCGCTCGGCCAGCGGGACCTGTAGCCGCCCTCCGCGGGGGCGGGAGGCCAGGCCGGTCTGCGCCGATGGCATGATCATCTCTGGGTTCGGGGCGGCCATGAAGGACGCGGTGCAGAACGCCAGCTCGTCGCCGCCGGCGCCGGTGAAGACCACCTCGACGCCACAGACCGACTTCCCGGCCTTGACCAGCCGCGCCACGGTGTTGATGGTCCCGGACTCGTGCAGCGGGCGGTAGACGTGCACGTCGAGGTCGAGGGTGACCGGGACCCGCGGGGCGACGGCGGCCATGACCGCGTGCCCGCACGCGGTGTCGGCCCAGACGGCGAGAATCGACGTCCGGACGCTCGGCGTGCCGGGCACGAACATCTCGGGGACGATCGCCGCCGACCCGCGCAGCTCGTCACCGACCCTGGTCAGCTCGAAACCGAGGTCGGACAGGATGTGCGTGCTCGGGCGCACGTCGCTGTCACTGCTCACGGAAGCCACGCTCCTGGTCCGGGGACGGGACGGGACGAGACGGGGAGGGCCGGGGGCACGTGACCTCGATGTCACGCCCGACGGCCGGAGCGCGCCGTCGCTGGCCTCGTCCTCCCCGGCAGCCGCCGGAGCAGGTGCTCCGCGCACCACACTAAGCAAATATCGACGTCACAATCAAAGGAACGTGGCCGCCACGGTCAGGGCTCCCAGTCCCCGTCGTCGCCGGTCAGGCAGGTGGAGAGCCAGTCCGCGGCCTCGACGAAGTCGTGCCCCGTCAGCCGCTGGCCCGCGGGCGGGGCGGGCCGGTCGGCACGGGGATAGGAACCCAGGAACCGGATCTTCCGGCAGATCCGGTGCAGCCCCATCAGGGCCTCGCTGACCCCGCGGCCGCTGACGTGCCCCTCCGCGTCGATCGAGAAGCAGTACCGGCCCAGCCCCTCACCGGTCGGCCGGGACTCGATCCGGATCAGGTTGACCTTGCGGACCGCCCACTCCTGCAGCAGCGCCAGCAGCGCGCCCGGCTCGTCCTCGGTCGGCCACACCACGATGGACGTCTTGTCCGCGCGCGTCGGCGCGCTCGTCGGGCCGGGACGTCCGAGCAGGACGAACCGGGTCGTGGCGTCGGCGGCGTCGTTGACGTTGGTCAGCAGCGCCTCCAGGCCGTAGCGCCGCGCCGTGAACTCCCCGGCGAAGCAGCAGTCGAACCGCCCGTCCCGAACCAGCCTGGCTCCCTCGGCGTTGGACGCCGCCGACTCCCATTCCGCGTGCGGCAGGTTCGCCGCCAGCCACCGGCGTACCTGGGCCTGGGCGACCGAGTGGCCGGTGACCGTCTTGACGTCGTCCAGCGTCGTGCCCGGCCGCACCAGCAGCGCGAAGCTGATCGGCAGCAGCACCTCGCGGCGGATGATCAGTGGCCGGCCGGTCGCCAGCTCGTCCAGCGTGGCGGTGACCGCGCCCTCCACCGAGTTCTCGATCGGCACCAGCGCCGCGACGGCGTCCTCGTTGCGCACCGCGTCCAGCGCCGCCGCCACCGACATGGACGGGAACAGCTCGTGGGTCGCCGCCTCCGGCAGCGTGCGCAGCGCGGCCTCGGTGAAGGTCCCCTCGGGGCCCAGGTAGGTGAGACGGGCGTGCGGGGCGTGGGCAGGCAAGACATGTCTCCTGGGACCGGTTCGGTGGCGGTCGTCGCCTGCGGAGTGAAGGTCGGCGGTCACAGGTATCGGAGCAGCGTCGTGGGGTTCTCGACCGCGTCGGCGACGAAGCGCAGGAAGGCGCCGGCGGTGGCGCCGTCGCAGACGCGGTGGTCGAACGTGAACGAGAGCTGGGTGATCCGGCGGACGGCCAGCTCGCCGTCCACCGCCCATGGCCTGGGGAGGATCCGGCCGATGCCGATCATGGCCACCTCGGGGTGGTTCACGATGGGCGTGGCGCCGTCGACGCCGAAGACGCCGTAGTTGTTCAGCGTGAACGTGCCGCCGGTCAGCTCGGCGGGGGTGAGCCGGCCCGCCCGGGCGGCGGCGGTCAGCCGGGTCACCTCGGCGGCCAGGCTGGCGGTGGTGTGGCCCTGGGCGTCGCGCACCACCGGGACGACGAGGCCACGCGGGGTCTGCGCGGCGAACCCGAGGTGGACGGCGCGGTGCTGGCGCACGCCGGTCGCGCGGCCGTCGGCGTCGGTGACGACGGTCGAGTTCAGGTCGGGGAAGCGGCGCAGCGCGGCGACGCAGACCCGGGCCAGCAGCGCCAGCACGCCGATGCGGGGCTCGGCGCCGCCCGCGTTGAGGGCGTCCCGGGCGGCGAGCAGCTCGGTGGCGTCCGCGTCGACCCAGGTGGTCGCGTCCGGCACCTCGCGCCGGCTGCGCCCGAACGCCTCCGCCGCGCGCCGCGCCAGCGGGCTCAACGGGACGACGTCCGCGCCGTCCGGGCCGGCCAGGTCCGCCAGTGGGGCCGGTGCGGCCGGTGCGGCCGGGGCCGCCAGGTCCGCCGGGGTGGCCGGGCCGGTTCGGGTGGCTGCGGTGATGGCCGCCTCGACGTCCCGGCGGCGGATCAGGCCGTCCGGGCCGGTGCCGGTGAGCTCACGCAGGTCGACGGCGTTGTCCCGGGCGAGCCGCCGGACCAGCGGCGAGATCACCTTGACCGCCTGCCGGGCTTCGCGCGCCGTCGGCGTCGGCGCGGGTGGCGTCGGCGCGGGTGGCGTCGACGGCAGGGGCTCCGGGGCGGTCGCACCGACCAGCGACCGGTCAATGCGGCTGGCGCGGCTCGCGCGGCCGGCACGGCTGGTCGGCGCGGGCTCGGCGCGGGGGCCGTATCCGATGAGGACCCTGCCGGACCCTCCGCCCGCCGACCCCGGAGCGCCGTCCGGGCCGTCCGGGCCGTCCGCCGGCTGTTCCGCGGGTTCGTCGACCGTCACGGTGATCAGCGGGGTGCCGACCGGGACGGCGGTGCCGGGCGGGCCGGCGAGCGCGGTGACGACGCCTGCGTGCGGGCACGGCACCTCGACGACCGCCTTCGCCGTCTCGACCTCGGCCACCGGCTGGTCGACGACGATGACGTCCCCGATGCCGACCATCCAGCGGACGATCTCGGCGGAGGTCAGCCCCTCGCCGAGGTCCGGGAGGGCGAATTCGAGTACCGCGGCCACGGTGTCACTGCTCCCACTGGAGTCGGGCGACGGCGTCGAGGACGCGGTCGACGCTGGGAAGGTAGTGATGCTCGAGCATCGGCGGCGGGTACGGGATGTCGAACCCGGTGACCCGCAGCACCGGGGCGGCCAGGTGGTGGAAGCACCGTTCGGTGACCCGGGCGGCGATCTCCGCGCCGACGCCGCCGAAACCCGCGGCCTCGTGCACCACGACCGCGCGCCCGGTGGCCCGGACCGCCGCGCAGACCGTCTCGTCGTCGAAGGGCACCAGCGAGCGCAGGTCGACGACCGCCAGGTCCCAGCCCTCCGCGACCGCGGCCTCGGCGGCCCGCAGGCACACCGGCAGCGCCGGGCCGTAGGTCAGCAGCGTCGCCGAGGTGCCGGGCCGGCGGACGGCCGCCCGTCCGATCGGCCCGACCTCGGCGCGGGCGACCTCTGCGGGGGAGAGCCCGTCCTCGGTGGACCAGTAGAGCCGCTTGGGCTCCAGGAAGACGACCGGGTCGTCCGACGCGATCGCGGCGCGCAGCAGACCGTAGCTGTCGGTGACGGTGGCGGGGGTGACCACGTGCAGCCCGGGGGTGTGCGCGTAGTACGCCTCGCTGGAGTCGCTGTGATGCTCCACGCCGCCGATGCCCCCGCCGTACGGGACACGGATCGTCACCGGCAGCGACACCGCCCCGCCGGTGCGGTTGCGCATCTTCGCCACGTGCGACGCGAGCTGCTCGAACGCCGGGTACGCGAAGGCGTCGAACTGCATCTCGACGACGGGCCGCAGCCCGTACATCGCCATGCCCACCGCGGTGCCGAGGATGCCCGCCTCGGCCAGCGGGGTGTCCAGGCAGCGCTGCGTCCCGAACTCGGCGGCGAGGCCGTCGGTGACCCGGAACACGCCGCCGAGCGCACCGACGTCCTCACCGAGCACGTGGACGTCGGGATCCGCCCGCAGCGAGTCGCGCAGCGCGGCGTTGAGCGCCTGCACCATCGTCGCCGCGCTCACCGGGCCTCGCCCCCGGCCGGGCCGGTGCCTGCCTGGTCGGTGCCCGCCTGGTTGGTGCCCGCCTGGTTGGTGCCCGCGTGGTCGGTCTCGGCGGCGATGCGGGCGGCCAGTTCGGCGGCCTGCTCCCGCAGCTGGCTGGTCGGACGGGCGTAGACGTGCGCGAACAGCGAGCCCGGGTCCACCTCGGGAGGCTCGGCGCCGAACTCGGAGCGCATCTCGGCGGCGAGCTCCTCGGCCGCCGCGGCCACGGCGGCGGCCGCGGCGTCGTCGAGGAGGCCGGCGTCGCGAAGATGCCGCTCGAGCAGTGTCACCGGATCCCGGGCCTGCCAGGAGGCGACCTCCTGCGCCGTGCGGTAGCGGGTCGCGTCGTCGGCGCTGGTGTGCGCGTCCATCCGGTAGGTGACCGCCTCGACCAGCACCGGCCCCCGCCCCGCCCGCGCGTGCTCGACCGCGGCGCCGAGCACGGTGTGCACCGCCGGCGCGTCGTTACCGTCGACGAGACGTCCGATGACGCCGTAACCCACCGCCTTGTGTGCCAGCGTCGGCGCCGCGGACTGCCGCGCCAGCGGCACCGAGATCGCGTAGCCGTTGTTCTGCACCAGGAACACCACCGGTGCGTTCAGCACCCCCGCGAAGGTCAGCGCCTCGTGGAAGTCACCCTCGCTGGTGGCACCGTCGCCGACGAGGGCGAGCGCCACGACGTCCCGCGGCGCCCCCGGGTCCGACGCCGCGCGCAGCCGGGCGGCATGCGCCAGCCCGACCGCGTGGCAGGCCTGGGTGGCCAGCGGGGTCGCCAGCGGCGCGATCCGGTGCTCCCGCGGGTCGTACCCACCATGCGTGTGCCCCCGCATCATGGCCAGGACGTCCGCCGGCCGCACCCCGCGCGACACCACCGCCAGCGTGTCGCGGTAGGTCGGGAACAGCCAGTCCGTCTCCCGCAGCACCATCGCCGGGGCGATCTGGCACGCCTCCTGCCCGGTGGAGGCCGGATAGACCGCGATGCGGCCCTGCCGGGCCAGGGTGGTGGCCTGCTGGTTGTAGCGACGTCCCAGCACCAGGCGGCGGTGGAGCGCGCGCAGCAGCTCGGCGTCGAGCGCCCGCGCCGCCGGCGTGCCGAGCACCCGGGCCGGTTCGGGACCAGGCAGCAACGGCGCCGGGTCACGCCGCGGACCGTGGTAGACCGGACCGCGGTCGGTCGGGCCGTGGGAGCCCGGCGGCCCGGCGAGGCCGGACGCGGCGCTGGCGTCGAGGATCGTCATGGTCCACCTTCGGCAGTTGGCGGCGGAAAGGGTTCGAATGCGGCCCGTCGCCGGCTCTGCAGCCCGACCGAGATGTGGCGGTGCCGCTCGACTTCTTGGCACTGGCTGGGCTTCGCGGCGTCCCGTTGACGGTATCCGGGCGGTAGCCGGCCGCTGCCAACCGATTTTCCGCCTCAGGCCGACGGCTGGATCGTGTTCAGAATCACGCTGGGGGTTCCGGCATGACGTCAGCTGTGTGGGTCCTGTCGTAGGAAACCACCGACAGAATCTTGTCGCTGGTCTGCGTGAGTAGATTTGGTGACGTGGCCGACCGGCAATCATGGTGGCATTTCAAGGGCTGGCCGGCGCTTGTCGATCCGCTCCGTCGTGGCTCGTGTCTTTCCTGGTCATGGGCATGATCGCACCCGGCTCGCCGGAATTTTCCGCGCCGGATGCGAGGAGTGCGGCACGATATCCGCTGACCGCGATGCGCGGTGCTCCCGCGGGCCGGTGTCAGAATTCCTGGTCGGCCTGACGCCCGCCTGAATTCGCCGGACTTTCGGCTCTCCCGGCCTGTGACCAGGGTCTCCGGTGGGCCCGCCGAAAGTGCCCTCGACGGTTGTCATCCTGCCGTCCGGGTCCGTTCCGGATCCTATTGGGTTGGGACGGATGAGCCAAAGCATGTGGCCCGGCGGGTGAATGGTGCCGTCTGTCGCCCCGGGTTCACCGTCGGTGCCCCCGGACTCGCCGCGCCGGTTCACGGCATGCGTAGATCGCCCACCGCCTGCGGCCTGTGGTTCGGAGTCGTCGCGGGCGCGGATCTTGACCGTTCGGTTGAGTGAACGCATACTCGCCCGAATGTCGAACGGCGGGAACGGCGGACCGGAACCGAAGGCACTCCCGATACCGGCGGACTGGGATGACGTCACTCCCGCCTGGATGACGGTGGCACTCGCCAGCCGGCACCCGGGCACGGAGGTCGGTGAGGTCAGGCTGGTCCTCCGGGACGACGGCAACAACCGCCGTGCCCGGTTCGGTGTCACCTACAGTGCGGGCACCGGCCCGGCCACCGTGTTCTGCAAGGCGGAGGGCCTCGGCGAGCACCGGGTGCTGCACCGGAACAACGGAGACGCCCACATCGGCAACACCTACGTCCTGCCCGATGGCGAGGTCGGGTTCCTCGACTGGCAGGTGGCGCGGCGCGGCGGCTGGTCGCAGGACGTCGGCTACTTCCTGGTGGGCTCGCTGACGGTGACGGACCGGCGCGAGCACGAGGCCGACCTGGTCGCGGAGTACCTGGGGGCGCTGGAAGTGCCGGGGGAGCGGCGCCCGTCGCCGGAGGCCGGCTGGCTGTCCTACCGTGCCTCGGCGGCCTACGGTCTCGCGGTGTGGCTGTCTACGCTGGGAACCGACGGCTGGCAGCGCCGGGACGTCTCGCTCGCCCTCGCCGAGCGGTACGGGGCGGCGTTCGTCGAGCTGGAGACCGAGGCGGCGCTGGATCGCCTGAACCCCTGAACCCCTGAACCCCTGAACACCAGCGCCTCTGAGCACCCGCGCCGGCGGCGCCCGGTTGTTGCGGGCCATAAAAAAGTGAACGTACACTTATCAGCTGTGCATCCGTTGTCTGAGCGCAAGGACGGTAAGCCGGGAAGCGGGCCGCTGGCGGGCGTGAAGGTCGTCGAGCTCGCCGGCCGCGGGCCGGGGCCCTTCGGCGCGATGATCCTCGCCGATCTGGGGGCCGAGGTCGTCCGCGTCGCCCGGCTCGAGGACGTCGCGCCGAGCGAGGAGGAGAGCGCGACCGAGCGCTCCCTGAAAGGACACCGCCGGATCGACCTGCTGACCCGCGGCCGCCGGTCCGTCGCGCTCGACCTCAAGCATCCCGGCGGCGTCGAGGCCGTCCTGCGGATGGTCGACCGGGCGGACGTCCTCGTCGAGGGGTACCGGCCGGGGGTGGCCGAGCGGCTCGGGCTGGGGCCGGACGAGTGCCTTTGGCGCAACCCCCGGCTGGTGTACGCGCGGATGACCGGCTTCGGGCAGGAGGGCCCCTACACCCGCAGCCCCGGGCACGACATCAACTATGTCGCCCTCGCCGGGGCGCTCGAGCCGCTGCGCCGGCCCGGCCAGCCGCCAGCCCCACCGCTGAACCTGCTCGGCGACTTCGGTGGCGGCGGGATGCTGCTCGTCATCGGCGTGCTCGGCGCGCTGGTCGAGCGTGCCCGCTCGGGGCTCGGCCAGGTCGTCGACGCCGCGATGGTCGACGGCGTCGCACTGCTGACCACGCTGTTCCACGGGATGCGCGCCGAGGGGCTTTGGTCCGACGAGCCGGGCACGAACATCCTCAGCCTGGCGGCGCCGTTCTACAACGTCTACGAGACGTCCGACGGTCGGCATGTCGCGGTCGGGGCGGGCGAGCACCCGTTCTACGCGGAGCTGCTCCAGCGGCTCGGCCTCGGCGACGAGCTGCTCCGTCAGCAGGGCGACCCGGCGACCTGGCCGGCGGGCCGGGCCGCACTGGAGGCCGTCTTCCGCACCCGCACGCTGGCGGAGTGGACCGCTGAGCTGGAGGGCACCGACACCTGCTTCACCCCGGTGCTGACGATGGAGGAGGCCACCCGCCACCCACACAACGTCGAGCGGCAGACCTTCGTCGAGGTGGACGGCGTCGTCCAGCCGGCACCCGCCCCACGATTCAGCCGGACCCCGGCGGGGCCGGGCGGGCCACCTGCGGCAGCGGGCCAGCACACCCGGGAGGTCCTGCTCGACTGGGGCTTCGCGCAGGACGACCTAGACGCGCTGCTCACCTCCGGCGCGGCCCGCCAGGCCCCCACCCGCGAGACACCCAGCGGCGACGGGCCGACGTGATCACCCGAGCCAGCCGAGGCGCCCGAACCGGCCGAGCCGCTCGCGCATCCCGCTGACCGGGGCACCGACGCCCCGGTTCCGAGGCTGGTGGACGGCCGCCATCCCGAAGGCGTCGCCACGAGCTCCAGCACGCCGCTCACGGTGGTGCCCGCCCGCGGCGCCCCGGCGGGCGCGCTGGGCTCGGCGGGGCCGCGCAGCTCGTACCCGGCCATGGCCTCGGTCTCGCTCAGGAAGACGACCGGCGCGATCCGGCCCACCGTGAGACCCGCGGGCCCACCGGCTTCCCCGGCGCCGAAGCAGGCCCGCACCGCGGCCTCGACCGACCTCCGTGCCCCCGCCGCGTCGGGTGGGCCCGGCGGCACCGGGCCCACCATGAGGCCGTCCGCGATCCGGACGACCTCGTCCGCCCGGCCGCCGCCGACGCTGAGCACGAGACCCGGACCGGGACTCCA
The DNA here is from genome assembly GCF_000018005.1 of Parafrankia sp. EAN1pec. Classification (GTDB taxonomy): domain Bacteria; phylum Actinomycetota; class Actinomycetes; order Frankiales; family Frankiaceae; genus Parafrankia; species Parafrankia soli. The sequence goes on from NC_009921.1 coordinate 1,912,816, forward strand.
CAGCAGCGAGAACGACCGGCGGTCATCGATCCCGGTGCTGAGGAGGAACCCGTCGTGACCGTCGACGACGGCGGGCAGCACCGTCTCCCAGCCGGCGCCTGGAGCGTGCGCCACCTCGGCGGCCAGGTCGACCGCCGGGCCGCGCCGGACACCGATCCCGTACGTCGCCGGCCCCACCGGGAGGTCCCCGCCGGCGCCGGGGCTCACGGCGTCGGGGTTGACGGATCGGGCGCTCACGGCACTGGCGTTGACGGGCCGGGCGCTCGCGCGACCGGCGGGCGCGGCGGCGTAGACCACCCGCACCTCGAAATGGTCGCGCCGCGGGCCGCGCTCGTCCCGGAAGTACTCGCCCTCGCGTGACTGCCGGCGGAACCCGGCGGGAACCCACCCGACCTCCACGCCCCAGACCTGGTCCCGGACCTCGTCGACGGCGCCGAGCCGGCTCGGCTCGTGCCGCGTGGAGTCGCCCGGTGTCGCCATGACCGAGCCGACGGCCAGGACAGCGGCCAGCGTCACCGCGGCCGCGACGACCACGGGTAACCCCCGGAGCCGCCAGGAACCGGGGACGGTCGTGGTCTCCTCGGGCCTGGCGGCGGGGCGGCCCTGGTGTCTCCCGGTCACCGGATGGTGATCGGCGGGCAGGTCAGCACCCGGATGAGCTGGGTGCAGTAATCCTGCCTGTTGACCCTCCATCCGTTGGCGGTCAGGACCACGCGGGCGACACCGACCTGCCCGCTGTCGACCATCACACCGCTCTCCCGGGCCCGCATGTCCAGCGAGAAACCGACCATCGCCTCGGTCTCGCTCAGGAAGACGACCGGCCCGGTCGCGGCCACCCGCACGCTCTCCACGGTCTCCCGGTTGGTCCGCAGCGCCTCGTCCATCGCCGCACGCAGGCTGTCTCCGCCTTCCACCCAGTCAAGGGTCCGACGCGGGTCGCCCCCGTTGGTCAGGACGCGGGGGAACGCCGTCTCGGCGCCGGAGGCCTGGTCCCGGTCGTGGGGGCCCGGTGGGGGCGGCCCGATGACGAGGCTCTCGGCGATCCTCCGCACGTCGGGCATCGACTCCCCCGACACCGTGACCGCGACTGTCGGCTCAGGACTCCAGGTCAGCCAGTATTGCGGCTTCCCGAAGACCTCCCTTGTGAACAGATAGGCGCTGTGGCCGCGCACAGCCGTCGTTGTCCGTTCTCTGTGGCTCGGGTCGGCAGCATGGATGATCTTCTCTTCCCAGCGCTGCTCGGCTTCGAGATCCACGTTGCGGCCACGCCGGACGTCAACCTGGTAGGTCGGGGTGTATGGCCTGAACTCCTTGCTATAGGCAGAGAAGTTCTCGGTGACCGGCAGTTTGTTGTAGAAGGTGGTCACGTCGAACTGGCCCTGCTGTGGACCGGGCGTCTGAAGGTCCTGACCCTGGCGGTACCGAACCCCGTAGCCGTCGGGCAGCCAGTGGACGTCCACTCCGTAGGCCGTGTCGAGTGGCGGGCTCAGGACGCTGGTGTCGGCGGGGTACATCGCCGATCTCTCCTCGGGAAGGACCTGCGGAATGACCACCGCGCCGACGGCTGCGACGGCCAGTGCCACGGCGGCCGCGAGGGTCCTGCGCCGTCGGTGGCGGCGTCCGCGTTCGACCACCTGCCGCGCCAGGCCGGGTGGTTGCTGGACGGTCTGGGCGGCCGAGGCCATCGCCGTGCGCAGATGTAGCTCGAACCCGGGGCCCGCGTCCGTGTCAGCCATGGGCGCTGCTCCTTTCCGCGGGGGTGTTCTCTGGGCCGAGGACGGTGCGTAGCCGGGCCAGGCCGCGGGCGGCGTGAGTTTTGACGCTGCCCGGGGTGCAGCCGACGGCGGTCGCTATCTGGGTTTCGCTGAGGTCGTCGAAGTAGCGCAGCACGATCACGGCGCGTTGGCGTGGCGGGAGCTGGCGTAGCGCGGTGAACAACTGATCGCGGGTGGAGAGCGTGTCTGTGCTGTCCGGGGTGCTGTCCGGGATCGGCACCGTGGCGGTGTCGAGCGGGTCCTCGCGGAAGCGTCGCCGGCGGCGACGGCTGGCGGCGGCGTTGACGAGTGCACGGCGGACGTAGGCGTCGGGGTCGTCGACGCGGCGCCAGTGTCGGTAGACGCGCAGGAGAACGTCCTGGAGCAGGTCTTCGCCCGAGTGCGGGTCACCGGCCAGGAAGACGGCCGTGCGCAGCATCGCGGTGCCGCGGGCGGCGACGAAGAGCTCGAACGTCGCCGTCTTCGAGGCGGAGCGTTCCGCCATTGATGTACCTCCCAGCCGCCGTCCTCGGCTCCCCACTGGATGCCGCCGGAACGTCAGTCACCTTCAAGACGCAGGCGGGTGGGAAATCGGTGGACATGCGACCCGAGGAAATGCGAAAAAATTGTGCGGACGGCCCCGGACGGGAAACCGGGGCCGTCCGCACAGGGGCAGCCGACGGGCAGGGTCAGCCGACGGGCACGGGCTCCGGCCGGGGGATGGTGCCGGCGGCGACCAGGGCGGCCCGCTCGTCGGCGTCGAAGCCAAGAGCGTCAAGCACCTCGTGGGTGTGCTCGCCCAGCCGGGGGATGGCGCGCGGGGCGACGGGCCGGGCCGCCGGGCCGAGCCGGAGGGGGAACGCCGGCTGGTCGAGCCGGCCCCGCTCACCCCAGTCGAAGCTGACGACCCGGCCGAGCTGCTGGTTGACCGGGTCGTCGACCAGCCGGGCGATGAACCCCGTGCGATCCACCTCGGCGACGAGTTCCGCGGGTACCCCAGCCGCCTGGAGCCGGGCCACCCAGTCCGCGGCGGCACCGGTGCGGAACACCGCCTCCAGCAGCTCCTCGGCGGGCTGGCGCTCGCCGCGGCGGGTCCGCAGCGGTGGCGGGTCCTGCGGCAGGCCGACGTCCGCGGCGCCCTCGCCCGCCACGGCCTCTCCTGCCGTGCCCCCGCCCGCCACGGCCTTGCGCAGCCGTCGCCAGGCCGCCGTGTCGGGCACCGCGAGGGCGAGCCACCCGCCGTCGCCGCACCGGTAGATCCGGTACGCCGCGCCGTAGCCGGTCTGGTCGTGGTCCAGGACCGGGCCCTCGACGACGGCGCCGTCCGCGACGAACGCGCCGGACTTCAGCATCAGCGCCGCGCCGAGCAGAGACGTCTCCACCGACTGGCCCGCGCCGCCGCGGCGGCGCGCGTAGAGGCCGGCGAGCACCGCGCAGGCCGCCACCCATCCGCTGGTGACGTCGATCGCGCCCCAGACGAGGAACGTCGGCGGCTGGTCCGTCCCGCCCTGGGACGCCTCGACGCCGGACAGCGCCTGCATCAGGTGATCGTTGGCGGGCAGGAGGGCGCGGGGGCCGGTCGCCCCGAATCCGCTGGAGTGGCTGTAGACGACGTCGGGGTTGACGGCGCGCACCGTCGCCTCGTCGTAGCCGAGCCGGTCGGCGAGGCCCACCCGCGAGTTGTGGTGGACGACGTCGCTCCAGCGGAACAGCCGGGCGAGGACGCCCGCGGCGCCGGGCGCCTTCATGTTCATCGCGATGGCCCGCTTGCCGCGCTGGCCGGCGGCGAACATGGGCTCCATGCCGCGGTGGACGTCCCCGGTGCCCGGCTCCAGCTTGATCACGTCGGCGCCGAGCTCGGCGAGGATCAGCGGGGCGATCGGCCCGGCGAGGTAGGCCGACACGTCGAGGACCCGGACGCCGGTGAGCAACCGCGCGCCCGGGTCGGGCCGGCTCGGGCCGCCCGCCGTGCCCGGCTCGGTAGCCGCGTCCAGCGCGGGCCGGGCGCCCTGTGTCGACGCGGTGGCTGGTGTTGCCGTGGTGCCTGGGGCTGGCCGGGAGCCCGGTGTCGACGTGGTGCCCGGTGCCGACGTGGCGGCGGCCCACGGCGTCACCCGGCCGACCGGCCCCAGTGCCGTGATCGTGCCGCGGTCGGGGTCGTCGCGCTCCACGCTCAGCCCGATCTGCCGGCCATGCGGGTCCAGCAGCGCCTCGCCGGGGCGCAGCACCGGCTCGCAGCGGAAGTTCGCCCCGGCGAGGTCCTGCAGCCACCAGGACCGGTCGCGGGTCGCGAACGCGCGCGTCCACCGCTCGCTGCGGTCGGCCATCGCGCCGGACACCAGGTCGGCGGTGTAGCCCTGCTCGCTCGGCGGCTCGTTCATGTGCTCGAGGAACGCCTCGTAGGCGCCCTTGGCGCCGAACCACAGCTGGACGTACCCGCCGTCGGCGCACCGGTACGCCAGCGTCTCCGCGGGCCCCTGCTCCTTCCAGAGCAGCCTGATCGACGGCGAGGAGTTCTCCACCCGCCCGATGATCATCGGGAGGATCGCCTGGAGGCCGTCGACGAGCGAGGTCTCGGCCCAGCCACCGAGGCCGGTCGACTCCCGCTCGTAGAGCCCGGCCAGGGCGCCCACCGTCGCCGCGAGACCGGCGCCGGCGCTGGCGACGGTGAGGTCGGCGAACGCCGGGCCGGGACGGTTCGCCCTGATCTGGGTGAGCAGGCCGGACCGGGCCGCGAGGAGGATCTCCAGGCCGCTGGTCCCGCCGCCTGCGTTGAAACCGTCCCCGACGCGGACGGCGACCAGCCGCGGGTTGGCCCGGCCGAGGTCCGCGCTGCCCAGCCCCCGAAGCTCGATCGCCTCCTCCGGCCCGGCCAGGAAGACCACGTCGGCGTCGCGGGCGAGCGCGGCGATGGTCTCCGCTGCCGCGGGCTCACCCTCGTCCACCTCGATGATCTGCTTGCCGTGATCCCAGACCCGGCTGAATTCCACCCCCGCGTCCAGGGTGGGACGGCGGCGCGAGCGCACCCGCGTCACCCGCGCGCCGAAGTCGCGCAGCAGCGCGCCGGGGAGGCTGGCGGCCAGCCCCGCGCCGACCGCGCTGACCCCCAGGGCGACCTCGACCACCCGGATCCCGGCCAACGGAGCGGTGCTGTCGGCGCCGGTGGTGCTCATGGTGCCGGTGGTGCCGTCGGCCGACTGCGGTAACTCCGAGTCCGATCGTGATGTTTCCGTGCTCATCGAGCCCCTCCAACCGGTGGCGGCCGGCGGGAGCCGCCAGCCGAGGGAGATTTTCGACGTAGACGTCGGTCAACTCTCTCCGGTGGGCGGGGCGGCGTGCAAGGCCGCCGTCCGCGACCTCCCGGCGGCCTGACCTGCGAGGCTCGCCGCTCCGCCCAGCAGGGGCCCGCCCCATGGCCCGCGGTGCGTGCGGCACCTCGCTGGCGTGACCCGCGATGCGCCGCCGGCGTGACCTGCGGCGGCCGGCGATGTGACCTGCGGTGCCTCTCTGGCGTGACCTGCGGTGGCCTGAGCAGCTCACCCGATTCGCCCGGTTCGACCGCTTTGTAGCACTTTCGTGCACGCGGCCGAATGTACCGTGGTCATAGCCGGACGCGGTGTATCCGCTGGTCATCCCCGTTGATCGCTCCTGGTCGCCGCCCGCTTGCTGTGCGTCCCGAATTCGCAGCGAGAGACCTCCACCACAACTGCGGATGTTCCTGTCGATACGGGCAGTAATCGATGCATGGGTATAGGTATCTCTCGCGCACAGTTGCGCCGATCCGCCAGGACCGTTGATCAGTTGGTTTCGGCCTGTACCCAACGCCCGCGGACGGGTTGGGGAAGCGTCTGATGGGTCTGCTCGACGCGATCACGAACATGGGTCACACACCGGCGCACGTCCGCCCGCTGACCCCGGGCGACCGCGCCTATCTCGCCTTCGTCCGGCGCAATCCCGGTGAGCACCAGGACATCGGCGCGCTGCTGCACTTCGACGGCCCCCCGCTGGACCTGCCGGCCCTGCGGGCCCACGTGGCCGAGCGGCTGCGCGACCCGCGGGCCCGGATGCTGACCGACCGTCTCGACACAGTGCGGGTCTGGTCCCCCGAGCGGGGCGCGTCGGCCGAGGAGACCCGCTGGGTCTCCGACCCCGACATGAACCTCGACGACCATGTCGTCGCCTTCGACCTGCCCCCCGCAGACGGGGGCGCCGCGGCGGGGCAGTCCGCCGACGCGTCCCACGACGCCCGGCTGCGGGCCGCCGTCGACGCGATCGTCGCCCGGCCGATCGACCTCACCCGGCCGCCGTGGATGCTCTACCTCCTGCGTGACCCGACCCCGGGGGCGACTGGTACCGCGCTGGTCTACCGCTCCAGCCACGTCCAGCAGGACGGCTTCGCGCTCTACCGGGTGATGTACCTGCTGTTCGGTGAGAGCGACGAGGTCGATCTCGGGCTGGCGCCGACGATCCGCCGCCCCCGCCCGGCCGACTACGCCCGGTTCGTCGGCCGCGGGATCTCCTGCCTGCTGCCGACCCGGCGCCTCGAGTCCTGGGGCGGCCCACCGAGCGGCCCGGCGAGACTTACCTGGGTGACCACGGAGCTCGCCACGCTGCGCGCGGTGGCCCGCCAGCACGGCGTCACCGTGAACGACGTCTACCTGGCGGCGCTCGCCGGGGCGCTGCGCGCCTGGTCGCTGCCGGAGTGGGAGCGCAGCGGCCGTCAGCTGCACGCGCTGATGCCCGTCAGCATCCGCTCCGCGGCCGAACAGGACGTCCTGTCGAACCACAGCACCGGGGCGCGCGTCCCGCTGTTCTGCGGTGAGCCCGACCCGGCCCGGCGGGTGGCCATGATCGCGGCGGAGACCCGCCGGATGAAGCAGGGCGGGCTGGGCCTGGTGGAGCGCCAGCACTTCCCGCTCATGGCGGCGAAGGCCTCCCAACGCATGCTCGCGAACGTCGGCAGCTATCCGGCCCAGATCAACAAGATGGCGCTGGTGGCGACCAACGCCCGGTCGATCCGCGGCCCGCTCTCCATCGCCGGCCGCCGGATGACCGGGCTGATCGGCATGGGCCCGCTGCTCGTCGGACGTCAGCACCTGGCCGTGGCGATGTTCGGCGTGGACGACCGGGTCGGGGTCACGTTCGTGGCCAGCGAGAGCGTCCCGGACCACGCCCGGCTTGCCGACCTGTGGCTGGCCGAGCTGGCCGCGCTGGGCCGGTCCGACTCGCCCGTCGGGGTGAGCGTGCCGACCCAGCGCCTGTCCTCGGCATCGGCCGCGGTGACGGCCGTCATGGCCGGCGCGGGGCCCGGCGCTGTCTCGGGTGCCGTCTCAGGTGCGGTGACCGGTGCCGTCCGGACCGAGGTCGGCGCCCTCATCCGCCCCTGGCGCCGCCGCCCCACCACCCCGGCAGCCCCCGCCATGTAACTGTCACGTGACCTGTCGGAACCGGCCCCGCGTCGGGCCCAGTGAAGCGTGGCGGGTGAGTGAGTCCATGGACTCACTCACCCGCCACGCACCTTCCGGCACCGCGAGATGACCTTGAGTCCGGGTTGGGGGCGGGCCCCGACCCGGGCTCCGGGGTGGGGGTTTGCGGCGGGGAGGTGTGGTGGGGGGTGTGGTGGCGGCGCCATTCCTGGGGGGTGGTGCCGTAGGCAGCCCGGAAGCGGCGGCTGAAGTGGGAGGGGTCGGCGAAGCCGTTGGCGCGCGCGATGGCGGCGATGCTGCGGCCGCGCGCGTCCCGGGCCGCGAGCGCGCCGCGGGCCCGTTCCAGCCGGTTGCGCACGATCCACTGTTCCAGGCTGAACTCCGCCTCCCGGCACAGCCGGTAGAGGTGACGCACGGACACCCCGACCGCGGCCGCGATGCCGTCCGCGTTCAGATCGGAATCGGCCAGGTGGGCCAGCACGTGGTGCCGCACGCGGGCCAGCATGATCTCCGCCGGTGTTCCCGGGGGCTCGTCGGGGCCGCGGGCCGCGCTCACCAGTAACGCCCGGACGAGCTCGACGGTCGCGGTGCCGACGCCCGCGGCGGACTCGTCCCGCTCGAGGGCCGCGGCGTCGCGGGCCAGCGCGGTGAGATGGTCGGTGACCAGCGGGTAGAGCGGGCTGCGGGCGAGGTTCGGGGCGCCGCGCCGGACGACCTCGCCGGGCAGGCCGAGCGAGGCCAGCGGTACCTGCAGGCCCTGGCCGCATCCGCCCTCGGCGTTGGCGTACTCGAACGCGGAGCTCAGGTCGGTGCAGTACAGCTCGCCGGCGGCCAGCTCGCGGCGGACCCCGAACTGCTCCTGGACGGCGCGCCCGTGCCGGCGCTGCGCGAAGGACAGCACCGGGGGAGCGCTGTCCTGGCGCACGTGCCGGGCGGTGCGGATCATGTGCTGGCCGGCGTTGACGGTCGTGCGGATCAGGCCGACCTCGCCGAAGATCCACGACTCGATCCGGCCCCGGATGTCGTGCTGGGCGTGCACGCTGAACCGGCTGGTGACGGTGAGCGCGACGATGGCGTCCCGGGCGACCTCGGCGCGCCGGTGCGCCGGCAGGTGGTCGAGATCAAGAACCGTCGCCACCGGTGTTCCTCCCGTCCGGCCGGCGCGGCGGACGCGGGCCGTCCCAAGCCCCGCCGGGTGGTCTGATCGTCCGTCGCCTGCTCGTCGCCTGCTCGTCGCCTGATCGTCCGAGGGCGGCCCGACCAATCGTCCCAAGGGTCGCGGATGTGGCACGGAGAGTCCAGAACCGTGCGCGCAGAGACCAGCACGGCCGACCCGATCCGCCTAGCGTGGACGTGAGGGGACGCCTGCTGACGGCCGGCGCCAGGGATGTTCCTACGCCCCCGGGGCCGCCGAGAGGAGACATCGTGGCGACCGTGACGACGCTGGACGGCACCGAGATCTACTACAAGGACTGGGGCGAGGGCCGGCCCGTGGTTCTCAGCCACGGCTGGCCGCTGCAGGCGGACAGCTGGGAGGCCCAGATGCTCTTCCTGGCCTCGAACGGCTACCGCGTCGTCGCGCATGACCGCCGCGGCCACGGGCGGTCGTCCCAGCCGTGGAACGGCAACGACATGAACACCTACGCCGACGATCTCGCCGCGCTGATCAGTCATCTGGACCTGCGTGAGGTCACGCTGGTCGGGTTCTCGACGGGCGGCGGCGAGGTGGCCCGGTACGTCGGTCGGCACGGCACGGACCGTGTCGCGCAGATCGTGCTGGTCTCCTCCGTGCCGCCGTTCATGCTGAAGACCGACGACAACCCTGGCGGCGTTCCGGCCGAGGTTTTCGACGGCCTCCGTGCCGCCTCGCTCGCCGACCGTTCACAGGCCTACCGGGATCTCGCCGACGGCCCGTTCTTCGGCGCGAACCGTCCCGGGCAGGAACGCTCCCAGGGCATCCGCGACTCGTTCTGGCTGCAGGGAATGCAGACCGGAGCGCGCAACGCGTTCGAGTGTATCGCCGCGTTCTCGGCCACCGACTTCCGGCCTGATCTCGCCGCGTTCGACGTGCCGACGCTCGTCATCCACGGGGACGACGACCAGGTGGTCCCGATCGAGGTCGGCGGCAGGCGTTCGGCGGAACTGGTCAAGGGCGCCGAGCTGACGGTGTACGAAGGTGCTCCGCACGGCATCACCGAGACGCACAAGGACCGGCTGAACGCCGACCTGCTGGCTTTTCTCGCCACTCACCCCACCTCCGCCCCCACCTCCGCCCCCGCCTCCGCCTGACCAACAAGGAGACACGATGAGCATCGACAGCGCGGCCGGCCCGGCCGGCTCCGGCAAACCCGACACGATCGTCCTGGTGCACGGCCTGTGGATGACCCCGCGCAGCTGGGAGGGCTGGATCACCCGGTTCGAGGAGAAGGGGTACCGGGTCATCGCGCCCGCCTACCCCGGCTTCGAGGTGGAGGTCGAGGCGCTGCGGGCGGACCCGCAGGTCATCGCCGACCTCACCGTCCCGGCCACCGTCGACCATCTGGCCGCGGTGATCGAGGGCCTCGACGCCCCGCCGATCATCATGGGGCACTCGTTCGGGGGCACCCTCACCCAGCTGCTGCTCGCCCGTGGCCTCGGCGCCGCGGGGGTCGTCGTCGACTCGGCGCCGACCGAGGGGGTGCACGTCACCCCGCTGTCCCAGGTGAAGTCGCTCTTCCCGATCCTGAAGCATCCCGGGAACTTCCACAAGGCGGTCGGGTTCACCCCGGAGGAGTTCCACTACGCCTTCGCGAACACCCTCAGCCGGGAAGAGTCCGACAAGGTCCACGAGCGCTACCACATCCCGGCCCCGGGAAACTGGGTGTGGGTCTACGGCCTTATCGCCAACTTCAAGCCGGGACACCAGGAGACCTGGGTCGACTACGACCGCGACGATCGGGCGCCGCTGTTGTTCATCGGCGGCGGATCGGACCACATCATGCCGGCGTCGGTGAACAAGGCGAACGCGAAGAAGTACCACAACTCCGCCGCGCTGACCGAGTACTTCGAGTTCGAGGGCCGGTCGCACTGGACCTGCGCCGAGCCCGGCTGGGAGGCCGTCGCCGACCACGCGCTGCAGTGGGCCGTCGAGCATGCCGGCCAGCGCCCGTCCAGGACAGCAGCTGGCTGAGGCCCCCGCGGCAGCGGGTCTCGTCCGCGGGCCCGCTGCCGCCCGACTGTCGCCCGGTGGCGATCACACTCCGGTGGGTGGCGGCTCGTCGTGGGCGCGGGCGACGTCGGCGGCGATCAGAGCGTCCACCTCCGCGTCCGTGTAGCCCAGGTTCCTCAGGATGCGCCGGGTGTCGGCTCCCTGCGCCCGTGGGGGACGGCGCACCGAGCCGGGCGTGGCGGACAGTTTGATCGGGATGCCGATCCCGCGATAGCCGTCGAGCTCCACGACCATGTTCCGGTGCCGCAGGTGCGGGTCGGCCAGTGCCTGCGCGACGTCGTGCACCGCCGTCGCGGGTACCCCGCGGGCCAGCAGCTCCCGGGCCAGGCCGTGGCGTGCGCGGGGCGCGATCGCCTCACGCAGGATCGCGCGCAGCGCAGCCACGTTCGCGACCCGGGCGGCGTTCGAGGAGAAGCGCGGGTCCCCGGACAGCTCGTCCCGGCCCAGCGCGGTGGCGAGCGCGGCGAACTGCCGGTCGTTGCCGGCGCCGATGAAGATCGGGCCGTCCGCGGCGTCGAAGGTGTCGTACGGAGCGATCGCGGAGTGGGCCGAGCCGGTCCGGATCGGCACCTGTCCGTCCGCCAGGTGCGCCGCCGTGTGGGGATGCAGCAGGGAGGCGGCCGTGTCGACGAGCGTGCAGTCCACGAGCTGGCCCACGCCGGTGCGGGCGCGGGCGTGCAGTGCGAGCAGGATCCCGGCGAACGCGTAGATGCCGGTGACCATGTCGACGATCGGCACGCCGACCCGCAGCGGCGGCCGGTCCGCCTCGCCGTTGATGCTCATCAGACCGCTGTACGCCTGGGCCACGGCGTCGTATCCGGGCATGGCGCCCATCGGCCCGTCGGGGCCGAAACCGGTGATCCGGCACCGGACGAGCCGGGGATGGCGCGCCCGCAGCGTCGGGTCGTCGAAACCCCAGCGTGCCAGTGTCCCGACCTTGAAGTTCTCCACCAGGACGTCGGCTTCCCCGAGCAGCCGACCGAGCACGTCGTGCCCGGTCGGAGCGCTCAGGTCAAGGCAGATGTTCGTCTTGTTGCGGTTGATCCCGGTGAAGTAGGCGCTGGTGCCGTCGGCGACGAAGGGCGGGCCCCAGGCCCGGGTGTCGTCCCCGGCCGGGGGCTCCACCTTGATCACCTCGGCGCCGTGGTCGGCGAGGAGCTGGGCGCACAGCGGCCCGGCGAGAACCCGGGAGAGGTCGAGGACACGGAGCCCGTCCAGGCTCCCGCCGGGGTCGGTCATCCGTCGTCGTCGCCGTCGTCGATCCGCGCCCGTCGTCTCAGTACGACTTCGGCAGGCCGAGCACGTGCTGGGAGACGTAGTTGAGGACCATCTCCTGGCTGACCGGCGCCAGGCGCATGATCCGCGACTCGCGGAAGTAACGCTCGACGTGGTACTCGCGGGCGTAGCCCATGCCACCGTGGGTCTGGATGGCCTGGTCGGCGGCCTTGAATCCGGCGTCCGCGCACAGCCACTTCGCCATGTTCGCCTCGGGCCCGCAGGGCAGCCCCTGGTCGTAGCGCCAGGCGGCCTTGCGTGCCATCAGCTCGGCGGCGTCCAGCCGGATCTGGGCCTCCGCCAGCGGGAAGGCGATGCCCTGGTTCTGGCCGATCGGCCGGTCGAAGACGATCCGCTCCTTGGCGTAGCGGGTGGCCTTCTCCAGCGAGGCGCGCCCGATGCCCAGCGCCTCGTGGGCGAGCAGGATGCGCTCGGGGTTCAGGCCGTCGAGCAGGTACTTGAAGCCCTTGCCCTCCTCGCCGATGCGCGCGGACTCGGGCACGAAGTAGTTGTCGATGAAAACCTCGTAGGACGAGACCGCGTTGCGCCCCATCTTCGGGATGGCGCGCAGGTCGATGTGCTTCCGGTCGATGTCGATGAGGAACAGCGACATGCCGTCGGTGGGCCGGGCGCTCTCCTCGCGCTTCGTCGTCCGCGCGATGAGGATCATCTTCTGCGAGTCGCCGGCCTTGGTGATCCAGACCTTCCGGCCGTTGATCCGGTAGCCGCCGTCCACCTTCTCGGCGAAGGTGGTGATCCGGGTGGTGTCCGTCCCCGCGTTCGGCTCGGTCACGCCGAAGCACACGTGCAGCGAGCCGTCCGCCGCGGACGGCAGGATCTCCTTCTGCAGGTCCGGGCTACCGTGCTTGACGATCGTGTTCAGGCCGAAAATGGTCAGGTGCATGATGCTGCACCCGTTCATGCCGGCACCCGAGGCGGCGATCTCCTCGAGCAGCAGCGACGCCTCGGCGATTCCCAGCCCGCCGCCGCCGAACTCCGTCGGGATGGCGATGCCGAGCCAGCCGCCCTCGGCGAACGCGTTGTAGAAGTCCCACGGGAACTCGCCCTTCTGGTCCTTCTCCGCCCAGTAGTCGTCCGCGAAGCTGCGGGCGAGCTCCCGCGCCCCGGCCCTGAGCTGCTCCTGATCCGGAGTGAGTTCGAAGTGCATCGGCTGACCTTCCACTGGACGAGGTGGGCGGGACGGCAGTCGCCTGCCGCGGGGACGTCGTGACGTGCACGGTTCCGTGCGGGACGGGACCGCGAGCGGGCTCCGACGACGCCGCGCGTCGCGAACGTGGTGACTACGTCACGCCGCGTCAATGCGGACTGCTGTTAGGTGGCGCTAACACACTGGCACGCGGCCGTGCCTCTGGTCGCGGGCCTGTTCGAATTTTCACGAGCCCGGTGCCGGTGCCCGAATACCTGACGCCGCTGCCTGCCACGTCTCCTGCCGCGTTCAGCGCAGGACCGTACCGCCGTCGACGTTCACGACCTGCCCGTTGATCCAGGATCCTTCGTCCGAGAGCAGGTAGGCGACCATGCTCGAGACGTCCCGCGCCTCGCCGTGCCGGGTGCTGCGGGTGCGGGCCAGCATCGCGGACAGCATGTCCGGCGGCGCGCCGTCCCGGATCTCGCGGGTGAGGATCAGGCCGGGCGTGACCGCGTTGGCGCGGATCCCCTCGGTGCCCCACCGGGAGGCGACATGCCGGGCGAGCGCGTTGATGCCCGCCTTGGTCACCGCGTAGGCGGGCCGTTGCGGCTCGCCGGTGAACGACGCGATGGACGACGTGTAGACGATCGCGCCGCCGCCCCGCTCCAGCAGCCGCGGGATGGCGTGCCGGCTGACGAGCATGTGACCGCGAAGGTTCACGGCGACCGTGCGGTCCCAGATCGCGAGGTCGATGTCGACGACGTTGCTGTCCTTCTGGACGGCGCCCATGTCACCGGCGTTGACGTGCACGGCGTCCAGGCCGCCGTGGGTGCGCACGGTGAGGGCGACGAGCTCCGCGACGGAGGCGTCGTCGGAGATGTCGAAGCCCGCCGCGACCGCGTCGCCGCCGGCCTCCCGGATGGCCGCCGCCGTCCGTTCCGCGCCGGTGAGGTCCAGGTCGCCGACGACGACCTTGGCGCCCTCCCGGGCCAGCCGTCCGGCCGAGTCGGCCCCGAGCCCGGTGGCCGCGCCCGCCACCAGAATGATCTTTCCTTGTAGTCCGTCCATAACCGCTTCTCCCACAGTTCCGCGGCGGGGCGCCACCGTCCGCCGGCCGGGCGCGGATCCTTACACGATTCGTACAGGACGCTCGCCGGCGGCTGACCTTTGCACGCCACCATGGTCGTCATGGCAGCCGCGGTCACCACCGACAGCCCCACCGGGGTGCGGGCCGAGCTCGCGCTCCTGTACCGGCGGGCCGGCTTCGGGGCCCGTCCCGACGAGCTCGACGCCGCCGAGCGGGCCGGCTACGAGGCGGCGGCCCGGGGCCTGCTCGACGCGCACGACCGCCCCGACCCCGGGGCGGTACCCCCGCCCGACCTGGACGCCGAGGCCGACCGCCGGCCACCGCCCGCGTCCGACCGGACCGCCCGCGCGGCGTACGCCCGCGGGCTGCGCGAGCGCACCGAGGCGCTGATCGGCTGGTGGCTCGGCCGGATGGTCTCGACCGCCGACCCGGTCACCGAGAAGCTGACGCTCTTCTGGCACGGCCACTTCGCGACGTCCATCCAGAAGGTGCGCTCGCCGGCGCTGATGCTCGCCCAGAACGAGATCTTCCGGCGGTCCGGCCGCGGGCCGTTCGACGCGCTCACCCTCGCCGTCGCGCGCGACCCGGCGATGCTGATCTGGCTGGACGCCGGCCGCAACGTCAGGGAGCACCCGAACGAGAACTTCGCCCGCGAGCTGATGGAGCTGTTCACCCTCGGCATCGGCAACTACGAGGAGCGCGACGTCCGGGAGGCGGCGCGGGCGTTCACCGGCTGGCGGGCCGGCCGCACCGGCCGCTTCACCGTCGCCGCGGCGCAGCACGACTCGGGCACCAAGACGATCCTCGGCCACACCGGTGATCTCGGCGGTGAGGACGTCGTCAGCCTGCTCGCCCACGACCCGGCCTCGCCGCGCTGGGTGTGCTCCCGGCTGTGGAGCCGGTACGCCGCACCGGTGGCACCCGCCGACCAGGCGCTCACTCCGCTGCTCACCGCCTACGGGCCGGGGCTCGACACCGGCGCGGCGCTGCGGGCGATGCTCCTCGCGCCCGGCTTCCAAGCCACCGCCGGGCGTCTGGTGGCGCCGCCGATCGACTACGTGGTGGGCGTGCTCCGCGCGCTGCGGATCACCGTCCCGGCGCCCGGGACGGGCGGTGCCGCCGCGCCGGCGCGCCTGGCCACAGTGCTGCGCGGGCTCGGCCAGGTCCCGTTCGCGCCGCCCAGCGTCGGCGGCTGGCCGGCGGGCGGCGCGTGGCTGACGACCGCGGCGAGCCTGGTCCGGACCCGCTTCGCGGCGGCGGTCGTGGACGCGGCCGACATCTCGGCCGTGGCGGACGTCCCGGCCGCGGAGCGGGTGGACGCCGTCGCCCGGCTGTTGTCCGTGCCGGCATGGAGCGCGCGCACCCGCTCCGCGCTGTCCGCCGCGGCCGCCGACCCGCCCCGGCTCGTCACCCTCGCCCTGCTCGCCCCGGAGTACCTCGTCACCTGACGCGCCAGGCCCGTGCGCCCCGTCCGTTACCCGGAACGCCTCCGGGCCCAGGCCGATCCGAGGCCGATCCGAAGGAAGAGAACGCCATGCCGCTCAGCCGCCGCCGCTTCCTCATCGCCTCCGGCGTCACCGGAGCCGGGGCCCTCGCCGCGGGCGCGGGGGTGCTCAGCTGGGACGCCCTGCACGGCGCCGCCGCCGACCGCCCGCTGGCCGCGGGCACCGGCGTGCTGGTCGTCGTCACCCTCTACGGCGGCAACGACGGCCTGAACACCGTCATCCCCTTCCAGGACCCGGCCTACCGGCAGGCACGCGGCGACCTCGCGCCTGCCGAGCCGGACGTCCACCCGCTGGCCGACGGCCTCGCGCTCGCCCCGGCGCTCCCCGGGCTCGCCGGGCTGTGGAAGGAGGGCCGCCTCGCGGTCGTGCGGGGCGTCGGCTACCCGGAGCCGGATCACAGCCACTTCCGGTCGATGGCCATCTGGCAGACGGCGTCACCGCGGACGGCGTCGACGTCCGGCTGGATCGGGCGCTGGCTCGACGCGCTGGCTGCCAAGAACGGCGCGACAGGCGGCGCGACGGGCGGTCCGGCAGGCGGTTCGACGGCCAGCCCGGCGGGTGGGCAGGCCGGCGGCGCCGATCCGCTGCGGGCGCTGGCGATCGGCCCCACGCTGCCGCCGCTGCTGGTCGGCGACCACACGGTGGGCTCGGCGGTACCCACCGGCGGCTTCGCCGCGCCCAGCGGTCGGCTGGGAGCCGACCTGCACGCGCTCTACCGCCCCGACCCGGCCGACAGCCCGCTGGCCGCCCGGGCCGCCGCATCCGGCGCGGACCTGTTCACCGTCGCCGGGGCGCTCGCCCCGGTGCTCGCCGACGCCCCGGAACGCGACGCCGGCACCCAGGGCCAGCTCGACGGCGGGGATCCTGGGGCAGGCGGTGGCGATGGCGGCGAGCTCGGCGCCCAGCTCGACGTGGTCGCCCGCGCCATAACCGCCGGGGTGCCCACCCGGGTGTACTCGGTGAGCCTGGGCGGCTTCGACACCCATGCCGCTGAAGACGGCACCCACACCCGCCTGCTCGGCCAGCTGGATGCCGCGCTGACCCGCTTCCACCGCTCCATGGCCGCCACGCCCCGCGGGAGCGGGGTGACGACGATGGTCTACTCGGAGTTCGGCCGGCGGGTCGCCGCGAACGCCAGCGGCGGCACCGACCACGGCACCGCCGGTCCCGTCCTGCTCCTGGGGCGGCCGGTGCGCGGCGGCTTCTTCGGCGACCAGCCCCCCCTCACCGACCTCGACGACGGCGACCTGCGGGTCACCACGGACTTCCGCTCGGTGTACGCGACGCTGCTGGAGCGCGTCCTGGGAACGGAGGCGGGCACCGTGCTCGGGTCCGACGAGAGCTTCCCCCGCCTCGCGTTTCTCTGACCATGTCCCAGTCCCGGCCCGTCCCGCGAGTGGCCCGCCGTCCGGCCGTCCCGCCCCCGGCCAGCCGGCTTCCGTTCCCGTGTCCGCACACTCACTGAGGTGGACACCCACACGCAGATGGACGCGGACAGCCACGCTCCCGAGCTTGTCCTCGTTGTCGAGGACGAGGCGCACATCGCCGAGTTGATCCGCATGTACCTCGTCCGGGAGGGGTTCGCCGTCGAGGTCCGCGCCGACGGTCCGGCCGGCCTGGCGGCGGCGCGTGCCCTCACCCCGGTCGCGGTCATCCTGGACGTCCGCCTGCCCGGCCTGGACGGCCGTGAGCTGCTGCGGGCCCTGCGCGCCGACGGTGACTGGGTGCCGGTGCTGCTGGTGACGGCCCGCGACGACGAGGTCGACCGCGTCGTCGGCCTGGAACTGGGCGCCGACGACTACGTCACGAAGCCGTTCTCGCCCCGCGAGCTGGTCGCGCGGCTGCGCGCCGTCCTGCGGCGCACCAGCGGGCCCGCCGCGCTCGCACGGTCGACCGACGCCGCCGGTGCGCCTGCCGGTCCTGGTGCCGGTGCCGGTCCTGACGCCAATGCCGGCGGCCCGGTGCTGCGCGCCGGGGTCGTCGTGCTTGACGTCGGGCGGCGGCGGGTGCTCGCCGGCGACCGCGAGGTGACCCTCACGACCACCGAGTTCGACCTGCTCGCGGCCCTGCTGCGCCGTCCCGGCCTGGTCCACACCCGGGACCGCCTGCTCGCCGACGTGTGGGGCTACCAGGCGAGCGCCGGCACCCGGACCGTCGATGTGCACGTGGCCCAGGTCCGGGCGAAACTCGGCCCGGCCAGCCCGATCCGCACCGTCCGCGGCGTCGGGTACACCGCCGATGCCTGACCCCGGGAGCCGCCCGAACCCGCGGAATCGGCGGCCCGCCGGGCTGGCGGTGCGGATCGCCCTGGCGACGACCGCCGTCGCCGCGCTCGCGGTCCTGCTCACCGGCACGATCTTCGCCGGTCTCGTCGGCGGAGCCGCGGACGACGAGGCCCGCCGCGCGCTCGGCCGGCAGGCGGATGTCGTCGTCGCGCTCTACGACCGTCCCAACGCGACCGCCGACCTGCGCGCCGGGGTGACCAGGACGATCGCCGCCCAGCGGGTGACCTTCGTCCGGGTCGCCCCGGACGGCCGTCCGACCGCGCGCCAGGGGCCCGGTGGCGGCAGGGGCCTCGAGCTCCCGGCCGACGTCCTCGCCCGGGTCGCCGCCGGTGCGGAGGTCGGCACGGCCCGCACCGTCGGCGGCCGGCGGGTGATCGTCGTCGGCCGGCCGCTCGCCCACGGCGGCGCGATCGCGCTCGTGCAACCGGCGTCCGAGAGTCGTCAGCTCGCCGGCGCCGTCCTGCGGCGGCTCGGGATCGCGCTGGTGTGCGGCCTTGCCGCCGCTACCGTTGCCGGCGCCGTCCTGGCGCGCCGGCTCGCCCGCCCGCTGCGGCGCCTCGCCGACGCCGCCCACCAGCTCGCCGCGGGCCGGCGCGACATCCGTGTCGGCACCGGCGGTCCGCGCGGCCCGGCCGAGGTGGCGGACGTCGGCGCCGCCCTCGACGGCCTCGCCGCGGCTCTCGCCGTCAGCGAGGACCGGCAGCGCAGGTTCCTGCTGTCCGTCTCGCACGAGCTGCGCACCCCGCTGACGGCCGTCCAGGGTTTCGCCGAGGCGCTCGCGGACGGCGTGACCGAGCCGGCCGACACCGCCGGCACCGGTCGGATCATCCTCGGGGAGGCCCGCCGTCTCGACCGGCTCGTCACCGACCTGCTCGACCTCGCCCGGCTCGGCGCGGACGACTTCCGGGTCGACCTCGCGCCCGTGGACCTGGGCGCTCTGGTGGCCGGGGCGGTGGAGGTCTGGCGGCCGCGGTGCACGGCGGCCGGCGTCGAGCTGCGGGTCGAGCTGCCGGACGGGCCGGTGCCGGTGGTCACCGACCCGGTCCGCTTCCGGCAGATCGTCGACGGACTGGCCGAGAACGCGCTGCGGGTGGTCCCGGCCGGCGCGCCGATCGTGATGGCGCTGGGCGGCGGTCCCCAGGGGGCAGTGGTCCCTCAGGGGGTGGTGGTCCCCCCGGAGGCGGTGTTCGAGGTGCGGGACGGCGGTCCCGGCCTCACCGCCGACGACCTCGCCGTGGCCTTCGACCGCTCGGCGCTGTTCGAGCGCTACCGGGGCCGCCGGCCCGTCTCGACCGGCGTCGGGCTGGCGCTCGTCGCCGGGCTGGCCCGCCGCCTCGGCGGTGAGCCGTTCGCCGGGCACGCCCCCGAAGGCGGCGCCGTCTTCGGTATCCGGCTGCCGCCCGGCTGACCCTGCGCGGGGGTGAAAACTGCTGTCGTGTTAGCGCTGGATGGTGTCAGATAGCGCTGTATGGCGGTGGTGTGAACCTCAAGGAGTGGGCTGCGGTGAACGGGGTCGGGTACTCCACCGCCCGCCAGTGGTTCCTTGACGGCAGGCTTCCGGTTCCTGCCCGTCGGGTCGGCGGGCTGATCCTCGTCGACGAGCCCGCGCGATCGGTCCCGTCGGGGACGGTGGTGGTCTATGCCTGTGTCTCGTCCGCTGACCAGGAATCGGACCTTGACCGGCAGGTCGCCCGGATCGTCCGCTGGACCGCCGGCGAGAACCTGGCCGTCGGCAAGGTCGTGACCGAGGTCGGTTCCGCGTTGGACGGGCACCGCCGGGAGTTCCTCGCGTTGCTGCGTGACCCGGAGGTGACGACGATCGTCGTCGAGCACCGGGACCGCTTCGCCTGGTTCGGCGCCGAGTATGTCGAGGCCGCGCTTGCCGCCAGCGGCCGGCGGCTGCTGGTCGTCGATCCCTCGGAGGTCGACGACGACCTGGTACGGGACATCACCGAGATCCTGACGTCGATGTGCGCCCGGCTCTATGGCCGCCGCGGCGCCGCGAACCGGGCCGCTCGCGCCGTCGCGGCCGCCACCGAGGCAGCCATGTGAAGACGACGCTGCAGGCGTACCGGTTCGCGCTCGACCCGAACAACGTCGGGCGTGCCGGCTTGCGCCGGCACGCGGGCGCGTGCAGGTTCGCGTTCAACTGGGGCCTGGCTCGGGTGAAGGCCGCGCTGGCGCAGCGCGAGGCCGAGGAATCCTACGGGCTGGCCGGCGACCTGCTCACCGCGGTTCCGTGGACGCTGCCCGCGCTGCGCCTGGCCTGGAACACGGTGAAGAACGACATCGCGCCGTGGTGGGCGGAGTGCTCGAAGGAGGCGTTCTCCGCCGGGCTGGCGCAGTTGGCCGCCGGGTTGAAGAACTTCTCCGACTCCCGCAAGGGCAAACGGAAAGGCCGCACGGCCGGTTTCCCCCGGTTCAAAAAGCGCGGGAAGGACCGTGACTCGTTCCGGTACACCACCGGCTCCTACGGTCCGGACGGGGACCGGCATGTGAAACTGCCCCGGATCGGCCGGGTGAAGGTCCACGAGCCGATGGGCGCGCTCACCGCCCTGCTCGGCGACGGCCGTGCCCGCCTCCTCGGCGCGGCCGTGTCCCGCACGGCTGGCCGCTGGTTCGTGTCGTTCACCGTGCAGGTCGAGAAGAAGCTCCGCAGGACCTCCCGCGCCTACGCCCGGTCACAGCCGGGCAGCAGCGGCAGGCGCAAGCTCGCCACCGACCTGGCGAAACAGCATGCCCACACCGCCAACCAGCGGCGCGACGGGCTACACAAGGTCACCACCAACCTCGCCCGGACCCACCACACGGTGGTCATCGAGGATCTGCACGTCGCCGGCATGGTGCGTGACCACAGCCTGGCGAAGGCGGTCTCCGACGTCGGGATGGGCGAACTGCGCCGCCAGTTGGAGTACAAGTGCGGCCGGTGGGTTCGCGACCCGAAGACCAGGACGCAGGTGTACGTGCCCGGCTGGCATGGCGCGCACCTGCACGTCGCGGACCGTTGGTACCCAAGCTCGAAGACCTGTTCCGGCTGTGGCTGGCGAAACCCAAGCCTGACACTGTCGGACCGCACCTTCTCCTGCCCGTCCTGCGGGCTGGTGATCGACCGCGACGAGAACGCGGCGGTCAACCTGGCTCGGCTCGTCGACCGCGAGTACATCGGCGACGTTAAAACAGCCCGTGGAGCCGACCGTAAGACCAACGCGCCAGCACCACCGGCGCGGCGGCGGGTGGCTGTGAAGCGGGAACCGGGCACGGCCAAGACCGGTCAGACCCGGGGTGCCTCACCGAAAGGTGAAGCGGCATGAGCGGCACTACCCGGCGCTCTCGTGCAACGGGAGCTGACCTCGCGCGGGGGAATGGTGGCCCTCTGACCTGGGCGGCTGGTGCTTGATGCACGCAGAATGTCGCCAGGCGCGCGGCGGCGATCCGGGTGATCTCCAGCGCTCCCACCTGAACGGTCATGCTCGCCGATGGCCGTCCGTGAACGATCACGAAGGGGCCGACCGTGCCGGAGACGTCCGAGCTGACCGCCCCCGTCGGGCGCCGATGGCGGGTGCCGATGGGGGCCCGCTCCGCCGACGAGAGCCACCGGGCGTCGACCCCGCTGGAGCTGCTGTTCGACCTGACCTTCGTGGTCGCCGTCGCAGCCGCCGCGGTCGAGCTGGCGCACGCCGTCGCCGACGACCACGTCGGGGACGGCCTCGTCAGCTTCCTGATGGTCTTCTTCGCCATCTGGTGGGCGTGGATGAACTTCACCTGGTTCGCCTCCGCCTACGACTGCGACGACGTCCCGTACCGGCTGCTGACGTTGCTGCAGATGGGCGGCGTGCTCGTGCTCGCCGCGGGCGTGCCCGCCGCGTTCGAGGACACCGACTTCACCGCGGTGACGGCCGGCTACGTCATCATGCGGGCGGCGATGGTGACGCAGTGGCTGCGCGCCGGGCACAGCGACCCGGCGAGTCGGGCGACCGCCTACCGCTACGCCGCCGGCACCGTCGTGATCCAGGCCGGCTGGCTGGCCCGGCTGGCGCTGCCCGAGACCGCGGGGTTCGTCGGCTTCTTCGTGCTCGTCGTGCTGGAGCTGGCCGTCCCGCTGTGGGCCGAGCGGCACACGGTGACCACCTGGCACCCGCACCACATCGCCGAGCGGTACGGCCTGTTCACGATCATCGTGCTCGGTGAGAGCGTGCTCGCGGCGTCCCGCGCGCTCACCCCGGCGGTCGAGGCCGGCGTCACCACCGACACCGTCCTGCTCGGCGGCGGCGGGCTCGCAGCCCTGTTCGGCTGCTGGTGGCTGTACTTCGCCGCGCCCGCCGGCCGGGGCCTGGCCACCCACCGCGGGATGTCGTTCTACTGGGGCTACGGGCACTACGGGATCTTCGCCGCGCTCGCCGCGCTCGGCGCGGGCCTCGAGGTCACGGCGGAGACACTCGTCCACGGCATCCACGCCTCGGACGGCGTCGCCGGTTTCGCCGTCGCGCTGCCCCTGATCGCGTTCCTGCTGCTGCTCTGGGCCCTGCACGCGCCGCTGGAGGCCGCGCCGGTCACCTACCTCGGCGTCGTCGTGGCCGCCTGCGGCGCGCTGGCCGTGATCGCCTGGACGGCCGCCGCCGGCCTCGCCCTGCCCTGGGCCGTCGTCCTGCTGAACCTGCCGATCTGGGCCGCCATCGCCCTCCAGGTCATCGTGGACGACCGCCGCGCCCGGACGTCCACCGTGCCCGGATGACCACCGTGGACGCCTGACCGCCCGTGGGCGTGGGCCCACGCGCTCAGCGTGCCGGCGGGTTGAACTCGGGCTGGTCGAGCAGCCGCAGCCAACTCCCGTCCGGCTGGCGGCGGACGACCTGCGCCCTGGCGCCGGTCCCGTCCCTCGGCGGCGTCGACGTGAGCGCGATGTCGCCGCTGACCAGGGTGGGCAGCGGCTGCTCCGGCTCGAAGCGGGGGCCGCCGGCCAGCACTGCCGCCCACAGCTCCCGGATGGCCTCCCGGCCCACCGTCCGGCCGCCGGGCGGGTAGGCCAGCACCGCGTTCTCCTCGTAGAGCGCGGCGACGCCGGTGGCGTCACCGGCGTTGGAACGCTCGACGAACAGCCGGGTGATGTCCTCGGGCCGCATCGCCTTCTCGTAGTCCTGGTAGCCCCGTTCCTGGCGGTCCGCGTGCTGCTGCTGCATGGCTTCTCCCTGGTCGGCTGTGTCCTGCCGTCCAGCCTGGGACCGGGGGAGCCAGAAGTCCAACAGATGGATCTGCTCGCAGCTAGCATCTTTGCTTATGGAGCTGCGCCAGTTGGAGTACTTCGTCGCGGTCGCCGAGGAGCGGAACTTCACCCGGGCGGCCGAGCGCAGCCACGTCAGCCAGTCCGGAGTCAGCGCACAGATCCGCCAGCTCGAACGGGATCTCGGCGCCGAGCTGTTCGACCGGTCCGGTCGCGCCGCGACGCTCACCCCCGCGGGGGAGGCCGCGCTGGAATGTGCGCGTGCCGCGCTCGCCGCCACCGCGGCCCTGCGCCAGGCGGTCGGCGAGGTCACCGGCCTGATCCGCGGCCAGCTCACCGTCGGGATGGTCACCGGCTGCACCGTCACGCCGCTGTTCGACGCCCTCGCCGGTTTCCGCGGTGCCCACCCAGGGGTGGACGTCTCCCTGCTGGAAGGCAACTCCGACCAGCTCGTCTCGGAGGTCCGTGCCGGGACGGTCGACCTGGCCCTGGTGGGCAGCGCCGCCCCGGCCCCCGAGGGACTGGGGGCGCTGACGATCGTCGAGGAGCGGCTGGTGGCGGCCGTCCAGCCCGGTCACCTCCTGGCGGAGCGGCCCCGGATCACCCTGCGTGACCTGTGTCGGCATCCGATCGTGTGCATGCCCCCCGGTACCGGCCTGCGCACCGTGTTCGACCGGGCCTGCCAGACCTGCGACCTTCACCCCAGAATCACGTTGCAGGCCAGCGCGCCGGACGCCATCGCCGACCTCGCCGGCCGGGGCCTGGGCGTGGCCGTCCTCAGCACGTCCATGGTGGCGGCGTACGGCGACCGGCTCGTCGCGCTACCCGTGGACGGCCTCGACCTACCGGCGCTGCTCACCCTCGTCTGGCGCGCCCCGGCCAGCCCCGCCGTCCGCGAACTGCTCGCCCACGCCCGCCGGGCCTTCGCCGTCCCCGATCCGGACGGTCCCGCGAACGGTGTTCCAGCCCCGCCACGGCAGACCCCCACCTGACTGAGCCCGACACGACGGAGCCGGGTCACCCGGCCCGGCGGGCGGTGACGATGTACGCGGTCTCACTGAACAGGAAGTCGCCGTCGTCCTGAGCCGCCCGGAGCTGGCGGCTCCACTCCGCGAGCTCGTCCAGGCTCACGTGGCCCAAACCGCGGTCCGCGCAGCGGTGGACGGCGTCGTGGATCTCGCCCAGCCGGAGCGGCATGGCCTCCGCGAGCGTCGGCGAGACGGTCGTGTGCGCCTCGACGGACTCGAGCGCCAGCGGGCTGCGTCGCACCAGGCCCGCGAGGCGACGTCCCAGCTGCGGGTCGGTGGCCGCCATGTACTCGTAGGGGACCGGCAGCTCCGCGTAGGTGAGTAGCACCCGGCGGGCCAGGTCGCGGTCCGCGATCGCGATGGCGATCGTCTCGAAGTCGGTGTGGCCGAGCACCGCCCGCCCACTCGGCCGCAGGACGCGGGCGATCTCCTCCAGCAGCGCCGCCGGATCGGTGAGGCACTCGAACGTGTTGTTGGAGATCACGATGTCGACGCGCCCGTCGGCGAACGGCAGCGGCCCGCTCAGATCATGCTGGACGGCCCCTGCTCCGGGCAGCGCGTCGGTGAGACGGCGCAGTGGCTCGGGGTTCAGGTCGAGCCCGATCAGCCGCGCCAAGGGGGACCGGCGGGTGATCGCGGCGAGGGTGTCGCCGTGGCCGGCGCCCAGGTCGACCAGCGTGTCCGCCGGCCCGGGGTCGGCGAGGTCCGCTATGCGCTCATGCACCGTCCCGGCCGACGTCGGTGAGCCGGTCCAGGAAGGGGATGAGGGCTGCGAGGTAGGCGTCGGGATCACCGCTCCACAGGTCGTGGCCGGCGCCGGGGATGGTCGCGATCTCGACCGCCGGCAGCGCGCGGCGCCACTGGTCGGCGACCTGGTCGGTGACCACCGTGCTGCGGCGCCCGCCCCTGATCACCAGGACGGGAAAGTTCAGCCCGGAAAGCCGGTTCCACAGTGGTACGTCCCGGCTCTCGGTGAAGACCGCTCGTGCCGCGTGTTCCGCCATCCGGTCGATCATCGGCACGCCGCGGATCTCCGCCCGCAGCTGCCGCTCGACGACGGCGTCGGGCGGGCGCACGTGCCGTGCCCCGTAGTCGCCGACCACCAGCCCACGCACCTGCTCCGGATGCTCGAGCGCATACCCGAGCGCGTAGGACGACCCGCGGGAGAACGCGACGAGAACCGGCCGCTCCACCTCGAGCGCGCTGATGACCGCGCCCAGGTCGCTGATGTGGTCCTCCCACGCGTACCCGCTGGCCGGCGCGTCGCTGCCACCCCGCCCGCGCAGGTCGACGACGACAGCCCGCCGCTCACCGAGCTGGTCGAGCAGCCAGCCGTACTCGGCCGCGGACTCGCCCATGCCCGGCACCACCACGACCGGCGGCGCGGCGGCGCCGAGCAGCCCGTTGTCGAGCACGTGTAACCGGACCCCGCCGTTGCTGACGAAGACGGACGCCCCGGCGCCACGCGGCTCGGTCACGGCCGCCGTCACGAGGACCTGCCGCGGTTCTTCATGGACGTCAGCCCGGCGAGGGAGGGAGTCCCGTTGTTCCGCAGCGCGGCGCGGGCGTGGGCGAGGTGGTGCATGTCGAACACCGAGTCGACGGCGGTGCTGAAACCCTGGACGTCCAGGGTGTGGTTGACGGCGCGCTTGGCCATGCGCAGCGCGAACGGGTCCTGGCGGGCGATGCGGCGGGCAAGCTCCAGGGTGGCCGGGTACAGGTCGTCGAGCGGGACGACCCTGTTGACCATGCCGAGCCCGAGCGCCTCGGCGGCCGTGACGGGACCGCCGGTGAACAGCAGCTCCTTGGCCTTGCGGGCCCCGAGCTCCCAGGTGTGACCGTGGTACTCCACGCCGCCGATGCCCATGTGCAGGACGGGGTCGGAGAACTCGGCGTTGTCGGCGGCGACGATGAGATCGCAGGGCCAGCAGAGCATGAGCCCACCGGCGATGCACTTGCCCTGGACGGCGGCGATCGACGGCTTCGGGATGTCCCGCCAGGTCTTCGCATAGTGCAGGTAGTGCCGGGTCTCCCAGTCGTAGCCGCTGTCGGGCGTCCAGGCCGGGCGCGGGACGTCGCTCTCGGTGCCGGACATGTCGTGGCCGGCCGAGAAGTGTTTCCCGGTCGATCTCAGGATGATGACCCGGACCTCGGCATCGGCGTCGGCGGCCTGCCAGGCTTCGTCGAGCTCGCGCAGAACCTTGGCGTTCTGCGCGTTGGCGGCCTGCGGCCGGTTCAGTGTGATGACGGCGATGTGCTCGTCAACAACCTCGTAGTCGACGTGCTCGGCCTCGTAGCCGACCTGCTCGGGCCGCGTCGCGCTGCCGGCCGCGCCGTTACCCGCGCTGCCGGTCGGGTTTGTGGTCGGGCTGTCGGTCGCGTTGTCGGGATGCATCGGGTCTCCTTCGCCGGTGCTGGGCGGACGGGAGCGGGACCGCGGTCGACGGGAGCCCGGGGGAAACTGTCCGACATCGACGTCGACATCAATATTCATCCACGGGAGTCGGAAAAGGTCAACGCTCATCCCCAGCCTCGCCCCAACCCCATGCTTCCCGCCACCCCTGCGCCACTTCCCACCCTGCTCGCAGCCCTGCTCACAGCCCCGAACCGCAGCTCCCGGCCCCGGAGCCGGCCCGGTCCCCGGTAGCCGCGGTCGCGGAAGTCGCTGGATGGCCGGGTTCGGGTGGGTGAGGTGCTCTGGGGGCTGGAGCCCGGTTTGATGGTGTCCCGTTGGACGCGAGGGGGTCGGTTGCTGTGGAGATCGACGGGATGATGCTGGCGTTGCTGGAGATCCCGGCTGAGTGCACGGTCGAGTACAACCGGTGGTACGACCTCGACCACATGCCCGAGCACCTGGCCAAGCCCGACGTGCTCCTGGGACGTCGCTACGTCGCCCCCCGCGACCTGCGGGAAGCGCCGGGGGTCGTCCGGTCCGACCTGCTCGGCGGGTATCCGCCGTACCTGACCACCTACTGGTTCGGCGGTCCGCTGGAGATGACCAGCGAGCAGGCCCGCGAAGGCTGGCTCGCCCTGGATCGGACGCTCCTCAAAGGCGGGCGCTTCTGGCGGATCGGGCGGCCTCGTCACAGCTCGCGGTGGCGGGTCGCCGCGGCCTGGAGCCGCCCGGGGTGCCTGGTGCGCCCCGTCGCCGTCCCGTATCTCGCGCACCGAGGGGTGATCGTGGCGCTCGGGCGGGCGCCGTCGGCGGCCCGGCTGGGCGAGGCGGTGGACTGGTGGGAGCGGGTGCACCTGCCCGACCTGGCGGCCGTGCCCGGCCTCCTCGGCGCCGTCCGGCTGAAGTGGGCGGACGAGATCGGCGGGGCCGAGGCCGGTGGGAGCGAGACCAGCGGAGACGAGGCCGGCGGGGGCGAGGCTGTCGACGCGGCACCGGGGTCGGATCTCGTGCTGCACATGCTGCTCTGCGAGGACCCGCCCGAGCTGGTGATGGGGCGGATCGAGGAGGCCAAGCGGTACTGGCGGGCCGTCGGCCGGTTCCCCGCGCACCGCGGGGCCTACGAGGAGCTGGCCTTCCTGCCCTACCGGCTGATCGTGCCGCTCGAGTACGACTTCGACGTCACCGAGGACGGGACCGAGGAGGTCACCGCGACCACGGACGTCGCCGGCTGACGGGCCGGACCGGCGGGCGCCGGGTGGGTGGCGCGGGTGCGGGTGCGGGAATATCACGATGGTCCGGCGCCGCTGAGCGTGCGGGTGGCGACGTTCACGACGGGTGGCGTCGTCCAGGAGAGGTGCGTCGCGTGCGGTGGTCGATGCCGCCGTATCGCCGGCCTCGCGACGACGGAGGTAGGACATGGGCAAGCTCGATGACGGGGCGAAGGAACTGCTGGAGAAGCCCTTCCACGGGTGGGTGACCACGTTGACAGCGGACGGCTCGCCGCACAGCACGGTGGTCTGGGTCGACGTCGACGGCGGCGATGTCCTGTTCAACACCGCGGTCGGCCGGGTCAAGGAGAAGCACCTGCGCAAGGACCCGCGGGTGTCCGTGGGCGTGCTGGACCCGGAAGACCGCTACCACCTGGTGAGCGTGACGGGGACGGCCACACTCGACACCGAGGGCGCCGACGCCCACATCGACCGGCTGGCCAAGAAGTACCTCGGGGTCGACAGCTACCCGTTCCGCAAGCCCGGCGAGCAGCGGATCATCGTCCGGATCACGCCGAGCAAGGTCGTCTACAACGCCGGTTCCTGACCGCCGCGCCGCCCGCGGTCGCCGGCCTCGTCCGGCGACCGCCCAGCCACCGGCCGTCGCATTCCGGCCCAGACGCAGCCGGACAAGCCGGTCTCCGTCACCACATGGTGGGCTGGATCGGGGGTTCGCGGCGGTACCGGTGTAACTGTTGAAGTTCTGTCAAAAATCGCTATACGTTTTCAGTCTGACCTCTTGCGGTGCCAGGTGGCGCGCGAGGGCCTCAAGCGTCGTGGAGGTAACAGACTGTGCTGCTGGAGTTGGATCCCGATCAGGAAGTCCTGCGGGAGGCGACGGCTCGGTATCTGACCGACCGGGTGCCCACAGAGACGATCCGGCGGCTGCGGAACGACGCCTCGGGGTTCGAGGCGGACTACTGGCGTGCCGGCGCCGAGCTCGGCTGGACGTCCCTGCTGGTGTCCGAGGAGAATGGCGGCGGTTCTATCAGTGGGGCGGGCCTGGTCGACCTGACCGTGGCCGCGCACGAGTTCGGGCTCCGGGCGGCGCCCGGACCGCTGGTGCCGACGAACGTCGTCGCGGCGGCGCTGAGCGCCGTCGGCGGCGCGGCGCACGAGGCCGTCCTGGCGGGGCTGCTGGACGGCACGGCGATCGCCTCGTGGTGCTACGGCGAGCCCGCGCCGAACGATCGTCTCGGCACGGTGGAGCTGACCTGCCGGGTGGACGGCGACGAGATCGTCCTCGACGGGGTCAAGCGCCCGGTCGAGTCGGCGGGCGTGGCCCAGTTCCTGCTGGTCACGGGGCGCAGCGAGGCGGGTCTCACCCAGGTGCTCGTCCCGACCGACACGCCGGGCCTGACGGTTGAGCCGCTGCGCACCGTCGACCTGACCCGCCGGTTCGCGACCGTCCGGTTCGACGGGGTGCGGGTGCCGGCGAGCGCCCTGGTCGGTGAGCTCGGCGGGGCCGCGGAGCAGGTGGAGCGTCAGCTCCAGCTGGCCCTGGTGATCCTCTGCGCGGAGAGCGTCGGCTCGATGCAGGCCGCGTTCGACATGACGGTGCAGTGGGCGTTCGAGCGCTACTCGTTCGGCCGGCCGCTGGCCTCCTACCAGGAGCTCAAGCACCGGTTCGCGGACATGAAGTCGTGGCTGGAGGCGGCGCACGCCATCAGCGACACGGCGGCGAGCGCCGTCGGCGCGGAGTCGCCGGACGCCCCCGAGCTGGTCAGTGCCGCGAAGGCGTTCATCGGTGAGTACGGAGTCGAGCTGCTCCAGGACTGCGTCCAGATCCACGGTGGGATCGGCGTGACCTTCGAGCACGATCTGCATCTTTTCCTGCGCCGGGTCGTCCTCGACCGCGCGCTGTACGGCACCCCCGCCGAGCACCGGCAGCGGATCGCCGGCGTGGTCGAACATCTCAAGGAGCGGGCATGAGCACGGGCGACATCGAGGACGTCGAGACCTTCCGCCGCCGGGCGCGGGACTGGATCCGGGCCAACCTCGCGCCGCTCCCGGCGGGCAGCGGGATCGGCGTGATGCGCGCGGGTGCCAGCGACGAGGCGGAGCTCGCCGCGGTCGCGCGCCAGCGCGAGATCCAGCGGATGTTCTTCGACGCGGGTTTCGCCGGGATCGCCTTCCCCCGTGAATACGGCGGCCAGGGGCTCACCCCGGACCACCAGCGGGCCTTCAGCGAGGAGATCTCGGGCTACGAGTATCCCGCGGACATCCAGGCGCCGACCTTCTCTCCGTGCGCCGCGGTGCTGCTCGACTTCGGCACCGAGGAGCAGAAGCGCCAGCACATCCCGGCCATTCTGAAGGGCGAGGAGCTGTGGATGCAGTTCCTGTCCGAGCCGAGCGCCGGTTCGGACGTCGCCGCCGCGCTGACCAGTGCCGTCCGCGACGGTGACGACTGGATCCTGAACGGGTCCAAGATCTGGACGACCGGCGCCTGGTGGTCGGACTGGGGCCTCGTCCTGGCCCGGACGAACTGGGACGTCCCGAAGCACCGCGGGCTGACCGTGTTCATCCTGCCGATTCACCAGCCGGGTATCGAGGTGCACCGCATCGAGATGCTGAACGGCAACAAGGAGTTCTGCCAGGAGTTCCTCACCGACGTGCGGGTCCCGGACTCCGACCGCATCGGCGAGGTCGACGACGGCTGGACGGTCGGCACGCGGTGGATGTTCCACGAGCGGATGCTGCACAACTCGCCGCTCGTCACCATTCCCGCCGACGGGGCGCGCGGCACGATCCGCGCCACCCACCTGGTGGAGATCGCGCGCGACGCCGGCCGGCTCGACGACCCGTTGGCGCGCGACCTCATCGGTGAGGGCCGCATGCTCGACCTCGTCACGCACGCGCTGCAGGGGCGGCTGTCCCGCGGCCTGCGGTCCGGCCGGATGCCCG
This sequence comes from Parafrankia sp. EAN1pec, assembly GCF_000018005.1. Lineage (GTDB taxonomy): Bacteria > Actinomycetota > Actinomycetes > Frankiales > Frankiaceae > Parafrankia > Parafrankia soli. Next base: position 1,943,319 of record NC_009921.1, read on the forward strand.
ACCAGTCGGCGGCCATCGGACGGCTGTTCACCGGTGTGACGGCCGCGCGGACCACGACCCTGTCGTTCAACCTGGCCGGCGGGGCGAGCGCGGCCTGGACGGACGACGACGGCGCCACCGCCGAGTGCGGCAACGACTTCCTGCTGCGGCAGGTGAGCTGCATCGGCGGCGGCACCACCGAGATGGCCCGCAACGTTGTCAGCGAGCGGGTGCTCGGCATGCCCCGCGAGCCGGCGAAGGACCGCGGGGTGGCCTTCCGGGACGTCCCGCGGGGCGCCTCGAACCGGGGCTGACCCCACCGATCCGTGACACCGGCCGGGCGCGTACCCACGCGCCCGGCCGCTGTCGTTCGTCCGGCTGTCTCGTCCGGCTGTCGCTCGTCCGCTCTCGTTCGGCTGGGAGGCTCAGCGCTGGCAGCAGCGTGGAAGGGTCGGCGGGGTCGCGCACCGCCGCGTCGAAGTCCACGAACCCGTCGGCGAGGCGCTGGCCGCGTATCCAGGAGTTGATCCGCTGGCGGTAGTTCTCGCTGTCGGGCGCCATGCCAGTGCCGTCGATGATGGCGTTGGACGCGGGCGTGATCGTTCCCAGCCAGATCTTCACGCCCGCCGCGTGCGCCCGGTCGATCAGCTGGGTGTATCTGGCGATGACCTGCTCGGGTGTGGCGGGGGTCAGCCCGAGGTCGTTGATGCCCTCGAGCAGCAGCACCCCGGCGACACCGGCCCGCGCGAGAGCGTCCTCGTCGAAGCGCTGCAGCCCGCTGCGCCCCGCCTGCGACGGCTCACCGCTAGGTCAGGAGCATGTTCCCGCTGATCCCGGCGTTGACGACGGAGACCGGGATGCCGGCGCCGAGCAGCCGCCGCTGCAGGTGGTCGGGGTAGCGCAGGTTCCGGTCCGCGACGCTGGCCGTCCGCGGGGACGCTCTCTGCACAGTCTTCTCCCTGGCTACGCGCGGGAGGTCCACACATGGGATGGCCGCGAGACACCGTTCCCCGCTGAATCGACGCCGCCCTTGTGGCCCGCTATTCATGGCACCGGAGCATAGAGAGATGAAACGAGACTCGGAATGGGTCGCGAATCTCACTACAGGCGGTTAGGGTGGGCCGTATTCCGTCTCGAACCGCCGGATCTCGTGCTGTTCATGACGATGCTCGACGCCGCGGCCGAAGCGGTGCCGGCCGGCACCGACCGGGCGGCGGCCGCGCGGCGGCTCATCACCGTCGTGTTCGACGGCATCCTCACCTAGCCTCAAGGGCGTTCAGCCCTTGGGCCCTCCGTGATCGCCCGTGCCGATCCACCGCGGATCTGTCACATCCGACCTGCCTGGATTCGACGTATCCGCAGGGCGCCTGCAGCGCGCAGGAACCAGACCGCGCCGCCACGCGGACGCGAGCACAGGCGAAGGACGGAAGCGTATGAAGATCACGATCTTCGGAGCCAGCGGGGCCACGGGGCGCCTCTTGGTGCGACAGGCACTCGACGCGGGCCACGCCGTGACGGCGGTGACGCGTTGCCCGGCGGAGTTCCCGCTGGCCGGTGAGCAGCTCACCGTCATCGGGGGCGATGTGTCCGACGGGGCCGCCCTCGCGCCGGCGATCAAGGGCGCCGACGCGGTGCTGTCCAGCCTGGGGGTGCCGTTCACCCGTGGCCCGATCACCGTCTACAGCCGCGGCGCCGCGAAGATTCTCGAGGCGATGACGCGGCACGGTGTGAAACGGCTGGCCGTCGTCAGCTCGACGGCGGTCGAACCCCACCCCCACCGCGAGGGCGGGTTCCTGCTCAACCGGGTCATGCAGCCGATGATCGTCAGGACGATCGGCAGGACCACGTACGCGGACATGCGGGCCATGGAGCAGATCGTCCGCGAGAGTGACGCGGAATGGACGATCATCCGATCCTCGGGGCTGTTCGATGCCGACCACGTCTCGCGCTACACCGTCAGCGACGGCCCGCTGGACGGAGTCTTCACCAGCCGTGCCGACCTGGCCCACTGCCTGCTGACGCAGGCCACCGGGAAGCGGTTCGTCGGCCGGACGGTCGAGATCACGACCAGCGAGAACGCCCCGACACTCCTACAGGTGATCCGGCGGGAGGCGTTCGGCCGTGACTGACCCCGCCGCCGACCACCTGTCATGACCTTCGAGCCCGCGTCCCCCGCGAACGGCGCCGCCTGGTACGCCGAACAGTTCGAACGCCAACGTCGCCAGCTGCGCGCCGTCGCCTACCGCATGCTCGGCTCCTTCGCGGACGCCGACGACGCAGTGCAGGAAGCCTGGCTGCGGCTCAGCCGAGCAGACGAGACGGCGATCGACAACCTGGCCGGGTGGCTGACCACCGTCGTCGGGCGCGTCTGCGTCGACATGCTGCGCGCCCGCCGGGCGCGGCGCGAGGACCTGCCCGGCACGTGGCTGCCCGACCCGGTCATCACCGAGGCAGACACCCCCGATCCCGAACAACGCGTCCTGCTGGCCGACTCGGTCGGCCTGGCGCTCCTCGTCGTCCTGGACAACCTTCGACCGGCGGAACGGCTCGCGTTCGTGCTGCACGACATGTTCGGCGTCCCGTTCGACGACATCGCTCCCATCCTCGAGAAGAGTCCGGCGGCGACACGGCAGCTGGCCAGTCGCGCCCGTCGTCGTGTCCAGGGCAGCGGCACCCGGCCGGATCCCGACCTCCCCACCCAACGTCGCGTGGCCGAAGCCTTCCTCGCCGCCGCTCGCAACGGTGATTTCGCCGCGCTCGTCGAACTCCTCGACCCGGACGTCAGACTCCGGGTCGACACCGGGCCCCGCACCTGGCTCGCCCCACCACTGCTCACCGGAGCACGCGACGTCGCCAGCCACGCCGCCGCCCAGGGCCCACGCTTCGCCGGCCCCTGGGAACCCGCCCTCGTCAACGGCGCCGCCGGCATGATCGCGCGTGGCAGAGCCGGGCTGATCGCAGTCGTGGGATTCATCGTCGTCAACGGCCGCATCAGCGAGATCGACCTCATTCTCGACCCCGACAGGCTGGCCGCCGTGAAAGTCAACGACTGATGCGATGCGCGTCCTAGCCGAACGCCTCCACGATCTCGGTGACGATGGCGCGCGCGGCCGGGGAGAGGTCGCGCCATCCGGTGCCGAGGTCGGCGGCGAACGAGCGCCGGTAGTCGGTACCGGGGGAGCGGATGGTCTCCGTGTAGCCCGAGTGGAACAGCACGGGCATTCGCAGGCCTGGCGCCGTCACCACGGCGCACGGGCCGAGATCCAGCGCCAGGGCGTCGAAGACCTGCAGTTCGGTGCGGTCCGCATGCTTGACGAAGACCACCACCCAGCCATCGCCGCCGGCCTTGTCCGGCACGAAGACCGGGGACTCGCAGATCGTCCCGGCCGGGAACGTCCACGCCGACTGCTCGGTCATCGACTCCAGGTCGATGCAGACCAGCGACGACGGGATCTCGGTCGTGGGCAGGTCGTCGACGCCGACCACCCGGAACGGATGGTCGGCGTACATCTCGACGATCGCCGAGACCATCGTGTCGGGCGTGGCGCCCCAGTACGCCTGCCACAGGTGGCGGCCCCGCTCGAGCGCCGCCGGGCGGGTGTCGCGGGCGTAGAGCAGGGTTCCCCAGTGCCGCTGCGGGTCGAGGAAGTACCTGCTCTGCCGCACCTGCCCGGTACGGCCGTCGATGACGTGCCGCCCGACCGGTGCGGCGTCGACCGGCGTCGGCATGAACCCGGACAGGCAGCTGCGCAGCCTGTCCCCGGTGCGCCAAACGGTGTCCGAGCGGGTGATGGCGTAGTTCATGTCCCAGCCGTTCGAGTGCGCGACGTACATCGTGACGTCGTCGCCGTCCTGGCCGTAGTCGGCGAACTCGTGGAACGACTCGTAGGGGACCCGCGCGTGCGTCACCGGCACGGCGGAGCCGACCCGGGCACGGGTCAGGTCCCGCTTGGCGACCAGATAGATGTCGGTGAACGGCAGGTGCGGCCTGGTGCGGCCGCGGCCGGCGACGCTGCCGGGCTCCGGCTGGAAGCCGATCTCGGTGAAGATGACGTAGTCGCGGGTCACCGCGATCTCGTGGGTGCCCTGGGTGATGCGCGCCCCGGGTACCTCCCAGGTCTCCAGCTCACCGTGGCCGTCCCAGCGCACCACCGACAGCGGGCCCTCCACGTCGGTGGTCGACCGGCCGCGCGGGCGCAGGTGGATGTTGCTCCACCACAGACAGCCCTCGTCGGGGTCGACCACCGGGTGGGACGTCGTCTGCACCCCGGGGAACAGCGGGTGCGCCCCGACCTGGGGGTACTCGTGTACCGCGCCGAGGAACGTCCGGTAGGTCATCGTGACCGGGTCGAGCTCCACCGGCCGCTGCCGGTCGGCGGTGAGCAGCAGCCGGTCGCCGAAGAAGTGCGGCGCGGTGTGGCTGAGTGACGGGTGGGCGCCGGTCAGCAGCCGCTGGAGCTCCTCCGGAGCCAGTGCGGCACGCAGCCCGCCGAGCATCGCCAGGTCCGGGGTGACCACTCGGCGGGTCCGCCAGGTGCGTTTCGCCAGATCGACCCGGGTCAGCATTCCCGGTCCGCTCGGCGCGAAGTCCAGCACCGTCGGCTGGGCCGGCCCGACGACAAATGCGAACCCGGTCAGCCCGTCCGGCCACTGGCCGGCGGTGACGACAAGATCGACCTCGTATTCCCGGCTCTGCTCGAGCACGTGGTAAACCGCGTGGTCCACGAGAAAACCTCCCGCCGACCCGTCGGAGGAGCGGCTGAGAGAAATTCTCGGAGCCTGCGGCTGCCGGGCGGTGGACTCAGGGTGAACGCCGCGGGAAAGCACCCCCGCCGGGTTTGTGCCCATGGCTCGATCACGCCGGTGAATCAAGTAGACGCATCAGTCTACTTTCTGCGAAGCTGTCGTTCGTGGCGGCGCCGGAGGAAGGTCCCGGCCCGACCGGGCCGCCGCCGCCCGAGCGCCGTCGCCCGGGCGAGGCGGTCGCGGCGACGAGGATGGGCGTGATGGCGGGCACGAGGGCGACGGTCGGATTCGTGGGCCTGGGGAGCATGGGCGGCGCCCTGGCCGCGAACCTGGTCGCGGCCGGGTTCGACGTCGTCGCCCACGACGCGGCCGGCCCGGATCGGGTCCCGGTGGGAGCAGCCGGCGCGGTCGACGTCGCCGAGGTCGCCGGCCGGGCCGACACCGTCGTGTTCAGCCTGCCCGACGGGGCGGCGTCCGAGCAGGTCGCCGGTGAGATCGTCGCGCTGGCCGGCCGGCGGGCGGCGTACGTCGTCGACACCTCGACGGTCGGGGTGGCCGCCGCGCGCCGGATCGCCGGCCGGCTGGCCGGCGCCGGTGTCGGCTACGTCGACGCGCCGGTGTCGGGTGGTGTGGCGGGCGCCCGGGCGCGCACGATCGCGGTGATGTTCGCCGGGTCCGACGCCGACTGCGCGGCGGTCACGCCCGTCCTGGCCGGCCTGAGCGACCGCCGGACCAGAGTGGGCGACGAGCCGGGCCTGGCCCAGGCGCTGAAGCTGGCGAACAACTTCCTCTCCGCGACGGCGCTGGCGGCGACCAGCGAGGCGATCGCCTTCGGCACCGCGGCCGGGCTCGACATGGCCACGATGCTCGACGTGCTGAACGGCGCGAGCGGCCGGAGCTCGGCGACCGGCGACAAGTTCCCCAACCACGTACTCACCGAACGCTACGCGGCTGGTTTCACCAACTCGTTGATGGCGAAGGACGTCGCGCTCTATCTGGCGGCCGTCCAGGAGCACGACGGTGCCGTGCGAAGCCCACAGAATTCACCGAACTCACCGAACTCGCGGATCGGGGCGGTCACGGCGTCGGTGTGGGAGCGGTTCGCGGCCGCGGCACCCGGTGCCGACTTCACCCGGATCTATCCCTTCGTGAAGGGCACCTGACTGCCCGCCGGACGCCTGCTCCGAGTATCTCCGCACTGTCTCCCGGCCGGGGAGCCTCCTGGGGTCGGGGTCTTGATAAATCGGGTGTTCAGAAACTAATCCGGGCTGAGTTGATTATCGCCGATGATCGAAAATCATCCTCTCTGTCGAGGAGAGGATGATTACCAAAAAATGCAATCGACGGCTGCGGTGCTCACGTCCACCAGCGGCCAGGCCAGGCCAGGCCGGGCCCGGAGGTCGGGTCCTGTCCTGGGGCGTCACCAGCGGGGTTGTAGGCGGTAAGGTGGTTCTCGGGTGTGTCATATAAGGTTTTCCGGGCATCGTGGTGGCGCCGGAATTCCGGGAGGTCGAATACCGTCCGTGACGCGGTGTCGGAGGCGGTGATCGGCCGGACGGAATTGATCTGTGGGTCTTGACCGGCCCAACGTCAGGTGATAGGCATTTTTTGGGATTCGTTCGGTTCGGGCGGCTCGCGCCGGTTATCACAGTACTATTGACCTGCTGTGTGATCGGTATCACTATCGGTTGCCGGGTGTTTACCGGTTCAAGGGCGGAGGAACCTCTGATATGGCACGTATCGACCCGCTTCCCCTCAGGGAATGGCCGAAGGAGATGCGTCCGGCCCTGGCAGCCCTGACGCCGCCCGAGCCGTTGCACCCTCCGATGCCCTCCGAGGGCAAGCCCAAGGCGCTGAACACACTGGGGACGCTCGCCCACCACCCCAAGCTGGCGCACGCCTTCTTCACGTTCAACGGCCACATCCAGCGCGCGACGACGCTGACGCTGCGGCAGCGGGAGATCATCGTCCTGCGGGTGGCGGCACTGCGCAAGTGCTACTACGAGTGGACGCAGCACGTCGTCATGGGCCACGACATCGGCCTGACCGACGACGAGATCACACGCATCGCGCTGGGCCCGGACGCGCCCTTCTGGGACCCGGTCGAGGCGGCGCTGATCCGCGCGGTGGACGAGCTCCTCACCGAGGGTGCGATCGGCGCCGGAACCTGGGAGATCCTCGTAGCCAAGCTCGACACCCAGCAGCTGCTGGACATCATCTTCACGGTCGGCGCGTACGAGACCCTGGCGCTGATGATGCGCTCGTTCGAGCTCGAGCTCGACGACGACCTCACCCAGACCTGACCGCCGGACGAGCGACCCGGCACGGCGCCGTCCCCCCCGGGTGGTGGCACACCCAGACCCGACAGGAGTAGTCATGGCCGTGACCGTCACCGAGATCAGCCCGGAGGTCGGCGTCGAGATCGCCGGCCTCGCCGGCCACCAGCTCGCCGACCCGGCGGTCGCGGCCGACTGTCAGGTCCTGCTGGAACGCCACGGCGTCGTCGTCTACCGCGAGACCCATGTCGGCGACGACGACCTGGTCGCCTTCAGTCGCCTGCTCGGCCAGGTGGTCGTCGCCCCCGTGGGCGGCACGGACACCCACCCCGAGATCTCGAAGATCACTCTGGACCCCGCCGAAAGTGTCCTGGCCGCCTACCGGCGGGGAACCTTCTTCTGGCACATCGACGGGGCCAACGACGAGCTGCCGCAGAAGGCCACGCTGCTGACGGCCCACCAGGTCTCCGACGAGGGCGGCGACACCGAGTTCGCCAACACCTACGCCGCCTACGAGGCGCTCTCCGACGCCGAGAAGGAGCAGTTCGCGAAGCTGCGCGTCGTGCACAGCTTCGCGGCCTCACAGTCGCTGGCCGAGCCCGACGCGTCGGAGCGGACCCGCGCGCTGTGGGCGCGGGTGCCGGCCCGTGAGCACCCGCTGGTCTGGACCCGCCGCAGCGGCCGCAGGTCGCTGCTGGTCGGCGCGACGACCGACCACGTCGTCGGCTGGCCGGCGGACGAAAGCCGCGCCCTGCTCGACCGGCTCCTCGAGTGGTCGACCCAGCCGCGGTTCGTCCTGCGTCATCACTGGCACCGCGGCGACCTCGTGATCTGGGACAACACCGGCATGCTGCACCGGGCGATCCCGTACACGGCGACGTCGCGCCGGTTGATGCACCGAACGACCCTCGTGGGCGAAGAAGTCGTAGCCTGACCTCCGCGCGCGGCACCCCCGCGCGAAGCTCTGACGTCCATCGGACGGCCGGCCCGCGGGCAAGGCTGAGGCCGGCGGGACGACGGACGTCCGCACTGTCCGAACTGCCCGATGGAGGTCAGCATGCGAGTGGTCGTGGACTTCAAGCTCTGTGAGAGCAACGCGCTGTGCGTGGGACTCGCTCCCACGGTGTTCGAGCTCGACGACAACGACTATCTGAACGTGCTGGACGAGCGCCCCGAGGAGGACCTCGTCAAGGACGTCCGCGCGGCCGTCACCGCCTGCCCCAAGCAGGCCATCAAGCTCGTCGACGACTGAGCGCGCACAGGCCGGCGCCGGGCGGCCACTGACCGTCCGGCGCGTCGGCCGCGTTCCGTCCCCGGGCCGCGGGCGCCGCGTCGTGACACGGTGTCGTGAACGGGGGGTGACGGTTACGCAGACGATTTTTGGCCGGCAAGTGAACGCCACGTTCTCTTATCATGGCGGTTGATGACCCGCGCTCACTCCAGTCCCCGTGACCGGGCCCGCTTTGGGGTCGGCGAGGAGGGTGTGGCCGGCGGGGCCCGATCCGCCCGGCATCGACACGCCGCGCAGCGGTTCTGGCAGCTTTCCGACACCGATCTCGACGACCTGCTGGCGCTGACCGGCGAGGCCGACCGGGTCGAGCTGAAGCTGGTCGTGCCCGTGGCCGCGCACGAGGCGACCTGCGCCGCGCTCGGCATCGAGTTCACCCGCGCCCGGGCGCTGCGGGTCTTCTACCTGGACACTCCCGAGCGCGCGCTGCACCGCAACGGTGTGGTGGCCCGGGTCCGCAGCATCGCCGGCCGCGCCGACGACGCGGTGGTGAAGCTGCGGCCCGTCGTCCCGGCCGAGGTCCCGCCGCGGCTGCGCCGCTCCCGCAACTTCATCGTCGAGATCGACGGTATGCCCGGCCGGTACGTCTGCTCCGGGGCGCTGCGGGCCCGGCTGGACGCCGCCGACGTCGACCGGGCGATGGCCCGGCGGCGGGCGCTGCACCGGCTGTTCACCCCGCCGCAGCTGCGGCTGCTCGCCACCCGCCTGCCGGCCCGGCTCAACGTCGACGATCTCGCGGTGTTCGGCCCGGTGGACGCCCGCCGGGTCAAAATCATCCCCGCCGGTCACGACCGCGCGCTGCTCGCGGAGCGGTGGACGTATCCCGACGGCTCACGCATCCTCGAGCTTTCCACCCGCTGCCGGCCCGCCGAGGCGCTGCGCGTCGCCGGGCGCACGGCGGACGTCCTGCGCCGGTACGGTGTCGATCTCAGCGGGCCGCAGCAGACGAAGACCCGCGCCACCCTGGACTTCTTCGCCGGTGAGCTGACCGGCCCCCGGCGGTGAGGGCGGCCGGCCCGGCGGCGGCCGGGCGCTCCCTCGCGGGTGGCCGACGAGCATTCACTGTACTGACGGGTTTGGTTTTGGGAGCTTCACGCCAAGTGGGTCAATGGGTCGTCTGCCGGTAGCCGCGGACGAACAGCGCGACGCAGGAGCGGACCGCGGTGTCCAACTGCTCGCCGTCCACGCCCGGCGGGGGCGGGTAGAGGAAGACACCCACCTCGGTGATCTGCCAGGCCGTGCCGGTGACCAGGACGATGAACTGGCTCGCGGCCCTGACGGGATCGTCGATGCGCAGCGCGCCGGCGTGCGTGAGCCGGGTCAGCTGGCTGATCACCTCCGACCAGACGGGGCCGGCGACGCGGGTGCGCCACAGCTCGAGCAGATGTGGTTGGCGAGGGCCCTCCGACTGGAGGAGTCGCCGCAGTGACGCCGTCCGGGGATTGAGGAAGATCGCTGTCAGGCGTCTCGCGAGATCGTTCAGCTGCGACTCGGCGTCCACCGGGCGTTCGGCCGGGCCGGTGGTCGGCCGGTCGGCTGGGGCGTGCAACGCCTCGAGGGTCGCGTTCAGGTGCGTGTCGATGACCGCACGGAACAGCGTCTCCTTGTCGCCGAAGTGGTTGTAGACGGTCTGCCTCGAGACCGGCGTCGCGGTGGCGATGTCGTCGAGTGTCGTGGCCGCGTATCCCTGGCGGACGAAGAGATCGAGTGCCGCCGCCATGATCGCCTCGCGTTTGGCGGGAAGGCCGCGCCGCGCTCGCGGGGGCCCGCCTTCGTTGCCTGGCATCGGGTCAGGCTAACCTTGGACGCAGATGTCCAACCTTCTAGGCGTAGACGTCCAATCTTGGCTTCTGGCTGGCGCGCGGCGGGCGGGACGGCCGCTCGTGCCGGCCCAGCTTCCGTTCAAGGAGAGACGAGTGCCCAACCCCGACACCCCGCCCAGCGACCGCCCGCACACCGTCGTGATCGGAGCCGGGCCGGCGGGACTGACCGCCGCCTACCAGCTCGCGACCAGGGGTGCGCCGGTCTCCTGCTACGAGGCCGACGACGTGGTCGGCGGCATCAGTCGCACCGTCGTGCGTGACGGCTGGCGTTTCGACATCGGCGGCCATCGCTTCTTCACGAAGGTCTCGCAGGTGGATGCGCTCTGGCGCGAGATCCTGCCCGAGGAGGATTTTCTGCTGCGCCCCCGGATGAGCAGGATCTACTACCGCGGAAAGCTCTATGACTACCCGCTGAAGGCGCTCAACGCGCTCCGCAACCTCGGCCTGGGCGAGGCGTCGCTCGCCATCGCGTCGTACCTGTGGGCGCGCGTCCGGCCTCCGAAGGAGCGGGCGACCAACTACGAGGCATGGCTGGTGGCGCGGTTCGGATGGCGCCTCTACCGGACCTTCTTCAAGACCTACACCGAGAAGGTGTGGGGGATGCCGGTAAGCCAGATGCCGGTCGACTGGGCGGCCCAGCGGGTAAAAGGTCTGTCGCTTGCCGCCGCCATCGTGAATGCGGTACTTCCGAAGCGTAACCAGAAGAAGATAACCAGCCTCATCGAGGAGTTCCGTTACCCCAAGTACGGGCCGGGAATGATGTGGGAGGCGGCCGCGGTCAAGGTCGAGAAACTGGGTGGGCGGGTCGTGATGAACGCGTCCGCGACCAGGATCCACCACGAGGACGGCCGGGCGGTCGCGGTCACCGTGCGGACGCGGTCCGGTGAGTGCGCGCGAGTGCCGGCCGATCACGTCATCTCGTCGATGCCGATGTCGACATTGCTCACCAGCATGGATCCGCCGCCGCCAGCACATGTTCTCGACGCGGCCAACGATCTGCGCTACCGCGACTACCTGACCGTCGCGCTCATCGTGCCGGAGGAGTTCGGTTTCCCGGACAACTGGATCTACATCCATGACCCCGGGGTGCGGGTGGGGCGCATCCAGAACTACGGGTCGTGGTCCCCGTACCTGGTCAAGGAGGGCAGGACCTGCCTCGGGCTCGAGTTCTTCGTCTTCGAGGGCGACGACATGTGGGTTCGTCCGGACGACGAGCTGGTCGCGCTGGGCACCGCCGAGCTCGAGGCCCTCGGGCTGGTCCGCCCCGGCGCGGTCGAGCGGGGCTACGTCGTCCGCGTCCCCAAGGCGTATCCGACCTATGACCAGTTCTACCGGCGGAACGTGGAGGTGATGCGGGAATGGCTGGCGCTACATGTTCCCAATGTGCATCCGGTCGGCCGGAACGGCATGCACCGCTACAACAACGCCGATCACTCGATGCTGACCGCCATGCTCACGGTGGAGAACATCCTCGACGACGCCGGGCACGACATCTGGAAGGTAAACGTCGAGGAGGAATACCACGAGGAGAAGGTGAGTGAGCGTGGCAGGGCCGGCGGTGGGGGGACCGGCCGGGACGCGCCGGTGATTCCCCGCCCGGTGGCCGGCCCGGCCTCAGTCCCCCGCTCCGTCGGCCGCAGTTGAAACACCTGCGGATCGTCGGCTGTCAGCCGGCCGAATCCAGCAGAGTGATCGCGCGGGCCACCCGGTCGGCGTGCGCGGACTCCTCGGTGCCGCTGATCCGGAGCAGGCGGGCGACCTTCTCGTCCGTCTCGGACGCCGCCCACCGCTGGTAGTCGGCGTCGCCGGCGCGTTCGCCGCGCACGATGGCGCTCAGCAGGGCCGCGTCGACGGCGGTGGGCGCGGCGACGGGATATCCCGCCTTCATGTCCGCCGAGGCCTCGTAGGCGCGTCCGAGTTTGATGCCGATGGCCTGTCCCATCCGGTTGGCGTGGCCCAGTTCCTCCCGGCCGTTGCGGCGAAGCAGCTCGGCGGCTTCTTCGTTGCCGATGTTGTCCGCCAGATGGAAATAGAGCTGTCCTGACGTCCTTTCCAGCTTGTAGAGGATCTCGAGTTCGGGCACGCCCAGGTGGTCCAGTTTCGCGAGCACCTGCGCGGACGCCCCGAAGTCCCGCTCGTCCATTCTTCGTCGCCTCCTCGGCAACAGTGGCCATCGGACCGGCCTGACTGTAGGGACGCCGCGGGCATCGGCGCGCGACCGCAGCGGCCTTCCCGCGTACCGCGGCGGCCCAGTTCGGACCGGCCTTCCCGCGTACGCGGCGGCCCCGCCCGGACCGGCTGGTCGCCTACGATTCCAGCGTGACGGCAGTGCCTTTTCTCCCCATGCGCCGGTGCGTGACGGTCGGCGCGGGCACGGTGGAGCACCGGGCGGACGAGTTGATCTCCTACTGGCACCGGCACGACCTGCACGAGGTCGAGTACGCCGTTTCCGGTCTCGCGGAGATCCGCACACCGACGACCCACTATCTGATGCCGCCGTCCTACGCCGCGTGGGTGCCGGCCGGGGTGGAGCACTCGCCCCTGCTCAGGAACGTGACCACGATCGCGGTGTTCTTCGACCCCGCGGTCTTCGACTTCCCGTATTCGCGGGCCGCCGTCATTCCCGTGCCGCCGGTGCTGCGGGAGATGATGCGGTACGCGACCCGATGGCCGATCGGCCGGGGCGAGGACGACGCCGAGGCCGACACTTTCTTCAGGGCGCTGGCCGCGGTGGTCCGCGGCCAGCTCGCGCACGAGGCACCACTGTCGCTGCCCACCGCGGACGATCCCGTCGTCCGGGACGTGATGGCCTACACCACGGACCACCTCGCCGAGGTCACAGCGGCCCGGGTGTGCCGGGCCGTCGGCATCTCGGAGCGGGTGCTGCGCCGGCGGTTCGCGGCCGTCCTGGGGCAGTCGTGGCGGGAGTACCTGCGGCAGGTCCGGCTGATCCGGGCCATGGCACTGCTGAGCACGCCGACGACCTCGGTCGGCGAGATCGCCACCGAGGTGGGCTTCGGCAGCGCGAGCGCGCTCGCACGTGCCTTCCGGGCGTGGACGGGAGAGAGCCCGTCCGCCTACCGCGACCGCTGGCTCACGACCGCCGCCCTGGACGACCCCAGCCATCTGACGAGTACGTAAGCGTCGCTGTTTCCGGCCAACGGGTGCGTGGGCGGTGTGTTCTGGGAGAAGCTGGGATGAACGCGTCTCATCCGGCAGGCGCGGTGAACGAGGAGGTCGAGGCCGTGATCCGGCTGAGCGTGTTCTACCCGAGGACCGAGGGCGCGACGTTCGACCTCGACTACTACGTGAACAAGCACATCCCGATGGCCTGCCGGATGTGGGGGCTCACCGAGGTCGAGGTCGACCAGGGCATCCGCGGGCCGTACGTGGCGGCGTCGCACTTCCTCTTCGAGTCGGCGGAGGCGCTCCAGGCGGCGATGAGCGCCGACAGCACAGCCATGAGCGTCGACCTGCCGAACTACACGACGATCACCCCCGTCATGCAGATCAGCGAGATCGTCAGCAGCTGAGTCCGCCAGCCCCGAGTCCGCCAGCCCTCTGAGTCCGCCAGCCCTGAGCCCGCCGCAGGTCAGGTCACCGGCGGTAGGGCCTGCCCGGGGCGGGACGGTCCTGTGCGAGCCGCCGCGTTCGGCCAGCCGGGCCAGCGCCGAGCGGATGGCGCCGTCGTCGGGGCGTAGCGCCGGGTCGTCGAGCCGGGCCCGCCCGGCGCGTTCCCGCACCTGCCATTTCCAGCGCACCAGACCCGGCGCGACGGCCCCGCTGGTACGCGAGAGCCGCTCGACCCGGTCCCTGGTGTCGTCGAAGTCGAGCCCGGGCTCGACCGGCACCCAGATGCCGAAGTTCCCCGCCCACACCAGCGTGGCCGGGTAGCTGCCTGCGCCGGAGCCCCCTGGCCTGACGGACCGCTCGCCCGCGCCGGGCCTCCCGGGTTCGAGCCGTCTCGTCCCGCCTGCCGGCTTCGGCATGCGATGACATCGCCACGCGACGCTCCGAACACGGACGCGTGTCGCGCCCTGTTGTCTCCCAAGATTACCTAGCAGTACTATGCATGGAGCTTCTAGGGTACCGAGGGGAGGTGTCGTGAAGGTCGCCAAGGATCTGGTGGCCGCCTCGGCGACGCCGATCGTGCTCGGCATCCTGGCGGAGGAGGAGAGCTACGGCTACGCGATCCTCAAGCGGATCAACGAGCTGTCCGGCGGCGAGCTGGACTGGACCGAGGGCCTGCTCTACCCGTTGCTGCACCGGCTTGAGCGCCTCGGTCATGTGGAGTCGAGCTGGCGGTCGGCCACCGGCGAGCGCCGGCGCAAGTACTACCGCATCACCGACACCGGCCTGGCTGAACTGGCCGAGCAGCGCCGTCAGTGGGACACGGTCGTGGACGCGCTCAAGGAGATCTGGACGGGCCTCGGCGACCGCGGCCCGCTGACGGCCATCCCAGCCATCCCGGCGATCCCAGTGGAGGGCCACGCATGACGGCACAGGAGGGCCAGCAGGCGCTGGAGGCACAGCAGCCGCTGGACGCGCTGGAGGCGCAGTTCGCGCAGTGGCGTCACTACGCGCAGCGCCGCCGGGAGCTGCGGACCGCCGACGCCGACGAGCTCGAGGACCATCTCCGCGGTTCCGTCGACGAGCTCGTCATGGCCGGCCTGAGCGCCGACGAGGCGTTCCTGGTCGCGGTCAAACGGATGGGCAGCCTCGACGAGCTGTCCCGCGAGTTCGCCCGGGAGCATTCGGAACGGCTGTGGAAACAGCTGGTCCTGACCGGCGGCCCGGCCGCGGACACCCGCTCGCGGCGCGACCTGCGGATGCTGGTGCTCTGCGCCGCGGGCGCGGCGGTGTCTGTCAAGGCGCCGGAGCTGTTCGGCGTGCGGATGACCGACGACGGTTCGGCCTCGTTCTACGGGCCGAACCTCAGCCTGTTCGTCCTGCCGTGGCTGGCCGGCTTCCTCGCCTGGCGCCGCCAGGCCCCGCGCCCGCTGGTCGGGATCCTGGCGGCGCTGTTCGCGCTCGGCGCGGTGGCGGCCAACGTCTACCCGCTCGGCGACGATTCGCAGTCGGTGGTCGTCACCAGCATCCACCTGCCGATCGCCCTGTGGCTCGTGGTGGGCCTGGCCTACGCCGCGGACGACTGGCGGTCGTCGCGCAGACGCATGGACTTCATCCGCTTCACCGGCGAATGGTTCGTCTACTTCGTCCTCATCGCCCTCGGCGGCGGTGTGCTCACCGTGTTCACGGCCGGCACCTTCGAAGCCATCGGAATCGTTTCGGACGACTTCATCTCGCAGTGGCTCCTTCCCTGTGGAGCGGCAGCCGGGGTCATCGTGGCCGGGTGGCTCGTCGAAGCGAAGCAGAGCGTGGTGGAGAACATCGCCCCGGTGCTCACCAGGCTGTTCACCCCGTTGTTCACCGTGGTCCTGCTGGCCTTCCTCATCGCCGTCTGCTGCACCGGCACCGGCATCGACGTCGAGCGGGACGCGCTGATCCTGTTCGACCTGCTGCTGGTCGTCGTCCTGGGGCTGCTGCTCTACTCGATGTCAGCCCGCGATCCGCTGGCCCCGCCCGACCTGTTCGACCGGCTGCAGCTCGCCCTGGTGGTGAGCGCGCTGGCCATCGACGTGCTGGTCCTGCTGGCGGTCACCGGGCGCATCACCGAGTACGGCACCACGCCCAACAAGGCCGCGGCGCTCGGGGAGAACGCCATCCTGCTGGCGAACCTCGCCTGGTCGGCGTGGCTCCTGCTGAAGCTGGTCCGCCGGCACACGCCATTCGCGGCGCTCGAACGCTGGCAGACCTCTTACCTGCCGGTGTACGCCGTCTGGGCCTGGATCGTGGTCCTCGCCTTTCCTCCGTTGTTCGGCTATGCCTGACCGAGGCATCGCCGGGCCCGCCGTCGAAGGCGGAACAAGGGAAGGCGGAACAAGGGAAGGCGGGGAGAGGGCGGGGTGCGCCCCGCGCGGCCGGGTTCTGGCCAGCCGCGCGGGACGAGATCCCTACTCGGGGTCGTAGGCGAGGTTCGGGCGCAGCCAGCGCTCGACGTCGCCGACCGTCAGGCCGCGCCGCGCGGCGTAGTCCTCGACCTGGTCGCGGCCGATGCGCCCGACGGTGAAGTACCGCGACGCCGGGCTGGCGAAGATCAGCCCGCTGACGGCGGCGGCCGGGGTCATCGCGAAGGACTCGGTCAGGCCCAGGCCGACCTGGCCGGCGTCCAGCAGGTCGAACAGGGCCTGCTTCTCGCTGTGGTCCGGGCTCGCCGGGTAGCCGAAGGCGGGGCGGATGCCGCGGAACCGCTCGGCGTGCAGGTCCGCCAGCGCCGGCTCGGACCCGGGCTCGAACCAGGCGCGGCGCGCCTCGAGGTGGACGTACTCGGCGAACGCCTCGGCCAGCCGGTCGGCGAGCGCCTTGACCATGATCGACCGGTAGTCGTCCTGCCGGGCCTCGAAGGCGGCCGCGAGCGTGTCGGCGCCGTGGATGGCCACCGCGAACCCGCCGAGATGGTCGCCGGCCGGGGCCACGTAGTCGGCGAGGCTGCGGTTCGGGCGTCCCGTGGGCTTGGCGGTCTGCTGGCGCAGCATCGGTACCCGCAGCCGGCCCGCCGCGTCGGCACCGAGGCCGGCACCGGCGTCACCGCCACCATCGCCGGCGCCGACGTCGATCAGGATGTCGTCGCCGTCCGAGTTGGCCGGCCAGAAGCCGTAGACGCCCTCGGCGCGCAGGGAGCCGTCCGCGATGATCTGGTCGAGGAGCGCGTTGCCCTCGTCGAACAGCTCGCGGGCGACCGGCTGGTCGAGGATCGCCGGGTACTTGCCCTTCAGCTCCCAGGCGAGGAAGAAGAACTGCCAGTCGATCATCTCGCGCAGCGCGCTGAGCTCCGGCGTGACGACCCGGATGCCGGTGAACGCCGGTGTGGGCAGCTCGTCGAACGAGACCCGCTCGCGGTTCGCCCGCGCCTGGGCGAGGGTGAGCAGCGGCTGCTGCTGGCGCTTCTCGTGCTGCTCACGCAGGTGCTGCTGCTCGTCCCGGTTGCGCACGGCGAGGTCGGCGGCCCGGTCGCTGTCCAGCAGGTCGGAGACCACGCCGACGACACGGGAGGCGTCCAGCACGTGGACGGTTGTGGCGTCGTAGGCGGGGGCGATGCGCACGGCGGTGTGCTGGCGTGAGGTGGTCGCGCCGCCGATCAGCAGCGGCAGCTTCAGCCCGCGGCGCTGCATCTCGGTGGCCACCGAGACCATCTCGTCCAGCGACGGGGTGATCAGGCCGGACAGGCCGATCGCGTCGGCGCTCTCGGCCACCGCCGTGTCGAGGATGACCTTCGCGGGGACCATCACCCCCAGGTCGATCACCTCGTAGTTGTTGCAGCCGAGGACCACACCGACGATGTTCTTGCCGATGTCGTGGACGTCGCCCTTGACCGTCGCGAGGACCACCTTGCCGTTGCCGCTGCGGTCGGAGCTGGCGGTGCCGTCCAGCAGCGCCTGCTGCTTCTCGGCCTCCATGAACGGTTCCAGGTAGGCGACGGAGCGCTTCATCACCCGGGCGCTCTTCACGACCTGCGGCAGGAACATCTTCCCGGAGCCGAACAGGTCACCGACGATCTTCATGCCGTCCATCAGCGGGCCCTCGATCACGTCGAGCGCGCGGGCCGCGCTGGCCCGGGCCTCCTCAGTGTCGGCCTCGATGAAGTCGACGATGCCGTGCACGAGCGCGTGGGACAGCCGCTGCTCCACCGGCCCCTCGCGCCACGACAGGTCCACGACGCGCTTCGTGCCGCTGCCGGTCACCGTCTCGGCGAACGAGACGAGCCGGTCGGTGGCGTCGTCCCGCCGGTCGAAGAGCACGTCCTCGACGAGCTCGAGCAGGTCCGCGGGGATGTCCTGGTAGACCGCGAGCTGGCCGGCGTTCACGATGCCCATGTCGAGCCCGGCCTGCACGGCGTAGAAGAGGAACGCCGAGTGCATCGCCTCGCGGACGACGTCGTTGCCGCGGAAGGAGAACGACAGGTTCGAGATGCCACCGCTGATGTGCACCCCGGGGCAGCGCTGCTTGATGAGCGGCAGCGCGTCGAGGAAGGCCTTCGCGTAGCCGTTGTGCTCGGCGATTCCGGTGGCGACGGCGAGCACGTTCGGGTCGAAGACGATGTCCTCGGCCGGGAAGCCGACCCGCTGGGTGAGCAGGTCGTAGGCGCGGCCGCAGATGGCCACCTTGCGCTCGGCGGTCTCGGCCTGGCCCTGCTCGTCGAAGGCCATCACGACGACGCCGGCGCCGAAGTCGCGGATGCGCCGGGCCTGCTCGAGGAAGGGCTCCTCACCCTCCTTGAGGCTGATCGAGTTGACCACGCCCTTGCCCTGCACGCAGCGCAGGCCCGCCTCCAGCACGGTCCAGCGGGAGCTGTCGATCATGATGGGCAGCCGGGCCGCCTCCGGCTCGGTGGCCAGCAGGTTCAGGAAGGTCGTCATCGCCCGCTCGCTGTCGAGCAGGTCGGCGTCCATGTTGACGTCGAGCAGGTTCGCGCCGCCGCGCACCTGCTCCAGGGCGACGTCGATGGCGCCCTGGAAGTCGTTGCCCTCGATCAGCCGGCGGAACCGCGCCGAACCGGTGACGTTGGTGCGCTCGCCGATCATGACGAACCCGGTGTCCGGGCCGATCTCGAACGGCTCCAGCCCGCTGAACCGGGTGCGCGGCGGCAGCGCCGGAACCGGGCGCGGTGCCGCGCCGGCGACCGCGGCGGCGATCCGCGCGATGTGCGCCGGGGTCGTCCCGCAGCAGCCGCCGACGATGTTGACCATGCCCGCCTCGGCGAACTCGCCGATCAGCCGGCCGGCCTCCTCCGGGGACTGGTCGTAGCCGCCGAACGCGTTCGGCAGGCCGGCGTTGGGATGGCAGGCCGTGTACGTCCCCGCGAGGCGGGCGAGGTCGGCGACGTGCGGGCGCATCTCGTCGGCGCCCAGCGAGCAGTTCACCCCGACGACCAGCGGGTTCGCGTGCGCGATGGAGCTCCAGAACGCCTCGACGGTCTGCCCCGACAGCGTCCGCCCGCTCAGGTCGACGATCGTCACCGAGATCCACAGCGGCAGCTGGGGCGCGACCTCGCGGGCGGCGGCGATCGCGGCCTTCGCGTTGAGCGTGTCGAAGATCGTCTCGATGAGGAGCAGGTCGACCCCGCCCTCGGCGAGAGCCTCGATCTGCTCGGCGTAGGAGTCCCGGACCTCGTCGAAGGTTGCCGCCCGGTAGGCCGGGTCCTCGACCCGCGGCGACAGCGAGAGCGCGACGTTCAGCGGCCCGATCGACCCGGCGACGAACCGCCGCCCGCCCGCCTCGTCGGCGGCCTGGCGGGCCAGCTGCGCGCCCCGCACGTTCATCTCCCGCACGAGCGACTGCAGGCCATAGTCGGCCTGGGCGATGCTCGTCGCGGTAAACGTGTTCGTGGTCGTGATGTCCGCGCCGGCCGCCAGGTACTGCCGGTGCACGTCGAGAATGACGTCCGGCCGGGTCAGGTTCAGCAGGTCCGGGTCGCCGGTGACGTCCTTCGGGTGGTCGGCGAACCGCTCCGTGCGGTAGTCGGCGGGGGTGAGGCCGGCGTTCTGCAGCATCGTGCCCCAGGCCCCGTCGAGGACGACGACCCGCTGCTCCAGCAGCTCCCGCAGCGCCTGTTCGCTGCCGGCGGCCGCCGGCCGGACGGCACCGCCGGGTTCGGGCCGTGCGCCGGCGCCGGCCTCGGCTTGCTCGCCTCCGACAGTGCCGGCGGGGACCGACACCTCGTCGAGCGATCCGGATCCTGCCATCGCGCACACCTCCCGGTTGTGGGAGGCGCCCTTGCGGATGAGGTTCCGATCGAGCGTGGCGGACCTCGGTCCGTTGCAGCGCCCCTCGACCGGCATCGACGATACCGTGCCGTCCGCGCGCCGCGGGGCGGGGCGGGGCTCGACCGGCCGGGTGAACGGTCAGCTCAGCGGATCGGCCGTACCCGGCGGGTCGGTCACCGCCCGATGACCCGCCAGCGCCGGGATGTCAGCCGGGGCCAGGTGGTCGGTCAGCAGCGTGCGCAGCGCGAGCCGTTCGCTCCACATCGGTGCTGTTGCCGGGAACACATGTGACCGGGCGGCGGGAAGAGCCGCGGCGAGGGCCAGTGCCGTCTCCGTGCGGTGGATGAGGTCGCCCTCCTGGCCGACGACCAGCGTCCGCGCGCGCACCCGCGCCAGCCGGGCGCGGTCCGGGACGGGCGCGTTCCCCGGCCGCTCGGTGGGCGCCGAGCAGGCCATCAGCATGAGCGCGTACGCGCGCAGGTAGACGGCGCCGCCACGGGCGTCCCGAAGCTCCGGGGACATGCACCGCGCGATCTCGGCCCGCAGCTCCGCCGGGTCACCGGCCAGCCTGGCGACGTGGACGCGCCGGAACATCTCGTGGATCTCGGCCGGGATCGGCTCGTCGACCGCCGGGGGCAGCAGCAGCGCCATCGCCGTGAACAGGTCCGGTTCGCCGTCGGCCAGGGCGAGCAGCGCGCCCGCGCCCATGCTCTGCCCGACCGCCGCGCTGGCCCCCACCGCACGGGCGACGCCGGCCAGCTCCTCGGCGAGGTCGGCGTACGTCCAGCCGTTCGGCCGGGGCGACGAGCCCCCATAGCCGCGGAAGTTCACCGCGACCAGCGTCCCGGGGACACCAGCCACCGTCGGCAGCATGACCCGCGCCGACGCCCCCCACGCGTGCGCGACCAGCACCACCGGCTCCCCGTCGCCCACGACGAGCACCTCGTTCACGGCACCTCGGGCGCCCACCGCCCGCACCTCCGGCGCCCGCCCGTTCGTCCGTGCCCTCACCGACACCCGCTTTCCCGACCCGTTCCGACACCCACGATCCGACATCCACCATCGTGGACGTCCCCGGCCCACGCCCCGCGCACGGCCGCCTCGACGAGCGGGCCCGCCGCGGCCGCCATCCCGGCGGCGCTCATTCCATGGTGCTCATTCCGGTGGCGCCGCGCCGCACACGCGCCCTACGGCGCCGCGGACGCCGGGCCACCCGTCCGAGTCGCCGTGGGCGTCGCGGGGCCGGACCCCACCGCGGCTGGCGCCGTGGTGGCCGGCTGCGTGGTGGCCGGCTGCGAGGCGGCCGGCTGCGAGGCGGCCGGTGGAGACGTGGCTGGCTTTGAGGTGGCCGGTGTCGACGTGGCTGGCGGCGAGGCGGCCGGTGGAGTGGCGGGCCGGACGGGAGTTCTCGGTGCGCCGGCGGGCGATCCGGTAGACGGCCCGGGTGCGGACGCCGGCGGCTTCGGGGACGGCGCGTGCCCGGTGGGCGGAGTGCCGGTGGCCGCCGGGCGGGCGACGAAGGCTTTCACGTTCACCTGGCTGACCAGCAGCCGCACCGTGTACACGCGCCCGGACTCGGCATGCGCCTCGAGGGTGAGGACGAACCGTCCCGCGGGCAGGCCCGCCGCGGCGAGGTCCCCGCCGGCGAGCCGCGCGAGCAGGGTCGGCTTCTCCTCCCCGGGCGTCGTTCCAGCGGCCCCGGACGCCGCTCCCGTGCCCCCGGGCGCTGCCTGCGCGGGCCGGTCCGGCTCGGCGGGAATCGTGATCTCGCTTCTCGCGATCGGGCGCCCGGCCTCCGTCGCGGCGGTGGCCACCACCCGCAGCGGTCCGGCCGGAGCCGGGCGGCGCGCCGAGGTCAGGTCCAGCGCCTCGAAGCCGGCGGCGGCGCCGTCGAGCTCGACCGGTGTGACGGCGAGATCGGTGACCGCGATGCCAAGGTCGCGCAGCGCCGCGGACACCGGCTCCTCGCCGACCTCGCCCCCGTCACCCGGCCGGTGCTCCTCCGGGACGACCTCGACGCGGGGCCCCCCGTCCCCGCCGGCAGGCAGCGACGGCCCCGGCCCGGCCGGCGGCTCACCGGGGGCCGGCGTGCCCGGTTCGGCCGGCGCGGTGGGCTCAGCCGGCGTGGTGGGCTCAGCTGGCGTCGTGGGCTCGGCCGGGACCAGGGGGTCGCCAGCCGGCTCCGGGGCGGTCAGCTCCGGGATAGCCGGCTCCGGGTCACCGGCCTGCGCCGGCTCGCCGGGCAGCGCGGTCGCGCCCTTCTCCCGATAGGCGGTCATCCAGGTCAGCACGGCGTTCACATAGGACGCCGACGGGTTGTAGGAGAAGATCGCCGCGCGCAGCTGGTCCGGCCGGCTCACGTCCCGCCCGTGGGCGCAGAGGTAGCCGCCCGCGGCGAGCGTCGCGTCGTGGATGTTCTGCGGATCGCGGCGGCCGTCGCCCGACCCGTCCCGGCCCGACGTCCGCCAGGTGGTCGGGATGAACTGCATCGGGCCGACCGCGCGGTCCAGCGTGGCGTCGCCGTCGAACACGCCGTCGTCCGAGTCGCGGATCAGTGCGCGCCCATCCCGGCCGTCGAGGACGGGACCGAGGATCGGCCGGGTCACCGTGCCGTCGTCGGCCATCGGCCGGCCCGCCGCGTGGCCGGACTCGATCTTCCCGATGGCGGCGAGGAGTTCCCACGGGAGGTGGCAGCCGGGCAGCTCCCGTTCGACGCGCCCGGCGGCCTGGCGGTAGGCGTCGAGGACGCGGTCGGGGACGCCCCGCCCACCCGTGATGACAGTGCCCGCCGGCACCGAGCCGTCGTCGCTCCCGCTCCCGCTGCCGGCGCTCCCGTCCCCGCCGGTCTCGTCCCCCGGGGCGGTCGTCGCGTCGGTACCGCCATCGCCGGCCGCACCAGAGTCCTCTCCGAGCGGGTCGAGGCCCGCGGGGATCTCGGTGAGGCTCGCCACGTCGGTCGGCGCCGTGCCCGGCGGCCTGGAATCCGCCAGGTTCCACCGGCCGGCCTGATCGGATGGCAACGGCTCCGACTCCGGCTGGGCCGCCGCGCCGGAGCAGAGCAGCAGCAGCCCCGCCGTGGCGACCACTGGCAACGCCGTCCGGACGCGACCGTCACGGGGCTGCCGCCGGGGCCGCCGGTGGCGGCCGCTCGGCGTGTCGCCGTCCGCCGGTGTCATCGGATCGGGCGAGGGTCAGGATCCGCCGGGAAGTACCGCATCCGTACAATTGTGGCTGTCCAGCGCGACCATCGGGCGAAGAACAGGTGACATGAACGCGACCCGCCGCTCTGCGGACGCCGCGCTCAGCCCTCCTGCGCCGGCGGGCAGAGGCAGAACGGGTGGCCGGCCGGGTCGAGCAGCACCCGCCAGCGCTCGCCCCCCGGCTGGAACTCGGCCTGCGTCGCCCCGAGCTTCTCCGCGAGGCTGATCGAGGCCTCCAGATCCGCCACGCGGAAGTCGAGGTGGACCTGCTGGGGCGCGGACTGGTCGGGCCAGCTCGGCGGCTGGTAGCTCTCGATGCGCTGGAAGCCGATCATGATTTCGGTGCCCGGCGGGCTCAGGAACGCCCAGGCGCCCTCCTCGTCCGCGCCGCCGACGCCCCAGCCCGTCAGCTCGCCGTAGAAGGCCGCCAGATCCTTCGCATTCGGGCAGTCGAGCATCAGCCCTGCCCAGGTCACGGGCGCGGCCTGGCTGGGCTGGGCGGTCTCCGTGGTTGCCATGGTCGAACTCCTTCGCTCGTTGGTTCCACGCGTTGGTGCGCTGTCAACACCCATCCTGGCGCCGATAACTGACTTCTCCTGTCAGGTATCGCCGGGAGATGACAGAGGGAGACGGGGGAGAATTCGGTCGTGCGTGCCAGCCGGCTCCTCTCCGTCCTCCTGCTGCTGCAGACCCGCGGCCGGCTGACGGCCCGCGAGATAGCCGCCGAGCTGGAGGTGTCGGTCCGCACGGTCTACCGGGACCTGGACGCGCTCGCCGAGGCCGGCGTCCCGGTGCTGGCGGAGCGTGGGGCCACCGGCGGTTACGAGCTGCTCGCCGGCTACCGCACCCGGCTGACCGGGCTGACCGCGGACGAGGCCGACTCCCTGCTGTTCGCCGGGCTCCCGGACGCCGCCGCCGAGCTCGGTTTCGGCGCGGTAGTCGCCGCCGCCGAGCTCAAGCTGCTCGCCGCGCTCCCGGCCGAGGCCCGTGAGCGGGCACTTCGGGTGCGGGAGCTGTTCCACCTCGACGCGCCCGGCTGGTTCCGTGCCGCCGAGCCGGTGCCGCTGCTCGCCGAGGTCGCCGGTGCGGTGTGGGGGCGGCGGCGCATCCGGATCACCTACCTGCGCTGGCGCGCACCGCGCCGGGTCGTCCGCGAGCTGGAGCCGCTCGGTGTGGTCCTCAAGAGCGGCACCTGGTACGTCGTAGCCGCCGCCTGCCCCGGCGACGGCCGGGCCGACATCGCGGACGCTCCGCCCGCGGAGACACCGGAGACACCGGAGACACCTGAGGCGGCGGCGGAGGCGTTCGAGGCGTCCGTGCGGGTGTACCGGGTCGCGAAGATTCTCGGTCTCGAGGCGATGCCGGAGACGTTCGAACGGCCGGAGCGGTTCGACCTGGCGGCCTATTGGGAGCAGTGGACCGCCAGGTACGAGGCCGGCGTCTACCGGGGGACCGCCACGGTGCGCCTGTCGCCGGAGGGCCGGCGGATGGTTCCCTTCCGGCTCGCCCCGGCGGTGGCGCGGGCCGTCGAGCAGACCGCGGGCGATCCCGACGCCGACGGCTGGGTGCGCGCCGAGCTCCCGATCGAGTCGGTCCGGCACGCCCGGGGCGACCTGCTCCTCCTCGGCCCTGACCTGGAGGTGCTCGATCCCCCGGAGCTGCGGGCGGCGATGGCGGACGCGGCCGCGGGCCTGGCGGCGCTCTACAGCCCGCCCGCGAACCCGCCCGCGAACCCGCCCGCGTGCTGAGATGACCGGCCCCCGGCCCGGCCCCCGGCCGGGAAGCGCTGGCATGCTGAACGGATAACGCGCGGACCACAGTGGTAGTCGCGCGAGGAGGAGCGCAGCGCATGACGACGTCCGCCCCCGAATCCGAGCGCGCCCAGGTGATCGGGGACGTCTTCACGGCGGCGTTCGGCGAGCTGATGGCCGCCGAGCCGGGCGCGTTCCGGCGCAAGTTCCGGAAGATGGCGGCCTCGCCGTTCGCGTTCTACCGGGGTTCGGCCGCGCTTTTCTACGCCGACATCCACGACATCGACGACCCGTTCCTCGACGAGCGGACGAGCCGGGTGTGGATCCACGGTGACCTGCACGCGGAGAACTTCGGCACCTACATGAGCAGCAACGGCGTGCTGGTCTTCAACGTCAACGACTTCGACGAGGCCTATGTCGGGCCGTTCCGCTGGGACCTGCGCCGGCTGGTGGCGAGCCTCGCGCTGCTGGGCCGCGCCAAGGCGCTCAGCGACGCCGTGATCACGGGCCTCGTCGAGGCCTGCGCGGACGCCTACCGGGAGAAGATCCGCGACCTCGCCGAGGGCGGGTCGTCGGCGGACCTGCTGACCCGGACGTCCACCTCGGGCGTGGTGCACGCGTTCCTGCAGCAGGCACGGCGCTCCACCCGGGTCGGCCTGCTCGACGACCTCACGGTGGTCGAGCACTACGACCGGCGCTTCGCCCGGGTCGACGGCGTCACCGCGGTTGACGAGGAGACCCGCGCGAAGGTCCTCGAGGCGTTCGACCGCTACCTGGCGACAGTGCCGCCGGGCCGGCGCACCCGCCCGGTGTCGCTGACCGTCAAGGACGTCGTCGCCCGGCGCGGGGTGGGGATCGGCAGCGCCGGCCTGCCGTCCTACAACCTGCTGGTCGAGGGCCAGACCGAGGCGCTCGACAACGACGTCGTCCTGTACATGAAGCAGGGGCAGGTCCCGGCGGTCAGCCGCTTCGTCTCCGACGAACGGATCCGGGAGTACTTCCACCACCAGGGCCATCGGACGGCCGTCTCGCAGCGGGCGCTGCAGGCTGACAGCGACACCTGGCTCGGCCACACCGAGGTCGACGGCGTCGGCCAGCTCGTCGCCGAGGTGTCGCCGTACGCCCAGGATCTGGACTGGTCCGAGGTGAACGAGCGGGAGCAGATGTTCGCCCTGGTCGCCGACCTCGGCCGGTCGACCGCGCGGATGCACGCCGTCGCCGACGACGAGAGCGAGCACGACCTGGTCAGCTTCTCCACCGAGGACGCGATCCACGAGGCGATCTCGGCGGACGAG
Source organism: Parafrankia sp. EAN1pec (assembly GCF_000018005.1). Lineage (GTDB taxonomy): Bacteria > Actinomycetota > Actinomycetes > Frankiales > Frankiaceae > Parafrankia > Parafrankia soli. The sequence continues at coordinate 1,969,501 of NC_009921.1, forward strand.
AAGGCGTTCACGGCGTCCCTGGTCGAGTTCGCGCACGACTACGGCGCCCAGGTCCACCACGACCACGCGCTGTTCGTCGACATGTTCCGCAACGGGCAGATCATCGACGTCGACTGAGACCGCGGGCCGGCCGGGCACCGACCCGTCGGCGCCTGGCCGCGCGCCTGCCCGCCGGGGCGGTCAGACGCCGAGGAAGTCCAGCACGGCGTTCATCGCCCGCGGGTTGGCCTGCACGGAGTAGTGGTCCGCGCCCTCGATGGTCCGTCCGGTGGCCTTGGGGAACAGCGCGGCCAGCTCCTCGGGTGAGCCCGCCCCCTCGTCCCGCTCGCCGGTGACGATCAGGACCTCGCAGCCGACGGCGGCCAGCTCGGCCGTGGTGAGCGTCCGCCTCGGCCGGCGGGCGAACGCGTCCACCGCCGCCATGTCGTTGCCGGCGCGCCGGGCGAGCCCGCGGATCAGCCGGGCCAGGATGTCGGTGCCGTCGTCCTCGGACGGCGTGGCACCGAGCACCGGGCCCCGCTGCGGGCGGGGCTCCAGCAGCCGCGGGCCGACGCCCAGCAGGGCGAGCCGGTTGAACGGCGCCAGCCCGCGCACCGCGCACTCGAGCAACAGGTGGGCGCCGGCGGAGAAGCCCACGGCGTCGACGGCGCCGCGCCCGGCGAACGCCTCGGCGATCTCGGCGGCGGCGTCGGGGTAGGCCGCCGGATCGGTGTCCCGGCGGGCGCGGCCGTGTCCGGGCAGGTCGACCGCGACGACCTCACGGCCCGCCTCCTGGAGCAGGTCGATCCAGCCGGCTGCACGCCAGCCGTGTTCGCTCGACGACGCGAGGCCGTGGACGAGAACCACCGGCGCGATGTCAGCCATGCCCGAACAGTAAGCCCAGATCACCGGCCGGCGCTCCCGATTCCGGGACGTCGGTCCACTGACCAGGACACATCTGGTCAGGCTGGACTTGTAAGTCTAGGCTGACGGAATGCTCGCTGACGCTGAGATCGTCGAGGCGGACGCCGCCGGACCCGCCGGACCCGCCGAACTCGCCGACCTCCTCGAGATCGCGGCCGGGCTGCGGCTGAGCATGAGCCTGCTGGTGCGGCGGCTGCGTCTGGTGCAGCCCGACGGTGAGCTGACCGTTGGGGAGATCGCGGCCCTGGTGCGCCTTGAGCGCGGCGGCCCGACCACCGCCGCGGCCCTCGCGAAGCAGGAGACGATCAGCCCGCAGTCGATGGGGGCGACCCTCGGCGGCCTGGAGGAGCGTGGCCTCGTCGAACGCCGGCCCGATCCGGACGACGGCCGCCGGGTGATCCTCTCGCTCGCCGACGCCGGCCGCGAGGCGCTGCGGGACAGGCGAAACGCCCGCAGCGAGCAGCTCGCGCGGGCGCTGTCCAGCGGCTTCGACGACGACGAGCTGGCCTGCCTGAAGGCCGCCGCGCCGCTGCTCGAGCGCCTGGCGCAGCGCATCTGATGACGGCCGTCACCAAGCACGGCGATCGCCGCTGGGCCGTCCTGGCCAACACGACCGCCGCGGTCTTCATGTCGGCGCTCGACGGCTCCATCGTCCTGATCGCCCTGCCGCCGATCTTCCTCGGCATCGACCTGGATCCGCTGGCGCCCGGTAACGTGAGCTATCTGCTATGGATGATCATGGGATACCGCCTGGTGCAGGCGGTGCTCGTCGTGCCGCTGGGGCGGCTGGGTGACATGTTCGGCCGGGTGCGGATCTACAACGCCGGCTTTGTGGTCTTCACCGTCGCCTCCATCCTGCTGTCCTTCGATCCCTTCCACGGGCGCAGCGCCGCGATGTGGCTGATCGGCTGGCGCGTGCTGCAGGCGGTCGGCGGCTCCATGCTGGCCGCCAACTCGGCCGCGATCCTCACCGACGTGTTCCCGCCCGACCAGCGCGGTCTGGCGCTCGGCATCAACCAGGTCGCCGCGCTCGCCGGGCAGTTCATCGGCCTGGTCGCCGGCGGGGTGCTGGCCGTCCTGGACTGGCGTGCGGTGTTCTGGGTGAACGTGCCCGTCGGTGTGTTCGGCACCATCTGGGCCTACCGGACGCTGCGCGAGCCCGAGCGCCGGGACCGCCCGGAACGGGGCCGCTTCGACTGGTGGGGCAACATCACCTTCTCGGTGGGCCTGGGGGCGGTGCTGATCGCCGTCACCGAGGGCCTGCAGCCCTACAAGAACCACGCGATGGCCTGGATCAGCCCCAAGGTCCTGGTGCTGCTCATCGGGGGCGTGGCGCTGCTGGCCGCCTTCGTCGTGATCGAGAAGCGGTTCGAGTCGCCGATGTTCGAGCTCTCGCTGTTCCGTATCCGGGCCTTCAGCGCCGGGAACGCGGCCGGCCTGGCGGTGTCGGTCGCGCGCGGCGGTCTGCAGTTCATGCTGATCATCTGGCTGCAGGGGATCTGGCTGCCCCTGCACGGCTACGACTTCGACGACACCCCGTTCTGGGCCGGAATCTACCTGTTGCCACTGACCGCCGGTGTCCTCGTGGCAGGCCCGCTGTCGGGGTTCCTGTCCGACCGCTCCGGCGCCCGCGGCCTGGCCACCACCGGGATGCTGGTGTTCGCGGGCAGCTTCGTCGGCCTCATGCTGCTGCCCGTCAACTTCTCCTACTGGGCGTTCGGCCTGCTGATCACCGTGAACGGCATCGGCGCCGGAATGTTCGCCGCGCCGAACTCGTCCTCGATCATGAGCAGCGTCCCGGCGCACCTGCGCGGGGTCGGATCCGGGATGCGCTCGACCTTCCAGAACGCCGGCGGCGCGCTGTCCATCGGGCTCTTCTTCTCACTCATGGTCGCCGGGCTGGCGGGCAGCCTGCCGGGCGCCTTCTCCGCCGGTCTGCGGGCGGAGGGCGTGCCCGCCGACGTCGCCCAGCAGGTCGGTTCCCTGCCCCCGGTCGCGTCGCTGTTCGCCGCGGTGCTCGGCCTGAACCCGGTCGAGCACCTGCTGAGCTCGACCAGCACGCTGGACGACCTGACGCCGGACCACCGGGCGACCGTCACCGGTCGCGAGTTCTTCCCCCACCTCATCTCGACGCCGTTCCACGACGGCCTCGTCGTCGTGTTCGTGGCCTCGGCCCTGCTCGGCCTCATCGCCGCGGCGGCGTCGGCGATGCGCGGTGCCCACCACGTCGAGCGGGACCCGCTCGAGCCGGTCCCGCTCGCGGTGGGCCTCCTCGAGTCGGTGCCGGCGGAGCCCGTCCTCCTCGAGGCGTCGGGCCGTGATCGGGTCGGGACCGGTGCTGCCGGGGCCGACGTATCTGGGGCTGAGGTGCCCGGGGCGGACTCGCCCGGGGTCGACGCGGCCGGTCCCGGGCCCGGAGCGTCGGGTCCGGCTGGGCCGGGTCCGGGCGCGACCGGACCGCTCAGAGGCGGCCCCCTGGGGTGACCAGTCCCGTCTCGTAGGCGACGACGACCGCCTGCACCCGGTCCCGCAGCCGCAGTTTGCCGAGGATCCGGGCCACATGAGTCTTCACCGTGGCCTCACTGAGCTGGAAACGTGCGGCCAGCTCGGCGTTGCTCAGACCACGCGCGAGGAACCGGAGGACCTCGAGCTCCCGCGGGGTGAGCGTCGCCAGGTCGCGGTGCGTCGCGGCGGCCACCCGCTCCGGTGAGGCGAACCGTTCCACCAGCCGGCGGGTGATCGTCGGCGCGAGCAGCGCGTCCCCCGCGCGGACCAGCCGGACGGCGGCCACCAGCTGTTCGGGACTGACGTCCTTGAGCAGGAAGCCGCTGGCCCCGGCGGTCAGCGCCGCGTAGACGTACTGGTCGACGTCGAACGTCGTCAGGATGATCACCCGGGGCGCCTCCGTCGTGCCGCTCAGGATCCGGCGGGTGGCCTCCAGCCCGTCCATCACCGGCATGCGGATGTCCATGAGCACGACGTCCGGGCGGGTCCGCCGGACAGCGTCGACGGCCTGGGCGCCGTCGGCGGCGTCGGCGGCCACCTCGATCCCGTCGGCGGTGAGGATCATCCGGAACCCGGCCCGGACCAGCGCCTGGTCGTCGGCGACGACCACCCGTGGCGGGGTCACGGGCCGTCCAGCGGGATCTCGGCCATCACCCGGTACCCGCCGGTCGGGCGCGGGCCCGCCGCCAGCGTGCCGCCGTAGACGGCGAGCCGTTCCCGCAGGCCGAGCAGCCCGGCGCCGCTGCCCGCCCCGGCGGCCGCCGCCCGGACGCCGCCGCTGTCGGTCACCTCGACCCGGACCAGACCCGGTGCGTAGGCCACGGCGACCCGGACCCGCGCCCCGGCGGCGTGCCTGACGGCATTGGTCAGGGCCTCCTGCACCACGCGGAACGCGGCCAGGTCGACGCCGGCGGGCAACGGCACCGGCGTTCCCGTCGTACTCAGCTCGACGTCCACTCCGGTGTCGCGAACGCGCCGCACCAGCTCGTCGACCCGGCCGAGCCCCGGCTGTGGGCTGGGGCCCGGGCCGTCGTCCCCGCCATCCGGGGCACCGCCACTCATCGTCAGCAGGCCCATCACGTGACGCAGCTCGGTCATCGCGCTGCGGCCGCTGGTCTCGACCGCACGGATGGCCTCGCGCGCCAGATCGGGGTTGGCGTCGAGCACCTTGCGGGCGGCGCCGGCCTGGATCACCATCACGCTCACATTGTGGGTGACGACGTCGTGCAGCTCGCGTGCGATGCGGGCCCGCTCCTGATCGGTGGCCTGCCGGCTCGCCGCGGCCCGTTCCGCCTCCTGCACCCGCGCGCGCTGAGTGCGGGTGTGGGCAGCGTTCGCCGCGAGGCCGAGCGGGATCAGGACCAGGAAGGGAAAGTAGTCAGAGCTGATCCTGGGGATCGTCGTGTGGTGGCCGAGCGCGAGCAGCACGGCACCGCCGGCGATGCCCGCCGCCGCCCACGCCCGGTGCGGGCTGTACATCGCCGCGCTGTACCCGGCTATCAGGCAGGCCGTGAAGGTGAACGTCGTCAGGTCATCGATGTGCAGGTCCAGCTGGAGTAACGACGCGGCGGCGATGACGCACCCGTAGGTCGCCAGCGGGAACCGCCGCCGCGCGGCCAGCGGTAGCGCGGCGAGGACGGCCAGCGCCAGCTGCCAGTCGGCGACCGGCGTCTGGACGGCGACGAACTGCGATGGGAACACCTGACCCGGGCCCGCGAGTGACGGCACCTCCCGCGGTTCCGGGGCCACCGACGGTACCGGTTCCACTGGTGGTACCGGGGTCACCCGTGTGAGCGGGAGGACCGGCCGACTCGGCCGTTCGACGCGTGCCGACTGCGAGGTCCCCGGTGCGGGCACCGCGAGGAGGCGGTCACCGTTGATGGCGGTCACCACGCCCAGGGCCAGCACCAGGGCGAGGATCGCGTCGGCCACCCACGCCCAGACGGTGAGGCTGGCCGGGCCGGCCCGTTCCCGATGCCGCCGGATCGCCGCCCAGATCACCGGCCCAGTCTGGCAAGAGCGGCGTCCGTCCACATCCGCTGAGGTGCGCAGTGGCCGTACATCGCCGGCCTACCTCGCAGGGATGACGTCGCGCCCGGTGCGCCGGGCGGAGGAGCGGACATCGGCGCGACGGCCGACGCGCCCGCCCCGTGCCGGCCCCTAGCGTCCCGACCGACGCGGCCCGGATCACTCGCCGGCACAGCCCACCCCGGGGGCTGGCGCCGCCGGTCGGGACGTCGGGCGGTGAACACCGCACGGGTGACCGGCCGCGGGCCGCGTCGTGGCCGACCGACTCAGACCTGTGGAGGACCCATGCCCGCGCCCCCAGCCATCGCCATCCACGACATCACCAAGAGATACGACGGTGCCGCGTCGGCGCTGGCCGGGCTCTCGCTCACCGTGGCACCCGGCGAATCGCTGGCAATCGTCGGGCCGTCCGGCAGTGGCAAGTCGACGCTGCTCAACATGGTGGCCGGGCTGGACCGGCCGAGTACCGGCAGTGTCACGGTCGACGGCGTGCGGGTCGACCGGCTGAACGAGACCGCCGCGGCGAAGTTCCGTCGTGCGCGGATCGGAATGATCTTCCAGTTTTTCAACCTGTTGGATGACCTGACGGTCCTCGACAACGTGCTGCTGCCCGCCCAGCTCGCCGGCACACCGTCGGCCCGGGCACGCGCCCGGGCCGACGAGCTGCTCGGCTACCTCGGTGTGGCCAGGCACGGCGGCGCCTACCCGGGACGGCTGTCCGGCGGCGAGCGCCAGCGGGTCGCCGTCGCCCGCGCACTGATGAACCGGCCCGCGCTTCTCCTCGCGGACGAGCCGACCGGTGCGCTGGACAGCGTCGCCGCCGCCCAGGTTCGGGACCTGCTGGCCGCGGTCAATGCCGACGGGCAGACGCTTCTCCTGGTCACCCACGATGCGGCGCTCGCCGCCTCGTGCGCGAGCCGCACCGTCGAGCTGGCGGACGGGACCGTCGCCCGGGACACCCACGGGTCCGTCGCCCGGGACGCTGAGACGACAGCAGCCTGCGGCACCGACGGGTCCGCCGTCGGCGGGATCGGCGGGACCGGCGGGACCGTGACCGGTGGCCCGGCGCCGGTGTCCCGATGAACCCCGCCGGGCCGCTGGTACGGGTCGTGCTCGCCGGTGTCGGCCGGCGCCGGGCGCAGGCGTCGGTGGTGGCTCTGACCACGCTGCTCGCCGTGACGGCCTCGGTGCTCGCGCTCGGTCTGATCGCCGGGTCGCGCGCACCGTTCGACCGCGCGTTCGCAGCCCAGCACGGCGCGCACCTCACGGTCCAGTTCGACGCGACGAAGGTGACGGCCGCGCGGCTCGCCGCCACCGGGTCGGCGGCGCCGGTGGCGCAGGCTGCCGGCCCGTTCCCCGTCGCCGAGCTGCGGCCCCGGATCGTCGGCGGCCCGCCGGGACTGCCCGTCGGGCTCGGACTGCCATCCCTGACCGTGGTCGGTCGGAACCAGCCGGACAGCGGCCCCGATTCGATCGACCAGGTCGCTGTCATCGAGGGCCGATGGGCCACCAACCGAGGAGAGATCGTTCTCGACCCGGACTCCCTGCCACCCTCGCTGCTCGGCGCCCGCCTCCAGCTGCCCGACCTGCCCGGAGCCCCCGTGCTGACCGTGGTGGGTCTCGCTCACTCGGCCGGTGGCAGCGCCCGGGCCTGGGTCGCGCCGGACGCCCTGGCGGCGTTCGCCTCGCGGGACGTCCCGGCGGGCCTCCAGATGCTCTACCGGCTCACCGCCGCCGGCACCGAGAACGCGATCGACTCCGGCCGGGCGGCGATCTCGGCGGGGATGCCCGCCGGCGCGGTGACCGGGACCAGGTCCTACCTGGACGTCCGGGCGGGCGCGCTCGTCCGGACCGCGGTGTTCACGCCGTTCGTGGCCGCGTTCGGCGTGCTCGGCCTGGCCATGTCCGTGCTGATCGTCGGCACCGTCGTCGCGGGTGGCGTCGGCGCGACGATCTGGCGCACCGGGGTGCTGAGATCGCTGGGACTCACCCCGGCCCAGGCGGCCGGAGCACACGTCGCCCAGGTGCTCGTCCCGGCCACGGGCGGTGTCGGCCTCGGCATCCTGTGCGGCAACCTGCTCGCCATGGTGGTCTTCGCCGGGTCGGCGGCCGCCTACGGCGCCGTCGCGCCGTCCGTGCCGCTCTGGGTCGACGCGGCCGTCGGCGCGGGCGCGCTCGCGCTCGTCGCCGTCGCCGCGCTGCTGCCCGCCCTGCACGCCGGGCGACGCAGCCCCGTCGACGCGATGCGGCTCGGGCGCGTGCCCCGACCGGGCCGCGGTCGGTGGGCGGGCCGGCTCGCCGCCCGGCTGCCGCTGCCACGGCCGTTGAACCTGGGGCTCGCCCATCCGTTCGCCCGTCCCGCCCGCTCGGGCGTGCTCGCCGTCGCGGTGGGCTTCGGGGCGCTGGGGGTCTCGTTCGCGGTCGGCCTGGCCTCGACACTCGACTCCATCGCGGCGGACAACAGCCGGGACGAGGCCGGAGCGGTCGTCGTGAGCACCCACGTCCGGGTGGCGCATGGCCCGAAGGCGGGAGCCGCGGCACCGGGGCCGGCACAGGCACCGGTCGCGGCGGGTGAGGTGGCGGACGCGGGCGATGCCGCGGACGTGGCCAAGGTGATCGCGGCGCAGCCGGGTACCGCCCGCTTCTTCACCAGCGCGCACGCCGAGGTGTACGCGCTCGGGATCGTCGGGCCGGTGACGGTCACCGCCCACACCGGCGACTCATCCTGGGGCGCACGTCCGATGATCTCCGGTGACTGGTTCCGGGGGCCGGGCGAGGCGGTCGCCGACACGCGGTTCCTGGACGAGACCGGCACGGGGATCGGCGACACCGTGACCGTCACCGACCACGGGGCGTCGGTGGCCCTGCGGATCGTCGGCGAGGTCTTCGATCTCGATGACGACACTGTCGACCTCGCCACCGACGAGACCTCGCTGCGCGGTCTCGATCTCGGCCTGGCCGTCGACAGTTTCAGCATCGATCTCCAGCCGGGGACCGACCTGGTGCGCTATGTCGACACCCTGCAGGAAGCGCTCGCCTCCCACCCGGCGGTGGTGCGGGCGAACATCGAGGAGGGCTCCGAAGTGATCGCGGTCATGGACGCGCTGATCGCCTCGCTCACGCTGCTCCTGGTGGTCGTCGCGGGCCTCGGCGTGCTCAACACCGTCGTCCTGGACACCCGGGAGCGTGTCCACGACCTCGGTGTCGTCAAGGCGGTGGGCATGACGCCGCGGCAGGTCCTCGCGATGGTGCTGACCTCGGCCGGGGGCATCGGCGTCTGCGCCGCGGCGATAGGGGTGCCGGCCGGCGTCGCGCTGCACCACCGCGTCGTCCCGCTGATGGGCACGGCCGCCAGGACCGGCATGCCACGGGCGTACATCGACGTGTACGGCCCAGTGGCCGCAGCCCTGCTGGTCCTCGGCGGCCTGCTGATCGCGGTGCTCGGCGCCCTGGTCCCGGCCGGCTGGGCGGCCGGGACCAGGGCCACGACCGCGCTGCGGGCCGAATGACGTGGATCCGCCCGGTCAGTGCTGGTTGATCAGGTATGCCACGTCGTTCTCGATGATCCGGTCCAGGTGCTCGGAGAGGACCGGATGGCCGGTGAACCGCTCGACGACGACGAGGCCCTTGGCGACCCGGTCCGTAGCGCCGGCCAGGTCGACGTCCCGCAGGAGCGGCACGACCGCGTCGGGGACGGCGTCCGGCCCCGGTTCGAACGCGGCGAGCACCTCGCCGTCCCGGGCGAGCGAGAGCCGGGTGAGCGCGTTGATGTTCCAGAACATGCTCGCCGCCAGGCCGTGCCGGGAGACCGCGGACAGCACCGGGTGCCGGGAGCCCTGGAAGCCGTTGTCCTCGACGGCGAGCACCGCGCGGTCGTCGCCGTCGAGCGGCAGGACCAGCACGTACGGGTCGGTGCGCCGGTCGGCGCGCAGCCGGGACAGCGAGCACGGCGCGCCGGGATCGGCGTCGAAGCAGCGCACGACGTCCTCGGGCGAGGCGCCGACCACGATGGTGAACGTGGCGGCCTCGCGGAAGGCGCTGCGCCGGCGCACCCACCGGTAGCGGGTCTCCGGCACCGTCACGACCGGCGGAAGCTCCTCGCCGCGCAGCCGGTGCCCCAGCTGGTCGGTGCGCCGGTGGACGGTCTCGGGCGCGGCCGGGGCGCTCCACACCACCAGCTCGTAGGTCTCGTCCTCGCCGGCGCCGTCCCGGCCGTGGGCGTAAACCCGCAGCCGGTAGTCCCCGGGCCAGGGCGGTGTCGTCAGGTGGCCGAGGTCGGTGGCTGAGCCGGCCCCGGCGCCGACGCCCGTTGTTGTGGTGCCGCCGGCGGTGCTCGCTCCGGCGCCGGCCACCGCGGCGGCGCCGTTCGCGGCCGTCCAGCTCACGTCGACGATCTCGTCCCAGCGGACGGCGTCGGCGGGGACCGGCGGGGCCGGCGGTGTCGCCAGCACCCGCAGCGACACCCGTACCCGGCCCGTGCCCATGCCGGTCCGGACGAGGACACCGCCGGAGACGGCCTCCACCAGGCCGTTGCGGGCGAAGCTCGGCGGATTCGGCAGCTCGCCCTCCACCAGCCCGAAGCAGTGCCCGTCGACGGTGACGCAGCCGGCGGCCTGCCGCGGCAGCCGGTACTCCGCGCGGCGCCGGGCCAGCAGCGCGGCCGGGTAGGCGAGCGGCATCGGCCGGCCCGGCAGCACCAGCGCGACGGACCCCACGGCCGTGCCGACGATCCCCGGCGCGCCGGTGCCGATCATCGGCGGGTCCAGCTCCCGCAGGACGGCGGCGGCGACGGTGACCGCGAGCGCCAGGTGGGCGGCCCCGTGCCGGGCGGCCAGGGTGGGCTCGTCGGCCGGCTCGTCCGGCGGCCCGAACAGGCTCCCGCCGAACGCGGACCCGCCGAACGCGGACCCGCCGTTCGCGGTGCTGCCGAATGCGGTGCCGTCGAGCGGGCGGTCGTCCGAGCCGTGGCCGTCGAGCGGGCCGGCCGCGGCAGGGTCGTCCGCCGCCAGCAGCGGGGCCACGGCGGGATGCTCGACCAGCGCGCGCAGGTAGCTGTGGATCAGATCGGACACCCCGGGATGGACCTCATCCAGGATCGCGACCGCCTGGACCGCCTCGGACTCGCCTGCGGCGGCCGCGGACGCGCGCGATCCGTTCCTGCCGCGCGGCCCGTTCGGCGGGGCGTCGACCAGGCCCCTGGCCAGGCCGCGCGGGGCGCGCAGCGGAAGCTCGTCGATGGCGAGCTCGAGCGCGCCGAGCAGTCGTTCCGGTAGGCGCGGCCCGGCCGAACGCAACGCGGTCAACACCGGTCCGGCGGGTGCGGGCGGGAGCGGGACCGGAGCGGGCGCCGTCGCGCCGAGCCGGCCGAGCTCAGCCGCGGGGGTGGGCGGAATATGGGCCACCAGCTGCGGAAATACCTCCACGACGACGTGCGCGAGCGGATCCAGGAGGTCCGCCGGCAGCTCGACGGTCTGCTCGGGGAGAGAAATCTGACGGCTTTCCAGGTCCGGTCGAAACACCCACGAAACTTTACTGACCGGCTGCTCTTTTCGGCTTGATCGGCGCTCTGACAGCGTGACGATCAGGCAACACACATTCGTGGGGATCGGCCGCGGGTACCGGGCCTTGCATATTTCTGACACCGGTGGCCGCGGTCAGATGTTTGTGTCGAAGCAGGTGGCACCCTGCTTGAACTGGTACGGCGCGGAAATGATCCGGACTGTGGCGGCGCGGAAACCGACAGCGCCGCCGCCGCCCGTCGCCGGCGCCGTGCCCAACCGGGCATGGCGCCGGCCGTTCCACCATCGGGCCAGGCAGCGACCCTGATCAGCGTTCCTCAGCCGGCCCGGCTGCCCAGGCCGACGGCGTAGTCCGGCCAGAACTGGCCGGCGGCGGGGCCGCCGTTGCAGGTGCCGTCCGACTCCCCGGGGATCTTCACCCAGAAGAATGCGTCGACGTCGCTGTCGCCCGTCGCGGCGGTGGGCGGCGTTCCGAGCGCGCGGCCGGGCGGGTTGCACCAGGCGTTGTCCGGCGCCGGGCCCAGCCCGTTGCGACTGGTGTCCACGACGAAGTGGGCTCCGCCGCCCAGCGCGGCGTTGACCGCGTCACCGAAGGCGACTTCGCTGGCGGTGGTACCGAAGTTCGACACGTTCAGTGCGAATCCGCGCGCCCGGTCGACGCCCGCCGACTTCAGCCGGGCGGCGATGGTGGCGGCGCTGTGCCAGCCGGCGTTGCCGGCGTCGAGGTAGACGGTCGCCCCGGCGGCGTTCAGGACGTCGACCGCGTTCGACAGCATCCCGTAGCGCGTCTGCTGGTCGGCGGGGGAGAGGCAATCGATCTGGGCGATGGCGTCGGGCTCGAGCACGACCGCGGCCGGCCCGCCGGCGAGCCCGGCGGCAAAGGCGGCGATCCAGTCGCGATAACCCTGCGCGCCGCCGGCGCCGCCGGCGGAATAGCTTCCGCAGTCGCGGTTCGGAATCGCGTAGGCCACGAAGACGGGCAGCGCGCCGTTACCCCTGATGGTGCTGGCCCGGCCGGCCACGTTGCGCCGGGTCGTGGCCGGATCGGCATATCCGAACCAGTCCGCGTGCGCGCCACGCAGAATCTTCTCCAGCGCAGCGATGGCGGAGGGATTCCCGCCGCGCAGCGCGTTGATCGCGGCGGCGACCTGGTCCGCGGGATCGATGTAGAACCGGGCGCCGGCGAACGGGTTCCCCGCGGCCGCGGCGGCGGCCGCCGGCGCCGCCACCGGCAGGGCCTGCGCGGCGGCGGGCGGCGGAGCGCTTGTGAGCGCGGCCGTGGGCACCTGTACCGCGGTGAGCCCGGAGGCAGCCGGCCGTGGGGGTGCGGTGACGGTGGCGGTGGGCCCGGTCGTGTGGACGGCGGCGGGCGGGGGCACGCGGCCGGCCACGGTCGCCGCGAGCGCGTCCACCGCGGAGTCGGAGCCGTCGGGGCCGGCGAGGCCCCGGCCGAGACCGACCCCACCGAGTAGCGTCAGCGCCGCGGTGACCGCGAACGCCGTGCGGGCGAGCCGGCCATCGAGCGGCGGCCGCCGCGATCCGTGCGCGCCGCTAGAGCGCGCGCCGGCCGAGCGTGCCGCGGCCGGGCGCCTCGCGGTTGAGTGACTCGTGGCCGGGCGAGTCGTGGTCCGGTGAGCGCTCGCCGGGTGATTGGTCTCCGGGTGATTGGTCTCCGGATGAGTGGTCACCGGGTGAATCGATGTCTGGTGATCGGTGTCCGCGCCAGCGGCGGCGTCGCCGCCGAAGCCGTATTCGACGGTGCGCGGCCGGGCGGCGGGATTCCTCATGGGGCGAGCCGCGGGCACGTGCCCTCCCGTCTTCACAATGCGTTGCCTCGGTGGGTCCCCTCCCACTCAGAACTGTAGCAGTGTCAGGCGCGGGAACATGACCGTGCTCATCGAGAATGGGGCAACAGCCTGTGTCGGGAAATCCAATTCCGCCCCAACGTGCCCGACCGGTGGGTGTCCGGCGGGTTCGTACCCGTGCACGGATCTACTCTTACGTGACTGCTGGTCTGGCTCATACCCGGCGGCCGGTCCAGGTCTGGTCCGGCCGGGGCGGGCCGCTGGCCCACAGCGAATTCCGTTGCGCCGGTAATCGTCGTCCGGGGGTAGCCCGTAGGTGCCGGGCGGGGCGGCTCGTGGCGGCGCCGGTCCGCCCACCGTCGATGCCGGGCGTGAGCTTCAACGTGACGTAGCCGTCACGGTGACGACTGTTGCGCGCGAGTAGGCATCGGCGCAATGCGCCGCATCCCGGTGGTGCCGCAGATTCAGGGTGCTGTGACGGTCTTCATGAGCGCGTCGGCGGCCAGTTCGTAGCCGAGCGGGCCGAGCCCGGCGATGATTCCGGCGGCCAGCGGCGAGATGACCGATTCGTGCCGGAACGATTCACGAGCCCACACGTTCGACAGGTGCACCTCGATCCACGGCCGCGGGTAGTTGGCCAGCGCGTCGCGCAGGCTCCAGCCGGCGACCATGAGCGCACCCGGGTTGACGACCGCACCCACGGAGTCGTAGTTGTCCTGGATGGCGTGGATCAGCTCACCCTCGGACTCGCGCTGGATCGACACGATCTTCCAGCCCCGGGCGGCGACCCGCGCGGCCATGGCCTCCTCAATGTCGCGGAGTGTGGCCGTTCCGTAGATCTCGGGCTGGCGCCTGCCGAGAATCCCGAGGTTCGGGCCGTTCAGCAGGAGAAGATTGCTCACAGCGTACCTCTGCAAGGGTGTAGCGGATGTTCGGGCACGGTGTTTATAACAGGGCCCGCGCTTCTCTCCCGGTCGGGGCCCGGCTCTGTGGCGCTGCTCCTACCCGCTCTCGGCCGGATTCGCAAGCTCGATGGTGGTGGGGACCCGTGGTGTCGGGGTGGTGACAGCGTCGTCCGCGGACATCCGGGAGAGCGCTGCCGGTTGCCTGGTGTTCCCGTAGTACCGTCCTTTGCGCACCGGGTTCGATGGATTTTGTCCGCCGAAGGCCGGCATGGGGGGGCTGTCGACATCGCCGCAGCCTCGCAGGCATCTGTATCCGTCATGAAGGGTTAGGTATATGAGCGACAGTCGACGCCCGGCGCCCGAGTTTCCCGCCTGGCCGCAGTTCGACGGCGCGGAACGTGACGGACTGATCCGCGCGCTGGAACAGGGCCAGTGGTGGCGCATGGGCGGTGGCGAGGTCGACGCGTTCGAGCGGGAGTTCGCCGAGTACCACGGCTCGCGCTACGCCCTCGCGGTGACGAACGGCACTCACGCGCTCGAGCTGGCGCTGCAGGTGCTCGGGGTCGGCCCCGGCACGGAGGTCATCGTCCCCGGGTTCACGTTCATCTCCTCGTCGCAGGCGGCCCAGCGGCTCGGTGCAGTCGCCGTCCCGGTCGACGTCGACCTCGACACCTACTGCATCGACCCGGCGGCGGTGGAGACCGCGATCACACCGCGGACGAAGGCGATCATGCCGGTCCACATGGCCGGTCACCTGTCGGACATGGACGCGCTCGCCAAGATCTCCGCGAACACCGGTGTCCCGATCATCCAGGACGCCGCGCACGCCCACGGCACGCAGTGGCAGGGCCGCAAGGTCGGCGAGCACGGCAGCGTCGCGGCCTTCAGCTTCCAGAACGGCAAGCTGATGACGGCCGGCGAGGGCGGTGCGGTGACCTTCCCGGATGCCGAGCTGTACGAGCAGGCGTTCCTGCGGCACAGCTGTGGCCGTCCGCGGACGGATCGCCGCTACTTCCACCAGACGTCCGGCTCGAACTTCCGGATGAACGAGTTCTCGGCATCCGTGCTGCGCGCGCAGCTCGCCCGGCTCGGCGGCCAGATCGACACCCGTGAGCAGCGCTGGCCGGTGCTGTCCGGCCTGCTCGCCGAAATCCCCGGCGTGGTCCCGCAGAGCCGCGACCCGCGCTGTGACCGCAACTCGCACTACATGGCGATGTTCCGGGTGCCCGGGTTCGGCGAGGAGCGGCGCAACGCCCTCGTCGACGCGCTGATCGAGCGCGGCCTGCCGGCGTTCGCGGCGTTCCGCTCGATCTACCGCTCGGACGGCTTCTGGGAGACCGGCGCGCCCGACGAGACCGTGGACCAGATCGCCGCGCGCTGCCCGAACGTCGAGGCGCTGAGCGCGGACGGCATCTGGCTGCACCACCGCACGCTGCTCGGCACCGAGGAGCAGATGCACGACATCGCGGCGATCATCGCCGAGACGCTGGCGGACGCGTGACGACGACCGTGAGCTCGCCGGCCGCTCCGGCCGCTCCGAGTACGCCTGTGGCGCCGTCGGCGGCCCCGGTGCCCGCGGAGGCCCTCGGGTCCGGGGAGGCCCTCGTCTCCGCGAGCGCCCTGGCGTCGTCCGAGGCTCTGGTGGCGTCGGAGGCTCTGGCCTCCGCTGAGGCCCTGGCGGCGCCGGTGGCCCCGCCGTCCGTCGCGTCCTCGGTGACCGTGGTCTCCGCGGCCCCGGGCCGGGTGCGCGTCGCCGTGGTCGGGCTCGGCTGGGCCGGGCGGTCGATCTGGCTGCCCCGCCTGCGCGAGCACGCCGCGTACGACGTGGTCGCACTGGTCGACCCCGACGCGGCGGCCCGGGCCGAGCTGGCCGCGGCGCTGGACGGCCAGGCACCGGTCGGGCTGTTCGATGACCCCGACGCGCTGCGGCGGACCGAGGTGGACCTCGCCGTCGTGGCGGTCCCCAACCACCTGCACAGCTTTGTAGCCGCACGGTTGCTAAACGTCGGGGTTCCGGTCTTCCTGGAGAAGCCCGTCTGCCTCAGCACCGCCGAGGCCGACACCCTGGCCGCCGCCGAGCTGGCCGGCGGGGCGATGCTGCTGGCCGGCAGCGCGTCCCGCTTCCGGGCCGACACCCGCGCGCTCTACGACCTCGCCGGGCGGCTCGGTGAGATCCGGCACGTGGACGTCTCGTGGGTGCGCGCCCGCGGTGTTCCCGACGCCGGCGGCTGGTTCACCCAGCGCAGCCTCGCCGGGGGCGGGGCGCTGGTCGACCTCGGCTGGCACCTGCTCGACGCGGTCGCGCCGTTCGTGGGCACGGACGGCTTCGCCCAGGCCATCGGGACCGTCTCCAGCGACTTCGTCGCCAACGCCGCCTGGGGTGCGGCCTGGCGGCACGAGGACGCCGCGCAGTCCCGGGCCGGAGGCGACGTTGAGGACACGGTCCGCGCGTTCCTCGTCGCGGGCAGTGGCGTGTCGGTGTCGCTGCGCGCGAGCTGGGCGTCGCACCAGGCGCTCGACGCGACGGTGATCCGGGTCGAGGGCAGCGCCGGCACGGCCGAGCTGCGCTGCACCTTCGGCTTCAGCCCGAACCGGCATCCCGCGTCCACGCTGACCTGGACGAAGGACGGCGTGGACAGCGCCGTCGATGTCGTCACCGAGCCGATCGGCGCCGAGTACCGCCGCCAGCTCGACGAGCTCCCGGCGCTGCTCGCCGACGCCGGGCAGCGCGGCCGGGCCGTCGCCCAGGCCCGGTCGACGATCGCCGCCATCGAGCGGGTCTACGACTCCGCGCGACCGCGGAACCACGCCATCCCGGCCGCCCGGGCCGCGTTCTGACGCCGCGAGCACCCACCGCCGACCGCAACGCCGAGCCTTGGGGGGGAACCGATGGGCACCCACGCGATCGTTTTCGACCTTGACGGTGTGATCGTCGACAGCCACGCCGTCATGCGCGAGGCGTTCATGATCGCCTATGCCGAGGTGGTCGGGCCAGGCCCCGCGCCGTTCGAGGAGTACAACCGCCACCTCGGACGGTACTTCCCGGACATCATGCGGATCATGGGCCTGCCGCTCGAGATGGAGGAGCCCTTCGTCCGGGAGAGCTACCGGCTCTCCCGCAAGGTCCTGCTTTTCGAGGGCGTCCGGGAGCTGCTCGGCGACCTGCGCGAGCGCGGCCTGCGGCTCGCGGTGGCGACGGGCAAGAGCGGCCCGCGGGCCCGCGCGCTGCTCACCGAGCTGGAGATCGTTGACTACTTCGAACGGGTTATCGGCTCCGACGAGGTGGCCCACCCCAAGCCGGCCCCGGACATCGTCCTGCTCGCCCTCGACGTGCTCGGTGCCGCGCCCGGCGAGGCGATGATGATCGGCGACGCGGTGACCGACATCCAGAGCGCCCGCGGCGCCGGGGTGCGGGCGGTCGCCGCGATGTGGGGGGAGACCGACGAGGCCGAGCTGTTGGCGGCCGGCCCCGACTCGGTGCTGCGCTCCCCGCGTGAGCTCCTCGGCCTGCTCGGTGACCACCGCGCGGTGTGAACGCTGCGCCGTGAGAACGGCGCGGTGTGTGGATGGCCGTCGGCGGGGCCCGGGTTTTCGCGTCGGGCCCCGCCGGTCCCCGGCCGGCTCACCCCGTCCGGAGCACGCTCCGGGCCGGGTCGAGACCGAGGCCGAGGTGGTCGGCGCGGCGTTCCCGGTCGAGGTCGCGGCCGTCGCCGCGTCCCTCATCGGCGTGGCGGGCGAGGATCACCGCGCCCGCCAGCGATGACAGCCCGCCCAGCGCCGCCGCCCGGACGGGCACCGGCGGATGGCCCGGCCGGGCCATCGCCTGGGCCTGCACGGTGATCGCGTCGACGAGCCCGGGCAGCCCGTCCGCGAACCCGCCGCCGACCACCGCGAGATCCGGCCGCACCAGCTCGGTCAGCCCGACCAGCGTGCCCGCGATCGCGCGCGCCGTCGTCCCGACCGCGGCGCGGGCCCAGCCCGCACCCTCCACCCAGGCCTCGCGCAGCTCCGGATAGGTCACCTCGGCGGCCGCGGCCGGTTCGTCTGACGCGCCCGGTCGGGCGGTGGCGCGTAGTTCGGTGGCCCGGCGCAGCGTGGCCGGTCCGGACGCGAGGGCCTGCAGGCAGCCGTCCCGCCCGCATCGGCACCGCGGCCCGTCCAGCGCCACGATGAGATGGCCGATCTCGCACGAGCCGCGCGCGGTGCCGGGGCAGAGCCGTCCGTCGAGCACGATGCCGCCGCCGATGCCCGTGCCGACCCCCACGTAGACCAGGTTCGCGCTGCCGGCATGGTCCGCTTCGGCAAGCGCGGCGAGGTCACCGTCGTCGCCGAGGGCCACCGGCGCGCCCGTGGCGAGCTCGCGAACCGCCTGACCGAGGTCCAGGCCCGTCCACGACGGCCGGCTCGGCCAGGCCGTGACCCGACCGGACGGGTCGACCGTCGCAGGCATCGCGACGCCGACGCCGGCCAGCCGCCCGTCCCACTCGCCGAGCAGCGCCGCCACGCCCGCCCCGAGATCGCGCAGGTCGGTCTCGGCCGGCACGCCCGCCGACCACCGGAAGCTCGCCTCACGGGGCGCGCCGCCGACCGGCACCAGCCGCAGCGCAACCTTGGTGCCACCGACGTCGATGCCGAGATGGCCGACCGTGCCGGCCGGGCTGGCAGCGCTGGCCGGGCTGGCAGCGCCGGCCGCGCCGACGGGGCTCACCGCGCGCCCGGCAGGCCGAAGAAGGTGCGGTACAGGTCGACCTGTTCGGCCAGCATGTGGATGCCCGGATGGGCGGGCAGACCGCGCTCGGCCGCCGCCTGCAGCAGCCGGGTGCGCGCCGGCTTCATGATGATGTCCGCCACGACGCAGCCCGCCGGCAGCATCGCGGGGTCGAACGGCAACGGGTCGGCCGGGCGCAGCCCGAGCGGCGTGGCGTTCACGATCAGATCGACCTGCCCGGCCGGCGTGGGCGCCGCCGCCGGACCAGCCCGACCGGGCCAGTGCGCGTCCAGCCGTCCCAGCAGTTCGCCCGAACGGGCGGTGTCGGGATCGTGGAGGGCCAGGCTCGCGCAGCCGGCCTCGAGCAGCGCCACCGCGATCGCGCTGCCGGCCCCGCCCGCACCGGCCAGGTGGACCCGGGCCCCCGCCACACGATGCCCCGCGCGGGCCAGGCCGCGGACGAAGCCGGCGCCGTCGAAGTTGTCGGCCAGCCACCGCCCGTCCGGCTCGCGCCGCAGGGCATTCGCGCTGCCGCTTATCCGCGCCGCGGCGGAGCGGACGTCCGCCAGCTCCGCAGCTGCGACCTTGTGCGGGATCGTGATCAGGATGCCGTCCAGGTTGGCCATGGCACACAGCCCGGCCAGCACCGTCGGGAAGTCACGCGGGCGCGCGTGCGCGGGCACCAGGACGGCGTCCAGGCCCGCCTCGGCGAACACCGGGTTCACCAGCATCGGCGCCTGGACCTGCTCGACCGGGTCACCGACGACGGCGTACAGCCGGGTCGTCCCGGTGATCTCCCGCGGCCGCGCAGGCTCCCGCAGATCCGGATCCGGGGCGGCCAGCGTCACCGACCCCCGCGCCATGCTGGTCATGCCGCCTCGCGTTCCATCGCGCCCAGCGTCGCGACCACCAGGTCGGCCGGGACGTCCGGAACCAGCCGGGGGCCGTCCGCCGAGTCGAGGACGAAGGTGAGGCCGGTGTTCGTGGACTTGCCGGTGTTCGTGGACTTCTTGTCCAGCCGCATGGCGGCGACGAGCGCCGCCGTGTCGGCCCCGGCGGGCAGCGCCGTCGGCAGTCCGTAGTGCGAGACCACCTCGAAGTGCTCGTCGGCGCGCCGGTCGTCGATCAGGCCCAGCGCGGCAGCGAGCCGGCCGGCGAAGACCGTCCCGACCGCCACGCCCTCGCCGTGCCGCATCTCGAAGCCGGTGACGATCTCCAGCGCGTGGCCCAGGGTGTGCCCGTAGTTGAGGATGTGGCGCAGGCCGGAGTCGCGCTCGTCGCGGGCCACGACCGAGGCCTTGAGCGCCACGCTGCGCGCGATCTGCTCCTCGACGGGACGTCCGCGCAGGTCGCCGGCGCCGATGAAGTGCGCCCGCGCGATCTCCCCGTAGCCGTTGGTCCACTCGCGCGCGGGCAGCGTCGCCAGGTAGTCGGTGTCGCACAGCACGGCGCTGGGCTGCCAGTAGGCGCCGACCAGGTTCTTGCCGGCCGGCAGGTTCACCGCCGTCTTGCCGCCGACGCTCGCGTCGACCTGCGCCAGCAGCGACGTCGGGAGGTGGATAACCGCGATACCGCGGTGGTAGAGCGCCGCCGCGAGCCCGACGACGTCGGTCGTCGTCCCGCCGCCGCAGGAGACCACCGCGTCCGTGCGAGTCAGGCCGAACGCCGCGAACCGCTCGCAGAGCGCCTGGACGTTGGCCAGGTTCTTGTCCGGCTCGCCGTCGCGGGCGGCGACGCGCAGCGCCGGGACCCCGGGATCGGGTACCGCGTCGTCCTCTGGCCGGGCCGAGACGATCACGACCCGGGACGCGTCGATCCGGGCGACGACCTCCGGCAGCGTGCGCCGGACGCCGGGCCCGATGTCGACGGGATAACCGCGGTCGCCGAGCTCGACCCATACCCGGTGTGTCCCGGGCCCGCCGGCACGGTCGTCGTGCCCGAGTGTCGCGGACGGTGCCGTCATCACGGTCCTTCCGGTGTCTGCTCGGCCGGACACGGATGTCAGGGACATGACACGCCGGCTGAGTCGCGTGGCGATATTCGGGGATGAGTCTGCATCCTGGCATCTCTGATGGCCCGTGTGGGGGAGCGGCGCAGTTGTCCGGTCGTATCATCGGCGATGCTTCCGGATAGCCAGAAACGGAGCGAGAGCGGCCTGGGGGGTCGAAACATGGTCGGAACGCATCCGTTGGCCGTGCTGGCGGCGAATCTCGCGGAACCCGACCCGACAATCGTGGGGCGGTTCTCTCGGATCGTCACAGCGCGTGCCAACGACATTGCGGTACGCGATGAGAAAGCTGCACTGAGCTATGCCGAGCTGGACTCGCGTTCATCCGCGCTGGCTCGTTCGCTTGTCGTCGAGGGGGACGGCGGCAACATCGGGATCCTGCTGGGGCAGGGAGCGCCCGCGATCGTCGCGATGCTGGGCGCGCTGAAGGCCGGGCGGCCGTTCGTGCCGCTCGACCCGATGCTTCCCGCGGCGCGGCTGGGGCAGATCCTGCGGCTGGCGGGGGTCGCCACCTGCGTGACCGACAGCGCGCACACCGAGCTGCTCGCCGCCGCCCGGCTGGAAGCGGCCGACACCGGTCCCGCGCCTGGTCCCGAGCCCGGAACGGTGCCGGGCTCGGAGCACACCCTGATCATTGACGACGGGCCGCCGGCCGGTACCGCCGAGATCGACGACGACCTGCTGCCGGGCCGTCGGGCGCTGCCCACCGACCCAGCCTTCCTGGTGTTCAGCTCCGGCTCCACCGGCGTCCCGAAGGGCGTCGTCTGGCGGAACCGGACCGTGATGAAGGACCTGGACGCGGGCATCGAGCGGGTCGGGATGAACGCCGCCGACCAGATCGCCCTCGTGCTGCCGACCGCGTTCGCCGCCGGCATCACCGTCATGTTCTGGGGGCTGCTCTGCGGCGCCACGCTGCACCCGTTCGACCCGCGGGCCCGCGGGATCGGCGCGATGCCTGCCTGGCTCGTCGACCGCGGCATCACCACGCTGCACCTGACCCCGTCGCTGATGCGCGCGCTGGCCGGCGCCGCCGAGCCCGGGCTGATCCTGGGCGACCTGCGCGCGGTCACCAGCTCCGGTGAGGCCGTGTACGGCCGGGATGTCGCCGCTCTGCGCGAGCTGCTGCCTACAACGTGCACGTTCTACAACTGGTCCGGCTCGACCGAGACCGCCTCGCTCGCCTTCTTCCCGGTCGGATCAGGCGACGAGATTCCGGCCGGTCCACTGCCGGCGGGATGGGCCGTCGACGGCAAGGACATCGAGATCGTCGACGAGCACGGCAAACCCGTACCGGATGGTGCCACCGGCGAAATATCAGTAACGTCAAGGTACCTTTCCGGCGGCTACTGGAACGCCCCCGAGATGACGGCGCAGCGATTTCGACCGGTTCGCCTGAGTGTCGATTCTCCGGCGGACGGCCTGCGGGATTCCGGTGCGCTGGTTTCCGGTGACGAAGCCCTGGCGGGCCCGGCGAGCCCGGCGGACTCCGCGGGCCCGGACCACGACCTGCCCGTCTCCGGCGTCACCGTCACCGGTGAGATCGTCCTCGGTGACCTCGGGTCCCACGAGGTCGTGTACCGCGGCGGGGATCTGGCCCGGCGACGCCCGGACGGGTGCATCGAACTACTCGGCCGCGCCGACGCCGCGGTGAAGATCCGTGGTTACCTGGTCGAGCCCGCCGAGATCGAGACCGTCCTGCTCACCTCGCCGGACGTCCTCGAGGCCGTCGTCGTCGCCGAGCGCGTCGAGGGCGAGCCTCCGCGGCTGGTCGCCTACGTCGTGTGCGCCACCGCGGTGAAGTCGGCGACCGTGGCGATCCGCGGCCTGCTGCGGGAGAAGCTGCCCGCCTACATGGTTCCCTCCTCGGTGATCCTGCTCAACGAGCTGCCCCGCAACGAGCGCGGCAAGATCGACCGGCCCGCGCTGCCGTCGCCGCCGCCCCGGCCTCCCGCCCGCCGTCCCACCGGGCGCAGCCACTGGGAGTTCGCGCTGTGCGACCTGTTCGCGCAGATCCTGAAGGTCGATGAGGTCGGCGTCGACGACGACTTCCTCGAGCTCGGCGGGGACTCGCTGCTCGCCCAGCAGCTCCTCAGCGAGATCGCCACCCGTCTCGGCGTGACCCTGCCGACCTCGGTGCTGGTGGAGGCGCCGACCGTCGCCGCCCTCGCGGCCCGGGTGGCAGGTTCCCAACGGGGCATCCCGACCCATCCGACCTGCGTGCCGCTCAACGTCGACGGCTCGCGTCCGCCGCTGTTCTGCGTCGCCGGCGCGGGCGGGCTCGCCATCAACTTCCTCGGGCTCTCCCGCCTGCTCGGCTCCGACCAGCGGGTCTACGGCCTGCAGGCGCAGGGAATGGAAAGCCGGGCGCTGCCCGACTGGAGCGTCGAGCGCCACGCCCGGCGCCACCTGGCCGTGCTCCGCGTGATCCAGCCGACCGGCCCTTACTACCTCGCCGGCTTCTCGTTCGGCGGGCTGGTCGCCCTGGAGATGGCGCACATGCTCGCCGCCGCCGGCGAGGAGGTGGGGATGCTGCTGCTGCTCGACACCACGCTGCCGCGCTCGGCTCAGTCCGCCGGCGGCGCGCGTCCCAGCGGCGACCCCAGTGGCGGGGGACGCATCACCCGGCTGCTGCCGGACCGGCTCCCGCTGCCGAACGCGTCCAAGCTACGCAAGGCGGCACGCCTGCCGCTGACCGGGCTCGTCCGCTACCCCGGGCTCGTCCAGTTCGACGTGTTCTTCGACCAGGCCCGGTTCATCACCCAGTCGTACCGGGTCCGGCCGTACGCCGGGCGGACCGTCCTCTACCTCGCCGAGGACAACCCCAAGTCCGGTCGGGACGAGTGGCCCACGCACCTGACCGGTGACTCCACCATCGTCACCGTCCCCGGCGAGCACCACACGATGCTCAACGAGCCGAACGTCTCGGTGCTCGCCGCGGACATGCGCGCCCGCCTCGGAGAGTCGATGCAGCTCTAGCCCGGACGACCGGACCGGACCGGGACGGGCCGTACGGTTCGCGCGGGGGGCGGCATAGTCTCTCTCGGCGTGATGCCTGAGTCCGTGTCTGGCCCGTGTCTGTCGGGCGGGCCGGTGGACGTCCCGTCGACCAGGGTGACCCGCCTGCACGCCCGGGTGGTGGCGAAGCTCACCGGCGTCGACGAGTCCGCCCGCAGCCTGCGCTTCTTCGCCGACCAGGGCCGGGTGATCACCACCCTGGTCGGCCTGTCGGTCATCGGCTCGGTCGCGGTCGCGGCCGGCCCGTTCCTGCTGCGCCACCTCATCGACGACTCCCTGCCGACCGGACAGGTCGGCGACCTCGTCGTCCCGGTGCTCCTCCTGTGCGCGCTGCTGGTGTTCGAGTCGGCAGTGCTCGCCACCCGGATGGCGCTCATCGCCCGGCTCGGCGCCGTGATCACGGTGCGGACCCGGCAGGCCGTCAACGCCCACCTGCAACGCCTGCCGTTCGGCTTCTTCCCCCGCAGCCAGCAGGGCGAGGTGATGACGGTGATGTCCACCGACGTCATCACCGCCCAGTACGCGATCTCCGCGGTCGTCCAGGCGGTGATCTGCCGGGTCGCTGACATCGCCGTCGGCACCGCCGTCGTCTTCGTGCTGGACTGGCGGCTCAGCCTGGCGGTCATGGTCTTCGCCCCCGCCACACTGCTGATCATGAAGTCCGGCCGCCGCCGCCTCGCCGGCATCTCCCACCGCCAACGAGAGCTGGACGGCCAGCTCATGGCCCAGGTGGCGGACACCTCCTCGGTCTCGGGTGCGCTGCACGTCCGGCTGTTCGACCGGGCGGACCATGAATGCGAACGCTTCGACGCCGCCGCCGCCGAGCTGCTCGCCGCCAGCCGTGAGCAGGCCCGGCTGACCTCGCGTGTCCGCCTCGTCGTCAACCTCGGCATCGTCATGACGATGACGGTGGTCGTTACCCTCGGCGCCTGGCTGGTCTCCACGGGACACACCTCGCTCGGGACGGTCGCCGCGCTCGGCGGCGCACTCCTGGTCTCCTTCGGCCCGCTCGCCTCCGCCGTCGAGCTCCGCTCCGAGCTCTCCAGCGCCGGCGCGTCATTCCGCCGGATCTTCGCCCTGCTCGACCTCCCAGTGGCCGCGGCCCGCCCGGTGGCCACAGCCCGCCCCGTCGACCCTGCACGCCCGCCGCTCCAGCAGCGCCCGCCGGCCCAGCTGCGCACGGTGGACCGACAGCCTGCGACGGTCGAGCACCGTCCGCGGGTCCCCGTCGCCTCGGTGCCGGACCTCACCCTTGACGACGTCTGGTTCTCCTACGACATCGCCACCTCCGACCCACGCCTCACCGCCCCGGATCGCCCCGCCGCGCTGGATCGCCCCACCACACCGGATCGCGACGACGCGGCGTGGAACCTGCGCGGTGTCACCCTGCGGGTTGCTCCGGGGGCGACGACCGCGGTCGTCGGGGCGAGCGGCGCCGGCAAGACGACCATCACCTACATCGCCAGCGGCATCCACCGCCCCCAGCACGGCACCATCCGGCTCGGCGGCGTGGCCTTGGACGACATTCCGTCATCCGAGCTGCATTCGCTGATCGGGGTGGTTCCCCAGGACCCGCACCTGTTCCACGACACCATCGCGGCGAACCTGCGCTACGGACGGCTCGACGCCACTGACGACGAGCTGCGCGACGCGCTCGACGCCGCCAACCTCTCGGCGCTGCTCAACCAGCTGCCGGACGGGCTGCGCACCCGTGTCGGCGCTCGCGGCTACCGGCTTTCCGGCGGCGAGCGTCAACGGCTCGCCATCGCCCGGGTCCTGCTGCAGTCGCCCCAGGTGCTGATCCTGGACGAGGCCACCTCGGCGCTGGACACCGTCTCCGAGGCGGCCGTCCGCGCCGCGCTCGACCGGCTCTCGGTCGGCCGGACCTGCCTGGTCATCGCGCACCGGCTCTCCACCGTGATCGATGCCGACCGCATCTACGTCATGGACCACGGCCGGGTGGTCGAGGACGGCACCCACGGCGAGCTGCTCGCCGATGATGGCGCCTACGCCCGCCTGTACCGCCCGGTCACGGTGGGCTGAGCCCGGCCGTCCCGCGCGCGGGATCCAGCCGGACGGGCACGCACGTGCAGACGTTCCCCCTGCGGCCCAAACAGGCTGATGGCCTCCACCGCCTCCGGGCTCGGATTGCTGAATGCATGCGGGACGTGCGTGTCGAACTCGGCGACCTCGCCAGCGGTCAGGACGACCTCCCGCTCACCCAGGAACAGGTGCAGCCGGCCGGACAACACGTAGATCCATTCGTAGCCCTCGTGTGTCTGTAGTTCCCTCGTACAGGCCGGCCACCCGGGCGGGAAGATCATCTTGAATGATCGCAGCCCGCCCGGACGTCTCGTCAGCGGTACGACGGTCATCCCGTCGCGCTCGAACGGCCGCGGGAGCACCCGTGGATCGCCTGTCGGCGGCGTGCCGACGAGCTCGTCGAGCGGGACCTGGTAGGCCTTCGCGAGGGGCAGTAGCAGCTCCAGCGTCAGCCTGCGCTGCCCGGACTCCAACCGCGACAGCGTGCTGACCGAGATCCCGGTGACCCGGGAGAGCGCGGGAAGAGTTGTCCCGTTCTGCTTGCGCAGCGCGCGCAGCCGGGGCCCGACCGCGGCAAGCACGGCCTCGATACCCTGCTCGGTTCCCACAGTCACCCCACCATGCTCGCCTTACAGTTGCTGTTCTGGCAATGATGTTTGTCAAACCCACTCCCGGATGTGGAAGGTTCGGGCTCGGAACACTCCTCAGTCGAAGGGTGGTATCCGGATGAAGCAGATCTACGACGTGGTGGTCGTCGGTGGTGGGCCCGCCGGTCTGAGTGGCGCCCTCACCCTGGCCGGGGGACGCCGGACCCTCCTGGTGGTCGACGCGGGCGAGCTCCGCAACGCCCGCCACGGGCGTGCACAACTACCCGGGCCGCGAAGGCGTCCTCCCGAGTGAGCTCCTGGCAACCGGACGGGCCGAGGTCATCGGCTACGGCGGTGAGATCGTCACTGCCACGGATGGGAGGTCCGTGACCAGCCGATCGGCTTCTCGGCGGCTCACCGATGGCGGTACACCAGGCTCTTCTCCGGCGGCAGTGGAGCGAAGACGTCGTCCTGTTCCCCCACACCGGTCCCGACCCCACGGCCGAGGAGGCCGAGCAGCTCGCCGCCCGCAGCATCCGAGTCGTGCCCGGTGCCGTCGAGGCCCTCGAGACCGCGAACGACCGCCTCGAATCCGTCCGACTGCACCACGGGGAGGTGTTTCCCCGCCGGGCCCTGGCGGTCGCGCCGCGCTTCACCACCCGCACCGCGATACTCGGTGCGCTCGGCCTGGAATCAACCGACCTGGCCCTGAACGGCCACGTGATCGGCCGACAGGTGCAGTCGGACCCCACCGGCGCGACCCAGGCCGCCGGGGTGTGGATCGCGGGAAACGTGGCAGACGTGGTGGCCTCAGTGATCACGGCGTCCGCCGCCGGCGTGAAGGCTGCCGCCGCCCTCAACGCGGACCTGATCGCCGAAAAGATTCGCCTCGCTGTGGCGGCACGGCGGACGGGCTGCGTTCCGAGCGGCTGGCCTGCCTTCAACGGCTGACCCGCCTTCAACGGAGTGCTTTGGCCAACCTGGTCACCCCCTCCGCGATCTCCGCCGGGCTGTGCGTCGTGAAGGACAACCGCAGCGTCGCGGCATCCGCCGGCCCGGCGTAGAACGGTGCTCCGGGAACGTAAGCCACCTGTCTCCTGACCGCAGCCGAGAGGAGCGCCGTGGCGTCATAGCCATCGGGCAGCCGCGCCCAGACGAACATCCCGCCCTCCGGCCGGTTCCACGTGCTGCCCGCCGGCAGCCCCCGGGGAAGCCCGGCCAGGAGCGCGTCACGCCTCGGCCGATAGGCCGCGCAGACCCTGGCGATGTGCGCGTCGAGGTCGCTGTCGATCAGATACCGGGCCGCGGCCGCCTGGTCGATCGTTGAGGTGTGTAGGTCCGCGGCCTGCTTGGCGATCACGCAGGCGCGGCGTAGTACTTCCGGTGCCCGCAACCACCCGAGGCGCATCCCCGGTGCCATCGTCTTCGAGAAGCTTCCCAGCAGGATGGTGCGGTCCGCCGCGTCCTCGATCGACGCGATCCATGGCACGGCGGCACCCTCGAACCGCAGCTCGCCGTACGGGTCGTCTTCGATGATCCAGAATCCGCACTCGGCGGCGACCCGGGCAATCGCGGACCGGCGCTCCGCGGGGACCGTCCGACCAGTCGGGTTCTGGAAGTTCGGGACGAGATAGATCATCTTTGGCTTCTCGCGGGCCGCGACCTCCGCGAGCGCGTCGGGAACGATGCCATGCTCGTCGGTGGTGACCGGGTAGACCCGTGCGCCGGCGTAGCCGAACGACTGCAGCACAGCCAGGTAGGTCGGATCCTCCACGACAACGGCGTCCCCGGGTTCGAGAAGCGCGGTGATGAGGAGGGTCAACGCCTGCTGCGAGCCGGTCGTGATCAGAAGATCGTCGGAATGAGTGGGTAGGCCCCGGCCAGCCAGCCGCGCGGCGATCGTCTCGCGCAGCAACGGGCTGCCCTCGGTCGACGAGTACTGCAATACCCGGCGCGGATCCTCACTCAGCACTCGGTCGTAGGCAGCCCGGATGCCCTCCGCGTCGAAGAACTCCGGCGCAGGCAGGCCGCCGGCAAAGGAGATCACTTCTGGTCGTTCCGTCAACGCGAGAATCTCACGTACCGGAGAGGTCTGGACGGATCCGACTCGGCTCGCGAGCTCCGGCGGCGCGGTTGTGTTCCTCACGTTGGTTGACTCCCTCGATTTCTCTGCCGCCCGGTTCCCTCCGGCGCAGGTCCCGCCCCGATCCTGCCTGACGCCAAGCAGATGACTCACGCCGGGCCACGTCAGGCCTTGTCTGGGATGGCATCTGCCAGTCAGGATCCTTTCCCGCCCCGGTCGGCGTTTTCGGGCGGGATCGCGTGTACCCGTGATCTTCCCTCAAGTGCTCGGCGTGCCGATTCTTGGTCGTAGTCCCGGGTGAGACATCGACTTCGAGATATGTGTCAGGGGTGGTGACACTGGTTCGCCCGAGTGGGCTGGTCCACACGAAGGTTCCTTCCTGGGGTTGTGTGACCTGCCAGTGGCCACGATGTTTCATCCGGTGGTGTCGACGGCACAGCGGACCGAGATTCTTGGTCAGAGTCCGTCCATCCTCGGAGAAGGAGATGGTGTGATCGGTATCCGTGCGCCGTGATGGCCGGGTGCAGCCTGTGAATACACAGGTCCGGTTGCGGGCACGAACATGGCGGACCTGTGCGGCGCTTGGTAGACGCCGGTCGGCGACCTCGATCAGATGTCCTTGTTGATCGGTCAGAATCCGCCGCCAGGTTGAGCCAGGCCGTTTGGCCATCTCCCGGGCTATTCGTGCGGGGATCGGTCCGTACCCCGGAATCTCGCCGGGGTCGTTGGACGGGCCCATCAGGGTCGTCGCGGGTACGACGACTTGAATGTCGCACGGCATCGGCGTGGCGTGGCTGCCTCGGCCCGTGAGTAGATCGACCAGCACGTCGGCACGAATCTGGGCGCGGGTCCGGTCGTCACCGTCGGATCTGTTGGCACTGATGGAACGAGCAGTCTGATCGATCCGCTGGTAGCAGGCCTCGGCGTCCTCCGTGGGAAGGACGGCTGTGAGCGCGCTTGTCCCGTCCTCGTCGGGAGAGACCCACACCCGTCGGTCCTTGCGCCGGGTCTCCGCGCGGTCTGCCGCGCCTTCGGGGTCGATCCTGGCTACGGCGCGCCTGCAGGCATCGGTGAAGGCGCGCCGGTTCGGTCGTGCTCCTCCGGCGAGCACGTGTGCTTCGACTCTGGCTGCGGTGCGGTCGTCGAGCGGGTGGACCGCTTTCTCCAGTGACTGCAGTCGTTGGAGATCCAGGACTCCCGCCCTGAGCGCGTCGACTGCGTTCGGAAGGCGCCGGGTGACGGTGCAGGCGAACGTCAGCTGGGCGGAGGCCGCCTGGGGCGAGACCGCCATCGCGGTGGCTATCTCTTCGGGTGCGAACTCGTCGGAGACGAGTGATTGCTCGGCGCTTGGCGGGAGCCGGAGGGCCGCGAACTGAGCCAGCAGGGTCAGTAGATCCGCGTGGCCGGCCGCGATCGTGCGGACGACGCGAGAGATCTCCCTGAAGAGATCGTCAGCTTTCGTGTCGAGCGCCTCGCGGGTGCGGGTGTCGCCGCTGGTTGCCCACGAGTCCTCTCCTGAACTGGTCGAGTGCGTCGGGGGACTCCCGACCACGGTGGCGGCCTCATCCCCTGGTGTGGGTCGGCCGTCTGATCCGGTGGATGTGGCGGCGGATCCGACCTTGGCGTCGGGCGCGTTGGCGGCGGTGCGTTGCCCGCGTGGCGATGCGCCACGCCTCGAGCCGGGAAGGGAGGTCATGGTGTCACCGCCTGTCCGCCAAGTCGTCGATTCGGAAAGCCTTGTGTACATCGTCGGGTGCGCGGGCGACGTCACACTCGATGGATTCTTGTCCCTGTCGGAAGTGTGTCCAGTCCTCGTCGTGAACCGGGATCGCGACGCGGGGGCGCATCTGACTGAAGAGGCGACCGCATGGTGTCCGGTCGTGGTGTATCGGACGGGGCCGGTGAGCGGGAACCGGGCTCCGCCCAGATGCGAGGAAAGCGGTGTCGACCGTCAACCGTCGCCGACCTCGCGTACGGCACGGTAGAGGACAGTCTCCCCTGAAATCCACAGCACCCCGTTTTTCTGGCCGGCTCAGCGCAGCACGAAGCCGATGACATGGCCGACGACTGGGCGGATCAGTGGCGGTCCATGGCGGCACGGTATTGCGGTGACCTCAATGGGAGATCGGTCCGGGGTGGTAGACGCCACATCGGTCTCGGATGCCAGGGTGCCGGGCTCCAGCTCGGTGAGAACCGTCGTGGTCCAGGGGCAACTCCCCAGACACAGCCCCGACGCGTCTCGCGCCGGGAACGTGGCGATGACGGTTTGGCGCGTACCAACAGGTTGCGGCCCGCATCGTCGAGGTTGTCGCCGTGGTGGTTGTGGGTGAGCAGCGCGGCGTCGATCGGCCCGAGGTCGTCGGGTCTGATTGTGGGGCCGGCGACTTTAGACGACGAGGTTCGTCGGGCTTTCGACCTGCTCCGAGTGCTGCGCCGTTCGCCTGTCCTGACCTACACTGGTCCAATGAGTGAGACTGCAATCTCATATGGTGAGATGATCTGGGATCCGGAGACCTACGACGCGCAACGTCGCCGGCTGGTTCCGTTCTTCGATCTGCTCTACGGCGCGGTCGGGGGTCTGGTGGCTGAACTGGGTGGGGCGCAACCGGTGGTGCTGGATCTGGGTGCGGGAACCGGCCTGTTGTCTGCGGCGGTGATCGGGGTCGTGCCCGGTGCCAGGCTGCATCTGATGGACGGGTCGGGCCCGATGATCGACCGCGCGGTGTCTCGGCTCCGGGCTCATGTGGTGGGTGTGACGGTCGCCGACCTCACCGACCCGCTGCCGGTGGGTCCCTTCGCCGCGGTCGTCTCGGCGTTGGCGATCCACCATCTGGACGACGAGGCCAAGCGGAACCTGTTCCGGCGCGTCCGTTCGGTACTTGTTCCCGGTGGTCTGTTCGTGAATCTGGAACAGATCGTTGGGCCTGATGAGGAGACCACCGAGAGGTACGAGCGGATGCACGAGCGATGGGCCCGTGACGCGGGTTCGGACGACGAGGAATGGGCGGGGGCGCTCGCGCGCATGGCCCACGATCGGTGCGCTCCGCTCGACGACCAACTCGGGTGGCTGCGGCAGGCGGGCTTCGGTTCCGTCGACTGCGCGGTCAAGGCCTGGCGGTTTGCCGTGTACTCGGGGCGGGCTAGGTAGGCCTCTGGAGAGCCGTGAGCGGGCCGCCCGTGGCCGGGTCCGTGTGCAGTGCCTGGGCGGTGGCTGTGGGCATGGTCGCGTCGCCGGTCCGGGTTCTGGCCCTGGCTCCGGTCACGCCCGTATTCGTATCCGCATCGCGTTCCGGTCGCCTTCGGCGGATCGGTCGGCGCCGACTGTGTCAGGTCATGCAGTGTCGGGCCCGCGCGTCGAACGGGGCCCGGCCGGGGCGCTTAGTGGGGTCCGGGAACCGTCCCCGGGCCACGGTCGGGCAGCTGTTCGGAGCGGTCGGTGAGTGATCGGTTCGGGGTGGTTGCGGCGGGAATCAGGTTCGGTTCTCCCTGTGTCTGTAAGGGTGATCCGCCGTCCTCGACGGAATGTCGGCGGGGAATTCCCTGGAACGCCCAGGCAAAGTTCTACAGCCATGTAGAGGTAAATTCCCCTCACGTGAGGGTGCTGTTGCGTCTATCGTGGCCGCATGCCGTGGCCGCATTAGGTGGTTGCGGCGGGCGGACTGCTGGTAGGCGGGGCGTCGGTACTACTATGGGCCGCCCGGAGTTACCTGGCCTGCTGGTCGCCTGGAGTTGTGCATGCGGATCGCTTTCCTATGCGAGCAGTACCCACCGATCATCTGGGATGGCGCTGGCGTCTACACGCACGACATCGCTCACGCACTGGTTCGGCGTGGCCATGAGGTTCATGTGCTGTGCACCCAGGGCCGCCGTATCCGCGACGACGTGTTCGACGGCGTTCACGTTCACCGCCGCCCGCTGTTGCGTGCGCCTGTCACTCGATACCTTGGGCCGGCAGCAAAGCTGATCAACGGCCGGGATCATCCGCGTGACTCCTTGTCGCTGCGGGCCTCACTGGCGGTGTCGTACGGCTTCTGGCTTCGGCAGAGCGGGATCAACCCGGACGTCATCGAGACACAGGACGGCGAGACACGGGGCCTGTTCACGGCTCTCGGTCGGCGTACGCCGCTGGTGATCCACCTGCACACGCCGACGATGATGGACGTCCGTCTGCGGGATCCCGAACTGAGCCGCAAGGGGGAGCTGGCCGACCGCATCGACCGCTTCTCGGCGCTGCGAGCGGACGCGCGGACTTCCCCGTCCCAGCTCCTCGTCGACACGCTGCACGAGCTCGACTGGCTGCGACCGGACACCGACGTCGACGTCATCCCGTACCCGTTCGACAACGTGCCGTTCGCGAGCGTCCCCACGGCAGAGCACACCGGACCGAACCTGGTCGTGGTCGGCCGGCTGGAGTGGCGCAAAGGGCTGGACGTGCTCGTCGAGGCCGCGTCCCGGCTACTGGCGCGGGGAGTCGAGGCCAAGCTGATCTTCGTCGGGCAGTCGTCCGGTCGGATCGAAGGCGTCGAGACCGGGGCATGGCTCGAGCGGAAGGCCGCTGAGCTGGGCGTTCCGGTCCGGTTCGAGGGGCATGTCTCCCGCACGGAGCTTCCGGCGCTCTACGGTGAGGGCCGGGCGGTCGTTGTGCCGAGCCGGTTCGAGAGCTTCTCCATCGCGGGCCTTGAGGGGATGGCCGCCGCTCGCCCGGTGGTCGCCACAGCGACGACCGGCGTCTCGACCTGGGTCGACCGCTGGAAGGGCGGCGCCGTCGTGCCGCCGGAGGACCCGGAGGCGATGGCGGACGCTCTCGAGCCGTTCCTGACCGACCAGGACCACGCGGCCGTCGTCGGCCTGCGTGGTCGGATGGGCACCGCTGAGCTGGATCCGGCGCGCATCGCCGAGCGCCGCGAGGAGGTCTACCTCAAGGCGATCGCGCGTCATGAGGTCCGCCGGCCCGAGAGGCAGCGGGGATAGGCCACCGCCGACATCGGTGGTGGGTGTTCTTTCGTCGGTATTCGTTGAGCTGCCAGTGCTGGGGGTTTTTCGGCTATGCGTGTCGTCGTCGCGGGAGGCGCGGGCTTCCTGGGGAGCCATCTCTGTGATCGGCTGCTCCTGGATGGTGAGGAGGTTGTGTGCATCGACAACTTTCTCACCGGGCGGAAGAGCAATGTCGAGCATCTACTCGACCGGCCAGGATTCGAGCTCCTCGAGCAGGACGTCGCTGAGCGGGTCGAGGTGGCCGGGACGGTCGACGCCGTCCTGGAGTTCGCGTCACCGGCGTCGCCTCTCGACTACGCCCGGTATCCGATTGAGACCTTGAAGGCAGGCGCGCACGGCACGCTCAACACGCTCGACCTCGCCCGGGCGAAGGGCGCCCGCTTCCTGCTGGCGTCGACCTCCGAGGTCTACGGGGACCCGCTGGTGCACCCGCAGGAGGAGTCGTACTGGGGGCACGTCAACCCGATCGGCCCGCGCAGCATGTACGACGAGGCCAAGCGTTTCGCCGAGGCGCTGACCACCGCCTACCGCAACCGGCATGGGCTCGACACGGCGATCATCCGGATCTTTAACACCTACGGGCCGCGGATGCGCACCGACGACGGCCGGGCGATTCCCGCGTTCGTCTCCCAGGCCCTGCGCGGTGAGCCGGTGACCGTCGCCGGCGACGGGATGCAGACCCGCTCGGTCTGCTACGTGGACGACCTCGTCGAGGGCATCGTGCGGATGCTGCGCAGCGGCCTGCCCGGCCCGGTGAACCTCGGCAACCCGCACGAGATGACGATCATCGACACCGCACGCCTGGTGGTCGAGCTGATCGGCTCCGACGCGCCGATCACGTTCGTGCCGCGGCCCGGCGACGACCCGATGGTCCGCCGGCCGGACATCACCCTCGCCCGTCAGCAACTCGGCTGGGAGCCGGTCGTCGACGTGCGCGACGGGCTGGTCCGGACCATCGAGTGGTTCGCGAGCGAGCTCGCCACCGAGTCGGCGGGCCGGACCGGCGCGTAGCCCGGGTCTGGCCCGGGCCAGACCCAGGTCAGACCTGGGGGAGGACCTCGGCGGCGAGCAACGCCACGTGGTCGAGGTCGTCCAGGTCGAGGACCTGCAGGTACACCCGGCTCGCTCCGGCGCCGTCCGGGCCGTAGACGGCGAGCTTCTCGATCACCTCGGCCGGGGTGCCGGCCAGGCTGTTCTCACGCAGCTCGTCGAGGTCACGCCCGATCCGCTCGGCGCGGTGCTTGAGCTCGGCGTCGTCCCGGCCGCAGCACACCACGAGCGCCACCGAGTAGACGAGATCATCCGGGTCCCGGTCGATCGCGGCGGCGGCCTTGCGGACCAGCCCGAACTGCGCCGACACCTGTGCCGGCGGGGCGAACGCGAGGTTGAACTCGGCGGCGTGGCGCGCGGCGAGCGCCGGCGTGCGCCGCGGCCCGTGACCGCCGATGATGATCGGCGGATGCGGGCGCTGGACGGGCTTGGGCAGCGCCGGGCTGTCGGTCAGGGTGTAGTGGCTGCCC
The DNA here is from genome assembly GCF_000018005.1 of Parafrankia sp. EAN1pec. Taxonomy (GTDB): domain Bacteria; phylum Actinomycetota; class Actinomycetes; order Frankiales; family Frankiaceae; genus Parafrankia; species Parafrankia soli. The sequence goes on from NC_009921.1 coordinate 2,004,125, forward strand.
TGGTGGGAGAACGTCTCGCCCGCTGGGGTACGCCACAGTCCCTCGATGATCGCGAGCTGTTCGGTCAGCCGCTCGAACCGTTCGCCGACCGGTGGGAACGGGATCCCGTAGGCGGAGTGCTCCGCGGTGAACCAGCCGGCGCCGAGACCGAGCTCGACTCGCCCGCCGCTCATCTCGTCGACCTGGGCGACGGCGATGGCGAGCGGCCCGGGCAGCCGGAAGGTCGCGCTCGTCACCAGGGTGCCCAGGCGAATCGTGGACGTCTCGCGGGCGATGCCGGCCAGCGTGACCCAGGAGTCGGTCGGGCCCGGCAGCGGGCTGCCCGGCCCTATCCGCAGGTAGTGGTCGGAGCGGAAGAAGGCGTCGAATCCGCCTTCCTCGGACGCCTTGGCCATGGCTAGCTGGCGCGCGTAGGAGGCGCCCTGCTGGGGCTCGACGAATATCCGCAGATCCATGCCCTCAAGCCTGGCAAACCCCGGTTACCCCCTCGACTGCGGCCCCGCCGGGAGGCCTCGCTGGACGGGTCAGCGGCGGCGCACGGCAGCCGTCCGTTCGCCCGGCCGGGAGAGCTCGCCCGGCCGGGAGAGCTCGGTCGGGCGGGCGAACACGTCCACCGGCTCGTCCCCCTCCTTGCCGGTCGTCGGGCCCGCCTCGTTCGCGTGGGCCACCCGGGACCGCCAGTGCTCCCGGGCGCCCGCCGCGTCGCCGGCCTCGACGAGCTTGTAGAACCGGCGGTAGTAGCGGACGGCGCGCCTGCGGTCCTCGGCGGTGGCCACCCGCCCGGACGCCTCGTGGCAGCGGACGGCCACCTCGTGGAGCAGTTGCGCGAAGATGCCCAGCGACCGGTTGCCTCCGTGCTCGGCGATCGTCGCGTGCAGGGCCGCGGCGGTGTCGAGGAAGGCGGGGCCGTCGTCGGCGTCGGCCGCCGCCTCGGCGGCCTCGACGGCCGCGCGCAGCTCGGTGAGCATCTGCGGGGTTCTGGTCTGGGCGAGGGTGTGGGCCAGGGTCGGCTCGACGAGCTCCCGCGCCTGGTGGATGTCGCTCATCGTCACGCCCTCGAGTTGCAGGAGCAGGGCGAAGACCTTGGCGACGTGGTCGACGGTCGGACTGGTGACCCGCGGCCCGCCGTGCCGCCCGCGCAGGACGGTGACCAGGCCCTCGGCCTCCAGGATGCGCAGCGCCTCGCGCAGCGTCGTGCGGGCGATGCCGAAGATCTCCATGAGCTCGTCTTCGGTCGGGAAACGATCACCCGGCCGAAGTTCCCCCCTGGCGACCTGGACGCGAATGGACTCCGCGACGATCTCGGACGCCCGCGCGCTGCGCTGGGCCGCCCGCGGAACCTGGACCGCCATGGCGTCTCCCACCGGCGTCACGTCTGGGGCCATCAAGATATCAGCGTTGGCACAGGCGGCCTTCCTCGTCAGCTCGGGCTGCTGGCCCCGTCGGGTCGATCCTGGCGGCCGAATGCCACCCGTTCCAGGCCCTCCAGGTCCAGGACGATGACGCGGCGGTAGCCGACGTCGACGACCTTCATGTTTCGCAGCTCGGCGAGCGCACGGTTGACCGAGCGTTCGTCCGCGGCGACCAGGGCGGCGAGCTCGGGCTGGCTCAGGCCCACGGCGAGCTGGACACCGCGGTCGGAGGCCCGCCCCCACAGCGTCGCCAGCTCGATGAGAATGCGGGCGAGCCGGCCCCGGACCGAGCCGTCGACGTGCTCGACCCGGCGCCGGATCGAGTTGCGCAGCTTGTTCGCGACGGTCTCGGCGACCGCGAAGGCGGCCGGGGGATTCTGCTCGAGGAACGAGCGGAAGGCTGTCGCGCTCATCACCCGGCCGGCGACCGGCCCGGCGGCGGTGGCGGTTCCGGTGTGGGTGTCCTGGTCCATGGCGCTGATCTCGCCCAGGATGTCGCCCCGGGACCGGATGACGAGGAAGGCGAGCCGGTTCTCCTCTCCGTTCGCGGTGATCTTGACGAAGCCGTCGAGGATCAGGATCACCTCGCCGTACGGCTCGGCCTCCCGCATCAGCATCTCGCCGTGCAGGTAGTGGCGCACTCCTCCCAGGGAGAGAAGCTGCTGGCGCAGCGCCGGGTTCAGCCGCGCTGGCAGGCTGCCCGGCGGAAAAGGCCGGGAATCCTCAAGCAAAGGAACACCCTCCTTTCTCCGAGCAGTACTGCCCGGAACGTCCGACCTACCCATTGTGGTTCTCCGGCGGCCGACCGTCCTGTGTTAGTAGCGAGCCGGACACGCCGGTTCCCTTTTTGCGCTGGTCGGGGCGTTCGGCGTCTTGTCCCGGGTGACCTCGCGCAGGTGCGCGCATGCGGCGGCCGCGGTGTCGCGGCGCTGTCCGAAGGTGTGAGAGCAGCGCCACCGACCCGCGCGAGGCGTTGACGTATACCCCCTAGGGGTATGTAACGTCTGGGTGAGTCTTATACCAGCCGGGGCGAAGGGACGGACGATGAACGCATTGACCCGCATCGGCGGCTTCGGTCTCGCGTTGGCCGTGCTCTTCGGTGTCTCCTATGTGGTCGGGACGACGATCGGGCCGTCCGAGGAGTCCAACGGTGCGGCCGGGACCGGCGCCCATGGCCACGAGGCCTCCGCCGCGCCGGGCGGCGCGCCGGGCGTGACCAGCGGTGATCCCACCGCGGCCGGGCTCGCGATCTCCGCGGGCGGCTACACGCTCGCGCCCGACACGCTCACCTGGCCCGCCGGCCGCTCGCAGCCCTACACCTTCCGCGTCCTCGGCCCGGACGGCCGCCCACTCACCGCCTTTACCCGGGTACACGACGCAGACCTGCACCTGATCGTCGTGCGGCGTGACCTCACCGGCTACCAGCACCTGCATCCCACCCGTGACGCCGCCGGCACGTGGAGCGTCCCGCTCCGACTGTCCGCGCCCGGCGTCTACCGCGTGTTCGCCGACTTCGCTCCGACGTCCACGCCGGACGGCGCCGACAGCGGTACCGGTACCGGTGGCACCGCGGCCGGCAGCATGGCGGACGGGGCGAGCATTCCGGGAGTCCCGGTCGCTCCGGTCACGCTCGGCACCTTCGAGATCTCCGGCATGTCGGAGATCTCCGGGAATTCCGAGATCTCCGGGACCTCGGGTAGCTCGCCGGCCACGTCCACGATCACGCTCGGCACGGACCTCACCGTGGGCGGCGACCTGCGCCCCGCCACGCTGCCGGCGCCGTCGCGCACCGCGACAGTGGCGGGTGGGTACACCGTGACGCTCGGCGGGCAGGCCAGCCCCGACGGGATGAGTGACCTCGTCTTCTCGGTCACCCGCGCCGGACGGCCGGTCACCGATCTCGAGTCGTACCTGGGCTCGCTCGGTCATCTGGTGGTGATCCGGCAGGGTGATCTCGCCTACCTGCACGTCCACCCGGGAGAGAGCGGGGGCTCCACCAGCGGCGCCGTGGCGACGCCCGGAGGTCTCGGCGGCGGCATGAGCGATCCCACGGCCAGTCCCGGGAGCGGCGATCCCGCGCTGTCGTTCATGACCGAGTTCCCGTCGGCCGGTGCCTACCGCCTCTTCCTGGACTTCAAGCACGCCGGACAGGTGCGAACCGCGGAGTTCACCATGACGGTCCCGGTGGACGGGGCCGCGCCCACGCCGACGCGGACGCCCACCTCCGCGCACGCGCACTGACCCTGCCCGCGCACCCGCGTCCCCTTGGGAGAACCGATGAGCCCACCGGCCACCGACCGGCGCCAGGTGGATCTGGTGATAGGCGGGATGACCTGCGCATCCTGCGCGGCTCGTGTCGAGCGGAAGCTGAACAAGCTGGACGGCGTCACCGCCACGGTCAACTACGCCACGGAGAAGGCCAAGGTCAGCTTCCCGGCCGGCCTGCCGGCCGATCGGCTGGTCGCCCAAGTGGAGGCCGCCGGCTACACGGCGACGATCCCGCTGCCCGCGCCGTCCCGACCGGCCGCGCGACCCGGCGCCCGTGACGCGGCGAACCGCCCCGCCTCGGACCACGCCACCGGAGACCGGGCCGACGACAGCACCGCCGTGGACAGCACCGCCGCCGGCAGTACCGCCGGCGGTAGCGCGGCTGACGAGAGTCTCCCCGCCGACGGTCGGGTGCGCGCCCTGCGCGACCGGCTGCGTGTGGTCGTCGGGTTGACCGTCCCGGTGGTGCTCCTGGCGATGGTGCCGGCCCTGCAGTTCGACTCCTGGCAGTGGCTGTCGCTGACGCTCGCCGCGCCCGTCGTAGTGTGGGGCGGCTGGCCGATCCACCGGGTGGCGTGGACGAACCTGCGCCACGGCTCGACGACGATGGACACGCTCGTCTCGATCGGCACCCTCGCCGCCTTCGGATGGTCGCTGTACGCGCTGTTCGTCGGCGACGCCGGCGAGCCCGGGATGACCCACGACTTCAGTGTCACCGTCACTCGCGGTGCCGGGGCGGACAGCATCTACCTGGAGGTGGCGGCCGGCGTCACCGCGTTCATCCTCACCGGCCGGTACCTGGAGGCCAGAGCCAGGCGCAGCGCCGGCTCCGCGCTACGCGCGCTGCTCGCCATGGGGGCGCGTGACGTCGCCGTTCTCCGCGACGGCCGGGAGGAACGAGTCGATGTCGATCAGCTCGGCGTCGGTGACCTCTTCGTCGTCCGTCCGGGGGAGAAAATCGCCACGGACGGGGTGGTCGTAGCGGGCGCGTCAGCCGTCGACGCGTCAATGCTCACCGGAGAGTCCGTCCCGGTGGAGGTCCGTCCCGGCGACGACGTCACCGGTGCCACCCTGAACGCGGGGGGCCGGCTCGTCGTCCGCGCCACGCGGGTCGGCGCGGACACCCAGCTCGCGAGGATCGGACATCTCGTCGAGGAGGCGCAGAGCGGCAAGGCGCCGGTGCAGCGGCTCGCCGACCGGATCGCGGCCGTCTTCGTGCCGGTCGTGCTCGCGCTCTCGGCGCTCACCTTCGGCTACTGGGCGGGCCGGGGGGACGGCCTGGCCGCCGCGTTCACCGCGGCCGTCGCGGTGCTGATCATCGCGTGCCCGTGCGCGCTCGGCCTCGCCACGCCGACCGCCCTGCTGGTCGGCACGGGACGCGGCGCCCAGCTCGGCCTGCTCATCCGCGGACCCGAGGTGCTGGAGTCGACCCGCCGGGTCGACACGATCGTCCTGGACAAGACCGGCACGGTGACGACCGGCGAGATGACTCTCCTGGACGTCGCCACCGCCGCCGGCGAGGACCGGGACGAGGTACTGCGGCTCGCGGGTGCCCTGGAGAGCGCCTCCGAGCACCCGGTGGGCCGCGCGATCAGCCGGGCCGCCGCCGCGGCGGCGGCGGAGCGGTCGTCCGCGGAGCTGCCCGGCGTCACCGAGTTCGCCACCAAGGAGGGCCTCGGGGTGCGCGGACTGGTCGCCGGCCGCGCCGTGCTGGTCGGCCGTCCGAGGCTGCTGACGGGGTGCTCGCAGCCGCTGCCCGCGAACCTCGCGGAGATCGCCCGCACGGCCGAGGCCGCCGGCCGCACCGCCGTCGCGGTCTCCTGGGACGGGCGCGCCCGCGGCGTGCTCACCGTCGCCGACGCGGTCCGGCCGACCTCGGCCGCCGCGATCCGCGAGCTGCGGGGACTAGGCCTGCGCCCGATTCTGCTAACCGGCGACAACGCCTCCGTCGCGGCCACCGTCGCGGCGGAGGTGGGGATCGCCCCGGAGGACGTGGTCGCCGAAGTCCTGCCAGCGGAGAAGACCGAGGTCGTGCGCCGGCTGCAGGCCGGCAACCGGGTGGTGGCGATGGTCGGCGACGGGGTGAACGACGCCGCCGCGCTGGCCCAGGCGGACCTCGGTCTGGTGATGGGAACCGGCACGGACGTCGCGATCGAGTCCGGTGACCTGACTCTCGTCCGGGCCGATCTGCTCGCGGCCGTGGACGCGATCCGCCTGGCCCGGCGGACACTCGCCACCATCCAGGGCAACCTGTTCTGGGCCTTCGCCTACAACGCCGCCGCGCTGCCGCTGGCCGCGGCCGGCCTGCTCAACCCGATGCTCGCCGGGGCGGCGATGGCGGCCAGCTCGCTGTTCGTCGTCGGCAACAGCCTGCGCCTGCGTGGTTTCACCCCGCGGCCGGACCCGGCACCCGGCCCGGACCCGGCACCCGGCTCAGACTGACGCCCCGGCCCCGGCACCCGTGCCGGCCTCAGCCGAAACCGGCGTGGGCACCTCGGCGGGCCCTGGTACCGAAACCAACGCGGGCGCCACAGCGGGCGTCGCCACCGCTGCGGACGCGGGCATCGAGGCGGGCACGGGCGCCTCGGTGGGCAGGGGAGGGGACGCCGCCGGGCCGGGCGAGGCGGCCGCGGGCAGGTGGTCGGGCGGGCGCGGCAGCCACCAGACGGCCCGCCCGAGCAGGGACATGACCGCTGCCCCGAGCGTCAGGCGGACGACGAACGCGTCCACCGTGACACCGAACGCCAGCGCGAGACCGATCGACGCGGTGACCGGGCCGGCCGGAGCGGCGAGTGCCCCGAGGACCCCGGCCATGACGCCTGTGCTGGCCGCCACGACCGCGCCCGACGCGACGACCGTGATGATCGTGCTGGCCGTGACGGCCCGGGCGGCGTCCGCGGTGCCGCGCACCACGGCCTGGCCGGGGTCGCCGGTGCGGAGGAGCTCCGCCCGGCTCCGGGCCACGAGGTGCAGCTCGTGGCTCGTGGCCAGAGCGGTCAGCAGCCCGATCACGACGATCGGCAGGACGGCTGCCACGGGCCCGCTCCGTTCCAGCCCCAGGCCGCTGCCGAGCCATCCCCACTGGAACCCGGCGACCATGGCGCCCAGGGCCGCCACGGCGCTGAGCCCGGCGCTCAGGACGCCCTTCAGGGGCACGAGGACACTGCGCGAGGCCACGGCGAGCACCGCGATCGCCAGCGCGGCGAGCACGGTGAGGTAGAGCGGCAGGACCCGGGCGAGCCGCCACGAGACGTCCAGGCCGATCGCCGTCCGCCCGGTGACCCAGACGCGGGTGCCCGTCGTGACGGCGAGCGCGCCGGCCTCGGCGCGGATGCGGCGTACGAGGTCCGCCGTGCCCGGATCGCCCGGTCCGCTGACGGGGATCACGGTCATGGTCGCGAGGTCGCCGCTGGGGTCGAACCGCGGTTCGGTGGTCAGGGCGACGGCGCCCAGCGCGGCGACCGCCGTCCGTACCCGGCCGGCGGCGGCGGTGGGGTCGGCGCTGCCCGCCGCGTCCACCACGAGCAGCAGCGGGCCGTTGAAGCCGGCGCCGAAGCCCGCGGCGAGCTGGTCGTAGGCGCGGCGCTGGGTGCCCTCGGACGCGGTCGCGCCGCTGTCGGGCAGCCCCAGGCACAGGTCGGCCACCGGCGCCGCGACGGCGCCGAGGGAGAGCAGAAGCGCCGGAATCCGTCGCCGCACGACGAACCGGCCCCACCGCTCCCCGCCGTCCCGTCCGCGCCTGGCGCGGACGGTGGCCTGTGCGGTGACTTTGCTTCCGGCGAATCCGAGGACGGCCGGCAGCAGCGTGAGCGTGCCCAGAGTGGCGATCATGATGATGCCGGCGGACGCCAGGCCGATCGTGGTCAGCGCCGGGACGCGGGCGACCGACAGCGCCGTGAGCGTGCCAGCCGTCATCAGACCCGAGAGGACCACGACCGACCCGGCGGTGGCCACCGCGTTCCCGGCCACTTCCTCGCGCCTGCGGCCCTCCGCCAGCCCGTTCCGGTACCGGGTGACGACGAGCAGCGCGCCGCCGATCGCGACGGTGAGCCCGAGCACCGCCACCGCCACCGGGAGCGGCGTGGCCGGGCCGGTTCCGGTTCGGCTGGTCACGACCCAGGCCGCACAGCCGCCGACCGTCACGCCGACGACCGCCGTCAGCAGCGTCAGCGCGGCCGCGACGGACGAGCCGAAGGCCACGATGAGGACACCCAGGACCGCCGCGAGCACAGCTGCCGCGAGTATGCCCGCGGCGACAGCCGGCTCAGCGGAGCCGAGGTAGCTCCGCTCGGGTACTCCGTCCAGCGCCGTCCCGCCGAACTCGACGTCGATGCCGGCGGCGCGGGCCGGGTCCGCGGCGGCGAACAGGGCCGCGCGCGCCCGGGCGGTCAGCTGCGTGTCGCGGACGGTGTAGGTGACCTGTGTGTAGGCCGTCCGGCTGTCGCTGGAGATCCCGCCTTCGACGGACCCGACGCCGGGGGCGCCGGGCTCGCCGTCGGCGCCGGGCCCGCTGCCGCCGAAGGGATCACCGACCCGCCCGACGAGCGGCGCCTGTCCGAGGGCGGCGAGGACGTCCTCGATCGCTTGCCGGTGGACCGGGTCGTCGAGGCGGGCCCGGGCGCCGTCGCCCGCGTCGAGGGTCAGGACCAGCCGGGCCGTCGCGGTGTCGGCACCGGTCCCCGGCAGCCGCCGCCGCAGCAGGTCGGCCGCCCGTTGCGACTCCGAGCCCGCAGCGACAAGAGTCCCTGCTGCGGTGCCGGCGGGCGTCGCGGTGCCCGCGCTGGATGTGGTCGCGGTGCCCGCGCTGGATGTGGTCGCGGTGCCCGCGCTGGATGTGGTCGCGGTGCCCGCGCCTGCCAGCCCGAGCAGCGCCAGCCACAGCGCCAGGACGACCCGCCGGTGCCGGTGGGAGGCCTGGCCGAGCCGGTACAGGTAGGTGCCCAAGAGTCCGTCTCCTTGCGGGGTCGCCCGCGTGCGTCGCGGGTTTCACGCGGACGCCCGGCCAGACCCTCGTTTGTGGCCCCGGTGATGGCTCCTCGGCGCCGCTCGACGGTGCCCCGTACCCCCGTACGGGGCGGTCGGCCTGGACGGACGTCCAGCGCGTGGTTCGCACGGATCTGTACGCTCGGTCCCCCGCGGGAGTGCGGTGCGCCACAATGAGGGCCCCCTGCGCGAGGTGACCGGGGCCGGACGGGAGGCGGAGATCGTGACTGCCGAGCTGGCGGAGCGCCAGATTGGGCCGGGCGCCGGCCGGGAGCGCCTGCGGGCCACCGCCCTGGACCTGTTCACTGAGCGTGGCGTGAGCGCCACCTCGCTCCAGATGATCGCGGACGCGATGGGCGTCACCAAGGCGGCGGTCTACCACCACTACAAGAGCAAGGACGAGATCGTCCTCGCGGTGGTGCGCCCGGCGCTCGAGCAGATCATGGGGCTGGTGCGGCTCGCCGAGAGCCGGCGCTCTCGGGCCGCCCAGGTCGAGACGATGATCGTCGGCCTGGCCGATCTCATCATCGCCAACCGCCGCTTATACGCGCTGCTGCAGGGTGATCCGACCTGTACGGCCATCCTGCAGCGGTACCCGGAGTTCCCCACGCTGGGGGAGCGCCTCGTCGCGTTGCTCGCCGGGCCCGATCCGGATCCGGGTTCCGTCGTGGCGGCCGGCATGCTGCTGGCAGGGTTACGTGGCGCCGGCTCCGACCCCCGGGTGATGGCGCTGGACGACGGGGAGTTCCGTCGATACGTCGTCGGCTGCGCCCACCGCCTGATGCGCCCCCGCCGGCCGGCGTCCGGCACCGGCTGATCCGCGCGTGCCGGGAGGAGCCGGACCGCCGATCAGGCGCGGCGGGTGCTCTCCCGCTCGACCAGCTCCACCGGCAGCACGACCTCGCGGGGCCGGGCGCCGTCACCGACCATCTCGATGAGGAACCGGGCGGCCTCGGCCCCCAGCCGTTCGGGATGACGCGCCACCGTCGTCAGCGACGGCTCGGTGAGCTCGCCCCAGGAGATCCCGTCGATCCCGATGATCAGCACACCGCCGGGCACCTGCCGGCCCGCGTGCCGCAACGCCCGCACCGCGCCGACGGCCTGCAGATCGTTTGAGCAGAAGATCGCGTCGATCTGTGGATCGGCGGCGAGGAGCTGGTCGGCCGCCCAGCGCCCCGCCTCGATCGTGTACCGGCTGGCGATCGAGCGCCACGGCGGCAGCGAGCGTCCCGACGCCTGCAACTCTGCGCGGAAGCCGGTGCGGCGCTCGCGGGCCGTGGTGAGGTGCTCCGGCCCGCAGATCATCGCGATCCGGCGCGCGCCGCGGGCGAGGATGTGCCCGGCGGCGAGTCGGCCGGCCGCGTCGTCGTCGGCGAAGACCCCGCCGGCACCGGTCAGCTCCAGGCGCTCGTCGCAGGCCACCACGGCGACGCCGCTGTCGACCAGGTGCTGCAGCTGCTCGGTATGCCCGGACGCCGAGCAGACCAGGAGCCCGTCGGCCGCCCCGGCCAGGCGGTCGAGGTAGTCGGCCTCGCGCGCGTCGTCGAGGTCGGTGTTGCCGAGGAACACCGCCCAGCCGGACGACTGGGCCACCGTCTCGACGCCGTGCGCGATCTCGGCGAAGAACGGGTTGCTCGCGTCCGGGACGATGAGGCCGATGGCGTGCCGGGTCGGCGTCCGCACCGGCCGCGCGGCGTCGACCTGCCGGTACCCGAGACGGTGGGCCGCGGCGCGAACCCGGGCGCTGGACGCTCCGCTGACCGATCGCCGGCCGGCCAGCGCGTTGCTGACGGTCGACACGCTGACGCCGGCGAGCGCCGCGACCTCGCGGATCGTGGCGGGCCGCTTCACCGTCGCCTCGCGGGACGTGATGCGCTCGATGTGGCGGTCTGTAGACATCGACTCCATTAAAGGTCGATGTCGCCCGCCCGGGAGGTCGCGTCGGTCACGATGTCAGCCCGCAAGGCCCACGGCGGGTGACCACTTCCGGATCCAAGGCTCTCTTGAACCGTTCTTAAGCATCGTTTATGGCGCCGGTGTTGTGATGACGGTGTCGCCGCGAAGGTCCCCGGTCCACCCGGCGGAGGTACCCCCCACCCTCCGACGGGTTCCTGGCCCGGGTCGTGGTCCGTCCCAACCACGACCCGGGCCCACGACGACACCGGACGGGCACGCCGCACGCTCCGGCCGCGCCGGTCAGGCCGGTGCACTCAGATTGTCGGGCTCAGGCCCGGGGCTTGCTCAGGCCGGGTTCGCCGCCGTGTCGAGGCGCTCGACCGCGGCGCGCAGCCGCCGCAGCGTCTCCTCGCGGCCGAGGATCTCCAGCGACTCGAACAGCGGCAGGCCGACCGTCCGGCCGGTGACCGCCACCCGGACGGGCGCCTGGGCCTTCCCGAGCTTCAGCCCGTGCCGCTCCCCGACCTCGATGAGCGTCTCGCGTAGGACGTCGTGGTCCCAGGCGACCTTCTCGTAGGCCTCGGCCGCCTCGGTGAGTAGGTCGAGGGCCGGGCCCTTCATGGTCTTCGCCCAGGCGGCCTCGTCGGTCGGCGCCTCGGGCAGGAACAGGAAGTCGACCATCGGGACGATCTCCGACAGCACCGCCACCCGGGACTGCGCCAGCGGTGCGACGGCGGCGAAGACCTCGGCGGAGAAGCGCTCCGGCGACCACGGCGGGGCCGGCACCGCCGTGGTCACGCCCGCGGCTCCGTCTCCCGTGCCCGCCGCGGCCGGTGCGTCCACCGCGGCGGGCACGTCGGCCGCGGGCACGAGCCACGGCTCGCACGCCGCCACGAACTCGTCGACACTCAGCGCACGGATGTACTCGCCGTTGAAGGCGCGCAGCTTCTTCTCGTCGAAGAACGCGGGGGAGGGCTTCACGTCCTCGAGCCGGAACGACGCCTCGATGGTCTCGAACGGGACGATCTCCTCGTCGCCGGGCGGAGCCCAGCCGAGGAGCATCAGATAGTTGCACATGGCGGCGGCGAGGTACCCCTCGGCGCGGTACGACTCCAGCGCGACCTTGTCGCGCCGCTTCGAGAGCTTCTGGCGCTTCTCGTTGACGATCACCGGGACGTGGGCCCAGACCGGCGGCGGCGTGCCGAGCGCCGCCCACAGCAGCTGCTGCTTCGGAGTGTTGGACAGGTGCTCCTCGCCGCGCACGACGTGGGTGATGCCCATGTCGAGATCGTCCACGACGTTTGCGAGCAGGAAGACGGCCGAGCCGTCCGCCCGGGCGATGACGAAGTCCTCGATGGTGTCGTTCGGGAACTCCGGCGTGCCGCGGATCACATCGAGGACTACAGTGGTGCCCTCGTCGGGGGTGCGGAACCGCAGCGCGCGCCCCGGGCCGGGGCCAAGCCCGCGCTCCCGGCAGAAGCCGTCGTAGCCGTGCTGGGCGTTGCCGGTGCGGGCGGCGAGTTCGTCGCGGGTGCAGCCGCAGTAGTAGGCGCGACCGGCGGCGAACAGGCCCGCGGCCGCCTCGGCGTGCCGGCCGGCCCGCTCCGACTGGAACACCGGGCCCTCGTAGCCACCGGGGCTGATGCCCAGCCAGTCGAGCGCGCTGATGATGCCCTCGGTCCACTCCGGCCGGTTCCGCGAGGCGTCGGTGTCCTCGACGCGGAGCACGAAGTCACCGCCGGCGCCCTTGGCCACCAGCCAGTTGAAAAGCGCCGACCGGGCCCCGCCCACGTGGAAGATGCCGGTCGGCGACGGCGCGAACCGTACGCGCACCCGTCCAGTGCTCATGGTCGCCGAGCGTACAGGTCGCCCGTCAGGAGACCGACCGACGTCACCCGGACCACAGGAGATCCGGACCGATCGCGTGGAATGTCGGTAGGGGCTCGTAAAATCGGAGAGCGTGACAGCGCCCGCGCGGCTCGCAGGTCGCGACCGTGATCCGGGTCGTGGCCGGCGCCCGACCGTCCGCCGGCCGCAGGTCGGGGCCCAAGGAGCGAATCCGGCACCTCCAACGGTCGACGTCGTCGACCTGCCCAGGGTCCAGGCGGGCGCACAGCCCCAGCACCTGCTCACCACCCTGCTCGGCGATTACTGGGCCGGCCGCCGGGAGCACGTCCCGTCGGTGGTGCTGGTCAGCCTGCTCGCGGATTTCGACGTCAGCACGGTCGGTGCCCGGGCGGCGCTGAGCCGGCTGTCGCGGCGCGGGCTGCTGGAGTCGTCCCGGATCGGCCGCAACACCTACTACGGGCTGACAGCGGAGGCCTCGGCCGCGATCCTCGCGTCGGCGAACCGGATCTTCACCTTCGGCCTGCGGCACGACCCGTGGGACGGGCGCTGGACGGTGGCGGCGTTCTCCATCCCCGAGGACCAGCGCGACGTGCGGCACGCCGTGCGTGCACGGCTGCGTTGGCTGGGCTTCGCTCCGCTCTACGACGGGATGTGGGTCACCCCGCGGTCTGCCGGTGAGGCGGCCCGCCGGGTGTTCGCCGAGTTGGGCGTCATCGCGTCGACGGTGCTGATCACGACGTCGGAGGCGCGCCGCAGCGACCCCCGCCCGCCGATGGCCGCCTGGGATCTCACCGAGCTGCAGCGCACCTACGAGGAGTTCGTCCGCACCTACACCCCCCTGTTGGAACGGGTCCGGCACGGCGAGGTGTGCGGCGCGGAGGCACTGGCCGCACGCACCGCGGTGATGGAGTCCTGGGGGCGCTTCCCGAGCCTCGACCCGGACCTTCCGATCGACCTGCTGCCCGGCCGCTGGCCGCGGCGCGAGGCCCGCACGGTCTTCGCCGAGATCTACGACGGGCTGGCCGTCCCGGCTGTGGCGCGGGTCCGGGAGCTGCTGGCGGAGGTGTCGCCGGAGCTGGCCGACCTCGTCCGGCTGCGTACGACGGTCTCCTGACCGGCCGGCCCGGAGTCCCCTGGCCGGCCCGGAGTCCCCTGACCGGTTGGCCCGAGTCTCGTGGGCGGTCAGCGCGGGCCTTCTGGGCGGTCAGCCCGAGGAGTTCCGGGGCATTGGCATCGGCATCGGCACTGGTCGGGTGCCCTCGAGGCCGCGGCCCGGGGCGGCGGGCGGTGTGCCGAGCAGGTCGATGACGGTGCTGGGTGGCTGGCTGGGTGTGGTGGCGATGTGGGTGCGCCAGTGGGCTTCGGCGGCGTCGGTGTCGTGGCGGGCGATGAGGTCGAGGAGGTGGGTGTGGTCGTGGTGGTTGTGGGGGGTGGTGTGGGTGGGGTGGGGGGTGGTGGTGTGGGTGTCGAGGATGTGGCGGAGCATGCCGGCGATCATGGTGAGGGTCTGGTTGCCGGCGTGTTCGAGGAGTTGGTGGTGGAAGTGGGTGGGGTCGGGGTGGGTGAGGGCGGTGTGGAGGGTGGTGAGGGTGGTGTCGGTGTGGTGGGTGGCGAGGAGTCGGACGGCGGCGGGTTCGAGCAGGGTGTGGGCGGTGTGGACGTCGGCGAGGGTGGTGTGGCGGTGTTCGAGGACGAGGCCGGCGTAGCGGGCGGCGACCTGGCCGTCGGGGGTGTGGACGCGGGCGCCGCCGTGGGCGCCGCGGCGGACGGAGATGAGGGCTTCGGATTCGAGGACGCGGAAGGCTTCGCGCAGGGTGGGGCGGGAGACGCCGAACTGTTCCATGAGGACGGCTTCGGGGGGTAGGGCGTCGCCTTCGACGAGCTCACCACGGACGATCTGGCGGCGGAGCTGGGCCGCGACGAGCTCGGCGGTCTTGGGCACGCGGACCTGCTGACCGAGACCACCGCCGAGCGGGCCACCAGCGGCCGCGGCACGGCCGCTCGGGCCTTTTGCCGGCCTGCCACCACGCTGGTGCTCGGCTAATGTCATTCTTCCGTGCCTCTCCGGACGGACGCGGCTCATCACGCCGCGGGCATTCCGCGTTCCCGCCGGTTCAGGTGTGCGGCCGGCCTAGATGCCCGCCCGTTGCCGGTGCCCGCTTGGTGCCCGGCGGAAGAATGATACACGTTCCGCAATGAGGAGACTGCCGAGCGCACTCTGTTGGCGTGGTCCTCCCGGTCTTCGATACTGATGTCGACCACAGTTGTCCGTGACAGTTGTCCGTCGCCGTTCTCGGTCACCGCAGTCAGCCGCCGTAGTCGGTGGCTGTTGTCCGCCGTCGAGGTCCGGCGGTGTTCGTTCGCGGTGTTGTCCGGCGGCGTTGCCCAGTGGCGTTGTCCGGTGCTGTTGTCCGACATGGTTGTGTGGACAACTGCGGAGCGCGTAACAAGTCGTGCGAGTGGTTGTCCGAGTACGGTTGCCCGTGTATGGCCCCGCGGCGCCAACCGCGGTGCGAGTACCAGCATGTTCGCCGCGCCGCGCCGCCGCGATCCGTCGTGGTCGACTGGATACCCGTGCAATCGCCGGTGCATTCGACGCCGCGCAATCTGTTTTCAGCGCCATGGCGCCGGTGCCATGGCGTCAGCTCCGTCAGCGCCGGTGCCCCGTCAGCGCCAGCGGCGCCGGCTCCGGCGCCGCTGGCGCTGACGGGGCCAGGGGAGTCCAGTGCCAGCGGGGGGTCGGTGCCAGTGCGGGCCAGTGCCGGTCGCGTCAGTGCCGGTGGTGTTGTCAGCGCGGGTGGTGTCAGTGCCGGTGGGCGGTCGCCTCCTCGACGTGCCGCCGGATGCAGGACCGGGCCAGGTGCTCGGCGAGCGCGCCCTCGCCGCGGGTGATCGCGTCGACGATCTCGGCGTGCAGCGGGTGCTGCCACCACTGCCCGAGCCGGTCGGTCTCCTCGCGGGGATGCGCGAGGTCCGCCAGGACCCGGATGAACAGCTCGGCGGCCGGATTGCCCGCCAGCCGGGCGATCTCAAGGTGCAGCAGCACCGGGGCCTCCCCGGTGGAGCCCGCCGCGACCGGCGCCGGCCGGGTGCCGGCTGACCGTGTCCGCGAGCGCGCTCCCGCGGCCCGCCCGCCCGGCGTGGCCGGCTGCAGTGCACCGCGCAGCCGGGTCAGGCCGGCCGTGTCGATCCGTTCGGCGAGCCTGCGGACGGCCACGGCCTCCAGGGCGGACCAGGTCTCGCAGAGGTGCTCCGGCCGGGCGCGGGCGAAGTCGAGGTAGACCCGGGCGACGTCGCGGACGCCGTCGTGGTCGGGCGCGGTCACCACAAGGCCGCCGCCGGGACCGGGCCGCGGCCGAGCCACCCATCGGCTCTCCAACAGCCGGACGGCCTCGCGCAGCACCGACCGCCCGACCTGGTAGCGCTCCATGAGCTGGGCTTCCGACCCGAGCCCCTCGCCGACCGGCCACCCGCGCCGGATGATCTCCAGCTCGATGGTGCGGGCCAGTCGGGAGGCGAGGGTGCGCTGCCCGAAGCGGGAGGTCGGTTCCTCCGGCTCGCCGACGACGAGGCCGATCGCCCCGCCGTTCTCGGCATGGCCGCCGGCGCGGCGGCCCGCGGCGTGCCCCCCGCCGAGGGCGGAGCCGACAGCGGGCGCGGCGCCGCGTGGAGAAGTCCGTGCTGCGCCGTGGAACGCGCCGGACGCTGTATTCCGGCCGGCCGGCGATAGCCCGTCAGACACTGCTCTTCCTCCGGATGAACTCGTTGGCCGACGCCGGACTTTCCGACGTCGCCGTGACTGCTCCGACGGCGGGCAGTCATCGCCGCGCCGGCGACCTGTCGACGGCGTTCGCGATGACGCCCACAGTGTGCTCGGATTCCTTTCCGGACGTGTTCCGTGCCGTTCCGGTGAGTTCCCGGTAGTCGGCACCGACGTTTGCCCCCCGGCATCGGAAGCGTGTTCCAGATAAGGGGCTCCAGTCAACCGATTGCAGCTACCCATGTGGGCCCAGGGCGCGCCCGTTTGGCATCTGTGCAGCTCCGCCGCTTCGTGTCCCGGTCGCCCGGAAGCGTGACCGGAGGATGCGTGGCCGGCCGGGAATGCGCGTAGCCCGGCCGTTTCCACTGCGTGGCGGCTTCCTGCGCGCCGTCGGCACGGCGCGCGGTGGTGTCGTCGGTGGTGGAGCGGCTGGGCTCTCGACATCCGGACGTGTGTCCCATGCCATCCACCGTGACCGGCACTTACAGGCCACCTACATCCTGTTCGACCGTTCGTGCGGAAAATCGACGCACTTCCGTGATGCCGATACGTGGTGGTTGCGCCCTGCCCCCGTTATCGACTCGTGAACCACTCCGGAGTGCCGTGCCCCGGTCGCCCGCGTCGGTATTCGCCGAACATTCGCCGGGTTGCGCGCCGGGACGGACCGAATTCGCGGACGGTTTGCCGCCGACGGGTTGAGGAAAGAGCGGGGCGACCTCGGGAGGCCGTCGGGCACGGGCCGCGGGGTGTGGGGCCGACGGACGCGCGTCGGAGCAGCGAGTAGTGGATGGTAGCTCAGAGTGATGTTATTGCTCCGTGGTGACGTAAGCGTCGCATGCCACAAGGGGTCTCTGGCCTGTCACCGTAGGGACCGAAGTCCTGATCTGGGGCCGCCACGGCCCGGTGCGGCGTCTGTTACTTCCTCCGGTGTAATTCGGCGCGCAAGTTCTCATTAGCTGAGAACTTGTGTTAGGAATGGGCGTCTTTCGGCTGGTCTGGGGGGAAATTGATCACGGTGCAGATGGCCCATCAACATTCGAGTCAGGATCTTCTGTTCGTCGCGGTGTCCGTACTGCTCGCCGTGATCGGCTCCTTCGCGGCGCTGGTGAGCGCGATGCGGATACCTTCCGCCGAGGGGCGGGCGAGGTTGCAGTGGACGATGTTGGCCGCGGTGTCTCTCGGTGGCGGCGCGGTGTGGTCCATGCACTTCATCGGAATGATCGGTTACCAGGTCGACGACCGCGACGTGCGGTACGACCTGCCGCTCACCGGGCTGTCCCTGCTCATCGCGATCGCCGTCTCGGCGGTGGGCCTGTCGCTGGTGGCCCGGCGTCCGGACAGCCCGGTGCGGCTGGCCGCCGGTGGTGTCGTCGCCGGGCTCGGCGTCGCCGCGATGCATTACACGGGCATGGCCGCGATGCACGCCGGAAGTGACATCAGCTACCGGCACGGGCTGGTGGCCCTGTCGGTCGGCGTCGCCGTCGTCGCCGCGCTGGCCGCGCTGTGGATCGCCTTCCGTGTGCTCACCGGGCTGCACGTCGTGCTGGCCTCGCTGGTCATGGCCGTGGCCGTCTGCGGGATGCACTACACGGCGATGGCCGCGACGCAGGTCCAGACGGCCGCCGTGCTGTCCCCGGTCACCGGGGCGGACCCGATCACCCTGGCGATGCTGGTGTGCGTGATCGCCTTCTCCGTGCTCGCGGTCGTGATCTTCGCCGCGCTCGGCGGGGTCACCTATTCCGATCCGTTCGCCCCGGTCCAGGAGCGCAGCCGGCATCGCGGCGGGCCCCGGCCGGGCGCCGGGCGGGTCGAGGGCGGCCCGTCCCACCGGGAGCGCCCCGGTGGCGAGGGCCGGGGCGGTGGGGGTGAGCGGCCGGAGCAGGCCGATCGGGTCGGCGGAGGCGAGCGGCCCGGGACCGACGAGCGGGCCGCCTGGGCGGCGCAGCGGAGCGGTCCCCTCGAAGCGGTCACGTCGAACGCGCCGCGGGACCGGGGGCACCGGCCCGGCCCGGCCGGACCGGCGAACCGGCGGACGCCCTGAACCGGCCGGATGCCGCGGACCGTTGGGACGCCGCGGACCGGCGCGATCCGCTGGACCAGCGGGGCCCGGCCGACCCGGTCGGCTGGACGGGTGACGCCCACCCCGGGCGGCGGTGACCTCCGCCAGTGCCCGCGGACGCCGTCCGCCTGCTCTCGGAGCGGTGTCGGACCCCGGCCGTACGGTGGTCGGGTGAGTCTCTTCGACGCGGAGCTGGCCGAGACGCTCGCCTCCTCCGGCCCGCTCGCGGCCCGGTTACGCCCACGCGGCCTGGACGAGGTCGTCGGGCAGCGTCACCTGCTGGCGGAGGGCAGCCCGCTGCGCCGGCTGGTGGAGGGCGGCGGGACGACCTCGGTGGTGCTGTGGGGGCCGCCCGGTACCGGGAAGACCACGCTGGCGCACATCGTGTCCCGGGCCACCCGGCGCCGGTTCCGCGAGCTCTCGGCTGTCACCGCGGGTGTCAAGGACGTCCGCGCGGTGGTGGACGAGGCCCGCGAGACGTTGTCGATGTCCGGTGTACGGACGGTCCTGTTCATCGACGAGGTGCACCGGTTCACCCGTACCCAGCAGGACGCGCTGCTCCCGTCCGTGGAACGCGGGTGGGTGACGCTGGTCGCGGCGACCACGGAGAATCCTTTCTTCTGTGTTGTCTCCCCGTTGCTCTCCCGGTCGCTGCTGCTGACCCTCGAGCCGTTGACCGACGCCGACATCGCCGAGCTGGCGGAGCGTGCGGTGACCGATCCGCGCGGCTACGGCGGGCGCCTCGTGCTGGCAGAGGAGGCCCGCGAGCACCTGGTCCGGGTCGCCGGCGGTGACGCCCGGCGCGCGCTGACCGCGCTCGAGGCGGGCGCGGAGGCGGCGCTCGCCGCGGCCGGTCCGGACGGAGCCGGTCCGGACGGAGCCGGTCCGGACGGAGCCGGTCCCGTCCGCCTCGAGCTCGACCTCCTCGAGCGGGCGGTGGACCGCGCCGCCGTCCGCTACGACCGGGAGGGCGACCAGCACTACGACGTCGTCAGCGCGTTCATCAAGTCGATGCGCGGCGGTGACGTCGACGCCGCACTGCACTACCTGGCCAGGATGCTGGAGGCCGGCGAGGACCCGCGTTTCGTCGCGCGCCGAATGATCATCCTGGCGAGCGAGGACGTCGGGATGGCCGATCCCGGGGCGCTCGGGGTCGCCGTGTCGGCGGCCCAGGCCCTCGAGCTCGTCGGGCTCCCGGAGGCACGGCTCGCCCTGGCCCAGGCGGTGATCCATCTGACGCTGGCGCCGAAGTCGAACGCGGTGATCACCGCGCTGGACGCGGCGACGGCCGACATCCGGTCGGGCCGGGTCGGGCCGGTGCCGCCGCACCTGCGCGACGCGCACTACCGGGGCGCGGCGCGCCTGGGCCACGGGGAGCGGTACCGGTATCCGCACGATCACCCGGACGGGGTGGTCCGACAGCAGTACGCGCCGGACGTCCTCGCCGGGTCGGACTACTACCACCCGACCGGGCACGGGTTCGAGCGGCGGGCGGGCGAGCGGCTCCTGCGGCTGCGCGGAGTGCTGCGGGGACAGCCGCCAGACCCCCCGGCGGACACCTCCGGCTGACCACCTGGCGCCGGCCCGTCCGGCCGGGGACGGACACGGACGGCCCGGGGGTTACCGGTGGTGCGTGCACACCGGTCGGTAAGGTCACTGGCGAACAGCACCGGCAGGCCACCCGGACCGCCGCACGAGGGCGCCGCACCGGACGGCGTGACGGCCGCCGTGGCAGGCGGTGCGGCGTGACGGACGGAACGGCGTCCCGGCGGGACTGCCCCGGCCCGCGCGGGGCGGCCTCGCCGGTCCGGCCGGCCTCGGTGGCCGGTGTCACCAGGCGTTACCCGGCACTGGCGTTACCTGAGACAGGCGTTACCTACGACTGGCGTTACCGACAACGATGGAGGCGAAGCACATGTCCGGTGGTGCGGTCGCGGGCCTGATCGCCTCTGGGGCGTTCGCGGTGCTCGTGCTCTTCGCCTGCTACGTCCTGTACAAGCTCGGCAAGATCTTCGACGAGGCCGCGGCCCGGGTACGGCAGACCGGGATCGTGATCGACGAGGGCACCGCCCGGGTCCGGCAGGCGGGGGCGACCGTGGACGAGGTCAACGTCGCGCTCGCCCACGTCAACAAGGAGCTCGACCGGATCGACGCGATCACGGCGAACGTGCAGACGGTGACCACCAACGTGTCGTCGCTGACGTCGCTGTTCGCCGCCACGCTGGGCGGGCCGATCGTGCGGGTCGCCGCGTTCAGCTACGGCGTGCGCCAGGCGGTCGCGAAGCGGGCGAAGGCGGATGTCACCGCGCGAGTGTCGGCCGAGATGAAGGCGGAGAAGTCGCAGCGCCGGGCCGCGCGCCGCGCGCCCGAGGTCACCGCGTCCGGCGCGGGCGGCCGGGGTCGTCGCTGATGGGGACGAGGATGTTCTACGTCGCCCTCGGCGCGGCCACCGGGGTGCTGGTGGTGCGCCAGGTCGCCCGCGCGGTCTCCTCGCTGTCGCCGACGGGTCTGGCCGGGTCTTTCGTACAGTCGGTGCGGGAGTTCGCCGCCGACGTCGGCGAGGCGATGGCCGAGCGGGAGGAGGAGATCCGCTCCGCGCTCGGCCTCGACGACGCGGACGGCTCCGGCGACGGCGAGCGTACAGGCGCCGCCACGAGCACCGGGGCTGCCGCGAGCGACCAGGACACCTCTGCCCCGGGTCCTGACGAGTTCGACCCGGAACGGACGATGCGTCTGGTCCCCGGCGCGCGCCGGCCATGACCTCCGACCGGTCACGGCCGATCCCGGGTACACGCCCGGCGTCGGCCGGGTGGCCGGGTGCCTTATCCCGACGACCCTGGACGACGTGAACCGATGGACACGGCCGAGATCCGCCGCCGCTTTCTGAACCATTTCTCCGAGCGGGGTCACACCGTGGTCCCGAGTGCGTCCCTGGTGGCGCAGGACCCGACCCTGCTGCTGGTGAACGCCGGCAT
Organism: Parafrankia sp. EAN1pec; assembly: GCF_000018005.1. Lineage (GTDB taxonomy): Bacteria > Actinomycetota > Actinomycetes > Frankiales > Frankiaceae > Parafrankia > Parafrankia soli. The sequence continues at coordinate 2,025,326 of NC_009921.1, forward strand.
GGTTCCCTTCAAGCCCTACTTCCTCGGGGACCTGAAGGCGCCGTGGAACCGTGCGACCAGCGTGCAGAAATGCGTGCGGACCGTGGACATCGACAACGTCGGCCGCACCGCCCGACACGCCTCCTTCTTCCAGATGTGCGGGAACTTCTCCTTCGGTGACTACTTCAAGGCCGAGGCGATCCCGTTCGCCTTCGAGCTGATCGTCGACGGCTACGGCTTCAACCCCGACGACCTGTGGGCCACCGTCTACCTGGACGACGACGAGGCCGAGGCGATTTGGCGCACCCTGCTGCCCGCCGAGCGCATCCAGCGGCGCGGCAAGAAGGACAACTTCTGGTCGATGGGTGTGCCCGGCCCGTGCGGCCCGTGCAGCGAGATCTACTTCGACCGCGGCCCGGCGTACGGGCGCGAGGGCGGCCCGGAGGCGGACGAGGACCGCTACCTGGAGATCTGGAACCTCGTCTTCATGCAGTTCGCGCGGGGCGAGGGCAGCGAGTACGGCTACGAGATCGTCGGTGATCTGCCCGCCCGCAACATCGACACCGGGATGGGCCTGGAGCGGATGGCCACCATCCTGCAGGGTGTCGAGAACCTGTACGAGATCGACATCTCCCGTCCGGTGCTCGACGCGGCCGGCCGGCTCACCGGCACCCGCTACGGCGCCGACCCGGATTCCGACGTCCGGCTGCGGGTCGTCGCCGACCACACCCGGACCGCGGCGATGCTGATCTCGGACGGGGTCTCGCCGTCCAACGAGGGCCGCGGGTACGTCCTGCGGCGGATGCTGCGCCGGGCGGTGCGTGACGCCCGGCTGCTGGGCGCCCGTGAGCCGGTCATGGACGAGCTGTTCGGCGTGGTCCGCGCGGCGATGGGCCCGATCTACCCGGAGCTCGTCGACCAGGCCGAGGCGATCACGGCGGTCGCGGTCGCCGAGGAGACGGCTTTCCTGGAGACGCTGCGCACGGGCACCACCCTCTTCGACACCGCGGTCACCCAGGCCCGGTCCAGCGGGTCGTCCCAGCTCAGCGGCGAGTCGGCGTTCCGGCTGCACGACACCTACGGGTTCCCGATCGACCTGACCATGGACATGGCGGCCGACGCGGGCCTGACCGTGGACGAGGCCGGCTTCCGCCGGCTGATGGAGCGCCAGCGCCAGGCGGCGAAGGCCGACCGGGCGTCCCGCCGCATCGGCAACCTGGACCTCTCCGCCTTCCGGCCGATCCTCGCCGCCTCCGGCCCGACGACGTTCACCGGCTACACCGAGCTCGGGCGCGAGTCGGGCATCGTCGGCATCGTCGGCATCGGCGACGGCGACAGCCTGACCGCGGCCGGCGAGGGGGAGGAGGTCGGCATCCTGCTCGACGCGACCCCCTTCTACGCCGAGAGCGGTGGCCAGGAGGCCGACCTGGGCCGGATCCGGTTCGACGGCGGCGAGGCCGAGGTGCTCGACGTCCAGCGCCCGGTGCCCGACCTGGTCATGCACCGGGTGAAGGTGCTCGGTGGCGAGCTGCGTGTCGGCGCGGACGTGTTCGCCGAGGTGGACGTCGAGCGCCGGCGCGCGGTGTCGCGCTCGCACACCGCCACCCACCTCGTGCACACCGCGTTCCGCCGGGCGCTCGGGGAGTCGGCGACGCAGGCCGGGTCGCTGAACTCGCCGGGCCGGCTGCGCTTCGACTTCCACGCGCTCGGCGCGGTGCCCGACTCCGTCCTCGCCGACGTCGAGGACGAGGTCAACGAGATCGCCCTGCGTGATCTGGAGGTCCGCTGGTACGTCACCTCTCAGGAGGAGGCGCGCCGGCTGGGCGCGATGGCGCTGTTCGGCGAGAAGTACGGCGACCGGGTCCGTGTCGTGGACGTCGGGGACTACGCCCGCGAGCTGTGCGGTGGTACCCATGTGGCCAGCTCGGCCCAGCTTGGCGCGATCAAGCTGCTGTCCGAGTCGTCGATCTCGGCCGGGACGCGCCGGGTGGAGGCGCTGGTCGGCATGGATGCCTTCCGGTTCCTGGCCCGCGAGCACGTGCTCGTCTCGCAGCTCTCCAGCACGCTCAAGGCCCGTCCGGACGAGCTCGCCGACCGGGTCGCCGACATCGTCGGGCGGCTGCGAGACGCGGAGAAGGAGCTGGAGCGGCTGCGGGCACAGGCGGTGCTGGCCGGCTCGGCGGCGCTCGCCGCCGGCGCCGAGGACGTGGGGGGCGTGGCGCTGGTCACCGCGCAGGTGCCCGCGGGCACTCCGGCAGACGACGTCCGCCTGCTCGCCCTGGATGTGCGCGGCCGGCTCGCCGGCCGGCCGGCGGTGGTCGCGGTCGTCGAGGCCGCCGGCGCGGCAGTCGTCGTGGCGACCGACGAGACCGCGCGGACCCGCGGCCTGCGGGCCGGCGACCTGGTCCGGCACTCCTGGGCCGCGCTCGGAGGCAAGGGCGGCGGCAAGCCTGACGTCGCCCAGGGCGGACGCGGTGACGCGGACATGATCCCGAAGGTCTTCGCCCGGCTGCGCGAGCTGGTCGCCGACCAGAGCGCGTGAACGACACCGGTGTGGGCCGGGGGGACACCGGCGGCGCGGCCGCGGCGTCGCCCTGGCCCGGCCCGGACCCCGTGACCGCTCCGGACCCCGTGACCGCTCCGGATTCCGCGGCTGGCGCGGATTCCGCGGCCGGTTCGGATTCTGCGGCCGGCGGGCAGGCGGACGCGGGGCGCGGCGTGCGGATCGGGGTGGATGTCGGGTCGGTGCGGGTCGGTGTGGCGGTGAGCGATCCTGACGGTCTGCTCGCCGTGCCGGTGACAACTCTGCGCCGAGATGTGTCTCGCCGTGGCTTTGCGGACGTCGACGAGCTTGCCGACATCGTTCGGGACAGGCACGCTGTCGAAGTTGTCGTCGGTCTGCCGCGTCACCTCTCCGGCCGGGAGGGCGAGGCCGTCCGGCTCGCGCGGCGGTACGCGGAGGTGCTGTCCGCGCGTGTCGCGCCCGTGCCGGTCCGTCTCGTCGACGAGCGGCTGACCACGGTCGTGGCGCATCGCAGAATGGCTGAGCGCGGACTGCGTTCCCGGGCCCGCCGTGATCTCGTGGATCAGGAGGCAGCAGTGCAGATCCTGCAGCACCACCTGGACGTCCGCCGGGCACGCGGGGGATCCGGCGGCGCCGCCTCGGGCGGCACTGGGCGGCCCCTGGATTCGGCGTGATTCGGGACGGGGACGGATTCGACGAGCTGCTCGACGGCGCGGGCTACGACGACTACGACGACCGGGACTACAACGACCGGGCGTATGAGGAGCAACGCCGTGCCGCGGCGGGTGCGCGGCGCTCCCGCCGCGGCCGCGCCGGGAGCGTGGACGGCCGCGACCGGGCCGGCCTGGCCGCGGGTGAGCGCGAGCCCGCCGGCTACGAGGACGGCTTCGCGCCGGACGAGGCCGACGCGTACGGGGCCTACGGCGGCGCCTATGACGACGACGATGGCGACCCCGACGACGGGGCCGCCCCGCCGAGGCGTGGGCGTGACGATGACCGGGGGCGGCCCGGTGGACGTCGGCCGGGCTCGGCCCTGCCGAAGCTGATCGGTGTGCTGGTCGTGGTCGCCGTCCTGGTCGGTGCGGGGATCTTCGGCGTCGGCAAGGTCATCGGCCGGATCGGCGGGGAGCCCGCGGCCGACTACGCGGGGTCCGGCGAGGGCATCGTCGTCGTCCAGGTTCCCGACGGCGCCACGTCGTCGGAGATCGCGGGCCGGCTGGCCGCCTCCGACGTGATCGCCAGCCGGCAGGCCTTCGTCAACCTCGCGTCGCGGGACCAACGCGCGCTGTCGATCCAGCCGGGCACCTACCGGCTGCGCTCGAAGATGAGCGCGGCGGCGGCGCTCGACGCGCTGCTCGACGACGCGTCCTCCGCGCTGTTCCGCTACACGATCAGCCCTGGGGACACGGTCCGGCAGGTGTTCAAGGAGCTGTCCACACGTACGGGCACGCCGGTGGCCGACCTGGAGGCGATCGCGCGCAAGCCGTCGACGCTGGGCCTGCCCGACTACGCCACGGGGCTGGAGGGCTACCTCTTCCCGTCGACCTACGACGTCGCGCCCGGCACGGACCCGGTGGATGTGCTCAAGGAGGCCGTCGCCCGGTTCCGGGCCAACGCCGAGGAGATCGACCTCGTCGGGCGCGCCGAGGCCGGGCACGTGAAGCCCCAGGACGTTGTGATCATCGCCTCCATCATCGAGAAGGAGGTGGCGAACGAGGGCGAGGGGCCCAAGGTGGCGCGGGTCATCTACAACCGGCTGAACGACACCTCGGGCCGCTTCCGGCGGATCGACATGGACTCGACCACCCGGTACGCCCTCGACGAGTACGAGGGCCCGCTGACCCAGGACCAGCTCCGCCAGAACAATCCGTACAACACCCGCGCGGTCGAGGGTCTCCCACCCGGCGCGATCTCGAATCCGAGTACCTGGGCGATCGAGTCCGCGCTCAGCCCGGCACAGGGGTCGTGGTTCTACTTCGTCTCCATGCCCCAGACGCACGAGACGGTCTTCGCCACCACCGACGCGGAGTTCCAGGACGCGCTGGACGAATACCATCGCCAGGGAGGGGCCGAGTAGCCGTGGTGATCAGCTCTCGTGACCGTGCGGAGCCGGCCGGGCCGGGTCCGCACGCCGGGCGGGCGGCGGTGCTCGGCTCGCCCATCGGTCACTCCCTCTCCCCGGTGCTGCACACGGCCGCCTACGAGCGGCTCGGCCTGGACTGGACCTACACGGCGATCGAGTGCGACGAGGCCGGCCTGCCGGGCATGCTCGACCGCCTGCGTGACGAGCCCGGCTGGGCCGGGGTCTCGCTGACGATGCCGCTCAAGACCGCCGCGGTCGACCTGCTTGACGACGTCGAGCCCACCGCGGCCCTGCTCGGCGCCGTGAACACCGTGGTCGTCCGGGAGGACGGGCGGCTTGCCGGGTTCAACACCGACGTCGACGGCGTCGGGTACGCGCTGCGGCGGCTCACCGGCGGCGTGGCCCCGGTCCAGCCGCTGGTGCTCGGGGCCGGCGGGACGGCGCGGGCGGTGGTCGCCGCGCTTGCCCGGGTCGGTGCCACCCGGGTCGCGATCGTGGCGCGCCGCCCCGACGCGGTCGCCGAGCTCGTCGGCATCGGCGCCCGGCTCGGCGTCTCGGTCACGGCGCTGCCCTGGGACATCCTCAGCGGCGGGATGCCGGCTGGGCCGGACCTGGTGGTCGCCACGACCCCCGCCGGGGTGACCGACGAGCTCGCGCGTCGCCCGTGGCCGGTGACCTGCGCGTTGCTGGAGCTCCTTTACCACCCCTGGCCCACGGCGCTGGCGGCCTGCGCCTACCGCGGCGGTGCGCGGGTGGTCGGCGGCCTCGAGGTGCTGGCCGGCCAGGCGGTCGGCCAGGTGTGCCACTTCACCGGCCGCCCGGTGGACGAACGGGTCCTGCTCGCCGCCGGCCACGCGGCGCTGTCGGCCCGCGTCGCGAGCCGGATCGGATGAGCCCGGCGGTCGGATGAGCACGATGGTCAGGTGAACAGGGTGGTCAGGTGAACACGGTGGTGGTCGCCGCCACCGTGGCGGCCGCGGTCTGCGCCGCGCTGCCGATCCCGCTGCTGCCCCGGGTCGTCGACTCCTTCGATCCAGTGGACGGCCGTTTGCCGCGCCGGGCGACCCCCGCGCCGGCCGTGCTCGGCGCCGTCACCGCCGTCCTGATCGCCGCCGTCGCCGCGTCGACCTACCCGCACCCGGGACGTCTGCCCGCGTACCTGTACCTGACGGTCGTCGGGGTCGTGCTTGCCGCCGTGGACCTGCGGGTGCACCGCCTGCCGGACGTGATCGTGCTGCCCTCGTACGCCGTGCTGGCCGCGCTGCTCGCCGTGCCCGCGTTGGCCGAGGGCGCGCCCAACCGCTGGCCGCGGGCGCTGCTCGCCGGCGCCGTGGCCTGGCTGTTGTACGCGGGCCTGCGCCTGCTGCCGGGGGCCGGGCTGGGGCGGGGGGACGTGAAGCTCGCCGGGCTGCTCGGCGTGGCGACGGGCTGGCTGGGCTGGTCGGCCGTCGTGGTGTGGCTGGTCGCGACGACCATGATCTCCGGTGCGGTGGTCCTCGTGCTGCTGGCGCTGCGCCGTGTGTCCCGCCGTGATCCGATCGCCTACGGCCCGTTTCTGCTGTTCGGGGCGCTGATCGCGGTGCTCGGCGTGGGCTGGGAGCCGGCCGGCTGAGCGATCTCCGGCCCGCGACGGGGGCTCGTACCGGACCGGCCGTGAAAGACTGGCAGGCATGGTGCGTTGGTTGACAGCGGGGGAGTCACACGGCCCCGCACTGGTTGCGACGGTCGAGGGGTTGCCGGCGGGCATCCGGGTGTCCAGCACGGACATCGGCGCCGAGCTGGCCCGGCGCCGTCTCGGCCACGGTCGCGGCGCCCGGATGAAGTTCGAGCAGGATGAGATCGAGCTGCTCGGCGGCCTGCGGCACGGGGTCAGCCTGGGCGGCCCGGTGAGCGTCGTCGTGCGCAACACCGAGTGGCCGAAGTGGGAGCGGGTGATGGCGCCCGACCCAATCGACCCGGCGGAGCTGGAGGGGCTGGGCCGCAACGCCCCGCTCACCCGCCCGCGCCCGGGTCACGCCGACCTCGCCGGCATGCAGAAGTACGGCTTCGACGACGCGCGGCCGGTGCTGGAGCGGGCGAGCGCCCGGGAGACGGCCGCCCGGGTCGCGCTGGGCACGGTCGCCAGGGCGCTGCTGCGCCAGGCGTACGGCATCGAGGTGGTCTCGCACGTCGTCGCGATCGGCGCGGTCGAGGTACCACCCGGCACGCCGCCGCCGACCTCGTTGGCCGTCGTCGACGCCGACCCGGTGCGCTGTGCCGACCCGGCCAGCAGCGCGCTCATGGTCGCCGAGATCGACGCCGCCCACCGCGACGCGGACACCCTCGGCGGCATCGTCGAGGTGCTGGCCTACGGCTGCCCGCCGGGGCTGGGGAGCTACGTCCACGGCGACCGCCGGCTCGACGCGCGGCTCGCCGGCGAGCTGATGGGCATCCAGGCGATCAAGGGCGTCGAGTTCGGTGATGGTTTCCGCACCGCGCGCCGGCGCGGATCGGTCGCCCACGACGAGATCGAGCCGCTCGAGGGGCCGGGTCGGCGGGTCCGGCGGGCCAGCGATCGCGCCGGCGGAGTCGAGGGCGGGATGACGACAGGCGAGCCGCTGCGCGTCCGCGCGGCGATGAAGCCGATCTCATCCCTGTCGAAGCCGCTGGCCACGATCGACGTCGCCACCGGCGACCCGGCGGTCGCCATCGCCCAACGGTCGGACGTGTGCGCGGTGCCGGCGGCCGGCGTGGTCGCCGAGGCGATGGTCGCCCTCGTGCTCGCCGGCGCAGCGCTGGAGAAGTTCGGCGGCGACTCGGTGGAGGAGACCCGGCGCAACTACGAGGGCTACCTGAAGTCGCTGGCGGTGCGCTGACCATGCGCGCGGAGAGCGGGGCGCGGGCCGACGGGCCGGGGGCAGCTGTGTCCGGCCCGGTCGCCGTGCTGGTCGGCGCGCCGGGGGCGGGTAAGAGCACCGTCGGTATAGCGGTCGCGGCGCGCCTCGGGGTGGCCTTCCGTGACACCGACGCCGATGTCGAGTCGAACCTCGGAATGAGCGTCTCGGACGTGTTCCTGGAGCACGGCGAGGAGTACTTCCGCGCGGCGGAGCGGGCGGCGGTGCTGACCGCCCTGGCCGAGCACCCGGGTGTGCTCGCCCTGGGCGGCGGGGCCGTGCTGGACGCCGGCGTCCGCGCCGAGCTGGCCCGGCACTGGGTCGTCTACCTTGACGTGACCGCGTCTGACGCGGCGAAGCGGGTCGGGCTCGCGCGCGACCGGCCGCTGCTCGTGGAGGGCCCGCGGACCCGGCTGGCCGCGCTGCTGAAGGCCCGCCGTCCGCTGTACGAGGAGGTGGCCGCGATCACCGTGGACACCGCCGCCCTCGGGATCGACGACGTCGTCGCCGCGATCCTGATCGAGCTCGCCGGGAGGGCGGGGCACTGATGTGCGCGATGAAGGTTTCCGACATGGTCCGCATCCAGGTCACCCCGTCCGGTGACCGGGCCTACGACGTGGTGCTGGGCGAGGGCGCCCTCTGCGAGCTACCGGCGCTGGCCGCGGGGCGCACCCGGGTCATGGTCATTCACCCGCGAGCGCTGCGGGCCACCGCCGCGGCGGTCATCGCCGAGCTGCGGGCCGGCGCCGGTGCCGGCGTCGAGACGCACGCGTTCGAGGTGCCGGACGGCGAGGAGGCCAAGCAGCTGCGGGTCGCGGGCGCCTGCTGGGACGCCCTCGGCCGTGTCGGCTTCACCCGCGACGACCTGGTGGTCGGGCTCGGCGGCGGGACGACGACCGACCTGGCCGGGTTCGCCGCGGCGGGCTGGCTGCGTGGTGTCGACGTCATCCAGGTGCCCACCACCGTGCTCGGGATGGTCGATGCGGCGGTCGGTGGCAAGACGGGCATCGACATCGAGGCGGGCAAGAACCTCGTCGGCGCCTTCCACCAGCCGCTGGCGGTGCTCTGTGACCTGTCGACCCTGGCCAGCCTGCCGGCGGTCGAGGTCCGGGCCGGGCTCGCCGAGGTCGTCAAGGCCGGGTTCATCGCCGATCCGCGCATCCTCGAGCTGCTGGAGGCCGATCCGACCGGGTCGGCGCGGCTGCCCGAGCTCGTCGAGCGGTCGATCCGGGTCAAGGCGGCGGTGGTGTCCGGCGACCCGCGCGAGGCCGGCCGGCGCGAGATCCTGAACTACGGGCACACCCTCGCCCACGCGATCGAGAAGGTCGAGAACTTCTCCTGGCGGCACGGCGCGGCGGTCTCGGTCGGCATGGTCTTCGCCGCCGAGCTCTCCCGGCTCGTCGCCGGGCTCGACCGCGTGACCGCCGATCGCCACCGCGAGCTGCTGCGGGCCATCGGGCTGCCGGTGGAGTACCGGGGGGACCGCTGGCCGGCGCTGCTCGACGCGATGCGGGTGGACAAGAAGACCCGGGGCCGGCGGTTGCGTTTCGTTGTGCTCGAAGCGCTCGGCCGGCCGCGCGGATTCGACGATCCCGAGCCCGGCCTGCTGCTGGCCGCGTACGGCTCGGTCGCCGCGGGCGGTGTGAGCGCTACCGGGAACTGACCGTTCGGCTGGCACCGCGCGTGGTCCGCCGTGGGCTGCGAGGCGGCCATGCCCTCGATCTGTAGACTTTGCCGCGGCCTGACCCGGTGACGGGCGGCGGGCCGGCGATCGACCAGCTGACGGTCGGTCGACAACACGGCGATCGGCCATACGGCGATCAGGCCTACGGCGATCGGCCGGACGGCGACCGGAACGGAGAGACACGCGCAGTGGCGACAACGAACGACCTGAAGAACGGCATGACGCTCGACATCGACGGGGTGTTGTGGAACGTCGTCGGATTCCAGCACGTCAAGCCGGGCAAGGGCGGGGCGTTCGTCCGGACGACGCTGAAGAACGTGCTCACCGGCAAGGTGGTCGACCGGACGTTCAACGCCGGAATCAAGGTGGACGTCGCGACCGTCGACCGCCGCGAGATGACCTACCTCTACCGTGACGGCGCCGACTTCGTGTTCATGGACAGCGAGTCGTACGACCAGATCCCGGTCCCTCCGGGAGTGGTCGGCGGGGTTGCCGACTACATGCTGGAGAACACGATTGCCACCGTCGCGCTGCACGACGACGCGCCGCTGTACGTCGAGCTTCCGGCGAGCGTCGAGCTGACCATCTCCGCGACGGACCCGGGCGTCCAGGGCGACCGCTCGACCGGCGGCACCAAGCCGGCGACGCTCGAGACCGGCGCGAACATCCAGGTGCCGCTGTTCATCACCACCGGCGAGAAGGTCAAGGTCGACACCCGCGACGGCCGGTACCTGGGCCGGGTGACGAGCTGAGCGCCAGGTCCAAGGCCCGCAAGCGGGCGCTGGACGTCCTCTACGAGGCGGACATGCGCTCGGCGCGGGCGATGGAGACCCTTGCCGCGCACCGGGCGCAGGCCGACCCGCCGGTGCCGGACTACACCTCGGACCTCGTCGAGGGCGTGGTGGCCCACCTGGCCGAGATAGACGCGCACATCGCCCGGTTCGCCCAGGGCTGGACACTGGACCGGATGCCCCCGGTGGACCGGAACATCCTCCGGATCGCGGTGCTGGAGCTGTTCTGGCGTTCCGACGTGCCGGACCGGGTCGTGATCGACGAGGCGGTGCGGCTGGCCAAGACGATCTCCACTGAGCGGTCGCCGGCATTCGTCAACGGCCTGCTGGCGAGCCTGCTCAAGGAGAAACCGGTGCCGGAGGGAAGCCCTCGGGCAGCCGGGGCGGCTGAGGCCGTGGGCGGCGAGTCGGCCGAGGCCTGAGCTCGCGTACCGAGGCTCGCGCCTGAGTCTGCGCGGTGTCCCGGTACGTCACGGATGTGACGTACCGGGTCGTCCCCCAGAAGATTCCTGGTGCTGGTGCTGGTGCTGTGCGTGCCACCGCTGGGTGGTGGAGCGGAGCGACGGTACCCCCGGTGACCGTCCGCCCGTGGTGCCTGGTGCTTCCGGATGCCCGGGCCGGGCATCCGAGTGTGGAACCAGCCGACGGCGGGACTAGGCGTCCGACGCGGCCGGCTCGCTGCCCTGCTCCGGCGAGAGAACACCCCAGGACACGAGCTGCTCGGTGAGCTTGCTCGGGGAGGTGTCGTAGATGACCGCGAGGGAACGCAGGTCCTCGTAACGGATTGAGAGCACCCGGCCGTTGTAGTCGCCGCGCTGGCTCTGGATGGTGGCCGCGTACCGCGCGAGCGGACCGCCCTGCTCCTTGGGAACCTGCGCGAGACGTTCGAGGTCGAGGACGATGCGCGGGGACTGCTCGAGGGGCGCCACGGTGGAGCCTTCGGGGAGCAGCTCCCCTACCGGCACGCCGTAGAACTCGGCCAGTTCAGACAGGCGCTGGACGGTGACGGCGCGGTCTCCACGCTCGTAGGAGCCCACCACGACGGCCTTCCAGCGACCGTGCGACTTCTCCTCGACGCCATGAAGCGAGAGCCCCTGCTGGGTGCGTATCGCGCGCAGCCGAGCACCGAGCGCCTTCGCATAGTCGGACATCGAAGTGCCCACTCCTGTCGTGGTCGATCAGCTGGAACCGGGGCTCTTGCCGCCGGCGGTTACCGATAGTAGTGCCCGCCAGGTTGAGGCTCGACACCCGGGGGGTCGTGTCGCCTCTTTCTTTGTACCACTTTCTGTAGCCTCCTGGTTGCGGCTGGCATTAGCGCCGCTGGTACTTCCCGGATGGGGCGCTGGCCGGCGCGTTTCGTCTATCTACGGTGACGTGTGGTGACGATTTCGGTGCTCGGTATGCGGAGCATCGTGATCCGTGTCACTCTCAGCAACGGCTCTCGCGGGCTGGTCGAAGCGTCCACGGAATCCGTCCGTGCCGGGCCGACGTCTTGCGTGGCCCCGGCCCTCAGGCCTGCTCGACCGGTCCCTTGGGCCCGGAGGCGGCTGGTACCGTCGCGTGGACCGCTCCTTTAAGGACCGTCCAGTGAGGCGGGGAAGGAGGGACACCTCGTGGCCTCGGCCGCACAAGGCGACCCTGCCCGGAACACGACCGGGCGTACCGGGCGTACCGCCCGTCCACGGGACGAGCTCCGTGCCGGGACGGCCGATGTGAGCAGCACCCCCACCGGATCCGAGGGGCTCACCGGGTCCGAGGGGCTCGGCATCACCCGCACCGTGCTCTCCGCCGCCGACATGAACCGGGTTGTGAGCCGGATGGCGCACCAGGTGCTGGAGAAGACCTCCGGCGGCGACGGCGTGGTCCTGCTCGGCATCCCGACCCGCGGCGTGCCGCTCGCGGAGCGGCTGGCGCGCCGGGTGGCCGCGGTCGAGGGCGTGACCCTTCCCGTGGGCTCCCTGGACCCGACGATGTACCGGGACGACCTGCGGCTGCGCGGCGTGCGCCCGCTCGAGGTGACCGAGATCCCCGACTGCGGGGTCGACGGGATGGTCGTCGTCCTGGTCGACGACGTCCTCTACTCCGGGCGCACCGCCCGGGCCGCGCTCGACGCGCTGTCCGCCTATGGCCGCCCCCGCGCTGTGCAGCTCGCCGTCCTGGTCGACCGGGGCCACCGCGAGCTGCCCATCCGCGCCGACTACGTGGGGAAGAACATGCCCACCTCGCGCCGCGAGTCGGTCGCCGTCCGGCTCCGGGAGGTCGACGGCGCCGACGCCGTCCTCATCGTCTCGTCGGACGCGCCGTGACCGCGCACGCGACCCCGCGCCGCCGTCCGAGGTGGTGGGTGTGATGAACCATCTGCTTTCCACCGCGGATCTCAAGCTCGACGACGCGCTGCTGGTGCTCGACACGGCGGACCGCATGGCGCGGGTCGCGGACGCGCCGGTCCGCAAGCTGCCGACGCTGCGCGGCCGGACCGTGGTCAATCTGTTCTTCGAGGACTCCACCCGTACCCGCACGTCCTTCGAGGTCGCCGCCAAGAGGCTGTCGGCAGATGTGATCAATTTTTCGGCCCGGGGGTCAAGCGTGTCGAAGGGCGAGAGCCTGAAGGACACAGCGCAGACCCTCGAGGCGATGGGCGCGGACGCCGTCGTCTGCCGTCATCCCGCGAGCGGCGCCCCGCACCGGCTGGCCAGCTGGGTGCGCGGCAGCGTCGTGAACGCCGGTGACGGTACGCACGAGCACCCCACCCAGGCGCTGCTCGACGCCTTCACCATCCGCCGCCGGCTCGGCCGGCTGGACGGGCTGGCCGTGACGATCGTCGGGGACGTCCTGCACTCGCGGGTGGCCCGCTCCAATGTCTGGTTGCTGACGACCCTCGGTGCGCGGGTGACCGTGGTCGCCCCGCCCACGCTGCTGCCGCTCGGTATCTCCGGGTGGCCCGTCGAGGTGTCCTACGACCTCGAGTCGGTCCTGCCCAAGAGCGACGTGGTCATGATGTTGCGTGTGCAGCGGGAGCGGATGTCCGCGGCGTTCTTCCCGACCGAGCGGGAGTACAGCCGCCGTTACGGCCTCGACGCGGACCGGGCCGCGCTCATGCCCGAGCATGCCCTGGTCATGCACCCCGGGCCGATGGTCCGCGGGATGGAGATCGCCTCCTCGGTGGCCGACTCGCCGCGCTCGACGGTGGTCGAGCAGGTCGCGAACGGCGTGAGCGTCCGCATGGCCGTCCTCTACCTGCTGCTCGGCGGCAGCGGCGCCGAACGGGAGTCCTCATGACATCGGTGATCGTGGTGCGTGGCGTCCGTCCGCTGGGCGGTGACGCGCGGGATCTGGTGATCGCCGGCGGGACGATCGCCGCTGTCGCGCCGGCCGGGGGCGGCGAGCACACCGGCGTCGTGGCCGAGGCCACCGCGGGCTCCGCCGACGGCACCCGCCCCGCCCCCCTGGTCGTCGACGCCACCGGGCTCGTGGCGCTGCCCGGGCTCGTTGACCTGCACACCCACCTGCGCGAGCCTGGCCGGGAGGACGCCGAGACGGTCGACTCCGGTACCCGCGCGGCGGCGCTCGGCGGCTACACGACGGTGTTCGCGATGGCCAACACCGACCCCGTCGCCGACACCGCCGGGGTGGTCGAGCAGGTGTGGCGGCTCGGCCAGGACGCCGGGCACTGCGACGTGCGCCCGGTCGGCGCGGTGACCAGGGGGCTCGCCGGCGAGCGGCTCGCCGAGCTGGGCGCCATGGCCTCCTCCGCGGCGGCGGTCCGGATGTTCTCCGACGACGGTCACTGTGTGTCCGACGCGTTGCTCATGCGCCGCGCGCTCGAGTACGTCAAGGCCTTCGACGGCGTGATCGCGCAGCACGCGGAGGAGCCGAGGCTGACCGCCGGGGCGCAGATGAACGAGGGCGCCATGGCCGCGCGGCTGGGCCTGCCCGGCTGGCCGGCCGTCGCAGAGGAGGCGATCATCGCCCGGGACGCCCTGCTGACCGGGCACGTCGGGTCGCGCCTGCACATCTGCCACGTGTCCACGGCGGGCTCGGTCGAGCTCATCCGGTGGGCCAAGGCGAAGGGCTGGCGGGTGACCGCGGAGGTCACCCCGCACCACCTGCTGCTCACCGAGGAGCTCGTCGCCTCGTACGACCCGGTGTACAAGGTCAATCCGCCGTTGCGCACCGCGGCCGACACAGAGGCACTGCGAGCCGGTCTCGCGGACGGCACGATCGACTGTGTGGCCACCGATCACGCCCCGCACGCCTCCGAGGACAAGGAGACGGAGTGGGCCGCCGCCCGGCCCGGGATGCTCGGCCTCGAGACAGCGCTGTCCATCGTGATCCAGACCATGGTCGAAACCGGCCGGCTCGACTGGGCCGGTGTCGCCGACCGGATGGCGCTGGCGCCGGCCCGGATCGGCGCCGTCGCCGACACGCCGCGTGACCCGGCGAGCTTCGCCCAGGTGGGCGCGCCCGCCACCCTGACCCTGCTCGACCCGGAGGCGCGACGGGTGATCGATCCACTCGCCGTCGCCAGCCGGAGCAGCAACACTCCGTACGGTGGCCGCACGCTGCCCGGTGCCATTCGGGCGACGTTCCTGCGAGGCCGGCCCACCGTGCTCGACGGGAAGATCATATGACCTCCGCCTCACGATCCACATCCCTGCCGGGGATTACCCCGTTCGCGCTGGCCGGCCCCGTGCTGGCCGCCGGTGGCAAGGATCAGACGGGCCTGCACCTGCTCCTCGCCTTCGGCCTGTTGCTGCTGGTCGTGGCAGTCGTGGGCGCGATGCGACGGGCCTGGCGCGGCCGTGCGCAACAGCAGGAGGAGAACCTGCCGGACCTGCCCGAGCCGCCGGAGCAGACCGGGAACGTGCTGGCCGCCCCGCTGCGTGGGCGCTACCTCGGCACGGTGGACGCCGGCCACTGGCGGGAGTGGATCGCCGCGCGCGGCCTGGCCGGGCACGACGGCGACTACATCGCCGTCTACGAGCTTGGAGTGCGGGTCGACCGGGACGGCGAGGCGTTCTGGATCCCCCGGGAGGCCGTGCGGGGCGCCCGCCTCGAGCGGGCGCACGCCGGGAAGGTCGCCGCGCCGAGCCGGCTGATCGTGGTCGCGTGGTCGTTCGAGGGCCGGGAGCTGGAGGCCGGCTTCCGCGGCGAGGACCGGGCCCGCCAGCCGAAGGTCGTCCGCTCCGTGCACGACCTCATCGGGCCGGCGCCCGCCCAGCCGATGTCCGGCGACATCACCTCGCCGCACGCCCTGCCCCGGCCGCGCAACCGGCTGCGGCCCCGCGTGCCGGCGCCGGCACGCCCGGCCGAGCCCGGCGCGCCGGCCGCCGCGGCCCCCGCCCGCGGGCAGCGTCATGATCTCGCCGCGGTGGCCCCGGGCGGGCCCGCGACGATGCCGATCCCGGTCAACGGCCGCCAGCCCCGGTCGGAGCGGGCCGGGTGGCGCCGCGGTGGCGCCGCGGCCAGTCAGGGCGCCGCCGCCGAGACCCACGCCGGCCAGCGCGGATACAGCGCGGACGCGCCCGGCCCGGTCGCCTCCGGCGGCTACGACACCGCTGCCCACGGGACGGGTGCCCTTAGGACGGGTGCCCAGGACACGGGCGCCTACGACATCCGCGCCCACGTCACCGGCGCGCACAGCATCAGTACCGACAGTACCGGCGTCCACGGCACCGGCGCCCACGGCGCCAGTGCGTACGACACCGGTGCGTACGACACCGGCTCCCACGGTGCTGGCGGGTACGGGACGGGCTCGCACCGGACGGGTGCGTACGACACCGGCGGTTACCGGCCAGGTGCCCACGACGTGGGCGCCCAGGGCTCCCAGGCCGTGAGCGGCGGGACGGCCGGCTACGACACCGCCGGCTACAGCACAGCCGGCTATGACACGGCCGGGTACGGGACTGACAGCTACGACCTGCGTCGCCAGGGCACCGGCGGGCTGGACGCGCGCGGCCACGCCACCGGCGGGTACGGGCGCCCCGGCGCCCCCGGGCCGGCCGCTCCCGACCAGGGGGGGCTCGATTCGGCCGCGTACCACCTGGGTGCCGGCGACACCGGCGTCCACGGCTCGGGTGCCTACGGCTCGGGTGCCTACGGCTCGGGTGCCTACGGCTCCGGTGCCAACGACACGGGTGCCCACGACTCGCGTGGATACGGCCAGGGCGCATACGGCCAGGGCCGGCGCGACCCGGGCGGACGTGACCAGGGTGGATACGACCGGGAGGCGTACGCCTCCCGCGGCCGGGCCGGCACGCCGCCGGCCGTCGGCGCGCCGGGTGACCAAGGGAACTACTGGCGGACCGGCGCCGACCCGGCGGAGCGGCCGCGAGACCAGGGGACCGACGCGTTCACCGCACCGCCCGGTGAGGCCTCGTACCGACGGGAGGAGTACCCGTGACAGCGGCGCCCTGGCGGTCTGCCAGGGGTGGAGGGGGCCTGGCCGGCAGCCGGGCACGACGGATCGATGCGGGGGTGAGCCGGTGACCGGCTTGGACAGGCAGCCGGCTCCGCCGGAGCGGGAACAGGCCCGGCGCGGGCCGGGAGCGCCCCGCCGCGCGGTGCTCATGCTCGAGGACGGCCGGAGCTTCGCCGGGGACGCGTTCGGCTCGGTCGGCGAGGCGTTCGGCGAGGCGGTCTTCTCCACCGGGATGACCGGCTACCAGGAGACCCTCACCGACCCGTCGTTCCACCGTCAGGTCGTGATCATGACGGCGCCGCACATCGGCAACACCGGGGTGAACGACACCGACTACGAGTCCGACCGCATCCAGGTGGCCGGCTTCGTTGTGCGGGACCCGAGCCGGCTGGCGTCGAACTGGCGCGCCCAACGCACCCTGGACGACGAGCTCGAGAACGCCGGCGTGGTCGGGATCAGCGGGGTCGACACCCGCGCGCTGACCCGTCACCTGCGCGAGCGCGGCGCGATGCGGTGCGGGGTCAGCAGCACCGACACCGATCTCGACTCGCTGCTCGACCGGGTGCGCGAGTCGCCGGAGATGGTCGGCGCGGACCTCGCCCCGGAGGTCAGCACGGACAAGCCCTACGTCGTCGAGGCGCGGTCGGGCCTGCCGCTCTTCACCGTCGCCGCGCTGGACCTGGGCATCAAGCGGAACACCCCGCTCTCCATGGCAGCGCTGGGCTGCGAGGTGCACGTGCTGCCGGCCCGCAGCACGGCCGCCGAGCTGCTGGCCCTCTCGCCCGACGGGGTCTTCCTCTCGAACGGCCCGGGTGACCCGGCCCGCGCGGACTACGCGGTCGAGACGCTCACCGGGGTGCTGGAGGCGGGTGTCCCCGTCTTCGGGATCTGTTTCGGCAACCAGGTGCTCGCACGGGCCCTGGGCTTCGAGACGTACAAGCTGACCTACGGCCACCGCGGCGTGAACCAGCCCGTGGCCGACACCCGGACCGGCCGGATCGCGGTCACCAGCCACAACCACGGCTTCGCGGTGCGCGCGCCGCTGACCGGTACGACCGACACCCCCTACGGGCGGGTCGAGGTGAGCCACGTGGCGCTCAACGACGACGTGGTGGAGGGCCTGACCTGCCTGGACGTGCCGGCGTTCAGTGTCCAGTTCCATCCCGAGGCGGCGCCTGGCCCGCACGACGCCCAGGGACTGTTCGACCGGTTCTGCGGCCTGATGGCGGCCGGCCGGCGGAAGCGGGGAGAAGGCTGATGCCCAGGCGCGAGGACCTGCGCTCCGTGCTGGTGATCGGCTCCGGGCCGATCGTCATCGGCCAGGCGTGCGAGTTCGACTATTCCGGGACGCAGGCGTGCCGGGTGCTGCGGGCCGAGGGCCTGCGGGTGATCCTGGTCAACAGCAACCCGGCCACGATCATGACGGACCCGGAGATCGCCGACGCGACCTACGTCGAGCCGATCACGCCGGACATCGTCACGAAGATCATCGAGCGGGAGCGGCCGGACGCCATCCTGGCCACCATGGGCGGGCAGACGGCGCTGAACACGGCGGTCGCCCTGCACGACGCCGGGGTGCTCGAGCGCTTCGGCGTCCGGCTCATCGGCGCCAACATCGACGCGATCCGCTCCGGTGAGGACCGGCAGGCCTTCAAGGACATCGTCGCCTCCGTCGACGGCGAGACGGCCCGCAGCGCGATCTGCACGACCGTGGCGGAGTGCCTGGTCGCGGCCGAGGAGTTCTCCTACCCGGTCGTGGTGCGGCCGAGCTACACCCTCGGCGGTGCCGGCAGCGGGTTCGCCCACGACCCCGACGAGCTGCGCCGGATGTCCGCGGACGGGCTGGCGGCCAGCCCGACCACCGAGGTGCTCGTCGAGGAGTCGGTGCTCGGCTGGAAGGAGTTCGAGCTCGAGCTCATGCGGGACCGCGCCGACAACGTGGTCGTCGTGTGTTCGATCGAGAACATCGACCCGATGGGCGTGCACACCGGTGACTCGGTGACCGTCGCCCCGGCGATGACCCTGACCGACCGCGAGTACCAGCGCATGCGGGACATGTCGATCGCCGTCATGCGCGCCGTCGGGGTCGACGCGGGCGGCTGCAACATCCAGTTCGCGGTCGACCCGGCCACCGGACGTCTCGTCGTCATCGAGATGAACCCGCGGGTGTCTCGTTCGTCCGCGCTGGCCTCGAAGGCGACCGGCTTCCCGATCGCGAAGATCTCGGCCAAGCTGGCGCTGGGCTACACCCTCGACGAGATCCCCAACGACATCACCCGCACCACCCCGGCGGCCTTCGAGCCGACCCTCGACTACGTCGTGGTGAAGGTGCCGCGCTTCGCGTTCGAGAAGTTCCCGGGCGCCGACACGATGCTGACCACGACGATGAAGTCCGTCGGGGAGGCGATGGGGGTCGGGCGCAGCTTCGCCGAGGCCCTGCAGAAGGCGCTGCGCTCGATGGAGCAGTCGGGCCTGGCGTTCACCTTCGACCCGCCGGGCCGGTCCGCGGCGGAGCTGCTCGACGCGGCCCGCACCCCGCACGACGGGCGGCTGCACACCGTCCAGCAGGCGCTGCTGGCCGGCGCGACGCCCGCCGAGGTGACCGATGCCACCGGCATCGACCCCTGGTTCGTCGACCAGATCGTGTTCATCAACGAGATCGCCGCGTCGCTGGTCCGTAACCCGGACGGCATCCGCCGCGCCAAGCGCGCCGGGTTCTCCGACGCCCAGCTCGCGGGCCTGCTCGGCACCAAGGAGGACGTGGTCCGGTCGTTCCGGCACCGGGCGGGCATCCGTCCCGTCTACAAGACGGTCGACACCTGCGCCGCCGAGTTCGCCTCCGCGACGCCGTACCACTACTCGTCCTACGACTCCGAGACCGAGGTCGCGCCGAGCGAGAAGCCCCGGGTGATCGTGCTCGGCAGCGGGCCGAACCGGATCGGGCAGGGCATCGAGTTCGACTACGCCTGTTGCCACGCGGTGATGGCGCTCTCCGAGGCCGGCTACGAGACCGTGATGGTCAACTGCAACCCGGAGACGGTCTCCACCGACTACGACACCGCGGACCGCCTCTACGTCGAGCCGTTGACCGTCGAGGACGTCCTGGAGGTCGTGCACGCCGAGTCGCAGGCGGGGCCGCTGGCCGGGGTGATCGTGTCGCTGGGCGGCCAGACCCCGCTGGGCATCGCCGCCGCGCTCGCCGACGCCGGCGTCCCGCTCGTCGGCACGCCACCGAAGGCGATCCACCTCGCCGAGGACCGCGGCCAGTTCGGGCAGGTGCTCGCCGCCGCCGGCCTGCCCTCGCCGCCGCACGGGGTGGCCACCTCCTACGCCGAGGCGCGCACGGTCGCGGACCGGATCGGCTACCCGGTGCTGGTGCGGCCGTCCTATGTGCTCGGGGGGCGTGGCATGGAGATCGTCTACGACGATCCGATGCTGCGGGACTACATCGAGCGCGCCACGCAGATCTCGCCGGAGCACCCGGTGCTGGTGGACCGCTTCCTCGACGACGCGGTCGAGATCGACGTGGACGCGCTCTACGACGGCTCCGAGCTCTACCTCGCGGGCGTGATGGAGCACATCGAGGAGGCCGGGGTGCACTCCGGCGACTCCGCCTGCGCGCTGCCGCCGATCACGCTCGGGCGCTCGGAGCTCGACCGGATCCGCGAGTCCACCCGGCTGATCGCCGAGGGGGTGGGCGTGCGCGGGCTGCTCAACGTGCAGTACGCGCTGCAGTCCGACGTGCTCTATGTGCTGGAGGCCAACCCGCGCGCGTCGCGCACGGTGCCGTTCGTCTCCAAGGCGACGGCCGTGCCGCTGGCCAAGGCCGCGGCCCGGGTGATGCTCGGCGCAACCGTGCCCGAGCTGCGGGCCGAGGGCCTGCTGCCGGAGTACGGCGACGGCGCCACCCTGCCGCTGGACTCGCACATCTCGGTCAAGGAGGCCGTGCTGCCCTTCGGTCGGTTCCGGGACGCGGGCGGGCGCGGGGTGGACACGGTGCTCGGCCCGGAGATGCGCTCCACCGGCGAGGTGATGGGCATCGACGACGGTTTCGGTACCGCGTACGCCAAGTCGCAGGCCGCGGCCTACGCGTCGCTGCCGACCTACGGACGGGTGTTCGTCTCCGTCGCCAACCGCGACAAGCGTGCGATGATCTTCCCGATCAAGCGGCTGGCGGACCTCGGCTTCGTCGTCTACGCGACCGAGGGCACCGCCGATGTGCTGCGCCGCAACGGGGTCAAGGCCGTGGTTCTCGGCAAGCATCGGGCTCCCAGCGAGAACCTCATCGACTGCGTCGAAATGATCATGTCTGGCCAGATCGACCTGGTCATCAACACGCCGTGGGGTGTCGGGCCACGGCTGGACGGATACGAGATCCGCACCGCCTGTGTCAGCGCCGGGGTGCCCTGCATCACCACCATTCAGGGCGCCGCCGCGTGCGTGCAGGGTATCGAGTCGCTCGTAAGGGGCGAACTGGGGGTGCGGCCGCTGCAGGAGTACCACGCGGCCCTGCGGTCGACCTGGGGGACGACCCCCGAGGGACTGCCGGGTGCGACCTCCGGCTCGGGCTCCCGGGCGCCGGGGGCGCGGCCGGGACCCGCGCCGGGCGCCGGGTCGGGATCCGGCTCGGCCGGCGGGGCGCCCGCCTCGACCGTGGCGGACCGGTGACCTCATCGGGCGCCCCCCGCCGGTGGACGCCACCGGCGGGCCGCGCCCCGATCGCGGTCGCGCTCGACGCTCCGGACGCCGCCACCGCGCTGGGCTGGGCCCGCGAGGTGGCGCCGCACGTCGCCGTGCTGAAGATCGGTCTGGAGCTCTTCTACCGGGCCGGGCCGACGATCGTGACTGCGCTGCGTGACGAAGGGCTGCTCGCTCCGGCTCGGCCGGCGGAGCCTGCGGCGCCTGCTCGGGTGGTGAGTTCCGTCACGGGGGGTGATGTGACGGACGGCTGGGGTGAGTCGCACGGCTCCGCGGCGCCCGAGCTCTTCCTCGACCTGAAGCTCCACGACATACCGGCGACCGTGGCCGGCGGGATGCGCTCGCTGGCCACGCTGGCACCTCGCTTCGTG
Source organism: Parafrankia sp. EAN1pec (assembly GCF_000018005.1). GTDB lineage: Bacteria > Actinomycetota > Actinomycetes > Frankiales > Frankiaceae > Parafrankia > Parafrankia soli. The sequence goes on from NC_009921.1 coordinate 2,046,750, forward strand.
ACCGTGCATGCGGCCGGCGGCGCGGCCATGGTGCGCGCCGCGGTCGACGCCGGGCCCGATGTTCATGTAACCGCGGTCACGGTGCTGACGTCGCTGGACGCCGCCACGCTCGCCGCCGTCGGGCTGTCCGGACCGCCCTCGGACGCCGTCCGCAGGCTCGCGGTGCTCGCTGTGGAGGCCGGTGCGCGGGCGCTCGTCTGCAGCCCGAAAGAGGTCTCCATGGTCCGCGCGGAGCTTGGTGAAACTGTGACTCTGGTCACGCCTGGAGTGCGTCCAGAGGGGTCTGAGCGGGCTGACCAGGCCCGGGTCGCCACCCCGGAACGGGCACTCGCTGACGGTTCGGACCTCCTCGTGATCGGCCGTCCGATCACCTCCGCGGCCGATCGGGCCGTGGCCGCCGCCACTATCGCCACCAGGGTTACTCCACTCCGGTAGGCCCTTGACCTGCGCAAACGCCACTACGGGTGGATCTGGGCCGCTCTGGGTGCCCGAGTACCGGTACGGTGGGGCCGCTACGGACCGAATGCGTCCGGCGCGTGCGACGCAGGTCATTCATCCGGGCAAAGGCTGTGTCTTGTGGGGACAATGCGGGGTACCCCCGTGATGCAGCTCCGGCTGGACCGAGGAGCCTCTTCCTCGCTAGTTTGCGCGGCGCGATCACCGAATTGAGGAGGCGTACCCGTGACCCTGCCGCCCCTGACGCCCGAGCAGAGGGCCGCCGCCCTCGAGAAAGCCGCGCTGGCCCGTAAGCAGCGCGCCGAACTCAAGGAGCGGTTGAAGAAGGGGGAGATCAGTCTTGCCGCCGTTCTCGAGCTGGCGGACAGCGATGAGGTCGTCGGCAAGATGAAGGTTTCCGCGGTCTTGGAGTCGCTTCCCGGAGTGGGCCGTGTTCGGGCCCAGAAGATCCGGGAGCGTCTCGGTATCAGCCCGACCCGCCGTTTGCGCGGGCTCGGGGCCAAGCAGCGTGCCGCGCTCCTCGAGGAGTTCGGCACGGGCGCCTGAGTGTGGCGTGATGCATAGGCGTTCCGATTGCCGGGTCGTTGGTAACGGCCCGTAACGGGCGCCGCCGGAAGGTGTTGAGGCCGCGAGGCGTCGACACGTTCCGGTGCCGTCGGCGTTCATTGCGTCGCGGATTCGCGTCACTCGATCAATCGCCGGCGGGCCGTGAGGAGTTCTCGCCGAATGTCCTGGGACTAAAGTCCCAGGGGTTCGGTGATGGCGATCCCGATCCGTTTGGCGTGCACCGGCCGGGGCCACCCGTGTGGTCACCCGACCGGGTTCCCATTGACGGCCGCATACCATCGGGGTGAACGGGGGAACCCGTCCTTTGATGGCATCTTGATGACGATGGTCCGTTGGCTGACGGTAGGGGACGGCGGGCGCCGGGGGGCGCCGGGCCGGCCGTCGCCGGCGTGGCCCGCCCGCCCCGCCTGAACCTGCGTGACCCCGTGGAGGGGCTCTAAGGTGTCGGGATGGGACTGACCGTGTTGTCGGGGCCGTCCGGAGTGGGGAAGGGCACGGTCGTCGCCGCCGTCCGCCGGCTGCACCCCGAGGTGTGGGTGTCGGTGAGCGTGACGACGCGAGCGCCGCGGCCGGGCGAGACGGACGGCGTCGAGTACCACTTCGCCGACGCGGAGGAGTTCGCCCACATGGTCAAGGTGGGGGAGTTCGTCGAGCACGCGATGTTCGCGGGGCACGCCTACGGCACTCCTCGGGGACCGCTCGAGGAGCGGCTGGCACAGGGCGTTCCCTGCCTGCTGGAGATCGAGCTGCAGGGCGCCCGGCAGGTCCGGTCGGCAATGCCGGGCGCCCGGTTCGTCTTCCTGGCCCCGCCCACCTGGGACGAGCTCGTCCGTCGCCTGACCGGTCGGGGCACGGAGGCGCCTGATGTGATCCGCCGGCGCCTCGACCGGGCCCGCATCGAGCTGGCGGCCGAGACGGAGTTCGACGAGGTCGTCGTGAACGACGAGGTCACGGCCGCCGCCGCGAAGCTGGTGGGGCTGATGACCGGTCGCCCGCGGGACGCGCACCGCGCTGCGGACGTCCCGTGACCGGCGGCTCGGCGCTCCACCTCCCGGGGACGCGTGATCTTCGGGGCACCCACGGCCCGGCGGCGAACGGCTCGGTGACGGGCTGTACCGGTTGCGGCTGTACTGTTGTCCGGGACAGGGCTCGGCCCAGGCCGCCCACGGCGCGCCTGGAGCCGCCCGACCGCCCCACCCCGGAAGGACACCGTGTCCGGTACTGTCGCCCAGCCCGAGGGCATCACGAACCCGCCGATCGACGAGCTGCTCGAGGCCACCGACTCGAAGTACAGCCTCGTCATCTACGCGGCGAAGCGGGCCCGCCAGATCAACGCCTACTACTCCCAGCTCGGCGAGGGCCTGCTGGAGTACGTCGGCCCGCTGGTGGAGACGACCAGCGCCCAGGAGAAGCCGCTGTCGATCGCGCTCCGCGAGATCAACTCCGGTCTGCTCACGCACGAGACGATCACAGACCCGCTGCCGCCGATCTCCTGACCCACGCGGCCTCCGCGGCTCGCGTCCGTCTCGCCGGTCCTGCCCGCCTCGGTTGTTCCGCGTGACAGGCGGCGGGGCGGGGATGCGCGGCGGTGGTTCGGCCGGGGCGGCGCGGCGGCCGCGGGTCGTGCTCGGCGTGTCCGGCGGCATCGCCTCGTACAAGGCCGTCGAGGTGCTGCGCCAGCTGACCGAGTCCGGCCACGACGTCCGCGTCGTGCCGACGGCCGCGGCGCTGCGTTTCGTCGGCGAGGTCACCTGGGCGGCGCTGTCCGGCCAGCCGGTGGTGACCGACCTGTTCACCGACGCCGAGGACGTGGCGCACGTCCGGGTCGGGCGCGAGGCCGACCTGGTGCTGATCGTGCCCGCCACCGCGGACCTGATGGCGCGGGCCGCGGCGGGCCGGGCGGACGACCTGCTCACCGGCACGTTGCTCACAGCCACCTGCCCGGTGCTGTTCGCCCCAGCCATGCACACCGAGATGTGGCAGCACCCAGCGACCCGCGCCAACGTCGCCCTGCTTCGCGAGCGGGGCGCCCTCGTGCTGGAACCGGCCGTCGGCCGGCTGACCGGCGCCGACTCCGGGCCGGGCCGGCTGCCGGAACCCATCGAGATCGCCTCGGTCGCCCGGGCGGTTCTCGCCCGCGGGCGTGACGGCATGCGGCCCGACCTCGCCGGCCGCCACGTGCTCGTCAGCGCCGGTGGCACCCGCGAGTACCTCGATCCGGTGCGGTTTCTCGGTAACGCCTCCAGCGGCCGGCAGGGATACGCGCTGGCCCGCGCGGCGGTGGCCCGCGGCGCGGCGGTCACCGTCGTGGCCGCCAACGTCGCCCTGCCCGACGTGGCCGGCGCGACCACGGTGCCGGTGGGCTCGGCCGAACAGCTGCGGGCGGCCGTGCACGACGCGGCCCCCCGCGCCGACGTCGTGGTCATGGCAGCGGCGGTGGCCGATTTCCGGCCCGCCACCGAGCACAAGTACAAGATCAAGAAAGAGTCCGCGGCGCCGGACGCGATCGAGCTGATCCGCAACCCGGACGTCCTGGCCGAGCTTGTCGCGAACCGCCGTCCCGGGCAGGTGTTGGTCGGGTTCGCGGCGGAGACGGGCGGACCCGACGCCGGGGTCCTCGACCTCGCCCGGGCGAAGCTCGCCCGCAAGCCGGTGGACCTGCTGGTGGTGAACCGGGTCGGGTCCGGCCTGGGGTTTGAGGTGGAGCAGAACAGCGCCGTCCTCCTTGACCGTGCGGGCGGGGCCGCGGAGATCGCCCTGACCAGTAAGGATCTTCTTGCCCACCAGGTGCTCGACCGGATCGTCGACGCGCTGCACGACCGGAAGCCGGCCGGTGCGCGTACCCCTGAGTGAACCTCGGTAAACTCCGTCGGTATCAGTCCTGATCTCCCCAGGGGGTAGTCCAGTGGCGACGCGCCTTTTCACGTCCGAGTCCGTCACGGAAGGACACCCGGACAAGATCGCTGACCAGGTCAGCGACTCCATTCTCGATGCCATGCTCAAGGACGACCCGAAGAGCCGGGTCGCCGTCGAGACCATGATCACCACCGGTCAGGTGCACGTGGCCGGCGAGGTGACCACCAAGACCTACGTCGACATCGCCTCGGTGGTCCGCGAGCGGATCCTGGAGATCGGTTACGACTCCTCCAAGAAGGGCTTCGACGGCGCCTCCTGCGGCGTGAGCGTCTCGATCGGCTCGCAGTCGCCCGACATCGCCCAGGGTGTCGACACCGCCCACGAGGCGCGCGTCGAGGGCTCCACCGAGGACGACCTCGACCGTCAGGGCGCCGGCGACCAGGGCCTGATGTTCGGGTTCGCCTGCGACGAGACCCCCGAGCTCATGCCGCTGCCGATCGCCCTGGCACACCGGCTCGCCCGGCGGCTGTCCGCCGTCCGCAAGGACGGCCAGGTCGGCTACCTGCGCCCCGACGGCAAGACGCAGGTCACCATCGAGTACGAGGACGGCAAGCCGGTCCGCCTGGACACCGTTGTGGTCTCCTCGCAGCACGCGGCCGACATCGACCTCGACACCCTGCTCGCGCCCGACGTCGCCGAGTACGTCGTGGAGCCGGAGCTCGCCCTCCTCGAGATCAGCACCGAGGGGCGCCGCCTGCTGGTGAACCCGACCGGTCGCTTCGAGATCGGTGGCCCGATGGGCGACGCCGGCCTCACCGGGCGCAAGATCATCGTGGACACCTACGGCGGGTACGCCCGGCACGGCGGCGGCGCCTTCTCGGGTAAGGACCCGTCCAAGGTCGACCGCTCGGCTGCCTACGCCATGCGCTGGGTCGCCAAGAACGTCGTGGCCGCGGGCCTGGCCAGCCGCTGTGAGGTCCAGGTCGCCTACGCGATCGGCAAGGCCCACCCGGTCGGCCTGTTCGTCGAGACCTTCGGCACGGGCAAGGTGCCGGACGCGCAGATCCAGGACGCCGTCACGCAGGTCTTCGACCTCCGCCCGGCCGCGATCGTGCGGGACCTCGACCTGCTGCGCCCGATCTACGCGCAGACGGCCGCCTACGGGCACTTCGGCCGCCCGGAGCTGGACTTCACCTGGGAGGCGACCTCCCGCGCCGACGCCCTAACAGCCGCCGTCAAGGGCTGACGCCACCTGATCCGCCCGCAGGGGCGGAGCCGACCCCCATCGGGGACGGCTCCGCCCCTGCGCATTTTTGGACGGTTTGTTTGCGGTGATCTGCTTTCCGACGGTCCGTGGCCGTTCGGTGATCCGGTTCGCCGGGCGGGCGCAGTGGGGGCCGATCCTGTCCGCCGCGACTGGTACGAATGCGGCATGGACGACGAGAGCGCGGTGATTCCGGGCCTCGCCGGCGCCGTGGTGGCCGCGGGCTCCCGGTCCACCGGGGGGCCGACGCCCGCGGCCGGTGTGCCCTCCGCAGCACCGGCCGGGCGCCCGGCGCGGCCCGCCGCCGGCGCGGCGAAGTCTGGCGCCGCCCCGGCGAAGCGAGGTGCCGTCGCCGCGAAGCCGGGCGGCTCCGAGAAGCCCGGCGCGGTGGTTCCGGCTGACGAGCTGCCGGTGGCCCGGGTCGTGGTCGACACCCCGCTCGTCCACCTTGACCGCCCGTTCGACTACCTCGTGCCGGCCGCCATGGCCGCCGCCGCGGTTCCCGGCTCACGGGTGCGCGTCCGCTTCGGTGGGCGCCTGGTGGACGGGTTCGTCCTCGAGAGGTCCGAGCGGTCCGATCACACCGGGCGTCTCACGCCGCTGGCCAGGTCGGTGTCGGCGGAGCCGGTGCTCTCCGAGCCGGTCGCCCGCCTCGCCCGCGCCGTCGCCGACAGATACGCCGGGACGATGGCCGACGTGCTGCGCCTGGCCGTCCCGCCGCGCCATGCCCGCGCCGAGGCTGAGCCGGTTGTCACCGGTCCCGGCGTCGGCGTGGCGCCGGCGGCTACCGCGAGCGGTGGCGCGGCCGAGCTGGGCGGCGGCCGGTCCGGTGATCCTGGCCGCGCGGGGTGGTCGATCTATCCCGACGGCCCCGACTTCCTGGCGGCGCTGTCGAGCGGGCGCTCGCCGCGGGCGGTCTGGTGGGCGCCGCCGGGGCCCTCCTGGCCGGCGATGATCGCCGTGGCGGTCGCGGCCACGGTGGCCTCCGGGCGCGGCGCGCTCGTCGTCGTTCCCGACCACCGGGACGCTGACCGGGTCGCCGCGGCGCTGACACCTCCCGAGACCGAGGCCGAGGCCGAGACCAAGGCCAAGGCCGGGCCGGCGGCGGGTGGCGTCCCGGCCGTGCTGCGGGCCGATCTCGGCCCGGCGGAGCGGTACCGGCGCTTCCTGGCGGTCCGCCGCGGGCAGACGCGGGTGGTCGTGGGGACCCGTGCCGCGGTGTTCGCGCCCGTGGCCGACCTCGGCCTGCTCGTCGTCTGGGACGACGGGGACGACCTGCACTCCGAACCTCGGGCGCCCTACCCGCACACGCGCGACGTGGCGGTCCTGCGGGCCCGGGAGGAGGGCTGCGCGGTGCTGGTCGGCGGGTTCTCGCCGTCGGTGGACGCCGAGGCCCTGGCCCGGGTGGGCTGGGCCGGCCGGCTGGCGGCCGGCCGGGACGCCGTGCGGCGGCTCGCGCCCCGGGTGGAGGCGGTCGGCTCCGACTTCGAGGCGTCCATCGACCCGGCCGCGCGGGCGGCCCGGCTGCCCTCGCTCGCCGTGCGTGCCGCGCGCGCCGCGCTGGCCGGTGGCGCGCCGGTGCTGGTCCAGGTGCCGCGGCGGGGATATCACCCGTCCATCGCCTGCGCGGACTGCCGCCGCCCGGCCCGGTGCCGGAGCTGCTCCGGCCCGCTCGGCCGGTCCGCCGCCGGGGCCGCGCTGGCCTGCCGCTGGTGCGGGCGCCCGGTGCCGCGGCCCGCCGGCCATCCGCCGGCGCCTGGGCAGGAGCCCGTCCGGGGGCGAGCCGGGGCTTTCGGCGCTGCTGTGGGCTCCGGTCGTTCCGCGGTGTCCGGGGGCGGCGTGGGTGGGTGGCGGTGCACGGGTTGCGGCGGAACGCGCCTGCGCGCGTCGGTGACCGGTGACCGCCGCACCGCCGAGGAACTGGGGCGGGCGTTTCCCGGCATCCCGGTGCGGACATCCGGGCGCGACACGGTGCTGGCCACGGTGCCGGCCGAGCCGGCGCTCGTGATCGCGACACCGGGCGCGGAGCCGGTCGCCGAGGCAGGCTACGGGGCGGTGCTGCTCCTCGACGGCTGGGCGCTGCTCGGGCGTCCCGATCTGCGGGCCGGCGAGGAGACGCTGCGCCGGTGGATGGCCGCGTCCGCGCTGGCCCGGCCGGCCCCGGCCGGTGGGCTGGTGGTCGTGGCGGCGGATCTCGGGCTCGGGCCCGTGCAGGCGCTGGTGCGCTGGGATCCCGGGCTGTTCGTCGCCCGGGAGTCGGACGAGCGCGCCGAGCTCGGCTTCCCCCCGGTGAGCCGGGTGGCGGCGGTGGATGGCACCCCCGCGGCGCTCGACGACCTGCTGGCGGCCGCCACGCTGCCGGCCGGCGCGGAGGTCCTGGGCCCGGTGCCGGTCCCGAGACGGGAGCCGGTCCCGAGACGGGAGCCGGTCCCGAGGCAGGAACCGGGCCGCGGGGCCGGCGGGGAGCCGGCTCCCGGGCCGGGCCACGCACCGGGCCGTGGGTCGGGCCGCGCGCAGGGGCGTGAGCAGAGCAGGGGGCTGGGTCGGGTGCGGGCGGGGTCCGGAGATCCGAACGAGCCGGGGCGCCGGGGGCCGCCTGAGCAGGTGAAGCCACCGGAGCCGGCGGAGGAGCCCGAGCGTCTGATCATCCGGGTGCGCCGGGAGCAGGGCGCGGACCTCGCCGCCGCGCTGCGGGCCGCCCGCGGGGTGCTCGACGCCCGCCGTGCGGGTCGGGTGCGCGTCCAGCTCGACCCGCTGACGATCGGCTGACGGCCGTTGGCCGCCGGCCGGCGGACCGGGGCGGGGCCGCCGGTCCAATCCGGCGCCGGTTCCCGCGCGACCCGTAGCATGAAAGCGTCCGATCTCGCCGGACCGAGGTCGGTCAGGTGACGACATTCTGGGAGTGACCGTGTCCGTCCGTGATATCCGCCTTCTCGGGGATCCGGTGCTGCGTACGGTCGCCGACCCGGTGGCGACCTTCGACCGGGAGCTGCGCCGCCTCGTCGACGATCTCGCTGACACCATGCGCGACGCCGGCGGCGTCGGCCTCGCCGCGCCGCAGTTGGGGGTGTCGCTGCGTATCTTCACGTACCTCGATGACTCGGACGAGGTCGGGCACCTGATCAACCCGGTCCTGGGGCCCTTCAGCGAGGAGATGATGGACGGCGAGGAGGGCTGCCTGTCGTTGCCGGGGCTGGCATTCGACCTGCGCCGTCCGGAACGCGTCCTCGCCGTCGGCCAGAACTCCCACGGTGACCCGGTCACGGTCGAGGGCAGTGGCATCCTGTCCCGATGCCTGCAACACGAGACCGATCACCTCGACGGGATCCTGTTCATCGACCGTCTCGACAAGGAGACGAAGCGGGCGGCCATGAAGGCGATCCGCGAGGCGGAGTGGTCGAACGAGCCGAAGCCCGCGGTCAAGGTATCGCCGCACCCATTGTTCGGCCGCGGGCGCTGAGTCGCCAGGGAAAGATCATCGCGTCGGCCGTCCTCGCCACGATGGCCACCGGAACGGTGATCGGCACGGCGGTAGGGTCGACGATCGGGTCCGCCGCCGGGTCGATGATCGTGATGATAGCCGGGACGATCGGATCCGCGGCCGGGGATCCGGCCCGGGATCGGCGCTGAGGGAGCTGTGGTCATGCGTCTTGTCTTCGCCGGCACGCCGGCGGTCGCGCTGCCCAGCCTGCGCGCGCTGCTCGACAGTCCCCGCCACCAGGTGGTCGCGGTGGTGACCCGTCCCGACCGGCCCGCCGGCCGGGGCCGGCACCAGCGGTCCTCGCCGGTGCGGGAGCTGGCGGACGAGCGTGGTCTTGAGGTGCTAGCCCCGGCCCGCGCCAGCGACCCCGACTTCCTCGCCCGGCTCGGTGAGATCGCCCCCGACTGCTGCCCGGTGGTCGCCTACGGCGCGCTGCTGCCCCGGCCGGCCCTGGACATCCCGAAGCACGGCTGGGTCAACCTGCACTTCTCGCTGCTGCCGGCCTACCGGGGCGCGGCGCCCGTGCAGCGTGCCGTCCTCGCCGGGGAGGACATGACCGGCGCCAGCGTGTTCGAGATCGAGCCCGCCCTGGACTCCGGCCCGGTCTACGGGGTCCTCACCGAGCGGATCCGTCCCACGGACACGTCCGGAGATCTCCTCGACCGCCTCGCCGTCGCCGGCGCGCGGCTGCTGGAGGCCGTCATGGACGGCATCGAGGACGGCACTCTGCAGGCCCGCCCGCAGCCGTCCGACGGTGTCTCGCTGGCCCCGAAGCTCACCGTCGAGGACGTCCGCGTCGACTGGTCGGCCCCGGCCGCCGCGGTTGACCGGCTGGTGCGGGCCGCCACCCCGGCGCCGGGCGCCTGGACGACCTTCCGTGACCGGCGCGTCAAGCTCGGTCCCGTGCGGCCGGCGCCCGCGGGCCACCCGCCGCTGCCCTCCGGGCGGCTCGCGGCGCCCGAGCGCGGGCTCGTACTGGTGGGGACGGCGACCACGCCGGTGGTCCTTGACGAGGTCCGTCCCGAGGGAAAGGCGCCGATGCCGGCGGCCGACTGGATCCGCGGCCTGCGGCCCGGCACGGACGAGGCGTTCGCGTGAGCGTCTCCGCGCCCCGCCGGGGCGGCACGACAGACCCGGCGCGCCTGCTCGCCTGGGAGGTGCTGCGCGCTGTCGACGAGCGCGGCGCCTACGCCAACCTGCTGCTGCCCGCGCTGCTGTCCGGGCGCCGGCTCTCCCCGCGCGACCGCGGCTTCGCCACCGAGCTGACCTACGGATCGCTGCGGGCCCAGGGCACCCTGGACGGGGTCCTCGACACGGTGACCAGCCGGCCCGTCGCCAGCGTCGACCCGCCGGTGCGCGACGCGCTGCGGCTGGGCGCCTACCAGCTCCTGTCGACCCGGGTGCCGCCCCGCGCGGCGGTCGCGTCCACGGTCGACCTGGTCCGCGCCACCTGCGGGGAACGCCCGGTGCGGTTCGCGAACGCGGTGCTGCGCCGGGTCGCCGCGCGGATCGAGGCGGCGGCCGGTGACATCGCGGTCCTGCTCTCGGCCCCGGACATCGCCGAGGACCCGGCCGGCCACCTCGCGGTGGTCACCGCCCACCCGCGCTGGATCGTCGACGTCGTGCTCGACGCCCTGGGCGGGGACGTCGCCGGCGCGCACGCCGCGCTGGCCGCCAACGACACCCGCCCGGCGGTGCACCTGGTCGCCAGGCCCGGCCGGATCGACGCCGAGGCGCTGGTGGCGCAGGCCGCCTCGGTCGGCCTGGGGGCACGGCGCGGCGCCGGCTCGCCCTACGCCGTCCACCTGGACGGGGGAGACCCGGGGTCGCTGCCGGCCGTCGCGGCCGGCGACGCGTCGGTGCAGGACGAGGGCAGCCAGCTGGTCACCCTGGCCCTTGCCTCGGTCCCCACCATCGGCCGGGACACCGGGCTGACCGTGGACCTGTGCGCCGGGCCGGGTGGCAAGGCCGCCCTGCTGGCCGCGCTGCAGGCGGTCGGTGAGCCGGCGGAAACTATGCGCGAGCCGGCGGCAGGGGGGCACCGCCCGCCGCCGGCGCGGCTGCTCGCGCTCGAACCGCGCGCGGCTCGCGCCGGCCTGGTCGCCGCCTCGCTCGCCGGGTTCCCGGCCGCTCTGGCGGTGCGCGCCGACGGGCGGTTCCCGCCGGTGCGCCCCGGCATGGCGGACCGGGTGCTGGTGGACGTCCCGTGCTCCGGCCTCGGCGCGCTTCGGCGCCGGCCCGAGGCCCGGTGGCGGCGCACGCCCGCGGACGTCGCCGCGCTGGTGCCGCTGCAGCGCCAGCTCCTCGTCGCCGCGCTGGATCTGGTGCGTCCGGGCGGGGCGGTGGCCTATGTCACCTGCTCGCCGCACCCGGAGGAGACGTCCGAGGTGGTCACCGCGATCGCCCAGCAGCGGGGGGACGTCGCCATCCTCGACGCGCGGCGCTGCCCGCCGTTCGCCGGCCCGCTGTTCGGTGACGGTGCGCCGGGCGGCCTCGGGGACGGTCCGTTCGTCCAACTCTGGCCGCACCTGCACGGCACCGACGCGATGTTCCTGGCGCTGCTGCGCCGGGCGGACCGCTGACCGGCGAGGCTGGATACGCTCGCCGCGTGGCAACCGCGCAGATATATCCCAGCATGCTGGCCGCCGACTTCGGCCGGATCGCGGACGCGGCGCGCGCCGTGGCCGGGCACGCGGACTGGCTGCACGTCGATGTCATGGACTACCACTTCGTGCCCAACCTGGCGTTCTCCCCGGACACGGTGGACGCTCTGCGCCGGGTCACCGACACCCCGCTCGACTGCCACCTGATGATCGAGAACCCCGACCGCTGGGCGCCCGGCTTCGCCGAGCGGGGCGCGGCGAACGTGACGATCCACGCCGAGGCGGTCGGCGACATCGCGCGCACCACCGACGCGATCCGCGCGGCCGGTGCCCGCACCGGCCTGGCCGTCAAGCCGGCTACCCCCGTCGAGCACTACCTGGACGATCTGCATCGCTTCGACCTGCTGCTGCTGATGACCATCGAGCCGGGCTTCGGCGGCCAGAAGTTCATGGACGAGGTCCTGCCCAAGATCGCCGCGGCCCGTCGCCTGATCGACGAGCGCGGCCTGGACCTGTGGCTCCAGATCGACGGCGGGGTCAACCGGGAGACCATCGAGCGCTCCGCCGAGGCGGGGGTGGACGTCTTCGTCGCCGGCACGGCGGTCTTCGGCCTGGACGACCCGGCGGCGGCGGTCGAGTCCCTGCGCGCGCTCGCGCTGGCGGCCGCGCCGAGGCTCACCGCCCCGGCCGCCGCTTTTGTCTCGCCCCCTGCCCCGGCCCCCGCTCCGGCCCCGGCTCCCGTCGCTGATCGTGAGGCGGGTGGCGGGGCGGCCGCCGTCGGCGGGGTGCCGGCGTGAGCGAGGCACGCGCCGCGGCCGGCGGGCCGCCACTGCCCGGTACCCCGGAAGGCGACCGGCACTGGCTGGGCCGGGCCGTCGAGCTGGGCCGGCGCTGCCCGCCGTCGGTCACCGCGTTCGCCGTCGGCGCGCTCGTCGTCGCCGCGGACGGGACGCCGGTCGCCGAGGGCTACTCTCGGGCCGAGGAGCCGGCCGACCATGCCGAGGAGGTGGCGCTGCGCCGGCTGCCGCCGGGCGGCCTGCCCGCGGGCGCGACCGTGTACAGCTCGCTGGAGCCGTGCAGCGCCCGCGCGTCCCGGCCGCGTACCTGCACCGAGCTGCTGCTCGCCGCCGGGGTCCGCCGGGTCGTCTTCGCCTGGCGGGAGCCGGCCCTGTTCGTCGACTGCGACGGTGCCGAGCGGCTGGCCGCCGCCGGTGTCGAGGTGCTCGAGCTCGCCGAGCTCGCTGACGGTGTGCGGGCGGTGAACGACCACCTGCTGCGGTGACCGCCGGGGGCGTCCCGCGCGGTTTCCCGGTGGGGATGACGTGGATTACTGTCCGCGCCCCGAGCGTTCGCGGCGCCTGTATGTCAGACTTAACCGTGTACTAACAACAGCACGCGCGCTCCGGGGTCGGTGAAACTCCGAGCCGGCGGTGATAGTCCGCGACCCGTCCGCCCTTGTGGCGGCCGGTTGACCTGGTGGAATTCCGGGACCGACGGTGAAAGTCCGGATGGGAGGACGCGCGCGGGGCACCGCTGTGCCGGCCACGTGCGCGTGGCCGTCCCGGCGTGGGTCGGCGCGGGCGCGTCGGCCCTGACCCGCGTCGCCTTCTGATGTCCCGGACGTGCCGGGACCGGAGGTGCGGGGTCGGATGTTCACCGGCATCGTCGAAGAACTCGGCGTGGTGACCGCCATCGAGCCGCGGCATGACGCCGCGTCGCTGACCGTCGAGTGTCATGGCGTACTCGATGACGTGACGCACGGCGCTTCCGTCGCCGTGAACGGGGTCTGTCTCACGGTGACCTCGTTCGTCCACCCCCCGGACGGCGCCGCCGGCGGGGACGTATCTGGGCCGGCCGGTTCCTCCGGGACGGCGGCCGGCGGCTTCACGGCGGACGTGATGCTCGAGACGCTGCGCAGGTCCGCCCTCGGTGACCTCTCGGTCGGGGACCGGGTGAACCTTGAGCGCCCCGTCCGCCTCTCCGACCGGCTCGGCGGGCATCTGGTGCAGGGGCACGTCGACGGTGTCGGCGTCGTCCTCGAGCGGGTGCCGGCCGAGCACTGGGAGGTCGTCCGCGTCAGCCTGCCGCCGGGGCTGGACCGCTACCTCGTCGAGAAGGGCTCGGTGACCGTGGACGGGGTCAGCCTGACCGTCGTCGACGTCCGCGCCGCGGCCGGCGGTGAACCGGCCAGTTTCTCCGTCAGCCTCATCCCGACCACCCTCGCCGTGACGACGCTGGGCACCCGCGCCGTCGGTGACAAGGTCAACATCGAGGTGGACGTCGTGGCCAAGTATGTCGAGAAGCTCCACGCCGACCTGAACGGATCACACTGATGACCACGAACCCGGTGACCACGAACCCGGCCGGCGACTCCTCGGCCGCCTCCCACCCGACGGCGCCCGCCTCCCACCCGACGGCATCCGCCGAGGCGTCGGTGAGCTTCGCGACGATCGAGACCGCCATCGCCGAGATCGCCGCCGGCCGGCCGGTCGTCGTGGTCGACGACGCGGACCGCGAGAACGAGGGCGACCTGATCTTCGCGGCCGAGGCGGCAACGCCGGAGCTGCTCGCCTTCATGGTCCGGCACACGGCGGGGGTCGTCTGCGTACCGCTCGACCCCGCGGAGGTCGACCGGCTCGACCTCGACCAGATGGTCCCGCAGAACACCGACCGGATGGGCACCGCGTTCACGATCTCGGTGGACGCCCGCTCCGGCGTCACCACCGGGATCTCCGCCGCCGACCGTGCCCGGACCATCCGGCTGCTCGCCGACCCGGCCACCCAGCCCGGCGACCTGACCCGGCCCGGGCACATCTTCCCGCTGCGGGCGAAGGAGGGCGGCGTGCTGCGCCGGCCCGGCCACACCGAGGCCGCCGTCGACCTCGCCCGGCTGGCGGGCCTGCGCCCGGCCGGGGCGATCTGCGAGATCGTCAACGAGGACGGCTCCATGGCCCGGCTGCCGGAGCTGACCGCCTTCGCCCGGGAACACGGCCTGGCCCTGATCTCGATCGCGGACCTCATCGCCTACCGCCGCCGGACGGAGAAGCAGGTCGTGCGGGTCGCCGAGGCCCGCATCCCGACCCGCTACGGCTCCTTCCGGGCCGTCGGATACCGGGGCACCCTGGACGGCGTCGAGCACATCGCGCTGATCCGCGGCGAGGTCGGTGACGGGGAGAACGTCCTGGTCAGGGTGCACAGCGAATGCCTGACCGGGGACGTCTTCGGCTCCCAGCGCTGCGACTGCGGCAACCAGCTCGACGCGGCGCTGCGCGCGGTGGCGGCCGAGGGCCGGGGTGTGGTGCTCTACGTGCGCGGTCACGAGGGCCGCGGCATCGGCCTCATGCACAAGCTGCAGGCCTACCAGCTCCAGGACGCGGGGCACGACACCGTCGACGCGAACCTCGCCCTCGGGCTGCCGGCCGACGCCCGCGACTACGGCACCGGCGCCCAGATTCTGGTGGACCTGGGCGTGCGCGGGCTGCGGCTGCTGTCCAACAACCCGACGAAGCGCGCGGGCCTGGAGGGCTACGGGCTGCGCATCGTCGAGCAGGTGGGGCTGCCGGTGACCCACACCCCGGAGAACCTGCGCTACCTCACGACCAAGCGGGACCGGATGGGCCACGACCTGCCCGGCCTCCCCGGCCTGCCTGATCTGCCGAAGGTCGTCGGCGGGGACGAGACCGCCGGCGCGCACGAGGCCCACCGCTGGCCGGTGACGGCGGCCCCGGTCGCCGACCGCGCGGACCGGGCCTGCGAGGAGGCCCGATGAGCGGCGCCGGAGCACCCGCCGAGGAGCTGCCCGACGCCAGCGGGGTGCGCCTGGCGATCGTGGCCACCCGGTGGCATGTGGAGATCACCGACGCGCTGCTCGCCGGCGCGCTGCGCGCGGCGAAGGACTCGGGCGTCACGGCCACGCCAACCGTCGTGCGGGTCTCCGGGGCCGTCGAGCTGCCCGTGGTCGTCGCCGCTCTGGCGGCGCGCCATGACGCGGTGGTGGCGCTGGGGGCGGTGATCCGCGGCGGCACCCCGCACTTCGAGTACGTCTGCCGCTTCGTGACGGACGGCCTGGTGCGGATCACCCTCGACGCCGGGGTGCCGGTCGGCTTCGGCCTGCTGACCTGCGACACCGTCGAGCAGGCCAGGGACCGTGCCGGCCTGCCGGGCTCGACGGAGGACAAGGGCCGCGAGGCCACCCTCGCCGCGCTCGACACCGCCGTCATCCTGCGCGGCATCGGTGCCCTCACCTGACGGGCCGCCGCGGCGCGGCCGGCCGCGGGTAGCCGCCGGCCGTGCTCTCGCCGGGGCCCGGCCACCAGTGTGGGCCCCCGGTGGGCCGTCGGTCGCCGGGCCGTCGTCACCGGGGCGGTGACGGCCCGGCGTACTTGTGATGTCACACGTTCCGCGAGACTGTGGTTTCGAACCGTATCGGTGACCTCGCGCGGCAGGGTCTGGTGCGGCAGGGCCTGGTCAGGTGTGTCGCCGTCGGGGCGTACGGTTGCCGCACGGTGGTGGTTGCGGGAGCGGGTCTGAGGGGGATCGCCGCGTCCGTGTCACCTCATGGCGAGGTTCCGGTGCGACAGGTCGGAACCGGCGGTGGGCGGGGGGCTCACCACCGGTGCCGACCTTTCGGACGGTCGACACACATGAGGTGGGAACATGCAGGTGACGGGCCACGGGTCTGAACGTGACGCGGGCGGTGGACCGTCCTCGCGCGATTCGGGCTCCGAGGGGTCCGACTACCCGGGAGCGGGCCGCGACCCGTTCGGTGCCGAACCGGAGTCGGTGACGCCCGAGGCGGGCGGCGAGAGCGACTCCGGGGGCGACGCCCGCCCGGTCTCCCTGCTGGGCATGCGGATGTCGCAGGAGACCCAGCCCGGCCGGGCGACGGTCAGCCGCCGGCAGACCCGCAGCCGCCCGCGCCCGCCGCGGCCCGAGCCTGGGCGCGGCGCACCGCCGCCGACTCCGCCGGCCGTCCGGCGGACGCCCGCTTCGCCCGCTCCGGCCGGCCCGCCCGCGGTCCCTCCGCCCGCGGCCGCCCCACCTGACCGGCACCAGGCGCCCCCGCCCGACCGGCAGAAACCATCCGACCGGCAGGTGCCGCCGGGCGCGCCCGCTCCCGCGCCGTCATCCGGTCAGCAGGCCGTCCCGCCGCCTGCGCCGACGCCGGCCCAGCCGCCGCCGCTGGCGCCGTCCGCGGGCGGGTGGACGCCCGACGTCGGGACCGCCGCCACACCGCCCGGCGAGCGGCCCCCGGCCCAGTGGGAGCGCGCGGCGTCCTTCGGATCACTGCCCACCCTGCCGCCGTCGGTCCCGCTGCCGCCCGCTCCGCCGCCACCGCCATCCCCGGCACCACCACCACCGCCGCCGCCGCCGAATCCGGCCCCTCGAGCACCCGTGCCGTCGCGAGCGGTGGAACGGGTGGCTCCGGCACCCGCCGTGCCCCGGCCGGCCGCGCCGCTGTCGGCCGCGTCCGAGACGCCCCGGCCGTCGGCCGAAGTCGTTCCCGCTACGGACCGGCGTCCGGCGGTACGCGCCCTGCGGGTCCTGGTCGGTGGATTCGGTGGCGGCTGCGGCCGCACGACGGTGGCGGCCGGCCTGGGCATGGCGCTCGCCGCGCGCGCCCACTCCCGCATCGCCGCCGTCGACGCCTGCCCGGACCAGTACGGCATGCTGACCCAGCGGGTCGGCCTGCGGCCGCGCCGGGTCGGGCTGCGCGAGCTGGCGGGGGCCCGGCCCCCCGTCGCGTCGCTGACCGAGCTGCGGCGCTACCTGGCCGCCGACGGTCCGGGCGGGCTCGAGGTGCTGCCCGGCGTGCACGATCTCACCGCGCCCGGCCTGGCCGGCGACGAGCTGGCCGCGGCCCTGGACCTGCTTGCCCGGTGGTTCCCGGTGGTCATCGCGGACGGGCCGTCGGGATGGAGTCAGCCGGTGCCGGCGACCCTGCTCGCGCGCAGTGATCTCGTTGTGGTCACCACCCGGGCCGGCGAGGCCGAACTGGCCGCGACGGACGACGCGCTCACCGCGCTCGGCGGGGCCGGCCGCCGCGACCTCGCAGCCTCGGCGCTTGTGGCCGTGGTCGAGACCTACCCCGCCCGGCTGACCCGCGCCGCCCGGCAGCGCCTGGACGACCTGGCCGGCCGCGCCCGTCTCGTGGTGGTCGTCCCGTTCGACCCGGCGCTGACGGACAGCCGTCCGTTCGCCTGGCGGAGCCTGCGCAAGCGCACCCGGGCCGCGTTCGACGATCTCGCCACGGCCGTCGACCCGGCGTCCGTGGCGGGTCCGGGCGGCCGTCCGCCGGGCACCGGCTGAGCCGGCCGCGCGGGGTGAGGTCGGACCGGCCGAGCCGGCCCCGACCGCGCGGCCGTAGGCGCCGGACACCTGGCCGCTTACCCCTCCAAAGGCGACGGGTGTGGTCCCGGAGCGCCACTTTCACGCACTACAGTCGATGGGGTGTCCCCCGACCTGCTGACGCCACCCGGGCAGGGTGACCACGGCCGCGCCGACTCCGCGTTGCTGGCGGCCCTGCGCTCAGGCGACCGTGCCGCGCTCACCGCGGCGCTTCCTGGCGCCCGGGTGTTCGTCGGGGTCGAGGCCCGGGCTCTCGCCACCGACGCGCTGACCGGCGCGGACAAGAAGAGCGACATGGTCCTGGTCACCCTGCGTACGCCGTCCGGCTCCGGTGCGCTGCCGGTGTTCAGCGCGGTGGACGTGATGGCGGCCTGGCGCCCCTCGGTGCGCCCCGTTCCCGTGACGCTGCCCGACGCGTGCGCGGAGGCCGTCCGGATGGGCCTGGCCGCCGTCGTGATCGACCTCGGCGGCCCGGCCCCGGTCACCCTGGATGTCCGGCCCGCCGCCGGGGATGTCGGCGGCGGGGTCGGCCGGCGTGGCCCGCGGCCCTTCGGCGGCGGCGAGGGCATGTGGATCTCGTCGGGCGAGCCGGGGACGTCCGCCGCCATGCGGGGCGCGGCGGGCCCAGCGGCCGCTGGCGCCGACGGCCACGCGGACGAGCTGATCGTCGCGGCAGACTCCGGGGGTGGTCTGCTCCGCCCGCGCCCGGTGCCGCTCGGCGCGCGGGGCCGTCGGCGGATCCGCGCCGCGCTCGCCGGCCTGCCGCCGGAGACGGAGGTCTGGCCGGCGGAGCTGGCGGAGTCGATCGGGCAGCGCTGGCCGGCCCGCCCGGTCCTCGCCGTCGCGGTGAACGGCGCCGCCGGTACCGCCGCTGCCGCCGGTGCCGCCGCGGCTGGTGCCGGTGCCACCGCGGGTGCCGCGGGCGCCGCGGGCAGGGCCGGGAGCCGGGACGCCGTCGACCGCGGGCACCTCGAGAATCCAGGCGACACGGAGAATCCAGACGGCACCGGCGATTTCGGGGGTGCGGGGGATTTCGGGGACACCGGGGCGGCCGGGGGCGCGGCTCCCGGGGGTGACGACATGATCACCGAGATCGTGCGCCGGCTCCGCCTGCTGATCGAGGACGGGCCCGGCGGATCCGCGGCGGGCGGCGGGAGCGCGGAGGCCGCCGTGCTCGTCGTCGACCCCACCGAGGTGCCAGCGGTGCGCGCCCATCTCGGCCGCGGGGTGCGCCCCCCGCGGCGTTCGCTGTTCCGCCGTCGGGACGGCCGCGCCTGACCTGTGGCCGCGTGGCCGGCGCAGGTCGGTCGGGTTCGAGTGGACATCCCGCGGGCCCGGACCCGCTCCGCCGCGGTGCCCGGCCGGCCGCGGTGCCCGGCCGGCCGTGCCGCCGGGGTCGGGCCGTGCCGCCGGGGTCGGCGTTGATCGGTCCTGCCGGGCATCTCTGCTACGCTGGACCATAGACCGCCTGATGGCGGGTCCTGACGTCGTGCTCGGGCGCGACATGTCACTGAGGTGGCAAGGTCACTTAGTTGGCAAGGCCACTGACGTGGCAGGGTCACCAAGGTGGCAAGGTCACTGCGGTGGCAGGCGTCCCGGCGGCACGTCGCTCAGGCCCCGTGATCGGGTCAAAGCGGGGGTTCGCCCTCCACCCGTCGTCGCCGCGGAACAGTCAGCCGGCTGGTCGTTAATTCGACCGGCTCGCACGCGGTGGCCGGGTCGCCGGTCGGCCGAGCCGTTCCCACGGCGTTGTCGGCCGGGAGCCCGGGATGTCCCGGGCTTGGTGCTCCGCTGCGGTGAGGTCGTGCCCGCGCGTCGAGCCACGGAGGAAAGCACATCAGCACAGAGTCACGTATCAATGACCGGATCCGCGTTCCGGAGGTTCGCCTCGTAGGTGCGGAGGGCGAGCAGATCGGCATCGTCTCCATCGGGGAAGCCATGCGCCTGGCGCAGGAGTCCGACCTCGACCTCGTCGAGGTGGCACCCACTGCCCGTCCGCCGGTCTGCAAGCTGATGGACTATGGAAAGTTCAAGTACGAGTCCGACCAGAAGCGTCGCGAGGCTCGTAAGAACCAGGTCCAGACGGTTATCAAGGAGATGAAGCTCCGACCGAAGATCGATCCGCACGACTACGAGACCAAGAAGGGTCACGTAGTGCGGTTCCTCAAGGCCGGCGACAAGGTCAAGATCACCATCATGTTCCGAGGTCGGGAGCAGTCCCGTCCCGAGCTCGGCATCCGGCTGCTGCAGCGGCTGTCGACCGACGTGGCCGACCTTGGCTACGTCGAGGCCCAGCCCAAGCAGGACGGCCGGAACATGACGATGGTCATGGCCCCGCACAAGGGCGCCAAGCCCCAGCGGACCCCGGAGTCCGCCAGCCAGGTGTAGGTCACGACCGGGCGAAGTCGCAACGACGTGCACACAGCACGGGTACTCCGAACAGGCGCGCCAGCGGCGCGTGCCCGCAACCCACCCACAGGGACCGATCATGCCCAAGATGAAGACCCACACCGGTACCGGGAAGCGGTTCCGCGTCACCGGCACCGGGAAGATCATGCGTCGGCGCGCCAACCGCGCCCACCTGCTCGAGCACAAGACGAGCCGCCGCACCCGCCGGCTGTACGACGAGGTCCCGCTGAGCTCCGCGGACAACCGGCGCATCAAGCGCCTGCTGGCTCGCTGACAGTTCCGCCTCCGCCGACGCTCCCTGGCGGGGTCCGGGGGCCGGAAGTGAACGAACGAAGGAGACAGGTGCCCTCATGGCACGCGTGAAGCGGGCGGTCAACGCCCAGAAGAAGCGCCGCGAGGTTCTCGAGGCCGCCAGCGGTTACCGGGGCCAGCGCTCGCGGCTCTACCGCAAGGCCAAGGAGCAGATGCTCCACTCGATGACCTACTCCTACCGGGACCGTCGCGCGCGCAAGGGCGACTTCCGGCAGCTGTGGATCACTCGTATCAACGCCGCGGCGCGGGCGAACGGTCTGACCTACAACCGCTTCGTCCAGGGCCTGCGGCTGGCCGGTGTCGAGGTGGACCGCAAGATCCTCGCCGATCTCGCCGTCAACGACGCGGCCGCGTTCGCCGCCCTCGTCGAGGTCGCCCGTGCGGCGCTGCCCGCGGCGGCCGAGACCTCGGCCGCCTGAGGCACCGCGGGCTTCCACCGGTGTCGCCTCGCCACCTGCAGGGCCGCTCCGCGGGCCGGCCGACAGCCCTCACCGGCGACCGGTCCGGGCCGGCGACCGGCGGCCGGTCCGCCCGCCCGTCGCCCGGGCGGGTGGACGGGCTGCGCTCGGCCCGGGTCGCCGCCGCCCGCCGGCTGCGGCGGCCGGCGGATCGCCGCGGCGAGGGGTTGTTCCTCGTCGAGGGCGCGCAGGCGGTCACCGCGGCGCTCGCCGTGGGTGCCCTGGTGGAGCTCTTCGTCGGCGAGTCGGCGGCGGAGCGGCACGCGGACCTGCTGGCCGCAGCCGACCTGCCGGTCCGGCTCGTGACGGACGCCGCCGCCGCGGCGCTGTCGGAGACGGTGACCCCGCAGGGCCTGGTCGGCGTCGCCGAGCTGCCCCGCCACGAGCTGGCGGATCTGGGCCGGCCGCGCCTGGTCGCGGTCTGCGAGGGCGCGAACGACCCGGGGAACGCCGGTACCGTGATTCGCTCGGCCGACGCGGCCGGCGCCGACGCGGTCGTGTTCACCGGGAACAGCGTCGACCCCTTCGGGGGGAAGTGCGTCCGGGCGTCCGCGGGGAGCCTGTTCCACCT
The DNA here is from genome assembly GCF_000018005.1 of Parafrankia sp. EAN1pec. Classification (GTDB taxonomy): domain Bacteria; phylum Actinomycetota; class Actinomycetes; order Frankiales; family Frankiaceae; genus Parafrankia; species Parafrankia soli. Next base: position 2,068,075 of record NC_009921.1, read on the forward strand.
GCCGGTCGTGGTCGCCGAGGACGGCCCCGCGGTCGTCGGGGCGCTGCGCCGGGCCGGGTGCCTGGTGCTGGCGGCCTCGGGCCACGCGGCCCGCGACCTCGACGACCTGGCCGGCGTGGGCACGCTGGCGGGGCCGACGGCCTGGGTCTTCGGCAACGAGGCGAGAGGCCTCACGCCGGCGACGGCGGCGTCCGCGGACGCGGCGGTGCGGGTACCGGTGTACGGTCAGGCCGAGTCGCTGAATCTTGCGGTTGCGTCAGCGCTGTGTCTGTATGCGTCGGCGCGGGCGCAGAGAATGGTCGGGTCCGCTACGTCCGGCGCCGGGGGAGGTGGGGCGCATTGACGCGCATCGTCGCGTCCACTTCCGGGCATTACGTCGCGGACGACGACCAGGTCGTCGGTGTACCGGATGTCGGTGTCACGGAGGGTGACGCCGTAGCCGCCGGTGTCCCCGACGTCGGCGCCACGGCGCACGGGGCTGGTGAGACCGAGACCGAGACCGCGGAGGAGTCGGTGGACGTGCTTTCTCCGGCGGCCCTCGACCTGCTGCCCGACCCGGTGGTCGTCACCGACGCGACGGGCACTGTGGAGCTCTTCAACGCCGCCGCGACGAAGATGACCGGGCTGTCCGCCGGGTACGCGGTCGGTCGGCACGTCACCGACGTCCTGCCGCTGCTCGACGAGCGGGGCAACGACTGGTGGGAGTGCTCGCAGCCGAGCCGCGGGCTGCCCCGGGTCACCGGGCAGCCCGAGCGCCGGCTGACCTACGCCGGTCCCGCCTCCGACCATGACTTCAACGTCACCACCCGGTTCACCCGTGTCGAAGGCGCCCTCGTACGGGTCGCCGTCTGCCTGCGTGACACGGTCAGCCGGGAGCGGATCGAGCGCAACCGCGCCGATCTCATCGCCACGGTCGCGCACGAGCTGCGCTCGCCGCTGACCAGCGTGAAGGGGTTCACGGCGACCCTGCTCGCCCGGTGGGACAGATTCACCGACGAGCAGAAGAAGCTCATGCTCAACACCGTCAACACCGACGCCGACCGGGTCACCAGGCTGCTGACCGAGCTGCTCGACGTCTCCCGCATCGACGCCGGCCGGGTGCAGATCCGCAAGCAGATCGTGGACATGCGCGTCGCCGTCCGCCGGGTCGTCGAGGGCAAGATCGCGGCCGGCTCCGCCCCGCCGGAGCGGTTCGCCGTCCGGATGGAGGGCGACCTGCCCGAGATGTGGGTCGACCCCGACAAGATCGAGCAGGTGCTCCACAACCTTGTCGACAACGCGTTGCGCCACGGCGCGGGTACTGTGACCGTCGTGCTCAGCGGTACGGGGACAGGCGCCGAGGTGACGGTCGGCGACGAGGGCGACGGCGTCCCGGAGGCCAACGCCACCCGGGTGTTCGCCAAGTTCTGGCGCGGCGCGAGCCGCGGGAACGGCACCGGTCTCGGGCTGTACATCGCCAAGGCGCTGATCGACGCGCACGGTGGGACGATCTCGGTCGGCAAGGCGCCGGGCGGCGGGGCGGAGTTCCGATTTTTCGTGCCCGCCGGTGGGCCCGTGTTCGGCTGAGGCCGCGTACGACGAACCACCGGCGGGCGCCCCGGAGAACCGACCCATCCATTCGGGCGGGCTGTGTCAGCCCGCCCACCGTCGATGAGGATGATCATCGTGCCCGCCCCCAACGAGACCGCTGATCCCGTGGATCTCGGTGCCCTGGATCCCGGACGGCTCGACGGCGCCGCGGCCGCTGCACTCGCCGCGATCGCCGGGGCCGACGACCTGGCCGCGCTGTCCGCCGTGCGCACCGCCCACGTGGACGGACAGCAGGCGCCGCTGATGCTCGCCCGTCGCGAGCTCGGAGCCCTGCCCCGCGAGCACCGGGCGGAGGCCGGCCGCGCGCACAACGCCGCGACTGCGAAGGTCCGGGCCGCCTACGAGGCCCGGCTGGTCGAGCTCACCGCCCGGCGTGACGCCGAGATCCTGGTCGCCGAGCGGGTCGACGTGACCCTGCCGGTCGACCGCCGCCGCCGCGGCGCCCGCCACCCGCTGAGCCTGCTCTCCGACCGGCTCACCGACGTCTTCGTGGCCATGGGCTACGAGGTCGCCGAGGGCCCCGAGGTGGAGCACGACTGGTTCAACTTCGAGGCGCTCAACATGGCGCCCGACCACCCCGCGCGCAGCGAGCACGACACGCTCTACGTCGAGCCGGCCGCGTCCGGCCGGCTGCTGCGCACGCACACCTCGCCGGTGCAGATCCGCTCGCTGCTGTCCCGCCCGCTGCCGGTCTACGTGGTCTGCCCCGGGCGCACCTACCGCAACGACACGATCGACGCGACGCACTCGCCGGTGTTCGGCCAGCTCGAGTGCCTCGCCGTCGACGAAGGCATCACCATGGCCGACCTGCGCGGCACCCTCGAGGTGTTCGCCCAGGCGCTGTTCGGTTCCGGACTGTCCACCCGGCTGCGGCCGTCGTTCTTCCCGTTCACCGAGCCGTCCGCCGAGCTGGACGTCCAGTGCTTCGCCTGCCGTGGCGACGCCGCCCGTCAGCCGTGCCGGGTCTGCTCCGACGAGGGCTGGATCGAGGCCGGCGGCTGCGGGATGGTCGACCCGAACGTGCTGCGGGCCTGCGGGGTCGACCCTGCGCGCTACAGCGGTTTCGCCTTCGGGATGGGCCTGGAACGGGCCGCGATGACCCGGCACGACGTCCGCGAGATCCGCGACTTCGTCGACGGGGACGTCCGCTTCGGCCTGCCGTTCGGAAGCGAGGGCTGACCCGGTGAGAATCGTGATGTCGTGGCTGCGCGAGCAGGTCGGCGGCCTGCCGCCGGCGAAGGCCGTGGCCGACGCGCTGATCCGCGCCGGTTTCGAGGTCGAGGGCCTGGAGACCGTCGGTGGCGACCTGGCCGGCGTGGTGGTCGGCGAGGTGCTCTCGATCGAGGTCGTCGCGGCGAAGAAGAAGGACGTCCGCTTCTGCCGGGTGCGGGTCGCCGAGCTCGGTGAGCCGGGCGGGCCCGTAGCGTCCGGGGCGGAGGAGGCGGAGCCCGGTGTGCGCGGGATCGTCTGCGGCGCGTTCAACTTCGAGGTCGGCGACCGGGTGCCGGTCGCGCTGCCCGGCTCGGTGCTGCCCGGCGGGTTCGAGATCAGCTCCCGCAAGACGTACGGGCACGTCAGCGACGGGATGATCTGCTCGGCCCGGGAGCTGGGCCTCGGGGAGGACCACAGCGGGATCCTCGTCCTGCCCGCGGGCTCCCGGATCGGGACGGACGTCGCCGAGCTGCTCGGCCTCGGCGACGAGGTGCTCGACATCGCCGTCACCCCGGACCGGGGCTACGGCCTGTCGGTGCGCGGCATCGCCCGGGAATCGGCGACGGCTTTCGGCCTGCCGTTCGACGACCCCGGTGCCTGGGGCTCCGACGAGCCCGCCGCGACCGGCGCCGGCTCCGCGACCGCCGGCTCCACGACCGGCGCCGGGGACGCGGCCGGATACCCGGTGCGGGTCGAGGACACCGTCGCCTGCGATCGTTACGTCGCCCGGACGGTCAGCGATGTCGACCCCGCCGCGCGCACCCCGCTGGACTGGTCGCGGCGGCTGTCGCTGGCCGGCATGCGGCCGATCTCCGCGCCGGTCGACGTCACCAACATCATCATGCTCGGTCTGGGGCAGCCCCTGCACGCGTTCGACCGGGCTAAGCTCACCGGCCCGATCGTCGTCCGCCGCGCCCGGGCGGGGGAGCGGCTGCTCACCCTGGACGGCGTCGACCGCGAGCTCGACCCCGAGGACCTCGTCATCGCCGACGACTCCGGGCCGATCGCGCTCGCCGGGGTGATGGGCGGCGCCGCGACGGAGATCTCCGCGGCGACCACCGACATCGTGCTGGAGTCCGCGCACTTCGACGCGGTGACCGTCGCCCGGACGGCCCGCCGGCACCGCCTCGGCTCCGAGGCGTCGCGCCGCTTCGAGCGCGGGGTCGACCCGGCGCTCGCGCCGGTCGCCGCGCAGCGGGCTGTCGACCTGCTGCGCGAGCTGGCCGGAGCCACCGCCGAGCCCGGCGTCACCGACGTCGACCACCGCGCGGCGCCGGAGCCGATCGTGTTCCCGCTCGGCGAGCCCGAGCGGCTGGCCGGCCGGCCCTACCCGGCGGATGCGATCCGCCGCCGCCTCGCCGACGTCGGCTGCCTGCTGCGCGACCCGGAGCCCGCCGAGGCGGCGGGTAGTCCGGGCGAGCCGGGCGAGCTCCTGGTGACGGCGCCGTCCTGGCGGCCCGACCTGCTCCGCCCCGCGGACCTGGTCGAGGAGGTCGTGCGGCTCGAGGGGTACGACACCATCCCGGTGACGCTGCCGCTGCTGCCCGCCGGGCGCGGTCTCACCGCCGCCCAGCAGATGCGGCGGGCCGTCGGGCGGGCGCTCGCCGCCGACGGGTTCGTCGAGGTGCTCACCCTCCCGTTCGTCGCCGAGGACGCCGCCGACGCGCTCGGCCTGCCCGCCGGCGACGAGCGCCGGGCGGCGGTGCGGGTGGCGAACCCGATCGCCCAGGACGCCTCCTACCTGCGCACCACGCTGCTGTCGGGGCTGATCGCCGCGGCCGTGCGCAACCTCGGCCGCGGCCAGACCGACCTCGCGCTGTTCGAGAGCGGGCTGGTCTTCCGGGAGCCGGCTGACGTGCCGGCCGTGCCGGCCGCGGTGGTCACGCCGCCGGTCGATCGCCGTCCCAGCGAGGACGAGATCAGCGCGCTGAACGCGGCCCTGCCCCGTCAGCCGCGTCATGTCGCGGTGGTGCTCACCGGCCTGCGCGAGCCCGCCGGCTGGTGGGGTCCGGGGCGGGCCGCCGACTGGGGCGACGCCCTGGCCGCCGCGCACGCCGCCGCCGCCGCGGTCGGCGTCGAGCTGGCCGTCGCCGCCGGGGACGCCATGCCCTGGCACCCCGGCCGCTGCGCCGAGCTGTCGGTCGACGGCCGGGTCGTCGGGTCCGCCGGGGAGCTGCACCCGCGGGTCCTCGGGTCCGCCGGGCTGCCGGCGCGCACCTGCGCGATGGAGCTGGACCTGGACGCGCTGATCGGCGCCGCGCTCGAGCGGCCGCCGGTCGCGGCTCCCGCGATCTCCACCTTCCCGCCGGCCGACCGTGACGTCGCGCTGGTCACCGCGGTGGACGTCTCCGTCTCCGCGGTGACCGAGGCGCTGCGGGCGGGGGCCGGGGACCTGCTGGAGGCGCTGTCGCTGTTCGACGTCTACGAGGGCGACCAGGTCGGCCCCGACCGCCGCTCGCTGGCCTTCGGCCTGCGCCTGCGGGCCCCGGACCGGACACTGACGGCGGCCGAGGCCAACGATGCCCGTGACGCGGCCGTCGCGGAGGCCACCAGCCGGACGGGCGCCGTCCTGCGCGGCTGACTGACGGCGGCCGCCGGCCGGCACCGGCGGCTGAGCGGCGGCCGCCGCCGCTCAGCCGCCGCCGGCCGCCGCCGCTCCGGTCGGCAGGACGAACGGGGCGAGCAGGGGGAGTCGCAGGCCGATCAGGGTCCGCCCGCCGGGCACGCGGTCGACGATCACGGCGAGCCGCCGTGACGACAGGCGGGCGGCGAGCACCTCCCGGCGAGCCCCCGGCCCGAGGCGGTCGTGGACGGTGGCGGCGAAGCCCAGCGCGTCAGCGCGGGTTCCGGCCGGTGGACGGGTCCGGGCGAACTCCGCGAACCGGCTCGCGAAGTCGCTCGTCGCGGCGAGCTCGGGCCAGCACCGGGCGACCGCCGCGCGCCGCTTGTCGATCAGCGTCCCGCGGACCGCCTCGAACCGTTCCGGATCGAACCTGTCGCCGGGACCGCGGCCGCTCACCAGATCGGCGACCATCGTCACCTGCCGTTCCTCGAGCGTCACCGGTGTCTCCCTGAGCGTCACCGCTCTTTGTCTGAGCGTCACCGGTCTTTGCTCGAACTCCGCGGCCGGCTGCCGTCCCGCCGGCCGTCCCGGGCCCGGCCCGAGAGCGGCGGCGTGGACGGCATCGAGCTCCGCGTGGATCTCGGGCGCGCGGGGGTAGTTCCCGTCTCGCTCGAGCAGGACGGCGGGGACCCCTGACCAGCGCGCCGCGGCCTCGCCCACCAGGGCCAGGACCTCCGGCGCCACCGGATGCAGGTGGGTGTCGAAGTAGATCCCGTTCGCCACCCGTCCCCCGGCGACATGGGCGTACGCCACCCGCTCCCAGGGCAGCGCGTCGAGGAACCGCAGCGGGTCGATGCCGTGGTTCAGCGCGTCCCCGTGCAGGTTGGCGACGTCCACGAGCAGCAGCGCGCCGGTGCGGTCGGCGAGCTCGGTCAGGAACGCGGCCGGGTCCAACTCGTCGTCCGGCCAGGCGAGCACGCTCGCCGCGTTCTCCAGCGCCAGTGGGACGGGCAGTTCGGCCCGCAGGTCGGCGATGTTGCGGGCCAGCACGCCCAGCGCCTCCCGGGTGCGCGGGACGCCGAGCAGATGCCCGGCCTCGACTCCCCCCGCCCGGACGAAGGCGACATGCTCGCTGACCAGGGGCGAGCCCAGCTGTTCGGCGACCGCGGCCAGCCACGCCACCCGGGACGGGTCGAGCGGCTCGGTGCCACCAAGGGAGAGCCTGGTGCCGTGCGGGACGACCGGCACGCCGAGTCCGGTGAGGGCGGGCGGCGGTGGGGCCTTCGGGTGCACGAGCTCCGCGATCACTTCGACGAAGCCCAGGTCGGTCCGTTCGGCGAGGACGGCGCCGAGCTCGGGACGCCATCCGGCGCCGAGCCCCGCCAGCGCCCCAGCCGCGCCGACCGCCGCAGCCGCGCCGGTCGGGCCGGTCGGGCCGGTCGGGCTCGCCACGTAGGTCGAGCCGGTCTCGCTGGTCGCGCTGGCCGTAGGCCGCCGCGACGGCGGGGCGTCTCGGATCGGAGCCCCGGCGGCTGCGATCCGGTCAGCCACCGCCGCAACCTCCACCGCCGCAACCTCCACCGCCGCCACCTCCGCCATGCCCACCGCCTCCGCATCCACCGCCGTGCCCGCCGCCCCAACCGCCCCAGCTGTGCCCGCTGCTCCAACCGTCCCCGCCGCCGTGGTGCGAGTCGTCCCCGCCGAAGGCGAACCAGCCTGCGATTCCACCGAACGCGCTGTCGCCCGAGTGTGTCGGGCCGGTGTGCCCGCGCGCCGAGTCGCCCCGGCCACCGATGCGGACGTCCTGGGGCCGGGGTCCGACCCCCAGCCGGTTCGCGACGGTGGCGTCGGCCCGCCACAGGGCCGCCGGCCCGAACAGCGCGACCGCGACGGCACGCTGGCCGGGTACGCCCCCGTCCGCGTATCCGGCGAAGCGGGCCCTGGCGGTCTCGACGAGCCGGCGGCCGTCCCGCGTCGCCGGCGCCGGCCCGGCCAGGAGGATCACGGCCACCGCGCCGATGAGCGCCACCGACGCGACGAGTCCCGGCGCGCCCGCGCCGTCGGCGAGCAGCGCGAGAGCGGCGACGGCGATGGCCAGCGGCACCAACAGCCGCACGAGGTTCAGCAGGCCGACCAGGCCGGCGGACGGGACGTAACCGGCGGCGGCCAGGCGCGCTTGCGCGGCCCGCAGCTCGGGACCGTTGGCGAGCGGCTGGAGAATTCCGCGGACGCTCGGCTGGCCGGCGGCCGCGATCAGCCGGTGCGCGCTCGCGGCGAGCGGCGTGCTCCCCGTCGGGAGCGGACCCGACACGCCGAGCCGCCAGGTCAGCGGGATGCAGATCGCGCCGGCCTCGTAGAGGCCCACGAGAGCGGTCAGGGCGGCCCGCTTCGGCCCGGCGGCGACCAGCGCCAGGTCCTCGGCCGGAACCGCCCGCGGATCGGGCTCCCCGGTGGCGCGGCCCCGCACCGCCCTCGCGCGCAGCGCCACCACGGCGGCGACGGCGGCAAGCACCGTGAGCAGGTAACCGAGTGAGATCGCCATCGTCACTCCCATCCTGGGTCGTCCCGACGCCGGGATGGTGGCACCCCGGCCCGGGGGCCGACTGTCAGGTGACTGACGGTTTGTTGTCGAACTCTCAACGCGAGCGGTTCCCGGACGGCCGGGCAACGGCACGAGGCGGACGGACCGGACGGACGAGTTGGCCCGGGCGGGCGGGGCCACCTGGCCTGATTGGGAGGGCGCGCTGCGGGCGGCGAACCGGCAGGTGCCTTCTCGTGATCCGGGGGGGGCGGCGGCCCGCATGACCGGCGGGGCGGTGTGACGATCGGGGTGGACGGCCGTGACCGCCCACCCCGACCCGCCTCCGGAACGCCGTTGTCCGGAGTGGCGTCGGGACCAGTGTGCCCACAGTGGTCCCCCGGGGCGTCAACCGTCGCTCAACGGGCAGGTAGGGCCGTGTTTCAGGGAGGTTCTCGATGGCGGTGGCACAGTGAGGGCGCTCCGTGGGAGCCTCGGCGCTCTCCGTAAACCCTTGTATCTTCATAGGGTCGTGTGTATAAAGTTGCAGTCATGGGAGTGACTGCGGCAGTAGCGGGCGCGAGCGGATACGGCGGCGGCGAGCTGCTGAGGCTGCTGCTCGGCCATCCAGGCATCGAGATCGGCGACCTGGCGGCGAACACCTCCGCCGGGGTGGAGGTGACCGACGTCCACCCGCACCTGCCCGACCTGGCCGGCCGCGTCTTCGTCGACGCCGCCGCGCTGGCGGAGACCACCGCCGACATCGTGTTCCTGGCGCTTCCGCACGGGCAGTCGGCCGCGGTCGCCGCGACCCTCCCGGCCGGGGTCCGCATCGTCGACCTCGGCGCGGACCATCGCCTCCACGACCCGCAGGCATGGCGCCGGGCATACGGCGGGGAGCACGCCGGCACCTGGACGTACGGAATGCCCGAGCTGCCCGGGGCGCGGGAGGAGATCCGGGTCAGTAACCGGGTCGCCGCGCCCGGGTGCTATCCGACCGCGGTGAGCCTCGCGCTGGTCCCGCTGGTCGCGGCGGGTGCGGTCGACCCGTCCGACATCGTCGTGGTCGCGGCGAGCGGGACATCCGGCGCCGGCCGGGCGGCGAAGGTCAACCTGCTCGGCAGCGAGGTCATGGGCGACATGACCGCGTACAAGGTCGGCACCCACCAGCACCGTCCCGAGATCGTCCAGACGCTCACCCGGTACGCCCGCTCGCCGGTGTCGCTGTCGTTCACCCCCGTGCTCGCGCCGATGCCCCGCGGCATCCTGGCGACCTGCACCGCCCGGCCCGCCGCCGACCTCGCCGCCGGTGACGACCTGGGGACGGGCCTCGGCGCCGACGCCGACACGATCACCGGCATCCTGCGCGCCTTCTACGACGACGAGCCGTTCGTGCGCGTGCTGCCGCCCGGGCGGTGGCCGCGCACGTCGTCGACGCTCGGCAGCAACTGCATCCACCTGCAGGCGACGGTGGACGACGAGGCGGGCCGGGTGGTCGTCGTCGCCGCGATCGACAACCTCACCAAGGGAGCCGCCGGGCAGGCGGTCCAGTGCGCCAACCTCATGCTCGGCCAGCCGGAGACCACCGGTCTGAGCGTTCAGGGCCTCGCGCCGTGACCGCCCCGGTGACAGCGAGGGCCCTGCCAGCTAGGGAAGGGAAGCAACAGTGAGCGTCACCGCCGCCCGGGGGTTCCGAGCCGCCGGCGCCGCCGCCGGGCTGAAACCGTCCGGGCGTCCGGACGTCGCCCTCGTCGTCAACGACGGTCCCGCCGACGCCGCCGCGGGCGTGTTCACCCGCAACCGTGTGCAGGCCGCGCCCGTGCTGTGGACCCGTCAGGTGCTGACCACCGGCCGGCTGCGCGCTGTCGTGCTCAACTCCGGCGGGGCCAACGCCTGCACCGGCCCCGAGGGGTTCGCCGACACCCACGCGACCGCCGAGCACGTCGGCGCGGCGCTCGGGATCGGCGCCGGTGAGGTCGCGGTCTGCTCCACCGGGCTGATCGGCGTGCGGCTGCCGATGGATCTTCTCCTCCCCGGCGTCACCCAGGCGGTCGTGGCGCTCTCGCCGGCCGGGGGTGACGCCGCGGCCGAGGCGATCCGCACCACGGACACCGTCGCCAAGCAGGCGGTGCGCACCAGCACATCCGGCGCGGCTGGTGACGGTGTCGTCACGGTCGGCGGCATGGGTAAGGGTGCGGCGATGCTCGCGCCGTCGCTGGCGACGATGCTCGTCGTCGTCACCACCGACGCCGTCGCCGACAGCGCCACGCTGGACCGGGTGGTCCGGGAGGCGTGCCGGACGACGTTCGAGCGCGTCGACTCCGACGGCTGCCTGTCGACGAACGACACGGTGCTGCTGCTCGCCTCGGGCGCGTCCGGGCGGTCCCTGCCCGAGGCGGAGCTGACCGAGCTGGTCACCGCCGTCTGTGACGACCTGGCCGGCCAGATGCTGGGCGACGCCGAGGGATCCACCAAGACGATCTCCATCACGGTCACCGGCGCGGCCTCGGAGGCGGACGCCCTCGAGGTCGGCCGCTCGGTGGCCCGCAACAACCTGCTCAAGTGCGCGCTCTACGGCAAGGACCCGAACTGGGGCCGGGTGCTCGCGGCGATCGGTACGACGTCCGCGGCCTTCGAGCCCGACCGCCTCGACGTGACCATGAACGGCATCCAGGTGTGTCGCGGCGGCGCGCCGGGTGAGCCGCGGGAACTGGTCGACCTCGGCGGGCGGGAGATCAGCATCGTCGCCGACCTGCACGCCGGCGACGTCGAGCTCACCGTGCGCACGAATGACCTCACCGACGGCTACGTCTACGAGAACTCGGCGTACTCGACATGAGCGCGGACACGAACCCGGTGAAGCCCGTGGGGTGGGCCGGAGCGAACATCCCCGCGCCGCCACGCGGACCGGCGGCAACCGCCCGCGGGCATTCCGCGCTGGCCAAGACCACCGTGCTCATCGAGGCGCTGCCCTGGCTGTCCCGCTTCCACGGCGCCACCATGGTGATCAAATACGGCGGGAACGCGATGACCCGCCCGGAGCTGCGCGAGGCGTTCGCCGCGGACATCGTCTTCCTGCGCTACGCCGGCATCCGCGTCGTCGTCGTGCACGGCGGAGGCCCGCAGATCACCGCCCACCTGGAGCGGCTCGGGGTGCGCTCGGAGTTCGTCGGCGGCCTGCGGGTCACCACCCCGGAGACCATGGAGGTCGTCCGGATGGTCCTCGTCGGCCAGGTCAACCGGGACGTCGTCGGGATGATCAACAACCACGGCCCGTTCGCCGTCGGCCTGTCGGGGGAGGACGCGAACCTGTTCACCGCCCGGCGCCGCCCGGCGATGGTCAACGGCAGCCCGGTGGACGTCGGGCTGGTCGGCGACGTGGTCGACGTCCAGCCGGCGACCGTCAACGCCCTGCTCGACTCGGGCAAGGTGCCGGTGGTGGCCTCGGTGGCCCGCGGCCTCGACGGCGGCGTCTACAACGTCAACGCGGACACCGCGGCGGCGGTGCTGGCGCTCTCGCTGGGTGCGGCCAAGCTCGTCGTGCTCACCGACGTGGAGGGCCTCTACGCCGACTGGCCGGCGAGCGACGAGGTGATCAGTGAGCTGACCGTCGGCGAGCTCGAGCGGCTCCTGCCCACCCTGTCGTCGGGCATGATCCCGAAGATGGAGGCCTGCCTGCGCGCCGTCTCCGGCGGCGTCCCCCAGGCACACGTGCTCGACGGGCGGGTCGCGCACGCGCTGCTCCTCGAGATCTTCACCGACGAGGGCATCGGGACGCTGATTCGCGCCGACCCACCCGCCGCCGCCGGCACCGTCGCGGTCGAGGGCGCCGTCACAGCAACCACCAGTTCCAGCGCGGGCGACCCGGCAACAGCGGACATCATCGGGGGAGGATCGTGAACGCCGATCTGCTCGACCGGCGCGACGCCGTCATCATGGCCACCTACGGCCGTCCCTCCATCGCCCTGACCCGCGGGTCCGGCGCGCACGTGTGGGACGCCGACGGCCGCGAGTACGTGGACCTGATCGCCGGGGTGGCGGTGAGCGTCCTCGGCCACTGCCACCCGGCGGTGCGCGCGGCGGTAGTCGCACAGCTCGACACCCTGGGCCACACGTCCAACCTGTACGTGAACACCCCGCAGCTCCTGCTCGCCGAACGCCTGATCGAGCTGCTGGGCGTGGACGGCCGGGCCTTCTTCTGCAACTCGGGCGCCGAGGCGAACGAGACCGCGATCAAGATCAGCCGACGGACCGGCCGTTCGGAGATCATCGCGGCCGAGGGGGCCTTCCACGGCCGGACCATGGGCGCCCTGTCGATCACCGGCCAGCCCGGGAAGCGGGCGCCGTTCGAGCCGCTGCTGCCGGGCGTGCGCTTCGTCCCGCACGGCGACGCCGACGCGCTGGCCGCCGCGGTCAGCGAGCGGACTGCCGCCGTCTTCCTGGAGCCGACCCTGGGCGAGGCCGGGGTGATCCCATCGCCGCCCGGCTACCTGGTCGCCGCCCGCGCCGCCTGCGACGCACACGGCGCGCTGCTCGTGTTCGACGAGGTCCAGAGCGGCATCGGCCGCACCGGCGCGTGGTTCGCCCACCAGACCGAGGGCGTCGTACCGGACGTGATCACCCTGGCCAAGGGCCTCGGCGGCGGCCTGCCCATCGGGGTCTGCATCGGGATCGGCGCTGCCGGTCACCTGCTGCGTCCCGGTGACCACGGCAGCACCTTCGGTGGCGGGCCGGTGGTGTGCTCGGCCGCCCTCGCCGTGCTCGACACGATCGTGGCCGAGGGCCTGCTCGAGCACGCGGTGGTGCTCGGCGGCGCACTGCGCGACGGCATCGTCGCCGCGGACGCGGCCGGGGTCACCGGGGTGCGCGGCGTCGGGCTGTGGCTCGCGATCGAGCTCGACGCCCCGTTCGCGCCCGAGGTGGAGACCGCCGCCCGCGAGGCCGGTTTCCTGGTGAACGCGGTCGCGGCGAACGCCGTCCGCCTCGCGCCGCCGCTCGTGCTCACCCCGGCGGACGTCGACGCGTTCGTCGCCGCGCTGCCCGGCATCGCCGACCGGGCGCGGGAGACCCACGCCCAGGGGGACAGGACCGCGGCGACCGGCCCGAAAAAGTCGGACGAAGGATCTAAGGTCAGCGCATGACGGCCCGACACTTCCTGCTCGACACCGACCTGACCTCGTCCGAGCAGGCCGCACTGCTGGATCTCGCCGACCAGCTCAAGGCGACGCGCCGCGACCGGAAGCCCGCCCGCCGCCCGCTCGAGGGCCGCTCGGTCGCGCTGATCTTCGAGAAGCCGTCGACCCGGACGAGGCTGTCCTTCGACGTTGCGGTGGCCGAGCTCGGCGGGCACCCGATCGTGATCGACTCCGGCTCCTCCCAGCTCGGCCGCGGCGAGACCATCGAGGACACCGCAGCCGTCCTGAGCCGCTACGTCGACGCCATCGTCATCCGCACCTTCGCCCAGGACAGGGTCGACCGGATGGCGGCGGCGGCCACCGTGCCCGTCATCAACGCGCTCTCCGACCACACCCACCCCTGCCAGGCGCTCGCCGACCTGCAGACCATCCGGGAGATCCGCGGCCGGCTCGCCGGCGTGACCCTGGCGTACCTGGGCGACGGCAACAACGTCGCCCACTCGCTGCTGCTCGCCGGCGCACTCGCCGGGCTGCGGGTCCACGTCGCCTCGCCGCCGGGCTACGAGCCGATCGAGCAGGTCGTGCGGCACGCCAACGAGATCGGTGCGGTCACCGGCGGCGAGGCCCTGGTGACGCACGACGCGCTCGAGGCCGCGGCCGGCGCGGACGTGCTCTACACCGACGTCTGGGCGTCGATGGGGCAGGACACCGAGTCCGACAGCCGGGCGCTGGTCTTCCAGCCTTACCGCCTCGACGAGAAGGTCGTCGAGGCGGCCAGCCCGGACGCGATCGTCATGCACTGCCTGCCCGCGCACCGGGAGATGGAGATCTCCGCGGCTGTGCTCGACGGGCCGCGTTCCGTGGTGTTCGACCAGGCGGAGAACCGGCTGCACGCGCAGAAGGCCCTGCTGTCGTTCCTGCTGGACGAGACCACGGCGGGTGTCGGTTCCCGATGACCATCCGCTCGGCCGCGCCGCTGACGAAACACGCCCGGCAGGCCCGCCTCGCCGCGCTGATCGCGGCGCGGTCGGTACGGTCGCAGGCGGAGCTCGCGCGTCTGCTTGCCGAGGAAGGTGTGCAGGTCACCCAGGCCACCCTGTCCCGCGATCTGGAGGACATCGGCGCGACGAAGGTCCGCGGGGCCAACGGTGCGCTCGTGTACTCGGTCGACGTGAACCTGGCGCCGGCCGAGACGGTGCGCATCCCGCTGGCCCGGCTCTGCGAGGAGCTTCTCGTCTCGGCTGAGGCCAACGGCGACCTCGTCGTGCTGCGTACCCCGCCGGGGGCCGCGCAGCTGTTCGCCTCCGCGCTCGATCGGGCGGCCCTGCCGGAGGTGATGGGAACCATCGCCGGTGACGACACCGTCCTGGTGGTCTGCCGCGCGGGGCCCACCGGCCCCGGTGGGCCAGCGTTCGCCGGCCGGCTGCTGTCGCTGGCCGACGGCGTCGCACGGGTGGCGGTTCCACCCGGAACGGGCGGGCATCCCGGCATCGGGGCAGGTACCGGCGCGGGCGCCGGCTGAGGACCAGGCGGGGCAGACCTCCCGTCCACCGGCGTCATGAACGACCACGTGAACCGAGAATCAACTAAGGAGTGACTCCGTGACCGAACGCGTCGTGCTTGCCTACTCGGGCGGCCTCGACACGTCCGTGGCCATCGGCTGGATCGGTGCCGAGACCGGCGCCGAGGTCATCGCCCTGGCCGTCGACGTGGGCCAGGGCGGCGAGGACCTCGAGGCGATCCGCCAGCGCGCCTTCACCTGCGGCGCCGTCGAGTCGATCGTCGTCGACGCCCGCGAGGAGTTCGCGGCATCCTTCGTCGCCCCGGCGATCCGCGCCAACGCCCTGTACATGGACCGCTACCCGCTCATCTCCTCGCTGTCCCGGCCGATCATCGTGAAGCACCTGGTCGAGGCCGCCAAACAGCACGGGGCGGACGCGATCTCGCACGGCTGCACGGGCAAGGGCAACGACCAGGTCCGCTTCGAGGTCGGCGTGATGGCACTGGCCCCGGGCCTGCGCGTGCTGGCCCCGGTGCGCGACTCGGGCATGACCCGGGACAAGGCGATCGCCTTCGCCGAGGAGCGTGGCCTGCCGATCGACGTCTCGAAGAAGTCCCCGTACTCGATCGACCAGAACCTGTGGGGCCGCACGGCCGAGTGCGGGGTCCTCGAGGACCCGTGGGCGCAGCCGCCGGAGGACGTCTTCGTCTACACGGCCGACCCGACGGTCTCCCGGCCGTCCGACGAGGTCACGATCTCGTTCACCGACGGCCTGCCGACCGGGCTGGACGGGCGGGCACTGTCGCTGGTGGACCTCGTCGCCGAGCTCAACACCCGGGCGGGTGCCCAGGGCGTCGGTCGCATCGACATGATCGAGGACCGGCTCGTCGGCATCAAGAGCCGGGAGATCTACGAGTGCCCAGCGGCGATCACGCTGCTGACCGCGCACCGTGACCTGGAGGACCTCACCCTCGAGCGGGACGTCGCCCGGTTCAAGCGGGGCATCGACCAGCGCTGGGGCGAAATCGTCTATGACGGGCTGTGGTTCTCGCCGTTGCGGGCAGCCCTCGACGCCTTCGTGGACTCGGCCAGTGTCGGTGTCACCGGCGACGTCCGGATCCGGCTGGCGGGCGGCGTCGCCCAGGTCGTGGGCCGTCGCAGCCCGGGCAGTCTCTACGACCACGCGCTGGCCACCTACGATGCCGGCGACCAGTTCGACCAGACCGACGCGCGGGGATTCATCGAGCTGTGGGGCCTGCCCACCAAGGTCTGGGCGGCCCGCGAACAGCGGCTCAACCCGTGACGTCGATCCGGTCGGTGGCGACTGGGAGTCACCCAGCGGCCGACGAGGAGCAGGAACGGATGGATCCCGAACGGGCACAGGGCGACGTCGCGCGCACGGACGCGGCGCGCACGGACACCGCCGACGACACCGACGGAGAGGACACCGGGGGGCACGCCGGCGCGGGTGGGCAGGCGGACGCCCCCGCGTCGACGCCGCCGCTGCGGCTGTGGGGCGGGCGGTTCGCGGGCGGGCCGGCCGAGGCGCTGGCGCGGCTGTCGGTCAGCGTGCAGTTCGACTGGCGCCTGGCGCCGTACGACCTGCTCGCCTCCCGCTCACACGCCCGCGTCCTGCACCGCGCCGGCCTGCTGGACGACGCCGAGCTGACGGCGATGCTCGGCGCACTCGACGACCTGTCGGACGCGGTCGCCCACGGCCGCTTCCGCCCGACCATCGAGGACGAGGACGTCCACACCGCGCTCGAGCGGGGGCTGCTCGAGCGCCTCGGCGCGCTCGGGGGCAAGCTCCGGGCCGGCCGGAGCCGCAACGACCAGGTCGCGACCGACCTGCGCCTGTACCTGCGCGATCACGCGCGTCAGGTCGCCGCGCGGGTCACCGAGCTCTCCACCGCCCTCGTCGGGCTGGCCGAGCAGCACGTCGAGACCCCGGCACCGGGGATGACCCACCTGCAGCACGCCCAGCCGATCTCGTTCGGGCACCAGCTGCTGGCGCACGTCCACGCGTTCGCCCGGGACACCGACCGGCTGCGGGACTGGGACCGGCGTGCCTCGGTGAGCGCGCTCGGCGCCGGCGCGCTCGCCGGCTCCTCACTGCCGCTGGACCCGGCGGGGGTGGCCGCCGAGCTCGGCTTCGACCGGGCCTTCGCCAACTCGCTCGACGCGGTGTCCGACCGGGACTTCGCCGCCGAGTTCCTCTTCATCGCCGCGCTGATCGGGGTGCACCTGTCCCGGCTCGGTGAGGAGATCGTCCTGTGGACGACCCGGGAGTTCGGCTGGGTCGAGCTTGACGACGCCTTCGCCACCGGCAGCTCGATCATGCCGCAGAAGAAGAATCCGGACGTGGCCGAGCTGGCCCGCGGCAAGTCGGGCCGGCTCATCGGCGCGCTCACCGGGCTGCTGACCACCCTCAAGGGCCTGCCGCTCGCCTACGACCGCGACCTGCAGGAGGACAAGGAGCCGGTGTTCGACGCGGTCGACACCCTCCTCGTTGTGCTGCCGGCGGTGACCGGCATGGTCGCGACGATGCGGGTGCGCCGGGAACGGCTCGCGGCCGCCGCGCCGGACGGGTTCGCGCTGGCGACGGACGTGGCGGAGTACCTCGTCCGCAACGGGGTCGCCTTCCGGGAGGCACACGAGGCCGTCGGGCAGCTCGTGGCCTGGTGTGTGGCCCACGACGCCGACATGGACGAGGTCTCCGAGGACGATCTCGCGGTCATCAGCCCACTGCTCACCGCCGACGTCCGATCGGTGCTCTCGGTGCGTGGTGCGCTCGAGGCACGCTCGGCACCGGGCGGGACGGCTCCCGCGCGCGTCCGGGAGCAGATCGAGGCGCTCGGGCCGGTGCTCGACCGGGACCGGGCGTGGGCCGGGAGCTGACCGGCGTTCCGAGTCGCGACTTCTACGACCGGCCCGTGCTGGCCGTCGCCCGAGATCTCCTCGGGACGACGGTCCGGCACGGGCCGGTCGCGTTGCGGGTCACCGAGGTGGAGGCCTACGGCGGCACGGACGATCCGGCGTCCCATGCCTTCCGCGGTCCGACCCCGCGCTCGCGGGTCATGTTCGGACCGCCCGGACACGCCTACGTCTACTTCGTCTACGGCATGCACTGGTGTTTCAACGTCGTGTGCGGTCCGGAGGGTACGGCCGCCGCGGTTCTGATCCGGGCTGGTGCGGTCGCCGGGTCCGTCCCGGCCCGGCATGTTCCGGGCAGCGCCCGCCAGCCGGAGCCCGAGCCCGGGCTTGAGTCCGCGTCCGGGGCCGGGAGCGCGGGAGCGGGGGGCGCCGCGGCCGCCTGGCGCGTCGCGAGCGGGCCTGGACGCTTCGCCCGGGCCCTGGGGGTGGACGGCGGCTTCACCGGCACCGACCTCGTCGGATCCGGCCCGGTGACGGTTCACTCCGGAGCACCCGTTGCCGAGACCCAGGTGGGCCGTGGTCCCCGGATCGGCATCCGGACGGGCCTCGACCGCCCGTACCGGCTCTGGATCCTGAACGAGCCGTCGGTGAGCTGGGGCCGGCCCCCGCGGACGCCCGCCTGAGGCGCGTGGCCTGAGACGCCCGGAGTGTGAGACGCCCGGACTGAAGCGCGTGGCCTGCGACGGCCCGACCGAACCCGCACAGACCGACGCGTACGGACTGTGTCCCTGCGGCGCAGAGAGGCCAACTCGCCCGCGGCCGGCACGTCCCCCGCCTCGGGCGACCCGGCGAGGCGTCCACCGCTTCACGGTGGCTGGCACCAAGGTGGTTCGAGCGGTCCTCCCGCGTTGGTGGCGGGGCTGGTCCGTCGCCCATCCGTTCGAGCGCAGAACCTCAAGCCTCGCATATCAGACAGCGGCGTCAAGCTCCAAGTGGAGCCATGTGACATACATCACACTATCCGGGTCCCGATTGATTTGACGCCTCCCGTCATCCACCCGTAATGTTCTCACTGTCAGCGCGACACGGAAGACACCGAACAGGGTGGCTCCACGCGGGACAGGGCCTCGACCGAGAGGGCGAGGCTGAGGGTAGAGCGCAAGATCCTGGCAAGGGTCACGGCGCTTCCAACCTAAACAAGACGAATTTGGGCAAAAGTGCCTGGAGGAACCGCTTCGCGGCGTGAACTCCTGTACGCACCTGCTCCTTGAGAACTCAACAGCGTACCGAATAGTCAGTGCCATATTTTTAACCCCCGTCCATGGCCAGGGCTTAGTGCTTCTGGTTGTGGTGGGAAATTCCTTTGGCAATGACAGACTCATACGAGGATCTGTCTTGCCAGGATCGGTTGGGCTTGGCGGCCCGACCATCTCTTTCAAAGCATTGATGGAGAGTTTGATCCTGGCTCAGGACGAACGCTGGCGGCGTGCTTAACACATGCAAGTCGAGCGAGGAGCTTGCTCCTAGCGGCGAACGGGTGAGTAACACGTGGGCAACCTGCCCCAAGCTCTGGAATAACTCCGGGAAACCGGGGCTAATGCCGGATATGACATCATCGGGCATCTGGTGATGTGGAAAGATTTATCGGCTTGGGATGGGCCCGCGGCCTATCAGCTTGTTGGTGGGGTGATGGCCTACCAAGGCGACGACGGGTAGCCGGCCTGAGAGGGCGATCGGCCACACTGGGACTGAGACACGGCCCAGACTCCTACGGGAGGCAGCAGTGGGGAATATTGCGCAATGGGCGAAAGCCTGACGCAGCGACGCCGCGTGAGGGATGACGGCCTTCGGGTTGTAAACCTCTTTCAGCAGGGACGAAGCGAGAGTGACGGTACCTGCAGAAGAAGCACCGGCCAACTACGTGCCAGCAGCCGCGGTAATACGTAGGGTGCAAGCGTTGTCCGGAATTATTGGGCGTAAAGAGCTCGTAGGCGGCCTGTCGCGTCGGCTGTGAAAACCCGGGGCTCAACCCCGGGCCTGCAGTCGATACGGGCAGGCTAGAGTCCGGTAGGGGAGACTGGAATTCCTGGTGTAGCGGTGAAATGCGCAGATATCAGGAGGAACACCGGTGGCGAAGGCGGGTCTCTGGGCCGGAACTGACGCTAAGGAGCGAAAGCGTGGGGAGCGAACAGGATTAGATACCCTGGTAGTCCACGCCGTAAACGTTGGGCGCTAGGTGTGGGGGACCTTCCACGGCCTCCGTGCCGCAGCTAACGCATTAAGCGCCCCGCCTGGGGAGTACGGCCGCAAGGCTAAAACTCAAAGGAATTGACGGGGGCCCGCACAAGCGGCGGAGCATGTGGCTTAATTCGATGCAACGCGAAGAACCTTACCAGGGCTTGACATGCAGAGAAATCCTGTAGAGATATGGGGTCCTTAGGGGCTCTGCACAGGTGGTGCATGGCTGTCGTCAGCTCGTGTCGTGAGATGTTGGGTTAAGTCCCGCAACGAGCGCAACCCTTGTCCTATGTTGCCAGCGAGTCATGTCGGGGACTCATAGGAGACTGCCGGGGTCAACTCGGAGGAAGGTGGGGATGACGTCAAGTCATCATGCCCCTTACGTCCTGGGCTGCACACATGCTACAATGGCCGGTACAATGGGCTGCGATACCGCGAGGTGGAGCGAATCCCAAAAAGCCGGTCTCAGTTCGGATCGGGGTCTGCAACTCGACCCCGTGAAGTCGGAGTCGCTAGTAATCGCAGATCAGCAATGCTGCGGTGAATACGTTCCCGGGCCTTGTACACACCGCCCGTCACGTCACGAAAGTCGGTAACACCCGAAGCCGGTGGCCCAACCCTTGTGGGGGGAGCCGTCGAAGGTGGGACCGGCGATTGGGACGAAGTCGTAACAAGGTAGCCGTACCGGAAGGTGCGGCTGGATCACCTCCTTTCTAAGGAGCTTTCTGGCTGGGTGCCCCTGTAGTGGGTGGTTGCCTGGTCCAGAGCGATGGTCAGTCGAGTGGCTGGTCTGGATGCTCATGGGTGGAACGCTGGCTTGTTCTGCTGACTGCTGGTTCGGATCTTGGGTTCCTGTGTGGGCTTGGGGTTGGGGCTGGGGTTGGTGGGTCGGTACGCTGTTGGGTCCTGAGGGAGTTAGGTGCCCTCGTGTGTGGCCCTGCTTTTGTTCGACTTGCCTCGATGGCCTTCTGGTTGTCGGGGTTGTTGGGCGGGGTGGGTGTGCGGGCTGGTTGTGGTGGGATACCGCTGTTGCCTTTTGGGTGATGGGTTTGGTCTCACGGGCGCGGCTGGTTTCCGTTCGTAGTTTGAGAACTGCACAGTGGACGCGAGCATCTTTATCTTTGTGGCCAAGTTATTAAGGGCGCACGGTGGATGCCTTGGCACCAGGAGCCGATGAAGGACGTGGGAGGCTGCGATATGCCTCGGGGAGCTGTCAACCGAGCTATGATCCGAGGATTTCCGAATGGGGAAACCCGGCAGGGCTTTAAATCCTGTCACCCGTGCCTGAACACATAGGGCATGTGGAGGGAACGCGGGGAAGTGAAACATCTCATTACCCGCAGGAAGAGAAAACAACCGTGATTCCGCGAGTAGTGGTGAGCGAAAGCGGATGAGGCTAAACCAGTTTCGTGTGATAGCCGGCAGGCGTTGCGTAGCTGGGGTTGTGGGACTGTTCTGATGTTGCTGCCGCTTCGTCGAAGAGTGAGAAAACGTGTTGTTAGCCGAAGGTCATGCGAATGGACCGCCATAGAGGGTAATAGCCCTGTAGGTGAAAACGGCACGTCTCTTGAGCAGTATCCCAAGTAGCACGGAGCCCGTGAAATTCCGTGTGAATCTGGCGGGACCACCCGCTAAGCCTAAATACTCCCTGGTGACCGATAGCGGACTAGTACCGTGAGGGAAAGGTGAAAAGTACCCCGGGAGGGGAGTGAAATAGTACCTGAAACCGTGTGCCTACAATCCGTGGGGGCTGGGCTTTTCGGAGCCTGGTGACCGCGTGCCTTTTGAAGAATGAGCCTGCGAGTTTGCGGTGTGTGGCGAGGTTAACCCGTGTGGGGTAGCCGTAGCGAAAGCGAGTCCGAATAGGGCGTCTGAGTCGCATGTCCAAGACCCGAAGCCGAGTGATCTACCCATGGCCAGGTTGAAGCGCGGGTAAGACCGTGTGGAGGACCGAACCCACCAGGGTTGAAAACCTGGGGGATGAGCTGTGGGTAGGGGTGAAAGGCCAATCAAACTCGGTGATAGCTGGTTCTCCCCGAAATGCATTTAGGTGCAGCGTCACGTGTTTCTTGCCGGAGGTAGAGCACTGGATGGCCTAGGGGGCCTACAAGCTTACTGAAGTCAGCCAAACTCCGAATGCCGGTAAGTGAAGCGTGGCAGTGAGACTGCGGGGGATAAGCTTCGTAGTCGAGAGGGAAACAGCCCAGATCGCCAGCTAAGGCCCCTAAGCGTGCGCTAAGTGGAAAAGGATGTGGAGTCGCATAGACAACCAGGAGGTTGGCTTAGAAGCAGCCACCCTTGAAAGAGTGCGTAATAGCTCACTGGTCAAGTGATTCCGCGCCGACAATGTAGCGGGGCTCAAGCGCACCGCCGAAGCTGCGGCATGCATAGTGAACCCGGCCTTTTCGGAGGTCCAGGTCTGTGCGTGGGTAGGGGAGCGTCGTATGGCGTGTGAAGCGGCGGGGTGACCCAGCCGTGGATGCCATACGAGTGAGAATGCAGGCATGAGTAGCGAATGACGGGTGAGAATCCCGTCCGCCGAATGACCAAGGGTTCCTGGGGCAGGCTTTTCCGCCCAGGGTGAGTCGGGACCTAAGGCGAGGCCGACAGGCGTAGTCGATGGACAACGGGTTGATATTCCCGTACCGGCGCTGACGCGCCCATGCTGAACCTGGTTTGTGCTAACCGTTCTGGTTCTTGTTCTGCCTTCGGGTGGGGCTTGGGCTGGTCGGGACCCCGGCTGGTAGTAGGCAAGCGATGGGGTGACGCAGGAGGGTAGTCCAACCCAGGAGGTGGTTTTCCTGGGGCAAGGGTGTAGGGCGAAGTGCAGGTAAATCCGTGCTTCATGTGCCTGAGACCTGATGCCGAGCCGATTGTGGCGAAGTGGGTGATCCCATGCTGCCGAGAAAAGCCTCTAGCGAGTGTCAGGGCCGCCCGTACCCTAAACCGACACAGGTGGTCAGGTAGAGAATACCGAGGCGTGCGAGTGAACTGTGGTTAAGGAACTCGGCAAAATGCCCCCGTAACTTCGGGAGAAGGGGGGCCACTTCCTGTGTAGGAGTTTACCTCCGAAGCGGGGAGGGGCCGCAGAGACCAGGGGAAAGCGACTGTTTACTAAAAACACAGCTCCGTGCGAAGTCGTAAGACGATGTATACGGAGTGACGCCTGCCCGGTGCTGGAACGTTAAGGGGACGGGTTAGCTCTTTGGGGCGAAGCTCAGAACTTAAGCGCCAGTAAACGGCGGTGGTAACTATAACCATCCTAAGGTAGCGAAATTCCTTGTCGGGTAAGTTCCGACCTGCACGAATGGCGTAACGACTTTCCTACTGTCTCAACCACAGACTCGGCGAAATTGCATTACGAGTAAAGATGCTCGTTACGCGCGGCAGGACGGAAAGACCCCGGGACCTTTACTACAGCTTGATATTGGTGTTCGGTTCGGTTTGTGTAGGATAGGTGGGAGACTGTGAAGCTGGGACGCCAGTTCCGGTGGAGTCATTGTTGAAATACCACTCTGGTCGTACTGGATGTCTAACCTCGGTCCGTGATCCGGATCAGGGACAGTGTCAGGTGGGTAGTTTAACTGGGGCGGTTGCCTCCTAAAGGGTAACGGAGGCGCCCAAAGGTTCCCTCAGCCTGGTTGGCAATCAGGTGTTGAGTGCAAGTGCACAAGGGAGCTTGACTGTGAGACAGACATGTCGAGCAGGTGCGAAAGCAGGGACTAGTGATCCGGCGGTGGCTTGTGGAAGCGCCGTCGCTCAACGGATAAAAGGTACCCCGGGGATAACAGGCTGATCTTGCCCAAGAGTCCATATCGACGGCAAGGTTTGGCACCTCGATGTCGGCTCGTCGCATCCTGGGGCTGGAGTAGGTCCCAAGGGTTGGGCTGTTCGCCCATTAAAGCGGTACGCGAGCTGGGTTTAGAACGTCGTGAGACAGTTCGGTCCCTATCCGCCGCGCGCGCAGGAGACTTGAGAAGGGCTGTCCCTAGTACGAGAGGACCGGGACGGACGAACCTCTGGTGTGCCAGTTGTTCTGCCAAGAGCATGGCTGGTTGGCTACGTTCGGAAGGGATAACCGCTGAAAGCATCTAAGCGGGAAGCTCGCTTCGAGATGAGGTCTCCCACAGGGTAGCCTGGTAAGGCCCCCGACTAGATGATCGGGTTGATAGGCCGGAGGTGGAAGTGCGGCAACGCATGGAGCTGACCGGTACTAATAGGCCGAGGGCTTGACCACAAAGATTCTGCTGTTCTGCGTCCACTGTGCGGTTCTCGGGCTGCGACCGGTTTCGGTTGGGTCTGATAGTGTTTCGGTGGCTTTGGCGAAGGGGAAACGCCCGGTTCCATTCCGAACCCGGTAGCTAAGCCCTTCAGCGCCGATGGTACTGCGTGGGTGACCGCGTGGGAGAGTAGGACGCCGCCGGACTTCTTTTGGTGGGGGCTGTTTCTGGCTGTGGCCGGGAGCAGCCCCCACCTGTATTTCCGGACCTTTTCCCGGCCGACGGCGGAGGCTGCTCTAGGCTTGCTGGCCGGTCGGCAGGGCTCGGGGAGCCGGGAGTCCCTAACAGAGTCCGCTCGGTGCCCTGGGCGCCTGCCCCTTCGAAGCCCGAAACCTCGAACCTCGAACCTCGAGCCGCCAACCCTCGAACTTCGGGCCCGGACCTCGGAGGTCAGGGCCCCGAGGTCCGGGGTCCTGAGGTTTGGAGGGCCTGACCCCCACGGCTCGGGACCCTGAGCGCCAAACCAGTCCTCTGCCGGGCCGGACAGGGCAAAGCGTGGCGCCTGAGTGAGTCCATAGACTCATTCACCCGCCACGGTTGTGCTGGACCGGCCGGCGGCTGGAGTCAGACTTGCGAGACCCCGCGTCAGACCCCGATGGCCGGCGAGGTCCGCGGGCGCCGGCCGGGCGGCGGACGTCGGTTGCGCGCAGAATCAGATCCACCTGGGGAGGCCGCGTTCCGGCGCCCCGGAACGAAGGGAATGCTGTCGGTTATGCCGAACGACGAGTCGCCGAGGTCCCAACCGCCGTCCAGGGCTGGCCGTGCTGCCACCGGCGGTGGCGGCGCGCGGCGCACCGAGGGCCGCCGTGACGCGCCGGGTGCCCGGCGTGGGCCGTCCTCGTCCGGCTCGTCCGGGCGGGATGCCGGTGGCGAGGCCCGGCGCTCCGGTCGGGTCACCAGAGGCGATGCGGGCCGGACGGGGTTCGTCCGGCGTGCTGACGGTGGGCGAGGCCCCGCGCCAGCTGGCGCCTCGGCGGCGGGGACGGGGGCGGGTGGTCGTGGTGCCCCCGCGTGGCAGGGCACCGGGCGTGCCGGCGGTCCGTCCCGGCAGGGAGGTCCCGGCCAGGGCGCCGGACGTCCGAAGGCCGCCTGGCGTCCCGCTGGCACAGGCCAGGGGCGTGGTGGCGCTGGCGGTTCCGGTGGACCCGGCGGCGAGCGGTGGGGTCGTCCCGCCTCGTCGCGTGAGGGTGGTCCGCGCGAAGCGAGCGGCGGGCGGCCTGCTGGAGACCGTTGGTCCGGCGGTGCGGGCCGGCCGGGAGCGCACGGTCGGCCGGAAGGGCAGGGCCGGTCCGAGGGGGGCCGGCCGGCCCGCCGCTGGGAGGGCTCCGGCCGGAGCGCGCCGGCCTCGGATTCGCGGGGCCGGCAGTGGTCGGGGAGCCCGTCCCGCGAGGCGGGAGACCGCCCCAGACAGAGTGACAGGCCGCCCTATGACGCGGCCCGCGGCACCACATCCCGGCACGACGGCCCTCGTCACGACGGGTCCCGCCATGACGGCCCTCGTCACGACGGGCCTCGGCATGACGGGCCCCGCCACGGCGGAGGTCGTGACGAGAGTGGCCGCGGTGATGCTCGGCGGGATGGCGGTGGCTGGGCCGGCGGCGGCTCTCGAGCCGGTTCGTCACCCGACCGCGGTGGGCAGCGCAGCTACGGAGACGGCGGTGGACGACCGTCCGGTGGACGACCGACGTCGGGCCAGACGGCGCGGGGCTCCTCCGGGCGTCCGTACGGTGCCGGGCGGCCGGTCGGCGGTGGGCGTGACGGTTCCGCGGGCCCCGGGAACGGCGGCTCGGGCGAGAACCGGTTCGAGCGGCGCTCACGGGCGCAGGGCTCGGGCCAGTGGCGACCCTCCTCGGGGGACGCGGCGACACGGGGCGCGGCAGGTCCGCGTAGTGGGATTCGACGTGACGGCCCGGGCAGGTCCGACGGGACGGCGGCCGGCCGCGGCCCGGGTGCCGACCGGCGTCCCCCGTCGGCCGGGTCGCGGCCCTGGCAAAGCGGTGCGACCGGCGATGCCCGGACCTCCAACGGCTCCGGGTACGACCGTGGTCACCGGTCTGATCGCGCCTCCGGACCCGATCGTGGTTACCGGCCCGATCGTGGCGCCGGGTCCGACCGTGGTTACCGGTCTGATCGTGGCGCCGGGTCCGATCGCGGTGACAGCCGTCGGAGTGGCCCGCCCAGCGGGGGCTCGTCCGCACGGCCCTACACGCGGCCGACGCACCGTGAGCAGCCCGCGTCCGGCACGGACCGGGTAGATCGGGCGGAGCGCACGGACCGACCGGACGCTCCGGGCACCGGTGCGGATCGGGCCCGTCCCGACCAGACCCGCTCCTATGAGGCCCGTGCGAACCAGGGCCGCCCGGACGAGGGCCGTGCGGAGCAGGGGGGCCCGGACCGGGGCCGCCCGGACGTGGGCCGCTCCGGTCAGGGCCGTGCGGACACGGGACGTCCGTATCAGGAACGGCCGGATCGGGCGGCTCGGCCGGATCGATCCGGTGGGAGCCGGTTCGACGCGAACCGTGCCGGCGCAGGGGGCTCCTATGCGGGTCGCCGTGGTCCGGACGCCCGCTCGGGATCGAGCGGTGGACCTCGGGCCGGCCGTGGTGGGGTGAGTGGCGGGCCCAGCCGTTCGGGCCCCGGTACGCGTCCGGCCGGCGGAGCCGGGGGGCGATCCTCCGCGGGGTCGGCCGGCCGGCCGAACAGGGACGACGTCACGGCGCGCCGCAGGCCGCCCGCACCTGCGCTGCCGGACGAGGCCAAGGCCGAGCTGCTTGATCGCGACATTCGCCGTGACCTGCGCAGCGTGCCCGCGCCGCTGGCCGAGACGATCGCCCGGCACCTCGTCGCGACCGCGCTGCTCGTCGACACCGACCCGGTGCAGGCGCTGGCCCACGCGCGTGCCGCGGCGGCCCGGCTGCCCAGGATGGCCGCGGTGCGGGAGGCCGTGGGAGTCGCGGCCTACCACGCCGGCGAGTTCGCCTCCGCGCTGCTGGAGCTGCGCGCGGCCCGCCGCATCGACGGCTCGTCCCACAACCTCCCGCTGATGGCTGACGCCGAACGTGGCCTCGGTCGGCCCGAACGCGCGATCGACTACCTCTCGGACCCGGGTGTCGCGGCGCTGGACGCCGCCGGCCGGGCCGAGCTCCTGATCGTCGTGTCCGGTGCCCGGCGCGACATGGGTCAGCCGGAGGCGGCCGCGGTGCTGCTGCGCGACGAGGTGACCGCCAGAACGGAGCCGAAGCCGTGGACGCCCCGTCTCTGGTACGCCTACGCCGAGGCGCTGCTGGCGGCCGGTCGCACGATGGAGGCGCTGCGCTGGTTCACGGCCACGGCCGGCATCGACGAGGACACGACCGACGCGGCCGAGCGCGTCTACGAGCTCACCATCGATGACGAGACCGAGATCGACAACGGGGACGGCGGCGCCGAGGACAACGGGCCGGAGAGCAATCGGCTCGAGGACGAGCTGCTCGGTGACGAGCGACTCGAAGACGACGGGCCCGCCGCCGAAACCCACGACGGCGCGACCGTAGACGAACCGGACCCTGACGGCCTGATCGCCTCCGGCACAGGTGCGGCCGTTGACGCCGTGGCAGATGACGCCGCGCTGGCCGACGCCGACGATGCCGGTGACGCGGCCGACGATGCCGGTGACGCGGACGCGGAAGCTGAGGCCGCCGACCATGGCGACACGGGTGGCGCCAGTGACACCGGGGCAGCGGTCGATGTGACCGTCGACGGCGAGCCGGCGGCACCGGTCGAGCAGCCGGCGCCGGCGGAGCCCGCCGCGGCCGTGGAGCCCACCGAGGTCGGCTTCTCCGCGGCCGAGGACACGAGCGCGGTGCCTGCCGCGGAGGTGACCGCCGACACCCCGCCGATTCCAGAGATCATTTTCTCGGACGCCCCGGGCGGTGCGGACCAGGCCGGAGCGCACCGGACATCCGAGGACTGACCCTGGGGCACCGCCGCTCTCTCGGGCGCTCGAACTGCTGAGCGCCCGAGAGAGATCGGGCGTTCGAGCACCCGAGCCTCTCGAAGGCCCGAAAGGACAGGCGCCAAGGACAGGCGCCCGAGCTGAGTCAGTCCAACGGGCGTATCAGCAGGCCGGTGCGTGGCTTCGGGGTGAACAGGGTCGACTTGCGGGGCATCCGCTCCGCGGCCCCGGCGACGGCGGTCACGTCGGCGACCGGGGTCGGGTTGAGTAGCAGCGCGACACCGCCGGTGGCGCGTGCGGCGGCGAGCGCGGCGGGGGCGTCGTGGTAGTAGTCGACGACGCCGACCTTGTCCTCCAGACCCCACACGTTCGTGATCAGCGCCAGATGCGCGACGGTCACGTCGAGGCCGCGGAACGCCGCCGACCGGTCGGCGGGCAGCGCGCGAGCGAGGAGATCGGCGGCGGGCGCCGTCAGCAGATAGGCGTCCGAGTCGTCGCTGATCACGAAGGCGTGGCCGTCGTGGCCCGCCTTGGCAAGCTCGTCGAGCAGCGCCGCGGGGTCGACCGGTGCGCCGGCGCCGGCGGCCTCGGTCAGCCGGCGGACGGTGAAGGCGCCCTCGGCCCGCGCTACGGCGTCGGCGAGGGTGAGTCCCAGCACGGCGCGGTGGATCGCGTGCACCTGCGGGCCGTTGGCAGTCGCGTCCACCAGGAAGGTGAGCCCGAAGTCCCAGGCGCCGGCACCGTCGCCCGCGGCGTGCCGTTCCGCCTGGTAATGGCGGTATGTGGCGTACCGGTGGTGGCCGTCGGCGATGACCGCGCGGCGGGGGAGGAGATCCGCCGCGACGGTCTCCAGCTGGGCGGGGTCGTCGATCGCCCAGATCCGGTGGGTCACCCCGTCGTCGGTGTGGGCGTCCACGATCGGCGGGGTGGTCACCGCGGCGGCGACGACCTGGCTGGCCGGGCCGCCGCCGTCGTAGAGCAGGAAGATCGGTTCCAGGTTCGCGGCGGTCGCCCGAGTCAGCGCGAGCCGGTCGGAGACCGGGCCGGCCATGGTGTTCTCGTGGGGCAGGACGATGCCCGCGTCCGGGTCGGCCAGGGCGAGGGCGCCGACGAGTCCGCGCTGGAGGTGGCCGTCCTGCTCCTGCTCGTAGACGTAGAGCGCGGGGGCCTCGTCCCGGGCGAGGATCCCGGCGTCCAGCCATTCCCGCAGGGTGCGCGCCGCCCGGTCGTACCGGCTGTCCGGCTCGCCGGGGGACTCTGCGGGGGAGAGGTCCCGCGGCAGGATCAGCCGGACGACGTTGTGCTCCGCGGCCGCCTCGAGGGCGGTGCGGCCGTCCTCGTCGATGACGTCGTAGGGCGGGGAGGTCAGCGCGGCGAGATCCGGGCCGGCGGCGGTGAACCGCGCCGCGCGGAACGGCGCGAGGACGAGCCCGGCTGGAACGGGCACGGCGGCGTCAGGGGCAACCATGAGGCGCATCGTAGGTGCTGGGGCTGCCCGGTCGCCCCCGCCTGCCGGCCAGGTCACGCCGCGGAAGACAGGCCGTTATTCCGATGTTGAGGCATGTGGACGCCGCTTGCGGCGAAACTGGATGGGAGGGTGGGACGCCTCCACCCCACCTGGGTCGCCGAGGACGTCGCCCGGTGGGGCCGGCCGGATGACGGCCGGTCGCCGGTGCCGGTCATGGGCGGTGCCGGTCGGGCTTCGGCCGCGACCGGTGGCTGCCCGGCGCGGCCCGGTGCGGCGTCCCGGCGGTGCTGATGCCGCCGCCGCGGTGGCCACGGCCGTGGCGGTCCGGACGACGTGGAGGTGCCATGACGGAGGAATTCGGCGTTCCGAACGGCAACGGCAACGGCGGCGCTGACGGCAATGGCAACGGCGTCGGCGTCGGCGGCGGCGGTGAGCGGCGGCAGGCCGAGTCGGTCCGCTCGCCGGCCGGTGAGGTCTACGACTGGTACACCCGCGGGATGGCGCTGCTCGGGCACGGTGACGCGAACGCGGCGGTGCAGCTCCTCGCGCATGCCGTCGCGGCGGAGCCGGCGTCCCCGAGTGTGCGGGAGGCGCTGGGCCGGGCGCAGTTCGAGGCCGGGCAGTACGACGACGCCCTGCGGACCTTCGCCTGGATCGTCGACCGCCATCCGACCGACGACTACGCCCAGTTCGGCCTCGGGATGGCCGCGCGCCGCACCGGCGACCTGCGCTCCGCCGTCGAGCATCTTGCGCTCGCGGTGGCGATGCGGCCCGATCTGGCGCACTACGGGGTCGCCCTGCGCGGGGCACGGGCCGCTCTGAACCGCGCGTGACGGTCCCCCGAGAGGCGGCGGGCACGGCGTGGTCCGTGCTCGCCGGAACGAGCCGGCCACTGGTGGCGATGTTCGACGTCGCGTTGATGGATCTCGACGGGGTGGTGAACCGCGGCGAGCGGGCTGTGCCGCACGCCGCCGCGGCCATCGAGGCCGCGGGCCGGCAGGGGATGCGCACCGTCTACGTGACGAACAACGCGCTGCGGACCCCGGAGACCGTCGCCGCGCGGCTGACGGGTTTCGGCGTGCCAGCCGAACCGCCGGAGGTCGTCACCTCGGCGCAGGCGGCGGCGCACGTGCTCGCCGAACGGCTACCGGCCGGGGCGGTGGTCCTGGTCGCCGGAGGTGTCGGGCTCCGGGAGGCGGTGCGCGCGGAGGGCCTGGTCCCGACCGGGTCGGCCGCGGACGAGCCGGCCGCCGTGGTCCAGGGCTTCGATCCGGAGATCAACTATGCCCGGCTGGCCGAGGCGGTGCTGGCGATCCGGGCGGGGGCGTGGTGGGTCGCGAGCAACACCGACCTGACGGTGCCGACGGAGCGTGGCCTGGCGCCCGGTAACGGGGCGCTGGTGGCCTTCGTTCGGGCCGCGACGGGCGCGGAGCCCGAGGTGACCGGGAAACCGGAGTTCGCGATGCACGCGGAGTCGGTGCGGCGCAGCGGCGCGCGTGATCCGATCATCGTCGGCGACCGGCTGGACACCGACATCGAGGCGGGTTTCCGTGCCGGCACGCCGACTCTGCTGGTGTTCACCGGTGTCACCGGGCCCGCGGAGCTGCTCGGCGCGCCCGCGCGGCACCGGCCGACCTTCCTCGCCGCCGACCTGCGCGGGCTGCTGCGCCCCCAGCCCGCCGCGCTCGCCCGGGACGGCTCATCCCGGTGCGGCGGGTGGACGTGCGACCTGGACGGCGGCACCCTGCGCTGGCACCAGGCCGACCCCGGGAGCGCCGGGCTGGACGACGGGCCGGACGACGGGCTGGACGCGCTGCGGGCCGCGTGCGCGCTGGTCTGGGCGGCAGCGGACGAGGGCCGTCCGGTCGAGGCCCTGGCCACTGATCGGCCGCCGGGCTGCGAGGACCTGCGCGCGCCGGCCGCGCGCTGACGACGTCCCGGCGACCCGCGGGCCCGGTCGGGACAGGAGCCCATCAGAAGCAGGGCCCAGCCGGAGCCGGCACGGTCAGAGCAGGGAGCGGACCCGCAGGAGGTCGCGGACGCTCGCGTCGACCTTGAGCCGGCCGCTGGCCCACGCCGTCGTCACCGAAAGGGTGCCGTCGGTCACGGCGAGCAGGTCGTCGCTGCTCAGGGTGAGGGTGATCTGGGCCCCCGGCAGCTCGCCCTCGCCGATGTCGCGCAGGCAGCCGTCGCGGAGCTGGCCGGAGAACGTGGTCCGCAGGTCCGGGATCCGGCACACGATCACCCGGTCCGGGGTACGCGGCGGCCGGCGTTCGCGCGTGAGCTCGTCGAGCCGGTCGGCGAGGGCTCGCAGCGCTGCCTCGCACTGCAGTCTGTCCGCCATGCTGGACGGTCACCTCCTGCGCCCGCAGCACCCGTCGTCTGTGCCGTGACGGATCCTCCGGGTACGGCGGATCCGGCCGTCAGCGACACTAGCGTGTGCGTGCCGCCCCCGGCGGGACGCCGGCGGATGTGAGGGCAGCCACGTGCCCGCCAGGTGATGCCGCGGCCGGGCGCGGACGCCCCCCGGAATGCGAGAGGCTGGTTCGGTGAACACCGACGAACTGTCCGCCGAGCTGAGCGCGGCGCTCGCGCGGCTCGCCACGCTCCCCGGTCGGCCGGCCGCCGAGCACCTGGAGGCGTTCGAGGACGTGCACCGGCTGCTGGAGGAATCGTTGGAGGATCTCGCGGGCGGCTCGCCGCGCGGACCGGGCCCCGGCCCGGGCGGCGCCCGGGCCCCTCGGTGAGACGGGCGGGATCACTGGTGGCCCGCAGGATCCGTCTGGACGCGGAGCTCGTCCGGCGCCGGCTCGTCCCCTCCCGGGAACGGGCCGTCGAGGCGATCGCCGCGGGCCGCGTGCGGGTCGGCGGCGTCACCGCGACGAAGCCGGCGACGGTCGTCGACGGTGCGACGTCGATCGTGCTCGCCGTGGACGACGACCCCGGCTATGCCTCCCGGGGAGCGCACAAGCTGGTCGGCGCGTTCGAGGCGTTCGGCGTCCCAGCGCCCGGGACGCCCGACCTGTCCGGCGGGCCCGGCCAGCCTGATGTGCCGGATCGGCCTGGTTCGCCCGCGGCGGTGGCGGGGCCGCCGGCGCTCGTGGTCGCCGGGCGGAGGTGCCTCGACGCCGGTGCGTCGACCGGCGGGTTCACCGACGTGCTCCTCCGGTACGGCGCGGCGCGGGTGGTGGCCGTCGACGTCGGATACGGGCAGCTCGTCTGGCGGCTGCGCTCGGATCCGCGGGTGCGCGTGCTGGACCGGACGAACGTCCGCAACCTCACGCCCGAGCAGGTCGGGGAGCCGGTGGAGCTGGTCGTGGGCGACCTCTCGTTCATCTCGTTGGTCCTGGTGCTGCCCGCGCTGCGCGCGTGCGCCGCGCCGGACGCCGACTTCGTCCTGCTGGTCAAGCCGCAGTTCGAGGTGGGCCGGGAGTTACTCGGCTCCGGTGGTGTGGTCCGTGATGTGGCCCTGCACGCTCGGGCGGTGCGCACCGTCGTGACCGCCGCCGAGGGGCTCGGGCTGGGGGTGCGCGGCGTGGCGGCCAGCCCGCTGCCGGGGCCCGCCGGCAACGTCGAGTACCTCGCCTGGCTGCGCGCGGACGTCCGCCCGACTCCAGACGAGGTCGAGGCGATGATCACCACGGCGATCGAGGCGGGGCCCGCGGGCACGGCGGCCCCCGCCCCAGCGCCGCCGCCGTCGTCCCAGGACGCCGGCCAGGACGCCCCAGCCGACGGCGAAAGGACCGGCCGATGACCCGCGAGGTGCTCGTCGTCAGCCACCCGCGCCGTTCCGTTGTACGGGAGAGCGCGCAGCGCGTGCTGGAGATGCTCGTGGCCGCCGGTGTCTCCCCGCGGGTCCTGCAGGACGAGGCCGAGCTGCTCGACCTGTCGGCGCCGAACGTGGTCACGGGGGACACCGACGCCGCGGTCGGCGCCGAGCTGGTGCTCGTGCTCGGTGGTGACGGCAGCCTGCTGCGCGGCGCCGAGTTCGCCCGCTCGGCGGACATCCCGCTGCTCGGGGTCAACCTCGGGCACGTGGGCTTCCTGGCCGAGGCGGAGCCCGACGCGCTGGAGGCCACCGTCGAGCACGTCGTCCGCAAGGAGTACTCGGTCGAGGAGCGGATGACCGTCGACGTGACGGTGCGCCACCGTGGCGAGCTCATCTACACCGGCTGGGCGCTCAACGAGATGTCGCTGGAGAAGGCCGGGCGGGCCCGGATGCTCGAGTGTGTCCTGGAGATCGACGGGCGGCCGCTGTCGCGCTGGGGCTGTGACGGCGTGATCTGCTCGACGCCGACCGGGTCGACCGCGTACGCGTTCTCGGCGGGCGGCCCGGTGATGTGGCCGGGGGTGGAGTCGCTGCTGGTGGTGCCGATCAGCGCGCACGCGCTGTTCGCCCGGCCGCTGGTGCTCACCCCGACGTCGACCGTGGCCATCGAGGTGCTGCCGGACGTCCCGGCGGTGCTCTACTGCGACGGGCGGCGACTGGTCGACGTCCCCGAGCTGTCGCGGGTGGAGGTGGTGCGGGGCCGGCGCCCGGTGCGGCTGGCGGTAATCAGGCCACGTCCGTTCACCGATCGGCTGGTGGCCAAGTTCGACCTGCCGGTGGTGGGGTGGCGCGGCCGCTCGGGGCGCTGAGCCGGCCGGGGCTGCCGGAGTTTCGGCCCGCTGAGCTGGGAGGACGCGGCGGGCGGAGAAGTGGCGGGGCGAGCGGGGCCGGCGTGGTGACGTGACCGGAACCGGCGGCACGGCTCCGGTTTCCCCGATTTCCGGGTGCCGTCCGTGGTGGGGGTGACGCTAGAGTTCGGGGCGTGCTCGAGGAGATTCGCATCCGTGGCCTCGGGGTCATCGATGACGCCGTCCTCGACCTGGCGCCGGGGCTGACGGTCGTCAGCGGTGAGACCGGCGCAGGCAAGACCATGATTGTGCAGGGGCTCGGCCTGCTGACCGGGGGCCGCGCCGACTACGCGCTGGTCTCCCCGCAGGCCGGGCGCGCCTTCGTCGAGGCCCGGCTCGCCGTGCCGGCCGACTCCGGGCTCGCCAAGCGTGTCCGCGAGCTCGATGGCGACGTCGACGAGGACGTCATCATCATGGGCCGCACGCTGAGCGCCGAGGGCCGCTCGCGGGCCCAGCTCGCGGGGCGTTCGGTGCCCGCGAGTGTCCTCGCGGAGATCACCGAGAACGTGATCGCTGTGCACGGGCAGTCCGAGGCGCAGCGGCTGCGCCGTCCCGCGACCCAGCGCGACGCGCTCGACCGGTTCGCCGGCGCCTCCGTCGCCGAGCCGCTCGTCCGGTACGGGCAGGTGTACGCGCGGCTGGCGAAGGTCCGCGCCCGGCTGGCCGACATCACCGGGCGGGCGCGGGAGCGCGCGCAGGAGGCGGAGCTGCTCCGGCTCGGCCTGGCCGACGTCGAACGGGTCGCGCCGCTGCCCGGCGAGGATGTCACGCTCGACGCGGAGCTGCGCCGGCTGGAGCACTCCGAGACCCTGCTGCGGGTGGCGCGCTCGGCGCACGGCGCGCTGGTCAGCGACCCCGCGACCGGCGAGGACGGCCCGGCCGCCACCGACCTGGTCGGCGCCGCCCGCCGGATCGTCGCCGGCGACGCCTCGCTCGACCCGCAGCTCGCCGAGCTGGCGAACCGGTTGACGGAGCTGTCGAGCCTGCTGACCGACGTGGCCGCCGACCTGGCCTCCTACGCCGCCGGGGTGGAGTCCGACCCGGAGCGGCTCGCTCAGGCGCAGGAACGCAAGGCGGCGCTGACCGCACTGGCCCGCGCGCACGGCACGGACGTCGACGGCGTGCTGCGGTGGGCCGACACCGGCGGGCGTCGCCTGCTCGAGCTCGACGCCGACGGCGACCAGACGGGCGCGCTGGCCGCCGAACGCG
The DNA here is from genome assembly GCF_000018005.1 of Parafrankia sp. EAN1pec. Classification (GTDB taxonomy): domain Bacteria; phylum Actinomycetota; class Actinomycetes; order Frankiales; family Frankiaceae; genus Parafrankia; species Parafrankia soli. The sequence continues at coordinate 2,103,274 of NC_009921.1, forward strand.
ACGAGCTGACCGCGGAGCTCGCCGGCCTGGCCGAGCGGATCAGCGCGGCGCGCTCCGCCGCCGCCGAGCGGTTCGGCGCGGCGGTCGCCGCCGAACTGTCCGGCCTCGCCATGCCGCGGGCCCGGGTGGAGGCGGCGGTCGGGCACCGCGACGACCCGAACGGCCTGCCTGTCGGCGGCCGGACGCTGGCCTACGGGCCGAGCGGGATCGACGACGTCGAGCTTCGCCTGGTTCCGCACCCGGGCGCGCCGGCCCGGCCGGTCGAGAAGGGCGCCTCGGGCGGCGAGCTCTCCCGGGTGATGCTGGCGATCGAGGTGGTGCTCGCGGCGGCCGACGCCGGGGCGACGATGGTCTTCGACGAGGTTGACGCCGGGGTGGGCGGGCGAGCCGCGGTCGAGATCGGCCGCCGCCTCGCCCGGCTCGCCCGCACCCACCAGGTCATCTGCATCACCCATCTGCCGCAGGTCGCCGCGTTCGCCGACCGGCACCTGGTCGTGCGCAAGGCCGACGACGGTTCGGTGACCCGCAGTGGCGTGGTGGCGCTCGACGGCCCCGGGCGGGTCCGGGAGCTGTCGCGGATGCTGGCCGGCCAGGAGGAGAGCTCGTTGGCCCGCGGCCACGCCGAGGAGCTGCTCGCCGCCGCCGCCGCCGACAAGGCCGCCCTCGCCCAGCCGTGACCACCCGGCCCCGGCGAGCCGTGCCCGCCGCGGTCACGCCGGACCGGTGCCGTGCCCGGCTGCGCTGGCCGCCACGGCCACGGCCGGGACCACGCCGAGCCGGGTGGCCGGCGGCGGGGCGGGGCGTCGGCCTGCTCGGCACGGTGTTACCGTGAAGACCCGTGGAGGCGCCGGGGCCGGACCGGCGGCGTGACCACGGGGGTTCCGCGTGGCGCAGGCGCATGTGACCAAGCACGTGTTCGTGACGGGAGGTGTGGCGTCCAGTCTCGGTAAGGGACTGACGGCGTCCAGCCTCGGCCGTCTGCTCAAGGCCCGCGGTCTGCGGGTCACGATGCAGAAGCTCGACCCGTATCTGAATGTTGATCCGGGAACGATGAACCCGTTCCAGCACGGCGAGGTGTTCGTCACCAACGACGGCGCCGAGACCGACCTGGACATCGGGCACTACGAACGCTTCCTCGACGTCGACCTCGACGGCAGCGCGAACGTGACCACCGGGCAGGTGTACTCGGCGGTCATCGCCCGCGAGCGGCGCGGCGGGTACCTCGGTGAGACGGTGCAGGTCGTCCCGCACATCACCGACGAGATCAAGGGCCGGATCCGCCGGCTGGCCACCGATTCGGTGGACGTGGTGATCACCGAGGTGGGTGGCACCGTCGGCGACATCGAGTCGCTGCCCTACCTGGAGGCGATCCGCCAGGTCCGGCACGAGGTCGGCCGGGACAACGCGCTGACGGTGCACGTCAGCCTCGTCCCGTACCTCGCGCCGTCGGGTGAGCTGAAGACCAAGCCGACCCAGCACTCGGTCGCGGCGCTGCGCAGCATCGGCCTGCAGCCGGACGCGGTGGTCTGCCGCTCCGACCGGCCGTTGCCCGACGCGCTCAAGCGCAAGATCGCCATGATGTGCGACGTCGACGACGAGGCGGTCGTCGGCGCACCGGACGCCGGCTCGATCTATGACATCCCGAAGGTGCTGCACAAGGAGGGCCTCGACGCCTACGTCGTGCGCCGGCTCGGCCTCAGCTTCCGGGACGTCGACTGGACGGAGTGGGACACCCTGCTCCGCCGTGTGCACCATCCCTCGAACACCGCCACGGTGGCGATCGTCGGCAAGTACGTCGACCTGCCCGACGCCTACCTGTCGGTGACCGAGGCGCTGCGCGCCGGCGCGTTCGCCGTCGACGCCCGCGCGGACATCCGCTGGATCGGGTCGGACGAGTTCACCTCGCCCGCCGCCGCCGCGCACGCGCTGGAAGGCGTGGACGGGATCATCGTCCCGGGCGGGTTCGGGATCCGCGGCATCGAGGGCAAGATCGAGGCGCTGCGGCACGCCCGCGAACACGGCATTCCCACGCTGGGGATCTGCCTGGGCCTGCAGTGCATGGTGATCGAGGCCGGCCGTTCGCTGGCCGGGCTGGCCGGGTCGAACTCCACCGAGTTCGACCCGGAGACCGCCCACCCGGTGATCTCCACGATGGCCGACCAGCACGACGTGGTCGCCGGCAAACGGGATATGGGCGGCACGATGCGGCTCGGCCTGTACCCGTGCGCGCTGGGCGCGGGGACCGTCGCCCGCCGGGAGTACGGCGAGCCGGAGGTGCTCGAGCGCCACCGGCACCGCTACGAGGTCAACAACTCCTACCGGGAGCGGCTGACCGCCGCCGGGCTGGTGTTCTCCGGCACCTCGCCGGACGGCCGCCTGGTCGAGGTCGTCGAGCTGCCGGCCGACGTCCACCCGTTCTACGTGGGGACGCAGGCGCACCCGGAGTTCCGGTCGCGGCCGACGCGCGCGCACCCGCTGTTCCGCGGGCTCGCCGCCGCTGCCGTGGCCCACGCCGACCGGCGCCGGGGCCGGCTGCCCGTCGACATCCCGGACGGTGGTGTCGCGGGCGGTGGTGTCGCGGGCGGCGGGCCCGCCGATGGTGACATGATCGGGTCGGGTGACGGTGACGCGGCCGGTGCGCGGGCGGGCAACGGTGCCCGGTCGGCAGGTGGGCGGGCCCGCCGGGGCCGCGCGGAGCAGAGCGCGGCGGCCGGCGCCGGCACGACCGCCGGTGTCAGCGGTGCCGCGGGTACCGGTGGTGCCGTGGGTGCGGCATTGCCCGGTGGGTCCACGGGGCCGGCCGCGGCGGCCGGTGTGAGCGACGGAGAGCTGGTTTCCCCATGAGCGGTACCGCGCACACCTACGAGGTGGCGGACAGCTCCGTCGCCTACCGCGGGCGGGTCATCGCCGTTCGCCGTGACATGGTGCGGATGCCCGACGGCGACACGTCCCAGCGGGACGTGGTGGTGCACCCGGGCGCGGTCGGCGTCGTCGCCCTGGACGACCAGGAGCGGGTGGTGATGGTCCGCCAGTACCGGCACCCGGTGGGCGGCCAGTTGTGGGAGCTGCCCGCGGGCATCCTCGACGTCCCCGGCGAGCCGGCGTCCGTCGCGGCTGCCCGGGAGCTCGCTGAGGAGGCGGGCCTGCGGCCGGGCCGTCTCGACCTGCTCGTCGACGTCTACGCCTCGCCGGGGATGACCGACGAGGCCTTCCGGCTGTTCCTGGCCCGTGACCTGGTGGAGATCCCGGCGGCCGAGCGGCATGTCGGCGTCCACGAGGAGGCCGAGATGGACATCACCCGCGTCGACCTGTCGGAGGCGGTGGACCGGGTGATGCGTGGCGAGATCACCAACGGGATGGCGGTGATCGGCCTGCTGGCGACCTACCGCGCCCGGGTGGACGGGTACGAGCGGCTGCGCCCGCTCGGCTCGGAATGGTCGGCCCGGCCCGCCGCGAGCGGCTGATCGGCGCCCGTCGACAGTACCGGTGGACGGGGCTCAGTCGTTGTCGACGAGCACGCCGCCGGCCTCCTCGATGGTGATTGGCTCGGCCGCGGCGAGGACGACGTCCGCCAGCGGGAACGCCTGCGCCACCCCGGGCACGGTGAAGAAGCCGTCCCAGGTCACGGTGAGGGTCACCTGGTAGGTGCCCGGGCGGTGGTAGGCGTGGGCGACGTAGGCGTCCGGGTGGTCGCGGGGGGAGATCGCCGGGTCGTAGGGGCGGCCGGGCGCGTCCGGGCCGGTCTCGCCGTCGCCGAAGTCCCAGACGTAGTGCGGGTTCGCGCTGATCGTGGCCAGGACGGGTTCGGCGACGTCGAAGGTGAACGCGTCGGGCACCGCCGTGTGCATGATCGTCGGTAGGTTCGCGAAGCTGTTCCCGACCGGCTGGATCACTACGTCCGGGGTGGGCAGCAGCTCCTCGCGTAGGTAGTCGGCGAGCTGCGCGGCGATGTCGGCGACGGCGATGCCGTCGGGGTCGTAGAGCACCGGGCCGCAGTTCGCGACGAGCGCGTCGTACTCGGCGCGTTCCGCCGCGGTCATCTCCGGGGCGGGGCCGACGCCGGTCAGCAGCGCGCACAGCGCGTCCGGGTCGGGCGGGCAGTCGTCGCCACAGCCGCCGCCACCCCCGCCGGTGGCGCCGCCGAGCGGTACCCGCTCGAGGTACCCGCCGCGGTAGCGGTACTGGTAGCCGTTGTCCGTGGCCCGGGTGTCGCAGCTGCCCCACCGCGCTCCGGTGCACGGGACCTGCGCCGCCGTCTCCGGACCGGGCGCGGGGGCGGCCCAGGCGGGAGATCCCGGCGCGGACAGCGGGCCGGGACCGGCTCCGCTGAGGGCGAGCAGCGCGGCCGCGACCAGTGCGGCGAGGGCGGCCAGGTGGCCGCGGCGGTGACTCACGGCTACCCCGCGGCGTAGGTGATGGTCTGGAGGCGCCAGCCGGGGCCGGTCAGCGCGAGGCGGGCCGTCGCGGTGCGGGTGGGCACGGCCGGTTCCGTGCCGGCGTCGCGGCCCGCCGGGTCGAGCAGGTGGACCTGTCGGGTCGTGGCGGTGAAGCGAACGTCGACGACGGTGCCGGTGCGTTCGCCGGCGGCCAGCCCGGTGATCTCGTAGGGCTCCTGGGCCGCGCGCAGCCCGAGCTGGTCGAGGTGGCGGGTCATGCCGACGTCCAGGGCGCAGGTCTGGCAGCCCGGCAGCGCGGTCGCCGAGACGTCGGCGACCCGCCCGTCGCGGGCGGCGGCGTTGATCTCGCGGTAGTAGGCCTCGACGACCCGGCCGGCCGCGGCGGGGGAGCCGTCGGACGGGGCGGCCGCACCGCCGGCGGTGGTGGTCGGTGCCGAGGTGCCGGTGGCCGCCGCGGTGCCCGGGCCGCCGGTGGGGCCGGGGCTCACCGGGCCGCCGACCGTGGCGGAGCCGGGACGTGCGGGCGGCGGTGCCCCACCCGAGGGGCCCGCGCCCCCGCAGCCGGCGAGGACCGACCCCGCCAGGAGCGAGGCCGCGCAGACCGAGGCCGCGCAGACCGAGGCCGCGCGGGCCGATCCGGCGCGAACCGGGCCGGCTATCGAGGTGGTGGCGATGGTGTACCCCCGACGTGCGGCGAAACGTGACAATACAATGCCCGTCCGCACAAGCTGTCACGATAGACGCTCGACGGCGACGTGGGACGGGCAACGGCGAACCGTCGCAGCCGCGTCCTAATATCAGTTCGATGATGACCACGGTGGAAGGCGGCGACGCCCGCCGCGGTGGGCCGCCGGGCGATCCGGCCGGCCCGGTCCAGGTCATCGAGCGTTACCTGGACCACGTCGACGGCGAGCGCGGGCTGGCCCGGAACTCGGTGCTGGCCTACCGCCGTGACCTGCGCCGCTACCGCGAGCACCTGGCGGCCGGCGGGATCACCTCGCTGGCGGCGGTGGGGGAGGCGCAGATCGCGGAGTTCGCCGCCGCCCTGCGGGAGGGCGACGAGACCCATCCGCCGCTCGCCCCGGCGTCGGTGGCCCGGATGCTGGTCGCGGTCCGGTCGCTGCACCGGTTCGCCGCGCAGGAGGGCGACGTCAGCGAGGACGTGGCCCGTCCGGTCCGGCCGCCGGTGCCGCCCAGGCGGCTGCCGCGGGCGCTCACCGTCGACCAGGTGAGCGCGGTCATCGCCGCCGCGGTGGCCGGCGGCCCGGAGTACGCGGAGGTCTCCGGCGGCGACCCGGCGGAGCTGGCCCGGCGGCTGCGCTCCGCGGCCCTGCTCGAACTGCTCTACGGGACGGGCGCGCGGATCTCCGAGGCCGTCGGGCTGGATCTGGACGATCTCGACCTGGACCGGTCCGCGGTGCGGCTGCGGGGCAAGGGCGGGCGGGACAGGGTCGTCCCGCTCGGCCGGTACGCGGTGACCGCGCTGGAACGCTACCTGCGGCGCGGACGGCCGCATCTGGTCACCGAGTGCTCGGGGACGGCGGTCTTCGTCTCGCGCCGGGGGAACCGGCTGTCCCGGCAGAGCGCGTGGTCGGCGCTGCGCGCGGCGGCGAACGCGGCCGGCGTTCCCGGGGCGTCGCCGCACGTGCTGCGGCACTCGTTCGCGACCCACCTGCTCGACGGCGGCGCGGATGTCCGGGTGGTGCAGGAGCTGCTGGGGCATGCCTCGGTCAGCACGACCCAGATCTACACGCTGGTCACGATGGACCATCTGCGTGAGGTGTACGCGTCGTCCCACCCGCGGGCCCTGCGACGCCCGCCCGGGTTCGGGTATCCGTCCGCGCCGGGCACGGGCGGCGCGGTGCCCGGCCCCGACCTGGCCGCGGCGGACGCCGGCCTGGTGGCACCCGGTGCGGACCAGGTCGTTCCTCCGCGCCCTGCCGCCGGCACCCCGTGACGGGCACCCCGTTGTCGGGTGCCCTTTGAACGGTCGGCCGCCCATGGGTGACCGACACGCGCGACGATGACCCCGGGCGACCCATGAGGTCGACCGGCCTGCTTCCGGACCGGCCTGCTGCCAGACCGTTCCTGTTCAGGACGGCCTTCGTTCGGGACGGCCTTCGTTCGGGACGGTGCGAGCCGTTTCAGGACGGCGTGTACGGCCCCAGGCTCGGCATTCCGTTGGAGGGTGCGGGCGAGGGGACGCCGCCGACCCCACCCACCGACTGGTTGCTGCGCTCGGCGAGGGTCTCGCCCACCTTGCGCGCGATCGCTTCCATCAGGCGCAGTGCCTGCGGCAGCGACAGGTTCAGCACCACTTCGCTGTCGTTCGTCATCGCGAAGCGAACCGACACGTCCGCCATTGCTCGACCTCTCTCGCCTGACTCGTAAGATCTGCCTGCCGAAGATCTGCTTGTTACGTGTGATTGGGAACGGTACGGCCCATCTGGGACGAACGCACGTCCGGGGCTCCCCGAAGCGTACGGATCCTCACGTTGCGTCAGATCGTCGGTGCTCCGCGTCGTGGTCAGAGTTCGATGAAGATCCGCCACCCGTGCTGCTCCTTCGCCGGTCGCGATGCTCCGCCGGAGGCGTCGGTGCCGCCTGCCCGAGCCGGGGATCAGTCCAGCTCACATCAATGATCGCGATCGTAGCTACCCCGTTGTTTCTTCATAGTCCCCTATCGGGTGGGTGGCCCCGCGAGGGGGTGGGGGTAAATGTCCTTCCGCTGGCCGTTGTGTGCCCCTGTGTGCCGCGTGGGGCCTTCGTGGTATCTGACGGTCGAGGTCACCGGCAACCCTCGGCTGGGGAACCCCTCATGCCGATACCGCGTGCTCCCCGGCCCGCCCACTGTCTCTCCCTGGTGACCCGCCTCTCCCTGGCAGCCCACCGCGGGCCGGCGCTCGTCGGGTCGCGAACCCCGAATTGGGAGCGGGGTCACAGGGTGTGACGGTGGTCGGCACGTGGAGCGGGTTTCGGGCAGGATGGCCCGGTGAGCTCAGCATCGACGCCTCTTCCGGACGTCTCCTCGCTCGTGATCGGCATCCTCGGCGGTTCGGGGCCGCAGGGCGGCGGGCTCGCCGTCCGCTTCGCGATGGCGGGTCACCAGGTCCTCGTCGGGTCGCGCTCGGCCGAGCGCGGCCGGGAGGCGGCCGCGAAGCTGGCCGCGTCCGGGCGGAACATCTCCGGCGGCGACAACGCCGACGTCGCCGAGCGGGCCGACGTCGTGATCGTCGCCGTCCCGTGGGAGGGGCACGGCGAGCTGCTGGCCGACCTGCGCAAGCAGCTGGCCGGCAAGATCGTGATCGACTGCGTGAACCCGATGGGCTTCGACAAGGGTGGCGCGTTCGCGCTGCCCGTCGCCGAGGGCAGCGCCGCGCAGCAGGCCGCCGCCGTGCTGGCGGACAGCACCGTCGTCGGCGCCTTCCACCACGTGTCGGCTGTCCTGCTCATGGACGAGTCCGTCGAGTCGATCGACACCGACATCCTGGTCATCGGCGACGACCGCTCCGCGACCGACACGGTGATCGCGCTGGCGAACCGGATCACCGGGATGCGCGGCATCTACGCCGGCAAGCTGCGCAACGCCGGCCAGGTCGAGGCGCTCACCGCCAACCTCATCTCGGTCAACCGCCGCTACAAGGCGCACGCCGGCCTGCGCGTCACCGACGTCTGAGCGGGCGTCCACCCCGTGCCGGTCGACGATCTTGGTGAGCGGGTGGACGTCCCCGCTGTAGTCCGGCGCGTGGTCTCCCTGGTGCCGAGCCTGACCGAGTCCGTCGCGGCGACGGCGCCCGGCCTGCTGGTGGGTGCCACCGACTGGTGCTCCCGGCCGGCGGACCTGGCCGTGACGCGAGTGCGCGGCACGAAGAACCCGGACATCGCGGCGATCGTGGCGCTGGCGCCGGACGTCGTCTGCGTAAACGCCGAGGAGAACCGGCAGCCGGACCTGGACGCGCTGCGGGCGGCCGGGCTCGCCGTCTGGGTGACGGCGCCGACCACCGTGCCCGCGGCCCTGCGCAGCCTCGACCGCCTGCTGCGCCTGGCCTGCCGGCTGCCCCGTCCCAGCTGGCTGGAGACGGCGGAGCGGGTCTGGGCGGCGCCGAGCGACGGCCCGCGCCGGCGCGCCGTCGTCCCGATCTGGCGCCGGCCGTGGATGGCGCTCGGCCGCGACACGTTCGCCGGTGACCTGCTGGCCCGGCTCGGGGTCGACAACGCCCTCGCCGGGGCGGACGAGCGCTACCCGCGGGTGGATCTCGACACGCTGCCCGCACATGATCTCGTGGTGCTGCCCGACGAGCCGTACGCGTTCAGCCCGTCGGACGGGCCGGAGGCGTTCGCCGCGCCCGCGGTGTGCGTCTCCGGCCGGCTCCTCACCTGGTACGGGCCGTCGCTGGTCGAGGCCCGCGCGGAGCTGTCCACCGCGCTCGCCGCGGCCCCCCGGCCCTGACGGCGAACACCGGGACGGCGGGACGGCGGGACGAACGTCGCTGGACAGCGGGCGGCGGGACGAACGGCGGGGCAGTGGGCCCCGGGTGCGGGCCCGCCGCCCCGCCGGAGGTCAGTAGCTGTGCTCGACAGTCGGGTAGAGGCCGCCCGACACCTCGTCACGGAACGCGGCCGCGGCGTCGGTGAGCGCCGTGCGCAGGTCGGCGAACCGCTTGACGAAGCGGGGCGCCTGGCCGCCGGTCAGGCCGGCCATGTCCTGCCAGACGAGGACCTGCGCGTCGCAGTCGGCGCCGGCGCCGATCCCCACCGTGGAGATCAGCAGCTCCTTGGTCACCCGGGCGGCCAGGTCGGCGGGGACGACCTCCAGCACGACGGCGAACGCGCCCGCCTCCTGCAGGCCCAGTGCGTCGGCGAGCAGGACCTCACCGGCGCCGTCGCGGCCCTGTACCCGGTAGCCGCCGAAGGCGTGGACGCTCTGCGGGGTCAGGCCGAGGTGGCCCATCACCGGGATGCCGGCGGCCACCAGCGCCCCGACCTGGGGCAGCACCCGCGCGCCGCCCTCGAGCTTGACCGCGTGCGCCCCGCCCTCCTTGAGGAAGCGGGTCGCGGTCGTCAGCGCCTGCTCGGGGCTCGCCTGGTAGGAGCCGAACGGCAGGTCGGCGACGACCATCGCGTGTGGCGCGCCGCGCACCACCGCGCGGACCAGCGGGACCAGCTCGTCCACGGTGATCGGGACGGTGGTCTCGTAGCCGTAGACGGTGTTTGCCGCGGAGTCCCCGACGAGGAGGACCGGGATGCCGGCCTCGTCGAAGATCCCGGCGGTGATCACGTCGTAGGCGGTGAGCATGGCCCACCGCTGGCCGCGGTCCTTGGCTGCGCGGATGTCGCGGACTGTGGTCCGGCTGTGGCTGGCGGGCCGGATGGTGGTCGGTGTGGCGGGCGCCTGGCCACCGGTTCGGGGCGTGGTCGGCGCGCCGTAGAGCGTCGCCGCCGGCTCCGTTCCGGGCGTGGCGGGGCCGCTGGATGAGCGGGGCTTGCCGATCGATGAAGTCATGCGATCTCCCGGTGATCCGTCCGGGCGCGGGATCGCGTCCCGGCGTGCCCCCATGCTGCCACCGATCCGCCTTCGCGCGGAGCCCTGCCGTGGGGCACCGGCCCGAGGGTGACATCGCGGGCCACGGGGTGGGGTCGGGCTGTCGCCCTCGCGTGCCCTCCCTGGGCCCGGCGGCGGCGCATGCCGAGCGTGTCCGGAGGGTTTCAATTGTTTGAGCGGAGTGTCGAAGCTGATGTGTTGACCTGCGGTGGCGCATCATGCACAGGCGCGCTGCAATCGCAAACGGATGCGTGTGGCATCGCGCGGACGTACTGTCCGATCTTGTGAGCCGCGGGCGGGGAAACGTGCCGGCACAGTGTGCCCGGAGTCACCAGGTGTCCGGGTCACCATGCCCGGGGCCACGGGTGCCCCGGGCCGCTGGGTGCCCAGGGGCACCGGGCGGGCAGACCCGACTGGGACGGTCCACGGTCCACGGTCCGTGGGTGGCGTGACGAAGGCGCGGGTGGCGTAGGGCATGCGGATGGACCAGCACGGCGACCGGCCTGGGCCGCGACCACCGTCGGGCCGGGCGGTCTGATGGCCGTCACACACGTGCGCGGGGCGGCGCCCGGGGGCCGGCCGGCGCCCGCGCCCTCAGGGGTGGTGCGCCCGCCGGGGCGTCCGCGGGACACCCGCTGCGACACCGCGATCATCCAGGCGACGCTGACCGAGCTGGCCACCAGCGGGTTCGGTGGGCTGTCGATGGAGGCGGTCGCGGCCGCGGCCGGGGTGGGCAAGGGCACCGTCTACCGGCGCTGGCCGACGAAGGGCGCCCTGGTCGCCGACGCGCTGGCGACGCTGGCGGAGCCCTACGAGCCGCACGACACCGGCTCGCTGCGTGACGACCTCGTCGCCGCGCTCAACTCGGTGCGCCGGCACAGCATCCAGACGCTGTCGGGGCGGATCATGCCGCGCCTGCTGGCGGAGAAGGAGACCCACCCGGAGTTGTTCGACACCTACCGCCAGCAGGTGATCGTCCCGTCGCGGGAGCGGGTGGCAAGCGTCCTGCGGCGCGGGGTGGCCGACGGTGAGCTCCTGGCCGACCTGGACATCGACCTGGTGACGGACATGCTCGTCGGCCCGGTCTCCTACCGCCAGTACACCAGCGGGAGCCACGAGGTCAGCGGCACCCGGATCGGCCAGATCGTGGACACCGTCCTGGGCGGCATCCGCCTCTGCTGACCGGTCCCCGCCCACCGACGGCAGCCGCCCGCCCACCGGGTGGTCGCCGGCCCGCCTGCCCGGTGGACGCCGGTCCGCGTGCCCGGCGAGGGCCGGTGTGTCACCGTGCGTGTAATTCCGTTGGGGTGCCCGGAGCGCGCGAGTAGCATCGGCGGTCGGGACGGCCTGGCAACCGCACGGCCTGGCAACCGCACGGCCTGGCAACCGCATCGCGGCCACGCGCCCGGTACCGGCGGTTCGAGGCCGGCACGCGGCCCAGCCGGCCCGACAACCAGAGAACCCGAGATTCGCAGATCCCCGAGAACCAGCCGATCAGTGATCAGGGGCGGTCACAGGCACGCCCCGGTCGTTCGTCCAACGCAGCAGGAGAAACCGGTGTCCGACGTCCGCGTAACCGTCCAGCGAGGTCAGCAGGCCGAGGAGCGGGTGGTGCGGACGGGGACTACGGCCGCCGAGCTCTTCGACGGGGAGCGGTCGGTGATCGCGGCCCGCGTGGGTGGTCTCCAGCGTGACCTCTCCCATCCGCTCGCCGCCGGTGACGTCGTCGAGCCGATCACCGTCGACTCGCCGGACGGGCGGGCCATCGTCCGCCACTCCTGCGCCCACGTGGTGGCACAGGCGGTGCAGGACCTGTTCCCCAAGGCCCGGCTCGGCATCGGCCCGCCGATCCAGGACGGCTTCTACTACGACTTCGACGTCGAGCGCCCGTTCACCCCGGAGGACCTCAAGGCCGTCGAGAAGCGCGCCCAGGAGATCATCAAGGCCGGCCAGCGCTTCGCCCGGCGGGTCGTCTCCGAGGACGAGGCGCGCGCCGAGCTCGCCGACGAGCCGTACAAGATCGAGCTGATCGGGCTGAAGTCCAGCGCGGGCGACGACGCCGAGGCCGGGGTCGAGGTGGGCGAGGGCGAGCTCACCATCTACGACAACCTCGACCCGAAGTCCGGCGAGCTGTGCTGGAAGGACCTGTGTCGCGGGCCGCACGTGCCCACCACCCGGCACATCCCCGCGTTCGCCGTCCAGCGCTCGGCGGCGGCGTACTGGCGGGGCAGCGAGCGCAACCCGCAGCTGCAGCGCATCTACGGCACCGCCTGGGAGTCCCGCGACGCGCTCAAGGCCTACCAGCACCGGCTGGCCGAGGCGGAGAAGCGCGACCACCGCCGGCTGGGCGCCGAGCTCGACCTGTTCTCCTTCCCGACCGAGATCGGGCCCGGCCTGGCCGTGTTCCATCCCAAGGGCGGCGCGATCCGCACCGTGATGGAGGACTACTCGCGGCGCCGGCACATCGAGGCCGGGTACGAGTTCGTCAACACCCCGCACATCACCAAGTCGGATCTCTACGAGATCTCCGGGCACCTCGACTGGTTCGCCGACGGCATGTACCCGCCCATGCAGCTCGACGGCGGGGCGGACTACTACCTCAAGCCGATGAACTGCCCGATGCACATCCTGATCTTCCGGTCGCGCGGCCGGTCGTACCGGGAGCTGCCGCTGCGGCTGTTCGAGTTCGGCACCGTCTACCGGTACGAGAAGTCCGGGGTCGTGCACGGCCTGACCCGGGTCCGCGGCCTCACCCAGGACGACGCGCACCTGTTCTGCGCCCGCGAGCAGCTGCCCACCGAGCTCGACACCGTCCTGAAGTTCGTGCTCGGCCTGCTGCGCGACTACGGCCTCGAGGACTTCTACCTCGAGCTGTCGACCCGTCCGCCGGGCAAGGCGATCGGCAGCGACAAGGAGTGGGAGGAGGCGACCGAGCTGCTGCGCGAGGCCGCCTCCAAGCAGGACCTCGAGCTCGTCATGGACGAGGGCGGCGGCGCGTTCTACGGGCCGAAGATCTCCGTGCAGGCCCGGGACGCGATCGGGCGCACCTGGCAGCTGTCCACCATCCAGGTCGACTTCCAGCTCCCGCAGCGCTTCGACATGACCTACCAGGCGGCGGACGGCACCCGCCAGCGCCCGTTCATGATCCACCGGGCGCTGTTCGGGACGATCGAGCGGTTCTTCGCGATCCTGCTGGAGCACTACGCCGGCGCGCTGCCGCCGTGGCTGGCTCCCGTGCAGGTGGTGGGCATCCCGATCACCGACGAGCACGTGCCGTATCTGACCGACGTGGCGGCGAAGCTGCGGCAGCGGGGCATCCGCGTCGAGGTCGACTCCTCCGACGACCGGATGCAGAAGAAGATCCGCACCGCCCAGAAGCAGAAGGTGCCCTTCATGCTGCTCGCCGGTGACGAGGACGTCGCCAAGGGCGCGGTGTCCTTCCGCTTCCGGGACGGCACGCAGCGCAACGGCGTGCCGGTGGACGAGGCCGTCGCGGAGATCCTCGACGCCGTCGAGCGTCGTATCCAGGTCTGAGCCCGGCCCACCCCGCCCGCGGTCAGGCCGCCCGCGGTCAGGTCGCCCGCGGGCGGGGCCGCCCGGCGGTCAGCCCGCGGAGTGGTCGCGCTCGCGCCAGCGAGAGGTGATCGGCAACCGGCGGTCGCGGCCGAACGCCTTGGACGTCACCTTCGGCCCGGGCGGGTTCTGCCGGCGCTTGTACTCGGCGAGGTCGACCAGGCGGATCACCCGGTCGACCGTCGCCGGGTCGTGGCCCGCCGCCGTCAGCTCGGCCCGGCCGAGGTCGTGGCTGACGTAGTCGTCGAGCACGGCGTCGAGGACCGAATAGTCCGGGAGGCGGTCGGAGTCGAGCTGGCCGGGGGCGAGTTCCGCCGACGGCGGCTTGACGATGATCTCCTCCGGGATGGGGGGGACCTCGCCGCGGGCGACCGCCCGCGCGTTGCGCCAGCGGGCCAGCACCCACACGTTGGTCTTCGAGACGTCCTTGATCGGGGCGAACCCGCCGGCGCTGTCGCCGTAGAGGGTGGAGAAGCCGGTGGCCAGCTCGCTCTTGTTCCCCGTCGTCAGAACCAGGTGGCCGTGCTCGTTCGACAGCGCCATCAGCAGCGTCCCACGGACCCGCGCCTGCAGGTTCTCCGCGGCCAGCCCGTGCAGGCCCCCCGCGGCCGCGAGCGCGGCGTGGAAGGCGGCCACGGTCGGCTCGATGGGGACGACGCTGTGCCGGGTCCGCTGCCGGTGGGCGAGCTCGGCGGCGTCGTCCAGCGAGCCCTGGGACGAGTGCGCCGACGGCATGGCCACGGTGTGCACGGCGTCCGGGCCCAGGGCGTCCACCGCGATCGTGGCCACCAGGGCCGAGTCGATGCCGCCGGAGAGCCCGAGCGCCACCGAGCGGAAGCCGTTCTTGCGGACATAGTCGCGGGTCCCGGTGACGACGGCGGCGTACAGCTCGCCGGCGGGGTCGGGCCGGTCGGCGACCGTCGCCGGGCGCGGCTCCCAGGCCGGCAGCGGATCGGCGGCGAGCACGACGCGGCTGACGGCCATCGTGGTGCCGTCGCCGGCGTCCACCGGCCCGTCCGGGCCCGTCTCCGGGCCCACGCCGGTGCCGGCGCCTTCGGGCAGGTCGAGATCGACGGTGAGCAGGGTCTCGGCGAAGACCGGCGCCCGGGCGAGGACCTCGCCGTCGGCGTCGACGACCAGCGAGTCGCCGTCGAAGACCAGCTCGTCCTGGCCGCCGACCAGGTTGACGTATGCCAGCGTCGCGCCGGCCTCGCGGGCGCGGCGCGCGCACAGCTCGTCCCGGTGGTAGGACTTGCCCTGCTCGTACGGTGACCCGTTGATGCACAGCAGCAGCCCGACCCCGACCTCGCGGGCCACCGCGACCGGGCCGCCCTCCTGCCAGAGGTCCTCGCAGACGGTCAGCCCGACGTCGACGCCGTGCAGCCGGAACACCGGGAACGTGGTGCCCGGCACGAAGTAGCGGAACTCGTCGAACACCCCGTAGTTGGGCAGGTGGTGCTTGGCCGAGCGGGCCGCGACCCTGCCCTGCCACAGCACGGCGACGCAGTTCTGCGGCTCCCCGGCCGGACGCCCGACCGCCGGCGCCGGGGTCGGGGAGGCGTCGAGATAGCCGACGACGACGGCGATCTCGCCGGCGCCCTCCTCGGCGAGCCGGACCGCCAGGCGCTCGAGGGCGGCGGCGGAGGCGGCCACGAAGGAGCGGCGCAGGACGAGATCCTCGGCCGGGTAGCCGGTCAGCGTCATCTCGCCGAACACGACCAGGTGCGCGCTGCGGGCGAGTGCCTGCTTGGTCCAGGAGCTGACCAGCTCCGCGTTGCCGTCCAGGTCTCCGACGGTGGTGTCCACCTGGGCGAGGGCGATCCGCAACTGGGCCATATAGGCAGCGTAGGCCGCGATGCCCCGGCCCGGCGGTGTCGCGGCGGGGGTGGGTACGAGCGGTTGCGGCGGCGCAACTTCGCTGTAACGTCAGGCGCGTCGGGCAGGATCAGTCGCTACTCTCGGGTCGAAGTACCCGGGGGCGCCGCGCCCCGGCTCGGAGTATCGGGCGGCGGCGCATCCGGGGGAAGACCACCGGAAGATGACTCGGGGAGCCGTGCCGACGAGTCCACACCTCAGCGCGGAGGGCTCATGGACAAACAACAGGAATTCGTTCTTCGCACCCTCGAGGAACGCGACATCCGGTTCGTCCGGCTCTGGTTCACCGACGTCCTGGGGGTGCTGAAGTCGGTCGAGATCGCGCCGGCCGAGCTGGAGGGCGCGCTCGCCGAGGGCATCGGCTTCGACGGCTCCGCGATCGAGGGCTTCGCGCGGGTGCACGAGGCGGACATGCTCGCCCGGCCCGACCCGTCCACCTTCCAGGTGCTGCCGTGGCGCGGCGAGCACCCGATGACCGCCCGCATGTTCTGCGACCTGGTCATGCCGGACGGGACGCCCGCGGTCGCGGACTCCCGCTGGGTGCTGCGCCGCACCCTGGCGAGGGCGGCCGACGCCGGGTTCACCTTCTACACCCATCCCGAGATCGAGTTCTTCCTGCTCAAGCACCCGCCGACGCGCGGCGGCCCGATGCCGCCGCCGGTGGACGAGTCGGGCTACTTCGACCTGACCCCGAACGACATCAGCCACGACTTCCGCCAGCAGGCCATCGGCGTGCTGGAACGGCTCGGTATCTCGGTGGAGTTCAGCCATCACGAGGTCGCCCCGGGCCAGCAGGAGATCGACCTGCGCTACGCCGACGCGCTCACCATCGCCGACAACATCATGACCTTCCGGCAGGTGGTGAAGGAGGTGGCGCTGCGCCAGGGCATCTACGCGACGTTCATGCCCAAGCCGTTCAGCGACCAGGCCGGGTCGGGCATGCACACCCACATGAGCCTGTTCGAGGGCGACCGCAACGCCTTCCACGACCCGACCGACGAGTACCAGCTCTCCAAGGTGGCCAAGGCGTTCATCGCCGGGCTGCTGGTGCACTCCGCTGAGATCACCGCGGTCACCAACCAGTGGGTGAACTCCTACAAGCGGCTGGTCGGAGACCAGCGCGCCGGTGAGCTGATGGAGGCGCCCGCCTACGTCTGCTGGGGCCACAACAACCGCTCGGCGCTCGTCCGGGTGCCGCTGTACAAGCTCAACAAGTCCAACGCGGCCCGGGTCGAGTTCCGGTCGCCGGACAGCGCCTGCAACCCGTACCTGACCTTCGCGCTGATGCTCGCCGCCGGCCTGCGCGGGGTACAGGGCGGGTACGACCTCCCGGCACCGGCGGCCGACGACGTGTGGACGCTGACGGACGCGCAGCGCCGGGAGCGCGGCATCACCGCGCTGCCCGGGTCCCTCGCCGAGGCGATCGCGACCATGGAGACGTCCTCGCTCGTCCGGGAGACCCTCGGCGACGAGCTGTTCGACTTCTTCCTGCGCAACAAGCGCTCGGAGTGGATCGAGTACCGCAGGCAGGTCACGCCGTTCGAGATCGACCGGTACCTCCCGACCCTGTGAGGAGCCGGCGGCCGCGGGCCGCCGCTCCTCCGGAAGACGCGCCCATGCCCCACCAGACGTCCGTACCCCACCGGGTGACCGCGCCCGGCCGGCTGACCGTTCCCGTCAGATGACCGTCCCGGCCGCTGACCGGCGGCGCCACACGGTCGCCGCGCAGCTTGCCCGGCTCGGCTTCTCCGACGTCGAGCGGGTCGCCGCGACCATGCGGCGGATCGGGCTGCTGCCGGTGGATGACGGCGCGGGCGGGTTCGCGGCGAGCGCCGTCGTCGGCGAGCTCGCTGCCGCCGCCGATCCCGACCGGGCGCTGCGCTGCCTCGACCGGCTGCTGGACGCGTTGGACGCCCAGGACACGCTGGACGCCCAGGACACGCTGGACGCCCAGGACACGCTGGACGCCCAGGACACGCTGGACGCCCAGGACACGCTGGACGCCCAGGACACGCTGGCGGGCGCGCGGCTGCTGACCGCGCTCGCCAGCCGGGCGGGCCTGCGCCGCCGGCTGGTCGCGGTGCTGGGCGCGAGCTCCGCACTGGGTGATCATCTCGTCGCGCACCCCGGGGACTGGGCGATCCTGGACTCCGACGAGGCGATGACCGGCCCGGCCGATCCGGTGGCGGCCCGCGGCAGGCTGCTGCGGGCCGTCGGCGCGGACCCAGGCGCCGTCGAGCCCCGCGCCCGCGGCGCCGGCCCGGACGTGCTGGACGCGCTGCGCCTGGCCTACCGGCGCGCCCTGCTCGTCCTGGCCGCGCGGGACCTCACCGGGGCGGTGACCCTCGACGACGCCACCGCCGAGCTCGCCGACCTCGCCGGGGCCGCCCTCGACGCCGCCCTCGCCGTGGCCCGCGCCGGGCTCGGGCCTGGCGACGTCCCCGTCCGCCTCGCCGTGATCGGGATGGGCAAGTGCGGCGGGTGCGAGTTGAACTACGTCAGCGACGTCGACGTCCTGTTCGTGGCCGCGCCGGCGCTGATGCCGGCGGCGGCGGTTGGGACTGAGGGGGCGGTTGGGACTGAGGGGGCGGCTGAGACGAAGGCTGTGCAGGCGCGGATGCCGGAGGCGCCGCCGGGTCTGGAGGCGGTGCTGCGCACCGCGACGCGGCTCGCCGAGGGGGTCGTCCGGGTCTGCGGCATGCCGACCGCGGCCGGCGAGCTGTTCCAGGTGGACGTCAACCTCCGCCCGGAGGGTCGGCACGGCGCGCTGGTGCGCACCCTCGACAGCCATCGGGCCTACTACCGGCGCTGGGCCCGGACCTGGGAGTTCCAGGCCCTGCTCAAGGCCCGCCCGATCGCCGGTGACTTCGAGCTCGGCCGGCGGTTCGCCGCGATGGTCGCCCCGATGGTGTGGACGGCGGCCTCCCGCCCCGGGTTCGTCGCCGACATCCGGGCCATGCGGCGGCGGGTGGAGCGTTCGCTGTCACGCTCCGAGGCCGACCGCAACCTCAAGCTCGGCCCCGGCGGGCTGCGCGACGTCGAGTTCGCGGTGCAGCTGCTGCAACTGGTGCACGGCCGGGCGGACGCCAAGCTCCAGGTCGCGTCCACCCTGGACGCCCTCGACGGGCTGGCGCGCGGCGGGTACGTCGGCCGCCGCGACGCCGCCGGGCTCGCCGACGCCTACCGGTTCCTGCGCGCGGCCGAGCACCGGCTGCAACTACAGCGGCTGCGCCGGCTGCACACGCTGCCGCGCGATCCCGGGGAGCTGCGCTGGCTGGCCCGGTGTATGGGCCTGCCGGGCGCCGCCGAGCTGGACGCGGAGCACCGCCGGGTCGCCCGCTTCGTCCGCTCGCTGCACGAGAAGCTCTTCTACCAGCCGCTGCTGGAGGCCGTGGCCCGGCTGTCCGCGGAGGAGATGCGGCTGACCCCGCAGGAGGCCGCCGACCGGCTGGCCGCGCTCGGCTTCGCCAACCCGGCCCGCTCGCTGCGTCACATCGAGGCGCTGACGAACGGTGTGAGCCGCACGGCCGCCATCCAGCGGCACCTGCTGCCGGCGATGCTGCCCGCGTTCGCCGACGCCCCCGAGCCCGACGCCGGGCTGCTGGCGTACCGGCAGGTCAGCGAGGCGCTCGGGCGCACCCCCTGGTACCTGCGGCTGCTGCGGGATTCCGCCGGCGCCGCCGACCGGCTTGCCCGGGTGCTGGCCACCAGCCGCTACGTCGCCGACCTGATGGCCCGGGCGCCGGAGTCGGTGCGGCTGCTGCGCACCGAGGAGGAGCTGCGCCCGGTGCCGCGCGAGGCCCTGGTACGCACCCTGCTCGCGGTCGCGCACCGCAACCCCGACGCCGAGGACGCGGTCGGCCGGGCCCGGGCGGTGCGCCGGGTCGAACTCGTCCGGGTGGCCTGCGCGGACCTGCTGGGCCTGCTCGACGTCGGCGCTGTCGGCCGGGCCCTCTCGGACGCCACCGCGGCCACGATCGAGGCCGCCCTGCTGATCGCGCGCCGCGAGGTCGCCGGTGTCCACGGTGCCGACGGCTCCGTCGGTTCCGTCGGTTCCGGTGGTTCGAGCGGTTCGAGCGGTTCGAGCGGCTCCGGCGGGTTCGGCGCGGTGAACGCGGTGAGCGGTTCCGGCGGGGGCGACGGGGGCGGCGGGGGCGACGGGCTGCCCGTCCGGCTGGCCGTCGTCGCGATGGGCCGGCTCGGCGGCGGGGAGCTGTCCTACGGCAGCGACGCCGACGTGCTGTTCGTCCACGAGGCGGGACCGGGGGTCGGTGAGGCGCGGGCGGCCCGGCTGGCCGCCGAGATCATCGAGGAGTTGCATCGCCTGCTCGCGCTGCCGGGCCCGGACCCGCCGCTGATGCTCGATGCCGCGCTGCGCCCGGAGGGCCGTAGCGGACCGTTGTCCCGCACGATCGAGGGCTACTCGTCCTACTACGAGCGCTGGTCGGCGGGCTGGGAGGCCCAGGCGCTGCTGCGCGCCCACCCGCTGGCCGGCGACGCGGAACTCGCCGCCCGCTTCTGCCGGCTCGCCGACCGCGTCCGGTACCCGCGTTCGCTGCCCGCCGGCACCATCGCCGAGTCCGTGCGGCTGCGCGGGCGGATGGGACGGGAACGGATCCCGCGCGGGGTCGACCGCGCTCTGCACGTGAAGTTCGGTCCGGGCGGGCTGACCGACGTCGAGTGGACGTTGCAGCTCCTTCAGCTCGGCCACGCCTGGCGGCTGCCGGGCCTGCGCACCACCGTCACCCGGGACGGCCTTCGCGCCGCGGCCGGCGCGGGCCTGCTCGCCGCGAGCGAGCTCGCCGCCCTGGACTCCGTGTGGACGCTCGCGTCGCGGGTGCGCAACGGGATCATGCTGACCTCCGGTCAGGCGGGCGACGTCCTCCCGGCCGGTCCGCCCGATCTGGAGCGGGTCGCCCGCGCGCTGGGATATCCGGCGGAGACAGTTCACGAGCTGCCGGCCGGCTACCGCCGGGCCGCCGCCCGCGCCCGCTCCGTGGTGGACGACGTCCTCGCCCGCGAGCAACGCGCCGCGCACGGCTGACCCCGGGGTTCACCAGCCTTTCACGGTTTTACGCACCGGTGTCGCCGGCAACGTGGTAAACCAGTATGGCCGACCATTCGGGAGGGACGGGGGACCCTGGCAGATATCGGCCGTTCCGAGCCGCCCTGCCGCGCCGTCGTGGTCGCCCGCCGTGTACTGCGCCGAAAGGGAATTGTGTCGCACGCGCCGCACAATATCGACACGCTGACAGCCGCCTACTTTACCCGCCCCACCGACCTTCCGTTCTCCCCGCCTCCTGGAGAAACCGCGCCGGAGCAGTGGGCGCCACGGGATCTGGGGCCGAACGACGTCGAGGCATTCATCGATGGTCTAGCCTATTTCACCGCCGTCGAGAACGAGATCGACCAGCTCATCGCCGGTCCGGTCGGCGCGGGGTTCTTCTACTGCACGGCGTGGTGGCTCGGCCTGGTCTCGACGCCGGCGACGGTGCGGATCCGCTCGTTCGACAAGTCGATCGGAAAGATCGCCGCGACAGTGGGGATCGACCTCCAGGACGAATTTACCCGAAATCTGGGCCAGGACGAGTTCAAACTACCCAGCGGCACCCCGCTGCGATCGAAGCTCGCCCAGCTCATCGGTCGGAAGGTGGATGTCCGGATCCTGGCCTGGACGTCGCCCTTCGCGCCGAAGTACAAGCCGGTGGCCGACCTGCTGGGAGGCCTGACCGACCTCAATCTCCACACCATCCTCAGCGTTGACTCGCTGCGGCGGATCTACGGGCCCGCCGGCCAGAACAAGATCCTGCTCAACACGTGCGCGCATCCGCTGGGGGCCGCCCACGCCAAGATGATCGTGTGCGGCAGCGCGAATCGGCTCGCCGCTTTCACCGGCGGGCTCGACGCGGCACCCGGCAGAATGATGCCGGTGCCCTGGGCGCTGGCGAGTCCGACCCGTGGCTGGCACGACGTGGCGGTCCGGGTCCAGGGCCCGGCGGCCGGGGCGATGCACAACTTCTTCCGCAGTCTGTGGAATGAGCAGCTCAAACAGCCGATCGACACGTTCGTCCTCGACGACCAGCAGATTCCCACGCATTTCGCGGACTCGCCCCCGGTTCCGGCCGCCCCGGCGCCGCCGGCCGTCGTCGGACCGCGCCAGCGGGTTCAGGTCCTGCGGACGGTGCCGCAGATGAAGTTCTCGGCGGCCGGCCCGGAAAGGCTTGGCCCGTCCGCCGCGCAGCGATGGCTTCTCACCACCGCGGCCGGGTTCAGGCGAGCGCCCATCACCTTCGCCCCGGATGGAATCTTCGAGTTTCACGTAGCGCTGCGAAAGGCGATTTCACAGGCCACCCGGTACATTTTCATCGCCGACCAGGCATTCTCCTCGCAGGAGGTGATGGGCTGGCTCAACGCCAGACTCATCCAGCAGCCGGGCCTGAAAGTGATCCTGGTGCACGGCGCCGACCCCGCCGACCCGCCGTCCGGGCTGCTGAACCACGCCGTCAACAACTTCCTGCTGCCCCACCTGCCGGGAGTCGGTGGAAACCCGAACAATGTGATGGTCTGTGGCTGGGCTGGCGTCACGGTCCACAGCAAGGTTGTCATCATCGATGACCAGTGGTGTGCGGTCGGCTCGGCGAACTGTATGCGCCGCAGCCATTTCACGGATATCGAGCTGTCGATCGCCGTGCTTGACGAGGACGAGCCTGGTTTCGCTCAGCGGCTTCGCCGGGACCTCTGGGCGCGGTACTGCGGCGTGCCGCTGCCGGGGGAGTCGATCGTCTTCTCCTACGACGACGAACTCACCGCCCTGCTCGACCTCAACCGGGCGCTGGGGATCTGGAAGCCGGCGTGGGGGTCCGGGGCGGCGCTGCCGATGGCCGCGCACCTGCTCGGCTCGGTCCAGCCGTACCCGCTGCCCATGCCCGCGCCCACGATCGCCTACAGCGAGGCGGCGTACGACGCGCAGGACATCGACTCGCGCAAGGTTGTCTGACCCGGGGCCGACCCGGAACCCCCGCGGCCGTCCCGGCCGCGGGGAGGCGGCCGGGGCCGCGGGAGGGTGCCGCCGCGCCGCCAGGGCGCGCTTGGAGCGGTCAGCCCGCGGCCTCCGGCCAAAGGGCGGCTTGCCAGCCAGAGGCCGCGGACATGCTCCGTGCCAGCAGGGCCGCACCGCGGCCCCACGGGGTCAGACCTTGACGGTCGCGTCGGCGGTCTGCGACGGCACGAACAGGGTCGGCTTGTCGCCGGCCAGCGCGCTGCAGCAGGTGTCGACGATCAGTGAGGAGACCACGTAGGGGTCCATGTTGGCGTTCGGCCGGCGGTCCTCGATCCAGCCCTTCTTGGCCTTCTCGACGG
Organism: Parafrankia sp. EAN1pec; assembly: GCF_000018005.1. GTDB lineage: Bacteria > Actinomycetota > Actinomycetes > Frankiales > Frankiaceae > Parafrankia > Parafrankia soli. The sequence continues at coordinate 2,126,020 of NC_009921.1, forward strand.
CCCACGGGATCCGGATCGACGCACCGCGGTCCGAGGCGCCCCAGGAGAACTTGTTCCAGGGGGCCGTCTCGTGCTTGCCGGTCAGCCGAAGCTCGATGCCGTCACCATAGTGGGTGACGTGCTCCATCACCCGGGTGCCCAGCGCCTCGCAGACGGCGACGATGGCGTCCCAGCTTTCCATGGTCTGCTTGGTGGAGAAGTTGGTGTGCGCGCCGGCGCCGTTCCAGTCGCCGGCCATCGGCTTGGCGGCGAACGACACCGACGCGCCGAAGTCCTCGGCGATCCGGTGCAGCAGCCAGCGGCCGACCCAGATGTGGTCGCCGATCGCGGGGGTCGGGAGCACTCCGATCTGGAACTCCCACTGGCCCATCATGACCTCGGCGTTGGTGCCCTCGATCGCGAGGCCGGCGTCCAGGCACGCCTGGGTGTGCTTCTCGACGATGTCCCGGCCGGGCATCTTCTCGCCGCCGACGCCGCAGTAGTACGGGCCCTGCGCCTCGGGGAAGCCTGACGCCGGCCAGCCGAGCGGACGCCCGTTCTGGAAGAACGTGTACTCCTGCTCGATGCCGAACATCGGCGACATGTCGGCGTACTTCTCGGCCACCGCCCGGGCGGCGGCGCGGGTGTTCGTCGGGTGCGGGGTGAAGTCGGTCAGCTGGACCTCACACAGCACGAGCACGTTGTCGCCGCCGCGCAGCGGGTCCGGGCAGGTGAAGACAGGCTGCAGGACGCAGTCGGAGTTCGAACCCGGGGCCTGGTTCGTGCTCGAGCCGTCGAAGCCCCAGATCTCCGGCTCCTTGCCGCCCTTGACGATGCGGGTCTTGCTCCGCATCAACGGCTCAGGCTCGGTGCCGTCGATCCAGATGTACTCGGCCTGATAGCTCTTCGACTTGGAGCTCACTCATACTCCCCGTGGTTGACGTGGCACGTGACGGAGCGACTGTGTGATCGGCCGGGGGAGGGCCGACCCCGGCCGCGACTGACGCAGGGTTCGTCCGGAGCTTCGTCGGGCCTCGTTTCCAATCAGTTCCCGGGGTGTTAATTCTCGGTCACCGGGGTGTTGCTGCGCGGCCGTAGTCGCGGCGCGGAAGCGAATACCCGTCGGTTCGCGGGAACCACCCTGGAAAAGCTGGCGTAACGACGGACGGCCCGTGCCCACGGGTTCGTGGACACGGGCCGTCCGTCATCAGCTGATATCCGCCCACCGTCGCCGGCGGTGTTCCGGGAAGGGCCAGCCGCAGGTCGCAGCGGCTGCCGGGTGGGTGCGCCGGGGGTGGGCCGTAGGTCATAGGAGAAGTCCCCGGCGCCGCTCTCGCCAGGTGTGGCGGGAGCGGCGCCCGCCCCGTTGGTGGCGCCGCTCCGGGCCGGGAGGGATATCGCGGCCTAGATGTCGTAGTAGAGGCTGAACTCGTACGGGTGCGGGCGCAGCCGGATGGCGTCGACCTCGTTCACCCGCTTGTAGTCGATCCAGGTCTCGATGAGGTCGGGGGTGAAGACGTTTCCTTCACGGAGGAACTCGTTGTCGGCCTCGAGGGCGTCGAGGACCTTCTCGAGTGAGCCGGGCACCTGCGGAACGGCGGCGAGCTCGTCCGGCGGGAGCTCGTAGAGGTCCTTGTCGATCGGGTCCGGCGGGTCGATCTTGTTCTTCACGCCGTCCAGGCCGGCCATCAGCATCGCGGCGAACGCCAGGTACGGGTTGCAGCTCGGGTCCGGCACCCGGAACTCGACCCGCTTCGCCTTCGGCGAGTCGCCGCCGAGCGGAATCCGGCAGCACGCCGAGCGGTTGCGCGCCGAGTAGACGAGGTTCACCGGGGCCTCGTAGCCGGGCACGAGCCGCCGGTAGGAGTTCGTGGTCGGGTTGGTGAACGCGAGCAGGGCCGGCGCGTGGTGCAGCAGGCCGCCGATGTAGTAGCGCGCGGTGTCGGACAGGCCGCCGTACCCGTTCGGGCTGTAGAAGAGCGGCTCGCCGTCCTTCCACAGGCTCTGGTGGGTGTGCATGCCGGACCCGTTGTCCTCGAAGAGGGGCTTGGGCATGAAGGTCACGGTCTTGCCGCGGCTGCGCGCCACGTTGCGGATCACGTACTTGTAGAGCATCAGGTTGTCGGCCGTCTTGAGCAGCGTGTCGTACCTGATGTCGATCTCGGCCTGGCCGGCGGTGCCGACCTCGTGGTGCTGCATCTCGACGGTGATGCCGACCTCGAAGAGCACCCGGGTCATCTCCGAGCGCAGGTCGGTGAAGTGGTCCGTCGGCGGCACAGGGAAGTAGCCGCCCTTGAACCGGGGCTTGTATCCGAGGTTGCCGCCCTCCTCCTTCCGCGCGGTGTTCCACGCGGCCTCCACCGAGTCGACCGCGTGCATCGACCCGTAGGGGTTGTAGTCGTAGCGGACGTCGTCGAAGATGTAGAACTCGGCCTCGGGGCCGAAGTAGGCGGTGTCGGCGATCCCCGTGCCGCGCAGGTAGGCCTCGGCCTTCTTGGCGATGTTGCGCGGGTCGCGCGAGTACTGCTCCTTGGTGATCGGGTCGTGGATGAAGAACGTCATTGCGAGGGTGGGGTGCTCACGGAACGGGTCGACAAACGCCGTCCGAGGGTCCGGAAGAAGCAGCATGTCAGATTCATGAATCGCCTGGAATCCGCGGATCGACGATCCGTCGAACATGAGCCCATCGCTGAAGACCGACTCGGAGAAAACCTCCGTGGGGATTGTGAAGTGCTGCATCACCCCGGGAAGGTCACAGAATCGTACGTCAATGAACTGAACGCCTTCGTCCCGGATATAACGGAGCACGTCGTCGGCGTTTGTGAACATCCACCCTCCAGCGTTTGTCAGGTATCCATGGACTGACAGGGTACGCTCCGGTCGGTTGCGTGATGTGACCGCATGGCGTACTGGGGATATCACCGGGTTGTTTCCGAGATGTTACCGTAGCGGCGTTCGTGACGGTACGTCATCGCCCGGTTGGCGCGGGATCGCCGCATAGGCTTGCGCCGTGGGACGCGCACTCGGAGGTTGGCTGGAAGGGCCCGGGCTGCCTCGGGACACACCACCCGGAGCCCGACTCGGGCTCCCGGCGGAGGGCCCCGGTTCGGTGGTGGGGTTCGGTCCCCGCCTTGTCGCCTATGCCGTCGACGCGGTGATAGCGAACCTGCTGGTGGGAGTCCTGTTCCTCGTCGGCGTCAGCGCCGCGGGGGATGCGCGCGGCTTGGCCGTGTACGGAGCGTTCCTGCTCGAGGAGCTCCTGCTGGTCGCCGTCGTCGGGCAGACCATCGGCATGCGGCTGGCGGGCATCCGGGTCATCCGGGTGCGCGACGGGGCGCGCCAGAGCTGGCCCTGGATCGTCGTGCGGACACTGCTGCTGGCGCTGTTCATCCCGATCTTCATCTGGGACCGCGACCTGCGCGGCACCCACGACCGCGCCGCCGGAACGGTGGTAGTGCGCGACCCGGTCACCTCACCGGCGACCTGAGCCCGCGCGGAGCCCCGAGCCGCGCCACCGGACGGGCCGGTAGGCCCGGGGGGCGGTGCCGGCCGTGCCGGTTCAGCCGCCCTGTGGCGGGACGGTGCCGGCGGCGGGACGGAACCCCGGCAGCACCGGGGCCGGCGAACCGGGCCCCGGACGGTCGGGGTTCGGGCAGTCGGGGTTCGGGCTCAGCGGAGCCGGCCGCCGCGGGGGATGTTCCGCGGGATGGGGCCCTTGGGGATCGGCAGCGCCGGGGCGCTGACGGCCTTCAGCCTGCGATCGAGGGCGTCCACATCGCGCTTGCGCAGCTCGCGGCGCAGCCGCATGAGCGTGCTCTGCAGCTTCGGCAGCGGGATCTCGCCCTCGCCGTTCCCGACGACGTAGTCGAGCAGTGGCGCCTCGCCGACGATCTTGCGGATGCGGCGCTTCTCCGCGACGAGCAGCTCGCGCGGGCCGCGCCCGCGACCCTCCGCGATCAGGATCACGCCTGCCCGACAGACCACGCGGTGGACCACATCCTGATGCCGGTTCACGCCGACGGCGGGGGTGAGCCGCCAGTCGCCGCGCATCCGCTCGACGACGCCGGCGGCGGCGCCCGGCTTGCCCTCCATCTCGGCGTACGCGGTCTTCTGGACGCGCCGGCTGAACACGTTCAGCGCGACGACCAGCCCGAGCAGCACCGCGATCGGCAGCCACACGTACAGCGGGCCGACGAAGACCCCGAGGATGACGCCGACCGCGATCGGGCCGGCGAGCCCGAGCAGGCTCAGCCACAGCACCCGCGGGTCACGCTGCTTGGTGATCTTGTATACGAGGCGGATCTGCGCGAGCCTGCCGCGCGCTCCACCAGGCTCGCCGCCACCACCAGCGGGCGGCGGCGGCGGTGTAGCGGCCCGCGCGTTCCGGCCGGCCTTGGCCGGCGGGTCGGACGGACCGCTCTGGCCAGCCTGGTCGGACCTACCGGCCCGGCGGGCCTTGCCACCGCCCTTCGGGGATCCACCCTTGGGGGCGCCGCCGGCCGGCCCGCCCGCCTTCGGGTCCCCAGCCTTCTGGGCACCCCCGCGCGCGCCCGCGCGTGACCCGGCCGCACCCGTTCCGCCCGGCCGGCGGGCGGCCCCGCCACCCGTCGTTCCGCTTCCACCCGCGGCCGCGAGCACCGGCTCCCCGCCGGCTCCGGCCGGCTTCTTCCGCAGCGCCATAGACGCGAGCCTACGGCCTCGAACGGGGTGCCTGGCGACTGCTCCGGTAACGGAGGTCAGGAACGGGCGGCGGCCGCCGCCCGTGAGAGCACCGGCGAGACCCGTGGCGCCGAGATCCGCGGGACGGGGAACGTGGCCCGGGCCGGCGGCGGCGCGGGCGGCGGGGCGGGGGAGGGTCCGAGTGCGGACACGGAGATCTGGTCGACCCAGCGGTAGCCGGTGGTGACGTGCAGGTCGGTGGCGGCGCGCCAGGCGTTGTGGCGCGCGGTGCGCTGCCCGCCATGGGGCAGGACGAGAAGAGTCAGTTCCTCGAGTGCGCTGAGGAGTGAGCGGAACACGGTGTCGACGACCTCCCGACGCGGTCGTGGCGCCCGAGGCGGGAGGAGCTCCCGCCGGAACAGCACCGAGTGTGAAGGGCGCAGATGTCGCCGCGATGTCCGCAAGGTGGCGACGACCCCCGCGCAACGGCGAATCTCGTGACTGCCGTGTGACGCAGAGCCGAGCTTAGTCGCTCGCGGTAGTCGCCACCAGTCGAGTCATCACCTGGCGTGAGAGTCGTCGGACACACTTTCGGGCAGATCAGCCTCTACGGTGGCAGTATTACTACGTACGGTGACTGCCTGGCGGTACAGGCGTCCGGCGCGGTACGACGACCGGACGAGCGGACCGGACAGCACACCGGCGAAGCCGATGCCGGTGGCGCGCCGCTCCCACTCCACGAACTCCTCGGGTCGCACCCAGCGCTCCACCGGGTGATGGCGGGGGGTCGGCCGCAGGTACTGCGTGACGGTGAGTAGGTCGCAGCCGGCCTCGTGTAGCGCGGTCATAGCCTCGGAGACCTCGTCGTCGGTCTCACCGAGCCCGAGGATCAGGTTCGACTTGGTCACCAGGCCGGCCGCCCTGGCCTGGGCCAGGACGTCCAGCGAGCGCTCGTAGCGGAACCCCGGCCGGATCCGGCGGAAGATCCGCGGAACCGTCTCCACGTTGTGCGCGAGCACCTCCGGCTCGGCGGCGAAGACCTCGCCGAGCTGCTCGGGACGGCCGCCGAAGTCCGGGATCAGCACCTCGACCCCGGTGCCCGGCGACCCTGCGTGGATCTGCCGGACGGTCTCGGCGTACAGCCACGCCCCGCCGTCGGGCAGGTCGTCGCGGGCGACACCGGTCACCGTGGCGTAGCGCAGGCCCATGGTCGCCACCGACTCGGCCACCCGGCGCGGCTCGTCGACGTCCAGCGGGGTCGGGCGGCCGGTGTCGATCTGGCAGAAGTCGCAGCGGCGGGTGCAGACGTCCCCGCCGATCAGGAAGGTGGCCTCGCGGTCCTCCCAGCACTCGTAGATGTTCGGGCAGCCGGCCTCCTCGCACACCGTGTGCAGGCCGGCCCCGCGGACCAGGTTGCGCACGTCGGTGTACTCGGGGCCGGTGCGCATCCGGGTGCGGATCCACGGCGGCTTGCGCTCGATCGGCGTCTGCGCGTTGCGCGCCTCCAGCCGCAGCAGCGGCCGGCCTTCGGGAGCGACCGCGGTCATCGGTGAACCTTCCCGCCGGCGAGCCCCGCGCCGATCAGATCCGTGTCGGACGTTCCCGCCGTGGCTGCCGTGGCCGCCGTGGCCGCGGTGCCCGCCGTGGCCGTGCCGGCCACCTTGCCCGCGCTGTCCTCCGCGCCTGCCGGCCGGCGGCCGGCCTCGGCGGCCAGGCCCGCGGCCAGGTAGTCGGCGAGCGCGGTGAGCATGTGCCGTTCGACCACCGGGCGGGCCTCGGCCACCGGCAGCGGACGGCCCAGCTCCCGGCTCAGGCTGGTCACGCCGGCGTCCGAGATCCCGCACGGGACGATCCGGCCGAACGCGGAGAGCGCGGGATCGCAGTTCAGCGCGAAACCGTGGTTGGTGACCTTCCAGCTCACCCGGACCCCGATGGCGGCGAGCTTGCGCAGGCCGTCGGACGTCCACACGCCCGTGCGCCCCTCGACCCGCCGGGTCTCGAGACCGAACTCGGCGCAGGCCGCCATCAGGCCGGCCTCCAGTGCCCGTACGTAGGCCACGACGTCCAGCGGCATCGGGAGCCGCACGATCGGGTAGCCGACCAGCTGCCCCGGGCCGTGCCAGGTGATGCCGCCGCCGCGGTCGACGTCGACGACCTCCGTCCCGTCGACCGGGCGGTCACCCGCGCCCGTCCGCCGGCCCGCCGTGTAGACGTCGGGGTGTTCCAGCAGGATCAGCGTGTCGGAGCCGCGTCCGTGGCGGCGGTCATCGGCCAGGGCCCGCTGCATCTCCCAGGCCTCGCGATAGGGAACGACACCCAACCGGAGGACATCCACGTCCCGAGCGTACGCCCGCGGGCCGGGGCAGCAGGGCCACATGGGGACCCGTCGGGAGCTGTCAGGAGCCGGATCGCCGCGGCTACGGCGCCTGGTCCGCCGCGGTCCGCGGATCGGGGAGGAGCCTGGCCGGGACCCGGGTCTCGACGGCCGTCCCGGCCGGGCCCGGCTTGACCCGCCAGGCGTGGGCGTCCGGCCGGTCGGCCACCGCCTCGACGAGCTCGGTGCCGCGGAAGTGCAGGCCGGCGCCGTCGTCGGTCGCCCACCCGGCGGGCAGCGTCCCCTCGGCGACGAGGCGCTGGTAGAGCGGCCGGCGCGCGGGCTCGGAGTCGTAGTGTGGGGTGTTGCTGTGCGGCAACAGGCCCAGCCCGTTCGTCACCGGGCGCAGGTCGGGGCCGAACGAGTCGGTGGTGCCGCCGGTGTGCCAGCACAGCGAGCCGGCGGAGACCCCGCCCAGCACGACCCCGGCCTCCCACACCTCGCGCATGATCCGGTCCAGGCCGTGCGCCCGCCACACGGCCAGCAGGTTGGCCACGCTGCCGCCGCCGACCCAGACGACGTCCTGCGCGAGCAGGTGGGCCCGGACGTCGGCGACGTTGGGCATCGGGAACAGCGCAAGGTGGGAGACCACGACGTCCGGCCGGTCCCGGCTCAGCGCCGCGTACCCGCGGGCGTAGGCGGCCTGGTCGTCGCCCAGGGCGGTCTGCAACAGGCACAGCCTGGGACGTCCGGCGGGGGCGGCGAGCTCGATCGCGTGATCCAGCAGTGGTCCGACCCGGGCGCCCCACCGCCCGTCGGGCCGGAAGCCGCCGCTCGTCGCGAGGATCTGCACAGATGACTCCTGGTTGACCGGCCCCGGAAGCGTCCCGGGGCGCCCGTCCGCGCCCGGCGGCGCGCCGCCGCCGCTCGAGAGGAAGTTATCCACAGCAGGGGAAAGAGTCCTGCAGAGGTGGTCGGATCCGCCTAGCGTCGACGTTCGTGACCTTCACCGACGATTCCGGCGATCGGCTGGGGCGGCACGGCGGCGAGCCCGTCGTGCCGGGAATCCTCCTGCACGGCCGCCGATACGACGCCGGCGCCGGCGAGGTCTGGGCCGGCCGGATCGAGCGGCTCGGGATGGACGTGACCATCCGCTACGTTCGGTTACCGGCCGACTCGCTGCTGCGCGCCGAGGCCTTCGACGAGGCCCAGCTGCTGCTCGGCATCCGCCATCCGCACCTGGCCTCCGTGGTGGACGTGATCCGCACACCCGACGGCCTGGCCGTGGTCACCGAGCCGGTGCACGAGGCGGTCAGCCTGTCCCGGCTGCTCGGCGCGCGGGGTCGGCTCGACCCGGGCGAGGTCGTCACCATCGGCCTACCCGCGGCGCAGGCGCTGGCCGAGGTGCACGCGGCCGGTCTGCACCACGGCGGGCTGACCGCCCTGGACATTCTCCTCGAGCCGAACGGGCGGCCGGTTCTCACCGGCGCCGGCATCGCGGCCCTCACCGACCCGGGCGTGTCTGCCTCGGAGGACGTGCACGACCTCGCCGACCTCCTGCTCGGCGCGATGCGCCAGGCGACGGGGCCCGATGCCGCCGCGGTCGCCGTCGCGGTCGCGATGGCCCTGGTGGACGACCCGCGCCGCCGGCCCTCGGCCGCCGAGCTCGCGGCCGGACTGGCCCGCAGCGCCACGCCACTTCCCGTCCGGATGACGGACGTGCCATCCGGGGCAGCAGGGGTTGTCGAGGTCGACCCGGAGCCCGGCCGGCCCGCGGACGGCGGGAACGCCGCCCCGGTCGACCAGGGCGACCTGCTGGATCCCGACGAGAGTCTCCGGGGCGAGGCCGGCGACAGCGGCCACCCGGACCCGTGGTCGGCAGCCGAGGACGTGGCGGGGCCGGGCGACCCGGCCACGGGCGACCGGGGCTTCGAGGGCGACCCGGGCTCCGCGGCCGGCCCACCGGAAACCCCACGGCCCGCCGGTCGGGATGATCCCTACGGTCTGTACCTCGCGACCGGTCAGGTGATCCCGGACGAGGACGACGAGCCACCACCGCCCAGGGAGGCCGACGCCGAGGGCATCCGGCCTCCGCATGACGGGCGGACCGCACCGGCCGAACCAGCCGACCTGGTGGGCTCGCTGCGACCGGTGAACCACGACCGGGCCGGCACCCGCCGCCGCGCCGGCCGGGCCGGCCGGGCCGCGGCGCCCGCCCGCGCCCGGGGCACCACCCGCTCCCCGGCACCGCGCGCGGCCAGGGCACGCCGGGCAGCGGGGGAGCGGGCCGGCGGCCGGCGGCGGCACCCCGTGTTGTTCCCGGTGCTCGCGGGCGTCGGTCTGGTGATCGTCGCCATCGCCGCGCTCCTGCTGGCCCATGACTCCGGGTCGGACGCCACCGGTCAGCCCGTGCCCACCGGGAACACCGCCCGCGCGGACCCGACCGCGAGCCCCGTCAACGGGCAGACCCCGGAACAGGTGTGGCGAGCCGTGCTCGACGAGCTCAACACCGCCCGCAGCAAGGCCTTCGAGCGGGCGGACGAGACCGCCCTCGACCTCGCGGACGCGCCCGGCAGCGCCGTCCTGGAGTCGGACCGGACATCGATCCGGGAAATGGTCCGGCGAAGCGGGCGCTCCACGCCGGTGCGGATCGAGATCGTCGACGTCGTGGTTCGTGAGGAGGAAGCCGACCGGGTGGTCCTACGGGTCACCGAGATCGTGGGGGCCTACGACTTTGTCGGCGAGGCGGGCAATGTGCTGGCCCAACAGCCGGCCAGCCCGCCGGAGACGAAGGATCTCACCCTGTGGCGGACCGAGGCGGGTTGGCGGCAGGCCGAGAGCGTCAAGACGGCCCCCAGCTGAGCGAGCGGCCGGACCCGGCGGCCCGGTTCAGGCGTCGCGGTGGACGGCGTCGGCCAGCGCGGTGGCGAGGTCGGAGTGGTTGAACCGGAACCCGGCGTCGACCAGCGTGGCCGGCGCGAGCCGCTGGGAGGCGAGTGGTCCCTCGTCGGCGAACTCGCCCAGGGCCAGGCGTAGTGCGAAGCGCGGTACCTGGGCGAAGGCCGGGCGCCGTAGCGTCCGCGCCAGCGCCGACGTGAACTCCGCGTTCGTCACCGGGGTGGGCGCCACCAGGTTGACCGGCCCGCGTACTCCGTCGGCCTCGAGGAGGAAGCACAGCGCGTCGACGGTGTCGGCCAGGCTGATCCAGCTCAGCCACTGGCGCCCCGAGCCCAGCCGGCCGCCGGCTCCGCGCCGGAAGATCGGGAGCAGCCGTTGGAGGGTCCCACCGCGCCCGGAGAGGACGATGCCGGTGCGCACCCGGACGACCCGGATGCCGGCCTCCTGCGCCGCTGTGGTCGCGTTCTCCCAGTCACGGGCGAGCTCGGCGAGGAAGCCGGTGCCGGGCGGGGCCGTCTCGTCCAGCGCGGCGCCGGCCGAGCCGGCGTTCGTGCCGTACCAGCCGATGGCGCTGCCGGAGAGCAGGACCCGCGGGCGCGGGTCGAGGCCGGCGAGGGCCTCGGCGAGCAGGCGGGTGCCGTCGATGCGGCTGGTCCGAAGGGTCTGCTTGTAGGCGGCGGTCCACCGGCGGTCGCCGATGCCGGCGCCGGCCAGGTTCACGACGCCGTCCACGCCGGCCAGGGCGGCGGCGTCCAGCGTGCCGGCCGCCGGGTCCCAGCGGATCTCGGACGGGGCGCGCGGCGGGCGCCGGACGAGGGTGACGACCTCGTGGCCGTCCCCGCGCAGCGCGGGCAGCAACGCCGAACCGATCAGCCCGGACGAGCCGGTGACGGCGACCTTCATGCGTCCGGGACCCCCATCCGACCCTCCTGGACCTGGAGTCCGTGGCACGGCGACCCCGGGGCCCGGACGTCACCCTAGCCGGCCGCGGCCACCTGCGCCGCCGGACCGCGCCGGCCGCCGGACCGGGCAGGCGGGGCGGACGGGGCGGCCGGGTTTCGGGCGCCGGCGCGGCATGTTCTCCCGCACCAGGCCCGGCGTGTCTCCCCGCGAACGACAGCGGCGGTCGGGTGGGTCCACGGACCCACCCGACCGCCGCCGGCCCTGCCTGCCTGCCTGTGCCTACAGCGCCGAACTCGTGGCTACAGCCCGAGCTCGGCCTCGAAGGCGCCTTCCTCGAGACGGCTGGCGATCGCGGTGAGGAACCGGGCCGCGTCGGCGCCATCCACGATCCGGTGGTCGTAGGTGAGGGCCAGGTAGACCTTCGACCGGATGGCGATCACCTCGCCGAGCTCGGGATCGGTGACGACGGCCGGGCGCTTCACGACCGACCCGGTGCCCAGGATCGCCACCTGCGGCTGGTTGATGATCGGGGTGTCGAACAGGGCGCCGCGGCTGCCGGTGTTGGTCAGCGTGAAGGTGCCACCGCCCAGGTCGTCCGGGGACACCTGGTTGGCGCGGGTCCGCGCGGCCAGCTCGTCGATCTTGCGGGCCATCCCGCTGAGGTTCAGGTCGCTGGCGTTGTGGATCACCGGGACGACCAGGCCACGGTCGGTGTCGACGGCGATGCCGAGGTTCTCCGAGTCGTGGTAGGTGACCGTGCCCGCCTCCAGGTCGATGCTGGAGTTGATCCCCGGGTGCTCGCGCAGTGCCTCGCACGCGGCCACCGCGAAGAACGGCAGGAACGACAGCTTCACGCCCTCGCGGGCCTGGAAGTTCGCCTTGGCCCGCTCGCGCAGCTTCGCGATCCGCGTGACGTCGGCCTCCACGACGGTGGTGAGCTGCGCGCTGACCTGCAGCGACTCGACCATCCGACGGGCGACCAGCGAGCGCAGCCGGGTCAGCTTCTCGGTGCGGCCACGGGGCGCGGTGGACGCGGTCGGCGCGGCGGCGGGAGCCGGCCGGGCGGCCGCGGGCGCCGCGGGGGCCTGCGCCGGGGCGGGAGCGGCCGGCACAGCCGGAGCGGCGGGGGCGCTGGGAGCCGCGGCCGGCGCGGAGCCGCGGGACTTCGCCGCGTCCTGGATGTCCTGCTTGGTGATGCGTCCACCCGGGCCGCTGCCGGTGACCGAGCCGAGGTCGACGCCCAGCTCCGCGGCCATCTTGCGGACCAGCGGCGTCACGTACCGGCCGAGACCGTCGGCGGCGGCGTCCGGGGCGGCGACCGGGGCCTGCGCGGGCACCGGCGTGGCGGGAGCCGGCGGCGGAGGCGGTGCCGCCGCGGGAGCGGGCGCCGGCGCCGACGGAGCGGGGGGAGCAGGCGGCGGGGGCGGCGCGGCGGCGGCAGGCGCCGGCGGAGGCTCCGGGGCCGCGGCGGGGGCCTCGGCGGGCGCGGCCGCCGCGCCGGCACCCGCGGCGCCGTCCTCGATGACAGCCAGCTCGACGCCGACCTCGACGGTCTCGTCCTCGGCGACCTTGATCGAGCCGAGCACGCCGGAGGCCGGCGCGGGGATCTCGGTGTCGACCTTGTCGGTGCTGACCTCGAGGAGCGGCTCGTCGGCCTCGACCCGCTCGCCTTCCTTCTTCAGCCAGCGGGTGACCGTCCCCTCGGAGACGCTCTCCCCGAGGCGGGGCATCGTGACGGATACTGACATGCTGACAACGACTCCTTCGTCGCGCCCGGCGCCCTCCCCACCACACCCGGTCGGGCCGGGCGGGGCGGACGCGGGCACCGCGGGCTAGCTGTGGACGTGCAGTGGCTTGCCGGCGAGAGCGAGGTGCGCCTCGCCGAGCGCCTCGGAGAGGGTCGGGTGCGGATGGAGGAGCTGGGCCACGTCGGCGGGGTATGCCTCCCAGTTGGTGATGAGCTGGGCCTCGGCGATGAGCTCGCCGACCCGGTCGCCCACCATGTGGACGCCGACGACCGGGCCGTCCGCAGCCGAGACCACGGTCACCGCGCCCGCGGAGCGCAGGATCCGTGCCTTTCCGTTGCCCGCCAGGTGGTACGTGGCGGTGTTGATCTCCCCGTGGCGTTCCCGGGCGGCGGCCGCGGTCAGACCCACGGACGCCACCTCGGGATGGGAGTAGGTGACCCGCGGGACGTTGTCGTAGTCGACCGGTACCGGGTCGAGCCCGGCGAGCAGCTCGGCCGAGAGGATGCCCTCGGCGAACGCGACGTGGGCCAGTTGTGGCCCGGGCCGGACGTCCCCGAGGGCCGAGACCGTGGGGATGTTCGTCCGCAGGTGCGTGTCGACGAGGACATGGCCGCGGTCCGTCGAGACGCCGACCTCGTCCAGACCGAGGCCGGCGGAAACCGGGCCGCGCCCGACCGCGACGAGCAGGAGCTCGGCGTCGACGGTGGACCCGTCCTCCAGGACGACGGTCACGCCCCGGTCGGTGGTCTTCGCGCCCGCGAGGGGCACCCCGAGGCGCAGGGCGATGCCCCGGGCGCGGAACGCGCGTTCGAGCAGCTTCGAGCTGGCCTCGTCCTCGGCCGGGACGAGATGGCCCAGCGCCTCGACAATGGTCACCTCGGCGCCGAACGAACGCCAGACCGACGCGAACTCGCAGCCGATCGCCCCGCCGCCGAGCACCACCACCGACCCCGGGACGTGCTCCAGCGCCAGCGCGTCCCCGCTGTCGATGACCGTCCGGTGGTCGAGGTCGAGGCCGGGTAGCGTTCGCGCGGCCGAGCCGGTGGCGAGCAGCACGTGCCGGGCCTCGACCACCCGGTCGCCGACGGCCACCGCGGTCGGGGACACCAGCCGGCCGGTGCCCGTGACGACCTCGATGCCCCGGGCCCGGACCAGTCCGCTCAGGCCCTTGTACAGGCCGTCGACCACCGAGTCGCGGTAGGCGCGGACCCCGGCCATGTCGATGCCGTCCAGGGTGGCCCGGATGCCGAAGCTCTCGCTGGCGGCGACGGTGTCGACGACCTCCGCCGCGTGCAGCAGCGCCTTCGTCGGGATGCAGCCGCGGTGCAGGCAGGTGCCGCCGAGCTTGTCCTTCTCCACCAGGACGACCCGCAGGCCGAGCTCGGCGGCGCGCAGCGCCGCGGCGTAACCGCCGCTGCCACCCCCGAGGACGACCAGGTCGACGGGACCGGCCGCTGTGTCCGCCACGCGAGGGGTCCCTTCTTCGTCGACTTGCGGACGGTGGGGTCACGGCCTGGCGGCGGCAGGAGCGCGGTCGTCGTCCAGGCCGGTGAGCCCCGCCGGGGCGGCACCCGACCGCGGGACGGGCGTCCCGCCGGGTGACACGCTCCGGCCCGCCCAGTCTTTCACGACGAGGCGGTTGGACTGGACAGACTGTGCCGACTGTGCCGCATCACGCGGCGTCCGTTCGTGTCACCCGCCCCGTCGCGCGGCGTCCTGAGGCGGCGCCGCCGCACGTCACGGGGTGGTGGCGGCCCTGTCCTCGGCGAGCTGGACGAGGGTGCGCACGATGGCCCCGGTGCCGCCTCTGGGCGTGTAGCCGTAGGGCTCGCCGCCGTTCCAGGACGGGCCGGCGATGTCGACGTGCGCCCAGGGGATCTCCTCGGGCACGAAAGCGGCGAGGAAATGGGCGGCGAGCAGCATGCCCGCGTCCCGGTTCCCGCCCGGGGCCACGTTCGCCAGGTCGGCGACCACCGAGTCGAGGCTCTTGCGCAGCTCCGGCGGCATCGGCATCGGCCAGACCGTCTCGCCGGCGCGCCCGGCGGCGGCGACCACCGCGTCGGTCGCCTCGGAGCGGCCCATCACCCCGCTCGTGCGGGTGCCCAGCGCGACGATCTGCGCGCCGGTGAGGGTGGCGACGTCAACGACGAGCGCCGGAGTGTCCTCGGACGCGCGGGCCAGCGCGTCGCCGAGCACGAGCCGCCCCTCGGCGTCGGTGTTGAGCACCTCGACCCGCTTGCCGCCGCGCAGCGTGATCACGTCGGACGGCCGGATGGCGTCGCCGGAGGGCATGTTCTCCGCGCACGGCATCCAGCCGGTCACGTTGAGCGCCAGGCCCAGCCGTGCGGCCGCGACGACGGCCGCGAGCACGGAGGCCGCGCCGGCCATGTCGCTCTTCATCCACTCCATGGACACCGGCGGCTTCAGTGACAGGCCGCCGGAGTCGAACGTGATGCCCTTGCCGACCAGGGCCAGGTCGGTGCAGGCGGGGTCGCCCTCGGCTGCCCTGGTGCCGGCGGCGCCCTGGTAGCGCAGCCGGATCAGTCGCGGCGGGTTGGCCGAGCCCTGCCCGACACCGAGCAGGCCGCCGTAACCGCCCTCGGCGAGCGCCTCCTCGTCGAGAACGGTCACCTCGACGCCGGCCGCGCCGCCACGCTCCACCGCGATCTCGGCCAGCCGGGCCGGCGAGAGGTGGCTCGGCGGAGTGTTCACCAGGTCCCGCACCAGCGTGACGGCCTCACCGATGATCGTCGCGCGCTCCAGGGCGGCCTCCGCCGCCGCCAGGTCGGACGGGTCCTCGACCGTCAGGACCAGCTCGCGCACGGGCGCCGGCCCGTTCGGTGAGGTGCGCAGGCTGTCGAACGCGTAGGCGCCCAGCAGCGAGCCCTCGGCCGCCGCGCGCAGCGTGGACGCGGTCGGCCGGCCGGCGGCGAGCGCGAGTGTCGAGGCGACCCGGGCGGTGCCGGCGAGCGCGCGGACGGCGGCGCCGGCCGCGCGGCGCAGCGTCTCGGTGTCGGTGTCGGTGTCGGCGCTGGTGCTGGTGCTGGCACCGCCCGCTTCCTCACCCGCTCCGGCGGTACCGGCGGTGAACGCGGCGTGCTCCCCGACGCCGACCGCGAGCACGGTCGGGGCCTTCAGCGTCCCGAGCGTGGCGAAGCGGACGATGTCGCCGGTGGCTCCGGTCGCGCCGAGGTCGGCGAGGATCCGGGCCAGCCGGCCGCCGAGCGCCGCGTCGAGGGCGCCGGTCCCGCCGAGGGGCACCGGACCGTCGTCGCCCTTGGCCATTCCGATCACGACGGCGTCGACGTCGAGGTCGGTGAGGGCTGCGGAGGCGGCAGAGGTGACGGTCATGCTTCGAGCGTATTGGGCCCCGGGACCTGTGGCCTGGTGTGGCACCGAGGCGGTGGGCTGCCGGTGGCCGGAGGGGACAGCGGGAAATCGCCCCGTCACCGCGCCGTCATCCCGCCGGCCCGTGGCCACGTGGTCCTGTCCGGGCCGCTGCCGGCGTGCCGAAGTGACGTCCCGGGCGGCTACGCTGCCGGCATGGGAGAGCTGCGTCGGTCCCCGCTACACGAACGGCACGTCGAGCTGGGCGCCAAGACGGCCGCCTTCGGCGGGTGGGAGATGCCGATCGAGTACGCCGGCCGGGGCGTGCTCGCCGAGCACGCGGCCGTCCGCGGCGCGGTGGGGATCTTCGACGTCAGCCACCTGGGCAAGGCCCGGGTCGCCGGCCCCGGCGCGGCCGAGTTCGTCAACACCTGCCTGACCAACGACCTGAGGCGGGTCGGCCCCGGCCAGGCGCAGTACACGCTGTGCTGCGACGAGACCGGCGGCGTCGTCGACGACCTGATCGCTTACTACTACGCCGTCGACAACGTGTTCCTCGTGCCCAACGCGGCCAACACCGCCGAGGTCGTCCGGCGGCTCGCCGCGCAGGCGCCCGCCGGCGTCGCCGTCACCGACCTGCACACCGAGTTCGCGGTGCTCGCAGTGCAGGGCCCTGCCGCGCCGGAGGTGCTGCGCAAGCTCGGCCTGCCCGCCGACGGTGCCTACATGAGCTTCGCCGACGCCGAGTGGAAGGGGCGGCCCGTCATCGTCTGCCGCTCCGGCTACACCGGCGAGGCGGGCTTCGAGCTCCTGCCGCGCTGGGCGGACGCGGTGCCGCTCTGGGACGAGCTGCTGACGGTGGTGACCGGCCTCGGTGGCCTGCCGTGCGGCCTCGGCGCCCGGGACACCCTGCGCACCGAGATGGGCTACCCGCTGCACGGCCAGGATCTCTCCCTGTCCATCAGCCCGGTGCAGGCCCGGTCGGGGTGGGCCGTCGGCTGGGACAAGCCGGCGTTCTGGGGCCGCGAGGCGCTGCTCGCCGAGCGCGCGGCGGGCCCGGCGCGGTCGCTGTGGGGGCTGCGCTCGAACGACCGCGGCATCCCGCGCCCGCACATGCGGGTGAGTGGCCCGGATGGTGCCGAGCTCGGCGAGGTCACCAGCGGCACGTTCTCCCCGACCCTGCGGCAGGGCATCGGCCTTGCCCTGCTCGACCGCTCAGTGACCGCCGGCGACGAGGTGGCGGTGGACGTGCGCGGCCGCGTCTCGACGATGACGGTCGTCCGCCCGCCGTTCGTCTCCGCCTCGCCCAGGTGACGCCGGCGGCTCGCGTCAGCGGGTGACGGGCCGTGTCACCCGGTCACGCGTTCCGGCTCGGCGAAGTCCAGCAGGGCGGCACGGTCCTCGGGCAGGACGAATCCGGCGTTTGCCCGGCCGGTCTCCAGCTTGGTACTAGTCGAGGCCGAGGGAGTGCAGGACCGGATTCGGGATAGTCGACGCCATCGTCAGCAGGGTCACCATGGACGTGATCTCGATCGTGGCGCCGAGGGTGTCCCCGGTGATGCCGCCGAAGCGGCGCACCAACCAGCGCCGTAGCGCGATGGAGACGGCGACCCCCACGGCGACGGCGATGATCGCGCGGACGGCCCGGCCGGTGTCGCCGCCGTCGTAGTCGAGCCGGCCGGCCAGTCCCGCGACGACGAGGACGCCCACCGTGGCCAGCACCGCGTCCCGGCGCCGCACGGAGCCGGCGACCAGGGCGCCGAGCCCGTCCGGTCGGGCGGAGGGGATGCCCTCGACGCAGGACAGCGTGGCCGCGAGGCGGCCGGCCATCGCCGCGACGAGGATCGAGACGGTCCCCCGGTGGGCGGTGATCGCGATGCTGAGCGCGCTCACCTGGACGAGGACGACGAACAGGACGGTGATCGCCCCGAACGCGCCGATCGTCGACTCCCGCATCACGGCCAGCGCCCGCTCCCGCCCGCCGCGGACGCCGAACGCGTCCCCCACGTCGGCCAGGCCGTCGAGGTGCAGGCCGCGGGTGAGCAGGGCCAGCAGCGTCACCCCGAGCACGGCGGGCAGCATGGTCTGGGGGCGCTCGTGCGGGACCTTCGTGACGATGCGCGTCGTCACCACCAGCAGCGCGCTGACGAGTCCGAGCACCAGGCCGACCAGCGGGGCGAGGGCCATGGCGCGCCCGGCGACCGTCCGGTCCAGGCGTTCCGGGCCGCGGACGGGCAGCACGGTGAGCAGGGTGAAGGCCGCGCGCGCCTCGATCATCAGCCGTTGACATCCTCCCCGGCCTGAAGGCCGGGGATTCCCGTACCTTGCGATACAGGTTCCTGCTTCACCAACGGACGCCTCCTCGTTCTAGGAGCGAGGTGGTCTCACTCCGTCTCCACAGGCAGACACCGCGAGCCCCGCGGCCAGAATGTTCTTCGCAGCGTTGACATCCCGGTCGTGGTGCGCGCCGCAGCGGCACTCCCACTCCCGTACGTTCAACGGCAGCTTCTCGACGATCGACCCACAGGCCGAGCAGGTCCTGCTGCTCGGGTAGAAACGGTCGACCGCGATCACCGTGCGGCCATACCAGTCGGCCTTGTACTCCAACATCCGCCGTAGCTCCGACCAGGAAGCGTCGGAAATCGCCTGTGCCAGCGAATGGTTACGGACCATGGTGCGGACCGCCAGGTCCTCGATGACCACCGTTTGGTTCTCGCGGATGATCCTCGTGGACAGCTTGTGCAGATGATCCCGGCGCCGGTCGGCGATCCGCCCGTGGATACGCGCCACGGTGAGCCGGGACCTGGCCCGGTTCGCCGAACCCTTCCGTTTACGGGACAGTTCCCGCTGCGCGCGGGCGAGCCGGGCACGGTCAGCCCGCTCGTGCCACGGGTTGGTCACCTTCTCGCCCGTCGACAAGGCAACCAGGGACGTGACACCCGCATCGACCCCCACCTGTGCCGGCGACGGAGGCAGGCTGCTGATGGTCTCCTCGACCAGGATCGAGATGTGGTACTGGCCGCGGGTGTTACGCGACACCGTCACCTGGGACGGCGCCGCACCCTCGGGCAGCGGACGCGACCAGGCGATGTCCAACGGCAGATCCTGTTTCGCCAGCCTGACCTGCCCGTCGCGGAAACTGAAGCAGTTCCGGAAGTAGGTCGCCGAGTCGAGGGTCCTGCCCTTCTTCTTGAAGGACGGGTAACCGGCCCGCTTCTCCCAGAAGTTCACGTAGGCGGTCTGCAGATGCCGCAGCGTCGCCTGCAACGGCCCCTTCGACGGCTCGGCCAGCCACGCCGTTTCCGGGTCGCGTTTCCACGCCGTCAGCATCTTGTCCGTCTCGGCATGCGTGACCCGGCGCTGCTCCTGGAACCAGACCCGGTGCCGCTCCGCCAACGCCCGGTTGTACACGTAGCGCACACAGCCGAACGTTCTCGCCAACTGCTCGGCCTGCTCGACAGTCGGGTAGAAGCGGTACCTGTAGGCCCGCTTCACAACCCGACCCCGAATCCCCACAACTGACAGAATACATCATTCGGCTGTCACCTTGACGGCGGAGTTGACGCGCTAACCCCGCGCTGAAGGACGGGGCCTGCGCGCTACGTTTCATGGGTCACGGCGCGCCGGCGGCGGTGCCGTCATCGCGTGGCCCGGCACCGGCAGGTCCGCTCTCGGCAGATCCGGTGCCGCCCGGCTCGTCGGTGTCGGTGTCGGGCGCGGCCGGCTCTTTGGCGCTCACCCCGGCCTGGTCGAACGTCGCCATCTCGGCCAGCGTGGCCTGCGCGGCCGTCAGCATCGGGACGGCCAGCAGCGCGCCGGTGCCCTCCCCGAGCCGCAGGCCGGCGTCCAGGAGCGGCTCCAGCCCGAGGTGGTCGAGGACGAGGCGCTGCGCCGGCTCGGTGGAACGGGTCCCCGCCACCCACCACCGCTTCGCCCCGGGCGCGATCATCTCGGCGGCCAGCGCCGCCGCGCAGACGATCACGCCGTCGAGCACGACGGGCGTGCGCCGCACCCCGGCCTGGACGAGGAGGCCGGCGAGCGCGGCGAGATCCGCCCCACCGGCGACCCGCAGAACAGAGCGCGCGTTGCCGGCGTACGGCCGGGCGCGGCGCATCGCGTCCCGGATCGCGGCCGTCTTGAGCATCCAGCGCTCGTCGTCGATGCCGGTGCCGCGGCCGACGACCTCGATCGGCTCGCGGTCGAGCAGCGTGCCCACCACGGCGGCGGCGGGCGTGGTGTTGCCGATGCCCATCTCGCCGGGGACGAGCAGGTCGGCGCCGGCGTCGATCTCCTCGTCGGCGATCAGCCGGCCGACGGCGAAGGCGGCGTCGACCTCGGCGGCGGTGAGTGCGTCGGTCCGGTCGATCCGCCCGCTCCCGCGCCGGACCCGGTACCGCTCGGGAGGCGCGCTGCCGTCCGCCCCGCCCGCCGTGGTGGGCACGGGGGTGTCGACGGCGACGTCCACCACCCGCACCGACGCGCCGACCTGGCGGGCCAGCACGTTGACGGCCGCGCCGCCGGCGGCGAAGTTCGCGACCATCTGCGCGGTCACCTCGGACGGGAACGCGGACACGCCGGCCGTGGCGATGCCGTGGTCCCCGGCGATGACCACCACCCGGACCCGGCGCAACGGCCGCGGCGGGCAGGTGCCCTGCGCGCCGGCGATCCAGACCGACAGGTCCTCGAGGCGGCCCAGGGCGCCCGGCGGTTTGGTGAGCAGGCCCTGCCGGTGGCGCGCGGCCGTCATGGCCTCGTGGTCGAGGTCGGGGACGACCGGTACGGCGTCCGGCGCGAGCGCGGGCGCGGCGGCGGGTTCGGCGGCCGGGGTGATGTCCACTGGTCCTTATTACCTGATCGACGGAGTTCTTCCGGCACGCGCGCGGTTTCGGGTGACGACCGGCGCCGACCCGGGCGGCGCCGCCGAAGCGTCGGCGCGCCCTGTCGGAGGTGATCCGGTAATTTGCCGGATGTGTCTGTGCAGGAGCGGCTGCCGTCCGAACCGCCCGGCAGCCTCGCTGTGCCCGCCGCGCCGGACGTGGTGGCGGGGGGTCCGGTCGAGCTGCGGGGCGAGCCCGGGATGTGGCCCGCGGGGGTGGTCGCCCCGTGGGCGGGAGATCCGCGCGGCCCGGACCGCCGCCGGGTGATCTTCCTCAGCCACACCGCCGAGCTGCGGCGTTTCCCGCGGGACCGGTCGTTCGTGGCCGCCGCCGAGCGCGCCGTCGCGCTGGCCGGTGACCGCGTCGTCGACATGGAGTACTTCGGCGCGCGCGCCGACAACCCGGCCGAGTTCTGCGTCCGGCAGGTCCAGGAGAGCGACGTCTACATCGGTCTCATCGGGTTCCGCTACGGGTCGCCCGTCCGGGAGCTGCCGCACCTTTCCTACACCGAGCTCGAGTTCCAGGCGGCCACCGAGGCGGGCATGCCCCGCCTGGTGTTCCTCCTCGAGGACGACGCGGAGGTCCCCTTCCGCGAGTTCGTCGACCCCGCCTACGGCGAGCGGCAGGAGGCCTTCCGGGCGCGGCTGCGGGACGGCGGCACCATCGTCGCCGGGTTCCGGGACGGCCGGCTGGAGACCGCCGTGCTCGACGCCCTGGTCAAGCTGCGGGACAGCGAGCGGCGGGCGACCCGCACGCTGCCCGGGTTCGGCGACGTCCCCCCGGGCCCCCCGGGCCCGCGGCCCGTCCTCGTCCCGGGTCTGGGCCCTGGCGGTGGATGGCTGCGCCGCCCCTGGATGGTGCCGGCCGTCCGGGGGCTGGTGGAGCGCCCGGAGCTCACCGAGGCTGTGCTGCGCCGGCTGCTGCCGCCCGCGAGCGCCCCGGACGCCCCGGACGCCCCGGCCCCCTCGGACCCCCCGATCGGCGCCGAGGTCGTCCCGCGCCCCGTCGTGCTCGCGGGCGCCGGCGGCTTCGGGAAGACGACGCTGGCCGCGGCCGTGTGCGGCAGCACGCGGATCGCCCGCCGGTTCGGCGGCGGGGTGCTGTGGGTGACCCTCGGCGAGTCGCTGGCCGGGGCGCACCTGGCCGACCGGATCAACGACCTGAGCGAGGCGCTGTCCGGGGTCCGCCCGACGCTGTCGGACCCCGAGCAGGCCGGGTTCCGCCTCGGTGAGCTGCTCGGCGCCGAGCCTCGGCTGCTCGTCCTGGACGACGTGTGGCGGCGCGCCCAGCTGCGCCCGTTCCTGCAGGGCGGGCCGGGCTGCGTCCGCCTGATCACCACACGGATGCGCGGCCTGCCGCCGGACGCCGACGTCGTCCAGGTGCCCGCGATGGCCGACGGCGAGGCGGTCAGCCTGCTGACCAGGGATGTCCCCGCGCCGCTGCCCGACGCCGTCCTGCGCCGGCTGCTGGTGGTCACCGGCCGCTGGCCGGTGCTGCTCGCGCTGGTCAACCGGGCGGTCGTCCGCCAGACTCGGGACGGCATGTCGGTGCCCCGCGCGGCCGAGCGGGTGCTGCGCCGGCTGGAGCGGCGCGGCCCGACCGCACTGGACGTCAGCCGGGTCGAGGAACGGACGCTCGCCGTCGAGGCGACGCTGTCGGCGAGCCTGGGCCTGCTCACCGGCGACCGGCTCGACCAGTATCTCGAGCTGGCCGTCTTCGGCGAGGACGTGGAGATCCCGCGGGACGTCCTGGAGGCCTACTGGGCGGCGACCGGCGATCTCGACCCCGACGAGGTCGACGACCTGTGCCAGGAGTTCGCCGACCTTTCCCTCGTTGTGGCCTACCGGCGGGACCCGCCGTCGCTGGTGCTGCAGGACGTCCTGCGGACCTACCTGCGGGCCCGGGTCGGGGCGGAGCGCCTGCGCGAGCTGGACGGCGTCCTGTGCGACGCGCTCGCCGGCATGATCACCGGCGGCGCTGGCGGTGCTGACGACCCGGCCGGTGCTGACGCCCCGGCCGGCCGGGGCGGCCGCGGCGGCCCGGCCGGCTCCGAGCCGGCCGGCGGGTCCGAGCCGGCCGGCGGGGTGCGTGCCCCGTGGTGGACGGCGCCGGAGCGGGCCGGCTACCTCTGGGAGCATCTCGCCCGGCACCTGGCCGGCGCCGGCCGGCACGACGAGCTCGCCGTGCTGCTCGGGGACCTGCGCTGGACGGTCGGGAAGCTCTCCGTCGCCCGGCTCGGGCCGGTGGCGGTCGAGGCCGACCTGGCCGTCGCCGGCAGGGTGCGGCCGGACGACCCGGTGCTGCCCGCGCTGAGCCGGGCGCTCGGGCAGAACGCGCACCTGCTCGGCCCCACCGAGCCCGCAGAGGCGCTGGGCACGACCCTGCTGAGCCGGCTCGACGGCATCCGCGCGCTCGAACCGGCCCGCGCCGCGTTGGCCCGGCGGCTGAGCGGGCCACGGCTGGTCAACCGGTGGACGCTGCCCGACCAGCCGCACCCCGCGCTGCGCCGGGTGCTGGCCGGCCACCACCGCCAGGTCCTCGCGCTGGCCGTCGCCCCGGACGGGTCGTGGCTGGCCTCCGCCGGCATGGACGGCACCGTCCGCACCTGGACGGTCGGCGCGGGCACGGCGCGCTCGGTGCTCACCGGCCACATCGGCCAGGTGCTCGGCGTCGCGGCCGCGCCCGGCAGCGGCTGGCTCGTCTCGGCCGGCGAGGACGGCACCGCCCGGATCTGGGACGTCCCCGGCGACGATGTCCGTGGTGACGATGTCCGTGGTGACGATGTCCGCGGCGACCTGGACGACCCCGAGCCGGGTGATCCCGGCGACACCGGGGAGCGGCGGGGCCGGGATCCCGAGGGGGTCGACCCGGTGGCGCGGCTTGTCCTGCGCGGGCACGACGGCCCGGTGAACGGCTGCGCGGTGACGGCCGACGGCACCGGTGTGATCACCGTCGGCGACGACGGCTCGTTGCGGACCTGGGACGCCACCACCGGCACGCCGAGGCTCGCGGTACCGGTCACCGGCGGGCGGCTGCGCTGCTGCGCCACCGGGCCAGGCGGAGCCGT
This sequence comes from Parafrankia sp. EAN1pec, assembly GCF_000018005.1. Lineage (GTDB taxonomy): Bacteria > Actinomycetota > Actinomycetes > Frankiales > Frankiaceae > Parafrankia > Parafrankia soli. The sequence goes on from NC_009921.1 coordinate 2,149,792, forward strand.
CGTCGCGACCGGCGGCGAGGACGGGACCATCCGGCTGCACGACCCGCTGACCGGCGAGATCCTCCGGCGGCTGGCCGGTCACGCCGGTCCGGTGCTTGCGCTGGCGTTCGGCCCGGACGGCTCCTGGCTGGTCTCGGCGGGCGAGGACGGCACGCTGCGTCGCTGGGACACCGCCGCCGGCCGCCAGACCGGGGTGCTCAGCGACGGCAGCCGCCCCGTACGGGCCTGCGCGGTCGCCCCGGACGGCTCCTACCTGGTGGCGCCGGCCGGGGACGCGATCTCCGTCCGGGATCTCCCCACCGGCGGCCAGCGGGCCGAGCTCACCGGGGCCACCGGGACGCGGGCCTGCGTCGTCGCCCCGGACGGCTCCTGGATCGCCTCCGCCGGGCGCTACGGCACGATCCGGGTCTGGAGCACCGGCAGCGACCTGCCGCGCCCGTCGACCGCGGGGCGCAACGAGGGGGCCCGCGGCTGCGCCGTCGTGGCCGGCGGCCTGGTGGTCTCCTCCAGCGACGACGGCACCGTCACGGCCTGGGACCCGGTCACCGGCGAGCCGGGCGCGGCGATGGCGGGCCTGCCCGGCCCGGCCCGCGGCTGCCGGGCCGGCCCCGGCGGGCGCTGGGTCGTGGTGTCGGCGCAGCCGACCGCGCTGCGGCTGTGGGAGCCCGCCACCGGCGTCGTCCGCGCCGTGCTGACCGCCGACGTGGCGATCCTCGGCTTCACCGTCTCCGCGGACGGCTCCTGGGTGGCCGGCGGCTGCGAGGACGGCTCGGTGCGGCTGTGGGACACCGAGTCCGGGGAGTGGATGGCCACCTTCGCCGGCCACACCGAGGGGGTGCAGGCCTGCGTCGCCGGTCCGGACGGCACCTGGCTCGCCTCCGGCGGGGACGACGCCACCGTGCGGATCTGGGACGTGGCGACCCTCGAGCAGCGCGCCTCGCTGCCCGGCCACACCGACCCGGTGCTCGGGCTGACCACCGACCCGGCGGGCCGCGTCCTGGTCTCGACCGGCGCGGACCACACCGTGCGGGTCTGGGAAGTCGCGACCGGGCGGGCGCTGGCTGTCCTGCACGGTCATGCGCACACGGTGCGGGAGGCGAGCTTCTCCCCGGACGGCGCCTGGCTCGCGACGGTCGGCGGGGACGGGTCGGTGCGGGTCTGGGACCCGCTGATCTGGCAGTGCCGCACGATGATCCGGTTCGAAGGCGCGGCCCGCGGCTGCTGCTGGCTGCCGGACTCCACGGGCCTGGCCGTCGCCGGCTCGGCCGGCCTGTACCTCTACAGCTTCGTGCCGGACTGAGCGATCCGTCCCGACCGGCGTGGACGGACGTCTGGCCGTCCGGTGCGGGCCGTCGCGTAGACGGCTGTGGCGGTCGGGTGAGTCCGGTGGGATTCACCCGACCGCCACGGTCGGGGTTGATCGGAGGCGGGCAGGGTCAGGACGCGGCCGGGGTGGCGATGGTTTTGATCTCGAGGAATTCCTCGAGGCCGGGGGTGCCGCTTTCGCGGCCGATGCCGGACTGCTTGTAGCCGCCGAAGGGGGCGTCGGGGGCGTACCAGCTGCCGCCGTTGACGCTGATGGTGCCGCTGCGGATGCGGCGGGCGACGGCGAGGGCGCGGTCGGTGTCGGCGCTGAGGACGGATCCGGAGAGGCCGAAGATGGAGTTGTTGGCGATGTTCACGGCGTCGTCGTCGCCGTCGTGGGGGATGACGGCGAGGACGGGGCCGAAGATTTCTTCCTGGGCGATCTCGCTGTCGGGGTCGACGCCTGCGAGCAGGGTGGGGGCGTAGAAGAACCCGGGGTTGATCTTTTCGCCGCCGGTGACGAGGGTGGCGCCGGCGGCGATGGCGCGTTGGACGATGCCGTCGACCTTGTCGCGTTGCTTCTCGCTGATGAGCGGGCCCATGTAGGTGTCGGGTTCGGTGGGGTTCCCGACTTTGATCTGGCCGAGCATGGCGGCGACCTTCTCGACGATGGCGTCGTGTTGGGCGCGGGGGACGACGAGGCGGCTGGTGATGGCGCAGCCCTGCCCGGAGTGGGAGCAGATGGTGAACGCGGCCATCATGGCGGCGAGGTCGTGGTTGGCGTCGTCGAGGATGACGAGGGCGGATTTCCCGCCGAGTTCGAGGAAGACTTTTTTGACGGTCTTGCTGGCGACTTCCATGATGCGTCGGCCGACGGCGGTGGACCCGGTGAAGGTGATCAGGTCGACGTCGGGGTGGCCGGTGAGGACTTCGGCGGCGTCGATGTCGATGGAGGTGATGACGTTGACGACGCCGGCGGGGATGTCGGTCTCGTTGGCGATGAGTTCGCCGAGGGCGAGGGCGAGCAGGGGGGTGTCGGGGGCGCCTTTGAGGATGACGGTGCAGCCGGCGGCCAGGGCGGGGGCGAGTTTCGCGAGGGCGAGCTGGGTGGGGTAGTTGTAGGCGACGATCGCGGAGACGACGCCGGCGGGTTCGCGTTCGATCCAGCGGTGGTGCTGGGCGCCGCGGGATTCGACGGTGCCGAGGTCCTGGGTGAACTGGTAGCCGGCGGTGAGGTCGGCGTAGTACTTGACGAGGTTGATCGGGTCGCCGAGGGCGGGCCCGTCGGTGATCATGCGGGGGTGGCCGACCTCGGCGATGGTGAGTTCGCGGAGTTCTTCTTTGTGCTTGACGAGGACGTCGTGGAGCTGGTTGAGGCACTGGACGCGGAACGCGACGTTGGTCGACCAGTCGGTGGTGTCGAAGGCCTTACGGGCGGCCTTGACCGCGGCGGTGGTCTCTTCGACCGTCGCGTCCGCGGCCTGGCCGATGACTTCGCCGGTCGAGGGGTTGATCGAGTCGACCGTCCGCTCGGTCTCGACAAGCTTCCCGTCGATCAGTAACCGCTTCACAGCCGCTCCTCGTTGATCGCGTGGGCTCCTGGTGGGCCACGGGGCGCGCCGCTGCCGGTGCGCCGCGGCATGAGCGCCGGGAGCTTTTGTGTCACTACAATAGTGACACTAATTGGACCGTCAACCGGCTTGCGTCGCTCCCGCCATCCCCGCCACTCCCACCGCCCAGCATCCGGTCCCGCCCCGGCGCGACAGCCCGAGGAGCCGCTATGAGCCTTCCGGCCGACCAGCACGCGGACGGGAGCGATCCAGCCCGGCAGACGCGCCGCTACGACAGCCCGGTGCGCCGGGCGCAGACCGCGCAGACGCGGGAGCGCATAGTCGCCGCCGGGACGGCGCTGGTCCACTCGTTCCCGACCTGGGACTGGCGAGGCCTGACGTTCCGCGCGGTCGCCGAGCGCGCCGGCGTGAGCAAGCGGACCGTGCACCGCTACTTCGCCACCGAGAGCGAGCTGCACGACGCCATCCTTCGCAACCTCGAGAAGGAGGCCGGGGTCGTCTACGAAGGCCTCGACCTGGACAACCTCGCCGACACCGCGGCCGGCGGGCTGGCGACCCTGGACCGCTTCGCCGCCTCGCCGGGCCTGAGCGGGGAAGCCGTCGAGCCCACCCTCGCCGCCGACCGCCGCCGGCGCGAGGCGCTCGCCCGCGCGGTCGCCCCGCCGACGGCGGAATGGACCGACACCCAGCGGCGGATGGCGGCCGCGATCCTGGACATCCTCTGGACCGGGCACGTCTACGAACGGCTGGTCACCGCCTGGAAGCTCGACCTGGATGCGGCGACGGGCGCGGTCACCTGGGCACTGGACCTGCTGGCGGACGGCATCCGCGAGGACCACCGGCCGCAGCCGCGACCGCCCGCGCGGTAACCCGGCTGGGTCAGGCGGGCCGCAGCCGGGTGGCCAGGCCGGCGACGGCCAGCCACACCTCGTCGGACTCGGCGGCGAGCCGTGCGTTGACCTGACCGAGGCGGTCGGCGAACAGCCGCCCGGCGGCGGTCGGCGCCACCGCCCCCGACCCGACCTCGTCCGTCACCGCCACCACCCGCCGGCGCGTGGCGCGCCAGGCCTCGACGAGCCGGTCGACCGCCGCGCCGAAGTCCGGATCGTCCAGCCGGGCCGCCACCCACAGCGAGACGCTGTCGACGAGCAGCGCCGGCCCGGGGGAGCGCAGCAGCGACTCCAGCTCCTGGGTCTCCACAGTGTGCCACCGGGCCGGCCGGCGTTCCCGGTGGACGGCGACCCGCGCGGCCCACTCGGGATCGGACCCGTCCGGCGCCCACCCGGTGGCGACGTAGACGACCTCGGGCTCTGCCCGCAGCCAGTCCTCGGCCTGGGCGGACTTTCCCGACCGGGTGCCACCGGTGATCAGTACCCGGCGTGGCGCCGCAGTGCCGCCGTCCGGGAGGGCCCCGCCGGGTGGGATCTCCAGGACGCTGCCGTCCGGCGGGGCCTCGGCTCCGATGCGGGCGAGCCGTGCCGTCAGCTCGCCACCGGGCGGGTTGCGGTGGCTGAGGTGGACGGCGAGCACCCGGGTCGAGGGCACGACCGCGCCCAGGCCGCGCAGCTCGGCGACCAGCTCGGCGAAGTCCGGGAGGTCGAGATGCTCCCCGAACCCGGGCCGGTCGCCGTTGTTCTCCTCCAGCAGCACGACGTCGAACGCCCGGTCGGCCAGCGCGGCGAGCGTCGCGGGCGGCAGCGGGACGGCGGTGTCGCACCCGTACAGCAGGCGCGCCCCGTCCGGCGCGGTGACGTCGTAGAGCACCGCCGGCCCGATGCTGTCGTCACCGTGCCGGGCCGCCACTGGGCGGACCAGGTAACCCGGCCCGCCGGGCCTGTGGGGCTCGCCCGGCTCGGTGGGTTCGCCCGGCCCGCCGAGCTCGAGGTGATCGCCGGCGACGGCCGGGAGCAGACGCAGCGGGGAGCCCTCGCCCGGCTCGGTGCCCTCCCAGCGGCGCAGGAACGCCCGGCACACCTCCAGCGCGGCCGGCGGCGCGACGACGTCCAGCGGCTGGTCGGCGACGGTCGACCAGGACCGCCACATCAGCGCCTCCGGGCCGAGGTGGTCGGGATGGGCGTGCCCGACGAGGACGTGCCGCAGCCCCGCCAGGCTCACCCCGAACCGGGAGGCCGCCCGCGGCACGTCCGGACCGAAGTCGATGAGCAGCCGGTCGTCCACCAGGACGGCCGTCTGGCCGCGGGGCTCGTGCGCGCGGGCCCACGCGCAGGAGGCGCACTCGCACCACGGGTTCGGCCATCCGTCGGCCGAGCCCGTGCCCAGCAGCGTCAGCCGCACCGCGCCGAGCCCCGGTCGGTCAGGAGTGCGAGTGCGAGTGCGGGTGGCGCTTGCGCTCCCACAGCGTCATCAGCGTGAGGACCACGGCGAGCGCCGCGATCGCGCCGAAGGTGAGCAGGCAGGCGGCCCACCAGACGATGCCCCCGTCGTGGTGCTCGGTTGTCTCGGCGAGTACCGCCGCGGCGGTGTAGGCGGGTGTCACTGGTGCCTTCCTTTCTCCGGGCTGAACCGTGCTGCTCGTGTGTCACTCGCGGGTCTCGACGTTACCGACCTTCGGGTCGCCGGTGCCTTGCTCGTGGGCCGATCCACGGGCTGGCGCGGATCCGTCCCGTCCCGCGGTGGGTCGCGCCGCGGATGAGTTGCTCATCGCCAGCGGCGCGGGACGGCCTCGCGTCCGGTCCGGACGCGCTTTGATGGTGTGGTGGGCATTTCCCGGGGTCGGTGGTGGCCCCGGCTCGGCGGCCGACGCCGCCGGACGTCGGGAAGGACGTGGACCGTGAGCTGGACCTGGCGGTATGAGGGAGAGGACGGCTCGGTCGTGGCGGTCGGCGGCGCGGACGGGTCGGAGTCGTTCACCAGTCAGGGGGACGCCGAGACGTGGATCGGCGAGACCTGGCGAGAGTTGCTGGATCTGGGCGTGACGCAGGTGAGTCTGCTGGAGGCGGGCCGGCGCGTCTACGGGCCGATGAGCCTGCGCCCGGTGACCTGAGGGCCGCCTCCCCGGCTGCCGGGCCGGCCCCTGCCCGCGGGTAGCAGAGCCCGCGGACCAAGTCCCACCGAACGGGCCCGAACGGGTTGACACCCCCTCGGCTAACAGTGTTAGCCTTACCTCGTTGGCTAACGTTGTTAACCAACGATCGGAGCCCAGAGGACAAGGGAGATCACAATGGCGAGCAGCAGCGCGAACCCGACCGGCAACACCCGGGCCGACGACGCCCGGCACTACCGGCGGCCCAACTGGTTCACCAACACGTTCCTCAACCGCCCGGTCGCGCTGGTCACCCGGGCCGGGCTGAGCCTGTGGGGGAGCCGGGTGCTCGAGGTCCGCGGCCGCACGTCCGGCGAGACCCGGCGGTTGCCGGTGAACCTGCTCACGCTGGAGGGACGGCAGTACCTGGTCTCCGCGCGCGGGCACAGCCAGTGGGTCCGCAACGTGCGGGCCGCCGACGGCGAGCTGGCGCTCGTCGTGGGGCGCCGGCGGGTCCGCTACCGTGCGGCCGAGCTCGCCGGCGATGAGAAGATCCCGGTGCTGCGGGCGTACCTGAAGAAGTGGAAGGCGGAGGTCGGCGTGTTCTTCGACGGCGTGGGCCCGGAGTCGGCCGACGAGGAGCTGGGCCGGATCGCGCCGCGGCACCCGGTCTTCATCCTCGCCGCCGCCTGATGACGGACCTGCGGCTGCCGGCGGCGGCGCGGCCGGCGGACACGGGGCCACCTGCGGACACGGGACTGCCGGCGGACCCGCCGCGGCCGGCCGTACCGGTTGAGCGGGTCGCGCTGCGCCCGACGCCGCCCACGCGGTCGCCGCGGGTGACGGAGATCATCGGCGCGGCCCGGCGCCTGCTGGAGGACGAGGGCGTGGGGTCGCTCACGATGCGCCGGCTCGGCGAGGTGCTCGGCATCCGCGCGCCGTCGCTGTACAAGCATCTGCCGGGCAAGCACGCGGTCGAGGCGGCCCTGGTCGAGACCGCGCTGTGGGAGGCGGGGGACGCCCTGCACCGCGTGGTCGACGGGGCCGGCCCGGGCGACGTCGTCGGCCGGCTGCTGGCCGAGTACCGGCGGTACGCCCTGGCCCACCCCAACCTGTACCGGCTTACCGCGGTCGACCCGCTCGGGCGCGAGGGCCTGACGGCCGGCCTGGAGGACTGGTCGGGTGAGCCGTTCTACCGGGCCACCGGTGAGCCGTACGTGGCGCAGGCCCTGTGGGCCGCGGCGCACGGCGCGGTCGTGCTGGAGCTGGCGAACCGGTTCCTGCCCGGCTCGGACCTCGACCGGACGTGGGCGGCGCTGGCCGCGGCCTTCACCGCCCACTGAACCCCCGGGCGCCGCGCGGTGGCGGTCAGGCCTCCGGCTCGGTGGTCGCCACGCCGGCGAGCACCTTGTCGATGCGGGCGAGCAGCGCCGGCTCCAGGACGACGCCGGCCGCCCCGACGTTGTCCTTGACCTGCTCGGGCCGGGAGGCGCCGACGATCGCGGACGCCACGTTGTCGTTCTGCAGGACCCAGGCGATGGCGAGCTGCGCCATTGTCAGGCCGGCCTCCGTGGCGATCGGGCGCAGGTGCTGCACGGCCGTCAGGACCTCGTCGGACATGAAACGGGCGATGAAGCCCGCGCCGGTCGCGCCGGTCGCCCGGCTGCCGGTGGGCGGCGGCTGCCCGGGCAGGTACTTGCCGGTCAGCACGCCCTGGGCGATCGGCGACCAGACGATCTGGGAGATGCCCAGCGTGCGGGAGGTCGGCACCACCTCGGCCTCGATGGTGCGCCACAGCATCGAGTACTGCGGCTGGTTGGAGATGATCCTGTCCAGGCCGAGCTCGGCGGCGATCCGCGCGGCGTCGGCGATCTGCGCCGCCGTCCACTCCGAGACGCCGACGTAGAGGACCTTGCCGGCGCGCACCAGGTCGTCGAAGGCGCGCAGCGTCTCCTCTAGCGGGACCGTCGGGTCGTAGCGGTGGGCCTGGTAGAGGTCGATGTGGTCGGTGCCGAGCCGGCGCAGCGAGTTGTGCGCGGACTCGATGATGTGCTTGCGCCCCAGGCCCTTGTCGTTCTCGCCGGGGCCGGTCGGCCAGAAGACCTTGGTGAACAGCTCGTAGGACTCCCGGCGGACCCCGGCCAGGGCCTCGCCGAGAACCGACTCGGCGCGGGTCTGGGCGTACACGTCGGCCGTGTCGAACGTGGTGATTCCCTCGTCGAGCGCAGCGTGCACGCAGGCCTTCGCCGTATCGGCCTCGATCTGGTCACCGTGGGTGATCCAGTTGCCGTAGGAGATCTCGCTGACGGACAGTCCACTCCGCCCGAGGCGTCGATGCTTCACACCGGAACACTACGCACCAGCTCCCGGGCCCGGCCAACGTCCGGCCGTGCCTCGTCGTGCCCACCGCCGAGCCGCGAGCCGCCGGCCGCGAGCGACAGCTGTCGGCCGTCAGCTGTCGCCGCGGGACACCCGGGGGCGGGGCATCCGCCAGCGGCGCGGCAGCAGGGCCCGCTGCGCGGCGTAGGCACGCACGCGGACGCTGGAGTCCGGGTACTTCTCGGCCACCCGCCGGCTCACCTGCCGCGACAGCACGATCGAGTCGGCGACCACGGCAACGATCCCGAGCAGCATGACGTAGGTGGCGACGAGCCGGACGTAGGAGTTCGGCACCAGCCCGCCGACGAAGTACACCACCGCCGCGGCCAGGAAGAACGGGCCGATGTTGATCCGGGTGTCGACGAAGTCCCGGGCCAGGACGCGTTCCGGCGCCCGCTCGCGGGGCGGCAGGCGGCTGACGTCGCCGGCCATCATCGCGGCGCGGTACTGCTGGCTCTGCGCCCGCCGGTCCTCCCGCTCGATCTTGCGGGCGTCCTTGCGGTTCGCCGGGGTGCGCACCGCGCCGCCGCGGGTCCGCGCGGCGCGTGCCTCGGACCGCTTCGGGGTCGGCCGGCCCTTGCCGGCGGTGACCCGGGCGCTCGCGCCGACGTCACCGTCGGCCTGGTCGACCGCGCCGGCGGACGGCTCCTCGTTCTCCGGGCCGGGCGCGGGCTCGGGGCTCCGCTTCTTCAGCAGCGCCATCAGGGCAGGGTCAACATCTGGTCTAGGGCCTTCCGGGAATAGGTCGCGACCTCGGGGTCGACGGTGATGCGGTTGACGGTCTCACCGCGCGCGAGCGCCTCGAGCGCCCACACCAGGTGCGGCATGTCGATGCGGTTCATCGTGGAGCAGAAGCACACCGTACGGTCGAGAAAGACGATCGTCTTGTCAGGATGGCGGTTCGCCAGCCGTTGTACCAGGTTCAGCTCGGTTCCCACGGCGAATGACGACCCGGGCGGGGCCTCGTCCACGACCTTGATGATGTACTCGGTGGAACCGACCAGGTCAGCGGCGCTCACGACCTCGCGCCGGCATTCCGGGTGCACCAGGACCTGTACCCCCGGCACCCGCTCGCGCACCTCGTCCACGCATTCCCGGGTGAACCGCCCGTGCACCGAGCAGTGCCCGCGCCACAGGATCATGCGTGCGTCGCGCAGCTGCGCGCGGCTCAGACCGCCGCCGGGCCGCCGCGGGTCGTAGACCACGCAGTCGGCCTCGGACATGCCCAGCTTGTCGACCGCGGTGTTGCGGCCCAGGTGCTGGTCCGGCAGGAAGATCACCCGCTGGCCGCCCCGCTCGCCGAAGGCCCAGTCCAGCGCCCGCTCGGCGTTCGACGAGGTGCAGATCGTGCCGCCGTGGCGGCCGGTGAACGCCTTGATCGCCGCCGAGGAGTTCATGTAGCTGACCGGCACCGTGCCGGTGGCGACGCCGGCGTCGAGGAGGTCGTCCCAGGCCTGCTCGACCTGCTCTGCGGTGGCCATGTCGGCCATCGAGCAGCCGGCGGCCAGGTCGGGGAGGATCACCCGCTGGTGGTCGGCGGTGAGGATGTCGGCGCTCTCGGCCATGAAGTGCACGCCGCAGAACACGATCGCGCTCGCCGCCGGCCGGGCGGCGGCCTGCTGGGCGAGCTTGAAGGAGTCCCCGGTCACATCCGCGAAGGCGATGACGTCGTCACGCTGGTAGTGGTGGCCCAGGATGAAGACGTCGTCGCCGAGCGCGGCCTTGGCGGCGGCGGCCCGCCTGGCGAGGTCGGGATCAGCGGCCGGGGGGAGATCGCCGGGGCACTCCACGCCCCGTTCGCTCCCCGGGTCGGCGTCGCGCCCGAGCAGGAGCATGGCGAGCGGTGAGGCGGTGACGCCCAGGCGTTCCAGGGCCGGGTTGGTGGTCATGTCCGCTCCTTCGGGCGACCGACCGGGGGCCCGGTCGCCTCGCTCGCTGCTCGTGGCCTCGCTGTGGGCCGCCTGCTAATGGTCGTTCAGACTCTAACTCCGGAACGCCTGGTCTGCGCGAACTTGGTCCGGTCGGGCCCCGGGGACCTGGTCCGGTCGGGCCCCGGATGGCGGACGGATGTCACTTGCGCGTCGTGGCCGACCCACGAGTCGCTGGCTACGATGGGAAGCGGATCCTGCCTCGCGGTGTTGAGCAGGAACGGCGGCACAGCAGGTGCCGCCCGTGGGGAGCCGTCGCCCGTTGGCGTCTCCTCGCGTAAGCCGCCTTGGGTACCAGCAAGCCTGGTGAACCAGGCACGTCCACAAGGGCAGGGAGCAGCCCCTATGACCGTGCAGGACACAACCGAGACCGAGACCAGGCCGAGCAGCGTCGTTCTCACCGACACGGCCGCCGGCAAGGTGAAGACCCTGCTCGAGCAGGAGGGGAGGGATGACCTCCAGCTCCGGATCGCCGTGCAGCCCGGCGGCTGCTCTGGCATGCGCTACCAGCTCTTCTTCGACGAGCGCCAACTCGACGGCGACACGGTGCTCGACTTCTCGGGGGTCAAGGTGGCCGTTGACCGGATGAGCTACCCCTACCTCGGCGGCGCGACGATCGACTTCGTCGACACGATCGAGAAGCAGGGCTTCACGATCGACAACCCGAACGCGCAGGGCTCCTGCGCGTGTGGCGACTCCTTCCACTGATCGGGCGCGGGCGGGCGCGGGCCGTCCCGGTGGGCCGCGTCTCGTCTCCGGTCAGCGGGGGAGGCGTCTGATCCCTCGACAACGGAACCCGGTGTGGTGCTTCACGCCACACCGGGTTCCGCCATTTCCGCCCCTGTTCCGAACACCCGCCCCTGTTCCGAAACGGTCGAAGGCCGGACGCAGGGTCACTGTGGGGCGACGTCCCTCCGGGGTGCGCGGGGGCTGCCGGTAGGCTGCTCCATCGTGCGTATTGCCGTGACTGGTTCCATCGCCACCGACCACCTCATGAGCTTTCCTGGGCGGTTCGCCGAGCAGCTGCTCGCCGACCAGCTCGAGCGGGTCTCGCTGTCGTTCCTCGTGGACGAGCTCATGATCCGCCGTGGTGGGGTCGCCGCGAACATCTCCTTCGGCCTGGGGCGCCTCGGCCTGCACCCGATCCTGGTGGGAGCGGTCGGGGAGGACTTCGCCGACTACCGCTCCTGGCTCGACCGGCACGGTGTCGACACCGCGTCGGTCTGGGTGAGTGAGATCGCGCACACCGCCCGCTTCGTGTGCACCACGGACAACGACCTCTGCCAGATCGCGTCCTTCTACCCTGGCGCGATGAGCGAGGCGGCCAGCATCGAGCTGCGCCCGGTCGCGGAGCGCCTGGGCGGGCTCGACCTGGTGGTGATCAGCCCCAACGACCCGCAGGCGATGGTCCGGCACACCGAGGAGTGCCGCGAGCGCGGGTACTCCTTCGCGGCCGACCCGTCCCAGCAGCTCGCCCGGATGGAGGGCGACGACATCCGTTCGCTGATCGACGGCGCGGCCTACCTGTTCTGCAACGAGTACGAGAAGGCGCTGCTCGCGTCGAAGACCGGGTGGAACGACGAGGAGATCCTCGGCCGGGTCGGCGTGCGCGTCACCACCCTGGGCAAGGACGGCGTCGTCATCGAGGCGCCGGGCGTCGCGGCGGTCAAGGTGCCGGTGGTCCCGGCGCGCTGCACCCCCGACCCCACCGGGGTGGGGGACGCCTTCCGGGCCGGGTTCCTCGCCGGGCTGTCCTGGGAGCTGTCGCACGAGCGGTCCGCGCAGGTGGGATGCCTGCTGGCGACCCTGGTGCTCGAGACGGTCGGCACCCAGGAGTACAGCGCCGATCAGGACGACATCGTGAAGCGCCTCACCGAGGCCTACGGCCCGGAGGCGGCCGCGGAGGTCGCCGCGCACCTGCAGGCGTTCTGAACCCAGGTGTCTCAGCCCAGGCGGCGGACGAGGTAGGAGCCCGGCCCAGCGCCGGGTGCGGCGGTGAGCAGGTCGTGGCCCCGCATCCGGCACCAGGCGGCCACGTCGGCCGCGGCAGCCGGGTCGTCGGCGAGCAGCTCGATGATCTCGCCCACATCGACGTCGCCGATCCGCCGCGCGAGCTCGATGATCGGGATGGGGCAGCGCCGCCCGCGCGCGTCCACGACCGCCGCCGGCGAGCCGTCGTTCACAGGCCTGCCGCCCCGGCGCGCTCGCGGACGGCGCGCACGGCGGGCGGCAGCGCGTCGAGCAGCGCCTCCAGATCGGCGTCGGTGGAGTCCCGCCCGAACGACACGCGGAGGTTGCCGTGGGTCAGCGCGCCCATCGCCACCAGGACGTGGCTGGGCGTCAGGGTGTCCGAGGTGCAGCTCGACCCGGAGCTGACGGCGATGCCGGCACGGTCGAGCTCGTCCAGGAGTGCCTCGCCCGCGACGTAAAGGCATGAGAAGGCCACGATGTGCGGCAGTCCCACCGCCGGGTCGGCGCCGCCGGGGCCGAGCAGCTCGACGTCCTCGACGAGCTCCGGCAGGCGCCGGCGGAGGCGTTCGGTGTAGCCGGCGAGCCGGGGCGCCTCCGCGTCGATCTCGGTGGCGCGCACGGCGAGCGCGGCAGCCGTGGCGACGACGGCGGGAACGTTCGGGAAGCCGGGAACCCGCCCGTGCTCCCGCTCGTCCGCCGGCAGCGGGTTGGCCCACCTGGTGCCCGTGCGGACGGCGAGGATGCCCACCCCGGGCGGCCCGCCGAACTTGTGTGCGCTCGCGGTGAGCAGGTCCGCGCCCAGCTCGGCGAGGTCGACGGGAACCCGCCCGACCGTCGTCGCCGCGTCGGTGAGCAGCGGCACCCCGCGCCGGCGCAGCGCCCGCGCGACCGCCGCGACCGGCTGGACGGTGCCCACCTCGTGGTTGGCGTGCTGCAGGGCGGCCACGGCCGTTCCCGGGTGGGCGTCGAGCGCGGCCTCGAACGCGGCCGGGTCGGCGCGGCCGAGGCCGTCCACACCGATCGTGACGACCTCGCCGCCGGCACGTTCGTGGCGCTGCGCGGCGTGCAGGACGCTGGAGTGTTCCACGGCACTGACCACAACCACCCGCCCGGCGCGGCGGCGGGCGGCGGCGGTGCCGAGCAGCGCCTGGTGCGCCGCGGCCGTCCCGCTCGCGGTGAAGCTGATCTCGCTGGTCCGGGCGCCGAGGACGCCGGCGACGGTCTCCCGGGCGGCGTCGAGGAGCATCCGCGCGCGGCGGCCCTCGCGGTAGAGCCGTGCGGGGTCGGCCCAGCCGTCGTCGAGCGCGGCGAGCAGGGCCTCCCGGGCGACCGGATGCAGCGGCGTGGTCGAAGCGTGGTCGAGATAGGCCGGCACGAGAGTGACGCTACGCCCGTCCCGGAGCAGCTGGCCGGACGTTGCGGGGCCGCGTGGGGGCATTCGCGCAGCCAGGCGGGGCGGCGGGGAAAGGGCTTGCGGGGTGCCGCGAACAATGCGGGTGGCGGATACGCCCGCCGGGAGCTGGAACGCGCCCACGGCGCGCCCGCCGATCTGCCCGGATCAAGGGCTCTCCGGCCCGTCCAGGATGCCCCGCGGGTCGTGTCTCACAGCTCCGGACGGGGCCTGCGGCGAGAAGCTCGTCCGCTGCTGGGATACGCTGCTGCCGCACCATCTACAGCGTGTCGAAGACAGTCGGAAGACGAAGCAGCGAGGCCGGTTGGACCGGCCGGCCCGCGAAGCGTTTACGCGGTCACGCGAGGCGGTGGCGGGGCTCAGATCCGTCCGCCAGCCGCGCGGCCGCTAGTCGTGGGAGGCAGGACCTGGTGAGGAGATCCTTCGGTCGGACCCGGCCGTCGCTCGCGGATGTCGAGGACACGCCGATGGCCCCGGCTGACACCGCGGACGCGGACGCGGACGCGTCGCCGAGCCGTCGGGTTGGGCACCGACGGCCGCGCCGGCGCCGCGTCAATGCGCGCCTGGGCGCCACGCTGGTGGCCGTCGGCCTGCTGGCGACCGCCTGCGACGTCCCCAATTTCGGATTCCCGGACGGTGTGACCAACCACACCCCGCGGATCCTGAACATGTGGCAGGGCTCGGTGATCGCCGCCCTGGCCGTCGGTGTGTTCGTGTGGGCCCTGATCTTCTACGCGGTCGTCGTGTTCCGGAAGCGCAGTGACGTTCTGCCGCGCCAGGTCCGGTACAACCTTCCCGTCGAGATCCTTTACACCGTCGTGCCAGTCGTGATCGTGGCGGGCCTGTTCTACTACACCGCTCGTGACGAGTCCGAGATCACCAAGCTCTCGGACAAGCCCGACGTGACGGTGAACGTCATCGGTTTCCGGTGGAACTGGCAGTTCCAGTACCTGGACACCGGCAAGACCCCCGGCAGCAACCAGGTCGAGGTCACCGGTCGTCCCGGCGAGGCGCCGGTGCTCGTGCTGCCCGAGGGCCGGTCCGTCCGGTTCGTGCTGACGTCACCGGACGTGATCCACTCGTTCTGGGTGCCCGAGTTCCTGTTCAAGCGGGACGTCGTCCCCGGGCGGGTCAACCAGTTCGAGCTCACCGCCACGAAGACCGGGACGTTCGTCGGGCGATGCGCCGAGCTGTGCGGCACCGACCACGACCGGATGACGTTCTACGTCAAGGTCGTGCCGGGCGCCGAGTACGACCGCTTCATCGAGGAACGGGAGAGCGCCGCGATCAGCGCGTCGCCGTCCTCCGGCGTCACCACCGGGAGTGTCCAGTGACCCTTCTGCACGAGTCGCCCGCCGGGCCGGCCGGGCACGCCCATGAGCCGGTGAACCACGAGAAGCCGGCGATCGCGAACCTGCTCGGATACCTGAGGACGACGTCCCACAAGGACATCGCGATCATGTACTTCCTGACGTCATTCGCGTTCTTCGTCATCGCCGGCATCCTCGCGATCTTCATCCGTGGCGAGCTGGCCCGCCCGGGGCTGCAGTACTTCTCCAACGACCAGTACAACCAGTTCTTCACCATGCACGGCACGCTGATGCTGCTGATGTTCGCGACGCCGCTGGCGTTCGCGTTCGCCAACTACCTCGTGCCGCTGCAGATCGGCTCGCCGGACGTCGCGTTCCCGCGGCTGAACGCGCTGTCGTACTGGCTGTTCCTGTTCGGCAGCCTCACCGTGTTCGCCGGGTTCCTGAGCCCGGGGGGTGCGGCCTCGTTCGGCTGGTTCGCCTACGCGCCGCTGAGCAACCAGCTCTACTCGCCCGGGGTCGGTTCCGACCTGTGGGTGCTCGGCCTGACGGTGCAGGGGCTCGGCACGATCCTCGGTGCCGTCAACTTCATCACCACGATCCTGTGCCTGCGCGCCCCCGGCATGACGATGTTCCGGATGCCGATCTTCTGCTGGAACCTGCTGGTCACCTCGATCCTGGTGCTGGTGGCGTTCCCGGTGCTGGCCGCCGCCCTGCTCGCGCTCGCGGCGGACCGAAGGTTCGGGGCCCACATCTTCGACGCCGAGAACGGCGGCGCGATGCTGTGGCAGCACCTGTTCTGGTTCTTCGGGCATCCCGAGGTCTACATCATCGCGCTGCCGTTCTTCGGGATCGTCACCGAGATCATCCCGGTGTTCTCCCGCAAGCCGCTGTTCGGCTACAAGGGCCTGGTGTTCGCCACCATCAGCATCGGGGCCCTGTCCGTCGCGGTGTGGGCGCACCACATGTTCGTCACCGGCGCGGTGCTGCTGCCCTTCTTCGCCTTCCTGTCGTTCCTGATCGCGGTGCCCACCGGCATCAAGTTCTTCAACTGGATCGGCACGATGTGGCGCGGGCAGATCAGCTTCGAGGCGCCGATGCTGTTCGCGGTCGGCTTCCTGGTGACGTTCCTGTTCGGTGGTCTCACCGGTGTGCTGCTGGCCAGCCCGCCGATCGACTTCCATGTCAGTGACAGCTACTTCGTGGTCGGACACTTCCACTACGTCGTCGCCGGCCTCATGTTCGCGGCCTTCGCGGGTGTCTACTTCTGGTTCCCGAAGGTCACGGGCCGGATGCTGAACGAGAAGCTGGCGAAGCTGCACTTCTGGACGCTGTTCCTGGGCTTCAACGCCACCTTCCTGGTGTTCCACTGGCTGGGCACCCAGGGCATGCCCCGGCGGTTCGCGGACTACGGCCCGAACGACGGCTTCACCACCCTGAACACGGTCGCGACGGCGGGCTCGTTCCTGATGGGCCTGTCCACGCTGCCGCTGCTGTACAACCTGTGGTACTCGTACCGCAAGGGCCCGATCGCCGCGGTCGACGACCCGTGGGGCTACTCCAACTCGCTGGAGTGGGCGACGTCCTGCCCGCCGCCCCGGCACAACTTCCGGTCGCTGCCGCGCATCCGCTCCGAGCGACCCGCGTTTGACCTGCACTACCCGGCGGTCGTCGGTAGGGCGGATTACCACGCCACACCGGAACTCGGTCAGGGAGCCGCGCGATGAAGGTAGAAGGCTTCATCTTCAACTTCTTCGGCTTCTTCGCCGGAGCGATGGCCCTGGTCTACTGGTTCTGGGCGAAGGACCCGACCGGGACGGCGGCGCTCACCCTGTGCGCGGGCATGGGCTTCCTCGTCGGCGGCTATCTGGTCTTCACCGGCCGGCGGATCGGCATGCGCCCGCAGGACCTGCCGGACGCGGAGGTCGCCGACGGTGTCGGGGAGCTCGGGCACTTCACCCCGGGCAGCTACTACCCGTTCTTTCTCGCGGCGAGTGCCGCGGTGGCCGCGATGGGGCTGGCCTTCGGTATCTGGATGACCATCCTCGGCGCGGTCCTGACGTTCACCTTCGCCGTGTGCCTGGTGATGGAGAACTTCTGGAACCCGCCGATTCCCGAGGACTGATCGGCACCACCGGTCCGCGCCGCCAACCGGCGGCGCGGACGCGTCAGGGGCCGCGGTTCCAGGCCATCACCTGGAATCGCGGCCCCTGAGTCGTTTTCGGGCGGGGTGGGGACGACCCTGACGGCGGCCCGCTCAGACGGGGCCGCTCAGCCCCGGGCCGTCGCCGCGAGCTGGCTGGCCTCGGCCCAGCGGCTCAGCGCGGCCGCGGCGGCACCGGAGTCGACGGCCTCGGTGGCGCGCCCGAGCTGGGCCGCTATCTGCTCGGCCACCGGGGCGTCGGTGGGGCCGTCCACCGCGACCAGGGTCGCGGCCGCGGCGAGCAGCACCGCGTCGCGGACCGGCCCGGTCTCCCCGCGCAGCATGGCCCGGGCCACGGAAGCGTTGTAGGCGGCGTCCGCGCCCCGCAGCGCGGTCGTGTCCGGCCGGGCGAGGCCGAGGTCGCGAGGGTCGAAGTGCTCCGAACGAACCCGGGAGCGGCGCACCGCCGCGGCCTCCGACGCGCTCCCGGCCACGGAGCCGGCCGTGGAACCCGGCGTGCGGCTGGACGTGGGGTCGGGCGCCTGGACGACCCACACGGTCGACGTGGTGGCCGTGGTGAGTTCGTCCAGTCCGTCGTCGCCGCGGAAGACGAGGCCCCGGGTTCCCCGCTCGGCGAGCACGTCGGCGACGACCGGGGCCAGCCGCGCGTCGGCCACGCCGATCGTCTGGGCGCCCGGCCGCGCCGGGTTCGCCAGCGGGCCGAGGATGTTGAACGCGGTCTGCACCCCCAGCTCCTTGCGGGTGGCGCCGACGTGCCGCATCGCCGGGTGGAAGACCGGGGCGAAGCAGAAGGCGATCCCCGCGGCGGCCAGGCACGCTTCCACCCCGGCCGGCGGCAGGTCGATGACAACGCCGAGCTCGGCCAGCACGTCGGCCGACCCACTCGCCGACGACGCCGCGCGGTTACCGTGCTTGACCACGGTGACCCCGGCGCCGGCCGCCACGATCGCGGCCATGGTCGACAGGTTCACGGTGTTCGAGCGGTCGCCGCCGGTTCCGCAGGTGTCGACTGCGGCGGCGCGCAGCTCCTCGCTGAGGGTGAGCGGCTCGGCGAAGCCGAGCATCGTGCGGACCAGCCCGCCGATCTCCTGGGCGGTCTCACCCTTGGCCCGCAGCGCCACCACGAAGCCGGCGATCTGGGACGGCGTCGCCAGCCCGCCCATGATCTGCTCCATGGCCCACGCCGTCCGGTCGGCGGCCAGCGCCTGCCCGGCGATCAGGTCGGTGATCAGATCCGGCCAGCTCTCGGCGGTGGCCCGGGCCCCCCCGGCAGCGGTGACGCCCGGGGAGGGGGACTCGGCCGGGGAAGAGGCGGCCGTCGGGAGGGGGGAGGCCGCGGCCGTCGTCGCCCGCGGCTCCGAGGCGGTGCTCGTCATGTCGTGTCCGTCTGCAGTCGTTGTTCGCATGGGTCCGGTGGCCGGGCACGACCGCGTCGTCGCGCCGGCCGGGTGGTTCTGTGTGGCCTGGTGGATCGGTGCTGCCGGGCGTCAGCGGTGCCGGGCGTTGACCACCGGGCGCCGGACGGCGACTCCGCCGGCCCGCGCGCGCAGCAGCCCGACGGCCGCGTCGGTGAGCTCGCCCGGGTCGATCGGGTGGCCGACCACCGCGTCCGCCTGCGACCAGGTGGCCAGCCAGCGGTCGTCGCGCCGGGCGACGAGCAGCAGCATGGGCGGGCAGTCGGCGACCTCGTTCTTGAGCTGCCGGGCCAGCCCCATCCCGCCGGAGGGGGTGGCCTCGGCGTCGAGGATGCAGAGGTCCGCCTCGCTGTGGTCGATGGCGTCGATCAGTGTCTCCGCGTCGGAGACCTCGACAAGCTCGAGCTCGTCGAGGTCGGGTGCGGGACGGCGCCCGAGCGCGGCCAGGACGCGCTCTCGGACGTCGGCCTTGCTCGCGTACACGAGGACGGTGCTCATGGCGTCCACGGGCCTCTCGATGGGGCGACCGCCGTGGTCGGCGATCGGGAACGACTGCCGGTACCGGCACTGCGCGGGCACCGGTCCCCGCCGGGCGGCCCCGGGCGTCGCCGCGGAGGCCCGGCGCGTGGCGGCGGGTGTCGCACCGTCCCGGTATCCGTCCCGAAGGCTATCTGCTCGCCGCCCGCCAGGCGCGACGCCATCCGGCTTCACGGGACGCGACGGGCGGTGGGTACGGTCATGCCGTTCGGGGGCGGACGCCCGTGGGGTTTGCCATCGGGTGGTGATGCACATGATACTGAGACTCGTTCTCAATGTTTGTCCGAGCGCCAGTCCCGACGTTCGCCCGTTGCCGCGGACACACCGACACACGGCACCGGGACGCGGGACGAACGCCCCGGGCGGCGCCGACCGATGACGGACGTGATCGATGCCGGAGCGGACCGAACTACGTCTCACCCCCCAGCGCACCCGTGTGCTGGAGGTGCTGAAGGCCGCCGAGGACCATCCGACGGCGGCCGAGGTCTACGAGCGTGTGCGGCTCGCGGCCCCCGGGATCGGCAGCGCGACCGTCTACCGCGCCCTCGCGTTGCTCGTCGAGACCGGGCACGCCCTCGAGCTCAATCTCGGGGACGGCGCGGCCGCCAGGTACGACGCCAACACCAGCCGGCACGACCACGCCGTGTGCGAGCGGTGCGGCCGGGCCGCGGACATCGACCACCCCGTCCCGGACGGCATGGTGGCCGAGATCGCGCGCCGGTCCGGTTTCACGATCACCGGGTACGACCTGCAGTTCAGGGGCCTGTGCCCGGAGTGTCAGACCGCCGGCGAGGGCCATCGCCCGGGCCGACGGTAGGACCCGACACCCATCACGTAGGAGGAGTACCGCATGCCGAAGCTTGACGGCACCAAGACCCACGAGAACCTCAAGGAGGCGTTCGCCGGCGAGAGCCAGGCCAACCGTCGTTACCTGTACTTCGCCCGCCGTGCGGACATCGAGGGCCTGACCGACGCGGCCTCCCTGTTCCGCGACACCGCCGAGGGCGAGACCGGCCACGCGTTCGGGCACATGGACTTCCTCGCCGAGGTCGGCGACCCGGCGACGGGCGAGCCGGTCGGCAACACGTCGAAGAACCTCGCCAGCGCCGTGGCCGGCGAGACCTACGAGTTCACCGCGATGTACCCGGGCTTCGCGAAGACCGCCCGCGAGGAGGGCTTCGAGGAGATCGCCGACTGGTTCTCGACGCTGGCCCGCGCCGAGAAGACCCACGCCGGTCGCTTCAAGAAGGCCCTCGACGCGGTGGTCGCCGAGGAGACCGCCGACGCCTGAGCGGCGCGCGGAGCGGGCCCGGGGTCACCCCGGGCCCGCCACCCGGCCCTCTCGGGCCCCGGGCATCCGGCACCTCGGCAACACCCGAAAGACCGTTACACCCAGTACGTCCGGACGGCCGTCGAGGTCGATGCGTCCTCGCGACGGGGAAGGAGCCAGCACGATGGCGCTGCGCACGATGGCGTTCACCGCCGCCGACATCACCACCGACCACACGGCCTACTCCGCCCAGCGGGTCCAGGCCCGCTCGAGGATGCTCCCGATCCGCGCCGAGCGGCGCGTCCGGGTCGGCGACATCCTGCTCTTCGAGTTCGAGAACGCCGAGACGCTGCGCTACCAGGTGCAGGAGATGGTCTACACCGAGCGGCTCACCGCCCCCGGGGAGGTCGCCCACGAGGTCGAGGCCTACTCGCGGCTGCTGCCGTCCAGCCACGCCCTGACCGCCACGATGTTCATCGAGCTCAACCAGGTCGAGGCCGTGCGCGACGAGCTGGCCCGTCTCTCCGGCGTCCAGCGCCGGGTGGCGCTGGAGATCGGCGGGGTAACCGTGCCCGCCGTCGAGATCCCGGGCGTGGACGAGGACCCCGATCAGCCCAGCGAGACGGTGTCGGTCCACATGCTCCGGTTCCCGCTCACCGACGGCACCAGGGATGCGTTCCGCGACCCGGAGGTCACCGCGGAGCTGGTGGTCGATCATCCCGCCTACAGCGACGCGACCCCCATCGTCGGTGCCGTCCGCCGGAGCCTGATCGCGGATCTCGCGCTGCCGAGCTGACGGCCGCGGCCGCCGATCTCGGGCCGGAGCCGGGTACACGCGGCCGGAGCCGGGTATGCGAGGCCACAGAAGGCACGACTCCCGGATCGACAGGAGCCCGCTGTGACCGACGACGCCAACGACGGGACGACCCGGGCGGGCAACGCCCTGCACCGGCTCGCGCTTGACCACGACGACTCGGCCGCCCTGGGTGCCCTGGCCACCTCCGACGTCCTCGTTCCGGACGTCAGCGACCCGGCCAGGGACAACGGCGATGCCCGCGTGGTGCGGCTGCCCGTCGCCGAGCAGCCCGACGGCCAGCAGTTCGTCCCCACCTTCACCTCGGAGCGGCGCCTCGTCGACGCGCTGCCGAGCGTCGGGCGCTACCGCCGGGTGCCACTGGCCGCGCTGCTGCGGACGTGGCCCGCCGGTGATCTCATGCTTGCCGTCGACCCCGGAACGGAGGAGGGGATCACCCTCCCCGCGGAGGGTGTCCGGGCGCTCGCCGCCCTCGCGGACTGAGCCGTCCGGGCCACCCTCGGCGCGCCGCCCCGCCCCGGGTGAGGGACACAACAACGGGCGGGTTCCCGGGTTGCCACCGGACGTGGCCGGCGTCTCGGCAGGTACCAGAACCTGCGTATTAGCAGGAGCTTCGACGCTGAGGAGCAAAATTTCCGGCCGCGCCGGGCCGCGATCCGGGCGTCGTCGACGCCGTGTAGTCCTACCGATTGTCGAACCTACGGTGGCGCGTGTGGCGTCACATGCCAGAATGACCGTCGTGGCCTCAGCCCCTGTCCTCGAGAAGGCTCCTCCAGCGCACCCGGCGGCCAACCGTCCCTCGATGGTCTCGGTCGGCACAGTGGTGTGGCTGTCGTCGGAGCTGATGTTCTTCGCGGCCCTGTTCGCGATGTACTACACGATCCGCTCGGTCAACAGCGGCAACTGGCCGCCGGTCACCGGCGACCCGGCCGGGTCCGAGATCGGGCCCGTGCACCTGCACGTCGCCTATGCGCTGTTCTTCACGGTGATCCTGGTCCTATCCAGTGTGACCTGCCAGCTCGGGGTCTTCGCCGCCGAGCGCGGCGACGTCATCGGCCTGCGCCGCTGGTACCTGATCTCGCTGCTGATGGGGATCGTCTTCGTCGGCGGCCAGGCCTGGGAGTACTTCAAGGAGAACGAGTTCACCCTGGCGTCGCACGGCTACGGGTCGGTGTACTACCTGACCACCGGCTTCCACGGGTTGCATGTGATCGGTGGGCTGGTCGCCTTCGTTCTGGTGCTGGCCAGGTCGACCTACGGGCGGTTCACGCCTGAGAAGGCGACGTCAGCGATCGTCGTGTCGTACTACTGGCACTTCGTCGACGTCGTCTGGATCGCCCTGTTCGCCACCATCTACCTCCTCCAGTGAGCGACATGACCACATCCAAGGCATCCGGAGCCGCGGCGTCCCCGACCTCGTCCGCGGGCGAGGCCGGCAGACCCCGGCTCATCTCGGTGAGGAACGCCGGGCGATCCCGGTCGACCTCCGCGCGCCGCCGACGGCGGTCGTCGTCCATCGTTCTTCTCCTCGGCCTGCTGGCGACGGGGGTGATGTGGACGGTGCTCGCTCCAGGCGGCAACGCGACGGAGACGCCGGACGCCAACGAGGCCGTGCGCCAGGGCCGCGCCCTGTTCCTGCAGGGTTGCGCGACCTGCCACGGGCTGAACGCCCAGGGCTCGACCGAGGGCCCGAGCCTGATCGGCGTCGGCGCGGCCGCGGTGGACTTCCAGATGTCCACCGGCCGCATGCCGCTCGCCGCGCCGGCGGCCCAGGCCGACCGCAAGCCCCCGTCGTACTCGGAGACCCAGATCGACCAGATCGCGGCCTACGTCCAGACCCTGGGCGGCGGTACGCAGGTGCCCGAGCTGACGGACGCGGATCTCAACGACGCCGACCTCGCCGAGGGCGGTGAGCTCTTCCTCGCGAACTGCGCCCAGTGCCACCAGGCCGCCGGCGCCGGCGCCCCGCTCACCTACGGCAAGTTCGCGCCGTCGCTGAGCCAGGCCACGCCCGAACAGGTCGTCGAGGCGATGCGGACCGGCCCGGAGTCGATGCCGGTGTTCGGTCCCGGTCAGATCAACGATGACGAGGCCGTCGCGGTCGCCGCGTACGTCCGTCACCTCCAGGACACCCCGTCACCCGGCGGTTCCTCGATCGGTAAGTACGGGCCGGTCCCGGAGGGCCTGGTCGCGTGGGTGATAGGCATCGGCGCGCTGCTCGGCGTCTGCCTCTGGATCGGAGCGAGGCAGAAGCTGTGAGCGCCAACCAGGGCCCGACCGGGCCGGAGTCCGCAGACGGCGGCGAGCTGCCGCCGGACTCGCCGCAGCGGCGCATGCACTACGCCGGCTATCAGGGAGAGCCGGCCGACAAATCAGACCAGGACTCGATGAGCAGCATCTTCAAGCGAACCAAGCACCCGGTCGACACGGCCGGGCACGCCAAGGACGCCGGCGACCCCCGGGCCGGCGGCCCCGACGTCCCCGACGCGGGGCATGACGGGCCCGAGGTGCTCGGCACCCCCCCGCACCAGACCGACTCCTCCCGTATCCCGGAGACGACGGTCATGCGCTCGGGCGGGACGTCGACCCTGACCGCACAGGGCGAGGGCGGCGGCGCCGGCGGGGGAGTCACCCCCCGGGCCCCGCACTCCGCCGAGTACGACCGGCGGGCCTCCCGGCGCGCCGAGCGGCTCATCGCCTTCTGGTTCACGATCTCGGTCGTCGGCACGGTGGGCTTCATCGTCACCAACTTCGTCGGCGACAAGCACAAGCAGTACTACACCCCGGCGATGGGCAGCGCCCTCGGCCTGGCCGTCGGCGGACTCGGCATCGGCATGATCCTCTGGGCCAAGCGCCTGATGCCGCACGAGCAGGCGGTGCAGGAGCGTCACGAGTTCACCTCCTCGCAGGAGGAGATCGCCGTCACCGAGGAGGAGGTCGCCCTCGGCTTCGCCGACACCGGCCTCGCCAAGTACCCGCTGCTGCGGCGCAGCCTCCTCGGCGCCGGAACGGTCCTCGGTGGCCTGCTCGTGGTCCCGCTGCTCAACCTGACCAACAGCAAGCCGGGCAAGAAGCTCGACCACACCCACTGGGTCAAGGGCGCTCGGCTGGTCAACCTGCAGGGCCGGTACGTCAAGCTCGGTGACGTCGCGATCGGCGGCATCGAGACGGTGCTGCCGGCGGTTCCGGTGAAGGAGTCCGACGGCAGCATCTCCTACGAGCCCAAGCTGGACGTCCACAGCAAGGCCGACAGCACCACGATCCTCATCCGGCTCGAGCCCGGCATCAACAAGCCGCGCGAGGGCCGCGAGAACTGGGCCGTGGACGGCCACGTCGCCTACTCGAAGATCTGCACGCACGCCGGCTGCCCGGTCAGCCTGTACGAGCAGCAGACGCACCACCTGCTCTGCCCCTGCCACCAGTCGGTGTTCGACGTTCCCGACGGGTGCCGGGCGATCTTCGGGCCGGCCAGCCGCTCGCTGCCGCAGCTCGCCATCGCGGTGGATGACGAGGGCTACTTCATCGCCCGTGACGGGGACTACACCGAGCCCGTCGGCGCCGCGTTCTGGGAGCGCTCATGACCGCCGAACCCGCCTCCGTGACCACTCCGAAGTTCCAGAAGCGGCCGACGCCGGCGCGCAAGGCCAACCGGGCCATCGACGAACGGTTCGGGACGCAGGCGGCCATCCGCCGCAACCTGAACAAGGTCTTCCCGGACCACTGGTCGTTCATGATCGGTGAGATCGCGCTCTACAGCTTCGTCATCCTGCTGCTGACCGGGATCTACCTGACGCTGTTCTTCGACCCGTCGAACGTCGAGATCATCTACAACGGCTCGTACGTGCCGCTCAAGGGCGTCGAGATGAGCCGGGCCTACGCGTCGACGCTGGACATCAGCTTCGACACCCGGGCCGGCCTGGTGTTCCGCCAGATCCACCACTGGGCGGCGCTGATCTTCGCCGCCTCCATCGTGGTGCACCTGCTGCGGGTGTTCTTCACCGGTGCCTACCGCAAGCCCCGCGAGGTCAACTGGCTGATCGGCGTCGGCCTGCTGATGCTGGCCCTGGTCGAGGGCTTCGCCGGCTACTCGCTGCCGGACGACCTGCTCTCCGGCACCGGTCTGCGGATCGCGGCGTCGATCGCCCAGTCCATCCCGATCATCGGGACGTGGGCGTCGTTCCTGGTGTTCAACGGCGAGTTCCCGGGTGAGAACTTCATCCCGCGGCTCTATGTCGTGCACATCCTGCTCGTGCCGGGCGTGCTGCTCGCGCTGATCGGCGCCCACCTGGGCATCCTGTGGCACCAGAAGCACACCGACTTCCCCGGCCCGGGCAAGACCGAGCACAACGTGGTCGGCCACCGGGTGTTCCCGGTGTTCGCGGTGAAGTCCGGCGGCTTCTTCATGCTGACTTTCGCGGTGCTCGCGCTGCTGGGCGGCCTCGCCCAGATCAACCCGATCTGGACGTTCGGCCCCTACGACCCGGCCAAGGTCAGCTCGGCGTCCCAGCCCGACTGGTACATCGGCTTCCTGGACGGCTCCACCCGGCTCATGCCGCCGTGGGAGTTCCGCGGGTGGGGTCACACGATCCCGCCGCTGCTGTGGCCGACGGCGGTCCTGCCGGGCGTCCTGTTCACGCTGCTGGCGGTCTACCCGTTCCTGGAGGCGAAGTTCACCGGGGACAAGGCGTCGCACAACCTGCTGCAGCGCCCGCGGGAGGCACCGACCCGCACGGCGCTCGGCGCGATGAGCATCAGCTTCTACCTGGTGCTGTGGATCTCCGGTGGCAACGACATCATCGCCCACACGTTCAGCATCTCGCTGAACGCGATGACCTGGGCGGGCCGGATCGGGCTGATCGTCGTGCCGCCGATCGCCTACGTGGTCACCAAGAAGCTCTGCATCCACCTCAACGAGCGGGACGCGGAGATCGCCGCGCACGGCATCGAGACGGGCATCATCCGCCAGCTGCCCAACGGCGAGTTCGTCGAGGACCATCGGCCCAAGCCGCCGGCGGTGCCCGACTACCCGGTCGTGCCGAACGACCGGTTCGCGCTCACGGCCGGTGACGGCCACGGCAACGGGACCGGCCAGCACGGCACGGGCCTGGCACGCCGGGCCGGCAAGGCCGTCGGCGGGTTCTTCACCGAGGAGTCGGAGAAGCCGGCGGACGGCGAGGGCGCAGACTCGGCGGTGGGCGGCGGTCAGACCAAGCACTGAGGTAAGCCACCAGGCTCGACCCGGAGGCACACTCGAGAACAGGCACGCTGAAGCACCGAGGGGCCGTTCCCGTCATCGACGGGGGCGGCCCCTAGCGCTGCGCCCCTAGCGTTTCCGCGGCTCGCGGCCGCTCCGGGGGTTGCTGGGCGCGCGCCCGCGTCGGGTGTCGGTGGGGGAGTCGAACCCGCGGTCGAACCCGCCGTCCAAACCGCCGTCGAAGCGGACGTCGAACCGCCGCGCCGCGCGGATCGCGCCGTGCGCCGGCCAGCTCCACTCGCCGTCCAGCCGGACCAGGCGCACGCCGGGCCCGGCCAGCCACCGCCCGATCCGTTCCGTCTCCTCGACCGAGGCGCACGGGGTGGGGCCGGGCAGTGGTCGGACGGTCTCCGCGCTGGCGACCACGGCGTCGACCCAGGGCCTCGGGTCGGTGCCGCGCGGCACCGACGCCGCGGACACCAGCCGGCCACGGCGGACGACGGCGAGATCCCACCCGGCGTCGGCGGTCGGCGCGGCGGCGACCAACTCGTCGATGCAGGTCAGCGCCGTCAGCCGCTGCATGCGCGCGACGGCCCGCACGTAGGCCGCGAGCCGGTCGCGGACCCCGGCGGCCTCCTCATAGCGCTGGTCGGCGGACAGCCGCGCGATGCGCCGCTCCAGCACGTCCACGACGGGACGCGGATCGGCGGTCATCGCGCCGCGCGCCGTGGCGACGTGTTGGCCGTACTCGGCGACCCCCTCCCGGCCGTCGCACGGCGCGCCGCAGCGCCCCAGCTCGGCCAGCGCGCACGCGGCCGTCGGACGGCGCGGCGAGAGCCGGGTCGAGCACTGGCGCAGCGGGATCGCCTCCAGCAGCGCCGTGGCCGCCGACTCGGCCGCCGCCGCGCTGCCGAACGGCCCCAGCGACGTCACACCGTCGCCGACGGAGCGGACCCGGGAGAGCCGGGGGAACGGCTCGTCGGTGAGCCGCAGGTAGACGGCCCGCTCGGGGAACCGGGAGCGGCGGTTGTACGGCGGTTTGTACTCGGCGATCAGCCGCAGCTCGCGCACCTCCGCCTCGAGCGCGTGCGCGCACTCGATCGCGTCGACCCGCTCGGCGATCGCGACCATCTCCGCCATCCGGGTGCGGGGCTCGCTGGCCGTGAAGTAGGTACGCACCCGGGAGCGGACCGACCGGGACGTGCCGACGTACAGCGGGCGCCCCGTGCCGTCGCGGAACACGTAGACCCCCGGGCCGGTGGGCAGGTCGTCGGCGAGGTGCCGCTTGCGCCGCTGGGCGGGGGAGACCCGCGCGCTGTACTCGTGCAGATCCTCGATCGTGGTGACACCCAGGTTGCCCAGCCGCTCGAACAGCCCGTGCAGGACGTCGACCGTCGCGCGGGCATCGGCCAGCGCCCGGTGGTTCGGCTGGGTCGCGCTACCGAAGAGGGCCGCCAGGGAGGACAGGCGGCAGTCGCGGGTCTCGTCGCGGCTGATGACGCGGCGCGCGATCCGCACCGTGTCGAGATGTTCCCAGGCCGGGGCCGGGTAGCCGCACGCCGTGGCGGCGGCGCGCAGGAAGCCGAGGTCGAACGGGGCGTTGTGAGCCACGAGCACCGCGCCCCGGGCGAACTCCAGGAACGTCGGCACGACCTCGCCGATGCCCGGGGCGGTGGCGACCATGGCGCCGGTGATGCCGGTGAGCACGGAGATGAAGGCCGGGATGGGGGCCGACGGCCGGACCAGGCTCGACATCTCACCGAGGATCTGGCCGCCCCGAACCCGCACGGCGCCGATCTCGGTGATCTCGCTCGTCGCCGGCGAGCCGCCGGTGGTCTCCAGGTCGACGACGACGAACGTCAGGTCCGACAGCGGCCGGCCGAGCTCTGCCAGGCTGGCCTGGCGCGGCACGCCGCCGGTCGGCGCAGGGACTGGGCACACGGCGACACCCTAGGCCGCGGGTACGACAGGATTCGTCCCCGGTCGGCCCGGCGGCTCAGGAGAACGGCCGGGCGAAGGCGGTCGGCCCGGCGTTCATCACGCGGAACTCGTTGCCCTCGGGGTCGCGCAGCACGAAACCGGTCTCCCCGTCGGCCTCGTACCGGGCGAGCTGGCGCGCGCCCAGCGACGACAGCCAGCCGATCACCCGCTCCGCGTCGACGGCGTACAGCTCCAGGTGCAGGCGGTTGCCGGCCTTGTCCGCGGTGTCCTGCTCCGGTTCCGGGCGGCGGCCGGCCCGGCGCGCCGCCCATCGTGGTGGTCGTTGCTCGCCTCGGGCGGCCCGCGGCTCGGGCCGCCGCCGGAGCAGGAGCTTGGGCCCGGCACCGGCGGGATGACGCAGGACGGCCGAGTCGCCGCCCTGCTCGGAGACCTCGTAACCGAGGGCGTTGGACCAGAAGCGGACCATCGTGTCCACATCGGTGCAGTCGACGCTGATACGGGCGACCCTGATGCCGTTCGTCTCAAACCACGCCACCCGGAGCATCATTCCGTATGGCCGGGTTTGTTGGCGCACCAGAGTGCTCCCGGCGTGTCCTCCTGGACCTCTTTGCGGGCTACGTTTCCCGTTAGTCGCTATTGCCCGCTATCGTATGGTTTCAAGTGTGATAATGGACGGCGTGGTCCGCCTGGCCGGCCGCGCTCACCAGAGGCTTCCCGGACCGACCGTGACCCCGGCGTCCGCGGGCGGGTGCCGCGCGGTCGATCTCGGTAGGGTCCGGCCATGGCCAGTGTCTTCACCCGGATCATCAACGGCGAGCTCCCGGGCCGCATCGTCTACTCGGACGAGTCGGCGGTCGCGTTCCTCTCCATCGCGCCCGTCCGCCCCGGGCACACGCTCATCGTGCCCCGCCTGGAGATCGATCACTGGATCGATCTGCCGGACGAGACGGTGCGCGCGGTGTGGAGTGCCGCGGCTGTCGTCGGGCGGGCCATAGACACGGTGTTCAAGCCACGGCGGGTCGCGGCGATGCTCGCCGGGATGGAGGTGCCGCACGCCCACATCCACCTTTTCCCGATCGACACGGAGTCGCAGATGAGCTTCGCGCTCGCCGACCACAACCCCGATCCGGCGATGATGGACGACGTCGCCGAGCGCCTGCGGGCGGCCCTGGCGGAGCCGCGCCGGGTCTAGATCCGGCCACGCCGGGTCCGGAGCGAGCCGCGCCGGTTGTGGCGGAGCCGAGTCGGGCTCTGCCACGGGTGCCGCCGAGGCCCCGTCCGTGCCCGTTCACCGGTGGAACGGGCACGGACGGGGCCCCCTGTCGTCAGAACTGGAACTTCGCCGGCTGCGTCGCGAACAGCGGCTCCCAGGACAGGATGTGGTGACCCGCCGGGGCGTCGATGACCACGTTGCCGCGCACCTTCTGACCGGCCTTCAGATCGAGGGTGAACAGCTTCGGCTCGACCGTGGTGAAGGAGCCGTCGTACCGGCTGCCGTCCGAGGTCTGGATGTAGAAGTCGTCCGGTGACGCGGTCGTCTCGCCGCGGACGGTCTCGACGGTCACGTTCAGGATGTAGTTGGCGCCCTGCACCGGCGGATCGGAGTAGTCGGCGGCCGGGCCGGTGGTGCTGCAGATGCTGTTCAGCGTCACCTTGGCCTCGAAGTCGCTGACCGACGAGCTCGCGGTGCCGACCACCGTGCCCGTCCCGCCCAGGGTCAGGGTGCCCGCGGGCGGCGCGCCCTGCGGCACGACCGGCGTGCATCCGGCGGGGCCGGCAGGCTGCTGCGGGGCCGTCGTCGTACCCGGGACGGCGGGTGCCGTCAGGGTGGGCACGGTGCCCGGGCCCAGGTTCGTGACCGCCGGCGGCGTGGCCGTCGGCTTCGAGTCGTCGCCGCCGGCCGCGAGGGCGATCACCACCCCGAGGACGATGACCGCGACGACGGCCACCGGAATGATGATCATCGCCGGGTTCCGGCGGGGCCGGGCCGGTGGCGGGCCGCCGGGCTGCTGCCAGTTGCCCTGCTGCTGGGGGAAGCCCTGCTGCTGGGGGAAGCCCTGCTGGTAGCCAGGCTGCTGGTACCCCTGCTGCTGGTAGTCGGCGGGCTGCTGGTAGCCAGGCTGCTGGTACCCCTGCTGCTGGTAGTCGGCGGGCTGCTGATACCCGGGCTGCTGGTACCCCTGCTGCTGGTAGTCAGCCGGCTGCTGGTAGCCCTGCTGGTACTGGCCCGGGGTGCCACCCTGCTGGTAGCCGGCGGGCTGCTGCCATCCGGTGCCGGGCTGGCCCGGCTGCCCCCAGGGCGTATCGGTGCCCTGCTGGGGCCACTGCTGCTGTCCCGCCCCGGGCCACGAACCGTCCGGGTTGGGCCCGCCGGCCGGTGGCGTGCCCCATCCGCCGCCTGCCCCGCCGCCCCCGGGCGTGGTGGACGGCCATCCGCCGCCTTCCTGGCCCGGCGCGCCGGTGCCCCACTGCGGCACGGGCGCCGGCGGCGGGGTGGTGGACGGCAGGCCGCCCTGGCCCGCGCCGGGAGCACCGGCCGCCGCGGGCGCTCCGCCCGCCTGGCCGCCGGCATCCGGTGGCTGTTGCCACGAGTTGTTGGGGGCCCTCCAGGTCTCCTGGTTCTCCGGACCGGGGGAGGGCTGGCCAGGAGGGGTCTGGTCGGTCAACGGGTGTCCTCTCGACGGCCATTGCCGTGTTTCTCTCGAAGCGGGGTATGTGCGGACGGACAGGGCGAGGCTACATAAGCCGGATATCACATGAGACAATGGCCGGCTGGCTCGCGAAATGCGGTAGGCGTGACAGTGCCGTGATGCCCCGGGCCTGCGCCGCCGTGTCCTGTGGCCTGCGGCAGCCCCTCGGCCCCGGCCCACCGGGGGCGAAACACCGCTTCCCGTTGGGATTCGCGGCCGCCGATGCGGACCCTGTGGCGGTGCGTGCCCGTTCGCGGTGGGCTGGGCACGGATTCACCGATGGTGTCCGAAGAGGTCGTGCTGGCCGACCGATACCCTGGACCGTCGCTGTCGTCGTTCGCTCCGGAGTCCCCCGTGCCAGTGGTAATGCCCCGACCACTCGGCCGGCCACGGGGAGTCAGCGTCCGCACCCCCGCCGGCCAGGCCGGGCCCGTCGCATGAACGAGACGCTGCCCGTGGACGTGCGGGCCCAGGTCGTGGCCTACGCCGCCGAGACCCTGGCCGACATCGCCGAAGCGGTCGTCCCCCCGAGCCTGGTCGCCGTGCGCCGGTTCAAGCCGTCGCGCCGGTCCCGGCTGGGCGCCGTCCCGCTGGCGGCCGCGATCGAGCACGACGCGCAGTTCCGCGGCCGGGTGGCCGAATGGGTGCGCCGCACCCACCCCGATCTGGTCGCCGCGATCACCGGGGAGGGCGGCCCGCCACCCGCCGCCCCACCCGCCCAGGTCGCGGCGGTCGCCTACATCCTCCGGCTCCCCGACTGGGAGCAGTTCGTCGAGGAGGCGGCCCGCTCGTCCGAGCAGGCGGTCTCCACCGCGCGGCTCGTCGACGCCGAGCGCGAGATCGACCGCCTGCACCAGCAGATCGAAGCCGTCCGCCGGCTCGCCCGCACCGAGCAGGACCAGCTGCGCGGCCAGCTCGACCAGGCACGGGCCGAGGCGGAGGAGGCCCGCCGCCGGCTACGGTCCTCCGCGGACCGCGTCCGCCGCGCCGAGCTCGCCGCCCGGGAGGTGAGCCTCGCCGCCGAGGCCGCCCGGGACGCCGCGCTGGCCTCGGCCCGGGAGAGCGAGGCCGAGGTACGGCGGCTGCGCGCGCGGGTCGGCGACCTCGAAGCCGCCGCCTCGCTGACCCGCCGCGACACCCGCGAGTCCCGCGGCCTGGACGAGGCGCGACTTCGGGTGCTGCTCGACACGCTGATGGCTGCGGCGAACGGGGTCCGGCGGGAGCTGGCGCTGCCGACCACCGTCGCGCGGCCCGCCGACCTGGTTGGCCGCTCCGACAACGGAGCTGCCTTCGACCCGTTCTCCGCGGTCGGTGGCCGCGGGCGCTCCGCCGACGACCCGGCCATCATCGACGACGTCCTCGCCATCCCCGGCCTGCATCTGATCATCGACGGTTACAACGTCACCAAACGCGGCTACGGCACCCTGACCCTCCAGGCCCAGCGGGCACGCCTGCTGGCCGGCCTGGGAGCCCTGGCCGGCCGCTCCCTCGACACCGAGGTCACCGTCGTCTTCGACGCGACGGCGGTGGTGGCCCGGCCGGTCGGGGTCGCGATGCCCCGCGGCGTGCGGGTCGTCTTCAGCCAGCCCGGCGAGCTGGCCGACGACGAAATTGGACGTCTCGTGCGTGCGGAACCCGTCGGCCGACCGGTGGCCGTCGTGACCTCCGACCGCGAGGTGGCGGAGAACTGCGCCTCACAGGGCGCCCGCACAGTCTCCTCGGACGCCCTCCTGGCCCGCCTCGACCGCTAGCTCTCCGCCGGCCCCGACTCACTCAGCCGCCACGGTTCGTTGACGCTTGGGTGGCGCCGGGTATGGGGGACGGGGTTCGGGCGTCCGGAACTGTCGGACCCCTCACCTAGCGTGGTTCGCGTCGAACTGGTGTCCGGTTCCGCGATGGTCGACAGGGCTCGGTGATCTACCGGGTGCGGGGAAGGCCACGCGGATCCGGGCGGCGAACCGAGAGGTGAGCACGATGCTGATCGACTGTGATGCGTGCGCGGTGCGAGACGTCGCGTGCGCGGACTGTGTGGTGACCGTCCTGCTGGCCCCGCCGTCCACCGGCATGGAGTGGGACGAGGACGAGCGCCGCGCCCTCGCCGTGCTCGCCGATGCCGGGCTCATCCCGAGGTTGCGGCTTGCCCCCGGTGGGTCGCCGACCGGCCCGGAAACGCTCCGGCCCCTGCCACGCCGCCGCGCCGGTTGACGCCTGGCTGATGCGCTGCCCGGTCCCGTGCTGCTCGGGCGGGGGTCCGGAATGCCGGTCGGGCCCGGGGCGGTGTCGTTCCGCGGTCGGCATGTGCCGGGGGCGTGCCCGGGGAGCGGGCGGTGCGGCCGCGTCCGGGAGAGGGAGAGTGCTCTGTGTGCGGGCGGGGCGCTGCGGTGGTGTCCGCGTGGTTGGAGGCGTCCCACCTGCGTCTTGATGGAGGCGATGCGGGAGCATGGCGGCGTGCGGGTGCTCGCTGTGACCAATGACTTCCCTCCGCGGCCCGGTGGCATCCAGGCGTATGTGCACAATTTCGCCTCGCGGTTGCCCGACGACGAGATCGTGGTGTACGCCCCTGCCTGGCGGGGGGCCGCCGAGTTCGACGCGGCACAGCGGTTCCCGGTAGTGCGGCACCCGACGTCGCTGATGCTGCCCACGCCGGATGTCTTCCGTCGTGCGCGGGAGATCGCGCGGTCGGAGAAGTGCGACACGCTGTGGTTCGGCGCGGCGGCGCCGCTGGGCCTGCTCGGGGCGTGGCTGCGCCGGGATCTCGACGCCCGCCGGGTGCTGGCCAGCACACACGGGCACGAGGTGGGCTGGGCCGCGTTGCCCGGCGCGCGGCAACTGCTGCGGCGCATCGGGGCGACCACCGACGTGATCACCTACCTCACGGACTACACCAGGGGTCGCCTCGGTCCGGCCTTCGGTCCGCATCCGGACCTGGCCCGGCTGCCCAGCGGTGTCGACCCGTCCCTGTTCCGGCCGGGGGAGGGGCGGGACGAGACCCGTCGTCGCTACGGGCTGGGTAGCCGTCCGGTGGTCGTCTGTGTGAGCCGTCTGGTTCCGCGTAAGGGGCAGGACATGCTGATCCGGGCGCTGCCGGCGTTGCGCCGGCGGATCCCGGGCACCGCGCTGCTGCTCGTCGGCGGCGGGCCGTACCGGCAGGAGCTCACCCGGCTGGCCAGGGAGAACGACGTCGCCAAGCACGTGGTGTTCACCGGGTCGGTGCCGTGGGCGGAACTGCCGGCCCACTACGCGGCGGGGGACGTCTTCGCCATGCCGTGCCGCAACCGGCGCGCGGGGCTCGAGGTCGAGGGCCTGGGCATCGTCTTCCTCGAGGCCTCGGCGACCGGGCTGCCGGTGGTCGCCGGCCGCAGCGGGGGAGCCCCCGACGCGGTCCTCGACCAGCGGACGGGGGTGGTCGTGGACGGCCGCGATCCGCGCGCGCTGATCCGGGCCGTCGGCGACCTGCTGGCCGATCCGAACCGCGCCCGCTCGATGGGGACCGCCGGGCGGGCGTGGGTCGAGCTCCGCTGGCGCTGGGACGTCCTGGCCTCGGACCTGCGCGACCTGCTGCTCGCCTGAGCCGCCCGCGGCCGCCCGGCCTGGCCTGCGCCTGGCCCGGCCATGCTCGGCTGGGGCGTGCACGGCGGATCAGGAGGCGGTCCGGGCCCCCGCGTAGATGGACTCCACGACTGCCGCGTGGCGTTCCAAGATGAGGTTGCGCTTCACCTTGAGACTCGGGGTGAGCTCGCCGCCGGCGACGGTGAAGTCGTTCGGCAGGATCACGAACTTCTTGATCGACTCGGCGTGGGAGACGGTGGCGTTCGCCGCGTCCACGGCCTTCTGGACCTCGGCCAGCAGTTCCGGGTCGGTGGCGAGGTCGGCGGGTGTCACCGTCGACGGGTGGCCGTGGGTGTCGCGCCAGGAGGCGAAGGCGTCCGGGTCGAGGGTGATCAGGGCGGCGATGAACGGCCGCTGGTCGCCGATCAGCATCGCCTGGCTGATCAGCGGGTTCTCCTGGATGCGGTGCTCGAGGGGCGCCGGGGCGATGTTCTTGCCGCCCGCGGTGACGAGCAGCTCCTTCTTCCGCCCGGTGATGCGCAGATGTCCGGTCTCGTCGAGGGAGCCCAGGTCACCGGACCGCAGGAAGCCGTCGGCGTCGAGCGCCTCCTTGGCCGCCGTCTCGTCGTTGCGGTAGCCGCTCAGGACCAGGTCGCCGCGGATGAGGATCTCCCCGTCGTCGGCGATGCGGATCGTCACGCCGGGCAGCGGCAGGCCGACGGTGCCGATCTTCAGCGAATCGGGCCGGTTCACGGTCGCGGCCGCGGTGGACTCGGTGAGCCCGTACCCCTCGAAGATCGGAACGCCGATGCCCCGGTAGAAGTGGCAGAGGCGTGGGCCCAGCGGCGCACCGCCGCTGATGGCGTGGTCGATCCGGCCGCCCATCGCGGCACGCAGCTTGCTGTAGACGAGGCGGTCGAACAACGCGTGCCGAGCGCGCAGCAGGAAGCCGGGCCCGCCGTGGTCGAGGGCCTCGCTGTAGGCGATCGCGGTGGCCTCGGCGGCGTCGAAGATCCGGCCTTTCCCGTCGGCGTGGGCCTTGGCGCGGGCGCCGGCGTGCACCTTCTCGTAGACCCTCGGCACCGCGAGCAGAAAGCTCGGGCGGACCTGGGCCAGGTCGGCCAGCAGCGTGGATGTGTCCGGCGCGTAGGCGATGCACCGCGCGCTGTTGATGATGGTGCACTGCATCGTCCGCGCCAGCACATGGGCCAGCGGCAGGATCATCAGCGTGGACGCGTCCTCGGTGAACAGGTCCGGCATGGTCGCCGCGGAGCTCATCGCGTTGAACAGCAGCGAGCGGTGGGCGAGCTCGCAGCCCTTCGGTCTGCCGGTGGTGCCGGAGGTGTAGATGATCGTGGCGATGCTGGCCGCGGTCACCCCGGCCCGCGCGGCGGCGAGCTCCTCCTCGCCGGTCCCCGCGGCGGCCCCGGCCTCGGCCAGGGTGTCGAGCGCGCCGCCGTCCAGGGCGAGCACCTCGCGCAGGGTGGGAACCTGGTCGCGCACCGTGGCGACGAGTGCGGCGTTGGCCTCGGACTCGACGACGGTGAGAACGGCCTCCGAGTCCGACAGGATCCACTCGAGCTGGCTGGCGCTGGACGTCTCGTAGATCGGCACGGTGACCGCGCCGGCTACCCAGACCGCGTAGTCGACGACCGTCCATTCGTACCGAGTGCGGCTCATGATCGCGACGCGGTCGCCGGGGTGCACCCCGCGGGCGGCGAGGCCGGCGGCCGTGCGGACCACCAGATCGCGGAACTCCTGCGCGGTCACGTCAACGAACTGGCCACCCGACTTGTGGCGGACGATGACCTTCTCGGGTGTCCGTGACGCGTTGGCGAATACGGCATCGCTGAGAGTCATGTCATCCGCCACGGTGACTCGGGCGGGAGAGGTGTACTCGCGCACGGGAACTCCTTGGCTGGCGGCGGGCCGTTCGGGGTGACGTGCCGGTGCGGTGCTGATCTGCGGCGCTGCCTTCTGGTGCGGCGTGGCACCGATGGGAGGGCGGTCGGTGATCGGAGAGAAGTTGGTCAAGTGACGTTAGCCTGTGAGCGCGGCCACGGCGAGCCGTCCGCGCCCGCTTATTTTCGCCCCCGCCGCGCCGACCCGCCTGTGCGCTTTCGGGTACGGGTGCTGTGGAAGGCACGCGACTCGCCCTAAGCTCTCTCACGTGCGCGTGCATGTGGTGAGCGACGTTCACGGACGGTCGGACGCGCTCCCGGGCGCCGCCGCCGGTGCCGACGCCTTCGTCTGCCTCGGTGACCTGATTCTCTTCATCGACTACTTCGATCACGGCCGCGGGATCATGGGTGAGCTGTTCGGCGCCGAGGCGGTGGGCCGCATGATCGAACTGCGTACCGAGCAGCGGTTCGACGAGGCGCGGGAGTGGTCCAGGAAGCTCTGGTCGGGGGTCGACGGCGACCGGGCCGACGTCGTCGAGGCGGCCATCCGGCGGCAGTACGCGGCCATGTTCTCCGCGTTCCCGACGCCGACCTACCTCACCTACGGCAACGTGGACCTCCCACATCTCTACCCCGACTTCCTGCGCGACGGGATCACCCTCCTCGACGGCCAGACCACCGAGATCGGCGGGCTGACGTTCGGGTTCGTCGGCGGTGGGCTGCGCACGCCGATGAACACCCCGTACGAGATCGACGACGAGACCTACGCGGCGAAGGTGGCCGCGGTCGGCGCGGTCGACGTCCTGTGCTGCCACATCCCGCCGCACGTCCCGGAGCTGGTCTACGACACGGAGGCCCGTCGGTTCGAGCGCGGCAGCGTCGCGGTGCTGGAGGCCATCCACGCGACACAGCCGCGGTACGCGCTGTTCGGTCATGTGCACCAGCCCCTGGTCGCCGAGCTCGAGATCGGTGCGACCCGATGTGTCAACGTCGGTCACTTCAACGCGCGGGGCGCGCCGTACGTCCTCGAGTGGTAGGACACCCGGCCCCGCGCCCGGGTTCCGGTAGCCTCAACGATCGATCGGGCAATCGTCCGGCGGCCCGTGACACGGGTGCGCCGAACGGGTGCCGAACGGCCCGCGGAGACGGGCCGGCGGCACGGCCCGGACAGGACCGGCGGGTCCGACCAGGCCCCGCCGGGGCGATGAGATGTGGAGGTGCTGGCGGCTATGGCGGACCACGCGCAGTCGTCGATCGTCATCGATGCCAGGCCGGCCGTCATCATGGGGGCCATCGCGGACATCGCCGCCTACCCGACCTGGGTCGGCCAGATCGAACAGGCCGAGATCCTCGAGGTCGGCCCGGACGGCCGCCCGCGGCAGGCCCGGTTCCGGATCAACGCCGTCGTCGTGAAGGACGAGTTCGTCAACGAGTACACCTGGAAGGGCGACGAGCACGTCAGCTGGAGCCTCGTCTCCGGCGAGGCGATGTCGACCCAGGACGGTTCGTACACGTTGCGTGATCTCGGCGACGGCAGCACCGAGGTGACCTACGACCTCACCGTCGAGCTCAAGATCAAGATCCCCGGCCTGCTCCGTCGGAAGGTGCAGGGCGGCATCGTCGACGCGGCGCTCAAGGACCTCAAGAAGCACGTCGAGAAGCTCACCGAGAGCTGACCATCCGGTGCGGTGTGTGCTCCTGACGGGCAAGGGTGGTGGTGGGACCACGACGGTGGCAGCGGCGACGGCCACGCTCGCGGCCCAGCGCGGCCACCGGACGCTCCTGGTCTGCGCCGACCCGGCCGCCGGCCTGGCCGGCATCCTCGACCATCCGCTCGGCCCCGGTGAGGTCGAGCTCGAACCCGGGCTGTTCGGCCTCCAACTGGACCTGCGCCACGCGTTCGCCGAGCGCTGGCCGCAACTACGCGCGCTGATCTCGGCCGCGGCCCCCGCCGCCGGTGTCGACCTCCTGGAGGTCGAGGAGCTCGCCGGCCTGCCCGGCGCCCTCGAGGCGCTCACCCTGCTGGAGCTGCGCGACCGGCTCGAGTCGGACCGCTACGACGTCGTGGTCGTCGACGCAGGGCCGGCCAGCGCCGCGCTGCGGCTGCTGGCGAGCCCGGAGACGCTCGCGTGGGGCTGCCGCCGGCTTGGCTCCCCGGACGGCGTGCTCGCCCGCTGGATGCGCCCGTCGCTGGCGCTGCCGGGCCGTCTCACCGGGCGGGTGGCCGCGATCGCCGGGCCCGCCTACGAGGCGGTGTCGTGGCTGGCACGCCTGGCGCGTGACATGCGCGCCCTGCTTGCCGATCCCGTCGTGACCAGCGTGCGCCTGGTGCTGACCCCGGAGACGGCCGCGCTCGCCCAGGCCCGGCGGACCCTGAGCGCCCTGGCGCTGCACGGCATCGGCGTGGACGCGGTGGTCGCGAACCGGGTGATCGCTTCGGCCGGGGGCGACGCCTGGCGGGCCGGCTGGGCGGCGGCGCACCGCCAGCAGCTCATCGAGATCGGCGCGTTCGTCGCGCCGCTGCCCGTCCTCACCGCCGCCTACCGGGCCGGTGAGCCGCTCGGGCTGGAGGAGCTCGCCGCCTTCGGCGCCGCGGCCTACGGAGACCTCGACCCGGCCGCGGTGCTCAGCGTTCACCGGTCCGGCGAGGGGGCGGGCCCGCGGGTCGAGCGCACCGAGGGCGGCTACGCCATGTCGTTCGGCCTCCCCTTCGTCGACCGGTCGGAGGTCGACCTCGCCCGGGTCGGTGACGACCTCATCGTCAGCGTCGGCCCGCACCGGCGGCTCGTCCCGCTGCCCGCCGCGCTGCGCCGGTGTGATGTGTCAGGCGCCCGGCTGGCCGAGGAGCGCCTCGTCGTGTCGTTCGTGCCGGACCCGGCCCAGTGGGTGCGCGCGTGAGCACGTCGGACGGGGTGCCCCGGGAGGTCGTCGGCTCGCTCGCCCAGGAGGCGGCGCTGCTGGCGGCGGCCGTCCGGGACTGGGCGGCGGCCAACGGCGGCCCGGACGCCGCGGACGGTCATTTCGACACCGCTGACGGGCAACCCGCCGCCACGGCACCCACCGGCACGGCACCCACCGGCGCAGCCGCCAACGCCACAGCCCCCGGCGCCGCGGGATCGGACGCGCACGGCGGCCGGGACGGCTCCTGGCCATGCTGCGCCTGCCCAGTCTGCCGGGTCCTCACCAGTGTCCGGGAGGAGCACGCGGAGGTCGCGGGCCACCTGGTCGACGCGGCAGTGTCACTGGGCGCGGCGGCGCGTGCCGCCTGGACGGTCTGGGCCGCCAGCGGGCACCGCGGCCAGGCCGCAGGCGAACCTGCCGACCAGGCTGGACCGCGACACGGTGCAACCGGCTGGGAGCGTAGCGAAGCGGCCGCCGGGGATCGGGTTCGTCCGGCCGAGACGGGGCACGGTGGCGGCGCCGACCGCCTTCCCGGGCAGGCGGCGGCGCCGCACGACAGCGGCGGCCCGGCCGCCCGGGAACGGGGAGCCGGGACCGACCGCGATCCGTTCCCCGCGCCGGGCTTTCCACCACCAGGCTTCCCACCACCAGGCCGGGGCCGTGAGACGGGCGCCGGCCTTACAACGTCCGCGGGGTCGCCCCGACCCCGCGTCCAGAAGATCGATGTGAGGTGAGCGCACAGTGACCACCGGGTCAGCGACCGCCCCCGAGGGGGACGGCGACCTGGCGATCGGAGTCGACGTCGGCGGGACGAAAGTTGCCGCCGGTGTCGTCGACGCCCAGGGCAGGATGCTGGCCTCCGCCCGACGGCCCACCCCGAGCCATGCCCCGGCCGAGGTCGCCGACGCCATCGCCGAGCTCGTCGCCGGGCTCCGCCAGGAGTACGACGTCCGCGCCGTGGGCATCGGCGCGGCGGGATGGATCGACCGCGACCGGTCGACCGTCCTCTTCGCCCCGAACCTGGCCTGGCGCGACGAGCCGCTGCGCGACGTCGTGGCGGAGCGGGTCGGCCTGCCCGTGGTCGTCGAGAACGACGCCAACGCGATGGCCTGGGCCGAGTACCGCTTCGGCGCCGGGCGCGGCCAGGCCGACCTCGTCTGCGTCACCGTCGGCACCGGTATCGGCGGCGGCATTGTCCTGGACGGCCGGCTGCACCGCGGCGCGTTCGGCATCGGCGCCGAGATGGGCCACATGCAGGTGGTCCCGGGCGGCCACCTGTGCGGCTGTGGGAACCGCGGCTGCTGGGAGCAGTACGCCAGCGGACGGGCCCTCGTCCGGGTCGCCCAGGAGATGGCCACCGCGTCCCCGGAGGCCGCCCGCACGATGCTGGCCGGTCGCTCCGTCGAGGAGCTGAGCGGGCCGGACGTCACCACCGCCGCCCAGGACGGCGACCCGGCCGCGGTGAAGTGCTTCGAGGAGATCGGCCACTGGCTCGGCCAGGGCCTGGCGAGCCTGACGGCGATCCTCGACCCGGGCCGGTTCGTCATCGGTGGCGGCGTATCGGACGCGGGGGAGCTGCTGGTCGGGCCCGCCCGCGCCCAGTACCGGGCGGGGCTGTCGGGCCGCGGGCACCGGCCGGAGGCCGACGTGGTGGTGGCCACCCTCGGCTCCTCCGCCGGCATCGTCGGCGCCGCCGACCTCGCCCGCATGTAGACGTCGGAGCTCCCGTCTGGTGCGTTTCGCCGCGGATCAGGTCTTGTAGTCGGGGACGAGCTCGGTCGCCAGCTGCTCGAGAAAGAGGCCGGCGTCGGCGACCACTCCGAGGGCCTGGGCCGAGGTGCGGTCGGTGAGGCCGGAGACGATCGACGGGTTCGTGTCGACGCAGGCCACCGGGACCGACGCCGGCAGGATGTTGCCGGTCGCGACCGAGTGCAGGGTGGTCGCGACCATCACCGTGAAGCCGACGCCGCGCAGCGCGGCCCGCATCGCCCGCTGCCCGGCGACGACGTCGGTGTGGACGTCGGGCAGCGGGCCGTCGTCGCGGACCGAGCCGACGAGGACGAACGACTTGCCGGCCTTCACCATCGCGTGCATGACACCCTTGGTGACCAGGCCGGACTCGACCGCGGCCCGGATCGACCCGGCCCGGCGGATCGTGTTGACGGTGCGGATGTGCTGCTCGTTGCCGCGCTGCACCCGCCGGCTGTGCGGCGAGCCCAGGCCCAGCGCGCTGCCGAACAGGGCGCGCTCGAGGTCGAGGGTGGCCAGCGCGTTCCCGCCGAACAGCACGTCGACGTAGCCCGCCTCGACCAGGGCGGTCAGCGCGCGGGAGGCGCCGGTGCTGACCACCGCGCGCCCGGCCACCCACAGCACCTGGTAGCCCTCGGCCTTGACCTCGCGGATCTGGCGGGCGATCGCCTTGACCAGGACGGCCTGCGGCTGGGCCGCGGTGGAGCTGAACGTCGACATCGACGCGAACTCGCCGTGCAGCCGGGTCGAGTGGTCCGAGACGGGCAGGACGACCTTGACCCCGTCGATGCCACAGACGATCACGTCGCCGGCGCGGACGTCGGCCACCGGGACGGTGCGCACCCGGCCGCCGGAGACGATCAACCCACAGTCCATCTCCGGGTGCTCGACAGGCACCCACTGCCCGTCGAGGTGCACGACGGTCTCCAGGTTCGTCGTCGAGTAGAAGTCCTCCGGGAAGACGCCGTCCGCGTCGGCCACGCACATCCGCGCCTCGCCGGGGACGAGCTTGTTCACCCCGTGCACCTGCACCCGCATCAGGATCCGGGCCAGCCTGGACGCCGACTCCGCCCCGACCGTGACCACGGCGTGCGACTCGTCGTCGTGGGTCCGGCCGAGGTCGATCTTGTCGACCCGGTAGTCACCGCCGTAGGCCAGGACGTCGTCCAGCACCCGCGCCAGCACACCGGTGTCCATCAGGTGCCCGTGCACCTCGACCTGCTCGTGGAAACGCACGCCGCCGTCCTTCCGCCGTCATCTGTCGGTCGCCGTACCCGACGCCGCGCCGGCAGGTCGGGCTGGTTGGAGCAACGCCGACGGACCGGACGCGCCCCAGGCGCGTCCGGTCCGTCGGCGCGATCAGACGACCGCGCCGTCGTCCGGTCCGTCGAAGTCCGTCGGCGGCCGGTCGCCCATGCGGGCCACGAGCGTCCCGACGCCTCCGAGAATGAGCAGGACGCCCGCGACGTCCTGGGAACGTGAATGGTTGAGCCCGATCAGGGTCGGGACCACCAGGATCGCGACGCCGAGCGCGATGGAGCCCAGCGCCCAGCGGGTGACCGGCCGCAGCTTCGGGACCGGCGGTGGTGGCGGCGGCACGTAGTGATCGTCGTCGTCCGCGCCCGGATACTCGGGAGCGTCGCGACCCGCGGTGCCGAAGGCGGCCCGCACGGCGGCGTCGAGCCCCGCGATGCCGTCGAGCGGGGAGCGGTTGTCCCGCCCGCGGCTGTTTCCCGCGCGGTCCGCTTCGTCGTCGGCCCCGGCCTCGCCCCGGCCGCCGCCCTGGCGGCCCGTGCCTGCTTTCCCGGCGCCCGTGTGATCGGTGCCGGCCGGGTCGGCACCGGTCAGGTCGGCGTTGGGGTGGTCCGCGCCCGTCCCGTCGAGGTCCACCGGGGCGGCGCCGTCCGTACCGCGGCCGAGCGGGGACGGCGGCTCGGTGCGCTCGGTGCCCGGGTCGGTGTCGTCGCCGGCGAGGTGGCGCCCGTCCGGCGGCATGCCGTCGGGCTGCCGACCCGCGGGCCTGATGATGATGACGGACGGCCGTCGGGGCTCGTCGACGTCCTCGGCGGCCGGCCACAGCCGCTCGCCCGGCGGCGGCTCCTGGTCGAACCGGGCGATCAGCTCGAGGAAGGCCGCCTCGTCGGCGGCCGGTGAGCGGCGCTCCCGGGGGGTCCGCCGGCCCGCCCCGTCAGCCCCGCTGTCGGTCAGGCTCGGTGAGGCGGTGTCGGCGCGCGTGGCCCCCCGATCCGGGGAACCAGCCGTGTCCGGACCAGTCGCCTCCGGGGAACCAGCCGTATCGGGGGAACCAGCCGCCTGCGGCGAACCGGCATCCGGTGCCGTGCCGTCCTCTCGTCCCTCGCCAGAGCCGGCAGCTCCCGCTTCCGCGTTCGGCGACTCCACCGGACGGCCTGAGCCGGGGGCTCCCGCGGAGCCCGAACCACCGGCAGCCGCTTGATCCGCCGCCGCTGCCGCGCCCGCCGCGGGGGGTGAAGTCGGCTCGGTGGGGATCTCGTCGGGGTCAGCGTCCGGCTGCCCGAAACCCGCCGGGTTCTCAGGCATGACGGCCCGGCCTCGGCTCGGGCTGGCCGGAGCCGGCCGGCCCCGGCGTCGCGGTGACGAAGTCGATGCTCCCCTTGAAGATCGTTTCCTTGTCGTGGTCGAGGGTGGCCACGTGGTAGCTGGAGTGCAGCAGCCGTTCCTCGGCGGGCGCGGACGTGAGACCCGCGAGCAGCAGGCGCCCGGACGTCGGCTCGACCACATGATCGGTCACGCTCCGGTAGGCCAGCACCGGGCACACCACCCGGCCGAGGTCCGCCAGGGTCACCGCCCACAGCTCGCGCAGCGAGGCGAACGCCCTGGTCGGAACACGCGAGTAGCCGACCTCCGTCGCGGCGGGATCACGGATGTCGTTCGCGACCCCGGGCACCGTCGGCAGGATCCGCCACAGCAGCGGCGCCAGCGCGGCCGTCCGCCGGTCCGTGCCGAGGCTGGCGTTGACGGTGACCGCTCCCGCGACCTTGTCGCTGTGCTCCTCGGCGAGGCGCAGCGTGAGCGTCGCGCCCATCGACAGGCCCATGACGAAGACCCGGTCGCAGGAGGCGCTCAGCCGGCCGAAGGCCGCGTCCGCGGCGCCGTACCAGTCCTGCCAGGTCGTGGTGGTCATGTCCTGCCACCGGGTGCCGTGGCCGGGCAGCCGCGGGCAGCTCACGCGCAGGCCGGCCGCGGTGAGATGATCGCCCCACAGTCGCATGCTCTGCGGCGAGCCGGTGAAGCCGTGCACGAGCAGCACACCCGCGCCGTCGCCACCACCGCCGTCGAGATCGAAGGGCTCGGCGCCGGGCAGGATCGCCGGCTCCGGGACTCCCGCCATGGTGATCCGCTCCCTCCGCGTCGAGCGCCCGCGACGCGCCCGCCGCGGTTCATGACGTGGGCGCCTCGGTGACCGTGCGTGCGCCGTGCTCCGTGCCG
Source organism: Parafrankia sp. EAN1pec (assembly GCF_000018005.1). GTDB lineage: Bacteria > Actinomycetota > Actinomycetes > Frankiales > Frankiaceae > Parafrankia > Parafrankia soli. The sequence goes on from NC_009921.1 coordinate 2,194,243, forward strand.
ACCTGCGATGTCGACCTGCCGTGCCGGCCCGCCGCCGCGCGGCGACCCGCGGGCGGTGCAGACCCGCAAGCGGTGCAGACCCGCGGGACCGTGCCGGCCTGCCGCCGTGCTGGGAAACGACGCCGACCTTCGCATGCTCGCACGCCCTGGGCCGACTGGCCATGGCCGTGTGCCTTTCCATCATCCCGGACGAACCGGTCGTTGCCGGAGTGTGTTCCCTCCGGTGCGCTCTGCGTGCTCCCGGCGCGTTCCCAATGGCACCGGCCGGCAGGATGTCGGCGGGACGTCTCCGCGATGTCGGCGGGATGTCGGCGGGATGTCGGGGTACGGGATGTCGGGTGAGGTCGGTGGGATCGATGGAGATCCGCCCGCCAGGCGTGGGCCGGGCCGGCTCTCGCCGTGGCCCGCGGCGGGCCCACTCCCGGCTCTCCGGGCCCGCGCCGGACAATGACACACCGACGTCTGTGCCGCGTGGGTGGACGACGTCGTGAGGGGTCCATATGGTCACCCCGGGCAACCCGTTCATGTCCGATCCTCGTCCCGAGGTCGTGGCGCTCGCCCTGACTCACCGTGTCGGGCACGCGTCCGGCCGTCGGGTGGGTTCGGGCGCGGACGTCCGGGAATGCCGCCAGAGGGCGGTGGTGCGACGAAGCGGGGAGCTTGCGTGTTGTACTGGGTCGTCAAGGCCATCCTGACGCCGATCCTGCGGGTGTTCTGGCGTCCGTGGGTCGAGGGTCTCGATCACGTGCCCGCGCGTGGGCCGGCGATCCTGGCGAGCAACCACCTGAGCTTCCTCGACTCCTTCTTCCTGCCGCTGGTCGTGCCGCGGCGGATCACCTTCCTCGCGAAGAGTGACTACTTCACCGGTGTCGGGCTGAAGGGCTGGAGCAAGCGGAAGTTCTTCTCCGGCGTCGGCCAGGTGCCGATCGACCGCAGCGGCGGGAAGGCGAGCGAGGGCGCGCTGCGCACGGGCGTGCGGGTGCTCGGCAACGGCGAGCTGCTCGGCATCTACCCGGAGGGGACCCGCTCGCCCGACGGCCGGCTCTACCGCGGCAAGATCGGCGTGGCCCGGATGGCGCTGGAGGCCGGGGTGCCCGTGATCCCGGTCGCGATGATCGGCACGTTCGAGGTCCAGCCGCTGGGCCGGCTCGTCCCGCGGATCCGCCGGGTCGGCATCCGGATCGGCCGTCCGCTCGACTTCAGCCGGTACGCCGGGATGGCCGACGACCGTTTCGTGCTGCGCTCCATGACCGACGAGATCATGTACGAGCTGATGTCGCTGTCGGGCCAGGAGTACGTCGACATGTACGCGCAGCGGCGGAAGGAGGAGCTCGCCGCGGCCCGCGAGGCGCAGGCCGCCTCCGCCGCGCCGGCCGACCCGCGCCCCGAGGCCGGCACCCGCTCCGAGCCGGACCCGCGGCCCGACACCACCGCACGCTCCGAGGCCGGCTCGCGCTCCGAGACCAGCCCGCGGTCCGAGAACGGTCCGCGTCCGCTGCAGGACCGGCGCGCAGGGGACTCTTCTCCCGGCGCCGTACCCCCTGCCGGTGAGCCGCCGGTCCGCAGGGCGGTCTGAGCGGTTCCGCGCAGGCACGGCAGGATTGCAGGGTGCGCGGCTTTGCGGGTGGTTCGCGAAAGGGAGACGGCCGCCGGGGCGACCGCCCGGCCAGGTGGGCGACGGTGGTGCTCGCGGCCGCCCTCGTCGCCGCCCCCCTCCCGTCCTACGTCGGGATAGGCCTGTCCGGCCGGGCCGCCGCCACGACCGCGCGGGTCTCGACGTCCACCCCGGCCCAGCCGCCGGCGTCCGTGCCCGGCGGTGCCGGTGCCGGCGCGCTGACCGCCGTGGCCACCCAGGTCCCGCCGGGCACCGTGACGCGCACCGGCACCCACCTCACCGACAGCGCCGGACGGGTCGTCCTGCCCCGCGGTGTCACCGTTCCGGCCGGGCGGGTCCCCACCGCCGGCGAGATCGCGCAGTGGCTCGACTTCGGCTTCACCGGCCTGCGCCTGGAGATCCCGATGACCCGTGGCGGGCTGTTCCCGCCGTCGGGCGAGGCCCCGCCACCGGGCGACCGGGAGCTGGGCGGCCTCGACCAGGCGGGCATGGTCGTCCGGGAGCTGACCGGCCGCGGGTTCACCGTGGTGCTGCGGATCGTCCCGGGCGCCGCCGGCTACACCCCCTCGGTCGCGGATCTGACGTCCGGTCTGACCCGCCTGGCCGGCCGTTTCGGCGGGGTGGCCGGGCTGATCGGCTACGAGGTGCCGGCCGGGGTCGGCTCGGCCGATCTCGCCGGCGCCGTGCGGGCCGTCGACACGAACCACACGCTCTGGGTCGAGCAGCCGGCGCCGTTCGACCCCGCGGCGCGGGTCGCGGCCGCCGAGGGGGCCGGGTACGTCACCGGCTGGGTGGACGGCTCCGCGCCCCGGGCCGCCGCGCTGGCCGACGCCGGGGACGCGTTCGGGCTTGGCTGGTTCTTCGACGGCCCGGCCGCCGAGTCCTCCGCGACCGGCATCGGGCCGGGTGAGGTGCGGGCGCTCACCGCGCCCCCGGCGGAGATCGTGCGGCCCTACCCGGCCGCCGTGGCGGGCACGCCGGAGTCGTTCAAGCGCGACGGCGCGGGCGTCTTCCGCCTCGTCTACCAGCCGTCCCGGGCCGGCGGCGGGACGTTCGCCCCGGGCACGGCGACGGCGGTCGTCCTGCCCGCGTGGGCCTATCCGTCGGGCTACCAGGCGCGGGTCACCGGTGGCCAGGTCACCTCCCCGCCCGGAGCCGGGGTGCTGTGCGTGGTCGCGGGGGCGGGCGCGACCCGGGTCAGCGTGGAGGTGACGCCTGCCGCCGGCGCGCCGGCGCCGGTCGCGCCCACCCGTGCGGGTGCCGTCAACTGCGCCGCCGCCCCGGGAACGGGGCCGGGAAGCGCCGGCGCTCCGGCGGGGCAGCCGCCGTCCGGGGCACCCGCGGCGACCTCCGCGGCCGACGACTCCGACCCCGTCCTGCTCCTGCTGGTCCTTCCGCTGCTGGGCGCCGCCGTGGCGGCCGCCGTGCTCGGCCCCGTCTTCGTCCGGCTACGCCGCCGCTGACCGGCGCCGCCCCCGGCCCCTGGCCGGCGCCCCGGCCGGGCGGAGCACACTGGGGGTGTGGGCGGCCGTTTCTTCTACGACACCGAGTTCATCGAGCGCGACGACGGCGGCCATCACTGGCTCGACCTGGTCAGCATCGGGATCGTCAGCGAGGACGGGACGAGGGAGCTCTACGCCGTCTCGACGGAGTTCGACCCCTCGCGCGCCGTCCCCTGGGTGCGCCGCAACGTCCTGGACCGCCTGCCATCGCCGTCCAGCCCGGCCTGGATGTCGCGGGAGCGGATCCGGGACGAGGTGGCGCAGTTCCTCACGGCGGACGGCTCGCCGGAGCTGTGGGCCTGGTACGCCGCCTACGACCATGTCGTGCTCTGCCAGCTCTTCGGGAAGATGCCCGCGCTGCCGCGCCGGTTGCCGCGGTTCACCCGAGACCTGCGCCAGCTCTGGGAGGACGTCGGCAGCCCCAGCCTGCCCCCGCCGCCGCCCGACGCGCACGACGCGCTGGCCGACGCGCGGCACAACCTGGCCCGCTGGGCCGTCCTCGCGCCGCTGCGTGCCGAGCTCGCCCCGAAGGCGCCCGGGCACTCCACCAACTGATGGAACGATTAGCCGACGGAACGTGGTTGATTGGCCACGCCGTGTTTACGGTGAGGGGCTGGTCGGGGTCTCCGGGGAGCTAGGCTGCCGCCGGCAGATGTGCCGCAGATCGGGGGCGACTCGAGCAGAGAGGCCCTGGGGCGTGAAGATCGGTGTGCTGACCGGCGGTGGCGACTGTCCTGGTCTGAACGCGGTGATCCGTGCCGTCGTACGCAAGGGTGTCGGCGTCTACGGGCACAGCTTCGTCGGGTTCCGGGACGGCTGGCGCGGACCACTGGAGAACGACACCGTCCCGTTGGACGTGACGGCCGTGCGCGGCATCCTGCCCCGCGGCGGGACCATCCTCGGTTCCAGCCGGACGAATCCGTTCGCCTCGGCGGACGGTCCGTCCCGCATCCGGGAGACCCTTGACCGCACGGGCGTGGACGCCATCGTCGCCGTCGGCGGCGAGGACACCCTCGGCGCCGCTGCGCGCCTGCACGCCGAGGGCATCCCGGTCGTCGGGGTGCCGAAGACGATCGACAACGATCTCTCCGCGACCGACTACACGTTCGGCTTCGACACCGCGGTGAACATCGCGATGGAGGCCATCGACCGCCTGCACACGACGGCGGAGAGCCACCACCGCGTCCTCGTCGTCGAGGTGATGGGCCGCCACGCCGGGTGGATCGCCCTGCACAGCGGGATGGCGGCTGGCGCGAACGTCATCCTCATCCCCGAGCGGCCCTTCGACATCGACAAGGTCTGCGCCTTCGTCGAGCAGCGCTTCGCCACCCGCTACGCGCCGATCATCGTGGTGGCCGAGGGCGCCCGGCCGATCGCCGGCACCGCCATGGCCAGGGAGGGCGAGCTGGACGCCTTCGGTCACGTGCGTCTGCAGGGCATCTCCGGCCTGCTCGAGACCGAGATCCGCGGCCGGACGGGCCGGGAGACCCGGGCGACGGTGCTCGGCCACGTCCAGCGCGGCGGGACGCCGACCGCCTTCGACCGCTGGCTGGCCACCCGGTTCGGGCTGCACGCCGTCGACGCCGTGCACGAGGGCGACTTCGGGACGATGGTCGCCCTGCACGGCACGCGGATCGACCGGGTTCCGCTCAGCGAGGCGACCGGCGAGCTCAAGACCGTCCCCGAGCACCTCTACGGCGAGGCGGAGGTCTTCTTCGGCTGACGCGCCGGTGGATGGGGGGAGCGCGACCGGCCGGCGCAAACCGCAGGAGATGTCGGCGCCGTAGCCGTACCCTGGTGACTCGTGAGCAACGACCTGGACATCTGGCGGAGCCTCCCAGCCAGGCAGCAGCCCTCCTGGCCCGACGGGGAGGAGCTGGCGGCGGCGTTCGCCGAGCTCTCGGCCCTGCCGCCGCTGGTGACCGCGCCGGAGGTGCGTTCGCTGACCGACCGTCTCGCGATGGTGGCCCGCGGCGAGGCGTTTCTGCTCCAGGGCGGTGACTGCGCGGAGACCTTCGCGGCCAACACCGCAGACAAGATCCGCGACAAGGTCAAGACCCTGCTGCAGATGGCGGTCGCCCTGACCTACGGCGCCAGCACGCCGGTGGTCAAGGTGGCCCGCATCGCCGGCCAGTACGCCAAGCCGCGCTCGGCCGACATCGAGGCCTCGACCGGGCTGCCCTCCTACCGGGGCGACGCGGTGAACGACATCGCGCCGAACGCGCAGGCCCGCCGTCCGAACCCGCGGCGGATGGTCGACGCCTACCACCAGAGCGCCGTCGCGCTGAACCTGGTGCGGGCGTTCGCGACCGGCGGCTTCGCCGACCTGTCCAAGGTCCACGAGTGGAACAAGGCGTTCGTGCGCGACTCGGCCGCCGGCCGCCGCTACGAGCTGATGGCCGTCGACATCGAGCGCGCCCTCGCGTTCATGGCCGCCTGCGGCATCGACCTCGACCGGACGGCCGCGCTGACCGGCGTCGAGATGTTCACCAGCCACGAGGGCCTGCTGATGGAGTACGAGCGGGCGCTCACCCGCACCGAGGAGTCGACCGGCGAGGTCTACGACCTGTCGGCGCACATGATCTGGATCGGCGAGCGCACCCGTGACCTCGACGGCGCCCACGTCGACTTCCTCTCCCGGGTCGGCAACCCGATCGGCTGCAAGATCGGCCCGACGGCAACGCCGGACGAGGTCGTGGCGCTCACCGAGCGGCTCAACCCCGACCACATCCCCGGCCGGCTGACGCTGATCGCGCGGATGGGCGCCAAGCGGGTGCGCGACGCCCTCCCGCCGATCATCGACAAGGTGAACGCGGCCGGGCACCCCGTGGTGTGGTCGTGCGACCCGATGCACGGCAACACCCGCGACGTCGGCGGCGTGAAGACCCGGCACTTCGATGACGTCCTCGACGAGGTCTTCGGGTTCTTCGAGGTGCACAAGGGGCTCGGGACGCACCCCGGTGGCCTGCACATCGAGCTGACCGGCGAGAACGTCACCGAGTGCCTCGGCGGCGCGGAGATGATCGGCGAGGCCGACCTCGGTGGCCGCTACGAGACGGCCTGCGATCCGCGGCTGAACACCGGCCAGGCGCTCGAGCTGGCCTTCCTGGTGGCCGAGTCGCTGCAGCAGGCCCGCGCGGAGCGCGACACACACACCCGCTGACCGGTGTCCCGCCCGCCCCTGGCACAGGCCCGGGGCGGGCGGTCAGGGCTGCCCGGCCGGCGCGTTCCCTCCGGTGACGTCCTCGGTGGCCTCGGTCGTCGGGGTGACCGCGGTTCCGCCGGTCGGCTCCGCTTCGCCGGTCGGCTCTGCCTCGCCGGTCGGTGTCGTCGCGCTGGTCGGCGTCGTCCCGGCGGTCGGGGCCGTCTTTCCGCTCGGGGCTGTCTCGGGGCTGGGCGGTTCCGCGCTGTCCGGGGCGGTTTCGGCCGCCCACTCCCCGAAGACGGCCTTCTCCGCCAGCGGGTCGTCCGACGCCGCCGGTGACGGCTGAGCGACGGGGGACACCTCGGGCCGCGGACCGTCCGACCACGAACCGTCCGCCGGAGTCTGCTCGGCCCCGCCACCGGCGGGATCGTCGACCGCGGGATCGTCGACCGCGGGGTCATCGGCGGGGTCATCGGCGGGGCCGACCGCCTTCGCGGGCGCGTCGAACGTCTCGAGGACGTCCGGCGGCGTCGTGGGGGAGGACTGTGCCGACGTGCCGCCGCCGGGATGCCCGCCCGTCGGCGGCGGTGCCGACGGCTCTGGTTCCAGAACAAGCGGGAGATCGGGTGCCGACCGGTCCGCCGGCGGGGCGCCCGGATCTCCGGGAACCGTGCCGGGCGGCGGCGATGCGGGCGTGGGCGTCGACGCCTGCCCAGATGCCGCTGGCTGGCCAGGCGCTGACGGCTTGCCGGACGCCGATGGCTGGTCAGGTGTCAGTGACTGTGACGGTGTGAGGAAGGGCAGGCCGGGGAGGAACCCGCCGGCCATGCCGCCGATCGCCGCGGAGACGGTCGGCACGGGCGCCGTAGCCCGCGGCCCGGTGGACTGTCGCTGGAAGTCGCCGCGCTCAGTGACCGTCGGGCTGGTCATCCCGTCGGCCGAACGTGCCCGGCCGGTCGGGTCAGGTGAGGTGCCGCCGCTCGCCGTCCCGGCCGTCGTGCCGCCGCGCCCCGCCGCGGTGCCGGCCCCGGACGGCCCGTCGGCCTCCGGGGCGGTGACGGCCAGCGCCGAGTCGACGTCGTGGATGATCCGCCGAGCCTTGTGCGCGCCGGGCACCGAGCCGGTCGGTAGCGCGTCGAACAGCGCCTCGAGGCGCGTCGACTGGTCCGCGGCGAACTCGTTCAGGGTCGCCCGGGCGTCGCGGCTGCCCGCGAGCGCCTCCTCGATCAGGACCGCGCTCCCCGCCCCGGCCTCGTCGCACCAGTCGCGCAGCAGCCTGGTCACCGTGCCGATGTCCCCGTCCGTGGCCGGACGCCCCCCGGGCGCCGCGTGGCTCGGGGAGGAAGCGGCCGGATCGGGGGTCGCGGCGCCCGCCGGCACCGATCCGCCCGTTCGCACCAGGCCGCCTGCGACCGGGTCGCCCGTCTGCTCTGGCGCCGCCTCTGTCGGCGGCGCCCCGGCAGATCCGGGGCCCGGGGTCGTTGCTGGAAGTGGCTGGCCCGAGGGCGATCCGGCGGCACCGCCGCCAGTCGGGCCGCTGTCAGTTGGGTCGCTGTCAGTTGGGCCGAGGCCAGCCGTGGTTCCGCCGGTGGTGGGGGAGTCGGTGCGCGTGCTGGCCGGTGGCCGGGCTGCCGGATGGACGACCGCGGCGAGCTCGTCCATCCGGTTCCGGGCGACGGAGAGCTGGATCTTGGCGCGATCGACGCGGTTGCCGGCCAGGCTGACCTGAATCTGCTCGACCTGCCGCTTCACTCCGTAGAGCAGCTCACCGGGCAGGGCCTGCTCGGCGCTCACGGCGACGCCCACCGTCGCGACCGAGACGGCCAGCGCCCCGATCAGGGCCGGCCGGGCGGCACGCAACGCCTGCCGGACGCCCATCCCGCCTGGCCGGGTGACGAGCGCGGCGGGCCGGGCCGGTCGGGTCGGCTGTGCCCGCCGGGTGCTCTCAGCCGCGCCGACGGTTTCCCTGCCGTTGCCCTCACCAACCTCGTGGGTGCCGCGGGCGCCGATCGGCTCGGCGAGGAGCATCGCCCGGATCTCGGCGCGGACCCGGGGGGACATCGCCGGCGCGGGCAGTGCCCCGGGCAGCACCCGCAGGGTCGCGACCGCGCGCGCCAGTTGCAGCTCGGTCTCGTCGAGGGGCTCACGCCGGCCGTCGAGCACCTCGGCGGCGCGGCCGGCCCGCCCGCCGCGCCAGCGCGGTCCGCGCCCTGCCGCCACGTCGCCCCCCGCGCTCCTCGTTCCCCTGCCCCGGCCCGCGGTCCCGGTGAAGATCGACCGTACCCGATCGGGGGTGCCGGTAACCGCGATCCCGGGCGTGTCTCGTCACGGGGACGAGTGGCCTCCTCACAGCGTGCCGCAATCGGTGCCAGGTGGAACTCACACTCCGGCCCGCACCCGGCCCAGGGATCAGTTGCCTACGCGGAACTCCGTCTTGAGATGGACGGTGCTGCCCTTCTCGATCTTGCGGCCGGCCTTGGGGCTCTGCCCCGTGACCCGCTCCGCGAACCAGTTCGACCGGTCGGCGTTGAGCCCGAGGCGGTTGAGGATGCGCTCGGCGTCCGACCAGGACTTGCCCACCACGTTCGGCACCGTGACCATGACGCCGCTGCCGTCGCCGTCCCCGGAGTCGGCCTCCTGGGCGACGAAGAGCGTCACCGCCCCGCCGGCGTTCACCCGCTCGCCGGGGCCGGGCGACGAGCGGACCACATGGCCGGGATCCACGCTGTCGCTGGCGACATTGCTCTGCTGGACCGTGAGGTTGAGGTTCAGCGAGTCGAGGCGCGCCTTGGCCTCGTCGAAGGTCATCCCGATGATGTCGCTGGGGACGGCGACCGAGGACGGCCCGCTGCTGAGCACGAGCTTCACCGACGTGCTCGGGTCGACGACGGCCCCGGCCGCGGGCTCGGTGCGGACGACCTGGCCCTGCGGCACCGTGTCGCTCGCCTCGCTGCTGCGCCCGCCGTCCGCCAGCTTCGCCTCGGTCAGCTTCGGCAGTGCCTGGTCGACGGTCAGGCCGGCGAGGTCCGGCACGGTGGCCTTAGGGGCGCCAGAGCTCAGCCGCAGCGTCACGACGGCGCCGTCGCTGACCGCGGCGCCGGTCTTCGGGTCCTGCTCGACGACGTGCCCCTGCGGGATCTGGGTGCTGGCGATCTCCGCGCCGTAGGTGAAAGCCAGGCCGGCGTCCCGCAGGTCCTGCTCGGCGTCCGCCTTGGCCAGGCCGATCAGCAGCGGCACCTCGGGCTTCCCGCCGCCGACGAGCGCCCGCAGCATGAGGACCCCGAGTACGAGGCACACGACGACCACCGCGGCGATGATGGCGGGGCCGACCGGCAGCCGCGAGCCGGGCCCCGACCGCTGGGCCCGCCGCCGCCCGCCCGAGGACGAGCCGGAGCCCGTGCCCAGCATGCTGGTCGGGGCGACCGGCGGCCCGGCGGTCGGCCGGGGCGGTGCCGGACGCGGCGGTGCCACCAGCGGGCCGGTGAAGCCGGAGTGGTACTCCTCCCCGGCGTCCGGCGCCGGCAGGTAGGGCAGGATCGCGCGCAGCTCGGCGAGCAGCGCGGCGCCGTCCGCCGGCCGGTGGTTGGGGTCGCGGGCGGTGGCCCGCAGGGTCAGCGCGTCCAGCTCGGCGGGGACGTCCGGCACGACCGTGGACGGCGCCGGCACGTCACCGTGCACCGACTGGTAGGCGACCGACATCGGCGTCTCACCGGTGTGCGGCAGGTTGCCAGTGATCATCTCGAACAGCATCACGCCGGCCGCGTAGACGTCGCTGCGCATGCCCGCGGTGCCGTGCGTGACCTGCTCGGGGGCCAGGTAGCCGACCGTCCCCATCACCACTCCGCCGGTGAGGGCCGCCGTGGGATTGGTGACCGGCCGGGCCAGGCCGAAGTCGGCGACCTTCACCCGGCCGTCGTCACCGAGCAGGATGTTCTCCGGCTTGATGTCGCGGTGGATGATGCCGGCCGCGTGCGCCGCGGCGAGCGCCTCGGCCACCGGCTCGAAGATCTCGACGACCTCGGCGACGGTGAGCCGCCCGCGCATCCCCAGGTGCTGGCGCAGCGAGCGCCCGCGGACCAGCTCCATCACCAGGTAGTGCAGGACACCGGCCGGGCTGGTGTCGGACCCCTGGTCGAGAATCGAGACGGCGCACGGCGTGTTCAGCCGCGCGACCGCGTTCGCCTCCCGGTGGAACCTGGCCACGAACTCCGGATCGTGGCTGAGGTTCGGATGCATGATCTTCAGGGCGACGAACCGGTCGAGCCGGTTGTCATGGGCGACGTACACCGTCGCCATCCCGCCGACGGCGAGCCGCTCCTGGGCGGTGTACCGCCCGTCCAGGAGACGACCTATGACGGGGTCGGCCACGGTGGAATCCACATGCACAGTTTACGATCGGCCGCCCCATCGGCCAGACAGTGGTCTTACTGCGCAATTGGCAGTGAGATGTACCCGAACGGGCGGGATGTTCGTCACAAAATCTGGAATTCGATCCGCGTGCTCGATCTCGGGCCCGCTCGGCGGGAGCCCGGTCGATCCCAGCCCGGGTGAGCTCCCGGATGCCGTACCGGGACGCGTTGTCTGTCCAGGTTCGCCGGAGCCGCTGGTCCGCCGCCCGCGGCGGCTTAGACTGTGGCGTGACCGGGGAGCCCGCGGACGCGGGCTGAGAGGCCGGCCAGACTGCCGCCGGCGACCCGCATACCCGATCGCGGTCATGCGCGCGTGGGGAGGAACCATCTGATGACACAGCGGGTCACCGAGGTCCGACGCGAGCCGGACAAGTCCGATCATCCGGAGTCCGATCATTCGGAGTCCGATCATCCGGAGCGCGGTCATCCCGACCCGTTCCGGATCGCCGGCACCGTCTACGCCAGCCGGCTCCTCGTCGGCACCGGCAAGTTCGCGAGCCATCCGGTCATGCGCGACAGCCTGGTCGCCTCGGGGGCGGACATCGTCACCGTCGCCCTGCGCCGGGTCGACCTGAGCCGCGCGGGGGAGGGCGACGTGCTCGACTTCGTCCCGGCCGGCATGACGCTGCTGCCGAACACCTCCGGCGCGCAGGACGCGGCCGAGGCGCTGCGGCTGGCCCGGCTCGGCCGCGCGGCGACCGGGACGTCCCTGGTGAAGCTGGAGGTCACGCCGGATCCGCGCACCCTCGCGCCGGACCCGATCGAGACGCTGCGCGCCGCCGAGCTGATGGTCGCCGACGGGTTCACCGTGCTCCCGTACTGCTCGGCCGACCCGGTGCTGGCACGCCGGCTCGAGGAGGCCGGCTGCGCCACGGTGATGCCGCTGGGTAGCTGGATCGGTTCCAACCGCGGCCTGCGCACCCGCGACGCGATCGAGGCGATCGTGGAGACCGCCGGGGTCCCGGTGGTGGTGGACGCCGGCATCGGCGCGCCCTCCGACGCCGCCGAGGCGATGGAGATCGGGGCGGACGCGGTGCTCGTCAACACGGCGATCGCGATCGCCGCCGACCCGGTCGCGATGGCCCGGGCCTTCGCGCTCGCGACCATCGCCGGGCGGATGGCCCACCTCGCCGGCAGGCCGCGGGCGGGCAGCGCCACCGTGGCCGAGGCGTCCTCTCCGCTCACCGGTTTCCTGGGCGCGGTACCCGGCGGCCTGCCCGGTCTGCCCGGCGGGGGCGGCTGATGGCCAGCCCGGCAGGGCTGTTCGCCCGCGAGCTCGCCGCGCTCGACATCCCGGCGCTCGCCCGTGTCTCGGTCGAGGCCGACGAGGCGCGGGTCGACGCCGTCCTGCGCCGGGCCGTCGCTGCCGGGCGGCCCGACGCCGGCGGCCGGCTCGACCTCGCCGACCTCGCCGTCCTGCTGTCGCCGGCCGCGACCGGGCGGCTGGAGGAGCTGGCGCAGGCGGCGCGGGAGACGACGCTGCGCCGGTTCGGCCGGGCGGTGCGGCTGTTCGCCCCGCTGTACGTGTCGAACGCCTGCCTGTCGTCCTGCACCTACTGCGGGTTCGCCAAGGGGCTGGAGGTGGCCCGGCGCACCCTGACGGTCGACGAAGCCGAGGCCGAGGCACGCCTGCTGGCCGACCGCGGCTTCCGGCACATCCTGCTGGTCTCCGGGGAGCACCGCGTCGAGGTCTCCGCCGGGTACCTGGTGGACGTCGTCGAGCGGCTGCGACCGTTCGTCCCCTCGATCTCGGTGGAGACCCAGACCTGGTCGGACGACACCTACAGCCGGCTGGTCGTGGCCGGGCTCGACGGCGTCGTCCACTACCAGGAGACCTACGACCGGGAGCGCTACGCGCAGGTGCACGTGGCCGGGTGGAAGCGCGACTACGACCGCCGGCTGTCCTCCTTCGAGCGGGCGGCCCGCGCCGGCGCCCGCCGTCTGGGCCTCGGCGTCCTGCTCGGCCTGGCGCCGGACTGGCGGGCCGACGTCCTCGCGCTCGCCGCGCACGCCTCGTTCCTCGCCCGCCGCTTCTGGCGGACGGAGGTCTCGGTGGCGCTGCCGAGGATCAAGCCGAGCGCCAGTGGCTTCCCACCGACCGTCGTCGTCGGCGACGCCGAGTTCGTCCAGGCGCACGCGGCGCTGCGGCTGTTCGAACCGGACGCGGCGATCTCGCTGTCGACCCGCGAGCCGGCGGCCCTGCGTGACGGCCTGGTCCGCATCGCGGTGACCACGATGAGCGCCGGCTCGTCCACCGAGCCAGGTGGGTACGGGCGGCCCGGGACGGCGCAGGAGCAGTTCTCCATCTCCGACGAGCGATCCCCGGCGGACGTCGCCGCGATGCTCGTCGGCGCCGGCTACGAGCCTGTCTGGAAGGACGCGTTCCCGCTGGTCGACGCCGCCGGCTGACCGGGCATCCTCCGCCGGCACCGCCGCGGGCCGCCCGCCGTTGTGGGCAGCGCTACTCACGGGCGACGCGGAACAGATCGTGCAAGTAACCTCTCGGCCCATGGATCGGGTGGGCTGATGGATCGCGTCGTCGTCGTCGGTGGGGGGCTCGCCGGAGGGCGAGCGGTCGTCGAGCTGCGGGAGCAGGGCTTCGCGGGCGCGATCACTCTGGTGGGCGCGGAGGAGCATCGGCCCTATGACCGGCCGCCGCTGTCGAAGGCGGTGCTGTCGGGGCGGACGGACGACACCACGCTGCCCTTCGACCTCGACGGCGTGGAGCTTCTGCTCGGCCGGCACGCGACCGGGCTGCGCCCGGGTGTGCTGGAGACCGACGGCGGCGCCGTCGAGTTCGACGGGCTGGTGCTCGCGACCGGCGCCGCCCCGGTGCGGCTGCCCGGCCCCGGCGAGCAGCGGGTGCTGCGCACCATCGACGACGCCCTCGCGCTGCGCGAGGCGCTGACCCCGGGTATCCGGCTGGCCATCGTCGGCGCGGGCTGGATCGGCGCCGAGGTCGCCACGCACGCGGCGTCCGCCGGCGCGGCCGTGACCGTCGTCGAGGCCGGCTCCGCGCCGCTGCTCGCGCTGGGTGCCGAGATCGGCGGGTACACGGTCCCCTGGTACGCCAAGGTGGGGATCGACCTGCGGCTCGGTGCCGCGGTCGACGAGATCCGGGCGGACGGGCTCGCGCTGGCCGGGGGCGAGTTCGTGCCTGCCGACGTGGTGGTCGTGGGAGTCGGCGTCCGCCCGGACGTCGCCTGGCTGGAGTCGTCGGGTCTGCCGCTGGACCGCGGCGTCGTCGTCGACGAATGGCTGTCGGCGGTGCCCGGCGCCAGGGTGGCCGACGCCGGCGGGCCGGGCACGGCCGACGGGGCCGGCGGCTACCGGCCGGATTCGGTCGTCGCGGTGGGGGACTGCGCCGCGTGGTGGTCCCGGCGTTACGACCGCCGGTTGCGCGTCGAGCACTGGGAATGCGCCCAGGAGTCGCCGCGGGTCGCTGTCGCGACCCTGCTGCGTTCGCTGGCCGGCGGTGACGGGCCGGCGCTGGCCGGCGACCAGGCCGAAATCTACGATCCCGTCCCGTACTTCTGGTCGCAGCAGTTCGGGCGCATGATCCAGTTCGCCGGGATGCCCGGCGCGGACAGCACGCTGGTGCTGCGGGGGGATCCGACCGCCGTCGCGCCGGAGGGCGCGAAGCGGGCGCCGGGCTGGTCGGCGGGCTGGTTCGCCCCGGACGGCGAGCTGGTCGCTCTGGTGACCGTCGCCCGACCACTGGACATGGTCGCCGGCCGGCGGATGCTGCTCGCCGGCGTGGCGCCGGACGTCGAGCGGTTCGCGGACCCCGCGGTCGCGCTGAAGGAGCTCCAGCCCGCGCAGCCGGTGTGAGACGGGCGGCCGCCGGCCGCTCCGGCGGCCGGCGGTCTTTGTCGTGCCCGTAGTTGACTACTTTTCGTAACGATATTGTTTACTTTTTGTCGTGGAGTGCGTGGCGTGCTCGCGTGCCGTGAACCCACTGTTCCCGTCCGGGTGGGTTCTGACTAAAGTGCCCCCCGTGCCACGCATTCACCTGGTGTCGAACCTTCCCGGCGTGAATGCGCTCGGTGATCATCTACGGGCCGCCGGGCTCGGGCCGACGTCGGCCCGCTCGGCCGACGCGCTGCTCGTCCTCATCGACCGCCCGCTTGACCATGTCGAGCAGGAGCTGCTCGACCGGGCCCGGCAGTCCGTGCCCGTCCTGCTGGCCGGGCCGACCGTCCGGTCGCTGTCGCCGGACAGCCCGCTCATCGACGCCTCCGGGCTCACCCCCGGCCGGGTGACGCCCCCCTACGACCTGCCGCTGATCCCCGGGCCGGACGGCGCCGCCGTGGCCGCCCGCCTCGGGGACTTCCGGCCTCGGGAGTCCTGGGTCATCCCGGAGAAGGTGGCCGAGGACGTCGAACGGCTGCTCATGGTGCGCCACGAGATGGGGGAGCACCCGATCTGCACCTGGCGGCCGTCCACCGGCCTGGGCATCTTCACCCTCGGGGCCGGCGAGGAACTGCTCGCCGATCCCCGCTACCAGCGGCTCGTCGGCCGCTGGCTGCGCCACGCGCTCGGCGTGACCGACGCCGGGCCGGTCAAGGTCGGGCTCATCGGCGCCCCGGACGTCTTCGGTGTGCACATCGACGCCGTCGACGCCGTCGAGGGCCTGGAGCTGGCCGCCCTCTGCGACGGTGGGATGGCCCGCCCGCCCGGCCAGGACACCGACCGGCCGGCCCGCCGGGTCGACGACCCCGACGACCTGGTCAACGACCCCGAGCTCAACCTGGTGATCGTCGCGACCCCCACCCACACCCATGTCGAGTGGGCCCGCCGCGCGCTCGAGGCCGGCAAGCAGGTGGTCGTGCACGCCCCGATGTGCCTGTCGACCCACGAGGTGGACGAGCTGACCGAGCTTGCCCAGAGCCGCTCGCTGCTGCTCGCCGTCTACCCCGACGGCCAGGACGACCCAGGTCACCGGGCGATGCGCACGGCCGTGCACCGCGGGGACGTCGGCGAGGTGATGTGGATCGACGTCTTCTCCGGTGGTCTGCGGCGGCCTGCCGGCACCTGGCACGACGACGAGCGGATCAGCGGCGGGCTGATCTTCGACCGGGGCGCCGCGCAGCTCGGCCGTGTCCTCGATCTCGTCGACGACCAGGTCGAGTGGGTCAGCGCCTTCGGGCACAAGCGGGTGTGGCACCACGTCACGAACGCCGACCACGCCCGGGTGCTCCTCCACTTCGCCGGCGGCTGCGAGGCCCAGGTGACGATTTCGGACGTGTCCGCCGCCGCGCGGCCCGGCACCCAGGTGCTTGGCAGCATCGGCTCGTTGCTCGCCCGCGACGGCCACGGCGGGGCGCCGCGGTCACCGCGGCTGCTCGCCCACGACGGGACGCGCACCGCGCTGCCGACCGGGTCGCACGACGCCACGAGGTTCCATCGCGAGCTCGCGGACTGCCTGGTCGCCGGCTGGCCACTGGCCGAGCACCAGCCGGAGGACGCCCGCCGGCTGGTCGCGGTGCTCGAGGCGGCCCGCAGGTCGGCGGCGGCCGGCGGCGCGCAGATGGCGCCCGGCTGACCAGCCCGGCGCAGGGTGTTTACTGTTGACCATGGATTGGCTGAACGTGCCCGACGTGGCCGAGAGTCTGGGAGTGCCCGTCACCCGGGTGCGCCAGATGGTGCGCGACCGCACCCTTCTGGCACGGCGGGTGGACGGCGTGCTCAAGGTGCCTGCGGCGTTCATCCAGGACGGCGCGGTGGTCAAGGGCCTGCCCGGGTTGCTCACGCTGCTCTTCGACGCCGGCTACAACGACGACGAGGCCCTCGACTGGCTGTTCCGGGAGGATCCGAGCCTGCCAGGCACCCCGGTCCAGGCGCTGGCCGAGAACCGCGGCAAAGAGGTCAGGCGGCGCGCGCAGGCGCTGGGGTTCTGAACCGGGCCGGCCCGCCGAACCCTCCCGGCCAGGGGCGCCCGCTCCCGTAGGGTCGGGTGCATGGCCGATCGTCCGAACCGGGCGGAGCTCGATCCGTCCCCGGGAGCAGCAGCCGTCAGCACCGCCCCGGCCGGTGGCCCGGGCGGCGCGCGGATCGTCGTCAACGGGCAGCCGCGGGAGGTGCCCGCCGGGCTCGCCCTGCCGGACCTGCTCGTCCAGCTCGGGCTGCGGCCCGGCTCGGTGGTCGTGGAACTGCGCGGCACCGCGCTCACCCCGTCGGAGATGCCTTCGGTCCACCTGGCCGACGGCGACACCCTGGAGATCGTCCGTGCCGTCGCCGGGGGCTGAGCCGCTGCGCGCGCGTCGGCTGGCCCGCCTGCTTGACGCCCGCCTCTACCTGTGCACCGCGCGTCGCGGCGACGAGGGAAGCTTCCTCGAGGACGTGCTCGGCCTGCCGGGCGCGCCCGCCGTCGACCTCGTCCAGCTCCGGGAGAAGGGGCTGGAGTGGCGCGAGGAGCTCGCCGGGCTGGCCCGGATGCGGGAGGCCGCGGACCGGGTCGGTGCCCTGGTCAGCGCCAACGACCGGGCCGACGTCGCAGCCTTCGCGGGCGTCGACATCCTGCATGTGGGGCAGGACGACATCCCGCCGCGGCTGGCGCGGACCATCGTCGGGGCGGACGCGCTCATCGGGCTGTCCACGCATGATCCCGAGCAGTTCCTGGCCGCGCTCGCGGACCCGGACGTCGACTACGTGTGCGTCGGCCCGGTGCACGCCACGCCGACCAAGGAGGGCCGTCCACCGGTCGGGATGGGCCTGCCGCGGCTCGCCGCGCGGCACGCCCCGCCGTTCGAGCCGGGGGCCAAACCCTGGTTCGTCACCGGCGGTGTGGACGCGCGGACCCTGGACGCCATCCTCGAGACCGGCGCGCGCCGGGTCGTGGTGGTGCGGGGCATCGCCGAGGCCGCGGATCCGGGAGCCGCCGCCACCGCGCTCGCCGAACGCCTGCGCTCGGCCTGACCGGGGGAGGGCGTCCGCGGTGAGCCGCCTCGGTCACTTCGGCGGTCTGGGCCACTTCAGCTACCTCGCGGTGCTGCTGGGGTGCCTGGTGGCGACGGCGCCGCTGGAGATCCTGCTGCGGACGAGGGTGTATGCGCGCCCCCGCCGCCTCCTGCTGTCGGTGGCGCCGGTGCTGGTCGTCTTCGTCGGGTGGGATCTGTACGCGATCGCGCGCGGCCACTGGGAGTTCGACCCGCGGCGCACCACCGGGGTGCTGCTGCCCGGCGGCCTCCCGCTCGACGAGGTCCTCTTCTTCGTCGTGGTCCCCGTGTGTGCCGTGCTCGCGCTGGAGGCCGTGCGTGCCGTCACCGGCTGGCAGGCGGGCGACGAGCGGGCTGGCGCCGAACAGGTGGACGGCGAGCAGGTGGACGGCGAGCGTGCCGGCGACAGGCCGGCGGACGGGGCCCGCGGGCCGGGATGAGCTACACCGCGCTGGCCGTCGTGGGCGTCGCCGTGAGCGTGCTGCTGGACCTGCGGATCCTGCGTACCCGGCTGCTCACCCGCCGGCTGTTCTGGACGGCTTACGCGATCATCGTCTTCTTCCAGCTCGTCACGAACGGCATTCTGACCGGCTTCGACATCGTCGTGTACGACCCGGACGCGATCGCCGGGCCCCGCCTCGTGTTCGCGCCGGTCGAGGACCTGCTGTTCGGGTTCGCGTTGGTAACCCAGACGCTGGTGTGGTGGGTTTGGTGGGGACTTCGTCACGGAAACGAGTGAATCGGGGTCCTGCATCCACTTTTGGGCCTACGCTCGGACCCGATGGCACAACGGATGGCGGACGAGATCAGTCCCGCTGGCCGGCACCGTTCTCCCTGGGGTCGCTCCAAACGGATCCTCCCCATCCGGTGGGGGCGGGTCGCGGCCGCGGTGGGGGCCGCGGCGGCCCTGGCCACGACCCTGTTCCTGATCCACAACAGCGGGTCGGGGCCGGCGTCCGCGGTGCGGGACCCGGCCGGTGCGCGGACCAGCATCGTCGTGTCGACCTCCGTCGCGTCCCCGCCGGTTCCCTCGCCGACGGCGAACGGCCCCGTCCCCGTCGGGGCGTTCGGGGCATCCGGGCCGCCCGGGCCCGTGGAGAGCTCCGGGGTCTCGGCGTCTCCCGAACCGTCCCAGGCGGGCGGCACGTCCGCGCCGGCTCGCCCGGGAGCGGGCACGGGCGGCCCGCGCGGGACCCCGCCGGCCGGGCCGGCGATCGGGCTGAGCCGCACCGACGTCGACTTCGGCGAGGTGGAGTCGACGATCAGGCTCGACGTGCTCGGCGTCGGGACGTCACCGGCGCGCGTGCGCGTTGGCGGCACGCCCGGGTGGGTCAGCGTCGTCCCGGGGCAGGACGTCGTCGATCCGGGCGCGCAGGTGCCGCTCGTGGTCACCCTCGACCGGGCGGTGGCTCCGCCGGGCTCGATCGACCTGGACGTCCCGGTCTCGGCCGTCGACGGCTCCGGCGGCGGGAACCTGCGGATCACCGCGCGGGTCTCCGGGGCACCGGGGCTCAGCGGCGTCTCGGCCGCGCCGACCACGATCCTCCCCAGCGGCTGCGCCGGTGATCAGGGCGCCACGCAGGCGACAGTGACCGCCACGGTCGTCGACCCGACGGGCGTCCTCGGCGTCGAGGTGCGCACCCGGGCGCCGGACGGACAGGCCACCACCATTCCGCTCCAACTGGGCACGGCGGTGGACGACCGGTCGACCTGGTCCGGGCCGATCGGGCCGGTGCCGGCGGCGGGGACGATCACCTACACCGTGGTGGCGACCGACCTCGACGGCCGGAGCTCGACGACCGACGGGTCCGTCGAGGTGCGCCCCTGCCCCGCCGGTTGACCGCCGGAGGCCTGCGGCTGACCGCCGGAACGGCGCCGCCCGGCTCGGGGGGTGCCGGGCGGCGCGGGCTCATGGTCTCATCCGCCGGGCGCGGGACCAAGGCTCGGTGCGGACTCGATGCTCACGGTCCCGTATGCGCGTTCGCGGCGGCGGGATCGGACCGGTGCCCGTTCGTGGCGGCGATGGCCTCCCGGCCGGTCCCGGCCGGCGCTGATCTCGTGGCCGGCGCTGATCTCGTGGCTGGCACTGATGCCGTGGCCGGCGGGCCGGGTGCTGTCCGGCGGAACAGGCGGCTGGCGGTGATCACTCCGGCCGCGCCGCCCGCGGCGACGTCCGGCGGGGTCAGTCCCGGGCGCAGTCGTTCCTGTACCCGCAGGTACTTCATCCCGGCCCGCAGGTCGGCGTCGTTGCGGAGCCGGATGACGAGGGTGAAGGCGCTCAGCGCGGTGGTGTCGAACAGGCCGGTGGTGTAGATCAGCTGCACTCCGAGCCGGTCGGCCACCGCGAGCTGCAGGTCCAGCAGGTAGGCGGCGCTGGCCCGTCCGATCGGGTTGTCGAGGAAGAGCACGCCGGCGTGCCGGGCGCGCAGCCGTCCACGGTCGTTGGCCCGCAGCGCGGCCATGGTGCAGTACAGGATGATCGCCGCGGTGAGCTGCTGGCCGCCGGAGAACACGTCGCCGAGCTGGGAGACCCGCACCCGCTCGGTGCGCAGCACCGCGTCCGGCTTGAGGATCTCGACCCGCACCCCGCCCGGGAGCGCGGCGCGGACGCCGCGCAGCAGCAGCGTCATGCCGTCCCGGCGGGCCCCGGCCGTACCGGGCCCGCCGGGGGAGACCGCGACGGTACCTGTGGACGCCGGCCCTGGGGTGGCCGAACCGCGCGCGGCGGCGTCCACCACCTCGCCGAGCGCGTCGGTGAGCGCCACCGGGTCCGGCTCGGCGAAGGTGATGCGCAGGAACTCCTGGCCCGACCAGTCTCCGAGCCGGTCGGGTAGCCGGGACAGCCGCTGCGCCGAGCGCAGCGTGCCCAGTGAGGCCCGCACCATGCCCTCGAGCCGGGCCACGATCGCGGCCCGGTTGCGGCCGATGTGCGCCAGGTCGTCGTCGAGGCTGCGCAGGCGCGGCGCGAGAGCCGCGGCCCAGTCGGCGGCGTTCGCGGCCACGGCGTCCCGGCCGGCCCGCACCATCTGCCGGCGGGCCGGCGAACGGACGGACTCGAACCGGTCGGTGGCTGCCCAGGCCGCCACGGCGTCGGCGGCGGCCCGCACCCGTCCCGCCGCCTCGCCGTGCGCCGCCACCGCCTGCCGCCAGGACGACCGCAGCTCGCGGGCCATAGCCGTGGCTGCGGCCGTGTCCCCGTCGAACGCCTCCACGCCGCCCGGCCATCCGGCGGAGCCAGCCGGCGCGGCAACGGCGCCGTTGCCGCGTCCGACGCTGGTGCCCGTGACGTCTCCGGCATTGGTGCCTGCGCGGCCTCCGGTGCTGGTGCCCGCGCGGCTTCCGACGTCGGCGTCCGCACGTTCACCGACGCCGGTGTCGGAACGCTCGCCGGCACCCGCGCGCTCGCTCGTGCCGGCTACGGCCGACTCGGCGTCCGCGCGCAGCTCGGACAGCGTCTCGGTGACGAGACCGAAGGCGTCCACCTCACGTTCGTGCGCCGCGGCGTGGCGCTCCAGCTCGTCCAGCGCGGCCCGGGCCGCCCGGACGGCGGCCTCCGACTCGTGCAGCGCCTCGACGGCGGCCCGGTGCGCGTCCCGCGACTGCTCCATCGTGGCGGGGCCCTCGTCCCGCGCGAGTGGCCGCGCTCCGGCGTCGGCCACCTCGGCGGCGGTGTGGCGCAGCTCCTGCCGCAGTCCGCCGAGCCGCTCCCGCGCCGCGTCGAGCTCGCGGCCGAGGTCGGCCGCGACGCGCCGGGACGCGGCCTGGGCGGTCGCCCGCGCTGCCGCGTCGCCGCCGTTCGGACCGGCCAGCAGCGCCGCCGAGCGGGTGCGGACGGCGGCGGGCAGCCCCTCCACGGCACCGCGTGCCGCCGCCTGCGCCCGCCGCGCGCGATCCAGCTCGCCGCGGAGGTCCGCGCCCACCTCGACCTGCGCGTACGCCCGCTCGGCCGACTCGTAGACAGCGCGCAGCAGCGGAACCTGCGGCGGCGGCCCGCCCGCTCCGGGCCCCGCTCCGTAGCCTCCGTGACCGTCCCCGGCGCCGTCCGCGCCGTGGATGTCGGTGTCGATGTTGCCGCTGTCGATGTCGGCGCTGTCGATGTCTCCGCCGCCGACCACCTCGGCCGACTCCGCCCGCGCCACCCGGGCGTTACGCGCGGCGTCGTCGGCCCGCCGCAGCGCGTCCTGCGCCGCCGCCCGCGCTGCCGCGGCTCGGGCGCGGTGCTCCTCGGCCTCGGTGGACCGCTCGGCCGCGGTCGCCTCCAGCCGCGTGATCTCGCTGTCGGCTCCCACCGACTCCCCGACGGCGCGGACGAGCAGGTCGAGCGCGGCGGCGCGGGCCGTGCGCTCCTCCTCCACCGCACGCAGGCGTTCGACCTCGGCGACCGCCCGCTCGGCGGCGCGGACGGCCTCCCCGACCAGCTCGCGGGCGGCCGCCAGCGCGTTCTCGGCGACGTCGACCGCGTCCTGGCCGGCGCGGGCGGCGGCACGCAGCCCCGCGACCCGTCCCGGCGGGTTGGACCGGCGCCAGCCGGCGACCGCCGCGGCGAGCTCGCGGTCAGCCCGCGCCCGCGTGCTCAGCTCGGCCGCCTGCGCGCTGCGCTCCTCGTGTCGACGCCGGACGGACTCCCGCTCGGCCGCGGCGGCGGCCCGGTCGTACAGCGCCGGGTTCGGCGGGACGAGGAACGTCCGCCCGCGAAGAGGACCCGCGAGGTCGGCGTTGTCAGGGTGGTCGGTGCGGTCAGGGTGGTCGGTGTGGCTGGGCGACGCCGCGTCCGACAGCAGCTCGGCGGCACCGACGACGATCGCGCAGTCGGGGAGCAGCCGAGCCGCGGCCAGCGCGGCGTGCGCCGCGCCGACGTCCCAGCCGGCCGGCACGACGACGCCGTCCACCAGATCGGGGCGGGCCGCGAGCACGCGCTCGCGTTCGGTCGCGGCGACCGCCCGGGAGAGGTGCTGCCATCCGGAGACCGCGGGGATGCCGGCCCGGGTCAGCACCGCGAGGACGTCGCCGACCGCCGGTCGCGCCGGCCGCAGGTCCCCGTCGCCGAGCGTGTTGAGCACCCGCAGGTCCGCCTCCGCGTCGACGGACAGCGCCAGCTGGCGTTCCTCGGCGGCCAGGACCGCCGCCGCGAGCGCGTCCAGCGCGGCGGGCGCGTCGGTGTCCAGGTCCACCGCGTCGAGGTGGTGCGCGGCATCGACCTGGTCCGGCTTGTCCGGTCCGGTGCCGAGGCCCAGCAGGGCGGCGATCCGGCCGTCGGCGGTCAGCGCGCGTGCCCCGGCCAGTGCCTGATCGAGCTCGCTCGTGAGCCGGGTGAGCTCGGCGCGCGCGGTGTCCAGCTCGCGTTCGGCGGCGCGGGCGCCGTCCTGGGCCCGTTCCCGGTCCGTGGAGCGGGTCGCGGCCGCGAGCGCGTCCTGGACGGCGGCGCGCGCCTCCTCCGCCGCCCGCGCGGCCTCGGCGGCCGCCGACTGGGGATCGATGTCAGCGGAGGGGAGCAGGCCGTCCCGGACCGCCTCGGCGAGCACCCGCGCGGACCGGGCGCGTCGCTCGCGCAGCGCCGCCGCGCCCGCGCGTGCCGTGGCCGCTCCGTCGGCGGCGGCACGGTCCGCCGCCGCAGCCGACTCGGCGGCCAGATCGTGCGCCGCGGCGGCCGCGCGCGCCCGGCTCTCCTCCGCATCGGAGGCGGCCGCGAGCCGGGACAACCCGACGACCAGGGCACGGGCGGCGGCGTCCCGGTCGGCCAGGGCCGGCGCCGAGCGGGACTCGGCCTCCTCGACGAGCCGGGTCAGCCGCTCGGCCTCGCTCGAGGCGGCCGCATGCCGGAGGACGTCCTCGGCGGCGCGCCACGCGTCCAGCTCCTCGTTGGCCTCCGCGAAACGCTCGACGAGCTCGTCGCGGGTCGCCTCGGCCTCGGCCAGCCGCAGCTCGGCGACCCGCAGCCGCGCCGCGAGCTCGGTGTCGACCGCGCGCCGCCGGGCCCGCTCGGCCTCCTCGACGGCGTCCCGGCCGGACTGGCCGCGGGCATCCAGCTCGACCGCCCCCACGCGGTCGAGCGCGATCCGCGCCTCGACGGCCCCGGCCGCGCCGCGCACCGTCGTCAGCAGCGCCCGCAGCCCCGCCGCGGACTCCACGCGCGCCTCGACCGCCTCGACCAGCGGGTTGAGCCGTTCGAGCGCGCCGGCGACGAACTCCCGCTCGGCGTCGAGTGCCGCCCGCTCGGCGAGCTTCGCCGCGTAGCCGTCGACGACCTCGGCGACGCCGGCGGGATCCTCCGGCGGGGTGACGGCGCGTAGCAGGAAGTCGACGAACTGCTCGTCGCTGTTGAACGCGAACGCCTCCGCGGCCTCTCCCTCGCCCGCGTTCATCGCCCGCTGGTAGCGGAACAGCTCCGGGTCCAGGCCGATGGCGTCGAGGTTCTCGCTCCAGGCGCCCTGGTTCGTCTCCCAGGTCATCGCCAGCTTCGGGTCCGCCGCGCCGGCCTCGGCCAGCCGGGTGCGGAAGCCGGCGAGCGTGATCAGCCGTCCGTCGCGGACGAGGGGGAGGCTGGCGATGTCCAGCTCCGCGTTCGGCCGGAAGGAGTACCAGGCCTCGGCGAGGCGGGACGCGTCCCCCGTCGCCCGCCCGCGCCACTCGCTGACCTTGCCGGTGACGACCCGCTCCCCGGTGACGGCGTGCTGCCACTCGCAGACGACATGCCCGCAGTCCCGGGCGAGGACGAAGTTGTCCAGCACACGGCCGTTCGAGGTGCCCACGACCTGCCGTCGGCCGGGGAGCACCACCGAAAAGATCAACTTCATCAGGACGCTCTTGCCGCCGCCGTTCTCCAGGAACAGCACAGACGCGGGCGACGGCCGGACCGGCCGGCTCGACTGGCCAGCCTGACCAGGCTGAACGGCCGGTACGGCGGTGTCGGTCGCCCCGCCGGCAGCGACAGCGCCGGGAGTCCTCAGGCTGGGTGTGCTCCCGTCGGACGGGGGCGCGCCGCCGGCCCGTTGTGTCGTGTCCTCACTGTCACCGTCTGTCTCCGGGACGGCCGCGCCGGCGCTGAAGAGCGCATCCTGGCGGTGTCCGGTGACCGGCGCTCCCACCCCGGAGAAGTCGAGAAGAACATCGCCGAACCGCGCCCCGGGCGGCCCGATCGAATGGAGTCGCACCTTGGAGAGCTCAAACATCGTCCGCCTCCGGCGCCACGCGCTGTGGCCCGCTCGTTCTGCCTGCCTCGGTTCCGGGCAGGACGGGCTCGGCCGCGAGCACCCGGACACCCCCCGAGCCGTCGGCCACCGTCACGATGCCGAGGTCGAGCAGTTCCTCGAGCGCCGCGTCGGCCGCCAGCTCGCGCACCTGTATCTGGTAGCGCGCCGTGGTGCGGAACGTGCCGCCGGCCTGCTCACTCACCGGCACCAGGCAGCCGGAGTCGGCGAGGAAGCCCATCGCCCGGGCGATGATCCCGGTGGTCGACCCGGCGAGCCGGCGGGCGTCGCGGGTCGTCCCCGCCGCCGGGCGGCGCGAGTACAGGCGCCAGGCGGCCTCGAGCGTCCGTCGGCCGTCCCCCGGGTCGGTCTCGGTGTCCGGGTCGGCGGCGACCCGCTCCTCGAGCAGCCGGCAGGCCTCGCGGACGAACGCGTCCACGCCCTCGACACTGACCCGGCCCACATAGGAGTCGTCGAGCAGATCGGCCGGGCGGGGGAACGCGAGCGCGGCGACGGCGAGCTGCGCGACCGCGTGCAGGAGGCGCTCGGCCGACCGGTGTTCCCCGCCAGCCCGCCGCGCGTAGTCCGTCATCCGGACGGTGAAGGCGGAGTCCTCAGCTCCCGCGACCACCAGGCCCGCCCGCTCCGCCACGTCCAGGACGACCAGCCCGAGACCACCGGCGACAGCCTGGGTCAGCGCCGCGAACTCCTGGTCCCGCAGATGCCGGCGCACGAGCTCGGCGTACGTCCCGTCCCGTGCCGGCACCAGCTTCGGTCGCAGGCCGTAGGCGATCAGGCGGGCCGCGTCGAACGCGTCGCCGTGCTCGCGCCGGGCATCCCGCCCGGGGGCAGTGGGGGCCTCGAGACGAGGGCTGGCCGCGCCCGGGGTGTGCTCCAGCGCGGCGATGGGCTCATGAGTGGCTGTCACGACTATTTCCGGATCATGGTGGGTGGGGGAGCGGGGCCGCCGGCATCGGTGCCCTCGGCGCCGATGCGCACCCGGCCGACGAGGAGGTCGGAGCCACCGAACCAGGGGTCATCCAGTTCGACGCCGTCGTCGACGGCGACCGACACGACGTCGTCACCCTGGCGCGCGGCGGCGGAGACCTGCGGGCTCAGCGCGTGCGCGGCGAGCAGCACCACCAGCTCGGCCACGTCCGCGCCACCCGCCCGCCTGGCCTGCGCGAGGAGCTCCGACAGTCGCCGCGGCGCCTCCGGCGCGATCTCCAGGATGGCCGTCGCGGTCGACCAGGTCTCGTCGTCGAACCGCGCCGGCTCGCGCAGCGAGACCAGGTCCGCCTCGACCACCGGAGGTCCCAGCACCTCCTGCTCGGCGGGTGGTGCCAGGAGTCCGTCGACCAGGTCGACGAGGCGCACGGCCCGAGGTGTGCGCACTCCCACGGCTGCCGGGAAGAAGGCAGTGGCCGGAGCCGCCGCCGTCGCCACCGGCAGAGCCAGGACGGGCATCAGGACCTGCGTGTAGAGGTCGATCCCGTCGCGCGCGGGAACATCCGCGAACTGCTGGCGGTCCTGCTCGGCGCGGAAGACCGCGCCCGCCTCGAGCAGCCGCGCCTGGAGCTGGGTGTGGCGGCGGACGCAGTCCGCCACGATCGCGACCAGCTCGGCGGCCTGCCGCTTGTGATCGGCGTCGTCGGCCGCGTCGCGGTACCGCCGAATGTGAGTCAGGATCGCGTTCTCGTGCCGGTACCGCTGCTCGACGTGGCTGAGTGCCTCATCCAGCAGCGCCGGTACCGCGCGCAGCCAGTCGACCGCCAGCACGTTGCGCCGCGTCGCGTCGAGCTGTCGGCGCAGCTGCTCGGCGTACTGGACGGTCCGGTACCGCGCCGATTCCGCCGCCGTTCTGGCGTCGGCCAGCCGGCCGCGGCGGATCAGGTTGTCCAGCGTCACCTCGGCCGCGATCTGCGCGGAGGTCACGTCCGTGTCCAGCGCGCCGACGAGGACGGTCACCGCCTCGTCTGTGGCGCGCAGATACAGCTCGCCGCCGCTGCCCGTCAGCTCGACGAGCAGCTTGAAGTCGAACCGCCGGCGCACGTAGCGGCCGTCGGCCCGGTAGGTGCCGTAGATGACGTCGAACCCGCGGTCGACGCTGCCGACGTTGATCAGGTTGCTCAGCACCCACCGGGCGACCCGCTCGTGCTCGGCATGGGGCCGGTCGGGTGCCTGGTCGGCGGCCAGCGGGACGAGCTTGCGTAGCACCTGCTCGTGGTCCGCGCCCCGGTCGAAGTCCATGGCCACGGTGACCAGGTCGATGGCGTGCAGCGCGAGCTCGGCCATCGCGTAGACGTCGAAGTCGGCGCCCTCCAGGTACGACTTCCTGGCGTCCAGGTCGTGCAGCGGCTGGGTGAGCGCGAGCGCCTTGCGGCGCCGGGTCATCCCGGTGTCGGCGACCGCCGCGGGTGCGACGGTCGCCGTGGTTGCGGGGGTCATCGGCCTGCCCGGTCCCGGCCGACCAGGTGACGCGGCACGACGCGGGCCGTCCCGGCCGAGTCCGGCGGCGCCTGGCGGATCTCCATCTCTGGCACCCTAGCCGGGCGCCGATCCTGCCCCGCGCGGGCAGGTGTGGTCCTGGCCAGGGCACGCGCGGACCAACCCGCCGGTGCGTGCGCCGGCCTGAATCCGTGGCGGCACAACGAAGTGAGGCCGGAACGAGGCAAGTGCGGGGGAGGGGATGCCGCGGGCCCGAGCTCGGTACTACGCTCACGACATGTCATCGGTGTCGCTGTCCAAAGGCGGCAATGTCTCGCTCAGCAAGGTCGCGCCCAACCTGACGGCGGTTACCGTCGGTCTCGGTTGGCAGGTCCGTCAGACCACCGGCGCGCCGTACGACCTCGATGCCTCGGCGATCGTCGTGGGTGATTCGGGCCGTGTGCTGTCGGACAGCCACTTCGTGTTCTTCAACAACCTGGTCAGCCCGGACGGCGCTGTGACCCACCTGGGGGACAACCTCGTGGGCGGCGGCGGGGGCGACGACGAGCAGATCAACGTCGATCTCCGGATCCTCTCCCCGCAGGCCAGCAAGGTGGTCTTCGCGGTGTCGATCTACGACGCGGACGCCCGGCGGCAGACCTTCGGTCAGGTC
Source organism: Parafrankia sp. EAN1pec (assembly GCF_000018005.1). GTDB lineage: Bacteria > Actinomycetota > Actinomycetes > Frankiales > Frankiaceae > Parafrankia > Parafrankia soli. The sequence continues at coordinate 2,222,139 of NC_009921.1, forward strand.
CGCGACGCCTTCATCCGGGTGGCGGACGCGACGACCGGCGCCGAGGTCGCCCGGTACGACCTCACCGAGGACGCCTCGACCGAGACCGCGATGATCTTCGGTGAGCTTTACCGCTACGGCGTTGAGTGGAAGTTCCGGGCCGTCGGGCAGGGCTACGCGTCCGGCCTGCGCGGAATCGCGCTCGACTTCGGCGTCAACGTCTCCTAGCGGACCCGCCGACCGCCCTCAGAAGGACAGCCGGGATGGTGTCTGCCGCCGCCCGACGATCATCACCCGGACCATCCGGGTGTTCGCGTCGACCCGGTACAGCACCCGCCAGCCGCGCCCGGTCGCCTCGAACATGCCCACCTGGCTCTCGCCGGCGAGCGGCGTGCCCGCCTTGCGGGGATCGTTGCGCAGCGGCCCGTCCAGGAACCGGCGTACCTCGGCGCTGAGCAGCTCAGGCAGCTTCGCCAGGTCCCGCTCCGCCGAGGGGGACAGCGTCACCTCGTGCTTGTCGCTCATCGGTGGACGTCGACCGGGGCAGGGCGGCCGGCGGCGGCCTGGGCGGGTGCTGGAACGCGGTGCGCGTTGGGCATCTGCTGACCCTAACGCCTCCGGCTCGCCGATCGCCGGGTCATTTGACGTCCTCCCTGGCTTGAAGGCTGGGGGTTCCTGCCGTGCGGCGTGGGTTCACGCGGCACCTCGGTGGGTTCCTGTTTCACAGCCAGCTGCCCGGAGGGGTCCGGGTCTCACGTCGGCTCCGCAGGCGTTTACGGTCTCCGCCTGACGTGGCATTGCAGCCACGCCTTTCCGCCCGGCGGCGACCAGGCGCTGACCCTCGACGAGGATGTTCCGCGCGGCATTCAGGTCCCGGTCGTGGCTGACACCGCACCCCGGACAGGTCCACGTCCGGACCTGGAGAGGCTTCGGGCCGTCCCGGTGGCCGCAGGCCGAGCAGACCTGCGACGACGGGAAGAACCGGCCCACCCTCACCACGGCCCGGCCACACCGGGCCGCTTTCTCCTCGAGCAGACCGACCAGCATCGACCAGCCCGCGTCGTGCACCGACCGGGCCAGCCGCGTACGAGCCAGCCCGGCTACCGCCAGATCCTCGACGTAGACCGCTTGGTTGTCGCGGACCAGCCGAGCAGCGAGCTTGTGATGATGATCCCGGCGGGTGTCCCGTACCTTCCGATGTTCGACCGCGACCCGGCGGACCGCCTTGCGCCGGTTCACCGAACCCTTCCGCTTGCGGGCCAGTGCCCGCTGTGCGCGGGCGAGCCTGCGCTGACGCGACCGCAGAGGACGCGGGTTCGCGACGATCTGTCCGGTTGACAGGGTCGCGAGCCGGTCCAACCCGAGGTCGACGCCGATCTCGGCGCCTGTCGCCGGGGAGGGGACGTCGTCGACGTCGACGACGAACGACACGTAGTACCTGCCGTCCGCCTCCCGGATCACCGTCGCCGACGTCGGAACCGAGGGCAGCGGACGCGACCAGGCCAGCCGCAGATCTCCGACCTTCGCCACCCGCACCCCTCGGGGCGTGACGGTGAAGCCGTTGCGGGTGAGGCGGATCGACTGCCGGTTGTCCTTCCGTGACCGGAACCGCGGATGGCCGACCTGCCGGCCTTTCCGCTTCCCGGACAGCGAGTCGAACCAGTTCCGGAACGCCCGGCGTGCGTCCTGGCACGCCTGCACGAGTACCACCGACGACACCTCGGACAGCCAGGTTCGCTCGTCGGTGAGTTTCGCGAGGGTGACCACCCGGCGCTGAACCTCGGTGTCCGACAGTTTCTCGCCGGCCTTGTACGCCTCGTCGCGGGCCCGGATCGCGTCGTTGAACACGACCCCCGGGCGCAGCCGAACGCCCGCGCCAACGCCCGTGCCTGCCCCGGCCCGGGGTAGGCACGGTAGCGGTAACGAACGACTGCCACACCATCCAGCATATTTGGTCTATGACGGAAGCAGACGACTACAGGCGAGGCAGACATGTGGTCTCCTCGCTGCACGCCCACTTGGTCTTCGTGACCAGGTATCGGCGTGGAGGACTCGACGACGCGATACTGACCCGCTGCGAACAGATCATGCGCAGCGTGTGCTCCGACTTCGGCGCAGCCCTCACCGAGTTCAACGGAGAAGACGATCACGTCCACCTGCTGGTCGAGTACCCACCCAAGGTCGCGGTCTCCGCGCTGGTGAACAGCCTCAAAGGCGTGTCCGCCCGACGGCTGCGCACCGAGTTCACCGACCGGGTCAACCAGCACCTCATACGCGGCCACTTCTGGTCACCGTCCTACCTCGCAGTCTCGGCCGAAGACGCCCCACTGGCACTCGTACGCGAGTACATCGAGGAGCAACGGCGACCAGCCCCGACCCGCTAACCCCACTCCGAAGGACGGGGCTTGCACGCTACATTTTCCTGGTCACACTGGCCGGCACGGCCGCGCCACGGGAAGAGCGGCCCGGCAGGATGGGCGGGTGGCTCTCCCTCCCGCGCCGGTCACCGTCCAGGCCGTCATCTTCGATCTCGACGGTGTGCTGATCGATTCTGAGCAGGTGTGGGATGAGGTCCGGCGGGCCTTCGTGGCCGAGCGCGGGGGCCGCTGGGCGGCCGACAGCACCGCCCTGATGATGGGGATGTCCACCGCGGAGTGGTCCGGGTACCTGCTCGAGCTGGGTGCCGGTGACAGCGCGGAGGAGATCGCGGCCGAGGTACGCAGCCGGGTCGCGGCACGCTACGGCGACGCGCCGCCGCTGCTCCCGGGCGCCGTGGCGGCGGTGCGGGCGCTTGCGGAGCGCTGGCCACTCGGCGTGGCGAGCTCGTCCCCGCGGACGCTCATCGAGCTGGTGCTGGACCGCGCCGGCCTGGCGGGGGAGTTCCGCCAGGTCGTCTCCTCCGAGGAGGTCGCCCGGGGCAAGCCCGCGCCCGACGTATACCTGGAAGCCGTCCGCCGGATGCGGGTGCCGGACGGCACGGCGGCCGGTGTGGTGGTCGCCGTCGAGGACTCGGCGAACGGCCTGCGGGCGGCCTCGGCCGCGGGCCTCGCCGTCGTGGCCGTCCCGAACGAGCACTTCCCGCCCGACGCGGACGCTCTGGCGCTGGCGTCGGCCCGCGTCGACGGAGTCGCGGGGCTCACCGCCCAGGTCGTCCTCGCCGCCGCGGAGCACCACACGATCCGCACCTGACCGGCCTGTACGACGGCCGGCCTGTACGACGACTTTCCTGACCGGCCCGGACGGCGGCTGATCTGACCGGCCTTGCCGGCGCGTCGGCGAGGCCGCGGGATTGTCCGTGCTGGACCAGGGGTTGGAACGTCCATGACGGAGAACACGGATGCGGTCAAGCGCAGGGTCCTCACCGACACCGAGGTCTGGGCGGTTGTCGGGCTGTCCGAGAACACCTCGCGCGCGGCCTATGGCGTTGCCGAGTACCTGCGCAGGCACGGGAAGCGGACGATACCGGTGCACCCGTCGGCGCCGGTGGTCGCCGGCGAGCAGGGGTACGCGACGCTCAGCGAGATCCCGTTCCCGGTGGACGTGGTGGATCTCTTCGTCCGTTCCGACCTGGTCGGCGAGGTCATCGACGAGGCGGTGAAGATCGGCGCCGGTGCCGTCTGGACGCAGCTGGACGTCCGGGACGAGGCCGCGCAGGCACGCGCCCGTGACGCCGGGCTCGACGTGGTCGTGGACGCCTGCCCCCGCATCGACGGGCCCCGTCTGCTGGGCTGGCACTAGCCAACACCGGCATCCGGCCCACAGCGGCACCAGGCCTGGCCGGGAACCCGGCCTGATCCGGCAGGATGATCAACCGGGGAACGTCGGATCGTCACCGGCGTCGGGCTCGACCTTCGTGGGCGGCGCCGTCGGGTCGTCCCCGGCGTTCGCCGCGGCCGGGCCGCGCGCCGCGGGTCGGCTGCCCGGGGTGGGCATCCGGGCGTCCGGGCCGAGGCTCACGGGCCGGCGTTGCGGCGTGCTTCGTCCGGACGGCGTCTCAGGGGCGGCCCCGCCGGCTGCGGCGGGACGCGATCGGCGGTTCCTCGCCTCGAGCGTGACCCCGGGCGCACGTTTCGGCAGCGGCGGTGTGCCGGACGGGTTCTGCCGCCGTGCCGCCGCCGCGCCCGGGTTCGGTCCGCTCCGGAGAGGGGCCGGCCTGGCCGACGCCGCTGACGGAATCGGATCCGTCGGCGGAATCGGCGCCGGCGGGTTCGGTGTCGTCGGCGGGATGGGTCTGGCCGGCGTGGCCGGCCTCGTGGGCCTGCCTTCGCGATGATCGCCGTGGCCTGCCGGGGCCACGCGGCCCGGCGGCGCGCCGAGACCGCCGAGGCTGAACGGGGCGTCCGGATCGGCGCGATCGCCTGGCGCGCCGAAACCGGTCGCGCCGCCGCCGTCAGGGCCGGTCTCGGTGGCGCTGAGCGTGTCAGCACCGGTCGGGTCACCGTCGGTGTCAGGGTCGGCCGCGCCGAGGCCGGTCGGGCCGGGAGGCGTACGCCAGGGAGTCTCGGCGGCCTCGCGCCGCTCACGCCACGCGACGACCAGCAGGTGGCCCTGGTGGACGGCGAGCGCGGCTGCCGGCGGCAGCAGGAACAGCGCTGGCAGCAGATACCGGTAGTCGAAGCAGACGGTGGCCGCCGGCACGATGATCATCGTTGCCCCGGTCGCGACCAGGAACAGGCAGTCGGCGCCGGTGCGCCGGCGTTCCGCGGTCAGGTCGTGCCAGCGGGCACGCCCGTCACCCCCGCGCAGGCCCGCCGGGACGACCCGCGGCAGCGCGGCCAGGCAGGAGAGCAGGCCGAGGACACCGGCCACGGCGAGCGCCGGGCCGGGGGTGAAACCCCGGCTCTGGTAGGCCCGCAGATAGTCGGCCCACGGCTCGATCACGGTCCGATCCGGCCGGTCGGCCTCCCCGTGCAGGCCCAGCAGCGGCTCGTCGTTGTGCAGGTAGCGGGGCTCGTCCGCGGTCGGGAAGCGCCAGGTGGCGTCCGGCCAGTCCCGGGGCCCGACGCGGCGTCCCGGCTCGAAGTAGTGCGCGATGTCGGAGCCGACCATGCGCAGGTAGTCAACGGGCTGCCGGGTGATGACCTGCCGCGAGAAGTCGTTCAGCAGCCGGTCGCGTTCGTCGACGGGGACGTCGAGCTGATTGCTCGGGCTGTTGCGGTCCCACACGTAGTAGCTCGGGTCGGGCCGCTCGCCGACCGGGTGCGGGGAGCACAGCGAGAGCTGGCTGGGCTCGAGGTCGAGCTGGCCGCAGTCGGCGATCGGGGCGACCCGGCCGTACAGCCAGGCGGCGTCGCCCCCGGTGAGCCCGATCTTCCCGTGCGCGGACTGGAACCAGGACGCGTACGCGATCAGCGGCGCGGCCAGGAAGACGGCGAAGACCCCGACCCGCAGCCAGCCGACCCGGCGCAGCACCACGTAGCCGAAGGCCAGCAGGCCGATAGCCACGCCGATCGTGCGCACCAGGCCCGACGCGCCGAGGAGCAGGCCGGCCAGGGCGAACGCCCATACAGACGGCCGGCGTGACCACATCAGGGCGACGACCGCGGCGACGAGGAGGACGGCGAAGAGCGTCTCGGCCATCACGAAGTGCTCGATCACGATCTGGTAGGCGTCGAGCAGGATCGGTGCGGTGGCGAGCGCGGCGATCGGCGGGGCCACCCTGCGGTGGAGGAGCAGCACGTAGAGGGCCGTCGCGAGCAGGATCCCGAGCACGTGCTGTACCAGGGGGACGACCCACAGGTCGGCTCCGGTCTCGGTCAGTACGCGCAGGAACGCCGGGTAGCCGGCCGGGCGCATCGGGTCCGGTTCTGACAGCCGGGTAAGCCGGATGTACGCGTACGAGTCGCCGTTGAACTCGAAGACGGGCCGGTAGGCGTAGGTGGTGACGAGCCGCAGCACGACGCCGGCGAGCAGGAAAACTCCGAACACGGAGTGCCGGGTGAGCGGGGAGCGCCGTCCGGTAACTGACCGCCGGCGGAAGCGCCCGCGCCGGTTCAGCCCGGGGCGGGGCTCGGCCTCGAAGCCGGGCTCGAGCTCGGACGGGCCCGCGGCCGGCCCCAGGGCGGCGCGGTGGCCGGAGCCGCTCTCGTCGTCGCCGGTGGCCGGGCTCACGGCGGGCGTGGTCCAGGCGTCGCCGTCGCCGGGTCGGGATCGGCCAGGGGCCTCCAGTGCGCCGCGGGGTCCGGAGGCGTGGAGCTGTCCAGGTGCCGTCACGGCACCCATGGTCCACGATCGTTCCGCGGAATTGTCCAAATGGTCCCCTTTGGGCCCCCGATTGTGTATGTGGATCACGGTAAGACCCGATCGGAGTGGTCAGCGCTGGTGGGCGGGAATTCCACCGAGGACGGGTGCGGGCGCGGCGAGGAACGCCGCATCCTCGTCGTTCTCATGACTTTCCGGGCCCGTGCGGGTAGCCGGACCGGCTCCGCCGTCTGGCGTCGGCGTCCCGACCGGGCCCGGCGCCCCGACCGGCCCGGGGGCGCGGTCACCAGCCGCCGCGTCGTCGCCCGGCTCGGCCGCCACCGGCCTCGCGGCCGGCGGGGCCGCGGCCGGCGGGGGATCGGCCGGCGACACTGAGGACGGCGAGACTGCGGATGGCGACGCGCCGGTGGCCGCGGCTGAGACGGCGAGTCCGGTCGCGGGCGCCCAGCCGGCCCGGCGGTGGCCGCCGCTCGGCCCGGCCGTCACCAGCCGCAGGAAGAACGACCCGAAGGCGGTCTGCGCGCCGAGCACCATCAGCGACATGGCGAGCAGGGCGGGGCGCAGCTCGTTGAGCGGCCCCATCGAGTTCGCCAGCCATCGGGCGAGTATGACGCAGTCGATCGCGAAGCCGACGGTGAACAGGATCCCGCCGGCCGCCAGGCCCCGCTCGAGCGTGAAACGCCGGTGGATCGACGTCAGCGGCCAGCGGCGGCGCTCCTGCCACCCCGCGGCATGGTTGTGGACGTCGGCGAAGACACCGAGAAGCACCAACTGCCAACCGAGGATCGCGATCAGTGCGAACAGCACGGAGAAGTGCAGGTCGAGCCGGTGGAACCCGACATCGAGCGAACCGGGCAGGAGCGCCAGCTGGCCGGCCGTGCCCAGCCCGAACAGGACCAGACCCGGCAGGACGAACAGGTGCCTGGGCGCCAGCAGCAGCATGAACCGCAGGTGGCGCCAGCCGTCCCGCAGTGAGTGGAGCTTCGACGCCCCGACCCGCGGGTGGTAGGTGATCGGCACCTCCTCGATCCGCAGCTCGGCTCGACGGGCGGCGATGACGAGCTCGGAGGCGAGCTCCATGCCCTCGCAGCGCAGCCGCATCCGCCGGTAGGCGTCCCTGGTGAAGGCCCGCATCCCGGAGTGGGCGTCGGACGAGCGGACGTCGAACAGGCGGTTGAGGATGCCGGTGAGGAGCGGGTTGCCGACGTATCGGTGCAGCCAGGGCATGGCGCCGGGCAGGATCTCACCGGCGAACCGGGAACCCAGCACGTAGTCGGCGCGCCCGGCGCGCAGCGGGGCGAGCAGCGCGCCGAGGTCGGCGAAGTCGTAGGTGTCGTCGGAGTCGCCCATGACCAGGAACCGGCCGTGCGCGGCGGCGAAGCCGGCGAGATAGGCGTTGCCGTAGCCACGCCGTGACTCGGCGACGACGCGCGCGCCGGCCGCGGTCGCCACCGCCGCGGAGCCGTCGGTCGAGCCGTTGTCGACGACGACGACCTCGCCCGCGACTCCGGCGGCGGCCAGCCCGGCCAGCGCCTTGCGGACGCAGACGCCGACCGACTCGGCCTCGTTCAGGCACGGCATGACGACGGAGACGTCGAGGCGGTCGGCGGGATCACCGTCATCAGCGGAGTCGGCGACGGCAGTGCCGGCGACGGTAGTGCCGGTGACAGCGGTGCCGGCGACGGCTACATCGGCGACGGTGGCATCGGCGCGGGCGCCGGGGAGGCCGCCGGCGGCGAGCGGGCCGGCGGTCTCCGGCAGCGGACCGCCGGTGGTGCGCGAGTCGTTCACCATGCGTGACCCCCCACAGGCCAGGAGCAGACGTGCGCCGGGCCGAACTTGATGGTCCGCATCCCGGACCGGCCCGGCCGCGACGATCGGTCGACGAGGCGGGCCCCGCCTGTCGGCTCGGACCAATCCTCCGGTCCGAGCAGGTCGAACGCTCGGCGTCGGGCTGCAATCTACCCATATGCGTGAGCGCCGGGCAGCGGCCCTCGCCTGCGGCCACGGGGAGATACGCCCCGGCCTACCGGACGCCCACACCCGCCCCCGGCTGGCCGCGTACGGCGTGACACGCCGGTGGGCGCACGGGCGCCCCCGTGTGACGTGCCTAACGGAGAGGCGTAACCTCTGGTGCTCGTGCACCAAGGAAGTGTTTTCAACCTGGCCCCGGCCCTGCCGGCGCCCACCACAGAGGCGGAGCCGTCCGGCGACCCCGCCTCCGCCTCCCCCGTCGCGCGGCGGAGGTGTCCGCACAGTCCGCCCTGCCCGACGGCCGACAGCGCCGACCACGACGCGGCGAGAGTCACCAGCAGACACTGCGACCAGGGCTGGAGTCTGCTCTGCAACGGGGTGATCCTCTTCGAGGACACGGGGGAGATCCTGCCCACCGGTCGCACCGTGGAGCCGCGGCGACCGTTGCCGCGGCCCGGGTGCGTACCCCGGCCGCCCGCGCCGCGTCGAGGGGCGGTCGCCGCGCCGACACCGGTCTGACTCGCCACGTCCCGCCGCCGCCGGCTGGGCGGTGCGGCGTGCCCCGGCACCGTCCGGCCCAGGCCGGGGTTCCGCCCTGGCCCGGGCCGGCACCGGAGGGCACGGCCGGCACCTGTGAGCGGTGCCGTGCGCGCCGCGGATGCGCCGCGGGCGCCGCTGGGACGGCGGCGCGGGGGTCACCGGGCCGCTCCGCGCGCCGGCACGGCGGACCAGGCTGACGACGTACTGATGCCGGTCCGGCCTGTGCGAATCACCTGAACGTGGTCCTCCCGACCGTGAGAGGACCACGTCGCGGGCCACTATGCGCCAACCCGGCACCTCGCCCCGACCCGGTGTCCCGCCCGCCCGGACCCGACCCGGTGCCCTGACCCGGCGTTCCGCCTTCCCCGGCGGATCGCCGCGCGCGCCCGCCCGCGTACGGGACGAACGGGTACGGTTCCGGCGTGACGTCCATGCGGCGGATTCCGCGGCCCGTTCACCGTTCCCGCACCCGTGACCGTGACCGTTCCCGCGACCTGGTCGGCGAGAGCGATCTGCCCCGCGTCGGCGACCTGGCCCGCCTGCTCGTCCGGCACGACGTCGCGATCGGCCGGCGTTTCGTGCACACCTTCATCACGGTCGACCGCGCGATGTTCTCCGCCATCGCCGGCGCCCGGCCGCTGGTGGACCCGCTGCTGCCCCGGCTCTCCCACGCGGCCGACCACGGCATGCTCTGGTGGGGGGTGGCGGGCGCGCTGGGCGCGACGAAGGGCCGCCGCCGCCCGGCGGCGATGCGCGGCCTGCTCGCCCTGGGCGTCGCCAGCGCCGTCGCCAACGGCCCGGCCAAGCTCCTGTTCCGCCGGGGCCGGCCGCCGACACACGGCATCCCGCCGTTGCGCCGGCTGCGCCGTGACCTGACGACCTTCTCGTTCCCGTCGGGGCACTCGGCCTCGGCGGCCGCCTTCGCCACCGGTGTCGCGCTCGACGCGCCCGCGGCGGCCGTCCCGGTGGTCGCTCTGGCGTCCGCGGTCGCCTTCTCCCGGGTCTACGTCGGTGCCCACTACCCGGGCGACGTGGTGGCCGGCGCCGCGCTCGGCATCGGCGCCGGGCTGCTGACGACGAAGGTGATGCCGCGGCGCCCCTGGTCGCCGGCGCGGGCCCGGCCGGCGTCCGCCTGGGCCCCGGCCCTGCCGGACGGGACGGGCCTGGGTGTGGTCGTCAACGCCCGGTCCGGCGCCGGTCACCACGCCGAGCTCGCCGCCGTCCTGCGTGCCGACCTGCCCGGTGCGCAGGTCGTCGAGGTCGGCCCCGACCAGGACGTCGCCGAGGCCCTGGACCGCGTCGCCGCGCACAGCCGGGTCCTCGGCGTCGCCGGCGGCGACGGGACGGTCAACGCCGCGGCCGCGGCCGCTCTCGCCCGGGGCCTTCCGCTCGCGGTGTTCCCGGCCGGCACCCTCAACCACTTCGCCGCCGACGTCGGCCTGAACAGCGCCGGTGACACGATCAAGGCGGTCCGCGAAGGCACGGCCGTCGCGGTGGACGTCGGCAGGGTCGACGGCATCGGCGCGGCCGACTCCCGGTTCAGCCGGATCTTCGTGAACACCGCCAGCCTCGGCGGCTACCCGGACATGGTCGGCATCCGGGAGCGTTTCGAGCGCCGGATCGGCAAGTGGCCGGCGATGATCATCGCGCTGAGCCGGGTGCTGTGGAGCGACCCGCCGTTCGACGTCGAGATCGACGGCGTCACCCGCCGGGTCTGGCTCGTCTTCGTCGGCAACGGCCGCTACCTGCCCGACGGGTTCGCCCCGACATACCGGACCCGCCTCGACGAGAGCCTGCTCGACCTGCGGGTCGTCGACGCGACCGCGCCGCTGGCCCGGCTCCGCCTCGTCGGCGCGGTGCTGACCGGACGTCTCGGCCGGTCACGGGTCTACGAGCAGCGGACGGTGGAACGGGTGCGGATCTCCTCCAGTCAGCCGTCCCCGCTGCCGTTCGCCAGCGACGGCGAGGTGACCGAGGGGATCCGCCGGATCGCGGTCACGACGAGCGGCGCCCGTCTCATCGTCTACCGGCCCGAGTAGACCCGGACGGCGGCGGCGGTGCCCCGGGGCGGCACCGGGTGCCGGGTCAGTCCCCGGGAGGGCTCTGGAGTGGCACCAGCGCGCGCAGCGGGGTGGTGAGCCGGGCGAAGACCTCGGGGTCGAGCAGGTCCTCGACGAGTAGCGCGCAGGCCAGGTCTGCGCACAGCTCCATGACCCGCTCGTCCGAGGACGAGTCCGGCGCCGTGGCGAGCCGGCGGCAGGCCGGGCACAGCCGCCAGAACCCCTCGGCGGCGCTGCGGCGGACCAGCGTCCACACCCTCCGTCGCCCGGTCAGGACGGCGCTGTCGAAGGCCCGCTCCATCGCGATCTGGTGGGCGTCGTCGTCGCGGGTGAGCACGGTCGTGAGCAGGCCGTCGAAGACCTCGAGGCTGGCCTGGTCGTGGCAGCGGCGGGCCAGCCGCGGCAGTGTGGCCAGGACCCGTTTCACGTCGGCGGCGGCCGGGCCCAGATCCGGCTCGTGCGAGCGGACCCGCGGGTACACGGTGCGCCACGGCCGCAGCAGCGCCGTGTACTCGGAGCGGTTCAGGATCGGCTTCGCGTAGGCGCCGGCGAGCGCGTCGCGCATCGCGCGCAGCGCGGTCGCGGTGATCGCGGGGTCGAGCATGACGTACTCCGCGCCGGCCAGATCATCCGCGTAGATGGCGGAGAGGGCGTCGAAGGCCGCCAGGACCTCGACGATCAGCGGGGAGTCGGGGGCGAGCGCCTTGTCCCGGGCCGAGGCGAGCTGACCGGAGTTGCGCCACAGCGAGGCCAGTGCCACCAGCTCGCTGTCGGAGGTGTGCACGAGTTGCGCCAGGATGCCGAGGATCCCGCGGAGGTTCGGATGCTCCTCCAGCCGCTCGATGCGGCGGGCCCGGAGGATCATGCCTGCCGGCCCGGCTGGCGGGTGGCCGCCATGGTGGCGGCCGGACCGGTGGTCCTCGGGACACGCGTCACGTGCTCCTCCTCGATCTCGTGGCGACCAGGTCGCGACGGGCCCCACCGAGCGCCGTCCGGATCACCGGACGGCCGCGGACTCCGCGAACCGGATGCTCCGCATTCCGGCCACGCGACGCCGGCCACGCTCCTGCCCTCGACGGGCCGGTGCCGCGGCACGGTGCCGTGCGCCGTGGGGGACGTCCCGCGGCGGTTGGCCGACCCCTGGCCGACGTGCGACAGCGTCGCCTGGCCGTCGGCCGTGGATGTCACTCCCGAGACAATAGTGTCGCCGGTGACGATCCGGAACCGATTGCCGGTGACAGCTTGTCACACGGAGTGCTGTGCTGGTGGCGCCGTTGTAGTACAGATGGTAGCCGGTGCGCGGCCGGAGCTCCGTGAACACGAAGAGTTAGTGTCACATTCGGTTACGCACAGTGGTGTCGAGTGCGGCGAACGTCGTCACGCCGTGTCGCGGGCGGCACGTCCGCCACCGGTGCCCGCGGGGCCCCGAGTGTCTCGGAAAAGCCCCGCGGGCCAGGTCCGGCGGCCGCCACAGGCCGCTCCCAGCCGCCGCCACGGGCCCGTCCAGCCGCCGTGGACCGGGTAGCCGCCACGGGCCGGGCAGGCCGCTGAGGCCGCGGCCGGCTGACCGGCCGCGCCTGGTCAGCCGGAGACTGGCTGGTCGTTCTCTTCCGTGGCGCCGTTGCCGAGAGCGGCCTCGTTGGCGCCGTCCTTGCGTAGCCCGTACCGGCGGATGGCGTCGTCCACGGTGGCCTGCTCGACGTCACCTGTTCGTGTCAGTGCCTCCAGGGTCGCCACGACCACGGACTCGGCGTCGACGTTGAAGTGGCGCCGTAGGGCCGCCCGGGTGTCGGAGCGGCCGAAGCCGTCGGTGCCCAGCGAGGTGTACGGCTGTGGCACCCACCGTGAGATCTGGTCGGGGACGGCGCGCATCCAGTCCGAGACCGCGATGACCGGGCCTGGTGCGCCGTTCAGGATCTGGCTGATGTAGGGCACGGCTGGCGGCTGCTCGGGGTTGAGCAGGTTGCGCCGCTCGCATACCAGTGCTTCCCGGCGCAGTTCGTTCCACGAGGTCACTGACCACACGTCGGCGGCGATGCCGTAGTCGGCCGCCAGCATCTCCTGGGCGGCCAGCGCCCAGCGCATGCCGGTACCGCTGGCCAGGAGCTGTGCCTGCGTCGTGGTGGAGCTCTCGGTGGCCCCGTCCTCGACCGGCCCGGTGGGTGTCTCCTCGCCGCCGGTGAGCGCGTCGGCGGTACGGAACCGGTACATGCCGGCGATGATCTGGGTCGGGTCGACCCCGGTCGGCTCGGCTGGCTGCGGGACCGGCTCGTTGTAGACGGTCAGGTAGTAGAAGACGTTCTCGTTCCGCTCGCCGTACATCCGGTCGAGGGCGTCGCGGACGATGTGGGAGATCTCGAACGCGAACGCCGGGTCGTACGACACGCACGCCGGGTTCGTGGATGCCAGCAGTAGCGAGTGGCCGTCCTGGTGCTGTAGGCCCTCGCCGTTCAGGGTCGTGCGCCCCGCGGTGGCGCCGAGTAGGAAGGCCCGGCCGAGCTGGTCGCCGAGCGCCCACATCTGGTCGCCGGTCCGCTGGAAGCCGAACATCGAGTAGAAGACGTACACCGGGATCATGTGCTGGCCGTGGGTGGAGTACGCCGTCGCGGCGGCGATCACCGAGCCCATCGAACCGGCCTCGCTGATGCCCTCGTGCAGCATCTGGCCGGACTCGGACTCCCGGTAGGAGAGCAGCAGCTCCCGGTCGACGGCCTCGTAGCGCTGCCCGTGCGGCGAGTAGATCTTCGCTGTGGGGAACATCGCGTCCATGCCGAACGTGCGCGCCTCGTCCGGGATGACGGGCACGAACCGGGCGCCCATCTCCTTGGTCTTCATCAGGTCCTTGAGTAGGCGGACGATGGCCATTGTCGTGGCCACCGGCTGCTTGCCCGAGCCCCGCCGCAGCTCGTCGAAGATCGACTTTGGTGGCTGGGGGAGGGTGCGGGCGTGCACCACGCGGCGCGGGATCGATCCGCCGAGCCCCGCCCGGCGTTCCCGCATGTACTGGATCTCCTCGGAGTCCGGCCCCGGGCGGTAGTACGGCGGGAGGTTGCCGTCCAGCGCCGAGTCGGGGATTTCCAGGTAGAGCCGGTCGCGCAGCTCCTTGAGCTCGGTCTTGGTGAGCTTCTTCATCTGGTGCGTGGCGTTGCGGCCCTCGAAGTCCTTGCCCAGCGTCCAGCCCTTGATCGTGTGGGCGAGGATCACGGTGGGCTGACCGGCATGCTCCGTGGCCGCCTTGTAGGCCGCGTACAGCTTGCGGTAGTCGTGCCCGCCGCGGGAGAGCTTGCTGAGATCCTCGTCGGCCAGGTCGGTGACCATCCGGCGTAGCCGGGCGTCGGCGCCGAAGAAGTGCTCCCGGATGTAGTCGCCTGACGAGGTCGAGTAGGTCTGGAACTGGCCGTCGGGTGTGGTGTTCATCCGGTGGACGAGGACGCCGTCGGTGTCCTTGGCGAGCAGCGGGTCCCAGTCACGGCCCCAGACGACTTTGATGACGTTCCAGCCGGCGCCGCGGAACAGCGACTCCAGCTCCTGCATGATCTTGCCGTTGCCGCGGACCGGCCCGTCGAGGCGCTGCAGGTTGCAGTTCACCACGAAGATGAGGTTGTCGAGCTCCTCGCGGGCGGCGACCCCGAGGGCGCCGATCGACTCCGGCTCGTCCATCTCGCCGTCGCCGAGGAACGCCCACACCTTGCTGCGGGAGGTGTCCTTGATCTGGCGGTTGAGCAGGTAGCGGTTGAACCGCGCCTGGTAGATGGCGTCGATCGGGCCGAGGCCCATCGACACTGTCGGGAACTCCCAGAAGTCCGGCATCAGCCGGGGGTGCGGGTAGGACGACAGGCCGCCCGGCTCGCCCTCGCGGCGGAACGCGTCCAGCTGTGCCTCGGTGAGACGGCCCTCGAGGAACGCGCGGGCGTAGATGCCGGGGGAGGCGTGCCCCTGGATGAAGATCTGGTCCCCGGAATCGCTGCCGGGGGAGGAGGTCAGGTGGTCCTTGCCCCGGAAGAAATGATTGAAGCCGACCTCGTACAGGCTCGCGCTCGAGGCATATGTGGCGATATGGCCGCCGACATTATATTCCGGACGGTTCGCGCGGCTGACCATGATGGCGGCGTTCCACCGGATGTACGCCCGGATCCGCCGTTCGACGTGCTCGTCGCCCGGGAACCAGGGTTCCTGCTCGGGGGGGATCGTGTTGATGAAGTCGGTGCTGGTCAGGCCCGGTACCCCGACCGCCTTCTCGCGTGCCCGTTCGAGGAGTTTGAGCATGAGGAACCGTGCCCGGCCTCGCCCGGACTCCTCGATCACCGCGTCGAGCGACTCGAGCCATTCGCTGGTTTCGGACGGATCGATGTCCGGCAACTGGCTCGGGAGCCCGTCGGTGATGACCGAGAACTTCCGCGTTGTGTCCTGCGCCACGCCTACTCCTGCTCTCCGTTAGCTCCTGTGCCGATGCCCTCTCACTATCGTGCTCCGTCTCGACACGGCCGTCACGCACACCCTGCCTACTGTGCGGTAGGGAAACTGGATCGGCACACGCGGTTGTTCGTGGTCTGTCCCCGAGGTGGTGGCGCGCCGGTGAACACGCCGCGACGGCCGTCTGACCAGCACCTGGACGCAGCCCTCGGACCCGGGCGGCCACCCAGGCGTCGGAGTGGCGTGCGGGCGGTCGCACCGGCAGGTGCGGGATGGTTGGGGATACGTGCGCCCGAGTTGTGGACGCCCGCCGAGGGAGGGACGCCACCGTGGAGACGAAGACGATGACGGTGCGGACGGGGCGCGACGAACGGGTCGTCGACCTCACCGAGCCGGCGGCCGAGTTCGTCGCCGGCCGGGGCGACGGGCTGCTGTCCGTCTTCATCCCGCACGCGACGGCGGGCGTGGCCATCCTCGAGCTGGGCGCCGGCAGCGACGACGACCTCCTCGCCGCCCTGGCCGCCCTGCTGCCCGCCGACGACCGCTGGCGGCACGCCCACGGCTCGCCCGGGCATGGCCGCTCACACGTGATGCCAGCCATCATCCCGCCGTCCCTGACCGTTCCCGTCCTGGACGGGCGGCTCGCGCTCGGTACCTGGCAGTCGGTGGCGCTTGTCGACCTCAATGTGGACAACCCTGAGCGAACCGTCCGGTTCTCCTTCCTGCCGGGCTGACCGGCCCGGTCAGCCCCGCCCGGCGGGCAAAGTCCGGCCAGTGCGCCCACTCCGGCGCCGGACCTGGGATCATCGGAACGGCCAGGAGACGTCCGACATCACATACCCGCAGGTTGGACCGATGGTGGGATCATGTCGGCGGGTTTCGTACGACGGGTTGACGAGGCGGCCCCAGGGTAGCGAGATTGTGTCAGCGGAGATCGTTGTGGAACGGCCGGCATCCCCCTGCTTGTCCACAACCCCCGGCGTGGCACTTGCGCACCCACCGCATGGTCCGGTGGACTAGGCCCACGGCGGGTCGCGCGAGCGGATCGTCGCCGAACCGGTCCGCCCACGACCGGGGCGCCTCGCGACCGCGGAGCGTCGTGTAGACGAGCAGGAGGTAGCGGAGGGTGAGTCCGACCGCGGCGAACGCCGAGGGTCAGCGCCGTGCGGAACGTCTGGGAGTCATGGCCGGCACCTTGGTCCAGTCGCTCAACGAGGACGACGACATCGCCCAGGATCTCCTGGACGCGGTCACGACCTCGAGTGGCACCGACCTCGTCCCGGAGGACTCCGACGACGTGGTAGACGTCGTGCTCCTCTGGTGGCGCGAGGATGACGGTGATCTTGCCAACGCCCTCATTGACGCGCGTAGGCAGTTGTCCGAGGACGGCGTGATCTGGCTGCTTACCCCGAAGGCTGGCCGTGACGGCCACGTCGAGCCCAGCGACGTCCTGGACGCCGTGCCGACCGCCGGCCTCGTCCAGACCAGCACCGTCAGCGTCGCGGCCGAATGGGCCGGAATGCGGCTGGCCGCCCCGAAGTCCCAGCGGGTCCGCCACCGCTGAGGCCCCGGGCGCCCGCGCGCGTCCGAGGCCTCAGCGGCGGCGATCTCCCCAGTCGGGGTCGCAACCGATCGGCGTGACGTGCTTGCCGACGGTTCTTCCGCCATGCCCAGGGCCAGGTCCGTGTGCCGCCCGGCCTGCCGGCATCCTCGCTTGAATGATCAGCGGTACGGCACCGCGGGCCGTCACAGCCCGCGGTGCCCCGTTTCTCGTCCGCTGCGCCGTGCGGCTCAGCGGCTCAGCGGCACCTGCTGGCCTTCGACCGCGCCGGGGTAGCGGTTCCAGATCTTGTTGATCTCGAACTGGAGATAGAGTGGCCCACCGCCGATCAGCCACAGCAGGAACGCGATCCCCGGGCTGATCTCCGGCAGGCCCGCGGCGCGCTGCGCCTCCGCTGTCCGCGTCCCCAGCCGCCACGCCGCCACGAACGGCGGGACGATCAGCACCCAGCCGATCAGGAAGGCCAGCAGCGACAGCGTAGGGTTGACCTTGATCCGCGAGTTGTAGGCGGCAAGCTCTTTGTTGGTCTTGTACACCCAGACGAACCCGTAGATCCCGAGAGTGATCAGCGGAAGGCCGAGCCACACCCCGAACGGATTGCGCCGTTTACCGAGGACGCCGGCTCCGACCGGCGGCACACCGGCCGGCGGTGGCCCATACCCGGGCGGCACGGGATAGGTCTGCCCGGCCCCGGGATGGGGCGGGTAGGGATTCGCGCCCTCCCGGGGGAACGGCGGGTAGCCGCCCGGACCACCCGGGGCCGGACCGGGCACACCCGCCGGCCCGGCCGCGCCGGCGAACCCGCGCGGGCCTCCGGGCGGTGCTCCAGGAGGGCCGTCCGGGAACGATCCGAAGGCACCGCCGGGCCCGGGCGGCTGTCCGCCGGGGCTTCCGTGGCCGCCCGGTCCCCAGCCAGGTGGGCCGGACGGCGGCATGTGATCGGTCAAGGTGGTCACGACCTCCCTGCTGTCGGCATCCGCGGGACGCCCGACGCGCCACTGTGCGGCCCCGTCCGCGGCGTGGCCGCGAGCCGGGGCAACGGGCGGAAAAAGCACACTCCGCCCGGTCACCTCTGTCGTTGTCCGGCACGACTAGCTCGCCGCGGTCGTTGACCGGTCAGACTAGGGCACCGGAGTCCCGGAAACCGGCTCCCGCGCCTTCCTGTGGCTTCGCTGACCGGAAAAGTGCCATCCGCGGCCGGCCGGGCACGTCTTGGAGTCGTTTCGGGTCTCTACATCTTCGAGTGCCGTTGCCGAGTACCCGCCCCGATGTGTTCCCCCTGTGTGCTCATCCTGTTCACCACCGCATCCGTGTCGTAGCGCCGCCGCTGCCCACCGCCCCGGCCTGCCCGCGGGATCCGGCACACCGGCCGCAGCCGGAGCGCAAGGCCGCGGCCGACGGTGGCATGCTGGCGGAGAGGACCGACAGGTCGCGAAGACCGAGAGGTCGAACAGCACCGCAGGACGCGAAAACCAACCGCAATCGAGAGGAAGAGCTCGTGACCGTCGACGTCGGAGCCGTCGCCCCCGACTTCTCGTTGAAGGACCAGAACAACGAGGTCGTCACCCTGTCCGACTTCCGGGGCCGCCGCAACGTGGTGCTCCTGTTCTACCCGCTGACCTTCACCGGCGTCTGCCAGGGCGAGCTGTGCTCCGTCCGGGACGACCTGGCCTCCTTCCAGAACGACGACGTGCAGGTACTGGCCATCTCCGTCGACTCCTCCTTCGCGCACAAGGTCTGGGCCGACCAGCAGGGCTACGAGTTCCCGCTGCTGGCCGACTTCTGGCCGCACGGCGAGGTGGCGAAGGCCTACGGGGTCTTCAACGAGGAGAAGGGCATCTCCCTCCGCGGAACCTTCATCATCGACAAGGAGGGCAAGGTGCGCTGGAAGGTCGTCAACAACATTCCGGACGCACGCGACCAGGCCGAGTACCTCAAGGCCCTCGCCTCGCTGTAGTCCCGGCGAGCGGCGGGCCGGGTCGCCTCGCCCGTCGGACCCCCGCGAGGTGTTCCCGTGCCAGGGAACACCTCGCGGGGGTCCCGGCGTGGCATGGCACGGGCGACGTGCGCCGCCGGTCTTCGAGGACGGGGAACCTCATGCCGTGTTTCCGCTGCAGTGCGCGACAGACCGACCCAGTCCGGGGCGCGAGCCCCTGGCAACGCGCGGTCGTCGGCGGCGAACAGGTCCTGGTCTGCCCGACCTGCCGCCCCTCCCCGGAGTGGGAGAAGATCCTTGACCGCTGCGACCGCTGCGCCTCGACCCACCTGGCGAAGGCCCTCGGCACGGTGTTCTGCCGGGCCTGCGGCGCGCGGAAATCCTCCGAACAGCAGCCCGCCGGGCGCTCGCCAGCCCCTGAACCGCCCTCATCGGCTCGCGAACCGTTCTCAGCCACGCCCGGACTGTCCTCACCCATCCCCGAACCGTCGCGGACCGCCTCCGACGTGCCAGAGACCACAACCGGTGCTCTGCGCCCGCCGGCCGCAGGCTCCGCCAAGGGCGTGCCAGCCGCCACAGACACTCCCAACGCCTCCGCGGGACGTCATGGCGGGGAACCAGCCACGGAGGGGCCTGAGCGTGCCCTCAGCGGCGACCTCGCCGCCGATGTGGACGCAGCCCTCGCCCGCATGTTCGGGCGACCGCGCCCGGTTTCCTGACCCACGATCCGGGATCATCCGCTAACGTTGCGACCGGGCACGGTCACCTCACCGATCCGGCGATCGGCCGTGCCACCGGACGGACGATGCCTGCGTAGGCTGGGCATCCACCCCGGGCGCGTAGCTCAGCGGGAGAGCGCTCGCCTTACAAGCGAGTGGTCGCAGGTTCGATCCCTGCCGCGCCCACGCGCTGGTTCCGCGTGTTCGCTTGATTTTTGATCAAGCTCGCGACCAGCTGCTATGTCTCCTCGGCGGCGGATCCTCGAACGCCTCGACGGAAACAGAGATCGTTCCGTAGGCCCGCGTGTAGAACACAGCGTTCAGGCACAACACAAGTTTTCGATCATGCAGGTACCCGGCCAGGCTCACGGGACGTCCCTGATTGTCGGCGGTTGCCCGGGAACATCGAGCGTCGACGATCTGACCGTCGAGATGTCATCCGTCGCGCCGCGGACCCTGTCCAGGATCGTCCGCAGCAACGCTCGTCGTACCAGCCTGGTGTTGACCGCGACGACTGAACCCGAGGCGGTTCACGCCCGACGCGGGTGCCGGCGCTCAACTGATCGAAGGCGCTGCTGCTTGCTGGCTCGCCTTTAGTGTCCGAGGACGCGGCGCAGGATCTGGTCGACCCGCTGCCATGCGTCGGAGGGGATGGGGCCGAGTGGATGGGACAGTCCGGAGACCGGCATCCACGCGACGAGTTCGGGCAGGATCGTGCCCCTGATCGGGGTGGTGATCCCGGCGTCGGCGGCGTAGTCGTCGTGGGGCAGCGGTTCACCGGGGATGACCGGGCAGGTCACGACTCGGCCTGTACCCGCTCGGTTGTACAGGTCGGCTGAAACGATCAGGGCGTGGGCTGGCGCGTCCGCGCGCGCCCACACCTCACCCTGCTGCACGGCGGCGCAGCTCCTCCAGGCGGGCGAACTCGGCGTCGAGGGCCTTGGGAGTCACTCCGAGCGCTGCGTTGCGCTGCTGCTGTCGAGTGAACCGGGCTGTCCAGATGGCCTCGGTCAGGGTCTTGTCGACCCAGGCTGACAGGGTGAGTCCGGCGGCTTCGGCCTGAGTTCGAGCGTCCTGCAGGGTGGCCTCACGAACCGACACGCTCAGATTCGGCATGCTACGCATCATAGGACGGCCCATCCCATCGGCAGTGCGATCTTGCTCTTCGCCGCGCCGTCCGGGAGGGTCCGGCCCAACCAGACCTCCACGCCCGCGCGGCGCCGGAGTCGAGGCCCGCCTCCGGCTCTGGTCCGCGTGAGGCGAGTCATTCAGTGGGCTGTCCGCGGCGGGGTCGGGTTGATGCTGTCGCTGTCCCAAGTGATCCGCTGGTCGACTGGGACGGGCATGGCTTCGAGCTGGTCGTCTGCGGTGAGGGCGTTGATGCAGGCCTGGCTGCCGCCGACGTAGGTGGTCATCAGGTCCGCATCGGTGGCGACGCACCATACGCGGTCCTCGGGCCACCACAGGCTGGCCCGCCGATCCCAGGGTGGATGCTCCAGCGATGTGGTCGCCGCAGTCAGTGGGCCGGTCAGCAGGACCATGGGACGGTGCGTCATGGCGATGGTCGGAATTCCGGCGGTGGGCACGGCGAGTGCGCCGAATCCTCGCCATACGGCGAACCAGCCCCGATTCGCGGTGGTCGTGTGCCGAGCGAGCAGGCCGGAAAGACGTGCTTTCTGTGGAACGGGGAGGGATCCTTGCGTTGGTTGGTTGTTCCACAGACCGGGCTGATCGCTGCTGCCCTGCAAGTATTGCCAGGAGCCAGTGATGGAGATCCACTCCATGGAGGGGTGGGGTAGGCGTTCATTTCCGGGGCACCAGGGAACCGACGGTGTAGCCGGGGCCGCGGGTTCCGTCCACGACCCAGCCCGCCGGGCTCACGTCGGTGACCAGCTCGGGTCCACCGATGGTAAACGGGGTTCCTTCCATGCGTTCAGTGTCACCGGGAGGCGGTGGCGGCACAACAAAGCTCGTACGGGAGGATGACGCCTAGGATCGAGGTGAACATGATTTTCCCCACGTTGTGATCGCCTGAGTCGTCGCCCGAGAGATTGTTTAGACACGACACAATTGTGCGCGCGACGCTTAGTAGCGACCTTCATATATGCAGGTCGAGTACAGTGTTTGCCCTCTGGAGCCTTACAAGCGAGTGGTCGCAGGTTCGACCCCTGCCGCGCCCACACGCTGGTTCCGCATGCTCGTTGATCTCCGATCAAGCTCGTGACCAGCCGCGATATCTTTCGGGGGACCGGTGCAACCCCATGAGCAACGCGCAGCGTGACCACCGTCGCGGGAGTGATTGGTCAGTCGGGTTCCGCTCAGGCGGTCGTCGAGTCGGGCCAGGGCCGAGTGGTTCTCCGCCTTCGGCGAGCGGGAGTGGCCGGGCGGGCTCCTCCGGGCGCACGCCGCCGGGCCCGGTAGCACCATCGAGACATGGCCAGCAGCGCCGGCCGCCCCGTGTCCGTCGACGCGGGCGGGCATGTGCGGCTGGTGCCGACCCGGTGGTCCCGGTGGCGGTACCGGGCGCTGTCCGCGTTGCTCGGGGCGGTGCCCGCCGTGGCGTTCCCCGCGCTGTCGGCATGGCCGGTCGGCTTCGTCGGGATGGTGCCGGCAACCCTGGTGATCGTGGCGGCCACCGTCCCGCGGGAGGCGGCGATCCGTGCCTGGTGCGGCGGTACCGGGTTCTTCCTGGCGACCTGCTATTGGCTGGTTCCGAACACCGGTCCGTTCATCGTCGTCCTCGGCCTGGCGCTCGGCGTCACCTGGATGCTGTGGGGCGTCCTGGTCTGGACGGCGCTGCGCCCCCGGCTGCCCTCCCAACCGCCCGGGTACCGCCGTCTCGCCTGGGCGCTGGTCGCCGTCCCGTCCGGCTGGGTGATCGGGGAGTTCGCCCGGTCGTGGGAGGGCTTCGGTGGGCCGTGGGCGCTGCTCGGTGCCAGCCAGTGGAACGCCCGACCGTTTCTGCCGCTGGCCGCCGTCGGCGGGGTGTGGCTGCTGAGCTTCCTGCTCGCCGCCGTCAACCTGCTGGTGGCTGCGGCGGTCATGCCGGGCCTGCGGCCGGGGCGGCGGCGACCGTGGCGGGCCGGCGTCGCGCTAGCAGCCGGCCTGCTCGTTGCCGTGATGGTGGCCGGTGCGGCGGCCGTGCCCACCCCGGCCAACACCGGCACGCTCACCGTTGGTGGCGTCCAGCCAGGCGTCGTCCACGGTGCCGACGTGCGGTTCGCCGACGGTGAGGCGGCCACCAGAAGCCTGGTCGGCGCCGGGGTCGACCTGGTGGTGTGGGGGGAGAGCAGCGTCGGGTTCGACCTCGTCGACGACCAGGCACGGCTGCGCCAGCTCGAGGATCTGTCCCGCATGCTCGGTGTCCCGGTCTTGGTCAACACCGATGCGCGGCGTGCTGATGAGGTCGCCGGCCCCGACGATGGGGACGGGGGGATCTACAAGTCGGCAGTGCTGGTCGGACCGGACGGCCCGCGCGGGCGGTACGACAAGATGCGGCTGGTGCCGTTCGGGGAGTACATCCCCCTGCGCCCCGTCTTCGGTTGGCTGACCGCGGTGACCGAGGCAGCCGCCGAGAACCGCCGCAAGGGTGTCCGGCTTACCGTGCTCGCCGCGGGGAAACTGGACGGCAGGACGATCCGGCTCGGTCCGCTGGTCTGCTTCGAGTCGGCCTTCCCGGACATGACTCTCCGTCTGGCGAACGACGGCGCGGACGTGGTCGTCGTCCAGTCGGCCACCTCGACCTTCCAGGACAGCTGGGCACCCGATCAGCACGCCAGCCTCGCCGCGCTGCGGGCGGTCGAGGCGGGACGGCCTGTCCTTCACGCCACGCTGACCGGCGTGTCCACCGCCTTCGACGCCTCCGGCCGGCAGTTGTTCCGCCTGGGCAGGGACGGGCGCGGCGCCTATGTCGTAGACCTGCCGCTGACCAGCGCGACCGGCACCCCGTATGCCCGCCTCGGCGACTGGGTGCCCCTCGGCTCGCTCGCCATCGTCGCGGCCGTCGCGCTCGATGCCGCGGTGCTGCGGGCGGTCCGTCTGCACCGCGCCAGGCGCTCCACGACGGGGTGATTCGGGGTGGCAGGGCGGGTAGGGGTACCGCAAATTTTAGTTCGCGCGGCTCCTGGTCAGGGAAGGGCCCACAGCCGTATTGTGTTGTCCTTGCTGCCGCTGGCAAGGGTTTGGCCGTCCGGCGACAACGCTACCGACCAAATCCAGTCAGTGTGACCGGTCAGGGGCAGACCAAGTAGGCGGGGATGGGACCGGTCGGTCACGTCCCATATTCGTACGGTGTCGTCGTAGCTTCCGCTGACCAGGGTGTCGCCGTCCTGAGAGAACGTTAGCGGTCCGACGGTGTTGGCATGGCCGGTGATCGGTGCCCCGAGCAGACGGGGAGTAGACCGGTCGGTGACGTCCCAGAGTCGGATTGTGGTGTCCCTGCCGCTGCTGGCCAGGGTCCGGCTGTCCAAGGAGAACGCTACTGAGTTCACTCCGCCGGTATGTCCGGTAAGGGGTAGGCCGATGGGTTGGGGATGAGATCGGTCGGCCATGTTCCACAACCGCACTGTGCTGTCGAGGCTGCTGCTGGCCAGGGTGCGGCCGTCCATGGTTAACGCTAGCGAGGTGACCCAGTCGCTGTGGCCCGACAGGGGCGAGCCGAGGGGGCGGGTGCGGGTGCGGTCGGTGATGTCCCAGAGTCGGATTGTGGTGTCCCTGCTGCTGCTGGCCAGGGTGCGGCCGTCCGAGAAGAACGCCACCGAGGTGACGGCGTCCGTGTGGCCGGTAAGGGGTTGGCCGAGGGGGTGGGGACGGGTGCGGTCGGTGATGTCCCAGAGCCGGATTGTCGTGTCCCTGCTGCTGCTGGCCAGAGTGTTGCCGTCCGGGGAAAAAGCCACCGACATTACTCCGAGGGTGTGGCCGGCGAGGGGTTGGCCGAGGGGGTGGGGACGGGTGCGGTCGGTGATGTCCCAGAGCCGGACTGTCGTGTCCTTGCTGCTGCTGGCCAAGGTGTGGCCATCCGGGGAAAACGCCACCGAGGCCACCCAGTCGGTGTGATCCGTCAAGGGCTGGCCCAGCGCCTGGGCGGCGGGAGCCGGCGTCTCCTTGGCGGAGGCGCCCAGTGCGACGGGGTGAGAACTGGGCTCGTTCGGATTCCCACTGCGCGCAGCGACAGGGATAAGGACGGTGCCGGCAACGGCGAGTAGGAGGAGCACCACGCCGGCGGCGAGCCGGTGGCGCGGCGACGAGGCCAGCCGGGGATGCGACCGTGCGTGGCGCCCACGGCTGGCCACGCTCTCGCTGGCGGGCCCATCCTCCGGACTGCTGTCCGCGGGATGCGAAGGCGACATGTCGTCGGCGGCGGATGATGGCGGCAGTCGGGTGAGTCTCGCCGGGCGTTCAGCGGCGGCGCGCACATCGTCATCGAGCCGAAGCGACACCCCAGCCGTGGCGATCCACCCCGGGCCGTATGCGGTGGCGGCGGCCTGGGCGAGATCGACGGCAAAAGCGTGCGCGGATGGCGGCCGGTCTGCTGGGACCGGGGAAAGCATGCGTAGAACCACCGTTGCCACCGGCTCGGGTACTCCGATCGGCGGCGGCAGGATGTGCTGGTCGATGGGGTTTGGCCACGGAGGCTGGGTAGCCGCCGCTGGGCCGAACGACCTTGTACCGGCCAACAGCAGATACAGCACCACTCCGAGTGCGTACAGATCTGTGGTCGGCCCCAGCCGGCCCCCCGCGATCTGCTCGGGGGCCATGAATAGCGGTGTTCCGACCACTGAGCTCGCGGTGGCCGCCGACCCGCTTACCAGCTTGGCGATTCCGAAATCGGCTACCTTGATTAGTCCAGCGGCGTCGAACAGCATGTTGTCGGGCTTGATGTCGCGGTGCAGCACACCCCTGGAATGCGCACACGACAAGGCTCCGGCCGCGGCCAGGCCGACCGCACAGGCCCCCGGCTGGCTGATGCTCGCCTGGTGGCGGGTCAGGGTCCCCCCAGCCAGCATCTCCATCACGATCAGGCGCAGGTCGTCGGTCTCGACGTAGTCGTACACCCGGACGATGTGCGGGTGATCAAGGCTGGCAAGGATCTGTGCCTCGGCGGCGAAACTGGCGGTTAGCCCGGAACGGTCCCGCGCGGCCAGCACCTTGATCGCGACATCGCGCCCCAGGCGACGGTGCCAGCCGGCGAGCACCAGCCCGAACGCGCCGGCGCCGATCTGATCACCCAGCTCATAGCCCGGTAGTGCCGCAGCCACATGCGCACGATCAACAATCACGATGGGGCCTGCTCCAGGAACGACGTTCGCTGACGTCCGTCGCGAACCCACCCATTTCCCCCGACACGATGCGTGAGCCTAACGACAGCTCTGCCTGCCCTGGCAGCAGGGCGGGCTGTGATCGAGGATCGCGAGGGATGTGCCGTGGGCTCGGCGGGCGGGATATCAATCGCGGACCCTGCGCGGCCCGGAGGTCCGTCAGACCGGCTCGAACTCATCCCACCACAGGTAGAGGGCGACGACGTTCGCCGCGTCGTCGTCGGCCATGAACGCGGTCTGCTTGCTGTCGTACGTCCAGTGGATGACGTACCGCCACTGCTGGCGCGGCACACCACCGCGGCCGCGCTGCCGACCCACCGCCTGGGTGTTTCGCCAGCCTCATGGGTTCCGGTCATGTGCGAGGCGGTCTGTGTGGGCGGAGGTCGCGAGGCGGTCGGCGAGCGCCAGAACGAGGCCGCGGAGGTCATCTGGTCGCTCGATGACGAAGGGCCGGTCGAGTGACGCGAGCACCGGGGGAAGCCAGTCGAGCCGTTCCGCTCGGAGCTCGACCCGCAGCCAGCGCTCGGTTCCGGGATCGGTGTCTCCCGTGGACGGAGGCTCTTCCACGATCGCGACGCTGGCGGGAAGCCGGGCGCGAATCTGTTCGACAGTTCCCTGGATCCGCAGAATCACCTCATGCCGGTACGGAGCATTGGCGAGTCCCGATAGGACGCGCTGCGCCGGATCGAGTCCGTCGGGCGGCTCGAATGAGCCCGGCAGGGTCCGTGCGTGCTCGATGCGATCCAGCCGGAAGGTCCGGTCCTCGCCGATCCCGGGATCCGCACCCGTGACATACCACCGGCCGTTGTGGGCGACGAGCCCGTACGGATGCAGGGTGCGTTCGCTGCGCCGTCCGTCGGCGGCGGTATACCTGATCGAGATCGGCCGATGATGGCGTACCGCGTCGGCGATGGGGAGCACGACGGCGGTTTCCGCGGCGGTTGCCTCGCCAGGCGGGGCCGTGAAGGCGAGGGAGTCGAGCACGGCGTCCAGCCCGCGCGCGAGCCGTTCGGGCAGTACCCGCCGGATCTTGGCCGCCGCCGTCTCGCTTGCGGTGCCGGTCGTCGTCAGCAGGCCCGCTCGGCGGCTGGCGATCAGGCCCAGTAGCACGGCGAGCGCCTCGTCGTCGTTCAGCATGAGCGGAGGCAGGCGGTAGCCGGCGGCGAGCCGGTACCCGCCGTAGCGGCCGCGCACCGACTCGACGGGCACGTCGAGGTCGATCAGGTGCTGCACGTACCGCCGCACGGTGCGCCCGTCGACGCCGAGCCGATCGGCGAGCTCGGCCACCGTCCTGGTGCCACCCGACTGCAGGAGCTCCAGCAGGGTGAGCACGTGAGCGGTCGGTCGGGCCATGGGTAGAACTTAGCCCGAATACCGGACCGATTCTGTCCTGTATTGGTTCTAGCGTGTGCGGCGACGGCTCATCCGAACGAGGAGATCACCATGAGTTTCGTGTCGATCCGCATCATCACCGATGATGTCGCCCGTCTTGTCGGCTTCTACGAGCGCGCGATCGGCGTGCGGGCGGACTGGTCCAACCAGGATTTCGCTGAGCTCAGGACCACCTGTGCCACGCTCGCGATCGCCGGCACCCGCACCGTCGCGCTGTTCGCGCCGGACGCCGCCCGCCCGTCCGACAACCGTTCCGTGATCGTCGAGTTCCTCGTCGACGATGTGGACGGCGTCTACCGGAACCTGACCGACGTCGTCGAGGATGTCGTCAGCGAGCCCACGACTCTGCCCTGGGGTAGTCGGTCGTTCCTGTTCCGTGACCCAGACGGCAACCTCGTCAACTTCTTCACCCCGGTGACCCCGGCTGCCATCGCGAAGTCCGGTCCGTCGCGAGCAGCCTCGAGGTGACCGCCTTCGCCTCCCGGAGCCCGGCGGCGATCCGTGAACTACCCGCCGCTCCGACGGACGATCTCTGCTTGCAGCGGTCACAGGTTCGCGCGGAACCACTCGCTGACCACGCAGTCGACGACTTTGGCCAGCGGGATCTGCGGCGCCGGTTCGATGCCGGGCTGTTCGGCGAGTGGGTGGTCCAGGCCGGCGATCGTGCTCAGGCGGACCCGCGCCGGGTCCTGGTACTCGGCCTGGAGCGCGGCCACCAGTTCGCCGGCGTCGGCGCGGCTGATCGGGTAGTCGAGCTCGCCGCTGACCACGAGTACCGCTGGTGCCGGCCGGCGGCCGCTGATCAGCCCGGCATGGGCCACGAAATCCAGGTGATCGGCCGCGGCGTGCGCCCGTTCGTCCCATTCGTAGGACGTGCCCGCCGCCGCGGTGAAGATGTCGACCACGGTCCGCGCCCGGATGGCCGGGTTCACCAGCGCCACCGCCGACACCTGGACCGGCACCCGGGCCACCACGTTGAGCGCGACCGTCCCCCCGAGCGACGCGCCGACGATCCCGATCGGCCCGCCGCTGAGGGGGAGCTCGTCCTCCAGCGCATCGAGCGCCGGTAGGAACTCCTCGGTGGCCTGCCGGACCACCGGATCGACGTACCGCAGCACGGGATCGGCCAGCGCGGCCTCGTACGCTCCCTCCACTGAACGCCGGCCGACCAGCGGCATCCCGAGATGCACCCGCCAAGCGGGGACGTCGGTCAGTGGGAGCGCGGCGGCGAACGCGCTGTCCGAACGGGGCGCGTCCATCATGTGCCAGGTCACCACCAGCGGTGCCGGGACGTCGGCGCCGCCGGCTGGCGGCAGTGCCGTGAACGGAACGCCGGCCGCGTATCCAGTGATCGGTCCGCTGTTCCTGCCGGTGGTGGTCTCGGTCATGGTGGCGAACCTAGAGCGAGGGGCGAGCCAGGGGGAGGGCGCTCTGCCGGCAGCAGACAGGTCATCGTCCAGCTCGTCCTGGAGCGCCGCGGCGTGGCCGTAGCCGTCCGTCCGGTGGCCGCCCGTTCGGGTCGGGGCACACCCGACGGGTACCACGTTCGACGTGAGCGTCATGCGGGTCCGTTCGCGGGCAGCGATGGTGGTCCCGCTTGTCATCATCGTGGCGGTCTGCATGGTCGACGCCGTCGGGGGACCCGACTTCGTCATCATCGCGCTCGTGGTCATGGCTCCGCTGCTGGCTGCCAGCACGGTCGGTCCACGACTGACCGGTGTCTACGCACTCGCCGCGCTCGCCGGGGCGGGCGCGGTGGAGATCGCTAACCAGGTCGTGGGACCGGATGCGGGAGGGGGCCAGATCGCGCGGGTGATCCGGCTCGCCGGCATCGCCCTCGGCGGCGGGATAGCCGTGGTCGCGAGCCGGGCCCGCCAGGCTCGGGAGCGCCGGCTGACCGCGCTGGTGCGGGTGGCCGAGGTCGCGCAGCGTGCCATTTTGAGCCCGGTCCCGGCGGTCGTCGACGGCCTGCGGTTCACCGCCCTGTACCGGAGCGCGGCCACGGAGGCCAGCGTCGGCGGAGACCTCTACGAGGTGGTGGACACCCGGTGGGGCGTGCGGCTGCTGGTGGGGGACGCCCGGGGCAAGGGGCTGGAGGCGGTTCGGCTCGCCAGCCGTGTCCTGGGCTGCTTCCGGGCGCTGGCGGGGCGGCTCGAGGACCCGGCGGATCTGGTCGCGGCGCTCGACAACGAGGTCGCGGCCTTCGGGAGCGAGGAGAGCGAGGAGAGCGAGGATTTCGTCACCGCGGTCGTCGCCCAGATCGACCGCGCCGGGCGGATGTCGCTGCTCAACGCCGGCCACCCCGACCCGCTGCGGGTCCGGGGCGGCGTCGTGGAGCGACTCGGTGTCGCCGACCGGCAGCCACCGCTCGGTCTCGGTGCCGCGCCGGCCGCGGCCCACTACCTTGTCGCCCAGTCTGACCGGATGCTCTTCTACACCGACGGCCTGGCCGAGGCCCGCAACCGCGGTACCCGGGAGTTCTTCCCGCTTCTCCCGGCCGTGTCGGACGCGTTCGCCGCCGCGGAGCTGCCCGAGGCGAACACGCACCTGGTCAGCGCGCTCGTCTGCTGGACCGGCGGCTCGCTTGGCGACGACGTCGCGCTCGTCGCTGTGGAACGCCCCAAGCCGGGGGCCGAGCAGGCCCTCCCCGCCTGCGGCGAGTCCGCCGCGGCCACATCGACAGGGCCGGGGGATTTCAGGACCGGGTAGTGGGCGTGGCCAGGATCGAGCGGACGGACGTCGCTGGGCGCTTGAGCAGGTTCTCAAGCTCTGGTCCGGTGGTGGCGAACTCTCCTGGGGGTACAGATTCTTCCGCCGGGCGAGCATCGGATCAGCGCCTGGTGCGTCTATGTAGCGTGAAACAGACAACCACGCTGGCGGCGGGTGAGCCTCCCGGGGTCGCCGCCGTCTTCGCAGCGCACGGGGCGGGGCTGTTCCGCCTGGCGGTGCTGCTCGTCGGCGATCGGGCGACCGCCTAGGACATCGTCCAGGACGCCTTCGTCGGCCTGCAGCGACGATGGCCTGACCTGCGCGACCCGGGACGTGCACCCGCCTACGTCCGTGCCGCCGTCGTCAACGGTGCAAACTCGGCCTTCGCCGCCAGGCCCTGGCCCGGCGCCTGCACGCGTCGCACCCTCCGCCGATCTGGTCGGCCGAATCGGCCGAGTACGCGGCGATTGTCGGCGAGGACCGCCTTGAGGTGATGCGGGCACTGGCCCGGCTGCCCACGCGGCGCCGTGCCGTCCTCGTCCTTCGGTACCTCGCCTTCTTTCTCTCCGGAACACGAGCGGACGACGGCATCCGCATTCTCGACACCGAGGCCGACGGGGGCGATCTGATCGCCAACTCCCGGCTGATTCCTGGAACGGCGCGACTCTCGACTCCGACGGCGCAGACGCAGACCAGCGCGCCAGTGCTCAGCGCCGACGCCAGGCACATGTACGTCATCACCTCGGAACAGACCGCGGACGGGAGCGGGGTGTCCCGCGTGGTGGAACTCGACGCGCGCGACGGCCGGCAGACCCGGGTTCTGCTCGAACAGCGCAACACCGACCCCGCTCACTCCCTCGGCCAGATGGCGGTCGACCTGGTCGACGGTGATCTGCGCCTGCGTGACAGCCACGATTGGCGCTACAGCATCGACGTCTCGACCGGCGCCGTGGCCAAGCTTCCCCCGTGGCACGGAGAACTGCTGTCCATGGCCTGGTGACGCGACCTTCTTCGTCCGCCGGCGGAGCACGGTGAACTCGGCGTCGGCGTCGGCGGGGGGTCGAGCCACGAGGTGTCACGGGGAGAGGCCCGGGGCGTGACGGGGTGGCGCCATCAGTGGATCGCCACCTGTGCCAGGGTGTGTGCCCATGGCATCGGGGGACTGCGACAACGGGGGCGCGGTGGCGAATGTCGCCGGGACGGACTTCTTCGTCTCGTACGCCACCGCCGACGAGGCGTGGGCGGAGTGGATCGCCTGGAACCTCGAGGAGGCCGGGTACAGCACCCGCATCCAGGTCTGGGATTTCGCTGTCGGATCTCATTTCGTTCATGAAATGCACCGGGCGGCAGGAGGCGCGGCCAGGACGGTTGCCGTGCTCTCCGCCGAGTATCTCGCTTCGGCCTACGCCGAGGCCGAATGGGCGGCGGCCTGGGCGCGTGACCCGATCGGCATCCATCGCCGGCTGCTTGTTCTCCGGGTCGGCGAGTGCGAACAACCCGGCCTGCTGCGACAGGTCGTCGGGACGGACCTGTTCAACGTCGACGAGAACACCGCCCGGGAGCGCGTGCTGGCGGCGGCCCGCGGACAGCGGCACAAGCCGAAGTCACCACCGACCTTCCCCGGCAGGCCCGCCACGGCGACGGCGTCCGCGAGTACGCCCACACCGGCACGACGGCCGCCTCTGGCACGGCCGAAGTTTCCCGGCGGCCGGGTACGGCGCGGACCGTGGCCGGTCCCACGGGTGCTGATCGCGCTGGTGCTGCTCGTGGCTCTCACCGGCGGTGGAATTGTGGGCACCGGCGCCCTCAAGAACTGGCTGGGCGGTTCCGGCCCGTCACCGTATGCCGACACCCGCTGTACCGGCGTGCAGGTACTGGGCGGCCTGGCCGGTTCGCCCTACAGCCTGTACGCCCAGACGCTCGCCGACCTTATCAACGATAAGGTGCTCAACGGCGGCAACGACTGGTCGGCCACCGCTGATCTGAGCTTGTCGGGGACATCCGCCAGCCTGCGCACCCTCGCCGCGGACCCGAAGTGCACCCTCAGCCTCGCCCAGCTCAACGTCCCGGTGGACGCGGAACGCGGGCTGGGGGATTTCCGTCCGGAAAACGGCGGTCCCATCGCCGGTCTCCGCTACGTCGGACAGATCTACTACGACATGGTGCACCTCATCGTGCCGC
Organism: Parafrankia sp. EAN1pec; assembly: GCF_000018005.1. Classification (GTDB taxonomy): domain Bacteria; phylum Actinomycetota; class Actinomycetes; order Frankiales; family Frankiaceae; genus Parafrankia; species Parafrankia soli. The sequence continues at coordinate 2,254,121 of NC_009921.1, forward strand.
CCGACTCGCCCATCAGTGGACTCGTCGACCTGTGTGGGAAGCGGGTTCTCACCGGACGGGACAGATCGGGCACCAACCAGATCAGCACTGTGCTCATCCGGTACGTGCAGGACACCTGGAACTGCAAGGTGGACAGCAGCCTCGACGAGGGGCTCAAGGCGGCGCTGCCACGACTGGATCCATCCTCGACGGCCCGGGTGGACGCCGTCTTCTGGGCGGCCGGTGCCCCGACGAAGCTGATCAGCGACTACCTCGCAAAGGGGCACATGATCAGGCTCGTCCCGCTGAACGACGGTCGCGTCGCCGTCGCCAAGGAATGGTCCACCGTCTACCCGGACGTGAGCCAGCCATTCGTGGCACTGCCGCTCGGCCCGGAATATCCGGGGGTGGCCAAGGTCGGCACCTTCGGAACGCCGAACGGCGTGGTCGCGATGAAATCGACGGACCGGCCGCTCGTCGCCTTTGTCGCGCGGATGCTCCAGGAGCGGAGGAAGGACTTCGAGCATGACCTGTGGCCGGCGCACCCACCGGGTTGGTTTCCCACCCCGTGGTCGTTCGCCGATTCCGGTCTGTGTCAGGCGGTCCCGCTGCACGACGCGGCCTACAAGGCGTACCTCCAGGCCCCGGACGGGCAGGCGCCCTCCGGATGCCGGGTCGGCTGACGGGACATCCGATGGATCGCGGTCGCCCAGGCCGGCCTCGCGACCGCCGTGCTCACCAACGGCATCGACAGTCAGCAGCTCGCGAAGGTCCGGGCGATCGGTCTCGCCGGGCGGGTCGGCCCGGTGTTCACCGCCGAGGCCCTCGGCGCGGCGAAGCCGCACCCGTCGACCTATCTGGCGGTCTGCGAGCGCCTCGGCGCCGCGGCCGGGTCGGTGCTGCATGTCGGCGACCGGCACGACCTCGATGTGCTGGCAGCGCGGGCGGCCGGGCTGCGCGCCGTCCACCTCGACCGGACCGGCCTCGGCCCGCACGACGAGCCGGACCGCATCACATCCCTCGACCAGATCGCCCGATACCTGCATAGGTTTGGCGGGTGACGTTCCCTCTGCGCGGGGTCCGCGTTCTCGACCTCGCCCGGCACTATCCCGGCGGGTACTGCACCCTGCTGCTGGCCGACCTCGGCGCCGAGGTGGTCAAGGTCGAGGCCCCTGGCGCCGGCGATCCGCTCCGCGGGCCGGCCGGGACGTCGCCCGCCCACATCGGCCTCAACCGCGGCAAGCGCTCCATCACCCTCGACACGCGGCGGCCGGCGGGGCTCGACGTGCTCCGCCGGCTCGTGGCCGGGGCGGACGCCGTCGTCGACAGCTCCCGCCCGGGTGCTCTGGAGGAGGCGGGCTTCGGGTATCTGCAGGCGGCAGCCGTCAACCCGCGGCTGGTGTGGGCGGCGCTGTCCGCCTTCGGCGCTGACGGCCCCTACGCCGGACGGGCCGGCCACGAGGTCACCTTTCTCGGTCAGTCCGGCGCGCTGGCCGCGATGGCCGAGCAGCTCCCGTGGATGCCCCAGACGGCGATCGCCGCGCCCATGGCCGGTGCCGTCGCGGCGATGGCCGTGGCCGCCGCGCTCGCCGGCGCTGCCCGAACCGGAACCGGCTGCTTCGTCGACGCCTCGATCACGGATGCCTCGACGTGGCTGTTGTCCGGCATGCCGGCCCAGTTCACCGCCGGTGCGCCCAAGTTGGGATGGGCCGCGGGCCGCCGGCTCTACCGATGCGCCGACGACCGGTGGGTGAGCGTCTCGGCGGCCGAGTCCCGGACCTGGCGTGCGCTCTGCCGTGTCCTCGACGCCGACGATCTGGCGGACCGGCTCACGGCCCCCGTCGAGGAGCAGACGGCGATGGCCGAGCGCTTCGAGAAAGTCTTCGCCGCCCGGCCGGCGGCGCAGTGGATGGAGTCGGACCCCGCCGCGACGATCGGCGCGGTGAACGAGGGCCCGGATCTGCTGACCGATCCGCACGCCTCGGCACGCGGAGCCCTCGTGGACGTCATGGGCACGCTGGTGCCAGCGACGCCGGTCCGGCTCCGGGACGCCGAGGGACGACGGTCGTCAACGCCCACCACCGGACCGCCGGAACTCGGCGCGGACACCGACGAGATCCTCCTCGCCGCCGGCGTCCCCGACGGCGAGCTCGCCCGACTGCGGGCCGACGGCATCATCTGAGCTGGCCCTGTTGGTTGACCGCGCGGGCATTGTGAGTCAGGGTGAAACTAGTTACTGAAACTAGTTTCAAGAGTGCGTGACGCGGCGAGAGCCGACGGCCCGGAGGGAAAGGATCGGCATGGCTGAGAACGTGGTCGTCATCGGTGCCGGTGCCTACGGCGCGGCGGTCGCCGCCTCGCTGGCGCGCCGCGGTGCCCGGGTCGTCATCGTGGAGGCCGGCGCTCCCGCGGGCGGCACCTCCGGCGCGACGTTCGCCTGGATCAACGCCTCCAGCAAGCAGTCACACCCGTACCACGCTTTCGGGGTCGCGGCGATGGACGCCCACCGCAGGCTGGCGGCCGAGACGCCCGCCGGCGACTGGTACCACGAGTCCGGCAACCTACAGTGGGAGACCGCCGATGCCGAGCACGAGGTGCTGCGCCGGAAGGTCGCCACCGTCGTCGCCTACGGGTACGAGGTGCGCTGGCTCAGCCGGGCCGAGGCGCTGAAGCTCGAACCGGACGTGGATCCCGCCGCGCTTCCGGCGGACGAGATCGCCTACTTCCCGCGGGAGGGGTGGGTCGAGCCGGCCCGCCTGGTCGGCCACCTGCTCTCGAGGGCGGTGTCCCGGGGCGCCGAGCTGGTGACCGACGACCCGGTCGTCAGCCTGCGGATCGCCGCTGGACTGGTACGTGCCGTGGGCCTCGCCTCGGGTCGCTCGATCTCCGCGGGCGCGGTCGTGAACTGCGCGGGGCCGCGCGCCGGCGCGATCGCCGTGCTCGCCGGCCTGGATCTGCCGATGCGCAACACCCACGGCGTGCTCGTCCACACCTCCCCGGTCACCGTCTCGGCATCCCGCGTCATCCACGCGCCGGACGTCCACCTGCGGCCGGACGGGGGCGGACGGCTGCTGCTGCACACCCAGGCGATCGACGGCGCGGTGCGTATTTCCGGCAACGGTGAAATGAGCGCGGACGGATCGGCGGTCGAGACGATCCTCGAGGCGAGCCGGGTGCTCTACCCGGGAATCCGGGCGGCGACGGTGGAGAAGGTCCGGATCGGTGAACGGCCCATTCCCGGGGACGGCCTACCCGTGCTGGGGCGGGCGGTCGAGCTGCCCAACTTCCATTTCGCCGTCTCGCACAGCGGTGTGACCCTGAGCGTGCACGCCGGTGACCTGGTCGCGGCGGAGGTGATGGGGGAGGACCACAGCGACGAGCTCGCTGCCTTCCGGATCGAGCGGTTCCGGCCGGGCGGCCCGGTGAGGGCGGCTCGGTGAAGGCAGGCGGCTGAGGCGGCTGAGGGGAGCGCCGGGGGAGGGCCGGTGCGGGGAAAGGCCTGTGGGGAGGAATGACGCGCACGGTCGTCCTGAACGGAGGTGACCTCGTCGACGGCCGGGGAGGGGAACCGCGGCGCGACGTCGACATCATCGTCGTGGGCGACACCATCCGCGAGATCACCCCCACCCGGTCCGCCGAGGCGTACGTCGCCGTTGACGAGATCGTCGACTGCGCCGGAAGGCTGGTGCTTCCGGGCCTCGTCAACAACCACACCCACGGCACCGCGTTCGGGCCGCTGTTCCCCAGCGGGCAGGTGGGCCTGCCGCGCGAGCAGGTGCTGGCCAACCTCGACCGGCACCTGCTGGAGGGGACGACGACGGTGCTCTGCGTGGACGGCTTCGTCACCGCGGCGGATCTCGCCGGCACGGACGAGGCACATCCGGTCAACGTCCGGCTCGCCTCCTGCAACACCCCGGCCTGCCTGGCGGCGGCGACCATCGTGGACGGCGGCGGTCTCACCGAGGCGAACCGGAGGTTCACCGCGCGACAGGCAGTCGACGCCGGCGCGGTGGCCCTCGGCGAGATCGGGGCCGGGCACACCCTCGGCGGGGGAGGGGCGTGTTACCGGTACATCCCGGTTGAGATCGAGCGGCGCAGCGGCGTGACGATCACGCCGCGGCAGGCCAGCGGGCTGCGGGACGCGGTGCTGGGCCGGCACATCTCGGCGTCCGCGTTCGACCGGGACGGCGTCGATCGGGCGCTCGCGGACGCGGGGCTGGCGGGCCGACTGTCGGTCGAGGAGGCGCGTGAGATCGTCTCGACCGTCGTGCTGCCGGCCTTCGACGTCGCGCTGCGCGGGCTCACGGAGGCGGCCGACCAGGCCCGTGAGGTGGGCGTCCCGGTGGTGGTGCACAACGCGGCCGCGTCGATGACCCAGGTCGCCGCCATCGCGAGGACCGACGTCCCACTGGTCGCGGGGCACTCGAACCACTCGAGCTTCGGGCTGCGCGAGGCCCTCGACCACGCCGAGCGGCTCAAGGAGCTCGGCGCTGTCCTGGACGTCTCCACCCTCGACACGTTCGGTGCGCGGCGGCTGACGACCGGCCCCGAGCTGCTCTACGCGATGTTCTCCGCGGGGCTGGTCGACACGATCTCGACCGACTACGCGGGCGGCCACCACGACCCGGTCCTGCTCGCGATCGACCGGGCCGTCCGGGCGGGCGTGGTGACCCTGCCGGCTGCGGTCGCGATGGCGACCGCCAACGCCGCGGACGCCATCCCCGGCCTGGCGCCACGCCGTGGCCGCGTCGTCCCCGGGGCCATCGCCGACCTGGTGGTGACAGACCCGGCGGAGCTCCGCGACGTGGGTACTGTCATGGTCGGAGGCAGGTTCGCCGTCCGCGACGGCCGGTGCGTCGCCCGCTGACGGGCCGCCCTCCTGACCGGGCATCCGACGGCCGCCTACCGACTGGACGGCCGACCGGGACGTCCGCCGGCAGGGCACCCGGCCGGAGCGTCGGCCGACCAGACGCCCTGACCGGGCACCGCCGGAACCGTTCGGAGGGACGCGCAGCGACCATGGCGAAGCGAGTCACCATCGGTGACGTCGCCGCGCACGCCGGCGTCTCCACGGCGACGGTCTCCCGCGTGCTCAACGGGGGCGCCGTCACCGAGGCGACCGCGACCCGGGTGCGGGAGGCGGTCACCGCGCTGGAGTACAGCCCCAACGCGCTCACCAGAAGTATCTTCGCCGGTCGCTCCAGCACGATCGGTGTTGTCATCCGTGACCTGAGCAGCCCCTTCTACCTCGACCTGATCCGTGGCATCGACGACGTGGCCGCCGCCAACGACAGCCTCGTCATGCTCGCCAACACGTTCCGCCAGGCCGACCATGAAATCGCGCTCGTCAGGATGATGGACGAGCACCGGGTGCGCGGCCTGATCGTGACCGCCGGCGAGCAGACCGACAGCCGCACCCGCCGCATGGCCGAGACCGGCACGCCGTGCGTGATCGTCGCGCGTACCGTGCGGGACCCTCCGCCCGACCTGCATGCCGTCAGCCTCGACAACGTCGGGGCCGGTCGTCTGATGGCCAGGCATCTGGTCGGGTGCGGGCGGTCGTCCGTCGGGGTCGTCACCTCCGGGAGCCGCCCGTCCCAGCTCGAGCGCACGGCGGGGCTGCGGAAGGCGCTCATCGAGCTCGGACGTCCGCTGCCCGCGGACGCGGTGGCCGTCGCCGAGACGGCGGAAGAGGCCGACCATGCTGTCGGCACGCTCCTCGCGCGCGCACATGCTCGCGGAACGCCGTTGGACGCGGTCGCCTGCGCCACGGGCCGCCTGACCGTCGCCGCGTACTCGGCGCTCACGGCTCGCGGCCTCGCCATTCCCGACGACATCGCGTTCGTGACGATGGACGACTTTCCCTGGGCCACCGCGCTCGGGATCACCGTGATCACCCAGCCCTCGTACGAGATGGGCCGGCGGGCAGCCGAGCTCGTCGTCGAACGCCCCGGTGAAGCGGTCAGCATCGTCTTCGAGCCGATGCTGGTCGCCCGCGGCTCCGCCGGCGAGAGAAACAGTCCGTGACCTGAGCGGCAGCGGTCAGTGTTCCGGGACGCCTCGGTCAGGGCCGCCGGGCGGGCTCGTCACGAGCCGGTGGGGTCCAGGCGGCCCGCGCCGTCGTGCGCCTCCCGGGCTTCGAGCAGCTCGTCCCAGTGCTCCTCCGCCCAGGCGCAGGCGATGGCCATCGGCTCCAGGATGCTGCGGCCCAGGGGGGTCAGCTCGTACTCCACCCGCGGGCTCGGCCCGGCGTACACGGTGCGCCTGACCAGGCCGTCCCGCTCAAGGGAGCGCAGCGACGCGGTGAGCACCTTGGGAGAGACCCGGCGCAGCGGAACCCGCAGCTCGGAGAAGCGGCGCGGGCCGTGCTCGAGGCACCGGATGACGAGAGCCGCCCACTTGTCGCCGAACCGGATCGGGTTGAGCGAGGACGGGCACAGCTCGTCGAACATGTCGGAGGGCAGCGGTTCCCTCATGGCGGCATGGTAGCCGCTATCCGGGAGGTAACCGCTGTCCCCCATAGCGTCCGGGCACTGGCCGGGCGTGAGGGCTCCGGCTCCGGTGAGAGGCGGTCCCGCATGAACATCGTGATCTTCGGCGCCGGGGGTCGGGCCGGCCGGGAGGCCGTCGCCGAGGCGCGCCGGCGCGGTCACCAGGTCACCGCCGTGGTGCGCGACCCGGCACGTCACCAGATCCCGTCCGACGTGCGGGTGGTGCAGGGCGACGTCGCCGATGTGGCGAGCGTCGAGGAGGTGGCGGCCGGGCACGACACCGCCATCAGCGCCGCCGTCGACCTGGCGGTGCCGTCCCACGATTTCTTCACCGCGTCGGCCCGTGCGCTGAGCACCGGGCTGCCGACGGCCGGGGTGCGCCGCCTGGTGATGGTCGGCCTCGCCTCGATCATGGCCGGGGCGTCCGGTGTCCCGTTGGTGGACGAGCCCGCCTTCCCGGCCGAGTACCGGCCCTTCGCCCTCGGCCACGCGGCAGGCCTGGACGAGCTGCGGAGCCGCGGTCTCGACTGGGCGTACGTCGCCCCCGCCGGCGACTTCGACCACGACGGAGCGCGTACCGGCCGCTACCGCGTCGCCGGGCACGCGGACTGGGCGAGCCGGATCACCTACGCCGACTTCGCGATCGCGCTGCTCGACGAGATCGAGACGCCGCGCCACCATCGCGCGGCGCTCGTCGTCCGGGAGGCGTGACCCTGCGGCGGCCCCCGACCGGCGGTTCGGCCGGCGACCGCTGGTCCAGCCGGCGACTGCCCGCGCCATGGGCGGACCCCGCCGACCGCCGACTGAGGGCTACCTGGGGACGGCGGCCTCGAGGTCGTCGACGCTGCCGGCCATGATGGTGCGGATGTGCCGGGTGATGTGCTCGATCGGCCAGTCCCACCAGGCCAGCGCCAGCAGGCGGGCGACGTCCGCCTCGCTGTGGCGCAGGCGGAGGAGCCGCGCCGGGTCGCCCCCGACCACGCCGTAGTCGGGGACGTCGTCCACGACGACCGAGCCGGACCCGATGATCGCGCCGTGGCCGATGCGGACGCCGGGCATCACCATGGCGCGGTAGCCGAACCAGACGTCGTTGCCGACCACGGTGTCACCGCGGCCGGGCAGGCCGGTGATGAGGTCGAAGTGCTCCGCCCAGGAACCGCCCATGATCGGGAAGGGGAAGGTCGACGGGCCGTCCATGCGGTGGTTCGCGCCGTTCATGATGAAGCGCACGCCCGCGCCCAGCGCGCAGAACCGGCCGATGACCAGTTTCTCCGGCCCGTAGTGGTACAGCACGTTGCGGGTCTCGAAGGCGGTCGGGTCGTCGGGGTCGTCGTAGTAGGAGAACTCCCCGACCTCGATCAGCGGCGAGGTGCACAGCGGCTTCAGGAGCACCACCCGCGGCTGCCCGGGGACCGGGTGCACCACGGTCGGATCGGCGGGCACGTCCGCCATCACGAACCACCTCCCATCAGGCCACGACGATCAGGCCACGACAAGACCCAATCACGGCGGCGCGGACGACCCGGGAACCGGCCGGTGCGTCGCCGGGCCGGCGCACCGGCCCGGCCGCGCACCGCCGGGCCGGAGTCAGTCGGCAAGCTCAGTGGCCGGACATGCCGCCGTCCACCGCGAGCGTCGTTCCCGTGATGTAGGAAGCTCCCGGACCGGCCAGGAAGACCACCGCCGCGTCCAGCTCGTGCTGCTCGCCGAGCCGGCGCAGCGGGCTGGTGTTGCCGATGAACGTCATCAGCTTGTCTGGTGGGATCTGTGCCGTCATCTCGGAGGCGAAGTATCCCGGGGCGATGGCGTTCACCCGGATCCCGCGGCGGCCCGACCACTGCTGCGCCAGGTCCCGGGTCAGCCCGATCAGCCCGGCCTTGCTGGCGGCGTAGGCGGCCTGCGGTGCGTAGGACTTGATGAGCCCGAGAACACTGGCGATGTTGATGATGCTCGAGCCCGGCTCCATCACCCGGGCGCACGCCTGCGCCGCCCAGTAGGCGCCGTTGAGATTGACGTCGATGATCCGCCGGAACTCCTCCGGCCGCTCGTGGAGGGCGGGTACCGCGGTGCCGACACCGGCGTTGTTGACCAGGATGTCGATCCGGCCGAACTCGGCGACCGCCGCCTCGGCGAGGGCGGTGCACTGCTCCGGGTCGCTGACGTCGGTGGTGACCGTGAGCGCCCGCCGTCCCGTCCCGCGCACGTCCCGCACGACCTCCTCGAGGCGGTCGGCGCGGCGGGCGGCGAGCACGACGTCCGCGCCGGCCTGGCCGAGCGCGCGCGCGAAGCCGACGCCGAGCCCCGAGCTGGCGCCGGTGACGACGGCGACCCTGCCGTCCAGCCGGAACAGGTCCAGCACGTTGGTCATGGTGTCTCCAGGGTCAAGGTGTCTCCAGGTTTCCGTTCAGGGCGCGTAGCCCGGCCGCGGCGAGTGGCGCCGTCGCCTCGCCGACGGACTCGAACCCGGCGCCGCGGGTCACGCCCTGCCTGAACCGGTAGTGGATGCCCTCCGCGATCACCGCCACCTTGAAATAGCCGAGCGCAAGGTAGAACGGGAAATTGCTCAGGTCCCGGCCGGTGACCTCGGCGTAGCGGCCGGTCAGCTCGCTCGCGGCCGGCAGGCGCGGGCTGGTGGACGCCGCCGAGCCGCCCAGCACCGGCGCGAACGCCGGATCGGAATAGGCGATGTGCACGCCCAGGTCGGCGATCGGGTCGCCCAGGGTCGCCATCTCCCAGTCCACCACCGCGCGTACCGTCGCCGGGTCCTCCGGCGCCACGATGACGTTGTCGATCCGGAAGTCGCCGTGCACGATCGACGCGCCGCTCTCCACCGGGTGTGCCTCGGCGAGCCTGGCGTACAGGGCGTCGACATCGGGCAGGGCGCGGGTGCGGATCCGCTGCCACTGGTCGTTCCATCGCCGTACCTGGCGGCCGAGATAGCCCTGCGGGCGACCGAAGGCGCCCAGACCGACCCCGTCCGCTTCGACGGAGTGCAACCGCGCCAGCACGTCGATCAGGGCATGGGCGCAGCGGTCGATGTCGGCCTGGGGGAGCGCGTGCAGCTCCTCCTCGGTGCGGATGACCGGGCCGGGAACGTACTCGACCACGGAGAACGGCACGCCCAGCGGGTCGCCCTCGCTGTGGGCGACCGCGCGGGGGACGGGGACCACACTGTCGGACAGGGCCGACACCACGCGGTGCTCGCGGAGCACGTCGTGGGCCGACGGGGTGAGCCCACCCAGCGGCGGCCGCCGCAGCACCCAGCGGGTCGTCCCGTCGGTGAGCAGGTACGTGAGGTTCGAGCGGCCGCCCGACAGCCGCTCGGCCGTCAGCTCGCCGCGGAAACCGGGGACCCGCTCGGCGAAGAACCGGTCGAGCGCCGGCAGGTCCAGCCCCTCGACGGCGGTTCTCGTCGGGCGCCTCATCGGGCGGCCGTGGCCGAGGCGAGCTGCCTGATCGCCCGGCGCGCGATCGCCCAGCGATGGGTCTCGGACGGGCCGTCGTAGATCCGGAACGGGCGCACCTCGCGCAGGAACCGGCTCAGCGGGACGTCCCCGGACACCCCGAGCGCACCGCAGATCTGCAGGGACCGGTCCACCACCCGCCACACCGCCTCGGCGCAGAACGTCTTGCCGATCGACGTGGCCTGCGCGGCCGAACGGTCCTGGTCGAGCTCCCAGCAGGCCCGCAGGATGAGGCCCCGGGAGGCGGCGATGTCGATCTCGTTGTCGGCGATCATCTGCTGGACCATGCCCAGCTCGCCCAGCCGCGAGCCGAACAGCTCACGCTCGTCGGCACGCCGGATCGCGATGTCGTTGGCGTGCCGGGCGATGCCCAGCCAGCGCATGCAGTGCGTCATCCGGGCCGGGCCGAGCCTGACCTGCGCGTTGCGGAAGCCCGCGTCGACCTGGCCGAGCACGGCGTCGTCGGGCACCTCGCAGTCCTCGAAGAGCAGCTCGACGTGGCCACCGAACAGGCTTTGGTCGAGCGTCTCGATGTGCCGCACCGTCTTCATGCCGGGGTTGTCCGCGTCGACCAGGAACATCGTCGCGCCGCCCGCGTCCCCGGGGCTGCCCGAGGTGCGGGCCATGCAGATCGTGACCGCCGCCCCGTCGCCGCCCGTGGTGAACCACTTGCGCCCGTTGATCCGCCAGCCCCCGTCGACCCGCTCGGCACGGGTGGCCAGCGCGCTGGGGTCCGACCCGGCGCCGGGGGCGGGCTCTGTCATCGCGAAGCAGGACCGGATCTCGCCGGCCGCGAGGGGGCGCAGGTAGCGCTCCTTCTGCGGGCCGGAGGCGACGGCCTCCAGCAGGTGCATGTTGCCTTCGTCGGGGGCGGCGATGTTCAGCGCGAGCGGGCCGAGCAGCGCGTACCCGGCCTCCTCGAACACGGCGGCCCGACCGCGCATGTCCAGCCCGTGGCCGCCGTACCCGGTGCTGACGTGCGGGGCGAACACGCCCGCCTTCCGCGCGGCGTCCTGCAGCTCGCGCCGCACCGCCTCGGAGGGGACCGGGTCCCGATGCCGCTCCTCGACCGGAAGCACCACGTCACGGACGAACCGCGCGGTGCGCTCGGCGAGGTCGGCGACCGCCGGCTCGGGCGCGAGGTCAACCACCATCGGATCTCCTGGCTGCCGCAGGGGCTAATGACTATTAGCCAGATGCTAGACACGGCTTTGCGTTGGCCGCAAGTGATCCTGACTATGATGCGAGGTGACGGTGGCCAGGCTTGGCTATCACCTGTTAGCGATCGGGGAGGGACGTGGTGGGAAAGGACGTGGCGGGAAAGGACGTGGTCCGGCCCAGTTCGGTGCGGTCCGCGCAGATCCGCGCCGCCGCGCTCGACCTGTTCACGCGCTCCGGCTACGAGGCCACCACGATGGCCGACCTCGGTGCCGCCGTGGGCATGCGCGGACCCAGCCTGTACAAGCACGTCGCGTCCAAGCAGGACGTCCTCGAGCAGATCATGACCGGCACGATGGAGGCGCTCCTGGCCGCGCACCGGACGGCCGTCGCGACCACGGCGGACCCGGTGGAACGGCTGCGGCGCGCCACGGAGGCGCATGTCCGGTACCATGCGCGGCACCGGCTGGAGGCGTTCGTCGGGAACCGCGAGATCCGCAGCCTCACCCAGCCCAACCGCGAGCGTGTGCTGGGCCTGCGCGCGGAGTACGAGCGGTGCTTCCGGGACCTCATCGAGGCCGGCCTGCGGGCGGGGCGGTTCCAGGTGGAGTCCGCGAGGCTGGCCTCGTACGCGATCCTCGACCTGGGGATGGGCGTCGCGGTGTGGTTCCGCGATGACGGCGAGCTGACCGAGGACGCCGTGGTCTGGCAGTTCAGCCAGTTCGCCCTGCGCATCGTGGGCGCGGCGTAGGCGCGGCCGGCTTCGGCCAGCGATCAGGTGGGCGGGTTCCAGCGGTAGCGTCGGCGCGGTGATTTCCCTCCCGGACCGGCCGGCGGTGCCTGACCCCACGCTTCCCGTGGCGGCGATCGACGCCGCCGTGCGCGTGCTGGACTTGAACGACGCGCGCAACGGGATCGAGCCCCGTGAGGGCCTGGCGTTGCGGATCCTGAAGCTGGTCGAGGAGTGCGGGGAGGCGAGCGCCGCCCTGATCGGCCTGCGCGGCCAGAACCCGCGCAAGCCGCGTTCCTCCGAGCAGGATCTGGTGGACGAGCTTCTCGACGTCGCGCTCGCCGCCCTGGTCGCGGCGGCGTCGCTGACCGATTCCTGGGCCGGGAGGTTCTGCGATCAGGTGCTGGCCAAGACGTCGCGGCTGGTCGCGGCGGTACCAGGGGAGCCAGGGGCGGCGTCACCGGCACCGGGCGCGGTGCCACCGGTGCCACCGGCGGCGCCGGCCGTGGCGCCGGGTGTCGACCCCGGTGGTGATCCCGGCCGGCCGGCTGGCCGTGGACGCGGCATCCCCACCGCGCCGTCCGTCATGGCGATGGTGCGGGAGTTCCACGGCGCGCTGGGTGACGACCTGCCGGGCTCGCCGCGTCTCCAGGATGCGGCGACCCGCCGGCTGCGGCGCGAGTTCCTGGCCGAGGAGGCCGCGGAGGCCGTCGCCGCCGATGAGAACGACGACCTCGTCGGCCTCGCCCAGGAGCTGGCCGACGTCGTGTACGTCGCTTACGGCACGGCCGCCCGGTACGGGATCCCGCTCGACGCGGTCCTCGCCGAGATCCACCGCGCGAACCTGACGAAGGAGGCGCATCCCGCCGGCGGCAAGGCGGTCAAGGGCCCGACGTTCCGACCGGCGGACGTCGCCGCTGTCATGGGCTTCACACCCGCGGCACCCGCGGAGGTCGGTGGGCCGGCCGGGCGAGCCGTCGACGAGCGCGTCGAGCCGTAGCCGGCGGGCCTTGACCCAATGCCGTGAAGCTTAATTCGATCTTGAATGGTTGATGTTCGCTGTTCGTGGTTGGCGGGTTGGTACGGCGTGGCGGCGTGGCCTCGGTGCCGCTGGGTGGTTTGGTCACGGTTCGTGGCTTCGATGGTGACCCCGGACCAGGTGTCGGTCGGGGTGCTGGTGACGGCGGTGCCGCGTGACGCGGTCGACGAGGCCGTCGCGGCCTGTGGGGTGGGTGCGCGGCGGGCGGGCGGGAAGCTCCCACCGCATGTGACGGCGTACCTGACGTTGGCGATGTCCCTGTTTCCGGACGACGACTACGCCGAGGTCGCCCAGAAGGTGACCGGGTCGCTGGACCGGTTCGGCTGCTGGGACGCGGCGTGGGCGCCGCCGAGCGCGAGCGGGATCACCCAGGCGCGTAAGCGGCTGGGCCGGATGGTGATGGCCGAGGTGTTCGAGCGGGTCGCGGGCCAGGTCGCGACACTGTCGACGCGTGGCGCGTGGCTGCGGGGCCGGTTGTTGCTCGCGATCGACGGGTTTGACGTCGACGTGCCCGACACCGAGGAGAACGCGGCCGAGTTCGGCTACGCCGGCACCGGGGAGAAGCGGTCGGCGTTCCCGAAGATCCGGGTCGTCGCGTTGGCGGAGTGCGGGACGCACGCGTTCCGGGCCGCCGAGGTCGGTGGCTGGGCGGCTGGGGAGAGGACGCTGGCCCGCGGGCTGCTGATGCGGCTGAACCGCGACGAGGTGCTGACCGCCGACCGTGGGTTCTACTCGTTCGACAACTGGGCGCTGGCCGCGGGCACCGGCGCCGACCTGATCTGGCGGGCCCCGACCGGGCTGAACCTGCCGGTCGTGCGGGTCCTGTCCGATGGCACGTTCCTCACCGTCCTGATCAACCCGGAGATCACGGGAGGTCGGCGCCGCGAGCGGCTGCTCGCCGCCGCGAAGGCCGGCGACGAGCTTGATCCGGACGAGGCGCACCTGGCCCGGGTCGTCGAGTACGACATCCCCGACCGGGCCGGTAACGGTACCGGCGAACTGGTCGTCGTGCTGACCACGATCCTCGACCCGCGTCAGGCCCGTGCCGACGAGGTCGCCGCCGGATACAACGAGCGCTGGGAGGAGGAAACCGCGAACGACCAGCTCAAGACCCATCTACGCGGCCCCGGGAGAGTCCTGCGCTCCCGGCTGCCGGACCTGGCGGTCCAGGAGATGTGGGCCTGGCTGATCGTCCAGTACGCGCTCACCGCCCTGATCGCCGGCGCCGCGGAGGCCGCCGAGATCGACCCCGACCGGGTCGGTTTCGCCCGGACACTGCGCCTGGTCCGCCGTTCCGCCACCGGAACGGCGGACATTTCCCCCTGAGGACTGGAACGCCCGGCTACCCAGGTTCCACACCGAGATCACCCGCGGGCTCAACCCGCCACGACGCCACCGCACCTGCCCCCGGGTCGTCAAACGGGCCCGGCACAACAGCTACCGCGTCAAGAGACCCGACGAACCCGCCTCGGTCCGCCACCCGGGCCCCGCCACGATCCGGCTCCACCCACTCGCCCCGCGCGCGGCCTGACCAGATCCCGGAAAGATCAAACTAAGCTTCACGGCATTGGGCCTTGACCTGAACCCGACTTCAGCCCCGACGCTGATCGGCATGACCGGGACACGTGGCGCGCAAGCCCTGTACTTCAAGGCAGGGTTAGCGCATCAACGACAGGGCGACAGGGAAGTTCGTTATTCTGTCGGGTATGGGTTCTCGGGTGGTGAAGCGGGCATATCGTTATCGCTTCTACCCGAATCCCGAGCAGGTCGCGCAGCTGGCCCGTACCTTCGGCTGTGTCCGCTACGTCTACAACCGGGCGCTGGCCGAACGGTCCCGTGCCTGGACCCAGGAGCGGCGCAGGGTCACGCACGCGGAGACCGACAGGATGCTCACCGTGTGGAAGCGGGACACGGAGACGGCGTGGCTGGCCGAACCGTCGAAAGGGCCGCTGCAGGCCACGCCGCGCCATCTGCAGACGGCGTTCGTGAACTTCTGGGAAAAACGGGCCGGATATCCGTCTTTCAAGAAGAAGGGCAGGAGCCTCGATTCGGCGACCTATTTCCGGAACTGCTTCACCTACCGGAACGGGAACATCACACTGGCCAAGCAGGACCGGCCGTTGGACATCGTCTGGTCGCGTCCGCTGCCCGAGGGCGCGACGCCCTCGCGGGTGACGGTGTCGCGGAACGCCCGCGGCCAGTACCACGTCTCGATCCTGGTCGAGGACACCGTCACCAGCCTCCCGCCGGCTGGGGGGCAGGTCGGGATCGACGCGGGCATCACAGCGCTGGTCACCTTGTCGACCGGGGAGAAAGTCACCAACCCCCGGCACGAGCGCCGCGACCGTGTCCGGCTGGTGCGGGCGCAGCGGGACCTGTCCCGCAAGGCGAAGGGCTCGGCGAACCGGGTGAAGGCCCGCGCGAGGGTCGCGGAGATTCACGGCAGGATCGCGGATCGGCGCCGGGATCATCTACACAAGCTGTCCACGAGGATCATCCGCGAGAACCAAACGGTGGTCGTCGAGGACCTGTCCGTCCGCACCATGGTCCGCAACCACTCGCTGGCCCGGGCTATCAGTGAGACCACCTCGCTCCTGAAGCGAGGAGGCGTCCGTTGACGAAGCAGGAACCCGGATCGCGAGGTACGGGAATCCCTGGAGTTCACACCGGGGAGGATGTCAACTTCTCCGATGGTGCGGCGGTCGTCCTGGGGCCGGGTGGGCTGGTCGGCACGGCCTGGCTGCTCGGGCTGGCAGCCGGCCTGCGCCGTGGCGGCGTGGACCTCGCCGCCGCCGATCTGATCGTGGGAACCTCCGCGGGTGCGATCGCGGGTGCGGTCCTGGCCACCGGCGGTGACCCCGAGTGCCTCTCCGCCCTGCCTGATCCGAGCCCCGACCCGACCGCTCCGCGGACCCGCCCGGACCCCGGCCCGATGGGCGAGGTGTTCGCGATCCTCGCCGATCAGGCCGATCCGGAGCGGGTCCGTCGCGTCGGCCGGATCGCGCTCACCGCCCCGACCATCCCCGAGGACGTGCACGTCGCCCGGATGGCGTGGCTGATCGGAGCCCACGACTGGCCGGACCGGCGGCTGCTGATCACCGCGGTGGACGTCGAGACCGGCCGGCCCGTCGTCTGGGACCGCGGCAGCGGCGTCCCGTTGGCCTCCGCCGTGGCGGCCAGCTGCGCCATGCCCGCCGCCTACCCGCCGGTGACCATCGAGGGCCGGCGCTACATGGACGGCGCGCTGGGCGGCGGATCCAACATCCACCTCGCTGACGGCGCCGACCCGGTCGTGGTCATCGAACCGGGGGCTCCCAGGCCCGGGCCCGCCGTGTCGCCCGTGGCGGCCGCCGTGCGGCCCGCGCCCGCCGTCGTGCGGATCGCCCCCGACGAGGCCGCGCGGAACAGCTTCGGCCCCGACCTGGGTGACCGGAGCCGTTGGCGGCCGGTCTACCAGGCCGGGTTGAACCAGGCCCGGACGGCCGCCGGACTCATCCGCCGGTGAAGTCGAGCGAGTTCCGTAGGCCTCCAGCTACCGTCATCTGAGGTTCCCCGTAGGCGGCGTCGGCGGGACGATCGGTGGTGTGGAGCATTCGGCTGCCGAGCGGGGCGCGACCGAGGGCCGATTTTCCGTCTCTCGGTGGCGTAGTCGGCATTTGACAGACCGCGAGGTGACGTTGCGATGACAGCCGACCCGGCTCGGGGTTTCCACGACGGCGAACTGGCGGTGCAGCAGCGGGCTGGTGTCGCCCGGGAGGCGGCTCGGCTCGCGGGCATGCTCGGGCCGACCCGGTTGCGCCCCGGCTCGACGGCTTTCCTGGCAGGTCTGCGGCTAGCGGCGCTGACCGCGCGCGACCGCGCCGGAACGCTGTGGATCTCGGTCCTGACGGGTCCACCGGGATTCCTCGACGGTGCCGGGGAGCTGCTGCGGATCCGCGCGGCTCCGGCGCCCGGCGACCCGTTGGCCGACCTCGGCGCGGACCAGCCGGTCGGGATCGTGGCGATCGATCCACAGGCGCGGCGCCGAATGCGCGTCAACGGCACGTTGATCTCGGCCCGTCCCGGGAGCCTGGTGGTCGAGGTCGGCGAGGCCTACGGCAACTGCCCGCAGTACATCCAGGAGCGCACGATCGGCACGGGGCCGACCCGCCGGACCGAGCACCCGGCTCCGCCGGTCGGTGATCGGCTCGACGAGGCGGCCACCCGGATCGTGCGCGCGGCCGACACCTTCTTCCTCGGCACCATCCATCCGGAACGCGGTGCCGACGCGTCACACCGCGGTGGCCCGGCCGGGTTCGTCCAGGTCGCCGGAGGCGACCTGGCGTGGCCCGACTACCCCGGCAACAACATGTTCAACAGTCTCGGCAACCTGCAGGTCGACGACACGGCCGCGCTGGCCTTCGTCGACTTCGGCACGGGCGACACCGTGCAGCTCTCGGGCCGCGCGCACGTGGAATGGGCGAACCCCGGCCCGGCGGACGACGACGGCGGAACCGGCCGGCGCGTGGTCTTCACCGTCTCCCGGGTGGTCTCGGGTGGCCCGCCGTTGCCGATCCGCGCTGTCTGACCCGCCCCGGTCCGTGCGGACCGGAGCGGAGTCGCCGACCGGGAGCCCGTCGACCTGATCGCGTCACGGGGGCGAGATGTGGCTGGGAAGTAATTTCCAACTCAGATGGTCTGGGTGGCTAGGCTCCTGTTCATGCCGCCCGCCGCGCCCAACGAGCCCGCGTCTGAGCCCGAGCCCGTGTCTGTGTCCGAGCCCGAACCCCGCTCCGCCGGTGCACCGGCGGAGCCCGTCGCCGCGCCGCCGGGCGCGGACCCCAGGTGGGGCGACCTGCGCCGCAAGACCGTGACCTGGTACGACCCGGCCGCCAGCGCGCGGTCGAGCCTGGCCATGTCCGGCCTGGAGTTCCTGCGGGCGATGGTCGACGGCACCGTCCCGCCCCCGCCGATCTCGCGGGTGTTCGACTTCCGTCCGGTCTCGGTGGAGGTCGGCGACGTGGTCTTCACCTGCGAGCCGGACGAGTCCGCGTACAACCCCATCGGACTCGTCCACGGTGGCCTCGTCTGCACGCTGCTCGACACCGCGACGGCCTGCGCGGTGCACACGACGCTGGCGGCCGGTGCCGCCTACACCTCGCTGGAGATCAAGATCAGCTACGTGCGCCCGGTCCACGTTCTCCCCGGACGGGCGAACACCCTGACCGCGCACGGCTGGGTCACCCGTCCCGGCCGCCGGGCCGCGTTCGCGCAGGGCGACGTCCGCGACGCGCAGGGCCGGGTCGTGGCCACCGCGAGCAGCACCTGCCTCGTCATGACCCCCGGGGACGGAGCGGGTTCCACGCCCTGATCCGTGCCGGGCGTGCCGTTCAGCGTTCTGGGGCGGCCGGGCGGAGGAATCGTTCCACGTCGGCGGCCTCGGCACGCAGCGCCTCGGTGGCGGCGGGGGAGAACGGGGTGAAGGGCGTCAGCTCGACCCGCCCGGCGCGGACGGCCCACATGCCGCCCGCCTGGCCGTCCACCAGGGCGAACGGTCGGAAGATGCCGTTGGACGTGACGATGCCGCGGTGCGGTCCGACGATCCAGTCCCGCGACTCCCAGCCGAGCAGGATCGGGTCGAACTGACCGAGCAGCCTCGGCGGCGGCATCCGGGCGTCGCCGCCCGCGAGGGCTGCCGGCCCGAGGCCGGGTGGACGTCGCAGCTGGGCGCGGCCGTCGTCGCGGTCGGCCAGGTCCGCGGCGATCGTGGCCAGCCCGCGGCGGGCGTCGCCCAGGGGCAGCCCGGCCCAGCGGGCGAGATCGCGGTCGGTGGCCGGGCCGTGGCCCGCCAGGTACCGCCGGGCCAGTTCGGTCAGCGTGTCGTCGCGCTCGCGGGGCTCCGGCGGCGGGCCCAGCCAGTCGCGGACGAGCACGTACGCCTGCTCGCCGCCGGTCACCGGGCCGCGCACGACCAGGCCGCGCACCGACGCCTCGATGAGGATGTAGATCAGCGCCTGCCCGTCCACCGGTACGCCGGCACCGCGGAGACGCTCGCGCAGCGCGTCGCGGCCCAGCGGCCCGTCGGCGGCCAGCGCCCGCTCGACGACCGAGATGCCCCTCTCGGCCTGGGCGGGGGAGACGCCCTCCTCGGCGAACCGACGCCGGATCTGGGCCTGCATCCGCGGGGCGGTCAGCGGGTGCAGCCACCAGTAGTCCTCGGCCCGGACGAGGTGCAGCGTCCCCCGGTTCAGCCAGGTGACGACGAGCGAGCGGTCGGTGGTCAGGGCCTCGTCGACGTCGGCGGCGTGGGAGCCGGCCGCGCGCGACCGGATCGTGAGGCGCATGCCGCGGGGGTCCTGCGCCTGCACGGCGAGGAGGTGGGCCACCACGTCGACGGCCGTTGACCGCGCCGTGCCCGCCAGCCCCTGGGCGGTCAGCCGGGCGGCGGCGACGGCGGGTGCCACATCACCTGGTGACGCGCTCCGACCGGCCATCCCGTCAGCCTGCCAGCCAGGCCACCCCGGCCGGGCTCGGCCCTCCGCAAGGTGAGATCCGGCTCGCCGGGGGGCCGCGCGAGCGGCGTCCTTCACCTTTTCGACCCGACGTGTTCATCCACCGTTCTTCGGCATATTGGTCGGGTGCTTTAGGCCTTGCGTCGATTGGATTACGTGATGATCGGATTCGAAGTTACGTTTGCGATCGGGAATCCGCGGTAGCACGATTGCTCGCGGCGGCCCGAACAGCCCGATTCGGGTCCGGTGCGCAGGGGGGCGGGGGAACGGGCATCGGTTCCGTTCCCAGGGAACCGCCTGCCTGTCTGCTCGGGGGGGACCGGCCGTCATGCTCCACCTGGACCTCGGGAATCGCGGCGACATCCCGCCGCTGGACGCGGATCGGAAGGCGGGCTGGCACGGTTCGCCCCTGCGATTCCACCAGTGCGTTTCATCGGCCTCACGCACGCCGGCGACACGGGTGTGCACGAATCTCGGAAAGGTAAAAGTATGACAGGCCGGACAGGACGCGTGCGTGGTCGGCGGCTGATTCCCGCATTGCTCGCAGCCGTTTCGGTGTTCGCCGCGGCGGCATGCGGCGGCGGCGACTCGAGCGCCGAGGGCACCGATGGGGCGCTGGCTCCACTGGACAGCGCGACCAAGGTCACCATCAAGTTCCTCTCGTACAACTACGGCACCCCCGGGCTCGGCGGCACGGGGACGCAGGCCCTCATCGACGCGTTCGAGAAGGCACACCCCAACATCACCGTCGAGCCGCAGGGCGTGGCGACCAAGGACGTCCTCACCCGGCTGCGGACCGACACCGCCGCGGGCAGCCCGCCGGACGTCGCGCAGATCGGCTGGAGCAAGATGGCCGAGGCCGTGCAGGCCCTGCCGATCGTGCCCGTCCAGGAGATCCCGCCGACGTCGGAGTGGGACGAGCACGTCGCCGGGATGTCGAAGAGCATCCTCTCGGCCGTCTCGGTCGACGACCAGGTGAAGGCGATGCCCTACACCATGTCGATCCCGGTGCTCTACTACAACGCCGACCTCTTCCGGGCCGCCGGGCTCGACCCGGCGAAGCCGCCGACGACGATCGCGGACGTCAAGGCAGCCGGGCTGGCCATCAAGGCCACCGGGTCCGAGGGCGTCTACTACGGCGTCGTGGACTCCGCGAAGTCCGACTTCCTCACCCAGTCGGTGGTGAACGGCAACGGCGGCAGCCTGGTCGACGCCAACGGCGAGGTCACCCTCGACAAGCCGCCGGCGGTCGGGGCGCTCACGGCGGTGCAGGACCTCGTCAAATCCGGCGCGATGCCGTCGGTGAACACCGAGACGGCGCTGGCCGCCTTCACTACCGGCAAACTCGGCATGCTCGTCACCAGCACCTCCGTCCTGGCCAGCGCGATGAAGGCCGCCGACGGCAAGTTCGAGCTGCGGACCGCGGGCTTCCCGACCTTCGGCTCGAAGCCCGCCCGGCCCACCTACTCGGGCGCGGGGCTCGCGGTGCTGGCCAAGGACGACGACCACCGCCGGGCGGCCTGGGAGTTCATCAAGTTCGTCACGAGCGACGCCGGCTTCGAGATCATCACCTCCAAGATCGGCTACCTGCCGCTGCGCGAGTCCGTCGCCACCAAGCTGGCGGACTCGGCGATCGTGAAGCTCCTCGCCCCGTCGCTGGAGCAGCTCGACACCGTCGCGCCGTACACCGCCTTCCGCGGCACGAAGGCGAACCAGGCGGTCGTCGCGCTGCAGGACGAGGCGGTCGAACCGATCGTGCTGCGGGGCGCGGACCCGGGGCCGACGCTCACCTCGGTCGCCGAGAAGATCCGGAAGCTCAGCGCCTGACGATGACCACCCTCGAGGCCGGCGCCTCGACGCTCGACGCGCGGGGGCACGCGAACAGGCGTGTCCCCGCCGCCGCCGTCCGCGCCCGACTGACGCCCTGGGCCTACCAGGCCCCGGTCCTGATCTCCCTGCTCGTCTTCGTGTACGGGCCGCTGGTGTTCACCATGGTGCTCAGCCTCCTGGACTGGGACCTGGTGTCGCCGGACAAGACGTTCGTCGGCGTGGACAACTACCGCCGCCTGGTGGAGGAACCGGAGTTCCCGCACGCGCTCGCGCGGACGGGGCTCTACGTCCTGGCGCTGCTGCCGTTCGCCACGATCGTCCCCATGGCACTGGCGATCATGCTGTGGAAGCGGCCCGGGCGGGCCAGCGACAACTACCGGTCGCTGCTGTTCCTGCCGGTCGTCCTGGCCCCGGTCGCGACGGCGCTGTCCTGGCGGTTCGTACTCGACCCGCTCGGCGGCGTGGCGAACCACGTCTTCGGCGCCGTCGGCCTGCCCGAGCAGGACTGGCTCGGCGATCCCGACACCGCCATCTGGGCGATCTCGCTGATCACGTCCAGCCGGTTCGTGGCGCTGAACATCCTGCTGTACGGCGCGGCGCTGGCCGCGCTCGACCGCCGCGCGTTCGACGCCGCCCGCATCGACGGCGCCACCGAGTGGGAGATCACCCGGCATCTGGTGGTCCCCCAGCTGGTCAACACGACCGTCCTGCTGTCGTTTCTCTGCGTGGTCTTCGCGGGCCAGTGGACCTTCACCAACATCGCCGTGCTGACCCAGGGCGGCCCGGACGCCAGCACCGACAACATCTACTACCGCCTGTACACCTACGCGTTCACCTTCTTCGACGCCGGGACGGGAGCCGCCGCCGCGGTCCTGATCGTGCTGATCCTCACTGCGCTGTTCGGACTGTCGACCCTGCTGAGGAGGCGCCGTGCCCTCGGATAGCCGCGCACTGACCGGAAGCCGCGCCCTGTCCGGTGGCCGGGGCGCGGCGGTGGGCCGGCACGCGGTGCTGCTGCTGGCCGCGTTCGTCATGCTGTTCCCGCTGCTGTGGGCGCTGTCCGCGTCGTTCAAGCCCGGCACCGACATCTACAACGCGAACCCGCTGCCGTTCCCGGGCACGCTGGACAACTACCGGTACGCCCTGCGGGAGTTCCCGCTCTGGCGACTGCTGGTCAACACCTTCGTCACCGCGATCGGTGTGACCCTGCTGCACCTGGTCGCCGGGGTGCTCGCGGCCTGGTCGTTCGTGCGCTTCGCCCACCGGGGCCAGCGGCTGGTGCTGGGCCTGGTCACGGTCGCCCTCGTCGTCCCCCCGCAGTCGCTGATCATCCCGCACTTCCTGATGATCACCCGGCTGGACCTGCGGGACAGCTTCGTCGGCCTGATCGTCCCGCAGCTCGCGACCTGCGCGCTCGCCGTCCTGCTGCTGCGCGAGCACATCCGGGCGATACCGCCGACGCTGATCGCCGCCGCCACTCTCGACGGCGCGACGCACGGCGAGACGCTGCGGCAGATCGTGCTGCCGCTGCTGCGTCCCGCCCTCGGCGCGGTCGGGATCGTCGTGTTCATCACGACGTGGAACGAGTACCTGTGGCCCTCGCTGGCCGCGCCCAGTCCGGAGCACACCACGATCCAGATGGGGCTCCAGCTCTTCGAGACCACAGAGGGGCCCGAGCACGGCCCGATGCTCGCCGCGGCGATGCTCGCGACGCTCCCGGTCGCCGCCGCGTATGTCCTGGCGTCCCGGCGGATCGCCGACGCCTTCCTCCAGGCCGGATTGCGGTAGCGCGATGACGATTGCGAGTCCCCCGATGACTGCTGGTGCCGTCCCGGACGTTGCCACTCCGGACGGTGCCATCCCGGACGATCTCGCCTCGGACGGCGCCGGCGTCCTGCTCGACGGCGTCACGAAGCGCTACGGCCGCCAGACCGTCCTCGACGTGCCGCGGCTGCAGGTCCCGCACCGCTCGTTCACCGTGCTCGTCGGGCCGTCGGGCTGCGGCAAGTCCACCGGGCTGCGGGTCGTCGCCGGCCTGGAGACCCCGGACACGGGCCGGGTCGTGATCGGCGGTGTGGACGTCACGGACGTCGCGCCGGGACGGCGCGGGGTCTCGATGGTCTTCCAGGACTTCGCGCTCTACCCGCACCTGACCGTCGAGCAGAACATCTCGTTCAGCCTGCGGCTCGAGGCCCGCCACGACCGGCGCAACGGGCCGAGCCGGGCCGACATCGCCCGCCGGGTCACCGAGGCGTGCGCGATGCTGGGCCTGGAGAAGCTGCGCGGACGCCGGCCGGCTCAGCTCTCCGGCGGCGAGCGCCAGCGCGTCGGCTTGGCCCGCGCGGTCGTCCGCCGCCCCTCGGTGCTGCTGCTCGACGAGCCGCTGTCCGCCCTGGACGCCCAGCTCCGCCAGCACGCGCGCGCCGAGCTCGTCCGGCTGCACCGGGAACTCGGCAACACCGTGGTCCTGGTGACGCACGACCAGCTCGAGGCACTGTCGATGGGCACGAACCTGGTGGTGATGAACGGCGGGAAGGTCGTCCAGTCCGGCACGCCCGGTGAGGTCTACCGGAGCCCGGCGGACACCTTCGTCGCCGGCTTCGTCGGCAGCCCGGCGATGAACCTGCACGACGTGCGGGCGGGCACGCATCCCGCCGGGACCGAGCTGACCGCGCCCGGCCTGCGCGTGGTGATCCCCGGCGACGGGCTGCCGGCCGAGGTCCGGCTCGGGTGGCGTCCCGGGGACGGGGTCCTCGAGCGGCTGCCGGACGCCGGACCTGCCGCCGGACCGGGCGCCGGGGGCGAGCCGACCGGGCCGGGGCTGCACGCCGACGGCGTGGTCGACGTCGTCGAGTTCACCGGCGACGCCGTCGTCGTGCACTGCGCCGGGGAGCTCGGCCGCTGGGCGGTGGCCGTCCGGGCGGGCGTCGACCAGCCGGCCGTCGGCGACCGGGTGCGGACCAGGGTCGCGGCCGCGCATCTCCACCTGTTCGACGCGACCACCGGCCGGCGCATCGACGATCCCACCGCCTGAGCGCGGGTCACGCCGTGCTGCGGCCGGACGGCGTTCGGTGCCGTCCGGCCGGGCGGCGAGGAGGTGGCTCCTATCGCCACACCACCGGCACGGCGGACGGTCCCCGCTCGTACATCCCGATGACGCGCGGGGTCTCGGCATGAGAATCGAGGCGCAGACCGGGTAGGCGGTCGAGCAGCGCGGAGACCGCGGTGTGGATCTCCGTGCGAGCCACATGCATGCCCAGGCAGATGTGCGGTCCGCCACCGAAGCCGAGATGCGGACCCACCGGGCGGGTGGGATCGAACTCGTCCGGACGCTCCCAGCGCGCGGGATCGCGGTTGGCCGCGCCGAAGCACAGATGTACGACCGACCCGGCAGGGATCGCGACCTCACGCAGCGTCGTGTCCACTCTCGCGAAACGCGAGAACATCGGGTCCGTGGGCGTCCAGCGGATGGCCTCGTCGATTGCCGGGCGCAGGAGCGCGCGGTCCGCGCGTACGGCTTCCAGCCAGGTGGGATGGGTCAGCAGGGTGAGGAGCGTGATGCCCATCTGCTTCCACGTCGAACCGGAGCCGGCGGTCAGCAGCAGAAACGCGAAGCCCAGGATCTCCTCGTCGGCGAGGGTGTGGTGCCCGCCGTCCTCATCCGTGATTTCCGCGCGTCTGCGGCGCCGACACCGAAGCCGCCGCAGATGGTGAGCAGCGGAATGGCGGCACAGAACTCGACGTTGAGATCGGCCCGGCCGGCGGCCTCGAAGGTGTCGATGAGCATGTGCACGGTGGATCTGATCCACCGGTCGATCCACCAGCCAGCCCGCTTGGGCACGAACGACGGCTGGACGAGCGCCCGGTAGCGGCGGTGCCGCGTGCCGTCCATGAAGAGCAGAACAGTCTCGCTCCGCTCGTTCTCGAAGCCCGGGATGGCCGGCGCCGAGGCGAAGGTCTCAGTGTCCCGAAGCACCGCCTGGCAGGTGGCGTAGTCGAAGACCGAGAAGTGCGGCAGCTCCGGATAGGGCAGGCCCGGGAAGAATGCGTCGCGGTGGAATCCGACCAGAGGACCGACGATGCCGGGATGCACCGGGCCGGTCTCGCGCAGCCGGTGGAACTCCGGGTAGATGTCGCCCTCGAACGCCCCGCCGCGGGCGGCGTACATCTCACTACGGAGATCGAACAGCTCGCGGATCCGTCGAGGGTCCAGGGCCGAGGCGTCGCGCGTCACCATGTCAGCCTCGTTCGGATAAGACGATCCGAGTGCGGGATTCCATCATCTGACCGCCAAATCATCTGACCGCAAATTGTCAGTGACAATAGCCGTCAGTGACAATAGCCGGATAGCGAGGTTGGCGGCAAGAGTACTTCACGATCCGTCGGTGGGCACAGCCTTCGGACGACGGGACGGTGTTCGGCGTTCCGGTGCCGGCGTCGCCGGAACGTTGGCGCGGGCCGCGTACCCGCCACCGGTCAGCAGGGCACACATCTAGTCGCCGACGGCCGGCCCGCCCGCGTCGGTGGCCGCGCCGATGGCGGAGACCCGGCCGGCACGCTCCAGATCGAGGATGTCGCTCGCGCCGGGCGGCGCGCGGGATCGGCCACCTCCGACCAGGACGTCACTTCGGGGTTACCGGGAGCGCTTACCGGAATCGCTTTACGGGAAATATCCTAATCTTTTCGATCTTACTTTTCCGTATATTAACTGAATGTTTTCCGGATGTCGTGGAGAATATCGGGGCGGGTAGTCGAGGTGCCCGCTTCCTGGCATGGGATAAGATCTCAAGAAGGAGCGGAGCGCTGTGTCGACCATCGATGTCCGGGGCGTGTCGATCGCTTATGGAGATACCGGTTCCCCAGCAGGTCGGCCGGATGCGCCGACGATTGTGTTCGGGCACGGCCTGCTGTTCGGCGGCTGGGTGTTCCGCGCGCAGGTCGCGGCGCTGCGCGAGCACTACCGCTGCGTCACCCTTGACTGGCGCGGCCAGGGTGACACACCGCCGACCCCCGGCGGGTACGACATGGACACCCTCACCGCCGACGCGGTCGCCGTGATCCAGCGGCTCGGCCTCGCGCCCGTGCACTGGGTGGGACTGTCCATGGGCGGCTTCGTCGGCCTGCGGATCGCGGCCCGCCACGGCGAGCTGCTGCGGTCGCTGACGCTGCTCGACTCGAGCGCCGATGCCGAGGAGCCGACCGAGGCCGGTGCCTACCGGCGCCTGGCCCTGGTGGCTCGGCTGGTCGGCGTCCGGCCGGTCCTCGGCCGGGTCCGTCCGACCATGTTCGGCCCCGCCTTCCTCGCGGACCCGGACGGCCGGCCCGTCGTCGCGGAGTGGGCCGGCCGGCTCGACCGGGTTGACCGCTCCGCCCTGCGCAAGGCGGTGCTCGGGGTGGCCGACCGCCCGCCCGTCGACCACGAGATCCCCGGCATCGCGGTGCCCACGCTCGTCGTCGTCGGCGCCGACGACGTGGCCACCCCGCCCGAACGGGCCGAGCGGATGGCGGCCCGTATCCCCGGCGCCCGGCTCGAGGTTGTCGCCGACTGCGGCCACACCAGCCCGCTGGAGCAGCCCGACGTCATCACCGGCCTGCTGCGCGGGTTCGTCGCCGGGGCGTGATCCCACCGTTCCAGGGCGCCGCCGGCCCGTGACGCCGGTGGCGGCCCGTGACGCCGGTGGCGGCCCGGACGGCCGCCGCCTCCCGAGACGCCGTTACCGGACGGCGACCGTCAGCGAGGCCGGGCCGCGGACGTTGATCCGGCCGTTCCAGCGGACGTCCTCGAGCGCCGGCGCGGGGAATCGCCCGACGAAGCGGGAGATTGCCACCCGGGCCTCCAACCGGGCCAGCGCCGCGCCCACACAGTGGTGGATCCCGGCGCCGAAGGACACGTGCCGGTGCGCGTCGGTACGGTCGAGGCGGACCTCGTCGGCGTCCGGGCCCCAGAAGTCGGGATCCCGGTTGGCCGCCGCGAGACACACCGTCACGAACACGCCGGGCGGGATCTCCGTGCCACGCACGGACAGCGGCTCCAGGGTGATCCGCCGCATCAGGTGCACCGGGCTGTCGTAGCGCAGCAGCTCCTCCACCGCGTTCCCGGCGAGCTCGGGCTCGTCGCGCAGCCGGCGCATCTGGTCGGGGTGGCGCAGCAGCGTGAGGATCCCGCCCGCGACGAGGTTCACCGTCGTCTCGTGGCCGGCGACGTACAGCAGCATGACCTGCGCGACCAGCTCCTCCGCGCTGAGAACGTCACCGTCGTGCTCCGCGCCGATGAGCGCGGTCAGCAGGTCGTCGCCGGGGTTGTCACGTTTCCAGTCGGTCACCGCGCGCATGATGGCGGCCACCTCGTCGTTCGCCGCCCGGATCTCGGCCTGCAGCCCCGGGTCGGGCAGCGGCTCGAGGGCCCGCACCATCGTCCCGGTCAGCTCGCGGAGCCTGCCGTGCTCCAGCACCGGGATGCCCAGCAGCTCGGAGATCACGGTGAACGGGAGCGGGAAGGCCAGCTCCGCGACGAGGTCGACCCGGCCCGCCTCGGCCATCCGGTCGAGAGCGTCGTCGACGATGCGTTCGATCCGCCCTTCGAGCGCGTCGACGGCGCGCCGGGTGAACGCCTTCGTCACCAGCCGGCGCAGCCTGGTGTGGTTCGGTGGATCCTGGTCGAGCATGGACAGGCCGTGCATGAGCCGGTTCTGCTTGCCCAGGGTCCGCGACTCGCTTTTCCACTCCGGAAGCTCGGTGATGTGCCGTTCGTCGACGGAATGCCCGGAGCGCTGGATTCTCGCCACATCCTCGTACCGGGAGACAAGCCAGAATCCCAGCGGATGCCGGTGCGCCGGCGCGTTTTCGCGCAGCTGGGCATAGTGCGGGTAGGGGTCCTCGGCGAAGCCGTCGGCGAACGGATTGAAGACGTACGGCCCGCTGGCGGCCCGCGGGGTTCGGGTGTCGGTCACCGGTCGGCGCCCCTCCTCGGGTCGGGGACCCTGATGTTGCGCAGAGTGACGAATGCGGTCGCGCACAGCGTCTCGACCTCCCGGCCGCGGGCGGTCGAGACGCTGTAGACGTCGGCGGCGGCGACGCTGATGGTCGGCCCCGCCTTGATGACGCGCCCGCGCGCGACGATCCGCTCCCCGCGCGCGGGGGCCACGATCTTGACCGTGTAGTCGATGGTCATGTTGGCCCAGCCAGCCGGCAGCAGCGTGCCGGCCGCGCACCCGCCGGCGAAGTCCGCCAGCGCTCCCAGCACGCCGCCCTGGACGAACCCGTCATGCTGGGTCAGCCCCGCCCGGTACGGCTGGACGAGCTCGGCCTCGCCCGGCGCCAGCCTGCCGACCTGGAAGCCGAGGTGCCGGGCCGCCGGCATGCTCAGGACCGCGTCCGTCACGGCCCGCTCGAAATCGGGGTTCGGCGCTCGTGGCGAGTCCATCTCAGGTCTTCTCATGCGGGTTGTCGGTGCTGGGAAACGGGCCGGTGGACGGGCCGGTCGGCGGCGTCCAGCGGTCGAAGGCGTCTCGCAGATAGCGGCGTCGGGCCGCGGCTCGCATGATCTTTCCGCTGGTCGTCTTCTGGAGCCGGCCCGGCAGCGTCAGCACGAGATCCCCGACGGAGACCTGGTGCTCACGCACCACCGCGGCCCGGATGGCCCCGGCGACCTCACCCGGGTCGGCCCGCCGCCGGAACTCGCCCCTGACCTCCTGGACGATGACGAGCCTCTCCCGGTCGGCACCCGGAACGGAGAACGCGGCACACCCGCCCGGCCGCAGCGCGGGATGCGCGGACTGCGCGGTGTGCTCGAGGTCCTGGGGGTAGTAGTTCCGGCCCCGGATGATCACGAGGTCCTTCAGCCGTCCCACGACGAACAGCTCGTCGTCGACCACCAGGCCGAGGTCCCCCGTGCGCAGGTAGCCGCGGCCGGGCTCGTCGGCGTGCTCGGCGCGGAAGGTCTCGGTGCTCTCCCACGGGCGGTTCCAGTAGCCCCGCGCGACATGGTCCCCGGCGACCCAGATCTCCCCGATCCGGTCCGGCGGGAGAGAGCGTCCCGTCCGCGGGTCCACGATCCGCAGCGCGCCGTCCCGGGGGAGGACCCCGGAGCCGACCAGGGTGCTGCCGCGGCCCGCGGGCACCGGCGTGTAGCGGCCCGCACGCAGGTCCTCGGTGGCCGCCTCGATCACCCGCGCCCCGCGGCCCTTCTCGCTGCCGGTCACCAGCAGCGTCGCCTCGGCGAGGCCGTAGCACGGGTAGAGCGCCCGCTCGTCGAACCCGTGCGGCGCGAACGTCTCGGCGAAGCGTCGCAGGGTGTCGGGGCGGACGGGCTCCGCGCCGTTGAAGGCGACCTTCCAGCAGCTGAGATCGAGATCGGGCACCCCGCCCCGGGCGGCGCGGGCCACGCAGGCCTCGAAGGCGAAGTTCGGGCCGCCGCTGGTGTGCGCGCGGTATTGGGAGATCAGCGACAGCCACAGCATCGGCCACCGGATGAAGGCGGTCGGGGACATCAGGACGCAGGTGGCCCCGGCGTACAGCGGCTGCAGCACGTTGCCGATCAGGCCCTGGTCGTGGAAGAACGGAGCCCAGCCGACCACCGTCGAGTCGCGGTCGTGCCCGAAGGCCCGCCGGATCATCTCCTGGTTGGCGGCGAGGTTCCCGTGGGAGACCATGACCCCCTTGGGGTCCGACGTCGAGCCCGACGTGTACTGCAGGAACGCGATGTCGGCGGGATCGAGGCCCATGGGCTCGATGTCCGTGGGGTCGAGGCCCGCGGCGTGGACGTCCACGGTGTGGATGCCCGTGGGAGCCGGGCCGGCGGGGATCCGGTCGACGGGGATCCAGGACATCGCGCCGCGCGGCGAGGTCAGGGCGGCCCGGAGCTCGCGGGCCATCGCCTCGAGCGTGAGAACCGCGGCCGGCTCGCAGTCGTCCACGATCCGGCGGGTGGAGTCCTGGACACCGTCCCGGTGCGGCGGGTGGACGGGCACCGCGACCACCCGCGCGTACAGACAGCCGAGGTACGCGACGACGAAGTCCAGGCACTGCGGGAACACCAGCAGCGCCCGGTCACCGGGCTCGCAGGCCCGGGAC
This sequence comes from Parafrankia sp. EAN1pec, assembly GCF_000018005.1. GTDB lineage: Bacteria > Actinomycetota > Actinomycetes > Frankiales > Frankiaceae > Parafrankia > Parafrankia soli. Next base: position 2,284,375 of record NC_009921.1, read on the forward strand.
AGCTCACCGGCCACGGCCAGCGCGCGGGCGTGCAACCCGCCGTAGGTCAGGCGGCCGGTCTCCTCCGCACGCTCGTTCACGAAGACGTACGCCGTCCGCTCCGGTTCGAGCGCGGCCCGCCCACGCAGGACGTCGGGAAGCAGCGTCGTCATCGCGGCGCGGCCGGGTGCAGAGTCACCGGGAGGTGTCGCAGCCCCCGGACGATGGAGCTGTGGTCCTGCCACTCGAGCTGGTCGGTCCGTGGCTCGATGCTGGTGGTCGCCCCGAAGAGGCGCTCGAAGACGACCTGGGCCTGCATCTCGGCGAGGAGACCGCCGAGACAGCCGTGCATGCCGTGGCCGAAGGCCAGGTGCGCCTTCGGCGCGCGGGTGACGTCGAACTCGTCCGGCCGGTCGAACACGGCCGGGTCGCGGTTCGCGGCGCCGAGACACAGCAGCACCTGGTCTCCGGCCCGGATCCGCCGGCCGTCGACGTCCACGTCGCGGGTCGCGACGCGCTTGGTCATCTGCAGCGGGCTGTCATAGCGCAGCGCCTCGGTGACGGCGTCGCCGGCCAGCTCGGGCGCGCGGTGCAGGCGGGCCGCCTGGTCGGGGTGCCGCAGCAGCGCGAGGAGACCATTGCCCAGCAGCGACTTCGTGGTCTCGTTGCCCGCGACGAAGCACATGATGCAGACGAAGATCAGTTCCTCGGGGGTGAGTGCGTCCCCGCCGGCCGTGCGGGCCGCGAGCAGGCGGCTGATCAGGTCGCCGCCGGGGCGCTGCCGGCGCTCGGCGACGACCCCGTCCAGGGCCCGCGCGAACGTCTCGACGACGTCGCACACGTGCTCGAAGTCGCCGGCCCGCATCAGCCCGGGTTCGAGCAGGAACCGGATGTCGTGCGTCCACGGGCCGACCTGCGCGCGCAGGCCGTCCGGCAGCGCCATCCAGTCGCACATGACCGTGACGGGCAGCGGCGCCGCGAGGTCGGCGATGGCGTCCATGCCGCCGGCGGCCAGGGCGCGCCGCACCAGGCCACCGGCGACCTCCTCGACGCGGGGGCGCAGCGCGGCCACCTCGGTGGCGGTGAACACCCGGTTCACCAGCCCGCGCAGCCGCGCGTGGTCCGGGTTGTCGGTGAACACCAGGGACTTCTCGCCGAGCCGCACCACCCGGTCGACGTTCGCCCGGGCCAGCTGGCCGGCCCGCCGGCTGACCAACTGGGGGATGAGCCCGGCGCTGAACGTGCGGTCCCGCAGGACGCCCTGCACGTCGGCGTGCCGGGTCAGGACCCACATGCCCATCGTGCGGTGGACGGGCTGTGCCTCGCGCATCCGCCGGTACAGCGGATAGGGGTCGCGGCGGAACTCCGCGCCGAAGGGGTTGAAGCGGATCGCCGCCCGCCCTCCGCCGGCGGCGCCCCCGCCGGGGGCCCTGCCGGCGGGGGTTCCGTCAACGGCGGCTGCGGCTTCGTCGACGGCGGCTTCGTGTGCCCGCGGGGTCATCCCCTCGGCACCTCCCCGGCCGCGAAGTAGCGGTCCCGGAAAGGGCGCAGCACGATCCTGAGCAGGCAGATCTTCCCCATCCGGAAGCCGACGGAGGACAGCTTCAGGTAACGCTCGTACCGGGCGACCACCTCGGGCCCCACCAGCCGGCCCGCCTCCTCGCGCCGCGCGCGCAGACGGCGGGCCCACTGCTCGCACGTCCAGGCGTAGTCGAGCCGGCCGTTGTGCACCGACTGGATCTCGAAGACGCCCTCGGCCGCGGTCACGATCTCGGTCAGGGTGGGCAGCTCCGCGTTCGGGAAGATCTCCTGCTGCATGAAGCGGCTCGCCTCGGCGCCGGACATGTTCGCGTAGGCGATCGTCTGCAACGACAGCGCGCCCCCGTCGTTCAGCCAGGACCTCGTCCGGGTGAAGAACTCGCGGTAGCGCCGAACCTTCTCGGCCGGCGAGTCCTCGGGCCTGGCGAAATGCTCGAACGCGCCGATCGAGATGATCCCGTCGAAGCGGTCCTCGGGGGAGTAGTGCAGCCAGTCCTCGGTGCGGACGTCCACGCCGGGGTGGCCGCGGGAGCGCACGTGGGCCGCCTGCTCCTCGCTGAGGGTGAGGCCGACCGACCGCGCCACCCCACGCTCACCAGACAGCCGCTCCAGGATCGAGCCCCAGCCGCAGCCGATGTCCAGCACGCTCCGCGCGCGGCCCGCGTCGATCGCGTCGAGATGGAACCGCAGCTTGCGCTCCTGGGCGGCCTCCAGGGTGTCGTCCGCCGCCACCCGGATGGCGCACGAGTAGGTGAGAGACCGGTCCAGCCAGAGTGCGAAGAACTCGTTTCCCACGTCGTAGTGATGGCGGACGGCGGCAGCCGCCTCGGCTGCCTCGGCCCTCCGGTCATTCTCGTCGGTCAGCGTCACGATCAGGTCACCTGCCGTTGCGCCTGTCGCTGCTCGTGGAGGCGTGCCGCGACGGCGTTCAGGCTGGGATTGGCGAAAAGCTCCTCGGCGGCGAGCTCGACACCGTAACGGTCCTCGACCTCGGTGAGCAGGGATACCGCCAGGGCCGAATCGATGCCCAGCCGATCGAAGTCGGCGTCCAGGTCGAGGGTTCCCGCGGGGACCTCGAGAAGTCCGGCCAGGTACTCCCGGCACCATCCCGCGATTTCCGCCTGCGTCGACTCCATTGGTGCCCCCTCCATTTGCGTCCCCTCCACTTGTGTCCGCTCCCTATGTCGCCGGGCCGGCCGCCGTCCCGGCGGTTCTCGGCACTCTTCGTGCGGCTATGCGTTCCGTGGACGGAACCTTGAGGTCCCAGGCGAGACCGCACGCCGCGAGGGTCCTGATGAGCCAGTACCCCGGGTCCAGGCGGTGCCAGGCCAGGCCGAAGGAAGGGGATTCCGGAAAGGCATGGTGGTTGTGGTGCCACGACTCGCCCAGGGTCAGCAGCCCGAAGACACCGCCGTTCCTGCTGTTCTCCCGGGAGTCGAAAGCCCGGGTGCCGAACATGTGCAGGAAGGAGTTGATCGACCAGATGATGTGCTCGAGGACGAAGATCCGCACCAGGCCGCCCCAGAGGAGCCCGCTCACCGCCCCGGCCCAGCTCCAGTAGACCAGGCCGCCGACGAGCGTCGGGATCAGCAGGCCCAGGAGGACCCAGTGGTCGTAGCGCCGCCCGATCCGGGCCAGCGCGCGGTCTCTCAGCAGGTCGGGAGCGTAGTGGGCGATGTTGGGGTATTCGTGGCGGCGCATCCACAGGAAATGGGAGTGCGCCAGCCCGCGGAGCCGGCCGCGCAGCCCGCCGCCGGCGAGATTGGGGGAGTGCGGATCGCCGGCGCGGTCGCTGCACTCGTGGTGCCGCCGGTGCAGGGCGACCCAGGAGACCATCCCACCCTGGCCGGCCATCGAGCCCAGAACCGCTAGCACGGACGAGACGCCGCGCGTTGTCCTGAACGTCCGATGGGTGAACAGCCGGTGATATCCGACGGTGACACCGAGCCCGGTCAGCAGCCACATCGACGCCAGCAGCCCGAGCTCGGTGAAACCGAACGGGTGCACGGTGAGGAAGCCGAGCGCGGCTATGGTGCCGAGAATCGGGATGATGTCGAACAGCAGGAAATGGCGGCGCTGGAGGCGGTGCAGGTAGGGGCTGCTGAGTGTTTTCCGGCGGGGAGCCGGTCTCGCGTCTCCGGTGTCGAGGTCGGAAATCCCGGCCGCACGCTGGATGTCTGCCATTTCTGAACCGTGCCTCCTGAGTACCCACTCGAGGTCGTCATTCAGGTGGCGGCAGCGTAACAGCAGCCCAGGCGGGTTTTGTAGGCTCCGTCGCAGATACAAATCGCGCGATTGAACTCAGGTCGCCTCGGGAGGTCTGATGATCACGGTGTGGGCGGTTCGGCCGGCGGTTCGGCCGGCGGGTGGGCCGGCGGTTCGGTCAGTGGGCCGGCCGGGGGTTCGACCGGTGAGCCGGTCGGCGGGTCGGTCGTGAGCACCGGCGCGGCCGATCGGCGGTCGACGGCGGGCCGGCCGAAGGCCGGGGTGACCTTTACGTTCCTGGGGTCGGCGGTGGATCCGCCGTTCGCCGCCGTCACCAGCGCGAGCGTCGTCGCGGTGACGCCGGAGGGCGGGCTGGTGCTCGCGGATCTGGCCCGCGGCCTCGACCTGCCCGGTGGGCACGTCCGGGCCGACGAGACGTCCGTCGAGCAGACCGTGCGCCGGGAGGCCTGGGAGGAGGCCCGGATCAGGCTCGGCGCGCTGGTGCCCGTCGAGGTCATCCAGTCTGACCTGTTCGGTCCGGATGATCTGACGTACATGGTGGTCCGGGCTGCGATGGTCACCGAGCTCGCTCCCTGGGAGCGCACGCACGAGTCGGCGGGCCGGGTCGTGCTGCCGCCCGCGGAGTTCCTCGCCCGCCGCCCCGGGCGCCGTCCCGAACTCCTGCGGCACCTGGTGACCGCCGGTCTCGCCGCGCTCGGCCGCGACGCCGCCGCGCCGCCGGAAACCCGCTGACCGCATCCGCTGACCGCGCGGGCTGACCGCGGCCGCTGATGGCACCCGTGCTGACCGGCGGCGGATCGCTGGCGACCACACCATCACCGCCGCCGGGCACGGGGCCCACACCCGCCGAGCTCGAGCGGCGTCAGAACCGTCCCGGGGTGGCGAACGCCCGAACTGCCTCGGCTCGCCCCGGAACCGTGGACCGGTTTACCGCGGTCTCGAGAGACGACTGTCCGCCCGCGATCCACAACGGACCATTGGCGATGTTGTCCAGGGCTTCCTGGGCGGCTTCGTCGGGTGCCTGAGCGGCGTCGAGGGGATAACCCAGCCGGGCCATCGCCGGAGTGGCCGTGAAGCCGATGCTGAGGTGCAGTACGTCGACTCCGTACTGTTCACACTCGATCCACAGCGCTTCGCTGAAAATGCGGCTGAAGGCCTTCGACCCGCAGTAGGCGGCCAGGGACGGCGCGCCCATGAAGCTGGCGCCCGAGCCGGACAGGATGATCCCCCCGCGCTTGCGCGCGCACATGAGGCCGCCGTAGTGCCGCGCAAACTCGGCCTGACCGAGCACGTTGACGGCTATGACCGACCGGTAGACCGCGGGATCCAACCCGACGAAATCACCGCGGACGCTGTTGGCGCCGGCGTTGTAGATGAGCAGGCCGACCTCGATGTCGTCGGTCACGCTCCGTGTCCGCTCCAGGGCATCCGGCTCGCTCAGGTCGACGGACAGGATGCGCACCTCCGCGCCGCCCGCGCGCAGATCATCAGCGAGCACCTGTAAGGGACCGGTCTTGCGGGCCGTGAGGACCAGTTTGAAGCCCTGGGCGGCCAGCTTCCGGGCGTAGCTCTCACCGATGCCCTCCGAGCCGCCGACGACCAGCGCCCACGGCCCGTACTTCTCCAGATTCATGATCTTCCCTTTGGTAGCGGTGAGCCGGGCGCCCCGGCCGTCCCGTCGCTTCGGTTCAGGTGGTGGTCGTGGGCTGGTCGTCCAGGTCGATCCCGAGTTCCTTGAGTTCACGTTCGGCCCAGAACAGGCGGCCGGTGTATTCCATCTGTCGCTGCACGGTGATCCGACCTCCGCTCGCCATTTGAACACTGATCAAATGGAGGGTAACACGGTCCCATCCCCGGGCATCGGCCCGCGGACCTGGCTCCCAGGCGGGTCGACTCGTGTTCATCTGGGGGAACAGATGATGAACACCCAGCTCGGCGTGGTCCGTCCGGCCAGGTCGGTGGTGGGATCGGGGAGGACGACCGGGGCGTTGCGGGATCTCCCGGCCTGCCGCATCCCCGGAGCGGGTACGTCGCGGACAAGGCGGGCCGGGAGACAACGCTGACCGGGAGGCGATACCGCCCGGCAGACAGGCTGCCCGGGAGACAAGCGGCCCGGGAGGTGCCGTATCCGACGACGGCCCGCTACCGCCACCGGAGGCTGCCATGAGTGACCTGACCACCGCGACTCCTGGTCTGCGTGCCGCCGCTGAGGCGCTGCCCGGCGTGCTCCCGGTCGAGTACCTGGGCGCGGACGTCCGCTCGCTGACGGTCGTCGAGGAGGACGCCGACGACGCGATCCTGCTCCGGCCCGACGGGACGAGCATCGACACCTGGCGGGAGAACTACCCGTACGCGCAGCGGCTCTCCCGCGACGAGTACGAGCGGGACAAGCGGCTGCTGCAGATCGAGCTGCTGAAGCTGCAGTACTGGGTGAAGGACACCAGGCAGCGGCTCGTCCTCGTCTTCGAGGGGCGCGACGCGGCCGGCAAGGGCGGCACCATCAAGCGGTTCACCGAACATCTCAACCCGCGCGGCGCCCGGGTCGTCGCGCTGGAGAAGCCGACCGAGACCGAGCGCGGGTCCTGGTACTTCCAGCGGTACATCGCCCACCTGCCCACCGCCGGCGAGATCGTCATGTTCGACCGCTCCTGGTACAACCGGGCCGGGGTCGAGCGGGTGATGGGCTTCTGCTCCCCGGAGGAGTACCGGGAGTTCCTCCGCCAGGCGCCCGAGCTGGAGCGGATGCTCGTCCGGAGCGGCATTCACCTCATCAAGCTGTGGTTCTCGGTCTCCCGCCGGGAGCAGCAGACGCGGTTCCTCATCCGTCAGATCGACCCGGTGCGGCAGTGGAAGCTCAGCCCGGTCGACCTCGCGGCGCTCGACCGGTGGGACGACTACACCGAGGCCAAGGAATCGATGTTCTTCTACACCGACATCCCCGAGGCCCCGTGGACGGTCATCAAGAGCAACGACAAGAAGCGGGCCCGGCTCGAGGCGATGCGGTACGTCCTCTCCCGGCTGGACTACCCCGGCCGGGACGAGTCGGTCATCGGTCGCCCCGACGAGCGGATCGTCGGCGCGGCCGCCGGGCTGCTGGAGCCCGGCGAGCAGGCCGACCGCCAGTTCCCGAAGCTCTGACCGTGTTGGCGCTCGGCTGTGGCTGTGGCTGTGGCGCTGTTCGCGGGGCTGTGTGGCGCCGCGGCCTCGGGTAGGTGGTGGGAGCAGGCTGCGAGGATCGGGACATGTCGCGCGCGTTCGAGGATCTGGTTGCCGAGGCAGAGTCGGTGCCTGTGGATGGCTGGGGGTTTTCGTGGCTGGAGGGCCGCGCGACCGAGGAGCGTCCGTCCTGGGGCTATGCCCGGTTGATGGGTGAGCGGATGGCGTCGGCGTCGGTCGCGCTGGATGTCCAGACCGGTGGTGGGGAGGTTCTCGCCGGGGTGCCGAGGTTGCCGGCGGTGACAGCGGCGACCGAGTCCTGGCCGCCGAACCTTGCCAACGCCGCCGCGTTGCTGCGTCCCCGGGGAGTGGCGGTGGTAGCCGCCGGGGATGGGTTTCCTTTCGCCGACGACGCCTTCGACCTGGTGGTCAGCCGTCATCCGGTGGCCACCGGGTGGGTGGAGATCGCCCGGGTGCTGCGGCGGGGCGGGGTGTACCTCTCCCAGCAGGTCGGCCCGGGGAGTGTGTGCGAACTGACCGAGTACTTCCTCGGGCCGCAGCCGCCTGGAATGCGGCACCGGCGCCACCCCGACAGGGCCAGAGCCCAGGCCGAGTCCGCCGGGCTGGAGGTCGTCGACCTGCGGATGGAGTCGCTGCGCACCGAGTTCTTCGACGTGGGAGCGGTGATCTACTTTCTGCGGAAAGTTATCTGGATAGTCCCCGGGTTCACCGTTGCCCGGTACCGTCCGCGGCTCAGGGCCCTGCATGACCGTATCCAGGCCGATGGGTCCTTCGTCGCGCACGCGACGCGGTTTCTCATCGAGGCCCGCAAGCCCACCTGAGACTCGCGCGTGGGCGTCCCCGGGATGCCCTGGATGTCTCGTCAGTCGATCCCGCCGACACCCGGCGCGGGTGTGCCGACCAGGCGGGTGTTTCAACACTGCGCGCCGCCGGCCGGAAAATTACTTTGACGGCTCGTGACGGGCTGGCCTACGGTGACCGCGGCAGCGCCGGACACACACAGCCGGCGCCGACAGTGGAGGAAGCCATGGCTGCCCGGGAACAGTCCCGGGCTTCCGGAGGTCACCCGTCGACCCGGCGCGGTGGCGCTCAGCGCTGACCGCGGGACGCGGCGCGTGACTCCTGGTGCCCGGTGACATATGTCGTCACCCTGCAGAGCACCAGCAAGGAGATCTCGGCGTTGTCCGCACATTCTTCTGTTCCTTCTTCCTCCACTCAACTCACCGACCAGACCGGCGAACCCTCGCCCGAGTGGTTCACCGAGTTCTTCACCGAACTGCCGAACGAGTTCTGGCGCCGCGCGGCGACGCCGGAGATGACCGCCGCCGACGTCGACTTCGTCGAGACGCGCCTCGGGCTCGCGCCGGGGTCGCGGATTATCGACGTCCCGTGCGGAAGCGGCCGGCACAGCCTCGCGCTGGCGGAGCGCGGCCACCGGGTGACCGGCGTGGACCTGTCGGCGGAGGCGATCGAGCACGCCCGCCGCGCCGCCGCGGCCACGGGCACTGCCGTCGAGTTCGTTCTCGGGGACATGCGGGAGATCGCCCCGTCGGGCTCCTTCGACGCGGCGGTGTGCCTCGGTAACAGTTTCGGCTACCTCACCCCCGCGCAGACCGCGGAGTTCGTCCGTTCCCTCGCCGCGGCGGTGCGCCCCGGCGGGGGCCTCGTCCTCGACTTCGGCGCGACGGCGGAGTCCGTCCTGCCCGGCTTCACCGGCGAGGCGCGCGTCATGCGGACCGGTGACATCACGACGGAGGCGACAGTCGACTACGACGTGGCCCGCAGTCGGATGCTCAGCAGATACCGGTTCACCCGCGGTGACGACGTGCTGGACACCACCGCCGTCCATCACGTCTACACATGCGGGCATATCGGTGACCTGCTGGGCGCGGCGGGCTTCACCGACATCGGACGCCACTGCGATCCGGACGGCACGCCCTACCGGCTGGGCGCCGGGCGCCTGCTGGTCACCGCGCGCCGGGGCCGGCTACCCGCCGTCCCTTCGGGACCCCAGCCGGTCATGGACACGGAGAGTAGTCGCTCCTAGGCTGCGGGTTGTCGACGGCTAGGCCGCCAGCCGCGACGGTGGGGGTCGTCGATGAGTGTGCCTGCGTGTCTGGAAGCTGTCCCGTCCAGTAGGCGGATGATTGCGCTGGGTGCAGTCCTGGCCGTCTTTCTGCTACTGATCGTGACGGTGGAGGTCCTGCTCGCGGGGGCCGCGGGGGCCGCGACGGGTCCCGCGGCCCCCGGTGTCCCCACAGCTGCCAGGGGGCCTGTCCTCACGGCCGGCCCTGCCGGCGGCGTGTCCGCTCCCGGCGCCGTTCCCCTGCCCGTTCCCGCCGGGAGGACGGCGGCGGCGCTGGCCGCTCCCGGGTGCGGCTCGGGTCGGGTGGGCCACTCGCGTCTGCTGGTCGGCGAGAGCACCACCTTCGGCGGGTGCGGCTTCGCGCCGGGCACGCTCGTCGAGATCGCGGCCAACGGCGTCCCGTCGGACGCGACCACGGCGGACGCCGCGGGGAGGATCGCGGTCCCGGTCAGCTTCATGTCGCTGGGGACGAAGCTGCTCACCGCGACCGGCGCCGGTGCCCCGCCGGCCGCGGCTCCGGTCGCCGCCCCGGGCGCGGTCCCGCTCCCGGCCACCGGCGTGCCGGCGGCGGCCGGGGCCACAGGGGTCCCGGCCGCAGGGATGTCCCCGCTCACCCTCACCGCGACGGTTCTCGTGGTCGGGTCCCCGACGGGGGCGGACGATGACGCCGACAGCTCCGACTACGGGCACGGCGGACACAGGCCCCCGAAGGACAGCGGTAGCTCGACCACCACGCCCACCACGCCCACCGGGCTGACGCTGGGGGAGGTCATCGCGCTCCTGCAGCTTCTCCAGAGCCAGCAGCGCGCCACGGTGGTCTCCGACCGCGGCTCCATCCCGCGACTGGGCGGCCTGACCCTGGGCGATCTCGCGGGCGACGAGGTGGCGGCCGAGGAGGAGGCGGCGGCCGCGGGGGAGGCGGCGGCCGCGGACGAGGCGGCCGTGGCGTCCGAACGGCGGCCCCCGGCGGCGTCCGCCGGCGCGGCCCCGCCCGAGTCCCCGGCTCCCGCTGCCGGCGGTGCGGCGGGTGGGCCTCCCGGTGGGCCTGGCGGGACCGGGAAGGGCCAGGCTGGGGGTGAACTGCCGTTCACCGGGCTGTCGGGTATCTCGCTGACCGTCCTGGCCGGCGCGCTCCTCATCGGCGGGTTCTGGTGGATGCACCGCCGCCGCGAGCAGTACTGGCGTCAGCCCCCGCCCGGCCTCGTCGGCCCGCCCTGGGCGCTCCGCGGTTGGCCGGACCCACCGTGGCCTGCCGCCCGCGCCTGGTCTGACGGCGGCTGGCCGGACGGCGGTTGGCCCGGTGGTGGCTGGCCGAGCGGTGGCTGGTCGAGCGGTCGCCGGCCCGGTGACGGCGGGGCGCCCGGCCCCGGCTGGCCCGGCGGCTGGTGGCCCGGCGCGGCCGGTGGATTCGCCTCGCCGGGCGCTCCCAGGGGCGCATCCGGGCTGGGCACCTCCCGGCCGGACGGCTCCTGGCCGCGCGCGTCCGGCCCCGGCTCGCCGGACTCCGACTCGGAGGAGTCGGAGTTCCTCGAAGAGCCCGAGACTCTCGGTGAGGCCGGGCTTCTCGATGGGCCGGACCCCGATGGGCCGGAGCGCGGTGGGCCGGAGCGTCCCGGTGGAACCGGGGCGTCCTGGTGAGGCAGAGCGTCCCGATGACACAGGGTCGGGGCGCGGGCACGGGGCCGGGAACGGGATTCATGCATGTCAGATCCCGGCGCCCGGTGATGTGCGGCGACTGGGTGAGTCCTGGCTGTCACTCAACCGCTGCGGTTCCGCGGAACCGATCACGCCGCCCCGACAACCCTCACGGGGGCGTCGGTGACAGGACAGACCCGGCGGTGCGGTCTTGTCTGAGGCCTCGATCTGCCCCGATGGGCGCAGGCGTCTGGCCTCCGGGCCGGTCCCCGTTCGGGTCCAATGAGACATCCGATGCGACCTGAGCCACCTGGTGCGACGATGCCAGTATGTGTCCGGATCATCCCGGCCTGCCGGATGGGCACGACTGGTCGGACCGGCCTGTCGTCGAGCCCAGCTGCCCGTTCACCGTCGAGCGGCCCACGATGACGCAGCGCTGGGAGCGGCTCACGTTCGTGCACTGGCCCGTCGATCCCGAGGCCGTCAGCCGGCTGCTGCCCCCCGAACTCTCCGCCGACACCTACGACGACCGGGCCTGGGTGAGCCTGGTGCCCTTCTACATGCGCGTCGCGACGCCCGGCGGGCGCGCCGTGCCCTGGGCGTCCCACTTCTGCGAGACGAATGTCCGGACCTACGTCGTGGACCGGCGGGGCCGGCGCGGGATCTGGTTCTTCTCCCTGGAGGCCGCCCGGCTCGGCGCAGTGCTGGTGGCGCGCACCGGCTTCCGCCTGCCGTACCTCTGGGCCTCGATGACGCTCACCGAGACCGGCGGGCCGTCCGGGGGGCCGGGCGAGATCCGGTACGAGTGCCGGCGCCGCTGGCCCGGCCCACGGGGTACCTCGAGCCGGGTGCGCATCCGGCTCGGCCCGCGCTACCAGCCCGGCGAGCTCGGCCCGCTCGACCACTTCCTCACGGCGCGCTGGATCGTGTTCAGCTCGACCGGATCTAGTCACCGCGCGGTGCGGGCCCACCACGAGCCCTGGCCGCTGTGGCGGGCCCACCCGGAGGAGATCGACGACGGTCTCGTCCGCGCCACCGGCCTGCTGCCGCTGCCCGGCGAGCCACTGGCGCACTACTCACCCGGGGTCGACGTCCGGATCGGCCGTCCGGAACAGTAGGGCTACGGCAGCTTGCGGGCGATGGTCAGGCCGTCCGCGACGGGGAGCATGACCACCTGGACGCGGGGGTCGTCGGCCACCATCCGGTTGAACGCGCGCACGGCGACGGCGCTCGGCTCCGTCACGTCCGCGTCGAGGACCCGGCCGGACTGCAGGACGTTGTCGACGATGATCAGGCCGTTGGGCTTCATCCGGGGCAGCAGCAGCTCGTAGTAGGTGGGGTAGGAGGTCTTGTCGGCGTCGATGAAGGCCAGCTCGAAAACCGGCTCCGCCGGCAGCGCGGCCAGCGAGTCGGCGGCGGGCCCCAGCCGCAGCTCGATGCGGTCGCTCACCCCGGCGCGCTCCCAGTACCGGCGGGCGACGGACGTCCACTGCTCACTGACGTCGAGGCACAGCAGTCGGCCGCCCGCGGGCAGGCCGCGGGCGATGCTCAGCGCGGAGTAGCCGGTGAACGTGCCGATCTCGATCGCCCGGGACGGCGCGAGGGCCGCGGTCAGGATCGTCAGCAGCGAGCCCTGCTCGGCGGGAATCTGCATCCGGGCGACGCTCCCGAGCGCCGCGGTCTCGGCCGCGAGGTCACTCAGGACGGCGTCGGGCGGGGAGCCGTGCGCCATCAGGTAGGCATACAGCGGCCGCGCCAGGAAGCCCGACTTGCCGTCGTACCTGCCTGCGCCATTGGGGGAGGCGCCCGGATCGGGGGCGGTACCCGGAGCGGGGGCAGTGCCCGAATTGGGGGCAGTGCCCGAACTGGAGCTCACCGCCGCAGGTTACCCCGCTCGGGCCGGGTCCCGGTGCCACCGCGCCCCGCGCCGTATCACGGTGTGGTATTCCCAAAGAGTTCCACTGCTCGGACCGGCGGTCGGGCCGATACGCTCGTGGGCGTGCTCAGAAGGCTCGATCTGCGCTCCGCGCAGCCCACCATGTCGGACGTCCGTCGGCTCTTCCCGCGGGCGGCCGTGGACGTCGACGTCGCGATGGACGCGGTCCGCCCCGTCTGCGACGACGTGCGCGACCGTGGTGACGCGGCCGTCCTCGACGCCGCGGAGCGCTTCGACCGGGTCCGCCCGGCCGAGCTGCGGGTACCGGCCGACGCGCTCGCGAGCGCGCTCGCGGCCCTCGGCCCGGCGGTCCGTGACGCGCTGACCGAGGCGATCCGCCGCGCGCGGCTGGTGCACCGGGCCCAGCTCCGGGAGCCGGTGGTCGTCGAGGTGGCCCCCGGCACGAAGGTCACCGAGCGCTGGATCCCGGTCGGCCGGGTCGGCCTCTACGTGCCGGGCGGGCGGGTCGCCTACCCCAGCAGCGTGGTCATGAACGTCGTCCCCGCGCAGGAGGCCGGCGTCGCCTCGCTGGCGGTGACCTCGCCGCCCCAGGTCGACAACGGCGGCCTGCCGCATCCGGTCGTACTGGCCGCCTGCGCCCTGCTCGGGGTCGACGAGGTCTACGCGGCCGGCGGCGCCCAGGCCGTCGCGATGTTCGCGCACGGCACCGAGAGCTGCCCGGCCGTCGATGTCGTCACCGGCCCCGGCAACGTCTACGTCACCGCGGCGAAGCGGCTGCTGCGCGGGCTGGTCGGCGTCGACGCCGAGGCGGGCCCGACCGAGGTCGCCATTCTCGCCGACGGCTCGGCCCGCCCCGACTTCGTCGCCGCCGACCTGATCGCGCAGGCCGAGCACGACCCGATGGCCGCCTGCCTGCTGGTCACGACGTCGCCAGAGCTGGCCGACGCCGTCGACGTCGAGCTCGACAAGCAGGTCCCCGCCACCCGGCACCGGGAGCGGGTCACTGAGGCGCTGGCCGGCCAGGGCGCCGTGGCGATCGTCGCCGACGTCGACGCGGGTCTCGCGGTCGTCGACGCCTGGGCCGCCGAGCACCTGGAGATCCACACCGCGGACGCGGCGGGTGTCGCCGCCCGGGTGCGCAACGCGGGCGCGATCTTCGTCGGCGCCTACGCGCCCGTGCCACTCGGGGACTACCTCGCCGGCTCGAACCACGTCCTGCCCACCGGCGGCACCGCGCGGCACTCCAGCGGCCTCGCCGTGTCCGCCTTCCAGCGCCAGGTCCATGTCGTCGAGTGCGGCCCCGAGGCGCTCGCCGACGTCGCGCCCCGCATCGCCGCGCTCGGCGGAGCCGAGGACCTGATCGCCCACGTCGACGCGGTGGAGGTACGGGCCCGATGACCGGGAACATCAGCGGAGCGGGTGACGGCGCCCCCTCGGGCGACAGCCCCGGCCTGGGCGACAGCCCCGGCCTGGGTGACGGCGCCGGCCTGGGTGACGGCGCAGGTCCCAGCGGGGTGCTCCCGGGGGCGCCGGCCGGCCAGGGCGCGCCCGTCGGTGGCCGCGGGCGGCTGCGCTCCGCTGCGGCCACCCCGGCCGACCGTGCCCCGTGGCGGCCCGTCACCCTGGACGACCTGCCCCTGCGTGACGACCTGCGGGGGATGTCGCCCTACGGCGCGCCCCAGATCGACGTCCCGGTGCGGCTGAACACCAACGAGAACCCGCACCCGCCGTCCGCCGGGCTCGTGGACGCGCTCGGCAAGGCCGCGACCCTCGCCGCGACCGAGGCCAACCGCTATCCCGACCGGGAGGCCGAGGCTCTGCGCGCCGATCTGGCGTACTACCTGACCCCGGACGCCGGTTTCGGCGTGCACGCGGCCCAGGTGTGGGCGGCCAACGGGTCGAACGAGATCCTCCAGCAGCTCTGCCAGGCGTTCGGCGGTCCGGGGCGGGTGGCGGTGGGCTTCGAGCCGTCCTACTCGATGCACCGGCTGATCGCGCTGGCGACCGCCACCGGCTGGGTCGCCGAGTCCCGCGCGGCGGACTTCACCCTCGACGCCGACCGGGTCACCGCCGCGATCCGCCGGTACCGCCCGGCGCTGCTGTTCCTGTGCTCGCCGAACAACCCCACCGCCACCGCGCTCGGCGCGGAGGTCATCGCGGCCGCCTGCGACGCCATGGCCGAGGTCGGCTCGGGTGTCGTCGTGGTCGACGAGGCCTACGGCGAGTTCCGCCGGGCCGGCGTCCCCAGCGCGCTCACCCTGCTGCCCGACCACCCTCGGCTGGTCGTCACCCGGACGATGAGCAAGGCGTTCGCGTTGGCCGGCGCCAGGGTCGGCTACCTCGCGGCGCATCCGGCGGTTGTCGACGCGCTGCAGCTCGTCCGCCTGCCCTACCACCTGTCGTCGTTCACCCAGGCGGTCGCGCGCACCGCGCTCGCCCACGCCGACGAGCTGCTCGGCACAGTGGACGCGGTGAAGGCACAGCGCGACCTGCTCGTCCGGTCCCTGCCGGAGTTCGGCTGCGTGACCGCTCCGAGCGACGCCAACTTCGTGCTGTTCGGCCACTTCACCGACCAGCGCGCCGTGTGGCAGGGCCTGCTCGACGCCGGCGTGCTCGTCCGCGACGTCGGCCTCGACGGCTGGCTGCGGGTGACGGCCGGCCTGCCGAACGAGACAGAGTCCTTCCTCGACGCGCTGCGCCGGGTGCTGACCGCCCGCCCGGCCCTCCTGCGCGCCGCCGCGGAGATCAGCTCCTGACCGACCGGGCCGGACCGACCCGACCCGACCCGAACATCCGGACCGACCCGAACATCCGGACCGGTACGACCGCCCGGACCGACCAAACAGCCAGCCGGCCGGTCCAGCGCCGTACCAGTGGAGAACCCGAGGGAAACGATGGCACGTACCGCTCGCGTCGAGCGCAAGACCAAGGAGTCGCACGTCCTGATCGAGCTCGACCTCGACGGGACGGGCCTGGCATCGGCGGAGACCGGCGTTCCGTTCTTCGACCACATGATGGAGCAGCTCGGCAAGCACGGGGGCTTCGACCTCACCGTGCGCACCGAGGGCGACCTGCACATCGACGCGCACCACACCGTCGAGGACACGGCCATCGCGTTCGGCACCGCGCTGCGCGAGGCGCTCGGCGACAAGGCGGGCATCCGCCGTTTCGGCGACGCGACCGTGCCGCTCGACGAGGCGCTGGTGCAGTCGGCCGTCGACCTCTCCGGCCGGCCCTACTGCGTGCACGTCGAGCCGGAGCTGGTCGGCCTGATCGGCACCTACGACACCACGCTCACCCGGCACATCTTCGAGTCGATCACCGCCTCGGCGCGGATCGCGCTGCATGTGCGGGTGCTGTCCGGGCGCAACGCCCACCACGTCGTCGAGGCGCAGTTCAAGTCGGTGGCCCGGGCCATGCGCGACGCTGTGGCGCTCGACGCGCGGGTCGCCGGCGTGCCGTCCACCAAGGGCGTGCTTTGAGCGGCCCGCGGCCGGACGTCGTCGTCCTCGACTACGGCTCGGGGAACCTGCGTTCGGCCGAGCGGGCGCTCGCCCGGGTCGGTGCCGAGGTGACGGTGACGGCGGATCTCGACGCCGCCCGGGCCGCCGACGGGCTCGTCGTCCCCGGGGTCGGCGCCTTCGCGGCGTGCATGGCGGGTGTGGATGCGGTCGGCGGCGGCGAGGTCGTGCGTGAGCGGCTGGCTGCCGGCCGACCGGTCCTCGGGATCTGCGTGGGCATGCAGATCCTCTACCAGCTCGGCGACGAGCATGGTGTACGGACGGAGGGCCTCGGCGTGCTCGAGGGGAGTGTGCGCCGGCTGACGGCGCCGGTCCTGCCGCACATGGGCTGGAACGTCGTCACGCCCCCACCGGAGTCGGTCCTGTTCGAGGGCGTCGACGCGGAGACGCGTTTCTACTTCGTGCACTCTTACGCGGCGGCGGCGCGGGCGGGTGACACCGTCGCCGAACACGGCGAGGCGTTCGCCGCCGCGGTCGAGCGTGGACCGCTCGCGGCCACCCAGTTCCATCCGGAGAAGTCCGGCGACGCCGGTGCCCACGTCCTGCGGAACTGGCTGCGCACCCTGAGCTGACCACCTGCAGCGGCCAGCCGCCGAGCCGCCGCAGCCGCCGCCGCCACAGGCGCAGGCGTCGGCTCCGGCCCTGTTGATCAGGGGGCGTCGGGGGCGAGTCGGTCGGTGGTGTAGAGGCGGGCGATGACGTCCTTGATCGCCGGCTCGCCGACCGAGAGGTCGACCAGCGGGTAGCGGGCCGCGATCTCGCTGACCAGCGGTGCCGCGCTGCCACCCGCCGGGAGTTCGAGCCACTGCCGGGCGCCGTGCACCTGCACGACGCGCGCCCCCTCGACGGTCATCGCCGGCAGCGGCTCGGCGAGGTCGACCCGCAGCGTCCGCGTGCCGCCGAGGCGCTCGCGCAGCGTCTCGAGCTCGCCGTCGAAGGCCAGCCGGCCGTGGTCGATGACCATCACCCGCCGGCACAGCTGCTCGACGTCGGTCATGTCGTGGGTGGTGAGCACGATCGTCGTCCCCGCCTCGCGGTTGGTGCGCGCCAGGAAGGACCGGACCGCCGCCTTCGACACGACGTCCAGGCCGATCGTCGGTTCGTCCAGGTAGACGATCTCCGGGTCGGGCAGGAAGGCGGCAGTGATGTCGCCGCGCATCCGCTGGCCGAGCGAGAGCTGCCGCACCGGGGTGTCGAGGAACGGCGCCAGCGTCAGCACCTCGACGAAATGTTCAAGATTGTGGCGGTACCGCGGCGTTGGAATCCGGTACATGCGGCGGACCAGTTCGAAGCTGTCGCGCAGCGGGAGGTCCCACCACAGCCGTGAGCGCTGGCCGAAGACGACCCCGATGCGCCGGCTGAGTCGCAGGCGCTGCCGCGACGGGTCCAGCCCGGCCACCCGCAGCCGCCCGCCGGACGGCGTGAGGATGCCCACCAGCATCTTGATGGTGGTGCTCTTGCCGGCTCCGTTCGGACCGAGATACCCGACGATCTCCCCGGCCGGGACCGTGAACGACAGGTCCGCCACCGCGTGGACGTTTACCCGCTCCCGGCGCATCCAGCCCGCGCGTCGCCGCACGACGAACGTCTTGCTGACTCCTTGGACGTCGATGACGTCGGTCATGGCGCTCAGCTCCCCGTGCCGCGGTAGTGCCGGAGGCCCAGCCGCCAGGCCGCCCCGGCGAGGACCGAGGTGACCACGGCCACGGCAGGGGACAGGAACCGGGTGAACCCCGGCAGGCCGAACGGGTCGGCCCGGTCGAGCACGAACAGGGCCGGCTGCCAGTTCACGAAGGCGATCGGCAGCACCACGGTCATCAGCAACGCCGTCCGGCGGCCGTAGACGGTCAGCGGGTACTGCGTCGCGAGCTCCGCGCCCTGGCGGACAGCGCTCACGGCGGTCGTCGCGTCCGGGGCGACGAACAGCACCGCCGCGGTGCCGACGGCGAGGCTCATGCTGATCACGACCCCGCTGGCGATCATCGCCGGGACGGCGGCGATCCGGCCGGGGGTCCAGGGCACGTCGAGCGCGGCCAGACTGATCACGAGGACGGCGGCGGGCTGCGCCACCCGGCCGAGCCGCTGCGGGGAGAAGTCCGCCGTCGCGGCCTGCACGAGCACGCTGACCGGGCGGGTGAGCATCGGGTCCAGCTTGCCGTCCTTGATCGTCCATCCGAGGCGGTCCAGCGGGCCGACCGTGGCCTCGGCGATGGCGAACGCCAGGGCGGACGTCCCGTAGAGGAAGGCGACCTCGGCGAGCGAGAAGCCGTCCAGGTCGGGCAGGTGGGCGAACACGATGCCGATCGCGGCCAGGTCCAGCGCCGTCGCCGCCATCTCGACGAGGGTGTAGAGGACGAGCGAGAGCCGGTACTGGGCTGCCGAGCGGAACGCGGCGCCGACCAGCAGCAGGTAGTGGCCCACCTCCGCCCGCACCAGCCCGAGCCGGCCACCCGCGCCGCTGTCGGGCACCGTCGTGCGGGTGCCGGTCATACGGGCGCCGCTCGCGCTGGTGCCGGCGGTGGCGGGCGTGGCGGTGCTCGTGCTGGTGGCGGCCGCCGCGGCCTCGTCCGTGGTCACCGTCAGCCGCCCTGGACGACGAGCCGGCGCAGCGCCGCGGTCGTCAGGACGTGGCCGGCCAGGCACAGCAGCAGCGCCCAGGCCGCCTGGTAGGCGAGGATCCGCTCCGGGCCGCCGGTCGCGCTGCCGAGGTAGGCGGTGCCGCCGGCCGTCGACCCGAGGTAGAGGTCCATCGGCGCCTGGACGACGGCCCCGAACGGCAGGAACCCGGCGATCGTCCCGAGCACGCCGGGGAACAGGCCGAGGGGCAGCACGGCGCCCGAGAAGAACATCATCACGAGCGCCGCGACGGCCTGCACCCCCCGGTCGTCGCTCAGCCAGAACGCGCTGAGCGCTACCAGATAACGGATGCCGAAGCTGACCAGGAGGGCCAGCGCGAGGCTCGCGGCGAACAGCGCGCCGGTGCCCACCGACCGGGGGAGCCGCAGGTCGAACAGGATCGCTCCGACCACACCCGCGGGCACCGCGCGGGTCACCAGGTACACCCCGGCCCGCCCGACCTCCAGTCCGAACCACCACCGCTGGAAGCCCACCGGCCGGACGAGGTCGGCCTCGACGGTGCCCTCGCGGACCCGCCAGGGCAGGTCGATCATGCCGCCGAACACGGCGAAGGTGCTGACGAGCGCCTGTCCGACCACGGCGAAGGTGACCGCCGAGGTGACGTCGTAGCCGGCGAGCCCGGGGCGCTGCTCCCACACGGCCAGCGCCAGGTGCCCCCGCAGCACGGTCAGTACGATGTTGGCGACGATCGAGGCCGCGATCGACGCCCGGTAGGTGACATATCGGCGCGCGCCGCCGGACGCGATCACTCCCCACATCCGCGCGCTGGCCAGGGCACGCCCGGTGGCTCCGGGCGTCGACGCCTGGCCTGCCACGTCGAAGGTCATCGCCGACCACGCTAGAGCGATCCGTGGTCGGAGGATCCCAGGTTGCGGCAACTCGTGTGGTCCGGTGGTGCGCCTCCTCGAGGGCCGGGTGACCCGTAGGGTGGGGATGTGACGTTGACGCTGCTACCCGCGGTGGATGTGGCCGACGGCCTGGCCGTCCGCCTGGTCCAGGGCGAGGCCGGAACCGAGACCTCCTACGGCGACCCGCGCGAGGCGGCGCTGGCCTGGCAGCGCGACGGCGCCGAGTGGATCCATCTGGTCGACCTCGACGCGGCCTTCGGCCGCGGGTCCAACCGTGACCTGATCGCCGAGGTCGTCCGCTCGGTCGACGTGGCCGTGGAGCTCTCCGGCGGCATTCGGGACGACGACTCCCTCGACGCCGCGCTGGCCACCGGCGCGGCCCGGGTCAACATCGGCACGGCGGCGCTCGAGGACCCGGAGTGGGTGCGCAAGGCGATCGACCGGGTCGGCGACCGGATCGCCGTGGGCCTGGACGTCCGTGGCACCACCCTCGCCGCGCGGGGCTGGACGCGCGAGGGCGGCGAGCTCTACGAGGTGCTCGCACGGCTGGACGCCGACGGCTGCGCCCGCTACGTGCTCACCGACGTCCGCCGGGACGGGACCCTCACCGGCCCGAACGTCGAGCTGCTGCGGGCCGTGACGGCCGCGACGACCCGGCCGGTGGTCGCCAGCGGCGGCGTCTCCTCCCTGGAGGACCTGCGCGTGATCGCGACGGTGCCCGGTGTCGAGGGCGCCATTGTCGGCAAGGCGCTCTACGCCGGCGCGTTCACCCTGCCCGAGGCGCTCGCGGTCGCGGCGGAGGTGCCCGCGGCGGGCGCACCGTGACCGTCGCCGTCCGGGTGATCCCCTGCCTTGACGTCGACGGCGGGCGGGTCGTCAAGGGTGTGAACTTCACCGACCTGCGGGACGCGGGCGACCCGGTCGAGATGGCCCGGCTCTACGACGCCGAGGGCGCCGACGAGCTGACCTTCCTCGACATCACCGCGTCCAGCGGAAACCGGGAGACCACGTACGACATCGTCCGGCGCACGGCGGAGCAGGTCTTCATCCCGCTCACCGTCGGCGGCGGGGTGCGCTCGGTCGACGACGTCGACCGGCTGCTGCGCGCCGGCGCCGACAAGGTGGGGATCAACACCGCAGCCGTCGCCCGCCCGGAGCTGGTCCGCGAGTGCGCGCTGCGGTTCGGCAGCCAGTGCATCGTGCTCTCGGTGGACGCCCGCCGCTCCCGCGAGCCGGGCGGCCCCGCCTTCGAGGTGACCACCCACGGCGGGCGCCAGGGCACCGGCATCGACGCGGTCGCCTGGGCCGCGCGGGCCGTCGAGCTGGGCGCCGGCGAGATCCTGCTGAACTCGATGGACGCCGACGGCACCCAGGACGGCTACGACCTGGAGATGATCACGTCGGTCCGCGCGGCGGTGGACGTCCCGGTGATCGCCAGCGGTGGCGCCGGCAGCCTCGACCACTTCGCCCCCGCGGTCGGCGCCGGCGCCGACGCCGTGCTGGCCGCCAGCGTCTTCCACTTCGGGCGGATGCGGATCTCCGAGGTGAAGAAGGTGCTGCGCGACGCCGCCATCGCGGTGCGCTGACGGCTGCGGGCAACGCGCGGCCGGCTTGCGGCGCGGACGGCTGCGGCCGGGCTGACGGCTGCGGCCGGGGCACGGATCGGCTGGTGGCGCCGGCCGTGGGCATTTCCTCGAACGCGGGTCGAACGTCGGTTGTCCATCAGCGGTCGGTTGGGTCATTGCCGGGCCGGCGGCCTTCGCGCGGACCAGGATGTCGGGCGCGCCTTGGTCGTCCGGGTGGTGAGCCGGCGGGCACCGTGTCCGGGTCGCGCTGGTGAGCAGGCGTCTGACCGGGACTGTTACCGCCGGGTTGCGCGTTGAGTGACGAACGGCCGTGTCGCCCGGGGGACGGCGTGCGGCGGCCACCGATGCCGCGGCGGGTGTTCCGCGGCCGCCCGTGAAACGGAGGAGTGCCAGTGCCCGGTGACCCCGCGTCCGGCGAGGTGACCCGCAGGGAAGCAGCCCCCGGCGGTGCCGGTTCGCCTGGGCCCCCCGCCGCGGCATCCCAGCCTGCCACGGAGCCCCAGCCTGCCGCGGAGCCCCAGCCTGCCGCGGAGCCCCGGCCCGTCGCGGCGGGCTCGCCCACGGTGATCAGGCGCGGGCTGGGCGTGCTCGCGATCGCCGTCCGGGAGGAGCCCAGGGTCTTCCTGATCGCGCTGGCCGGCAGCTCCCTCTACGCGCTGGCGACGGTCGCGAGCTCGCTCGCCCTTGGCGAGATCACCGAGCGCGTCCTCGTCCCGAGCATCGACGACGGCGCCGCCGACTGGAGCGCCGTCATCGGCGCGGCGCTGATCATGGTCGGCATCGGGTTCGCCCGGGCGGCCGGGATGTTCTTCCGCCGCCTGGTCTCCGGAATGATGCAGTACCGGCTGCAGGCCACCTACCGGCGTCGGGTCACCCGCCAGTACCTGCGGCTGCCGCTCGCCTGGCACCAGCGGCACTCGACCGGTTCGCTGCTGTCCAACGCGAACGCGGACGTGGAGGCCACGTGGGCGCCGATCGCGCCGCTGCCGTTCGCCGCCGGCGTGCTGGTCATGCTCGCCGCGGCGCTGGCCCTGCTGATCGCGACCGACCCGCTGCTGGCCCTGGTGGGCTGTGTCGTGTTCCCCGCGTTCGGTGTCGTCAACGTGGTCTACGGCCGGTGGGTGTCGCCGCTCTACGGCCGCGCCCAGCGCCTGCGAGCCGAGGTCAGCGGGGTCGCCCACGAGTCCTTCGACGGTGCGCTCGTCGTGAAGACCCTGGGTCGGGAGGCCGACGAGACGGCCCGCTTCGCCGTCAAGGCCGGCGAGCTGCGCGATGCGATGGTCCGCGCGGGCCAGGTCCGGGGCATGTTCGACCCGGTCATGGAAGCGCTGCCCAACCTCGGCGTGCTGGCCGTGATCGTCGTCGGAGCGGTCCGCATCGACGGCGGCTCGCTCACCGTCGGTGAGCTGGTTCGGGTCGCCTACCTGTTCACCCTGCTGGCCTTCCCGATCAGAGCGATCGGATGGGTCTTCGGTGAGCTGCCCAGGTCCGTCGTCGGGCACGAGCGGGTCGACGCGGTGCTCACGGCCCGCGGCGGCCTCGGCTTCGGCTCCGCCGCCCTCGCCGGCTCCGGCCCGGCGGCGCTGCGCGTCACCGGCGTCGGATACGGCTACCCGGTGCAGACCGCCGGCGACCACGACGACGTCACGGACACCTCCGCGAACATCCCCGCCGCCAGGTCGCCATCCACCGGGGCGGTCTCGCCGGCCTCCGGGGCGGTGTGGCAGGCGCTGCACGGGGTGACCTTCGATGTGGCCCCCGGCCGGGTGGTCGCGCTGACGGGGCGCACCGGTGCCGGCAAGTCGACCCTGGTGAACCTCCTCGCTCGCCTGGTCGACCCCAACTCGGGCACCGTCCGGATCGACGGTGTGGACCTGCGTGACCTGGCGATGGGCGAGGTGACCCGCGCGGTCGCGCTCGTCCCCCAGCAGACGTTCCTGTTCGACGACACCGTGCGGGTGAACGTCGCCCTCGGCCTGGACGTCGACGACGAGACCGTGTGGGAGGCCCTGCGCCGGGCCCAGGCGGAGCGCTTCGTCCGCGCCCTGCCAGCCGGCCTCGACACCAGGGTGGGGGAGCGGGGGACCACGCTCTCCGGCGGTCAGCGCCAGCGGATCGGCCTCGCTCGTGCGCTCGTGCGCGACCCGCGGCTGCTGATCCTCGACGACGCGACGTCCAGCGTCGACCCGCGGATCGAGTCGTCCATCCTCGCCGGGCTGCGGGAGCGGGCGGGGGCGTCGACGGTGGTGATCGTCGCGCACCGGCGGTCCACCGTCGAGCTCGCCGACGAGGTCGTGCACCTGGAGGATGGCCGTGTCACCGCGCAGGGCACCCACCGGGAGCTTCTGGCCAGCTCGCCCGGCTACGCGGAGCTGCTGACGGCCTACGACGAGGACACGGACGCCGGGACCGGCGACGGGCCGACCCCGGGAACGCGGGGGGAGCCCGGGCCTCACCAGGTGCCGGCGCCGGGCTCTTCCGGGCTGAACACCGCCGCATCGGGTACCGCCGCGCCTGTCGACGCGGCCTCGGTCGGAGTGCTGACGGTTCCGGACCAGGAGGGCGCACGATGAGCTCCGACGGCCTGTGGGCGACCGGGGGCCGGCTGCGCCGGCTCGTGCCGGAGCTGACCGCCGGCATCGCCGGAACCCTGGCCCTCGCCGTGACCGCCACCGTGGGCAAGGTGGTGATCCCCGTCGTGGTCCAGCAGACGCTCGACCGCGGTGTCTGGGAGGGCGGAGCGGACCTCGGCCTCGTCGGAGTCTCGGTGGCCCTCGCCGCGGTCGCCATCCTGATCACCGCACTCGCGGCGTTCCGGATGAACGTGCGGCTCTACCGCGTCTCCGAGAGCGCGCTGGCCACCCTGCGCGTCCGGGCCTTCCGCCACGTCCACGACCTGTCGATGCTGAGCCAGTCCGCGCAGCGGCGCGGCTCGCTGACCTCCCGGGTCACCAGTGACATCGACACGATGTCGCAGTTCCTCCAGTTCGGCGGCGTCATGCTGATCGTCGCCACCGGGCAGATGCTGATCGCCACGATCCTCATGTTCGTCTACTCCTGGCAGCTGGCCCTGCTGGTGTACGCGTTCTTCGTCCCGCTGGTCATCGCCACCCGGCGTTTCCAGAAGCGGCTGGCGGTGCGGTACGGGAAGGTGCGGGAGCGGGTCGGGGACATGCTCGGCGCGATCTCGGAGTCGGTGGTCGGCGCCCAGGTCGTGCGGGCCTACGGCGCGCAGGACCGCACCTCCCGGCGCATCGACGGCACGGTGGAGGACTACCGCGCCGCACAGACCCACGCCCAGACCCTGGTGGCGGGGGTGTTCGCCGGAGTCGAGACGGTCGCCGCGCTCACCACCGCGGGGGTGGTGATCGTCGGGGTCGCGATCGGCGTCGACGGGTCGCTGACCACCGGGCAGCTGGTGGCCTTCCTGTTCCTCCTCACGCTGTTTGTGATGCCCATCCAGTCACTGACCGAGGTACTGAACGACGGCGCGAACGCCTTCGCCGGGCTGCGGCGGGTCCTCGACGTCCTCGACACCCCGTCGGACGTCCGCGACCCGGCCGAGGACACCGGTGGCGTGGCGCTGCCAGACGGGCCGCTCGGCGTGCGGTTCGACCATGTCGGATTCGCCTACCCGGGCGGCCCGCCGGTGCTCCACGACGTGACGCTCGACCTCGCGTCGCACCGGCGGGTGGCCGTCGTCGGGGAGACCGGCTCCGGCAAGACGACGATGGCGAAGCTGCTCACCCGGCTCATGGACCCCACCGACGGCACCGTGCTGATCGGCGGCGTCCCGCTGAACCAGGTGCGGTTCGACTCGCTGCGGGGCCGGGTGGTCATGGTGCCGCAGGACGGGTTCCTGTTCGACCTCACCGTCGCCGGCAACGTCCGGTACGGGCGGCCGGACGCCTCCGACGCCGAGATCGTGAACGCCTTCGCGCAGCTCGGCCTGGGCGACTGGCTCGCCGGCCTGCCCGCCGGCATCGCCACCCCGGTGGGGGAACGCGGCGAGTTGCTCTCCGCCGGCGAACGCCAGCTCGTGGCGCTTGCCCGTGCCCAACTCGCCGACCCCGACCTGCTCGTCCTCGACGAGGCGACCTCCGCCGTCGATCCGGCGACCGAAGTGAAGATCGCCACGGCCCTGCTCGAGCTCACCAGGGGACGCACCTCCGTCACCATCGCGCACCGGCTCTCCACCGCGGAGGCCGCCGACGAGGTCGTCGTGGTCGACGCCGGGCGGGTCGTCCAGCGCGGGACGCACATGGAGCTGGTCGCCGTGCCCGGGGTCTACCGGCGGCTGCACGAATCCTGGGCGGCCGGGGTCTCGTCGCACTGACCGCCACCCGGAGGGGTGACCCCGGTCGGCGGGTCCCGGCCCGCCTGCCGTGGTGACCTGGAGGCCTGCTGGCCGCGGGGGGCAGAATGGGCGGGTGACCGCACGTGCCTCCGATCTCGACCCCGCCATTGCCCGGCAGCTCAAGCGGGACGGCTCCGGACTGTTCCCGGCCGTCGCCCAGCAGTACGACTCGGGTGAGGTGCTCATGGTCGGATGGATGGACGACGAGGCGTTGCACCGGACCCTCACCACCGGCCGGGCCACCTACTGGAGCCGCAGCCGGGCCGAGTACTGGGTCAAGGGCGACACCAGCGGGCACGTGCAGTGGGTGCGGTCGGTCGCCCTCGACTGCGACGGCGACACCGTGCTGGTCCAGGTGGACCAGGTGGGCCCGGCCTGCCACACCGGCACGCGTACCTGCTTCACCGCCCGCGAGCTGCAGGTCGGCGGCGCCCGGCCCCTGCAGCCCCCGGCCGTGAACCCCACGCCGACGCCGACCTCCACGCCCATGTCCATGCCGGCAGCGGCGCCGGCGCCGACGACGGGAGCACCACGATGACCACCGGCGAGATCACACCGAGCCGGGCGGAGTTCC
The DNA here is from genome assembly GCF_000018005.1 of Parafrankia sp. EAN1pec. Taxonomy (GTDB): domain Bacteria; phylum Actinomycetota; class Actinomycetes; order Frankiales; family Frankiaceae; genus Parafrankia; species Parafrankia soli. The sequence continues at coordinate 2,310,437 of NC_009921.1, forward strand.
ACGAGCTCGCCGCGCGCCAGCCGGTCGTCGCGGTGTCCCGCCGCCTGCTCGCCGACGGCGAGACACCGGTCGGGGTCTACCGCAAGCTGGCCGGCGGGCCGGGGACGTTTCTGCTCGAGTCTGCCGAGCACGGGGGCGTGTGGTCGCGTTACTCCTTCGTCGGCGTCCGTGCCGCGGCCACACTCACTGAACGGGACGGGCAGGCCGCCTGGACGGACGGAACCCCGCCGCCCGGTGTCCCGCTCGACGGCGACCCGCTCGATGTCCTGCGTGCCGTGGAACGCCAGCTCTGCTCGGCCCGGCCGAGTGGCACTCCGCCGCTGCTGGGCGGCCTGGTCGGGTACCTCTCGTACGACATCGTCCGGCGCATCGAGCGGTTGCCCGCCCGGGCAACCGACGATCTCGGGATGCCCGAGCTGCGGATGCTCCTGACGACCGACCTGGCCGTCCTCGACCACACCGACGGATCGTGCCAGCTCGTCGCGAACATCTTCACCGGCGCCGGGGACCCGGCCGACCCGGCCGAAGCAGCGGACCTGGCTGGCCCAGGAGCGGCGGGCGGACCGTCCGCGCGGCGGGCGGAGCTGGACGCCGCCTACGACGATGCGGTGCACCGCATCGAGGTGATGACGGCAGATCTCGGCAAGTGGAGTGAGCCGACCGTGGCGACCACAACCGGGGCGTCCACGGGCGTGCGCGACTTCGCCTCCGCAACCCCGCCCGGCGGCTTCCACGCTGCCGTCGAGCGGTCGATCGAGGAGATCCGGGCGGGGGAGTGCTTCCAGATCGTGGTCTCCCAGCGGTTCGAGCGCCCCACCACCGCTGACGCCCTCGACGTCTACCGGGTCCTGCGGGCGTCGAACCCCAGCCCCTACATGTACCTGCTGCGGTTCGCCGATCATGATGTGGTCGGCTCGTCGCCGGAGGCGCACGTCAAGGTCACCGGCCGCCGGGCGTTGCTGCACCCGATCGCGGGCAGCCGGCCGAGGGGCGAGACCCCCGAGCGCGATGCCGAACTGGCTGCCCAGCTCCTGGCCGATCCGAAGGAACGGTCCGAGCACGTGATGCTGGTCGACCTGGTCCGCAATGATCTCGGGCGGGTCTGCGTGCCCGGATCGGTGCGGGTGGTCGAGTTCGCGTCCGTCGAGCGGTTCTCGCACATCATGCACATCGTCTCCACCGTGATCGGTGAGGTGGCGCCCGAGCGCAGCGCGGTCGACGTCCTCGCCGCGACCTTTCCCGCCGGGACGTTGTCGGGAGCGCCCAAGGTGCGGGCCATGGAGATCATCGACGAGCTCGAGCCGACGAGGCGCGGCCTGTACGGCGGGGTCGTGGGATATCTCGATTTCGGCGGTGACCTCGACACCGCGATCGCCATCCGCACAGCGGTCCTCCGTTCAGGAATGGCCTACGTGCAGGCCGGCGCCGGGATCGTGGCGGACTCCGTTCCCGACACCGAGGATCTCGAGAGCCGGACGAAGGCCGCGGCGGTTCTCCGCGCGATCGAGGTGGCGGAGTCGCTCCGCCCGCCGGTATGACAGCGCCCGCCGACCTGCCCGCGCCCGCAGGAAGCCCCGCTCCCGGCGCCCGCCGGGAGCGGGCGCTCGCCATGGTCGCGTGCCTGGTCGGATCCGCCGTCGTCCTGTTCAGCGCCAGCGCGACCTGGGTCTCGGCCCAAGTTCAGGCCGGCACGGGCGGGCAGGCCTCGGCCGTGGCGGCGCCCCTGCCGGTGAAGTGGTCGGGAGAATCGCTCGCCCCGGCCGCCACCGCGCTGGCGCTGCTCGGGCTCGCCGCCACCGTGGCGATCATCGCGACCAGGCGCGTGGGGCGGACCTTGGTGGGCGTGCTCCTGGCGAGTGCAGGGGTCGCGATCTTCCTGATCGTCGGCGGGATCGCCCTCGACCCGATGGCCGCGGTGCGGGGGACCGACGAGGTCAGGGCGCTCGTCCCCATCGGGGATCCGACCATCCTCGATCTTTCCCGCACCGTGGCTCCATGGCTCGCCTCCTTCGGTGGTCTCGTGCTCGCGATCACGGGTGCCGTCGTCGTCGCGCGCGCCGGGACCTGGCCGGCCATGTCCGGCCGCTACCAGGCCCGCGCAGCCGCACCCGCTGACGCCTGGGACGCCATCGAGCGGGGCCAGGACCCCACCTGACCATCAGGACTTCTCCTCTCGTTCGGGGAACGCGTCCCGCGCGGGGGCGGGAGCGCCGTCGACCTTCTGCTCGGGATCTGCCGTCGTGAGCCGGAGCCGCTGGCCGGCCAGGGCGGCGAAGGCCAGGTCATTGCGCTCGATGTCCGCCTCGAGCAGGGAGATGAGCTCGTCCATCCGCGCGATGCGGCGGTCGAGATCCTGAACCTGCACGATCAGCAGGTCATGCTCCGTCACCGGATCGCTCACGGGAACGCGGGACGCCGTGCCCGGGCCTGGCCGCGGAGGGCGGCCGGGCGTGTCTGGCGCGCCGCTGAGCCCCGCCCGACCCGTGCCGCCGGCACGCTCCTCAGGCGCTCTGCGGCCCTCGGTACCGCCTCCGCCGGTCTCGGTCTGGGCACTTGGTGGGGCGGTGAGCCGCGGCGGCGCCGCGCCCACTGATCCGCAGGCCACGGGACTCGCCGGGGAGGGGTCCGCGGCACCCGCTGCGCCAATGGCCGCCGGGCCCGTGGGCCGGGGAGCCGCGGAGCCACCCGGGCTCGTGGCGGGTTGGCCGGGCGCTGGGCGCTCCGACGCCGCGCCGCGTACTCGGGACGATGATCGCGAATTCTGGCTGATCCTCTCGTCGGCGCCACCTTCCGGCGCACTCGGAACGGGCGGCCCGGCGGGGGTGGGAATGCCGCCGGAGACCCGGCGAGCGGACCACACGGCGGCGGCGGACCAGGCCGCGACGAGCCGTTCCGAGCCGCCCCGGCGGGCCCGCGGGTAGGCCGTATCTGACCTCCGTGCCGCGTCCGCGGCGTCTCGAGGCCTCGGCTCGTCACTCCACATCGCGCCTCCCGAATCCACTCGTGTTCGAACGTGTGTTCGATGATACGGGTCGGTGGTGGACCGTCAAAGTGCCGGGTGCGCGGGCGTGTCGCGAGGCGTCTGCCCAGGTGTCGTGCCGTGGTCGCGCGAGTGCGCCCGGTGTCAGGGCCAACAGGAGCACCACTACCGTCAGTCGGGGCTCCGTCGCTCTTCCTGTGATCTCTTGGGTTGGTCTGGCCTCGACGTCGACGTCAGGGGTGCGGCCACTCGGATGGCCAATGCGTGGACAACCACGAATCGTGACGGCTCGGCGTCGCGGGTGGGGGCGACGGGCCTCGGGCTCGAGACTGCCCTACCATCGGCGGCATGGCAGCCGCGACTGGCGCGAGCGCGGGGCGATGAACGCTCTCGAGGAGATCCTCGACGGGGTCAGAGCAGATCTGGCCGTCCGTGAGCGGGAAACGTCCCTGGCAGCTCTGAAACAACGTGTTGAGCGTGTACCCGATCCCCGGGACGCGCTGGCGGTGCTGCGCGCACCGCGGGTTTCGGTGATCGCGGAGATCAAGCGCCGCTCGCCGTCCAGGGGTGCGCTCGCGACGATCGCCGATCCGGCGGCGCTCGCCTCGCTCTACGAGCAGGCGGGCGCCGCGGCGGTCAGCGTCCTCACCGAGCAGCGGCGGTTCGGCGGCTCGCTGGCCGATCTGGACGCCGTCCGGGTGGCCGTCGACATCCCCGTCCTGCGCAAGGACTTCGTGATCTCGCCGTACCAGGTCCTCGAGGCGCGGGCGCATGGCGCCGACATGGTCCTGCTGATCGTGGCCGCACTCGATCAGCCGAGGCTGATCGGGCTGCTCGAGCGGGTCGAGTCGCTGGGCATGACCGCGCTGGTCGAGGTGCACGACGAGACCGAGATGCTGCGGGCGCTCGACGCGGGCGCCCGGCTGGTCGGGGTCAACGCCCGCAACCTGCGCACCCTCGAGGTGGACAGGGAGACCTTCGCCCGGCTCGCGCCGATGGTCCCGCAGGGGGTGCTGAAGGTCGCCGAGTCCGGCGTGCGCGGCCCGCGCGACCTGCTCCAGTACGCGGGTGCCGGGGCGGACGCGGTGCTGGTCGGGGAGGCCGCCGTGACCGGCGGCGACCCGCGCCAGTTCGTCGCCGATCTCGTGACCGCTGGAACGCATCCCGCCACCCGTATCGCGCACTGACCCGCCGACCGCTCGGGCGCTGCGGCAGGCGGTCGGCCGAGCGGTCGCCGGCCGGCCCCGCACGGGTGCTCTGTGTTCGGAGCGTCTCCGGGCGGGGCCCGGCCCCGCACGTCACCTCGGTGGGGGTGGGCGCCGGTACAGTCGAGGCCGTGACAGCTCGATCCGTCGACACCACCGCCGACCCGACCTCCGCCATCGATCCGAGCCGTGCCACCGACCCGAGCCGCGCGACCGGCCCGGTCGAGGTCGGCACGTGGTCGGCCGCCCAGGCGGCGGGGAACTGGCAGGCCGTACCGGATGCCGCCGGTCACTACGGCCGTTTCGGCGGGCGGTTCGTCCCGGAGGCGCTGTTCGCGGCGCTCGACGAGCTCACCGCGGCCTACGAGGCCGCCCGGGTCGACCCCGCCTTCGTCGATGAGCTCGACCGCCTGTTGGCGAGCTACGCCGGGCGCCCGACGCCGCTGACCTCGGCCGACCGGCTCACGGAGCGGATCGGTGGCGCGCGCATCCTGCTCAAGCGCGAGGATCTCGCGCACACCGGCTCACACAAGATCAACAATGTTCTCGGGCAGTGCCTCCTCACCCGGCGGATGGGCAAGACCCGGGTGATCGCCGAGACCGGAGCCGGTCAGCACGGCGTGGCCACCGCCACCGCCTGCGCCCTGCTGGGGCTGGAGTGCGTCGTCTACATGGGCGAGGAGGACACTCGCCGGCAGGCGCTCAACGTCGCCCGGATGCGCCTGCTCGGTGCCGAGGTGGTCCCCGTCGCGTCGGGCAGCCGCACCCTGAAGGACGCCATCAACGAGGCCATGCGCGACTGGGTGGCCACCGTCGACTCGACCCACTACTGCATCGGGTCCGTGATGGGCCCGCACCCGTTCCCGATGATGGTCCGTGACTTCCAGCGGATCATCGGCGTGGAGGCGCGTCAGCAGACGCTCGACCTGCTCGGCCGCCTGCCCGACGCCGTCGTCGCCTGTGTCGGGGGCGGGTCGAACGCGATGGGCGTCTTCCACCGCTTCATCCCGGACACCGAGGTCGCCCTGATTGGCTGCGAGGCCGGCGGCGACGGAGTGGTGACGGGCCGCCACGCCGCGGCGATCGCCGGGGGCGCGCCCGGGGTCCTGCACGGCATGCGGACCTTCCTCCTCCAGGACGCGGACGGCCAGACCCAGGTCTCCCATTCCATCTCGGCCGGGCTCGACTACCCGGGCATCGGCCCTGAGCACGCCCTCCTGCACGAGACCGGCCGGGCCAGCTACCGGGTGGTCGACGACAGTGCCGCGATGGAGGCACTGGCACTGGTCGCGCGGACGGAGGGCATCCTCGTCGCGATCGAGAGCGCACACGCCTTCGCCGGCGCGTTCGAGGTGGCCCGTGAGCTCGGCCCGGACGCCGTCGTCCTGGTCAACTGCTCCGGCCGGGGGGACAAGGACGTCGACACGGCCGCCCGCTGGTTCGATCTGCTGGACACGGACGACACGGACGCCGAGTCTCGGGGCGAGGGCGCAGCCCCGGCCACCGAACCGTCCGCCTGACGACAACGACGAGGAACGGACGCACGGTGCGGAGTCAAGTGGCGCACGACCAGTCGGCCCAGCAGGCATGGGCCCAGGAGCAGCCGGCGCGCGACCAGCCGGCGCCGAGCCGGCTCGAGCCGTCCGGGCAGCGGCCGGCCCGGCGCGGCGGGCCGAGCCCGCTGGACGAGGCCTTCGCGGCCGCGCGCAAGGACGGGCGGGCGGTGCTCGTCGGCTATCTCCCCGCCGGGTTCCCGACGGTGGACCGCGGCATCGCGGCGATGCGGGCGATGGTCGCGGCGGGCGTGGACGTCGTCGAGGTCGGCCTGCCCTACTCGGATCCGACGATGGACGGCCCGGTCATCCAGGACGCCGCGGACACCGCGCTGCGCGGCGGCGTGACCACCAGGGACGTGCTGCGCACGGTCGAGGCGGTCGCCGAGACCGGGGCCCCCACCCTGGTGATGACCTACTGGAACCCGGTGGAGCGGTACGGCATGGAGGCGTTCGCCGCCGACCTGGCCGCCGCCGGCGGGGCCGGGGCGATCACCCCCGACCTGCCGCCGGAGGAGGCCGGCCCGTGGCTCGCGGCCAGCGCCACCCACGGCCTCGACCCGGTCTTCCTGGTCGCGCCGAGCTCGACCACCGAACGGCTGCGCCTGGTGACGGCGCACAGCGGCGGCTTCGTCTACGCGGCGTCGACCATGGGCGTCACCGGTGCGCGCGCCGCCGTCGGTGTGAAGGCGGCCGGCCTGGTCGCCCGGGTCCGGGAGGTGACCGACCTGCCTGTGGCGGTTGGCCTCGGCGTCAGCACCGGTGCTCAGGCGTCCGAGGTGGCCGGCTTCGCCGACGGCGTCATCGTGGGCTCGGCGCTGGTCCGGGCCCTGGCGGCCGACGCGCGGGACGGCGCCGACGGCGTCGGTGCGATCGAGCGGCTGGCGGCTGAGCTCGCCGCCGGCGTGCGTTCGGCCACCGCCTGACCAAGGCGGCCTCCGGTCGTCCCGCGCTCGCCGCGGCCTGCGGGCTGCCGCCGTCCGCAGGCGTTCGCCGCTGTCCGCTGCCATCCGGCGGCGTGGCGGGCGTGGGTCTGTCGGTGGTCGGCGGGCTGGCCTCGCTGCCGGCTGAGTACGGGGAGATAGCCTGACGCTCGTGGTGCTCGCTGCGATACCCAGTCCTTCCCGAGGGGTCGTGCATCTGGGACCAGTCCCGTTGCGCGCCTATGCGTTGATGATCGTCCTGGGGATCATCGTCGCTGTCGCCGTCACAGCCCGGCGGTTGCGGGCCCGGGGTGCGGATCCAGTGATCGCCAGCGAGGTGGCGTACTGGGCGGTCCCGTTCGGGATCGTCGGCGCGCGGATCTACCACGTCGTCAGCAGCCCCGAGGCCTACTTCGGTACGGACGGCGATCTGCTGGCCGTGTTCGAGGTGTGGAACGGCGGCCTGGCGATCTGGGGCGCCGTCTCCGGCGGCGCGCTCGGCGCCTGGATCGCCTGCCGCCGGATGCGCGTCTCGTTCGGCCTGTTCGCCGACGCGCTCGCGCCGGGCCTCGCCCTCGCGCAGGCGATCGGGCGCTGGGGTAACTGGTTCAACCAGGAGTTGTACGGCCGCGCGACGGACGTGCCCTGGGCGGTCCGTATCGACCCGGCCCACCAGATGATCCCGGGCGTGGCGACGTACCACCCGACGTTCCTCTACGAGTCGCTGTGGAACCTCGCGGTCGCCGGGGTGCTTCTGCTGGTCGACAGGCGTTGGCGGCTGGGCCGCGGCCGGCTGTTCTTCCTCTACGTGGCGCTTTACACCATCGGAAGGCTGTGGATCGAGGCCCTGCGGATCGACACCGCGGAGAAGGTCCTCGGGCTGCGGATCAACATCTGGGTCTCGATCGCGGTCTTCCTGCTGGCCCTGCTGGCGCTGGCGTTGGTCCGTCGCCCGATCGACCCGGACGTCGGCTGGACCAGCCCCGCCACCGACGGCGCCGTCACCGCCACCGCCACCGGTGACGGTGACGGTGACGGTGACGGCGAGACGGCAGCCACGGGTGCCGTCGCCCCGGTCGGTGCCTCCGTCGGCTCCGCCGCGGATTCCGGCGGTGTGGCCGCCGGCGGTAACACCGCGGCGGCTCCCGGCATGGGGCCAGCCGACGGCCAGGCCGCGCCCGGCGGACCCGCCGGGCCGAGTGGCGGTGCCAGCGGTGTTGGCGGTGCGGTCGGCGGCGGTGCGAGCGGTGCCAGCGGTGCGGTCGCCGCCGCCGGCGGCCTGGCCGGCGCTACCGGGACCGCCGGTGACCCGGTCACCGAGCCAGCCGCGCCCGGCCTGCCGGCGCCGTCCGGCCACGACCAGCGGTCGGGGTAGGCCGCCTCGCCCGGCGGCGGGGATCACTGGCGCGGTCGCCGGGCCCGCGACCGAGTTGATGTTTCGGGCGAACCCCCGCCCGATCAGGACAGCTCCGTGTCCCCGGGACGTCGGTGTCCCGGGGGACGTTCGCGGCCGCCGGACCCTGGAATCGGTCCGTTCCTCGGCCGGGCGGACCGGCGGCCGGACGAGATCCGTACACTGCGGACCGGGAGTGTGTCGTCACCCGGGCCGGCTGTCCGTCCGGGCCGGGTCGCCGGGTGACGCGTTCGGTGACAACGATGTTGCCTCGCTGTGACATTTTCTGTCATCGACGCCTTTTACCTGAACTTCGTTGATCGTCCAGGAAATCTGCCGTCATCTTGCTGTGACCTGGCGGACATTAGCGATCACGGCGGATCCGGCGCGCTCATGGCACACTCGGTAGAGGCGTGGAGCTGGCGACCAGCCCGTCATCTCGTCGCGCCGCCCTCCGGACAGCGTCGTCCGCTCCCATCGGCCCTTGAAGATGGACAGGACACCGCCGGATGCCGACTGCGCAAGGTCTCTACGACCCCACCTTCGAACACGATGCCTGTGGCGTCGGCTTCGTCGTCGATGTGCACGGCCGGCGCAGTCATGAGCTGGTCGATCAGGGTCTGACCGTGCTGCGCAATCTCGATCACCGGGGCGCGTCGGGCAGCGATCCCGATACCGGTGACGGCGCGGGCATCCTCGTCCAGGTCCCGGACGGCTTCTTCCGTGACGTCGTCGAGTTCGCGCTGCCCGCGCCCGGTCGGTACGCGGTGGGCACCGTGTTCCTGCCGCAGGTCGCCGGCGAGCGTGACGACGCCGTCCGGACCATCAGCCGGATCGTCCGCCAGGAGGGCCTGCGTGTCCTGGGGTGGCGGGAGGTGCCGACCGTCAGCCACATCGTCGGCCACGCCGCCCGTGAGGTCGAGCCGTGGATGCGGCAGATCTTCCTCGCGCTGCCCGGCACGCCGACGCGGCCGCGCGTCGCGCCCGTCACGGCCGACGGAGCCGAGATCGCCGGTGCTGCCGGGGCCGCTGACGGCGTAGGCACGGCGGTCCTCGCCGTCGATCCGTCCGCGTCCGCGCCCGGGCCCGACGGCTTCGACGCCATGGAGCTCGAGCGCCGCGCGTTCTGCGTGCGCAAGCGGGTGCGCCGGGAGACCGGCGTGTACATGCCCTCGCTGTCGTCGCGGACCATCGTCTACAAGGGGATGCTGACCACCCATCAGCTTTCCGCCTACTTCCCGGACCTCGACGACCCGCGGTTCGCCAGCGCCATCGCGCTGGTCCACAGCCGGTTCTCGACGAACACGTTCCCGAGCTGGCCGCTGGCCCACCCGTACCGGCTGATCGCCCACAACGGCGAGATCAACACGGTGCGCGGCAACCGCAACTGGATGCGGGCGCGGGAGGCGCTGCTCGCCAGCGACCTCATCCCCGGCGACCTGTCCCGGCTGTTCCCGATCTGCGCGGACGGCGCCAGCGACTCGGCCAGCTTCGACGAGGTGCTGGAGCTGCTGCACCTGGGCGGCCGGTCGCTGCCGCACGCGGTGCTGATGATGATCCCCGAGGCGTGGGAGAACCACGAGGAGATGGACGCGGCCCGCCGGGCCTTCTACCGCTTCCACTCCGCGCTCATGGAGCCCTGGGACGGGCCGGCGTCCATCGCGTTCACCGATGGCACGGTCATCGGCGCGGTGCTCGACCGCAACGGCCTGCGTCCGTCCCGGTACTGGGTGACCGACGACGGCCTGGTCGTGATGGCCTCCGAGGTCGGCGTGCTCGACATCCCGCCGCACCGGGTGGTGCGCAAGGGGCGCCTGCAGCCGGGCCGGATGTTCCTCGTCGACACCGCGCAGGGCCGGATCGTCAGCGACGACGAGATCAAGTCCGAGCTGGCCTCCGCCGCCCCGTACGAGGAGTGGCTGCACGCCGGGCTGATCTCCCTCGACGACCTGCCCGAGCGCGAGCACGTCCTGTACGGGCACTCGTCCGTCATGCGCCGCCAGCAGGTGTTCGGCTACTCCCAGGAGGAGCTGCGGATCATCATCGGCCCGATGGCCCGTACCGGGGCCGAGCCGATCGGGTCGATGGGCACCGACACCCCGGTCGCGGTGCTCTCCAGCCGGCCGCGGCTGCTGTTCGACTACTTCACCCAGCTGTTCGCGCAGGTCACGAACCCGCCGCTGGACGCCATCCGGGAGGAGCTGGTCACCAGCCTCGGGCGCACGCTGGGCCCGGAGGGGAACCTGCTCGCGCCGTCCCCGGCGTCGGCGCGCATGGTGCACCTGCCGTTCCCGGTGATCAGTAACACCCAGCTCGCGCGGATCATCGGCATCAACGACGACGGTGACATGCCCGGGTTCGCCTCGGTGACCGTGCGTGGTCTCTACGACGTCGCCGGCGGCGGGGCGGCGCTGGCCGCGCGGCTGGCGGAGATCTGTTCCGGCGTCAGCGAGGCGATCGCCGACGGTGCCCGCATTGTGGTCCTCTCGGACCGCGACTCCGATGAGCGCAAGGCACCGATCCCGTCGCTGCTGCTGACGGCCGCCGTCCACCACCACCTGATCCGGGAGAAGACCCGGACGAAGGTCGGCCTGATCGTCGAGTGCGGCGACGCCCGGGAGGTCCACCACATCGCCCTGCTCACCGGGTACGGCGCGGCGGCGGTCAACCCGTACCTGGCGTTCGAGTCGATCGACGACCTCCTCGCCCGCGGCGAGCTCACCGGCATCGAGCGCGAGCAGGCCGAGAAGAACCTGATCAAGGGCCTCGGCAAGGGTCTGCTCAAGGTGATGTCCAAGATGGGTATCTCGACGGTGGCGAGCTACACCGGCGCCCAGGTCTTCGAGGCGATCGGGCTCGCCCAGGAGCTCGTCGACCAGTACTTCGTCGGCACCCCGAGCCGGCTGGACGGCGTCGGCATCGACGTCATCGCGGAGGAGGTCGCGGCCCGCCACCGGCGCGCCTACCCGACCGTCCCGTCCGAGCTGGCGCACCGCACCCTCGAGGTCGGCGGCGAGTACCAGTGGCGGCGCGAGGGCGAGCTGCACCTGTTCAACCCGGAGACGGTCTTCCTGCTCCAGCACTCCACCCGCAGCCGTCAGTACGACCTGTTCCGTCAGTACACCGCGAAGGTCGACGGCCTCTCCCGGGAGAACGCGACGCTGCGCGGGCTGTTCGAGCTGCGTACCCGCGGGCGGGCGCCGATCCCGATCGACCAGGTCGAGCCGGTGTCGGAGATCGTGAAGCGGTTCGCGACCGGCGCCATGTCGTACGGCTCGATCAGCGCCGAGGCGCACGAGACGCTGGCGATCGCGATGAACCGCCTGGGTGGGAAGTCGAACACCGGTGAGGGCGGCGAGGACGCGCGCCGGTTCCTTCCCGACGAGAACGGCGACCTGCGCCGCTCGGCGGTCAAGCAGGTCGCGAGCGGCCGGTTCGGCGTGACCAGCGAGTACCTGGCGAACGCGGACGACATCCAGATCAAGATGGCGCAGGGCGCGAAGCCGGGGGAGGGCGGCCAGCTGCCCGGGCACAAGGTGTACCCGTGGATCGCGAAGACCCGGCACTCCACGCCGGGCGTGGGTCTGATCTCGCCGCCGCCGCACCACGACATCTACTCGATCGAGGATCTCGCCCAGCTCATCCACGACCTGAAGAACGCCAACCCGAAGGCCCGGGTGCACGTCAAGCTCGTCGCCGAGGTCGGCGTCGGGACGGTGGCCGCGGGAGTCTCCAAGGCGCACGCCGACGTCGTGCTCATCTCCGGCCACGACGGCGGCACCGGCGCCTCCCCACTGACCTCGCTCAAGCATGCCGGCGCCCCCTGGGAGCTCGGGCTCGCCGAGACCCAGCAGACGCTGCTGCTCAACGGCCTGCGGGACCGGATCGTCGTCCAGGTCGACGGCCAGATGAAGACCGGGCGGGACGTCGTCGTCGGCGCGCTCCTCGGCGCCGAGGAGTTCGGTTTCGCCACGGCGCCGCTTGTCGTCGCGGGCTGCGTGATGATGCGCGTCTGCCACCTCGACACCTGCCCCGTCGGCGTGGCGACGCAGAACCCGGAGCTGCGCGCGCGTTTCACCGGCCGGCCGGAGTTCGTCGAGGCGTTCTTCACCTTCATCGCCGAGGAGGTCCGGGAGCACCTGGCCGCCCTCGGGCTGCGCAGCATCGCCGAGGCGGTGGGGCGGGTCGACCTGCTCGACGCCCGCGCCGCCATCGACCACTGGAAGGCCTCCGGGCTCGACATCACCCCGCTGCTGCACACCCCGGAGCGGCCGTTCGGCGGCTCGCTGCACTGCACCGCCAGCCAGGACCACGGGCTCGACAAGGCCCTGGACAACTCCCTGATCCAGCTCTGCGAGGGCGCGATCGAGGACGGCCGTCCGGTCTGGCTGGAGATGCCGATCCGCAACGTCAACCGGACGGTCGGGACCATGCTCGGCTACGAGGTGACGAAGCGGTACGGGGCCGCCGGCCTGCCCGACGACACGATCTCGCTGCGGTTCACCGGCTCCGCGGGGCAGAGCTTCGGGGCGTTCGTGCCGCGCGGGATGACCCTCACCCTCGAGGGCGACGTCAACGACTACACCGGCAAGGGGCTGTCCGGCGGGCGGATCATCGTCTTCCCGCCGAAGGAGTCGCCGCTGCGCGCCGAGGAGAACACCGTCGCGGGCAACGTGCTGCTCTACGGCGCGACCGCCGGCGAGGCGTTCTTCCGCGGCATCGTCGGCGAGCGGTTCTGCGTGCGCAACTCCGGAGCCACCGCGGTCGTCGAGGGGGTCGGCGACCACGGCTGCGAGTACATGACCGGCGGTACGGTGGTGGTTCTCGGGCCGATCGGGCGCAACTTCGCGGCCGGCATGAGTGGCGGCGTGGCCTACCTGTACAAGCCGGTCAGCCAGCGCATCAACACCGAGATGGTGGACGTCGATCCGCTCGACGACGACGACCGGTCCGCGCTGCGCGGCATCGTCGAGAAGCACTACCGGGAAACCGGTTCGGCCATCGCGTCCCGGTTGATCGCCAACTGGGCCGGCGCCCAGGAGGACTTCGTCAAGGTCATGCCGAAGGACTACAAGCGGGTACTGGCGGCGATGCGGAGCGCCGAGGAGCAGGGCCTGTCGGTGGAGGATGCGATCATGGCCGCCGCGCGAGTCTGACCGGCGCGGCAGCCCACCTCGCGGCGATCCTTCGCGCGAGCGCGGTTTTCGGAGGACGATTCTCCGCACCGTTGCAGATCGACCGCCAGACCGTACGACGCACCAGACCGTACGACGCACCAGACCGTACGACGCACCAGACCGAATGACGCGCCAGCCCGACCGGACGTCGACCGAGCGGGCGTCGACTGACCCAACGACCGACCGAACGAACGTCGACCGACATCACGGCCGGGAACGCGATGCCGGCGTCCCCGAACCATCAGCGGGGCACGCGGGGCGGACACGTCACAGCGGCCTCATGGAACCGACAGGAGCGGCATGGCTGACCCGACCGGCTTTCTCAAGCACCGCCGGGAGCTGCCCACGCGCCGACCGGTGGACGTGCGCATCACCGACTGGCGCGAGGTGTACGAGTCGTTCCCGGAGCCGGCGCTGCGTGACCAGGCGGGCCGGTGCATGGACTGCGGCATCCCGTTCTGCCACGAGGGCTGCCCGCTCGGGAACATCATTCCCGAGTGGAACGACCTCGCCCGCCGCTCGGACTGGTCCGAGGCGATCGAACGGCTGCACGCGACGAACAACTTCCCGGAGTTCACCGGGCGGCTGTGCCCCGCGCCGTGCGAGGCGGCCTGCGTGCTGGGCATCGGGGACGACCCGGTGACCATCAAGCAGATCGAGGTCACCATCATCAACCGTGCCATCTCGGACGGGTCGGTCGTGCCGGTGCCGCCGTCGGTGCGCACGGGCCGCCGCGTCGCGGTCGTCGGCTCGGGCCCGGCCGGCCTCGCCGCCGCCCAGCAGCTCACCCGGGCCGGCCACGAGGTGGTCGTCTACGAGCGGGCCGACCGCGCCGGCGGCCTGCTCCGCTACGGCATCCCCGAGTTCAAGATGGAGAAGCGGGTCCTCGACAACCGTCTGGCCCAGATGGAGGCCGAGGGGACGTCGTTCGTCACCTCGTGCAACGTGGGCGTCGACATCACCGCCGACGAGCTGCGTTCGTCCTACGACGCGGTCGTCCTGGCCGGCGGGTCGACGGTGGGGCGTGACCTTCCCGTCCCCGGGCGGGAGCTGCGGGGCATCCACCTGGCCATGGAGTTCCTGGTCCCGGCGAACCGGGTGCAGCAGGGGGACCTGGCCGAGACGACGATCTCCGCTGCCGGCAAGCGGGTCGTGATCATCGGCGGTGGCGACACCGGGGCGGACTGCCTGGGCACCTCGCACCGGCAGGGCGCGCTGTCCGTCCACCAGCTCGAGATCATGCCGAGGCCGCCCGCCTCCCGGCCGCCGGCGAATCCGTGGCCGTCCTTCCCGATCGTCTACCGGGTGTCCAGTGCGCACGAGGAGGGCGGCGAGCGGGTCTTCGCCGTCTCCACCGAGCGCTTCGTCGGCGATGACGAGGGCAACGTGCGGGCCCTGCTCATGCACGAGGTCCAGATGGTCGACGGGCGCTTCCAGAAGATCGAGGGCAGCGAGACCGAGCTGCCGTGCGACCTGGTGCTGCTGGCGATGGGCTTCGTCGGCCCGGAGCGCCCCGGCCTGCTCGAGCAGCTCGGCGTCGACCTGGACGCCCGCGGCAACGTCGCCCGCGATCTTGGTTGGTCGACGTCGGTGCCCGGCGTGTTCGTGGCCGGTGACATGGGCCGTGGCCAGTCCCTGATCGTCTGGGCCATCGCGGAGGGGCGCTCGGCGGCCGCCGCCGTCGACCGGCACCTGATGGGGACGACAGACCTGCCGGCTCCGATCCTGCCGACCCGCCGGCCCTGACCCCGAGCCCGGCCGGGCGTTCGCTCGGCCGGGCTCGATCGTCGTCGGCCCGGTCCGGGTGGGGCCATTGGACCCGTCCACCCGGCTCCACCCGTCCGTGGGTCCCTGGTTGCGGATCGGGGTGGATTTCACCTGTTGGGGAGGTCGACCGTTGGGTGAGCTAGCTCGCGTCGCGTCCGGTCTGCCCCGGTTCACCGTCGCGGCGGCTCTACTGGAAGCCAACCAGCCGGTACCGTGCAGGCCATGAGGCTCGTGCTGCTTGGCCCGCCCGGCGCCGGCAAGGGGACCCAGGCCGCGCGGATCAGCGCGCGCCACGGCGTGCCGGCGATCTCGACCGGTCAGCTCTTCGACCAGCAGATCTCCGCCGGGTCGCCGCTGGGCCGGCGGGCCGAGCACTATGTCCGGGCCGGTGAGCTCGTCCCGGACGAGATCGTCCTGGACATGGTCGCCGAGCGCCTCGCCACCGGCATCGACTGCGAGGTGGGGTTCCTGCTCGACGGCTTCCCCCGGACGCTGCCGCAGGCCGAGGCGCTCGACCGCATGCTGACCGCCACCTGCGGGCCACTCCACCTGGTCCTCGACCTCGACGTCGACGAGACCGAGGTGCTCGCCCGGATCGGCCGGCGCTCGCTGTCCGAGGGCCGCCTCGACGACAACCAGGAGACGGCGCGGCGGCGGCTGAAGGTGTTCGCCGAGGAGACGGCCCCGCTGCGCAGCCACTATGCCGAGCAGGGTCTCCTGCGCACCGTAGACGGCACCGGCATGCCGGACGAGGTCGCCGCCCGTATCGAGGAGATCCTCGCGGCGGCGGCCCATCCCGAGTTGCGGGCGGCCCGTCCCTGACGTGACCTTCGGGTGTCCGGGCGGGTCGAGAGATCCCGTGGCGGGATAAATTGGACCTGTCAGTGACGGCATGCGGTGACAGGTCGGGGATGGCCGGATGGGTTCTGGGATGCCGGCGCGTTCTGGGATCCGGGCGCGCGCTCGCCGGTGGGTGGCCATGTCCGGCTCGGGAGCTGAGGGTCCTGCGGGTTCCGCCCCGGATGTAAGGCACGGCCTGCCCGCTCCCAGGGACGGCGGTCCCTCCTCCACGGCTGGCCCGACCGGCGCGACCGGAGCGGAGTCCGCGGCCGCGCCGGATTCGGCGAGCCCCGCCGGCTTCGCCGGTGCTGGTGGCTCCGGTCGCTCCAGGCGCGGGTGGCGTTCCGGCCGCCTCCCGGATGCCGGGCGGTCCCGGGCCTCGGGCGGGCGGGTCGTGCGGGACAGCCCCCGGCGTCGGGCGGGCCAGTGGGGGCTGGCCGTGTTGCTGGCGCTCCTCTGGCTGCCCTTCGTCGTGCTCGCCACCTCGCGCACGACCGTTCTGAGCGCGGACTTCTACTCCCAGGCGCTCACCGAGGCGAACGCCTACGACCGCCTCTACACCGAGGTGCTGCCCGACCCCGCCGTCGAATCCCTGCTCTCCGGCCTGCCCGTCGACCCCACCCTGGTCACCGCGAACCTGCGCACGGTGCTGCCGCCGTCGACGGTGGAGGCGATGACCGACGAGCAGATCGGGCGCATCGTCGACTACCTGCGCGCGCGCCAGGACGACATCGAGTTCAGCGTCGACCTGACCCCGATC
This sequence comes from Parafrankia sp. EAN1pec, assembly GCF_000018005.1. GTDB lineage: Bacteria > Actinomycetota > Actinomycetes > Frankiales > Frankiaceae > Parafrankia > Parafrankia soli. The sequence continues at coordinate 2,327,035 of NC_009921.1, forward strand.
TTCGGCAACATCTCCGGCCTGGCCAACCGCTACATCGCGGGCGAGATCGGCACCGGCACGAGCTACCAGGTCGAGTCGGTCACCCAGTTCACCCGCTCCGTCCTCGACGCGCTCGACGACATCGTCGCCGGTCGACCGCCCACCGCGCTGCCCACCATGGAGCTCTCGGCGCAGGACACCGACCGGGTGGTGGAGGCGGTGCTCGGCCGGCTGAAGCCGGCGGACCGCGACGCGGTGGCCGCCCCCCTGCGCGCGGACCTGCGCTCCGGTGACGTGGCCGGAGCGCTGGCCCGGGTCGGTCCGCTGCTGTTCGAGGGCGACGAGCGGGCGGTCGGCGAGATGCGCGCCCACCTCACCGACGGTGCCGTGCTCAACCTGGGCGTCCGCCTCTCCGACCTGCGCGACGAGCCCGCGATCAGCGCCGTGTCCAAGCTGCACGACGTCTCGGCGGCGCTCGACGGGCTCAGCCTGGCGCTGCTGGGCCTCGCCGGGCTGATCTGCGTGGCGATCGTCGCACTGGCAGCCGCCCGCGGCCGGTCCCGGATGCGGGCGCTGGCGGGGGCGGTCGTCGTCGCCGGGGTCGCGGCGGGCGTCCTGGGCGTGGTGCTGCGGATGCTGCTGCCTAACCCGCTGCTCGCCCTGGAGAAGCCCGGTGGGCCGCTGCCGCCCGGCGCCGGCGCGGTGCTCGCCGACTTCTCCCGGCACGCGTACGGCGACATCGAGTCCGACTACCTGCGCATCGTCGCCTGGACGCTCGCGGTGGGGCTGGCGATCCTCGGCGGCGCGCTGCTCGTGGCACTCTCCGCGCGCTGGGGCCGGGCCGGCCGGCGCCGCCGCCTCGCCGCCGGCTTCGCCGTGGCCGCCCCGATGATGATCGTGCTGACCTGGCTCGCCTTCCCCGGTGCCGCGGCGAACGCGCGGGAGCTGTGTAACAGCCAGGTCCGCCTGTGCGACAGCCGGTACGATGAGGTGACCTACCTGGCCACCCACAACGCGATGGCGACCAGCGAGGACCGCTTCCTCGGCCCGACCCAGGACCCGTCACTGGTGCACCAGCTCGACCTCGGGGTGCGCGCCCTGCTGCTCGACGTCCACCACTGGACGACGCCCGAGCAGGTGGACGCCGTCCTCGAGACGTTGCCGCCCTCGACCCGCACGGCCATCGAGCCGCTGACCCGCAACGCCCGGTCGGCCCGGCCGGGGCTGTGGCTGTGCCACAACCTGTGCCAGCTCGGGGCGCTCGACCTGACCGCGGAACTCGGCCAGGTCCGGGACTGGATGGACCGAAACCCCACCGAGGTGGTGACGTTGATCATTCAGGATCAGGTGCCCGCGCCGGAGATCGCCGGCGCCGTCGCGCAGGCCGGCCTGTCCCGCATCGTCGCCACCCCGCCGGCCGATGAGGACGGCGAGTGGCCCACGTTGCGGGAGATGGTCGAGTCCGGCCGGCGCCTCGTCGTCTTCACCGAGAGCCAGGACATGCCCGGGACATTCCTGCGCAGTTTCTACCGCTACGCGTCGGACACCCCGTTCTCGGTGGACTCCCCGGAGAAACTGACCGGCTGCGCCCGCCTGCGGGGAGCCGCGGGATCGCCGCTGCTCCTGCTCAACAACTGGGTGACGGACGCGGCACCCAGCCGGCAGGCCGCCGTGGTCGCGAACCGTGCCGACCGGATCCTCACGCGGTCCAGGCAGTGCGAGACCGAACAGGGCCGGCGCCCCACCTTCGTCGCGGTCGATTTTGTCAACATCGGTGACGCGGCCGCCGCGGTCGACCGGTTGAACGCCGTCAACTGACCGCTTTGCGGTTAATGTCGGAGGCTATCTGGCTGATTCATAATTCTGAATGACAGACCGCGCATTGTCGGTGCGGAGATGAGACGTCCCCGCCGGGGGATGTTTACTGCGCGCAAGGCAATATACGGCTATGGGTGGTATGGATCCTCGGTGCAGATCTCGCCGTTTCGAACACGCCAGATCAGCGACCGGCACACTGGTGATGTCCGCCGTGCTGGTGGGAGTACCCGCCGGTACCGGCCTCGGTGGCCACGGCCTGGCGGCGGCCTGGGCGACGACCGGCGCGGCCGCACCGGCACCCCCGTCAACCGGCCCACCCGCCCTGCCCGGTTCACCTGTCCTGCCCGCACCGCCCGCTCCGCCCGCACCGCCGGCTCCGCCCGCACCGCCCGCACCGCCCGCACCGCCGGCTCCGCCCGCACCGCCGGCTCCGCCGGCTCCGCCGGAGCCGGTTCTCGCGGCCGGGACGGACCTTCCGGGCCTGCTCGGCCCGGGTGACCAGGGAGCGCCCGTGCTCGCTCTCCAGCGACGGCTGGTCGAGCTGGGCTACTGGCTCGGCGAGCCCAACGGGATCTACGGAGCCCTGACGGTGCAGGCCGTCCTCGCCGCCCAGAAGGTCGCCGGACTGGAGCGGGACGGCTTGGTGGGCCCGGCCACCTGGGCGTCGCTCCGGCAGGGCCCCCGACCGCTGGCCGTCACCGGTTCGGGCCTGGCGCTGGAGGTCGATGTCGCGCGCCAGCTGCTGCTCGTCGTCCAGGACGGATCGGTCCGCCAGATCCTCAACACCTCGACCGGGACGGAGCGCTGGTACGAGGTGCGCGGCCAGCGCCTCCTCGCCGACACCCCGCGGGGTACCTGGCATGTGTACCGGCAGGTCGACGGCGTGGACCCGGGCCCACTCGGCGGCCTGTACCGGCCGAAGTACTTCCACACCGACGGGATCGCGGTGCACGGCTACGTGTCCGTGCCGGGCCGCGCGGCGTCCCACGGCTGCGTTCGGGTCACCAACGAGGCGATGGACTGGCTGTGGGCGGCGGGTATCGGCGCGATCGGGACGACGGTGCTGGTCCGCTGACGGCCCCGGCCGGGTGCCCCCGCCGGGGCCGAACGCGGCCGAATCGTGCGGACGGGTCGGGTGGGGAGCGTCGTCCGCGGTCCGCGCGTTCACCTCGTGGAAGTCTTGTCTGGTTCAGGCCCGGTCCCGGGCCGGGCCTGGACCGACCCGGCACGCCCGACTCCGGTCGGGTGTGTCCGGCCCCGCGACCTTCGTGAGCGAAAGACGCCGGGATCCTCGTGACACCGGACACGCCACCGGCAAAGGAGCACAGGTGCCGATCTGGAACCAGCTACGACAGTCCGCGCAGAGCATGCAGGTGCAGCTCAACGCGAAGAAGAACGATCTCAAGAGCGGCGCGTTCCGCGACGCGAGCATGGCGATGTGCGCGCTCGTGGCCGCGGCGGACGGCAGCGTCGACCCCGCCGAGCGGCAGCGGGTCGCGTCGCTGATCGTCGGCAACGACGTGCTGTCGAACTTCGCGGCCGACGACCTCCAGCGCCGGTTCAACGACTACCTGGGCAAGCTGCAGGCCGACTTCGACTTCGGCAAGGTCTCGATCCTCCAGGAGATCGGGAAGGTCAAGAAGAAGCCGACCGAGGCCCGCGCCGTGATCCAGATCGGCATCGTCATCGGCGGCGCCGACGGCAACTTCGACAAGACCGAGCAGGCGATCATCCGCGAGGCGTGCTTCGCGGTGGGGATCAACCCGGAGGAGTTCGACCTCTGACCGTCGCGGGCCCGCGGTCGCTGGTCGGGGGAGCCAGTAGTCGATAGTCGGTCGCCGGGAACGCGGTGATCGGTGACTGCCCGGGCCGGCTCCCTCGGCCCTGTTCGGCTGCCGTGACCTGGGCCGCAATTCCTGGCAGCGGCCACCCGTCCGGACGAACGTGATTTTGTCGTTTCCAGCCCGGCGCGCCCGGTGGCGTTCCGGCGGACCAGCGGCTCGTCACGACCAGACGGAGGACAGGTGGGACCAGCCGACGCTGTTCTCGTCGCCGGGGCCGGCCTGCTCGCGGGGGCCGTGAACGCCGTGGCGGGCGGCGGCACCCTGATCGCGTTCCCGGCGCTGCTCGCCACCGGCCTGCCCGCCCTCACCGCCAACATCACCTCCTCGGTCGGGCTCGTCACCGGGTACGCGGGCGGGGCCCTGGGCTACCGGCGAGAACTAGCCGGACAGACGTCCAGGCTGAAGGCGCTCGGCCCACCGGCGATGCTCGGCGGCCTGGTCGGCGCGGTCGTCCTGCTGCTGACCCCGTCGGACGGCTTCCGGTCCGCCGTGCCGTTCCTGGTGATCGTGGCCTGCCTCCTTCTGGCCGCGCAGTCGAGGCTGGCCTCGCTCGTCGCCCGCCGCCGGGCAGCCGCGCTGGCGACCACCCCCCGGCAGGCGCCCGGCGGCCCGATCGGGGCCGAACCGTCCGTCAGGGCCGAACCGTCCGTCAGGCCAGAACAGTCCGTCGGGGCCGAACTGTCTGCCGGGCCAGAACTGTCTGCCGGGCCAGAACCGTCTGCCGGGCCAGAACCGTCCGTCGGCGCCGTCACCTGGCCCACGCGGATCGGGGTGTTCATCGCGGGGGCGTACGGCTCCTACTTCGGGGCCGGGCTCGGTGTGGTCCTGCTCGGTGTTCTCGGCATCCTGCTGGTCGACGAGCTCCAGCGGACGAACGCCCTCAAGACCCTGCTCTCGTTCGGCGTGAACGCGATCGGCGTGGTGGTCTTTCTCGTTACCGCTCAGGTGTCCTGGGTGTACGCCGGAATCCTCGTCGTGACGTCGGCGACCGGCGGGGTTCTTGGGGCACGGGTCGCCCGGCGGCTTCCCGCGCCAGCCCTGCGCGCGGCTGTGGTCGTGCTCGGTCTGGTCGTGGCCGCGGTCCTGCTGATCCGCGGCTGACGGGGTTGCGCCGGCGGCTGGGAACGCCGATCGGGGTCGTGCCCGGTGGCTGGTAGCGCGGTGAACCAGGCGTGCCCTGAGTATCGCCCGGAGACGCGTCGTGGCCGCTACAGCCACTCGCCCTTTGTCGGCGTTCTCGCCCTTTCGGGACGGAATCGAGGGGGATGTCGCCCGGAAAGGGTGAGGTGGATACCAAAGGGCGAGGAGGTGCCTCGTTGAAAATCCCGAAAGGCGAACGAATTGCATTCTTCTGCCCGTTGGACGGCATCGGTCCATCGGGTCAAAGTGCCCGTGTGTCGAAGAAACCGATCGGACCGACCCACTCGGGCTCCGGGAGCCACCCTGGCGATCAGGGGCACGGGTGCCGGCCGGGGCGGCAGGGCTTTGGGAGCCACCCTGGCGATGAGGGGCACGGGAGCTACCGGGGACGCCAGGGGCGCGGGAGCCGCCGAGGCCATCAGGTGCGCCCGGTGCACCGGTGCCACGAGGGGGTGGGGAGCTGTGTGTACATCGCTCGCCGCCAGCACGGGCTGATCACCACCCGACAGGCCCTCGGCGCGGGCCTCACGCCAGATCTCCTGCGGCACCTGGTGCGCTCTGGGATCTGGCTGCACGCCCGGCAGGGCATCTACGTTCTCCCCGGCGCCACGTTGAGCGCGGATGGCGAGATCGGCGGCCGCCGGTCTGATCACGGCCCGCCGCCTCACTCCGCGCCGTGGCAGCGAACCATTCCGGGGATGGCCACCACCACGGCGCCCTTCTGGCCGGCCGTCGATTTCACCGACTCGGCCGCTAAAGCCCGGTTGCCGCTTCGGCTGCGCGTTCGCGCCGCGCTTCTGGCCCGTCCCGGCGCGGTGGCGTGTGGCGTGACGGCCGGCCGGCTGCTGGGCTTCGAGGGTCTTCCCAGGCCCGCCGACAACGAGCCGGTGCACCTCCGGCTGCCGGTTCACGGTTCCCGGAAGCAGATGGAGGGAACGATCAGCCACTTCGGGCCGGTCGGGGCCGACGAACTGGTCGATCTCGACGGCATCCCCGTCACCGGCCCGGACCGGACCCTCGCGGACCTCGTCCTGGCCAGCTCACGCGACGACGCGATCGCGATGATCGACGCGGCGTTGCACTGCGGGCTGGTGGCGGGGCTGGGCAAAGCGATCGCGGCCTGCGCGAAGCGCCCGGGAGCCCGTCGGGTGTCCTCCTACTGGGCGCTCTCGGACGGTCGGGCCGAGTCCGTGCTCGAGACCCGCCTGCGGCTTCTGCTTCACGACGCGGGTGTGCCTCCGCCGCGCCTGCAGTGGCCCGTCACCGACGGCGCGGGGCGGGTCCTGGCCCGGCTCGACCTCGCCTGGCCCGGCGAGATGCTCGATGTCGAGGCGGACGGCGGGGCCGTCCACGAGCTGCCGCCGGCTCTGCACCGGGACCGCGAGCGGCAGAACCAGCTGCTGGACCTGGGGTGGCGGGTCCGGCGGGTCACCTGGGCCGACGTGCTGCGCTCACCGTCGAAGGTCGTCGCCGCCGTCACCGGATGGCTGGCAGCAGGCCCGTGACCGGCCCGGGAAGCTGTGACGGGAGGAACAATCCGGGCTCGTGGGGCCGCGGGCCCCTACGATCCGTCCCATGACCGTTCCACCGGTGGAGCTGGCGCTCGCCGCCGATTTTCCGGACTCGACGAGGGACGACTGGCGGCGGCTGGTCCTCGGGGTGCTGCGAAAGTCGGGGGTTGCGGGCGAGGACACCGCTCCGGGTGAGGCTGAGGAGCTGATCGCGACCTCGACCTACGAGGGCATCCGCATCCGTCCGCTCTACGACGCGGCGGACGCCGCCGGCGCGGCCGGCGCGGGCCTGCCGGGGCTGGCGCCGTTCGTCCGCGGCGGCCGGCCACAGGGCGCCAACACCGACGGCTGGGACGTCCGTGCGCTGCACGCCCACCCCGGCCCGAAGGCCGGCGGCCAGGCGGTGCTCGCCGACCTGGAGAACGGCGTCACCTCGCTGTGGCTGCGGCTCGGTCCGGCGGGCCTGCCTCTCGACGGGCTCGCCGAGATCCTGCGGGATGTCTACCTCGACCTCGCTCCGGTCGTCCTGGACGCGGGCACGCTCACCGGGGAGGCGGTCGCCGCGTTCCTGGCGCTGGCCGACGAGCGGGGTGTTCCGGCGTCCCAGCTCACCGGCGTGCTCGGCGCGGACCCGCTGGGGCTCGCGGCGCGCACCGGGGCGGCGCCGGACTTCAGCGTGGCCCGCGCGCTCGCCCCACGCGTCGCCGCCGAGTACCCACGCCTGCGGACGCTGGTCGTCGACGCCCGGCCGTACCACGACGCCGGCGGGAGCGACGCCGAGGAGCTCGGCGCCTCGTTGGCGACCGGTGTGGCCTACCTGCGCGAGCTGACCGACGCCGGGCTGGGCGTGGCCGAGGCCCTCGGCCAGCTCGAGTTCCGCTACGCGGTGAGCGCCGACCAGTTCCTGTCGATCGCCAAGCTGCGGGCGGCGCGGCGGCTGTGGGCCCGGGTGGCGGAGGTGTGCGGTGCCGCGCCCGCGGAGCGGGTGCAGCGTCAGCACGCGGTCACCTCGTCCGCGATGATGTCCCGCCGTGACCCCTGGGTGAACATGCTCCGCACCACCGTGGCCTGCTTCGCGGCGGGGGTCGGCGGCGCGGACGCGGTCACCGTGCTGCCCTTCGACGTCAGGCTCGGGCTCGCCGACGACTTCGCCCGTCGGATCGCGCGGAACACGCAGACGCTGCTGCAGGAAGAGTCGAGCCTGATCCGGGTGATCGACCCGGCCGGGGGCTCCTGGTACGTCGAGTCGCTCACCGACTCCCTCGCCGAGGCGGCGTGGGCGGTCTTCACTGAGATCGAGCGTGCCGGAGGGATCTCGGCCACGCTGGCGGACGGCTCGCTGCGGGCCCGCCTCGCCGCGACCTGGGCGGCCCGTGCGGACGCGATCGCGCACCGGCGTGATCCGCTGACCGGCGTCAGCGAGTTCCCCAACCTGGGTGAGAAGCTCCCCGAGCGGCCGCCCGCCCCGGCGGAGACCGGCCCGTCCGGCGCCACGGCCGCGACCGGCACGACCGAGGCCGGCACGACGGCGACCGGAACGACCGGGGCCGGTGGCGGCCACGGGCTGCCGACCGTCACCTACGACCAGGATTACGAGGCGCTGCGCGCCCGGTCGGACGCGCACACCGCCGCCACCGGCGCCCGGCCCGCGGTCTTCCTGGCCACGATCGGCGGGGCCTCGGCGTTCACCGCCCGCGCGACCTTCGCCGCGAACCTGTTCCAGGCCGGCGGCCTGGCCACGCCCGACTCGGGCCCGGGCACGGATCCGGCCTCGATCGCGGCCGCGTTCACCGCGTCCGGCGCGAAGGTCGCCTGCCTGTGCTCGGGGGACAAGGTGTACGCCGAGTGGGTGGCCCCGGTGGCCGAGGCGCTGCACGCGGCGGGGGCCACGCGGGTCTGGCTGGCCGGCAAGGCCGGCTCGCGCGCGGAGACCGACGCCGCGGCGGGCGTGAGCGGGTACGTCTTCACCGGCTGCAACGCCGTCGAGGTGCTGCGGACGACCCTCGCAGAGGCGGGAGTGGCCTGATGTCATCGATCCCCGACTTCGCCGAGATCGCGCTCGGAGCACCCAGCGGCGCGGACGCCGACGAGGCCCAGTGGCGGGTCGCGCTCGAGCAGGCCACCGGCAAGGACGCCGACGCGCTGACCTGGGACACCCCCGAGGGCATCGCGGTGAAGCCGCTGTACACCGCGGCCGACACGGCCGGCCTGGACTTCCTCGGCACCTACCCGGGCATCGCCCCCTACCTGCGCGGCCCGTACCCGGCGATGTACGTGACCCAGCCGTGGACGATCCGCCAGTACGCGGGGTTCTCCACCGCGGCCGAGTCGAACGCCTTCTACCGACGCAACCTGGCCGCCGGCCAGAAGGGCCTCTCGGTGGCCTTCGACCTGCCGACCCACCGCGGGTACGACAGCGACCACCCGCGGGTCACCGGCGACGTGGGCATGGCCGGCGTGGCCATCGACTCGATCTACGACATGCGCCAGCTCTTCGACGGCATCCCGCTGGACCGGATGAGCGTGTCGATGACCATGAACGGCGCGGTGCTGCCGGTCCTGGCGCTGTACATCGTCGCCGCCGAGGAACAGGGGGTGGCACCGGAGCAGCTCGCCGGCACCATCCAGAACGACATCCTCAAAGAGTTCATGGTCCGCAACACCTACATCTACCCGCCGCAGCCGTCGATGCAGATCATCTCGGACATCTTCGCGTACACGTCGAAGCGGATGCCGCGATTCAACTCGATCTCCATCTCCGGCTACCACATGCAGGAGGCGGGCGCGACCGCCGACCTGGAGCTCGCCTACACGCTGGCGGACGGCGTCGAGTACATCCGGGCGGGTCTGGGTGCCGGCCTGGAGATCGACGCCTTCGCCCCCCGGCTGTCGTTCTTCTGGGCGATCGGCATGAACTTCTTCATGGAAGTCGCCAAGATGCGCGCGGCGCGCCTGCTGTGGGCGCGGTTGGTGAACCAGTTCGGCCCGACCAGCGCCCGTTCGACGTCGCTGCGGACGCACTCGCAGACCTCCGGATGGTCGCTGACCGCCCAGGACGTCTTCAACAACGTCGTGCGCACCTGCGTCGAGGCGATGGCCGCCACCCAGGGGCACACCCAGTCGCTGCACACCAACGCCCTCGACGAGGCGCTGGCGCTGCCCACCGACTTCTCCGCCCGCATCGCGCGCAACACCCAGCTGCTGCTCCAGCAGGAGTCCGGTACCACCCGGGTCGTCGACCCGTGGGGCGGCAGCCACTATGTCGAGCGGCTCACCTACGACCTGGCCCGCAAGGCCTGGGCGCACATCACCGAGGTCGAGTCGACCGGCGGGATGGCGCAGGCGATCGACGCCGGCATCCCGAAGATGCGCATCGAGGAGGCGGCGGCGCGCACCCAGGCCCGCATCGACGCCGGACGCCAGCCGCTCGTCGGGGTCAACAAGTACCGGGTGGACGCGGATGAGGCCATCGACGTCCTGAAGGTCGACAACTCGGCGGTCCGGGTCGGTCAGATCGAGAAGCTGCGCCGGCTGCGCGAGGAACGTGACACCGCCGCCGTCGAGTCGGCGCTGCACGCGCTGACCGCCGCGGCCGACGCGGCCCGCGACGGCAGCCGGCCGTCCGACCTGGGGCACAACCTGCTCGCGCTGGCAGTCGACGCCGCCCGCGCCAAGGCGACCGTGGGTGAGATCTCCGACGCCCTGGAGAAGGTGTACGGGCGGCACTCCGGTCAGATCCGTACGATCTCGGGTGTGTACCGGGATGAGGCCGGGCCAGCCGGCAACATCGTCGCCGCCCGCGAGGCCGCGGCGGCCTTCGAGCGGGCCGAGGGCCGGCGCCCACGGATCCTCGTCGCGAAGATGGGGCAGGACGGGCACGACCGCGGCCAGAAGGTGATCGCCACGGCCTTCGCCGACATCGGCTTCGACGTGGACGTCGGCCCGCTGTTCCAGACGCCGGCCGAGGTGGCCCGCCAGGCCGTCGAGGCGGACGTCCAGATCATCGGCGTGTCCTCGCTCGCCGCCGGGCACCTCACGCTGGTCCCGGCGCTGAAGGAGGAGCTGGCGGCGCTCGAACGCGACGACATCCTCGTCGTCGTCGGCGGGGTCATCCCGCCGCAGGACTTCGACGCGCTGCGCGCCGCCGGTGCCGCCGCGATCTTCCCGCCTGGCACGGTCATCGCGGACGCGGCGATCGAGCTGCTGGCCACGCTGTCCGACCAGCTCGGCCACACCGCGGCGCCTTGACCGCACTGGCCCGCCGGCCCGTCGACGTCGCCGCGTACGTCGACGGTGTCCTCGCGTCGTCGCGGATGTGGGTCGCGCGCGCCATCACACTGGTCGAGTCGACCCGGGCCGACCACCGGGAGGCGGCCCAGCAGCTGCTGGTGACCCTGCTCCCGCACGCGGGGAAGGCCCGCAGGGTCGGGATCACCGGCGTCCCCGGGGTCGGCAAGTCGACGTTCATCGACGCGCTCGGCACGACGCTCACCGCGGCCGGGCACCAGGTGGCGGTGCTCGCGGTCGACCCGTCGTCCACCCGCACGGGCGGGAGCATCCTCGGCGACAAGACCCGGATGGAGGCCCTGTCCGCCGACCCGGCCGCGTTCATCCGGCCCTCACCGACCGCGGGGACCCTCGGCGGCGTCGCCAAGGCCACCCGCGAGGCCATGGTCATCATGGAGGCCGCCGGGTACGACGTGGTGCTTGTCGAGACGGTCGGGGTCGGCCAGTCCGAGACCACGGTCGCCGACATGGTCGACACCTTCCTGTTCCTGACCCTGGCCCGGACGGGCGACCAGCTTCAGGGCATCAAGAAGGGCGTCCTGGAACTGGCGGACGTCATCGCCGTCAACAAGGCGGACGGGCCGCACGAGCTCGACGCGCGCCGCGCCGCGCGTGAGCTGGCCGGGGCGATCCGGCTGTTACAGGGCGGCGCGCGGGAGTGGCAGACCCCGGTGCTGACCTGCAGCGCCGCGGAACGCACCGGGCTCGACACGGTGTGGGCGCAGGTCCTCAAGCATCAGGACACCCTCGACGCCTCCGGCGAGCTCGCCGCCCGCCGCCGTCGCCAGCAGGTCGACTGGATGTGGGCGATGGTGCACGACCGGCTACTGTCCCGTCTGCACAACGACCCACGGGTCGCGAATCTGACCGGCGACCTGGAACGCCAGGTCGAGGACGGCGAGCTGACGCCGACGCTCGCCGCCGACGCGATCCTCAGGGCATTCGAGTCCGGTTAGCCCGAGCGGCGGCCGAGGCAGCGCCCGACCGGTCGACACGAGCGGTTCTGAGCTGCGGCGGAAGGCGTTTCCGGCACCGGCACGGGGCTCCACGCCGATGTCCGGTACCGGATAGGGAAAAGTCGGTCTGTACGCCTACGATGTGCCGGTCGGCCTGTTTCGTTGACAGTTAAACGACCCGTTTTGAGCTCTGACGGTGTCGGGTGGCATCGGGGGCGGGTCGGGGGACCGCGCGGCGTGCATCGCCTGCCGTGGCGGGCGGCGAACGAGCACACCCGGAGGACCAGTGGGTTACCAGCTTGGCATCGACGTCGGATCGGCCACCACAGTCGTCGCCGCCACGGACGGGGGCTGGCCCGCCGTGCTGACCCTGGGCGGCGCCCGAGCCGTGCCGTCCGTCCTGTACATGCCCCAGACGGGCGGTGTGCTGTTCGGGCGCTCGGCTGAGAGGCGGGCCCGCACCGATCCCGACCGGGCCGCCCGGGGGTTCCTGCGCCGGCTCGGCGAGCCCGGCCACCTGCTGGTCGGCGGCGCCGCGTACAGCCCGGACGGGCTGCTCGCCCGGCTGGTCGGCCACCTGGTCGGGCAGGTCGTCGCGGCCCGGGGGGAGGAGCCCGAGCAGATCGTCGTCGCGCATCCCGCCTTCTGGCCCGCACACCGCCGCGAGGTGTTCGCGTCCGCGGTCAGCCAGCTCTCGGACGTCTCTGCACCCGTCGCGACCTGCGCGGCCGCCGACGCGATCGGCACCCTGCTCGCCCGCCGCTCGGGGACCCGCACGGTCGACCTCGTCGGGGTCTACGACTTCGGCGCCGGGCACTTCGACGCGGCGGTGCTCTCGTTCAGCCCGTTCGGGTTCCAGCAGCTGGGCACATCGGTCGGAGTGAACCACGCCGGCGGGGCCGACTTCGACGAGCTGCTGGTCGAGCGGGTGCTGGCCGAGGCCGGCGCCGGCCGGGAGCGGCTCGACCGCTCCGATCCCGCGGTCACCGCGGCACTCGCCCGGCTGCGTGAGGAGTGCGCCCAGGCGAAGGAGTACCTCGCGGAGGAGGACGAGATCGAGGTCGCCCTCGCGCTCCCCGGCCTGCCCGCGACGTCGGTGGTGCTGCGCCGCGCGGATCTTGAGACCCTCGTCGCGCCGGTCGTCGACGACACGGTCCGGGCGTTCCGGCGGACCCTCCGAACGGGCGAGGCGACCCCCGAGGATCTCTCCTCCGTGCTCCTCTACGGCGGCGCGGCGCGGATGCCGATCGTCGCCGCCCAGATGCGGGCGGCGTTCCCGAGCGTCGGCCGGTGGGAGTACGGCTCGGACGACGACATCGCGACAGGCGCGGCGCTGATCGCCGCGCGGCTGGCCGCCCAGTCCTCCCGCGAGGAGGTCACCTCGGTCATCCGGCCGCCGGACAGCAGCCCGCCGATCCTCTCCGCGCCGCCGCTGAGCTCTGTCCCGCCCCTGAGCCCGGTCCCGCCGGTCGGGTCAGTGCCGCCGGTCGGGTCAGTGCCGCCCGGCGCGGTGGCGTCGACCGGCGGGCCGGCCGCCGGTGACGGCGACACGTCCAGCGGGCCGGTTCCCCCCGGCGGGGCGGTGTTCGGGGGAGCGGCCGCCGGCGTCAGCGCCTCCAGCCTGGGCTACACCTCATGGCCCGACCGGACGGGACAGCCGCCCGCCGCCGACCCCGACGCCACGGCGATCGGCCACCACGGCGGCTCGGCGGACGACACCCTGATCTCCCGCGGCGGCCACGGAACACCGCCACCCACCACGGCCCCGCCACCCACCGGGCCGACGTCCACAGGCGCGACGTCCACCGGGGAGCCGGCTGGCGCGGGGTACCAGGGCGGTTGGGGGAGCAGCCCGTACCCGTACAGCGACGCCGCGCACACCGTGGCGGCCGGCTCGTCGGCCGGCGGCGACCGCACCCAGGCGGTCGCCACGCCCGGCGGCCCCGGGACGACAGGAGCGCCCGCGACCACCGGAGTCACCGGAGTCACCGGGATCGCTGGGACCGCCGGCGGCGGTGATCCTCAGTCGGCCGCGCCGACACCGTCCCAGGCCGGAACGTTCGGCGGGAGCTCCGCCGGCACCCGGGCCGTCCCGCGCGGCGGGCTGTTCGGCGGCTGGTCCCGCGCGACGATCGCCGCGGCCGTGGCCGCGATCGTCTTCGTCGCCGCCGGCACCACCCTGGGCATCGTGCTGACCGGAGGCGGCGGCGACACGCCGTCCAACGGCATCGTGCCGATCGCCGCGCCCGCCGCCACGCTGCCGCCGCCCGCGGCGACGACCGCGCCGCCCGCGGCCCCGACACCCGGACCCAACACGGTGCTCGTCGCGGGCTCCAGCGAGGTCGCGCCGATCACCGAGACCGCCTACGCCGGGTTCCGCAAGGTTCAGCAGAACGTGACCGTGAACGTCGAGGCGTCGACGACGGAGGACGGCTTCGCCAAGCTCTGCGCGGGCGGCGCCGACATCGCCGGCGCGTCCTTCGAGTTCGACCCGTCCTTCTCGAAGGACCCCGGCTGCGCCGACCAGATCGTCGGGTTCGAGGTCGCGCACCACACACTGCCGATCGTGGTGAACCCGCAGAACACCTGGGCGCGCTGCATGACCCTCGACCAGGTGCGCAAGGTCTGGGACGCCGGCTCGACGATCAACCGGTGGAACCAGATCGACCCGTCCTTCCCGGACGAGCCGATCACGTTCGTGGGGCCGTCCCGGAACACCGTCCAGGCGCAGGTGTTCAACTCGACGGTGAACGACTCCAGCTCCCGGTCCCGGCAGTACCAGGAGACCGACCTGAGCGGGGTCGCGAACGACGTCGCCGGTGACCGGTTGGCCATGGGCTTCCTGGACTTCCCGACGTTCGAGACCTTCGGGCCCCGACTGAGGGGCCTGGAGATCGACAACGGTGAGGGATGTGTCGAACCGAACGCGGTGACGGCCGGAACGGGCTTCTACCTCCCGCTGTGCAAGCCGGTGTTCGTCTACGCCCGTAAGGACTCGCTGCAGAAGCCCGCGGCCGCCGCGTTCATGCGCTACTACATGGAGAACGGCGAGGAGATCGCCTTCGACGCGCACTACGTCCCGCGGACCAAGAGCACGATCGACGAGAACGTGGCCCGCGTCGACGAGCTGACAAAGGGAGTACCACCCGTCACGGCCTGACCCGTGCGTCCACGGCGCCGCGGTTCCGCGGAACCGCGGCGCCGTCAGTCACACAGCTCCGCCGGCTCGCCGCGAAGGGCGTCCGCCGCGCAGGCACGCGATGCCCGCGGTGGACGCCCTTCGCGGTTTCCGTCGGGCTGCGGTGCCTGCCGGGATGTCGTTCCTACCGGGATGTCGTTCCCGCCGGGTCAGCCCGCGGCGGACGGACATCGGGCGGCGGCGATCAGCCCGCGGTGGAGATCAGGTGGTGGCGAGATCAGACGGTGCACGGGTCCCGGAACGGGAGCTCGCTGATCCGCTGCTCCCACTCGGCCCGGCTGATGCGGGCGTCCGGGTCGGCGCAGGCGATCGTCGTGAGCTTCGCGGCGTCCGTCGACCACACCGCGACCTGCCCGGACTCGGTGCTCAGTGCGAGGCGGTCATCCGCGGCGTCCGTCGCCAGGGCGAGGACTGAGCTCTTCAGATTGCCCACCTGGACCATCGGCGCCGCACTCGAGGTGTCCCAGTAGGCGACGACGCCCGCCTGGTCACCGCTGACGGGCTGGCCGCCGGCACCGAACACGACGGCGTTGACCGGGGCCGTGTGACCGTGCAGCTCACTGGTGATATGGGCGGCCATCGGGTCGCGCACATCCCAGACACGGACGGTGCGATCGTCGCCACCGGTGATCATCTGGTGGCCATCTGTGCTGAAGGTGACGGCATTCACCGCGCCGACCGCGCCGGACGCCACCCCTGCCTGGACCGGTTTACGAGGGTCCGTGATGTTCCACAGCTGGACGTCACCACCGATGCCCGCGGTGGCCAGCAGCTTCCCGTCCGGGGTCAGGGCCATGTCCGTGATCACGGCGGTGGTGAGCTGGAGGCGCAGCATCGCGGGCGCGGCCGGGTTCGAGACGTTCCACAGACCGAACGTGCCGTCCTGGGCGGCCGCGGCCAGCAGCGATCCGTCCGCGGACAGCGCCACGTGAACGGGACGGGACAGGCCGTCCAGCTGGGCGACCTGTTGGGGGTTCGCCGGATCGGTGACCTGCCACAGGCGGGCCGCGCTCTGCGTTCCGCCGGTCGCGAGCCGCGTGCCGTCGCCGGTGAACGCGATGCCGTCGGACGGGTCGTCCGAGCGGCGTTCGCTGATCAGCGCCGGTTCGCCGCCGTCGATCAGCCGAAACAGCCGGAGTACGCCGTCCGCGCTGGTGGCGGCGAGGACGGTGCCGGCGGGGTTGATGGCGATATCCCCGTAGGGGACGTCCGAGGCCGGGGTGCGCACCGCGGACGCACCTGCGAACGAGGCGACCATGGCGTCCTCGGCGGCCTGGACGGGCGCGATCCGGTAGGCGGCGAGGCTCAGCCGAGCGGCGAGCGCCGGGTCCTGCGCGCGGCTGGCCGCGGCGGTCGCGGCGAGGTGCGCCGCGATGGCCTCGCGGTCCGCGCTCGACCCGTCGTCACCGCCGCCACCGAGGGTCACGATCGGTACGACGACGGCGGCGACGAGTAGCGCCGCGAACCCGGCGAGGACCATGGTGCGGCGCCTGGACCCGTGGCCGGACTCCGCGCCCTGCGACGGATCGGCACCCGCTCCTTCGCCGGAGCCGGCCGGGGCCGGGGCACCCGGCGCCGGTGACACCGGCCCGGACGACTCGGTTGGTCGCGCGAGCGGCCCCGCGGGCACCGGCCCCGACCACCCCGGCCCGCCGGTGCCCTGGCCGCCGGCCGGTTGGCCGCCCTGGCCTTGGGGTGCGGGTGACAGCGGGTATGGAGGCGGCTGGGAGATCGGTCCCGACGGTGTGCGGGGCTGGGCGGAGCCCGGTGAGGAGACACCCGGAAACGACGACGCCGGCGGTGGGGTGCCCAGCGCGGGCCCGGCACCGGCCCGCGGCGCGTGTGTCAGCGGCCCGAGCGCCGCCGCCGCGGTTCCGCTCCCGCCACGGCCTCCGACAGCGCCCCCGCTCCTGCTTCCGGCAGCGCTCCCGCCTCCACCAGCACCTGCTCCGCCAGCACCTGCTCCGGGCGTTCCGCCTGCTCCGGACACGTCGCCTGGTCCGACCGGCCCGCTCGCGGCCGCTCCGGCGGCTGCGCCGGCGGCGGTTCCCGAGGCTGTCTGCGCGCGGTCGCGGCGCCCGCCGCGGGACCAGCGGCGGCCGCGGGGCGCCCCGGCCGTGCCTTCGGCGCCGCCCGGCGGCCCGGGCGCCGCGCTCCGGTCGGGGATAGCCACCCCGCCCATCAGCGACGCGCGCAGCTCCTCGGCGCTCGGCCGGGTGGTCGGGTCCTTACGCATGGCGAGCTCGACGAGCTCGCGCAGCTCGCCCGTCACGCCGTCGAGCTGCGGCTGCTCGTTGATGATGCGGTAGAGGACGGCCTCCATCCGGCCTTGCCCGAACGGCGGGTGCCCGGTCGCCGCGAAGATCATGATTGATCCCCAGGCGAAGATGTCGACCGCGGCGGTGATCGGCAGGTCGAGGATCTGCTCCGGCGACATGTAGCCGGGCGTGCCGATCGCCTGCTTCACGTTGCGGGACAGGTCGCTGACCGTGTCGTACTCACGCGCCAGCCCGAAGTCGATCACCTTCGGGCCGACCGGGGAGAGTAGCACGTTCGCCGGGGTGAGGTCGCGGTGCACGATGCCGGCGGCGTGGATGGCCGACAGCGCGGTGGCGACGCTGACCGCGAGCTGTTCGAGATCGGCCGGCCGCATCGGGCCGCGCGCGGCCACGTGGCGGGAGAGCGTCGGGCCCTCGACGAACTCCGTGACCAGGTACGGCTGCGGCCCGTGCGGGTCGGCGTCGAGCACGGCCGCGGTGGTGAAGCGGCGGACCCGGCGGGCGCTCTCGGTCTCGCGGGCGAAGCGGGCGCGGAACTCCGGCCGGGAGGCCAGCTCGGGGCGGATCACCTTGATGGCGACGGCGGTGCCGTCCGGCGCCTGCCCGAGGAAGACGGCGCCCATCCCGCCCTGGCCGAGCCGGCCCACCACCCGGTAGGCGCCGAGCTGTACCGGGTCCTCGGACCGCAACGGGCGCGCGGTGTTCCCGGACACCGGTGGTGGCGTAGCTCCGGTCACGCGGCCCCACTCCTGCGGTTGTCACGGCAGCCGCGGGCTGCCGAGGTCGACGACCCGGCGCGGGCAGGCCCGGCGCCACCGCCCGGCGCGCTGTGCGACGGACTCGAGCGCCGCCCCCACCCGGTCGGCCAGTGCGCCGCCCGCCGATCTTCCGACCTACGAGCCACACTGATGATCGCTCCGTGCTGCCAGCCGCCTGAACGACATCCGCACACGATCACTCGGCAGCGGTCAGCCAGCAGCGGTCGCTCGGTAACGATCATCCGTGCACACCGCACCAAGCTGATCCTACGGCACGCCGGTTAGCGAGATCCCAGGTCTGGCAGGCCTATTCGTTGCTCGTGGTGAACCCGGCGGAGCCGCCGGGTTCGGCGGCTCTCGTCGCTCGGACCCGGCCGAACCGGTCGGATCAGTGCCTGATGGCGGATACCGTGCATCCCGGCCGTCCACCGGCGCGTTCTTTCGTGCGACCGTTGGCCGGTTCGCCCCGATGGTGTCGATCTGGGAGGTCACGTGCTCCGCCGCGCAGCGAAGTTCGAGGTCACGCTCACCCCGACGTCGGAGACGCTGCTGGCGCCGGTGGCCGACGAGCCGCGGCGGTGGCTGCTCGGCCGGGCGCTGGACGACTTCGTCGCCGACGTCGACGCGCTCGACGAGGCCGCCCCGCACATGGTCCCGGGCGTGACCCGTCCGAAGATCGACACCGCCGTCGACGAGGCCACGCCGACCGTCACCGGCGGCACCCTGCTCGTCTCCGGCCAGGAGGTGATGCAGACCTGGGAGCGCCCGCTGATGCTGGCGCTCGCGCGCGCGGCCACCCGTCCCGGCGGCTCGGTGTGCGAGGTCGGCTTCGGCCTCGGTATCTCTGCGGGCTTCATCCAGGAGCTGCGGCCGGCGACCCACACGATCATCGAGGCGAACGCGGACGTCGCCACCACGGCGCGCGCCTGGGCCGGAGCCGACGGGCGGCAGGGGGTCGAGATCGTGCCGGGGCGCTGGCAGGACGCCCTGCCGGGGTTGGGCCGGTTCGACGGCATCCTGTTCGACACCTATCCGCTGGACGAGCGCGAGGTGGACGACTATGTGGTGCGTGACGCGACGTTCGCCGAGCACTTCTTCCCGCACGCCGCCGCGCACCTGACGGGCGACGGGTCGTTCACCTACTACTCGAACGAGATCGACTCCCTCTCCCGCCGCCACCAGCGCGCGCTGCTGAAGCACTTCGAGACGTTCTCGGTCCGGGTCGTCGACGGCCTGCGTCCGCCAGCGGACTGCAGCTACTGGTGGGCCCCGTCGATGGCGGTGATCGTCGCCTCCGGTCCGCGCCGCTGACCGGGCGCCGCTGACCTTGTGATGCCGCCGGAGGCTCCGGTTGCCGATGACGGTTCCGGTCGTCGGCGACGGGTCTTGCACGGCTGAGCACGAATCTGTTCGTGCGTGCAAAACGTGACGCCGATTCGCCGGCCCCGGGCGGGACTGGAGCCGCCGGGGGCGGACGGACGTTCACCGAGAGCGCCCGGCGAGCTCAGATCGTCGAGGCCGCCATCGAGGTGATCGCCGACCGGGGCTACGCGGCGGCCTCGTTCGCCGAGATCGCCCGGCACGCCGGGCTGTCCAGCAAGGGCCTGATCTCCTACCACTTCGCCAGCCGTACCGAGCTCGTCGAGCGGATCGTCGAGACGATCTACGCCGAGATCGCCACCTTTCTCACCGCCCGCCTCGACGGCCGCCGGACGCCCGGCGAGGCGCTGCGGGCCTTCATCGAGGCGCAGGTGGAGTTCACCGGGGCGCACCGGACGCGGATGCGGGCGCTGCTCGACATCTTCATGAACGGCGCGCTCGCCTACGGCCCGGAGACGCAGCGCGCGGCCGTTTCGCCCGTCGAGCGGATCCTGCGATGGGGCCAGGAGACCGGTGAGTTCCGCGCCTTCGACGTCCAGGTCATGGCGACGACGGTCCAGCGCTCGGTGGAGGGTCCGACGTTCCTGCTGGCCGGCGATCCCGCGCTGGACGTCGCCGCCTACGCGCGGGAGCTGGCGACCCTCTTCGAACGGGCGACCCGCGCCGACTCCGGCCCGGTTCCCACGGGTGACTCCGAGCACACGCCGCGCGCCGCCACCGAGGGCTCGCCGCGGCCCGGGCAGGGGCCACCGTGACGGCCGATCGGCCTGGCCCGCCTGGCCCACCCATGCCGCCGGAGCCTGCGGCGGCACGTTCCACGCCGGGCCGGGAGGTCTCCGCCGTCGCCGTCGACCTGGTCGTCCCGGTCGCCGCCTACTACCTGCTCCGCGGCGGGGGAATCGCGCCCGGCCCGGCGCTTCTGCTCGCCCGCACGCCGTGGGGGGCCGGGTTGCTCGTCGACGCCGCGGTGCGCCTCGCGATGGCGCTCGCCCTGCCGGTGGACGTGGTTCCCGCTCTCGGATCCGTGCTGTCGGTGGTCACGTTTGTCGGGCTACAGGTGATCCAGCAGGTCTACTTCGTCCGGGTCGACCTGTGGGGCTCGCTGGCGGACTCGCGCCCGGTCGGGCCCATCGACTGAGGAGTCGACGCGGGCCGGTCCAGCCGCGGGCGCTGGGCCTGGCGGCCGTGATGTTGTACGGTTTGCCCCTAGCCGTACCTAGTATCCCGGTCTATCCCTTTTTCCGGCGTGCCGGCTTTCCCGGTGCGCCGGAGTCGTGTTCGGGCCGGACCGGCCCAGGAGGTTCCGCCCGCCCGCGCATCGCGGCGCCCGCACCTGTCGCGGCGCCCGGACATCAGGAGAGACCGATGACGACCCGACCGACTCCCGCCGGGCGCGAGCGAGAGGCCGGCCGGGTCGACCGGACCGGCCCGCCCCAGCGGGTCCCGGTCCGCCGGGCGCCCCGGCTCCGCCCACTGCGGCGGATCGCCGCCGTCGCCTCCGGGCTGGGCGTGGCCGGGTCGATCCTGCTCACCGGGTGCGTCGCCAGTAGTACCGACGAGACGTCCGGAGCCCGCGCCACGTGCGCGCCGACGCCGGGTGTCACCCCCGACGAGGTCCGCTTCGGGGCCCTCTACCCGGACACCGGCTCCGGTTCGCCGCTGTCCCGCGCGTTCCGGGCCGGCATCGACGCCAGGCTCGGGGTCGTCAACGGTGCCGGCGGCATCCAGGGGCGGCAGGTGCGGTACGACTGGCGCGACGACGAGTCGACGTCCGACGGCGCACTGCGCGGCGCCCGCCTGCTCGTCGACCGTGACCAGGTCTTCGCGATCGTCGGCACCAGCGGCATCGCGACCGAGGCGGTGAGCTACCTCGCCGAGCGCGGCGTGCCGACCATCGGCCAGGATCTGACCGCCAGCGGCGACAACGCCTTCGGCTACTCCAACGTTCTCGGCGGCCAGCTCGGGAACTCGGTCTTCGGAGTGTTCGCCCGTGCGCACGGCGCCACCCGGGCCGTCCTGCTGCGGACCGAGCAGATCCCCGCCTCGGGGCAGATCGACGAGCGGATCGCCCACAGCCTGCGCGCAGGCTCGGTCGAGGTCGTCGACACCATCGACTGGACGCCGACCGGCTTCGACCTGAACGCCGTCGCGGCCCGGGTCCGCGCGGCCAACGCCGACATGATCACCGGAGTGGTGCCCCCGCAGGCGCTCGCGGACGTCGCGACCGCCGCCCGGCAGGCCGGGGCGACCATCAAGGTCGTGATGGTGCCGATCGGGTACGACCCCGGCCTGCTCGATCGCCGTCCACAGGGCCTGGCCGGCAGCTTCTTCCTCGTCGACTTCGTGCCCTTCGAGGCGGGGACCCCGGCGCACGAGCGCTACCTCGACGCGATGTCCCGCTACGCCCCCCAGATCGAGCGCCGGGAGCAGACCACCGGTCTGGTCGGCTGGATGACCGCCGACCTCTTCCTCCGGGGCCTCGTCGAGGCCGGTCCGTGCCCCACCCGCGCGGGCTACATCGCCGCGCTGCGCAAGGTGGCGGACTACGACGCGGACGGGCTGCTGCCCAGGCCTGTGGACCTCGCGGTGAAGTCCGCGCCCACCGCCTGCGTGAGCGTGGTCCGAGTGTCCCCGGCCGCGGACGCTTTCCAGGTCCAGATGCCCATGGCCCTCTGCGGCGAGGCGCTGAGCTGACGGCCGCGCGCCCGCCCGCGTCCGTCCGTCCGTCAGCTCAGCTGCCCGGCACCCGGCGACGGGCGGGCGCTGAGCCGGCCCAGCGCCCGCCCGGCACCGCCCCCGCCGGTTTCAGGCGCGCTGACGGGTCGCCTCGTCGCGGATCTCGCCCACCAGCTCCTCGAGGATGTCCTCCAGCGCCACCAGGCCGAGGATCCGGCCCTCGCCGTCGGAGAGCCGGGCCAGGTGCGATCCCGAGTGCTGCATGGTGGCCAGCGCCGTGCGCAGGCTGTCGTCCGCCCCGACGCGGACCAGCGGCCGGATCCACTTGGCCGCCACCGGGGCCGAACGTCGGTCCTCGCGGTTCTCCAGGACATCCTTGAGGTGCAGGTAGCCGGCGAGGTCACCGTCGTCCCCGCGGACCGGGAACCGGGTGAAGCCCGTGTCGGCCGCGAGCCGCTCGACCTCGCGGGGCGTGATGGACGGCGGCACGGTGACCAGGCTGTCCGGGCGGAGCAGGACGCTGCGCGCGGTGCGCTCGTCGAACGACAGCGCGCCGGTCAGCAGGTCGTGCTCGTCCTCCGCCAGCAGGCCCTCGCGGTGTGATTCCTCGATGAGCCCGGCCACCTCGTCGCGCGTGTAGACGTTGGTCACCTCATCCTTGGGCTCGACCCGAGCCGCCCGCAGGGAGAGGTTCGCGATCCGGTTGAGGATCGAGATCACCGGCTTCACCACCCGGACGACCGCGACCAGCGGCGGGGCCATCAGCAGGACCGCCCGGTCCGGCATGGCCAGCGCGATGTTCTTCGGGACCATCTCACCGATCACCACGTGCAGGTAGGTGACGGCGGCGAGCGCGATCGCGAACGCCACCGGATGGCGCAGCGACAGCGGCAGGCCCACGGCCTCGAACGGCCCCTCCAACAGGTGCGCGATGGCCGGCTCGCTCAGCGCGCCCAGACCGAGCGTGCAGACCGTGATGCCGAGCTGGGCTCCGGCCAGCATCAGCGACACGTTCTCCATCGCCTTCAGGGTCACCTTCGCCGCCCGGGAACCGGCGAGCGCCATCGGCTCGATGGTGTCCCGGCGGGCGGAGATGATCGCGAACTCGGCCCCGACGAAGAAGGCGTTGCCGGCGAGCAGCAGCACGGTTACGGCCAGCGCGAGGACGTCGTTCATCGCTCGGACTCCCTGACCCCGGCTGAGACCGACCGCGTGCGCCCGCGCCGACCCGCGTCGTCAGCGCGGTCCCGGCCGCGGGCCCGTCCAGGCCCGGTGCCCGGCGGCTTCGTGCCCGCCGGCGGTGCTGTGTCCGGCGGTGCTGTGTCCGCTGGCGCTGTGCCCGCCGCTGGCGCTGTGCCCACCGCTGGCGCTGTGCCCGTCGGCGGGGCCGTGTCTGCCTGCGCCGCGCCCGTCGGTGCCGCGTCCGCCGCCGTTGTGCTCGCCGACGCCGTGCCTGCCGGCGCTGTGGTCGCTGGCGCTACGGTCGGTGGATTCTCGTCGGTGGCCTTCGTGTCCGCCGGGGTCGCGGGTGGCGGAGTCGTGGCTGGCGCCTCGCCCGAGGGCTGTTCCGCGATGTCGGCCCGCGCCGGGTTCGTCGCGGCGTCGCCCCGCGGGTCGAGCCGGATGCGGTCGACGCGGCGGCCGTCCATCCGCTCGACCTCGTAGCGGATGCCGTCCAGGACGATCGTGTCGCCGGTGCCGGGGATACGCCCGAGGGTGCGCGACATCAGGCCGCCCAGCGTCTGGTAGGCGTCGTCGGCCGGGATCGGCAGGCCGGTGACCTCACTGGCCTCCTCCGGCCGCAGCAGGCCCGAGACGAGCCAGCTGCCGTCCCGGCGGCGCAGCGCCCGGGGGCTGACCCGGTCGTGCTCGTCGACGACGTCACCGACGATCTCCTCGATGAGGTCCTCCGCCGTCACCAGGCCGTCGACCCCGCCGAACTCGTCGACGACGATCGCCATCTGCAGGCCGCCCGAGCGCAGCGTCTCCAACAGCGGCTCGAGGGGCATCGAGGACGGCACCGTCGCCGCGGGGATCATCACGGTGCGCACCTGTACCGTGTCGCGCCGCTCCTCCGGCACGCTCACCGCGTGCTTGACATGGATCAGGCCGACTACGTCGTCGCTGCCGTCGCCGATGACGGGGAACCGGGCGTGCCCGGTCCGCCGGACGGCGCTGATCACCTCGGCGACGGGGGCGTCCGCGTCGATCGACTGCATGCGCATCCGGGGGGTCATCACGTCCTCGGCGACCCGGTCGCCGAAGGTCAGCGAGCGCTGCATGAGCGTCGCCGTCTCCCGCGGCAGCGTTCCGTGCTCGGCCGACCGGCCGAGCAGCGAGAACAGCTCCTGCGGGGAACGTGCCGACGCCAGTTCCTCCTGGGGTTCGACGTTGACCCGCCGCAGCAGCGCGTTCGCGGTGCTGTTCAGCGAGTGGATCACCGGGCTGGTCACCCGGGTGAACAGCCGTTGCGGACGCTGGACGGCGCGCGCCGTCCCCAGCGGCCTGGCGATGGCCAGGTTCTTGGGGACGAGCTCGCCGTACAACATCGTGAACGCGGTCGCGAGCACGAGTGCCAGGGCCACGGAGAGACCACGTGCCAGGCCCTCGGAGGCACCCAGAGTCGTGACGGGACCTTCAAGTAGGTCCGCGATGGCGGGCTCGGCGAGGAAGCCGATCGCCAGGTTGGTGATGGTGATGCCCAGCTGTGCGCCGGAGAGCTGGGTGGAGAGGCTTCGCAGTGCGGTGAGGACGCCCGCCGAGCGGCTGTCGCCGTCCGCCGCGGAGCGCTCGACCGTGGGCCGGTCCACCGTCACGAAGGCGAACTCGGCCGCGACGAAGATGCCACATACGATGACTAGCGCAAAGCTGAGGAGCAGGAGGAGCGCCTCTGTCACCGATCGACCCCCGCGGGCGCTTCCCTACGCGTGGGTCGGCCGGAACTACATCCGGCGTCGTCGGAGCTTTTCATGATCCCTTCCGTCGGGTAAGGCGGCCGCCGGTCTTCGGTGGCCGCCCTGCGGACCTGCCTACCCCCGTCGAGCTGGTTCAACGCGCGCCGGAAGCGGACCGTTTCACCATGGCCTGTGGGATGTGTGTCGGTCCAGGGGCTACGCCGTGGTACGGCGTCGAACGGGCGGGCGGGCAGTCCGGCGACGGCCGCCGGTCCGCCGCGACCGGGCCCGCCTTCAGGGGCCGCGAAGCCCGGTTCGGACGGTTCCGCCCCGGCGCGGCGCGGCCGGGCCTCCACCGGACGGGTGTGGCGCGGCCTCCGGCGGGGAACATGATCGGCACGCGGCGGCATGCCGGTGCGGAGCCCACAGATCGGGGGATCCGGGAGGGCGTCATGCGTCTTTCTTCATCCACCCACGGCCGTTTGGCGATGTGCCGGGCGGGGATCACCCATCGACGGCTCCGGGCGGTTCTCCCGGCCCGGCCCACCGGATTTCCCGAGGCGACGGAATTTGCCGAGACCGGCGGATTCTCCGAGACCGGCGGATTCTCCGAGACCGGCGGATTCGCCGAGACGGCCGGATTCTCCGCGGTGTCGGAATACGGGCCGGAAAAGAAATTCTCCGTGTCGGACAGGCCTGTCCGCGCCGCGATGTCGTCGAGACTGGTCGAATGTTGTCGGGTCCCTTCCGGGTGCGCGGTCACCGGTGTGCTCGTCACCGGGCTCGCGGTCGGCCTCGCCGTCGGGCTCGGCGCTCCTGCCGCGGCGCTGGCCGTGGCAGCGGCCCGCCCGGTCGAAGCCGTGCCGGCCGACACCGGGCCCGCCGATGCCGGGCCGATCGAGGCCTGCTCACCGGGGGATCTGCTCGCGGAGCTGACCGGCGCGCAGGGCGGCGCGGGCCAGGTGCACGCGGACCTCGTGCTGTCCAACCAGGGCAACGGGGCGTGCGCCCTCGCCGGGTATCCAGCGGTCTTCCAGGTGGATGCGGCCGGCGCCGCCGTGGGGGCGCCGGCGGTGGCCGACGGGCCGCGTGGCCCGTCAGTGATCCTTTGGTCAGGGCAGCGGGCCGCCGCGGGCCTCAGCGGGACCAACGCGGGTCTCGTGGCGGGCCGGTCGGCCGGGGCGGAGGCCGCCGGCATGTCGGTCATCCCGCCTGGCGGGGACGGTGTGCTCAAGGTCGCCGGGTTCACCGAGGCCGGCGGGTTCTCCGCGGGGGAGTGGGCCGCACTGCGCGTCACAGCGCTCCGGCCGTTCCCCGGCGACCCGTTCCCCGGAGACCCGATCCCCGACCACACGCTCACCGGGGCTCACCCGTCCACCTGACGTCGTGCCCGGCCACCGGTCCGGCCTGCGATCGGGTGCGCGCGGGTGCGGCGACGGCGACGTCCGCGGGGTCACCACTCTGCTCGTGGTGACCCCGCGGACCTCCCACCGCCCTGGGTCGAACGTCCGCGGAGCCGCGGGCGGCCTCGCGCCGCCCGGACTCCCGGAATCACCGCGGGGTCAGGCCGAAGGTGTAGAAGATGGACAGCGGCCAGGCGAGCGTCGCCACCGCCGCGGTGAAGAAATGACGCAGCGTCGCGCCGTCCCAGTCGGTTACGTCCCAGTAGTCCTGGCTGATGGTGATGATGAGGCCGATGGCCAGATAGACGAGAAATCCGAGACTCACGCTGCTGTAGGCACGGGTGCGGACCCGGGTTGCCATCGGGGGCTCCTTCTTCGGTGGGGCTGGTTTCCCGTTGCGCTGGCGAATACCCGGTCGCGTCCGCTCTAATCCTCATGTCCCGGTTGACGTCACCTGGGGCTGTTCCGTCGCGCATTCGCGTGATGGGCGGTTCCGGGTGAGCCGGGTCGCACGTCCGGCCTGTGCGTTCAGGTGTAGGCGTCGAGCGCCAGGGAGACGGCGAGTCCGGTCGCGGCCGCGGCGACGATCCAGCGCATCAGCGGCGCCGGCAGGACCCGGACGATCCGGGGCCCGATCGCCCCGCCGGCCAGCAGCCCGGCGGCCAGCGGCACGGCGGCTCCCCACACGACCGATCCGAGCGCGGCGAAGAGGACGGCGGCCACCGCGTTCGAGAAGCCTGACGCGACGTTCTTCACAGCGTTGACCCGGGCGAGCGACTCCGGGATCGCGATCGCCATGATCGCCAGCAGTGCGACGCCCGCGCCCGCGCCGAAGTAACCGGTGTAGACCGCGACACCGAACACGGCGAGCAGCATTGCCGGGCGCTCGCCCCGGGCCGGGCCGCCGGCACCGCCATCCACGCTGGCACCCTCGGCCGTGCCGGCACCGCCGCCGGCCGCGCTCACAATGCGCGGCGAGAGCAGGAGGAGCACGGCCGCGCCGAGGATCAGCCAGGGCACGACGAGCTCGAAGGCCCGCGCGGGGGTGGTCAGCAGCAGGATCGCCCCGGCAGCCCCGCCGGCCAACGTCGCCGCGCCGTAGCGGGCGACCCGCCGCGCCTGCCCGGCGAGCTCGGGACGTGAACCCGCGGCCGCGCCCAGCGCGACGCAGATGAGCGCGGCCGAGTTCGTCATGTTCGCGGCCTGCGGCTCGAGGCCCACCGCGAGCAGCGCCGGATAGGAGACGAGCGACGCCAGGCCCGCCACCGTGCTGGTGATCCCGGCGAGGACACCGGCCCCGAGCAGCAGCGCGACGTCGGCCCCGGTCAGCGCGGCACCGCACCCACGGTCTGCAGCGCGATGTCGACGTAGCGGGTGGCGATCTGCGCGGGGGACAGCTCGCCGGCAGGGTTGTACCAGCCGGCGATGGCCTGGCACATCCCCAGCAGCGCGCGGGCGGTGTCCCGGGGGCTGTCGACCGTCATCTGACCGGTCGCCTTCCCGTCCGCGAGGATCTCGACGAGCAGGCTCTCGAGCTTCTTGCGCAGCGTCGCGTACCGGCGGCGGTTCACCGGCTCCAGGTAGCGCAGCTCGGTGTCCAGGTAGGCGAGGGTGAACCGGTTCGACATGAACAGGACGACGGCCTCGATGAGCCGCGCGAACCTGGGCACCGGGCCGTCGTCGGCCTCGGCGACGGCCGCGCCGGCCCGCTCGTTGACCTCGGTGACGGTGATCTCGAGGAGCGCGACGAGGATGCCCTGCTTGTTCGCGTAGTGGTAGTACAGCGCGGGGACGGTCACCCCGGCGCGGCGGGCGATGTCGCGCACGGTGGTCCCGTGGTAGCCGTGCTCGTAGAAGGCGGCCAGCGCGCCGGCGAGGATGGGGTGCAGGTCCGGCGGGTCGTAACTGCGCCAGTCCACCGGCGATCCGCCGGCATGTTCGCGCCCCGGCGGGACCGGCTTGCGGGTACTTCCGCGGGCCGGCGCGGCCAGCACGGCCTCGGGACGCGCCCCCGCCCCCCGGCTGCGTCCGGCCCGGCCCGGTTCAGCCCGGTTCAGCCCGCTGACGGTGGCTTCGCCCATTCGTCCATGATCGCTGCCGGGTCGCCGACGACCGCGCGGCCCGGTAGCGCGGTGGTGCTGCGCGAGAAGCGCGGCGCGGGTGCCGCCTGGGCCATCCCGTCGGTGTGCACGACGGCGCCGCGGTCGGCCATGTGCGGGTGGTCCTGCACCTCGGCGAAGCTCAGCACCGGCGTGACGCAGGCGTCGGTGTCCGCGAAGATCTCCGTCCACTCGTCGCGGGTGCGGGCGGCGAAGGCCTTGGTGAAGGCGTCCCGCAGCACCGGCCACCCAGTCGGGTCGAACTGGTCGGGCAGGCCCGCGTCAGCGAGACCGAGCACCTCCAGCAGCCGGGCGTAGAACTGCGGCTCCAGCGGCCCGACGGCCACGAAACGGCCGTCGGCGCAGGTGTAGGTGTCGTAGAACGGCCGGCTGCCGTCGAGCAGGTTCACCCCGCGCTCATCGGACCAGTCCCCGAACCCGTGCCAGTCGCCCATGCCACGCCAGGCCCACATCATCTGCGTCAGGACGTTGGTGCCGTCCACGATCGCCGCGTCGATCACCTGGCCCTCGCCGGACCGCTCGCGTTCCAGCAGCGCGGAGAGGATCCCCACCAACAGGAACATCGAGCCGCCGCCGTAGTCCCCGACGAGGTTCAGCGGCACCGGCGGGCGCTGCCCGGCCTCGCCCATGGCATGCAGCGCACCGGTCAGCGAGATGTAGTTGATGTCGTGACCGGCGCGGTTGGCCAGCGGGCCGGTCTGCCCCCACCCGGTCATCCGCGCGTAGACCAGGCGGGGGTTGCGGGCCTGGCAGTCCGCCGGGCCGAGGCCGAGCCGCTCGGTCACGCCCGGCCGGTAGCCCTCGATGAGCACGTCGGCCCGCTCGACCAGGCCCAGCACCTGCTCCCGTCCGTCGGCGGAGCGCAGGTCCACCCGGACGATGCGCCGGCCGCGCAGTTGGAGGTCGTCGGGCCCGTCGCCCAGCTCGGGACGTTGGATCCGCACGACGTCCGCGCCGAGGTCGGCGAGGATCATCGCGCCGTGCGGGCCGGGGCCGATGCCGGCGAGCTCGACGACCCGCAATCCGCTCAGCGGACCGGTCACGCTTCCTCCAGAGATGCCTGCTGCGGGACGGCCGACGCCGACGCCAGCGTTGTCAGAGGCGTTCGATGATGGTGGCGTTGGCCATGCCGCCACCTTCACACATGGTCTGCAGGCCGTAGCGCCCGCCGGTGGCCTCCAGGTAGTTGACCATCGTCGCCATCAGACGGACGCCCGAGCCGCCCAGCGGATGGCCCAGCGCGATCGCACCACCGCGTGGGTTGAGCCTGGCCGGGTCGGCGTCGAACTCCTTCGCCCAGAACAGCGGGACGGACGCGAACGCCTCGTTGACCTCGTAGGCGTCGATGTCGTCGATCCGCAGGCCGGACCGGGCGAGGATCTTGCGGGTGGCCGGGGCCGGGCCGGTCAGCATGATCAGCGGCTCGCTACCGGCGAGGGCGAAGGCGTGGAAGCGGGCCCGCGGGCGCAGCCCGAGCTCGACGGCCTTCGACTCGCTCATGATCAGAGCGGCGGACGCGCCGTCGGTCAGCGGGGAGGAGTTGCCCGGGGTGATGTGCCAGCCGATCTCCGGGAACCGCTGCGCGAACTGCTCGGTGTAGAAGGACGGCTTGAGGGCCGCGAGACCCTCGGCCGTGGTGGTCGGCCGGACGGTCTGGTCGACGGTGTGCGTGAACGTGCTGCCGTCCGGCGCGAGCGCCTCGACGGGGACGATCTCGTTGTCGAAGCCGCCGGCCTCGGCCGTCGCCGCGGCCCGCTGGTGCGACAGCGCGGAGAACTCGTCGAGCTCCTCGCGGGTCAGCTTCCAGCGGGCGGCGATCAGCTCGGCGCCGATGCCCTGGTTGGCCAGGCCCTCGGGGTAGCGGGCGATCATGCCCGGCCCGCGTGGGTCCTTCCCCGCCGCCGCGAAGCGCATCGGGACCCGGCTCATCGACTCGACGCCACAGGCCACCACGACGTCGTAGGCACCGGCCATCACGCCCTGCGCGGCGAAGTGCAGCGCCTGCTGGCTGGAGCCGCACTGCCGGTCGACGGTGGTCGCCGGCACCGACTCGGGGTAGCCGGCGGAGAGCACCGCACTGCGGCCGATGTTCGCCGACTGCTCACCGGCCTGGCCGACGCACCCGGCGATGACGTCGTCAATGAGCGCCGGGTCGAAGTCGTTCCGGCTGGTCAGCGCCTTCAGCGTCGTGGCGAGAAGCTCCACGGGGTGGGTCTCGGACAGCGCGCCGCCCGGCTTGCCCCGCCCTGAGGGGGTGCGCACGACGTCGACGATGACTGCGTTCTCCATGGGACTCCCTCGCCGGCCGCCGGCACGACGCTTCTCTAGCGCTCGCTCAGTGGGACTTCTCGGACGTTACGAGCGCCCCGTCTCCAGGGTCAAGGAGTACGCCGGCGGGCCGCCGACCACGTGGGGTGCGCGGCGTCGTCACCGCTCACGTGCCGGACTGCTCGCGGACCGGAGTGTCGTTGCCCCGGCGCAGCACCCGCAGGCCGCGGCCGTCGGGCCGCCAGGTCTCGATGACCATCTCCTGGCCGTCCATCCAGATGCGGACGATCTCGGTGATCCGTACGCGGAACAGGTCGAACGGGGTCGGCGGATCAACCTCCTCGACGAAGCGCCGGCGCGTGTCCGGATCGTCCACCCACTCGGCCCGGCCGGCGATCCGGACGTCCCCGCCGTGCATGTCGGTTCCGGGGCCGGGGTTCGCGTGCAGCGCGAACCGCTGGTCGCGGAGCAGGTCGTCCGACTTGCGCGCGCCCGGCATCCCGCCCAGCCACAGCTCGCCCATGCGGAACTCGGCCTCGAGCCCGCTGACCCGGGGCGAGCCGTCGGCCCGCAGTGTCGCCAGCACGTGATGACGGAAGGTTCCGAACCGATCACGTACCGTCCGGGTGAACTCGGGCTCGGTGGCCTCCACCTCGCCCCAGCTCACGCCCGCCGCGTCCGTTCCCGGGCCGGCCGGCCGCTCCGTCGTCGTGCTCGTGCTCGTGCTCGTGCTCGGCTTCGTGGTTGTGCTCGTGTCCGTCGTCATAGGCCCATCGTCGCCGCGGACCCTGACATCTTCTGTCCGGGTCCGCGGTTACCTTCGGTCAATGCGCTCCAGCCGGCTGATGGCTCTGCTGCTCCATCTGCAGGCGCACGGCCGGGCCACGGCGGGGGAGCTCGCCGCCCAGTTCGAGGTGTCCGTCCGCACCGTGCGCCGGGACGTGGCCGCGCTCGCCGAAGCGGGTGTCCCACTGTGGTCTGAGCCCGGCCCGCACGGCGGGATCCGTCTCGTCGAGGGCTGGCGGACGAACCTGGACGGGCTGACCGGCGACGAGGCGTCCGCGCTGCTCATCGCCGGGGCGGGCGGGGACGTGCTCGGCGGCCTCGGCCTCGAGACGGTCGCCGCGGCCGCGCAGACCAAGATCCTCGCGACGCTGCCGCCGGAGCTGCGGGCACGGGCGGGCCGGGTCCGGGAACGCTTCCACCTCGACGCGCCGGGCTGGTTCGGCTCCGAGGAGCCCGTGCCGCACCTCGCGGTCGTCGCGGGCGCGGTCTGGTCCGGGCAGCGGATCACCGTCTGTTACGGGCGGCCCGACCGGACGGTGGAGCGTTCTCTCGAGCCGCTGGGCCTCGTTCTCAAGGCCGGTGTCTGGTATCTCGTGGCCCGCGGCGGGTCCGCCGTCCGCAGCTACCGGATCGGCCGGATCGTCGAGGCGGCGGTCCGGAGCGGGCCGGAGGGCCGCTTCACCCGGCCCGCCGACTTCCACCTGGCGCGGTGGTGGGCGTCGTCGAACGAGGACTTCGCGCGCTCGCTGCTGCGCTGGCCGGCGCGGCTGTGGCTGTCCCCGCGAGGCCTGCGGAGCCTGCCCGGAGTGCTCGGCCCGCTGGCCGGCCAGCGGGCGCTGGCCACGGCCGGCGAGCCCGACGCGGATGGCTGGCGGGAGGTGGAGGTCTGGTTCGAGGGCCCCGATGTCGCCGAGAGCCAGCTCTGGGCATTCGGCCCGCACGTGCGGGTGCTCGCCCCCGACTCCCTGCGCGAGGCCCTCGCGCGGACGGCACAGCAGGCGGCGGCGAACAACGGCGCTCCGAAGTCCGGCTGAGCTGCCCGCCACACCGGCCCCGCGCCGCGCGCCCGCTCCGCACGCCCGCGCTGCCCGGTCCCGCTCCGTGCCTGGCCCGCCAGTCCTGTCGCCCGGCCGCGCCGATGTCGAACGTGTGTTCTAATGGCGGGGTGCGGTGGGAGAACCTGAGCCTCGTCGAGTCCGCGGACACCCCGGTGCGCGGGCTGCTCGACCGCGCCGCGGTGACCCGGACGTTCGACACCCCGGGCTTCGCCGGAATGACCTTCTACGAGATCCACGCGCGGTCCGCGCTCAATCGCGTCCCGGCGGTATCGCGCGTCCCGTTCCGGTGGACGCTGAACCCCTACCGGGGCTGCTCACACGCCTGCCGATACTGCTTCGCCCGCAACACCCACTCCTACCTCGACCTCGACACCGGTCTCGACTTCGATTCCAGGATCGTCGTCAAGGTCAACGTGGCCGAGCGGCTACGGGCCGAGCTGGCCGCGCCGAAGTGGCGCGGCGAGTCCGTGGCGATGGGTGCGAACGTCGACCCTTATCAGCGGGTGGAAGGGCGCTACCAGCTCATGCGGGGCGTGCTCGGCGTCCTGCGCGACGCGGCGAACCCGTTCTCGATCCTCACCAAGGGCACCCTGATCCTGCGTGACCTCGACCTGCTGGCCGAGGCCGCCGCCGTCACCGAGGTCCGCGTGGCGGTCTCGGTCGGTTTCGTCGACGACGACCTGTGGCGCACGGTCGAGCCGGGAGCCCCCCGCCCGGAACGCCGGCTGGAGGTCTGTGCGGCGCTCGGCGCCGCCGGCATCGAGTGCGGGGTGCTGATGGCGCCCGTACTCCCCGGCCTGAGTGATTCGCCGGCGGCGCTGGAGCGCGCGGTGCGCCGCATCGCCGAGGCGGGTGCGGCCAACGTGACCCCGATCGTGCTGCACCTGCGGCCCGGGGCGCGGGAGTGGTACCTCGGCTGGCTCGGGGAGCATCACTCCGACCTCCTCCCTCTGTACCGATCCCTCTACGGCGGGGGCTCCTACGCGCCGCGGGCCTACAGCGAGCGGATCTCCGCCTTGGTCCGGGACCTGGCCCGCCGGTACGGCATCGCCGGTGCCGCCGCGCCGGCCGCCTCACCGGCCTCCTCTCGGTGGGCGCCGGCGGAGGCGCGTGGGGTGAGTGGGGTGCGGGGTGGGCGTGCGGCGGTCATCCACCGTGGTCCGACACGTGCCGTTACGGCGGTGTCCGCGGCGGTGGCCGGCCGGGCGCCGCTGGAGGAGCAGCTCCTCCTGCCCGGCTTCGGTTCCTGACCGGGCCGCTCGTTCCCCACCACGCGGGCTCGGGCCGCCCGCGTTCCACGCCGCGTGATTCTTCTGTCGAACTGCGGGTGCGGCACGTAATGCGGTGTCGGGCCTTACCCGCGCCGAATCCTGGCTTATGACTGATCGTCCTGCGCAACCGGTGGGGAATCACCTCTTGTGGGCAGGGATCGGCAGGAAACCCGGCCGGTGAGTGCCGAGAACCGACGTCCGAAGGTTCGGCGCTGGGGGTCGGCGGCAGCTGCCGGGCGGCTGGCACCAGCGTCGCCAGCACCTGCGAGGGTCACGCGGGACGGGCGACCGTGTCGGTCGTGACCTGGCGCGGGATCGTGACAAGTCGGCCCGGGGATCGCTCGTCCTCCCTGCGCCAGTAGCCGCCGTCCGAGCGCAAGCCGGCCTCGCCGGGAGCCAGGCATCGCCCGCTGTCTCGGTGCGCGTCGAAGCCGGCGTACCCGACGAAGGTCTCGTGGCAGGTCGGGCAGTGCGCCGCGGTCAGCGCCGTCCAACGCACATCGCAGCGACCGCATCCGATGAGCGTCGGACGGTCATAGTCGATGTCGCGGCCGGCCAAGAGCCACCCCCCCTCGTGTTTGCGGACGAATCCGCACTTCGCGCGGCCCGTCGCCGTCGAGCCGATTCTTTACGCTTGCCCAGTACTCCGGGCCGCATATGCGGGATCGACCGTAACGATTTCGTCGGCCGGGCAACCACGCGGGGGGCTACCAGCGGGCGAGTCTGCCAAGAATGTTACCCTTCGTATCCGCATGAATCCAAATAGTGTGTGGTGTCGAGAGGGTCGCCGCGGGCCCGCCGCCGCGGCCGCGGCGCGCGTCGTGGGGGTCAGCGGGCGCGCAGCACGTCGAGGGGCGAGAGCCCCCCGGGCGTCGGCGGTCGGACAGGATGCCACCCGGGTTCGGAGTACCGCTCGCCGCGTCGCCAGTGGACGAGCGCGGTGCGGTCGAGCGGGTCCAGGTCGATCTGGAGCTCGCTCAGCGGCCGCCAGCAGGTCTGGATCGCCTCCGGCGCGCCCTCGCCGGACTCGCCCGCCGGCGCGGCCCCGGCCGCGCCCGGGCCGACGGCATCGTCCCAGCAGTGCGCGGTGAAGTACAGGGACACCCGCTCCTCGCCGGCGAGCCGGTGGTGCGTGGCATGGGCGAGGGTCAGCTCCGCCTCGTCGGCCCGGAGGCCGGCGACCTCCGCGGCCAGGCGCACGGCCGTCTCCCGTGCGGGTTCGCCCAGTCGTAGCGGCGCGCCGGGCAGGCGCCACACCAGCGCCGGCGGCTCCGGCCGGCGTGCGCCCGCCGACGGCCGCGGCTGCCGGGGCGTGGTGTCACGGGCCGTCGTCGCGTCACACGCGGTCCTGGCGTCACACGCGGTCCTGGTGTCACGGGCGGTTCTGGTGTCACGGGTGGTGAGGAGCACCGCGTCGTCCATGACGATGATCAGGTGTAGGTCGACCGGGAGGCAGAGAGAACGCGACGGATACAAGGCCAACTACCGGCGCGCACCGTGCCGGCCCCGCAAGTGGCGTACATGTCGGGCCCTCGCTGCCGGTCGTCCTTCAGCCGTGGCGGCTGCCCCGTGAACGGCGGCCTGCCCGCGGCGAACGACGGGCTGATCAAGGGTCAACACTGCCTCCACAGACGATCTCGCTCGGTTGCCAGCACTTCAGGCTGAGAACAGATCATCGAGGTCTGAACGTGCAGTTGCAAGACCGTGGATGCAAAAACCGATGCAAGGGGCCACTGCACGTGCGTCCGGGCACCTTCGTCCGGGCTGATCAGGCTGTCTCGGGAGCCGGTCAACTCCGGCCGCGATACATCCGCATCGTCAGGGGGCCGAACACGATGAGCAGAAGCGCGCACGACAGCGCGACCCATCCGAGCTGCTCAGCCGTGGCGACGCCGTGCATCAGCCCGCGGGAGGCGTTCGTCGTGTGGGTGATCGGGTTGACGTCGACGAAGGCCTGGAGCCACCCGGGCAGCGTCTCCTGCCGCACGAAGATGTTGCTGACGAAGGTCAGTGGAAAAAGAATCATCATGCTCACGCCCATCACCGAGTTCGGGGTGCGCAGCACCATCGCCAGCACCGTCCACACCCAGGTGAGGCTGAACGAGAAGGCGATGACGACGGCCACCGCGGCCAGGACGCCGAGCGCGCCCCCCTCCGGCCGGAAACCGATCGCCAGCCCCAGCGCGAGGATGAGGACGGCGGCGATCGAATAGCGGAACACGTCGCCCAGCAGCGCTCCGACGAGTGCGGACGGCTGCCAGATCGGCAGTGACCGCAACCGGTCGAAGACACCCTTGGTGATGTCGGTGTTGACGGTCACCCCGGTGTAAACCGTGATCATCACGATCGCCTGGACGAGGATTCCGGGCAGCAGGAACTGTACGTACTCCTGCGTCGACCCGGCGAGCGCGCCGCCGAACAGATAGGTGAACATCAGGGTCAACATGATCGGGAAGACGGTCACGTCGAAGAGCTGCTCGGGCACATGTCTGATCTTCAGCAGGGCCCGCCAGTCGAAGGTGAGCGAGGCCGCCAGCGGGGTGGGCCGCGCCGGGCGGGCACCGGTCGCGAGCACCGCGCGCAGATCCGGCGGCACGGCCGCCCCGGCCGCCGGCGGCCTTGTGTCCGCACCGGAGCCCGTGCCCGTGGCGCCTGTTCCGGCGGTGCCTGCGCTGGTGGTGGCTGTTCCGGCGGTGCCTGTTCCGGCGGTGCCTGTTCCGGCGGTGGTCGTCTCGGCGGCGGTCATGCGACCCTCGCTCCGTTCGTGTCGGTGGTGGTCTCGGTGGGGGTGGGCGCGCCGTCATCGGCCGGATGGCCGGTGACGGCGAGGAAGACCTCGTCCAGGCTCGGCTGGCCGAGCGCGAACTCGGTCAGCTCGATGCCCGCGCGGTTCAGCCCCGCCAGCGCCTCCGCCACGGGCTCGCCGTCCGAGACCCGGGCGGAGAGCGCCACCTGGTCCGACTCGTACCGGACGGGGACGCCCAGCGCGCCGGTGAGCAGGCGCTCGGCGTCCGCCCGCCGCTCGGGCCGGCGGACGCGCACGTGGAGGGTGCCCGAACCGACCGAGGACTTCAGTTCGCCCGGAGTGCCCTCGGCGATCACTCTTCCGTGGTCGATCACCGCGATCCGGTCGGCGAGCTGGTCGGCCTCGTCCAGGTACTGGGTGGTGAGGATGACGGTCGTGCCACCGGCGACCAGTGCCCGGACGATGTCCCACACCTGGGCACGGCTGCGCGGGTCGAGGCCGGTGGTCGGCTCGTCGAGGAACATCAGGTCGGGGGTGACGACGAGGCTCGCGGCGATGTCCAGCCGGCGGCGCATCCCGCCCGAGTAGGTCTTGGCCATGCGCCGTTGCACGAGAGCGCCGGATAGCGCCGCTCATGCCGCCTCACCTTTCGGTGAGGCACCCCGGGTCTGACCGGCCTTGGCCGTGCCCGGTTCCCGCTTCACAGCCACCCGCCGCCGCGCCGGTGGTGCTGGCGCGTTGGTCTTACGGTCGGCTCCACGGGCTGTTTTAACGTCGCCGATGTACTCGCGGTCGACGAGCCGAGCCAGGTTGACCACCGTGTGGTGGGTCCGGGCGAGTTCGGTGGTGACCTTGTGCAGCCCGTCGCGCCGCTGGTTGGCGGTGTGGGCATGCTGTTTCGCCAGGGCGGCGGCGAGCTTCTGCCTGCCGCTGCTGCCCGGCCGCGACCGGGCGTGGGCGCGGGAGGTCTTGCGGAGCTTCTTCTCGGCCCGCGCGACGCGCTTGGGGTTCGGGACCTTCTCACCGGTCGACAGGACGGCGAGGTGCTTCACGCCCAGGTCGACACCGATCACGCCACCAGCGCTCTGCCGGGCGGACGGCCCGTCGGGGATCTCCCGCTCGACCTCGACGGTGAACGACACGAACCAGCGGCCAGCCGTGCGAGACACAGCCGCACCGAGCAGCCGGGCACGGCCGTCGCCGAGCAGGGCGGTGAGCGCGCCCATCGGCCAACTTGCTGAGCACGGTAGGCGCGACCTCCGACAGTTCGGCTCGGCCGCCGCCGGGGGTGCCGAAAGGCCCCACGCGGTGAGCCTGTGCGGTATCCGTCTCCGTGCTGGTCGTGGCCCGGTCAGCAGCGCGCCCACCTGGGACGGGACGCCTGGGCCCGGTCCGTCCGGCCGTCCCGGAGGCGAGCGATCGGGGCTGGCGGTGCGCTGGTATTCGATAGCGTCTGTAGACCATGGACCCGTGGCCCGAGGGCGTCGGCGGCGATCACCGTCTCGGCGGCGATTCCGGCGCCGCCGCCGGTGCCGCTGGTGCAGGCGGCGGTGCCGGCACCGGCGCCGGAATCGACGAGATCCGGGAGATCCACGAAATTCAGCAGATCCGGGAAATACGCGAGATCCAGGAGATCCTGACGGCTCGGGACGTCGAGGAGACCACCGAGAGCCTCAAGATCATGGACGTCCCGGACGCGTTCGACGAGTTCGGCGCGGAGCGCCCCGGCCGGCTCGAGCTGGACGAGCTGATGGCGCAGCTCGTCGAGCGCGCGCATGAGGTGATGACCACCCAGGGCCGGCTGCGCGGCCTGCTGCGGGCGCACCGCGCGGTCGCCGCCGACCTGAGCCTGGAGGTCGTCCTCCGGCGGATCGCGGAGGCCGCCTGCGAGCTGGTCGACGCCCGCTATGGCGCGCTCGGCGTGATCGCCCGCGACGGCCGGCTCGAACAGTTCATCCACGTCGGGATGGACGCCGATCTGGTCGGCCGGATCGGCCACCTGCCCCGCGGCGAGGGGGTGCTCGGGCTGCTGACCGCCGAGCCCCGGGCCGTCCGCCTCGATGACATCGCCGCGCACGAGCACGCGGTCGGCTTCCCGCCCGGCCACCCGCCGATGCGCACGTTCCTCGGCGTCCCGATCAAGGTCCGCAGCGAGGTCTTCGGGAACCTCTACCTGACCGAGAAGCGCGGCGGGCGCCGTTTCACCGCGCAGGACGAGGAGCTCGTCCTGGCCCTCGCCGCGAGCGCCGGCGTGGCGATCGAGAACGCCCGGCTGTTCGGTGCGGCGCAGCGCCGCCAGCAGTGGCTGCAGGCATCCGCGGACATCATGCGCCACCTGCTGGCGGACGGGCCGGAGCCGCTCACGCTGATCGTCGCGCGGGCCCGCGAGGTCGCCGACGCCGATCTGGCGTGCGTCCTGCTCGCCGACGGAGCGACCGAGGAGCTGCTCGTCGACGCGGCCGACGGCCCGCAGGCCGACCGCCTCCTGGGCGAGTCCGTTCCGATGGCCGGAACCCTCGCCGGCCGGGCGGTCGCGGCCGGGCGGCCCCTGCTGGTCGACGACGCCGCGGCCGAGCCGGGCGTCACCGGCTTCGGTGGCCTCGACATCGGCCCGCTGATGGTCATCCCCCTGGTCGGGGCGCAGGTCGGGACGGGCGCGGTCGTGCTGGCCCGGGGGCCCGCGGGCCGGCCGTTCGCCGACGGCGATCTGGACATGGCGGCGACGTTCGCCGGGCATGTGCAGGTCGCCCTCGGCCTGGCCGCGTCCCGGGCCACCCGTGACCGGCTGCTCGTCCTGGAGGACCGCGACCGGATCGCCCGCGACCTGCACGACCACGTCATGCAGCGGCTCTACGCCGTCGCGCTGGGTCTGCAGGGGATGGCGGCCGCCGAGGAGCGCCCGCAGTCCGCCGGCCGGCTCACCACCTACGTCGACGACCTCGACGCGACCATCCGGGAGATCCGCTCGACGGTCTTCGAGCTGCGCGGGCGGCGCAGCACCGGCGGGCCGGGCGTGCGGGCCCGCCTCGGCGAGATCGTCGAGGAGGTCGCCGAGGCGCTCGGCTTCAGCCCGCGCCTGCGGGTGGACGGCCCGCTCGACACCGCGCTGGAGGGGAACATCGCCGACCATCTCCTCGCCGTCGCGCGGGAGAGCCTGTCGAACGTGGCGCGCCACGCCCGCGCCAGCCGGGTGGAGCTGTCGGTCACCGTCGGCCAGGGCTGGCTGTGCGCCGAGGTCACCGATGACGGGGTCGGGCTGGGCGACACCGGCCGGCGCAGCGGCCTGCGCAACCTGCGCAGCCGCGCCGAGGAGCTCGGCGGGACCTTCGACATCGCCCCCGGCCCGTCCGGCGGCACCCGGCTGCGCTGGGCGGTCCCGCTGCCGTAGCCCGCCGGCCGCCCGAACCGGGCCCCGCGGTGGACGTCCGGCGCCGGACGTCCGGGCTGTCGTCGATGGGTCCGAGGACCATCGCGGGGGGTGCGAAGGACCTCCCAGCCCGTGCCCTCGGAGGGACCAGCAGGGGGGTCGCGCGCGGCACGATGGTTCCGGGCGAGACGGACCATCGACAGGACAGCGGCGATCGGATCCCGGCGGCGGGGGCGGCGGGGGCGGCGGTGTCCGGCGCGCAGGAGGTGCCATGCCGGCTGACCAGAAGACCGCGACGTCCGTCCCGGCTGATCTGTGGTCTCGCCCGACCGGCGAGACGCGGGTCGTCGAGACGGGGAGCGCGGTCCTCTGCCTGCACGGTGATCGTGTCTACAAACGGAAGAAACCCGTTGAGCCGGGGCTCCTCGACCTGCGGAGCCGGGCGGCCCGGCTGGCGGCCTGCCGCGCCGAGGTGGAGCTGAACCGGTGGCTCGCTTCCGACGTGTACCTGGGGGTCGCCGACGTCCTCGGCGACGGCGGCGAGGTGTGCGACCATGCCGTTGTCCTGCGGCGAATGCCCACCGGCCGCCGGCTCTCCGCGCTGGTGCGCCACGCGGACCGCGTCGACGACCAGCTCCGCGCCGTCGCGCGGACGGTCGCCGCGTTCCACGAGCGGTGCGGGACGTCCGAGGTGATCGGCCGTTCCGGCGACGCCGAGGCTGTCGCGGGGCAGTGGAAGGAGACGCTCGGCGGCCTCGAGCCCTTCCAGGGGAAGGTCATCGACGCCGACGTCGTCGACGAGATCGGGCGGCTGGCGCTGCGGTACCTGGCCGGCCGCGGCCCGCTGCTGGCCGAGCGCCGGCGCGCCGGGCGGATCCGCGACGGCCACGGCGACCTGCGGGCCGAGAACATCCACTGCCTCGACGACGGCCCGCGCATCCTGAACCGGGTCGAGTCCGACCCGCGGCTGCGGGCCGGGGACGTCCTCGGCGACGTCGCCGTTCTGGTGATGGACCTGGAGCGGCTCGGCTCGCCCGAGGACGCCGAGCGCCTGATGCGCTGGTACCGCGACTTCTCCGCGCAGGCCCATCCGCCTTCGCTCGAGCACTTCTACATCGCCTACCGGGCCTTCACCGAGGCCCGGGTGACCTGCCTGCGGTACCGGCGGATCCTGGCCGAGGCGGGGGCGGAGGCCGGCCCGGGCCCGGGCGCCGAGGCCGGCGAACGGGCCCGGCGGCTCGCCGACATCGCCTACCGGCACCTGCGCCGGGCCCGGGTACGGCTGGTCCTGGTCGGCGGCCTGCCTGGCACCGGGAAATCGACCCTCGCCCGGCGGCTCGCCGACGCGGACGACGGCCGCCTGCTGCTGCGCTCCGACGCCGTGCGGGCGGAGCTCGCCGCCGACGGCCACGCCGATCCGGACACCCCCGGTAGCGGGCCTGCCATCCCGGACCGGCCCGCCGTGCCCGCGGACCTCGGCGCGTCCTTCATCTGGCCGTTGTCCTCGGAGATCACCGCGCGGACCTACACGGTGCTGCTGTCCCGTGCCCGCCGGGCACTGGAACGCGGCGAGACGGTGATCATCGACGCCTCCTGGTCGGATGGCCGCCACCGCGCGGCGGCCGCGCGGCTGGCGCGCGAGACGGCCGCGGAGTTCCTCGAGCTGCGCTGCGTGACCTCACCGGAGGTCGCGGCCACGCGGCTGACCCGCCGGGACTCCGCCAGCGACCCAGCTGGCGCCACGTCCGCGGTACACCGCGCGATGAGCTCGTGGGCGGAGCCGTGGCCGACCGCCAGGGTGATCCAGACGACCGTGCCGGTCGCCGAGGTGTTCCACGCCGCCGAGCGCTGCATCGCCTGACGGGCGTCCGGCGGCCCGACGGCCGCTTTCAGGCGCTGCCGTCAGGCGTGGCGACGCGCGGCGTACACGGCGGCCTGCGTACGGCTGCTCAGGCCCAGCTTGTCGAGGATCGACGAGACGTAGTTCTTCACGGTCTTCTCGGAGAGGTGCAGCCGGCCGGCGATCTGGCGGTTGGTCAGGCCCTCGGCGATCAGGACCAGGATCTCCCGCTCCCTGGTGCTCAGCACCGCCGAGGCCCGGCCCACGTCGGTTCCCTCCCGGAGCCGGGCGAGGACCCTGGCGGTCACGGCCGGGTCGAGCAGGGAGCCGCCGGCCGCGATGGTCCGGATCGCGCCCACGAGGTCGGTGCCGCGGATCTGCTTGAGCAGGTAGCCCGCCGCCCCTGCCATGATCGCGGCGAAGAGCGCGTCATCGTCGTCGTAGGACGTGAGGATCAGACAGCCGACCTCCGGGCAGGCCGCGTGGATGTCCCGGCAGACGTCGATGCCGCTGCCGTCCTCCAGCCGGGCGTCGAGCAGCGCGACGTCCGGCCGCAGGCGGGGGACGAGGGCGGCCGCCTCGGCCCCGGTCGACGCCTCGCCCACGACCTCGATGCCGCTGGCGTCACTGAGCACCTCGCGGACCCCACGGCGGACGATCTCGTGGTCGTCAAGGAGGAAGACCCGTACCGTGTGCGTCCCCGCGGCGTCCATTCGGGCAACAATAGCCGCGGTGCGGCGCTTTCCGGTCACCGAGCGACGGCGGACCGCAACGAGACACGCGTCCGTCCCGGGGCCGGGGGAGCCGGCGTCCGGGCGGGCATAAGGATGCTCGGAGCAGACAGACGGGAGAGGTCATGGTCGACACCGCGGTACGCCTGACGGAGGACGACGCCCGCGCGATCGTGGCGCAGGCCACGCTCGCGCCGTCGATCCACAACACCCAGCCCTGGCGGTGGCGCTTCGACGCCGACGGTCTGCACCTGTTCGCTGATCCCGAGCGGTTGCTGCACGTCGTCGACCCGGAGGGACGCCAGCTCCTGGTCAGCTGCGGGGCCGCCCTGACCTTCGCCCGGCTCGCCGCGCGCTCGCGCGGCCTGCTCCCCGTCGTGGCCCTCGGCCCGCTCGACGACGGCGCCCCGCCGTCCGCGGACGTCCCGCTGGCCACGATCGCCGTAGCGGACCGCCGCCCGCCCGCGCCGGCCGAGGCGGAGCTGGCGGCTGCGATGTCCAACCGGCACACCGACCGCCGTCCGTTCCTGACAGGGGAGCGGGGGCGGCTCGGGGCCGACGACCTCGCCGCGCTGCGCCGCGCCGCCGAGGCGGAGTCGGCCTGGGTGCGGTTCGTGGAGAGCGCGGACGCCCGGGTCGAGACGTCGGTCCTGCTCTCCCGCGCGGACTGGCAGGAGGCCCACGATCCCGCCTACACCGAGGAGCTGCGGCACTGGAGCCGTACCTCGCCGCAGGCACGCGACGGCATCCCCCGCGAGGCCGTCGTCGGTGGCGCGGCGACGCGCCAGTCCGAGTTCGTCCTGCGGGACTTCGACGTGGTCGGCGGCCTCGAACCGGCCGGCGCGGCCGGTTCGTCCGAGCCGGCGGTGGAGCAGCCGGCGGTGGAGCGGCCGACGGTCGTCGCCATAGGCACCGACTCGGATCGGCCCACCGACCGGCTGCTCGCCGGCGGCGCGACGGGCCGGGTGCTGCTTACGGCGACGGCGCGCGGGCTCGCCGCCTCACCGCTGGGGCAGGTGCTGGACGTCTCCGCCATCCGCGAGCTGATGCGCTCGGCGACCGGGGGCATCGGTCACGTGCAGATGCTGCTGCGGCTGGGTCGCCCCGACCCCGACCAGCCGCCGCTGGCGGCCACCCCCCGGCGGCCGGTCGAGGAGATCCTCGACATCGCCTGATCCGTGCGGACCGGCAAGGATGGGCGCCATGGACGTGACAGTCGTCGACAACCCCCCAGCCGGCCGGTTCGAGGCCAGAACTCCGACCGGGGAGGTCGCGGGGTTCGCCGAGTACACGCGGTCGAGCTCGCGAATCATCTTCACCCACACCGAGGTCGATCCGGCCTACAAGGGCACCGGCGTGGGCTCCGCGTTGGCTGCCGGGGCGCTCGATTCGGCGCGCGCCCAGGGCTTGGCCGTCATCCCCCGGTGCCCGTTCATCAAGGCCTACATAGATCGGCATCCCGCGTACGCGGACCTGGTACGACGGTCCTCCACCTCCTCACCTGCCCACGAGCCGGCACCGGGAGCCGGGCCGACAACGGGGCCCTGACCAGCGCTGAGGGGCTGACCAGCGCTGAGGGGCTGACCAGCACCGGGCGTCGTCGGACCAGCGCCGGGGCCCCGGCGGACACCGGGGCCCCGGCTGCCTCATCGAGGAGGGGACGTCCACCGCGCGTCGGGGATACAGCGCGCGGAAGGTCGCGTCAGGCCGAGGTGACCCCGACCGGGGCGTGGGTCAGCCCGGGGAAGACCGTCCCGAGCTGCTCCTGGGACATCCCGAGCCAGCGGATCACGTCGCCCAGGACGTTGCGGTAGTCGTTCAGGACGGGCACCGCGCCGTCGTCCAGCTGGTCGGGCGCGAGGCCCGTCCACTTGCCGTGCACCCCGCCGACCGCGCCGCCGCCGATCACGAACATGACGCCGCCGCCGCCGTGGTCGGTCCCGCCGTTTCCATTGGTGTCCGCGCGCCGGCCGAAC
Source organism: Parafrankia sp. EAN1pec (assembly GCF_000018005.1). Classification (GTDB taxonomy): domain Bacteria; phylum Actinomycetota; class Actinomycetes; order Frankiales; family Frankiaceae; genus Parafrankia; species Parafrankia soli. Next base: position 2,371,322 of record NC_009921.1, read on the forward strand.
TCCTGGATGGTGACCAGGGTGACGTCGGTGGCCTGCGGGCCGAGATCGGCGAAGAACGCCGCGATCGAGTCGCCCTGCCGCTTCTGCAGCGTCGCCAGGCTGCCGGTCACCCCGCCCTGGCCGACATGGGTGTCGTAGCCCCCGGTCTCCATCGCCGCGACCCGGAGCCCGGTCCCGGATTTGATCAGGCGGGCGACGTCCCGTAGCGCTCGGCCCAGGCCCTCGTCGGGGTAGGTCACGCCGTCGGCCGGGGTGTAGGGCTTGGCCGCGATCTGCTTGCCCTCGGCTAGCGCGGCCAGGGTCGTCGCGACGCCGCGGGCGTAGGGGCGGCCGGCGTCGGGGCCGGCGAAGAGCGCGCCGAGCGCGGTGGCCGTCGCGGTCTCCTCGACACCCTGGCCCCAGCCGTTCGCCTTGAAGTTGTCGATGCCGTTGAGAGTCAGGGCCTCGGCGGAGCCGAGGTAGGAGGTCGGCAGCGAGCCGCCCTCCTGGATCCCGCGGAACGCCGAACCCGGGCTCAGGACGCTCAGCAGGCGGGCGAGATAACCGCTGTTCTGGCCGGCACCGCCGATCTCGAGGTTGAACGTGTCCTGAAAGTGGCTGCGTGAGTTGTCGAGCAGCCCCGCGGCGGGAACCGCCGCCACCTTCCCGGCATCCAGCAGCGGCTTCAGCGACGCGTACGCGGGATGCAGGCCGAACGTCCGATCCATAGGGATGAGCTGGCCGGTCGGGATGGCGATGTCGGCCCGCAGGCCCGCGTAGTTCGGGTCCGCGCCCGGCACCAGTGCGTTCAGGCCGTCCATCCCGCCGCGCAGCGAGATCACGACCAGGGTTCGGCCGGGGGTGTCGGCGAAGGCCACGCGGATCGGCAGCACGGAGGCGACGCCGGCCGTGATGCCGACGGCGCCGGCCGCCGCGAGAACTCCGCGCCGGCTGAGCGTGCACTGGTCGGCCGCAGGCAGATTCTTTACCATCGGTCGGCCGCCTATCCGTAGACGTGGTAGGGGGAGTCGAGAATGAGCGAGCCGAGCTGGCCGACGAGATACTCGTTGTCCGCCGGCTTCCGCGACCCGCGGTCACCGAGGAATGTCGCCAGTGCCGCGCCGTGCTCGGGCGCGAGCGGCTGGAACACGAGCCGCCGGGCCAGCACGTCCACCACCCCGGCCATGGTGGCCGGTGGCGCGTCCCCGAGCAGGCTGTTCACCGCCGGGGTTCCCAGACCCTTCGGATACCACCCGTTGAGAAGGTTCCGGTGCATGTTCCACCGGCCGATCGTGGCTGACGCCGAAACCCATCGCTCCGCCCGCAGCGGATATCCGTCCGGAGCCGGCCACGCCAGCGGCGCCATTCCCATGTCGTTGGCCATCCAGTACAGCGCGACGACGGGTTCGGTGCCCGAGGCCGGCGGGCCGATCCCGAGAACGCGCAGCGTGGCGACGATGTCCTCCAGCGGCCGGCGGGTGCGCAGGCCCACTGCCTGGCCGAACTCGGCGGAGGTGAACAACGCCTTCAGCACCGGTGCGATCGCGGTGTCGTTCGCCAGGTAGGTCTGCGCCAGCATGTCGCAGAGGGACTGCGGCGGATCGTCCGCGACGAAATAGGTCGCCAGCTTGCGGGTGAGGTACGCGGCGGTCGCCGGGTGATGCGCCAGATGGTCCAGGTAGGCCTTCATCACGGCCTCCCCACCCTCGGCGGAGCCGTTCGGCGAGGAGAAGTCCAGCACCTGGACCGGGCCGACGTAGTGGTCTTTCGGCTTGAACACGTACTTCTTCGATTCGGCGTCGATGGAGATCCCGGTCAGGATGCGGGCGCTGTTCAGGACCCCGTCCTGGCCGTAACCGGCACCCACGCCGACGGTGTGCAGCTCGAGCAGTTCCCGTCCGAGATTCTCGTTGAGTGCCCGCACGGTGGACCGGTCGGCGTTCAGCCGACGGATCATCGCCGGGCTCGTCGTCTCCGCGAGCAGCAGATCCGCGAACCGGCCCAGTGCGTTCGGTCGGATGACCTCCCGGTCGTCCGGGAACGAGTCCCGCCACAGGTTGTCGTTCGGGTAGCCCTTGTTGAACACGTGTGACTGCCAGAAGTCGACCATCCGCTCCAGCAGTTGGCGGTTCGACCAGGTCATTCGCGCGATCGAGGCCACCGCGAGCCCGATCACGTCCTTGTAGTCGATGTCGCCCTCGATGGCGTGGAGCTCGCGGCCGGTCTTGGCCAGGAACGGGAAACGACCGAGGACCGCGTCGACCGTCCCGTCGCCGATCGAGGCCGGATCGAGCTGTCGGTCCAGCCACGCTCCGACACCCGCAGCCTTCACCTCTGCCACCAGCTCCGGTGTCGGCCCGAACGTGGCCCGGTTCAGCAGGTGCACCACCGGGTCGCGCCCGCGCAGGAAGGCCGGCGTCGCGGCACCGGCACCACCCCCGGCGGACGGGGGAGGCGAGGCCGTCGGGGACGGACCGGGTGTGCCCGGTGCACCCGGTGTGCCCGGTGTCGTAGGCATGGTGGTCGGTGTGCCGGTGGCCGTCGGCGCCGTGGTGGGCCCGCCGGTCATCGGAGGTCGCGTGGTCGGTGCGACGGCCGTCGCCGTGGCTGTCGGTATCGCTCCGCCGCCACCGCCGGGGCCGCCGAACGAGCAGCCCGCGGCGGTCAGCCCGAAGGCCGCCAGCGAGCCGAACAGTCCGCGTCGGCTCGCTGTGCCGGCCATCGTCCGAGATCCGTCGTGCGGGGCTGCATCGCGCGGAGTGCGCGGGGCTGCATCGCGCGGAGTGCGCGGGGCTGCATCGCGCGGAGTGCGCGGGGCTGCATCGCGCGGAGTGCGCGGGGCTGCATCGTGCGGAGTGCGCGGGGCTGCATCGCGCGGAGTGCGCGGGTCCACGTCGTGAGGGGCGGCGTCCTGCGGGTTGCGTTGGTCCGTGTCGTGCGGGGTGCGTGGGGTGTTCGGGTCGCGTGGGCCGTTCGGTTTGTGCGGCCGGACGCGGTACCGGAGTCCCGTGAGTCCCGCGACGCCGCCCCGCGGCGGTGAGCCGACCGGCGTCCGGTCGGCTTCGTGCCTGCCTGCCATGCAGACCATCCCTGTTGGAGTCGAGCCCTGAGACCCCCCCAAGGGCCCGTTCGGTTACTCGACGGCGTCACAGTAATGCGGTGCCCGGACCCCGCCTGGGGAGGTCCGTCTCGTTTTTCAGGGTTTGACGTGGTGTAGCGCAACGATCCGGCGATGGGAGTCCGTCGGGAGCCGGTGACCGTGGGTGGTCTCCTCAAATGATCGCCAGGATGGTGGAGATACGCTGCGCTACAGGCGATGTCGGGTGCTGGTCGGGAGCGCCCCGGGTGGGGGCCACGCATTCGTCTCGCTGGTGGAACCCTTGGAATGCCATGGGAAGACCTACGGACGACCTTGTTGTGGCTGGGCTGATGGCCAGGAGTGCACGTTCGGTGCCCGGAACGACACGTGGCGAAGTGTTCTGTGGGTCACTCTGGCGCTCGGTCGGCGACGCCCATGGAGCGCCCGTAGTGCTGGTTGTGGACCGTCGCGGCGGCCGGCCTGCTTACGGCCGGCCGTACTCCCGGCTGTGCTGCCGGACGTCGTCGAGTGCGGGGAACTGATCCGGCCTGGTCGCGGCGGCGGGCACGAGCGCGAGATCGGATCGGCGGCTTCGCTCCTGAAACGACCGGCGCCTCAGCCCGCCGGCGAGGGGAGCGCCTGCCAGCCCGGCCACCGCGAGGCCGACTGCCAGCGTGTTCATCCCGGTGAGCAACGCCTGCTCCGCACCGGAGCGCGGCGCCGCCATGCGCATACCTGGCCGTGGCCCTGCTCCACCGCCCGTGCTTCCGCCGGTGGCACTGTCATCGGTGGCACTGTCACCGGCAGTGCTGTCATCGGTGATGCTGCCTCCGGTGCCGCCGTCGCCGGCACGGCCGGAGCCGGGACCATCGCCGCCCGCCGGCCCGTTCGCCACGCCACCGCTCGTCGCGGAGCCGGCCGAGGTGCCGTCGGGGGGAGCGTCGCCGGTCGGTGCTCCGCCGGCCGCGGTGCCCTGTTGGACGGGGGTGTCGCCTCCCGGGCTTGCACCGTCCGTTCCGGTCCCGCTTCCCGTGCCGGCGCCGATGCTGCCTGCCGTGTCCGTCCCGCTTCCTGCGCCCGTGTCGGTTCCCGCCGGTGAACCGGAACCGGAGCTCGTTGTCCCGCCGCTGGACCCCGTCCCAGCGGCGGGCGCGGGCCGCTGCCGGGTTACCGGCGGACCAGGCGGAGCCTGCGTAGGTGCGGGTGCCGAGTTGCCGCGAGCCGCGGCCTGGCGGGAGAACTCGGCGATCGCCTCCGTCGCCCCCTGGAATCGGCGGATGCTCTCGGACTCCTCGTCGGGCCCCAGATCAACGTCGACGTCGATCTGCCCGAGCACGTCCTCGGACTCGAACGCGATGAGGGCGGCCCGAGTCGGTGCGGTGACCTCCCGGCTCGGGGTGCCGGCCTGCGCTGCGGCGGTCGGCATGAGGAGAGCCACGGTGAGTACCGAGGGCAGCGCCGAGATCAGCAGCGTGCCCGGCAGCAGGCGACCGCGTGCTGCCGACGGTGTCGCACGGCTCCCGCCGGAAGCCGCTCGCGTCCGGTGGGAATCGGCTCCCGGACGCTGGGGATTCGAGTCCGGCCACCACGCCGACCGCCGTGTCGACGTCCCCCGCACCGTACGCATATTCAGTCCTTTCGGTTCCGCCAGTCCGATTCTGGCGGTTTACCGTGGGTCGACGGCGGTTTGTCGGGCGTCTCATTCGCGACAACGTGGCACTTTGTCGTTGTTTGCGGCCCTACGTCCGGTCCGGGTCGGGTCGCCGGCCGACCGCAGCGCGCTGCGGGCACCCCGATGAGCGCCATGAGAGTGCTATGAGCCATACGAGACCTACGAGCCCCACGAGACCGTCGGGCACGTGCGACGAGCCGCCGGTGTCCGGGGCGGCGCCAGGTGCGGTGCCCCGGGCGAGTACCGGCAGAAGACGTCCAGGTCCTGGCGCCTACCGGCTCGGTGGGCACGTGGCGGCGGTCCCCTGTGGGGTGACCCGTCACGGCAGTCTCCGCCGCGGCGCTCCGGCGGGCAACGCCCCACGCCGGACGGGCGACGGCAGGGTTCGAGGGGCCGCCGCCGAACGCCCGTACGCCGCAGAACATGAAATGGCAGCTAAAAATTATCTCGGTATCCGCGGACGCGGGACCGTTTTCGCGGATGGTGCGGTACGGCCGTTTGCGGGAATCATCCCCTGCGAACGTCGAAACTTCCAGAATCCTCGCCTGTTGGAATTTTCGGCCGGCGCTCGTCAGATCGCCGGCTCCACCTCGCGCCTATTCGTGCGCCGGCACGCGGCAGTGCCACGTGAAGTACATGTAGCCCGGGCTGATCCCGAGCCGGTGCTCGGCCGCTCGGTCGGCGATGACCTTCAGGTCCGCGGCGATCACCCCGTCGAGCATTCCGGGGACGTCGAACTCCCGGGACCAGTCGGGCCACAGGTTCTCCCCGGTCAGCGCGGCCTCGAGCATCGACGCGGTGCACAGCAGGTCCGCCTCGAACCCGGATTTGCGTAGCCGCTCGGTCAGATCGAACCCGAAGCGCCAGAAGACCGGGGTCCAGTCCATGTGGAACTCGGGTTCCGTCGGCGGCGCGGTCACCCCCTGGCCGACCGGGACCTGCAGGATGAGGTGCCCGCCCGGGGCGATCACCCGGCGAAGCTCCGCCAGCGCACTGTCCGTGTCCGGAACGTGCTCGAGCACGTGCGAGCACAGCATGACGTCCAGCGACGCGTCCGGCAGGTCAATCGCCTGCAGATCGAGCCGGATGCTGCCGCGGTGCGCGCGCATGTCCAGATCGGACGTCCGGTAGAAGAACCAGCTGGACATCGCCGAACGGTAGTCCTCGCCGAGACGCGGACTGCACTCGATGACCCGAAGCGCGGGGTTGAGATCCACCGACTGGGCCAGGCACCAGTGCATGAACCGGTCACGCCCGTTGGCACCACAGGACGGGCACAGCGACATCTCGACATGGCCGGCAAGATCGAACTCCTCGCCGTGCCACCGGCAGATGTTACAGATCACCGGGCCCTCGTCGCCGAGCGGAACCCATGGTGGGATCTCCGGGTCCGGCGCCGGGCGGCGCTCGCCGCCGAGGTCGTCCGAGCCGTCGAGACCGTCGGTTCCGGCTTCCGGTGCGGCCGTGTCTGTCAGCACCCCGCCGAGGTCCCGTGTCTCCGACGGACGCAGCGCGGCTCGTCCGGCCCGGCCGGCCACCCGGTAGGCCGCGCCGGCCGCGCGTCGCATAGCCGCCCGCGGGTCCTCTGCGAGCAGGCCGTTCACGCGCCTGGCCACGAAGTCCGCCGGTCCCCGGCCGCTGCCGGCCCGGTACATGCCGGCCACCCCATGTTCCATGTCCGTGTGCCCCCTGTCGGCGTTGCCGCTGCGTCTCCGTCCAGGCAGGCGACGGCCCCCTCACCCTCGAGGGGATGCCATGTCCCGCGCCGCCCGCCCCGGAATCCGCGTGCGCCCGGTCGAGACCCGGCGGCCTGATCGGCGCCCGTCCACCCGCCGGCGCCTCCCTCGGCCTCCACCTGCTGTTTTCCCTGGTCACTGCCAGTGGGGAACGTGGGGGAGGGGCGGGGGTCACGCGGACATGTGTTCCAGGCTGGCGGCAAGACACCCACATCATCGCTCTTTGGGTCGAGACCCCTCGAAACTGGTCGGCGTCCTGGCCCGAATGTGTCATCCGCGTAGTCGGGACGATCGCCGTCCGCGGGACGTCCGGCGGGATGCCCGCGGGCTGTCTACGGGGTGTCCGGTGGCCATTCGCCGAGCCTTCGCCGGTTGTCTGCTGGCCGTTCGCTGGTCTGTTCGCCAGCTGTGGTCCAACCCCGTCGGTCGCTCCTGCTTCGCGGCACCGCCGCGGTGTTCGCCCGTGGTCCGCTCGGACCGACACCCTGGCGTACCCACACTTGCTGTGGCAAAGTGATCGCCGCTGTTCCTTTTGTCAGATTTTGCGGCAGTCCGTCGGGTGGCGGTGATCTGTCAGGTGGCAGCGATCCGTCGGATAGCGGCAGTCCATCGGCCAGCCGCGACTGCCGGCCGGCCGGATCTCCGGCACGGCGCGGCCGGCGGAACAGCAGTTCATGGAAGGGCATTCAGGGGGCGAGGCAAGGAGAGATCCATGCGCAGGGTCGGCGTGACCGATTACGACGCCGGGGAACGGCGACGCACCGCGAACAGCGCGGCAACCGCGTTCGTGTTCGGGGCGCGGACGCATCGGGCGGGTTCGAAGGCGATCATGCGTCGCACGCCGAGCATGCTAAGGCTGCTGTCGATGGCGTTGCTCGCGATGGTGGCGCTCGCGGGCTGCGTTACCCCCATCGGGGGTGGAGGCGGCCCCGCTCCGACGACCAGTGCGGCCCCCAGCCCCGCCGGCCCGACGGGCTCGCCGTCCGCCGGCCCCACCCAGGCTCCGGACCCGAGCTCGGTTCCGAACCCCGGCGTCACCCCGGTGCCGACCCTCACCTCGGCGCCGGTGACCGCTGCCCCGGTGACCACTGCCCCGGTGACCACTGCGCCGGGGGCCACGCCGAGCGCCGCGCCAGTGCCCACGACACCCGGGTCGACTGATCCGCCTATCGGGACGGTTGCGAAGGGCGCGAGCACCTGGTACTTCGACAAGATCGCTCCGTCGATGACGGAGGCGGGAGTCTCGTGGTTCTACACCTGGGGAGCCGCGCCGGAGCGGATCGCGGCGCCGGCGGGAGTCGAGTTTGTCCCGATGATCTGGGGGCCGGGCTCGGTCACTCCGCAGACCCTCGCGACGGTGAAGGCCAACGGCCGCACCCTGCTCGGCTTCAACGAGCCTGACCTCCGCGGCCAGGCGGACATGCCGGTTCAGACCGCTCTCGATCTGTGGCCGCAGCTGGAAGCCACCGGAATGCGTCTGGGTAGCCCGGCGCCCGCCGCCGGCGCCGCGGACCCGAACAGCTGGTTCGGCCAGTTCATGGCCGGCGCGGCCCAGCGGGGCTACAAGGTCGACTTCATCGCGCTGCACTGGTACGGCAGCGACTTCGACCCCACCCGGGCGACCGGTCAGCTCCGTGCCTACATCCAGGACGTGTACGACCGATACCACCTGCCGATCTGGCTGACCGAGTACAGCCTGATGAACTTCTCAACCTCACCCGCGACGGTCCCGAGCGCTGAGGGTCAGGCGGCGTTCGTGACTGCCTCCACCGCGATGCTCGAGAGCCTTCCGTTCGTTGAGCGCTACGCCTGGTTCGCGTTTCCCGCCAATCCCGACAGTCGGACCGGCCTGTATGACGAGTCAGGCCAGCCGACCCCGGCTGGTGTCGCCTACCAGGCGGCCGGCCGCTGATCTCCGGCCGGCCGGTGGCACATGGCGTCAGGCGGACAGGCTGGCGTGCATCTCCCACACCATGACCTCGGCCGGCTCGACGGCGGTGATCCGCTGACCGCCCACCGCGGTGAACCTGACGGCGTCGCCCTCGTGCAGCTGCCCCGCGCCTTCGAGCGTCACCTCGCCCCGTGCGACGAACAGGTGCAGGTAAGGCGCGTCGGGCAGCTCGACGCTCTGTCCCACACCGAGCCTGGCGACGTGCAGAGCCGCGTACCGGTTCCTGATACGGATGGCGGCAGCGCCGTCGTGCCGTTCCATCCCGGACGCGACCGTGACGAGGCCACCCCGGAGCAACTCGTTGTCGATCTCGAGCTGCTCGTAGCCGGGGGCGATCCCGTTCTCGTCCGGCGCAACCCACATCTGAACGAAGTGAACGGGTTCGTCGTGCGGCTCGCCGCCGTCGGGCAGCCGCCACGAGTCGTTCTTCTCGGAGTGCAGGATGCCTCGGCCGGCGCTCATCCGCTGGGCCAGCCCGGGGTAGATCACGCCCGAGTTGCCGGTCGAGTCCTGGTGGACGAGCGAACCCCGCAGTACCCAGGTGACGATCTCCATGTCGCGGTGCGGGTGGGTCTCGAAGCCCGCGCCTGCGCGCACGGTGTCGTCGTTGTTGACCAGTAGCAGCCCGTGATGGGTGTTGGACGGGTCGTAGTGGTGGCCGAATGAGAAGGAGTGCTTGGAGTCGAGCCAGTTGATCTTTGTCTTGGGGCGGTCGTCCGCGCGGCGGATGTCGACCTTCGACCGCTGTGCCATGTCGGCCATGATGGTCCCTTCCCATCTTCATGACGCATCATTAAGGTGTATGACGTGTCAATCAGATCCCGGGGTGACGCATTCCCGACCCCGCCACCCGAGGTCCCGCTGCCTGCCGCATCCGCGGTCGCGGGCACCGCGGTGTCCTGGCTGACTCAGCGGGAGCAGCGCGTATGGCGGCGCTACCTGCTCATGGCCAGCCAGCTCACCGTGTGGATGAACCGCCAACTCGCCGCGGAGGCGGGGATCTCACTCGCCGACTACGACGTTCTCGTCCGCCTCACCGACACCCCCGAAGGGCGCCTGCGGGTGACCAAGCTGGCCAGGGAGCTCTCGTGGGAGCAGAGCAGGCTCTCCCATCACGTCGCCCGGATGCAGCGGCGTGGCCTCGTGGCGCGCGAGGAGTGCGCCGACGACGGCCGCGGCGCCCTCGTCGTGCTCACGGAGCGCGGCCGCGCCATGATCGAACAGGCCGCTCCCGCTCATGTCGCTTTCGTCCGTGAGCATGTGTTCGACATGCTCACGGAAGCCCAGGTCGACGCCCTCGACGCGATCGCCACGTCAGTACTGACCCGGCTCGCCGCGGACGACCACCCGTCGTCCGCCTGATCTGCCAGCCACTGCGGTGGCGCATGCGGTGATGTCATCGACACAGAAGGCCCAGATTGTCCAGCGCTGTCCGGCCGCCCACGGCGTCGGGGATGGTGTGGGCGAGCTCGCAGTGGATCGCGCGTCGGGCGCACCCGGGCATGCGGCAGGTGCGGTCGCGGGCGCGCACGTGACGTACCTGCACCGGGGTGGGGTGCCGGCGGTCGGAGACGTCGAGGAGGACGCCGCGCTGGTCGGTCAGGAGCCGCCGCCAGGTCGACCCTGGCCGAGCGGCCATCTCGCGGGCGACAGCTCCGGGGATGGTGCCGACGCCTGGGATCTCACCGGGCTCCGACGACATGCCGAGCAGTGTGGTCACGGGCACGACCACCTGGACGTCGCAGGAGAACGGCCGGCCGTGCTCAGCTCGTCCGGTGAGCAGGTCGACGACGACGTCGGCCCGGATCTGGTCCGTCGTCCGTTCGTCGTGGGTATCCCGGGCGGCGACGATCTCGCGGGTCACCTGGTCGACTCGCCTGTAGCAGGCGTCTGCCTCCTCCGCCGGGAGCAACGCGGACAGCGTGCTGCCGCCCTCCTCTCCGGGACGAACCCAGACCCGTCGCGCGGCTCTTCGTGAACGGGCCCGCTCCGCCGAGCCGTCGGGGTCGATCCGCTGGACCGTGCGTCGGCACGCATCGGCGAAGGCTCCCTGAGTGGGACGTGGCCCGCCTTCCAGCACGCGGCTCTCCACGGCGGCTGCCAGTTCGTCGTTCAACGGGCGAACGGCGCGTTCCAGGGATCTCAACCGAGATAGATCAATTGCCCCGTTTTTCAGTGCCGCCAACGCGCGGGGGAGCCGATCCGTGATCGTGCGCGCGTAGGTCATGTCTCGCGCCACCGAGGTGGCGGAGGCGCCGACCTCGATCGCCACGTCCTCCGGAGCGAGCTCGTCAAAAGTCCCGGTCGTCGCCTCGCGCGGTGGATTCATATGAGTGATCGCCGCGGTTCGGAATCCATACCCGCTGCCGTCGACGCCCGGGTCATGGAGCTGTCGAACTGATCCATCAGGTTCACCGCCCACCGTCAGCGAAATTCTTCGAACGTGCGTTCGATCCTAGGGTAGGGTCGGCTCTGCTGACAAGGGTTCGGGCGAGTCGTCCCGAGGGCAAATTCTTTTGCTTCTTCAGTGGCTAACGATCATTCTCGTTGGTGGCTGCACGGGAAACGTTCTCCGTCGCGGTGTGTGGTGCGGCCTGTCCGACCGCCTCGGGCCGGAGCCCGACGCCGACCGCACGGGCGAGCACGCGCTGGGCGGCCGGTATCCGGGCGAGGAGCCGGACCGGCATGGGCGCCGTGACCGGCTTGTCGCCGGCCTCCAGCACCGGGCGCAGCAATCCTCGTTGGGCGACCCGCTGCGCAAGCTGGGTGAGGATGGTAGGTGGCGTGCGGCGACGCTGTACCGCGGCCAGACGCCCGGGCGGTGGTGCGGTTCCGGTGCCCCGGCCGGCGAGCAGGGGCGCACGGAGGATACGTGCCGCGGCGACCGCGTCCTGGATCGCCAGATTGATCCCGACCCCGCCGATCGGCGACATCGCGTGAGCGGCGTCCCCTATGAGCAGTGCGCCGGGAGCGTGCCAGCGCCGCACCCGGTCGACCTGCACCCTCAGCAGGTGGACGTCCTCCCAGCTTCTGATCTCATCGACCCGGTCGGCGAGGTCCGGAGCGAGCGTCGCGACGTTGTCGCGGAGGCAGTCGAGTCCCGCCGCGTGCACGGCGTCGTATCCACCCTTGCGGATCAGATAGGCGGTCTGCCAGTAGCTGCCCCGATCGATGCGGATGAGCATCCGTCCCGGGCCGACCAGGCCGCCGAGGCCATCCCCGTCACTCGCCCGGCGGGGGAGCCGGAACCACAACACATCCATCGGAGCGCCGAAACGTCGCAGTGGCAGGCCAAGCGACGCGCGGACGACAGATCCACGGCCGTCGGCACCGACCGTGAGACGCGCCCGCACCACCCGGCGGCCCTGGGCGGTCCGAGCCTCGGCGCCCACCACCCGATCGCCATCCCGGACAAGGCCGGTCACCTCGTGCTCACGCAGCAGCGTGAAGGTCGGAATGCCGGCGCCGGCCTGCGCGAGCATCTCCAGCAGGTCCCACTGCGGGACGAAGTAAATGTAGGGATGACTCACCCGCAGCCGGGAGAAGTCGGCGACCTGGTAGGTCCCGTCCACGAAGCTGAATCTCAGCCCGGTGACCTGGCGTCCGGGCAGGTCGCGCACGCGTTCGCCAAGGCCGATCGAATCCAGCAGATCGAGCGTGGACGGGTGCACGGTGTCCCCGCGGAAGTCGCGCAGGAAGTCGGCGTGCTTCTCCAACACGCAGGTCTCGAGGCCGTCGCGGGCGAGCAACAGGCCGAGCATCATCCCGGCCGGGCCTGCGCCCACCACACACACGTCGAACGCGGGGCCTGCGGCGTCAGGCATCATGCAGATGCAGTACCCACTGCCTCGGGAGCCGAGCGCGGTCCAGGGGGATCAGGTCTGCAGGGAGATCTGCGGTGGGATGCCGCCGTCCGGACCTTCCCCCGAGCCGTCTCCGTTCGGGCTGCGCGTGAAGCTCGCCATCGACGCGGCGGCGAGCTCCTCTACCACCGTGCCGTCGACGGTCTCCCGTTCCAGCAGGCGCGCGGTCAGGGCGTCGAGTGCGTTCCGATGCATGCGCAGCAGGTCGACGGCTCGCGCCTGAGCCTCCCGCAGCAGCCGTGCCACCTCGGCGTCGATCACTCGTTGCGTCTGCTCCGAGTAGGGGCGGGCCATGAGGTCGTCCCCGCCGAGGAAGTTGGGCCCGTCGGACGAGTAGCCCACCGGTCCGATCTCCTCCGACAGCCCGAACTCACGCACCATCCGGGTGGCGAGTTGGGTCGCGCCGGCCAGGTCGTTCGAGGCACCGGTGGAGCCGTGGCCGAACACCACCAGCTCGGCCGCCCGACCGCCGAGCCGCACGGCCAGGCTGTCCAGCAGATAAGCCTCGGAGTAGAGGTGCCGCTCGGCCTCGGGGAGCTGCTGGGTGACGCCGAGCGCCATGCCCGAGGGGAGGATGGTCACCTTCGCGACCGGGTCGGCGTCGTCGCAGAGTGCCGCCACCAGGGCATGGCCCGACTCGTGCACGGCGACGGACCGCTTCTCGTCCGGGAGCAGGGCGTTCGAGGCATCGCGCCGTCCGAGGAGAATGCGGTCACGCGCGGCGTCGAGATCGGCGGCGCTGACCACCGAACGTCCGTCGCGGACGGCGTTGATCGCCGCCTCGTTGACGAGGCTGGCCAGGTCCGCGCCGGAGAATCCGGGCGTGCCCCGGGCGATCCGGGTGAGGTCGGCGTCATCGGTGAGTGCCTTGCCGCGGGTGTGCACGGCGAGGATCTCGGCCCGTTCGGACTGGGTCGGCAGCGGCACTGTGACCTGGCGGTCGAACCGACCCGGGCGCAGCAGCGCGTGGTCAAGGGTCTCGGGGCGGTTCGTGGCGGCGAGGACGACCACGCCCGACGTGGACTCGAACCCGTCCATCTCGGCGAGGAGCTGGTTCAGCGTCTGCTCGCGCTCGTCGTTGGACCCGCCGAACGCGCTGGAGCCGCGCCGGCCGCCGATGGCGTCGATCTCGTCGATGAAGATGATGGACGGCGCCCGCTTGCGAGCCTCGGTGAAGAGGTCCCGCACCCGGGATGCGCCGACACCGACGAACATCTCGACGAAGCCCGAGCCGGTGATCGAAAGGAACGGCACCTCGGCCTCGCCGGCGACGGCGCGCGCGAGCAGGGTCTTGCCGGTGCCGGGCGGGCCGACCATCAGCACGCCGCGCGGGCCGTGTGCGCCGACTTCAAGATACTGGTCGGGATTGCGCAGGAAGGCGACGACCTCGCTGATCTCCTGTTTCGCGCCCTCGTAGCCCGCGACGTCGCTGAAACGAGTGTCAGGCCGGTCCGCCTCGGTGATCTTCGCCCGGGAGCGGCCGAACATTCCGAGCGCGCCGCCGCCGGAGAGCTGGCGCCGGGCCATGCGGCCGGACCACACGAAGAAACCGATCAGGAGCAGCAGCGGCAGGAAGCTCAGCACCACCGACCAGAACGACGTGCCCGTCCTGGTGGCCGTGATCTGCACCTTCTTGGCGGCGAGCTGACGTTCGAGCGCGGTTGTGTCGAGTGCGGTGGGGATCTGGGTGGTGAAGTCAGTGCCGTCGGTCAGCGTGCCGTCGACACCACCGCGGTCATCGATGGTGACCGAGCGCACCACGCCGCTGTCGACCCGACCCACGAAATCGGAGTAGGTCAGCGAATCCGGCTGGGTGGCGAACAGGCTCGGAGCGATCAGCAGCATCACCGTGACGAGCAGCCCGACCGGGATGAGGAACCTGCGCCAGCCCGGCATCGGCGGCGGCGCGGGTTTCGGGGGAGTGTCCTTCGGCGGCCCGGATTTCGCCGGCGCGGAGGCATGAATATGGCCGATGCTCACACGGGAGATCACGATCTTCTCCTGGCGTCCACAGATCGGTCCGGATACCGGCTGCTGGCAGCCGGTGAATTGACGCCCATTCGCCCTTTCTATCAGCGATTTCTGCTGCGATGTATCGGGTCGGGCGGACGTCCCGTCGCGGGGACGCGCCGTGCCGACTCAGGCCGGGACGGTGCCGCACGCCGCCATCGAGGCGCCCCGGTATCCGTTCAGGAAGGCCTCACGTCGCTGCTCCGCCGAGCCGTGGGTCCACGACTCCGGGTCGACGCGGCCGCCGGCCGAGGCCTGGATCCGGTCGTCGCCCACGGCCTCGGCCGCCCGGAGCGCCTCGTCGAGCTCAGCTTCGTTGATCGTGACGTTGCCGGCGGAGTTCGCCAGCGTGCTCCACACCCCGGCGTAGCAGTCGGCCTGCAGTTCGAGCTGCACCGACAGCGCGTTGCGGCGGGACGGGTCGGCGTTCTGCGCCTCGCGCAGCCGCTGCTCGGTTCCGGTGATCGTCTGGATGTGGTGCCCGACCTCGTGAGCGACGATGTAGGCCTGCGCGTACCGGCCCTGCGCCCCGAAGTCCCGCTGGAGCTGATCGAGGAACCCGAGATCGATGAAGACCCGTCGGTCGGGTGGGCAGTAGAAGGGCCCAACCTGCGCGGACGCCGTTCCGCATCCGGTCGAGACGGCGTCGGAGAAGTAGACCAGCCGCGGGTCGGAGTACTGCTGGCCGGCCCGGGCGAACTGGGCCGTCCAGACCTCGTTCACCTCGTTGAAGACCTTGAGGACGAAGCAGTCGTCGTACTGGTCCAGGGCGCCGGCGGTGTTGCAACGGGTGGCGATGTCGCTGCCCGCCGTGCCCTGTTCGGTGCCCGGCTGCGCATCCCCCGACCCGTCGATGCCCGTTCCGTTCGCGCCCGTCCCGTCGCCGCCGCCGAGCACGGCCACCACCAGGTAGATGAGCAGGCCGACCAGGCCGGCACCACCGCCGCCGATGACGGCACCGCGGCCCAGGCCGCCGCCGCGTCTGTCCTCGAGCTGGGACGTGTCGACCGACGAATCGTCGAACCGCATGGCCTGCCTCTCGACGCGCCTCGTGGATACCGTCCGGGAGCAGACGTCATACGGGATATGTCCATGATGTGACAAGGGCGAACATCGGGCGGGCCTGGGGGTTCAGCGCTCGAGGCGGGCCCGTACCTCTGGTCGGCGCAGCGGCGGCACTGTCCCGGGCGGCTGGCGGCGCGCGGGCAGCTCCCCGAGCAGGCGGTGGACGCTCGCGGACACCTCGGCCACCGCCGCCTCGAAGGCCCCGGCCGCGGCGGGCGGTGGCTGGCGCAGGCCGCTCACCTTCCTGACAAACTGCTGGGCAGCCGCCTCGATCTCCTCGTCGGTCGCGGGAGGCTCGAGTCCGCGCAGCTCAGTGATGTTGCGACACATGACTCCACGGTAGGCCGGCTCCCGTGCCGTCCCGGCGGCGTGCCGGTGGCTCGCGGGTCTGTCAGAGGTCCACGGTCCCCGAGATACAGGTGACAGTGTCGCCACCGACCCACACCGACCCGTCCGGATCACGGGACAGACGGACCCTGCCCTCCCGCCCGAGCATCGTCCCCTGGCTGACGACGTACGCCCCGTCCGCCTTGCCGATGTCGAACAGCCAGGTCGCGAGGGAGGCGTTGAGGCTGCCGGTCACCGGGTCCTCGACAGTGGTGATCTGGGGCGTGAAGGCGCGGACTTCGAAGGCGCCCGGCCCGCCGGGCGGGTGTGGCCCGACAACCCCCACGGCCAGGTCGACGGCGCCCGGGCGGATCGCGAGCACGGCCGCGGCGGAGTCGAGCAGCACGCCGACCCAGCCCGGGCCGTTGTCCACCCACTGCGCGGCGAGGATGTCCGCCGGGTCGAGGCGGAGCATCTCGGCGAGGTGCCGCACGAGTTCGGCGTCGGCGGGCTCGTAACGCAGCAGCGGCGGTCCCGAGAAGGCCAGTCCCGAGGCGTCGTCGCGACGGACGGTGATCAGCCCCGCCTCACATTCCTGCACGATCCGGTCGGGATCGCGCGGCGTGTGGCCGGATGTCAGCCAGGCGTGGCATGTCCCCAGGGTGGGATGACCCGCGAACGGAAGCTCGGCCGTCGGCGTGAAGATGCGCACCCGGTAGTCGGCCCCGGGTGCCGTCGGGGCCTGGACGAACGTTGTCTCGGAAAGGTTCGTCCAGGCGGCGAAGCGGCGCATCGCCGCACTGGGCAGTCCCTCGGCGTCGAGGACGACCGCGACGGGATTGCCCAGGCAACTGCCGGACGTGAAGACGTCCACCTGCTGGAACGCTCGCCGCATGACCGGTTACGAGCTCAGTCGCAGGGGGTCGAACCGCTCGCGGTATCGGCTGGCGCGGTAGACACCGAGGATGCGGTAGTCGGCGAAGAAGCCGAGTTCGGCGAAGGCGCGTTCCACCGCGGGATCCTCCGGGCTGCCCTCGATGTCGGCGAGGAACTGCGTCGCCACGAACTCGCCGCTGATCATGCAGCTTTCGAGCTTCGTCATGTTGATGCCGTTGGTGGCGAAACCGCCGAGAGCCTTGTACAGCGCGGCCGGCATGTTGCGCACCTTGAACACGAAGGTGGTCACGATCGGTCCGACGCCGGCCGCGGCCCGCAGGCGCTCGTTCGACAGGATGAGGAAGCGGGTCGTGTTGTGATCCTCGTCCTCGAGGTCGGGCCGGAGCACCTGCAGGCCGTATTCCTCGGCTGCCAGCCGCGAGGCGACGGCAGCCTTCGTCACGTCACCCCACTCGGCGACCTCGCGGGCGCTGCCCGCGGTGTCCGCGGCGGGCACGGCGGTGAGCCCGAGCCCGCGGATCGCGTTGCGGCACTGGGCCAGGGCCTGCGGATGGCTGTGCACGGTCTTCAGATCGTCCATGGTCGCCCGCGGCAGCCCGAGGAGCTGATGGCGTATGGGCAGGAAGAACTCACCGATGATGTGCACGGACGAGTTCGGCAGCAGATGGTGGATGTCGGCGACCCGGCCCGCGGTCGAGTTCTCCACCGGGATCATCGCCAGACCGACCGTGCCGTCCTCCAGCGCGGTGAAGCACTCCTCAAAGGTCTGGAACGGTACCGCCTCGAAGTCGGGGTAGACGTCGCGGCAGGCGATGTGGGAGTTGGCTCCCGGCTCGCCCTGATATGCGATCTTCTGACTCCCGGTCATCGCGGGTTCCTGCCTCCGGTCTGTGGTTCTGCTGCAAAGCCGTCGCACGGGCGGTCCCGCCGGGCCCGCCGTGGCTGGCTGGTCGGCGCACGGCCTGGACGTCCGGCCGCCGTATCCGACGGTACCGGCCCGCCACCCCGGCACCCCGGCCGCCGGGTCTGCTGGTGCCGGTCCGGGCGTCCGGGCGGGGATCAGGCGGAGTGCGCGTCGGCGAACGCGTCGAGGATCTCCCGGGGAATGCGGCCACGGTCGCCGACCTCGAATCCGTTCTGGCGGGCCCAGGCGCGGATCCTCCCGGCGTCCCGGCCGGCGGCCGCGCTTCCGTTACCACCCCCGCTCGCTGCCGTCACGGCGAGAGCCGGGGATCCGCCGGGCTCACCGGCGCCGGGGTCGGGCGGGACGACGTGCGTGGCCAGTGTCCGGATCTGCTCCGCATCCCTGGTGGGCGTGAGCACATTCGCCCCCGGCAGATAGCTGATCGTGACCAGCTCGGCGTCGCCAGGTGGGGTCAAGGCGCCGTCCGCCTGTCCTGGTCCGTCGGCGCGCAGCTGCGCATCCACCACTCGTGCCAGGTCGGTGAGATGCTCGTGATGCGTCAGCAGAATGATCTGCCAGCGCCCGGCGATCTCGGCCAGCACGCGAAGTGCCGCCTCGGCGCGCGTGTCGTCGAACGTCATCAGGACGTCGTCGAGCACGACCGGCAGCGTGGGTTCGCCGCGGCTGGTCCGCTCCCGCTGGAGCTGGTCGATCGCCGCCAGGCGCAGGGCCAGGAACACCTGGTCGGCCGTGCCCTCGGAAAGCTCGCCCGGGCCGAGCTCGTCCTCGTCGGCGCGGACGACCCGCAGCGTCCGGGCGCCGTCGCCGCGATCGATGGCCCGCAGGGCGACGTAGCGGCCCTCGGTGAGCCGTTCGAGCAGGCGTCCCGCGTCCGCGAGCAGGGGGGACGCGTGACGGCGCTCGTAGGACTCCAGCTCACGGCCAAGCGTCTCGTACTGGATGCGCGCGATGACGTAGCGCTCCGCCGTCTCGGCTACGAGCGCCAGGGACTCCTGCGCACGGGCGTGCAGCTCGCCGGTGGCCGCGCCGCTCTCGAGATCCCGCAGATGCCGTTCGACCGTCCCGACGGCCGTCCACGCCTCTGTCTGCGCGGCCGTGCGGCGCTCGTGCTCGTCGCGCGCGTCGGCGAGGTCGGCGGCGAGGTCCTCGTCGGTGCTCGCGGCCAGCGCGCGGACGACGGCTTCGAGCTCGTCGCCGGGTGCCGCGGCGCGCAGCAGGCCTTCGGCGGCGGTCATCGCCGCCGTGATCCCGGCGAGGTCCCGGCCGCGGTCCGCCGCGTCGGTCAGTTGCTGACCGGGCGCGAGGACGACCTGCGCGCGCAACTCGTCGAGGCGGCCGACAGCGCTGTCCCGCAGCAGCGTCGCGGCGGTGACCCGGGTGCCCAGGGTGGCGACCGCCTGGTCGATCTCCGCGCGGCGGGTCCGGCTCTCGATGCTCGCCTGGTGCCGTGCGCTGAGCTGATCGAGCAGATCGGCCAGCTCGTCGGCCTCATCGCCCGGCCCGTCGGGCGCGACTGGGCCCGCCGCGAGACGTTCGCCGCCAGTTCCGGTTTCACTCCCAGCCCCACCCTCAGCCCCACTCCCGGCCCCGGCGCTGGCGTCGGTGTCGGGGCGCTGGCCGCGCGAGCGGTGCAGGAGGCCATGACGGGCCGAGAGCTCGCGGATGTCCGCGGCGAACGCCTGATGGCGGCCGGCGGCACGCTCGGCGTCCCGCGCGGCGCGGTCGGCCTGCTCGTGCAGAGCCACCGCCTGCGCGAGCACGCCCCGCCGTTCGGTCCAGCCCCGCGGGTCGGTGACCGAAGCCAGCCCGGCCGCCCGGACGAGGTTGTCCCAGTCGCCCTCGGCGCCGAGCAGCTCCTCGCGCCGCTTGTCCCGTTCGCGTTCGGCCTCCTCGACGGCCCGCCCGAAGTGGGCGGCGTCAGCCCGGCGGACCTGTGCGAGGTCGTCGTCCGCGAGCACGGTCTGCGCGCAGGTGAGAAGACTGTCGAGGTCGGCGTCCACCCGGGCGAGGCCGACCTCGGCGAGGGCCTGGGCGAGCGCGGTCCGCTGGGCGTCGGCCTGGGCACCCAGCCGGGCGATGCGGGTCTCCGCGGCGAGCAGCTCCGCGTGCGCCCGGTGCGCCTCGTCAACAGCCCGCTGGACGTCGTCCGCGTCCGCCCGAGAGGGCACGGCCAGGCCTGGCTTGTGCCAGTGGCCCTCCCACGCCGCGCGGGCTTGATCGGCTGCCTCGGCGGCGGCCGCGGTGGCGGCGAGTGCCGCGGTGGCCCGTTCGTGCGCGAGGTCGGCGTCCCGGTGGAGCTGGGCCCGCCGGGCGGCCAGATCGGCGTGGCGGATGAGCTGATCCGCGACCTCGTCGGCGCGGGCGATTCCGGCGGCGATGACCGGCAGCAGCTCGCGAGCCCGCTCCGGCGTCAGCCGGCCGCCGACTGGTGGCACCCCGCCAACGGCCGGGGCGGGAGTCCGGCCGCCGGTCGTTGGCGGCAGGCCGCCGGCCGCGTCGACCAGCAGGTTCCAGAGCTCCTCGCGGGTCGCGCGGGCCCGGTCGAGCGTGGCCTGGTCCGGGAGGTCGCGGCCGTCGGCGTCGGCGACCCGGCTCTGCGCGAGCTCGAGGTTCCGGGTGGCGCCGACGAGCTCCTCCTCGCGGCGGGCGAGGGCCACCTCTGCGGCGTCGAGCCGGTCGCGCGCCAGCCGGATCTCGTCGCGCCCGGGCATCCCGGGCGGCGGGCCGTCCGGGTCGCGGGCGCCGGCGCGGTGCAGCGCCTCCCGGCGGTCGCGGACAGCGCGGGCCGCCTCGTCGACGGCCGCCCTGGTCAGCGCGGTCGCCGAGCCCTCGCCGGCTATCGCGCCGATTACCGCCTTCAGCTGGCTGATCGACGCCGGGTCGTGGCCCGGGGACTGGTCGGTGCCGTCGCGGCGCAGGCGGGCGGCGGCGAGCGCGTCCTCGGCGCGGCGCAGCTCGTCGGTCAGCTCGCCGACCGTCACGGCGAGCGCGTCGAGCTGGGCCGCGAGGTCACGCGGCACGTGCAGGTCGGCCAGGAGCTCGGCGGCGGTGCGCGGGTCGCCCGGACCAGCCAGGTCGAGCAGGAGCGCACGGGCGGAGTCCGCGTGGCGCGCGGCCTCGTTCTCGAGCGCGCGGGCGTCGGCGCCGTCGCCGAGCCGCGCCACGCGGGACTGCTCCAGCCGGGTGATCATCTCGCCGTCGGCGAGCACGGACTCGTCGGTCGTCAGCGCCTCCCGCGCGGCCCGGCGGTCGAGCAGATCGGCGGTCAGCCGGTCGAGGTCGGCCTCGGCCGTCGCGGCCTCCCGCACGCTGGAGTCGAACAGCGCCGTCTCCTCGGCGGTGAGGGCCACGCCCGCGGCGAGCAGCGCGGCGTGACGTTCCCGGAGCACGACCAGCTCCCGGGCATGTGGGGCTGCGCGCACCCACCGTTCCAGGCGGGAGCGGCGGTCGGCGGCGGCTCGGGTCGCGGCCGCGGCCGCCTGCGCGTCGCGGCGGCGCAGCGCCTGCTCCCGGCGGGCATCGTCGACATGGGCCGCGCGGGTCATGGCGGACGCCGCCTGCTCGGCCAGCCGCTCGTAGTCCGCCAGCGCGGTGCGGACCCGGACGCTCTTGTTGTTGCGGTGGGACTTGTACAGGGAGTCCATCTCCGCGGCGAGCGTGTCGAGCAGGCCGCGGACCGCCCGCCCGCTGCGCGCGGTGAAGACGAGCTCGGCCAGGTCGCCGGTGCCCTCGAAGACACTCGCGCCACCTGCCCGCAGCTCGGCGTGGGACAGCCCGAACGCCTGCCGCCAGCGCCGACGCGCGTCGGCGCCACCGGAACCCCATGGGGGGAGGAAGACCGCGCCGTCGTCAACGGTCTGCAGACCGCTGTTGCGCCGCCTGACCTCGACCCTGGCCGGCGGCGCCTGCCGGGCCGGCCCCGTCTCCTGGGACGGCGGCGGGAGCTCGGCCGGATGCGTCGCGGGCAGTTCGAGGTCGGCCGTCAGGCTCAGCGCGCCCTGGCTGAACTGGAAGCTCCGCCGGGTGCCGCGGAAGGTCCACAGCAGGTCCGACAGGGCGTCGAGCGTCGTCGACTTGCCGGCCTCGTTCGCGCCGACGACCACCGTCAGCCCACGGCCGAACTCGATCCGCCGGTCCTCGAAGGCACCGTAGCGATCCAGGCTGAGCGCGCGGACCCGCATCAGGCGTCGTCTCCGGAGAGGCGCGCGAGCAGGCCGTCCCCGGCGCGGCGGGCGAGGTCGGCGAGTGTGCGGGGATCGCCCAGGTCGAGCAGGTCGGCTCCGCGTAGCAGCCGTCCGACCTCGCGGTCCAGGGGGCCGATCCACCGCGCGAGGTCCTCGGGGCGGGTGCCCAGATCGTCGCAGGCCGCGCGTACGGCGGAGACCAGCTCGGGGTCGACGGCGCCGGCCGGCCGCGGGTCGGTCACCCGGTTGACGATCTTCTCCAGGCAGACCTGCAGGCCGTCGGCGACCGTGCGGAGCTCCTCGCGTAGCCGTTCGGCGTCGGCAAGACCCGCGGCGGCCCTCGACGCGCCGGTGAGCACGGTGCGCGCGACGACCGGACGGTCCCCCGCGGAGTCCCGCGCCGCCCGCAGCTCGGCCGTGACCCGGCCCAGGACGTCGTCGAGGGTGTCGGCGCCGGCGGTGTCGACGGTGAGGACAGCCCAGCGGGCCACGTCGCAGGGGACGTGCTCGATGCGGGCGGGGCCGTCCTGTGGGATCTCGACGACGAGGGCGCCCTTCGGCCCGCTCTCCCGCGGGGTGCGGCCCTGGAGATTGCCGCTGAACGCGGCGACCTGGCGGCCCCCGGGCCCGTCCCCGCGGGTCGCCGTGCCGCCGGGAAGTGGGCCGCCGTGAACGACGCGATGGGAGTGGACATGGCCTAGGGCGAAGTAGTCGTAGCCCGTGCGGGCCAGGTCCTCCTCCGAGCACGGGGCGTAGTTGGCATGGCCTTCGGCGCCGTCGGCGGCAGTGTGCAGCAGGCCGACGTTCACCAGCCCGGCCAGGGCGTCCGGGTAGCGCTGAACGAGGTTGTCGTGGACGGCGGCGGTCGCGTAGCTCTGCCCGTGCACGGCCAGCCCGAGGTCGTCCGCCACATGCGTGCCCGGCCGGTCCGAGGCGAACACCCGGACGTTCGGGGGCAGGGTCAGCGACCGGGTGATCTCGCTCTCGGCGTCGTGGTTGCCGGAGATCATGTAGACGGGGATGCCGGCGTCGCGCAGGCGGCCCATCTGCTCGACGAAGAACCGGCCGGTCGCGTAGTCCCGCCAGGTTCCGTCGTAGACGTCCCCGGCGAGCAGGAGCGCGTCCGCCGCCCGGTCGACGCTGAGGTCGACGAGGTTCGCCAGGGCCCGCCGGGTCGCCTGCCGCAGCAGGTGGGCCAGGTCGCCGTCACCCAGCCGGGTCAGTCCCCGAAGGGGGCTGTCGAGATGGATGTCCGCGGCGTGGACGAGGCGCATCTTCCCCCTGGCGTCGGGCCGCCACAGGCCAGGGAGGGCGTGTGGTTCCGGGCGGTCGGCGCGTCCCGCGGGCGGTTGCCGTGAGACGCGGACGGCCCGTCGGAAGGAGGGAGCGGGCCGAACGACCAGAACCTAGTACCGCAATCGGACATCTCGAACTGTCCACGCCGGAGGATCCAGTGATCTCGTCGAGTTTTTGGTTCGTTGCCCCTGTTTTTTTGGAGTGTTGTCGCCGTAGGGGTGGAGCTTCGGGCGTTTCAGCGCCCGGACTTGGAACGGGGGCCGGAGCGCGATCCGCCGCCGGAGCGGCGGGCCCGCGAGCGCGTGCCGACGTCCACCTGCCGGGCGGGGCCGGCGCCGGCGGCGACGTTCTCCAGGTCGGCGGTGATGCTGCTGTTGATGAGCCCGACCGTCCGGTCACGGTCGCCGTCGTCGAGGCCTTCGAGCAGGCTGTGTATCAGGCTCACGATGTTCCTCCACGCTGCGGGGCGATCTCGGGGTTCGTGCGTCTGCTGCCCGGACCGAGCGTGTTAAAGCGTGCGATCGCCGCTTTTTCCCGGCGACAAGGGTCCCGGCGCCAGGAGCCTGGCGGCCAGGAGCCTGGTGGCAAGGACCCTGGTGGCGAGGATCAGGGCGCCGGCGAGAGGCCCCCGTCGAGGTTGATGCCGACGCCGGTCAGGTAACCGGCGCGGGGGGAGAGCAGGAAGGCCGCGAGGTCGGCGAAGTCCTGGGCGCGGCCGACCCGTCCGAGGGGGATGTCGGAGCCTCGGCTCAGCTCGGCGTACAGCTCGTCCACGCCGATGCCTTGCTCGGCTGCGCGGCGGTCCCACTGGCCGCTCTCCAGCAGCCCGATCAGCACCGCGTTCACCCGGATTCCGTCCGGGCCGAGTTCCTTGGACAGCGCCTTGGTGAGGGCGAGCCCGGCCGCCCGGGAGACCGAGGTGGGGGTCGATCCGGCGCCGGGGGTCTTCGCGGCAATGGCCAGCGTGTTGATCACGGAGCCGCCGCCGGCCGCGCGCAGGTGCGGCAGCGCCAACCGGGTCAGCCGGACGGTGCTGTGCACCTTGAGCTGCAGGTCGGCGTCCCAGACCTCGTCGGTGTGCGACGCGAACGGCCCGGCGGCGCTGCGCCCGGCGTTGTTCACCAGGCCGTCGATCCGCCCCCAGCGGCCGACGGCCTGCTCGACGAACCGCTCGAGGTCGGCCAGGCGGGTGACGTCCGCGGGGACGGGCAGGAACTCCGCGCCGGCCGCGGCGGTCGGTGCCACCTCGGCAGCGAGGCGGTTGAGGCGGTCCGCGTCGCGGGCGCAGAACGCGACACGCGCCCCCTCCGCGGCGAGGGTACGCACCAACGCGGCGCCGAGCCCGTCCGAGCCGCCGGTGATCAGGACGACCTTGCCTGCCAGCTCGAGATCCACGCCGTCTCCTCTGCCGCCCACGGTCCGCCCAGTCCAGCCCAGCGCGCCCCCTCCGCCACTGCCCGCAACCCTATTCGGACCCGCGACCTCCGCGGACCCGAAGCCCTGTGCGGTGGGCCGGACAAGCACGACGGGATAGGCGCCGTCGACGTCCGTGCCGTCGCAGGAGATCGCCGCGCCGTTGACCGAGACCGAGCGCGCCCTTCTCCGGACCCAGCACGAACATCCGCAGCGGGGTATGGGCGATGAACGTGCCGACGTAAGGATCAAAATCCAGTCGCGACATATGAAGTCGGACATTAGCGGTCCGCGAGTTCGGCCGGGGTCGTCCGGGCTGAGTGGAGTCGAGGCGAGGAGCGGTGCGATGGAGCGGGAGTACCTGAACCCGGCGGGCGCGTGGGACACGGCGGGGCGCAGCTACAGCCACGTCGTCAAGATCAGTAGTCCGAACAGGCTGATCTTTCTGGCCGGCCAGGCGCCGGTGGGCGAGAACTTCAAGGTCATCGGCGGCGAGGACGTCGCCGAGCAGACCCGGGCAACGTTCGCGAACATCAGCCGCGCGCTCGAGGCCGCGCGAAGAACGGGCCCTTCCCCGTCTCGATGGCGCACGCCGCCCATGCGGCCCTGCCGGGCTCGGAGCTGGTGGTCGTGGACTGGGCCCGCCCACGTTCCCTACCTGGAACGTCCCGAGGTCTTCAACGAGGCGTTTCTCGACTTCGTGACCCGCCGTGTCCTGACGACCGGCCGCGCCGCGACCTGAACCCGATCAGACGGTGGCCGAGCCCGCGGCCGCCGGCGATTCGGTGGCCGCGGCGATCGCACTCGCGGCCTCAACCGATCCGGTGCCGACGGTCCGCCGTCGCACGGCCTCCACCCCGCCGGGAACGAGAACGCGCAACTCGTCTATGTGGGCGCGCATCAGAACTCCGGCCTGTTCGGCGTCGCCGCGTTCGATGGCCTCGTAGATCTCGTGGTGCTGCCGGGCGGAGCGTTCCCAGAATGTGGCGTCGACGCTCGAACGCTGGAAGCGGGTCCGTAGAACGTTGAAGACCGGTGTCGCCACCAGATTCAGCAGGGGATTGCCGCAGGCGGCCAGGATCGAGGCGTGGAATCCGTTGCTGCCCTCGTACCGTTCGACCGGATCCTCGATCCGTTCGGTGGCCGTGGTCGCTTTCCGGATAATCTCGAGCTGGGCGGGCGTCCGCCGGACGGCGGCCAGCCGGGCGGCCGGGACCTCGAGCAGGTCACAGGCCTCGATCAGCTGATCCACACTGACCAGGTCGGCGCCCGAGAGCAGGCCGAGGCCGGTCTCGAGGAAATCGCCCATCAGGCCGGTGTCCGGCGCCGCGACGAAGGTGCCGCCGTGGACTCCCCGCCGCGTCTCGACCAGGTGCTGGGACGACAGCAGCCGCAGCGCCTCGCGGACCGTGGACCGGCTGACGCCGAACATCGTCGACAGCTCGGCCTCGACGGGCAGGCGCTGACCGGCGGTCAGATCGCCGCGCACGATCAGCTCCTGTAGCTGAGCCGCAACCTGGACGTAGGCGGGGCGCACCCGCTCCACGCTGAGCATCCCAGTCCACCCGTCTCGCGGCCGCCACAGCGGATGTCGAAGCAACGACCGTCTCGAAGAACAGCCGCCAGAAGTTGTCAGTCAGCGAGGTCACTATACATCAGACGATTTGATCCGCCGCTTCTCCCGCGAGGCGCCCGGCGCATTCTCCATGGAAGGTGACGGTGGGCGCCCCCGCCGCGGCGGGGGCGCCCACGGGCCGGGCCGCCGCCGTCCGAACAAGCGCCCGAACGTGCGTCCAGCCGGGCGGCCGAATCGCGACTGGATCCGGGGGGCGAGCGCGGCCGCTATCCCGGTCAGGAACAGCCGGCCCAGCGCCGCGAACGCGAGCCGGAAGCCGTCGAGGAGCAGCGAGAGCTCTGACGTGCTCAGCTCGGCGGGCCGCCCGCGTACGCCGCCGCCTTCTGTGCCGGCGGCAGCTGGGCGGTGACCACTCCGGGTGACAGCCCGGTGCTCACGACCAGCCCCGTGTTCTGCAGGGCGGAGCGCAAACCGTTCGCGACCCCGATCCGCCCGGGCACCACGACCGAGGTGGTCTTCGGGGAGAGCGTCGAGCAGGCCCGGGAGAGCCGGATCGGTGTCGGCGCCGCCTGGCTGACCATGGGCAGCCTCGACGGCAAGCAGGTCCCCGACAGGCTGCGCGAGAATGATTCTTTGATGTTCGCCTCGCCCCTCCGGGGCCGAACGCGGCCGGGTCTCGTCCCGGAAGGGCGAGCAGGACACCAAACGGCGAGCGGGCAGCGGGCGGGCACGTGAGGAGACTGGTCAGGAGCCGCTCCTGTCGGGCGGGGCGAGTCGGGAGCGGACGGCGTCCAGGTCGGGGACGAACCAGTGGTGCACTCCCTGGTTGGACTCGCGCACCAGGTCCCGCAGGGCGCCGCTCGCCGCCGTGAACGCCGAGATGTCCCCCACCACGGCCAGCCCGATCTGGTAGTTGACGAACTTCTGCAGGATCTGGCCGGCCAGGCCGCTGCGGAGCTCGAAGAACTCCGGCGTGAGCCGCGTGACCGGGACCGCCGCCCACGCGGCCCGCAGGTACATCGCGGTGCCGATGATGTCCAGAGCGTCCTGCTCGACACGGACCAGAGGACCCTCCGGTGAGCAGACGAGGACGGATACGGCGCCCACCTGTTCGAGCTCGTCGGGTATCGCCCCGTTGGAAATCGTGAGGTCCTCCGCCACGGTTTCTCCTTCTTCTCGTGAGTGCGCGCTGGCGAGGAGCGCGTCGAAACTCGCGGTGGTGACCCGGATACTTTCCGCTGTCCGCGGTAATCCTCGCCCACCGGGCCCCCTCGGCCTTCAGCATCCCTATGGTTCTTTATCGATGCTGAATTCACGGCATGACTGATCCCTTTATGGAAGTTTAGGGAATGATAGCGCACGTCGCCGGTGCACGTCGCCTGTCACCCACTCGCGGTAGGCGTCGTGGGACCACCCGCGCTCGCGGACCAGTAGGCCGTAGACATCCGGGGAGAAGATCGTCCAGAGCGTGTCGCGGATGCGCTCGACGTCGTCCGCGGCGGCTGTGCCCAGGCGATCGGCGACGGTCGTCGCGACGATGCCCGCTCCGGTCAGGCGCTGGTGTTCGAGGTCGCGCGAGCTCGCCGGCCTGCGGATCGACGTCCGCGGCCCGGCGCAGTGCCGACAGCAGCGGGAAGGCGCGCTGCGCGATCTCCGTCGCGGCCACCGCGAACGCGCCGAGCACCTCGCCGGCCGTGGCGCCGTCGTGGACGGCCCGTATGGCCGGCCGCTCGTGCAGGGCGACCGGTTCGTCGTCGCCCGCGACCGCCTCGTCGACGGCCACCCTGAGAAGGTTGATCTTCGAGGAGAAGTAGGTGAAGACGGTCGGCGTGGAGACTCCGGCAGCCGCGGCTATCTGGGCCATCGAGGTCGCCGCGAAGCCCTGCCGGACGAACAGCTCGGTGGCCGCACCGATCGCCCGGGCGCGGTTCTCCCGGGCCTGGGCCTGGCGGCCAGCGGCGTCGACCAGCACGCCGATGACGCCGCCGACCTGATCCGTGAGCTCGCCCGCCTTCCCAGCCCTTCCGGCCGTTCCGGTCCTTCCGGGGTCAACGCCGAGGCGTTTGTGCGTGACGACGCCCGGCTGATGCCTACGCGGTTCACCATCCGCATGCCGGTCTCGTCGATGGAGACCACGACCGTCTCGACGCTGTGCGCGGCGAGCTCCATGGCCTCCTTGTCGAGGCTGGTCCAGGTGGTCAGCTCGTTCTGGGAGCGCCCGTCGACGAAGACGAAACTGAAGCGGCCGTCGCCGACCGTCGCCGCACCCGGGTACAAATGCCGTGGCGGTACTAGCGGAAGTACTCGACGCCGGAGCCCGTCATCCGCCGGGGCAGTGACTCGGGATCGGTTCCCGGCGGGAGCAGGCGGACGCCGGCATGCAGTAGGACCACGCCGGGCCGGCCGACGAGCACCGGATCCAGGAGCACCTCGGCGACCGCCGGCACCTCCTCGGCGAGGCGGGCCAGCCGGTGCAGCACGTCCTCCAGGGCGGCCGTGTCCGCCGCCGGGGTGCCGGCGCCGCCGACCAGCAGCACCGCGCCGCGGATACCCCGCACCATCTCGGCGGCGTCCCGGTCGGTGATCGGCAGCGCCCGGGCCAGCGGGTCGACCAACAGGTCCGCGACGGCCCCGCCGAGGCGCAGCGACAGCAGCGGCCCGATCGCCGGGTCCTGGGTCATCCGGATCACGGTCGACACCCCGGCCGGCGCCATCGGTTGGACGACCATGTCGCCCGGCCCGACCGCGGCGCGGATCGTGCGCCAGGCCTCCGCGAGCGCGCCGGGCCCCTCGACGCCCAGCCGGACGGCTCCGACGTCCAGCCGCCCACGGAAGCGTTCGTCGGCGATCTTCAGGGCGACGGGCCAGCCGAGCCGTTCGGCCGTGTCCAGGGCCTGGGCGGCGCTCGTCACCGGCTCGCTGGGCCAGACCGCCAGCCCCACCCCGCCCAGGATGTCGCCGACCAGCTCCTGGGGCAGCCACGTCCCGTCCGTCGGGCCGGCGGCCGCCGCGCGGCGCGCGCGGTCCAGGTCGAGCCGGTCGAGAGTGGGGACGGCGCCCTGCTCGCGGCTGCGCCACGCCGCGTGGCCCGCCGCCCGGGCGAGCGCGAGCGCGGCCGACTCCGGGGAGGCGAACGACGGCACGGAGCCGGGTGCGGGCGTCACGATGCCGTCGCCCGGGGCGGCCAGCGCGGACGGCATCCCGTCGTACCCGAGGTAGGAGGCCACCACGGGCACCCGGCCGGAGCCCGCCACGGCCCGCACGGCCCGCGCGAGCTCCTCGACGGCCGGGTGCGGGGTGATCAGCGCCAGCACGGCGTCGACGTCCGCGCTGGCGGCGACCGCGCGCAGCGCGCGCTCGAACCGTTCGGGCGCGGCCATCGCGCCCAGGTCCACCGGGTTGGCCGGCTCCGGGCGGCCGAGCGTGTCGCTCAACGCCTCCGCCGTGGCGGTGGAGAAGGGCGGTACCTCCAGGCCTGCCGTCCGGCAGGCGTCCGTCGCCAGGGCGGCGAGCGCGCTGGACGTCCCCACGACGCCGACGCGCCGCCCGGCGGGCAGCGGCTGGGACGCCAGCAGCGCGGCCAGGTCGAACAGTTGGCTCAACGTGTCCACCCGGATGACCCCGGCGCTGGTGAACAGGGCGTCCAGGGCCGGGTCGGCGGCGCTGCGCCCGCTCTTCAGCGCGATCACGGGCTTGCGTCGGCCCACCCGCCGGGCGATCCGGGCGAACTTCCGCGGGTTGCCGAACCCCTGCAGGTGCAGCATGATCACATCGGTGTGCGGGTCCGACTGCCAGTACTGCAGCACGTCGTTGGCCGAGACGTCCGAGCGGTCACCGGTGGAGACGAACGTGGACAGGCCGATCGCGCGCCGCGACGCCTCGGTGAGGAACGTCCCGGCCAGCGCCCCCGACTGGGTGAACGCGCCGACCCTTCCCACCGGCGGGTCGCCGGCCGCGAAGGTGGCGTGCAGGCGGACGGCCGGGTCCGTGTTGATCACGCCCATCGCGTTCGGGCCGATCAGCCGCATGCCGGACTCCCGGGCCAGCCGGGTGACCTCGGCGAGCCGGGCCCGCCCGTCGGGCCCGGCCTCCGCGAACCCGGCCGAGACGACGATCAGGCCACGGATGTCCTTCTCCGCGCAGGCCCGCACCGCGTCGGCCACGGCCGGCGCCGGGACGGCGATCACGGCGAGGTCGACCGCGTCCGGGATCTCGCGGACGTCCGGGTAGGCGTAGACCGAGGCGACCTGGCGCGCCGCCGGGTTGACCGGGTAGACCGGGCCATGGAAATCGCTGGCCAGCAGCCGGCGGAAGACCTCGTGGCCGGCGCTGCCGGGCTGCCGGCTCGCGCCGACGACCGCGACCGCGCGCGGTGTGAGCAGCCGCGCGATGCTCCGTGCCTCCGCCCGCTGTTCCAGCGCCCGGGAGATGCCCCGGGTGCGCGGAGTCTGTGCCGTCGGGAACACCACCCGCACGCCACCAGCGCCGTCCTGACCAGCGCCGTCCTGCCGGGGGGTGCGCGGGCGGGTCTCGGCGCCGGCGAAGCCCGCGGCGTGGAAGACCCGCAGCGCCCGGTCGTCGCCCGCGCGCAGATCGGCGACGAGGTGGCTCACCCCGCGCTCGCGGGCGGCGGCGATCAGGTGTTCGAGCAGCAGCAGTCCGAGCCCACGGCCGCGGTGCGCAGCCTCGACGACCAGGGCGACCACCGCGTCGTCGGAGCCGGCGATCCGTTCGTAGTCCGCCGTGCCGACCAGACGTCCGCGCAGCACGGCCGCGACGGCGAGCCGCCCGCTGTCACCGGTGGTGGGGTGACCGGTGATGGTGGGGTGACCGGCGGCGGCCGGGTCGCCGGCCGCGGTCAGGTGCCCGGCGAGCTCTTCCGGGGAGCGCCGCGCCCACCGCGCGGGCAGGCGCGCGACGTCCGCCGCGGACAGGCCGGACCGCAGCTCGGCCAGACCCGGCGCGTCGGTGCCCAGCACGGGGCGCAGCTGAACGGGCGCGCCGTCGGCGAGAACGCCGTCGGCCGCCCAGTGCGCCGGGTAGCGAGATGTCACCCCGTGGACGCTATTCCGCGCCGGACCGCGCCGCCTCCGTCGTCCGCCGCGGGCCCGTCGCTCGACCCCGTGTCGGTAACCGTCCGGCATTGGATTGCACAATGGCGCAGACCAGGTGGCGGCCGACGGATGCCCGCGGGGGGATGTCCGACGAGCCGGTCGCCGACACATCTGACGGTCGTGGCGGGGCGAGTGCGACGCGCCGCACCCGGCATGGTCGAACCGACGACGACGGGAGCGTCACATGGCCGGACGGCGGGCGGCGGCCCTGCGGAAACCGCGCGGGTCGGCCGACAGCTACCTCGACTTCGTCCAGGGCCTGGACGAAGCGGCCCTCACCGCCGTCCTGCGGGCCCGCCAGGACGTCCTCGAGGACCCGCCGCGCGGAGTCGGTGAGCTCGTGCGCCGGCTCGGGGACGCGGACTCGATGCTCGCCGCCGTCAACGACCTGGACCGCGACGGGCTCCTGCTGTGCGACGCGGTCATGATGCTGGGCCCACCCGTCCCGCTGGACCGGCTGGTGATCCTGCTCGGCGGGTCCAGGGACGGGATCCGCGCGGCGCTGCGCCCGGTCACCCGGCGGGCGCTGCTCTGGGAGAGCGACGGCGTCGTCCACGCCTTCGAGCCGTTCCGGCGGCTGTGGGACGACGAGGTCGCGGTGTGGCACCCGGCCGCGGAGCTCATCCCGGCCATCTCCGTCACCGACCTGCGCCGTGCCGCCCGCGGGCTCGTTCCCGGGGCCCGGGTCACCTCGTCCACGACCTGGGAGCGGTCCGCCCGCGTCGTCGGGGAGCTGATGGCCGACCCGGACGGCGTCGTCGCCGCGGTGCAACGGCTGCCCCGGCCGGCCCGCGACCTGCTGGCCGAACTGGTCCGCGACCCGACGGGTCTGGCGACCGGCGACGAGCCCGACGACGCCCTCGGTACAGGTACAGGTGCCTTCGGTACGAACGGCTTCGATGGCGGGGCCCGTGGGCGGCTCCCGGCCGGGTCGAACCCGGAGGAAGCGGCCGGGATACTCGTCGAGTCCGGGCTGCTCCTGCTCGTCGACGGTGAGATCGAGGTGCCCCGGGAGGTCGTGACTGTCCTGTGGGCGGCAGACCCGGAGGTCCGGCTGACCGGGCCGCCGAGCCTCGGCCCGGCGGGCGCGGACCGCGCGGACGAGACGTTCGCCGCCGGGATCCAGGCCGCCGCCGGGCACGCCCTGCGGTCGGTGGCGTCGCTGCTCGCCGAGGCGGAGCGGGCGCCGCTCGCCGCGCTGAAGAAGGGCGGCATCGGCACCCGGGAACGCGCCCGGCTGGCCCGGACCCTCGCGCTCACGGAGGATGAGCTCCCGCTCTGGATCGACGTCGCCCACGCCGCGGGGCTGCTGGCCCGCGAGGAGGGCGGCTACGCGCCGACCGGCGAGTACCCCGGCTGGCGCGGGTCGGACGTCGGACGTCGCTGGGCGGTGCTCGCCCTGGCCTGGTTCCTCCTCGACCAGTCCCCGACACACCGTGAGATCGACAGCGGCCGGGACCAGCCGCCGCCGCTCCCGCTCGCCTCCGGCGCGGGCCGGGTGCGCCGGACGCTGCTCACCACGGCCAGCCCCGGCCGGTCGCTGGCCGCCGCGGGCAGCCACCTCGAGTGGTTCCTGCCGCTGCACGGCTACGACCGGCCCCAGCTGGCGAACAAGCGCCGGGCCGCCGTCCGGGAGGCCGAGCTGCTCGGCGTCGCCGCCGGGGACACCGTCTCCGATCTCGGTGTCGCGGTCTGCGAGGTCCTCGCGGCGGCGCCGCTCGACCCGACCGGGCAGATGCGGGCCCACCAGTACGGCTCCCCGACGCCCACGCTGGCCGGGTTCGTCACCGGAACCCTCGGGCCGCTGGTGGACGAGCTGGCCCGCCGGTGCGGCCCCGCCCTGCCGCGCGACGCTTCCACCATGATCCTGCAGTCCGATCTGACCGCGACCGTGGCCGGCCAGCCCAACCACGCGATCGCCCGCCTGCTCGCCGACGCGGCCGTGTCGGAGTCGCGCGGCGCCGCCGGGACGTGGCGGTTCACCTCCGCGAGCATCCGCGGCGCGCTGGACGTCGGCTGGAGCGCGCAGGAGCTGCTCGACGAGCTGCGCGCCGGCGCGGCGCACGAGGTGCCTCAAGGGCTCGAGTACCTCGTGGCGGACGTCGCCCGCCGCCACGGCCACATCCGCGCGCGGGCGGTGCGGGCCGCGGTCGTCGCGGACGAGGCGACGATCAACGAGATCCTGGCGACCCGGGCGCTGCGGTCGCTGGACCTGCGGCGACTGGCACCGACCGTCGCGGCGTGCGGCGCGGACGCCGAGGACGTGGCCGAACGCCTGCGCGCCGCGGGCATGGCTCCGGTGGTCGAGGACGAGCACGGCACCGTCGTCATCCGCCGGCGGTCGGGCGGCCAGCCGGCCTCGGGTCGCGACGCAGCCGCGGGGGCGGCTTCGGAGCGTGGCAGCGCGGGGAGTGCGGGCGAGTCCGGAACGTGGGCGGCTCCGGCGGATGTGGCGCGGCGCATCCTCGCGAACCGGGCCGGCGCCGGCGACGCCGCCCGGGCCGACCCGCGCGTCGTACGCCAGCTCGGCCGGCTGAACCCGCGGCTCACCCTCGCCGAGCGCCAGCTCCTCGCCGCCGCGCTCAACCACGGCGAGATCGTGACGATCATCTACCGGGACCGGTTCGAACGGCGGACCAGCCGTCTGATCGCCCCGGTGGAGCTGCTCGGCGGGCGTCTCGACTCCTGGTGCCACCTCCGCGAGGCGCGGCGCGAGTTCGCCGTCGCCCGCATCGAGGGGGTCACACCCGGCTGAGCGGGTCAGGGGCGGTGGCGCAGGCTTCCCGCCGGGCGCCCGCCGGCCTCGTCCTCGGACTGGTAGTCGAGGGCGCCGTCCGCCGCGAGGCGCAGCCTCGTCGTGCCGCCGCTCGTGCACACCGGCAGACCCAGCAGGGTGGGGTTGTCGCCCGCGCCCCCGATGTCGCGCAGGACCACCTCGGGCCTGGAGCCCGCCGCGGTGCTGATGCCCACGAGCTGCTGGTCACCGACGCACCGGATCGACGCGTCACCTCCCAACGCCCCCAGCCCGACCAGGGTGACCTCGGAGTGGCCGACCGTCTGACCACTCTCGCCGGGCCGCAGCGTGATCACGACGTCCTGCACGACCCCCAGCCGCGAGGTGATGCTTCCCTCCCAGGTGCCGGCGTACCCGGCCGGCAGGGCCCCCGGCACCGTGGGACCCGACCCGCCCGAGGGCGCCGAACCCGAGCTCGCCGGCGGCCCGCCGACGGTCGGCCTCGAGGTCGGTTGGTCGAGGAGGTCGGTCAGGGAGCCGATCCCGGCGGTGGCCCCGGGGCTCACGCCGGCGTCCGCGCCGCCGCCGTCCGAGCCGCCGTCCGAGCCGCGCAGGGCAACCAGCAGGACGGCCGTCACGATCACGGCGAGGCACACGACACCCAGGGCGGCCACGGTCACGAGGGCGCGCCGCCCACCGGCCGGCGGGGCGCCGGGCCCGACCGGGGTGCCCGATGGTGCGGCCGGTGTGCCCGGTGGTGCGGCCCGCGATACGCCCGATGGTGCGGCCGCTGTGGCT
Organism: Parafrankia sp. EAN1pec; assembly: GCF_000018005.1. Classification (GTDB taxonomy): domain Bacteria; phylum Actinomycetota; class Actinomycetes; order Frankiales; family Frankiaceae; genus Parafrankia; species Parafrankia soli. The sequence continues at coordinate 2,405,941 of NC_009921.1, forward strand.
AGCGGTGCGGCCGCTGTGGCCGCTGTGGCTGCTGTGGCTGGCGGTGCGGCCGGCTCCGGCGGCCATGGCAGTGCCCGGTTGTGATCTTCCGGTGTGGCGTGGTCGTTCGTCACGGTGGTGGTGGCGGGGACGTCCAGGTCGAGGAGCGCGACGGCCTGCCGGCTCAGCCCGGTGACCAGGTCCTGCGGCAGCCATCCAGCGGTGATCAGTTCGGCGGCGCCGCCGCCCGGGACGAGCTCCGCGAGCACGTCGAGCGGCCCCGGGCGCTCACCCGGCGCCTTGCGCAGGCAGGCGTCCACGATGCCGCGCAGCTCGGCCGGGACGGCGTCGAGCCGCGGCTCGCCCGCCAGGATGCCGTACATCACCGCGGGCATCCCGCTGCCCGAGAACGGGCCTGATCCCGTCGCGGCGAAGGCGAGCACCGAGCCGAGGGCGAAGACGTCGCTGGCCGGCCCCACCTCCTGCCCGCCGATCTGCTCGGGTGACATGAAGGCCGGCGAGCCGATCGCGGACCCGGAATGGGTGAGCACGGTGGCGTCGAACGCGCGGGAGATCCCGAAGTCGATGACCCGTGGCCCGTCCAGGCCGAGCAGCACGTTCGAGGGCTTGAGATCGCGGTGCACCAGGCCGGCGGCGTGCACGGCGCTCAGCGCCTCGGCGAGGCCGGCACCCAGCGCCCGCACGGTCGGTACCGGAAGCGGGCCGCGCCGGCGCACCGCCTCCAGCAGGGACGGTCCCGGGACGTAACCGGTGACCAGGTAGGGCTGCTCGGCGTCCGGGTCGGCGTCGATCACCGGCGCGGTCCAGGCGCCGCCAACCCGGCGGGCGGCCTCGACCTCGCGGCGGAACCGGGCGCGGAACGTCGGATCGCCGGCGAACTCCGGCCGGATCACCTTGACGGCGACGGTGCGCCCGCCCGGGCCGCGGGCCAGGTACACCCGGCCCATCCCGCCGGCGCCGAGCAGGCCGAGCAGCCGGTATCCGCCGGTGGTCCGGGGATCATCCGCGCGGAGGGGTTCCATCCGGGACGACTCCTCCCGCCCGTCGCGGACTGCCGGTCGGGGCTGCCGGCCGTCCCGCGCGGCCGGCCCCGTCCCGCCGCCGCGCGACTCAGGCGACCTGGAACGATCGTTTGGGCAGTCCCATCATGTAACCCTCGGCCGGGACGATGAGCGGCGCCTCGGGCCGCGGCGGGTCCGGCTCCGGCCCGGGCCCGCGGTGGCCGATCCCCGGAGTGTCGCAGGTCATCCGGAAGCGGCGGCGGTCCGAACCCGCTGAAGTCGTAGACAAGGGGCGGCGGACGTCCGCGACGCCGGCCGGCACGCAGGCCCGGCCCGCCGTCCACCGGTCGGTACATCAAGTCGGAAGGCACAGGCAGACAGCTTGAACGCGCACGCAGGTCACGGGTCGGATGGCGCGGGGGGCCGGGGATCGGGCCACGACCCCGGCCAGGGTGCCGGTCGCGAGCACGACCACGGGAGCGGCCGAGCGGGGGAGACCGCCGCCGAGCCCCGCTGGCTCGACGCCAACGAACGGGCGGCCTGGCGCGGTCTGATCGGTGTGATGACCCGGCTGCCCGCCGCCCTCGACACCCAGCTCCGCCGGGACGCCGGACTGAGCCACTTCGAGTACTCGGTGCTGGTCGGGCTCTCGGAGGCACCGAACCGGACGCTCGCGATGGCTCGGCTCGCCCAGTTCACCTGCGGCTCGCTGTCCAGGCTCTCGCACGCGGTCAAGCGCCTCGAGGACAAGGGCTGGGTGCGCCGTGCCCCGTGCGCGGCCGACGGACGAGTCACGAACGCCACGCTGACCGACACCGGTTTCGCGAAGCTGGCCGACTCCGCTCCCGGCCATGTGGAGACCGTTCGCGACCTGGTCGTCGAGGCGCTCGCGCGCGACCAGCTCGACCAGCTCGCGGCCATCTGCGGCCAGATCCTCGACCGCCTCGACACCGCGCCGCCGCCCCGGCCCCGCTGAACCGCCGGCCCGGGCCGGGTCAGACGCCTGTGGTCGACCCCGGACGGGCGATCATCAGCACCGTGACCACGGCCCAGAGCAGGCTGAACATGCCAGTGGTCATCGCGAGCCGCTTCGTCCGTGCGGCGACGGCCGCCGGGTTCGCGTGCCCGGCGCCGGCCGGCCCGGTGGCCCCGCCTGGGGCGATCTCCTCCAGAAGCTGCCGCTGCCACGGGAGGACCGCCGTCGCCAGCAGCACCGCGGCCAGCCCCGTCAGGATGATCGAGGTGACGAGCCACGGGTCGCCGAGGACGTCCATGCTCGCGGCGGTGGCGAAACCGAAGATCGGCACGGTGATGCCGATCGCCGCGTAGACGTTGCAGATGCGGTGCAGCGTGCCGACCACTCCCGCCATCCTGACATCGCCCGGGTCACGCAGCGCCGCCCGCACCGCCGGCGCGTACATGCTCGCCGCGACCGTCACCGGGCCGATGGCGATGATCGCTACGAGAACGTGGACGCTCAACAGGAATGTGGTCACGGGTCCGTCCTGGGAGTGCGGAGGCAGCCGGAGGATGCGGCAACCGCCACGGTAGGCGCCGAACCACCGCTTTTGTGAGTGGCGGGAGTGCCATCTACCAGCGGATTCCCGCCACGAGGACTCCTCCCCTTCGGCCCTTGACACCCACAGCTGTCTGTGGTCAACAGTTCCTGTTCGTGGCGTAATACCCCCGTGGGCTGGGCTCAGGTCAGGGGTGGGACCGGCGGGATCACCCGTTGGCGGGAAACAGTCGCCTGGTTATCGTCCTGCCATGCACACCGTGGCGGTTCTCGCCCTCGAGGGCGTGGTCCCCTTCGATCTCGCGGTGCCCGTCGACACCTTCGGCCGTGCCCGGCTCCCCGACGGCCGGGCGGCCTATCGGGTGAAGATCTGCGCTGGTCGGAGCATCAGCGGCACCGTCGAGGCCGACGGCGGGGCGTTCTCCCTGCGGGCCCCCTGGGGGCTGGACGCGCTCGCCGAGGCCGACACGATCGTCGTCCCCGGCGTCGGCGAGCAGGCCGGACCCCTGCCCCCGGAGTCCGTCACCGCGTTGCGGGCCGCCGCCGCGCGCGGCACCCGCATCGCCTCCATCTGCGTCGGCGCGTTCCTGCTCGCGCAGACCGGCCTGCTGGACGGCCTGCGCGCGACCACGCACTGGATCGCCGCCGAGGAGCTCGCCCGCCGTCATCCCGCCGTGCGGGTGGACCCGAACGTGCTGTTCGTCGACAACGGGCAGATCCTGACCTCGGCCGGCGCCGCGGCCGGCCTCGACCTGTGCCTGCACATGATCCGCTCCGACCATGGGGTCGCCGTGGCCGCGGACGTCGCCCGGCTGTCGGTCGTCCCGCTGGCCAGGGAAGGTGGCCAGGCCCAGTTCATCGTCCGCGACCGCCCGCCGCCGGACGGCTCCGTCCTCGAACCACTGTTGCGGTGGATGGAGGCGAACTGCCACCGCCCGTTGACGGTGGACGACCTCGCCGCCCAGGCGATGACGAGCCCACGCACGCTCAACCGCCGCTTCCGCGAACAGACGGGCACGACCCCGTCCCAGTGGCTGCACCGGGTGCGCCTGCGGCAGGCGCAGTACCTGCTTGAGACCACCGGGCACTCTGTGGAGCGGATCGCCGCGCAGGTCGGCTTCGGATCGCCCACCGCCTTCCGGGACGGGTTTCGCCGGCTGGTCGGCACCAGCCCCCAGGCCTACCGCCGGGCCTTCCGTGACGCTGTCACGCCTCCCGGGTAGGGAGCGCGTCGAAGACGGCGGGCCGCTTCTCCGTGCGCGCGGTCAGCGCCTCCGCGAGCCCGGGGCCCTCAAAGGCGATGTCCATCCGGCGGAGCGTGTCGGTCAGCGCGTCGTCCTGGGAACGATCGAGGTCCAGGTAGACCTGTTCCTTGATCATTGCCAGCGAGAACGGCGAGCAGTTCTCGACCAGGTCCTTCGCGTAGGCGACCGCGGCCTCCAGAACGGTCCCGTCGGGGACGACCTGCTGGATGAGCCCGAGCTTCGCAGCCTCCTGGGCGCCGATGGTCCGCCCGGTGAGAAGCAGGTCCAGCGCCGGCTGGAGGCCGATGGCCCGTGGCAGCAGCCAGGAGACGCCGTACTCCGCCGCGAGACCGAGCCGGGAGAACGCGGTCGCGATCTTGGCTGACTCGGCGGCGATCCGGATGTCGCTGCCCATCATGTAGGCGAAACCGATGCCCACCGCGGCGCCGTTCACCGCGGCGATCACCGGCTTGCGCAGGCGCATCGTGAGGGCCGGCAGGTCCTCGCGAGCCGGTACGAACTTCTTGATCGCTTCGGCGCCGTCGCGCAGCACCGCAAGATCGGCTCCGGCGCAGAAGCCCGCACCGGCACCAGTGACCACGATTGCCCGGACCTGCGGGTCGTCATCCGCCGCACGCAGGGCGGCCGCATAGGCGAGCGCCATCGTGCTGGTCACCGCGTTGCGTGCCTGCGGCCGGTTGAACGTGATGATGCAGACGCCGTCGCGGATCTCGGTCAGGATCTCCTTCTCATCGGTCTCCGCCGTCACCGTGCCCGCCTCTGTCACCGTGCCCGCCTCCGTCATCATTGGCCGTCGTCCGTGAGCGTAGGCGACCGCGGGCAGGCGATGCGCCCGCTTGTGACATGCCTTGTTCGTGGCGGCCGGGAAACCCCGACCGCCACTTTCTGCTTCTGATCAATTACGTTCCACTCGGTTACCTTCCACCGCGAACCCGGGTGTCGCCGCGTGCCTGCGACCGCGCGGACTCGGCGGTGGCGCGTCCGCTGAAGCCGCTCTCGGCCAGCGTGTCCACCCCCTGCTCGTCGGCCCGACCACTGGACCGGAACGCCGCGGCCACCTTCGTCAGACCGGTGACGAGCGCGGCCAGCGCGACCCACAGGACGACGAACGAGTAGGTCGGGTGGTGGTGCGCCGCCGCCCAGAAGGCGATGCCGATCGAGAAGGCACCGATCACCATCGATGCCCACCACGGAGCCCCACCACGCAGGTTCCCAGCCGCCGTGCCGAACGCCGGACCACCGCGGCCGACGCGTCGGTGCGCGAACGACGTCGCGATGGCGTGGATGCCCGCGACCAGCAGATACCACGCCACCATGCGGGCCACCACGGTGAGCGTGGGCGCCGGCCAGGCGAGCGCGACGATGCCGCCGATGACGAACAGCAGCGCCAGCAACGCATGCGTGGGGCGCCAGTCCGCCGCGGCCGTCATCGCGGCGGCGAGCTCACTGACCGCTGCGACCAACAGCATGATCCCGAGCAGGATGGCGATCGACTTCCCGGTGGTGAGGCCGAACATCGGTATGGCCAGCGCGAACAGGATCCATCCGATCCCGAGCATCAGCAGCGCGGGACCAGCCTTGGCCGCCAGTCCCGGGCCACCGAGGGTGCCGCTGCCGCCAGAGCCCGTCCGACCGCCATGCGCGTGCTCACCACGCAGGTGGTCAGGCTGGTTCTGGTGGGTGCGGTCGGGCGTCCGGGAGCGATCGGCGAAGATCGTCTGGTCGTCCGTACCCGCGTTCGGATGCTCTGCGCTCCCCCTACCCGATGCGGAATCTCCACCTGATCGGGTGGAGAAGTCGTCGGGCAGCTCCGGATCGGCGCGCCCGCCGCGTCGTTCACGCCGCGGACCGCCGGCGCCAGTAGATGCACTCATGAAGTCATCCCCTCCAGTGGAGTGGTGGTTGTGCCGCCTGTCCTCCTTCGCACGTGCTCCTCACGTGTCCTCCGGTCTCTCACGTGCCCTGGGTACGGGCATGTCATACCGTGCGTGACGAGATCGGTCCGATCGGTGCACACGACGGACGTGGTGGCAGGATCGGTTGCCTGCGTCGGTCCGCTGGCACCAACCTGATGACCGGCGGCGTGCCCGGGACTGCAACAAGGAGACGCGATGAAGATCGATTTCACTCTGTCTGACGACATCGCCTCGACCTCGACCACTGCCGCCCGCGTCGAGAAGGAGGGGTACGCCGGCGCCTGGGTCGGGGAGACCCGGCACGACCCGTTCATGCAGTGTCTTCAGGCCGCGACCGCGACCAGTTCCCTGACGATCGGGACATCGATCGCGATCGCGTTTGCCCGCACGCCGATGACACTGGCGAATCTGGGATACGACCTGGCGCAGTACAGCGAGGGCCGGTTTGTCCTCGGCCTCGGATCGCAGATCAAGCCGCACATCGAGAAGCGCTTCTCGATGCCGTGGTCGCACCCCGCTGCCCGCATGCGTGAGCTCATCCTGGCGATCCGGGCAATCTGGGACTGCTGGCAGAACGGCGCAAAGCTGGACTTCCGCGGCGATTTCTACACCCACACGCTCATGACCCCGTTCTTCACCCCCAAGCCGCACTCCTTCGGCCCGCCCCCGATCTACCTCGCCGGGGTGGGACCCGGCATGACCGAGGTCGCCGGCGAGGTCGCGGACGGGTTCCTCGTCCATCCCTTCAGCACCATGCGCTACGTCGAGGAGGTGACGATTCCCGCACTGCTGCGCGGCCGGGCCAAGGCCGGCAAGACCGACCTGGAGGGCTTCACGATCTGCGGGCCTTCCTTCGTCACCATCGGCCGGACCGCGCAGGAGATGGACCGCGCGGTGGCCGCCACCAAGAAGCAGATCGCCTTCTACGGCTCCACCCCCGCCTACCGCGCCGTCTTCGACATGCACGGCTGGGGCGAGGTGCAGCCCGAGCTGACGGCCCTCTCCAAGCAGGGCCGCTGGGATGACATGGCCGACCTGGTGACCGACGAGATGATGGCCGAGTTCTCCGTCGTAGGCACCCCCGAGGAGGTCGGCCGCGCACTCGGCGAGAAGATCGGTGGCGTCTACGCCCGGACAACGCTCTACGACTCGGGCGGCTCCGACCCGGCGCACTGGCCCGCGGTGCTCGACGCGGCCCGCTGACCCGCCCGGCACGCCCCATCATCGGGAATGGGTAGCCGTCGTCAGGTGTCCTCCTAGGCGAGCCCCGAGTGGCAAAGGGGGATGAGGATGGCCTCGAGTTGGGAACTTGTGCCCCCACCGCCTGCGGAGCCGCCGCTGCACCCGCGGCGCGGCATACACGAGCCGACCGCAGGCAGCCCCCCGCGCCGTCCCGGTTCGGTGCGGCGAACGATCACACTCGACTCGCTGCGCCCGGACGGCCCGACCGGAAACCTGATCCTGATCGGCCGCGGTCGGGACCTGGCCACCGGCCCCGAGGGCGCCGCCTCCGTGATCGCCGAGGCGATGTTCCGCTTCGAGATCGCCTTCCAGAGCCGTCGCGAAATCCTGCGCGTCGAGACTGCTCCAGAGGTCCCCGAACTGGCCGGCCTCATCGGCGTGAGCTCCACATCCGGCTTCCGTCGTCACCTGGCCGAGATCGTGCCGGAGCTCCGGGCCACCCATCCTCTGCTTGCCGCGTTGTTCGACGACGCCCCGGTGACCTCGCTCGTCTCCGGCTACGCGACAACTCGCATGGGCCTCGTTCACGGCGATGGACGGATCATGCTGGCGCAGGCCGACCAATGCGCAGGCTGGGCGCGCGGTGCGACGATCATCAACTCGATCGAGGACGGGAGCGGCCCACCCATGGTCACCGGCCCACGGGCGCCGTCCCTGCTGGTGCCCGATGATCCGATGGCATGGCATGCGCTGACCGGACTGCCTCCGCACGGCATGCGGCGGGCCCGCCGCCTTGACCTGCTGCCCGCCGGCGTCGACGCACTGCAGGTGGACGTGCTTTTCCGGGACAGCTACCAGTCCGACAGCGGACCTGAGGCCGTCATCCACGAGTACACGGTGAACGCGCTGCTCGACCCGGAGACAATGACGTTCACCGAGATCGTGTCGACTCCGCGCGCGCTGCCGTGGGTCGAGTGCCCGAGCGCGGCCGCGAGCGCCGCCCGGCTGGCTGGCGCCGCAGCCGCAGACGCCCGGCAGGCCGTGGGTACAACCTTCCGCGGTACGTCCACCTGCACGCACCTGAACGACACACTGCGATCGCTCGGCGATGTCCCCGCTCTGGCGGCCATGCTGCCAGGGCGCTCGGCACCGTAGGCGTGATCTTGCGGCGAGTGTGTCGATGGGAGAAGGTGGACAGATTCGGCCGGGACACAGTTTCTTCGGGAGTCTTTCGTGGGTAGCCACAGTTTCGAGATAGACGTGGTCGACAAGGTCGCGTGGCTCGTTCTCTCCAGGCCGGAAGAACTCAACACGCTTCAACCAGATTTCTGGCGAGATCTCCCCCTGGCCGTTTCGAAGATTGACCAGGGCGGAGGCGTCCGGGTGCTCGTGATCTCGTCGACCGGTCGACACTTCACCGCGGGCCTGGACCTTAATGTCTTCGGCGGCACGGAGCTTTTTCCGGACGGAGAGCCGGCTCGTGTCAACATGGCCCGCCGCTCGCTTATTCTTCGCATGCAGGGCGCTCTCACTGCGCTGGAACGGGTGCGCTTCCCCGTTCTCGCGGCGGTGCAGGGCGGTTGTGTCGGGGGCGGCCTCGACCTTGTGACGGCCTGCGACATGCGTTATGCCACCGTGGACGCGTTTTTCGTTGTTCAGGAGACAAAGATCGGAATTACCGCCGATCTCGGCACACTGCAGCGACTCCCCAAGATAATTCCGGACGGAGTTGCGCGTGAGCTCGTCTACACCGGTCGTCGACTTCCCGCCGACCGTGCGCTCGCCGTCGGCCTGGTGAACGAGGTCTACCCGGATCAGGAAGCGATGCTGCGCGGCGTGCGCGAGGTTGCGGAGGAAATTGCCGCCAACAGCCCAATGGCGGTCTGGGGGAGCAAGGAGATGCTGCTCTACTCGCGCGATCACCCCGTCGCCGACGCCCTGGCACACACGGCAACCTGGCAGGCGGGGGCACTCCAGCCAGTAGACGTTACCGAGTCGATTCAGGCCCGGATGGAGAAGCGCGTCCCGAGCTACCCGGATCTCCCGTCGACCTCGGATACCTGACGGCGCCGTCGTCCGAATCCGAGTGTCCTGTCGAAGCCCGTCCTGTACGAGACCGAATCCCTCCTCGTGGTTCGCCTCAGGAGGGTGGGTTCAGGTGTCGCGGGATTCTCTGCGCCACATCGGGTTCGTGGGCCGGCCAGAGCTGAGGGCGGAGTGGTCGGTGCGACTTTTCAGGCCGAGTCACGCCGCCGTCGCCTGCGATCACACCCGCATTCCGGCCATCCTGGAGATCGTGCCCTGGGTGGCCGCGCGGTGATCGCGGCTGGGCCGGCCGATGGCGGCCCAGCCGCGATGCACCCCAGCTGCTGGGAACGGCGACTTACCCGGTCAGCACCGTCCGCCGTTACTGCAGGTCGGTCCGTCCGGCTGCGGCTCGAGGTCCTCGAGGGCGCGGGTCGGGGCGGGCAGATCGTGCCTCACCGTCACACGCGATCCGTCGAAGCTCAGCAGGCCGGAGATCGGGATACTCTCGGGGAGCGGATCCTCGTACGACCAGGCGACGTCCTCCACGACGACGTCCCCGACGATCGCCGACCAGTAGGACGCGGCTCCCTTGTAGGGGCAGTAGGTCGTCGTCGTGCTCGGGCGGAGAAGTCCCATGTCGACCTGCTGGCGGCGAACGTACAGCCGTGGTGCGAGCGCGGACTCGTACAGGGCAACGGTGTCCGAGGTGTCAACGAGGACCGCGTCGCCGACCTCGACGCGCAGGCGCCGAGTCGAGCGAAGGCAGTCGACCCGGTGGTAGGGGTTGCGCGGATGCCCGAGCATCCGTTCCTCTTCTTCCCACCATTCGTCGACAGCGTCCCATGGAACCCGTACGTGTCCTGCGACGGCGGGCTCGGGTTCGGATGCCACAGTCGCCTGGACATCCTCGGAGGGGAACGCATAGGTCGGAGGTTGTCCCGGTGCATGAACCAGCAGCACTCGCTCGCTGTCGACCACGGTCCGACCGTCGGAACGGCCGCGTACCCGACGTTGGAAGGGCTCGACGTAGACGAGCGGTGTCGGGAGAGACGCGCTGAAGCGGCCGGCCGGCCGCGTGGACAGGGGGCCTCGTCCGGTCGTGAGACTCACAGCGCGGTCCTGTCGTCGACCGCGCGCCCGTCATTCCTGAAGCCCCGCAGCATGGCGTCGACGGTGAACGACGAGATCAGCGCATCGGCCTCGTCGTAGACCCGGCATTCGGAATGGGTCATTCCGTCGCCGGCGAAGGTCGACAGATGATGATAGCGCATCCAGTGGTCGGCCCGGACATTGGAGTGAAAGGAGATGCCAATCGCGTTGATCCCCATCGACAGCGTGCGATGGGCCTGGTTCTGGCCGACCCCCTCATGCGGGCGCAGGGCGGCGGCGATGGAGATGTGCCCGGTGAACTGGGCGAGCAGCCCGGCCTGTAGGCACGGGTCGTCCGGCACCGTGCGGAACCGGACCCATGTGCCGATGACCGGAGGACCCACGGGCGCGGCCGGGTCGTCGGTGTACGCCGCGTCGACCATGCGGATGTCGCGTCCGGTCACGGACATGTCGTAGGGCTTGCTGTCGTAGGGGCCCGCGGATGGCGGCGGGGCCGCGGAGTGGCGGACGACGTCCGGTGCGGTGACATCGAGCAGCAGGGTGCCGCTGGCGCGCCGCTTTCCGCGCTGGGAGACGTGTACTGCCAGCGTTGTGAAGCTCCGGCCGGAGCTGAGCTCGTCCACCTCGAACTCGAGAGGTTCGCGCGCGTCCGCTGCCCGGTAGAACACCATGTGCGCCGAGACAACCCGCCGCCCGGGCGCGTGGCGGCCGCCGGCCACCACAGCCTGCCCGAGCATCTGGCTGCCTTCGACGACTGGCCGCCGGGGATCAGCAAGGGCCACGCTGACGTATCTGCGGTCGCCGGCCTGGCGGACATTCATGATGTCGATGAGATCTGAGGCGTCGCCCCAGGTGGGGAAGCGTTTGATCGTGCTGTCGCGGGGCTGCTCGCCGGGGAGCTCGTCGACGATCTCCACTCGGACCCGGTCGTGGTCGAAGGCGGCGAAGTCGGTCAGCCACTCCAGGCCGGAAGCCGGCTGGGTGAAGGCCCACAGCGCGTCCCGGCCGTCGACCGTCGTCGTGCTGGCGGGGTCGTGCCAGTCGACGGAGTCGGCGTCGACCTTCCCCTCGAGGGACCACAGGCGCGCCGTGCCCTTCACCGGGCACGACACCGTCCGGCCCTCGTCTCCGAAGGAGTCGAACCGGATGTCGGAGCGTGGAAAGTAAAGGACGGGGACCTGCCCCGGTTCCTGCACCCGGACGGCGGCTGTCGACTCCGCGACCAGGGTGTCACCCCACCACGCTCGGGCCGGGTAGGGGCATGGCTGCCGAGTTAAGGCCGGATCGCTTGCCGACGTCGCGTCGGCCGTTACAGGCTGCACGTCACAGGAAGCTAACACTGTGCCCAGGGTTGGGACGAGGAATCCGGAGTCGAGGGGCATCGGACCCGACTGTTTCGAGCCGTCGGTGGCCGCTCAGCGGGTGCCCGCCGTCGAGGACAGGCGGGTCAGCCACCCGAGGACCAGTGAGTTGAACACCTCGGGGTGCTCCTGATGCAGCCAGTGGCCGCCCGGCAGCACGTGAACCTCGTCGGACGGGCCCGCGGACAAGTCGCGTTCCCATTCTGCCTGGTCGGCGCGCCGTTCCCCGTACACGGACAGCACGGGGCAGGTCCGCTTGGCCAGGTAGTCGTCGCTCTGCTCCCGGCGGCCGAACTGGTCGACGTCCAGCCACATGCCGGCGAAGGCCGCCTGGGCCACGTCGACAGGTACGCCCAGCGCGCGTCGTCGGTGCCAGGTCGTCAGGTGCTCGGGGGCGTCGGGGCCAGCCAGCGCCGCGAGATACCTCAGCAGGCGCTCGACCCCGCCCGGCTCGCCGAGGTTCGCCAGCGACCGTGCGGATCTCTCGACGTCCGCTTCGGGCAGGCCGTAGGCGGGCTCCACCGCGACGACGGCGCGGACGAGATCGGGATGTTCCACGGCCAGTGCACTGGCGACCATCGCGCCCAGCGAGTGTCCGACGGCGACCACCCCGCCGTTGCTCGCGGTCACCTCCAACTCGCGAAGCAGGGCCGCGATGTCGGCGGCCAGGATCCGCGGCCGCAGCCCCTTCGAACCGGTGGACCGACCGTGGCCACGCAGATCGACGGCGATCACGCGGTGGCGCCGGAGGAAGGCTGGGATCTGGAAGTTCCAGTCGTGCGAGTCGCAACACCAGCCGTGGACGAGCACCAGGGGCGGGGGTGCGCTGGGCGCTCTCGTCCCGTTCAGGCTCACCGGGCCTGGGCTCTCACCGAGGATCGCGGTCCCGTCCCGGGCCGGATCGTCGGTGAAGAACAGCCTGGTCTCGACCCCGAGGTCGAAGTACGGCATCGGTAGCCCCCGTTCGCTAGACGACGTTCGTTGACAATGGACTCGGGTGAGGACGCCGCGTCCGGCCCTGGAGGGCCTGCGCATGGCACGGACGAAGTCCTGCCAGACCGACGATCCGTGTCCGTCCGATGTTCCCGTGATTCCGCGGTTGTCTCGTCCGCGGAGCCTGCGGCGGCGGGCTGGCATCCTGGTGTGCGTGGACGCTGCCCCGGGAGATTCGACTGTCTCGCGTCGAGCCTCTGCCCGCAGGTACCTCATGTGTCCACCGGAGTACTTCGACGTCACCTATGCCATCAACCCGTGGATGCGCCCCGAGGTACCGACGGACCTCGCCCGGGTACACGCCCAGTGGGAGGCGCTGCGGGCCGTGTATCTGGGGCTGGGCCACCAGGTCGAGTTGGTCGAGCCGGTTCCCGGGCTACCTGACATGGTCTACGCGGCCAACGGCGGCCTGGTCGTCGACGGCGTCGCGGTCGGGGCGCGTTTCCGGTACCCGCAGCGGCGGGCCGAGGCTGACCACTACCTCGACTGGTTCCGCGGGGCTGGAATGCGGCGGGTGCACGCCCCGTCGTACGTCAACGAGGGCGAAGGAGATTTCCTGCCGGTCGGCGGCGTTGTCCTGGCCGGGACGGGTTTCCGTACCGAGCCACGTGCGCACGCCGAGGTGGCGGGCGTTCTCGGCCGCAGGGTGCTGACCCTGGAGCTGGTCGATCCGCGTTTCTACCATCTCGACACCGCGCTCTGTGTCCTCACCGAGGACCTTGTCGCGTACTACCCGGCGGCATTCAGCGCGCGGAGCAACGCCCTGCTCCGGGAGACATTTCCGGGGGCTCTCACGGTGTCCGAGCGGGAGGGGGTCGCGTTCGCGCTGAACGCGGTCAGTGATGGGCTGCACGTGGTGATCTCGGCCGATGCTGTCGGGTTCGCGAGCACTCTGCGTGACCATGGATTCATCCCGGTCGGCGTGGCCACGGATGAGATCCGGCGGGGTGGCGGCGGCGCGAAATGCTGCACGCTGGAACTGCGTCCGGCCGGCTGAGCCTGGCCGACTGAGCTCGGGAGTGCTCACTGAGCGAGACCGCCGCGACGTTTCGGCGAAGATCGTGCGCGTTCCGTGGGCGCGTGGGGCGCGGCAATCAGGACAACTTTCGCCTGATGCGTTGTGGAGGTACTTTCTATCGAGGCATGAACTACTCTGGAACGAATCATCGGGACGACGTCGGACAACCTATGACTAAAATTGTTGCGATGGTCGCGGCCGTGGACGGCCTGCCGACCATAGAAGAAACAGATGCAATGCTGATCGAGCTGAACCGGCTTCCACGGGATCCGGTGGTGACCGATCTGATCGACGAGCTGCTGGATTTCCGGTCGCTCCTCGCCGCCGCCGTCTGAGCGGCTGCTCCGAAGCGACCGGAACCCGGCTACGCCGGACGGTGTTTCCGCCCTACCGGGCAGGTGACGCCGTCCGGTGAGACCTCATCGGGTCACTGCTGCGCCCCGAACGGCTGGCCCTGCTGCTGGCCGCCCTGGCCGTACTGGCCGCCCTGGCTGGAACCGAGCCGGTCGCGCGAGGCGCCGCCCAGGGCCGAGCCGGCTCCGACAAGCTCCTGGATACGGTTCTCGACGTACCGCTCGCTGTGGTTCGTCTTGTCCGCGATCCGCGCAACGAGGTCGTTGACGCTGGTCGACGCGTCCAGGTCGGCGGTGCTCACCTGACCGAACTGGTCCAGGATGCGGTAGCGGATCTGGCGCCAGTTCTGCCGAAGCTGCTGCTCCACCTGCTGTGCCTGCTGCTGCTCCATGGTTCGAGAGACTCCTTTCGGTCGGGCTTTTTATTTCCCGCTAGGCGGCGCCCGTGACGCTACCTCAGAAGCGCTTCCCGGCAAAGTCGAGGACTAATTATGCGGGCTGGTGGCAGGGTGGGTGTGGCGTCCATCTCCGTCGGGCGAATCCTGAATTTCGAGCTGTTCGAAATGGTTCGGATTCTGTGGTCTGGTCGGCGGGTCGCGGGATGTTCGACGGCTTTGTTGCGGCGCGGGCGCGCGCGTCGGCATTGCCGCTCGCCGCCGATCGCGGGAGCGTCGGTCGTACGAGCGCCAGTTGTGGGAGCACCGGTCGCGGATGGGGCGGCGGGCGGGTGAACCCGGCGCGATCCCGCACACCGACCGGCGCGGGCGAAACTGTCCGGGCGGAACGGTCCCGGCTGAACGATCCGGGCGGAACGCGGGCCGGCAGAGTGGTCAGGGGGCTGGACAGCGTGCGGCGACGGCCATATCTTCACTAATTGACTGAACAAAGTGGGGTTGCTGACGGTGGTCGAAGGGCGGTGGCTCCCATGCCCCCAGCAGGCTCAGTCCCGCTGTCGGTGCTCGACCTGGCCCCCCTCCCCTCGGGATCCTCGGCGGCCGACGCGCTGCGCAACACGCTCGATCTGGCCCGGCAGGCCGAGCGGTTCGGCTACGCCCGCTACTGGCTCGCCGAGCATCACCTGACCCCGGGGGTCGCCTCCGCCGCACCCGCCGTTCTGATCGCCCTGGTCGCAGCGGCGACGGAGAGGATCAGGGTCGGCTCCGGGGCGGTCCAGACCGGGCATGACACGGCGGTGGTCGTCGCCGAGCAGTTCGGCACGATCGCGCACCTTCACCCCGGGCGGGTCGACCTGGGGCTTGGTCGATCCAACCTGGGCCGCTTGGTCGACCGGGCCGCCAAGCCCACGCCGAACGGCACAGCGCAGCCCCTGAACGGCACAGCGCAGCCGCCGCCTCGACCCTCGGCGCGGGTGGTCGACGGCCTGCTCCTCCCTGAGCCGCCGGCGGTCACCTTCGACGTGGAGCGCCTCGGCCGGCAGTTGCGGCTGGTCGGTTTCCGGGACGGACCCGAGGAGGACTACACCGCGCTGGTCCGCGACATCCAGGCGTTCGTCGGTGGTACCTACCGGGCGCCTGACGGTACGGCGCTGTCCGCGCCGGCCGCGGAGGGCGCAGATCTGGAGATCTGGATCCTGGCGGCGACCGCGGGCGGGAGCGCGCTCACGGCCGCGGCCCTCGGCCTGCCGCTCGGCGCGAATTACCACATCGTCCCGTCCACGGTGCTCGAGACGATCGCGGCGTACCGGGCCGCGTTCCGGCCCGGCGTGCTGAGCGAGCCGCGGGTGATGGTCTCCGCCGACGTCGTCGTCGCGCCGGACGACGAGACCGCCCGCCGGCTCGCCAGCGGCTACGGCCCGTGGGTGGCCAGCATCCGCGCGGGCGGTGGCGCCATCCCGTACCCGAGCCCCGGGGAGGTGGCGGCGCGCGGGCTGAGCGACGCCGAGCGGGCGCTGGTCGCCGACCGGGTGGACACCCAGTTCGTCGGCTCGCCCGAGACGGTCGTGCGGGGGCTGCGGGTCCTGCGGGACGCCACCGGCGCCGACGAGCTGCTGATCACCACGATCACCCACGATCACGCCGATCGCGTGCGTTCCTACGAGCTGCTCGCCGAGGCCTGGTCCCGGTTGAGCGCGGTGGGCTGACATCGATGACCGGTCCCACCGCCCCGGGCGAGCTGCGGCTCGCCGTCGCGCTCGACGGCTGCGGCTGGCACCCCGCCGCGTGGCGGGAGCCCGACGCCCGTCCCCGCGAGCTGTTCTCCGGCCGTTACTGGACGGAGCTCGTCCAGGAGGCCGAGCGTGGCCGGCTCGACTTCGTGACGATTGAGGACACTCTGGCGCTGCAGTCGTCCCGGTATGACGGCCCGGACGGCCGGGTCGACGAGGTCCGCGGCCGGCTTGACGCTGTCCTGGTGGCGGCCCGCGCCGCGCCGCGCACGCGGGGCATCGGCCTCGTCCCGACGGTGGTCGTGACACACACCGAGCCGTTCCACGTGGCCAAGGCCGTCGCCACTCTCGACCATGTCAGCTCCGGGCGGGCCGGGGTGCGGGTCAGGGTCCGCGCGGGGCGGGACGAGGCCGCCCACTTCGGCCGTCGTGACCTGCCGCCGGCGCGGCCCGCGGACCTGTTCGACGAGGCCGCGGACCACGTCGAGGTCATGCGCCGGCTGTGGGACAGCTGGGAGGACGACGCCGAGATCCGCGACGTGGCCACGGGGCGGTTCATCGACCGCGACAAGCTGCACCACATCGACTTCGCGGGCCGGTGGTTCAGCGTGCGGGGGCCGTCGATCGTGCCGCGCCCGCCGCAGGGGCAGCCGCTGGTCACCGCGCTCGCGCACGCGGCCGTCCCGTACCGTTTCGCCGCGGGTTCGGTGGACCTCGTCCACGTGACACCGCGCGACGCCGCCGACGCGGCGCGGATCCTGCGCGACCTGCGGGCCGAGCAGGCCGCGGCCGGGCGGCTCGCGGAGTCCCTGCGGGTGTTCGCCGACCTGGTGGTGTTCCTCGACGACGCTGAGGGCCGGGCCGCCGCGCGCAGGGCCGGCCTGGACGAGCTCGCGGGCCGGGAGTTCCGGTCGGACGCCGCCGTCTTCGCCGGCACGCCGGCCGGCCTCGCCGACGTCCTCGAGGAGTGGGCGGGGGCGGGTATCGACGGATTTCAGCTGCGCCCGGCGGGGGTTCCCACCGATCTGACCGCGATCACCCGCGGGCTGGTGCCGGAGCTCCGGCGTCGTGGCCTGGTTCCGCCCGAGTACGGCGCGGGCACGCTGCGCGGCCTGCTCGGGTTCCCCCGGGCGGCCAACCGCTACGCCGCCGCCCCACCCGAACCCGCCGCCACCTGACGCGTCCGTCCCGACCGGGAGGAACCGGATGAGCAGCCCGACCAGGCAGATCCACCTCGCCGCGCACTTCCCGGGCGTGAACAACACGACCGTGTGGAGCGACCCGCGCTCGGGCAGCCACATCGCGTTCGAGTCGTTCGTCCATTTCGCCCGGACGGCGGAACGGGCGAAGTTCGACTTCCTGTTCCTGGCGGAGGGGCTGCGGCTGAGGGAGCAACGCGGGCGCATCCATGACCTGGACGTCGTCGGGCGTCCAGACACGTTCACCGTGCTCGCGGCGCTGGCGGCGGTGACCGACCGGTTGGGCCTGGCCGGGACCATCAACTCGACGTTCAACGAGCCGTACGAGGTGGCCCGCCAGTTCGCCAGTCTCGACCATCTCTCCGACGGGCGCGCCGCGTGGAACGTCGTCACCTCCTGGGACGCGTTCACCGGGGAGAACTTCCGCCGCGGTGGCTTCCTGGCCGAGGAGCAGCGCTACGAGCGCGCCGAGCTGTTCCTGCGGACGGCCAGCGAGCTGTTCGACTCCTGGCGGGGGGACGAGATCGTCGCGGACAAGGAGTCCGGCGTCTTCCTGGCCGATGCCAAGGCGGGGGCGTTCGAGCACCACGACGCCCACTTCGACATCAGCGGGCAGTTCACGGTGCCGCGCAGCCCGCAGGGCCGGCCGGTGATCTTCCAGGCCGGTGACTCCGACGCGGGCCGGGAGTTCGCCGCCCGGTCCGCCGACGCGATCTTCAGCCGGCACAGCACGTTCGACGCCGGGCAGGCGTTCCACGCGGACGTCAAGCGCCGCCTCGCCCGCTACGGCCGTGCGCCCGAGGATCTCCTCGTCCTGCCGGCGGCGACGTTCGTCCTCGGCGACACCGACGCGCAGGCGCGGGAGCGGGCCGAGGAGGTCCGCCGCCAGCAGGTCAGCGGCGCCACCGCGATCCAGTTCCTCGAGCAGGTGTGGAACCGCGACCTCGGTGACCACGATCCGGACGGGCCGCTGCCCGAGGTCGACCCCGTACCCGGGGAGAACACCGTCGCCCAGGGCAGGGCGAGCGTGCGGATGTACGAGGACCGGCTGGCCACCGCCCGCCGCTGGCGCGAGATCGCCGAGGCGGGGAAGCTCACCACCCGCGAGCTGGTCATTGAGGTCAGCGGGCGGCAGGCGTTCGTCGGCAGCCCGGCGACCGTCGCGGACACGATCAACCGGTTCGTACAGGCCCGCGCGGCGGACGGGTTCATCCTCGTCCCGCACATAACCCCCGCCGGCCTGGACGAGTTCGCGGACACGGTCGTCCCGCTGCTCCAGGAGCGCGGCGTGTTCCGGGCCGACTACACGGGGACGACGCTGCGCGACCATCTCGGCCTCGCCCCGGTGCCAGGATGGCCGGTTCACGCGGTCTGAGGCCTTCCTCACGGCGTGTACATCGGCTCGTTCGCGATTCGCGGGCTCGGCCCGGTCTCCTGACTGCTGATCTCGGAGATCTACCTGACCCGGCTGGACCCGGTCACAGGCCGCGGCCGGGGGACAGGATCCCGGTCGGGTCGAACAGGTGCCGCAGACGCTGCTGCAGGGAGTGGTTCGCCGTCCCGAGCTCCGCGCCGAGCCAGCGACGCTTGAGGGCGCCGATCCCGTGCTCACCGGTGACTGTGCCGCCCAGGTCCAGCGCGGTCTGGAAGATGAGGTCGGCGGCCTTCCAGACGTCGGCGGGGATCTCGTCGGCGGCCCTGTCCGGCCCGTCGGTGCCGTCAGTTCCGTTCAGCCTGTCGGAGCCGTCCACGACGATGATCGGGTGCAGGTTTCCGTCGGCCGCGTGCGCGATGGTGAAGATCCGCACACCGGTGGCGGCGCTGATCTCGGTGATCCGCGCTGCCGCCCGCGCCAGCTGGGAGCGGGGCACGGCGATGTCCTCGATCAGAACCCGGCCGATCCGTTCGAGGGATGGCAGGGCCGCCCGGCGGGCCGCGAGCAGTTCGGCCGCGGCCGCCGGGTCCGCCGCGCGGCGCACGGCGCGGGCCGGCCCGCGCAGCACCGCCTCGACGGCGTCGGCCTCGTCGTCGGCTCCGGCGCCGTCGGTCTGGACGAGCAGGAGGGCCTGGCCGGCGTCGGCGAGATCGCCGCCGGTCGCCGCGTCCACGGCCCGCACGGTCGGCCCGTCGAGCAGCTCCGCCATGGCCACCACGATTCCGGTGGCCATGATCGCGGTGACCGCGTCCACCGCGGCGCCGAAGGAGTCGAAGAAGGCAGCGAGGGTGACCGTTCGCCGCGGCGCCGGCCGCAGCCGCAGCGTCGCGCCGACGACGACGCCGAGGGTGCCCTCCGAACCGACGAACAGGCCGGTCAGGTCGTAGCCGGCGACGCCCTTCACAGTGCGCCGCCCGGTGCTGACCAGCTCCCCGTCAGCGAGGACCACGTCGAGGCCGAGCACGGACTCCCGGGTCACGCCGTACTTGGCGCACCGCAGGCCACCCGCGTTGGTCGCGATGTTCCCGCCGATCGTGGAGATCGCCGAGCTGGCCGGGTCGGGGGAGTAGCTCAGCCCGACCTCCCGGGCGGCCCGGTCGAGATCGTCGGTGATCACCCCGGGCTCGACGACGGCGACGGCATCGGGCACCGACAGCTCGCGGATGCGGTTCATGCCGCTGACGTCGAGGATCACCGCGCCGTCCGGGGCGGCCGCGCCGCCGGCCAGCCCCGTCCCGGCGCCCCGGACCGTCACCGGGGTGCCCGACGCGAGCGCCGTGCGCAGGACGGCCCGCACGTCGTCGACGCCGCCGGCGAACGCCACGCCGAGGGGACGTCCCGGCGGCCGCCACCCGGAGCGGTCGAGCCGGTGGGCGTCGACGACCGCGCCGTCCTGGCTCCACCGCCCGGCCGGCAGCGCCGAGGCGAACGCCGCGCCCGCGGCCGCCGCGGCCGCCGCGCCCGCCGTCCCGCCGGTCATGACCCGGTGGCGGCGGGGCGCTGCGGGTCGGCGGACCAGGCCGACCACGAGCCCGGGTAGAGCGCGGCCTCGATGCCGGCGGTGGCCAGGGCCGCGATCTCGTGCGCGGCGGTCACCCCGGAGCCGCAGTACACGCCGACGGGCTGGCCACCGACCGGCTGGCCGCCGGCGGACGTCCCGAGGGCGGCGAAGCGCTCCCGCAGCCGGTCCGGGGTGAGGAAACGGCCATGTTCGTCCAGGTTGTCGCCGGTGGGCGCGCTGACCGCCCCGGGGATGTGGCCCGCGCGCGGGTCGACCGGCTCCACCTCGCCGCGGAAGCGCTCCGCGGCGCGCGCGTCCAGCAGCACGCCGTCGCGGGCGGTTCGGGCCGCGCCGTCCGCGTCGAGGGTGGGCAGGTGACCGGCACTGAGCACCACGTCGCCCGGGGCGGGGACGACGTCGCCGGTGGCGAGCGGGAACCCGGCCTCGCGCCAGGCACCGAGCGCGCCGTCGAGGATGCGGACGTCCGAGAGGCCTGCCCAGCGCAGCAGCCACCAGGCCCGCGCGGCGGCCAGCCCGCCGTTGTCGTCGTACACGACGACGGGCCGGCCGGCCGACACACCCCAGCGCCGGGCCGCCCGCTGCAGGTCCTCGACGGCGGGCAGCGGGTGGCGCCCCGCGGTCCCGCCCGGCGCGGCGGCCAGCTCGGTGTCCAGGTCGACGTAGACGGCGCCCGGGAGGTGACCGGCCAGGTAGTGCTCCCGCCCGTGCGGGTCGCCGAGCGCCCAGCGGACGTCGAGCAGCACCGGCGCCGGCCCCGTCGCCACCAGGTCGTGCAGCCGCTTGGCGTCGACGAGCACCTCACGGAGACTGTCGCCGTCGGCGGGTGACGCGGACGCGAGCAGGGCGGTGAGGTCGTCCTCGCCGAGGCCGCCGGGGCTCGACCCGCCCAGAGCGGCGAGGGCGATGCGCCGCTGAACGCCCGCGTTCAGCGGCGCGGACGTCCCGTGCAGGCGGGCGAGGAGCGCGATCTCGCCGTTGAGGAAGTCGGACTCGACCGTGGCGCCGCGGGCCAGGCTCTGCCACGTCGAGCTGCCCTGGCGGGAGTGGCCGGGGATGTCGTGCAGGACCAGGCCGGACAGGTCGAGACCGGTGTCGCCGGTGAGCACGTCGGTCACCTCGACCCCGGCGGCGGCCAGCACCGTGCGGGCCTCGGTGACCAGCGCCGCGCCGAGCCGGTCGCGGGCCGCGCTGGGCGGGTAGACGGCGTCGAGGTTGTAGGCGAGGTTCCCGAGCAGCTTGCCGACCTTCCACCGTTCGACGTCCGGAACGACCTTCACCGCGAACTGCGCGCGCCGCAGGTCGGCGGCGATCCGCTCGGCCGCCTCGCTCTCGCCGCGCGGGGCATGTCCCAGGTAGAAGGCGCCCGCCAGCGGGGCGCCCGGCGAGACCACCGTTCCGGGCGTCGAATGGGATGACGGGATGATCACGACCGCGTCGATGACGGTGTCGAACCGGCGCAGCGCGGCCCGGGCGTTCTCCACCCCGTTCTGCAGCAGCAGGATCGGCAGCTGTTCGGCGGCGGTGCCGCCCGGGTGCACCGGCCGCCACGCCCACTGGGCGACGAGCGCCTCGGTGTCCTGGGACTTGGCGGAGAGCACCAGCACGTCGCCGGGGCGCAGGTCGACCTCGTCGGGGCCGCCGGCCACCGGCAGGGGGAGGCGCCGGTCCCAGTCGGGACGGTCGGCGTCGGGACGGAGGTAGCGCAGGCCGTCGGCGCGCAGCGCCGCCAGGTTCGCCCCGCGGGCGACGAGGACGACGTCGACACCGGCATCGTGCAGCTGGGCGGCGACGGTCCCCCCGACGGCACCCGCTCCGATGATCACGTATCTGGCGGTCATGCGGTCTCCGTAGATTGTTTGGGCGGCCGGGATCACGTGGCGAATGCCTGCTCTCAGAGGCCGAGCGCGCGGCGGCCGGCCACCAGCAGCGCGGTGTCCTCCTGCGGCGGGTGGACCCGGGCGCACAGCACGTCCCGAAGATGGCGCTCGAGCGGGTTGTGCCTGGTCAGCCCGGGATTTCCGATCGCGGCGACGGCCGTCTGCACCGCCGTGACGGCGGCCCGGACGATGAGCGGCTTCGCGAGCACCAGACGCTGCGGGGGAATCGACTCACCGGCGTCGATGCGGCGGCCCAGCCCGAAGGCGAGCTCCTCGGCCAGGACGAGCTGGGCCTCGATCTCCCCGGCGACGGCCTGGATGCGCTCGGTGGTGGCGATCGGACGTCCCAGCACGGTCGGGACGCGCTCCTGGGCGAAGCGGGCGAAGAAGTCCCGGGCGGCCCGGGCGACCCCGAGGTACAGGGCGGCCGCGCCCAGCGCCACGCCGCCGATCGCGACGTCGCCCCGCTGCTCCGAAGCCGGCGCCCCCTGGAAGTTCCCGGCCGGGATCTCCACGTCGGTGTAGATCGCGTCGTGGGTGCTGCTGGCCCGCAGCCCGAGATGGTCCCAGGTGCGCACGATCCTGATCCCGGGGGAGTCCCCGGGGACGATCGCGTGGCCCTGAAGCGGATCGGCGTCCTCGGTCGCCGCCCACACCAGGTGGTAGCTCAGCCCTTCCGAGCCTGTCGCGTACGCCTTGTGCCCGTTGAGGACCCAGCCGGACGCCGTCCGCCGGATCGTCGTGGCCGGCAGCCCGCCGCGGGCCGGCGCGCCCAGCTCGTGCTCGGCGCGGATCGCGTTGACCAGCACCGGCCGCTCGAGGGAGTCGCGGACGACCGTGCGGTAGAGCTCGTCGGGCCACCACGGGTCCCTGCTCTGCAGGACGTGCTGGAACACGGTCATCGCGGTGATCAGGGCGACGGACGGGTCGCCCTGCCCCAACGCCCCGAACACCCGGATGCTGTCGACGGCGCTCAGGTCGGCGCCGCCGTAGCGCGGGGCGATGCCGAGGCGCAGCAGGCCCGCGTCGTGGACCACCCGCAGGCCCCGCCAGGGGAACTCGGCCGAGCGGTCGTGTTCCTCCGCGGTGGCGGCGAGCTGGGCGGTCACCGTGGCGAGGGCGTCGTCGGTAACGTCCACCGGCGGGAGGGCCGACCGCGCGTCGACGGTCGGCGTCGTCGTACCGAGCTCGACGGTCATGGCGTTCCTCCGCGGCGCGGGACGGGCATCGTCGGCGTGGACGTGGGAGTCATCATGCCCAGCTTGTCCACTCGGCGATCCGGGGGAGCACGGCGGCCGGGGCGGCGAGCCCGGCCGGGCCACTCTCCGCCGGGGGAAGGGCCCGAAGCCGCTCGAGGAACAGGACGATGACGGCCGCGGCGGTGCGGTGCGTGGCGTCGTTGAGCGCGTCGTGTCGGCCGCCGGCGATGGTCACGAACTCCGCGGACGGCGCCTTCGCGACGCTCGCCCGGGCCTCCCGCACCGGGCTGACCAGGTCGGCGTCACCGTGGACGGCGAGCACCGGCACCCGTACCAGGCCCAGGTCGGCGGCGGCGGCGAGCCAGCCGGCGGGCACCGGGTCCAGCAGCGCGCCGCGCCGAACCCGCGGGTCGTTGCTCAGCCGCGACTGGTGGGTGGGGCAGGCGGTGCGCTCGGCCAGCTCGCTCTCCCAGGAGTCCGCCCGGCCCGGCCCGCTGTCCCCGGCGCCGCTGTCCGCCGGCTCGCCGGCGGTGGGCAGGCCGGCCAGGATGACGCCGTCGACCTCGTTGCGCGCGCCGGTTCCGGTCGCGACGAGGGCCGCGACGAACGCGGCACCGGCGTCGGAGCCGGCGAGTACCCGCGGGCCGGGCAGGTCCGGATCGTCGAGCAGCTCGCGGACGCGGGCCCGGGACCCGTCCTCGTCGCTGGTCGCGTCGGCGACCACCCTGACCTTGTACCCGTCGGCCGCGATCCGGGTGCCGAACCGCTCGTAGACACCAGGGTGCTCGCCGCGGCCGGCGACCAGGATCACCGTGCCGCGCGGGGCCACGGGCTGCGGGTTGTCCCACCCGGCCACCGCGTTGGCCGGGGCGTCCTGGACGACTTGGAAGGAGGTCATCGCTGAAGTCCTGTCGTGTGCGGTCGGGTGGCCGCCACGGACGTCGATCCGCGGGCGGCGCGTGGCGTGGTGAGTTGGGGCATGGCCCCGCCCACGCAGCCGGATCTGACGGCGCGGGGTGGATACCGGGGCGCCGGCCTGTGCCCCGAGGGGTACGTCAGGCGGCCGGGGCCGGGCGGCCGCGGGGCCTCGGTGCCGGGCCGAGAGGCAGGAACCGGCCCGCCGGGACCGGCCCGGTCTGCCGCCGTCCCGACCGGCGCGGCGCGGACGCGCGGGCGGTCAGTGAGCGCGACAGCAGGCCGAGGCGAGGGTTCCGTAGTCGACGAAACGTCGGCGGGTGAGGACCCGCGGCGCTGCCGCGACGCCCGCCGGGTGCCGGCCGGTGGCACTCGCTCGTCCCGGCGCGCTCCCGCCCACATTGCCCAGCATGTGCATCAGGATGGTTGGAAAATCGGGCAGTGTAAAGCCGCTCCGAGTGATCAAACCGATCGCAAAACGTGATAGATCACATAGAATGGCTGCCGTGTCCAACACGCTGGATCTGACGGCGCTGCGCAGTCTCGTGGCCATCGCCGACTGCGGTGGATTCCGCCGCGCGGCCGAGGCGTTGTGCATCTCCCAGTCGGCGGTGAGCCAGCACGTGCGCCGCCTGGAGAAGGTGGTGGGCCGGCCCCTGGTCGAGCTGGTCGGCCGCGGCTCCCGGTTCACCCCCGACGGCGAGCTGCTGCTCTCCGCCGGGCGGCGCATCCTCGCCACCCACGACGACGCGCTGGAGCTGCTCGGAGTGGGCGCGTCCGTCCTACAGCGCCTGATCACCGTCGGCTCGACCGAGCACGCCGCCGACCACCTGATCCCCCGGGTGATGGCCGTGCTCACCGAGCAGTTCCCGGACGTCGAGGTCAGGTTCCGCCTCGACCGCGGCGCCCGGCTCGCCCACGCCCTCGACCGCGGCACGCTGGACGTCGCCGTCCTGGTCGGGACGGGCGGAAGCCCCGCGGGGCGCCCGGCCGGGCTGCTCCCGCTGGCGTGGTACTCGGCCCCCGGCTGGCTCGTCCCGCCGCCGGACCGCCCGCTGCCCCTGGTCGCGGTCGACGACCCGTGCACGATCCGCACCCAGGCCCTGACGACCCTCGCCCGCGCCGGCCGGGTCGCGTCGGTCGTCGGCGAGTCCGGCTACCTGGCCGGGGTCCTGCACGCGGCGCGGGCCGGCGTCGGAGTCGCCCTGCTGGCGGACGTCGGCCCGCCGCCGCAGGGCCTCGAGCGGCGGGCCGACCTTCCCGCGGTCGACCCCGAGCCCATGCAGGTCCGGCTACGCCGCGGAGCCTCCCCACAGCTGGCCAGCCTCATCGCCGACGCAGTCGCATGCACCCTCGCCGCCGGCCGCGCCCCCGCCTGACCACCCCCGCGGGCCGCTCACGGTCGCAGCGGGATGGCGAATCTGCCAGGTCGAAGTGGCCGGGTGGTGGAAGTGACTGCTAGGAAACCGGTTCCAGGACGAAGACGGGGATCACCCGGTCGGTCTTTTTCTGGTAGTCCGCATAATCGGGCCAGACCGCTATGGCGCGTTCCCACCACAGCGCCTTCTCGTCACCGGTCACCTCGCGGGCGATCATGTCCTGGTTGACCGTGCCGTCCCGTAGCTCGACCCGGGGGTGGGCGAGGACGTTGTGGTACCAGACGGGATGCTTGGGCGCACCGCCGAGCGAGGCGATGATGGCATAACAACCGTCGTGCTCGACCCGCATCACCGGGCTCTTTCGGATCTTGCCCGACTTCGCGCCCAGGGTGGTGACGATGACCACGGGCACACCGCGCAGCTCGGTGCCCTTGGTTCCGCCGGAGCTCTCGTACTCCTCGACCTGCTTGCGTACCCATTCGGCCGGGCTCGGTTCGTATTCACCAGTGAGAGGCATGCCGCGAGTCAACACCAGTGGGCCCGGCGCCATGCCCGAGGCGGCGGGTGTCGTCCACCGGCGATGCCGGTTCCGGCTCCGGACGGCGCACTAGGCGCCTAACGTCGTTCCGACCGGCGATCGAGCATGGGGGCTTGCCGAGGCATGAGCGACAGCACGGGCACAGGTGACAGCACGGGCACAGGTGACAGCGCGGGCGCGAGCGGCGAGGCTGGCATGGTCTCGAAGTGGGTCGACCTGGACGGCCCCGTGCACTACGCGGAGTTCGGCGCGCCCGGAACCATCGGCGGGAGCCCGCCGGTGGTGTGCGTCCACGGCCTCGGCGGGTCGTACACCAACTGGCTCGCGCTGGCCCCCCTGCTCGCCTCGACGTCCCGCGTGCTCGCGCCCGACCTCGCCGGCCACGGCCGCACCCCGCTCGGCAACCGCGGTGCCGACGTGTCGGCGAACCACCTCCTGCTGGACCGCTTCCTGGCCGAGGTCGTGGGGGAGCCGGTGATCCTCGTCGGGAACTCGATGGGCGGTCTGATCAGCATGCTGCAGGCGGTCCGTCGCCCGGAGTCGGTGTGCGGGCTGGTCCTGCTGGATCCCGCGCTGCCGCTGCGCCGCGGCGGCTGGCCGGAGCCGCTGGTCGTCGCGTCGTTCGCCGCCGTGGTCCTCCCGGGACTCGGGGCGTGGGTGCTCGCCCGGCGCCGCGCCCGGGTCGGCCCCGCCGGCATCGTGGCCCAGACCCTGCGCCTCTGCACGACGGATCCCGCCCGGATCCCGTCCGTCGCGGTCGAGGCACTGGTCGACCTCGGCCAGGAGCGGGCGGGCATGGACGGGGTCGAGCGCGCCTATGTCGCCGCCGCCCGGTCCGTGGTGCGCCGGGTCGTCCGCGGCGGCCCGCTGCGGCGGCTGATCCGCCAGGTGGACGTCCCGACGCTGCTCGTGCACGGGTCGGACGACCGGCTCATCCCGGTGGCGCTGGCCCGGGACGCCGCCGGCCTGCGTCCCGACTGGCAGCTGGCGGTCGTCGCCGGCTGCGGGCACCTGCCCCAGCTCGAGGACGCGGCCGGGACGGCCGGGCTCCTGACGGGATGGTGGGAGCAGACGCGGGACGCCAGCGGCGGCGCGCGGAAAGCAGTGGCGTGAGGCCGCGGAACTGACGGGCCGAGGATCGGGTCTGGCCGGCCGAGGGGTTGTCGTGTGGGTTTTCTCGCATCACCCCGGCTGTTCCGCCCGACGCCGCCGGGCCCGGTGACGTGATACCGGTCGCATCTTCCCCTGTGGCAGCTGGTAATCAGTGCCTCTAGCCGGGCCTGGTGAGCTGTCGCGATCACTGTCTCGATCGCTTTGAAACAACGGAGAGACAATCATCGGATCTTCCGGATGACACGGCGGGTTACCGTCGGCCCGCGCGGAAGCGTGGCGGGAAATTCGGCGGGATGTGCTGGTGCGCAGACACAACGGCGCCAGGCCCCGAGTCGCGCGCCTGTGCGCGGCCGGTGGCCTCCCCCTGCCTGTCGCCGAACGTGACTGTCGGGGGATCGAGGGGATGCGATCATTGTTCGCATGTAGTCTCTGACTACAGAAAGCCTCCTGGTTCACATGGATAGATTCATCAAGGACTATGGTTGGCCATAAATTGTCCTAACGAAGTTGGCTCATCGCTTCCCGCCGTGTGTCGGCCACCTTGCTCCGGTGTGCTTCGGTGGGTCACCTAGCCGGCCGGTCGGCTAGGTGACCAGGCCCGTCCGGGGGCAGTCCAGTGGTCGGTATGTTCGCCACGTCATCCGTTCGGCCTTTGTGTTCCGGATCGGTGCTTCGTCCTGATCAATACCTGTTTCGGGTGTTGATCGGCGGCGGCATGGTTGTCGCCGGAACACGAGTGACCCGGTTCAGCCGCCTGTGGGCGGCGCGGGCGTGCCTGGGCATGCGGCCACCGATTGTCGCCATGTCGCCGAATGTCGTGGAATCTGGAAGGTGGCTTTGTGCTGGTATTTCGTACGAGGTTGCTCGCCGCGGCGCTCGTGACGGCCGCCCTGGCGGCGGCCTGCGGCTCCAGCGAGTCCTCCGGCGTGGACGCGGCGGCGTCGCCCTGTGCTCCCGGAGTCACGGACGACGAGGTCAACGTCGGTATTGTCTACCCGGACACCGGTGTGCTCTCGGCACAGTTCACCGGCTACCGGTTCGGCGTCGAGGCCCGGTTCGCCGAGGCGAACGCCGCCGGTGGCGTCGACGGCCGGCAGATCTCGACGATCTGGCGGGACGACGAGTTCGACTCCGCCGGCAACCTGCAGGCGGCCCGCGAGCTTCTCCGCGAGAACGTGTTCGCGGTTCTCGAGTACACCGCGCATTCCGAACAGTCCACGCCGCTGTTGCACGACAAGGGAATTCCGGTGGTGGGCGTCGCGGACCAGGCCGGGTGGGCCGACAACGACAACATGTTCCCGCTCACGTATCAGGTCGACGACACCGACGCGACCAGCACTCTCGGAGATTTCGTCCGGGCCCAGGGCGGCACCCGCGCGGCCCTCATCACGACGACGATCACCGAGTCGTCGGTCATGTACGCCCAGAACGCCCGCCGGAGCCTGGAGGCTGCCGGCATCCCGGTCGTCTTCGCGGACACGAACGCCACGGTGAGCTCACCGGAGGCCGTGCAGCGGATCGTCGGCAGCGGCGCCGACACGCTGATCTCGCTCGCCTCGCTCGACCTCTACTCCGGCGCGGTGACGGCGGCGGCCGCGGCGAACAGGCCGTTCAAGGTGGCGGTCTCGCCCATCACCTACGACGCGCACCTGCTCAACACGCCGATCGCGCGCGCTCTGGCCGGCACCTACTCGACCGTGGGCTTCAGCGCGATCGAGCGGAACCTGCCCGCGCACCGCGCCTACCTGGCCGCGATGACCACCTACGCGCCGGAGATCCAGCCGCCGACGCAGCTGAGCTCCATCTACGGCTACATCACCGCGGACCTGTTCCTGCGGGGCCTGCAGGGGCAGCAGGGCTGCCCCACCCGCGAGTCGTACATCCGCGGGCTGCGCGGTGTGACCGACTACGACGGGGGCGGACTGCTCAACCAGCCGGTTGACCTGTCCGCCGGCAAGCGCACGGTCGACCTGTGCACGGACTTCGTCCGGGTCTCCGCCGCCGGGAACGCCTTCGAGCCCGTCGGCGCGAAGCCGCTGTGCGGCCAGGTGATCAGCGGCGCGGCCCAGGGAGGCGCCGGGGCGTCCGTGCCAGCCCGGGGGCGGTGACTCCCGCGGCGACGGTGAGCCCCTGCCGGTGAGCTTGTTCCGGTCAGCCCGTTCCGGTCAGTGCGGCCCAGGCGGCGCGTAGCGCCGGGAGTAGCGGCAGCGTGAGCGCCTGGCTCGCCGACACCCAGCGCCAGCCGGCGGTCTCCCAGTTGGCGGCCGCCGGCTCGAACGTGTCCACCACGTTCAGGACCAGCGTCGTGTAGGACCACTCGCCGTGGTCGTCGACGTACTCGTGGGCCGGGGCGGCCTCACGGGAGACGCCGGCGGGCAGCGGCCCGAGCTCCTCCTCGGCCTCCCGCAGCGCCCCGGCCAGGGCGGACTCCCCGGGATGCAGCGCCCCGCCGGGCAGCGCCCAGGTGCCGCCCTGGTGCGACCGGGGATGGCGCAGGACGAGCAGGTACCGTGGATCGCCGTCGGCGGCGGCGGCACGCAGCAGTACTCCCGCGGCGCCGAGCGCGCCCCAGTGCTCGCAGCCGCGCGAGCAGAAGACAAAGCGTTCCATAGGCCAAGCTTGCCTCGTCAGCGCCCGCCTCGTCGGCGCACGCCGGGCAGGCGCAGGCGGCGGGGGCGGGCCGGGACGTCCGACGGCCCGTCGGTCAGGCCGGCGCCGCGCCGGCGGCGGCGGAACACCACGGCACCGGCGGCCGGCAGATCGACCCGCACGCTGTCGCCCCGTGGGGACAGCGACCGGCGCGAGCCGCCCGCCCGTCCGCCGAACCGTGGCGCGTCGGTGTCCAGCACCGGCTTCCACCGCCGGCCGGCCAGCGACGGATGCGATAGCCCGAACCTGGGCAGCGGATCGTTGTTCAGGCTTACCACGACCAGGATCTCCTCGCCGCGGTCCCAGCGGCGGAACGCCAGCACCCGCGCGGTGTCGTCGGCGCCGACCAGTTCGACCGCGCGCGAGCGCAGCGCCGGGCTGCCCAGCCGCAGCGTGACGAGCGCCCGATAGCAGGCGAACAGCTCGGCGCCCTCGCCCGCGCGCAGCCCGGCGAGGTCCTCCTTGGCCTCGGCGAACCCGTCGTGGGTGTAGGCCCGCCGGGCTCCCACCTCGTCGCCCATGAGGAACATCGGCGTGCCGGGCGAAAGCAGGGTCAGCGCCGCGGCGCAGCGCAGCCGCGCGAACGCGAACCAGGCCGTGTCGCCGTGCAGCGGCGCGTGGTCGACGGCGACGAGGATGTTGCGGGCCGAGTGCTCGGAGTTGCCGGCCTCGTCGTGGCTTTCGGTGTAGACGACCGTGCGGTCCGCGGCGGCGGTGAACGCCTTGGCGAACAGGCTCATGGCCAGCGGGCCGGCGGGGTCGCGCCCCGCGGTGTGCAGCAGCTTGGCGTACTCCGGTCCCTCGCCCTTGTCGCCGACGAGGTGGTGGTAGAAGTCGACGTACCAGTGGGCGTCGAAGCCGAGCCCGCCGGACTCGGCGGGGCGGGTGACCTCCGCCCAGCCGGAGTGGTCCTCGGCGATGAGGATCACGTCCGGGTCGACCAGGCGCAGCGTCTGGCACAGCTCCCGCAGGAACTTGCGGCCGGCGATGTTCGCCGCCGCAACGGGCCGCCCGTCAGCGTGCAGGCTGTTGTAGGCGTGGATGGACGTCGTCTGGTCCACCCGCAGCCCGTCGATGTGGAACTCGTCGAGCAGCGCCACCGCGCTCGCGACGAACAGCGCACGTACGTTCTCGTCGGAGTAGCGCGGCGCCCAGCCCGAGGAGACGTTGTCGAGGTATCCGCCGTCCGGGTGCGGGTGGTCGTCCTCGGCGCCCTCGTACCAGTAGTAGATGTTGCGGCTCGGCGCGGTGCTGTCGTACTGCCAGGCGGAACGCTGCGCGTTCGGCGTGTAGTGGTTGTAGACGACGTCCATCAGGACGGCCACGCCCCGCTGGTGGCAGGCCCGCACGAACCGGCGCAGCGCCGCCCGCCCGCCCGCGCTCTGCTTCACCGCCAGGAAGTGCGAGCTGCCGTAACCCCAGGACCTCGTCCCGGCGAACTCGAACATGGGCAGCAGCTCGACGGCGTTCACCCCGAGGTCGGTGAGGTGGTCGACGAACGCGAGCGCGTCGGCGAACGTGCCGGCCCCGGTGTGCCCGAAGCCCAGCGCGCCCACGTGCAGCTCGTAGATGACCAGGTCCTCGACCCGCCGGGGGACGGGCCGGGCCGGGTCGAACTCGTCGGCCCAGAACCGCTCGTCGTCCCGGGTGTCGACGACGACCGAGCAGCTCACCGAGCCGTCGAGGTCCTCGGCCGGGCCGTCGTGGGGGGCGCCGCAGGGGTCGATGTCCCCGGTGCCGCACTGCTGCGCCGAGTACATGTCCGAGCGCCAGGCGACGGACCCGTCGTCGCGGGTGACGCGGTAGAGGTAGCGCCGTCCGACCCAGTCGGCGAAGCCGGGTGCGGCCGCCTCCCACCAGCCGTCGCCGACCTGGCGCATCGGCAGCCTGGTGATCAGCTCGTCCTCACCGTGGCCGTCGTCGGCGATGTAGCCGCCGGGCCCGGCGAAGGCCACCTCGACGGCGAGCGCGTGCGGCGCCCAGACCCGGAACCGGATCCGTTCCCGGGCGTCCGAGCTGACGGCGGCGCCTGAGCCGCTGGGGCCGCTGGGGCCGCCTGAGCCGCCGCCCGTGCTGACCGTGCTGACCGGGCTGCCCAGGTCTCTCGAGCCGACGGGCAGGACGCGCCGGGCGCCGTTGTGCCGGTGGGCGGCCAGGCGGAACTCCGCGCGCACCACCGGCCCGCACCCCGGGCCGACCTCGAACCGCCGGACCTGCTCCGTCGCCCCGGGATCCGGGACCTCGGCGGGGATCCCCCACACCTGCGAGCCGTCGGGACGGGTCAGCCAGACGCCCCAGTCGAAGGTCCGGGAGACGCTCGCGTCCACCGTGACGGTGGCCCGGTAGGCGGCGCAGCCGTCCTCGGCGGTGAACTCCTCCATCGGCGTGGACGACCAGCTCCCCGCCTGCAGCCCGTGCTCGTCCCAGCTCCCGACCAGCCGGGCCCCGTTCGCGATCCGCCGGCCGACGCCGGTGTGGTAGAGGACGTCCACGCGGACGGCGCCGGTGGCGGGTGACGGGCCCACATGCCGGTCGGCGCCATGCTCTGTCGTCACGTCGTCCCATCGGTAGACCTCGGCCGGCGCTCGCGGCCTGCCATGTCTGCCCAAGAATGTCACGTTTCGTGCCGTCAACGGCGTGGCGGGTTCACCCGTCCGGATGACGCGGCGCCATCTGGTGACCGGGCCGGGGGGCGCCGGCCGGGGCCCCGGCCGGAGCGCCCGCCGGTGCGCCTGCCGGGGTCCGCCCGCGCAGGTGGGCGGCGATCGCGACGCTGGTCACCGCCGCCCACGCGCACCACAGCGAGGTCACCGCCTCGGTCGAGACCCAGGCGAGGACGGCGACCGCGAGCAGGTTCGCCGCGCCGAACCAGCGCAGGAACGGCCGCCCGGAGAGCAGCAGCACCCCGCAGGTGCTCACCAGGTAGAGCGCGATCGGCACCGAGCCCATCCACAGGTGCACCGTGTAGGTGATGTGGCGTTCGTCGGCGTGGGCCCGCACCGGGCCGGTGACCAGCGTGAACGCCAGCCAGCCGGCGCACACCGCACCCGCCGCGAGCGCCGCCGCCCCGGCGCGGCGGCGGGCGGGCACCCGCTCCAGCGCCAGCACCGCCACCGGGACGTACAAGGGAAGGATCACGAACGCGAACGCGAGGTACACGGCGGTCGCCGCCGTCAGCGCCGCCGCGTTCGTCCCGGCGTCACCGAGCTCACCGCGCACGCCCCACCAGACGAACGCCTCCGTCAGCGTGTGCGCCGCGAACAGCACGGGGAGTGCCGCCATCGGCCAGGCGGCGCGCTCGGGGACGTGGCGCAGGGCGTCCACCCCCACCGCTCCGATGATCGCCGCCGCCGCCACGTCCGCCTCGGGTGAGAAGCACATCGGGCCTCCGCTCATCCGGTCCGACCGGAAGGCCGGTGCTCGTCCGCTCTTGAACGGCTATTACCAGGTCCGGCCCGCCGCTGTCCCGGGAACGGCTTCGCGCGCACGCGTCGGCGCTGTTCCCCGTGGAGATCCACGGGGAACAGCGCCGACGGCTGGTGCTGATCAGATCGACGTCACGTCACGTCACGTGACGCCTGGTTGGCACGGTCGCTACTCGCCCAGGGCCGCAGCCGAGTCGAGCGGGGCGCCGGAACCGGACGTCCCGCCCGCCACGTAGACGCGGCCGTCCCCACCGGTGGCCGCGCCGTGGCCGGAGCGCGCGGTGAGGGCGCTGCTCGCACCCGCGGACCAGCGGTCGTCGTCCGGGGTGAACACCTGGGTGGAGCCGACGGTGTCGCCGTCGCTGTCCCGCCCGCCGACGATGTAGACCCGGCCGTCCGGCCCGGTCGCGCCCGCGGCCTCGGAGACACCCGTCGGCAGGTCGGCCACCTTCGCCCAGGAGCCGTCCGCCGAACCCGAGCCCGGCGTGTAGGCGTAGGCGTCGGACGACGCCTCGGAACCGGAGCCGCCGTCGCTGCCGCCCGCGGCGAGAATCCGCCCGTCCGGCAGGCCGACCAGCACCGGTGCGCCGGCACCGGACGGCGGCGCCCCGCCCGTCGTCCAGTCACCGGAGTCGGGGTCGTAGACCGCCAGGGTCGTCGCGTCGAGGACGTAGATCTTCCCGTCGGTGCCGCGGGTGGCGCTCGGCGTGCCCATCGGGCGCGGCAGCGACGGGCCCTCCGTCCAGTCACCGCTCGACGGCGTGTACACCTCGACGGTGTCGGTCGGGGTGCCGCCGCCGGTCTGGCCGCCGATCGCGTAGATCCGGCCGTCGGTGTCGGTCGCAGCGGCCAGGTGGTCGCGCGCGGTCGGCAGGGCCGGGGCGTTCGACCAGGCGTCCCGCTTCGGGTCGTAGACCTGGACGGTGTCAACCGGGGCGCCCGCCACAGTCGCGCCGCCGGTCGTCCCGCCGCCCGTCGCGCCGTTCGGCGTGGCGGTCGGCGTGCCGCCGCCGGCCGGAGAGGTCGGCGTGGCGGTCGGTGTGCGGGACGTCGTGGGTGCCGTTGGCGTGGTCGGTGTCGTCGGCGTCGTCGTGGGCTCGTCCGTGGCGGACCCGTTCGGGGACAGGGGGGCGAGCTCGCCGGGCGTGCTGGTCGGCACACCCCCGTTGTTGAAGGCGGCCGGGGTCAGCCGCACGCCCGGGCTCGGCGTCGAACCGCCCTCGCCGCCGGGTGACCCGGTTGTGGTCGACGTCGCGGTCGGCGTGGTTGTCGGCGTGGCTGTCCGGCTGGGGGTCGCCGAGCCGCTGGGCGTCGACGTCGCCGGTGAGCGGGTGGTGGGCGTCGCGGACGGCGTCGCGGGCACGCCCCCGCCGACCCCACCACCGCCCGCGGCGGTCGCCTCGCCGCCGAGGAGGTAGATCCGGCCGTCGCATCCCGTGGTGGCCGCGACGTGGGCGCGTGGCGCCGGAAGGTCGGCGGCGGTCTCCCAGGTGCGCAGCGGGCCGGCGATGTGGGGCAGCGCCGGGCAGGCGCCGGCCGCGCCCGCGGACGGCTGTGGGGACGTGCTGGTCGGGCTTGTGGGGCTTGGCGTACCGGTCGGCAGGGCCTCGGCGCCCGGCGCGAGCAGCGCCGGTGTCGCCAGAGCCGCCGCCAGCGCGGTGCTCAGGACCAACGCGCGTGAGGCGCATCTGCGGGACGTTCGTGACCAACTCATGGGTTCCCCCTCCGCGGCCCCGGCTGGGACCGGACCACTGGGTGGACGGGCGTGGGCGACCACCACCGCGAGTGCTGGCGCGGCGGCGGTCGGTGCTCGAGGTCTCGGTCGAGGTCTGGGTCGAGGCCATGCCGGTGGTAGCGATGGGCACGCACTGTCTTCCCGCTGCTTCGAAGAGTAGTCATCGCTGTGGGTGACATCGCTGGGTCACCCGGTCGAGGTGTCCATGGCCGCGGTGCCGTCGGTCGCCCGGCTGCCGGCCCTCACCTGCTTCGCCGCACCGCGCCGGGCCGTCGCCGGGTCCAGACGCTCCGCGGCCGTCACCGGGTGTCGGCGACCTGACCAGGGCAGGGCCGGCGAACACCCGTAGTCTTGCTCCGCGGGCCGGCCTCGGGACGGGTCGGCGCGCGGCGGAGCAGCAGGGGATCGGGGGCGAAGCCATGGTGAGCGACCGCAGTCTGAAGACCTTGAACGTCACGCACAGGCGCCTGATGAGACTGACCCGCGGCCGGCTCGGATGGCGGGCCGGCGGCATGCCCGTCCTGGAGCTCACCACGACCGGGCGGCGCAGCGGCCGGGCACACACCGTCATGCTCACCTCCCCGCTGCGGGATGGCGATGCCATCGTCCTGGTGGCGTCGCGGGCCGGCGACGACCGACATCCCGACTGGTACCTGAACATCTGCGCCACCGCGGACGTCGAGGTCCGGGTCAGGGGCGGGTCGTGGCGGCCGATGCGCGCGCGGGTGGCGACACCGCCGGAACGGGAGCGGCTGTGGCCCCGCGTGGTGGCGGACAGCCGCTGGTACAAGAGCTATCAGGCCAAGTCGAAGCGGGTGATCCCGCTCGTCCTGCTCGAGCCGCGCTGATGCGGCCCGGCGCCCGGGACGCGGGCTGGAGCCTGGCCGACGTGCCGGACCAGCGGGGACGGACCGCCGTCGTCACCGGTGCGAACAGCGGCATCGGCTTCGAGGCGGCGAAGGCGCTCGCCGAGCGCGGCGCGACCGTCGTCCTGGCCTGCCGCGAGCCGGCCCGGGCCGAGCAGGCCGCCGCACGCATCCGGGCCGCCGCGCCGCGGGCGGACGTCCACGTCGAGCCGCTCGACCTGATCTCGATGACCTCCGTGCGCGCGGCCGCCGAACGGATCCGGGCCGCCCACCCGCGGCTCGACCTGCTCGTCAACAACGCCGGGGTGATGCTGCCGTCGCCCGGTCCCGGCGGTGCCGCCCTCGGTGCCGGCTTTGGTGACGACGGCCTCGGTGATCACGGCATCGAGCCGACGTTCGGGGTCAACCACCTGGGGCACTTCGCGCTGACGGGCCTCCTGCTCGACCGCCTTCTGGCGACGCCGCACTCGCGGATCGTGACGGTCAGCAGCCTCGCCCACCTCGTCGGCCGCCTCGACCTCGAGCAGCTGCGCCGCCTCCCGCCGCACGCCGACCGACCGGGGGGCAGCCCGCCCGTGGTCGTGCCCGACCAGCGTGCCGGGTCGCCGTCCGAACCACCCCTGGCGTCGCCGGCCCGCCAGCGTTCACAGCGGAGGTC
Organism: Parafrankia sp. EAN1pec; assembly: GCF_000018005.1. GTDB lineage: Bacteria > Actinomycetota > Actinomycetes > Frankiales > Frankiaceae > Parafrankia > Parafrankia soli. The sequence continues at coordinate 2,442,319 of NC_009921.1, forward strand.
AGAAACACAGCGGAGGTCAGAAACACAGCGGAGGTCAGAAACACAGCGGGGGTCAGGAACACCGCGCGCGCAGGGCATGCAGCGCCTCCAGAGTCTTCAGGGCACGCGGGGCCCGCAGAGCCGGCGGCTGCCCCGGCAGCGCCTGCCGTATCCGACATCCAAGCTGGCGAACCTGATGTTCACCTTCGAGCTGCAGCGCCGGCTCGCGGCCACCGGAGCGTCGACGATCGCGGTGGCCGCGCACCCGGGCATCGCCCGCACGGGGCTCACCCGCAACCTCATGCCCCCGGCGCGGGTGTTCATGGGCCAGCGACTGGCACCGCTGATGTCGTGGCTGGTCCAGGAGCCGGAGATCGGCGCGCTCGCCACCGTCCGGGCCGCCCTCGACCCGGCGGTGCACGCCGGTGAGTACTACGGACCGTCAGGGCTCTTCCGCAGCACCGGTCCGCCCGCTGTCGGGCGATCCAGCGCCCGCTCGCGCGACGCCCGCCAGCAGCAGCGGCTGTGGGCGGAGTCCGAGCGGCTCACCGGCGTCACTTACGACTTCGATCCCTCCTCGGGGACAGGGCCCGGCGGTGTCGGATCCTGGAGGAACAACGGGAGAAGCGCGTCGCGGAGCGCGGAACTGACCTGACGGATCTGGTCGTGCACCGCTACCAGATCGTCCAGCGAACCTGCCGCCGAGCCGATGCGGCCCTGCTGGTGACGGTCCGGAAGGACGAGGGGAAGCCCACGCATAGTCGCGGCGGTCAACACCCGGATCGCCGAGCCGGTGGAGTGGCCGAGCAGCCATTCACTGATCTGGGGAAGGGCCAGAAAGTGGACCAGATAACGAGGATCAACGGATTCGTCCGGGCGTAGGCGTAGGCAGGACGTGCCGATCAGCCAACCGCTCTGCTCCTCGGTCACCAGGGCCTGCCGGCCGAGCTGGCCGGTTCGCACGCAGACGATGTCACCCGCCCGCAGCCGGTACCGTTCCATTCTCGCCGCCACGTCGGGCGCGACATAGTCGACGCCTTCCGGCGAGATGCGGTTGTCCACGAGATTCCTCGGTTTGACGACCGGAATACCGGAAGGCAGCCCGCGTTCCGTCCTGACCGCGCCGGAGAAACCCGCGAGTACGTCGCACACGTCGCCCAGGGGCAGTCGCCGCCAGCCAGTGGTGGCCGCGCCGAACAGGTCGCCCACCTCGTCCAGCTGACGCTCCGCGTGCTCATGCGCCCCGGCTGCCCGCTGGTGGAGCTCGCGCAGGTCGCGACGGAGCTGCTCGATCCCGACCCGGGCCCGTAGGGGATCGACGGGTTCGGTCGTGGCCGTGAGATAGCGGGCCGGACTGAGCGCATACCCGTTCTCCCGGATGCGCCGCCTGTCGACGGGCCGGGACAGCACCGTCCCCGTGGACCGCGCCGCTCGGTTCCGGTACGCCTCGGCGATGTGGTCGACGTCCTCGTCGCGCAGTTCCGAACGGTTCCGCTCGACGATCCTTCCGGCCCCGTGGGCATCGACGAACAGCACGTCGTCGTGGCCGGGGCTCGGCCAGCGCAGTACCCAGAGCGTTACCGGGATCGAGGTGCTGACGAAGAGCCGGGGTGGCAGAGCAACCACCGCGTCGACGACGCCCTCCTCGACCATGGCGGCCCGGATGGCGCTCTCCTGCAGATTCGCGGAGGAACCGGCGCCCGCGGGCATCACGACCACGGCCCGACCGCCCTCGGCCAGGCAGGCCAGCGCGTGCTGCAGCCAGGCGTAGTTCGCGTTGTGGCCGGGCGGCACGCCGTAGCGCCAGGATGAATCGGGATTCTGATCGCCGTCCCGCCAGCCCGACACGTTGAAAGGCGGGTTGACCAGGACCACCTCGAACGGGCCGCCCGGCTGTGGGTCGGGAGAAGAAAGGGCCCACCCGGCCCGCAGGTCCTCGGCGCCGAGGTTGTGCAGAAGCAGGTTCATCCGGGCAAGCCACCGGAGGGAGGGGTTGATCTCCTGTCCGCTGACGGTCAGCTTCGGGCTGCCGGTGCCACGGGATCTGATGTGGTCGGCGGCGCCGACGAGGAACTCACCGGCGCGGCAGAACGGGTCGTGAACCCGGTCGCCAGCGACGGGGTCCGTCAGACGGACCGCCGTGCGGACCACGGAAGGGGGCGTCACAACGTTGGCGGACCGCCAGCCGCCGACGGTCGCGGCGTGGGCCAGCAGCTCGTCGGCGATGCGGCCGGCGGGCGGCGCGACGTCGCCGGAGCCGGCATCGGGCACCGGCTCGAGTCGATCCAGGATCTGTATCAGCGGTACCAGCCGGCGGACGTCGGACGTGTCTCCGAGCAGAGCCGACATGTCGGCGATCGAGGCCGGCGCCTCCCCGCTCGCGCGCAGCGCGGACTCGACGAGCCGGACCACCGTGCCCGGCTCTACGTCCGCAGCCGCTGCGGTGAGTTCCGTCCATCGCTGTGCCCGGTGGAATCGGAGGTGGAGAAACGCGAACGCGAGGCCCGTCAACAGCATCAGGTCGTCGGACATCCCGACCTTGCCTCTGTAAGCGTCGGCCAGCGCCCACCACAGTCGGCCGGCGGTGCCCGTGGGGACGCCGGCAGCAGCCGACGGCCCGGCGACCGGTTCGGTGGCCCCGACGGCCTGGCGGAAGCGGTGGCCATAGGTGGCTCCCGGCTCCTCGCCGGGGCGCTGATCGGGGGCGGCGACCGGACGGCCGTCGAGCCACGCGGCGACATCCCCAACCCGGAAGACCTCCCGGCCACCGTGCCGCTCGGCAGCCGGAAAGTCCGCGTGCCGCCGTCTCCAGTTGCTGACCGCGGCCGGCTTCACCCCGGCACCCCGGGCGATCTCGGCGGCCGACACCCACTCGGGACTCGTCATGTGCCTCTGACTCCGCCGACGCCGGCGTCATGGTCGACGAACCGGTCCCCGGCGGGTTGGCCCAGGTATCTCGCCACGGATCAGAACCTCGGGGCGTCGTCCCGGGTGCGGATCTCACCCCGCCGGGACAGCACCTCGGGTATGCGGTCGAGAAGCTCGATCTCTCGCGCCGCCTCTGGCGAGAGATAGCTCAGCAGGCGATAGATCTTCGCCCGGTCGGCGACGAGGTCGCGGTGATGGATCGGCTCGTAGTGCATCACCCTGTTACGGAGCCGGAGCATGGCATCGAAGTTGTCATGTAGTTCGCGGCGAGACCCTCGGTAGTGTGGGAACGCCCGATGGAGGACGGGGACCCAGAACGTTCGGTCGTACCCGCGGCTGAGCAGGGCGACCCAGAAGCCGAAGGTAAGGGCGGCGACCACGTCGTCGGGGCCGGCCTGGCGGCCGTCCGGCCCGGCGAGTTTCTCCCGCGCGTCCTTCACCTTCCGTGCGCCGTGCGGGCTGAGCGGAGCGAGGGTCCACCAGTCGGGACGGCCGTAGTGTCCGCTGAGTGTGCCGTGCAGCGCGTTGCGCAGGCCTATCTCGAGGCAGTGCAGGGGGCCGTAAAAGGCGGCTGAGACGGCCGAGTTCCACCAGTAGAGCCGGACTGCCACCTCCGCAGATCCGTCGCTCGCGCGCAGGTAGGGCCGCAGCCTCGGCGTGGACAGGAGATCGCGGATCCAGCCGGGTGGTTCGGCGCTCACGGCTCCCCCAGGGCAGGTGCGGCGGTGGCACGGGTCGCGTAAACTGGGCGGCGTATGCCCCGGGCACGCCTCTGCACGCAAGCCGCCCGGGGCACGGCCTTTCTTCGGAGGTCCCGTCCTTCGGGGCCCCGTCGTCGCGGGACTCCTGGGTGGGCCCCTTGGCGCAGTGCGGTGGCCTCAGCGCTCTGCCGGTCCGCGCGTGTCGGCATGTCTGTGGTTCGGATGCGAGACCTGAAAGTTCATGCCTGCACCCTTGTGTGGACACCCGGCCAGGGGGAAGCGTACGTCCGCCGGAGAATCATCGTCAAGCGCATCGGAGTGCGCGCAGGACTGTTAACAGTGCCAAAGGCTGTCGCGTCAGGTCAGGACGGCGCACCCTCGCTTGATCATGTGTGTGCGTCCTCGGTCGGACGGCGGCCCCGGGGCGCGCGGGCGTGGTCTGTACCCCGGGTGGGATTCGAACCCACACTGTCGGTGGTTTGAGCACCGTCTCTCTGCCGTTGGAGTACCGGGGCCTGCCTGGTCCGCCCGGGGAACCGATGCGGAACGTCTCGTGGACGACTCTAGCCGGGTAGGGTGCGATTCGACCTACCGACCCGGTCAGATTACGGGCCGGCCGGTCGCAGCCCGCGTCAGCCACCCGAACGTGACGACCGCACAATCCAGGAGTTCAACTCGATGAGCCAGCCTTCCTCGACGCCGCGTCGGGTGTTGATCGCTGAGGACGAAGCGTTGATCCGGCTGGACCTCAGGGAGATGCTCCAGGAGGAGGGCTACGAGGTCGTAGGTGAGGCGGGGGACGGCGAGACCGCCGTGGCCCTCGCGGGGAAGCTGCGCCCCGACCTCGTGATCCTGGACGTCAAGATGCCGAAGATGGACGGCATCGACGCGGGCGCGCGGATCGCCAAGGAGCGCATCGCCCCGGTGGTCATCCTCACCGCGTTCAGCCAGCGCGAGCTCGTGGAGCGGGCGCGCGAGGCGGGGGCCATGGCGTACGTGGTCAAGCCGTTCCAGAAGAAGGACCTGCTCCCGACCATCGAGATGGCGATGAGCCGGTTCACCGAGATCGTCAGCCTCGAGGCCGAGGTCGAGGATCTGCAGGGGCGCCTGGAGGCTCGCAAGATCATCGAGCGGGCCAAGGGCGTGCTGCAGACCGAGCACGGGATGACCGAGCCGGACGCGTTCCGCTGGATCCAGCGGACGTCGATGAACCAGCGCCGGACGATGCGCGCCGTCGCGGAGGCTGTGCTCTCCGGTGAGGCGCTGCCCAGCTCGTGAGCCCGCGCGACCCGGACCCGGGCCCGGACCCGGCCACCAGGCCGGAGCGGGCTACCGGTCCGGAGCCGGCAACGGGTCCCGCCCAGGTCACCGATCCGGATTCGGGCCCGGAGCCCGCGGCGGGCCGGAATCCAGCAGGCGGTTCAGCGCCCGCGGCGGGCTCGGAGCCGGCGCGGCCGGCTGCCGGGGTGACACTCGCCGGGTGGGTGCGTCCGGTGTCGTCCGCCGCGCGCCGGCTGGACCACTGGGCCCGCAGGTCGGCGCGTGACACCCGGGGGCGGGTCATTCTCGCCGCGGTGCTGGTGCTGGTGCTCGCTGTCCCGGCCGGGCTCGGCCTGGGGCTCGCCGCGGTGCTGGGCGGTGCTGGTTCTGGAGCGTCGGCGACGAAGGTCGCCACGATCGGCGTGATGGCGCCCCTGTCGGGGGGCTCGGCCGACGCGGGCGTGAGTGTGCGCGACGCGGTCACCCTCGCGGTCGAGGAGGCCAACCGGCAGGGGGCCGTCCCGGGCTGGAAGCTCGAGGTGGCCGCCCACGACGACCTCGCCCGCCCCGACGGCGGCGCGGCCGGGGCGGATCTGTTCGCCGACGACAGCCGGGTGATCGGGGTCGTCGGCCCGCTCAGCTCCAGCGTGGCGATGGTGTCCCTGGACAGGCTGAGCAGCGCGGGCATCCCGGTGATCTCGCCGTCCAACGCGGAACCGACGCTGACGGCGCCGGAGACCGCGTCGAACACCCGCCCGTACCCCACGTACTTCCGGCTCAGCGGCACCGACGAACTGCTCGCCCAGGTGACGGCCGACTATGCCGTGAACACGCTGGGTCGCTCGCGGATCAGTGTCGTCGACGGCGGCCCGGACTACGGCACGATCACGCTCGCGGAGCGGTTCGCCCGGCACGCGCGGAACGCGGGGGCGACCGTGCCGACGGTGCACCGGGTTGACGGCGCGTCGACCGCCGGCGAGCAGGTCCGCGAGACGGCGAAGGCCATCCAGGACGAGGCGCCCGATCTGGTGTACCTGGCGACGGGTGCCGACTTCGCCGGCGAGCTGCGTGGAGCGCTCGCGGACGAGGGGGTGGCCGTCCAGGTGATGGGCGCGGACGGCCTGCTCGACCGCGACTACGTGGAGCGCTCGGACTCCATGGCGGACGGTGACGTCGTCGCGGACCTGTCGGTGCCGCTGTCACGCCTCCCGGCGGCCGGTGCGTTCGTGACGGCCTACTCGGAGCGGTTCGGCGGGCCAACGGTGGGCGCGGACGGGCTCCTGCCCGACGGGACGTCCACCGAGCCGGCGCCGGCGCCGGCTCCGGCGGCTTCCGGCGCTCCGGGTCGCGCCACGGCCACGTCCGCGTCCGTGGACCCGAGCCACACGTCCGGTTCCGTGTCCGCGGCCGACGAGGCGGGCGCGAGCAGATCCGGCGCGAGCGAGGCCGGTACGGCGAGCCCCTCGGAGCGTGAGCTGGAGGTGCGCCGCGCCCGGGACGCCGCCCTGGCGGATCTGCGGGAGGCGGCGATCCCGCCGGTGGCGGCCTACGCCTACGACGCCGCGCGGGCGCTGATCCGGGCGGCGGCGGCGGTCCTGCCCGGCCGGACGGAGGTGGACGTGGCGACCCGCCAGGCGCTGGTCCGCGCGGTCGGTGCCGGGGACTTCGCCGGAGTCACCGGCCAGGTCGCCTTCGACACGAAGGGCGACGTCATCGATCCGCGCGTGGTGCTGTACTCGGTGCTCGGTGGAAACTTCGTCCCGTTGCAGGTCGACTCACCCTGATTGCTTCCCGCGACGTCTGGGTGCCAAAGCACGCCTAGTGCCACACGAAGTCACGACACTCTTACTTTCAGCTTTCATCGCTCGGGTGGAGCCGCTAGGTTTCCGCTGCGCGGAGCGCGCCCGCGCGCCGGTGGAAAGCAGCGGAAGGACGTGGCATGACGGGCAGCCCACGCACCCCTCGACCCAGGACCAGACGGGCCGGGGTCCTGCGGCCGGTCGCCGGGGTGGTCGCGGGCCTGGCGATGGTCGGCGCGGCGTTGACCGCCTGCGGCGGTGGTGACTCGAACGAGGCCGGTACCAAGGAGTTCCTCATCGGCTTCCAGGGACCGCTGTCCGGGGAGAACCAGCAGCTCGGCATCAACGCCTACAACGGCGTGCTGACCGCCGTCGACCTGGCCAACCGCACCGGCGGCCTGCCGTTCACCCTGCGGATCGTCGCCTCCGACGACCAGGGCGTGCCCGAGCAGGGGCCGACCGCCGCCCAGAAGCTCATCGACAACCCGGACGTCGTCGCGGTCGTCGGCCCGGTGTTCTCCGCGCCGACGAAGGCCAGCGAGCCGCTGTACAGCCAGACAGGCCTGCTGTCGGTCAGCCCGTCGGCGACCGCCCCGGCGCTCACCGACCTCGGGTTCACCAGCTTCTACCGGGTGATCGCACCGGACACCGTGCAGGGCGCCGGCGCCGCCGAGTACCTCGCCAAGGTCGTGAAGGCCAAGCGCGTCTACTCGCTGGACGACCGCAGCGAGTACGGCACCGGCCTCTCCGGCGCCGTCGAGCGCGGCCTGAAGCAGGCGGGCGTCGCCTACACCCACGACGGGATCAACCCGACGAAGGACTACACCTCCCAGGCGACGAAGATCATGGCGGACGGCGCCGACGCCGTCTACTACTCCGGGTACTACTCCGACTTCGCGCTCCTCACGAAGGCGCTGCGCAGCAAGGGGTACGACGGGGCGATCCTCAGCGGCGACGGCTCGAACGACGACCAGTACATCCGCCAGGCCGGCGCGGCGAACGCCGAGGGCACGCTCATCACCTGCCCCTGCTCGGACGCCAACACCGACCCGGCCGCCACCGGCTTCGTCAGCGAGTACAAGAAGGTCAACAGCGGCCTGAAGCCGGGCACGTACTCCGGCGAGGCCTACGACGCCACCAACGCCATCATCTCGGTGCTGCGCAAGCTCGGGACCGGCGCCAGCCGCGAGTCGGTGCTCGCCGACTTCGGCTCGGTCGACTTCCCCGGGGTGACCAAGCGGATCCGCTTCGAGCGCAACGGTGACGTCCAGGGCTCGACCGTCTACGTGTACCAGGTGAAGGACGGCCAGCGCGTGGTGCTCGGGCCGGTCAGCTCGCTCGTCAAGCCGTGACCGGCCGGCGATCACCTTCCCGGCGGGGCCGGGCCCGGCGGGTTCGGAGCCCGCGGGGCCTGGTCCGGCCGGAGCCGCGGCGGAGGGTGGGGCATGGGCTCGGCTGAGCAGATCAGCCAGCTCACGATCGACGGTCTCATGGTGGGCGCGCTCTACGCGGTGATCGCCCTGGGGTACACGCTCGTCTACGGGGTTCTGCAGCTGATCAACTTCGCGCACAGCGAGGTGTTCATGCTCGGCGCGTTCGGCGGGCTCTTCGCCAGCCGGGCGCTGGTCCCGGCGGGCGCCACCCCGTCCGGTCTCACGTCGGCCGGGCTGGTGCTGTTCGGGCTGGTGGCAGGCGCGCTGGCCGGCGCCGCGGCCGCGTACGCGCTGGAACGCTGCGCCTACCGGCCGCTGCGCCGTCGCGGCGCGCCCCGGCTCGCCTACCTGATCAGCGCGATCGGGGCCTCGCTGTTCGCCTTCAACCTGGCCGGCAAGGAGTTCGGCCGGCAGAGCATCCCGGTGCCCGACCTGTTCACCAACGGGACCGTGGTGACGGTGTTCGGCGCGGAGATCTCCACGCAGTCGCTGGTCATCGCCTGCACGGCGCTGGCGATGCTGCTCGCCGTAGACCACCTCGTGGCCGGAACCCGGCTGGGGCAGTCCGTGCGCGCGGTGGCCCAGGACGCCGAGTGCGCCGGCCTGATGGGCGTGGACGTCCAGAAGGTCATCGTCGTGACGTTCGTGCTCGGCGGGCTGCTGGCCGGCGCGGGCGGGTTCCTCTACGCGATGACCTTCAACGCCTCGTACACGATGGGGTTCGTCCCGGGGATCAAGGCCTTCACCGCGGCGGTGCTCGGCGGGATCGGCAACGTGCGCGGCGCGGTCCTCGGCGGGCTGCTGCTCGGCCTGGTCGAGAGCTTTGGCGGCTACCTGTTCGACGCCTCCTACAAGAACGTCATCGCCTTCACGGTGCTGGTGCTGGTGCTGCTGGTGCGCCCGTCCGGTCTGCTCGGGACCAGGCTGGGGCGGCCGGCGTGAAGCTCCGCCGGCCCGCGCCGCGGCGGTCGCCCGCGGTCCGGTCGCATTCCGTCCGGGCACGGAAGGCCCAGTCGCGGCGGGCCCAGCTGCGAGAACTGCGGTCGCGGATGGCCCGGCCGTGGGCGGCCCGGTCGGGGGGTGTGCCCTGGCTGGTTGTGGCCAGGTCGCCGGCGGCCCGGCGGCTGGGTGCCTGCCTGTTCCTGGCCGTGATCGCCGCGGTGGTGACGGGCCCGTCCGGGGACGCCGACCGCCCACTGGCGGGGATCGAAGGCTCGCTCACGCCCGCACGGGCGGCCGGGTTCGCTGCCGGGGGACTCGCGCTGTGGGCGCTGTCGATCGGTGCCGACCGGCTGACGACCCGGCTCCGGTCCGCCGGCCACGGCGCCGCGCTGGGCGGCGGTCGCCTGGCCGCGCTGGGCGGCGGGCTGTGGGTGGCGCCGGCCGGTGCCGCGTGGGCGTCGTTCCGCCGGGGCCGGTGGGCGGCGCCGGCGGGCAACCTGGCGCTGCTCGCCGTCGCCGTGGCGGTCCCGCCGCTGCTGTCCACGGCGGCCCAGCAGGCGCTGGTGAGCGAGATCGGGATCTACGCCCTGCTCGCCCTCGGCCTGAACGTCGTCGTCGGCTACGCCGGACTGCTCGATCTCGGCTACATCGCCTTCTTCGCGATCGGCGCCTACACCACGGCCTACGTGACGTCCGCGGACGCGATGCCCTGGCACGCGCCCTGGCAGGTCAACCCGTTCTTCGCGCTACCCGTCGCACTGGTCGTGGCCGCCGTCGCGGGTGTCGTCCTGGGCGGCCCCACGCTGCGCCTGCGCGGGGACTACCTGGCCATCGTCACCCTCGGGTTCGGCGAGATCGTCCAGTTGCTCGCGAACAACGCCGACGGCGTCACCGGCGGCCCACGCGGCGTGTTCGGCCTGCCGCCGCTGTCGGTCGACCTGCCGGGTGTGCACTACTCCTGGGGCCTGAGGCCGTTGCCCTACTACTACCTACTCGTCGTCCTGATCGTGCTCGTCATGGTGGTCTTCGGCCGGTGGGAGCGCTCCCGGACCGGCCGGGCCTGGACGGCGATCCGCCAGGACGAGGTGGCCGCCGAGGCCACGGGCGTGGCGACGATGCGGATGAAGCTGCTGGCCTTCGCCGTCGGCGCGTCCGTGTCGGGCTTCGCCGGCGTGGTCCTGGCGACCAAGCAGTTCTTCAACCCGCAGACGTTCGGCCTGCAGTCCTCCCTCCTCGTGCTGACCATCGTGATCTTCGGTGGTATGGGCTCGCGGCTCGGCGTGGTGCTCGGGGCGCTGGTCCTGCAGGGGACGGCCTTCCTCCTGCGCGACACGGTCCCGCCCGCGGACCGCTACATCTACTTCGGCGCAGTGGTGATCCTGATGATGATCTTCCGTCCGCAGGGCCTGCTGCCGCCGCGGGGCCCGCGGGCACCCGTCAGCCCCGGCCCGGCCGCCGCCCCGGAGCACCCGGCGGTTCTCACCGAGCGCGCCGGAGCCTCGGGACCAGCCGGGCCCGCAGCGTCGGCCGAGGCGGCGCGGTGACCGGCCGGCCCATCCCCGGCCCGCGGCCGTCGACGACCCTCGGGCCGGTCCTGGACGTCCGCGACGTCACCCTGCGCTTCGGCGGGCTGACCAGCCTGGACGGCGTCTCGCTGCGCCAGGACCGGGGAAGCGTGCTGGCTGTCATCGGCCCGAACGGGGCCGGGAAGACGTCCCTGTTCAACTGCCTGACCGGTGCCTACCGGCCGCAGCGGGGCAGCGCGCGCTTCTGGCCGGCGGATGACGGCGTCGAGCTGGTCGGGCGGTCCCCGCACCGGGTCGCGCGGCTCGGTGTGGCCCGGACGTTCCAGAACATCCGCCTGTTTCCCGAGATGTCGGCGGTGGAGAACGTGCAGGTCGGCGTCGAGGTGCGGGCCCGGACGGGGGCGCTGCGCGGGCTGCTGCCGACCAGGGCCGTGCGGCGGGAGGAACGGGAGACCCTCGACCGCTGCCATGAGCTGCTCGACTTCGTCGGGCTGGGCCACCGTGCCGAGCGGCCGGCGGCCGCCCTGGCCTACGGGGAGCAGCGACGGCTGGAGATCGCCCGCGCGCTCGGCACGTCCCCCTCGCTGCTGCTGCTCGACGAGCCGGCCGCCGGTGCCACCGCCGCGGAGCGCACGGACCTCGTCACGCTCATCCGCGCCATCGCGGGGCGGGGCATCTCGGTGCTCCTCATCGAGCACGACATCCGGCTGGTGGCCGCGGTCGCCCGCGCGATCGTCGTGCTCAACTTCGGCCGGGTGATCGCCGCGGGACGTCCCGACGAGGTTCGGGCCGACCCCGCCGTCGTCGAGGCCTACCTGGGCGAACCGGACGAGAGGCGGGACGGGCCGTGACACCGGACGGGAACCCCCTCGACGGATCGCCACTCGAGAACATCGCGCCACTCGAGAACATCGCGCCACTCGAGAACATCGCGCCGCTGGAGAACATCTCGCCGGTCGACAGCACGCTCCCGACCGGGAGCACGCCGCCGACCGGGAGCACGCCGCCGACCGGGAGTGCCTCGCAGGTCGGGAGTGCGCCGCAGGTCGGGAGCGTCTCGGCGTTCAGGAGCACGATTCCGGCCGGGACGTTGGTCGACCTGACCGTCCCCGAGCGACCGCTGTTGGACGTGCGCGACGCCGAGGTGGCCTACGGAGCCGTCACCGCGCTGCGGGGGATCTCGCTGCGGGTGGACCGGGGCGAGGTGGTGGCCCTGCTCGGCGCGAACGGAGCCGGGAAGACCACCACCCTGCGGATGATCTCCGGACTCCTCCCGCCCGCTCGCGGCTCGGTCTGGTTCGACGGCGCCCGCCTGGCTGGCACCGGCAGCGGTACCGGGCTCGGTGGCACTGGCACCGACGGCGGTACCAGTGGGCACGGCGATACCAGCGGGCACGGCGGTGCCGGTGCCTGGTCCGACGGCACGCGGGACTCACCAGGGCTGCCGGTGCACCGGGTAGCCGCGCTCGGCATCAGCCACGTGCCCGAGGGACGGCGGATCTTCCCGGCGATGACGGTGGCCGAGAACCTCGCGATGGGCGCCTACACCGACCGCCACCGGGCCTGGAGCCGTGCCGGCCGCGACGCCCGCCGAGAAGCCCGCCGGGACGTCCGCCGTGGCCTCGACCGCGTGCACGCGCTGTTCCCACGCCTCGCCGAGCGGGACCGCCAGCCCGCGGGCACGCTCTCCGGCGGGGAGCAGCAGATGCTGGCGATCGGGCGGGCACTGATGGCCCGGCCCCGGCTGGTCCTGCTGGACGAGCCCTCGCTCGGGCTGGCCCCGAAACTGGTCGCGACGATCTTCGAAGTGATCGAGGAGATCAACGCGGACGGGGTGACCGTCCTGCTGGTGGAGCAGAACGCGGCGGCGGCGCTGCGGATCGCGCACCGGGGCTACGTCCTGGACACCGGCCAGGTAGCACTCGCGGGCAGTGCTGACGAGCTGGCCCGCGACCCCCGGGTGCGCGACGCCTACCTGGGCAGCCCGAGCGATTCCGACGCCGTGGCACCCTAGATTCCGACTCCGTGGCACCGAAGTGGCACCGGTGCCGGGGATGTGGCTCGCGGGGCCTGTGGCCGGCGCTTTGGCGAATGCCCGGGGTGGACTTTGGTGCCGTCCGAACCTTCCCCGTGCCCGGCGTTTTCTACTCGTCCGCCCCGGGCGTCCACCTGCAGTCGACGGTAGCAGGGCGGCTGCGCGCGCCGTTCACCGCGTACCGGTCACGGCTTGCGGTCCGCGTCGCCCGATCCCGGCGCCGGGACCTTCCCGCCGGCCGGTGGGCGGTCGCGCAGCATGCAGGTCAGCCGGCAGGTGCACACCGCCCGGCCGGCCTCGTCGGTGACCCGGATGTCGTAGGTGGCCAGCGTCGACCCCCCGTGCACCTGAGTCGCGACCGCCGTCACGACGCCGTCGGTGACCGCGCGGTGGTGGGTGGCGTTGATCTCGATCCCGACGGCGACCCGGTCGGCCCCGGCCGAGAGCATCGAGGCGACCGAGCCGACGGTCTCCGCGAGTGCCACCGAGGCACCGCCGTGCAGCAGGCCGTAGGGCTGGCGGTTGCCGGCGACCGGCATCGTGGCGACCACGCGCTGCGCGCTCGCCTCCGTCAGCACGATCCCCAGGCGTTCGCCGAGCTCACCGCGGTGCTCGTTGAGCTCATTGAGCATGTTGATCTGATTGTCCGTACTCGTCGCCGTTCTGGACACGTCGAGCACACTAGTTCAATTCCTCATTGGTTATCGGGCGCGGTCGGCGTCCGGCGGCGTAGGGCTCGTGGCGCGTCCCGGTTGTATCTCCTCCTGGCCCTCCGCCGGACATGCGCGGACCTGTCGTACCCACGGCCTAGACTCGCCGCGTGCCTGCGACTACCTCGTCCCCGTCCCGCGGTTCGTCGGCGTCCGGCGTCCCGTCGACGTCCGCGGACCGTCCGCGGCTGCTGCTGCTCGACGGGCACTCGCTGGCCTACCGCGCCTTCTTCGCGCTTCCGGTGGAGAACTTCTCGACCACCACCGGCCAGCCGACGAACGCCGTCTACGGCTTCACCTCGATGTTGATCAACGTTCTGCGCGACGAGAAGCCCACTCACGTCGCCGTCGCGTGGGATCTGCCCACCCCGACGTTTCGGCACACGCAGTACGCCGAGTACAAGGCCGGTCGTTCGGAGACGCCGGCGGACTTCGTCGGCCAGGTCGCGCTGATCCACCAGGTCTGCGACGCGCTGGCGGTGCCCGGGGTGAGCGCCGCCGGGTACGAGGCCGACGACGTGATCGCCACCCTCGCCACCCAGGCGTCCGCGGAGGGGATGGACGTCCTGGTCGTGACCGGCGACCGCGACGCGCTGCAGCTGGTGAACGAGCGGGTGACGGTGCTGATGACCCGCAAGGGCATCAGCGACATGACGCGTTTCACCCCCGACGAGGTGCAGGCCAAGTACGGCCTGTCCCCGGCGCAGTACCCCGACTTCGCCGCGCTGCGCGGCGACCCGTCCGACAACCTGCCCTCGGTGCCCGGGGTGGGGGAGAAGACGGCCACCAAGTGGATCCAGCAGTTCGGTTCGCTGGCCGAGCTGGTCGACCGGGCCGACGAGATCGGCGGCAAGACCGGCGCGTCGCTGCGGGAGCACCTGTCCAACGTCATCCGTAACCGTTCGCTGACCGAGCTGGCCCGTGAGGTGCCGCTGGAGCTGACGCCGGCAGACCTGCGCCTGCACCCCTGGGATCGCGAGGCCGTCCACCAGCTCTTCGACACGCTGCAGTTCCGGGTGCTGCGGGAGCGGCTGTACGCGGCGCTGTCGGTGGCGCCGCCGGCCGCCGACGAGGGCTTCGAGATCGAGCTGAGCATGCTCGGGCCGGACGAACTCGCATCGTGGCTCGCCGAGCACGCCTCCGGCGCCGGCCGCACGGGCCTGCACCTGCGCGGCACCTGGGGCCGGGGCACCGGGGTGATCGTCTCGGTGGCCCTCGCCGCCGCCGACGGCGCCGCCGCCTGGATCGACCCGACCCAGCTCACCGCCGGCGACTCCGTGGCCCTCGGCGACTGGCTGGCCGACCCGGACAGGGCGAAGGCCGGCCACGACCTCAAGGGCCCGATGCTGGCGCTGGCCGAGGCCGGTTTCACCCTGGCCGGTGTCACCAGCGACACCGCGCTCGCGGCCTACCTGGCGCTGCCCGGCCAGCGCTCCTTCGACCTCGCCGACCTGGCCCTGCGCTACCTGCACCGCGAGCTGAAGTCGGACGCCCCGAGCAACGGCCAGCTCACCCTCGACGGCTCCGGCGAGGCCGACGAGGCGGAGGCCGACGCGATCCGCGCCCGGGCCGCGCTCGAGCTGGCCGACGCCCTCGACGGCGACCTGGAGCGCAGGTCCGCGGCCCGCCTGCTGCGGGAGATGGAACTCCCGCTGGTGACCATCCTGGCGACGATGGAGCGCGCGGGCATAGCGGCCGACGAGGATCACCTCCTCGAGCTGCAGAAGCACTACGGCGGTGAGGTGTCCGACGTCGCCGCACAGGCGCACGGCATCGTCGGGCGCACCTTCAACCTCGGCTCGCCCAAGCAGCTCCAGCAGATCCTGTTCGACGAGCTCGCGCTCCCGAAGACCAAGCGCATCAAGACCGGCTACACGACCGACGCCGACGCGCTGGCGTGGCTGGCCACCCAGTCCGACCACCCGCTGATCCCCGTGCTGCTGCACCACCGCGACGTCGCCCGGCTCAAGACCGTCGTCGACTCACTCATCCCGATGATCGACGACGCCGGCCGGATCCACACGACGTTCAACCAGATGATCGCGGCGACCGGCCGGCTGTCGTCCACCGACCCGAACCTGCAGAACATCCCGATCCGCACCCCGCAGGGCCGGCAGATCCGGCAGGCGTTCGTGGTCGGCCAGGGGTACGAGACACTGCTGACGGCCGACTACTCGCAGATCGAGATGCGGCTGATGGCGCACCTGTCCGGTGATGCCGGCCTCATCGAGGCGTTCGCATCGGGCGAGGACCTCCATTCCTTCGTGGCCGCGCAGGCGTTCGGGCTGCCGGTCTCCGA
The DNA here is from genome assembly GCF_000018005.1 of Parafrankia sp. EAN1pec. GTDB lineage: Bacteria > Actinomycetota > Actinomycetes > Frankiales > Frankiaceae > Parafrankia > Parafrankia soli. The sequence continues at coordinate 2,457,931 of NC_009921.1, forward strand.
GGTCGATCCCGAGCTGCGCCGGCGTATCAAGGCGATGTCCTACGGGCTGGCCTATGGCCTGTCCGCCTTCGGGCTCGCCGGCCAACTCGGAATCGCCCCCGATGAGGCACGCGAGCAGATGGACGCCTATTTCGCCCGTTTCGGCGGCGTCCGGGACTTTCTGCGCGGGGTCGTCGACCAGGCCCGCCGTGATGGTTACACCGAGACCATCATGGGCCGCCGCCGTTACCTGCCCGATCTGACCAGCGACAACACCCAGCGCCGGCAGATGGCTGAGCGGATGGCGCTGAACGCCCCCATCCAGGGATCGGCGGCTGATATCATCAAGATTGCTATGTTGGGCGTGGGGCGGGCGCTGCGCTCGCGTGACCTGAGCTCCAGGCTGCTGCTGCAGGTGCACGACGAACTCGTCCTGGAGATCGCCCCCGGCGAGCGGGCTGAGGTCGAGGCGTTGGTCCGAGCCGAGATGGGCAGCGCGTACGAGATGTCCGTGCCGCTCGAGGTGAGCGTCGGCGCCGGCCGGACCTGGGACGAAGCCGGTCACTGACACCGGCGACCGGAGCCTGGCTTCCCTGGTTTCCGCCTCTTTTCCGCCTTTCCGGCGATGGAGTCGACAATCTCAGCCGTGGTCATCGTCGTCGGGGTTGAATCGTCCGGAATTCACGCTGCCTGTCCGAAATGTGGTTGGTAAAGCGTCGTCGCGGACGTTAGATTCATTCGGTTTTTGGTTATGTTCTGACTACGTCAGGTCTCTGTCGTCCGCGCGGGGGTCCGGCGCGCCCGGGCCCCGTCGGCCACTGGCCGCCACAACGGCGCCGGTCAGCGCCCAGCGCCGGGGATCTGCCGCGGCCAGGGAGAGGGGGACGGGTCGTGACCAGCGGTCCCGTAGTCGTCGACCGCCGCCGCCTGCTAGTGGTCCTCACCGTCGGGATGGTGGGGTTCTTCCTGTTGGTCCTGACCGTCCCCGGATCCCCGGGGCGGCTGCGTGTCGGGACGTGGATCGCACTGGCCATCGCGCTGGTCAACCTGGCCCTCATCCAGCGGCTCGTCACCGCCCACGAGCGGTGGCCGTGGCTGGCCGCGCTCGCCGCCGTCTCGATGGCGGCCGGGATGGGAGCCGCGGCCGCGGACGCCATACCCGGGGAGGAAAGCCAGCTGTTCCTGCTGTGGTTCCCCTGGATCGCCAGCTACTGCGGTGTGCTCAGGCTCGGCTGGAGCCTGGCCATGGCGGCCTGGGTGACCCTGACGCTGTTGCTGGCGGCGTCGGTCAACTCCGCTCTCGCCGGCTCGCCGGCGCTGCTGATCGCGGCGGCCGTCAGCTCGGCCGGCGGCTGCCTGGTGATGTACGTGCTGTTCCAGTGGCGCGGGGAGCAGGCCTACTCCGATCCGCTGACGTCCCTGGTGGCACGCAGCGGGCTGACTCGCGCCGCGGACCCGGCGATCGCACGGGCGGTCAAGAAGGACCGCGAGGCGGTCCTGCTCCTGCTCGACATCAACCGGTTCCGGGAGGTCAACGACGCGCTGGGGCACGAGGCCGGTGACGAGCTGCTGCGCCAGCTGGCCCGCGCTCTTCCCACGGTGACGCCGCGGCCGTCCTTCGTCGGCCGGCTCGGCAGCGACGAGTTCGCGCTCGTCATCCCCGGCCCGCCCGGCGCGGACCGGCGTGACGACGAGCTGGGCGGTGGTGATGCCAGCCGCGGAGATCCGGACCGCGGCGGGTCCGCACACGGCGGCCCGCACCGGGGCGGGTCCGTGTCGACGTCGGCGAGTCGGGAGAGCGACCTGCGCGAGCTTGGCCAGTCGGTGCTGCGCCAGATCGAGGGGCCGTTCACCGTGCACGGCGTCGAGGTCGAGGTCGAGGCGAGCGCCGGGCTGGCGGTCGCCCCGCGTGACGGGGAGACGATCGGGTCGTTGCTGCCCTGCGCGGACGCGGCGCTGTCCCGGGCTAAGCGCGAGGGCGAGCGGGTCGGGCTGTGGGACGCGGGCATCGCGGGCGTGCGCTCCTGGGAGATCGCGCTGTACGCGGAGCTGCGCGCGGCTATCGCCAGGGACGAGCTCATCGTCTTCTACCAGCCGCTCCAGGCGGCGGCGACCGGGCGGATCGTCGGCGTCGAGGCTCTCGTGCGCTGGAGCCATCCGACCCGCGGGCTGTTGCCGCCCGGCGCGTTCCTGCCGATGGCGGAGCGCTCGGCGCTCATCGTCGACGTCACGAGGTGGGTGCTGGACGAGGCGCTGCGGCAGTGCGCCGCGTGGGCCGCCCGTGGGCTGCACGTGCCCGTCTCGGTGAACCTCTCCGCCCGCATGCTCGTCCTGGACGACCTGCCCAGTCTGGTGACCGGGAGCCTTGCCCGCCACCAGCTCCCCCCGGACGTACTGACCCTTGAGATCACCGAGAGCGCCCTGGTGACCCAGCCCGGCCGGGCCGCCGCCATGCTCCGGGAGCTGCGCAGCAAGGGCGTCAAGCTCGCCCTGGACGACTTCGGCACCGGTTACAGCTCGATGGAGATCCTCAAGGCGCTGCCGTTCGACGAGGTCAAGATCGACCGCGGGTTCGTCGCGGACGTCCGCGGCAGCCTGCTGGACGCGGCGATCGTGCGTTCGGTGCTGGACCTCGGCCACCGGCTCGGCCTGCGGGTCGTCGGCGAGGGCGTCGAGGACGACCGGACGCTGCGGATGATGACCGAGCTCGGCTGCGACATCCTGCAGGGCGACGCGGTCTCGCGCCCGCGCCCGCCGTCGCATCTCGAGGACCTGCTGGTGGAGCGGGCCGCACCCGCCGACCGCCCCGGCGCCGCCGGTGCGGCGGTCCCTGCCGCCCTGCCGGCTGATGGCGCTGTGCCGGCTGGTGGTGCTGTGCCGGCCGGCAGCGGCGCGCCGGTGGGCGGTGCCGGGCCGGCGGCCGACGCGGTGGACGCGGCGCGTTCCGAGCCGATCGTCGGCCCGGAGGCCCCCTTCACGGTGTCGCAGACGCGGCGGTTCGGTGTCCTGGCCCCGCCGGTGGCGGACGAGGCGGCGCGGGTCGCCGCGACCCGGCGCTACGAGATCGCGTTCCGGCCGCGGACCTACCCCCTGGACGACATGGCGGCCCTCGCGGCCGCGATGACCGGCTGCAACGTGGGGTCGGTGCTCCTGGTCGGCGCCGACTCGGAGACCTACCTGGGCCGCCACGGCCACGACCTGAACGACGTGCCGGCCCGGGTCGGCGTGGCCTCGCACGCCGTGGCGGCGGGCGAGCTGCTGGAGATTCCCGACGCGATGCTCGACACCCGGTTCGCGCACGGGACCAGGGCGTTCCCCGGCCGGCAGATCCGTTTCATCGCAGCCGTCCCGGTGCGGACCTCCGACGGCCACGCCATCGGCGCGGTTACGATCAGCGACCGGATCCCGCGGCGGCTCACCCCGGGCCAGCGCGAGGCGCTGGAGAGCCTCGCCCAGCACGCCGCGGTCATGATGGACGTCCGCCGGGAGGCCGTGCTGCTCGCCGTGGTCACCGACACCGCCCGGGCACTGGACCAGCTCTGTTACCCGGATGATCTCCCGGCGGCCGCGTCCCTGGTCAGTGACGCCGCGCGGCACATGCTGGGCGGCGACGTCGTCACCGTCCTGATGTCCGACACGCCCGGCTCGACGGTCTACAGCTCCGTAGGGGCTTCCCTCGCGCCCGGGGCCACCTCCCTCATCAAGCCGGGGCAGCGGTTCAACTCGAACGACGAGACGGTCATCGGTGAGGTCCTGCGGACACAGAGCCCGCTGTTCGTCCCGGACGCGCCGACCTTCCCCGGCTTCAACCTGGACATCGTCCGTGCCAGCGGCGTGGCTTCTGCGTTCCTCGTCCCGATCCCGGGGGAGGGCGGTGCGCTCGGCGTCATGTGCGCCCGCTGGCCGGCCCCGGTGGCCGCGATCGACCCGTCGTTGTACCGCGCGATGGCGCTGCTGGTCGGGCAGGTGGGGCACGGCCTCGGCCGGCTGCGGGCCGCCTCGGATCGGGAGCACCACCCGGACGGTACGGCCGGGCTGACCGGCCGGGCGGCCTTCCTCTCCACCTTGCAGGGGCTGTCGCCGGGCGCCGGCGTGTGCCTGTTCGACGTCCAGGCGGGCCGGGACAGGTTGACCAGGCGGTTCGCCGAGCTCCTGCGGGCCGTCTGCGACGAGTCCGCGTATCTCGCCCGCTGGTCGGACAGCCGGTTCGCGGTGGCCGTCCCGACCGGCGGGCGGGAACGGGCCGAGGCGATGGTCGACGAGGTCCGCCGCTCGTGGGCCCGGGAGTCGGCGGTGCCGATCGCCGTCGGCATCTCGGTGACCAGGAGCCACGAGCCGTCGAGCGCCGCGCTCATCGACGCGGAGAACCGCCTGCTGGAGACGATGGCGGTGGTGATCCGGGCCGAGCGGGCAGCCGCGGCGCGCGTGACAGCAACGTCAGCAGGGGTCTGACCCCTTCGGGCACCGGCTCGTGGAACGTCCGCTCCACCCGCCCGCCCTGGAACTCCACCTCGATCACGTAGACGAAGCGATCCGCCCCCGCCGGGCCGCCGCCGGTGCCGCCTGGCCCGGCGGTACCGTCCGGCCCGGCGGTGAGCGAGGCCGCCAGCGACCGCAGCGTGGCCGCCTGGTCGGCGGGGAGCTGGGCGGTGTCGAGCCCGCGCCGGACCGGCCGGCCGATGATCCCGCCAGAGCGCTCCAGGATCACCCGGATGCGCCCGGCCAGGTCGGCGGGCCCGCCGCCGTCTGGGCGGGACCCGGTGTTCCGGTCGCCGGTCACCCTCCGATTCTCCCCGCCCGGCCGGGGCGTCAGACCGGAACGCCGACCGAGGCCCAGGCGTCCCGCACGGCCTGGGTCTCCTCGGGCCCGAACAGCACCTGGGCCTGGCGCGAGGTGGCGGCGGCGAACGACCGGAACGTCGCGTTCGGCCGGAGCTGGGGCGCGCGCAGCGCCTCGTACCAGATCCGGCCCGCGCGCTCCCAGGCGTGGCCGCCGAGGGCCACCGCGAGCGTGTAGAAAGCCTTGTTCGGGATGCCCGAGTTGATGTGCACCCCGCCGTTGTCGGTCGTCGTGCGGACGTAGCCGTCCATGTGCGCGGGCTGAATGTCGTCGCCGAGCACCGGGTCGTCGTAGGCCGTGCCGGGCTCCTTCATCGACCGCAGCGCCACGCCCTGCACGGCGTCGGTGAGCAGGCCCTCGCCGATCAGCCAGTCGGCATCCTCGGCGGTCTGGCCGCGCAGGTGCTGCTTCACCAGCGAGCCGAAGACGTCGCTCAGCGACTCGTTCAGCGCGCCCGACTGGTTCAGGTACATCAGCTGCGCCTCGTCCTCGGTGACGCCGTGCGCGAGCTCGTGGCCGATGATGTCCAGCGAGACCGTGAACCGGTTGAACAGCTCGCCGTCACCGTCGCCGAAGACCATCTGCCGGCCGTTCCAGAAGGCATTTTCGTAATGATCGCCGTAGTGCACGGTCGCGAGCAGGCCCATCCCGTCGTCGTCGACGGAGTCCCGGCCGTAGGCGTCGAGGAAGAACGCGAACGTGGCGCCGAGGCCGTCGTACGCCTCGTTCACGGCGACGTCGGCCACCGGGGCGTCGCCCTCGGCGCGCACGGTCGTACCCGGCAGGTCCTCGGACTCCTTCGCGTCGCCGATCGTGCGGCGCGGGCCGCTGGTCGGGGCCAGCCGCGGCGGGGTCGCCGGGCGCTGTACGGAGCGCATCAGGGCGTTGTGCACCCGCACGCTGCGGTGCGAGGAGTCCTGGGCCATGGTGGACAGCGCGCGGGCGCGCTGCTCGTCGTTCCCGTTCCGGGCGATGCGCTCGAGGATGTGCGGCGGCACGGCACAGGGCGCGCAGCGTCGGTGACCGGTCATCGGCGACTCCTCCAGGTGTGGGCCGTCCCGGGCGGATCTGACCCGGGGCCACCGACCTTGGCCGCTACGTGAGCAGATGTCCAGACCGGCCTGCGCCGTCCTGTGCCGCGGCCGTCGCCGCGGTGACGGCCGGAGCCGCCGGGACGAGCTCGCCGCATCGCGGCTGCGGCTCGACGACCTCGAACACGTCACCGGTCGCGGAGACGCGGACGAAGTCGGCGCAGCGGTCCAGCTGGCCCTGCCCGGCCGAGAAGTTGATCTTCTGGGTGAGCAGGCCGCCGGCGTCGTAGTCGGTCACTGCGCGCAGCCCGCGGATGTAGGAGTCGCGGGTCGGGCAGTGCCCCTGGGTCCGCAGGCCGCGCAGGAACAGGTCGGCACTGATCCACCCGTTGACGGCGCTCTGTTGGCTCGGCGGCTGGATCTCGGGGGCGTGCCGGGTCATCGCGGACAGGTAGTCGCGGTGGGCGGGCAGGCCCCGCTCCAGCGCGGTGAAGGGCAGCGGCGTGTAGGTGCCGGCCAGGGCCTGCCGCAGGCCGGAGGCCAGCACGCGCATGTCGTAGCCGGCGGGGGAGACCGCCGTCCCGAAGGGGTGGCCCTGCTCGGCGGCGGTGATCAGGGCGCCGATGTAGATGTCGAGCGAGGTGGCCGCGACCAGGGTGTCCGCTCCGGTCCGGACGATCCGCCCGACGACGTCGGGCATGGTGATGCCGTCGATCGGCTCCTCGAACACGACCGGGATGCCCGCCGCCGCCAGGCTGCGTCGCGCGCTCTCGGCGTAGAGCAGGGAAGCCCGGGTCGCCGAGGTGATGATCAGCGCCGCCCGGGTTCCGCCGCGGGACTGGACGAACTGCCCCAGGGTGGTCGTCGCCTCGGTGTCGTCGGCGACGTACGTGTACGTGAACATGTTCGGGTGGTCCGCCCACAGCGGCTGGTCGGCCACGCCAACCACTGGAATGTGCTGCTGGTCGAGCCAGGGCGCGGACTGTTCCGAGTACGCCGTGTGCTCGAGGATCGCGAACGCGCCCGCGGTCACGAGATCCTTCGCCGCGCGCAGGTTGACGCCCGGGCTGGACTCGTCATCACGCCAGATCGTCGTGATCCGGCGGCCGCCGACCCCGCCGGCGGCATTCTGCTCCGCCATGCGGGCCTCGACACCGGAGCGGTATCCGGTGTACTGGGCTGACATTGCGCCGCTGTCCGGGTAGAGGACGCCGACCGTGATCTCGTCGTCAGTGACACCCGGCGCGCAGGTCCAGGTCGCCGTTCCGCTCTGGGTGGATCCTCCTGCGCCACAGGCGCTCACCAGCGCCGCCGTCACGAGCGCCGTGCCGATCAACTTCGAACGAAACACCAGGACGATCCACCTCTCCGATCCGGCACGCGACAGGCCGCGGGGTTCTCGGGCAGTCACGACGTCTTACGCCCGGGATGGTCGTCCGGCCTGTAAAAACCGTGTTAGATCACAGCGAGGAAATTCGCGCCCGGACGCCGCTCAGGTGGTGCTCGCGGGAAATCCGTCCGGCGCCGGAGAAAATGAGAAAATCGGCGCGGATATACGCTGTTGCCGAACCGTCCCTCGTGCCTGTCCGGCCTTTTCTAGTGGACGTCCTCGACGCTCACCGGCGGGCTGCTGACCGGCGGGCTGGTGGCCGGGGCCGGACGTCGCCCGGCGCGCACCCGGCGGGTCACCATGACCACCGCGGCGTGGGCGCAGGCCAGCGCGATGCCGCCGCTGATGAGCAGGCTCGCGTGGTTGTCGAGCCAGCGGACCAGGTCGCTGGTCCACGGCCCGAGGGCGCTGCCCGCCGACAGGTAGAGCGCCGAGGAGGTCATCGAACCGGGGACGAGAAACCGCAGGAACCGGCGCATCGACACCGACCCGGTGCCCAGCGCCGCGTCGACGGCCACGTTCGTGTTGATCAGGCAGAACCACAGCAGGCCCCGCTGCGCGCCGTGCCGCGACAGGACGGTGACCAGCCGGCTGGTGCCGACCCGGCGCAGCAGGAGCGACCGGACATTGTAGCGGGCCAGGCCGAAGTACCCGAGGTCGAGCAGGGTCCGGAGCACCGTGGCGATCAGCAGTGCGGGCAGGAACGCGACGTCGCCGCCGACCAGTATGAGGACGGAGACCGTCGGCCGCAGCGCGATGAGTAGCAGGGGAGCGGAGCTCGCGAGCGTGGGCAGCAGCACCAGGCCCACCGTGCCGGCGGCGAGCAGGCTGCCGGTGAGCAGCGCCGGCCAGCCCCGGGCAATCGCCGCCCGCGTCCACTCTGCCCGGCCGGGCCTGGCGCGGTCAGGCCCGGCACGGCCGGGCTCGCTGCGGGTGGGCGCCACCCGTCCAGTGTGCCAACCCGCGCGGCCGGCCGGCGCCGCGCGGACCCGTCGCGGGCACGGGAGGCTCCTGGCAGACTCGGCTGGTGCTGATTGTGGGCCTCACGGGCGGAATCGGGTCGGGCAAGAGCGCCGTGTCGGAACTCCTGGTGGAACACGGCGCCCATCTGGTGGACGCCGACCGGATCGCCCGCGAGGTAGTCGCCCCCGGGACGCCAGGCCTCGCCGCCGTCGCCGAGGCGTTCGGGCCGTCCGTGCTGCTGGCGGACGGCGCCCTCGACCGGGAGGCGCTGGGGCGCGTGGTGTTCGCCGACGAGGCGAGCCGGCGGCGGCTCGAGTCGATCACCCATCCGCTGATCCGGGCGGAGATGGCGGCCCGGATCGCGTCCGCGCCGCCGGACGCCGTCGTGATCCACGACATCCCGCTGCTGGTCGAGGGCGGACCGCGCCCCGGCTACGACGCGATCGTGGTCGTCGAGACACCACGCGAGCTGCGTCTGGAGCGGCTCGCCCGGCGAGGTCTCGCCCGGGACCAGGCCGAGGCCCGGATGGCCGCCCAGGCCACCGACGAACAGCGGCGGGCGGTCGCCGACATCCTGGTCGACAACAGCGGGTCGCTCGACGACCTACGGAAACGCGTGGGCGAGGTGTGGGGGGAGCTGCTGCGCCGGCGTGACGCCGGGCTGGCCGAGCCCTCCGCCCGCCCCGGCTCCTGAGCGCCGTGGCCTGGGAGTGGGACGCGGCCGCCTACGGCCGGCTGCGGCTGCCGCACGAGCTGTGGGGGCAGCGCACGCTTGCCCGGCTCGCGCTGACCGGCAGCGAGACCGTGCTGGACGCCGGCTGCGGCACCGGGCGGGACACCGCGGCGCTGCTCGAGGCGCTCCCGCGCGGCCGGGTCATCGCCGTCGACGCATCGGCGAGCATGCTCGACCAGCTCCGTGCGCGGCTGCCTGACACCGAACGGCTCACCATTCTCGCGGCGGACCTGCTTGACCCGCTGCCGATCGCCGAGCCGGTCGACGCCGTGCTGAGCGTGGCCGTCCTGCACTGGATAGCCGATCATCAGCGGGTGTTCGACAACCTCGCGGCGATCCTGCGGCCGGGGGGCCGGCTCTCGGTCGACTGCGGCGGCCACGGCAACATCGCCTCCGTCCAGGCGGCCCTGGCGGCGGTGCTCGGAGAGGTTCCGCAGGTGTGGAACTTCGCGGCGCCGGCCGAGACGGAGCGGCGCCTCGCCGCGGCCGGCTTCGTCGACATCGAGGCCCGGCTGCGCGCCGAGACCGCCCAGTTCGACGGTCCGGCTGCGTTGCACGACTACCTGGAGACGGTCGTGCTCGGCGCGCACCTGGTCAGGCTGGGCGCCGACGAGCGCGCGGCCTTCGTCCGGGCGGTCGCCGAGCGGCTGCCCCGGCCCGCCGTCGACTACGTCCGCCTCGAGGTACACGCCCGCCGCGCGGCCTGACCGGCCCGGCCAGGCGCCCGGGTTCCGCCGGTGGCCCGGCCCGGTTCCGGCGCCGGGCGTTGGCGCGGCTACCGGACGTTCGCGGCGTCCATCCCGCGCAGCTCCTTCTTCAGCTCGTTGACCTCGTCGCGCAGCCGGGCCGCCAGCTCGAACTGCAGTTCCTTGGCGGCCTCGTGCATCTGGTCGTCGAGCTGGCGGATGAGCTGGGCGAGCTCGTGGCGCGGCATGCCGGCGAGCTCCGCCGCGTACCGGCCGACCGAGTCCCCCGCCTTCGACTTCATCCCGGGTACCGGGGCCTTGCCACGGGACTGCGCCCGGCCACCGCCGCCGATCATCTCCTCGCCCGCCGACTCGCGGACCATGTCCTCGAGAATGTCGACGACCTTCTTGCGTAGCGGCTGCGGGTCGAGACCGCGCTCGGTGTTGTAGGCGATCTGCTTCTCCCGGCGCCGGTTCGTCTCCTCGATGGCCTTGCTCATCGACGGAGTGATCTTGTCCGCGTACATGTGGACCTGGCCGGAGACGTTGCGGGCGGCACGGCCGATGGTCTGGATCAGGGACTTGTCCGAGCGCAGGAAGCCCTCCTTGTCGGCGTCGAGGATGGCCACCAGCGACACCTCGGGCAGGTCGAGGCCCTCGCGGAGCAGGTTGATGCCGACGAGCACGTCGAACTCGCCGCGGCGCAGCTCGGTCAGCAGCTCGACCCGGCGCAGCGTGTCGACCTCGCTGTGCAGGTAGCGCACCCGGATGCCGAGCTCGAGCAGGTAGTCGGTGAGATCCTCGGACATCTTCTTGGTCAGCGTGGTGACCAGGATCCGCTCGTCGCGTTCCGCGCGGATCCGGATCTCGTGCACGAGATCGTCGATCTGGCCCTTGGTCGGCTTCAGCACGATCTCCGGGTCGAGCAGGCCGGTCGGCCGGATGATCTGTTCGACGACGCCGTCCCCGCGCCCCAGTTCGTAGGGGCCCGGGGTCGCCGAGAGGTACACCGTCTGGCCGATGCGCTCCAGGAACTCCTCCCAGCGCAGCGGCCGGTTGTCGATGGCGCTCGGCAGCCGGAAGCCGTGGTCGACCAGGTTCCGCTTGCGGGACATGTCGCCCTCGTACATGCCGCCGATCTGCGGCACGGTGACGTGCGACTCGTCGATGACCAGCAGGAAGTCGTCCGGGAAGTAGTCGAGCAGGGTGTGCGGGGCCGTGCCGGCGGCCCGGCCGTCGATGTGCCGGGAGTAGTTCTCGATGCCGGAGCAGAAGCCGACCTGGCGCATCATCTCGATGTCGTACGTGGTGCGCATCCGCAGCCGCTGAGCCTCCAGCAGCTTGCCCTGGTTCTCCAGCTCGGCCAGCCGGTCGGTGAGCTCCGCCTCGATGCCGGCGATCGCCCGCTCCATCCGCTCCGGCCCGGCGACGTAGTGGGTGGCGGGGAAGACGAAGACCTCCTGGGACTCCCGGACGATCTCCCCGGTGAGCGGGTGCAGGTAGGTCAGGCGCTCGATCTCGTCGCCGAACATCTCGATCCGGACCGCGAGCTCCTCGTAGACCGGGAACACCTCGACGGTGTCGCCACGCACGCGGAACGTTCCGCGGGTGAAGGCGAGGTCGTTGCGGGCGTACTGGACATCGACGAAGCGGCGCAGCAGGCGGTCGCGCTCGATCTCGTCGCCGACGCGCAGCCGGACCATCCGGTCGATGTACTCCTGGGGGGTGCCCAGACCGTAGATGCAGCTCACGCTGGCGACGACGACCACGTCGCGCCGGGTGAGGAGGTTCATCGTCGCCGAGTGGCGCAGCCGCTCGACCTCCTCGTTGATGGAGGAGTCCTTCTCGATGTAGGTGTCGGTCTGCGCGATGTACGCCTCGGGCTGGTAGTAGTCGTAGTAGGAGACGAAGTACTCGACGGCGTTGTTCGGCAGCAGCTCACGGAACTCGTTCGCGAGCTGGGCGGCCAGTGTCTTGTTGGGCGCCATCACCAGGGTCGGGCGCTGCAGGTGTTCCACGAGCCAGGCGGTGGTGGCCGACTTGCCGGTGCCCGTCGCGCCCAGGAGCACGACGTCCTTCTCGCCGGCCCGCACGCGGCGGGCCAGCTCCTCGATCGCCGCCGGCTGGTCGCCTGAGGGGGCGAAATCCGAGACGACCTCGAACGGCGCGGCCGAGCGCTGGAAGTCCGTGGTGGGGCGTTCGAACGTTGTGCTCACGAGTTCCAGAACACCACACGCCTCCGACAGTTTCCCGGCGGCGGTCCCCGGCCACCTCGGCGGTGGCACCCGGCGGCCCCACGCGGCGGTGCCCCTCAGCGCGAGGTGCCCTCCCAGCCGAGCAGCCGGGCACCGAGCACCGCGGTCTGCAGGACGTACCGGTCCGTCGGAGAGGTCGGGTCATGCCTGGTCAGGGCGTGGATGCGGTCGAGCCGGTAGGTGAGCGCGCGCACCGACAGGTGCAACCGGCGGGCCGCCGCGAGCGCCACGCCGCCGGTCGCGAAGTAGGCGTCGAGCGTCTCGATCAGCGGCCCCGCGCCGCCCCGCGCCGCCCGCAGCGGGCTGAGCACCGCCTCGACGAGCTCCTCCAGCGGTTCCCGGTCGCGGAGCAGCACCTTGTAGATGAGCAGGTCGTCGGCGTGCACGACCTGCCCGTCCAGCCGCATCCGCCCGGCCAGCTCGACGGCGTTGCGGGCCTCCTCATAGCCGATGCGCACGCCGGCGACGCCGCTGCGGGGCCGGCTGACCCCAAGCCGCCACACGAGCTCCGGTTCCACCCCCAGCCGCCCGATGACCGCCCTGATGGCGGTGGACGGCGCCGCGTCCGCGGGGGAGAACGCCGGCAGCGGCGCGAACCCGGCGTCGCCGGGGCCGGGCGGGTCCATCCGGCGCCGGCCCCGCGGCGCCGTGGCCCGTGGGCGTGCGATCTCCCGGTCGAGGGTCGGCCGGTCGGCCCTCGGGTGCCCGGAGCCGCCGTCCGGCCGGGCGTGCACGGGGTGATGCACAGGATGGTGACGTCCCGACGCGGGATCGCTCACGCTGGTCACCCCGGCCCTGGCCGACCCGGCCGTCGGGCCGGCGGCGGGGCGGCGGTCCGGTGCGGCGCCGTCGTCCGGCGTGATCGCCGCCGTGGGCGGGACGGGCAGGGTCAGGTCGGTCTCCTGCGGGACGACGCAGACGAGCAGCCCGTCCTTGGTCGCGACGAGGGGCTCCGTGGCGCACTGCGCGCGCAGCGCCTCCTCGATCCCGCGCACGACCGCCCGCCCGTCCAGGAAGCGCCGCCCGCCCGCCGCGACGAGGACGACGTGTGGCGCCTCCAGCCGGAGCCCGAAGGCGGCCGCCCGCTCGAGCAGCGGCCCGAGCTCGGAGGTGCCGGTGAGCAGGTCGTCCACCAGCTCGCGGCGCATCGCCTCCTCCGAGCGCGCCCGCGCCGCGCGGGCCCGTTCGTAGCCCTCGCACACCGCCGCGACCGCGTCGTCGCTGGCCCGCAGGACGGCCGACGCCGCCGCGCGGGTTCGCGAGACCGCCCCGACGGTCAGCCCGCTGAGATCGGTGGGATCACCGCCGTCCTCGGTGTGCTGGGAGTGCTCGGCGTGGGCGACGGCCGGCACCCGCCCGTCCAGGACCGCCGGCAGCGTCCGTCCCAGGTCGCGCGCGTCCCGGTCGGCCTGGCGGACGACGGGCAGCGACGGCCAGATCCGCCAGGTCGCGGAGAGGTAGAGGTCGACGAGCGCCGGCAGCGAGGCGCCGGACTCGGCGGCGGCCTGGCCGAGCGCCCGGAAGACGTCGAGCTCGGCGCGGGACAGCCGCCGGCCGCTGTCGGCCGCGGAGGCGAGCACCTCCAGATAGTTGCCCAGCAGGCCGGCGTGCAGGCGGGCGTCGGCCGCCGCGAGCACGGCGGCCCGGGGGAGCCGGGTGAGGCTGGTACCGGGCAGCCCGGCTGGCTGGTCATCGTCCGGGAAGACCGGCCTGGGTGTTTGATCCCGTTTCGTCACCTCATGCTCTCCCCCCGCTCGGCTGCCGAGTATCGGCAAGGAAATCGTAGACAAAGTCGCGGACTCCGGACGGTGTCTGCCGGGACACCGAAGGGCAGGCTGAGCGTTGAGCCTGGTACGGGGCCCTGCGGGGCGCCCACGGCAGGCCGACGCGGAGCGGATCCGGCCCCTCGCGGGGACGATCCCCGCACCGCCCGTCGGCCGCCCGGCGCCGCGATCATCGCCCAGCCCAGGTGCCACCACGGCAACACAAAGCCCCCGACGGAAGTGACTGACGGTGAAAGGCAAAGGATCTACCCGAGACATGTCCACGAAGGACGGCTCCCGCCCCACGGCGCTGCCGCCGATCGCAGTGCGCCCAGGCCTGTTCGTGTCCGTGGCGGTCGTGACAGTGCTGCTCGGCGCGCTCACCCTCCCCGCCACCGTGCCGGGCCGTCCGGGCTTCGCCTACTTCAGCGGGGGCGTGCTCGGCGCGGGTCTGCTCGTCGCGATCCTGCTCGGGGCCGACCTGGCCCGGGCCGCCGCCGCGCGCAGGGCCGGGATCACGGTCACCGGGATCACCCTCGGCGCCTTCGGGAGCCGGCTGGGCCTCGCACCCGCACGCGACCGCTCGACGGACCGGGGTGACGGCAGCCCGCTGAGCGGTACCGGCCCGTCGGGCGGTAGCGCCCCGTTGGGCGGTACCGGCCCGGCCGGTTCCGATGACCCGCTCGCCCCGGCCACCGGTGACGCACTCGCCGACGCCGCCGTCGCCCGTGCGGGCCTGATGGTGACGGCCCTCGCCGGGATGGTGCTGGTCGCCGCCGGCGCGTTCGCCCCCGGCGGAACGCTCGCCCTGGTCGGCGAGCTGGCGCTCTGGGTCGGCACGTTCGCCCTGCTCATCACCGTCGTCGACCTGCTGCCCGCACCGCGCAGCGCCGGCGGGCGGATCCTCGCCGCCCGGGTCCTGCGCCGCACCGGTGACGAGGCGGCCGCGGGCGCGGCCGTGGCCCGCGCGGGTGTCATCACCGGGTGGACCCTGATCGTCTTCGGTGCGGCGGCCACCTTCCTGGTCGGGCTGGTCGGCCTGTGGGCGATTCTCCTCGGCTGGCTCGCGCTCGGGACGTCCCGGCTCGCGCAGACGCAGGAGCGCACCTCCGCCGCGCTGCGCGGGGTCTTCGTCCGTGACGTGATGATCCCCGCCCCGGAGGCGCTGCCGTCCTGGAAGACAGTCGCCGCCGCGCTGGACGAGACCGTGCTCCCGTCCCGCGCCTCGGTGTTCGGGGTCCGGGACTTCGCCGGGCCGCTGATCGGCGTCACCCTGCTGCGTGATCTGGCCGCGGTGCCCGCGGACGACCGCGACCTGGCCCGGGTGGCCCGGGTGACCATCCCGCTGGACCGGGTCGCCACCGCCCGTCCGGAGGAGCCGCTCGCCGCGGTCGCGTCGCGGCTGGCGCACCGGCCCGCCGCGGGCGTGATCGTCGTCGTCGCCGACGGCCCGGATGGCCTGCCCGGGATGGTGGGCACCGTGGGCCCGGGCGAACTGGCCCGGGCGCTGGAGACCACGCCGCTGCACGGCCGGGTGGTCATCCCGACCGGCTTCGGCCGCCGCCGCCGGTGAGCTCACCGGTCGCGCCGAGAGCCCGGTCCCGCCGGGTTCCCGGCGGACGTCCCCGCCGTCGCCGGGCCTGAGCGGCCCCCTCGGCGCGCGGGCCCGGCGGCCCGTCCTGAACCCGCTCTGGTCACGCTGCTGGCAACGGCGCCCGGCGGACCAGAGCACAGCATTCCCGGCGGGGCCCGTGAGCCCCGCCGGTGACCGCGGCCACCGGCCGCGACCCCCCCCGTACCACCCAAAGGAGATTCCGTGGATGTGCCCGCCTGGGCCTGGGCCGCCTTCATTGGCGGCCTGCTCTTGTTGCTCGCCATCGACCTGATCGCGCACCGCAGGGCGCACGTCATCGGCTTCAGGGAGGCCGCGTGGTGGAGCGTCGGCTGGGTGTCGCTCGGTGTGGCCTTCGCCTTCGTCATCTGGGCCTGGCAGGGCCCCGGCGCGGCCGGCGAGTACGCGGCGGCCTACCTGCTCGAGAAGAGCCTCTCGGTCGACAACCTGTTCGTCTTCGCGCTGATCTTCTCGTACTTCAAGGTCCCGCGGGAGTACCAGCACCGCGTGCTGTTCTACGGCGTGCTGGGCGCTCTGGTGCTGCGCTTCCTGTTCATCGCGGCCGGCATCGCGCTGCTCGAGAACTTCAGCTTCGTGATCTACATCTTCGGCGCCTTCCTGCTGTACACGGCGTTCAAGATGGTCCGCGACGACGGCGTCGACATGGACCCCGGGCAGAGCAGGGCCGTCCGGCTGCTGCGCCGGGTGATCCCGGTGACGGACACCTACCAGGGGCAGCACTTCATCCTGCGGCGCGCGGGCAAGCTGATCGCCACGCCGCTGCTCGCCGTGCTGGTGGCGGTCGAGACCGCGGACGTCCTGTTCGCCTTCGACTCGGTGCCTGCGGCGCTCGGCGTGACGAACGAGACCTTCCTCGTCTACACCGCCAACGCACTGGCCATCCTCGGCCTGCGGTCGCTGTTCTTCCTCCTCTCCGGGCTGATGGAGAAGTTCCACCACCTGGCGACCGGGCTCGCCGTGATCCTTGCCTTCATCGGGGTGAAGATGCTGCTCACCGACGTCTGGCACATGCCGATCTGGCTGTCCCTCGCGGTGATCGCGGTCGTGCTGGCCGGGTCGATCGTCTGGTCGCTGACGACGGAGCCGCCCGCCGAGAACGGCGACGACGGCCACGACGGTGGGGCCGGCGGCCTCAGCGGGTCCAGCGAGGTCGGCGGGTCCAGCGAGGTCGGCGGGCTCAGTGGGGTCGGCGGAGTCAGTGGGGCCGGCGGAGTCAGTGGGGTCGGCGGTGGCGGTCGTCTGGTGACCGGCACGGACACCCGGGCCGACGCACCGGCGGCCAACGTGGCGGACTCGGGACGCTAGCCGCCGCCGGCGAGGCGGACCCGGTTCAGGCGGGTCGACGGGCGGGCGCGGGGTGGGTCCCGGTGGGCGGGATCCCGAAGGCCGCGATCGTGTCGCGTTCCTGGACCGGGGTCCGCGTCGCCTCCGCGCGCGTGATCCGGTCCCACCGGAAGCAGCGTGGGCCGCCCCGGCGCAGGCACCACGCGAACAGGTACCAGTGGCCCCCGGTGAAACCGATCAGCCAGGGCTCCACCGGACGTCCCTCGCTGACCGCGCCGGCGGCGTCGACGTAGTCGATCGTGATGACGACTCCGTCGAGCAGAGCCGCCTCGACAACGGTGGCCACCGCCCCCCGCGGGGCGCGGACCGGGTCCGTGCCGATCCGCCGTGCCTTTTCGGTGAGCTCCTCGCGGGCGGCCGTGCCGGTCACGCCCAGCGCGTCGAGGACGGCGCCCAGCGCGTCGGCGGCGTCGGCGGCGAACGGCCCGTCCTGGAGCGCGGCCAGCGCCGCCATCACTGCCGCGGCCTGCGTCTCGGTGAGGGCCACCGGCGGCAGCAGGGCGCGGACCATGGCAAACACGGTGCCACGGCGATGTCTCCGTTGCCCGCCGATCACCCGATCCGGGGCGAGGTCGGCCCGACCCGGGTCCGCGGACCATCGAAGCGAGTTGGCTGAGCCAGCCCATGCGCTGCTGGCGCAACACGCTTCGGGGTGGAGCGCCGGCCGCTCCCGCTCGGGCATGGTCCGGCGGCGGCGTACCGGCCGACGAGAGCTACCTATTATTAATACGAATTGATGACTCGGCGACGCGCCGATTGTCATGTGGGCGACAGTGTGGCGCTCACGTTAGTGTTTTGAGGCTGCCGGGATCGTCCGAGCTTCCCGAATCCCTCTGTTTCTCCTTCAAGGCGGACTATGCATAACCTTCTGGCCGTTGTTGTCTCCTATGGTGGATCACCCCAGCTCCACCGTCTTCTGGCGACCCTGGCCGGGGTTACCGGCTGCCGGGTCGCGCTGGTCGAGAACCGGCCCGGCACGGTGCACGAAGACCTGCCCGCGGGCGTTGAGCTGTACGAGGGGCACGGGAATGTCGGATATGGCACGGCTGTGAACATCGCCGTGCTCCGTGCGCTGCGGCCCGGCCCGGCGCAGGAGCCGCGGCCCGCGTCCCCGCCCGAGTGGCTGCTCGTCGTGAACAGCGACGTGACCATGCCTGAGCGGACCAGGGACCTGATTCCCGATATCCTCGGTTCGATACCCGCCGACGCGGACGTGGTGGGTTTCCCGGTGCGGGCCGAGACCGGCCTCTCCGGCCGGGGCACGGCGGTGCTTCCGAGTATCCGTACGAATGCGTACACGGCGGTGCGCGGTGAGGCCGCCGCGGTGGAACGCTGGCCCGAGCTCCGCTATCCCGTCGGGGCGTTCTTCGCGATCCGTACCCAGGCGTTCCTCCGGATGGGCGGTTTCGACCCGTCCTACTGGATGTACTACGAGGAAACGGACCTTTTCGCCCGGCTGCACGCGTCCGGTGGCCGCATCGCGTGGATCGACGACTGCTGCCATGTCACCCACGTCGGCGGCGGGACCGTCGGCCGCGCCGGCCTGATGTACGCCGAACTCGGCCGTTCGGCCGCCATCTACGCGCGGCGCCACGGCGACACGCTCGGGCGGGGCTGGCTCGCCGTCCACGTGGCGCAGCTGGCGGCGCTGGCGCTGCGCAAGCTCGCGACCGGCCGGACCCACGACGCGCTGCGCGCGTCGAGGATCCTGTCCGGCGTCGCGACGGGGCTGGTCCAGCCTCGCTGGGAGCCCGCCACCCGGTCCCGCTGGCGGGCCGTTCCGGTCGCCACCCGCCGTGACCTGGGCCGGATGGACACCGCCGCGCCCGGGCAGGTGCCGGCGCCCCGGGCGTCCCGCGCGGACCGGTCGCCACAGGTGACCGCCGGGTACCGCTGACCGTCAGATACAGCCGACTGTCAGATACAGCTGACCGCCGGGCCGGGTGCGGCTGATCGCCGTCTCACCAGCCGCGGGAGCGCCACTCGGCCAGGTGCGGGCGCTCGGCGCCGAGTGTTGTGTCCTTTCCGTGGCCCGGGTAGATCCATGTCCGGTCGGGCAGCGGACCGAACACCTTGGCCTCGAGGCCGTCCATCAGGGTGGCGAAGGCGGCGGCGTCCCCGAAGGTGTTCCCTGGGCCACCGGGGAACAGACAGTCGCCGGTGAACAGGTGCGGGGCGTCGCCGTCCTGGTCGTAGAGCAGGGCCACGGAGCCGGGCGTGTGCCCGACGAGGTGCACGACCCGCAGCGTGACCTCGCCGACGTGCACCTCGTCGCCGTCGACGACCGGGTCCATCGTCGGGACCGGGATGGCGGGCGCGTCGAGCGGGTGCGCCACGGTGCGGGCCCCGGTCGCGGCGACGACCTCCTCGAGCGCCTGGACGTGGTCGGCGTGCCGGTGGGTCGTCACCACGGTGGCCAACCCGCTGTCGCCGACGAGGCGTAGCAGCGTGTCGGTCTCGTTCGCCGCGTCGACGAGCAGCTGCTCGCCGGTGGCGGTGCAGCGCAGGAGATAGCAGTTGTTGTCGAACGGGCCGACCGCCACCTTGGTGATCGTGAGGTCCGGGAGCTCGCGGGTGTCCGCCGGCCCGCCGACGGTGACCTCGCCCGTGTATCCGGCGCCGATGTTCATCACGGTTCTCCTCGATCTCTCCGTGGACTGGTCCGCGCGGATCCGTCCGTGGCCGGACCGCCGTGGTGGCGGCCGGGTGGCGTGGAATGATCCGCGGAGCGCATCCATTCTGATCGGCGTGACCGCCGTGTGTCCTCGACGGAACAAGGATGTGGCCCGCGGGGTTCCCCTGCGCGGAGCCGGGCACCGCCGGTGCGGGCATGTCGGCCCGGGCGTGTAGCGTCGGTCGTGTTCGAACGCGCGTTTGATCCGGTGCCGCTGCGGAGCCGGGCCCAGGGCGCGGCGCCTGCCCGCGGGGCCGCGTAACGGGCCGCAAACCCGTCCGTAGCATGCCTGCCGCAGGCCGCGACAGTTGTCATCCACACCTGATGTCACCCAGACCTGATGTCACCCAAACCTGACTGTCACCTGTATCCGACTGTCACCCACACCCGACCGAAGACCACGAGGGACCTGACGATGGCTGACCGTCTTGTCGTCCGCGGAGCACGTGAGCACAACCTTCGTGACGTCGATCTCGACCTGCCCAGGGACGGCCTGGTGGTCTTCACCGGGCTGTCGGGCTCGGGCAAGTCGAGCCTCGCCTTCGACACGATCTTCGCCGAGGGGCAGCGCCGGTACGTCGAGTCACTTTCGGCCTACGCCCGCCAGTTCCTCGGCCAGATGGACAAGCCGGACGTCGACTTCATCGAGGGCCTGTCACCCGCGGTCTCGATCGACCAGAAGTCGACCTCGCGCAACCCGCGCTCGACGGTGGGCACGATCACCGAGGTCTACGACTACCTGCGGCTGCTGTACGCGCGGGTCGGCCACCCGCACTGCCCGAAGTGCGGCCGCCCGATCGCCCGGCAGACCCCGCAGCAGATCGTCGACCGGCTCCTGGAGCTCCCCGAGGGCACCCGCTTCCAGGTCCTGGCGCCGGTCGTCCGTGGCCGCAAGGGCGAGTACGCCGACCTCTTCGCCGAGCTGCAGAGCTCCGGCTTCGCCCGGGTCCGGGTGGACGGCACCGTCGTCGCGCTCACCGAGTGCCCCAAGCTCGAGAAGCAGCGCAAGCACACGATCGAGGTCGTGGTCGACCGGCTCGCGGCGAAGGAGTCGGCCAAGCGCCGCCTCACCGACTCGATCGAGACGGCGCTCAAGCTCGGCAGCGGCCTGGTGCTGCTCGACTTCGTCGACCGGGATCCGGCCGACCCCGACCGCGAGCGGATGTACTCCGAGCACCTGGCCTGCATGTACGACGACCTCTCCTTCGAGGAGATGGAGCCGAGGTCGTTCTCGTTCAACTCGCCGTTCGGGGCCTGCCAGGAGTGTTCGGGTCTGGGAACCCGCAAGGAGGTCGACCCCGACCTCGTCGTGCCCGACCCGACGCTCTCGCTCGCCGAGGGCGCGATCCAACCGTGGGCCGGCGGGCACAACAAGGAGTACTTCGAGCGGCTGCTGACGGCGCTCAGCGAGGACCTCAGCTTCCGGATGGACACCCCGTGGGAGGGGCTGCCGGAGCGCGCCCGCAAGGCGATCCTGCACGGCAGCGGCGAGACCGAGATCCACGTCGGCTACACGAACCGCTACGGCCGCAAGCGCTCCTACTACACGTCCTTCGAAGGCGTGATGGCCTTCCTGCGCCGCCGCCACTCGGACGCCGAGTCCGACAGCAGCCGCGAGCGCTACGAGGGCTACATGCGCGACGTGCCCTGCCCGGCGTGCCGGGGCGCCCGGCTCAAACCGGAGTCGCTGGCCGTCACGCTCGGCGGCCGCTCCATCGCCGAGGTCTCCGGGATGTCGATCGGGGAGTGCGCGGCATTCCTGCGCGGCGTCGAGCTCAGCGAGCGGGAGCAGGCCATCGCCGGGCGGGTCCTCAAGGAGATCGACGCGCGGCTCGCCTTCCTGCTGGACGTCGGCCTCGACTACCTGTCCCTGAACCGTTCCGCCGGCACGCTCGCCGGTGGGGAGGCCCAGCGGATCCGCCTCGCCACCCAGATCGGCTCGGGGCTGGTCGGCGTGCTCTACGTGCTCGACGAGCCGTCGATCGGCCTCCACCAGCGGGACAACCGCCGCCTCATCCAGACCCTCGTCCGGCTGCGCGATCTCGGCAACACGCTGATCGTCGTGGAACACGACGAGGACACGATCCGTGCCGCCGACTGGGTGGTGGACATCGGCCCGGGGGCCGGCGAGCACGGCGGCCGGGTGGTCGTCTCCGGCCCGGTCGAGGAGCTGTTGAGCAGCGAGGAGTCGATGACCGGTGCCTACCTCTCCGGTCGGCGGCAGATCCCGGTGCCCGACATCCGCCGCGCGCCGACGAAGTCGCGCTCGCTGACCGTGCACGGCGCCCGGGAGCACAACCTCCGGGACGTGACGGTGTCGTTCCCGCTCGGCTGCCTGGTGGCGGTCACCGGCGTCTCCGGCTCGGGCAAGTCGACGCTGGTCAACGACATCCTCGCCAGCGTGCTCGCGAACCATCTCAACGGCGCGCGCGAGGTCCCGGGCCGGCACCGCACGGTGTCCGGCCTCGAGCACCTCGACAAGGCGGTGCGGGTCGACCAGTCGCCGATCGGCCGGACCCCGCGGTCCAACCCGGCGACGTACACGGGCGTGTTCGACCACATCCGCCGGCTGTTCGCGGAGACGACCGAGGCGAAGGTCCGCGGGTACCTGCCGGGCCGCTTCTCGTTCAACGTCAAGGGCGGCCGGTGCGAGGCATGCTCCGGCGACGGCACCATCAAGATCGAGATGAACTTCCTGCCGGACGTCTACGTCCCGTGCGAGGTCTGCGAGGGGGCCCGGTACAACCGGGAGACGCTGGAGGTGCACTTCAAGGGCCGGAACATCGCCGAGGTGCTCGACATGCCGATCGAGGAGGCCGCGGAGTTCTTCGCGGCGGTCCCGGCGATCGCCCGGCACCTGCGCACGCTCAACGACGTCGGTCTCGGCTACGTCCGGCTGGGCCAGTCGGCGCCCACCCTCTCGGGCGGTGAGGCGCAGCGGGTGAAGCTCGCCTCGGAGCTGCAGCGACGCTCCACCGGGCGGACCGTCTACGTGCTGGACGAGCCCACCACCGGCCTGCACTTCGAGGACATCCGGAAACTGCTCGGCGTGCTCGGCCGGCTCGTCGACGCCGGCAACACGGTGATCGTCATCGAGCACAACCTCGACGTCATCAAGACCGCCGACTGGATCGTCGACATGGGCCCGGAGGGCGGGACGGGCGGCGGCCGGGTGATCGCCGAGGGAGCTCCCGAGACGGTCGCCACGGTGTCCGAGAGCCACACCGGCGCCTTCCTGCGGGAGATCCTCGGCGACCGGGTCGACGCCCGTCCGAAGTCACGGCCGAAGCTCGCCGGCGCGGCCGCGCTGTGACGGCGCGCGGCCGTGCCCGGTCAGGTCTGGAGGAGTCAGGTCTGGAGGAGGTCGTCGAGGACGGCGTCCAGCGCGACCTCGGGGTGCTCCTCGCCGGCGGGCACGACCCGCTCGGTGCGTTCGAGGAAGCGGCGGACGGGCGCGGCGTCCAGGACGACCACCGACCGGCGCTCGCCGTCGGCCAGCTCGAGGCGGATGCCGTCCCGGGTCGGCTCGGGCGTGATGCGGACGTCCCCGTCGCCGACGGGTGCCGGGCCGTCCAGGCCGGCCCGCAGCGCGTCCCGGGGAGCCACCCAGTGGCCCTGCGGGAGCGCGGGATGATCCGGCCGGGAGACAAGTACCAGCGCGACCGCCAGCGGGTCACAGCTGCGCCAGGTGATCTGCAGAACGGTGATCCTGCCGCGGCTGGGGGCGTCGTCAACGACGAACTCCGTCGTGACGTCCTCCACCTGCACGCGTCGGCTCCCTCGGCCCGCTCTCCCCGGTTCAACTGCCTCGCCGGTTTACACCGTCGCAGCAGTTCGCTCGTGACGCCACCCGAGTGGACGCGCTTCAGCATACGGCGACCGGGCGCTGACCGAAGGCGGACGGGAGATCGGCCCGGCGACAGATTGTCCACACGGCGCCGTCCGGGCCCTGGTAGCGGCCCGTCGGTGGGTGCCGGCCCGCCCGGACGGGCCGGTCGGCGGGCCTTCCGCGCGGGCGCCGCCGGCCGCCCGGCGCTCCTCGGGAGCGGCGCCGGCGCACGGCCGGAATCGGTGAGCGACGGGGGCCCTCGACAGCATGGAAGCTCAGCGTGATGAAATAGCTACGTGCAGGCACTGCTCAGGCCGGATGACGGTCGCCGTAGGCTCGGCTCATGGCTGATCCGGCGTCCTACCGGCCCCCGCCGGGCTCGATCCCCGAGACCCCGGGCGTGTATCGCTTCCGCGACGAACATGGCCGGGTCATTTACGTGGGCAAGGCCAAGAGTCTGCGTGCCCGGCTGGCCAACTACTTCGCCGACATCCACACGCTGCACCCCCGGACCCAGCACATGGTCACCACGGCCGGTTCCGTGGAGTGGACCGTGGTGTCCACCGAGGTCGAGGCGCTCCAGCTCGAGTACACCTGGATCAAGGAGTTCGATCCGCGCTTCAACGTCCGCTACCGCGATGACAAGAGCTATCCGAGTCTCGCGGTGACGCTGTACGAGGAGTTCCCGCGGCTCCAGGTGATGCGTGGGCCCAAGCGGCGCGGCGTGCGCTACTTCGGCCCCTACGCGCACGCGTGGGCCATCAGGGAGACCCTGGACCTGCTGCTGCGGGTCTTCCCCGCGCGCACCTGCAGCTCCGGGGTCTTCAAGCGGGCTGGCCAGGTGGGCCGTCCCTGCCTGCTCGGGTACATCGACCGCTGCTCGGCCCCCTGCGTGGGGCGGGTCGACGCCGATGCCCACCGCCAGATCGTCGACGACTTCTGCGACTTCATGTCCGGGCAGACCGGCCGCTACCTGCGCCGGCTCGAGCGCGAGATGCGGGCCGCGGCCGAGGCGCAGGAGTACGAGCGCGCCGCGCGGCTGCGTGACGACATCGGGGCGCTGCGCCGCGCGGTCGAGAAGCAGGCCGTCGTCCTGCCCGACGGCACCGACGCCGACGTGATCGCCTTCGCCCAGGACGAGCTGGAGGCCGCGGTCCAGATCTTCTACGTGCGTGGCGGTCGGGTCCGCGGCCAGCGGGGCTGGGTCGTCGACAAGCTCGAGGACGTCACCACCGCCGACCTCGTCGAGCAGTTCCTGACCCAGGAGTACCTCGACGGCGTGCGTCCGGCCGGCACCGCCGGCACCGCCGATACCGCCGATACCGCCGATACCGCCGACCCGGCGCCGGCCGCGCAGATCCCCCGCGAGATCCTCGTGCCCGAGCTGCCGCCGGACGCCGAGGCCGTCGCCGAGCTCCTCGAACGGGCCCGTGGGGCCCGCGTCGACCTGCGCGTCCCCCGCCGGGGGGACAAACGCACCCTGATGGAGACCGTCGAACGCAACGCCAAGCAGGCGTTCACCCTGCACCGGACGAAGCGCGCCGGCGACCTCACCGCGCGCAGCCGCGCGCTGGCCGACCTCCAGGAGGCGCTGGAGCTCCCTGACGCCCCGCTGCGGATCGAGTGCTTCGACGTGTCGAACACCCAGGGCACCGACGTCGTGGCCAGCATGGTGGTCTTCGAGGACGGCCTGCCCCGCAAGTCGGAGTACCGCCGGTTCTCCATCCGCGGGGTCGACGGCCAGGACGACGTGGCGAGCATGCGCGAGACCGTCCACCGGCGCTTCTCCCGCTATCTGGCGGAGCGGGCCCGCACTGGCGAGCTCGAGGAGTACCCGGGCGCCCCCACCGGCGACGACGAGGCTCCCGAGACCGGCCGGCCCCGGCGGTTCGCCTACCCGCCCAACCTCGTCGTCGTCGACGGCGGGCCGCCGCAGGTCGCCGCCGCCGCGCGCGCGCTCGACGAGCTCGGCATCGAGTCCGGGCCCGGCGGGGTGGCACTGTGCGGGCTGGCCAAGCGCCTGGAGGAGGTCTGGCTGCCCGACCAGGACGAGCCGGTGATCCTCCCGCGGACGAGCGAGGCCCTCTATCTGCTCCAGCGCGTGCGGGACGAGGCACACCGGTTCGCGATCACCTACCACCGGCAGAAGCGGTCGACGTCGATGGTCGCCTCGGCGCTCGACGACGTCCCGGGGCTCGGGGAGACTCGACGCAAGGCGCTGCTGCGGCACTTCGGCTCGGTGGCGAAGGTGCGGGCCGCGGGCGCCGAGGAGATCGCGCAGGTGCCGGGCATCGGCCCGCGCACGGCGGAGGCGATCGTCGCCGCTCTGGCGCGGTCGGCCCCGGGCACGGACGCGGCGCCGGCGCCCGCCGTCGACCCGCTGACCGGTGAGATCATCGACTCGGCGGGGGTGACCCGGTGACAGCGGCGACGCTCGACCTTGCGATCATCACGGGGCTGTCCGGTGCCGGCCGCAGCACGGCGGCTAAGTGCCTCGAGGACCTCGGCTGGTTTGTCGTCGACAACCTGCCCCCGGCGCTGCTGTCGACGATGGCCGAGCTGGGGCACCGTTCCGGCGGGGCGGTGAGCCGGATCGCCGTCGTCGTCGACGTGCGCGGGCGGGCGTTCTTCTCCGACCTGCGCGCGGCGGTGGAGGCACTGGACTCGCGCGGCATGCACCCGCGGATGCTCTTCCTGGAAGCGTCCGACGATGCGCTGGTGCGCCGCTTCGACCATGTCCGCCGTCCGCACCCGCTGCAGGGCGACGAGCGGGTCGTGGACGGCATCAACCGGGAGCGGACGCTGCTCGCGGAGCTGCGCGGCGAGGCCGACCTCGTCCTCGACACGACCGACCTCAACGTGCACGAGCTGAGGGCCAAGATCGACGCCGCCTTCGGCCAGCCGCGCGCCAACCGGCTCAACGCCACCGTGATCTCGTTCGGCTACAAGTACGGCCTGCCGCTGGACGCCGACCTCGTCGCCGACTGCAGGTTCCTGCCCAACCCGCACTGGGTCGAGGCGTTGCGCCCCTACACCGGGCGGGACTCGCAGGTCCGCGATTACGTGCTGGCGCAGCCCGGCGCGACGGAGTTCGTCGACCAGTACACGGCGTTGCTCAGGCTGGTCGGCGAGGGGTACGTGCGGGAGGGCAAGCGGTACCTGACCCTGGCGGTGGGCTGTACCGGGGGCAAGCACCGCAGCGTCGCCGTCGCCGAGCAGCTCGGGGCCCGGCTCGCCGCCGACGGCGTCGGCGTCCGGGTCGTGCACCGGGATCTGGGCCGCGAGTGACCGCCGACGCTCCCGCGATCGTCGCGTTCGGCGGCGGGCACGGCCTGGCCGCGTCGCTGGCCGCGCTGCGCCGGATCACCCGCCACCTGACCGCGGTGGTTACCGTGGGTGACGATGGTGGTTCGTCGGGCCGGCTGCGCGCCGAGCTCGGCGCCCTGCCCATGGGCGACCTGCGGATGGCCCTCGCCGCGCTGGCCGGCGCCGACGAGTGGTCCCAGACGTGGGCCGACCTCTTCCAGCACCGGTTCGGCGGCGGCGGGGCGCTCACCGGCCACGCGGTCGGCAACCTCGTGCTGACGGCGCTGGCGGAGCGCGCGGGCTCCCCGGTGGCCGCGCTCGACCTGGCGGCGTCGCTGCTCGGCGTCGACGGCCGGGTGCTGCCACTGTCATGCGCCGGCATCGACATCGTCGCGGACGTGACCGGCCTCGACCCGAACCGGGCCGGGGAGTCCGCGGAGGTCCGCGGCCAGGCGGCCGTCGCGACGACCCCCGGCCGGGTGGCCGGGGTACGCCTGGCCCCGGCGGAGCCGGCGGCCTGCGGTGCCGCGCTCGCGGCCGCCGCCGCCGCCGACTGGATCGTCCTCGGTCCGGGCTCGCTCTACACGAGCGTGCTGCCGCACCTGCTCGTGCCCGACATGCGCGCGGCGATCACGGGCGCCGACGCCCGCCGGGTGATGGTGCTCAACCTCGTGGCGCAGCCGGGCGAGACGGCCGGCTACACCCCCGAGGCCCACCTGCACGCCCTGGCCACGCACGTCCCGGGGCTGCGCCTCGACGTGGTGATCGCGGACCCGGCCGCGGTCGGCGACCCGGACCCGCTGGCCCGCGCGGCCGCGGACCTGGGCGCCCGGCTCCACCTCGCACCCGTGCGGGTTCCCGGTGAACCCGCACTGCACGACCCCGAACGTCTCGCGGCCGCGTTCCGCGCCGTCTTCGCGCAGGACGGCGCCGTGGCGGTGCCGTCGGCGGCCCGTCCGATGGACGGCCAGCGGGCCTGGCCTGGCCGGCAGCCGGGAGCGGCCTGTGCCGACCCCTCGGGTGTCGGGTGCTCATCCACCGGTGGCTCCGGCCACCGGATCCCCTCCGGTGAATGCAAGGAGTGATCGGTGTGGCGGCGATGACGGCCACCGTCAAGGACGAACTGAGCAGGCTGCGAGTGGCCAAGCCCTGTTGCCGGCGGGCCGAGATGGCGGCGATGCTGCGGTTCGCCGGCGGTCTGCACATCGTCGGCGGCCGCATCGTGGTGGAGGCCGAGCTCGACACCGGCGCCACCGCGCGCCGGCTGCGGCGTGAGATCGCCGAGGTCTTCGGCTTCCCGTCGTCGGTGGCCGTGCTCGCGGCCGGCGGCCTGCGGCGGTCGGTGCGCTACATCGTCCGCGTCGAGCGGGACGGAGAACAGCTCGCCCGGTCGACGGGCCTGCTCGACCAGCGCGGCCGGCCGGTGCGCGGCCTGCCGCCGCAGGTGGTGACCGGTTCGGCGTGCGACGCGGCGGCGGCCTGGCGGGGCGCGTTCCTCGCGCACGGCTCGCTGACCGAGCCCGGCCGGTCCTGCTCGATGGAGGTCACCTCGCCCGGCCCGGAGGCGGCGCTGGCGCTTGTCGGCGCCGCCCGGCGGATGGGCGTGCAGGCCAAGAGCCGGGACGTCCGCGGCGTCGACCGCGTGGTCGTCCGGGACGGAGACGCCATCGGCGCGCTGCTGACCAAGATCGGTGCGCATGACAGCCTGATGGCCTGGGAGGAGCGGCGGATGCGCCGCGAGGTCCGGGCCACGGCGAACCGGCTGGCGAACTTCGACGACGCGAACCTGCGCCGCTCGGCGCGCGCCGCGGTGGCCGCCGGCGCGCGGGTGCAGGCGGCGATGCGCATCCTCGGGGACGACGCCCCCGACCACCTGCTCGCGGCCGGGCGCCTGCGCCTGGAGCACGCGCAGGCGTCGTTGGAGGAGCTCGGCGCGCTCGCGGACCCGCCGCTCACCAAGGATGCCGTCGCCGGGCGGATCCGCCGGCTCCTCGCGCTGGCGGACAAACGGGCCAACGCGCTGGGCATCCCCAACACTGAGGCGAGTGTGTCGCCGGAGCTGTTCGAGAACGCCTGAGCACGCAATCGCTACCACGGACGGGGCACAGCGAGAGACCCGGTACGCGGCGTGGCCGTGGAAGCCCATGGGATAGGGTGATTGTCGAAACGGCGAGGCATTCAACCAAATGCCGAGTGTGCCGGGTCGCTCGGTGTGAGGAGACCGACATGGATCAGTTCGGATTCCCGCCGATGATGTCCCGACTCGCTAGGCTCCTGGCACACGACGGCACACGAGCATAGGGGAGTCCTGGACGTGGCTACGCGGGTGGGTGTCAACGGCTTCGGGCGAATCGGTCGTAACTTCTGGCGGGCGCTTGCAGCCAGCCGGCGTAGTGATCTGGAGATCGTCGCCGTCAACGACCTGACGGACAACAAGACGCTCGCGCACCTGCTGAAGTACGACACGACTCTGGGCACGCTGCCCGAGTCGGTCTCCGTCGGCGAGGACGGCATCCGCGTCGGCGACAGCACGATCAAGGTGCTTGCGGAGCGTGACCCGGCCGCCCTGCCCTGGGCTGACCTGGGCGTCGACGTGGTGATCGAGTCGACCGGCCGCTTCACCACGGCCGAGACGGCCGGCAAGCACCTGACCGCCGGGGCGAAGAAGGTCATCATCTCGGCGCCGGCCAAGGGTGAGGACCTCACGGTCGTCATGGGCGTGAACGACGACGTCTACGACCCGGCGAAGCACCATATCCTCTCGAACGCTTCCTGCACGACGAACTGTGTCGCGCCATTGGCGAAGGTTCTCGACGAGGCGTTCGGTATCGAGCGTGGTCTGATGACCACGATCCACGCTTACACCAATGACCAGGTCATCCTTGACTTCCCGCATTCCGACCTGCGTCGGGCGCGGGCGGCGGCGCAGAACATCATTCCCACCACCACCGGTGCTGCGAAGGCGACCGCTCTCGTGCTCCCGCACCTCAAGGGCAAGCTCGACGGCATCGCGATGCGTGTTCCGGTCCTTGACGGCTCGGTCACCGACCTTGTCGTGAACCTGGCCCGTCCCGCGTCGAAGGACGAGATCAACGCCGCGTACAAGGCGGCGGCGGAAGGCCCGCTGAAGGGCTATCTCGTCTACACGGAGGACCCGATCGTGTCCTCCGACATCGTGGGCACCCCGGCGTCGTGCACCTTCGACTCGCTGCTCACGATGTCCAGCGGCAGCCAGGTGAAGGTCGTCGGCTGGTACGACAACGAGTGGGGTTACTCCAACCGGCTCGTCGACCTGACCGGGCTCGTCGCCGCCCGGATCTGACATCGGCGAACCGGCCCGTCCATCGCACCTTCGCCCACCCCGGAGCAGCCCAGCGTGAGGACGATCGACGACCTGCAGGTCACCGGTCACCGCGTACTTGTCCGCAGTGATCTCAACGTGCCCCTGGACCATTCCAAGGGCGCGCCGCGCATCACCGACGACGGCCGGGTGCGCGCGAGCGTGCCGACCATCCAGGCCCTTCTGGACCGGAACGCGAAGGTGATCGTCTGCTCGCATCTGGGACGTCCCAAGGGGGCCCCGGAGGAGAAGTACTCCCTCGCCCCGGTCGCCGAGCGGCTCGCCGAGCTGCTCGGCATCCCGGTGGCGTTCGCCGGGGACGGCGGCGGCGACATCGCCGGTGACCGGGCCCGGGAGGTGGTCGGGCAGCTCGCCGAGGGCCAGGTGGCCCTGCTGGAGAACCTGCGCTTCCACCCGGGCGAGACCAGCAAGGACACCGTCGCCCGCGCGACCTTCGCCGACGAGCTCTCGGCGCTCGCCGAGTTCTACGTCGGCGACGCGTTCGGCGCGGTGCACCGGGCCCACGCGAGCGTGTCGGAGGTGCCCAAGCGCCTCCCGCACGCCGCCGGCCGGCTGGTGCTGACCGAGCTCGAGGTGCTGCGGGCGCTGACCGCGGCGCCGGCCCGGCCGTACGCCGTCGTGCTCGGCGGGTCGAAGGTGTCGGACAAGCTCGGCGTCATCCGGGCCCTGCTGCCGAAGGTGGACGCGCTCCTCGTCGGCGGCGGCATGTGCTTCACCTTCCTGGCGGCCCTCGGGCACCCGGTCGGCGCCTCGCTCCTGGAGAGCGAGATGATCGACACCTGCAAGGACCTGCTGGCCGAGGCCGGTGACCGGCTCGTGCTGCCCACCGACGTGGTGGTCGCCGACCGGTTCGCCGCCGACGCGGAGACCGCCGTCGTCGCCGCCGACGCGATCCCGGACGGCTGGCTCGGCCTCGACATCGGGCCGGCATCCACCGCCGCGTTCGCGCGCGTGGTCGCCGGTGCGGCGACGATCTTCTGGAACGGCCCGATGGGCGTGTTCGAGTTCGCGCCGTTCGCGGAGGGTACCCGCGGGGTCGCCGAGGCGGTCGCGTCCGGCGGCGGCTTCTCGGTCGTTGGCGGCGGCGACTCGGCCGCCGCGGTGCGCATCCTCGGCATCCCGGAGGACGACTTCAGCCACATCTCCACCGGCGGCGGCGCGAGCCTGGAGTACCTGGAGGGCAAGACGCTCCCGGGCCTCGCCGCGCTCGACGTCTGAGTACCACCGAGTCTGATCTTCACACTTTCACCGAGGAAGGGAAGCAGGGACGTGGCGAAGGGGGCACCCGCCCGCGGGTCGGCCGGAACCGGCCGGCGGACGCTGGTCGCCGGCAACTGGAAGATGAACCTCAACCACCTCGAGGCCATCGCGCTGGTGCAGAAGGTCGCCTTCGACCTCAAGCCCGCCGAGCTCGAGCGGGTCGAGGTCGTCTTCCTGCCGCCGTTCACCGACCTGCGCAGCGTCCAGACGCTGATCGACGGCGACAAGCTCGCCGTCGGCTACGGCGGCCAGGATCTCTCCCCGCACGGCTCGGGCGCCTACACCGGCGACATCAGCGGGCCGATGCTGGCCAGGCTCGGCTGCTCGTACGTCGTCGTCGGGCACTCCGAGCGGCGCACGTACCACCACGAGGACGACGCGCTGGTCGCCTCGAAGGTCCTGGCGGCCTACAAACACGGCATCACGCCGATCCTGTGTGTCGGCGAGCACGAGGACATCCGCGCCGCGGGAACCCATGTCGAGCACGTCCTGGCGCAGCTCGAGGGCTCGCTGGCCGGCGTGAGCGCGGAGCAGGCGGCCACGCTCGTCGTCGCCTACGAGCCGGTCTGGGCGATCGGTACCGGGCGCACCGCATCCGCCCAGGACGCGCAGGACATGTGCGCCGCCGTCCGCGGCCAGCTGACGAAGCTGTACGACGAGCCGATCGCGGCCGGCATCCGGGTCCTCTACGGCGGCTCGGTGAAGGCCGCCAACGCGGCCGAGCTGTTCACCATGCCCGACGTGGACGGCGGTCTGGTCGGCGGTGCGAGCCTGGTCGCCGAGGAGTTCGTCGGCATCATCCGCAGCGGTCCGGCGGCGTAGCGGGGGCTGTCCGCCACCGGTGCGCGCCCGCGGCCGGCCGCGCACGAGCCGTCCCGGGGTGTGCCACATCGGCGACCGGGGTGGCGTCATGTACGTTTGCACGATCGTCGAGTAGCCCGATCGGGTGCGACGGTACGGGCCCACCACACGTTGCTGGAAAGGCGGAGGAGGTGCGTAGGACGGTGGCGAGGCTCCGCTGGGAGGCTCGACCCGGCCACCGGGTCGCCTGCCACGTCCCCGAGGAGCGGGAGCTGGTCTAGATGACGGTCGGTCTGTCGATCGCCCTGATTGTCGCGAGTGTGCTGCTGGTGCTGCTGGTGCTGCTGCACCGGGCCAAGGGCGGCGGTCTGTCGACACTGTTCGGGGGCGGTGTCTCCTCGTCACTGGGGGGATCGTCCGTGGTCGAGAAGAATCTCGACCGCCTCACCGTCGCGGTGGCCCTATTGTGGATCACCTGCATTATCGGTCTCGGTCTGCTCCTGAAGAATTGAACGCCTCTCCGGGGCGGCGGCTCGGTCATGCCCGAGGGATCGCCGCCCTGCTCACCGCCCTCCTGACCACGGTCGCCCTGCTCACTGTCGCGGGATGCAGCGGCGAGTCGGACCCGACGCCGGGCCCGATGGCGGCGAGCCCGACCACGCCGCCGACGACCGCCTCCCCGCTCGAGAAGCCCGGCGGCACGCTGCGCCTGCTGACCGGGCGGATGCCGACCGGCGACCCCGGGTGGGCCGACGAGCTGGGGGAGCGGGCGTTCGCCCGGCTGGTGACCCGCCAGCTCTACAGCTACCCCGCCGACGCCGACACCGCCAGGTCGACGATCCCGCGCCCCGACCTCGCGGCCGGCGCCCCCGTGGTGACCATGGGCGGCACCGTCTACACCGTGCGGCTGCGCTCGGCGGCCCGGTGGAACACCCCGAACCAGCGCCGGATCACCGCGACGGACGTCGCCCGCGGCCTCAAGCGGATGTGCGCGCCGCCGTCGCCCTCCCCGCTGCGCGGGTACTACGCGGCGACGGTCGTCGGCTTCGCCGAGTACTGCGCCGAGCTCGCCGCAGCGCCGGTGGCCGACGCCCCCGCGCTGATCGAGAGCGGCACCGTCCCCGGGATCGAGGTCATCGGCGACGACACCCTCGCGTTCCACCTGATCAAGCCGGTCAACGACTTCGTGGACATCCTGGCCCTGCCGGCCAGCTCGCCGGTGCCGCTGGAGGCCCTGGCCTACCCGCCGGACTCCCAGCAGTACCTCGACAACCTGATCTCCGACGGGCCGTACCGGTTCGTGTCGGAGCCCGGCGGTGGCTACCGGCTGTCCCGCAACCCGGCCTGGAGCGGCTCCTCGGACGGCATCCGGCGGGCGCTGCCCGACCACATCACCGTCACCGACGGGCTCGACCCGGCGACCATCACGGCGCGCATCGAGGCCGGTGACGCGGACATGGCCCTGAGCGGCGACATCCCCGCCGACGACCTGGCCCGACTGGTCGAGAGTGCCGACAAGAAGCTCGTGGTCGCTCCGACCGGCCCGGTCGTCGCCCTCGTCGTCGGACTCAACGGGCCGTCCGCGGCGGCCCTGCGCGACCAGCAGGCCCGGGAGGCGCTGGCCTACTGCATCGACCGAACGGCGGTGGCCGCCGCGCTGGGTGGCCCCATGCTCGCCACGGCGACGGCCCAGCTCCTGCAGTCGCCGATGACCGGCTACGAGACGTACAACCCCTTTCCGGCCGGGGACGGCTCCGGGGACTCACGGCGCTGCGCCGACGGCCTCGCGAACAACCCGGGCGGGAAGGTGACGGCGCTGTCCCTGCTGACCACGGACAGCGCCACCGACACGGCGGTGGCCGAGGCGCTGCGCGCCGCGTTCGCCCGCGCCGGAATCCGCCTCGACCTGCGCATCCGCACCGGCGCGCAGTACACGGCGGCCGCGTCGAGCCCTGGCGGGCAGTTCTGGGACCTCGCCCTGACCACGATCACCCCGGACTGGTTCGGTGACGCCGGTCGCACCGTCTACGAGCCGCTGCTGGACGAGGCCTGGGTGGGCGCCCGGCCGGCCGACGGCGGCTACCGCCGTCCGGACCTCCTCGCCCGCTACGAGTCCGCCGTGACGGCCTCCTCCGAGGACGACGCCGCCACGGACTGGGCCGGGCTGGAGCGAACGGTGCTGAACGACGCCGCGATCGTGCCCCTCGCGGTCACCCACACGTTGCGGCTGCGTAGCTCGGCGGTACAGGCGTTCACGATCGTGCCGTCGCTGGGAACCGCCGATCCCACAGCGGTTTCGCTCGGTCCCTGAGGGTCTCCGGACCGGCGGCAGGACCAGTCGCACACCCGTGAGGGGGCCCCTAGGGGCCCCCTCACGCATTAGGAAGCCCCGGTGAGGGTGGTCGGTGCAACCCGTGGTGGACCTCCCGGCCTACACTCCGGAACAGACGTGCTCGACAAGTGCCGGGGGGTGCTGAGGACGTCTACGGTGGCGGTTCGGACGTGGGTGGTCCGGCCGCGGGGGGCCGACCGCCGAGCTACCACCCATGGGACGAGACGAAGGAGCACGCGGGCCGTGGCAGGTGGCAACGCCATCCGGGGGAGCCGGGTCGGGGCAGGGCCGATGGGGGAGGCCGAGCGGGGCGAGACCGCCCCTCGGCAGCGGATTTCCTTCTGGTGCGCCAACGAGCACGAGACGAAACCGGCCTTCGCGGCCGACGCCTCCATCCCGGACACGTGGGACTGTCCGAGCTGCGGCTTCCCGGCCGGGCGGGACCGTGAGAACACGCCCGCCCCGCCGAAGACGGAGCCGTACAAGACACACCTCGCCTACGTGCGGGAGCGTCGCAACGAGAAGGACGGCGAGGCGATCCTGGCCGAGGCGCTGGCGAAACTGCGGGGCGCGCCGGCCAACTGACCGGCGCACCGCAGGGCACCGGGCCGGCGATGCCGCGCGACGGCGGTTCGTTCGGCCCGGGCCCGGCAGAGATGATCGGCTCCACCGGATCGATCGTCGCCGGCCGGGTCGTCGCCGGCCGCTACCGGCTGATCGAATGCGTCGGCGCCGGCTCGATGGGCACGGTGTGGCGCGCCCTCGACGTGCTGCTGCGGGCCGAGGTGGCCGTGAAGGCCATCTGGATCGGCGGCCGCGCGGGTGCGCCAGGCCCGGACGGCGCCGACCCGCAACGGCTGGCCGCGGCCGTGCGCGAGGCCCGCAACGCCGCCCAGCTGCGGGCGAACCCGCACGTGG
Organism: Parafrankia sp. EAN1pec; assembly: GCF_000018005.1. GTDB lineage: Bacteria > Actinomycetota > Actinomycetes > Frankiales > Frankiaceae > Parafrankia > Parafrankia soli. The sequence continues at coordinate 2,493,029 of NC_009921.1, forward strand.
TCTCGGTGACCGACGTCATCCAGGACGGCGGCCTGCCGTGGATCGTCATGGAGCTGGTCGCCGCCACGTCGCTGGACACAGCGGTCCGCCGCGGCGGACCGCTGCCGCCGCGCCGGGTGGCCGAGATCGGGCTCGCCGTCCTGGACGCGCTGACCGCCGGTCAGCGGGTCGGCCTCCTGCACCGTGACGTGAAGCCGTCGAACATCCTGCTCGCCGACGACGGGCGGGTGCTGCTCACCGACTTCGGCATCGCCACCAACGTCGCGGACACGACCGACGCGGGCGCGGGCGGCAGTGCGGGAACCCCCGCCTACCTCGCGCCGGAACGGATCACCCGGGGCCCGGCCTCGCTCGCGGCCGACCTGTTCTCCCTCGGAGCCACCCTCTACTTCGCCGCCGGCGGCATCCCGCCGTTCGCCCGCGAGACGGTGCCGCTCACCCTCGGCGCGGTCCTGCACGTCGATCCACCCGCGCTGACGGACACCGACGCGCTGTGGCCGGCGATCGGCGGCCTGCTGGTCAAGAACCCACAGGCGAGGCTGAGCGCGGAGGGCGCGGAGGTCCTGCTCACCCGCGTGCTGCGGCTGGTCCCCGGCGAGCCGGACAAGGCTGCCACGCGACTACCAACCCAACCGCCCGCCGCCCCACCGCCCGCGTCCATGCCAGTGCGGCCAGTGCGGCCAGTACGGCCAGTACGGCCAGTGCCTGCGCCGTGGCCGATGCCTCTCCCGGACGGCCCGCGCCGGCGCCGTCCACTGGTCGCGCTCGCCGCCGGCGTGGGGCTCGTGCTCGTCCTGGTCGCCGCCGGGCTGCTCTGGGCCGCGCGGGACGAGCGCCCACCGCCCACGGCCGGCCCACCGCCCGCCGCCGACCTGCTGCCCGCCGGCATGGCCGGCACGTGGGTCGGATCGGTGACCCAGGGGCCGATCGAGTTCGGCGTCGAGATCGTGCTCAGGCGCGGCGGCATCGGCGAGATCGTCGGCGACAGCGACTATCCGACGGACGGCTGCGCCGCGCGGCTGCGCCTCCTGGAGGCCGGCGCTGACCGCGTCACCGTCCAGGAACGGCTGTTCCGCTCGGGCGCGCTGTGTCGCGGCGCCGAACGGCTCGTGCTGGCGTTGCGCCCCGACGGCCGGCTGGCCTACACCTTCCCCGCGACGAATATCAACTCAACGGGTACCGGCGTTCTCACCCGGCGCTGACCGGCGGGGCCGGTGCCGGCCGGTTCACCCCCGCTGGGTGAGCGTGGCGGTGCGCCGCGGCGCGCCGAGTGGGTATGAGTCGGGTCTCGCCGGCAGGTCGGTCACGCCGGCGGAGTGCCCGTGAGCTCCGGCCGGCGGCCGCCGCGTCGCCCGATCCGCGGCCGCGGTGCCGCGGTCCGGTGGGCCGCGACGGTGAGAGGAGGAATGGTGGACCCCGACTTCCCGTTGCTCAGTGTCTTCCTTTACATGCTGTGGTTCTTCTGTTTCACGATGTGGCTGTTCCTGATGTTCACGGTGATCACGGACGTCTTCCGCAGCCATGATCTCTCCGGCTGGGGCAAGGCCGGCTGGACGGTGCTGATCATTGTCCTGCCGCTGATCGGTTTGCTGGCCTACCTGATCGTCAGGGGCAGCTCCATGCACGACCGCCAGGCCCGGCAGGCGGCATCCCAGGCCGACATGTGGCGCACCGAGGTCCGCGCGGCCGCCGGCCGGCCGAGCGCCGCCGACGAGCTCAGCCGGCTTGCGGACCTCCGCGACCACGGAGTCATCAGCACCAACGAGTTCGAACGGGAGAAGACGAAGATCCTGGCCTGAACGAGATCCCGGCCTGAACCGGGCACGGCCGGCTTCCCCCGGCCGCCACTGCCTCCCGCAGGGGTCGCGCCTGTCCGCGACCTCCGCGGGAGTTTCTCCGCTCAGAGCCGGGACGCGGCGGCGCGGTCCACCAGCCAGAGCGTGCGCTCCCGGCCCACCGCGCCGGCGGCCGGGAAGGCCACCGGATCCGCGCCGGGCGTCAGCGCGTTCGCCACCGCCTCGGCCTTCTCCTCCCCGGCGACGACCACCCAGACCTCACGGGCGGCCCGCAGCGCGGGGAACGTCAGCGTCACCCGGGTGGGCGGCGGTTTCGGGCAGTCCCGGACGGCGGTCACCGTCCCGGTGGCCACAGCCGCCGGTGAGTCGGGGAAGATCGACGCGACGTGCGTCTCCGGCCCGAGCCCGAGCAGCAGGACGTCGAACGCCGGAACGGCGGAACCGGCCACCGCCCGCGCCGCGAGCGCCTCCGCGTACGCCGCGGCAGCCGTCTCCGGCTCGGCGACACCGCCCGCTCCCGCGAGGTGGCCCATGGGGAAGACCCGCGCCGGGTCCACCGGAACGTGCGCGAGCAGCGCCTCCCGGGCCTGCTGGTCGTTGCGGTCGGGGGAGTCCGCCGGCACGAAGCGCTCGTCGCCCCACCAGACGTCCACCCGGGCCCAGTCGACCGCGTCCACCGCGGGGCTGGCCCGCACCGCGCGCAGCAGCGCCACGCCTATGCCGCCGCCGGTGAGCACGATCGAGGCCTCGCCGCGCGCCGCCTGGGCATCCACCAGCGCGGTGATGAGCCGCGCCGCCGCCGCCCGCGCGAGCACGCCGGCGTCCGCGTGGACGACCACCGTGGGCGGTTCCGGAGCGGGCCCGCCGCCCGCGGGCACGGGCGGCGTCACGACGCCGCGGGCGGGATCGGCGCGGGTGGGATCGCCGCGAATGCCGCCTCGGAGCGCTCCAGCGCCGGATCGCGCCAGATGTGCTCGCGGTGCAGCGGTCGGCTGTTCAGATCCGGGACGCCGCTCCAGGCCGAGAGCGCCTCGGCGTACACGCTGTCGTCGTCGAGGCGGCGCAGCTCCTCCGCGAGCAGGTCACCCAGCCCTCGTTCGGGCAGCGGCAGCACCCTGGTCGGGTAACCCGTGCGGGTGATACCGGCCGAACGGCTGTCCGTGCGGGCCAGTGAGAGCTCGCCGTCGCCCACCGCCAGGCGGACGCTCTGGATGCCCTTCTTACCCGGCGCGTCGGTGATCGTTACCGGGACCCGCAGCTTCGCCTGCAGCCAGCCGGCGAACAGGCGGGCGCTGGGGTTGCCCGGCTCGCTGACGACCGTCGCCGGCCCCACCGGCTCGGAGACCTGGTCGAACGCGGCCGCCAGCAGGGTGCGCCACCCCGAGATGCGGGTCCAGGCCAGGTCGGTGTCACCGGGGACGAAGTCCTCGGCCCGCTGCAGCAGCGCGGCCAGCGGGTCGTGGGCCGCGTAGGTCCCGGTGACCCGGCGGTCGGCGAACACGCCGAGCGGGTCGTAGGCGATCTTCTCCGGGGGAGCGTCGTACCACCAGGTGACCACGGGGGCGTCCGGCGCGAGCAGCGGGAGCACGACCGACTCGGCGTGCAGCGCGAGCCGGCCCGACATCCGCATCACGACGGCCTCGCCGGGCCCCAGCCGGCCGCCGATCGACACCTCGGCGTCCAGCCGAGGGTGCGGCGAGTCGATCTGCCGGCGCACGACGATCAGCAGCCGGCACGGGTGGGCGGCGGCGGCCGCGGTGGCGGCGCTCTCCGCCTGGCTGACGTGCTGCTCGTCCACGACCACCACGAGCGTCAGCGCCAGGCCGAACGCGAGCGCGCCGGCGGCCCGCCGCTCGGCGGACAGCGCCTTGACCACCGCCGATCCGGTGGTGTCCCACAGGGTGGTCATGACAGGCTCCCTTCGGCGTGGCGTGGATCAGCACGGTGCGGATAGCGGGTCATGGCCGGCGCCACCGGCGGCCGTCGCGGGCGAGCATGTCGTCGGCCGCCGCCGGGCCCCAGCTTCCGGCCCGGTACGTGTGCGGCTTCGTGCTCCGCCAGAACTCCTCGAGCGGGTCGATGATCCGCCACGACTCCTCGACCTCGGCGTTGTTCGGGAACAGCGTCGCGTCGCCGAGCAGGACGTCCAGGATCAGGCGCTCGTAGGCCTCGGGCAGCGCCTCGGTGAACGCCTCGCCGAACAGGAAGTCCATGGCGACGTCGCGCACCTCCATGGCCGAGCCGGGGACCTTCGAGCCGAAGCGCAGCGTGACGCCCTCGTCCGGCTGCACCCGGATCACCAGCTGGTTGTTGCCCAGCTCGGCGGTGTCGGTCTCGTCGAACGGCAGGTGCGGCGCCTTGGTGAAGGTGATCGCGATCTCGGTGACCCGCCGGGGCAGGCGCTTGCCCGTCCGCAGGTAGAACGGCACGCCGGCCCAGCGTCGCGTCTCAACGCCGAGCTTCACCGCGACGAAGGTCTCCGTCGTCGAGTCCGCCGGGATGTCGGCTTCCTCAAGGTAGCCGCGGACCCGCTCGCCGGCGAGCCAACCCTGCGAGTACTGCCCGCGCACGGCGAACGTGGCGTAGTCGTCGGGCAGCGACACCGCCCGCAGGACCTTCAGCTTCTCGGTGCGGATGGTGTCCGCGCCGAAGCTGACCGGCTCCTCCATCGCGGTGAGCGCCAGCAGTTGCAGCAGGTGGTTCTGCAGGACGTCGCGGGCCGCGCCGGTCTCGTCGTAGAAGCCGGCCCGGGTGCCGATGCCGACGTCCTCGGCCATGGTGATCTGCACCGAGTCGACGAAGTGGGAGTTCCAGATCGGTTCGAAAAGGGTGTTGGCGAACCGCAGGGCGAAGAGGTTCTGAACCGTCTCCTTGCCCAGGTAGTGGTCGATGCGGAAGACGTCGTCGGGGGTGAAGACGTCGTCGACGAGCGAGTTCAGTTCGCGCGCGGACTCCAGGTCGTGCCCGAAAGGCTTCTCGATGACGACCCGGCGCCAGCCGCCCGCGGCCTCGTTGGAGGCCAGGCCCGTCCGCTGCATCTGCTTGAGGACGACGGGAAAAGCCGTCGGCGGGATCGACAGGTAGAAGGCCGCGTTGCCCCGGATCCCGTGGCTGTGCTCCAGGTCGGTCAGCGTCGCGGCGAGGCCGTCGAACGCGGCGTCGTCGGAGAACGAGCCCTGGCAGAAGCGCAGGGAGCCGGCGAGCCGCTCCCAGGTGTCCTCGCGGAACGGTGTCCGGGCGCCGCGTTCCGCCGACTCGCGGGCGAAGGCGGCGAACTCGTCGTCGCTCCAGTCCCGGCGGGCGAAGCCGACCAGGACGAAGCCCGGCGGGAGCAGCCCCCGGTTCGCGAGATCGTAGACGGCCGGTATGAGCTTCTTGCGGGCCAGGTCACCGGTCGCGCCGAAAACCACCAGCGCGCTGTTGTCCGGCAGCCGCGGCAGCCTCCGGTCCCGTGGATCCCGCAGTGGGTTGCCACTAGCGGTGGACGCCACCCGTTCCCCCTTCACAGTTCGTGGTGCTCGCGATTCATGGTGACCGCGGCCCGTGTCACCGCCGGTCCGCCTCCCCGATACTCCCGCCGGCCGACCCGGTCTGCCCAGGCGGGATGGCGCGGCCGGGCGGAGGAGGTCGGACGGACGGGTCGGGCGGACGGGGCCGGACCGGCGGAACGGTCAGGACGCGGCGGAGCCGAGCTGCTCGCGGATGGTGTCGAGGAGCTGGTTCCAGGAGTCCTCGAACTTGCGGACGCCCTCGACCTCCAGCACCTCGACGACGTCGGCCATGTCCACTCCGAGCTCGGTGAGCTCGGCCAGGACGGCGCGGGCGTCCTCGTAGTTGGGCGTGATGGTGTCGCCGGGCACGACCCCGTGGTCGGCGAACGCCTCGAGCGTCGCCTCCGGCATCGTGTTGACGGTGCCCGGTGCGATCAGCTCCGTCACGTAGAGGGTGTCCGGCAGCCCCGGGTCCTTCGTCGACGTTGAGGCCCACAGCGGGCGCTGGGGCTTCGCGCCGGCGGCGGCGAGCCGCTCCCAGCGCGGCGTGCTGAAGATCTTCTCGTACAGCTCGTAGGCGAGCCGGGCGTTGGCGATCGCGGCCTTCGAGCGCAGGGCCTCCGCCTTCGGCGTGCCGATCTTCGCGAGCCGGCCGTCCACCTCGCTGTCGACGCGGCTGACAAAGAAGGACGCGACAGAGGCCACGTCGGAGATGTCCCGACCGGCGGCGAGGGCCTGCTCCAGACCGGTCATGAACGCGTCCATGACGGCCTCGTAGCGGTCCAGCGCGAAGATCAGCGTCACGTTCACGCTGATGCCCTGCGCCAGCGTCGCGGTGATGGCCGGCAGGCCGGACTTCGTCGCCGGGATCTTGATGAACAGGTTCGGCCGGTCGACCGACCACCACAGGGCACGGGCCTCGGCGACCGTGCGCTCGGTCTCGTGTGCGAGCCGCGGGTCGACCTCGAGGGAGACCCGGCCGTCGACGCCGGCGCTGGCGTCGTAGGCGGGCCGCAGGATGTCGCAGGCGTCGCGGATGTCCGCCGCGGTGATCGCGCGGACGGCCTCGCCCACGTCGACCCCGCGAACGGCCAGGTCGCGGAGCTGCTCGTTGTACGTCTCACCGCCGCCGATGGCCTTCTGGAAGATCGTCGGGTTGCTGGTGACGCCGACGACGCTGCGGGTGCGGGCGAGCTCGGCGAGGTTGCCGGTCCGGATCCGCTCGCGGCTGATGTCGTCCAGCCACACCGCCACGCCGGCGGCTGACAGGTCGGACAGGGGCTTGCTCATCGGACGTAATCCTCTCCGCGGCCGTGTCGTCGCGCCGCAGTGGTGCGGTCGGTGCAGTGGTCCGTGGGTGGGCTTATCGTTCGGGGCGTCCCCGCCGGGCACCGGCGTCGCCGGGCCCGCTGATCGTCGGATGGGCTGATCGTCGGATGGACCGGCGCGTCGTCGCGCGGCCCACGATGGGTGCTCGTCCCCCACAATGATCGCACCCGGCCGGACGGCCCTCCGTCGCCATGGCGCGGCCAGGTGCGGCGGACGCGGGCGTCCCGGCCGAAATCGTCACTGCCCTTGCGCCGCCTTCCTTACTGCTTACGGCGACCGTGCCAGATGTCCCTGCCCTCGGCCCTACCCGCATGCGTGATCCTCACCCCAGTGTCCGTGCCCGAGTGGCACACCGGGAACGTGCCGAAGAACACTGGCTTTCCGTTGGCCTGCCGCCGTCCGCCGCGGCAGCCGACGTCGCCCGGCCGCGGCCGCCGACGTCACCAGCCCACGGCCGCGGGCGGCGGCGACGCGCGCAGCCTGCGCACAGCAAGCCCGGCGCCCCCGGTGGACGGCGCCCACACGCGGGGTGCGGACCCCGTCGGGACGCAGCCCACGCGCACTGCCCGGCTCCCGGCAGCTAGACTCCGACACGTCGTAGAACACCACCCACGCCCTCTCCTGGGCGCCGTCCCGCGCGGTTCGCTGGATGACCGCGCCGATCGCGAGGTCGTTCTGTCTCCCGAGGCCGTTGTTCGCCACCGGCAGGGCTTGCCCCGCCGCCCGGTGACGTCGAGCGGTGGCCGTCCGGCCACGGCGGGACCTGCCCCGCGGGCCATTCCCGCCGCGGGCACGGGTCAACCGCCGAGCGCAGCCGTGACCTCCGCCGCCGTCCCGGTACCCGCTGTCGGTGGGCTCCCCGTAGGCGGGCTTCCCGTCGGTGGGCTCCCTGTCAGCGGGCTTCCCGTCCGCGGCGCGGTGTCCGATCCCGGCGGGGTGTCCGCCGCGGTGGCGGCGCCGGCCGCCGGGGCGGAGCCGTCCAGTGACCCCCTCGTCGTTCCCCGCGGCCGACTGGCCCGGGCGACCGACCGGGCCCGGTCCTACATAGCGTTGATGAAGCTGCGGGTCGTGGAGCTGCTCCTCGTCTCCACGGTGCCGGTCATGCTCCTCGCCGAACGCGGGATGCCGTCCTGGTGGCTGATCGCGGTGACGCTGCTCGCCGGCACCCTCTCCGCCGGCAGCGCCAACACGATCAACTGCTACGTCGACCGCGACATCGACCAGCTCATGGGCCGCACGAAACGCCGCCCGCTCGTCCGGGAGGTCGTCGAGCCCGCCCAGGCGCTGCGTTTCGGCATCGCCCTCGGCATCATCTCGACCCTCATGTTCGGCCTGCTGGTCAACTGGACATCGGCCGTGCTGTCCGTCGGGGCCATCGCCTTCTACGTCTTCGTCTACACGCTCGGCCTCAAGCGACGCTCCCCGTCGAACATCGTCATCGGCGGTGCCGCCGGCTGCTTCCCGGTGCTGATCGGCTGGTCCGCCGTGACCGGCACGGTCGGCTGGCCCGCCGTGCTGCTCTTCGCGGTCGTGTTCTTCTGGACGCCGCCGCACTTCTGGGCGCTGGCGATCCGCTTCAAGGACGACTACGCCGCCGCCGGCGTCCCGATGCTCCCCGTGGTGGCGACGCTCGAGGTCGTCACCCGCCGCATCCTGGCCTACTCCTACCTGATGGTCGCGGTCTCCCTCGCCGTCGCCCCCGTGGCCGACATCGGCCTGGTGTACCTGGTCCCGGCGGTCCTGCTCGGCGCCTGGTTCGTCGCCGAGGCCCACCGGATGGCCGCCCGCGCCAAGCGCGGCGAGGAGATCAAGCCGATGCGCCTGTTCCACATGTCCATCACCTACCTGACCCTCCTCTTCGCGGCCCTGGCCGCCGCGGCGCTGCTCTGACACCCCCCTGATCCGGCACCGCTGTTAGCTGACTCCCGCCCGTCACCCGCATCCAGGGTGACGGGCGTCGTCGGTTTGAGGGGCCTGACTGGTGGACGTCTCCCAGTTCGGTCTGGGTTGCGCTACGCCGGCTACCTGTTGATCATTACTGGCGATGAATGTGGCTGACGACGTCGATCACACCGCCCCTGCTGGGCAGCGGCCGTTCCGGGTTCGTTTCGGCTGGGGCGGTGAAGATCTCGCTGTGCTGGCACCGGTGAGCGACACGGTCGTGATCGTCGATGTCCTGCGGTTCACGACGGCGGTCAGCGTCGCGGTGTCCAGAGGCGCGCAGGTGCTGCCCTTCCGGTGGCGGGACGCCGCCGCCGCACGGTTCGCCGCGGAGAACGGGGCGGTTCTCGCCGGACTGCGTGAGGATCCGGCCACCCCGTGGTCCTTGTCACCCACCGACCTCGTCCACATCCCGGCCGGCACCCGCCTCGTCCTGCCCTCGCCGAACGGCGCAGCTCTGTCGGCCGCGGCAGCGGGCATCGGGATGACGCTGGTCGCCGGTTGCCTGCGCAATGCGGCGGCAGTGGGCAGCCTGCTCGCGGACGAGGTCGCCGCCGGCCGGTCCGTCGCGGTGATCGCCGCAGGCGAGCGGTGGCCAGACCCGTCAGGACGTGCGCATGCCGGTCCGTTGCGTCCCGCCGTCGACGACCTGCTCGGTGCCGGCGCGGTCATCGCCCGTGCTGCCGACGTGGGTGCCCTGGCCCGAGCGCAGGTCTCTCCGGAGGCTCGTGCCGCGATGGCCGTCTTCCGCTCGGCCGAGCCTGACCTGCACGATGAACTACGCGAGTCGGTCTCCGGGCGGGAGCTGCTGAACCTGGGCTGGGATGACGACGTCGCCTCCGCCGCGCGGCTCGACGCCGACCCGATCGTTCCCGTTCTGCGTGACGGCGCCTTCATCGACCTCAGGCATCCCCGAGCGGGCTCGGATCACTGAGGATCCGTCGCGATCAGGTCGTCGCGGTTGAAGTGTGGAGTGGCGCGCTTGACTTGAAGCGCTTGAGGTTCGTCAGCCTGGGGTCATGACGGAGACGGACGTGCGGATGATGATGACGATTCAGGAGGTGCCGCGGCGGACGGGGTTCAGCGAGCCGACGCTGCGCTACTACGAGCGGGCTGAGCGGGCTCGTGACCGGCGGCTCGGGATTTGTGGGCGCTCACACGATTGCCGCGCTGCTCGCCCAAGGTCATCAGGTTCGCACGACGATCCGATCATGGTCACGGGTGGACGACGTCCAGGAGATGGCCACCCGTGGCGGGGCCGAGCCGGACGAGCGGTTGTCGTTCGCGGTCGCAGACCTCACCCGGGACGATGGTTGGGCCGAGGCGGTCGCGGGCTGTGAAGTGGTCCTGCACGTGGCCTCGCCGTTCCCGGGGGGCCCGCCGGAGCACGAGGACGAGGACGAGCTGATTGTTCCCGCCCGCGACGGCGCGGGTGCTGCGCGCCGCGTGGGACTTCGTGCGGCGCGAAGGCGGAACGCTGGAACTTGCGGTGATCAACCCGGTCGGGATCTTCGGGCCGGTGCTGGGCGCGGACTACTCCAGCTCCATCGAGCTCGTACGACGCCTACCCGCCATCGCTCACCTGCTGCGTGACCGCCTGGGCGTCGAGGCCGCCCACGTACCGACCCGCGTGATCTCCGACGGGCCCGGCGCCCTGTTGCACGCCGCGGCACCTCAGGCCGACAGGCGCAAGACAATCTCGAACGCGAAGGCCCGGCGGATCCTGGCTGGCAACCACGGACAAACGAACAGGCCGTACTCGCCACCGCCCACAGTCTCCTCGACCTCAACCTGGTGGATCAGGGGACCTGCCCGGCGTGAATGCTTGTCGCTTCCGACCGTCGCCGGGGGACCAGGACTGGGGACGGGGCCACGCCACCGCAGCTCGCCCAACCCCGGGGTCAACCGGCGGCGAGTTGGCGGGAGCCCGTCCAGGCGTTCTCGCCGGCCGGGGGGCGTTCGCTCATGGCGAGCCAGAGCTGGACGGTGACGATCCACATGATGGTCGCGCCGGCCATGTGGAGGGCGACGAGCAGCGGCGGGATGCCGGCGAAGTACTGGGTGAAGCCGATCGCGGCCTGGGCGACGACGGTCAGCGCGAGCGCGTTGGCGCTGCGGCTGGCCTCCGCCGGGGCGGATGCCAGCCGGACGGCGAAGATCATCGCAACCGTGAGGCCGGTGAGGATCATCGCGCCGTCGGCGTGGAGCTGGGCGACGTTGACGATGTCGAAGCCGAACCGCTTGGTGTCCTCGCTGTCGCCGCTGTGCGGCCCGGTGCCGGTCACGACGGTGCCGAGGACGAGCACGCCGCCGGCCACGGTCATCAGCAGCCTGGCGAGCCAGAGCAGCTCCGGGCGGACGGCGTGCGGAGTCGGCCCGGCCGCCTGCCGGGCTCGTCGGTGCAGCGCGACGGCGTTGAACAGCAGGACCATCGACAGCAGGAAGTGCGCGGCGACGGTGGCCGGGTGCAGCTTCACCAGCACGGTGATCCCGCCGAGCACTGCCTGGCCGACGAAGCCGAGCCACAGGCCGAGGGAGAGCAGCAGCAGGTCCCGGCGCGGCTCGCGCAGCCGCCGGGCCGCGAGCGGCAGGGCCAGCACGACCAGGCCGACGACGATGCTGATGACCCGGTTGCCGAACTCGATGGCGCCGTTGAGGGCGTACGCCGAGTGCGGGGTGAAGGAGCCGTCGCCGCACTGCGGCCAGGTGGGGCAGCCCAGCCCGGAGCCGGTCAGCCGGACGGCGCCGCCGGTCACCACGATCGCGGCGAGCAGGAGGACGCTGGCCAGCGTCAGCCGGCGGAAGGCGCGCAGCCCGATCACCGGCAGCCGGCCGGTGGTGGTGTCCGGCTGGCTGGCGCCGCCGCTCTCGCGGGGCTTGCTCCGACGATCGGTAGAAGTTGGCATCGCGGTCATAGTAATCCGCCCGAGTCCGTGGCAAGGGGTGCGCGCCGCCACTACCGGGGTGACCCGGCACCGGTGCGCGGCCTGCTGACGCCGGTCGGCTATTCCCAGCGGAAAAGGCGCGACGCGAGCCCCAGCGCACCCACCGACCACAGCGCGAGCACGAGCAGGTTGCCCGCCCCCGGCCCGGAGCCGTCGGCCAGCACCGCGCGCAGCCCCTCTGAGAGCGCTGCCGTGGGCAGGGCCTCGGCGACAACCCGCATCCAGCCGGGCAGCTCGTCCAGCGGGAACACCACGCCGCCGACCAGGAGGAGTAGCAGGTAGACGCCGTTCGCGGCGGCGAGCGTCGCCTCGGCGCGCAGCGTGCCGGCCATCAGCAGGCCCAGGCCGGAGAAGGCGGCCGTCCCGAGCAGGACGAGCAGGATCACCCAGCCCGCGTCGGCGACGGAGCCGGCCGGCTCCCAGCCGAGGGCGAAGCCGACGGCGACCAGCAGGACGAGTTGGACGATCTCGACCGCGAGCACGGCCAGCGTCTTGCCCGCGAGCAGGATCGAGCGGGGGAGCGGGGAGGCGCCCAGCCGCTTGAGTACCCCGTAGGAGCGTTCGAATCCGGTCGCGATGGCCTGGCCGGTGAACGCGGCGGACATCACGGCCAGCGCGAGCACGCCGGGGACGAGGAAGTCCACCGAGCGCTGCGTGGTGGTCGAGGTCGGCAGGACGTCCACGGCGGAGAAGAAGACGAGCAGGCCGATCGGGATGATCAGGGTGAGCAGGACGGATTCGCCGCGGCGCAGGGTGAGCGTGAGCTCAAGGCGGGTCTGCGCGGCCAGCATCCGGGCCCGCGGCGCCGCGCCCGGCGCCGGGCGCAGATCAAGCACGGTGCCGGCCGTGGTGGTGTCGGCCACGCTCATGACGCCAGCTCCGAGCCGGTCAGCTCCACGAACACGTCCTCCAGGGTGCGCTGTTCGACACGCAGGTCCTCGGCGAGCACGCCGTTGCTGGCGCACCACGCGGTGACCGCGGCGAGCAGCTGGGGGTCGACGGTGCCCTGCACCAGGTAGTGGCCGGACGGGCCCTCCCGGCCGGTCGTGCCGTCGGGCAGGGCCAGCAGCAGGCGCTCGACGTCGAGGCCGGCCGGCGCGCGGAAGCGGAGCTGGCCCTCGGCGCCGCCGCGGGTCAGCTCGGCCGGCGACCCGGCGGCGACGACCCGGCCCCGGTTCACGATCACGACCTGGTCGGAGAGGCGCTCGGCTTCGTCCATCGCGTGGGTGGTGAGCACGACGGTGACGCCGGACAGCCGCAGCTCCTCGATGAGCTCCCAGGTGTCGCGGCGCCCCTGGACGTCGAGGCCCGCCGTCGGCTCGTCGAGGAAGACCAGCTCGGGCCGGCCGACGACGGCCATCGCGAGGGAGAGCCGCTGCTGCTGGCCGCCGGAGAGCCGGCGGAACGGCACGCCCGCGGCCTCGGCGAGCCCGAGGCGTTCCATCAGGACGCCCGCGTCGAGCGGGTTGGCATGGTGCGCGGCGATCAGCCGCAGCATCTCGCCGGCGCGCGCGCCCGGGTACATGCCGCCGGCCTGCAACATCACACCCACCCGCGGGCGGAGCGCGGCGCCGTCGCGGATCGGGTCCAGGCCGAGGACGCGGACCTCGCCGCTGTCGGCCGCCCGGAATCCCTCGCAGATCTCGATCGTGGTGGTCTTGCCGGCGCCGTTCGGCCCGAGCACGGCGGTGACGGAACCCACCGAGACGCTCAGCGACAGGCCGTCGACCGCCCGGATCTGGGCCGCGCGCTCCCCGCTGGGAAGGACCTGGCCCTCGATGGTCTGTGCGCCGCGGGTCTGTGCGCCGCGGCCGGCACGCCTGGGCGGCGGCGCGTCACCCTGTTTGGTCTCGGTGGGCGGGTGCGCCTGGCGGCGCCCGTGGGCTCGGGTAGATCTTGGTGTGGTCGCGGGGCCTCCGGAGGCCTCGGGCGTTCCGGCGCGCAGGTAGCGCGGACGTGCGGTGTTCCCGCCGGCGGACCGCCGGTAGATCTTGACCAGATCGGTCACCTCGACTGCCAGGACCTCCGCCACGCCGCCGATCCTACGGACTCGGCGCGGGGTTATCCGTGCCGTTATCGCCGGGCGTTATCGGCGGGGTTGTGTCGGGCGGACCGTGGCCGCCCGGCGCCGGCCGCCGGTCGGTACCGGCTCGCCGGCCTCGACCAGCGTGCCCCAGGCACCGAGCCGTTCGTAGAGGACGGCGGGCGTCGTGCTGTACAGCCGGGACAGCGACTGGAGGTCGGAGCGGCGCAGGCGCAGCACGTCCCGGGAGCTGTCCGAGCGCAGCACCTGCACGATCGCGATCCACCGGCGCAGCGGGCCCGTCCGGGTCGGCGGCAGCTTGCGCAGGCGGCGCAGGTCGATCACCAGCGGTGGCAGGTCGTCGGTCTCGCGCCGTTCGACCGGCGGCGGCACCAGCAGGGTCGCGGGGACGTCGTACAGCTCGGCGAGCTCGACGAGACGGTGCACCCGCAGGGTCCGGCTGCCACGTTCGTAGGCACCGAGGGTTCCGGCGGTCCAGCGCCCGCCGGTGCGTTCCTGGACGTCGAGCAGGGACAGCCCGCGGCGGTTGCGGGCCGCCCGGAGGCGGCGGCCGAGTTCCAGGGCGTAGTCCGCGTCGGTCACGGTCTCCGTCCGGGGGGTCAGGTGCGGCAGGAGACGCCAACCGCCCCCGCAGAACAGGTTGGCAGGTATCGCGGACGGCGGCAGGCAGTTTTCCCAATCAGCCGCGAGCCTTTGTTGTCTCTAAGTGGGCTTCAATCGTTGTCCGGATGTGGGACATGTCGGTTTCTCGTCTTGGAAACCGCACAAACAACCAGGTCAGCCGCGATCCCAGTCCCGTGAGAGCTCGACGGCGCGCAGCCACTGCCCGTAAAGCTCGGCTCGCTGGTCTTCGTCCATGGCCGGCTGGTACCGCGCCGCGGTGCGTCGCCGGGCGTCCAGCTCGTCGCGCCCGGCGTAGACACCGGTCGCCAGCCCGGCCAGGTAGCCCGACCCCAGCGCCGTGGTCTCGATGTTCTCCGGGACGTCCACCTCGACCCCGAGGATGTCGGCCTGGAACTGCATCAGCCACGGGTTGCGCGCGGCGCCGCCGTCCGCCCGCAGCTGGGTCACCGTCACCCCGGCGCCCGCGGCCATCTCCTCGACGACGTCCCTGGTCTGGTAGGCGATGCCCTCGAGCACCGCGCGGGCCAGGTGCGCCCGGCCGGTCGCCCGGGTCAGGCCGACCAGCGTGCCCCGGGCGCGCGGGTCCCAGTGCGGCGCGCCGAGCCCGGCGAGCGCGGGGACGAAGTACACCCCGTCGTTGCCGTCCAGCGAGGCGGCCAGCGCCGCGGTCTGCTCGGCGTCGGAGATGACGCCCAGCCCGTCACGCAGCCACTGCACCGCGGAGCCGGTGGAGAGGATCGCCCCCTCCAGCGCGTAGGTGAGCGGCTCGCCGTCGAGCCCGAACGCGACAGTGCGCAGCAGCGACGACTGCGGCGCCGGGAGCGTCGCCCCGGTGTTGACCAGGACGAACGAGCCGGTGCCGTAGGTGTTCTTGGCCTGGCCGGGCTCGAAGCACGCCTGCGCGAACAGGGCGGCCTGCTGGTCGCCGACGACCGCGGCGATCGGCACCCGGACCCCGAGGAACACCTCCGGGTCGGTCTCGGCGTACACCCGGGAGCTCGGCACCACCTCGGCGAGCAGCTCGGCCGGGACGTCCAGCAGGTCGCACATCTCGGCCGACCAGGCGCCGTCCGCCAGGTCGAACAGCATCGTGCGGGAGGCGTTGGTGACATCGGTGATGTGCGCCCGCCCGCCGGTCAGGCCCCAGACGAGCCAGGAGTCGACGGTGCCGAACGCGATCTCGCCGGCCGCGGCCGCCCGGCGGGCCCCGTCGACGTGGTCGAGCACCCAGGCGGCCTTCGTCCCGGAGAAATAGGGGTCGAGCACCAGGCCGGTGCGCTCCTGGACCCGCGGCCCGTGGCCGGCCGCGGCCAGCCGTTCGCAGACATCCGCCGTGCGCCGGTCCTGCCAGACCACGGCGGGGTGCAGTGGATGTCCGGTGCGGCGTTCCCAGAGGACCGTGGTCTCGCGCTGGTTGGTGATGCCCACCGCTGCCAGGTCGGACGGGGCCCGCCCGGCGTCGGCCAGCGCGGCGGCGACGGTGTCGACGACGCCGCGCAGCAGCTCCGCCGGGTCCTGCTCCACCCAGCCCGGGCGGGGGAAGGAGGTGCCGACCGCGCGGTAGCCGCGGCCGACGACCGTGGCCTCCTCGTCGAGCAGGCAGACCGTGGTCCCTGTCGTGCCCTGATCGACGGCGGCTACCAGCATCGTCGGGTCCCCCTCCGTAGGCCGCCCGCCTCCGTCAGGCCAGACGAGCCGTCAGGCCAGCGAGGCGAGGTCGACGGCGTCGGCCGGTGCGGCGATCGCGACCTTTGATCCGTACTCGGAGAACTCCATCTTGCCCTCGTCGCCGCCCAGCAGCTCCAGGCGCAGCGGCACGGCGTCGCCGGTGTTGGCGGCCCACAGGCGCGTCCCGACCTTGCTACCCACCTCGACGGCCGGCTTGCCGTTGATCTTCTCGGTGCTCACGTCGCCGTCCAGCGCGGACACGTACTCGCCGATCGAGAGGGCGAAGCCGTCAATGGTGAAGTAGCGGTACTGGCCCGCGGCGTCGGCGGAGAGCCGGACCCAGCGGTCGGCGAGCAGATCGGCGGCGGCACCCTCGCCGATCGACTCGTAGTACTCCTTGCTGCCGCGGGCGTAGGTGTCGTCCGCGATCTTCACGACCTCGGTGACGATCGAGCCGGAGGTGACGGTGCCCCGGGACGACGCCCCGGACATCACCAGGTCGTAGTTGGTCGTCCCGTCCGTCGACGGGTCCTGGACCGTCCCGACGACGCGCACGCTCTGTGCCGTGCGCAGCGCCTCGACCGACCTCGTGCCGATCTCGGCCGGCGAGGCGTCCTCCAGGCCGTTCGTATCGGAGCCGCCGGTGCAGGCGGTGAGCGCCAGCACGGCGCCGGCCAGAAGCAGGGCCGCGACCCGCCGCGCCCCGCGCCGCGGATAGATGGTGGTGCCCGGATCGGGGATCCCGCCGGGATGTGCGGTGCCGCCGCGAACCGTCCGCATCTCTCCGTCGCCTCCCGTGCCGCCCCGGGCCGTCTCCGGTCGCCGGGATGTCCGGTGGGGACCATGGTGAGGTCCGCGCAGGCTCCGGCCGTGCTGCCCGGACCGCTCCGGTCAGGGCAGACAGGAGCCCGCAGCCGCGCCCGGGTGATGTTCCGCGCGCGCCGGGCGAAGTGTCCCATCCGCCTGTGGGAGGGGTCCGATCGGGTATGTCCGAAGCGGTCACATGTGACCTGGCAGACCCGACTTCTGTCGGTGACCCGACCCTATGAAGGAGATCACGGGCCCGTCAGGTGGGCGACGGCCGCCTCGGTTCGACCACGTCCTGGAAATAGGGCACACTGGTGTTGTGAAAAGCGAGCAGGAGAAGGTCGGGCAGGAGGTGTCCACGGGTGTGACCGACGGTCGCACCCGGGATCGCCTCGTGCGGCTCCTGCTCGAACGCGGCCCGTCCACAGCCGCGGACCTCTCGCACGAGCTCGGGCTGTCGCCCGCGGCCGTCCGCCGGCATCTCGACGCGATGACCTCGGACGGCACCATAACGACTACATCGACCGTGGTCCACGGCCGGCGCGGGCGGGGCCGGCCGGCCCGGCGCTACACCCTCACCGAGGCCGGGCACCAGGCCGGCCCCACGGCCTACTCCGACCTGGCCGCCGGCGCGCTGCTGTTCCTCGCGGACGCCTGCGGCCCCGACGCGGTGGCCGAGTTCGCCCGGGCACGCGGGGTCGATCTGGAACGGCGGATCCGCGACGAGGTCGTCGCCGTGCCGCCGGCGGAGCGCCCGGAGGCGATCGCCGCGGCCATGACCCAGGCCGGGTACACGGCCAGCGTCTCCGAGCTGCCGAGCGGTACCCAGATCTGCCAGCACCACTGCCCGGTGCAGCACGTGGCCGAGCGCTTCCCCGCGCTGTGCGAGGCCGAGACGGCGATGTTGGCGCGGCTCCTCGACACGCACGTGCAGCGCCTAGCCACGATCGCCCACGGCGACGGCGTCTGCACCACACACATACCGGTGATCCCGGTGGAGTCGATCACGGTGCTCTCGCCGTCGGGGCCCTCCGGGCCAGCGGGCGCGGCGCCCGACAGGACCCCGTCCGGGCAGACATCACAACCATCCACCTTTCCGGAAGGTTCTCTATGACCACCTCTGCCGAGACCGCCCTTGAGGGCCTTGGCTCCTACCGGTTCGGCTGGGCGGATGCGGACGCCTATGCCGTCGACGTGGAACGTGGCCTCTCCGAGGCGGTCGTACGTAGCATCTCGGCGAAGAAGAACGAGCCGTCCTGGATGACGGACCTGCGGCTGAAGGGCCTGAAGCTCTTCGAGCGCAAGCCCATGCCGACCTGGGGCGCGGACCTGTCCGGCATCCACTTCGACAACATCAAGTACTTCGTCAGGTCGACGGAGAAGCAGGCCGAGGAGTGGGCGGACCTGCCGGAGGAGATCCGGGCCACCTACGACCGGCTCGGCATCCCCGAGGCGGAGAAGCAGCGGCTGATCTCCGGTGTCGCGGCCCAGTACGAGTCGGAGGTCGTCTACCACAAGATCCGTGAGGACCTCGAGGAGCAGGGCGTCATCTTCCTGGACACCGACTCGGGGCTGCGCGAGCACCCGGAGATCTTCCAGGAGTACTTCGGCTCGGTGATCCCGGTCGGCGACAACAAGTTCGCCGCGCTGAACACCTCGGTGTGGTCGGGTGGCTCGTTCATCTACGTCCCGCCGGGCGTGCAGGTCGAGATCCCGCTGCAGGCCTACTTCCGGATCAACACCGAGAACATGGGCCAGTTCGAGCGCACCCTGATCATCGTGGACGAGGGCGCCTACGTCCACTACGTCGAGGGCTGCACCGCGCCGGTCTACTCGTCGGACTCGCTGCACTCCGCGGTCGTCGAGATCGTCGTGAAGAAGAACGCCCGCTGCCGGTACACGACCATCCAGAACTGGTCGAACAACGTCTACAACCTGGTCACGAAGCGGGCCGCCTGCCACGAGGGCGCCACGATGGAGTGGATCGACGGCAACATCGGCTCCAAGGTGACGATGAAGTACCCGGCGGTGTGGCTGCTCGGCGAGCAGGCCCACGGCGAGGTCCTCTCGATCGCCTTCGCAGGTGAGGGCCAGCACCAGGACGCCGGCGCCAAGATGGTGCACGCCGCGCCGCGCACCTCGTCCAAGATCGTCTCGAAGTCGGTGGCCCGCGGCGGCGGCCGGACCTCGTACCGTGGCCTGGTCCAGATCAACGAGGGCTCGCACGCCTCGCGGTCGACGGTGAAGTGTGACGCGCTGCTGGTCGACACGGTCAGCCGCTCCGACACCTACCCCTATGTCGACGTGCGCGAGGACGACGCCTCCATCGGGCACGAGGCCAGCGTCTCCAAGGTCGGCGAGGACCAGCTCTTCTACCTGATGAGCCGCGGTCTGTCCGAGGACGAGGCGATGGCCATGGTGGTGCGCGGCTTCATCGAGCCGGTCGCCCGCGAGCTGCCCATGGAGTACGCCCTCGAACTCAACCGGCTCATCGAGCTCCAGATGGAAGGCGCAGTCGGCTGATGGCCGTCATCGATGCCACGGGACGCCCCCCGGCCCAGGCCGGCGCGGCTCCGCGTCCCGTTCGGTCCCGTGACCCCGAGGACCACGCAGTACCCGGCGGTCGCGAGGAGGCGTGGCGGTTCACCCCGCTGCGCCGCCTGCGCGGCCTGCTCAACGGCCCCGTCGCCGACTCCAAGGTCGACGTCTCGGTCTCCGCGCCGGACGGCGTCGAGATCGAGCGGCTCGCCCCGACCGACTCCCGGATCGGGCGCGTGCTCACCCCGGCGGACCGCCCGGCGGCGTTCGCCATCGCCCGTTCGGACGGCGGCCTGTCCGTCACCGTCCCGGCCGAGGCCGCACTCACCGAGCCGGTGGTCGTGAACCTGCGGGGCAACGGCGGCGTCTGCTACGAGCACGTGCTCGTCGAGCTCGGCCCGTTCGCCACGGCGACGGTTGTGCTCGACCACACCGGCAGCGCCACCTTCGCCGGCAACGTCGAGGTGTTCATCGGCCACGGCGCCGCGCTGACGTTCGTCACCGTCCAGGACTGGTCGGCGGACTCCGTCCACCTCGGCGCGCACGCCTACTCGGTGGGTCGCGACGCGCGCCTGCGCTCGTTCACCATCACCCTGGGCGGCGACCTCGTCCGGCTGAACCCGACCGTGGACTACCGCGGCCCCGGTGGCGACGCCGAACTCTACGGCCTGTTCTTCACCGAGGCGGGCCAGCACCAGGAGCACCGCCTGCTGGTGACCCACGAGGCGCGGTCCTGCCGCAGCCGGGTCACCTACAAGGGCGCGCTGCAGGGCGAGGGCGCGCACGCGGTGTGGATCGGCGATGTCGTGATCGGCGCCGACGCTGTCGGCACCGACACCTACGAGCTGAACCGCAACCTGGTGCTCACCGACGGCGCGCGCGCCGACTCGGTGCCCAACCTGGAGATCCTCACCGGGGAGGTCGCCGGCGCCGGCCACGCCAGCGCGACCGGCCGCTTCGACGACGAGGCGCTGTTCTACCTGATGTCACGCGGCATCCCCGCCGACGAGGCCCGCCGCCTGGTGGTCCGCGGCTTCTTCGCCGAGATCATCGACCGGGTCGACCTCCCCGAGCTGCGCGAGCGCATCATGAGCCGGGTCGAGGAGGAGCTGGCGGCGGTGGGCGCATGACCACGCCCAACAGTGCGGGCACAGCCACACGCTGGCGGCGCGCCTGCGCCGCCGCCGACCTGGCCGACGAGACGGCGCTCGGCGTCGAGATCGACGGCGAGCCGGTGTGCGTGGTCCGCTCGGGCGGCCGGCTGTACGCGATGCGGGACGAGTGCTCGCACGCCGACGTGATGCTCTCCGAGGGCGAGGTCGAGAACGGCCTCATCGAGTGCTGGCTGCACGGCTCCCAGTTCGACCTCGCCACCGGCGAGCCGACGAGCCTGCCGGCGATCGACCCGGTGCCCACATATCCAGTGACCATCGACGGCGACGACGTCCTCGTCGACCTTCACACGAACCCGAAGCGAGGGTGACGACCGCGGTGTCTGTTCTCGAGATCCGCAACTTGCACGTGTCGGTGGACACCGACACCGAGGGCCCGCGCGAGATCCTGCGCGGGGTCGACCTCACCGTCCGCAAGGGCGAGACACACGCGATCATGGGGCCGAACGGCTCCGGCAAGTCCACGCTGTCCTACTCCATCGCCGGCCACCCCAAGTACACGGTCACCGAGGGCACCGTCACCCTCGACGGCGAGGACGTCCTCGCCATGTCCGTGGACGCCCGCGCGCGGGCCGGGATCTTCCTGGCGATGCAGTACCCGGTCGAGGTGCCCGGCGTCTCGGTGTCGAACTTCCTGCGCTCGTCGGCGACGGCGGTGCGTGGCGAGGCGCCGAAGCTGCGCACCTGGGTCAAGGAGGTCAAGCAGGCGATGGCCGGGCTGGAGATGGACCCGGCGTTCGCCGAGCGCAGCGTCAACGAGGGCTTCTCCGGCGGAGAGAAGAAGCGCCACGAGATCCTGCAGATGACGCTGCTCGCGCCGAAGGTCGCCATTCTCGACGAGACCGACTCCGGCCTGGACGTCGACGCGCTGCGCATCGTCTCCGCCGGCATCGAGGCGGTGCGGGCCAAGGGGGAGACGGGCATCCTGCTCATCACCCACTACACCCGCATCCTGCGCTACGTGAAGCCCGAGTTCGTGCACGTCATGGCGGGCGGGCGGATCGTGGACGAGGGCGGCCCCGAGCTCGCGGCGACCCTGGAGGATTCCGGCTACGACCGGTACGTCAAGGGCGTGGAGCCGGCGGCGGCGGCGGTCTCATGACCGTCGTCGAGACACGCGCGGCGGGGGCCGGCGCGCACGCCGGCGCCGGGTTCGACGTCGAGCGGGTCCGTCGCGACTTCCCGATCCTCGCCCGCACGGTGCACGACGGCCTGCCGCTGGTCTACCTCGACAGCGCCGCGACGTCGCAGAAGCCGCTGGCCGTCCTCGACGCCGAGCGGACCTACTACGAGCGGCACAACGCCAACGTGCACCGCGGCATCCACGTGCTCGCCGAGGAGGCCACGGCCCTCTACGAGGAGTCCCGGGACAAGATCGCGGCGTTCGTCGGCGCGCCCGACCGGCGCGAGATCGTGTTCACGAAGAACTCCTCGGAGGCGCTGAACCTCGTCGCCTACGCGATGAGCAACGCCGTCACGGGCGGCCCCGAGGCGGAGCGGTTCCGGCTCGGGCCGGGCGACGAGGTCGTCATCACCGAGATGGAGCACCACTCCAACCTGGTGCCCTGGCAGATGCTGTGCGCGCGCACCGGCGCCACCCTGCGCTGGATCGGTCTCACCGAGGACGGCCGGCTCGACCTGGCGCACCTCGACGAGGTCATCACCGACCGGGCGAAGATCGTCTCCTTCGTGCACCAGTCGAACATCCTCGGCACGGTCAACCCGGTCGCGACGATCGTCGCCCGGGCTCGTGAGGTCGGGGCGCTCACCGTGCTCGACGGCTCCCAGTCGGTGCCGCACATGCCGATCGACGTCGTCGACCTCGGGGTGGACTTCCTCGCCTTCACCGGGCACAAGATGTGCGGGCCCACCGGCATCGGCGTGCTGTGGGGGCGGCGCGAGCTGCTCGAGGTGATGCCTCCGTTCCTCGGTGGTGGCGAGATGATCGAGGTCGTCACCATGGAGGCCTCGACCTACGCGGCCCCGCCGCACCGCTTCGAGGCGGGCACCCCGATGATCTCCCAGGCGATCGGCCTGGGTGCCGCGGTGGACTACCTCACCGGCCTCGGCATGGACGCGGTCGCCGCGCACGAGCACGAGATCACCGCGTACGCGCTCGACGCGCTCGCGGGCGTCCCGGGCCTGCGGGTCATCGGCCCGCCGACCGCCGAGGGCCGCGGCGGGGCGATCTCGTTCGCCCTGCGTGACTCCGAGGACCGCCCGCTGCACCCGCACGACGTCGGCCAGATCCTGGACGAGCAGGGCGTCGCGGTGCGGGTCGGCCACCACTGCGCCCGCCCGGTCTGCCTGCGCTACGGCGTGCCGGCGACCACCCGGGCCTCGTTCCACCTGTACACGAACACCGCCGACGTCGACGCGTTGGTGGAAGGTCTCGGGCAGGTCAGGAGGTTCTTCCTGAAGTGAAGCTCGACTCCATGTACCAGGAGATCATCCTGGACCACTACCGCAACCCGCACCACCGCGGCCTGCGCGACCCGTTCGATGCCGAGGTGCACCACGTCAACCCGACCTGCGGCGACGAGGTGACCCTGCGGGTCAAGGTCGCCGACGGTGTCGTCTCGGACGTGTCCTACGAGAGCGAGGGCTGCTCGATCAGCCAGGCGTCGGCCAGCGTGATGGCCGACCTGGTGATCGGGAAGTCGGTGGCGGACGCGCTCGAGCTCGAACGCGAGTTCCTGGCGCTGATGCAGTCCCGCGGCACCCAGGAGGGCGACGAGGAGGTGCTCGAGGACGCGGTCGCGTTCGCGGGCGTCTCCAAGTACCCGGCCCGGGTGAAGTGCGCACTGCTGTCCTGGATGGCCTGGAAGGACGCCACCGCGCAGGCCACCGCCGTCGTCCCGGAGCAGGAGAAGTGACCATGAGCGAGACCGCCACCCCCATCCAGACGGAGAGGGCTGTCGTCGTGGAGAAGGCATCGTTCGACGACGTCGAGGAGGCCATGCGCGACGTCGTTGATCCCGAGCTCGGGATCAACGTCGTCGATCTCGGCCTGGTGTACGGCATCAACATCGCCGACGACAACACGGTCACCCTCGACATGACGCTGACCTCGGCGGCCTGCCCGCTGACCGACGTCATCGAGGACCAGACCCGCTCGGCACTCGTCGACGGGCCGGACAACCTGGTCAACGACGTCACGATCAACTGGGTCTGGATGCCGCCGTGGGGCCCGGACAAGATCACCGACGAGGGTCGGGAGCAGTTGCGCGCTCTCGGGTTCAACGTCTGATCTGTACCTGATTAGTACGGAGCGGCGGCCCGGGGCGGCACCCTGGGTCGCCGTAGCGTCGTAGCGTGACCTGACCGTTTTCTTACCTCGTGGCTAACTCTTTGACGTGCAGCCACTGACCCCAGTGGTCCCTTGTAGGCTCCGAGATGACCGGAATGCACACAGCCTGGGCACATGTTCGGGTGTGGTCATCCGGTCCGTGCCGGGGCGGATCCGTCCCGGATTCGGGTCGATCACGGGGAGCCGGGCCGAAGTATGCGCAGCCCGCGGGTGCTGGGTCTTGTCTTGGCGGGTGGCGCGGGAAAGCGCCTGGCTCCGCTGACCGCCGACCGCGCGAAACCCGCGGTGCCCTTCGGCGGGATCTACCGCCTGGTCGACTTCGTCCTGTCGAACCTGGTCAACGGCGGCTACCTGCGGATCGCCGTGCTGACCCAGTACAAGAGCCACAGCCTGGACCGGCACATCACGACCACCTGGCGGATGAGCAACCTGCTCGGTAACTACGTGACGCCGGTGCCCGCCCAGCAGCGCCTCGGCCCGCAGTGGTTCGCCGGCAGCGCGGACGCCATCCACCAGTCGCTCAACCTCGTCCACGACGAGGCCCCCGACGTGGTCGTCGTCTTCGGCGCCGACCACGTCTACCGGATGGACCCGCGCCAGATGGTCGCCCAGCATCTGGAGACCGGCGCCGGGGTCACGGTGGCGGGGCTGCGCGTCCCCCGGTCGGAGGGCAGCGCGTTCGGGGTGATCCGCACCGCGGATGACGGGGTCACCATCGCGGAGTTCCTGGAGAAGCCGGCCGACCCCCCGGGACTGCCGGGCAGCCCCGACGAGATCTTCGCGTCGATGGGCAACTACGTGTTCACCACCGACGTGCTCATCGACGCCCTGCGCGCCGACGCCGCCGACCCGGAGAGCGTCCACGACATGGGTGGCAGCATCGTCCCGATGCTGGTCGAGCAGGGCACGGCCGCCGTCTACGACTTCGCCGCCAACCAGGTGCCCGGGGCGCTCGAGCGCGACCACGGCTACTGGCGGGATGTCGGCACCCTGGACTCCTACTTCGACGCGCACATGGACCTGTGCGCGCTCGACCCGGTCTTCAACCTCTACAACCGGGACTGGCCGATCTACACCAACGTCCCGCCGTCCGTCCCCCCGGCGAAGTTCGTGCACGACACGCCGGGACGGGTCGGTGTCGCCACCGACAGCATCGTCAGCAACGGTGTGATCATCTCCGGTGGCGCGGTGCGCCGCTCCGTGCTGTCCCCGGGCGTCCGGGTGAACTCGTGGTCGGTCGTCGAGAACGCCGTCGTGATGGACAACTCCGTCATCGGACGGCGCGCCGTGGTCCGCGACGCCATCCTCGACAAGAACGTGGTCGTCCCCCCGGGCGCGACCGTCGGGGTGGACAAGGAGCACGACCGCGCCCGTGGCTACCAGGTCAGCGAGGCCGGCGTCACCGTGGTCGGCAAGGGCGTCACGATAGCGGACTGATCCGCTCCGGCGGACCATGGGCGGAACCGAGCGAAGGGCCGAGGAACGGATGCGGGTCGCGCTGTTCACACGTGAGTACCCGCCGGATGTCTACGGCGGCGCCGGGGTGCACGTCGAGTACCTCGCGCGGGAGCTGGCGCGGCTGGTCGACCTGACCGTGCACTGCGAAGGTGACCCGCGTCCAGCTTCAGGCACCGCCGGCGCAGCCAGCACGGCCGCGGTCGAGGCGCACCGGCCCTGGCCGGCGCTCGACGGGGCGAACGACGCCCTGCGGATCGCCTCGATGGACCTGTCGATGGCGGCGGCGGTGGACCGTGCCGGCGGTGCCGACGTCGTGCACTCCCACACCTGGTACACCAACCTCGCCGGGCATCTGACGTCCCTCGTGCAGGGCATCCCGCACGTGATGACCTCGCACTCGCTCGAGCCGCGCCGACCGTGGAAGGCCGAGCAGCTCGGCGGGGGCTACCGGCTGTCGTCGTGGTGCGAGCGGGTGGCGATCTCCGCCGCGGCGGCCGTGGTGGCGGTCAGCGAGGGCATGCGCGCCGACATCCTCGACGCCTACCCCGAGGTCGACCCCGGGCGCGTGCATGTCATCCGCAACGGCATCGACACCGACGAGTACACCCCGGACAACCGCACCGACGTCCTCGAGCGGTACGGCGTGGACCCTGATCGCCCGTCGGTGGTCTTCGTCGGGCGCATAACCCGGCAGAAGGGGCTGCCCGTGCTGCTGCGGGCCGCGGCCCGGCTCGACCCGTCCGCGCAGCTCGTGCTCTGCGCCGGCGCTCCGGACACCCCCGAGCAGCTCGCCGAGGTCACCGGGCTGGTGGACGGCCTGCGCGCCAGCCGCGACGGCGTGGTCTGGCTGTCCGGCATGCTCGCCAAGCCCGAGGTGATCCAGCTCCTGTCGCGCGCGACGGTGTTCGTCTGCCCGTCCGTCTACGAGCCGCTGGGCATCGTCAACCTGGAGGCGATGGCCTGCGGTACGGCCGTGGTCGCCTCCCGGGTCGGCGGCATCCCCGAGGTCGTCGCGTCCGGCGAGACGGGCCTGCTCGTGCCACCGGACGACCCCGCGGCGTTGGCAGCCGCGATCAACGAGGTGCTCGCCGACCCCGGGCGCGCCGCCGCGATGGGCCGCGCGGGGCGGGACCGCGCCGTCGCCGAGTTCGGCTGGCCCGCGGTGGCCGAGCGTACCGCCCGCCTCTACGAGAAGGTCACCGGCAGCTCCGGTTGAACGGGCAGGTAGCGGCTCACGCGGCGTGATCCCGCAGGAGCGCACGGACCGATTCGGCCAGGTGGAACGGGCCGCCGTCCCGGGTGGCGATCGCGTCCGGCGCCACGTGCCGCGTGGCTTGGACGAGGACCGAGGCGGGTCGGGCTCCGGGGTTGGTGGGTGGTGCGGGGTCGAGGGCGCGGCCGTCGGGAGCAGGGCGACGATCCGCCCGGACCGAGTCGGCGCAGGACTGTTGGGGGACAGGCCGGTCGCGGGTGAGATCTCCGCACGCGACCCGGGCCCGGGCCCGGGCTGTGGGGGGTGTGGCTGTGTGGTGTCGAGCAGGGTGGTCGCGTCGATGTGCACGGTGATCGTGTGGGTGGGTGAGGTCAGCCTGGGAGCTGGCTGTTGCAGGAATCCTTCGGCGAGTGCGACGAGTGCGACGAGTGCTGTGATGAGTTGGGCGCCTTCGTTGGGAGGCAGGACCGCGGTCAGGTGCAGCATGCCGTTGTCGTCCGTGCGCCAGGAGACCTGCCGGGCCGCCTGCGTCCTGGCGCGGTCGTCCGGGTCGGTGGTGGCCTGGCGGAGGGTGCGGACGAGGCGTTCCAGCTGGCTTGCGGTGCAGTGCAGGGCGTGCTCGAGCCAGAGTAGCTCGGTGGTCGGGTCGGCGATCCGGGTGATCGCCCGGACCTTCGAATAGGAGACCGCTCCGTTAGGAGACCGCTCCGTCGGTGAACGCCGCCCGCACCGCGGGGAGTTGTTCGAGGGCGCGGGCCGTGGCCAGGTGCTCCCGGGCGGCACGCAGCCCGATTCCGCAGCGCCAGGACAGCCCGTGCGCACATGAGCGCAGCCCGACGCCCGACCAGCCGCCCCGCCGTTCGAAGGCGGAGAGGAGGACCAGCCAGCTGTAGGTCGCAGCGGCGAGCCGCCCTGCCCATCCGCAGATCGCGGTTTCGAGATCCGCCAGCGGCGTGGTCTGCGCGTCCAGGCCCGGTATCAGGTCCATGCTCGGCGTCAGGCCGATGTCAGGCGTGGGGGACGCGGCTGTCGGGGAAGGTACCTGTTCGATCACTGTGATCATCGGGCCCAGGGGTGTCGTCGATCAGCGGACACGAGCAGGCTCGCATCCGCCACCGACAGTTTTCGTCCCCGCTGGTCAGGAACCCGCTGGTGGCCAGAGGGCCGCGAGCCGGCCCGGGGCTGCGAGCCGGCCAGGGACACCAGCGACGCCCCCGACATAGCCGATCATGACGCCTTTTCCGAGCCTTCCCGGCCCGCTCCATCCTTTCGGGACCCGTTCCCGCAGCGCCGAGGAAACCTTCGGTAGGTGCCCAGGTCCGCGCCCACGCCGGCCGTTCGCGACCTGCTCGACCGTCATCGGTCGGGTCGCGTCCCGGGTGTCGCCGCCGCGTGTCCGCACGTCCTCCATAACAAGCAGCCAGTCGAAACGGGGGCGGTCGATGAGGACCGTGTAGGGCGCCGGCTGGTCCACCGGTTCCGGTTGCCCCAGGTAACTACAGGGTGAGCACCTGCTCACCATCTCCGCTCGGGAGGGTCAGCTCTGCCAGGCGGTCTCCGAGACGGGGGAGCGGCCGAGCAGGGGACGCCACCACGCCTCGTTGTCCCGGTACCACCCGATGGTGGCCTTCATCCCGTCCGCGAAGCTGATCCGCGGCTCCCAGCCGAGCGTCGTGCGTAGCTTGCCGGAGTCCAGCAGGTAGCGGCGGTCGTGGGAGGGACGGTCCGGCACGATCGTCTTCAGCGAGGCGGGCAGGCCCAGCTCGCCGAGGATCAGGTCGGCGATGGTCTCGATGTCGGCCTCGATGCCGGAGCCGACGTGGTAGGTCTCACCCACCGTGCCGCGCTCGAGCACCGCCTCGATGGCCCGGCAGTGGTCCACCACGTGCAGCCACTCCCGCCGGTTCTTCGTGGAGGCGTAGAGCGGCAGTGACTGGCCCTGCAGCGCCCGGGTCACGAACAGTGGGATGACCTTCTCCGGGAACTGGAACGGCCCGTAGTTGTTCGAGCAGTTGGTGATGGTCACCGGCAGGCCGTAGGTGAAACCGTAGGAGCGCACGGCGTGGTCCGAGCCGGCCTTGGCGGCGTTGTACGGCGTGCGCGGCAGGTAGGGGGAGTCCTCGGTGAAGGCGCCGGGGTCGTCGAGGTCCATGTCGCCGTAGACCTCGCAGGTCGAGATCTGGTGGAAGCGGGCGACCCCGACGGTCCGCGCGGCCTCCAGCAGGGTCTGCGTGCCCATGACGTTGGTGGAGAAGAACTCGCCGGGACGGATGATCGCCAGGCTGTTGTGGGACTCGGCGGCGAAGTTGACCACGACGTCCACACGGTGCTCGCGCAGCGTGGACTCGATGAGCTCACGGTCACGGATGTCGCCGTGGACGAACGTGATCCCGTCCTCGAGGTCGGCGAGGTTCTCCCGGCAGCCCGCGTAGGTCAGCGCGTCGAGCGCGATCACGCGGTCGCCGGGGTGCGTCCCCAGCCAGTACCGGACGAAGTTGGACCCGATGAAACCGGCGGCCCCGGTCACCAGCAGAGTGGTCATCGTTCGCCTTTCGGTGCGTCGTTCGGTGCGTCGTCGCATCGGTCGCGCCTACATACTTCCCCATGCCGGCGCGGACCGGGGGCAGGGGCGCGGTCACGACGACATTCGCAGGTAACACGGAGCACCTACGCTCCTCCGCGTGGCGGACCTTTTCGAGGGGTATCCGGTGGAGGTCGCGGCAGCGGCCGCCTGGGACGAGGTCTTCGACGCGGCGCATCGCCCCCGGGAGGTGTACACCGCCCTGCACGACGCGCTGCAGCCGCTGAGCAGCTCCGACCTCGCGGCCCGCAAGATCGCGCTCGACCGTGCCTTCCGGGACGCCGGCATCACCTTCAACCTGTTCGGCGAGGAGCGGCCGTTCCCGCTGGACCTGGTGCCCAGGCTGCTCTCCTGCGACGAGTGGGACGTCATCGAGCGGGGCGTGACCCAGCGGGTGCGCGCGCTCGAGGCGTTTCTCGACGACGTCTACGGGCGTGCCGACGTCCTCGCGGACGGCATCGTGCCCCGCCGGCTGGTGCTGTCCAGCTCGCACTTCCACCGTGCGGCGCACGGCATCGACCCGCCGAACGGCGTCCGCGCGCATGTCAGCGGCATCGACCTGGTGCGGGACGAGCGCGGCGACTTCCGGGTGCTCGAGGACAACGTCCGCGTCCCGTCCGGGGTCAGCTACGTCATCGAGAACCGGCGCGCGATGACCCGGGTGTTCCCGGAGCTGTTCTCCACCCACCGGGTGCGCCCGGTCGCCGACTACGCCACCCACCTGCTGCACGCGCTGCGCGCGGCGGCGCCACCGGAGGTCGCCGACCCGACCGTCGTGGTGCTCACCCCGGGCGTGTACAACTCCGCCTACTTCGAGCATGCGCTGCTGGCCCGCCAGATGGGCGTGGAGCTGGTCGAGGGCCGGGATCTCTCCGTCCGGAACAACCGGGTCACGATGCGCACCACCGAGGGTGACCAGCCGGTGCACGTTGTCTACCGCCGGGTCGACGACGACTGGCTCGACCCGCTGCACTTCCGTCCCGAGTCGATGGTCGGCTGCGCGGGGCTGCTCAACGCGGCCCGGGCTGGGAACGTGACGATCGCGAACGCGGTCGGCAACGGGGTCGCCGACGACAAGCTGATGTACACCTACGTCCCGGACCTCATCCGTTACTACCTCGGTGAGGAGCCGGCGCTCGGCAACGTCGACACCTTCCGGCTGGAGGACCCGGACCAGCGCGCCCATGTGCTGGACAACCTCGAGTCCCTGGTGGTCAAGCCGGTGGACGGCTCCGGCGGCAAGGGGATCGTGATCGGCCCGCAGGCGACCGAGGCCGAGCTGGTCGCGCTGCGCGCGCGGGTGCTCGCCGACCCGCGCGGGTGGATCGCACAGCGGGTGGTGAAGCTGTCGACCTCCCCGACCCTGGCCGATGACCGCCTCGGGCCGCGCCACGTCGACCTGCGGCCGTTCGCGGTGAACGACGGGAACCGGATCTGGGTGCTGCCCGGCGGGCTGACCCGGGTCGCGCTGCCCCGCGGCAGCCTGGTCGTGAACTCCAGCCAGGGCGGCGGTTCGAAGGACACCTGGGTGCTCGCCCCCGAGCGGGTCGGTCCGGAGGGGGCCGCGCTTCTGCGTCGGCGGCCGGGCCTGACGCCGTCGGTCGCCGCCGGGCCCGACCTCGGCCCGCACTCGTCCGACGAGCAGCAGCAACAGCAGTCCGAGCAGCAGAACCAGCAGCAGAACCAGCAGGGGGACGGGCTGTGTTGAGCCGCATCGCGGAGTCGCTGTTCTGGATCGGCCGCTACGCGGAGCGGGCCGAGTGCACCGCGCGCATCCTGGACGTCCACGTCCATCGGGTGCTCGAGGACCCGTGGCTGGACGAGACGTCGGCCGGGGCCGAGCTGCTCGCCGTGATGGGCGTCGCCGACCGGTCCGGCCCCGCCGACTCCCGGCATGTCACCGAGGTGCTCGCCTACGAGGCCGCGAACGCCTCCAGCATCCGCGGGTCGCTCTCCGCGGCGCGGGAGAACGCCCGCGGTGCCCGTGTCGTGGTCTCCAGTGACGTGTGGGAGTGCCTGAACGTGACCTGGAACGACCTGCCGCACACCGAGGAGCTCGCCCGCCGGATGGGTCCGCACGTGTACTTCCGCTACGTGCGGGAACGCACGGCGATGCTGGCCGGACTGGTCGACGCCACCCTCGCGCGCGACGACGGCTGGCGCTTCCTGGTGCTCGGGCGCAGCCTGGAGCGGGTCGACATGACCGCCCGGCTGCTGTCGTCGAGCATCAGCGACGACCCGAGCTCGCAGAGCTGGGTCAGCCTGCTGCGCTCGTGCGGCGCGCACGAGGCCTACCTGCGCACCTACCGGCGGGCGGTGGACGCGGCCCGGGTCGCGGAGTTCCTGCTGCTGGACCGGCTCTTCCCGCGGTCGATCTACTGGTCGCTGGCGCTCGCGGAGCAGATCCTCGCCGAGCTGGACACCAGCCGCGGCCTGGTCCGGGCGACCGTGGACGACGCCGCCCGGCGCACCGTCGGGCGGGCCCGCACCGAGCTGGAGTTCCGCAGCATCGACGAGCTCGTCGCCGAGATGCCCGACCTGCTGGCCGCCCTGCAACGGACCTGCTCGGCGGTCAGCGCGGCCGTCACCACCCGGTACTTCGCCCGGGACAGCCCGCGCACCTGGGCGAGCGAGGTGCCCGCCTGACGAGGGGCGGAGAACAGCAACGGGCGACAGCTGCGCGCAGCGCCGCACACAAGGGAGACAGGCGACGATGAGCTGGCAGATCCGGATCGAGCACTCGACGGGCTACCGGTACGCCAGCCCGGTGATCTCCTCGTACAACGAGGCCCGGATCATCCCCCAGACCGGGGACCGGCAGCTCACACTCGAGGCTACCGTCCGCACCGAGCCGTCCTCGTCCACCTACCGCTACTGGGACTACTGGGGGACCCAGGTCACCGCGTTCGACCTGCACACCCCGCACACCGAGCTGATCGTCACCGGGCGCTCGGTCGTGCAGACGGCGCCCGCGCCGGCGCGGCCCACCGACGTCCCCGGCTGGGACGGCCTCACCGATGACCGCGTCTCGGACCGGTTCGTCGAGTTCGTCCGGCCCACCGTCTCGACACCGGAGCACCCGGAGCTGCTGGCCGCCGCCCGCGAGCTCGCCGCCGCCAACACCCCCGCGGACTTCCTGCCCGCGGTCGGTGACTGGGTGCGGGAGAAGCTGCGCTACCAGCCTGGCACGACCGAGGTGCGCACCTCGGCCGTCGAGGCGTGGCAGCAGGGGGTGGGCGTGTGCCAGGACTTCGCCCACCTGGCGCTCGTCCTGATGCGCGCCGCCGGCATGCCGGCCCGCTACGTGTCGGGCTATCAGCACCCGTCGGCGGACGCCGCGGTGGGCGAGACCGTCAGCGGGCAGAGCCATGCCTGGGTCGAGGGCTGGCTGGGTGAGTGGTGGGGCTTCGACCCGACCAACGGCGTGCCCGCGGGCGAGCAGCATGTAGTGGTCGCCCGCGGGCGGGACTACAACGACGTCCCACCGATGTTCGGCGTGTACTCCGGTGGTGCCTCGACGTCCCTGGGCGTGACCGTCTCGGTGACCCGCCTGGGCTGAGCGGCGCTGGTGAGCCGGGCGGTCGGGAGGACCTGGGCGGTCAGGAGGACTTGATGGCCGAGACGTCCAGCTCGATCTTGACCTTGTCGCTGATGAGCACGCCACCCGTCTCGAGAACGGCGTTGTACGTGAGGCCGAAGTCCTTGCGGCTGATGCTCGTGGTGCCGGTGAAACCTGCCCGGACGTTGCCGAACGGGTCCTTGGAGCTGCCCTCGAAGGTGATCGCGAGCTCGACCGGCCGGGTCACCCCGCGGATCGTGAGGTCGCCGGCGAGGACGTAACTGTCCTCGTCCTTGCCGAGCTTCGCGCCGGTGCTGACGAAGGTGATGGTCGGGAACTGCGCGACGTCGAGCAGGTCGGGCGACTTCACGTGCCCGTCGCGGTCGGCGACGCCGGTGTCGAAGCTGGCGGTGTCGATGGTCACCGACGCGGTGGACGCGGTCGGGTTCGCGCCGTCGAGCTCCAGGGTGCCCTGCACGGAGGTGAACTGCCCGCGGACCGTCGTGACCATCGCGTGGCGTGCGGCGAAGCCGATCCGGGTGTGCGCGGGGTCGAGCGTCCAGGTGCCGGTGAGGTCGGCCAGGACGGGAGCGGGAGCGGTCATCGTGTTCTCCTCGGAGTGTGAGCTGAGACCGGGGCTGCTGGGTGGTGCCGTCGTGCACGTTACTTGCGTGCGCAACCAACGTGAACGGCGGGTCATTCCATCTCCCTGCGCCCCGCGTGCCTGTGGATGAGAACCGGTCGTCCACATCCGCTCCGCATCGGCTCGGACGAACCCTCCCAGCTCCTACCTTGCGTGCATGACTCGAAGCTCCTCGCATCTGTCCCGGGGTGATGACCGGGGTGACGACTGGCCGCTGGCCGGCCTGGACGGCGGCGACCCGGACGGCGGCGACCCGGATGGCTGGGATCAGGACGGCGGGGCCTGGGACGGCGGGGACTGGGGTGACGACGGGGTACGGGACGAGGGGCGGGCGGACACTCGCGGCTCGCGGGTGCGGCGGGCCGTCGCCGCTCGCCTCCCGCCGACGCTGCGCGACGCGGTGCTCGCCCCGACGGCCCGGGCGGCGCTGGTGCTGGTGTCGGTCGCCGTCGCGGCGGCGGCCGTGGCCGGCTGGCTGACCTGGCGCGACCGGCCGGTGGCCCTCCAGCCGAGCGCGGCGGCGGTCGGTGATTCGGGGCCCGGTGAGTCCGCGCGCGGGCCAGGCGGGTCCGCGACCGCGGCCGCGGAACTCGCCCGGAACCCGGCGGAGCCGGCGTCGGGCGAGGCGGCGCCGACCGCGGCGCCGGAGGTCGTCGTGGACGTCGCCGGCCGTGTGGCGCGCCCCGGGGTCGTGCGCCTGCCGGCCGGATCCCGGGTCGTGGACGCCGTGGAGCGGGCCGGCGGTGTGCTGCCCGGCACCGACACGACGGGGCTGGCACTGGCCAGGGTCCTCACGGACGGTGAGCAGGTCCTCGTCGACGGGCGGCCGGGTCCCGCCCCGCCGCCTCCGGAGGCGGCCGGTGGCGGCTCGTCCTCCGGGGCGTCAGCCGGTTCGGCCGGCGGTTCCGCGGTTGGTTCGGCGGGCCGGCCGCTGAATCTGAACACCGCCACGGTGGAACAGCTCGACGCCCTGCCCGGGGTGGGTCCCGTGCTGGCCCAGCGGATCATCGACTGGCGGGCGGCGAACGGGCCCTTCACCTCGCCCGACCAGCTCGGTGAGGTCTCCGGTGTCGGTGACCGGCGGCTGGCGGACCTGCTGCCCCTGGTGACGGCCTGATGGTCGCCGTCGCGATGGAGACCGGGCTTGGCCTGCCGAGCGGCTCCGATGCGGCGAGTGGCGGTCGGCTGGACCTCCGCCTGGTCGGTCCTGCCGTCGCGGTCTGGGGCGGGGCGGCCGCGGCGGGGTACTGGGGCTTCGGGTCGGTGCTTCTCGGCGCCGCCGGCATGGTGCTGTGTGCGTGCCCGGTGGGGGTGCTGATCGCGCTGCATCAGGGTCCCGGCGGCCGGCTCGGCCGGCCGGGAGCGCTGGTGGCGTTCGTCGCCCTGGCGTTCCTCGCGGCCGGGGTTCTCGTGGGCGGGGCGGCCGCGCGGCCCCGGTTCACCGGCCCGCTCGCCGAGATGGCCCGGGCCCACCGGACCGTCAACGCCGAGGTCGTCCTGAGCGACGACCCGAAGATCTCGGCGGCGGCGGCGCCGGCTGCCACTTCGGGCCCGCGGGAGGGGCCGACGGTCACCGCCCGGGCTCGACTCGAGGCCGTGACCGGACCCGGCTGCCGGCTGCGGGCCTCTGTGCCCGTGCTCCTGGTGGGGCGCGGCTCGGATCTCGCGAACTACCTGCCGGGGCAGCGGCTCGGCGTCCGCGCCGGGCTGGCGCCGGCGGGTCCGGGCGACACGATCGCGACGGTTCTGTTCGTCCGGGCACCGCCACGGGCACAGGGGCGCCCGGACGCCGTGCAACGGGCCGCCGGGTGGCTGCGGGCCGGCCTACGGGACGCCGCCGACGTGGTGCCCCAGCCCGCCGGCGGGCTGCTGCCGGCACTGGTCGTCGGTGACACCTCGGGCCTTGATCCCGGGCTGAAGGACGACTTTCGCACCGCCGGGATGAGCCATCTGACCGCGGTGTCCGGCGCCAATCTGGCGATTACCGCGGGGACGGTGCTGTTCCTGCTCGGGCGGCTCCGGCTCGGGGCCCGCTCCAGGGCGGTCGCCGCGGCCCTGGTCCTCGTCGGGTTCGTGATCCTGGCCCGGCCGTCCGCCAGCGTGGTCCGGGCCGGAGCCATGGGACTGGTCGGCCTGGTCGCGCTCGCCGCGGGTCGGCCCCGCGCGGTGCTGGCGGCGCTGGCCACCGCGGTCATCGCCGTCGTGATGGCGGATCCGGCGTTCGCGCTGTCGGCCGGGTTCGCCCTGTCGGTGCTCGCGACGACCGGGATGATCGTGTGGGGGCCCGGCTGGAGTGACGTGCTGGAGCGCGGCCGCGCGGCCGGCCGGCTCGGCGAGGTCGTGGCGGTGGCCGCCGCCGCCCAGCTTGCCTGTACGCCGGTGCTGGCCTGGCTCGGTGGGGGCATCAGCATTGTCGCGATCCCGGCCAACGTGGTGGCGGCGCCGGCGGTCGCGCCCGCCACCGTGCTCGGCGTGTCGGCGATGGCCGTCGCCGCCGTCAACGACCCGGTCGCCGCGCTGCTCGCGCGGCTTGCGGGGCTGGCCTGCCACTGGCTCGTGCTGGTCGCGGACGTGGCCGCCGGTGTCCCCGCGGCCACGATCGGCTGGCCGGCGGGGCTCGCGGGGGCGGCCACCGCGCTTGGCTGCGTCGTACTGGTGGTGGCTCTGGCGCGCCGGCGTCCGACCCGCTGGCTGCTGGTGTCGGCGGTGGTGGGCCTGCTGGCGGCCCGGGTGCTCCTGCTGCCGAGGCTGGCGGGCTGGCCGCCGCCCGGCTGGCGGCTCGTTGCCTGCGATGTGGGCCAGGGCGACGGCCTGGTCCTGCGCGCCGGGCCGGCCTCGGCGGTCGTGGTCGACGTGGGTCCCGACCCGGCGCTGATCGCCGCCTGCCTGGATGACCTCGGAGTACGCGAGGTGCCGCTGCTCATGCTCACCCATCTGCACGCGGATCACGCCGCCGGCCTCAGCGGGGTGGTGGGCCGGCTGCCGGTGGGGGAACTGGTGGTGAGCCCGCTGCCCGAGCCGGCCGACCAGTGGGACGCGGTCGAGCGCGCGGCGCGGGCGGCGGGCGTGCCGGTGCGGGCCGTCACCGCCGGCGCCGCGGGGGAGACCGGAGCGGTCCGCTGGCGGGTGATCGGCCCGGAACGGGTCCTGCGGGGCACGGCCAGTGATCCGAACAACGCCAGTCTCGTGGTCCTGGCGGCGGTCGGCGGCGTGACGATACTGCTCACCGGGGATGCCGAGCCGCCGGAGCAGCGGCAGGTGGCGCGGCGTGGTCTCGGGCCCGTCGACGTGCTCAAGGTGGCTCACCACGGCTCCGAGGACCAGCTGCCGGAGTTCCTCACCCGGACCGGCGCCGAGGTGGCGCTGATCAGCGTCGGCGTCGACAACACCTACGGGCATCCCGCGCTGAGCACGCTGGCCGGCCTGCGCGCGGCCGGGATGGCGGTGGCCCGCACCGACCTGCACGGCACGGTGGCCGTCGTCGAGACGGCCGGCGGTGGCGTCCGGGCGGTGGCTCGCCGGCCCGGCCCGCGAGGGGGCGGGGCCGGCTCGTGACATGCTGATCCACGTGCCGCCGCCCTCCGCCCCGCCACCGCTGGTCGTCGTGAGCGGCGACGAGGACCTCCTCGTCGCACGTGCCGTCCGGGAGGTGCTCGACGCGGCAAGGGCCCGTGATCCGGAGGTCGAGGTGGTCGACCGGTCACCCGGCGAGCTGACCGAGGCCGACATGATCGATCTTGGCGCCACCTCGATGTTCGGGGGTGGCCGGGTGCTGGTGGTCCGGGGTGCTGCCGACCTGGCGGAGGAACTGCGCGACGCGCTGTTGGCCTACGTGGCCCACCCGCTCGACGATGTGGTCCTCGTTGTGGTCCACAGCGGCGTGGTGAAGAACCGCAAGCTCGTCGACGCGATGAAGAAGGCTGGCGCCCGGGTCATGCCCGCGGCGAAGATCACCCGTCCGCGCGACCGGCACGACTTCGTGATCGCGGAGATCCGCCGGCTTGGCGGGCGGATGACCGACGAGGCGGTCCGTGCCCTGCTTGACGCGGTCGGCGGTGACCTGCGCGAGATCGCGGCGGTGTGCGACCAGCTCGTCGCCGACACCGCCGGGGTGATCGACGAGTCGGCGGTCGCCCGCTA
This sequence comes from Parafrankia sp. EAN1pec, assembly GCF_000018005.1. Classification (GTDB taxonomy): domain Bacteria; phylum Actinomycetota; class Actinomycetes; order Frankiales; family Frankiaceae; genus Parafrankia; species Parafrankia soli. The sequence goes on from NC_009921.1 coordinate 2,530,288, forward strand.
CCACCGGGGCCGGGCCGAGGCGAGCGGGTTCGCGGTCGCGGACGCCGCCGTCGCCGGCGATCTGGCCGGCGCGCTGACCCTGCTGCGGCAGGCGCTCGAGGGCGGGACGGCACCCGTCCTGGTCACCAGCGCCATCGCCGGCGGGCTGCGTGACCTCGCCCGGGTGTCCGCCGTGGGCGGCGGGTCCAAGTGGGACGTCGCCAAGGCCCTCGGCATGCCGGACTGGAAGGTCGAGCGCGCCCAGCGCGCGGCCCGGAGCTGGTCGGACGCGGGGCTGGCCCGGGCGATCCGGGCGGTCGCGGTCGCCGACGCCGGGGTCAAGGGCGCCGCCGTGGACGCCGGGTACGCCCTGGAACGGCTCCTCCACGAGGTCACCCAGGCGCGAGGCCGGGGCGAGTACGCCGGGCGGGCGCGGTGAACGACTCTGCGGGCCGGCACCGCGGCCCAGGGCACGGCGGCCCAGGGCACGGCGGCCCAGGGCATAGCGAGCGAGACGAGCCCGGCCACGACGACTACGAGGTGCAGCCCGGGGGGATACTCGGCCTGCGGGTGCTCCCGGCGGGCTGGATGCGCGGCGTGCTCGGCACGGTGACCGCCCTGGTGACGCTGGTGATCGCCATGGGGGACCTGGCCAGTGCCTGGGTGCTGCTGGTGCTGCCGGCCACCGTCGCGGCGCTGGTGGCGTATGCCGAGAACCTCGAACGGGTGCTGGGTCCGGCTGCTGACCCCGAGGACTGACGACTCGAGGACTGGTTGAGTAGGGGCGTCCGGGACGCGTCAAAGACCGGGGCCCGTCTGGCGGGTTGCCCGGTCTTCGAACGAAGTCTGTGATGAACCTGACGCGGGCGCGGATGCCCGCGGTCGGGTCAGGAGGCGCTGATCTCCGCGTTGGCCTTGGCAAGCGCCGACTTGCGGTTGGCGGCCTGGTTGGGGTGGATGACACCCTTGCTGGCGGCCTTGTCGAGCTTCTTGGAGGCGATGCGGAGAGCGCTCTCGGCGCGCTCGACGTCCCCGGCCTCGACGGCGTCGCGGAAGCGACGGACGTGCGTCTTCAGCTCGGACTTCACGGCCTTGTTGCGCAGCCGTCGCTTCTCGTTGGTGAGGTTGCGCTTGATCTGCGACTTGATGTTGGCCACGCGGGAGAACCTCTGAGTTTCGAGTCGGGATGGTACGAGAGTGCCGGGAGGCACCGACGTTATCAAACCAGCGTGCCGGGGCGGTGGTGCGGGCGCGGCCACGCGGGCGGGCGTGGCGCGCCTGGCACGATGGGGGCCTGGCACGATGAAGGACTCGAGCCCGTGCACATGACAGTCCGTGCACACGGCGCCAGCCGGACCGAGTGCCCGACAGACCGACGAGCAGCGAAACGAGACCAGCCCGCGTGTCCGAAGCCCCGCACGAGGCATCCGGCGTCGACCCCGCGTCGATCCGTAACTTCTGCATCATCGCCCACATCGACCACGGCAAGTCCACGCTCGCCGACCGCATGCTGGGCGTGACCGGTGTGGTCGAGGCACGCAACATGCGCGCGCAGTACCTCGACCGGATGGACATCGAGCGCGAGCGCGGCATCACGATCAAGGCGCAGAACGTCCGGCTGCCCTGGCGCGCCGACGACGGCCAGGACTACGTCCTGCACCTCATCGACACGCCCGGCCACGTGGACTTCACCTACGAGGTGAGCCGCTCGCTCGCGGCCTGTGAGGGCGCGGTGCTGCTGGTCGACGCGGCCCAGGGCATCGAGGCGCAGACACTCGCCAACCTGTACCTGGCGATCGAGAACGACCTGGCGATCATCCCGGTGCTCAACAAGATCGACCTGCCGGCCGCGCAGCCGGAGAAGTGCGCCGCGGAGATCTCCTCAATCATCGGCTGCGACCCGGGCGACGTCCTCAAGGTCTCCGGCAAGACCGGCCAGGGCGTGCCGGAGCTGCTCAACGAGATCGTCCGCCGTATCCCGGCGCCGAGCGGCGACCCGGACGGCCCGCTCCGTGCCATGATCTTCGACAGCGTGTACGACATCTACCGCGGTGTGATCACCTATGTCCGGGTGGTGGACGGGTCGCTCAGCACCCGTGACCGTTGCCTGATGATGTCCACCGGGACCAGCCACGAGACCCTCGAGGTCGGTGTCATCTCGCCGGAGGCCCAACCGACCGGGTCGCTGTCGGCAGGTGAGGTCGGCTATGTCATCCCCGGTGTGAAGGACGTCCGCCAGGCCCGTGTCGGGGACACGATCACCTCGGCGCGCCGCCCGGCCACGGAGATGCTCGGCGGCTACCGGGATCCGCGTCCGATGGTCTACTCGGGGCTGTATCCCCTGGACGGCAGCGAGTACCCGGCGCTGCGCGAGGCGCTGGACAAGCTGCAGCTCAACGACGCGGCGCTCACCTTCGAGCCGGAGACGTCGGCGGCGCTGGGGTTCGGCTTCCGGTGTGGCTTCCTCGGGCTGCTCCATCTGGAGATCGTCCGGGAGCGGCTGGAGCGGGAGTTCGACCTCACGCTCATCTCGACGGCCCCCAACGTGGTCTACCGGGTCGTCATGGAGGACACGTCCGAGGTCACGGTGACCAACCCCAGCGACTGGCCCGGCGGCAAGATCGCCGAGGTGTACGAGCCGGTCGTGGAGGCGATGCTGCTGCTGCCCACCGACTTCGTCGGCGCCGTGATGGAGCTGTGTCAGGGCCGGCGCGGCGTGCTCAAGGGGATGGACTACATCTCCACCGACCGGGTGGAACTGAAGTACACGCTGCCGCTCGGTGAGATCATCTTCGACTTCTTCGACGCGCTGAAGTCGCGCACCCGCGGCTACGCCAGCCTCGACTACGAGCCCGCCGGCGAGCAGGCCTCGGACCTGGTCAAGGTGGACATCCTCCTGCAGGGCGAGGCGGTGGACGCGTTCTCGGCGATCGTGCACCGGGAGAAGGCCTACTCCTACGGAGTGGCGATGACCTCGAAGCTGCGGGAGCTGATTCCCCGCCAGCAGTTCGAGGTGCCGATCCAGGCGGCCATCGGCAGCCGGATCATCGCCCGGGAGAACATCCGCGCCATCCGCAAGGACGTCCTCGCCAAGTGCTACGGCGGTGACATCAGCCGTAAGCGGAAGCTGCTGGAGAAGCAGAAGGAGGGCAAGAAGCGGATGAAGACCATCGGCCGGGTGGAGGTCCCGCAGGAGGCGTTCATCGCGGCACTGTCCACGACCGAGAGCCCGAAGGCGCCGGCGCCCAAGACCGGGCGGTAGCGGCGCGGCGGTCCGCACCATGCGAGCGGCACGGCGGCCCGGCCGGCCCTTCGCGGGCCGGGCGCGGGCGGGCGGCCGTCAGACGTTCTCGGGAGCCGCGGCGATCCGGGGAAGCCGGATCGGTTCGGTGGCCGGTTCGGCTTGGGCGAAGCCCAGGGCGAGGACGGATCCCGACCGGTACTCGGTGGTATGTGGGGGTAGAAGTTCCTCGATGGTCACGAGGGCACTGGTGGGCTCCTCTTGCATGGTCGAATCATTTCGTACCGACCTCGACTGATCCATGACCAATTGCCCACGATTTGACCCTGCGATTGTCAACAGACCACAAACTTGGTGATTCTGGGTGGTCGGTGGCGTCGTGCCGCCGGTGTCGGCCCGGTGATGGCCCGTAAGAGCGGCGCGCCGGGGTGTCTTGTCCGTTCCTGGTCCCGATGTCGTCCGAGACCGGCAAAAATGACGGTCTCCGGGCACGTTGACAAACAGAGCGTTGCGGTCTCGGCACGCGTTGGGGGCACACTGGGGACATGCCATCCAAGCCTCTCGAGGGGGCGCCGGCACCCGTCGACGGCGCACTCCCCGACGCCGCGCTCACCGAGGTCGGGACCCGGCCGTTCGGTGTCTACGTGCACGTGCCGTACTGCGCGGCGCGCTGCGGGTACTGCGACTTCAACACCTATACCCCGGCCGAGCTCGGCGCGGGCGGCCAGGGTGGGGCCGCCTCGTTCGTCGACTCGGTGGCCACCGAGGCCCGGCTGGCCCGCTCGGTCCTGGGCGAGCGGGACCTGACGGTCTCGACAGTCTTCGTCGGCGGTGGCACCCCGACGCTGCTGCCGGCCGCCGACCTGGCCAAGGTCCTGCGGGTCCTGGACGACACCTTCGGCCTGGCCGGCGACGCGGAGGTCACCACCGAGGCCAACCCGGAGTCCGTCGACCGGGAGACTCTCGAACAGCTCCGGGCGAGTGGGTACACGCGGATCTCGTTCGGCATGCAGAGCGCCCGCCCGCACGTGCTCGCGGCGCTGGACCGGCGGCACACCCCCGGCCGGGTGCCCGAGGTGGTCGGATGGGCGCGGTCCGCCGGGTTCCGCCAGCTCAGCCTCGACCTCATCTACGGCGCGCCGGGGGAGTCCGAGAGCGACTGGGCGGCGAGCCTGGACACGGTGATCGAGCTCGCGCCCGACCACGTCAGCGCCTACGCCCTGACCGTGGAGGAGGGCACCAAGCTTTCCCGCCGGGTGCGCCGCGGCGAGCTGCTGGAGCCGGACGACGACCTGCTCGCCGATCGCTACCTGCAGGCCGACGAGGCGCTCGCCGCCGCCGGCCTGACCAACTACGAGGTCAGCAACTGGGCACGCGACCAGTCCTCCTGGTGCCGCCATAACATGGGCTACTGGCGGGGCGACGACTGGTGGGGGCTGGGGCCGGGCGCCCACAGCCACGTGGGTGGCGTCCGCTGGTGGAACGTCCGCCACCCGACCGAGTACGCCACCCGGGTCGGCGCCGGCCACAGCCCGGCCGCCGGCCGCGAGGTGCTCGATGCCCAGGCCCGCCGGGTCGAGCGGGTCATGCTGGGGGTCCGCCTCGTCGAGGGGCTGGGCGTCGACGCGCTGGGCGAGCAGGCGCTGGACGTCGCCGCCGAGCTCGCGGCGGACGGCCTCATCGTCGCGGACGTCCTCGCGCAGGGCCGGGTGGCCCTCACTCGCCGTGGCAGGCTGCTGACCGATACGGTCGTCCGTGCCCTGTTGCCCGACTGAGCGTCCCGCTACCCACTCGGGTGGTGACCCGCGGTCCCGGATCTCCGTGTGTCCTCGGACGCGGGTCTGCTCGCGATGGCTGCCTCGACCTGGGTGGGAAGCTACACTTGGCACTCACGGCGGCCGAGTGCCAGGACCGGGTTACCAGTAGGGCCGGGTTACCAGCGGGACAGGGTGACCAGTAGCACAGGGTGACCGGTCCGGCGCGCGCCGCCAGCCCCGCCTGGCTTACCGAAACCGGCGAAGGGGGTGTGGCCACGTGTTGGAGGAACGGCGGCTGGAGGTGCTGCGGGCGATCGTCGAGGATTTCGTGCTCAGCAACGAGCCGGTGGGATCCAAGACGTTGGCCGAGCGGCATGCTCTGGGCGTGTCGCCCGCCACGGTGCGTAACGACATGTCGGCCCTTGAGGAAGAGGGCTACATCACCCAGCCGCACACCAGCGCGGGCCGTATCCCGACAGACAAAGGCTATCGCCTCTTCGTCGACCGGCTCTCCGGCGTCAAGCCGCTGTCGCGCGCCGAGCGCCGGGCCATCCAGAGCTTCCTGGAGGGCGCGGTCGACCTCGACGACGTGGTGCGGCGGTCGGTGCGTCTGCTCGCGCAACTCACACGTCAGGTGGCTGTGGTCCAGTACCCCTCACTCTCGTCCAGCAGCGTCCGACACATCGAGATCGTCACGCTCAATCCGAACCGCCTGCTCCTGGTACTGATCACGGACACGGGCCGGGTTGAGCAGCGGGTGGTGGACATTCCCACCCCGGTCGACGACGGCGTGGTCGGCGAGCTGCGCGGCCTGCTGAACGGCTCGCTGCGGGGCCGTCGTGTGGTCGACGCCACAGAGGTCGCGGCGGACCTGCCCGAGACCGTCCGGCCGGATCTGCGTCCGCACCTGACGACGCTCACCACCGTGGTGCTCGAGGCCCTCCTGGAGCGGCAGGAGGAGCGGGTCGCGCTGGCCGGTACCGCCAACCTCACACGCTCCTCGGTCGACTTCGCCGACTCGCTGCGGTTCATTCTGGAGGCACTCGAGGAGCAGGTCGTGCTCCTCAAACTGATCGGTTCAGCCCGGGAGACCGGTACTGTGACGGTGCGCATCGGGCGTGAGACGGATGTGGACGCCCTCCGCTCAACGTCGGTAATCGCCACCGGGTACGGTCTCGGCCCAGCGGTGCTGGGCGGAATGGGAGTCGTCGGCCCGATGCGGATGGACTATCCGGGAACGATGGCGGCCGTACGAGCCGTCGCCAAGTACGTGGGTGAACTCTTGGGTGCCGACTGATGGCAGTGGATTATTACGCGACGCTCGGTGTGCGGCGTGACGCCACCGGTGACGAGATCAAGCGGGCCTACCGCAAGCTGGCCCGGGAGCTGCATCCGGACGTCAATCCGGACCCGGAGGCGCAGCAGCGGTTCAGGAACGTGACGAACGCCTACGAGGTCCTCTCGGACCCCGAGAAGCGGCAGATCGTCGACCTCGGTGGTGACCCGCTCGCGCCCGGTGGTGGCGCGGCCGGCGCCGGTTCGCCGTTCGGCGCCGGTTTCGGCGGCCTCGGCGACATCATGGACGCCTTCTTCGGCGGTGGTGCCAGCCGCGGCCCGCGCTCGAGGGTGCGCCGTGGGAACGACGCGCTGCTGCGGCTCGAGCTCGACCTGGCCGAGACCGCGTTCGGTGCCACCCGGGACATCACCGTCGACACGGCCGTGGTGTGCGCGACCTGTACCGGCGCGGGCGCCGCGCCCGGCACGCAGCCGTCGACCTGCTCGACCTGCCACGGCCGCGGCGAGGTCCAGCAGGTGACCCGCTCGTTCCTCGGCCAGATGGTGACCTCACGGCCCTGCCCGCGCTGCTCCGGCACCGGAACGGTCATCGAGCATCCCTGCCGGGACTGCTCCGGTGACGGCCGCGTCCGCAAGCGCCGGACCCTGACGGTGAAGATTCCCTCGGGCGTCGAGGACGGCATGCGCATCCGGCTGTCCGGCGAGGGCGAGGTCGGCCCCGGCGGCGGGCCGCCCGGCGACCTGTACGTCGAGGTCTCCGAGCGTCAGCACGCGGTCTTCAGCCGGGAGGGCGACGACCTCCACTGCGACCTTCGCCTGCCGATGACCGCCGCGGCCCTGGGCACGATGGCGACGCTGGAGACCCTCGACGGCTCCGAGACGATCACGGTGAAGCCGGGCACCCAGCCCGGCGAGGTGCTCAGGCTCGCCGGGCGCGGTGTTCCGCACCTGCGCGCGGTGGGGCGCGGGCACCTGCACATCCACATCGTCGTCGAGACGCCGACGAAGCTCGACGCCGAGCAGGAACGCCTCCTACGGGAGCTGGCGAAGCTGCGTGAGGAGGAGACGCCGGCGGTGGTCGGCGGATCCTCCAGCGGGTCCGGCCTGTTCTCCCGGCGCCGTGGCGGTCGGCGCAACCGCTGACCGCGCCCGTCTTCCACCTGGATCCGCTGCCGTCGGTCGACGTCTTCGTGCTGGGCGGCCCCGAGGGCCGGCACGCCGCGACGGTGCGCCGGCTGCGGGTGGGCGAGCGCCTGGACGTCACCGACGGCGCCGGTGCCGCGCTGGAGTGCGAGGTCCGGTCGGTTGGCCGCGACGAGCTCGAATGCGTCGTCCTGCGCCGGCGGTCGCCGGCCGCGGCCGGGCCCCGGCTGGTGGTGGCGCAGGCCCTGGCCAAGGGCGACCGTGGGGAGCTGGCGGTCGAGATGCTCACCGAGATCGGGGTCGACGAGATCGTGCCCTGGGCGGCCTCGCGCTGCGTCGTCCGCTGGGACGGGGAACGCGGCGAGCGGTCGCGCGCCAGGTGGACCCGCACCGCCCAGGAGGCGGCCAAGCAGTCGCGCCGGCACGCCTGGCCGCTGGTCGGCCCGTTGGCGGGCACCGCGGCGCTCGCCGAGCGCGCGCGCCGGGCGGCGCTCGCCGTCGTGCTGCACGAGACGGCGACGACGCCGCTGGCCGGGCTCGCGCGTGCCCTGCAGCCGGCGTTCGCGGTCGAGCCGGTGCCCGCGGTCGAGCCGGAGATCGGCGAGATTCTGCTGGTCGTGGGCCCGGAGGGCGGTGTGGCCGACGGTGAGCTCGAGGCGCTCACGGCCGCCGGCGCGGTGGCTGGCAGGCTCGGCCCGACGGTGCTGCGGACGTCCACGGCAGGCGTGGTCGCGGCGGCAGTGGTACTCGCCGACATCGGTCGGCTGGGCGGATAGACTCGAGATCGGCCGGTAACGTGTCGGCCCCGCCCCGGGTGGCACAGCTGGCCGGTGGCGTGGTTGGTGTGGCACAGCATGGCTGGCGTGGCACAGCGTGGCTTGTTCGCAGTTTCGACCTGGTCCTCGGTGGCCGAGGCATGGATCCGACGGTCCCGCGGCGTTACCGCCTTCTGAGGGCGACCTTCGTCCCAGGTTGAAGCGAGAGGTGCTCCGGCCCAGGCGGCCGTACTACATGCCCGAATCCGACACCCCACCCGGCTCCCGGGTCACCACACGCATCGTCGTCCCCGACGGGCACAGCATGGTGAGCCTGCTCGGGCACCAGGACCAGCTTCTGCGTGTGATCGAGAAGGCCTTCTCCTCTGACATCCACGTCCGCGGCAACGAGATCACGATCACGGGTGACCCGGCGGAGAACGAGCTGGCCGCCAGGTTGTTCTCCGAGCTCGTCGCGCTGCTTGACGCAGGCACCGAGATCAGCCCGCAGCACGTCGACCACTCGGTGGCGATGCTGCGCAGCGGCGCGGGGGAGCGGCCTGCCGAGGTGCTCACCCTCAACATCCTGTCCAACCGTGGTCGGACGATCCGTCCCAAGACGCTGAACCAGAAGCGGTACGTGGACGCGATCGACCAGCACACGATCGTGTTCGGGATCGGCCCGGCGGGCACCGGCAAGACCTACCTGGCGATGGCCAAGGCCGTGCAGGCGCTGCAGGCGAAGAAGGCCAACCGGATCATCCTCACCCGGCCGGCGGTCGAGGCGGGTGAGCGGCTCGGCTTCCTGCCCGGGACGCTCTACGAGAAGATCGACCCGTACCTGCGTCCGCTCTACGACGCGCTGCACGACATGATCGACCCCGACTCGATCCCGCGGCTCATGCAGAGCGGCACCATCGAGGTCGCGCCGCTGGCGTACATGCGCGGCCGTACGCTCAACGACGCCTTCATCATCCTGGACGAGGCGCAGAACACCTCGGCCGAGCAGATGAAGATGTTCCTGACCCGCCTCGGCTTCGGGTCCAAGATCGTGGTGACCGGTGACGTCACCCAGGTCGACCTGCCCAGTGGCACGCAGAGTGGCCTGCGAGTGGTCCGCGAGATCCTGGACGGCGTCGCCGACGTCCACTTCGCGACCCTGACCAGCACGGACGTCGTCCGGCACCGGCTGGTCAGCGACATCGTCGACGCCTACGCGCGCTGGGACGCGGCGAGCCCGGCACCGAGCACGGACACGCGCCCCACGCGGGCGGCCCGCCGGGACCGCCGATGAGCGCCGGTGCCGCCGCCGTGGCTCCCGCCCCGGCGGCGGGAAGGGTTCTCTGATGGCCGTCTTCGTCGCCAACGAGTCGGGCGTGACGGACTTCGACGAGGTCACGCTGGCCGCGCTCGCCCGTTTCGTGCTCGACACGATGAAGGTCAACCCGTTGGCGGAGCTCTCGGTCATGCTCGTCGAGATCGACGCGATGACCGACCTGCACGTGCGCTACATGGCCGAGGAGGGCCCGACCGACGTGCTCGCCTTCCCGCAGGACGAGGCGTTCGAGCCGTCGTGGTCGGAGTCGCCCGAGGAGGACCCGACGACCCTGCTCGGCGACGTCGTCCTGTGTCCCGAGGTGGCCCGGCGGCAGGCCGCGCAGGCCGGCCACGGGATGGAGCGCGAGCTGCACATCCTCTGCACCCACGGCATCCTGCACCTGCTCGGCTACGACCACGCGGAGCCGGAGGAGGAACGGGAGATGTGGAAGCTCCAGAACAGCCTGCTGGCCTCCTGGGACACCGCGGCCGGCACCGGCGCCTCCTGACGGGGCCGGGCCGCCATGGACTCCGGTGATCTTCTCCTCGTCTTCATCGCCGCGGTGACCGCGCTCGCCGCGGCCGGCCTGGGCGCGGTGGACGCGGCGCTGACCAGGGTCTCCCGGGTCAGCGTCGACGAGTTCGCCCGGCAGGGCAAGACGGGGGCGGCGAACCTCGCCCGGGTCGTCGCCGACCCCGGGCGCTACCTGGCGTTGTTGTTGCTGCTGCGGATCGCCGGCGAGATGGCCGCGGCGGCCTGCATCACCGTCCTGGCCGTGCACGCCTACGGCTCCGGGTTCGCCGCCGTCGGGCTGGGGGCCCTGGTGTCGACGCTCGTCGCCTACATCCTCGTCGGCGTGATGTTCCGGACGCTCGGCCGCCAGCACGCCCCGGCGGTGTCGCTGGCCACCGCCGGGCTGACCATCCGGCTCGCGAAGGTCTTCGGCCCGCTGCCCCGCCTGCTGATCGCCTTCGGCAACGCGGTGACGCCCGGCCCCGGCTACCGGGACGGCCCGTTCGCCTCGGAGGCGGAGCTGCGCGACCTCGTCGACCTCGCCGAGGAGAACGAGGTCATCGAGCCCGAGGAGCGCGACATGATCGCCTCGGTGTTCGAGCTGGGTGACACGCTCGTCCGCGAGGTGATGGTGCCGCGGCCCGACATGGTCTTCATCGAGTCCGACAAGACCGTCCGGCAGGCGATCTCGCTGGCGCTGCGCAGCGGCTTCTCCCGCATCCCGGTGATCGGCGAGAGCATCGACGACGTCGTCGGCATCGGCTTTCTCAAGGACATGGTCGGCTGGGAGCGGGAGGGCCGGGAGAGCAGCCGGGTCGCGGAGGTCATGCGCCCACCCGTGCTCGTCCCGGAGAGCAAGCCCGCCGACGACCTGCTGCGCGAGATGCAGGCGTCGCGCACCCACATGGCCATCGTCATCGACGAGTACGGCGGCACGGCCGGCCTGGTGACCATCGAGGACGTCCTCGAGGAGATCGTCGGTGAGATCACGGACGAGTACGACAGCGCCACGCCGCCGGTCGAGTGGCTCGACGACGACACCGCCCGGGTGACGGCGCGGCTCGACGTCGACGACCTCGCGGACCTGTTCGGCGTCGAGGAGCTGCCCGGAGCGCAGGACGTCGAGACTGTCGGCGGGCTGCTCGCGAACGCGCTGGGCCGGGTGCCCATCCCCGGCGCGACGGCGGACGTCGCCGGCCTGCGGCTGTCGGCAGAGCGCGCGGCCGGGCGGCGCAACCAGATCGGCACCGTCGTCGTCCACCGGCTGTCCCCGGCACCGGGCAACGGCGGGAACGGAGCCGGCAGGAGCGGAGCCGGCAAGGGCGCCACCGGCAAGGGCGCCACCGGGAGTGACAGCAAGGGCAGCAACGGCAAGGGCACCAACAGGAAAACCGACGGCAAGAAGACCGACGGCGAGTCGGAGGGCCACCCGCCGGGCCCAGCGAGCAGAAAGGTGACATCGTGACGTCTCCCACCCCGCCGGCCGGCCTCGTCCTTGAGGCCGAGGACGCGAAGCTGGTGGTGCTGGCTCGGTCCGCCCGGCTGCGCGCGTACACGTCCGCGAGCCAGCCGGCCGAGGGCGCGGCGGTGCGCGACACCGACGGCCGGACGTACGCCGCCGCGACTGTCTCCCATACCCGGCCCGAGCTGGCCACGTCTGCGCTGCGTGCCGCGGTCGTGGCGGCGGCCTCCAGCGGCGCCCGCCGCTTCGAGGCCGCGGCCGTGGTGACCGAGGCCGGCGAGGCCGCCGGCGACGACCTGGCGATGCTCGCCGAGTTCGGCGCCGGGGTGCCCGTCTACCTCGCCGGTCCCGACGGCGTCGCACGCAGCCGGGTGACGAGCTAGTGGACATCGAGCTCGCCGACCCGGCGACGGACTTCCGGTCGGGGTTCGCCTGCCTGGTGGGGCGGCCCAACGCGGGTAAGTCGACGCTGACGAACGCCCTGGTGGGGACGAAGGTGGCGATCACCTCCGGGCGGCCGCAGACGACCCGCCACGCCATCCGGGGCATCATCAACCGCCCCGACGCGCAGCTCATCCTGGTCGACACCCCGGGGTTGCACCGTCCGCGCACCCTGCTCGGCCAGCGGCTCAACGACGTCGTCCGCACGACGCTGTCCGAGGTCGACGTGATCGGCTTCTGCATGCCCGCCGACGAGCCCCTCGGCCGCGGCGACCGCTTCATCGCCGACGAGCTGGGCCGGATGGCGGGGCGCACCCCGGTGGTGGCGATCCTGACCAAGGTCGACGCGGTCGGCGACCCGGACCGCGTCGGCGCCCGGCTGCTCGAGGTCTCCGGGCTCGGCGACTTCGCCGACATCGTGCCGGTGAGCGCGGTGTCGTCCTTCCAGGTCGGCACGCTGGCCGACGTGCTCGTCTCCCGCCTGCCCGAGGGCCCGCGGCTCTACCCCGACGGGGAGCTGACCGACGAGCCCGAGCAGGTCATGGTCGCCGAGCTGATCCGCGAGGCGGCGCTGGAGGGGGTGCGTGACGAGCTGCCGCACTCACTGGCCGTGGTGGTCGAGGAGATGATCCCGCGGGAGAACCGCCCGGAGGACAGGCCGCTGCTCGACGTCCACGTGAACGTGTACGTGGAGCGGCCGAGCCAGAAGGCGATCGTCATCGGCGCCGGCGGCTCCCGGCTGCGCGACGTCGGCACCCGGGCCCGGACGCAGATCGAGGCGCTGCTGGGCACCCCGATCTACCTGGACCTGCACGTCAAGGTTGCCAAGGACTGGCAGCGGGACCCGAAGCAGCTGCGCCGGCTGGGCTTCTGAGCGTCACGACGCGGAGCACCATGGCCGTGGGTGTCACGACGGTGTCGGCAGCCGGCGCCGCAGGCGGTCCCACCAGCGCCGGGCCGGCGACCGCTCGTCGGTGGTCCGGCCCGCCGGGGCGCCGACGATCTCGCCGTCCACGATCTCGAGGATGGGCGGCATCGGCGGCCGGGCAGGTTCCGGTTCCGGCGCCGGAACCGGAACCGGAACCGGGGCGTCGGCCCGCATCAGCGGCGGGTCGTCACCGCTGAGCGCGGTGGCCAGCAGGACCTGTCTGTTGGCCACGATGTAGTCCTTCACCGCGGCTGGCTGGAGGTCGTAGCGGACGAGCTTCTTGCCGCGCAGGTCGATCCGCTCGACGGCGTAGCGGCCCTTGGCCGGGTTGCCGAACTCGGCGCCGGTACGCCGGTCCAGGTCCATCGAGACGAGCCGGCAGACGAAGAAGTGCTGCAGGTTCATCCCCTCGCCGCGGGGCGAGGCGGTCACGTAGACCTGCTGGACCCGGTCCACCACGGCGCCGAGCTCCTCGGCGAGCTCGCGGTGCAGCGCGTCCTCCACCGAGGCGTCCTCGGGGTCCACGCCGCCGCCCGGGGTGGACCAGTACGGCTTGCGCTTGGGGAAGGTTCTGCGGAACAGCACCAGCCGCCCGTTCTCGTCGATGATGATGCCTCGCGCCGTCCGCCGAACAACCCGCACCCACACATGATGGCGATCGCGGCGGCGGTGGTCGCCGGAATCCCCGCCCAACGCCGCGCCAGCGGTCTGCCGCCGCCGGGTCCGTCTCGTCGTGCCCCGCGGGCGGCGGCCCACCTGTTCGGGGGGACGGGCGTGCAACCATGGGAACGTGCCGGTGTATCGCGATGAAGGCGTCGTCCTGAGGACGGCGCCCTTCGCCGAGGCCGACCGCGTCGTCACGGTGCTCACCCGGCGTAACGGCCGGGTCCGCGCGGTGGCCCGGGGGGTGCGTCGGACGTCCTCGCGGTTCGGTGCCCGGCTGGAGCCCGGCACCCACGTCGATCTCCAACTGCACGAGGGTCGGTCGCTGGACACGGTGACCCAGGCGGACATTCTCGGTGCCTACGGTGCGACGATCGCGCAGGAATACGCGCGATACACGGCGGCCGCGGTGATGCTGGAGACGGCCGAGCGCCTGACCAGCGAAGAACGCCAGCCCGCCCTACGGCTGTTCCTGCTGCTCGTCGGCGGCCTGCGTACCCTGGCGGGCGGTGAGCGTCCGCCGTCGCTGGTCCTGGACGCCTTCCTGCTGCGCTCCCTGGCGGTCTCGGGGTACGGCATGGCCCTCGACGAGTGCGCCCTGTGTGGGGAGCCGGGACCGCACCACTCGCTGTCCGTTCCCGGCGGCGGCGTAGTGTGCCCGGAATGTCGACCGCGGGGTGCGGCGTCGACGTCTCCGGCCGCGGTGCGGCTGCTTGCCGACCTCCTGCACGGTGACTGGGACGGCGCCGAGGCGAGCGATGCCCGCGTCCGGCGGGAGGCCGGCGGCATCGTGGCCGCCTACCTGCAGTGGCATCTCGAGCGGGCGCTGCGCGCCCTTCCGCATCTCGAACGGACGTGAGGGCCACGGGCATGGGCGGCCGGAGGACACGTGGCCGAGGGCGGGGGCCCTGGCCGGGCACGGCAGTGCGCGGCGGGCGTGAGGGGACCGTGTGAGGAGCGGGGACGGGATGTGTGCTGCGAGACCGGCGGTCCGGGTGTGCGCGGGCCGGCCGGTTCGGACCATGGGGGTGAGCGCCCCACCGGGGCGGGGGTCGGTCGCCGTGCCGTCGGCCCGAACGAGAGGATGTCGGCTGTGAGCCTGCGTGAAGAGGTGGGCCGGCGGTTCCGCGATCCGCGTCCTCATCCGTCCGGAGCGCAGCCACCGCCGTTGCCGCGGGCCCTGGTCCCGCAGCATGTCGGGATCGTCATGGACGGAAACGGGCGCTGGGCGAAGCTGCGCGGCCTGCCCCGTACCAAGGGGCACGAGGCGGGTGAGGAGGCGCTGTTCGACTGCGTCGAGGGCGCCATCGAGATGGGGGTGCGCTGGCTGTCGGTGTACGCGTTCTCCACGGAGAACTGGAAGCGCTCGCCGGACGAGGTCGCGTTCCTGATGCGGTTCACCGACGGCGTGTTCGGTCGCCGTATCGACGACATGGACGAGCTCGGAGTCCGGGTCCGCTGGGCGGGCCGCCGTCCCCGGCTGTGGGGCAACGTGATCCGGCGGCTGGAGTCGGCGGAGCAGCGCACCCGGGACAACGACCGGCTCACGCTCGTGATGTGCGTGAACTACGGCGGGCGGGCCGAGCTGGCGGACGCCGCGGCGGCGATCGCCCGGGACGTGCGGGCCGGCCTGCTGCGCCCGGAGCGCGTCAACGAGGAGACCGTCGCCCGGTATCTCGACGAGCCCGACATGCCGGACGTCGACCTGCTCATCCGGACGTCCGGCGAGCAGCGGCTGAGTAACTTCCTGCTCTGGCAGGCCGCGTACGCCGAGTTCTCCTTCGTGCCCACTCTGTGGCCTGACTTCGACCGCCGGGATCTGTGGCTGGCCTGTGAGGAGTACGCCCGTCGTGACCGGCGCTACGGCGGGATCATCACCAACCGTGCCTGACCGCGACCAGACGGGGGCTCCGGTGGTGGCGGTCCTGCGCTTCGAGGTGCCCGCGCCGGCCCAGGTCGGCTTCGCGGCGGCCGGGGAGCGGGTGGTGGCGGCGCTCGCCGGCCAGCGCGGGTTCCGCTCGGCCCGGCTCGGCCGCGCCGTCGACGAGCCGGTGGCCTGGCTGCTGGTGACGGAGTGGGCGGGGCCCGGGGCCTGGCGGCGGGCGCTGTCCGCCTTCGCCGTGCGGTGCGAGCTGACGCCGCTGCTGGCCTGGGCTCAGGACGCGCCCGGCGCCTTCGAGGTGCTGCACGAACGGGAGGCCGACGGCGCGGCGCGCTCGCACGGGTCCGCGCTGGCGCCGGACGCCGCCGTAGCTGCGCCCGGTGGGCGCCGGGAGGGGTAGCTGCGCCCGGTGGGTGCCGGGAGGGCTAGCCACGCCCGGCGCACGCCACGCGGGCTACGGGTAGCGGCGCCGCCACCCGGTAGCCTCGGCTGTGAGTGGCCGAGACCGAGTCGCCGAAACCGAGCTGCCGAGGCTGAACCCGATGCTGACCATGCAGGACGCCCTGCTGACGTTGACCCGCTACTGGACCGAGCGCGGCTGCATGATCGTGCAGCCGTTCAACACCGAGGTCGGCGCCGGTACGCACAACCCGGCGACCATCCTGCGGGTGCTCGGCGGCGAGCCGTGGCGGGTGGCCTACGTCGAGCCCTCGGTGCGCCCGGACGACTCCCGCTACGGCTTCAACCCGAACCGGCTGCAGACCCACACCCAGTTCCAGGTCGTCCTCAAGCCCGACCCGGGCAACCCTCAGGAGCTCTACCTGGGCAGCCTGCAGGCCCTGGGCATCGACACCGCTGCGCACGACGTCCGCTTCGTGGAGGACAACTGGGCCTCGCCGGCGCTCGGCGCCTGGGGGCTGGGCTGGGAGGTGTGGCTGGACGGGCAGGAGATCACCCAGTTCACCTACTTCCAGCAGGCCGGCGGCCAGAGCCTGGACCCGGTGAGCGTCGAGATCACCTACGGGATCGAGCGGATCCTGATGGTGCTGCAGAAGGTCCGGCACTTCACCGAGATCGCCTACGCGCCGGGGGTCTCCTACGGCGAGGTGTTCGGCCAGGCCGAGTACGAGATGTCGCGGTACTACCTCGACGAGGCCGACATCGACACGGTGCGCCGCATGTACGCCGACTGCGCCGCCGAGGCGCGCCGCCTCATCGACGCCCGGCTGCCCGTGCCGGCGCACATCTACGTGCTGAAGTGCTCGCACGCGTTCAACATCCTGGACTCGCGCGGCGCGGTCTCCACCACCGAGCGGGCCACCTCCTTCGCCCAGATGCGCGGCATGTCGCGCGAGGTCGCCCAGCTCTGGCGGGACAGGCGCGACGAGCTCGGCGACCCGCTGGGGGAGGCGCCGCGCCTGGCCCCGGCCGCCGCCCGGCCGGTCGACCCGGCCGCCGTGCCGGCGGGGCCGGCCACCCTGCTGTTCGAGATCGGCACCGAGGAGCTGCCCGCCGCCGAGGTGACCCGCCAGACGGCCGCCGTCCGCGCGGCCCTCGTCGAGCGGCTCGCGGCGACCCGGCTCACCTATGGCGAGCTGCGGGTGCAGGGCACCCCGCGGCGCATCGTCGCGATCGTCGACGACGTCGCGCCGCGTGAGCCCGACGTCGAGCGGGTCGTGCGCGGCCCGCGCCGCTCCGCCGCCTACGACGCCCAGGGCGCGCCGACGAAGGCCGCGACGGGTTTCGTGCGCGGGCAGGGCGGCGACGTGGCGGACCTGACGGTCGTCGAGCACCGCGGGGTGGAGCACGTCGCCCTGGTGCGCACCGACACCGGCCGTCCCGCGACGGAGGTGCTCGCCGAGGTCCTCGGCGCCGTCCTGGGCGGGCTGCGCGCCGAGCGGAACATGCGCTGGAACGACCCGGAGCTGTCCTTCAGCCGTCCGGTGCGCTGGGTGGTGGCGCTGCTGGGCGGGGCGGTGGTCCCGGTCGCGGCGTCGACGCTGGCCGCGGGCTCCACCACCCGCGGGCACCGGCGCGCCGGGTCCCCGCCGATCGAGGTGACCGGCGCCGTCGGCTACCCGGAGCTGCTCGCCGAGAACTCCGTCCTGCTCGATCCGGCCGCGCGCCGCGAACTGATCGTCGACGAGGCCGCGAAGCTGGCGGCCGAGCACGCGGGCACGATCGACCTCGACACCGAGGCCGACGTCCTCGACGAGGTGACCAACCTGGTCGAGTTCCCGCGTCCGGTGCTCGGCTCCTTCGAGCCGCGTTACCTCGACCTGCCTGCCGAGATCCTCACCACCGTCATGCACAAGCACCAGCGCTACCTGGCGGTGCGGGACACGGCCGGGGCGCTGCTGCCCTGCTTCGTCACGGTCGCGGACGGCGCGGTGGACGTGCCGCTGGTCCGCGCGGGCAACGAGGCGGTGGTGCGGGCCCGGTTCGAGGACGCGGCGTTCTTCTTCGACGCCGACCTCAAGGTCCCGCTGGAGACGTTCCGCGCGGGGCTGGCGAAGCTGACCTTCGAGCAGCGGCTCGGGTCGGTGGCCGACCGCGCGGAGCGCATCGCGCGGCTGGCCGGCCTGTTCGCGGACCGGCTCGCCACCTCCGACGCGGGCGCGCTGTCCCCGGCGGAGCGGCGGACGCTGGACCGCGCCGGCGAGCTGGCCAAGTTCGACCTCGCCACCCAGATGGTGATCGAGCTGTCCAGCCTGGCCGGGACGATGGCCCGCGAGTACGCCCGCCGCGCCGGCGAGCCGGAGGCGGTCGCCGTCGCGCTCCACGAGATGGAGCTGCCGCGCCGGGCCGGCGGGACGCTGCCGGCCACGGTCCCCGGCGCGCTGCTCGCCCTGGCCGACCGGATCGACCTGCTTGCCGGGCTGTTCGCGCTCGACGCGGCGCCCACCGGCAGCTCCGACCCGTTCGGTCTGCGCCGCGCCGCGCTGGGCGTCACCGCGATCCTGGCCGAGCGGCCGGAGCTGGCCGGGATCACCGTGGCCGACATGCTGGCCGAGGCCGCGAAGCTCGTCCCGGTGCCGGTTCCGGAGGCGGCCCTGGAGCAGGCCGACGCGTTCGTGCGCGGCCGGTTCGCCCAGTACCTGCTCGACACCGGCGTCGACCACCGGCTGGTCGGCGCGCTGCGCCCGCTGACCGGCCGGCCCGGCCAGGCGATGGTGACCCTGAAGGCGCTGCGCCCGCTGGTGGAGACCGCGTCGTTCGCGCGGCTGGCCGCCGCCCTGGGGCGGGTCCGCCGGATCGTCCCGGCCGACGTCGCGCCGGGCATAGAGATCAGCGCCCTCGTCGACCCCGCCGACCACCGCCTCGCCCAGGCCGTCACCGAGCTGTCCCGCCAGCTGGCGGCGCGCACGGCCGGCCGCCTGCCCGGGCTTGACGACTTCGTGGCCGCCGCCGGGCAGCTCCCGGACGCGGTCGACGGCTTCTTCGACGCGGTACTGGTGATGGCCGACGATCCCGCGCTGCGCGCGGCCCGGCTCGGGCTGCTGGCGGAGATCCGCGACGTCGCCGCCGAGGTGCTGGACTGGGACGCGCTCGGCCCGCTGCCGGCCGCGCCGGGCGGCGCCGACGGCCCCACCGGCACCTGAGTACGCGTCGCGGAGCACCCAGGTGCGCCCGGGAGGTTTGGGCTGGTCCCGGACGGCTAACGTGACATCGCGTGGACCTGTCCCTCCGGCGGCTTGTGCCCCGTCCGCCCTCGGCGTCCTGGTTCAGGGTGCCCTGGTGGCGCTGGGCGGCCCGAATCGTCGCGATCATCGTCGGGATCGTGCTGCTCGGGTCCGTGATGACCTTCGGGCAGGTGTGGTGGGTCGGGCGCGGTGACGACCGGCGGGCCTCCGACGCGCTGATCGTCCTGGGCGCCTCGCAGTACGACGGCCGTCCGTCCGCCATCCTGGCCGCCCGGCTCGACCACGCCCTCGAGCTCTATCGGTCCGGCGTCGCGCCGCGGGTCATCACGGTGGGCGGCAACCAGCCGGGGGACCGCTTCACCGAGGCCGAGGCCGCCGGGTCCTACCTACGTGACCGCGGCGTGCCGTCCAGTGCCGTGCTGGTGGTGCCCCAGGGTGTCGACACACTGTCGTCGCTGACCGCGGTGGCCGGGCTGATGGACAGCCGGCAGTGGCGGTCCGCGGTGGTGGTGACCGACCGCTGGCACAGCCTGCGCTCCCGGGCGATCGCCGACGACCTCGGCGTCGACGCGGTGACGTCGCCGGCGACGTCGGGCCCGGCCAACCGCGGGTTCGGCACCCAGATGCGGTACATCCTGCGCGAGGGGATCGGGTACCGCTTCTACCAGCTGTTCCACCGGGCCTCGCCGTCCGCGGCCCACACACCCGCCGTCTGACCCGCCCGGGGATCCCCGGGCGGGTGCCCCACCGGGGGGCGGCGGGACGCGCCCGCCGCGTGATGATCACCACGGTGTGGCGTCGGCCCGGGACGGGTGGACGTCGCGGACCATGCCGAGTAGTCCCTGCGTCCCGGCCGATCGCCAGGTGCCGGCGGGGCCGCGCGGGCCGAGCGCCGAGCGGGAAGGTGTGACGAAGGCGCGATTTCGCCAGGCGTGGCGGGCCGTAGGTGCTGGTACGGTTCGGATCGCGGAGTGACAGGGTACTTCGGCAGGCGACGGAACGCTCGGGCCGGCCGGCCCTTGACACATCCGTGCAACCGACCTGCGCAGCACAATCCTGACTAAGGAGGCTGGTGTGGCAACTCCCGTGTCCGAAGTGGTCGGTGTCGCCGACCTGGAGACGGTTCGGGAACTCGCACAGCAGCTGCGGGTCGACTCGGTGCGCAGCAGCACCTCGGCCGGATCCGGTCACCCGACCTCCTCCATGTCCGCCGCGGACGTCATGGCGGTGCTGCTGACGCGCCACCTGCGCTACGACTGGGACACCCCGGACGACCCGGCGAACGACCACCTGATCTTCTCCAAGGGGCACGCGTCGCCCCTGATCTACTCGATGTTCAAGGCGGTCGGCGTCGTCACCGACGACGAGCTCATGACCGGCTACCGCCGGTTCGGGCACCGCCTGCAGGGCCACCCGACCCCGGTCCTGCCCTGGGTCGACGTGGCGACCGGATCACTCGGCCAGGGCCTCCCCGACGCCGTCGGGGTCGCGCTGGCCGGCAAGTTCCTGGACAAGGTCCCGTACCGGGTCTGGGTGGTCTGCGGCGACAGCGAGATGGCTGAGGGCTCGATGTGGGAGGCGCTGGACAAGGCCGCCTTCTACGGCCTGTCCAACCTGATCGCGATCGTGGACGTCAACCGTCTCGGCCAGCGCGGCCCGACCGAGTTCGGCTGGGACATGGACGCCTACGCCCGCCGGGTCGAGGCGTTCGGCGCCCGCGCGGTCGTGATCGACGGCCACGACCTGGGCGCGATCGACGCCGCGCTCGCCGACGCCGAGGACGCGACGCGGCCCACGGTGATCCTGGCCCGCACCCGCAAGGGCGAAGGCTTCTCAGAGGTCGCCGATGCCGAGGGCTGGCACGGCAAGCCGCTGCCCGAGGACATGGCGACCCGAGCGATCATCGAGCTGGGCGGCGAGCGGAACCTGCGCGTGCGCGGCCCGGTTCCCCCGGCGGACATGGCCCGCCCGGCCCCGGCCCAGAAGCCGGCGATCAAGCTGCCGACCTACGAGCTGGGCGCCAAGGTCGCCACCAGGCGGGCCTACGGCCAGGCGCTGGCCGCGGTCGGCGCGCACACCGACGTCGTCGCCCTCGACGCCGAGGTGAGCAACTCGACCTACGCCGAGGACTTCGCCAAGGCGCACCCTGACCGGTTCTTCGAGATCTTCATCGCCGAGCAGCAGCTCGTCGCGGCGGCGGTCGGCCTGTCGGTGCGCGGCTACGTTCCGTTCGCCTCCACGTTCGCCGCGTTCTTCTCCCGCGCCTACGACTTCATCCGGATGGCGGCCATCTCGCAGGTCGACATCCGGCTGGCCGGGTCGCACGCCGGGGTGGAGATCGGTGCGGACGGCCCGTCCCAGATGGCGCTCGAGGATCTCGCGATGATGCGGGCCGTGGGCGGCTCGACGGTGCTCTACCCGAGCGACGCGACCTCCGCGGCCAAGCTGATCGAGGCGATGGTCGGGATCTCCGGCGTCAGCTACATGCGGACGACCCGCGGTGCCTACCCGGTGCTCTACGGCCCGGACGAGACGTTCGCGCCGGGCGGTTCCAAGGTGCTGCGCAGCTCCGACGCCGACACCGTGACGCTGATCGGCGCCGGGGTCACCCTGCACCACTGCCTGGCCGCGGCCGACGTGCTCGCGGCCGAGGGAGTCTCGGCACGGGTGATCGACCTGTACTCGGTCAAGCCGGTGGACACCGCGACCCTGGCGGAGGCGGCGCGGGCGACCGGTGGCCGCCTCGTCGTCGCGGAGGACCACTACGCCGAGGGCGGCCTCGGCGGCGCGGTGCTCGAGGGCCTCGCGGGCGTCCTGCGCGACGGCAGCGTCTCGCTGCGGCTGGCGCATCTTGCCGTCGGTGAGCTTCCCGGTTCCGGTACCCCGGACGAGCTGCTGGACTTCGCCGGCATCTCCACGCCGCACATCGTCGAGGCGGCGCGCGGCCTGCTGCGCTGAGACCACCTCCCGCGCCGGCTCGTCCGGCGCGGGATCCGCGGCCGCCCGTTCCCCTGGCCGGGCGGCCGCGGATCGTCACCGTGAGGGGTCGTACCAGACCTTCGCGGCGTTCCGGAGCTGGGCGATCACCTGGTCTCCGATCTCGAGGGCGGGCCGGTCGCCGGCCACCCGGGCCCTGGCACGCAGCTCCGTGCCGCTGACGGTGCCGCTGCCTGCCCCCGAGCCGGGGATGCTGGCCGCGTTGACCGCGAGGGCGGCGTCCTCGTCCCGCACGGCGAGGGTGACCAGCACCTCGTGGCCGTGGTAGTCCCGCGCGACGACGCGGGCGAGGCGACCCGACTCCTGGCAGCCCGGCGCCGCGCGCGAGGTTGCTGTTCACGACCGAAAGGCCGTAGCAGTAGGGGATCGGCAGCTGGACGAGTTTCGCGGATCTGGTCGAGCCCGAGGTCGACAGCAGCAGGGCAAGGTCGGGGTGCAGGTCCCGGGTCGGCCCGGTGTGGTGCTCGCGCATCCGCCAGCCCTCCGGTGCGCGCGCCAGGACGACGTCCGGGCGGTACACCGCGGTGAGTTCCCGAGCCTGCTCGTCGTCGGCGCCGACGGTGGCGAGCCGGTCACCGAAGACGCGTAGTCCGCGCGCGAACGGGACGCCAACGCTGGCACGCATCTCTGGCAGGCCCCGACCCTCGCGTAACGCAGACGACGACACCGGGTGGATGACGGCGGACTGGAGATGGGCCCGTGTCAGGGCCAGTCCCCATACATGCCCACGTCATCCACCCAGGTGGAAGGCGCTTAGCTTAAGCTCACCTTTCCCTGGAACGCCAGAACCGGGTCCTTCGTTCGGCAGGCAGGGTGAACGGCGCGATGTCGGCGAGGCGGCAGTGTGACGGGAGACGCCGGCGGGTATGGGCAGCCGCGTGGTGAGGGTGGGACGTCCCCTCGGGGGGGTGAGTCGAGGGGATCAGTCGTCGCCTGCCGGGGACGGGCCGCCACCGAAGGTCATGTCGACCAGGGTGAGGTAGAGGCGGTCCGGCCGCGGCAAAAAATTGATCTTCGAGAGGGCCTGGTCCTGCCCCGCGGACTCGACCACGAACTCGCCGTAGCCGAGGAGCCGCCCGAGCGGGTCCCGGTTGTAGGTGAGATCCGTGATCTTCGACAGCGGCATCGTCTGAACCTTCCGGAAGACGATGCCGGACACCTTCAGCAACCGTTTGTCGGTGATCATCAGGTGGTCGAAGTGCCAGTCCGCGATCTTCCAGAGCATCCGGAGGATCATGAACAGGGCGAAGTACCACAGCACAGTGGTGATCGGCCCGGTGTCGATGCCCTGCGCCGCGAAGAGGATGTTCACGACGAGCGCGAGCATGACGGCACCCAGCGTCTGCAGAAGGACCGGCAGCATGATGGCCCAGTGCAGCCGGACCATCATCACCAGGCGTTCCTGGGAGGCCAGGTACTTGGTGTCCCGCAGCGCAGGGTCGGGAAGCTGGAGTCTCACCACGGACGAAGTGTCGCAGACATCAGGCCCCGCCGGGACCGCATCACAGGGCCGTGTCTGTCACGAACTCCGACACTCCGTTCCCGATGTCCTCGAGCCAGCCGAACACCCGGTCGATGATGCTCGCGGCGCTGTCCGGTGCGGTGACGACGAAGAAGATAAGGAATGCGATCGCACCGTACTTGACGATCTTGTCCACGGCGGGCCTCCGGGCCGAGTTGGGGGAACGGGGTGCGCCCAAAGTATCGCCGTTGCGATCGACGTAGGTACGTGAATCGCGCCGATACGCTCGGCTATGTGGTCAGTGAGTGGTATGACCCTGCCGACCTGGCGCGACGGGTCACAGAGCAGGACAAGGCTACACCGGGCGAACGCACCCCGTTCGAGCGGGATCGTGCCCGGGTGCTCCATTCGAGCGCCTTGCGGCGACTTGCCGGAAAAACCCAGGTCGTGGGCCCGCTCGACGACGACTTCCCGCGCACCCGGCTGACCCACTCGCTCGAGACGGCGCAGATCGGGCGCGGTCTGGCCCGCTCGCTGGGCGCCGATCCCGACCTGGTGGACGCCGCCTGCCTCGCCCACGACATCGGGCATCCCCCGTTCGGTCACAACGGAGAGGTGGCGCTCGACCAGGCGGCGCACACCTGCGGCGGGTTCGAGGGCAACGCCCAGAGCCTGCGCGAGCTGACCCGGCTCGAGGTGAAGATCGTCGCGCCCGCCGGGGAGACCGGCGGCGGCGCGGCCGGCGGCGGCGCGGGGCTGAACCTGACCCGGGCGACCCTGGACGCCGCCGTGAAGTACCCGTGGCTGCGCCGCGCCGGCACGCCGAAGTTCGGGGCCTACGCCGACGACGCCGGCATCCTCTCCTGGGTGCGCCGCGACGCCCCCGGCGCGCGGCGCAGCTTCGAGGCCCAGCTCATGGACTGGGCGGACGACGTGGCCTACTCCGTGCACGACCTGGAGGACGGCGTCGTCGCCGGGCACATCGACCTCGCCGCGCTGCGTGACCCCGAGCTGCGTGCCGAGCTGGCCGCCCGGACGGCGGCCTGGTACCCGGACGTCGACGCGCCCGCCGCGGCGGCCGGGCTCGACCGGCTGCGCGCCCAGCCGTGGTGGATCCGGGAGGAGGTCGGGTCCGTCGCCGGCCTGGCCGCGCTGCGCGCGATGACCAGCGAACTCGTCGCCCGGTTCTCGATGGCCGCGGTGCGGGCCACCCGCGAGCGGCACGGAGATGAGCCGCTGCGCCGCTACCGGGCCGACCTGGTCGTGCCGGTGGAGACGCTCGCCGAGTGCGCGGCGCTCAAGGGCGTCACCGCGTGGTACGTGATGGGCCGGCCCGGCGCCGCCGAGCGGCGGGCCCGGCAGCGCGAGCTGATCGCCGAGCTGGTCGACCTGCTCGCGGCCAGCGCCCCGGCGTCGTTGGACGCGCCGCTGGCCGACTCCTACCGGCACGCGGCCGACGACGCGGCCCGGCTGCGGGTGGTCATCGACCAGGTCGCCCGGCTCACCGACGCCAGCGCCGGGCGCCGGCACGCGGCACTGACGGGCCGCCCGCTGCCGAGGGCGCTGTGACCAGCGAAAAACGACGTACGCTGTGATCGCTGCCGACAGCGTTTGGGATGGGATGTGACCGTGGCGCGATGCTGGAGTGATCCGGGTGGTCCGTCGGGCGCGTCCGTTGTGGTTCGTGGCGCATCATGGTTCGGCCGGAGCGCGCCGCTCGGTGTGGTCGGGCGTGCGCGTGTGGTGACGTCGCCGTCGCGGTCCGTGGGGCCGCCGATCGGTCGCCCACGGAGTTCCTGCCGGCAAGATCGGCACTGTCGGCCGGATGACAAGTACCATCACGCTAAAGGACCGTTGACACCGGCGTCATCGGTGGCACCGTCCGGCCGGCGGCATAGTAGCCCCGACGGTCGGCCGTACCACCGGCAGCGTCGTATCAGGTGACCGGACACAAGTAACCCGCGACGCGCAACCCCCGACCGGGGCGCGCCGTCTATCCAGTGACTCGGATCAGTGACTCGGACCAGTGACCTCGGAGCCCGCCGCTGGTGGGTCCGCCGGACGTGAGCAGGGAGGGTATCGGTGGCCGGACGCATCCGCGACGCTGACATCGCTCTCGTACGGGAGCGCTCACTCATCGCGGACGTCATCGGTGACCACGTGCAGCTCCGTCCGGTCGGCGGTGGCAGCCTGGTCGGCCTGTGCCCGTTCCACGACGAGAAGTCACCGTCGTTCAACGTGCGGCCCTCGGTCGGGTTCTTCCACTGCTTTGGCTGCAACGAGGGCGGGGACGTCTACGCCTTCATCCGCAAGATCGACGGGTTGACCTTCCCGGAGGCCGTCGAGCGGCTCGCCCGGCGGGCCGGCATCACGCTGACCTACGAGGGCGGGGGCACCACCAGCCGCGCGGTGACGAGCCAGCGCCAGCGGCTGCTGGACGCCCACCGGCTGGCCGCCGAGTTCTACGTCGAACAGCTCCACTCCTCCCCGGACGCCCGGGCCGGCTGGGAGTTCCTGGCCTCGCGTGGCTTCGACCGGGCGGCGGCGGAACAGTTCGGTCTCGGCTACGCGCCGTCGTCCTGGGACGCGCTGACCAGGCACCTGCTCGCCCGCCGGTTCACCGCCGAGGAGCTGGAGCTGGGCGGGCTGGCGAAGCGGGGCGGCCGCGGCGGCCTCATCGACCGGTTCCACCACCGCCTGCTGTGGCCGATCCGTGACCTCGGCGGCGAGGTCGTCGGTTTCGGTGGCCGGCGCCTCGCCGAGGGCCCCGATGCCGGTCCCAAGTACCTCAACACCGCCGAGACGCCGCTGTTCAAGAAGGCGAAGCTCCTCTACGGCGCCGACCTGGCCCGCCGCGAGATCGCGCGCCGCTACCAGGTTGTCGTCGTCGAGGGCTACACCGACGTCATGGCGTGCCACCTGGCCGGGGTGCCGACGGCGGTCGCGAGCTGCGGAACCTCCTTCGGTGCCGACCACGTCGCGATCGTCCGCCGGCTGCTGATGGACTCCGACGCCCGCACCGGCGAGGTCATCTTCACCTTCGACGGGGACAAGGCGGGCCAGGCCGCCGCCCTGCGGGCCTTCGAGTACGAGGACCGCTTCGTCACCCAGACCTTCGTCGCGGTGCAGCCGGACGGCCTCGACCCCTGCGACCTGTGGACGCAGCACGGTGACGCGGCCGTGCGAGACCTGGTGGCCAGCCGCCAGCCGCTGTTCGAGTTCGCCATCCGCGGCGTGATCGACCGCTACGACCTCAACACCACCGAGGGCCGCATCGCCGCGCTGGACGCGGCAGCCCCGCTGGTGAACCGGCTCAAGGACGCAGGCATGCGGCACCGGTACGCGGTGAACCTCGACCGCTGGCTCGGCTTCCTCGACGAGCGGTTCGTGGTCGAGCGGGTGGGGCAGCACCGGTCGCAGGCCGGGGCGGCCGAGGGCGTCGGCGCGCGCCGGCGGCTGGACCCGGCGCCGGACGATGCGACCGCCATCGTCGAACGGGAGACCCTCAAACTCGCCCTGCAACATCCGGGGCTGGCCGGACCGATGTTCGACACGCTGTCCACGGAGCTGTTCACTGTTCCCGCGCACCGGGCCGTCCGGGAGGCGATCGCCGTGGCGGGCGGGGTGTGCGCGGGTCTGTACGCGGCCGGTGACCCGTCCGGCTGGGTTGCGGCGGTGGTGGACGCGACGCCGGACGAGGAGCTCCGGCGGTTCGTCCTCGCGCTCGCTGTCGAGGGGGTGCTGTGCGACCACGATGTGGACGACCGCTACGTCGACGATCAGATGTCGCGTGTGCAGGAGCTGCATGTGACCCGTCGGATCCGGGAGCTCAAGTCGCGGGTGCAGCGACTGAACCCGGCATCCGACACCGATGCCTTCAACCGTGCGTTCGGTGAGCTGATTGCTTTGGAACAGCACAAGCTCCAACTCCGGGAGCGGGGCGTAGGTGCCGCGTAACCTGGGTCGATCCCGAGAAGGAAGTGACGAGATTCCGCCCATGAGTCCTACCGTCCTACCCCGCGAGGCCCAGGTGGACGAGGTCAAGGACCTCATCACCCGTGGCAAGGAGATCGGTTTCCTCACCACCGAGGACGTCACGGTCGCGATTCAGGCGGCCGAGCTGCCCCCCGAGCAGGCCGAGACCGTCCTGCAGGTGCTCAACGACGAGGGCATCGAGGTTCTCGAGGCCGGGGGGGAGAACGCCGACGAGGCGGATCTGCTGGCCCGTCGCCGCCGCGAGGAGGAGGAGCTCGCGCTCAAGGCGCCGACCTCCGACCCGGTGCGGATGTACCTCAAGGAGATCGGCAAGGTACCGCTGCTCACCGCGGAGGAGGAGGTCGACCTCGCCAAGCGGATCGAGGCGGGCCTGTTCGCCTCCGAGAAGCTCGCGGTGGCGACGAAGAAGACCTCCCCGCAGATGCGGCGGGATCTCGAGGCCATCGAGCGGGACGGTCAGATCGCCAAGCGGAAGCTCGTCGAGGCGAACCTGCGGCTCGTCGTCTCGATCGCCAAGCGCTACGTGGGGCGCGGGATGCTCTTCCTGGACCTCATTCAGGAGGGCAACCTCGGCCTCATCCGCGCGGTCGAGAAGTTCGACTACACCAAGGGCTACAAGTTCTCCACCTACGCCACCTGGTGGATCCGGCAGGCCATCACCCGCGCCATCGCGGACCAGGCCCGGACGATCCGCATCCCGGTGCACATGGTCGAGACGATCAACAAGCTGATCCGCATCCAGCGCCAGCTCCTGCAGGACCTCGGCCGGGAGCCGAGCCCGGAGGAGATCGCCAAGGAGATGGACCTCACGCCCGACAAGGTGCGGGAGATCCTCAAAGTGTCGCAGGAGCCGGTCTCCCTGGAGACGCCGATCGGTGAGGAGGAGGACTCCCACCTCGGCGACTTCATCGAGGACTGCGACGCGGTCGTCCCGGTCGACGCCGCCAGCTTCATCCTCCTGCAGGAGCAGCTCGACTCCGTGCTGCACACGCTGTCCGACCGTGAGAAGAAGGTGATCCAGCTACGCTTCGGCCTCACCGACGGCCATCCGCGCACGCTGGAGGAGGTCGGCCGCGAGTTCGGGGTCACCCGGGAGCGCATCCGGCAGATCGAGTCGAAGACGCTGTCGAAGCTGCGCCACCCGTCCCGATCCCAGAAGCTGCGCGACTACCTGGAGTAGTCGAACTCGTAGTAGTCATTCGTTGACTTAGCGTGTTCGGCCTGTCAGGGTCGGACCTTGTGACGCAGCGGTCAGGCAGTCCGGAAGGATCTGCGGCTCCCGGACTCTCTGACGGTAGGGCTTCAGCTCCCGCGCGCATCTCGCGTGTCCGCTCCCTGGCGGTGGCAGTGACAGGGGGTCGGACGTTTCTCGGCGCGAGGTGGGTCCGCGCGCTGCTGGCGCTGACCCCGCCCGCCCGGCAACCAGGTCTCGCGCTGTGGCTGCTCGGGCTGGCCCCGCACTACTTCCGGGGCCGCGACCGGGGCGGCGAAGCCCATCGCAACCGTGTGTCACGAGAGCTGTTCGTCCGGGATGTGCTCGCACCGTTCCTGGCACCCGAGCAGGACCTGCTCGACATCGGCTGCGGCCCCGGGTACCTGGCGCGGGCGGTGGCCGGGCGGGTCTGGTCCGTCACGGCGGTCGACGTCTCGCGGGGCGTCCTGGCCTGCGCGCGGGTCCTCAACTCGGCAGTCAACATCGATTATCGGACTCCCCGGGAGTTCTTCGGATCCCGGCGTCGGGTGGACATCGCCGTGTCCCTCGCGGTCGCCGAGCACCTCGGCGACGATGAGCTGTCGGCGATGCTGTCCTCGGTGCGGCCCACACTCCGACCGGGCGGCCGCCTTCTCCTTCACGTGGCCGTGGCGGACTCCGACACCTCCGGCGAGGGCGTGCCGCCGTCCGCCGGTCTTGCACCTGGCCTGTGGGGTCGATACGCCCTCCCGATCCACCCGCGCACCCGGGACCACCTCGTGGGGCTGGTCGAACGGGCCGGGTTCAGCGACGTCGAGCTCCACGCCCTGGGCGCGCTGACCGACCTCGACGACAGGCTCACGGCCCGGCATCTGCTGGTCGCCACCCGCCCGCACGATCCGGTCGCACTCCGGACCGCACTCGAGTTCGCTCAGGCCCGCCCGGACAGCCAGGTAGGCATGCACGTCGGGGCTGGCTTGGACGCACGGACCGGGCCGGATGGCGTGGCGGCGGTCCTGGTGGACCTCGAGGAACGCCGAGCGACCGCCTGAGGCCCGCCTCCGGCGTGGTCACGTGATGCTCTGCGCGGGTGCTCCGTCGACGGGGGAGACGTCCGGCTCGCGTCCCAGCAGCGCGGCGAACACGGCCCGGGTGTGGTCGCCGGGGTCGGTGATGGCCCGCGCCCACTCGGAGGCCTGCCGGCCGGCACGGGCCAGGCGCGCCCGGTCGGCGAGCAGGTCCTGCAGGATGTGTGCCAGAGCCGGCGCGGATTCGTCGGCCGGGGTCCACCCGGTCATGCCTCGTTGGTAGGCGTCGCGGGATCCGCCCTGCGCCGGGCCGATCACCGCACAGCCCGCGAGCTGCGCCTCGATGAGCGCCGTCCCGTGGGCCTCGCCGCTGGCGGGCGCGGTCGTGCGCGTCCGTGTGCAGAGGGCGAACAGGTCCGCCGTGGCGTACAGCCTGGCCAGGGCCTCGTCGCCGGGATCCTCGTGCAACTCGGTGTGTTCCCGTGCGGCGACGTGGGCGTGGAGGGCTCCTGGCGCCGGGCCGGGGCCGGCGATCACCAGCCGCACCGGTCCCAGCGTGCGGCTCGCGGTCTTCACGGCCTCGAGGAGGGCCGGCAGGCCCTTGGCGTCCCACTCGTCGAGCGGGAAGACGCTGAGAACGGTGGGTATCGGCGGCAGTGGCCGGCGGCGGGCGGCCTCGGCGAGCAGCGTCTCCCGCCAGTGATGGTCCAGTCCGGGCGGGAGGATCGCGCCCATCCGCACGGTCGACAGCGCGCCCGCGCCGAACGAGCTGGTCGTCACCGGATACAGCAGCGGGTCACGGCGCAGGAGGAACCGCAGGTGCGGGCGCATCGTCCACATGTCGGTGCCGTGGAAGAGCACGGGAACGCGGCGGGCGCCGGTGATGCGGGCGGCGACGATCCCCGCCGGGACGAGATCGACCCGCCCCACCACGATGCTCTCGACCGTTCCCAGCCGCCGCGCCCGGGCGACGGTGCTCCACAGCGACCGGCACCGGGCGGTGAACTCCGTGCCCATGCGGCCGGCCCACTCGCCCCATTCGTTCGGTTCGATCCGCGAGACTTCGGCGCCGCCCGAGTGCAGACCCGCTGTGACAGCGGTGAGGTGACGTGCCGCTTCCGGATGCGGCTGTGCCGGGCTCAACAGGAGCACTCGTGGATCGGTCGCGCTCGGTTCGGTCGTGGCGGGAGATCTGAGAGTCATGGGCACGGAAAGTGATACTAGTTAGTCTCTCCGTAGTTGTGGTGATGCGTGGGCGTGTCAGTCGGAGAGGTTCCGGGCTGGAGTCGTCGTCAACCCGGCCGACCTGTCTGTGTCGTGTCGCGGTTCGCGTCGGTGGGCCTCGGTGTGGCGCGACATCCATTACCCTTTGTGTTTGGACAATCTCTTGGTGTAGCTGGACAGCTTGTGTTCGAGTGGGAGCCACAAGGAGTCGCCGATGACCACGGATCTCAGATACCGCAATGCCGGAAACCCGGCCCTGCTCGATCTTGTCGACATTCCGCCTGGCCGTGCCCTCGACTGTGGCTGCGGCGCGGGCGACAACGCGCGGCGGCTGCGCGAGCGGGGCTGGCGGGTGACCGGGGTGACCCTCGATCCGGCGGAGCTGGCTGCCGCCGCGGCGGAATGCGAGACCGTCAAGCTTGCCGACCTGGCCAAGGGCCTGCCGTTCGCCGCGGACGGGTCGTTCGACCTCGTCCTGCTCTCGCACATCCTGGAACACCTCGTCGATCCGGCACCGCTGCTCGCCGAAGCGCGGCGCGTCCTTGCACCCGGCGGGCGGATCGCCGTCGCTCTGCCGAACGTCGCGCACTTCCGCCAGCGCGCCCAGCACCTCGTAGGCCGGTTCGACTACACCGAGACCGGTGTCATGGACTCCACCCACGTCCGCTTCTTCACTGTCGTGACCGCTCGGCGACTGCTGGAGGACAACGGGCTCACTGTCCTCGCGGTCGGAGCCAGCGGCGGCCTGCCCCTGTGGCGCAGTCGGCAGTGGCTACCGGACTCACTGGCCGCACGGGCGGACCGCTGGGCGCTGGAGACTCGACCGAACCTCTTCGCCTGGCAGTCGGTGTTCCTTGTGACGGATGCGCGGACGAGGTCAGCGGGCGCGCCGCAGGGCGCCGCGACGACGGCGATACCGTCCCAACACGAGCCGGACATCAGTTTCGTGCCGAACGCCCCGACGCCACCAGGGGCGCCGGCCACCGGGATCCCGTCACCCGCGCCCGCGAACGACGAGACCGCCGCCGCATCCACCTAGACGGTCGAGACGAGGTCCGGCCCACCCGGCGTCAGTCCAACCGGCGGGCCTTGCCTGCGCGTGGGCGGGGTCCCTGTTCGCCGGTCCGACTGCGGGGGAGGCCGGATACTCGTGAGGCGCCGCTCATTCCCTCTGTCATCCAGCCCTCTGCCGTCCAACGGGTGACCCGCGGTTCGTCCGGACGCGGGTCGCCGCTCGGCGGGAGCGAACCGAGTCCGTCGACCAGCCCGTGCAGGACGAGGGCGGAGACGGCCGTGCCTCTGCGCCGGAACAGATCGAGGACGACGGTGCGTGGCAGCGTTATCACGGCGGTCCACAGTGCCACGAGGATCGTGCGCACGGGCCAGTGGCGGACTCGGGTGAACCACAGGCGGTTGCGGATCTCGTAGTAGCCGTACCGGGCCGGAGGGACGGTGTCGCGGCCGCCATGCCACGCCAACGCGGGGCTGATCACCACGCTCCAGCCGGCGTTGCGGGCGCGGTGGCAGAAGTCGACATCCTCGAAGCCGAGGAAGTAGCGGCCGTCCATCGGGACCCGCCGGTGACATGCGGCCTTGATGAACATCGCGGCGCCGGCTACCCAGCGCGCCTCGCTCGGTCGGTCGACGGGGGCGTGGCCCAGTACCTTCGGCGCGACGAGGAATCGGGTCCGCCGTGCCGCCGCGGACCGCACCCCGGTGTCGCCGACGAGGGTCGGCGCGACGACGCCGATGTTGGTGCCGGCCAGCAGGTCCAGGCAGGCCGCGATCGCTGTGTCGTCGATCCACACGTCGTTGTCGACCAACAGGTAGGCGGAGGCCGAGGGAAATGCCTCGGCCGCGTGCCGGAACCCGCCGCCAAAACCGAGGTCGCGCGAGGGAACGAGCCAGCTCACCCCCGGAGCGAGCCCGCCTGGTCGCTCGGACCGGTCATTGGCCACGACGGTGACCTGGTCGATGCGGACGGAGCCGTCCAGCCGGGTCGCGAGCTCGATGGTCGGGTCGGGCGGGCCCCAGTGGATGATCACCGCGACAGTCTTCATGGACTCACCTCGTGCGGACCTGGCGCAGGCGTGCAGTGGGCTGGCGGGACGCGGAGGCCTGGGCGCGTCCGCGAACTCCTGGTTGTCGAGTCCCGGCCACTCTTGGCCGGACACACAGGGTAGCAAGAGAGTAACCGAAAGTGCTAAGTCATGGTCGTGTGGCGTCGAGTGTCATGGATGAGTAATGGTCTGTGCGGAATCGTGCCTGCATTGCGGTGGCGCGCGGTGGGGGTTGAGATGTCGAGTTCTCCGGGAACAGCTGTTTCTCCTGCAAGAGGTTCGCAGCTGCGTATCCTTAGCAGCTGTGGGCTGGTCGGGCGTCGACGCCTGCCCGGACGCCTTGACGGAGGGGGGATCATGCATATCCCGGACGGATTCATGGACGCGCCGACGTCGGTGGCGTTCGGCGCGGTCGCGATCGCGGGCGTCGGTTACGCCGTGAAGCGCGCAGGCGAGGAGAGCTCGGACCAGGTGGTGCCGCTCGCCGGACTGTGCTCCGCCTTCGTCTTCGCGGCCCAGATGCTCAACTTCCCCGTCGCCATGGGGACCAGCGGCCATCTGCTCGGTGGTGCGCTTGCGGCCGTTCTGGTCGGGCCGTGGCTGGGCGCGATCGCCCTGGCCGTGGTGCTCGGCGTCCAGTCGCTGTTCGCCGACGGAGGCCTGACGGCGCTCGGACTCAACATCACGAACATGGCGGTGGTGGGCGCGCTCGGCGGCTATGCCATCTTCTGGCTGGTGCGACGACTCCTTCCGCCGCAAGCGTCGTCGGTGGTGGCCGCGTCCGCGGTGGCCGCGTTCCTCACCGTGCCACTCGCCGCGGGAGCGTTCGTGATCGAGTTTGCCATCGGCGGGACGGTCGACCTGCCGCTGAGCGGCGTGGCTGGCGCAATGCTCGGAGTTCACCTGCTGATCGGGATCGGCGAAGCCGTGATCACCGCGGCGACCGTGAGCCTGGTCATGAGTACTCGGCCCGACCTGGTGTACGGGGCGCGCGATCTGCGCGGAGCGCAGCGGCTGGCGATCCGGCGGCCGGTGCTCGCGGCGCCGAGGAGCGCCCCGGCGGCCGCGACGACCGAAACGGCCATGACCGAAGCCGCGGCGGCGCCCGCCGCGGGCGGCTGGGGACGAGGGGAGCGAGCGTGAACGCGCTGGACGAAGCCGGTCAGGTACAGGCGGCGCCGCCCCCGGCTGCCGCCCGCAGCCGGAACAGGATCTTCCTGGTCGTGGGCCTGTTCGTTGCCTTCGTGCTCGCCGGGTTCGTGTCCGGCTACGCCAGCTCCAGCCCGGACGGGCTGGAGAAGGTCGCCGAGGAGAAGGGATTCCTGGACCAGGCGGAGCACCACTCGTTCGCCGACTGGCCGCTCGCGGACTACGCCGTGTCCGGGATCGACAACGAGCGTCTCGCCGGCGGTGTCGCCGGGATCATCGGAGTGTCGATCGCCTTCGTTGTCGGTGGTGTCGTCGTCCTCGGCGTAGTGCGGCTGCGGCCGCGTGCCTCCGAGCGGCGGCCGCCGCTCGCGGACGGGCGGGGGACCGGTGGCGGAGCCGGAACCGCCCCGGCCGCCTGACCTCCGCCGAGAGCTGGCCGCGTCATGGGCGGTGCGCACATCCTCGACCCGTACCGGCCGGGCCACACGATCCCGCACCGGCTGCCTGCTCAGTGCAAGATCGTGGCAGCGTTCGGTTATGTAGTCTGCATAGTGATCACGCCGATCGCGGCCGGCTGGGTGTTCGCGGCGCACCTGTTCGTCGTGGTCGGGCTGTGCGCGGCCGCCCGCCTCCCACCCCTGCTCGTCCTGCGCAGGCTCGCCGTCGAGCTGCCGTTCGTGGCGTTCGCGGTCGCGCTGCCCTTCGTCGTGCCGGGAGAACGGATCGACGTCGTGGGCGTCGCACTCTCCCGGCCAGGCCTGGAGCAGGCATTCGGCCTGCTTGCGAGGGCTACGCTCGGTCTGATGACGGTCATCGTGCTCGCCGCCACCACACCCGTCCGGGAGCTGCTCGTCGGCCTGGAGCGATTGCGGCTGCCCCCGGTGATCATCGCTGTCGCCTCCTTCATGATCCGGTACGCCGGTGTGGTGATCGACCAGATGCACCGGATGGGCGTGGCTCGCCGTTCGCGCGGGTACGAGCCTCGCTCACTGCTCGCGACCCGGGCGCTGGCCGCGTCCCTCGGTACCCTGTTCATCCGCTCGTACGAGCGGGGGGAGCGGGTCCACCTGGCGATGCTGGCGCGCGGCTACACCGGCGTGCTGCCCGGAACTCTCCCCGGGTCGGCGCCGCGGCGGGTGGAGTGGGCGGTCGCGTTCGGCGTGATCGCCGTGGGTGCCGCGATCGCGGTGGCAGGCTGGAGCGTCGACCTGGGTGTGTTCTCGTGATCGTTTCCGAGACCCCCGCGACACCGGGTGGACCGGTCGTCGAGATCGAGGGGCTGGCCTTCGCGTATCCGGACGGCCGCCAGGTGCTCTTCGGCGTCGACCTCATGATCGCTCGCGGCGAGCGGATCGCCGTACTGGGGCCGAACGGCGCGGGCAAGACGACGCTGATGCTGCATCTCAACGGAATCCTGACCGCCGGGTCCGGGACGGTGCGCATCGACGGCGCGCCGGTGGCCGGCGGAAACATGCGGGAGATCCGCCGGCGTGTCGGCCTGGTGTTCCAGGATCCCGACGACCAGCTCTTCATGCCCACGGTCGGCCAGGACGTCGCCTTCGGCCCGGCGAACCTCGGCCTGCGCGGGGCGGAACTCGCCGGGCGGGTCAGCGAGGCGTTGTCGGCGGTCGGTCTGCGCGACCACGCGGACCGGGCACCCCACCATCTCAGCCTGGGCGAACGGCGCCGGGCGGCGTTGGCCACGGTGCTCGCCATGCGGCCCGACGTCCTCGTCCTCGACGAACCGTCCGCGAATCTCGATCCGGCGGGGCGGCGGGAGCTCGCCGAGGTCCTCGCCGGCCTGGACCTCACCCTGGTCATGGTGACGCACGATCTTCCCTACGCGCTGCAGCTCTGCCCGCGTTCGGTCATCCTGGACGGTGGAGTGATCGCCGCGGACGGCTCGACGCAGGCCCTGCTCTGCGACGCGGAGCTGATGGCCGCCCATCGTCTCGAGTTGCCGTTCGGCTTCGAACCTCGCCGAATCGTAGCTGGGAGTGGTTACGTAGTGCCTTAGAGTAACGGCATGGATGGTGCGTCGAGGGCTTCAGAAGATGAAGACGGTCCACGGACCCTCCTGCCGGCGCCGGACCCGCCCACGGACCTGCCGCCTGCCGACGCGCCTACGGAGTTGCCGCCCGCCGACGCGGCGACCGAACTTCCGGTGTCGGTGTCGGTGCCGGCGACGAATCGCCGGCACCTGGCGGATTCGCTGACGGATCTGCCCGTCCAGCCCGGAGCCGGACGTCCTCCGGCCCCGGCGTCGCCGACCGCGGATCCGCACCTGGGGGAGCCGGCGCATCGGGGCGCGCGGGCGGCACCCGGAGGGCCTGGCCGGAGCCGGGGCGCTCGGCGGCCCGGGCTGGTTCGCCACACCCCCTGGCCACGGCGGGTCCAGCCCGATCGAGTGGACGGCCGGAGACGCCGGCGTAACCCGGTGGCGGGGCTGGCGGATCGGCCGGTTGGCGGTCGGGTCTCCCGGGGCCTCGGCGAGGTCATGATCACAGCGGGTCTGGTGGTGGTGCTCTTCCTCGCCTACCAGCTGTGGATCACCGACATCTTCGCGGCCAGGACGCAGGACCGGCTCCGAAACGACCTGACCACGGCGTGGTCTCGACAACCGCATCCTCGGGCTCCCGCCGAGGCTGCGAAACCACGACCGGTCGTGCCGCCCGTCGAACTGGGCGAGGGAGTCGCTGTCCTGCGGGTCCCCCGCTTCGGTGCCGACTACGCACCCGTGGTTGTGGAAGGTGTGTCGGTGGCGGCGCTACGCCGCGGACCTGGGCATTTCCCGGGCACTGCCATGCCGGGCGACGTAGGGAACTTCGTCGTGTCCGGTCACCGCACCACGTATGGAAAGCCGTTCAGCCGGCTGGACGAGCTGAGAGTGGGCGATCCGCTCGTGGTGGAGGTGGCAGACCGGTATTTCACCTACCGGGTCACCGGCTCGGAGGTCGTGGACCCCCATCGGCTGGACGTGACCTACCCGGTTCCAGGGCACGCCGGAGTCGCTCCCACCAGGGCGTTGATGACACTGACCACCTGCCATCCACGATTCTCGGCGCGGAGTCGACTCATCGTCTTTGCCAACCTCGACGAGACCACGGACAAGTCCGACGGACCACCTCGCGCGCTCGCGGACGAA
Source organism: Parafrankia sp. EAN1pec (assembly GCF_000018005.1). Taxonomy (GTDB): domain Bacteria; phylum Actinomycetota; class Actinomycetes; order Frankiales; family Frankiaceae; genus Parafrankia; species Parafrankia soli. Next base: position 2,567,563 of record NC_009921.1, read on the forward strand.
TAGAAGGAAACGAGAATGTACAGCTGGATCTACCGGCACCTGCCGGGGCCGACGCGGGTTCGGGTCCCGCTCGCGGTGCTCTTCGTGCTGCTGGCCGTCGCCTTCCTGCTGCTGGTGGTGTTCCCGGCGGTCGAGTCGCATCTGCCCACCACGAGAGTAACGGTCAGCGACTAGCCCCGGGAGGGGCGCGGGCGTTGCCTCTTGTGGCATGAGGCAACCCGTCCGACAGCCCCCTCGTCTTCGACGGACCACATGCAGACCACGTCGTGCCATTATCATGCTGTTGATCCGTCGAACGATCGCCGCTAATCGGGAAATCGTCCCGTCAGGTGCTCCAGCAAGTGAAGTGTGCGGGTAGGTTCGGCTCTCGCCGGCCCGGAAATACCTGGGTGTCGGATAATCTGCCAACTCGTGCGCGTTACGCTCGCGCACCGCAGGGGCGAACGAACCGGGCGCAAGGGGCCGCCCTGTAGTGGCCGGCAAAGCGCGGGGGCGTCCGTTCCGGACGGTGCAGGTTCAACTTCGGGGGCAAATCGTATGGTCAGGCAAGACCGTTCTCTGATCGGTTCGGCGGGTGTGGGCCGATGGTGACGTCATTGCACATGAGTCGGGCCGTCCGGCGTCTCACCACGCCGGTGGCCCGACGGTGCCAGGAATCACCCGGTTCGACCGCATACAGCGGTTCGGCAGTGCGTGGCGGCGCGGCTGCGCGCAGCAGTGCCGTGGCGACGGCCGGCGGGGGGAAGACGGCGAGGGCGCAGGCCACGGTCGCGCACGCCGGAGGGGAAACGTCGGATGCGCCGATGACCTCTCCTGCGATGGCGCACTCGCCGACCACCGGAGGTTCTCCGACGTTTCCGGAGCTGGAGGTCTCCAGCGCGGGGCGCTCGAGCGGCGGAGACCAGCACGGCCGGAATCGGCCCTGGGGCGGGCGGCAGCGCGCGGGCGGCCGTGTCGACGAGACCACGACATCCGGTCGGCGGCCCGGCGTCCTCGCGTCTGCGTCCGTGGTTCTTCTCGTAGGGGTCGTGTCCTGGTGGGCGGCGATCAAGGTGCTGGCCCCGTCCGGCGCGATCACCACATCGCTGACGGTGGCGGCGGTGGCGTGCCTGCCGCTGTCCGGACTGGGTGACCGGATGGTCGCGGCGGTCCGTCGCCGCTGGTACGGCTCGGACGATCTGACTGGCCTGCCAGGTCGTCGCCATTTCGTCGCGACCGCCTCCCGCTGGCTCGGGGGCGGTCACCGAGCCCGGGGCTCGGTGTCGGCGGCGCTCATCCTGATCGATCTCGACCGCCTCCGGGACATCAACGGGACGCTCGGCCACGAGCACGGTGACCACATGCTGGCCACCGTCGGCGCCCGGCTGCGTTCCGTGCTGCGTCCCGCCGACCTGCTCGCGCGGGTCGACGGCGACGAGTTCGCGGTACTGCTGCGGGACGTCGACCTCGCCGGCGCCGAGGCGGTCGCCCGGCGGATCCGGGAGGCGCTGAGAATCCCTGTCCGCCTGGATGACCTGCGCGTCCAGGCCGACGTCAGTGTCGGTATCGCCCATGCTCCCGAACACGGGCGCGGCATCCTGGAGCTCATGCGGCGGGCGGAGGAGGCGATGTACGCGGCCAAGGGGACCCACACCGGCCAGCGTGTCTACGACCCTGCCTGCCAGCTCGGCAACCGTGCCCAGCTGGGGCTGCGGGCCGACCTGCGGGAGGCGCTGGACGGCGGCCAGATCGAACTCCGCTACCAGCCCAAGGCCGAAATGCGCAGCGGCCGGATCAGGGGTGTCGAGGCGCTGGTGCGATGGCGCCATCCCACCGGCGGGCTCCGTCCGCCGAACATGTTCCTGCCCGAGATGGAACGCGCCGGCCTGATGGGGCGCCTGACCCAGCAGGTCCTCGACATCGCCCTCGCCGACTGCGCCCGCTGGCACGCGGCCGGCGCCGCGCTGGCCGTGTCGGTGAACGTGCCCGCCTCGGTCATCGTCGACCGCGGATTCGTGGACCTGGTGCGCGGTGCGCTGGAGCGCCACGGCCTGCCCGCGTCGGCGCTGGTCGTCGAAGTCACCGAGGACGGGCTCATCACGGTCCTGGAGCAGGCACAGCGGACCCTCTCCGGCCTGCGTGACCACGGTGTGCGGGTCAGCCTCGACGACTACGGCACAGGCCTGTGCTCGCTCGCCTACCTGCGGGAGCTCCCCGCGGACGAGGTGAAGCTCGACCAGCGGTTCCTGCGCGACATCGACCGCGACTCCTCGGCGGCCGAGATCGTCCGGTCCACGGTTTCCCTCGCGCACGCGCTCCGGCTGCGCATCGTCGCCGAGGGCGTCGAGACGTCGCGCTCGTGGGCGTCGCTTGCGGCCTGGCAGTGCGACGAGGTCCAGGGCTACTTCGTCTCCCGCCCGCTGGCGGGGGAGCGGGTGCTGAGCTGGCTGCGCGAATGGGGCGACCGGCTCCGGTGGCTGCCCTCCGGGGGGGAGCCTGCGCCGACGGGTCCGATCAGGGTCACCACCGCCTCGCGTGGCGCCCGAGTGCACTCGGTGGCTACCGCCGCGAACGCCCAGCTCTCCTCGCCCGCAGCAGGAGCGGCGTCCGCCGCGCCGGTCGCGACGGCGTCGATGATGACTTCGGGTTCGGCGTGCGGCGCCGCGGAGCCGCCCACGGCGGGCAAACCCTCGCTCGCCGTGCCGTCCAGTCGCCCGGGCCTGCGGTCGATGGGATTCCGCATGTCGCAGCATGCTGAGGCGGGAAGCCGGCGGCCGTCCGGTCAGCCTGCCCATGATGGGTGGGGAGCCTGACAGGCTAGGCCTGCTGGGTCCGGGCCCCGGTTCGGCGGGGGGCCGCGACGCCCAGGAGGACAGCGAGCAGACGGGTTGGTGGGTCGAGGGCGGCCTCGATGGCATCCGCGCACGCGCGGAAGGCGTCGAGGCCGCCGCCCAGTGGATCCACGAGATCGTCGTCCGCTGCGGAGACAGGAGGAACCGTGCCACGGGCGGTCACCCCGGCCGCCACGAGCGCCGTCCCCGCCGCGCGGAAATCTCCGCGTTCATGCAGGGCGGCGAGCGTACCGGCAGCCGTATCGATGCGTTCCGGTCCGACCGCATCTGTCAGACGCGCGAACTCACGCAGGGTGAAGGTTCGGCGGACGGTGCGCGGGGCAAGCCCCACGACCTCGGCCCGATGTGCCCGCGTCGCGCAGAGCACCAGGTCCGCCTGCTCCACCATCACGGATGTCACCGCGCGGGAGCGGAACCCGGCGGGGTCTGCTCCCCGCTCGGCCAGCACGGTCGCCGCGTGCGGGTCCATGGGTTCGCCGACCCACGCCCGGACTCCCGCACTGCTGACGCTCGCCGCCGAGCCCGATGCGCCCGCCTCCGTGGCAAGCCGGGTCAGCCGGGCCACCGCGAGGCGCTCCGCCATGGGTGAACGGCACACATTGCCGGTGCAGACTATGAGTACTGACCAGTGCTCCTGCTCCACCATGCCTCCCGTGCGTCTCGTCATCAAGCGGCCGGGTCCCTATCGGTGACAGGTCCCTGCGCAGCACACGAGACCGCCTCATACGGAAAATTCCGTAGCTGGGAAACCAAGATCTATAAAAGTTTCCTACGTACCCTTGAGCCCTTGCGTGCTGTCTGCCGCATCTGTGACCGTCCTCAGTAGCCACCGCACGAACACCAAATGATGTTCCGGAAGTGACTTAACGGACTTCTGTCGGGGCGCGGAGTGTCGTCACGCAAGGCAGTATGGCGTGCGCGCTACTCTCCGTTCATGTCGATTGCCCTGGGTCGGCCCGGCGCGCTCCAGCCTGTATCCCGTGCTGGTGCCACCGCTGCACGGACAACCCTTCGCCACATCCGGAACCATCCAGCCGTGCAGCGCCAACGGAATCGCGCATGCGCACGATACATCGGATGGCAGATCTGGCAGCGAACGACTCGTCGTCCGGTCACGATCGATCTTCATGGTTCCGTCCGCCTACGCTGCCATCCGCACAGTACGTCCGCATCGGCAGTGCTCTACTGCAGACTTCCGGACTGGATGGAGATGCGTTTCCTTCTGGACTACTTGAATCCTGGTGACGTATTTGTGGACGTTGGCGCAAACGTCGGTGTCTACACGCTTTTGGCTGCTTCTCTGCCTGGGGTGCATTGCATTGCATTCGAACCGTCTTCCGACTCGTGGGATCAGCTAATTGAGAACATAAATCTGAATCAGTTGTCTCAGGTTGAGGTTCACCGGGTGGCGGTTGGCGATCAATCTGGTGAAATCGATTTCACGATCGGCCACGGCACCGTGAACCAGGTAGCTTCGCCGGACATCGCGAGTAGACGTGAGCGAGTTCCTGTTGTTCGCCTCGACGACGTGGTCCCGCATGATCGGCGTGTAACGTTGATCAAAATTGATGTGGAGGGGCATGAGCCGGCAGTACTTGACGGCGCTCGAGCTCTCATCGAGCGCCTCGCACCGGCACTTCTGGTGGAGTACAACCACCCCGCGCGACTGCGGAGCCTGTTGGACGAACTGGATTACCATCCCGTGGTCTATAATCCCGAAACGCGAGCATTCCGTGCGATAGAGCTCGACCGTGAAAGCCCGAAGAACATTCTCGCGTTGAAGAAGTCCATACTCGACCAGTATCTCCCAGACAACGGAGTGGGGACTGGCCGGGCGAAGGGTACATCGAAGTGATGACTGTACCGAGGCGGTCCCTCTGCGCGATGTCACCGTACGGCACTTTCGGCCGATGATGGATGACCCGTCGGCTACGCGGGGTCGTACCGCTCCGATCCCCCTCGCCATAACTACATGCTGCGTCATTCTGGCGCTCTACGGGGCATATGCTGGAAAAAATTTCAACTATATCTTTAGTTGTCTGGCTGCGGCACTTGCGACATTTTTTCTGGAGTGTCTGAGAACCACCCGTTTTGGGGAGGTGGCATGGTGGACGCCGCAAATCCTCGTTGCGCCATGGGTAGCTCTGGTGATTGTTCCCTGGACAATCCGCCTTCACTACGATCGATGGCCGGTTGGTAACGAGGGAGTCCTCTCAGACCTCAGCCTTCCGTACACATGGTCGCTCAACACGGTGGCACTTATCGGGTTCAGCCTAGGTAGTTCGGCTGCGCTGCGAGGAGGATCCAACCCAGACAGGCTGCGGACCGTAGATCAGAAGTTGGTGACGAAGTACTTCGCTGTTCTGGCGGCCGGGTTCCTAGCCTCATTCCTCGTCGCAGGACGACCGCTCGGCTCTTTCTGGAGACTGTCGGGACAATACGACTTCAGCTCCAAAGTCGATACGCGCCCGAGCTTGGGTCCTCTTGACATCCTGCCCACCAGTGCTGTCATCTTCGTCGTGGTCATCGCAGGCATGCGCCGATCCTACCGACGGTCGCCGACCGCCATTGAACTCGTGGCCTTGGTGGTCACGGCGGTTGTGACGCTTGGCTCGGGTGCGCGCTTCCGATTCATGTTGCTCGTGATCGGGTGGATCATCGTTCAGTTCGTGCCGGCATGGACCCAGAGTAAGCGGCGCTATCGACCCATGCAGGTGTTCATACTCTGTGGAGTGATACTGGGCGGTGGGTTCCTCACGCTTGGAATCATCGGTGACGCCGGATCTCCCAGGAGAGCAGAATCGTCTGCCAGTACGTTCCCCGATCTAGTCGAGACCGGTGTCGACAGCATCGACGTCGTAGGCAGTGCGGAGCTTCTGGTAGCACGAGGGGCCACTCCCGGCCTGCTCGGAGGAAGGTCGTACTACGAGCTCCCGAACAGACTGCTTCCAAAAGCTGTCGTAGGTGATGAGAACAGAACCCCGCCCAGCGTCCTGATTATTCAGGACTATCTGGACAAAAATTCAGGGTACAGCGCCGCCTACTGGTTGGAAAGCGCGCTGAACTTTGGCCGATGGGGGACGTTTTTGTTTTGTGCGGCACTGGCCTTCGGTGCCGTGCGAATACTGGTATGGGCGCAGTTCTCGACCAATGGGATCGGTATCGCGACCTATCTGCTGGGACCGGCGGTGCTGTTCGTCATGTATCAGCTATTGAGCAGGATTGCCACTGAACAGATGCTGCAGACATTCGCCAGCATTGTTCTTGGGATCTGGCTCGGCGTACGTACTTTCAACGACCGTTGTGCTGGTGGCGGGGTGGACGGAGACTCGGACCAGGCCCAGCACGATTCAACACTGCGCGCCAGAACCTGGGCGTGAGTCCGGGTATCGAACATTGGCCTGGCGAACACGACCTGCTCCGCCGGAAAACCGAGTCGGATCCGGCCGCCCCTCGATACGGATGAACTTCGTCTGGGTTGCGCTTAGTACCGTCCTGTTCCAGTCCTGCCAGTGGCTGATGTTCGCTACACTCGCCCGGGATGCAGGTAGCTCGGCAGTCGGACGGTTTGCGTTCGCGCTCGCGGTCACGTCGCCGCCCATCATATTTGCAAATCTTAACCTCAGAATTGTCATAGCAACAGACGTGCGTTCTACGTTTACCTTTCGTGACTATCTCATGTTGCGGGTCTGGTGTCTTTCCTTCTGTCTGGCTGGAGTGATCGGCGTTGCGGCCGTAGCCTGCGATTCTGGGTATGATGCGACACTGATCGCGGCTGTTACCCTGGCCAAGGTGTTCGACTCCATATCCGACATAATTTATGGATTGCTACAGAAGTATGAAATGATGGGCCGGGTGGCGCTGTCGAGATCCGCACAGGGGATCTGCCAGTTCTTGGCTCTTTTCGTTACACTCCGGTTCTCTGACGACCTGCTTTTGGTCACTGTGGCCTGGGCCGCGATGTCCGCAGTCGTCACTGTCTCCTACGACATCAGGTCGGTGGCCGTCGTTCGGCGGCGATATCCCCAGGAGCTGCAGTCGTCAGACGGGGCCGCTTCCCTCAGAGCGGCACGCAAGCTTTTCAGGATCTCTCTGCCACTGGCGGGAACGGCAGTCCTCGGGTCCATCATCGGAAATCTTCCGGTGTACGCACTGAAACACTGGCGCTCGGTGCGCGAGGTAGGAGTTTACTCGGCTCAGCAGCGATTCATCACTGTTATTGGGCTTACCTTCGCCGCCTTGGTTCAGGTTGTGATGCCAAGGCTTGCCCATCAGTTCAACGAGAGCCGCGACAGGTTTCGTGGACTACTAGTGAAGCTGATCATTGCAGCACTCCTGAACGCCGGGGTAGGGCTCGCGTTCGGCCTGGTCGCCGGCGAGGCGCTCCTTCGACTGATCTATGGTCCTGAATATACTGACGTCGCGCTGTTCACAATTCTTGTCGCCGCAATGGGCGTGGCCCTGCTGTCGGTGGTGCTCGGAATGGCCGCTACCGCGGCGCGGATTTTCAAGATTCAGTTCTGGGCTGGTATTGCACAACTGGCAGTCACGGTCGTTGTGCTCGTTCTACTCACCCCGAAAATCGGATTGAAGGGCGCTGCGACCGCGTCTCTCGCAGGGGTCGTCGCCTACACCGGGCTGATGGTTCCGGCCCTGCTGCGGAGTGTGGCGGCGGCTGGCCAGAAGCCCCCACTGTCCGAGAACCCAGCCATCGAGGTGCCGGCGCAGAGAGCTTTTGGCAGCCAACTGCCTGATGAATCGCCTCGTAGGAATCTGAGGCCGACTCTCGTCGTCCAGCCACGATCGCGACGCCATGGACGGCATCGATATCGACGACGGTGACACCGAGAGTAGAGCGCCGGTCGGATAGTCAGGCTGCTTGCTGATCGTTTTTCTGGCGGGCGATGACGTGGAGGCCGTGGACGACGGCGGTGCGGCGCAGGTCGAAATCCCGGTCGGTAGAATCCCGTTGTGGTGGATTCTTCTGGTCCCGCCCCGGTATGCGGGCGGCTGACCGACCGAATCGGTATCGGCGTACTGACCCGACTGGTGGACCGGGACCTGGTCGACGAGGTGCTCGCTGATACCGGCAAACGTGAGCAGCGAACAAGGCTGCTGCCGGCACGGGTGGTCGTCTACTACGTGATGGCACTGTGTCTGTTCTTCGAGGAGAGCTACGAAGAAGTGATGCGGATCCTCGTGGACGGCCTGCGTTCCCTGGGATCCTGGTCAAAGGACTGGCACGTTCCGACGACCAGTGCCATCAGTAAGGCCCGCACCCGGCTGGGACCCGAGCCCCTGCAGGTGCTGTTTGAACGCGTCGCGGTCCCCTGCGCGCAGCGGGGCACCCGCGGGGCGTGGCTTCGAGGCCGGCGCCTGATGGCGATCGACGGCTTCGTGCTCGACGTCCCCGACACCCCCGACAACGACGCGGCCTTCGGCCGCTCTGGCGGCGAAAAAAGACCCGTCCCCTTCCCGCAGGCCCGCCTCGTCGGCCTCGGCGAATGCGGAACCCACACGATCGTCGCCGCCGAACTCGACTCCTGGCACATCAACGAGCACCGCCTCGCCGAAAAACCAGTCGACAGATTCGAGCCCGGCATGCTCGTCATCGCCGACCGCGGCTTCTACAGCTTCCTCTTCTGGAAAGACGCCGCCGCCACCGGCGCCGACCTGCTGTTCCGCATGCCCGCCGGCCCCGAACTACCCGTTGTCGAAACCCTCCCCGACGGCTCCTACCTGTCCTTCCTGCTCGACCCGAAAGTCCGGCGCAGACGAGCCGTCCAGAAACACTGCGGATCCACCCTCGTCGAGCCACCCTCCGGCCCCACCGTCCGGGTTATCGAATACGAGGTCACCAACCGCGACGGCAGCGGCGTGCGGTCCCGGTCGAAAGGTATTGCGACGACAGCGTGGCGTACTGCGTGACTCTCGAAGAGGCGGTGCGGGTGCGCGATGCGGTCGCTGCGCGGCTGGCGGAATTCGGGATGGAGCTACACCCGGACAAGACCCGCATCGTGTACTGCAAGGACGTCGACCGGCGTGGCAACCATGAGGTCACGTCGTTCACGTTCCTTGGGTACACGTTTCGGCCACGGCTGTCCCGTAATCGGTGGGGGAAGCACTTCGTGAACTTCACCCCCGTGGTCAGCAGGGAAGCGGTCAGGCGGATGAGTCGGGAGATACATTCTTGGCACATTCCGCGGCGCAGCGACAAGTCGCTTCAGGACCTGGCGCGCGCGTTCAACCGCATCGTGCAGGGTTGGATCAACTACTTTGGACGCTTCTACAAGTCCATGTTGTATCCGCTCTTTTAGCAGCTGAACACGAAGCTGGTGCAGTGGGCCACACGGAAATACAGACGGTTGAAACGCCGGGAACGTCGGGCGCGGCAGTGGTTGCGGCGGATCGCGCGCCAGGAGCCAGCACTGTTCGCGCACTGGCGGTTCGGCGCCTACCCCTAACGGCTGAGCAATGGGAGCCGGATAAGTCGAGAGGTTCATGTCCGGTTCTGCGAGCGGCGGCGGGTGAGATTCCCGCCGCCGACTCTCCCGGTCGTGCACTGCTTGTACGCCGCCGAGAACGACCACCGCGGCGCCTTCGGCTCGACCTCTGGATCCGGCCGCGACCGGCCATCCTCACGATCTTCCACCCTGCCATCATCGACCAGGCCCCGCCCGGCCGTCACCGACACCACCACGATCCTCGTCTCCTCAACCCGCCCTGGTCACAAGATGATAGGCACCGCCTGTCTCATCCCATCTTGACGGGTAGGGCCGACGCTACCGGGGGTTGGTCGCGGATCGCAACCAACAGGGCCCCTGGCGCAGACAGAAGCGGCTTGTAACCACCTCTCAGGCAAGTAGATGTCGGTATGATGAATGTTCGGTCAGCCCATTTGTCGAGCGTAGGTGCACTATCATAGATACTGTACGAGTAGAATATTCCATCCCCCTCAGAGTACTGATATCCTTTGCCCCCGGTGCGGATTGTCATGTAGATCGGCCAGAATCCAAGACGCGAGATCGCCAGCTTGGCCAACCTGGCGACGGGCCTACCTTGACCGAAGCGGTTCGCATCTGAAATCATTACTACACGTCTAGCGACTCGGGTCATCTCGTTAACGACGATGGACGGTACGGGCACATGATGCAGTAGCCCCGTAGCGCAGACGGCATCAAAGCTGTCGTCGGGGAATGGAAGGCTGCTTCCACTTCCACAAACAAAATTCGCACCCACGCTCCTGTCGGAGTTACGCAGCAGGTCGATCACGGGTTCCAACCCGATAACCTGCATCTGCGGGTGACGGCGCTTGAGGTAGACCGCCGCCCGGCCGGTTCCGCTCCCAACATCCAGGACCGAGGTCAACTCAAGTCCGGATGCCAGACCTGACATATGAGAGAGCGCAACGAAGTGCGCATCATGTGGGTGTACGTGATCGGCGTCATACCGGTCGGCGGTTGCCGCATAGTACCGACGCTGAGAAATTTCTGCTACACGTTGCGCCTGGTTCATCCTGATCCTTCTCGAAAGTATGAGCTGTCCTGGATGGCGCAGCGCCACTCATCGCCGAAGTCTCCAACCTGGGCGATGAATGGCGCGCATTGTCACGCCGCGCTGGGGGCAATGAATCATCGAGTTGAATGACTGACACGGAGCCTCCGTCCAGCGAGACATGTGCGAGGAGTTGTTCGCTAAACGCGATGTCGTTCGGCGCGTTACTGCCTCCGCCCGGCACCAGTCGACCAGCACCGGATGGAAAACAAAGATCGTCCTCCCGCGTCAGCTACCACCGGCCTCAGCCCGACCCTGGGCCGCAGCCAGTACAGCCGCGTTTATTCGACGTGCATGTTCGGCCGGGTTGTATGACTCAGCCAGGCGTTTCCGTAGCCGATTCTCGTCAATCTCGCCGGACCGCGACAGAGCGATCACTTTTCGCATCGCCCTCGCCAGTGCCGATACATCGCCGGCGGTATAGAGCACCGCAGTGACACCGTCCTCCAGGACCTCCCATTCAGGAGTCTGTAGGGTGATGTCATCACAGGTCACCATCATGGTCCCATACGCCAGACTCTGGAGAGCGGACAGCCCAACCATTCGGGGCGCTACCGACACGTCCGCAGCGGCATAAACCTTGGCCAGCGTAGCTTCGTCATAGCAGGGTCCGAAGAAGGAAACTGCAGCCCCTGACTCGACCGCCACAGCCTGCAGCCGGGGAAGATCTGGACCATCTCCGACGATAAGGTAGTTGACCGGGAACCCGGTGCGGCCCAGCCACGCAACAGCAGAGATACATTCGTCCACTGCTCGATCAGAGACAAGCCGAAAGCTCGAAACAACAAGTGGAAGACTTGGGTCCGGAAACCTTTCGAGCACTGCTTTGACCGACGAGGGCTCGATAGACTGTGCGGCAGCATCTTGGGCTGGTAGGTCCAGGCTGTTATGCACGACGAATAGCCGATTGGCGGGAAGCCCGTAGGACTCCGCCAAGCGACGGCCGTACTCGCTGTACAGCAGAAGGCCGGTTGCGCACCGATAGAAGCAGCGCCGGACGAGAAGCCGGAGCCCTCGCTCAGGACGAGCCCAACCATGGGTCCAGAACAGCACCGGCAGTCCCAGCAGACGAGCAACTATCGCACCGAGCCAGGTCGAGATGAACGCCCAGTCGCCAGTAATGATGAGTACGTCGAACCGTCTCGCCACGATCTCTCGGAGCAACCCCTGCTGCCATCGGATGGGGCCGATCCTCCTCGTACGGAGCCGAATAAAGTCCTCCGGACGGCCCGGGATGTGGGTCCGGTACCCAGGCAGGATTGGTTCGGTGCCACCCAGGAAATAATACTTGATGTCTGGAATTCGCAGGAGCTCGGCGAGGACTGCGGCGCGATAGACGGGAAAGCACTCGGCAACCACTCCGACTCGGAGATCAGATATACCGGCGGAGAGCTTTCCCAAGTGCGGCATGAATATCTCCGGTCAAGTAGAAGAAGGGATGGGTGGGCTGCCACCTTCGCCTACCAGACGGTGGCAGCCTGGAATGGATCTGATCCGCGACTGCCGTCGCGCATCGCGGGCGCGGGGCAGATGCCTCGCCGAATAGTCTCCAGGTTCTCCACGTACTTCGTCAGGGACAGTTGCCTGGCGCGGATCACCGCAAGACGAGAAAATTCCTTGAGCATATTTCGGTCGCAATCGAGCCGTGCCACAGCATTCGCAATAGCATAAGGATCACGAACTGGCACTATATAACCGTTCTGACCATCGGTCACGACATCTCCACAACGATCGGTGGTAATAACGGGAAGGCCTGCCGACATGGCTTCCAGCTGAGTCAACGCGAAGCTGTCGGATAGAGTTGGAAGAACGAACAGGTCACCCGAGGTCAGAAACTCCGCTGCATGGGAGCGCGGGATCGGGCCGAGGAACTTCACGTTACTCGGCGTTGCCTTTCGTAGGACGTTGGCATCTACCCCGATCTGTCCCGCAACGATAAAGTCGACCTCGGGAAGTAGCTGTGCTGCCAGCAGTAGATATTGGATACCCTTGGACAAAATAACGCGACCGAGCCACATTACCTTGAGTCGACCGTGTGGACGTGGTGGCCGCGCACCAACCTTCAGACTCGGCGCATCGTAGGCCAGAGGAAGCACGAATATCTTGTCGGGCGAGCACCCTTCTTTCAGCGCAGATTTTCGGGCCCAGTTGGAGTTAACCACCACCGCGGAGGCGGCTTTCCATTCATCGTGGGCTCGGTCGAAATACGCCTCGTGTATCGTCGGAGGGCGCCCTTCCCATTCCGGCCAAAGGAGCCTTTCTGCTGCAACCTCTTCGTAGTAGGACCGTCCACATCCAGTCTGGTCGAGTATCGTGGGGACTCCCTGGTCACCCAGATATCGAAGGCTTTCCAACGCGCCACCGAAGTAGCCAAAGAATGCGTCCTTATTCGGATCGAAGCGGCGCCTACGCAGGTCCTTACGCACCAACGTGTCGAACCTTCTGCCGATTTCTATGCATCGAAGCTCGTGCGCGTAATTTCGGGAGAAACGGTGCGCGACAGCACTCCGAATGTGACTTGGGCCCAGCTGTAGTTCATAACTCTTTACCGATCGGATCCGCCGATCTGCACGTCCGGCGTAACGAACCATCGGGCCAGGAAGTTTCGGAATAGAGCTGAGCGGCAAACGGCACCATGCATCGGTGTACAGTTGGTCTAGCGTCGAGTAAACCTCAAGCCCGACAGCCGTCGCGTAGTGCTCTCGCGCGCCGATCTGTGACACCATCCAGCCCATTACTACCCCTGACTTTGTGCTGAGTACATGCCGCGGCAACGTTGTTTTCCTAGCGCGAACAAGGCTCGTTTATCCGCATCACCGAAAGCTCGCTTCAAACAATGGATACCCTGCCGCCCGGAGGGTGGCGCATCAGTCATCGATCCCGGTTTATTTTGCTTTCACATAGATTCGCAAAGTGTGGATGATAGCGCCACAATAATGCGGCCGCAGATGTGCATGATGAATGGTTCCGTCTAGGGCTTGAAGAATATTGCCGTGTCCCAGACGGCCGAACTTGTCCAGACCCTCCGCCATGTCTTGAGCGTTTCCATGACTTCCGACCAGACCGGACCGTCAGCGCCTTGGGTTTGGGTCCGCGAGTTCGGCGACCGTGAATCGGAGGGTAGGTAGCGTTCAACATTGTCGATGACCAGGAGACCTCCCGATCGGATCTTCGGCAGCGCGAGGCGGGCACAGTGATCGCGGCAGATCCCATCCACAAGAACAAAGTCAAGGGATTTGTCGTCGAACTGGAGCGCTGTTCTGGCGTAGTCGCTGTCGGCGTTGCCGCCGGGTGTACCCGTCTCCGACCTGAGGAGATATTCCACGTTGCCGAAACAATCGTTGGTAATTTTGTCGGATATTACGTTGTACCAGGCCGGATTGTGCTCGACGCTGGTGAGGTGGTGTAGCCGGCGGGCGAGCCATACCGTGCTACGGCCAGAACCAAATTCCAGACCGCAGTCTGTCGGTCGGAGAGCAGATTCAATGATCGAGTTTGCCTGCGGAGTGAGCCAGGGTCGATCAGGCTTGGTCCGGCAGTAGAACTCTCCATAGGCGCGGTTCACTATGTAACGGGGGGTCCAATGCCGAACAGCACGCATGAGCGGGTTATATCATGGGTACACTTCTCCATCGGAGACCGCATGATTCCCGGCGTGTCCTCGGTCGGAACTACGGGAAATCCGTTCGGACTGATTGTTCCGATATGAGACCCATGGAAGTTCCGTCTGGCGCATACAAGTGTGGGCGATCTCGTTGTTCCCTGGGACGGATGCGGCATGTAATTCGGTTCTAGCGACGATCACGTGGCGGCCCGGTCCCAGCCGGCCAGACCGGCATGTCTAAAATCGGCGACATTCAGTCTTGATGATCTTTGGGTTCTGCTCCCGCACTTGACGGATGTGATTGTCGACCCGGTAGAGAGGGGCGGTAACCTTCTGCGGTTGGGCGCCTGCCCGAGGGTGACTAGATGGCACCTGCCCGTGCTGGAGAACGTCCGTTCACCGAATTATTCTATGTTTGTAAAGCGACATTTACGATCTTGATAAGAGGTGTAGCTCGCATGCAAAGGCGAGCCACTGGCACATCTTGAATACGGGGTAGTTGTCCTTATCTGCGGCGATCAGCGTGTACTTGTCGGTCACTGATGGCGTTGCGCGAAGAAGGTGGTCGCTTTTGAGGGGAACTCGCGCTCCATCCGGAGTTCCCGGTTCTCCTTCTCCAGTTCGCGGAGCCGGGACCGTTCGGACATCGACAACGGTTCTTCTTCGCCTTGGTGTGCCCGCGGCCAGGTAGCGACCCAGCTCGCCAACGTTCCTTCGTTGGTACCGAGATCCTTCGCGACCGCCGATGTTGGACGGCCCGAATCGATGACGAGTTTCACCGCCCCGTCCTTGTGCTCGGGTGTGAACAGCCTGCGTGACTGACTCATTGATCTCCTCCGTTCGCGGATCAATTATCCCCTATAGGGATCACAGTCCGAAGAACGGGGCCCACCTCAGAACTGCTTGAAGTGAATGCCGATGTGCGTGGCGGGTGCGGGCCGCTCTCGACGGCATGGCCGGCCCGCAGCGACAGGTCGGACAACCGCGATCTGCGGTGGGCGCGGCGGTGCTACGTCATGCAGGCTCAGCCAGCACCAGTAGCGAGAACCCGCCGAGGAGTCGGGCCGCCAGGTCCGGACTCATCCGGTAGGCGATCGCGCGGGGGATCCGCGCAGCTCTTCGGCCTCGTCCAGTCCCTGTTATCTCCAGCCCGCCGCGGGTGTACGTCTCTTCGCGTACCCGGTAGCCGGCGTCGGCGAGTGTGGCGAGCGCAGTCTCGCGACTGAAGTAGTGCAGGTGCCCTACACTCTGCCGAGCCCGAATGATCGGCGTCGAACGCAGGACTGACTGCACTGACAGATCCAGCGGGATGTGGAAGATGAAACTATCGGCCCGGTCGCGAAAATCACGGAGGAATCCCAGATAGTCGTCGACATGCTCGAAGACGTCGACCATCAGAAGAAGGTCGAAATGCTCATGACTCTCACGGGCGTCCCCAACGACGAGTTCGACTACAGTGTTGCCCTCGCTTTCTCTGATCCGCAGCGGCGCTTCGGAGATCTCAAAACCAACCAGGCGGCGAATTCCGGGAACCTGTTCTTGCAACGTATGTAGCACCCGGCCGGTTCCGCATCCGACATCGCAGACAGTATCTGGTCGAAGGTGGTTACGGGACATGATCTCTGCTATCTGGAGCGCCTTCCAGGCTCCATCGCCGTCATGCCAGTCAGGATTGCTTCTGATATATCTTTGGTCGGTATACAAACTATTCTGGTGAATCATGTGGCTGCCCCTCTACGATCGACCTGATCCGGTGGGTCAGAGCCCGGCAATCTGGTGATAAAATTCATCGGCGCTCTGCAGGGTGGTGGCCCGACCGGCGCGCATGGTTACAAGGGTTCTGTTCTGTTCGGTCGCCCGTTTACGGAGGGCGCGGTCCGCCAGCGCGGAAACGACCTTCGCCGCGATGTCTGCCGAACTTTCCGGATCGCAGAGCAGGCCGTTCTCTCCAGGTACAATCCACTCGCGGATGGATGCCGTGTCGCCAGCTACTGGGAAGCAAGCAGCCGACATCCCTTCGATCAGGGTGTTCGGTGTTCCGTCGTGGACGCTCGGGGAGACAAACACATCTGCGGCGCCGAAAAGCTCGAGCATCCGGTCTGCGGACTGGTGGGAAAGGAACCGGCAGCTCTTCTCCACCCCGAGGTCCCTCGCCAGATCGCGAAGCCTGTTATGCGTGCAGTCCGCGAAGACGAAGACCACCCTCGGGTCCGCCCGGAGGATGCTAGGAAGCGCGTGTATGAAGTTGGCAAGGCGTAGATACACGCGTGGACCTCGTGGGCTGAACACCACTGGTGTCTCCGGTGCCAACCCCATCTCGCTCCGGGTGCGTGTACCAAGATCTCTGACGTTAGTGGGTACCGAGATGCCGCCGTTGCCGGGGAGAACAACGGTCGGCCGCCCGGCCGGGTATCCCCAGGACCGGGACAGGTTGATGTCCCGTACGCAGTCCGAGATGAGTCCGTCGGCCTTGGTGAGGGTCCGCCACGTGTGCCGCCGCATCAGTTTGGTCGTCGGCGCGTGCAGGGTCAGGTCATTTCCCCAGATCGAGACGACGGTCCGATGCCCGCCTGCCAGCAGCGTACCGAACATCGCTTCAAAAGG
Organism: Parafrankia sp. EAN1pec; assembly: GCF_000018005.1. GTDB lineage: Bacteria > Actinomycetota > Actinomycetes > Frankiales > Frankiaceae > Parafrankia > Parafrankia soli. The sequence continues at coordinate 2,584,156 of NC_009921.1, forward strand.
AATACGCAGGGCATGTACAACCTGCGGCTGAAAGGCATGGACGACCTTTTGGGCAGCTGGAAGGTGACGTACTAGATCGCGCGGTGCCACATGCCGATGCACCGAAGTCCGCATTTGCTCTATGGCGAGCGACGAAGGCCGGCCGCTCCGGCGGCTGGAGGACCGGCGCAGGTCGCGCGTGGGTGGCACGGGTTGGCCGTCTGCGCCCGGATCACTGTTGGTGCCCGGTCCGCTTGAGGGAAGCGTCCTGTGTCTGCGAGAGATAGCGCCGGCTAGCGATGCCAGCGCGATCGGAATCTCGTCGATACATACCGGATCGTCACCCGCTTCGGTCGGGAAGGAAGACACGACATGGCATTCATGTCCGAGTGAGCAGATGCCTAGCACCCACTGCCGGGCGATGATGCTGCGCCAGTCTGCGACGAACAGGATCCTCATGCAGAAGCCTCCGTCCGCCGTTCCGTCGATTTTGGCGCCGATGGTGCGGGGTAGTCGTTCCCCGGTTGATAGCGCTGATCAATCGCCATGGTCTTCCCGCGTCTGGTCAGCAGGTCGTCACCCGGCACTGATACGACCGAGACGTGCAGGCGGTCGCCTACCCGAGCCTGGAGAACCTGGCGAGCCTTCTCTAGATCGCTGGCCCGCGGGGCTTTGTCTGCGGTCGTCACCCGTAGCTGAACTTCACCGCGGCGTTCCTGACGGAACTGGAACCGGTCAAAACGTGCGAATACCTCGTCGTGGAAGTTGAGTGCCGCCGACGAGATAGGTTCGTCTTCCCGGCCGTACACCAGTGACTGGTCCCATCGGCCCGCGAGTTCCCGTAGCACGTCAAAGGGGGACCCGCAGCGGCAACGCCGTACACCCGGCCCCGCCGGTGCGAGAACGCCGCTGTCCTCAGTGTCGTACCGCAGCAGCGGCATAGCCGCGTTGGTCATCCCGCTGCCAATCACCCGCTCGTCGACTACCTCGACTACGCCGTAGGTGGGAGCCAGGTGATAGTGGCCGGGCAGCATAGGGCACTCGCCACCGAAAGCCACCTTCTCGCTCTGCCCGTACCAGCGGATGGGTGTCGCCCCGAACACCTCACGAAACAGCTCGAGCTGCCAGTCGAATGTCCCCTCGCTGGCCAGCAGCACGGCACGGATCCGGCTCAGCTCCGGATGCGGGCCGGTGCGTGCTACCCAGCGGGCGAAGGGAGTGATCGCGGAGGGGTACCCCCAGATTGCAACGGGACGTAGCTCGCGGATCTGGCCAATGAGTTCGGTGAAGATGCGGTCCGACAGATGGAAAGGCGAGACGAGCAGGTGGTTGTAGGTCCGCTGGAACACCATCGGTCGCCCCGCGAAACCTTCGCCCAGGCTACCGCCACGAAACGTGATTTTTGGGTCCGTGAGTCGGACCCCAGCTCGTCCCCACACGTGGGCGATATGCGCCCACTCGGTAAAGAACGAGGTGTATGAGACGCGCAGGTCCAGTGGCCGTCCTCCGGTCCCGCCCGTGGTGACTTGGCGTGCCGGCACGTGGGGATGAACGAAGGAGGACGCTGCTCGGCGGACGTCCTCCTTCGTGAGAACGGGTGGCGGGCCATAGTTCCAGTGAAGGTACTCCGGATGCTGCTGATAATAGTCGATCGATCGTGCCCAGCGGTCGATGAATCGACGCAGACGCTGTTGTTGCCACTGGTGGATCTCAGCTGGCTCGGCACGCTCGAGGCGGCTGAGAGTGCGTGTGTGTGTCTCGACGAGAGGGCTCCGGCAGGCCGCGGTGAACGCGGCGGCGGCCGTGCGTGACCGGAACAGCCTCGAGCCCGTCATGTCGTACCTACCCGTGGGTTTCCCGCATGATCGTGGGCTGGAACGAGTTCCACCCGGCCCTTCCACGCGAAGTGCGGCTCGGCGAGCAAGGTCACCCCCGCGGCCAGGGAACTGAGCGGACCACACCAATTCTCGTCGTCTCCGACCAGTTCGATGTCGCGCCAGTCCCCTGCTGCCAGGGGGAGGTGGCGGCATATGAAAGCCTGTCGAACAGTCGGAATCCGGTCCGGATCGAAGCCGAACAGGTAGGTGGTGGCGGCGTCCACTGCGGCCGGCGTGCGCCCGAAGGCCAAAAGCCGACCAGGGATCGCGTCGGGGTTCAGCGGTCCGTTTCGGTGTCCCGCAATGACACCGTCCACCAGCACCACATGACGGCGTGCGGTGGGCTGAGAGGAGAGCGTTCCGTCCGCCCGGCCGTACATGACGATCTTGTTGAGGTCGAGGGACATTCGCCAGACCGTGTCGTTGCCCCACCAGTTGCCACTGCGGATGGCCGTGTCGCCGTCACCGAAGACATGTGTGCCGCCCTGCCGGGCGAGACGCATGACATGTCCGCCGACTCGAGGCCAGGCCAGCGCGGCTCGACGTAGGCCCGCCACGGCCTTCCGTTCAATGCGGTGTCGCGTGTCGGCTCGAGGATGCTCGTCGCCGTTGTTTCCGGGCCAGCCTTCAGTATGATGAGGCAACCAGTTCTTGTCCGCGTTCACACCGACCAGGTTCTTCATGCCGAGTGTGATCCCGGCTTTCTTGTGGCTTTTAAGCTTGGGTATGTTGATGATGAGATCTGCGTTCATAACCGTCCCGGAGAGCAGGTACTCGTGGCGGCCTCCGGAATGGTGTTCATTGACCACCCGTGAGTCGTAGTCGGCACCGTAGTAGCGGCCCGATCCTCCGTGATCGACGAACTCGCTCGAGTGTCCGAGGTCGAAGGCGACGGCACCAGCTGGGTCCCCGGTGAGTCGGTGGCGCGCCACGACGACGTCGCCACGCGTTGTCCATTCCTCCTGGCGCAGGTCGACGAGCTCGAACTGCAATCCGCGGTCCAGATAGAACCGGCTCAACTGGTCGAGCCCGAGAACGGTGGAAATCGCGGCAAATGACGAATCGGTCTGGGGTGCGTCCGCCACGACGACCCGTCCTGACCGGCCTACCGCCAGGAAAGCGTAGTCGGCTACTGCCCGAATCACGGAGCCGTGGGTGAGCACCCACTTCCATCCTGCGGAAGCCCGGGGATGGGATTCGCGTACGAGGTTGGGTTTGACCACCACGGTGCCACCTGAGGCGACCAGATCGCCGAGTGGGTTCCAGGAGGACGTGTCGACCGCCGTCGGATCGAGCCCGGCCAGGCGGAGCACCGTGCGCACGGCAGCGTACACCGGATTAGGTTCGTCGTTGACGTGGCCCAGGTCGTACTCCGGATAGGACGTGTCCGGAGAGAAAGGGGCGTTCGATGGGTAGGCCGCGGCCGCGGTGCGGGTAAAAGCCACCTGATGGGTTTTGTCTCGGATGTTGTACGGCACTCCACGGTCTATTTCCTGGCGTTCAGTCATTGTCGGCCGTCCCTACGGCTATCTGGGTGTGAACCTCGACCGGCAGCCGTGCATTCAGACAGTAAGCAACGACCGTCGCCGGCGTGGTCCGCTGCCAACCGGTCGCCACTTGGCCCTCACGGGTGTGCCAGGTGCCGGGCCCGACCGCGACCAGGCGGAACGGACCGACTCCCCGGTGGTGCTCGATCGTCAGTCCGTGACGCCCCGGCCGGGCCCGCCAGCCGGCCGCGAGATGGAAGAGGATTTCGATCTGATGCTCGCCGGCACCGGTGACCCGATCGGTGATCTGAAGTCCCTTGCCGTCCAGCGTCCAGGCCCTGGCATGCATGGGCCGTCCAGGCAGCCAGCGGTAGCCGTCGTGCGATGCGGTCAGGTCCAGCCTGCCGCCAGCGTCATCGCAGCGGACCGGCCCGAGAACGACCCGGGCCCGGCGTCCGGCGCGGAAGGCGCCCCATACCTCTGTGGAGTCGTGTCCGTCGATGACGACGGTGTTGTGCGCCGAGGTGGATCGTTCGGCGGCCCGGACTGCCCCAAGGGCGTATGTCGATGTTCCGACCTCGACGAGTAGCGGCCAGCCATCGTGCCAGAGGAGGAAGGAGAGCGTGTCCGCATGGGCATGCGCCGGGAGGTCGTCCGGGCAGGGAAGCCCGATGTCTGCCAGTACCCGCCACCGATCGGCGCGCAGCACGGCCAGGCCGGATGAGGGTAGCAGCGTGAGCCCGACCCCCTGCTCCCGAACGTCGTCCGGACCTTTGATCCTGTCCGCCTCCGGCTCCTCACCAGGGAGACTGGGGCAAAGCACGGTCACTGCAGTGGTAGGAACCGGGTAGCCGTCGTTCAGAAGTGGAACAGCGCCATCAGGTGACAACACGCTGCCGAGCCAGGCCCGCATCCGGTATCGCGCATCGATGATCTCGTCGGGTACATGCAGCCCCGCGGCGCCGAGCAGACCGGCCACGTCGTCGAGGTCGGCGAGTACCTGACAGTGGTAGGCGGGCGCGCGTTCGGTATGGCCCCCGTCAGGCAGGATCTGGCGTTCGACCTCGTCGACGAGCCGCCCGGTCCAGCGGTCCACGGCCTGGGGATCGTGGAAGGCGACGGCGGCACCCAGCAGGGCCTTGAGGTTCTTGACCAAGTGGTTGCCGCCGACGTCGGTCTCCAAGTGCAGTCGCAGAAAGACCATGTGCTGGGCAAGATCGGTCCAGATCGCGGAGGCTGTCGCGGTGTCGCCGGACAGCCGGTCGACAAGTCCGCACCAGGACCAGATCCGCAGCGAGACCACATAGGGTGCCCAGGCGTCGCCCCGTCCGGGGGAGGTACTCTCCCGCCAGGACCGGTATAGCGCACGGAAGATCCCGCTCGCCCATCGGCGCTCAGGATGCAGTGCCAGAGACCACGCCCAGTCCCAGTAATGCAGGTGGTACCGCCACAGCGTAGGCGAGTTGCGTTGGATCCAGTCGGCCGGCTCGCCGAGATCCCGACTGTGGCCCAGAAGCGTGAAACGCCCGGCAGCGAGCTCATCGGCCGGCGGCCAGACGTCGTCCAGCCCTGCGTCAAACGGAAGAAACTCGGCTGGCCACCCGGCCCCGCCAAGCGGGCGTGTCCACTGCCGCGCGGCGAGCGCGAGCATTCGTTCCGAGACCACCGGAAACTGATTTGGCGCGGCTCGCTGTGTCCTCAACCGGACGCGGGCAACCGTCTGTTCGGGTCGAAGCAGCGCGACGGTGCGCAGGTAGCGACCCGCATTGTCGATCATGACATCCGCCGTGCGGTGAAGCGGGGACGCGCCGCCTGTCGGATACCCTCGGCGAACGGTCGGGGCGCGAATCCCAGGTCTGTCACGGCGTCGTCGATCGGGAACGCCTTGTCCTCAGTAAGGCGCAGGATCTGTTCGCGCTTGAGTCGCGGCCGGGCCGATCGACGTTCGTAGACTCCCGCGAGTGTGAGCACCGGCCCGACCGGGACGGGCACACAGCGCGGTCGCCGGCCCACCGCGGCGCCGGCCTGGGCGATCACGTCCCGAAGGGTCATCGGAGACGGTCCCGCGGCGGTGTATGCGCGGCCGACCGCCACATCGGCGTTGACCGCACGCAGCACCAGATCGGCGAGGTCGTCGACGTGCACCGGCTGGTGCAGGTGACGGCCGCCGGGCACCAGCAGCACCGGGGACCGCCGCAGCAGCGCGAGCAGACGAGCCATGTTGCGGTCGTCCGAACCGCCGTAGATCATCGTCGGGCGGATGATCGTCCAGTCCAGGCCACTGCCGCGAATGCTGTCCTCGGCGGCCAGCCGCGTCCGCTTCGACGGCGGGTCCAGGGTGGTGAAGATTCCGGTCGTGGAGACGAAGACGGCTCGTGCGATGCCGGCCTCGGCGGCCGCGGTCACGATTGTGTCGGCGTGTCCGAAGCCCAGTGACGCGATGTTGAGTAGCGCATCGGCCTTCGCCGCGGAGAATGCCTCCCGAGTGGATGTTGCGATGTCCAGGTCGCCTCGAACAACCTCGGCGCCGAGCGCGGTCAACCGGCCGGCAGCATCGGTTCCGCGGGCAAGACCGATCACCTGGTGGCCGTCTTTCACGGCTCGACCCACGACGCGGGAGCCGAGGAATCCGCTTCCGCCCGTGACGAGCAACCTCATGCCGATCTCCCTCGGGTGTCGATCGCGAGATGTGGGTCCGTCGGTCCGGGGCGAGCGGGGCGGGGACTGGGAACCGGTGACTGCTCCTCCAACGGCGGCATCGGAGCGACCACGCGCTCCTGACCCGGTTCGTTGCGCGCCCCCTGGTCTCGCGGCGACCCTGGGCCCAGGGCCGCCTCATCCCTGGACACCGCGTCGCCCGGCCGCCCGGTCAGGAGTCCCAGGAGCAGGTCGTGGTAGCGCTGGGCCAGCATCGACCGGTCAAAGTGTTGTGCGACGTACTGACGGGCCGTGCGGCCCATGTCGACGTCCCGCCCCGGATCGGTTGCCGCATCCAACACTGCCTCGGCGAGCGCGTCAGGGTCTTCAGGAGGCACCACGACCGCGCCGGCCTCGGCGAGTATGCGGGCCGCCTCGCCGCGCACCGAGCCGATCACCGGGCGCCCCGCCGCCAGCAGCTCGAACATCTTCGACGGGATGAAGGTGTCGAACAACGGCACGTCCCGCAGCGGGACCAGGCAGATGTCGGCGGAGGCGAGAAGCGTGGCCATGTCCGCGCGAGGGACCGCCGGCGCCAGGGTGGTGTTTGTCAGGCCGAGCTGCCCGACATGGTCGGTCAGCCGCTGCTTGTCGGCTCCCTCGCCTACGAAGGCGAATCGGATCGCCGGAGCCTTCTCGGCCAGTCGGGCCGCGGCGTCCGCGATCGAGGTGAGCCCCTGCGAGATGCCGTGTGCGCCGACGTACAGCACGAGAATGTCGTCCGGGCCGGCTCCCAGCCTCGCCCGTACCTCGGCGGATGCCGGTTCGCCCGGCTGGAAGCGGTCGAGGTCCACGCCGTTGGGAATGACGTGTACTTTTTCCGCCGGGATGCCGCGGCGCACGATGTCGTCCCGGAATCCGTCGGTTACGGTGACAACCGCGTCCGCGGCCCGGTATGCGGCCAGCTCCAGTCGTTCCAGCGCGGCGATGACGCGGCGGTTCTTGATCACTCCGAGCTGAGTGAAGATCGCCGGCCACAGGTCCCGTACCTCGACGACTAGCCGGGCCCGCCATCGGCGGGCCAGCCACCACGCCGAGCCCAGGGGGAAGAACGTGGGCGAGGAGACGACGACGACGTCAGCCGGCCCGGCGAGCCGGCCGCCCAGCAGTACCGAGCTGAGTGTGAAAGAGATGTGGCCGATCGTTTTGCGCAGCACGCCTTCGTTCGGGGTCGCATAAAGCCAGGTCCGCACTATCCGGTAGCCGTCGCTGTGCTCCACTCGCCGGGCCGCGCCGCGGTAGGACGGTGGCACGATGCCGGTCGGATGGTTGGGCATGCCGGTCAGCACGGTGACATCCGCGCCGGCCTGTGCCCAGGCCCGCGCCGTCTCCGAGAGCCGGGCCTGCGGTGCCCCGACCTCGGGGGGGAAATAGTGCGTCACGAGCAGGATGCGTGGCCATCCACTGGGGGGGCCGCTGCTGACCTGCCGCGACGGCGTTGGCGCCGACCTGGTCGTGGACGGCCATGGCCGCGCCGGGGCGACGGGCGATGGGCGGGAGTCGTCTGGCACCCGATGACCTCCTCGACGGTGTGGCGCGGGGTCGCGGGACTGTCTCGACCCAGGCCAAATTCTCCGAGTAATCGATTGTATTCAAAATGTAGTGATGGGGGTGGTGTCGGCTCGGTGTGTTGCCGTCGAGTGCTGTATTTGCGGGAGAACTACGCAGATGATTTACCGGCATTCGCGGTCAAATGCATTCTCGCCTTTCAGGCGTCTTTGATCTCCGTATCTCCCGTATCTCCCTGATCTCCGTATCGCCGGGCGCCGGCCTGGTCGGGTAGCTGGGTCATCCGGGCGGGTTCGGGCGGATCGGTGGTGAGCCCTGGATCGCCCGCCTGTCGCTGGCGTGGCAGAACGAGCCTCCCGGCGCCGTCCCCCGCCGGCGCCCGACCTACTGCCATGGCATTTATCACCGCGATGGCGGCCGGTGGACTGCCGGGCGGTGACGCGCCGAGTGGTGACGCGCCGAGTGGTGGTGCGGCACGTGGTGGTGCGGCGGCTGGGTCGGGCTCTGCGACAGGGCCTGGAGGCGACGCCGGACGGGTGCCAGCGGGCTGTCCTGGGTGTATCCGCGCGCTGGCGGATGCGATCAGCCGGGGAGCGTTCAGGTAGCCCGTGGCCAGGGCGAGTAGTCCGAGGTCGGCCACAACTCGGCTACCCGTGCCACCCCGCGTGCCAAGCAGCCCCAGACCCGACATCGCCGCGACGAGACCGGCAACCGTCAACGTGACCCGGGTGTGCGTCCATCCCACGTCGGTGAGCCGCTGGTAGGTGTGAGTGCGGTGGGGCAGGTACCAACGCTCGCCCCGCCGGACCCGACGCACCAGCGTGGCGCCGGTGTCGGCGAGGTAGAGCAGTATCGGCGCGAGCACCGCCTCGGCCGGGATGCCGGACATGACGCCCTGCAACGCGAGTACGGCGAGGCTGGCGCCGAGGGTGTAGCTGCCGACGTCGCCCAGGAAGATCCGCGCGCGGGGGAAGTTGAACGGCGCGAAGCCGATCGCCGCCCCAGCAAGAACGGCGCCGCCCGCAGCCAGGGCCGGCGCGTCGTGGAGATGGCCCACGACGACGAGGGCGCCGCCGGCGACTGCGGCCTGCGCGGCCGAGATGCCGTTGATCCCGTCCATGAAGTTGAAGGCGTTGACGAACCCCGTCACCCACAGCGGGCCGATCAGTGCGGCGGCAGACAGCACCACCACGGGTGGGATCGACACGGCGTCGAGGGACGCGCTGGTGAGGAGCAGGGTCGACACCGCCAGGCCGGCGAGCAGCTGCAGTGCCAGTCGGCGCAGTGGGGCTATGCCGCCCACGTCGCCGCCGATGTCCTCGGCGAGACCGATGAGACCGAACAGTGTCACCCCGACGGTCATCGGGAGCAGGTCGGGGGCGTCGCCGTGACCGCTGGCGAGCATGAGGACGACTACGCCGGCGAAGAGGCCGAGGGCTACCGCGATGCCGCCGCCCCGCGGGGTCGGTACCTGGTGTGAGGACCGTTCGTTCACATCGTCGATGGCGGCCAGGCGTCGCATGGCGCCGAGCACGACCGGTGTGGCCGCGAGGGTTACCAGCAACGCCGCGGCTCCCGCTCCGAGCATGTCGCTCCTTACGGTTCGGCCGGTGATGACCCGCACGTGGGCACGCTGACGCCGACGAAGGCGGATCGCTCACAGGTAGGTGTGACACTCCAGCGGCACGGCAGGGCCGATGTTCGCGACTGAATGTAATGCATCAACTACGCTCCGCAACATGATGCGAGTGCGAGTGTCCGACCCGTCGCGGAGCCGCGGATCTTCTGCGCGGCAGGTCCAGGCGATGGGCCGGGATCTCCGGTGAGGCAGGTGGTCCAGGCCGCCGGCGGTGGAGAGGTTCGGGTCGTCGACACTCCGATTCCCTCCATCGGGGCGACCGAGGTACTCGTGGAGACGGCGGCCACCATCGTGTCCGCCGGTACCGAGCGGGCGGTGACGACGCTCGCCCGGTCCGGCTTGCTGGCCAAGGCGCGGGCACGCCCCGACCTCGTCCGCCGGGTGGCGGAGAAGGCCAGAGCGGACGGGATCGGCGAGGCGGTCCGCTCGGTCCGCGACCGGCTCGCCTCCGAACTGCCCCTGGGCTACAGCGGGGCCGGTCGGGCCGTCCGGGTGGGTACCGCCGTCGAGGGCATCCGACCCGGCGATCTGGTGGTCACCGGCGGGGCTGGCTGGGCGAACCACGCCGAGTTCCAGGCGGTACCCGGACTGCTGTGCGCGCGGGTGCCGGACGGGGTTCCCGAGGCCGACGCCGCCTTCGCGACCATCGCCGCCATCGCGCTGCACGGGCTGCGTCTGGCCGAGGTCGGACCGGGAGCGAAGGTGGTCGTCGTCGGGCTGGGCCTCATCGGCCAGCTCGCCGCCCGCATCGCCATGGCCAGTGGATACGACGTGGCCGGCGTGGACCTCGCGGACCTGCCGCTGACCACCGCCGCGGCCAGCGGAGTGCGGGCGCTGCGCGAGTCCGGCGACGCCACCACGGCCGCGGTGCGGGAGTGGAGCCGGGGGCGCGGGGCGGATGCGGTGCTGATCTGCGCGGCGGGCCGGTCCGGCGACCCGGTGATGCGGGCGACGGAGTTCGCCCGCGACCGGGCGCAGCTCGTCGTCGTCGGGGACGTCCCGCTGGGCCTGACGCGTGCGCCGTTCTACGAGAAGGAGCTCGTCCTGCGCTTCGCGCGGTCGTACGGCCCCGGCCGGTACGAGCGTGGCTATGAAGAATGGGGGGTGGACTACCCGGCGGGCCAGGTCCGCTGGACGGAGGGCCGCAACCAGGAGGCGGTGCTCGACCTGCTCGCCGCCGGCCGGCTGTCCGTGGCCGACCTGGTCACTCACGCCTTCCCGCTCGAGCAGGCCGCGGCCGCCTACGATCTGGTGGCGACGCGACGGGAGCCGTACCTGGCCATCCGGTTCGACTACCCGCGCCGCGCCGAGCTGACCGAGCCGGTGGAGGGCGTCCTTTCCACGGAGGGCACTCCGCCTGCGGAGGGCACCGCCCCGACCGAGGGTTCCACCCCGGGGGACGCGCGGCAGGTCGGACAGCACACGCAGCGGGTGGCGCGTCGGGTCGGTCCGCCCGGCCGGCGCCGGGGTGACCGTGTCGGTTGGATCGGCGCCGGGAACTTCTCCGGCTCGGTGTTGCTGCCGGCTTTTCGTGCTGCCGGTTTCGACCGTTTCACCAGCGTCGCTTCGGCCAGTGGGCGGTCGGCTCGCGCCTTCGCCGACCGGCATGGGTTCCAGGGGGCCGCCACCGGGGTCGACGAGCTGCTCGACGACGGCGACCTCGATGTGGTGGTGATCGCGACGCCGCACTCCACGCACGCCCGGCTGGCGGCGGCGGCACTCGAACGGGGCCGGCACGTGTGGTGTGAGAAGCCGTTGGCCCTCGACCTGGCCGAGCTGGAGATGGTCGAGCAGGCGGCGGCCGTGGGCGGCGGTGTTCTGATGGTGGGTCTCAACCGCAGGTTCTCCCCGGCGGTCGTCGCGGCCCGGCGGCGCCTGGCCGAGCGGGACGGCCCGCTGAGCCTGGTGTACCGGGTCGCGGCCGGTCCCGTACCCGCTGACCACTGGTACGGCGACCGGGTCGAGGGCGGCCGGCTGCTGGGCGAGGTCTGCCACTTCGTCGACACCTGTGCGGCGCTGGCGGGCAGCGGGGTCGAGGCGGCGACAGTGGTGCCCGGCCGCGGTGGTGAGGCGCTGCTGGCCGAAGACCTGGCCGTGACGTTGCGGCACGTCGACGGAAGCCTGTCGACCATCGCGTACAGCTCCGCCCGCCCCCGGGCCTGCCGGAAGGAGACGGTCGAGGCTCTCGCCGGCCGGCGTCACCTGCGCATCGACGACTTCCGGGAGCTGGTGGTCGACGGCGGCTCGGAATGGAAGGGCGCGCAGGACAAGGGGCACCGGGCGGCGGCCGGTGCGTTCCTGCGGATGTGCCGCGGTGGCGCGACCGACGTGACGGCCGAGCTGATCGCGTCGTCCCGGGCGACGCTCGTCGCCGCCGCGAGTCTCGACACCGGTCTTCCGCAGTCAGTGGAGGCGCCGCTCACCGACCCGGCTGCCATCGATCCGGCCGTTCCTCGCCGCGCGAGTTCGGAACGGGAGAGCGCGGTCGGGGTACCGGCGGCGCGGACGGCGGAACCGGACAGCGCGCCGGCTGCTCGGCCGGCCACTCCGACCCGAAGCGACGAACCCGGCGCAGGCTGACCCTCCCTCCGCCCAGCGAGGGAAGAACGAACCGACCCCTCTGACACGGAAGGAGCTACCCGGTGGACCGGAGACAGGAGGAAGGGCAATCGTGCCTCGCGCGCTGATTACGGGAATCACCGGCCAGGACGGTGAACTTCTGGATGTGGCGTTCGCCCGGGTGGGGATCGGGCGGGCCGAGATGTCCCGCGCGGGGTCGGCTCATCGGGACACGGCGGTCGGTCGGCCGCTTTCGTCCGTGCCGGGTATGCCCGCGGTGCGCAAGACAGCCGACGGCCCTGCGCGCGCTCGGACAGCGGCGCCGTGACCGCGCTGGTGCCCGACCAGGGCGGTCTGCCCGCGGCCGGCCTGCACGCCGTCGTCATCGCCGGCGCGAGACCGAACTTCATCAAGGTGAAGCCTGTCCTCGACGCGCTGGCGGCCGACGGTGCCCGAAGCAGCTTCGTGCACACGGGGCAGCACTATGACGAGGCGATGAGTGACGTCTTCTTCGCCGATCTCGGGCTGCGGCAGCCCGACTACCATCTGGAGGCGGGATCCGGCTCGCACGCGGTGCAGACCGCGGCTGTGATGACCGCGTTCGAGCCGCTGCTGGCGCGGCTTGCACCCGATGTCGTCGTGGTCGTCGGCGACGTGAACTCGACGTTGGCGTGCGCGCTCGTCGCGGCGAAGGCGAACGTCCCGGTCGCCCACGTCGAGGCCGGCCTGCGCAGCGGTGACCGGACGATGCCCGAGGAGATCAACCGGATCGTCACAGACCGTGTGTCGGACCTGTTGTTCGCTCCCAGCCCCGAAGGTGTCGTCCACCTCCTCTCCGAGGGTGCGCGACCGGAGTCGGTCCACCTCGCTGGCAATGTCATGGTCGACACGCTGCTCGCCTGCCGGGAGCGGGCCCGTTCCCGCCCCGTGCTCGCCGATCTGGGCCTGACCCCCGGGGAGTACGGCCTGGTGACACTGCATCGGCCGAGCAACGTCGACGACCCGGCGGTACTCGACGGGCTGCTCACGGCGCTGGGCGAGATCGCGCGCCGCTGCCCGCTGGTGTTCCCCGTTCACCCGCGTACCGCCAGCCGCCTGGCCGGGCGGCTGCCGGACGGGGTGCGGGCACTCGGGCCGGCTGGCTACCTGGACTGCGTCGCGCTTCAGATGGGTGCGCGACTGGTGCTCACCGATTCGGGTGGTGTCCAGGAGGAGTCCACGGTGCTGGGTGTTCCGTGTCTGACCCTGCGGGAGAGCACCGAGCGGCCGATCACGGTCACCGAGGGGACGAACCGGGTGGTGGGCTGTTCTCCAGCGGCGATCATGGCGGGCGCGTTCGAGGTGCTCGACCGCCCACCACCGCCGCGTTGTCCCGATCTGTGGGACGGGCACGCGGGCCGGCGGATCTCCGCGGTGCTCGGGCGGACCCTCGAACGTCGGGCTCGTCGTGGCGGCGGGTCCCGCCCGCGTGGGCGGGCGGAGGCCGTGCCCGACCCCCTGCTGCCGACATCGCCTGCCGATCGCGGAGCGTGACACACCGTAATGCTGTTGTGTAGCTGACAGTATTTAGTGAGTCACAATAGGTTCATGACTTCTTCGGGAAAGCTGGTGGTGGTCGGCCAGGGGTACGTAGGTCTTCCCGTGGCGATGCGCGCGGTCGAGGTCGACTGGCGGGTGGTCGGCGTCGACGTCGACGCCGGGCGGGTCAAGCGGCTGGCCGCCGGCGAGTCGTACGTCGAGGACGTCTCGCGGGACCGGCTCGCCGCGGCACTCGACTCCGGGCGGTATGAGCCGACGGCCGACTTCGCGGCGGCCGCGGGGTTCGACGTCGCGGTCGTCACCGTCCCCACCCCGCTGCGGGAGGGCGCGCCCGATCTGGGTTACGTCGTCGAGGCGGCCCGCAGCCTGGCGCCGCTGGTGACACCGGGGGCGACGGTGGTGCTGGAGTCGACCACCTATCCGGGGACAACCGAGGAACTGTTCGGGCCGTTGCTGGAGGAAGGATCCGGGCTCACCGCCGGAGACGACTTCCGGCTCGGCTACTCCCCGGAGCGTATCGACCCGGGAAACCCGACATGGCGGCTGGAAAACACGCCGAAGGTCGTCTCCGGAGTCAACGGCGCCTCGCTCGAGGCGGTCCGGGCCTTCTACGACTCGCTGGTGGACCGTACCGTGTCGGTCGCCTCGACGAGGACGGCCGAGCTCACCAAGCTGCTGGAGAACACCTTCCGGCATGTCAACATCGCCCTGGTCAACGAGCTCGCGATGTTCGCGCACGAGTTGGGGGTGGATGTGTGGGAGGCGATCGACGCCGCCTCCACCAAACCGTTCGGGTTCATGCCGTTCCGGCCCGGCCCCGGCGCCGGTGGCCATTGCCTGCCCATCGACCCGTCGTATCTGTCCTGGCGGGTGCGGCGACGGCTCGGCCGCAGCTTCCGGTTCGTCGAACTGGCCAACGACATCAATGACCACATGCCGGACCATGTGGTCCGTCGTGTGATCGACATGCTCAACCGGCGCGGACGCTCGGTGAGTGGCAGCCGCATCCTTCTACTCGGACTGGCCTACAAGAGGAACACCGGCGACTCCCGTGAGTCGCCTGCCGCGCGAGTGGCCGCGCTGCTGGCCGATCTCGGTGCCGGGGTCCTCGCAGCCGATCCGCACATCGACCCCGCGCAGGCGCCGGGACGGGTCGCGCTGGTGGACGCCGACGCGGCGCAGATCGCGGCAGCCGACCTGGTGGTCGTGCTGGTGGACCACGACGCGTTCTGTCGCGACCTGGTGATGCGTCACGCCACGGCCGTCCTCGACACGCGCCGGTGGCTGCCGGCCGTGTCCACAGGCGCCGCCGGTGCGCCGGTGGATCATACGCAGACCGGAATGCCGTCCGGTCCGGCGCGCGCCTCGGTGGTCGACGTGCCGGCGGCGGCTGATCTTCCGGTCGGGGCGGTTGTCCCGGCGCCTCGTTCCGAGCCGCGCCGCGTCCTCATCGAGTCGCTGTGACCTACGGCGTGCCCGACGCCGAGCCGACTGCCAGCGCGGCTTGACGCCAGGGGCCAGGGGGGTGGATCTCAACCTGTAACCGATCGTTCTGGCCGTCATGACCCGGACGGGGCGCCACGCAACGGCGCCCCGCCCGTTCGTCTGCCCCGAGGTCCCGAGTGTCGTGACTCTGTGTAGTAGAACTCTCTCTGTAGGTTAGCGAAGGTTGCCGGGTGCCCTGGAGGGGAGCTGATGAGAGTTCTCGTGACCGAGATGCGTAGCGCGCGGGCCCTGTCCTTCGGAGCGGGGTTAGCGCATCAACGACAGCGTGACAGGCGTGCCCGCTATGCTGTCACCTGTGGGGTCGAAGGTGG
This sequence comes from Parafrankia sp. EAN1pec, assembly GCF_000018005.1. Classification (GTDB taxonomy): domain Bacteria; phylum Actinomycetota; class Actinomycetes; order Frankiales; family Frankiaceae; genus Parafrankia; species Parafrankia soli. Next base: position 2,599,259 of record NC_009921.1, read on the forward strand.
TGAAGCGGGCGTACCGCTACCGCTTCAACCCGACCCCCGATCAGGCCGCCCAGCTCGCGCGAACCTTCGGCTGCGTCCGCTACGTGTACAACCGGGCGCTCGCCGAACGGCACCGGGCCTGGTTCCAGGAGCAGCGGCGGGTCACCCACGCCGAGACCGACCGGATGCTCACGGCGTGGAAACGCGACCCGGAAACGGAATGGCTCGCCGAGCCGTCGAAAGGCCCGCTTCAGGCCACGCTGCGGAATCTCCAGACCGCGTATGTGAACTTCTGGCAGAAACGCGCCGGCTACCCGACGTTCAAGAAGAAGGGCAGGACCCTCGACTCGGCGACCTACTTCCGGAACTGTTTCAGTTTTCGGGACGGTCGGATCACGCTGGCGAAGCAGGACGCGCCGCTGGCGATCGTCTGGTCGCGTCCGCTGCCCGAGGGCGCGGAGCCCTCGCAGGTCACGGTGTCGCGGAACGCCCGCGGCCAGTACCACGTCTCGATCCTGGTCGAAGAGAAGATCACTACGCTTCCCGCGTTGCCCGGGCGGGTGGGGATCGACGCGGGGGTCACCTCGCTGGTCACCCTGTCGACGGGGGAGAAGGTGGCCAACCCGAAGCACGAGCGTCGGGATCGGGCCCGGCTGGCCTGTGCGCAGCGGGACCTGTCCCGGAAGGTGCAGGGGTCGGTGAACCGGGCGAAGGCCCGAGCGAGGGTCGCCCGGGTGCACGGGCGGATCGCCGACCGGCGTCGGGATCATCTCCACCAGCTGTCCACGAGGATCATCCGCGAGAACCAAACGGTGGTCATCGAGGATCTGTCCGTCCGCAACATGGTCAGGAACCATTCGCTCGCGCGGGCGATCTCCGATGCTTCGTGGTCGGAGTTGCGGCGGATGTTGGAGTACAAGGCCGGCTGGTACGGTCGCACCATCATTGCGATCGATCGGTTCTATCCGTCGTCCAAAACCTGTTCGGTGTGCGGGTCGATCGTGAAGGAACTGCCGCTCAACGTCCGGGAACGGGCCTGCCGTGGTTGCGGCACGGTCCACGACCGGGACGTGAACGCGGCGGTCAACATTCTGGCCGCGGGGCTCGCGGTGGCTGCCTGTGGAGATGGAGTGAGACCGCCTCGCTCCTGAAGCGAGGAGGCGTCCGTTGGTGAAGCAGGAACCCGCACCGCGAGGTGTGGGAATCCCCGGTCTTCAGACCGGGGAGGAGGTCAACACGGAGTCTCGGATCCGTCGGAGTGCCGACGCGGCGGCGTGCGCCCGTTCCCCGGCGGACAAGAGCGCGGGACCCACTGCGATCGACAGACCCGCCGCGGTCGACGGGACCACCGGTCACGGCGAGCGGCGCGGCTCGGGAAACGACCGCGAGCGCACGTCGGTCGGGAGGCGGGTGGACCCCGCGCCCGCCCGCCCTGACCGCGACAGTCCTGTGACGGTGCTGGAGGTGCTCCCGAGGATGGACCGGGCGGGCGAGGTGATCCGCGCGGTCAACCTCCTGCGGCGCCTGGACCCGCAGGAGTACCGGCTGCTGTTCTGCGTCACCTCGGGTGCCCCCGGATCGCTGGACGACGAGATCCGGGCACTGGGTGGCGAGGTCTATTACTGCCGCGCCGACCTGAGGTTCCCGCTCGCCTTCTACCGGCTGCTGCGTTCGGTCCGGCCGGACATCGTCCACTCGGGTGTGGCGACCTTCTCGGGCGTGGTGCTCGCGGTGGCCCGGGTGGCCGGTGTGTCGCGCCGCGTCGCGCACTTCTTCAGCAGCGCGGACCAGAGCGGCGACAGCCTCCGCGGCCGCCTCCAGCGGATGGTGGGGCGGGTGTTGCTGGACGCGTTCGCCACCGACCTGCTCGCGGTCAGCGAGGCGGCGATGCGCGGACGGTGGCGGGAGACCTGGCGGCTCGACCCCCGGTGCCGGGTCATCTACAACGGGGTCGAGCTCGAGCCCTTCGGAGTGGCCATCGCGGGCCAGCGGCCCATGCCGGACCTCCCCGAACTCGACGAGTTCGGGGAGGCCATGGCACCGCAGCTGACCGTCCTGCACGTCGCCCGCCCGGACCCGGTCAAGAACCGGGCCCGGGCCATCGAGATCGTCGCGGCGATGTGCGCGCGGGGGCTCGACGTCCGCCTGCGGATCGTCGGGCGCCAGACCGAGGAGGAGACCGAGCGGCTGATGACCCTGGCCCGGGGTCTGGGTGTGTCCGACCGGGTCGAGTTCATCGGCGAGCGGCTCGACATCCCGAAGCTGTTGGTGACCTCGTCGCTGCTGCTGGTGACTTCGCTGCGCGAGGGGCTGCCGAGTGTGGTGCTCGAGGCCTGCGCGGTCGGGACCCCGGTGCTGTCGTCCGACCTGCCGGGAGTGGGGGAGATCGCCCGGGTGCTGCCCGGGATCACCATGCTGCCGCTGGGCACCCCCAACGAGATCTGGGCCAACACCGCGGCTGATCTGGCGGTCGTCCCGCCCACGATGGACGAGCGCCGTGAGGCGATGCGGCGGCTGCGGCGGTCCCCGTTCACGATGGAGAACTGGCAGCGCGACATCACGGCCGTCTGGTCGTAGCCGGGGTGTGCGGCCCGCTTCTCCGCGGGCGGGTCCGTTCCCGAGGAGCGCCTGCCGTGAGGCGGGCCCGTCCCCGACGGGGCGCTCTCCGCGAGCTGGACCCGTCCAAGGTGGACTCCGGGCGGGTGGGACATCCCACCTCGGTCGCCGACACCCCTATCGTCTTGTTCTGTCCGGCCGCACGCCGTGAGGTGCGCGTCCGGGCGGACCACCTGATATTTTTAGCCTTGCTAATTAAATGCGGCGCGGATTCCGGTGAGATGTACCGGCGTCCGGGAGGCGATGGTCACAGGCCCACCGGCCCCGCCGGAACGTGACCGACGGTTCCGGCCGCCGCCGTCACCCCTGAGAGTGCCAGGATGGGACGAGGTGGCCGAACCGTGGCGAGTCACGGTGTCGACCGGATGTGATCGCTGCTGGTGTCGGACCTCCCCGCGGACGAGGAGCGGGTGAGGTGACGAGGAGGAGACGAAGGCCATGGACAGCTTCGGCAGCACCGGCAGACTCGCGGTAGGTGATCGCACCTACACGATCAGGCGGTTGGACGCGGTGCCCGGGGCCGACCGCCTGCCGTACAGCCTCCGTGTTCTGCTCGAGAACCTGCTGCGCACCGAGGACGGCGCCAACATCACCGCCGACCACGTACGCGCGCTGGCCGACTGGGACCCGGCGGCAGAACCGAGCCAGGAGATCCAGTTCACCCCGGCCCGGGTGATCATGCAGGACTTCACCGGCGTTCCCTGTGTCGTCGACCTCGCCGCGATGCGCGAGGCGATGGTCGCCCTCGGCGGGGACTCCACGAAGATCAACCCGCTCGCCCCGGCCGAGATGGTCATCGACCACTCGATCATCGCCGACCACTTCGGACGGCCGGACGCGTTCGAGCTCAACGCGACGCTGGAGTTCCAGCGCAACCGCGAGCGGTACCAGTTCCTGCGCTGGGGCCAGGCGGCGTTCGACAACTTCACCGTGGTGCCGCCGAACACCGGCATCGTGCACCAGGTCAACGTCGAGCACCTCGCCCGCGTGGTCTTCACCAAGGAGACCGCCGAGGGCACCCTGGCCTACCCCGACACCCTCGTCGGGACGGACAGCCACACCACGATGATCAACGGTCTCGGGGTGCTCGGCTGGGGTGTCGGCGGCATCGAGGCCGAGGCCGCCATGCTCGGCCAGCCGGTGAGCATGCTGATCCCGACCGTTGTCGGCTTCAAGCTCACCGGTGAGCTGCCCGCCGGCACCACCGCCACCGACATGGTGCTGACCATCACCGAGCAGCTGCGCAAGCACGGCGTGGTCGGCCGCTTCGTCGAGTTCTACGGCGAGGGCGTCGCGAACGTCCCGCTGGCGAACCGGGCCACGATCGGCAACATGAGCCCCGAGTACGGCTCCACCTGCGCGATCTTCCCGATCGACGCCGAGACCCTGTCCTACCTGCGGCTCACCGGCCGCCCCGACGAGCTCGTCGCGCTGGTCGAGGCGTACGCCAAGGAGCAGGGCCTCTGGCACGACCCGAGCCACGAGGCGAAGTACACCACCACCCTCGAGCTCGACCTGTCGACCGTCGTCCCGTCGCTGGCCGGCCCCAAGCGCCCGCAGGACAGGGTGCTGCTGTCGAACGCGAAGAAGGCGTTCCGCACCGCGCTCGCCAACTACGCCCAGCCGGTGCCGCTGGCCAACGGCGGCGCCGACGAGGCCGACGCCGAGTCCTTCCCCGCCTCCGACTCGGCCGCCGCGTTCGCGGACAAGCCGTCCGACGCCCCGGTCTCGGCCAACGCGGTCTCCGGTGACGTCGCCGACCGCCCGTCCATTCCGACGAAGCTGACCCTGGCCGACGGCACGACCTGCGAGATCGACCACGGCGCGGTCGCCGTCGCCGCGATCACGTCCTGCACCAACACGTCCAACCCGCAGGTCATGGTCGGTGCCGCGCTGCTCGCCCGTAACGCCGTCGAGAAGGGCCTGACCCGCAAGCCGTGGGTGAAGACCACCCTGGCGCCCGGCTCCAAGGTGGTCATGGACTACTACGAGCGCGCCGGGCTCATCCCCTACCTGGACAAGGTCGGCTTCAACCTGGTCGGCTATGGCTGCACCACCTGCATCGGCAACTCCGGCCCGCTGGAGCCCGAGGTCTCCGCGGCGATCAACGACGCGGACCTCGCGGTCGTCAGCGTCCTGTCCGGCAACCGGAACTTCGAGGGCCGGATCAACCCCGACATCAAGATGAACTACCTGGCGTCCCCACCGCTGGTCGTCGCCTACGCGCTCGCCGGCACGATGGACATCAACCTCGACACCGACCCGCTGGGCACCGACACTGCCGGCGAGCCGGTCTACCTGCGTGACATCTGGCCGAGCGAGACCGAGGTGGCGCAGGTCGTCGGCGACGCGATCACCTCGGAGATGTTCGCGGACCGCTACGCCGACCTCTCCGGAGACGAGCGCTGGCAGGCGCTGCCCGTCGGCGACGGCGGAGAGGTGTCGCAGACCTTCGGCTGGGTCGAGGACTCGACCTACGTCCGCCGTCCTCCGTACTTCGACGGGATGGCGGCCAAGCCGTCCGCGCGTACCGACATCGTCGGCGCCCGGGTGCTGGCTTACCTGGGTGACTCGGTGACCACCGACCACATCTCGCCGGCCAGCTCCATCAAGAAGGACTCGCCGGCCGGGCGCTACCTCACCGAGAACGGGGTCGCTCCGGGGGACTTCAACTCCTACGGCTCCCGCCGCGGCAACCACGAGGTGATGATCCGCGGGACCTTCGCCAACATCCGGCTGCGGAACAAGCTGGTCCCCGGCGTGGAGGGCGGCGTCACCCGCCACCTCCCCGACGGCGAGCAGGTGGCGATCTACGACGCGGCCCAGAAGTACGCCGCCGAGAGCGTGCCGCTGGTCGTGCTCGCGGGCAAGGAGTACGGCTCGGGCTCGTCGCGTGACTGGGCTGCCAAGGGCACCGCACTGCTGGGCGTTCGGGCCGTCATCGCCGAGTCCTACGAGCGGATCCACCGGTCGAACCTGATCGGCATGGGCGTGCTGCCGCTGCAGTTCCCCGTCGGGGAGTCGGCGGAGTCGCTTGGGCTCACCGGTGAGGAGACCTTCACCATCACCGGGCTGGCCGACGTCGACGAGAAGACCCCGACGATCACCGTGCAGGCGGGGGACAGCTCGTTCGAGGCCGTGGTGCGCATCGACACCCCCGGCGAGGCGGAGTACTACCGCCACGGCGGGATCCTGCTGTACGTTCTGCGCTCGCTGATCTGATCTGACCTGGGTTCGATCAGGTCTGATCTGGTCTGATCAGGTCCGTCCGGAGGAGGGCACCACGCCCGCTCTCCTCCGGACGGGCCCGACGGGCACGCCCGCATCCCGCCTGTTCGGGCTCTGCGGGTTCTCGTGCCCCGCAGTGGGCTCTAGCGACGGCCGCGGCCCCGACCGCGGCCCGGGACTTCCAGCTCCGCCGGCCCCGGCCGGCGGGCGTCGACAAGCTTGCGGACGTAGAACAGCGCCCCGAGGATCACCGCGAGGTCGTCGACGAGGCCCACCGGCCCCAGCGGGATCTCGGGGACGGCGTCCACCGGGGAGATCACGTAGAGCAGGCTGGCGATCGTCGCGGCGACGCCGTGTAGCGGCAACCGGTAGCGGCGCAGCAGGTAGAAGGTGCCGGCGACCAGCACCAGACCCACCGCGGCGATCACGCCGAGGACGACGACCAGGCCAGTGCCCACACCGTCGCTCATCGCAGTTCCTCCGCGCGGTGGTCACATGCCGCCCGGCCTGTACCGGGTGTGCACGCCCCCGGACGTCGTCCCGGTGACGATCGTGCCCCTGGATGGTCGGCCATCGTGGTCCTCACGGCTCCTTCGTCGGGGTTGGTCCCGGATGGATGATCTGTAGGGAGATGCCCCGGTGCGCAGCGGTCCGAACATGCCCCGACCATGGTCCGTGACCGGTGCTTTTCGCCCCCCCACCCGGTTGCCCGATTGTGTGACGAGCGACGTGGGGCCCGGCGTCGCATGTCGTGGACCGGGACGGCAAACTGCCAGCATGACCTCCGCTGAGGACGAGAGAATCACGTTCGGCCTGCCCGCCGACGACGCCGAGATCATCCGGTCCGCCGCGGACGCCGAGGGCCTCAGCCTGGAGCTGTTCGCGGTGGAGAGCATGCGGCGCTACGCCCGCGAGGTACTCGCCGACCGCCGGCTGTTCAGGGTCTCCGAGACCGCCTGGGCCGAACTGGACGCGATGCTGCAGGCGCCACCCACCGACAACCCGCGGCTGCGCAAGCTGCTCGACGAGGAGCCAGGCCAGGAGTAGGCGGGACCCGTGTCTCCGTAGACGAGCTCCACCTGCCCTGACGGGGCGGCAGGCCCGCCGCCCCGGCTGCCCCCGTCGATCCCGGTAGATCGACCCCACGACGAGATCGACCATGCCTGGAAGGATTCGGCCCGTGCCGTTCACGAAGCCGTCGGCCCTGGTGGAGGACCACGACACGGTCGCGTTCGGCTGTGGTGATCCCGTCCTCGACAGCTGGCTGCGCCACCACGCCAAGGACCACCAGCGCGAACGCATCACCAGCACGTTCGTGCTGCTGGACGGCTCCACCGTGGCCGGCTACTACTGCCTGGCGACCGCGGCGGCCGAGCGCGTCGGCACGGCCTCGCGGTGGCGTTCCCGCCGGCCCGTGGACCCGGTCCCGATGATGCTCGTCGGCCGGCTGGCCGTGGACGTCCGCTATCAGGGCCGGGGGGTCGGTGCCCGGCTCGTCCGCGACGCGACGATGCGGGCGCTCACGGTGCGCCGCATGGTCGGAACCCCGCTGCTGGGCGCGCACGCGACCGCACCCGACGGACAGTCGTTCTACCGTCACCTCGGCTTCGTGCCCACCGCGCTGGACCCGCATCTGGTGCTGCTTCCCCTGCAGAACGCCGCCGGCTCCTCGGCCTGACCTCGTGCACCTGGCCTGGGTCGTGTACTGGGCCCTGCGCAGCGCGCGGGACATGACCACCATGCCGGGCCGTCTCGCTGACACTTGACGTCGTCGCACCGGTCCGGTCTGCTTCTGCATCCCGGTTTTCCTCGACATCGTGCCGCGCCGCGCACGAATATGAGGAACACGGGTTTCCTGCTGCGGATCTCAGGAGGCGCCGCCTGTGCGGTCTGCGCCGGATTCTGTGTGACCACTGCTGTCTGGGGACTTGGTCGCCGGATATGGACTCTCCGATGTCTGCGAAAAAAGATATCGCCTAATCTAGGCGCTGCCATATGGGTAACCTGCTGCGGTCGTACCGGGAAGATTCGAGTCGCCGGCGGTGGCTTGGTGGCGGTTGCGGTTGCGGTGGGTTGAAAACTATTCGTTCGGACGCTGGAACCGGTGCGCCGCACCGAATCAGCCTTATTTTTACAGACGGTCCTCGGGTATCTTTGGCGGCGATTATGGTCAGATGGTCCGGACTGGAATCTGCCTCCTTCGCTCTCAATCCGATTTTTCTGGCTGGGGCCGTACCGTATCGGCTGACGGGTGTCGGAGAGCCGGTTCGATGAATTCTCGCATTCGCCGAAATGTGTCGGATCGGACGCCGTGAAGTCGCTGGAGAAACGCCTGTTTTGCGTTGCCGCCGTAAGGGAGGTCAGGCCGCTAGGTTGACGACCGTAGAACTACGGAAAAAGATCGTTCCGAAAGGTAGAAGATGACAAGCAAAATAGGGCGGCGTACGGCCATTCTAGCCACATCGGGCCTCGTTTCCGTTGCCGTTACCCTGGGTGCGAGCGCCACCTCGGCACAGGCCCTGGTGCCGGGGGGCGGGCCGGAGGTGAAGAAGGAGAAGACCGTCATCAGCTACGAGCGGGTCCTCTGGTACGACGGCAAGGACAAGAAGCACCACGAGAAGAAGGACCGGCCCTACTACGGCGGCGAGTCCTACGGTGACGAGTCCGGCGACCCGGCTGATCTCGTCGACACGCCGCTGGTTCCCGGTGTCTCGGTCGGTGCTGTCGACCCGGTTGAGGTCGCCGACGCGGCGCTGGCTTCCGGTGACCTCCGCGGGAAGCCCTACAAGAAGCACAAGGATGTCTCGAAGCGTAAGGACGCCATCAGCTACGAGCGGGTCCTCTGGTATGACGGCAAGGACAAGAAGCACCACGATAAGAAGGACAAGAAGCACCACGAGAAGAAGGAGCGGCCATCCTACGGCGGCGAGTCCTACGGCGACGAGTCCGACGACCCGGCTGAGCTTGCCGCCACGCTGCCGGTTCCCGGCGCCCCTGCCGGCTCCGACGGCCTGGCCGAGGTCGTCGACACGCCGCTGGTTCCCGGTGTGTCGGCCGGCGTTGTCGACCCGGTTGAGGTCGCCGACGCGGCGCTGGCTTCCGGTGACCTCCGCGGGAAGCCCTACAAGAAGCACAAGGATGTCTCGAAGCGTAAGGACGCCATCAGCTACGAGCGGGTCCTCTGGTATGACGGCAAGGACAAGAAGCACCACGAGAAGAAGGAGCGGCCCTCCTACGGCGGCGAGTCCTATGGCGACGAGTCCTACGGCGGCGAGTCCTACGGCGACGAGTCCTACGGTTACGTGGATGACGGGGACGATGCGGGAGACGCAGCCTCCGTCGCCTACCAGCCGGGCGGTGGCTACGACCGCCACTACAAGGATCTGGTGAAGAAGAAGATCAAGATTACTCTCGAGAGGGTGCTCTGGTACAACTCGAAGCACCATGAGTACAAGTACCCGTGGGTAGGGGCTCAGTCGTCGGAGCAGCCTCCCGTGACCACCGCCACCCCGCCCGGCCCGTCGCCGGTCGTGTCCCTGGCACCGGTGACTCCCGCACCCCTTCCGGTTGCATAGCGGTTAGGAATGCCTGCCGAATTTCGGCGGGATAGAAGCTGTCTGGACCCAGCGGGAAAGCGACGAGGCGCCGCCGGCCGCTGGCGGCGCCTCACCGTTTGACGCAGTTCCGCGTGCTTGTACCTGTGGGGTGTGGGACGTCGCTCGACTGCTGGGCTGTCCGCCGTCCGCGATCTCGTGGGCGACGTTTCCGAGCGTCAGCTCTGGTCGGTGACCTGGGCCGGCCAGGGCCTGATGGGCCCGCCGTCCCGGGGGCACGTCCACCATGGCTTCTGCTCGTGCACCACCGGCCGCATCGGGTGCGGATGGCCGGGGCACGGTGGCACGGGGTCGGAGATGAAGTCGTCGGCCAGGAACGTCTGCAGCCAGTCCGCGAGATCGACTGCCAGCTCGGCTGGGTCGGTCGTCGGGCTCACGGATGTGCCGGCCGCACTGCCCCGGTAACGCGCCGAAACGACCCACTCGCTTGCCCAGCCGATGACCTCGGGTTCGGTGACGGGAATCCCCAGATGTGCGGCGACCTCGGCCGCGGTCGTCCGGTCCCGCACCACCAGTGCCAGCGCGTAGACCAGGTTGTTGTCGTCCGGGTCCTCGACGGTCACGGTGATCCACCGGCCATGGGGCGGCAGCTCGGCCAGGGCCGCGGCAATCGCGGCCTCGATCCGCCGGCGAGGGGCCAGAAGGTGCTCGGGGGCCACGGCCGGCGATCCGCCGCTGCCTGCCTCCCGTGACTCAACCATGATCGAAGACTAGTCGGAACCGCGTCCCCCGTGAGGAAGTACTCGGCTCTCCACAGTGCCGGGGTTCCCTGCGGGGGGCCTACGTCTCCGGCGCGCCATCGACTCCTTGGGCCCTCTGGCGGGCTGTGAACGCCCAACCCTGCCATTTCTCGATCTGGACGAAAACAACTGGTCCGGTCGGGGGGACGGCCAGGTACTGGTCGTACTTTGCCGCCAGGTGGTGGATCGCCACTGCCCGCTTCACCCCTTCATCGCCGTCCGTGACAACTCGTGCGCGGCCATCCGCCCGAACCCACCACAGGCCGTCCCAGTCGTCTGTGTACTGGTCCACGAGGAGGCTGACTCGCGGGTTGGCGGCGATGTTCGCCAGCCGCCGCAGGGCCGTCGAGCGCTTCGGTTTGTGATCGACGGCGATGGCGACCTGATCGTCGTCCAGGGCGAACGTCACCGGCACCAGATGCGGCTGGCCGTCCACGCCGGCCGTTGCCAGGCGGGCGACCCGTGCCGCCGCGAAGCGAACGCGGCATTCGGCCTCGTCCAGGTTCACAGCACTCACGATAGCCAGCCGTTCCGATGGGCCGGTGCGTCCGGCCTGGCGGCCAGCCGGGATGTTCCTGGTCGACGGTGCACGTGCGGGTGCACCACCGCCGCGGCGTCGGCACCAGGCCTACTACTGTCCTTGTCATGGACCTGGCCGTGACGGAGGCTGGCGAGGGCGAGGCGCTCGTGGTGTTCGTGCACGGTGTTCTCGACAGCGGGCGCTCGTTCTCCCGGGTGGTCGACCTGCTCGCGTCCCAGTGCCGCATGCGCTGGTACGACCGCCGCGGTTACGGGACGTCGACGAACGCGACCGGCGCACCGGTGAACGTGAACGGCCACATCGAGGATCTCGTCGCGGTTCTGGACGGCCGCCGCGCGGTCGTCGTCGGCCATTCGTTCGGCGGGGTCATCGCCGCCGGGGCCGCGGTGCGGGCGCCGGAGAGCGTCGCGGCCGTGGTGCTCTACGAGACGGTGATGGCGTGGGTGCCGGGGTGGGACGACCGGCGCATGCGGCAGATGCTGTGGAGCGAGGACCCTGAGGACGCGGGCATGCGCCTGATGCTCGGGGCGAAATACGACGCGATGAGCGCCGAGGCGCGGCTTCGGCTCCGGCCGCAGGCCCGCGCGTTCGTCACGGAGGAACGGTCGATCCGGGCGCCGACACCGCCGTACGACATCGCCGCGCTGGAGATTCCCGTCGTGTACGGCTTCAGCGAGAGCTTCCCCGTCGTCGTGATGCAGCAGCACCTGAGCACGGTGGTGCGTGACGTCGAGCTCGTGACTTTTCCTGGCGACCACTTCGCCCATCGCACGGCACCGGCGGAATTCGCCGGGCTTGTCCAGTTGGCGGTTCGGCGCGCGTCCGGGAAGGCGTAGTCCCGCGCCCCTCGCGGCGCGCGGGATTCGGCCGCGGGCGGGTCAGCTGAGCCAACTGATCGGATGATCACCGATCAGGACCCGGGCCGTCAGGACGACGGCCGCGCAGGTGAGCAGCGGAACCACCACCAGGCGCTCGACCCGGCCGTCCGTTCTCGGCACCAGGACCGTCTCCATCCGCCAGTTCACCGGCCAGAGCAGGAGGCAGCCCCTGGGGGTCAGGCAGTCCCCGAGCAGGTGGGCGAGACAGCCGAGGGCGACCGCGTAGCCGGCGAAGCTCATGTCGAGGCCGTGCATGAGGTAGATGGCGACCCCGGCTGCCGCACAGTCCTTCAGCCCGGACCAGAAAGGGTGGCCCTCGAAGTCCAGGCCGAGGCCGCGCAGCCCGAAGCCCACGAGGATGTACAGCGCCGCCCACCAGCCGTACTGGAAATGGGTGGCCAGCAGCCCCATGACCGCACCCATGGCGACCGCGAACAGCAGGGAGTGGGTGGCGTGCCGGTGCCCGCCGGAGGCCCGGCCCACCCAGCGGCACAAGGTCCGGGTGACGGGGCCGAGGGTGTTCGCGATCCGACCCGAGGGATGATCGATGTCGGGCAGCAGCCCGGCGCCCGCGGCCACCACCGCACCGGCGATCACCTGCTGCGGCGACAGCGACACCGCGTACGACCCCAGCCACTCCTCCCGCGACAGGACAGGCACGGCCGCCAGCCAGACCACCGCGCCGCTCAACACGTGCGTCTGCCCCATCACGGCAGCTCAACCCCAATGATCAGCACCGGTGGACTTTACCGGTCCACCGGGCACAACGCCCGTGACGCGCCAAAGAACCATCCATCACCAGGCCGACAATCGGGGGCGATTGCCTGGCTGCCAGGGGAAGCGGGAGTTCGCTAGCCCTTGAGCAGGGCGCGGGACATGACGACGCGCTGGATCTGGTTGGTGCCCTCGTAGATCTGGGTGATCTTGGCTGTTGCGAGCTGATCATGTCTTCTGCCTGCGTGTTCAGGGCGTCATGCACCTGGTGGGGGCAGCCGAATCCACGCTATGTCCACGCAGGCTCGATGTCGGCCCGAACTCCGCCCCCAGGGACCGCCCTTGGCACCCGGGCGGGCGCGCTGGCCCCTTGGGGTCGCCCAGGCTGCCACGGTCGGCCATCATGGATGAAGCTACGGTTGAGTTGGTGCGGCGCGCATCGGTAGGGAGGCTGACCATGGACCCGGCGACGCGGCCCTACCCTGAGCCACACGAGTGGGTTGATGAACCCGACGTTGACACCAAGCGCGCGATCGACGAGGCCCACGAGGACGTCGAGGCGGGCCGTACCGTCCTCTGCCTGTCCGACGCCGCGTTCGACGCCCTCCTCGACCAGCTGGCCGCCGAGGAGCACCCCAAGGCAAGCTGAGTAGCCGCGACCTCCTCACCAGGGCAGGCCGATCACCGCACTATCGTGACCACGTGCCCACGTACGAGCAGGTGGCCCGCTTCATGGCGGAGTACGCGCGGCTGACTCCCGAGCAGCGGCGAGCGTTCCGCCGCGCGGTCGCACTGTTCCGTGAGGGCCTGGAGACGGGCCAGTTTCACCCAAGCCTCGGGGTGAAGGGCTTCCGCTCCGAGCCGGGCGTGTTCGAACTGCGGTGGGCGAAGGACGGCCGGGCCCTGTGGGAGTACGGCGAGCCCGTTCCGGGCCGCGACGGCCCGCATGTCCGCTGGCTGCGGATCGGCACCCACGACATCTACAAGAGCCGGTAACCGCTGCCTTGAAAGGGCGACGGACACCCGACCGTTGCACCCCTCCTTACCTGGGCTTTCGTCATGCGGCGATCGACCGGCGACCGAGTTTCGGCACGTCTTTGGCATGGCCCATGGCCAACAGGAGGCACGAGGCTGCCTCGAAATCCGCCAGTGCCCCCGGGCTACCGGTGGACATATCCCCGGCACGGCCCCCGTCCAGGAGATGGCCCCCGCCTCCTCGACGCCTGCCAGACCCGCTCGGGGGGTCCGGACCCAGCTGGGACCGGAACGCGACCTACCAGCCCGGCCGGCCTGGTAGGGGCGGGGGCCATCTCCTACCCCGACGCACTGCTCGCGGCGACGCTCGACACCGTCAACCGGGCCGACGTCCTCGCTGCTCGTCACGCGGGGATCGGCTCTCATGCCCGCTCGCACCCGACCCGCGGATTAAGAGATCATCGGTGGTTCGTCCGCCGGTGTCCGTGGACTTCCGCCGGCGCCGGTCACGGGCTCAACCTCGTCCGCCGAGTCCGTGGCCGTCCGCTGCCGTTCGCGGGCTTGGCTGCTGCCCTGGCTGCCATCCCCTGCGGCTTGCACTCCGCGGGCAGTGAGTAAGCCGTCCTACACCACAAGCGCACCGAGGAGCAGCTTGCTGTTCCTACTCTTGTCTAGTAGATTGTAAACCAAAATTCTTTCCGATGATACATAACTAAATATCGTCACAAGTTGTTGGCGAGCAGCTTCCTGAATTCCCGGTGGATTACCTCCACCTTGGCTACGATCTCTTCTGTGGTGGCTGTCCACTCGAACGGATGGGCGTCCCAGTTCCAGTTCTTGACATAGTTGTTGATGGTGTTGACGAGGTCCTGAACCGAGACGAACGCCCCGCGCTGGAGTGCGTGCCGGGTGAGAATACCGAACCAGTTCTCGACCTGGTTGAGCCATGAACTGCCGGACGGGGTGAAATGGAACGTGACGTTCTTGTGTCTGCGTAGCCATGTGTCGACGTCGGGGCCGTAGTGGGTGGCCAGATTGTCGACCACGACATGGAGCTCCGCACCGCCGTATTCCGCGATGACCTGGTCCATGAACGTGAGGAAATCGGCCCTGGTGTGGCTGGGGAAGCACCTGGCGGTGACCCGCCCCGTCCCGACGTCGAGGGCGGCGAACAGGTCGGTCGTGCCCTTCCGCTGGTAGTCGTGCGTGCGGGTGGCGACCCGGCCGGAGGCGACCGGCCGCGGTGGCTGCGTCCGGTCGCGTGCCTGCACCCCAGGCTTTTCGTCGATCGACAGGACCTCGGCGCCCTCGGGGGGATCAAGGTAGAGGCCGACGACGTCCTCCACCTTGGCCTCGAAATCCGGGTCCGCCGAGAGCTTGAAGACTCGGTGCCGGTGCGGCTGGAGATTGTTCTCCCGCCACAGCTGGGCCACGAAGGTGTGCGAGACCGACACTCCTTCGCGGCGCTTCAGGTACCGCGCCATCTCGGTGCTCGTCCAGTGGCTCAGTCCGGTCTCCGGTGGAGGGGTGGTCCTGGTCAACGCCAGGATCCGCGCCCGTACCCGCCCCGGGACCTCCCGTGGCCGCCCCGGGGACACCCGGCTCAGCAAGCCGTCCGGCCCCTCCTCGTCATAGCGCGACAGCCACAGTCGCACGGTAGGCTTCGACGCGCCCGCCTTCTCGGCTATTTCCCGCACTGAGAATCCTTCGTCCCGCCATAGCACCATACGGGCGCGGGCAGCCGCAGACCTGTCGTACCCACCGCCTCCAGCCAAGGACTCGAGAATATTGCGTTGATTATCAGTTAGGATCATGTGTCCAATTTACCCACACTTTTTCTAGCCTAACAGTGTCACTGGAACGAGCATTTGTTTACGCCGCACTAGTTGGTCCCGCAGCGAGTCCTCCAATGCGGGCGGAGGACGCGAGACTGCGTCAGAAACTGCGTTGTGAGGCCAGGGTCGATGTGACGACTTCCGTCAATTCATTCACAAGGTTAGTGCATCCGATCGCGCCATGCTCCCGCGATTCCCTAACGTGCTCTGGAGCGCGGGAGGCCGCATAGATAAAAAACGGAGTCCGGTCACCCTGAACGCGAAGCCTGTCGAGAAGAGTGTAACCAGCCCTTGGATCATCCGGGTGACCCATATCCGAGATGATCATATCGAACGATTGATGCTTAAGTAGACTCAATGCTTCATCCGTCGAAGTCGCCAGCACAAATCGCACACCCAGCGATTCGAGGGCGTGCCTTTCGTAAAGGTTATTACTAGGCCTATCGTCGACCCAGAGCACGAGTGATCCGATCAACCTCCGCTGTATTCGCGCATCGGGCAGCGCATCCGCGATGGCACGTGCGTCGATTTCGCTTCCACTGCCCGACTCACCGGCGACGCGCTGCTCGGCGGCGGCGGCACCGAGAGATGCCGCCGCCTCTATCTGCTGACGACTGGCCGATGCTTCGATCCCAGGCGCCTTGACAGTGAACTCTGCGAGATTACTGAATAGTTCAGCAAAACTCGACCTGAATCTTATTACGACAAAGAAAAAGAGGGCTGGCCAGACGACGACGCCTAGTAGGTCTGAGATTGCCTTGAGGAGTTGCACTGCGTCGCCCATGACCGCCCCCGTTTATGGTGCACTTGCAGGAGACGGTATCGCATGAGCTTTCGGGAGCATGAGGAGGTCCGCTGTCCATCCTTGCTGGAGCAGCATCGCCGCGACGCTCCGGCGAGCATGGCGCGTCAGCGCCACGCGCAGCCGTCGCGCGGCGCGGACCGCGCGTTCTTGATCTGAGAGCAGGCGTTCCGGCAAGGAACCGCCGAGCGTTGGGGACGGCACCCGCCCGCCACCCCAGGACGAAGAGCACGGCCGCCGCGCCCACTCGCCCCCGGGTGGAACTCCCAGATGCCGGTGACACGGTGACAAACGGCCTTCTGGCGGCTGTTTCCGCAGCTCAGAGCGGGTGCCAGCCTGTCACCGGGGCTGGTGACACCCCGGTGACAGCGGTGACAGTCGCAGCCTGCTGCCTCCGGGAGTGCGAGGACCCCACCTACCCGGGGGCACCCAGGATCCACGAGACCGATTCCGGATCGACCCATGACTGTGGACAGGCTTTCATCTCTCGCAGGCGACCCCGTCCTGGTTGCTGTCCAGGCCGAGGCGGTAGCCAGGCTCACCGGCATATAGTGGAGCTGCCCCTGCCGCATGCACCGCGGCACAGTTCGCGTAGTAGGTGGCGGGCGGGTCGTCATTCGCCGGCGGTGGATTATTTGCCGGGGGCAGCGGATCGGCCGGGCGGGGCGTAGAAACGGGCGGGGGTGCCGGCTGGCTGACCGCCTCTTGCGGCGCCGGCTGTGTGGCGGCCGGGACGTCGGTCGCGGGCGGAGCCGCGCTCGGGGTCACCGTGGCCGTTGGGCTGCTGGTAGGTGATACCGACTCGCCCTCCTTGACCACGTGCAGTGTGACGGTCGCGCCCTTCGGAACTACCGATCCCGCGGTGGGGTCCTGCTGGACCACGTGCCAGTTGCTGTCGACGATCTGTACGCGGTCACGGCCCGTGGCGTCCACGGACTTTGCGTCGAGGTCGGCCCCTAGTCGGTCCTTGGCCTCATCGAGGCCAAGGCCAAGCACGTCGGGGACCTGGGCGTGATCAGAATCCACGGTGCGGCTGTCGGCGGCCTCGTCAGCAGCCGAGCCGCATCCACCGACCAAGGCCGCGATGAGTACGAGGATTCCGACAGCGGTCCCCATGGTGCGGCTCAACCTGTTCCCACAGTTCACGAACGCCCCCCTGCTGTTCGGTGGCACAGGGTACAGGCCAGCCCCGGCGGGTTGATGGGCGGGATCGTGTCAGGGCGATGGCTGGAATTTGGGTCTGGCCCTGATCTTGTGATCGGGCTGACCCCGGGGTGCCGGCCACCTGCAGTCGGCCGGCTGTGATCATGTGCCGGGCGCCTCTCTGACCTTGGGGTTCTGCTTCCGCATCTGGCGGGTGTGATCGTTGACCGGGTGGAGTTCGTACGCGGCTATTTCAAGGCACACGGCATCACCGACCGGCGGGTCTGGCTGGCCGATTCCTTCCAGGGAATCCCGGACACCGGTGAGAACGGCCACCCGATGGACCGGGAGATGGCGCCGCACGACTCCAACGACGTCCTCGCCGTATCCCAGGACATGGTCCGGGCGAACTTCGAGCGGTACGGGTTGCTGGACGACCAGGTCCGGTTCCTGCCGGGCTGGTTCCGCGACACGCTGCCATCCGCCCCCGTCGAGCGGCTGGCCGTGCTGCGGCTGGACGGCGACCTGTACGAATCGACCATGGACGCGCTGGAGAACCTCTACCCCAGGCTGTCCCGAGGCGGTTTCGTCATCATCGACGACTACATGATCCCCGCCTGCCGCAAGGCCGTCGACGAGTTCCGCGACCGCCACGCCATCACGGACGTCGTCGAGCCCATCGACGACTGCAGCGCCTACTGGCACCGCACCGCCTGACCCGAGGCGGCCCCACCAGGGCGGCCCGCGGCCCTCGAGGGGGTCGCGGGCCGCGCGCAGGGGCACTGCCTGATTCGGCTGTGACCGACCCGGACGGCGCGCCGCGGTGATAGCTTCCCGACCGTGTCCCGCAGGCGGTGCGCCCGGCCGGTTGCGCGGTGGGCGGGCACAAGATTTCCCAGGGGTTTCCACCTACATGTCAGACGAGAATCAGTTCGAGGAATTTCTGAAGTTCCAGCAGGGGATCATCGACGAATTCCGTGTCAACGCAGGGAAAGTTGGCGGGATGTTCGAGGGTTCCACCCTGTGTCTTCTCACCACGACGGGGGCGCGCACCGGCCGGCCCCGCACCCAGCCGCTCGGCCTGATGCAGATCGACGGGCAGGACCTGGTCGTCGCCTCGGCGGCCGGCGCACCGACCCATCCGGCTTGGTACCACAACATCCGCAAGAACGCGATCGTGACGGTCGAGGCAGGCGATCGCACGTACCGGGCGATCGCCTCGATCCCCCCGCGCGAGGAGCGCGACCGGCTCTTCTCGGAAATCGCCGCGCAGCAGCCGGGGTACGGCGAATACCAGACGAAGACCGATCGGGTCATTCCGGTCGTCGCACTCCATCCGATCGACCTCGATCCCGACCGGGTCAAGCACCTCGGTGACGAACTGGTCGAACTGCACGACTGGCTGCGCGGCGAACTGGCGGACCTGCGCAGGCGGATCGACGACGTGGTCGAGGGCAGGGCGAACGATGTCACGCCGCAGGCCGAGGGCGGCCACCTGCTCGCCGAACTGCGGTCGCACTGCCTGGACTTCTGCCACGCGCTGAACGTCCACCACACCGGCGAGGACGTCGGCGCCTTCCCAGTGCTCCGCGAGCGGTTCCCGGCGTTGGAACCGGTGCTGGAGAAGTTCGCCGAGGAGCACAAGGTCGTGGCCGAACTGCAGAACCGGATCAAGGAAGTGGTCGAGGACTTCACTCCCGACCGGGACGATCCGGTGCGGCTGCGAGCGGAGGTGGCGGACCTTGCGGACCGGCTCGAAGCCCACTTCGACGAGGAGGAACGCCAACTCGTCACCGCGCTGAACGCGATGGGTCCCGCGCCGGTGCGCGGCTGAGCGGTCGAGGGGAGCACGGGCCTGAATCGGCCCATGCTCCCCTGCGTTCCGCTCCTGGAGACAGCTCCTGGAATTTGGCCCCGGCGACGGCGCCCAGCAGGGACGGAGTGCTGCCGCCACGTCCGCTCGTGCTTGGTTCAGCGGTGACAGCTCTGCCCGCAGGGAGGGGGCGGAGCCGCCGCGCCCGCTCGTGACCTCCCGGACATCCTCGCGCCGTGCCAGCCAACCTGAAAACCGCTTCATTTCAGGCCAGAGCTGGAGGAAGATGCCGGCGTGCTGTTCCACGTCACCTCTGTAGCCAACCGTGATTCGATCTTGAAGTATGGGCTCGACTGGTCTCGGATGGGCCATGCTCGCGGTATCGCCGGCAGCCGTGGGCCGGAGGTCGACGGAGTCTTCCTCTGCCGCGACGAGTGGGAAGCCAACTGGTTCATCGACCTCAACAACACCGGCGGCCCGGTCGACGTGTGGACGGTTGCGGACGTCACGCTTTCTGATCTTGACGAGTCGCCGCACGGCTATCTCTTCCTGCCGCGCCGGATCCCAGCGAGTCAGCTGACGCTGGCACGCCGCGATGTACCGCCCGGCCGAATGTCTGATCAGGCGTGATCTCCCGTGCGCAGGCGGCTGCTCGGAGGCTGGTCACTGAGCATGCAGCGGTTTTCAAGACCATCATCTCCGCCGCCGATCATGGCTCTGACCTGGCCCGATGGACGGGACTCCGGTCAGCCCAGCCAGCGAATGCACGTCCTGTGCATAAACCATGATCGACGGGTGGCCGGGAGCTCCTCTGCGGTGTACCTGGCAGGAGGCCAGCGGAGGCTGGCACCGGACCACGGCCCACTCATGACCCACTGGCACCGCCAGCCGTCCACGACGCCGGAAGCGTCAGCCCCGGCGGCAGGCGAGTCTCGCTGTCCCCGAAGGCGACGTCCACCTGCTCCTGCGACACCCCCTCAGCGTTCATCAGGTTCGCACCGTTCAAGCGCGCCCCCGTGAAGTCCGCTTGCACCAGCTGCGCCCCCGTGAAGTTCACCCCGACCATCTGCGCCTCCGTGAAGTCCGCTTGCACCAGCTGCGCCCCACTGAAGTCCGCTCTCGTCAGCTCGGCCCAAGCGAAGTTCGCCTCCACCATCTGTGCTCCGGCGAGGTTCGCCCCGACCATCTGCGCGCCGGTGAAGTCAACCTCGACCATCTTGATGTCGGCAAGATCTGCTTCGTCCAAGCGGGCGCCGCGGAGGTCTGCCTCGGCAAGCTCGACCTGGGCGAGGTTGCCGCGGGCGGCTTGGAGACGGTCGAGGGCGGCCGGACCGGTGAGTTTTGCCCCGTTCAGGTCTGCACGTGGGATGTCGGGGATCACGGGGAGACGGGCTAGCACGGTGACAGCAGCGTGCACGTCCACCGCCGGGCGTACAGGAGAAGCTGGGTCAGGGACAGCAGGGCGTAGGGCAGGGTCGGTGCTGTGGACTCGAACGAACGCCGAGAGGACCTCCACCACGGTGCGCTGATCGGCTGGTGAGTCGACAGCGACCCGTTCCAGGGCATAGATCCCACCAAGGCGGCTGTCGATCGTGTCCGCCCCCAGCAGCCCGATTGCCGTCGCATACAACTCCCGGACATGCGTGTTCTCGTTCGCCCGGCGGACCTCTGCGTTCGCGCGACGCACCTCAGCGTTGGCCTGCCGGGTCTCGTCCAGTGCGATCAGGGCACCGGCCACCGCCGTCAGCGCGGCGGCCGCCGTCAACAGACCGCCCTGCAGTGCCGCACGCGCCTCCGCCTCACCGTCGGTGCCCGGCGGGTACATCCGGTCCGGCAGGTGCCAGATCCCCACCACGGCGGCAACCGCGCCGACCGCGGCGAGCCCGGCAACGATCCACAGCGACCGCCGACCTGCTGGCCGACGAGTGCCCCCGTTGTCAGTCATGGGCAAGTTTGTACGTCCTCGGAACGGTAGGGCTACCGGAATCGTCCAGCGTCGGGGTGAGAGATGGCCCCCGGGGACCGGTCACGAACGACCGTCATCGGAAGGTGTGGGCGAAGGCGCGGCAGCGGGCGCTGTCGTCGACCGAGTTCGCCTCACTGTTTGTGCGTCGCCCCTGCGACCTTCGGCATGCCGCGGTGTCGGAGTGGCTCAACGCTGGGGTCGCCCCGACGCAGATCGCCCAGTGGGCCGGTCACTCGGTCTCGGTCCTGCTGCACACCTACGCCCGGTGCATCGTCGGTCAGGACGAGGCGGCACGCCGGCGGATCGAGGCGGCGCTGCGCCAGGAGGATGAGGCGGCCGGCCTGAACTGATTGCGATCCTCACCGCAGCGGGGTGTGGCA
The DNA here is from genome assembly GCF_000018005.1 of Parafrankia sp. EAN1pec. Taxonomy (GTDB): domain Bacteria; phylum Actinomycetota; class Actinomycetes; order Frankiales; family Frankiaceae; genus Parafrankia; species Parafrankia soli. The sequence continues at coordinate 2,620,483 of NC_009921.1, forward strand.
GATCTTCATCGGTCACGGCTCGTCGCGCCCGACACCAGTGGGACGATCCAGGGCGTGGACGATGGAAATGCCCATGACCCCTGGCGGCCGCCTGCACCGGGCGACCCGATCCCGTCTCGTCCGCCGTATGACGCGCGGCTTGAGCGCCGATGGCGGAACGATGTCCGGACGGCCCGCGTCGGGTGGATCTCTGTGCTCGCCTTCCTGGGTACGGTCGCGGCCTTCTGGCTTCTGTCGCCGGCCGGGCATCGCCCCGTCCTGCCGATCCTTCTGTGGCTCGTGGTGCCTGCGGTCTCGTTGTCTCGCGCCGCCCTCGCTCGGCGGCGTCTACGCCAAGGGTGGCTGGCCGCAGCAGCGAGGTCCTCGTCCACCGACACCCAGTTGCGCGGGGCGACCCCCACCGACACGGTGGGGCCGGCGCGGGACAACCCTTGATCGAATCCACGCTATGTCCACAAACACTCGGCAGCAGCCATGATCGCCCGGTGGTAGTCGGGAATCCGGGTCGCCACCCCTTGATTGGCTGATGGTCCGGATCATGGCTGCTGCCAGGGGAAACGCGAGCTCGTCAGCCCTTGAGCAGGGCGCGGGACATCACGACGCGCTGGATCTGGTTGGTGCCCTCGTAGATCTGGGTGATCTTTGCGTCGCGCATCATCCGCTCGACCGGGAAGTCACGGGTGTAGCCGGCGCCGCCGAAGAGCTGGACGGCGTCGGTGGTCACCTCCATGGCGACGTCCGAGGCGAAGCACTTCGCCGCGGCCGTGATGAAGCCGAGGTTCGGCTCGCCGCGCTCGGCGCGGGCCGCGGCCACGTACACCATGTGCCGGGCGGCCTCGATCTTCATCGCCATGTCGGCGAGCATGAACTGGACGGCCTGGTTGTCGGCGATCGCGCGGCCGAACTGGCGGCGCTCACGGACGTAGCCGATCGCCGCGTCCAGCGCGCCCTGGGCGATGCCGACGGCCTGGGCGCCGATTGTGGGCCGGGTGTGGTCGAGGGTGGCCAGGGCGGTGCGCAGGCCGGTGCCGGGCTCGCCGATGATGCGGTCGGCGGGGATCGTGCAGTTGACGAAGTGGATCTCTCGGGTGGGGGAGCCCTTGATGCCGAGTTTGCGCTCCTTCGAGCCGACCTCGAAGCCGGGGTCGTCGGCCCGGACGACGAACGCCGAGATGCCGTTGGCCGGCTTCGCCGCGTTCGGGTCGGTCACGGCCATGACGGTGTACCAGAGGGACTCGCCGGCGTTGGTGATCCAGGTCTTCGTGCCGTTGAGGACCCAGTGGTCGCCGTCGAGGTGCGCCCGGGTGCGCATGGACGCGGTGTCGGAGCCGGCCTCCCGCTCCGAGAGCGCGTAGGAGGCGGTCGCCTCCCCGCTGGCGATGGAGGGCAGGACCAGCTTCTTCAGATCCTCCGAGCCGGACAGCAGGATCGGCATGGTGCCGAGCTTGTTGACCGCCGGAATGAGGGACGAGGAGGCACAGACCCGGGCCACCTCCTCGATGACAATGCAGGTCGTCACCGAGTCGGCGCCCTGGCCGCCGTAGCTCTCCGGGATGTGTACGGCGCTGAACCCGGAACGGACCAACGCGTTGTGGGCCTCGACGGGGTAGCGCTCGTTCTCGTCGGCGTCGGCGGCGAACGGGGCGATCTCCTTCTCGGCGAGATCGCGCACCGCCTCGCGCACGGCGACGTGGGTGTCGGTGAGCCGGTAGGTGTCGAAGTTCGGGTCCACGTCCGTGCCGTCCTCGTCCTAGCTGGTCCTGGCGATGGTCAGGTGGGTCAGGCGTAGCTGTGGAAGCCGCGCCCGGTCTTCTTCCCGAGCAGGCCGGCGTCCACCATCCGCAGCAGCAGCGGCGGCGGCGAGTACAGCGGCTCCTTGAACTCCTCGTACATCGACTCGGCGACGGCCTTCACCGTGTCGAGCCCGATCAGGTCGATCAGCCGCAGCGGCCCCATCGGGTGGGCGCAGCCGAGCACCATGCCGAGGTCGATGTCCTCCGCGGAGGCGAAGCCGGACTCCTGCATCCGGATGGCCGAGAGCAGGTAGGGCACGAGCAGCGCGTTCACCACGAAGCCGGCGCGGTCCTGCGAGCGGATGACGTCCTTGTGTAGTGCGGAGGTCACGAACGCCTGGGCGCGGGCGAGGGTCTGCTCCGAGGTGAGCAGCGACGGGACGAGCTCCACCAGCCGCATCACCGGCACCGGGTTGAAGAAGTGCACGCCGAGGACCTGGTCCGGCCGGCTGGTGGCCATCCCCAGCTTCATGATCGGGATGGACGACGTGTTCGAGGCGAAGATCGCGGAGTCGTCGGCGACGACCTTGTCGAGCGCGGCGAAGATCTCGGTCTTGACCTGCTCGTTCTCGGCGATGGCCTCGACGGTGAACTGGCGGTCGGCGAAGTCGCCGAGGTCGGTGGTGAACGACAGGCGGGCCAGCGCCGCGTCCCGGTCGGCCTCCTGGAGCTTGCCGTTGCGGGTGCCGCGGTCCAGCGAGGCGGTGATCCGGCGGCGGCCGGCCTCGGCAGCGCCGGCGTCGACCTCCCGGACCAGGACGTCGAGTCCCGCCCGGGCGCACGCCTCGGCGATTCCGGAGCCCATCAGACCGCATCCGACGACGCCGATCCGCCGGATCTCGCCGGCCACCGGGGTCTCGCTCGCGGTCTGTGCCTGCTCCGCCTGGGTCTCGGCCACGTGGCCGCCTCCGTTCTCGTGCTGCTCGTGTCTGGCGCCGTGCGCGGTGCGGCCGCCCGGCGGACCGCCGTCCCCGGGGGACAGCGGTCTCGGGGCGACGCCGCCTCCAGGCGACCGCCGCGTGCTGCCGCCCGTGGAGGAGTCTCGTCTGCCCGTGCGGCGGCTGCGACCTCTGGATAGTCTCCCTATCCAACTATAGGACGCCCTTGTAGTTGCTTGCGGCCATCCGGTGATCCGGCGTTACGGGTGTAGCGGGAGTGACCAGACCGCGAGGGTGAGCACCGACAGCGGAGCGCCCACCCCGACGAGCAGGCTCGGCAGCGGCGGCGCCAGGCCGTGCCGGTTGGCGATGATCGCCCCGGCGACCATCGGCGGCATGGCGGTCTCGAACAACGCCACCCTGACGTTCGGGTCGGTGAGGACGTCCGGGTCGGTGAGCGCGCCCGCGAGCGCGTAGCAGCCCAGGACCACGACCGGCGCCACGGCCAGCTTCACCACCAGCCCCAGGGCCAGCTCACGCCGCCACCGGCGGACGGCCGGCAGCCGCAGCTGCAGGCCCACCGAGAACAGGGCCAGCGGGGTGAGCGTTGCCCCGATCGAGGCCAGGGCCTCGTCCAGCCAGGCGGGGAAGCCCACCGGGCGCAGCGCCAGCGCCAGCACCAGGGCGATGAGCGAGGGACGCGCCAACGCCCTGCGGGCCACCGCCAGCGGCGTCGACGCGGCGCCCGCGGTGGCCGTCACCAGCACCAGCACGATGGTGTTCAGCAGCAGGGAGGAGCCGAGCTGGTCGGCGAGCAGTGCGACGGGTACCCACTGCTCGCCGAAGAACGCCGTGACCATCGGGATGCCGACGAACGAGGTGTTCGCCACCGCGGTCGCGGCCACCAGCGCGACCACGACCTCCCGCGGCAGCCGCATCAGCCGTGCCGCCGTCAGGTAGATCAGCACGGTGACGGCGAACAGAAGGTACGGGGCGGCCACAACGATCGCGACGTTCGACGGGATCTCCACGCCGTGCAGCACGTGCAGGGTCAGCGCGGGCAGGGCGACGTCGAGCAGCCAGATGTTGAGCGCCCGCGGGGCGTCGTCAGGGAGCTGGAACGAGCGCTGCGCCACCACCCCGGCGACAAGGCCGACAAGTACGACGACCAGGGCGGACACCGACGCATCGTCTCAGCCCGCAGGCCGGCCGAAATCGCCTCGCACGCGTCGCCTGCGTCACTCGGCCGGGGCGTCGGAGGGCTCCGGTCGGCTTGGCTTGGCCGGTGGGCCCGCTCCGTCGGGGTCGTGGCCCGGCCGGTGGGGCGAGCTCCCGCTGGCCGGGCGGGCCAGCCGGGTGCGGTAGAGGCGGGTGAAGGTGATGTGGCCGGCGAAGAGCAGCCCGGCGACGACGTAGTTCAGATCACCGAGGGACTCCTGCCCGGGCAGTGGGAGGAGCGTGTAAGTGATGAGGACGGCCGCCGAGAGGAACAGCGTGCCGATCGTGACACCGCCGATCCACGGCGGAGCATCGGTCATCGACCCGTGCCGTGCCACCTCCGGCACGGCACCCACCGGCACGGCCGGCGGTCCGTGCGTCGGGCTGGACGGCGGTTCGCTCTGCGGCCTCACGGTGCCAGTCTGCACCGCCGGGGTGTCTCGGCGGGACCGGTCGGTGAACCGCCGGTGGCCGCCGGGTGCCTTCCACCTGGGTCGATTGTTCCTGTCGGTGGTGGATGTGACACTGCTCGGGCGGACGAGGCGGGGTCCTGGGCAGGCGGGCCCGGCAGGCTGGGAGGGCGGCAGATGACGGCGCCAGTGCTCGTCGGCCCGGGCGGGGTCGCCTGGCGCGACGGCAAGCGTTACATGTGGCTGACGGCGCTGCTGCCGCCGCTGCTGCCGATCGTCTCGTTCGGGCTCTGGCACCGCACCGGGTCGGGCCTGCCCTGGTGGCTCACGCCCGCCTTCGTGTTCGTGCTGTTGCCCGTGCTCGACGCGACGACCCCGAAGGACCCGGTCGGCGCCCCGGAGGGAACCCGCGAGGCGCTGGACGCCGACCGCTACTACCGCTGGTGCACCTACCTCTATCTACCGCTCGCCGGTGTCGCGCTGCTCATGGGCTGCTGGGCGTGGACGCGCGGCGACCTGTCGGTGATCGAGCGGGTGGCGGTCGTCCTCGCGCTCGGCACGGTCACCGGGATCGGCATCAACACCGCGCACGAGCTGGGCCACAAGCGCGCCCGGGTCGAGCGCCGGCTCGCGAAGGCCATGCTGGCGCCCGCCGCCTACGGGCACTTCTACGTGGAGCACAACCGGGGCCATCACGTCCACGTCGCGACGCCGCGGGATCCGGCCAGCGCCCGGATGGGGGAGAGCTTCTGGCGGTTCTGGCCGCGCACGGTCGTCGGCAGCCTGCGGTCGGCCTGGGCGCTCGAGGCGGCCCGGCTGCGTCTGCGTGGTCGTTCGCCCTGGTCACCGCGCAACGAGGTGCTTTCCGCCTGGTGCTACACGGTGGTGCTGTTCGGGGTTCTCGCGGTGGCGTTCGGGCCGGCGGTGCTCGCCTTCCTCGTGCTGCAGGCGGTCGTCGGCTTCTCCCTGCTGGAGTCGGTCAACTACATCGAGCATTACGGGCTGGCGCGGGAGTGGACCGCGGCCGGCCGGTACGAGAAGGTCGACCCACGGCACAGCTGGAACAGCGACGACGTCATCAGCAATCTCGCGCTGTACCACCTGCCCCGGCACAGCGATCATCACGCGCACCCCACCGTGCGCTACCAGTCGCTGCGGTCCTTCGACTCGGCCCCGCAGCTTCCCGCCGGATACGGCTCGATGATCGTCGCATCGCTGTTCCCCCGGTTCTGGTTCCGAGTCATGGATCCGAGGGTCGCCGCGCACTACGGCGGTGACGTGACCCGAGCCAATCTCGACCCCGCGCGGCGCGCGCGGCTCGTCGCCCGCTATGGCGGGGGCGGCGCCGCGGCCGCCGCGCCAGCGGCCGCTTCGCCACAGGCCGTTGCGCCCGCTGCGTCGGAGGTCGATGCGTTGCCCGATCGCGTTTCGGCGGGCTGAAGCGGCAAGCCCGAACCGAAAGCCATCACCGCCTTCCCGGAGGTCCCGATTCTTGTCAGTCGGGCCCGGGATCTTCGGCTGGGCGCTAATCTCATCGCACCTGATTCACCCGGTGGACGGCGAGCTGAAACGACTACGTGGCGGCGGGGGCTGGCGCAGTGAACGCGACGGAGACGTCATTCGTGACGGCGGCCCCGGTGGCCTCGTTGTCCCATCATTCATTGCTCATTTTTCTTCTTCAGGTGACCGTCCTGTTGTGCCTCGCGCTGGGGCTCGGTCGTCTCGCCATCCGACTCGGGCTGCCCTCCGTGGTCGGCGAACTGCTCGCGGGCGTGGTGGTCGGCCCGTCGCTGCTCGGGGCGGTCGCGTCCGAGTTCTCGGGCTGGCTGCTGCCCGCCGAGCCCGACCAGATGCACCTGCTCGACGCGCTGGGGCAGATCGGCGTGATCCTCCTGGTGGGCCTCACCGGCATCGAGATGGACATGCGGATGGTCCGCCGGCGGGGAGCCACCGCCGCGCGGATCAGCATCGCCGGCCTCGTGCTGCCGGTCGGGCTCGGGATCGGCGCGGGCCTGCTCCTGCCGGAGTCGCTGCTGGCGGACGGCGCCGACCGCGGGGAGTTCGCGCTGTTCCTCGGGGTGGCCATGGGGGTCAGCGCGATCCCCGTCGCGGCCAAGATCCTGCACGACATGCGGCTGCTGCACCGCAACGTCGGCCAGCTCATCCTCGCCTCCGCCACGGTTGACGACGCGGTCGGCTGGTCGTTGCTGTCGGTGGTCTCCGCGATGGCGACAACGGGGGTGCGCGGCGGCGACATCGCGTGGCCGGTGCTCAGCGTGATCGGTGTCGTCGCCGCGGCGTTCGTTGTCGGCCGCCCGCTCGCCCGGCTGGCCGTCGCCGCCGGCGGCCTTGCCAGGCCGTCCGCTGAAACGGCTGAAACGGCTGACACCGGCGGCACCGGATCGGGTTCCGGTATCGCGGTGGCGGTCGTCTTCATCCTCGCCGCGGCCGCCGGGACGCACGCTCTCAAACTGGAGGCGATCCTCGGCGCGTTCATTGCCGGCATCCTGCTCGGGTCCACGCCGACTCTGGACATCCGGCGGCTCGAACCGCTCCGCCTGATGGTCATGGGCGTGCTCGCGCCGATCTTCTTCGCGTCCGCCGGGCTGCGCATCGACCTGACCGCGCTGACCCGGCCGGAGGTGGCGCTCGCCGCCGTCGTGATCCTCGGACTCGCGATCCTGGGCAAGTTCGCCGGTGCCTACATCGGTGCCCGCGCGAGCCGGCTGGGGCACTGGGAGGCGCTCTCGCTGGGCGCGGGCCTGAACGCCCGCGGCGTCATCGAGATCGTCGTGGCCGGCACGGGCCTGCGCCTCGGCGTCCTCTCCACCGCGACGTACACCGTGATCGTCCTGGTGGCGGTCGTGACGTCGATCATGACGCCGCCGATCCTGCGGGCGACCATGCGCCGGGTGGAGCAGACCGCCGAGGAGCAGCTGCGCGAGCTCGACCTGGCCGGTCGCTCCGTCGGGGCGCCCCGCGGCCTCGACGCCGAACGCCCCTGAGGACCGGCCAGCCCCCGGCAAGCGCCCGCTGACCTGCGGGTCAGCGGGCGCTGAGGATCTTCTCGAAGAACTCCCGGTAGCCGCGCAGCGCCTTGCGTAGGTCCTCGGTCGATGGCTCACCGTGGTCGTGCCAGGCGGAGCGCAGCCCCGAGTGCTCCCGGCTGATCCGGTCGGTCAGCGACCGGACCGCCTCGTCCACCAGCCGGTCGGCCTTCTCGACCGCCTGGCGGGGATGGTCGACGAAGTCGATCAGGACCTGCCGCCACGCGCCTTCCGGCTCGCCGGACGAGGTGGCCTCGGTGGCCGTCGGCCCGGCACCTGCCGGGCCAGCGGACGCCGAGCCGGCTGATGTCGGGCCGCCAGGGGTCGGGCCGCCAGGGGTCGGGCCGGCAGGGGTCGGGCCAGCCGAAGTCGAGCCGGCAGGGGTCGGGCGGCCGGCCGTGGCCGGATCACCGTCGCCCGGCTCGTCGCGGACGGCGTCCGGCGGTGCCGCGGGGCCGCTCGTCCCGGTGGTGAACCCCGGCTCGTCGCCGACCAGGGCGTACGCCGAGGCGTCCGGCTCCGCCGCCGTGCCCGGCAGCGCCGTCGTGCCCAGCGGCGTCGAAGCCGCCGGGGCAACCCGGTCATCCGCCTGGTCCACCTGGGCCGTTCGGTCCGCCTGGGCCGCGGGCGCGCCGGCCGGGCCGGGGGCGGAACGGGCGGACGGGCCGCCGTCGGTGGTCCGCTTCCCGGATGGCGGTCCCATCTCGGGCTCGCGTGCGTCGAATGTGTTCATTGCGGGTCCTCCTGCCTTGGAGTCTCGGCCGAGTCGTGCGCCAGGCCCGCCCGGGGCCGTTGCCGGCGGCGGGGGACGTCCGAGCGGTCAGGTGCGCTGCCGCGGGGACCCGGCCAGGGCCGGGGAGCTCTGGGCGTCCTGGTCCCGCGGCTCCGTCTCGCCGGTGACCAGCCATCCGAAGAGCCCGCGCAGCTGGACCAGGGCGGTGCGCAGTTCCTCGGTGTCGGGGCCGTCGGTGTCGGGGCCGTCCCCCGGGGCCTCGGCGTGGGCGTGCGCGTCCCGGTAGGGGGCGACCAGCTCGGGCCGCTCGGCGGAGATCAGGTCGGCCCGCTCGTCGAAGGTCGACTCCGGGTAGCCCCGGGCGTGCATCACCTCGACGACGAGCCGGTCCGCCTGGCGGGCGGAGTCGGCGGGGTCGTCGACGAACCGCGCCTGGACGGCGTTCCAGCGGGTGAGATACCCGGCGCGGGCGGGCTCGTCGAGCGGCTGGAGGTCAAGCTCGTCGCGCCGCCGGGCCACCTCGGCGAGCCTGCGTTCGGCCGCGCGGCGATCCCCGCCGCTGTGTTCCACCGCACGGTCGTACTCCGGCCCGAAACGACTGCGCAGCGCCCGGCCGGAACCGCCCGGGGCCAGCCGGGCACCCCCGAGCACGCCAACGAGGACCACGCCCAGGATTACGAGAACGAGGACCAGCAGGAACCATCCCAGCGCCGACACGGCGTGACCTCCGTACGAATCGGCTGATCACCAACGACGTCGGCTGCGGTACCCGTGGGCCCACCCCATAAACGCGGGACGCCCGTTCCCGCAACGCCTGTCCGGGTTCCGCCAGGCGCGTGCCAGGCCCCGGCGGGGCCTGCTCAGCTCCCCGCGGGGGCCGCGGGACGGACGCCGAGATCCGCCGCGGCCGCGGTGAACTCGGCCCGCAGCCGCTCCTTGCCGTCCGCCGGCAGGAAGGAGTGCTCCACCGCCGCGGCGGCCACGTCGAACACCTGCTGCCGGGAGAGCCTGAGCGAGCGCAGCGCGTGCAGATACTCCGCGCGCAGCGTCGTGTTGAACATGGGCGGGTCGTCGCTGTTCAGGTTCACCTGGAGGCCCTGCGCGATCATCTCCGGCAGCGGGTGCACCCCGTAGCTGGCCACAGCCCCGGTGCACAGGTTCGAGGTGGGGGAGACCTCCAGCGGGATGCGGTGCCGGCGCAGGTGCTCGACCAGCGCCGGGTCGCCCAGCGCGCTGGTCCCGTGCCCGATCCGCTCCGCGTGCAGGTACTCGAGCGAGTCCCAGATGGTCCGGGGCCCGGTCGTCTCGCCCGCGTGCGGGACGCAGTGCAGGCCGGCGTCCCGTGCCGCGGTGAAGACCGGGCCGAACTGGGGCCGCGGCACCCCGATCTCGGGCCCGCCCAGGCCCAGCGCGATCACGCCGTCCCCGCCGTGGGCCAGGGCCAGCTCCAGGGTGCGCTCCCCGGAGGTGACGTTGTCCGTCCCCGGCAGGCCGGGGATATCGGTGATCCAGCGCACCTGGATGCCGGCCTCGCGCTCCGCGTCGAGCCGGCCCGCCTCCACACCGGCGAACACGACCGCGGGGTCGATGCCGCGCTGGACGTGCAGGAAGGGCGTGAAGGTGATCTCCGCGTAGCGCACCCGCTGCGCGGCCAGCCCGAGCGCGGTCTCCCGGGCGAGCAGGCGGAAGTCCTCCTCGTCCCGCAGGACCTGGACAGCGGCCAGGTAGACCTCGATGAAGTGGTCGAAGTCGCGGAACTCGTAGTAGGCCCGCAGGGCGTCCAGGTCGGTCGGCAGATGGTCGACGCCGTGGCGGCGGGCGAGCCGCAGCAGGGTCGCCGGCAGCATCGAGCCCTCCAGGTGGACGTGCAGCTCCACCTTGGGTAGCCCGTCCACGAACTGCTCGTCCGTCACCTCTTCGGTCACTTCGTCGGTGACCTGCCGGGTCGCGGGGTCGCTCACGTCTGTCCTCCGGTCCGTGCTGCGGGTCCGTCCACGATTCTTCCGCAGCCGGCCGCGGGTCAGCCGGCGGGACGGGCGGGGCGCTCGGGCGCCGATCCGCCGAGATGGGCGGGCAGCCACCAGGGGGACTCACCCGGCGGGGGCGCGGGGTAGCGGCGCTGCGCGTCGTCGAGCAGCTCGCCCATCCGGAGCTCCAGCAGCGCGGTGCCGGTCCGGGCGTCCGGCAGCTCCGAGTACGGGACGGGCTTGCCGACCGTGATCGAGACCGGCGTGCCGACAGCCGCGCGCAGGTCGCGGGGCCGGCCCTTGGTCAGGATCCGCTGGCTGCCCCAGAGCACCAGGGGTATCACCGGCACCTCGGCCTCGGTGGCCATCCGGGCGGCGCCCGACTTGAACGGCGCCAGGCAGTAGCTCGGGCTGATCGTGGCCTCGGGGAACACTCCGACGAGCTCGCCCTCGCGCAGCGCGCGCACCGCCGCGATCAATGAGCCGGCCCCGGCCGCCCGGTCGACCGGGATGTGGTGCATCCCACGCATCAGCGGCCCGCTGACGCGGTGGTCGAACACCTGCTTCTTGGCCATGAACCGGACCATGCGCCGCCGCGCGTACCAGAAGGGAACCCCGGCGAGCGCGAAGTCCAGGTAGGAGACGTGGTTGATCAGCACGATGGCCCCGCCGCCGGCCGGCACGTTCTCCTCGCCACGTATGTCCAGCCGCAGGCGCAACGCGCGGAAGAGCCCCATCGCCGTATGGACGACCGGTCGGTACACGTACTCCGCCATGCCGCGAATCCTCCCCAGATCGGTATGCCGTCAGATCGGTGCCTCGCGGTCCGCCGCCCGCCGCCCGCCACCCGGTGGGCGCGGACCCATCGTGCGTCACGGGGCGGCGCGAGTCGTGCATTTACCGGATGCCCCGTCCGGCTGCGCCCCGTCCGGCTCCGTGTTGTCGGCGAGCCGACGGACGATGCCATACCGGGGCGTTGGACCCGGGCGGCTCATGCGGGACGATCGTGGCGGCGTACCGTCCGTCCGCCGGCGACGATCCACCGGCGACGAGGAGAGGGGCAGCCACGTCCGATCTGCTGAGCCGGAGCCTCGACGCGCAGCCGGCCCCCGCGCACTGGATCCTCGTCCTCACGGGGGTCGTCGCGCTGCTCACTGTGGCGAGCGGCCGCACCTGGCCGACCGCCCGTCACGTCGTGACGATCGCGCACGAGGGCGGGCATGCCCTCGCCGCGGTCGCCACCGGCCGCCGCCTGGCCGGGGTGCGCCTGCACTCCGACACCTCCGGCGTCACGGTGTCCTCGGGCCGGCCGACCGGGCCCGGGGTCATCCTGACCGTCGCCGCCGGCTACACGACGCCGTCGCTGCTCGGGCTGGGTGCCTCCGGCCTGCTCGCCACCGGGCGGATCAGCCTGCTCCTGCAGATCCTCGTCGCGCTGCTGCTGGTCATGCTGGTGGTTGTCCGCAACGCCTTCGGTGTCGTGTCGGTGCTGGTCAGCACCGTCGTCGTGCTCGGGATCTCGTGGTTCGCGGCGGACGACGTCCAGGCTGGCTTCGCCGCCTACGCGACCTGGTTCCTGCTGCTCGGGGCGGTGCGGCCGATCATCGAGGTCCAGCGGCAGCGGCGGCAGCGGCGCGCCCGGGACTCCGACCCGGACCAGCTCGCCCGCCTCACCGGACTGCCGGGTGCCTTCTGGGTCGGCGCGTTCGGACTGCTCTCGCTGGGCTGCCTGGCGACCGCGGCGGCCGCGCTCGTCGTCTGATCCTCCCGGAGACCCTTCCAGGCCGGTCGGAAGTGCTGGTCGGTCGGAAGTGTCGGTGGAGGGTGTAACTGTTGCACTGAATAATGATCTTTAGTGATCATTGGCGTGCATGATGGTCATGTGGACCTCAAGGAGTGGGCCGGGTCGCAGGGCACTGCCTGTGTGACGGCTCGCTGCTGGTTCAACGCGGGGAAGCTATCTGCCCCGGTCCGTAAGGTTGGCGGGCTGATCATCGTCGGGGATGTTGAACGGGCCCCCGCTCCTGGAGAGACCGTGGTGTCTGCCCGTGTCTCGTGCGCGGGCCAGGGACCCGGCCTTGACCGGCAGGTCGCCCGGGTCACCGGGTGTGGGCCACGGGTGAGGGCCTGCCGGTTGACCACCGCGCCGCTGCGGGCAGAGCGCGGCGGGCTGTTGAAGCTGCCACCGGGGCCGCCGTGTGAGGACGGTGCAGGCTTACCGGTTCGCTCTTGACCCGAACGTGGTGCAGCGGGCGGCGCTGGCCCGGCATGCCGGGGCTGCCCGGTTTGCCTTCAACTGGGGCTTGTCGCGGGTGAAGGCGGCGTTGTCGCAGCGGGAGGCGGAGTTGCGGGGATGGTGCGTCACCGGCGGCTGGCTCGTGCGGTCTCCGACGCGGGGATGGCCGAGATCCGCCGCCAGCTCGCCTACAAGACCGGCTGGTACGGATCGAGACTGGTCACTGCCGGCCGCTGGTATCCGAGTTCGAAGACCTGTTCCGGTTGTGGCTGGCGAAACCCAAACCTGACACTGTCGGAGCGCACCTTCTCCTGCCAGCCCTGCGGGCTGGTGCTCGACCGTGACGTGAACGCCGCGGTCAACCTGCGTCACCTCGTCGCCGGCAGTGCGTCGGAGACGGAAAACGCCCGTGGAGCCGACCGTAGGACCCACTGCGGTGGGCGGGTGGCTGTGAAACGGGAACCCGGCACGGCCTCGGCCGGTCAGACCGGGAGCGCCGCCCCGCCAGGGACGGCAGGCTGACCGGTGAGCGCCAAAACACACCGGACGCAACGGCTGGAAGACTGCTCAGACATGTGCGGCAGGTATACCCAGACTCTGAGCGCCGACGATCTCGCCGCGGCGATGTCCGCGGCGGACGAGACGGGCGGCCGGGTGACGGAGAGCTACAACGTCGCCCCGACCACGGTGATGCCGATCGTCGTCGCGCGTCGGCCGCCGGGCGACGCCGGGCACGGTGAGCCGGCGGCTGGCGTTGTCACCGGCGGGGCCGGCGAAAGTGGCGAGGCTGGTGAGACAGGCGCGGGCGGCGGGCCGCGGGCCGCGGGCGGTGGGCGGGTCCTGCGGCTGGCCACCTGGGGTCTGGTCCCGTTCTGGGCGAAGGACCCGGCGATCGGTAGCCGCCTGATCAACGCCCGCGCCGAGTCGGTCGCGTCCAAGCCGGCGTTTCGCGCAGCGTTCGCCGCCCGCCGGTGCCTCGTTCCCGCCACCGGTTTCTACGAGTGGCGGCGGCCCGGCGGCTCGCGCCGCGGCCAGCCCTACTACATCCATCCGGCCGGCCACCCGGGGGCCGACGGCCTGTTCGCCTTCGCCGGGCTCTACGAGGTCTGGTCGAAGGGCGAGCAGCCGCTGACCACGTTCACGATCCTCACCACCGACGCGGCCGCGGGCATCGAGTTCATCCACGACCGGTCACCCGTCGTGGTGCCGCGCCCGGCCTGGTCCCGGTGGATCGACCCGACGCTGCGGGATCCCGAGGCGCTCGCCGGGATCCTGCGGCCCGCGCCGGCCGGGGTGTTCGCCGCACACCCGGTCTCACCCGAGGTCGGCAGCGTCCGCAACACCGGCCGTCACCTCGTCGACCCCGTCGACGTCGACCCGGAGGAGGCAGCCGCCGCTGCCGGTCCGCCGGCCACCGCCGGCCCGTCCCGGGCCCGGCGGGCCGGGCGAGCGACGCCCGTAGCCAAGTCAGCGTCCGTCGCCGGGCCGACCTCCGCCGCCGAGCCGCCGCCCGGTGTGGGGGTAATCGCCCCACATGAGGTCGGCCTCTTCGGCGAGGATGGCGTGGGTCCGCACGCGCGGCGATGACACCGAGGCCAGGGCCTGACCTGGCCCGCCCGGCCCGGCCACCCGCCCGACGGAGGCAGTCGGGACCCTGCGTGCACCGCGCTCTCAGGAGGACATCGGATGGGAACAGAAGATCTCGCCACGGAACGGCTCGCCAACCTGCGGGACGTCGGCGGCATGACCACCACGGACGACCGCGTCACCAACACGGGCGTGCTGTACCGCAGCGAGATGCCCCGGGTCGAGGACGCCCGGCCGGCGACGGAGTTCACCTGGCCCCCGCCGACCGTGGTCGATCTGCGCTCCGCGGTCGAGCGGGGGAGCTCCCCGCACCCGCTGTCGCTGATCGGCTCGGAGATCCACGTGATGCCCCTGCTCGGCGAGGAGACCGGCCGGGTCAGCGACTCCCTGCCGCCGGACGCGCTCGCGGGCGGCCTGCGCACGCTGTACGCCGCGATGCTCGACATCGCGACGCCCCGGCTGGTGGAGATCCTCGACCTGGCGGCGGAGGCCCCCGGTCCGCTCCTGGTGCACTGCGCGGCCGGCAAGGACCGCACGGGCGTGGTCGTCGCCCTCCTCCTGCGCCTGGCCGGTGTCGTCCCGGAGCAGGTGGTCGCCGACTACCTGGTTACCGGCGAGAACATGCCGGGCGTGCTGCGCCGCCTGCGAGGGCACGCGATCCTCCCCGACGGCCGGGTCGTCGACAAGGAGGTCACCAAGGTCTCGGTGGACGCCGTCAAGCAGGTGCTGACCATCATCGACGGGCACCCGCAGGGCCCGGAGGGCTGGTTCCTCGACCGCGGCGCCCGGCCCGAGGCCGTCGAACTCTGGCGCAAGCGCATCCTGGGCTGAGTCCGGGGCGACCATTGCCGTCGCTCGGCGAGGGCTCACGGTTCTGGCCTCGGTGGCTGGCCGGGGAGTCCGGCTCAGTTACTCGCCCTTAGTTTCTTCCTCGCTGTTTCGGGGGTCGCTGGCGGCGGATTTTGCTCGGAGAGGGCGAGAAGGAATCAAAGGGCGAGCAGGCTGCTCAGGGGCGCAGGGCCAGGCCGAGTGCCACCTCGGTCACGCCGGTGACGACGAGCTGGATGCCGAACAGCACCGCGAGCACCACCACGGTCGAGGACGGCCAGGCCAGGGCCAGCACCCCGAGGACCACGGCGAGCGCGGCGATCAGCAGGCCACGGGCCACGCTTCCGGTGCGGCCGGCCTGGCCGTTCCGACTCGCCAGCACCAGCAGTGCCCGGACCACCCCCGCGACGATCAGGGCCGCACCGACGATCAGCGCTATCGCGTGCAGCGTCACCCCCGGCCACAGCAGGATCACCACGCCGGCGATGGCGGTCAGCGCGCCGAAGAAGATGGCGGAGCTGCTGTTCTCGGTGCGTACGGCGGAGACGATCTCGGTGATGCCGGAGACGAGAAGAGCCACACCGGCGATGACGGCCAGCGCGCCGACGGTGGTGAAGGGATTGGTGATGAGCAGCAACCCCAGGACCGTGACCGCGATTCCGAGGATGACCAGGGCCGACCACAGCGAGCTCGGGCGCTGCGTCTCCCGGTTCTGTCGATACGTGGTTGTCATCGTGACCTCCCCGTGTCTGGCCCGAAGGCGTCCGTGAGCCGGGGCTCGTGCCCGTGACCTGGGAAAGGCGTACCCGCAACGCCTGGTGGGCGCACCCGCGCGGCGGTAGTCACCGACCGTCCGGCGCGGGACGCCCGTCGGGCGCGTTGCCGCGGCCCGTACCCTGGAGGACATGACCTCTGCCGCGTCGTGAGGCGGGCGTTTCCCAGGCACTCCGGTGTCGTGGTGGCCAGCCGCTGACACCTGATACGCGCACGAATCCGATGTACGAAAGAGGCCGACCCTCATGATCATCGTGTCCGAGCTCGAGCTCCGTGCCGGAGCCCGCACACTGATCGAGCCGGTCTCGTTCCGGGTGCAGCCGGGTGACCGTATCGGCCTCGTCGGCCGCAACGGCGCCGGCAAGACGACGATGCTGAAGACGCTCGCGGGGGAGACCCTGCCCTTCGCCGGCAAGGTGGACATCCGCGGCGAGATCGGCTACCTGCCGCAGGACCCGCGCACCGGCGACCTCGCCGACACCGCCCGCGACCGCGTGCTCGCCGCCCGAGGCCTCGACGTGATCCTGCGCGAGATGGAGAAGCTCCAGCTCGAGATGGCCGAGTTCGTCGACGAGACGGCCCGCGACACCGCGGTGCGTCGCTACGGCCGGCTGGAGGAGCGGTTCGGGATGCTCGGCGGGTACGCCGCCGAGGCGGAGGCGGCGCGGATCTGCTCCTCACTCGGCCTGCCCGACCGGGTTCTCGGCCAGCAGATCGGAACGCTCTCGGGTGGCCAGCGCCGCCGCGTCGAGCTGGCCCGGATCCTGTTCGCCGGTTCGGGGAACTCCGACGCGACACTGCTGCTCGACGAGCCGACCAACCACCTCGACGCCGACTCGATCACCTGGCTGCGTGACTTCCTGCGCGCCCATTCCGGCGGCCTGATCGTCATCAGCCACGACGTCGACCTGCTGGACAAGAGTGTGAACAAGGTTTTCCATCTCGACGCCAACCGCGCCGCGCTCGACGTCTACAACGTCAACTGGAAGACCTATCTCACCCAGCGCGATCAGGACGAGCGCCGCCGGCGGCGGGAGCGGGCCAACGCGGAGAAGAAGATCGACTCGTTGCGGGCGCAGGCCGACAAGATGCGGGCGAAGGCCACCAAGGCGCGCGCGGCACACCAGATGGACCGCCGCGCGGAGCGCCTCGCCTCCGGCCTCGCCGAGGTCCGGGTCGCCGACCGGGTCGCCAAGCTGCGCTTCCCCGATCCGGCTCCGTGCGGCCGCACGCCGCTGACCGCCACCGGCCTGTCGAAGTCCTACGGCTCGCTGGAGGTGTTCACCGGCGTCGACCTGGCGATCGACCGCGGCACCCGGGTCGTGGTCCTGGGCCTCAACGGCGCCGGCAAGACGACGCTGCTGCGCATGCTCGCCGGCCAGGAGACCCCGGACGCCGGCGAGGTGCACCCGGGGCACGGCCTGCGCCTGGGGTACTACGCGCAGGAGCACGAGACGCTCGACACCTCCCGCACGGTGCTCGACAACATGCGCGCCGCGGCGCCCACCGCCTCCGACGTCGACCTGCGTCGCATCCTGGGCGCATTCCTGTTCGGGGGGGACGCGGTCGAACAGCTCGCCGAGACGCTCTCCGGCGGTGAGAAGACCCGGCTGGCCCTGGCTGGCCTGGTCTGCAGCTCGGCGAACGTGCTGCTGCTCGACGAGCCGACGAACAACCTCGACCCGGCGTCGCGCGACGAGGTCCTGAGCGCACTGCGCACCTACCGGGGCTCGGTGGTCCTCGTCACGCACGACCCGGGCGCGGTCGAGGCACTGAGCCCCGACAAGGTCCTGATGCTGCCGGACGGCGTCGAGGACACCTGGTCGCCCGACCTCGCCGATCTCGTCACCCTGGCCTGATACCACGGGAGCACCCGGCGGCGCCCGGAGGTGGCCACCTTGACACACTGGGCCCTCGGTTCGGGCGCCCATCGGCGCGCGGGAGACAGAACACGGGACGAGAGCGGGAGCACGTGAGCACAGAAGGCGGCACCAAGGCGGTCGTGGCGGCACTGCTCGCGAACCTGGGCATCGCGGTCGCGAAGTTCGTGGCGTTCCTCTTCACCCGTTCGTCGTCCATGCTCGCCGAGTCGATCCACTCCGTCGCCGACTCGAGCAACCAGGCGTTGCTCCTGCTCGGGCAGCGCAACGCCAGCCAGCCGGCGGACGAGGAGCACCCCTTCGGCTACGGGCGTTCCCGCTACATCGCGGGCTTCCTCGTCGGCATCGTGCTGTTCAGCGTCGGCGGGCTGTTCTCCGTCTACGAGGGCGTGGAGAAGCTGCGCCACCCCCACGAGCTGGAGAGCGGCGTGGTGGCGATCGTGGTCCTCGCCGTCGCGATCGTGCTCGAGAGTTTCTCGTTCCGGACGGCCATCAAGGAGTCGAGGCATCTCAAGGGCTCGGGGTCGTGGTGGCGCTTCATCCGGGACGCGCGCTCCCCGGAGCTGCCGGTCGTCCTGCTGGAGGACCTGGCCGCGCTGTGCGGCCTG
Source organism: Parafrankia sp. EAN1pec (assembly GCF_000018005.1). Classification (GTDB taxonomy): domain Bacteria; phylum Actinomycetota; class Actinomycetes; order Frankiales; family Frankiaceae; genus Parafrankia; species Parafrankia soli. Next base: position 2,638,442 of record NC_009921.1, read on the forward strand.
GTGTTCGCCCTGGCCGGGGTCGGCCTGACGCTGCTGCTCGACGAACCGCTCTGGGACGGCGCCGGCACCCTCGCGATCGGCATCCTGCTGCTGGCCGTCGCCGTGATCGTCGCGATGGAGACCTACGGGATGCTGGTCGGGGAGGCCGCCACCCCGCAGACCGTCGAGGCGATCCGGCGGGCGCTGAGCTCGGCGCCGGCGGTCACCACCGTGATCCACATGCGGACCCTGCACCTCGGCCCGGACGAGCTTCTGGTCGCGGCCAAGATCGGGCTCGACCCGGATCTGACCACGGCCCAGGTCGCCGCCGCCATCAACGAGGCCGAGGCGCTGCTGCGCGACGCCGTGCCCACCGCGCGCCGGGTCTACCTCGAACCCGACATGCCGCGGGGCGAGGTGGCCCAGCCGGTGCCGCCCGCCGCCGCCGAGCGTGCCTGATCGCCAAGCCCATCTGATCGCCGAGCCCGCCTGGGCCACGAGGCGTTCGGGCGCGTTCTCCGGCCGGGTCCGCGCAGCTCAGCCGTTCCCGAGGAAGACCCGCAGGACGATGGCGGCGAGGGCGCCCGTCCCGATCAGCAGGCCCGGAAGGTCACCCGCGCGCACCGTGTCGCCCGGTCCGTCCGGGCGGGGGCGCGGGGCCAGCGCCGCCACCGCCAGCCACGGCGCCAGCGGCAGCCAGGCCAGCTCCACCCCACCCCAGGCCAGCCCCGCGCACAGGCTGAACAGCACCGCGGCGCCGGCGCCGACCAGGAACGGCCAGCCGGGGGTCAGCCGGATCCGGCGCAGCGCGCGGACCAGCACCGGCCCGCCGGCCAGCAGCACCACGACGGCGTCCAGGGCGAGCCAGGCCAGCATCGTGGCGGGCCCGGTGTCGACCCGGGCCCGGGTGAGGCCGTCCGGCCAGGAGAAGCCCCAGGCGAAGAACAGCCAGAGCGGGAGCAGCGCGCCGAGCCCGGTGAACACGTTCATCAGCGGCTGGCGCCGGACGAAGTACGCGGCCGCGACGGCGACGCCCAGCCACACCACGGCGTAGTCGAACAGGCCGCTCACCCCCAGCAGCAGGCCCGACAGCAGTGCCCACAACAGCCGCCATCGCCGGCCCGGCTCGCACCCGAGCACCCCCACGGCGACCGCCGCCGCCGCCGGCAGGATGGCGACGGCCCGCGGCGACGCGGCGGCCCACAGCGCCCACGGCGTCAGCACGAGCACCGGGACGGCCCGGCGTGCCGCCGTCTCGTGGCACAGCGAGCGCACCGCGACCGCGACCAGCGGGACGCCCAGCGCGGTCAGCGCCGTCAGCGCCAGCCCGAGCGGCACCGCGCTCCCGGCCCCGTCAGCCCCGTCGGCGAGGTCGCCGAGCCCGAGCTGGTCCAGCCCCCACACGAGCAGCACAGGGCCGGGCGGATGGCTTGTGAGCAGGCTGGAGGGCGCCCGCGGCAGGTCCGTCGCGCCGGCCTGTGCCGCGGACACCGGCCCGTCGACGGACTGGGCGACCCAGCCGGCGAGGTAGCCGAGCGGGTCGTCGCCGACGGCGCCGGCGGCGGTCAGGTACACCGGCGGCGGGCGCAGGCCATCGGTGAGGCCCGGGCCGGCCGCCGCGGCCAGGGCGAGGCTCCAGCACAGTGATCCGGCGAAGCCGAACAGGAGCAGGAGCGGCCAGCGGGCGCGGATGGCCCGGCGGGCGAGCGCCAGGGTGACGATCGCCACGAGCACCGGGAGCAGCGTCGCCGGCGCCAGGTGGGGCGTGCGCCAGCCGACCGGGAACGGCGCGGCGGAGCCGAGGTCCACGTCGGTGGCGGCGATGAGCCCGCTGAGGAGCAGGCCGAACCCGGCCGCCGCGCACCAGAGCCCGACATCGACCCCCTCGGCCCGCAGCGCGGACAGGGCCGGGGTGCGACGGGGCAGCGTTCCGGTCACCTTGCGTGTACGGATGTGCCGCGTGGGTTCCTGCCGGGCGCTGGGTGTGAGCCGCGCCGGTGAGGGCGCCGCCCTCGTCGGCCGGCCGTTGACCATGCATGCACCGTAACCAGTCCCGGCGGCCCGCGGATCCCCGCGGGGGAGCCGAGACGGATGTACCGTCGGTGACGATGTTCGACGCGCCGCGCGGGAGCCCCTGCCCGATCGGATCCCAGCCGGCCGCAAGACTGGCCGCTGTGTCGTCGAACTCGGGCTTCGGGCGCGCTGTAGCAGGTCAGGGGCTATGTGACTGCTCGGAGTCGGCTCGTCGGCGTGCGCCTCGGACGCGTGCGAGGCTGTCCCGGCGACTGCACCACCGCGTGTGATGGATCACACGGGCTTCGAGTGGCGCGGACACCGAAGCTGGGTGAAGATCGGTTCGCAGATCATCGAACACGGAGGGGGCCACATTGGCCGAGCTTAGGAAAGGAACCCGGATCACCGGGGCGGAGCGGGACAAGCTCGCTGCCGAACTTCGGAAGAAGTACGAGTCCGGGCAGAGCATTCGCCTGCTTGCCGAGTCGTCGGGTCGTTCGTACGGGTTCGTCCACCGGATCCTGTCCGAGTCGGGCACGACGCTGCGCGGACGTGGGGGCGCGACCCGGGGTACCAAGAAGAAAAGCGCCTGACCATGAGCATGCCGGCCGCCGCCGACCCGGCGGCGGCCGGGCTGGGCGTACTCGCAGCTGGCCCTTGCGTCTCGCTCACTGTGAGTGAAGATGTGTCGGGTTGGGTGGGCGACACGCCCACCCTCCCGTCCATCGCCGCGGCGATGGACGGCATCCTGCGCGACCTGCGCGGCGACGTCCGTGTCGTCGTCGTGAACGCCGTACACCGTCTGTCGGCTCCGGTCGACCACAAGGTCGACCACAAGACCAGCCACGAAATCGAACACAGAGCCGATCACGAGGTCGGCCACCAGACCGGCCCGACGGCCGGCCCATCCGCCGGCGGGGTCGCGGCCGGGCGGAACCTCGCCACGTGGTCCCGGGTCGCGCGCCGGCTGTCCGAGCGGCCGGACCTGCTCAGCATCGCTGTCTCCGCCGGGCCGACGACGGGCCCGGGGCTGGCACTGGCCCTCGCCTGCGACCTGCGGGTACTGACCGAGGACGCATCCCTGTGCCTCACCGAGGCCACGGCCGGTCGCGTGCCGGGCCTGGGCGTTGCGGGTACCCTCGTCGACACCGTCGGCTACGCCCGCGCGCTTGCGCTCTGTCTGACCGGCAGGCCGGTGGGCGCGCGGGACGCGCTCCGGCTCGGCCTCGCCGCGCTCGTCGTCCCCCGCCGGGACCTCGACGCCGAGGTCGGCCGCTTGGTGGACCGCCTGCTCGCGGTGCCGCCCGACGTCAGCGCGGAGACGAAGGCGCTGCTCGCCGGCGCCCGCGAGCGGTCGGGCATCCAGCGCCGCGCGGCGGAGGACGACGCCCTCGCGCGGGTCCTCGCCACGACCGCCGGGAATGCGGGCTAGCAAACCCTCGCTTACACCGTTACGTAGTAACACGTAGCGGTGCGTCGGAGGCTCCATGAGAACTGCGGTCGACAACTGGTCCACGATGCGCTCGTTCCAACGAGACCGCTCGGTGACACGGGCCAGCCTGCGCCCGGGGACCGTCCGCCGCATCGTCGGCTTCGCCCGCCCCTACCGCCGGCTGCTCGCTGGTTTCGGCGTCCTCATCGTGCTCGGCGCGGCGACCGGCGCCGTCACCCCGCTGCTCTTCAAGGCGATCATCGACGATGGGATCGTGCCCGGCCGGGCCGGGGTCGTCCAGACGCTCGCCGGGGTGGTCGCGGCTCTCGCCGTCGGCGAGGCGCTGCTCGGGCTGAGTCAGCGCTGGTTCAGCGCCCGCATCGGCGAGGGCCTGATCTACGAGATGCGCTCGCAGGTGTTCGACCACGTGCAGCGCCAGCCAATCGCCTTCTTCACCCGCACCCAGACCGGCGCGCTCATCACCCGGCTGAACAACGACGTCCTCGGCGCGCAGTCCGCGTTCACGAACACGCTGTCCGCCGTGCTGTCCAACATCCTGTCGGTCGCCTTCGTCCTGATCGCGATGATCAGCCTGTCCTGGCAGATCACCGTGGTCGCGCTCGTGCTGCTGCCCGTGTTCGTCGTGCCGGCGCGCCTGCTCGCGCCCCGGCTGGCGGCGCTGACGCGGGAGAGCTACGGCCTCAACGCCGAGATGAACACGATGATGACCGAGCGGTTCAACGTCGCCGGGGCGATGCTCACCAAGCTCTACGGCGAGCCCGACCGTGAGGTGCGTACCTTCCGCCGCCGCGCCGGGCGGGTCCGTGACATCGGCGTGACCCAGGCGATGTACGGGCGGATCTTCTTCGTGTCCCTCACGCTGGTCGCCTCGCTGGCGACGGCGATCGTCTACGGCGTCGGCGGTACCTTCGCGGCCCGGGGCAGCCTCGAGGTCGGCACGATCGTCGCGCTCACCGCCTACCTCACCCGGCTCTACGGCCCGCTGACGCAGCTGTCCAACGTGCACGTGGACGTGATGACCGCGCTGGTCTCGTTCGAGCGGGTCTTCGAGGTTCTCGACCTGCGGCCGGCGATCGAGGACGCGCCGGACGCCGTCGAGCTGCCGGCGGGGCCGGTGGCCGTCGAGTTCGACCATGTCGGATTCCGCTATCCGGCGGCGACCGAGGTGTCACTGGCCTCGCTGGAGTCCACGGCCGTGCTCGACAGCAGGACGCCGGAGCCGGTGCTGCACGACGTCACCTTCCAGGTGGGCCCCGGTGAGCTCGTGGCGCTCGTCGGCCCGTCCGGCGCGGGGAAGACCACCATCAGCCAACTCGTCGGACGGATGTACGACGCCCGGGACGGCGCGGTCCGGATCGGGGGGCTCGACGTCCGTGCGGTCAGCGGCCGCTCGCTGCGCGCGGCCGTCGGCGTGGTCACCCAGGACGCGCACCTGTTCCACGACACGATTCGGGCCAACCTGCTGTTCGCCCGGTCCGACGCGACGGAGGAGCGCATGTGGGCGGCGCTGGACGCGGCCCACATCGGCCGGGCGGTGCGCGACCTGCCCGACGGGCTGGACACGGTCGTCGGGGACCGTGGATACCGGCTCTCGGGCGGTGAGAAGCAGCGGCTGGCCATCGCCCGGCTGCTGCTCAAGGAGCCCGCTGTGGTTGTCCTGGACGAGGCCACCGCCCACCTGGACAGCGAGTCGGAGGCCGCGGTGCAGCGGGCGCTGACCGCGGCGCTGGCCGGGCGCACGTCGCTGGTGATCGCCCACCGGCTCTCGACCGTCCGGCGGGCCGACCGCATCCTCGTGGTCGACGGTGGGCGGATCGCCGAGAGCGGCACCCATGACGAGCTGATGGCCCTCGGCGGCCTCTACGCCGAGCTTCACCACACCCAGTTCGCTACGCAGGACGACGCCGGGACCGGCGGGCGGCCGGGTTCGCGGGCCGCCGCCGATGCCGCCGATGCTGCCGTCGTGGGAGAGGTGGGCGAGGCGGGTACCCCGGCTGCCGCGGGGGTGACCGGGCCGCCGGCCGACTGGAGCTCCGGTGCCCGCGTCACCCTCGACCCGCCGAACGGCGGGGTGGCGGCCCTGCCGGCCGCGCGCTGACTGCCGCTCAGGCCGCCTGGGCGACGGAGGTCACACCGGCCGGGCCGGTCGGCGAACCGGTTGTCACGGATGCCGCGTCCAGTGACACGGTGTCCGTGGCTGCGGTGTCGGGCTCGAGGGCCTCGTGGGGCAGCGCGATGTCCACGTCGCCGGAAGGCCGCCGGTGAATTGCGGGATTGTTGGTCATGGCCGGGCTCCAGGTTGTTTCAGGGCGGTAACATGCCGCGGTCTGGACGTCCGGGATCGTGCGGCGCCGTTGCCAGCTTTCCCGTAACTGTCGCTTCACCCGCTCTTGCGGGTGGACCATGCGAAGGTACGCCTGCTGTGCCCTTGCGCGCAGCATGTGTCCGAACGCCCGGGTGCGAAACGGTCACAGAACCTCTCGGGACTAAGTGGCCCAGAACCGCCGGATCGAGTGTGTCACCAGGGCCCATGTCCTATCCCGGGCGTTCGTTACCTAGGCTTTGACCGTGCCACGAAGAGCCAAGATAGTTTGCACCCTCGGCCCGGCCACCAACTCTCCCGAGATGGTCCGGGCCCTCGTCGACGCCGGAATGGACATTGCCCGGCTCAACTTTTCGCACGGAACGCACGAGCAGCACGCCGCTGCGTACGCCCTGGTGCGCGAGGCGGCCGCGGCCGCCGGCCGCAGCGTGGGGATCCTGGCCGACCTGCAGGGGCCGAAGATCCGCCTCGGCAGGTTCGCCGACGGCGGGGTCACCCTGCTGCCCGGGCAGCATTTCACCGTCACCATCCGTGACGTCCTGGGAGATCAGGAACAGGTCGGCACCACGTACCCGGGCCTGACCCGGGACGTCGCCGCCGGGGACACCATCCTCGTCGACGACGGCCGGCTGAACCTGCGGATCGACGGGGTCGAGGACACCGACGTCCGCACCACCGTCGTGATCGGCGGCAAGGTCAGCGACAACAAGGGGATGAACATCCCGAGCGCCGCGCTGACGGTGCCGGCGCTGTCCGAGAAGGACGCCGACGACCTGCGCTTCGCGCTCGAGCTCGGCGTCGACATGATCGCGCTGTCGTTCGTCCGGTCCGCCGAGGACTACGCGGCCGTCCGCTCGATCATGGACGAGGTCGGGATCCGGGTTCCCGTCCTCGCGAAGATCGAGAAGCCGCAGGCCGTCGACGAGCTCGACGGGATCATCGAGGCCTTCGACGGCCTCATGATCGCCCGCGGTGACCTCGGTGTCGAGCTGCCGCTCGAGGACGTCCCCCTCGTCCAGAAGCGGGCCGTGAGCCAGGCGCGTGAGCGGGCCAAGCCGGTCATCGTCGCCACCCAGGTGCTCGAGTCGATGGTGAGCGCGCCCCGGCCGACCCGCGCGGAGGCGAGCGACTGCGCCAACGCCGTGCTGGACGGTGCCGACGCGATCATGCTTTCGGCCGAGACCAGTGTCGGGTCGTATCCGGTCGAGTCGGCCGCGACCATGGCGCGGATCATCGAGACCGCCGAGGCGGATCTCGGCCGCATCCCCCCGCTGCGGACCCCGCCGCGCACCCTCGGCGGCGCGATCGCCCAGGCGGCGGTGAGTGTCGGGGAGGCGGTCGGTGCCCGCTACCTGGTGGCCCACACCCTCAGCGGGGACACCGCCCGGCGGCTGATCCGATACCGCAGCTCGGTGCCCGTCATCGCCTTCACCCCCATTCCCAGCGTGCGCAGCCAGATGGCGTTGCTGTGGGGTGTGGAGACGGTGCTGGTGCCGTTCGCGGAGAGCACCGACGAGATGGTCCGGCAGGTCGACACGGCCCTGCAGCAGGTCGGGCACTGCCGGCCCGGCGAGCTGGTGGTCGTCGTCGCCGGTACTCCGCCGGGCGTCGCCGGCATGACCAACGCGATGCGGGTGCACCGCATCGGCGAGGCGGTCTGACCGGGCCCGCGGGCCCGTGCCCGCCGCGGGAGTGCCGCCGCCGGTCGCTCGCGATCGGTGGCCCGTGGCGGGCTGGAGCGGCACGATCGTGGTGGGGCCGGCCGTGGCGGAACGAACAGTGCGGGGCCACCGGGCCGGAGCCCGGTGGCCCGCGGCCGCCCGCCACCCCATTTCCCGCGCTGCACCTTCGGCGCCGGGCACGACGACAACTGCTGAGCGGCGAGCTTGCGGCCGCGGGCCGCCGCGGTGCGGGACGAGCCGTGGTCGGGGACGAGTTGCCGTCCGGGACGAGCCGCCGTCCGGTCAGCCCGCCCGGGCGAAGTCGATGACGCGCCGGGGGTCGTCCGGATGGTTGATCTCGTCGAAGAGGATCCAGCGGTCGACCCGGATCTCGTAGAGCCGGTGGGCGTTACCGTCCGCCAGCATCATCTCCACGTTCGCCAGCTCGCTGCCCTGCGGCCACCGCCCGTGATAGATCGGCAGCAGTGCGTCGGCCTCCGCCACCGGTACCTCCTCCGCGGTACCGGCGAAGCTCACGCCTTGGACCTCCTGGCCCAGCCCGTCGAGCTCGATGGTGACGATCGCGCCGGCCACCCGACGATCGGCTCTGATGTTCCTGCAGTGGGTGCGGTCGGGCCTGGAGATGAAGAACAGACGGTCCGGTTCGAACGAGCTCGCGTACCAGAGGTTGCAGACGGCGGGCTCGCCGTCACCCGCCAACGTCGCGATCTGCATCACTTTGCCGTCGCGGACGTAGTTCCGGGTCACGGACAGGTCCGTCGAGACGGCCTTGGACGTCGACACGGGAATCCTCCCAATCATCGGGTGTGGGCCGTGCAGCGTGAACAGCGTGCCCGGCTGGCGGGCGGCCGGTGGCTCCGCCGGCTGCCGGACGCCCGGGCGCGGTTCTGGAAAATGCCCTCGATCGTCATTTCGCGGGGGGAGGAACGATCGACCCGGCGCTTTGCGCGGAGCGCGCCGACCAGCACCGGTATCGCGCGAGGGGTTCTCCCCCCGATACCCGGTTGGGACGCGGTTCGCGGATCGAAAGCAGGATTCAGAACAGGCTCCTGAGGAACTCGGAGCTCGGGCGCGTCGACCACGCCTGTCGCCTGGCAGGGACACACTGTGCGGGTATGGTAGCCGACGTCCGAGTGACACTGCTGTGTGTAATAGGTCCTGTGCGTCGGGCCGTGTGGGCCGGGTCCATGGTGACGCCGCGTTCCCTCCTGGCGCCGCCTGCGCCGACGGGAAGCCTGTGCACGGGCACGGAAGTGGGCCGACGCGCGGGCGCGGGGTTGTTCCGCGCGATCCCATCCGTTAGCGTCGGCGCGCCCGCCCAGCGGCTCCACGACGGCGCCGTCCGGGTGCGACCGTGAACCACGTCTCCGGCGTGTCATCCGTGCCGCTTCGCGCGGGTCGATCCGACCGGCCCCGCTCTCGTATGTCTGGGCGAAGTAGGACGATTCACCCGGGCCGCCTTCCGTCGGTCAGAGCACGGACGGATACCGTCGCCCCGGTTCGCCGGTAGCCCGTCAGGGCACCGGATGGAAGCGCTGCGCGTCAGGAGTGAGTGCATGGCCGACCAGGGCGACCCGGCCGAGAAGCCGGTGCCCGCCGCGGAGCCGCCGGGTGAGCGTGGCCGATCCGGCGGTCCCCGCCCGGGCGGCCCGCCCGCGTTCGCTTCCGCTCCAGCCCCCGACCGCCAACCGGCCGACCGCGGACGCGCCGAGGGCCCGGCTGACCGCCAGCCCGCCGACCGCGGACCGGGATCCGGCGATCGGCGCCCCCCTGCATCGGGGCGTGACTCGGCGCCGGAGCGCGGCGGACGGCCGGGAGCCGCACCGCCGCCTCCGGCGAACCCGTCCCGCCCGGTGGCACCGACCCGCCCCGGTGTGCGCCTACCACCTCGCGACGGGACGTCCGCCCGCGGCGGGACGCAGCCGGCATCGCCCCAGGCGGCACCGCCGGCACGGCCAGGCACGCCCGAGAAGCCATCGGCACCCGGTAGCCCGGCACCCACCACACACGCGGGACCCGCGGCGCCGGTGAAGCCCGCCGGGCCGATGAACCCGGCGCCGCCGGTGAAGCCCGCCGGGCCGGTGAAGCCCATGGGGCCGGCCAAGCCCGGTGAGCCGGCGGCGCCTGCCGGGCCGGTGAAGCCCGCGGCGCCGGTCAGGCCCGCGATGCCACCTCCTCCGCCAAGACCACCCGCGCGCCCGCCTTCGTCCGGGCCCGCCGGCCAGGGCACGGCGGCGCGGCCGGCGGCTGGCACGAAACCGTCCGGCCCGGCCACGCCTGCCACGTCGGCAGCCTCGTCGGCGTCGGCCACATCAGCGGCGCCGCCGGCCAGGCCTGCGGCCACGACGCCGGCAACGCCGCACGCCGCGACGAAGCCGCCCGCCACGTCCGCGGGCCAGGAGAAGTCGCGGGCGTCCGCCAAGCCGGCCGCACCGGAACCGACGTCGAAGAATCCACGGCCACAGAGCGCAGGGCCACAGAGCGCAGGGCCACAGAGCGCAGGGCCACAGGGCGCAGGGACGCAAAGCCCGGCGTCGCAAAGCCCGGCGTCGCAGAGCCCGGGGCCGCAGAATGCGGCGCCGGCGAACCCAGGATCGACTCGGCCGCCGGGTTCCGGGAAGCCGGCGACGCCGGCCTCGGCGCCGAGCGCTGGGAGGCCGGCCTCAGCTCCGAAGCCCGGCTCGCCCGCGCCCTCCTCCGGCGCCTCGCCGTCTTCTGGCGCCACGTCGTCCTCCGGTTCCGCGGCGCCCGGCTCCGCGCGGTCCGCGTGGCCCTCGCCGCTGCGGCCGGCATCCCCGGCGGCGGGATCGGTGAACCGCCCCGAGACGTTGCGTCCCCCTCCCGCTCCGGCGACGGGTGCCGGCCGCGGGCAGCCCGACTCCGGCCCGGAATCACCCCCGGCCCGGGACGCTCTGCGCCCCTACCAGGGACAGCCGGCACCGGCTGCCCGCCGGGCCCCGGCGGTTCCGCGGAACACCGGGACGGGTGCGCCGAACCAGCCGGCACAGCCGGGCGGGCAGCCCGGCGCGGCTCCGGACCGCTCGAATCCGCCCGGTGCCAGGGAACCATCGGCCCGCGCCGCGGCGGGGACGTCCGCGCCTTCGACGGACCAGACGACCCCGCCGGCGCCGGCAGATCGGGCCACCGGCGGGCCGGACGAAGACCAGCGTCCCCGGCCGCTGTTCGCTCCGCGCCCGTCCGCTACAACGCCGTCGTCCCGATCGCTTCGACCGACGCCGCCGACCCCGCCGCCCACTCCGCCGGCGCCGCCCGTCCCGCCAGCCCGGCCCACCGGGCCGCCCACATGGCACACGGCGCCGGGGAGCCAGACGCGGTCGGCTGATCCGTCCGCGCGTTCGGGCTCGCCGGCCTCTCCGGTGGCGCCGACGTGGCGGTCCAGCCCGGCGCCGGCCCGGACACCGGGCGAGGACCGCCCGACGTGGTTCGAGCGGGCGTCGGCGGGCGCGACGGATTCCCCCGAGGCGGCCGGTGGCGGTTCCGACCAGCCCGCGGCGCCGCTCGGGGACCGGCGGCCATCGACATCCTCGGCATCGACAGGCACGGCGTCGGGCGCGGCGCCGTCCACTGCCGTGCCCTCCTCGCCGGCCGCGCCGCCAAAGTCCGCCCCGTCGCAGAGCGCGGCGCCGTCACAGTCGGTCAGGCCGACCGGGACCGCGCGGTCCGCCGGATCGGGCGGTGGCGGTGCGCGGTCCGCTCGCGCGACATCCGCGACGCCGGCGGCGAAGCCCACCCACACGGAACCGTCCACGACCGCCCGCGAGGCCCTCGATCCGCCGACCATGCGGGTGGACCTGCGCCGCCTGGCCGGCCGGCGGCCCACATCGGGGCCGGACGCGGAGTCGAGCGCCCCTGCCGTGCCCGAGCAGCAGACGGGCGGGCGGACGTTCGACGCGGACCCGGGCATCCCGCCGGACTCGCCCCCCACCACGGGCTTCGTGCGTCCCGCGACCGGCCGCGGCGCCGAGCCGGCGACCCGGCAGCGCCAGGATCGACCGGACCCGGGCACGGCGGTGCCGGGCACGGCCGACCCGGGGCGGCCCGCGGAGCCGGGACGACCGGACGATCCCGGCCGGTCCGCCGATCCGGCGTGGACACCCGACGCCGCGCCGCATCGGACCTCGGACACGACCGGGCGCGGGCAGCCGTCCGCGGGGGAGCGCGCGGCGACCGATCGGCAACGACCGGCGGAGCCCCGGCCGGCGGCCCCGAGCCCCGGCCCGGCCGCGGACTCCGGCCCGGCGGTGGATCCGGTGGAGGATCTGGGGAACCGTGCCGGGCAGACCCGCCGCGAGCACCGCACCGCCGCCGCGCCGATGGCGGTGCGCAGCCGCCGGGACATGGCCCTCCTCGCGCTCGGCGGGGCGGTGGCGGCGGTGGCCGCCTTCCTTCCCTGGAGCACGTTGACGAGCGGGGACGAGACCCGCACGTTCACCGGCATCACCGTCGGTGACGGGCGATTGACGCTCGTCACCGGGCTGGTGATGGCCCTGATCGGCCTGGCGTCGCTGCGCGGCCGTGGCCGCCGGGCGGGCGGGGCCGGTCCGGCCGGGCCGGCGGCCGATCTCCTCGTCGCGAGGGCGTCGGCGCTGCTGCTCGTGCTCGTCTCCGGGTTCGATCTCGCGCTGGGACCGCCGTCCCTGTCGTCCTTTCGGGCCATCTCCGCCGATGTGATAGCCGTCCGGCCGCAGATCGGCGTGGTCGTGACTCTGGTGGCCGGGCTCGTGGCGCTGGCCGCGGTGGCGCGCCCGCGGTCCGGGCGGTAGCGGCCCAGCTGACCGGCCATGCGCGGCCGGCGGCGGCGCCGTTGCGCCCGCCGAGGAGACCACATCGTCCGCGACCGGAACTCGAACATGTGTTCTATCGTAAGCGACATGGAGAACGTGAGGTGCCCAGCGGGCCGTGTGCCGTTGCGATGGGCGGCATGCGGCCGCTGTCCGCGCGTGGTACCACCGTCACGGGGCGCGGGGATGCCGCGCCCACCCGCCGGCCCGACCGGCACCAGGGCTTCGGTGGTGGACGGCGGGAGGACCGGGTGGGCGAGCATCGGCAGCGGAGCCCGTGGGCCCGTCCGTCCGGCGGCGAGAACGTCACGCCGGACGACAGATCACGGGTCGACGCGGGCCTGGCGGCCTGGCGGGCCGCGGCAGAGGCCACCGCCGATCCCCGCTGGGGCAGGCCGTCGGCCGAGCCGGAGGCTGGGCGAGCCGTGGTGGTCTGGGGCCGGTGGGCCGCGGGTGAGACATCGCCAGGCGTCCCGGCGAGCAACGGCGCCGAGACCGTCCCGCGGGCCGCTGACGTCGTGGACGCCGCCTGGCCGGGAGCGTCCGGCCCGGGGTCGGCGGGCCCGGGGGCCGCCCCGGCGCGCTCACTGCGGCGCCTGCTGGCGATCCTCTGCCCGCCGCTGGTGGTCCTGGCCGGGGGCGCGGCGGTCATCGGCTCGACGATGACGTGGGCCACGGTGCGCGCGTTCGGCATCGTGGAGTTCGCCATCCACGGCACGGATCCCGACCAGCACGGCCAGCTCACGATGGTGCTCGGGATCCTCGCGATGGTGGCGGGCCTGCTGCTGGCGGGGCGGCGTGTCGACTGGGGCCGCATGCTTGCCGTGATCGCGGGCCTCATGCTGATCCTCACGGCCGTCGTCGACGTCGCCCGCTTCCGCCGAGGCGGCCTGCTCTTCGGGACGGGTTTCGACGCAACTACCGACCTCGGTCCGGGCCTGTGGGTGATCAGCTTCAGCGGGGTGGTGCTGGTCCTCGTCGGTGTGCTCGTGCGCTACACCCCACTGGCCCGCCCCGCGGCGGTCATGGAGGACTGACCGCCCCAGCGGCGGTTGCCGAGGACTGAGCGCCTGGCGTCGAGCCGAACGGTATGCGGGCGCGGTCCATGCCGCCGCGTGGCCGCGGCTGCATCAGCCGGGGACAGGGCAGCCGATCTCTGCCCGACGGGCGACCGCGGTGATTTTCCCTGATTGTTCTCAGGGCATTACCGGGGGACCTTGGAGAGGTAACCCGGATCAGGTGCGCGGCTGCGGGTTCACCCCGGCGGGCTGACCCCCGTACGGGGGTCAGCCCGAGGATGTCTTTGGGGTCATGACGGAATAGCCCCGTCTTGGCAGACTCTGTGACGGCACGGCGGGTGACGGGGGGTGGGACGTTCGGACCGGGGGGCCGGCGTCCGATCACACCCGCTGGCCCGAAGCGCGCGTTCCATCGGGCAGGGACGGCGCGAGGCGTGCGCCGGACGCGGGGATCCGGCGTGCGTCGGGCAGTGGGCACCGGCCGCCCGGGCCGGTGCCCACTGCGCCCGGCCCACAGGTGCACGGGCCCGTCCTGCCGGTGGGGCTGTGGGGTCGTGGCAACAGGGTGCTCCCTGCGTGGCACAGGGCGCGTCGGGATGGGGCGGCGTCGTGTCGGCGCTCGGAGGGAGACCGTCTGGTCGAGCGATTCGCCGCGAGTGCGCTGGGATGCGAGTGGTCTGAGGGCGCGGCACGTGGGCGGCTCCGGTCAGTCGAGGTGGCCGTCCTCCTTCGCGCGCTTGTAGAGATCGATCTTGGTGTCGGCGTGGCGGCCGGCTTTGCGGTACTTCACCCGCACCCGCTCGATGTACTGCTTCGCGGTCTCCGGGGAGACGGTCATCTTGCGGGCGACGGTCTTGAGTGGCATACCGGTCGCGTAGAGGCGCAGGGCCTCCAGCTCCTTGAGTGACAGCGTCGGCCGGTCGGGCGCCTCGTCGGTCAGGAGCATGAACGCCAGCTGGGGTGAGACCCAGCCGGTCCCCGCCCCGGCCGCGCGGATCGCGGTGGCCAGCTCGCCAACGTCGTCGGTCTTGGTGACGAAGCCAACGGCGCCCGCGCGCATCGCGCCGCGGACGGCCTTAGGGTCGCCGAGCGCGCTGAAGACGATCACCGAGGCGCCGATGCCGGTGAGTTTCCGGATGTTGTCGGGTGCCTCCGAGCCGTCGCCGAGGTCGAGGTCGAGCAGGACGACGTCCGCCTTCCGGCCCGGGCCGGCCAGCAGCTCGGCGATCGACGTCGCCGTGGCCAGAAGGGTGAGGCCGTCGAGCCCTTCGATGACGTCGGCGAGGCCGCGGAGCACGATGGGGTGGTCGTCGACAGCGGCGACCGAGATGAGCCTGCTCACCGCGTGGTCGACTCCCGCTGTGTTGCGCTGTGGGTCACGTCGCTCCCGTTCTGCCCGCCGTCGGGCATACGCGTGACGTGTCCGTCCCCCCACCGGAACGCCACCGGACACCTTGCCTGCAACGCAGCTATTTCAGCAGACCGGCACCTGGCGTTACCAACAGGTTCCCGGACGCATCAGGTCCGGCGGGCATTCCGGTCCAGTTCGGTGACCGACCGTGCCGTCCGCGACCGGGTGGTGGCGGGTCTCGGGGCGGGTGTCGCACCGGAGAAGCAGCACTGGGCCGATCATTGCCGTCGCACCTACCAGCCGATCTTACGGGTGGCTCGAATTCGACTACGGACCGTGGGTGGCGAGCGTTGCGGTAGCTGTCGGTGGCCGCGAGTGCGGTCCGTCATCATCGTTATCATGTGATCGCTGACGGTGTCCGTCTCGGTGGGTCAGCGGGCGTTGTCGGCTGACGGGCTGCCGGCGGCGGCCCGTCACGGCCCCGGGCGGCCCCACCTGTCGAGGGCCTCGGCGAGCTGCTCGATCTCCGCGGGGCTGCTGTAGACGTGCGTGCTCGCCCGCAGCACCGGTGCGGTCAGCTCGGGTGCCCGGCCGGCCGGGACCGGGCTGGTCAGGATCCGGGCCTCGACGTACAGCGCCCGGCAGACCGCCAGCGGATCGACACCGGCCGGTGGGCGCAGGGTCACGATGCCGGTGGGGGAGTCGGCCTCCTCGCCGAGGCGCCAGCCGGCGACTCCGTCGAGGGTGCGGCGCGCGTGCCGGGCGAGGGCGATGATCCGGTCGCGCATCGCGCCGAGGTCCTCGGCCAGCAGCTCGGTCAGCGCGGTGGCCAGCCCGACCCGGCTCGCCACCGCCGCCTCGCCGACCGCCATCCGGGATGGGCCCGGCAGCGGTCGCGCGGGCAGCGCGGGATGGGCCCGCAGGTCGTGGGGGTGGGCCGAGTGGAGGCTGGGCGCCCCGGGGCCGAGGCGGTCGACGACGTCCGGGCGCACCGCGGTGAAGCCCGCGCCGCGGGGGCCACACAGCCACTTGCGTGAGGTACCGACGTAGGCGGCCGCCCCGATGCCGGCGAGGTCGACCTGGCCGAGCGACTGGGCCACGTCGAGGATCAGATCGACGCCCGCGGCGGCGCAGCGGGCCGCCGCCTCCGCCGCGGGCTGCGCGACGCCGCGCTGGCTCGGGACGTGCGGGAACGTCACCAGGGCGAGGTCCTCGAGGCGGGCCGGGCCGGGCACGCGGTCGAGGCGGTCGAGGTCGATGCGGCCCAGCGGGTCCACCGGGAGCTCGACCAGCTCCAGGCCGTCGCGGGCCGCGCGGGTCGCCAGCAGCAGCAGGTTCGACCCGTACTCCCCGGGCACGACGCCGACGCGGGAACCGGGGGGCAGTGGCCAGGCGGCCAGGAGCGCGGCGAATCCGGTGCTGGCGGAATGCTGGAAGACCACGTCGTCGGCGGTGAGCCCGGGGCCCAGCAGCGTCGCGAGCCGGGCCCGAGCGCCGGCGAGGACCTCCGCGGCCTCCATCTCGGCGATGTAGGCGCCCACCAGGTTCTCCTGGCGCAGGTGGTCGGTCTGGTCGGTGACGGTCGCGATGCTCGGCCGGGCGGCCGCGGCGGCGTCCAGGTGAACGACGCCCGCCCGCGCCCGCGCCGCGCGCCAGCGACGGCCGATCTCGGGTTCCGGAACGACGGCGTGCCCGCGGCTCAGGCGGGCCCGGTCGGCATCGAGGGCGGGGATCGTCCTCCGGCGCGGTTCCATGTGGTCAGCGTCGCAGCTGCCCGGCCGGGCCGGGCCGGATCCGGTCGCCAGGCACCGGACGGGTGAGCCCCGACCGGTCGGCGGACCCGCGAGATGGTGGCAGGCTCTGCGTATGGACGTCGTGCCCGCGCGGGACGCCGCGGTGCTCCAGGGGCGGGTGCTCCCGCCCGGCCCGTCCGGTACGCGTGGCGCGGCGGCGGGGCGGCGCCGGGTCGCGGTTGTCGGTGCCGGCGCGGTGGGCGGGTACTTCGCCGCGCGCGCGGCCGAGGCCGGTGCCGAGGTGCTCCTCTGCGTGCGCGGCGGCGGCTTCGACCGCCTGCGCATCGTCCGGGCCGGCCCCGCGGCCGGCGGAGGCGTCACCGAGCTGCGGCTGCCGGTGGTTCGCGACCCCGCCGATCTCGGCGGGCCGGTGGACTGGATCGTGCTGGCCACGAAGGCCCATCAGACCCCGGCCGCGATGGGATGGCTGCATGCCGGCCTGGGAGCAGGGACCGGAGTGGTGGTCGCGCAGAACGGGGTCGACCACGCCGAGCGGGTCAGCCCACCCGTCCCGCGTGACGCCGTCCTGCCGGCGGTGGTGTACCTCAATGCCGAGCTGGAGCGGCCGGGTGTGGTCCGGCATCTGGCCTACGGGGTGCTGCAGGTACCCGACGGCCCGCTGGGCGAGCGCTTCGCCGGGGTGCTGCCGCCCGGCGACGTCCGGCTCGTCCCCGACTTCGCCACGGCCGCCTGGTCGAAGCTGCTCAGCAACAGCGCGGCGAACTCGCTGACGGCGCTGACGGCACGCGGTCTCGAGGTGCTCGCCCGCCCGGATGTCGGCGAGCTCGCGCTGGCGGTCATGCGGGAGACCGCCTCGGTGGCCCGGGCCGCCGGCGCGCGCATAGCCGCGGACGCCCCGGAGCGCACGCTCGCCCGGCTGGGCCACCAGCCGCCCGGCGCGGGGACGTCCATGCTGCGTGACCGGCTGGCGGGCCGCCCGCTGGAGCACGACGCGCTGCTCGGAGCGGTCGTCCGGACGGGCGGGCGGCTCGGGGTGCCCACGCCGACCTGCGCCGTGCTGCTCCCCGTGCTCGCCGCCCTCAGCGCCAGCCCTGCCGTGGGACCGGGTGGGACGCCCTGACGGTCAGGACGTGCGTTCGGGTACCGCGTCGGCGACGATGTGCTCCGCGATCGCCAGCGACGCGGTCGCACCCGGGGACGGGGCGTTGCGCACGTGGACGACCCGTCCGCGCACGGCGAGGACGAAGTCGTCGACCAGGCTGCCGTCCCGCGCGACGGCCTGGGCCCGCACTCCCGCCGGGCCCCGCACGACGTCCGCGGTGCGCAGCTCGGGAACGTAGCGTCGGGCCTCGGCGACGAACGCGCGCCTGCTGGCGGTGCGCAGTATCTCCTTGGCGCCGGTGCGCCAGTGCGTCTTAGCCATCTTCTGGAAGCCCGGCCAGGACAGGGTCTGCCGCAGGTCACCCCGGTCGACGGTGCCCACCGTGTAGCCCTCGCGGGCGGTGGCGAGCACGGCGTTGGGGCCGACGAGGATCTCCCCGTCCACCCGCTTGGTGAGGTGGATGCCCAGGAACGGGTAGCGCGGGTCGGGCACCGGGTAGATCAGGCCACGGACGAGGTTGCGCCGCTCGGGGCGCAGCAGCCAGTAGTCGCCGCGGAACGGGATGATCCGCGGCGAGCTGTCCTCTCCGGTGAGCGCGGCGACCTCGTCGGAGTGCAGGCCGGCGCAGGAGATCAGCCGGTCGAACGGGCCGACCGACTCCGACACCACCCGGACCGTCCCGCCGTCGACCGCCGCCGTGTGGTGGTTCCCGTTCGGCGCGACCGGCGCGGAGCCGCGTACCCGCAGCCGCAGCCGGACGCCCGCCGGGCCGTCGTCCACGCCGATCACCTCGGCGCCGGTGCGCACCGCGCCGCCCGCGTCCAGGATGTCCGCGCGCAGCGCCCGGGCGACGGCCGGGTAGTCCACGATCGCCGTGGTCGGGGAGTGCAGCGCGGCGACCCCGCGGGCGTGCGGCTCGATCGTGCGCAGCTCGGTGGCGTCAAGCATGCGGGTGTCGGGCACGCCGTTGGCCGTCGCCCGCTGCGCGATGTCGTCGAGCCGGCCCAGCTCGCTGTCGTCGACGGCCACGACGACCTTGCCGCACTCCTCGTAGCGGATGCCGCGGGCCTCGCAGTACTCGCGCAGCAGGCCGACGCCGCGGCGGCACAGCGTCGCCTTCAGCGAGCCCGGCTTGTAGTAGAGGCCCGCGTGGACGACGCCGCTGTTGCGCCCCGTCTGGTGCTGGGCGACGTCATGCTCCTTCTCGAACACGGTGACCGTCGATCCGGGCACGACCTGCCCGAGCCTGCGTGCCACCGCGAGCCCGAGGATCCCGCCGCCGATGACCGCGATCCGCTCCGCCACCCGTGCCCCGCCTCCACTCGTCGACCTGCGCTCCAGTATCCCGGTACACCGTCCGTGACCGGTGCCGGCCCGGCCGGCGGCCGGTGCCATGGTCAGCCGAAGAAGTGGCCCGGCGGGTGCGCGCGGTCGGTGCGCGAGCGCGGCCGGCCGCGCAGCGCATCGGTGAGCGTGCGCGCGGTGTTGACCAGCGGGACGTGGCTGAACGCCTGCGGGAAGTTGCCGGTCATCCGGCCCAGCCGCGGGTCGTACTCCTCGGCCAGCAGCCCGACGTCGTTGCGCAGCGCCAGCAGCCGCTCGAACAGCTCCTGCGCCTCGTGCACCCGCCCGGACAGCGCGTAGTTGTCCGCCAGCCAGAAGGTGCAGGCGAGGAAGGCACCCTCCCCGGCCGGCAGGCCGTCGACGGCGCCGTCCTCGGCCGTCGGGTAGCGCATGACGAAGCCGTCCTCCATCAGCTCGCGCTCGATGGCGGCGACGGTGCCGACGACCCGTGGGTCGGTCGCCGGCAGGAAGCCGACGAGTGACATGTAGAGCAGGGCCGCGTCGAGCTCCTTCGAGCCGTAGAACTGGGTGAACGTGTTGCGGTCGGAGTCGAACCCGCGGGCGCACACCTCGTGGTGGATCTCGTCCCGCAGCGCCGACCACCGCTCGACCGGGCCGGGTAGCCCGGACTCCACGATCCCCCGGACGGCCCGGTCGGCGGCCACCCAGGCCATGACCTTCGAGTGGACGAAATGCCGGCGCGGCCCGCGGACCTCCCAGATGCCCTCGTCGGCCTTGCGCCACCCGGTCTCGAGGAAGTCCATGAGCTTGGTCTGCAGCTGCCAGGAGCCGTCCCGGCCGTCGTCCTCGGAGGAGTGGATCCCCGCGAGGAAACCGTCACGGGCCGAGCCGGGACGCCGGTTCGCCACCGCGACGCGGGCCACGTGCAGGGCGTCGAGGACCTCCCCGTAGACGTCGAGCTGGAACTGGTCGACGGCGGCGTTTCCCACCCGGACGGGGGAGGAGTTCTCGTAGCCCGGCAGCCACGGGACCTCGTACTCGGGCAGCCGCCGCTCCCCGGCCACGCCGTACATGATCTGCACCCGGGACGGGTCGCCGGCCACGGCGCGCAGCAGCCATTCCCGCCAGGCCGTCGCCTCGCTGGTGAAGCCGGCGTCGAGCAGCGCCAGCAGGGTGATCGTGGCGTCGCGCAGCCAGCAGTAGCGGTAGTCCCAGTTGCGGACGCCGCCGATGTGCTCGGGCAGCGAGGTGGTGACCGCGGCGACGATGCCGCCCGTCGGGGCGTAGGTGAGCGCCTTCAGGGTGATCAGCGACCGGCGGACCGCCGGCTGCCACTGGCCGTCGTAGGTGCAGCCGGCCATCCAGTCCGACCACCATGCCTCGGTCTGCGAGATCATCCGCCGGACATCCTGCGGGGCTGGCGCCGGTTCGTGCGAGGGCCGCCAGGTGAGCGAGAACGGGACGGACTGCCCGGCCGAGACGCTGAACTCCGCGTAGGTGGCCATGTCGTGCCCCTCCATCGGGGCGGTGGTCCACAGCGTCACCGAGTCGGGGCCGGCGATCGCGGCGACCGAGTGCTCGTCGAGCCGGCGCACCCACGGCACGATCGAGCCGTAGTCGAACCGGAAGCGGGTCTCCGACCGGAGCCGGACGGTGCCCTGCAGGCACTCCACCAGCCGCAGGACGACGTGCGCCCCCGCCCGGGGGAACATCGCGTCGACGATCCGGACGATGCCCGACGCGGTGGTCATGTCGGTCTCGAGCACCAGGGTGTCGCCGCGGTAGCGGCGGCTCACCCCGATCACCGGCTCGACCGGCGCGATCTTCCAGTGGCCGGACTCGTTGTCCCCGAGCAGCGCGGCGAAGCAGGCCGGGGAGTCGAACCGAGGCAGGCACAGCCAGTCGATCGAGCCGTCGCGGGAGACCAGCGCCGCCGAGTGAGTGTCTCCTATCAGCGCGTAATCCTCGATCAGGGATGGCACGTTCTCTCCTAGTTACCAGGGCCGGCTACCGTGCTGTGCCGCACAAGGTCGTTCACCTTACGGACCCGTCCGGCGGAATACGTTGAGGGTCCCGGTGTACGCCGCTCCGTGGCGCCCGCCGGACCAGATTTCGTGCCCCGCTGTGACAGGAATCGCCTGATGACGACGTCCGCCCCCCCGCACTGGATCCGCCAGACGATCGGGTACCTGACCGATCCGCGGCGCCGAGCGGCGGTGGTCCTGGGCGGGCTGGCGACGGTCGGGCTGATCGTGTTCGGCGTGTACGCGGTGATCGACGGCCCGCCGCTCAAGGTCGAGGCGGTGGTGTACTTCGACCCCGCCGCGACGGCCGCGGAGAAGGACGCGGTCCGCGCCGCCTGCCCCACCGTCGGGGGAGCGCGCCAGGAGCCGCCCGACACGGACAACCTCGCGACCAGCCGGGCCTACCCGCTGCGCTACGACATCTCGCAGGCATCCTCGGCTGACAAGGCGGCGATCTACAAGTGCGTGCAGGGCCGGCCGAAGGTGATCGGCATCAGCGAGTTCACGCAGGGCCAGTAGCCCGCTGCCGGCTCGGCTCGGCGGGCGCGGAGTTCACGCCGTGCTCGGGCTTCCCGCCGTGCTGGAACTCCCTGTCCTGCTCGGACTCCCCGTCCTGCTCGAGCTTCTCGGCGTGCTCGCGCTGCTCGATCAGCTCGGCCGGTGTCGGCAGCCCGGCCTCGCGGGCCTGCCGGGCCTGCCAGAGGCTCACGAACATCGTCGAGAGCACCACCAGCCCGGAGAAGATCAGGCTGCCGCCCGACCACGGCGACGACGCGGGCAGCGTGTCGACGACGATCCAGACGATGCCGGCGGCGATCATCCCGATGCCGAACACGACGGTGAACGCCGTCGAGAACGCGTTGGCGGCGGCCTGGTCGGCCAGGTCGGCGGCCTTCTGCCGGGCCTGCTCGAACCGGTGCCGGGCCCACTCGTACTCCAGGCTCAGGATGAAGAACCCGAGCGCGACCACCAGGAAACCGGGGCCGGGCAGCGCGAGCATCGCCACGCCGAGGCCGAGCACCGCCAGCCCCAGGATCGTGAGGGCGACTCG
This sequence comes from Parafrankia sp. EAN1pec, assembly GCF_000018005.1. Lineage (GTDB taxonomy): Bacteria > Actinomycetota > Actinomycetes > Frankiales > Frankiaceae > Parafrankia > Parafrankia soli. Next base: position 2,660,300 of record NC_009921.1, read on the forward strand.
CCGGGCCAGCCGTGCGCTTCGATTGAGCACGATGCCGTCTTCCCGGCCCGCAACCGGGCCTGCGTCGTGGGCCCGCGGAGCGGGGCCTGTCTCGGAGCCTGTCCGGGCGCCTGTTCCTGCGCGTGGCACGGTGCCGCCGGCGGCCCACGTCCTCCGCACGTGCAACGGCCCGCTGTGCGAACGGCGTTCCCGCTGACTGCCGCCCGAACCCGCCGCCCGCTTTCGGACGGCCCGTCCGGGCGGTGCCGGGACACGCCGCCTGGGCACGCCGCCGGACGGCGGGACACCGGTTTCCGACCACGTCCACCTGCAGCTTGCTTCCACCTGCAGTTTGCGCCACCTCGTGGCCCCACGGGTGGCACAAAGGCTGTCGACATCACGTCACCGGTCCGGCCGGCCGGACCGGACCGGACCGGTGCGGTGCCGGTTCCGCGGGTTTGCCGGGTGCCCGGATCGGACGGACCGGGGCCGATCGGTCCCCGGCGGGCTACTGTGACGATCGGAAGCGGGACCGGCGGCGGGCCCGGCGGGCGGCGGGGGGGCGTCAGTGCCCGACCGGGTGTCCCGGGCCCGGTCGGCGTCCTCCCGGAACGACGCGTCAGCGCTGACGGAGGCTCAGGAAGAAGTGGACGTCGAGGAGACCCCGCTGCCCGGGATCGGGCTGCGGCACGACTTCAGTACCCGCTCGGGCCGCCGGCTCGGCGTGGTGAGCCGCCACGACGGACGTCGTGACCTGGTCATCTACGATGCGGAGGATCCGGACGCATCCCGCGAGTCGATAACACTCACCCCAGAGGAGGGGGACGTGCTCTCCGAGCTGCTCGGCGCTCCGCACATCGTGGAGAAGCTCGCCGACATCTCGCGCGCGTTCGCCGGCCTCGTCGGTGAGCAGATCGAGATAACCGCGGGCTCCCCGTACGCGAACCGCATACTCGGCGACACCCAGGCGCGTACCCGCACCGGCGCGTCCATCGTCGCCGTCGTCCGGGATCACCAGGTCCTCGCGTCGCCGCGCCCGGACTTCCAGTTCCACCCCGGGGACGTCGTGGTCGTCGTCGGTACCCCGGAGAACACCGCCGCCGTCGCCCAGCTGCTGCGCGCTGGCTGACGGGGAACGGGCGACCGACGACACGTGCACGACACGGCGAGGATCTTCCTCGAGCTGGGCGCGGTGCTGTTCGCACTGGGAGTGCTCGGCCATTTCGCGTTGCGGGTCGGTATCTCACCGATTCCGCTGTACCTCATCGGTGGTCTCGCCTTCGGGCACGGCGGTGTCCTGCCGCTGGGCGCCAGCGAGGACTTCATCGAGATCGGCGCCGAGATCGGTGTCATCCTCCTGCTGCTGACACTCGGCCTGGAGTACACCGCCGAGGAGCTCCTGCACGGCCTGCGAAGACAGGCCCCGGCCGGGGTGCTCGACCTGACGCTCAACGCCGTCCCCGGCGTGGCGGCCGCGTTCCTGCTCGGCTGGGGGCCGCTGGCGGCGGTGGTCATGGGCGGCGTCACCGCGATCTCCTCGTCCGGGATCATCGCCAAGGTCCTGGGGGATCTGGGCCGCATCGGTAACCGGGAGACCCCGGTCGTGCTGTCGGTGCTCGTGCTCGAGGACCTCGCGATGGCCGTCTACCTGCCGGTGGTCACCGCGCTGCTGGCCCATCACACCTTCGCCCGGGGCTCGCTGACCGTCGCGGTGGCGCTGGGCGCGCTCGTCGCCGTCCTGTACGTCGCGCTGCGGCACAGCGACAAGGTCACCCTGCTCGTCTTCAGCCCGAACGTGGACCGCAACGACGAGGTCCTGCTGCTGCGGTCGCTGGGGCTGACCCTGCTCGTCGCCGGCGTCGCCCAGCGCATGCAGGTCTCCGCCGCGGTCGGCGCGTTCCTGGTCGGCATCGCACTGTCCGGGCCGGTCGCGGAGGGCGCGCACGAGGTGCTGATGCCGCTGCGCGACCTGTTCGCCGCCGTGTTCTTCGTGTTCTTCGGCCTGCAGACCGATCCGGTCGAGATCCCGCCCGTGCTGCTCGCCGCGTCCCTGCTCGCGCTCGCCGGCGTGGCGACGAAGATCGTGACCGGATGGTGGGCCGCGCGGCGCGCGGGCATCGCGACGATGGGCCGCTACCGCGCCGGCGCCGCGCTGGTCGCCCGCGGCGAGTTCTCGATCGTCATCGCCGGGCTGGCGGTCGCCGCCGGAGTGAACCCGCAGCTCGGGCCGCTGGCCGCGTGCTACGTCCTGCTGATGGCGGTACTCGGCCCGCTGGCGGCGCGGTTCGTCGAACCGGTCGTGCGAACGATCCGCCGCTGGTCACGGGCCCGCAGGCCACCGGATCCCGCCACCGCGCGCGGCGCGTGACCGCCTTGCCGCGGGCCGTGTGACCCGCGGCTGGGTGCCGGCGCGCGAATCTCGGCCGGGCTGGCGGGATTCACCCGGCGATGTTTGGCAGGATGACGCTCCATGAGCGGACTTCTCGAAGGCAAGCGCGTTCTCGTCACCGGTGTCCTGACCGAGGCGTCCATCGCGTTCAGTGTTGCCCGCATCGCCCAGGAGCAGGGTGCTTCCGTGGTGCTCACCGGGTTTGGCCGCGGCCTGTCCCTCACCCGCCGGATCGCGCGCCGCCTGCCCACCGAGCCGCCGGTCGTCGAGCTCGACGTGACTGACGAGGAGCATCTCGCCGAGCTCTCCGCGAAGGTCCTCGAGCACGTCGACGGCCTCGACGGGGTGATGCACGCGATCGGGTTCGCGCCGGAATCGGTGCTGGGCGGCAAGCCGTTCGTCGAGGCGGCCTGGTCGGAGGTCGGTACCGCGCTTCAGGTCTCCACCTGGTCGCTCGCGTCCCTGACCCGCGCGACCATGCCGCTGTTCGGCGAGCGCGCCAGCATCGTCGGCCTGGACTTCGACGCCTCGGTCGCCTGGCCGTCCTACGACTGGATGGGGGTCGCCAAGGCGGGGCTCGCCTCCGCCGCCCGCTACCTGGCCCGGGACCTCGGCCCCAGCGGAGTGCGGGTGAATCTGGTCGCCGCCGGCCCGCTGCGCACGATGGCGGCCAAGAGCATCCCCGGGTTCAGCAAGTTCGAGGAGGTCTGGGGCACCCGGGCACCGCTCGGCTGGGACATCGCGGACACCACGCCCGCGGCGCGCGCCTGCGTCGCCCTCCTCTCGGACTGGTTCCCCGCGACGACGGGCGAGATCGTGCACGTCGACGGCGGCTTCCACGCGGTCGGCGCCTGACCTCCGGGCGGCGTCCCACGCAGCCCTGGCCGGCCCCTGAAACCACAGCCCGGCCGCGGGGCCTTTGAAACCGCGGCCCGGCGGTGGGCATCGGAATTCCGCCAGTTCAGTTATCTCTTCGCTACCTCGCCTCCTCGCCCTTTTGCGGCGGTCTCGCCGTTTCCGGAGCGGATTCGGGGTCTGGGTCTCCGGAAAGGACGAGGAGCCGAGGAAAGGGCGAGGAGGGGCGAGGGTCAGCGGGCGGCGTGGCGGGTGGCGGCGGAGGCGGTGCCCAGCCAGGTGTGCGGGTTGCCCTCCCAGCACCAGCCCAGCTTCGGTGCCCGGCTCGAAATCCACATCGCCGGCACGCGGCGGTCGCCCCGGCGTGATCCGGACAGCATGAAGCAGTTGTTCTTCTCCAGCGCCTCGGGGAAGTGGGTGACCACCGCGATCCCCTCGTGGATCGTCAGCGGTGAGCGCCCGCGCTCGAGGATCGGTGGCAGCGCGTCCGCGGGCCGGATGCCACGGAACTCCTCCCCGCGCTCGACGTCGGTGAGCAGGTACACACCCGCGTGGGGCACGTTCAGCTCCGGCAGCGGCCGGTAGGGCGCGAGGCCCTCCTCGCCGTGGTTGCGGTCGACGGTCCCGGTGTCGGCGCGCCCGGCGAGCGTGAGCAGCGGCACGATCTCCTCCGCCCGGACGAGCTCCCCCGACACGACCAGGACGAAGGGCATCCACGACCGGGTCGCGGGCCGGAACGGGCCGGGCACGGCGGCGTGGGTGACCGTCCGCAGCGGCTCGCAGAGCGCCTCGAAGTCGGCCGGAGACATCCCCGCCAGCTCGGGGTACCCCAGCCGCACCAGGCCGGCTACCTGCCTGTTGAACGCCCGGTCGAGTGGATCGGCCCAGCCACCGGTTCCTTCCGTGATCGGGTCGACCTCGTCGGTTCGCACGGCGGTGCTCAACGTCGCGGTGCGGCTCGCCATGCGGCATCCCCTCGGCTTTCGGTGGGTGGCTTTCGGTGGGTTCGGTGGTGGTGTGCGACCCCGTTTCCCGGCACCAGTCCTGGCGCCGGATCTCGGACGTCCCACCCTCAACGCCGAGCGTTCCCAACGGGTTCCGGACGCTGTCGGGACGGGCCGGCCGGGTCGAGCCAGTCGATCCGGGTGTCCTTCCCGACGGCTGACGCGTCCCGGCCCGGCAGGCGGCGGCTCAGTACGCGGCGGCCTCGTCGATCAGGTCGAGCGCGGCTCCGACGATGGTCGCGGTGTCCACCGGGGCGCCCGCACCGCCGGCGGCGGGACCACCGGGGGAGCGGGGATCGGCCGGCGCGCTCGGGACCTGCGCGGTCTGTCCCGGGGCGGTCGGGATCGGGGCGGCCGAGCCGAGTGTCGTGACGTGCTCGCCGTGCACACCGGCGAGGAAACCCAGCGCCCGCGCGTCGCCGTCGACCACGGTCAGCAGGGGGCCGCGGCGGTTCGGCGGGAACAGCTCATCGAGGACGGCGTCGTCGCCGTCGGCGAGTCCGCGCCGGGCCTGCAGCGCGTCGAAGAGCAGGTCCGGGGACGTCACGCAGACCACGCCGATCTCCCGGCGCAGCCCGGAGCTCAGCTCGTCGGCGGCCCGCAGCACCTCCGGCATGACGGCGCCCATCCCGACCAGGGTGAGCGGCGCGGACGGCTCGCCCGGGCGCAGCCGGTACCCGCCGGCCAGCACCGCCGCGCGCCGCCGCCACCAGCCGGCGGCGTCGCCGGGCAGCCCGGCGAGCCGCTGGTCGACGGGCCGCGCGCTCAGCCGGATCAGGCTGGACGCGCCGTCGACGCGCCCGAGCCGGCGCAGCGCCTCGAGCAGGCACCAGACCAGGTCCTGCGCGAAGGCCGGCTCCCAGCAGGCGATACCCGGGACGCCGATCGCGCCGTGGCGCCACCCGCCCGGGCGGACCGGGTCGACACCGGTGTCCGCGACGGTCAGCAGGGAGCGTCCGTCGGCCGCCCCGCCGGCGGCCCATCCGGGCAGTACCCGGGTGACCGACATCTCGTCGCTCACCCCGATGGGCAGCAGCGGAAGACCCAGCCGGCTCCACGCCACGCCGAGCGAGGCCAGCACCCCACCGAACGCGCTGGCGGACAGGCCGCCGGCCACATGCCGCCCGCCGCCGGAACGAGCCCCCTCCGGCCCCGGCCCCGCAGGGCCTGGTTGTCCCGCCGGCCCTGCCGGTCCCGCTGGCCCTGGGAGCCCCGCCGGTTCGGGTGAGCGGGCGGGGCCAGCCGGTTCGGCGGGGCGGGCACCCGCCGGGCGGCCGAGGACGGGGGCGTCCCGGACGGGTTCCGCACCGCTGTGGCCCGCACCGCCGCGGGTGGCCTCGATCCACCCGGTGAGCACCTGGTCGGCGTCGCGGGTCGAGATCGTCACGACGGCCGCCGCGGCCTCCGGGGCGAGCGAGGGCAGATCCCGCAGGGTGGCACCGAAGGCCTCCTGCGTCGACCACCAGCCGGTCGGCGGGCGGCCGGCGTCGACCGGCACCGCAGGTGCCGCGCCGAGCGACTGCGGGGTGCGGTCGAGGTAGGCCGCCACGTGCCGGGCGAGCCGGCCCGCCGGCAGTGCCACGGGCAGTGCCGCGGACGGCCGCCCCGGCGCCACGGCCCCAGGCCCAGGCCCCGGCCCCGCCGGCACCAGCGCGGCCGAGTGTGCCCCAGGGAGCAGTGCCCCAGGTAGCGGTGCCGCGGTGGGCGGTGGTGCCGGGGCGGTGGGCGGCGCGGCCGGCCGGGCGGGCGCGGGCAGTGGGCCGGTGTAGGCGAACAGGACGGTCGGTCGCCCGGCCTCGACCTCGTCGAACGCGTCGATGATCAGCGCGAGGTCGTGGCCGCCCAGATCGCGCAGCGCATCGTGGATCTGCTCGTCGCTCAGTCCGTCGAGCAGCCGGTCGACACCGGCCCCGGAGGCTCCCGGACCGGCGAGCCGGCGCCGCAGCTCGGTCCCGTCCAGTTGGAGCAGAGTGAGGTACTCGGCGGGCGACATCGCGTCCAGCCGGGCCCGCAGCGCCGCGCCGCCGGGGGCCCGGAACAGGGCGGCGAGCCGGCGGCCGTAGCGCAGGGTCAGCACCTGCCAGCCGGCGGCCTCGAACATCCGCGCCGCCCGGGCCGGCCCGCCGACGCCACCGGGCGGCCCGCCCGGGCCGGGGCCGGCTGGCGTCCCCGGCGCACCTGAGTCGGCCGGCGCGCTGCCGGTCACCAGGACCACCCAGAACAGCTCGCCCAGGTGGGAGACCCGCTCGTCGGTCACGGCCTCCCAGACCGCGGAGTCACGCAGCTCCGCGAAATCGATCAGGCAGATCTGGCGGCCGCTCGGGGCACGGTCGAAGCGCTCACCCGCGAAGCGGCTGGCCAGCGCCGACCAGATGGTCCCGTTCGGCCCGACGTTGCCGGCCCCGGTCGCGCGCGGCGGCCGTCGGGTGGACGGCCCCGCCGCGACGGCGCCGTCCACCCGGTCGAGGGACGGCAAGCGGTCGGGTGGCCGCGGACCGGCGGCGACCGGAAGGCCGGCGGCGACCGGAATCGCGGCGGCGAGCGGAGGGCCGCCGGGCATCGGCGGCTCGTCACCGTCGAGCGCGGACCGCAGGACCTGGTGGACGGCTCCCAGCAGCGGCCCCGCGTGCGGGGTGGCGGAGACCCGGTCGGCGACCCGCAGCGTGTCGAACCACAGCGCCGCGGCGATCGTGGACGCGGCCTCGCACATGGCCCGGTCGGCGGCCGCCCCTCGTGGGCCGCGGGCGCCGGTCGAGACGGCGTGGTCGATGCCTGCCGCCGCGAGCTCGCGCAGCCGGGCCTCCACGGCGGCCAGCGCCGCGAGGTCGAGCACGCCGCCGGGCGGCCCGGGAACGATCTCGCCGAGCCGCGCCGCCTCCTCCGAACCGCCACCGGCGTCTTCCCCGGGGGCACCCGTCGCGCCGCCAGGCCCGCCCATGGCGTCGGGCCCGCTCCGGTTACCGTGCCCGGCCGAGTCGCCGAGGCTCGTAGCGGCACCGGCCGCGTCGCCGGGACCTGACCCGCCGGGGCGTACCTCGCCAGGGTCGGTGTCGGCGTGGCCGGCGTCGCCGTGGTCGTCACGGCCCGACGCGGCGTCGTCGGCGGGCGACTCGGCCGGCATCGCGGGATCGATCGTCAGGTCGTCCCGGCGGCCGTGGCCGTGCGTGTACTCGCCGGCTCGGATGTCCGTCCTGCGCAACCCCCGCCTCCGTCCCATCGCCTCGACGACCTACCTGGAGTCCAGACGTGCGGCCGGGTCGGAATGTTGCGCCAGTTCCTCGACTCGCCGCGTGATCACGTCGTCCGGAGCGTCCACCTCGATGAACTTGACCCTCCCGATCGAGCGGGTCAGGGTCACGTCGGACCGGCGGACACCCAGTGCCTGCGCGAGGGCGCGCAGCGCCGCCTCGTTCGCCCGGCCCTCGACCGCCGGTTCCCGTACGCGCACGACCAGCAGCCGGCCGTGGGTCGGGTCGGACGTCGCTGGCCCCACGGCCGTCCGGTCGGCGGCGGGACGCACCCGGATCGCTACGCGCACCCGTCCATCGTCCCCGACGGGCCGGCGGCACGGGGCGGGGAGTGTCCCGGGTGGCATGGGCTCGTGCCACCCGGCGGGCCGCTACGATCCCGGCCATGGTCGAGAACGAAGGTCGAGTCGCACTGGTGACCGGTGGCAACCGCGGGATCGGCGCCGCGTGCGCGGCGGCGCTCGCGGCCTCGGGCGACCGGGTGGCCGTGGCCAGCCGCGGTGGCGAGGCACCCGACGGGATGCTCGGGGTGCGGATGGATGTCACCAGCGCGAACAGCGTCGACAAGGCGTTCAGCGAGGTCGAGGCCGCGCTCGGCCCGGTCGAGATCGTCGTGTCCAACGCCGGCATCGTGCGCGACACGCTGATGCTCATGATGTCGGAGGACTCCTTCCGCGACGTCGTCGACACCAACCTGCTCGGGGCCTACCGGGTGGCGAAGCGCGCGTCGCGCTCGATGATCCGGCGCCGCAACGGTCGGCTGATCTTCATCTCGTCGGTGGTGGGGCTCTCCGGCGGTCCGGGGCAGTCGAACTACGCCGCCTCCAAGGCGGGCCTGGTGGGTTTCGCCCGGTCGCTGGCACGCGAGCTCGGCGGCCGCGGGATCACCTCGAACGTGATCGCCCCGGGTCCGATCCGCACGGACATGACGGACGCGCTCACCGACGCCCAGCGCGAGTTCCTCGTCGCCGCCACCCCCGCCGGACGGATGGGCGACCCCGCGGAGGTCGCCGCGGCGGTGGTCTTCCTCGCGTCGCAGGGCGCCGCGTATGTGAACGGCGCGGTCATCCCGGTCGACGGTGGCGCCGGCATGGGCCACTGACGGCCCACACCGGCAACCGGCGCGCGTCGGCGGCGCGGCCAGCGGAATGACGCGCCCGGCGCGTGGCGTTGCAGCCCTGAGATGACAGCAGCCGTGAGATGACAGTGACGGACGGTGCCGCCCGCCCGGGCGGACCACGGGTCGACGCGGCGGGTGCTGATGGGCCACGGTGGGAGTGGACGGATCGCCGGGCGGGCGGCCGTCCCCCAGCGCGGCGCGCCGGAGCGCCGCGAGGGCCGGGTGCGCGAGGGCCGGTGGAGGTGGCGCCGTGAGCATGATCAGAGTCGAGTCGCGGGGAGGCCGCGGCTACGAGGTCGAGGTCGCCGAGGAGACCGCGCCCGGGGCGCATGGGCTGGCGTTCTCCTACGCCGTCCGGGTGGACGACGAGGTCGTCGACGCGCTGGGGCTGGATCCGGACGACGACGCGGCGCTGACCGCCCTCGTCCGGGAGTCCTTCGCGTTCCTGCTGGCCCGCGAGCCGGCGGGCGACATCCTGCGCTCGTTCGACCTGTCGACGATCTCGCGGTACTTCCCGACGTACCTCGACGAGATCCGGGGCCGGGTGCCGCGCTGACGGCGCGGGCCCGGCTGGCGGACGGGCGCGACGTACGACGGGGGCGACGTACGACGGGGGCGACGTACATGGAAGGGGACATGACGGTGCCGACGGACACCGCCGGCCACGGCCGCGGGATCGACGTGGACGCGCTGCTGCTCGTCTCCTTCGGCGGTCCGGAGGGGCCGGAGGACGTCCTGCCGTTCCTGCGCAACGTGACCCGCGGCCGCGGGGTGCCCGAGGCGCGGCTGGCCGAGGTCGCGGCGCACTACGACCGCTTCGGCGGGCGCAGCCCGATCAACGACCAGAACCGGGCGCTGCTCGCCGCGCTGCGGGAGCGGCTGGCCCCGATGCCCGTGTACTGGGGCAACCGGAACTGGCAGCCGTACCTCGCCGACGCCGTGGCGCGCATGCGGGCCGACGGCGTGCGCCGGGCGGCCTGCTTCGTGACGTCCGCGTTCGCGTCCTACTCGGGGTGCCGGCAGTACCGGGAGGATCTGGCGGCGGCCCTGGAGCAGGTCGGCCCGGGCGCCCCCGACCTGGTGAAGCTGCGGCTGTTCTTCGACCACCCGGGATTCGTCGAGCCGATGGTCGACCACTGCGTGCGGGCGCTCGCGTCGCTGCCGGCGGCGGTGCGCGACGAGGCCCGGCTGGTGTTCACCGCCCATGCGCTGCCCCGCTCGCAGGCGGCCGCGAGCGGGCCGGACGGCGGAGCCTACGAGCGCCAGCTCCGCGCGGCCGCCGGTGTGATCGCGCAGCGGGTCGCCGCGCGCGCCGGTACCCGGCACGAGTGGCAGGTCGCCTACTGCAGCCGCAGCGGCCCGCCGAGCGTGCCCTGGCTCGAACCGGACGTCAACGACGCCCTGGCGGCGCTCGCGGACGGCGGCGCGCGCGCCGCGGTGATCGTGCCGGTCGGTTTCGTCAGCGACCACATGGAGGTCGTCTACGATCTCGACGTCGAGGCGGTGCGCACCGCCTCGGAACGCGGTCTGGCGGTCGCCCGGGCGGGCACCGTCGGGACGGACCCGCGCTTCGTCGGGATGGTGGCCGATCTGGTCGCCGAGCGCCGCTTCCCCGAGTGGGAGCGGCCCGCGCTGAGCGGCGAGGGGCCGTCCCACGACGTCTGCCCGCTGCACTGCTGTGACCCGGGTGCCCGCCGCCCGGCGGCGGCCGGTGTTCCGGCGGATCTCTGCGCGCACGGCCCGGCACGTTCCGGCGCGACGGCGTCACAGCCGGGCAGGCCGACGAACGCGGAGCGCTCCCGGGATGGTGAACCGCGCAACGAAGCGACGATACTGGTGGATGAGCGGGCAGGTATCTCGCGGTCCGACTCTCACCCCGCAGGCGAATAAGACGGAGCGATCCGAGACATGCAGCGATTTGTGTTCGACCCGCCGGAGCGGTTCGTGGTCGGGACCGTCGGGCAGCCCGGTGACCGCGTGTTCTTCCTCCAGGCGGCGGCTCGTGGTCAACTCGTCACGGTGGGTCTGGAGAAGACCGAGGTGACGGCGCTCGCCGAAGGGCTGACGGCCCTGCTCGGCCAGGTGGGCCAGACCCAGGGGATCGCGCTGCCGGCCGCCTCCGACGTCGAGGTCGACCTTGCTCCCCTCGATGCCCCGTTCGAGGAGGACTTCCACCTCGGCCAGCTGACGGTGTCGTGGGACGGGCAGCGCGTGTTCGTCGAGGCCGCCGGACTCGCCTCGAGCGAGCCGCGGATCTCCGACAGCGAGAGCGACGTCGACTCGCTGCGCGTCGGCCTGTCGATCGAGCAGACCAAGGCCTTCATCGAACGGGCCCGCAGCATCGTGGCCGCCGGCCGCCCGCCGTGCGTGCTCTGCGGCCGCCCCGACGGCCCGTCCGGCCACTTCTGCCCGCGCCTGAACTGAGCCGCGCAGCGGCAAGGCCGCCGGCGCCGGGCCGCCGCCGGGTACCGGCGATCCCCACCGCGGAGGGCCACCTCGGTCTTCGCTCACCCCGGCCAGCCGTAGACCACCATCTACCGGACAAAGCGCCCGTCGCGGTAGGCGGCCTGCTCGCCCTTTGGTTTCCTTCTCGCCCTTTCGGGCGCGAATCCGCTGACATCGACCCCCGAAACGACGAGGAAGAAACCAAGGGGCGAGCGGGCGGCCCGCTGGGTCCTGCGGGCGTCCGGCGGGTTGCGCCCCGCCGCCGACATCCCGCCCGGCGGTTGATGGCGGTGTCGTGGGAGCGTCCGCCGGCCTGTACCCCTCTATACGCGGCATGTATACATCTAATGTATAGTCGCGATCATGTCGATTGGACACGCGCTGCTCGGGCTCCTCGAGTCCGGCCCGCGACACGGCTACGACCTCAAACGGTCCTACGACGACCGGTTCGGGCACGACCGGCCGCTCCATTACGGGCAGGTCTACGCGACCCTGGCCAGGCTGCTGAAGAACGGCCTGGTGGAGGTCGACGGCGTCACGCCTGGCGGCGGTCCCGACCGCAAGCGCTACGCGATCACCGACACCGGTATCGCCGACGTCGAACGCTGGCTGGCTCAGCCCGAGAAGCCCGATCTCTACCTGCAGAGCACGCTCTACACGAAGATCGTGCTCGCACTGCTGACCGGGCGGCCCGCGGTCGACCTCCTGGACGCCCAGCGCTCCGAGCACCTTCGGCTGATGCGCGAGCTCACTCGGCGCAAGGTCGGCGGAGACCTGGCCGACCAGCTCGTCTGCGACCACGCGCTGTTCCACCTCGAGGCCGATCTCCGGTTCCTGGAGCTGGCCGCGGCCCGCCTCGACCAGCTCGCGGCGAAGGTCCGCTCATGACGGGCGCGACCGCCGAGACCGGCGCAGGCGCAGGCACCACTGCCACCCACGCCGGCGGAACGCGGCCCGTGGACGCCGCTGCCGTCGCACCGCTGCTGCGCGCGGTCGACCTGCACAAGCGCTACGGCGCCACACCCGCGCTCGCCGGGGCGTCCATCGAGATCCGGGCGGGTGAGGTCGTCGCGCTGATGGGCCCGTCCGGGGCGGGCAAGTCGACGCTGCTGCACTGCCTGGCCGGGATCGTCGGGCCGGAGCGCGGGCATGTGCGCTACCGCGACCGGGTGATCTCCGGGATGTCCGACGCCGGGCGCTGGCGGCGCTGGCCGCGGTGGGCGCGCGGCGGCGCACCGTGGCCGGGTGGGTGCTGTGGCAGACGGCCATCCCGATGATCCTCGGGGTGCCGCTCGCCCTCGGGGCTGGCCTGGGGCTGGGAGCCGCCCTGCTCCGGGTGGCCGGCGCGGCGCCGACCGTTCCCTGGACGAACATCGCGGTGGTCTGCGCGACGGCGTTTGCCGTCGTCCTCGTCACGACGGCGGCCAGCCTCCCGGCGCTGGGCCGGCTCATGCGTCCTGATGGCCTGCGCGTCGGGTAGGCCCCCGCGTGCCGAGCGGACGTCCGCCACGCGGATCAGTGACTGGCGGGGAACGCGGCGGGCGGGGTCAGCGGCCTGCGCGGATCAGTGGCTGGCGTAGGCCGGGTCGAAGGCGTCGTAGGCCGCCTCGTAGGCCCGCCGGACGGCGGCGGAGAGGCCCCGTAGCGCCGCGGAGCGGCGGCTGACCTCGGTCGCGGTGACCGCGGCGCCGTCGTCGCGGGCGGCGAGCTCCAGCAGTTCGGCGAGGCGCTCGGCCCGGGCCAGCAGGGCGTGCGCGTTCGGCGGGTAGCCCGGCCCCAGCCCGGGGCCGGGCTCGGGCTCGCCGCGGTCGCGCAGCAGGGCCAGCACCTCCGGCCGGGCGCTGGCGATGTCGAGGTCCACCAGCGCCGCCGTGGTCTGCCTGATCGCGACCGACAGCTCGTGGTCGGCGGCGCGCAGCCCGGCGGGTGGCGGTGGCACCCGGCCGGCCCGCAGCACCCGCCAGTGCACGGACTCCAGGCCGCCCTCGACGGCCGGGCCGTGCACGATCACGGTGGGGACGAGGACGAGCGGGGGCGTGGGCCCGATCACGACCAGCGCCTCGCCGGCGGTGAGCGCGTCCCTGTTCACGTCGGGCGGACCCGGCAGGCCGCTCACGTCACCGGGCACCGGGAGCACCAGGCGCATCCGTTCGGCTCCGGCGCGGCGCAGCGCTCCGAGGCCGAGGACCAGAGGTTCGTCACCGACGGTGTGCGGCGCACTGCCGCCCAGCGCCTCGTGAACCTGGGTGATGACGTCGTCGAGGCCGACGAGTCCGGCCAGCCAGGCGTTGCCCCAGCCGGCGAGGACGCCGGAGCGCGGGGAAGCGGGCAGGTCGGCAAGCACATGCCTACCGTAGGGAATTCACCGGCCAAACGCGGTACCGAGTCGCCGGAAACCGTGGTTTCGCGGACGCAAATCACGCCACGGGGCGTGCGCGCGGCCCAGCAGCCAGGGGATCCCGATCGTGGCGACCCAGCGCAGGTGGTCCGCGGTTCCCGGCGGTGGGGGCACGTGCCGGGGGTCCGGCAGCTCGCCGACAGCCATCCCGGTCTCCCGCAGCTTCTCGGCGAAGGCCCCTGCGATAAGGCGATGTCCGTGCGGTCCCGGGTGCACCAGGTCGACGTCGAAGGTGGAACGCCGGCGGACGGCCGGGTGCCGGCCGAGGTCCACGACGAGCACCCCGTCGTCGCGCGCGGCGGCGGCGTCGACCGCCGCGTTGAGATGTCCGACCCGCTCGGCGAGCAGCCGCTCGATCGGGCCGGGCAGCGGCAGCAGGCCACCCGGATCGGGCAGCCGCGCGGTCAGCACGACAATGCCGTCGGTGCGCAGCCGGCCGATGCTCCACACCATGTCCTGGCGCAGCCGCAGCGGGTCGAAGGTCGGCTTGAAGACATCGTTCATGCCGGCGACCACGCAGGCCAGCGCGGGCCGCAGCGCCAGGGCCACGGGGAGCTGGCGGACGCGGACGTCCCGGGCGGTCGCGCCCGTGCGGGCCAGGTTCTCGTAGTGGACGAGCCCGGGCGGGGCCAGCGCCCCCGCGAGCAGCGCCGCGAAGCCGCGGCCGGCCAGCGCCCCCGGCCCGCGGTCGCGGCCCATGCTGACTCCGTCGCCCAGGCCTGCGGTGAGGCTGTCGCCGAGCGCGACGAAGCCGAGGGCGCCGTCCGGGCGGACCAGGCGGAGCGGGCGCATCGGCACGGTACGCGGGTCGTCGTTCACGGCGGTGTCGTTCACGGCGGCGTCGTGGCGTCAGGCCGCGAGGGGGCCCGAGACCGGACCGGCCGCGGGAGTCGCGTCCACCGCGGGGGACGCGGCGGGCAGGTCGTGGCAGCGCAGGAACCCGTCGATGGTGGCGCTCCACGGGAACCGCTCGGCGCGGGCCCGGGCGGCGTCCCGTCGACGGTGGGGGTCGATCGACAGCAGGTCGAGAGCGGCGTCGGCGAACGTGAACCCGGTTCCCGCGGCGCTCGTCCCGGCGGCCCCGTCGCCGGCGGGGTCGGCGACGAGCTCCGCGAGCGCGCTCGCGTGGTGGACGACCGGCGCCGTCCCACTGGCCATCGCCTCCAGTGCGGCCAGGCCGAACGTCTCGATCGGGCCCGGGGCGAAGGCCAGATCGGCGGTCGCGAGCAGGCCGGCGAGCCGCCGCGGGTCGGCGACGAACCCGAGGAAGGCCACCGGCAGGCCCGCGGCGAGGCGTTCCAGGCGGGCGCGGCTGGCCCCGTCACCGGCGATGACGAGGCGTACCGGCACCCGGCGGCGCACCAGCTCGGCCACTGCGGCGAGCGCGATGTCGACCCGCTTCTCCGGGGAGAGCCGGGTCGCCGCGACGATCAGGATCTCCCGGTCCCGGGCGAACGCGCGGCGCAGCGTGCGGTCGTGGTTGGCCGGCCGGAAGCGGTCCAGCTCGACGCCGAGCGGGACCTGGCTCAGGTTCGGCGCGCCGATCCGGACGAACTCGGTGGCCGCCCACCCCGTCGTCGCGACCACGGTGTCGAAGCCCGCGGCGAGCGCCCGGTTCGACCGGTCGGCCGCGGCCCGGACCGGCAGCACCCCGCGCAGCGGAGCGGGCGTCCACAGGCCCAGCAGGCGGTCGAGCCGCTCGTGGCTGACCACGAGCGAGCGGACGCCCTGCCGGCGGGCCCACCGGCCGAGCGGGCGCAGCGTCGCGCGGTCGTGGATCTCGATCCGGTCGGCGCGCTCCCGCTCCATTACCGCGGCCACCCGCCACGGCTCGGCCAGCACCCGGTAGCCGGTGCCGGGCAGCAGTGGCGCGCGCAGGGTGATGATCCGCGCGTGCGCGGTGCGCTCCTCCCCGTCCGCGGCGCCCGGGACGATCTGCACCACCTCGTGGCCGGCCCCCGCGTACCCCGCGGCGAGGTGCCGCAGCGTCGTCCGGATGCCGCCCGACGCCGGCGCGACGAAACTCGCCGCCTGCACGATCCTCATCCTGGCCACCCGTCGGTCGTCGCGGTCGTCGCGGTTGTCGCGGCGAGCGCCGGCACCGCGGTCGTCGGTGTCATCGCCGTCCACGCGGGGCGCGTGGCCTCCGCCGGTCCGGCGATCCGCATGCCGCCGGGCCCGCGGCGGGCCCGGGTGAGCCGTGTGGGCAGGCGGTGGCGCCGCCCGGCCGCGGGCTGCGCGGTGCCCAGCACGTCCCGGTAGTGCCCGAGCAGCTCGTCGCCGATGGCGTGCCAGTCGCAGCCGGCCACCGAGGCGCGCGCCGCGCTCGCCAGCCGGGCCCGCAGCTCGCCGTCCTCGACCAGCCGGGTGACCTCGCGGCGCAGCGCGTGCGGGTCGCCGGGCGTGTAGTGCAGGCCGGTCCGCTCGTGCTCGATGACGTCGAGCAGCCCCCCGGCCGCCGGCCCCACGACCGCGACCCCGCTGGCCTTCGCCTCCTGCGCCGCCTGGCAGAACGTCTCATGCGTGCCGGTGTGGACGAAGACGTCCAGGCTGGCGACGGCGGCCGACAGGTCGGCGCCGGTGCGGAAGCCCAGGAACGCCGCCCCGGGCAGCGCCCTCGTCAGCGCCGGCCGGCAGGGCCCGTCGCCGACGACGACGAGCCGCGCCCCCGGCAGGTCGGCGATGCCGGCGAGCAGCTCGACGCGCTTCTCCCGGGCGAGTCGTCCCACATACCCGACGAGGACCTCGCCGCGCGGCGCCAGGGCGGCCCGCAGCCGCTCGTCGCGGTGATCGGGGTGGAAGCGCTCGAGGTCGACGCCCCGGCTCCAGCGGGCGACCCGCTGCACGCCCTCGGCGAGCAGGGTGTCCACCGCGTCCCAGGACGGCGCCAGCGTGCGGGTGGCGAGGCGGTGCACGCTGGCCAGCCAGCGCCAGATCGTCCGCTCGGCCGCGGAGAGCCCGTAGCGGGTCGCGAACGCCGCGATGTCGGTCTGGTAGACGGCGATGCTCGGTACGCCCAGCCGGCGCGCGGCGTACGCGGCCTGGGCGCCCAGGCCGGCCGGGGCGGCAAGGTGGACGATGTCCGGGCGGAACTCGCGCAGCGCCGCGGCCAGCCCCGGCCACGGCGTCGCGAAGCGGAACTCGGGGTAGCCGGGCATCGGCGCCGACGGGCTCCACAGCACCGGGGCCCCGGCGTAGCTGCGCGGGGCGGTCCGGCGGGCGGCCGGAGCCGGCGCCGGGGCGACGACGAGCGCCTCGTGACCGGTGTCGCGCAGATGCTCCAGCACCCGGCACACCGAGTTCGTCACGCCGTCGACCTGGGGTAGAAACGACTCACTGACCACGGCGACTCGCACACGAGCACGGTGGCAGCGACCAACGCCCAGGCGAGGACCATCATCCGTCCACCGCGTAAACATTCGGACACAGGTTGGTGCGGTGGGAACTCTTCCAGGTGTCGGATCTCGCGACGGGGATCGTTGTTCCGCCCGCGCCCGCGTGGGCAGGATGTCGCCAGGAGGGGACGACCGTCCCGCTCCGGATCCTCGGCGATGGGCGTTGAGCGGGCCATGGACGTCGTGAGCGGGCAGTGGGCACTGTGAGCGGGCGATCGGTGTGAGGTGGCGGCGGGCCGAGCCCGTGCTGATCACCTCGGCGGAGGAGGCCCGGCCGGCGGAGATCCGGCGCCGGGAGCAGCGCTACATCCTGACGATGCTGGTCCGGGTGGTCTGCTTCGTGCTGGCCGTCGTTGTGTTCACCGGGTGGCTGCGGCTCGTCGCCGTGGGCCTCGCCGTCATCCTTCCGTGGATCGCGGTCGTCATCGCCAACGGCGGCCCGGCGCGCTCGGACCGCCGGCAGGCCGGCTTCGCCCCGAAGACCACCGCGGGCGACGAGCCCCGTACCCTCGCCGCGGGCGGCCACCGGATCGTCGACGCCGACGTGCTGGACGGTGACCTCGTCGACGGCGGCTTCCAGGACGGCAAGGCCGACGCCGAGGCCGCCGACGGCGAGGTCGTGGACGGCGAGGTCGTGGACGGCGAGGTCGTGGACGGTCGGGTTGTCGACGGCCGGATCGTCGACGGCCGGATCGTCGACGGTGAGGCCCGGCCGGGCCGCTAGCCTGGCCGGTGTGCTTCCGCTTGCGGGTGTGACCGTCGTCAGCCTGGAGCATGCCGTGGCGCTGCCGTTCGCGACCCGGCACCTGGCCGAGCTGGGCGCACGGGTGATCAAGGTGGAGCGCCCTGGGCAGGGGGACTTCGCGCGCGACTACGACCGCGCGGTGCGCGGCGGGATGTCGGCCCACTTCTCCTGGCTGAACCGTTCCAAGGAGTCGCTGACCCTCGACCTGAAGGTGCCCCACGCCCGGGCCGTGCTCGATCGTCTCATCGAGCGGGCCGACGTCGTCGCGCAGAATCTCGGGCCGGGAGCCGCGGCGCGGCTGGGCCTCGACGCGGCCACGCTCGTCGCCCGCCGTCCCGAGCTCGTCGCGGTGGACCTGTCCGGCTACGGCCCGAGCGGCCCCTACCGCGGGCGGAAGGCCTACGACATGCTTGTCCAGGCCGAGGCGGGCCTGATCGCCGTCACCGGCACCCCGGACCATCCCGCCAAGGCCGGGTTCGCCGCCGGTGACGTCGCCGCGGGCAGCTACGTGATCCAGGGTGTGCTCTCCGCGCTGCTGCGCCGGGAGCGGTCGGGCGCCGGCGCCGCGCTGGAGATCGCCATGCTCGACGCCCTCACCGAATGGATGGGCTACCCGGTGCAGACCGTCGAGCACACCGGGGTCGAGCTGGCCCGGTCCGGGATCGGCCACCAGTCGATCGCGCCGTACGAGGCCTTCCGGACGGCGGACGGCGACGACGTGCTCATCGGCGTCCAGAACGACGGAGAGTGGGCGCGGCTCGCCCGGGGCCCGCTGAGCCGCCCCGAACTGGCGGACGACCCCGACTTCGCGACGAACCAGGCCCGGGTGCGGAACCGGGAGCGCACCGACGCCGTGGTCGCCGCCGTCGTCGCCACCCTCGGCACGGCCGAACTGGAGGCGGGCCTTGCCGCGGCCGGGGTGGCGTACGCCCGGGTGAGCACCGTCGCCGGCGTGCTCGCCCACCCCCAGCTCGCCGCCCGCGGGCGCTGGGTCGAAATCGGCTCGCCGGTCGGCCCGGTGCGCCAGACCCGGCCGGTGGTGGAGTTCCCCGGGGAGGACGCCCGCCTCGGCCCGGTGCCCGCGCTCGGCGAGCACACCGACCGCATCCTCGGCGAACTCGGCCTCGACCCGACCGAGATCGCCGACCTGCGCGCCGCCGGCGCGATCTGACGCCGGACCCCGGAGACAGACCCGGGGCGGACGAGAAGCGTGCCCCGCCTCCCGCCGGCGCGCCTTCTGGCACGCTCGGGCGGTATGAGCTGCGTCAGCCTGACGACCGACTACGGCCTGCTGGACGGTTTCGTCGCCGCGTGCCACGGCGTCCTGCTCCGGCTGGCCCCGGGGGTGCCGATCGTGGACGTGACCCACCTCGTGCCGCGCGGGGACGTCCGGCGCGGGGCCGCGGTCCTCGCTTCCACGGTGCGGCATCTGCCGCGTGGGGTCCACGTCGCCGTGGTCGATCCGGGGGTCGGCACCTCCCGGCGGGCGCTCGCCGCGCGCACGCCCGGTGGGTTCGTGGTCGGCCCCGACAACGGGCTGCTCGTGCCCGCCGCAGAGGCCCTGGGCGGGCTGCTGGCGGCGGTGGACCTCACCATGCCCGAGGGCATCCCGGCGACCTTCCACGGCCGGGACGTCTTCGCGCCGGCGGCGGCCGCGCTGGCCACCGGCCGCCCCCTGGACGCGCTGGGCGAGCGGATCGATCCCGCGTCCGTGGTGCGGTTGCCCGAGCCGTTCGCCCGCGTGCTGCGCGGGCCCGCCGGGTCCCGGCTGGAGGCGGATGTCCTGACCGTGGACGGCTTCGGCAACGTGGCACTGGCCGCGGCGGCGGAGCTGCTCACCCAGGCCGACCTGCGGCCCGGCGACCGGGTCCGGCTGACCGCCGAGCGGGCCCGGCCGTCCGGCGAGCGGGTTCCGCCGACCGGCGGGCAGATCCGGCCGTCCGGCGAGCGGCGAGCCGTGGGGGAGCCCGAGCTCGTGCCCGGGCCGGCGGGGCCGGTGGAGCTCGCCGTCGGCGTCACCTTCGGCTCCGTCGAGCCCGGGGAGCTGGTGCTCTACCTGGATTCGGGCGGTCTGGTCGCGGTGGCCCGCCGGGACGGCGACGCGGCGCGCAGCCTGTGGCTGGTGCCCGGGGACAGGGTGATCATCACCCCGGCCTGAGCCCACCGGGAACAGGTCGGTTCAGCAGAAGCCGGGCGTGCCGTACCAGGCGGCGGGGGCCTCCGGGACGTCGTCGCGCCGCACCGTGCCCTCGATCCGCCCGTAGGGACGGTCCGCGGCCAGGTAGACGGTGTTCGGGTTGTCCAGGCCGAACGGTTCCAGGTCGACCAGGAAATGGTGCTTGTTCGGCATCGACATGCGAATCTCGGCGACTTCCGGAAAAGCGGTGAGGACGGCCTCACCCATCTGGTGCAGGGTCTGCTGCAGCGCGAGGCTGTGCTCGGCCGCGAAGGTCTCGACGAGCGCGCGCGGTATCCCGGCGGCGAGACGCGCGAAGTCGGCGCCGGACATGCCGTCCGCGTCCAGGTAACGCCACCGCGCTGTGACCTCGGTGGCGAGGATTCGATCGGACGTCTCGGCCAGGGTGGTGTACCGGTCGCGCGGGAATCCGTGGAACTCCGAGCCGGTTGACCTGAGAACGACCAGCCCGGCGAGTCCGGACACGGCGTGGACGGCGTCCGCCTCCACCGTGACCACGGTCGTTCGCGTTCCGCGTCCCGACCGGACGAAGGAGTGGTCGTGTTCCCGCCCGTCGACCGTGATCCGTTCCCACTCGTGCTGCTCGATCTCGATCCGCGCCCCGGTGATCCAGTCGGCGGTGGTCGTGAAATGCCGTCCCAGCCGGCTCGCGAACTGTTCGATCTCGCCTACGCCGCCTTCCCGGGCGAAGGCGTACACGACGTTCTTCTGGGTGTCGGTGGTGAGAACGTGGCTGTTGTCGCCGCGGGTGTGGGCGGCGGTGAAGTCGCCGCGCAGCGCGGTGGAGACCGTCAGGTCGGTGATCCGGTGCGCCGGTGTGGACCGGTCCACGTGGACGAGCCGTACCTCGGCCTTGCCGTACTGGTTCGGTCCGAGAACGATGGCCATGAGCACCTTCCGTGATCGAGCGGGGCGGGCCGGGCGGGGGCGTGGCGCACCGGCCGCGGCGCACCGGCCGTGGCGGTGCCACGGCCCGGCCCCGACCGCCGGACGCCCCATTCTGGTGCGACCGCGGGTGCTGTTCGGTTGGGGGACCGTTTCGGCGCCGTTTCCCGATCGGGCGCGGCTGATCTCTCCCGGGTGGGCCCGCCGTCCCGGCGGATGGCAGCCACGGAGCGCACGTTCGGCGCCGGCCGGTGGGCCGGTGTCGGCGTATCCGTCGCATGGCACGAAAGGCTGGCTTCGTTCCGTGTTTTTTGCGGCACTTATCGTTGCCATCGCTGTCTGGTTACCGACAATGTGGCGGTGAGGGGCTTCCGTGTCGGGCCCGGTGCAGCCTTGGTGCGCAACGTCGGATAAGAGTCGTGCGTCGGATCAACCGGCGTGGGAGGGGTTTATGGCGGCTAGCCGGAGAGTGTCGCTCTCCGCAGTCAAAGCATTGACGAAAAGTAGTTGTCCGGCGCGTGTGGTGGAGTTTTCCCGTGATCGACGGGACGTGGTTCTGGGCTGTGGGTACGGTCCGCTCGTGAGTGGTCGAGCGAGCGCACATTCTGTTTCCAGGACGTCGCTTTCCGTGGCGACATCGCGTTTCGTCATCCCCGCACTCCGCGCGGTGTCCGCAGGTCACGGCGGCCCGCTGTCCGGCAAGCCACGAACCGGCGCGATGCGTTGCCCCGCCTCACCGGTTCGGTCTTCGGAAGTAGGCCACGCATGTCCCGCTCGATGATGAGCTTGATACGCGCGCCCCGAGGCGCCGTTCCGTCCGGTTCCGGTTCCGGTTCCGATCAGGATCGGGCCTCCGACCGGAGGGGGTCGCCCGCCACCCGCCGTCCGCTGGTCCGGCGCCGGTCGGAGGCCGTGCGGCCCGCCGGGATCATCCGGTCGCGGCTCGCCGCGGCCTCCGGCGTGCTCGCCGCGGCCGTGGTCCTGGCTTCCTGCTCCTCCGGGGGCGGGGGCACCGGCCCGGGCCAGAACGAGCCACCGCGCCCGGCCGCGCCGACCGTGACGGTGACCCCGGCCGACGGCGCTGCCGGCATCGCGCTCACCGAGTCGATCGTGGTGAAGAGCAACGCGCCGCTGGCGTCGGTGACCGTGGCCCGCGGCGCGAGCCCGACGGAGAAGACCGACCCCGGCACGCTGGAGGGGACCTTCTCCGCCGACCGCCGGACCTGGACGTCCGCGGGTGGGTTGTTCTCCGACACCCGCTACGACATCCAGGCGGCCACCGCGCCGGCCCAGGGGCTGGACGGCACCAGGAACATCGCATCGAGCTTCACCACCGGCGTCCCGGACAAGGCGTTCAAGGTGTCGTGGGAGCCGGTCGCCGGTCAGACCGTCGGGGTCGGCGCCCCGATCAGCCTGACCTTCAGCGCTCCGGTCAAGGACCGCGCGGCGGTGCAGAGCCGCCTGGCGGTGAACGCCGACCCGCCGGTCCTCGGCGCCTGGAACTGGATGTCGGACCGGATGGCCGTGTGGCGCCCGCAGCAGTACTGGGCGCCCGGGACGAAGGTGCACGTGGAGGCCAACCTCGCGGGCTTCGACTCCGGCACCGGCTGGATCGGGGTCAAGGACCGCTCGATGGACTTCGCGATCGGGGCCGCCCAGATCAGCAAGGTCGACGCGGCCACCCACGTGATGCAGGTGTTCCAGAACGGCCAGCTCGTGCGGACCATGCCGATCAGCGGTGGCAAGCCCGGGTTCCTGACCATGGAGGGCCCGCACAACGTGCTGGGCAAGGCCCCGATGGTGATCATGGACTCGGCGACGGTCGGCGTGCCGAAGGGCAACCCGGAGTACTACTACGAAGAGGTGCAGTGGGCCGTCCACTACACCAGCGGTGGGCAGTACGTGCACTCCGCTCCGTGGTCAGTGGCGTCGCAGGGCCGGGCGAACGTCTCGCACGGGTGCGTGAACGCCTCCCCGGCGGACGCGCAGTGGTTCTACAACTTCAGTCAGTTCGGCGACATCGTCGACATCAGCAACACCGGTCGCCCGGCGGATACCCGGCAGCTCGGCAACGAGTGGTCCGTCCCGTGGGACACCTGGAAGGCGGGCAGCGCGCTGCCCGTTGACCAGCCCGCGGCCAGCGGTGCGCTGGCGGGCGCTGCGCCCGGCGCGGGGCTGCCCGCCGGTCGGACCTGACCGGCAGCCGGTCCCGCACCGAGGGCGGGTGGCCACGGAGGAACGTCTCCGTGGCCACCCGCCCTCGTCGTTCGAGATCGGCCGTCCGTGATTGGCTGGACGGCACAAGCTGGACGGGGTGACGATGGCGGACGGACCGGAAGTCGAGGCGTGGTGGATCGGACGAACCGGGACAGTCGTGCGGAACGGGAAGCTCCAACGGACCCGGACAGTCAGGCGGCCCGCGTGGATGAAGATGAAGCGGACCGTGCCGGCCTGTCGGAGGAGAACGACCTGACGATTCCGAGTGACGGGCCGGCTCGGAGTGGCGGGGCCGCTACCGCCGGTGGGGTGGCGCGGAGCGACGGGACGGATCGGATGGACCGGGGGGAGCGGGTGGACCGGGAACGTCGCGCGGAGGCGCCGGCGGGCCTGCCGACGCCTCCGCAAACAGGCCGGTTCCGTAACCCGGCGACCGGCCTGCCCAGGCTGTGGGTCGAGGCCGTCGTCCTGGTGGGGCTCTACTACGTCTACACGGCCACCCGTGGCGTGGCGGGCTCGTCGGTCGGCGCCGCGACCGACATGGGCTGGGACATCCTCCGCCTGCAGCAGCACCTGCACATCGACATCGAGCTCAGCCTCAACCGGTGGCTGCAGAGCATCCCGCCGCTGGCGGTCGCCTGCTGCTACTACTACTCGACCCTGCACTTCGTCGTCACGCCGGCGCTGCTGGTCTGGATGTACCGCCGCCACCCCGGCCGCTACATCCGGGCCCGGTGGGCCCTGGTCTTCACCACTCTGATCTCGCTGTGCGGCTTCTTCCTGTTCCCCACCGCCCCGCCCCGGCTCCTGCCCGGCACCTCGTATGTCGACACGATGTCGCACTTCGAGGCCTGGGGCTGGTGGAGCGGCGGCGCCAGCGCCGCTCCGGACGGCCTCGAGGGGCTGGCCAACCAGTACGCGGCCATGCCCTCGCTGCACTGCGCGTGGGCGCTGTGGTGCGGCTTCATGCTGGCCCGTTTCGCCCGCACACCCCTCGTTCGAGTGATCGGCTGTCTCTATCCCGCTGCGACCGTGTTCGTCGTGATGGCAACCTCGAACCACTACATCCTGGACGCCGTCGCCGGCTGGGCGGTGCTCGGCGTGAGCACGCTGCTCTCGCTGGCCATCACCGCCCGCGGCCGACGCCGGCCGGCCGAGGCTCCGCCGACTCCCGCTCCGGCTGCCGCCGTGGTGCACCGGCCTGCCGCGGTGCCTCTGCCCGCCGTGGCGAAGAAGGCGACGGTCGACGTGGCGACCGCCGACAGGGCCGCCGGGACCAAGGTGGCCGGGCGCCCGGGCCTGGAGCCTGACGTGGGCCAGGCCTCGGGCTGACCGGGAGCCTGGCTCAAGGCTGGTGGCTGGGTCGGTGGCCCGCCGGGCCGCCGGTAGGCCCTGCGGGCGGGTGGCGTTCCGTGGCCGTCCGATCGGTAGTTTTTTCGCTACCTTCCCCCGGTGCGTTCCCGATGTCGGGGATGTGCGAAAGTTGCTCTGCGTTGCGATGATCCGCGTCGCCGGCCGGGTTGCCGGGTGTCTGGCCGGGTCGGCGCCGCGCCCCGGGCGGGCTCCTCGTGATCATGCTCGGCACGGCTACAGATCATCCCGCACGACAGTCCCGTCCGACAGGCCTGTTCCACCGTCCCGTTCGACATCGAGCACGGAGCATCCATGTCCTCGCCCGCGGTGGCGTTCCCGCGGCGCCCCCGTCTGGTGGCGTTCGCCGTCTCATTGATCATCGCCTGGCTGCTGCTCGGGCTGGGGGCGCTCTGGCTGCGGCGCGGGCCGATCGAGAATGACCTGACCGGCCGGGCGGCGGACGCCGTCCGCGCCGCGGGCGCCACCCAGGTGCGGGTCAGCGCCGAGGGCCGGGAGATCGTGCTGCACGGCCGCTTCGACAGCGCCGAGGACGCCCGCCGGGCGCGGGCGGCGGCCGCCGTCTCGGGCAGCAGCTCCGTCCGGCTGGCCGCGGACGCCGTCATCGCCTCGGAGCCGGCGCAGCCCCTCGTGGTCGGGGTGGAGCGCGCCGGCCGAGCGCCGGGCGGGGTGGTGCTGAGTGCGACCGTGCCGGACAGTGCGACCCGGGCCGCCCTGCTGGGCGCGGCGGCGGACGCCGCCGGCGGCGTCGTCTCCGCGACGGTCACGGTCGACCCGCGGGTCGCGACGCCGGCCGTGGAGGCGTTCGGTGACGTGGCGAAGGCGTTGGGCACCGGGCCGGGCGTCCGCTCGGTGACGATCGACGGCTCGTCGGTCGTGCTGTGGGGGAGCGCCCCCGACGACGCGGCACGGGCGTCGATCGGGGCGGCGGTCCTGGCCGCGGCCCGGCAGTCGATCCCTGGCGCGTCCCTGGAGAACCGGCTTGCCGTCGGCTCGGGCGCCACCGTGACCCTCGACCCGGCGACGGGCGAGATCGTCCGGCCGGCCGCACCGGCCCCGGCCACCGCGCCACGGTCGGCGCCGACCCCGGCCCCGGCGACCGCGCCGGCACCCGGCACGACCGGCGGCGCCGGGCGGGCCGCCGCTGGCAGCGCGGACAGCACCCGGGCGGCGCTGCGGGCGGCGCTCGACGGCACTGCCCTCACCTTTCCGGTGGGCGACACCGTCCTCGGCGCCTCGACGCGCTCCGGTCTGGACAAGGTGGCCCGCGCGTTGCTGCCCGGCGACCTGACGGTGATCGTCGGCGGGCACACCGACAGCACCGGTCCGCGGGCCCTCAACCAGGCGCTCTCGATCGACCGGGCCCGCGTCGCGCGCGAGTACCTGGTGATGCGGGGGGTTCCCGCGGAGCGGATCCGTGCGGCCGGCTTCGGCCCGGACCAGCCGATCGCGGACAACGCGAGCACGTCCGGCCGCGCGGCGAACCGCCGGGTCGACGTGACTCCGGTCGCCGACTGACTCCTCCGAGCACCGAGCACCGAGCACCGAGGACGTCCGAGGACGCGTCTGACGAACGTCCGTAACCGCTGTCCACCGGAGGTCCGGTAGGTGTCCAGCGGAGGTCCTGCGAGCGTCCGCCGGAGCTCCGGCGAGCGCCCGGTGACGAACAAAGTGGGACGTATCGCCTCACATCAGGACGTCGACTGTTCGTGAACCGATGCCGTCCCGGCGGGTTGGTGGGCCCGGGCGTGGTAGGTAGTGCCGTATGGGCGACTCAAGTATGGGGCTACACGAGCCGGCGGACGCGCTCACGCCCGGCATCGTCGATCGCCACCGGGCGATCGCGTCGCTGATGGAAGAGCTGGAGGCGGTCGACTGGTACGACCAACGGGTGCAGGCGGCCACGGATCCGGAACTGGCTGCGGTGCTGGCGCACAACCGGGACGAGGAGAAGGAACACGCGGCGATGACGCTGGAGTGGCTGCGTCGCCGCGACCCCGTCCTCGATTCGCAGCTGCGCACGTATCTGTTCACCTCGGTCCCGGTCACGGAGGTCGAGGAAGAGGCGATGAGCGACGAGGGACCCGACGGCGACGCGGCCGCGCGCGCCACGGAGCCGGCGGACGGCTCGCTGGGAATCGGTGGCCTGAAAGGTGTGAGCGAGTGAACCATCTTCTGCGTGGGCATGCGCCCCTGAGCGAGGAAGCCTGGAAGGCCGTCGACGAGGAGGCCCGTTCCCGCCTCACGACCAACCTCGCCGCCCGCAAGCTCATCGACTTCGCCGGACCGCACGGGTGGGCGTACTCGGCCACGCCGATCGGCCGGGTGACGGCGCTGCAGGCGCCGCCGGGCGAGGGCGTGCGTGCCCGGCTGCGCCGGGTCCTGCCCGTGATGGAGCTGCGGGCGGCGTTCTCCATCGACCGCGGCGAGCTGGACGCGATCGACCGCGGCGCGGACGACATCGACCTGTCGGCGCTGGAGGAGGCGGCCCGCCGGGTCGCCACGACCGAGAACTCCGTCGTCTTCCACGGCTACGCCGAGGCGGGGATCATCGGCATCACCGAGGCGTCGTCCCACCCGGTGCTTGAGCTGGGGGCCGACACCGACAGCTACCCGCGCACGGTCGCCAAGGCGGTCGCCCTGCTGCGCCGGGCGGGTATCGGTGGGCCGTACGGGCTGGCCATCGACCCGGACGGCTACACCGCGATCCTGGAGGCCACCGAGCACGGCGGCTATCTGCTGCTCAACCATCTCAAGCAGATCCTCGACGGCCCTGTGGTGCGGGCTCCGGGGGTGCGCGGCGCGGTGGTGCTGAGCCAGCGGGGCGGTGACTTCATCCTCGAGTCGGGCCAGGACCTCTCTGTCGGCTACTCCTCGCACACCGCCGAGGAGGTCGAGCTGTACCTGGAGCAGAGCTTCAGCTTCCGGGTCACCGAGCCCGACGCGGCGGTCGCGCTGGTGTCCAGCACGGACCGTCCGGCCAGCCAGGCCTGAGTCGCCAGGCCTCGACGGTGGCCGCTGGTTGTGCGCAGCGTTCGCGTGATGGCGAATCGCGTGCCTGGCGGTCACTGTCGGTCCCGGTTGCTAGCGGTAGGTGTGTGAAGTAGGTAAGGCTCTCTTGCGTCCGGTGCCCGTTCCGTGGCACTCTATCGATAAGGGAAGCCTTAGCTAAGCCTGATCCTTGGTGCGACGGAGTTTCCCGGAACGGCGAAGAAACGTTTGCCGGCGGCTCCGACGCCGGCCAGTCCGGGCGTGGTGAGGTGCGGTGCTGGTCTGCTCATGCTTTGCTGTCTCCGACCGGACGCTACGGAGCGTCATCGCGTCGGGCGCCTATGACGCTGACGAGATCGGTGCGAGGTGCGACGCCGGCACGGGATGCGGCGGATGTCTCGAGGAGATCGACGAGCTGCTCGACGAGGCGATGCCGCGTCGGCGGTGTCCGGTTGCCAGATCAGCCTAGTGACCCACCGGGGCCTCCTGGGACGTGATCTCGGTGGCCCGGAGTGGATCTCCGCCGCCGGCCGCGGGGCCTCCCGCACCGCTCGCGAGTTTGCACCGCGGAGTGGTCGGGTTCGTCTGCCGTACCGGTGACGACATCGCTGCCGGATGTCGGCCGAGTCGTCCCGGGGCGGCTCCGGGCGACCCTCGCGGAGGTAACCGGCGGTGCGTGGCGACGAACAGATCGTCGAGAGCCTGAACGCTGTTCTGACGAACGAGCTGACCGCGATCAACCAGTACTTTCTGCATTCGAGAATGCAGCGTAACTGGGGATATCGGTACATATCGGAGCATTACTACCACGAGTCGATCGATGAGATGAAGCATGCGGACAAGCTCATCCACCGCGTGCTCTACCTGGGCGGACTGCCCAATCTCCAGCGGCTGCACACACTGCGTATTGGTGAGACCGTGCCCGAGCAGCTGGGGCTCGACCGCACCCACGAGACGAACGCGGTCGACACGCTGCGCGAGGCGATCGTGCTGAGCCGCACGAAGAACGACATCGGCTCGGCCGTGCTCCTGGAAGAGATCCTCACCTCCGAAGAGGAGCACATCGACTGGCTCGACTCCCAGCTTGAGCTCATTTCACAGCTCGGCGCGACCGAGTACCTCTCCCAGCAGATCCGCGAGGACTGAGCCGGGCCGGACGGTGACGGACAGGAGGCGGGGCGCGCCGTACGGCCGATGAACGGTACGCCACAATGCCCCGGACCACACCTGTGTGCGTCCGTGGGGGCGGCCGTGCAGGTAGGCCACCTGCATCGAGGACGGCGAGATGAGCGACAAGGGTGGAGCCCAGCCGACGGAGACCGACGAGTCTCACGCCGTGCCCGGCCCCCGGGACGACGACCACTCGGGTGGCACGGCGGCCTCCGAGCCGGCCGCGCCCGCCGAGGGGTCAGCCGACAAGGCCGCGGCCGACACCGCGGCGCCCGACAGCACGGCGTCCGATGCGGCCGGTCCCGCCGCGGTGAGCGCGGCGGACAAGCCCACGCCGCCCGAACCCACGCCGCCCGAACCCACGCCGGCCACCCCTGCGGCGTCCACGCCCGTGCCGGCGTCGGATCTGCCGGCCGGGGCGGTCGCGGCGGTGGCCACCGTCGACGGAACCGGCGGTGGCGGTGGCCGCGCGCGGCGGCCGCGGATTCTCTACCTGTTCGCGGGCCTGGCGGTGCTCTGGCTGCTGCTGGGCATGTTCGGCGGCCAGTACCAGGCCAAGCTCGCCGAGGTGCAGAAGAACGACAACGCCGCGTTCCTGCCCGGGTCGGCCGAGTCGACCCGGGTGGCGGACGAGTTGGAGAAGTTCCGGTCCGTCCAGACGCTGCCGGGATTCATCGTCTACCAGCGCGAGAGCGGCCTGACCGCCGCAGACAAGGCCAAGATCGCCGCGGACGCCGAGGTGTTCCGCGCCGTCCCGGGCGTCGACCCGGACCAGTCCGCCGATCCCCAGTTCTCCGCGGACGGTACCGCCGCCAACGTCTCCGTCCCGCTCGTCGGCAAGAAGGG
This sequence comes from Parafrankia sp. EAN1pec, assembly GCF_000018005.1. Taxonomy (GTDB): domain Bacteria; phylum Actinomycetota; class Actinomycetes; order Frankiales; family Frankiaceae; genus Parafrankia; species Parafrankia soli. The sequence continues at coordinate 2,689,555 of NC_009921.1, forward strand.
TGACGTCGAGGTCACCGGCGACGAGCTGGTCGACGTCGAGAACGCGGTCGTCGACATTGCGAAGAAGGACGTCCCCGACGGCCTGACCGTGCACAGCGCGGGGCCCGGTGGTCTGCTGGTGGCGTTCATCGAGGCGTTCGAGGGCATCGACGGTGTGCTGCTGCTCGCCGCCGGCCTGGTCGTGATCGTGATCCTGCTTGTGGTCTACCGGAGCCCGGTGCTGTGGTTCTTCCCGCTCTTCAGCTCGGTGCTGGCCCTCGGGGTCTCGGTCCTGATCATCTACCCGCTGGCCAAGCATGACGTGCTCACGCTCAACGGGCAGAGCCAGGGCATCCTGTTCGTCCTGGTGATCGGTGCCGGCACCGACTACGCGCTGCTGCTGGTCAGCCGGTACCGAGAAGAGCTGCACACCCACGCCAGCCGAGTGGAGGCGATGATCACCGCGTGGCGCGGTGCCGCGCCGGCCATCGCGGCGTCGGCCGTCACGGTCGTGCTCGGTCTGCTGTGCCTGTACCTGGGCGAGCTGAACTCGAACAAGAGCCTCGGCCCGGTCACCGCGATCGGCATCGCCTGCACCGCGCTGGTGATGTTGACCTTCCTGCCTGTGTTCCTGGTGCTGTGCGGCCGGTGGGTGTTCTGGCCGCGCATCCCCCACTTCGACCAGCAGGCCGACCTGGCCAGCCACGGCGTGTGGGCGCGCTTCGCCGGCGGGCTGGTGCGCCGGCCGCGGATGGCCTGGGTCTCCACCGCGATCGTCCTGCTGGCCTGTGCCGGCGCGATGACGACGCTCAAGGTCGACGGCCTGTCGACGACCGACAGCTTCACCAACGACCCCGACGCGATCCTCGGCCAGGAGATCTTCGACGCGCACTTCAGCCAGGGCTCCGGCGCGCCGGCGGTGATCACCGCCGGCGTTGACCGCAAGGACGAGGTCATCGCCGCTGCCGCGAGGGTCCCGGGGGTGTCCACCGGCCCCGGTGCGGTATGCGTCCAGATCGACTACGCCAAGGTGGCCCGCGCGATCGCCACGGGCAGCCCGCAGCTCCGACCCGGGGCGGACGGCTGTCTGCCCGCCAGCCTCCAGGTCTCCGAGGTCGACGGGCGGATCGCCGTCGAGGCAACGATCACCCACCGTTACGACACGCCCGAGGCCTACGGCACGGTCAAGGCGCTACGGGCCGCGCTGCACCCGATCGCGGGCGCCAACGCTCTGGTCGGCGGGCAGTCGGCGATCAACTACGACACCCAGCAGGCGTCCGCGCATGACCGGAACCTGATCATCCCGATCGTGCTGGTCGTCATCCTGATCGTGCTCGGGGTGCTGCTGCGGGCGCTCGTCGCGCCGCTGCTGCTGATCGCCACCGTGGTGCTGTCGTTCACCGCCACGCTCGGCGTGAGCGCGCTGGTGTTCAACCACGTCTTCGGCTTCGCGGGCGCCGACCCGGGCTTCCCGCTGTTCGCCTTCGTGTTCCTGGTCGCCCTCGGCATCGACTACAACATCTTCCTGATGACCCGGGTGCGGGAGGAGACCCTCGAACACGGGACGCGGTCCGGCATCGTCCGCGGTCTGTCCGTCACCGGCGGTGTGATCACCTCGGCGGGGGTCGTGCTGGCGGCGACCTTCGCCGTCCTTGGGGTGCTGCCCCTGGTCTTCCTCGCCGAAGTGGGATTCTCGGTGGCCTTCGGCGTCCTGCTGGACACGATCGTCGTCCGCTCCATCCTGGTGCCGGCGCTCAGCTACGACATCGGGAAGAAGATCTGGTGGCCGTCGAAGCTGGCGAAGTCGGCCGACTGACCCTCACCGGCCGCCAGGGACGCTGGGTCGTCGCGGCGGCGGTGCTGGGCTCCGCACTGGCGTCGATCGACGCGACCGTCGTCGGCATCGCCCTGCCGGCGCTCGGGCGCGCGTTCGACGCCGACCTTGCCGCCCTGCAGTGGGTGGTCAACGGCTACGCGCTGGCGCTCGCCGGACTGCTGCTCGTCGGCGGCTCGCTCGGCGACCGCTACGGGCGGCGGCGGGTCTTCGTGGTCGGCGTGGTCTGGTTCGCGCTGATGTCCCTGGTGTGTGGGCTGGCACCGAACGTGGAGATCCTCGTCGCCGCCCGGGCGCTGCAGGGCGTCGGCGCGGCCCTGCTCACCCCGGCCAGCCTGGCGATCCTGCAGGCGTCGTTCGACGAGGCCGACCGCGGCCGGGCGATCGGCGCGTGGACGGGGCTCGGCGGGGTGGCCACGGCCGCCGGACCCTTCCTCGGCGGCTGGCTCATCGAGGCGTTCTCCTGGCGGCTGATCTTCCTGATCAACCTGCCGCTGGCCGCGGTCGTGGTCGCGGTCGCGGTGCGCCACGTCCCCGAGAGCCACAACCCTGACGTCCGCGGGCGGCCCGACCTGCTCGGCGGCGCCCTGGTGACCGCCGGTCTGGTCGGCGTCGTGTTCGCGCTCATCGACGGCCCGGCCAGCGGCTGGACGTCCGCCCCGGTGCTGGTCGGGCTGGTCGGCGGGGTCGCGCTGCTGGCCGGGTTCGTCGCCCGCGAACACCGGGCGGCCGACCCGGTGGTCCCGCTGGAGATGTTCGCCTCCCGGCAGTTCACGGCCGCGAACGCCGTCACCTTCCTGCAGTACGCGGCGCTGGGCGGGGCGCTGTTCCTGCTGCCGATTCAGCTCCAGCAGGTCAGCGGCTTCAGCCCGCTCGCCGCCGGGACGGCGCTGCTGCCTGTCACCGTGATGATGCTGCTGTTCTCCGCGCGGGCCGGCGCGCTGGCCACCCGGATCGGGCCGCGGCTGCCGATGACGGTCGGCCCCGTCGTCGCCGGCGCCGGCCTGCTGCTGGTCACCCGGGCCGGCCCGGACGCCTTCTACCTCACGGACGTCCTGCCCGGTGCCGTCGTGCTGGGCCTCGGGCTCGCCACCTGCGTGGCCCCGTTGACGTCCACCACGCTCGCCGCGGTGCCGGCGCATCATGCCGGGGCGGCGTCGGCGGTGAACAATGACGTCGCGCGCACCGGCGGCCTGGTCGCCGTCGCCGTGCTGCCCGCCCTCGCCGGGCTGGGTGGCACCGCCTACCTCGACCCGGCCCTGTTCGACCGCGGGTTCCGCCGGGCGATGGTCATCTCGGCGCTGGTGTGCGCGGCCGGCGGTCTGCTCGCCGCGCTCGGTATCCGCAACCCGCGCCGGCCGGCCGCCGAGCTGCCGGCCGCCGAGCGGGCCTCCGCGCGGATCGGGCGGCAGGCGGGGGAGCGGGTCTGCTGCCCACTGGACGCACCCGGCCTGCGTGCCACACCGGGCCCGCGGGGCACCCCGGGCCCGGGTGCCACCTCGGGCCCGCCCGCCGTCCCGGGCGGGCCCGCCGGCTGACCCCAGAGTGGAATGCCGGCCGGCCCCGTGGTTGGCTCAGACCAATGGACGACACGAAGATCTTCGAGCGCATCGACTCCCTGGTGGCGGAGGAGCACGAGCTGCGCCGGCGGCGCACCCAGGGCCAGATCGACGCGGACGCCGAGTCCGACCGCCTGGCCGAGCTGGAGCAGACCCTCGACCAGTGCTGGGACCTGCTGCGCCGGCGCCGGGCGGCCCGCGCGGCCGGCGAGGACCCGGACGAGGCCCGCGCCGGCTCGGGCAACCAGGTGGAGGGCTACCTCCAGTAGGCGGCCCGGCGGACGATCCGCCCGCGAGCGGCAGGTCAACCGTCCGCGGAACTCTGCTTCCGGCTCCCGTCCGGCCGGAGGAAGGCGACGGTGAGGAGCAGTCCGGCGACCATCAGGATGGCGCCGCCGATCCAGGTGAGGTGGTAGCCGGCGGTGAGGGCCTCCGCCGGCCCGGCGCCGCCGTCCGCCGCGTTCCCGGTGCGCCACGCCGCCAGCGTGGTCAGGACCGCCAGCCCCAGCGCCCCGCCGACCTGCAATGTGGTGTTGGCCAGGCCGGAGGCGAGCCCGGCGTCGTCCGGCGGCACCCCGGTCATGCTGAGCTGGGTGAGCGCCGGCAGCGTCAGGCCGCCGCCGCACCCCAGGACGACCGCGACCGGCAGCACGTCCGTCGCGTAGGCCGCGTCCGGGGCCAGGCGGGACAGCAGCCACAGGCCGAGGCCGAGCAGGACGAGACCGGGCAGCAGCACCAGGCCCGCGCCGAAGCGGTGGGCGAGCCGTCCCGAGAGCCCGAGCGAGAACGCGCCGATCGTCGCCGCGATGGGCAGGAACGCCAGGCCCGTCTCGGCCGGCCCGTAGCCGAGGACACGCTGCAGGAACAGCGCGAGCACGAACTGGAAGGCGAACAGCCCGCCGGCCATCAGCGTCTGGACGATGTTCGCGACGGTCAGCGGCCGGGAGGAGAACAGCCGTGGCGGCAGCAACGGGTGAGCCGCCGTCGCCTGGCGGGCGGCGAAGGCGGCCAGCAGGGCGAGGGCGAGTGCGCCGAGGCCGATGGTCCGGGCGGAGGCCCAGCCCGCGTCGGCGGTGCCGACGATCGTGTAGACGCCGAGCATGAGACCCGCGGTGACCAGCACCGCCCCGGGAGCGTCCGCGCCGGCGCGCAGGCCGGGACCGCGCTCGGTGGGCAGCACCCGCAGCGACAGCACGACCGCGACCGCGCCGATCGGCACGTTCACGAAGAAGATCCAGTGCCAGGTCAGCGTCTCGACGAGCAGGCCGCCGGCGAGCAGGCCGATCGACGCCCCGGCGGCGCCGACGAAGCTGAACACCCCGATCGCCCGTGCCTGCTCCCGGGGCTCGGGGAAGGCCACCACGATCATCCCGAGCACCACCGACGAGGACAGCGCCCCGCCGACGCCCTGCACGAACCGAGCGGCGATCAGCGTGCCCGCCCCGGTCGCCAGCCCGCAGAGCAGGGAGGCCACGGTGAACAGCACCAGTCCGGTGACGAAGACCCGCCGGCGGCCGACGAGATCCCCCATGCGGCCGGCCAGCAGCAGAAGACCACCGAAGGCAACCAGGTAGGCGTTGACGACCCACGCCAGACCGGACGCGGAGAAGCCCAGGTCATCCTGAATGGTGGGCAGCGCGACCGTGACGATGGTGCCGTCCAGGATGACCATGAGCATCGACGCGCACAGGACACACAGCGCGAGCAGCCGGGAGCCGGCGGCCCGCGGGGCTCCCACATCGGGAGGTGGGGATGTCCGGCCGGGAGCAGCCGGGCTCGCCGCCGCCGGTGATGGGAAGGGCTGGGACATGGACTCTCCTTGGGGCATCTTTTGTTACGGACCCCACGGGATGTTCTGGGGATCATGTTCTGTGACCATGCTGCGGGAGCGGCCGGACCAGGGGAAGAAGGCACTTTCATGTCCCAGCGGCACACGGATGTGACCGTGGAACGGCCTCCGTCAGCGCGGCCTCCGTCGTCGCAGCCGTCGCCGGCCGAGACCTGCGGCGAGCTCGCCCCGCCGATCGTCGAGGCCTGCCCGATCATGGAGGTCCTCGACCAGGTCAGCGGCAAGTGGAGCATCGGAATCCTGGTCGCGGCCGCCCACGGGCCGGTTCGCTTCACCGAGCTGGAACGCACCGTCAACGGCATCAGCCGGCGGATGCTGACCCTCACCCTGCGTCGGCTCGAACGCGACGGCCTGCTCGTCCGGAAGGTCTACCCGACCGTCCCGCCGAAGGTGGAGTACACGGCGACGAGCGCCGCCCGCGAGCTGTTCGGCCCGCTGACCGCGCTCACCGAATGGGCGGAACGCCACCGGACGACCATCGCCCGGGCCCGCCACGCCTACGACCTGGAGAATGCCGAGAAAAAGTCCCCCGCGGGCTGAGGCGGCGTTTCCCCAGGTCCGCGCCACGGACCGGGATCCCGCCACGAACGGGGCAACCCGATGAGCCGCCATATCCAGGTCACCTTCGACGCTCACGACCCGCGGGCGCTGTCGTCCTTCTGGCGCGACGCTCTGGGCTACGTCCACCCCGGCCCGCCCGGAGTCGGCCTGCCCGCGGACGCCGACCCGCTGGCCGCGTGGGACGACTTCCTCGCGCGGGTCGGCGTACCGCACGAGCAGCGCAACACGAGATCGGCCATCGAGGACCCGGGGATTCGCGCGACGGCGCCGTACATGCTGACCTGGGCGTCGGTCGGACAGTCCCGGGTCGCGTCATCGACCCGCCAGCGCCGAGCCGGCGGCGTCGGGGGGTGCGAACGCGGCGAGGCTGGGCAGCCCGACTCCGTCCCGGTCGAACATCGCGAGGTTCGCTCCGGGGATCGGCTCGCCGGGTTTCGGGGCCACTGTGAGCCAGCCGGGCTCCCAGGCGAGGAACCCCAGGCCTCGACCGTCCGGCACGTCGTGGAGGATCTGCCGCAACTCGGCGAAGAAGGCTGCCTGCCCGGCCGGCGTCGCGGGCACTGTCACGGCGTCCGGTAGCTGGTCGGGGGACGTGACCCAGTCGCCCGGCCCGGGATCACCCAACGTCCACGGATACGCGGTCTCCACGATGAGGATGTCCCGGTGGTACTGCCGTGCCAGGCCGTCGAGCGTCGCCCGCAGCGTCGCCAGCGAGCCGTTCCAGTACGGGTAGTAACTCACCCCGATGACGTCGAACGCGGTGACGCCCGCCTGCATGAGGTTGCCGAAGAAATACTCTGAGCGGCCGAGGTCGCCCCCGCTGTCGACGTGGAGGACGATGTCCACGGGCCGGCCCGAGGCGCCTTCGCGGGCACCCTCGATCGCGCTGTTGACCAGTTCCGCGAGGCGTGACCACTGTGTTCGCGTGCCGTCCCGAACATCGCCGAGCGGCCAGAGCATCCCGTTGGTGATTTCGTTGCCGATCTGAACCATGTCGACGGGCGTTCCCTGCGCCGCCAGTTTGGCGACCAGACCGCGTGTGTATTCCCGGACCTTCGCTGCCGTCGTCACGAGATCGGCGCCACGCCACGCCGCCGGGATCTCCTGGGAATGCGGGTCGGCCCAGAAGTCGGAATAGTGCGGATTAAGCATGATTCTGAGCCCCGCGTCCGTCGCGCGGCGTGCCAGGGTGAGGACAGACTGCTCGTCGCTGTATCCGGCGGGCGGATCGACCCAGACCCGCAGCCGGACGTAGTTCGCGCCGTGCGCCGCGAGGATCCGCTCGACGGGGAGGCGTCGCCCGCCATCGGAGAGGCTGGTCCCAGCGGCCTCCTCCTGGAGCGTGAACGAGATGTCTGCGCCCCGGACGCCGAGGGCCTCGCGTGACGGCCTGTCGCGCCCGAGCAGGACGGTGACCATCGCCGCCACCGTACCGGCGGCGGCGATCAGGCTCACGATGTGGATCACGCGCACGGTGCCGCCCCGCATCGGTCTCGGTTCCTCTTCCCCGCCGGCGCCTGCCGCCAGCCGTCCACCGTGTGCGTGCCCGGGGGCGGTGACTCCGGGCCTGCCGATTCACCGCATCGTCGTGGAGTGCGTTCGGCGTGCGTACCGACGGTGAAATATACCGCTTCCTGTCGACTTTCCGATCTTCGATCTTGGTAGGTGGTCGATGCGGACTCTTCCCCGGTGGCCGGACTGTCGGCGTTGGTGTCGGTGGTCACTCTCGGTGGTCACTCTTGGTAATAAGGATGTCGCGAAAGGTGTAAGCGTTGCTAGTCGGCTGATAGTGTCCTAGTCTCCAAGGTCATCCGGGCTGTGTTGACCTTGTGCGGATGCCCTGGTCGAACGCCTGGGCTTGGGGGGCGGACTTACGGTGGCAGGTCATCGGGTGGCGAGCTGATCGTCAGTGTTGGCGATGACGGTGAATGATCAGCGTTTATCGTGGAGACGTTCGCCGAAGCGGGTGCTTCTGCTCGCGCGGTGACCCCTCCTCCTCTCGGTGAGTGGCCTCCTTCTTCCTCTGTGTGATTGAAGGTGGCGCTCTTCTCTCCGTACGCCTTGTGCGCGGGGACGCATGGCGACTGTTTTCTTCGCCGCTCGTCGAAACGAGCGCGCGGATTCTTTTGGGGGAGACCGGTGAGTGGTCCGGTGCGCGAGGCGTACGTTCCGGAGGATGTGGCGGGTGGCGTCGGGGCGCTGACCGTCCCCCTGCGGTACCAGAAGTTCACGCCGGGCCTCCGGGAGCCGATGCGGGACCATTCCGGGAACCGGGTCCGGTCGACGGCCGTGATGAGCCGGTGGCAGGAACTGCAGTACTGGCTGATCACGGTGGGGTGGCTGGCTGCCACGGTGTTCTTCTGGCGGTGGTGGCTACGCGCCGACAACGTCGGCTCGATTGTGTTGTTCGTGCTGATGTCGGTGTCCTTCTTCTACGTCGGTGCCTTCCTGGCGGGGATGTATCTGATCTTTGTCGGGCACATGCGCCGGCCCGTTCCCATTCCGGTGCGCCAGGCGGAGATCTCGGCGCCGATCCGGCGGGTTGCCGTCATCAGCCTCACCGTCCCCGGCTCGGAGTCCCTCGAGATCGTCCGTCGCCAGCTGGTGGCGATGAGCAGGATCAGATATCCACACGACAGCTGGATACTCGTCGACAAGGTCTCCTCACCGGAGATCGAGGAGCTCGCCCGGTCGGTAGGTGTCCGGTACTTCTCGCGGCACGACGAGGCCCGCTGGGGAAGGGAGGGGGTGGCGGGCTGGAACCGCCGGTTCCCGCCGTTCAAACGCAAGACCAAGGCCGGCAACGTCAACAGCTGGCTGGACGCCCACGGCCACGAGTACAGCCACTTCACCCAGCTCGACATCGATCACATACCGAACCCCGACTACCTGGACCGGGTGCTCGGCTACTTCGCGGACCCCAAGGTCAAGTGGGTGCAGGCGCCGAGTGTGTACGGGAACTTCGAACACTGGACCGCCCGGGGCGCGGCCGAGCAGGAACTGGGTCTGCAGGGACCGCTTCAGATGGGGTTCTTCGGGTTCTCGCGGACGCCCTTCATCATCGGGAGTCACTGCACCTACGACACGGCCGGCATCCTCGAGATCGGCGGGTTCCAGCCGACCAGGGCGGAGGACCACCTCGACACCGTCTGCCTGGCGGCGCGCGGATATCAGGGCGTCTTCGTCCCGGACGTCATCGCGACCGGTGACGGGCCCGAGACGTTCGAGACCTATCTGTCGCAGCAGTTCGCGTGGGCGTACTCGATGATCGAGGTCCTCCTGCGGCACACGCCCCGACTCCTCCGCAGGTACGGACCGCGGCAGGCCGTCCAGTTTCTCTTCGCCCAGACCTGGTACACCCTCTGGTCGCTGTCGATGCTGATCCTCTTCGCGCTGCCGCTCCTCGCGCTCTGCCTGAACCAGGCCATCGCGAAGGTCCACTATCTGGATTTCCTCGCCCACAGTGTTCCGCTGAGCGTCACCTCGCTGCTGATCTGGTGGTGGAGCCGGCCGTGGCACGTGCCGGCCGGTATACGGCTGACCTGGCGCGGGATCGTCCTGCACGCCGCCCGGTGGATCGTGGTCCTCTCCGCGCTCGTCCAGGTCGTCCTCAGAGTCAAGAAGCCATACATGATCACGAAGAAGGGAGTGGGGGGTGGGGCCGGAACCGTCTCACTGCGACCCATGGCTCCCTACATCGCGATGGTGGTTGTCCCGCTCGCGGCCTGCTGGACCTATCTCACCGTCCATCACGCGGGCGGGAGATCGGGCTATCTCCTGTTCGCCCTGCAGGACTCCCTGACCTTCCTGCTGGTCCTGTCCGTCGTGATCCTGCAGGAGGTCCGGCTGTCCGGAGACGGGGGTACGCCGCTCGCCGTTCGGCTGCGCCGCGCGGCGGCGCCGTTGGCGGCGACGGGACTGCTCACGGCCGCGACGGTCGCCACCGCGATCGCCTCATGGCACCCGATCTGGGAGGCGGTCTCCTCTGCGTGAGGTCGTGCGGGCGGTGTGTCCACACAGAGTGAGTCCGAGTGGACGGCCGTGCCGCATCCCCTGGCAGACCGACGACGCGAACAACGTGCTGGCGATCAGCGGCCATGCGGCCATGCGGCCATGCGGCCCGGCGAGCCCCCCGGGGGCCGGCGAGCCCGGCGGACGGTCGCTCAGGCCGAGGTGGCCGGCTCCGCGGGCTCCTCGTGGGGTGCGGCCTCGGCGGGCATCAGCGGGTCGGGATGCAGCGGCAGGGTCACCCGGAACCTGGTGTCGCCGGGCTCCGACGTCACGGTCAGGTCACCGTGGTGGCGGCCGACGACGATGCGCCAGGAGATGTCCAGCCCGAGGCCGGTGCCCTCGCCGACCGGCTTCGTGGTGAAGAACGGCTCGAAGATGCGGTCGCGGATCTCCGGCGGCACGCCGGGCCCGGAGTCCCGGACCTCGACGACCAGGTTGTCGTGGTCCGCCAAGGTGGTGACGGTCAGCGTCCCGGAGCCGGCCATCGCGGCGACCGCGTTGTCGATGAGGTTCGTCCAGACCTGGTTGAGCTCGCCGGCGTAGACCGCGATCTCGGGCAGCGCCCGGTCGTACTCGCGCACCACCCGCACCCCCGACAGCTTCCCGCCGAGCATGGCCAGCGTGCTGTCCAGCAGCTCGTGGACGTCGACACTGCGGTACGGTGCCCGGTCGAGCTGGGAGTACTGCTTGGCCGCCCCGAGCAGGGTGGAGATCCGGGTGGTGGAGTCCTCGATCTCCTTCATCAGCAGTTCGCTCTCGACGGTGTAGTACAGCCAGCGGATCGCGCCCTCCAGCACCTCGGGCGCCACCGTCGCCGCGACCCGCTCCAGCCAGTCGACGTCGAACCCCGCCTGGACGAACGTCGGCGCGATCTCCCATCCCTGGTTGCAGCCGTGGTCCTCCAACCAGTCGGTCAGGGTGTCCTCGCGGTCGCTGGTCTCCATCGGGGTCAGCGTCGGTGCCTTCGCCACTCGCACGGCGGCCTCCTCCTGCAGGCCGATCAGGGTCTCCAGCGCCTCGCGGTCGTACGGCCCGGCGGCGATCAGGCCGAGCTTGTGCCGCATGCCGGCGACCCGCTCTCGCAGCGACGCCGTGGCCCGCACCGCGGCGGCCGCCGGGTTGTTGAGCTCGTGGGTCAGCCCGGCGGACAGCGAGCCGAGCGCGAGCAGCCGCTCCCGCTGGCCGGTGAGCGCCTGGGTGCTCTGCAGGCCGAAGAACAGCCCCTCCAGCATGTGGACGGCCATCGGGAACCACTCGCGCATCAGCCGCGCCAACGCCGCGCCGTCCAGCACGACGAAGCGGGACGGGATCGTGACCCGCATCGAGTTGGTGTAGAGCTGGGGGACGCGGTCGCCGAGGTAGGAGTGCCACGCCCCGGAGTACACGCCGCGCTGGGTCGTCCGGCTGACCTCGACGTCGTCGTCGCCGACCCGCCGGGTCAGCACCAGGCCGCCCTCGACCAGCACGTAGAAGCAGGTGGCCGGCTCGCCTTCGCGGAACACGACGCCCGGCTCGATCAGCTCGACGTGGCCGTTGCGGCAGATCCAGTCCAGCTGGTCGTCGGTGAGCTTCTCGAACAGGAACAGTGTGCGCAGCTCGTCGAGATCGCAGGGCATCGCCTGGCCCTGGACGCAGGCCTGGGTGGCGCCAACCGCGTCGTCCGCCATGGTGCTCACTCCGCCTTCCGTAGTCAGCGCTGCTCGGGCCAGCGCTTCGCGAGGTATCAGCGCTTCGCGAGGTAACGGTGCACGAGCGCGACGGCCATGGCCCCCTCGCCGACGGCCGAGGCCACCCGTTTCACCGACTCGGCGCGCGCGTCGCCGGCCACGAACACGCCTGGCACGCTGCTCTCCAGGTGGTACGGGTCGCGGTCGAGATCCCAGCCGGACGGACGCTGCCCGTCGACGACGAGATCCGGCCCGGCGACGACGAACCCGTGCTCGTCGCGTACGACGACGCCGTCCAGCCAGTCGGTGCGCGGGGCGGCACCGATGAAGACGAACAGCCACTGGGAGTCGACCTGCTCGGCCTGACCGGTGCTGTTGTCCCGCAGGACGAGGCTCTCCAGGTGGTCGGTGCCCTGCGCGGAGACGACCTCGGTGCACACCCGGACCGTGATCGTCGGCACGGCCGCGATCTGCTGGATGAGGTAGTGCGACATGGACGCCTCGAGCGACTTGCCGCGCACCAGCATCGTCACCGAGCGGGCGTGCCGGGAGAAGTACATCGCGGCCTGGCCGGCGGAGTTCGCCCCGCCGACGACGTAGACGTCCTGGCCGGAGCAGCTCGGCGCCTCCGTCAGCGCGGAGCCGTAGAAGACGCCCCGGCCGGTCAGCTCGGTCAGGCCGGGGGCGGCGAGCTGGCGGTAGGAGACGCCGGTGGCGAGGATCACCGTGTGCGCGTCGATCTGGCCGCCGTCGGCGAGGAGCAGCCGGCGGGCCGGGCCGGCGGCCTCCAGTGTCACGACGTCGGCGGCGGTGAGCAGCTCGGCGCCGAACTTCACGGCCTGGCGGCGGGCCCGGTCGGTGAGCTGGGAGCCGGAGACGCCGTCCGGGAAGCCCAGGTAGTTCTCGATCCGCGAGCTCTGGCCGGCCTGGCCGCCGGTCGCGTGCCGCTCGAGGAGCACCGTCCGCAGGCCCTCGGAGGCGCCGTACACCGCCGCGCCGAGGCCGGCCGGGCCGCCGCCGACCACGACGAGGTCGTAGAAGTCGCCGGTGGGGGCGGTCGCGAGACCGACCTGGGCGGCGAGCTCGGTGTCGGTCGGGTCGGTCAGCGCCGAGCCGTCGGTCGTGATGACGCAGGGCAGCGACTCCGGGTCCGCGCCGGCGGCCGTGAGTAGCCGCGAGCCCTCCGGCTCGTCGGCCAGATACCAGCGGTAGGGGACCTGGTTGCGGGCCAGGAAGTCGCGCACCTCATACGAGCGGGCCGACCAGCGGTGCCCGACCACCCTGGTCTCGGCGACCGGCCGGTGGTCGGCGGCGCGCCACGCGTCGAGCAGCGCGTCGAGCACCGGGTAGAGCTTCTCCTCCGGCGGGTCCCACGGCTTGAGCAGGTAGTGGTCGAGGTCGACGACGTTGATGGCGTCGATCGCGGCCTCGGTGTCGGCGTAGGCGGTCAGCAGCACGCGCCGCGCGGCCGGGAACAGGTCCATCGCCTGCTCGAGGAACTCGATGCCGTTCATCCCGGGCATGCGGTAGTCGGCGAGCAGGACGGCGACCGCGTCGCCGCGCAGTTTGATCTCGCGCAGCGCCTCCAGCGCCTGCGCCCCCGACTCGGCACGCACGATCCGGTACGTCCCGCCGTACCGCCGGCGCAGGTCGCGGGCGACGGCGCGGGAGACGCTCACGTCGTCGTCGACGGTCAGCAGCACGGCCCGGGGCGCACCGCGCCCGCCGCCGGGGTTGCCGCGCTCGCCCTGGCCGCCGCCGGAGCCTGGATGTGCCTGGCCGGCCGGGTTCTCGCCCGCCGCCATCAACGCGCCGGGTGGGTTGCCGGGAGTGTTTCGATGCGTCGCCTGCGTCCGGTCACGCGCTCAGTCTAGTTCCGGTGCAGCGGTCGCCCCGGGTGCTCCGTGATGTTTGTGCCGGAAGCGAAGTTCGTGGCGGAAACGTCGTTCGCGCGGGAATCGCCGCGCAACGCCGGAGGGCGTGACTCGCGGACGTCCGGGCGGGTCGCGTCATCGATCACGAAGTCGCCGAGGTCGAGGTCGCCGAGATCGAGGTCGCGCTCGCGGGTCAGGAACAGGCGGATCTGGTCGCGGTCGGACGGCGCGGCGGCGCGGACCCGGCGCACCGCGCCGGCCGCCCGCCGCCGCGGGCCGGCCGGGTCCGGCCCGCCCGGTGGCACCCCGCCGGGCAGCGGGCCCACCGCCACGCCGTCCACCGGGACGAACGGGACCACGCCGTCCAGGATGAGCTGGCCGGGCGCGCGGTCGCCCTCCCAGGCCCCGCCGTCGCGCTGCACGAAGAGCTCCTGGCCGTGCACGGCGAACCGCAGCTGGGACGGCTCCGCCCGACCGGCGTGCACCGCGGCCCCGCCGTAGGCGGCCGCCATCCCGTGGCGGGCGGGATCCCAGCCGGCGGCCGGCTCGGCGCCGGGCAGGAGGCGCAGCCGCTCGGCGGCCCCCCGGATGTGACGCAGGCTGAGCCCGGCCCGGCGCAGTGCCGCGATCGCCCGCGCCTGCGTCAGCTCGCCGCGGCCGGGGCGAAGCAGGCCGGAACGCCGCCAGTAGGCGAGCTGGCCGGGTGTCACATGGCCCGCGGGGACAGGGCTCGCGGGGACAGGGCTCGCGGGAACAGAGCCGGCCGGAACAGAGCCCGTGGGAATCGGTTGGCTCACCGCCGGAATCGGCTCGGGCACGTCGTCGTCCGGGCGGACAGGCTGTTCCGGAATCGGCGCGGGCATTGCGCCCGGCGGCCCCGTCACCTGGTCCGTCACCCGGCGAATGTAGCTCTTCGCCGGGCGGCCGGCTCGTCCGAGGTTGCCTTTGTTGTCGGCTTCGTGTCCTCGCCGGGGGGATCATTCCCCGGGGGATGGGACGTAATGTCCGGACGTGGCCGGAAAATCGGGTGACAGGTGGATCAGCCGAATCCTGTGCGCGACGGCCGCCCTGGTGTTCCTGACCGCGTGTGGCGCGGGCGGCGGCCGGCCTGCCGAGCCCGGTTCCGCGGGAGCGGTCACGCCTGGCTCGTCCACCCAGTCCCCGCCTGCCCAGTCCCCGCCTGCCCAGTCCCCGCCTGCTCAGTCCGCGCCGGCGGGACGGGCTGCCGCGCCGGCCGGGGCGGCCGGGGCGGCGGCGGCGAGCACGGCCGGCTGCGCGGCGGACCCCGCCACCGCGCCTGCCGTGGGCCCGCGGCACCTGTCGCACGACGCCGCCGAGCGCACCTATCTCCTCGCCCTGCCGACCGGCTACGACGGACGGACCCCGGCGCCGGTCGTCGTCGACTTCCACGGTTTCAAGGCGAGCAAGGAGACCCAGGAGGCCCGGAGCGGAATGGGCCGGCTCGGTGCCGATCGCGGCTTCGTCGTCGTGACGCCGGACGCGCTCGGCGAACCGCGCCGCTGGAACACCCCGGCCGCGCCGGAGACGGCCGACGACTTCGGCTTCGTCGCCGCGCTGCTCGACGACCTTGGTGCCCACCTGTGTCTCGACCCCGGCCGGGTCTACGCCGCGGGGCATTCGAACGGCGCCGAGTTCGCCGCCGCGCTGGTGTGCCGCCAGGCGCCACGGTTCGCCGGCGTCGCGATGGTCTCCTCGACCAGCCTCGCGACCTGCCCGCCCGGCGCCGCTCCCGCGACCATGGCGGTCCACGGGACGGCTGACCCGTCCGTGCCGTATGCCGGGGGCGTGATCAGCGGTTCCACCACCCGGGTCCCGGCCGCGACCCAGGTGATCGACGAGTACGCACGCCGATACGCCTGCGCGTCCGCCGTGCTGCGCACCGTGGTCGGGATGGGAGTGGAGCGGATGCGCCACACCGGCTGCGCGGGCGGCGCCGAGGTCGTCCTCGACACCGTCGTCGGCGGGACGCACGCGTGGCCGAGCAGCCCCGACGCGCTCGCCGACCGCGCCGACTCCCCGGCCGGCCGCTCCTACCAGGCGACGGCCGCCATCCTGGATTTCTTCGCCGGGCACTGACGCGTCCACCGGCCGGTGCGCCGCCTGACCGCGGTCCGCGTCCCCTGGTCACAGCGCGCTGAGACCCGGACGCAGCCCGGTCCGTCCGGTGAGCAGGCCGCGTTCGGTCACCGCGGCCGGGTCGGCGAGTACCGCGCGGGCGGAGACAGAGCTTGCCTTCACACGGACGTCAACGTCTAGCGTCGGTGCGGAGGAGGTCGGGATGCGCATCGGTGAGCTGGCACGACGGGCGGGGACGAGTCCCCGGGCGCTGCGGCACTACGAGGACCAGGGGTTGCTCGCCACCCGGCGGCTGGCCAACGGCTACCGGGACTACAGCGACGCGGACCTGCGAGCTGTCGAGGAGATCAGGGCGCTGCTCGCGGACGGGTTCGCGCTGGAGGAGACCCGTCCGTTCGTCGAGTGCCTGCGGGCCGGGAACGAGACGGCGGCCTCCTGCCCGGACTCGATCGAGGGCTACCGGCGCAAGATCGCCCAGATCGACGACTACGTCGCCCGGCTCCTGCGCTCCCGAGAACGGCTCGCCGCCCAGCTCGCGATGGCGCGGGACACGGCCGAGCCGTCCGGAGCCGAACCGGCTGACGGCCCGCCCTGGCCGGCAGCGCCGCCGCAGGGTGTCCCGGGGTGCTCGCTCTACCCGCCGCAGACCCGATGACGACGAAGGAGCTGATCATGATCACGTCCGATGTCCAGGACCGGTCGGCGCCGGCCGCGCCCGCCGGAACCGTGTGGCACGCCGACGACACCACGTTCGACGAGATCGTCCTGCGGTCGCCGCTACCCGTCCTCGTCGACTTCTCCGCCGAGTGGTGCCCGCCGTGCCGGATGATGCGGCCGGTCCTCGCCCAGATCGCGGCCGACCTCGCCGACCGGCTGCGGGTCGTAGAGGTGGACGCCGATGCCAGCCCGCAGACGGCGATCGCCTACGGTGTGCTGGCCATGCCGACCCTGGTGGTCGTCCGGGGCGGTGAGACGGTCACGAAGCTGGTCGGCGCGCGCAGCCGGCGGCGCCTGCTGGCGGACATCGGCGAGCGCGATGATCCTGATCTGGGTGGGTGACCGGTCGCCTCGGCCGGCAGGAGCACCGGAGTGACCAGCGCGGCCGCCAGCAGTGCGGCGAGCCTGCCGGGACCGAGCCGTCGGTCGTCGACCTGCGGGGAGCACGACAGGTCCGCCATCGACGGGTGCAGCGCGGCGGCGGCGACCAGCACGTCCCCGAGGGCCCAGAGGGACTCGGTGACGTCCGCGACGACGTACCTGCCGCCCAGCGCCGAGATGGTGCACAGGACGTCGGAGGCCAGGGTGACCACCAGGCTGGCGACCAGCAGGACGAACGAGGCCGGCCGGCGGCCGGGCGCGAGCACCAGTATCAGCGACATGACGAGCAGGCCGAGGTCCATCACGGGAAAGGCGACCGAGGCCAGCTGGGCGAGCTGCCCTGAGGTCGCCCGCTCGTAGGGTGTGATCACATAGAGCCAGTACAACAGCGACATGGCGACGGCGATGGACGTAGTGTCCAGCACCGCCGAGAGATTGCGGCCGGGTGCCCGCTGCCGGAACAGCAGTGCCAGCGCCGCGATCGCAAACGGGTAGCGGCCGATGTAGAACAGATCGGCCAGCGATGGAAATATTGCAATTGTGAAATACGATGAGATTTGTATAGAAGATGGCGTCGGCGACGGTGTAAAGGCCCTGGGTGACGGCAAGGAGCACCCACGGCGCGCGGGGCTCGGGGCGCCACCTCTGCACGCCGAGGGCGATCGCTCCGACGGTCGACACGGTCAGCAGGCACCGCAGGGCCACCTGCGCCTCCGGGCCGACGGGCACGTCCACGCCCGCGCCGGTGACGATCGTGCCCGCTCCCAACATCTTTTGCTGAGTGAGTTTATTTTTATTTGGTGTCGGTTCGACCGGCGTGCGGGGCTCACCAGCCTCGGCCCACGCCGCCCCGCCCCGCGATGGCACGTGGTGGGTGACGGTCCGCCCGCTCCACCGGTTCTGGAGTGCGGGCCCGGCGCTCCGTAGGCTCGCGGTGTGAGCGATCGCCTGTACTTCCGCCAGTTGCTGTCCGGCCGCGACTTCGCGGTGGGTGATCCCGCCGCGACCCAGATGGTCAACTTCGTCTACCTCATCGGTGACCGGGGGACGGGCGAGGCCGTCGTGGTCGACCCCGCCTACCGGGTGGGCGACCTGCTCGACGTGCTGGCCGCCGACGACATGCGGCTGACCGGGGCGCTGGTCACCCACCACCACGCCGACCATGTCGGCGGCACGGCCTTCGGCATCGAGCTGGAGGGGATCCGCGAGCTGCTGGAGCGCACATCCGTCCCGATCCACCTGCAGCGGGATGAGGCCGAGTGGGTGCGGCGCGGGACGGGCGTGGGGGCCGCCGAGCTCGTCGAGCACGGC
Source organism: Parafrankia sp. EAN1pec (assembly GCF_000018005.1). GTDB lineage: Bacteria > Actinomycetota > Actinomycetes > Frankiales > Frankiaceae > Parafrankia > Parafrankia soli. Next base: position 2,707,395 of record NC_009921.1, read on the forward strand.
GACGACGACGTGGTCACCGTCGGCGCGGTGGACATCCGCCTGCTGCACACCCCCGGTCACACCCCGGGCAGCCAGTGCTTCCTCGTGGACGGGCGGCTCGTCGCCGGGGACACTCTGTTCCTCGAGGGTTGCGGGCGGATGGACTTCCCGGGCGGGGACGCCGCGGCGATGTACGACAGCCTGCGCCGCCTGGGCGCGCTGCCCGACGACGTCACCGTCTACCCGGGTCACCGGTACTCGGCGGAGTCCGCCGCGGAGCTCGGCGTGGTGCGCAAGATGAACTACGTCTTCCGGCCGACCAGCTCCCGGCAGTGGCTGGCGATGCTCGGCGCCTGACCGCCCGCGTGGTGGGTATGGACACGGCGGGGGTGAGCGCCGTGGACGCTGACGGCTCGGCCGGCACACGGCCCCGGGTCGAGATCGAGTACTGCACCCGGTGCAGATGGCTCCCGCGGGCGGCCTGGCTCGCCCAGGAGCTGCTGACCACGTTCGAGGCGGATCTCGGCGCGGTCGCCCTCGTGCCCGGCACCGGTGGGGTGTTCACCGTCCGGCTGGGCGGTGAGGTGATCTGGGACCGCGGCGAGCAGGGCTTCCCCGAGCCGTCCGCCGTCAAGCGCGCGCTGCGGGACAGGATCGCCCCCGGCCGGCCGCTGGGCCACGTCGAACGCTGAGCACGGGACGTCGAGCGCCAGCGGGGCGCATCGAGCGCCAGCGGGGCGCATCGAGCGCCAGCGGGGCGCATCGAGCGCCAGCGGGGCGCAGCGCACGCCGTCAGCGGCGGACGAGGATGATCTCCCTGGACGCGCGCACGCCGGCCACGCAGGCCAGGCCCAGCACCGTGACGACGACCGGCGCGCCCACGGCGAACGGGAACCGCCAGTCGGGGATGAACGGCAGCGCGAAGGCGCCGACACCGCCGAGCACGAGCCCCTCGGCGAGCACCGCCGGCACCAGCGCCGGGACGAGCAGGATCACGAACGCCGACTCGCGCACGTGCCGGGCCAGCCCGGCCAGCCAGCCGGAGACGAACCAGGCCGAGAGACCGAGGCCGTAGGCCGCGCCGAGCCGGCACACCGCCGCGGCGCTGTCGAACGAGACCCCGTTCGACAGCGCCCGCGGCCACCCGAACCCGGCGAAGACCACGCTCTCGACGGCGAACCCGGCCCCGAGGAAGAGCCCGCCCAGCAGGCCGACCGCCACCGCGCACACGACCACCGAACGGGCCAGCCGAGCCCGGGTGACGCCGTTGGTGATGAGCATCGGCGCGAACGTCGTGGTCATGGTCGTGCCGGCGGCCAGCATCAGCCAGCGCTGCCAGGTGGCGACGGCCACCTGCCACAGCGAGGTGTCCCGCTCGCCGACGAACGATATGACGGCGACCGCGGCGCCGTAGCCGAGCGCCGCCAGCAGCCACACCCAGCCCACCCAGGCCAGCGTGCCACCGGTCGTCACCGCCGCGGTGTGCACCAGCGGGGCCGGCCCGCCGCCGCGCCGCGCCGCCGGTGGTGCGACCGGTTCCGGGACCATGAGATCGCTCATCGTCGCGTCGTCTCCCCGCCGGTGAGGTGGCTGACCAGATCCTGCAGGGAGACCGGGCCGATCTCGACCTCCCGTGGCGCCGCCGCCAGCCGCGGGATCGGGCCGAGCACGGTCGTGGACCTGGTCGACCCGAGCTGGCGCTGGGCGAGGACCCGCGCGTCGCCGACCAGCGCCCCGACCGCGTCCACCGGCCCGGTGATCTCGTGGCCCAGCGCGCGGGCCTCGTCCGCGGTGGTGTGCAGGAGCAGCCGTCCCCGGTCGAGGATCACGACCTCCTCGAGCAGCGGGGCGATCTCGTCGATCAGGTCGGTGCAGAGCACGACCGTGCGGGGATGGCGCCGGTGGTCGGCGCGCAGCTCCTCGTGGAACGCGGCCCGCGACGGGGCGTCCAGGCCCAGATGCGGCTCGTCGAAGATCGTGAGCGGCGCCCGGGCGGCCAGCCCGATGACCAGCGACAGGGCGGTGCGGCCGCCCCGGGAGAGATCGCGGGCCTTGGCCCGCCGGTCCAGGCCGAACCGCGCCGCGAGGCGGTCGGCGAGGGCGGCGTCCCAACGCGGGCGCAGGTCACCGGCGATCGAGAGCGCCTCGCCGACCGGCAGCGAACGCTCGACGTCCGCCTGCTCGCGGACCAGGCAGATCTCGCTCATCAGGCGCGGGTCCTCGAACGGGTCGGCGCCGTCGACGCGCACCGTGCCAGCGCTCGGCCGCCCGTAGGCCGCCAGGATCGCCAGGAGCGTGGACCTCCCCGCGCCGCCGCGGCCCAGCAGTCCGGCGACCACCCCCGGACGCAGTGCGAACGAGACCCCGTCGACGACACGGGACCCGCCGCACCGCACGGTGAGGTCGGTGACCTCGACAGCGAACCCGACCCGCTCGTCGGTCATCCCACGGGCTCCTCGGCGTCGTGGACGAGCAGGGCGAGCTGCACCCGGTTGCTCAGGGCGAGCTTGGTCAGCAGCCGGGAGACATACGACTTCGCCGTCGCCACGCTCATGAACAGCTCGCCGGCGATCTCCGCGTTCGACAGGCCCCGGCCCACCGCAAGCGCCACCTCCCGCTCCCGCGCGCTGAGCTGGGCGACGGCCTGGCGGGCAGCCGTGCGGCGGGCCGCCGAGCGTTCCGCTGCCACGGCCTGTGCCGCGACGGCCGGTGGCGGGGCGTCCGGTGGCGGGGCGGCCTCCACCGCCGCGATCCGGGCGATGAGCTGGCGGGTGACGGTGGGGGAGAGTATCGGCTCCCCGGCCGCCACCCGCAGCACCGCCCGCACGATCTCGGCCGGCGGAGTGTCCTTGAGCAGGAAGCCGCTTGCGCCGGCCCGCAGCGCGCGCAGCACCTGGTCGTCCGCGTCGAAGGTGGTCAGCACGACGACCTGGGGCGGCTGGTCGCGGGCGAGCAGCAGCTCGGTGGCCCGCAGCCCGTCCACCCGCGCCATCCGGATGTCCATCAGGACGACGTCCGGGCGCAGCGCGTCGACGGCAGCGGCGACCTCGTCGCCGTCGGTCGCCTCGCCGACGATGCGCGCGCCGTCGGCGCCGTCGAACATCATCGCCAGCGCGGAGCGGACGAGCGCGTCGTCGTCGACGACCAGGACCCGGACGGGCGCGTCTCCGTCCGGCGCCGGGCCGGTGGTCAAGATCCCTCCCAGGGCAGCCACGCGTAGAGCCGGAACTCGCCCTCGGGGGTCGGGCCGTGCTCGAGCCGCCCGCCGACCAGCGCGGCCCGCTCGGCGAGACCGAGCAGCCCCGTCCCGGCCGGCCGGGCCCAGGACGGCAGCCCGGTCCGGGACGGTAGCTCGGAGCCGTGCTGGCGGGCGTTGCGGATCTCGAGGTGCAGTCCGTCGGCGGGTGATCCGTCGATGATCAGCCGGGCCGGTGCGCCGGGGGCGTGCCGCCGGGCGTTGGTCAGCCCCTCCTGCGCGATGCGGAAGGCGCTGCCGGCCATCATCGCGGGGGCGCTCGCCGCCTCGACCAGGTGAATGTAGGTCCGGATCTCCATGCCGGCCCGGCGGCACTCGTCCACCAGCTCGGGCAGGTCGTCCAGGGTCGGTTGGGGCCGGGCCGCCGGGTCCTCGGGGCCCTCGCGCAGCACCCCGATCGCCGCCCGCAGATCCCGCAGGGCCTCGTGGGCGCTCTCCCGGATCACCCCGGCGGCACCGGCGATCTGCTCCGGTGGCGCGCCCGGGTGGAACTCCAGCGCCCCGGCGTGCATCGTGAGCAGCGAGAGCCGATGCCCCAGGACGTCGTGCATCTCGCGGGCGATCCGGGTGCGCTCGAGCTGCCTGGCCGCGGCCACCCCGCGCCGCTGCTCGGCCTCGGCCAGCCGGGCCCGCTCGCGCAGCGACAGCAGCAGCTGGCGCCGGGAGCGGACGAACACCCCCCAGCCGACCGTCAGCGCCAGCATGACGATCAGGAAGACGACCGCCCCGGCGTAGGGCAGGTCGGGATCCGGCCAGATCGCGAAGTACACCAGGCCAGGCGTCCAGTAGACGGCTGCCAGCAGGAAGGTCGTGCGCAGCCGGCAGTGCACGGCCACGGTGAACAGCAGAACCACCGACGCGGCCGACGCTGTGGTGGAGAACAGCCCGGTGGGCCAGCTCAGCAGGAGCAGCGTCACCGGCCGGCGCCGCCGCCACCACAGCAGGCCGCACAGTGCCAGGCCCACGACAAGATCGGCCAGCACCAGCGGATCCGGGACGTCGGCCCGCCGCGAGGCCTGCTCGACCAGTAGCAGCCCGCAGACCACCGAGAACGCGAACAGGACGGCGTCGACCACCCAGTCGCGCGCCGTGCGGCCAGGCGACCGGGCGGAGCCGTCCGCCGGCTCGTTCGCAGGCCCGTCCGCGGGCTCGATCAGCGTGCCGGGCAGCAGCCAGCGGAACCGGGGATCGTCGACCAGGCCGACATCCGGCGGGCCGGGCTCGTCCAGGGAGCGGACGGCGCGCAGCAGCCGCCGCAGGCCCAGCGCGTCCACCGTCGTGCCGATCACGAGGCGAAGAGTACGCAGCCATCCGGCGCCGCCGCATCCCTCCGAGGTCTACGACCTCGGCCGCCCGGCGGGCCACCGCATCGACTTTCGGCCACCCCGTCCGGCGCCGACCGGCCACCGTCGACGCCCGCCGTCCAGGGACCGCCGGGGCCTTGGCGCTTCGGCGGTCCCTGGGCTCCGGCGGTCCCTGGGCTCCGGCGGTCCCTGGACGGAGACCGGGGTCAGAGCTTCCCGAAGTCCTGCGTCCAGTAGTAGCGGTACGAGCCGCCCTGGGCGTAGCCGACGCCGATGTGGGTGTAGTCGCAGTTGAGGATGTTCGCGCGGTGCCCCGAGCTGTTCATCCACATCTGGAGGGTCGCGGCCGGCGTGGTCGACCCGGCGGCGATGTTCTCGCCGACGAAGCCCGAGGGGAAGCCGGCCGCCCTGGTCCGGTCACCCGGCGAGCTGCCGTCCTGGCCGTCGTGGCTGAAGTAGTCGTTCGCGGCCATGTCCGCGGTGTGCGCCTGCGCCGCGGCGGTGAGACGGGTGTCGACGGCGAGCGGCCCGCAGCCGGCCTTCTCGCGTTCGACGTTGGTGAGCCGGACGACCTCGTCGGCCTGAGGGCTCGTCCCCGGCGGGGCCGGCGGAGCGGACGTGACCGGCGGGTTCGTGGGAACCGGCGGATCGGCCGGCCCGGGCGGATCGGTCGGCCGGGGCGGTCGCGGCGGCCGGGTGGACGGCGGTGCCGTGGTCGGCGCCGGCGGTGTGGGATCCGTGGTGGTGGGCGCCGCCGTCGGTGTCGACGGGGGCGGTGTCACAGTGGGCGGCACCGACGACGTCGGCGTGGCCGTGGGTGACGTGCTCGTGCTTGCTGTCGGCATCGGGAACCCACCACCTGGTGGACCGCCCGGGGCCGGCCGGCAGGACGCGACGGCCGCCAGCAGGGCGACCGTGGCAGCTGCGCTGGCGACGGTCTTACGGACCGGGGCCATGGAGACTCCTCTGGGTGATCTCCCCCCTCGCAACGTCTGAAACTGTAGCGAACCGGACAACCAGCCGCCACGGCGGCCGGAGCCGTGGTCGGTACGTCGTGCCGGGGGTGTCCGGTGGTCGTCCACCGAGGCTGCGCGTGGTCATGATGGCGGATCATGTAGATGTCGTTCGCCGCGGCGGTGGAACGGCAGGAAGGTGTGCTGAACCCGCCGTGTTGGGCCTGGCATGAGCCTGACTCTCGGATCCGGCCCGTTCGCCAGCCACCGAGCCGGCACCTTCAACTTCGACCTGGACACCGCCGCGCCCGCGCACGTCCTCTACCTCGAGGACGTGGCGCAGCGTGTCCGGGCGGAGCTCGCCGGCCAGACCGTACTCGACACCCGTCGCGCCAGGATCCTGTACGAGACCAACCATCTGGGCGTCTGGTATGTCCCGCTCGAGGACATCCGGCAGGACCTGCTGGAGCCGACCGATCACCACACCTACTGCCCGTTCAAGGGCACCGCCTCGTACTGGACGCTGCGGGTCGGCGACCGGGTCGAGGAGAACGTGCTGTGGTCCTACCCCGAGCCGGTGCCGGGCGCCCCGCCCATAGCGGGGCTGGCGGCGTTCTACTTCGACCGCCTGGACGCCTGGTACGAGGAGGACGAGCAGGTCTTCGGCCACCCCAGGGACCCCTACCACCGGGTGGACACCCGCCGCTCCTCCGACCAGGTCGAGGTGCTGGTGGGTGGTGAGACGGTGGCCCGGACCGCGCGCCCGGTGAAGCTCTTCGAGACGTCCCTGCCGCCCCGCTGGTACATCCCGCTCGAGGACGTCCGGGCCGAGGCCCTGGAGGGTTCCGGGACGCACACGGTGTGCGCCTACAAGGGCCAGGCGTCCTACTACACGGTGCGTGGTGGCGGCGAGGTGATCACGGACGGCGCCTGGCACTACCCGTCACCGCTGCCGGAGTCGGCCGGGATCGCCGGGCTGGTGTCGTTCCTCGGCAAGGGAATCACGGTTCTGGTCAACGGCGAGCCCGCCCCCGGAACCTGAGGCGAGCCCGCCGCGCCCCGGAACCTGACCGAAAGCTCGGCTCAGTTACTCGCCCTTTGGTTTCTTCCTCGCCGTTTCGGGGTCGATCTCGGCCGAATCCGGTCCGAAAGGGCGAGAAGGAAATCAAAGGGCGAGCAGGCCGCCCGATGTGCGGAAGCTTTTGTCTGATTGGCGGGAATTGCGGCTGTGGGCGGGGATCACATCGTGGCGCCGTTGCTGGGGTAGACGTCGAGAGCGTCCTCGTGCACCGTGAGCCAGACCGGTGTTCCGCGGACCAGTCGGAGCAGGCCCAGTCGCGCGGCCGGGATCTCGGCCCGCATGGCCGGGGTGCTGGCGACGAGCACCCGGACCTGGTCGCCGAGCGCCTCGACGGAGGCCACCGGCCCGGTCAGGACGTTCACCCGGGTCTCGGGCGGCGGCTCCTGCAGGTGGACGCCGACCTCGGCGGGCCGCAACGCGACCAGCACCGCTCCGGGCGGAGCGTTCGGGGCCACCCGGAGCGCCCCGTGCACCGGCGTGCCCGGCAGACCTCCGCTGCCCCCGGCACCGGCGGTGCGAGGGTCGCCGCCGGCCGTCGGGCCGAGGGTGACCGTGCCGTTCGCGGCGGTTCCCGGGTAGAGGTTCAGGCCGGCGAGGCGGGCCACGTACGGCGTGCGCGGACGCGTGATCACCTCGGTCGGCTCGCCTCGTTGGACCACCCGGCCGCCTTCGAGGACGGCCACCTCGTCGGCCAGCGTCAGGGCGTCCACCGGGTCGTGGGTGACCATCACGACCGGGACGTCCAGGGTGGGGAGCAGGGCGCGGATCTCGGCGCGGACCTCGAGCCGGGTGCCGGCGTCCAGGGCGGAGAGGGGCTCGTCGAGCAGCAGCATCCCGGGCCCGGGGGCGAGGGCCCGGGCGAGTGCCACCCGTTGCGCCTGCCCGCCGGACAGCGCGGCGGGGCGCAGGTGCGCGAACTCGGCCAGGCCCAGGCGGGCCAGCCATTCCAGCGCCGCCGCGCGGGCCGGGCCGCGCCGGGTCCGGTGGCGGACCCGGGGCCCGAACGCCACGTTGTCGACCGCGCTGAGATGCGGGAAGAGCAGGTAGTCCTGGAAGACGTAGCCGGCGTCGCGCCGCTCCGGGGGGACGTACCGCCCGGAGGCCGGCTCGTCGAGCACTGTCCCGTCCAGGGTGATCTGCCCGTGGCGTAGCGGGACGAGGCCGGCCAGCGCGCGCAGCAGCGTGGTCTTGCCGGCGCCGTTGGGCCCGAGGACGGCGAGCGTGCGCCCGGGGGCGACGGTCAGCGCGGCGTCGAGGCGCAGGGTGCCCAGGTCGACGCCGATGCGGGCGTCCAGGCCCGTGGATTTCTCCGTCATGCGAGGCGCTGCGTTCGTCGGGCGTCCCACCAGCGGCCACGCAGGGCGACCAGGACGACGATGCTGACCACCAGCAGCACCAGCGACAGCGCCACGGCGGCGTCGGGGTCGGTCTCCATCGCCAGGTAGACGGAGAGGGGCATCGTCTGGGTGGTCTTCGGGAAGTTGCCGGCGAAGGTGATCGTCGCGCCGAACTCGCCCAGGGCCCGCGCCCAGCTCAGCACGGCGCCGGCGGCGACCGCCGGCGCGACCATCGGCAGGGTCACCCGGAAGAAGGCCGTCGCCCGGCTGGCGCCGAGGGTGGCCGCCGCGTCCTCGAACCGGCGGTCGGCGGCGCTCAGGGCGCCCTCGACCGACAGCACCAGGAACGGCAGCGCGACGAAGGTTTGCGCGATGATCACGGCGTTGGTCGTGAACGGGATCGTGAGCCCGAACCAGTCGTCGAGGCGGTTGCCGACGAGGCCGCGCCGGCCGAGTACGAGCAGCAGCGCCACGCCGCCGACGACCGGCGGCAGCACCAGCGGGATGGTGACCAGCGCGCGCAGCAGGCCCCGCCCCGGGAAGGAGCCCCGCGCCAGCGCCCAGGCCAGCGGTACCCCGAACAGGACGCAGATCACGGTCGTCACGGTGGCGGTGCGCACCGACAGCCACAGCGCGTGCCTGGTCGAGGGATCGCTCAGCAGATCGGGCAGCGACTCCCAGGGAGCCCTGATGATCAGTGCGACGAGTGGCAGCAGGAGGAACACGGTGGCGAGCGCCGCCGGCACGGCGAGCGGCCAGGGAGCGCGGACGCGCACCTCGCGCCGCGCGCCCCGGCCGCCCCGCCGGCCCCGGCCGGCACCGTCGCCGCGTCGGGGGAGCTCCGGTTCGACACCACCGGTCACCGCGGCGGGCACGGGTGGTGTCGAACCGGCCGCCTGCCGTGCCGGACGGCCCAGGGTCACGCCGGCGGACCGAATCCCGCCTCGGTGAGCACCTTCGCGCCCTCGGTGGACAGCAGCGAGTCGACGAACTGCTGCGCGGTCTCGGCCTCGTCGGAGTCGGTCAGCACCGCGATCGGGTAGCTGGTCGTCGCGTTGACGTTCGCCGGGATCTCCACGCCGACCACGTCGGCGCCGGCGGCGGCCACGTCGGTGCGGTACACCAGGCCGGCGTCCACCTCACCGAGGCGCACGGACGTCAGCACGGCCTTGACGTCCTGACCGTAGGTGACGGGGGTGACCTTCTCGCCCGCCTTGCCGAGGACCGTGGTGGCGGCGACGCCGCAGGGCACCTGCGCCTCGCACAGCGAGACCTTCACGCCGGGCGTGTCGAGGTCGCCGATGTCGTCGATCCTGGCCGGGTTGTCCTTGGGTACCGCGATCTCGAGTGAGTTCGTCGCGAAGGTCGTCGGGTCCTTGGCGTGGCCCGCGTCCACGACCTCGGTCATGTTCTTCGGGCTCGCCGAGGCGAAGACGTCCGCCGGGGCACCCGAGTTGATCTGCTGCGCCAGCGCGGAGCTGGCCGCGAAGGAGAACTCGACCTTCGTCCCCGGGTGGGCGGCCTCGAACTGCTTGCCGAGCTCGGTGAAGGTCTCGGTGAGCGACGCGGCGGCGAAGACCGTGATGGAGTGGGATTCCGGCGCGGCACCGGTGGTCGTGGCGGCCGGGGCCGCGGTGTCATCGTCGGACCCGCAGCCGGCGGCGACGAGTGCGAGGGCGGGCACGAGGACGAGGGGAACGGCGAGGCGCGAAACGCGGGTTGACCTGCGAGAGGCTCGGATCATCGACACGGATGCACGATACAGCCGCAATCGCGGTTTCTGAGTGGTGTATGGGCCGCGTTTACGGATAGGTAACCGCTGTCGTGCCTGGTGAGAGGGTGTAGGGGTGTCCAACGACCTGCGCGGCCGGGGCGCCGCGTTCCTCGACTTCTGGCGTGAGCGGCATCTGTGCACCCTGACGACGGTGCGCCCGGACGGCACGCCGCACGTCATCGCTGTGGGCGTCACGCTGGACGTGCAGGCCGGTGTCGCCAGGGTGATCACGTCCCGCCGGTCACGCAAGGTCAGGCTGCTGGCCGGGCGCGGCGGGCTGGACGCAGCCGGGCGGGTCGCGGTGGCGGGCGCGGGCTCGCGGGTCGCGGCGGTTCCTCCCACGACTTCCGGCGCGGGCGAAAAGCCTTCTGCTAACGGTGAAATGCCTGGTCGGCCGCCGTGGAACTCCCTGGCTGACCGGGGTGTGGAGCCGGTCGGCGGTGCGTCCGTGGCGGCGTCGGGTCGGGTCGGTGTGCCGGTCGCGGTGTGTCAGGTCGACGGCGGGCGGTGGTCGACGCTTGAGGGGTTGGCGGTCGTCCGGGACGATCCCGCGTCGGTCGCCGAGGCGGAGCGCCGTTACGCCGAGCGGTACCGCACCCCTCGCGTGAACCCCGACCGGGTCGTGGTGGAGATCGGGGTGACCCGGGTCCTCGGCTCGGTGTGAGGCACGCGTGCCCGTGCCGAGTGTGGGTGGTCACAGAACGCGCGGGTTCTCGGGAAATTACCTGTCCGTCATGATTCTGTAACACATGGGGTCGGGAACCGGCGCCGCGTGACACGTCCCAGACGGCCCGACATCCCAGGAGCCCAGGAGCCCAGGAGCCCAGGAGCCCAGGAGCCACAGGCGTTACAGGCGCCGCAGGCCGGTGAGCACCCGGCCGAGCAGCCCAACCTCCTGGGTCGCGTCGGTCGTGTCGAGCTGCGAGATCTCCACCAGACCCGCCGACTCGGCGTCCGTCACCAGCACCCGTACGACGCCGACCGGTAGCCGCAGCTCCGCCGCGATCTCGATCACGGACTGCGGGCGCAGGCACATCTCGACGATCGAACGTTCGTCGAGGAGCAGCTCCGGATGCCGGCGCTGCCCGTGCGCGGTCGTGCAGACCATCGCCTCGAGTGCGAGCAGGCGGCTGGCGTGAGCCCGCCCGCGGGTGGCTGTGTAGGGCCGGACGAGTTCGCCGGATGGATCTGACCAGTCGTCGGTCACCGGGTGCGAGCTCCCGTCCCGCTAGAGGCCCGCGTGTGGTTCGTGGCGTCTGGCCGGGGTCAAGGCGTCGCGGGTGCGCTTGACCAGCACTGTCATCTCGTAGCCGACCAGTCCGATGTCGCAGGTGTTGCTCGCGAGGACGGCGAGGCACGATCCGTCGCCGACGGCCATCAACAGCATCGAGCCCTGGGCCATCTCCACGATCGTCTGTGTGACAGAGCCCCCGTCCACGAACTCGGCCGCCGCCAGGGTGAGGCTGAAAAGACCGGAGGCGATGGTGCCGAGCTGGCCGGCCTGCTCCCGCGGGAAACCGTCACAGACGGCGAGGAGATGCCCGTCGGACGACGCGACGATGGCGTTGGCGACGCCCGGTACCTGATCAACGAAGTTGTTGACCAGCCAGTCCAGTGACGGGCTGTCGGGGATCGTCTCGGTCACTCGTCCTCCAGCCTATCGAGGGGTGAGCCGAACGGACGTTCGGCCCGGGTCGCGCCCGGGGGCACGACCGGAGGGGACGCGCCGGGCCCCCCGAGGCCGCGGGAGTCGGTGGTACGGGAATCGGTGGCATCGGTGGCATCGGTGTCGCGGGCGTGGTTCACGCCTTCGTACAGCCGGGAGAGCCGGCCCCGGATCCACTCCGGCCGCACCTCGGGCGCGGGCTGCTCCCAGCCGGAGCGGTCCGGCGTGCTGCCCCGTCCCGCCGGGCCCGGGATGTACTCCGCCGCCGTGCCGCCGGGCCCGGGCGCGATCGGGATCCCGCCCGTGCCGCCGGACCGGGTGCCACCGGCCGCTGGGACGCGCATCGGCAGCCCCGCCCGGGTGGTTGGCAGCGCGGCGGGATCGACCCGCTCCGGCGGGCCCTGCAGCCGTGGGATCGGGCCCGTGGACGCGGCGCCGCCCGCGACCGTCCACCCGGCTCCGCTGCGCACCACGCGGTCGGTGGCACCCGGAACCACCGGGCGGACGGGCGGCGGGAGCGGCGCCGCGGCGGGCCGGGTGGGCAGTGCTCCGGCGGGCATGGACGTCGTCGGGTCGGCGGGGGTGGGCGGCGTGGGCGCGAAGCCGGCCGCGGGGGGCGCGGTCGGCATGGGCGCGAAGCCGGGCGTGGGTGATGTGGGCGGGGTGGGCGCGAAGGCGGCCGCGGGGGGCACCGTGGGCGGTCCGGCCGGGGTCTCCGCGCCCGCCGCCGGCCGGTCGAACCAGGTGAACGGTGTCTCGGGCGCTACGGACGGGAGCGGTTCGGGTGGGAGCGGTTCGGGTGGGAGCGGTGTCGCGGAACCGCCCACCGGGTCCGGCACCAGCGGGTCCGGCGTGATCGAGCCGGGCGAGGGTTCGCCAGGAACAGACGAGCCAGGCGGGGGCGGGCCGGCGGTGACCGGGTCCGGCGCGGCCCGTTCGCGCTCGCGGGCGCGGCCGGCCACGACCTCCTCGATCGGCGGCAGGTCCGACTCGCCCGCGGTGCCGGCGGTGCCGGCGGTGCCGGCGGTGCCGGCGGTGCCGGCGGATGCGCCCGTCGCCGCTGCGGCCGCGGCGGAGGCGGTGGCTGTGCCCGGGGTGCCACCCTCGGCCTTGGACGCCGTCCCGCGGGGCTTGAACCACGGGACCACAGGCGGGTTCGGCACCACCGGGGGCAGCGGAGCCAGGCCATGCGACGCCGGCGTCCGGGTGGCCGGGGAGCGAGGCGCCGGCTGTGCCGGAACCTCCGGGGGCGCGGCCGGCGCGATGGGCGCGGGGGGCGGGAGCGGGGCCACCGCCGCGGGCGGCTGGGCGAAGGGGTCGGCCGGCATCCCCGCAGGCCTGTCGGTGAGCCCGTTCAGCGCGAGGAGACGGTTGAACTCATCGGTCGTCCCGCCGCCTTCGCTCGAGTCGAAGGATGCCATGCGGGGCCGCTGGGGGAGTGGGCCAGGTGCGCCCGGGCGCACCTGGCCGGCGGCACCGGCACCGGCACCGTGGCCGTGGCCGTGGCCGTTCAGCGACGCGGGCGCGCTCGGGCCGTTACCGTTCGGGGACAGCGCCAGCGGCTGTACCCGCCCGCCCGCCGCGAGCGCCGCGCCGCCGCGCGGTGCGCCGGCCTCCTCGCCGTGCCGCGGGACGGCCGCGCTCGCCAGCAGGTTCGCCGGCAGGCCGACCATCGCCTGCACCCCGCCGCCCGACGCCGCGTCGAGCCGGACGCTGATCTCGTGCCGCTCGGCGAGCCGGGCGACGACGAACAGGCCGAGCCGCTCGGCGACGGAGAAGTCGAACAGCGGCGGGTGGGCGAGCCGCTCGTTGGCGGCGGCGATCTCCGCCGAGGGCATCCCCAGGCCGCGGTCGGTGATCGAGACCACCATCCCGCCGTCGGGGGAGCGGCGCGCCACGACCTCCACCGGCCGATGCGGCGGCGAGAACTGCGCGGCGTTCTCCAGCAGCTCGGCGATGAGGTGCACGACGTGGTTCACCGCGCCGGCCGTGATGCGGGCGTCGACCACCTCGACGATCTGGATCCGCTGGTACTGCTCGATCTCGCCGACGGCGGCCTGGAGGACGGCGGCGATCGACACCGGGGTCGCGCGGCGCCGGCCGGGCCCGGTGCCGGCCAGGACGAGCAGGTTCTCGCTGTTGCGCCGCATCCGGGTGGCCAGGTGGTCGAGCCGGAACAGGTTCTCGAGCTGCGCGGGGTTCTCCTCGGCCCGTTCCAGCCGGTCGATGAGGGCGAGCTGGCGCTCGATGAGGCTTTGGCTGCGGCGGGACAGGCTCAGGAACAGAGTGTTGACGCTGCGCCGCAGAACGGCCTGCTCGGCGGCCAGTCGCACCGCCTCTCGCTGGAGGTCGTCGAACGTCCGGGCCACCTCGCCGATCTCGTCCTTCGACCGGATGCCGATGGAGTGGATCCTGGTGTCGACCTGGCCCACGCCGGCGGTCTGCAGCTGCTCGATGATGCGCGGCAGCCGCTCGTGCGCGACGTCGTGCGCGCCGTCGCGCAGCGCCCGCAGCGGACGGGTCATCGTGGCGGCGATCGCCATGGTCAGCAGCACCGCGGCCAGCGTGATCGCGATGATGAAACCGCCGATGAGCGCCGTGCGCGCCCAGGCGTCCGCGCGCAGCTTGTCGGCCTCGTCGATGACGTTCTGCGACAGCCCCGACTCGACGGTGCGCAGCAGCTCGATGTGGGTGGTGCTGGCGGCGAACCACTGCTCCGGGTCGACGTCGAGGTCGAGCAGGTGCTGGCGGCTGATGGCGCGGTCGGAGATCCGTTCGACGGTGAGCACGGCCTGGCCGTTGACCACCCGGTCGTAGCGGGCGCGGTCGTCGGCGTCGGCGACGTCCCGGAACGCCGCGCGCGCGGCGTCGGTCTGCGCCAGCAGGCTCGAGAGCGCGTCGGCCTGCCCGGTGTCGAAGTGCCCGACCTGGGCGACGGCGTAGAGCTCGGCCCGGACCTGCGACTCGACCTCCTTCACCTCGGACAGGTCGCGCAGCACCGTCGTCGTGTAGCCGAGGTCGCCGTCGACCCGGTCCGGCCCGATCCGCCGGTCGACCTCCCGCAGATCGGCGATGGTCGTGGAGTACTGGTTCAGCACCGCCCCGAGGGGCAGGCCCGCGCCGTCGGCCGCGGCGCGGGCGCGCGGCAGCTCGTCGAGGCTACGCAGCGCGCGCTGCGCGGCCGGGCCGGCGGCCGGGCCGAAGTTGTCGGACGCCTTCGCCAGCGCGCCGCGCACGGTGGCGACGGCCGCGTCGACCGAGCGGTGCTGCGCCGCCAGCCGGTTGACCCACTGCTCGCCGTCCGGCCGGTTCTGCCGCCCGCCGGCGACGAAACCGGCGGCGAGGTCCCGCTCCATCTGGAGCTCGTGGACCGTTGCCGCGATGTCGCGGCCCAGGGTGGCCGCGTGCACGCCGCGGCCGTAGCTCGCCGCGTCGGAGATCCAGGTGACGGCGCCGAGGATGGCGACGCTGAGGAACGCCGCGGCGGGGATCGCGATCGACAGCAGCAGCCGGCGACGCACCGGCAGGTCGGCGACCCGGCCGCCCAGATCCCGCCGGCCGGCCCGGGCGACCCGGGTCAGCCGGGTGGCGCGCCGCCGCCGCGCCGAGGGGCGGACGGTCCGCGGAGACCTGCCGGACCCGGCGCGATGAGGCGCCCGGGAGCGCCGGTCGGCCCGGGACCCGGGAGCCCCGGGGGTGCCCTGTGCTCCCTGCGCGCCCGGGGCCGCGGATGCCTCGGGGGCGGCCTGCTCAAGGCTGGAAAGCTCGGGTGCCTCGGTCATCGTGCTCCCCCGTCCGATGTGGTGGGCGGCGTCGGCCGGTGGCCCGACGGCCGCCGGCAGACCGCCGCCGCGTCGTGCCCTCTGCCGCGCAGCAATACCACGTCGCCCACCTCTCGGGGTCCGTGCGCCCTACTAGCTCGGCGCACGTTCAACCATGCCGGCCGGGAAATCGTATTTCCCGGTGCAGTCGACACTATGCGAGGGGGGTGAGCCGGAAGGAACTTCCTTTGTTGGGGCCTGATCTGCCTCCCGTTGTTCTTGTCGGGGGGTGAACTGGCTAGAGTGGCCTCGCATTGCGCGGGTCCTTGTCGGCGCCGCGACGCCGGTACTCTGACTGCGGTACCGCGTGGACCGCTGTACCGCGTGTCTGAACGAGACCGCGTGTCTGAACGTGCGCCTGGAAGATGACGACGTGGGGGACGAGCCATGGCCATCGTGTCGCGGTCGCGCGTCCTAAGCGTTGCGATCGCTACGGTTCTGCTGCTGGCGACCGGCTGCTCCGAGGATTCGAATTCCAACGGTACCGGGGTTTCCGGCGTCGTCAAGATCGGCCTGTTGGCTCCGCTCGGCGGAGCGAACGCGGAAGCCGGCCGGGACGCTCAGCGCGGCGCGGATCTCGCCGCCTCGGTCGTCAATGCCGGCGCGGACGCCGATCTCGCCTCGACGGGCATCTGGGGCGCCAGCCGCGCCGCCTCGCTGTCCATCGTGACAATGGACACAGAAAGCGATCGGCAGCGTGCGGTTGATGCTACAGACCGCCTGGTCGCCGAAGAGCACGTCGCCGGCATGGTCGGCGCGTTCGACGCCGAGGCGACGCTGGATGCCAGCCAACGCGCCGAACGCCTCGGAACACCATTCGTAAGTGGTGACGTTCCGTTGAGTGCGCTAACAGAACGTGGGCTGAACTGGTTCTTCCGTTCCGGCCCGGACGTGCGGAGCTTCGGTGGCGCGTTCCTTTCTCTGCTGCGTGGCGCGGAACGGGACGGCGTCGCCCGTCGGCGGGTGGCCGTTCTTTACGGCGACCGGCCGGAAGGCCACGACCTGCAGGCCATGCTCCAGGAACTGGCCGAGGAGACCGACGTCGAGCTGGTCGCGCAGGAGCGCTACGCGCCGGGCGACGGGGACCTCACCGACGAGGTGGGCAGGATCCGCGCCGCCGCGCCCGACATGGTGCTCTTCGGGGCGCTGCTCGGTGCCGGCCGCGCGCTCGGCGACGCGCTGGGCGGCCTCGGCTACGCCCCGCCCGGGATCGTCGTCTACGGGGCCGCGGCGGAGGCGGTGCCGCTGGCCTCGATGCCCGGTCTCGACGGGCGGGTGAGCCGGCAGGTCGGGTGGTCGTCGCTGGTCGCGCAGGCGAACCCGCTGGCGACCCAGGTGTCGAAGCGCTACCAGAGCGCCTACGGCGGGCCGATGACAGAGGCCGCCGCGGCCGCGTACACGGCGGTCATGGTGCTGGCCCGGGCGATCGGCGCCGCGGGCGGTCTCGAGCCGGAGCAGATCAGGTCGGCGCTGGTGGCGACGAACGTGCCCGGCGCGGAGACGGTCATGCCCTGGGAGGGCGTCCGCTTCGACGTGACGCACCAGAACGCGCTGGCCGCGACGGTGGTCGAGCAGGCCACCGGCAGCCGGTTCGCCGTCGTCTACCCGCGGGAGCTCGCCACGGTCGCCTTCACCTGGCCGGCGACGGACCCCGCCGGCGCGGGCGCGACCACCGGCTCCAGCGGGGGCGCGGGAACCGGCTCGGGCCGCGCCGACGCCCGCAGCGAGGGATGAGCGGTGTCGACACCGAGCGAACCATCCCCCACCGGCCCCGCGCCGCTGCTGACGCTCACGGCGGCCGGCAAGCGCTTCCCGGACGGGACGACCGCCCTGACCGGCGTCGACCTGGCCGTGAGCCGCGGTGACTTCGTCAGCCTGGTCGGCCCCTCGGGCTGCGGGAAGAGCACGGTGCTGCGGCTGGCCTCCGGCCTCACCGAGGCCACGGTCGGCGCGGTCGACCGGGCGACGGACCGGATCAGCTACGTCTTCCAGGACCCGACGCTGCTGCCCTGGCGCAGCGTGCGGCGCAACGTCGAGATGCTGGCCGAGGTGACCGGCGTCCCCCGGGACGCCTATCGGCCCACCGCGGCCGAGCTCATCGAGCTGGTGGGTCTCACCGGGTTCGAGCGGCACCGGCCGAGGTCGTTGTCCGGCGGCATGCGGATGCGGGTCTCGCTGGCCCGCTCGCTGGTGCTCGCTCCGGAGCTGCTGCTGCTCGACGAGCCGTTCGGCGCCCTCGACGAGCTCTCCCGCGAGCGGCTCAACGACGAGCTGCTCCGGTTGTTCGGCCTGGGCCGCTTCGGGGCGGCTGTCTTCGTGACGCACTCGGTCGCCGAGGCGGTGTTCCTGTCGACGAAGGTGATCGTGATGTCTCCCCGACCGGGCCGGATCGTCGCCGAGCTGGACGTCCCGTTCCCCTACCCGCGGTCGGCGGACATCCGCTTCACCGACGAGTTCACCCGGCTGACGGCCCGCGTCTCGCGGCTGCTGCGCGCGGTGGAGCCGGCATGACCGCGGACACCACCGCCCCCGCGGAGATCGCCGGCCCCGGACGGGCCGGGCGCCGCCCGTTCTGGCGGTCGGTGGACGTCCTCGGCCCCGTGGCGATGTTCTGGTTCATGATCGGTGTCTGGTACCTGGTGAGCCTGGTGCTGCTCGACCCGAAGCGCCGGTTCCTGCTGCCCCCGCCGCACGCCGTCGTGGACGTCGCCTTCCTCGACCGGCACAACCTCGAACAGCTGCTGCGCGCGTTGTGGCTGTCCACCTCGGTCGCGCTGACCGGCCTGGGGATCTCCATCGTCCTCGGCATGGCGCTGGCCGTCCTCATGAGCCAGGCGCGCTGGATCGAGCGTTCGGTGTATCCGTACGCGGTTATCCTGCAGACGATTCCGACGCTCGCGATGGTGCCGCTCATCGGTTTCTGGTTCCACTACGGCTTTGTCAGCCGAGTGATCGTCTGCGTGCTGATCGCGCTCTTCCCGATCATCAGCAGCACGCTGTTCGGGTTGCAGTCCGTCGACCGCGGCATGCTGGACCTCTTCGCGTTGCACCGTGTTCCGAGGTGGGTGCTGCTGGTGAAGCTGAGGCTTCCCGCGGCGCTGCCGGCGACCTTCTCGGGTTTCCAGGTGTCGGCCGGCCTGGCCGTGGTCGGCGCCGTGGTCGGCGACTTCTTCTTCAAACAGGGTGACCCAGGGATCGGTGTACTGATAGATCTGTACCGGGCTCGGCTGATGACGGAGCAGCTTCTCGGCGCGGTCATTCTCGCGTCGCTGCTCGGGGTGGCCGTCTTCGTCTTCTTCGGCTACCTGTCGCGGCTTGTCACCGGGGCCTGGTACGGCTCCGAAACCCCCTGAGACGCAGCCGGTACACCGTGTGCGCGAGACCACGTGCGCGCGTGCTCCGGCGCGGGCGGACCGGCCCCGGATTCGTCCGGCCCGTCCCTGGATTCGGGCGGCCCGCGTCCGGATTCGGCCAAACCGCCCTGGTCGGTCGGACAACAGAGGTCGGCCGGACAACCGCGGTCAGCCGGCCTCGCCCCGCCGGACCCGGCCCGCCTCCCACTGTGCCGGCGCCCTTCCGGACCCCGTGAAACGCACACTTCCCTGAAAGGCGAGAACATGAGACGAACAAAACTGGGCGTGGTGGCCCTGGGCGCGACGGCGGCACTGGCACTGGCGGCCTGCTCCGGTGACTCGACGACGGGCGAGAGTAGTTCCGGCGGTGAGCGGGCGCCGGCGGTCGAGGCGGGTGGCGCCCTCGACCTCGCCGGGGTCTGCCCGGAGAACGTGGTGATCCAGACGGACTGGTTCGCCGAGTCCGAGTACGGCTTCCTCTACAACCTGATCGGCCCGGACGCCAAGATCGACACCGGTGGCAAGCGCATCACCGGGTCGCTGGTCGCCCAGGGCAAGGACACGGGTGTCAACGTCGAGGTGCGCTTCGGCGGGCCGGCCATCGGCTTCGAGCAGGTCAGCTCCCAGCTCTACCTTGACCCGGAGATCGACCTGGGCCTGGTCTCCTCGGACGAGGCGATCCAGAACTCCAAGGACCAGCCGACCACGGCCGTCTTCGCCCCGTTCGAGGTCAGCCCCATTATGATCATGTGGGACAAGGTGAAGAACCCGAACTTCCACACCCTGGTCGACATCGGCCAGACCGACACGAAGGTCCTGTACTACGAGACCGACACCTACATGCAGTACCTGCTCGGCGCGGGCATCCTGCGGGCGTCCCAGGTCGACGGCAGTTACGACGGCGGCCCGTCGCGCTGGGTGACCGAGGACGGCGCCGTCGCGCAGGGCGGGTTCGCCACCTCCGAGCCCTACATCTACAAGAACGAGCTGGATGACGGGCGCAGCTACGACGTCGACCTCCAGCTGATCAACGACACCGGGTACCCGGTCTACGGTCAGGCGCTGTCGATCCGCTCCGGTGACAAGGAGACCCTCGCGCCCTGCCTGAAGAAGCTGATCCCGATCGTCCAGCAGTCGCAGGTCGACTTCGTGAGCGACCCGGCCGAGACCAACGCCCTGATCATCAAGGCCGTGCAGGCCGACGACGTCTCGGTGTGGAACTACTCGCCGGGCCTGGCCGACTTCGCCGTCACCACGATGAAGGAGCGCGGCCTGGTTGCCAACGGGCCGAACGCGGCCGTCGGCGACATGGAGGAGGACCGGCTGGCCCGGATGATCGAGATCCTCGAGCCGATCTTCACCGGCCAGCGCAAGGAGCTCAAGGCCGGCCTGGCACCCGGTGACCTGTTCACGAACGAGTTCATCAACACCTCGATCGGCCTCAAGTGACCCCACCACCGGCGGGTCCCGCTCCGCTGCCCGCCGACTTCGTCGTGCGGGCCCGGCACGTCCTGACCATGGGGCCCCGCGGCCACCTGCGGGACGCCGCGGTCGCCGTCGTCGGTGGGCGGATCGCCGCCGTCGACACCGCGGCGGACGTCCGGGCGCGGTTCGCGGACCTGCCGGTGGTCGGGGACGGCGGCGGGATCCTGATCCCGGGGCTGGTCAGCGCGCACGGGCACTTCTCCGAGGGGCTCGTCACCGGCATCGGTGAGACGCACACGCTGTGGGAGTGGTTCGTCCGCGTCGTCGAGCCCATCGAGGGGCACCTCACCCGGGACATGGCCTACGTCGGGACGCTGCTCAAGGCGGCCGAGCTGGCCTGTTCCGGGGTGACGACGGTCGCAGACATGTTCTGCTCGGCGGCCGGGGCCACCCCGGTCACCCCCGGGGTGGTCGACGCCCTCGACGCCGTCGGCCTACGCGGCGATGTGTCGTTCGGCCCGGCGGACTCGGCGAACCCCCGGCCGGTCGCGGCCGTCCTCGCCGAGCACGCGGCGCTCGCCGACGCGGCCCGCAACTCCCGCCGGACCACCTTCCGGGTGGGCCTGGCGACCGTGCCGTCGAGCAGCGACGAGCTGCTCGACGAGACGGCCCGGCTGGTCGCGCAGACCGGCCGGCTGCACGTCCACCTGCACGAGATCCGCGAGGAGGTGACCGCGTCGCGGACGACGCGCGGCACCGGGTCGATCGAGTTCGCCGCGCGGCGCGGGCTGCTCGACGCGCAGGTCGTGGCCGCGCACTGCGTGTGGCTCGACGACACCGACGTAGAACTGCTGCGCCGGCACCGGGTCGCGGTCGCGCACTGCCCCGTCTCGAACATGATCCTCGCCAGCGGGGTGTGCCAGGTCCCGCGGCTGCTGCGCGACGGGTTCACCGTCGCGCTCGGCGTGGACGGCGCGGCGAGCAACGACAGCCAGAACATGCTGGAGACGATGAAAATCGCCGCCCTGCTGCAGAAGGTGCACCACCTGCAGGCGACGGCCCTGACGGCGCCGACGGTGCTGCGGATGGCGACCATCGAGGGTGCGCGGGCGCTCGGGCTCGCCGACGAGGTCGGCTCCCTGGAGGTCGGCAAGGCCGCCGACCTGGTCTACCTCGCCGAGGCGAGCCCGTCGCTGGCGCTCGTGCACGACCCCTACCAGGCGGTTGTCTACTGTGCCTCCCCGCGGGACGTCACCGGGGTGTGGGTGGCCGGTGAGCGGGTCGTCGCCGACGGGCGGCTGGTCGCCGTCGATCTCGGGCCGGTCCTGCCGTGGGCGCGTGAGCTGGCCGTCGAGCTCGCCAGCCGGGCCGGGCTGGACTCCGAGCTGCGCTCCGCCGCGGCCGGCCCGCCAGTGGAAGTGGTGCCCGGCGCGGCGCGGTGAACGACGGTTGGGGTCCTTTCGGACATTAGACTGCGCACTCCGGGCGGCGCGGTGCGGGAGGTGCGGTGATCGCTGGGGTTGCGGGGCTGGCCGCGGCGGCTTCCTCTGTCGGCATGCTGATCGTCACTGCGGACGGCCGGGTGGCGTGGGTCAACGACGCCCTCGTCGACCTCGTCACCGGGACGCGGAACCCCGACTCGCCGTTCGAGGCGCGGCTCGCGGTCGCCGAGGCCGGCCTGCCGCTGACCGGGCTGCACCCGGCGGCCCCGCCCGCCGTCCTCGACTGGGCCGGCGCCGACGGCGAGCCGCGCCGGCTGCGCATCAGCTGCCGCGATATGAGCGCCGGGCAGCCCTCGGAGCTGCTGCTCTTCGAGATCGTCGACCTCACCGGCGAGGCCGCCGACGCCGCGCGGGCCGCCGAGATCGCCGCCACCGAGGCCGCCCTGGCCGCCCTGGCGGCCGGCCAGCGCCCGGCGCCCGCCGACTCCGGCCTCGCGGAGGATCTCCCACCCGCCGGGTCCTCCGGCCCGGCCGCCGGCGGCCGGGACACCGACGCGGCGGGCGGCCTCGATCCCGAGGACGCCGCCTGGCTCGACGCCGCGGCGGCGATCGTGCTGGCCGCGGGCACCGAAGCGCCGTCCCCGGCCCAGCCCGGCGGCGGCCCCGAAGCGGCGGACGCCGGATACGCCCTCGACCACCCGGACAACGCCCTCGACCACGTCGCCGACCACGGCGTCGACCACGCGGCCGGCGGCGCCGACGGTCACGCGGCCGACGCCGCCGCGGCGGCCGGCGGCGCACTCCCGGCCGCCCCCGCCGTCGACCCGCTCACCGGGTTCGCCACCCGGTACGCCATGGCCGAGGAGCTGGACGGCCGTATCGCGGCCGCGGCAACCGCGGCCGCCGGCGCCGGCACGGCGGTCGAGGCGGAGACCTCGGGCCCGGCGGGCCCACCGGGCTGCCTGCTGCTGCTCGACGTCGACCACCTCGCCGACGTCAACGACCTGCAGGGCCACACCGCGGGCGACGCCGTCCTGCGCGGGCTCGCCCACAGCCTGCGCGCCGAGCTGCCCGAGGCGATGCTCGGCCGGCTCGGCGGGGATGAGTTCGCCGTCCTCCTGCCCACCGGTGGCGGCGGCGAGGGGCTGGCCGTCGCCGAGCGGCTGTGCGCCGCGCTCGCCACCAGGCCCGTCGCGCCCGGCGAGCTCCCGGCCCGGGCCACGGTCAGCATCGGCGTCGTCCCGCTGGACCTGGCGGCCGGCAGCGAGGCCGCGTTTGCCTGGGCGGATCTCGCGCTGCGGGAGGCGAAGCGGGCCGGGCGCAACCGGGCCCGGCTGTTCACCCGGGAGCAGTACGACGAGGCCGCGCTGCGGGTGACGGTGACCAGCCGGGTCGCCGCCGCGCTCGACAGCGGCCAGATGTCGCTGGACGTGCTGCCCCTCGTCGATCTCGCCAGCCGCGAGGTGGTCGGCTTCGAGCTGCTCTCCCGGCTGCGGGACGGCGTGTGGCCCGAGCTCGGGCCGCGGGGCTTCCTCGCGGCGGCCGAGCACACCGACCTGGGCCTGCACCTCGACCGGTGGGTCGTCCTCCGGGCGGTCAACGCCCTGGTCAGCGGCGTGCCGGGCCGGCTGTACGTCAACCTGGCCGCGCGGTCCCTGCACGACCCCGCCTTCGGTGACTTCGTGCTCTCCACCCTGCGGGACGGCCGCGTCGACCCCTCCCGGCTGGGCCTGGAGATCTCCGAGAGCGCGGCGGTGGCCAGCCCGGACGCGGCCCGGCGGCTTGCCGAGCAGCTCGGCGCCGCCGGCTGCCCCGTCCTGCTGGACGACTTCGGGATGCAGACGGGCGCGGTCGTCGCGCTGCGCAACCTCCCGCTGTGGGCCGTGAAGATCGACGCGAACGTCGTCCGCAACGCCGACGCGAACCCGCGCGACCGCTCCCTGGTGGAGGCGGTCGTCCAGATCGCGCGGACGGCCGGCATGCTGGTCATCGCCGAGGGGGTGGACCGCGCGTCGCTGCCGCAGGTGCTGCTCGACCTCGGTGTGGGCCTGGCGCAGGGCTATCATGTCGGCCGTCCGCGCCGCCTCACCGAGCTGCTCGGCGGCCCGGACGGCGACGACGTCACGACGGTGATGAGCCTCGGCAACCGGCGGTGACGGCTGTCCTCTGAGCAGCCGCACGCCGGGCAGACGGGGCGATGCGGCTTAGAAGGGCCGCGCCGCGCACCGGGTGCCGTCACCGTGCGTAGTGTCAGCCGCATGGTGGGAAGCGCCGGAAGCGGCGCGGTCGTGCCGCGTGCCCTGCTGGTGGCCGCCCTGCTTCTGGGGCTGCTCCTCTGTCTGTCCGGCCCGCCGTCCGCCGGCCCGGCCCGGGCAGGCGTGGTCCTGGCCGGCGGGTCCACCGGCGTGGCACCGCCCGCGGCGCCCGATGAGCCGGGCCCGTTCACCGCCGGCTACCAGACCCTGACCGTCTCGGATCCGGGGCGCCCGGGCCGGCTGCTGACCACCTCGGTCTGGTACCCGGGCGCTCCAGCGCGCCTCGGCCCGGTGGCGCTGCCCCCAGCCGCGCAGTACCCGGCCGCGCAGTACCCGGTGGCGCGGTACCCGGTGGCGCCGGGCGTGGACGTGTCGTCGGCCCTGGCCCACGAGGAGATACCGGTGGCACCGGGCCGCTTCCCACTCGTGGTCGTATCGCACGGCAGCGCCGGCGGCCGGGTGCAGCTCGCCTACCTGGCCGAGGCATTGGCGACGCACGGCTTCGTCGTGGCCGCGCCGGACCATCCCGGCGACACCATGATCGAGGCGGCCGAGGGCCGGCAGGCCCCGCTCGTCGAGCTCGCCAGCGACCGGCTGCTCGACGTCTCGGCGGTGATCAGCGCGTTCACGAAGCCGGACTGCCCGCTGTCGCGGATGGTGCGCGCGGACGAGGTCGGCGTCGTCGGGTTCTCCTTCGGCGGGCTGACCTCGGCGGTCTCGACCGTGGGCTTCCTACGGGCGCCGGCCGACCCGCGGGTGCGGGCCGTGGTCGGGATCGCGCCGGCCACCGAGGTCGTACCGGAGCGGGAACTCGACCGGGTGCGCGTCCCGGTACTGCTCGTCGGCGGCAGCGACGACCTGGCGGCGCCGGTGGAGCGCAACGCCGGGCGCACCTTCGACGGGCTCCACGGCGCGCACCCGCGCTACCTGGTCACGGTGACGGGCGGGATGCACAACTCGTTCACCGAGATCTGCGCCCAGGCCGCGGCGGTGCGGGACCGCCCGGTGCCCGAGGGCGTGCGGGTGCGGCTGGAGGTGACGGCGGAGGTGACCTGCCGGCCGCCGGCTGTCGACATCGACCGCGCCCATCGCCTGACGACCTACTACACGGTGGCATTCCTGGAGCGCCGGCTGCTCGGGGCCACCACCTACGACTCGTTCCTCACCTCGGCCGCCGCCCGCCGGTTTCCCGAGGCGCTGTTCCACGCCGCCGGCTGAGCGGAGCTTGGGGAGCCCATGGTGTGCCAGGGCTGTCAGGTGGACACTGCTGTGGTCTGATCAGGTGGGCATGCGCGTGTGACCTGCGGCGACGCCCTGCACGTGCGGGCGCGCCGCGGCCCGGCGCGGCGAAACGGGTGACCGCCGCCGACACCGGCGGCTACGGTGGCCCGACCAGCCGGTGGCCGGGTGGCCGCCGGTGGGGTGTAGGGCAACGCCCAGGGGCACGGCGATGTGACCCGCGAGGAGGTCGGCCAGTATGTCCGCTCGCCAGGTACGGCGGTTTCATCTCGAGCGTGATGTCGATGTGTCCGGAGTGTCCGGTACGGGTTCGGTCGCCTTCGGGGCGCAGGCTCCCGATGGCACCTGCGTCCTGTGGTGGAACTCCGAGCACGGGTCGGTCGCGATCTACCCGTCGATGGAGACGCTGCTCGCCATCCACGGCCACGCCGGGATGACGAGAGCGGTCTACATCGACTCCCCGCCCGCGGGCCCGCACGGCGCCGGTGCGCAGCCGGCGCCCCGGGCGGCCCGCACCGGCGGCTGGCGGTCGGTGGCGGCACGGGGCGGCCGTGGCGGGCGCGCCGCCCGCACAGGAAACGGGCGGCCGGCCCGGCCGTCATGGAGCGTCACCACGGGATCCGTCGCCGCGCGGATGGTCGCCCGGGGCGGCGCGGCGCGCGCCCTGTCCGTTCAGGTGAGCGGTCGGAAGCACGGCACGGTCGGCCCGTCCGGGTCGATCGTGTAGAGCGCGAGGGTGCCCGCCATGTCCTGCGGGTCCACGCCGATGATGTTCATGTCGTCGACGACACCCGCCATCACGCCGAGTGCGTGGCGCAGCAGCACGGGCGCCAGCCCGCGCGGGTTGTCGACGCGTGAGTGGAACTCGACGGCGGTGTCACGGTCCGCGGTCAGGGCGGCCAGGGTGCCGAGCCTGATCTGGTCGGTGAGGATCTCCCAGACCCGTTCCGACTCCGGCGCCTCCGGGCTGCGCCACACCACCCGGTAGGACATCGCGGAGATCACCGCGGACGGGGACTGCCCGGTGCGCAGGTGGATCGTGACCGTCCACATGGCGAGTAGCCAGCACAACGCCCCCATCGTTCGGTGTGGATCGTCATCGACCCGTTCGGCCAGGTGTTGTTCGGCGGCATACCGGGTGTGTGGCGACAGCCACGCCACGACAAGGCGTTCGACGTCGACCACGTCGATCATGGGGAGCTCGTTGGGATGGGGACGGGCAAGTGCTGCAGCCCGCCGTGAACTTGTGTCGACCAGGGCCAACGCCCCCGCATCCGGGAGAGTCTGCCAGGCGAGTCCCGACAGCGGCATGGCGCACACCGTAACGTGGCGTGCGCCATTCCACCACCAGCGTTGGTGAAAGGTTGGGGTCGTTCGTGTTTCCGACCTCACCCTTCTGTGCCAGCCGAGCCGTTTTCCGTGCCGGCAGGGCCGATTCCGTTCCCGGCCGGTCGCCCTCGGTTCTGCCCATGCGACGTCGTGTGCCCACCGGCGTGCCCTGCGTGGTGACGCGAGGGCACGCCGGGCCCACCGAGGTGCCTGTCCGTTGGTGCCTGTCCGCCGGCGCCTATTCGCCGAGCAGGTCGATGACGGTGCTGGGTGGCTGGCTGGGTGTGGTGGCGATGTGGGTGCGCCAGTGGGCTTCGGCGGCGTCGGTGTCGTGGCGGGCGATGAGGTCGAGGAGGTGGGTGTGGTCGTGGTGGTTGTGGGGGGTGGTGTGGGTGGGGTGGGGGGTGGTGGTGTGGGTGTCGAGGATGTGGCGGAGCATGCCGGCGATCATGGTGAGGGTCTGGTTGCCGGCGTGTTCGAGGAGTTGGTGGTGGAAGTGGGTGGGGTCGGGGTGGGTGAGGGCGGTGTGGAGGGTGGTGAGGGTGGTGTCGGTGTGGTGGGTGGCGAGGAGTCGGACGGCGGCGGGTTCGAGCAGGGTGTGGGCGGTGTGGACGTCGGCGAGGGTGGTGTGGCGGTGTTCGAGGACGAGGCCGGCGTAGCGGGCGGCGACCTGGCCGTCGGGGGTGTGGACGCGGGCGCCGCCGTGGGCGCCGCGGCGGACGGAGATGAGGGCTTCGGATTCGAGGACGCGGAAGGCTTCGCGCAGGGTGGGGCGGGAGACGCCGAACTGTTCCATGAGGACGGCTTCGGGGGGTAGGGCGTCGCCTTCGACGAGCTCACCACGGACGATCTGGCGGCGGAGCTGGGCCGCGACGAGCTCGGCGGTCTTGGGCACGCGGACCTGCTGACCGACCTTGTTCTCGGGGAGCAGTGGGATCCGCGGTGGGCCGGCTGATCCGGCGCCGGATCCGTCAGACGCGGCCGTGACGGCACCCTCGCCGCCGCGCCGCGGCACCCGCAGCGCGTGCCCGCTCCGAGATGTGCTCACATTTGCCGGATTCAGTAACGCCATGATGATGGTCCCCCAGTTCCTCAAGCTGCCGGTGCCCGCTCGTTGTCGCGGCCGGCGGCGTCCGTGTTGCCCTTGTCCACGCTCGTCGTCGGCGGTCGGCTCCGCCGGGAGGACCCGTCGGTGCCCGCCGCTGCCCGTCGGTGAGGCGATCCCGGTCGACCTGGCACCGTTGCGACCTGCGACTGTTGCCCAACTCCGACTACAAGGCGTGCTTGTGAAGTTGCATTGTGGCATCAGATGGACTGCCTGGTTGGGCTGGGAGGAATCAGACCACGGTGTAAACCAAAGATGGCTTGGCTCAATGGGGCGTCATGGTTACTCAAAGTGCTGAAGTGAGGATGCTCAGACCTTGCCGCCGCCGCGCCGGTGGGAGTCCGGTCAACGGCCGGATCTGCGTGTTCTCCGGCCGTGGCGGTGCGATCCGGTGCCGGGGCGGTGTCCCGCGGCCCGTGGGTGGGAGTCTCTCGCGATCACGCTCGGTCGCCGGTCGGCAACCAGGGAGACCACAGCGAGTCGCGGCCGTCGCCGGCCGCGGGTGGCCT
Source organism: Parafrankia sp. EAN1pec (assembly GCF_000018005.1). Lineage (GTDB taxonomy): Bacteria > Actinomycetota > Actinomycetes > Frankiales > Frankiaceae > Parafrankia > Parafrankia soli. The sequence continues at coordinate 2,735,223 of NC_009921.1, forward strand.
CGGACATGGGTTGGCCCGGAGATGAGGCTGGCCCGGTGTCGCGGTCGGGGGGACCGCGACACCGGGCCTCGGTGAATATCAGCTGGGGGATGGCGGGCAGGGTGGGCGGGGTGGGTGGGCGTCCGCCTGGCCCGCTCGACGGGGCAGGGGGCTCAGGCGGTGGCCGGAACCTGCTCGTGGCTCTCGATCGTCACGGCCACCGCGTGCACGACCGAGGCGACCCGGATCGCGTCCTGGATGACCTCGCGCGACACCCCCCGCCCACGCAGCTCGTGCTCGTGGGCGGTCAGGCACATGCCGCAGCCGTTCACCGCCGACGCGGCCAGCGACCAGAGCTCGAAGTCGACCTTGTCGACGCCGGGGTTGGCGATGGCGTTCATCCGCAGCCCGGCGCGCATCCTGGAGTACTCCTTGTCCTCCAGCAGGTGCAGCGTCCGGTAGTACACGTTGTTCATCGCCATCAGCGCGGCGGCCGTGCGAGCCGCCTTGGCGGCCTCGGGGCTGAGGTGCTCCAGCGCCTCGGCCTCGAGCTCGGTCAGGGTGGTCGCGCCGCGGCTGGCGATCGCCGACGTCAGAACGGTGCCCCACAGCTGCTGGTTGTTCAGCTGCGACTGGGAGGTCACCGAGCCGAGGTTGAGGCGCAGGTCCTTGGCGTAGTCGGGAAGCAGCTCCCGCAGCCGGGCGACTCCCATTACGCCGCGACCTCCGCCGGGGCCGCCGCCGCACCCAGGGTGGCCTCTCCCTTCTGCCAGTTGCACGGGCACAGCTCGTCGGTCTGCAGCGCGTCGAGCACGCGCAGCACCTCGGCCGGGTTCCGGCCGACGCTGCCGGCGGTGACCATGACGAACTGGATGACGCCGTCCGGGTCGATGACGAAGGTCGCCCGCTGCGCGACACCGTCGTCGCCGAGCACCCCGCAGGCCACGGCGAGCTCGCGCTTGATGTCGGACAGCATCGGGAAGGGGAGCTCACGCAGGTCGGAGTGGTTCTGCCGCCACGCGAGGTGGACGTACTCGTTGTCCGTCGAGACGCCGAGGATCTGCGCGTCGCGGTCGGCGAACTCGGAGTTGAGCCGGCCGAAGGCGGCGATCTCGGTCGGACAGACGAAGGTGAAGTCCTTCGGCCAGAAGAACACGACCCGCCACTGACCGGTGCGGCTGGTGGAGGTCTCCTGGATGAACGCGGTGTCGGGGTCGCTCGACACGACGCCGGTCAGGTCATAGGCGGGGAACACGTCGCCGACGGTCAGCACCTGGACGATCTCCTTTCGGTGCGCCCCGGAGTGGGGCACGGGCTCCACTCTCGCGATCGGGGACTCAGAAGAGAAATCGAAAGATTCGGCAAGTCTGATAGCTTCTCTCTATGGCCCAACCTCAGCCCACGCTCGCTCAGCTACGAGCCCTCGTGGGTGTCGCGGATCACCGGCACTTCGGTCGGGCCGCGACCTCGCTGCACGTCAGCCAGCCGACGCTGTCGAGCGCCGTCGCCGCGCTGGAGCGCACCCTGGGTATCCAGCTCGTCGAGCGGACGACCCGCAGCGTGCTGCTGACGCCGGTGGGGGAGGAGATCGTCCAGCGGGCGCGCGGGGTGCTCGGGGCCGTCGACGACATCGCCCAGCTCGCGGTGCGCGCGCGGGCGCCGCTGTCGGGCGACATCCGGCTCGGCGTCATCCCCACGGTGGCGCCCTACCTGCTGCCCCAGCTGCTGCCGTCGCTGAGGGCCCGCCGGCCGGAGGCGCGGCTGCGGCTGCGCGAGGCGCAGACGTCCGCGCTGCTGGAGGAGCTGCGCGGCGGCTCGCTGGACCTGGCGCTGCTCGCCCTGCCGACGGACGAGCCCGGGGTGGCCGAGCTGCCGCTCTACGACGAGGACTTCGTGCTCGTGACGCCCGTCGACCACCCGATGGCCGGCAGCGCCGCGCTGCCGGTCTCCTCCCTGTGCGGCCGGGACCTGCTCCTCCTCGAGGACGGCCACTGCTTCCGGGCGCAGGCCCTGGACGTCTGCCGCGAGGCCGGGGCACGCGAGCGCAGTGCGCTGCGCGCGGCGAGCCTGTCCACGATCGTGCAGATGGTCGCCGGCGGCCTGGGACTGACGCTGATCCCGGCGGCGGCGGTGGGCGTCGAGGTGGGGGAGGGGCGCGGCCTGGCGACGGCGACCTTCCGTAACCCGGCGCCGCGCCGGCGCATCGGCCTCGCCTACCGGACGACCTCGGCCCGGGTGGCGGACTGGACCCTGCTCGCGGCCGAGATCCGCGAGGCGCTGCCCGGCACGGCCCTGGAGGTCACGCCGGTGCCCGCACCCGAGCGGACACCGGCTCCCGTCGGCTGACCCGGCCCGCCCAGGTCGACCGCGGCTGCTCTCCGTGACGCCCGGCACGCGGCCGAGGCCCGCCCGCCGCCGCCCGCCCGGCCGCGCTCCGCCGGGCCTCCGCCCCGCCTGCCCCGCCCTCCGCGCGGTCCCAATCGGGATGGGAAACGTTGTGATCTCCGTTCCTGAATACCGTTTCCGTGGCCTGGAGCCGTTGCCGCGACGGTAAATCGGCCCGCGTTTGCGCGGGCGGTAGCTATTCGCCGGAATCGTCTCGCGTACCGCGCGTGGCCGGGTCAGCCGGTGCCCGCGCGGGCCGGATCGTCCGGTATCCGAAACCGGCCGGTGGCCCCGCGTCCGGGCGCCCTGGCGATCCGTGGCCGGCCGGTGGCCGATCCGTGGGCCGATCCGTGGGCTGCTCCGTGGCTGATCCGTCGCGACGCCCGTGGCGATGGAATGTGTGCTGCGGTGACCCCGGCGGAACCGTCGCGCGGGGTTCGGCCGGGTGCGTACCCGGCCGCCCGGAACATGCGCCGCGAGCAGGCAGGACGTGCTGCCCATGGGTGTTTCATCACGGTTTTAACAGGTTCCCTGTGGGTACCACAGCCATGCCGGCCCAGGGGTGGACGCGTGCTCCGGCCGGCGCGCAGGGCGTTGCCCGCTCCCGGCCCCGGCCGCGTGAGCGGTGGCCGTCCGCGGATTCGGCCCGCATGGAACCGCCATGCGCGGCCGACCGCGCAGGATGAGGTACGGAGCCGACGTGAACATCGAGGACGGCGGCGCGGCCGCGGCGCGGGCGATTTTCGTGCCGGGCGCGGCACCATCGGAGACCGCTCCCGAAGAATTCCGATTCACGGCGACCTGTGACACACTCAGGACATATCGCCGTAACCCCTCGGGTCTAGTGTAGGTATTCATGAGCGACGCGCGGATCGCGGCCGTCGGTGTTGAAGAAGAATTCCACATTCTCGATCTCGCTACCAGGCAGCTGGTACCCCGCGCGGAGGAGATCCTGCGCGGCCTCCCCGACGACCAGTTCTCCCCGGAGCTGCTGCGCTCCGTGGTCGAAACCAACAGCCGGCCCTGTACCGACCTCTCCGACCTCCGGGCGGACCTGCTCGACCTGCGCCGCCGCCTCGCCGCGGTCGCCGAGCCGCTGGGCCTCGGCCCCGCCGCGGCGGGAACGGTGCCGATCGTCGACATGTCCGTCCTCGACGTCTCGCGGGACGCGCGCTACATCCAGATGACCGAGGAGTACCAGCTCCTCGCGCGCGAGCAGCTCATCTGCGGCGCCCAGGTCCATGTCGACGTCGCCGACCGCGACCTGGCGATGGCCGTCACCGCCTGGGTGGCCCCCTGGCTGCCGATGCTGCTGGCGCTGTCGGCGAGCTCGCCGTTCTGGCGCGGTGCCGACAGCGGCTACGCGAGCATGCGGACGATGGTCTGGCAGCGCTGGCCGACCGCCGGCGTGGCCGGGCCGTTCCGCACCGCCGCCGAGTACGACCAGCTGGTGGCGGACCTGGTGAAGTCGGGCGTCATCAGCGACCCGGGCATGGTCTACTTCGACGTCCGGCCGTCCGCGCACCTGCCCACCGTCGAGCTGCGCATCTGCGACGCCTGCCCGGACGTCGACAACGTCATCCTGATCGCCGGCCTGTTCCGGGCGCTGGTGTGCCGGGCGATCGAGGCGGTCGAGGCGGGCGCACCGGCTCCGCCGCCGCGCGCCGAGCTGCTGCGCGCGGCGACCTGGCGCGCGGCCCGCTCCGGCATCGAGAGCGACCTCGTGGACCTGTCGGGCACCGGCTGCATGCCGGCCGAGGAGCTGCTGCGCCGGCTGCTCACCGAGGTCCGTCCCGACCTGGAGAAGGTCGGGGACTGGGACCTGGTGCGTGACCTGGCCGAGGCGGCGGTGGGGCGGGGGAGCGCCGCGTCCCGCCAGCGCCGGGCTTTCGCCCGCCGCGGCCTGCTGACCGACGTCGCGGACCTCGTGCTGGCCGAGACGCGCGAGTCGCCGGCGTCGGCGGTCCACCCGCCGGGCACCGTCCCGTCGGTGGGCGCGGTGGCAGCGCTGCCGCCGCTGCTGGACCGCTACCAGCCGTCCGGGTTCGACGAGGTCATCGCCGAGGGCGGTGGTGTCCGGCCGCACTACCGCGGCGTGGTGCGCACCCTGGACCGCCTCGGCCCGGCGGTGCTCGCCGAGCGCGGCGAGGCCATGCAGGCCGAGCAGGTCGAGCGCGGCGTGGTGTTCCGGGTGAACGGCGAGACCGAGCAGCGCCCGTTCCCGTTCGACCTGGTTCCGCGGGTCGTCACCGCGGGCGACTGGGAGCGCCTGCAGTCCGGGCTCACCCAGCGCGTGCGGGCGCTGGAGGCGTTCCTGCGCGACACCTACTCCGAGCGCGCCGCGGTCGCCGACGGGGTGATCCCGGCCTGGCTGGTCAACGACTCGCCGGGGCTGCGCCACTCCGGCCGGGTCCTCTCCGGCGACGGGTCGCCGCGCTCCGGCGGTGTGCGGGTGACGGTGGCGGGCATCGACCTCGTCCGCGGCGCCGACGGCAAGTGGCTCGTGCTGGAGGACAACCTGCGGGTGCCGTCCGGGATCGCCTACGCGATCGAGGGCCGGCGGCTGACCCGGTCGGCGCTGCCCGAGCTCAACCCGCCCGGCGCCATCCTGGGGGTGGACGCGGTGCCGGCGCTGCTACACGAGGCGCTGGTCGCGGCCGCCCCGCCGGCGGTGCGCGGCGAGCCCGCCGTCGCCGTCCTCACCGTCGGCGAGGAGGACTCCGCCTACTACGAGCACACCTTCCTCGCCGAGGAGATGGGGGTGCCGCTGCTGACCCCGGCCGACATCCTGGTCGACGACGACGTGCTCTACGCCGTCGACGGCGGGCGGCGGCGGCGGATCGACGTCCTCTACCGGAGGGTGGACGAGGACGAGCTGACGGGGCTGCCGGGCGCTGACGGGCTGCCACTGGGCCCCGGGCTGCTGCGCGCGGTGCGGGCTGGCTCGCTCGCGCTGGCGAACGCGCTGGGCAACGGGGTCGCCGACGACAAGGTCGTCTACGCCTACGTCTCCCGGATGATCACCTACTACCTGGGTGAGCAGCCGCTGCTCGACGACGTCCCGACCTATGTGTGCGGTGATCAGGAGCAGTGCTCGCACGTCCTGGAGCACCTCGAGCAGCTCGTCGTGAAGCCGGTGGACGGCTACGGGGGCTCCGGGGTGGTGATCGGCCCGCAGGCCGAGCCGTTCGAGCTGACCGAGGTCCGCGAGCGGATCCTGGCCGACCCGCGTGGCTGGATCGGCCAGGAGATGGTCGCCCTGTCGACCCATCCCACCTGGGTCGACGGTGAGCTCCAGCCGTGCGCGGTCGATCTGCGGGCCTTCGTCTACGCCGGCCGCGAGACGGCGGTGGTCGCGCCGGCCGCCCTGAGCCGGGTCGCGCCGCCGGGCAGCCTGATCGTCAACTCGTCCCGGGGCGGCGGGTCGAAGGACACCTGGCTGCTGCGTCCCTGAGCGTGCCCGACGGCCGGCGGTCCCCTGGGCCGCCGGCCGTCGGCGTTCTGGCGGCACCCGCCGTGCGGCCGCGCGTCGGCGTGCGAGCGGGCGGCGGCGGGCCGCCGGGCACGTGGGTGTAGCCGGTTGTGGCGGTTGGTGGCGGATTGGCAGGTTCCGCGACCGGCGCTGTCGCGCACCGCAACATCCTTGTCATTGTGGTGAAACCTTGGCCGTCGAATGTGGTCCTCGGCATGGCACCGCGCCACCCGTCGTCATCACGGGGCATCCGCCCCGTCGGTCCCGGCGGGTTCCCGGAACCGGGTGGGCGGACGTCGTCGAGGAGGGGAAGAACGGCCGTCTGACCAACCGATCGACGGGAGCTGGACCATGTGCGGGCTGAGCGGGGAGCTGAGGTTCGACGGCCGTGAGGCGGACGTCGCCGCGGTGGGGCGGATGACCGCCGCAATGGAGGCGCGGGGCCCGGACGGGGTCGGCCTGTGGGCCACCGGCCCGGTGGCGTTCGGCCACCGTCGGCTGAAGATCATTGATCTGTCGGAGCGGGGCGCCCAGCCCATGGTCGACACCGCGCTCGGCCTCACCGCGGTGTTCAACGGTTGCATCTACAACTACCAGGAGCTGCGCGACCGGCTCGTCGACGCCGGCTACCGCTTCTTCTCCACCTCCGACACCGAGGTGATCCTCAAGGCGTACCACCACTGGGGCCCCCGGTGCGTCGACCACTTCGCCGGCATGTTCGCCTTCGCCGTGTACGAGCGCGACACCGGCCGGCTCGTCCTCGTCCGCGACCGGCTCGGGATCAAGCCGCTCTACGTGACGCGCGACCCGCACCGCCTGCGGTTCGCCTCGACCCTGCCGGCCCTGCTCGCCGGCGGCGGGGTGTCCTCCGACATCGACCTGGTCGCCTTCCACCACTACCTGTCGTTCCACTCGGTGGTCCCGCCGCCGCACACGATCCTGACCGGCGTGCGCAAGCTGCCGCAGGCCACCATCCGGACCGTCGAGGCGGACGGCACGACCCGCGACGAGGTCTACTGGCGGCCCGACTCCACCCGTCAGGAGGAGCACGCCTCCTGGACGGCGGACGACTGGCGGGACGCGATCGGCGAGCGGCTGCGCACCGCCGTGCGCCGGCGCATGGTCGCCGACGTCCCGGTCGGGGTGCTGCTCTCCGGCGGCCTGGACTCCAGCCTCATCGTCGCGCTGCTCGCCGAGGCCGGCCAGCGTGACCTCGCCACGTTCAGCGTCGGCTTCGAGGCCGCCGGCGGCGAGTCCGGCGACGAGTTCCACTACTCGGACATCATCGCCCGCCGCTTCGGCACCGACCACCACCAGATCCGCGTCCCCGGCGACCGGCTGCTGCCGGCGATCGACGCGGCCGTCGCCGCGATGAGCGAGCCGATGGTCAGCCACGACTGCGTCGCGTTCTACCTGCTCTCGCAGGAGGTGGCCCGGCACGTCAAGGTCGTGCAGTCCGGCCAGGGCGCGGACGAGGTCTTCGCCGGCTACTCCTGGTACCCGCCGCTGGCGACCGTCCCGCGCGGCGACGCCGTCGACGCCTACCTGCGGGTGTTCGCCGACCGGCCGCACGCCGAGCTGCCGGCGATGGTCGAGTCGCACCACCTCATCGAGGGTGACGCCAGTCGGCACTTCGTCGCCGAGCGGTTCGCCGAGCCCGGCGCCGAGACCTCGGTCGACGCCGCGCTGCGCATCGACTCCACGGTGATGCTGGTCGACGACCCGGTGAAGCGGGTCGACAACATGACGATGGCGGCCGGCCTGGAGGCCCGCACGCCCTTCCTCGACCACGAACTCGTCGAGCTCGCCGCCGCGTGCCCGCCCGAGCTGAAGCTCGCCTCCGGCGGCAAGGGCGTGCTCAAGGACCTCAGCCGGCCGCTGATGCCGGTGGACGTCATCGACCGGCCGAAGGGGTACTTCCCGGTGCCGGCGATCCGCCACCTCGGCGGCCCGTTCCTCGCCCGGGTCGCCGACGCGCTGACCGACCCGGTCGCCCGGGGCCGCGGGCTGTTCCGCAAGGACTGGGTCGACGAGATGCTCGCCGACCCGAACTCGAACCGTACGACGCTCGGGGCGAACGCGCTCTGGCAGGCCGCCCTGCTCGAGATGTGGCTGCAGACACAGGGGGTGTGAATGATCCGTCCGGTCGAGTCGGCGCTCACCGGCGTCCCGTCCCGGACCGCCGCGGCGCGGTCTGAGACCACCGCGGCACCGGCTGGCGCCCTGCCGGCCGGTACCGTGCCGGTCCAACCGGTGGACTCGCCGGTCCTGGGAGCGGTCGAGCCGCCGCTCCCGGCACCGCGGGACCTGGTGGACGAGTGGGCCACGCCGCCGAGCGTGCGCGGGCCCTCACCCGGCCCGGACGGCTCGATCGCCTTCGTCGGGGACGCCACCGGGCGCCCGGCCCTGTGGGTCCGCGCGGCCGACGGGACGGAGCGGGTCCTCGACACCGGCCCGGCGCACGTCCGGTCGGCGCTGTGGTCCCCGGACGGCGCCTGGATCGCGATCACCGTGGCCCCGGGCGGCGGGGAGCACACCGAGGTCCACCTTGTCCGCCCGGACGGCAGGGTCCGCCCGGACGGCAGGGTCCGCCCGGACGGCACGGCGGCGCACCGGCTGGCCGGTGGCGTCCGGCCCGGCACGGCGGGAGCCGTGGAGGCGTGCGCGGCCACGGTCTCCCGGTGGGCGGCGGGCGGCCGGCTGCTCGTGGTCACCGAGTCGGCCCGCTCCGGGCTGACCCACGCGGTCGCCGTCGACCCGGCCGGCCACCGCCGCCACCTCGCGGTGGGGCTGGCCCTGCAGGTCTGCGCCGTCCACGAGACCGCCGACCGGTGGCTGCTGCTCCTGCGGGAGGGCCCGCGGGGCGCCCGGCGCGTGCTGGTGGCCCGGGTGGACGCGCCCGACCCGCTGGCACCGGCCGCCGCCCCGCTCGAGGCGTTCCCGCTCAACGACGAGATGGCCGGCGGAGTGGCCGGCAGCGGGGGGACCGTCGGAGGGGTGGCGACCGAGGCGTTCGAGGTCGCGGGCGGCACCACCACGGCCGTCTCAGGCACCTTCGCCGCGGACGCCTCGCGTGCCCTGCTCGCCTGCGACCTGGGCCGCGAGCGGCCGGGCCTGCTCGAGGTGCCCCTGGACCCGCACGGCCGGCCGGGGCCGACCCGACTGCTGGCCGGCCGGGACGACGCGGACCTGGAGCGCTTCCTCCTCCTCGACCCGGCCACGGCCGTGCTCGGCTGGAACGTCGGCGGGCGCACCGAGCTCGCCGTCCACAGCCTGGACGACGGGACGTCGCGGGCCCTGCCGCCGCTGCCGCGCGAGGTGGTCACCGGCCTGCTCCCCGGGCCCGGCGGGGCGAGCCTGCTCCTGGCGCTGGACGGCTCCACCGCCCCCAGCGAGGTGTGGACCTGCGACCTGACCGGCACCGCGGCGGGCATTCCGCCCGGCACCGCGTCGGACGCCCCGGACGGCACCTCGGCGGGCACCTCGGACAGCGGCGTGCCGGCCTACCGCTGCCTGGTCTCGCACACGCCGACGGCGTACCCCACCGTCGAGATCACGGCCGTGGCCGCGAGCGGGACGCACACCGCGGGCCCGGGCCCGTGCCCGGCGGGGGCGCCCGAGGTGCCCGGCGGGACGGAGGACGTGGGCTACCGGTTCGTCCGCCCGATCGCGCGCCGGTTCCTCGCGCACGACGGGCTGGAGCTCACCGGCTGGTGGTACCGCCCGCGGGTGGCCCCGGGGCCGGTGCCCACCCTGCTCTACTTCCATGGCGGCCCGGAGGCGCAGGAGCGCCCCGTCCTCAACCCGCTCTTCCACGCGCTGCTCGCCCGCGGCATCGCCGTGTTCGCGCCGAACGTGCGCGGCTCCACCGGGTTCGGTCGCTCGTTCGAGGAGGCCGACCACCTGGCCGGCCGCTTCGCCGGCATCGCCGACGTCGCGAGTGCCGTGACGCACCTGGTCACCGAGGGCCTGGCCGCGCCGGGCCACATCGGCGTGGCCGGCCGGTCCTACGGCGGGTACCTGACGCTGGCCGCGTTGGTCTGCCACCCCGAGCTGTTCGCCGTCGGTGTCGACGTGTGCGGGATGGTCGATCTGGAGACCTTCTACCGGCACACCGAACCGTGGATCGCCGCACCGGCGGTCACCAAGTACGGCGACCCGGCGACCGACCGCGACCTGCTACGGGCTCTGTCGCCGTTGCACCGGATGGATGCGCTCGCGGCCCCGCTGCTGGTCGTGCACGGGGCCAACGACACCAACGTCCCCGTGTGTGAGGCCGAGCAGACTGTCGCCGCGGCCCGGGCCCGCGGGATCCCGTGCGAGTACCTGCTCTTCGAGGGCGAGGGCCACGAGGTCGCCGAGCGCGCGAACCGGCTGGTGTTCGTCCGCGCCGTGGTGGAGTTCGTCGCGGCGTGCCTGACCGGCGCGCAGGCGCCGGCGGACACCCTCGGCGAGGCCGTCTGACCGATCGCGCCGGCGCCGCACGGTCGGTGCTCGGTGGTTGCGGTCGGTCAGCGCCGCACAGCCGGCGCCGCGCGTCGGGCGCTGGGCGGTCAGCGGCGGGCGGACGGGCCGGTGGGCGGGTCCGCCCGCGCGCGTTCCAGCAGCAGCAGCTCGCCGGCCTCCTCGTCGTGCGCCCGGCCGATCACAGACAGGCCCAACCGGCGCGCGACGCTGACCGACGCGTCGTGCGCCGGCGGGACGACGGCGAGCACCCGCCGGACCCGCGGGTCCTCGAACGCCCAGTCGAGCAGCAGCCGCCCGCCCTCGACCGCGTACCCGCGCCCGGCGAACTCGGGGTAGGTGGCGTAGCCGAGCTCGACGGTGCCGTCCGCGTCGGGCGGGCCGGACAGCGCCGGCGACCCGACCACGGCCCCGCTGGCGCGGTCGACGGCGAGCCAGGCCCACCAGCCCAGTTCGGCCGGGTTGGCCGCCAGGCGGTCGCGCATCCGGTCGAGGGCGCCCTCCTCCAGCGGGGGAGCCGCCAGCGGGTCGGGGAAGACCGCCCCGGTGGCCCGCTGCGCGCCCGCGCGGTCGCCGCCGAGCAGCGCTCCCAGCGCCTCGACGGTCAGCGGCCGCAGGCACAGCCGCGGGCCGTTCAGCACCGGGCCGCCCCCGCCGACCGGCGCCGGGCCGCCTGCGCCGGGATGGGGTGAGTCGGGACAGTGTGGGTCGGCCGTCGACAACGCTGCTCCTGAAGGCATCCTGAGGTCTCTCTGTGTACGCCCGTCCGGTGTGGGCGGGCCCGCGTGACCGGCGCCGATCTCCCGGTCGCGCTGGGGACCCTAGCCGGGGGGTCCGACAGTTCGCGAGGCGTTTTCGGCCCGGGCGGCGTGTCCGAGCCACCGGACGAGTGCCGCGTCTCGGGCGCCGCACCCGGCGGGATGTACGCCGTCCACACAGCGCCGTCCACACATCACGCCATCGAGCTGTAACAATGCGTAATGTGAAGATAGAGGAGCTGGAGGCCGAACGCACCTGGCTGGCTTTCGATCCCATGCGGCAGCTGCGTCCTCATCTGACCTCGACCGGGTTCGTCAAGCTGGTGAACGAGGTGCAGCGTCCGCAGGGGTACCGCCTGGTGGGGTCGTGGGACGGCGAGACCGGGAGGGTCGTGGCGGCCGTCGGCTTCCGGGAGAGCAGCTCGCTCGCCTACGGCCGGCACCTGCTGGTGGACGACCTGACGACGATGCCCGGCATGCGCGGGCGTGGGCACGCCACCCGGCTGCTCGCCTGGGTCGAACGGGAGGCGAAGCGCCTGGGCTGCGCGCAGATCCACCTGGACGCCGGTACGCACCGCCACGAGGCCCACCGCCTCTATCTGCGCAACGGCTACATCATCCCGTCGTTCCACTTCGCCCGCCGGCTCTGAACCCTCCCCGCCGGCTCTGAGCTTCTCCGTCGGCTCCGGCCCCTCCGCCGTCGTGTGTCGCCGTCCTGTCGACCGGTGAGCAGGTCGACAACCCCAAGCCACTCGCCCGCTCGCTGCGCAGGCTGCGTACCGCGTCCCGGGCCTGTGCCCGCTCGAAGCCGGGCAGTGCCGGCCGCCGCCAGCGCGCTGCCGAACTGGGCCGCCTGCACGCCCACGTCGCCCACCAGCGGCGCGACGGGCTGCACAAGCTCACCACCCGGCTCACGAAGAACCACGATGTGATCGTGGTCGAGGATCTGCATGTCGCCGGGATGGTCCGTAACCGCCGTCTCGCCCGCGCGGTCTCGGACACCGCGATGGCCGAGATCCGGCGCCAACTCACCTACAAGACCCTCTGGTACGGCTCGCGTCTCGTCGTCGCGGACCGCTGGTATCCGTTTTCGAAGACCTGTTCCGGCTGTGGCTGGCGAAACCCAAGCCTCACTCTGTCGGACCGTACCTTCGCCTGCCAGTCCTGCGGGCTGGTGATCGACCGCGACGTGAACGCCGCGGTCAACCTGCGCAACCTCGTCGCCGCCAGTACGTCGGAGACGGAAAACGCCCGTGGAGCCGACCGTAGGACCCAGCTTGCTGGGCGGGTGGCTGGGAAGCGGGAACCCGGCACCGTGGGCATGACCCCGTGCGAGCGGGTCAGACCGGGGGTGCCTCACCGAGAGGCGAGGCGGCATGACCAGGCGCTACCAGGCGTTACCAGGCGCTCACATGCAACGGTGCGGTTAGCCCCCGGACGAACTGACGGGCCAGCTCCGTCGCCGGGCCCGGCACCGGCGATCTACCGTCGGCACGGACGGTCCTGACCCGTCGTCGGGCCCGGGCCCGACGGGCGGACGCGGCAGCGGACGGAGCAAAGGTGAGCGAGGTGCAGGTTGGCGCGTCGGCGGCACCAACGCCGGATGGGCCGGCGGGACGGTCGGACCAACCGGCCGCCTCGCCGCCCGTGGCGATGGCGCCCGGAACAGCGGCGCCCGGAACAGCGGCGCCCGGAACAGCGGCGCCCGGAACAGCGGCGCCCGGAACAGCGGCGCCCGGAACAGCGGCGCCCGGAACAGCGGCGCCCGGAACAGCGGCGCCCGGAACAGCGGCGCCCGGAACAGCGGCGCGTGGGGTGCGTCGGGCGGTCGTGGACGCCGTGCGGGCGACCTACGGGCCGGCCGGCTGGACCGCCACCATCTTCGTGGCCCAGTCGGCGGTGGTCGCCACCGTGGCCTTCGTCGTGGTCCTCGTCGCGATCGCCGCCGGCATCCCGATGATGTTCGTGGCGCTTCTCGGCCTCCCGCTGGTGTGGTTCGCCCTGTTCAGCGCGCGGATGGCGGCGGTCGTGGACGCCTGGCGGTTCCGGGTGGTGCTCCGCCAGCGGCTGTGGCTTCGTCCCCCGCCGGGCTCGGTGCCCCCCGGGACGCCCCCCGCCGACACCCCGAGCTGGTTCCGCCGCGGCTGGCTCCGGCTGCGCGGCCGGGGGAACTGGCTGGAGGTCCTCTACGCCCTGGTCATCCTGCCGCTGTTCGGCTGGCTGGGCGCCTGGGTGGTCTTCTGCGCGTGGGGTGGCGGGCTGTCGTTCCTGATGTTCCCGCTGTACGGGCACGCGCTCGCCGACGGCGGCCGGGTCTTCGGGATGAACCTGGGCTACGGCGGCTCGCTGGCATTCCACGTGGGTGTCGGGCTGGTCGTCCTGCTCGCCGCGCCGTGGATCGCCCGCGGGGTGGTCACCGCGCACCTCGCGCTGGCGCGGCTGGTGCTCTCCCCACCGGGCGATCCCGAGCTGCTGGCCCGGGTGGACGACCTGGAGTCCAGCCGGGCCGGGATGGTCGCCGCGGCCGCCGCCGAGCGGCGCCGTATCGAGCGGGACCTGCACGACGGCGCCCAGCAGCGCCTCGTCGCCGTCGCGATGACCCTGGGCCGCGCCCAGGCGCGCTTCGCCGACGACCCGGACGGCGCCCACGGGCTCATCGCCGAAGCCCACGCGGAGACCAAGCGGGCGCTGGTCGAGCTGCGGGACCTGGCCCGCGGGATCCATCCGTCCGTGCTCACGGACCGCGGGCTGGACGCCGCGCTGTCGGGCCTCGCCGCCCGCTCCCCGGTGCCCGTCACCCTCGACATAGAGGCCACACCGCGGCCGGACATCTCGACCGAGTCGGTGGCCTACTTCTTCGTCGCGGAGGCGCTGACCAACATCGCCCGCCACGCGCAGGCCTGGCACGTCCGCATCGCCGTGCGCCGGGCCGGGAACCGGCTGACGGTCGAGGTGTCCGACGACGGGCGGGGCGGGGCCAGGGAGGGCGCCGGCTCCGGGATCGCCGGCCTGCGTGACCGCGCCCGCGCCGTCGACGGCGCGTTCGAACTCGTCAGCCCGCCCGGTGGCGGGACGACCCTGCGGATGGAGCTGCCATGCGGGGACGCGACATGACCGGGGCCGGCCGGCCCGGGGCGGTGACCCGGTGAATATCATGATCGCGGAGGACTCCGTGCTGCTGCGGGAGGGGCTGACCAGGCTCCTCGAGGAGGACGGCTGCACCGTCACCGCCGCGGTCGGGGACGGCGAGAGCCTGCTGCGGGCGGTCGCCCGGATCCAGCCGCAGGTGTGCGTCGTCGACGTCCGCCTGCCGCCGACCTTCACCGACGAGGGCATCCGCGCCGCGCTCGTCCTGCGCCGGCAGTGGCCGGACGTCGCGGTGCTCGTGCTGTCCCAGTACGTCGAGGAGCGCTACGCCGTCGACCTGATCGCCGGGCAGGCGCGGGGAGTCGGCTACCTGCTCAAGGACCGGGTCTCCGACGTCGCCGACTTCCGCGAGGCGCTGCACCGGATCGCCGCCGGCGGCACCGTGCTCGACCCGGAGGTCGTCACCCAGCTGTTGCTCCGCTCGCGCCGGCGGGACCCGCTCGCCAGCCTGACCAGACGGGAGTCCGAGGTGCTGGCGCTCATGGCGCAGGGCCGGTCGAACACCGCGATCGCGGCCGCGATCGCGGTCACCGAACGGGCGGTCGAGAAGCACGTGACTGGCATCTTCACCAAGTTCGGCCTGGCCCCGGCCGAGGACGACCACCGTCGCGTGCTCGCCGTCCTGCGCTTCCTGGACTCCGCCGCCGCCGGCGGAGTCGGTGGCGGCGGCGCCCGCGGCGAGCGGCCGGCCCGTCCGGCGGGCGCGCGGGCGAGCGCGGGGCGCGGCGATGTCTGAGCCGGGCCGGCGGGCCGCGCTCGCCGTCGGCGCGCTGCTCGCCGTCGTGGGCACCGCGGTCTGCGGCGTGCAGACCGTCGACGAGACGTCCGGCGAGGTGCGGCGGGTGGAGCACCGGGTGTTCTCCGGTGACGTCCAGATGGTCCGGGTCCACACCAACTCCGGCCGCATCCAGATCGCGGGCGCTGCCGGGCGCGTCGTCGACGTCGAGGGCAGTCTCGCCGGGACGGTCTCCGTCCCGGCGATGTCGGCCGAGGTCCGTGACGGCGTCCTCACTCTTGACGCCGACTGCGGCGGGGGGTTCTGGGACTGCGAGGCGTCGTTCGCGGTCCGCGTGCCGGCGGGCATCCGGGTGGTCGCCGAAACGGGCTCCGGCGAGGTCGAGGCGACCGACCTGCTCTCCGCGGCGACACTGCGCAGCGGATCCGGGACTGTCCGGGTGGACGGTGCCCGTGCCCAGCTGACGATGTCGACGGCCTCGGGGAACCTGCGCGCGGTCGGCGTCACCGCCACCGAGGTCGACGCGTCCACGGCGTCGGGGAACGTGCGCATCGAGCTGGCCACCGCCCCCGAGGACGTCTCCGCGCACTCGGCGTCGGGCAACGTGCGGATCACCGTGCCGGACGACGGTGAGGTGTACGCGACCGAGGTCCACACCGGGTCGGGTAACACCCTGGTCGGTGTGCGAACGGACCCGTTGGCGACGCGCCGCCTGCGCGCGTCCACCAGCTCGGGGAACGCGGAGATCGACTACGCCGACCCGACCTGACCGGCCGGATCGGCGTAGTGGCCGGCCCGCCTACCGGTAGGTGATGTCGGACGGCGTGTAGCGGCAGTACGTCCCGTCCGCCCCGCTGCCCGTCTTCGTCGGCTCGGAGCCGCTGCTGTTGCCGGTGTAGCGGTCGCAGATACTGATCTTCCGGCTGCTGTCGCCGACGATGGTGACGCCGGACAGCTGGGCGGAGTCCCCGTAGTTCGTGTTGACGCCGACCAGCGTCTTGCCCGGCGCCGTCACGGTGACGTTGCGGACGACGACGTGCCGGGCGTACTGCTTCGAGCAGTTCCCGCACGACCGGTACAGCTTGCCGAAGTCCTGCACCTGGAAGTTCTGGATGACCATCGTGCCGGGCCCGTTGTGCTGGAACACCTTGTCCGAGGCGCCGCGGGCCCCGCCGCCGTCGATGGTCATGGTCTGTGCCGCGGACGTGCCCTTGAACGTCGCCGCGTCCTCGCCGACGTCCTCCCACCACACGTTGCGCAGGGTGCAGGTGCCCTTGCAGTGGATGCCGTCCGCAGCCGGTGACCCGATGATCACGTTCTGGACCGTTCCGCCGTCGGCCACCTCGAAGATCGGGTCCTGGCCCTCCTCCTGGCCGCTGTCGCTGACGCCGGAGTAACGCTTGAGGCCGCCGTCGAACGTGCCCGCCACCGAGATGGTGCTGCTGACGTCCACGTCCGCGGTGGCGCGCGGCCAGCTCGGCAGCGGCCCCTGCGACGCGGGCGCGCCCGGGCTCGCGGAGGTCGTCGGCCCTGCGGTCGGTGCCGTGGTCGGGCTCGCGGGAGCAGACGTTCCGGCGCTCGGCGTCGCGGTGACCGGCGGCGCCGCCGGCGACGGGCTACCCGGCCCGGCTGTCGGTGTCTGCGTGACCGGAGCGGTCGGGCCCGCGGTCGGCGAGGACGTCGGTGCCGGAGCGCCCCCGCCACCCACCGGGGTGCCGTCGAACGGCTGGCACCCGGCGAACAGTGTGCCGGCCCCGAGGGCCAGCGTCGCCATCAGGACGGGGACGCCCCACCCGGCCCGTGGACGTGCTCTGCGTGCCGGGCCGGCCGGTGCCGCCTCCCCGCTCGAGGTCGATTCCCCCCGGTACGTGTGTCTGGTGCTTGTTCGGCGTGCCACCAATGTCGTCCTTTCAGTGGCGGCCACCAGCCGACCCGTCTTCGCCCCTCCTCGGTGGATGCCGCTCTCCGACGCTTCCACCCGAACTGTCGCTGTGGGGGGTCGGAAGGTTGCTCTCGGCGTCGCCACTTTCCGCACAACACAGAATGCTCGCGGTCACCCGGCGGGTTGAAGGAGCCTCGGGTGGTCGATCGACGATGAACTCGATGAGTTCTCGCGCGGGGACGGGTCTGCACAGCGAACCGCCCGTCACGAGGAGTGCTGAGGAGGCCCGTCCCATGCCCGCCAACCGCGCCGAGGGCGAGGTCGACGCGATGATCGAGCGGGCCCGCCGGGCCGGCGCCACCGCGGTGACCGGGCCGGGCCGGCAGCCCTGGGGCTACGTCGGCACCTTCGCCGACCCCGACGGCCACCTCTGGATGCTGACCTTCGAGGCGCCCGCCGACTGACGCCTAGCCCGCTCGTTCCGACCCGAGCTCGAGCGGGACGTCCAGGTGTGTCCGCCGGCTCAGCTGCCGGGGAGCCAGGCCGCCGGGGGCAGCGACCGTGCCAGACTGCGGGCGTGAGCGTGGCGGCGGTGAGTCGGTGGACGGGCGCGGCGGGCCTGGCGGGAGCCGGGATCCTCCACGCGGCGTGGGGCGCCGGGTCGAGCTGGCCCCTGGCCGACCGGGCGGCGCTCGCCGATGCCGTCGTCGGCAGGCCGGCCGCGGCGGGCGCTCCGGGCGTGCCCGGCGCCGGCCAGTGCTTCACGGTCGCGGGTGCGCTGGTCGCGGCGGCCGCCGTCGTCGCGCACCCGCCCCGCCGCATACCGCGCCTGGACACCCTGCACCGGGCCGGCGTGACCGGTGTCGTCGCGGTGCTCGCGAGCCGCGGGCTGCTGGGAGCGGCCGGTCTGACCGACCTGGTATCCCGGGGCTCCGTCTCCGACCGGTTCCGCCGACTGGACCGGCGTGTCTACTCGCCGCTGTGCCTGGGCCTGGCGGGACTGTCCGCCGCCGGCGTCCTGCTCGACCGCGCGGACGCCGCACCGGACGCGGCACCGGCCGGGTAGGGATTCGTCCGCGCCCCTGGCCGGATCACGGCTCCCGGGTGGTCTCGGCCGCCCGTTCCTGAGCCTCGAGCAACTCGTCGCCGAGCTGGCGCCCGGGGCGCATGTCGTGAAGGCGTTTCACCTCTTCCCCGCTGGTACGTGGACGCGGCCCGTCGGCAGAGCCGGCGAGCTGGGCCAGCCGACGGTGGCGATCTGCGGGGACGACCCGGCGGCGCTGCGGATTACCGGTGCGCTCATCCGCGACGTCGGCGGAACACCGGCCGTCCTGGGCCCACTGCCCCGAGCACGTCAGCTCGAGGAGGCTGCCGGCTTCGCCATCGGACTGGCATTCGGCGGCTTCGACCCGAGCGCCGCCGTGCCCCGGGTCCCGGCACCGCTCCCGGCGACCCCCGAACCCGGCGGCTCCGACGTCTGACCCCGCCGCCGTGGCGCGCCACCCGATGGCGGCCACCCGATGGCGGCGAACCGCAGGCGCGGGGTGCCGAGGCGCGACGGTCGACAGTTACGTGCTCAGAACCAGCCGCGGCGCGCGCCGAGGGCCTGCAGCTGCTGGTGCAGCGCGCCGGCGAGCTGGTGGCGGTCGGTGTCGTGGTGGCCGACCCGGAACCGGCTGAGCTGGTCGCCGCCGGAGGAGAGCAGCCCGCCCCGGCGGTCCGCCTCCAGGACGACGTCCATCCCGTTGCCGTCGACGAGGAAGGTGACCTCCAGCTCCTTGATCCGCCGGGCGTACTCGCCGGACGGCTTGAGCTCGATCTCCTGGTAGAAGGGCAGGTCGGAGCCGTGCAGGCGGCCCTTCTCGACGTCCGCGGTGTGGAAGTGGAAGCCCAGGTCGCCGAGCGCGGCGAGTACCGCCTCCTGCACGGGCAGCGGGTGCACCGACACCGGGTCCAGGTCACCCGGGTCCAGCGCGCCGGGGATCGACAGCGTCGTCCGCACGCCGATCTTCATCCCGCGCAGGTGCCAGCCGGCGACATCCGTGATCGGCGTCTGCCACGGCACCGGCAGCTCGAAGCGCCCGGACTGCTCCTGCCCGGGCTGGATGACGAAGCCGCCGCCGATCTGCTGCGTACCGAAGGTCACCTGCTCGTACCAGGTGGAGTCGTCGGTCTCGACCTCGACCGTCGCCTCCAGCGCGACGAGCACCTTCTCGATCTCCTGCTCGACCTTGCCACCCTTGATGGTGGTCAGTCCGGTCACCACTGCGCCGGGCAGTGCGTCCGGACGGTCCAGCACGGTCTCCACCTCGGCGGCGCCGACCCCAAGCCGCGACATGAACCGCTTCATTCCCATCCCTCTTCAACCCTTTCGTCCGAGAGCCCCGGTCGTCCCGTTGCGGGCAGTGACGATCCCACAGCCCCACACTCCGCCCCATAGCTGTAGCAGGTGCACGCCGCCCCGCCGCCTCGCGTCGCCGAACAGACACCCCTGCCGCGCCCCGGACGTCCCCCCGCCCCACAAACGGCACCTGGCCCGGAATGGCGGGCTCTGACTGACGGTGGACGGTTTTCCGGTCGGGTGTCCCGACGCGCTCGGTCCGTCCTGATGCGATCGCCGAGGATGCCGTGAACGTGGCGTCGAAGGCTCGACATGATGGATTTCTCGTCCCTCCTGGGGGACCGTGTCGCTATGGGGCGAGCAAGCGCGCGACGCCGGGTCATGCGGGTGACTCTGGGGGCGGAGCCGACGCTTCGGCCCGACACCGTCGTCGGGGAGGAACCGCTCGAGATCCGGGTCGGCGGCCAGCCGCTGGCGGTCACCATGCGGACCCCGGGCGACGATATGGACCTCGCCGTGGGCTTCCTGATCGGGGAGGGCCTGATCGCGACCGCCGCGGACGTCGCGGGCATGCGCTACTGCGCCGGCAGTGAGGGCGCCGTCGACGGCGAGGGCCGGCTGACCTACAACGTGCTGGACGTGACCCTCGCCCCCGGCGTGCCCGAGCCGGAGGTCGACCTGCGGCGGAACTTCTACACCACGAGCTCGTGCGGGGTGTGCGGGCGGGCGAGCATCGACGCCGTGCGGCTGCGCGGGCGGTACGAGATCCGCGACGACCCGCTGCGCATCACCGCCGAGGTGCTCGTCGACCTGCCGGGACGGCTGCGCCGCGCGCAGCGGCTGTTCGCGACGACCGGCGGCCTGCACGCAGCCGCCCTCGCCGACGCCGACGGCGAGGTGCTGGCGGTGCGCGAGGACGTCGGCCGGCACAACGCGGTCGACAAGGTCGTCGGGTGGGCGGCGCGGGCGGGGATGGTGCCGCTGCGGGGGCTGGTGCTGCTGGTCAGCGGCCGGGCGTCGTTCGAGCTGGTGCAGAAGGCGCTGCTGGCCGGGATCCCGGTGCTCGCCGCGGTGTCGGCGCCGTCGGCGCTCGCCGTCGACCTGGCGGAGGAGTCCGGGATGACGCTTGCCGGGTTCGTCCGCGGGTCGTCGATGAACCTCTACGCCGGGACGCACCGGGTGATCCTGCCGGCGGTCGCCGCGGCCCGGTGAGATCCCGTCCCGGGATGGGATCTGGGTATGTCGGAAGCGGACGAAGGGGACGAGGCCGCCGGGCCGTCCGAAGCACCGGATAGCATCCTCAACCGTGACCTGCATCGTCGGTGTGGAGCACGACGGACGGGTCGTGATCGGGGGAGACAGCGCCGGCGTAGCCGGCTGGTCGATCACGGTCCGGGCGGATACGAAGGTCTTCCGCAACGGCGAGTTCGTCATGGGCTTCACGGACTCGTTCCGGATGGGGCAGCTGCTTCGGTACAGCCTCGTCCCGCCCGTGCCGCACAGCTGGGACCTCGACCGCTTCATGGCGACCGAGTTCGTCTCGGTCGTCCGCGACTGCCTGCGCGACGGCGGTTTCGCCCGCAATGACGCCGGCAACGAGTCGGGTGGGCTGTTCCTCGTGGGCATCCGGGGGCAGCTGTACCGGATCGACTCCGACTACCAGATCGGCCGCACCCTCGACAACTACGACGCGGCGGGCTGCGGCGAGGAGTACGCGCGCGGGTCGCTGCACAGCACGGTGGGGGAGGAGCCCGAGGAGCGGGTCCGCAAGGCCCTGGAGGCCGCCGCCCACCACTCGACCGGGGTCTGCCCGCCGTTCCACATCCTCTCCGACGACGGTCACGACGGCGGCGGCCACGGCCCCGGCGATCACGGCGGTCAGCCACTCATGTAACCCGGTGTCGGCCCGCTCACAGCCGCGATTGCCTGAGCCGCGGCTCAGGCAATCGCGGCTGGCGGTCAGGGGCGGCGCATCCGCTCCGCCGCGACGGCCGCCCACGAGGCGGGGCCGGTCAGCGGCTGGAAGTTCTCCGCGGCCGAGGTCAGCGCGTCATACTCCGCGTCGGTCAGCTCGATGTCGGCGGCCGCCGCGTTGCTCTCCACCTGGGCCACGCTCGACGCCCCCGGGATCGCGACCACCGACGGATGGTGGATCACCCACGCCAGTGCGATCTGTGACGCGCTGGCGCCGTGCGCCGCCCCGACCTCGCGCAGCGTGTCCAGCAGGGGCGTCAGCCGGGCCAGGTTCTCGGTGAGGAACAGCGGGTTCGCCATCCGCACGGCGCCGGTGGGCCGGCTCGTGACGTCGTAGCGCCCGGAGAGCAGGCCCTGCGCCAGCGGGCTGTAGGCGATGATCAGGCGTCCCTCCCGACGGGCGTACGGCAGCAGGTCACGCTCCGGCTCGCGGCGCACCAGGCTGTACTGGACCTGGTTGGACAGGACGCGGTCACCGAGCGCGGCCTCGGCGGCGCGCCAGCGCTCGAGCGAGTAGTTGCTGACCCCGACCTCGTCGACGAGGCCGACCCGGCGCAGCGCGGCCATCCCGCGCATCGTCGTGCCGTCCCGGACGACGGGGTTGGGCTGGTGCACCTGGTACAGGTCGATCGTGCGCACGCCGAGCCGGTTCGCGCTGCCGACGGCGCGCTGCTCGACGACCGGCGCCAGCGGCAGCACCGGGAAGATCTTGGTGGCGACGAAAGCCGCCTCCGGTGGCACGGCGGTCTTGGTGAGCGACACGTCCGCTCCCGGGTGCACGCCGTCGCCGGGGGCGGCGGCCAGTGCCTGGCCGAGGATGCGTTCGCTGCGCCCGAACGCGTACATCTCGGCCGTGTCGAACAGGGTCACGCCGAGCTCGAGAGCGCGCCGGACGATCAGGGCGGCGTCAGTCTGGGCGTAGGCCGAGCCGTAGCCCCACTCCCGCGAGCCGAACTGCCAGGTACCGAGCCCGATCTTGGAGATCTTCTTCGTGGTGGAGAGGCCAGCCGCGTAGCGCATGGGAACAGTCAACGCCAGGCGCGCATCCGCGGCGAGGGCGGAGTCCGTTGTGTCATGCCAACCGTCCCGGTTTCGCGCCCACCGCACGCCCCGGAGGCGGCCGGCCCGGGGGGCGGAGGCACGGAGGCATGGCTGGAGCGGCCGACCCGACGTCTGGTTCCCGACGTTCGGCTCTCGACGTCCGTCGTCCGGGTTCCCCGTCGCGCTGTGTGTCCGCGGTCCGACAGGCCTTCGGGCACATACAGGTTCTGCCGTGGGCCGTCCGGGCTGCTAGTTTCCGGACAGTCCGGTTCGTGCGGGTGCGGTCGGGCCACGCGCGCGACGCTCGCGCGCCGATTCAGCTGGCACGCTGACGGGAGGGAGCGCGGTGGCAACGCAGTTCAGTCGAGGGCAGAAGTCCCAACTGTCGGCAATCACCGCTGGCACCGATCTGTACATCGGGATCCAGATCAACGCGCCGGGCGAATGGGACGTGTCCTGTTTCGGGCTGGACGGCGCCGGCCGGCTCTCCGACGACCGGTACTTCATCTTCTTCAACCAGCCGAACTCGCCCGAGTCCTCGATCCAGCTCCTCGGCGCCCAGTCCGGTGACACCCAGTCGTTCCGGGTGACGCTCGACAAGGTCCCGGACGCGATCCAGAAGCTGTCGTTCTGCGCGGCGCTGGACGGCCCGGGCAGCGCCGCGCAGATCACGTCCGGTTACCTGCGCATCGTGGCCGGTGGTACGGAGGTGCTCCGCTACGCGTTCACCGGCGCCGACTTCTCCGACGAGCGCGCCGTCATGATCGGTGACGTCTACCGCAAGGGCGTCTGGCGCGTCGCGGCGGTCGGCCAGGGGTTCCGGGGTGGCCTGGCGGAGCTGATCCGCAGCTACGGCGGCGAGGTCGCCGACGAGCCCGAGCCCACGCCCGCTCCGGCGGCGCCTGGGTTCGGCGCGCCGCCCGCGCCCGCCTTCAGCCAGCAGAAGCCGCCTGCCGCGCCGGGCTTCGGCGCCCCGCCCGGGCCCCCGCCCCCGCCCCCGCCGCCCCCGCCGGCACCGCCGGCACCGGCGCATCCCGGCCAGGGCTACGGTCAGCCGCAGCCGGCCTACGGCCAGGCCGGCGGCGCGCAGCAGGGCTACGCCCAGCCGGGCTACGCTCAGCCACAGCCCCCGCCGGCGATGCCCGGCGCCCAGGGGTACGGCGCGCCCGGCCAGCAGCCACCCGGCCAGCCGATGCCGGGCCACCCGATGCCCGGCCAGCAGCAGCCCGGTCAGCCGATGCCGGGCGGGTTCGGGCCCACGGAGGTCCTGCCGTCGCAGGCCCGCCCCGTCCAGCCCGGTGCCATGAACAGCCTCAACCCGTACCGCGAGGTGCCGACCGCGGGGCGCTGGACCCAGCAGAACAGCAAGCTGGTCAAGGTCACCCTGGGCCCGGAGGCGCTGGCGCTGCGCGGTTCGATGGTCGCCTACCAGGGCAACGTCGAGTTCGACTACAAGAGCGGCGGGATCCGCGGGCTGATCGAGGAGAAGCTCACCGGCCAGGGCCTCAAGCTCATGACGTGCAAGGGCAACGGCGAGGTCTTCCTTGCCCAGGACGCCTCCGACCTGCACATCGTCGAGCTCGGCAACCAGTCGCTGTGCATCAACTCGAAGAACCTGCTGGCGATGGACGCCACCGTGCGCTCGGAGGTCCGCCGCATCGAGAGCCCCGGCATCCCCGGCGGCGGCTTCTTCCACTTCGAGGTCTCCGGGCCCGGGTCGGTCGTCGTGATGACCAAGGGCACGCCGATGACCCTCAACGTCGCCGGTCCCACGTTCGCCGACATGAACGCGCTGGTGGCGTGGACGTCCGGCATGCGGGTGAGCGTGTCCACCCAGGTCCGCATCTCCCGCCAGATCTACGCGGGAGCCAGCGGCGAGTCGTTCGCGTTGCAGTTCATGGGGTTCGCCGGCCACTTCGTCGTCGTCCAGCCGTATGAGGTCTGACCTATGAGGTCGCAGATGCGCGCCGGGATGGCTGAGATGCGCGCCGGGGCGATCCCGGGCGTTCCCGCGGGTGCGCGGGAAGAGGGGAGCAGGCCGTGCAGGGCAGCCTGATGAACAACTACGGCCCGACTCCGATCATGGACCGGATGAGCAGGCACGGGTCCAAGATCGCCAAGGTGGTCATGCAGCCGGGCCAGGACCTGTTCGCCCGGGTCGGCTCGATGATCGCCTACGAGGGCCTGATCGACTTCAACCCGCAGCCGCCGCAGCTCGGGCGGATCGCGTCCTCCTGGGCGACGGGCGAGGGCGTCCCGCTGATGACCGCGACCGGTCAGGGGCTGCTCTACCTGGCCGACTACGGCAAGGAGGTCATCGTCGCCCAGCTCGCCGGCGAGGGCCTGTCCATCAACGGCAAGAACGTCCTGGCCTTCGACGCGAACCTGCAGTGGGGGATCGAGCGGGTCAAGGGCGTGAACATGCTCTCCGGCATGGGGATGTTCAACGTCGTGGTCCGCGGCCACGGCTGGGTGGCGCTGACAGCCAAGGGCAACCCGATCATGCTGGACACCCGGGAGGCGCCGACGTTCGTCGACACCGACGCGCTCGTCGCCTACACCGACGGCCTGCGCGTCGAGCCGCGGCGCACCGCCCGGCTCGGCGGGCTGATCGGGCGCGGTTCGGGGGAGGCGTTCCAGCTCGGCTTCTCGGGCCAGGGCTTCGTCGTGGTGCAGCCGAGCGAGGACGAGCGGCCCTCGTTCTCGGTACGCGGCTGATCCGCCGGCGTGGGTGAGAGGATCTGATCATGACGCACGGCGGGATGTACGGCGGCCAGCCCGGCGGGATGCCCCCTGGCGGGTTTCCGCCCGGACCCGGTCCGGGCATGCCCGGAGGGATGCCTCCGGGTGGGATGCCCCCCGGGGGGATGCCGCCAGGAGGCCCCGGTGGTCCTGGTGGTCCCGGTGGGCCGGCGGGAGGGATCCGCAGCAGCCTGCTCGGCAACCCCGAGGTCACCAGCGGCGAGCGGTTCGCCCTGCAGAACGGCAAGATGCTCAAGGCGACCCTCGGCGCGCAGGGGATGCGTGAGTTCTACGCCCGGCGCGGCGCCATGGTCGCCTACCAGGGCGCCGCGACCTTCGACGCCCACTGGGAGGGCTGGGGCTCCCGGTTCCGCAGCTTCTTCAGCGGCGGCGAGGGCCTGAACCTGATGAACGTCGCCGGCTCCGGCGCGGTCTACCTCGCCAACCAGGCCCAGGACATCCACATCCTCGACCTGGCGGGTGACGGCCTGACCGTGGACGGCAAGAACGTGCTCGCGTTCGACGCCGGCCTGAACTGGGATCTCGTCCGTGTCGACAGCCAGGTGGGCATCGCCGGCGTCGGCGGTTACCAGATCGAGCTGCGCGGCAACGGCCAGGCCGTCGTGTGCACCTCGGGCGCCCCGCTGGTGATGCGGGTGACCACCCAGAACTACTACTTCGCGGACGCCGACGCCGTCGTCGGCTGGTCGTCGAGCCTGCAGGTCTCGATGCAGGCCGCGGTCACCTCCAGCGCGGCCTGGAAGCCGCGGGGCAACACCGGGGAGAGCTGGCAGCTCCAGTTCTCCGGCGAGGGCTATGTGATCGTCCAGCCCTGCGAGCTGCTGCCGCCCTACAACGCGCTCGCCGGCTCCGGCCTGGCCGGGCAGTTCGGGCTTGGCCAGGGCGGGTTCGCCGGCAACCAGCTCGGCGGGCACGGCGGCGGCCACGGCGGCCACGGCGGGCACGGCGGGGGCCCGGGCGGGTTCGGCGGCGGCCCCGGTGGGCTCGGCGGCTTCGGCGGACTGTTCGGAAACCAGGGCCGCCACTGACCGGACCGGGCTCGCGCCCCCGCCCGGCCCTTGCCCGGTGCCGGCCCGGCTGGTCAGGGCAACTGACTGCTGGGGCGGGGCAGCGTCGGCGTGCGGGCCAGCAGCACGACCCCGGTGACGATCAGCGCGGTCCCCACTGTGACGCCGAGTAGCTGGAAGATGGTGCTCGGAACCGGGGCGCCGTAGAGCAGCACCGCCAGCAGGCAGGAGACCACCGGGTTGGTGATGTTCATGGCGGTGAGCGCGGGTGCGAGCGGACCGCTGGCGTAGGCGGCCTGCCCGAGCAGCAGACTGGACAGTGTGGCCGCGGCGAGCCCGAAGCCACACCAGTCCGCCGCCGTGGCGAGGAACCCGTCCGTCACGAGCCGGTCCGCGGACTCCTTCATGAGGACGGCGGTCAGCGCGTAGACCATGCCCGCGGCGACCCCGAACAGCACGGCCCGGGCGGTGGGCGACCGGCCGAGAGAGACCACGGTCAGCGCACCGGCGACGAGCGCCATCGCCCCGATGGTGAGGAGCAGCCGTGGCCGGTCGACCCCGGCCACCGTAGGCAGGTCCCCCCGGGACGACAGCAGGGCGGCGAGCCCGGCGCAGATCCCCGCCGCGCCCCACCAGGCCGCTCCGGACATCCGCCGTCCGGTGCCGACGAGGCCGAGTGGGAGCGCGAACAGCAGCTGGCAGACCATCAGCGGCTGCACCTCGGCCACCGACCCCAGGTGCAGCGCGGCCGCCTGCACGCAGAACCCGCCGATGTTCGCCGTCCAGCCCAGCACCCACAGCCTGTCCTGGACGAGCTCGGCCAGCAGCCCCACTCCGGGTACGGCGTGCGCGCTGTCGGCGCGCTTCGCGAAACTGCTCCGCCCGGCGGCGCGTTGCTGCAGGGCGGCGGACGAGGCGAACAGAAAGGACGCCAGCAGACTGACGGGGACGACGGCGGGCATGGTCACCCAACCAGGATGGCTACCGGACGGGCAAGATCACGGGATCGGAATTGTCACAGAACAGGATCGAACCGCGTGGGACGGTCACCGGACTGCCGCGGCCACCCCGCTGACCTCGGCGCATGCCCAGATCCGCGTGGCCTGCCCCACGGCCGCCGGACTGCCGCGCGCCGAACGCGACGGTCAGCCGGAGACAGCGGCATCCACCCAGGTGGGATTCCTCCCACCGCCGCCCGCGGTGCCGCCTCGTCCGCGCCGGTTCACATCGGGCTCGGGCTTTTGCGGGTGATGCGGTAGTGGAGGACGAGGAAGGGGATCCCGAACAGGGAGAAGGCGTGTTCGGCGCGGAGGCCGCCGTCCTGCCGGTACACGTCGAGATCCTCGGTGAAACCGTGGACGGCCAGCGCGGTGAGGGCGCCGTCGGACGGGTCACGGTAGGCGAGGTAGTGGCCGGGGTGCTCCAGGTCGCTGCGGCTGGTCAGGGCCAGGCCGCCGTCGGGCCGGGCGCGCGGCAGCAGCGTGGCTGTGAAACTGGATTGGGCCAGCGGGAAGCCGACGCTGACGTATCCCCGATCGCCGTGCCGGTAGGTCGTGTAGATGCCCACGTAGATGGGTTCGTCGGTGTCGGCGAACGAGCGGATCCAGCCGCGGACCGCCACCGTGTCGGCGCCGGGAAGGATGATCGTGTCGATCCGGCTCTGGATGCCCCGCTGGGTCTCACGCTGGTTCATCGGCACGTTCGCCTGCCCCAGCGGACGGGCCAGCGCGTTCCGGTAGAGCAGGTAGCCGGGGCGGACCCACAGCCGCCACCGCGGCACGATGTCGAGCGTGAAACGGGTGGTGTGCTCGTAGAACTCCCGGACGAGGGGGTCGACGGCCGCGGGGTCGAAGTCCGGGCCGGCCAGGTCGTCCATGGACGCGACGATTCCCACGTCGGCCGCGTCGGCGACGTAGCTGCCGCCGAGCTCGCCGGCCAGCTCCCGGACGTAGCCGGTGCCGACAACGCGCGAGCGCGACTGCCAGGGCACGACGAAGGGCAGCTTCTCCGCCGGGACCCGTTCGGCGAGCAGACGCACCTGCGCGTCCCTGAACACCAGCGAGGACGCGGTCCGATAGGCCGCCATCGTGACGGCAGCGACGGCGGCGGCCGGCACGGGGCCGCCGTGGGCGCGGCCGCGTGCCGCCAGCGCCGCGCCCACGGCGGCCCCGAACGGCGGCCCGAGAAGCACCTTCTGCGGCCGGAGCCCGAGCAGGCCGCCGACGCTCCCGGTCGCCGCCCCCACCGTGACGGGGCCGGCGCCGGTCAGCCGCCCGGCCGCCCACCCGGCGGGTGCGACGAGCGCCGCGCTGGTCGCGATCCGCTGCCACAACGCGGGTATCTCGCCAGGCCGCTGCCGGGCGCGCGCGACGGCTTCGGAGGCCGCCAGCGCGGCCGCACCCGCCAGCCCGCCCAGCCCAGCCGCCCGCCGGCCCCGGTGGGCGGCGAGCGACGCTCCCGCCGCACCCCCGATGACGGCCGCGGACAGCACAGCCACACCGAGGCCCGACGGCTTCGTCCCCTGGCCCGTCGCCATGGGCACAACGTATCGGCCGAGGGGTCGTCCGGACCGGGCCGTGAGATCGATGGGCCGAATGGGACGTCTCTCTGACAAGAGGGGACGGGCGCCCCGTACCTCGTGCGCTCGGAACGCGATCACCGTTTCGCCGTTGAACTGCTACTTGAAGTGAGCGCTGGGGGACGAATCGACGAATCTCGTATTTGTCTACCGGTTTAATGGTTTTAGGTCTGGTTCGCCCGGTGTCTCAACGTCATGGGAGATACCTGCCCAGCCGCCGGACCGCTGGCCACGCGGGGACTGGAGGAACGACGCATGAGGTTTCTGGCGATCACCTTGATCGTCCACGCGCCCGACCCGCTGACCGGGGTGCGCCGGTCGACCACGGCCTGGCTCCACGAGGTGGTCGACAACGCGGTGCTGGCCGAGGAGCTGGGGTTTGACGGCTTCGGGGTGGGTGAGCGGCACGAGCGGCCGTTCATCTCCTCGTCGCCGCCGGTGGTGCTCAGCCACATCGCGGCCCGCACGGCCAGGATCAGGCTGTTCACCGCCGTCACGACGCTGAGCCTTCTCGACCCGGTGCGGGCCTACGAGGACTACGCCACCCTCGACCAGCTGTCCGGGGGGCGGCTGGAGCTGATGGTCGGCAAGGGCAACGGCGCCGCGCAGGCAGAGCTGTTCCACGTCACCGCGGCGGACCAGTGGGACCGCAACCGCGAGTCCTACGAACTGTTCCGCCGGCTGTGGCGGGAGGACAAGGTCACCTGGTCCGGCCGGTTCCGCCCGCCACTGGAGGAGGCCGAGACCTGGCCGCGCCCGCTGCAGCCGGAGATCCGGATCTGGCACGGCAGCGCGACCAGCGAGGCGTCGGTGGACCTCGCGGCCCGGTACGGCGACCCGTTGTTCTCCGCGAACGTGACCAATCCGGTCGAGCCGTACGCGGAGCTGGTCCGCTACTACCGGGAGCGCTGGGTGGCCTACGGGCGCGACCCGGCCGACATCCTCGTGGGCGCCGGAACCGCCGGTTACTACAGTGCTCGCTGCTCCCAGGACGCCGTCGCGCGCTACCGGCCGATCTTCGACGCCCGGACGGCGATGTTCCGGAAGATGGGCCTGGAGCCGGTCTTCCCGACCCTTGAGGACGCGATCGAACGCAGCTCGATCCTCGTGGGCAGCCCGCAGCAGATCATCGAGAAGGTCCACTGGTACCACGAGCGGCTCGGCCATGAGGTGATGCACCTGCACGCCGACGCGGACGGCCTCAGCCCGAAGGAGCACCGCGAGACGATGGAGCTCTTCCAGAGCGACATCGCCCCGGTGCTACGCAGGGAGATCCCGAGCCGTCCCTTCCCCACCCCGCCGCCGCTTCCCTCCGACGTCCTCCCCGACGCCCCGGAGTGACGGCGGAGTCGATCAACCCTCGGTATGTATCCAGGTGGCGGCCGACAGGGTCCGCGTCGAGGGGCCGTCGGGGTCGTTGTCGGGCCGGTTGCCGCGGCTGACCGACCGCTCGGCGATCCGCCAGCCCTGCGACGTGCGGACCACGGTGTCCTGGTAGCCACCCGATCCCGCGGTGCTGTCGCCGCGGATCACGAAGTACTTCGCCCACACCCGCAGCGTGTCGTCGTCGACCCGGTGGACGGCAATGTCGGTGGTGTGGTGCGGGTACATCACCCGCCCGAACGGGAGCCCGCTCGCGACCTGCGCCAGCGGCGCCCCGCCCATCACCGCGTCGTCGGTGTACGCCGTCGGCACGGCGCCCAGCGCGATGTTGTCGAACACGTGCGGATGCTTGGCGAACAGGCTGCACACGTCGGCGTAGGTGGCCGCGTCGACCGGCACGATCCTCACGCCCACGGTGCCTCCCCGTCGGCGACGACTGCCGGGCCGCCGTGGCGTGGGTGGACGGTCCGGCTGGTCACCCGCCAGCCGGCGGGCGTCTCGGTGAGCGCGTCGACGACGTCGGCGCTCGCGACGCTGCCGTCGCCGGCGATCGTCACCAGCCTGCTCCACGCGGCGAGACCGCCGGGGACCCGTTTCACCTCCGTGTTGACGGTGTGGTGGGACGGGGACGTCGCCGGGTCGAGGGCCGGCGGGTCGATGAACACCTGTGCCAGAAGCTCCGTGTCACCGTTGTCGACCGCATGTCCGGAGAGCGCGAGAACCTGAACCACCGCCGCGGTCTCCTCGCCGGTCGCGTCACGCAGCGCGGCGAAGGCGGCGTACGTCCGCGGCAGGCGGTGCTGCTCCACCTGCACGTCGGCGCTGTCGCGTACGCCGCCGGGCGGATGGCCGCCGGGCCGCAGATGCCCCGCGATGTGGTCCATCGTCATGGCCTGGACGTTAGTTCACCTGGCGATACGGCGTGCTCGATAGTCAGGGACGGACCGGAGTGATCCGCGGAGCGCGCCGTGGCCTGCCGCCGGTCGTAGCATGGCCGTGATGCCGACCCTCCTGATCGTCCATCACACGCCGTCGCCATCCATGCAGGCGATGCCGGAGGCCGTGCTCTCCGGGGCCCGCGACGTCAAGCATTTCTTCGACCAGAAGTAGCGGGCAATGGAATTTTCCTGGCCCGAATTCGCATCGAACGGGCCCGTCGACGGGGGGCGCTCGTGGACGGCCGCATTTGACAGCTACGACCAGTACCGCGAACTCTGTTATTACCTGGTCAAGATATTCGACGGTGACTGGCAGGTGGGCGAGGTCACAGTCGAGGTGGGGACCGAGTTCGCCGGAGACGACTGGACCGCGCCGGCCTGTGAATTTTTCGGCCGCTGCCCGTGGCCAGCAATATACCATCCCCTGACCAGCACAGGGAGCTCATACCTGCCGTGCTGATTCTGCGGGAAAGGGAGTTCCCGTGACGCAAGACCGCGCAAGCTTCTGGCATCGCCGATTTGCTGCCAGAAGACGGTACAAGGGGCGGCGACCGGCGGTCGGCGTGGTCAGGATTCTCGGGGGACGCCGAGGTGGACACGGGAGCATCTCGCGGGCCAGGAAAAATTGGGGTTGTGGGCGGCTTCGCCCGGCCGGCTTGAACGGCCTCCACCTGTTCCAGCAACAGCGCCGCGGCATGTGTTTCCGGGAGGCCGAACAGATCGAACGAGACAATCGTCCCGAGCAGGCCCGGCCGTCGACAGTCGGCGACTCTTATCGGCACCAGCTTGCGCGCGAACCCCAATGGATCCTGATTGATGGCGGACTGAAGCTCAAGTCTTCCAAATACCGAGTCAAGATAGGCTTCGGAAATAAGGGCGATCATGCGGTCCGCTTCCGCTACTCCTTGTTCCATACCCTGAAACCAGTTGGTTCCCGGGACGAAGTCCCAGGCCTGGATCAACACCCGCCATCCGACCTGCTCCAGCTGCCACGCGACCCACTCCGCCCACTGGCGGTCGGCCTGTGTGTAAGAGATAAAGAAGTCCCAGCGTGGAGCTTCCTCTGATTCAGGGTCCTCGGCCCATGACCCTTCACTCGCGCTGTTCACGCTGATCTTGTCAGACATCGGTCCGGTCCCCCGCGCTCGGCCGATACAAGCCACGCGACTGGTTACGAGGTATGCCGGCGGCTGCGGTCGTCCATCTAGGCTGCTCCTACGGTAACAGCTCGGTTGGCGGCGGCTGGTCATCTGCCGCCACGGTGGCCGTCAGCTGACCTCGAACTCGCGCTCGACGACGGCGCGGAGTATCGCGTTCACCAGCTGGTCCTTGAGGTGGTCCTCGAAAATCTAGGCGAAGCCTCGGGCGAGTTCAGCGGTGTTCGTGGGGACCCAGAGGAACTCTTGGATCAGGCGGCTCCAAGAGCCTGCTCGGTGCGCTTGCCTGGTGACGGAAGTATGGCGCCTACCAGGCGACAACACTGTCACGCCCAGGTCGGGAACACGACCAGGCATCGGCTGAGGCCATCATGCTCGAGATGGCGGTCGGCGGTGGCGTCCGGCTCGTGGGAATTGTCGCGAAGACGCTGCTTGGTGCCTTTCCCACATGGTCGCCCGACTCGGCCAGCCCACGTCAGCAGGCCTGGCTCAGGCGGGGATCTGGTCGTCGAGGTACCAGCCGTAGGGGCTGGGCTGGCTGGTGCTGGCGCGGCGGGGCTCGTACTGCTGTACGTAGAGCTGCTGTACGTAGAGCGTGGCGACGAGTTCGGCGCGGGTGCGCACGCCGGTCTTGGTGAACACCGCCTTGAGGTGGTCCTGCGCGGTGAAGGGGGGAATGCCCAGCGCGGTGGCCATCTGCCGGGTGGATCTGCCCT
Source organism: Parafrankia sp. EAN1pec (assembly GCF_000018005.1). GTDB lineage: Bacteria > Actinomycetota > Actinomycetes > Frankiales > Frankiaceae > Parafrankia > Parafrankia soli. The sequence continues at coordinate 2,767,944 of NC_009921.1, forward strand.
GGGCGGCGAGCCCGACGACCTCGCGTTCGCGCGGCGTGAGGCCGTAGGCGCCGGCGATCACCTCGCTGACGATGATCGGGCGGGCGCCCTCGATGATGACGGCGATCATCGGTGGGTCGCCGCCGGGCATCGGCGAGCCGTGCAGCACGACCCAGTGGCGGTCGCGGGCCGGCAGCGCGGCGCGCGCAAGGCCGTTGCCGGTGGCGGCGGCCACGGCGATGGACCGCACGACGCTGGGCAGCCGTCCCCGGTCGTCCAGCGTGGCGAGCCAGGCGTGGCCGTCGTCGGTGACCGACTCGATCGCGCCGCGGGCGGTGACGAGCAGCAGGCCCGCCGGTCGTCTGGTGCAGCCGGCCGACGAGGCGGCCGTCGTTGGCCAGGTCGCGGTAGCCGTTGAGGTCGGTGCCGGTGAACTCCAGCTCGTAGAGGACGTTCTCCCGGTCTCGTTCGTCGCCCGCTGGCTGCCCGCTGAGGAAGCAACTCGTCCACAGCATGGTGGCCGGGTCGACGGTCGAGATCGCGGCGATGTCGTACGGGACGCTCGCGCGCAGGATGCGGTCCAGGCGGCCGCGCACGGCGGTGAGGTCGGCGCCCTCGGCTGCCAGCACCCGGACGCGCTCGCACAGGTTCACGGGTTCCAGCATGACCACGCCGACCCGCCGGGCCAACCCCTCATATCTGGGATAGGCGGGTGGCCCGGGGGATTCGTACCTTCTCGGCCATGACTGCTGACACCCTCGTCCGCGACGACCTGTTCACCCATATCCACAAGGCTCTGCGCCTGGGACTTTTCGAGCTCACCGTCCAGGCGGGGGGCCGCACCGACTGGGCGGACCCCGCCGAGGTGGCGGCCCTCGGCGAGCGCTGGCGACCGCTGCTCGCCCTGCTGCGCGCCCACACCGAGCACGAGGACCGCCACATCCTGCGCATCCTCGACGGCGTCGACCCGGAGACCACCGAACCGGCCGGCGAGCAGCATCGCGACCTTGACGACCTGCTCGACGACCTCGCCGACAGGTTCACCGCCGTGCTTGCCGCCCCCGACCCTTCCGCCGGGCTCGACCTCTACCGCGACCTGGCCCGTTTCGTCGCCAGCTATCTTCCCCACCTGCACGGCGAGGAGACCGTCGTCATGGCGCGGGTCTGGGAACTGTGCGGCGACGAGGAAATCGCCCTGACCCGCGCCCGCTTCATGGCCGACACCACCCCGGACGTCATGGCCACGACGCTGGAGTACATGCTCCCCGCCCTGGACCGGCCCACCCGGCACGCCCTGGTCGCCCGCCTGGCGGCCACCGCGCCCCCGCCCGTCCTTACACTTGCCGTGGGCTCCGCGTGCCGGGGCGAGTGTGATCGACACGCCGTCACCGACGATGCAGGCGATGCTGGAGGCGGTGCTCGTCGGTGCCCGGGACGACGCAATCGAGGGCGTCGACGTCGTCGTCCGCCCGGCGCTGGCCGCGACAGCGGTCGACGTGCTCGCCGCGGACGGCTACGTGCTCGGCACCCGGCCAACATCGGCTACATGAGCGGCGCGCTCAAGCACTTCTTCGACCAGAAGCAGCGCGAACCCTGTGCCGGATGGCTCTGGAGCGCTCAAGGGCGTGCAGAAGATCTTTCTTCGTGTGCCCGGCGGCGCTGTCCCCGGGATCACTCATGGTGTCAGACCTCGCCGCAAGGGTGGCTGCCGCGGCGTCAGCCGGCCCCCCGCTGTTGGCCATAGCGGCGGAACCACCACGAGCGTCCTGGCTGCCTGTCGGGCGCGGACTCCTCCTCCCGCGGGTCCTCCCACCGGATCAGGGCGCCGGCGAGAGGTGCCCGAGCCCCGGGATCGGGTCGTCCGGCCGCAGCATGCGGACGGTCGGATCGACATCGCCGTCCAGCTTGTAGGTGCCGTCCGGGAGCAACACCGCCCACCCGCGATGAGGAAGGGTGACGAGCGTGGCGACCGCCTCGCCGGAGGGGCAGCGCCAGAGCCGGACGGTTCCGTCCGTGCCGCCGGTGGCGAGCAGCTCACCGTCAGGGCTGAACGCCAGCGCGTTGACCACCCTGGAACGGTCCGTCAGCAGACGTAGCGGGCGCGGATCCGTCCCCGGCTCCAGAGGATCGAGCAGCAGGATGCCACTGCCGGAGACGACCGCGAGCAGCGTTCCGTCGGGGGAGTAGGCCAGGGCCCGCACCCTGTCCAGCGGGGACAGCAGCATCACCTCTGCCGGGTCCCGGCCGATGACGGCCGGCATCGGCCATGCCCTCGGGCAGGTTCGGGGGGGTAACGGGGCGAGCACCGCGGCCCGTTGCCAGCGGCTTCCGGTGAGGCGAGCATCGGTCAGCGTCGCCCGCACCGTGTCGCCGAGTGCCGCCAGGTCCGCGGAGTCCTCGCCGGTCTCCCAAGGCGACATTTCTACGATTGCATCTACTGTCCCGTCCTGGACGCCGCCGCCCGGGAGCCCTGTCGGGACCTTGGCGCCACGGCCACCGCGTCGCTGACGGCCGACTGGCGACCCCTGACCCCAGGGCTGGTGTGTCTCGACGGCCGGGATCCCGCGGTCACTGCCGCCGGGAAATGCTCACTATTGCCGTCGACATTGTGGAGTACAGTTCCGAGGCCGCCTGGGGGCGCGGGCCGGTAGCGGATTCGGAAGGGCGGGCCCCCGGTGTCGGTGAATCCCGTGTGCTCGGGTCCGTGCAGCGCGAAGGCGGTGGCACCCGTGGATGCCACCGCCTCGAACGTGTCTGTGGGAGCGCCGTCTACTTGGCCGCCGCCAGTGTCCGGCACGCGGCCGCGGCCCTGCGGCAGGCCTCTGCGCAGGCCGCCATCTGCTGGTCGTCGGGCATCTTCGCGCACATGTCGGCGCACCGGGTGCACATGTCCGCGCACATGCGGCATATGTCCTTCATGCTGCCCGAGTCCCGCATGATCATGTCGGCGCACGTGCCGCACATGTCGCTGCAGTCCAGGAGCATCCGCATCAGAGCGGCGTCCATCATCGCCCCGCCCTGGCGCATACAGTAGTCCATGGTGCTACGACACACCGAGCGGCAGTCGATGCATGCGTCAATGCATTCCTGCATCTCGGCGGTACGCACAGAAAGAGTGGCCACTGCACTTCTCCTTACTGAGGGTAAGTCTGATGGAAATTGCCGAGAACGCGACCGTGGCGCGCCTTCATGAATGGGCGGAAGATTCGTCGCGCGCGGCAATTTCAGCGTAGCACCGCGTGATAGTGTCAGCAAGGCGTGGTAAAGAGATCAGGGTCGGTCGCCGGCAATTCTTGGTGCGGCCGGGACTCGGCCGCGGTTCCGATTTTCTGCCGCCGTGTGGTGCGGTGTACTCGTCGCCGTCTTCGGCCGGTTGGAGCAGGTCAGCGGGGAAGCGAGGCCTGCCGCTCCAGGAAGGCGGCGACGTCACTCTCCGACTCGAGCGGCAGGGGGTACACGAGGAGACGGTCGACCCCGAGATCGGCATACCGGCGAGCTGATCCCGCATCGACCTCGACCGGATCAAGCTGCATATAGATGATCTCCAGGCGGCAGAGCCGGGCCGGCCGCTCCACCTCGGCTGCCGCCGCGGCCAGTCCGGACAGGTGTGTGGCGAGGTCGGCGGCCGTACCGTTGCCGAACCATCCGTGCCCGCGAGCGACCGCGCGCCGGTAGGCGGCCGGGCTGTGACCGCCGATCACGATGCGCGGTCCGCCCGGGCGCACGGGCCGTGGGTGCGCGTCGACGTTCCCGAACGAAACGTACCGCCCGCGGTAGGAGGGCAGGGGATCGAGCCAGAGCGATGTCATGGCGTCCAGATACTCGTCCGTACGGCGGCCGCGGCCGGCCATCGGCACCCCGATGGCGGACATCTCCGGCTCCAGGTAGCCGGCGCCGACGCCGAGCAGCACCCGCCCTCCGCTCAGTACGTCCAGGCTCGCCACCTGCTTGGCCAGGACCAGCGGGTTGCGCTGGGGAAGGATGACGATTCCGGTGCCCAGCTCGAGCCGCCGAGTGGCCGCCGCCACGTAGGTCAGGTGTACCAGGGGGTCGAGGATCGGGTCCGTCGCCTCCATCGGCGATGCCGGCACCCGAGGGCTGGGCAGGACGACATGCTCACCGGCCCACCAGGAGCGGTACCCCAGCTCCTCGGCCAGCCGGGCCAGGCGGACGGTCGCCTCCGGGCCGGCCGTCGCCTTCGCGTTCAGACCATTGACACCGAGTTCCACGCTCGCGCTCCTCGAAAGCCTCTGCTGGGACGTCACCTCGCCGGCCGTTCAGCCGGCCGGAGCCTCGGCCTCGGCGATGACGATCCCGGCGGCGTCCCACTCGTGGACCTCACCCGGCCGGGCGCGTCCTGTCCGCCAGACCACCGTGCCCGGCTCCTCCGGGTCGGTCCAAGACCCGTTGTTATAACCAATGGTTATGGATGTGCATGTGCGGGACCTCCGTTACTTCGTGGCGGTCGCCGAGGAACAGAGCTTCACCCGGGCGGCGAGTCAGCGGCTGTTCATCTCGCAGCCGGCGCTGAGCAAGCAGATCCGCCAGCTGGAGCAGTCATTGCGGACCGTCCTGTTCGATCGGGACCGGCGGACGGTCCGGCTGACTCCGGCCGGAGAGGCCCTGCTGCCCTACGCCCGGCAGCTCACCGAGGACTGGGAGGCGGCGCTGCTCGCGGTGTCGGAGGCGTCGGCCCAGGCCGGGACGACAGTGAGGGTCGGCTTTCAGACGCGGATCGGTCGCGGGCTCATCCCAGCCATCACCGCGCGGATGCGACAGCGGCTTCCCGGCTGGAAGCTGATGTTCCGCCAGGTCTCCTGGGCCGACCCCACGGTCGGCCTGGCCCAGGGCGAGGTGGACATCGCGATCGCCTGGCTGCCGGTACCCGACACCGGCGCGCTTTCCTGGCGGGTCGTGGCGCGGGAGGATGTCTGGGTAGCACTCGCGCCCCGACACCGCCTGGCCAGTCGGCCCATAGTGCCTTTCGCCGATCTCGCCGACGAGCCCTTCGTCGCGCTGCCGAGGACGGCCGGCGCCCAGCGGGACTTCTGGCTCGGGGCGGCGGCCCGGCGGTCCCCGGCCGTCATCGCGGGGGAGGCCGAGACCGCCGAGGAGTCGTTCGAAGCGGTCGCCTCCGGGACAGGGATCACCCTGCTTTCCGCTGGCAACGCCGAGATCTACCACCGCGACGACGTCGTCTGCCGGCCGGTCAGCGGACTGCCGCCCAGCGAACTGGCCGTCGTCTGGCGAACGGTCGACAACCGACCGTTCGTCGACGTCTTCGCCGACATCTGCCGTGCCTGCTCCAGCCCCGCGGCCGAGGCTGGTAAGTGCGACCCGTCACTGTGATCGGCTCCGTTGACGCCGCCCGGGGACAGGAATCCGCCTGCTGCGCACGAACCGCCCGCCCGGGTGCCACCCGCTACGGGCGGAGAGCCGACATCACCAGGTCGGCGTAGCGACGCCACTGCTCGAGGTCGCGGATCCCGAGCTCCGCCAGCACCCGCGCGCATCCGCCGATCAGGATGCGGATGTCCATGCACGGTGAGGCCGGGGCAATAACATGGCCGCGATGCCGACGCTCCTGATCGTCCACCACACGCCGTCACCGACGATGCAGGCGATGCTGGAGGCGGTGCTCGTCGGTGCCCGGGACGACGCAATCGAGGGCGTCGACGTCGTCGTCCGCCCGGCGCTGGCCGCGACAGCGGTCGACGTGCTCGCCGCGGACGGCTACGTGCTCGGCACCCCGGCCAACATCGGCTACATGTCCGGCGCGCTCAAGCACTTCTTCGACCAGATCTACTACCCGTGCCTGGACGCGACGGTGGGCCGCCCCTACGCGCTGTTCGTGCACGGCAACAACGACACCACTGGCGCCGTGCGGGCGGTGGAGTCGATCGCCACCGGCCTGCGTTGGAAGCGGCTACGGGCGCCGGTCACAGTGATTGGCACGCCCGACGTGAAAGACCGAGAGGCCTGCTGGGAGCTGGGCGCCTCTACCGCCGCGAGCCTGATGTTGTAGCACCTGCCGCATGGGCGCCGGCCCGGCCTCGGTAGTGGACCCGTTCTCCGGGTCCATGGCACGCCCGGGCTGCGCGTCGTCGACGCGTCCGCGATGCCGAGCATCGTGCGGGCCCACACCCACGGGCCGGTCACGATGCTCGCCGAGCGGGTGAGCGCGCTCATCCTCCGGCGAGGGTAGCCGCCCCCCTGCCGCGCAAGTTCTCCTTCTTGGCCTTGTTCCCGCAGGTGTTCATCGAGCACCAGCGACGGGTCCCGGGGCGGGAGCTGTCCAGGAACAGCGCGTGGCAGTCGTCGTTGGCGCACTCGTGGACCCGCGCGATGGCCGGAGAGCTGACGAGGTCGAGAGCGTCCCGCGCGATCAGGGCGAGCGTCGCCAACGTCGGGTCGGCCGCGTGCCAGCGGATACCGCCGGACTTCTCAAGCTGGGGCGCGGGGACGGGCAACAGCGCCGTGGCGTTGACCGTCCCCCGTTCCCGCGAGGAGAACCCGGAGGGACCCTGCGGGCCGCGGGTCGCCGCGATCAGCTCATGGATCGCCTCGCGCAGCTCCCGTGCCAGGGCGTCCTGACCCGCGCTCGCGGGCTTCGGGACGTAAGGCCAGGGGCCGAACTGGCCGACCCAGGCACTCAGCGCGGCCGTGTCCGGCAACTCCTCGGACTCCTCGGGCTGGCCGCGGTGGCGAAGAGTCCGGATGAAGTCGAGACACAACCGCCCGGCGCCGCCGCGGAAGCGGTCGTCGGGCGCTGGAACGGACATGGTCAGGACTCTACTGCGTGAACCGGTTTAGCTGGTACCGTCGAGGAACCTATTAAACTGGTTCCAGGATGTGAGGTCGCGATGTCGAACGTCCCCTCAAGCCCCGGCGGACTTTCCCATCGGATGATCTTTCTGCTTGCCCTGTCCTGTGGCATCGGCGTGGCGAACATCTACTTCCCGCAGGCCATCAGCCCGCTCATCGCGGACGGCCTGCACGTGTCCCGCAGCGCGGCGGCGACGGTCGTGACCGCCAGCCAGTTCGGATACGCGGCCGGGATCTTCCTGCTGGTACCCCTCGGCGATCGGCTGGTGCCCCGCGGGCTGCTCGTCACCCTGCTGGTCGTGGTCAGCCTCGGGCTGCTCCTGGCCGGCACCGCGCAGACGCTGCCTGTGCTGATCATCGCGAGCGGCCTGGTCGGCCTGACGACCGTCGTTCCGCAAATCATCATTCCGATGACCGTCGGGTTCATGCCGGAGAACCGGCGCGGCGCGGTGACCGGAACGTTGCTCAGCGGCCTGATCGGCGGCATCCTGCTGGCCCGCAGTTTCAGCGGCGGGCTCGGCCAGTGGCTCGGCTGGCGGGCACCCTACCTGGTCACATCCTCCCTTGTGCTGCTGCTCGCTATCGTCCTGGCCGTTACCCTGCCCACCACGACTCCCTCGTCACGGGAGCGCTATCCAGCTCTGCTGGCGACCTCCGTGCGGCTGCTGCGAACCGAGCCGGACCTGCGCCGCTCCTGCCTGTATCAGGCGCTCGTCTTCGCCGGCTTCACCGGAGCCTGGACCAGCATCGCCCTGTATGTCACCGGATCCACGTACAAGCTGGGAGCGTCAGAGATCGGCCTGATAGCCCTGGTCGGCGCGGCCAGCATGTTCTGCACACCGGTCGCCGGGCGCCTGGTCGACCGGCGCGGCCCCGACGTGGTCAACCTGGTCAGCATGGTCGGCGCGATCGCGGCGGCCGGGCTGCTCACCAGCGGACGCCTGGGAGGCGCGGTCGGGCTGGTCGGGTTGACGCTCGGCATGCTCGTGCTCGACGTGGCCATGCAGTCGGGACAGGTGGCCAACCAGGCGCGGATCTTCGCGCTGCGGCCCAGAATGCGCAGCAGGCTCAACACCGCCTACATGACCAGCGCCTTCCTCGGCGGCAGTGTCGGCTCGTGGCTGGCTGTCCGCGCCTACTACAGCCTGGGATGGGACGGCGTATGCCTCCTCGTCGCTGTACTCGCAGCCCTCGCCCTGGCCCGTCACCTGCCCGTGTTGCCCGGCCGGACCGCTTCACCCCGCTCGACTGTGTCCGTTCCGCTGCCGCAGGATGCTCCGGCGTTCAGCGCAGGCAGCGATCTGGCTCGCGACTGACGACTGGCTGAGCTGAGCAGCCGGGTCGGTGTCGGGAAACGACGGCACCGGCGGAGCGCGTCATCCGTGAGGATGGAGCAGCGGGCCGTCTACCGGCCGGCCGCGGGTTGATTGTCAAGGCCGACGATCAGGGCGCGTGCGAGTCGCATGCCAGAGTGGCGCGAAGGTCGCCGTGGGTAGCCGCCAGCTCATGAGGCGTCGCAATCTCGGCAGCCCGCCTTCCGCAAAGAATCCGACATGCTGCAGCAGCGTTCGCCGGGTAGCCAGGGCGCAGCCCCCTCGGGTGGGGGCCGCTTTCCGGCACCATCCGCGACGCCCAGGACCTCCACGAGACCGACCTGCGCCGGACCGCGTTCCCGCGTTTCCAGGTGACAACCTGGCCGCCAATCTGGCCCTGGTCGAGCGGGTGGCTCGACTGGCCATGGAGAAGGGCATCACACCTGCCCAGCTGGCGCTCGCCTGGGTACTCGCCCGGGGTGAGGACATCGTCGCCATCCTGGCACCCGTCGCCGCGGCTATCTGGAGCAGAACATCGCCGCCGCGGATATCGTGCTCACCCCGGACGACCTGGCCGACCTGGACAGCGCGGCGCGGCGCGGCGCGGCACGGCGCTAGCGCAGGCGACAGGTACTACTCCGAGATGATGAAGACGGCCGGGTGCTGACGTCGCATCGCCCGCTCAAGCCTCGCCTCGACGCGGGATCAGTCGGGCCTCAGGCCCGACAGGACGGCGCGTGCGGTCTGACTGACCCAACCCGGGGGCGGCCCGGCGACGCTGGGCGCCAGCCGTCCCGCCAGAGTGGCGACTGCGACACGATCGGGTGGTTCGTGGTCTGCTCCACTCCGCGTCCCTCCCCGGCAGTCCTTGCGTATCCGATCGGATATGCAAGGGCTCGTCTGGCGCGTCGGCGGCGATGATCGGAGCTTCACGATCACCGCGGCGCTGTCCGGGAAACGGCGGGCACCTCGGTCGCCGTACTGGGGGAGGGCGGGGCGGCCGGCGGGCGGTCTCGCATCATCGCGATTCCGACGGCGAGCAGCCAGATCGTGATCGCGGCGCTGGACAGCGACACCAGGATGCCCGCGTCGACGCCGGCGAGTTCGATCGCCGGTGCGGTGAGCGGGACGAGCACCAGCGCGCCAGTGATGCGTGCCCACCGGGGAAGTGCCGGCCCGGCGACCGTCGCGCCCAGCCAGACGGCGGCGAAAATGCTGACCCCGAGGGTCTCGCCGACGGCGCCCGCGAAGTTGTTGAGGGTGTCGAACTGGATGGCGAGAGCCTCGCGCGAGGTCGCGGACGTGGTCCCCTGCCACTGCTCGGCGAGCGGGAACGCGGCAGACAGCCACCGCGTGATGCCGATGGTCCGGGCGAGGGCGGATACCGCTGCGGCACCGACCGCGATCCCGAGCGTGAGCGTGGCGGATCCTTCTCGGCGCCATGTCGAGATGCTCGCCGCAACCGGGAAGAAGGCAACGCTGTACGTCAGGTAGGCGAGGTAGCCCAACCTGGTGGCGGCTTCGTGGTCGAGGAGCCGGGGCAGCGCGACGTCCGCCGGGTCACCGAGCGAACCGGGCCAGCCAATGGCCGCGCCGAGGACGAGCAGTGGAACGAAGATGAGCAGGCTCACGATGATCGCGATCAGGCCTTGGGTGCGCCGTGTCGACGGAACGTCGAGGGCTGGGGCGGCGGTGACCATGGTGGGTGTCTCCTGGAGGGGTTCGACTCGACGGAGCCGGGCGTGACGGCCGACCGGCGGGTGCGGGACTGCCGGGCAGGCGGGTCCTGGTGTCAGGTCTGCGCCCGCCGGTACCACGCGGCCGTCTCGGCGAGCGCGCGGTCCAGCGGCGTCGGCCGCTGGCCGAAGTGGGTCTCGAAGGCCGACGAGTCCACGACGAAGTCGCGGTCGAACTCGTAGAGCATTTCCACCGTCTCCCGGGCGCCGGGGTTGACGGCACCGACGAGGCGCAACTGCCACGGCTTCACCGCGACGAAGGCGGGCGCCACGCCGGCGGCGCGCGCGGCGGCCTCGACGAGGGCGAGCTGAGTGATCGCTGGAGCGGTCGGCGCATGCCAGGCTCGCCCCCAGGCTGAGGGATCCTCAGCCACGCGTACCGCCGCCTCGGCGAGGTCGGGCACGTAGGTGATCGCGTGCCGCGCCTGCGGTGAGCCAAGGATCTGGGCCTTCCCACCGGAGACGAGCGGGGCGAAGAACCGTTCGCCGAACGCCGAGTCGCGCACCCCGGCGCCGAAGAAGTCGCTGGCCCGAACCGCCGCGGCGCGGACCCGGCCGGACCGGTGAGCGTCGAGCAGCTCGGTCCACATGGCGGCGCGCACCGCGCCCTTCCGGGTGGTCGGCCTCATCGGGAGGTCCTCGGTCATGGGCACGGACACCGGCCCGTACCCGTAGAGGTTCTCGATCGCCACGAGTACCGCGCCACTCGCCTCGCAGGCGCGGACGACGGATCGCTGGATGTCCGGGAAGTCCTTCCGCCACCGGTGGTAGGCCGGTTGGGCGCATTGGAAGGCCACGGTGGCGCCGCCGACCGCGGCACGGGCGCCGTCGGGGTCGGCCAGGTCGGCCTGGCAGGGCTCGGCCCCGTCGATCGTGGTTCCCGATCTGGTGACGACGCGCGGACGGATCCCGCGGGCCACGAGCGCGGCCGCGACCGACCGGCCGACGGGGCCCGCGCCGAGGACGACGGGGGCGTCGAGGAGGTGCACCTCTCCACCATCTCCAATCATCATTCGAAGTTCGAACACTGTTTGAAGAACATAGCCAAACACCGTTTGGCGAGTCAATGGCGTTCGAAAGATCAAGCTTGTTCGGCTAGGCTCGGTGCTGTGAGCACCTCCGCGGAGTCCCGACGTGACCGGCAGCGTCGGGAGCTCGTCACGGAGATCACCGCCGTCGCCCGCCGCCAGCTCGACGAGGGCGGCCCGGGCAACGTGTCGTGGCGGGGCGTCGCCCGCGAGGTCGGCATGAACCCGGCCTCGCTCTACACCTACTTCGGCAGCCTCGACGACCTGTTCACCGCGCTGATCACGGCGAGCTTCCAGAGTCTCGCCGACGCTGTTCGCCAGGCGTTCGACGACAGCGCGGGCGCCGAGCCCGTCGACCGGCTCCTCGCCTGCGTCCGGGCATACCGGGCCTGGGCCGTCGCCAACCCCCGGCGGTTCAACCTGATCTGGACCGACCAGCTGCCCGGATACGCGGCACCGCCGGACGGACCCACCGGGACCGCCGAACAGACGGTCTATCGGCCGTTCCTGCTAGCGGTCGGGGAGGCGGAGGGATGCGGCGACCGGCTGGTGGAGTTCGCCACGCTGCCCACCGACGACCAGCACCGCCTGTTGGGCCTGTTCGGCACCCTGCATGGCCTGGTGTCGCTCGAGATCAACAGCCACCTCGCGCCGTCGATGGTCGACGGGGAGGCGCTCCTCGTCGACCGGATGACACACGCCCTGCGACACGTTCACCCGCCCCGGGCCAGGTCCCATGTCGACACGGCGGAGAAATGATGCCCACCCGCCGACGGCGGTGACCGGTCGAGGGCGCCGCCGCCCGATCCATGGCCAGCGCCGAGGAGTTCGGGGACGACGGCCGAGCCGATCCAGCCGGGCCCGCCGGTGACCAGAGGTCGGCATGCTCGCTTTCAGCGTCGCCTTCGAACGCCGGATGAAGGCGGACGACGGCGAACCGTTCTCGCCGTTCGCCGTCAAGGTCCTGAGCGACCTGCAGGTGCGCGCAGCCGAGCTTCGCCTCCCGTAGCTGGCGGCGGGCTCGCGCGTGCCCGCCATGCCGGGTGGCACCGAGACCCTCGTCGATGAGCGGACGCTGCGAGATCTCGCGCCACTGCGACGGCGAGCCTCACCCGACGCGCAGTGTGGCTGCTCGGCGCACGCGACTTTCCGCAGGTTCTGCGACCAGATCTACTATCCCGTGCTTGAGACGACGGTCGGTCGCCCGTACGCCCTCTACGTCCATGGCAACAGCGACACGACCGGAGCGATCCGTGGAGTCGAGACCATCGCCACCGGGCTGAAATGGAAACGCCTGCGCGAGCCACTCACGGTCATCGGCGAGGCCGACGCAACCGCGCATGAAGCCTGCTGGGAACTCGGCGCTATGACCGCGGCCAGTCTGATGCCCGACGTGTAGTCCAGCGACCCTTGGCATCTCGTGGCTCGCCGTCTGGTACGGACTGGGGCCTTCGGCATCCTGTAGCCTCGCCATGGTGGATGGTGCGGCTCTTCTCCCGGACCTTGTCGGGACAGAGCGTGGTCTCGTCGTGATGATGTGCGGTCTGCCTGGCTCGGGCAAGAGCACGTATGCGCGGGCCCTTGAGCGTCGCGGCTATGCCCGACTCTCGATCGACGAGATTGTGTGGACATGGACCGGCCGCGATGGGGCTGAACTCGACCCGGCGGAGTACGAGCATCTCAAGTCGACCGCCGAGCGGCGGTTGTGGGGCAATCTGGTCCGTTTGATGAAGGCGAAGGTTCCGATAGTCATCGACTACAGCTTCTGGAGCCGGGGCACCCGCGATCAATACAAGGCCGCGATCGAAAGCCACGGATGTCGATGGGTACTCGTCTTCCTGCCGGCCGACCTGGAGACTCTCCGGCGTCGATTGGCGATCCGCAACCAGCGGAACGACGCGAACAGCGTCACCGTCTCCGACGATCTTCTGGAACGCTACTTCGCCAACTTCCAGGAGCCTGTGGGCGAGGGGGAGCGCGTTATCTTCCAGTTCAGCGCCCACGCGGACTGAGGCCGCTCTCCTGCGGGTTCGAGAGCAGTCGCCATGTCAGGGGGCCGCGATCAGTGTGCAGGCACTGATGGCGTTGATCGCGCGGGCCAGGCCAAGGACGCAGACGAGGGCTGGGGCGCCGAGCACGCCCGTGACCGTGGCCAGGGCGTCCTGAAGCGTTCTGGGACTCACAGATGGTAGATGTCTCGCCGGTGCCGGATGGAGTGGATCTCTACCGGGTGCTTGGCCGCGTCGATCCGGTAGATGATGCGGTAGGTCCCGCGGCGCGCCGAGTAGAAGCCGTCGAAGGGCTCGTCCAACGGTTTTCCGACCCGGTGTGGGTTCATGGCGATCGCCCGCTGGATCGTCTCCAGCGCGGCGGCTGCGACCTCCAGTGGCAGGTCCTCGTGGAGGTTTCTCCGTGCCCTGCGTGACAGCGCGACCTCGTAGGGTGGGCCGCTGGCGGCCATCACTCGTCCCCGGCCCGCCGCTGCTCCAGTTCGGCCACGACCTCGCTCAAGGCGGAGGTGTCGCCTGCGGCGAAGTCGTCCCGTGACTGCCGCAGATCCGCGAGAGCCTCGTCGTCTGACAGGAGGTCGAGGGTCTCGCGCATCGACTCGTATTTCATGGAGGCTGTTGTTGATCAGGCTGGCCGGATCGTGCTGCTTAAGTGGCATTGAGATGAAAGCGAGTATCTCCAGCAAGATCGTTACGAGTGAACTACCCGGATTTTCGGAGACGCTGCTCGCCTCCTACCGGTGCCATGTTGCATGGTACGCTGCGCTGGTCTCGTAGTGGACCTTCCGCCCCGCTTTCGGATGGCCTCGCAGCGTGCCGGCTCTGCAACGCGCTGTCGCGCAAGCAGGCTCGACCCGGTGCATACACGACTGGCGCCTACTGTTGGCGGCGAAGGGGCTCCAGTCCTGGATGTTCCGCCAGCGCCGAGTGGCCGTAGACGATCCACACGATTGCGACAGCCAGGGTAGGACCGTTCAGGCCCGAGAGGCGAAGTGGTTCGATGTCTCCGAAGTCGAGGACTATCGACCAGTCGGCCGGATCCGGATAGATGGCCACTGCCTGGTGCGGAAAGAAGGACAGCCAGCGGCCGCTGACCTCGCACAATATCCTTTCGCTGGTCACGAGGACGGTTGCTGTCGTGAATTCCCGCCACTGCGGAATCGAGGCTGCCAGCGCGGCCTGACGACGGCTGTGATTGCCCAGCGCGGTCAGCGCGTATCCGGCGGCCATGAAGGGTGCGCTACCAAGGAAGACCCCGGTCGTGTGGACGTAGACGGGATCGGTACCGTAGAAGCGCGAGTAATACGCTGGAATATGCAGATAGACGCGTTCGTCTGGGCGCATAACGGGTCCCATGTACGCAGCTCCTGCATGCCATGACCGGTGGCCAGATGATGGAGCAGGCCGCGGGCGTAGACCCAATTTTGATGCAGCTCCGCACGCCAAGCCTGCATGCGATCTATCTCCCACCGTTCGCTGGCCGTGAACCTGCCCGATGCCCGTCGTCGATGACGATGGAGGTCCCAGCCGAGTAGGCAGGTGAGAATCGTTCCTATCGGCAGCATCAGGAAGAGGGAAAGCGCGACCAATGGGATGTGCGGAGGATCCGAGTAATCGTTGTTGTAGGTCGAGTTTGATCCGTAGTATTCGCTGTCCGCGGCTGTGCTGAAGGCGAGGACAGCGATGCCCCCGATCGTGAGGAGGATCGACGCGATCAGTGCCCACAGTCGGTGCGTAGGGTACCGGGCTCCCGAGCCTGACCGTATCCGTGCGGGCCGTGTCCCGCTGTCCCCTCCCATCCCGGCAGTTCGATCCTTTCCGTGGTGGTGGCTACCGTGGCGCGGGCCTCGTCCGGACGTCGCCTTCCAATCTATCCTGTTGTGACCTGACTGGTGCCCTGAGTGACAGTATTGCCTGGGTGGAGCGCCCCGTTCTCGCGACCGGACTGCCCTCGTCCGGGAGACGGCCGCTGATGCTTGCGAGTCCCGGGCCTCGGATCTCGCCGAAAGGACCGGCCCCGGAGCTCGGCGTCACCGAGGCGGTGACCTCGTGGAAACCCGTAGCGTGACCGCGCGAAGCACGCGACTTTCCGTAAGTTCTTCGACACGATCTACTACCCGGTGCTGGAGGCCACCGCCGGACGGCCCTACGCGCTCTACGTCCACGGCAACAGCGACACGACCGGTGCGATTCGCGGCGTCGAGACCATCACGACCGGACTGAAGTGGAAGCGCCTGCGCGAGCCGCTGTCGATCGTCGGCGAGGTGGACGCCGCCGCGCGCGAGGCCTGCTGGGAGCTCGGAGCGACGGCGGCCGCCAGCCTCATGGACGGGTGACGTCTGCTCAGGCCGGGCGCCTCCGTTCCTGTGCGTCCTGCGGTGGTGCCGGCCGGATCTCGGGCAGGAACGTGGCCAGGAGCAGACCCGGCACCGGGACGAGGCAGAGGACCGAGAACACCGCGGCGATTCCCCATGCGTCGGCGATCGCCCCCAGACCCGGTGCCCCAAGACCTCCGATGCTGACAGCGAGCCCCAGGGTGACACCGGCGGCGGTTCCCGGTCGGGTCGGCAGGTAGTCCTGACCCAGCTTGACGAGCACCGAGAACGGAATGTTGATGGCCACTCCGGCGGTCATGGCGGCCAGTAGCGCGGTTCCCGGGCCGGGCGCGGCACGCAGTGCGACCAGCGTCGGGATCGCCAGCGCGGTGCCGGCCTGGACCGTGCGCACGGCACCGGCGCGGTCGGCGACCCGCCCGCCGGCCAGTGTGCCGGCGACCCCGCCGGCCAGGAAGCAGGCCAGCGCGGCGCCGGCCGCGGTGTGACCCGCGTGCAGATGGCGGAGCCAGTACAGCTCGATGAACGTGTTCACGCCGAAAAAGAGCACCGACCGCGCGATCTCGACCGTGGTGAGGAGGAGGAAGGGGCTCCAGAGATCCTTGCCGCCGGCCGTGGTGACCGCCGCCACCTTCGCGGCCGCCGCCTGCCGTTGGTGGGCCCGTAGCAGCACGAAGCCGACGAGCACCGCGGGAAGGATGAACAGCGCCGTGGCGGCCAGGCCCAGGGTGGCCAGCGCCGGGGTGGCGAGGACGGGAGCCAGGAAGAATCCGACGCTGCCACCGGCGGCGAAGATGCTCATCGCCGCCGTGCTGTCACCCGCGTCGATCCGAGCCGCCCGCCCGGCCGCGGGGTGGAACATCGCCACGCCGATCCCGGAAAGCAGCACCAGCGACCAGGTCAGGGCGTAGCCGGGCACGAGCCCGGCGAGTCCGACGCCGAGCCCGGCGAGAATCACGCCGACTGCGGCCAGCGGGCCGACCCGTCGGCGGTCGACGAGCAGGCCGATCACTGGTTGCGGCAGCGCACTGCCCAGCGCCGCGGCCAGTGTCAACCCGGAGGCGGCGAGGTAGCCGTAGTTCCGCTCGAGGACGAAGTACGGAACACTCGCCGGCACCAGTCCCTGATAAAGATCGTCTACGGCGTGGGCTGCGGCCCACATCCGCATCCGCCGCCAGGGTGTCGCCGACGACGCCGCCGCCGGCAGGCCAAGCCCGGGGGTGACCGCGGCCGGAGCGGGGAGCGCCGCCGCCCGCGGGCCGTCGGCGGCGGTCACGCCAGGCGTCTCGTCGCCTCGGCCGGTCGCGCGGTGGTCGTCCGTGCGTCGGGCACGGCCGCCGGACCGTCGAGGAAGTCCAGCAGCTCCGGCATGAGCGCGTCGGCCAGTTCCTTTC
This sequence comes from Parafrankia sp. EAN1pec, assembly GCF_000018005.1. Lineage (GTDB taxonomy): Bacteria > Actinomycetota > Actinomycetes > Frankiales > Frankiaceae > Parafrankia > Parafrankia soli. Next base: position 2,784,561 of record NC_009921.1, read on the forward strand.
CGGTCCGGACGGCCGGCCCGATCTCGGCCATCGCCATCGTGGCCGCAGGCATCACCCGCGCGGCCGCCGCGGCGAGCGCGCGTGGGTGGCGCCAGTCGGTGCCGGCGAAGACCAGCGCCGGCACCCGGACTGCTGCCAGGTCGTCGACGTGGCGGAAGCTACGGTCCCGCGCGATGGACGCGGCTGCGGCGATGCTGGCCGGGTCGCTGCGTCGGATCGCGTCGGTGACCATCGCCTCGACGACCGGCGGCAGCCTGGCGACGATCGGCGCCCAGGCGGCAGCCAGCCCCTCGTCGCGGACGCGGTCGGCGAACGCGTCGAAATACGCGATCTCGGCTGCCTTGGCCTCGTCGTCCTCGATGTCCTCGACGCCGAGGGCCACCACCGCCGCGACCCGGTCGGGCCGGGCGATGGCCAGGCGAAGCGCAATCGTGGAGCCAAGCCCGACCCCGGCCACCACCACACCCACGTTCGCCGCCACCACGCCGGCCTCGGCGAGCCCGTCGAGCACCGTGAGGACGTCGACGGCGTACTGGTCCCAGGTGTGGCGAGCCGGGTCGCGGCAGACGGAGCCGCCGTAGCCCCGGATGTCCGGCTGCACGACCGTGTGACGGCCGGCCAGCCGCCGGGCGAACGGATCGAGACTGTGTCGGTCGGGACCGCCCGCGTGCAGCAGCACCACGACCGAGCCATGCCCGCTCACCTCCGTGACGAGAACGCAGCCGTCGGGGGCGGAAATCCGGTGCGGCACGGTCATGACGGTCTCCCTGACGTCGGTTCTTCGAGGGCGGACCGCCAGCATGGGCGTCGACTCGGGCGGCGGGCCACCGCCAGGCCGTAGAGTTCTGTCGATGAACCGCCGTTTCCTGGCCGGGCCCGAGCTGCGGCGGTTGACGGACCGGGAACGGATCGACTGGCACGACCACACCGACCACCAGCTCATCTATCCGGGCACCGGGGTCCTGCGAGTGGTGACCCGGGTCGGTTCGTGGGTGGTGCCGCCGCTGCGGGCTGTGTGGCTGCCGGCCGGTGTGGCGCACGCGCACCAGGCGCACGGCCCCACACACATGCACTCACTGGCCTTCTCGGACGTGGACGACCCGTTCGGTTCCCCCGACCCGACCGTGGTCGCAGTACCCGCCCTGCTGCGTGAGATCATCCGGGCGCTCACCGCGACGGGCCTGGCCGGCGCCGACCGCCGCGACCTGACCGCCGTCCTGCTGCGCTCGCTGCGGCCGGTGACCGAGCTGCGGCTTTGCCTGCCCCAGCCGCGCGACGACCGCCTCGTCGCTCTCACGGCGGCGCTGGCCGCTGACCCCGCCGATCCGCGGACCCTGGCCGAGCTCGGCGCCGCCGTAGGGGCGAGCGAACGTACCCTGAGCCGCCTGTTCCGCCGTCAGACCGGGATGACCTTCCCGCAGTGGCGGGCCCAGCTCCGGCTGCACCATGGCCTTACCCTGCTCGCCGGGGGTGAGCCGGTCACCACCGTCGCGTTTGCCTGTGGCTACAGCAACCCGAGCGCCTTCACCGCCGCGTTCCGGGATGCCTTCGGCGTCACGCCCGCCCGCTACGCCCGCGAGACGCGGCAGTGAACGATCCCGGAAGGTCCTGCTTCATCGTGAAGCCAGGTGGATCCGCACCCCGCAGTCCTCGTCGTCGACGCCCTCAGACGACACGTGGCGTTACTGCTCGACATCTGGTCGACGCCGAGCATTGCGGATGTCCGATTCGCGGGCTGACGGGTGATCGCTCAGGAGACGCCCCGTCGTCGGGCGCGGCTGCTACGGGGCGAGCTCGTCGATCGTCAGTCCGACGTCGTTGAGAATGCCGCGCAAAGTGCCCTTCGCCGATCTCGCGGGAGGCGGGACGGGAAGGCCGGCGGCGGTCGACATCAACACCGACGACCCGTTCCTCCTCCTCTTCATCCTCGGTGGCAGCCGTGCGCGGCCACCCTGCCCGGGAGTGGACTTCCCTCGCGCGCTACGCGAACGCCGTACCCGCCGTCATCTCAGCCAGCTCGACCTGGCGCTGCGGGCGGGCACCACCCAGCGGCACCTCAGCTTCATCGAGTCCGGCAGATCCGCCCCCGGCCGGAACATGGTCGTACGCCTGGCCGAGTCACTCGAACTGCCGCTGCGGGAGCGTGCTGAGCTGCTGTTGGCTGCCGGGTACGCGCCTATCTACCCGCAGAGCCCACTCGACGACCCGGTGTTGGCCCCTGTGCGCACCGCGATCGACCATATCGTCCACGGGCACCTGCCGTACCCGGCGCTGGTCGTGGACCGTAACGGCGACCTGATCGCCGCGAACGACGCGTTCGATCTGATCACCGAGGGCGCGGCGCCCGAGCTGGTCGGTCCGGGCAAGAACATCTACCGCCTCGCGCTGCATCCCGAGGGCCTGGCGCCCCGCATCCGCAACTTCGCGGAATGGGCGCGCCACATCCTGGCGTGCCTTGGCCACGTGGCGGAGCTGCGCGCCGAACTTACGAGGTACGTCCCCGAGCTGGCGCCGTCCGACGGGCAGCTCGGTTTCGCCGTCCCGCTTCACCTGGGGTCATCGCGCGGTGAGCTGCGCCTGCTGACGACCGTGACGACCTTCGCCACCGCCGTCGATGTGACCCTCGCCGAGCTGAAGTTGGAGGCGTTCCTGCCGGTCGACCCGGCGACGGCCAAGGCCCTCTCGGTCGCCGCCGGGGCGGTGTCTCCCGCGACTCCCGGTCAGGCTCCCGGGAACATGTAGCCGACCTTGCTCCGGCCGTCGTCGTCGAGCACAGCGAACTCCAGGCCGCCTCCCGCCACAGTCAGTGGACGAGGCCCCTCGAAGGTCACCCGCGCAGAACGGGGAGACGGTCGTGATCACGTGCCGGTGGACAGTTCGAGTACCTCCTTCATCTCCTTGATGTCGTGTGCGGTGCGGGCCTCGATCAGGCCCGCCAGGCTGTCGGGGAGGAGGTCCGTGATCCAGAGAAGTCGGCTGTGCCCGTCGCCGTCGGGTAGGGCTGTGACGGGGCCGGTCTGGCGGCACCAGATAACTCACACGCGCGGAACCGGCCGCTGACAACTTTCTGGGCAAGGACGAGGACGACGGCGAGCGCGAGCAGGCCGAGGGCGCGCAGGTAGACGGTGCCCTCGCGGTGGACCAGCGGGGTGGCCAGCGCCGCGCAGGACAGCGCGCCGAGTGCCGGGGCCCAGGTGGGGGCGCGGTAGGCGCCCGGCGGGACGGGCTCGCGACGCAGCACCAGCGCGCTGATGTTGACGACGAAGAAGACCAGCAGCAGGAGCAGGACGGTGGTGTCGGCAAGGCCGGCCAGCTGGCCGGTGCTGGCCAGCGCCACCGTCAGGGCCGTCACGAAGCCGATCGCTATCGGCGGGGTGCGTCGGCCGGGCAGCACCCGCGCGAAGACGGTCGGGATCGTGCCCTGGGCAGCCATGCCGTAGACGAGACGGGAGGCCATCACCATGTTCATCAGGGCGGTGTTAGCGACCGCGACCAGCGCGACCGCGGCGAACAGCTTCGACGGCACCGGCACGTCGGAGGCCTTCACCACTTCCAGCAGCGGGGCACCGGAGCCGGTGAGGATGTCGGGATCCACCAGCATCGCGCAGGTGAACGCGACGAACAGGTAGACCGTGCCGGCGATGAACATGCCGCCGAACAGCGCCCGGGGCAGGTCCCGGCGCGGCCGGCGGGCCTCCTCGACGAGGTTCACCGAGTTCTCGAAGCCGAGCATCGCGTAGAACGCGAGCGTCGTGCCGGCGAGCAGGGCGAGCGGCGCAGGCCCCTCGGCACGCAGCTCGAAGGCCCGTCCCGGTTCGCCCGCACCGGTAGCCAGCGCGTGCACGCCGATCCCGACAATCAGCAACAGCCCGGTCAGCTCGATCACGGTGAGCACAAGGTTCACCCGGGCCGACTCCTCGATCCCACGGGCGTTGAGGACCGCGGTCAGCAGGATGAACACGACCGCGACGACGACCGTCGGGGCCGCCACGAACTCCGCGAGGTATTTGCCCCCAATGGCCCGCGCGGCCGTGGCGGTGGAGGTGATCCCGGCGGCCAGCACGGTGAAGCCGACCATGAAGGTGAGAAACGGGCGACGGAACGCCTCGTTGGCGTAGAGTGCTGCTCCGGCCGCCCGGGGGTACTTGCCGACAAGCTCGGCGTAGGCCGTCCCGGTGAGGAACGCCAGTGCGAAGGCGATCAGGAACGGTGCCCAGATCATCCCGCCGACGTCGGCGGCGATCTGCCCGGTGAGCGCGTAGATCCCCGATCCGAGGACGTCACCGAGCACGAGGAACAACAGCATCCGCCCGCTCAGGACGCGCGCCAGGGTGGGCTGTGCGGCGTGCGCCGTTCGCCCGGTCACCGCCGTCTCGTCATCGGTTGTCCTGTCCCCGCGGGCTTGGCCGGCTGTCGTCCGGCCGATAGCGGTCGGACGCCCGTTCATCGTGTGGCTGCCCCTGATCCGCGGGCTGGTCGCTGTCCGCCACGCCGTCGGGAGAGCCGGGCCGACGTCCCCCGGGCCGAATACTGACACCGTGCCTGCCAGCCCGCCTGTTGGAGCTTGCCCAGCTCAGATGGTCACGATCGGGAACTGTCGGACCCGGCGTGGACGATGGCGGCGCTTCGCCCAGGGCGCCACCCCGCGCCGCCGGCGGGTCGGTCATCCTCCCGACCGGGGCCCCGGCTGGTCGGCCCGGTCGGCCCGCCGAAACCCGCCTGTCGCTTCGGGGGACGCCCCCGGTGACAACGGGCGCTCCGGCTGGAGACATGTAATGCCAAGTTGCATCACACCGGGCCGTCCTGGCTCAGGGCCGGTGCGCCATCGGTTCCGGTAGACCTATTCGATGTCGACGCAGTGGCGGCGCGGAAAAGACTGCTGGACGCCGCGTCGGGAGCACGGGCGAAGCCGGCATCCCCTCCCAGCTTTCCTCGACACGGCAAGGCTGGTTCTGTTTCGATCGGAACACCGGTCTTTCCCGCGGCGAAGCGGTGACGGTTCTCGCGGATTGCACTATCCGTCCGAGCGGGGGCGTGGAACGGTTGGTCTTCGTCGTAGGGCTCAGGGGCGCTGTGGGAGCAGATTACCGCGACATCTCCGAGCCGGAGCCGGCCACGGGCCTGCGATGGAAGCGTCTGAGTGAGGCGCTGACGATCCTCGTTGAGGCTGATGCAGGCGCGGGGGGTCCGCTGGGAACGTGGTGCTGCGCCGCCGCCAGCCCGATGCCCGGCCTGGCTGGTACAGGCTTGGGCTGATCTGGGTGCGCGGCGCGCCGGACAATCCGCCGGTCTACACCGGGCCGGAGGCCGAGCGCGTGCCGGAGCTCATGGACGAGCTGTGTGGCTGGCTCCAGGGTGGATCGCCAGGCCGTTTCGGTCTGATCGGCACTGGGATTGGGGCGAGGAACGCACGGAGGGCGTATCGGGCCTCCTCGGCTCGTTGGTGGTCTTCGTCCATCCGTACTAATGTACGTGCCATCACTCTGGGTATATATGGCGTCGCTTTCGGTTGGATGGATGGGTGGGAGGTTCGTCGCGGCGATCCATTTCGGCTGGCAGGACGATCCAGAGCGGGGTGGGCGGAAATGATCCCAGGCGGAGAGGACGATGTCGCGCGCGGAGATCACTCAAGCGGCCGCGGCGGAGTGCGACGCACCGAACTGCGGCACGGCCGTTTTCCGCCGAATAGTCTGTGTGTGGGCGGCAGTCGCGCCCGCAGTCATGCTCGCTTCCTTCATCCTTCCCTCGCGCACCGCTGACCTGGTGGTCCGCGCCTGCGGCATGGCCGCTATAGCGTTCCAGGGTGGGTGCGAACTGTGGTCGGCACGGCGAGCGAGGGGCGGCGAGCGACGTTGGCGACTGCTCCTTCTCGCCGGATGGATCACGGTGGCAGCCGGCCTGGTCATCACTTCCGTCAGGGCGTTGTTCTCGGGCCAGAGCCCGGTGCCACCCTTGTCGGGGACGGAGCCGGCGTATCTGGCGTTCATTCCAGCATCCGTTGCCGCGCTGCTGGCTTTTCCTACCGACCCACTCAGCCCGGAGGACGAGCCGGTGCGCCGAGCCGGCCAGCACGGCACCCATTGGCGGGCTGTCACCGTCATGGACGCGGTGCTCCTCGCCGGCTCGCTGAGCCTGCTCGGCTGGGTGGTCGTCCTCCAGCCTCTGGTACGTGCGCGAGCACCCGCACCAGCCAGTCTCGCGGCCTTGTTGGCGTTCGGCATCGGATGTCTCCTGCTACTGATCACCGTCCTGCTCGTAGCGGCGTTCCGACGCCCGCGCCAGAAGAATTCATTCGAATTGCTCGGTGGCGGGCTGGCCTCCATCACCATACTTCTGCACGTGTCGCTCTACTTCATCGCGAGCGGCCAACCGGAGCCCCTGCAACTCGAAGCCGCCAACGCCATTGGCACTGTGATGATCGGGCTTGCCTGCATCGCGCCACCACGGCCATCGACTGGCTCTGTAGTTGCCGCTGCCCCCTAAGTCTCGAATCCGCTCCTGACTCGTGGCGCGTCCGGTGGGCTGGCTGGCGGGCCGGACCCGGCGTACGCTGGGTGAGGATATTCCTCCCGTACGTTCCGCTGTCCGCGCTGGGCGTGCTGGCGGTCATTCAGATGTCAACCGAGGCGCGGGTCGAACCGATCGAAATATACGGTATCTTCGCGCTCGTGCTGATGGTGCTGATCCGGCAGATGCTGACTTTGGCGGACAACCAGAAGCTGCTGGACAGGGTTCAGCGCAGCCGTCGCCAGCTGCGCCACCAGGCACTCCATGACCCGCTGACCGGGCTGGCGAACCGTGTGCTGTTCGGTGACCGGGTGGAAGAGGCGGTCGCTCGGCGAGCCCGCGGCCGGCTGGCTCTGCTCTTCTGCGATCTCGATGACTTCAAGAGTGTCAACGACACCCTGGGTCATCCGGCCGGGGACGAATTGCTGAGGATAACCGCTCGGCGGCTGCTTGGTTGCGTACCGCCCTCGGACACGGTCGCCCGTCTCGGTGGCGACGAGTTCGCGGTTCTTTTGGCGGACGATGCCGCGGACGCCGAGGCGGTCGGCAAGAGGGCGGCCGCGGTGGTCCGGGCACCGTGCTTTCTTGCCGGGCAACCGTGCGCCATTCACGCGAGCCTTGGCCTGACAGTCACCGTGCCGGGATCCTCGATAAGTGCCGAGGATCTGGTCCAGCAGGCGGATCTCGCCATGTACGCAGCCAAGCGGCGGGGGAAAAACAGTCTGGTCGTCTACGATCCTGACATCTTCGCTCACGGCCGGTCGCCGACGGCGCAACTCGCGCTGTCCCAGTTGTTGCGGGGCGATCCCGCCGGCGGCGTCATCGATGTCCTCTATCAGCCGATCGTCGATCTGATACACCATCACACGGTCGCGTTTCAGGCTTCAACGTGCTGGCACCATCCGACGCTCGGGTCGTTCACGGCAGAGCAGACGGTCACGGTCGCGACCGGAGTGGGGCTAAGAGCACAGCTCGAACAGTTGATCCTCGGCCGCGCTTGCCATGATATCGGCCACTACCGAAGGCAGACAGGGCAGAACGTCGCCGTCTGCGTCGGCGTTTCGGCGGCGAGGCCGGCTGGTGACTTACTGCCCGACGTCGAGGCGGCGCTGGTGGCCTCCCGCCTCCCCGCCCAGGCCCTGATCCTCAAGCTTACGGACATGGAGTGCCTCGACGAGGAGGCCGCGCGCAGCCTGCGGACATGCGTCACCCGTGGCCTGCGCCTCGCGCTGAACGCCATCGCCAGGAACCAGAGCACCTTTCTGGCGCTCGACGAGCTGCCGATCCAGATACTCATGTTCGACAGCTCCTACGCCGGCGGCCTGACGGGCAGCGCCAACCGGGCCGACCTGCTCCGCCGGGCACTGCTCGCCCTCGCCAGGGACCTCGGTCTCACGGTCGTTGCCACCGGCGTCCAGAACCGAGAGCAGGCACGCACATTGGCGCACCATGGCTGCCGCTTCGGACAAGGACAGTTCTTCGGACCGCCAGCCGCACTGCCTGGTCGGCCGCAGCCTCACCGCAATGGCGACGCCGACGGCCGGGCTGGTTACGGGAACGGGAACCGGCGGTAAGGAGCCAAACTCGGCTAGTTAGGGCCCGCGGGTCGCACCTCAACAGATGGGTTGGCGACAGCCGCCGCCGAGTCACCGGACATCATGTTTGTCGGGCCCGTCGGATCTCTACGCGGATGGCTGACGACGTCCCCGCGCGTAGAACACTGGTGTCTCGTGATCAACCGAGCACCTTTGTTGATGCTATTTTTGCGACGGGACTTACTATCCCGTGCTCGAGGCGGCGGGTGGCTGGCCCTATGCTCTGTACGTCCATGGCAACAGTGACATTGCAGGTGCGGTCCGTGGCGTCGAGACCATCACGACTGGCCTGAAATGGAAGCGGTTGCGTGAGCCGATCACCATCGTCGGTGAGCTGACCGCTGCGGACCGCGAGGCCTGCTGGGATCTCGGCGCCACGGCCCCGCGAGCCTTGTGATGTAGACGATGCGCTGCGGCCCTGCTCCGTGCAGGCCGGGCCGGACGGCTCTTTGCCGTGGACCTCGGTCGCTCCGCTCTGCTCGGCTTGTCCCGGAGGCTGATGCGACTGCCGATGGAGTGGTTGATCGCTGATGCGACGTCGGTGGCATGGGGGTTGGCCTGGGGCCCGGGCTGGGACTCGGTGTCCCGGGGAAAGGCCCCGGGCCCACAAGGGGAGAAAAGAAATGACGTCCTCAGCCGCGCTCTCTCCGGCCGCGCCGGAGAGCATCGTAGATCATCCCGAGGCAGGCTTGTGGGCAGCGTCGCCGCCCACACCGACGGGGGTGCCAGCGCCCAGCGCACTCCCTCGGCGACGGTGGCCAGGACGGCCAGGGTGAATGCCGAGCGCCAGCGGTCCGAGACCAGCCGGCCGTCGGGCAGCAGCGGTGGCAGCACGAGGGCGACGGAGAAAAGGCCGATGATCCAGGTCCACTGCGCCAGCCACAGGGCGGTGGTCGCCCCGAACGCCTGTGGGCCGCGGGCAGCGGCCCAGACCCAGTACTCGACCGTTGCGAACGACACCGCCTGCAACGCGCCGGATGCCAGCATCAGGCAGCCGACGGCGAGGCGTGGCTGGCGCCAGGCGAGCCACGCCCCGGTCGTGCCGAAGGCGCCGCCGGAGACGGTCTGCATCAGCCACATGGCCGCCGACGAGACGACCCGTGCCGAAGCCCTCACGCTCGTGCCGCTTCCCTGCGGCTGCTGCTCAGGCACGTCTGGGGCCCGGCCTTCCGGCGCCGCGCCGTCCGCCTCTACGGCGTCCGGACCGTCGGCGAGGAAAGTACGGGCGCCCTCGCGAACACGTGACCGCCCTCTGCGTCACCGCGATACGCCGGCCGGCTGGACAGCCGGACGCGGTCAGGCGGGCACGGTCAGGCGGGCGGGTCGGCGGCGAGGACCGCGTCATCGGGGCCGGGAGTCGGTGCCTGCGGCGGAACGCCCACCCGCAGGCCGTCGAGCATGACGGTGACCAGGTGGTCGTCGGCGCGGGCTCCCGGCCGACAGACCATTACTTTCAGTAGTGTAACGACTTCATGGGGTGGGATATCCGGGCGCAGTGTCCGCTCCCGCTGAGCCTGTTCGACGACGGCTGCGAGCAGAGTGTCGGCCTCGGCCGTCAGGCTGACCACCGTCGGTGCGGTGACCACCCCCTCGGCCAGGGTCTTGATCAGGGCCAGCGGCAGCGTCGTGCAGTGCTCGATGATGCGCAGCAGGACCTGCCAGCCGGAGAGGTCCTGTGCCGCCTCGGCGCGGCCGAACGCGAGGAAGCGCTCGAGGGTGTCGGCCGCGATGGTCTCCAGCAGGGCGGCCCGATCGGGGAAGTGCCGGTAGAGCGTCCCCACCCCGAGCCCGGCCGCGCTTGCGATCTCCTCCATGGAGACAGCCGCGCCACGCTCGGTAAACAGCTCGCGGGCGGCGTCGGAGATCAGCTCACGGTTGCGTCGCGCATCGGATCGCACAGTCTGGCTCCCCTGGAATCTGAGCCTTCAGACTACTGTCCAAGGGGAAGCGGAACATCCGATTCATCTTGGAGGCGTCAATGCGGTTGGGTGTTTACGTGGGCGGGGCCGGCTCCACCCTGGAGGAGATGATCGGGCAGGCGCGCGCGGCTGCCGAAGCCGGCCTCGACAGCGCCTTCTTCAGCCAGATCACCGCGTGGGACGCGCTCACCGTCGCCGCGCTCGCGGGGCAGCGGGTGCCGGGCATCGAGCTCGGCACCGCCGTCGTCCAGACCTATCCCCGCCATCCGCTCGTGCTCGCCGGGCAGGCGCTCACCGCCCAGGCGGCGACCGGTCACCGGGTCACCCTCGGGGTCGGGCCGAGCCACCGGCACTTCATCGAGGGCGCCTTCGGCCACTCCTACGACCAACCGGCGCGGCACACCCGGGAGTACCTCTCCGTGCTGGGCCCGCTGCTGCGCGGGGAGCCCGTCGAGCATCGCGGATCCTTCCTGACCGCGGCCGGGCAGGTCGAGGTGCCCGGTGCCACCGCCGTCCCGGTGCTGCTGGCCGCGCTTGGCCCGGTCATGCTGCGTGTCGCCGGCGAGCTCGCCGACGGGACGGTGACGGTGTGGGCCGGTCCCGAGGCCCTCGCCGGGCATGTCGTGCCGACGATCACACGCGCCGCCGCGGCGGCGGGACGGCCCGCCCCGCGGATCGTGGCCGGCGTCCCGATCAGCATCACCGCCGATCCGGAAGGGGCGCGGCAGACGGTCGAGGCACAGGTGGGCTTCGCCGCCAGTTTCCCGGCCTACCGCACGATCCTGGCGCGGGACGGCAGGTCGGCCGTGGGGGAGACGGTCATCGCGGGAGATGAGGCGACCGTCGCGTCGTCGATCCGGCAGTTCGCCGACGCCGGGGTGACCGATCTGCTGGTCAGTCTCGTCGGCGGCACTGAAGATCGACGGCGGACCCTGCAGTGGCTCGGACGGTGGCGTCAGGCCGACCGGGACTAGCCGAAGGACCGGGCGGGATCGCCGCCTTCGTCGCTCTCGCCCGGGCCGGTCTCGGCGCCGCCTACCTGAGCCCTGCCTGGGCCGGCCTGGCATTGGCGATCGAGGGTGTGGCGGTGCAGGTGCGGCCAGCGTTGGCCACCACGGCCGTCGATGTGCTCGCCGCCGATGGTTACCTGCTGGGAATGCCCGCGAACATCGGCTACATGAGCGGCGCGCTCAAGCACTTCTTCGATTGTGTCTACTATCCGACTACGGCGCTGGTGTGCAGGTCGTGCCGGCCGGTAGGACTGCGCGCCTCGTCGGGGAGAACGGCGTGCTCGTGTCGGCCGGAGACACGCCCGTCGATGACGACATCCTGTTCGGCCTCGTCGACGCCGGTCGCAGGTGACCATCGCGGTCGACGCGAGTGTCGCGGTCCCGCTCCTGGTTCGCTCGCATGTGCAGCACGAGGACGTGGTGCGATGGTGGGCGGGGCGGGAGCTTACGCTGAGTGGGCACGCTCTGGCGGAGACCTATTCGGTACTCACCAGAATGCCGGGCGACGCGAGACTGTCCGGGTCGGACGCCGCACGCCTGCTCGATGCGCGATTCACGGCACCGCTTACGCTGACTGGCCCGGTAGCCCAGAGTGTTCACACAACGCTGGGCCGCCTCGGGATTGCCGGGGGCGCGGTGTACGACGGGCTGGTGGCTCTGGCCGCCAGGGAGCACGGGCTGGCCCTCGCGACCAGGGACGCACGCGCGCGCGGAACCTATGACGCGGTCGGAGTCAAGGTCGTCATTGTCGCGTGAAGCGACGAGTGGCACGCACTGACCCGGTTCGCGTCCTCACGCATCGGAGTCGGCCACGTCGGCCTGGCAGGGCTGGGCCCCGTCGATCGTGGTCCCCGATCTGGTGACGACGCGCGGACGGATCTCGCGGGCCACGAGCGCAGCCGCGACCGACCGGCCGACGGGGCCTGCGCCGAGGACGACGGGGGCGTCGAGGAGGTGCACCTCTCCACCATCTCCAATCACCGACCGGTCGCACCGGCTCCAGGTCGTAGGGGTGCGGCGAGACCAGAGCGTTCAGCCGCCTGAGGTATTCGGTGGGATCGACCTGGGCGAGCACCAGCCCGGTGAACTCTTCGCGGGTGGCACTGACGCTGACCAGACAGGGCTGGATCTCCTGGCCGGTGGCGCGGTCGATGGTGGAGAAATGGCCGTTGAAGACTACCGTGTCCAAGATGTCTGTACCCTCGCCGTCGAACACCTCCCGCATCGGGCGTAGCGCGATCTGAGCGACGAGCGAGCGGTAGAGGTCCCGCCGTTCCCGTACCGGGCGAGCTGCCACGGTGATCTCGTCGGTCTTCTTCACGTAGCGAAACGAGCGCTGTTCGGGGATCACGTCGGTGGTCGGCAGCTCATAGTCGATCACGAGGTCCATCGAGTCCGGCCGGTAGAGCAGCCGGTACTGGTGCGGAAAGCCGTCGGGATAGACCGACGACTGCAGGACGTCGGCCATGTATGCGGCCACCGCATCCGGGTCGCCGGCACCGAGGACGAGGGCCCGGCCGGGGCGACGCCGCGCCAAGGCCGGCGTCAGTGCCGTGACGAGGATCAGGCCGACGCTTCGGCGCGGCGCCGAAGGGGGCCGGACCGGGTCCGGCGTGAACACCAGTAGGAAGGAGTAGTACAGGCTCTCCTCGCCTATCGTCTTCTGCTCCGCCGCCCGAGACCGGCCGCGCCGGCCCGGCGAATCACCTCGAACGGGTCCACCGGCGTGATGCGCAACGCCACGACGGCACCGTCCACCCAGACCTTGTAGAGCGGGTTGTCCCGGGTGTATCCGGGATTGATGTCGGTGACGATCAGCGACCCGCCCGGCCGGAGCAGCCTTCTTAACGCGCCGAAGTCGGGCGGCTCCGGCATCGAGGACAGCACCAGAGACAGCATGATGACGTCGTAGGAATGGGCCTCGAGCTGGTCGAGCGCGCGGTTCATGTCATCGACCACGACCTCCGAGCCGCGCCCGAGCGGATGACCCCAAAGATTCCGCCGGAATTCGGCCGCCCCTGCCAGAACGCCGCCGCGACCAGGAACGCCGCTAACACACCGACGGTTGCGACGGCCCAGGGCGCGGCCGGGCCGAACACGTCCGATACGTCCATGGTCACCCCGTGGTCGCGGTTCCGCATCAGAATGGGCTGTTCGGTGTGTTCCCGCCGGCTCGCCGGAGGGATCCTGCAACTGAGCATCAGATGCATCGCCGCCGGTGGTGAGGGTTGAGTGTCCCTGGAGAGAAGGACATCTGACATGGACGCGACGCGCTGGGCGCCGGACGCCGGAATTCAGGCGCTGGTGGCCGGCGTCGGCGAGCTGACGTCCGGGCTGTGCGGCGACCTGCTAGCCGCGGGATACCAGGCGAAGTCGGCTCCGACCGGCGCGGTCGCGCTCGCGGCGCTCGACGAGGCGCCCTACGACCTGATCTTCATCGACTGGGGGTTGCCGGACGGCGCTGGCGCCGACCTGTGCCACCAGATCCGGGCCCGGCCCCAACTCGCCTACCTGTACGTCATCGTCGACCACGACGATGTCCGGGTGGGCTTCCAGCATGGTGCGGACGCCCTGGCGGACGATTTCATGGTCGTCCACGAGGATCACGCGCAGACGGTCGACCACGGCGACATGATCGCACGGCGCCCGCCATACCGCGTGCTTTCCCTGCTGGCCGGCGAACGGCTCGTTGCGCGGGCCGGGGAGGCGCACAGGGTGGAGCCACCGCGGCAGGGGGCGTGGCCGCACGTGACCGAGTGATCAGATCCGGACCGCGCCGGCTCCCGGACGGCCGAACCGGAGGCCGGGGCGCGGCGACGCGCGTGTTACGTCGGCCTGATCATCCGCGTCAGGGTCGTGACGGCAGGTGGCGAGACAAGGGCGATCATGACTGGACAGGACTGGCTGGCCGCGCGGTTCGACGGACACCGCGCGCATCTGCGCTCGGTCGCGTACCGGATGCTCGGCTCGCCGCACGAGGCGGACGACGCGGTGCAGGAGTCCTGGCTGCGGTTCAGCTCGGCCGACACCAGCGACGTGGCGAACCTGCGCGGTTGGCTGACCACGGTCACCGGCCGGGTCTGCCTGGACATGCTGCGGGCGCGCGGCACACGGCGAGAACAGCCGTTGGACGTCCACGTGCCGGACCCGATAGTGGGCCCGGCGGATGGTGTCGACCCGGAGCGGGAGGCACTGCTCGCCGAGTCGGTGGGGCTCGCCCTGCACGTGGTCCTGGGGACTCTCACCCCTGCCGAGCGGCTGGCCTTCGTGCTGCACGACATGTTCGCGGTGCCGTTCAATGACATCGCGGCGATGCTCGGCAGGTCGACGGCGGCCACCAAACAGCTGGCGAGCCGGGCCCGGGGACGGATCCGGGCCGGCGCGCCGCTGCCGGAAGCGGACCTGGCCCAACAGCACGAAGCGGTCCGCGCGTTCTTCGAAGCGGCCCGTGGAGGTGACTTCGACGCGCTCGTCGCGCTCCTCGCACCGAACGTCGAGATGCGCGCGGACGGCGGCGCTGCCCGGCCACAGGCCTCTACGGTGCTCCGGGGAGCGGCGGCGGTCGCCGGCCGGGCGCTGATGTTCGCCCGGCCGGACGCGGAGGTTCACCCGGCCCTGGTCAACGGCGCCGCTGGCGTGGTCGTAACTTTGGACGGCCGGGCAGTCTCGATCATGGGATTCATCGTCCGGGGACGGATGATCGCCGCGATCGATGTGCTCGCCGACGTCGACCGGTTGGGACGGCTCGAACTGTCCGCCTTCGAACGCTGACGGCAGGGCGGCCCGAGCGGAGCCCGGGCCGCCGCGCTTCCTCAGCCCCAGGTGGCACCCGCCGGTTCCCTGATCGTGGTGTTGATCCGGTTGAAGAAGTTCGTGGTCGCGATCATCAGAATGATCGCCGCGAGCTGCTTGTCGTCGTAGTGCCCGCGGGCCGCGTCCCAGAGCTCGTCGGTGACCTGACCGGGTCTGTCGCTGAGCCGGGTGGCCGCCTCGGTGAGGGCGAGGGCGGCCCGCTCGGCGTCGTCGAACAGCGGCGACTCGTACCACGCCGCCACCGCGAGCAGGCGGTCCGAGCTCTCGCCGGCCTTCGTGGCTCCGGCCACCCCGGCGTGCACGCACGCACTGCAGCCGTTGATCTGGCTGGCTCGCAGATGCACCAGCTCCAGGGTCCGCTGTGGCACTCCGCCCGTGCTCATCGCTTTGTAGAGGCTCTGGATCGCCTCCATCGCGTGCGGGAGCAACATCGCCGGGTTGGTCATCCGTGATTGCATCGTCAACTCTCCTCCTGGGGCGTCTGCCCATTTGACTGACGAGTCACGGCTATGACGGATTGAATCGACGGAAGGTAACGCGCACGGTGCCTCTGCAGCGGAACCGTGGACTCGTGTCCGTGGCGACCACCGCCTAGGCGCACAGACCTCCGGGCACGGAAGGTGGACGGCGGATGGTGACAGTGGCGATCGTGAGTCCTGGCGCGATGGGCTCGGCGCTGGGGCGCGGCTACGTCGAGGGCGGTGCCAGAGTCATAGCCTGCGTGGCGGGCCGATCAGACCGGACCCGCGCGCTCGCCCACGGACTGGAACTGACCGGCTCCCTGGAGGAGGCGGTTGGCGCGGCGGACGTCGTTCTGTCTGTTGTTCCGCCTGGCGAGGCGCTCGCGGTGGCCGGGATGATCCGGCGGTCGGCTGTCTCAGGGGGCGTCTCGCCGCTGGTCGCGGATCTCAACGCTGTTGCCCCCGCGACCGTCCGGCGCCTGGAGCGGGCCCTGGACGGGCTGGACCTGGTCGACGGATCGATCTCGGGCGGGCCGCCGGATCCGCGGGCGGGCGGCGGCCGGACCCGGCTGTACGTGAGTGGGCCGCGGGCGACGGAGATCGCCGACCTGGTCCATCCCCGGCTTGATACGCGCATCCTCTCCGGAGCGGCCGGAGTCGCGAGCGCGCTGAAGATGAGCACCGCCAGCGTCTACAAGGGTCTCGCGGCAGTCTTTCTGCACGCCGCCGTCACCGCGAACACGGCCGGCGTGTTGGACGCGATGCTTGATGACCTCGCGCCGAGTTTTCCCGAGCAGGTCGCCGAGCTGGGGCCCTGGCTTGCGTTATCGGCAAGCAAGGCACACCGTTATGTCGCCGAGATGCGCGAGATCGCCGTGACGCAGGACGCCGCGGGGCTGTCGCCGGAGCTGTTCCAGGCGATGGCGGCGGTGTGGGAGCAGGTGGCGGCATCCCCACTGGGAAGGGTCGTGCCCGAGCAGGCTGCCGCATTCACCAGGGCGGCCGAGGCCATCCAGGCACTCGACTTCCGCGCGTCTGAGCCCTGAACATCTCCACTCCGTCCGCGGATCGTTCCCGTCTTTCCCACGGCTGCTGAGCCACCGCGACCTACGCAGCCATCGGAGTCACCATGGACCAGCTCGCCTCTCGATGGGTCGAACCAGAAAGATCCTTATCGCCCGCATTGATCTCGTGGCCCCCGGTCTGCGCCGAGCAACGGTCGCCAGCCTGATGGGCTGAAGGTTCGACCAGTGCCGGCCAGCGCGCCATCGACGACCGAGTTTTTCCCACCCTGTCGGCGCATCTCGGGTCCTACCTGACTGCATGGGTCGGCTCGGTCGGCCTGGCCGGCCAGATCGCCCGGTTGAAAGGCGCCGGTCGCGTCGTTGGCAGTGTCGGCTCCCAGACGAAGGCCGCCCACGTGACCGGGAACCTCGGCTTCGATGCGGCTTTCGACCATCACGACGGCCGGCATGCCGACCGGCTGCGGGAGGTCGCTCCGGACGGCATCGACGTCTATTTCGACAACACCGGCGGCGCGCAGCTCGAGGCGGCGATCGAGGTGATGAAACCGCACGGCCGGATCGTGCTGTGTGGCGCTTTGGCGGCGCAGAACGGCGGCATCGGCGCGACCGGGCCGCCCACACCGACGTCGCCGGATGGCTCCGTGACGGCAGCCTGACCCTTGACGAGACGATTGTCGACGGGCTGGAAAACGCCCCACAGGCCTTCATCGACATGCTGGGCGGTGTGTATACCGGCAAGGTCGTCGTTCGGCTCCCGGGATAGACCTGTCAGGCTACGGTTGTCCGCGGAGGTGGTGGCAGTGCGGATCGGCGAGCTGGCGGGCGCGGCGGGGACGACGACCCGGGCGCTGCGCTACTACGAGGAGCAGGGCCTGCTCAATCCACAGCGCGCCGCGAGCGGTTACCGGTGTTACGACCGCGAAGACGTCACGCGGGTCGAGAACATCCGCAAACTGCTCGCGACGGGCTTCACGTTGCAGGACATCCGGTCTTTTCTTGCTTTTCTCGACCGCCCGCTGCCCGACCAGTTCCGTTCGGCACCCATGTGCCAGGATGCGCTCGCGGTCGCCGCTCGGCGTCTTGCCTCACTCGACGAACGCATCGATGCCCTGACAGAGCTCCGGTACCGACTGGCCCGGCGGCTTCCCGAGCTTGCAGCGGACACGGCCGAGGTGGGTTCGGTGGAGTGGTCGAGGTCCGCGGCGACCTGATCTGTCGCGAACAGCTGATCTTTCGCGAACAGTGGCGGGTCAGCTGCCCGAGTTCGCGTGGACGCTCGACTAGTGTTCCGTGACGTTACGTTGCCGAATTGTTACCTTCCGAGCGCTTGCCGGATACGTTTGCGCCTTGACGGTGAAGTGAGTGTGTGCTTACTTTTAGCCCGGCGTCGCGGCCCCCACGGGTGTGGGTTCCGGTGGGAGGAGGGCCATGTCCACTCAGGCTTTCGAGGACTTCGATCCGTTCGACCTGGCGCAGGCTGAGCGTCATCACGCTGTGATGGCGGACATGCGCGAACGGTGTCCGGTTGCCCGGCTGTCCTCCGGCATGATCGCCGTGACCCGATTCGCCGACGTCCGCGCGACCCTGCACGAGCCCGCCCTGCGTAACTCCCACGCGGCCCGCGCGCCCGGGGTGACGGTACCGCCCGAGGACCGCTTTTTCTTCTTCGAGTACGACCCGCCCGAGCATCACGAGTTACGCAGGCTGCTCCTTGATCTGCTGTCGCGACGTCAGTCGGAGCAGCTGGCACCATCGATCCGCGCTCTCGTGACCGAACTGCTCACGCCGCTGGTGGGCCGCGGCGGCGCGGAGCTTGTCAACGAGTTCAGCATCCCGCTCGCGAGCCGGCTCATGATGCGAGTCGCCGGCTTTCCCGAGGACGACGCCCCCCAGTGGCGCCAGTGGATCCGGGACATGGTGCGCAGCGGATTCTCGTTCACCAACCGCAACGAGCGCGGTGCCGGTTTCGAGCAGTGCTATCCGGATGTTCTCGCCTATCTCGACGGTCGGCTCGCGTCCGCCCCGGCGACGGATTCGGCGCAGCACGGTGTGCTGGCCCGCGTCCGGGACGCGCAGATCGACGGCGAGCCGCTGACCCGGACGCAGCAGCGGATGATCCTGTTCAGCGTGGTCTCGGCCGGCACCAACACGCTGGCGAACTTCATGAGCAACACGCTGGCGTCCCTGACCCGTGAGCCGGGGCTGTTCGAGTCGCTGCGCGACGACCGTTCGCTGGTGCCGGTGGTCGTCGAGGAGTCGCTGCGCCGGGACTCGCCGAGCATGCACCTGACGCGGCTGTGCGCCGAGGCCACGACGATCGCCGACGTCCCGGTGGCCCCGGGGGAGAAGGTCCTGCTCAGCCTGGCCTCGGCGAACCGTGACGCGACGGTCTTCCCCGACCCGGACGAGTTCCGCACCGACCGTCGGGACCAGCCGTCGCACGTGGCCTTCGGGTGGGGTGCCCACCTCTGCCTCGGCGCGCCCGTCGCCCGTCAGGCGGGCGTCACGATGGTGGACACCTTCCTCGGCCTGGTGGGCGCGATCACGCTGGAGCCGGGGACGTCGCCCGTCCCGTACCTGTCCCCGCAGGGGAACGGGCTCGACGAGCTAAGGGTGTGCCTCGCGCCCACGCGGGCGCCTGCCCGCGCCGAGACATGACGGGGGAATGCCATGACATGGGGAAGACCGTCGCGCGCGGCCGAGTTCCTCCGCCCGGTGAGGACGAGCTTTCGTGCTGCCCTGTCCGTTCCGGTGTCCAGAATTCCACGTGCTGCGAGTACGGGTTGGCGGCGCATTGAGTTGGGAGCATCCTCGTGAGTATCCAGAACCCCGAGGCTCGTCCGGATCTCGGTTATCCGTTGATCGACGCCGACAATCATTACTATGAGCCGTACGACTGCTTCACCCGCCTCATCGAACCGGCCTTCGCCGACCGGGCCATCAACGTTCGGGTCGATGCCAAGGGCCGCGGGAAGCTTTATTTCGGCGACCGGCAGTTCCGTTTCATGCGGGTGATCCAGACCGACTACATCGGCGCGCCGGGCTCGCTGCGCCAGATGCTGGACGACCCCGACAGCAAGGACGGCTTCGTCCACCGCGAGATCATCCGCGGCTGGGACCACCCCGACATGATGCAGCGCGACGCGCGCATAGCGAAGATGGACGAGCAGGGTGTCCAGGCGGGCCTGATGCTCGGCACGGCGATGCTGCAGGCCGAGAACGAGCTGCACGACGACGTCCCCGCGCTCTACGCGAACATCCGCGCCTACAACCGCTGGCTGGACGAGGAGTGGGGCTTCAACCGGGACAACCGGATCATCACAGCGCCGATGATCTCCCTGGTGGACGCCGAGCTGGCCACCGCCGAGATCGAGCGGGTCATCGCCGCCGGCGCCCGCGTCGTCGTCATGAAGCCCGGTCCGCTGTGGGGCCGCTCCCCGGTCGACCCCATGTACGACGGGTTCTGGTCGCGGTTGCAGGAGGCGGACGTCAAGCTCGTCTTCCACAGCACCGACCCGCGCTACCTGGCCACGCTCGGCGTGCAGTTCGGCGAGTCGCCGACGCCGCCCCTGCAGGGCCAGACGCCGTTCCAGTGGTACCTCGTCTCCGGCAAGCCGGTCGCCGACACACTCGCGTCCTACGTCCTGAACAACCTGTTCGGACGGTTCCCGCGGCTGACCGTCGTCGCGCTCGAGTGCGGCGTCAACTGGGTCGTCCCGCTGCTGCACGACGTCGACCACGCCGCGCACATGGGGCGCAAGGGGCACTGGCCGGGCGGTGAGGTGGTCGGCCGGCCGAGCGAGATCCTCCTGGAGCACCTCTACGTCTCGCCGTTCTACGAGGAGGACGTGGTCGGCCTGGTCGAGGCGATCGGCCCGGAGCGTGTGCTCTTCGGGTCCGACTACCCGCACCCGGAGGGGGTCCTGTGGCCGGTGGAGTTCGCGGCCAAGCTGGACGGCCTCGACGAGCGTTCGGTGCGCATGATCATGCGCGGTAACGCCGCGCGCCTGCTCGGCATCGAGGACTGATCCCGACCGGCGCGAAACCCGGCCGGTACACAGTCCGTCTGGCATGCAGTCCGTCTGGCGTGCAACCCGTCCGGCGTGCAACCCGTCCGGAATGAAAGGGAGCGAGCGGAAACGGTGACCGAAGCTGTCAACCGGCCGGCCGGCATGCCCGACCCTGTCGTGGCCCCGGTCAACGAGGGGATGTGGCGGGCGGCCGCGGCCGGGCGCCTCGACGTCCAGCGGTGTGCGTCCTGCGGCGCGCACCGCTACCCGCCCACCGACGGCTGCTACCGCTGCAGCTCACCGGAGTGGGAGTGGTCGACGGTGCCCGGCACCGGCACCGTGTACTCCTACATCTGGGTGCCCGACCGGACGCGGGCGACCGAGCCGCGACCGGCCGTCTACAACGTCGCCGTCGTCACGCTGGACGGCACCGAGGGAGATCCCGTGCGGATCCTCAGCAACGTCGTCGACGCCTGGACCCAGGACGACCTCCAGGTCGGGCAGCGGGTCGGGCTCGCGCCGGTGACCTTCGACGACGGCCTGGCCCTGCCCTGCTTCCGGACGCTGGCATGAGCGGCGGGTTCATCCGGGACGCCGCGTGCATCGTCGGGATCGGTCACTCACAGTACGGAACCCGCGGCTCGCTGGCGCCGCTCGGCCTGACCCGCATCGCCTTCGACGCCGTCCACGACGCCTGCGCCGACGCCGGGCTCGACGCCAGGGACATCGACGGGTTCGCCGGCTACTGCGACGACCCGACCCTGCCCGCCGACCTGGCCGTAGCGCTCGGCACCCGGGAGCTGCGGTACGCCGGCATGACCTGGGGCGGTCGTGGCTCGGGGCTGCCCGGCGCGGTGGCGGGAGCTTACGCCGCGGTCGCCACCGGACTGGCCGACCACGTCGTGGTCGTGCGCTCGATCATCCAGCAGGCGCGGCTGGGGCAGTCGGTGGCCGCCGGTGTGCAGCCGGGGCAGGCGATTCCGCTGTCGGCGTCCTACACCTCGCCGTTCGGCATGGCGCTGCCGGCCGCGATCTACGCGATGAAGGCCCGCCGGCACATGGCGCTGCACGGCACGACGACCGAGCAGTTCGCGCAGGTCGCCATCAACGCGCGGCGCAACGCGGTGAACAACCCCGACGCGCGTTTCCGCACGGAGATCACCGTTGAGGATCATCACGCCTCCCGGCTGATCTGTGACCCGCTGCGGCTGCTGGACTGCTGCATGGAGTCCGACGGCGCCGCCGCCGTGATCATCACGACGCCCGAGCGTGCCCGGGACCTGCGCCAGCCACCCGTGCGCATCCGCGCGGTCGCGGCGACCGGCGAGTACAAGTGGGCCACCGCGTCGTTCAACACCGTCGACGAGGATTTCGTCAGCACCGGGCACCGCCGAGCCGCCCGCGATCTCTACCAACGGGCGGGCCTGGGCCCCGAGGACGTCGACGTCGCACTGGTCTACGACGGGTTCACGCCGTCGGTGATCATGAGCCTCGAGGATTTCGGCTTCTGCGGTATCGGCGAGGGCGGCCCGTTCGTCGAAGGGGGCGCCATCCGGCGGGAGGGCAGCATTCCCGTCAACACCCACGGCGGGAATCTCGCCGAGGTCTATCTGCAGGGCATCACCCACCTGCTCGAAGGCGTCCGGCAACTGCGCGGGACGGCCGTCAACCAGGTGGCCGGCGCCGACGTCGCCCTCTACGCTTCCGGGGTCGGCGCCTCGCCGGGCGGCGGGGTGCTGCTCCGCCGCTGGTGAGCGGCGCCCATCCGGAAGGATAATCATGAGCTTGTCGGAATCGAGATCGGCCTGCTCATCTACAACGCCGGGGCCAACAGCGTCCGCGGGGACCTCGTCGAGCTGGATCCAGAGGTCTACCGGGCGGTCATCGCCGTCAACGTCCTCGGCCAGACCGAGTTCGCCCGGCACTACGGCGGCCTCATGTGCGGGCGGAAGCGCGGGGGAATAATCCTGTCCGGATCGAGCGCCGGTTACATGGGCGCGCCGTCGCTCGCCGCCTACTGCGGCTCGAAGGCCTTCAGCCGCATCTTCAGCGAGGCGCTGTGGATTGAGTGCGAGAAGTACGGAGTCGATGTGCTCCACTTCTGCGTCGGCTTCACGGCCACTCCCGCGATGGCCCGGCTGGGGTACCCACTGGACGCCGCTCAGCCCGCCGACGAGGCCGCGCAGGAGGCCCTGGACAATCTCGCGAACGGCCCGGTGCGGATCGCCGGCGGGCAGCGGTCCGTCGAGAACGCGATCAACCGGTCCAGAGTCGACGACCGCGCCGAAGCCGTTCGCACCTTCGCCACCCCGGGAAGATTCTAGGAAGGGAAGCCTCTAGGAAGAACTGACGGAGCCTGGGTGCGGGACGGTGCCGTGACCGCGGAGAAGCAGGTCGTCGTGGTGCCGGCGGGCGGCCAGGAGGTCGTCGAGGTTGTCCCGGGCCCAGCTCCGGGCCGCGTCGACCAGTTGCAGCAGCGACCGGCCGAGGGCGGTCAGCCGGTACTCGACCCGGGGCGGGTTCTCGTCGAAGGCGTTTCTGCTCACCAGGCCGTCGCGTTCCATCGCACGGAGGGTTTCGGTCAGGACCTTCGCGCTCACCGAGCCGAGGATCTGCCTGAGCTCGGTGAACCGCCGCGGCCGCGCCTCGAGACACAGGACGACCATCGCGGTCCACTTGTCGCCGATCCGCACTGGGAATGCGCTCATCGGGCAGGCCGGATCGAACGTCGGGGCTTCGGCCGCGTTCTCCATTCCGCCAAGGGTAGCCGGTCACGTTGCGGTAACCGGCCCACCATCCCCTAGTTTCTCCACCATGACAGGAACACAGCCCGCGGGGACGGGACCCCGGCCACCTGCTCAACTGCGCGCTGCCGTGCTCGGTGCCGGTGGCCGAGCCGGACGAGCCGTCAGCCGGGAGCTCGTCATCCGGGGACATCGAGTGACCGGGGTGGTGCGGGACATCCGCCGACACTCCTCACTCGGAGACCTCGGGGTCGACGTGGCAGAGGCGGATGCCACCCGCGGCGCCGACCTCGTCGAGATTCTGCGCGAGGCCGATGTCGTCGTAGTCGCCGTGACGCCCTTTTCGGCGCCGCCGCCTGCGTTCGACGATTTTGACGAGGCATTTTACGAACATGTCGTGGCCGGGGTCGTCGGCGCCGCGCGGGGGTCGCCGGCGACCCGGCTGATCACGGTCGGGCTGTTCGCCACGCTGACCATGGCCGACGGGCGCACGGCCATGGACGACCCGGCGGTCTTCCCGCCGCGGCTTCTGCCGTTCGCACGGGCCCACGCCCGCGAGCTGCCCGCGCTACGCCGCCTCGCGTCGGCGCACGACTGGTTGGTCGTCACCCCACCCGCGGGGCTGCGGGCCGATGGCGTCGATGACACGGCGGGCTACGCGCTCGTCGAACCGCCCGTCGACCACCGCCTGTTCGAAGGGGTGCTCGGGTACGGCCAGCTGGCGCGGGCCGTGGCGGATCAGTCCGAGACCCCGACCCTGCACTGGACCCAGGTGGCCGTTCTGCCCGCGCCGAGAACAACCGTGGACGAGGCGGGCACCGGAATCGGGTGACCGCGGGCCGTGGCGCGAACAGGCGGCCGCCGGACGCCGGGACGGTGGGATGCCACCGCCCCGGCGTACCCGGATCAGGACCTCGCGTACGGCCCCGTCCAGAGTTCCTTGTAGCGCTGTGCGGCCGCCTGGTGGTAGTCGTAGCCGCATTCCTTGTCGTGCAGGGTGAACTTGCAGCTGTAGTCCGTCGACCCGTCGAAGTACGACTCGTAGGCCAGCCCGGTCGGTGACGCAGCGGCGTTGGTGAACACCGTGTGCATCTGCGTGATGAAGGCCGGGTCGGTCGAGCCCCAGGTCTGGTCGTTGACGCCCCACTCGGGCACCGCCAGCGGGACGCCCTTCTCGGCCACCCAGACCGCCCAGGCCCCGATGCCCACCGGCTCGCCGTGCGGCCCGCGCTTGTCGGGGTCACGCAGCTGGCCGTTGTCACTGATCGCGTAGAAGTCCGGCGAGATGGACTTCACCACCTCGTGCCAGCGGATCCAGCAGGCCTTGAACGCCTCGGCGTCGCCCGGCTGCACGCTCCAGTGCTACCAGTTGCCGTTGAACTCCCAGCCGAGCCTGATGAACGCGTCCTTGGACGGCCAGTACTCGACCAGCTTGTTCATGAGAGTCTTGATCTGGTCCTCGGTCGCGCAGTCCTTGACATTCTGGTCGCCGCCGCACCGCGGTGGCGGGCCGGGTTCCACGGTCGGCGGCGGGCCGCGCGTGCGGCGATCGCCCCGTTGCGATGGCCGGCGGGGTGGGTCGCCGTCGGCGAGAACACTGGGAGCCACGCGGCGGCTGGTGTCGCGGCCACGACAGGTCGCCGTGTGGCGCCGGGCGTCGAGGCGTTTCTCCGCCGCGGCCGGGGCCTCGAATGCGTGCCGTAACCCGGGCGCGTCGCCCCAAATCGCCAAACGTATCCGGACTTTCCTTCTGTTTCGGCCGGACGTGTGCGACACGTGCGCGACGGTGACATTCTGCCGGCCATTGCCGTCGACACGCGCCATGGTGGGCGTCCTGGACACCGACCGCCTCGCGCCCATATTTTCGTCGCGCATACGGGTTCTACTTATCCGGGCGGTGGTTTACGGCCGAAACGTGATCCGGCGGCAGGCGCGAAATGTGTCCGTCAGGTGGCGGTTCGAGTCGTGGTCGATCTCGCGGTCAGGTCGGAGGGACACCCGGCCAAATGATGCGTGAACGATTTCGATCAACTTTCCGGAGAGTGATCCAGATGCCGTCGCGGGAGCGGCACGCACGAACCGACCCAACTACGCAAGGAGCTTCTTCATGAACAGAACAGCCATTCGTCGCGGCATGGCCATCGCGTTCGGCGGGGCCTTCATGGCCGGAATGGTCGCGGTCGGGCAGCCGGCCGGCGCGGCCACCGGCTCCGTCACCAGCCCGAAGGTCGACGCGCCCGCGCCGGCGAGCGTCTCGAGTGTCGGGGCGGCCTCGACCAAGGCCAGCCGTAACAGCACCGGGGGTGTCGGCGCCGCGCACCTGGACGGCGCCTGCAACCTGTACAGCAACGGCGACGGCGACCTCTGCCTGTGGTACTTCCAGAACTACTCGGGCAGCCACGCGGACTTCTTCTTCTCGGACAGCAACCTCAACAACAACCAGTTCAACTCGCCGGGTGCGGGCCAGGGCTCCTGGGTGGGCAACAACTCGGAGTCCGTCTGGAACTACGACCGCCACCTGACTGCTCGGGTCTACACCGGCGTGAACTACACCGGTACCAACGGAACCATTGCCCCGAACAGCGGGGGAAACTTCACCAGCACGTTCCGCAACAACGTCGAGTCGTTCCAGTGGATCTGAGCCGGACCAACGGCTGATCCGTCCTGATTTCACCGCTCCCGCCGACGGGACGCTGTGCGGAGCCGGTCCCCGTCACAGGTGACGGGGACCGGCTCCGGGTTCGTCGGCCGGAGTCCGGTGGTGGAACGAGAGGAGACTCGATGCCCTCCAGGGCGGACCGCCACCGGTGCCCTGCTCCCCGCCGGTGGATCGATGCCCGGTGGCCGCGGCGGGCCGCGCGCTGCCTGCTGGCATCCGCGCTGGTGCCGGCGGCGTTCGGCGCCGGCTGCGGTGCCGCGGCACCGCAGCCGGCGGCCACGGTGTCGGCAACAAGCCCGCCGGCGCTGCTCGAAGGCGCCGC
This sequence comes from Parafrankia sp. EAN1pec, assembly GCF_000018005.1. Taxonomy (GTDB): domain Bacteria; phylum Actinomycetota; class Actinomycetes; order Frankiales; family Frankiaceae; genus Parafrankia; species Parafrankia soli. The sequence goes on from NC_009921.1 coordinate 2,810,626, forward strand.
GCTGCACCTTCCGCTCGACCGCTACCTGCTCGGGCCGCGGGAGTCCGAAGCGGTCGCGCGGTCCTACCGGATCCTGCTCGCCGAGTGCATGCACCGGTTCGGGCTGCCCAGCCCGCAGCGGTCCGGCGCGGTGGACGGACCGGCCACGCTGAACGAGCGCCGTTACGGCATCACCGACCTGGAACAGGCCAGGGCGACCGGATTCCGGGTGTCGGAGCCCGGTCCCGACTCCGGTGCCGATCCCGAGTCCGGCCCGTCGAAGCCCGGGGGACCGGCGGGATCGGCGGGACCGGTCGATCCCCGGACGCTGGAGGTGCTCACCGGGACCGGCGGTGGGACGGTCGCGGGCCAGGCCGTGCCGGACGGCGGCTGTTCCGGTGAGGCGCAGCGCCGGTTGACCGCGGGCGCACCGCCGGTCGAGGACATGTACCTCGCCCAGCGGCTCGCCCAGGACAGCTATGTCGACTCCGGACGTGACCCCCGGGTACGCGCGGCGCTGCGGGCCTGGTCGGGGTGCATGCACGGCCATCATTTCGACTACCCGACGCCGCTGGCGGCCGCCGGCGACCCGCGTTTCCGCAGCGGGCCGGTGTCGGCGGCGGAGATCACCGTCGCGACCACGGACATCGCCTGTAAGCGGCAGACCAATCTGGTCGGCGTCTGGTTCACCGTCGAGTCGGAGATCCAGCGCCCCGAGGTCGCCGCGAACCGGGAGCCGCTGGAGCGCATCAGGCGCACCAACGAGATCCAGCTGAAGGTCGCGCGGAGCCTCGGACTCGGTTAGCCCTGCCAGCCCGAGGAAGTCAGCGAAAGCGAACCGAAGTTCGGCTTCCAACCACCAAGCGGAATCACGCGCGACGAGGCCGGATATCCTCCGGCCGGGTTAGGAGAAGTACGCAGCAGTGAAGAGACATCTACTCCGGGCCGCGGCTACCTGTGGATTCATCGGCGCAGTGGCGATGACCCAGTTAACTGCTCAGGGTGCCGCGTCCGCGGCGCCTCCCGACCTCACCGGCCGTTACATCGTGGTGCTGAAATCCGCGCCCTCTGCGGCCGCCTCCGCGGCGGCCGCGACCCGGGCTCGGGATCTCGGCGCCCAGGTGACCCGCGAGTTCCAGCACACGCTGAACGGGTACTCCGCGCAGCTCGACCCGGCGCAGCTTGCCGCCGTCCGGGCGGATCCCGAGGTCGCCTACGTGGAACCCGACCAGGTGGTGCGGGCCGATACCGAGCAGCGAACGGCAGACTGGGGCCTGGACCGCATCGACCAGCGCAAGCTCCCACTGAACCGGGCGTACACGTACGCCTCGACCGGCGCCAGGGTCACCGCCTACATTGTCGACACCGGTATCCGCACCAGCCACCGGGATTTCGGTGGCCGCGCCTCCGGCGGTTTCTCCGTCATCGATGACGGTTACGGAACCGAGGACTGCAACGGCCACGGCACGCACGTCGCCGGAACGACCGGGGGAACGGCGCACGGCGTCGCCAAGTCGGTGCGGCTCGTCTCGGTGCGTGTTCTGGACTGCGCCGCGTTCGGCACCGTCAGCGGCGTCATAGCCGGCGTCGAATGGGTCACCGCCCATCACGGCAGTGGCCCCGCCGTGGTGAACATGAGCCTGACCGGCGGCGCGTCGCGGGCGTTCGACCAGGCGGTGCGGCAGTCGATCGCCTCCGGCCTGGTGTACTCGGTGGCCGCGGGAAACAGCAACGGCGACGCCTGCGCCATCTCGCCCGCGCGGGTGCCCCGGGCGATCACCGTCGGGGCGACGACGACCGCCGACAGCCGGGACACCACGTACTCCAACTTCGGCTCCTGCGTGGACGTCTTCGCTCCGGGGACCGGGATCACCTCGGACTGGAACACCTCCGACACCGCCACCAACACCATCAGCGGGACGTCGATGGCGACCCCGCACGTCACCGGTGTGGCGGCGCTCTACCTGCAGCAGCATCCCGGCGCCGGGCCCAACAAGGTGCGCGACGCGATCGTGGACACCGCGACCCGCGGCGCGCTGACCAACATCGGCGCCGGCTCGCCGAACCTGCTGCTCTACTCACGCGGGTCGGGCTTCTGACCCATCAAGATAGTCAACAATGTTGACGTTCCGCCTCGAGCAAAAACGATCTTGAAAACCTGAGGCAGCCCAGTACAAGGCCGGGCTCGGCGGGGGAGGCGCGCTTCGCGTCAGCCCGCCGGGCCCGGCTCGCGCAGTGTGGCCAGGCCGTCCGCGAGGACGTCGATCGTGCCCCGGGGCGGGAGCAGGGCACGTGAGCTCCAGGGGAGTTCCGTGCGGATCTCCTCGGGCGTGTGGCGGCCCCCCAGGATTCCGCCGGTGAGAGCGGCGACCGTGTCGGTGTCCCCGCCGAGACCGATCGCGGCCGTCAGCGCCGCGCCGAGCGTCGGCCGCGTCGCCACGCAGTGCAACACGGCGCCGAGGGTCTCCACTGGGTCGAGGCTGACCCCGGCCGGCGGTGGTGCCCACCGTCCCCGCTCGATCGCCCTCACCAGAGCGGAAAGCGACTGAACCGCGTCGACCCCTGCCAGCACGGCGGGCCCGGCCAGCGCGTCGGCCTCCGCCGCCGCCACGGCCAGCAGCATCGGCCCGTCCACGCCCTCGACCGCCCAGGATGCGCAGGCGGCGGCGACGGCGGCCGCGGCCTGCGCGACCGGGTCGGGGTGGGTGATCGCCGACAGCGCGCGCACCCACTGACGGCGCCGTTCCGTCGCCTCCGGCGCGGTCGCCCAGCCGATCGGCAGCGCCCGCATGAGGGCGCCGTTGGTACGGCCACCCCGCGCCGGTGGCCTCCCGTGTGCGCGGAAATGGTCGATCGCGGCGATCGTGCTCGGGCCCAGCCCGTAGATCGACGCCGCCCGGTCGGCCAGCGTCCCCATCAGCGCGGCCGGATCACCCGCGCCGCCGTGGGTGGTCAGGTGCTCCGCGACGAGCAGAGTCAGCGCCGTGTCGTCGGAGGTGCTGCCGCGCTCCCACCGCCCGCGGGCCGGGATGTCCGCGGCCCGCCGGAGGTCGACGTCCCGCGGTGCGCTCCCCTCCCACGGGAGCCCGAAGGCGTCGCCGCACGCGTACGCCGTCAGCGCCCCCGCGATCCGCCCCGCCGCGGACGCCGCGCCAGCCCGCCCCCCCGCGAATGTCTGGCCCCTGGACGTCACGACACCCTCCCCCGGCCAGCCATCCCAATGCCCCCGGATGCCCCGACGCAGTCCGGGGCGATGCGCGGCGGCTGAGTGTCACTATGGACTCACTCAAGCCGCCACGGTTCACCGTTCTCGCGATCCGCCTCGCCGTCCGCGGCCGGGCCGGCCGCGGACGGTCAGACCGTCGCGGGAGGCTGGGTGCGGGTCGAGATCGCGACGCGGTTCCAGACGTTGATCGTCGCGATGGCGACCACCAGGTTCGCCACCTCCTCCTCGCTCCAGACCTTCGTCGCGCCGTCCCACACGTCGTCGGGGACGCCGTCTTGGCCGAGCCGGGTGACGGCGTCGGTCAGTGCGAGCGCCGCCCGCTCCTTCTCGCTGAAGAAGGGCGACTCGTGCCAGGCGGCGACCGCGAACAGCCGCCGACTCGACTCGCCGGCGGCGAGCGCGTCGCGGCTGTGCATGTCCACGCAGAACGCGCAGCCGTTCAGGATCGACGCGCGCAGCTTCACCAGTTCCAGCACGGTCCCGTCGACGGTCGACCGGACGTACTTCTCCAGGCCCATCACCGCCTTGTAGGCGTTCGGTACGACGCTCGCCATGTCCATGCGCTGCATGGTGACCTCCTCGTCATCGTGCGTGCCGTGGGATGGTTCCACCTCGACGACGACGTCCCGGGGCGCACCGTGACACCGTCTCGATGTGCTCCCGGTCACATGATCGGGGCTGCGTCGGGGCGCCGCCAGCGGGCGGGCCGGGGCGTCGGCGGGGCGTCCTGTCAGCAGGGCTCGGGCGTGGCGGTGGCGACAACACCCTCCGGCCGGGCTCCGGCGGCACACGATGTCGCCGAGAGCGACGGGTCGGGCGTCGGCGGGGCGGAGGCGTCGCCGGTGGGGGAGACGGCGTGCGTCGGTGTCACCTGCGCCGACGGGTCGGTCTGGACGTCCGCCGTCAGCTCCGGGCCGGCCGGGATGCCGGCCTGGGTCGGCGGCGCGCTGCCCTGCCCCGGCTCGGCATGGCCGGTACGCGCGACGGTGGTCGGCGCGACCACGGTGGGCCGGGAGGTGGGGGCGGACGCGGTGGTGGCGGTGACGCCCCGCTGCGACGGGCCCGGGGACGGGCGGCTCGGGCCGCTCTCCGCCCGGGAGGCGTCCGACGCGGTGAGCAGGACGACCACGCCGACGACGAGCCCGAAGGCGACGACGGCCGCGACCATGGCGGCACGGTCCCGCCGGCCGGATGCCGCCAGCAGGCTCAGCCACGCCCGCGGGTCGGGCGGCCAGGCCCCCGGCTCCGCCCTGGCGCCACCTGGGTGGTCCGGCTCGCGGTCGCGGCCGGTCGGCTGGTCGCCGGCACCGGCCCGGGTACCGGCGCCGCCGGTGGCGCTACCGGTACTGGTACCGGCCCCTCCGGCCCCGGTGGCGGCGGGGGCCTGGGCGGTCAGCAACGGCCCTGTCACCTCCGCCGCGTTGAACGCCGACACCGAGGCCACGGTGGCGGTCCGGCGCGGCCGGATCGACGGGTCGGTGATCTCGTTCCGGTTGTCGGCCAGCGCCGACAACCGCGGCACGGGCACGGTGCCGAGGGAGGAGTCCCCACCCGGGGGCTCCTCCCAGGAACCGGGGTCCGCGCGGGTCGCCAGTGGCTGGGTGGGCCGGTCGACGGCGCGGAACTTCGCCGGGCCGTCCCCCTGGCCGCCGGCCGGCCCCCCGGGCCCGCGCGTCGCCGTCCGCCGGATGCCGGCGGCGGGCCCGCCCGGGTCGGCGGCGCCGGCCACCGCGCCGGCCGCGGCCGCGACCCGTCCGGCGCGTTCTCCGCGCTCGCCCCGCTCCCCGCGTTCTCGTTCCCCGCGTGCCGTCTGCGTCGCCCGTTCGTCCCGGTCCGGTCGCTCGCCCCGGTCTGGTCGCTCGGCCCGCTCGGCCCGCTCGGCGGCCGGTCGCTCATCCCGGCCGGAGTGGGCGGGGTGGTGCGCGAGTGACGCGGGCGGTTCCCACTGCCACGGGGTGAGTGCGTTCGCGGCCGCCCGGGCGGGATCAGGGGAGCCGCCGCGCGAGCCGGGTTCGGTGACCAGCGTCCGGACCAGCTCCGCCGCGCTCGGGCGGGCCTCGGGCCGGCGGGCCAGCGCCGCCCGCACGGCGGCCAGCAGGTCCGGCGGGACGCCGTCGAGGTCGGGCTGCTCGTCGCGGCGCAGCACGGTCAGCACGTCGGCCGGCTCGGCGCCGCCGAAGGGCGGGTGCCCGGTCGCCGCGTAGGTGACGCAGGCACCCCAGGCGAACACGTCGGCCGCCGGGGTCGCGCGCTCGCCGCGCAGCTGCTCGGGCGCCATCCAGGCGGGGGTGCCGACGAGGATGCCGGTGCGGGTGTGGGTCGGGGTGCCGCTGGCCCGGGCGATGCCGAAGTCGATCACCTTCGGCCCGTCCCAGGCGAGCAGGATGTTGGACGGCTTGAGATCGCGGTGCACCACGCCGACCGCGTGGATGGCGACGAGGGCGTCGGCGAGGCCCACCCCGAAGCCGTGCAGCAGCCGCTGCTCGATCGGGCCGTGCCGGATCACCGCGTCGGCGAGGCTGGTGCCCTCGACGTACTCGACGGCCATCCAGGGCGAGGTCGCGTCGGGGTCGGCGTCGACGACCGCGGCGACGGCGCGGCCGCGGACCCGGCGGGCGGCCTCGACCTCGCGCCGGAACCGGGCGCGGAACTCGGGGTCGCCGGCGAGGCCCTCGGCGGGCACCTTGACGGCCGCGGCGCGGCCCTCGGCGGTGAACCCGAGGTACACCGAGCCCATCCCGCCGGCGCCGATCCTGTTGTGGATCTCGAACGGGCCGATGCGCCGGGGGTCACCCGCCGCCAGCGGTGTCAGCACCGTGCCCCCTCGTTACCGGCCCGGCCGGGCCGCTGCGTCGATCCTGCCGTGGGCGTCGTCCGCCCCCTGTCTGTGATGTCGTGAGCGCGCTGCTTTCGCCCGACTGTGTCGGGCGTCCCACAATGCCAACTCTCGTGCCCGAATCGCGGTAGGCCCGTCCGGGTGCGTCCGTTGTGCCCGTCACACTCGCCCGGTTGGGGGGTGGGCCGCCGGTTCTCGATGGCCACGTCAGCGGTGGTTGTCCACCGTCGGATCATCGGACGGGATGGGGTCGAGGGCCACGAAATCCGTGCCGTTCCAGCGGAAACGCACCGACGTCGTCCCCGTGGGTGTCGTTCCGTTCGCGACGTAGGTCTGGTAGGTCACCGTCGCGTCGGTGTTCGTCCTGACCTCCACCGTGATGGCGTTGCTCGGCGCTTTGGTGTCGGTGCCCTGGTACTCGCCGTCGGCGAAGACGAACGCCGTCTGGCGCTGCCGGCCATCATCCCCCTGCCTGGTGCCGCGGACGAGGTTGAGCATCCGGTCCGGGTCGTAGGAGCCCATCTCGGGGGTGTAGCCATGCTCGCGGACAACCCCGGCCGCCTCGTCGGCGGTCATCACCCGCCGTGGCGTCGAGGTGGACGTCGGCCCGCTTCCCGGCGTGGTCGGCGGCGCCGTGGTGGCGCCCGAGCCGGGGCTCGTCGGGTTCGTGACCGGCCCGGTCGGCCCGGCCGAGGTGGTGGGCCCGCCGTTGGGGGCGGTGGTCGGGCCGCTCAGGGTGGAGGTCACGTCCGGCCCCGTGGACGGGCCGGCCTGGCCGCCGTCTCCATCGCTGCCCGACAGCAGCAGGGCTCCCGCGGTGACGCCACCGACGACGAGCAGCACCGCCAGGGCGGCGAGCACGGCCACGGGCATCCCGCGACGGCCGTGATCGGGCCGTCCGCCGCCGTCCGGACGTCCCGCTCCGGGCGGTCCCGCGCCCGGCCCACCGAAGCCGGGCCAGCCACCGCCCGACTGGCCGGAGTCGGCCCAGCCGCCGTGCGGTCCGGAGTCGGCCCAGCCGCGCGGGCCGGAGTCCGGACCGCGGTAGCCGGCGTCCGGCGGGCCGGGGTTCGGCCGGTGGCCGGGCTGGAGCTGCGCTCCGCCCGGGTACCCGTCGTGGGGACGGGCGCCCCGGTAGGAGCCGCCGGGAGGTGGGCCGCCCCGTGGACCGGCACCGTGTGGATCGGCGTCCCGGGGATGACTGCCCGCCGGTGGGTGCCCGCGCAGCGGCGTGGCGCCCTCGGGCGGGGTCGGCGGCAGGTTCCACCACCGGCTCATCAGGAGCCCGGTCGCCGCGTCCGAGTCGGCCGGGCCGCTGACCGGCCGACCGAGCAGCCCGCCGAGGATCTCGGCGGCGCTGGGCCGCGCGGCCGGCTCCTTGCGCAGCGCGGCGCGCACGTGCGGCTCGATGGTCGGTGGCAGGCGTTCCAGCACCGGCTCGCCGGTGAGGATCTGCAGGCCGACGGCCTCGGCCCGGTCGCCGCGGAACGCCGGCTGCCCGGCCGCCGCGAACGCGACGCACGCCCCCCATGCGAAGACGTCGGCGGCCGGCCCGGCCCGCTCGCCGCGCAGCTGCTCGGGCGCCATCCAGGTCAGGGTGCCGATGAGGCTGCCGGCCCGGGTGTGCGAGGTGTTGTTCTCGGCCCGGGCGATGCCGAAGTCGATGACGCGGGGCCCGTCCCAGGCCAGCAGGATGTTGGACGGTTTGAGATCGCGGTGCACCACCCCGGCGGCGTGGATGGCGACCAGGGCGTCGGCCAGACCGACGGCGAGCCCGGTGAGCAGGCGCTCGTCGAACGGGCCCCGGGTCGCGACCGCGTCGGTGAGGTTGCGGCCCTCGACGTACTCGGTGGCCATCCACGGGCGCGTCCCGGTGAGGTCGGCGTCGATGACGGCGGCTACGGCGTTGCCGCGCACCCGGCGGGCGGCGTCCACCTCCTGGCGGAAGCGGGCGCGGAACTCGGGGTCGTCCACCAGCCCCGCCGAGGGAACCTTGATCGCGGCCGGCTTGCCGTCGTCGGAGAAGCCGAGGTAGACGATGCCCATGCCGCCCGCGCCGATGCGGTTGGCCAGCCGGTACGGACCGATCCGCTGCGGGTCGTCCGTGGTCAGGGGCGTCAGCACCGCGTCCTGGATACCTCCTCGTGCGGGGGCGCCCGTGCGGCGCTCGGTGGTGGCCCGCCTGGTGCGTCCGGTGACGCTGGACGTTCCAGGTGGAACCTGTCGGGGACGCCGGAACGCGACCGGTCGGACTTTTCCGGTGATCCCAGAATGGGATGTTCCCAGAAGGCGGGGTCGACGCACCACGCCAGGTGCCTGTATCGGTGTCTGATCTGTCCTGGTAGGAGATGATTCGTGGGGCGCGATGGGGTGGCGGGCGGCCGGGTGCCGGCGGCCCGCGGAGCCGGGCCGTCCATGATCGGATCGCGGTTCCGCTCGGTAACCGCGACCCTGATGCCCTGACGCGGACGTCCTCGTGGGACGGCCGCGCGGTGCTGGAAGGAGGCCGGCCGTGGCCGTCATGAGTGTCGCGGGCCGCCCGGGCGGGGGGAGCCGTGCCCGGCCCGAGCCGGCCGAGGTGATCCCGATATTGTCCCGGCACGTCCTGACCGACGGGTACGACGTCGTCTGCGACCTGACGGCCAGCACCGGCAGCACGATCGTCGACGCCCGCACCGGGACGCGCTACCTCGACCTCTACAGCTTCTTCGCCTCCGCGCCGCTCGGGATCAACCCGCCGGCCCTGCTGGGCGACCCGGAGTTCCTCACCGAGCTCGCCCGGGCGGCCGTCAACAAGCCGGCGAACCCCGACATGGCGACCGCCGCCTACGCCGAGTTCGTCGAGACCTTCGCGCGGGTGCTGGGCGACCCGGAGCTGCCGCACCTGTTCTTCGTCGAGGGCGGGTCGGCAGCCGTCGAGAACGCCCTCAAGTGCGCGTTCGACTGGAAGAGCCGGCACAACGAGGCACACGGGCGGCCCGCCGAGCTCGGCGGGCGGGTGCTGCACCTGCGGTCGGCGTTCCACGGCCGCGGCGGGTACACCCTCTCGGTGACCAACACCGAGCCGGTCAAGACCGCGCGCTTCCCGGTCTTCGACTGGCCCCGGGTCGACTGCCCGGCGGTGACCTTCCCCTGCACCGGCGCGGCGCTGGACGCGGTGGTCGCCGCCGAGCGGCGCGCGCTCGCGCAGGCCGAGGAGGCGTTCGCCCGCCACCGCCACGACATCGCATGCTTCCTCGCCGAGCCGATCCAGGCCGAGGGCGGGGACAACCACCTCCGCGGCGAGTTCCTGCGCGCGATGGCGGCGCTGTGCGAGCGTCACGACGCGCTGTTCGTCGTCGACGAGGTGCAGACCGGGGTGGGCCTGACCGGCTCCGCCTGGGCGCACACCCAGCTCGGCCTGCGCCCCGACGTCGTCGCGTTCGGCAAGAAGGTCCAGCTCGGCGGGGTGATGGCCGGGCGGCGGGTGGACGAGGTCGCCGACAACGTCTTCCGGCTGCCCGGCCGGATCAGCTCCACCTGGGGCGGCGGGCTCGTCGACATGGTGCGTTCCCGGCGAATGCTGGAGATCATGGAGTCGGAGCGGCTGTTCGACCGGGCCGCCGTCCTGGGCTCCGATCTGCTGGCCGGACTCGAGGAGCTGGCCCAGCGCCACCCCCGCCTGCTGCGCAACGCCCGCGGGCGTGGGTTGATGTGCGCCGTGGACCTGCCCGACCGTGCCCTGCGCGACGAGGTCGTCCGGCTGCTGCGGGAACGCGAGCACGTCCTGCTGCTGCCGGCGGGGGAGCGGGCGCTGCGCTTCCGCCCGGCGCTCACCATCGGCGCCGAGGAGCTCGCCGCCGGGGTGCGCGCCCTCGACCGGGTGCTCACCCACCTCGTTTCGCCGGAGCCCGAGGCTGCTGAGAAGGCCTCGCCGCCGGCCACCGCCACGCAGGAGAAAGGACTGAGATGACACTCGTTCATCCACGCCGGGTGGCGGCGGTGATCGGCGGCCGCCAGCACGACCTGTACGCCGCGGCCGGCCCGGCGGGCATCGCCCCGGAGACCGCGCGCGTCGTCAGCTCGACGAACCCGGCCCGCCTGAGCGACGTCGTCGCCGAGGTCGTGCTGGACGGGGCGGAGGCCATCGTCGCGGCCGCGGCCGCCGCCCGCGCCGCCCAGCGGGAGTGGGCCGACGTCCCGGCGCCGGTGCGTGGCGAGGTCATCGGCGCCTTCGGCCGGCTCGTCGAGGACAACGCGGAGACGCTGGCCCGGCTGGTCACCCGGGAGATCGGCAAGCCGCTGGCGGAGGCGCGCGGGGAGGTCCGCGAGATCATCGACACCTGCGCGCTGTTCCGCGGCGAGGGCCGGCGCCCGCACGGCCAGACGGTGCCGTCCGAGATGCCCGACCGGGAGCTGTTCACCTACCGTGAGCCGCTCGGCGTGGTCATGGTGATCACTGCTGGCAACTTCCCGGTGGCGGTGCCGTCCTGGTATCTGGTGCCGGCGCTGCTGACCGGCAACGCGGTGGTGTGGAAGCCCGCCGAGTACGCCGCCGCCTGCGCCGCGGCCCTGATGGACCTGCTGACCGCCGCCGGCGTTCCGCCCGGGGTGGCGAACCTAGTCCTCGCCGACGGCCCGGCCACCTCGCTCGGCCTCGAACGCGCCCTGGACGCCGGCCTCGTCGACAAGGTCGGCTTCACCGGCTCGACGTCCGTCGGCCGCTTCGTCGGCGCGCTGTGCGGGCGGCACCTGCAGTCGCCGTGCCTGGAACTGGGCGGCAAGAACCCGATGGTGCTGGCCCCCGACGCCGACCTGGACGCCGCCGTCGCCGCCGCGCTGTTCGCCGGGTTCGGGACGGCCGGCCAGCGGTGCACCTCGCTGGGCACGGTGATCGCGCACGAGTCGGTGCACGGCGCGTTCCGGCGCCGGCTGGACGCCGCCGTCAGCGGCGCCGTGCTCGGCGACCCCACCCGGGACGTCCTCTACGGCCCGCTGCTCGACGCCCGGTTCGCCGCCGGCTTCGAGGACCACCTGGCGTGCGTGCGCGACCATCACGAGCCGTTCGGGTCCACCGCGCTCGGCCGGATCGGCCCGGCCAGCCCGCGGCGCGGGTTCGTCGGCGACCCCGAGACCGGCCTGTACTACCACCCGGTCGTCGTCGACCGGGTGCGCCCCGAGGACGAGCTGTTCACCGCGGAGACCTTCGGCCCGATCGTCGGGCTGACCACCTACCGCCACCTGGAGGAGGCCGTCGAGCTCGCGAACCTGCCCGGCTACGGGCTGTCCTCGTCGATCTTCACCGGTGACCCGGTGAGCGTCCGGCGCTTCCGGCGCGGGGTGCGTGCCGGAATGGTCAGCGTGAACACCTCCACCTCCGGCGCCGAGGCGCACCTGCCCTTCGGCGGCAACGGGCGCTCCGGCAACGGCGCCCGCCAGTCCGGCCAGTGGGTGCTGGACCAGATGACCCGCTGGCAGTCCCTGACCTGGGAACTGTCCGGCCGCCTGCAGAAGGCCCAGCTCGACGTCTCCGTCCCCCCGGCCGACCTCGGCTTCCGCCTGCCGCGGTGACCGGACCGGGGACCCGACCCCGGCCCGGCCGCCACGGCCGTTCAGGAAGGCGGCCGGTCAGTACGACGGCCGGTCAGTACGACGGCCGCAGTGGCTGGTGCGAGGCGCCGGAATCGGGGCGCACGCCGAGCACCTGGTGGATCTGCGACCGGCCGGCCTCGAAGCTGAGCGCGGAGCCGGCCATGTACAGCCGCCACACCCGGGCCCGGCCCGCCCCGACCAGCGCGACCGCCTCGTCCCACCGGTTCTCCAGGTTGGCGACCCACGCCCGCAGCGTCAGCGCGTAGTGCTCGCGCAGGTTCTCCACATGGCGCACCTCGAAGCCGCCGGCCTGCATCAGTGTGACGAGCGCGCCGATCTCGTGCAGCTCCCCGTCGGGGAAGACGTAGCGGTGCAGGAAGTCGGCGTCGCGGGGCAGTGGGAGCGGACCGAGCCGCGGCCGGCCGCGGGCGGCCCCGACCGGGTCGCCGGGGAAGGAGATGCCGTGGTTGAGCAGCCGCCCGCCCGGCCGGAGCAGGTGGAACAGGTTGTCGAAGTAGATCGGCAGCTTCGCCCGGCCGACGTGCTCGACCATGCCCACCGAGCTGATCGCGTCGAACGGGCCGTCGGTGATCTCCCGGTAGTCCTGCAGGCGGATCTCGATCTTGTCTTCCAGGCCCGCCTCGGTGACCCGGCGGCGTGCCTCGGCCGCCTGCTCCGCGGAGATCGTGATCCCCACCGCCTGGACACCGTGGTGGCGCGCGGCATGTAGCGCCATGCTGCCCCAGCCGCAGCCGATGTCCAGCAGCCGCTCGCCGGGCCGCAGACCGAGCTTGCGGCAGACCAGCTCGTGCTTGGCTGTCTGCGCGGCGGTCAGTCTGGTGGCCGCCGGTGAGTCCCAGACCGCGCACGAGTAGGTCATGGACGGCCCGAGGACCAGCCGGTAGAAGTCGTTCGAGACGTCGTAGTGGTGGGAGATCGCGGCGGCGTCGCGGGAACGGCTGTGCTGCCGGCCGTGCCTACGCATCCGGGCCTCCTCTGGAGGCGGCTGCGGCGGCCGCGGGCCGAACTGGCGGACGAGCACCGCCAGCGCCCGCACCGCCGCCGGGGACGGCCGCAGCCGCGCGATCCGCTCCCGCAGTGCCAGCGCGGCGAAGACGTCCCCGTCGATCTCGACGTCGCCGGCCACGTAGGCGCGGGCGAACCCCAGCTCGCCGGGGTGGAACAGCGCCCGTCGCAGCGCGTGCGGCGAGCGGATGACCACCTTCGTCGAGGTGTCGGGCCCGAGGATGAACCCGTCCCACATCTCGACGCGGACTTCCGGGTCGGGCCCGAACAGGTCGAGCAGCAGGTCCCGGCCGGCCCGGTCGACCTCAGACGGCCAGTCGAAGCCCGCGGGCCGGGTCGTCGGGGGGCTCCACTGCCGAGGCGGCCCCGCGTCGGCCGTCAGCGGCGGCGCTGAGGGCCGGTCCGGCCGTGTCGCGGCGGCGGGTTGGTGATCGAGCGCGGGCTGGTCGAGCGCGGATTGGTCGAGCGCGGATTGGTCGGGTTCTGTGTCGACGGGACGATCGACCGTCACATTCTCCTCCGGTCCCGGGATACCGGGTCCGCCTGCCGGAGGCGCCGCCACCGGGCCCGCGCGGTGCGCCACGCGGCCCGGAGGCCGGTCTCGCGGTGCACGCGGAACTCGGCCCATCAGTCTGCCAGGGGTGGCGTCGGCGAAGGCAGGGCGACGCGAACCCACGTCAACGCCCATGCTCCCCCCGGCGAGGGGTGTCGCAAACGGTGTCGCGGATCGCGTCGCGCGTGTCGCGGTGATGGGCCACCAGCCAGCGTCGCGCGGAGGAGGTGACGGCAGGCGTCGGACCGCGGCGGGAGCCCCGGGCAGGGGCCCCGGCCGGGGGTTTGTTCAGGCGACGGCGGAGGCCCCTAGCAGGGCCTTGAGGTCACCCATCAGCGCGGCCGTCCGCTGCACCTTGTAAGCGTCGTCGAGCCGGAGCAGGGTCGTGCGGCTCGCCGACTGCAGGCGCAGGTGGACCTCGGTGGTGCCGGGGTGGTCACCGAGCACCTCGCGCAGCCGATCGACGGTGGGCGGGTTGACCCGCGACGCCGGCAGGGTGATCACCACCGGCGGGCTCAGGGAGTGCTCGCTGAGGTCGGGCACGGTCAGATCCGAGGCGACCAGGCGCGGGGTGTCCTCCCGCTTGTCGACCCGCCCCTTGACGATGACGACCGCGTCCTCGGCGAGCTGGGTCGAGCAGGTCTCGTAGGTCGCCGGGAAGAACATGACCTCCAGGCCGCCCTCGAGGTCCTCCACGGTGGCCAGGGCCCACAGCTTCCCCTGCTTGGTCACCTTGCGTTGCAGGCTGGAGATGATCCCGCCGATGGTGACGACCGAGCCGTCCGGGTAGTCGCCGCCGTTGAGGGAGGCGATGCCGCAGTCGGCCTTCGCCGCGAGGATGTGCTCGACCCCGAGCAGCGGATGGTCCGAGACGTAGAGCCCGAGCATCTCCCGCTCGTGGGAGAGCAGTACGGACTTGTCCCATTCCTGGTCGGAGAACTCCTGCACGCCGAAGATGGGGGCGGTGTCCTCCTCGGCGTCCTCGCCGTCGAAGGCGAAGAGGTCGAACTGACCCTCGGCGTTCTTCTTCTTCACGCCCATCACCGCGTCGACGGCCTGTTCGTGTTTCTCCACCAGGCCGCGGCGGGTGTGGCCGAGGGCGTCGAACGCACCGGCCTTGATGAGTGACTCGACCGTGCGCTTGTTGCAGGCGACGGCGTCGACCTTGTCGAGGAAGTCGGGGAACGAGGTGAACCGGCTCTTCGTCTTCCGGTTGCGCACGATCGACTCGACGACGTTGATTCCGACGTTGCGGATCGCGGCGAGGCCGACCCTGATCTCGTTGTCGCCGTGCGCGGTGTAGTCGGCGTCGGAGGTGTTCACGTCCGGCGGCAGGACGCGGATTCCCATCCGCCGGCACTCGTTGAGGTAGATCGCGCTTTTGTCTTTGTCGTCGCGTACCGAGGTCAGGAGCGCCGCCATGTACTCGGCCGGGAAGTTCGCCTTGAGGTAGGCCGTCCAGTAGGAGACCAGGCCGTAGCCGGCGGTGTGCGCCTTGTTGAAGGCGTAGTCGGAGAAGGGGACGAGAATGTCCCACAGGGTCTTGATGGCGGCCTCGGAGAACCCGCTGGACTTCATGCCGTCGGAGAACGGCACGAACTCCTTGTCGAGGATCTCCTTCTTCTTCTTGCCCATCGCGCGGCGCAGCAGGTCGGCCTGGCCGAGCGTGTAGCCGGCGACCTTCTGCGCGATGGCCATGACCTGCTCCTGGTACACGATCAGGCCGTGGGTGGTGTCCAGGATGTCGGCCAGCGGCTCGGCGAGCTCGGGATGGATCGGGGTGATCTCCTGCTGGCCGTTCTTGCGCAGCGCGTAGTTGATGTGCGAGTTGGCGCCCATCGGCCCCGGCCGGTACAGCGCGAGGACGGCGGAGATGTCCTCGAAGTTGTCCGGGCGCATCATCCGCAGCAGTGAGCGCATCGGCCCGCCGTCGAGCTGGAACACCCCGAGGGTGTCGCCGCGGGCGAGCAGCTCGTAGGACGCGGCGTCGTTGAGCTCCAGGCCCATCAGGTCGATCTTGAAGCCGCGGTTCGCCTCCACGTTGCGCACCGCGTCGTCCATCACGGTGAGGTTGCGCAGGCCGAGGAAGTCCATCTTCAGCAGGCCGAGGTTCTCGCAGGTCGGGTAGTCGAACTGCGTGATGATCGCGCCGTCGGCGTCGCGGCGCCACACCGGGATGTGGTCGATGATCGGTTCAGCTGACATGATCACACCGGCGGCGTGCACGCCCGCCTGGCGGATGAGCCCCTCCAGGCCCTTCGCCGTGTCGATGACCTTGCGGACGTCCGCGTCGGACTCGTAGAGACCCCGGATCTCGCCGGCCTCGCTGTAGCGGGGGTGCTTGGGATCGAAGATCCCGCCGAGTGGGATGTCCTTGCCCATGACGGCCGGCGGCATCGCCTTGGTGATCCGGTCGCCCACCGCGTAGGGGTAGCCGAGGACCCGGGAGGAGTCCTTGATGGCGGCCTTCGCCTTGATGGTGCCGTAGGTGACGATCTGGGCGATGCGGTCGTCGCCCCACTTCTCGGTGACGTAGCGGATCACGTCACCGCGCCGACGTTCGTCGAAGTCGATGTCGATATCCGGCATCGAGACGCGGTCGGGGTTGAGGAACCGCTCGAACAGCAGGCTGTGCGGGATGGGGTCGAGGTCGGTGATGCCCAGGGCGAAGGCGACCATGGAGCCCGCCGCGCTCCCGCGCCCGGGGCCGACCGGGATTCCCTGGCTCTTCGCCCACATGATGAAGTCGGCGACCACCAGGAAGTAGGACGGGAAGCCCATCGCGAGGATGACCCCGAGCTCGTACTCGACCCGGGCGCGGTGCTCCTCGTCGAACCCGTCGGGGAAGCGGCGGGCCATGCCCGCCCAGGTCTCCTTGCGGAACCACGACTCGTCGGTCTCCCCCTCGGGGACGGGGAAGCGCGGCATCAGGTTCTGCTTGGTGAACATGCCGGCCGGGTCGACCCGCTCGGCGATCATCAGCGTCGTCTCGCAGCCCTGCTGCCAGGCGTCGGACGTGTCGATCGCGTACATCTGCTCGGCGCTCTTCAGGAAGTAGCCCGAGCCCTCGAACTGGAAGGACGGGTTCGCCACCGTCGAGGCGGTCTGGACGCACAGCAGCGCGGCGTGGGTCGTCCGCTCGGACTCGTAGGTGTAGTGCGAGTCGTTGGTGACCACGAAACGCATGTCGAGCGCGCGGGCGATGTCGACCAGCCCGTCACGGACCCGGCGCTCGATCTCGATGCCGTGGTCCATGATCTCGCAGTAGTAGTTGTCGCGGCCGTAGATCTCCTGGTAAGTCGCGGCGGCCTTCAGCGCGGCGTCGTACTGGCCGAGCCGCAGCCTCGTCTGGACCTCTCCGGACGGGCACCCGGTCGTCGCCATCAGGCCCGCGGCGTGCTCGGAGATGATCTCCTGGTCCATGCGTGGCCACTTGATGTAATGGCCCTCGATGGACGCCCGGGAATTGAGCCGGAAAAGGTTGTGCAGGCCCTCGGCGTTCCGCGCCCATATCGTCATGTGGGTGTAGGAGCCACCACCGGAGACGTCGTCGCTCTTCTGGTGCGGCTCGCCCCAGCGGACGCGCTGCTTGAGCAGCCGTGATTCCGGCGCGACGTATGCCTCGCAGCCGATGATCGGTTTCACGCCCGCCGCGGTCGCCTGCTTGTAGAAGTCGTACGCCCCGTACATGTAGCCGTGGTCGGTGATCGCCACGGCGGGCATGCCCTGCCGCGAGACCTCGTTGAACATGTCCTTGAGTCGTGCCGCACCGTCGAGCATCGAGTACTCGGTGTGAACGTGAAGGTGGACGAAAGAGTTCGGCATGTCGTCGGACCTTCCCGCGCGCGGAGGGCACGCCGGTCGATGCTCTGTGGGAGGCGGTGCTGGGGCGGTGGCTCGGGGTGTTCGGTGACGCGCTGAGAAACATGTGACGAGATTTAGGTAGTTCCCTCGTTCAATTGTTCTCAGGTTGATTCTCGGGGTGACGGTGACGGCATTGTGTCTCTCGGTGTCCGTGTGGGGTGCCGGTCGTCGTCCGGCGTCTTCCCAGCAGCCTAACCCGGCCCGCTGGACGGACTTCGGGAAGATGCCGACGTGTCCCGCCCGGGGGCACGCAAACAGGCCGTCGCACACCCGCCGGCCCTTCATCGGACTACACGCAGGACTACGCGCAGGACTGCACACCGGACTGCACACCGACTGCACCGAGGACGGCGCGGCGCTGGTCGGGCCGAGTCGGGCTACCCGCCTGCCGAGCCCGCGCGAGGATGGCTGGTCGTGTGGGCGGCGGCGGCGCGGGGGCGGTTGCCGGCGCGGGCCCCGGTGGCGGCGGCCGCCACCGCCGCCACCGCCCGGTCGACGTCGGCCTCGGTCGTCGTCCAGTTGCAGACCGAGACCCGCATCGCCACCCGGCCGCGCCACACCGTGCCCGACACGAACGCCTCCCCGCCCGCGACCACCAGATCCGTGGTCGCGGCGGTCGTCGCGTCGTCGTCGTCCACCCGCACCAGCACCTGGTTGAGCTCGACCTCGTTGAGCACCGCGACGCCGTCCAGCGCGGCGAGGGACACGGCGAAGCGCCGCGCGTGCGCGCAGCAGCGGTCGACCAGCTCGGTCAGGCCCGACCGCCCGAGCGAGCGCAGCGCGGCGTACAGGGCGAACCCGCGGGCCCGCCGGCTGAACTCCGGCGTCCACTCCAGGGGGTCGAGCTCGCCGTCCGTGGCGTGGACGAGGTAGTCCGCCCGGGTGGACATCGCCGCCCGGTGCGCCCGCTCGTCGGCGACGATCGCGATCCCGCAGTCGTAGGCCACGTTGAGCCACTTGTGCCCGTCCGTGGCCCAGGAGTCGGCAGCCGCCATCCCCGCGACCAGGTCCCGGCGCCGGGCCGACGCGGACACGGCTGCCCACAGCCCGAAGGCGCCGTCCACATGCACCCACGCCCCGTGCTCGTGGCCGATCGCGCAGATCTCCGCGAGCGGGTCGAAGGCGCCGGTGTTGATCTCGCCGGCCTGGGCCACCACGATCGCCGGGCCGGACCCGTCCGCGAGCGCCGCGCGCAGCGCGTCGGGCCGCATCCGCCCCGCCTCGTCCGCGGCCACCACCGTCAGCCGGCGGGTGCCGAACCCCAGCAGGCGCAGCGCGACGTCCACCGTGGTGTGCCGGTCGGCGCCCACGAGAACGCGCACCGGCGGGGCCCCGTGCAGGCCGTCGGCCTCCACATCCCAACCGTGGCGGGCCAGCACCCGGTGCCGTGCGGCGCCCAGCGCGGTCACGTGCGCCATCTGTGTGCCGGTGGTGATCCCGACCGAGGCGGACGCGGGCAGCCCGAGCAGCTCCTTGACCCACGACCCGGCCACCGACTCGGCGGCGGCGGCCGCCGGGGCCAGGCTGGACAGGCCCGCGTTCTGGTCCCAGGCGACGGCCATCACGTCGGCGGCCAGCGCCGCGGGCACGATCCCGCCGATCACGTACCCGAAGAAGCGGGGCGACCCGGTGGCGGTGAGCCCGTCGGCCGCCGCGGCGGCGAGCGTGTCGACGACCTCGACGGGATCGCAGGGCCCGGCCGGCAGCGGCCCGCCGAGCTGGGCGCGGATCTTCTCGTATCCCGAGGCCGGGGCGACGGGGCGTTCCCGCAGGCCGTCCAGGTACCCCGCGACATGCTCGAAGGCCCGGACCGTCGCCGCCCGGACCTGCGCGGCCTGGGCTGTCGAAGTCTGCGCGCCGTTCGGGGTATCCGTGCCGTCGAGTGCGTCCGTGCCATCCAGTGTGTCTGTGCCGTCGAGTTGGCCTCCCGCCACCGGTCACCCCTCCAGTCCTGGGCGGTCCGCGCCGGCCGCCGAGCCGCCTGCTTCCCGTCGGCCGTTCCGGCCCGTCCGCGAGCTGTGTCCCGAGAATGCCGGACATCCGGGCCCACCCGCGCGCCGGCGTGACCCTCCCGACTGGAGGCGCGGCGCCACGCGGCCGGCCGGGCGAGCTGACGGGAAGGCCACCGACCCGGACACCGACCGCGGCCGCGGTCGGCAGCCCCTCGGAGAACCGGCGGCCGGCCAGTCGTCCGTGCTGGTGGTGGCGGTGAGTGGCAGGGGACGTCCGGAGTGAGCACATCGGGCCCGGCGCCGGGGGCGGGTCGGGATCACTGTGACCGCAGACACCTGGTGCGTAAGGATGCAGGTCCACTCGATACCGTTTTGGTATCCAGTGTCGATTCGGCGCCTCTTCGGAAAGGTGTTGCGCATGGAGCAGGACGAGTCGGTTGGCCCCGAGGTGGGGTCTGTGGTGCCAGGTCAGCGGGAGGTGGTCTCAGTAACGGCGGATGTCGCCGACCTCTCGGAGACGAGCACCGATGGGCTCTCCTTCGGCCCGCTGGCGAACCCGAGGCGGCTGCGACTGGGCGTCTCGCCCTCGCTCTGACCACCGTCGGGTGATCCTCCGGAGGTCGCGGCCCGCGACCGATCCAGGAGACCGAGGCGAAACCACCGGTGCCCCGGAACGCGGATGCGTTCCGGGGCACCGTTCGTATGAGAGCCATCCCCGGGCCTGACCCGAAGTCGGAGTCAGGCCCGGGGCGGTGGGATCAGGCTCCGGGAGCGGGGTGGGGGTCCACCCGCGGCGCGGGGCGCGTCTGGGCCAAGCCCCGGGCCGGGCGGCCCGGGCGGTGAGCGTCGCGGGCCGCCCCGGTGAAGGTCGAGCCGGCGGTGCGGGCGCCCGGCCCGCCGCGTCGGTGGCCGCCCTCACGCGGCGCGCCGTCGCGCCGGGCGGAGTCCCGGCGGCCGCCACCGTCGCGTCGGCCGTCACCACGCCGGCCGTCGCTGCGCTGGCGGCGGGCCTGGATGGTCGCCGGGTCAACCGGCGGCGCCGGCGGTCCGGCGAGCTCGGCGACGATCGGGTCGTCGGGCTGCGTCGGGACCGGCTGGGTCGGGATGCCCACGGCCCGCAGCAGCGACCGGGCCTTGCCACGCTCGGCCGGCACGGTCACCAGGACGTCGGCGCCGTCGGCCCCGGCCCGGGCGGTGCGCCCGCCGCGGTGCTGGTAGGTCTTGGCGTCCTCGGGCGGGCCCAGGTGCAGCACGAGGCCGATGCCGTCGACGTGGATGCCGCGGGCGGCGACGTCGGTGGCGACCAGAACCCGGTAGAACCCGTCGGTGAACCCGGCGAGCGCCCGGGTGCGGGCCCCCTGCGGCATGCCGCCGTGCAGGGGCTCGGCCGGTACCCCGGCCTCGGTGAGCGCCTGCGCGACGCGGTCGGCGTCACGCTGGGTGCGTACGAACACCAGGGTGCGGCCGGCGCCGCAGGCGAGCGCGGTGACCAGCCGGAGCTGGGCGGTGCGGTCGACGGACTCCATCGCGTGCCGGGCCAGGGTCGAGACCTGCGACACCTCCGGGTCGACGGCGACGAGGACCGGCTCGGGCAGGTAGCCCCGGACGAGGACCTCGACCTCGCGGTCCAGCGTGGCGCTGAACAGCAGCCGCTGGCTGTCGGACGGGGTCATGTCCAGCAGCGCCTTGACCGCCGGGAGGAACCCGAGGTCGCACATGAAGTCGGCTTCGTCCAGGACGGTGATCTCGATCTCGTCGAGGATGCAGGCGTCGCGCTCGACCAGGTCGGTGAGCCGGCCCGGGGTGGCGACGACGAGGTGCACACCCCGGCGCAGGGCCGAGATCTGCCGGCTGATCGACGTTCCGCCGTAGACCGGGGTCATCCACAGCCCCAGCGCCCGGGTGAGTGGGGCCAGCACGTCGTTGACCTGCTGGGCCAGCTCACGGGTCGGGACGAGGATCAGTCCGCGGGGCTGACGGGGGCGGGCGGCGCCGGTGGTGGCGAGCCGGGCGAGCAGCGGCAGGCCGAACGCCAGGGTCTTGCCGGAGCCGGTGCGGGCCCGGCCGAGCACGTTCTCGCCGGCCAGCACGTCGGGCAACGTGGCGGCCTGGACCGGGAACGGCCCGTGGATGCCCTTGTCCGCGAGCGCGGAGACCAGCCGCGGGGGCAGGCCCGCCTCGGCGAAGGACTCGGCGGGCGGACGGGGGGAGCGGGTGGCGAGCGCCGGGCGCGCCGCCGGGCGCTCACCGCCGCGGAACGGGGCGGGACGAGGCCCGCCGCGGCCGTGTCCGGTGGGACGGGTACGGCCGCCCCGGGAGGGACGGGCCGGACGGTGGGCGGGGGTGGGCTGGGTGCTGCGGGGCTGAGTCAGGGGATCCGCCGATCAGGTCAGGGCCGACAGAACAACGCCACGTCGGTTCCACGCGCCATGCGGCGTGGTCTACAAGCGCGGAAAGTGTCGTCCGGCGGCCAGGGGGCGGCCGGTTTTCACGCGACCGGACCCAACCGCGGTCTGAGACCGCCATGGCGCTCGCACCGACCTTCGGACATCCGGCCCGATTGGCCGGATGCCCCAGAGATCTTGTCGCCGCCCCGTGGGTGGTTGCCCTCGGTGACGCCGACATGAAGACGTTACCTCGTACCGGGCCGTGATCGGGGGGCGCGAGGTGTGTGGTTAACCATCAGGGGAGGAGGTTCTACGTCACATCTGGTCCAGTGAAGCGCCGAACTGCGGTTCGGAGTCGGTTGGACGACATTTCCTCTTTAGATGACCTTGAAGACCTCAGCATACGCCGGATTGCCCATGCCTGGCGGGCATCTGTTACTGGGGGTGCACCCGGCCCGTTCGGGTGCGCAGCGCGCCGGTGGCGGGCATCGGCACCGGCCACCGGGCCCGGCGCCGGCGCGGGCTCACCGGGCCGAGCGGGCCCGCCGGATCAGGCTGCGCGGCCTCCCGGTCCCGGCTGGCGGCGACCGCCCAGGCCAGCAGGGCCAGCGTTCCGACGAGCGCCCCGTAGGCGCCGACGACCCGCGCGTCCTCGCCGCGGGCGCGCGCCGCCATCCAGCACACCGCCCCGACCCCGCCGACCAGCGTGGCCACCAGGACAGCCCGTAGCGCCGTCATGGCCATCCGTGGCGCCGCCACCGGCTCGGACGCGGCCAGCCCGGGTACGGGGCTCCCAGGCACCGCCACGGCCGGTGCCGCGACCGCCGGCTCGGCCACATGGCCCGCCCCAGCCACATGGCCCGGCTCGGCTGGACGTCCTTCCCGCCGCCGACGGGCCGTGCGCACCAGCGGCAGGGCGACCAGCGGACCGAGGACGACGGCCGCCACGAGCAGGTCGATCGGCGTGCTCAGATGTGGGGTCACCAGCAGCCAGCTGCCGCCGGTGAACAGAGCGAGGGGCAGGTCCGGGTCGCCGGGGGTGGCCGGGTGGCCCGGGCCGCCGCGGGTGATCGCGAGCAGTGGGGCCACCAGCAGGAGCAGATAGTGGCTCCACACGATCGGCGAGGCCACGAGTGCCGCCGCCACCACGCCGGCGAACAGCAGCCCGTCGCCGCCGGCGCGGCTCCGCCCGCGGGCCCGCCACAGACATCCGGCCAGCAGCAGGCCGGCGGCGGCGCGGGCGCCCCAGGTGGCGGTGCCGAGGCCGAGCCCGACGTTCATCAGCAGCCCGGTGAGGCTCAACCCGTCGGGCGCCTCCTCGCGGGCGAGGACGGACAGCATGTCGGCGTAGGTGTGCGCCGCCACCGGGCTGTAGATCTCCCCGACGCCGAACAGCGCGGCCAGGGTGACGAGCGCCACCACCGTCGCGCGCGGCCGGCGGGTCAGCGCGAGCCAGAGCACGACCGGGACGAGGAAGAGCTTGCTGTACACGAGCACCGCGGTGAGGACCCCGGCCGCCGCGGGGACGTCCCGCAGCCGCCACAGTGCCACCAGCCCGCAGAACAGCAGCGCGTTGAGGGTGCCCATCTGCAGCCCGGTGATGGTGCAGGACGCCGTCAGCACCAGGGCGAACGTCCACCGGCCGGCGCCGGCGAGCCGGCAGGCGGCGAGCAGGGCGACCACCGACAGCGCGATGAACAGCTCGGCGGCGCCGGGAAGGGCGGAGAGCGGGACGAACGGCAGCGACACCAGATACGGGTAGACGAAGGCGAAACCGGAGTAGACCTCAGGTGTGCCGGGCAGGGGGTAGGGGTCGCGGCCGTCGGCGACCGCCGCGCCCGCGCGGAGAAAGACGTCGACGTCGAAGTGGGCGATCGGGGCCACGTAGCCCACCCAGATCAGGGCGAGGAGCCCGGCGATGACGAGCGGGCCCGCGGCGCCGGCCGCCGCGGCCGCGGCCACGGCCACCGGCGGCCGGGCACGGCCCGGCCCCGTGCCGCGTTGCTCCGGTCGGCTCTCCACCCAACCCCCCGGGTCGTCGTGTGCTGCGTCGGTCATGTTCCCACCCGTCAGAGCAGCAGCTCGGTGAGCAGGTGGATGACCAGGCCGGCGAGCGCGCCGACCACCGTCCCGTTGATGCGGATGAACTGCAGGTCGCGACCGACGTGCAGCTCGATCCGCCGGGACGTGTCAGCCGGCTCCCAGCGGGCCACGGTGTCCCCGATGACGGCGGCGATGTCCTCGCGGTAGCGGCCGACGGTGCGGGCGGCGATGTCGGCGGCGGCCCGGTTCACGGTGGACGCCAGAGCCGGCTCGGTGGCGAGCCGGTTCCCGAAGGCCGCCAGCTCCTCGGTGGCCCTGGTGCGCGCGGTTCCGTCCGGGTCCGTGGTCAGGTCGAGCAGTATGCCGCGGGCGGCCGCCCAGATCGCCGACACCGCCCGGTCGGTCTCCGGGTGGGCGATGATCCGCCGCTTCAGCGCCTCCACCCGGTCGCCGAGCTCGTCGTCGGTGCGCAGGCGCTCGGCGAACGTGGTGAGGAAGGAGTCCAGCGCGCGGCGCACCCGGTGGTCGGGGTCCGTCCGCAGGTCGGCGGCGAACCGCAGCGCCTCGGCGTACGCCCTGGCGGCGACCGCCTCGTCGAGCCACCTGGGCGACCAGGCCGGCGCCTGCTCCCGGACCATCCGCACGACCGTGTCCGGGTTCTGCTTCAGCCAGTCCTCGATCTCGGTGACGAGCAGGTCGACCAGGTGATGATGCGTGCCCTCCGCGACCACCCGGTCGAGGGCCACCCCGAGCACCCCCGCCCACCGCCGCTCCACGAGCCGGGGCAGGACGGTCTTCTCGACCAGCTCGCGGACGAGGTCGTCACTGATGCCGGAGATCATCGAGGCCACCCGTGCCGAGACCTCGGAGGTCACGCGTTCGGCGTTCTCCCGGCGGCGCAGCCAGCCACCGACCCGGCTGGCGACCCCGAGCTGGTCCAGCTTCTCCCGGATCACCTCCTCGGCGAGGAAGTGCGTCCCGACGAAGTTCTGCAGGCCGCGGCCGAGGGCGTCCTTACGGCGCGGGATGATCGCGGTGTGCGGGATCGGCAGCCCGAGCGGGTGCCGGAACAGCGCGGTGACCGCGAACCAGTCAGCCAGCGCGCCGACCGTGCCGGCCTCGGCCGCGGACGCCACGTAGCCGACCCAGCCCGGCGCGCCGGAGGCGTCCCACCGCCAGGCGACGACGTACACGGTGACCATGAAGGCGAGCAGCCCGGTCGCGATGGTGCGCATCCGGCGCAGCCCCTGGCGCATGCGGGCCTCGCTGAACGGGTCGCCGCCGAGATCGCGGGGGGCCCCGCCCGTCGCTGTCAGTGTCATCCGCGCCCGCCCACCGGCGTCATCTACACCCGCCCACCAGATGCCATCCGTGCCCGCCCGCCCCCTCCGCAGGACCCTGCCGGAGAGCGCGGGCCCGGGCCGGGCTCGCGCGGCGGCGCCGACCCGCTCCGGCGGGGAGACAGCAACACCCTACGGGCGCGGCCCGTCAGCCCGGCGGGCCGCGCCCGCGCGGCGATGGATGACGACGAGGTCGACCAGCGCCGTGGCGGCGATGATCCCGAGAACGACTGCCGGCACGGTTCGGCCGGCCACCGCGAGCAGACCGCTGACGACCCCGCAGAAGACCAGGCCGAACACGGCCAGCGCCCGGCGCAGGCCGAGAGCACTGGCGGCCGGCGCGGCACCCGTCCGCGCGTCGCCGAGCGAGCCCAGCCGGCGCCACCACGGTGTGCGCCACCAGGGTGGGGGGTGCGCGGGGCGTTCGGTGCGCTGCCGGGGTACTGGAGCGGTCACGCCCTGCGGTGTGCCCGCCCAGGCGCGGACGAACCAGGACCACCCCGCAGCAGGGGGAGGTCACAGGAAAGCAATCATCAGACATAAAAAGGGTATCGAAAAGGTTTGGCAGGAAGTTGCCTTTCGGCCTGCCTGGCCCCCTCTGATACTTCATCCCATGATAAAGGGGTTGAGGGGTCTGCAAGCGTAGGTGACGGTGCGTTCCCGCGTCTTCCCGTCAGCGCGGCCCGGTCGGTCGCCGGGCGGCGGCCTCGGCGTCCCGCCGCCGGGGCCCCGGTGCCGGTAACCCGGCGTTAGTGTGCCTGCGCGGCCGCGGCATCACCGACCGCGTCGATGAGCAGTTTCGTCGCGGTGAAATCGACCGGGACCTCGATCACCCGGACCCCGCGCGCACCCAGCGCGGCGGCCAGGCGTTCGCGGTGGTCGGCGGCCGAGCGAAGCCCGCCCCTGCGGCCCCACACCTCGACGACCAGGCTGGCATCCAGATCCGAGGCCAGCTCGAGCAGGGTGGCGGCGGTGCCGGTCGGGGGCTGCTCGACGACCGCCACCCCCACCCGGCCCTGCCGCCATGCCAGCAGGGCACCGGCCACCGCCACACCGCCCCCGGCTGGCGCGACGCGCACCTCTCCGCCGACGGTGGGCACGGTGTGATCCACCCACAGCCCGGCGGCACCCGGCTCGGCCAGGACGATCCCGTTCGCCGGCAGCGTCTCGGCGACGTCGGCGGCGGCGCGGGCCGGGTTGAGTGGCGCGTCGTCCCGCGCGAGGAGCGAGCCGACGACCTCGGACGCCGCACCGGCCGCGGTGCCAGATTCGGTCGCCGTCGCCGTCGCCGTCGCCGTCGCCGTCGCCGTCGCCGCGGGCGCGGGCGCGGCGGCGGACACGGGAACGGGGGAGTCCAGGGGGAAGCCCAGCCGCAGCCGGATCTCGGCCGTGCCGCGGGCGCGGGCCGCCTCGAGCGCGGCGACCAGGGCGGCCGGTGAGGGGATCGGATCCACCCGGGTCGGTGCGGCGGCCGGGGCCCCGGGGGAGGCTACGGCCGGCGCGGACAGCAACGTGAGCACCTCGCCGTCCCAGGTCGCGCCAGGTCCGTGGTCCAGTGCGGCGGCGGCTGTCGCCAGCAGGCGGGCGCAGGCCTCATCCGGGGCGGCGATCTGGTGGGGCGAGCCCGGCCCCGTCAGCGCCGCACCCGGGGACGGCCCGTCCGGCATCGTCACCAGATGACGCACCCCGACCGAGACGAGCCACTCCCCGACAGTCATGGACCGAATGCTCCTTCTCCAAACGGATGGCGGGCGTCGGTGTGATTCGGCTGCTCATGGTGGTCTGGCCGCGTCGGCCCCGGTGCGCCCCGGTGTCCTGCATGTCCACGGTGGCGTGCCAGGTGGCGGCGGGGAAAGTGTTGTGACCTGCATCCACGGGGGTCGGCCGCCGCTGGTCGCGCTGCGTGGGCGGCACCTGGCGCTGAGCGCCTGCCCGCCGCGTCGGGCGACCGTATCGAGAGTGGGTGCTCGCTCAGCGTGTGCAGGGGTCGAGGAAGGGGACGCCCGGCAGCTCCCGGGACCACCGCCGCTCGTCGGGCGCGTCCTCACCGGCGCAGGCCAGCCGGACGAGCCGCGCCGGGTCCACGGCGAACACGGTCGGGCCGCCCCCGCCGCCCCCGCCGCCCGCGGCGGCGGAGGTCGTCCCGGCACCGTCGACGGCGAGGCGGCGCCACCCGGCCGCGCTCTGCTCCAGCCGTGCGACAGCCGGGCAGGCCGTCCAGGCGCGGTGTGCCGTGGACGATGCGGTACAGCACCGCGTCCGTGGGACCGGAGCCGAACGGCGGACGGCCGGTACCCGCGTAACGCCCGATCGAATGAGCCTGATCGCTCGCGCCCTGTCCGCGGTCTTGCGACCATCCCGTGCTCGGACAGCGGCTTGCGGGTTGTGCGGGTCCGCGGGTTGCGTGCGGCGGCCGGCGGGGAACGGCCTGGTTGAAGCTGCTACGCGGAGAATGTCCCTTTTAGTCAAATCCAGGGGTGCGAGGGCGGGACCCGGTCCGTCCCGGCCGGTCTCTCCGGGGCACGTCCCACCTGGGTCTTCACGCGGTTGTGTGCGGGATCGCCGTCGCGCGGCAGTGAGTTCGGCCGCGACAGCGACCGTCCGAGGCGCCGGCGGTGGATGGCCGCCGGGTCGCGCGGCGGGTCGGCGCAGCGCTCCGGATCGCGAACCCAAACCCGACTTCAACCCAACGGGCGGCGGATTTGCTCATCCGGGCGCTCCGTGCCGTCAGGATGCCTCGGGCGTGCCGGCCCGCGTTCGGGTGCCGGGCATGGTGGCCCGAGCCGCGGGCGAATGGGCCGTCGCGGGCCGCCGGGGCTTCCTCGTCCGCTGCGCCGTTCGTCGACGGTGATCGGTTCCTGTTTGCGAATGCGCAGGTAGTACGTCCGCTGACGGCTATCGGGACAGGATCTAGACCACGTCTGATGTGAGGTGCATCACTGTGTCCTATGTATTCCTGTATATCAAAGGGCGTCCGGCAATCACTGGTGCCAAGGCGGGGAGTGCTTACAGCCTGTGATTCTGTGATTCCTGCCGGGAATACCCCTTCCGTGAGCCGGTTGACAAAGGTCGCCCACTCTCGCCGTCCTGGTCGGTGTGCTGATGGGACGTGCTGAGGGGACTTGTAGGTCGGCTCGCTACAGTTGTCCGACGTCGGACGCTTTCAGGCGGGTGCGGGCCGGGTGTCAATCGATCGCGGTCCGCCCTTGTCGCGCGCCGTCCGTCGCGGACCAGGCATCGAAAGAGCGACTCGCTCACCCCGCATACGAGGCGCCCAACCCCGGGGCGTCGGACGAGAGGACTGGATGCTCCGGAATTGGCCCATCCGCTCGAAGCTAGTGGTGATTCTCATCGTCCCGCTGGCCGCGCTGGCCGTGCTGAGCGCGATACAGGTGCGCGGGGACGTCGACAACGTCCGGGCCGCGGGCCGCATCGAGGCGCTCGCCGACTTCTCGATCAAAGGTAACAACCTGGTCCACGTGCTTCAGCGGGAGCGCTATGCGACCAACTCTTACGTTGGATCGAACTTCCTCATCCCGATGCTGGGCCAGCAGGCTGTGGATGCCCGCAAGCCCGTGGACGACGCCCTCGCCATCTACCTGGCCGACGAGCAGGCACTGCCCGCGTCCGCGCGCGACGCCCTCGGCTCGACACTGAGTTCCATCCGTACGCATCTCGACCAGCTCGGCGAGCACCGCAAGCAGATCGACGCGCACCAGACCGAGATCGCGTCGAACGGGGCCTTCTACAACGAGGCCGTGAACGAGCTGCTGCTGCTCAACGCGCGGATCGCGGCCGGTAGCTCGGACGCCAAGCTGGTCAACGGCTCTACCACGCTGGCCGGTATCGCCCAGGCCAAGGAACAAGCCTCCCAGCAGCGTGGATCCGTCGCCCAGATGCTCTCCATGGGCAACCCCACGCCGCAGATGCTGCGTGCTCTGCTGGCCTACGCCGGTGCCGAGACCGCCTGGACCGAGCAGTTCCGCTCCACGGCGACGCCGGCCGAGCTGGAGCTGTTCACGAACACGGTCGGGCGCTCTGCCACCGGCGTCAACCAGATGCGCGACGACGTGGTCAACAGGTTCAGCGGGCAGCAGGCTCCCGACGTCGGCCTCGAGGCCTGGCGGACCGCCGCCGACAGCAAGATCGCGCAGATGCACGACGTCGAGGTGCAGATCGCCAACGACCTGGCGGCGACAAGTCGCGACATCGCCTCGACGGCCTCCCGGGACGCCCTGCTCGGAAGCATCGGCGTGGCGATCATTCTCGTGCTCTCGGTCGTGATCTCACTGCTCGTCGCGAGCCCCATGATCGGTCAGCTCCGCCGGCTGCGGGGTGGCGCGCTCGACGTCGCCAACGACCGGCTGCCCAGCGTCGTCGAGCGGCTGCACCGGGGTGAGCCCGTCGACATCGACGCGGAGTCCTTCCCGGTACCCGCGACCAGCAAGGACGAGATCGGCCAGCTGGCGGAGGCGTTCGCCACGGTGCACGAGGTGGCGGTGCGCACCGCCGTCGAGCAGGCCGCGATGCGCAAGAGCATCGGGGACACCTTCCTCAACCTCGCGCGCCGCAGCCAGGCCCTGATCCACCGCCAGCTGAAGATCATTGACGCGCTGGAGCGCAAGGAGACCGACCCGGACGAGCTCGAGGAGCTGTTCCGGCTCGACCACCTCGCGACCCGTATGCGGCGCCACGCCGAGGACCTCATCGTCCTCTCCGGCTCCAAGCCCGCCCGTGGCTGGCGCCGGCCGGTTCCGATCAAGGACGTCGTCCGCGGTGCCGTCGCCGAGGTCGAGGACTACACCCGGGTCAAGGTCCTGCCCATCACCGGTGGCGCCGTCTCCGGCCACGCCGTCGGTGACGTGATCCACATGTTCGCCGAGCTGATCGAGAACGCGACCTCCTTCTCGCCCCCGCACACCCCCGTGCAGGTCGCCGGGCACCCGGTCTCCAACGGCTTCGTGGTCGAGATCGAGGACCGCGGGCTCGGGATGAACCAGGAGGAGATCGACGCGCTCAACAACCGGCTGGCGAACCCGCCGCCGTTCGACCTGTCGACCAGCGAGCGGCTGGGCCTGTTCGTGGTCAGCCGGCTGGCGGAGCGGCACGACGTCCAGGTACGGCTGCGGCCGTCGCCGTACGGCGGCACGATGGCGATCGTCCTGCTGCCCGCGACCCTGCTGCGCGCCTCCGACGACAAGGGCGAGGACAGCGGCCCGCGCGAGTTCGCCGCGGTCGGCGCGTCGAGCGTCGGCGCCCAGGGCTCGGACCTGGCCGGCTCGCTCAACGGCACCAGCGAGCGGGTGGGGGCCGGCGCGTCCGGCCCGGAGAGCAACGGCCACTGGGCGGGAAACATCCCCGGGGACACCCTGGACGCGGCGGCGCTGTCGACGGCCGGAGCCGTCAACGGTGCCGGCCCCAGCACCGACGAGACGCTGATCGACGACCTCCCGGTCTTCGCCACGGCGCGGTCGAGCTGGTTCGTGGCGGAGAAGCCCCGTGGCAGGAACCGGACAGACGACGAGGGGGACGACGACGGGCCGATCCCGCCGCGCCGCCCCGGCGAGCTGACCGGTCCGACGCGGCGGGCCGAGCTCCCGCCGTCCCAGGACGGAGCCGGCTACCCGGAGGACTCGGGGGACGCGGGCTGGTCCGACGGACGGTCCGACCCGTCGGCCTCACTGTTCGGCCCGCCTCCGGGCGGCGGCGAGTTCGGCGGCTCGCTGTTCAGCGCTCCGCCTGACACCGGTCAGTTCAGCGGCTTCGGTCCGAACGGCTTCGGTGACGGCGGCGGCTACGGTGACGCGGGCTTCGGTGACAGCGGCGGCTACGCCGGCGGCTTCGGTGGCGGCGCGACCGATGTCGGCGCCAACGGCATGGCCGGCAACGGATCGGGTGGCTTCGCTGACTCGGATTACCACACCGCCGAGTTCAGCCGGTCCGGTTTCGGCACCGGCGGCGGCTTCGGGAACGACAGCGGTCACGGGAACGACGGCGGTCACGGGAACGACGGCGGTCCCGGGAACGACGGCGGCCTGGGGCAGGAGACCGGCGACGGCTTCGGCTCGGCCGGTGGTTTCGGTTCGGGTGACGGCTTCGGTTCGGCTGACTCCCAGCCCGGGGCCGGGCTGCCGTCCCGCTCCCGGACCGGGCGGGCCTCGGGCGACTACGCCCGCGCCGACTACACGCCACCGGGCCAGCAGGGCCCGGCCGGGGACGGGACCGGCTACCGCGAGCCCCGCGCGGACCGCGGCCAGGAATTCGGCCGTCCCATGCGGGAGAACGGGTACGGCGGGGCGGAACAGGCCTACCCCGGACGCCAGGACGGCGGCATCGGCGACGGCGCCTTCCGCCGCTCGGCCCGGTCGTCGCACCCGGGGCAGTCCACCGGTGGGGGCTCCGCCTACCCCGGGGCCAACCCGCCGCCGGCGGCGCCGCCGTTCGACACGGCAGCCGCCGCGGCGGAGGAGTCCGCCGACGACGGTCTCGACGAGCTCGGCCTGCCCAAGCGGCGGCGGCGCGCGAACCTGGCGCCGCAGCTGCGCCGGGAGAACGCGGACGCGGGCCGTTCGTCGCTCGCCGCGGGCCCTCGTTCACCCGAGGAGATCCGCAGCATGATGTCGTCCTTCCAGGCCAACTTCGGCCGTGGGATTGAGGACGGAACGGTGTCCAATGACGGAGATGATGTGAGGAAGGTAACCTGATGCGTCCGCTGGGGCCGTCGGAGAACATGAACTGGTTGCTCAACAACCTGGTCAAGAAGGTCCCCGAGGTCACCTATGTGATCGTGCTTTCTTCGGACGGTCTGCTGCTTGCGACCTCGCGTGGAATGGACCGGGCCACCGCTGACCAGCTCGCCGCGGTGGCGTCCGGATTCAACAGCCTCGCCCGGGGCGCCGGCCGGTTCTTCGGCGGCGGTAACGTTCGGCAGACCATCGTCGAGATGGAGGCGGGATTCCTGTTCGTCACCGCGGTCGGTGACGGCTCGTGCCTGGCTATTCTCAGCAGCCCGGGCGCGGATATCGGTCTCATCGCCTACGAGATGGCGCTGCTGGTGACGAGGGTGGGTGAGTTTCTGACGCCGGAGCTTCGCGCCGAAATGCAGTCGGCGCTGCCGATTTAGGACCTGTCCGAATGCACGCGCGGTGGCGCGTCACCGGTTTCCGGCCCGTTCCCCACGGGCTGGAACCGGTGACGCGTCCACCGCGGGCAAATGACGATCCCAGGCAGGAGGACCGCGGTGTCAGGGGATGAGGAATGGTTCGACGACGAGGCCGGGCCGGTGGTGAGGCCCTACGCCGTCACGGGGGGGCGCACCCGTCCCAGTAACCGGACCCTGGATCTGGTGGCCCTGGTGTCCACCTCTCCGCAGGGGCGGGCCATCGCGACCACGCTGGAACCGGAGCAGCGTGCCATAGCGGTGCTCTGCCAGCGGCTCCAGTCCGTCGTCGAGATCTCCGCCCGACTCAACCTCCCAGTCGGCGTGGCACGTGTGCTCGTCGGCGACATGCTCGACGCCGGGCTGGTGAGTGTGCACCGGCCCGAACGAACGTCGGACCGCCCCAGCGTGGCGATTATCGAAAAGGTGCTCAGTGGACTCCAGGCTCTCTAGGACCCGAGCGGCCGATACACCGGCGCCGCATCCGGTAAAGATCATCGTTGCCGGTGGTTTCGGAGTCGGGAAGACGACGTTCGTCGGCGCCGTGAGCGAGATTCCCCCGCTCACCACCGAGGCCGCGATGACGTCCGCGAGTATCGGTGTTGACGACACCAGCGCCGTCGCCTCCAAGACGACGACGACGGTGGCCATGGACTTCGGTCGAATCACCCTGGTCGACAGCGTGATTCTCTACCTGTTCGGGACCCCCGGCCAGGACCGCTTCTGGTTCATGTGGGACGAACTCGTCCTGGGTGCGATCGGCGCGATCGTGCTCGTCGACACCCGACGTCTCGCCGACTCGTTTCCCGCCATCGACTACTTCGAGGAACGTGACATCCCGTTCCTCATCGCCCTGAACCACTTCGAGGGCGCGCGCCGTTACCGCAGCGAGGACATCCGCGCGGCGCTGGACCTCGACCCCCGCCGGCCGATGGTGCTGTGCGACGCCCGCCAGCGGGAGTCGGTGCGCCAGTCGCTCATCGCGTTGGTCCGCCACGCCCTGGAGGTGGTCTCCGCGGAGAGCCAGCGACCGGGACTGCCGACCGGCTCACGGTGAACGACACCGCGCGTGCCGCCCCAGCGCCCGCGGACCATCCGCTTCGACCTGGGAAGGGGATCTTGCTGGAGCTTCTTGGTCTCGACGACGTCACGCTGTCGGCCTACCGGTTGTGGCTGAGACATCCCGACATGGATGTCGACGGGGTGGCCACGGCGGTGGGGCAGGCGAACGACACAGTCCGCCGGTCACGGGACCGGCTCGTCGAGCTGTCACTGCTGTTGCCCTCCACCGAACACCCCGGCCACCTGGTCGCCGTCCACCCGGAGGCCGGTCTGGAGCATCTGCTCCAGGCTCAGCACGAGGCACTCATCCGCCGCCACGAGCGGCTTGTCCGGGCACGGGCGCAGGTGAGCACGTTCGTCTCGGAGTACCTGGACAACCGGCCCGGTGGGGACGGCGCGGAGGTCGAGCACATCGACAGCGCCGACCAGGCCCGGGCCGAACTGCTCACCCTTGTCGGCCGGGCCGAGAAGGAGGTGCTCGCGCTGCACACCCGGCGCGGCCGCCCGCCGGCGTTGACCGCGGAGGTTCTCCCGGTCGAGCTGCGGGCGCTGCAGCGCGGTGTGGCGATGCGCAGCGTCCTCCCACGCACGGTCAGCACCGACGAGACGGGTGTCGGCTACGTCCGCACGGTCGCCTCGCACGGCCTGGAGGCCCGGCTCGCCGACGACCCGCGCATCGACGCGAC
Source organism: Parafrankia sp. EAN1pec (assembly GCF_000018005.1). GTDB lineage: Bacteria > Actinomycetota > Actinomycetes > Frankiales > Frankiaceae > Parafrankia > Parafrankia soli. The sequence continues at coordinate 2,844,310 of NC_009921.1, forward strand.
GACCGTGGACGGCCGGGTCGGGCTGGTGCAGTTCGTGCAGCACGGCACCGACCCGCACGCGCTGATCGTGCGCTCGCCCGCGCTGGCGAACCTGGTCACCATGCTGTTCGAGCAGGTCTGGGACAGCGCCGAGCCGCTGGCCGCGGAGGCCGACGGCGACCTGGAGAGCCCTGCGGACGACCGGCCGAACGACACCGAGCGGCTGCTTTTAAGGCTGCTCAGCCTGGGTGTGAAGGACGAGGCAGCGGCCCGCCATCTCGGGGTGTCCGTCCGTACGGTGCGTCGGATGGTCGCCGACCTCATGACCCGCCTGGACGCCCGTAGCCGCTTTCAGGCCGGGACGGTCGCGGCCCGGCGGGGTTGGTTGTAGCCGCGTTGTGATCAGTTGGTCGGATCGTTGGCAGTAGATGGTCAGGGCAACTTCCTGCCACCCGGAATGCCGGACAGAAGTTCCGATGGGCCGCATGATTCCGATGAGCAACCGGAATTACGTATAACTGGCGCGGACCACCACAGCAGGAACCGGCCAGGTGGCTTCGCCGACCGGCGAACGCGTGAGACCGGTCACTTGCGCGTGTCGGTGCCGAGTGCATCCGGTACGGCCGGTGCCTTCGGGTCGATCCGGCCCTTCGGTAGCGGTCGGCCGTGTTCGAACACGCGCGGCGCAGCGTGTTCATCGTGACTGGCGAAAGAGGAGATCGAGTGCCGACGGAATCCGGCTCGGTTCCGAACCAACGCACGACCAGCCAGCGGACGCTGATTGTCGCCCGGATGAACCCCGAAGACGCTGGTGCGGTCGCCGACGTCTTCGCGGAGTCGGACGCCGGCGAGCTTCCACATCTCGTCGGCGTCGCCCGGCGCGACCTTTTCCGTTTCCACGGGCTGTACTTCCATCTCATCGAGAGCCGGGCGGACATCAACGGCACGCTGCCGCCGGTTCGGGAGCACCCGCTGTTCGTCGACGTGAACAGCAAGCTCGAGAAGTACATCGCGGCGTACGACCCGCAGACCTGGCGCGGCCCCCGGGACGCGATGGCCGACAGTTTCTACACCTGGGTGGCCGATCAGAACGGTCCCTGAGCCCGCGCCCGGCCGCGCCGGCGCGGGACCAGGTTCCGCGCCGGTCCCGGGGCTCCGCCTCCGCGCGGCCGGCCGCCGCAGGACGAACGGGCCGTCCCGACCTTCGTCGCATGCGCAGCCATCCGCCCCGCGCGGCTGGTGGCCCCGCCGTGCCCGCAGGCCGCCCTGCCCGAGCCCCGGACGCCGCTGTCCGGGCCGGGTCCGCCCGCCCGCGGCCAGCGGTCCGCCGGCCATCCGCTCCCAGCCCCCCGAATGCAGGTCACCGTGGTTTCGGGTGCCCTGGGTTCAGGTCGCCCGGTCTCCGAAGCGCTGTCTTTCGAGCTTACAGGCTGCCCGAGTTTCAGAGATTGATGTCACAACCGTATCCCGCGGACGCGGGAATGGTGAGAAGGGAACGCAGATGCCCCTGCAGTGGACCGCCGACGAGCTTCTCGACTTCCTCGTGGAGCAGGCCGGCCTGCCGCCGGAGGACCGTCCGGCCGAACTCGGCGTGACGTTCACCGACATCGGTCTGGACTCGCTCGCCTACCTGCAGCTCCAGGCCGAGGTACAGGAGCGGTTCGGCGTCGACCTGCCGAACGAGGCGCCGGAGGGATACACCCTCGCCGACATCCTCACCACGGTGAACAGCGCGCTCCTGCAGTCCGAGGTCGCCTGAGACTCCCAGGCCGAAACCATTTCCCTCCAGTGAGCGAACCGGAGAAACACATGAGCGGGCACACCGACAACTCGATCTTCATCGATGCCGACATCGACCTCGTCTGGTCCATGACGAACGACCTGGAGTCCTGGCCGTCGCTGTTCACCGAGTACGCCTCGGTCGAGATCCTCGAGAAGGCCGAGAACACCTTCAAGTTCCGGCTGACGATGCACCCGGACGAGAACGGGACGTCCTGGAGCTGGGTGTCCGAGCGCACCCTCGACCCGGTGAACCACAAGGTCCGCGCCTACCGGGTGGAGACGGGGCCCTTCGAGTACATGCACATCGAGTGGACCTACCTGCCCGAGGGCACCGGCACCCGGATGCGCTGGGTGCAGGACTTCCAGATGCGCCCGACGGCACCGGTCACCACCGAGCAGATGACCCAGCGGATCAACACGAACACGCCGCGCGAGATGGCGTCCATCCGCGGCAAGGTCGAGGCGGCGGCCAGCGCCGCCGCGCCGGCAGCCGACCAGGTCCAGGTTCCCGAGCAGGTCTGAGGAGATAACGGTGAGCATCGCAACCCCCGCACCCCTGACGGTCCCCAAGGTCCTCTCGATCCACGACGTGCCGGCCAACCGGCGCCGCGGCGGTGACATCCGCACGCTGCTGTCCCCGGCGACCGTCGGCGCCAAGTCCGGCTTCCTGGGAACTCTCACCCTGCAGCCCGGCGAGGTGGTGACCGAGCACTGGCACCCCTACTCCGAGGAGTTCCTCTACTGCGTCACCGGCGCGGTCACGGCCCGCCTCGACGGCGAGCACACCGCCCTGCCGGCCGAGCACGGCCTGCTCATCCCGATCGGCATGCGGCACCGGATCGTGAACACCGGCGACGACGTGGCCTTCCTCGTCTTCCACCTCAGCCCGCTCGCGCCGCGGCCCGACCTGGGGCACGTGGACACCGAGCCGCTGCCTGAGCAGTCGCAGCAGTGAGCAAACCCACGCAGCGGTCGCGGCCGGACGACGCTCACGGGCCGGCGTCACGGGACGGGGGTCCGCGCCGCACCGCGGTGACCGGGGTCGGCGTCGTCGCCCCCGGTGGCTCGAACCGCAAAGAGTTCTGGACCCTGCTCACAGACGGCCGCACCGCCACCCGCCGGCTGTCCTTCTTCGACCCGTCGCCGTTCCGGTCGCAGGTCGCGGCCGAGTGCGACTTCGACCCGCTCGCCGCCGGCCTCACCCGCCAGGAGATCGCGCGCAACGACCGGTTCGTGCAGTTCGCGCTGGCCGCGGCCGCGGAGGCGGTGGCCGACAGCGGGTTGGACCTCGGCCTCGGTGTCGGCGGCACCGAACGCGAGCCGGGCGACGGGCCGGTCGTCGGGGTGAGCATGGGCAGCGCCGTCGGGGCGACCACCCGGCTCGAGAACGAGTACGTGGTCGTCAGCGACGGCGGGAAGCACTGGGAGGTCGACCCGCGCTACGCGAGCTCGTTCCTCTACCACGCGCTCGTGCCGAGCTGCCTGGCCACCGAGATCGCCTGCCGCTTCGGCGCGCACGGCCCGTCGTTCGTGGTCTCCACCGGGTGCACCTCCGGCATCGACGCGGTCGGCTACGGCCACCAGCTCATCGTCGACGGCGAGGCGGACATCGTGATCGCCGGCGCCTCCGACGCGCCGCTCTCGCCGATCTCCATCGCCTGCTTCGACGCCATCCGCGCCACCTCGGCCCGCAACGACGACCCCGAGCACGCCTCGCGGCCGTTCGACGCCAGCCGCGACGGCTTCGTGATGGGGGAGGGCAGCGCCGTGCTGATCCTCGAGGAGCTGGAGTCGGCCCGGGCCCGCGGCGCGCACATCTACTGCGAGGTCGGCGGGTACGCCTCGCGGTCCAACGCTTTCCACATGACCGGCCTGCGCCCGGACGGCGTCGAGATGGCCGAGGCCATCCGCATCGCCCTGGACCAGGCGCGGCTCGACCCGTCCGCCGTCGACTACGTCAACGCCCACGGGTCGGGGACGAAGCAGAACGACCGGCACGAGACGGCCGCTTTCAAACGGTCGCTGGGCGCCCACGCCCACGAGGTGCCGGTCAGCTCGATCAAGTCGATGGTCGGCCACTCCCTCGGCGCGATCGGCTCCATCGAGCTCGCGGCCTGCGCGCTGGCGATCGAGCACAACGTGGTGCCGCCGACGGCGAACTGGTCGACCCGCGACCCCGAGTGCGACCTGGACTACGTCCCGAACACCGCCCGCGACCACACGGTGGACGCGGCGCTGTCGGTCGGCAGCGGGTTCGGCGGGTTCCAGTCGGCCATCGTCCTGACCTCGGCGGACCGGGCATGACCGTCCTCGACACCGCGCCGTCCGGGACGGCCGGCCCGGCCCGGCCGGCCGCGGGCGCGGTGCGGCCGGTCATCACCGGGCTCGGGGTCATCGCGCCCAGCGGGGTGGGCCTCGACGCGTACTGGGCCTCGACGCTGCGCGGCGAGCTGCGCGTCGCGCCGATCACCCGCTTCGACGCGAGCCGCTACGACACCCGGATCGCCGGCGAGGTCCCCGACTTCGCCGCCGAGGAGTTCGTCGACCACCGCTACCTCGTGCAGACCGACCGCTGGACCTGGATGGGCATGGCCGCGTCCAAGCTGGCGCTGGCCGACGCAGCCTACGACCCGGCCGAGCACGACCCGTACGAGACGTCGGTGGTCTTCGGCAGCGGCTCGGGGGGCAACGACTTCGGCCAGCGGGAGCTGTCCCGGCTGTGGACGCGGGGGCGCACCGCGGTCAGCGTCTACCAGTCGATCGCCTGGTTCTACGCGGCGACGACCGGCCAGACCTCGATCCGGCACGGGCTCAAGGGCCCGTCGGGCGTCCTCGTCTCCGACGGCGCCGGCGGCGTCGACAGCCTCGCCCAGGCCCGGCGGACCATCCGGCGCGGCACCCCCACGGTGCTCGCCGGCGGCGCCGAGTGCGGGCTGACGCCGTACGCGCTGACCTGCCACCTCAGCAGCGGCCGGGTCAGCTCCGCGGCGAGCCCCGCGGACGGCTACAAGCCGTTCGACGTCCGCGCCAACGGTTACCTGCCCGGTGAGGGCGGGGCGACCCTGCTCGTCGAGGACCCGGCTGCCGCGGCCCGCCGCGGCGCCCGCGTCTACGGCGAGATCGCCGGCTACGCGGCCACCCACGACGGCGCGCACCACGAGCAGGCGCCGGCGGACTCGCGCTGGCTGGCCGCGGCGATGCGCCGCGCGCTCGCCGACGCGGAGCTCACCCCCGCCGACGTCGACGTCGTGTTCGCCGACGGCGCCGGCTCCCCGGACCTCGACGCGCTGGAGGCGGAGGCCATCCGGGCCGTCTTCGGCGCCGGAGCGGTGCCCGTCACCGCCCCGCAGGGGCTCATCGGACGGCTGTGCGCCGGCGGCTCCGCCCTCGCCGCGGCGACCGCGCTGCTGTCGATCCGCGACGGGGTGATCCCCGCCGTGGGCAACCTCGACGAGCCCGACCCCGCCCACGGCCTCGACCTGGTGCGCTCGCCGCGTGAGGGCCGTGTCCGGGCCGCGCTGGTCAACGCGCGCGGCCACGGCGGGTTCAACAGCTCGCTCGTCCTGCGGGCGGTCGACACCGACTGACCTGCCTCTCCGGCGCGCCGACGACGCCGTCGGCGCGCCGGGGGATCCCGGGTGGCCAAGGCCACCGGAACGTTCCAGACTCACCTTTCGAGAGGATCACTGATGTTCCCAGACCTGGCCGGCAAGCGTGCCCTGGTCACCGGCGGCACGCGCGGTATCGGCCGGGCCGTCGTGCTCGGGCTCGCCCAGGCCGGCGCCACCGTCGTGGTCGGCCACCAGCGCCAGACCGAGGACGCCGAGAGCCTGCGCCGCGAGCTCAAGGACACCGGCAACGATCACCTGCTGGTGCAGGCCGACGTCGCCGACCCGGCGCAGATCACCGAGCTGGTGTCGGCGACCGGCACCCACCTCGGCGGCCTCGACATCGTCGTGAACAGCGTCGGGACGATCAGCCACATCCCGTACGCCGACCTGCCGCTGGACGCCTGGACGCAGGTGCTGACCACCAACCTGACCGCGACCCACCTCGTCACCCAGGGTGCGCTGCCGCTGCTCGGCGACTCCGGGACGGTCGTCAACATCGGGTCCGGCGCCGGGCTCGTCGGCGTGCCGCTGCGCGCCCACTACACGGCGGCCAAGACGGGCCTGATCGGCCTCACCCGCTCGCTGTCCAAGGAGCTCGGCTCCAAGGGCATCCGGGTGAACCTGGTCTCGCCGGGCGTCATCGAGACCGACCAGGCGGCCGGCATGCCCCCGGCGGCGCGCGCCGCGTACACCAACCGCATCCCGCTGGGCCGGCTCGGCGAGGCCAACGAGGTCGCCGCCGTCGTCCTGTTCCTCGCCAGCGACGTGTCCAGCTACGTCAACGGCGCCACCTTCACGGTCGACGGAGGAATCTGATGGGCCACCCCCAGCCGTTCCGCATCATGCTGACCATGCACATCCACCCGGGCCGCGAGCAGGAGTTCGAGCAGACCTGGCTGCGGATCGGGGACGGCGTGACCAGCCACCCGGCGAACCTCGGCCAGTGGCTGATCCGCTCCGAGGACGAGCCGAGCACGTACTACATCATCAGCGACTGGGTGGACGAGCCGAAGTTCCGCGAGTTCGAGCTGAGCCCCGGGCACCTGGAGCACCGCAAGATCCTCCACCCCCTGCGGGCCAGCGGCTCGATGGTCACCGGGACCGTGCTCACCCACCTTGTCGGCGCGGCGGCCGAGTGATCCGCCGCAAGAAGAAGGCGGATGCCCCGCCGGAGACCGACCCGCAGGAGACCGCCTCAGCGGAGTCGGCTCCAGCGGAGTCGGCCGCTGCGGAGTCGGCGACCGCGGAGCCGGCTGTGGCCGAGTCGTCCACTGGCGAGTCGGCTGTTGCCGGGTCGCCCGCGTCCGGCCCGGTCGAGGTCGAGGCCGAGGCCGAGGTCGAGGCCGAGGTCGAGGCTGAGGCCGGTGACGGTGGCCGGGTGCGGGTGATGCTGTGGGCGGTCGACCCGGCCGAGGATCAGGGCGCGGTCGAGCGGGCCTACCACGAGATCAGCTCCAAGCTGGTGGGCACGCCCGGCCTGCTCGGGAACCGCCTGCTGCGCTCCGCCGCCGAGCCGACGAAGTTCGCCGTCGTCAGCGAGTGGGCGAGCATGGCCGAGTTCGTGACCTGGGAACGCGGGGCGGACCACAAGCCGGCCACCTCGCCGCTGCGTCCGCTGCAGGACCCGGCGATGCGCGCGACCATCTTCACCGAGGTCGCCGCCTACGGCCCGGACGGCCCCTTCACCGAGCCGGACGGATTCTGAACCGCGGCTAATTCGAGCCGGCGCGAGTCGGCACGTTCTGGCGGCGTGCGGGAGCCCGGCTCCCGCACGCCGCCGGGCTCCGTCCTGACTCAGGCCCGCGCGTTCGGTATTGTGCTGCTGGCCGCAGCACAATGCCTGCTATACCGACGGCGATCACTTTCGGGTTCCCAACGTGGCCGTGGTCGCGGCCTGTGCCCGGCGGCGGTCCACAATTCCCGGACGGTCACTGCCGAGCCGACTGCGCCCACCGCACCACGCCGCTGGCCGTCAGTCCGCCCAGTGCCCGTTCGCCGGTCCCGTCCAGCTGGCCGGGGCCCGTCGGGCCGGGACGGCTGGCTCACTTCGCCCGGAGCCGTCTGGAGCCGGCTGTGGTGCGGACGCTCGTCCAGAAGGCGTCGAACAGGGCGTCCGAGCGGTGCCGCGCCTCGTCGGCCCGGGTGGCGATCTCGGCGCGCAGGGCGGCGGCGTCGACGCCGTGGCCGCGCAGCCACGGCTCGAGTCCCTGCTCCCGCCACCCGCGGACCCACCCCTCGAAACTGGCCGGCGTGATCTCGGGATGGAACTGGACGCCCAGGTGCGGCCCGGAGCGGAACGCCTGCGGGGCGTCCGCGGTCCAGGCGATCTCCTCGGCGCCAGGCGGGACGTCGAAGGTGTCGAAGTGGAACTCGAGCCATGGGCCCGCGGGGACGAGATCCGGCGCCGCTGTCGTCACCGAGCGCCAGCCGAGCTCGGGGCGCGGCGCCTGCCGCACGGCGGCGCCGAGGGCGCGGGCGAGCAACTGGCCGCCGAAACAGATCCCGAGCACCGGTGTCCCGGCCTCGACCGCGGCCCGCAGGTAGGCGAGCTCGGACGACAGCCAGGGCACGGTGTCGTCGTAGGCGGACTTGTCCGAGCCCATGACCACGACCAGGTCCAGCGACCGCGGCGAGGGCGGCGGTGAGCCGGAGGTGACGAGGGTGAAGTCGATGCCGTGGTGGCGCAGCCGGTCGCCGACGCTGCCGATCTCGGCCACGGCGGCACCATCCGTGACGTCGTGCACGATCACCACCGCCCGTGGCGGCGTGCCGGCCCGGATCGCCTTGTCGGAGCCCAGCGTGTTCTCGACGCTCACAGTGTTCCCGACGGTACGCCACGTGCTCGTGGACGGCTCAGAACCAGATCCCGATCGGGACGCCCCGGTCGTCGAGCTGGCCCGGCCCGGGGTCCGGAAGGCAGCCGGCGGTGCCGGTCGCGATGCGGTGTGCCGTCCAGGCCGCCGCCGCGGCGTCGAGGACGTCCACCGGCGGCACCGTGTTCGCCGCGCCGAGGTCGTCGGGCAGCGCGATGCCGGCGCCGGCGAGCAGGGTCCGCCGGCGGGCCGCTCCCGCCCAGGTCGTCTTCGCGAAGGGCAGCGGCGCGCCGGCCATCGCGCCGAACGCCAGCTCGGGGTGCACCTCGTGGAGCGCGCCGGGGCGCTCGGCCCGCAGCGCGTCGGCCTCGAGGACCTTCGGGCGCAGTCCCCATGCCTGGCGGGTCAGGCCGCCGCCGGTCATCGCCCGGCACAGCGCGTTCGCGTCCGTGAACTCCTCGACGGCCCAGACCGGCCGCGGAGGCACGAGGAAGACACTCGCCCGGCGCGGCCCGGCCGCGGCCCGCGCCACTCGGTCACATTCCCGCCAGCCGTCGGCGAGTAGCCCCAGCGGCATGTCAACGGCGATCATGCCGAAGGCCTGGCCCGTCGAAGCCGTCGGGTCGGCGGCGTTGGCCGGGGTGGCGGGGCCGGCCTGGTCCGTCGGGTTGGTGAGGTCGGTGATGTCGCGCAGCGCGGTGGCGAAACGCGCGCCGGTGAAGGCGCCGCCGGTCAGCTCGACGGCCACCCATCCGCCGGGGCAGGCGTCCACCCCTAGTACCCGAACACCTGCGACCGGCATGGGCCCATCTCACTGTCCGCGAGAGCGGCCCGCGCAGGCGACGCACCTGGCCGTGCACCTCCTCGACGTCGCCGACCGGGAGCTGTCGGAGCTGTTCGGCGAGCTCACCGGCGACGAGGTCGACAAGTTCGCCCGCTGTCGCTGGTCGGGTGGGCCTTTCGGGATGCCGGTGCTGGCGGGCCCGCGTGCCTGGTTCGCCGGGCCCGTGATGACCACCGCCGAGGTCGGTGACCACACGGCGTTCGTGATCGATCCGGTCGCGGGGAAGTTCCACGGTCCGCTGCGCCAGCTGGGGTTCCAGGACGTGCGCGACATGGAACCGGGCCATCCCGCCTGACGGGCCCCGACTGATCGGCCCCGCCGGGTCGGCTCTCAGGCAGGCTCACCGGCCGGTGCGCTGTCGGGGGCGTCCGACGCGTCGGCGAAGAAGACGAAGCAGCGGGTGCCGACGAAGGCGTCGTCCCGCATCACCATGCTCGAATAGACGATCATCGGCAGGAGTGAGTCGTCGAGCCGGCGGATCGTGGTCGGGAAGTTGACGATCCCACTCTGGCCGGTCATGGCCTCGCCCATCGCCACCAGGTCCGCCTCGACCGCGAAGATCGGGAGGAGGTTCTGCCCGACGAACCGCGCCGGCTCGTCTTCGCAGCCGAGAAACCGCAGGTGAACCTGGTTGGTCCGCCGCACCTCGGCGGTGCGGGCCATCGCGTGGACGGGGACGGGCAGGAGCTCGAAGAGATCGTCGAGCTCCTTGGCCAGCGACTGGACGCCCGCCTCGTCGAGCGGCTCGACGAGCGGGGTGACGTCGGCCTGGTCCCACTCGCGGTGCCACTCCGACGCGTCGGTGCTGTCGGGCCCCGGCAGGGACGCCTGGAACGCCGGCCGGGTGACGATGCGGAGCATGCCGCCGTCCGGCTCGCCGTTGACGTCGAGCAGGCAGTCCGCGGTCGAGCCGTCGGCCCGACGAACCGTGACCGGCACGTTGTGGAGCGCGTACCCGTCGGCCGCGGTGGCCGTGAGCCGGTCCCAGGTCGCGGCGTCCAGGAGCGCCCTGGCCGACAGCCCGGAGGGCGACGAGCTGGCGTCGGGCCAGTCCGCGATCCGGCGTTGCGCCCGGTTCGCCCGGCGCACGGTTCCGTCGAAGCCCGTGACCATGATTCCGATGTTCGAGTTCTCGAACAGGTCGACGAGCTCGAGCAGGTAGTCGGTCGCGGAGACGCCGGCGTACTGCGACACATCGATGGGCATGAACTGGAGCCTTTCTCTGGCGCGGGCCGCTCGGGCCGCGGGCTCTCGGAGCTGGCTACCGGGACGCCGCCGCGGATCACACGGCCGGGTGAACCGGGTGCGACGAGAGTCCCTGGCGCAGGTAGCGCGCGGCCAGCGGACCGGTAGCGGCCTACCGCTACCGGCTCTGGCACTGCGGGCGAGATGTAGCCCACCGTACCGAAGCGGTTCCAGAGGGGCATTTAACACGGAAGGAGCTCGGAGCTTAACTTCCGGTGAATCGCCGTGTGCGACTCTTGGTTTGCGTGACATCCGGTCGTGTGGTACCGGGTCGGCCCATCCGCGTCACAATGGCGGGAGAGTGGTATTCCCATGACGGACATCGTCAGGCTGGTCGAGTCGATCAATGATGTTCCCACCGTGGAGGAAACGGACGTGATCCTCGAGGAACTGCGTCGGCTCCCGAGGACATCGGAGAACATCAAGCTGATGGACGATCTTCTCGAGTTTCGGTCACTACTCGGCGCGGCGGAGTGAGAGCACGCGCCGAGTAGCGATCGAAGTTCGGGCGGGGTGCCGGCTTACGTCACGTTCCCCCAGGATGTGCCAAGGCCTGACCGGCCTGGCATTCCTCTACCACGGGGTGCCGGACGGCTGGCGCTGCCGATCGCCCGGCTGTCCAGCGCCGAGATGCGCTGGACAGTCCATTCAGACGAACAGGCCGCTCTGGTTGGCCGCGACACCGGACAGCTCGCGCAGGCGGTTCTCGACGTACCGCTCGCTGTGGTTCGTCTTGTCCGCGATACGGGCGACGAGGTCGTTGATGTTGGTGGCGGCGTCGAGGTCCGCCGTGCTGACCTGGCCGAACTGGTCGAGGATGCGGTAGCGCAGCTGCCGCCAGTTCTGGCGCAGCTGCTGCTCCACCTGGCGCCGCTGCTGCTCGATCTGGCGCTGCTCCTGCTGCTGGATCATTTTCTTTGGATCCCCTTCTCGGTGGTCGTTTTCCTGACGCGCCTGAAGGCGCGCAGCGAACGCTACCCCAGCTGCTTCGGATGGCGTTGAAGCGCCGCCGGAATGCGAACCCAAGGTCGCACTTGGGATGTCTGGCGCCGAATGGGCCGCGGCATCTGGGATGCTCCCCGATCGGGAATCAAAAAGGGCGCGCGAGAGGCATGAATAGCCGTCATCTCGGTCGCCAGGGTGGCCGGGTGAAATGCGGGAGGCGCTGCCGGCTTTTCGGTTTCGCCCCGGCTGGCCGGAGCCGTCGGGCGTGCCGGAGCCGCGTCGTCAGGCCTGCTGCCCGGCCGCGGTGCCGGACACGGTCAATGGTTGCGGCGCGGCGCTTATCCGCCGTTGGTAGGACGACGGCGTCTCGCCGCAGTACTGGGAGAACGCGCGGGCGAACGCGCTGCCGTTGTCGAAGCCGACAGCCGTCGAGACCTCCAGCACCGACTGCCCGGGCACGGCGAACAGCGCCATCGCGCGCAGCAGGCGGGCCTGGAGGAGGTAGCTGCGCCACGACAGGCCGAGCGTCGAGCGGAACTGGCGGCGCAGCGTCCGCTCGGACACGCCGACGGCCCGGCTCACCTCACCGACCGTCACCGAGTCGAGATGGTTCTGGGTGTAGGCCATGGCCGCCGACACGATCGGGTCGGTCGAGGTCGGCAGGCTGAGTGGCGCCTCGTGGTCGAGTGCCTCGGACACGAGGTGGCCGAGCGTCTGGAAGAAGCCGTCGGCCACCGGGTCGTGCTCCGCCCGGGCGATCGGCCACCGCAGGGCGTAGATCATCATTTCGCGGATGAGTGGGGCCACTGCGAGGATGCGGGCGCGGTCTCCGGGATGCGGGACGAGCCGCGGGTCGAACATCACCGACACCGTCCGCACCGCCGTGTTCATGGTGGCCTGGTGCTCGAGGCCGGCGGGAATCCACGCGGCCTGCTGCGGCGGCAGCAGGTAGTGCGCGGTGGCGGTTTCCACCTCGACCACGCCCGCGACCGCGTACTCGATCTGGTGCAGGTCGTGTGAGTGCCAGCCGGTGACGAGCCGCTCGCCCTCGTACAGGTAGCTGCCGCCGAGGGCGTGCCCCCCTCGGCGCACATCGACCAGGCTGACCCTGGCCGTTTCCGGCGCTCTCCTGGCGGAATGTGCGGAGGCGGTCATGGCCGAGAGTGTACAAACGGGGCCTGCTGTGGTCTACCGGTCACGGTCGCGCGCCGGAAGGCGATCAGTCTGGCCGTCGGCCGTGCTGGATGTGCAGGTCGGCGGCCTGTGTCCGGATCCACGTGTTGATCTTGGCCGTTTGTGTTGGCTATCTGGCCGTAGATGCAGAGACGGCCACGGCTGTGAAGCGTACAAGTATGGGGAAGTCGAAAGGCGCGATCACGGTTCCCGTTGATTCGATGTGCGCGCCGACGGCTTCCCGACCCGACGGCCGAGGAGACAAAAATTAAGTGGGACGATCCGGTCCTGGTGAGCATTGACGGCAACGTGGTCGAGCCGCCAGACCTGTTATGGAAGAACCTGCCGACCAAACAGTCCCGGCTGTACGCCCGGCAGCGGGAGGAAAGAGAACCCGCGCGCGCGGTGCGAGGAACTCATGGCGCCGGGTGGAATGCGCCGTGAACGCCGCGGTGGCACCTGATTCCACCGGTCAGACCCACACGGCCGCGTCGATCCTGCGCCGAGCGAGAAGGGGCCAGCTTCGCCACCTCGGCGCCTCGTCGTTCTTCCTGTCGTGCCACCAGGTGGCCGAGGCACTCGTGCCGGTCACGATCGGCCTAGCCGTCGACCGCGCGGTCGCGACCGGGGACGGCCCGTCCATGCTGCGGTGGCTGGCGGCGCTCCTCGGGCTCTTCGTGGTGTTGACCTGCGCGATGAGGTGGGGCTTCCGGGCGAACCTGCGGGCGACCCAAGGGGCCGGTCACGACCTGCGGATGCTGCTGGCCGAACGGGTTCTCGACCCACACGGCGCCGCCGGGGCCGAGCGGATGCCCGGCGAGCTCGTCTCCCTGGCGACCGGCGACGCCCTGAAGGTCGGCATGCTGAACTACGCCACCGCGATGGCCATCTCCGGTTTCGCGGGAGTCGGCGTGGCCGTGGTCGCCCTCGTACGGTTCTCCCTGCCGCTCACCACCCTCGTGACCGCGGGCTCGGTACTGCTGCTGGTGATCACGCACGTGCTCGGCCGGCCGCTGGAGCACCGCAGCGCCGCGGAACGCGCGAAGATGGCCGCGGCGACCGGCCTGGCCGCGGACCTGATCGCCGGCCTGCGGGTCCTCAAGGGCTTCGGTGGTGAGCGTCCCGCCGTCGCGCGTTACCGGTCGGCCAGCAGGGAGGCATTGGGTGCGACCCTGCGCTCGGCGGCCGCGGAGTCGACCGTGCGGGCGGTGGCCGTCGTGCTGGCCGGTGGTCTGCTCGCCGCCGTGACCCTGGTGGCGGGGCGGCTGGCCGCCGGCGGGTCGATCAGCATCGGCGCGCTGATCACCGCGGTCGGCCTGGCGCAGTTCCTCGTCGATCCCCTCAACCGGATCACCGGCTTCGGTTCGCAGCGCGCGCAGTCGCTGGCCTCGGCCGGTCGCATCGCCGCGATCCTCGACGCCCCCCACGCGGTCGGCGGCACCCGCCAGGCCACGGCGGCCGGCCCCGGGCGCCTCCGCTTCGAGGGCTTCTCGGCCGGCACCATCCGCGGTCTCGACCTGGAGGTGGCGGCGGGCGAGTTCGTCGGCATCGTCGCCTCCGATCCGAAGGAGGCGGCGGCCCTGCTGGCGGTCCTGGCCCGCGACGCCGACCCCGAGACCGGAACCGTCCTGCTCGACGGTGAGTCCGTCGCGCAGCTGTACCCCGACGAGACCCGATCGGTCGTCCTGGTGGCCCCGCACGACGCCGAGCTGTTCGAGGGGACGGTGGCGGACAACATCCGTTCCGCGGCGCCCGGGGCGGAGCTCGGCCCGGTGGTCGCGGCGGCGGGGCTCGACGACCTCGAGGAGGTGCTCAGCGAAGGCCTGCGGACCCGGCTCCTGCACGGCGGGGTGTCGCTGTCCGGCGGTCAGCGCCAGCGGGTCGCCCTTGCCCGGGCCCTGGCGGCGGACGTCCCCGTGCTGGTGCTGCACGAGCCGACGACCGCGGTGGACTCGCTCACCGAGCTGAAGATCACACAGGGCGTCAGGCAGCTACGCGACGGCGCGAGCACGGTCTGCGTGACCTCGAGCCCCGCCGTGCTGTCGTTCTGTGACCGCGTCGTGGTGCTCGACGGCGGCGTGATCACGACCGAGGGGACCCACGAGGAGCTCGTCGGCTCGCACCCCCGCTACCGCGAGCTGGTGCTCGCATGAGGCGCCGCCCAGGCCCGTCCGCGGGCCCGGAGCCCGAGGACGGTCTCCTCCCGAAGGCGGGAGCGGGCGAGACCTGGCGGTACGCGCTTCGCCTGCTGCGGCCCCGCTGGTATCTCGCGGTGCTCACGGTCCTGGCGCTGGCGGTCGGCGCGGCCGTCCAGCTGGTCACGCCGCGGGCCCTCGGATGGGTGATCGACGCGGCGATCGAGGGTGACCGGGGGGCGATCGTCTGGCCGGTCCAGGTCCTGGTGCTCGTCGCGGTCGCCACGGGTGTCTTCCAGGTGCTGACCAGGACGCTGATCGCGTTCGTCGCCGAGCCCGTTCTGGCGACGTTACGGGAGGAGGTGGTCGAGCGGGCGCTGCACCTGCCCTCGGGCGCGGTGGAGCGCAGTGGCGCCGGCGACCTCGTGGCGCGGATCAGCGGTGACGTCGAGGTCGTGACGACGGCGATCCGCAACATCGTGCCGACGCTGGCCATGTCCGTCTTCCTGGTGTGGATGACGGCGGTGGGCCTGGCGGTCATCGACTGGCGCTTCGCCGCCGTCGCGCTGCTGGCCGTACCGACGGACCTCTACGCGCTGCGGTGGTACCTGCGGCGATCGGGACCGGTGTTCGCCGCCCAGCGGGTGGCCGAGGGCGCCCGTGCCCAGCAGCTGCTCGACTCGGTTGGCGGCGCGGACACCGTCCGGGCCTTCCGGCTCGGTCCCGACCACCTCCGGCTGATGGCGGGGCGGTCGGAGGAGGCGATGGACTGCTCCTTCCGGGCGATGCGCTTCCGGACGCGCTTCTGGGGCCGGATGCACCTGTCCGAGGCCATCGGCGTGGCGGCCGTCCTGGTCGCCGGCTTCTACCTGGTGCGGGGCGGATCCGTGACGGTAGGCGCGGCCACGGCCGCGGCGTTCTACTTCAGCCGCCTGTTCGAACCGGTCAACATGGTGCTGATGATGATCGACATGGTGCAGGAGGCGGGCGCGGCACTGTCCCGTCTCGTCGGTGTCGCCGGTGTGCCGCTGCCGGAGCAGCGGGAGGAGACGGTCCTCACCGAGCCGTCGATCGACCTGCGCGACGTCCGGTTTGCCTACGGGGCCGGCCATGAGGTCCTGCACGGTGTCGACCTCGCCGTGCCGGCAGGGGAACGCCTGGCGGTGGTCGGTGCCAGCGGCGCCGGCAAGACCACGCTCGCCAAGCTCGTCGCCGGGCTCCACCCGCCGGCGTCCGGTGAGCTGCGGCTCGGTGGCCAGCCGGTCGACCGTTTCGGCCCGGACGAGCTGCGCCGGTCGGTGGGCCTGATCACCCAGGAGGTCCACGTGTTCGCCGGGCCGCTGATCGAGGATCTACGGCTGGCCCGGCCGGAGGCCACCGAGGTGGAAATCGAGGGGGCGCTGGAGCGGGCGGGCGCGTTGGAGTGGGTCACCGCGCTGCCGTCCGGCATCCGGACCGTCGTGGGGAAGGGCGGCCACCGGCTCACCCCGACGCAGGCCCAGGAGCTCGCGCTCGCGCGCCTCCTCCTCGTCGACGCCCCGATCGTCATCCTCGACGAGGCCACCGCCGAGGCGGGCAGCGCCGGGGCCAGGCGACTGGAGCTCGCCGCACAGCGGGCGCTGAGCGGCCGCACCGTCCTGCTGGTCGCCCACCGGTTGACGCAGGCGGCGGCGGCTGACCGGGTCGTCGTCCTCGACCGGGGCCGGGTCGTGGAGAGCGGCTCGCACGACGCGCTCGTGACCGCGGGTGGTCACTACGCGCGGATGTGGTCGGCCTGGTCGTCGAACGGTGATCCCACCAGCGGTCCCGCGAGCAGCGCTCCGTCCTCGGCCTCGGCGTGAGGTCGCCGACGGGTGGGCCGACGGGTGCGTGGCGGGCCTGACGTCTGCACTCGCGACGAGGGAGCCCGTCCGGTCGCGGTGCCCACCCCGGCGTGGCCGGACGGGCCACGTCGGGGTGGGCAGGCGCGCCGACGGGTGAGTCACCAGGCGACGGGTAGCTTCTCCGGACGGCCGATCGGCGCGGCGAGCTCGTAGCGCAGCTCCGACACCGGCACCGCCAGGCGCAGGGTGGGAACGATGTCGATCAGCGCGGAGAGCACCT
Source organism: Parafrankia sp. EAN1pec (assembly GCF_000018005.1). Taxonomy (GTDB): domain Bacteria; phylum Actinomycetota; class Actinomycetes; order Frankiales; family Frankiaceae; genus Parafrankia; species Parafrankia soli. Next base: position 2,860,940 of record NC_009921.1, read on the forward strand.
CGGTCAGTTCGACCCGGGCCAGGTGCGCACCGATGCAGTGGTGCGCCCCGTGGCCGAAGGCCAGATTCGCCACCGGCTCCCGGGTGAGGTCGAGCCGGTCGGGGTCGTCGTAGAGGTCCGGGTCCCGGTTGGTGGCGGCGAACGGGGCGATCGCGACCTCGCCGGCCCGCACGGTGAACTCGCCGAGATCGACGTCCTCGGTCGCGACCCGGGGAAAGGTCATCGACAGCGGGTGGTAACGCAGCAGCTCCTCGACGGCGTTCGGTAGCAGCGCGGGGTTGCCGACCAGCGACTCCCACTGCGACCGGTCGGTCAGCAGCGTGGTGACCGCATTGGTGATCACGCCGGCGGTCGTCTCGAACCCGCCGATGAGCAGCGTCAGCGCCAGCGAACGCAGCTCGACCTCGTTCAGCCGGCCGTCGTCGGTGTCCTGGGTGGTGATCAGGACGTCGAACAGCTTCGTCACGGGCTCTCCCGCGGCGAGCTGGGCCTGCCGTTCGCGCACCAGGCTGTCCATGTAGCCGTACAGGGCTTTCTGCCCGGCGGCGGCGGCCTCCCGGTTGGTGGCGAAGCGGAAAAGCGTCTCGCTCCATGTCCGGACGTTCTCCCGGTCGATCTCCGGAACGCCGAGGATCTGGCAGATGACGTCGACCGGCAGCGCGGCGGCCAGGGCGGCGCGCAGGTCGGCCGGGGCGTCCTTGGCGGTCATCGCGGTGACGTGCCGGCGGGCGGTCTCGGCGACCCACGGCCGGAGCTGTTCGATGCGGCGGTGGGCGAATCCGGTGGAGACCAGCCGTCGGATACGGGTGTGGTCGGGCGGATCCAGCCACAGCAGCGAGTTCGGGTCGGGAATCTGTGCCCCGGTCAGCGGGGGCCGGAACTCAAGCGTCTTCGTACGGGAGAAGCGCGGGTCGCTGAGCATCGCCCGGGCCGGGGAATGCCGGACAATGAGCCAGATCGGGATCTGCCCGGGGCCGAAGCGAACCCGTATCGCGGGCGCGCGCCGGGCGATCTCGGCCAGTGTTCCCGACGGGAGCGGGCTGAAGGTGTCCGGAAAAGGAAAGGACGGAAGATCCTGGTCCTGATCCTGAGGCACAGTCTCGGTGACCGACATGGGAGAAATGGATCCTTTCACGGTCAGGGTCAGGAAACGACGCACCGCGCACGGCCTGGCGGGGGATCGCTGCTGGTGTTGTGCACGCGGGTGCCGGCCGGGGCCGGGCGGGGCGGGGCGGAGACGGCCGCGCCGCCGCGTGGGCGTGACGTTGTGGTACGCGCTCGGCCCTCAGATCGGCCGGGATGTGCTCATCCACGGTGGGTGGCGACCGCCCGCCCGGTGGTCGTGCCGGCCCGGGTCCGTCATCGCACAAACCCCCTCGAACATGGGCAGTTGCGTCGAAATAACCCTAGCGAGGCGATCGTTGCGGGGGAGCAAGACTGCCGATTTGCCTCGGGTCAAAACATGCCAGGGCCTGGCAGCTAATTCCCCGGCGCGGAGCCCCGGTCTGTGGTTGGCTGACGCGCCCCGGCAGAGGACCCCGCTCAGCGGTGGACCCGGCCCGGCAGTCGACGGGCCCGGCGGGAGACGTGGCCCGGCGGAGCATGCGGGCCGGGCGCCGTGACGGACCCTAACCCGGATCTTTCATGCCTTGGGCGGGCGTGACTGACGGTTGACCTTCCACCTTTGTTGATGTTGAGTTGTGGCGTCTGGCCTGGGTGTGGCCGTGGCGGGGTGACCCGCTGTCGCGCGGGGTGGGCGCCCGGTCCACGTCCGGGTGGGGTTCCTTCTGGTCGGTGGGGTGGGAGGTCGGTGGCCGGGGCTATCCGGGAGCGGGTAGGGCGCGCAGCGTGGTGATCGCCTGGATGGCGAGTGGTGTCCAGGGGTGGTGGGCGGCGAGGTGGAGCACGCTCTGGCGGGCGTGGTGGGCGAGCCGTCCCGCGAGCCAGAACAGGCTGTGGCGTAGCCGTTTCGGTTCCCAGCGTCGGGCTGGCTGGTCTGCGAGGGCGAGCATCTGTGTCCAGGCGATCAGGTCGCAGGCGAGCGCGACGATCTGGCACCAGACCCTGTTCTGGTCGAGGTCGTGCAGAGGCAGGTTGGTCAGGCCGGTGTCCTTGGCGGCTCGGATGCGGTCTTCGCAGCGGGCCCGGCGGCGGTGGCGTAGTTCGAGGTCGGCGAGCTGCCCGCGGACGCTGTTGGTCGCGAACGCGGTGATCCGGTTGCCGTCGACGTCAGTGATCCGCAGCTGCGCGCCGGGATGCGGGCGTTCCTTGCGGACGAGGACACGCATGCCCGGTGGCCAGCCGGTCAGGTCCATCAGGCCGGACAGTTCGGCGACGAAAGCGCCGGTTCGGGGCTGGCGGTCGGCGTCGTAGGCCGGTGTCCACGCCTTCTTCGGGAGGCGGGCGATTAGCTGGGTGGCGTTGTCGGGCAGGGTGAACCCGACCGAGTAGGCCAGCCTGCGCTGGTGCGCCCAGGCGAGGAAGGCGTGGGTCCCACCGGCGGAGTCGGCGCGGATCAGTACCTTGCGGGAGCGGCGTAGCCGGGCCGGGAGCTGGGCGAGGGCGCCGGTGGCGACGGTGATGTGGTCGGCGGCGGTGTTCGACCCGGCGTTACCGGGGCGCAGCAGGACCGTCGCGGGTTCCCCGGTGCCGGCCTGGCCGTGGTCGATGAACGCCCACAACGGGTGGAACCCGAAGCCGCGTTTGAATGTCGGCGCCGCGTCTTGTTTCTCGGAATGGGCGGTGACCAGTGTCGCGTCGAGATCCACGATCAGCGGGTCGTGCACCGACACCGTGTGGTCGGGGGCGTGTTCCCCGGCCGCCGCCCATACCTGGCCCCGCGCTGCCGCGCGGGCCCGGTCGAGTGCCGTCAGGACCTTCTCGGCGTCGCCGGCGAGCCGGTCGATCGTCCGTGACACCGTCGGGTCCGAGGCCACCAGCCCGAACAGTGCCGGCTCCGCGCGCAGCAACGTGATATCGGCCAGGCAGTCCCCGCCCAACGCCAGCGCCACGGCCAGATCGGTCAGTACCTTCGCCGGGTCATGCGTCGCCAGCGGCGACCGCCACGGCGCGAGCGCGTCGGACAGCAACCGACCCAGCCCGCTGACGCGGACCGTCTCGGTCAGCAGCACGCTGCCCGCCGCCGACACGACACCCCGCCCGGCGGCGTCGATGCGGACAGACGGGTAGACACCGGTACTCTGCACCATGAAGGTGCTCCTTGGATTGGATGGATTCAGGCCCTAGACAAGCCCGATCCTCCCAGCTCAGGAGCACTTTCCTATTTCCGACACCCCAACAGACGATCATCGCCGTGAAAGCCCGAGGCTAAGGCGCCGTGTGCGCGAGCGCGCCGTCGATGATCGTGGCCGCGACGTGCGCGGCGTCAGGGTCGGCCAGCGCGTCGTCCAGCGGTGTTCGCAGCAGGCACAGATCCGCGGGCAGACCCGGGCGGAGCCGGCGGGGGCGGGCCGGGTCGCCGGGGCGGCCGAGGAACAGGTCGAGCGCGGTCCGCCCGTCGACCCGCTCCCCGCCGCCGAGCACCCGACCGGACGCCGTGCGCCGCTCGCAGGCGGCCCGGATGGCCCGCCACGGGTCCGGATGACCGAAGGGTGCGTCGGTGCCGGCCGCGACCGCGATCCCGGCGGCCAGCAGCGACCGGCAGGGATAGAGCCAGTCGAGGTCGTCCGGGTCGACCTCCGCGAGGTAGGCGTCCCCGCGCTCGGCGACGAAGTTCGGCTGGGTGACGACGGTGAGCCCGGCGGCGCCGACCAGCGCGGCCAGCTCCGGCGGGACGACCGCGCCGTGCTCGATCCGGTCGGCGGTGCCCGGCGGCGGCGGGCCCGCGTCGCCGATCGCGGCGAGGGCCACCACGAGCTGGACGCGGGTCACGCAGTGCACGGCCACCGAGGCGCCGGCCCGGTGCGCCCGCCGGACACGCTCGGCGAGCGCGTCCGGCGGTGGCAGGTTCGTGTCATCCAGCATGATCTTCACCGGGCCGGGCGAGATCCCGTCCGGCAGGGCTGGTCCGCCGTCCAACGGCCGCATCAGCGTCAGACGCTGCGGCAGCGTGCCCGAGGCGACGGCGTCGGCGAGCGCGGTGGCATCGGAGGGCCGCCGTTGCGGGGTGGCGTCGGTGAAGCCGGTGACACCGACGGCGAGGGCGGCCCGGCCCACCGCGCCGAGATCGGCCGGAACACGCGGGACCCTGCCGGCAAGCCAGCCGTCGAGCCGCCACAGCCGCCCCGTGGGAACCGCGTCGGACGTCCGTTCGACGCCCTCGACATCCAGAAAGGACTCCGGGCCCAGGCCCACCGCGCGCAGACCGGCCGAGTTGAGCACCCACAGTGCGCCGCCCCGGTGCTGCACCCGGGCCGGGACGTCGCCGGTGAGCGTGTCCAGGGCCACCCGGTCGAGGTCCCCGGCGACGGCCGGATGGTAGCCGACCCCGCGGACCCAGCCGCCGGCCGTCCCGGCGCGCGCCGCGGCAGCGGCCGTCCGCAGCCGGTTCGCGAAATCCCGCGGCCCGGTGATCTCAGGCGGGCCCAGCACGACCGATGACGCGGCCGCGGCCAGCGACATCAGGTGGATGTGGTGGTCGTGCAGGCCGGGGAGCAGGGCCCCGCCGACGGCGTCGAGCTCGTCCTCGCCACGCTGCCGGGCGAGGCGCTGCCCGGGCGGCCCGATCTCGGTGACGACCCCGCCGCCGATCCGGACGTCCACCAGCCCGCCGGCCGGCCGGCCCGCCGGCCTCCCACCGCGACCCAGGACAGCCTCGGCGCGTCTGACCAGCACGGGATCACCTCGGGGCGCGGGGGAGCGGCAGCCCGAGAGTACGGTGTGCGGGCCTGTGCCTGGCACGACGGCACGGGACGGGCCTAACGTGGGCGCCGTGGATGTTCGTCAGGACCAGGCGGGGGCCCGGCCGACCGGGCGGGGGAGTACGACGATCGTCCCCGGCGTCGCTGCCCCGAATGTCGCCGCCGCGAATGTGGCGGATGTGGCTGTCCTGGAGGTCGATGTCCTGGAGCCGGAGGAGGCGCTGCTCCTGCTGCGCGCCGACCCCGAGATGTTCGCCGCGCACACCGGACGGCCGCTGCTGGCCGTGCGCGCCCACGGCCCGCTGGCGGTCGAGGTCGGTGAGCTCGCCCGCCGGCTGCCGTGCGTGCTGGTGGGTGTCGCGCCGGATCTCGCCGATCTCCCCTCGGGCATCGAGTCGGCCGGCTACGACGTGCTGCTGACCGGCGAGGCCACGCCGCCCGCCCCGTGGGTCGGCCCGCTGCGGCCGGGCGACGGGTTCACGGCCGCCCTCGGCGCGATCGCAGCCATGACCCGTGCCGTCCCCGGCGCCTGCGTGGCGTTCACCCAGCTGGTGCGGTACTCGGCGGGGATCGACGTCCGCGACGCCGTGATCGCCGAGTCGTTCACCTACTCGACGCTGCAAGGGGGCCCCGAGTTCGCCGCCTGGCTCGCCGAGCACCGTGCCGTGCGGGAGCGTCGCGAGGCCGGGGCCGCCACCGCGCCGGTGCGCGCCGAGCCCACCGGCCAGCCCACGGAGCCGGCGGTTCTCGTCGAGCGGGACGGCGACGAGCTGTGGGTCGTGCTGAACCGGCCGCGCGTGCACAACGCGGTGAGCCGCGATCTGCGGGACGGCCTCGCCGCCGCGTTCGCCCTGGCCGGGGCCGACCCGACCGTCGCCGAGGTGCGGCTGCGGGGGGCCGGCCGCTCGTTCTGCAGTGGCGGCGACCTCACCGAGTTCGGCTCGTTGCCCGACCCGGCCCGCGCCCACGCGGTGCGGACCACCCGCAGCATCCCGCTGTCACTGCTGCGCTGCGCGCGCCGGGTCACCGCGTACATGCACGGGACCTGCGTGGGAGCCGGGGTGGAGGTCCCGGCCTTCGCCCGGAGGGTGATCGCCGATCCGGCGACCACCCTCCGGCTGCCCGAGCTCGCGATGGGGCTGGTGCCCGGCGCGGGTGGGACGTCCAGCGTCGTGCGCCGGGTCGGCCGGGAGCGCGCCGCGTTCCTGTCGCTGACCGGCTGGCCGCTGGACGCCGCCACCGCGGCGAACTGGGGCCTGGTTGACGAGGTCCGCCCAGTGCACGGAGACGCCCGCCCCCCGGTGTGATCGCCCAGGCCGCGGCGCGGCGAGTTGGGTGACGACCTCCCGTCCCGGGTTAACTCCGCCCCTGTCGGGCAGAGATGGGGGCAGGCCTGACCCCAACGAAGCGGACGAAGGGCTCGGTCCATGAGCGTCGAACACCCTGTGGTGGACGTGGAGAACGCGAACGTGGAGATCTTCTACCGGTGCCGGCGATGCGGCCGTGTGTGGGAGCGCTCGTTCGGTGTCACCCGCTGGTTCGACGACGACGGCGGCCTCGTCGAGGTCTACCGGTACAACGGGGTCCCGGTTCCTGCGCCTCGCGGCGGTCCGCCGTGCGCGTTCTGCGGCAGCCTCACGGTCGACTGGGCCGAGACCCCGCTGCCGCCCGCGGTGGAACCGCCGTCAGTCCTCGGCCTGCCGCGGGCGGTACACGCGGTGCCCTGGCCGTCCTGGCGGACCTGGCCGCGTGACGAGTGGCCGCAGCGGCGCACCGCCTTCCCGTTCCTGCTGCCGCTGCGCCCCCAGCTGCACCCCCGGACCTTCCGTTTCCCGTAGGACTTCGGTGCGCGTCTCCGCCCATGGAACGTCGGCGGGCCGCCCGTTCACGAATGCCCTCCGCCGTCCGCCCTTCGCCGGCGATCGTCGCCGACCAGCCGCGGTCAGGACGCCATCGCCACCGCCGCGTCGAGGTTCGCCATGCCCACCCGAACCTGCGTGGCGCGCGGGTCGGCGAGATCTTCGAAGATCCGTAACGCCCTGCTCCATGCCTGGTGGGCGGCAGCCGGATCGGAGAGCTGGAGGTAGATCTGTCCCAGCAGGGCGAGGACGCGCGCGCTGGTGTGACGGTCGCCGATCTCGCAGCAGACCGCCAGCGAGCGGCGGCACGAGGCGGCCGCGTCCTCGTGGCTTCCGTAGGCCAGGTAGTCCTCGGCCAGGCCGAGGTGCGCCAGCCCCACTCCCCACAGGTCGCCGAGGTCCGCCAGGATGGCGGCGCTGCCGCGGTGGCAGGCGACCGCCCGTTCGGGGTGGTGCAGCCTGCGCAGGGCCCGCCCCCGCTCGATCTGGGTCAGGGCGTAGCCCCAGAGGTTCCCGGCCTCGGTGAAGATCTTCTCCGCGCGGCGGTGGTGGACGATCATCCGGTCCGGTCCGTGCACCCGGCCCAGGCCGAGCAGGCTGCACGCCTCACCCCACGGGTCCGCCGTCTCCTGCCGGATCGCCGTCGCCTTCTCGATCAGGTCGACGGAGCGGCCGAGCAGGCGTAGGTCGCGGTAGGCGAGGCCGGCGCTCAGCAGGAGCGCGGCCTCGCCGGACCGCTCGCCCAGGTGCCTGGCGGAGACGAGGCCGATCTGGGTGGTCGTGATCCAGTCCGTCCAGCGCTTGCTGAGATGGAGATAGCCGGTCAGACCGGCAGCCAGCTGCCAGGCGATGGTGTGCTCGGCCGTGCAGGCGGCGACCCGGACCGCGGTCACGAGGTTCGCGTGCTCGGCCGAAAACCAGGCCGACGCGTCCCCGTAGCTGGCGAAGCCCTCGCGTGGGAACTCGGCCACGCCCGTACCCGAGACCTGCCGACGGCCGTAGGGATGCAGCACGTCCTCGGCTGCGATCGCCGTCTGCAGATACCACCCGAGGAGCCGGGCCAGGGCCTCCTGCCGCTCGGCGTCGGTGTGCTGGGCCCGGGCCGCCGTGCGCCCGAACACCCGCACGGCGGGGGGCAGCCGGTGCCGGCCCGGGGCGGGGCTCTCCAGAAGCCGCAGATCGATCAGGATGCCCAGCTCACGCCGCACGATCTCCACCGGCCGGCGCAGCATGGCACCTGCCGCCGCCAGTGGCAGGTCGTCTCCGTCCCATCCGCTGAGCAGGCGCAGCGCCCGCGCCGGGTCCGGATCGGTGGCCGTGCGCGGTGCCGGCAGGCTCCCGTAGCGGGCGGCGACGCCCTGACGGACCTCGGCTGCCGGGGCGTCCACGGTCGACAGGACGGGCGGTCCGGGCCGGGCGGACGCCCCGGGCGGGGCCGGTGGCGCCAGGGTGTCGGCCGGTGGCGCCAGGGTGTCGGCCGGTGGCGCCAGGGTGTCGGCCGGTGGCGGGAGGGTGCCAGCCGGCGGAGTCCCGGGTGTGCCCGGCGGGGGCAGGCGTGTGTGGACGTCCGCTGTGGGCAGGAGATGCGGGTCGTCGGCCAGCATCAGGCCGTGCAGGCGCTGGAGCCCGCGGCCGGGATCCACCCCGAGCTCGTCCCGCAGGATCCTGCCGACACGGCGGTACGCCTCGAACGCCTCGGCCTTGCGGCCGCAGCGGTACAGGGCGCTGATCAGCAGCTCCCAGGGGTGCTCCCGGATTCTGGTCTCCTCGACGAGGCGCCGGAGACCGGGCAGGGCGATGTGGTGATCGCCCAGCATCACCTGGGCGGTCAGGGCCAGCTCCCGCAGCCGCAACCGGGCCTCGGCCAGGTGCGGTGTCTGTTCGCACCGCAGCCGCTCCACCGGCACGTCACAGAAGGGGTCACCGCGCCAGAGCGCCAGCGCCTCGCGGGCGTCGCGGCCGGCACGGGTCCAGTCCGCCCGGTCGGCGGCCTCCTGCGCCCGTCCGGCGAGATCGGCCAGCATGACCAGGTCGACCTCCAGCCCGTCCCGGAGCTCGATCACATAGCCGGGGGAGCGGGTGACGAGGTGCCCACCCACCGCCGGCCCCAGCAGCCGGCGCAGCCGGCTGAGGTAGTTCTCCAGCGTCTTCTTGGCGGACGGTGGTGGCGAGCCGTCCCAGAGCAGGTCGGCTAATCGGTCCGTCGAGACGACGGTGCCCGCGTCGACCAGCAGCGTGGCCAGCACACCGCGTTGCTTCGCGGCGGAGACCGGGATCGGGCGGTCGTGCCCGTCCCGGACCTCGAGCGGGCCGAGCAGCTGGAACCGGGGGATCCCGCCGGCCTGGTCCGTTCCGGCTGTCTTCAACGGTCCTCCAGGGCGATCGGGTGATCTGACCGGGATGGATGCCCTTGGCGCGTCCCGAGGCGCCGCCGCTAGCACGGCAGGGCCTGCCAGGCCCCGGTACCCAAATCCGGCCGGCAGTGGATGTCGGACGGCCGGGAGCTGTGTCGAGGTGGTCCCCCCTCGCGCGCGTCGAGACCGTCGATCGCACCCGCCGGGCAGGTGTCCGCGGGGGCCTGCGTGGCTCGGGCGGCCCAGGCGCCGAGGTCCAGGGCGAACAGTGTGTCCCCGGTGCCGGCGACCTGCCTGCTGGCAGTCAGCAGCACTTCCGCCCAGGCCGAGTCATCCGCGTGCGCCCGGCCGGAGCGGGCCGCCGGTGCGCCGGCGCGCAGGCGGTGTGCCTCCAGGGCCAGCCGCATCCCGGCCGCGGCGTCGGTGGGCAGGACGGCCGTGGCGAGCCGCGCCAGCAACCCTCCGACACCGGGCGGCCCCATGCCCATCGTGGCGCCGGTCGCCGTGCCCGCTGTCGTCTCGGGTGCGTCGACGGTGACGCCTTCGTACCAGGTCAGGGCGGTTCGGTCGGCCCGCGCACGCACCAGCGCCGCGCGCAGCAGCTCGGCGCGACGGCCGTCGCCACCACAGCGGGGCACCACGCGCAGCGCGTCCTCCAGGCCGGTGGCGAGATCCGGCGGGTTCGGTGAGGAGAACCGCCGCTCCAGGACGGTCGCCGGCGCCGAGGCGCCGAGGTTGGCGGCCGCGGCCGCCAACCGGGCGGCCCGGCCCTCCTCACCGGCCCCGCGGGCCTGCCGGATGACGGCCGCCACCCGGCAGGCACGGGCCAGGTAGCCCACGTGGGGGGAGGTACGGGGCAGGCCGGGGCCGGCCACGCCGGCCACGCCGGCCGGGCCGAAACAGCTCAGGTAGCCGCGCACGGCGCGGTCGGCGGCCGCGACCGCCATGTCCGGGTCCCCGAACGCGCCGAGGACGTCGCTGCCGAGCGCGAGGGTCCTGGCCTCATCGGGGCCATCGGCCCCGTCGGCCCCGTCGAGCACGTGGCGGGCGTGCAGCGCCGCCTGCACATCCGCCAGCGCGGACGCGCCGCAGCCCCGCTGGGCGTGCAGGACGGCGCGCCGGGCGTACACGTCGGAGATCCACCCACCCGCCGCCGGTACGCGCCCGGCGAGGGTCGCGTACGCCCGCTCACTGTCCTCGAGTGCCCGTATGGCCTCGCCGTCACTGCCGGCCCGATGCAGCAGGGCTGCCAGGTCATACAGGACGCCACCGAGCAGCTGGGCTCCGCGCACGTCCCCGGGGGATTGTGCGTGGAGTACGCGCGCCAGCCGGCCCGCGCTCGACTGGAACGCGACCGCCAGGTGCAGGTCACCGCCGCGCCCCGCGCCCCGCGCGCCCCGCAGGAGCGCCGTTATCTGTTTTTCTCGCGGCGGCCGTCTTCGTTGGTGGTTCCGAAACAACCTGGTCTGTCCTCACGTCGCCAGTCAGGGCGGGGCTCTGGAATCCCGTATCCGCGCAGCGGCGGCCGCCGCCCGCCGGCGGTGCCCACTGGCGGACAGAGGTGCCGGCCGATCTGCGGCAGGGTCCCACTTTTCCCCGCTGCCATTGCCGGTCGATTCATTGCCGTCCGTGAAATGTTTTTCTCGCCAACTCGATTAGAAGTTTGGATTGCGGGTGGAGACTTGTCAACACACTACGTTTGGTTACATTCGGCGCGAGATCTTCCGCGCTGCCCGTCACCGTTCTTCGTCGAGATCGGCGCTGCTGTGTCCGGCGTGGCGGGCGGGAAACTGGGAAGTAGGGGTTTCTCACCTGCGCGGACGGGTTCTCGCGGAAACCGCCGGCGGCCGGGAACGAATCCGGTTGTTCCGGCGGGATCACGTGTCCGGCGAATCAGGCCGTCACAATCGGTCGCGGTGCCGGAGTGAGGTCGGCCGGTGCCGTGGCGAAGCCGGCCGGGGTCGGCGGGGCCAACGGGGCCGGCGGGGCCAGCATCGTCGCGAGCGCGCGGCGCGCGGTGGCGACGAGGTGCTCCGTGCCTGGAAGGCAGTCGGCCAGCGACGCCTCCAGAAGATTCAGGTCCTTCGTCAACAGCGCCACGAATGCGTCGGGGGGAGGGCCGCCGTGCCCACCGATGGGCGGGCCGCCCGGGATGGGGAGCGATCGCGCGTTCGCGCTGCACTCCTGCAGTGCCACCCGCACCCCGTCCGGGTCGAGGCCCAGCGTGCCCGCCGCCCGGAGCGCCTCGATGGCGGCGCTGCGGTGCACGATGAACAGCGCGTTGTTCACCAGCTTCGTGAGCTGGGCGCTGCCCACGTCACCCGTGTACACCACGGTTCTCCCGAACAGCTCGAAGACAGGCGCGCACCTGTCCACATCCCGCCGGTCGCCGCCGGCCAGAACCACGAGCTGACGGCCCGACTCGTCGGGCGCACCGTTGCTGACCGGGGCGTCGAGGACTGTAATGCCACGTCCGCGGGCCCGGGCGGCGAGATCGACGCAGGTCCGGGGCGAACAGGTGCTGTGGATGACGACGAGGCTGCCCGACCGCATCGTCTCCAGCAGCCCTCCCGGCCCCGCCACGACCGTCCGGACGTCCTCGTCGGAGTAGACGCACACGCTCGCGACGGTGACGCGGCGGCCCAGCTCCGCCAGCGTCCCCGCGACGCTCATCCCGGCGGGCCGGAACTGCTCGGCGCGGTCCGTCTGCGTGTCGTACACGACGAGGTGCCGGCCGGCGGAGGCACAGCGCCTGACTATCTGGGAACCCTGATGCCCGAGGCCGACGAAGCCGTAGGTCTCGTTGGCCAGGGACGAGTCTCCCTGCGGGGCGGCCAGCATCGCGTGCGTCTCCTCAGCGGTGGAAGGGTTCGGTCCGCGGCGGTCAGCGCGAGTCGTCCTGGAACAGGACGTCCCGCAGCGTCTCGGTGGCCCGGGCGGGGATGTGCCTGCTCACCTCGTCGAGAACGTCCCGCAGGTCCGCCACGGAGAGGTCCGTCGATTCGAGGGCCGAGCGGACATGGTGGCGCAGCGCGTGGAACGTCTGCGCGGTCGCGCAGACGCCGATCGAGATCAGTCGTCGCTCCCGTACCGTCAGGTGCGGCCGTCGCCACACCTGCCCGAACACGAACCCGAGCATCCCGGCCTGGACGAACGGCGTGTCCCGGCGCGGGGCCTCGAGCAGGTTCACCGTGCGGAAGGCGTCCTCGCCCGCCCGCAGCCGTGTCTCCCAGTTCTCCGGGCCCAGCGACGCGGTGTCGAGCAGCGGCCAGGGCGTGATCTCCTCGCCTCGCTCGGACCGCAGCCGGGCCCACTGGCGCCGGATGACGGCCTCGGCCTCCGAGCCCCGCGGCCAGCCGGCGTACACGGCGTACTGCAGTACGAACTCCTGCAGTTCCGCCAGGGTGATCTCGTCCCGGTCGAGTACCTCGAGTACCCGCTCGGCGAGCGTGTCGGCGGAGCCGGCCGAGGCGAGGCACACCAGCTCGACCCAGCGGCGGCCCTTCGTGTCGAGGCCCTGGCGATCCGTTCCTGTGATGGTCATGTCCGTCCCTCTGTCGACGACTGCGGGGCGTGCGCCGCCCCGTCCCGGCTTCCGCCGGCCGGCCCGCGTCCGGCCGGCCGGCGGGGACACCGCACGGGGGCTAGCCGGACGAGGCCGCGACCAGTGGCGCCGGGCGGTCGGCGATCTCCAGGGCGACGGGGCGGTTCGCCTCCGGCACCGGCATCGGTTCGGTCCGCTCACGGAACGCCCGCTTGAGCGTCTTGCCGGTGACCCCGATCGGGAACTCGTCCCACGGCACGATCTCCACGGCCACCAGGTGCTCGGCCGGGGTCAACAGCGCGTTCAGCTCGTCGCGCAGCTCCCGTGCGGTGGTCGAGGCGCCGGACCGCACCGCCACCGCCGCGGCGGGCAGCTGGCTCCCGTCGGGCTGACGGGCGGCGTAGACGCAGGCGTCGAAGACCGCCGGGTGCCGGTGGACGCGTTCCTCGATGGGAAGGCTGTAGACCTCTCCCGCCCGCGTGCGGATGATGTCGACCTCCCGGTCGAGCTGGACCACGTGGCCGCCCGACCAGCGGGCCACGTCGCCGGTGAAGAACCAGCCGTCGCGGACGGCCTCGTAGGTCAGCGAGTGGTTGTTCCAGTAGGCCTCGAACAGGGTCCTCCCGCGGACCTCGAGCCGGCCCACCTCTCCGCGCGGGACCACCCTGCCGTCCCGGGCGATGCGGACCCGGGGCCCGAAGGGGGTGGAGTGCCGCCGGCCGATCCGGCGCTCGTAGCGACGGGTGAACCGGCTGTAGTAGCGCAGCACCGACGGGGTGCCGACCTCGCTCGAGCCCTGCGCGTCCAGGTAGACCGAGCCCCCCACCGGCAGGCCCAGCCGGCGGAACGTGCCGCCCACCCGGACGCAGGGCCTGATCATCTCCTCGTGCGCGGCGTCGGCCGTACTCGCCCAGAACCGCATGGCGCGCAGGTCGTGCGCCGCGAGCGGGACCTCCTTGAGCTGGGTGTAGGTGATCGGAAAGCCGAAGAAACCGGTGTAGCGGCCGCTGGCCAGCTCCTGGACGGCTCGCGGCGCGTCGAAGTCGCGGCCGGTCGCCCGCGTCCAGTGGGTCCGCACACCCAGCAGGAGCAGACTGTGGAAGGTCATGATGACCGCTTGGTGGTTGTTGGGCACCGCGAAGTAGCCCTTGTCCCGCCGTGGCGAGACGTGGACGTAGCACAGCCACCCGCGGATGGCGCGGGCCTGCGGCCCGTTGCGCAGGATCACCGCCTTGGGGAACCCGGTGGTGCCGGAGGTGTGAACCAGGTAGAGCGGTTCCCGCCGGCCGCGGCGGACGGCGGGGGCGGGCCGCTCGACCGCCGCGAGCAGCTCCTCGATCCAGTGGACGGCCGGCACCCCGGCGCGTTCCAGCGCGGCGGACAGCTCCCGGACGTCTGTCTCCGGGGTGTCGCCGACCCGCCCGACCAGGACGACCGTGTCGACCCCGTCCGGAGCGCCGCCCTCGCGCAGGACGCGCAGCAGTGTCGGGACGTCGGCCAGCAGGATCCGGGCGTTGACGTTGAGCAGGTAGGGCGCGACCTTGTCGGCGGCGAAGGCGCCGTTCATGGGGCAGGCGACCCCACCCGCGCGCACCACCCCGAGATGAAGGAGGTGGATGTCGAAGTGGTTCCGCTTGAGGATGGCAACCCGTTGGCCGTGGCGCAGACCGAGGGCGGACAGGGCCGCGGCGACGCGGCCGGCCGTGGTCTGGACGTCCCGTGCCGTCCAGCTGTCCGGGCCGGGCCCGCCCGTGCCACCGGGCTGGGGCACGGACCACGAGCACGGCTCGTCGCTGGTGAAGAGAACCCGGCCGCGATGGCGGCGGGCCGCCCGGTCGGGGATCCGCTCCAGCGATATCGGTCCCAGTGCGAGTCGCAGCCGTCGGGGTAGCGCGACCGACGTGCAGACGAACGCCGTGTAGGCGGCGAGGACTCCCAGGACCACGACTAAGGCGACGATCATCGGCGCTCCTGACGGCCGGAGGGTGAGACGACGAAGCGGTGTTTGTGCGAGGTGGTTTGGTGGCGCAAAGTGGCTAAATGGGTGCGGTGTGTGGTTGCATGGCCGTGTGGTGGGTGGTGGCGCGGCGGCGTTGATGCGGTGGTCAGGAGACCCGCTGGACGGGACGCCGGTTCGGGAGTGACGCGGCGATGCCGTCCCACAGCGCCGCACGGGCCCGCAGGCAGTCCCGCACCACGGCCGCGCACTCCTGCCACCGCTCCCGGTCGTCGCCGGCGAGGGCCACGAGCATCTCCATCGCCATGGGGGTGTGCTGCTCCCCGTCGACGGCCACATGCCGGGACAGGTAGTCGCGGAAGGCCGAGAAGTCGACGTCGCCGTCGAGGACCTGGGTGAACATCTCCGGTATCAGGTCCTCGCGCCCGAAGGCGAACGCGGCGGCCAGGGAGTGCAGCGGCGCGGAGCCCAGCAGGTCCCAGGTGAGGCGTACGAACCGCGCGGCCGGCGCCGGCACCCGCGCGCGGGAGACCGCCTCCGGCACGGGGGTACCGGCGGCCAGCTCGGCGAGGAATCGCTCGATGGGCCCGGTGTCCGCCCCGGCCTCCGTCATCGCCTGGAGATACAGCTCGAAATGGCTGATGTAGGAGTCGCCGTACTCGTCGCTCTCCTCGACGAGGACGATCTCATTGATCAGGCGGCGGCAGTTCCGGTGCGGGGTCGGCACCCACGGCACGTCGACACACGTGAGCCTGCGTTGCAGGGTCTTCAGCAGGGACATGAAATCCCAGACCGCGAACACGTGGCTGGTCATGAAGGTCGTGACGTCGTCCGGCGTCACCAGGCGGCCGTACACGGCATGCGTGAGAACGTCGTCCCGGGCCGGGGTTATCTCCTCCTTGAGCCACCGGACCGACGGATGGGCGCCACCCCAGGAATAGCGACTCGGCACGGGTCATCCACCTTTCGACGGCCTGAGGAACCGGCCGTCCGCGGCCGTCCGTCGACCGGACGGCCCGTGGGGGACCGGTGGGAGCAGGTTTCCCGTCTCCGGTAGCGCACCGGTAGCGTGCCGGCAGCTTCCTGCCGCTACTTGGCATGGCCGGGGCGGCCGGCGCGGGCGCATGGGCGCCGCGCTGACCGCCCCGGTTCGGACGGCACCGTCAGGGCCGCTGCTTTGGGTCCTCCCCGGCAGGCGGGTAGCCCTCGCGGTAGCGGCGCCCGTCCGGTGCGTAGCGGACGGGCGCGGCCAGCGCCGCCTCGCCGTAACGCCGCCGGTCGGCCAGGTGATCCCGGACGACGAAGACCAGCGGCACGGCGAACATGACGGCGATCAGGGCGACCGCGATCAGCAGGCGGCCCCATTCGAACTCGGGATTCATACGGCTCCTGGAACGTTCAGAGGAGCCGCTCCACGGTCCGTGACACGGACGCGTAGCAGGACGCGTTCAGCGTGCTGCGTGGCTGTTCAGCGTGCTGCGACGCGGGTGTCAGCGGGCGTGGAGTCCGCTCCCCTCGGGGCAGTCGGTCGCGTCACGCGTAGGCGGGCGCCCGCGGTGGCGCGCGCGGGCCGGGGCCGCCGCGGCGCTCGAACGGGGTGCGCCCGGCGGAACCCCGGCCCGGCACCAGCCAGGCGGCACCCACCGCGAGAACACCCAGCGCGGCGCCCAGCGCGAGGAGCTGGTGGTCCGAGCGCTGCTGCTGGCCGACCATCGGCGGCCGGCCGTCGAACCAGGCACGTCCGAGATCCGTGGGGATCGGCACGGCCGCGGTCGAGGCGCTCGACAGCGTGCCCGGGGACGCTGACGTGCCTGGGGACGCCGGCCCGTCGGCTGTCACGGCCGCCGGTGCGATCGCGGCGATGTCCGCCGACCAGCCCGCCCCTGCCGCGACCTGGCTCAGAGCGTTCGGCGCGGCGCCGACCAGCCCGAGCGCCGCCAGCAACGCCGCCCAGAGCAGCGAGGCGCGGACGGAACGGCGGGCCGGCATCAGCCGAGGGTAGCCGCCGGCGCTCACGGCCGGCCCGGGCGCGGTGGTCATCCGCCCGCGGGCTCGGCGCGCAGCAGCCTGGTCACCGAGCCGTACCGCCGGGCGACGTCCGACTCCTCGGGGAAGTACTGCACGAGCCCGGCCCGGGTGCTCCCGCCGGGCCCGGTGCCGGCGCGGTCGGACAGGTCGACCGGCTGGTCGCGGCGCCGGTCCGCGGCCCGCAGCACCGCACGTGCCTCGCGTTCGGTGAGCCAGGTGATCCGGCGCCCGCCCGCGTTCGGACCCGCCCGCGGCCGCAGCAGCACGGCGGCTCCGGGCTGGGGCTCGACCTCGCCACCGCCCCCACCGGACCCCGACGCCGCGAGCTCCGGATGAGCGAGCAGGAGATCACACGGGTCGATCGCGACGATGCGGGCCCGGCCCCCGGTCGCCCCGACCGGTACGTCCCGGGCGAGGGCCAGGGCGGTGAGCACGGCCTCAGCCTCCTCTGGCCGGACCCACCCGGCATGGCGGTATCCGTCCGGGACGGCGTCCCCCGCCCCGACAGGCGGCCCCGTTCTGCTCGGTCCCGGGTGCGCTGGTCCGGTGGCGGTGCTCTCCCCGGGCGGCTCGGGCCGCTGGTACGGCACCCCGGGCGGGACGCCCGGGGTGCTGAGATCCGCGATACCCGAGCCCCCCGGGCCCGTTGAATCAGGCGGGGTACCGGGGCCGGCCGGCCGGAGCGGGGCGGTGGGCGCGTCCGGGGATCCGGCGTTCGGCTGGGTGTCCGGCGCGATCCGCGCCGTCGGGACCGTCGGGGGGAGTGGCGTCCAGCGCATCTCCTCGGCTGGGTCTGGCGGCGTGGGGCTCGCCGGTGCCGGGCGGATGCCCATCTGGTCGAGACGCTGCCACAGCCCGTCGAGGGTGCGGGCGGGGTGCCGGTAGAACTCCGAGCCCCTGATCCGCCAGAAGGTCCAGCCGAGCCGCTCGAGAATGCGCTGGCGGCGTAGGTCGGCCTCCCACTGCTCCGGGCCGTGGTAGCGGTCCCCGTCGCACTCGACGGCGATCCGGGCGCTTTCGCCCTCGATCACCAGGTCGATGCGGAAGCGCCCCACCGGATGCTGCGGGCGCACCCGGAACCCCCGGGCGAGGATCTCGCGCAGCACCGCCCGCTCGAACTCGCTCTCGCACAGGTCCTGCAGCCGCGCCACCTCGTTGGGGGCCCGGGCGGCGTACATGTACTCGATGAGCTGGCGGCGCACGTCGTCGTCGCGCAGCGTCTCCGCGGCCACGGTGTGGAAGACCCAGAGCTGGTCACGGGCCCGGCTCGCGGCCACGTTGACCCGCTGCATGTCGCGCCGCCGGGTGGCCGCCGAGCGGTTGTCGTCGGCGACCACGGACACGAAGATGACGTCCCGCTCGTCCCCCTGGAACTGGTACGGGTCGCCCACCCGGATCCGGCGGCGGACGTACTCCTCCTCCCCGAGCTTCTCGACCAGGCTGTGCTCGATCAGCCGGGGCTGGCCCGCGCCGAGCAGGGTGACGACGCCGAACGTCATCCCGTCGTAGGCCGGGTCGGCACAGCAGTCGACGATCTGGTCGACGACGGCGGCCGCCTCCACCGCGTTGGCGTCGCCGAACCTGCCCGGTGCCCGCCCGCCGCCGGCCACCCGGACCGGCCGCAGTGCCGGGCCGACCGTGACCTCGGGCGTCTCCCGCAGCGGCAGGATCTGGTGGTCGTAGAACCGGTTGGAGAAGCCGATGATCTCCGGCAGGCAGCGGAAGTGCTCCTTGAGCACCACGGTGCGCGGGAACACCCGCGTCGCGGTGTCGTAGAGGCTCGCCTCGACGTCGAGCAGCGAGCGGTGCGCGACGTCGGGCAGGTGGTCCTCGATCAGGGCGAAGACCCGGTCGCGGGGGATGCCGACGGCCGACGGGCTGGTCTGCTGGTCGTCGCCGACGACGACCGCCTTGCGGCCCAGGCTGAGCACGCCGAGCGAGAGCACGTCGCACTGGCTGGACTCGTCGACGATCACGACGTCGAACGGATCGTTCACCCGGGGGTCGAAGCTCTCCATCACCCGGTGGATCGGCATGATCCAGATTGGGACGGCGCCCATCGCCTCGGTCATGTGGCCGCGCGCCTCGGCCCGCCAACGGCCCGCGAACCTGCCCGTCCCCTTGCCGATGCGGCTCAGCGCCTGCACCCACCCGGTGAGGGCCTGCCGCTGCTCCGGCCCGAGATTGTTCGCCAGCGCGAGACGGGCGGAGCGACGGGCAACCTCGAGGACGAGTCGGCGGACGCTCTCGGTGGCATCGTCGAGACGCCGCTGCAATGCCGGGACGTCGGCGCCGGAATGGAGGTCGTCGAGCCAGGTCTCGGCCTGCCGCCACCGCCACAGCCCGGCGAGCTGTTCCGGATCACCGCAGGTGGTGGGGTCGCCTAGGTCGGCGAGGATGAGCCCGGCCCAGCGGGGGGTCACGGTGGCGAGCCGCTCCGCCAGCTCGGCGCGCCGGTGGGCCGCCGGGCGCAGCGCACGCAGCCGCGCCGACTCCTCCAGCGCCCGCGCCCAGGCGTCGAGATCCCGGCTCCGTAGCGCGTCGGTCAGCTCCGACCACAGCACACTCGCCTCGGGCGTGTGCCGGCCGATCCGCAGCAGCTCGGCCAGGTCGGCGAGCTCGGTCTCGGTCGCGCGCTGGGCTATCCGTGCCCCGGCGAGCTCGAGCAGTTCGGCGTGACGGAGCAGGTCCGAGGACGTCGGGCGGACGGGCAGCGCCGGGAAGAGCGCTCGCAGCCGGCCGGCCAGCGCCGGGCCGGGGCCGGAGTCCCAGGCGAGCGCGGCCGCCATCGCGGAGCTCACCGCGTCGAGCGCGGGCAGCGTGGCGAACACCCCCGCCTCGCCGCCGCCCCCGGGCCCATCGGCCAGGGGAGGCGCGCCGAGCTGGACGGCCATGTCCGCATGGCGGGTGAGCGCCGCGGCGGACCGCACCCGCCCCTCGATCACCGCGGCCGCGATGTCGAGGTCGGCGACCGTCTTCGCCGGATAGCCGTCGACGATCAGCCGCTCGGCGAACTCCCGCAGCTCCCGCCCACCGAACCGGTGCAGGCCGCGCCCGCCGGCGAGGCGCTCGCGCAGCTCGCCGAGCAGCCGGAGTTGGTCACGGGGGTCACCGCCCGGCACCTGCGCGGTGTGCCCGAACACCCGGACGCGCAGGGCGTGCAGCGTGGTGACGGCCGCCGCGAGCTCGGCCGCCTGGCCGCGCCAGAAGTCGGCCAGGCGTGGCGAGGAGGCGCACTGGTCGCGCAGGGCCACCAGCCACGGCTCCTCGACCGTGCGTAGCGCCGCGACGCCGGCCAGGGTCTCGGCGCGCAGCCGGGCGAGCCCCGCCTCGCCCAGCTGATCGACCGCGATGGCGGTGAGCCCGGCGCGCTCCGCCTCGGCCACGCCGGAGCCCAGCTCGTCCAACCGCTGGAACAGCGCGGACAGCGGCGTGGCGCCCGGCAGCGCCGTCGGGTCCGGCAGCGGCCGGCCCGCGGCCGCTGCCTCCTCGGGGGAGATCTGCCGGGCCAGCGCGACCAGGTCGACCAGCTCGCCCGGCCGCAGGGGCGGTGGCGCCACCGGGTCGAGCCGGTCGGGGATGAGCCCGAGTTCGTGCTCGTTGCGCGTGAGCCACTCGGAGACGTCCGCCGCCCGGGCCCGGCCGTGTGGCAGCTCGAACTCGTGCTCCTCGCCGCGCAGCAGCTCCACCAGCTCGAGCTCCAGCGCGCGGGTGCGGGAACGCACCGCGTCCAGCTCGGCGGCGAGCCCGGCGACCTGACGGGTCTCGGCGGGCAGGTCGACATCGGCGACGGCGGCCTGGATCTCCACCACCGAGGCGCGCAGCTCCTCGATGTCGGCCTGGCTGGAACCGAGAACGGCGACCGAGAGGTGCCGCAGCTCGGCGGGGATCTTCTCCCGCAGGACCACCAGCGCCTGTTCGTCCTGCGCGGTCACGAGCACGCGGCGCCCGTGCGCCACCAGGTGACACACCAGGTTGGCGATCGTGTGGCTCTTGCCCGTGCCCGGCGGGCCCTGCACGGTGACGCCACGGGACGTCGCCAGCTGGGTCGCCACCCGCTCCTGGTCATCGTTGGTCGGCAGCGGCATGAGCAGCCGCGCCCCTGTCGCCGCCCAGCCGTCGTCGGCTCCGCCGCCGATCGGATCCGGGTTCCCGCCACCGGCGAACTCGCCGCGGGCCTCCTCGAGTGCCTCGGTGACCAGCGCGTCCGGCGCGACGACGGCGGCGACCGCCTCGGGCAGGAAGTCGAGCTCGGCCATCGCCTCGCGCAGCTCGCTGTAGAAACGCGCGCCGGTGGCGGGCCGCGGCCGCAGGAACAGCGCCCACGTGTCGACGACACGGGCGTCCGGCCCGGGGGGCGGCAGGTCCGGCCCGGGCAGGACGGCGGCGTCCAGACCGAGCGGCGCGACCAGCTGATCGTGGATCTCGGCGAGCTCGGCCGGATCCCACACGTCCGGCGGGTCCGCGCGCAGCCGGTCGCGCAGGCCGGGCAGCGACCGGAGTTCCGGTGCCTCCAGCCCCCGCACCGGATCGGTCTCCAGCACGGTCGAACCGTCCGGCGACACCCGGATGAGGCCGGTGTCCTGGTCGACCTCCACCTGCACGGGGGTCACCAGCAGGGGGTGTTCGACGATTACCTGCTCGCCACCGGCCGCGGCCGGCTGCCAGCTCAGCACCGAGTGGCCCCAGACGAGCTGCAGCCCGGCGGTGTCGGCGGCATGCCGCAACCGCAGGTCGAACAGCCGCTCGTAGAGCTGCCGGGCGGTGTGGGCCGCCCGGGCCGGCGCCGCCCAGGGCTGCCAGGAGTCGTGAACCCATCGGGCATGGGCGCGGGTGACGGCGGCGGGATCCTCACCGCGCCCGGCCGCCCGCTCGGGCAGATCGACCGGCAGCGCCGGTGGCGCGCCCGGCAGCACCTCCACCCCGCCGATGTAGGGATACAGCTCCCGGGGGACCCGTGGCGGCTCCGGGGCGGCGACCTTGCCGACCTCCAGCCAGCTCGCCCGCGTCTCGCCGGGGCCGAGCCGCACGGCCGCGTGCACCGGCACGTCACGCGGCAGCACCGGCACCGGCGCGTACTCGGCCAGGCGGCGGCGCGGCGCACCGCGCAGGTCGGTGGCGAGCGCGGCCAGGTAGTCGAGCAGGCGGAGCGAACGGCTCTTGACCAGGTCGAGGGCGGACATCGGACTCCTCCGGCGGGTGGGTCAGGTGGCGCGGAGCGCCCCGTCCGCCCGCACGGGCCGGGCTGGCGGGACACCGCGACGATACGGCGCCGCACCGACAGAACCCTCGCGCAGGCCGCCGCCGGGTCGGGTGCGCACGGCGACGTGCCCACATATGCTCCGCGGGTGCTCGCCCGTCCGACCTGCCTGGTCTCCGCCCGATGACCGGCTACCTGCGCGACGCCGACGAGATCTACCGCCAGTCGTTCGCGACGATCCGCGCCGAGGCGGACCTGACCGGCCTGCCCGCCGACCTCGCCCACGTCGTCGTACGCATGATCCACTCCTGCGGGATGGTCGATCTCGTCCGTGACATCGCGTTCTCTCCCGAGGTGGCCGCCGCGGCGCGGGCCGCACTCGTCGGCGGCGCGCCGGTGCTCTGCGACACGGCGATGGTCGCCGCCGGGGTGATCCGCCGCCGGCTGCCCGCGGACAACCCCGTCATCTGCACGCTCTCGGACCCGCGGGTCCCGGAGCTCGCCCGGCACTCGGGAACCACCCGCACCGCCGCCGCGGTGGAGCTGTGGCGCGGCCGCCTCGACGGTGCGGTGGTCGTCGTCGGCAACGCCCCGACCGCGCTGTTCCGCCTGCTCGAACTGGTCGAGGACGGAGCCGGCCGGCCGGCCGCCGTCGTCGGGGTGCCGGTCGGTTTCGTCGGAGCGGCGGAGTCCAAGCAGGCCCTGGCCGCCCACCCGAGCGGGCTTGAGTACCTCGTGGTGCAGGGCCGGCGCGGCGGCAGCGCGATGGCCGCGGCGGCCGTGAACGCCCTCGCCCGCGACGCGGACTGACCGGACCGGTGGAGACGGAACCGGCCCCTGATCCGGTACCGGGGGCGGAAGGCGCGCCCACGCCCGCATCCGCGCCGGGACTGGAACCGCGAGGTGCGTCCGCGCCGGGGACCGCCGGCGAGCGGTCGGGCCGGCGGTCCGGCGCCGACCGCGGCACGCTGAGGTACGGCTGGACCACCGGCGCCTGCGCTACGGCGGCGGCGACGGCCGCCTATACCGCCCTGCTGACCGGCGAGTTCCCCGATCCGGTGACCATCACCCTGCCCGGCGGGGCCCGGCCCGCGTTCGCGCTGGCCCGCGAGTGGCTCGGGCCCGACTCGGCCACCGCGGCCGTGATCAAGGACGCTGGGGACGACCCCGACGTCACGCACGGCGCCGTCGTGACGGCGTCCATCCGCCGCGGATCGCCGGGAACCGGCGTGGTGTTCCGCGCCGGCGTGGGAGTGGGCACGGTGACCAGGCCGGGCCTACCGCTGGCGGTGGGGGAGCCGGCGATCAACCCGGTTCCGCGCCGGATGATGCGCGCCGCCGTCGCCGAAGTCGCCGCGGCACACGGCGACGGCCCCGCGCACACCGCCGGAACCACGGCCAGGGCCAGTACCGCCGTCGTCGACGTCGAGATCGAGATCGGTGTGGACGGCGGAGCGGAGCTGGCGACCCGAACCTGGAACCCGCGGCTGGGAATCCTCGGGGGGCTGTCGATCCTCGGCACCACCGGAATAGTCGTCCCCTATTCCTGCTCCGCGTGGATAGACAGCATTCGCCGTGGCATCGACGTTGCCCGTGCGGCCGGGCACCGGCATGTGGCCGCGTGCACCGGCAGCACCTCGGAGCAGGTCGCCCGCGACCGGTACGGGCTTCCCGACGAAGCCCTGCTCGACATGGGTGACTTCGCCGGCGCCGTGCTCAAGTACCTGCGGCGTCATCCGATCCCGCGGCTGACGGTCGTCGGCGGGGTCGGCAAGCTGGCGAAACTCGCCGCCGGACACCTCGACCTGCACTCCGGCCGCTCGCAGGTCGACCTCGCCGGCCTCGCCGCGCTCGCCCGCTCCGCCGAAGCGGGCGCGGATCTTCAGGCCGCGATCCTCGGAGCCAACACCGCTCTCGGTGCGCTACGGATCTGCGCCGACGCGGGGATAGCTCTCGGTGATCTCATCGCCGCCGGCGCGCGCAGGACCGCCTGCGAGGTTCTGCGCGAGGCGCCGGTGACGGTCGACGTCCTCGTCATCGACCGGGCCGGAGTGGTGGTGGGGTATTCGGACGGGACCTGCTGACCGGGGGCCGAAACCAGATTGACCGGCACCGAAACCAGATTGCTGCCCGCGGCGAATTCCGCCGGAATTCGCCGCGGGCGGATGGCTGGACCGTCGGCTATGCGGCGACGAGGTGAACGGCGGCCGCGTGATGGCACGGCTTTCCGTGCAGCCCCGCGACGCAGGTGCAGTGCCCGGTGACGGCGGTTCGATAGGTGGCGCCGCGATGGCCGACGGTGAGCCAGACCCGGCGACCGCGCAGTGGGGTGAGGCCGCCGAGCTCGAGTAGCTCGAGAGCATCCTCGAGCTGCCGGTCGGAGTAGCCGGTGAGGGTCGGCGCGGTGTGGCGGATGTGGCGCGTGCACCCGGGCCCGAGCCCCACGGCGACGCTGAGCGGGCTGGTGAGCGCGCGGCCGCAACGCAGGCACAGGGTGGGCGTGGCCACGGGGGTGGGGGTGATGGGAACGGTCATGTCGGCTCCCCTCGAAGTGCGTATCCCAATGATATCTTCCGGCGCCGCGCTCGGCGGGAATTCCCGGAATCGTCCACCATGATTTCCTGGCCCGCGCCGGCCGTGCGTCCCGCTCGCTGGAAGAAGGCCGGCCGGGGGAACGGGGGAACCGAGAACGCGGTCGGGTGGAGTTCTTTCTGTGTCGTATGAGTGATTGTCGGGCCGCGTCGAGCCCGCCGCGCGAATCCCGGGGCGCGAGGTCGACCCCGACAATCGCCAGCGGCGCCGGGAGCGGATGGGCCTGGGCCGGGCGTCCGGAGCTCTGCCCCGCGCGGGCAGAATCCCCCGAGTGGTGCCGCATCCGCGAAGGCCGGCCCTGCTGTGACGCGCGCCGGGCGGGGCGGGTATCTCGAGCGGGCCACGGTCGGACAGCGGGCCACTGACGGACCTGGGTGGTGAGGGGGACGGACACGGTGGGTACCGGCGAACCCGGCGGCGGGGCCGGCGTGGTCACTGGAGAGCTGCTTGAGCTCGCCGGGGTGCTTACCGACGTCCTGGCCGCGTACGACCTGGGGCCGGCCCCGGTGCCGGTCCTGGTCAACATCTCCGAGAACATGACGTACCGGATCGACGACGTCGCCGGGGACCGTCGCTGGGCGCTGCGGCTGCACAGGCCGGGCTATCACGATGCCGCGGAGATCGTCGCCGAGCTGGCCTGGGTGGCGGCGCTTCGGGCCGAGGGAGTGGTCGCCACGCCACCCGTGGTGGCGAACCGGTTCGGATCTGTGGTGACCACGGTCCGGTCGGGGGATGCGATCCGGCACGCGGTGCTGTTCGAGTGGGTCGACGGGGTCTCACCCGAGCTCGGTGACACCGCCGGGCTGATCTCCTCGTTCGGTTTCCTTGGGGACATCGCCGGCCGGATGCACGACCACGCCGCCCGCTGGTCGCGGCCCTCCGGGTTCAGCCGTTTCGCCTGGTCCTGGCACGCGACGCTCGGGCCGGGGGCGCGCTGGGGGAGCTGGCGCGCCGGGGTGGCGGCGGTGCTGCCCGGCGAGGCGGAGCGCGTGGTCACGATGCTCGAACCGGCCGCGGCGGAGGTGGAGCGCGGGCTCGCCGCCTATGGCCGCGGGTCGGACCGCTTCGGGCTGATCCACGCGGACATGCGCCTGGCCAACCTGCTCGTGGCCCGGCCGGTCATGCCCCGAGCCCCTGGCCTGGCCGGCGAGATCCCGGCCGCCGACCGTGCGGCCGCCGGGCGGTCCGGTGCGGTGATCCACGTGATCGACTTTGACGACTGCGGCTTCGGCTGGTACCTCTACGACCTCGCCGCGGCGCTGTCGTTCATCGAGCACAGCCCCGCCCTGCCGGCGCTGGTCGCGGCCTGGCTGGAGGCCTACCGAGCCCACCGCCCGCTCGGGCCGGCGGACCTCGCGGTCGTGCCGACGCTCGTTCTGCTGCGCCGGCTGCTGCTCGTCGCCTGGCTAGGTACCCACCCGCACTCCGACGCCGTCCCCGATGCCGCCGTGTACGCCCGGGACACCGCCGCGCTCGCCGACCGCTACCTCGCCCGCACCCTGCTGCCGGACCTCGCGCACCACTCCCGTCCGTAGCCCTGTTCGTTGCAGCGCGGCGGGTGGGTGAGTCCTGGGTGTCACCGGGCCGCCACGGTTGTCCAGCGGGGGCTGCCGGGGGGCGTCGCGTCCCGGGGCGACGGGAATGGATGGTGGTGGGGAGGCAGTGGGCTGGTGCGGCCGGGAGTGCCGGCGGCCGGGCTCTGGCGGGAACACCGCGGGGCTTCGGTGGGACGTCGGTGGGATTTCGGTCCTCGTCCTGTGGGGGCGGGGGCCTGTCCGGAGGTCGTCCTGGGTATGTCCGCGAGGTGTCGGTTGCACACCATCCACCTTGCGCGGTGGTGATCGGTTGGTGTCCGCCGCGCGATGACCGGGTTGCCCAGCCGACGTCGCCGGTGGGCGAGTCGTCCAGACCGGTACGCTCGGTCCGAGAAACCGGAAGGGAGCTGGGGCGATCGTGGTCCGATCCAGTCGGGCGTCGGGGGACCGTAGCGGTGTCGGGATCGGGGGGCCGTGGACGAGCCGCTGACCGTCGACGGCGCCGAGTTGGATGTCCGCAAGCTCGGCCCGTGCCGGATCGACTCGCCGCTGCTCCCGTTGCTCGGTGCGCGGCCGACGACCCAGCACTACATCGACGAGGGCGACAAGGTCCTCTTCGACGACACCGTTTCGATGATCTCCGCGCGGAAGGTGCCGCTGGACGAGCTGCCGGGCTTCGAGCCCGCCGGGCCGCGCCGCAAGATCTACTTTGACCCGTCCAAGACCCGGGTGGGGATCGTGACCTGCGGGGGGCTCTGCCCCGGCCTGAACAACGTCATCCGCGGGCTGGTGCTCGAGCTGACCAACCACTACGGCGTGAACCGGATCTTCGGGTTCCGGCACGGCTACCAGGGTTTCATCGCCAAGTACGGGCACAGCGTCGTCGACCTCACCCCGGAGCGGGTGGCGAACATCGACGAGGACGGCGGCACGATCCTCGGCACCTCCCGCGGCCAACAGGACCCGGCAGAGATCGTCGACTGCCTTTCCCGGATGAACATCAACATCCTGTTCGTGATCGGCGGTGACGGCACGCTGCGCGGTGCGCGGGCGATCGCCGGCATCGTCGCCGAGCGCGGGGAGAAGATCGCGGTCGTCGGCATCCCGAAGACGATCGACAACGACATCCCCTACATCGACCAGAGCTTCGGGTTCCAGACCGCGTTCGCGAAGGCCGCCGAGTCGATCCGCGCCGCGTACGCCGAGGCGACCTCGGCTCCCGGCGGGGTCGGTATTGTCCGGCTGATGGGCCGCCACTCCGGCTTCATCGCCTGTTACGCGGTGCTGGCCAAGAGCGATGCGGACGTCGTGCTCATCCCGGAGCTGCCCTTCACCCTGGAGGGGGAGCGGGGCCTGCTCGCCTACATCCGTCAGCGGGTCGAGAAGCGGGGCCATGCCGTCGTCGTCGTGGCGGAGGGCGCCGGGCAGGACCTGGTCGCCGGCCTGCCCGAGTCGTCCGACGCCTCGGGGAACCGCAAGCTCTACGACATCGGCCCGGAGCTCTCCCGGCGGATCACCGAGGATTTCGCCGCCCGCGGCGCCGAGCTCAACTTGAAGTACATCGACCCGAGCTACCACATCCGCAGCGTGGCGGCGAACCCGTACGACAACGTCTACACGATCCGGCTGGCGCACGCGGCGGTCCACGCCGCGATGTCCGGGCGCACGGAGATGGTCGTCGGGCGCTGGCGCCGCCGGTTCATCCACATCCCGATCGCGCTTGCCGTCAGCCAGCGCAACCAGGTCGACCCGGCCGGTGATCTGTGGATGTCGGTCCTGGAGGCCACCGGCCAGCCCTACCGCTTCGGCTGACCGGCGTCGGCCGTGTCCCGCGGCGGCCGGACGGTCAGCTGAGCGTCGCGCGCATGACCTCGTCCAGGCCGCCCGGTTCGCCGTCCGGCTCGGTCTTCTCCAGGAGCATGGTCGCGTGCCGGCCGTCGAGCACGAGGGTGGCCAGCTGGCTGTCGAACCACGGCCCGTGGGTGACCTTCCACCGCACGGGCTGCCCCCGCATGCCGAGCAGGCGGGCGACCCGGCTGGAGACGGCGGCGAGCGGGCGGCGCCGGGAGAGCGCGTCGATCCGGCGGATACCGGGGCCGAGTGGGTTGCGGAACGGCGAGCACACCGCCTGCCACACCGCCGACTCGCCACCGGCGGCGCTGATGGCGCTGCCG
Source organism: Parafrankia sp. EAN1pec (assembly GCF_000018005.1). GTDB lineage: Bacteria > Actinomycetota > Actinomycetes > Frankiales > Frankiaceae > Parafrankia > Parafrankia soli. Next base: position 2,889,003 of record NC_009921.1, read on the forward strand.
GTGGCGGTGCCGGTCGTGCCGGCATGGCTTGCGGTGAGGTGCGTACCGGCGGCTGGGTCGGCCGGTGCCCGACTCGCCGCGACCGGATCGCGGGCGGGTTCCGCCCTGGCCAGATAGGCGTGGTGGACGTCCCCGGACAGCACGACGACGCTCGCGGGAGCCGGGCCGTGCTCACCGGTCGAGACCTGGCCGAGCAGCTGGGTCATCCGGATGAAGGAGTGGCTGAACGCGGCCCAGTGCTCGAGGTCGAGCGCCTGCCGCAGGCGTTCCGCCCCAGCGGCCGCGACCCGTCCGAAGCGGCCTGAGGCCAGCCGCTCGCTCACCGCCTCGACGTTGTGGATCGTCGGGGTGAGCAGGTACGGCACGGACGTCCCGAGCAGGAGGTGATCGACTTCGCCGGTGTGCCGGGTCTGCTCCCGGATCCAGGACCAGTCGGCGTCGTGCACCATGGCGCGGGTCCCGTCGGGGGCGACGACGCGGGCGAAGCGGGAGTCGATGACGATCAATCGGGTGCGGCCGAGGTCCCACCGGTAGCTCCAGCGCGGCGGCGTCGGGGGACGCTCGCCGGCCAGGTCACCGGTGTCGTGGCCGGCGCCGGCGTGGCCGCCGACCGCGGTGCTGGTGTCGTGGTCCTGGCCGGACGCGAGTGCTCCGAGGTCCGGCATCCGGTCGACCCGCCGGGCGAAGATGCGCAGCAGGTTCTCGCCGTCCTCGCCGCCGGAGGCAAGCGCCGTGACCGCGGTGAACACCGGGTCGTCGGCGAGCGTCCGCGGATCCAGGTTGCCCAGGTGCTGGTACAGCCAGTACGCCATGATCCCGCTGGTGATCCGGGTGTCCCACCAGGATTGCGACCGGATCTCGGCGCGCCAGGCGGCAGAGATGTTCCAGTCGTCGCGGACGTCGTGGTCGTCGGCGATCATCGCGGTCGGGACGGTCGAGAGCAGCCAACGGATCTCCCGCTGTGACCAGGCCTCCTGGTACAGCCAGGCGTACTCCGTGAAATCCGCGATCTCCTCGCCGGGCGGCACCGTGACGTCACGGTGGGCGCGGATGCGGCCCGCGGTCGCCGGCGACACGTGGTCCGCGTAGACCTGGTCGCCGAGGAGCAGCAGCGCGTCGGGCCAGGTGTCCGGCGGGGTCTCGGTCATGCGCAGGGCGAGGGCGTGCAGCGCGTCGGTGCCCAGGCCACGCGGGTCCTCGCCGGGGGACAGCGTGTACGGCTTCTCCTGCGGCGCGGTCACCCGGCACGAGCCGAACACCAGCCGGACGGGACGGTCGCCACCCACCGGCCGCAGCAGGCTGGGCGGGCTGCCCTCCTCGGGCCAGACGCACACCGCCTGGTCGGGCGATGGCACGCCCGCCGCAGTGAGCCAGACCTCGTACGGGTACGCCGTGCCCGGCTCGAGGCCGTCGACCACGACCAGCGCGTAGTGGTGCCCGGCGACGGCGAAGGTCGGCGCCGCCGCGCGTGGCCCGAGCCCGGACCGGATCTCGACGGTGCAGGGCTCGTCGGTCTCCACCCACACGGACACGTGGCGGTCGCCGGCATACCGGTGCATGGGTCCGAGGAGGAGGCTGGTCATGAGTCCTACTCTCTCCGTGCCCCGTGGGAGGCGCCCAACGGGGGTGGCCCGCCGCGGTGGTGGGTGACCGGCCGCGGCGAACTGGATCACCGCTGGCGGAATCCTGGTCGCCGGCCGCGGTAATCCGGATGGCCGTTCGGTTGGACAGCGGCCGGCGGTTACGTGAGGCTTCTATCTGTGTCCATACAGTCACGATCGTGGGTGGTTGCCGGCGCTCGTCCGCATCGGAGCCGGCCGTGATCCGCCCCGGGACGCAGCGCCGGGCGGAGCGGCCGCCGGCCGCCGGGCGGGCCCGTGAGCTGGCCGGACGGGTTCCTGCGGCCAGGGCGCTCGTCGACCGCCTCGACCGTGCGGGAGCCGGTCCGGTGGACGCGCTCGCGCGGGCCGCGCAGGTCGCGGACGCCCGGGTGCTGGCGAGCATCGACCGGGTCGGGCCCATCGCGACAGACGCCGAGGCGGCGAGCACCACGACCGCCTCCTACCTGACCCTGCTCGACCTCGCCGACCGCGCCGGGATCGCCGACGATCTCGACATCAGTCTGCGGCTCGCTGCGGTCGGCCAGGCCGTGCCCCGCGACGGTGCCAAGATCGCCCACGGGAACGCCGCCGAGATCTGCGCCCGCGCCCGCGAGGTCGGCGCCACAGTCACTCTGGACATCTTCCCCCTGGACGCCGCCGAACCGGCCGCCGTCGACGCGATGCTGGTGACCCTGTCGGAGCTGCGCCGGGACGTCCCGGCGACCGGTGCCGTGCTGCGGACAGGCCTGGCCCGCACCGTGGCGGACTGCCGGGACCTCGCCCGTCCGGGCTGTCGGGTCCGGCTGTGTCCGGGGCCCGCGCGGGCCAGGCAGTCGGCGCCCGGCGCGCGCCGGGCGCCGACTGCCTGGCGCGGTGCGTTCGCCAGCTCCCTGGGTGTCCTCATGGCCGGACCGGGCTATCCCGTGGTCGCCACGGACGATCCGGGGCTGATCGCGCTCACCGCCCGGCTGGCCATGCATGTCGGTCGCCGCCGCGACAGCTTCGAGTTCCAGGCCCTGACGGGCACGCTCGGCCGCGAGCACCGGCGGCTGGTCGCCGAGGGCTACCGGACCAGGGCGTACGTCGGGTACGGCCTGCTCCGGCCGGCTCGCGCGCGGTAGGTCCGCGGGCGGGCCGGCCGGAGCAGGCGACGGACACGGAGCCGGCGGGCACGGGACAGGGCAGGGCCGTTCGGCTCGTGCCGTCACCGGCGCTCCGTCACCGCCGGACGGGGAGTCACTGCTGGACCGGGACGGTCTCCCCGTCGGTCCGGGTGCCCGGGTGGAGCAGGGCCTCAGGGATCCGCAGGTCGGCGGGGGCCGAGCCGGAGCCGCGACACGCCCGGCAGCGGCGGCGGTAGGTCGTCCGGCCGCTGCCGTAGAAGGCCCGCCCCTCACCACGGCACTCCGGGCAGGTGCCGTCGCCCATTCCCAGCCGGCGGCCGGGCGCGAGGCGGGCGGCGAACCACGCAGCGCCGACGGCGATCAGAACCACCAGGGCATAGCTCCACGCGGCGCCGCCCGCGCCACCGACGAGGGTGAAACCCACCCCCGCCGTGACGACGAGGACCGCCGCAGCGATAACCGTGCGCATGTCGCACCGCCCTTCCAGGACCGCACAGGGTGAGATGAGCGGACGGCGGCTCGGCTACTGCCGCTCTCGGGTCGAAAGCGGGGCCGGGAGGCAGATTTCGTCCGTGCTCCTTGCATGCCCGACATGCGCCGGGCTACACCAACGGCGGCGAATTGATGCGCCGAGGCGTGACCTGGCCCGGACCCGTCTTCGGTCCGTTTCGGTGACGGTCGGACCACATCCGTGACCGAGTGGCTGCGGCGGCCCGTGCCGGCGGACCACCCGTCTGGGGGATGATGTCCCCCGCGGCCTGTCCACGCGGGCACCCGCGCTCCTCGTCCTGGCCCCGGGAGGTTCACCGCGATGTCCTCGCCCGCCTCGATACGGCTCGAGACCCGCCTGCTCGTCCGGGTGGGCGGCAGCGTCCTGCTCGCCCGCCCGCCGGACGACATCTGGCACGTGCTGCCGGGCGGCCCGGTGGAGCCCGAGGAGAACACCGAGCAGGCGCTGGCCCGCCACGTCGCCGGCCTCGGTGACCTGGGGTCCCTCGGCGCCGCCCCCGCCCGCCGGCCGGCCGGGCGCCTTGGCGGCCCGTCCGCGACGCGGCCGCCCGGCTGGCGCTTCGTCGGCGCGGCCGAGCACGCCGGGGGAGACCTGGGTAGCGCCGCCGGCCTCGGGCAGGCCCACACCCTGACGATCCTGTTCGCCGCCGAGTGGCCGGCCGGAGTACCGGTCCCGCCCGGTTGGCAGGGGTACGACCTGGCCCCCGTCGAGTCCGATCTGCTCCTCACCACGCGGATCCGCCCGCTGCCGGTGGGCGCGGCGGTACGTAGGTGGGCCATGGACGAATGGCCCGTCTGGCGGGGCATCGCGCCGGGCGCCGGCGAGGTCGGGCGCCTCGGGCGCCGCCTTTCCGTCGCGTCCCTGCGGGCGCAGCTCGCCGCCCGGCGGGAGGAGCTTCGCGGCAATGCCTTCCGCGACGCCGCGGTCGCGATGTGCGCGCTGGTGACGGCCGCGGACGGCCGGGTCGACCCGGCGGAACGCGAAGGGCTGCGCGCGTTCGTGGCCAGCGACCCGGTCATGTCGCACTTCCCGCCGGACGAGCTTGAGGCCCTCTTCGACGCGCACCTGCGGCGCCTCGTCACCGATCCGCAGGCCGGCCGGGCCGCCGCGTTCGCCGAGATCGCGAAGGTCCGCAACCGGCCCACGGAGGCGGCGGCGGTGATCCATCTGGGCGAGGTCATCGGGCGGGTGGACGGTGAGTTCGTCGCCAGCGAACAGGCGGTCGTCCTCGAGGCCGTGCAGGTGCTCAGGCTGGACCCCGCCGAGTTCGGGATGCACTCCGCCCGTCGCATCGCCTAGCCCCCCCGCATCGACCCCCCGTTTGGAGCGCTCATGGCCCCGCCCGCCCCCGTCGAGATCAGCGCCCGGGTGCTCTTCGTCGCCCAGGACCGCGTGCTGCTGGCGAACCGCCGCGGGCAGCCGTGGTTCTACCTGCCGGGCGGCAACGTGGACCCGGGAGAGACCGTCGAGGCGGCCCTGCGCCGGGAGACCCAGGAGCAGGCCGGCCTCGACGTGGCCGACCTGGAGTTCATCGGCTGCGCCGAGAACGTCTACGTCGAGGGCGGCGTCCGCCACCAGGAGATCAACGTCCTGTTCGCCGCCGATCTGCCCTGGGGGGCGCAGATCGGCAGCCATGAGTTCGACGTCGACATCACCTCGGTGTCGATCGGCAACCTGTCCGGCCTCGACCTGCGCCCGGCGAGCCTGCGGGACGTCATCCACGGCTGGCTGGCCGACCGGGAGCCGAGCTGGCACGGAGCGGCGCCGGCCGCGAGGTGACACTCCGCCGTCCGATAATCTCGCCTGGTGGTTACTGGCACCGGCGAACGCGGCGGTTTCCCGGATCAGCCCGGTGATCTTCCCGGGCAGGGTGGCCCCGCGGCCGGCCGGGCTGGTCCGGGCGGCCCGGCGGGGGAGGCGCCGCCGAGCCGTTGGGCGTCCCTGACCGGTACGCGCGGCGGAGGTGCGCCGAGCGTCGCCGTGGGGGACCGCTACGACGAGCGGTTCGCGAGCCTCGCGGCCAGCGGCCTGGACATTCACGGCGAGGCGAGCTTCTGCGCCGCGCTCGTCCCCGCCGGTGCGCGGATCCTCGACGCCGGCTGCGGCACCGGGCGGGTCGCCATCCGGCTCGCCGAGCTGGGCTGTTCATGCACCGGTGTCGATGTCGACCCGTCGATGCTCGCGCGGGCGAAGGCGGTGTCCGGCGAGGTGACCTGGATTCTCGGCGATCTCGCGAACCTGCCCGCCGCGCTCGCCGACCAGGGCGCCACGGCGCCGGCGGGCCGGGCTGGCCCGTTCGACCTGGTCGTGGCGGCGGGCAACGTGATCCCGCTGCTCGCGGAGGGCACGGAGGCGCACGTGCTGCGGGTCCTCGCGGGCGTCCTGCGCCCGGGTGGCCTTCTGGTCGCCGGGTTCGGCCTTGACGGCGCGCACCTGCCGCTGCCCGAGGCGCCCTTCGGCCTCGCCGAGTACGACCGCTGGTGCGCGGGCGCGGGCCTCACCCTCGAGCGCCGCTTCGCGACCTGGGACGGCGCGCCCGACCGTCCCGAGGACGGTTACGCCGTGAGCGTGCACTGCCGGGACTGACCCGGCCCCGGAGGCGGATCGGCCGGCCCGGCCTTGTCGATCGGTGGTGACGGGGATCGCCGTCCGGCGTTCAATGGTGCCTGTGAATCAACCACTTGGGCAGCATGCGGCGGGAAGTTCCGGCGGTCCGCCGTTCGCGCTCGAGGAGGGCGACCGGATGCTCCGGGTCCGCCTCGACGGCGGTGAGATGTACGCGAAGCAGGGGTCCATGGTGGCCTACCGCGGCAAGGTCGACTTCGCCTACAAGGGGCAGGGCGTCGGCGGCTATCTCCGGCGCGCGGTCACCGGCGAGGGCCAGGACCTGATGCGGGTCAAGGGCCGCGGCACCGTCTGGTTCGCGGAGTCCGGCAGCCACATCTCGATCTTCCACCTGGACAACGACCGGATCACGGTCAACGGCCGCAGCCTGCTCGCCCTGGAGTCCGGCGTCCGTTACAAGATCACTACGACGTCCGGCGGGATCGGTGCGATGATAGCGGGCGGCGTGTTCAACACCGAGGTCTCCGGAACGGGCGGCGTCGGCGTGCTGTGCCTGGGCAGCCCGCTCGTCCTCCCGACGGACGAGCCGGTGTGCGTCGATCGCGACGCGGCAGTCGCCTGGACGGCCGGCGTCCGCACCCGGGTGATCTCCAGCTTCAAGGTGGGCAATCTGATCGGGCGCACCTCCGGCGAGCTCGCCCAGATCGAGTACAGCGGGCGCGGTGGCTTCGTGGTGGTCCAGTGTGGTGAGATCCCGGCTCGTGGCGCGGAACCGAGCGGCTGACCTCGGCCCCGCCGACGCCGACGCCGAGATCGAGGCCGAGGCCGAGCTGGAAGCCGAACTGCGACAGGCGCTGCTCGCGGCGGGCCTGCCGCTTGAATCCCTCCCGCTCGAATCCCTGCCCTTCGAGGCCGCGCCGTTCGAGGCCCGACCGGCGGCGGCGCTCGCGGCCAGGCCCGCGCTCGACTGGGCCGGGTCCGGGCTCATGTGGCTCACCGGCCGGCCCGCGGCGGTCCCGGTCGTGCCGGACGCCCCGGTGCTGGGGCGGGCCCGGGCGGCCGCCGTGCTGCTCCGCGCCGCGTCCGCGCAGCTGGGTGCGGCGGTCGAGGTTGACGTCCCCGAGCTGCTCGCGGGCCGGGCCGCGCTGCTCGGCCTGCGCCGCGGCGGGACGATCTCCGCCAACGGCGGCTGCCGGCTGCTGCGGGCCGCCGACGGCTGGGTCGCGGTGAACCTCGCCCGGCGGGACGACGTGGAGATGCTCCCGGCGCTGCTCGGCGTGGATCCCGCGGAGGTCACCGCACCCGCGGGTGGCCACAGTGACCCACTTGAGACGACATGGGCGGCGCTGACCGCCCTGCTGCCCGCCCATGACCGCGCCGACCTGGTCGATCGTGCCTGGCTGCTTGGGCTACCCGTGGCGTCGCTCCCATCCGCCGAGCCGGCCGAGCCCCGGCCACCGGTCCGGATCGCCGTCCAGGGCATCGCCGTCCAGGGCGAGGTGCCGGGCCGGCAGGGGGAGGCCGCCGGACCGGCGGCGGGTGGGAACGGGGCCGGCTGTCCCCTTGTCGTCGACCTCTCGTCGCTGTGGGCTGGTCCGCTGGCGGCCCGCCTGCTGGGGCGGATGGGCCTGCGGGTTGTGAAGGTCGAGAGCGTGCACCGCCCGGACGGGGCACGGCTCGGTGACCCGGACTTCTACCGGTGGCTGCACGCGGGCCAGGACGAGGAGCGGTTCGACTTCACCGACCCGCGAGGGCGGGCGGCGCTGCACCGGCTCGTCGAGCGGGCCGACGTCGTGATCGAGGGCTCCCGGCCACGCGCGCTCGCGCAGCTCGGTCTGGACGCCGACCGGTGGGTGCGGGCCCGTTCCGGTCGGGTCTGGCTGAGCATCACCGGGTACGGGCGGGCGGCCGGCGCCGGCGGGCACGGGCCCGGCCCGGTCGCCTTCGGTGACGACGCCGCCGTCGCCGGCGGACTCGTCGGCTGGGACCGGACGGCTCCCGGCGGCTCCGTCCCGGTGTTCTGCGGTGACGCGATCGCCGACCCGCTGACCGGCCTCTTCGGCGCGTTGGCAGTCGTGCTGTGCCGGGCGGCCGGGCGGGGGGCCCTGCTGGACGTCGCCATGCGCGACGTCGCGGCCTTCGTCGCCGCCCCGCAGGTCCGCGGCCGAGGGCTGAGCGATCCGGGGCGTCGGTGGGGGGAACGGCCCTGGTCGGTCACCGGCTCCGACGAGCTCGGCTGGACGGTGCGCCAGTCCGGCGCCCAGGGCCGGGTGCTCGCGCCGCGCCGCCCCCGCCTGCCCGGCTGAGCGGACGGGTCAGCCCTCCGCGGACCCGGAATCCGCGGGCTCGTCGTCGCCTGCCGCGCGGGCCTCCCGGAGCCCGGCGACGATCTCGGTCGGCGGATCCATCCCGTCGTCGTCGTCGGCGGCGGCGGCAGCGGCGGCGTCGGCGCCAGGGCCGGGGCCGGGGCCGGCATTGGCGTCGGCGTGGGCGTGGGCATCGGCCGTGGCATGAGCGACGCGGGCGTGGGGACCCGCGTCCACGACCGCCTCGTCGCCGGCCTCGGTGACGGCGTCGTTCCCGCCCGTTCCGACCAGTCCGCCCACTTCGGCCCGCAGTTTCACCGGACCGGCGTCGAGCTGGCCTGGCCGGTGCCGGGGGAGCGCCCTGCTCCGCGCGGCGGCGCGGTAGGCCGTGTACCGGAAGGGCGTGCGCTGGAACGGGCGCGGCCGGGCGGCCGCCCGGGGCCCGCCCGCCCGCCACGGGAGCCCGAGGACGACGCCGTGGCCCTCCGCCCCGTGCCGGGGGCCCGCTCCCCGGGCCCGCGAGATCCAGACCAGGGCCCCGATCCCGGCCAGCCACAGGCTCCACAGCAGGCGGGCGAGAACGGGCAGGTGGGGCGTGGGGAGCAGGCCCGCCGCCGAGACGGCGGCCGCGAACAGCAGCGCGGCGCAGGCGAGGCCGCTCCCGATGAGGACGGGCCGCGCCCAGCGCAGGACCTCCAACCGCAGCCAGTCCGCCGCCGCGGCGACAACGCGGCGACCGCGTTCGACCAGCCCGCGCCCGACGAGCCGGCTTCCGAGCGGGCTGCTTCCGAGCGGGCTGCGTCCGGGGCGGTCAGGACGGTCAGGACGGGCGGGCGCGAGCGGCCACCAGTCGTCGAAGACGGACGCGACGAAACGGGACGCGACCAGGACGGTCCAGGCGGCCAGCAGCAGCGGGCCGATCGTCTCGCCGCACAGGACACCAAGAGTGACGCGCAACGCGTCGAAGGTGGTCACACCGGGGGAGATCGGCCCGGGTCTTGGCGGATTGCGGGTGAGTAGCGGCACCCCGATGAGCCAGAAGGACCACTCGAAGATCATGGCGGTCGCGGCGGCGAGGCCGGTGAGGAGCAGCACCCAGGCAGCCCGGTTCGGGTTCGCGGCCGGCCGCCCCGGGCCCGGGGCGGCCCCGAGGCGGACGATCCGCGTCGTCAGCGGCACGAGCAGCACCGCGGATGCCGCCGTGAGCAGGGTGAACAGCGTGAGGGTCCAGGTCCGCGAGCCCAGCGCGGCCAGCGTCGCCGCGGCCGGGTCGTTCAGCATGCCGGGATAGCCGAAGGCGCGGACCAGCCCGGTCATGCCGAGGGCGTTGGTCAGCGCGCAGCCCACGAACAGCGCCGCGTCCGCGTCCACGACACGTCGCATTGATGGCACTCCATGCTGTCTTGGCGATGTCCCGGCGGGGACCGATCCAGTCTCAGCGTCGCACGACGGCTACGCCCCGTCGCCAGGGCTGGTCCGGGTGGCTGGTGGTTCGTGGCGCACCCACGGACGGGAGCACGCGGGTGGACGCCCCGCGCCCCGCCCCGCTGTCGATCGGCCTATCGTTGGCCGCGCCGACGGTCGTGCCCGGCGGCCGCGCGATGGCCGGACACGGGCGTGACGCCACGGCGTCCGGCCGGTGCTCCGAGCTGATCCAGACTCTGTGACCTGATCCAGACTCCGTGACAAGAGAGGTCGTTCGTGACCGCTGCCGCCGCTGTCCGCGCGTTCAACATCCTGCTGGTGGAGGACGACCCCGGCGACACGCTGATGGTTGAGGAGGCGCTGACCGACCGCGGTGTCAACCATGAGCTCCACGTGGCCGTCGACGGCGTGGAGGCGATGGCCTACCTGCGGGACCCCGCGAACCCTCGGCCCGACCTCATCCTGCTGGACCTCAACATGCCGCGGATGGACGGCCGGGAGGTTCTCAGCGCTTTGAAGGCGGACCCGCGGCTGCTGTCCATCCCGGTGGTTGTGCTGACAACCTCGGAGGCGCCGGACGACGTGCTGTACAGCTACACGCTGCACGCGAACGCCTACGTCTCGAAACCCGTGGACTTCGAGGCCTTCATCGAGGTGATTCATCGGATCGACGACTTCTATCTCGGTCTGGTGCGGCTGCCTCGCCGGTGACGCGTCAGCGAAGCCTTCCCTAACTGAGGACAGGCTAGCCTAAATAGGCGTCGATGTGAGGTTCGCGGCGCTCTTACCAGTATGCGCGCCGGGCTCCACTGTGATTTCCTGTTTCCTGGGCGAATTTGCGGCGCGCCGGCCCAATCCGGTGGCGGCGGCCAGGGTGTCCGGCGACGGTCCGGGTACCTTGCGTCGCGACGCCGCCCAGGACGGACTGGCGCGGACGTGCCGGAACGGTGCCGGAGGTCCCGGTGACCGTGGCCGTTCGTCCGGAAGGGCTGCACCCCCGCGGCCTGTGGGCGCGTCGAAGACGACTGAGGAGAGATGTAGACGGTGCGTGGCGACAAGGACATCATCGACCTGTTGAACAAGGTGCTGACGAACGAGCTGACGGCCATCAACCAGTACTTCCTGCATTCGCGGATGCAGCGTAACTGGGGATATCGCCGACTGGCGGACTACTTCTACCACGAGTCCATTGACGAGATGCGACACGCCGATGCGCTGATTGAGCGCGTTCTCTATCTGGACGGCCTACCCAACCTGCAGCGGCTGCACACCCTGCGGATCGGCGAGACCGTGCAGGAGCAGCTGGAGACCGATGTGGCGCAGGAGGACGAGGCGGTCAGCCTTCTGCGCGACGGAATCGCGCTGTGCCGGTCGAAGAAGGACGTGGGCTCGGCAGTGCTGCTGGAGAAGATCCTCGTCTCCGAGGAGGAGCACATCGACTGGCTGGACGCCCAGCTCGCGCTGATCGCCCAGCTCGGCGCGACGAACTACCTCACGCAGCAGATCCACGAGAGCTAGTCGGGATCGGCGACGGCTTGCTGGCGCCGGTCGCGCCGATCCCGGGGCGCCGCGCCCCGGGATCGGCGGAGGGCCTGCCGTGGGCGGTGTGGTTCGGTGGTGTCGCTCGACGGACACCCCGGCCTCCGCCGCTACCCCGGCGCGGGAGATAGTCTGCCGGGGTTCCTGGCCCCGCCGTGACTCATGTGGGCCCGGGGCCGCGGCGCCGGTGACGCCGGCGGCACGAGCCTCGCGTATCCCCCGCCGCGGGCCGTGACGGCGCAACGGAGCGCCAGAGAAGGAGACCACGGCGCCATGACGCCCTCGACAACGATCAGCCCCCCGCTCGCGGACTACGACGCCGTCCCGGGTGACGACCTCCTCGCCGAGCCGGTCCGGGTGGCCGTCGCGATACTCATGGGGCGGGGCGAGAGCCGCGAGCCCTACGAGTGGCTCGCCCGGCGGCTGGCGCTCGACGGTTACGCCGCCGCGGTCGTTCCCGCCGGCGGGAACGTGGCGCACGCCGTCGGCGAGGTGCGCCGCCCCGGACTCCCCTTCGTCCTCCTCGGCTCGGACTCGGGCGCGCTGGCCGCGCTGGCGATGGCCGGCTCACCCGCCGTGCGCCCCGACGGGCTTGTCCTGCTCGGGCTGCCGCTGCTGCACGTGCCGGTCGCCGGCATACCTGTCGGCGACCCGCCGCCGCGGGTGCTGCCCGATCTCCCCATCCTGCTCATCCACGGCCGGGACGACCCGATCAGCCCGTTGCAGCTGGTGCGGATGACCACCCGGACGGCCGCCCGGACCGAGCTGACCGTGGTCCCCGGTGGGCACGCCGTGCTGGCGGGGCCGGGCCGGCGCAGTGTCCCGGCCCGGGTGCTGCTCTTCCTCGAGGACCTGATCGCCGGCTGAGGCCCGCCGCCCGGCGGGCGCCATGTGGCTGTGTCGACCGTTCGGGCTGTGTTGATTGTTCAGGCTCGACTGACGTCAGTGGTCGCTGTACTGTTCAGTCTATGGTGAAGCTTGTGGTACACGGTGAGGTCCTGGCCAGGTTCGGGCACGCTCTGTCCGATCCCACCAGGGCACGCCTGCTGCTCGTGCTGCGCAGGGGCCCGTCCTACCCGACGGAGCTCGCCGAGGTCCTCTCGGTGAGCCGGACGAATCTCTCCAACCACCTCGCCTGTCTGCGGGGCTGTGGGCTGGTGGTGGCCGTCTCCGAGGGCCGGCGCCTGCGCTACGAGCTCGCCGACGACGCCCTCGCGCACGCGTTGGACGACCTGCTCAGCGTGGTGCTCGCGGTCGACCCCGACCACGCCCACGGGGAGCCCGGCGGCGATCTCGTCGCGCCCGCTGGGGAGCAGCCGGCCCGGTTCGTGCCCACCGGTGGGAGCGCCGCCGCGCGCGACCTCACCGACCTGGTGGACCGGTGAACACCCCCGAAGGCCGCCACGGTGACCACGGGCACGACAACGGTCAGGGTCTCGTCCCGCCGCAGACCCGGCCCGCCCACGGCCACGACTCCGGCCACACCCACGCCCACGGCGGGCCCTGCGCGCCGGGCGGGCACGAGCACGCGGCGGGTGGGTCCGCTCCGCGCGGCTTCGACTCCCAGCACCGCAGGCTGGCGTTCGCGACGGGCCTGAACGTCGCGATCGTCGTCGGCCAGGCCGCGGCCGGGCTGCTCGTCGGGTCGGTCGCCCTGCTCGCCGACGCCGCGCACAACCTCGCGGACGCGGCGGGCGTCGCGTTCGCGCTGATGGCGATCCGGCTCGCGAGGCAGGCGCCGTCCGCCACCCGGACCTTCGGCGGGCTGCGCTGGCCGGTGCTCGCCGCCCAGGCGAACGCGGCGAGCGTGCTGGTCGTGACCACCCTGGTCTGCGTCGAGGCCGCCGGGCGGCTCGCCCACCCCGAGCCGGTCGACGGCTTGGTCGTCCTGATCGTGGCGATCGCCGCGGCCGTCGGTAACGGGGTCAGCGCGCTCTTCGTCCACGAACGGCACGGTGATCTCAACACCAGGGCGGCGGTCACCCACCTGGCCGGCGACGCGCTGGTGTCGGTCGCGGTGGCCGGCGCCGGGCTCGTCATCTGGCTCACCGGCGGCTGGTACTGGCTCGACCCGGCGCTCTCCCTGGTCGTGGCGGCGCTGATCGGGATCCAGGGCGTGCGCCTGCTGGCCGAGTCGTCCCGGGTGCTGCTCGAGGCGACCCCCGTCGGGCTGGACCTGGCGGCAGTCCAGGCGGACGTCCTTGCCGTGGAGGGCGTGACCGGGGTGCACGACGTGCACGTGTGGGGCCTGTCCGACCGGGTCGCCGCGGCGAGCGCCCATGTCGAGGTGGCCGGCCATCCGACACTCGAGGAGGCGCGGGCGGTCTCAGACCGGGTCAAGGCGGTGCTGGCGGAGAAGCACGGCGTCGTGCACGCCACCGTCGAGACGGAGTGCGAGCCGTGCTCGCCCGCCGGCGGCGACCCGTGCGACGTGCGCAGGGTGACCGTGCACCAGCTGGCCCCGGCGCACCGCCACTGATCCCCGGCGCACCGCCTCCCCGGCGCACCGTCGCCATCGTGGACTGATCGTGTGCACCCGGTCGCGGTGGGTATGTCATGTCGAGTCGGATCGCGGCTTCCCCGGAAGCCGCGGGACGGCTCCCAGCAGGCATGACGACGAAGGGGAAACAGCCATGACGACCGCTCGGGACATCATGCACGGCGACGCGAAGTGCGTCGGCGCGGACGAGTCACTGGCCAGCGCGGCCCGCATGATGCGCGACCTCGGCGTCGGCGCGCTGCCGATCTGCGGCGCCGACGACCGCCTCGGCGGCATCATCACCGACCGCGACATCGTGATCAACTGTGTGGCGGAGGGCCGGGACCCGGCGTCGACCCGGGCCGGTGACCTCGGGAAGGGCAAGCCGCTGTTCGTCCGGGCGGACGCCGACCTCGACACCGTCCTGAACGAGATGATGGAGCACCGGGTGATGCGGATGCCGGTCATCGACAACAAGCGGCTCGTCGGGATGATCAGCGAGGCGGACCTGGCCAGGAACCTCTCCGGTGAGAAGCTCGGCGCTCTCGTCGAGGCGATCAAGAGCGGCCCGGCGGACCGGGTCACCTGATCCCGACCGGTCCCGTCCGGCGTCAGCCCGTGGCAGGCGTCACCCGGCGCCTGCCACGGCGGCGCCGGGCCGGCCGGGCCGTCCACCGCGCACGGCGGCCCGGCAGGCACGTCAGGCGCAGCACATCGCCCTCCACCACGCACGGGCCCTGCGCGAAGCTCGCCCGGAACAGCGCCAGCGCGGCGGTGTTCTCGGCGAGCACGTTGGCGTGCAGCTCGCGGACACCGGCCGCACACGCGCGACGTTCGAGCTCGGCGAGCAGCCGACGGGCCACCCCGCTGCGGTGGGCGTCGTCGACGACCGCGACCGACACCTCGGCCTCGGCCGTTCCGGTGCGGATCAGCCGCGCGATTCCCAGCGGACGGCGTTCCACCGCGACGAGCGCGATGTGGGATTCGCGGCCCCGGCGGCGGGCAGGCTCGCGCCCGGCTCCGGCGTAAGAGCCGGCGCCGTTCCGGTTTCCGCCGTTCTCGTTTCCGCCGTTCCGGATGCCAGCGTTCTGATTGCGTGGTGGGTCCGGTCACCCATCCAGTTCACCTGCGGAAAACGGGCGCTCCGGGGTGTTTGTCACTCATCCGACCGCTCGCCCGCCGTCGCCTGGCCGACCCGTCGCCGGGGCGCACCGTCTCCCGCCCCGGCCGCCGATCAGTTGGGGTGCGCTCCGACGGCGTCGCGGATCTCACGGCCCATTCCGCCCGCCTGGCGTGCGCAGTGCGCACAGCAGAAGAAACGCCCGGAGACCTCCACGCCGTGCCCGATCACCCGGCAGGCGCAGTGCTCACAGCGCGGGGCGAGCTTCTGCACCGCGCACTCGAACGAGTCGAAGGTGTACGTCTCACCGCTGACGACCCGGATCTCGAAGGACATCCAGTAATCGTTTCCGCAGGTGTCGCACGCACGCATGACAGCCTCCTTGCGTCAGGACGTCCCGACGCTACTTTCGGTGCGCTCCTGATCGCACGTTCTCGCCCCCGGCGGTCCCTGGGTGAACCAGCGCCATCGCGGCACTCCGCCGCGGCCGGGTCGGCGGTTCGCCGGTGATGCGAGCGGCGAGCGCGTGGCGTCGGGCCGCGACGCCATCCGCTTCGGCGGGAAAAGGCGAAATGATGGCCGGCGAGCCGGTATTCATCGGTCGGCCTCGTGCTGAACCCTGGGTACCTTTTATGTGCCCGGCGGGCTGTTTCCGCCGTGGTGGCCCCGGACTGGCCGCATACATTCGGATTCCGGCGTGGGTTTGACGCTGCCCGAAGTCGCTGGGGTAGCGTTCGCCCCGCACCTCGGTGCGCGCCAGTAAATGACCACTGAGAAAGGGATCAGAAAATGAGCCAGCAGGAGCAGCAGCAGCAGCGCCAGCAGGTGGAGCAGCAGCTCCGTCAGAACTGGCGGCAGCTCCGCTACCGCCTCCTTGACCAGTTCGGTCAGGTCAGCGCGGCGGATCTCGACTCCGCGACCGACATCAATGACCTCGTCGCCCGGATCGCGGACAAGACGCACCACAGCGAGCGTTACGTCGAGAACCGCCTGCGTGAGCTGGCCGGTGTCGGCGGCGGCCAGGGTCAGGCCGGCGAGCGCTTCGGTGGCGGCCAGCAGGGCCAGCAGGGCAACCAGGGCCAGCAGGGTTTCGGCGCCTAGTAACACCCTCCTGCTGACCGGCCAGGCCGGAATGTCGGCGCACCACAGTTGAACAATGCGTCCAGCGGTGCGCCGCCAAGCCCTCCGACGCTACTCGGCACGCGTTCTCAGCACGTCGCGCCGAGTAGCGATCGGAGCTCCAGCAGGTCATCCATCAACCTGATCGTCTCCATGGTGCGTGGGAGCCTGCGCAGCTCCTCCAGCATCGCGTCTGTTTCTTCAACGGTGGGGATATCGTCGATCGACGCTGCTATCTTAACGATATCGACCACGGGAGCACCACCTGTCTGCATACTGCAGAATTGCACACGGCGATTCAACGGAAATTAAATCCAGGCTTCCTTCGTGTTAACTTCGGGCCTGGTCCGGATGCGATAAGTGACGATCTGTCCCCGGTGCGGCGATCTCCGCCCCAGGTGGGCGTGATCGGCGCTGTCGCGTCATCCCGTCCCCCTTTGTTGCGTCGTCGGCCCGCCGGCAGTGCGGGACGCCTGCCGCCGGAGCCGCCGGAGCGGTGCAGCGGGCCGCCGGGGAACTGGCTGTGACGCCTGGTGGTCCGCGTGCCTGTCTCATCTTCTTTCCCTTCCGGGCCGCTCTTGACGCCTGGTAATGGACACCGGCGCGGCTGGCGCGCCGGTGGGCGGGTCCTGGCCGCACCCGGGCCCGTCGGGGTCGTGACGGTCCGGCGCCGGCGCGCCTTACTGTGCATGTCGTGGAGTACGAGATCGCACCCGAGCGAACCGCCGGACGCCCGGCGGCCCGGCGGCACAGCCGCGCCCCGGAGGCCCTTCGACGGCTCGTGGGGGAGCGGAGCGGGTAGGCGGCGGCGATGACCGAGCCACTCGGCCTGCGGGACCGCAAGAAGCGGCGCACCCGCGACGCGCTGTCCGCCGCCGCCGTCTCACTGTTCCTGGAACGGGGCTTCGAGCGCGTCTCCGTCGCCGAGGTGGCCGCGGCCGCCGAGGTGTCGAAACCGACGCTGTTCAGCTACTTCCCGGCCAAGGAGGACCTCGTCCTCCACCGCGTGCTCGACCACCGTGGTGAAGCGGCCCGGGTGGTGCGGGCGCGGTCGGCTGACCAGTCGCCGCTCGCCGCTCTCGAGGCTCATTTCCTCGCGGGCCTGCGACAGCACGAACCGGTCACCGGGCTGTGCGACGCGCCCGAGGTGCTCGCTTACCATCGCCTGGTCTTCTCGACCCCGAGCCTGCTGGGCCGGATGGCCCAGTACACCGCCGCCGACGAGGACGCCCTGGCGGACGCGTTCGCCGAGGCGGCCGGCTCGCCCGCTGCCCAGGTGGACGCGCGGCTCGCCGCAGCGGCGGTCCTCACCGTCCAACGGGTGCTGGCTCGGGAGAACTGGCGCCGCCTCGACGCCGGCGCGGCCGCGGCGGACGTCCTGCCCGACGCCGAGGCGGCGGCCCGCCGGGCGTTCGGCGCGCTCGCCGGACTCGCGAACCTCCCAGGACTCGCGAACCTTCCAGGTCTCGTGGATCCCCCGGACCGGGCGGACTTCCCCGATCGGACGGATCTTCAGGGTCGGACGGTGCCCGGGGCCGGGTGAGCGGTTTCGATCTGCTTTACTCGGTCAAGTTATTGACTTCGTAAAGTGGAGGGGTCGGCATGGGTGACGGCGCGGCCGAGGGGCGCGATGAGGATCCCCGGTCTGTGGATGTCCGGCCGGCAGATCTCCGGCCAGCGGACGCCCGGTCGGTGGATCCGTGGTCGGCGGAGCTCGCCGCCGAGCGCCGTCACCTGGACCGCGCCCGCGCGGCGCTGGTTCGGATGCGGCACGAGGCCGAGGCGACGGAGATCGCCGAAGGCGACCCCGTCGCTGACAAGGTGACGAACGCGTCCCTGAAAGCGGCGCGGCGGCGGCGCCTCGAGGCGCTGAGCGACCCCGCGAGCGGGGCACCGTTGTTCTTCGGACGGATCGACTACGCCGCGGGCGCCGCCGCCGCGCCGGGTCGGCGCGTCCACCTGGGACGGCGCCATGTGCGGGAGGCCGCCGGCGATGATCCGCTGGTCGTCGACTGGCGCACCGACATCGCCCGTCCGTACTACCGCGCCCATAGGGGCGACGCGATGGGGCTCGTGGCGCGGCGCCGGTTCGGGTTCGACGGCCCCGAGCTCACCGCGTTCGAGGAGGAACCACTCGTCGAACCGTCGCCCGGCCCGGCAGGCGCGTCACGAGCCGGCGGGCCGGCCGGAGGCGACCTGCTCGCCCGCGAGATCGCGCGGCCCCGCTCGGGGCCCATGCGTGACATCGTCGCGACGATCCAGCCCGAGCAGGACGAGATCGTCCGGGCCGATCTCGAGGTGAGCGTCTGCGTCCAGGGCGCGCCGGGCACCGGCAAGACGGCGGTCGGCCTGCACCGGGCTGCCTACCTGCTGTTCGCCTACCGGGAGCGGCTCAGTCGCGCCGGGGTGCTCGTCGTCGGGCCGAACCGGGCCTTCCTGCGTTACATCGGCGCGGTCCTGCCCGCGCTTGGCGAGTTCACCGTCACCCACCGTAGTCTCAGCGCCCTCGTGGACATCGCGACGGCGCGCGGAACCGACCCGGAGCCAGTGGCCGAGATCAAGAGCGACGCCCGGATGGCCGTGGTGATCCGCCGGGCGCTCGGCGCCACCCGGCCCGGCGCCTCCCCGCCGGCTGCCCTGATCACGAGCTCGCTCGGTCGGTGGACGGTGAGCGGCGACGAGATCGCCGGCTTGGCCGCCGGCATCCAGGCTGGCGGCCACCGCCATCGCGTGGCTCGGGACCTGCTCGCCCGGCGGATCGCCGCCGCGGTGGTCCGCCGCGCCGAGGAGCGGGGGCACCTGCCGGCCGACTCCGCGGTGGAGCGCCTCGCCCGCACCCGGTCCGTCAGGGCGGCGGTCGACGCCGTCTGGCCGCGCACCGACGCGGCCGGGCTGATCCACCGGCTGTTCACCGACCCCGCCCTGCTCGCCCACGCCGCCGACGGCGTGCTCTCCGCGCCCGAGCAGCGCCTGCTGCTGGCCGACCGGCCGACGTCGCGGCGGGCCGTCCGCTGGTCGCCCGCCGACCTGTTCTGCCTGGACGAGGCACTGGACCTGATCGACGGCGTGCCGGCGTTCGGGCACGTCATCGTGGACGAGGCCCAGGACCTCTCGGCCATGCAGTGCCGGGCCGTCGGACGCCGCTGCGCCACCGGCTCGCTCACCGTCCTCGGGGATCTGGCCCAGGGCACCACCGCCTGGGCCGCGCGCTCCTGGGAGCAGGCGCTTGCCCACTTCGGTAAGCCCGCCGCGCGGCTGGAGGTGCTGACCCGAGGCCACCGGGTACCGGCCGAGATCCTCTCGTTCGCCGACCGTCTGCTCCCGAGCATCGCGCCGGATCTGCCTCCCGCGTCGTCGACCCGCGCCGTCCCGGGTGCGCTGCGGGTGATCGCCGCCCCGCCGGACGACCTGGCCGGCGAGGCTGCACACCAGGTTCGTGCCGGGCTGGGCCGCGGCGGCTCGGTGGCGGTGATCGCCCCCGACGAGGCCGTCGGCGGCCTGACGGCGTCGCTGCGCGCGGCGGGCCTGCCCGCCACCGCCCTCACCGACGACGCCGCCCTCACCGACGACGCCGCCCTCACCGACGCCGCCCTGACGGAGGGCGCTTCGCTCACCGACAAGCCCGTGCCGGAAGGGCGGGCGTCCCGGCCGGTGACTGTCGTGCCCGCGTCGCTCGCGAAGGGACTCGAGTTCGACCATGTGGTCCTCGTCGACCCGGCGTCCGTCGCCGGCTCCGGGCCGGGCTCCGTCCAGGGGCTGCGCCGGCTCTACGTGGTGCTGACCCGGGCGGTGACCTCCCTGGCAGTGATCCACGCGGGTGAGCTCCCGAGCGCTCTCGCGGATCCGGGCGGCCCGTTCCCGCGGGTACCCCGGCCCGGGGGAGCGGGCCGCCCGGATCCCGCGCTGGTCAGGGGACTGGAGGTGGCTCCGGAGTCTGCGCGACCTGCGAGTCGCCGTTCGACCGGGGCTGGCTCACGGTGATCGTGACGGTCGCCCCCCGGGTGACGAGGCCCGCCCGCGGCAGCTGGGCGATGACGACTCCGGCCGGCTGGGAGCCTGCGCCGCGCTCCTCGACGACGTCGAAGCCGTAGTCCCGCAGCGTCGCGGTGGCCGCGGCGGCGCTCTGGCCGACCACGTCGGGAACGGCGACCTGCCGGCTCGCGACGCTGATCGTCACAGTCGTGCCGTAGGCGACCTGGGTCCCGCCCGGTGGGTCGGTCCGCTCCACCAGCCCCGGCCCGACCTTGGACGGCCCGCTGTTCTCCTGGACGACCATCACCAGGCCGGCGCTGTACAGCCCGGAGCGGGCGTCCACCTCCGACCGCCCGACGAGGTCGGGGACGGTGGTGTGCCCCGGCCCGTCGGACACGTCGAGCTCGATCGCCGCGTCCCGGCTCACCTCGCTGCCCGCTGCGGGGTGCATCCCGATGACGGAGCCCGCGGGCCGGTCGTCGAGCCGCGTGGTGCGGATGATGTTCGTCAGCCCGGCGGTGCGGAGCGCCTCCTCCGCCTCGGTGACCGGCCGACCGACGACGTCCGGGATCTCGACGGGCTCGCCGGGCGGTGTGACCTCCCTGGCGGTCCCGCCCGGTCCGGGCCCGGTGGCCGTCGCGGTGCCCGGGCTTGCCTCCCCGCTTCCCGGCGACTGGCCGTCCGACGGACCGGTGGGGTCGCCTGAAGCGGAAGCGGCGCTTACCCGGGTATCGGTGTCGTCACGGCCGTCCGGCGGCTGTGCCTGAAGCAGTAGCCAGGCGCCGACCAGGACGACGACGACCCCGGCCAGCGCGGCGACGAGCATGCGTCCGGACGGCCGGCGCTCCGGTCGCGTCCGCCGGGCCGCGCTGGGTGAGCCGGACGGGCCGGCTGGGCTGGTGGGCGGGATCGGGTCGCTCGCGGGTGTCCGACCCTGGGGCGGCGCACCGCCGTCCGCCGCGGGGAGCGCGAGTGCGGATGTCGCCGAAGCCGGGACCTCGACGCCGAGGGTGACCAGCTGCTGCAGCAGGTCCTGCGCGGTGGGACGGTCCGTGGGCTGCCGGCTCATCGCCCGCCGGACGACGGCGCCCAGCGCCGGGTCCAGCCCGTCGAGGTTCGGGTCGCCGTGGACGATCCGGAAGATCTGTGTCTCGGGTGGGCCGTCACCGAACGGCGGCCGGCCGGTTCCGGCGAAGGTGACCAGGCCGGCCCAGGCCCACACGTCGGCCGCGCCGGACACCGGCTGCGCCAGCGCCTGCTCGGGGGCCATGAATGCCGGCGTTCCGACGATCGAGTCCCGGGTGACGTGCGTGATGTCCGCCGCGTGGGCTATCCCGAAGTCGATGACGCGCGGCCCCAGGGGCGACAGCAGGACGTTCGCCGGCTTGAGATCACGGTGGACCAGACCGGCGCCGTGGATGGCGGTCAGCGCCGCGGCCACGCTGACCGCCACCCGCTCGAGGTCGGCGGCGCCGAGCGGGCCACCGGCCGCGACCGCGGCGGCGAGCGTGGGCCCGTCCACGAATTCGGTGACGATGAAGGGCGGCCCGTCGGGCGGGTCGACCGCGTCCAGCAGCTCGGCGGTGCAGAACCGGGCCACCCGGCGGGCGAGTTCGGCCTCCCGGCGGAAGCGCGCGCGGAACGAGGGCACGCCGGCCACCTCCGCCCGGATCATCTTGATCGCGACCGGCCGCCCGTCGGGGGCGGCGCCGAGGAAGACGGTGCCCATCCCGCCTTCGCCGAGCCGCCCGAGAACGCGGTAGTGCCCCAGCTCGGAGGGATCGTCAGGCCGCAGCGGGCCGGCGGCGGGCTGGCCGCCGGGCGCGGTGACTGGATCCTCGGCGCTGCGGCACGCGTCCATGGGCCCTCCGGCGGTTGGCCGGCACGCCGGGCCGCGCGCCGTTCCGTCAGTCATGATGCGGAGTAATCACGCCTGGTTGCGTGCCGGGGCCCGCACTGTCGGCAACCGGACAGCCCGGGCGCGGTGGCGGTCCGATGGTGGTGGCGATGGACCGATCGGGCGGCGCAGCTGACGGAGTGCCGCCCACCGGCCCCGCGTGTCAGCGGCCGGGCCGCTGTCAGCTCTTGAGCCGGGCCGCGAACACGGCGGCCTGCGTGCGGCTGGTCAGGCCGAGCTTGCCGAGGATCGCCGACACGTAGTTCTTCACCGTCTTCTCCGACAGGTGGACGCAGCCCGCGATCTGGCGGTTCGTCATGCCCTCGGCGATCAGCCGGAGGATCTGGCGCTCGCGGCTGCCGAGCGCGGCGAGCTGCTCGTCCTCGGCGGGCTCGTCGCGCAGCCGGGCCAGCACCTTCTGGGTGACGGCGGGGTCGAGCAGCGAGCGCCCGGCGGCGATCGTGCGGATCGCCCCGACCAGGTCGTTGCCCCGGATCTGCTTCAGCAGATACCCCGAGGCACCCGCCATGATCGCGGCGAAGAGCGCGTCGTCGTCGTCATAGGAGGTCAGGATGAGACAGCCGACGGCGGGCTGCGCCGAGCGGATCTCCCGGCACACCTCGATCCCGCTTCCGTCCGGCAGCCGGGCGTCGAGCACCGCGACGTCCGGACGGGCGGCCGGGATACGCCGCAGCGCAGACGCCGCGGTCGACGCCTCGCCGACGACCTCGATGTCCCCGGAGTCCTCCAGCATCTCCCGGATGCCCCGGCGGACGATCTCGTGATCGTCCAGCAGGAAGACGCGAACACCAGTCATGATCGTCAAGGTACCCGCGGGGAGCCGTGCCGCGGCCCCCCGGACGGGAGGTCGGCCGGTACGGACTCCAGGTACAGGACTTTTGTCCCTGATGTCCGGCGCGGAAGGCCCGATGACGGCGACCGGTCGGCCATCCTCAGCGGGCGGTGGCCGAGCGGAGCCGCTCGATCAGGTCGGGGAGATCGCCCAGGGAGCGCAGGGTGTCGTTGAGGTGCGTGCACGTGGTCGTCCCTGTGAAGGTGCGCGAGACGGTGCGGCGCAGGTCCGCGGCGCCGAGCCCCACGATGCGCTCGGCGCTGGCCAGTGCCTGGGGGCACTCGGGGCCCGGCAGGACCCCGGCCCGCCCCACCGAGCGCACGACGCGGGCCGACTGGTCGACCGTGGCGTCGATCCCGTACTCGTGCACGACGACCTCGGCGCCGGACACCTCCCGGTAGGTGTCACGGAAGAAGGCGTCGACCCGGAAGGCGGCGGCCCCGTCGATGGCCCCGTCCGCGGCACCGGTACGGGCGGGTCCGGTGCCGGCGGGCTCGCCGCCGATCGGGACGAGGTCGATGCGGCGCAGGCGGCGCATGGCATGGGTGCCCATCGGCGGCAGCGGATGCCACCCGAGCGGGTCCTCGTCGACCGCGAGGTCGCCGGCCACGACCATGGTCGTCCGCACCGGGGCCTCGGGGTCGGCGCTGCGCTCGGCGGAGACGCGGGCGAGCAGCCCCTCCCGCTGCCAGCCGGCGCAGACGTCGAGCATCGGGTTGCCGCCGGCCTCCGCGCCGGCGTGCCGCGAGGGGTCGTCGCGGAAGATGCCGTTGCGCCCGAGCGCGGAGCCCGACACCAGGGTCGCCACGGGCACGTCGTCGAGGAGCTGCTCGAGCAGCGAGCGCCGGGTGGTGGACGCCCCACCAGCTCCGTCGCCGTTGCTGTCGGCCGCGTCGCCTTCTGCGCCGGCGGCGTCGGCGGCCGCGAGGATCTGCCGGGCGGCGCCGCGGAAGCCGGCCCGCGCCGAGGCGCCGACCAGGCTCGCGAGGCCGGGAACGGCGGGCTCGGACTCGATCTCGAGGACGGGGCCGGGCGCGGCCATGTAGTCGAGGACGACGCGCAGCCGCGCCTCGCCGAGGACCTCCACCTCGCCCGCGGCGGTGGTCAGCAGGTCACGGCCGACACCGGTGAGGTGCAGCGGGCCGGTGAGGCCGTCCGGGCGCTCCATCATGATCGAGGTCGTCCGCCGGACGGAGCCGGGGCGGCGCGGCGGTGTGCCCGGCGCCGAGCCGGTGGTTCCCGGCCACTGGCCGACGGCCGTGTCGGCGCCGGGGAGCGGCTGGCCGGTGCGGGGGCCGCCGGTGCCGGAGCGGCGGGCATCCTCGCCGGACCGGGGCCGGCCGGTGTGCGGACTGCGGGGACCGGTCCGGCCGGGGGCCTGGCGGGGCACCTGGGTCGGGGATGCCTGGACGGCGACGGGGGCCGTCTGACCGTGCGCCATGCGCGTACTCCGATCACTGCTGTCGTGCGCGCACCCGCTCCTCGGTGCGCGCGCCCGCGGCTCCCACTCGCCGTGGCTCCCGCTGGCCGTGGCCAATGGCCGCAGCACGGTAGCCGGGGTTCCCGCGGGTTACTTGGCTTCCCACGATATGGCGGGCCGCCGGCAAATCACCTCCCTCGTGGGTGATGGCCTTTTCACATAGCTCGTCCGAATGTGTGACCTGCGCCGCTTGGATGCCGGCCGGTCGTGCCGTGGCCGGACTGTCGCCCGGGGATTCCCGGATGGGCTGTGTTCGAGATAACAGCGAACCAGTGTTCGTCGTTGCCGTTTCCTGTTTCTTATTGATCCCGGTTGTATTCGGAAAAACCGGGCGGAGGACCGCCGTGGCGGCGGTCACGGTCGACCGCGGACGCGTGAAGCCCGCTGTCCACGCCGGTGCCGGTCTGGCGCAGGGGCAGCGGCGGGCCGCTGTTCGCGACGTACAGGGTGTGGGACTTCGTCGTCACCTTCACCGCGGGCTGGCCCTGCTCGGTCACCTGCTCGATGGTCGGGGTCTCGCCGGCCTTGAGATCGTCGGCCATGTCCTCGAGGTCGTCCGCCGCGCCGTCGAGGGTCAGGCCGTCGCCGCCGGGGAGCGGCCCGGTCTTGACCCACTACTCGGGACGGGCGCCCGGGTACGCCGCCACGAGCCCCTCGCCGCGCACGTAGGCCACGCCGCCGACCCGCAGCACCTCGATGTGCATGCCGTTGGTGTCCATGGACCCGGTGACGGTGCCGCGGGAGTCCAGCCGCAGGTCGACCGACGCCGGCTTGCCCTCGTCGACCCCGTCGCCGGCGAAGTGCACGCTGTCGGCGCCGCGCAGTGCGTTGGCGGCCGCCGAGATGATCTCCGCGGCGGGCTTGGTCTCGATGCCGTTGAGCGGACCGCTCGCCCCTGAGCCCGCCTGGGAACCGGTGGCCGCGGCCTCGCCGGCGCCGTCCGAGCCATCCCCGCAGGCGCCCAGGGTCAGAGCGAGTCCCATCGCCGTCACGACCGCCGCCAGGCGGGGTAGTTGGGTCCATCGGGTCCGGGCGTGTCTCATTGCCGTCCCTTTCTGAGCGGACCGCGGACGGCCGACCGGTGTCGCCTGTCGCTGCGGCCGCCGGTTCCCGCTCGGTGGTTCTTGCCGGATGCCCCCCCCACCCGTCAACGTGACCTTTGTTGATCTTCGGGACGATACGGACATTTCTTCTGACGCGCTGCATCAGGAGCAGTGCATCGGGGTCGCGCGCGCGACAGAGTGATCCGGCTGTGGGTCGAAGTGGTGCGGGTACCGGGAACCGTTGCGGGGCAGGTGGTCTTCGGCCTGGTCAACGCCACCGGCCGAACCCCCGCCAGCCCGGTCCCGCAGAGTCAGTCCCACCAGCCCGGTCCGCCGTCCGCCCAGAAGGAGCCGCCGTGCCCACGCTCGACCGCCACGACGACGTGTTCGTCCTCGACATCGGCGACGGGGAGAACCGTTTCCATCCGGACTGGATCGCCTCCGTCGAGGCGGCACTGGACGAGGTGGAGAAGGCATCGGGGCCTCGGGCCCTGGTGACCGCCGCGACCGGAAAGTACTTCTCCAATGGGTTGGACCTGGACTGGCTGCTCGCGAACGCCGACCGGCCGCAGGAGTACGCGGTCAGCGTCCACGAACTGCTGGCCCGGATGCTGGCCCTGCCGGTGGTCACCGTGGCCGCGCTGCAGGGGCACACGTTCGCCGCGGGCGCGATGTTCTCCCTGGCGCACGACTTCCGGGTGATGCGGGCCGACCGCGGCTACTGGTGCCTGCCCGAGGCCGACATCGACATCCCCTTCACCCCGGCGATGTCCGCGCTGATCCAGGCCCGGCTGAGCCCGCAGACCGCGCACGAGGCAATGACCACGGCCCGCCGCTACGGCGGCCGCGACGCCTGCGCCGCCGCCATCGTCGATCGCGCGGTGGCGGAGGAGGAGGTACGCGGCACCGGCGTGGAGATCGCGCGAGCCCAGGCCGGCCGGGCGGGGACCACCCTGGGCACCATCAAGGCACGGATGTACGCACCCGTCCTGGACGCCCTGCGCGACCGGGAGCGTCCCCTCGGCTGACGCGGCGGACCTCCCGTTCGCACGCGCCGCGCGTAGCGTCGGACGGACGGCCGCCCTACCAGCGAGC
This sequence comes from Parafrankia sp. EAN1pec, assembly GCF_000018005.1. GTDB lineage: Bacteria > Actinomycetota > Actinomycetes > Frankiales > Frankiaceae > Parafrankia > Parafrankia soli. Next base: position 2,915,132 of record NC_009921.1, read on the forward strand.
TCCCCGACGACGGACGGACCGCTATGGACCCCGAGCTGAGGATCGGCGAACCGGCGACGTCCGCCGCCGGTGTTCCCGGCGTGGCACACGCGCTGGCGCGCTGCCGGGAGCTGATGGGCGTGCGCCGTTCCGTGCAGACCCTGCGGCTACTCAACCAGGACGACGGTTACGACTGTCCCGGCTGCGCCTGGCCCGACCCGCGGCCGGACGACCGTTCACGCGCCGAATTCTGCGAGAACGGCGCGAAGGCCGTCGCGCAGGAGGCCACCCGGGCCCGGGTGACACCGGAGTTCTTCGCCGCGCACAGCCTGACCGACCTCGCCACCCGCTCCGGGCACTGGCTCGGTGAACAGGGCCGGCTCATCAACCCCGTGTACAAGGCCGCGGGCAGCGACCATTACGCCCCCGTCGGCTGGGACGAGGCCTTCCGGATCGTCGCCGACGAGCTGACCGGCCTGGAAAGCCCCGCCGAGGCCGCCTTCTACACCTCGGGGCGGACGAGCAACGAGGCCGCTTTCCTTTACCAGCTCTTCGCCCGCGCGTTCGGCACGAACAATCTGCCGGACTGCTCGAACATGTGCCACGAGTCGTCGGGTGCCGCGCTGACCGAGACGATCGGGGTCGGCAAGGGCTCCGTCACCCTGGAGGACCTGGAGACGGCGGACTTGGTGCTCGTCGTCGGGCAGAATCCGGGCACCAACCATCCGCGGATGCTGACGTCGCTGGAGCGGCTGAAGCGGGCCGGTGGCAGCGTCGTGGCGGTCAACCCGCTACCCGAGGCGGCGCTGATGCGGTTCCGTAACCCGCAGCGGGTCTCCGGGGTGCTCGGCCGGGGCACCGCGCTCGCCGACCAGTTCCTGCAGATCCGCCTCGGTGGGGACATGGCCCTGTTCCAGGCGCTGTCCGCCCGACTGCTCGCTGCCGAGGAGGCCAGCCCCGGCACCGTCCTCGATCAGGCCTTCATCGCCGGGCACACGACCGGGTTCGAGGAGTTCGCGGCGCACGTACGCGCCCACCTGACCCCCGGCGACGTCGCCACCGCCACCGGTCTACGCCCAGATGAGATCGACGAGCTCGCCGGGCGGGTCCTCGCCGCCGACAAGGTGATCGTCTGCTGGGCGATGGGGCTCACCCAGCACCCGGACGCCGTCGCCACGATCCGGGAGGTGGTGAACTTCCTGCTGCTGCGGGGCAACATCGGCCGTCCCGGCGCGGGGGTCTGCCCGGTGCGCGGCCACTCCAACGTCCAGGGCGACCGGACGATGGGCATCTGGGAACGGATGCCCGACGCGTTCCTGGACGCCCTCGGCACCGAGTTCGGCTTCGCGCCGCCCCGCCACCACGGCCTGGACGTCGTCGACACCATCCGGGCCATGCGCGACGGCCGGGTGAAGGTGTTCGTCGCGATGGGCGGCAACTTCGTCGCCGCGACGCCGGACTCGGCCGTCACCGAGGACGCGATCCGCCGGTGCCGGCTCACCGTGCAGGTCTCCACCGCGCTCAACCGCTCGCACGCCATCACCGGCGAGCGCGCCCTCATCCTGCCCACACTCGGCCGCACCGAGCTGGACGTCCAGGCCGGCGGCCCGCAGCGGGTCAGCGTCGAGGACTCGATGGGCTCCGTCCACGCCTCCCGCGGCCGGTTGGCCCCGGCCGGGCCCGAGCTGCGCTCCGAGATCGCGATCATCTGCGGCCTGGCCGCGGCGACCCTCGACCGCACGGCCACGGCCACGGCCACGGCCGCCGCGCCGACGGTCGACTGGGCGGCGCTGGCCGAGGACTACCGGCGGGTACGCGCGCACATCGCGAACGTGGTCCCCGGGTTCGCCGACTACGAGGCCCGCCTCGACGAGCCCGGCGGCTTCCTGCTCCCGCACCCGCCCCGCGACAGCCGGACCTTCCCGACGCCGAGCGGGCGGGCCGCCTTCACCGTGAACACCTGCGAGATCCGGCCGACGCCCCCCAGCCACCTGCTCCTGCAGACGATCCGCTCCCATGATCAGTACAACACCACTGTCTACGGTCTGGACGACCGTTACCGCGGGGTCCGCCACGGCCGCCGGGTCGTGCTGGTCAGCCCGGACGACCTGGCCGAGCTCGGCATCGCCGACGGCGCCCGGGTCGACCTGATCGGGGTCTGGACCGACGGCGTGCAGCGCCGCGCCCCCGACTTCCGGGTGGTCTCGTATCCCACCGCCCGCGGCTGCGCCGCCGCCTACTTCCCGGAGACCAACGTCCTGGTGCCCCTCGACAGCACCGCGAAGCGCAGCAACACCCCGACGTCGAAGTCCATCCTGATCCGGCTGGACGTCCACCCGGAACAGTGACGCGGCCCGCGGGCGCCCGGCGCGGATCCCCACCGAGGTGGCGGCGGCGGGAGCTGGTGGCACGCCCCTGGCCTGCGGCGATGCCGCCACCCCCACCCGGTCGGGCGCGGACGCGGCCGACAGCACGGACCGTCGGTGAAGATGGGGATCCGGTCGACGGGTTCGTCCCGCGGGGGATCGACGCGGGTTACGCCGACCTGACTGCTGAGCAAATCCGAGGTGACGCGGGTGCTGACCGGCGGCCGACCGGACCCACGTGAGGGTGTCCGTCCCAGGCTCCCCGCGACCCGCGCCACGGGCGAGTGGCAGCCGGCCGAATGGAACGTCCCGCGCCGCGACCCGTTCTTCGTGGGCCGCGACGCGCTGCTCCAGCGCATCCACCGCGAACTGCGCCCACCAGGAGTCGGCCGGGGACCCGACTTCGGCCGCGGGCGTGACGCCAGCCGGGGGCGCAATGCAGGTCAGGGGCGTGACATCGGCCGGGGGCGCAACATCGGGCTGGTGTCCGCGCGTGGCGCCGCCGGGATGGGCGCGTCGCGGCTCGCCGTCGAGTACGCGCATCGGCATGCCGGAGACTACGGCCTGGTGTGGTGGGTGGACGCGGACACCCCCGAGCGCGCCGAGTCGTGCCTGGCCGAGCTGGCCGCCGCCATCGCCCCGCCGGGGGCAGGCCACCGGGCCGCCGTGCTGCGCCGCCTGTGGGCCGAGCTCGGCCAGCGCACGGACTGGCTGCTGATCTACGACGGTGTCGGTGATCCCCGCGACCTGACCGCCGTGGCACCGCCGGACAGCGGCCGGCTGCTCGTGACGAGCCGCGGACCAGCGGTGGCCAGGCTCACCCCCGTGCTGCTCGAGGTCGGCGAGCTGCGCCGGGACGAGTCGGTCCTGCTACTACGCCAGCACCACCGCGGAATCAGCCCGCCGGCCGCGGAGGCGCTTGCTTGTGTGCTGGCGGACGTCCCCTTCGCGGTCGCGCTGGCCGGCCGCCACCTGGCGACGACCGGCCAGCCGGTCGCCGACTACCTGGCCCTGCTCGGGCGGGAGGCCGCTTCCGATCCGGTCGCCGCGGCCGTCGCAGCGAGCCGCGCGCGACTGGACGTGGTCGATCCGGCCGCGGCCGGCCTCCTCGACCAGGTGGCGTTCCTCGCAGCGGACCCCCTGACGCTCACCCGGGCGCCAGCCGGCACCGCCGCCGCGGCCGCCCGGCTCGACCGCCTCGGCCTGGCCGACTGGGACGGGGCCACGATCCGCGTGCACGGGCACGTCCAGGCTCTGGTGCGCCGGCGGCTGGCCGGAGGCCGGCGGCCAGCGGCCCTGCTCGGCGCGCAGCGGCTGCTGGTCTGTGCGTACCTGCCCGGTCGCGACCCCGCGGACCCGGCCTCATGGCCGTCACTCGCCACGCTCGACCCGCACATCCGCACACTCACCACGTGGCTCGACGACGAGTGCGCGGACTTCCGCCGGCTGGTGCTGCGCACCGCCCGGTACCTGGCCGCCTCCGCCCGCTACGAAGCCGGCGAACGGCTCACGCACCAGGCACGGGCCCTCTGGGGCGGACGGCTGGGCCCGGACCACCCGGACACGCTTGCCGCCGCCGACCTCGAGGCCTCGATCCGCGCCGACGGGTTCGCCGATCACGACACCGCGCGGGCACTGCTGGGCGACGTCCACGCCCGCCGGGTGCGGGTGCTCGGCGAGCAGCACCGCGACACGCTGCACTCGGCGTGGAACCTGGCGCGCGCGGCCGGGGAGAGCGGCGACCACGACGAGTCCGCCCGCTTGCTGCGAGACACCGTCGCCCGGCAGCGGGCGGAGCTCGGCCCGGACGACCGCGACACCCTGCGTTCGGCGCACAGCCTCGGCCACGCCCTGACCCGGCTGGGGGAGTACGGCGTGGCCCACGAGCTGCTCGCGGAGACGCTCGCCCGCCGCGGCCGGACGTCCGGCGCCGCCCACCCGGACACCGTGTGGACCGCGGCGGTGCTCGGCGTCGCGCTGCGTGGCCTCGGCCGTGGCGCGCACGCCCGCGACCTGCACGCCCGCGCGCTGGCCGGCGCGCGGGCACAGCTCGGCGACGAGCATCCGCTGACCCTGTACGCGGCGCTGCACCTCGCACTCGACCTGGCCGCCCTCGGCGCGGCCGACGCCGGCCGGGACCTGTTCACCGAAGTCATCGGCTGGGACGTCGTCGGATGGCGCGACAACTCTCCGTCGGGCCCACGAACCTGGGTCGCGCAGTGGGCCCGGGGCCACCAGGAGGACATCCGCAGACTGTGGTCGGGTAGCTGAGCTCGGTCGCGGGCCGTGGCCGCCACCCCTGATTCGATCTTGTCGGGAAACCATCGGTTTCCGGCCAGGGCCGGGATGGGTGTCGGACGGCTGGATCGCCGTCACCTGTGTCTGAGGATGGTCGGCTTGCCGGCCCTCTGCCTGCGGCTCGGTTGTTGGCGCGGCGGGGAGGTGGGACGCGTCTGGTTGGTGACGGCTTGTGGTCGTTCTGGCAAGCTGCGGGCATGGATGTGGGCACGGGGGCCCGGGGACCGGTCGGCGGGGAATCAGCGTCCTCGGCGGGTTCGGGCGGTGGGGTGGACTTCTTCGTCTCCTACACCGGGGCGGATGAGGCGTGGGCGACCTGGGTCGCCGAGGTGCTCGAAGCCGCGGGCCGCACGGTGGCGGTGCAGGCGTGGGATTCCCCTGCGGGGGAGAATTTCGTGACCTGGATCAGCGTGCAGATGGGCGCTGCGGCCCGGACGGTTGCGGTCTGTTCGCAGGCGTATTTCGCTTCGCATTGGTGCACCCAGGAGTGGACCGGCGCCCTGGCCGGGCGGAAACTGACCCCGTTGCGTGTCGCCGACTGTCCAGTCCCGCCGGTGCTGTCGACTATCTCCTACCGGGACCTGTTCGACGTCGACGAGCCCGTAGCGCGACGGCGTCTGCTGGAGGCGGTCGGCCTGGTCCACCCCGTGCGGGTTTCCGGTGGCTTCCCCGGCCGGCCGGCCGCCCCGCCCTCGGTGGGGGCGGTGTTCCCGGGGCGGCTGCCCGCAGTGTGGAATGTGCCCGCGCGGAACCTACTCTTCACCGGCCGTGACACGCTCCTGGACGGCCTGCGCACCCAGCTCGCCGCGGGTACTGGCCGTATCGCGATCGCGGCGTTGCGGGGCGCCGGTGGGGTGGGTAAGTCGCAGCTGGCGGTGGAGTTCGCCTGGCGGTATGCCGCGGACTACCAGCTGGTCTGGTGGGTGGACGCGGAAACCCCCGCGGGTCTGCTCGCCGGTCTTGCTGCTCTCGCGAACACTCTCGGGATCGGCTCGGGGGATCTGCCGGTCCGGGCGGAGGAGGCGCTGGCGGAGCTGGGACGTCGACAGAGCTGGCTGCTGGTCTATGACAACGTCGGCGACCCAACGACGTTGGCGCGGATGCTTCCGCCGGCCACGGGACGGCTGGTGGTGACCTGCCGCGATCCGGGGGTGGGTCGGGTCGGGGTGGAGTTGGTCGAAGTCGGCGAGTTCACCCGCGCCGAATCGTTCGCGCTTCTGCGCCGCTATCTGCCTACCCTGTCCGACACCGCCGCCGACCAGCTCGCTGACGCGCTCGGTGATCTACCGTTGGCTGTCGACCAGGCCGGGGCTTTCCTGGCCACCAGTGGTATCCCCGTGCACGACTATCTGGCCCTGCTGGCCACCCGACCCGCTTTGCTGCTCGCTGAGGAGACGCTGCATCATCCAGGGCTGGCCGCGACCGTCACCGCTGCCCGTGAACGGCTCGGCAGCGACCATCCGGGTGCTGCTGGCCTGCTGGATCGGCTGGCGTTCCTCGCCCCCGAACCCATCCCACTCCGCCCCGCCGGCAGCGAATGGCTGGCCCTCGGGGATCCCTACACCACGCACACCGCGCTTGCTGCGATCAGCAGGCTCGCGCTCGCCCGCCGCACCGACACCACCCTCCAGCTGCACCGCCTCGTCCACGCTCTCCTGCGGGCCCGCCTCACCGTCGACCAGCGGCGCACCGCCCTCGCTGGTGCCCTTGACCTGCTCGCCACCGTCTACCCCGGCGAGGCGGAGGACCCCTCGGCCTGGCCGACCTACGCCACGCTCACTCCCCACGTCACCGCGGTCGCAGGCCATCTCGCTGACTTTCCCGGCCTGGCCGAACCCGACGGGTTCCGGCTGCTGCTGCACCGGACCTGCTGGTACCTGCACTGCAGCGGCCAGAACCACAGTGTCCGCACCCTCAGCCACACCACCCGCACCCGCTGGATCACTACCCTCGGCGCTGACCATCCCGACAGCCAGATCATCACCACCGCCCTCGCCACCGCGCTGGCCGACCTCGGCGAGCACCGGGCGGCGCGGGAGCTGGCCGAAGACACCCTGACCCGCCGCAGCCGGGTCCTCGGCGACGACCACCCCCTCACCCTGCAATCGGCGAACAACCTCGCCAACCAGATGGCCGCCCTCGGCGAGCACCAAGCCGCCCGCAAGCTGGCCGAAGACACCCTGACCCGAATGCGGCGTCTCCTCGGTCACGACCACCCCGACACCCTGGCCTCGGCGAACAACCTCACCCTTCTGCTGGCCGACCTCGGCGAGCACCAGGCGGCGCGGGAGCTGGCCGAAGACACCCTGACCCGCCGCAGCCGGGTCCTCGGCGACGACCACCCCCACACCCTGCGCTCGGCGAACAACCTCGCTTTCCATCGGGCCGCGGTGGGGGAGCACCAGGTGGCGCGGGAGCTGGCCGAGGACACCCTGACCCGCTGCCGCCGGGTCCTCGGTGACGACCATCCCGACACCCTGGCCTCAGCGCACAACCTCGCCATCGATCTCAGCGCCTTGGGAGAACACCAGGCAGCCCGGGAACTGGCCGAAGAAACCCTCACCCGCCGCCGGCGCCTCCTCGGCGACGACCACCCCCACACCCGCGACAGTGCCGGCCAGCTCGAGCTCCTCCTCGAACAGCTCGGCCCGGCCCTCTGACGCCCGCCTGATCATCGACCTAACCCACCCGACTGATCTTGTCGGAAATCCGTCCGGGCGTGGGTGTGATCTTCATCGACAAGTGGCGGTGGTTCTTCGGCGTTCTGGTTCGCCGTATCGGGCATGCTTGCGGCGCTTGGACGAGCTGTGCAGGAGGAGCGGTCAGTTCCCTGGGTGTCGTGGGGCCGTTCTGGGGGCGCGGGCGGTGTGGTCGTGGTCGGCGAGGACCTGATCGATCGTGTGCCGGGCGGCGTCGCACGTTCGCGAGGGGGCGGAGGCTTACGCCTCCTGCCGGCGGCGGGCCAGCAGCTGTGCCTGTCGGCCTCGTTCTTCGTCCGTCGGCGCTCGCACCAGCTGGGCGACCTCGACAAGCCCTGCCTGCCGCGCCAACTCGGCGAGGTGGTCGGGCGGCCAGCGGTAGGCGCCTGTCACCCGATGGTCGTAGGCGTGCACCCCGGCCGCGGACTCGTCTGTGGCCAGGAAGCCGAGGAGCAGGTGGCCGCCGGGCGCCAGGACGCGGTGGACCTCGGCGAGGACGGCGGGGATGTCGGCGGGCGGGGTGTGGATGAGCGAGTAGCGGCAGAGGGCACCGCTGACCGAGCGGTCCGGCAGGTCCAGCGCGGTCATCGTGCCCACCTCGAACCGCAACCCTGGATGAGAGCTTCGAGCCAGGGCGACCATCTCCGGCGACAGGTCCACACCGAACACGTCCAGCCCCAACCTGTGCAGGTAGGCCGTCGCATAGCCGGGCCCGCAGCCAAGGTCTGCGACCGGGCCCGCGAGGTCGCGCACGACGTCGGCGAACGCGGCCAGCAGCGCACGCTCCAGCGGCTGGCGATCGAGCACGTCAGCGAAACGCTCGGCATACACCTCGGCCACACCGTCGTACGCCGCCGCGACGGTCGCCAGATAGCTCGGGGCAGACTCGGCCATAGCCGATCATCATAGGTGTGGGCCACACGATCATCGGCCCTGCCAGTCAACGTGACCGGAACCCTGCCACCTACCGGGGCCGGTCGCAGTCAGGCATACCGCCGCCCTAAGGTCCCGGGCTGGGACACCGACGGCCCAGTCCGCAGTACAGACACCAGCGGGTGCCAGCGACATCCAGTCGTCGACGCTGCCGATGAACGGGTTGACCGTCCGCCGCGCGGTCGACGTCCTCGACTTGCACCCCGGCAAGTCTCTGGACGGCCTCGTCTCTACTCGTGCGGCAATCCCTGGCGGTCGCAGGCGGTGAGCAGATCGGGGCCGTCGGTGCGCAGCTGATCGAACCCGAGGATCTGCAGGTCCTGCTGGACTGGTTCGATCCCCTCGACGAGGGGCTGGTAGCGGCTGTCCGCTTCGCTCGCCGCGGTCAATAAACCCACGGCCCCCTCGATACGCAGCGTGGTCGCGAATACGAACGACCGGTAGTCGGTGATGGCGAACTGGTCCCGGGTTCGTGCCGCCGCGGCGCATCCCGCCGCCGCGTCCGCCGCAGCCGCCGTGGACCGGTCGGCGTCGGGCCGGTCGAACCATCACCCGACGACTCGCCGTCATCCGCACCGCACCCGACCAGCAGAACACCCGTAACGACAAGCGCCGCAGCTGATCCCCATCGACGCGAACGCCATCCACACCACATGCGCCAAGTGTGACAAACAGGACGAGACTCCGCCTCTGCCCTCCTATTTACGATCTTGATCGTGGGGGCTTGGTGCATATTCGAGCCTGTCGTTTAGTAGTGTTAAACAGGTATCTAATATCGTCCCGGCTGTTCGCTCTCTGTGTCTGGTGCGGCTTCGGCCGGCTGGGAGCGGGCGACCGCTGCCCGTCCGCCGTCGGCGGTACCAGCCCCACTCTCGGTACCTGTGACGTCGTGCGGGCCGGAGCGGGAGAGTGATCGGATGACGCAGCCCGGCCGCCTGGCGGTGATCGGCTCGTGACCGCCGTGGCGCGGTGCCCCGGGGTGGGCCTGCCACCCGTGGAACGGCTCCGGCCCGGCCTGTGGAGCATTCCGGTGCCGTTGCCGACGTCCGGTCTGAGCCACGTTTTCGTCTACCTGTTCGAGACCGATCACGGCGCCTACGTGATCGACAGCGGCTGGGACACCGACGCCGCCTACGCGGCGGTCGAGGCGGGCCTGGCCACCGCCGGCTACGCCGTCACGGACGTGCGCGGGATCATGCCGACCCACATGCATCCCGACCACTACGGTCTCGCCGGCCGGCTGCGCGAGGCGTCCGGGGCGTGGATCGCGCTGCACCCGGCGGACGCCGCGCTGCTGCGCGACCATCCGACCGACCCCATGGAGCTGTTCCAGGCCGTCAACGAGGGGATGGTGCGGGCCGGCGCGCCCGCCGACGCCCTGCGGGACTTCACCGTCGACATGCTGCCGCCCGGCCCGCTGCCCGCGCTGCCGCAGCCGGACATCCTGCTCGAGGACGGGGACCGCCCGGACGTGCCCGGCTGGGATCTGCGCGCGGTCTGGACGCCCGGCCACTCCCCGGGCCACCTGTGCTTCTGGGAGCCGGCCAACCGGCTGCTGCTCTCCGGCGACCACGTGCTGCCGCGGATCACGCCGAACATCCCGTTCGAGCCGCGCGTCGCGGACGACCCGCTGGGCGACTACCTGCGCTCGCTGGACAAGGTCGACGCCCTGCCCGCGGAGGGCACGCTGCCGGCGCACGAGTACCGCTTCGACGGCCTGTCGTCCCGGCTGGCCGAGCTGCGCCTGCACCACGAGCACCGGTTCGCCGAGGTGATCGCCGCGCTGCGTCCCGGCGCGACCACCGCCTGGGAGGTCGCCCGGCTCATGACGTGGTCGCGGCCGTGGGACGAGATCGGGGGCTTCATGAAGCGCAGCGCCGTCTCCGAGGCGCTCGCGCACCTGCGGGCGCTCGAACGGCGCGGGCTCGTGCACGAGCGGCCCGGCGACCCCCCCACCTGGCGGTTCACCGGGTCGTGATCGGATGTCCGCCGGCGGCAGGTACTGCGGCTGCGGTGATTGTGCGAACTGTGTACGATGCGTGACTGTGACGATGCAGGCTCCTGCTGCCGTCCGGTCCGTTCGCCAGTTTCTCGCTGTCGGCGCGGGCTCGCGGTTCGTCGGGGTCCTCGCGGTGCTGATCGGGGCGCTCCTGCTCGCGGGAACGGTGAGCCGCGCGGTGGTCGCCCAGCGTCTCGACGCGACGGAGAGCATCCGGGAGCGGTCCGCGGCTGCGCTGATCATCGCCGAGCGGCTACGGGCGGCCCTCGCCCGGGCGGACGCGACCGCCGCGGCGAACGTCTTCTCGTGGGTCGACCTCGTGCCGTCCCGCCCGTCGTCGCCCGCGGAGCGCCGGGAGAACTACGACGAGGTGAAGGCCGGCGGCTACTACACCGGTGACCACAGCGGGGACGCCGCCGTCTCCGGGCTCGCGGGCGACGACACGGCTTCCGCCGGGGACGGGCCGGCCGCCCCCAACCAGTACAGCGCCGCGGTGCGCTCGGCGACGACGGCGCTGCTCGAACTGCGCGAGGTCGACCCGGGGAAGTGCGAGTCGGCCCGCGCACCCGGTTCGACGTCGCACTGCGCGATGGACCGGATCGCGACCCTGATCCCGGAGTACGTGGGGCTGGTCGCCGAGGCGTCGGCGAACACCCGCGCGGGGAACACGGTCGGCGGCTCCTACCAGCGCCTGGCGTCCGACCTGATGGCGACGAGCATCCTCGGCCAGACGAACCTGCTGGTCACGGCCTACGGCGAGCGGGTGGACGCCGACTACCGCCGGGCGACCGGCGGCCACGGCGAGGATCTGCTGCTCCTCGTGCTGGCCTGCGCGCTGGTCGCCCTCGTCGGCGCGCAGGTGTACGTGTACCGCCGCACGCGGCGGATCCTCAACGCCGGCCTGCTGGCCGCGACCGGCGCGCTCGGCGCGTTCGTCGTGGCCTGCCTGGTCCTGCTCGGGGGGCAGCAGAGCCAGCTTTCCGCCGCGCAGCGCGGCGACTTCGTGCCCATGACCCTGCTGGCCGCCTCGCGCACCCTGGCCCTCGAGGCGCGGACCTGCGAGTACCTGTCCCTTGCGTCGCTGGGCAACGGCGACGGCGCCGACGCGTGCTTCCAGCGCGCGGTCGCCGGCCTCGGCTACGGCCTGGACGGCCGCCCCACCCCGACGGCGGGTGCCCTCTCGGCCGCTCTGGCCGAGCTCCCCGCCGAGCGCGCCGAGCTGGCGGCGGAGTTCACCGCCTGGCTGCGGGAGCGCGGCGAGGTGGTCGCGACCCTGCGGCGGCCCCCGCGCCCGACCGCCGGCGCCGGCAGCCCGGACGTCTTCGACGACGTCGTCGGTGTCACCCTGCGGTCGGAGCACTTCGACCGGTTCATCACCCGGGTGGACGGGCTGGTGGGCGGCCATCTCGACGGCTTCAACGGTGAGGTGGACGCCGGGGCCGCCGACGTGCGCCTCCTCGCCGCCGTCCTCCCGATCGCCCTGCTCACCGCGGCGTCCTGCTGCGTGATCGGGATCAGTGCCCGCGTCCGGGAGTACCTGTGAACAGACGCGCCCGTGTCGTCGCCGTTCTCGTCGCGCTCGGGATCGGGCTGGGGCTGGCCGCGCTGCCGGGGTGCGCGACGACGGGCAGTCCGCTGCCCCGCCAGGCTCGGCCGCTGCCGCCCGCCGACGGCGTCGCCGCCCCGGCCCGTCCCGAGGCGGCCGCCGGCTCGGCGGGGCCCCCGTCAACACCAGGCCAGCCGGGTCCGTCCGCGCAGCCCTGTATCGCCCGCGCGAGTGTGCCCCCGCTCGCCGCCCTGCCGCCGCCGGGAGCGCGCGGATCGCGGATCGAGGCGATCCGGCGGTACGGCTACCTTCGCGTCGGGGTGACCACGGTGGCCCCGCCGTTCGGGTCGATGAACTGGCGCACCATGGAGGTGGAGGGCTTCGACCCGGCCATCGCCGGCGAGATCGCCGGGGCCATTCTCGGCGACCCCGAACTGGTGCAGTTCCGCGCGGTCGACACCCGGGACAGGGAGGCGCTGGTCGCCGACGGCACCGTCGACATCGTCACCGGCACGATGACGATGACCTGCGCCCGCAAGGAGCGGGTCCGCTTCTCCGGGGTGTACTACGAGGCCGCGATGCGCATCCTGGTGCCGGCCGGCGCGGGCCTGCGCACCGTCGGTGACCTCGCTGGACGGCCGGTCTGCTCGTCGCAGGGAAGCACCTCGTTCGAGAAGGTCGCGAACCTGGTGCGCGGCCCCGGCCGGCCGGTCGCGGTGAACCGGGTGGGGATCGTGGACTGCCTGGCCGCGCTCCAGCGCGGCGAGGTGGACGCGGTGGCCACCGACGACACGATCCTCGCCGGGATGCGCGCCGAGGACGCCACCGTCACCGTCCTCGGTCCCGAGGCGTTCGACGGCGTTCTGGGCCCGGCGGGCCGCGCCGGCCTCGACGAGCCCTACGGTGTGGCGATCGGCCGGACGGATCTCGCGCCGGGCCTCTCCCCGGCCGAGGCCGCGGCGAACCGGGCCGCCGACGACGCCTTCGTCGCCTTCGTCAACCGGGTGCTGCTCGACATGATGACCGGCCCGACCTGGAACAGGCTCTACACCCGCTACCTGCGCGACGTCCTGCGGGTCCCGGGCGTGCCCCCGAACGCCATCCAGCCGAACTGGCCGGACGGCGTGCTCGTCACGGGCGGCGGATCGTGATCCGGGTCCAGGCGCCGACGAACACCCGGTCCCCGTCACGCAGCGAGACGGGGTGCCCGGCCGGGATCGGCTGACTGCTGTCGTTCACCCTGGTCCCGTTGAGGGAGCCGTGGTCGACGACGGCGTAGCCGCCGTCCGGCTGCCGGACGAGGCTCGCGTGCCGCCCGGACACCGCCGGGTCGTCCGCCGGCCCGGACAGGTCGACGCCCGCCGGCGGGCCATCCGGCCCGGCGCCGATCAGGATCTCCGGCCCGTCCAGGTGGACCACCCAGGGGAGACGGCCTTCGGGGAGGCGCACGCCGTCCCCGATCACCCGGGCGAAGTGGGCCTCGTCGACCTCGACGACCGCATCCCAGCGCGGCGGCGCGGCGGGTGCCGGGTATACCCGCGGCACCACCGGACGCCGGCCGGTGGCGAACTCGTACCGGCAGCGCAGGCAGAACCGGTCGGTCGGCGCGGGGCGGGCCCGGCAGTGCGGGCAGTGCGCCGGCGTCGCCTCGGCCCGCGGGAACCGAGGGGCGAAGCTGTCGTCGGGGTCCCAGCTGCCCAGCGGGGGCCGTCCGCGGCCGGCCCGTGGTGCCGGCGGCTCCCCGGAGCCGGCCAGGGCGAGCCCGCCCGCCGCGGCCGGGGGGCCACCCGGCCCGGCGCCGCCGATGCCGGCATCGGCGGCGGGCAGGTCGTCCGCGGGCTCGCCGTCGGCGTAGTCGTCGGGGTCGTCCGGCACGTCGTCGGGCTCGTCGGGCTCGTCGTCTGTGTCCGGATCGGTGCGCCGCCTGGCCGTCCCGCCGCGGCCGGCGGCATGCTGGGTGGTTGCCCCGGACGGCTCAGGGGTGGGATAGGCCCGCCCCGGGCCGGGGCCGGCCAGCCATCCGGTCGGCGGGCGGTAGGCCGGCTCGTCCTCGCCCTCGCTGTGCGGGCTGTCCTCGTCACCGTCGGCCGGGCCGGTTTCCGTGCTCACCGCGCCGTCCTCGGCTCGAGAGCCCGGGTGAACCGGTAGCGGACCTCGAGCACCTCGAACAGGTGGGGGTCGACGTCGGGCCGCACCCACGGCGCGTCCCCGGTCGGCGCGTCCCCGGCCGGGTCGGCCTCGACCACCTGCTCGAGAATCTCGGCCGTCGCCTGATCGTGGCTGGCACGGGCCAGGTCGAGCGCGCGGCCCAGGTGCGCGCCGGCCGCAGCGAGGTCGCCGCGGCCCCGCGCGGCCATGCCCAGCCTGATCGCCTCCGCCAGGTCGATCACGCCCCTGCTGTGCCGCACCTCCCGGGAGACCTGGGTGTGCAGCTGCTCGTCCGCGGTCCACATCGCCTGGACGTCCCCACCGGCCAGCCGCCGCCCGTCCGTGACGACCGCGATGCGGGCGAGCCGGCTCGGTCGGGTGATCCGGTGCGGGAGCAGGCCGGAGACGGAGAGGTGGTAGTCACGGCATCCGGCGCCCCACGCCCCGGTGGAGAACTCGGTCTCCTGCTCGCCGACGGCCGTCCCGCGTTCGAGCAGGTCCTCGAGGGTGGGATGCACCTGCTTGAACGTGCTGATCCGCGCCCCGTGCGGGATCCACACCCGCAGCGAGACCGCCGGCAGCGCGCGGGCCATCGCCGCCTTCGTCATCGCCTGGAAGTCGGCGACCAGATCGGCCGGGTCGGCGATGTCGCGGGCCGTGCCCAGCAGGGTGTCGGACACCGCGGTGAGCTCGGCGGCGACCCAGCCGCGGCCCACGCCCCGGCTGTCGCACTGGAAGTGCCCCCGGCACGCGGCCAGCGCGTCCGTGAAGTCCGCGGCGCTCTCGTGCTCGTTCCGCCCGTCGGTCAGCAGAATGGCGTGCCGGACGGCGTCGGGATGGCCGGCGAACAGGTCCCGGGCCGCCAGCAGCCAGCTCCCGATCGCGGTGCCCCCGGCGGCGCTCATCCGGTTGATGGTCCGCCGGGCCTGGTCGCGGGTGTCCACGGCGGCGCGGGCCAGGCCGCCGCCCGGCGGGTAGACAACCTGGGCGGTGCCGGTGCCGCGGATCACGGCGAACAGCGTCCCCGGGCGCAGGCCGTCCACGGCCGCGCACGCGGCCCGCCGCGCGGCGTAGATCTTCGTGGCGGGTGTGCTCATCGACCCCGAGCAGTCGATGACGATCACCTCGACGTGCTCGACGTCCGGCTCGCCCGGTGCGCCGTCATCCTCGGCGCAGACCGTGAGCAGGGCATCCGCTTCGGTGACGCCGTCCGGGAGGTACTCGTCGGTGTAGACGTCGACCCGAAAACCGATCACGTCGCCCCGCCGATCACCAGAGGGTCCGCGGGCGGATCCGGTTCGCCGCGTCGACATACCGGATGCGCTCGCGGCGGTCACCGGCCAGCCGGGCGATGTCCCGGTACGCCGCTTCGAGCCCGAGACGCAGCTCACGGGGGACGAGCCTGCGCCCGAACACCTGCTTCGGCCCCGTCCCGGCCGGCCCCGGCGGGCCGGCGCCGACCATGCGCAGCGCGGCGGCGAGGATGTCCAGCCGCAGCTCGGCGCGGCGCCGGCGGTCGAGACCGAGCCGCGGCCGGGAGCTCTCGAGGATGGCCTCGGCGCTGCGCAGGTCGTCCAGGGAGACCACGACCGGCACCGCGCCGGCCTGTTCGGGCCGCAGATGCGAGCCGACGAGCACGCCGATCATCCGCACCCGGGCGGCCGTGTACGCGTGCGTGGACGCCGGCACCCGACGGTAGGCGTCGAGCTTGCCGTCCCGGTCGTCCAGGCAGCGGGCCAGCCCGAACGCGGCGCTGGTGATCGCCGGGTCGACCTGGCTGACGACATCGAACAGCTCGGCGGCGCGGGCCCGGTCGCCGGCGTTGGCACTGGCGGTCGCGACGGCGAGCCGCGGCGCCAGCTCGCCGGGCATGCGCGCGTAAACCTTTTCGAACGCCTCGGCGGCCTGCGTCGATCGCCCCGCTGCCAGGTCGAGCAGGCCCTGGCACCAGGTCACCCGCCATTCCCGCGGGTAGGCGGCGGCCAGCTCCCGCACCGTCACCTCGGCCTTGCCGGTGTAGCCGGCGCGCATCTGGGCGCGGGCCAGTGCCAGCCGCGTCTGCCGGGTCGGCTGCGCGACCTCCGCGAGCCGCTCGGCCAGCGCGGCCGGGTCCTCCCCGGGGGTCGTCGCGAGCACCCGGGCCTGCGGGTCGTCCGCGTCGATCCGCAGGTCGGGCAGGATCTCCCAGACCGTCGGCGGCTCGTCGGCCTCGCCGTGGCCGCCGTCGTCGGCTTCGCCCGTCGGATGCAGATCCGGCTCGAACCAGCGGCTGGCCAGCGGCGGGACGTTCCCCTCGGTGCGCGAGGCGATCTCGTAGAGCACCCCGGTGAGCTCCTCGGCGAACTCGGCGACGGTCGCGAACCGGTCGGCCGGGTCGCTCGCCGTGCCCCGGCGCAGCAGGTGGTCGAGGGACTCGAACTCGAGTAGCGGCGCGTGCTCACCCCGCGGCGGCAGCCCGTGCCGGTGGACGTCCAAAAAGCCCGGGAACCGGCCGAGGACGAGCCGGGCCAGCGTGCGGGCGGCGGCGAAGACGTCCGAGGCGACGGTCGGCACGCTGTGCCGGGTCACCTCCGCCGGGCGGAACTCGCCCTCCTCCAGCTCCGGGGCGCGGTAGCCGGGCGTCGACAGGAAGCTGGAGAACTGGTCGTCCAGCCGCCGCGCGCCGCCGAGGTCGATCAGCGTGACCTGCTCGGTGCTGACCATGATGTTGTCCGGTTTGAGGTCGCAGTACGCCAGCCCCCGCCGGTGCAGGTGACTCAGCGCGGGCAGCAGCCGCAGCAGGTAACGGATGGCGTCCTCGGGGGGCAGCGGCCGCGGCCGCCCGTCCGGGCCGGGCGGCTGGGTCTCGGCCAGCCGGGACAGCGACACCCCCGGGACGTACTCCATGACGATGTAGTCCTCGCCCTGGTGCGAGACGTAGTCACGGATCTTCACGATGTTCGGGTGGTTGACGGAGATCAGCATCCGCCGTTCCACCTCGGCGATCCGCCGCGCCTCCGGGTTCGCCACGTCGAGCAGGCCCTTGAGCACCACCCAGGCCTGGATGTCGTCGTCACCCAGGTTGTCGTTCGTCGCCGCGTACACCCAGCCCATCCCGCCGTGGCCGATCGCGCCGTGCACGGTGTACTGCTGCCCGACGTGGTCGCCGGCCGCGAGCTTGACCGTGAACGAGTACGGCTGCCGGCAGCGCGGGCAGACACCCTCCAGTTCGACGGCGCCCTCCGGGCCGGGCCGGGCGACCCTGGTGCCGCACGCGGCACACTCGCGCAGGTTCGTCGGCACGTTCGGGCTCGACAGCAGCACGGGACGGTTCGCCACGACGACGTCGCGCCGGACGGGCAGGCGCAGCGGGTCGCGATCCTTGGCGGCCGGGCGGGAGACGCTGATCGGCTGGGTGGTGACCAGCACGGGATCGGTGGTGTCCGGTGCCTGTTCAGCTCCCTGTTCCGGTGTCGCCGCTTGATCCGGTACGGCTTCTCGTTCCGGTGGCGCCGCCTGTGCCGGTACCGCTACCGGTGCCGGTCCCGACTCTGTTTCCGTCTCCGATGCCGGTTCCGGGCCGGGCGCGCCACACCGGTTGCAGAAGCCGCTGGTCATGATGACCCCGCCGACACAGCCGGGCCGGACGCACGCGACACCCGTCGGCTCGCTCACCGGCCCGGCCCCTCGGCTCGGACGTCCCGGCTGTGCAGGGCGCGGACGTAGGCCATGGTGAGCCGTTCGGCCTCGGCCAGGTCGGTGGGCGCCCGGTAGAGCTCCTCGAACGCCCGTGCGTGCAGCGCGGAGAGCTCCTCGTCCTCGGCCAGCCCCAGCCGGGCGGCCTTCCCGTGCACGGCCGCGAGACGTCCACGCAGCTCACGGCGCTGGTTCAGCCCGACCGCGTTCGCGCTCGTCACCGCCCGCGCGGCCTGCTCGGTGCTGACGGCGAGCGCGCGCCACTCGGCGAGGCCACGGGCGACGTCGCCGTCGCGCCGGCCCCCGAGCGCGGCGGCGGCCAGGTCGTCGAGCCATGGGCGCAGGCCCACGCCGTCCTGTTCCAGCACGTCGCGGTCGGCGAAGGTGACCAGGCCGACCGGCGCGACGATCCGGCCACGCACGTGCTCGGGTGAGTCGAGCGCTTCGCGTACGAGGTCGCTGAGGCTGGCGAGCTGCTCGCGGGCAGCCGTCAGGTCGCGGGCGATCCCGCCCGCCGAGACTGTCCGGTCTTCACCGGTCACCACCCATCCCCCTTCCCCGGGCGCCGCCGGGCGGTCCCCACCACCGGTGCCACCCGCCCCGTGCCTGGTCAGCGTGCCCACTGCGGCTCGGGTGGCAGCGACTCCTCGCAGGGCATCTCGGGAGCCTTCCACCTCTCGCATAATTTCAGCCACTCCGGCTTGTCGCGCCGTAGACGCTCCAAAACCCCGTTGACGAATCCGGCGAGCTCGGTGTCGTCCCGCTCGAATGCGACACTGTAGTACTCGTCCCGCCCGACTGAGAACGTTCCAAGTACGGCGGTGGCATCCTGTTCCAGCATCCCCACCAGACTTGCGTCATTCGCGGCCACGACGTCGACCTCACCCTGCTGGAAGGCAACCAGACAGTCGGACAGCTCGTTAAGGTGATCCACGATCTCGAACGTGGGATGGGTTTGATGGGTATTCTCCAGGTTCGTCAGCGTCGTCGTCCCCCGCGGGGCGCACACCCGTTTCCCGGCGAGTTCCTCCGGGGAATCGATGCCGGGCCCCGCTCCCGAGTGCGTGCTCTCCCGATGGGAGAGCAGCCGTGGATGGGCGGTGAAGTAAGCCGCGGACAAACCCACACGCTCGGCCCGTGACTCCGAGTAGGTCAGGGTGCTGACGAGGATGTCCACCTCCCCGTTCTCGACCGCCGGCAGGCGTTCCGCGTAGCTGACCGGGCGGTACCGCACCTTCTCGTCCGCCGTGCCCGGACCAAACAGGGCCTCCGCGATCCGCTGGGCGAGCTCGACGTCGAAGCCCTCGAACCGGTGCGACACCGGACTCCATGCGCCGCGGGTCTGGGTGTCGCGCGAGACACCCACCCGCAGGAAGCCGCGCTTGCGGATCTTGTCGAGTGATCCTCCCGACGCGAAGTCCCCGGCGTCGGTGGGCAGGACGAGGTTCGTGGGCACCGCAGCCTCAGGACGGGCGTCCTGGGCTGCGTCGGCCGCCTCGCCCGACGCAGTCACCAGCGGCTCCCATGGCTGGTCGGCCGCGCGGGGCAGGTCACCGGAAACGGTCGAGCACCCAACCAGCGCCGCTGCGGTCATCAGCGCCGCCGCCACCAGCGCGGCGCGTCTCACCCGTACTCCCGGATCCGCGGTGCCAGCCCGGCGGCCGCCAGCACCGCCGCGAGCAGGAACAGCGCCCCCGCGCTGGCGGCCACGCCGCGCAGCGCGTCGCCGGCCCCGGCGACCTCGGTGCCGAACCGTGCCTCGGCCACGCCGTCCGCCTTCGTCAGCGCCCTGTCCAGCTCCATGAACCGACCCGTGGCCCTGGGCGTTGAATCGCCGACCGGGGCGTCGATCGCGGTCGCCCCAGCCTGGCGCGCGGTGTCGACGAGTTTGACGATGCCCGGATTGAGCGGGCGGGCCGTCGCCGGACCGCACCAGCGCACGAGATTCGGGTCGCGAGTCGCCGCTTCGTGCGGTCCGGGTAGGCCTTCCACCGCCGCGCTCGCCGCGCCCGCACCGCTCGGTGCGTTCAGGGCCCTCGGTGCGTTCAGGGGTGTGGTGCCCGGCTCACGGCCTCGGGCGGCGCAGGCGAGCTGCGCGGCGGCCTGGTCGAAGTCGGCGTCGAAGACGATCTCACCGCCCTGAGCGATCCGCCAGTAGAGAACGTCCCCCTCCGCGCGCAGCGCGAGATGGCGGACCCGAGCCAGCATCGCCTGGACGTCATAGCCCCCGGACCGGGCGCTCGCCAGTTTCGCCCGCTCGGTGGCCAGGGCTGCCTGCGGCCAGATGATCCCCACCGTGACCAGGAGCGTGGCGGCGAGAAGGCCCGGATTCAGCCATCGGCGGGTCCACAGCACACCGAGCACCTGGGCGGCCGCCAGCGCCGCGAGCGCGAGTAACGCGACCACGGCCAGCCCTGCGACGTCGCCCGCCCGGGTCGCGCGCCGGAACGCCTGCGCCTGATCCTCCGTGTGGGAACGGGCGAGTGTCGCGCTGGCAGGCAGGAGGTGGTCGTTCATGAGCGAGTTGGCCATGCGCAGGTAGGCTCCGCCGACGCTCATGCCCATGCGGTCGTTGGCACGGGCCTCGCCGACGTAGCGCGTGTACACCGGAGTGAGGCAGACCAGCGTGGCCAGCGCCGCGGCCGCGGCCTCGCTGCTCGGCGGCGCCGCGGACTGGGCGCCGCCCCTGCCTGATCCGCCCTTGCCTGGTCCGCCACCGGCTCCGGCCGCTCCGGCTCCGACTCCGGCCGTGGCTGAGCTGGCCGCGCCGGAGCTGGTCGGACTCGGCCTGACGGTGGCGGGGGGTTCTTGCCCGGGGCAGGCGAGGCCGCCGGACCCCGGATCGGTGGTGGCTCCGGCCCGCACCATCGCCTCGTTCGCGGCCCGCATCGCGGCGGCGAAGTTGTCGTAGGCAGCCGCGTCCGGCGTGGTGCTGATCCCGAGGAACGTCGAGGCCTCGGCTGCCGCCGCCTCAGCCAGGTGCCGGTGGATGTCCCAGGACGCCTGGGTGCCGGGCATCGTCTGCTCACTGATCGCCGACACCGCGTGGGCGCGCCGCTCGACCACGGCGATGGCGCCCACCCCGGCCGCCGCGCACAGGCAGACACACATGACGGCGCAGATCAGGAACCATGTAGGCGTCGCGGGACGGCCGTGGTCGGCCGCCGGGGCGCACGGCGGAGACTCGCCGTCGCGGCTGACCGTGGTGCTCTGGACACTCACGGGTCGAAAGTGTGCCTTAAGTGACTGATTCGTTCCTCCTCGAGGTGCGGCTCGGCCCGGGTGGCCTCCCGGGCCCGTGGCCTGGGTCTGTTGCCCGGATCTGGCCCCGAGGGGCCGGACGCGGTCACGGCCGCAGACCGGCGTGATGCCTGACGGTGACCTTGGAGTCGCGTGTGGTCCGCACGCGGCCGACCCCACCACCAATAAGTGTGGTCAGCACTGATCATTAGGGGTCGGATTCGGTCGGATGCTGGGACGGACCCGGGTTCCCCCACTACGATTTGGACGATGCTCGGTAGCCGCGCGCCTCTTCGCTCCGACAACTGTGCACTATTGTTCCATCGACTTCGCGAGGGTGTTCTCACCCTTGATCCCGCGGTCGAGGGAATGCGTCGTCCCACAGATGGCACCGTAGTGTGGGGTGCGCTGATGGAAATCGGGATGACCGAGGGCACAGCCACGGTTGTCTCGTTGGCCGATGGCACCACCAGCCTCTACACGAGTGCCGGTGGCGGCCTGGTGGGCGGTGGCGCACACCGTGTCGTGGTCGCCGCGACCCGCCATTTCCTCTCGGTCGTCGGAGCACACCTCGACACCTTCGACGAAGACTCGGAGCGGGCGCCTGTCCCGGAGTCCGGGCGGGTGACCTTCCGTGCTCTCACGTATGTTGGTCGCCGATACCTGGACCTGTCGGAGAAGGACCTCTGCGAACCGGGACATGCCTTTTCTGCGCTTTATCAGGCCGGGCATGAGGTCGTTGCCCGACTACGCCTGGTGAACGCACGCGATTAGTCGTCGACGGGTACCGTTTTCGTCGATCCCGTGGCGTTCGCGGCCTCATGCCGTGGTCGGCCGTATGGCACGGTCGGCCACGTCCCGTGGTCAGCTGTGCGCTGCGGTCGGCCTCGTGTGGAGGTCGACGGTGTGTCGAGGTCGGCCTCGTGCCGTGATTGGCGTGGTGCCGTGGTTGGCCTCGCATTGCGATTGGCCGCGTGTCGGCGTCGGCCGTGTGCGGAGGCTCCGTCCCCGCCCCCGGTCATTCTGCTGCACCGTCATTCGGCCCTCACGTCGAACCGGCCCGGGCCGTTCTGATCCGAGTTGTCCCGCTGACGTATGGGGTGGCTCGGCCAACACGCTTCGATGGCCCCCGCCGGATGCGTCTCCGATGCGGAGATCCTGGACGGGTGCGCCGTCGTCCAGTCCTGGTCCGCTGCCCCGTCCGACCAGCGGCGAGACCGCAGCCCTTCGTCCGGGTCGTCCGTATGGTCCGCGCTGTTCAGCCCTCGTCGCTCAGCCGTCGCGTCCCCGGTGGTTCTGACGTTCCGTCATCAGTAATATACGCTGGGTAATAATGATCTAACCTAGGCTTGCTGCTTCGGGACGCGCGACGGAGGGAACGGGACCATGGCGACCAGTTCATCGGAGACCGGCACGTCCAGTAACGGCGCCGGCGCCATCAGCGGCTCGGTCGGTCGCCCGGAGTCGATCCAGGCGGTCACCCCTCCCTTCTCCGCCGTGCCGCCGGCGAGTGCCACGGCCTCGGCGGCGACCAGGTCGGGAAGCGCTCCCACCCAGGCCGACGAGGCGGGTACCGACCAGCACACGGCGCCCCGCCCACCCGCCGCGGAGCCGGCCTCCACCAGCTCGCCCGCCGCGCCCGCGCCCGCCGGCGGCTCGCCTGCCCCGTCTTCTCCCACCGCGACGAGCTCGCCCGTTGCCGCGAGTTCGACTGCCGAGGCCTCGACAGCGGGCCCGGCGTCCGGCCGGTCCACCTCCGCCCGAGGCTCGCGGGCGGGCGCGTCCCGCGGCACGACGGCCCGCGCCGCGGCGACCGGCACCAGGGCCACGGGCACGCCGTCCCGCGGGACGGCGGCTCGGGGCGGCACGGCCCGCACGGGCACGGCGCGGAGCACTACGGCGCGGACGACCAGCGCGCGGAGCACAACGGCGCGTGGGAGCACGACCCGTCCGACGGGGAGCGGTCCCAAGCCGGAACGCGCCGCCGCGACCCGGGGGCGGTCGACGCGCACGGCGGCGCCGCAGCCCGCGCAGCCGGCGGTGGCTCGGGCGGCGGCGGCTCGGCCGGCAGGGGCCCGGCCGACGACGTCCCGGTCGGTCGTGTCCCGGGCGGCTGGCACGGTTCCCGGAGCGGCCGCGTCGGCGGTCACCGCCGTCCAGAAGCTGTTTCGTGGGCGCCGGGAGCGGGCGGGGCGGGTCGTTGTCGTGCGCCTGCCCTATGTCACCGCGCGGCTGGAGGTGGCGCCGCCACCGCGGACCGACGGCGTCCGGATCGGGCCGCTCGCCCTCCCGTCGGCGAAGCAGACCGCCTACTACGCGGGCCTCGGCGCGCTGGCCGCCGTCGAGATCATCGAGTGGCCGATCGCGGCCGCGATCGCCGCGGGTACCTATGTCTCCCAGCACAGCCGGCCCGTGAGCGCGGGCCGCGACGGCGGCACCGGCCACCGTTCGCCGAGCGCCTGACCGGTGGTGGGGCGCCTCCCGCTGCCCTCGCCTCGCAGCGCCGCGCGGGCGCTTGTCGCGGAGCTTCACCAGCCATCGCGGCGGCCCCGCGCGGTGTGGTGCGGCGCTGGCTCCGCCCACGTCGAGCTGCTCCGGCGGGACGTGCACGACCACGCGGCCGCCGCCGTCCGGGCGCTTGAGGGAGTCGACTGGGCCGAGGTCGACGAGGGCCTCGGCCGTCTCCTGGTCGCCTTCGACGCTGACGCGGTCGACGTCGCTGACGTGGTCGACGCCGTGGCCGAGGTGGAGAACGCCGCCGCGGCGCGACCGCGGCCCGCCACCGAAGCCCCGTCGACCAGAGCCCCGTCGACAGAAGCCCCGTCAGCCGGGGGGCCGCGAGGGCAGGATCGGAACGGGCACCCCGGTGATCCCGGACCGGTCGCCGCCGAGCTCGTCGCGCTCGGCGTGGACGCCGCCGCCTTCGGTTTCGCCGTGGCCGGACGGTTGCTGCGGCTGCCGGCGGTGCCGCGCGCCGCCGCCGCGGCCGTGGCGCTGGTCGACCACCAGCCGCGGGCCCGGCGCGCCGTCGAGCGCGGGCTCGGCCGCGCGGGCACCGACCTCGCGATCGGCCTGGCGAACGCGGGGGTCGCCGCGCTCAGCCAGAGCCCCGACATGATCCTCGTGGGCGCGGCACACCGCTGCGCCACGCTGGGAGAGCTCCTCGCCGCGCGGGCCGCGTTCACCCGGCTCGAACCCGAGCTGGGCCAGGCGACCCGCGGCGCGCACAGCGCGGCCCTCGGCCGTCTCGGTGAGGTCGCGCGGGAGCGACGGCCGCGGCCGCTGCCGGCCGGCCCGGTGGAGCGGTGCGCCGACCGGATGGCTGCGGCTGGGCTGGCACTCGGCGCGGCGACCCTGGCGGTGTCCGGGTCGCCGGTGCTCGCCGGCGACCTGCTCCTCGCCACCGTTCCCCGCGCCGCGCGGCTGGGCCGGGAGGTGTTCGCCGCGACGGCGGGCCGCCGGCTGGCCGGTCACGACGTACTGGCGCTGGAGCGGTCGTGCCTGCGCCGCCTCGACCGTGTCGACACCGTGGTGGTGTCGCCGGCCGCCCTGCTGTCCGGCACGGCGCGGGTGCTCTCGGCACCGGACGGCCCCAGCTGGACGGTCGTCGACGCCCTCGTGGACGGGCTGGACGTGTGGCGCCCGTTCCGCCCCGGCGCGGTCGTGGCCCGGGACGGCGCCGTTCGGCTCGTCGCCGCGCACGCCCGCGGGACCCGCCGGGCGGCCGACCCCGACGGCCTGCCCGTGGAGCTGCGCGGCACCCGGCCCGTGGTGAGCGGGCTCGTCGGTGTCGAGACGGACGGGCACGCGGAGGCGGTGCTGCGGGCGGCGCGTGCCTGCGGCAGCGTCCTGCTCGGCGAGCACGTCAGTACCGCCGAGTTCACCCAGCTCGTCGACGCACGGGTACGCGGCGGGACGGATCTGGCGACCGAGGTGTGGCGGGCGCAGGCCAGGGGCGCGGTCGTCCTCGTGGTCGGCTGCGGCTCCGACACGGACGCGCTGCACGTCGCCGACGTCGGTGTCGGGCTTGTCCGTCCCGGGGAGCGGCCGCCCTGGTGCGCGGACCTGCTCTGCGTGCGCGGGCTCGCCGACGTGTGGCGGGTGCTGCAGTACCCGGTACCGGCCCGGGCGACCAGCCGCCGGGCGGCCTCCCTGGCGGTGTCCGGTTCGGCGCTGTCCACCCTGACCACCGTCGTCGGTGGGGGAGCCTCCGGACGTCCAGGCCGGTCACTGGCCGGAGCGCTGGCCCGGGGCGGCCCGGTGAGCGCCGCCGCGGTCAGCTCGATGGCGGAGGGTCTCGTGGCCGCGTCCCGCGCGGACCGACGTCCACCGCCGGCGCCGGTGCGGCGTACGGACTGGCATGCGCTGGACGCGGAGGCGGTGCGCCGCCGGCTGCCCGCCGCACCGCGCGACCCGGCGGAGCCGGGCGGGGTCCGATCGGACGGCGCCGGCGCCCACCCGACGGTCAGGTCGTTCGGGAAGGGCGCCCGGGAGCTCGGCGCCGCGGTCGTCGCGGACCTGCGGGACCCGCTCGTACCGGTGCTGATGGTGGGCGCGGCGGCCAGCGCCGTCCTCGGCTCGACGGTCGATGCGGCGCTGGTGGCCGGGGTCTCGGTGACGAACGCCGTTCTCAGCGGTGCGCAGCGGGCCCGCGCCGAGGCCGCGATGCGCGGACTGATGGCGCGCCACCTCGCGCTCGCCCGCGTCGAGACGACCGGTGGCCTCCGCGTGCTGCCGGCCGACGAGCTGCGGCCAGGTGACCGGATCCTGGTGCGGGCCGGGGACGTCGTCCCCGCCGACGCGCGGCTGCTCGCCGCGGACACCCTCGAGGTCGACGAGGCGTCGCTGACCGGCGAGTCCGTCCCCGTCGGCAAGTCCGTCGAGCCGACGCCGTCCGCCGATCTCGCCGACCGCAGCTGCATGCTCTTCGAGGGGACGACCGTGCTCGCCGGCACGGGCCGGGGAATCGTCGTCGCCGTCGGCGAGGCCACCGAGGCCGGCCGCGCGAGCGCCGCCGTGGTCGGCACGGCGGCGCCGGTGGGCGTGCAGAACCGGCTGGGTGATCTCACCCGGCTCGCGCTGCCGCTGACCGCGGCCAGCGGGCTCGCGGTGGCCGCCCTGTCGGTGCTGCGCGGGGCCGGGGCGCGGGAGGCGCTCGGCGCGGGGGTGGCGGTGGCCGTCGCCGCGGTGCCGGAGGGTCTGCCCCTCGTCGCCACGGTCGCCCAGGTCGCGGCCGCCCGCCGACTCGCCCGCCTCGGCGTGCTCGTGCGCTCCTCGCGCACCGTCGAGGCGCTGGGCCGGATCGACACCGTCTGCTTCGACAAGACCGGCACGCTCACCGAGGGCCGCCTGGTGCTGCGCGAGGTCGCGGTGGTGGGCGGTGCGTCCCGGGATGCCGTGCTTCGCGTCGCCGGCGCGGCGAGCCCCCGGCCGGACGGGCCCATCCCACACGCCACCGACCGTGCCGTGCTGGCCGCGGCGGAGCCGCTGGAACCGCTGGGCCGCCGACTCGCCGAGCTGCCGTTCGAGACCGCGCGTGGCTACGCCGTCACGATGGTGCAGGCCGGTGACGCCACGGTGCTGGCGGTCAAGGGGGCGCCGGAGACGCTGCTCGACCGCTGCCGGATGCCCGCCCGGGACGTCACGGCGGCCCACCGCACGGTCGACGCGCTCGCCGCGCGGGGCCTGCGTGTGCTCGCTGTGGCTCGTTCGAAGCCCTTCCACCCGCAGTCCCCGGCACCGCCAGCACAATCGGCACCGCCAGCACCATCGGTGCCGCCGGCGCAGCGGGCCGCGGTGGCGTGCGGGCCGGTCGACATCCCGGACGCGCTCGTGCGGGATCTGGAACTCGTCGGATTCGTCGGGCTGGCGGACACGCCACGCCCGACGGCCGCCCCCGCGATCCGCCGGCTGACCGGTGCCGGTCTGCGCGTCCTCGTCGTCACCGGCGATCATCCGGGCACCGCGGCCGCGATCGCCGCCGAGGTCGGGCTCCCCGTCACCGCCGGCGCCGTCATCACCGGGCCCGAGCTCGACCAGCTCGGGGACGAGGAGTTCGGCCGCCGGGTCGGCACCGCCACGGTCTTCGCCCGGATCTCCCCGGAGCAGAAGGTACGGCTCGTGATGACCCTGCGCCGGCAGGGCCGCACAGTGGCGATGACCGGTGACGGCACTAACGACGCGGCCGCGATCCGCGCGGCGGATGTCGGCGTCGCCGTCGAGGGACGCGGGTCGGCGGCGGCTACCGGGGCCGCCGACCTGCTGCTCACCACCGCCGACGTCGACCGGCTGGCAGACGCCGTCATCGAGGGCCGGCGGATGTGGCAGTCCGTCACCGACGCGGTGTCGGTGCTGGTCGGCGGGAACGCGGGCGAGGTCGCCTTCACGCTGCTCGGCGCGGCCGTGTCGGGCCGGGCACCGCTGAGCCCGCGTCAGCTCCTGCTGGTCAATCTGCTGACGGACATGGCGCCCGCGATGGCACTGGCGGTGCGCGGCCGCGGCGGCGACCCGCCGCACTCCGCCGACACGATCCTCGCCGGCCCGCTGCGCCGCGCGATCCTGCTCCGCGGCGCGACCACCGCGGGCGCGGCGACCGCCGCCTGGGCCGTCGCCCGACGCACCGGTACCCCGGGACGGGCCTCGACCGTGGCGCTGCTGGCCGTCGTCGGATCGCAGCTCGGGCAGACGCTCGCCCTGGCCGGCCGGGACCCGCTCGTGATCGCCACGGCGGCCGGGAGCTTCGTGGTGCTCGCCGGGATCGTGCAGACCCCCGTGGTCAGCACCCTGTTCGGCTGCCGGCCCGTCGGCCCGGTCGGCTGGACGATCGCGGTGGTCTCCGCGTCCGCGGCGACCGTGGTGGCAGTGGGATCAGACCGCGCCCGCCGCGGGCGAAGCGCTCAGCCAGCGGCGGACCAGCCCGGTGACCAGCAGGACGAGCACCGTTCCGACCGCCTCGACGACCAGACCAGCGAGAAGCTCCGTCATGGCCCCGCCTCCTTTCCAGCAGCAGATGGCATTGCGGTTACGGTGAGCCATCATGGTTAACGTAAGGTAACGAGCGGCGCTCGGGTAGATGGCCGAGCGGAGAAGGCGGTACCCGCCGGCAGGGTACGTGCCGGTACGGTGCTCCCGGTGAACGGGATCCTGCGTTGAACTGGGCGGAAGGCGCGGTCCTCGGTGTGGTCCAGGGGCTCACCGAGTTCCTGCCGGTCTCCTCGAGCGCGCATCTGCGGGTCGTGGCCGCGCTGGCCGGCTGGGACGACCCCGGCGCCGCGTTCACCGCCGTCACCCAGCTCGGCACGGCCGCCGCCGTGATGGTCTACCTTCGCGCCGACATCGCCCGCCTCGGCCGCGCCTGGCTGCGGTCGCTTGCCGGCCCGGTCCCGGGGCAGCTCACGGCGCTCGGCGCGCGACCGGGGCCGGAGATGAGGCCGGGGTCGGGGTCGTACTCGAATCCAGCGCCGGATCCGGCGCTGGCCGCGGACGCCCGGCTCGCCTGGCTGATCATTTTCGGTACCGTGCCGATCGGAGCCGTCGGGTACCTCTTCGAGGACGTCATCAAAGGCCGGTTCCGTGATCTGCGGCTGACCGCGGGCGCCCTGGCCGGCGTCGGCGCGCTGCTCGGCGCCGCCGACAGCCTGACGGCCCGGCGCGCGGCGCGCGGCGGTGCCATGACCATCGGCGGTGCGCCGCGCGGCGGCCGGCCGCTGACGGAGCTGTCCGTGCGCGACGGGCTCCTGATCGGGCTCGCGCAGGCCGCCGCGCTGGTGCCGGGGGTGTCCCGCTCGGGGGCGACCATCGGCGGTGGTCTCCTGCTGCGCTACTCCCGGGAGGCGGCCGCGCGCTACTCGTTCCTGCTGGCTGTTCCCGCCGTCCTGGTGTCGGGAACCTTCGGGCTCCACCGCCTCTACCGCGAGGTCCGGCCGCACGGCGCGACGGCCGCGACGCCCGCGACGGGCGCGGCCGGCGAGCGGGCGGCCGAGCCGGCCTGGGGCCCGCTGGTCGGCGCGAGCGTCGTGGCGTTCGTCGTCGGGTACGCGGCGATCGCCTGGTTCCTCCGGTACGTCTCGGCGCACGGTTTCGCGCCGTTCGTCGTGTACCGGATCGGCCTCGGGCTGCTGCTGCTCGCGCTCGTGCTCGGCGGCAGGATCCCGGCGACGCCGGACTGAGCGGCCAGGGAGGCCCGAACTGTCGGCGGCGGGGTGTCCAATACCGTTGGCGCTCGGGGGACACACGCCCAGGGACACCCGGGATCCGAGGACCGACCGAAAGTGAGTGACGATGGACCGGCCAGCGGCCACGACGTCCGCGTCCACCGAACAGGACGACCCCCGGGACGAGCCGCGCACGGCGACCGACCTCGCCACGGATCCCGGCGCCGCCACGGATCCCGGTGTCGGTACCGACACCGGCGCCGACCTTGGCACTGACGCGCGGGGCCTGAGCGCCGCCGAGGTCGCGGAGCGGGTCGCCGACGGCCGGGTGAACGACATCCCGGTCCGTTCCAGCCGGTCGGTCGGCGAGATCGTCCGGGCGAACGTCCTCACCCGGATCAACGCGATCATCGGCGTGCTCTTCGTCCTCATCGTGATCGTCGGCCCCGTCCAGGACGCCCTGTTCGGCGGCGTGATCATCGCCAACACCCTGATCGGCGTCATCCAGGAGATCCGCGCCAAGCGGACCCTCGACCGGCTCGCCGTCGTCGGCGAGGCCCGCCCGGTCGTCCGGCGCGACGGCGTCGCCGCCGAGCTCGCGGCGTCCGAGATCGTTCTCGACGACGTCGTCGAGCTCGGCTCGGGCGACAAGATCGCCGTGGACGGGCTCGTCTTCGAGGCGGAGAACCTCGAGGTCGACGAGTCGCTGCTCACCGGCGAGGCCGACCCGGTGCACAAACGTCCCGGCGACACGGTCATGTCGGGGAGCTTCGTCGTCGCCGGGTCCGGCGCGTTTCGCGCGACCCGCGTCGGCCGCGCCGCCTACGCCGCCCAGCTCGCCGAGGAGGCGAGCCGCTTCACCCTGGTCCACTCCCAGCTCCGCAACGGCATCAACACCATCCTGCGGGTCGTCACCTGGATGATCATCCCGACCGGGGTGGCACTGATCATCAGCCAGATCCTGGTGAACGACGACGACCTGGCGGAGGGCATCCGCCGGATGGTCGCCGGCCTCGTCCCGATGGTGCCCGAGGGCCTGGTCCTGCTCACCTCGGTGGCGTTCGCGGTCGGCGTGGTCCGGCTCGGCCGCCGCCAGTGCCTCGTCCAGGAACTGCCGGCGATCGAGGGGCTGGCCCGGGTCGACGTCGTCTGCCTGGACAAGACCGGCACCCTTACCGAAGCCGCGATGGACGTCGTCGAGCTGCGCATGCTCGACGACGACACCGAGACCGGCGGAGGCGAGGAGACCAACGGGAGCAAGGCGACCGCCGAAGCGGTGCTCGGCACCCTCGGCGCCGCGGACAGACGTCCCAACCCCAGCATGCAGGCGATCATCGACGCCTGGCCGGCGCCCGCCGGCTGGACCATCCAGGCCGACATGCCGTTCTCCTCGGCGCGCAAGTGGAGCGGCGCCGAGATCACCGACCCAGCCGACCCGACCGGCCCGGCGGCCACCTGGCTGCTCGGTGCACCGGACGTGCTCCTCCCGGAGAGCCATCCGGCGCTCACCGAGGCCGACCGGTTCGGCGAGCAGGGCCTGCGCGTCCTGCTGCTCGCCACCTACGGCGCGACCCTCGCCGAGGCCGTGGCCGACCCCGCCGAGGTCCCTGGACTGACCACCCCGGTCGCCCTGGTCGTCATCGCGCAGCGCCTGCGGGCCGACGCCTCGGACACGCTGCGCTACTTCGCCGAGCAGGGCGTCGCCGCCAAGGTCATCTCGGGGGACAACGCCCTGTCCGTCGGTGCCGTCGCCCACACCCTCGGCCTGCCCGGAGCCGAGAACCCGGTGGACGCCCGCACGCTCCCCACCGACCCCGAGGCCCTCGCGGACGTCCTGGAGACGCACTCGGTCTTCGGTCGGGTCAGCCCGCAGCAGAAGCGGGAGATGGTCGCCGCCCTGCAGTCCCGTGGGCACGCCGTCGCGATGACCGGCGACGGCGTCAACGACGTGCTCGCCCTCAAGGACGCCGACATCGGCGTCTCGATGGGCTCCGGGAGCCAGGCCACCCGTGCGGTCGCCCAGATCGTCCTGCTGAACAACAGCTTCGCCACCCTGCCCTCGGTCGTCGGTGAGGGGCGGCGGGTGATCGGCAACATCGAGCGGGTCGCGAACCTGTTCCTGACCAAGACGGTCTACTCGGTGCTGCTCGCCATCGTCGTGGTGATCACCCAGGTGCCCTACCCGTTCCTGCCCCGCCACCTGACCCTGATCGGATCGCTCACGATCGGGATCCCCGCCTTCTTCCTGGCCCTGGCCCCGAACGGCGAACGGGCCCGCCCGGACTTCGTCGGCCGGGTCCTGCGCTTCGCGCTGCCCGCCGGGGCGCTCGCCGCCGCCGCGACCCTGGCCTCCTACTTCCTGGCCCGCTCCATCTACAACGGCGACCTCGACGCCGAGACGTCGATGGCGACGCTCACCCTGTTCCTCGTCGCCCTGTGGGCGCTGGCGATCGTCGCCCGGCCCTACACCTGGTGGCGGATCCTGCTCGTCGCGACGATGGCGCTCGCGTTCGCGGTCGTCCTGGCCGTCCCGTACGGGCAGGAGTTCTTCCAACTGTCGCTGGTCGGCACCACCGGCCCGTGGACGGGTGCGGCCGTCGCCCTGGCCGGCGGCATCACGCTGGAGATCAGTTGGGTGTTCACCCGCCGCCACCTCGACGCCGAAGCGACCCGGAGCCGCCCGACACCGGCCCGTTCCTGACGACCTGGTCAATCCGCGGCGAGCGGAGGGCTCAGCGGCGGCGCCGTCACCGGTCTCGAGGTCGAAGTAGATCGCCTGGTGCAGCCGGCCCCCGAGAGCAGCGGCATATCTGGCGACGATGTCCTGACCGGAGACAGAGCCCTGCTCGATCTGCGAGATCCGGCCCTTGGTCACTCCCATGCGTTCCGCCACCTGCTGCTGGGTCAGACCCCGCACCCGACGCACCTCGGCAAGCCGGTGCCCGACCGCGACCGCCAGGAGCTCCTGTCTGCCGGCTGCGACCGCCTCCTCTCCGCCCGCCCTGGCAACCTGCTCGGCACGGATGTCGGCCCACCGTGTGTAACCACTCATCGCCGATCGCTCTTCCTGACCGCGTTCCACCAGGTAGGTCTTGTAGCGCTGCTCGGCCAGCGGGATCGCTTCGGCGTACCAGGAGTTCCACTGCCCGGCTTTACCGAGAGCTGGAACGGTCAGGAGCCCGGTCCGGTGGTGGGGGAGCCGGTGTCGCCGCGCTGGGCCGGTACCGGCGGGACGGTCGGTGCGGCCTGTTTCGCCGGCGCGGGCCGTCCGCCGTTGAGGCGGGCGAGGTAGGCGTTGTAGGCGTCGAGCTGTTCGTCCACCCCGGCGGCGTCGACGCGGCGCTCGCGGGTGCGGGCGCGGCGCTCGTCGGTGCGGGCCCACTGCACGGCGAGGACGAGCAGCACCACCAGGGTCGGGACCTCCCCGAACGACCAGGTGATGCCCCCGGCTGTGCCCTGATCGTGCAGCGGGCTGACCCCCCAGGGGCGGACGAGCTGCTCGTACCAGCTGCTGCCCAGCACCGTGGACGTGCTCATGATCGTGAGCCCGAGGAAGGCGTGGAACGGGACCACCGCCATCAGCATCAGCACCCGCCCGGGGTGCGGTGGCCGCTTCGGCAGCGGGTCGATGCCGATGAGGACCTCGAAGAAGTAGAAGCCCGTCATCAGGAAGTGGGCGTTCATCGCCAGGTGGCCGAGGTGGCTGTTCATCAGGTAGCCGAGCAGGTCGCTCAGGTACAGCACGTACAGGCTGCCGGCGAAGTTCGCGGTGACGAACAGCGGATGGGTCACCACCCGCGCGGGCCAGGAGTGCAGCCCGGCGAGCAGCCACTCGCGCGGCCCGGCGCGGTACGGCGCGGACGCCGGCCGCAGCGCGCGCAGCGCGAGGGTGATCGGTGCGCCGAGCACCAGCGGGATCGGCGCCAGCATCGTGAGGATCATGTGCTGGGTCATGTGCACGCTGAGCAGCACCGGCCCGTAGGTGCCGAGGCCGCCGGACGTCACGACAGCGACCAGCGCGAGTCCGGTCAGGAACCCGATCGTGCGGCCGATCGGCCAGCTGTCGCCGCGGCGCGCGAGCCGGATTACCCCGGTCAGGTACAGGCCGGCGGCGAGGGCGACCAGGCCGAGGAACACCCAGTCGGGATGCCAGGAGGTGAGGAGCCGTCCAGGTGTGATCGGCGGTGGCATCGGGTAGCCGAGCAGGCCCTCGGTCGGGTCGGTCGGCAGTGCCGAGTCGTTGACCGGCGGCGCCGTCTGCGCCAGGCCCGCTGCCAGTCCGAACGTCGCCGCGAGGACGCAGATCTCGACCGCGGCGAGCCGCCGGAACGCGCTCAGGCGGGTGGGTACGCCGCCGGCGGCCGCATTCGCCGTGCCTGCGCCTGCCGTGGCCGCGTCGACGGTGTCCGCGGGCTCGGAGTCCGCTCGGACGGCGCTCGCGTCGGCGCGGTCGCCGGCCGCGGCAGCGGTGATCACCCGGCGGCGCACGAGGCCGCCGAGTGTGACGGCGGTGAGGAGGCCGGCGGCCTTGCCGAGCACCAGCAGGCCGTACCGGTCGTCGAACAGCGGGCCGAACCCGCCGAGCCGGACGGCGGCGCTGGCCACGCCTCCGACCGCGGTGGCCCCCGCGGCCCAGGCCGCCAGCCGCGAGTAGCGGCGCAACGCGGCGAAGAAGGTGGTGTCCGGCAGGGCCCGCATGGTCAGCAGGGCCAGCAGGCCGCCCATCCAGACCACGGCCGCCGTGATGTGCAGGCCGAGCGCGATGACGGCGAGCGCGTGCTGGGACGACCCGGCCGCGTGCCCGGTGACCACCGGCGGGAGCAGCGCCGCGCAGGCGAGCGCGAGCAGCCATCCGGCGGCCACGGTCGACATCAGTGTCGCGCTCACCAGGGCGACGACCAGCGCCGCGACGGCCACGATGAGCAGCGCCCGGCCCTGTGGGGCGGCGGAGACGAAGGAGCGCAGCGCCGCCGGGTCCAGGACGTCGCCGGGGGGGCGGGCGGTGATGTCGGACGCGGTGAACACCAGCTCGGCGAGCGCCGCGACCGCCCACACCGCCGCCGAGGCGGCGGCGGCCCGCCCGTGGCGGCGTGCCGCCGCGCCGAGCCGGCCCTGCTGGGCCGGGATGAGCACGGCGGCGGCGAGCAGCCAGCCGACCGTCCCGACAGCGGCCACCTCGCTGACCATCCGGGCGACCGGCAGCCCCCAGTGGGTGAGCGAACCGGCGTCGGGCAGCCCCGGAAGGGCCACCCCCGCGGGGCCGGTGGCGACGACGGCCAGGAGTGCCACCAGCGCCAGCAGCGCGGCGAGCGCGACAACGGGAACGGCCATGGTTCCTACTCCCGGTTCCGTCGGATCAGCAGTACCGCACCGCCGAGCACGGCCAGCCCGGCGATGATCACTCCGATGATCCAGCCGTTGCCGCCGCCGTCAGCGGGTTCCGAGGTGGCCGGCGGCGTCGGCGCGGGGTCCGTGGGCCGCGGCGCGGCGGTCGTCGCTGTGGCCGGGGCCGTGGTGCCGCCTGGCGGTGCTGCCGGTTCGGGCGTGGCCGTCGTGGCCACAGCGGCGGGGGGAGCGGCCACCGCGAAGGAGAGCTCGCCGCTGATCGGATGCCCGTCGGCGGAGACCACGCGCCAGGCAACGTGATAGTCGCCCGCTGTGACGTCCCGCACCGCGACCGAGAGGGTGGTGTCGGTGACCTGCGGCGGATCGGCTGGAATCTGGCCGCCTCCGGCGCGGGTGACCGTGACCGTCGCGTAGTCCGCCCAGACGGCCTCGCTGAACACCAGCGAGATCCGGGTGGGTGGCGCGTTCAGGGTCGACCCGTCGGCCGGGTCGGCGCTGCGTAGCGCCGAGTGCGCCCACGCGGGACGGGGCGTGACGAGAATGACGGCCAGCATCAGTATGGCGACTGCCGTCAGGGTCGTGAGTGCGGCGGTCGACGTCGCGGCGAGCGATCTTCGTTGCACCGGCTTTAGTCTACGTTCTACTGCTGGTAGAAGGATTGGCTGCGGTGTGGTCCAGCCTGAGTGGCCCGAGCCGCCCCGACCGGCGTGTCAGAGGGGAGGAGATCAACATCCTCAAGATCGGCAGAGCACAATGACGTCCATGCAGATCGGTGTCGTCTACCCGCAGATCGAGCTTCGAGGAGATCCGAACGCTGTCCGGCGGATCGGGACCGCGGTCGAGGAGCTGGGCTTTAACCACCTCCTCGCCTACGACCACGTGCTCGGCGCCGTACATGCCGACAGGACGCCCGCGCTTTCAGGCCCCTACACCGAGCATGACCCGTTCCACGACCCGTTCGTGATGTTCGCTTATCTGGCCGGTATCACCGAACGTATCGGTTTCGCGACCGGGGTCCTGATTCTCCCGCAGCGCCAGACCGCACTCGTGGCCCGACAGGCCGCCGATGTCGATCTCCTGTCCGGCGGCCGGCTGCGCCTCGGTGTGGGGGTCGGCTGGAACTCCGTCGAGTACGAGGCCCTCGGCCAGGACTTCCGCACCCGCGGTGCTCGGCAGGAAGAACAGATCACGCTGCTTCGCCGGTTGTTCACCGAACCCGTCGTCGACTTCTCCGGCCGCTTCGACCGGGTCGACCGGGCCGCACTCGTGCCGAAGCCGTCCCGGCCCGTCCCGATCTGGCTCGGCGGGTCCGGCGAGGCCGCGTTCGACCGGGCGGCCCGGCTCGCGGACGGTTTCGTCTTCTTCGGCGGCTTCGGCGTCGATCACGCCCTGGCCGCCTGGAAGCGGCTACGCGAGAAGTTGCACGGCCTCGGCCGGTCGGTCGAGGAGTTCGGCGCCGATTACGTGGTTCTTCCTCGGGGCGGAGTAGGCGACCTCACGGCGGAGATCGACGCCTGGCGCGAAGCCGGCGGAACCCACGTCTCCGTGGCCACGATGGGACGCGGCCTGGACTCCGCCGACGGTCACGTCGACTATCTCGCCACGGTCGCGGACGCGCTCAACCTGTCGTGACGAGCGCGGCAAGGCTGCCGGGCACGCCCCACGAGAGGAGCCGATGTCGCGTCGTCCGGGCGTACTCCGCTAGGCGAGGCGGTCGAGAATGCCTACGACCTGCGCGAACTGCTGTTCGTTGGATGAGTGCGGAGCGTCGATCGTGTGGACGTCGAACGGGTTGTCAGGGGTGAGCCGGTCGGCCTCGGCGATCATGCGGTCCTGCAGCTCGACCGGAATCATCCGGTCCCAGGAATGGCGGATGTACGTGCGTGGTACCCGCCCCCGGAAGCAGGCCTCGACTCGCGAGCGGTCCGTGCCCAGCGTGAGGGATTCGTCGGGCTGCAGGAACGCGAGCATCGCGAAGAACTCGGCATCGGTTGCTCCCTCCATCGTCACCACCTTGAACGCGGCGAGGGTGCCGGCGTCGCGCTCTCCTTACTTCTCGCACGGCAGGTCAGCGGTCGATCGAGGCCATGTTGGCTTCGTCGTGACGCTCCCGGTCGACGCGATGGGAGCAGCCGTCTCGCGGACCAGCTGACGACGACGCAATTTGACGGCGCGTGCTACCGGCACCAGCTTGGACGGCTGGGTGCCGGGGCGCTGGATCATGGCGCCACGGCGCGCGCGCCGCAGTCGCGCGGCCGGGATCGAGCCGGGCAGCCGGGTCGCCGTGGCCGGTCTGGGCGGCCTGGGCGGCCTGGGACACCTCGGGGCCAAGATAGCCGCCGCGCTTGGCGCCGAGGTCAGAAGCTGACTCACCGTGGCGTCGTTGCCCAGGACGGGAGCCAGACCGTCTCAGGGAGCCTTGGCAGGGTTCCGAGGTGGGTGATGATCGCGCGGAGTCCTGGGTGTGGATTCGTTCTGGGGAGGATGAGCGAGAGTGGGTATGCGAGCGTCGGATTCACGATGGGGATGCGGCGTAGGTCGTGGTTCGTCGGCCAGATGTACCGGTCGCGTGCCCCGATGAGGGTGGCCACGTCTGCGGATTCCGCGAGGGTGTCCAAAAGTACCTCATCGCCGAAGTGCGGGCCTGCCGCGTCGATGCGTAGGTCGAAGTCGGTGGCGAGCTGGTCGTAGAACTCCGCCCATTCGCTTCGGGGCGTGATACCCGGCACCCATATCCGATGCTGGCGCAGCTGCGGTGGCGTCAGTCTTCGCGCGGCGGCGAGCGGATGTCTCGGGCCGACGAGAAGTTCCAGCGGGGAGTCGAACGCATGGATCATCTGCACGTCGCGTGGCAGCGTGGCCGGGTCAGTGACGGTACGGAACGAGGCGTCGATATCGCCTGCCTCGACGGCGGTGACCGCCACGCGTGGGTCGTTGACCCTGAGGGTCACCACGTCGAGGTTGGTTTCGGGATGCGACCGCCAATAGTCGTGCAGAACAACGGCCTGCGCGCTTCGCAGGCCGAGAACGTCGATCCTAAGGGCCCGGGAGCCCGGCCTGACCGCGGTGATGGCGCGATCGACACCCATGACGATGCTCCGCGCGTGCGGGAGAAACGCCTGGCCGTCGAGCGTCAGCTCAACCCCTCGGGCGGTACGGGTGAACAGCCGGACTTCCAGCCCGCGCTCCAGGGCGGCGATCCGCTTGGAAACCGCCTGCTGCGTCACGCCCAGCTCGTCGGCCGCATGTTGCAACTGTCCGAGCTCGGCCGCCCGGACGAACGATCGCAATGCCTCGGTGTCCACTGGTTCATCTTAGGTGCGCACAACTGGTGGTTGTGGCTCGCCGAGGAATCGGTTGTTTGATCGCGCTCCAGCATGACTGATGTGCTTCGGGCATCCAAACCGTCGGTTGTCGCGAGGAGCCATGTGCGTGTGAGATCGGGGCCCGGCTTCGGGTGGCTGTGGTCGGCCTACGCCGTCAGTACATACGGCACGTGGATCGCTTTCGGGGCGTTCCCGCTCATCGCGGTCCGGGTGCTGCACTCGTCGGCATTCGCCGTCTCGTTCCTGGGAGCAGCCGGCCTCGCTGTCGCCGCGATCGTCGCGGTCCCGCTCGGGCCGTGGATCGAGCACCGGACCAAGCGCCCCGTGATGATCGCGACGGACCTGATTCGGTTCCTCGCCATGGCGAGCGTTCCGATCGCGTACCTCCTCGGCCTGCTGTCCTACGGCCAGCTGCTGGCCGTCTCGGTCATCTCCGGAACGGCGAGCATCGCCTTCACCGCCGCATCCGGTGCGTACCTGAAGCACCTCGTCCACTCGGACCATCTGCTCGTCGCGAACGGGAGATTCGAGGGCACGAGCTGGGTGGCGACCGCGGCTGGCCCGCCTCTCGGTGGAGCACTCATCGGGCTGCTCGGCCCGGTCGTCACCGTCGCCGCCGACGCCTTCAGCTACCTGCTCTCCGCGCTCGGGGTCCTCCGCATCCGTGGCGGCGACATCGCAGCGCCCCGCGACGCGGCCACCAAGATGCGTGCCACTGACCTTCTGAGCGGCTGGCGATTCATCCTCCACGACCGCGCTCTACGACGTCTGTTCCTCAACTCCGTGACAGTCAGCGGTCTGATCATGGCCACCAGCCCGCTCCTGGCCGTCCTTCTGCTGGGCGAGTACCACTTCCCCGCCTGGCAGTACGGTCTCGCCTTCGGCATCCCGGCACTCGGCGGC
Organism: Parafrankia sp. EAN1pec; assembly: GCF_000018005.1. GTDB lineage: Bacteria > Actinomycetota > Actinomycetes > Frankiales > Frankiaceae > Parafrankia > Parafrankia soli. The sequence continues at coordinate 2,953,743 of NC_009921.1, forward strand.
TTCGCCGGCGCCCGCCTCTCCGCGCGCCTCGTCACCCGCTACGGTCGGCACCGCGTCATGATCGTCTCCGGCTGGCTGCGCTCGATCTTCCCGCTCGGACTCGCCCTGACCCGTCCCGGCATTCCCGGACTCCTCACGGTAATCGTCGTCGAGGCCCTGCTGATCACCTGCATGGGCGTCTTCAACCCCATCAACGCGACAGAACGCCTGCAGCGCACTCCCGCCGACCACGTCGCACAAGTCCTCAGCGCATGGAGCATCAGCAGCAAACTCGTCCAGGCGACCCTCATGGTGATCTGGGGCGTCCTCGCGACACTCACCAGCCCACTCACCGCCATCACCATCTCCGGCGTCCTCCTGCTCGCCACCCCCCTCTTCCTTCCCCAACGAATGCACATGCCCGATCTCGCGGTTGGCGCGCCGGCTGAAGACGTCCGTTCCGCATGAACCGTCGCAACGCCCGGTTCGCTCCTGAAGGACGCCGCTTCGTCCATCCGAGCGGTGAGCCCGACCGCGAACGACAACGCACCGTCATCGCCGGGTCATGACCAGACATGTTGAGCGTCGACGGGCGGCCCGTGGAGAACTTCGCGTCCAGCCTGATCAATCCTGCTTACGGCTGGGATCCTGAGAGCTCAAGATCGAGCCGGCCCCGGCGCGCGGACGGCCTGGAGCACCCGCTCCAGGCGTGCGCGGGGGGTCTCGATCGCCGTCAGGTCCAGCGTGTCGAGGTCGGCTGTGCCCACCTGAGCTCGGACGAGCGCGCGGGCGTCGTTCTTGGAGATCGCCCGGCCGTCCCGGGCGGCCGCACGGATGACGCCCTCGCGCAGCACGTTCCCGATCCGGCCGTGGGCCCGCTCGAGCAGCCAACGCGCGGTTACGTCCGGGGCGGGCGGCCGGGTCGGACCGCCGGCGCCCACGTCGACGTCCGCCTCGCCGCCGGTGTCCGCCTCCGCGTCGACCAGGTCCGCGTGGACGACCCCGTATCCGCCGCCCTCGTGCCCGGCCTCGCCTCGGGGACGTCCCGCTGAGGCCGGTGGGGGGAACGTCAGGCGGTACTTCGGGGCGACCAGGCTCGCGAGAGCCGCCCGGGCGCCGGGGGTCGACACGTCGGGATGGTCGACCGGCACGACGAACCGGACCTTCCGGGCGGTCACGGCGAGCAGGGCTCGCAGCAGCAGCGGACCGGGGTCGGCGGTGAGGTCCACGGCGACGTCCGCGTTGTCGCCGAGGTCGCGAAGGTAGTCCGAGCCGGTGAACAGCGAGCGCAGGCCGAGGCGGCGGGCGCCCGGCGATCCGGCGGCGGTGGCGTCGCCGATCACCGTCGCGGCCGGCCCGAGCTCGACCGCCGCGGTGCTCTCCACGGACTGCGTCCCGTGGGTGTAGATGCGCGTTCCGAAGCTCTCCACCGCCCGCTCGAGGACTTTCCACGTGCGGCTGGTCGGCGCGCACACGTACAGATCGCTGGCACTTCCCACGGCCTGCGCGCCGTCATAACGGTTGAATGCCGGCAGTATGGCTTCGAAGACGACACCGAACTGCTGCATGGACTGCTGTACCTGAAAACCCAGCATCGGATGGAGCCGGCTGTGGCCGTAGGCGACGACGACGACTCCGTTTTTCCGGTCACCCAGGCCGGCGAGCGCTCTCCCGAGGAAAAGACCGACCCCTTCGGGGGTGTACGGCGGATCGGTGAGGACGAGATCCGCCCACTCCCGCGCGGCGGGCGGCAGGGTGAATCGCAGGTCGCCGAACAGCGTGCGGATCGACAGTCCCTCGGAGCGTGCCGTGGCGTCGATGTAGGCGAGGGTCCGCTCATCCAGGTCGACCACGGTGATCTCGGCGCCGGGCTGCCGCCGGGCCAGCGCCACCGAGGTCAGGTCGTGGTCGCCGACGAACAGCACCCGCCGGCCGGCCAGGTCGTAGGTGGTGTCGAGCCAGGTCGCGCGGCGGGCGAGCGTTCCCGCTGTCGCGGCCACATGGTCGAGGTCCCGGCGGGGTGCGGGGGCGTTCTTGATCAGCAGGGCAAGGGCGCCGAGCCCGTCGCCGTCGCGGTCATCGCCCGCGGCGCCGGCCGGCTCCAGGCCGTCCAGGGCGAATCGGGCGCGATATTCGGCGATGACTTCCGCCCGTAGGCGGTAACCGTGCTTGTTTTCGGTGAGATCCGGGCCAAGGCTACGCAGAAGCTCCTCGACCGCCCGCCGCGGTGTCGCGGTCCGCGTTATCAGAACGTCGATCGGCTGGCTGCCGCCGGTCAACAGCGAGAGAATTTCGCGCAGTGGGCGGGATCGCACACCGTAGCCGGCGACATAGGCGGCGGCGTTGTCCATCGGGGCCTTATCGGCCAAGGACTCGTCCGTCGAGGATTTTTCGCCGGTCATGTTGACATTCATATCATCGGGGGAGTTGCCGTGGTCGGGTCGGTCCCGGACGTGCCGTGGAAGTCGGCGGGCGGCGACCGGCCGGGGGTGTCCCGGGTGGTGGTCGTCGGCGGCGGCTTCGCCGGGGTGAGCCTGCTGCGCCGGCTGGAATCGGCGCTTCCCGCCGGCCGCGCGGAGCTTGCCGTGGTCTCACCCGTGGACCATCTGCTCTACACCTCGCTGGTGCCGCAGGTCTGCGCCAGCACGGTGGAGCCCCGCCACCTGGCCGTGGCGCTGCGCGCCGTCCTGCGTCGCACGTTGCTGCGGCTCGGTGACGTCGTCGCCGCCGACCTGTCCGCGCGCACGGTCACCGTGCGCTCCGCGGACGCTGCCACCCGGACCGTCGGCTGGGACAGGTTGGTCCTCGCGCCCGGCTCGGTCACCCGCACCCTGGACGTGCCCGGCCTCGACGAGCACGCCCTCGGGCTGAAGAACCTCGACGAGGCCGTGGCGCTGCGCGACCACGTCCTGCGCCGGCTGGAGCTGGCCGACGCCGCCGACGACCCGCGCCGCCGGGCGGCGCTGTGCACGTTCGTCGTGGTCGGCGGTGGTTACACCGGGACGGAGCTCGCCGCGCAGATGGTCGGGTTCACCCGGCACGCCGCGGCGGCCTACCAGCGGCTGCGGCCGTCCGACGTCCGCTGGCTGCTGGTGGATCACGCGCCGCGGGTGCTGCACGAGCTCGCGCCCGCGCTGGGGCATCGCGCCGCGCGGGTGCTCGCCGGGCGTGGGGTCGAGGTCCATCTGGGCACCTCGGTGGTGGAGATCGGGGCCGAGGCGGTCACGCTCGCGGCTGGCGGGCCGACGGTCCGCACCCGCACGAGCGTGCCGACCCACACGGTCGTCTGGTGCGCCGGCGTGAGCCCCAGCCCGCTCGTCGCCGCGCTCGGGCTGCCCACCACGCACGGCCGGCTGATCGTGGACGAGTTCTTCCGCGTGCCCACCGCGGACGGGGTGTTCGCGCTCGGGGACGCCGCCGCCGTCCCCGACGTGACGCGCGGGGGAGCGCCGGCCGGGCAGACCGCGCAGCACGCGATCCGCCAGGGCCGGGCGGCGGCCCGCAACGTGGCCGCCTCGCTCGGGTACGGCTCGCCGCGCCGGTACCGGCACCGTGACCTGGGCTTCGTGGTGGATCTCGGTGGCCGCGCCGCGGTGGCGAACCCGTTCGGCCTCACCCTGAGCGGGCCGCCGGCGGCGCTGCTGACCCGGGCCTACCACCTGGCCGCGCTCCCCGCGGGCGCGAACCGGGTCAGGGTGGCGACCGACTGGGTGCTCAACAGTGTGCTGGGCCAGGAGATCACCCATTTCGACGAGTCCGTCCCGGGGCGGGCGGAGATCGCCACGTCGGAGCACACCCGGATCTACCAGCCCACACGCTGACAGGTCGCCGGGGTGACGGCCGGCTGGAGATCCCGCGTGCGTTGCGCCGCGTCGGTGGAATACATCCCTACGATCGCGGAGGTAGGTCCAGTTCTTACCGGTGCGCCGCCGCCTGCGGCGCACCGAGACGAGGAGACGCGGGATGGCGCTCGGCGCTCGGCTGGATCGGGCACAGCAGAGCAGGCCGAGGATCGCATTCCCGCTCGCGGTCGTCTACAAGTTCGCGGAGGACCAGGGCGGCTACCTCGCCGCGCTGATCGCGTTCTACGGATTCCTCTCCCTGTTTCCGCTGCTCCTGCTGCTCACGACCGGCCTCGGCTTCGTCCTCGCGGGGCATCCCGACATCCAGGAGCAGGTGGTGAGCTCCGCGCTCAGCCAGTTCCCGATCATCGGTGACCAGCTCCGCAGCGACGTCCAGGCCCTGCGCGGGAGTGCCGTGGCGGTGGCGATCGGTGTGCTCGGCAGCATCTGGGGCAGCCTCGGGGTGGCCCGCGCGCTCGGGAACGCGCTGGACACGGTCTGGGCGGTGCCACGGCGCTCGCGGCCGAACCCCTTCTTCGCCCGGGTGCGCAGCTTCGGCCTCATCGGCTTGTTCGGGCTCGGTGTCGTGCTGACGACCCTGCTGTCCGCGATCACCACCCGGGCCGGCGACCTCGGCACCGGTCTCGGTGCCGGCGCGCAGGTTCTCGCGGTGGTGCTCGGCATCGCCGGGAACACGGGCCTGATCCTGATGGCGTTCCGGCTGCTCACGGTCAAGTCGGTGACGTTCGGCCAGATCCTGCCCGGAGCCGCGATCGCCGCGCTGGGCTGGCAGCTGCTCCAGTCGGCCGGGACCTACCTCCTCCAGTACCAGCTACAGGGGCGCACGCAGGTCTACGGCCTGTTCGCGCTGGTCCTCGGCCTGATGACCTGGCTGTACCTGCTCGCCGCGGTGATCGTGTTCGCGATGGAGATCAACACCGTGCGCGCCGAACGGCTCTACCCGCGCGCGCTGCTCACCCCGTTCGTGGACGACGTCGTCCTCACCGACTCCGACCGGCGGGTCTACACCTCGTACGCCCAGGCGGAGCAGTTCAAGAGCTTCCAGCAGGTCGACGTCTCCTTCGACGACGTCTCCGTCGGTGACGCCTCGTCCAGTGACGCCTCCGTCGACCAGGATCGACCCATGGAGCTGACACACGCGATGCGCACGACGGGCACCTGCCGGCGGTTCCGACCCGACCCGGTGCCCGACGACGTCCTCGTCGCCGCGTTCGACGCCGCCCGGTTCGGCCCGCAGGGCGGGAACCGCCAGCCGGTGCGGTTCGTGGTCGTCCGGGACCCGGAGCGCCGGCGGGTGCTCGCCAACCTCTACCTGGCCCGCTGGCAGCCCTACCTCGACGAGCGCGGGATCAGTACGCCGACCGAGGCCGACCACTTCGCGCGCACCCTGGCGGACGTCCCCGTGCTGATCGTGGTGTGCGCGAAGCTCGCGGCGCTGCATCCCACCGACACCGAGCTCGACCGGCTGAGCATCGTCGGCGGGGCGTCGGTCTACCCGATCGTGCAGAACCTCTGCCTCGCGCTGCGCGGCGCCGGGGTGGCCACCGCCCTGACGACGCTGCTGGTCGCCGACGAACCGAAGGTCGCCGAGCTGCTCGACATACCGGACGGCTACGCGACCGCCGCGCACCTCGCGGTCGGCTATCCCGAGCGCGGATTCCCCAGCAACCTGCGGCGCCGTCCCGTCGAGGAGCTCGTCTTCGGGGAGGCCTTCGGACGCCCGCTGGGCGAGGCTGGATGAATGGGCGAGACTGGATGAATGACGTCGCGAGAGCAGGTCGAGGTCGAGGTGACCGGAATCGTGCAGGGCGTCGGTTTCCGGCCCTTTCGTCTACGGGCTGGCGACCCGGCTCGGACTGAGCGGCCAGGTCTCCAACGACGCTGAGGGCGTCCACATAGCGCTGGACGGCGCAGGCCCGGAGGTCGCCGCGTTCCTGACCGCGCTGCGCGAGGAGGCGCCGCCGCTCGCCCAGATCGACAGCGTGGACGTCTCCGGCGGTCCCGCGCCGCCCGGAGCCGGGCCGGCGGCGCCGGGGTTCCGGATCGCCCCCAGCGACCCGGCCCGCGGCGGGGCCGGGCCGCGGACGCGGGTCTGCGCGGACAGTGCCACCTGTGCGGACTGCCTGGCCGAGCTCGCCGACCCGGCCGACCGGCGCTACCGCTACCCGTTCATCAACTGCACCAACTGCGGCCCCCGCTTCACGATCATCCGGGACGTCCCCTACGACCGGCCGGCCACGACGATGGCCGGATTCCGGATGTGCGCGCGGTGCCGGGCGGAGTACGACGACCCGGCCGACCGCCGCTTCCACGCCCAGCCGGTGTGCTGTCCGGACTGCGGCCCCACCCTCAGCTTCCGGCCCACCGCCGCCGCGTCGCCGACGTCCGACGAGCCGCTGGAGCGAGCAGCGGGGCTGCTGCGGGGCGGCGGGATTCTCGCGGTGAAGGGGCTGGGCGGGTACCACCTGGCCGTGCTCGCCGCGGACGGGTCCGCGGTGGCGACCCTGCGCCGGCGCAAGCACCGGGACGCCAAGCCGTTCGCCGTCATGGTGCGCGACCTGGCGACCGTCGAGGAGATGTGCTGCCTCGACCCCACCGCGCGCCTCCTGCTCACCGGGCGGCGCCGGCCGATCGTCCTGGTCGAGCGCTGCCGGCCCGCTAGGCGGGTCGCCGAGGCGGTGGCGCCGGGCACCGGGACGCTCGGCGTGATGCTGCCGTACACGCCGCTGCACCACCTTCTGCTCGGCCTGCTGCCCGGCCCGATCGTGCTGACCAGCGGCAACATCTCCAACGAGCCGATCGTGTACCACGACGAGGAGGCCCTCGCCGCGCTCAGCCCGGTCGCGGACGGTTTCCTCGCCCACGACCGGGCCATCCACACCAGGCTCGACGACTCGGTCGCCCGGTCGGTGCGCGGCCGGGAGACGCTCGTGCGCCGCTCCCGCGGCTACGCCCCGGAGCCGCTGCCGCTGCCCTGGGACGTCCAGCGGCCGGTGCTGGCCTGCGGGGCCGAGCTGAAGAACACCGTGTGCCTGGCGGCGGGGCGGCGGGCGTACCTCTCCGGCCACATCGGGGACCTGGAGAACCACGAGACGCTGCGGTCGTTCGTCAGCGGGATCGACCACCTGCGCCGGCTGTTCGACATCTCGCCCGAGCTGGTAGCGCACGACCTGCACCCGGAGTATCTGTCCACGAAGTGGGCGCTGGAGCAGGACCTGCCGGTCGTCGGCGTGCAGCATCACCACGCGCACATTGCCTCCTGCCTGGCGGACAACGGCCATCCCGGGCCGGTGCTCGGTGTGGCCTTCGACGGCCTCGGCTTCGGTCCGGACGGCACCCTGTGGGGCGGGGAGTTCCTGTGGGCCGACCTGGCCGGCTTCACCCGGCTCGCACATCTCACGCCCGTCCCGATGCCCGGGGGCGTCGCCGCGATCCGGGCACCATGGCGGATGGCCGCCGCCCACCTGCTCGCCGCCGGCGTCGCCGACCCGGACCGCCTCGCGGTCGCCCGCCGCAACGCCGACCGCTGGGACGCGGTCGCCGCCCTGGCCAGGTCCGGTGCCGCCCCGTCCCCGGTGGGTGCCCCGCTGACCAGCAGCGTCGGACGGCTGTTCGACGCCGTCGCGGCTCTCGTCGGCGTCCGGGACACGATCACCTACGAAGGGCAGGCCGCGATCGAGCTGGAGCGGATCGCCGCCCCCGGCGACTACGGCCGCTACCCGGCGAGCCCCCCGCCGTCGGGTGCCGGGCTGCTGCTGCCGGGCGCCGACCTGATCCGCGGCGTCGTGGACGACCTGCGCGAACGCGTCGACCCCACGGTGATCGCCGCCCGGTTCCACAGCACGCTGGCCGGGCTCACCGTCGACATCTGTGCCGCCCTGCGTGCGGGGCTCCCGGGGCGCCAGGCGGGAGCGGTGGCGCTCTCCGGCGGCGTCTTCGGCAACCTGCGGCTGCTCGGCGAGATCATGGACGGGCTGGTAGACCGGGGCTTCACCGTCCTGACCCACTCCCGGGTGCCCTGCAACGACGGCGGGATCAGCCTCGGTCAGGCGGTGGTCGCGAACGCCCGCAGCCAGCCGTACCAGTCGTCGAGCCCGGTGCCGGCGATCGCCGACACCGGCAGCACCGGGGCGGACGGGTTGACCAGCCGCACGGACTCGGCGAACAGGTCACCGTCGAAGGCGAGGTAGGGCAGCAGGTCGACCTTGGTGAGCAGAACGAGATCGGCGACCCGGTACATGTGCGGGTACTTGCTGGGCTTGTCCTCACCCTCGGTGACCGAGGCCAGCACGACCCGGGCCGACTCCCCGAGGTCGAACAGCCCCGGGCAGACCAGATTGCCGACGTTCTCGATGAGCACCACCGCCCCGGGCGGTGGGTCGAGCTCCCGCAGCGCCCGCCCGACCGTCGCCGCCTCCAGATGGCAGCCGGTCCCGGTGTTCACCTGGACGGCCCGGGCCCCGGTGGCGCGGATGCGCTCGGCATCCAGCGGTGTCTCCTGGTCGCCTTCGATGACAGCACACGTGACAGTTCCCGCCACGGCCCGGATCGTGTGCTCCAGCAGCGTCGTCTTCCCCGCCCCCGGCGAGCTCATCAGGTTGACGGCCGACGCCCGCCGGGCCGCCAGCCACGCCCGGTTGTCATCCGCCGACTCCTCGTTGCGCGCCAGCACGTCCATTTCGAGCCGCAGCGTCCGCGTTTCGGCCTCACAACCGCAGGTGCCGCACATCAGCCCACCTCCGCTCCAACCTGCCGGGACGTCCAACCTGCCGGGACGTCCAACCCGGCGGGAGGTCCAACCCGCCCGGAGGTCAGCGCACCTCGACGGCGGTGATCCGGACCTCCTCACCGCCGGTCAGCTCGATCTCGTGGCTCCCGCAGCCACACGGCGTGAGCAGGTCCGGCAGGTCGACGTCGGCCCCGCACCGGCGGCAGCGGCCCCGCCCCGGCGGCTCGGCGATGTCGAGCCGGGCGCCGTCGAGCGACGTCCCGGCGGCGACCAGGTCGAAGCAGAAGCGCAGCGGCGAGGTCATCACCCCGGACAACCGCCCGACCTCGAGCGCCACCCGGGTCACCTGGACGTCCGCCGGGACCCGCCGGGCGACCATGTCGACCAGCTCGACGGTGACCGAGAGCTCGTGCACCGTGCCAGCCCGGTCAGCAGATCCGCGGTAGCGGATCGCCGACCAGCAGGTCGACGATGCGGGTCCCGCCGAACGCGGTGTTGAGCAGCACCATGCCCGGCGGGTCGTCGGCGATCCGCCCGATCACCGCCGTGTCCGCGCCCAGCGGGTGCGAGCGCAGCGCGGCCAGCGCCGCCTCGGCCACCTCGGGGGCGACGATCACCACCATCCTGCCCTCGCAGGCGACGTACAGCGGGTCGAGGCCGAGCAGCTCGCAGGCCCCGCGCACGGTGGGCCGCACCGGCACCGCGTCCTCGTCGACGATCACTCCGACCCCGGCGGCGGTCGCCACCTCGTTGAGGATCGTCGCCACCCCGCCGCGGGTCGCGTCGCGCATGGCCCGCACCCCCGGACCGTCCGCCGGCGCCCCGACCGCGTCCAGCAGCCGGGACGTCAGCTCGGCCAGCGGGGCGGTGTCGGAGGAGAGGTCCGCGCTGATGTCGAGCTCGCCGCGGGCCAGCAGCACCGTGATCCCGTGGTCGCCGATCGGTCCGGTGACCAGGACGGCGTCGCCCGGCCGGGCCCGCGCGGCGCCCAGGCGGACGTCCGCGGGGACGAGCCCGATGCCGGTGGTCGTGACGTAGCAGCCGTCGGCCCGCCCGCGCTGGACGACCTTCGTGTCCCCGGTGACGATCGACACCCCCGCCTCGGTCGCCGCGCGGGCCATCGAGGCCACGATCCGGCGCAGGTCGTCGACGGCCATCCCCTCCTCGAGGATGATCGCGCAGGCCAGGTGCAGCGGGCGCGCCCCGGCGACCGCGAGGTCGTTGACCGTGCCGTTCACGGCGAGATCACCGATGTCACCGCCGGGGAAGAACAGCGGGGTGACGACGAACGAGTCGGTCGTCAGCGCCAGGCGCGTCCCGTCCGCGGTGAACACCGCCGCGTCCTCGAGCGGTTCCAGCAGCGGGTTGCGCAGCCCCTCCAGGAACACGGCGTCGATGAGGGTCGCGGTGGCCTTGCCGCCCGCGCCGTGCGCCGAGGTGATGTGGGTGTCGCGCAGCTTCGGCCGGCGTCGCCGCGCGGCCTCGACCCGGTCCAGGACGCCGCTCTCGCTCCGGCCGGCCGCCGTCTTCGCCGCGGTCATGACCGGGTCAACTCCTTCGCGGGCTCGGTGGCACGGTGCCGGGCGCGGCCGAAGTTGTAGTAGGCCGCGCAGGCGCCCTCGGGGGAGACCATGCAGGCACCGATCGGCGTCTCCGGGGTGCAGCCGGTGCCGAAGACCTTGCACTCCCACGGCTTGATGACCCCGGTCAGCACCTCGCCGCACTGGCAGGCCTTCGGGTCCTCGACCCGGGCACCCGGCGGCGCGAAGATCCGCTCGGCGTCGAAGGCGGCGTACCGCTCCCGCACCTGCATCGCCGACCACGGGATGCGGCCCAGCCCGCGCCACTCGAAGTCCGGCCGCGGCTCCAGCACCTCGTCGATCACGGCGAGCGCGACCGGGTTCCCCTCGGCCGCCACCACCCGGGTGTACTGGTTCTCCACCTCGCAGCGCCTGTCCCGCAGCTGCCGCAGCAGCTTGTGGATGGACTGCAGGATGTCCAGCGGCTCGAACCCGGAGACCACCAGCGGCCGGCCGTAGTCGCGGGGGATGAAGTCGTACGGCCGGCAGCCGATCACCGTCGAGACGTGCCCGGGGCCGACGAACCCGTCGATCCGCACGTCGGGGGAGTCCAGGATCGCCCGCAGCGCCGGAACGATCGTGATGTGGTTACAGAAGATCGAGAAGTTCGTCAGCCCTTCGGCCACCGCCCGCCGCACCGTCAGCGCTGTGGACGGCGTCGTCGTCTCGAAGCCGATCGCCATGAACACGACCTGCCGGTCCGGGTTCGCCCGCGCGATCTTCAGCGAGTCCAGCGGCGAGTAGACCATCCGGATGTCGGTGCCCTCGGCGTTGGCGTCGAAGAACGAGCCGTGGCTGCCCGGCACCCGCATCATGTCGCCGAACGAGGTCATGATGACGCCGTCCTGGCGGGCGATGTGCATGGCGTCGTCGACCCGTCCCATCGGGATGACGCACACCGGGCAGCCCGGGCCGTGCACCAACGAGACCGCCGGTGGCAGGTGGTCCTCCAGGCCGTGCTTGTAGATCGTGTGCGTGTGCCCGCCGCACACCTCCATGAACGCGTATGCCCGGCCCGGCTCACAGAGCTCGGCTATCCGGGCGGACAGCGCCCGCGCGGTGCCCGCGTCCCGGTACTCGTCGACGAAGCGCATCTCCTCCGCCTCTCCGTGGTCGATCGCCGCTCCGCGTGGCCTGTCGCCCGCGCTAGTCGATGGACGAGGCGCGCAGCGCGGCCAGCTCGTCGTCGTAGGCACGCCCGATGCCGGTGAGGAAGTCCAGCGCCGCCCGCGCCTCGGCCTCGTCGATCAGGGACAGCGCGAACCCGACGTGGATGAGGACCCAGTCCCCTGGGCGTGGCGGGTGCTCGTCGAGCAATCCGATGTTGATCGCCCGCCGCACCCCGCTGACGTCCACCGTCGCGATGTCCGGGCGGTCTGGCCGGATCTCCACGACCTCACCCGGAATACCGAGACACACGCCGATCACATCCTGCTGAACTCGAGGTATCGGCGCAGATCGGGGGCGATGACGACAGCGGCTGCGCCGGCTCCGACCGCGACCGCGGCGAGCACCATCCAGTGCGACATGATCATTCCTCTCGTTGGGTCTCGATCCGCCTGACTGTGATCCCGGGCGCGCCGTTGATCCCGGACTGGCCGGAGATGACCGACCGGACGAGGCGCGCCGCCGGCTCGACGGCGGCCGCGACCGGTGGCGAGAGCCCGACCTGGTGATCCACCGAGGCCGGCTCGCAGCCGACCAGCAGCACCCGGTCGAGATGCCCTCCGAGCGTGTCGACCAGGTCGAGGACGACGTCCGGACGCATCCCGTGCGCGTCGACCTCGGATGGCGCCCGCACGTCGGTCAGGTCCACGAGGGACACCGTGCCTGGTTCGTACCCGCGTCCGAGCGCGTCGACGAGCACCACCGTCGAATAACCGCCGGAGCACAGGTCGAAGGCCAGGTGCAGCCCGCTGGTCCCGTAGTCGGCGATGGTCACCCGCGGCGGCGGGCCGGTGCGCCGCAGGTGGCGGGCGACCTGCACGCCGAAGCCGTCGTCGCCGAGCAGTATGTTGCCGACGCCGGCCACCAGCGTGCTCACTGGTTCACCATCCAACTCATTGCCGCTCCAGCTCGTCAGGGGTGAAGTACAGGAAGCGACCGAATTCCCGGCGCAGGTCCGCGCCGGGGTCGTCGTCCAGGGTCACCGCCACATGGGTCCGGCCGTCCACGTCGTGCAGGACGGCGGCGACGGTGGCGGCGCGGCCGTCGACGAACATGTCCTGCGCGTCGCTGCCGGTCGCGGCCCCGCCCGCCAGACCGGCCAGCGGGCCGGTCAGCATCCGTCCGGGCCGGGGTCGCAGCCGCACCGCGCTGCCCACCGCCGGCTCCGCGCCCGGTGTCGCGTCTGGTGCCGGGCCCGGAGCCGGCGGTGGGGTGACCCGGCCGCGGCCGTGCAGCTTCTCGGCCATCGCCGGGGCGAGCTCCGCGACGGATGCGAGCAGCTCGGCGGCCCGCGGATCGCCCGTGCGCGCCGCCAGCTTCTCCGCCTCGGTGAGCGTGGACGTCCGCAGGGCCAGCATCTCGTCGATCTCGGTGGCGTCGCAGAACGCGGCCGGGCTCTCCGCCGCGATCTCGGGATGGTCAGGCAGGATGATCGGCGCGGCAAGCACCGTGTCCGAGCGGCCCGGGTGGTCCGGGCGGCCGAGGAGCGCCGGCCACAGCCGCTCGTTGACGCAGGCCCGCGCGGCGTCCGCCGCCCACTCCGGCGGGTCGGCCAGCGAGAGGAAACAGCCGCCGTACGCCCGTGCCACCACCTGGACGGCGACGAACGCCCGGCCCAGCGCCGCGTCCCGGTCGGCGGGCGGCTGGCCAGGCCGGACGGAGACGTTGCGGACGGTGGCGCGGATCTGGTACCCGCCGTAGGGGCCGGGCAGCGCCTGCGCGCCGAGCAGCAGTTCGCCGCGTCCCGGTTCCGGCCCGCCGAGCACCAGGCCCCGCCGGACGGGCTCGCCCGCCAGCTCGCCGACCCGCACCGAGAGCGCCCCCGCCGCGTCGCCGCGGGCGCCGCCGCCCTCCCACAACCACCGGGCACCGATCCGGAGCGTCGTGCCCGGGCCGCCGTCCAGGAGGAACTCGGTGCGGGCGGCGGAGTGCTCGCCGGTGCCCGCCGCGGCGAACGCCGGCGGCATCAGCACGCCGAACTGCCAGTGGTGGCGGTTCTTCAGCGCGTCCTCCCGGTATGGGTAGAGGAGGTATCCCTCGTAGAGGACGGTGTCGGAGACCGCCCGCGCCGCGTCGTCGAGGAAGCCGACCGGGTCGTGGGAGCTCATCGTGCCGCTCCGGACAGCAGGGAGGTGATCGCGGCGTCCGCGGTCGGGATGGCGCGGTCCAGCCGGTACCGCGCGAGGGCGTCGACGGTGCGCCGGTCCAGCCGCAGCCACGCCTCGCCGGGGAAGTACATGTCGACCAGCTCCCGCCAGGTTGCGACCGGCAGCCGGTAGCCGGCCTCCAGATGCCAGGGCACCTGCTCGACCTGCAGGCCGTTCGGGCCGATCCCGAACACCGTTCCGCTGAACATCAGCCGCAGCGGGATCACCCCGTCGCGCAGCGAGCCGAAGTACCGCCCGGACGCGACCTCGAGGTCGTAGCCGCAGGGCACGGCGAGCTCGGTCTCGGTGGAGCCGGTGAAGCCCGATACCACCGTGGAGACGGTGGCGAACTGGATCGGGTGCGGCGGGCCCGGGCCCGTCCCGAACAGGTGGGTGAGCGCGCGGGACTCGACGGGGTCGTAGCGCCGGGCGCCCGGGTCGATGCGGATCTGGCAGCGCAGCGCCAGCGCGTGCAGCCGCTCGCCGCCGCGTTCGGCGATGCGCAGCCGGAAAAGCAGCGTCGGGGCCGCCGCGTAACGCTGCGGCGAGACGTCGAGGCAGTCGAAGCTCAGGTCAGCCATCGCGGGCCCCAGCCCTGCCGTCAGGCGAATCTGCTCGGCTGTCCGGCGAATCCGTTCCGCTGTCCGGTGCGTCCGTGTCGCTGTCGGGTGAGCCCGCTCTGCGGCGGGCGTCGGCGAGGAAGTCGGCGAGCCGCTGCCGGGCCTGCGTGCCGCCATCGAAGCCGCGCCAGTGCAGCCGCAGCTCGCCGACCAGCCGGTAGCAGGCGTCGATCGGCAGCAGGTAGCCGCTCTGGCCGTCCCGTGTCGTGTGCACGAGCAGGCCCTCGACCTCGGGGGTGAGCTGCCAGCCTACCGCCGCGGCCAGATCGGCGCCGAAGCCGCCGGCCGTTGTGCTGGCCGGCAGCTCGCAGTGCGTGGCGCCTCCCGGGCTCGGGTAGAACGCGCCCACCGCCCCGTCGTGGATCACGAAGAAGGCCAGCCCGACAGGGATGCCCGCCGCCGCGAGCAGCTCGGCCCCGGTGGGGAAGGCCGCGGCGAACAGGTACCTCGTCGGCACCGCCCGGTAGCGGCCGCCGCCGGCGCCGGCCCGGGTGAACAGCAGCCGGCAGCCGGGACACGAACAGAGGATGGAGCGGGTGTCCAGGTCGGTGATGTGCCCGTGCTCCTCGGCGATCCGCTCGCCGCAGAGCTCGCAGCGCGCGGCGCCGGGGCCGGTGCCGGGCGCGAGGTAGCGGCGCAGCGTCGCGGTCACGAGGCGCTCAACACGACGACGGGGAGCAGGGCTCGCCCCGCGGCGAGGTCGCCCGGCGGGGTGGCCCCGGCCCCCTCGACCAGCACGGTCACCTCGGGGGCGGCCGTCTCGACGGCGTCCTCGACCGCGGCGACCACCGTCGGGCCGGGCGGTCGGCCCGACGAGCGGACGGTGACGACCGGATCTTCCTCCGTGCCGGTGATCTCGAAGCGGAGGGTGCGTGCCCCGGGGAGCTCCCCGAGCCGCGCGAAGGCCTCCTCGACCCGGCGCCGGGTGCTCACCGGGTGCAGGCCGTGCATGGCCAGCAGCGCCCCGAGGTGGGGCTCCGCCGCGAAGGCCCGCACGTTCTCCGCGCCCGCGATCGCCGTGAGCTGGGCCAGGCCCGCCCCGTAGAACTCCATCAGTGCTCGGACGATCTCCTCGGCCAGCACCCTGGTCCGGCTGTCGCCCAGCTGCTCCATCCGGGTGAGCAGGTCGTCCACCCGGGCCGCCGCCGCGCGCGGGTCGACCGAGTTCCGCGGGCCAGCCGATTCGCGCTCGGCCGGGGCCCGTGGGCCGGCCGTGCCCCGGGGGTCCGTGCTCGCGACCGCCGTCTCCACTGCCATCGTGATCACCCGGCGGGGGTGAAGGCGTGCGGGGTGTGGACGACGTCCAGCGTGCGCCCGGCGCCGGTGTGCATGTGCACCCCGCAGGGCAGGCACGGGTCGAAGCTGCGGACAGTGCGCATGATGTCTATCCCCTTGAACGACTCCGGCGGGTTCTGCTCGAAGATCGGGGTGTTCTGCACCGCGTCCTCGTACGGGCCGGGCGTGCCGAACACGTCGCGCACGCTGGCGTTCCACGGCGTCGGCGGGTACGGGTGGTAGTTCGCGATCCGGCCGTCCCGGATGATCATGTGGTGCGACAGCACCCCGCGGACGGCCTCGGTGAACCCGCAGCTCACGGCCTCGTCGGGGACGTCGAAGGACTCCCACGTCTTCGAGTGGCCCGCCCGGACCTCGGCCAGCGCCTGCTCGGCGAAGTACAGCGCGCAGGCCGCCGCGTACGCCTGGAAGTAGGTGCGGGCGCGGTTGCGCTCCAGGGTGTTGCTCCAGCGGGGGATCGTCCACTCGTAGGTCCGCTCGCCGACCGTCGCCGACCTCGGCAGCGTGATCCGCACGCTGTGCCCGGTCGCGCGGACGTGGCCGATGTCGACCAGCCCGGACAGGGCCGTGCTCCACAGCCGGGCGATCGGACCGCCGCCGGTGTCGAGCGGCAGGTGGTCGATGCCGTCGAACCAGCGCGGCGACATCACCCACGAGTACTTGTCGTCGAAGTCGCGCCGGCTCGGGTGGGGGATGGTGGTCTGGTTCCACGGGTGCCGCCGGTCGACCGGGTTCCCCAGCGGGTCGTGGGTGACGAACAGCGGCTGGTCGTCCCAGTCGTCGTAGTACGAACTGCCCAGCAGGACGCGGATGCCGAGGTTGATGTCGACGAGGTTGTTCGTGACCAGGTTGCCGTCGACGACCACCCCCGGGGTGACGAACATGCTCCGGCCCCAGTCGGCCATGTTCCGGTAGGTGAAGTCGCACCGCTCCGGCTCGTTGAACGCTCCCCAGCAGCCGAGCAGGATCCGCCGCCGGCCGACCTCCTCGTAGCCGGGCAGCGCCTTGTAGAAGAAGTCGAAGAGATCGTCGTGCATCGGGACGACGCGCTTGAGGAACTCGATGTAGCGCATCAGCCGGGTGAGGTAGTCCGTGAACAGCTGGACGGAGGCCACCGTGCCCACGCCACCCGGGTAGAGCGTGGATGGATGGACGTGCCGCCCCTCCATCAGGCAGAACATCTCGCGGGTGAGCCGGCTCATCCCCAGCGCCTCGCGGTAGAACTCGCCCTCGATCGGGTTGAGGGCGTGCATGATGTCGCCGATGGTCCGGTACCCGTGCTCGTCGGCGTGCGGCGACTCGGTGGCCCAGGCCAGCTCGAGTACCTCAGGATTGGTCTCGCCGACCATCTTCTCGCAGTAGTCGACCCCCACCAGGTTCTCCTGGTAGATGCAGTGGTCGAACATGTACTCGGCGGCCTCGCCCAGATTGATGATCCATTCGGCGAGCGGCGGCGGCTTGACGCCGTACGCCATGTTCTGCGCGTACACCGAGCAGGTGGCGTGGTTGTCACCGCAGATGCCGCAGATCCGGCTGGTGATGAAATGGGCGTCGCGGGGGTCCTTGTCCTTCATGAAGATGCTGTAGCCGCGGAAGATGGATGACGTGCTGTGGCACTCGACCACCCTGCGCGCCGGCCAGTCGATCTTCGTGTAGACGCCGAGGCTTCCGACGATCCGGGTGATCGGGTCCCAGGACATCTCCAGCAGGCTGGCGCCTCGGGCATCGGTTCCCCTGTGCTCCGAGGTGGTCGTCATGTCAGCACCTTCTCCCGCGCGCGATCGTCGTCCTGGCCTGCGTGGACGTCCCGGCGCCGCCAGCGCGGTTCGACGTCCGCCTTACGCATCGTGATGGCGCGCAGTCTGCGGATGACCGCGCCGTACAGGCCGCTCGCGGTGGTCGAGATGTGGGCGCCGGGCGGCTCGTCCATGAACGGCATGAAACGGTCCGGGAAGCCCGGCATCGTGCATGCGATGCAGATCCCGCCGACGTTCGGGCAGCCGCCCACCCCGTTGATCCAGCCGCGCTTGGGGACGTTGCACTTCACCACCGGGCCCCAGCAGCCGATCTTCACCAGGCACTGCGGGGTGCCGTACTCCGTGGTGAACTGACCTTCCTCGTAGTACCCGGCCCGGTCGCAGCCCTGGTGCACGGTGGCGCCGAACAGCCAGCGCGGGCGGAGCTGGTCGTCGAGGGGGATCATCGGCGCCTGCCCGCTCGCCTGGTAGAGCAGGTAGGTGATCGTCTCCGACAGGTTGTCCGGCTGGACGGGGCAGCCCGGAACGCACACGATCGGGATCTGCGCCTTCGACTTCCAGTCCCAGCCGAGATAGTCGGGCACCCCCATCGCCCCGGTCGGATTCCCGGCCATCGCGTGGATGCCGCCGTAGGTGGCGCACGTTCCCGCGGCGAGGATCGCCAGCGCCTTCGGCGCGAGCCGGTCGAGCCAGGTGCTGGTCGTCACCGGCTGGCGGGTCACCGGGTCGTTCCCGAAACCGCTCCAGTAGCCGCCGTTCGTGATCAGGTCCTCGTTCGGAATGGACCCCTCGACGACCAGGACGAACGGATCGAGCTCGCCGTGGTCGGCCCTGCGGAACCAGTCGATGAAGGTGTCGGCGCCCTGCTCCGGCCCGGACTCGAAATCGATGAGCGGCCAGTGGACGCTGACCTTCGGCAGGCCCGGCAGGGTGCCCAGAACGATGTCCTCGATGCTGGGCTGGGTGGCTGCGGTGAGCGCGACCGAGTCCCCGTCGCAGCTGAGTCCGGCGTTGATCCAGAGAATGTGGATCGGATCCTCGACTGTGGACACGGTTCTCCCACCCCTTCCGGTCGTTCACCGGTCATTCACACGACGGCGATCGCCTCCCCGGCGTGTACCAGGACGGTGTCGCCGGCCTGCGCCTGCACAAGCGCGATGCTGATCTCCTCGACGCCCGCCGACGCCCGCGCCAGGGCTAGCCTGCCCTCCTCCAGGCGGACGATCTCCATCTCGATCACGCCGTCGGAACAGGTCACGCAGGAGCCCGTCGTCGCGGCGGCCGGGTGGCCGGCGGCCAGATCGGTCAGCTCGCCGGCAGGGTGGCAGGGCGGGGCGCTCGGACCAGATACCTCAGCAGGGTCCTTGCAGCGCGTGTTCATGGGCTAACGGTACGTCTGTGGTGTGGGCGGCACCACCGGGCGCCGCGGGGCGCCTCGCCGGCACCCGGCCGCCTCGTCCGGGCGGCGGGCCATACCCTCGAGGCATGGTCTTCGCCCGGTTGCGTGATCTTGTCGCCGGCGGTGGCGTCGCGGTGCTCACCGGAGCGGGGATGTCGACCGACTCGGGAATCCCTGACTATCGGGGGCCGAACGGCTCGCTGCGCCAGCACACGCCGATGACCTACCAGCAGTTCAACCGGGACCAGGCGGCCCGGCGCCGGTACTGGGCGCGCAGCCACCTCGGCTGGCGCCACGTCGCCGGGGCGCGCCCCAACACCGGGCACCGCGCTCTGGCGGAACTGGAGGCCGCGGGCCTGCTCGACGGCGTCATCACCCAGAACGTCGACGGGCTGCACCGGGCCGCCGGGTCGCTCCGGGTCATCGACCTGCACGGCGAGCTCGCCCGGGTCCGCTGCCGGGCCTGCGGGGCGCTCAGCGCGCGGGCCGAGCTCGACCGCCGCCTGCGCGCGGCGAACCCGGGCTTCGCTGCCGGGGTGGCCGCCGCGTCGCCGCTCGGCGCCGAGGTCAATCCGGACGGCGACGTCACCCTCCCCGACGAGGCGATCGACGGTTTCGTCGTAGTGGGGTGCACCGGCTGCGGGGGCGACCTGGAGCCCGACGTGGTCTTCTTCGGCGCCACGGTGCCGCCGGCGCGGCTGGCGTCCGCGGTCGCGCTGGTCGAGAACGCCCGCGGGCTGCTCGTGCTCGGCTCGTCGCTGGCCGTCATGTCGGGCTACCGGTTCGTACTGCGGGCGGGAGAGCTCGGCATCCCGGTCGGGATCGTGAACCAGGGCCCGACCCGCGGCGACGCGCGGGCGGAGTTCACCGTCGACTCGCCACTGGGCGCCGTCCTGCCCCGCCTCGCCGCCGAGCTGCTCGGCGCGGCCGCCTGATGGCCACTGATGCGGATCACCCCGTCGGGGATCGCGCGGAGCTGACCCTGCGCGCCGCCGGGCCGGGTGACGTCGCCGCGCTTGTCGAGCTGATCGAGTCCGCGTACCGGGGCGAGCGCAGCCGGGTTGGCTGGACCACCGAGGCCGACCTGCTGGGCGGCCAGCGCACCGACCCGGAGATGCTCGCCGCCGCGCTCGCCGAGCCCGACATCCGGATGCTCCTCGCGCTCGGCCCGGCCGGGGAGCCGGTCGGCTGCTGCCAGCTCCAGCGGCGCCCGGACGGCGCCTACTTCGGCATGTTCGCCGTCCAGCCGGACATCCAGGGGCAAGGGATCGGGGACCGTCTGCTCACCGCCGCGGAGGCACTCGCCCGCGACGAGTGGGCGGCGGCCCGGATGGAGCTGTACGTCATCTCGCTGCGCGCCGAGCTGATCGCCTGGTACGAGCGGCGCGGCTACCGGCGTACGGACCGCCACGAGCCCTTCCCCTACGGGGACACCCGGTTCGGCGTGCCGCTGCGCGACGACCTGGTCTTCGCCGTCCTGGAGAAGGACCTCGGCCACCGGGTCGACGTCGGCGGCCTCGCGCTGCACGTCGAGACCTGGACGGGCCAGGCGCACTCATCCACCCCGCTGCTGCTCCTGCACGGCATCGGTGGGAGCACCAGGGACTGGGCCGGGGTGTCCCGCGAGCTCGCCGGCGCCGTGTCGAGCCGGGTCGTGGCCTACGACCACCGCGGCCACGGAACCAGCGGGCGGGCGGCCCGCCCGGAGTACACCTTCGACCACCTCGTCCGCGATCTCGAGACCGTCGTCGCGACGCTGGAGCTGGCGCCGCTGCACCTGCTGGGGCATTCGATGGGCGGGGTGGTCGCGCTCCGGTACGCGCTGGCCCACCCCGAGGCCGTCCGGTCGCTGATCCTGATGGACACCGCCGCGGCGCCGGCGGCGGGTGATCATCTGCTGTCCCGGCTGGGCATGGGCGCGCTCATGGAGGGCATCGCCGCCGCGACCGCGCTGCTGGGGCACGGGGACCACGCCGACCCCGCCGCCCTCGCCGCCTTCGGCCACGAGCTCAACGCCTACCCCTCGATGATCGACCGGCTGGGCGAGATCCGCTGCCCCACGACGGTCATCGTCGGCGAGCGGGACGTCCTGCTGCGTGGTGCCGCGCGGGATCTGGCCGGCGCCATCGAGGGTGCCCGGCTCGCGGTGATCGCCGGTGCCGATCACAACCCGCAGGCCAGTCACCCACAGGCCTGGCTCAGCGCGGTGGAGCGGCACGCCGCCTTCTGAGAACCGCGGCCATTCATTTTCCGGCCCGGTGGCGGTGGCCGCGGTTGGCAGTGTCCACGGTCACGGGTTCTTCGCACGCCAGAATTTAGGACGTACTGAGATTTCGGGGCGGGACGGTGGCCTGCTTGGCAGCCCCTGTTCGGTCAATGGAGAATGGGTTCATGGCCGCTGGCGAAGATCCGCATCTGTCGTTGGTACGACTTGTCGAGCCCACCCCGCCGGACGGCTGCGGAGAGTGTCTGCGGGTCGGTTCGCAATGGGTGCACCTCAGGCTGTGTCTCACATGTGGCAATGTGGGGTGCTGCGACTCCTCTCCGTCGCGGCACGCCCGTGCCCATGCGCACACCCACGAGCACCCCATCGTCCGCTCGTACGAACCGGGCGAGGACTGGCGCTGGTGCTACGTCGACGAGGCCTACGTCTAGCGGGCACGGCTGCCTAGCGGGCACGGCTGCTTGGTCGGGCCCCACCTCCGCCGGGCCCGCCCCCTGGAAGAGGAGCGGGCCCACCGACCCGGGTGGGCTAGCGGCCGACCGGATGGTGCTGGTGGCGGCTCGCCCACAACGGCGCGACGAGCGCGACCAGGGCGACGGCGACGCCGACCTGAAGAATGTGTCGAATCCAGTCGATGCCCGACGTGTTACGCACGCCGATTGCACTGGCGATCACGTTTCCGACCAGGGCGCCGACTATACCGATGACCACGGTGAGCCAGACTGGGATATCCTGCCGCCCGCGCAGGATGAGCCGCGCGAGAAGACCGATGACGAGACCTGCCAGCACAATCCAAATAATTTGAAACACGACGGACGGCCCCCTGGGTCGGATGATGAGTACCCCTTGGGTGTCCCCTCCTCGCAGGCCTCGCAAACTGTGTCGTCGACCAGACAGGAATAATACGGATGACGTTGATGGCGGAACGCAGTGAGAACGGTGCGCCGTTCGACACGGGTGTTCGGCTGCTTGCGCCGGACGGCACTCTCGTCGACGACCCGCGTTTCACTGTGCGTGCCGACTCCCGGCAGACGGAGTCGTTCTACCGGGAGATGGTGCGGGCGCGCCGCCTCGACGAGGAGGCCACGGCGCTGCAACGCCAGGGCGAACTGGTCCTGTGGATTCCGCTGCGGGGCCAGGAGGCCGCCCAGGTGGGCTCGGCGGCTGCCGCCGAGCCGGCGGACTTCCTCTTCCCCAGCTATCGCGAGCATGCCGTGGTCTGGCACCGCGGCATCCCCCCGGTCGAGGCGCTGCGCCTGCTGCGGGGCGTCACGCACGGCGGCTGGGATCCCGAGGCGTACAACGTGGCCAACTACGTGCTCGTGCTGGCGTCGCAGACCCTGCACGCGGTGGGCTACGGCCTGGGCGTCCGCCTCGACGGCGCAGCCGGCCAGGTGGTGATGGTCTACCTCGGTGACGGCGCGATGAGCCAGGGCGACGCGAACGAGGCGTTCGTCTGGGCCGCGAGCTTCGGCGCGCCGGTGGTGTTCTTCTGCCAGAACAACCAGTGGGCGATCTCCACACCCAGCGCGCGCCAGTCACCCGTGCCGCTGGCACGCCGCGCGGCGGGCTTCGGCTTTCCGGGCGTGCGGGTGGACGGCAACGACGTGCTGGCGGTGCATGCGGTGACCACCTGGGCCCTGGAGCACGCCCGCTCGGGTCAGGGCCCCGTCCTGATCGAGGCGAACACCTACCGGATGGCGCCGCACACGACGTCCGACGACGCCAGCAGGTACCAGGAGGCCGCCGAGGTCGCGGCGTGGCGGGCGCGCGACCCGATCGACCGGGTCGCGCTGCTGCTCGGCCACACGCACGACCCGGCCTGGTTCGAGGGTGTGCGGGCGGAGGCGGAGGAAGCCGCGGCCACGCTGCGCCGGGAGTGCCTGGCCCTGCCCGACCCGGCCCCGCGGACCCTGGTGGATCATGTGCTGGTGGGTGGCTCCGCGCTACTTCGGGAGCAGCGGGGTGAGATCTGGGAGGGTTGACGCCGTGATAGACGTTGAGCTTCGCGGCGTGTCCGACCCCCGGCCCGCGGCCGGCGAGAGCCCCCAGCCCGACCAGCCAACCGCCGATCAGAGCACAGAGCAGAGCACCGCGCGCACTGGCGAGCGCCCCGGCGACCCCCAGATCGCCGTGGTGCGGATCGACCGGCCCGAGCGCCGCAACGCGCTGGACACCGAGCACTGCCTCGGCCTGCGCGCCGGCATCGGCCGGGTGCTGGACGCCGGTGTCCGTGCCGTGGTGCTCACCGGCTCCGGGACGAGCTTCTGCGCCGGCGCGGATCTCGACCAGGTCTACGGCGAGGCCTTCACCGACGCGCTCTACGGAGCGCTGCACGCGCTTACCGGCGCGCCCGTCCCGGTGATCGCCGCCATCAACGGGCCGGCCATCGGCGCCGGGCTGCAGCTCGCGCTCGCCGCGGACCTGCGTGTCGCCGTCGAGGAGGCCTCGTTCGCGGTACCGACGGCGCGGCTCGGCCTGTCGGTGGACCCGTGGACGCTGCGCCGGCTGGCCGAGCTGGCCGGCGGCGGCGTGGCCCGCGCCATCGTGCTGGGCTGCGAGAGCGTCCCGGCGCGCCGGGCCTTCGAGCTGGGCCTGGTCCAGCGCGTCGGCGGGCTCGACACCGCCCTCGCCTGGGCCCGGGAGATCGCCGGCCTCGCGCCGCTGACCCTCGCCTACTCCAAGCGCGCGTTCAACGCGGCCGCCGACCCCGAGGCGGTGCGTCCCGGTGAGGTGATGGCCGCCTACCAGGCATGCTGGACCAGCGAGGATGCGCAGGAGGGCCGCCGGGCCCGGAGCGAGAAGCGCGCACCGGTCTTCCAGGGCAAGTAGCTGACAGCCGGCCGCGTCAGGCGGGCGAGGAGACGGGGGACGGTGGTCGCGATGGCGAAGTTCGAGACACGCAATCCGGCGACGGACGAGGTCATCGGGACCTATTTGGCGATGTCCGCCGACGACGTGGCGGCGAGCGTGCGGTCGGCCAGGGCCGCCGCGGGGCAGTGGCGGGCCGCGGGCTTCGCGGGCCGCCGTGCCGCCCTGCTGCGCTGGGACGCCTGGCTCGCCGCCCACGACCGCGACCTGATCGAGCTCATACACCTGGAGAACGGGAAACCGGAGATCGACGGCCGGCTCGAGCTCCTCCTGGCCTGCGAGCAGCTGCGCTGGGCGGCGCGCAACGCGCACCGGGTCCTGCGCGCCCGCCGGGTCCGCACCGGGCTCGTGCTGGCCAACCACAAGGCCCGCATCGACCACCTGCCCTACGGCGTGGTCGGCGTGATCGGCCCGTGGAACTACCCGGTCCTGACACCGATGGGGTCCATCGCCTACGCGCTGGCCGCGGGCAACACCGTCGTCTTCAAGCCCAGCGAGCTCACGCCCACCGTCGGCGTGTACCTCGCCGAGGCGTTCGCCGCCGCGAACCCGGACCTGCCCCCCGGCGTGTTCACCGCGGTGACCGGGCTCGCCGAGACCGGGGCGGCGCTGTGCACGGCCGGCGTCGACAAGATCGCCTTCACCGGCTCGGCGTCGACGGCGCGGCGGGTCATGGCCACCTGCGCCGAGACGCTGACCCCCGTCGTCGTCGAGTGCGGCGGCAAGGACGCTGCGATCGTCGCGGAGGACGCCGACCTGGTCGCCGCGGCACGCGCGGTGGCCTGGGGGGCGACGTCGAACGCCGGCCAGACCTGCGCCGGGGTGGAGCGCGTCTACGTCGTCGCCGGTGTCCGGGACGCCTTCCTCGCCCAGCTGCGCCGCGTCCTCGCCGACATCCGGCCCGGGTCGGACGCCGGCGCCGACTACGGCCCGATGACACTGCCCCGCCAGAGCGAGGTCGTCCGCCGCCACCTCGACGACGCGCTCGCCCGCGGCGGGACGGCGCTGCTCGGCGGCCCGGAGTCGGTGCGCGCGCCGTACATCGACCCGATCGTGCTCGTGGACGTCCCCGAGGACAGCGCGGCCGTGCGCGAGGAGACCTTCGGGCCGATGATGACCGTGCGCACCGTCGCCGACGTCGACGAGGCCGTCGCCCTGGCGAACGGCACCGCCTACGGCCTCGGCGCGACCGTGTTCTCCCGGGCCCGCGGCGAGGAGATCGCCGCGCGTCTCGATGCCGGGATGGTCTCGGTCAACGCGGTGCTGTCGTTCGCGGCGATCCCGGCGCTGCCGTTCGGCGGGAGCGGCGACAGCGGGTTCGGCCGGGTCCACGGCGCCGCCGGCCTGCGGGAGTTCGCCCGGCCGCGCTCGGTGGCCACCCGCCGGGTGGGCCTGCCCTGGGTCAACGCGGCCAGGTTCAACCCTGTCCCGGGGACGTCCGCGGTGCTGCGGTGGCTCATCCGGCTCCGTCACGCTGTGGGGGGTCACGGGGCGGGACGCCCAGACGCGGGCCGGCGCGATCCGTCGGGCCAGGGCCAGGGCCGTCGGTCGGCGCGAGCAGCCAGGTGAGCAGCTGGCGGGTGACGCCGGGGACGGCCGGCAGCCCCAGCTTCGCCCGCAGACCCGCCAGCACACCCGCCTCGACCGGCTGCCCGCGCAGCGCGAGTACCAGTGCCGCGCGCTCCCGCTCGTCCAGCCGGAGCAGATCCGGCGCGCGTTCCGGCCGGGTCACCAGCCGGCGGGCGACGTCGCCGTCGACGACGATCTCGCCCCGCACCAGCCGGCTCAGCGTCGAGCGCAGGACGTAGCGCTGGGTGATGTTGGACTTGAGTGCGTAGCCGGTCCCCGGCAGCGCCCCGCCGAGCAGCTCGGCGGCGTAGGGGGCCTCGTCGTCGGCGGAGAACACCAGCACCGCCGCGTCCGGGCGGAACGCCTTGATCCGCCGCGCGGTGCGCAGCCCCTCGTCGGTGCCGGTGGGCGGCATCCGCATGTCGACCAGGGCGACGTCCACCGGGGCGGTGGCGGACGCGGCCATCACCACCGAGACCAGGTCGTCGCCGCGTTCCACCACGGCGACGACGTCCACGCCGAGGCTGGTCAGCAGCGCCCGCAGGCCCTCGCGAAAGTGCGGGCTGTCGTCGGCGATCGCTACCCGCACGGGACCGTCACCCGGGTCGTGGTGGCGCCGCCGGCGACACCGCGTACGGCGACCCAACCGCCCAGCGCCCGGGCGTGGTCGGCGGCGGCGCGCACCCCGCCGGCCACCGGCACCGCGCAGGTGACCTCGCCGACGAGCATCGCGCCCTCGGCGCGCACCTCGACCCGGGCGGCCCCCCACGCTCTCCTGCCCGCCGTCGGCCCCACCGCGGCCGGTTCCGCCACCGGCCCCACCGCCAGCTCTGACACCACCGGCCCCGCCGTGGCCGGCTCCGGCATCCCCGCGGCCGTGTCCGGCGGTGGAGCCGCGGCGGCGGCCGCGATGGCGCGCAGCGCGGCGGCGAGCGCCGCGTACATCGCCCGCTCGGCCGTCGCGTCGAAGCGGCCGGCGGGCACCCGCAGCAGGCTCGGGCCGCCCAGCCCCAGCCCCGCGGCGAGACTCTCCAACGCCGGGAGCAGGCCGTCCCGCTCCAGGACGGCGGGATGGGCCTCCCGGGCGATGCCGGCGAGCTCGCCGTGCGCCGCGCGCAGCCCCTCGCCGATCTCCGCCAGGGCCCGCGCGGTGGCCGGTTCCGACACCGTCCGGGCGACGTCCCCCGCCGCCGCGGCGAGCTCGGCCAGGCGCCGGCGGACGCCGTCGTCCAGCTCCCGCCCGACCAGCGCCCACTCGTGGGCCTGCGTGCGCGCGGCCCGCCGGCGTTCCTCACCCAGGCGGACGAGCTGCGCGCGCAGGCCGCTCTGCGCCCGCGCCTGCTCCAGCGCCGCGGCCGCCGCGGCCAGCGCCGCCGTCACCTGCCGCCGGTGGCGGCGCAGGGCGGGATCGATGCTCAGCACCGCGACCGGCGCGCCGGCCGCGGACCGCACCGGGACGTACCAACGCTGTTCCGGGCCCGGCCGGTCCGACCGTTCCCCCCGGTGGTCCTCCGGGGGGAGGCCCACCACCTGGCCGTGCAGATCCACCAACACCTCCGTGTCCGTCTGGCGGCATGTGCCCGGCTGGCGGTAGTAGACCTCGAGGGTGGCGTCGCGCAGCAGGGCCCGCAGCGCCGCCCGCACCGACGCCGGTGTCGGCGACCCGATCTCCCGGCCGAACCGGTCGGCGGTCGTCGCCAGCAGCAGCCGGCGGCGGGCGCCGACGGCGAGCAGCACGACGGGGGCGACGATCGACGCGGCCCCCTGCAGAGCGACCGCGTCCTCGATGCGGCCCAGCTCGGGTTCGGCCATCAGGCCCGGGTAGGTCACCGCGGCGACGAGCGCCACGAAGCCCGCCGAGAGCAGCACCGGACCGGCGACGACCCGCTCCAGGCCCCGCGCCGCCCGGATCCGGGCGACCGCCAGCAGCACGAACGTCACGGGCACCAGGACGTAGATGACGAGCAGGACGTCCAACGCCGCCTCGAAACGGGCCCGGCCGACGAGCAACGGCGCGGGCCACAGCACACCGTCGGTGAAGCCGTTCCAGGACGGCCGGGAGATGACGACCGTCAGCACCTGCCCGCCCAGCAGGATCACCGCCGCGGACGTGACCCACCACCGGTCGGCCCGGCCGCGCAGGGTGTTCCCCGGGTAGAGCAGCAGCCCCCAGGCGTAGGCCAGCCAGCAGGCGGACTGGCCTAGGACGGCGATCAGCGGCAGCGGGCCGACGTCCCAGCTCATCAGCCAGGTCAGCGGGCAGCACAGGCCGCCGAGGGCCAGCAGCGCCCCACACCGGCGTGACGACGGGGCGCCGCGCAGCAGCATGCCGGCGACGACCAGCACCACCGCCACGCCCACGTTCGGGACGGTGGCCAGCCGGTGGCGCTCCCAGTACGGCCACCCGGCGGCAACGGTCGCCGCGGCCACGAGCAGCGTCGTGGCCGCCGTCGAGGCGGCGAGCCGCGCCGTCGCGGAACGCCCGGAGCCGACCGGCATCCGTCAGGTGTACCCGAGCGAACGCGGGGTTTCCTACCGGATGTCCCCCGGAACGGGCCCGGGTTATCCCGGTGCGTGACCGGGCCGTCCGGGGGACGTGAGAAAATCCGGTGTGCGTGTTGCGATCGCCGAGGACAGCGGACTCATCCGGGAGGCGCTCAGCGTTCTGCTCGCGACCATCGGGGTGGAGGTCACCGCCTCCGTGCCGACCGGGACGGAGCTGCTCGCCGTCGTGCGGGACGCCCCGCCCGACGTCGCGATCGTGGACATGCGGATGCCCCCGACCAGGACCAACGAGGGGCTGCTGACGGCCCGCGCGCTGCGGCAGGCGCACCCGGGGATGGGCGTCCTGGTGGTCACCGCGCACGACGACGACCCGTTCGCCGCGGACCTGTTCGCCGGTGGCGCCGCCGGCATCGGGTACATGCGCAAGGACAACATCACCAACCGGCAGGCGTTGAAGGACGCCCTCGAGCGGCTCCGCGAGGGGCAGCCGGTCATCGACTCGCACATCGCCGCGCGGCTGCTCGCCGGCTACCCGCAGTCGCAGCGCCTGAGCGGGCTGTCGGAGCGCGAGCGCCGCATCCTCGAGCTGATGGCCCAGGGCCTGTCGAACAGCGGGATCGCCCAGCGGGTGCACCTGAGCCCGAAGACGGTCGAATCCCACATCGCGAGCATCTTCACCAAGCTGGGGCTGCGGCCGGAGCCAACCGAGAACCGCCGGGTGCTCGCCGTCCTGGCCTGGGCGGACGCCGCCCGCCACGGCTGAGCCCGCCGGCCACGACCGAGCCCTCAGCCCGCCGGCCACGCCTGCCGCCGGCCACCCGCCGGCGCCACGGTGGGCGGATTCGGTCGGCTCTGCGGGCCCGACCGCTTACACTCAGATGATCTTATCGTCGTCGTGCGAGGTGCCATGAGCGGGTCGGACGCCCTGAATCGCGTCATCACGTTCTGTGGGAAGTGCAGCTGCGGCTGCCCGGAGCTCTACATCGACCACCACGCCGCGGCCGACCGCCGGGTCGTCCTCACCGACGACTTCGGCCAGCGGATCCAGATGAGCATCGAACAGCTGGAAGTCATCGTCGACGAGGCCCGGGCGGGTCGCATCAGCTCGCTGGTGGCCGCCGAGCTCGCCGCTGGGGGGTGACCCACCGCCACCCGGTGGCCGCGGACCTGGTTCCGCTGGCCGGTCCGCTGGCCGTAGCCGCCGGCGTGGCCTCAATCATCGTCGCAATGATCCACTTGTGGCGGATGCGCGCCCTGTTCCGCCGCCCGGTGGCGGCGGACGGGCCGCGTACGCACGCGTCCGCCGCGGACGGCTGGATCGAGGGCGGGCATGTGCTGGTCGCGGCCGGGATGGCGGTCATGTTCACCGGCCCCGCCCGGCTCGTCGGCTCCTGGCCGTTCCTCGCGCTGTACCTGGCGTTGACGGCGGCGCTGCTCGTCGGGCTCGTCGCCCATCCCCGGTGCAGTGCGCCGGGCATGTGGTCCTGCTGTGCGCTGCTCGTCGTGGAGGCGGCGGCGATGGCGTGCATGTCCGGGGCGGCCTGCGTCGCCGGCTGGCCGCTGCGCACTGACGGGGCGATCGGCGCCTGGTGTGTCGTCATCTTCGGCGGGGCGTGCCTGGCGGCGCTGGCCGGCCCGGCGGCGCGCCGGTTCGCCGCGCCGCCGGCGCGCCCGCCCGTCCGTGAGCTGGCCGCCCGGCTGATCCAAATCTTTCCGGAACCGGTCGTCCCGCGCGGATCCCGACTGATCATGTCGGGTGGAATGATCCTGATGCTCCTCGCCCGTACCTGATCGCCCGCTCCCGTACCCCCCGGGTGACCTGCTCCGAAACCGCGCATTCCACTCCCTGAGCGGGCGGCGAGCCCGAAGTGCGCCTACGGTCGGCCGGTCGGCAGATACGAGGCCCAAGGGGGCGGTCGCCATGCGTCGAGTCGTGTTCATCTCCGTACTGGCCGCCGCGGTCATCTTGAGCGGGGCGGCGTCTGCGGTGTCCGCCGCGCCGACCGCGGTGCAGTCACCCCCGGCCGCCACACCGGGCGCCGCGCGCAGCCCGGGTGCTGGGGCCGGCTCGGGTGCTGGGGCCAGCCCGGATGCCGTGGCCAGCCCGTCAGGCCCGGGCAGCTCGGCCGTCGTGGCCGGTTCGTTGAGCCTGGCGGAGGCGTCGGGCCTTGTCCGCGGCCGTGGTTACACACCGATCACCACGGACGGCTACGAGCCCACCCACGATCTCAGCGTGATCGTCGGGCGGCTGTCCACCTCGGTGGACGGCCATCCGCAGCAGGCCTTCTTCTTCCACCGCGGCCGGTTCGTCGGGACGGACGCCGTCGCGAGCGCGGGCGTGCGGTGGGTGTGGTCGACCAGCGAGGTGGTGGCGCTGCAGTACGACCTGTACCGCCCGGCAGACCCGATGTGCTGCCCGAGCGCGGGCGCGGCGAGCGTGCGGTTCCGCTGGGACGGCACGTCGGTCGTGCCGCTCGACCCGATCCCGACCAGCAAGTGGACCGCCGCCGAGAGCCGCCGCTGACCAGCGACGCAGTGCCGGTGGGACCGCCGGCCGGTGGGACCGCCGCCGCGGCCGGGCCCGGGTCAGCCCCGGGGCCCGGCCGCGGCGGTCACGCCGGAGGTCAGTGGCCCTCGGCCGCCTCGACCAGCTCGGTGAGCACCCCGCCGAGGCCCTTCGGGTGCATGAACGCGATCCGGCTTCCGGATGTCCCGTGCACCGGCGTCTTATTGACCAGGTCGAACCCGGTGACGGTGAGCGCCGCCAGCGCCGCGTCGATGTCCGCCACGCCGTAGGCGATGTGGTGGATGCCGGGGCCCTTCTTCGCCAGGAACTTCCCGACCGGGGTGTCCGGGCGCACCGGCTCGAGTAGCTGGACGTAGGAGCCGCCCGTGTCGCCGTGGTGCACCAGCAGCATCGCCTCGCGCACGCCCTGCGCCTCGTTCGTCTCCTGATGCGCGACCTTCAGGCCGAACGCCGCCTCGTAACGAGGGATGGCCTCCTCCAGCGAGGCCACGGCGATTCCGACATGGTCGATCCTGGTCAGCACAAAAATCGCTCCTGCCTCGTGGACGGGCGGCCCTGGTCGCGTCCTGCCTGGCGGGCCCAAACTCCGAGCCTGCCCGGATCCGGCCCGGCGGTCCACTGAAGCGGCAGGTCGGCCGTGTCGGGCGCGCCACCCCCGGCCGGCCACGGGCTTGGCCGCGCCGCCCGGTCGCCGCCCCGTCGCCGCCCGGCACCGGGGTGCCCGGGCCGCGACGTGGACGGCTCGACGGCCGCGCGCCGCCCCTGGATCAGGCGAACAGCCTGTCGTGGGTGAGCGGGCCCACGACGCCGTCCGGGACGAGGCCGTTCTTCTTCTGGAAGTCGACGACCATGTGGTTGGTCTGCGGACCGAACCGGCCGTCGACGGTGATCGGGTAGCCGATGTCGGCGAGCCGCTTCTGCACCAGCGCCACGTCCCAGCGGACGCCCTCGACCCCGAGCCGCATATAGCCCGAGCTGGCGGGCGCCGGTGCCGGCGCGGCCGGCGCGGCCGGCGTGACGGCCGAGATCGTCCGGGTGCCGGTGCCGCCGCCCACCGCGGCCGCCGCCGCGGCGCCGCGGGCCAGGTACTTCACGTGCATGCCGTTCTTGTAGGCGCTCCAGGCACCGATGCCCTGGCTGGCGCACACCTGCCGCGCGGCCCAGGCGTTGACGTTCGGGTCGTAGAGGTTGCGGCTACCGACCCAGCTCGAGTGCGCGCGCATGTTGATCTGCCAGAGGCCGCGGGAGTCCTCACCGACCGTCGCGTGGGCCGTTGTGTTGCCGCCCGACTCAGCCAGCGCCACCGCGACCCAGGTGCTCAGCGGAATCCCGCGGCAGGACGGCAGGCCCGCGTTCTGCGCTGCCTGCGCGATAGTGACGTCGGAGACGGTGGCCGCGCTCGCCGGGCCCGCGGTGAACATCAGTCCCGCCGACGCGCCGATGACGCTCGCCGCGGTGACCACGGCGGCGCGGCCTCGCCCGGGTCCCCGTCCGGAGGTGTTCGGACGGCTGGACCTGCGGTGCTTTCCATGCGACATCTAAGAATCTCGTTTCTGCTATGAAGAACAGAGCTTCTGAATGTCCGGATGGGAAATTGATCCGTACACGGATCAAAAAGTTACGGCAACGATTCGCCCGGCGAGGGAAGCATGGCTCAGTGCGCCGGCGTTCTGTCGGCGTAAAAGTATTCCGGACCTGGTGGGTCTAGATTTCCTGCGTCAACCCCGGGATGCGGGCACTGTGCGGCCGCGGCGGCTGCCCGAGGGACGGGTGAAAGGCCCGCCTGGGTGATCCAGACATGCGTGCGTACACGACGATCCTTCCCGTACGCCTGCGAGGTTAGCTGTCGGGTTCGGGCCGGGAAGCCCGGTCGGCCTTTACCGCATCTGCGGCGCGGTCGACTTCACCCCGAGGACGGCCGCCCGTGCGCGGGTGGCCGTCCGGAGGAACGTGGTTCCCCCGCTTCTGCCCTGCTGATCGCTAGGAGGGGACGACGGGCCTAGGGCAGAACTCGGCGTACGGCCCGTCGCTTGCTGCGAGCCAGGACACCGTAACGAACTACTAAGGGTAATCGCAAGTACTAATTTTTCTGTACCGACGGCGCATCCTGGTCACGATGCGTACACGGAATCGAGATCGAGACACTCCGGGTGGTAACCGGCGACGCTGCGGCTCGGGCATCCGCCCGGACGTCGCCACACCCGGCGCGGACGGCGACCGGGGCTGCGGGGGAGCTGGGCCGGGCATGCCTCGGCCCGGGCGCCTTCGTGCGCGCCCGGGCCGAGGGTGAGGGGGAGTCGGCGGTGCCGTTGGGCCGGCCGGCTGGAGGTTCCCCGCTGGGTCGGTCAGACCCAGCCGGGCATCGGGTAGGCCGACATCAGGTCCCTGACCTCGCCCGCGATCCGCTCGATGGTCGCCTCGTCCGCGTCGCCGGCGGCCTTGACGGCCTCGTCGATCCAGGCGGCGAGAGTGGGCATCTGCTCCGGACGCAGCCCGCGGGTCGTGATCGCGGCGGTTCCCAGGCGCACCCCGGACGGGTCGAACGGCTTGCGCGGATCGAACGGGACCGTGTTGTAGTTCAATTCGATCCCGGCCCGGTCGAGTGCCTTCGCGGCCGGCTTCCCGGCGACTCCGCGACTCGTCAGGTCAATGAGAATGAGATGGTTGTCGGTGCCGCCGGTGATGAGATCGAAACCGCGCCCGGAAAGCGCCTCGGCAAGCGCCTTCGCATTCGCGACGACCCGGTGCGCGTACTCCCGGAAATCTGGTGTCGCGGCCTCCCGCAGGGCGACCGCGACGGCGGCGGTGGTGTGGTTGTGCGGCCCGCCCTGAAGGCCCGGGAAAACAGCCTTGTCCAGCGCCGCCGCGTGTGTGTCGTCTGACATGATCATGGCGCCGCGCGGGCCGCGCAGCGTCTTGTGCGTGGTCGTCGTGATGACCGGAGCGTGCCCGACCGGCGATGGGTGGGCACCGCCGGCGATCAGCCCGGCGATGTGGGAGATGTCCGCGACGAGCACGGCGTCGATCTCGCGGGCGATCGCCGCGAACCCGGGAAAGTCGATGGTGCGGGGGATCGCCGTCCCACCACAGAAGATCACCTTCGGTCGGTTCTCGAGGGCGAGGTCGCGGACCTCGTCCAGGTCGACCCGCCCGGTGTCCTGGCGGACCCCGTACCGGACCCCGCGGAACCAGCGGCCGGTCGCCGACACCGTCCAGCCGTGGGTCAGGTGGCCGCCGGAAGGCAGGCCCATTCCCATCACCGGGTCGCCTGGCTGCAGGAAGGCCAGGTAGACCGCGAGGTTGGCGGGGGAGCCGGAATACGGCTGGACGTTCGCGTGCTCGACGCCGAACAGCGACTTCGCCCGGTTGATCGCCAGCGTCTCGACCGGGTCGATGACCTGCTGGCCCTCGTAGTAGCGCTTGCCGGGGTAGCCCTCGGAGTACTTGTTCGTCAGCACCGAGCCGGACGCCTCCAGCACCGCGGTGGAGACGTAGTTCTCGGACGCGATCAGGCGGATCTTCTCGTACTGGCGCCGGGCCTCGGCCTCGACGAGGCCGCCGATCTCCGGATCGGCGGCGGACAGGTTGGTCATCGCGGGCTCATGCATGTGGACCTCCACGCGGACAGACGTCTACGTCGGAGGCACCCAGGCGCACGGCGCCGCCAGCAGCTTCGTCGCTTCCCGGTGGTTGCTTCCACCCGAGCGCGCCAGTCACGACCCTTCGCCGTCATCGTAGTGGCTCGGTCCCGTTCCCCGCGGACGGGTGATCAGCTCCGGGACGCGCCGGTCAAGAGGAGCGTCCAGCGGGTCGAGATGCCCCCGCCGCCGGCTACGGCTGCCGGCCGCCTTCATCACGCCGTCGCTCGCTGGCCGATTTCAAGACCGACGGGCTGGGTCGGTAGTCCCTTCGTCAACCGCAACGACCCGGCAACAGTGATGTGCATCACGACCGGTCGGCCGAACCGGTTACGGATGGCATCCGGGTTGGCGGTCGGAGTAACCGGGATCGACCTGCCGCTGGGCGGGTAATCCCCGAAAGGCCTGCTATGTCGAAGAAAAATCTTAGATTCGGACATATCCGACAGATTGGGTGTGGGCCGCCTTGTGGGGGCCGTCGTACCTGGTCGGCTGTTGACGCAGTCGTGGCCAGTCGGGCATTGTTCACCCATGCGGTCGAGATTTCTCCCCGTGGCGTGTCGCTACGTGGACTACCGGCGGACATCCAGCGCTCTCTGTCGCTGACTTGCCGCGTCCGTACCGACCGTTTGCGGCGGAAGGGTCCCAGTCGGGGACACCGCCCGCAGCCTGACCGCACCATGTGATCGCGCCTGCCCCCGCCGTCTTTCCGTGGTCCAGAGCCGCCGGCTGCGTTTCTCCCCCTAGTTTTCCCACGCCCACTCTCGTCTCCATGTCTACCGAAGACATATCCCGGGCGGAGCCCCGAGTTCGGAACGTCGGTGACCGCTGATCGCGGTCTGCCCGCGTGCCGCTACGGGCCACGCCTTCTATTCCGCGTACCCACGTTTATGCGAAAGGACAACCGGCCCCCGTGAACGCACAACTCCGAGCCGATTCGACGCTAATGGGCCGCCGTGGCTTCCTCGGTCTCGGCGTGCTCGCTGGCTCCTCCCTGCTGCTCGCCGCCTGCGGCGACGACAGCGGTTCGGTCTCGTCCGCCGGCAAGGAGGGCGGGACGTTGCGGTGGGGCTGGTCCGCGGTCACCTCCTGGGACCCGGTGACCTCGTCCGCGGGCTGGGACGTGCACGCGCTTTCATTGGCCTACGCCGCCCTCACCAAGCTCGACGAGAAGGGCAACCCGGTACCGGCGCTGGCCGAGTCGTGGAAGTACAACGCGGACGGCACCCAGGTCGCCTTCACTCTGCGGGCCGGCCTGACGTTCAGCGACGGCACGCCGCTGAACGCCACCGCGGTCAGCAAGAGCCTCGCGCGGGGCCGGGACTTCGCCGGGTCGCTCGTCGCCGCGCAGCTGGCCAACGTGAAGACGTTGGCCGCGGACGACGACGCCCGCACCGTCACCATCGGACTGGCCGCCACGGACTACCAGATCCCGAGCCTGCTCGCCGGCAAGACCGGCATGATCGTCAGTCCGACGGCCTTCGAGAAGGACGCGAAGGGGCTGGCCACCAAGCCGGTAGGGGCCGGGCCGTTCCGGCTCACGGAGTACGTGCCGAACCAGTCGGCGAAGCTCGTCCGGTTCCCCGAGTACTGGGACAAGGCGAACATCCACCTCGACGCCTTCGAGCTGTACCCGGCGCCCGAGGCGGCGACGGCGGTCCCGGCGCTGCAGTCCGGGCGGCTCGACGTCGCCCAGATCCCGGGCAGCCAGGTCGAGGCGGCGAAGGCCGCGGGCCTTGAGGTGCAGATCATCCCCTCGCTGGTGACGACGGTGCTCGACGTGAACATCACGATGAAGCCGTTCGACAACCCGAAGGTCGTCGAGGCGTTCAAGCACGCCCTCGACCGCAAGGCGCTCGCCGACACCCAGACCTTCGGGCTGGGCGTGGTCAACTACCAGCCGTTCCCGCCGGGGTACATCGGCCACGAACCGAGCCTGGAGAACGCGTTTCCGTACGACCCGGAGAAGGCGAAGAAGCTGCTCGCCGAGGCCGGGTTCCCGGACGGAGTGGAGGTGCCGCTGACCACCACGGGCGCCAGCTCCGCTCTTGCCGAGCAGGTGCAGGCGCAGCTCGCCAAGGTCGGCGTGAAGATCACCATCGAGACGATCCCGGCGGCGCAGGCCACCCAGATCATGTACATCCAGCACTCGAGGGCGCTGGCCACGGACGGCTTCGCAGGTCGTGACTCGGCCGTGCAGGCCTTCCAGGTGCTGTTCGGCGAGCAGGGCCTGATGAACCCCGGCCGGCAGACGCCCCCCGAACTGACCGCGGCGCTGCAGAAGGTGCGGGAGACGCCGTTGGACGATCCGTCGTATCCGACGGTGCTCCGGGCCGCCACGAAGATCGCGGTCGAGAAGATGCCGAACATCTTCCTCTTCACCACGCCGCGCGTTCTCGCCCGCAAGAAGAACGTCTCGGAGCTGGGCAGCTACCTGGCGGTACAGCGCTTCGAGGGCGTCCGGGTCGGGTAATGCCAGCCACCGACGGTGAGGGCTCCAGATGACGACACTCGAGATCAGCCCGGCGGTCGAGCCGGCCGGCGCGGCGGCTGACGCCCCGGCCGGCCGGCGGGCCGGTTGGGGCAGGGCGTTCGTGCGGCCGCTGCGCAGTGCGCTGTCGGTCGGCATCCCGGTAGTGCTGCTCTCCACCTTCATCACCTACGCGATGGGGGCCCTCACCGACACCAACCCGGCGGCGCAGGTGCTCGGCGAGACCGCGACACCGGCGGACATCGACCGGATGAACCACTACTTCGGGCTCGACCGACCGCTGCTCGTCCAGTACTTCAGCTGGCTCGGCCACGCCCTCACCGGCGACCTCGGACGGTCCTACTTCACCACGCTCCCGGTCACCGACAGCATCACCCAGGCCCTGCCGGTGAACCTGTCGATCGCGATCCTCTCGGTGCTGCTCGCCGTCCTGATCGGCGGCGGGCTCGGCATCGGGGCGGCGCTCTCGTCCGGCGGCTGGTTCGACCGGGCGGTCACCATGCTGTGCTCGGCCGTGGCCACCGTGCCGCCGTTCGTCATCGGAATCGGGCTGATCGTGCTGTTCTCGGTGACAGTCCCGATCCTTCCCTCCGGTGGCTACGTGCCGTTCACCGAGGATCCGGGCCAGTGGCTGCGGTTCGCCATCCTGCCGTCGTTCGCGCTCTCGGTGGAGGCTGCCGCGGGCCTCGCCCGCCAGCTGCGCACCTCCCTCGTCGGGGAGCTGCGGGCGAACTACATCACCGGGGCGGACGTCCGCGGGCTGACGAGGCGACGGGTCGTCTTCGGGCACGCCCTGCGTAACGCCGCCGGCCCGGCGCTCACCCTGCTGGGCTACTTCATCCCGCAGCTCATCGGGGCCATGGTCGTCGCCGAGGCCGTCTTCAACCTCCCGGGCCTGGGGAAGCTCGGGCTGGACGCGGCGAGCAAGGGCGACATCCCGGTGATCCAGGGCGTGCTGGTCACCATGATCGGGCTCGTCGTGGTCTGCAACCTCCTGGTGAACGCCGCGCTGCTGCGCCTGACACCGCACGCGAAGAGGCAGGAACAATGACGCGGAAGGCAGCGGGCCCGTTGCGGCGGGCCGTGCGGCTGCGGTCCACGAAGATCGCCCTGGTGATCCTCGGTGTGGTCGCCGTACTCGGGTTCGTCGGCGGGACGCTGGCGCCGTCCGACCCGCTCGCCCAGGACACCTCCAACCTGCTGGCCGGCCCGAGCGGCGCGCACTGGCTCGGCACCGACTACCTCGGGCGGGATGTGCTCAGCCGGCTGATGGACGCCACCGGCCGATCGGTGGTCGGCGCCGTGGAAGCGGTCGCGGTGGCGTTCCTGCTCGGTGTTCCGTCGGGGCTGGGCTCGGTCGTCTTCGGCCGGGTCTTCGAATGGGTGGCGCAGCGCTTGGTGGACGCGGTGATGACCCTGCCCTACATCATCTTCGCGATCGCCGTGACCGGGATCATCGGTAACGGCCGCGACCAGGCGATGCTCGCCATCGGGGTGCTGCTGGCACCGCTGTTCTTCCGGGTCACCCGGGCGGCGGCGCTCGGCTTCACCCGGGCGCAGTACGTCGAGGTCGCCGAGCTGCTCGGCGCGTCCCGTGGCTGGATCATCCGGACCCACATCTGGTCGAAGGTGCTCCCGACGGTCGCGGTCACCACCGCGCAGCTGTCCGCGGCCGCGCTGCTGGCCGTGTCCTCGCTGTCGTTCCTCGGTATCGGGGTGAAGCCGCCGGCCCCGACCTGGGGCGGGATGCTCTCCAGCGACCTGGGCTTCCTGGCCCAGCAGCCGTGGGCACCGGCGATCCCGGCGCTCGCCATCATGCTGACCGCCGGCTCGCTGAACGCCATCGCCGACGCGATCCGGGACACCACGGGAATCGCGGTGGATCCGATCGGTCGCGGCGCGCCCCGTCCGGAGGCCGTGCCGGCTGTCCCGGGGGCTCCGGCCGTCCCGGGAGCGCCGGCCGTGGTCGTCCCCGAGCAGGAGGAGAGGATCCATGCCTGAGCCGGGAACCGGCCGGGGGGACCCGCTGCTGACGGTCGACGGCGTTCGGGTCGCCATCGGCGGCGGGCGGACCGAGGCCGTCCACGGCGTGTCGTTCGAGGTGCGGCGCGGCGAGGCGGTCGGGATCGTCGGGGAGTCCGGCAGCGGCAAGACGCTGGTCTGCCGGTCGGTGCTCGGGGTGCTCGCGCCCGGCTGCGCGGTGACCGGCGGCACGATCGACTTCGCCGGAACCTCGCTGGTCGGGCTGCCGCGGCGGACCTGGGAGCAGCTGCGCGGTAACCGGATCTCCGCGGTGTTCCAGGACCCGGCCTCGTACCTCAACCCGTCGCAGACGGTGGGCCACCAGCTCGCCGAGCAGCTGCGGGTGAAGGTCGGCAAGCCGCGCAGGGAAGCCCGCACCGCCGCGGTGGCGCTGTTCGACGCGATGGGCCTGCACGAGCCCGAGCGGGTCTACCACCAGTACCCGCACGAACTGTCCGGCGGCATGCTGCAGCGGGTCGTGCTGGCCATCGCGGTGTCCGGCGAGCCGGAGCTCCTCGTCGCGGACGAGGCGACGACCGCCCTCGACGTCACCATCCAGGCCGAGGTGCTGGAACTGCTGGCCAGGCTGCGCAGGGAGCGCGGGCTGGCCGTCCTGGCCGTCTCGCACGACCTCGCCGTCATCGCCGAGCTCTGCGACCGGGTGCTGGTGTTCTACGCCGGCGAGCTCGTCGAGACCGGCCCGACCGCCGAGGTGCTCGACACGCCGCGGCACCCGTACACCGAGGCGCTGCTGCGGGTCGCCTCGGTCGGCGACTGGGACCGGCGCACCCTCGACGTCATCGACGGCGAGCCGCCGCCGGTCGGCGCCGAGATCCGCGGCTGCCGGTTCGCGGACCGGTGTGCCTTCGCCGC
The DNA here is from genome assembly GCF_000018005.1 of Parafrankia sp. EAN1pec. Lineage (GTDB taxonomy): Bacteria > Actinomycetota > Actinomycetes > Frankiales > Frankiaceae > Parafrankia > Parafrankia soli. Next base: position 2,993,000 of record NC_009921.1, read on the forward strand.
CCCGGAGTGCCGCACCGGCCCGGTGCCGCTGACCGAACAGGCGCCCGGGCGGGCCGTCCGGTGCGTCCGTGCCGACGAGATCGCGCTGAGCGGAGCAGGAGCTACCGGAGCAGGAGCCACCGCATGACCAACACCGATCTCGCCGACACCGATCTGGCTGACACCGGCCGTGCCACCGCCGGCCGTGCCACCGCCGGCCGCGCTGACGATGGCCGCTCTGACGACGGCGTCGCCGGCACCGGCCGCGCTGCCACCGGCCGCGCTGCCACCGGCCTTGCCGACACCGGCACCGTGGCGGTCCCGCAGGCCGATCTGCTGCGTGTCGAGGGCCTCGGGCTGTCCTTCCCCCGGCCGGGCGGCGGCCGCCGGGTCCGCGTGCTGGACGATGTGGACCTGAGCGTCCGCGCCGGGGAGATCGTCGGCGTGATCGGCGAGACCGGCTCCGGCAAGACGACCCTGGCGCGGGCGATCGCCGGGCTGGGCTCCCCAGACGCCGGCCGGGTCCTCCTGGACGGCCAGGACATCTCCCGGCTACGCGGCCGGGCCCGGCGGGACTTCCGGCGCAGCGGCGCGCTCCAGTTCGTCTTCCAGGACCCCCTGCGCGCCCTCGACCCGGACCTCACCATCGGGGCGAGCATTGCGGAGGGACTGGTGATCACCGGTACCGGGACCAGGGCGTCCCGGGCCGAGCAGGTGACCGACGCGCTGCGCCAGGTCGGCCTCGACCCGGCAGTCGCCGACCGGCTCCCGGCGCAGATCTCCGGCGGCCAGCGGCAGCGTGCCTCGATCGCCCGCGCCGTCGTCGGACGTCCCCGGCTGCTGCTGTGCGACGAGCCGGTCAGCGCGCTGGACGCCTCCAACCGCAACCACATCCTGCGGCTGCTCGACGGGCTCCGCCGGCAGCTCGAGGTCGGGATTGTCCTGATATCGCACGATCTCAGCTCGCTCGCCGGTATCGCCGACCGGGTGGTCGTGCTCTACCGCGGCAGGGTGGTCGAGGACGGCCCGATCGCGGACGTGTTCAGCCGGCCGCAGCACCCGTACACCGCGCTGCTGATCGCCTCCGCGCCGAGCGTCCGCCGGCAGGATCGGCTCGACCCGGCGTCGCTGCGGCCAGCCGCCGGTGCCGACTCCGACGCCGACGGGGCGTCGCTGCGGTCGGCGGGCGGCTGCGTGTTCGCCCACCGGTGCCGCTTCGTCACGGGCGCCTGCGCCGAGACCCCGCCGCGGCGGGCCGTCGCCGGCCGGCCGGCCGGCGAATGGGCCGCCGCGTGCCACCACGTCGAGACCTGGCGGGACCAGGTCACCGGCTCCACCGCCATCCTGAAGGAGTCCTCAGCGTGAGCATCGAGTTCATCGGTATCGCCAGCACCTTCGCCGGCAGTGAGTCGGAGGCGTGGTCCGGCCCCGCCGTCGACCCGGACTACCTGGAGCGCCTGGTGCGCACGCACGAGGACGCCGGGTTCGACCGGGTGCTCGTCGCGCACAGCTCCGCCATGCCCGACGGCTTCGTCATCACCGACCAGATCCTGTCCCGGACGACGACGTTGAAGGTGCTGCTGGCGCACCGGCCCGGCTTCACCGCCCCGACGATCGCGGCCCGCCAGTTCGCGACGCTGGACGCCTTCCACCCGGGCCGGGTGGCGCTGCACGTCATCACCGGCGGCGACGACGCCGACCAGGCCCGCGACGGGGACCTCACCGACAAGGTGACCCGCTACCGGCGCACCGACGAGTTCCTGGACGTGCTGCGTTGCGAGTGGGAGTCGGCCGAGCCGTTCGACTACGACGGTGACTTCTACACGGTTCGCGGTGCCCGCTCGTCGGTCCTCCCCGACGGCCGCATCCCCATCTACTTCGGCGGCGCGTCCGCGGATGCCGTCCGGGTCGGTGGCAAGCACGCCGACGTGTACGCCTTCTGGGGAGAGCCAATCGCCGGAATCGTCGAGCGGATCCGCGAGGTGCGGGCCGCCGCCGAGCCGTACGGCCGCAGCCCCCGGTTCAGCGTCAGCCTGCGCCCCATCCCCGCGGACACCGAGCAGGCCGCCTGGCAGCGCGCCGCGGACATCCTGGAGCTCACCAGGCAGCGGGTCGGCGACCTGAAGAAGGTGTTCAACTTCGACGGGGCGGCCCAGGTCGGCAGCCAGCGGCTGCTGCGCTACGCAGACCAGGCGGACGTGCACGACAAGCGGCTGTGGACGGCGGTCGCCAAGGCCACCGGCGCCGCCGGCAACTCCACCGCGCTGGTCGGCAGCTACGAGCAGGTCGCCGAGTCGCTCGTCGACTATGTCAACGTCGGGGTGTCCACGCTGCTCATCCGCGGCTTCGCGCCGTTGGAGGACGCCCGGGACTACGGCACCCTGATCCGCCTTGTCCGCGAGCAGACCGCCGACCGCGAGGCCGTCGGCGCCTCCGCCTGACGACGGGCCCGGCCCGCGTTGTGACCGGCCTGCGGCCGACGACCTCCGTGCCGACCTCCCGGTTGTCCCAGGGCTGCGTCGGCCAGCACGCCCTCGTCGAGGTCGAACGCTGGACGGGTGAGCCACCGCGGCTCACCGTCGACGCGTCGCCCCCGCTGATCCCCCGACCGGGCCGGGGCGGCACCCTTCCAGCGAGCTAGTCGAGGTCGGGCTGGTCGGGCTAGTCGAGCAGGTCGGGCTGTTCCTCGACGATGATCTCGTAGAGAGCCTCGAAGGACCAGCGGGCGCCCTCGTCACCTCGCGCCTGACTGGCGGTGGCGCTGGCGATCTCGTGGTCCAGGAGGCGCAGCGTCCCGGCCGCCGCCGCGACGAGCTGCGTCCTCGCCGCCCGCCCGCGGCGATGTACCAGTACGCCGCCGCCTCGACGCTGGTGCCGACGGTGAGCAGGCCGTGGTTGCGCAGGATCGCCAACTTGTGCGGGCCGAGCGCGGCGGCGATCTTCCGGCCCTCCTCCTCGTCCAGCACGACCCCGTTGTACTCGTCGAAGATCACGTGGTCCTGGTAGAACGCGAGGGAGTCCTGGGAGATCGGATGCAGCGGCTCGCCGATCGCGGCGAGTGCCCGTCCGTACAGGGCATGGGTGTGCGCGGCACCGACAACGTCCGGCCGGGCGGCGTGGATTTGCGAATGGATGGTGAACGCCGCCCTGTTCAGCGGCGGCTTACCCTCGACGATCTCCCCTTTGTCGTCGACCAGCAGCAGGTTGGAGACCTTGATCCTGCCGAAGTCGAGGCCGAGCCGGTTGACCCAGAAATGGTCGGTCAGCTCGGGGTCGCGGGCGCTGATGTGGCCGGCCAGTCCCTCGGCGATGCCGAGCTTGGCGAAGAGCCGGTAGGCGGCGGCGAGTTTCCGCTTGCGGTGCAGCCGCTCCTCCTTGACCGTCCTGACCGGCACCGGGCGAGGCCACTCCCCGCCCTCGGCCGGCGCGACCAGCCCGGCCCACGGGCTCTTCCGCTCGCCGTCGGACGCCCCGGGGGCCACGTCCGGCGCCGGCGGCGTTGCCGTTACCGACGGGGTTGCCGTTGCCGGCGCGTCATGGGTGGAAAGCGTCATGTCTGGGCTTGTCCTTCCTCATCGAGGACCGGCGGCGGGTAGACCGAGAGCCGTCCGGCCGGCCGTCGCGTACACGACGTCGTCCTGGGGGGGTGTGGATGCGGCTGCACAGCACGTCGCGGTAGTGGCGCTCCAGCGGATTGGCCCGGGTCAGCCCCGGGTTGCCGATCAGCGCCACGGCGTCTCCGACCGCCTTGGCGGCGGCCGCCGTCACCGCCGTCTTCACCCCGTTGGCCTGCGCCGGGACGTCCGGGTCGCGTGCAGGGCCTGGATGTTCGCGGTTGGGAAGGTGCCCGTGCGGTCGTGCTCGGCAGCGGTGGCGGCGAACCACGCGGTGAGTTCGGGCAGCAGGTCCAGGCGGGGCCCCGGCCGGGTGCCAGCGCCCTCTCGGGCGGTGTTGGCGGCAGGTCTCGTCGGGCCGGCCAGGTTCGTCAGGCCCGGCCGGCTCGTCGTGCCCGTCGGGCTCGTCGGGCCGGGGTAGGTCGACGACCGCTCGGTCGGATCGGCCATGCGGAACCTCCCGGGCTACTGACCGACGAGGGGCCGGACGGCCGCGAGAACAGCCGACGACTCGGTGCGCACCATCCAGTCGGGATGGACGTCGGCAAACCGAACAGTCCGGTCGCGGTCGATGACGACGACCGTCGGGTACGGCAGTACCCATTCCCGGGTGCCGAGAATCGCACCAAGATCTGCACCTCGGCGCCGGGATTCGTCGCGCGCCGCCTCGTCCGGCGCGAAACCGATACCGAAGGAGTCGATCAGAACCCGGTCGGCGTCGCTGGCGACCAGAAAGTCGAAGCCGTGCCGCTCCTTGATCGCCGCCAGCTTCTCGGCGATCTGTGGGCTGACGATGACGAGGTGCGCACCCAGCTCACGCAGGGCCGGCGCGAGGGTGAGCTGGTATCCGCGCAGGGCCGTGTTGCACGCGGGGCAGCCCTCGAACCGGAAGAAGACAAGCACCACCGGCCCGTCGGTCAGCAGGTCGTCGAGGCGGACGGTGCCGCCACCGACCTCGGCCAGGGCGAAGGGCGGCACCACGTCGCCTGGTTTGACGAAACGCGCGCGGTCCGCCTTCTCCTCGAGGGACCGCCGCAGGTCGGCGTGGGCCCGGAGCTGCTCCGGCGCCCATTCCGCGTCCCGGGTGGCCTGCAGCTCGTCGAGGAAACCCTGGACGGTCACCGGTGCCGTTCCGGTCTGGCTCATGGGGCTCTCCTTCTTCGGGGGTGCCGGCGATCTCAGGCCTGTCCGGCGCTCCGGCCGGGCGATGGCGGGGACACGGCCGGCCGGGAGGCGCCGGCGAGGGGCGCAGGTGGGACCCGGGGACCGATACCGGTGCGTCCACGTTGCCGCCGGTGCGGGCCCGCCTGGCTTCGACCTGCCTGGCAGCATCCGCCGCGGCGAGATGACGCCGGCGTACCTCACCCGGATCAGCACCCCGAATCAGCGGAATGAGCTGCCGGCCGTGGTCGACCGCCTCTTCCCAGGGGCCGTGGCCGCGGGGAAGCGGCGTGCCGACGCCGATGTTGAGGTATTCCAACAGGTTCGAGCCACCGTCTCTGGCGTACCGAACGGGACGTGTCATCGCCGCCGGTTCCCCTCGGCGGCGGATGGCGGGACATCAGGCCGCGTGACAGCGACCGCTACGGGCCCGCCCGAGGCCCACGCACCGATGGCGGGTCAGCATCGGGCGGACGTACATGCAGCAACTGTGCGGCAGCCTCTTCCGATTGTCAAGTTTTTCGGTGGAAATAGTGGTTAATGTCCGCCGGGGTCGCCCGAGCCGCCCGCCTCGACGTGATCGACATGTGGAGTTGCGTCATCGAGCGCGCCTGGTGATGTGATCAATATCACTGCATTTCCGCACTTGACCGCTCGACAATATTTGGCCATGTTGGGTCCGTGTTGAGGACTGCTTACCTGGTCACGCGACAGCACATCGACCTGTTGCGAGTGACCTCCGCGAGCTGTCCGGACCGTCACAGCGGGCGCTGACCCCAGTACTCAGTACCTGGTACCCAGTACCCGGGCGGCCCGGCAGACGACGGCCACCGCGGCGGCGCCGGCCTGGGCGCAGTGGTCGGGCCGCGGCGCTCCTGCCCGCTGAGCTCGAGGGCCGCGTGTCGCGCGGCGCATATGAGTCGACCGACCAGCACCGCACAGCGCCGGCCGCTGCGTTCCCGAACGGCCAGACGTGCTCGGCGTGCGCCTCGCCTCGACAACGGCGCCGGCCGCCACCGAGCCCCCGCTGGGCAGGTGACCCCCCGTCCACCGCGAACGAGAGCGGGCGGGCGGGCCAACCCACAACAGGCGTCCGCCACCTTCGGTAATCCGGCGGTAATCCGGCCGGCGGCGCGTCCCGAGCTTCACCGTGCCGCCGGAGTGGCCGGGTCACCGGACGAATGACAGGGAGCACGAGTGGATCTCCGACTTTCAGGCCGACGGGCGATCGTCACTGGCGGTAGCCGCGGTATCGGGCGGGCGATCGCCCGAGCCCTGCTCGCCGAGGGCGTGCAGGTCGTCATCGCCGCCCGTGACGCCGACGTGCTGAAATCGGCCGCGGCCGACCTGGCGACCGCGACCGGCGGGACGGTGGTGCCGGTGATCGTCGACACCGGCAGCGACTCGTCCGTCCAGGAGCTGGTCGAGACCGCCGTCGGCGAGCTCGGCGGCGTCGACATCCTGGTCAACAACGCGGCCAGGCCCGGTGGGGCCGGCGGACCCGGCGGCGCGCAGGCCCTTTCCACCGCGGACGTCGCCGCCGACTTCAACGTGAAGGTGCTCGGCTACCTGCGTACCGCGCAGGCGGTCGCGCCGCACTTCATCGCACAGGGCTGGGGCCGGATCATCAACATCGGCGGGCTGGCGGCGCGCCAGGTCGGCCTCGCCTCCGGCTCCATCCGCAACGTCGGCGTCGCGGCCCTCACCAAGACCCTGGCCGACGAGCTCGGCGCGCACGGCGTCACGGTGAACGTGGTGCATCCCGGACTGACCCTCACCGGTGACCATGGCGGCACGGTCGTTCTCTCCGACGAGCACATTCAGGCCGCCGCCGCCCGCATCTCGATCGGGCGAGCCATCACCGCCGACGAGGTGGCCTCGGTCGTGGTCTTCCTCGCGTCCCCGCTCTCCGTCGCGATCACCGGCGAATCGATCGCCGCCGGCGGCGGCACCCAGGGCCCCATTCACTACTGACTGGCATCACCCAACCGAAGGGACACACCGTGACCACTGTCTTCGAAGCGCCCGTGCGATCGTCGTTGGCCGTCCAACCGCTGCAACCGACCATCGGAGCGGAGATCAGCGGCGTCGACCTCCGGGAGCCGCTCACGCCCGAGGTACGCGATGAGATCAAGGCGAATCTGCTGAAGTACAAGGTTGTCTTCTTCCGGGACCAGGAGCTGACCCAGGAGCAGCACGAAGCGTTCGCTCGGCAGTTCGGGCCCCTTTACACCCATCCAGGTGCGGCCAAGGCCGACTCCGGCGTCACCCCGGCCATTCACCGCATCGCCAGCGAGGACTTCAAGAAGTACGAGAAGGCCCACACGCCGCAGGCCGGTGACGACACCTGGGACCCGTACCACACCGACACGAGCTGGCGGCTCGTGCCGACCTGGGGAGCGGTGCTGCGGGCGGTCCACCTGCCCGAGGTCGGCGGCGACACCGTCTGGGTCGATGCCGCGCTTGCCTACCAGGGCCTGTCCGACGATGTGAAGGCCCGGCTCGAGGGCCACCACGTCGCCCATGACTACCGGGCCGCGCTGCACCAGTCCGGGCACGACTATCCGGTGGTCGCCCATCCGGTCGTCCGCGTGCACCGGGAAACCGGCGAGAAGATCGCCTGGGTGAACTTCACGCAGCGGCCGACCATCCTCGGGCTCGACCGTGCCGAGAGCAAGGAACTGCTGACGGCGGTCATCGACCAGTACCGCAAGCCGGCGAACCAGGTGCGGTTCTCGTGGCGACCGGGCTCGGTCGCGTTCTGGGACAACCGTGCCACCGTCCACTACGCGGTCCGCAACTATGGAACGTTCCCGCGCCTTCTGGAAAGGATCCTCATCGCCGACGAGACGCTCTACGCCGACCTGTAGGAAGACCCTGCCGCACCGGCCCGACCTGATGACCTGATGCTGCCGGTGCTACACCCGGTCGATGCCCCACTTCGGACCTGGCGGGTCGGGGGAAAGCCCTCGGCCCGCCCTCCGGACTGACCTGCATGCGTGGTGGCCAGCCAGCGATGGAGCGCGAAGACTCCGGACGCGTCGACGCGCGGAAGACGGATGCAGGGCCGCGGCGCTGGTGGATCCTGGGAGCTCTCTGCCTCGGTCTGGTCGTCGTCGAGGTCGACGCGAGCATTCTCAACGTCGCGATCCCGTCCATCGCGGCTGACCTTGACGCCGATCCGGCCGACATGGCGTGGATCGTCGACTCCTTCGTCCTCTCCTTCGCAAGCTTCATGCTCGTCGCCGGACGCCTGGGTGACCGTTTTGGGCACAGGAAGATACTCGAGGCGGGACTCCTGCTGTTCTCCCTGGCCTCCTTCGCCGCCACCTTCGCGGACTCACCCGCGGGCCTGGTCGCATGTCGCGCGGTCCTCGGTATCGGCGCCGCGGCTATCCTGCCGACATCGAGAGCGCTGGTCATGGCGGCGTTCCCCTCCGCCGAGCACCCCAGAGCCCTGGGGTACTGGACCGCGGCAATAGGAGTGAGCTTACCGCTGGGACCTTTGCTCGGCGGGCTGCTCCTCGACCATTTCTGGTGGGGTTCCGTCTTCCTCGTGGGCGGGCCCACCTCGCTGCTGGCCGGTGTCATCAACGCGGTGGTGCTCGGGCGTCAGAGGGCTGGTGGGGGCAAAGGCGGATGGGATCCGCCTGGGATTGTCCTGTCCGCGTTCGGAACAGCAGCATTGATATTCGGCATCATCGAGGGCCCTCGCCTGGGGTGGCTCTCCGCCACGATTCTGGCATGCCATGGCTCCGCCCTGGTGGCACTGGCCGCCTTCTTCGTCTGGGAACGTCATGCGACGCACCCGGTGGTCGAACCGGAACTGCTGCGAGTGCGATCGTTCACCGTGGGCTCGATGGTCGCCGCACTCTCGCTGTTCGTGTTCAACGGGCTCCTCTTCGTGCTCACCCAGTATCTCCAGATCCTCGAGGGATACAGCCCTCTCCAGTCCGGTCTCCGAGTGATCCCGCTGGGAGCGGGATTCATGCTTGGCAGCGTCTTGTCACGCCGTGCGGCCCTGCGAATCGGTCAACGTGGAACGCTGGCCATCGGGTTCGCGGCGGTGGGATCGGCCCTCCTGGTACTCCTGCTCGGTACCTGGTCCGACGGTTATCTCGTCACGGGTGTCGGTGTTCTGATCGTCGGCTGGGGAACCGGGCTGACAATGGCCTGCGCCGTCCATCTGGCACTGAGCGAGGTTCCGGCGTCCACAGCGGGCGCCGCCGGAGCCTTCAGTAACTCGGTAAGGCAGTTGGGGGCGGCACTCGGCGTCGCAGTCCTCGGCGCCGCACTCGGGACTTCCGCAGGTAGAAGTGGCGCGCAGAACCCTTCTTCCTCTGATCCTGTCAGCAATACCGCTGGAAGCGTCGTGGCGGACATTGCGACCGCTCGTCCGGGCCTTGGCATGGAAAACGGGTTCAGGCTCGCCTTCGCCCTGGCGGCGATCGTGAGTTGCCTGTGCATCGTGCTTGTCGCCGTGGCTTTCAGGAAAGTTCGATCAGCCTGACGGGGGAGCGGCGTGTTCGACGTCGATGCCACGCTCGGCGAGCAGCGCCTCGACGTCCCGGCTGGGCTGTGGGGTGCCAGAAGTCGGCCTGTGCCCGTGAGCTGGGGTGATGCGACGGTGCGGGTGGCGGCATGATGGTCAACTGTGTCCGTACGCCTGCTCTATCTGATCTTCGTTCGGGTATGCAGATCCGGAACCTTCTCATGGACCTCGGCGACCGGGCGGCCGACTTCCTGTTCCTGGTCCGTGACCGGGCGGGACAGTTCACCGCCTCGTTCGACGCCGCCCTCGTCGACGCCGGCATCACCACCGTCAAGATCCCACCCCGAACCCCCCGCGCGAACGCCTGCGCAGACTGGCGCCCCACAGGCTTCTTAAGTCGCCCACGTTGCAGGACATTCAGCGCATCTCGCCGGAGTCGGAACTGTGGGCCATCGTCTTGCCGTCGCTGCAACCGGGTCGCTCGGCTCGGCCGGCGGAGGTTGTCGCCTATAAGGTGGAACCGTGTGCGAGGGTGCGGTGAGGTTGTTCCTCTGCGGCGACGTGATGCTCGGCCGCGGTATCGACCAGATCCTGCCGCATCCCGGTGACCCGACACTTTCCGAGAGATACGTCTGGGATGCCCGCAGCTACGTCGAGTTGGCAGAGGCGGTGAACGGCCCGATCCCTCACCCGGTCGACTTCGCCTGGCCCTGGGGAGATGTGCTGCCAGCGCTGGACGAGGCTGCGCCCGATGTCCGGGTGCTGAATCTGGAAACCACCATCACCCGGTGCGATGCCTTCGCGACGGGGAAGGAAGTCCACTATCGGATGAGCCCGGACAACCTGCCCTGCCTGACTGCCGCTCGACCTGACGTGTGTGTGCTGGCAAACAACCATTTGCTTGATTTCGGTCACCGGGGGCTCATCGAGACGCTCGATGTGCTGTCCGGTGCCGGGCTGATGGGGGCGGGAGCCGGACACGACGCAGAAGAGGCCCGCCGGCCCGCGGTTGTGCCGATCGATGGCAGCCGGCGGGTCCTGATCTTCTCGATCGGGCTGCCGTCCAGCGGCATTCCAGCGACGTGGGCCGCGACCGAGGGCAGGGCCGGCGTTGACCTCGTCCCGGAGCTGTCGGATGGCTGGACCGACGAGGTCGCGGGCCGTGTCCGGCAGGTGAAGCGGCCCGGTGACCTCGCCGTCGCGTCCATCCACTGGGGCTCCAACTGGGGCTACGACGTCGATGACGACCAGATCCGCTTCGCGCATCGGCTGGTGGACGGCGGTATCGACATCGTGCACGGACACTCGTCGCACCATCCACGGCCTGTCGAGATATATCGGGACAGGCTCATCCTGCACGGGTGCGGCGATTTCATCGACGACTATGAGGGGATCGCCGGCTACGAAAGCTATCGGGACGACCTGCGGCTGGCGTACTTCGTGTCGGTCGATCCGGGCAGCGGGAATCTGATCGACCTGCGTGTGATGCCCCTGCAGGCACGGCAGATGCGACTTCGGTACGCCGGCTCCGAAGACTCCGCCTGGCTACAGGAGATTCTTGACAGCATCAGCCGCGGCTTCGGGACACGGTTCGGCCTTCAGGCGGACGGCATGCTCTCGCTCCGCTGATCATGAGCGAAACTGAAGCCGCCCGCCGACCCGATGGGTGATGACGCCGTCGCCCTCGCCCGGCCCGGACAGGTCCCGGGCCCGGACAGGTCCCCGGCCCGGGCCCGGGGCCGTCCTGTGGGGTGACGAGGATGAGGCCCCGTCAGTGGTCCCCGCTGATCGTGAAAAGGCCGGTGCGCAGGCTCCTGCTGGTCAGATGCCTGCTTCCTGTTGGTGCCCGTTATGCGAGGCATGCCAGACCTGCGGGACGGCAGATGCCTGCCCGCGGGTGTGCTGCGCAACGTAGGTGCCAGCAGCGATCGCCGCAGCCACCGGCCATTCGACGACCTCGCCCACCGCGAGCACGCCGAGCCCCAGGTAGTAGGCGCTCTTGCCGGGGGACGGTAGGCCGACCGGACCGAGGCGCCAGCCCGTGTGGCCGGCCCGCCGGCCGAACTCGAACCGGGCGGTCAGGAACGGCAACCGGACCGTAGCGGCCCGCGTACGCGGCTGGCCAGTGTCCGGGGAGGCCGACGTGGCCTCCTGGGGCCCTGCCCGTTCGGCGGTGCCCGTAGCAGTTGAACGCCGCGGTCTCGCGGTCGCGCTGCCCGTCCTCGTCGGTGTCGGTGGCGACATCGCACATCCCCCCTCGGGGAACCTCTCCGTGTTACGACCCCTCGTAAACGGTGACAGGTTTGGTGTACCACGGGCGCGGCGCCGGCGCAGGGTGGCCACCGATGCACCCTCTGAACCGGGTCACGTCCATGGGTGTGACCAAGGAGGTGTTCGCCGGCCGCTTCATCTGGGTTGAGGCCGGCGTGATGGACCCGAGTGGAGGAGGGCCATTCCTCGCCGCGGAGCGGCAGAAGGCAGCCCCGGCACGACCGGCCGTCGACGTTTTCGCCGCAGGCTAACCACTCGTCGGCGCTCGGTGCCGAAGGCAGGCCGGTAGGACGCCGGGAAAACGCCGAAATTTCGAGCGGAGGGTCACGTCCGGAGGCGCAGCCGCGCGGTGACGCGACAGTGTCCGATCGATCAGTCAGTCCTCGTCATCGCTGATGCCGTGCTGGGCCAGATGTACCTGTATCGCCCGTTCAAGGGCGTCGGTGTCGAGGCAGGCCGTCGTTCCCTTGGGGGAGACGACCGCTGCGAGGTGAATGGGCCAGGGGCAGACCGGGCAGACCGCGACGAGCCTCGCCATCGGCAGAGCGGTCACCAGGCCAAGGTCACCATTGACGGGTTGCTGCCACCACACCCTCTAGTACTACCCCACTGGCGGCCGGCATCCCGGTTACTGGCGCCTGCGTTCCGATCCGGCGAGCAACGGGCTGCAGGAGTCCGGCCGCAGGTCAGCCCCTCCTCGCCGAGGCTGCGGGGGCGTCCGCAGCAGGCCGGCCCGGGACCCGACGCCGACGAGTGCTCGAACCCACCGCGCCACAGGGGGTCAGTGTTCAGGAGTCGCCGACAGCACCAGCCGGGACCGCCGCGTCCCACCACCCCTCAACGCAACAAAGCCCTCCATTCCCGGCGGCATGCAACAGTCCCGGCGCTACCCGTTTCTCGGACGCTCCCTTTGCCGACACCTCGGCGGTCTCGAGCACGCGTCGTGGATGTTGGGGGTGGGACGGCCGAGGAGATAACCCTGGGCGTATCGGATGTGCGCGTCCCGGAGGGCTTCTACTTCAGAGTGTGATTCGACGCCTTCGGCGACGATCTTCGCGTCGATCGCGGCCGCCACTGTCGTCAAGCCGGCGGCGACTGCCCTCCGGGCCGGATCACGGTCGATACCGTGAGTAATAAACCGGTCGATCTTGACGATGTCCGGTCGTAGTCGTAGGAGCTGTTCAAGGCCGGCGTAACCGGTGCCGACATCGTCAACGGCGATGTGGGTGCCGTGGCCGCGCAGCGTGTCGAAGGCCCGTGCCAGGTTGTCGCTGTCCACCATGTACTCGTGCTCGGTGATCTCGACTGCTAGGCGCTCGGGTGAACCGGTCGACAGGATCAGCTTGACCGCGTCGTCGGCCAGCGCCGCGGCCGACAGGTTGATCGCCAGCGTGATCCCGGGCGGGATGTCGGGCAGTGACTGAACGGCCCGGCCCAGCGCGGCCAGTTCGAGTTCGGGGCCCAAGCCGACCGTCGTCGCCTTCTTGAACACGTCCTCGGGTGAGCTGTCCAAGGCGGGGAACGTGGTCAGTGCCTCGACCGCGACGACCCGGCCACGTCGGCCCGCGTGCAGGTCGACCACCGGCTGGAAGGTGGTCCGCAGCGCGGCGCCGTCCAGCGCGGCACGGATCTCGCGCCAGGTTCGGCTCTGTCTGTCCCAGAGGTCGCGAACATCGATGACGAAGTCGGTGAGGAACCGCGCGAGCAGGCGCAGGAAGCCGCCATCGTGCTGGGGCAGCGCCGGGATCGGCTCGCTCCCCACACAGCCGATCATGCCAATCGGCTCGCCCTCGCTGTCGGTGAGCATCGCCGCGGCGAAGGCACGCACACCCAGCTCCCGCGCCCCCGCCAGCTCAGCGGCACGAGGATCCGCGCGGGTGTCGGGCACCAGCGACGGCAGATCGCCCCGCTCGACTGCTCCCCACAGTGACCCCGGGCGTCGCACTGTCGAGTACGGGCTGAGCCCGAACCGCCCTGCATCCCCGCACAGCACCTCAAGAACCAAAAGATCGTCGACGAACCGGCCGAGCCAGCCGACGTCCATCCGTAACCGGCGGCGCAGAACTGCCACCAGGTCGGGGAGTATCGAGCCCGGTTCGGAAACATTGATCCGCGGGCCCAGACAGGAACCCTTGGACGCCATCCGCGTTCCCATACCGTCAGACCTACCCGTCTCGGTGTGGGTGCCCTCACCGGGCCCGGCATGAAGTCTCCGGAGCAGCCAGACGGGTCGGGGTCCGCTCCGTCGATCGCCGGGCGCGGAGATGACCTGCACCCCGACATGATCCACCAGGCAGCCCCAGGCCCCGGCGCCCAGGTTACAAAACAGCCCTTGAACGGCACACGAGAACCTACTCGCCCACCTCGCTCCCGTCGCGACCGCTGAGCCCATTGAGCGTCCCGGGCAGCCAGCCCCGGTAGCACCGTTCTGGCACCCCACAAGGCCAGTCGGACACTTCCCGCCGACGCCGGTATCACCGCCGTCAAGATCCCACCCCGAACTCCGCGGGCGAACGCCTACGTGGAACGGTTCGTCCGCACGGTCCGGACCGAGCTCACCGACCGGATACAGATCTTCGGCGAGCGGTATCTGCGCACTGTCCTGGCCGAGTACGCCGCCCACTACAACGAACGACGACCCCACCGCAGCCGCGACCTTCAACCACCGCGGCCCGACCACCCCGCCGCCGACCACAGGACGTGCGTGGCACGCGGCGCGTCAGCATTCCGGTGTGCTGAGCCAGTCGACGATCGCGCGGGAGATGGCGCCGTCCGCGCGTTCGTCGTATCCCTCAAAGCACGGCATCGAGTTGGCCTCCAGGAAGAACCATTCTCCCGTCGCGCGGTCGATCTTGAAATCGACGCCCAGGAACGGCACGCCGCAGAACTCGGTGAGGCGAGCGCATCCGTCAGCGACCTCCTGCGGCGGGGCTAGCGAGCTGTAGCTGTTGACGCCGCGGACTGTTCGGTAGTCGAGTACCGGCGAGTCGATGAGCTCACCGAACGACTGGTCACCGACCACATGGATCCGTACATCAGGACCGATGACGCGCTCCTGGAAGAGTACCGGCAGGTGCTTGATGCGTGGCAGGTGGGCTTCGTGCCGCGGCTCGAAGACTGTCGCCCAGGTCTTGGTGGCGCTCACGCCTTTGAAGATCGTGCCGTTGCGGCAGCTCCGGATGAACCGGGACGCCTCCGCGGGATCGGAGGTGAGACAGGTTTCCGGGATCCGCCAGCCGCCGACCTCGCCGAGGGTGACCGCGTGCAGAACCTTGGTAAACCCTGAAGCTTCACGCAGCGGGGGGTTCATCACCTTGCTGGGAACCGCCTCCAATATCCTCGCCAAAGCCTCTGCCTGCCCGCCGGCGGCCGCAGCCAGTTCCGGGGTCGGCGCGGCCGCGGAGACGTCCATGAGGCGGCACCAGATACCCGAGAAGTCGCCGAGACGGTGATTCTCGCCGGACATCGACAACTCGGTTTCGCTGGGGCTGTCCAGCAGTATGCGGATACTGCCGTGCATCGCCAGCGACGGCAGGTCGACGGACCGAAACGCGACCCGCGCCCGCCGAAGGGCCTGCACCCCGGCGGTGAAGGTCGGGTCGGCCGCTAGACCGAGGCAGAGGATCACGGTGTGAGCTGATTCAGTAGTGCGGTGTATACCCGTTCTTCGACGAGCGGGAACAGATGATGGTCGGGCCAGCACGATACATCGAGCAGCCGGGTGACGCCGTGTTCCAGCTCCACCGTGAAATCGGCGAAATCCATTCCACTCTGCCGGAGCCAGGAGATTACGGGGGCCACCCGGTCGGCCAAGTCCTCGCTGAGAC
Source organism: Parafrankia sp. EAN1pec (assembly GCF_000018005.1). Classification (GTDB taxonomy): domain Bacteria; phylum Actinomycetota; class Actinomycetes; order Frankiales; family Frankiaceae; genus Parafrankia; species Parafrankia soli. Next base: position 3,008,344 of record NC_009921.1, read on the forward strand.
GCTTCCCGGTCGTGCTCACATCGAACGTGTCGGTTCCGGCGAGGAGGATCCGGCGAGCGCGGGTCGGATCCGTGTCGCTGATCTGCACGACGTCGAACCGGCTTCGAGGAGCATCGGGATCTGCCATCGTCCAGCTGGGCAGGTGGTACACCGTGGTGCCGGGCGCGGACCCGTCATTGAGGATCACGGTGCGTGGCGGGGCGACGGCGCCGCACCCTGCGAGCTCCAGAGGATCCAGGCGCGGGAAAAATCCTTGGGTGGTCGGTCTATTGACGACGGGCCCTGGCCACAGCGCGACCGCCGACCAGAAGGCCGCGTATCTCTCGGCGGAGATGAAGGCCCGCTGCGTGTCCGGCTCATGGCCCCAATCGCCCACCCCCCGGGCCAGCACACCGCTGACCTCTACCTCGTCGACCGTGATCCGCGTGCGGCAGACGCGATCCCGTGTCACGTGCACCGTGATCCCTACTCGACCGAACTCGCTCGCCACCACTGTCGGAACGCCGCTCCGGTTCGCGAAATCGGCGAACCGGCCGGCTGTGCCGTCCGTGTCCGGGGCGATGACTAGAAGAGTCATTGCGCCGGGGCGTCAAAGGAACGCAGGGCCTCGGCGACCTGCCAAGCGGTCCTCGCGAGGCCCTCGACGACCGCTGGCCTGGCCTCGGCGGGGATGAACGGCTGCTCCTCATCGGAGCCGCCCTCGTCCGTCGGCGATTCTTGAGGAGCCGGATCCATGAGGTCGTCCGGCTAGCGTGGACTGCGAAGCAGGCCCACGGATCTCTCCACCGTCTCCTTACGTTCGGTGGTCTCGCTACTTTCGCTGCTCTCGGTGCTCTCGGAACGCTCGGAGGTCTCGCTGCCCTCAGTACCTTCAGTGCCTTCGGAGCCCATCCTGGAAGCTTCGGTGAACCCGCTCCGCGAGGCCAGGCTGCGATAGTTCGCAGCGAGTCTTCGGATTTCGATGGGAAAATCTGAGAACGATGACCGTCCGGCCATGGGGCCCTCCCGGAGTCCGTGCGCTCCCTGCCTGTGACTCCGATAGAAACACCCGCACGATAGGCCCGTCAACGAGATTGAACCCAAGCAAGCGTGAACATGCACCCGACGATGGACGCGCCATGGGCGTCGGCGTACCTGCCGGCCGATCTCCACGGCGGTGCAGTGCCGCAGCACGCCCTCGAATATCGAGGAGACCTCGGAGCGCAGCGTCCGTGGCAGTTGGCCAGGTCGGGGAACAACAACCCGAAGGGCCCGGGCTCGGGTCCGTGTCACCAGGCGCCAACGGGCGTGTTGCCGCAGCTCAGGACCAATGTTGACGAGGGAGAAGCATCCACCGAAAGACGATGGGTTCCCGCGGCGGCACTGGCACACGGCCGCCGGCCGGTGGAGGTCAACACGGACAAGGCCTCTGCCTACCCACGGATCCTCTACGAGCCGCTACCCGAGACCTGCCACGTCGACGCGCGGAGGGAGAACAACCGGATCGGGTCCGACCACAGCCGACTCAAAGGCCGACTCCGGCCGATGCGCGGACCGAAACGGCTGCGTTCCACCCAGACGATCAGTGCCGGGCACCTTGGTTCAGAACATCCACCGCGGCCACTATGAACTCGGCACGGACGCAGACCCCCGACTGCGGGTGCCGGCTGCCTTCGAAGATCAGGTACTGCAGGCGCACGGACACAGCTGGCCATCATGCCGGCAGCCGCGCCGTCACATCATCCCTGCTCACAGGCCCAGGCCGACTTCTGGCACCCCACAGGGACCTACGGCCGCGGTGCGTCGAGACCGGGCGCGCCCCAAACCGGGAACCAGCGCGACAGATCGGGCTCGATCGGGAGGTCGTCCGCCAGGATTGCCCTGACCTCGAGTTCCAGCGGGTTGTCGCGACGCTCATCGTCGAGTGGCGCGAACGGGTACCAGGTGCCCCGCTTGTACAGGTAGATCAACCCCAGCGGCCGGGTGTCGTCGGTGAACGCTACGACGGTGCATAGCAGCGCCGCGCCGAAGCCGGCGTCGGTCAGCGCGGCGTTGACCGCATGGAGATCGGTGACCAGCCCGGCGAGATCCTCGGTCGCCGTCCGCCGGATCAACCAGACGTAGCCGTACGCGTCGGTCCGACGCTCGTACCGGCCGCCGTCGAGCGCGAGCAACCGGTCGATCTCCCCCTGCAGGCCGGCGAACGCGCCGCCCTCCGCGGGTTTGGCGCATACCGATCCGACCCCGGTGGGTCGCCATTGCGACCGCACCTGCAGGGTCACGGCCGCCGCGGGCAGCGCGAACAACCGGTCCAGGTTCGGCTGGACCGGTCGGGACCGGCCGAGCAGTACGTCGAGGATCCGCATCCGGCGACCTGCTATCTGGCCTCGCCGAGTTCGGCCGACAGCCGGGCGAGCCGCGTCAGCCGGGTGTCCAGGGGTGGGTGGGTGGAGAACAGCGAGGACAGGCTGAACCCGCCCGCCACCGCCGGCGCGAAGAAGAACGCGTTGAATGGTTCGGCCGCCCGCAGGTCGCGGGTCGGGATGCGGGACATATCGCCACTGATCTTGGTCAGCGCGGACGCGAGCGCGGATGGCCGGCCGGTGAGCAGCGCCCCGGACCGGTCCGCGGCCAGCTCGCGGTAGCGGGAGAGTGCCCTGGTCAGCACGAACGACAGCGCATAGACCATGGTCGATACGAGTACCACCACGAGAACGACGAGGGTGCCGCTGTCCTCGTCGTCGTCGTCCGTGTGGCCGAGTCCGCCGGACATTCCGGAATAGAGGCCGAATCTGGTGATCAGCCCGGCGAGCACCCCCAGGAAGGACGCAACCGTCATCACCGCCACGTCCCGGTGCGCGACATGAGACAGCTCGTGGGACAGCACCCCTTCGAGCTCCTCGGCGTCCAGCCGCCGGAGCAACCCGGTCGTGGCACAGACGACGGCCCGCTTGGGGTTCCGGCCGGTCGCGAACGCGTTGGGCACATCGACGTCCGCGACGGCAACGGCCGGTTTGGGCGTGTCGGACAACGCGCACAGCCGGTCGACGACACCATGCAGCTGCGGCGCCTGCTGCGGGGTGACGACCCGGCCGCCCATCGCGTACAGCGCAATCCGGTCGGAGAACCAGTACTGGGCGAACAGCAGGCCCCCGGCGATCACGATGACCAGGACCGGCGACAGACCGATACCGATCAGGACGGCCACGAAGGCGACGTAGACCAGCCCGAGCAGGAAGACGGTCACCAGCATCCGGACCGTCAGCCCGCGGTCGGCGGAGAATCGTCGCGGCGCACGCACGACCATCATCGACTCCTCAGCCTGGGATCAGACCCTCGTCGCCGAGCAGGCCGCGGACCTCGGTTAGCGTCGTGTCGGCGGCCGGGAGCACCAGATCGGACGGTGCCAGCCGGTCCGCCGGCGGCGTCGAGCCGAGTTCGCGGACACGGCCCAGCAGTGCGTCGACCGCGGCGTGGAAGGCCTCCTCGTCGTCCGACCCGATGGCTGTGACCAGCCGTTCGTCCAAGACGTTCAGTGCATCCAGTTCGCTGTCGGGAACGTCGAACTGTCCCTCGCCGAGGATGCGTATGATCATGATCTTCCCTCCGGCTCGGCGCCCGGCGACGCGGTCCCGATCGCCCGCGGCGGCCCCGCGGCGGGCAGCGTGCCCTTGATCGTGGCCAGCTCGCGATCGACGTCGGTGGTCGCTGACAGGCGGTCCAGCTCGGCCTGGATGTCGTCCCTCGGCCCGGTCGCCGTCGCGTCGTCCAGCGCACCGGAGGCGAGCAGCTCGTCGATCGCACCCGCCCTGGCCTGCATCTGCTGGGTCTTGTCCTCGGCTCGCTGGATCGCCAGCCCGACGTCGCCCATCTCCTCGGAAACGCCGGCGAACGCCTCGCCGATCTTCGTCTGCGCCTCGGCCGCGGTGTAGGTCGCCTTGACCGTTTCCTTGCGGGTCCGGAACGCCTCGACCTTCGCCTGCAGCCGCTGCGCAGCGAGCATCAGCCGGTCCTCCTCCGCCCGTAGCGACGCATGCTGCCGCCCGAGGTCCTCGATCTGCCCGGTCACCCCGCCGCGCCGACTCAGCGCCTCCCTGGCGAGGTCGTCGCGCCCTGCAGCGACCGCCTGCCGGGCCTGCTCCGACAGCTTGCCGCCGGATTCCTGCAGCTGCCGCACCTGCAGCTCCAGCCGCTTGCGGCTGGTAGCGACGTCGGCGACGCCGCGGCGTACCTGCTGCAGGAGTTCGAGCTGGCGCCGGTAGGAGTAGTCGAGAACTTCCCGTGGGTCCTCCGCGCGGTCCAGGATCTTGCTGGCCTTGGTCCGGAACACCAATGCCAACCGTCGGCTCAGGCTCATCGGTGCCTCCCTCCGCCGGGTGGCCCATGGTGGGCATTCCCCGGGCGCCGCCGGCAACCCGGGAGCGGGTCCATCTGTTTCCGCACCGGCGTCGTCCCTGCCCACGCGGGGGTTCTTCCCAACACGAAAGGAGACATGGCCATGTCAACGTCGCGCCGGGTAGTTTATTGACGATGACAGTCGTTTTCAATAATGTTGCGGGGTGACGGCGGCCGGGTAGCCCGGGGGATCTCACCCCCGGGCTACCCGGCCGGCAGTCGGACACTCTCTCCTCGTCCCGTCACTGGTCATCCAGCTGGTCGGGGTCGACCGGGGTGGGCGGCGAGGTGGGCAAGCAGCTTCTCCGGGGCTGTTCACTCCCACAACGCATCCCGTTCAGACGTCTTGGCCGGATCACACCCACGGGTGTGGGGAGGGCTGGTGCCCATGCCGCCAGACCTCCCGGTCGAAGCCGTCGCTCGGCCGCGAATGACGATCTTTGCCTGCGCGAAACCCCAGCTCGGCGCAGATGTCGTTCTGGCTGGTGCGTAGAGCTGGTCCGCAGAATCGTGTCGCTGTCTCGGCTGGACATCGAGCGGGATGCGCGGAGCTCGCTGGCTCACGGTCCCATGCTCCGCCGATGGTGGGGCGGTTCAGCGGTAGCTGCGGTGCTGGACCCGTGGTCTGACAGCGGCTGCGGTCCCACAGCTCGGCCCCGACACAACCCCGCGAACGTCCTGCGTTCAGCCGTAGACGGAGGAACGGGGTGATTTGGATAGAGGGGAGCTTGGGTAGGTACCTGAAAGGCTCTCAGATTCAGTAGGGAGCCAGCCGCTGGAGGGCGCTTGCCGGAAGGTCTCGTCCTATGACCAAGTGTGACTATCTAGCATGTAATCGAACTGAAGGGGTCGCGACGGTCGAGACCGCGCTCGGGCCTACCGATCTATGCCCCTCGTGTCGGCCGGTAGCCCTGGAGCTCTTCGCGGAGCTTGCGGCGGCGATGCCGTTCAAGAACGATGACGAAATCGACCACCTGGTCGAACAAGTGTACGAACGGCTAGCGATGGAAGGCGTGGTCGAGGTGTCCGTCACTCCGGACGGGACCCTGGTCTTTGTCCACTAAAGCCGGCCGCCTGACTATCCTGTGGGGTGCCAGAACTGGGCCGTCGGTGCGGCCACGGCACCGATGTCCGCGGCTTGCTCACGCAGGCGTTGGACCTGGCAGCCACCCGCGATGCGCTGTCCCTTGCGCGGACCGTCGCCCGTGGCCGCGTCACGCGACAGTCTCGATCCTCACCAGCGACGCGTCGCTCGACTAGCCCTGTCTTCCGCACATGGGATTTCGATGGGTTGACCGGCCCGGTTTCCGATCAAGGTGGCCGGGTGGGATCGACGCCGAGAATGTCGAGGAGGTGCTGGTGCAGCGCCGATGGGCGGGGGATGTAGGCAGGCTGGTCGCCGCGGGCGGGCACGAGGCGCAGCCTGCTCAGTGCGCCGAGGACCAGTGCTCCGGTGGGGCGGGCGGGACGACCGGCGTAGATGCCGGGGATCTTCCCGTCAGGGCCGGTACCGAGCCGGGCTTGGCGTTCGACCAGGCAGAAGACGAGCAGGGCCAGGCAGATCACGTGGATGAGGGCGTGGATCCGCTGGTTGGAGTGCAGGAACATCGGGGCGACCGCGAGCGGGCCCTTGAACGCGCCGTAGCGACGTTCAACGACTTCCTGCCCTTTGTAGCGGGCGAGGACCTCAGCCGGGCCGACGTCGTCAGGCAGGTTGGTCAGCAGCGCGTACCAGCCGTCGGTGGCAGCCTCGGCGTCGAGCGCGGCGGAGTCGAAGTTCCAGGCCAGGGCCGGTTTCCCGGTGTCCGGGTCGACGCTGGTGGTGGCGTGGAGGTAGCGGGTGACGCGGTGTTTCGTCGCCAGGAGGGTCAGGCGGGCCTGCACCGCGGCCTCGGTGCGGTAGAGGTGGTGGCTGCCCGCGGCGCGGGTGAGGGTGTCGAGGTCGGTGCGGGCGCGGCCGAGTTTCAGCGCGCGGGCGGCTTTCGCGGCCTGGTCGTTCGCCGACGACCAGACGAACACCGTGCGCACGGTGACCGGCGGGTCTTTCTTCCGGGGTCCCCGCAGGGTGGTGACGCCTTCCCGGACACGGTAGGCCGCCCGCTGGTGGAAGGGTTTGTCCTGGTCACGGGCCGCGACATAGCCGACGAGTGTGGCGGTGGCCCAGTCCTGGGCGGCCAGGACCTGGCCGGGCACGACGGTTTTCGGTGCCGGGGCGAGGAACGTGACCCCGGGCGTGGACGTCAACGCGGTCAGATTCGCGTAGGAGACGAGTTTGCTGTCGCCGACCAGCAGGAACTGTCGGGGGCCGGCGAGCCCGGCCAGGGCCCGCATCGCGCCGGTGACCTGACAGACCTCACCGGCGCCGCCGTCGTAGGCGCGGTGCAGCAGCGGGATCCCGCCGTCACCGGTGACCGCGAGCCCGGTCTGGACCTGTTTGAGGTCGGGGCGGCGGTCCTTCGGGTGGCCGTACTTCGGGGTCGCGTAGTCGCCGTCGATCTCGGGATAGGCGCCGTGCAGCGAGATCGATGTCATGTCCCAGTGGACACGGGACAGGTCGAGGTCGAACGCGGCGATCGCCGCGGCACCGACCGAACCGACCACGGCCTCGCAGACCGGGGCGAGCGCGTCAAGCGCCCGACCGACCCGGTCGTCGTTCAACACGTCCGGCGCGATACCGAACATCTCTTCGACCGCCCAGTCCCGTGCCCACCGTTCGACGTGCAGCAGCGGGGTCGGCGAGGTCAGCCGGTTCGCGACCAGTGCGGCGATCACGTCGCCGTGGGTGGCCCGGTTGACCTTGTCACGCATCGGGGCGAGTCGATCGATCGTGCCCGCGACATCGAGGCGGGCCAGGTAGTCACGCACGACAGGGAGCGCGCCGAGCGGCTTCTCGACGCTCGGCGGCCCGTAGTCCATCGCGACCGTCACAGCCAGGAACAGTCCCAGGCCCGTCACTACCGATCGCGGCCATCCCGACGTGATCCGAACAAGACATCACGTAGCTGTCTCACCGCACGCACGTGCGGAAGACAGGACTAGCCGCCGAGGGACAGTCCGCAGCCGAAATTGAACCGCCCCGGCCCTCCGCGAGCGCACTGTGTCGATCGGGGACAGTCCCGGCACGCGAAGGGGCGTGGAACGCCCTGCCTGAAGCAGATCGGCCGGTCGTCGGATGGCGGGTGGCCGGCCAACCGGTGGTGGATGGGAGGCCGGCTGGTGGCGGAGGCCGGAGGCCACGCCGGGGAGCCTCGGTCAGTGCTTGATCGACCGGTGGTCGGGCGTAGCGTCAGTCGCCGTCGTGACCGTGTAGAGTCACCTCTGGTGCGGGCGAGCAGCCCAGAACCACCACTTGTCCGGGTGGCGGAATGGTAGACGCGCTAGCTTGAGGTGCTAGTGCCCTTTGCGGGGCGTGGGGGTTCAAGTCCCCCCTCGGACACGATCCATTACCCCACGGTAACTTGTGTCGATCTTCATGTCGGCCCTTACCGTGTTGGTTGTGGGATGGTAAGTCAGGCGTAGTTGGAGCGATCGGTACAGATCCGTCTTCTCGACGGGCTCCGCCTCCGCTAGGGCGCTGGCGATCTCGCCGAGTGACTCCACCATGCTACTGATCTCGTCGCGTGTCAGCTGCCGTACGTCGCTCTCCTGCGCTTCGCGAAGGTCCCGCTCGGCAGCGGTCTTCTCAGCCTGTACCTGAGCGATCCATCCGGTCACGACTGCCGGGTCCGCTCCTGCGTCCAGTGCCGCCCGGTATTTCGTGAGCTTGGCGTTGCTCTCCTCGATCGTCTGGCGGGCTCGTTGCGCGGCCAGGTCGTCGACGGATGGACTCGCCTGGGCGGCCACCATGGCGTCCAGGGTCTCGGCCAGCCGGGGCGGTGTGAGGGTGTCCGCGAGCCAGCCGTCGAGTGCCGGGACGAGGACGTCCTCGCGGACGTAGACGTTCGCCGGATGGGTGACCGTGTTCGCCAGGGCGTATTCCTGCGGGTAGCGGCACCGGTAGTAGGTGGCGCGGCGGACGGTGTGTCCCTGCATCTTGCGATTACAGATACCGCAATGGACCGCCCCGCGCAGGGCGTAGGGCTGGCGCGTCCGGGGGGTCTTCTGGTCACCCGCTCCTCGTCCACGGCCCGCGAGAAGTTCCTGCGCCTGTGTGAAGGTCTCGATGTCGATGATCTCCGGGTGGACCGTCTCCTCTGACCAGATCCACGTGTTTTCGGGGTTCCATCGCAGTTTGGTGGTGTGTCCGAGGCTGACGTCCTCGACGTCGAGGAGCACCTCGTCCTTGCGCTGGCGGTTCCAGACCTGCCGGCCGGTGTAGCGGGGGTTGGTCAGGATCGCGCGGACAGCCCCTTTCGACCATGCCTTCCCGCTGCGGTGGCTGTTGCGGGCAGGGTCGTGGGCGGAAGGACTGGAGATGCCGTCCCGGGTGAGCCCTTCCGCGATCGCGAAGATGCCGTGACCGCGGAGGAACTCGGCGAAGATCCGAACCACGACGGGTGCGGCCACCTCGTCCAGCGCGAGGCCGTGGAGCTGCCGACCGTCCGCAGCCTTGGACGGATTCGGATGCGGGCCCAGATCGATCAACCGGTACCCGTACGGGGGCCGGCCGCCCAGGAAACGGCCTTCTACCTTGGCCTGGGCTGCCATCGCCGCACGCACCCGGATCTTTACCCGGTTACGCTCACCTTTGGACATCCCGCCGAACACCGACATGATGAGGTCGTGGGCCTCGTTGTCGGGATCGATCGGCCCACCGACCTCGGGCACCCACAGAGGCACCTGGTAGTGGCTGAACAGGGGAAATACCAGGCCGAACTGGTTGCCGTAGAAGGCGCGCTGCGGCTCGCCGATGACCACCGCTTCGAAACCGCGCTGGGGATCTTTCAGGGCCTGGAGGAGGGCGTTAGCCATGGGGCGCCGCTGCCAAGGAATGGACCGGGACTTTCCGGCGTCGAAGTACTCCGTGACAATCTCGCCGCCGTGCGGCTCGATCAGCGCCTTGGCGCGGGTTATCTGCCATGCCCGTGAGGACTCGGGATCCTGCTGATCCTCGGTGGAGCAGCGACCCTCGAACGCGAACCGGATCATAAAGAGATTCTCCTTTCTAGTTGTTTCTTCACTGGCGGCGGCCCGGCAGTCTTCCTTTTGGCGGCTTATTTATGCCAGTGCGCCGCCGGTGAATGATGCGGATTACCCGCAGCAAGGCGATTGCGACTGGAGGTGTCATCCGCGGAGGATGCGGCGGCATGACGACGTGGACCGACGCTTCATGTTCTCCGCTTTGCTGGCCGGTCATTGGGTACAGCCCGCTGCAGCGCCGACAGTAGCCGCGCCGTGAACAGAATAAGGCCAGAAACCAGCTACAGACAGGAACCGCTCCGACGCGTTCACCCGGTCACTTCCAGCGCGCATCGGGCAACTCGGGCCCTGAATCATCGCCGTAGGTTCCCGGGTCGGTCGGGGGGTCGGCGAGGAACTCCCAGGGCGGCAGGTGCGGGCTGAGGATCGCGGTCCCGGGGGTGGCGAGAAGCTGGGCCCGATGGAATGTCCACCCGTCGATGATCGGCTCGTGGGCGTTACGGCACACGATCCACTGGTCAGGTGGCACGGGCCGGCGGCCGTGGGTGCGGCCCCAGACAGCGGCCCCGGTGTAGACGGGGTTAGCCAACACCCGGCTGACCCTGTCGGTCGTCCACGCCCGTGGCGTGCGGGTGGCGGGGTCGATCGGCGAGGGCATCCGCGGGATGCTGCGGAGGCGGGTCGCGATGGCGGCGGGGCTGAGCTGGTCGTCGACCCGCCACTGGTAGATCGTGGCGACGACGGCGGCGGCGATGCGACCGGGGTCGACGATCAGGCGGACACGCCGCTGCGGCTGGCCGTGCAGGTCGAACACCGTCACCCGCTGGGCTCGGTAGCCGAAGGGCACGGGGCCGAGGTGGAAACCGGCGCGGACGAGGTCGATCTGGGCCTGGCGGGCGCGTTCGGTGGTCCAGGCGTGGTGGTCGGCGAGCAGGCGCGCCTGCCGGGAGGCACTGGGGTGGGTGAGCCGCCACCACCAGCCGGGCCGGCGCGGCGGCGCGGGCGGTGCGGGTGGCAGTGCGGGGATGGGCAGGTCAGACATGCGGGGCTCCAACCAGGAGGCAGGTCCGGCCGCGGCGGTGCGGTGAGCGCACAGGCCCGGCCGGCACAGAGAGCTAGGCGGCCGGGCGGTGCGAGGCGTCGAGGGCGGTGTGCGGCGCCGATGGGAGCGGCGGGTCCGGCGGTCGCGGGTGCCGGGCGCGCTCGCCGTCGGCGCGGAAGACGATCACGTCCTGGTGGACCGGGTAGGCGCGCACCCGGCCGGTCGGGGGGTGCGTGCCGAGCGCTCGGGTGTGGGGGACGGCGGTGAGCGCGACGGCGCGCTGCACGGGGCGCCAGCCGGTGTCCCTGCCGGCGGCGGCGATCTGGCTGGCCAGGTCGACCCCGCCGCCGACGTGGTAGGCGGCGAGGACGACGAGGTGCCCGCCGGGTCGGGGCAGGTCCCGGTAGGCGGCCAGCTGTTCGCGCAGCCGGTCACCATCCGGACCGGCCGGCTCGGCGGGGTCGGGTGGTCCGATCGCGGTCAGGACCAGGTCGACCAGTCCGAGTCCGGTCCAGGACTCACCGTCGGGCAGCCGGTCGAGGATCATCCCGTCGCCGCGGGCGCCGCGGGCCTTCGCCAGAGTGAGTACGGCGCGGGCGGTCTCCCACCGGTCGGGATCGGTGGTGATGCCGACAGCGTGGCGGCGGGCGTGGACGGCTTCGGCCACGACGGTTCCCGGCCCGCAGTCCGGGTCGCAGACCGTGTCCCCGGGCTGGCTGTAGACCGCGATCGCGTGGGCGGCGACCGCTGCTGACACCGCCACGCCCCCGAACGGCGGAAGAGCCGTCGGCCGGTCGGCCCGCGGGCTGGCGACGGGATGCCGGCCGGTGGGCCAGACCGTCGCCCACCGCGCGTCGCAGCGCCACGTCTCGGCGTCGCCGGTCATCGGGCTGCGCTCCACGCCGGCGGCACCGATGGGAGTACGACATCACCGGGGTTCGTTCGTGCTCCGCGGTCAGCGTCGCCCCTGACCAGGCGGTTCCGGCTCGCTTTCACCGTGCATGCCCCGTTGACATGGCTTCGGTTTTCCTGAAGGTTCATCACGTCGGGTGCTCTCTCGATGGTTCGAGTGAAGGTGAGGGGCTGGGGTTGGCGCTCGCTGTGGTTCGCGACCTGCGGGACCAGCGGCCATCGGCGGCGTCTGCCGACGAGTTGGCGATGTTCGAGACGGACGTGCTCGCGGGGTTCGTGCTCGCCCGGTCGTCGGCCGGGCTGACGGACGGGACGATCCGTAGCGACGTCGGGAACCTGGAACAGATCCGCTCCTGGTTCGGCCGGGCGCTGTGGGAGATGGAGCCAGCCGACGCCGACGTCTATTTCGGTCGGGTGCTGCGGGGTTCGCCGAGTGGGACACGGCTGGCCAGGGCGGCGGCACTGAGCACGTACTTCGAGTTCGTGGAGTTGCGCCACAAGGTCGAGATTCACAGGATGACCGGACGCGTCGTTCAGTGTCCGCTGGATGAGATGAACCGGCCGCGTGGAAGCAAGGACGCGCGACTGCGGATTCCGCCGGTCGATCGCGAGATTGCCGAGTTGTTCTCCGGCTGGTCGCGCGAATTGGCGACCTGCCGGAAGTTCGCTCCGAGCGCTCGCAACTACACCGCGGCGCGGCTGATGGCGGAGGTGGGACTGCGGGTGAACGAGGCCCGCTCGCTGGATCTCGCGGACATCCGATGGGAGCTGGGCCGCTTCGGCAAGCTCCATGTCCGTCACGGCAAGGGCGCGCACGGTTCGGGGCCGCGAGAACGGATGGTGCCGCTGATCAACCATGCGGGGCAGACGCTGCGCTGGTACGTCGAGGACGTGTGGGGTCACTTCGACGAGGACCACACCCGTCACGGCGCTCCGCTTTTCCCTTCCGAGCGGCGCAATGTCGACGGTGCACCCGCACGTGTCGGCTATGACGCGTTGCGTTCGGGGTTGGCCGCCGCCGCGGCCGAGCACCTCCCCGCGTGGAAAAGCAGGCTCACTCCCCACATTCTGCGTCATTACTGCGCTTCCCAGATGTACCTCAACGGGATCGATCTTGTTTCGATCCAAGAGATGCTCGGGCATTCCTGGGTGGCTACGACAATGCGTTATGTTCATGTGCACCGCACCCGCATCGAGGACGCCTGGATCGCGGGGCAGGGGCGAGCCGCACAGCGGTTGGAAGGGCTGGTCCAGTGAAATGGAATCTGCGGCTCGCCGCCGCGAAACGTGACATCTGGAAGGCGTCCGAGCTGCAACGCGCGCTGGCCGAACATGGGCTGGTGATTTCGGCGGGAAAGATGTCGGGCCTGTGGTCGGGGCAGCCCGTGTCCCTCAAACTCGACGATCTTGATGTGATTTGCGTCGTGCTGAACTGCGAGATCGGGGAACTGCTGACACCCGAACCGGCGAAGGTGACACGGCCAGGCCAAGCCGACCTGCCACGGACCGCCGCCGCCAGTGCGGTCGCAGCCGTGGTGCCCCGCCGCCGCGACGGCCGCTCGCTGCCGCCGGCCTGAGCGGGCATGACACTCCACGACAGACCGCGCGCCAACAGTGCCAAGACCGCGACCAGTTGTCTGTCGTGCCTGGCCTGGGGGTTGCCGTGTCGGCGAGGGAAGTGCCGAGCCTGCTGCGACTTCGTCGCACCCCGCTACGGCCATGCGGTCGGCGAGTGCGGTGCCTGCCGTCGGCGGGAGCCGCTGAAGAAGGGGTTCTGCCGGTTGTGCTGGTGTCAGGCACGCCTGGAACGCACGACGGGCACCTACAAAATGCTGATGCCCCACGTCCGTCTGGTCCGCCATCATCAGCTGTTCTTCGCCGACATGGCCGGCTACCGAGACACCCACACGGCCCCGCGACGTTTCGACGAGACCGGTCGAAAACCCCCGCCGCCACCCGCTTACCGGCCCGAGACCCGCCACGTCCAGCCGGCTCTGTCCGACGACGTCGTTCGCCGGCACTACCGGTACGGACGTTACGACCTGCGCCGAGGACCGGCGCCTGACAACCCGTGGTTGGCCTGGGCGCTTTACATCGCCTATGACCTCGCTGAGAAAAGGGGATGGGGATCGTTCGTCCGAGGTGGAATGCAACGGACCCTGGTCATGCTGCTGGCCGGCCACATCGACGGAGAACTGATCCGCGTCAGCGACTTCTACGAGACCGTGGCCGAGCACTCCACGAACATCGACGACACCATCGAGATCCTCACCGTCATGGACGTCGTCCTCGATGACCGGGAACAGGCTTTCGACCGGTGGCTGCGAGCTGAACTCGACGGGCTCGCCCCAGCAATCCGACGGGACACCCATACCTGGACCACGTTGCTGCACAATGGCGGCCCGCGGAACCGAGCCCGTGCGCCGGGCACCGCCGCTGACTACCTGCGCACCATCCGGCCCGCGCTGACGGCCTGGTCGACCCGCTACGGCCACCTGCGGGAGGTCACCCGTGACGACGTCATCGCCTACCTCGAACCGCTGACCGGCCCGCCGCGGGAGAGGGCCACGACCGCCCTGCGGTCGCTGTTCGTATGGGCGAAACGCGCCAATGTCATCTTCCGTAACCCCGCCGTCCGCCTGCGCGTCCCACAGCGAGCAGACCCGGTCTGGCAACCGCTGCGCCCGGACGAACTCGCCCGCACCGTCGCGACGGCCACCACCGTGCACGCCCGCCTGTTCGTCGCCCTCGCCGCCGTCCACGCCGCCCGCGTCGGACAGATCCGCGCCCTGCAACTCGACGACGTCGACCTCGGCAACCGACGCATCACCATCGCCGGCCATGACCGGCCACTGGACGACCTCACCCACCAGACCCTGCTGGCGTGGCTGGAGCACCGCCGGACCCGCTGGCCAGTCACCGCCAACCGCCACCTGGTCATCAGCCCATGCACCGCCGGAGGGCTCGGACCCGTCAGCTACCCCTGCCTCGCCCGCCCGCTGCGCGGGCTGCCCGCGACCCTCGACCGGCTCCGTGTTGACCGGCAGCTCGAGGAGGCACTTACCTCCGGCGCCGACCCCCTGCACGTCGCCGCGGTCTTCGGCGTCAGCGACGCCACCGCGATCCGCTACGCGGACAATGCCCGTCAGCTCCTGGCGCGCCCTCACGAGAGCGGTCCCTCGGGATCGCCGCGAACCCAAGGGTCCAGACCCGGCAAAGAGCCTGATCGACACTTCAGTTCCCGCTGAGAACCCTTCAATTTCTCTGAACTCGCGGACCTTTTCACAGCCGTGAACAGCAACAAGTCGGAATGCACCCGCTGGGCGACGACGCTGGCCGGGATCGGCGAGGCGGGCCGGTCGAGCTCGCGGAGCGGAACCTCCAGCAGGACGATGCGGTCAAGCATCGCGAGCCCGCCGCGGCCCACCGCGGTGGCCAGTTCGACGGTGGGGTCGATGAGCCAGCCGCCGAGGCTGTCGCAGCGGCTGACGACGGCGAGCGTGCCGCCGACGGCCAGCAGACCGCCCCAGTCGATCCGGGTGAACCAGCCGAGCCTGGTCGGTTCCACGACCATGACGACCAGCAGGAAGCGGTCGGGGTCCGGACCGGGACCGGCCACGGGGTCCGGTGCGGAGGCGGGCCCGGACCGTCGCGGCGACGGGTCGGCGGGCGCGGTCCGGATCTGGACGCGCCGGCCGAGTCGGGCGACGGTCCCGGCGCAGGCGGCGAGTTCCTCGCCCAGCTCGTCATCGCCGGGCTCGGCCGGTCGGCCGGGCCGCGACAGGGACGGCTCGGTCAGCAGCAGGACCGGGTCGTCGGGTCGGCTGACGGTGACGACGAGGCGTTCCACGGCGGCCGGAAGCCAGCCGGCCGAGGTCTGGTCGGGTGTGGCCGGCGGGCATGGCCAGACGGTCGCCGGTCGTCCCGCCGGGACGACCGGAAGGGTGTTCCGGTCGTGGTCGGATGCGATGGGCACTGGTGGTCCTTCCTTTCACGACGAGCGTGTTTCCGCGGTCGTAAAAGGAGACCGTCTGCTGGGCATGTTTCGGACACCAGGCCGGCGACTTCTTTCAAGATTTTTCTCGCTGGGCGGGGCCTAGTCCGACGGGACTATTGATCGCTGGCAGATCGCTGGGCAGTGCCCGGACGGCTCACCCGAAACTTTTTTCAAGATTTTTCTCGCTGGCGTCATTGTCGGCCGGCCGCGAGGTCGGCCGCGATGCCCAGCGATCTCCGCTGGATGTCACAGCGACGCAGGTCACGGGCTTACTGTGCAGACGCTGGTCGCTGCTGGCGTCGGCTCGGCTTCGGGGCCGACGGGAATGACGAAACTAGATCGCTGGGATTCTTCTGGGCGCCAGCGATCTTTGCTGTGCATTCACTGGGAGATCATTCTGGCTTTTTGCTGGGCACGGTATGGAGTCCTTGGTGCTGTCCGAATTTCCGTGACAGCGAAGGACGGCTCTCATGCCCGACGGAATGTCTTCCTTTCCTGCGCTCCCGGCCGGCCGGGGCGCGCCCGCGTTGCCGCTGGCGACATTGCGGGACTGCTTTGGCCTGCTGGTGACCGGGCCGGCGCCGTTGGCGCTGGACGGGTCGGTCGTGGCGGGTCTGCCGGCACGGCTGGTGGCATTGGACGAGCTGCGCGACCTGCTGCTGGCCGGTTCCTGCCCGCAAGCCGTCCGCGACGCCGCGTGGGCGGTGGTGATCCGCCGCTCGCGGCGCTACGGCGGTGCGTGGACGGTCGGCGCCGCCGGGATGGCGCTGCCCGCCCTGCACGCGGTCTGCACGCGGCTCGGCGGCCACAGCGACCTCGACACCGCCGATGTGCAGGCCGAGGTGCTCACCGGGTTCCTCGAAGCGGCGGCCACGGTCCGCCTGGACCTGCCGCGGATCGCGGTGCGGCTGCGCTGGGCCGCCTACCGGGCCGGGCTGGCGCTGACCGTCCAGCAGCGGGAGGCCCCGCGTCCCGACCCGGACCTGTTCCAGACCGTCGCCGCGGCCGAGGCCGCGCGGTCCGGTCCGGGCCAGGCCGGTCCCGAACAGGTCCTGGCGGACGCGGTCGCCGCCGGCGTCCTGACCGACACCGAAGCCGATCTGATCGCCGCGACCCGCCTGGACGACCTCCCGATCAGCGCCTGGGCCGCCCGCCACGCAACGGCGCCCCGCCGTGCTTCTCGGCTACGCGAACGGGCCGAGCAGCGCCTCGTCGGCCACCTCACCGACCCGGCCGGTGCCAGCCGCGCCCCGCGCTCGCCGGCCGGCGAGCCCCCGCACCGGCCCCACCCACCGGGCGCGGTCGGTGTCCCGGCGCTGGCGGTCGCGGGGGTGCAGGCATGAGCCCGACGCGACCGCGCCCAGTGGCCCGTCCCGCCCGTTCCCGCACGGCCGGCCGGCGCGCGGTGGTGCGCCGGGCGGCCTTGCTCTCCGCGGTCGTGCTGGTGCTCGTCCTCGCCGGCAGCGTCACGGCCTTCGCCCAAGTGCCCGACCCCGGGGTGCCGGTGGCACCGGATCTGAACACGGTCCTGAACAACATCCGCAACTGGATCATGGGGAGCCTGGCGTTGCTGGCGACGGTGTTCCTCTCGATCGGCGGCGTGCGCTACGTGATCGCCAACGGGGAGCCGGGCGAGGTCGGCAAGGCGAAAGACTCCTTCCGTAACGCCGGCTACGGCTATGGGCTCGCCGCGCTCGCGCCGGTCGTCGTCGAGGTCCTCAAGCAGATCGTCGGGGGCTAGGCCGTGACCGCCGCCGTCCCCGCACGCCGCATCCTCCCGTCGGGTACGCCAGGTTCTCTGCCCGCCCAGGCGCGCCGCTGGCCGGGCCTGCCTCGGCTCCGGCGCCGCCGGCGGGGCCGGGGTCTGCTGCTGGCCGGGACGGCGGCGTTCGCGCTGCTGCTGGCTGTCGTGTTCCCCGCGGTGGCCGCCGCCACCGCGCCACCGGCCCCCGCGCCTGCCCCGTCCACCGACACACCCGCCAACACCGGCCCCACGCCGAACCCGCAGCCCGGACCGTCCCCGATCCCCCCAGGCCAGGAAACGCCGGCCATACCGGCGCCTTCCGGCGGGGATGCCACGCCCGCGCCCGACGCACCAGACACACCACCCGACGGCGGCGGCACCGGCGACACCGGCGGTTCCGACGAGCCGTGCCCGGCCGACGACCCGGACTGCGCCACCACCCCGGAGGTCCCGCCGCCACCGACGCCGCAGACGACGCCCCCGGCGCCGGACACCGGCGGCGACGGCGGCAGTGTCGTCGGGTGGATCACTGATGCGATCAACGACGCTATTACCGCGTTTTTCCGCACGCTGGTGACCGCCGCGCTCAACCCGCTGCTGGATCTGCTTGGCCGCACCTTGTTGACGACCCCGGAACCGTCCCAGCTTCCCGCGATCGGGGAATTGTGGTCGACGTCGTGGGCGATCAGCGCCACCGCCTACAGCGCGCTGATCATGTTCGGTGGGATCACCGTCATGTCGCTGGGGACGGTCCAGTCCCGTATCTCGATCAAAGAGATCGCGCCGCGCATCCCGCTCGGTTTCCTTGCCTCCGGGCTGTCTCAGTTCCTCGCCACCAAAGCCATCCAGATCGCCAACGCGATGCCCGGTGCGATCCTCGGACAAGGGCTGAATCCGGATACCACCGCCGAGCAACTGCGGAACATCGTCCTCTCGGCGATCGTGCCAACGCCCGGCGGCTTCGGTAAGTCCATCTTCGTCATCTTTCTCGGGCTGTTCCTCGCCGGTTCCGTCGTGGCACTGCTATGTACCTACATCGCCCGGATCGTGATCGAGGTCAGCCTCATCGGGATGTCACCCGCGGCGCTGGCCGGGCACGGCCATCCGATGACCGAGAAGATCGCGTTCTGGTGGTGGCGGGCGTTCTTCGGCTGCCTGGGAATCCAGATCGCCCAGTCGTTCGTTTTGATCGCCAGCTTCAAGGTGTTCTTCACCCCGGGCGGGTTCACCGTCTTTGGCCCGACCCCGGACGGGGTTGTGAACCTGCTCGCCGCGATCACCCTTATTTATTTCCTGTTCAAGATTCCGTTCTGGATGATGCCGAAGATTGGCCACGGCGGCAGCAGCATTCTTGGTCGGATCGTGCGCGCCTACGTCATGGGCCGGGCGCTGGGCATGCTCGGCGGCCGGTTCGGACGTGGCACCAGGCGCGCGGGTACACGGGCCGGCCGAGGCCGCGGTGGGGGTGGACGCGGGCGGCCCCGCCGCGGCGGGCCGGGCGGTGGTCGAGGAGACGGGTCGTCCGACCCGTATGCCCGTGTCGAGGCCGACCGCGACGGGCAGCTGCTGCTCCCGCTGACACGGGTGCCCCGGGTCCGCCGCCCGCGGCCGGCCCCTGGGGCGCCGCGCAAGCCACGCTCGGCGAACCCGGCCGCGCGGTCCCGGCCGCGGCACCGTCAGTTGACCATCCCGTTCGATCAGGCCGTTGCCCCGGGTGGGCGTTACCTGGCCGCCGAAGGCGGGGTGTGGGTGGACCGGGACGGTCAGCCGCTGCTGCCGTTCGAGGTCGACGAGCCCCGTGCACCGGTGGCGCCCCCGCCGACGCGGCGTGCGTCCTCTGCGTCGTCGCGGACTGGCACGGGCCGATCAGGCACCCGCCGGACGGCGGCGCCCCGCCCGGCGCGGCAGAAAGGCCAGAAGGGGCAGCCGCCGTCCGACCCCTACAAGGGCGCTCGCGCGAACCGCAGCGGCCAGTACGCCCTCCCTCTGGAGGGTCTGCGCCGCACTCCACGTTCCGCCCCGCCGGCCACACCCGCCGTGCCGCCATCGGCATCCCGCGCCACCTCACGTGCACGTCGGACGCAGCCTCGCTACCAGCAACAGCTGCTGCCGGCGATGCCCCGCCGTCCCAGCAAGCCCCGGAAGCCCCCGAAGCCACCGAAGGAAAAGTGATCATCTGCGATGACGCATCCCGTACGGATTCCTGCCGACGTCGACCGCGAGGACCGCATCGTGGCGAACCTGACCGCCCGGCAGGTGCTGATCCTCGCCCTGACCGGCATCGCGTTCTACCTCGCCTGGGCCGCGACCCGCAGCCTGGTCCCGCTGCCGGTGTTCGCACTGCTTACCGCGCCGGTCGCGGCTGTCGCCGCCATTCTCGTCCTCGGCCAGCGTGACGGGCTCTCTCTGGACCGGCTGCTCGTCGCCGCGATCCGCCAGCGCACCAGCCCACGGCACCGGATCAACGCCCCTGAAGGCGTGATTCCACCGCCGTCCTGGCTGGCTGCCCGCGCCACCAGCGGCTCCGGTGGCCGACGGTCGGACGCGAACGCACAGAGCGCGGCGCCGCTGCGGTTGCCGGCCCGCACCGTCACCTCCAACGCCGGGGTCGGCGTGATCGACCTTGGGTCGGACGGGCTGGCCGTGGTCGCGGTCGTCTCCACCGTGAACTTCGCCCTGCGCACACCGGGCGAGCAGGACGGGCTGGTAGCCGTGTTTGCCCGCTACCTGCATTCGTTGACCGCGCCGGTGCAGATCCTGGTGCGGGCGATGCCCGCCGACCTGGCCGCCCAGATCCAGCAGCTCGACGACGCCGCCGACCAGCTGCCTCACCCCGCGCTGGCCCACGCCGCCCGCGAGCACGCCACCTACCTGGCCCAACTCGCCGACGAGATGCAGCTACTGACCCGCCAGGTGCTGCTGGTCCTACGCGAACCACTCGTCACCGCCGGCCCGGTCGATGGGCTCGGCGGCGCCTCCCTCCTGGCCGCCCTGTCTGGCCGGCGAGCGGCAGCCCGCGACGCCCGCCGCGCCGGACAGGCCATCCGACGGGCCGCGCACACCCGGCTCGCCCGCCGCCTCGCCGAAGCGACCGACCTGCTAGCTCCCGCCGGGATCGTGGTCACGCCGCTGGACGCCGGCACGGCGACCAGCGTGCTGGCCGCCGCCTGCAACCCCGCCGGGCTGGTCCCCCCGTCCGTGCTCGCCGCCCCCGACGAGGTCATCACCGCCGACCTCCCCGAGGGCTACCCGGCCTACCAGCCCGGCACCGACGACGGCGGCTACCTGGACGACGACGGGTTCGACCACCCGGACGCGGCGGCCGGCCCCGGCTACGACGACCGGTTCGACGACGCCGACGACCCCGACTTCTGGGACCCGCCCGCCCTGCGTCCGCCTGCGGGGCGCTCCGACGACGGCTCCCGACGGCCAGCACGACACACAGCCCGGAAGGGACACGCCCGATGAGCCGACGAACCCGACGCCGCGCCTCCATGCAGGCCCACAGCCCGTCGACACAGCCGGTGAACGCCGCCGCGGCGGCGTTCGTCCCGGACGCACTCTCGATCGCCCCCCGCCATCTCGACGTCGGTGGGGACTTCCTCGCCACCATGGCCATCACCGGCTATCCCCGCGAAGTCCACGCCGGCTGGCTCGCCCCGCTGCTGACCTACCCTGGCCGGGTCGACGTCGCCGTGCACGTCGAGCCGATCGACCCGGTCACCGCCGCGAACCGGCTCCGCCGGCAGCTGTCGAAGCTGGAGTCCGGCCGCCAGCTCGGCGACGAGAAAGGCCGGCTGATCGACCCGCAGGTGGAGGCGGCAACCGAGGACGCCTACGACCTGTCCGCCCGCGTCGCCCGCGGCGAAGGCAAGCTCTTCAGGCTTGGTCTGTACCTCACCGTCCACGCGGGCAGCGAAACCGAGCTCGCCGACGAGGTCGCCGCTGTCCGTGCGCTGGCCGCCAGCCTGTTGTTGGACGCCAAACCGACCAGCTACCGGTCCCTGCAAGGCTGGGTCAGCACCCTGCCCTTGGGCCTAGACCAGGTACGGATGCGCCGCACCTTCGACACCGCAGCGTTGAGTGCTGCGTTCCCGTTCACCAGTCCGGACCTGCCGCCCGCCGACCCCACGTCGTTGGCGGCGACCGGGGTGCTCTACGGGCTCAACGTCGCCAGCAACGGGCTGGTGCACTTCGACCGCTTCGGCGACGTCGACAACCACAACGCCGTGCTCTTCGGTCGTAGCGGCGCGGGGAAGAGCTATCTGGCCAAGCTCGAACTGTTGCGCTCGCTGTACCGGGGCATCGAGGTCCACGTCGTCGATCCCGAAGACGAATACGCCCGACTCGCCACCGCGGTCGGCGCGACCTATCTGCACCTTGGCGCCGACAACGTGCGGGTCAACCCGTTCGACCTGCCGATCCAGACCACCCCCGACGGGCGGCGGACAGCACCCCGTGACGCCCTGGTGCGCCGCAGCCTGTTCCTGCACACCGTCGTCGCGGTGCTCGTCGGTCAGCTGTCCGCGGCTGAACGGGCAGTCCTCGACGTCGCGATCACCGCCACCTACCAGACGGCGGGGATCAGCTCCGACCCACGCACCTGGAGCCGACCGGCACCGCTGCTGGCCGACCTCGCCACGACCCTGGCCGCCTCCGACGACCCGGCGGCAGTGACCCTCGGTGCCCGGCTGCACCCGTACACGGCAGGGGCGTTCTCCGGCCTGTTCGACGGCCCTACCAGTGCGCCTGGCGACGGCCACCTCGTCGTCTACTCCCTGCGCGATCTGCCCGACGAACTCAAAGCCATCGGCACGCTGCTCGTCCTCGACGCCGTGTGGCGGCGGGTGTCCAACCCCGCCGACCGCCGACCCCGCATGGTCGTGGTCGACGAGGCGTGGCTGCTGATGCGCCAACCGGCCGGTGCGGACTTCCTGTTCCGGATGGCCAAGAGCGCGCGGAAGTATTGGGCCGGGCTGACCGTCGCGACCCAGGACACCGCCGACGTGCT
This sequence comes from Parafrankia sp. EAN1pec, assembly GCF_000018005.1. Lineage (GTDB taxonomy): Bacteria > Actinomycetota > Actinomycetes > Frankiales > Frankiaceae > Parafrankia > Parafrankia soli. Next base: position 3,030,503 of record NC_009921.1, read on the forward strand.
CGCCACCGACCTGGGCAAGGCGATCGTCACGAACGCCGCCACCCAGATCCTGCTGCGCCAGGCACCGCAGGCGATCGACGAGATCACCGCCGTGTTCGACCTGTCCCAGGGCGAACGGCAGTTCCTGCTCTCCGCCGACCGCGGACAGGGACTCCTCGCGGCGGGGGCACAGCGGGTCGCCTTCCAGGCCCTGGCCTCGCCCAGCGAGCACCGCCTGGTCACGACCAACCCCGCCGAACTCGCCGCCGACCCCGACGAGGCCGGCGACGACGGCTTCTTCGACCTCGCCGCGCCCGCTGGCCCGGCCGATGACGACGGCCAGATCTACCTCGACGCCGCCTGACCAGCACGCCGCACCCGAAGGGAGATCGTAACCATGGACCTGCTCGTCGCGGCGACCGCCACGCCGTCGTCGCCGCGCACCACCTACCTGACCGACCCCGCCGGCTTTCTCCACCAGATCCTCGGCCAGCTCCAGGGGTGGGCAACGGTCTGGGGACCCGTCGCGGGCCCGCTGCTCACCCTTACCGCCGCCGGGCTGCTCACTCTGCGCCGGCGGATGCGCCGCCGCTACCAGCAGCGGCTGACCGCCGGCGCCCGCCTCGTGACCGTGTTGGCCCCGCCCACCGTCGACCCGGCGGGCGCGACCGCGCTGTGGTCGAACCTGCTCGGCCTGCTCCGCCCCGGCTGGCGGCGCCTGTTCGGCCAGCCGCACCTGCTGTGGGAGTACCAGTTCACCGCCGACGGGGTCCGTATCCAGATCTGGGTGCCCGGCGTCGTCCCCGATGGGTTCGTTGAACGCGCCATCGAGGCGGCCTGGCCTGGCGCTCACACCCGCACCACGCCCGCCCGCGCGCCGCTGCCCGTCGTCGCCCGGCCGGGTCGGCGGCTGCTCGCTGCCGGCGGCGAACTGCGCCTGGCCCGCCCCGAAGCACTCCCGATCCGGATCGACCACGACGCCGACCCGATCCGCGCCCTGCTCGGCGCGCCCGGCAGCCTCGCCCGCAACCAACGGGCGGCCGTGCAGATCCTGGCCCGGCCGGTCACCGGCCGCCGCGTCGCGAAATCCCGCCGGGCCGCCCGCCGGCTGCGCTCCGGCGGCTCCGCGCACCTGATCGGCGGGCTGCTGGACCTACTCACTCCCCACACCGGCCGCACCCGGCGGCGCCACCGGACGGCGACCACCACGGTGAAGGTCGACCCGCAGACGTCGCTGGCCCTGTCCGCGGAAGACCGCGCCATCGTCACCAAGCAGCGAGGGGCCCAGTACGAGGTCCGCGTCCGCTACGCCATCGCCGCGATCCTCGACGAGCACACCGACGACACCACCGCCGCCCAGGTGGCGAGCCAGCTACGCGGCCGGGCGCACGCCATCGCGTCGGCGTTCTCCGCCTACGGCGAGCACAACTACTACCGCCGCGTCCGGCTCCGCCGCCCGCTGCCCGTCCTCGCCACCCGGCAGTTCGGCCGTGGCGACCTGCTCTCGGTCGCCGAACTCGGCGCGCTGGCCCACCTGCCGGTCGACGAGGCGACCCCTGGCCTGCAACGCGCCGGTGCGAAGGCGGTCGCCCCGCCGCCCGGCGTCGCCGGCCACGGTCCGAACGTCCGCCCGATTGGGCGCACCGACGCCGGTCACGCGCGTCCGGTTGGTCTGCGGGTCCCGGACGCCCGTCATCACCTGCACGTCCTCGGCGCGACCGGCGCCGGCAAGTCCGAACTGCTCGCCCGCATGACCCTCGACGACGTCGCCGCGCACCGAGGCGTGGTCAATGTCGACCCGAAGGGCGACCAGATCATCGACATTCTCGCCCGCTACCCCCTCGACGCCCTCGACCGCCTCGTCCTGTTCGACGCTGAGTCGTCCAGCCGGCCGCCGTGCCTGAACCCGCTGGATCAGCCCGACCGGGGACGGGCTGTCGACAACCTCGTCTCGATCTTCAGTCGGGTGTATGCCGACTCGTGGGGGCCGCGCACCGAGGACATCTTCCGCGCCGGCCTGCTCACCCTCGCCGCCCAACCCGGTGTCCCCGTCCTGACTGACCTACCGAAACTGCTCACCGACACCGCCTATAGGCACCGGGCGCTCGGTGAGATCGACGACGACATCCTGGCCGGCTTCTGGACCTGGTACGAAGCTCTCTCCGACGCCGCCCGCGGTCACGTCGTCGCCCCGCTCATGAACAAACTCCGGGGCTTTCTGCTGCGGCCGTTCGTGCGGGCCGCGATCGCCGCCGGCCCCTCCACCGTCGACATGGACAACGTGTTGAACGACGGCGGGGTGTGCCTGGTCCGCATCGCCCAGGACGCCCTCGGTGTCGAGACCGCGGCACTGATGGGCTCCATCGTCGTCTCCGCCGTCTGGCAGTCCACCACCCGCCGCGCCCGCCTACCCCAGGGGAAAAGGCCCGACGCCAGCCTGTACTTGGACGAGGCACACCATTTCCTCACGCTTCCGTACGCGTTGGAAGACATGCTCGCCGCCGCCCGTGGCTACCGGCTCGGGATCACCCTGGCGCACCAGAACCTTGTCCAGCTGCCTCGGCATCTGGAAGAAAGCATCGGCGCCAACGCCCGCTCGAAGATCTATTTCACGGTGAGCCCGGCGGACGCCAAGCGCCTCGCCCGGCACACCGAGCCCCGGCTCGCCGAGCACGACCTGGCCAACCTCGGCGTGTTCCACGCCGCCGCCCGCCTCGTCGTCGGCGGAGAAGAAGCCCCCGCCTTCACCCTCGTCACGGAGAAACTGCCCCCGCCAGTACCCGGCCGCGCCGTCCAGATCCGCCGGGCCTTGCGCCGCCGCGCCGCCACCCCCGCCGCGCCGGCTCCCACCGGTCCGGGTCCGCGGCCCACCTCCGACCCGCGTCGCGTCGCCTGACCGTGCGCTTCGCTGCCACCTCGAAGGACTTCCCGATGGCCAAACCGCTGCCGCAGCGCGCCCTGCGCGTCCCGTTGCGTCCCGCCGCCCGCGTCGTCGCCGACGCCGAACACCTGGCGAACCTCACCCCCCACCTCAGCCCGCGCGACCGCTGGATCGCCCGGCTCCTCTACGAGCACCGGGTCCTGACCACCCACCAGCTCGTCCAGGTCGGCTGGCCCACCCGGCGCACCGCCAACGAACGGCTCCTCCAGCTCTACCGCTGGCGCGTCGTCGACCGTTTCCAGCCCCTCAGCCCTCTCGGGGAGGGCATGCCGCCCGCGCACTACGTGTGTGACGTCGCCGGCGCCGCGATCCTCGCCGCCGAAGACGGCATCGACTTGGCCGCGACCGGCTACCGGCACGACCGCGCGCTCGGCGTCGCCTACTGGCCCCAGCTCGCCCACCGCGTCGCCGTCAACGGCTTCTTCACCCACCTCATCGCCCACGCCCGCAAGCCCAACCCGCCCGGCACGCTCACCGCCTGGTGGTCCGAGGCCCGGACCCGCCGCGCGTTCGGCGACATCGTCCGCCCCGACGCCTACGGCCGCTGGACCAGTCGCGGCGGTGACCTTGAATGGTTCCTCGAACTCGACTGGGCCACCGAGCCCTACGCACGCCTCGCCGCGAAGATCGACAAGTATGGGCGGCTCGCGACCGCGACCGGCATCACCACGCCGGTCCTGTTCTGGTTCCCCACCACCAACCGGGAGAGCCGCGCCCGCCGCGCGTTGGCCGACGCCGTCGCCGGGCTCGACCAGCCGAACACCGTCCCGGTCGCGACCACCGCCGCCACCCTCGCCCCGCCCGACGACCAGCTCGACCCGGCCCCCGCCCGCTGGCTGCCCCTCGCCTCCAGCCGCGCCGGCCGGCTCCCCCTCGACCAGCTGCACCGGGCCTGGCCCCGGCTGTCCGCACCCGCGCCGGTGTCCGACCGGCCCGATGCCATCCCGACCGGGTCGGGCCTGCGTCCGCCCGCGCCGATGCCGCCCGAGCGGTATTGGGGGTGAGCGGCCACGACCAAGTACCTCGCTGCCGCGGTCGCCGCGGTGGTTCTGCTCATCGTGATGATGGGTGCCGCCGCCGCGGGGGTGGCCGAGCGGGTCCTGTGCCTGCCGGTCGTCGGCTGGTTCCTCGGCTGCGACAGCGGCGGCAGCCCCAGCCAGACCGCCCTCGATGACGTTCCCGCCGACTACCTGAACCTCTACATGCGGGCCGCCGCGACATGCCCCGGCCTGTCCTGGACGACGCTCGCGGCCATCGGCAAAATCGAGTCCGATCACGGTCGTAGCCGGCTGCCGGGTGTGATCAGCGGCACCAACAGCGCCGGGGCCGCAGGTCCCATGCAGTTCCTCGCCGGAACGTTCGCCGACGTCGTTGCTCACCACCAGCTCCCGGCGGGTGGCGCGAGCCCGCCGTCGCTCTACAACCCCCAGGACGCTGTGTACGCCGCTGCGTTCTACCTGTGCGACAACCACGTCGTCACCGACCTGACCGGCGCCCTGTGGGCCTACAACCACTCGGATGCCTACATCGCCCAGGTCGTCACCCAGGCCACCCAGTACTCTGAACCGAACCCGAACGCTTCAGTAGCGTGCGCTACATTTCAGTCATCGTTTCAGTCCGGGATCGATCATTTCAGTAGCGTCGCGCTGACTGCCGTTCAGTTCGCTTGCGGGCAGATCGGTAAGCCCTACGTCTGGGGTGGTAATGGCGAGCCCGGGTTCGACTGCAGTGGTCTGACGGCTGCCGCCTATGCCGTCGCGGGTGCCCAGATCCCTCGTACGGCCCAGGGCCAGTACAACGCCGGCCCGCTTGTTTCAGCTGATAGGCCCCTGCTGCCGGGGGACCTGGTGTTCTTCGGTGGCGGACCAGCCAAGGTCACCCATGTCGGCATCTTCCTTGGTATCCAGAATGGCCAGGCGATGATGGTGGACGCCCCTCACGAGGGGGCTTACGTCCGCGTCGAACCGTTTCCCGCGACGGTGGGTGCCCGATGGGGATCAGAGCTCTACCTCGGAGCGAGTACGCCAGCCGCTGGCTGACACGGGCGCAGACGGCGGACGACGGGAGCCTGGAGCGCCGTTTGCCGGCCTCGGCCGCTCGCGCTCCGTGCACGCCGTTCAGCGATGTGGGCCGAGTCGGTGGTCGAGGTGGCGCGCGAGGACGCGTCGGGCGTCGTCCGCTGATCGGCGGTGACCTCGGCCCCTACGACGTCCTCCATGTCCGGCTTCGGGCGGCGGACACCATCATCGTGCTGGTTAGATCGTTAAGTGGAGCCGACCGATCGGTAGGCAGGACCCAACTCGACCCTTGATGCCAATATGATCTCTTAACTTGGTGAGCAGGGGCGTGTAGCAACGTCGCGATGAAGGCGGTAGCAGGGGTGTGGGCACGGTTGGAACAGTTCCGAGCGCGACTCGACAGACGTAGCCCCGTCTTAACCGCCCGTCTGCAGATCACGGCGATGCGCGCTGAAGAACTTATGCGGAACACGGTGCGTACCGGTGACCGTGCCGGGCTGACCGCGGCGATCGACCTGCATCGGCAGGCGCTGGACATCTGTCCTTCCGACCATCCGGCGCAGGCCGCGATACTGGCCAATCTGGCCGCCGCACTGTATGTCCGGTTCGACTGGTCAGGCAGCAGGGCAGATCTGGATGAGGCCGTCGTCGCAGGCCGCGCGGCGCTGGCCGCCCATCGACCCGGCGATCCCAACCTGGCCGGATGGCTGTCCAACCTCAGCGCGGCGTTGCGTACCCGGTCCGAGCGGTGGGGCAGCAGGGCGGATCTGAACGAGGCCATCAGCGTGGGCCGCCACGCGGTGGCTGCCAGCCCACCCGACCATCCGGAAACGATCAAACGACTGGGCAACCTGGCCGCCGCGCTGCGTATCCGGTCCGAGTGGACGGGCAGCGAGGCGGATCTGGACGAGGCCGTGAGCGCAGGCCGCGAAGCGCTGGCCGTCAGCTCACACCACCCGGAAAGAACCACGATGCTGGCTAACCATGTGGCCGCGCTACGTCTCCGGTCCGAGCGGACGGGCAGCCAAGCGGACCTGGATGAGGCCATCAGAGCCGGCCGGGCGGCGCTGGCCGCCTGGGCATCTGGCGACCCTGCGAAGGTCGCTCTGGTAACGAACCTGGGCACGGCGCTACAGGCTCGGTTCGAACTGTTGGGCAACCGGGCGGATCTGGACGAGGCCATCGGCGCCGCCCGCGACGCGGTGACGGCGAGTCCACCCGACCATCTGGACCGTGCCACGGCGGTGGCGAATCTTGGTCTTGCACTCCGTATCCGATCGCAGCGGACGGGCAGCGAGGCAGATCTGGATGAGGCCGTGAGCACCGGCCGGGCGGCGCTGGCAGCCAGCCCACCTGACCATCCCCACCGGGCCGGATGGCTGTCCAACCTCGCCGCCGCGCTGCTTATCCGGTCCGAGTGGACGGGAAGCCAGGCGGATCTGGACGACGCCGTCAGCGCCGGCCGCGACGCAGTGGCCAGCAGCCCACCCGACCACCCGGACAGAGGCACCCGGCTGGCGAACCTCAGCCGCGCCCTGCTGACCCGGTTCGAACTGTTGGACAGCCAGGCGGATCTGGACGAGGCGGTCACCGCCGGCCGCGACGCAGTGGCCAGCAGCCCACCCGACCACCCGGGCATGGCCAGCTACCTGTCCAACCTCAGCCGCGCCCTGCTGACCCGGTTCGAACTGTTGGACAGCCAGGCGGATCTGGACGAGGCGGTCACCGCCGGCCGCGACGCGGTGGCCACCAGCCCACCCACTCATCCCTACCGCGCCGCGTGGCTTTCCAATCTGGGCATCGCCCTGCTGACCCGGTTCGAACGATCACCCAGCCAGGCCGATCTAGACGAGGCGGTCATGGCGTGCCGCGGGGCGCTGGACGCCAGCCCGCCCGATCATCCCTACCGCGCCGCATGGCTTTCTAACCTAGGCACCGCCCTAAGCCTCCGGTTCGAGCAGTATGGCGATCAGGCGGATCTGGACGAGGCGATTGCCGCGAGTCGGGCCGCCGTGGCCGTCGAGGTGGCGTCACCTCGGCTTCGCGCGCGGGCCGCACGCGGTTGGGGACACACCGCTGCCGACGGGATGCGGTGGGACGAGGCCGTCGCGGGTTTCGCGGCAGCCGTTGACCTCCTGGGACGGGTGGCACCGCGTAGCCTCGCCCGCGGCGACCAGGAACATCTACTCGCCGAGCTAGGCGGCCTGGGATCGCAAGCGGCGGCATGCTGCGTGCACGCCGGCCTCCCGGAACGCGCGATCGAACTCTTCGAGCAGGGCCGTGGGGTCCTGCTGGGTCAGGCATTGGACACCCGCACCGACCTGACCGCGCTCGCTGAGCAGTTTCCGGACCTAGCCAGACGGTTCATCGCTCTGCGTGACGACCTCGACAGGGTCGATGGCTCGGGCACTCGACCGGTGACGATACCTCCCGGTTGGGACCATAGCGTCGACATAACACACGGCGACGTGGAGCGACGCCGGCAGCTAGCCGACGCATTCGACCAGACGATCGGCGAGATCCGGGACCTGCCGGCCTTCGCGCGTTTCCTGCGTCCACCACCGGTGCAGGACCTGACGGCGGCTGCGGCGAGCGGTCCGGTCGTCGTCGTCAACGTCTCCCGGTTCGGCTCGCACGCGCTGATCCTGACCACCGGAGGTGTCCTGGAGCCGGTGCCGCTGGTGGCTCTAACTACCGAGGCCGTTTACGACCAGGCGGACGGATTCCTCGCAGCCCTCGACGAGGTGTCCTCGCCGGACGGAGGCGCCGGAGGTTGGGGTGCCGCGCAACGGCGGCTGACGGACACGCTCGGCTGGCTGTGGGACGCCGCCACCGGCCCGGTCCTGGACCGGTTAGGCATCACCGGACCGCCCCAGAAGGACGAGGAGTGGCCGCGGCTGTGGTGGTGTGTGTCCGGACTGCTGTCGTTCCTGCCATTGCACGCGGCCGGCCACCACGCCACCCGCTTCGATCCCGCCCCGAAAACGGTGGTTGACCGAGTGGTGTCGTCCTACACCCCGACCATCCGGGCGCTGATCTACGCCCGCCGGACCCACTCAGGCGACAGGGACGTCGACCGAGGACGGCTCGGTTCGGACAGCCGGCTGGTGGTGGCGATGCCGCACACCCCTGAGGCCGCTGATCTTCCCGGTGCGGATGCGGAGGTCGCCATGCTCCAGCAGCGTTTCCCGGACCGGACCAGCACGCTTGTCGGACCTCAGGCCACCCGCGAGGCGGTGCTTGCCGCGCTGCCCACGGCGGGGTGGGCGCATCTCGCCTGCCACGGGTCGAGCGACCCCAGTCACCCTTCTGCCAGTCGGCTGCTCCTCCAAGACCACCGGCAGCAGCCGTTGACCGTGGTCGACGTGGCCCGGCTGCGTCTGGACGATGCTCAGCTGGCGTTCCTGTCGGCCTGCTCGACAGCCCGCCCAGGTAACCGGCTGGCCGACGAAGCGATCCACCTCGCCTCGGCGTTCCAGCTAGCCGGCTACCGACACGTGATCGGCACCCTGTCGCCGATCAATGATCGGCACGCCGCGACCCTCGCCCGCGATATCTACACCGCCCTCGATGACGCCGACGGCGTCATCGACGCAGCCGCCGCGCTGCATGCCGCGACCCGCCGGCTGCGCAACCGATGGGCACACATGCCGTCGGTGTGGGCGTCGCACATCCACAGCGGCGCCTGACGTGAACCCGGAAAGCTCGGTCGTGAGATCAGTACGACGTGCACAGGGGGACTGATGAGAACCTATGACGACGGGGTGCTGGAAGCCGCGCGAACGATCCGGCCCTACCTGACAGACCTGGTCGGACCGGATGCCGCCGGACCTCTGGACCTGCAGATCGCCGACCACCTCAACAGCTCCGCCGGCCGGGTGCAGACCAGCAGCCAGCTTCAGATGGTGCTTGACGAACATGAGGACACCCGCTGGTTCCTCGCCGAGACGCTGGCCGACGCACCCCACTACAGGCCGCCCTACCTTCAGCCGCCCTACGTGCCGCGTGGCGCCGGCGGCATGGCCTCTCCAGCCGGTGACGCCGGACTGATCGGCGCGAACCGCTACACCTGCCCGCGCGGCGACTACATCTGGTACCGGCCAGAAATCGGCACCCCGGTTCCGGACTGCCCGACCCACCAGGTCCCACTGGCCCGGAGCTGACGGCCCCGTGCTCACCGCATTCTGGGAGGCCACCGGGAACAAACTCGCCGACCGATGGGCTACCGCCTCCGTCCCCGCGCTCGTCTTCTGGCTAGCTGGGCTGGCTGCCTTCGCCCGCCATCGAGGCGGCGTGCACACCCTGTCCACCCAGACCGGCTGGCTAGACCGGCAGACCCCGGCGACCCAAGTCGCGGTCATCCTGACAATCCTGCTCGCCGTCGCCGCATCCGGGATCGTCATGAACCGACTCGCCACTCCCGCTCTGCGGCTACTGGAGGGCTACTGGCCGGCATGGGCCGGACCGCTACATCACCGGCTCACCGACAGGCTCGCGCGCCGCGCCGCCGCCGAGGCCTCGGCCTGGCAGCAGGCCTACAACCGAGCCCACGAGTCAACCACCCCCACCGCCGAGGACCTCGCCGCCTATACCCGGCTGGAACGTCGCCGTCGTCGTCGGCCCGCCGCGCCCGCTTACTTCATGCCCACACCGATCGGAAACATCTTGCGCGCCGCCGAACGCCGCCCCATAGACAAGTACGGCCTGGACACCGTCGCGCTGTGGCCCCGGATCTGGACACTGCTCCCCGACGCTATCCGCGAGGAGATTCTCACCGTCCGTGCCAGCCTCGACACCGCCGTCACCACCGCCATGTGGGGCCTGCTGTTCTGCGCGTTCGCTCCCTTCACCTACCTGGCCGTCCCGATCGGCCTCGGCGTCGCCGCGCTGACGATTGTCGTTACCGTCCCGACCCGGGCGCAGCTCTTCGGTGACCTGATCGAGACCGCCTACGACCTGCACCGCACCGCCCTCTACCAACAGCTTCGCTGGCCCCCACCCACCAACCCGCACGAGGAACGCGCATGCGGGCAACGGCTGACCGCCTACCTGTGGCGGGGCTCCGACGACACGACTCCCACCTTCACTTCACCCACATAGACAACTGGCGTCATCGCCTGATCGGAGCCCCGCGCGACGAGTGAAAACCCCACACCGAATCGGGGACCGGCTACAGCTACATCGCGCTGAATCCGCGGGCGAGCGCCGGCCGGACCTCCGACTGAAAGATCAACCGGACGATCGACACACAACTAGACGCACTCCAAGATTTCAGTGTCCAGCTCACGGCGCCGACCGACTGAAGTCTTCGGGTGCGGTTGACAAGTACGGCTCGACTGGCGGTTTCGGGGCCGACACCGCCCCCTCCGACGCCGGCTACGCCGCCGTCCTCTACGCCCAGGGCCAGATCGGCATCCCCTACCTATGGGGTGGCGACGGCCCGGCCGAAGGCGGTTTTGACTGTTCTGGCCTCACCCGGGCCGCCTACCTGGCCGCCGGCATCGACCTGCCCCGTACCGCACAGACCCAGTACGAAGCCGGGCCCGTGGTCCCGCCCGGGGAACCACTCCAGATCGGCGACCTCGTCTACTACGGCACCGCCACCAACATCCACCATGTCGCGATCTACATCGGAAACGGGCAGATGATCACAGCTCCAGGTCGTAAGAAAGTGGTGCAAATCGCGCCATATAGGTGGAATGGGGATGACTATTTCGGGGCGACCAGGCCGGTCACGTAGGGCGCTGTAGGTTCTCAAAGGAAATGTCAGTTTCTCAAATTGGATGTCGCTGATCCGTCACCGACCGACAGATCGGTGAGAAGTGGCTCGGCGTGGCGCCATCGGGTTCGGCGTGCGTGGTGTAACCATGATCGGGCGGTTGATGGTTCGTTGTGGTCTGGGTGACGTGTCCGGGTGCGGTACCGGTCGTAAACCGCCTGGTGATCTACGAGAGTCTTCTTGAGCTGGCCCGGATCATGCTGGCGGACTTCGACGCGGCTGTAGCTGGCATCGCCGCGTAGCGATTCCAGCTGGTCGGCGCGGATGATGACCCGTAGGCGAACACGATGGTCAGGTGCGGGGAATCGGATGCGCCAGGGCCTGGGACAGCGCCAATGCTTAGCGGGAGATTGCCTCGGGTTCACGAGTGCTGCCGTAGCGTCTCAGGATCAACGAACGAATCGATATCGTCTTGAGTCAGCAGGCGGCAGGCGATGGCGTACTCGGCGAGGCGGTGAAGAGCATTCCACCCTTCTAGGTTTGGTACACCCGCCTTGGTGAGCCTGGCGCGCAAATACTCGATTCTTTTTACCAGCGCCGTTCTAGGCCAGTCGAGGGTTTTTGCGGCTGCCACGTAGCTTGAGGGAAAAGGATCATAGTGCGGTAGCGGAAGAAAGTACCCCCGGAACATCGCGGCCATAGCGAGCCGGTCGGCGTCGCTCACCACAACCTCTTCGGGTGGATCGTCCTCGCGCACGCTTACTATGCGAGTCGAACCATCCCCGAGGGTAATCACTCTCGGTGGGATGGAACTCGTGGTCGTGGTAGCGATCATCCCAGTCCCATCTTGGGCATCCTCGATATCGCGCGCTGCTAGCCACAGTTCCTTAATCCTCTTACAGTCGCCCCCGAGCGGTTCAACGAGAAGTTCCAGGACGGGCCAGCGAGGAACGCGTGGTCCACGAAGAGCCGAGTGCACCGTCGTATGGCTGATCATTCCGGGCCCAATCTTCCTGGCCAGGTCACGGGTACTCGGCTCGCCGGCCAGGCGATGTAGACGTCGGAGCTCGTCGAATAGGGCACGCGCGGGGCCCGCCGCCGCCTCCGCGAGGTGGATCTTCCCCAATGGCTCGTCCCAACTTTTGTACGAATTTGTCAGCAACTGTAAAGTTCTGTCAAGTTAGAGTTGATCTAGATGCTGTCGCTGGCACAGTGCACTTAGCCCGGCTGCGATCGGAGGGCTGGGACGATCATAAGCACAGATCTCCCTAGGAAGACCTCCCTATAGGAGACCGCGTGAGCTTGGAGTCGACTGCCGTGGCCGACCTGGTCCCCTGGTGGGTCTGGCTGATCCTGCTGGCGAGACAGCTACTTGTGATCGGGTTTGTGCTGCTCGCAGGTGTCGTGCAGGGGCGCTCGACCGGTCAGTACCCGACCTTGAAGGAGTGGTGCGCCGCGCTGCATCTGTTGCGACGGCCGCCCGGGATGCCGCGCCGACGCGAGCGTCTGCCTGCGACGCGTGAAAACTGACAGCGAGAACAGACGCGTGTGTCGGGCGTGACGGTCCTGCCGCCTTTTCCGGGCAATCCCCGTCGCGCGCCGGGGGTCGCCCCGGCGAGGTTGGTTACCAAGGTCGTTCTGCTGTCCACCGTGCCGTGGGAAGCGGCCCTTCGGCACCACTCCTGCGCGAGCGACTTTCTTCGCACCACATTTTGGAGATCGCCTGTAACGCGCCGCCGACGACGAGATCGCAGGCGTCCACGCTCGGGGCGGGCGTGGCTGGACGCAGCCAGGGCGCGCGTCGACCGGGTCGGCGTAACTGTCATCCCGGATGACTACCGAGCGGGGCCCCCAAGGCGCGCTCAACCGGTTCGGGTCCAGCTCGGGCAGCAACCACCGCCTCGTCCTCGGCGCCGCACGCCGCACGCCGCGTCATCCCACTCAACGATGCGCTGTTGAACAGCCACGACGAGGCCGCGCGTTGGTGCGGAAGCTCTGCCCGTACAAGCCGCCAGCACTACGCAGACCAACCAGAGAGGAGAGGCGAGCCTGGGTGCCAGGGACAGGTGTGGCCGGCGTGCCGCATGACGGAAGATACGTGCTTGCCCGTCGCCCAGATGCCCGTAGAAAATTCCTCTGTCCGATCAACGTCTAGGCCAAGGAGTTCGAGTGTCGAAGCCGGCCGACAAGCACGTCATGGAGCGGCTCGCCTTCATCCGCTACATGTACGAACTCGGCATCGACCAGGCGGCCGGGGCGGAGCCCCACTCATGGGCTGCGATCCTCACGCTCCACGACGCCGTCGAACTGTTCCTCGGCTTAGCCGCAAGTCACCACGCGGTCGATGTGCGGAAGGACACGACATTTTTGGCATACTGGAAGCTAATAAACGATAAGTCCGCGCCGGACCACCTTCCGTTCTCCGGGAAAATGGACAAGTTGAATAGTGCACGGGTTGCGTTCAAGCACCACGGAAACCCGCCCGCAACACACACCATCGAGCAGTGCCGCAGGGATGTCGAGTCCTTTTTCGAGGCGGCGGCTCCGGTGGTGTTCGGCGTCAGCTTCGACGACATTGACCTCGCAGCAGTCGTGCCGCATGCCGAGACCGTCGGCCTGCTCAAGGCGGCCCAAGACTTCGCGGATCGTGGGGATCTTCTGAGAGCGTTAGGTGGATTATCGCTCGCCTTTGACAAGATGGTCGAGCACTATTCGATGGCCGAAACGTGGTCGTCCTTTTCGATGACCTTTCACTCGTCGCGATGGTCGCCGCTATCGTTTGGCCCGACGTTGGAACTATCGAAAGGTCCTCATGGCTCCGATCTGCATCGATACCTTGCACAGTTGAACGATGTCGCTTCCGAAGTTCAAGGTGCCATGCGCATCATTGCACTCGGAATCGATTTCCCGCGCTACATGGCGTTCCGGCTCACGACTCCGCGCGTCTGGCTAAATAGAATTGGATTTCAGGACGGTATGCGGGAGTCCGTCACGGCCGAGAACTACCGTACGTGCCGCCGCTTTGTCATCGAATCAACTCTGGCGGCTTCCCGCGTTGACGCGTTGGTCAGAGCGCACCGAGGGCAGGTCGCGAACCGTGAGAACGGCGAGCCAAATAGGGGTGAGATTCTCATCTGGGATGAAGGGTTGGAGTCGGCGGCGGAATGACAGTGCCTCTGATCTTAGAGGATCAAGGGCATCGCTGGACGATAATAGTCGACGAATTTCAGGTCGTCGAGGCGCGGACCCAGCATGCGATCTTCTTCAGGTTGATAGATGCGACTGTGACGCGGCGCACGGCACACAGGCAGCTCGCGGGCCGCCGCCCTTGATCATTTCTACGGTTCGTGCAGAAGCCTACGTGTACCGTCCCGGTTCAAGGTCATCAAGAAAACGACAGATCAGCGAGAAGAACCAGACGACACGCCATCGAGAAGGCACGCTAAGGTCCAGGTCAGCTGCCCACCAGCCGACGGGATCGGCGAGAACCTACAGGCGCGCGGCAAGCGCATTCGACGCGACGCCCGACGAATACGTGGGACCGAAGCGCCTCTGTCGACCGAAATAGGCGGCGCGGGCGGTCCCGAGCCGGCGGTTTGATGGCCGGATTCGAGCGGGGGTAGTCGTCAACGCCGGTACGGCGGGCGGTTGGGAGCCAGTGTGGTCAGGGCGAGGGTGACGAGATCGAGCGCGCTGCGGCCGGCGTGGTCCAGTCCGTCGGCGGTGCGATCGACGCTTTCACGCGGGCCGGGCTCAGGCGGCGGTGGGCTAGGACTCTGGTGATCGGCCACGGGGTCGCGGATCACCCGCTGGACGGAGGCGATCGTGTCCAGCAGGCGGCGGACGCCGTCGAGGAGTTCGGCTCGGGTCGTGTCCGCGTCCCTGGCCGCGGTCGTGGCGAGATCTGCGGCGGCCAGCCCGGGGATGGTGTCCCCGAGATCGCGTGCGAGGCGGCGTGCCGCGTGGGCCAGCAGGTAGAGGAGCCCGACGGCCTCGGTGTGGCGCTCGATCCCCGCCAGGTCGGGGTCGTGCAGCGTCCGGTGCAGAGCGAGGGCGTGGGATGCGACGCGCGCGCTGGCCGGCGCGAGAGGTGCCTGGTCGAGAGCCCAGGCGATCCGGCTGCTGTGGAAGCCGAGACCCGCGATGCCGCCGAGTACGGCCAGCCCACCCGTCGCGAGGCCGCGGACGTCGCCAGGAGGGGCGAACGGCGGCCACACGATCGCGCACGCGACCGCGGGAAGCATGAGGAGCAGCTGGGCGACGATCGGGATCAATCGCCGGCGACGCTGGTAACGCCGGGCCGTCCGCAGGACCCGCACGTCGATGGTCAGCGCGTACTGCATGTCCCAGATCACTTCCTCTCGTGCCGCAGCGCCCGTCGACAACGGGACGAACGGCAGCCGCGCGGCTTCGAGGAAACACCGCCTGCCCTCACCGTTCGATGATGACCGAGGACGGGCCGGCGGTCGCGGAAGTTGTCCGCGTCTATGCGTCCTCCCGCCGTGGATGGCGGGAGGACGCGGTGACGGGAGCGCTGCCGGCTGGATCACGGCCCCTGCGTTCCTGCGGTGTCGGAGGTGTTCGCGAGGGTGCTCAGGGGATCGAGCACCTTCCACTGCTGGAGCATGTCGAGCAGCTGGTTGCGGTCGAGGGCGTAGAGGGTGGCGAGGGTGCGCAGGTCCCCTTCGCGGATCGAGAGGACCCGGCCGGCGTAGTCGTCGCGTTCCCGCTGGATCTCGGCGACCCAGCGGCGCAGGGGCCCGGCGTCGTCGGCGGGCACGCGGGCCAGAGCGGGCAGGTTGAGCACGACGCGGGCGGCCTGCGGTGGGAGGGGGTTGGGTCGTCCGCCGGCCAGCAGCTCGTGGACGGGCACGCCGTAGAAGTCGGCGAGTGCGGCGAGCCTCTCGATGCTGATCATTCGGTCGCCGCGTTCGTAGGAGCCGAGCGCCGCGACCTTCCACCGGCCGTCTGAGCTGATCTCGACCTGTTGGAGGGAGCGGCCCTGTTGGGTGCGGATGGCGCGCAGTCGGGCGCCTACCTCGTGGGCATAGGAACGGTTGTCGCTGGTCGTGGACATGCTTCCTCCCTGCGGATGGGTGGGAACGGGGCGTGGCAAAGGTCGGGCTCCGAATTCCCGTGTCAACCCCGGATTGCGGGCTTCGGCCTGCGGCCGGAGCGCGGGTGGGTCCGGGTGAGGTGCGTGCGGCCGAGCGCCGCACGAGGCCAGTGATCAGTCCGGCGGTCCAGCCGTGCGGTCCGGTCGGGACTGCGGGGGCGGCTCGCGCGCCGGACAAGTACGGCTGTGGCGTGCCGGCGGGCCGCCAGCGGCCGGTCGCGGTGACCTGGTCGGGACCTGTCGACGCGGCGGTGAGGCGACAGCCCGGCGGTTCCCGGTCGAGCGGATGCAGGGCGGACGTGCGCGCGCAGCGCCCGCAGAGGGGTGCGGTGAGGCTGGGCTGGTCCGAACTCGGACAGTGCCAGGCGGCGCTGGCCTACTCGTCGGTGAGCAGGCGCAGCAGGCGGAGGCCGGGGAAGCCGCTGGTCGGCAGCGCCGGTAGGTGGAACGTGCTGGGCTCGTCGAAGATCGGCTGGCCGGCCGGCCGGCGGGTGTAGGGGGCCCAGCCGTAGTCGACGCCGTCGTCGGCGTCGTAGGCGGTCCAGACCACGCTTTCCTGCTCGCCGTCGCGCAGGGGCCGGACGGAGAACGCGTGGGCTTGCAGGCTGCCGGGGATCATCTCGATGATCTGCGGGACGGCGAAGGTGAACCGGCGGGCACGCAGGGCGCGGGCGTGGTCGGCAGCGCGGGTCTCGAAGTCGGTTCGGGCGGTCTCGCCATGGACGTAGTCGTAGTCGGCCAGGATCTGGCGGCGGTCCCCGTCGAGGATGACGATCGCCGGGTAATCGGTCATGCGGATGGACTGCTGCACGCGGCCCACGACGTCGGTCACCAGGGTCCAGGTGGCGTCGTTCATCGCGGCCTCCAGCGATCCAGGAATACCGTTCCAGATTCCTTGACGGTGGAACGGTGCTTGTGGGGGGTGCAGCCGGCTCGTGGGCTGGTCCACGGTATGCGGCCGTGCATGCCCCCGTGCCACCGCCCGCTGGCTATGGCCCTGGGGTTGTGATGCAGGTCCTGGCGGACGCGGACAATCTCGCGGCCCGGTGGATGACGGTGACGATGCGGATCGTCAGCGGCTACGGGTGTGCGGTGACGGCCGCGGGCGTGGCCGGGCGGTTGGCGGCGGTGTGCTGGTCGGCGGAGTGCCAGCTGGTGGCTGCCGAGGGCTGGCTGCGCGCGGACCTCACGCGGGCGGGCGCCTACCGCAGCGACAATCAGCCGCTGCTGGTGACGGGCGACGGCGACTTCGCGCACCTCGCGAGCCGGCGTCCCGGCCCGGTGGCGGTCGCCCGTGCGCTGCGGGACACCGCGACCGTGATCGACCTGGCCAGGGACGGCGCCGTTGCGCTGGTTGGACCGCGTCAGTCCGGCCTGACATCGGCTACGTGCCCGGCGGGGCGGGTCAGGGGCGGGTGCGTCGTCGTTGCAGGTTCTCGTCGAGCAGTTCCCGCAGTAGGACGAGGCCGGGGCCGCCCCCGAAGTTCAGGGGGATCGAGAAGATGTAGTCCGAGCCGTCGAACGCGTCGAAGACGGGCGTGCTGTCGCGCTTGCGCCGGTAGGGGACCATCCCAGACTCGTGGCCCTCCTCCTCGTCCCAGAGCACCCACAGGATCACGTGCATTTCGCCGTCGTCCTCCAGCACCGGCCCGCCGGTGTAGGGGGAACGCAGCCGGACTTCATCGTCGCCGTCGATCACGACGGGCCTGCTGATCTGTGGGACGGCCAGGATGAGGCGTTCGAGGTCGATGCGGTTCGCTTCCTCGGCAACCTGCCGCTCGAATGCTTCCGCGCGGGCGGGGTCACGCAGGTAGGCCGAGTTGGTCAGCGTGCGCGAGGGCTCTCCTTCCAGGACCGCGATCGCGGGTTGGTCTCCTTTCGCCAGGGCGTCCTGGACCTGCTTGACGGTCATGTCGACAAGGACGTGGGATTCGAGGTTCATCAGCGGTGTCCTCTACGGGCGCGGGGTCGCAGCGGCAGCCCGGTCCGGACGCCCGCGCGGGACGTGCCGGACCGCTTTCCCCACCAGTCTGATCGCGCCAGGACGGTGGGCACCACACCGGGAGGGCCCTCACAGCCCCACCCCGCGTGGCCCAGCCCGGCACCGCCTTCCGATCGTGTCTGGGGCCGTGGGGGACATGAGTCCATCCCGGCCGAGGTAGACGGCGAGTTCCTCACCGGTCGATCTCGGCGCGTCGTCAGGTCGCGTCGTCACCGTGGAGGGGCAGGTCGACGGGGGTTACCGCTGGCCGGGCCGTTGCGCTCGTCGTCGCTGACGCAAGCGCCTGCTGCGCTGCGGGAAAGGTGGTCGCCGTCGCCGGTTCGTGCAGGGCGCGGAAGTGCACAGGGTGAGGTCCGCGAACTTGACGCTCCCGATGATCTCCCGGGTGGGCCAGCGGATCAGCAGGCCGCAGGTCAGGCAGCAATAGTGGCCCTGCCACCGGGCCGAGCCAGGGTCGATTTCCCGGCCCTGGTGGATCGGGACGAATCCGTCGGCCCCCGGGCTGTTCCCGCATCGGCACAGCCAGGCGTCATCCGTGCCCGCACGTGCGATGTATTCACGCATGCTGGCTCTCTTTCTCGCGAAGGTGGTCGAGGTGGAGGTGGGTGCAGGCCGGCAGGACGAGACACGGCTCTTCCTGGCGGCGAGAAAGGCGATGGTCGTGACGGCGCCGCCGCCGGCCGCGTCCTTCGGCGGCGGTGGGGTCGACACAACGCGGCGGTCGGCGGCCCGGTGGCCGAGGTGGTCGCGGACACCGGGCGCGGTTCAGCGGTCCCAGGGGTCGCGGCGCAGGTGGTCCCGAGGGGCGGCCCTGGCCTGGATGACGACGTCGGTCCAGGTAGCTCCGGCCGCTTCGACCTGTTCGGCCGTGGTAAGGACTGCGCTGGCGCGGGGGGACAGCGTCCAGCCGAGGTGGCCGAACAGGGCCAGGGCACTGCTGTCCCCGAGCACGGAGGCGTGGACGGCGTCGAGGCGCAGCTCGGCGGCCAGGTGGCCGACCAGCCCGGTCGGGTAGCCGCGGTGGAACAGCGGGGTGGTCCGGGTCGGGTTGGTCATCCCGGGGGCGTGGCGGGCGGCGATGTGGGAGAGCACGGCCGTCACGGCGGCGTCGCCGATGCGGGTGTCTTCCGGTTCGTCGTCCTCGATGGTGCGCAGGATCGCTGTGTGGACGGCGTGGCCCCAGGTCCAGCTCTGCAAGCTGAGCTGCTCAGCCTCGCTGGCGAGGACGGCGGCCTTGGCAGTCAGCGGGTAGCCGAGTGCCCCGAGGACGTCGGCGGCGGGTTCGAGGTTGAGCAGGCTGGCCGGGTCGAGGTGGCCGTCCAGTCCGAACAGGATGTGGGCGTGCAGCCGGTGCGGCCAGCCGTCCCGGTCGAAGTACGGGTGGTAGGTCAGATCGGCGAAGCGGTGGGTGACGGTGTCCTCGCCGTTGACGGTCAGGACGTGGCGGAGCCGGCCAAGTAGCTCGGCGAAGCCGAGCAGATGGGGGGTCGACGGCATGGCGGGGCGCTCCTTTCGGGCGCAGTACAGCGGGCAGGCTGATGGGAATGGCGCCGGGTGCGGGCGCTCGCCCCGACCGGAGCGGTGGGTTGCCCGGGGACCGAACGGTGCCGACGGCGACGCACGTCGGCCCGCCGCGCGAGGCCGACACGGCGGGCCGAGGCGTGTGGTCTGAACCGGCCTGGCTCGTCCTAGCCGGTGGGAACTGGGCGGGTTGTCAGGTCTGGGGGGCGGGACCGGCGCGTTCGGTGCTGGCCGCGTCGACGAGCCGGGCGACGGTGCCGAGCACGTCGGCTGCGAAGGCGGTGGCGCGCAGCCGCTCGGCGATCTGGAGGATCTCGCGGCGCTGGGCGATCGCGGCCGTCTGCCAGGAGTCGGTGAGAGTGTCACCGACCCCGAGCACGACGGTCGGGCCGAGCTCCCACAGCACCGCGTTCACGGCGGCGCACGCAACCGCGGCAGCGTCGATGTCTCCGCCGATCCACACCATGCCGGCCGGGTCGATGCCCCCGGCGCGCAGTGCCTGGGCGGCGGCGCGGAACAGCCCACCGGTGCCGACCGCTGGGTCGATCACGGGCTGGCCCGGCTGCGCGCCGGTCATCAGGCCGGCTGCGAGGATGTCGGCGATCGGGCCGGGTGTGTAGAACTGTCCGGCGGCTACCCGGGCGCCGTCGGCGCGTAACGCGACCAGCAGCGGGCCGAACACGTCGGCGTCGCGGCGGCGCAGGGTGCCGGTCAGGTGCAGCTGCCCGGCGTCGAGCGCGGCGTGGGCGACGCGGCGGGCAGCGGCGATCGTGGCGTCGTCCGGCCGGTCGGTGCCGAGCCAGGGCTGGAGCAGGGGCCAGGCGGCGGGCAGCAGGTCAGGTCGCGCCCGCGCGAAGATCGTCCACTGGAGCCGCACCATCCCGTAGAACTGTTCGGTGTCCAGTGCGGCGATGAGGTTGGCGGTGGCGGACAGCTGGCCCGGTGGGGGTGTGATCAGGGCGAGGGCGGCGACGGTGGACAGCGGAATCTGGGGCGGGTCCGGCCGGTTGGCGCGGTGCCAGGCATGAGCGACGGCCTCGGCGAGGCTCGTCGCGTCGGGAGTATCGGAGCTGGCCGGTCGGCGGGGAGTCGCGGGCATGGGTGATCACTCCCTTCGCGGGGGCGGAGCGGACAGGGCCGGTATGGCGGGCATGGGCGGGGGCGTCGGAGGGCAGAGAGCGCCGTGCGTGTTCGCGGGCCGTCACGTGGAGGAGAGCGGCGTCCAGCTGAGGGGTCGAATCCGGCGCGGTGTGCTGCCGGCGTAGGAGGCGGCGAGGGTGTCGTGGTCGGTGGTGACCGTGTAGCCGTCCAGCCAGACGGCGAACCACGGCTCGGCTGGTGCGCCACGGCGGGCCGCCGCGTCCGCCGGGGGGATCATCGTCGGATCAAGCGTCTGCGGCGTGGTCCGGTAGTGGTCGAGATGTCCCTGGATCATCGGGCAGGCGGTGGCGGTGTAGGTCAGGCAGGACGGGTGCAGCGCCGGCTCTGCGGTGCACTGGCGGGGCAGGTCGGACAGGCGCATCAGCAGCACCAGCCGCTCGTCGAGGTGACGGCCACATACCCCGCACAGACGCCCCAGCAGCGCCCGGTCCTTTCGGCCGGCGTTGACGGCGCCGAACAGATGACGTCCGTCGCTGGCACGGGGAGTGATCCACGGGACAGCGAGGCCGCCGACGGTCGGCAGGTGGGCCAACGACAGTGGGATCAGGGGTGAGGTCGGATCAGTCATGGGCGTGCTTTCTGCTCGTGCGGTTCCTCGCGCCGGGCTTGGCCGGCGTGAGGAGCGTGGAGACCGGCAAGGCGGCCGGGCTGCGTCGCGTCGCGGGCGCCGGCGGTCCGTGTGTGAGGCGGCGACGTGGTCTGCCGTTCGGGAGGAACCGGTCAGGTGGCCCTTTCGGGCCGGTGGACGCGGACGCGGGTGCGTCCCGGCCGCGCCCGCCGGGCTGGGCGGTGGCGCCGACGGCGGCGGCGCCGTCCTGCGGTCAGATCGACGGTGATCGCGACGAGGGTGACCGCCGTGTAGGCGACGAGCATGGTGACGTCGTGCGCGGCGGCGACGCCCAGCAGCCATACCAGCAGGAGGGCGAACCCCCAGAAGCGCATCTGTCGGCGGCGACGGCGACTCAGATAGAACATGGGAATCACGTTCCTTTCCGTGGTGATCCGGGCTGCATTCCCGGTATGGGTGTGCGGGGTGTTCGTTCAGCGTTCGGCGGTGCGCCAGGGAACGGGATGCCCGTGGTCGGGGTCGGCGCAGTCGCTAATGGTCTTGGTGGGGCTGTTATAAACTTCTCCGTCGTCGACCAGAACCGTCAGCGGTGGTTCCTGCTTGGCGAGGTTCAAGGTCACGGCGGTATCGATGTGGACGATGATTCCGCCGGTTTCGTCGAGCAGCGCGGTGATACGCAAAGGGAAGCTGCCCACGTTTCCCGGTTCCCAGCTCGCGGCGGGATGCGGCGGCAGCGCCTCGTACATGTCGATTGTTCCGTAGTTCACCGACGAACTCCGCATCGGTTCTCCTTTCCAGCCGCAGAACGTGCGCGGCAGCCCGTACCGAGGACCGTGAGAAAACGCCGGTCAGTCGATACGGATAGGCATGAGCAGATGCCGGTACGGCGGGGCGCTCGCCGTCTGGTGTTCGGGAGAGGTGAGCAGCACGGGCTTGGAGACGTCCGCCTGGCCGCTGAACAGGACCGTGTCGCCCGAGAGCGCGGCGAGGGCATCACGCAGGTAGGCGGCGTTGAACGCCCAGCGGACGGTCCCGCCGGTGATCGAGGTCGTCGCGGGCAGGGTCGGGGCGCTGACCCGCGCGCCGTGCTCGGGCAGCAGCGGCGCCACCCGGAGCCCGTCCGGAGTGAGCGTCAGCGTCATGGTCATGATGGGGCGGCTGGTGCTCGGGTGGGCGGTGAGGATCGCCAGGACCCGTGCCACGTGGGCCGCCACCGTCGCCCGGTCGAACACGGCTGTGTGCTGGGGGTCGAGCGAGCCCAGCAGTTTGCGCCACGGCGGGTAGCTGCCGCCGGTCTCGACCAGGCTCACGGTGGTCTGCCCGCAGGTGAACGTGACTCGATCAACGTCGTGCACGGAGGCGGCGCGACGGTGCCCGATCGTCACTGACGACCCGGTCCATGTTTCGGCGCAGGCGGCGAGGATCTTCGCGGGAAGGAGCAGTTCCTGCCCGGCTGGCCTGGTGACGGTCGCGGGCAGGACATCGACGGCCAGGCGGTATCGGTCGGTCGCGGCCACGGTCGCCAGGCCAGGCGTGAACGACATGTGCATCCCGGTGAGGACCCGCAGGGTGTCGTCTCGTCCGACCGCGGGCAGGACACGGTCCACTGCGGCGCGCAACGCGGCCCGGTCGAGGGTGGCGATCGTCGGCGCGGGCTGGCAGGCGCCGGGGTGCTCCTCCGGTGGTAGGCCGGTCAGCGGGACGGTGTAGTCGCCGATCGTGATGGTGGGGGCGGGTGGGAAGGACCCGTCGAGCTGGACAGGCAGCTCGTCGGTGTCGCGGCGGTGCTCGCCCCGGACCAGCGCCTTGCACATCTGCGTCAGCGCCCAGCCGTCGACCAGGAACCGGCCGGCGGACCGGGCGACGCCGGGCAGGCGCACGGAGACCGTCGCGTCGGGGCTGGCACCGGTGAGGGTCAGCTCCCCGTCGGGATCGGCGGTGATCAGGGTGGCGTTCCACGGCGGCCGGCTCTTGCGGTCGAGGACGGCGCCGACCGTGGCCAGCGCCGCGAGCAGGTCTCGGTAGGGAACGACAGCAGCAGCCCCCGCGACGGCGGCGGGTGGTGTGGTGGCAGTCATGATGATCTTCCGCGTGGGGTCGGAATCGGTCCGGTTACCGGCCGGCCGGCCCGCATCGCAGCGGGCGGGCCGGCCGGTGCACGTCGGCGCGGATGTGCGGGAGCAGCGCGACGGTGCACGCGGCGGAACAGGGATCAGTGGCGCTCGGGAAGCTGGCGGAACACGATCTCGGTGCTGTCGACGTTGGCGGTGGTCGCCCACTCGTCGAGCAGGTCGGCGAGTGACTCGGCGAGGGCGTCGCGTGCGTCATCGTCGGTGCTGCCGTCGGTGAGGACGGCGATCAGCCGGGCACGGGCTTCCCCAAGTTCGTCGGCGTAGACCTCGACCTGAAGGTTCTCCGCCGCTGGGCATACGGCCCGGGTGTCGGCCTCGATGCCGTCTTCCAGGACGATCCGCAGCGCGTCACGGGCGTCGAGGAACTCCTCACGCGCCTGCTCGCGCCGCGACTGCGTGTCCGGCGGCGGGGAGCATCGGCGTCGTACCCGCAGGGGGCGCGCCAGGTGAAGCCGGTGGCCGTGGCGGCTGCGCCGCATCCTCATTGCGATCTCTCCTTTTTCTGAAAGTGGTAGATCAGGGAGATTGGTTTAGCTGGTGATGTCGGGTGTCGGGTCGAACGTTTCGCGGAGCTGGCCGTCGGCGGTGTAGGTAAAGGTCCGCAGCCGCGTGTAGGGAGCGGGCAGAAACACCGGCATGGCGTTCACCGCAGCCGCACCGAATCCCCGGCAAATCCACATGAGCCACCGGTCCGGCTTGTCTGGCGTTTCGCCGGGAGGAGAACGGCGGGCGGCGGGGCGGCTAGTCGCGGGCGTCCGTCCAGAAGTCGGCCTTGTCGCGCATCTGGTCGAGCGCTTTGCCCAGGCCGGGAATGTCGTACCAGTTTTGGATACTTTTCTGGTCGTCGTGGAGAAGAGCGACGTGGAACTTGCCGGGCGCGGCGCTTGCCGCGACGACGGCCCACAGCGGCGCGTAGTGGCACGTGCGGGGCACGTAGATACCAGCTACGACCGGGCAGCCGATGAAGGTCGGGGGTAGGGGAAACTCAGGAGCCATCGCCGTTGCTCCGTTCGGGTGAGGTTTCCGCGGCCCGGCCGGTGCGGCGGCGTCGGGTCGCCGGGCGGGGCTGTGCGTCCACGCGGGGGCGGGGCCGCCAGATGTGCCGGCCGGCGTCGTTGGTCCGTTCGAGGCCGAGCGCGTCGGCCCCGGTGACGCAGTACGCGCAGGGGTCGACGCAGCCGGAGCAGTCGCCGCGTTCGAGGTGGTGACGCCAGATCTCCTCGGCGTGGACGCGGGAGATCCGGCCGTAGGTCCAGGTCTCGATTTCCCCGGTGAGTTGGTCGCGTAGCGCGGTCAGGATGCGCACGATCCGGTCGGGATCGTAGCTAGGCGCGGTGTGGTCGCCGATACCGGCGGCGCACTGCGCCGCACGCCGGCTGCTGTCGCCACCACCGGTCAGCGCGGCGAGGAACGCGCGGGCGTCGAGACGGTCGTCATCGGTCGGCGGCCCGACCGGGTTGACCGGCCGCCGGCCGAAAACGTCGAGGTCGGCCGTCGTCCGAGACGTCCGGCGGCCTGCTGTGCGGCCCATCGGGATCAGGCCCGGGATGGGTCGTCGCGGACGGGCCGGGGGACGTCGAGGCGAATCAGAGGGCCGTGGGTGAGGTCCTCGCCGATCGCGCCATTGTTGTCGGCAAGGAGCACACCCTCGGCTGACGCGGTCGGGTAGTTGTCCCGGACCACGTCGCACAGCACGGCGACCGCCGTCGGATAGAGCTGGTGGACCTTCGACGCGAGCCTGCCGTCAGCGGTGATCCGCCGTCGCACCTCGGTGTTGATCGCGGACAGGGCGGTGCTGAGTTCGTCGTCGGCGGCGGTCGGGAGCGCGGATAGGTCGAGCAGCACGGGCCGACCTCCTTCGGTCGTGGAGGTGCGCAAACGGTTGCGGGATATCGGGTCCGCTCACGGTCAGCGCCGCCCGGACGCCCGGCACGGGTTGCCGTTGTCGGTGCGGGCTGCGCCTCGAACCACGGTCAGAAGCGGTGGTCGTTGGTGTTGCCGTTGACGTCGACCACGAGGTGAGTGGCCTTTGGGGCGGGCGATGTTTTTGACCTGCACGAGGATCGGTGCGGCCGGGACGCTGCCCGTGTGGTGTCGCGGCGGGCGCGTCCTCGGCCGGCGACTGACGGCGCTTACTCGGCGACGATCTCCCACGTCCACCTGAAGCCGCTGAGGTAGTACAGGCCGTCGCGCGGGTCGGGCTCGACCGTCTCCTTGTCGTCCGACCAGGTGGTGTGGATCGTGACGATCCCGTCCTCTCCGATAGTGATCATTTCTTGGTCGTCGGAGCCGGCCGCCAGGTTGGACAGGTCCAGAGCGGCAGCGATCTCTCGAACCTGGTCGAGGGTGAAGCCGGGGCAGGCGAAACCGTTCCAGCGCACATCGTTGGCCGGTACCTCGTACTCGCCGAGGTCATCGAGGGCCACACGCATCGTCTTGTGGGCAGAGGCCATGGCTGATCTCCCTATGAGGTGTGGTGAACGTCCGCCTTCCCCGGCGGACAACGGCCGGGTCAGGTAGGCAGGCAGCAGCTCAGCCGCATGCCGCGCAGGTCGAAGCTGGTCGCGGCGGACGGGATGTCGAAGTGCATGTAGCTGGGGGTGAACCGCAGCCGGTCCGTCGACTCGGCGTCGAGGATGATCGTGGCGTGTTCGCCGTCGATCTGGCCGAGGGTGCCGGTCAGGCCGTCGAGGTAGCGGGCCTCGATGTTGGCGATCCGTACGGGCATCCCCGTGGTCAGGGACGTGGTCCTGATCGTGGCGAGGGCGGCCTGTCGCTGCTTGACCGTCTCGGTGATGTGGGTCAGGTCCTGCTCGGTCGCGCGCGACAGGATGAAGTCGGTGGTGACCGCGAGCGTCGGTGTTGTGGGCATACGGGTGCCTTCCTGGTCGTGGGAGGGGTAGGCGAACCGCTGGCCCGGGACGGACCGGGGGGCGTGTCCGGGCAGGGGCTTCCTGTCACCACGGGTGGGCGGCCAGGCGTATGGGTGCCCGCTCTGCCGTAAGGCGGTCTCAGGCGGCGGTCAGGTGGGCGCGCGCGGCCGGGGCGGGTCGGCCGATGACGAACGTGCCGGGGTGCAGCGGGTGTAGCTGGTCGTGCGGCATCGGCTGGTCCGGGTAGGGCAGGTGCAGTAGTAGCCGTCCCGCGAGCGGGCTGTCGGCGTCGTCGGGGACCCGCCGGATAGTGATCGTGAACGCGCCGAGTGGGTCGCCAGTGGACAGGCTCAGGGTGATCGCGTCGTCGGTTTCGTCGGTGCGGATGCCGGCGCTGTTGCACCACGACAGCGCCACCCGCTCGGGTGCGTGCGGTCCGGTACCGTCCGCGTCGGGCTCGTCCGACTGGTAGGCGGGGCATTCGTTGTCGCCGTTGTCGTCGAAGCCGTGCGGGGTCTCGGCAAGGTCCGCCCCGCAGGCGGAACAGCGGAACTCGGTGTCAGCGTCGAAGATCAGTTCGACGGTGCTGTCTTCGTCCAGGCTGTTCACGGTCGTGCCATCGACGGCCAGTGCGGCGAACATCGCGATACCCGGTCCTTTCCGGTCAGCTGTGCGGGCAGCGCACCGCCCCGCCCCGACGGGCAGCCCGACGGGGCGGGGCGATGTCAGACGTGGTGAATCGGGTCAGGCCGGCAGCAGGGTGCGCAGCGTGGCGAGGGTGGACCCGTCGAGGCTGTCCGCCCCGCCGGTCACGGCCCGCAGCATGTTGCGCTCGGCGCGGGACGCACCGCGGACGGTCTGCTCGTGGTGGGTGTAGGTGTTGACCGCCTGCACCACGCCCCAGCCGGTGCCCCGCCACGGCGAGACCCGCTCATCGTGATTCCACAGCCGGTTGAAGGTGTCGCGGTGCTTCTCCGCGCTGGTCCGCGCCCGCCCCTTCTCCTCCGGCATCGGGGCGTGGGCGTCCAGGAACGCGGCCCACTGCCGGTCCGAGACGTCGAGCGCGCACAGTTCGGCGACCTCGGCGGCGAAGTCGTCGGCGATCGTGTGCACGATCGCGAGTGCCTGCCGGGCCTCCCCGAGACGCAGATGCGACTTCGCGGAGTGCTTGACCTTGGTCTGCTGGCCCTTCTCCCGCAGACCGGCCGCCATCGTGTTGTCACACACGACGTTGGTCACGATCCGCTTGTAGGTCGTGGACAGCGACCCGTCGAACGATGTGGTGGCCAGCAGGTTCGGGCGGAACGCGACCCCTTCCGGGGTCGTGATCGTGTCGGGCACCTCGACCGACACCCACGCCACCGCCCCGCCGCGCAGCAGCCCGGCTGAGCCGATCGCGAGATCGTCGTCGAGGAGCTGGGCGACGTTGTCGACCAGCCACTCCTGGTAGGGGTGGGGTTGGTAGCCGTCGCTGAAGATCCCCATCACGCTGCCGGTGTCGGACCGGATGATCGCCTTGCGGTCCGGGACGACGTCCAGGCCGCCGGTGACCGGGGACTCGACGTAGATCGGCTGTTCGAGGGCCCGCCAGTCGAACAGCCGGCGCTCCACGTCGGCGACCGGGATCGGCCCGGGGTAGTGGTTGGCCTCGCCCTGCTGCTGGTCGGCGCGGTAGTGCCAGGCGTGGCCACGCTTGTCGGTGAAACCGATCAGCGTGTTGTCGTTCAGCCAGGTCAGGGTTTCCTTCGACATTCGGGCTCCTTCGATCGAGCGGTGGGGGTGGGTGGCGATGTCGGGGCATGCCGACGGGCCGCCGGACACCGTCCGGCGGCAGACATGCGGCAGGGGTTACGGAGTGGGGGTGCGGGCGGGGCGCAGCGCCGCGTGGGCCTCGGCGAGCGAGGCCCACGGGCGGACCTGACGGTGGCCCGGGTAGGTGTGCGTGCGGGCGATCGCGACCGCGCGGTCCGGGTCGAGCACCGACGCGTCGACCAAGCTGGTGATGGTCCATCCGGTGGTGGCGACGCGGACGGGCCGCCCACCCGGCCACATCTGTTCGTAGGCGCGCACCCGCCCGTCACGGGTCACCGACCGGACGACGATCAGCTCGACGTGGACAGCGTCCGGGCCGCCGCCGGTCAGCGGCTCCCGATGCGGGGACACCAGCAACGCGACCGTCCCCCGGCGGGCGGGTGCGCCGTTCGCCAGCGGCAGCGACTCGACCCGGCTCACGATGCGTCCCCTGGCAGGGGCAGCCAGGCCGTGGCCGGGGTCGGATCCTCCCGCTCGGCGGCGATCAGGTCCCGAATCTGCATCGTCAGGTAGTCGGCGGGGTTCTCCTGGAGGAACACGTCATCGGCCCAGACGATCGACCCGGCCCGCCCGGTCGTCTCCACCACCACGCCGCCGAGCACGTACGTGCTGTACCGGCGGTCGCAGTGTGGGCACTCGACCACGATCGTCAGCACATAGGCCGCCCACGTCCCGTCCGCGAAGCGCTCCCGCTCCTCGGTGATCACATCGAGGTCGCCGACTGGGGACAGGTAGTAGTCGTGGTCATCGTCGATGTAGACCCCGATCCGCACCGTGGGGTCCGCGAGCACGCCGAGCATGGCACCACCTCGAAAAAGATCAGCAAAGGAATGGGAAAGGGCGGGCGGCGGGCGCTGGCTATGCGCTGGTCAGCCGCGCCCAGATGTCGCGGCACTCGGCATCGCTGAACCCGTGGGGATGCGCGGAGGTCTCCCGCATCTCGCCGGTGTAGTAGTCCAGCGTGACCGTGCCACCCCACCAGCAGTGCGGCCCGGGAAAGTCCGGGCCGCCCGACGGTCCTGTGACCGCCAAGCGGTTCAGGCTGGCTACGGCAAGGTCCACGGCGGTGAGCCCGTCCGCGCGGTCAAAGTCGTCGGGTTCGCAGTCGAGATCCTCGGACCGTTCGCCGTGCGGATCGATGTCTCCGTCGTGGACCTCGTGGTCGTAGTAGTCGCGATGGTGGACACGCAGATGCCGGCCGGTCACAGGACCCGCACCACCCAACCGTCGCAGTCCTCCTCGACCCCGGAGATCTCCAAGAGGATGTCGCCGTAGACGATCGCCTGTTCGTGCAGCCGGTCCCCTTCCGGGCCGTAGCCGCAGTCCCACAGGCCCGCACCCTGCCGCTGCCGCGACAGGACCCAGTCCCGACCCAGCTTCTCGGCCTCCGGAGCCCGATCGCCCAGACGCTCGACCAGCGACGACAGATCGGCGGCGGCGCCGTCCAGGAAGTCACGGATCTCGCCTGCGGGATCGCCGCGCAGATACTCGGTCTCTGTTCCGTCGAAACCACTGCCGTACAGATTCGTGGTCTCGTCCGGCGACCATTCGACCATCGCCGATTCGATCAGTTCGCGCCACACTCCCTGCTCAAAGCGGCGCACGAACTCCTCAGACAAAACTTCACAGGTCACAGGCCCTCCCTCCACATGACAGTCGACAGGCTTTGGACGTCCGTTCAGTAGGCGGCTACCGCCACCAGATCCACAGGTCGCCGTGAACTCCCCGCGCCTTGAGTAGGCACGGTTCGTCCATCCACTCCAGGCTGAACTTGTAGATCTTGCAGTCGCAGCCGTGGTAAATCGACGCCAGACGATCCAGCAGCATCAGGAAATGGTCCCGCCCGCGCCGCTGGACAATCGCGAGCGCACGCTCACGATCGCCGAGAATGTCAAACACGACCACATCCCTTTCGCGTCGAACCGGAGCGCGTTCACCAGGCTGGTTCGGGGGTTTTCACCCTCTACCTTGTTACGCGCTGGGGAGTGCTCCGACCGTCCGGCCGGAGCGCGTTCACCAGGCTGGTTCGGGGGTTTTCACCCTCTACCTTGTTACGCGCTGGGGAGTGCTCCGACCGTCCGGCCGGAGCGCGTTCACCAGGCTGGTTCGGGGGTTTTCACCCTCTACCTTGTTACGCGCTGGGGAGTGCTCCGACCGTCCGGCCGGAGCGCGTTCACCAGGCTGGTTCGGGGGTTTTCACCCTCTACCTTGTTACGCGCTGGGGAGTGCTCCGACCGTCCGGC
Organism: Parafrankia sp. EAN1pec; assembly: GCF_000018005.1. Classification (GTDB taxonomy): domain Bacteria; phylum Actinomycetota; class Actinomycetes; order Frankiales; family Frankiaceae; genus Parafrankia; species Parafrankia soli. The sequence continues at coordinate 3,060,588 of NC_009921.1, forward strand.
CGGAGCGCGTTCACCAGGCTGGTTCGGGGGTTTTCACCCTCTACCTTGTTACGCGCTGGGGAGTGCTCCGACCGTCCGGCCGGAGTACGTTCACCAGGCTGGTTCGGGGGTTTTCACCCTCTACCTTGTTACGCGCTGGGGAGTGCTCCGACCGTCCGGCCGGAGTACGTTCACCAGGCTGGTTCGGGGGTTTTCACCCTCTACCTTGTTACGCGCTGGGGAGTGCTCCGACCGTCCGGCCGGAAAACGGCTCAGAAACGCGGAGAGGGCACCGGGAGGCTCTCCCGGTGCCCTCTCCGCGAGGACAGATGGAACGTCAGTCCTCCCTGCCATCCCGCGTGGCACGGTAGGTGATCATTTCCCGTACCGCGTCGGCCCGTTCCGACAGGTCCCGGAACTCCGCCAGGGCAGCGTCACGGGTACGGATCACGGCACGGCGCGAACCGTAGGCACCCCCGTGGCGCTTCTGCGCCACCTTGGAAAGGATGCCCGCACGTCCGATGTCATCGGCCTGGTTACCCTCGTTGAGCACGTCCGCGAGAACGGGGAACTCCCTGCCGTCACCGAACGCGAGTCGCCAGACGGCCTCGTTGTTGGCGGCAAGGTGCGTCGCGACCGCTACGTACTCCATACGGGCCACGGCCTTCATCTGCTGTGCGCCGGGGGTCGCGTCGATCTCGTTTGGCTTCTTGTCGATCTGGTATCCGTTGCGTCGGGCAGCGTCCCGCATGGCGATGTATTGGATGCTGTCACGGGTGGCAATGAAGGTTCCGCCTTGCTTCGTGACGTAGAGCCAGGAGTTCGGTTCCCGCGTGGCCACGGAGTAGGTCACGGGCTCAAACTTTCGGATGATCTTCCCAAGCAGTTGGGCGAAGAGCAGCACGGCGTCCTGCGTGATGTCGTCGCTCACGTCCGCCGTGCCGTACCCACGGCCTGTGTAAGTCGCGTTTCCGTCCATCCGCTTACGCGAGTCCGTGGCGTCAACGACACGGCAGAACTTGCGTGCCTTAATGTGAATCGCACGCCAGTCGTCCGCCGTCACTCTCGCCATGTCTTCCGGCTGGACTCTCTCGCCCGGAAGAGCGGACGGCGTGTCCGAAGAAAAGGCGTTGTTGGTCACGAGGTCTCTCCTCTGTTTTGGGGGAACTCCCGGGGGGTGTCGTCCCGCTCCCGGTGTCGATATCTAATTCTCCACCTATGCACGCCCGAATACAACCCCCAATCGTCCGCCAATTCATGATTCTTTGAGTAATGGTGCAATGGCGGGAATGGTGCTCGGGAGTGTGAATGCGGTAATCGGGAGCTGGAAAGAGAAAAGAAGCAAAGCAAAAGACAAAGCAAAAGCCAAGAACAGAAAAGAACCAGGTAGGCCAGAATGCGCATGGGGAAAACCCGCCAGGAGACCCAGGGTCGGACCCACCCAGGATCTCGCAGCGCCAACGCGCCGGTCCCACATCGACTATCAGCTCGTTGCCTCGCTATTAAGTCGCGGAGTGCTTGGGTGGGTGGCACACCTTGTCTGACCTGCGCCAGCGGCGTTCCGTCCGCCCACCCGCCTTTACTGGCGTGCCGGTGGGGGGTCCGGTGGGTGGCCCGGTGGGGGGTCCGGCGGGTTGTAGGGATCGGATCTGCCTGGCGAGCCGCCGTCGTAGTTGGCGAGTCGATGGCGAGCAACCCGGCCTACTTGGCAAGTCCGCTGGTCAGGGCCTTGCGGTCGCTCGCTGTGCAGCCCGCTGGCGGTGCCAGTGCTCGCCAACAGCATCGGCGGCCCCGCACGGCGGCGCTCGCCAACAACGGCGAACTGCCAGCACGGACTCGCCATCCCCGCACGATCCCTACACGGGTTGTAGGGATCGGGGACGGATGGCCACTCACCATGATGGTTGGCCAGTAGATGGCCACGAGCCGGGATAGTTGGCCAATCTGCGGGAGACGCCGGGCGATGCCGGTCCGGAGCGATTCTGCCGCCGTCCCTCCGGCCGGCAACGTATCTCCGGCCGGCGATGTCGGTGCAGGGCGTCCACCTGGCGTTCGAAGGAGGCGACCAGGGGTGTTCAAGGGCGTTGGCGCGCCGCAGCCAGGCTGTCTCCGGTGGTCACGATCCAGGAGTCAGTAGGTGTCTGGTCGTAGCCCCGCTGACAGGATCGCGAGCAGGCGGGCGGGCCGGTCGGGGTCGGCGTCATCGTGCGCGGCGGCGAGTAGACCCTTGAGAATCGCGACCAGGTCCGCCGCGGTGACCTCCGGGCGGACCGCGCCGGCCTGCTGGGCGCGGGACAGCAGGAGCGCGAGCGCTTCCTGCATGGCCGCGCCCAACGGACCGGGCACGGCGATCGCGTCGGAGGTGTCCCGCTTGGTTTCGACCTCGGCGCCCAGCACGGCGAGGAAACCGAAGAAGGCGGTGGCGGGATCGTGCTCGGCGGCCCGGTGGTGGGCGTCGGCGACGAGATCCGTGACGCGGGCGGCGACCACGGCCTCGAACAGTGCTTCCTTCGTGGGGAAATGCCGGTAGACCGTGCCCGCTCCGACCCCCGCGCGGGCGGCGATCTCGTCGAGCGGTGCTGCGAAGCCGGACTCGGCGAACACCTCCCGCGCAGCGTGCAGCACACGCTGGCGGTTACGGCGGGCATCCGTTCGCAGCGGCGGCCCGGAGTCAGCGGCGTCCATTGCCAACCGGGGCGTGCGTTCCGTATCGTCTAACCGGGGTCACCGTTCCGATTCTACGAGGGGAACCATGACGAACAGCCCACGCGAGGTTGTCGAGCAGGTACGCCGGATGGTGGCGGGCGAGGGCGTGGTCTTCGCCGACCTGTTCGCCGAGGCCGGGGTGCTGGAGTACCCCTTCGCCATGCCCGGCCAGCCCCGCGAGCTACGCGGCCGGGAGACGATTCGCGACTACTTCGCCGCCGCACCGGCGCCCAGGAAGGTGTTCGAGATGGACGGCGTCGAGGCGCTCGTCCGCGAGACCGACGACCCGGAGGTCGTCGTCGCCGAGATCGAGCACCACGGCCGGTCGACCGTCACCGGGAAGCCATACCGTTTCCGCGCACTCGGCGTGATCCGCGTCCGCGGCGGCGAGATCGTCTCCTACCAGGACTACATGGACCCCATCGCCGCCGCCCGGCTGCTCGGCCGCACCGCCGACCTCGCTACCGCCCTGACCGCTGGGTGAGCCGTCGATCCCCCATGCTCCTGGCCAACAGTGGCCACATCCGGCACGCCAGCACTGGCCAACAACAGCGATCTGCCAGCACGGACTGGCCAGGTAGATCCGATCCCTACACGGGTTGTAGGGATCGGTTCGAGAGGGGCAGGGCCACTGGGTATGAGCACTGCATGAGCAGCGGTGGTCAGGTCTACGTGACCATGGCGGCTGACCAGCGCAAACGCCTCGCTGGCAGCTCGCTGGGCACCACCGCAGCTGGCCGTTCACGGCTCACCTGACACACGGCAGTACCCCTGGGACGCTGCTCGGATAGACGTGAGATCCCAGAGCCGGATACTCATTTCAAGCGATCCTGGCACGGGGTCGTAGGAACCTGATCTCATCGGTGAGTCGCCGTTGTAGTCGGCGAGGAGACAGCGAGCGTCCTGGTATCTCGGAAACTCCGCTGATCACAGCTCTGTGGCCCTCCTGCCGGCGGTGTCGGCGTTCGCCGACTGCGACAGCTGGCGGTGCTTTAGCACTCCCCAACAGTGGCGATTGGTCGGCACAGAGTCGCCATCTTCGTTCGATCCATTAAAGCGGGTATAAGAATCCCGGATCTAACGGTCCGCGTGACTATATTGCTGCCCTAAACGGGGCTCGTAGCGGGTGAGAGAGATTCCGGACGAAGCGTTTTTCGTGGACGTCGAGGCCGCGGAGGCTCATGTTTCGTCCAAGAGGGCGTCCTGGGGGAGGGAAGCGCGGTCGGGTCGAGCTGCGAGCATCGCAGGGAGGGGTGTCGGCGTCCAGTTTTGCCTGCATGGTCGGCCTCCTGCGGCTGGAGGCTGGAGACAGCTCGTGGCAGCCGCGGCGATGAGCCCGTCCGGAGGCTGGCGGGCCTGCGGGATCGCGTGACGTGATGAGCATCATGTCGGCCAAGGCGGGCTGGGTGAGTGGGGCGGTCTTGCCGTCAGGGCGGCGGCGTTGTCGCAGGTAGCGGGGGATGCGGTGGCGCGGTTCGGCTCGCGTCCCATGCAGCTGGGCGGCGGACGACCCCCGTATGGCGCTGGTGACGGTCGCCATATCGGATTGTCACCTTACGGCCAGATAGTGCAGCCTTGGGCGAAGTGCCCGTCACGCAGAGGGGCTACGGGGGCGTCGGAGGCGGCGAGGCAGGCGCGCTGCGCGGCGGAACGGTCAAGCAGGCCCGGTGGTTCTGCGGATCTTCCGTGGGAGTGGTGTGACAGGGATTGACGATCTGTCTGGTCCTGATCGGCGCATTCTGCTGCACGATCTGCGGCGCACGCTGAGTCCCGGCTGGCTGCCGGACGTGCTGGTCGCGTTGTCGAGCGGGCCGCTGCCGTATACGGGCTTGTTGCGCACGCTGCGCAGCTATGAGGTTCCGCGGGGTCGGCGCTGGCCGCAGCCACTCATCCAGGAAGCCGTGTTGACCCGGACATTGCGGTGGATGCAGCGCCGGGGGCTGGTCGAGCGTGCACGGGAGCGCGTGTTCCCCTTCGGGACGGTCTACTGGTTGACACCGGCGGCGAAGGAGTTGGCGGATCTGGTCGTGCCGATGGCGCAGTGGGCGGCGGCGCATGAGGATCTGTTGGAGGTGGATCGGCGGGAGTGGGCCGAGCGGCGGCGCCGCAGGAACAGCGGCGGCAGCCGTCGACCGCGGTCAGGCTGAACGCGCGCCGGGCGGTCCAGGCCGCATCACGGCCTGGAAGACGCGATCGGTGTCGGCGGTGGGGTGCTCGCCGACCTCGGCGAGGGCCGCGACCAGCTGGCGGTAGGTGGCCGCGACGGCGCCGTGCCGGCCGAGGCGGGCCTGGGTGGCGGCGATCTGGAGGTAGAGCTGCTCGTTGTAGGGGTCGAGGCGACGCAGCATTTCCAGTAGCTCCAGCCGCTGCGGGTTGTCCTCGCCGACGGCGGCGGTGATGCTGGCGAGCGCGTCAGCGACATGGCGGCGCAGGTTCTCGCGGTGGGGTTCGGCCCAGGCGCCAGCGATGTCGTCGGAGAGGTGACCGGTGTAGGTGGCGGCCAGAGGGAGGATCGCGGCGAGCTCGCCGGCGGTGGTCGTCGCGCGGCGGCGCGCGTTGAGGGCCTCGCCGACCTGCCAGAGGTCGACCGTGATCAGCTCGCGGCGCAGCCGCCAGCGCTGGTCGTCGTGGTCGAACACGTCGTCGATCGCCCCGCCGGTCGTGGCGACAAGGGTGCGACGTAGCTGGCTGATGGCGGCGTAGAACCGGTTGTCTCGCTGGCGCTGGGGTTTACCGTCGTCGGGCCAGACCGCGTCGATGATGACCGGGCGGCGGGCGCCGTCGGGATGGGCGGCGAGGTAGGCCAGGATCTCCCGGCTCGGGCCCCCAATGCCGTCCACGACCTGGTAGCCGCCGTCCGGTGTCGTCCGGTACAGCAGTTGCAGTCGGCCGAACAGGGTGAGTAGCAGTGGCGTGGTCGCCCGTGGCAGGCGTTGGAGTCCCCGTGGCGTGCTCGCGGCGGGCGTAGGCGGTGGTGCCGCGTCCGTGGGTTCGATGGGGCCTGCTCCACCGCCACCGGGCGGCGGCTCCTCTGGGTCCGGCGGCGCGTCTGTTGTTGGCTGGCCGCTGGGTGGCGGCGCCGCGGGCCCGACCGTGGGGTTATCGGGGGGCGGCGCGGAGGTGGGAGGCGGGGGCGGGGGCCCCTGGGTAGGGTTTCCCCGCCGGAACGCCTCCTGGTTGGCGGCCGGTGCGTCGGCGTCGGCGAGCAGGTCGAGCAATCCCGTGGTGTCGGTTTCGGGCAGGGTGAACAGTCGGTTGCCGGTCAGGGCGGCGGCGATGTCGGGGCTGGCGGCGCCGACTACTCCGTCTGGTCGTACCCGGGCGGTCGCCCCAGGCCGCCACTGGCCGTAGAGGATGCCCACGACACCGAGCGTGGAGCCGTTGTCGAGCACGGCCTGAAGGCGGCGATCCGATGTCTGGTCGGGGGCCGCGACGACGACCAGGGTGGAACGGCTGGGGTCCTCCCCAGCGGCGGCCCGTCGTGCCCGAGTGACGACCTCGGCCTCCAACCGGTCCAGCAGCGTGGCCAGGTCGGCGACGACGTGCAGCCGCTGCGGTGGCGCGACGGTGGTGTCCTCGCCCAGCAATCGCCGCACGTCGGCGGTGGGGATGAGGATCTCGACGGGGTCGGCGTCGGGCTGGTGACGATCGGCGAGCAGCGCGACGAGTAGGGCGCGGATGGCGGCGTCCGCTCCGGGTCCGATCAGTCCGAGGCCGCGGGTGGCGGCGAGGTCGAGCGCGAGGGGCTGGCCGTCGCCGGTGGTGCCGACGACTCGGGTGCCGGGTGGGGCGGCGTGGGCGGTGGCGGTGGCTGCCGCGTGGCGGCGGCCGGTGACGTGCGGGTCTCCGGGCGGGCGCACGACGACCAGGTCGCCCTCGGCGTCACGTTCGGCGGTGGCCGTGTTGTAGGCGACGGCGAGCTGGTGAATGACCGGCGCTTCTTCAAGATCGTCGCGCCGGCCGGTGCCCGGCACGTAGTGCCGGCGCCGCCACAGCCGCATGGAGAACAGCGCGACGACCAGGAGCGCGACCGCGCCCAACCCGAGGTAGCCGCCGGACGGGAACTGGACCCCAGGTGACGGGGACGGGGCCGGGGCGGGCGGGTGTGCGGACGGCGCGGCCGGGGCGGTCGGCGGCACGGTCGTGGGGGTGGGTGAGGCCGGGCTGGTAGACGGGCTGACGGGCCCTGGCGGCACGGCACCGCCCGGGGTGGGTGTGCTGGCCGCGGGGGGCGGGGTGGCGGGTCGGCTGGTCGCGGGTGGGCTGACGGTTGCCGGTGGGGTCGACGGGGCCGGGCTGGCGGGCGCCTGGCTGGTCGGAGGGGCGGAGGGTGCTCGGCCGGCCGACGGTGGGGCGGTGGCCGGCAGGTCGGGCAGGGTCAGGACCCAGCCGGGGCGGATCAAGCCGGGCTGGGTCAGCGCACGCCCGTCCGCCTGGACGACACCATGGTTGAGGGCCCAGATCTCCGGCCAGCGGGACCCGTCGCCGAGGCAACGGTCCGCGATACGCCACAGCGAGTCGTAGACGCCGTTGGCCGGCAGCTGCACGACCACGGTCCCCGGCGCGACGGTCGGCAGCGTCGACTCGGTCGCACTGATGGCGGCGACCGGTACGAACCGGGGGGCGACGGGCGCGGTGGCGACGGACGCCGCCGCGGCCGGCCCACCGGTCGGGGTGAGGGGGCCACGGGACTGGAGGACGGTGAGCAGCACCGCGCCCAGCAGGAACGTGGCCAGCCCCCGCATCCCGCCGACGGACAGCGGCGGGCTGTGCGACGGCCAGCGGGCTTCGCGGACGACGTCCGGCACCGCGAAGACGACCGAGAGGGTGAACGCGGCCCACAACGGCCACAGCAGGACCGCGAGGATGTCCAGCAGCAGGGTGTCGTCCATCGGGCCGGTCAGCCGCGCCTCGACCTCGTCCCAGGACGGCAGGTGGTGAGGAAGCGGCCAACCGATGAAATGCGCGAGCCCCCACGGCAATCCGACAATCAGGGCGATGAGCGCGGCGAGGGCGACGGCGGCGCGGACGAGGCGGCCGAGGGCCAGCCCGCCGGCGGCGAGCCGGCGACGGAACGGCCGGGCCGGGATCGGCCGGCGGGAGGCGGGTCGACTCACGGGGCCGCTCCGGCGGCAGGTGGGGCGGGATGGGCGCTGCCGGTGGCGGTGACCGTGAGCGTGTCGAGCCCGACGACGCCCAGCAGCAGGGTGTCGTGCACAGCGGTCACGGTCACGGTGACCGTGTTGTCCACGACGGTCGCGGTGCCGGTGGCGCCGGCCTGGGTGAGGTAGGACTGGGCGGCGGAGATCGCAGGCTCGGGCAGCAGCCGGACCGTACCGCTGTCGCGGAAGGCGGTCAGGTCGAGTTGTTGGGCGCCGGCCCGAGCGGCTTCCTGCGCGAGGCCCATCGCGGTGGTCTTGTCGGCCAGCGCACCACCCGCGTCCACGATCAGCCCGCCGAACATGACGAACGCGCCGAACAGCACCACCACGAACGCGGTCACGGTCCCCTCGTCCCGGCCGCGGCGACTGGGCTGTCGCAGACTCACGGTGCCTGTCCCAGCTGCGTCAGCCATGTCGCGAGTTCCTGCGTGAGGTGAAGAGCCTGTGCGCACGGATGTTCTTGGTGGCCAGAGTTCGACCGGCCACATGGTGATCCTGACCATTCGTCGGGATTTCCGAGCGGACGGAGGTATCTACGACGCATGCAGGCTTCTCCCGAACTGGACCCTCGATGACGCTCGCGGTAGTCGATCGATCCGTACCGGCCGGGCCGGCACAGTGCAGGAGTTGGAAGCCTTCGAGTAGGAGCTCGTCGATCAGTACGCGTTGGCGACGGCCACGGCGGGGGTGCTGGACCGGTAGATCGCCGCGGAACGGGCGGTGCTGTTCGAGTTCCTCCGCTTCCTCGGCCGGCCGCGCGAGGACCGCATCCTCAACGAGGCGCACGCCACCGGCGGAGACGCCAGCCGCATCACCGACCTGTTCGGCCTCAGCGTCAGCGCATCGACCCGTTACACCGCCACCGTCGACCACCCCGATCGGGCGGTCGTGCCCCCACGGGGTCGATAGATTGCCAGCATGACCGGCGACCTGTTCACCGGAACCGCCGTGCACTACGCACGCCACCGACCCGGCTACCCGACGGCATTCCTGACCGAGGTCGCGCGGAGGTTCTCTCTCCCAGGGGGCCGGCTTCTCGACCTCGGCTGCGGACCCGGAACCCTCACCATCGCGCTGGCTGGCCGGGTACGCGAAGCCGTCGGTGTCGACCCCGAACCTGACATGCTCGCGGAGGCGACACAGCAGGCGAGCCTGGCGGGCATCCGCAACATCAGGTGGGTAGAGGCACGCGCGGAGAACCTCCCCCCAGACCTCGGCCGATTCCAGCTTGTGACCATGGGCCGCTCGTTCCACTGGATGGACCGAAACCAGGTGCTGACAATGCTTGCCGAGATGGTCACCCCAACCGGCGGGCTTGTGATCGTCAACGACAACTGCCTCGTCCGGCCTGCCAGCGACTGGCAGCGAACGCTCGAAGAAATACAGGCGAAGTTCCTCGGAACCGTCCGCCGTGCCGGCAGTGGCATCTTCGCGCCGCCCACGGAGCCCCATGAGACCGTCCTGGCCCGATCTCCGTTCCGGCATGTCGAACGGGTCGTCTTCGAGTTCGAACGGCAGTGGACGGTCGAACAGATCGTCGGCTACCTGTACTCGACGTCGTTCCCCATCAGGCGGCTGCTGGGAGACCGGCGAGTCTCCTTCGAGAAGGAGATCGTCGAAGCGCTGCGTGCCTACTCCCCGGACGGCAGGTTCGTGGAACCGGTGCACCTCGAAGCGATCTTCGCGTCGTCGAACACCTGACCGCGGACCGTCCCGTCTGGCTAGTTCCCGTCCGGTTCGCGAACCGGCGCTGATTTCTGCGTGCATCACCGGGCACCGCCACTTGGGTTCCCGCCTGTTGACGCGTCGGGATTCGCGAACCCACCGGAAATGTCGCCATACGTGTCTACCGGTGAGGTGGAGCTGGCGTGCAGGGTTGCGCTGCCGGGGGTGGCGAGCATCGCGAGATCGTCCAGCTGGGCGGTGCAGGTTACGGTTACCCGCACCAGGGCGCCCGGTGTTAACCCGGCGGGATCGGTGTCGACGGTCAGGTCCTGGCAGGTGACCCCGGCGTTGGCCAGGGCGGTCTGCGCGGTGACGCGGGCGTCGGTGACGGCCTGGGCGGGGGTGCGGGCGAGTGAGGCCGCGCGGGCGGCCTGGTGGGCGACGTCGGCGATTCGTAGCTTCGCGTCGGACACCCGGTAGCACAGCACGAGGAACAGCAGCATGAGCAGCAGTGCCGGCAGGATCAGCACGAGTTCGGTGGTGGCCGATCCCCGGTCAGGGCCACGACGAGCGCACGTAGGTTCGCGGGTCACGGGGCCGGCCGCCTCTGCTCGACGGGGCCGGCCGCGTCGGCGTCGATCCCGAGTCGAAGTCCGGGGATGACGCCGGCAGCGGTGCCGTGGACGTGGACGGTGGCCGTCTGGGCGTCGCGGGTGACCATGACCTGGGGGCTGGTGAGGCTGGCCCGGCCGAGCTGATCGAGGGTGGCCTGCGCCTGGGCCTGGCCGGCGGCGATGGTGCCGCCGTCGGCGCGGGCGGCGGCCAGCGCACGGGCGGCGGTGGCCTGCGCGATGTGGCTGGCATGCGCCCAGATCGTGACCTGCGCGAGCAGCAGCACGATCGTGAACAGCAGCGGCATCACGAAGATCATCTCGACGGTCAGCGCCCCGGTGTCCCGGCAACGGCGAGGCGTTGGCGTCTGTGTGGGTCGTGCGCACCGCCGCCCTCGGTCCGGTCGGACGCTGCGAGATCGCGGGTGCGCCCGTCGAGGCACGCTGGAACTGCCTCCAGCGGGTCGGCGTGCCGATCCAGGGCGGCCTGGATGGGGGCGACGTCGGTCCCTGACCGGACGGAGCCGGGCTGCCATCGTCGGAGCCCTGCTACCGGAAGACCACGCTGCGCGCGGCGTCCAAGATCTGCGGGCCGAAGATACCGATCACCGTCAGCGCCAAAGCCGCAAGGAACGCGATCCAGATGACGTTCTCGGTGGTGTTTCCCGCATCGCGCTCATCGGGCGGTGCCTTCGTGTAGCGGTCGCAGATGCGTGACCACCAGGTCTGGAAACGGCCGAACACGATTCCTCCGACGGTCGAAATACTTCTACAGGGAGCGGGTGATCTGAGTCAGAGCCGGGTAAAAAACAAACAAAATGAATCCGATCGCTATCAGGACGCCGGGAATACTCATCCGTTCGGTCGCGGCATTGGCCTCGGCCTCGGCGTCCTGGGCCTGGCGGACCCGCAGCGCGGCGGCCTTCGCGTCGAGGGACTGGCGGACGCGGGCGCCTTCGGTGCCGGCGAGCGCGACCGCGTCGGCCAGCTCCGTCAGCTCGGCTATCTGAAGCTCGACACCCAGCTGGCCGAGTCCCACCCACGGGCTGATCCGGGTCTCGCGGGCGGTGCGCAGTGCCCGGCGGATCGCCACGAACGGCCAGCCGTTGCCCACATTCGCCGCGTCGGTCAACGCGGTCTCGACCCCGGCGCCGCCGGCGAGCAGCACCTGGATCAGCGACAGGTAGGCCGACAGCGCGTGGCGGAACGCCCGGCGCTGACGGTCAGCCTCCGCCTTCACCGTGAGGTCAGGCAGGAGGAACCCGACGACGGTAAGCAGCAGGGCGACCGCGACCGGCACTGCCCAGGGAAACGGCCGGCCCCCAGCGGCAAACGCCAGCCCCACTACGGAGGGAAACAGCAGACCGGCCACCGCGGCGGTCGCCTTCTCCGCAAGATGGGCCTCGGGGGAACGGCCAAGTGTCGCCAGGTCCTGGCGCAGCGCGTCGGTCGGCAGGCCGGCGGCGCGCAGTAGACCGACGAACGGCCGGCCCATGCGTGCAGCCCACCCGTCCTGCTCCGCCGGCACCGTCATCGGGGCGGCCGGTGATACCGGAGTGGGGTTGAGCCGGGCGAAAACCTCGTCCAAGGAAGGCCGGGGCGGGAACAGCCACACCACCAGCGCCCACAGGCCGACCCCAGCCCCGACACCGAGCAGCATCAGCAGGACACTCATCGAGACGCCCACCCGACCGTCGCTGGGGCCGTCCCCGTGGCCTGCGGCGCCGTCGGATCGTCGGAGTCGAGAAAACGACCTGGGTTCTCCATCAGCGCCATGCGCCGAAGCCAGACAAACCCCCCGGCGAAGATCGCCCCGATGGCGAGCAAGACCAGCTGGCCCGCAGCTGTGCTGTAGGGGGCCAGGAAAGGCCGGTTAAAGATCACGAGTCCGCCGGCGAACACGATGCTTGTCACGACGACGACCCGCATCGTGGTGCGCATCCGGGCCCGACCGACCTCGATGCGGCCCAGCATGTCGACGTGGGCGCGGGCGGTTGCGGCGAGCTGGCCGAGCAGCCCGGACAGTTGACGAGCCTGGTGCTCGGCGGCAAGGATCAGCGCGCCGATGACCAGGTCGGCCAGCGGATCGTCCAGGTCGTCGGCCAGGCCGCGCAGCGCCGGGGAGAGCCGCTCGCGGCGGTTGATCCGCGCAGCCAGCAACGCGATCTCGCCGCGGATCGCGGCCGGGGCGGTGGCCGCGGTTGCCAGGATCGCCTGTTCCAGGCCGGCCGCGGCGGCGAGGGTGTCACGCAGCTGTTCGGCCCACACCGCGATGCCCTGGGTACGGGCGACGTGGCGGGCCTGAGCCCGGTCCGGGCCCAGCATCCGTGGCAGCCCGTAGACCGCCATCGCGATCAGCAGGCCGCCGACGACCCAGCCGGTCACCGCCCCGGCCACGATCCCCGCGGCGACCGAGCCGGCGAACCACCGGCCGAACCGCTGATCGGTCTGCCACGGCCACGCCCGCGGCCTGCGCGTGGGGCGAGGTGCGTCCTCGTTGGGGACGCCACGCCATCCGTGGACGATCAGGAGCAGGCCGGCGCCGATGCCCAGGCCGAGCAGCCCGAACACGCCGGTCATCCCCACCACCCCCGGGCAAGCAGGTCCGGGTCGAAACCGACGTCGATCAGGTCGTCGAGCAGCTCCCCGGTCGGCGGTGCCGCCGGCAGGCCGCGGCGGTCGGGACCCGGCCGGTACAACTCGTTTGTCACGATCTGCACACCGTCGGCGTCGACCACCTCTCGCACCGACGAGACGACGCGGCGGCCCGGTTCACCGCGCGGCTCGGCCAGATGGACAACGACATGGATCGCGCTGGCGATCAGCAGGTTCGTCGCCTCGACGGGCAGCCGTTCCGGGCCCTGTACGGCGTAGGAGGCCAGCCGGCTGAACACCCCGCGGGAAGTCGAGGAGTGCAGGGTGGTCATCGATCCGTCATTGCCCTGGCTCATGGCGTTGAGCATCGGAATGACCTCGGGCCCGCGGACCTCGCCGACGATCACCCGGTCGGGGGACATCCGCAACGCCGCCCGGACCAGGTCTGAGGCAGAAATCGCGCCTTCGCCTTCGGTGTTGGGTTCCCTCACCTGCATGGCGACCACATCCGGGTGAGCCCGCTCGTCGGCGTCGAGCCCGAGCTCGTAGACGTCCTCCACCGTCACCAACCGCTCCGACGGTGGGATCTGGTCGGCCAAGGCGAGCAGCATCGTAGTCTTCCCGATCGCGGTGCCCCCGGCGACCACGATGTTCTTCCGCGCCGCCACCAGCGCCGCGAGCAGACCCTCCAGCCCGTAGTCGATCGTGCCGTTGGCCCGCAGCGCGGACAGGGTGACGTGGCGGAACCGGTGCCGCCGGATGCTGACGGAAGGCCGTTGGGTGACGGCCATGACCGCGAACACGCGGCTCTTGTCGGCCAGATGAAAATTGACCATGGGGGCGCCGCGGTCCCAACGCCGCTCCTCCACCCCGGCATGTGCTGCCAGGTCACGGATCAGCCCGACCAGCTCAGCATCCGAGCCGGTGATCGCCGGAAGCCGCTGCCGGCTGCCATCCGCCCGGCGGATGAACACCCGATCACCGTTGATGTTGATGTTCTCGATGCTGGCATCAGCCAGGAGCGGTTCGAGGCCGCCGAGCCCGAGGACCTCGGCGAGGACCTCGTGAATGACGCGCTGCTCGTCCTCGGGCGTCAGGACCGCCGCTCCGCGGGCCAGCTCGGCGGTGGTGTGGGCCTCGGTCAGGTCCACGAGCACGGAGCGGGCGAACGCCTCGCGTGCCTGCGCGGTCAGCGGCGGGGAGCCCGCGTCTTCGTCCGCCCGCAGCCGACGGGCGAGCGCGGCCCGCAGTCCGTCACGGAGCCGAAGGCGCAGGGCGTCGGCCGCTGAGCCGGAGGCACGGCCGGGAAGATCGGTCGGCGCAGCCGGGCCCCCACCGCCGGCGCCGTCCCAGGGGACGAGCGGACCGGGCCAGCCCGCACCGTTCCCGGACGCAGCTGGTCGGTGCGGGTCGTGCCAGGACGGGACGGTCATCGCGGCACCCTCCGGGACGGCGGCAACGCGGCCCACGCATCGGACCCTGCCAGCGCCGCATCCAGCGCCGGGGCCGCTGAGTCGGCCGGCACGGTGGCGGCGAGATAGCCGGCCATGCCCGCCACCGTGCGGCCCAGCTTCGACCGTCCGATCCCGGTGCGGGTCTGGCGATGGCCGGCCAGCACCTCCGCGGCCGTGGTGTCGTAGGGCACCGGGCCCAGCACCCGTGAACCCAGCACCCGGGCGATCTCCCGGACCCGGTAGTCGGGTGTCCGGTTCGGCTGGGCGACGACGACTACGTACCAGGCCGGAAGCTCCCAGCCCTGCACCACATGCATCCGCGCCGCCAGATGCGCCAGCTCGTCGTCCCGCGCCCGCACCACCAGCAGCAGCACGTCCGCCGCTCGCAGCGCCGGTCCCGCGGGCGACCGTGGATCGATCCGACCACAGTCCACGATCACCGTCCGCCCGCCGGTCCGCGCCGCGGACCACAGCAGTGCCCAGCCACCACCATCCAGCTCGCCGAGCACCTGGCTGGCCTGCTCGGCGCCGGCGGGGGCCGCGATGACCTGAAGACCGCCAGGCAGCTCGTGCACATGGCCCTCCACCGGGCGGGCCTGCCCGCCGCCCCGGCGCCCGGCAGCGGCGAGCGTGACCAGCCCCCGGCCGGGCAGCAACCCGAACCGGGCAGCCAGGTCACCACCCGCCGGGTCGGCCTCCACTACCAGCGGCTCCCCGTCACCGGTCGGCCAGCGGTCCGCCAGCGCGAGGGACAGCGTCGTCGCGCCCGGCGACGCCTTCAACGACCCCACTGCAATGATCACAAGGCGGTCACCGGCCCGTTCCGTTGACCGTGACGACGCCGATCTGCCCGGCTGGAGCCGCCGCCAGCGCACGGGCGTCGCCCTCGGCGAGCTGGAGCGAGACCACCGTCGCCTGCTCGGTGTCCGCCACCACCACGGCCACGACCGTCGCCGGCCACGACTGGGCGCCACCCCCCGCCGCGGTCGACACCGCGCTGGTGGCGGGGGCGACAACGACCGTCACCCGCGAGCCGGCCGACAGGCCGCTAGGGAACTGGCCGGCTTTCAACGCCACCGCCGCGATCGCCTCCCCCGGCGGCGGGACCTGCGCGGCACCGACCGCTGCGCGGCTGAGCACGGTGCCGGCGGGAAGGCTGTAGGCGACCGGCTTGCCGAGCACACTGTCGCGCTCGCCGGCCGGGACGGTATCGACACCGTCGGCCGCGACCCGCACCTCCCGCACGTCCGCCGCCACTAGGACATGGCCCACCGTCACCGGCCGGGCCAGCACCAGCACCGGCTCTCGCGACCCCACCCGCGCACCGGCGACCAGCCCGCCGGCGGCACAGCCCACCACCAGCACCACACCCAGCAGGAGATACGGGACCCGGCGCCGCTGCCGCGGACCGCCAGTCAGCCGGGCCGCCGGGGCAGCACCCGCTTGCCGACCGGCACGGTCCGGACCGGCCGCACGCGGCGTCGAGGACGGAGCCGTCACGACCCGGCACCCCCCATCGAACCCTGACGGGGAGGGCAGCTCGGCCCGGTCCCCCTGGTCGTGCAGATCACGGTCGTCATCAGCCACCGCCCGCCGTCAACGCCGGAACATCGATCACCCGAGCCGCCGCCGTCGACACGGTCGTCAGCCCCGGGAACGCCCCGGTCTGGCCGGCGCCCGCCCAGGTCACGTCCCAGCGCACCGTCGCCGTCACCGCAAACGTCCCGGCCGGCTCGTCCAGCGACCGGTGCTGATAGACGTGGCCGCAGTCCGGCGAGGCGCTCTTCGGATCGGCCCCGGCAGGGAACGGCGTGCCCGGACCGGTGCACGTCACTGTCCCGCCGTCCCCCAGAGACCAGGTCACCGCCACGGGCTTGGCGACCGCGGTCACCGACACCCCACCCGCTGCCGCTGTCGCCGCCATCTGCTGCCACCCGGCGGGGTCCAGCCACAGCCATGTCGGCAGTCGCACCAACTGGTCGGCGACCGGACTCATCCCGATCGCCGGGCCGGCCAGCCGTAGCTGGCTGCGGGCCTGCTCCGCCAGCTCCTCCGGGTCCGGCGCAGGCACCGCTCCCGGGCCCGCGTCCGGAATCCACACCGGCGGCCGGTACAGCGCATCCCGCACACCGTTCGTCGCGCATTGGTAGAGGTACCAAGCACCCGGCCCCTGCCCCGGCTGCGACGCCACCGGACGCACCGACAATTCCGAGGAACCGAGTGCCACAGGGCGTACCACCAACTCACCCGCTGCGGGCAGCTGATAGGAGGCAGGCCGCACACCGCCAGCGGGCGGCTGATAGTCACTACGGACATACGTGCAATCCGCCGTCGCCAACGCCGGCTCGTCCAACGCCCTGTCACCCGGCGCCGTGCTCCTGCGCTGGCCGCCCCCTCTGGTGTCGGGCGCGGAGCCCTGCGGCGGGGCAGGAGCCGCTGGGGACGTCCCATTGCCAGCGAACAGCTCGCAACCTGGATGCGGGTTCTGATCGCAGTTGACTGAGCCGTAGAAACCCTGATCATCAGGTCCCGGCGGTGCGGGTGACGCCGCGTTCGCGGGTGCAACCCCGCCGATACACACGGCCACCACGACAGCGACGCCTCCGGCTCGGATTAGCACGATCCCACTGACCCCACGGCGAAACGAGTGACCCGCCACGCACCGTCCTGGTGCGGCTTCACCTCGGCGGTAATCTGCCGGCGACCACCAGGAGATCCCGCGACCAGCTGCCCGTCCTCCGGCTGCCCCGGTTCGGCGTGGTACTTCCGCCACCCAGAGTCGTCGCCACAGTCTGCGATCAGGACTATCGTCGGTGCGGCAGGAGGATCAGCCGAGGTCACCGTCGGCTGATTTACCGACTCACCTCTGGAAACGACTTTATTAAAATGGTCAGCATAGAGCGAGCCGGTAATTACCTGTAGCGCTGAACCCGAGGCATAGCGAGACAGCTCCGGAGCCTGCCAGTCCGACGTATGGCTGGCTATCGCCGTCGCGCGCCACATCCCCGAATACGCGGCCACCGCCTCGCTGCGGGCGATATCCGCCGGAGACGTCGGTGTGGGAGCCGCGGACACAGATGGATGTGCGGAGACGGAGACTCCCGCGTCGCTGGGCGTTGGGGCGGGTGTCGAACCTCCGCCCGAATCGCAGGCCGCGAGGGCTAGCACAACAGTGATCAGGACGCCGGCGCTTGCGGCCCGTGGGCGTGTACCGCGGCGCCGCTCGGACCGATGAGTCCCAACCTCCACCGTGCTCCACCTCGCAGGCCGTTCCGGCGCGGGAGGTCTCCCACCTGGATGGGAAACCTCAGATGAACCTCCGGTCTAGGACTACGCCGATCGCGGCGATCTGGGGCGTTCTAACTTCGCGGTCCGATCGGCATCCCAGCACGAAATGACCCAGAAGGGCTAGTAGTTCTGGTCCGGATGGGCTATCCCAGCGAACCGCTGGGATAGCCCATCCGGACGGTCGACGACTGGTCTCGATCGCAAGTGCATCTGCAATTGCAGGCTGTGTCCAGGCCGAGCGGCTATTGCGTCGAGTCGTGGAGCGTCCATTCGCGGGACAACGGGTGTCCGATCCAGACGAAGGTGACGAGGTCCAGATCTACATGGCGCGCTTCGGGCGAAGTCCAGTGTTAGGTGGCGAGAGGTCCTGCGGCTGGCTGCTCCTACTGATCATGGCACCTTGTCGACGATCATCGAGGAATTCCGCAGGATGAGGTGGTGGCTCTTGATCTGCCGGCCAATCTCGTAGCAAGCATGGGCCGAAATTCGTCTCCTGAGCGCCGGGAGTGCTGGTCCGACGACGGTGAAGCTGCGCCGGCCGAACTGGGATTGCGAACGACCATGGAGGTCGCAGCCCCGCCGCAATGGTCCCTAAATCCGTAGTGGAGAAAACCGAATCCTGTCTGCGATGGGCAAGGATCAGCCCGTGCTCGGAGGCTCCTCCCTCGCCAGGAGGTCGAAGAGTTGCTCGGCGGCTGCTCTGATCTGGACGTCGGGGAAGTCCTCGACCATCCGCTCCAATTCTTCGATGAAGATGTCTGTTTGGACCGAGCGGGCTTCTTCCGACGAGCCGAAGACTAAGCGGTGGAGGATCTCGCCAATCGCGGTCGAAACTTCGGATGGGCTCCGAGCTCCAGTCAGTCCCTCTCGGAATACCTTCTCGACGATCTGCTCCTCGATCAAATGAGTCGCATCCGTTTGATCGTGACCCTCGAACCGGCCAGTGGCGGGTGAGATCGGGTAGTCGGGCAGGTAGCCCAGTTCGCGAGCGCGTGCGAGCCAGCGGCTGGCCGTGATCTCGCTGACGCCCCACTGGTCCTTGATGACCTGCCGCGGGGCTCGATCGGTCAGCTCGGCGTCGATGCAGAACCAGGCGACCTGTAGGAAGTGCTCGGCCGGCCAGGAGCGACCCCTCTTCACCGACTGGATGCGGGCTTGGAGGCCGAGGTCGGCGACCTTGTTGCCCCACTTCTCTCTCAGCGCGCTCTTGACTCTCCCCAGCATGGTTCCTGTCGGTGCGCGTCGAACGGTGTTCCGGGTAATTGCCTCGGGGCTGTCGGCGTCCCGCGGTGCGATCGCCAGGCTCGTGATGGCGGGCTTCCCGTGCACCATCCGCCCTTCGACGTGATAAATCCAGGGACCAGGGACGTCGGAGTAGGTGACGTGGACGCGTTCCTCGCCGTTGGCGAAGCCGTATACCCATCCCGTGGCACCGTCCCCGACGAACGACAGGGCAGCGGCGAGTTCCTCCTCAGCCATAGTGATAACCCCCCCTCCATGTTGTCGGCTTCAAAGCCTATCCTTCGGCGACCCAAGGCGGAAGGCTGAAAACAACAAGGACGCCTCCCGGGTCAGCACCGGGAGGCGTCGAGGCCGTCTTGAGATAGGGAAACAACATGAACGTAGGCGAGGACGGGCACGGGGACGAACGCCTGCCACTGCGGTGGGTAGTCATCCTGCTCGTGAGCGGAATCGCTGGCATGGTGGTCGGCCGGCAGGAAGGCCTGGGCGCCGGGATGACGGTGGCGATCGCGCTGGCCGGTCTCCTTCATATCGTCGTTCGCCGGTAGTTGGCGTCCTTACTGGTAACCGTCGGAACCACATGGCCGGGCCGTTGGCCACCTGGCAGTGGGTGGGCGAGGGCCCGGATGGCGGGATCGATCTTGACGGGATGAGCGGCCGGCCGCAACTGGCCAGGTCATCCTGCGCGGAAACGATTAGCGCGCCTACTGGTTCGCGTGCAACCGCGATCCCGACTCCGGCATCCTCGGCCACCGCCATCTCCAGGCCGCCCTCGTCGATCGCGCGCCGCTCCCGACGTCGGCGTAGTTCGACGGACCCGTCTGCAACAGCCAGACAGCCACAGCCGCTACACAATTCGCCAGGTAATTTTAGACAGCTCGGAGCCCAGCCGTCCGGACCTACCTGGCGAGTCCCACGTCAGCGTGGACGGCATTCGCCGCCTTCGCCTGGTACCGGTATGGCGGGGTTGATGGCTGCTTCGGTCTGCTGGGTTCGGGCGCGCGGCTCGTCGGAGCGTAGACCTTTGACGAAGATGCGGGTCCCGGCCGCGGTCTCCACGACGATCGCGAGCTGGGAGTTGAATCCGGGGCCGACAGCGATGACGCATGGATCGGGCCGCACTGGGCGGCTATGGCCTCCTGGAGCGCGTGGTCCAGGTTCGGCCACGCGACACGTTCGATGACCACGGGGCGGAGCCTACTGTCGAATGCCCTGGGCGCCCGCGACGCCGCGAGCACTTCTCCTGAATATCGGCCGGGGCAAGTAGTGGTACGGGCGAGCCCTTCGCAAGGGCCTGAGTGAGGCTGAACGGGCTACGGTCGCGGTCCCGCCGACGCAGGGTTTTCGGAGGTGGAGATCCCGAGGCCCTTGCGGAGGGCGTCGACTGCTAGCCGGCGATGTGAGATCGCGTTCTTCTGCTCGCTTGACATTTCCGCGAAGGTGAGTGTGGCCCCGGCGGGTGCGAAGACGGTGTCGTAGCCGAAGCCGCCGTTGCCGCGCGGTTCGGTAGTGAGTATCCCGTGGACGGTGCCGGTGAAGACCCGGACACCGGTGTCGTCGGCGTAGCCGAGAGCGGTCGTGACAGCCGCGCTTCGATCGGCTACGCCGGCCGCCATGCTGAGGAGGCCCCGGGTTCCGACGGTGTCGAGGAACCATGCGATGAGAGCGCCTGGTAGGCCGTTCCAGGCGTGCAGCGCCAGGCCGGTGTCATCGACGAGCACCGGGCTGTGCAGCTTCGTGTAGGCGTCCTCGGCTTTGTACTTCACCACCTTCGCGACGTCGAGGGACTGGATCTCGATGAGGTCCATCGTGGTCGCGGCGACCCCGATGCCCAGAAGGCTGGCGTACTCGCGGGCCTTGCCTGCGTTTCCGGTGATGAGCGTAACGCGGTCGATCATGCCTTCCTCTCTCCGAAGGGGTCTGGGCGTTCTGCGGTCGGGGCGATGGCGGTACCTAATTCGATGGCCCCGCTGCCCTCCCCGCGCCGGTGACGCTATCGCTGGGGCGAAGTCGCGCCGCTCTTCGCTTCCGGGTGACGTGCGTCTGGGCGGGTCCTCGTGTCTACGTCGCGCGGCCTGCTCAGCGCGGGGCCTCAGGGGAATCGGTGCCGGCGGGGCCGGGTAGGGGCTGGGCGGTGAGGCACAGGGCGGCGTGGTCGCTCAGCCCTTGTTGACGGGGGGCGTGGAGGTAGTCGCAGCTGGTCAGGTCGAGCCGGTCTGCGGTGAGGAAGGTGTGGTCGAAGCGGTAGCCGTTCCCTCCGCGGCCGTACCAGCTGTGACCTGGGGCGTCGGGGTGCAGCGCCCGGTAGGCGTCGGTGAGGCCGGCCGCGGTGAAGGAGCGGTAAAAGTCGTACTCCCATTGGCCGAATACCGAGTAGTGGGGGACGTGTCCTGGTTCGACGACGTTGAGGTCGCCGGCCACGACAACCGGCCCCTCGAACCCGGCGAGGAAGCCGGGTAGAGCCTTGGTGACCACGTGTTGGAAGGCGCGCTTCTTCTCGTTGCGGCGCTCGGCCGGTCCGCGGGACGGGACGTAGAGGCCGAGGAGCCGCACCCGCTGTCCTCCGATGTGCAGGTCTGCGGCCGGGGCACGGTGGGGCAGAACGTCGATGTGGGTCTCGACGGGTTCGAGGGGTGCGCGTGAGGCGATGGCCGTGCTGTAGTCGGGCAGGTCTGGCCGCGGTGCGTGAAGGTGGGCGTAGCCGTGATGGGCAAGTGCGTCGAGAAGGGCGTGGCCGCCGGGTCCGTAGCCGACTTCGGTGAGCACGACGATGTCCGCGTTGGGCTGCCGGCTGAGCCAGGCGGCTTGGCGGCGGGCCCGGTCGGGCGCGGCGTGCTGGGCGTTGAACGTGACCAGCCGCAGCTGTGTTGCGGACGCGGGAGCGGTGGGTGCAGCCGCGTTTGGGAACAGGGACTGCTGCGGGTTCATGCGTGCGAGGCCGTTTCGTCGAGGAAAACCTCGCCGCCTGCGTCGAGGTCCTGCTGGAGCTGGCTGAGGGTGACGCGGACGAGAGCGAGGTCCTCTGCGGACAGTGGCTCGTCGAGGGCGGAGAGGTTCTCGCGAATCTGGCCGGGGGTGGTGAAGCCGACGAGGACGGCCGCGTTGTCGCTGCGCTGAAGGCTGTAGGCCAGCGCCACTCTGACCAGGTTTTGGGTCGAGGAGCCGAACCGGTCGCGCAGGGGACCCAGCCGGCGGTCAACGAGCGCGAGCCCGCCGGGGGTGTACCAGCGTTTGCGCTGCCGGTGATCCCCATCGCCGAAACGGGGTGGACGGCGCGGGTCGTACTTGCCGGTGAGCAGGCCCTGCCCGAGCGGCTTGTTGATCAGGATGCTGGTGTGGTGCTCGGCCGCGAGGGTGAAGATGTCCTGCTGGCCGGCAGGTGGGGGCGGGGTCAGCGGGTTGTGGCGGACGGCGAGGAAGTCAGGGCGGATGTGGTCGAACAGGGCCCGGAAGCGGGCGTGCTTGTCCGGCAGAGCGGACCGTGGGTGGGTGAGCCGGTGGGGGGCGTAGCGGTGCGGGCCGCGCATGCCGACGCAGCGGACGAGGCCCTGGCGTTGGAAGTCGCGCATCTGCTCGATGGCGCCGTCGAGGTGGCGGTCGTCAGGGCCGAACTCGTTGTTGTGGAAGAAGTAGATGTCGAGCCGGTCGGTGCGCAGATTCTCCAGGCTGGTCTCCAGCTGGCGGCGCATCGCGGCCGGCAGGTAGGCGTGGGCGGCCGTACCAGCGAAATAGCCGACCTTGGACGACAGCACGACGCTGTCCCGGTCGACCTGAGCGACGAGGCGGCCGAGGAGTCGTTCGGAGTGGCCGTGGCCGTACACGTCGGCGGTGTCGAACAGGTTCGCGCCCAAGGCGTACGCGGTTTCCAGACCGGCGGTGGAGGCGGCGTCGTTGGCGGTGGACCAGCCCATCGGCATGCCCAGGTTGTGGTCGGGGCCGCCGATGGCCCAGCAGCCGACGCCGATCGGGTGCACTGTCAGCCCGCCGGCCAGCGTGCGGGGTGCGGGGAAACGTTCGTCCGTCATCTCGTTCACCTCGTTGTCCGCCGGCTGTCTCTGGGGGCGACCTGTGCGCGGGCGCTGCTGGCTGTGACGTTAGGGTCACCGGCATGACGACTCCGGACCCCGCCACCCTGTTGGACCTGGATGCGATCAGGGCGAAGGGGTGGGCCGACCGTAGCGACTTCCCCGACGCCGAATTCGACCGGGCCGAAGCGTTCTACACAGCGATGCGGGCCCACGACGGACGACTGCACACCATCCGTGCCAAGGCGTCGGAGCTCATCGAGCAGTGGACCGGACATCAGCCGCGGGACGTCGGCTCGTTCGGGACCCGGCTGAATCTGGAGGCATCCGACCTCGATCTGGGTATCGGCTACCCGGTGGAACGCCGTGCCGAGCTGATGGCCACGCTCGACGGGCGCGCCCGCTTCCTCGGTGAGCGTTACACCAGTTTCTCCACCACCCGGCTGGTGTTCAGCTTCACAGAGGACGACGTGGAGATCGACCTGAGCGCGCTCACCGTGGACGACTTCGCGGTGGCCTGTCGGATGCTCGATCAGATCGACATCGCGATGAGCCACGACGAGCGGGTCTGCCACACCTGGGTCAAGCACCTGCTGCGCCAGACCGGCCGGCTGGAGGACTACGCCGCGTGGAAGCTGGTGACCTACGCGCGGTTCTGCCCGGAGTTCAACTGGGTGCCGATCCCGGAGAAGACCGGCGCCTGACCCGGCATGGGTCGGCGGGTCAGCTGGCACAGGAGTCCGCCGCATTGATCAGCGTCCAGCCGCTGGCCGCCGACCATCGCCGGTGCTCGGCGGCGAGCAACTCTGCGTGCTCCCGGTCGAGCACGGGCAGCAGATCGTACACGGTACCCGTGAGCACGCCCCGCAGCAGGGCAAGTTGCCTTTCGGTTCGCTGCCAGATCCGCGCATCCAGGACCGCCTCGGTCATCGGATCATGGTGTAGCGGGTGGGTGTCGACCTCGGCGATCAGGTCACCGAGCACCGCGTAGCTGGCGTCCTTGAGTACCCCACGGGCCTCGCGGACCTGACGGCGCGAATCGCCGTCGAGGACCTTTTCCAGCGACTTGAAGGTGTAGTCGAGGGCGAAATGCCGGTCGACCCAGCGCTGCGCCCAGCTGGCAGCGACTCCGATCCGCCAGTCGATGTAGCGGGCCTCCACCCGGCCCATCGACGGCGTCACCGCCCCCGCAAGACCAGCCTGCTGGACCCGTCGGGTGTAGGCGGCGCCGATCAGGCACTCCATGCCGACCAGCAGGTAGGAGATCCCCCGGTAGAACGGTTGACCCGTGCTCGCTGTCGAGACGAACCGTGCGTCCCGAACGCCCCGCACGACTTCGGCGGCAGGAAGATCAGGTTGCGGTGCCAGCAGCAGATCGGTGCGGCCCTGGAACGCATGCGTGGCCTTCAGTTCGTCCAGGGTCATCAGTGGGTCGAAGGTGATGTAGGTGAACCGGGTCGGCACGCCGAGCGTGGACAGGGTCCGGACCGCCAGCAGGTTCTGCTCGCCCGTGGTGTCTTTTGCGAACCGGTCCAGGACGCTGTCCACCCCGGACTCGACGCCGAACAGCATCCGCCGCAGCCCCCTGGCGACCAGCGCCCGCCACATCTCGGCGCGCTCGACGTGCCAGCCACGGTCCTGGTCGGGGTCGACGATCTGATCGACGCGGCAGCTGGACTCCCAGCCGAAACCCGCTCCGTGCAGCAGACCGGCCAGCTCCAACGCCCTGCCCGTGGCGTTGGGGCCGCGGCCGAGGAACTCCTCGTCGACCAGGTACAACGTCCGCGACACCTGCGGATAGCGGTCGAAGACCGCCGCCAGTTCGCCCAGCAGCCACGGCAGCCGTTCGGCGCCGGCACCTGACCAGGCGCCCTTGTGGCCGCGGGGGCAGAACGAGCAGTAGCTGGTGCAGCCCCGACTGGTCTCCAACTGCGCGACACCGTGATGGGTGAACGTCGCCGGCAGCAGGTCGAGTTCGGGAACGACATCGGCCGTCACGTCCCGGGTGACGGGCTTCGCGGTCCGCCGCTGCCCGACCGCCAGCCCACCTCCACGAGGTGCTCCCACGTATCCCAGGCCGGGAACCTCGTCGAGGCCACCGTCGCCGTGCCAGTGCGCCAACAGCGCCCCGATCGTGGCCTCCCCACCCGTCCTGGCGACCAGCAGCCGGGGAAACCGGTCCAGCAACACCCGCTCGACCCGCGCGGTGAGGCTGCCACCGGCCACGACGAGCGGCGGATCAGCACCGGCGTAGACCGCTTCCAGCAGGCGGGTGAGCAGGTCGTACTGGCCGAACGTCGCGGAGACTCCGAGGATGTCCGGTCGGCCCGCGTCGACGCGGGCGACCAGGTCATCGAGATCAAGCCCCAGCTGCATATCAGCCAGAGACACCGTGCCGAGCAGTGTCTCCCGGGCTGCGCGCGCCACCGTGCTGATCCCCAGGGGGAACCGCGGCAGCGGGAACGTCTCCGGGTGATACAGCGCCGCCAGGAGAACATCGGGACGCGAAAGCCGCTGCACGGCTGTCTCATCCAGCTGGGCCAGCGACAGCCACGACGCCGGCTCTTCGATCGCCAGCGACTCTCGCGCCCACATCGGCCAGGTCCGGGAGCGGTGCGGCTGACCGGACAGGTCCGCGACAACCCATCGATCATCGGACCGCTCGACGAAGACCAGACGGCGGTCGAGCGTGCCCGCGACCCGGACCCGACACACCTGACCCTCGAAGCGTCGTTCTACCCAGCCGCGGAGCACGCCGGGATCAAGTAGTAGATCACCTTGAGGTGGGGCGGCGGGACTCGCGCCAGCAAGGCGCAGGGCGGTGGACAGTCGAGCGAAGGGCTCATGCGGATGCTCCACGACTTTGCCTCCGGACGGACGGTGCCGAAGCCGCCGTGTTGAGGCCTCCGAAAGGCCTCGGCGACTGTAAAGGTCCTGTCACTGTCCGCGACCTGGCGGGGTCAAGTCATTCCCTGTACTGCGAAGAAGTTCTTCGGTACCGAACAGGTCTGCTACCTGCATAGACGGTAAGGATGGGCTGCATCACTTCGCGGCTACCGGCGCCTGAACGGCGATTTTTTTGTGGGAAGTGAACATGCCTCGCTGAGGTGATACGAAGGCGAGCCGGATTCATCACAGGAGAAGTCGGCGGGACGACCCTGCGGAGCCTCAGTTCCTCCGCACCTGGGCTCCTGGCTGTGATATCGGAGGCGCACGACTTCCTGGGGCCGATCAGCTCAGGCCCGACGGGCGCGGATGGGCAAGATCGGACACGCCGTACCTCGACATCGAGAGGGGACAGTCGCTGCCCTATGCTGATCTCACGGCCTCACCACAACATCTGGCACTTCCCGTTACACGGCGATGCCATCTGTTGTGATCGTTTGCCGGATGTAGTCAGCCAGAATGAACGTGTCGATCGAGAGGAACGCGCCGTGGTTGACGCAACGCCGACGATGGGAATTCGTACGCCCAGCGGCATGGCACGGCGAGCACCGCGCCATCGCCAGTCCGTGACAAGGGCCTTCACGGTCGGCGGCGCCTACGGTTTCATCATCGCGTCTCTGCACGCCGACGGTTCGTTGGCGGACGTCAATCTGATCATGGCGAAGCAGGGGTCCACTTTGCGTGGCCTGACCGAGACCGTCTCGTCGGCGATCTCGACTGGGCTGGCACACGGCGTGCCGCTGGTGACGTTCGTCCGGCAGTTCGCCGACCTGCGGTTCGAACCGTCGGGACACACCGACGATCCCGAGATCCCGCGGGCAACGTCGATCATCGACTATGTGATGAGGCGTCTGGCGTTGGACTTCCTGCCGTTGGACGATCGCACCACATTGGGCATGCTCACCCCGCTGGAGCGTGCTGAGATCGCGGCCGAAGCAACACCGGCGCCGCTGTCGTGGTCGGACACGCCGGGGATATCGATGTCCGGGTCCTTCGAGATCCCGGTCCAGGTCTCGCGCTAAGACGCTTCTGCTCGCTGAACCGGTTCACACGGTTGCGTGGCAAGCGCGCGACACGTCACGGTCAGTATGCAGTCAATATCGTCGCTGATCGTATAAACAGCTCCTGCCGCGAGACTTTACGTGCTAGGTGTCGGAAGGTCCCATCCAGAGACCGCGAAGTTCTGCCGCTTTCGGTACAGCTCGATACCTAGCCGCGTATAGCGGTAGGTGTTGTCAGGCAGGGCGTCAAGTGGAAACCAGCCGATGCGGGCGCACTTGAGGGGCTCGGCGTTGATCGGCTCGCCGTCCCACGACTGCGCGCGAAAGAAAAGTCCGAGCCGGTCTTCGCCGAACTCGTTGCGGAAATGCACGGTCGAGGCGAGAGACAGCGACCGGCGGTCCAGACGAAGTCCGAGCTCCTCGCGGGCCTCGCGGCAAATCGCGGCGGCAGCGTCCTCTTCGGCTTCGAGTTTCCCACTGGTTCACTAGGCAAGTCGGCTGTCGGCACCTGTTCCGTCGGTCACGCGGATCGAACGCCGCTACAGCATCGGCCTCACCCTCATCCGCGACAAGGCAACCCTATCCAGGTCGGTTGCAGCGGCGGCCCGGCGGGTCGACCGGGTATACGCATCGCTGGATCTGGCCCGACTTAGGCCAATTAGTGCGTGCCGTGGATGGTGTCGAGGGCGGTCCGGAGGTCGTCGGGGAGGGGTCGGCGGCATAATGGTGTCGGCGGCCTGGATCGTGATGGTGCGGTAGCAGCGGGCGGTCGTGACGAACTTCCTGATCGACCAGCCGGTCGTGTTCTCGATCCACCGGTTGACGGCGAGGGCTGCGAACACGATGGCCCGGTGGGCTTCGATCGACTCTCGGATGCGGTGCTAGATCGGCCGGGGGGCGAGGTCGGACTTGCTCATCCAGAATCTCTTCTCGACGTTCAGCAGCCGGCTGTAGGTGCTGCGCCATTCGTCGTCAGCCACGTCGTCGAGTGTGTGCGGGGCATGTTGGTTGCGGTCGCGAAGCTGCGGATCAGTAGGTGGAGGGCGACTTCGTCGGGAGTCCACGAAATCCGCCCGGTCAAGCGGCCCTCGTCCAGTACTTGCGACCGGGCGCTCCCCGCTGGGCCAACGCACCTCGAAGCGACCCGCGAGGAGGGCGTTCGGGGCTTCTGCCACTTCTGTGCAGACGCCGTGCCATAACGTTTGCGGATTGTCTAGTAACGCGACGGTCAGGTCGGCCAATGGGCTGACGTCCGCGCGACGATGCCCCATGATGGGGATGCTGACAGTCTTCCTTGATCGTTTCTACGCGCCTTTTCGTATGGCTGGCGCACGTTCGCTGTGGCATCCTTTGACCGACGTGGGGCATGGCGGTCGGACCCGCACCGCGATGTCTGTCAGCGGCCGGGTTGGTGCTGGAGGGACATTGACGAACGGTTATTCGAACAATTCTGGCAGCGTCTCTGGCGCCGGCCGGAGCCTGCCCGCTGCCTCCTTCTCTCTTCCGAAGGCGCCGGTTACGACTGCGGCACCCGGTTCGGCGCGCTCCATTGCTTCCTCCGACGCGGCCGGGCAGACTCAAGGGCCGTCTGACCGGATCGCGGCGACCCTTACGTCAACCCCAAGGCCGCTCTGGCAGAGATCTGGTCCCTGTGGTCGGGCCGTCGGCCTGCCTTGTCAGTCAAGCGCGTCCGACGTGGCGAATCGCCACCATAAATCTTCGGAGGAACAGACGAGATGCAGCCGTTGGCGAACTCCCGGCGAGCCATCCTCCAGGCAACCTACGCGCCAATCGAGACCCCGGTCGACCAGCGCGAAATGCTGCGAGGGCCGGAGAAGCGCGCGCTCCTGCTGATGCTGCGACCTACCTCGGCGGAACTGGAGGCGGTTACGGGCGAAGGGCGTTCGCTTCACCATGCGAAGGACGTCAGGACGCTGATCGAATCGGGTGGCGCGGATGTCAGCGGCGAGATCGCCATCGCGACACGGCTGCCGGCCCAGGTAGTTCTCGACCTCGCCAGGCAGCGCGTTCGCTCTGACACGTCCAGTCAAGCCGACCTTGAGCCCGGACAGCAGCGGGTCGCACGGGCGTTCGCCGCCTTCGCGGATCTCCTCAAGATCGAGCCGATCGGCTACCTGCACCTGGAGAAACTGGCGTTCACACCGATCGGTGTCGAGCGTGGTGAGCTGGTCTATTCCGTTCCGCTGGCGCCGGCCGAGGAAATCAACCTCGTTCATCGCGAGTGGTCCAACACCAGCGAGGAATTCGAGCGCCTTGCCACGGATCTGCTCGAGGAGTTCAGCGAGGAGGGTGTTACAGAGAAGAGTGAGCTGCAACAGTCCACCGAGAACCAGTATCAGCACTCGACTGAACTCAGCGCGAGTGTCAACGTGTCCGGCCGCTACGGAACTGTACAGTTCGCGGCGTCCGGCTCGGCCGATGCGGCGACGTCCTCCGAGCGGTCCGAGGAGTTCTCCCGCAACCAGTCGAACACGCTCACCAGGAAGGCGTCTCGGCGGTCGGTCAAAGAACACAAGATTACCTTCAGAGTCGCCTCGGCGTCGGGCGTGGCAGACGAGGCAGTCAAGAAGTTCAAGAACCCGCACCGGAACAAGCCGATTCGGGTCGACTACTACCGGATGATGCGTAAGTGGTCGGTCGACCTGCTGCGGTATGGAATCCGCCTGACGTACGACCTTGTCGTCCCGGAACCAGGCGCCGACCTGCTCGACAAGATACTCGAAGTTCAGGCGATCGAGGCTGCCCTTCGGGAGGGGTTCGGTTCGGCGAGCGGGCCGCTGTGGGCGCAATTCAATCTCAAGCCGACCGACCTGACCCGAGAAAACTACGCCGACAAGGCGGCCGACTTCGTCGCCACAGTCGAGGCTCCGCCACCAAACAACAAATCGGTCAGCCGGACCGAGAGCCAGCAGTTCGGCACGTCGGACCAGTCGAAGCGGGGCCTGTCGTCCGCACTCGAAATCGACGTCGACCTCATGTACAGCGTCACGTCGGCGAGCGCGAGCTCGGCCGGCTTCGAGTGGCCAGGAAATCGCAGCGACTGGATGCGTGACACGGTCGTCGTGAACGATGCCTACGTGCAGGCGTACACGCTGGGAAGGTCAGGCAAGGTAGCGGTACCTTATTCTATGAGGTACGCCGCGAGCTTCTCGATCACCGTGACGCTCGACCTCACGCTGCGCAATGATGCTTTTCTGGCATGGCGGAACAAGGCATGGGTAGCGATTCGGGATACCGCCGAACGGAGGTACTACGAACAGCGCGCTGTACTCCAACAACGACTGGCCGAACTACAGAAGGAGCTCGGCGCCGCCGACACTCTCACGCTACGTCGTATGGAGCGAGAGGAGATGATGAAGGGCGCCCTGCGCTGGCTCCTCGGCCCGTCCTTCACGACAAACGCGAAGACGACCTCTGATTACTACGACACGACCACGGACGGTGTGAAGGACGACGCGACATGGCTCGTCGGCCGCCAACTCGGCGAACGCCTGAGGTTCCTGCAGCAGGCGGTCGAATGGGAGAATCTCCTGTACATCGTCTATCCGTACTTCTGGGCTACCAAAGAGGCCAGGGAAGTCAGGAAGTTCCTCGACCACCCAGACCCGCTGCACCGCGCATTCCTGAGGGCCGGCGCCGCCCGGGTCGTACTCACCATCCGGCCTGGGTTCGAGGCTTCGTTTCTTGAGTTTCTCGGCGGGGAGACTGGGACGCCGGCGCCTTACCTGCGCATCGCGCAAGAAATGGAGGCGTTCGCGAACACCAACTATCCGGGCATCCGGCCAGCGAACGAGGTCGAAGACGCCAGGTCCCTGCTGTCACGGCGGCAGCGGCAGGCATGGAACGACATCCAGCTTCTCCAGGTGCTGCTTGAGGACTACCTCGTTGACAACGACCGCTATCCGGCGTCGCCCGATCCCGGTATGTCCGCGCTCATGCCGTTCGCCAAGGCCCGGGGTGTCGCGATGCCCACCACAGACCCCTGGGACAACGCGTACGTCTACTCGTGTCCGGGCGAGTTCGCCGAGTACGACCTGGCGTCCTACGGCGAGAACGGAGAGCCGGGCGGAACCGGGGACGCGGCCGACATCACGAGTTGGGCGGAGGCGTCACTGGTCGGCCAGTGGTTCGAGTACACCCCGACGAGTGCGCTCGATATTGGCATCGACGTCGATGAACACCTGTCCAGCAGTCGGGCGGTGCCAAGCCAGTGAACACGGCTGGTCATCACGCTGTCGGCGAGGAAGCCGGTCTGCCTCTGCTGGAGGCGGCCCTGGCCGCACGTGCGGGGAAAGTCGCCGGCCTCGACGCTTTCATCCTCGGTAACTGGCTCACCGACCTGTCTCAGACGGTCGACCCGGTCGCCTACGCCGGCGTGAAAACCAAGATCCAGAATAAGGTTGACGAATACCTGAGGACGATCACGAGCAACGCATTGGTGCAACAGGCTGGTCGATTTGTGCCAGCGACCACGAAGGCAGAGGCAGCGAAGATAGTCGCCGAGGTCCGGAACCGCGTGTTCGCCGCACTCGACGTCCTGCTTGGCGCCGGGCCGACCGACAGCGGCGCGGCTGGCGCCGCCTTGCACGACGCCGTCGTCGTCCTCGGCTATTTCAAGTTCGTCCATCCCGAGACCGACAGGGACGAACCGCGGATCCCGCTGGCGACGTACCTGACGATCGTCGAGGCTGGTTTCACGCAGTATTTCCCCCACGAGCATATGGACCGGCCGTCGGTCCGTCCCGGCGACCCCCCGGTATACGCCAGCGACCTCGACCGGGGCCCTAGGTCCGAGCCCGACAAGGTCCGAGGGCCGGACCTCTACCGTTACCTTCGTGACGACATCGAAATCCTGGCTGGTGGACTGGCGGAACTGGATCTTGATTGGGCTCGTGCCATCGCTCGCGGCGAGATCCCGACTGACGGGAGCGACCTGCGGTTTCCGGCGGGCCTGGCACGGCTGGGCCATCTGCTGCACGCGGTGGAGGATTTTTTCGCCCACTCCAACTTCATCGAGTTGTTCGTTAGCTCGCAGGGCGGAACTTATCTTCCGAAGCTCTTCGAGGGACGCGACGTCGAGATCTTCGCCCGACGGCTCAAGCGATGGTCACCAGGCGCCACGGCGACGGATTGGCGCACGCTGCCGACCGAGAACTTCGTGGTGACCGGCTACTTCGGCACATGGGACACCATGGTCTCGCTCGTCCACGCTGCGGAGGAGCTGCTGGGAATCGGATGGCAGGATCCGGCAAGGCGGGTCGGAGACGTGTTCAGATCCGTCGAGATGTTCGAGCGCTCCAAGATCGAAAAAGAATACTACGAGTGGATTGAGTCCGTGTCCGAGCTGCTCGACGACCCAGCGGCCGCGTTCGAGAATTCGAACAACCGAATAGCCCAGAAGGTCGCCGAGAATTGGGGCGACAAGGTAAAAACGATCAAGAATCCTGAAGTGCGCGCGACTGTGCTGCGACAGGTAATGGCCTCCACGAAGTTCCTGAAGACGGTCGACCCGAGCATCACCGCCCGAATCTACAACTTGGTAATCGCAGTGACCAAGGGGTTTGCGATCAACTCGCTGGTCATGTCCATCCGAAAATCGGTCGACACACTGAGGAAGCTTTTTACAGTACCACTCGAACTTATCCGCGATACGGCTGTCGCATCCGCCGGGGAGTTCGCCACGGAATCGGTCCTGTACCTTGCTAAGGATCTACTGCTCTACAACTGGATTCTGAGAGGGTCCGACCGTAACGTCGGATCTCACTCGCTGCTCGCCAAAGACACGGGATCGGAGTGGTTGTACCAGTACCAACGGGCCTGTGCGACCGCAGCACACTATATCGTCCTGAAAAATATGATGCGGCACTTCGACCCAACGACGGCGCCGCCCACGAACACCGTCGTCGACTGGCTCGCATTGCTTGAGTCGCTCCTTACGAATCCGGTGGGTACAACCTCTCAAAGACTCGAACTGAAAGTGACCGTACCGTCCGAAGTGTCGCTTCCGCCACAGACGCGGAAAGTGGTGGACTCGATCGAGCGCACGGCTAAGGCGGCCGGCGTCGGCGAGCGAGACGGGTTGCCGGCATGGCGCCAGGTCGCCGGGGCGACGTTCGGACTCGATAGTGAGACCGAGATGGAAGCCGAACAGATCTGCCGGGTGATCGCCCGAAATACACAGACCGAATGGCGACCGCGGTCCCAGCCGGCGACTGTTGAGGTTCTGTTGCCCGGACTGTCCGTCGTCGTCGGCTCCTTCGTCGGGAGAGGTAACCCCGAAACCCCGTGGCCGTCAGCGGTCCTGGAACGAGAACGGTCCTACCCTGGGAAAGGATGGGAGGTCGTCCGCGGCTACCTCGACTTCGCCGCCGACCAGTCGGTCGAGGCGGTCGTCCCGCCGACGCGGTTCGTGGACGAGCGAGTCGCGCGGCAGCGCATCCAGCTGTCGGCGGACAGGCGCCGCGGCGCGGAACTGCGCTACAATTCGTTCGCGAAGTAGAACCGTTGCACGCGAGTCTTCACGGCACGTCGGCGCTGGATGGCCGACGGTTCGGATTTGGCGAGGGCTTCCAGGCCGATGTAGGGGTGGGACTCAATCCATTCGCGTTTTATGACGTCGGGCCGTCCAGCGTCACCACGTCGACCTGGCCGTCCTCGGCCAGGTCGAGCAGCTGCGTCCTGGCACCAGCCGCGCCAACCATCGACGGCACCGGCGCGACCGGGCGCACCGGCCCGAACCGGCCGCAGCCCAGGTTCGGCTTGCAGAACCAGCCGGCCCGCCTCCGGGTGAGGATGCCCGACATTCCGGCGCCGTCCAGGTCGACCTACTGGTAGCCGGCACCCGCCAGCCCGGGGCGGGGCGCCCGCCAGGCTGGCCGCGTCGATCTCGCCGACCTCGTCGTCCAAGCTCGGACGGGCTCTACTCGAACACCACCGGCGGCAACGACCGGGTCAGGTAGCCGTTCCCGTCCTGGCGGTGGCCGCTCTGGGTCGACCCGTCAGGAACGTCCCGACCGTCTGCCCCGGCGAGTAGGTGAAGATGGTCGACCGAACCATGCAGTCGTCCCCCACGCTGACCTCGCCTGGGAGCGGTGGAACATCAGCACCCGCCGGCACAGCCGGTAGATTCGCACCTCGAACCCGGACCGGTAGGACGAGAACGGGTCGTCCCGGCAGGGCCACGGCCGGTCCGGCGCCGGGGTGGGCGTCTCGGCGTCGTGGTCGCCGTAGTCGACGACCACTTCGAACAGCCAGTCCGCCTGCGTCCATACCTTACAACCCAGCAGCAGCGACGTACCATCGGCAGTCAAGCCCACGACCTCTTTTGATCAGTGGAACGTACCCGCTTCGGTAGACACCCGGACTAGCTACCCGATCCGTCGGGAGAGCAACAAATGGGCGCGACACGCCGCAGATTTACCGAGGAGTATAAGGAACTAGCGGTAACTTTCGTCATCGACGGCGGCCGTTCTGTCGCCGAGGTCGCCCGGAACATCGGCGTCCACGAGATGACGTTGGGAAAATGGATGAAGAAAGCCCAGGACGAGGCGGGGAACTCGCAGCCGCCGGACACCGGCGCGGCTGCGCCCCATCCCAGACGCGTCCCCTGGCGTGCCGAGATCGCCTGAGCGCGCCGCCGGTAGGCGTCGTCATCGGAAGCTGGCCGCACACGGGTACGCGCATCGGGGTTGGGCCGTGACGCCCCGCACGGAGCGTTTGACACATCCAGATCCCCAGCAGCGGCCGGGTCCACTATCAGGCCGTTGCGGGCCGCGGTAAACGGGCGGCGGACAGGGGCAGCGTCCGCGGTGGGCGAGTCGTGCGAGCCTCATATCGGCGGCGTATGGTCGAGATCATGGCGCTATGTGCACCTGGCGCTCAAGTCCGTCAAGGCACGTGGTCCGGTACCGGCATTCTTCCATCCGCTGTTGGAAGCGGTATCCCAGCCGTGGATGGAGAATCCGCGTCCGGCCTGGATCTGCGCTACTGCCGCGGCCGTGTAGCCGACTGTGTTGGATGGCAGATCATCGGGGTCGGCCCAGTGGAGGCCCGCGCATTTGTGGGGCTCACGGTTTTCCGGTTCTCCTCGCCAGCGTGTGGCCGCGAAGAAGAAACCGATGCGGCCCTGTCCGTCGGAGTTGCGGTGATGCACCACATGTGCGCAGTGCAGGTCATCTGGTGTGAGGATGACGCCGACTTCCTCGGCGGCTTCGCGGATGGCTCCGTCGATCACGGACTCGCCCTGTTCGAGGTGTCCGCTGGGTGGGCAGAGCTGGCCGTCGGCGTAGCCGGTGTTGGCGCGCTCAGTGAGGAGGATCTTCCCGTCGCGTTGGAGCAGGACGTAGACGTCGACGATGCTGCGGTAGCGCGCGGGCACAGTTCTCCTTACAGCGGCATGGGTGGTCGGAGCGGATGGCCCTCAGGAGGGCCGATGATGCGCGGATCGTCTCGTGGGGTGATGCGCGCGACGTTGGCTTGGTCGAGTCTCTGGTCACGTGTCTGGCGCAGTTCGAGGGACAGTTCGACGACGAGCCGGCGCAAGGTCGCGGCGGTGGCACGTTCCTGGGCGAGGTCGGCCTTGGTGGCGGCGAGTTTCCGCGTGAGGTCGGCGTTTTCGTCGGCGAGGTCGCGCATGGCGGTGGGTGTGGAGTTCTGTGCTTTGACGAACGCGCGGAAGGCGTCGACCAGGTGGGGGTGGTCGGCGTAGACGACGTCGCGGCGGAGCCCGGATTCGACGATCAGCTCGGTGACGGTGAGTTTGCCGGACTGGGACCGCAACGGCATTCCGGCGAGCAGCCTCGCGGTCGCGGCCTCGATCGCGGACTTCTCGGCCGGCAGATCGCGCGGTTGGCGGGTCATCGTTGTCCTGCCGGTTCTGTCAGGTGGCTGGACGACGCGACGTGTCGGTCGATGACGGCTCTCGTGGCGTTCGCCTGGGCTTGGGCGCGGTCGCGGAGCGGTTGCGGCGTCAGGGAGTGATCGGCGGTGGCGTCGAGGTGGGTGAGCCGGGCATGGAGCTGGTCAACCGCCCGGTCGGTGAAAGCGAGGTTGGTGCAGGAGGATCGGCACTCGGATTCTCGCGGGCTGTCGGCGGCGAGTCCCTGGCTGGCGAGGATGCGCCGGCATTCGGCTGTTTCGGCGCGGTAGACGCAGGTGATGCCGTCGCCGTGGTGGATGTCCGGGTCGAGGCTGGCGAGGAGCCGCTGGGCGTTGCGGGTCTGGTTGACGACGCGGCCGGAGAACCGTGCTGCCCGGGTGATGCGGGCGTGGTAGTCGGCGGCGGCGGGGCCGCTGACGTGCTCGTCGTTCTCGAGGAGCCGGGCATCTGTGTCGACCTGTTCGAGGATCATCTCCAGGCGTTCGACGGGGAGATCGTCGAGCCAGGACGTGTCCGCGTCACCGGCGTAGTTGAGGGTGACCTTGGTATGGAGATGTCCGTACTGGAGCGCCGCCGCGACGAGGCCACGGGGCCGGCGCACGATGAAATAGGCCAGCGTCCGCCGGAACCGGGCTGCGTGCAGGTGCTTGGTCGGGTCCGGTGGGATCGGCGCGTCGCCGTCGGGGCGGGCGAACGTGGTGTTGATCCAGGTGGTGAGGTCTTCCAGATCCCGGTTGATCGCCCCGGTGGAGCGGGCGTGGGTCGTGTTCGCCCGATGGGCGTGGGCCATGATCGGGCTTGCCGGGAACAGGAACGGGAAATCAGCCAGGTTCTCCAGCATCTCGACGGCGCTGTGGACCGGTGTGACGACGACCCACGGTCGGCCGGGTTCTGCGTGTCGGGTCAGTGGGCCGCGGTCGTAGCCTTTGCCGCGCCGGCCGCGTAGCAGCAGTTCGCCGGTGCGGGGGTCGCTGTCGCGGCAGCCGTGGGGCAGGTTGAGAACCTCGCCGGGCCGCATGCCGGACAGGTAGCAGATGACCACGAACGCAGACGCGTAAAGCATCCTGATCATGGTGGGTAGCTCCGGGACGCTGATGGGCTCGGCCCGCCAGGGAACGCGGTCGATGTGTCCTGTGATCGTACCGATGTAGGTGTTGGTCGCCACCGGGAGTCCGGACTCCTCCAGCAGAGCGCGCTGCTGTGGCGGCAGGCCGAATCGTTTGTCCGGTGGGACGCCGACGAGGCGGAGAACGTGGGCACCGTTGACGGCGACGGCCTTGCCTGCGGTGCTGCGTCCGGGGAGCGGGGTTCCGTTCTCGGCGGCCCGCCGGACGAACAGGTCGAGCCGGGCGGGCACACTCAGCCCGTCGTAGATCCGCTGGGACGGGTGGGTGCCGGCCTCGAGCCGGGCCAGCTCCTTCCAGGCGTCGCGGATGTCCGGCCCGATCGTCTCGACCATGGTCAGCGCCCAGCCCAGCAGCGCTTCCATCGTCGGCGCCGCGATCCGCGGGGGTCTTGTTCTCCCGGCCCGCCGGTGGCATGCGCACCAGATCCCTGGCGGCCGTGCCCGCCCACGGGTAGCCACCGAGTCGGCACTCGACCGGAACACACTCCCGGTAGATCCACAGTGTGCGGACGACGGCGAGAAGGTCGGCCTTCCGCTCGGGCAGACGGGCCAACCCGAGCACGTAGGCACGGTAGGCGTCCAGGTCGCTCACGGTGACGTCGGGGAGCCTGTGGACGCCGCGTTCGTCGAGCCACGCGGCGAAGACGAGAAGGTCGATAAACCAGTAGCCGAGGGTGGCGACGCTGGGCCGCTCACCTGGCCGTTGAACACCCCGCGACGGCGGGTAGGTGCGGTCAAGCGCCGCGTGGAAGAACGCCTTGAACGGCCGGACCAGCCGGATCGGATAGCGGTGCCAGTACAGCGCGGGGACGGTGACGTTGGCGTCGGGATGCGCAGGGCTCAGATGCCAGACCGGGTCGCTGAACCGGGACGTCATCGTGTGATCGGTGCCTGGGCGCAGCGGCCGGCTGGCGAGCACCAGCATGTCGTCGTCCGGCCAGGCAGCGGCGTCATCACTGTGAAGGGTCCGCTGGAGAGGAGCAGTCATCGCAGGTCCCAGCGGCCGTCGAGGAGCTCGCCCACAAGCTGCCTTTGCCGGTCGGTCACGGTCTCCCGTGCGCGGTCACGTTCGGCGCGGGTGTAGTGGTTCAGGATCTCCTCCAACTGGTCGAGACGCCGGCCCAGGCGCGCCGTCCAGGCGGCGGGGTCGAGGTGCGGGCGCAGCGCGCACATCCGGTCGACGGCGACGATCTGGACACCGAGCTGGTGGGGCAGGGCGCGGGCGTTCCGGCAGTCCAGACAGTCCAGGAACGACGCCGGGCACGGCTGGCCCGGCGCGACGTGCGGACCATTCCGATGTTCGGTGCAGGAGGCGAGGGCGGTGTCTTGCGCTCCCGCGATCAGACCCCGCAGAGTGTCCGGGTCGACCCCGGCTTTCGCCGCGGCCGTGACGAGATCGCGGCGGGCGTCGGCGAGAAAGTCCGCGGTAAACACCGGGATGCTCTGGGTCGCCCGCGCCTTGTCGACCTGCTCCCGAAGCGCGTCGCCGACCACGACACGGCTGTCGTCCCGGACCGTGTGGCTGCGCCGCAGGTAGTGGTCGTTCATCGTGTGCCGGCTGTGCGCGACGGGCTGACAGCGACGTTCGATCACGCTCTGGCGCAGGCGCCCCACATGCACCGCCGGTTTCGTGTCCGGTCCGGCGTGGGCGGCGGCGGGGAAGCCGCGCCGCCGAGCCCAGCCGACCAGGTCCTGGGCGTTGGCCCCTTCGACCCAGCGGGAGCCGAACTTGCCCGGCCGGGGGACGAACGCGCTCACCGCGCCGTGGTGGCCGCCGTGGCGGCACGAGACCTCGCCGAGCTCGACCAGCAGCCGGTAGACCCGTAGCGGAGAGCGGAACAGTCGATGATCATCACCTGGGGTGTCCAGTACTTCGGCCAGGCCGGCGGGCACGTCCTCCAACACAGTGATCATATGCTCGCGGTCGGGTCCCCGCCGGGGTTTGACCGCCTCCACGAGCGCGACACCGGTGTCGCTGTCGGCGCCGTCCGGCCGGTGGCACACCGCCGGCCAGGCCGCGACGGTGCCGAAGTTCTCCCCGGTCAACGCGACCAGCAGCAGGCAGAACGCGACCGCCTCGTCGCTGGACAGGCACAGCCGCCCGCCGACCGCGGTCATGCCACCGGCGCGCAGGACAGCACGGGAATGCTGGCCCGAGCTGACCCGGGGAAGATCGCCGGTGCGGTCGAAGACGTCCAGCAGGAGGCCGAATTCGGCGCCCCGACTGACGGGCGGGACACCGCCGGCGCGGAAACGGTCGAGCAGCCGCCGGCCGTCCCGGATGCGGTCCCGGGCGAGCCGCAAGTCCCGCCGCACCGCGGTCATGATCTGCTGCCACTCTGCGTCGCTGTAGCCGACGACCGCGCTGCTCTCGGCCGGCGGCGCGACCCGCTCGGACAGCAACGCCGTCCGGGTCAGTTCGGGCAGCTCGGGGTCGTCGCGGAGCAGCACCCGCAGCCGTTTGAGGTACTCCCGCTGGCACCGCTGGCCGCCGTAGCGGAGCAGAAACGCGCTGATGTGCGCCGGCCGAAGGTCGGCGGGGCCGCGCGGCGGCGTAGACGTCTCAGCGAGCAACGCGGCGAAGATCTGAAGGACATGGAAGTGCCCGGCGGCCGTAGCGATCCGTTTCGTCGCGGAGCGCGGACCGGCCCGGCGGGCGAACACCCGCGCCAGCCACCGCTGAACATCCGGCTCGACCGGCAGACCCGCGAACTCGAACACCTTCGACCGCCATCCGGACTCCTCGACGAACCGCACCCGCACGCCGTCCGTGTCCGGCGGCAGCCGATCCGCTGGACGCCAGCCTGCGTTCGGCTGGGTCGCGCGGCGACCACCCGGGCCGGCACCGCCGCTCACCCCGCTGTCCCCGCGTCGGCGGCAACTACCGTGGTGAGGGTGCGTCCGCTATCGGCGGCCACCGCGCGTAACAGCGTGTCGACGGTGGTCTGTTCCTCGGTGTCCAGCAGTGCCATCAGATAGTCGACGTCCAGACTGGTGAACGGTTCCAGATAGTGCTCGCGCGTTGTGGACGGGTCGGCGTGCCCAAGTAGACCGGCGAGCTGGTACCAGATGTCGCCGAACTGCGCCCGATAGTCCTTGAGTTCCTCGGCGCTGAACCCGCTCAGCCGGTTGTCCCACACCAGCGACAGGACCGAGAACCATTTCAGCGCGAAACTGTGCCGGCACATGTGCGGCGTGCACCACAACGGTGCCGTACTGTTGTGGCCGGCGGCGAACCACGCCCGTTCGATACGCCTGTTGGCGGCGGTGAACGTGTCCTCCCAACCATGTGGATGTTTCGGGAGACCGTCACGGCCGAGCCAGAGCGCAAGCGGCTCCAGACCGCATTCTGTTTGCCTGAAGAAACACCGGCGCTCGTGCGGGCGGAGCACGTCCACCGATATCCGAGTCAGCCCGGACGAGCCCTCCACCGTGAGGGTGCGGGCGCGGGGGTTATAGCCGGTGACAATCCGTCGGACCGCCAGCCGCTCGTAACGGCCGGACCGCTGGGCCTGGCGGACCTTTTCGGCTCGGGAGCCTTCCCGCGGGTCCAGGTAGCCGTGCACCTCCGTCAGCGCCCGGCGCGGTATCCGGTAGACCCGCCCGTGCCGGCCGCCCTTCGCGCACGCCGCGGCCAGCCACGCCCGCGGGTACGGCTCTCCACCCGGACCGGGAAGCTCCACGTCGAGAATCGTCGCCCACTCGGTCAGCCGCAGCCCCGTCCCGTACAGGCCGTCGACGAACGCGGCGTCCCGGTCCTCGTGCGGACCGCGCCAGTCCGGATGACGGACGTCATCAAAGCCGTACCCGCGCAGACCGACGTCCCGCCACTGCTCGAACGCCGACCGCAACAGCCACTTCACCTGCCTCTTCGCCGCGCCGGCCGGCCGCAGCGGGTCACGAGACCCCCACCGAGGTTCGGCTGCGCCATACGACCGTCCGGTCCGCGCCCACCGTCCGGACGGAACCGGGTTGACCACGCCGTAGCGCGCCGACGCCCACGAGTAGAAGCAGTTGAGCGCTGCACGGTCGGCGTCGAAGCTGGCTGGCGCGATCCGGCCGTCGTTCGCCTGGTCGGTCAAGCGCCAGTCCTTGAACGCTTCCACGTCACCCGCCGCCGCCGCGTCCCATCGCCGCCCGAACACCTCCAGGAAGTTCAACCACACACGAGTAGGCGTACCGCCGCCACGTTGACGGTCGCGCCGCGGCCATCGAACCGACGCGGAAGAACGGGTTAACCCGGGCGTCGACCTCTCCCGACGTTTTCAGAATCAGACGTTTTCAGAATCAACGGCGTGCCGTGACTCGCGCCGTTGCGCACTGCTCGCTCGTGCACGTCACCCAGGCCAGCGACCCCGTCAACCTCAAGCTGAGGAGGCTTGACAGTAAAGTCATAGAATTCAACTATCCAACACACACCTTTGTCCATCGTCGTCTCCAGGCAGCTCGCGAACCGACAGCGCAGCGAAGCCTAGAGAACGTCGGGCAGGTTCCACCAGCCGTCGGCAAACCCGGTACCGGCCCGCAAAGCGAGCAGAACGGTGTCGTCCCGGACGAGTAGGAGCATGACGTCGATCACGCTGCGATACGTCATGGTGACAGTGTCTCCCGGCTGTGCTGAGAGATGGTCAGCGGGTGGTCGGGTCGAGGCCGAGTGCGGCGAGCTGCTCGACGATCCAGCCGACCCGCGCGCTGGTGGACATGTTGGGTGGGATGTCGTAGATGCGCTGCCCGACCGTGGCGCAGACGCTGCGCACGACGCGGTCGGCCGCCGGCTGGATGTCGAGGACTTTCGACCGGTAGGGGTCACCGATCTGGTGCTGGTCGAACTTGTCGCAGCAGTAGAACACCGCGTCGTAGACGTGCGACCAGGCCCGGCAGAAGACTTCCATTGCGCGTAGGACGGGTGCGTGGGGTCCGTCCGGGCCGCCTGGCAGAACCAGCCAGGCGTAGGCGAGGACGTTCGCGATCGTCTTGTCTGCGATGATCATCGTGTGTTGGCGGGCGGTGCGCAGCTGGCTGGACAGCTGAGCGGCGAACAGATCGACCTCGGTTTCCAGGTCGAACTCGCCGCGGCCGTGCACGACGATCTCCTCGATGAACGGGCTGTTGCGCGCGGGCTCGGGGACGCAGGCGACGTGCACGCCGCGTTCCCGGTAGTAGGCGGCGAGGGCGTGGGTGAGGGTGGTCTTGCCGGAGGCGTGGGTGCCTTCGACCGCGACGACCAGGCAGTTGCGCAGCATCAGCGAGTTCCTTCCGTGACCAGCAGCCGGTCGTCGCGATCGGCGGGGACGG
This sequence comes from Parafrankia sp. EAN1pec, assembly GCF_000018005.1. Lineage (GTDB taxonomy): Bacteria > Actinomycetota > Actinomycetes > Frankiales > Frankiaceae > Parafrankia > Parafrankia soli. The sequence goes on from NC_009921.1 coordinate 3,102,582, forward strand.
TGTGCGGGAACGCGTACCAGGCTGGATCGGCCCACGCGCCTGCGGAGGTCATCGGACGGGCGTGGCGGAAAGGTCGGTGAGTTGGTCCCATGCGGCGGCCTCGACGACGGCGTCGAGGTGGAGCGCGTCCCACTGGTAGTTGCCCGCGTTCACCGCAGCGATCAGCGCGATGGCCAGCGCGCGTATGACGCGCTGTCGAAGGATCTGCGGTGCTGCCCGCGACGTGGTAGCCGCAGCCGGGGGAACGTCGAGGGAGAGGCCGTGGAGGTGGTGGGCGGCGCACACGTCGGCCAGCGTGGCCGGTGCCGGTTCGCTGCCTGTGTCATACAGGCGGGCCAGGCCGCGTTCTGCGGGCTGGCTGTGCCATGCGGCGCGCACGGCGGTGATTCCTCGTGAGGGTTGCCCGGCGCCCGTGGCGGTCAGGGCCGCGAGTTCGTCGGCGAGCCGGTGGCCGGCGAGGATCACTGCCTGACGTCGGGCTTGGACAAGCAGCGCGTCGACCGAGGCCGCGACGGCAGCAGTCTCCGTTGGCTCCTCGGCGGCGACCGCATAGAAGCCGAACCGTACCGTCGTGTCGGTCACCGTCAGCGACCGCGCCCGTGGCAGCGGAAGGTACACGGCTGCGGCGGTCGGTGACCCGTCTGTCGCGTCGATGGTGAAGGCGGCCAGCAGGGAGGTCCAGTTGGCGAACGGCCGCCGTGCGCCGCCGAACGGGGTGTCGGTCCAGTTCAGGTTGGTCGCCTCACGCATGCGCGATCCGCAGCGAATGGCACTCTGACGGCGGTCGCTCAGCGCGGCTGGCCGCGTGTATCGAGTGCCCGAGGTACTTGGCGTAGTGGTTGCGCTTGAACCGGTACCGCGCCCAGATCTCCGTGATCGACTCGTCGAGGAGGTTACCCAACGGTTCCAGAAGGTCGGGGGCGTCGTAGACCGGCCAGGCGCTCGCCAGCCCGCGCGGACTGATCACGATCATGTGGCCTTCGGTGTCCGAGGTCCAGGCCGTCAGCCGCAACGCCGGCCGCCAGTCGTGCACCGTCCGTAGCTCGGCCAGCCGTTCGAACGCCTCCGTGGCCTCCTTCGCGGTGAGGAACTCCTGGGCAGCGAGATCGAGCGCGTTGCCCTTCTTCAACGGGAGGATCAGCTTGAGTTTCCCGGCATCGAGCACGTCGGCGATCTGGAGGGTGAACGGCAGCGCCGTCAGCGTCGAGCGGTAGACGACCGCCGACAACGACAGCGGCAGACCCGCGTCCTGGAACGCCCGCACCCCTTCCATGACCTTGTCGTAGTCGCCGCGGACTCGGTTCGTCGTCGACCGCGGCCCTTCCAGCCCGACGGTGACGAACGTGACCTTGCCTGCCAGGTGACGTGCGTGCTGGAGGCCGCGTGTGGCGTTGGTCGGCAGGCCGATGACCGTGCCAGCGAACATGTCGACGACGTCGACGATGTCCCGGCGCAGCAGCGGCTCGCCGCCGGACAGGAACACCCGGGGCACCCCCACCAGGTTGTCCCGCACCCGCTCCAGCGCAGCCAGCGTGGGGTCCGGTTCCTGCAACGTCTCGGAACAGAATGAGCAGTCGAAGTTGCACCGCTTCGTCACCTGAAGGATCACCGACAGCGGGCCGGCCGCTCCTGCGGCGACCGTCTGCAGATCTGACGACGCAAGGTGGAAGTGATGGCCGTCGGTGAAAACCACAGATTCGTCAGCATGGGAAGGGTCCTCGTCTTCGACGGACCGGGCCGCGGGATCGAGGACATGCACAGGCGGGGAATACGTGATCATCGGGTCCTTCTCGACGTAGGCGCGTACGGCGACCGAGCCAGCTGGCCGCCGCCTTCATGACGGCGGCTGCCGCACCGACGCTGAATGCCCTCAGCGTCCCAAGCGATCCACACGATGGTCATTCCCTACGGAACGAACATCCGTTTCGGGCCGGTACATAGTCGCTGACCTGCCCGAAAGCGCGCCGATGAGCCCTCATGTTCGGCTCGATGGCGTCGAATCGTTCGGGTACTTGTTGGTAGCCGTCGCACACCACTCGTGATCAACAACGTGTTCACCCAGCACGGGCGTCCCGCGCGTGCCGGGCGGTGTTCTTCAGCGGCGTTCGGCGCCGTGGGCATCTCATCGTGGCGCACATTCGGTGGTGACGGTGCGTTAGTACCGCTGGCGAAGACCAAAGCGGTCGAAGTCGGCTACCTCGCAGTCGTTCGTGAGGTCGGGCAGTCGCCGCCGTGCAGCCTTGGAAAGCCGCAAAACAGGACGAAGCTGACGCGGGCGATGTTGCGCCACACGATCACCGCACGTCACCACCGAATGTGCGCCAGAGCCCGTTGTCACCGACATAACCAGCCCAGCCCAGCGGAGTACAGCCGACCACCCAGCGATGTCGTGTCTGCGAGTTCGAGCACCGCGGGGTGGGCGTTGCTATATGTGCTCACGTAGTACCTGTGAGAATGCTGCGCCGTCCCACAGGTTGGTGCTGTGGGCCTCGATGAGAGCGCTGATGCGGCTGAGGATGTCGCCGGTGGGTTGCGGGTCTAGGCGATGGCCGTCACGGAGGCGTAGGGCGATGTGTCCGTCGGTGGATTCCTGGGCGCCGATGACAGCCTGGTAGGGCACGAGTTTGCTCTGTCGGACGCGAGCGCCCAGGCTGCCGCGTTCTGGCCCGATGATCTGTGCTCGTAGGCCGAGGTCGGTGCACTGCCGGGCCAGTGCTGCGGCGTTCGGCAGTTCGGAGTCGGTGATCGGGAGGACCACGATCTGGGTGGGGGCGAGCCAGGCGGGGAAGGCGCCCCCGTGCTGTTCGATGAGGTGGGCGACGGCTCGTTCTACGCTGCCGATGATGCTGCGGTGGACCATGACGGGGCGGTGTCGCGCACTGTCTGGGCCGATGTAGTGCAGGTCGAACTGCTCGGGCTGGTGGAAGTCGACCTGGATGGTGGACAGGGTGGACTCTCGGCCTGCGCCGTCGATGATCTGAACATCGATCTTGGGGCCGTAGAACGCGGCCTCGCCTTCGGCTGCCTCGTAGGGCAGGCCGGCTTGGTCGAGGACGTCGGTCAGCAGGGCGGTGGAGCGCTGCCACAGTTCGGGAGCGGCGACGTATTTGCCGCCGGGCCCTGGAAGTGAGAGCCGGTAGCGACGTGGAGTGATGCCGAGCGCTTCATAGGCGTGGCGGATCATGTCGAGGGCGTTTCGTGCTTCGTCTGCGACCTGGTCCAGGGTGCAGAAGATGTGCGCGTCGTTGAGGTGAATTGCGCGGACTCGGGTCAGTCCGCCGAGTACGCCGGAGAGTTCAGAGCGGTACATACCGCCCAGCTCGGCGATGCGCAGGGGCAGGTCGCGGTAGCTGTGGGACCGGGACCGGTAGATCAGTGCGTGGTGCGGGCACAGGCTCGGGCGCAAGACGATCTGTTCACCGCCAAGGTCCATCGGGGGGAACATGTCGTCGCTGTAGTGCGACCAGTGTCCCGAGATCTCGTACAGCTCCCGCTTTCCGAGGACCGGTGAGTACACGTGCTGGTAGCCCGCCCGCCGCTCGGCGGTGCGGATGTACTCCTCCAGGGTGTGCCGCACGGCCGCGCCGTCGGGCAGCCAGTAAGGCAGTCCCGCGCCGATCAGGGGGTCGGTGTCGAACAGATCCAGCTCGCGGCCGAGTTTGCGATGGTCGTGCATGGTGGTCTCCTCGCGGGATCGGGCGAGTGACCGCAAGACGAAGCCCCGGGGCACTCACCCCGGGGCTTCGGACTTCAAGATCTGTCAGCGCGCCGGGACACTCTCCGGCGTCGTCATCCTGGCAGCGCGCTTCATGCCAACTACGGTAGCAGAGGCGTAGCCCTCCGTGTCAGTCTCGGGGTGTTGATCAGCCGGGCCCTGTGGCGCGGGCGTGGGTCTGCGGAGGCGGTAGGAGTCGGTGCCGGTTTCGATGATGTTCCCGCCGAAGATGAGTCGGTCGACGATGGCTGCGCAGAGACGCGGGTCGGTGAACGTCTTGGTCCATCCGCCGAAGCTTTCGTTCGAGGCGATCGCGACTGAGACTTTCTCTTCACGTTCAGTGAGGACCTGGAAGAGAAGTTCGACGTAGCCGAGTCCGCCGATCCCACCATATCCGTCGTCGCGGCCTTGAACTTTCCGCATGTCCTGGTCTTTACCCCGTTCCATGCGCTGATGCGATCGCCTGGATACGCTTGGCGAGCTCGATGTCGTGCTCGGCGACATAGCCGCCGATGTCGCTGGAGCTGATCGACACGTGCACGGTCTTGTAGCCGAGTGTGGCATCGGAGTGGTGGCCGAACTCGTTCTGGATGACGGCGATGTGCATGACGAACGCCGCGCCCTGGACATGGGGTATCGAGTACAGCCGTTCGATGCGTCGGCCGTCGGTCGTCCATCCGTCCAGGGTCTTGAGGTGTTTCTCGATCTGTTCCCGTGTCAGTGCCTCAGCCATGATCCATCCCGGTCTCGTCGGTGGTAACGGGCGCGAGCACCTCCGCCAGATCCTGGCCGACGGGGTGAGTGCGCCACGGGGCCATGGCCGCCGCGACCGCGGCCAGTTCTCGCCGGGCCCGCGCGGAGCCGGTCTCCATCGCGAGCGCGGTCGCGTGGCGCGCGAGTTCCACCGCCCGTTCCGGCTCATGTTGCTGTGCGGCGGCGACGGCATGGCGTGCCGACCAGACCCCGACGTCGCGGCGGGCTGAGGGATGTGCGGCGGGGATGATCTGCTGCCAGAGACGGTCGGCATCGTCAGCCAGTCCGAGCCGTCCGTAGCAGGTGGCACGCTGCACCTCGACGTAGCCGTTGGTACGGCGACAGGCCGTGCCCCACTCCTCGACGTCGACCTGGTCCACGAGTCGGCCGGCCTGATCGAGCAGGAGATCGACCTGGCGATGGTCACCGCGCAGCGAGGCACCGTGCGCCTGCTGCTGCAAGGCGAACACCTGAACCTCGGGCGAGAGGTGCTGGGCATCGACCAGCGCGGCCTGGCACAGGTCGATCACGGCCGCTGCGTTTTCCAGGTCGGTGAAGGCCATCGCCCGGTCGACCAGCGCGCAGGCGACGGCGTCGCGTTCCCCGCAGCGGTGCGCCAGCTCCAAGGCGGCGTCGTGACAGCGCATCGCGGCGACCGGATCGCCGGCGTCCAGCCACAGCCAGGCCGCGAACGCTGCGAACGACGAGCCGACCTTCGCCATGCGCTGGCGGGTCGACCCGTCCGCTGTGTCCACCAGCTGCGCGATGACCTCGAATTGGGAGGCGACTGTGCCGATCAGCGCGCCGGAGCCGAGCAGCATGTCCGCGTGGTAGTGGCCTTTCAGCTGGCCGTCGAAATAGGAGACGAGCGCCGGGTCGACGCGGCGGGCACGGCCGTTACCCGCCAGGCCCGCCATGAGTGCGGATCCGGCGAGGAGGGTGAACCCGCGGCGGCCGAGAGCGTCCACCCCTTCGATGTTCCCAGCAGACGCATCGAGACGCAGTCTCTTGGGCGCGCCGCCGTATTCCGACTCGAAGCCCGGACCGGCTGGAGGTCTGGAGCGGGGGACCGCGGGTGGTGACAGTGCCACTGGGGACCCTGCCGGCGGCGTCGATCGAGCGTCTCGGCGTGTGGTGTTGATCAGGAGTGTGTCGGCGGGGGTGAGGTGTTCGCGGTCGTCGAGGTCGATGAGGTTGTGGATGCTGGTGTCGTAGACCTCGGCGAGTTGGGCGAGGAGCTGGGGGGTGGGCCGGCGGCGGTTGTTCGGTAGCGGCCAGTTCTCCAGCTCCGACAGCCGGGGGGCAGTCATGGGGGCGGTGCCGCGGGGGTCGAGGCCGGTGCGGGCGGCGTGGGCGTTGATGTGGTTTGCGGCCTGTTGCTGGGTCCAGCCGTGCGCGACGCGGTGGGCGGCGCGGGGACGGTAGTGGTAGCGGCGGGCGAACTCGATCGCGATCTCGTCGTGGGACATACCGACCGCACGCATCCGCGCCCGCAACTCGTCCTGCTCCGCCCGCAGACTGGACCTACTCATGCTTCGCCCCCTCCCGGACCTGTGCGCTGCCCGGGTCGTCAGTCGGCGGCGGAGACGGCCAGGTGATCGCGATACGGCTGTGGCGTCGGGCGAGCACGAGGGCGTCGGGGGGCAGCAACTCGTCAGGAGCGCCTGCGGGGTGGGCGCTGATGCGAGCGTTCAGGCTGGTGCCGTCCCAGGACCTGATGAGGCTGGCCAGCCTTTCGACAGTCATCTCGGCGTGGGGTCCGTGCCCGTAGGCGCCGAACTCGAACTGCTCGCGCGTCTCGCTGGTGGGGCGGTAGGTCAGGTAGGCGAAGCTGTCCCCGTCGAGAAGAGTCGGAACGCCCAGCCCCCAGGAGTGAGCGACCAGTCCGTGATCCACGGCGGCTTTCGTCGCGGCGAGCAACCCGAAGTCGGGCAGCTTCATGGCCATCCACAGGTACAGGCCGTCGAACCTGACGCCTTTCCCGACCGTGATCCCCGACCACGCCTCTCTCCGCGGCATTGCCAGCGCGGCGGCCAGGGCGTCGCCGTCGGCGTGCTGGTCGTCGTCCAGGCGCAGGCGCACATCGTCGCCGTGGAGCGGGACCAGGCGTTCACGCTGTTCTCCGGCGCCCTGCATGGGCACGAAGCCGCACAGCTCGTAGCCGCGAGCAGCCAGACGGTTGTTCTCCCGCTCGAACGCCACCGAGCGGGTCAGGCCGCGCATCCGCAGCGGGACGACGAGCCGGCCGCCCTCAGCGAGCTGGTCACTCCAGGCCGGGGGCAGGTCCCACGCGCAGACGGTGACGATGATCCTATCGAAGGGAGCGTGCTCCGGTGCGCCGAACTCCCCGTCGGCGCGCAGCAGGTTGATGCTGTCGTAGCCCGCCGCTGGCAGGAGCCGGGCTGCCCGGTCGATGACGTCCTGATCGATGTCGATCGAGGTGACCTGGCCGGTCTCGCCCACCAGCTCGGCGAGCATCGCGGCATTGAGGCCGCCCGCGCCGATCTCCAGGACGCGCATCCCGGGGCGGACCTGGGCCTGCTCCAACATCATGGCCTGGATCCGTGCGGCGGACACCGAACTGATGCTGATCCCCAGTTTGTCCGTCTTCGTCACGTAGTGGCACTCGGCGGCGTATGCCTCCTCCAACGACATCTCGGGGATGAACAGATGCCGTGGCACCGTCCGTACCGCCCGCTCCACCTCCGGCGTCGCGATCGCCTCCAGCTCATGCAGTTCCCGGATGAGCTCCTCGCGCAGGCGAGCGGCGTCATCTGGCTGGGGGGCTACCTGTTCATGGGTGGTCTCGCTCGTGGAGGTGGACACCAGGCTTCTCCTCGCTCGGATGACGACCTTGTGTGACGACTTGTCGACTCTACGGTGCCGATGATCTCTCTGGTGCGGGCGGATCTACGATGCCTGGCGTCACGAGGCGAGTCATTCCCCCCGCCGCGAACGTTTTCTTCGGCTTCGACAAGGCAGCTGACCTGCGAGAACTGTTGCGGCTGGTCGCGTTTGTTCGACGTGAACATGTCAGTTTGTTCGGCAGGATCGGGCGTATCCGATCTTGAATGTCCTTTGGATGGCGTTGCACGCCGGGAACGCTGGCCCCGCTGTCTGGTCTCGCGCCTCGGTCGAGGCTGCACTCGGTGGTGTTCGTGACCCATCCGGGCTCACCAGCGATGCGGGCGGTGCCGATCCAGCGCGCCCTCTGTCCTGACAGCGACCGGATGGTGTCGAAGGTGGGCGGCGGGAAATCGGTCATCGGTGAGCTCGCGAACGGGTGCCAGGTGAGTGAGGGAGCGGTGCACAACGACCGACGTGCCATGCGTGGCGGAGCGGTGTCCAGCGGTCATGTCCTGGTGTCTGGCTTAACCGCAGTGAGGTAAACGATCGGGGTGGTCAGGACGATGGGGTGGCGTCGCGCGGTTGCGCGCCACGCATCGGCGTAGCGGCGGGCGAAGGCGGCGCCCAGGCTGCGGTTGATCGCCTGGTAGGCGGATTCGCCGGCCGGGCCCGGGGCGTGCAGTGCCGCCTCGGCGGCGGCCACACCCGTAAGTCGGGTGGTGACGGTGTCGGTGATGTGCTCGATGTGGGTGAGGCCGGCGAGGCGGGCGTTGCCGACGGCGTAGGGCACGCTGAAGGCATGGGCGGCGGGTTGGACGCCTGCCAAAACCTTCGCGGCCTGGGTGAGTTCGTGCCGGTTCAGCCCGTCGAGGTCGATCGGGCTGCGCTGGCCGAGCAGGGGTTCGCACAGCGACAGCCGTCCTCCCGGGCGCAGGACACGGACGATGTCGATCAGCATGAGGCGGGGATGGCCGAGGGGTGCCAGGACGGTGCGGCCGATCACGGCGTCGGCACTGGCATCGGGGAGGGGTAGGTCGATGTTGTCCCATACGGACACCCATCGATAGCGGTTCTCCGGGGTTGGGCGGGTCTGGGCCAGCGCTGCGGGGGTCGGAGCCAGGACCGTGACGCTGCCACCGGGGCAGGCCGCCGACAGCGCGCCGGAGACCAGCGTCCGCGCAGGGCTGAGGGTGACAAGGTCTTGTCCGGGTCGCACGTGAGCGCCGGCGAGGACGGCAGTTTCGACCGCGGAGGTTCGACGGGGATGGGGGTCCGGCTGGTCGTAGCAGCGCACGACCAGCAGGTCCGGCTCGCTCTGTCCGCCGGCGCGGACAGCGTTGCGGCTCGTGTCCATTGCTTCGGACAGGCGCTGCCAAGTCAAGATCGCTCCTGGGGTCGAGAGCGGTACCTACCTTTCGCGGGCAGGCAGAACAAACGGAATGATCACCCGGATGGGTGGTCATGGCCATTCCCGGCAAAGGGAACGTTTTGTTCTCACTGCGATCACTGGTCTGAGACCGTGATGCGAAGCCGAGCGTTCGTCTCCGAAGGGCGCACACACCGTCGGCCCTGCATTGCATCGCAGCCAGACGGTGCCCGGACTGTTGACGAGGCGGCGATCCTGGGGCGACCGGAACAGCTGGTGCGCCCGATCGCACACCTGGGGCCGGCGCGAGGAGAACAGCTCGGCTGCCGGTGCCCGGGACGCCGAGAATGCTGTTGGTCTAGATCCGGTTGAACGGCGTGACCAGCAGGGCGACGAGAAACGCCAGAGCGAGCACGGTGGCGAGCAAGAACACCCAGGGGGTAGACGGCCACCGAACGGCAGCACCTTCATGTGCTCGTCGCGTCGCGGTTCTACATCAGGTTCCTGCTCCTCGTCGGCCTGGGCCGGGTGATCGTGGTGGTGCGGTTCGGTGGACATGCCGGGGCTCCATTCGCTGAGTAACTGCTGGACGCCTGCTGTCGTGCTGCGCGTCGAGGATCATGGCGGCGATGTCGACCTGGTAACGGGCCTCGTCGAGGTTCAGTCCCTGGTCGGCTGCATGGTCGTAGGTGTCCAGGGCTGCGCACAGATCGGTCCACGCTGCGTCTGCTGGGTCGATGGGTGGGGTGAGCGTGGCGAGTAGGTCCGTCAGCTCGGTGGGTGGGAGAAGAGCGCGCATCCGCGCGAGCAGGACGATCGGGCGGAGCGCGGGCGGAACCGTGGGGGGCATCGGTGTCGGCTTCGGTGTCGGGGACGGAATGGCGGCAGGCACGGCTCTACCAGGTCGTGCGGCGCTTCATCAGGAAGGACCGCGAGGGCGGTGCGTCCTCCTGGCGTAGACCCGCGGGCCGGCGTGGCCGGAGTTCGACAAGCAAGAATGATCAAAAGATGTCAGGGCAGGGCGGGCCAGTCTGGATTGGCCCAGCCGATTTCTGTGTAGGGCGTGACCGTGAGAAGCGTCGGCAGTACTTGGGCGTCCCAGGGGGCCAGCCGCTCAGGAGGGCTGCCCGGGGAGGCCCATTGACGGCGGGCGCTGTGGGCAGGCTCGCCTTTCCACAGGCCGACGCTGAAGACCAAGCGCACCGCAGCGTGCTCGGTGGTTCTGTGCGCGCTGACGTGAGCCAGCAGAAGGTCACGTTCGGCGACCTCGATGCCCAGGTCCCTCCCGGCGAAGGTGACGACATGTCGTTGAGGCGAGACCTCGAAACGCAGCGCGGTCGCGGGCAGGCCCCACTGGCCGTTCGCCGCCTGCTGCAACAAGATCCTTCCCGTCTGGTCGATCAGGAGCAGATGCGCGGTGACCGCCATCGGTACCGATCGCGCGCCGTGTGCCGACCTGGCGGAGTCGGAGACGACGCCGGGCCCGGTGTCCTGTGGTTCGGTCGACCGGAGCGCCGCCGCCGGGTGGGCGCGTGATCTGTTGTAGTCGGCGTGGGGCGCCGGCGGCCCTACGGCAGTGCCGGGTCGGGGCGCGCTGGGAGGCGTGCTAGGCGGAGCCATGGTTGGTCCGGGTCGGGTGCGTCTGCGCGGTGCGGACCTGGGCGACCGCGCGGGTGAGAACGGCGGTGAGGGCATCGACCTCGTCGGGGGTGAGTGCTTCGTTGTCCTCGCCATCAGGGCCGAGACCGAGGGCGATCATGGGCTGGTGGACGGTCGTGGCGGTGACGTACTGCTCGATCACCACCTGGATCGAGGTGGTATCCCGCACGCCAGGGAGCTGCGGCAGGTCGATGACCGTGAACTCGGCGATGTGGTAATCGCCGGGGCCGGTGGGATCGACGGACAGATGGCCGGCGGGCTGTGCGCACCACGGTGGGCAGGAACCGTCGACGGGGGCGGTCATAGCTTGCCTCCTGCTCTAGGTCGGTGGGGTGCGGCAGTCGGCGTGGGCGTGGTGCGTCCAGTCGTCCAGGTTGCGTAGGCCGTCGTGTACTCGTTGCAGCAGCGCTAGGTCGAAGACGTCCGGGGTCTGTGTGGTCTCGGTGGGGCCGGAGGACGGGTCACGTCGCGGGAGATCCCCTACGAGGGCGTCCGGAGCAAGGCGCATGGGTGGGGTGTTGTGGGGCAAGGCCGCCCAGACGACCTTGCCTTTCGGTCTGTAGCCGGCGGCGGTGCGAACACGGGCCTGGTAGTGGCCGGTGTCCCGGGCCAGGGCTGAGACCAGGTGCAGGCCGCGGCCGTCCTCGGCGTCGGGCCCGGCGGCCCGGCGGGTCGGGCGGCCGGTGCCCCCGTCCCATACCTCGACGAGCACATCGTGGTGGCTGTAGGTCAGGCGTAGCGCGATCTGGGACGTCAGGTCGTCGTCCCCGTCCTGGTAGGCGCGGTGACTGGCGGCGAGCGCGTTGGTGACCAGCTCGGAGGTCACGATGGTGGCTGTGTCGGTCAGACTGTCGAGTCCCCAGCGTTGGAGTTGGGCCGTCACGTGGTGGCGGGCATCGGAGGCGCACGGCGGGGTGGCGGGGTAGTGCCAGATGCGGTGCGGCAACGGATGGCCAGGCGGTTCCGGGGTTGCGGGTGGGGTGGCGGCGAGGGCGGTGGTCATGCGTTCTCCTGGCTGAGGGGGTAGGGGCTGGTCTCGCCTTCGTGCGGCGGGCGGGGCAGGTGGGAGGGGGCGGAGGCGGTGTCGTACACGAGCGCGAGGTTGTGCACGGCGAGCACCACGGTGCGGCACGGTTCTCCGCATCCACAGCTCGCGCACACGCCGTCACGCTGGAGGTGGAGGAGGTGGACAGCGGTGCCACCTGGCCACTCGAACGCAAGGTCCGCGCGGCAGGGACGCACGTGGTGGCCCGCCTGCCGTTCACTGGTGATCACTGTGTTGTGGGAGCAGTCGGCTGCGATTCCCTGCCGGGACGGGGACAGCTGGGAGTGCGCGATGGAGGGAGGAGACGTGGCGAGATCAGCGGAGTGCGACCGTCTCCGCCTGGTCAGCGCCGTCGATCGCGGTGTCGGCGAGGGTGGCGAGGGTGGCGTTCAGTGCTGCGTCGGCGCCGCGGCGGCGTAGCTCGCGGGTCAGTACGTCGAGAAGGGTCAGCGCCGCCAGGGGACGGGCCCGTAGACCGGCGGTGGCCGGCGTGAGCGGCAGGGCGGCTGCGGGCAGCGTCAGGGCGGTGACGGCGGTGTCGTAGACGGTGGCCGCCCAGATCGTCAGCACAGCGGACAGCCAGCTCTTCCACTGGTCCCGGCAGTCGGCCAGCCGGCCGGCGAGCCACGCTTCGACGCCTTCGACGAGTTCCGCCCGTACTCGCGGCGGGCAGCCGACGGCCAGCAGGTGAAGGTGGCCGAGCAGGGTTCCGGTGTCCGCGGGTTCCCCACCAGGTCCGAGCGTGGGTGACACCAGGACCGCTCGCGGCGATGCGTCGGGATACAGCACGTGGCTCGGGGTGAGGTTCCCGAAGGCGATTCCGGTGCGGGTGAATGCCGGAGGGTCCAGTTGGGCGGCCAGCCGGCCGAGCCGGATTGACAGGCTCCCTGCGAGCGCTCGGAGCTCTCCGACCTCACCTGCTGTCGCTTCTTCGGCATGGAGGTGATCTGTCGCATGGCCCAGTGCCTCGGTGACCACCCGAGGCAGGCCCTGGGCGCGGGTCGGTGCCGCGATCCGCCGCAGCTGCTTCGCCGGATCGCGGTGCAACTCGCCCAGGTCCTGCATCAGCGTTGTCAGTAGCTCGGTGAGCACTGCCGGTTGGGCCTGTAGCCGGCCGGCCAGGCTCGTGCCCGCCACCCACGGGGTGAACATCACCCCGCTGGTCATCGCGATGGGGGCGGCCACCCGTAGCCTGCTGTACGCGGCCAGCGCCGTGAGCCCATCCGCCTTCCGTACCGCCAGGTTCGCTCGACCTTCGTCGTATCCGGCCAGCATGGTGGTGAGGTCGCCGTGCTCGCCGCGGACCACCCGCGCCAGCGCTGCGTCCACCGGCCGTACCGTCGCGCACAGTACATCGTCGCCGACCCGGACCTGGCGCCACAACGCGCCACCCGCGGTGACCATCGCCCCGAACGTCACCTTGGCCTGCGGCCACAGCTCGGCCGTCGTAGCGGTGATCCGCCTTTCGGCGTGCTCGACCAGCCATGCGACGTCGACATGAGGCCAGCAGACCGGGCAGCTGGAAGGCCGGCTCATCGGATGCGCCCGACGCCGGCGTAGACCGGTAGCCGTCCCTCGACGGTGGTCTGGCGGCGCTGCCGGTCCTCGTCCCAGCCCGGCAGCAGGACCAGGCCGGGCTCGACCAGCTCGCAGCCGTCGAAGAACCGCAGCACCTCATCGCGGCTGCGGAGCCGAAACGGCGTGGTCGTGATGTCCGAGCCGATGTCGAGGAACTGACGGACGCCGACCTGCCCGGCGGCGAGGTAGCGAACCGCCTCACCCAGGAACAGACGGTTGACCAGGGCGGTGTCGCGGATCTGCGGCCAGGTCTGCTCGACCTTCGCCGCGGCCTCCCGGTCGGCCGGGAAGTTGTGCGCGCCGCCGAGGAAGAAGTCGTAGACCCGTGCCACGTTCAGACCCTCGGGCCCTGCGGGGGCGATGTCCTTGGCCCTCATCAGGAACGCCCCCGCGACCAGCGTGCCGCCCCGAGGAAGCCTCGTCTCGGCCGGCGCTGCTGGCCCGGCCGGTCGGCCGAACCAGCTTTGAGGCTGAGGGGATGGTCACGGCGCGTGGCGCGGGCGATCCTTATCATGGGAACGGTCCTCACTGACGGTAGGCAAAACCGAACCGTTACACCATCGTCCCGGCGGCGTCAGATGGTCATTCCCTTCACGACGAAGAAGCTGTTCGCACCTCCTGACACCACTTGACCTGGGAAAATGCCTGCGGGAGCCGCTATCGCTTCGCGACAGTAACGGCCCCTACACACCGAGACGTGATCGATTCACTACCGTGGACATGCCAGCGGAATCGCGAGAGCACACGCTGTCAGGGAAGGGGTGCCTTACCGTCATGGCCACACCCAGCCACCGCGTCGAGCAGGAGGAGCTGCGGGCGCGGATGCGCGCGGTCGGTATGTCCCACGACGAGATCGCGATCGAGTTCGCCCGCCGCTACCACTACCGTCTCCGTGCCGCTCACCGGGTCGCGCACGGCTGGACCCAGCAGCAGGCCGCAAACCACATCAACGCCCACGCCGCCCGCACCGGCCTCGACCCCCAGGGCACTGCCCCCATGACTGCCCCCCGGCTGTCGGAGCTGGAGAACTGGCCGCTACCGAACAACCGCCGCCGGCCCACCCCCCAGCTCCTCGCCCAACTCGCCGAGGTCTACGACACCAGCATCCACAACCTCATCGACCTCGACGACCGCGAACACCTCACCCCCGCCGACACACTCCTCATAGCCCAGATCCGCAAGGGCCTCCCACAGCCAACGCAGGACGGTTCCGCACCCGACGCCACCGCGATCAGCAGCCGGGGACCGCAGATCGATCTGCCTCGCATCGGACGCTCGCGTGTCCCTGCCGTTCCGATCGGTGTATGCGGCGCCGTCCCGACCGAGATCGACCCCGGTGCGGACATCGACGCGGACACGGCACTGCGCCGCGCGCACGAATGGCTGGTGACCGAACCACCGCAGGCCGTGGAGACCCGCACGGGACGGCGGATCGGGGAGGCGTTCACCCGCAAGGTCGAGGGCCGCGTCGCACAACTGCGCCGCCTGGACGACTTCGTTGGCGGCCGGGACCTGTATGAGCTGGTCGCGCGGGAAGTCGCCGCCACGACCGCCGTGCTCGACGACGCCGCCTACGACGAGCATCTCGGACGTCGACTGCGGTCCGCTGTCGCGGAACTGTGCCAGCTCGCCGGCTGGGTCGCGATGGACGCCGGCCACACCCAGGCCGCGCGGCGCTTCTACCTCGACGGGGTGAAAGCCGCGCACGCCGCCGGCAACAGCCCGGTCGCGGCGAACCTGATCTCGACGTTGAGCTACCAGTTCGCCAACCAGCACGACCCGCGCACCGCCATCCTGCTGGCCCGCACCGCCCTGCGCGGAGCGGAGAACTCCGCGACGCCGGCCACCCTGGCACTGTTGTACGAACGCATCGCCTGGGCACACGCGAAAGCCGGCGACCGGTCCGCCACGGAGAAGGCACTCGCCGCCGTGGAGCGTCACTACGACCAGCGACGTCCCGACGACGAACCGACCTGGGTGTACTGGCTCGACGACAACGAGATCCAGGTGATGGCCGGCCGCTGCTACGTCGAACTCGGCCTCCCGCAGCACGCCGAGCCGCTGCTGGTCGACGCGGTCGCCCGCTGCGACGAAGACCACGCCCGCGAAGCCGCCCTTTACCGCTCCTGGCTCGCCGAGGCGTACCTGCAGACAGGCGACATCGGCCGGGCCGTCGAAGAAGCCACGCATGTCGTCCGGCTCGACGCCCGCGCCGGATCAGCACGCACCTCCGACCGGGTCCAACACCTGCGAGCCGGCCTCGCCGCGTTTCGCACCGACCCGGCAGTCCGCGCCTTCGAGGACCTCTACCAATCCGAAGCGGATCTTCCAAGCAACCTGCGTCGACCGAACTGACCGGCTCGTCTGCGGTCGACGGCGCGGCGAAAACGTCGCGCGATCCGCCGAGCCACGCAACATCCACCGGCAGGATCACTACCGGGTGCAGCCAGCAGAGGCTTGGTCCGGACCCCGGCACCGGACATCCTCGGGATCGGCTCCCGACGGCTACCGCAGTCTCTCGTGCCGCCCGACGAACCGCGCGGCGGCGGTGACTATCACGGTCAGCAACAGGAGGCTCACACCCAGAGCGGCTTCCTGCCCAAGCCGGGTGCGCAAGGACGCCGCCGGGTCGGTCTCGGCGATACCCGCGGCGAAGACCATGAACGTGACGGTCAGGACGGCGACGAGCCCGACAAGGCGGATCAGCATGTTTGGGTCCTGGACCCGACCCCGGAGCTGCCGGCTCTCCTCGTCGCTCCTCTCGGCGGCCTGCTGGCGCACGGCTGCACAGGCGCGATCCCGCATCAGATCGAGCGATACCTCACGGTCCCGCAGGTACTGCTGCCGGAAAGGCGAGTCCCACAGCCTGGCTGTGGACAGGAGCCGCAGAGCCGCATCGAGACTGTCTACCGCCTCGGCGTAGCGGGCGCACTGTCGCTGCCCGGTCGCGAGCCGAAACCGGAAGGTGTGGTCGTCGGGATACGCGGCGACCGCTTCCTCGGCGCACGCCCGTAGCTGTTCGCCTTGCCCGGGAAACGGCGGCGCAGCCGATAGCGCGTGCAGCAGCACATCCATGACCTGCTGCGACCGCGGGCTGGCTGCCCACGCCTCCCCGAACAGGCTGGCCGCGTACTCGACCGTGCGGCGGCGGCTCCCGTACGCGGCGAACGCGCGCAGAGCGGTGAACAACGCACCGTGCGGCTGCTCACCTGCCACGGAGATCAGTGGCGACGACTCCAGGAACAGGTGCAGCTCGTCGAACCAGTAGTTCGTACGCAACTTGCTGGCGTGGTACATCGCGGCGAAGGCGCAGACCTCGGGGGATGACCCGGCGAACTGGCGGACGATGCTGTCGACAGCGGCGGTCAGGTCATGGTGGGACTCGACCGTGTCTCTGGTCGCGAAGGCGAAGCTGAGCGCCCACGACTCGCTGATCGCGGCCCGCTGGTGGGGCGTCAGCCCGGCCGTACGCGTGCCCAGCCAACGGGCGCACAGGGCGGCGGTCTCAACCCCAGGGTGGGTCCGCAGGCGGCGACCCCAGTAGCGCTCCGCGCAGATCAGCCACGGATCGGCGGCGAGATCAGTGGTCGTGAGCTCAAACGGCGGCTCGACACCGGCCTCGACGAGACGGGCAGCTGTCGTTCCGCATATATGTTCGAGCGCCTGCGAATCGGCAGCGGTGACCTCACCGAGCTGCGCCACGATTGCCGATACGTCAGCGTCCACAGGCCCCCTCAAGTCGCTACCAGTGACAGCGGTATATCACAACGTCGCCGTCGAACCTGGACATACAGCTATTTCCCCGACAGCCCACAGGGCCCGAAGGGGACAGATCGTACGGCCGGCCCGACAACAGCCACGCAGGACGACCAGCTTCATGGGGTAGGTCTGCCTGGTTCCGGCTGGATGGGGGGCGAGGGCGCGAGTCCAGTGGCAGCTCCGATGAACGCGACAGTCCGGTCAAGCGTGAAGTGATCCGGGACGACCTGTTCACCAGCCACCCCAAGAAGATCACGGGATAGGTACCAGCCGCGCATGTCCTCGCCGCTGAACTCGGCTGCCTGTGGCCGTGTGGCATGACGGCGCAACGTCTCCTCCAACGACGCGTCGAGGTAGAAGACGAAGCTCCGTCCCCGATGCGCGTGAAGCAGTTCGCTGATCATGGTGGTGTGACGAGACGCGGCGAGGATTCCTTCCAGCGCGACGTGGACGCCGTGATCAAGGCAGAAGCGTACGGTCTGATCGATCAGCGCCGGAGCGACCCCGCCGGGCTCGTCTCGTTCCCGCAGAAGCACTTGACGTAGGTAGTCCTGCTCGACCAGCGCGACACCGCGCCCGGCCCGCGCTCGTAACGTCCGCGCGACCGAGCTTTTCCCCGCTCCCGAGTTGCCTCGGATTACCACCAGCGTGGTCGACTCCGGGGAATTGCGTCCGATGCATGATCGATCACAGTGCTGCACGGGAGACACGGGTGATCTTAACTCGTGGAGCCTGCGCTCGACGTGTGGTCCGACCTGGTTCTTTGCGGCGGCGCGTGCGTCTGATGCGTGATTCGAGCGTCAGATGGCGGCAGGCTGCGCCGTCATGCGGGATCGCGACGGGCTGGAGGGGTCAGCTCGGTTGGAGCTGGCTGCCGGGGTTCGGCTGCTTCGTGCGGACGAGGCGGTGTTGCGGGCGATGCTGTCCGGCTGGGAGAAGCAGCAGATCGGCGGCCGGCGGCTGGACCCGCGCACGATCCACGCTCGCGCCCATGTCATCACGGGGTTTGTCGCGTTTACCAATGAGTATCCGTGGCGGTGGACTGCGGGAATGGTGGACGAGTGGTCGACGTACCTCACCGCGGAACGCGGTCTGGCGGTGTCCACGGTCCGGCAGTACCAGGGATCGTTGCGGCTTTTCTGCGACTTCGTCACGTCGCCGTTCTACGGCTGGGTCGAGGAGTGCGAGACGAGGTTCGGTACGCATCCGGTGCAGGTCTGCCACGAGTGGAACACGGTGCTGCATCTCGCGGAGTACGAGGGCCGGCCCGGTAGGCGGCCGTTGACTCGCGAGGAGGTGCAGCTGCTGTTCGACTACGCCGATGACCGGGTCGATCAGGCCGTGCGCCGACGCCGGAAGGGGGCGTTGCCTGCCTACCGGGACGCCACTGTCCTGAAAGTAATCTACGGATGGGGGCTGCGCTGCAATGAGGCGTCGCGGATCGATCTCGTGGATTTCTACCGGAATCCGAAAGCACCGGAGCTGGGTCGATTTGGGCTGTTGCACGTGCGCTACGGTAAAGGGGCAAATGGGTCGGGTCCGCGGCGTCGGACGGTCGCGAGCGTGATGCCGTGGGCGGTGGAGGCGGTGGAAGACTTCGTTGACAATGTTCGGCCCCGGATGGGCTCACGGGAGCATCCGGCGTTGTGGGTGACCGAGCGGGGTGGCCGGCTGAAACCTCGGGAAATCGAGGAACGTTTCGCGGCCTACCGCGACGCGCTGGCGCTGCCGACAGAGTTGACACCGCACTGCCTGCGCCATTCCTACGTGACGCACTTGATCGAGGACGGCGCGGACCCAAAGTTCGTACAGGAGCAGGTGGGCCACCGGTACGCGTCCACGCTGGGGATCTACACCCACGTCAGCGAAGGGTTCATGAACGCCATGATGCGAACGGCGCTGGAGACCGCGTTCGCGGCGGGCGGGGAGTTCCGGTGACGGCGAAGCTGGACTACCGCTGGCGGCTGCGGGAGGTGATGGCGGGCCACGGCATGTTCTCCACAACCGATCTCGGCCCGCTGTTGGCGCAGCGAGGCATCGTCCTGTCGCCGAGCCAGGTCTACCGGCTCGTGACGGACAAACCCGAGCGGCTGAGCCTGCGCACCTTGATGGCGTTGCTTGACATCTTGGGTTGCGCCATGGACGACCTGATCGAGCCTGTCGCGGCGTCGGGGGCGGGGCGCGGCAGCCGCCGCGTGGCCAGCGGCTCCGGCCCGGTGGACGCCACTGGTGAGACCGGTGTGGGTGATCTGCGACCACGCCGCGCCCGGGTCGTGACGCGGCGGACGCCGTGACCAGCGACCCGACAGCCGCGCCCCGGTTTCTGACCGACCCGCATACGGTCATTGCCAGCGCCATCGCCACGGTGGAGCCCGAGCTCGATCCGGCCGCCGTGGCAACAGTCGTCGCAGAGGTCGTCTCGACCCGACCGGAGGCGCGTCGGCTAGCCCGCGCTCTGCACGACGATCCGACGCTGTTGACCTCCGGGCGTCCGGAAGGACCGCGGCTGGTCGGATCGTTGATCGCGGCCCTGCAAGGGGTCGGAGCCCAGCAGGTCACACAGCCGCGATGCGGCCTGTGTGAACGGGCGGCGGAGCTGCGGGCGCTGCACGAAGGCCGTAGGATCTGCGCCGGCTGCGCCCGCCGGTTGAAGGCACGGCGGGCGGTCTGCGCCGGCTGCCGGCAGGAACGGCAGGTCGCAGGCAAGGACAGCCGACGCCGCCCGCTGTGCTCGACGTGCGCCCGCCGGAGCAGCGCTGGCGACTACCTCAGCGACCTGGTCGATCAGCTCACCGGCCTGGACTTTGGCCTCGACGCCGCCGCCCTACGTCAGATCGTCACCCATGCGCTGCCGAGGTCCAGCCAGCAGCGCGACGTCCTCGGAGAGCTCGACGTACAGCCAGGACTGCTTCGGGACAATCCCGCGTCGGGGTCACACCGGGTGGTGTTGTTGGCCGAGGCGCTGCTGGCTGGGGGTGCGGTCAACGTCGCCTCACCTACCTGTCCGTTCTGCCACCGATCCGCGCCTCTGCGGTTTCGGCGGGGCGCCTGGCGTTGCTGCAAGACCTGTTACCAGACGGGACGCGCCGAACAGTGCACCTGCTGTGGCCATGCCAAACCCGTGGCCAGCCGAAGCCCGGCCGGCAGCGCCGTATGCAAGTCCTGCGCCGCCCGCGACCCGGTCAATCACGATCGTTGCGCGAGCTGCGGACGCCACGCCGCCCTGGTCCGCGCCGAGGACAGCCAGCGACGGTGCCGAGCGTGCTGGCGGGCCCCGCTCGCTGTCTGCTCGATCTGCCAGCGCCGGAAACCCTGCCATCGCCGCCGGCACAGACGAGGCGCGCTGCGAGGCGTGCTCCAAGCGGCTCAACTGCCGTGCGTGCGTTGGCTGCGGCACCGTTCGCATCGTGTTCGCGCGTGATGCAGCGGGCCGACCACTGTGCCAACCATGCGCCGCCCGCCGGGAACCATGCGCGGCCTGCCACCGGAACCTGAAGGTGGTCGCCCGGCCTCCTGATGGACCGCGGTGCGCTACCTGCTGGAAACGGGCACCAGCGGCGGCACGCACCTGTACTCAGTGCGGCACGCTCGCGCGGCTGCACCATTTCGGCCTGTGCACCAGCTGCGCCTGTCCGCAGGTGCTACGTAGCCTCCTCAGCCGCCACGACGGCACGATGAGCCGCACCGCTCAGGCTGTCTTCGACGTTCTGACCGCCGACGACCCGAAGGCCGTGCTGAAGTGGCTGGACAGCCGCACGCCCCGTGCGATGCTCACCGACCTCGCCGACGCCGTCGGCCCCCTCAGCCACGACACCATCGACCAGCTGCGACCCGTCAAGGCCGCCGCCCGGCTACGCGCCATCCTCGTAGCCCGCGGCGCGCTGCCCGCACGCGACGAACACCTCGCGGCTCTGGAACGCTGGCTTGACCTCGCGATCGCCTCCGTCGCCGACGCCGGAGAGCGCCAGGTCCTGCGCCGCTTCGCCACCTGGCACTACCTGCGCCGCCTGCGCCAACGCTCGCCGGCCGAGCCCGTGACCTACGGCCAGGTCACCGCCGTGCGCGGCGACATCCAGGCCGTAGTCCGTCTTCTCGCGTGGCTACCCACCGAAGGGCGCACCCTGGCCACGGCACGCCAAAGCGACCTCGATGCCTGGATGGCCAGCGGCCCGAGCAGCAACCGCCACGCCCACAACTTCGTCGCCTGGGCCGGCCGCCGGGGTCACGCGCACCGGCTGGACGTCCCCGTCCGGACCAATCCGACCACCCGGCGGGTGTTTCCCGAAACCGACCGACGGTGGACGATCATCCGCCGCCTCCTGCACGACGACTCGATCGATATCGTCGACCGCGTCTCCGGCCTGCTCATTCTGCTCTATGGCCAACCCGCCAGCCGGATCGTCGCGCTGAGAACCGACGCCGTCAGCATCGGTTCGCAGGGAACGCAGCTGTCTCTCGGGCTGACGCCGCTGGATCTTCCGCCGCCGCTCGACGACCTGATCCGCCAACTGCTCACACGCCGGCACGGTTTCACTGCCGTCGGTCGCACCACCGATCATCCCTGGCTCTTCGCCGGCGGATCACCAGGACGTCCGCTCAGCGCAGGACGGCTCGTCGCCCGACTCCTCCATCTGGGCCTCCCGGCACGCGTCGGCCGAAACACGGCGCTGATGGACCTGGCCCGCCAGCTGCCTGCCCCCGTGCTCTGCCAGCTCTTGGGCTTGCGCATCACCGCCGCCACCGCTTGGACCCAGGAGGCCGGCAACACCCGACCCGCCTACGCCGCCAGCCTCGCTCGCCACCGACGCTGACATCCTCCCCGCGCGGGATCTTCTCCCCTATCCTCGACGAAACGAGCGAGGATCGCGCTCGGCGCGAGGAGGGCTCGCGGCGAGGTAGGAATCGCGCGTGGTCAGGGATGAAGATCGTCGAGGGGGTCGGCGTTGTCCAGCAGGTCCACCGGACATGCGCGTAGCCAAGTCGCCGCGGTGCGAAGGCGTTTGTGACACCGAGGTAGGTCAGGCGAGGCGCCCAGACACGGGCATGATCGCTCGGCGTCGGGCAGGACCGTGACCAGTTGCCTTCAAGGCAGAAGGGCAAGTTCTGGCGCGGGCTGTGCGACCAGCTATGGAGTGAACGGTACTTGGAGAGCGCGACCCAGGGGCTGGCTCCTCGCAGCTCATTGCGAAGGCACCAGCGGCACACCCGACCGGTTCGAGTCCCTGCCCGCCGAGGTTGCCAGCGGGGTAGACGGACAAATCCGCGGCTTCGAGCGCGATCCTTTGGGAAGTAGAGCGGGAGCGATGGCGTCAGTAGAAGAGCAAGTACGGAGCGCCGACAGCGTGATCTGCCAGAACATCGCCATCCCGGTCGGTGATCGAGGCTTCCTCTCGCAGAACGTGCTTGGGCAGCTCCGGAATCTCGTCGAGGGGCTTATTGTATGGGCGCATCTCAGCGACCGCGTGACCGAGTTCCACTACAACCAGGTCGGGCCGGCGCTGGATGCCGTGAAGGCGACCGCGAAGTTTAGGCTCCTGAGTAGATTTCATGACCTGCTCCAGGCAAGCGTTTCACACTACACACTGGATCGCGATCCGTCCGAGCGGTTGATGCTGAAGTACTACGAGTACCTACTCCGCACCCGCGATCTGGCGCAGGCGCAGTTCGGCATCACAATCCTGAACAACATTGAACAGTTTCCGATCGACCTCGACCCTTCACTGCGTGACTACTACGAGAAGATCGCGGCGTGCATCGAGCAGAAAAGAGCGACGCCACCCTCAACCGCCCGTCGCGAGCGATACTACATTCACAGCTCGCGACCATTCTTCACCGGCGGCCGCATCTACTACGAGGTGACATTTTATCTCGCCCACAACCGGACGAGCAAGTTCGATCGCATCATTGGGTTCACCGACATCGACCTCACCAACAAGTACGCGGCCTACCTGGGGCTGGCGAGCGACACGATCGAAGTTCTTGGCCAGACGATGCCGATCATGCTGATCCGCTCGTGGGACGTGTCGATCCGTCCGTGCGAATTTGACAACTTCGCGCGCTTCTTCGAGGTCTCGCACGATCGAGTTAGCACGTCGCACTCCGAGTACCGCAACCTGATGCAGTACCTCACCAGCATGCGCTCAAGCCTGCTCGATCTCGTGGACATGACCGACGCGAGTTACGGCCGGGTCCGCGCCCGGACACTGGACGGTGCACAACGTAGTCCTTTGATCTTCCCTGTGCTCGACCGTGCGCGGACGCTCATCCGCGAGAACCGACCAGGGGCCCGACTGATGCGGTACCTCATGCTGCGGATGAACAATCGAGTTATCAAGGACCAGTTCGATTCCGACGAGTGCACTGGACTTTCCCAGTTGCGTGTTTCCTGGAGTTGCAAGCCCTTCGATACGATGCCATTCTGCACATCACCACGCCGACACAACCCGCACTTTTCGGACCTCGCCGAGAGCCTGGACGCCAGAAGCCGACCGCACGAGCTACTCGCACGGCGAGTCAGGAGCAACGTCGACCAGCACGGAATGATCTACACACCTGAATCCGACCTAGCGGACTTCGGTGACATCGACAAGCTGATCGCGCGCCACAACCAGCTGCTCCCGACCAATGCGCGACACGCACCGCGTAAGCTGGTGCATGCAAACGGGCACGTGTTCATCGTCGGATACGAGGACGACACAGCCGCGATCATCGAAAAGCTCCAGGCGATCGCCGCCGGCGGTGTCCCCAACCACAGCAGCGACGTGCAGGCATGGATTAACGCGAACCCGGGCGTCATCGATGACCCCCTGAAAGCCGAGGCTCTAACGGAGCTGTTCGAGCACTCGAACGTCGCCCTCGTCTACGGCGCGGCCGGTACGGGAAAGTCGACGATGCTGAATCATATCGCGAACTACTTCGATGGCGAACGGAAGCTTTTCCTGGCGCATACGAACCCGGCCGTCGACAACCTGAGGAGACGAGTACAGGCGCCGAACAGCGAGTTCAGCACGATCAGCAAGCACTTGCGCAGCAGTACGCCGTTCGACGGAACGTACGACGTCCTTGTGATCGACGAGTGCAGCACCGTGGGAAACGCTAGCCTGCTCGAAGTTCTTCAGAACACATCCTTCGACCTGCTCGTGCTCGTTGGCGACGTCTACCAGATCGAGTCGATCGAGTTCGGAAACTGGTTCAGCACCATCCGTTCGTACATCCCGAGCGAGTCCGTATTCGAGCTCACAAAGCCCTTCAGAACGACCGACCAGGCGCTTCTCACCCTCTGGGACAGGGTACGGAACCTGGACGACCGCATCGAAGAGTCACTCTCCAAGAACGGCTACTCCACAGTGCTAGGGGACTCTCTTTTCCAGCGTCGGAGCGACGATGAGATCGTGCTCTGCCTGAATTATGACGGCCTTTACGGCATCAACAACGTCAACCGCTTCCTACAGGCGGGCAATCCGAATCCAGCTGTCACCTGGAGCGAGTCTACGTACAAGGTCGGCGATCCTGTACTCTTCAACGAGTCCGATCGGTTCCGCCCAGTCATCTTCAACAACCTGAAGGGCCAGATTGTCAAGATCGACCGTGCGCGCGGCCGTATCACGTTCGATGTGAATCTCGAAACTGACGTCACTCCAGCCGACGTGTTCGGCACGGACCTGCGCTGGGTCGAAGGCACGACTGTTCAGTTCGACGTCTTCGAGCGCGGCAACAGCGACGATGATGACGATACGGTAATCACGATGGTGCCGTTTCAGATCGCGTACGCCGTGTCGATCCACAAGGCGCAGGGCCTTGAGTACAAGTCTGTCAAGGTTGTCATCACGGATGCTAATGAGGAGAGCATTTCCCACAGCATCTTCTACACCGCGATCACACGCGCTCGGGAGCGTCTTGAAGTCTTTTGGACTCCGGAGACACAGCAACGAATCCTCAGCCGTCTCGCTGTGCGTGAGAACATGAAGGACGAGAATCTGTTGAGGGTTCGCCGAGGCGTGATCCCTATCGCAAAGCGACCGAAACGCCAAAAGACGCGCCAGCAGCCGTAGACCTGACTTAGGCCAAGATCTGATCGTCTTGATGTCTGCAGGCCGCTGACCTGGGGATTCGGTTCGGGAGGCACGCACTAATCGGTGTGGTGGTCGTGGCTTAGTCTGTCGGGTTGTGTCTCCGTACGTGCGGACGGTGAAGACGGCGTCGGGTGCGCGGGCGGTCCAGATCGTGCACTCGCAGCACAAAGGTTCGCGGGAGATCGAGCACGTCGGGTCGGCGCACATCGACGCCGACCTGGAGCTGCTCAAGGCGGTGGCGCGGCAGCGGCTGGCCGCGGGGCAGGGCGAGCTCGACCTGCGGCTGCCCGGGAGCCCTGCGAACTCCGGCGCCGCCTTGCCGATCACGTCGACGCGGGCGGGCCACCTGCTCGACGCGCTGGCCCGAGGCTACGAGGCGCTGGGGTTCGGTGCCGTGACCGGGCGGGACGAGGTGTTCCAGGCGTTGGTGCTCGCACGGGTAGTCGAGCCGACCAGCAAGCTCGACTCGCTGCGCGTGCTGGAAGAAGTCGGTGCCCCGGCGCCGTCCTACCGGACCGTCCAGCGCCGGCTGCGTCGCTACGCCGGCGTCGACGAGGTCGACGCCGAGACCGGGCAGCCCGTTCCCGTCGACCCGGCGGGCGGGCCGTGGCGGGCACGGCTGTCGCGGGCCTGCGCGGACCACGTCAAGCTCGGCCCGGCGATTCTGTTGCTGTACGACGTGACGACGCTGTACTTCGAGACCGACCAGGGCGACGGGTTCCGCGAGCCGGGGTTCAGCAATGAACGGCGCCTGGAACCGCAGGTCACCGTCGGCCTGCTCACCGACGGGGCGGGGTTCCCGCTGACGGTGCACGCCTTCGAGGGCAACCGCGCGGATACCACCACGATGCTGCCCGTCCTGACCGCCTTCCTGAAAGCGCACGACCTGCGCGACGTGACAGTCGTGGCGGACGCCGGCATGGTCTCGGAGGCGAACAAACGCGCGATCGAAGCAGCCGGGCTGTCGTTCGTCCTCGGCGCCCGCGTCCCCGAGGTGCCCTACCTGGTCAAGGCGTGGCGCGAACGGCACCCGGACACCGAAATCCCCGACGGGCACGTGTTCGTCCAGCCCTGGCCCGCCGGCCCGTCCGACAACCGGCGCGACCACACGGTCTTCTACCAGTACAAGGCCGACCGAGCCCGTCGCACGCTGCGCGGCATCGACCAGCAGGTCGCCAAGGCCGAGAACGCCGTCGCAGGCAAGACCGCGGTGAAACGGAACCGGTACGTGCGCCTGACCGGTGCGAAGAAGTCGGTCAACCGGGCGCTCGAAGAGAAGAACCGCGCCCTGGCCGGGATCAAGGGCTACGTCACCAACTTGCCGAACCCCGACCCCGACCAGGTCATCAGCACCTACAGCCAGCTGCTGAACGTCGAGAAGAGCTTCCGGATGAGCAAGTCCGACCTCGCGGCCCGGCCGATCTACCACCACACCCGAGAGTCGATCGAGGCGCACCTGACAGTCGTGTTCGCCGCCCTCGCCGTCAGTCGCTGGATCGAGAACACCACCGGCTGGTCCGTCCGCAAGTTCGTCAAGACCGCGCGCCGCTACCGCACCGTCACGATCCAGGCCGGAGAGCACACCATCACCGCAGCCGATCCCGTTCCCGACGACCTACGAGCCGCCCTCGACGCCGTCCACGGCACGCACCAATTGGCCTAAGTCGGGCCTACCTCACCGAGGACAGCAAAGTTGATTCCGAAACTCCGACATCAACTTGGGCCTACGAGCGAGCATTTCGGCCCACTAACCGAGGCGGCGGACGAAAGAGTCCGAATTCGCCTGGCGTGATTCGGGACCCAGCACGGCCGCGTACGAGATGAAGCCAAGAATCTATCGCACTGCCGCAGGGATACCTGGCTCAACGAAGCTGCTCGGCGACAAGGAGCGCTTCCGGCTTCACCCCAGGATATGTGACAGCCCACGCTCGGAGTCCGTCGTAGCTGAAACCGAGATACAGATCGACAAGTTGATTTATATCGCGCGTCTGCAGGAAGTCGTTTCGGGGTACAAAAAATGCAGTCAACCGACCATTGCCGATCCGGATCGAACCAGCCTGCGGACCTCTGATTTCCTCGATAACCCCTCGGACACGTTCCAACAAGTAAGGTTTCGTCCAGAAGTTGTCGTATTCCCGACGCCGTTCCCCTAGCTCACTGAAGTGAACCAGCGGATCCGACATCGAGCTAGAGCCGAACCATTCGAAGCTCCACTGTCGGCGGCGCAATCGACTCGCTCGCTGACACTCCTCAAGATAAACGCGAACCTGATCCTGATTACGCTCTTCACCACGGAACCATCTCAAGAAATGCATTACATACAGATAGTAATTTGAATCCAAAGCTGCCGCGCGTTGACGCGTACCAACTGAACCGCTCCAGAGACCTCGTCTCCGAGTACTCAGGAAGTCTACGATACGCCTGATACCACAGGCGCAGATCGGCATCGGTCGCCTCGCCGGATTCCACCAACCCTTCGACCATAGAAACAATCTCTCGCGTCTCATCCTCGGAAAGCCTGGAAAGATCTCGGCCTGCATGGGCGTACAAAGTTCGAGCGATTGCGACACCGAGTCCGGCGGCTCGCCCGTTGATGGCATGCCGAAGATTCCTCCATTGTTCAACTAGCGCATTGAGGTCACCGTAAAGCAAGTCGAACCGCTCGGCTAGTTCAGCATAGTATTTGGCCTGACGGCGGTCGTCTGCAAAATTCGACCGGAGCCCGTCTAGAAGCACTTCGGCCTGGGCTAGCTGCTGCCCCACCCAATTGCTAGTTTGGTAGCGACCTTCGAGGAACTCTACTAGGTTTCGAGCTCCGGAAAATTTCACCAGATATTCCACTACAGTTGCAATGAGCTGAATAGGTGTCACCCAACTATGGGCGCTGTTCGGATCATCTCGGCCTCGCGCAAATGCATCCATTGCACTATCAAACAATGGACGGAAATGCTCCAGTATCTGTTCGGGTCTGACTTGCATCCTCGATTTAGCTAGCTCCTCCATTTCGTTTTCAATCCAGATCCGTCGAACCATACCAAGCGTGTGAAGGTGGGTAGAGTTCCTTCCGTAGGACTCCTCCACGGCGCGCAGAAGGAAGCCTTCGGCCCGCCCGAAATCTCCTCTTACTCGATAGATATGATACCTACCGCGGTGATTCCAGAAGTGGGGCTCCTTCGGACAACGTGTAGTCAGCTCCTCAAAAACCCATTCTGCGGCGTCCGTGGGCATATCCTGAACAAGCTCCGAGAAGAGATCTGGCCGCTGCCTACCTTCACTCCAGCCCTTGCGTCGCACGAATAGGTCTTCAAGTAGACGGCGAGTCGCCTGGTTCTCAGGGCCAAGGTACTCGGTAGTTTTTCTTATGAGCTCCACCGAGATCTGGGCAAGTCCGAATCGTGGTCTACTTGGGTCGCCGGCAAGGACGTGTTCGGCTAGTAGCGGATGTAGCAAACGCAGACCATGGCGCTCGCTGACCACCAGGTTACGTAGGTCCGGTCCAAGCAGAGCGCGAAGCTCCTTATCCCCATAGCCCCCGGCCTGGGGTGGCGATTCGGCCAACCACCGCCTGACGAGGTCGATTGGGATACCAACCTGGGCGTACCGGGTCACCAGAGCAAGATATCCTGCTATTTTTAGGTGCGTTCCCGCGAGCTTTGCCATGTGGTATTGGACGTATGGTTCAACGCCTTCAAACTGACTCTCATAAACACAGAGTCCGAAGTAGAAGGGGGATAGGCGTTGCGCTGGAAGCGACGCCGAATCACTTTCCGCGATCTCGCCAAGCAGTCTGCGCGCTTTGGGAGTCGTAGCACGGCGAAGATACTCTGTGATGAATCGCTGCCGTTCGGAGCCCGACACTGGATCGATTAGCTGATGTCGTAGATTCCGCTGCGCGTTCGTTCGGTTGACCCAAAGCACCACCGCACGACTGTTCCGTTGTTGCAGATCATGGAGCAACTCATCCCGGTCGGACTCGGGCAGGTCTGCCGACTCCGCCACCACCAAAGGGGGACGACCCGCGTCCTGGTAGAGCTCATTGACACGTTCAACGGTCGTCGGAGTGTAGTTTCGCAGGAGAACAACAGGATGAATTCTGTGAAGGTTCCATGCAACCCGACGCGCGAGCGTTGTACCACCAGCTCCGGGTGAGTGCTCAAATTCGACACATGCAAGCTGGCGATCCTCAAGGCGATCTCTCAGCTCTCCAAGAAGGTCCGGATAAGCGTCGCGCTGTACATCGATCCAGGCTTCCAGATCAGCCCATGTTGGAGGACGACCTCGCCAGAAGGCATCCGTTTCCCTAATAGTTGCCTGCCCTTCGGCAAGTACATGCGAATGGAGCACCTCCAAATCTACCGATAGGCGATGCAAGTCTGCACGATCCAGGCGGAACGGACCATCGGCACCCGGTATGGAAGCCTCCCGCCCGATACTCGCGATCGGCAGCGACGTGGCTACAGCAGCAAGAAAGACATCGAGGTCCAGACCTTCCGCACCCGGCGTCGTAGCAAGGTCCAATCGAGCCGCGATGCCGTCATATTTCTCGTCAATATAATCAAGAATATAATCGATCAGCATGTCGTTATCCCCGGAGCGCAGACATAGAACGGCCGCACCACGGTTCGGCGTACCGACCACAATATCATCGACAAGCTGCCTTACCCGCGGGCGATATCCCCGCCGTCTCCATTCTGCGTCTGAACTTGCCGTCGGCTCGTTGCGGCTACGCCAACCGTTGGCCATCAGCCAGTTAGTCGACTCTCCCGGCGAGGTCAACTGCCGGTTCTCACCAAACATGCTTACATGGCGTCTTGATCGCAGGGATGGCAAGATCGCCCGCGCGAGACCAGTTTCATCGCTTTCGGGGTTAAGATCCATGACCGCTGCCCATTGGCATGCAGCGAAGGAGTTTAGCTGCTCGTCAGCAGAGGTACGGTCGGCGATAAGGAAGAGATCCGATCCCGTATCTAGCGCACTAAAAGGAGTCCAGCGCTCGATGGCCTCTGCAGCAAGTACTGGTTCGCCGAGAGGGGCGAATCCTGTCTGAGTTTGAAGATCATCTCTGGCTAGATCATTCCACAAGGAATTGTAGTCATCGAAGTCGCGTAGTAGTCCCCTGGTAGCCCAGGCAGCAGCAATGAAGGCTGCTCGCTGAAGGGCTATATCACCCAACGGCTTAGCGGCCCAATTTAGACCTGCTGCGATACGTGAAAGAACGTACTGTTGACGCCAAACGTCCCGACGCCTCGGCTGTTGTTCCTCCAGCTTCTCAATCGTAGTAGAGCGGATCCCTTCTATCAGATCGACTATGGCGCTGTCCGTACTGCTAAGCCTGGCGGGCACGGTTAGATGCTCGTTGTCTATCTTGCTCAGCAAGCCGAGTACCCGCCCGCTACCTGCGTTTGGCAGCGTGTGAAGGAGAACGGAAAGCTCAAGATATGCTTGATCAAATAGCAGCGGAGACGGTTCATCCCAGCTCACGTCGATCAACCAATAACTTAGGTTGCGCGTGTAGATTGAACCGCCGACTAGCACATTGCGGAGGTGTAGATCTCCATGCGCATAGCCTCGGAAGTACGGGATTTTTGTTCGTTCAAGTGTGGAGTTTCGCTCTAGCACCGAGAGTGGGTTTGGTAGCAACTCGCCATCGAATCGAAAAGTTCGTCCAGTCACCCCTATACGTCGAGCCAGCTGACGGAGTGACTTACCACGCCTATTGGCAGGAAAATTGGAGCCGAGCCAGCGATGAAACACCTGGCCCACTGTCTCTGTGTATTGTGGACTACGACCTGTGGGGAGTTGAGCAGGGAGTAGTTCGCTGGCGACTCTGAAGCACACCTTTACAAGGTCTTCGTGGTCTAGCTGTTCTGCGGTACGTACGCTGTCCAGGCTGAACCCTGCAACGTCGTACAGGTCCACACTGACGCCTATGTCTAGCACGCCCATTAGATGGCGCGGGACGTGATCAATCCCAAACTCCCCCAGATTCTGGCAAAACTCTTGATGGGCGATACCCTGACTATGCTCCGCACGCCCGATCTTCAGGATGAATTGTCCATTGAGTTCTTCCGCAGTCTGATTTCCTGCTATGTCGCAGAGAAAGACAAGAGCGTCGGTATGGCCACCTACGAGCGGTTTAACGAGAGTCAGGATGGAACTTGACGGAAGTCGACCCTCGATTAGGCTACGACCAACCATCTCAAGGTCAGAAGCCGTGCTGAGGTTCGGCGACGGAGATGGGTCGAGAGGCACGCCCGCAGACTACTCGTAGCGGATTCCCGCTCAGACGCACGACGCCTTTTGTGAACGTTGACATAGTCAGCACGTTTCCGGGGATCCTGGACGTATACGTGTCCTACCACCTCGACTCAGCAGAGTCGCTCTGGTGGGAATGATGTCGATCGCCAGACATGAGAGCGATCAGTATTCGATCGACGCGAGTCGTGGCCAACGCATCGACGCACCTGGCCGCTCGACGGTTCACGATGATTATCAAGGCCTTCATCAGTGTTGACGGCTCGGGTGGTGAGGTACCGCACTGGCCACCACGTCGGCGGTTTGTCGTTCGTCCTCGGCGCCCGCGTGCCCGATGTCCCCTACGTCGTCAAAGCGTGGCGCGAACGCCACCCCGGCGCCGAAATCCCGGACGGGCATGTGTTCGTCCAGCCGTGGCCCGCCGGCCCCAACCACACGGTCTTCTACCAGTAAAAGGCCGACCGGGCACGGCGCACCCTGCGCGGGATCGACCAGCAAGTCGCCAAAGCCGAGAACGCCGTCGCCGGGAAGACCCTGGTGAAACGGAACCGGTACGTGCGCCTCACCGGCGCCAGCAAGTTGGTCAACCGCACGCTGGAAGCCGAGAACCGCGACCTGGCAGGCATAAAGGGCTACGTCACCAACCTGCCAGACCTCGCGACGCCCAACAGGTCATCAGCACCTACAGCCGGCTGCTGAACGTCGAGAAGAGCTTCCGGATGAGCAAGTCCGACCTCGCCGCCCGGCCCGTCTACCACCACAAACGCGAATCGATCGAAGCCCACCTGACCGTCGTGTTCGCCGCCCTCGCCCTAAGCCGCTGGATGGAGAACACCACCGGTTGGCCCATCCGCAAGTTCGTTAGGACCGCCCGCCGCTACCGCAGCATCACCATTCAGGCCGGCGAACACACCATCACCGCTGCCGACCCCCTGCCCGACGACCTACGAACCGCCCTCGCCGCCGTCCACGGCACGCACTAATTGGCCTAAGTCAGGATACAGCAACGAATCCTCAGCCGTCTCGCTGTGCGTGAGAACATGAAGGACGAGAATCTGTTGAGGGTTCGCCGAGGCGTGATCCCTATCGCAAAGCGACCGAAACGCCAAAAGACGCGCCAGCAGCCGTAGACGCCGGATCTACGAAAAGGGCGGATGCCACCCTGAAAGGTGACCGCACGGTGGAACGCGCGAAATCCTTGTCACAGCTCGATCGCGCGACTCGCTCTCCGTCTGCCACCTCCACGGAGGCGACGTCGCTGCCGCGGCCTCCGACCGACCGTCGAGACGGCCCAACCCATTCCGCAAGTTCTGATAGCCGAGTCTGCCAGTAGCAGCAGACCCCGTCACCGAACCGTCGGGCATGTCCCTCATGTTGCCAGCACCAGTACCGCTACCGGCGCCGACCGGGTCGGCTTGTTCGCAGCGCGTCCAGCTCGGGCGGTTCCCCCACGAAACGATCGCCCCCCTTGTCGCATTCGTGCAGGTCACGGAGACAGAACGCCTCGAACCGATTGTTCGTCATGGAGGGAATGACCGCCGGGCGCGGTCTGGGCGATGGTGTGACGGCTTCCGCTTCCACCATGACGAAGGATCGTCCATGTCCACCGCTCCTGACCGCAGCTCTGCTGCGCTGCTTGTCCCGCGAGACCACGCGGGTGTCCTAGCCGGTGTCGCGCCGGCACGCACCTGGAGCGGTGCCATCACCGATATCGCCCCATCTACAGACCCAACGGCAGGCCCGCGGCGACGGGGGACGGCTACGGGCCGCCGTCGACCGCCTCACGTCCCTGACCGACGCCGCGCCATGGCCGTCGCCGGGCTCTCCCCGCCGCCCTGCCCAGCGCGTATCTGGAGAGGACAGACCGTATGACGATTGAGCCCCACGTCCAGTCCGACGATCAGCTTCGGGCCGATCTGGCTTGGCTGAGGGACATCCAGGACACGCCGGGGGTGCTGGAGACGTTCGTGGCCGGGCATGCGCCGCGCATGTTCGCGCTCGTCGAACAGGACGTCGGTCTGCTGGAGGACGCGGTGTTCGGCTGGGGACTCCAGTTCGACGACCATGCCTTCGTCGTCGTCCACGGTGGGACGTCGTCCCTGTCGTGTTCCAGCGCGGACGACGCTGCGGCGATCCTCGCCGTGGCCGGACGTAACCTCCGCCTCGTCTGGCACAGCCCCAGGGCGGCCTCCACCCCTGGCCGCGTGCTGACACGGCGGCGAGTCATCCGATGACCGCGGACCGCTCCTGCCCCGCGTGGTGCCAGTTACCCGCAGGCCACCTTCAGCCCGAACCCGGCGGTCCAGGCGACCATCACATCGGGGAGATCGCGGAGATCGACCTCCCTGAGCTTCCCGGATCGCGCGCCGCGGTGAACGGCCGGCTGCGTGTGCGGGTCGAGCAGTACGTGACAGCATCCGCCGTCTACCCGGCAGTCGTCAGCGTCGACTTCGGTGACCGCGCACCTACCCGCAGCGGGTACGAATACGTCACTTCTGGGGAAGCACAGGCTCTGGCCTGGATGCTGATCCGTGCCGCCACCGCGCTCGACGCCGAAGACTGGGCCAGGGCGCTCCACCACCACGAACCCGGTGAAGGAGACCACGGGCAGAAGCGGGCCGGCGACGACAGTCTCCGCCACCCGCCGGCGCTCACACTGGGGCCGGAAGCCGGGCGCTCGCCGGACTCGCCGCCGGAACCGGCGATGCCTCCGGCGATTGTGTCGCCGGAGCCATCGCGCGACGGCTCCGACAGGACCCGAGAGCGGCCGGTCGGTTGTAAATGGCGGCGGGCGTGGCGGATCATTGGCCGTGGCCGGCGCGGGTGATCGCTGGGTGGGCGCCCGCGACCGGCAGAGGGCCTATCCGGGGCTGTCCGCAGAAGAGAGGCCCTCGGTGTCATCGCTCGGCGCCTCGGACTGCGCCGCCGCGGGCCCGTGGGTGCTCACGTAGTACGCGAGAAGGTCCATCGCGCCGGCGGTCTCCAGGAGCAGAACCACCAGCGGGTCGGCGGGCGGTACCTGCTCGGCCTCGATCGATCTGATGATCGTATCGACCGCGTTCTGCGGCAATGACCCGTGCAGAAGACCCTCCAGGAAGCCCTGGTTGCGGATCTGGTGAGCGAGGTGCACCCGATCCCCGAAGGGCAACGCGTCCGTGAGGTCGGGCAACGCCACCGTCGAGCTGTCGAACTCCCGCACCGGAGGATGAGCACAGGCATCGCGGATCGCGGGAATACTCTTCGCTCCCTGACGGCGAAGTTCCCGCAACCCCTCATCCGGAACCGCGGCGACCTCCTCCACCGTGGTGAACGGAGACTTCTCGAACGCCGTGATCGTGGCCAGCGGCAGGAGCGGGAAAAGCGTGAACACCGGCGTCCTGGTCTCCGGCAACTCATGCAGACTCCAGCCCGCCACCTTCCCAGCGCGCAGCAGGTCGCGCATCTGCTGCGCGAGCCAGCTGCCACCCACGACATGCACCTCCCGGGCATCGACCAGCCCGAACAACAGCGCCTCGACGCCCGGGAGACGATCAACGTCCTCGGCGACGATGCGAGAGGAATGCGTCTTGGGAGCCAGCAGCCGAGGAACCACCCGAGACAGAGCCTCCAACGCGGACCGCCCTGCCTCCGCGTCCAGCCCCAAGTTCGACGGCGTGTAGTGCACCAGCCGCAGCACAGAGGAGTCCGTTCCCCGGCTCACCAGACCTCCCATCGGTCGACAGCGCGTCGTCAGGTACTCGGCGGATCGCGAGATCGAGACCGCGCAATACCGACATATAGTCGCACTGCGAACACTGAAGGTGGGCGAAGGGTGCGTTCTCGCGTGTCCACCGGCTCCGGGCGAGGCTGCCAGCACCGACAGCGCGGCGTGTTCCCGGCCGCGCTACGTGACCGCCGGCACCGTCGCCCGCCCAACCGACGCCAGGCGATCATCTGGGCGGGCCGCGTGAGCCGCATCGAATTCTGCGTGTTGCACTGCACGGCGGTTCAGGCTGCCGGGGGATCATGGGTGGTACCGTGCGCCGGTGCGGGACCGAGATCGCCGCAACCCGCTCCTCGCGTACGCCGTGAGTGCGGCGGGCAGCGGCGTCGGGTCCGGGGCACTGCCGATCGTCGCCGTTCTCGTCCTGCAC
This sequence comes from Parafrankia sp. EAN1pec, assembly GCF_000018005.1. Classification (GTDB taxonomy): domain Bacteria; phylum Actinomycetota; class Actinomycetes; order Frankiales; family Frankiaceae; genus Parafrankia; species Parafrankia soli. Next base: position 3,137,764 of record NC_009921.1, read on the forward strand.
GCCTCTGCGTTCGAGGTGTCGATGCTCTCCGGCCTGGCCGGACTCACCGCGGCGGCGGTTCTGCTGCCGCTGGGCGCCGGTATCGAACATCGACGCAAACGACCCGTGATGATCGCGGCGGATCTGGTGCGATGCGCCGCGCTCGCCAGCGTGCCCGCTGCTGCCGCGCTGCATCTCCTTACCTATCCGCAGCTGGTCGCGGTTGGGGCGATCTCCACGATCGCGTCGATCGCGTTTGCCGCCGCCAGCGGGGCGCATCTGAAAGCGATGACGGACCCGGCGGGACGTCTGGCGGCGAACAGCTGGTTCGAGACCGCCGACTGGACGGCGAGTACGGCGGGTCAGTCCTCGGCGAGCTCCCGCGACGAGGGCCGTGGCACCGTCGGTCGAACGCTATAATGATCTTCAATGACCTCAGTGATCGATATCCTTTGGGGCTCGGAGCCGGTAGAAGCCTCCGAGCAGCACTTCCTCGGTCGGCTCCAGGCTGATCTGCAGGCGCATGGCGTCACGGCTACCGTCTTTGCCAACTTCCACACCGCCGGCTCGCGGCAGGTCGACTTCCTCGTGATCACTCCCGGCCATGCCTGCCACGTGGAGCTGAAGGCATACCGCGGCCCCATCCACGGTGGCCGGAATGGCCAGTGGTCGAGCACCCGGCCGGATGGAACCACCCAGGTCATCGAGCGCTCACCGAACCCGTACGAGCAAACCGTCAGAGCCCAGCAGTCCATCAGTGACGACATGCGGGCCTTTGCTTCGGGACGGGCTGGCACGCCGCGACCATCGGATGGCCGTCAGTTCTACACGTGGTTCGACAGCGTCCTGTGCGTCTATCCCAGACTTGCCGTCGGGTCGGAGGTCCCGAGCGACTTCAAGGTTAAGACGTTCGGCTACCCCGAGCTCCTCGACTTCTTGCTGAAGCCCGGCAAAAATCCCCCGTGGGATGCCGGGATCTGGCGCGAGTTCGGCATGCATCTGAACCTTGTTCGCCCTGAGCGGCCGGATGGTCCGTCCTTGGCTGCCACGCGGGCACAGCAGGCGCTGGACGACTACACGCGACGCTTCAGCCAGTTCCATCGCCAGGGCCTGCATGAGCTGGTTCCCAGCACCCTTGAAGCTGGTGAGACTGCGCATCCCTCTTCCGAGCTACCGACGCTACTGGCTGGCACACCGTATGCCCAGATAGTGGCGCCGTCCGGCTACGGCAAGAGTCATCTCGCCCATCACACGGCGCTGACTCTGGCGTCTGAGGGCACCGTGCCCATCTTCCTCAGCGCGGCCCGCTACGAGGGCCGGCTTTCCGTGCTCATGGATCGTGCGGTTGCCCCGTATTCGCCGCAGCCGGCGCTGAATCTCTTGCGGGCGGCGACCTCGGTCGGGCGTGACGTACTGCTTGTAGTGGACGGCTTCAACGAGTGCCCGGAGCGGGAGCGGGATGCCTTAGTCCAGGACATCAGTGCGCTTTGCCTGCGGTCTCCGTGCCGTGTATTGGTGACGGCCCAGCACTCGGTGTCGTTTGCAACGATTACCGGCTGGCAGGAGTTTCGGCTCCGGAAACTGGACGAGGACGAGCGCCGGGCGGTGCTCGCATCGTATGACGCTTCCGTACCACTAGACCTCTGTGGGCCCTTCGAGACGGCGTACGAACTCTCGATCGCCGCGGAGTGTTCCAGCGAATTGAGGGAAGGGGCTACACGCGCTACCCTCCTCGACGCCTTTGTCCGTCACCGGTTGCAGTCGGGGCGTTCCCCGGCCCTAACCCGAAGCTTGCTTCGTCGGCTGGCCGTGGTTATGGACGAGCGATTGGTAACCGCCCTGCCGATCGGTGACGTCTGGCGCATCGGTGAGGCGGCGCTGCGGGAGCAGCAGACACCGTCGGACATCCTGGACGAGGTCTTCCGCGCCTCCGTAGTCAGCGTGGAACAGGGCGTGCTTACTTTCTCCCATGAACTGATCGGGCGGTACTTGGCCGCCGAGGAGCTGCTGCTCGCGGCCGGCACCAACATGGACGACCTGACATCTGAGCTGCAACGGCCGCGGCACGAGGATCTACCAGCGTTGGTGATTCCACTTGAGACCTCAGAGGACTGTCTGCGCCAACTGTTCAACTGCCTGGCCAGCAAGCACCTACTGGTTGAGGCTCTGGGGAACAAACTGGGGCCGCGAGCCCGAGCAGTAGCTGTCATGGAGGCCGAGCGGGTCTTGGCGGAACTCTGTGAAATGACAGCCGGGCTCAAATTAGTGTTCGGAAGCACCTTTGAGACCACCGTCACCGGTGGTCGAGACGTGACCGGCTATGAAGCTGCGGTTCTCGCCGCTGTCGGAGATGGTCTAGCTGACGGAGATTTCCTGGGGCCCGCAATGCGGTTGCTGGATGCCACCGACGAGGCATGCCGGACATCGACGGCTGCGCAGGCGGCTTCCGGCCATCGGCCCACTCCTTCCGACATCGCCGCAGCGGTAGTGTTGAATTTTGCGGAACCAGGCTCGCGGAGAAAGATCGCCTCCCATATTCTGTTAGATTCGGCGCGCCTCGGCTGGCCCTGGCGTTACAGGCATCGGAAGGGTGTCATCTCCTCCGGCGGCCTTGAAGAGGTATCTATGGGCGGTGGCGAGGACAACTACTGTCGGCTATTCTTGATGGGCCTGCTACTGGACAGAGTGCCGCTGGATGTCGGCCAAGAGATCGTGATGTCCTGGCTTCGGATGTGCTGGCAGTCGGGTGCTTACCACGTCCAACTTCAAGCCCTTGAGTCTATTCGTGCGTATTGCCAGCTTGAAGCAGGGCCTTTGCGTTCCTCGCTCGTTGACTATCTTTCTGACCTGCAAACCCAGAACTTGGGCTTGTCGACGACGATCGTTGAGGCGCTGTACTCGTTCGGAGAAATTGAGCCGCAGATTAGTAGAAAGGTGGCCGACGATGAGATTCGAGAAGTTTTGGAGAAGCCCGCCGACGATAGTGAAGCCTGTGGGCGTGCTTATGGCATAGTTTCAAACAGTTTCGAAGACGTTCTGGGGCCGCACTACTTCGAAGCTATCGAAGCGCTCGGGAAAAATGATCGAGTTCGCTTGCTCACCAAGGCGGCTCTCGGAGTCAATCATGGATTCTGGTTGGATTGGGTTCTCGGAGAGCTATTAAAACTCCGTGATCCTCAGGCGATCCCCGCCTTCGAGAGATATGCGACGGCCTTTGATGTCAGGTCGCCCTCTCCGCAGGAAGCGGTTAGTTGCTATATTCTTGCCATGCAGGGTTGCGGAAATTTCCTCGACACTCCGCCAAGGTTTCATCAGTCAATGACCGTCGACCTTGAAGCATGGCAATGCTACGGAGCAATCACCTTCTGGCTGGCGCATCCGATGCCAGCGATCGAGCGCGCAGACCGCTGCGCACCGATCTGGGCGCGTTTGGCAACAGAACTGGTCGAAGCTGCGGCGGATCCGCTATACCAGTTGGCACAAACCTATGTTAAGGACCAAGATGCAGGCAAGCACCTCGGCCATAATCTTGTGCTAGACACATTTCCGGACGAGGTTCGCGTAATTCTTGAGGCCGCTGCCTCAAATTTTGACCGGCAAACAGCGATATTTCGAGCATTCGATCCCATCGAGCGATCACAATATGTTCTGCGAACCCTCGGGTTGGTCGGCAATGAGGGTTCGCTGCGCCTGATCGAGCCATACATCGAAGACCCGTCGCTCGGATCGACGGCGATAGAGACGCTCAAAGCACTTCGGGCGCGCTTTTGATTTCCGAACAGAATTTAACTGTCCAAATCGCGAGTCACGGCCCATCGCTATCGGACAGGTGAACTCGTGGCGCATCAGCTTCTCACCAGCCCGGTGCCGAGGTTACGCCACCACCCGCTCCGAAGGCGGAAATCGGCACGGTCGATTCGCTGACGATGTTCCAGCCAGTGTTTGTTAGCACCCGGTAGTCAACATTGGAAGAATTGCGAATCCAGCGATCTTGCCTAGCTTTAAAGTCATCTGTAGCGTTGTTGTACTGCGAATTTCCCAAGACTGCTTCGAAGATGTCGCCAATGGCGTCTGAGATTTCGTTCGGGTCGTCGGCTGCTGCGAACGTAAACTCTACGCCCCAAGGATTGTCCGAAAGTACGTGAACAAGAAGCGGGCGAACAACAACCACAGCGCCATCGTTCCACAGTCTTCGTAGATTTATTGATCGCGCTCGCATGTAAAAACCGACGTGCCACAGCACGCCCTCCGCCCTTTCGAAGCTGCTCGGCCACGTTGCCCACGGGCGTCGGCTGGTGTGTACGAGCAGGCGCGTTTCGTATTGTCTCTCGGCGTGCTGCACGAGTTGGCGCGCAATTGGGTGCTCGTCAAGAATCCACCCTCTGGTGACGGGATCGCTATGCTTGTCTCCGTTGGGAGGAAACCGCTTGTTGTACGAGGCTAACGCGATGAAAGTGCCGCGTTCGAGATCTCGAAGGGTCTGTTCGATACGGGAGAGATCGTCGTCATGCGGCCTACGCATATGTGCAATGCGATGGCGGATACGCTTGAGCTCTTCTTGGCGGCCATCCCACGAGCGCCGCTCAATCAGGGCGTACTCAAACAGGTTCCAGTTGTTTCCGATTACCTCTACAAGCTTGCTGTAGTCGAGGTAGGCCAGCGGATTCTCGTTATCGGCCCCGAGCATGTGAGTGAACGCGGCATCCTGGGATTGCCGCCCTGTCGCGGCTTTCACCTGATCGGCCCACAGCGCACCGTAACAGGCACGCAACTCTACGTACGCCAACTCGCGAAGCCAGGTCTCAAGTTGCCACCATCGCGCGTAGAGCGCTAACGAACGGGCGGGGAGTCCGCCGGTGCGTACCGCCGTCTCCACCGCAAACAGGGTGTCCGAGTCGGCCCACGGCTTCGAGGGCTCGTCTTCATTGTTGAGATCTGGCTGGTGCGGCTGGGATTCGGCCATGATCGAGCTTATCCAGGAGCCGGCCTACCCTGCTGGGGCCCGCAGCCCTCGCACCAGCTCTGCCGGGTCGATCTCCAGCGCTCCGGCCAGCTTCAGGATGTTGTGCAGGCTGATGTTCCGCCGTCCCCGCTCCACCTGACCCACGAACGTCCAGTGCAGCCCGCTGTCATCCGCCAGCTGCTCCTGGCTCTTGCCCAACTCATGCCGCCGGGCACGCACCCGTTCCCTGAACGCCTGGGTGGCTGCGGACAGCGGAGGGGTCGCCATGACGACTCCAACCCCATACGTCTAGCGCCCTTACATCCAGAGACCATGCATCCCATGCATATACGTCGCATGACTATGCGCCTGGCCTGGACATGTTCCGGCAGCTGCCGGGATCGGTCGCACCGGCAGCGTGGCCGGCCAGACCGCGGGATGGCACGGATCTCGGGAGGTGATGGTCATGGTGCTTCGCAGTGGCGGAGACGGGTCGGGCGGTGGCGGCACGGGCGGCTGACCCCGGCCCCAGCAATCTCGGCGGCGCGGCGCTTCCGGCATCCACGGCCGGAGCGCCGCGCCGCTCCTGTTCGCAGGCAAGATCACGAACGTGCTAAACTGATCTTGAATACATGTCTCCGCTGCAACGCCTCTACCGCACCAAGCTGACCCTCTTGGCCGTGATCCTCACGGTTCTGGGTGTGGCGTTGCTGGCGCTCGGCCAGTACAGCGCCCTGGCGACCACCGCTCCGTGGCTGGCCTGGCTGCCGCTCTCTGAGCTGGGATCGACCTTCTTCGGCAGCGGCCTGATCGTCGTGGCATTCGAGTACATCAACGAACGCGATGCCGACGAGCGGGCCAATGAACGCCTCCGCCGCATCCTGCGGGAGGAAGTTCCGGCCATCCGCGACGCCGTGGTCGGCGGCTTCGCCTTCGCGCCGAATGCCCTGGTGGACGTGGCCTCACCGGAGACCCTTGACCGGGTGGTCCGCAACACCCTGGCCATCCAGCTCGGCGACCAGGCTCTGGCCGACGATCTCTACACCGATCTCCGCCGCCAGGTGGCCGCTTCCACCGAACGCCGTCGGGACACGCGTGTCTCCGTCAGCCTCACGCCGTGGGCCAAGGGGCCGGCCGCCGGCGCCGGCAGCATGTTCGTGGCCACGACCGCCGGGAGTACCGCGTCCAGCTGGCCGAGTCCACCCGCCGCTTCGCCTGTACACATCCGACCCCGACGAATACCGTGAGCTGCTGCTTGACTCCACCATGATCGAGGCCCACTACTTCGAGCCGGTCGCCGGCCTGGACGCCGCGTCACCGGAAGCCTTCGAGCTGCTCCAGTTCACCACCGACGGTCGGGCATGCCCGACCCGGCGGAGCAAGCGCTCCGCCGGACAGTCCTTCACCGTCACCGCGGACGCCCGGAATGCCGCAGGCCGCGAGGTCGACATCGCCTACACCTACCGGGTGCTGATCCAGCAGCACGGGCACCTGCTCTACCTCGACTTCGGAGCGCCCTGAAAGGGTGTTGACGTGGACTTCACCTACGGCAGCTGCGACATCCGGCACGTCAACGTCCTGGACTTCATCGCCGGTTCGCAGCCCACCCGCGTCTCCCGGAGCCCGAAGGGCACCGACCCACCCACGGTCAGCGTGCGGTACGACGGCTGGTGTTCCCGAAGAGCGGGGTGACGTTCGCGTGGGTGCTGGAGCGGGAGCTGATCCCGCACCGGCCAGGCGTGGCGGTCGAGACAGCGGAACAACCGGGGCGCGAGGCCTCTGGGGCTGATGCTCAACCGAGCGCCGCGGCCTCCGCGGGCCGGAGCTCATCGGCATAGCACTTTCGGACCACTCGATGCCCTCGCTTTGTGACTAGTGTCACTGGTGCATTGAGGTCGTCTCACCAAAGGCTCGACGTAATGTCATGAACATCGTTTGCGCCGCCGTCACGCGCATCCGACAAGATGGCGCGCTGACGGTCAGCTTGCCATCTAAATGTCCGTGCCCGCTGAAGCCGTCCTGCCTGAAATTAGCTTGACCTCCACGACTCCGAACTGACAACCTGGATCAATAATGACCGACCTGCAATCTGCTCCTACCGATGGCGACCCTGAGATATCCCCTCGCCGGCCGACCATAGAGCCTTCTGACGCTGACCCCCGCTTGCTATCGCTAAGCCGATCAAGTGCGGATGACGTTCTATATCGAGGTCGTGCTGTTGAGCAGCACACCGGCCACGAGTGTGACTTCGAGGTCCTCGCTCGCTGGGGCGTGAAGCAGGACATCCGCTGGACCGCCCGGTTCGACACCCCGGTGCTGGAACGTTACTTCGGCGGTCCCGACGAACTGGCATTTGTTCTGCGGGATCAGAACTTTGGCAACGGTTACCTGATTGACAGGGCGCACCTCAGTAATCGTGACGTCGACAGTCTCGCTGGTTGGCTAGACAGCGGGAGGATTGTCGGGCAGGTTGACAGGGAAGTTGATTCAGTCGAAGTCCCCTGGGTTAACCTCTCGGATGCCGGTCGAGTCTCTGGTACTGCGTTGCGCCTGCTCGGTGGGGAGAGCCCCGGACAGTGCCGCGTCTGGCGGGGGCGGGAGGTCTGGCGTCTCGGTGACTGGGAGATGACCGTCGATGCGCGGCCGGACCTTGCGGGCGTTGTGGACGAGCTTAAGAATCACGGTGGTCACGCCGTAACGCATTTGTCTGTGCTCCGTCGCGTCGACGGTGGCACGTTTGTTGCCACCGACGTGACACCAGTCCTGCGGGCATTCCATCAGGCGGTCGCATTCGCGCTCGGTCGCGAAGCCGCACCAGGACCTGCCTCGGCGCGTGCTGCGGATGGCTCACTCGTGTGGCGTGAATGGTCAGTGCGCAGGGCGGATCAGATGGGCGGGGTAACAGCATGGTGGCATCCGAACGCCTGCCCGATGGGCGAAGTTACAAATCTTGTCGGCGCTAAGCTTCTTGATCCACAGTATGGGCGGAACGCCTCGCACATCCTCCAGGGCTACGTCCTGTCCAAGCGTGGGGGCTTCGTCGAGCAGCGTATTACTGTCGGCTTCTCTACGATCGAGCAGCTCTGCTGGCAAGTGAAGGTGTTCGAAGAGGGTGTAGATTCGGAACGATATGATAAGAAGAAGGCTGCCCAGCGGCTGCGTGGCCTCCTTGTAGATGGATCCCTTCCGAGCCAGCCAAAAATTCCCGATCATCTCCATGTGCTCCAGCAGTTCGCAAAAGATGAGGGTGATCCCACGGCAGCCCTCGATGGGCCTGCAGCGGTCACGGAGGTCCGCCACCGGCTCGTGCACCCCAAGAGTCCGGCCGATCTATACGGCCGACCGGGTCTCTTGGTGGAGGCCTGGGTCCTTCTCAATCATTACCTGGAGCTGCTGATCCTTCGCTGGGTTGGCTACAGCGGTCAGATTCAAGATACTTCGATCATTGATGGATGGGCTGGCAGTGTGGAGCCCGTTCCGTGGAGCTAACAGAACAGCCGCATTTGACTAATTCTCGGTCAGCGACGTGGGTAAGTTCGGAGAATGTGACCCCGAATTTAGCCGGCTCGCTTGGTGTTCTGCTGGCTCGCTTCGCCTTCACGCAGGACCAGCTGCTACGGTCAGATGCCTTCATTAGGTTGGCTAAGGATCGGGGTCACAGTCTCGACCGGGTTACGCTTCAGCGTCTCCACGGTGGCGGTCTGCTTGTGCCCTTCTACCGTGTCAGCGAGACGGCGGTGATCGGCCGCAGTCTCCCCGTCGAGCCGAATGGCAACCTTAATGCCCGTCGTGAAGCGCTCAACGCTGCTGTGGATGGCCGCCTCCGTGACTGCGCTGACGAGGGTTACTCCGCTGCCTGGCCATATGTCCGGCCGCCGGGCGAGATGGATCCGCGATGGCGGGACGGATTTTACTTTTCCTCGTGGCAGCTGACCGATCTTCACCAGGCTCTTAGCGATGAGCGGTGGCTAAGGTTTGGGATGCCAGCCGCCGAGTACCAGATTCGTGCCCATAGCCGCCGCGCGCGGGCCACTGCGCTTGCAGTGCTTGCATTGCGGTACTTGCCGGGCATCCTCGGTCGACTCTCAGTGCCGCCAGGTGTGGACACCGGAGTGTTGCGTAGCCTCGAAATGGAACGCAATGTGTCAGAGCTGCTCGCGATGGTCGATGTACCCCCGGAAGAACTTTGGCCTATGGCCGAAGATCTGCTTCTTCACGCTGGCTTCCGTGACCCGCTCCGGGATTGGCTACCAATCATACGGCACGCTAACTACGGCGCCTGGTCCAAGCTGCGTGGTGTAGCGCTGGATTGTCTGTGGCAGCGCATCGCGGCCGAAGTGCTATTGCGCGCCCATGACGACTTGGCTGCGGCCGGCGAAGCTGAGCCGCTCCCCGACATCACCTCTCGGCTGGTACGTCACCCTCTGCAGGACCGGCTGGGTCGGGCGTCAACGACTGGTGAACCGCTTGACAAGGTACTAGGACGATTCGGCCTCTCGCCGCACCCTCGGGTGCTACTGCTGGTTGAAGGTGAGACTGAACTCGTCCATCTGCCGCAACTTTTGGCTGCATTCGGTCTAGACCGACCCGACCTCGTCCGTGTACAGCAGGCAAAGGGTTCGCAAGTCAGCCCGCAACTACTGGCTCGGTATGCAATTAGCCCGCGTCTTGCCGAGCGTTTCCCTGACGGCTCTTGGCAGCCGGTAGCCACTCCGACTGCCCTAGTGATCGCTATGGATCCTGAGAAGCTTTGGGAAACCGAGCAGAAGCGAGAGCGTCAACGTCGGGCGATCTGCGGCGCCATCCGCCAGGAGGTTGAGCTCAAGGGCGGTACTATTTCTGACGAGCAGCTTGATATTTTGGTCAGCATCCACGTATGGGGTGATCTGACGTACGAGCTGGCGAACTTTACCGACGAGGAGTTGGCCGATGCTTTAGCTAAACTAGCACGAGGAACCAGCGACGCTGATCGTGGTTCAACGTCCTGGCGCCATCGAATTGCCACCGAGCTTGCCGCGACCCGGGAGAATCGCGCGAACATCGACGCGGTTATAGGAAAGATGCGGGTGAAAAAGCCGGATCTGGCGGAAGCGCTCACCGTAGCCCTGCTCGAAAAATGTGAGCAGGAGCTGGCGTCGGGAAATGTACTAACGCCAGTACTTAAGGTGCTGGTTGAAGTTGAGCTTTTAGTGCATCTTCTCTCCGGTGGGACGTATGTGTTTCCGCCGGCGCCCTGATTCCAAGAAGTGGTGGTTCCAGTCCGTGATCGGCGGTGAATCGTACCGATCCGGTGCGTCTAGCGAGCGAGGCGTGACTGCAAGCCTTACCGGTCGAAACTTGAACTAAAGGGTGCAAGCCTACGAAACCGCGAACACCCACACCCCGCCCTCCGGAGTGTCCGCCACGTACATCGTGCTCGTCAGATCTTCGGCGTACTGCTCGACATCCACGCTGACGTAATGGCGGATGTATTCCGGCAGCTCATCCAGAGCCCGGTAGATCTCCGTCTCCTGAAGGTAGTCTTCGGCGTATTCTGTGATCGAGCCCCACTCGCCCCGGTAGAATTCCTCGAAGCGATCCACCAGCTCATCGTCAGCTCCACCCAGGTACGCTACCCAGGCCCCGAAGGCCGGGCCGTGTTCGGTGAGACCTTTGGCTACCTTGCTCAGCGCTTGCAGTGACGGCCATTCACCTAGGGTGAAGGCGGCATCATCCTCGAACCCTTCGTAGTCGTGGACGGCCCATTCTTCAGCTTCTTCGCCGGCTCTGCGGGCAGGTGACGTCGCCAGCAGCCGGGCAACAGCACCTTCCAGATCTTCCACGTCCCGGTCGGCGGCGATCCAGCGGCCGTGCAGGTCGCCGTTGACGTAGTCGGCCAGGCTGGTCACGTACACCCGCAGCCCGGCACCGTGGGCGTCATCCCCGTCAGCTTCATCGGCCAAGGGCGTGATCTCACCGTTCCGCCAGACGCCCGGTTGCGCCGGCTGGTACCCAGCTGGCCCGACTACGGGGCAGAGCGGCTCGCCATCCTCGTGTGTCCAGGTCATCCCGTCGAGGCCTTGAGCCTGGTCGGTGATCGGCTCCTCGCGCTCCGGACAGGCATAGCCGACCCGTTCCTGACGGTCCGCTTGGTCGCGGCGCTCCTGCTCGACGAGGGTGTCATCGTAGGCGCGGTACTCCCGGAGGATGGCCTGCCACCGGCGGTCAAGTGCTTCGCCGTCGGTGGTCTCCCAGACGTACCGGAAGCCTTGTCCGTCCTGGCTGATGATCGCGCCGCCGGTGCCACCGTCGGTGACCAGGCCGAACCAGCCCAGCTCATCCACCCGGCCGATCTCCTCGCCGGGCGGTTCGCCGAACAGCTCATCGAGCCGGTCAGGGTGTACTGCCTGGTCGCTGGCCGGTTCCGCGGCGGCGTCCGCCAGCTCTGGGACGATCGCGATCCTGCCGAGGGCCCGAACCCGTTCCCGAACGCCGTCGAGGCGATCCAGGATGGCTGCCTGCTCAGCCCAGCCCTTGATCGGGCCCTTGTCCGGCCGGGCCTGGCAGTAGATCCGCAGGGCTTCGACCCACGAGGCGACTTCGGGTGTCTAGCTTTCGAGGTCTTCGTACAGCTCCCTACGCGGTTGGAGACTCCGGTGGCGGGCCGTTGACAGCGGCCCCGGTGTCTCGGCGTATATGCGTGACCAGGGTGCGCGCGGTGCCCGCGCCGATGTGAAGTCGTTTGCGGAGCGTCTCGGCGGAGATGGGGCGCTGGTAGTGCGGCCAGTGGAGGACGTCTTCGGTGCGTGCGCGGTGGAGGAGGTCTTGCCGGCGTGCTTCCCGTTCGGTCTGACGTGATGTGGAGTCTGCTGTCTTCTGTCGGTGTTGGGTCGTCGGGGGTGGTGTTTCTGATGCCTGAGAGGGGTCTGTCCTCGTCGCTTCGATCGATGGGTGAAGGGCGACGGGTGAGGGGGTGGTCTGGATTGCTTGGAGGAGACCGGGCCCGACCTCTGCCCATCCGATAAGGAGGAGGGGGCCGACGGCGTCGAAGGCTGCTCTGCCGTAGTGGCCGGAGATGAGGGGTTCGGCGATGTTGAGGGCGAGGGTCACAATGCTGGCGAAGATCAGTAGGCGTCGGGCGGTGCGAATGACGTCGGCAGGCCCGCCGTGCAGGGTGAGGTGGCGTGCGCCGAGGAGGAGTCCGATGACGGAGAGATCGACTGCGGGTGCCACGAGGATCGCGATGTAGGTCGGGACCCCGAGGCGGATGCCGGGTGTGGCGACGTTGCCCAGCCCGAAGAGGAAGGTGAGCCCGACGACGGTCCCGACGATCACGGTCACCATGCGGGCGGTGCCGTTCGGACCCACCAGGTCTACGGAACGTGTGTTCGATCCGGCTGGCGAGGTTGCTGGCCGGGCGCTCACTGGGCATCGCCCCTGCCCAGGAGCCTCGTGGAGACCGGTCGGACGGTGATCTCGGGACCCTGAACCAAGATCAAGCGGTTCTTATTGTGTTGCGTTAGGTCCACCGCGATGCGTAACAATGCCCTGGCCTGGGCAAATAGATAAGTTCTATAAGATCTGATCGTTGATCGAATAGAGGATGTCCAGGTCGGGGTATTGATCGTCTGGTTCGATTCCCGGACGCATCGACAAGTCTCGACTACGTTAGGTAGTGGCAGGGGTCGGTCTGTCAAGGATGCCGACCGCCAGCGTGCACCTTTAAGGTATCTCCGTGGGGATCTGAAATCTGACGTCGTCCGCTGGCGGACCGGCCGATCGGCCGGGATCATGGTGTGTCGTGCGGGGGAGCCGGAACCCGCGCGGTCATGAACCAGAGGGTCCCGAGATGACGGTGCGCGAGTTTGTCTCGGGGCTTGCCTTCATCGCGCGGGATATGTGGCGGCGTACGCCCAGGCCAGATCTCTATCTGGACTGCGATGTCTGCAGCGGCGCCGTTTTTTGGCTTGGCGTAGCCATTTTAGTGATCTGAGGAACAAAGTGGCTACTGTACCCACACGACATGGCCACCCCGGTGACGAGAGATCGTCACGCCGGGATCTGTGGGAGCCCGGGGGTGAGATCCCTCCGGGCTACCCGACCGCAAGAACGGTGGTTCCGGCCCGACACGCCGGGCCTGGGGTCCGGCGGGATGGGCACCGTGAGTGATGAGATCGGGTGATATCTTCCCTCGGAAGAAAGGTCGTGAGCTGCCGCCGGAACAGGCGGCTGCGGCGGCGATGATCGCGGATGCGCGGGCTCGTGGGCTGGCGCTGACGGGGCCGGATGGGCTGTTGAAGCTGTTCACGAAGTCTGTGCTCCCTGCACGCTAGATCCTAGCGCTACCTCGCCGAGGCCAGCCGATTCGTGCCGCGCGTGGGCGTCGTTCGCTGACCCACTGCGCTGGACAGGACAGACCTGGTGCTCGCGCACAGCCTCGATACCCGTGCAGCGCAACCGGATGAGATCGCCGGCTGGCCGTGGTGATAAATGCGTAGGGTTGAGGCATCGTGATCGGTGCCGTCTGGCCTGGGAGTGTGACGATCGATGGTTCGCCGCTTCCAGGCGGCCGGGCCGTGCCGGCCCCAGCTCGATTACATGATCCCAGCGGTGTCACGATTGCCGGACGTTCCCGACCTCAGCGAACGACACCGAGCTCACCCCCACCGGCCGCACGATCACGGTCCTGTGGGCGTGATCCGACGCGGCGCAGCCCCGAAAGGCTGGCACGCTGACCTGTCCACGTCGACGGACGGAACCCCCACCGACCCGACCGGCGGCATCGCCGTATGCGTCGCCGACCGCGACCTCGTCGCCCGCACCATCGACCACCTGACCGCCCACGGCCACACCTGCGCCGAGCTCACCAAGGACAGCGCCCAGGGCGACGATGAGATCCGCGTCGGCACCAAGCGCCGTTTCAAGGCCCTCGATTGCCAGAACCTCCCCATCATCGCCACCAGCGACGGCATCATCCCCAGGGCCGCCATCCACCGCCACGCCACCGACGACCCCACCCGCTACATCCACGAACTCCGCAAAGGCTGCTCCCTCCTCTTTGTAGCCGCCGCCCGAGTCCGCGACCCCCTTACCATCACCTGGTACGGCCCCCGCAGCCCTCTGCCGCTACCTCCCCAGGCACGGGGCGCCGGATGAGCGATGAGAACCAGGTACCGGAACAGCACGACCGAATCGGCCCACCTGCTGGCGCCGTCATTTCCAAGAAGGACCGCGACGCGGTCCTGAATCTGTGCGCTGAGCGGTACGGCGAGCGCGTCAGCGCGAATTGGTTGCTCGACGCGCTTGATGTGCCTGTTGGGCGCCGCCCATCCTGGGAGTCGGCGACCTCCATAATCTGGTGGAACCAGATGCTCGCCATACTTGAGTTCGGAATCATCGTCGATCCACATCGGAAACTCATCGCAAAAATGCGCGATGAGTTTCCGGGAGACTCGACCGTTGGACGCCTCGCCGAAACCTATCTCTCGGCCGAGAATAGGCACGAGGCGATTCCGCCCAACGGAAGGAACGTCGTCGCGGACGCGATACTGAAGGACACGCTTGCCGCGCACGGGCTTACTAAAAAGGTGGCCGAGGCGAGGAAGTCGACGGCGAGTGATCCCGAGCGTGCCGCGGAACTGTTCGCCTCGATCGCCCAACAACTGGACCTTTCCTCATTTCACCTGCACGCGGACGGATTCCGAAGCCGCCAGGCATCGACACTGCAAGCTGCGGGCCGCTCCAACGACGCGGCCGTGGTGAGGATCTCGCTCGGTTGGCGGCTCCTCCAGCGGTGTGACCAGTGGGGCGCCATGTCGGAGGCGGCAGACCTAGAGAAGATCGAGAGTCAACTCGATGAGCCGATAAGAAGATCCGCGATCGCGCTGGCTAGGGCAGTTGAGTTCGGCCGCGAGCGCGACGTGACCCTCGATGCCGTGGCGATGACCTTCGATGATCTACGCTCCGGAGATCAAGGCGAGTTCGAGGCCGCGCTTCTGCTCGCCGAACGCGCGGTGGCCTGGCGACAGCTGGAGATCGTCCGGACTCGCGCCGGCCGCCTTCGGCGACTCGCCGAGGATGCGCCAGACTCCGGAAACACGGCGGAGGCCGTCGTCCGCCTGCTGATGTGCCTCGCTGACGCTTCGGGGGAATGGCCGAAGTTGGCGAGAAAGGCCAAACGCGAGTACGCAAAGCCGCTTCGGGCCTGGGTGCTGGCAAGGCATGCCCGCCACTTGGCCCTGTCGGAACAGCCAGACCACGCCGTCGAGCGCTGGGAGGAAGCGGCCAGTCTGGCCGCGAAGAAGAAGCTCCACAGTGACGCGGCTGACTGGCTGTATGCTGCCCGCACCGTGCTCGCACTCTATGGCCGATCCTTCGACAGCGATGGCGACCCGAACGAGTACCATCGCGTCGCCCAGGCAGCACGAGTGCGGGGCGATCGATCGGTGCTGCGACGGCCATTCCCGATGCGCGAGCGGGTGCTCGACCGAATGGCCAGCGGCAAATGGCCCGATGCTTTCGAGGCCCTTCAGCAGTTGCTCTGGCACTCGACTGTGATCGGCGACTGGAACGGCGAGCTTACCACCCACGAGAACTTTGGGCGGCTGTTCGAGGAAGCCGGGGATCCACTTCTGGCCTCCGAGCACTATCTGAAGAGCAACTCGCACAAGGAACTCAAGAAAATCAGAAGCAAGTTCAAAGAAGCCGCGATCGTGCTGCCCACCATCCTGCTAGACGGCCCGCCCTGGGAGACAGAGGAAGCTTACAATCTCGTCGCCCGGCTCGCCGACCGGATCACCGACGACAACGGGAAGGAATGGCTCGGGCTGGCATTGACAGAGCTCAAGGACCCGCTCCTCCCCAAGGCGTCAGTACTCGCGCGGGACCGGTACCTTGCCGCCTTCCGGGCCACCGCCAACCTCGCGGGGTTGGCAGACGAGACTCAGGCACGCCAGATCCTTGATCACACGAAGGTTCTTATCCCAAGAGAGCCAGGGGCCTACCGCCGCACCGACGACGACCAGGTCGACGTGCTCCTCACGCTGGCCCGCCGAAGCGGAGAGACCGGCGACGAGGCGTTCGAGCAACTCTGCGCGGGCCTCCTCCTCAATGCTCAGCTGGGCCACAGGATCCTGAGCCACGGCGGAGCGCTCCTGCGAAGCCGGGTCCGCGACGTGGAACGGCATCTGTCAGACCAGGCGCGCGCCGGCAACGTTCAGGCAGCGCTTGCCCTGGTAGTTGCTGATGCCGACACAACCCCTTCCGACGACCTGGCCTGGACGATGTACCACAGGGCGGTTCACCCGGGAGGCGAGACAGGCGGCACCGAGCTGGATCATCAAGGGGTAGCCCTCCTAGTCACGACACTGGGCGAGGCCGAGGCCGAGGCATTCGCCGCGGCGATGCTCACCCTAGCTCGCGACCCGCAGCAGTCCGCGACAGACCGGGAAACCGCACTCCAGGCAGTGATGACCATCGCCCGTAGTCTCCCGGACGAGGCGCGAACTGCGGCGTTCTGCACCGTCGCGGAGCTAGCAGCCGGCCGGTATGACTCCAGCACCTCCGACTGGAATCTGCATGGCAAGGACGACCTACTGGCGCGTATACGGATCAAATTCGGCGGCAGCTCGCTGATCGCCCCTGCGGCGCTGTGGGCCGCCGCGGCACTCGCGACAAGCGACGCTGATTACGAGACAGTTCAGCAGCTTGCGGATGCTTTGCTTGCTGGCGTCGATGACAGCTCGGCCGACACCATAGGAAAAGCCCTCGCCCAGATTCCTTTCGAACAGTTCCATGTCGGTCCAGGACCTGGCACAGGCCACCCGTCGGCCGTCATTCGGGCGATCGCCGCGATCAAGTGGGCACGCAGCGACCGCCGCGACCCAGCGGTCGGCGCCAGATTCGCAAAAGACCAGGACGGCTCCGTCCGGCTTTCGTTGGCGCAGGCGCTGCGGAAGAACCCACACCCCGAGGTCGAAGCAATCCTGAGCAACGACGTACGCCGAACAGTACGCACCGCCATGCACCGGAGTTCTTAAACTCACCCGATCGACAGGCAGAATCGGGCGGCGACCGTCACGACGGCGCCTCCGAGGTGCTCCAAGCATCCCCAACTCGCGAGGCCGCTGGTCACGAAGGCGCGGTCGATCTTTTTAGTGCCTGTCCTGAATCTTGATCGTTTTTAGCTCTCGCTGGTCGTCCGAGGCGTCCAGCGGGAGACCGGGGCGCGGCGGGCGAGCCGGCGGACCATCGTGCGGATCATGGCCCAGTGCATGAAGGCGGCAGAGCTGTGCGGGTCGCGTTCGTAGTCGCGTGAACCGGGACCGGCTCTACGGACACGTCAAAGCGGTGAAGGGCCGGACCCAGTTCCTGGGGTTCTGCCGCTACCTGCGCTCGCTCTACCCGCCGGAGGTGCGGATCGCGATCATCTGCGACAACTTCTCCCCGCACCTGTCCACGAAGACCGACAGCCGGGTCGGGGACTGGGCCACGGCGGCGAACGTCGAGATCGCCTACACCCCGACCTACTCTAGTTGGTTGAACCGCATCGAGGCCCAGTTCACCGCCCTGCGCTACTTCGCGCTCGACGGCACCGACCACCGCAACCACCGCGCCCAGGCCAGCATGATCCGCCGGTACATCATCTGGCGGAACAACCACGCCCAAGATCAGAAACTCAAGCGGGTCGTCGACCGGGCAAACGTAGCCTGATACGGCACTAGCCAGGAGCGGGACCCGCCAAGGGCGGGCCCAGCAGTCATCCGCCCCCGGTGATCAGCCCGGGGATCGAGATCACCTCGACCTGGACCGTCGACACCGTGGTCAGGCCC
Organism: Parafrankia sp. EAN1pec; assembly: GCF_000018005.1. Lineage (GTDB taxonomy): Bacteria > Actinomycetota > Actinomycetes > Frankiales > Frankiaceae > Parafrankia > Parafrankia soli. The sequence goes on from NC_009921.1 coordinate 3,155,494, forward strand.
TCGACCGCCCCGGCACGGCCGGCACGGCCCAGGTCACTCGTCTCCGGCATCGGCGTCCACAGCATCGTCGGCGCGACAACCCCCGTCTCCCCGCTGTACTCCCCGCCGCCGGCCGACGCTGCGGAAAACTCGCCCCCGGCGAACCCCGCCGAGACGATCAAGATCTCGGCTCGATGGTCCGGACCTCGGCGTCGGCATTCGAGACCGGCGAATGGGTCAACGTAGCCAACGCCGGCGACGTCACGTGCGCCCTGTCGATATCCGGCGGCGGCAGGACGGTCGCGACCAGCTTCCTCGCTCCGGGCACCACGAACAAGCTGCGCGTGCTCACGACCGCCGGGACCTACGCCGCCGTGTGCTCGCCGAACACCGCGACCAGCCGAAGGCGACGGGAACGATCGTCCTGCGACCGTAGGCGAGCCGCCGAGCCCCGTCACCCGCGATCGACGACGGGGGTTCAGTGCCACGGCAGCCGGGTCACGGAGATGGCACCCAAGGTTCGAACACCCCCGAGATCTTTCGGATGGCCCACCGGCCCGGCGCGGTCACCACGTGAGCGGGCCACCTGAGCCCGAGCGGGAGTTCCTCGACGACCAGTTCCACGGCGTTGGACAACGAGATCTTCGCCAGCTCCCCGATGAGCCCGAGGGCCAGTGTTGTCGAGCGTCCCAGGAGACCCCGCGGAACGGCGTGCCTGAGAGGCTCACCGATCATCTCCGCGTTCGCCTCCAGAAACTGGGCGAACAGGTCGTCCAGCGACGGCTGGGGGGCCGCCGGCCGGAGCGTGGCGGCCTGCTTCTCCAGGAAGCGACAGCCGACGGGCCTCCCGCCGGAGGCCTTGGCGATGTCGTGCCGCAGCGCCTCCACGAGGTGCGGCATCTCCTCGGCGAGGATGTCGGCGTGGAGCCGCCGCGTGACCGCGCGCGTCGTCGCCGTCAGGGAGCCTGCCTGCGCGCCGGGATCCTCCGAGTCCAGGAAGGCGAGTTCGGCGAAGATCTCGTCCCGCGCGTCGCGGAAATACCCGGAGAGGTCGTCCCGGTAGGCCCCACCGACAGCGATCCGATGCAGCGCGTCGTGGGTCTCCTGAGCGGAGCGGCCGAGCTGGCGCAGCCTCGCCGGGTCGAGGACCGCCTGAACCATGCGCGTCGCGCCGTCCAACCGGCCCCAGATCCAGTCGTTGACCCGCCATGATCTTTTCAGGAAACCGCCGAACCAGAACAGCCTGATGCCGGCGATCTTGTCCGGCGTCGCCGGTCCGCCGAACGAGTTCGGGGTGAAGCCGCTGATCTGCTGGAAGATCACCTCCTGCTCCGCGTCCCGCGGTGCGCCGGCCATCGCGAGTTGACAGACCTCCACCGCCAACAACCGCCGCCGCAGTGCTGCCGGGGAACTCCGGAGGTCATCCGACAGGAGCGCGCGCAGCAGTTTCTTCAGCAGGTCGGTCTCAACGGCCACGTGAGGAACGGTGGCTACCGCGTCACCCGCGTCCGGCGCCCCGAGCCGCCAGAGGTCGTCCGCCGCATCGATCAGCAGGCGAACTATCCGCTCCGCCACCGTGCCCAGCCGTACCGGCAACGTGTCCCGGGGGATGTCCGCCGCCCCGGGCGGGAGCGGCCAGGATGCGAGCGCGTCCTGCAGCCAGGTACGCAGCCGCGCCCGTCGTTCCGCGGAGCCCCCTGGTGCCGCCGGTTCGACCGGGTCCGAGCCGTCGCCGGCATCCGCCGAATCCCGCGGGTCCTCGTCCGCCCCGGGCTGCGCCGGCGGCCGGGCCGACCAGCTTCGCCAGAAATCGTCGTCGTCGCGGCGGATCGCGCGCAGCGTCGCCAGCTCGCCGTGCAGCTGCCCGCGGTATCCACGCAACCGGCCGCGAAGCGCGTGATCCGCTGGCGGGGCAAGCCACATCGCGCGTTTGAACAGGTCGACGGCGAGCACACCGATGCGTTCAACCGGCCCGATTCCCCAGGCCCACCGCTTGGGATCGGCGTTCCGACGGGGCAGGGCGCGCGGAACGCAGGGGATCCCGTCGAGGTCCACATCCAGCAGGGCCCCCGCGAGTTCGTCGCGCGTCCACCACAGCCTTTGTCGGTCGAGGGCCGCCGCGAACACGGCCCCGATGCGGTCGGCCTCCTGGCAGGACCGCATCGTCCGGTACTGGTCCATGAGTTGGCCGGCGAGCTTCTCATCCAGGGAACCGATCAGGTGCGCGCGTCCCGATCTGTGTCGCCGGACGCGATCGTTTGTTTCCTGGAGCTGCTGGAGCTCGACCTCGACTGACTGCGCATACGGCAGGACGGCGAGCGTTGCCAGCACGGCAGCGAGGGTCGGCGGCCTGCCGGCGCTGTCGGGCACCTCGGTGCTGTCATGCCCGCCAGCGCTGTCGTGCCCCCCGGCCCTGTCGAGCCCCTCGTCGCCGGCTCGGCCCCGGCCGAGAAGGCCCGCGATCTCGCCGGGGACGGCGGAGCGCGGGTCCGGGTTGACGTGCGTCAGCAGCCGCCGAACCTGCCGGTCTGCCGGCTGGGCGTAGATCGCCGCCAGCGCGGGGCGCACCGGTTGGTTCAGCAGGATGCCGCCATCGAGGACGTACCGGCTCCGGGGGCCCGGCGCGGCCGTGGGCCGCTGTACGGCGGCGCCCATGTCCGGGTGGTAGGCGTCCCCGTCGTCCTCCCCGACCGGCAGGAAACTCGGTTCGAAGGCGACGGGAAACGACGCCGTGCTCCGGCTGGCCAGCGCCAGCTGACGCGCGATGGCGGCGCCCCTGAACACATCGTCCGACGGCGGAGTGTCCGCCGTGCGGGTGAATCGAAGCTCGCCGCTGTGGCTGGATTCCTCGAATTCCGTGCCGAAGTCGTCGACGTGCCGCGTCGACCGGCCGTGCATCAGCGTCGTGTTGATGACGAGGTCGACCGGCCGCTCGGCGGGCGGCACGTACGACTGCTCCCGGCTGTCCTCCGGCACCAGTTCGGTGAACGCGCGTGCCAGCTCGGGCAGAAAGTAGTCGTCGCCGAGGAGAAAGGACTGCTGGTCCGGTCCCGTCGAGTCGCGCAGCAGCTCCTCGAAGGAACCGAGCTCGGCCCACTTGGCACCCAGGCCGGCCAGATCGGCGCCGTATGCCTGGGCGTAGGCCAGGAACGCGCCGTTTATGCCGCCCGCCGAGGTGCCGGAGATCACGTCCGCCCGTGCCGTCGCGTGAACGAGGTCGAGGAGACAGCCGTACACCGTGCCGGCGGCCCAGGCCGGAGGCGCCGCCGAGAGCGGTGTGGCGGAGCGGGCCTGCGCCAGCGTGTTGATCTCGTTGACGACACCGGCCATCCACACGGCGAGGCTCACGCCGCCGTTGAGCACGACCGCGATCCGAACGTCCTCAAGATCCTCGGCCCCAGGCTGGCGAGGGCCGCCACGGCGCTTCACCTTCACGACCGTTTCCCGGCCGCGACGCCGGGCCTCGCGCCGGCGCCGCGGTGACGCGGCTCGCCGCGACGGCAACCCCGCTCAACGGTGATCATCGGCTGCCGTCCACGGCGCGAAGGCGTTCTCGACCGAACGCAGGGCGGGGCGCAGCTCCGGAAAATGCCTCAGCAGTACGGTGCTGAGCGAGTTGCGGCCTATCCAGTCGATACCTTCCTGGGTATAGATCTCCGGCCTGAAGTCGCGTGACAGGAAACGATCGCTGTTTAGCCGGCGCGAGGCCATCAGGATGAATATCCGGAAGGCGGTGTCGCTGAAGGCGAAGCCCCTGGGGAGGCGCTCGGCGAGCAGGCCGACCACGAGATCGAGACGTTCGACGTCGCCGTCGTACGCACGGTCCAGCTCGGCCGCCCAGTCGGATCTGCCGGTGATGTCGGCGAAGTCCTTCGCGGGTTCCAGGTGCAGCAGCCGGCGGAACTCGTTGTACCGGGGCACACCGAGTTCGCGGGTCCGCAGGATGTCGGTCGCGGCGAGATCCTGCAGCTTTCCGTCAGGTCGGATGAAGTTCTGGAGGTGGTGCGGGAAGTTGTGCAGCGTCACCAGCCCCGGGTGCAGCGTGCCGAAGGAGTAGAGTAGATCGGCGGTGGAGATCTTGGCCAGCGCGTCCAGCGCGCCGGCTCCGGTGAGGTCGCGGAGCGTGCTCTCCCGCAGGACGGTGTTATCCGCCGCCGACCGCAGGCTCCACTCGTCCCGGACGAGCGGGTGCATCCGGTAGACCGCGACGAACTCCTCGGTCAGCGAATAGGGGACGTCGAAGTGATCCGTCTCGGAGCCCGGGATACCGCTGATGACCTCACTGGAGCTGATCCTGCCGACCAGGTTGTGGATGCGCTCACCGGCCAGCCCCCACCAGTTGGTCCGCAGCGCGGCCACCGTGGTGGGGTGGCTGATGACGGCCGGTGTCCATTCCACGGTGTGAATCTTCGCCATCAGCGCCGCGTTGATCAGACGTGCCCGTTCGAACAGGTCGTCATCCGACCAGTCCGGGTAGGCGGCATGGAGCCGGTCACAGATCGCGTTGTGCTCGCGGGTGAAGACAGTGTGGAAGAGCGCCAGTCCGAGCCAGAATCCCGGCTCACGCGCCGGGTCTTTGCCCGGTTCGTCGAAGTACCCTGGCAGGCCGCCCGGCCCGACTCGTAGCTTGCCGTCGACCTTGGATCGGCGCCGCTGCTGCTCCGCGCGGGTGGTGCCATAGATCTGCGAGCCGTCCCACCAGTGTGAGACGACGTTGATGGACGTCCACGGAGAATCGTCGCTGCGGGGCGGCCTGGTCGGGTCCGGCGTGGTCCGCGGGATCTCCATCGGCCGGTCCGGCCAGTCGTCGTCCCCGCGCACCGGGAGCACCCACGGGTTGTCCGTCGGATGCGCGCCGTGGCTGAACCAGTCACGGACCATGAACTGGATCCAGGCGGCGACGAGCGAGTTCACCGTTTCCGCCGGCTGGAAGGTGGTGCGTGTGAGCAGGGCCCGGCTTAGGTCACGCGGGTTGGGGCTGAGCAGCTGCGGCTCGGGTTCGCGGTAGGCGTTGGCAAGCGGCACGTTGCGGCCGAAGCGGGTGCCGGCCATGCCCATCGTCGGCTCATCCAGGTCGTTCCAGCTGCCATCCGCCGTGCGCTGGACGAGGTACCGGTCGTCGTACGGAGCCGCGACCGGGCCCCCGGAGGAAGGCAGCGCGTCCGTGTCGAAGAGATTCTCCCTCCGCAGCACATTGCGCAGGCCGAAGAGCAACGCCAGGCCCAGTGGCGGCGGGAACCGGCTCCAGCCGATCCGCCGATCGATCCGCACCGCGGCCGCGTCGTAGATACGCGACAGGGAGGACCTGCCCTGGCTTCCTTTTTCCAGCCGAATTCCTACCATGATCTTCCTTCTTTCGATCGGAGGGAGTCCGCCCGTCGCATGGCCGGTCGGCGGGATGGCACGGGAGCCCTGCCGGCATCAGCCAGAATGAGGTCGCTCGCCTTCTCCGCGACCATGTAGACGGAGGTGGCGACGAAGAAGCCGGGAATGTGAGGGAAAACCGACGCGTCGACCACTCGCAGACGGCGGGTGCCGTAGACACGCAGCTGGCTGTCCACCACCGCCATCGGGTCGTCCGCCCGGCCGATCCTGCAGCTGCACGAAGCGTGGTGTCCCCAAGCCTCGTTGCGCACGAACTCGCTGATCTGTTCTTCCGAGGCGACCGCCGCGCCGGGGGTCGTCTCCTGTTTCACAACGGCGCCGGCCCGGCGGTTGACACCCCGGATGAACTGGATTCCGGCCACCATCGCGGCGAGATCGCTGCCCTCCTTGTCCGTCTCCTCGTTGAAGTAGTTAAAGGAGATGTCGGGCATGTCCCGGGGGTCGACGGAGCGGAGGGTGACCCGACCGGAGGTGTTTCTGGTGTGTGCCTTGAGAATTGCCCAGGTGAAGCTCTTCCTGTTGCACTGCAGGTCCGCCGAGTATCCTGGATAATATCCGGTAAAATGCGCCGGAAGGCCGAAGATGAACAAGTCGGGGTCGGCCAGCTCGGGGCGTGACTTACGGGTGATGGCGACGATGACACCGTTGGTGGTGTACGGCCCGGTCCCCGCCTCCCAGGCCTGGTAGCAGGGATCCGGCCTGCCGTCGGGGGCGGGTGGCTGGAACGAGCACTCGCGGATCAGCGCCAGATCCGAGCCCAGCTCGGCCGCGACCCCGATCTCATACCGGTCTTGGAGGTTCTCGCCAACCCCTGGCCGGTCAGCGACCACGTCGATGCCGAGGCTTTCCAGCTCGCCTCGCGGCCCGACGCCGGAGAGCTTGAGCAGCTGCGGCGTGTTGAAGGCGCCGCCGCACAGGACCACCTCCCGGCGGGCCCGGACCTGCCGCAACGTCCCCGGGGCCGCGCGGGTCGCGGCCGGATCCGCGCGATAGGCGTGGGACAGGTCGAGGTACTCCACGCCGACGGCGGTCGGTACCTGGCCCTCGAACAGCACCCTGGCGACCAGAGCCCCGGTCCGCACGACCAGGAGCTCGGGCTGGTCGCGCTGCGTCGCCTGGAGCCGCTCGCGCGCGCCGCTCCGCCGCCCCCGCGTGGTCGACATCGGCACCAGCCAGAGCCCCTGCAGGCGTCGTTGCTGCACCCGCCAGTCGTTGGGGTCCAGAAAGCTGCGGAAGTCCTCCAGGGGGCCGAGAGGCCTGCCGAGGAAGTCGGCCAGGGACTCCCGGGCCGCGTGGATGACGATCTGGAGAAGCTGCCCGTCCCGGACCGCGAGCTTGGGGTCCGGCTGGCTGGTGGGTAGCCAGCCGTCGAAACCGTGCCTGCCTCGGTTGACCACCGTGTCCGGAAGGGGAAGCCGGGCAAGCAGCCTTGCGAGCGACCGACGGCGGGGAAGTAGCCACGGTCGCGGCCGGTACTGGCACCGCTCCAGCCGCTCGAAGTACTCCCGCATCACGGTGCTTTCCCACGAGCGGTCGCCGGTGATCTCGGCGATGGCATCCCAATCCCGGTTGTGCGGGTATATGGTGATCATTGCGTGATGGGCCGTACAGCCCCCGACCGTTGCCGCCCGCGGGTACAGGATCCCGTCGTGGGCGGCGACGAACTTGCTGTCCCGGGCCTGCTGGAGATCGTCGTCGTAATGCCGGACAAAGTAGCTCCACCGGACCTTCTCGTCCTCCGATGCCAGGGCATGAAAGGCGGGAACGGGGTAGAGGAGCTCGTTGCCCGCAGTGTCGCCGGCCTCCAGTACCAGCACGCTCATGCCGGCCTCGGCGAGATTGGCCGCGAGTGGTCCTCCGCCGGCGCCGGAACCCACGACAACGTAGTCGTAGATTTCGGTTCCCGGGCCCTGCGACGGCGCGCCCATTCGACATCCCTCTCTCGCCGGACGGCATGGAACTAAGTCGTGACGAGGCGGCGGGATCGCTCCGGAGCTCCCGACGCGGCCAATATCAGAATGTATTCACCTGGCCGGTTTCATCGCGTGTCGAGCGCGACCTGCGTGAATGTGTGGACACGATCCTGACTGCTCAGTTTGTTCCCGACGTACTCGCGCCCGGCCACCCTCCCGACTCATTGTTCGAGCGTATTGTCGGTGAGCGCCACAATGTCTCCAGATAACACGTCGTCGGGAGCGGCCGTTGGTCAGTGTAGTCGGCGGCTGCGGGGACCTCCAGGGATCACCTCGGTACTTCGAGTCCGCTGGACGACCCTTTCCCGCTATTCAGGAAGATCGCCTGATTCTCTCCCGATGAAATGCCGCTGTTTCTGGCGACCGCTGACGGCGGGGGCCTTCACGCAGGGCCTCGGCAAGGCAACTCATCGTGCGATCTGTTGCAGGTGGCAGCGAGTAGCGGGAGGGCTCTGTAGCGGTCGGCGGCGACATGTTCGAGGGTTTCTTTATATTCCTGGTTCCGTTGAGACCGATCACACCGATGGCCAGGTTGCGGAAACTCGCGAGGGCATGGTTGGTGTTCCCTGTGTAGGTGGGGTTGGCGTCTTCACGCCAGGCTGCGTCGCGGGTGTAGTGAACTTCGTTCTCGATGCCCCAGTTTCCCCTGACGTGGGTATGGAGATATGCGGCGGTCACGCTTTCATCGCCGGACCAGGCGCCGCGCAGGACCTTGCCGTCGATCGCAAGGGCAACCCGTCCTCGGGCGATCTGCGCGCACAGCCAGGCGCCGAAGGTCGCGTCAAGAGCGTCCACGTCGATCTTCTTCAGGGGCGCACGAAGCGTCTTTTTCGAAGGCGCCCTGGTGTTTCGACGGAAATGGTCAAGAGGAGCCCCCAGGCGGGCGAGAAGAGGCTGCGGGAGGTCCGCGGCCGTCCCGTCCAGCTCCACGGTGATTGGCATCCGGTCCGTGAACACCCTGCTTAATGGCGACTACGGCTGGGCTATGCTTGATCCGATCGGGTTCCTCGGTCCCGCCGAGTACGACGCCGCGGCATGGTGCGTCCGCGGTTGCGGAGACCCTAGTGGACTACTCGCCCGCCTCCAGCGAGCGATCACCGCCTACCCCGCGCTCGACAAACGGCAACTCGCGCTGTGGGCCGCGTGGGATGAGGTGGACGACGTTCCGACGATCACTGTCACCATGCGGGCGGTGCCGTTCGGACCCACCAGGTCTACGGAACGTGTGTTCGATCCGGCTGGCGAGGTTGCTGGCCGGGCGCTCACTGGGCATCGCCCCTGGCTAGGAGCCTCGTGGAGACCGGTCGGACGGTGATCTCGGGACCCTGAACCAAGATCAAGCGGTTCTTATTGTGTTGCGTTAGGTCCACCGAGGTTCGAGCCCCCCGAGCGCGCGCCAGAGGCGCGGCGCTCGGGAGACACGTTTGCCCGCGTCGCCGATCGATTGGTGGCTCCGGTCGTCGACGTCGCTGCTCTGTATCAGGAGTCGTTGACTACGTTCTTGGAAGTCTGGCCGGGAGTTCCTGTGTCGAGTTGCGTGCGGGTGTCTTTTCGTAGCTGGGTGACAAGGTTACGCGCGGTGTCAGCTCCAATGCGGAGGCGTTTGCGGAGGGTTTCGGCTGAGATCGGTCGGTGGTGGGTTTCCCAGTGGAGGGTGTCTTCGGCGCGGGCTCGGTGAAGGAGGTCCTGTTCGGAGGCACGTTTCTGCTGCCGACTCTCTTTGGTATCGGCCGGCGTCCGGGGGTTCGGCACCTGGCGGTCCGGCGCAGCCGAATTCAGCTGATCAGCGGCGCTCGCTGTAGTGGTGCTTTGGGACTGGGGCGAACCTTCGGCGGCGCTGGTGGTCTGCAGGGCTTGGAGGAGTGCTGGGCCGATGTGGGACCAGCCGATGAGGAGGCAGCAGCCGACGGCGTCGAAGGCGGCGCGGCCGTAGTGACCTTCGAGGATCGGTTCCGCGGTGTTGAGGGCAAGGGTGACGACGCTGCAGAAGATTAGGAGGCGTTGGGCGGGTCGGATCTGCGCGGGACTGGCGCCGGCCAGGGCAAGCTGGCGGGTGGCCACGAGCAGCGCGATCACCGAGAGATCGACGGCCGGGGCGACGAGAGGGGCGATGTAGGCGGGGACGCCGAGTCTGATGCCCAGCGCCCAGACGTTGCCGAGCCCGAACAGGAAGCTGAGTGCGACGACCGTGGCGATCAAGGTGGTGACCGCGCGGAGAGCGACCGGCCGTCCATCTGGGCGGGGTAGGGGAGTAGAGGCCACGGCGCTCACTGCTCAACTCCCGCGTGACCTGCGAGAATGAGCTCACCGGACAGAGTGACCGGTGGTGGGGTAATGGTTCGAGTCCCCCCTCGGACACAGCCTAAAGAGATCAGCATGGTCTCTGACCTGCATGTATGGGGTGTGGGGGTTCAACTACCCCGGCCGACACGAACCATTAACCCACATGCGCTCTACCTGCACTTTCGTGATCTACACGTATATGTAGTGTCGCTTTGGTGATGTTGGCGCCGCGCCGGGTGCGCCCTCCGCCTCGAGCCGGCCAGAGATCCCGACGCCCGTCGATGCCTTGACCACCGGCCCTTGTCTACGGGGCCAAGATCGAGTTGGTCATACTGGGTCGATGCTCGCGATCCTGGCCGGCAAGCTGGATCCCGCCGCTGGGACAGCGTCAGCTCGCTCCGAGGACGCGCTGACCGACGCGGTGTTCGGCGCGATCCGCCACCTGCCCTACCGGCGGGTGCTCGGGACGGTGCTCGCCGCCGTCGACGTGCCGGTCGATCCGGAGACGTTGGACCGTGCGCAAGTCTTGCTGTGGCCGAGTTACCAAGTGCCTCAGCTACCGGGGATGCGGGTCGAGCCGGACGTGGTGGTGACCGCCGGGACGACGGTGGTCGTGTTCGAGGCGAAGTACACCTCCCCTTTTTCGCTCTACCCCGCAGACGAGCCGGCCGGCGGTGAGCCGCTGCACCAGCTCGCTGCCCAGTTCGCCGCGCTGCGCGCGGTCGCCGCGGCTCGCGGTTGGCCGGGCCCCGGATGGATTCCGGGCAGCGGGAACGTCGCGGGATGGTTCCTGTGTTCACTGAGAATCGATCGACCAGTTCGGCACCCAGCTTTGCCCCGGCAGCATCGCCACGACTACGCCGCAGACCTTCATCGTGGCCTCCCCACCGACACGCCAAGTCGGCTACGGAGTCGAGCCACTCACCAAGCGACCCGTGCACTGCACCCCGGCCTGTATCCACCAGGTTGAAGCCGGTGCCACGCTTACGGAGCTTTACCACTCTGGTTCCTCTCGTATACCCTCTGGTCTCGCTCGCCGGACCCGACCCGTCTGGCAGGTCCAGCAGGGCTCTTGCAAGGATGCGATTTGATGGGATCGGCCCGCTCTGTCAGGTTCGGCTGATCGGTCCTGGTAGAGGGCGGTGTGCGGGAGTGCGGGCACGGCTGGACCACGTGTCGCGGGCAAAGGGACAGGCACGCCACTTGTAGATCACGGAGATGTCTTATGTCCTCGTGGTCTGGAGTGCGGCGTGCCTGTGGGCGCATTGTCGCGCGCCGCTGCCGGTGTGGTGGGAGCCGGCGACGTGTCGCGTGCGGAAATCTGGGAGCGGCTCGATCTGGTGACCGACCAGCGGTCGCCTCGCGGGCTGGTCTACCCGTTGCGGTGCCTGGCCGCGGTGTGGCTGTGCTCGCTGACGGCGGCGGGCCACGACCGGGTGTCGGCGGTCCGCGGGTGGCTGAGGCGGACCAGTGACGAGGAACGCGCGCGGCTGCGCCTGCCGTGGGATCCGTTCGACGGCTACCGGCTGCCGAGCGCCGCGACGATCCACCGGTTCCTTGCGGCCGTGGATGACGGGGAACTCGCCGTGGCCCTGCTCGACCCACCGCTCGACCCGAACCCGCCAGCCGAGGAGGAAGCCTGCGGGCAGCAGGAACCCGCCGCCGCCCAGGCGGATGCGGCTACCCGGGAACGCGTGGCGCCGGTGTCGGCGGTCGCGGTCGCGGCAAGACCAGCCGGCACGCGAAACGCGCCGACGGCAGCCGGGTGCACCTCGTCGGCGCGGTCAGCCACGGCGACGGGCGGCTGCTCGGTCAGGTCGATGCCAAGACCAACGAGACCACGGTGTTCCGCCGGCTGCTACGGCCCCTTGACCTGACGAACGTGCTGGTCACGGCCGATGCCCTCCACACCGTGCGCGCCAACCTCGACTGGCTGGTCACCGCGAAGAACGCCCACTACCTTGCCGTGATCAAGAAAAATCAGCCGACGATGTGGGCGTTCCTGGCCTGCCCTGGGCCGACATCCCGACCGGCGCCACCACCCGCGACCATGGCCACGGCCGCGACGAGACCCGCGGCCTCAAGGCCGCCACCGTCGCCCACGTCGATTTCCCGCACGCGGCCCAGGCGATCCGCATCCACCGCTGGCGCCGGGTGAAAGGCAGGCCGGCGACCCGCGAGACCGCCTACGGGATCACCAGCCTCACCTTCGAGCAGGCAGGGGCCGCGCTGCTCGCGATGTTCGCCCGCCAGCGCTGGCACATCGAGGACCGCCAGCACTACGTCCGCGACGTGACCTTCGGCGAGGACGCCTCCACCAGCAGGACCGGCCGGGGCCCCGCAGCCCTCGCGATCTTCCGAGGCGCCGTGATCACCGCGATCCGCGCCGTGGGCTACCGCTACATCCCCGAAGGCCGCCTCGACCACGTCACCGCGACCGCCGCACTCAACCTCCACGGCTTCCCATGACAAACCCGCCACTCCGCCTGAACCCGACATCCAACGCCATTAAGGTCATGACGCGTTCTTGCAAGAGCCCTGGCAGGTCCAGGCCGTCCCGGCTTTGTCAGCGCTGCTTCCCACCCTCCCCGACGTCCCCCGGGGCAGTCGGGTAGCTCCGGCGTAGTTCTGCGCCGGGGCCCCTCAGAACCGCCCAGGCGGCTTTCACCGCAAGCGGCTCAAGCAAGTCCTACTTGACGCTACAGGTGGAGATACCGGGCTCCCCGCGACTACCCGTTTTTCTTGGGGTAGGCAGGAAACGTGAATAATGCGCCGGTCGTCGAGCTCTTCCCCTGGAACGGCGATCCGCTGGTGGCGGATCCCCATCCTGATCGTTGCCAGCCATTATTCCGGGGACCGCGGCCGGTCGTAGGCGTGCAGGAGAAAGCCTCCGCATTCCAGGCATCGACCTTCCTGCTTCCTAAGCAGGAGAATGCCGAGAGAATTTACCGGAGGCGGGGTCTCTCTGTGGCGATGGTCTGCCCAGTACTGAGCAAGGGAATGGTCGTCCGGAGACGCCGTGCCCTTGACCACCACATGCCGCACGATCTTAGTCCAGGAGAATCTGGGTACGCAGTCGCCGGTCGCCCGGCTACCGAACACCCACCGGTTGTTCCGTGACTGATTGAACCTGCCGAAGTGCTGGTCGACCACCCAGCGTCTCGGCTTGTTCGGGTGGGAGCGAACCGCCCATTTGAACAGCAGCTTCCACATGTAGTCGTCCAGTCTGGAGAACTCTTTGCTGGACACGACGTGCCGCTGGTAGTTGGCCCATCCCCGGATCACCGGGGCCAGGTTCGCCACTACCGAAGCCGCGCTGCCGCCGTAACGGACACGGACCTCGGTGCGCAGTCGTCGCCGGATTCGCCGGCTTCAGCGCTCGGTTTGATCAGCAGCTTGCTCCCGTAGCGGCGAATATTGAAGCCGAGAAAGTCGCATCCCTGAGTGAGATGAACAATCTGGATCTTGTCTTCGTTGAACGCCAGACCACGCGGCTTCATTCATTCCGAGAGCTGTTGTCTGACCTGTTGCGCCTGCTCCCAGCTGTAACGCAGCACCAGCTGATCGTCGGCGTACCTCACCAGCACCGGGGATCCGGGAACGTAGCCCCGGCGTTCCTGCCGGAGGTGTAGTACCGGACTCCCGCAGCCGTTTCCATCCCGTGCAGGGCAATATTCACGCATACGGAAATTCACTGCACGTTCACCCGTCCGGTCTTCCCCAGCCGGTAACGCCTGGATGGCACAGGAATCCTTGGGCTCTTCCGCGGGCTTCACACCACCCGGTTACCCAGGTCGCATGCTGCGGCGGGGAGAGCGTCTGGACACTCGCCCGATCGCAACGTCGAACGTCACCTCCCTCGATCCCTCGGCCGTTGCGATCACTCCCGTCACGCGACCTCACGTCGCACGGCTGCGTTCAGCTTCAGCCGGACCGCTGCGACGATCCGGCGAGAAGGTCTTGCACCTCCTTCGATCCTCAGCGCCTGACGGCGCACAAGCGCCTCGTGGCGCACTTCGTCCGTGAACCACCTGTCGCCAGGGCTGTGGCGGCAGGGCCGGGCGGCATCGAGTCGCTCTGTCCAACACTGTTTGACAGGTCACCGATCATGCCTGATGCTCGGGTAGCCGAGGGCGGGACGGAGCCGCCAGACGCGCTGGTGCAGTGCGGCGCCGTCCTGGCCCGCGCGAGGCCGTGCCCTGACAAGGAACGGGTGTGGACGGCAGGAGTTCTGCGGTCCGGACGCTGATGGACAAGGAGGCGTGGGCGTGACCACCACATCGCAGCCCGACGTCGAGATCGATCCCCGCCTCGGATATGCGGTGTTCGATGCCGACAACCACTACTACGAAGCCGTGGACGCGCTGACGCGCCACCTTCCGAAAGAGTTCGCCAACCGCGGCGCGCGATGGATCGACCTGAACGGACGCAAGCGCCTGATGCTCGGCGCTAAGCTTTTCGAACTCATTCCGAACCCGACCTTCGACCCGATCGGGAAGCCGGGCGCGCTCTATCAGTACTTCAAGGGCGTCAACGCCGATGGTGCCGACGTGCGAACACTGGTGGGTGATCTGGAGAAGATCCGGCCCGAGTACCGGGACCGGGACGTGCGTCTAGCGGTCATGAACGACCAGGGGGTCGGCGCGGCCTGGTTCTTCCCGACGCTGTCCGTCGGTCTCGAGGTGGCGTTCCAACCCGACATCCGGGCCGCTCTGGCGACCTTCTCGGCGTTCAACCGGTGGCTTGACGACGACTGGGGCTTCGCCTACCAGGACCGGATCTTCTCCGCTCCGTACCTTTCGCTCTCCGACGTCGACTGGGCCGTGCGGGAGCTGGAGTGGTGCATCAGCCGCGGCGCTCGGGTCATCACCATGCGTAACGGCACTGTGTACACGGCCGAGGGGACGGCGTCTCCCGCCGACGAGCGGTTCGACCCGTTCTGGGCGCGGGTCGAGGAGGCGGGCATCGTCATGGCCCCGCACGCCGGTGACGACGGCTACGACTTCCTCGCGGACATGTGGGAGTCCAGCACGTCGTGGCGGATGCTGTTCAACTCCCCGCTGAAGAAGGCGGTCGCCTCGCAGCGCGCGGTGCCGGACTTCTACGCGGCGATCATCTGTCATCGGCTGTTCGAACGGTTCCCAGGCCTGCGTTTCGCGTCCATCGAGAACGGGGGTGCGTGGGTGGCGCCGCTGCTGGCCCGTCTCCACAAGGGCCATACCCAAACGGCGGGCTGGTACAAGATCGATCCTGTCGAGCAGTTCCGGGAGCACGTGTGGATCACTCCCTTCTGGGAGGACAACGTGCAGGAGATCGCCCGCACCATGCCCGCCGGGCGTCTGCTGTTCGGCAGCGACTGGCCACATCTCGAGGGCGTCGCGCAGCCGCTGGACTTCTTGACGGCCCTCGAGGGCTTCGACGCCGCCGACCGGCGGCGCATCATGCGCGACAACGCCGCGGCGCTGACCGCTGCCCCACGCTGACCGACCACATCCCATCGCGAGAGGAGTCGCATGAGCGCGCGGTATGTTGTGCGGCCCGTGGGCCGCGACGAACTGCGGTGGCACGACGAGTTGCCAGCCGATCCGGCGTCGCTGGTCGACCTGTTCTGGCTCGACGGCGATCTGGAGAACGGCTACCAGATCGGGATCGGCTTGATCCGCTGCCGCCCGCTCGCCGACGGGCTTCCGGCCGTCACCATCAAGATCCTCCCGCCGGACGGCGACGTCCTGGAAGTGAACGAGACCTTCGAACCGGAGGACTTCGACGGCGACGCGTTCGGCGGCCGATGGGGCGACCGTAATCGCATCGTCGGGGAGTTCGACGCCAACGGGCGGCCAACGGGATACCGGCTCGTCCTGTCGGTCGGCGGCATCGAGGTCGACGTGGCCTGCCGCGCCGTCTGCACAGGCGCGAAATTCGTCGACGCGTCGCCGGGCTACACGGCCTACGACCCCGTCCAGCGGCACGCGGCCGGGTGGTGGCCGCTGATCCCACGGGCCACCTCGACCGGGCACATCACGGTCCGCGGCCTCCCGGTCGACGGTACCGGGGCGTTCCACCTCGAGCGGCAGGTCTCGTCCTTCCCCTTGGGGGGCAGTGACGGGGAGAAATCCGCCCAGTCCATCTGGACCTGGGGGCACTTCTATGCCGGCGACTACACCGCCGTCTGGACGGACTCCGGGGCGTCTGCGCAGTTCGGGTACCGCCACTTCACCCCGTTCCTGCTCTGGCGGGGCTCCGAACTGGTCCTGAGCACGTTCGCCTTCGCCAGCTATGTCGAACGATTCACGATCAACCCGCGGACGGGGTTGGCGATGCCCGCGGTGACGACTCTGAAGGCAGCGGACGGTGGCACGGAGTTCTTCGCGCGCCTGCTGTCGCCGCGGAACTCCGAGCACGTCGTGCTCAACAACAAGCCTGGTTCGCTCTACAGCCGGCAGCTCAGCGAGGTGCAGGCCCGGTTGGACGGCCCCGGCGGCACCGAGCGGCTCACCGGCCGCGCGGTACATGAGTGGGGCACGCAGGCGGGAAACTTTCCCTTCCTCACGGCAACTCCCGAGCGGCCATGACGGGCACGGGGCTGACCGACTCCTACTGGCCTGCACACGACGAGCTGCCCCTGCTCGCCGGGTCGATCGGCACATTGCTGCGTGAGCGAGCCGCAGACCAGGGTGACCGCGTCGCGCTGCTTTGGCCGGACGGCGAGCGGATCGGGCGGATGAGCTACGCCGACCTTCGCGACCGAGCGGAGCGGACCGCGCGGTCCCTGCTGCGCGCCGCCGCGCCGGGCCACCGGGTCGCGGTCTGGTCGCGCAACAGTCTCGACTGGGTGGTGCTGCAGTATGCCTGCGCGCTGGCCGGACTCGTCCTGACCCCCTTCAACCCCGCCTGGACCGACCGCGAGCTCGAGCACGCCATCGCGCTGACCGCGCCCTCCCTGATCTTCAGCGGTCTGGATGGCCGCGGCGTGGACCTCCACGACCGAGCCTGTGCGCTCGACAGCCCCGCGCCGACGCTCCGCCTGCACGAGCTTGGCACGCTCGCGGACGACGACGGACCCCTGCCCGAGGTGGGGGCCGAAGCGCCGTTTTTGATCCAGTTCACCTCCGGCACCACGGGCCGGGCCAAAGGGGCGCTGCTGAGCCACCGGGCCGCGCTGCATAGCGGCTACTTCCGCGCCCGCAACGGACACGCCGGGCCGCACGACGTGTGGCTGAACCCGGTGCCGCTCCACCACGTCGGCGGGTCGTGCGTAATGGTGCTCGGCGCACTCAGCGTCGGCGGCGCCTACGTCGTCATGGACCGGTTCGACGTCGACGCCCTCGTCGGTCTGCTCCGACCGACCGGTGCGACCCGCATCGGCGGTGTCCCGACCATGCTCTACGCCCTGCTGGACCATCCGCGGATCGCCGAAGCGGCCGGCGGCGTCGTCGGGGTAGGGCTCGGGGGTGCCAGCGTGCCGCCGGCGCTCGTCGACCGCGTGCGCATCGAGCTCGCCGCCGTCCCGTCCATCGGTTACGGACAGTCGGAATGTCCGCTGATCACCAGCACGGACGCCGACGACGACGCGATGACGATCGCGATGACCGTCGGGCGTCCCGTGCCGCACACCACAGTGAAGATCGTCCATGTAGGGTCCGGCGAGGTCGTCCCGGTCGGCACCATCGGCGAGGTGTGCGTGCGCTCCCCGGTCATGATGGACGGCTACGTCGCGATGCCCGCGGCCACCGCCGACGTGCTTGACCCCGAGGGGTTCCTGCACACCGGCGACCTCGGCTCCATGGACACCGCCGGCGTCATCACCATTCACGGCCGCGCCCGCGAAGTGATCATCCGCAAGGGCGAGAACATCTACCCGATCGAGGTCGAGGACGCGCTGCTGCGCCATCAGGCCGTGGCCGCCGCCGCCGTGCTCGGTGTCCTCGACGAACGCGACGGCCAGACCGTCGCGGCGGCCGTCCAGCTCGCGCCAGGCAGCACGGCGACCGCCGAGGAGCTGGAAGCCTTCGTGGCAACCCGGATCGCCCACTACAAGGTGCCCCGGATCTGGTGTCTGGTCGAACACCTGCCCCTCACGGCGTCCGGCAAGGTCCGCAAGCTCGACCTGGCCGATCTGTTCGACGGGCCTGGAGTACGACCGCATGACTGACTTCCGCGCGGTGGGACGCGAGCTGTCGAACTGGGGCCGGTGGGGAGCCGACGACGAGCTCGGCACGCTCAACCTGATCACCGACGCGCGGGTAGCCGCGGCAGCGGCGCTCGTCCGCACCGGCCGCGTCTTCGACCTCGGCTACCCCTTGGGCGCAGACGGACCACAGACCGGGCTCGGCGGGCGGGTCAATCCCGTGCACCTCATGTCGATGACCGGGCAGTCCAGCTTCCCCGACGGCGGCGGCTTCACCGACGACTTCATCTTCATGCCGTTGCAGTGCGCGACCCAGTGGGACGGCCTCGCGCACGTCTTCTACGACGAGACCTGCTACAACGGAATACCCGCATCGATGATCACAGCGCGGGGCGCGGCGCGGCTGTCGATCGACCGACTTGCGCGCGGCGTCATCGGCCGAGGCGTTCTGCTCGACATCGCCCGGCTCCACGGCGTCGACTGCCTGACCGCCGACCACGGGATCGGGCCAGGTGACATCCTGCTCGTGCGCACCGGCTGGACCCGGCGGTTCACCGAGGGGTCGGCCGACGAGTTCATGGGCGAGGAGCCCGGGCTCACGCTCGCCTGCGCCCGCTGGCTTCGCGAGCGCGACGTCGCGGCGCTCGCCGTCGACAACTGGGCCGTCGAGAAATACCCGAGCGGAGATCCCAACGCCCGGCTGCCCGTGCACTACGTGCTGATCCGCGACCTGGGCATGACGCTCGGTGAGATGTTCGACCTTGAGGCCCTCGGCGACGCCTGCGCCACCGACAGCGTGTACGACTTCCTGCTCTGCGCCCCCGCCCTGAAGATCACCAACGGCGTCGGGACCCCGCTCAACCCGCTGGCCGTCCGATGAGCCACGCACCAGCCGGGCATTCCCTGGCCACACGACGTCAGCCGGACAACCAGGATGGACGGATGGCCCGTGTCAGAACCCCTCCGATCAGCCGTTCCGACGTCATCGCGAAGGCACTCGAAATCATCGACCGGGATGGGCTCGAAGGCTTCAGCATCCGGCGGCTGGGCGACGAGCTCGGCATCAACGGGACGTCGCTCTATTACCACTTCGAGGACAAGGACGCGATCCTGCACGGCGTCCGCATGCTCGTCCTGCGCGAAGGCCAGGTCGGCGCCGAGCCTCTCGAGTCGTTCACGTGGCAGGAGCACCTGCGCACCGCGGTCATCCAGTATCGGGAGGTCCTGCTGCGCCACCCGAACACGGCGCCGCTGATGTCACCGGCGGCGCTGCTGCGGCCACTCGGCCTCGCACACCGCGACCGGGTCGTCGCGAAGCTCGTCGACGAGGGAGTCCCCGCCGAGCACGCCCACGCAGTCATCGACAGCGCCGAGACGCTCGCCTACGGGTCGGCACTGCTCAACCCACACCGGCTCAGCCCACAGGACTGGGTCGGCCTGCGGCCCGACGACGACACCCCAGCGCTCTCCCAGGCACTCGCGCGAACGACCGCGTCTCCCGACGAACTGTTCCACCAGCAGATCGACGCACTGCTCGACGGGTGGACACACCGTCTCTGCCCGCAGCCCGACGTCGGAGACCGTGAGGCAGGCACATGACACCAGGCAGCGAGGCTCCGGGCAAAGGCTCCCGCGCTCCACGGTTCGCCGGCCTCGACCCGCGGCACGCCCGCTACCCGCTGCCCGGCGTCGAGGCCCTGCCCAGCGACGCCGCAGAAAGGAAAGCAGACCTGTGACCATGCCCACCACGCAGCGGGTGATCGACACACTGATCGGGTTTCGGGCCAGCCACAACATCCCGCCCATCGCCGCGCTGCCAAACCGGCGCTCCAGCGACAACCCGATCAGCTACATGTTCAAAGGCATCCCCCAAGACCGCGCCGTGGATGCCACCGTCGAGGAAGCTGTCGACGAGACCGTCGCCAAGATGGACGCCCACGGCATCGCCGTCGGTCTCGTCAGCCTGACGAACGACGCCACCCAGGTCGCCTTGCGGCGCTATCCCGACCGGTTCGCCGCGTCGCTGGCGGTGGACGGCAACGACGTCATGGGCGCTGTCCGGGCCATCCACCACGCGGTCGACGAGTACGGCATCCGGGCCGTCACGACCTTCCCCTCCGGCGTCAGCCCACAGCTTCCGATCGACGATCGTCACTGGTACCCGGTCTACGCCACCTGCGTCGACCTCGGCCTGCCCGTCTTCGTCTCCGTCGGCATCCCCGGCCCCAGGGTGCCGATGGCCCCGCAGAAGGTCGAACTGATCGACCAGGTCTGCTACGACTTCCCCGAGCTGGTCTTCGTGATGCGCCACGGCGCCGAGCCCTGGGTCGACCTCGCGATCAAGCTGATGCTCAAGTGGCCGAACCTCTACTACTCGACCACCGCGTTCGCCCCGCGCCACTACCCGCAGGCGATCATCGACTACGCGAACTCCCGCGGCTCCGACAGGATTCTCTATGGTGGGTATTTCCCGTTCGGGATCGAGCTCGAACGGACGTTCACCGAACTGCCCGACGTGCCGTTCAAGGACGACGTTTGGCCGAAGTTCCTCCACGACAACGCCGCTCGCGTCCTCAGATACGCCTCCACCACCTGACCGCATCGCACCGGTCATCCCCGGCGAAGCGGATCCCGAGCCATGCCGCCCCGGCACTGAGCTCGAAGCGCCCCTGCGGCGCGGGGGTCACAGGGCCGCGGCCCGCCAAGGGCTGGGCCGGGCCGGATCCGGGATGCTCGGTTGTCGTCGCGCGATGTGCAGACGATCCTCGGTCACGCTCACCTCAGCACGATGCCTTACCCAGGGGACGAGACGGATCGTAGAGGGGGCCGGTGCCGAGATGGCAGCCGGCCCTCGCGAGTTCGCGTGCCTGGATCGGGGTGTTGATCCCAGTGGCGACGACAGTCAGGTTGAGTTGGGCGGCGACGCCAATGATGGCGTCTCGGACCTGGCGGGTGCGTTGGTGTGCCTGCCCGGTGTCAAGATCGGTCAAGGAGCGGTCGAGCCTGATGATCTGGATGGGCAGTGTGTGCCAGGCGGCGAAGGTGCTTGCGTGTCCGCCGACTCCGTCAAGGGCAAGAGGGACCCCTCCGTCGGCGACCCGTCGCAGCGCGGTGGCCGCATCCGTGAGGTCGGGGATGCCATAGGCGTCGGCGAGTGCCAAGATGATCGCCCTACGGGACAGACCACGATCAGCGAGGAGACCCACGATATCGACGACGGGTGTCTCCTGGAGGTCGCGGCTCATGGGAACGCTGACGAAGACGGGTGCGGTCACGGACCCTGGACCCTGCGCCGCCAGATCGCGGCAGACTTCTCGCAGGACAAAGCCGACAAGAGGCAAGGTCAGCCCTGCCTCGTTGGCGAGCCGTGATAGCAGGTCGGGTGCGACCTCGCCGAGGTCCCGGTGGTTCCAGTGCGGTTCGGCGTCGAGGGCGGACGTGTCCCCCGTGCGTAGATCGACCACGGGTCCGTAGCGGATTTTCACCGTTCCATAGCGCTCGTCGCCGCGAAGCGCATGCTCCAGATCGGCTCGTGTCTGCGGGGCCGATTCGGGTGTGGACAGGTCGGGTCGGTAGACGACGAGACCGCCCTTGCCCTGTCTCTTCGCCGCATACATGGCGATGTCGGCGTCCCGCAGGAGGGCATCGGCGGTTGGCGCGCTGTTGGCATTCGCGACAACGAGTCCGATGCTCGCACCGACCGGATAAGAACGTCCCGCGAGCAGGGCCGGCGCCCGGATCATCGCGGCGAGCCGCCGGCATATCGCCTCCGGCTCTGGGCCATTGTGGCGGTCCTCGAGGAGGATCGCGAACTCGTCACCACCGAGCCGGGCGACCGTGTCGCCTGATCGAACGCCGTTGCGCAGCCGCGCCGCGGTGATTCTGAGCAGTGCATCGCCGACAGCGTGGCCGAGCGTGTCGTTCACGCGTTTGAAGTCGTCAAGATCGCAGTAGACCAGCGCGCATGGTCGACTACTGCAGGACGCGAGCGCGTGCCGCAGACGATCGTCGAACAACGCTCGATTCGCCAGCCCCGTCAGGGGGTCGTGGAACGCCTGGTGGTGCAGTTGCCGCCGGCTGGTCTGGACCGACGCGAGGAGGCGGCCGTTCTCACCCAAGGTCATGATCTGCCGGCCGAGGACGACCAGCAGCAGTCCGATCAGCACGATTCGCTCGACTCGGTCAATGGGACTGTTCACGATCACCTGGCCGACCACCACTGCACCGGCGGCTCCGAGCCCTAGGTATGGAAGGGCGGCGCGTGTCCGCAGTGTCCGCGGGCTGCCGCCGCGCCGGACGAGCACGGGCGATTCCGGGATCGGGACCAGGCAGGCGAGCAGGACCAGGAGCCAGCCTGCAGCAGAGACGACGTCGACGATCGGCGGGATGCCGTGCCCACCCGAGGCGCCCACGATGAGATCGATCGTTGTGGTCAGAATCATCACGCTCACGCCCGCGCTGAGGAGGGCCAATGCGAGCCCTGAGCGTGGCTGGCGGAACGTGGACAGCAGCAGGGCGGCGGTAAGCAGGATCCAGTAACCGGCAACAACTCCCGTGTTAAGCACGACCCCGACGGCGCTGGGGTGTCGCATCCTGATGATCGGCTCCAGGACTGTCCACCAGGCAAGCAGGAACATCGAGCCGACGACCACCAGGCTGTCCAGCGCTGTGATCACGTACCAGTGGTATCCGTCGCGAGCCACAGCGAATGCGCTGTCTCCGGCGTCGAGCGGATCGGTGGGGAACGCGAGCACACCCGCCAAGTTCAACCCGATGATCAGCAGGAACGCTCCCGCTGCCCACGGAAACTGGTGCGGAATGGCCGAGCCATGTTCGGCCGCCCAAAGGGCGTGCCAAGTCGCGACCACGGCTGTCGGGCCGGTAGCCAAACCGAAGATCATCCTCCACCGGCGGTCGGCCCCCCGAGCGCGCCAGCCGGTCCACGCCAGACCGACCACCACCGCCAGGCAGGCAAGAGCTGCCGCGAAAGCGGCAATCCCCGCGCTAACGTCCAAAGGAAAAACCAGCGCGCACACCATGGCAACCAGGGTGTACGCCACGCAGATCGGCGCCGCGTAGCGTAAATGCAAGAGCCTCCCGGTCGTCATGGCGTATCTTGACGACGCATAGGTCACCGCCTGCCGTCCAGTAGCGCCGGAGGGCGCCCGATATCGTCCGGGTAACTCATACCCCACCACTGAACAGGGTGAAACTCGGCCAGCTCCTAGGCGAATATCGCGAGAAAAGCGGTTAATGTGGCTCGTGGCCCGCCGCTCGAAGTCCAAGCGTGTGCTGACAGATCGGCACTAGTGACGGTACGGTTGATCGCGGCCGCGGCGGACCGTCAGGTGGCGGTCGTAGACGACAAGTCTGCTCGTCTGGGCGCGTTTCGCTGCGTACATCGCCAGGTCGGCCTGGTGGAGCAGGCTGTCGGGGCTTGCTGGTCGCGCGTCGGGGTCGAGGGTGACAAGGCCGAGACTGGCGCGTGGGAGGTAGGTCTGGCCCGCGAGCTGGCAAGGCGTCTGTACCGCGGCCGCGAGGCGCTCGGCCATCTGGACTGGTTTGTCCGGGCCGGCGCCGTCGAGGATGACCGCGAACTCGTCGCCACCGAGGCGGGCGACCGTGTCGTTGGCGCGGGTTCCGGCCCGCAGCCTCTCTGCGATGATCTTGAGAAGCTCGTCGCCGGTGGCGTGCCCGAACGTGTCGTTGACCCGTTTGAACTGGTCCAGGTCTAGGAACAGAACGGAGACAGCGGCCTGTCCGCCAGTGGGTGCGCCGTCGTTCCTCGGCTCGATGCCATGGTCGACTTCGCGCTGCAGGCGTCGGGCGAACAGCGCCCGGTTCGCCAGACCGGTCAAGGGGTCATGAAACGCCTGATAGTGCAGCTGTTTCTCGCGTTCCCTCACCGCGGTGAGCAGATGGGTGTTCTCGGCAATGGTGATCATCTGCCTTGTGAACGCCAAGGCCAGGAGCGACACCGCGCCATACGCCTCGATCCGGTCGAGCGGCGTGCCCGCCACCAGCTTGCCAAGAGGCAACAGGCTGGTCACGCCGAGCACGGCATACGGCAAGGCGGCATGCGCCCACATCGCCCGCGGACCGGGCGCGGCCGCACTGTCCCGATCCACCGGGCCACGAACCGGTGCCAGCGCGGCGAGGGCTATCAACTGGAGGGAGACGACGAGCGGCATCAGGCTCCACGCCGGAAGGTCGTAGTGGCCGTGGGCGAAGCGGTAGACGACGATGATGTTCATGAGGGCGTACGCCAGCAGGCCACTGCCCAGCAGCGCCAACGTCGCCGGGGACCGCGGTCGGCGGAACGTCGCGATCAGCAGCACAGTCGCCGCGAGGATCAGCACCGACAGCTGGTGGACGAGCGCGCCGAGGAGCTGCGCAGGGTCGGGCCCGCTTGCCCGTGCGATCGCCTCCAGCGACGTCCCCCATTCCAGGAGAAGGACCGAGCCGACGATCAGTACGCTGTCGAGCGCGACGATCGCATGCCAACGGCTCAGGTCACCTCCCCGCCCACGCACGCCCCGGCCCTCAACCGGGTAGGTCGGCAGGCATAACAGCCCTGCCAGCGCCAGTCCGTAGAAGACAATCAGGCCCAGATACTCCGAGGTCACAGCGGACGTGATCGGGTCGCCCTTCAGCAACGTCACCGCAGTTATGAGGGCGCCTCCCGCGAGGCCAACCACGAACATGCCGATGAGCACCCGCCATCGTCGATCATCCGTTGCGGCGTGCCGAGCGCTCCAGAAGCAGGCCACTGCGGCGGTGACCTCGGAGGCGAACGCGACGAGTGTCGTGGCGATCCCGGCCGGCCCCGGGGCCAGCAGCGCCGCGAACACAGCCGCCAGCCCGACGTACAGCAGGCAGCCCGCCAAGGCGTACCGGAACAACCGTGGCACGTGGGACCAGTCAGCCGAACGCAGAAGGCCTGGCACAACGCCCCCGACTACGCGGAGCCCCGCCACCACGACCTCCATGCCGTCCCAACGTAATCACTCGGCTGTGTAACGCGACAGGCCGGCAGTGCCCAGCCCTCGGCGCACTGCGGCGCCATCTGTTGACATGCCCGGTTCCCATCGCCGACACACAAGGATCCGACCAGGCTGCAGAGAGCGACCGCGACCAGCCCACCGGCAGCCGGACAGGCCAGCGTGGAAACGCGGGCCACGCAGCATGGCCTCGCAGTAGTCACGAGCGCGCTCAGCCTCACGACGCCCACGCCCGTAGCTGGTCCTGAGCCTGGATGACGGCGAGCTCGAGGTCACCGGGGACCAGCTCAAAGACCACGGAGTAGTCCTAGGCCTTCAGGACGACCGCGGGGTGCTTCCGGATGGCTGACCCGACGGCCGACAGATGGGTCCACCCGTCGGGGCCGGTGTTCGTCGCGACCGCCTCGCGGAGCCGGCTGACCAGCGCGGTATCCGCGCGAAGTTCGGCGGTCGTTGCCCGGGTGGGAGGCCCCGGGTCAGCCACGCACGGTGCGGGTGGTGGCGAGCAGGGCGGGGGCGTCCGTGTGGAGGTCGCGGAGTTCGACTTGTCCGACGCCGCGGCGCACAACGGCACGGGCGACGGCCGGTCCGACGCGTACGGCCCGAAGGTAGCGGACGTGCATGGATTCGAGAGGTCGGTGTTCCGGGTCGGCGGAGAGGGCGGCCTCCTCCACGGCAACGGTGAGCAGGCCGCCGTTGATGGCGTTCGATCCGTTGTTCAGCTTCGACGCGTACGGCATGACCGCTTCACCCGGCTTGGTCCGGGTGCAGCCGACTCTCGTGACGATCGGCTCGTCAAGTGGTCTCCGCCCGGACCTGAAGGATGCCAACGCCTGTGTGGCGGTGGGCGCCGACAGGGCGGGGTTGGGCGCGGCCATGAACGTGCCGTGACTGAACCCGACACGGCGACGGCCGTCGTCGGTGGTGAACTCCATGAGCGCCACGACGACCGTGGAGCCGGCTTTCACGATCCGAGCGGCCGTGCGCAACCTGGTGAGGTCCGTGACCTCGTCGAAGAGGTGGACGTCGAGGTCGAGTGTCAGGGTGAAGCGAGGGGAGAACGCCTGCATGGCGAGGACGCCGAGTTGGGTGTCCGCCCAGCTCGCCGCCATCGAGATCCTCGGCCGGGTGCTGTTCGGCGTCCACATGGTGGGCAGGATGTCGATGGTGCCGTGCAGTTCCTCGCCGACGAAATCGAGGTCGAGCCCGATCTCGCCGACGACCGCATGGCCGCGGCGCGTGGTCTGGGTCATCGTTCCCCCTGTCTGAGGTCTGGTCCGTTGCCAGGTATCGGGCCCGCGGTCGTGCGGATGTTCGCGGCCGGATTCCGGCGCTGTCCTAGGGCGATGGCGTCGTCAGGACGCGGTCGCTGTCAGGAACGGGAAGTTGCCGGCCTGGGTGCCCCATTCGTGGACGGCTCGCCCAGTGAGGCGTTCTGTTCCCACAGGGGTGTCGAGTCGCGCGGTGACCTCGCTGACCTGGCGGCAGTAGAGCGAGCCCGGCTTGTTGTTGAGCTCGACGTGCTCGGAGTTGCGGGGGTGTAGGAGCCGGGCGAAGAAGTCGGTGCGGCCGTCGGACGCCTTGAGGGTCGTGACGGCGGGCATCGAGAGCCCGGTATGGGGGTTGAGGGCGAACCGTTCGACGTAGCTGGCGAACGCGAACGTGCTCAGGACCAGATCGGTTCCCTTCCAGAGCAGGAACGGCGTGAAGTGCCGGAAGCCGAAGTGCTCGGAGGCGCCGGAGTCGGTCCAGACCGCGGTGTAGTCGTCGGTATAGAGGTGTCCCCAGGTCCAGATCGACTGGGCGGACTTCTCGCCGGCGTTCCCACCGAGTGGGAACGAGGAGACCTGGCGTTCGAGGTGGAAGGCGCCGGCGGCGTCCAGGACGGTCCCGTTGACGGTGATCGTGCCTGTCGAGGCGGCTCGCGGGATCACAGGCCACCAGCCGGCGGCATGGTTGTTCGCGGGGTCGTGGGCGGTGTAGCCCGGCGAGCGGTCGACGAACTTCAGCCCTGTGCACACAGTCGTGCAGTTGACGGCCACCTCGATGCCACCGACCGCGAGTTCGAGCGTGTAGCCGGTGGGACGCCCGTGGGCGTCGAGTTCGCCGACGATGCGGTTCCGGCCACCCCACTGGCCGCCGAAGGGTCGGCTGGCGAAGTCGGTGGACTGGAACGTCTCGTTGACCTCGATGACGTCGCCGGACGGCGGGAGCACCTTGATGGTGACCGAGGGCAGGCCACCGACGAGTGGCCGGCAGCGGATGAGTCCGATGCCGATCTGGTAGCCGTTGTCGAGGTCGCCGTCGAGCCACATCAGGTCGCACAGCGACGCCGGATCGGGTGGGAGTTCTTCGTGCCAGCGCAGCTCGTCCGGGCCGACGGGTCGGAAGACGTGCCGCCCGGTCATCTCGACGCCGCGCTGTCGCGGGCTGTGGACACGCAGAACCGCAGGAGGCGTTCCGCCTCGTCGGGGGTCGGGCGGGTGCCTGCCTTGAGATGGCCGCTGACCCTGCCGTAGACGGCGTGGGTGACGAGCTCGGCGTCGAGTTCGGGGGCGGCGCTGCCGAGCAGCGTGAACGGCTCGTGGAGGAGTTCGGTGAGCGGCCGTTTCGCGCTGTGGTCACCGGTCGGGAAGCCGGTGTTGAGGTTGGTGCTGTTCGACAGGACGGCCGAGGTCGACGCGGCCTGGGTTTCGTCGGCTTGGGAGAGCGCTCCGTCGAGCCAGCAGCGGATCTTGCCTTCGGCTGAGGGCTCCCTGGCCATCCGACGGGCGAGGACGGCGGCGACCCGTTCGACGCCGTCCTCGATCAGGGCAGCGACCAGCGCGTCCTTGGACGGGAAGTGCCGGTAGAACGCGTCGTTGGACAGGCCGGCCACGGCGACGATGTCGGCGACGCGCGCCTTCGCGGCGGTGCCGGTGGCGTCGATGACCTTGCGGGCCGCCTCGATCAGCTCGGTCACCTCGTGGGTGTAGTCGGGTCGCCGCCGCCCGGCCGCTGTCTGCGCCGCGATGCGGGTGGCGACGCGGCTCGGGGGACCGATTGCATTCTCCATGCCAGAATCATATGGTGCCAATCCAGAATGATGTAGGAACATCAGAACAATGACGTAAGGTCAGAACAGCAGAGAGATCACAGAACGGTGTAGGAGGCTGGGTGAAGATCGATGGCGGGTTGGCCTACTCGCTCGGCGACCGGGACTCGGCGGCCCGAGGAGCACGGCTGGCGGCGTCGGTGGGCTACGACCGGCTGTTCGCCGCGGAGGCGGCGCACGACCCGTTCCTGCCGCTCGCGCTGGCCGCCGGCGCCGCGGATGTCGACCTGGGGACCAATGTGGCGGTCGCTTTCGCCCGCAACCCGATGACGACGGCGATGGTCGCGAACGACCTGCAGGTCCTGACGGGTGGGCGGTTCGTCCTTGGGCTGGGGTCACAGGTGAAGGCGCACATCACCCGCCGGTTCTCGATGCCGTGGTCGCATCCGGCGGCGCGGATGCGGGAGTTCGTGCTCGCGCTGCGGGCGATCTGGAGCAGCTGGCAGCCCGGTGGCCGGCTGCGGTTCGAGGGCGCGTACTACCAGCACACGCTGTCGAACCCGCTGTTCCAACCCGGGCCGAACCCGTTCGGGCCGCCCCGGGTGTTCCTGGCGGCGGTCGGCCCGCGGATGACCGAGATCGCCGGTGAGGTGGCCGACGGGCTGATGTGCCACGGGTTCACCAGCCCCTCCTACGTGGCCGAGGTGACACTGCCGGCGCTGCGCCGCGGCCTGGCCAGGGCTGGCCGCGCCGGCGGCGCGGTGGAGGTGTGCCTGCCGGTGCTCCTCGCGACGGGCCCGGCGGGCTGGGACCTGGAGCCCGAGATCGACCGGGTGCGCCGTCAGCTCGCCTTCTACGCCTCGACGCCTGCCTACCGGGCCGTCCTCGACCACCACGGCTGGGGCGAGCTGCACGGCGAGGCGCACCGGCTGTCGGTGGACCAGCGCTGGGAGGAGATGGCCAACCTCGTCGACGACGAGGTCCTGCACACGCTCGCCGTCGTGGCCGACGCGGGCCACTTGGCGGACGTCGTGCGGGATCGGTTCGGCCGGCTCGTGACCGGTCTACGTCTCAACGTGCCCTATGCGGACGACCCCGACGTCTGGACGCCGGTGATTACCAAGATCAAGGAGTCCGCCCTGTGAGTCTGACCTGCTTCGACGTTCGCTACGAAGACGGCGTCGCGCATCTGCGGCTCAACCGGCCCGACCAGAAGAACTCGCTGATCCCGTCGTTCTGGGCCGAGCTGCGGACGCTGGTGACCGACATCGACCGCGAGGCGCGCGCCCGCGTGATCGTCATCTCGTCGACCGGCCGGCACTTCTGCGCCGGCCTCGACCTCGGTGTGTTCGTCGGTGGGATGTTCCGGGCGGGCGGCGGCGGTGACGAGCCCGGCCGCAAGCGGGCGGTGCTCTACCAGGGCATCCGCGTGTTGCAGGAGACGTTCACCGCGCTGGAACGGGCCCGGCTCCCGGTGATCGCCGCGATCCAGGGCGGCTGCGTCGGCGCGGGGCTCGGCATGGTCTCGGCCTGCGACCTGCGCTACGCCACCCGCGACGCGTTCTTTCTGGTCCAGGAGACGAACCTCGGCATCACCGCGGAGGTGGGCCAGCTGCAGCGGCTGCCGAAGGTGATGCCGGAGGGCATCGTCCGGGAGATGGCCTACCGCGGGATGCGCCTACCGGCCGCGCGGGCGGAGGCGGTCGGATTCGTCAACGCCGTGTTCGACGACCACGACACACTCCTGGCCGCCGTTTCGGAGATCGCGCGTGAGATCGCGTCGAAGAGCCCGCTGGCGGTCTGGGGCACCAAGCACTCGCTCCATCACGCCCGGGACCACGCCGTCGACGACGGGCTCGACCTCGTCGCGCTGTGGCAGGCCGGGATGTACCACCCGGACGACTGCCTGGAGAGCCTGTGCGCCCAGAAGGACCAGCGCACGCCGGTCTTCGAGGACCTCCGACCGGCCCCCTGACGGCCCCAGCCGTCCGGATGGCTGAGACTGCGACGGAAGGAAACCTGACGTGACTGACCAACGCCCCATCGACGCCGACAACCACTACTACGAGCCGCTGGACGCGTTCACCCGCCACCTCGACCCGGCGTTCACCCAACGCGGCGTGCAGGTCCTGCAGAAGGGCAAGCGCGTCGTCGTGGTGATCGGCGGCCGGGTCAACACCTTCATCCCCAACCCCACCTTCAATCCGGTGACCAAGCCTGGCTGCCTCGACCTGTACTTCCGCGGGGTCATGCCCGAGGGGGTGAGCCGGCGGACCCTGATGGAGGTCGAACCCCTGGCACCGGAGTACCGCGACCGCGACGTGCGGATAGCCCGACTCGACGAGCAGGGCCTGGCCGGCGCGGTGCTGTACCCGACGATGGGCGTCGGAGTCGAGGAAGCGCTGCGTGACGACGTCCCGGCGACCATGGCCAGCCTGCACGCGTTCAACCGGTGGCTGGAGGACGACTGGGGCTACTCCTATCAGGACCGCCTGTTCGCCGTGCCGCTGATCTCCCTGGCTGATCCGCAGGCAGCGGTCGCCGAGGTGGAGCGGGTGCTCGGCCTCGGTGCGCGCATCGTCCACGTCCGCCCCGCACCCGTGCCCGCACCGGGGACGGGAACCAGCGGGCGGTCGCTGGGCCATCCCGCGCACGACCCGGTGTGGGCGCGCCTCGCGGAGGCGGACGTACCGGTGGCGTTCCACCTGGGGGACAGCGGCTACCACCGGATATCGGCGATGTGGGGCGGTTCGGCGACCCTGGAGGCGTTCGGGAAGACGAACGTCCTCGCCAAGATCGTCGTCGGGGAGCGGGCCATCCAGGACACGATGGCCAGCCTCGTCGTCGACGGCGTGTTCGCCCGCCACCCGCGGCTGCGGGCGGTGAGCATCGAGAACGGCTCGTCCTGGGTGAAGCCGCTGCTGCGGCTGATGAAGAAGTACGCCAACCAGTCGCCGGAGAGCTTCTCCGGCAACCCGGTCGAAGCGTTCACCGAGCACGTGTGGGTGGCGCCCTACTACGAGGACGACATCGCCGGGCTGGTCGAGCTCATCGGCGCCGACCACGTCCTGTTCGGATCGGACTGGCCGCACGCCGAGGGCCTGGCCGAACCGCTCCAGTTCGACAAGGAGATCGAGTGCTTCGACGCCACCACCAAGGCTCGGATCATGCGGGGCAACTCCGCCGCGCTCCTCGGGCTGTGACCGCGGGGCAGCCGGCGCCGAGCACATCGGCGCGAACCACCACCCCCATGGCAACCCCGTCCTCGGGCGGGTCGCCGTGGGCCGAGGACGGCACCATTGAGGTCGAGATCGCCGATCGAGTCGCCACGGTCACGCTGACCCGACCACCCGGCAACGCCTGGACCCCCCGGCTGGGCCGGCAGTTCTTCGCCGCCCTCGACCGGCTGGCCCTCGACCCCGTAGTTCGCGCCGTGGTGGTGACCGGCGCCGGCCCGGACTTCTGCGTCGGCGCCGACGGTGGCAGCCTCGACAACGTCGCGGACGCAGGCTCCTACGAGATCGACGCGGCCCGGCCGACGTACTGGGCCGCGATGACGATCGCCAAACCGGTCGTGGCGGCGGTCAACGGCGCCTGTTTCGGCGTCGGGATGCAGCTGGCGCTGTTCTGCGACGTGCGGTTCGCCGGCTCGTCGACGAAGTTCGCCACCGCGTTCGTCCGCCGCGGCCTGATCGCCGAGCTCGGCATGACCTGGCTGCTGCCCCGGGTCGTCGGGCTCGGCGTCGCCAACGACCTGCTGCTGTCCGGCCGCCTGGTCCGCGCCGCCGAGGCCGAACGCCTCGGCCTGGCCAACAGGATCGTCGACGACGGCGAACTGCTGGCCGCCGCACAGGACTACGCGGCGGGACTGGCCGTTGGCTGCTCACCGGCCGCGATGGGCGTCGTCAAACGCCAGACCTACACGGACCTGACCTCCACGCTGCCCGCCGCGGTCGCCCGCGCCGACACCTACCTGGAGGCGGCGCTGGCGTCGGCGGACTTCGCCGAGGGTGTGCGCAGCTGGCGCGAGCGACGCCCACCAGCCTTCGCCGGGCTCGACCCCACCCATGCTCGGTTCACTCTCCCAGACGCCGTCGAGCCGTCAGCCGGCGAGACCAGACAGGGGGAACGACAAGGATGACCGGACCACACGACGTACAGGTGATCGAGACGCTGATGGGTTTCCGGTCGAGGGCCTTGGTCATCGACAACATTCCGAACCGTCGCGCGTCAGCTCTTGGCAGCCTCCCCCTGGGGAGCCCTTGGCGCGGGACACACGAAGGAGGCCCAGGCATGGACATCGCGGAAGCGGCCACCGTCTTCACCGACCCGACGGCATACGCCGACAACCAGCGGTTCCATACCGCCACGGCGCTGCTGCGGCGCGCCGCTCCGGTACAGCGCGTCGAACACGAGGACTTCGAGTCGTTCTACGCCATCACCAAGCATGACGACGTCATGACGATCTCACGAGGTTCGGACATCTGGCGCAACGCCCCACGCCCCGCGCTGGGCCCGAAACCGAAGGACGGCCGCGCCGCAGAGGACGCCCCCGTCCGCACCCTGATACAGATGGACGCACCGGACCATCCCGTCTACCGGCACATCAGCGCGGAGTGGTTCAAACCGCTCGGCGTGCGGCGCCTGGCCGGACGCATCGCCGAGCTCGCCAAGCGCTATGTCGACACCATGGCCGATTTCGGCGGCGCGTGCGATTTCTTCGCCGACGTCGCCTGCCACTACCCGCTCTACGTCATCCTGTCGCTGCTCGGCCTCCCCGAGGACGACTTCCCCAGAATGCTGAAACTCACCCAGGAACTGTTCGGCGCCAACGACCCGGACATGGCCCGCGGCAGCGGCGACGAACAGGCGCTGATGGCGGCGCTGCTGGACTTCTTCACCTACTTCCAGGCACTGACCGCCGACCGGAGAGCCAACCCGACCGACGACCTGGCCTCCGTGATCGCGAACGCCACCATCGACGGCGAGCCCATCGGCGAACTCGAAGCCATCGGCTACTACGTGCTGATCGCCACCGCAGGTCACGACACCACCAGCTCAGCGCTCGCCGGAGGAATGCACGCGCTGCTGCAGTACCCGGACCAGTGGCGCCGGCTGTCCGAGAACCCCGGCCTCGTGCCCACCGCGTTCGACGAGATGATCCGCTGGGTCACCCCGGTCAAGCAGTTCATGCGCACCGCCGCCCGGGACACCGAGATCCGCGGCGTTCCTATCGCGGCAGGCGAGTCGGTGCTGCTGTCCTACCCTTCGGCCAACCGCGACGAGGACGTCTTCGACAACCCCGACACCTTCGACGTCGGCCGCACACCCAACCGGCACGTCGCTTTCGGGTTCGGCGCCCACTACTGCCTTGGCACCCACCTGGCCCGCCTCGAAGGCCAAGCCCTCTACGCCGAGCTGGTACCCCGCCTGCGCTCCATCGACCTGGCCGGCACCCCCGAGTACATGGAAACACTGTTCGTCGGCGGACCGAAGCGCCTACCAATCCGCTACACCATGACCTGAAGAAAACTGAACGGCAGAGCTGGACACATCCGCCGAACTGTCCGCGTCCGGCGCGACCCACTCACGGCCCTCACCCCGGCCGTACGCAGCAATACCGCGTCGATTCTAAGCGAAACCCTGTCGGTTTTTCTGGCTGGCGGTGCCCTTTGATCTTCCCGAACCATACGCACAGTTCCTCTGTCGTCGTGAAGGACCGGCTATACATCGGTCGTACCTGGGTCGCACCATCGGGAAGCAGTACCGCGGGGCAGCTGCCGTTGACCACACACTCCTGGAGGAACGCGGATGTATCCGGGCTTCTACGCCGAGAAGGACCCCGCCAAGCCGGCCGTAGTGCTCTGCCCGGCCGGAGAGCGGGTCAGCTACGGATCGCTGGAGGCACGGTCCCGCCAGTTCGCCCGCGTGCTCCGAGCCCGCGGACTGCGGCCCGGCGACACGGTGGCCCTCCTGGCCGAGAACCACGCGCGCTACCTGGAGGTGTACTGGGCAGCGATCCGCTCCGGGCTCTACCTGACGGCGGTCAACTGGCACCTGACCGCGGCCGAAGCCGCCCACCTGCTCGGTGACTCCGCAGCACGCGTACTCGTCACTACCGCCCGGTTCACCGACCTGGCCCGCACGGCCGCGGATCTCAGCCCGACCTGCTCAACGCTCCTCCTCCTGGACGGGACCGAGGACGGCTTCGAATCGTACGAGGAAGTGATCGCGGCCCAGTCCGCCGCACCGCTCGCCGACCAGCCAGCCGGCGACGTCATGCTCTACTCCTCCGGCACGACCGGACGCGCCAAAGGCATCCGACGCCCGCTGTCCGACCTGCAGGTGGACCAGCCCGGCCGCCCCAGTGCCTCTCCGATGGCAAAGGCATTTCTCGGAATCGGCGAGGACTCGACATACCTAACCCCGGCGCCGCTGTACCACGCAGCTAGCCTGCACTGGGCAGCCGGCGCCCACGAGCTCGGCGCGACACTCGTCATCATGGACCGCTTCGACGCCGAACAGATGCTTGCCGTTATCGAAAAAGAACGAGTCACCCACGCCCAAGTCGTCCCCACGATGATGATCCGCCTACTGAAACTCCCGGCCGAAGTACGAACGAGATACGACGTCTCCAGCCTCCGCTCATTGACACATGCGGGAGCACCCTGCCCCCCGGCCATCAAACGTCAGATGATCGACTGGCTCGGCCCGATCGTCGACGAGTACTACTCCAGCACTGAAGGCTCCGGTATGACGTTCATCGGCTCCGCCGACTGGCTGGCACATCCGGGATCTGTCGGCAGAACAATCATCGGCACCCCGCACATCTGCGACGACAACGGTAGGGAGCTACCGGTAGGCGAGCCCGGGCTGCTGTACTTCGACCGGGGGACGGAGCACTTCGAATACCACAACGACCCCGAAAAGACTCGCGAGGGCCGCCACCCCAAGCACCCGACCTGGACGACCTCCGGAGACATGGGCTACGTCGATACCGACGGCTACCTATACCTGACGGACCGCAAAAGCTTCATGATCATATCCGGAGGGGTCAACATCTACCCCGCCGAGATCGAGGCCGCCCTCATCCTGCACCCCGCCATCACGGATGTCGCCGTCTTCGGCCTTCCGCACGCCGACATGGGCGAATATGTCCACGCCGTCGTTCAGCCCACGGACGGCGTCGACGCCACACCCGAACTCGCCGAGCAAATCCGCGCGTTCGCCCGCGACCACCTCGCCGGCTACAAGGTCCCCCGAGCAATCACCTTCCGCGACCAGCTACCGCGCATGTCCACCGGCAAACTCGCCAAGAACGCCCTGCGCCAGGAATACCTCGGTGCTGCGCTACCGCGGTAGCAGGAAAGGCGTTCAACAGCTACGGTGACACGGTGCCCGTGAAGCTGCTGGGATTTCTGCCGCCGCTGTTCCCCGTCTGCGTTGAGTGACGCTGATCCTGGTTTCCGGGTAACGATTTCGAGCTGTTCATTCTCGAACTGGAGCCCCGCGACCCGCTCCACGCCACTGGCGACCGGCCGACCGTCGCGCGGCCGGCCTCCGGCGGCGGCGGTGCGCGCTGTCCTGGCGGCATGGCCGCATCCGCGCCGGTCGTTGGGCGCGGTGTCGACCCACGCGCGCGGCCCGGCGTCGCTCTCCCGCCACCGGTGGCCCTGGGCTGCTCGGCCTGAACGGGCATCGGTCCGCCGCAGTCGCCCATCGGGCGGCACGTCGTGCCCATCTCCACCGGCGGTCCGCGGGGTCCCGGCTGTCGCACCGAACTCCGCGACGAGGTTGGCGACACCGAGCGCACCGCTGCGGTCGCGTGCGGGACGGCGTCCAGTCAGCGTGGAGGCGCTTCACTCAAACTCGACATCGAGTTCAGGTTCGTGGCAGAGTGCCCCTGGCGCCCGCATGGTGGTGCGTCGCATGGAGGTCGGGAGTGATGCGATCGTGGCCGCTGGCTGGTCGGTCGACAATCTCCCATGCCGGGGGCCGGCCGTACCCCGTACGGCGATGGCTTGGGGTCGGAGGCGGGCCCGGAACCGGAGACCCGTTCTCGGCCGGCCATCGGCAAGGCGTTGACGTCCCATCAGACGGCGGAACGGTGCGCGCTCCAGGATGGGCGGCGGCCGGCCGACGGGCGTGGTTGCCGTACTCAGCTCGAATGGCCCGCTGTGGCGAATGGTCCTGCGGGCAGACAACTGTGAGGTATGAAGATTATGTATGACACGGTAGTCCTACACGGTCATTCGACGGCGAGGCGGCACCGCCGACGCTCGGCGGGCATGCTCTTATCGGCGTCCCTGGCGCTGCTCGTGTTAGCCGCGGCGTGCGGTTCGGATGACGGCGGGAGCACGCCCACCACGGTGGATTCATCCGCGGCCGCCGACGCGCTCGGTCCGGTCAGGAAGGCGGCGGGAACCCCCGTCAAGATCGGTATCGTCTCGGACGGCAGGTCCGCCGCGATCGACAACTCGGTGCAGTTCGCGGTAGCGAAGGCGACCGCGAAATACCTGAACGAGCATCGCGGGGGGATCGGTGGTCGGCCCGTCGAGCTTGTGACGTGTGAGACGCAGGCGGACCCGGCCAAGGGCACGGACTGCGGCAACCAGATGGTCGAGAAGGACGTCGTCGCGGTCGCGGTCAGTGAGTCGGCGGTCGGTGACAGCGTCTGGCAGCCGCTGGCCGACGCTGATGTGCCGGCGATGTTATACAGCGCGACCAGCCCGACGGCCCTCACCGACCCGACGACCTTCACGGTGACCGATCCGAGTTTCACGATTCAGCAGCTGCCGATCGCCCTCGCGAAGGAGAAGAAGCTCAAGAAGGTGACGTTGGTGGCCATCGACGTGCCCGCCTTGCTCTACAGCGTCCAGGAGGTCGTGCCGAAGCAGATGGCGAAGGCAGGGCTCGACTACCAGCTCATCCGTATCCCACCGGGCACAGCCGACATGACGCCGCAGCTGCAGGGTGTCGCGGGCGGTGACCCAGGGTTGGTGTTCGTCATCGGCAACGACTCGTTCTGTATCAGCGCCTTCAACGGCCTGAGGGCGGTCGGGTACGACGGCAGCATC
This sequence comes from Parafrankia sp. EAN1pec, assembly GCF_000018005.1. Taxonomy (GTDB): domain Bacteria; phylum Actinomycetota; class Actinomycetes; order Frankiales; family Frankiaceae; genus Parafrankia; species Parafrankia soli. The sequence goes on from NC_009921.1 coordinate 3,192,354, forward strand.
GGCGCGATCTCGCAGTGCATCACCGACGCGACCCGCAAGGCGGTGCCGGGCGACGTGCTGGACGGCATGAGCGTCGCCGCCTCGATGCCGGCCGGCGGGGATGACCCGTCCAGCGTCCTCTACAACGCCGTGCTCGAGACCTACGGCAAGGACATCGATGCCAGTTCGTCCACCGGTCGGGGCATGTTCGCCACCTTCGCGGGCCTCGCGGCAGCGCTTGAGGGCATCAAGGGCGACGTCACCCCGGCGACGGCCGTGGCCGCCATCAGATCGATGCCGGAGAAGGAGCTGCCGGGCGCGGGCGGGCTGAAGTTCCGCTGCAACGGCAAGGCCAACCCCGAGACGCCCGCGGTGTGCGTGCGGGGCGGACTGACGGCGAGCCTCGACAGCGACGGCCAGGCCACCGACTTCAACGTGGTCGGGAGCTCTCCGATCCCGGACTGACCGAGCCGCGGGCACGCTGGCCGCGGGCAGGAGTTCTCCTCCTACCTGGCCTCCTGGTAGGAGGAGAAGGCCCGCGGACGGCTCTGCCGCCTACCGATCACAACGATCGCGTATCCGCCAGCCCGTCGTCACAGTTGTGGCTGGTATCGGTGGTGGGCGCCCCGGTCCAGGGTCGAACCATAGCGAACCGGTCCATCCTGGTCGACGTCTATCTCAATATCGACGTCGACTACGATGAACGATATGGCCGACGCGGCAGCGGGTGATCGACTGCCCAGGCGACCCGAACCCCGCTGCGGCAGTCGCGGCGACCAGAGTCGCTCTGTAGCTCGGGGCCGGGGGCCGAGTTTGCGGCGGATCATGGCGATCACGGGTGGTCTCCGGCGGCGAACGAAGTAGATCGCCCTGGTCGCCCGACTCGGGCCCGATCCGGTCTCACGGACCGACCGGCCGCTCCGGCTGGTTGCCCAGGTCCGGCGCCGCCGGCGGGCTCGACCTCGGCCGTGCCCAGCCACGGCCGCCGTCCTACCCGCCCGGGCATCCGAGGGCTACCTCGTTACAGCGAACTTCTTGAGAAGGGGCACAGATATGTCCTCCGCAGTTGCCCGGGTCGCGATCGTCACGGGAGCCGCCCGTGGGATAGGCGCTGCCACGGCCATGCGCCTAGCCGCCGAGGGGATGGCGGTCGCCGCCTTGGACCTGAACGAGTCCGCCGTCAAGAACACGGTCGACGCGATCGCCGTCGCGGGCGGCACCGCGCTGGCGGTGGGAGCCGACGTGACCGATGCCGACCAGGCCATGGCGGCCGTGGAGCGGGTGGCCGGCGAGCTCGGACCCCCCACCGTATTGGTCAACAACGCGGGCATCACCCGCGACAACCTGCTGTTCAGGATGACCGAGACGGATTGGGACCTGGTAGTGGGGGTACACCTGCGCGGTACCTTCCTCATGACCCGTGCGGTGCAGGCACACATGGTCGACTCCCGCTTCGGTCGGATCGTGAATCTTTCCAGCACCTCGGCGCTGGGCAACCGCGGCCAGGCCAACTACGCGGCGGCGAAGGCGGGCCTGCAGGGTTTCACCAAGACCGTGGCAATCGAGCTCGGGAAGTTCGGCGTCACCTGCAACGCGATCGCGCCCGGTCTGATCGACACCGAGATGACCAGAACCACCGCGGTTCGGCTCGGGGAGTCCTGGGAGGCCTACGCCGCCCGTCGAGCGGCACAGATCCCAGTGGCCCGGGTCGGCCTCCCCGCTGACATCGCGCACACCGTTTCCTTCCTGGTCAGCGAGGGCGCCGGGTTCGTCTCGGGCCAAGTCCTCTACGTTGCTGGCGGGCCGAAGACCTGAGGTGGAAGCACCGTAGCTCCCTCGAAGAACCGGCGAGCAGAGTAAACGTCAGCGGAGCATGAACACCTCCGTGCGCCCCTGTCGGGTTCTGTCGTCCGTTCGGGGAAGTCGGCTCTCGTACCTCTGATTGATCTCCGTATCAGATAGGGAAAATCTTGCGATCAGGTCGTCTGGTGAGACCCCTGGGGGTCGTCGCGGCAGCACTGGTAGTTTCTGCCGCTGCGGTCGGCTGCTCGGCAGGTGAGTCCGAGAACAACCAGGCAGGTGCCTGCGAAAGCCCTGGTGTGACATCCGACCAGGTGAAGATCGGATTCGTCGTCTCGGACTCCGGTCCCGGCCATGAAGCGCTGTCCTCGGCACGTGCAGGTGTGGAGGCCAGAATAGGTCTCGTCAATGCGGCCGGCGGAATAAATGGCCGTGAGATCACCTATGATTGGCGTGATGACGGGAGCTCCGCCTCGGTAAACGTGGTGGCGACCGAGGAGCTTGTGCGGAGTGAGCCGGTTTTCGGTCTTCTGGCGGTGACGACTGCGCTCGACCCGTCGATGGATGCCCTGGAGGCGGCGGGGATTCCGGTGGTGGGGCTGGCGGCCAGTCCCGGCTGGGCTAAGCATCGGAACATGTTCTCGTACTCGTACGAGGCTTCGCCCGTGACGATCGGTCGCTATATTCAGTCTCTCGGCGGAAGAAAGGTGGCAGTGCTGGTCGCGGGAGCCATTGACTCTGTACCGGAGACCGTGGCGAAATATATTGCGGAGATGCGCGCGGCCGGCGTCAACGTCGTCGGCTCGATTTCTTATGCGAGTGCGGCCGAGAGTCCATCCCGGGTCGTGCAAAGGATTGCCAGTCTTGGAGCTGATTCCATAGTTGGCTTCACCACGGCGGAAGAATTTGCGGAAATCATACAAGCCGCTCGCTCCGCCGAGCTGCGCATCGTGGCCAGCGTTGCCCAGGCCGTGTATGACCGTGCGTTGCTGCCCACGTTCGGGCCGGCGCTTGCAGGAGTTTCGGCTCCCGTGTACTTCCGCCCTTTCGAAGCAGGTGGCGAGGCCATGGACCGCTACCGCGATGCGATGGCCCGGTTCGCCCCGGAGACCGGGGTTCCCGAGCGGCAGTTTGCGTTGCTTGCATACGTCTATACTGACTTGTTCATCCAGGGCCTTGAGCTGGCTGGCGCCTGCCCCACCCGCGCAGCCTTCATCGAGGGTCTGCGAAAAGTCACCTCCTATGATGCCGGCGGTCTGATCGAGCCGGTGAGCCTCAGGGACAACCTCGGCGTGCAGCTCAGCTGTTATGCGTTCGTACAGGTCAGTCCGGCGGGTAATGAGTTCCAGGTCGTCCAGGAGCGCGTGTGCGCTGACGGTAAATGATCACTGGCCATCGAATGGGTCGCGCCAGGATATCCCCGTACTCAGCGGCGGTTCGCGGTTCCGGGATTCCTGTCCAGCCCAGCTGCCATCCGTCACTTGTCACGGGGTGAGCCGCAGGACTGGGCTTAGTCACAGCCCGAAGGCGCGGCTCGCGGTCAGGCAGTCACGCCCGGGGAAGGTGGAGGAGTTGCCGGCCGATGATGCCGCGGATGATTTCTGATGCGCCACCGGAGATGGTCAGCGCACGGCCCCAGAGATAGTTGTGATACCAGCGGTCAGCGATCTCGAGGCCGTCGTCGTCGATTGACGTCGACGAGGTGATGAGCTGCATCGCAAGTTCTGTCAGCGCTACGTTCGTCTCTGTGTAGGCGAGTTTGGCGACGGGGCCGTCGCTCGGATGCTCGTTGTCGTCCAGAATTCGATCGACGGTGTCGCGCACGATGAGCTTGACCTCTTCCACCCGTGCCAGGGCCGTCGCGAGGTGAGCCTGGACGTCTTCGTGCTCGAGGGCTGTTGTGCCGTCGGGCTGGCGGGCGGCGGTTGCCAAGGAGATCAGGTCGGAAAACATGCGGTCGAGCTGAACCGCATTAGCGCCGACGAACGCCCGCTCGGAGGCCAGGCCTGAGGTCAGGACTTTCCAACCGCCGTTCACGTCGCCCAGTACGTGCTCGGGGCCGAGGCGGACACCGTCGAGGAACACCTCACAGAACTCGGCGAATCCGGTCATCTCGCGGATGGGCCGGACCTCTATGCCGGGCAGGTTCATCGGGACGACGAACGCGGTGATCCCAGCGTGGCGCTCGACAGCCGGGTCCGTGCGGGCGACGAGCATCCCCATGTCAGCCCATTGGGCATCGGTGCTCCAGATCTTCTGGCCGGTAACGAGGAACCCGTCGCCGTCCGGCTCGGCGCGCGTGCGCAGCGCGGCAAGGTCGCTGCCGGCGTCCGGCTCGCTGAACAACTGGCACCAGATGTGCTCCGCGGAACGGATGCGGGGCAGCAGCTCCTGCTTCTGCTTCTCGGTTCCGAACGCGATGATCGCGTGGCTGGCCAACATCACCTGGTCGAGTGGGCGGTAGGCGTCACCGCGGATGAGCTCTTCCATCAGCGCCAGGTCGTGTACCGGGAGATGGCCCGGCCGTCCGCCCCACCCAGGTGGCCAGCCGGCGCCGAGGTAGCCGGCCTCGTACAGCGACCGCAACCATCCCCGGATCGTCCGTTCCTCGTCGGAGTCCCGCGGGACGCGCACACCTTCGCGGTGCAGACGTAGGCCCTGGTCGGCGATGAAGGACCGGATCTGTTCGCGGTACGCCTCGATGTCAGTGGGCATCGGTCCATCCTTCGATGTCGGCGAGCGAACGTACGGCAGCTCGCGGATTGGCAGCCAGCCGGGCGTCCTGGTGAATCCGGCGCTCGTAGAAGTGCAGTCCGTACTCCCAGGTGAAGCCGATGGCCCCGCTGAGCTGCAGAAGGTCGTGCAGGATGTGCGGGGCGCCGGCACTCACGCTCGATCCGGCCACGGCGACCCACCGCCGGGCGTGAGGTGACGAGGCGGCGAAGAGCCGAGCCGCCTCGGTGACCACGAGTGCCATACCTCTCACTCGCACGCTGTGATCGACCAGCCGATGCTGTACTGCCTGGAACCCGCCGATCCGCCGGCCGAAGGTACGGCGCTGGCCGGCGTAGGCGACCGTGCGTTCCAGCATGCGCTGCACACCGCCGACAGCGTCAGCAGCCAGGAGCAGCTCGTACAGGTCGACGGCGTCGCTCGGCACCGCGATGCGGCGGCCTCGGCCCGGTGCCATGGTGACATCGGCACACGTCCTGGAGACGTCGAAGCCGTGACGGGAGGCATCGGCGCTCCAGTCGAGCGGGTCCAGGAGAAGAGTGGCGCCGTCGCGCGAATAGTCCAGCAACAGCAGTGCGTCCGACTCCGGTACACCGTCGACCAGCCGCGCGACGCAACCGTCACGGCTCAGGCGCCCAAACCCACAGACACGCTCACCGGCCAGAACGCCGGACAGGACCTGGTCAGCAACCGGATCATCAGCCAACGCCAGGACACGGGCGCCCGCCGCCAGCCCGGCGTACGGGCTGCCGTGCAGCGCGGCGCCAAGCTCCATCGCCACAGCCACCGCCGCGTCGACCCGCAGGCCGACGCCCCCCTTCTCCTCGGGCACGCAAAAGCCGGTCACACCGAGCTCAGCGAGAGTTCCCCACTTTTCGCGCCAGCCAGCCGTGGGCATCGACGGGAACTCCTGGTGAGCGGTTCCCAGTGTCCCGCGTAGCGCGTCGCGAAGCTGGCGGATCTCCTCGGAGGCGTCAGTGGTGATCAGAACAGCATCAGCTCCCGTGTCAGGCGGCCAGAACCTCGGTTTCGACGTCGACTTCGACATTCTGAGGTGGTGTTGAACTCACGGTCAAGCGGTGACCAGGGACCACTGGAAGCGGGGCGGCGGCACTGGACCGGGGCACTGGACCGGTGGCGCGTGCAGCCAGGGCGCGCCAGCCCGTGGCCGTGCCACGGGCTGGGGCTCGCCGGGTGCTCGCTCCGGCCGATGATCAGAGGTGTGGGCGAATTCCGAGCGCGTTCGTCCAGAGGATGGTGAGCTGGCTCACCGCGGTCTCGAGATCGAAGCCGGAGCTGTTCTCGGTGTTGAACAGGAGGTCTGCGAAGTAGGCGACCATCCCGCCGAGTGCCTGTGCGGCGTACGCGGGGTCGACGTTGCGGTCGGCGAAGTCGGCGTCCTGGAGTATCCGCACTCGTCGCTCGATGGCGTGAGCGAAGACTTCGTGGCGTTGAAGGCGGATCTTGAGGACGTCGTTGTCGAAAGTGGCGACCTGCTGGATGACCTGCATTATTTTGGCATTGGCGGCGTACGTCTCCAGATAGTGACGGTTGGCCGCGCGGATGCGTTCGATCGGATCGGTGTCGGAGCCGGTCAGCTCGGGAGTGAGGAGATCGAGCTCGACCGAGTCGACCACCTCCCGGAAGATCTCCTCCTTGGAGACGAAGTACGTGTAGAACGAGCCGTGGGAGAATCCCGCCAGATCGCAGATGTCGGCTACCCTGGCATGGAGGAAACCGTCACGCTCGAACACGACGCGGGCGGCATCGACGAGCTGACTGCGGCTCTCGCGGCCTCGGCGGGTGCGCCCGGTGCCGCGACGCTTACCTACTTCCACCTCGTCGCGTCGCGCGCGGGGGGCGCTGGGTAGTGCAGTCCCGTGTTGGGTACGTTCAGCCACGGCGGGTCCTCTCGGCGCGTGTCAACCGGTTCTGCTGGCTCGTGCCGGAACCTACTGACCAGTGACGGGTCTGGGGGACACTGTTGAGCGCCTGCGTTTGTCCCATCGGTCCCTCACCCGGACGGCTGCCCAGCGGTCCTACCGTTCGGACGCGGATGGTCTGCGCGACTTCGGGGGCGGGAGGGAAGCGGGCGTTGACATGGTCCTCGGATACACCCCGTCTGTCGCTTCGTGCTGCCGCCAGGCCCAGCCGTTCCCGCTCCAGCCGTGCAGGGTGGACGACAGCCCGCTACGCCTGCGGTCCCATGCCACGCTCGCTCCACCTCCCACGATGCTCGTGCCATGTTGCCCCAACATTTAGCTTGACGTCGATATTGTAGATGTGGTGCCTGCCACGTCAGATCGTGCTGGCCGGTGCACGGGTCGATGGTGATGGTGCACCGGTTGGGCCGCGGGGCTGGCGATCCAACCGGTGGCGGTGGTGGTCAGTGCTCCCGCAGCCGCACTGCCAGGTCGCTGTCCTTCGCCGGTGACTCCATGACGAGCCGGGATCGGACGACCTTCCCGGAGATGGTGCGGGGGAGTGGGCCGTCCCAGCGCACGAGCTGCTCCGGCAGCTTGCGCTTGGCTATCCCCCGGGTGAGGAGATGCGCCACGACGTCGTCGAGCGTGACGATGCTGCCGACCGCGACCGCGACCGCGACCGCGAGCCGTTCGCCGGTCGATGGGTCGGGGAGCCCGAACGAGGCGTGTTCAAGCACCCCCGGCAACCCCGCCAGGGCGGTGTCGATCTCGCTCGGCGAGATCTTGAGGCCGTTGCGGTTGACGATCTCCTTGATCCTCCCGACGACGGTCAGCCTGCCCTGGTGCACCTCGATCTGATCACCGCTGCGGTACCAGCCGTCCTCGAACGCGGCCTCGTCGTCCGCCGGGTCCAGATATCCCAGGAAGACGCTCGGCCCTCGCAGGAGGCCTTCCCGCGGGTGAGCGGTGGAGCCGGCACGCATCTCGCCACCGGGCATGAGCGCGCCGTCGTCGGACAGCCGTCGCTCACGCTCGTCGAGCGGCAGACTCCCCGAGAATATGGGCGCCTCGGATGAGCCGTACACCCGGGCGATCTCGATCCCGAACGTGTCCGTGGCCAGCTCGAGCAGCGGGCGCGGCAGCATCGCGCCGCCGAGTGCGAGTGTCCGCAGGCTGACGCCGGTGCCCGGTCCCGCGGATGTCGCGGCGGCCAGCAGCCGCTCGGCGATGACCGGTGCGCCGCCCAACAGGGTCGCGCCCACCGCGTTCATCCGTTGCAGTGTCTGCTCGGGCTGGAAACGGTCCTCCAGAACGAGCGTGCCGTGCTGATCGGCTGCGAGCTGGATCTGCATCAGGCCGGTGATGCTGGTCAGCGGGCTGACGAGGAAGACCACCGAGCTCAGGTCGGTCGAGGTGACGCGCGCCATGTTGGCGGTGCCGGCGGTCAGCGTGTTGAGCGAGTGGACGACGCCCTTGGGCCTGCCGGTGGTTCCCGAGCTGAACAGGATCACCGCGGCACGGTCGCGGTCCGGTTCGGCCCACGCCGCCGGTGTCCGTGTCGGCGGGGCCAGGGGCGCCGGCTGGACGTCGAACAGTTCGAGCGGCAGAACCTCGGCGGCGGTCAGTGCCTCGTCGAGGCGGTTTTTCTCCCCGGCGGGGACGATCACGCGGGCCCGACCGGGGAGCGCGTCCAGGGCGAACAGTATGTCCGCGACACCGCAGCGCCGATCCAGCACCAGCACCGTGACACCGGTGCGCAGCAGGGCATGGTAAGCGATCACTCCGTGGCGGGTGTTGCCGCTGATGAGGACCACGCCGTCGCCGGCCCGCACATCCCGTGCGGCCAGAGCCGCCACCCCGCTGGCCACGGCCCCGCTCAGCTCGGCATAGGTGAGCCGCCGATCGTTGTCCACGATCGCCGGCGCGTCCGGCCGTCGGACGGCTGCCGCCTCGACACCGTCCGCCAGACCCCGGTCGTCCCACAGTCGCTCCGCCCGGTAGCGCGCCACGCGCTCCGGGGAGGCCCGCGGGAAGAGCGGTCGCCTCCGGGTAACGGCCTGCTCGGCCTGGGTTGGTTCTTTCTCGATCTTGTCGGGCACGGGTCAGGCCGATCCCGTCCGGCTGAGCATCCTGGCGAGGTTGCGCTGGAACGCCGGCTCCTCGAAAGACGCGGACTCGCTGTCGAGGCCGGTCTTCAGCAGCGACTCGACCGCCTGCCGGACGCCGGCGTTGAGCAGCGCCTTGCTCTCGGTCACCGCCTGGGGCGGCAGCGCGGCCAGGCGGGTCGCGAGCTCGAGCGCGGTGGCGCGCGCGGTGCCGCGGGGGACCACCCGGTTGGCCAGCCCCAGCCGCAGTGCCTCCTCGGCCGGGATGCGCTCGCCCAGCAGGATGAACTCCTTGGCACGAAGCAGGCTGATCAGCAGGGGCCAGGTCAGCGCACCGCCGTCTGCGGCGACCAACCCCAACATCACGTGCGGATCGGCGAAGTACGCCTGCTCCTCGACGACGACCAGGTCACTCATCGCGGCGAGGCTGCACCCGAGCCCCACCGCCGCGCCGTTGACGGCGGTGACGATGGGAACACGGACAGACGTGATCCCCCGGACGATGTCCGCGGCCTCCCGCATCACGTCGGCCCTCAGCCTGGCGTCGCGGGTCATCCGGTCGAGGAGGCCGAGATCGCCGCCGGCCGAGAAGGCGTCGCCCGCACCGGTGAGGACGACGGCGCGGATGTCCTCGGCCGCGTCGAGCGCCGGCCACAGGTCCGCGAGCGCACGGTGAAGCGCCTCGTCGACCGCGTTGAAGGCGCCCGGGCGGTTCAAGGTCACGACTCGCACGGCGCCGCGGGTCTCGATGAGTAGCGGGCTACTCGGGTCCTCGCGCTCGACCACGTCACTCCCTGAGGGTTCCACGAACTTCGACGTTGCTTCGAGGTTCGCATGTTCCTATATTGACGTCAATGTTGCATATAACTGCCAGCAGCGAACGGGATCCTCTTCGTGACGATGCGTGCGCATACGCGAAGGAGTTCGAGGCGTGGCTGACCTCCCGGCCACCCACGCTCGACGCCGCTGCTCGCCCCATCGCCTCGTACGAGAAGCGGGTTGCCGTGACGTCCGAACTGATGCGCGTCCTCTTCGACGAGGGGTGGGCCCGGTACGGGTGGCCCGAGGAGGCCGGTGGTTTCGGCGGTGACATCCTGCACCGGGCCGCGATGTGGGAGGCTCTCGCACGTCACGGCCTGCCCGCGATGGCTCTGTTCGAGCACCTGGAGATCCTGGCGCCGACTCTTGTGGCCATGGGCCGCCCGGACTTCATAGCACAGGTGCTGCCGCGCTTTCTCCGCGGCGAGCAGCGTTGGTCGCAGGGGTTCTCCGAGCCCGATGCGGGTTCCGATCTCGCCAGCGCCCGCACCCGCGCCGTCGCGGCTGACGGCGTCCACGTCATCACCGGCCGGAAGATCTGGACGAGCTGGGCGTCCTACGCCACCTGGTGTCTGGTCCTCGCCCGGACCGGGACCCTGGAGTCTCGCCACCGCGGCCTGACCGCCTTCGCCGTCGACCTGCGCGCCCCCGGGGTCGAGGTCAGGCCGATCGAGCAGGCGAACGGCACCGACGAGCTGGCCGAGGTCACCTTCGACGAGGTCCCCGTCGGGCCTGAACGGATCGTGGGCGAGCTGAACGGCGGCTGGCGGGTCGCGATGCACATCCTCGCCCACGAGCGTGGGACGTTCGCGTGGTTCCGGCACAGTTTTCTGTACCGCCAGATGTTCGACAACATCGCGCACGGCTCGCCGGCCGGCGACGCCCTTCTCGGGCACGCTCTGCTCGACCTGGCCGCGGTCCGGGCCAGCAGCCACGCGGCGTTGCGGGCCCACGCTGCCGGCACCACGCTCGGCCCCAGGGCCGCGTTCGTGAAGCTGCTGCTGGCAGCCAGCGAGCAGGCGGTCAACGACTGGGTGCTCGCGAGTGATCCGGACCTCGCCGTCGGGATACAGGACGACCACGCGGCGGTGTGCCGACAGGACTACCTGTTCTCCCGCATCGTCACCGTCTACGGAGGCTCCCAGCAGATGCAGCTCGACACCATCGCCAAGCAGATCCTGCGTCTGCCGTGACGCCGGTTGCGGAGCAGGACGACCGGGAGTTCCTCGATGCGGCACGCCGCGCGCTGTGCGCCTCCGGCAGCGCCGACCCGCTCGCTTCGCTGGGGTGGTGGGACCTGCTTCCCGAGCTCGCCGATCGTGACGCTCGTGCCGCCGCGTTGGCGCTGTTCCGTGCCCAGGGCCTGGAACTGGCCAGCTCGGCCGCGTTGGGAGCCCTGATGGCACAGCCCTTCCTCGCGGCGACCGGGCTTTCCCCCGGATCACTCGTCGCGACGATCAGCCGCCGGTCAGCCCGTCGGGGTGAGCGGTTGGTGGTCGTCGGAGACGTCGCCGGGGCGGCCCTGCTGATCGACCGCCCGGGCCACGGGGCAGCCGTCGTCGGCAGGCACGAGGTCGAGCTCCAGCCCGTCGCGGTCGCGGGTCGGCTCGCCGTGCACGAGGTGCGGACGGACCTCTCCGCCTGGTCGTCCACGGTCGAGGAGCGACAGGCCGAGCCCGCCCGCGCCCGTGGCCGGTACCTCGGCCGCCTCGCCCTAGCCCTGGAGATCCTGGGAGCGGCCGAGGGCGCGCTGACGCTCGCGGTGGCGCACGGCACCACTCGAGAGCAGTTCAGCCGGCCCATCGGCTCGTTCCAGGCGGTCCGCCACCTGTTGGCCTGGGCGCAGACCGACTGTGTCGCGTTGGAGAGCGTCGCGGCGACCGCGGTTCGCCTCGACGAGGCGACGCCGCCCCGCCACGACGAGGTCGTCAAGGCCCTGGCGGGGCGCAACGGGCGCCGGATCTGCGAGCGGACGCTGCAGGTGCTCGGTGCCATCGGCTTCACCCGGGAACACAGCCACCACCACTTCCACAGCCGGGTTCTCGCGCTCGACTCCCTGCTGGGGACGTCCACCGAGCTGACCCACTCGCTGGGGACCTGGATCCGCGGGAGCCACACCGACCCGGCCGTGCGCGCCGAGGTGTTGTTGCCGCCATGACCGCACAGCCCCGATGCCCTTGCACGTCCGATCACCAGAGGAGGATCTCGATGTCGTCCAACCCGTCGCCCTACCCGATCTTCGACGCGGACAATCACCTGTACGAGACTCAGGACGCGTTCACCAAGTACCTGCCCGAGGAGTTCAAGGGCGCGATCCGGTACGTCGAGGTGGACGGCCGGACCAAGATCGCTGTCCGGGGTCACATCAGCGAGTACATCCCCAATCCGACCTTCGAGGTCGTCGCCCGGCCGGGCGCCCAGGAGGAGTACTTCCGCGTCGGCAACCCGGAGGGCAAGACCTACCGGGAGATCATCGGGAAGCCGATGCGGTCGATCGCGGCCTTCCGTGAGCCGAAGTCGCGCCTGGAGCTCATGGACGAGCAGGGCATCGAGCGGTCGCTGATGTTCCCGACGCTGGCGAGCCTGCTCGAGGAACGGATGAGCGACGACCCGGAGCTGACCCATGTGGTCATCCACGCGCTCAACGAGTGGCTGTACGAGACGTGGCAGTTCAACTACGAGAACCGGATCTTCACCACGCCGGTGATCACGCTGCCGATCGTGGAGAAGGCGATCGAGGAGCTGGAGTGGGTCGTGGAGCGCGGGGCGCGGGCGGTTCTGATCCGTCCGGCGCCGGTTCCCGGGTTCAGCGGCTCGCGGTCGTTCGGCCTGCCGGAGTTCGACCCGTTCTGGGAGAAGGTCGTCGAGCACGACGTCCTGGTTGCGCTGCACTCCTCCGACAGTGGTTACAGCCGGTACACCGACGACTGGGCGAGCAACAAGCGGGAGTTCCTGCCGTTCCAGCCGGACATCTTCCGGATGATCGGCCAGTGGCGGCCGATCGAGGACTCGGTGGCCGCCCTGATCTGCCACGGCGCGCTGTCCCGGTTCCCCACCCTGAAGGTCGCCGTCGTCGAGAACGGCGCGTCCTGGGTCGCCCCGCTGATCAAGACCCTGAAGGACGTCTACAAGAAGCACCCGCAGCAGTTCGCCGAGGAGCCGGTGTCGGTGCTGCGGCGCAATGTGCACATCAGCCCGTTCTGGGAAGAGAACATGGCTGACCTCGCCGAGCTGCTCGGCATCGAGCGGGTGCTGTTCGGCTCGGACTTCCCGCACCCCGAGGGCCTGGGTGACCCGGCGAGCTTCGTCGATGAGCTCAAGAACCTCTCCGAGGAGGAGAAGGCCCTGATCATGGGCGGCAACCTGGCCAGGCTGATCCCGGTGTGACCGGCTCCGCGGCGGATCGGTGACGTCACCCTCGACCGCCCCGGCCCGGCCGGGGCGGTCGAGGGCCACCTGCCGGGCCCGATACACCAGGGCCCGGACCGGCACCGTCTCCGACCTCGCGTCCCCGCATCCCTCTGCCGACTGAGGAGTCGCCGTGAATGTTCTCTACGAGGTCGCCGGCAGGGTCGCGACCATCACTCTGAACCGGCCCGAGGCCGCCAACGCCCAGAGCATGGAGCTGCTCGACGAACTCGACGCAGCCTGGACGCGAGCGGCGGCGGACGACGCAGTGGCCGTCGTCGTCCTGCGCGGTGCCGGCCGGCACTTCTCCGCCGGGCATGACCTGAAGGGTTCCGGGGCGAAGCACGCCAAGCCGACTCTCGAGACGATCTACCGGTTCGAGGCGAGGCGCTATCTGGAGTACTCGTTGCGCTGGCGGAACATACCGAAGCCGTCGATCGCGGCGGTGCAGGGCCGTTGCATCGCCGGCGGGCTGCTGCTGTGCTGGCCGTGCGATCTGATCATCGCCGCCGAGGACGCGCTGTTCTCCGACCCGGTGGTGGCGATGGGGATCGGTGGTGTCGAGTACCACGGGCACACCTGGGAGCTGGGGCCGCGCAAGGCCAAGGAGATCCTGTTCACCGGCCGTCCGCTGACCGCGGCGGAGGCGGAACGGGTCGGCATGGTGAACAGGGTGGTGCCGCGCGAGGAGCTGGAGGCCACGACGCGGGCGCTCGCCGAGCAGATCGCCGCGATGCCGGCCTTCGGGCTGCGCCAGGCCAAGCGTGCGGTGAACCAGACCCTGGACGTGCAGGGTTTCTACGCGGCGATCCAGTCGGTGTTCGACGTCCACCAGACCGGGCATGGCAACGCGCTCAGCGTCAGCGGTCTCCCGATCCTGGTGGACCTGGACCAGATGAAGGCGAAGGTCAAGACGGAGCTGCTCTAGCAGGCGACTGCCGTAAATATCGACATCGAGCTCGATATCGACTATCGTCGCGGCGGGTACGTGGCGGGTAAGGAAGGATCGCGAACATGCGGGAGAGCGACTTCGTCGAGGTGCTCGCGGCTGTCCGTGCTTTCGTGCGGGAACGGGTGGTGCCCGCCGAGACGGAGATCGAGGAGAAGGACGCCATACCGAACGGCCTGAGGGTCGAGGCCGCGCGGATGGGACTGTTCGGCTTCGCCATCCCGGAGACGTACGGCGGCCTGGGCCTGTCGATGAGCGAGGAGGTCCGCCTCGTCGGCGAGCTCGGATACACGACGCCGTCGTTCCGGTCGATGTTCGGGACCAACAACGGCATCGCCGGGCACGTCCTCCTGGAAGGCGCCAGTGCGGAACAGAAGGAGACGTACCTCCCCAAGATCGCTTCGGGTGAGTGGACGGCGTCCTTCGCACTCACGGAGGAAGGCGCGGGTTCCGACCCGGCCGGGCTGGCCACCTCGGCGGTCCGCAAGGGCGACGACTGGATCATCAACGGGTCCAAGCGGTACATCACCAACGCTCCGATCGCCGACGTCTTCATGGTCTTCGCCCGAACCGACCCGGCGGCCACCGGCGGCGACGGCATCAGTGTCTTCATGGTGGAGCGCGACACGCCGGGCGTACGCGTGGCCCCCAAGGACGCGAAGATGGGCCAGGCGGGTTCACTGACGGCGGACGTCTACTTCGACGACGTCCGCGTCGACCCGCAGACCCTGGTCGGCGGTACTGCCGGCGAGGGGCGTGGCTACAACACCGCGATGCGCTGCCTGGCGCACGGACGCATCCACATCGCCGCGCTGTGCGTCGGCCTCGCGCAACGGCTGCTGGACGAGTCGGTCGCCTATGCCGCCACCCGGTCGCAGGGCGGCCGGACCATCGGTACCTACCAGCTCATTCAGGGGCTGCTGGCGGACTCGGCCACCGATCTGTACGCGGCCCGGGCCCTGGTGAAGGAGACGGCCGCGGCGTTCGACGACGGCAGCGACACCAGAATCGGTCCGTCCTGCGCGAAGTACTTCGCGTCGGAGGCCGTCGGCCGCATCGCGGACCGTGCCGTCCAGATCCACGGCGGCGCGGGCTACATGCGCGGGGTTCCGGTCGAGCGGTTCTACCGGGATGTGCGCCTGTTCCGGATCTACGAGGGGACCAGCCAGATCCAGCAGCTCGTCATCGCCCGCCAGCTGCTGCGCGCGGCGGACGGCGGGAAGAACCAGGGCGGGAACCGCGCCCAGGTGTGACTGTGCGGGGCGGCGTACCGCACCAGCGGCGCGGCGGGGGCTACGGCCGGCTGACAACCAGGCCCGCCCGGTGTCCTCGTGGGGACCGGGCGGGGCCAGGTCCCCACGAGCGGGGTCACGGGCGCTGCGGTTCTAGTGCCGAGGCACTAGCCGATCTCTATGATCATCGCGGCGCCCATGCCGCCGCCGGCGCACATCGAGACGCAGCCGAGGGTCGCGCCGCGGCGCCGCAGCTCGCCGACCATGGTGATGATCATCCGGGTGCCGGTGGCGGAGATCGGGTGGCCGAGGCTCGCCCCGCTGCCGTTCACATTGACGATCTCGGGTCTGATGCCGAGCTTGCGGATGGCGGCCACGGGCACCGAGCAGAACGCCTCGTTGATCTCGAACAGGTCGATGTCGCCGAGGGTGAGACCGGCCCGGTCGAGCGCCTTGGGAATCGCGAGGGTGGGTGCCAGCCCGGTCAGCGCGGGCTCGATGCCGGCGGTCGCCCACGCACGGACCCGGGCCAGCGGCGTGAGTCCGTGGGCGGCCGCGTACTCGTCGCTGGTGAGGGTCACGGCCGCGGCGGCGTCGTTGAGCCCGGCGGAGTTCGCCGCCGTCACGGTCGCGTTGGGGATCTCGGGATGCAGCAGTGGCAGCCCGGCGAGGCGCTCGAGGGTGGTGCCGCGGCGCGGGTGCTCGTCGGTGTCGAACCGGACCGTCGTGCCGTCGGGCCGGGTGACGTCGAGGGGGATGATCTCGTCGGTGAACGCCCCGGAGTCGATGGAGGCCAGCGCGCGTTCCTGGCTGTAGACCGTCCACTCGTCGACGTCGCGGCGGGTGAGGCCCATCTCCCGCGCGGTGTTCTCGCCGACGGTGATGGACATGTCGAAAGTCGGTGCCTCCGGAGTCTCCGGGTGGGCCGGCGACATCCAGGCCTGGTACTCGCCGGCTGCGTCCCGTCTGGACGAGCGGGCGGCGTTGGTCAGGCTCT
Organism: Parafrankia sp. EAN1pec; assembly: GCF_000018005.1. GTDB lineage: Bacteria > Actinomycetota > Actinomycetes > Frankiales > Frankiaceae > Parafrankia > Parafrankia soli. The sequence goes on from NC_009921.1 coordinate 3,208,301, forward strand.
CGGTGCCGCCCGCGACGACGACCCGGTCCATGTCGGCGCGGATGCCAGCGGCGGCGATCGCGACCGCGGACAGGCCGCCGGCGCAGTGCCGGTTCGTGGCGAGTCCGGAGACGTCGAGCAGACCGAGGCGGACGGCGATGTTCCGGGCGATCACCCCGCCGCCCTGGAAGGACTCGGCGATGACGAGGTCGTCGACGTCCTGCGCAGGTATGCCGCTGCGTTCCAGCGCGGCCGGGACGATCGCCTCGGCGAGTTCGAACGCGTCCAGGCCGACGAGCGTGCCCTTGCGGGCTCTGCCGATGGCCGTGCGGGCCGTCGAGACGATGACTGCTTCGGTCACGAGGACTCTCCGGGAGTCGGCCGCGCCGCTGGCGCGGCGCGGGTCTGACTTTGGGTGAACGGTGTTGTAGGGCTCGCTGACCTGGGCCGGGGTGATGGGCCGGCACCCCTACTTCGGCGGGAAGCGCAGTGCTCCGTCCAGGCGGATGTTCTCGCCGTTGAGGTAGGGATTGCGCACGATGGACTCCACCAGCAGGGCGAACTCCTCCGGTCTGCCCATCCGCTTGGGAAACTGGATCGTCTCCACCAGGCGGTTCTTCAGCGCGTCCGGAGCCGAGAGCATCAGCGGCGTACCCATGGTCCCCGGTGCGATCGCACAGACGCGGATGCCGGCCGGGGCGAGGTCACGTGCCATCGGCAGCGTCATGCCGAGGATGGCGGCCTTGGCCGCACCGTAGGCCAGCTGGCCGGCCTGGCCTTCGAGCCCGGCGATGGACGCGGTGTTCACCACGACGCCGCGCTCCCCGTCCTCGGTCGGTTTGTTACGAGTCATCGCCGCCGCCGCGAGTCGGGTCACGTTGAACGTGCCGATGGCGTTCATCTCCATGACCCTGACGAAGGTCGCCTTGTCGTGCGGCGTGCCGTCGCGGGCGACGGTCCGCCTGGCCGCGCCACCCCCGGCGACGTTCACCACGACTGACAGCGTGCCCAGGGCCTGTGCCGCGTCGACGGCGGCCTGCACGGCCTCGTCGTCGTTGACGTCCCCACTCACCGCCGCGGCGGTGGAGCCGATCTTGTCGGCGAGTTCCTTCGTGCGGCCCTCGTGGAGGTCGAAGACCACGGTCTTCACACCGACCTCCGTCAGACGGTGGACGCACGCGGCACCCAGCCCGCCGGCGCCGCCGGTGACGATCGCCGAACGCCCTATCAGATCCACAGTGTCCTGGTCCTCCTGCCGGGTGGGCACATCGACTGGTGACGGGTGTCGACCATTGACGATGTTGAACATCGACGATGTCGACGTCGAGATTGACATTCGTGACGATAGCGGCCTCGGGTCACCGGGACAATCGGACCGTTTCCGCTGTGGGGAGTGCTGGTTTGACGGGGTGCGGCCGGCGCGGGGGTGGGCCTGGCGGCCCGAAACTCGAAATTGACATCGAAGTTGCAAACGGGCTATGGTCCGCGCGTGTCAGTGTCGAATGTTGCGCTCGGGCTCAGCCTTGCCGGAATCCGTGGGGACGCGGCGTCGCTCGCCGATGTCGCGCGGCGAGCCGAACGGTCGGGATACGACTCCGTGTGGACGAGCGAGGCGTGGGGGAGCGACGCGTTCACGCCGCTGGCCTACATCGCCGCGCTCACCAGTCGCCTCAGGCTCGGCACCGCCATCGCGCAGATGCCGGCGCGGACCCCGGCGACGACGGCGATGACGGTGCTGACGCTGCAGCAGCTGTCCCAGGGGCGCGTCCTGCTCGGGCTCGGCGCGTCGGGGCCACAGGTCGTCGAGGGGTGGCACGGCGTGCCCTACCGCCCTCCGGTGCGGATGACGCGCGAGTACCTGGCCGTGTTGCGCAAGGCACTGGCCGCGACCGAGCGGCTCGAGTTCTCCGGTGCGATCTTCACGGTTCCCTACACCGGCCCGGACTCCACCGGGCAGGGGCGTCCGTTGCGCTCCACCCTGCCGGGGGCTGCGGACACTCCCATCCTCATCGCCGCCCTAGGGCCGAAGAACGTCGCCATGGCGGTGGAGGAGGCCGACGGCCTGCTCCCGTACCTGTGGAGCCCGGCGCGCTGGAGCAAGGCCTGGGGGGAGACCCTCGAGAAGGCACCCGAGGGATTCCAGGTGGCACCCACGGTCCTCGCCTGCGTCGGCGACGACCTCGACGCCTGCCGTAACCAGGTGCGCCCCCGTATCGCGCTGCACATCGGGGGCATGGGCTCCAGGTCGAAGAACTTCTACGCCTTGCTGGTCTCCCGCTACGGGTACGCCGACGAGGCCAGCCGCATCCAGGACCTCTACCTGGGTGGGGACCGCGCGGCGGCCTGCGCCGCCGTTCCCGACGAGCTCGTCGACGATCTGGCGCTCGTGGGTCCGCCCGCCCGGATCGCCGACCAGCTCGCGGTGTGGCGGGACGGGCCGATCACCACCCTGATCGTGGAGCCGACGGACCTGGCCATGGTGGAGCCCATCGCCAGCCTGTGGTGACGGTCGCCTCCGTACCCGATCTCCACGTCGACATGGGCACAGCAGCCGACCGGCGCCACGATGGTCACCTACACCGGCAAGGTCCTCAACTACGTTCCCGCCACGCCTGAGCGTTCTGACGACGCCGAGAGTCCGTTGCGGCTCGCGATCGGCAACGAGGCGTCCCTCCGGAACATCCGTGCGTTTACCCGTCGGTTCGGCTGCACTGTCCGGGACAGGGGTACCTTCCGTGACAGGTGCGCCGCGACGCCGTCCGCCCGACGGCGGTGGCGGCGTCCGGGCCGGGATCGGCGGCGGGTCGGTCGGACCGGCCCGACGATAGCCCGCGATCACTGTCGATGTCGACATCGATGTCGACATGGTTTACGCTCGCCGCACAGTGGTGGAGCTCGCCATCAGGCCCAGCGCGCCTCCGGCCGCCGGGGAGTGACCGTGCGGGCGCGGGGTCCGCCGGCGAGAGCCCTCCCGCAACTCAAAGTCCAAGATCCCATTCCGAGCTGGCCACGTCCATGGCGGCAGGTGACCCCATGCGCGGTTCTGAGGCTGGAGGGCACATGTATCCCGGCACCTATGCGGCGTCCGCGCCGGACCGGCCTGCGGTCGTCATGGCCCGCAGCCGGGAGATCGTCACCTACGGCGAGCTGGACAGGCGTTCCGCCCGGCTGGCGCGCCTCCTCCACGCCCGGGGGCTGCGCGCCGGCGACGTCGTCGCCCTGCTGGCGGAGAACCATCCCCGCTTCCTGGAGGTGCTGTGGGCGGCGGTGCGCTCGGGCCTGTACCTGACGGCGATCAACCGCTACGCCACCGCGGCCGAGATCGCGTACATCCTTCGCGACTCGCAGGCGTCGGTTCTCGTGGCGACCGCGAAGCTTGCGGACACCGCCGGCGCCGCGGTGGCGGACATCGCAGGATGTGGGATCCGCCTGATGGCGGACGGCGCAGTCGAGGGATTCGAGTCCTATGAGGAGGCGATCGCGTCGTTCCCGGCCGAGCCCCTGGCTCGGCAGCCGTGCGGCGAGCTCATGCTCTACTCCTCGGGCACGACCGGACGCCCCAAGGGGATCAAGCGGCCGCTGCGCAGCCTCGAGGTCGGGGAACCTGCCGCGGCGAGCGGCGCGCTGATGTGCCAGCGGCTCGGCGGCATGGACCAGCAGTCGGTGTATCTCTGCCCGGCGCCCCTCTACCACGCCGCTCCGCTCGGCTGGGCGCGGGGAGCACACGAGCTGGGCGCCACCGTGGTGGTCATGGAGAAGTTCGACGCGAGGGAGATGCTCGAGCTGATCGAGCGGGAGCGCATCACCCATCTCCAGGCGGTCCCGACGATGTTCGTCCGGCTGCTGAAGCTCCCGGCCGAGGTCCGCAAGGGCTACGACCTGTCGAGCCTCCAGCGGGTCGTCCACGCGGGCGCTCCGTGCCCGGCCCCGGTGAAACGGGAGATCATCGAGTGGCTCGGCCCGATCGTGACCGAGTACTACTCGGGAACCGAGGGCGCCGGCATGACGGTCATCTCGTCGGCCGAGTGGCTCGAGCATCCCGGCTCCGTCGGCCGGCCGACCCTGGGCACGATCCACGTCTGCGGGCCGGACGGCGCCGAGCTGCCCCCCGGTGAGACGGGCTCGATCTACTTCGAGCGGGAGGGCACCGTCTTCGAGTACCACAACGATCCGGAGAAGACCCGGTCGGCGCGTCACCCCAAGCACGACAACTGGCTGTCGCTCGGCGATCTGGGCTACGTGGACGACGACGGATACCTGTATCTCACCGACCGAAGCGCGTTCACGATCATCTCGGGCGGGGTGAACATCTACCCGGCCGAGATCGAGGCCTGCCTCGCCGTGCATCCGGACGTGGCCGACGCGGCGGTGTTCGGCCTGCCCGACCCGGAGATGGGCGAGTACGTACACGCGGTCGTGCAGCCGGCAGAGGGCGTCCGGTCGACGACGGAGCTGGCCGAGACGCTGCGGAACCACGTCAGGCAGCACCTCGCCGGGCCGAAGGTTCCCCGGGTGGTCGACTTCCAGGCGGAGCTCCCGCGCCTGCCCACCGGCAAGCTCTACAAGCTTCCGCTCCGGCAGGAGTACCTGGATCGCCTGGCGGCCCACCCGCCGGCCGATCCGCAGACCCAGCCCACGGCGTCGTCGGCGGGCCTTTCAGGAGGAGTGCGGTGAGCGGGCACAACGAGCTCTACATCGACGGGCGCTGGACCACCCCTGCCAGCACCGACCTGTTCGAGGTGGTGTCCGCGGCCACCGAAGAGATCATCGGGACGGTTCCCGCAGGGCAGCTCCAGGACATCGACCGGGCGGTCGCCGCGGCCCGGGCGGCGTTCGACTCCGGTCCGTGGCCGCGGCTGGACCCGGCTGAGCGCGGTGCCGCCCTGGGACGGCTGTCGAAGGTGCTGCAGGCGAGATCCGAGGATCTCGCCGTGACGATCAGTCAGGAGAACGGCACCCCCGTCGCGGCCGCCCGCATGGCGCAGGTGTTGATCGCGACGATGACGCTGGACTACTACGCGGGCCTGGGAGCCGGGCTCGCCCTCACCGACACCAGGCCCGGCATGCTCGGGCCGGCTGTCGTGCGGCGGCGGCCGGTCGGGGTGGTCGGCGCGATCGTCGCCTGGAACGTGCCGCTGTACCTGAGCGTGCTCAAGCTCGGCCCCGCGCTCCTCGCTGGCTGCACCGTCGTGCTCAAGCCGTCGCCGGACGCACCGCTGTCCCTGCAACTGCTCGCCGAGGCCGCCGCCGAGGCCGACCTGCCGCCCGGTGTGCTCAACGTCGTCCCCGCCGACCGTGACGTCAGCGAGTACCTGGTCACCCACCCGGGCGTCGACAAGATCTCGTTCACCGGCAGCACCGCGGCCGGCCGGCGCATCGCGGCACTGTGCGGCGAGCGGCTGCGCCGGGTGAGTCTGGAACTCGGCGGGAAGGGCGCGGCGATAGTGCTCCCCGACGCCGACCTGAACGCGGCGCTGCCCGGGATCCTCCAGTACGGATTCATGCTCAACGGGCAGGCCTGCGTCGCGCAGACCCGGATCCTGGCCCCCCGTGCGCGGTACGCCGAGCTGGTGGAGGGACTACTCGCGCAGGTCGGCGCGCTGAAGGTCGGTGATCCCCTGGACGAGGCGACCGAGCTCGGCCCGCTGGCCAACGCCCGGCAGCGCGACCGGGTCGAGGAGTACATCCGGATCGGCCGGAGCGAGGGTGCCAGGCTGGTCCTCGGTGGCGGCCGGCCGGCGGACCACCCGCGCGGCTTCTTCGTCGAGCCCACGGTCTTCACCGACGTCGACCCGGCGATGCGGATCGCCCAGGAGGAGATCTTCGGCCCGGTGCTGACCGTCATCCCCTACGACACGGTGGACGATGCGGTAGACATCGCCAACGGAACCCGGTTCGGGCTGGGCGGGTCGATCTGGACCGCCGACGTGGCGGCGGGCTATGCCCTGGCCGACCGGATCGACGTCGGTGTCCTCGGCGTCAACATGTTCATGCTGGACAACGTCGCGCCGTTCGGTGGATTCAAGGACTCCGGGCTCGGTCGGGAGCTCGGGCCGGAGGCCCTCGCGGCCTACCTCGACTACCAGACGGTCAACCTTCCCGCCGGCGCCATCGTGCCCGGGGTGTGAGGTGACCACGGACCACGCGCGCACGGACAGCTCCGACCGGATGTTCCTGTCCATGGCCGCGAACGTGTGCGCCGCGATCCGCGAGCTGGGAGTCCTCGACCTGCTGTCGGCCTGACCGCCACCGCGCGCCAGACCGGGACCCGACGGCGCCGTCACCACCCCTGTCACGATGGAGATCTCGTGGGAAATCCGTTCAGCTACCAGGACAAGCGGGTCGTCGTCACTGGCGGTGCCTCCGGCATCGGCGCCGCTCTGCTCGACCTTCTCGGCGAGCTCGGCACGCCGCACCTCACAGTGATCGACCGGCAGCCGCCCACCGCTCGGGTGGACCACTTCGTGGAGGCCGACCTGTCCTCCCGGGCAGGCGTCGACGCCGCCGCGGCGGCGGTCAGAGGTCCGGTGGACGTCCTGTTCAACAACGCCGGCGTCGCCGGCACGCAGCCCGCACGGGTGGTTTTCAGCGTCAACTATTTGGCGGTCCGGCGGCTGTCAGAGCAGCTCGCGGGACGGATGCCGGCCGGTGGGGCCGTCGTCATCACCTCGTCGATGGCGGGGATCGGCTGGCAGGCGCACCAGGACGAGCTGGGCAAGCTGATGACGATCGACGACTGGGACGAAGCGCTCACCTGGCTGGACGCACACCCCGAGCGCGCCAGCGACCCGTACGCATTGTCCAAGGAATGCACCCAGCTCTACACGCTCCATGCTGCCCGCGTGGCCAGCCGGGCGGGGACCAGGATCAACAGTGCCTGTCCTGGTGCCACGAGCACGCCGCTGCTGGGGGACTTCCGGTTGACGATGACCGACGAGATCATCGACTGGTCGGTCCGCCAGGGCATCGGACGGCCGGCCACGCCTCGCGAGGTCGCGCAGATCCTCGCGTTTCTCGGCTCGGACGCCGCCGGCTACCTCAACGGAGTGAACCTCCCGGTGGATGCGGGCCTGCAGGCGGCTCTCGCGACAGGCCAGACCGACTAGTGCCGAGGCCTGCAACCGGAACCCGGGCTACTTCCGGGAGCACCCGAGGGACGTGTTCGGCGAGCACGTGTGGATCATGCTCGAGCATGCGGATCTCGCTCGACTGGACGGCTCGGCCGAAGCGCGCGTCCCGGCCGGAGCGCGCACCACCCGTTGCCGACAGCCGGGCGCGGCCAGAGGCGGCGCGCCATCGCAGCGAATCCGGCGAACAGACGCATGAGGGAGAGGGCAACCCGGTGGTCGGTGACTGTGGCCGGCCTTCCGCGCGGTGTGACGCGAGGAAGGCCGGCCACGCGGGGAGAGCGGAGACCTACGCGACGATGCCCTTGATCTTCAGGTCCAGGATCGCCTCCCAGTCGAGGCCCAGGCCCTGGAGGATCTCGTCTCCGTGCTCGTTCAGCTCGGGGGCGCGGCCGGCGACCGCGGGCCGCTCGTCGTACTGGACCGGAGCCGCCACCAGCTGGAAGGCACTGCCGTCGGCGTTCTGCACATCCTGGAGGTAGCCGTTGTCGGTGGACTGGGGGTCCGCCGCGGCCTCCAGGGTGGTCTGGGAGACCGCCCACTGGCCACTGAAACCGCTCAGCTTCCGGCGCCATTCGGCGAGCGTGTTCTGGGCGAAGACCTGGCTCAGAATGTCGGCGGCCGCCCCGGCGTTCGCACTGATCGCCCCGTGGTCGGCGAAGCGGGGGTCGGTGACCAGCTCGGGGCGCCCCACAATTCGGCAGAGCTCCGGCCAGTACCTGGTGACCTGCAGGCAGGAAAAGACCAGGGTCCGCCCGTCGCCGGTCTGGTAGGTCCCCACCAGCGGGTTGCCGGAGCGGCCGGTTGGTGGCTGTGCCCAGGCTCGGTCCAGCTGGAGCGAGAGCGCGATTCCCTGGCCCATCGACCACAGGCCCACTCCCAGCAGCGACACGTCCACGACGGTGGCCTCGCCGGTACGTTCCCGGTGGAACAGCGCGCCCATCAGACCGCCGGCGATCGTCATCGCTCCGATCGAGTCGCCGAACCCGGGCGCCGGCGGGAAGCGGATCTTCTCGTCGTCCGCGTTCGTCAGGGCGGCGGCTATGCCGGCGCGAGCCCAGAAGGCGAGGAAGTCGTACGACCCGCGGTCGGCGTCCGGACCGCGCTCGCCCTGGCCCGTCCCACGGGCGTAGATGATGTTCGGATTTTGGGCGCGGATGTGCTCCACGTCGATCTTCAGTTTCGACCGTACGTGGGGCAGCTTGTTAGTCAGGAAGATGTCGCAGGTCGCGGCCAGCTGGTAGAGGATGTCCAGGCCTTCCTCGGTCGTGAGGTCGAGGGCCAGGCTCTTCTTGTGCCGGTTGGAGTGCTCGAGAAGCACGTGGACCGAGCCTGAGACCGGGCTGGTGCCGGTCGAGGCGAGTCCCCGCATCGCGTCGCCGCGTTCGATGTGTTCGATCTTGAAGACCTCGGCGCCCCAGTCCGCCAGCAGCGCCGAGGCTGCTGGAACGAAGGTGTGTTCCGCCACCTCGAGGATGCGGACGCCTTTCATCACTGCGGTCATGCCGACCTCCGGCCGGTAGGTGTCGTTGCTGCCGCGGGGGAGCCCGTCGGGGCGGGGGAGCGGGACCGACGCGGCCGCACCCGGGCGGGTGGGGGAGCTGGCTGCCGACTCGGATGTCTGCCTTGACTGCCCATTGGCTGCCTAGGCTGACATGACTGTCTATGTTGACATCAACGTCGACATTCCGTCACTCTAACGGGAGGCTGTGGTGCTGGCAACGGCATGCCACGCTCGGCGCGATCGTCCGCTGCCGGGGCCGGCCGACCGGAGGCATGAATGAAAGTGGGATTGAGCGTCGACCAGGAACTCCTGGTCGGCACGACCCGGAAGTTCCTGCAGGACAGCGTGCCCAGCGAGGCTCTGCGCGGCCTTCGGCACCACCCGGCGGGGTACGAGCCGGAGTACTGGAGGACAGGGGCCGAGCTGGGCTGGACCTCGCTGCTGGTCGCCGAGCAGCACGGCGGCGGGAGCGTCAGTGGTGAGGGTCTGCGTGACCTGGCACTGGTCGCGTACGAGTTCGGGCGCCAGGCGGCGCCCGGTCCGCTGCTGGCGACGAACGTCGTCGCCGCCGCGCTGTCGCGGGCCGGTGGGGAGCTGTGCCGGGAGGTGCTGGGCCGGATCAGCGCCGGTGACGCCGTCGGCGCATGGTGCCTCAGCGAGCCGGTGCCCCATGACGGGCTGGGTGAGGTCACCGCGACCGCCGTCGCGTCGGGTGCCGACTGGGTGCTCTCGGGTGAGAAGAGGCCGGTGGAGCACGGAGCCCAGGCGGAGTTCTTCCTGGTCACGGCTCGGACCGGCGACGGTCTCACGCAGCTCCTCGTCCCCGCGGAGAGCTCGGGAGTGACGGTCACGCCCCTGAGGACGGTCGACCTCTCTCGCCGGTTCGCCCGGGTCGGCTTCCGCGATGTCCGGGTTCCGGCGACGGCTGTCGTGGGCGAGCCGGGCTCGGCGGCGGCCGAGGTCGAACGTCAGCTGCACACAGCCCTTGTCATTCAGACGGCCGAGACGGTCGGAGCGATGGACCAGGCATTCGAGCTGACGCTCGCCTGGGCGGCGGACCGGTACTCGTTCGGCCGGCCGCTGGCCTCCTACCAGGCGCTGAAGCATCGGTTCGCCGACCTGAAGATGTGGCTGGAGACCAGTCACGCGGTGGCCGACGCCGCCGCGGTCGCCGTCCAGAACGACGACGACAGGGCGGCGGAGCTGGTCAGCGTGGCGAAGTCGTACGTCGGACAGTACGGCCCGGAGCTGTGCCAGGACTGCGTCCAGCTACACGGTGGCATCGGCGTGACCTTCGAACACGACCTGCATCTGTATCTCCGTCGGGTGGTCCTCGCGAGTGCGCTTCTGGGCACCGTGCGGGAACACCGCCTGCGGATCGCCACCCTTCTCGAAGCCGGGAACAGCGTGGGAGAGGCCGGAGCGTGAGTATCGACGAGACCGAGTCGGTCGAGGACTTCCGGAACCGTGTGCGGAGCTGGCTGGCGGAGAACATGCCGCGCACCGTGCCGGGCGCCCCTGGCCGGCTGACCGTCCGCTCGGACGAGGAGGAGCTGGCCGAGGTCGCGGAGGAACGGCGGCTGCAGCGGTTGCTGTGGGATGGCGGGTTCGCCGGCATCTGCTTCCCGAGGGAGTACGGCGGCCTGGGGCTGACACCCGCGCACGCCGAGGCCTTCAACGAGGAGATCGCCGGCTACCGGTACCCGTCGCGCCTGCAGGTTCCGACCATGACGCCCTGCGCGGCGGTGATCCTCGAGTTCGGGACCCGCGAGCAGAAGCTCCGGCACCTCCCGGCGATCCTGCGGGGTGAGGAGCTGTGGATGCAGTTCCTGTCCGAGCCGGGATCGGGTTCGGACGTCGCGGGAGCGAAGACGAGCGCGGTGCGTGACGGTGACGACTGGGTGATCAACGGCTCCAAGATCTGGACGACCGGCGCGTGGTGGTCGGACTGGGGGCTCTGCCTGGCCCGCACCAACTGGGATGTGCCCAAGCACCGCGGGCTCACCGTGTTCATGCTCCCGATCCACGAGCCCGGGATCGAGATCTCCCGGATCGAGATGCTCGACGGCAACAAGGAGTTCTGCCAGGAGTACCTGACCGACGTACGGGTGGCCGACAGCGCCCGGGTCGGCGGTGTCGACGACGGCTGGACCGTGGTCACCCGCTGGCTGTTCCACGAGCGCTCCTTCAGCTCCTCACCGCTTGCTGTCCGCCCGGCCGGCGGCGGGGGAGAGCCGGCCGGTGACCCCGGCCCCGCCCTGCTGGCGCTCGCCGAGCAGGCTGGTCGGCTCGGTGATCCGCGGGCGCGTGAGCTGGTCGGGGAGGCGCACACGCTGAAGGTCGCGATGCGGGAGCTCGACCGGAGACTGCACGCCCTCATCACAGCCGGGAAGGCCTCGGACCATCTGGCGGCCGTCGGCCGGTTGATGCACGGCGTAGCGGCGGCGCAGCTGGCGACCATCGCCTTCGACCTGGCCGGCCCGACCGCGGTGGCCAGCGGCGAGGACGAGGACGTGCTGGGCGGTCAGGGCATGAGGTTCCTGCTGCGTCAGATCGCCTCGATCGGCGGTGGCACGACGGAGATGGCCCGCAACGTCATCAGTGAACGCGTCCTGGGGATGCCGCGCGAGCAGAGCCTGGACCGGAACGTGCCCTACCGGGACGTGCGCACCGCACCCTCCTCCGGCGGACCGCGGACGGGCCGCCGTCCCTGACCTCTGCCTATTGTCAAAGTCGACCTCGATGTTAATGTCGGTGCGCCGACGATACGGGGCCCTGCCTGCCGTCGTGTCCGGGTCTGGCCGTGGGCGGCGGCGGGGCCGGCCTCGGACCGGCGGGGCGGTCGGGCGTAGCCCGGCCGGGCGGGAGCGACGGCGTCCTGCCTGATCGACGACTTCGGAGGGACCAGCATGGACATCGAGGCAGCGGCCACCGTCTTCACGGATCCGCGGGCGTACGCCGACAACGAGCGCTTCCACACCGCCACCGCGCTGCTGCGGCGCGAGTCACCCATCCACCGGATCGAGCATCCGAACTTCCACCCGTTCTGGGCCGTCACCAAGCACGAGGACGTCATGGCGATCTCCCGCGCCTCCGACATCTGGATCAACGAGCCCCGGCCCGCGCTGGGCCCCAAGCCCAAGGACGCCGAGCGGGAGAACATCCCGATCCGATCGCTGGTCCAGATGGATGCCCCGGACCACCCGGTCTACCGCCACGTGAGCGCGGACTGGTTCAAGCCGGCCGGTGTCCGGCGGCTGCGCGACCGCATCGCCGAGCTGGCGAAGCGCTTCGTGGACCGCATGGCCGACCAGGGCGGCGAGTGCGACTTCTTCACCGACATCGTGTCGCACTACCCGCTGTACGTGATCCTTTCCCTGCTCGGCCTGCCCGAGGAGGACTTCCCCCGAATGCTCAGGCTGACCCAGGAGCTGTTCGGCGCGGACGACGAGGACCTGGCCAGGGACCAGGACAAGCAGGCGCAGAGGGCGCCCCTGGTGGACTTCTTCAACTACTTCCAGGCGCTGATCCAGGACCGCCGCGAGAACCCCACCGACGACCTGGGATCCGTGATCGCCAACGCCACGATCCAGGGCGAGCAGATCGGCAAGCTCGAGGCGGCCGGCTACTACACGCTGATCGCGACGGCGGGGCACGACACCACCAGCGCGGCGCTCGCCGGCGGTCTGCACGCCCTGTTGGAGAGCCCGGGTCAGTGGCAGCGCCTGGTCGACGACCCGAGGATGGTGGCGACCGGCGTCGACGAGATGATCCGGTGGGTCTCCCCGGTCAAGCATTTCATGCGCACCGCCCGCGAGGACACGGTCGTGCGCGGCGTCGCGCTCGCGGCGGGGGAGTCGGTCCTGCTCTCCTATCCGTCGGCCAACCGGGACGAGGACGTCTTCGAGAACCCGGACACCTTCGACGTCGGGCGATCCCCGAACCGGCATGTCGCCTTCGGGTTCGGCGCCCACTACTGCCTGGGCACCCACCTGGCCCGCCTCGAGGGCCAGGCGCTCTACGCGGAGCTGGTCCCCCGGGTGCGGTCGATCGAGCTGGCCGGAACGCCCGAGTACATGGAGGCCCTGTTCGTCGGGGGGCCGAAGCGGCTGCCGATCCGCTACACGATGGCCTGACGTGCGAGACTCCGCGCTTCTGGACGAGCTCGCGGTGCAGGCGACCCTCGCCCACTACTGCCACCGCTGCGATGACGGCGACCTCGCCGGGGTGGTCGCGCTGTTCACGCCGGACGGCGTCTTCAGCTTCGACGGCCGGACCGCCCGCGGTTCACAAGCGCTCCTCGAGTTCTTCCAGAGTTCGCAGGGACGACCGGACCAGCGTGGCAAGCACCTGACGGTCAACACGGTCGTGCGGCCGGACGGAGACGTGGCCCGGTCGGTCTCGGACTTCGTCTTCCTCCGGGCGGGGGCCGAGGGCCTGGTTCCGGCGATCGTCGGTCGGTACCACGACGAGCTGGTCAGGCTTGACGGTGAGTGGCGGATCGCCCGGCGTGAGGCACTGAGCATGGAGCAGCCCAGGTGACCGCCGCGGCGCACCACTTCGCCCGGCTGCTGGCGCTGGAGCTGGAGCCGGGCGGCGGCATACGCCGGACCCTCTGAATCACACCCGTTCCCGGTTGTTCGCCCTCGGGCTGAGGGCAGGCAGGAGGAGTTCTGATGCTTCCCCCTCCGGAGGACCAGGTGGCAATAGGCGACCTGCTGGCCCGGTACTGCCTGACCCTCGACCTCGATGACGTGGACGGCTGGGTCGGTCTCTTCACCGAGGGCGCCAGCTACCAGGTGTACGGGCGGTCCTTCGACGGGCATGAAGGGCTGCGCGCAATGATGGCCGCGGCACCCGGTGGACTGCACCTGGGCGGCCCGCCGGTCATCGAGATGCTCAGCGCCGACGTGGCGCGCACGTCCCGGAACCTGCTTTTCGTCAGCAGCGCGGACGGAGTCTCGCGCAGCGCCGTCTACACGGACGAGCTCGTCCGGACGCCTGACGGCTGGCGGATCAGAAGCTGCAGGTGCCGATTCATCACAGCGGACGGTCTCGCCGACCGGCCTGCTCGCTGACGACTGTTCAATCTCGCCGGCCCCGCCGGGCGGAACCTCGTCGAGGGCTATGCCAGCGCCGACTACCTGGGTTCCTTCGGGGAGTGGGTGGCGGGCGTCAACGGACTTCGGTCGTCCGTGCCGTACCGGGGCCTGATCGTCGCGCTCGCCGTCGTGAGCGTCGAACGTCGTCGGCGGGTGGCGGGTACCTCGAGCGAGGAGAGCGCGCCGCCGGATCACCTTGACGACCTGCCGCAGTGGCGGCGGCACCTGCCGTGGGCGGTTGCGGGGGCGGTACATCACGCGGATGCCCGCACATCAGCGGGCCAGGCTGGGGATCGTCCTGGTTCCCGAGTCCCGCGGGATCATGCCCAGCCTGACCGTGGACGAGAACCTCCAGCTGCGGCTCTCGGACCGCAGGACGCGGGACGGCGGAGGAGAAGGCACGGGAGGTCATGACCCTCGCCGATCGGGTCGGCGCCTTCTCTCTCGGCGGGCGCCGCCCGCGTGCGGTCAGCGGCCGATCCAGCGGGGTGCGCGCTTCTCGGCAAACGCGCGCGCCCCCTCACGGGCGTCCGCACTGCCGAACACCGGCGCCACGGCCGCCGAGATGCCATCCCAGTCGGCGGCGGCCAGCTCGCCGACCATCAGCTCCTTGGTGACCCGCACGGCGAGTGGACCGTTCGCGGCGATCTGACCGGCCAGGTCGAGCGCGGTGGAGAGCACCTCCGCGGCCGGTACGACCCGGTTGACCAGGCCCATCTCGCCCAGTCTGGCCGCGCTGACCATGGCGCCGGTCAGCCCGAGCTCGAGTGCCAGGGCGAGGGGGATCCGCTGCGGCAGCCGGGTTCCCCCACCCGCGGCGATCAGCCCGCGGCTGACCTCCGGCAGGCCGAACCTGGCGGTCTCAGCGGCCACGAGCAGGTCGCAGCCCAGCGCCAGCTCGAAGCCCCCGCCGAGGGCCGTGCCGTTGATCGCTCCGATGATCGGCTTGGGGAAGGTCCGCTTGGTGAAGATGCCGATCCCGGGGCCGGAGATGTCGGAGATGCTGCCTGTCAGGAAGGCCTTCAGATCCATGCCGGCACAGAAGGTGCGGTCACCGGCGGCGGTCAGGATGACGGCGCGGACGTCGTCTTCCTTCTCCGCCTGCTCGAAGGCGTGGCCGAGCCCGGACATGGTCGGGCCGTCCAGGGCGTTGGCGGCCTGCGGGCGGTTGATGGTGACCACGGTCACCGGGCCGCGCCGCTCGACGTCGACGGACATGGCTGCTCCTTCGCTGGGCCGGGGTCGTGTCGTGCGTGGGACGGAATGCCAATGTTGACGTCATACTCGATGTTCAGGCACCCTAGCGTTCCGGTCCTCTTCTGGCAACGGGACAGAACGTGCTGAGTAGGCGCCGAGCGAGCTACACCCACGCTGACGGCCATGACGGCAGCCGGGCTCGACTTCGTGTCCAGTGGACGGTTGGATCTCGCCCGGCGCTACGGTTACGTCGCCGAGGCAGAGCTCGTCCAGGAGCTCTACTCACAGGGAAGAAGAAGAAGGAGGCCGAGGCCGCGATCCCCGTCGACCTGCTGCGGGCGACCGCGCTCGTCGGCCCGGCGGGCCACGTCAAAGAGCGGCTGGCCGCCTACGCGCAGGCCGGTGCGACGACGCTGAAGGTCACCCCGCTTGCCGGTGACCACCGTTCACGGGTGGCAGCGATCGAGTAGCTGCGCGAGTGGACTTCCTGACGGTCCGGCCGGCCGGCACCGCTGCCCCGATCGCGGCCGCCCGATTATCCGTCGATGCGTTCGAAGATCGCCGATATGCCCTGGCCCCCACCGATGCAAAGGGTCTCCAGGCCATACCGGGCATCCCGCCTGTGCATCTCCCGCAGCATTGTCGCCAGAATCCGTCCGCCGGTCGCGGCGACCGGATGCCCCAGCGATATCCCGGAGCCATTGACGTTGAGACGTTCCCAGTCCGACCCGGTGAAACGCCACTCCCGGCCACAGGCGATAACCTGCGCCGCGAACGCCTCGTTCAGCTCGATCAGGTCCATGTCCGCGAGCTTGAGCCCGGCGCGGTCGAGCGCTTTCGCCGTCGCGAGGATCGGGCCGATCCCCATCCGGTTGGGGGCGACGCCGGCGACGGCCCAGCTGACGAGTCGGGCCAGCGGCCGAAGACCGAGCCGTTCCGCTGCCGCCGGATGCGTCACGATACAGGCGGCGGCGCCGTCGTTCTGGCCGCTGGAGTTACCCGCCGTCACCGTGGCCGACGGGTCGGACCGGCCGAGGATCGGGCGCAGCGACGCCAGTTTCTCGATACTCGTGTCCGCCCGGGGGTGCTCGTCGGCATCCACGACGACATCGCCCCGCCGTGTCGTGACCGTCACGGGGATGATCTCCTCGGTGAACTTTCCGGAACGCTGCGCGTCGACAGCTCGCTGATGTGAGCGGAGCGCCAGCTCATCCTGCTCTGCGCGGGAGATCCCGTAGTCCTTGCGCAGATTCTCCGCCGTCTCGATCATCCCGCCGGGTACCGGAAAGCGAGCCCCGCCGGCGGTGGTCCGCCCCCGTGCGAGGGCATCGTGCAGTACGACTGCTCCGCCCGGTGAGCCCCAGCGCATCTCCGTCGAGTAGAACGCCGCGTTGCTCATACTTTCCGCGCCGCCAGCGATCACCGCGTCCGCGGCCCCTGTCTGGACCTGCATCGCGGCCGTAATGACGGTCTGGACCCCGGAACCGCATCGCCGGTCCAGCTGGAGACCGGAGACCCCCACGCTGAGCCCGGCGTCGAGTGCAACCACCCGTCCCAGCGCTGGCGCCTCCATGGTCGGATAGCACGAACCGAACAACACGTCGTCGATGTCGGGGCTGGACAGACCAGTCCTGTCGAGCAGACCCCGTACGACCGCCGCCCCCAGCTCGTGGGAACTCAGAGATCTCAGGACGCCGCCATAGCCCCCGACGGCGCTGCGCACCGGTTCACAGATGACCGCTGTCCGCATGCTTGTGTCTCTCCCTGCTGGGTCTTCCCACTCAGACCCACGATGACCGGTCGTCGCACCCGCGAAGGCGGACTTCGGGGTATGCCTCCAGCAGGTCCATCGCTGTGTCGGGAGCGTACTACAGGTATCTATGTCGATGTCGACATTGATGTTTCTGGGCGGTCTGGCGCGCCAGACCGCCGCGAGCGTTTGAAGTCCACCGGGTCGACGCGAAAATCAACCGCGCCCCTGCGATGCGAGCGCCCTGCACGGAGCTGATCCCGATGCCACCGATTCCCAGGACCGCGACGGCGTCCCCGGGGCTCACCCCGGCGCGGCTCACCACGAACCCATGGCCCCCGCACCCGAGCCCATACGCGAACGGATCAACGAGTTGGTGCACAGCCTGGTCGACACCCCGACGACCCGTCGAGGCCCCGACGATTCCCACGGCCACCTGTCATCAGACGGGAGACACCTGCCCTGACATCGAGCCGGAACCAAGGAGGCCTGGGAGCTCGCAAGAGAGCCGTGACGTCCGACCGGCGCGCGCAGGCGCACGTCAGGGCGTCGCTGGGGTTTCGGTCTGTCAGGGGAAGGCGTCTTCGGCGCGGGCGCGGTCGAGAAGGTCTTGGCCGGAGACGCCCTTCTGCCGCCCGTGAAATTCAACCTCGATCGCTTTCATCGGCTGCGCCGTCGGGAGGTCTGCCGCGGGCGGAGCCTGCGATCAGGATCGTCCGCTGTGGCTACGATTCGGCTCCAAAGTGCTGACGGCGATGTCTCCTCGTGGCCGGCGGCGATTTGTACCCCTGGAAGAAGCTCGGGGCCCGTGTGGGACCAGCCGATGAGAAGGCGGCATCCGACGGCGTCGAAGGCTGCGCAGCTCTCTTCGCTCAGGGCGGGACCCACGGCATGGACGGCGACAAACCTGTCAGGTGCCGACGTGCACGTGGGCAGCCCAGAGAGAGGGCTGGTCGATCCATGTCTCGCGGGTGTGCCGTGTTGCGGCATGAGCGGCGGCTGCGACATCGGTGGACTCGTTCAGGAGGGCGCTGTAGAAGGCATCGGCGAATTCGACGGCGGCCAGGTCGTTGATTGGCCAGAGCGTCCCGATGACGTCGCGGAAGCCGGCGAGCTGGCAGGCGGCGGTGAGGTGAATGGCTTCGTCGCTGAGCTGTGCGCCGGGGCGGGCTGTCTCGCAGGCGGAGAGGAATGCTAGTTCCGCTTGATCGAGTTGGAGCTGCATGAGGTCGATCACTGTTAGTGGTGAGGTCTGATAGTCGTGCAGGAGCAGGCTGCTGGACGACGGGTTGGCGAGGTCGCTGGTCCCGTGGCAGGCGAAGTGGGCCCAGTGAGAGGAAGTAAGGGCTCGGAGCACAGTTTCCCGAGTAGCGTGCGCTCCGGTCAGCTCGGTGATCCGGCCTGGCAGACGGGTTTTAAGGTCCGCGACTTCCGTGAGTACGCCGGGCAGGCTGCATTGGCCGGGGGTCTGTGGTTGAGCGACGACGAGGACGTCCGGAGCGTTGCCAACGCTAGGCGCTGCGGTGCGTTTGTTTCGCGCGCCGATGAGTGCGGTGATGGTCGGTGCGTACGAGGACACGGCCCGGTCGATGACGGTCTGTGGCTCAGGATCGAACCTTGTGTGGTGGTGACCGGCTGCGTGCAGCGGCAGGAACGACAGCAGCCCGGAGACGCACCACCACAGCCGAGGCCACGGTTCACCGGCATCGGGCACCGCGCTGACACCGAGCCTGTCGAGTACTGGACTGGCGATCGCGTTCCACAGCCACGAGAGCGTCTGTTGCATTTCGCAGTCGGGATCGGCGGTGGCGCCATTCGAGGCTTGCAGGAAGCTGATGACCTGGTCTTGCACAGCAATAGGCGTGAGTCCTGGGAGCGGCACGGTGTTGATACCGGCAGCGGTGATGATCATTGCGTCTGAGCCGAACTGGGAGACGTTGACCACGACGACTGGGCCACCACGGGCTGCCATGTCGAGGTCGACCGGCGTCGGCGGCGCGAGAAAGCCCTCCCATCCAGGCAGGCCGCGGACCTCCTGGATCAGCTCTTTGAGGTCACTGGCCGCGTCGGTCGATGGCCGCGGTTCCTGGTTGCGAAGGGCACGGCCCCAGGCAGCGCCGACGCGTCGGCCGACCTCGGGATGATGGTCCGCGAGTCGGGAGAGGTCGCTTCGCATACCGAGAGCCTGAGCTAGCAGGACCCCGCGGCCCTCGTCCCAACGCTGGACAGCCTGTTCCGGCATGCCGGCGCGAAGGAAACACGCCGCCGCATCGGCGGCGAGACCGGGTAGCCGGCTGAGGACGAATTCCTGGTCGGTTCGAAGGAGGGTTGGCGCGGACACCACCGGCAGCAGGCCAATGGCCGTGGCGTAGCCGTCGGCGGCGATGGCCCATTGTCCCGTCTCGCCGGCCAGTCGTCCGAGGCTGCTGGCTGCCTGCAGGCGGGTGGACGGCAGAGCCGTCCCCGTGTTCAAGGCCGTCCTGAAGAAGTGCAGGGAATCCCGAAGATCTTCGTTGTCCCCGGTGACTCGGAAACGCAGGCGCAGGGTGTTTCCGAGATTGCAGAGGAGCCGTGCGCGATCGGGGCGGCCAGGGGGAACCTGATCCGCTGCGGCTCGGTCCAGGGAGATCGACTCGTCGAGATCCGACAGCTGTCCGATCGCATCCGCTCGCCGGCGGAGAACCGCGGCCAGGCTCGACTGGTAGAGCGGAAGGTCAGGATGTCCGTCAGGGATGCCCGCGACTGCCGATCTTCCCGCGGCGACTGCTTCGGCGAACGCATCGATGCTGGCGGGACCTGCCGCGGCCGCAGCCAGCTGTCCGAGCAACCCAGCAATCTTAGGATAGTCGAGCCGCTCATATGCCGTCGCGTCCAGTGCCTGCCGGGCATAGTCGAGCGCCGCGTCTAGATCTACGGTGTCGCCCATTCGCTCGAACTGCCACCACAGCGCGCTGGCCAGCGCGAACAGCGCTTTGGGATGGTCTGGATGGCCGGCCGAAGTTACCGCGAGCGCTTCCTGCGCTGCATGGACAGCTGCCTCGACGGCGGTCACCGAACGCGTGACCTCATAGTGGGTGCGGTAGCAGTCGCTAAGATTAACCCACAGTAGCCCGGCACGTGGATGGAACGCCGTGAGCGCATTTATGCCCGCGCGACCCTGGGCGATCGCTTCGTCGAGCAGTTCTGTTGACCCGGTCGTCTGCGCGAGGTCCAGGAGGCAGAAGCACAGCTGTGACCGTCGGCCCACCGCGTCCAGCGACGCGTCTTCGGTCGCCTCGACGCAGCGGCGGGCGACCTCCACGCTCTCGACCAGGTCCGCGACGTCACCGAATGTATCAAATCTCGTATGTAGTGCCACGCTTAGCCGTTCTAACGCGTAGCCCAGTCGATTAAGGTCGGGGGCTGCTACTACTATTCCCTGCCGCGCGACCGCTACCGCTTCCTCTACATCGTCAGGACTGAGGATCCACGCGGCCCGTGTCAGCAGCGCGGCTCCCAACGCGGCGAGCGCGTCCGCGACGACCCACTGATGGTCCTGCGCCTTGCCGACCGCCAGACGGCCCTGCTCGACGGCCTCGTCCCGGTCGGCTCGGTCGCCGATCCGTTCGGCGCGCAGCCGCAGCGCGACGCTCAATTCGGCGTGGAGCGCCCCACGGCGAGGATCGTCCGGCCACTCCGAGATCGACGCACGCAGGAGGTCGATACCTTCGGACAGGTCCTCCCCCCGACCCGTCAGGCGGTAGCGCCATCGAAGCGCAAGGCAGAGCAGGCCGACCGCGTTGAACCGACCGGAGTCAGCAATGCCGAAGTTGGCGACGGCCCGGCGCAACATCCGGACCGCCGAGTCCAACAGGCCGATCACCCCGCCAGCATCGGCTCGCTCAGCGCGCGCGAGGAGCGCCTCAGCCTGCATCAGATCGCCCTGCCCGGCTGACACGTCCGTATGGGCCGCTATCTCCGCAAAAAATGCGCGGAGGCACTCCGGGACGAGATGAGGGGCGTAGCCGTGAGCCGTCAGGAAGAAGGCGAAAGCCTGGCGCATCCCGTCGCCGTCCGTTCCCGTGGCCTCTGCGAACCGTCTGAGGGGCGCGCCGAGGTCCTCCAGTCGCTTCGGCGTCGCGTACAACTCGTCGAACAGCCCGGGTACCTCGGTTGCGGACTCATCAGTCAGCACGGCCGTAGGCGATTCGCCACCGAACATCCTGGCGGCCAGCCCCAGCGCTGTCGCGGCCAGGTGAGCATGCTGCTCCGTACGCAAGACCCAACCTCCGCAGTCGCCAGCAGGGACGATCTAGGCTACCGATGCCGGCGTTGGCTTATCGAAGGCAACCACAGGTCCACCACCCAGGTACCCAGAAAACTTGCCGGGTACCTGGGTGGTGGACAGGGCGTCAAGGCGGTTGTCGCCGTGATCGGTCTCGGCTGTGAATTCAAGCCGAGATCTGGGTGCGGGGCGCAGCTGCGCGACGAGGTGTCGGGCGGCGCGGGCGCCAACATCGCAGAATGTATCCGGGGGGAGGCTGAGATCGTTCACCAGGAACCGCGCCGGGCACCTCGTCGAATCCGTCAGCGGTCCAGGGCCGACCGCCAGACGGCCCGGCGGACAAGGGTCGTCGTCGCGGCGTTGTGCCTCCACGGCCGGCCGCCGGCCCTGGCCTGGCCACCGTGGACCTGCTCGACGCAGCCACGTCGGTCACCGGCCAGGCTGCCCGAGTCCCCAACGGCAGGTACCCAGCCGTACAGGCGGCGTAGCTTCACCGCGATGATCTAGCCGGCGGGTGCGAGCTCGGCGATGTCGTCGATCGACAGACCGTTGCGTGTGCCGTAGGCGCTTCCGGCTCTGGTGTCCGGTCGGCCGATCGCCTCCGCGGAGAACACGGGATGCTCCTGGCGGCACGGCCGTCGGTGCCCCGCGGGGCACCGTCCACCCGGTAACCGGTCGAGGCTGTCCGTGCGGCATGAGACGAGCCGGATTCGCCCAACGCCCCGGGCGACTTTCCAGGAGCCGCGGTCGACGAGGCGGTTCCAGTGGATGTCGTTCGTCCCGATCGATGGGACCGCGTCGGTCCACGGGGGCCGTCCGCCGTCGTAGAGCCACATCGTTTGGACCCCTGCGGCTATGTGGCCCCTGGTCCGTGAGCTGGCGTGGTTACGGGTGATGTCGCTGCGTTGGATCTCTGCGCCGATGGTGATCGGTCCGCCCGAGATCGTGACGTCCGGACGCCTGGTCCGTAGCTGCCGCTCCTTCTCGGCGGTGAACCCGGCCGCTTTTCCGGCACGCGCGACGTAGTCCTTCTTCCACTTGTGTTCGTCCGATTCGGGGCTGAACGCCCGGTGCGCGACGCCGCCGCTGTGGTGGCAGACGAATCGAGTCTCACCGCGCTACCGGAAGTAGACCGGGGCGTCAGGTGCCTGGCAGTCCGCGGTCGCGCACAGGAACCGTCCTCGGTGGGGGCCAGTCAGATGACCGTGCCATTCCTCGAACAGCGTGTCGGCCCGCTGATCCTCACCGTTCAGATCGAACACCTCATCGGAACCGGACTGCCGAAATGCTGCAGGCGTCCACCGCCCCATTTCGGTCAACACAGCATGCCCCGAGCATGCGTCTTCGACGGCCCTGCCTGTTGCGACAGACAGGTGCCGTCGGCGTACAGAATGATAAGCGACGGGTGCGACAGTTCCGGGCCCCACGACGCGCTCTCAGGAGCGCACGCCCCGACCGGCCGCCGGCGACCTACCGGCCCACCCACGGGGTGCTCTACTTCAACGGCCGTTACTCGCCGGGTCGACGACCAGCTCGCGCGGTAGGCGGTGAAGGGCGAGGAGGTCGCCTTTCGTATCGGACGGGTGGCCGGCGGTCTTCGGGAGCTTCTCTTCGAGCGCGTCGACGGCCCGGTTGAACTGGACGGTGACCTTGTTCGCGTCGGCCTCCGCGGTGGTCGGCAAGGTCTCAAAGCCGCTCTCGCCGTGATCGACTTCCGCTGCGGAATCAAACCGAGGCCTGGAATCGGTGCGTAGCTGCACGACAAGACGGCGGGCTGTGCGGGCGCCGATGTGAAGGCGTTTACGGAGAGTCTCGGCCGATATCGGTCGGCGATGAGTCCGCCAGTGCAGGGCGTCTTCGACGCGGGCCTGCTCGAGAAGAGTCTGCTCGGATGCACGCCACTGCTGTTCGTGATGGCGACCCTGGGCCGCTTTCCGTGGGCGTGGCATGGAGTAGCCGGGCGCCGACGGATCCGACTGGCCGGCATGACCTGCCGCGTCCAAGGTCTGGTTCCGGAGGGCCGACGTGGATGCCTGCTCTCCGCTGGTTGCGGTGCCCTGCAGGGCTTGAAGGAGTTCGGGTCCGATGTGGGACCAGCCGATGAGCAGGCAGCAGCCGACAGCGTCGAAGGCGGCGCGGCCGTAGTGGCCTTCGATGATCGGTTCTGCGGTGTTCAGTGCGAGCGTGACGAGACTGCAGAAGACCAGGAGGCGTTGCGCGGGGCGGATCTGCTCCCGGCTGGTACCGGCAAGGGCAAGCTGGCGGGTCGCAACGAGCAGGGCCACGACCGAGAGGTCAACGGCGGGTGCGACCAGCGGGGCGATGTAGGTGGGAACACCCAGTCGGATGCCCAGTGCCCACACATTGCCCAGCCCGAACAGGAAACTCAGGGCGACAACGCTGGCGATCAGCATGGTGACCGAGCGAAGAGCGAACGGCCGTGTCCCCTGGCCGGCGGGTGAAGTGGAAGGCGCGTCGTTCATCGCCCGGATCCCGCGTGACCTGCGAGAATGAGCTCACCGGACAGCGTGACCGGTGGTGGGGTAATGGTTCGAGTCCCCCCTCGGACACTCTCCTTCGTACATGATCGCCGGAGGCTTGGCCTCGGCGATCACTCTGTTACCTCCCGGTTCGTAGGTAAGTTCCAGTCCGAGTTGAGTGTAGATCTCAGCCTTGTCGGATGGGTCGGCGTCGGCGAGGACGGCCACGATGTCGCCGGCGGCGGCGACGATGTCGCTGATCTCCTGCTCGGTCATGCGTCTGCGGCCGGTGGTGGGGCGTAGGCGGGCTTGGGCGGCGGCGCGTTCGGTGTTGGCCTTGGCGGTCCAGCGGGCGACGAGGGTGGGGTCGGTACCGGCTTCGAGGGCGAGCCGGTAGCGCTCAAGCTTGGCGTCGCAGTCGGTGATGGTCCGCCGGGCCTGGGTGCGATCGGTGTCGAGACTGATGCCGGTGTCGTCGTCTTGGGCGGCGGTGAGGGCGGCGATGGTGGCGGGGAGCTGGGGCGGGGTGAAGGCGCGGGCGAGCCAGCGGTCGAGGTGGGGGACGATGAGTTCCTCGCGGACGTAGACGCTGCGGGGATGTTCAACGTGGTTGGCCAGTGCGTACTGGTCGGGGTAGACGCAGCGGTAGTGGGCCTTGCCGTTGTTCCAGCTGCCCTGCATCCGCCGCCGGCAGATTCCGCACCGCATCCGGCCGCGCAACTGGTAAGGGCGCGGGGTGCGCTTGGGCTCGCGAGGGCCGCCGGGGTCGAGCTTCTTGGCCGCGAGGCGGGCCTGGACCTGGCCGAAGGTCTCGTCGTCGATGAGCGCCTGGTGGACGACGGCCGTCGAGTAGATCCAGACGTCCGGGTCGTTCCACCGCATCCGGGTTTCATAGCCGAGGGCGACATCCTCGACGTCGAGGAGGACCTCGTCCTTGCGCTGGCGGTTCCAGACCTGCCGGCCGGTGTACCGGGGGTTGGTCAGGATGGCGCGCAGCGCTGCTTTGGACCATGCGATACCGGTGCGATGGGGGTTACGAATCGGGTCGTGGGCTGACGGGCTGGGGATGCCGCCGCCGGTGAGTCCTTCGGCAATTGCGTAGAGGCCCTTGCCCGCAGCGTATTCGCGGAAGATCCTGGCCACTACCGGGCTGGTGACCGGATCGGGTTCGAGGACATGTAGGCGCTTGCCGTCGGCTGCTTTGGCCGGGTTGGGGTGGGGGCCGGCGTCGGCGATGCGGTAGCCGTAGGGTGGCCGTCCACCGAGGTAGCGTCCTTCGGTCTTGGCCTGGGCTGCCATGGCGGTCCTTACCCGGATCTTGATCCGGTTCCGTTCACCTTTCGACATGCCTCCGAAGACCGACATGATCAGATCGTGGGCTTCTGATGCGGGGTCGATGGGGCCGCCGACCTCGGGGACCCACAGGATGACCCGGTAGTGCTCGAAGACGGGGTGTACGAGGCTGTACTGGTTGCCGTAGAACGCACGGTGCGGCTCCCCGATCACGACCGCGTCGAAGCCGCGATCGTGATCGCGTAGTGCTGCGAGGAGAAGTGCGGCCTGCGGGCGCCGCTTCCAGGGAATCGCGCGTGTGTGGCCGATGTCGAAGTACTCGGTGACGATCTCCCCGTGCGGGTCGATGAGAGCATGGGCGCGGGTGAGTTGCCAGGCGCGGGAGGATTCGGGTTCCTGCTGGTCCTCCGTGGACACTCGGCCGTAGAAGGCAAATCTGATCAACTCAGGAAGCCTTTCGTTCAGTCTTCTTGTCATCGTGCGGTGGATGTTCATAGACCGTGTTGTCGGGTGAGGGCTGTGCGTCTATGCGGCGGCGGAGCAGACGTAGCAGGACGGCGGCCAGACCCGGAGTGAGAGCGGGTGACCCGTCGGGGACGACTACATCGGGCGGGCGGGGCGTGTGATCGGTTTCCCTGTTGGGAAACGACGGAGACGGGAAGGGTGCTGCCGACTGGAGGGTCGGACAGCCGCTTCCGAGTGGGCAGGAAGCGGTATCCGCGTCGGGCAAAGAAATGGTAACTCCGGCGGGACCCGGATGATGTGCCAGGGGGCAGGGAAACTGTTCGAACTCGGGCCGCGTCCTGTTGCAGGCGAGCTGAGGACGGGTGCGCCTAGGGTTGCGGTGCGGAACACCATCGGGTGAAGGTTCGTCAAGTCTTTCGGATGCGGGTGGAGTTGAATGCTGGTGGATATTCCTATCCGGATCTTTCTCTGAGGGATCAGTGGGATGCATCGTCGTCCTTGTCCCGGCGACCCATCGAACGGTCGGATGCGAAGATGGAGTTGGTGCCGGTGGAAGGGACTTCAGAGCTGGAGAACGTCCAGGCGGGGAACTGCGAGCTGATGATTCCGGTGCCGCGTGGCGCGAGGAGCTGCGCGTTGAAGAACGTCCGCCCGTCGATGATTGGTTCGTGGGCGTCGGGGCAGATGACCCATTCCTCTGGGGGGACCGGGCGGCCGGCGATGGTGCGGCCCCAGATGGTGGCGCCGGTGTAGACGGGGTTGGTCAGGATGCGTGCGACGGTTTCGGGGGTCCAGGGGCGTGGGGTGTGGCTGTAGGGGTCGAGGGGGGTGGGGTACCAGTCGGGTTCGACGGTGAGGCGGGTGACGATCGCGGTGTGGTTGAGTCTGTCCTCGATTCGCCAGTGGTAGATCACGGCGACGGTCGCGGCGGGTGCGGGGTCGATGATGAGGCGGACCCGGCGGCGCATCACCCCATCGGCGTCGGGCACGGTGACGCGGTGGGCGCGGTAGCCGAAGGGGGCGGGGCCGAGGTGGTATCCGGCGCGCACGAGGTCGATCTGGGCCCGGCGGGCGCGCTGGGTGGTCCAGGCGTGGTGGGCGGCGAGCAGCCGGGCCTGCCGGGCGGCGCGGGGGTGGGTGAGCCGCCACCACCGGCCGGGGCGGCGTTGCGGCTCGGGCGGAGCGGGCGGTAGTGCGGGAATGGGCAGCAGGTCAGACATGCGGGGCTCCAACCAGGAGGCAGAGCCGGCCGGGCGGTGCGCTCACCGCACCACCCGGCCGGCGCAGAAGGCTAGGCGGCCGGTCGGTGCGATGCACTGAGGGCAGTGCGAGGTTCCGGTGGGGGCGGCGGGCCCGCCAAGCGCAGGTGGCGAGCACGCTCGCCCTCGACGCCGAAGATGATCACGTCCTGGTGGACCGGGTAGGCGCGTGCCCGGCTGTCCGGGCGGTACACGCCGAGCTCCCGAACGTGGGGGAGGGCAGTGAGCGCGACAGCGCGCTGCACCGGCCGCCAGCCCGTGTCCCGGCCGGCGGCAGCGATGTGACTGGCCAGGTCCACCCCGCCCTCGACGTGGTACGCGGCAATGACGACGAGGTGCCCGCCGGGCCGGGACAGCTTCCGGTAGGCCGCCAGCCGTGCGCGCAGCCGGTCCCGGACCGGACCGTCGGAGTCGGTCGGTCCGATTGCGGTCAGGACCAGGTCGACCGGTCCGAGTCCGGTCCAGGACTCGCCGTTGGGGAGCGCGTCGAGGATCATCCCGTCGCCGCGGGCGCCGCGGGCCTTCGCCAGGGTGAGCGCGGCGCGGGCGGTCTCCCACCGGCCGGCGTCGGTGGTGATGCCAATGGCATGGCGGCGGGCGTGGACGGCTTCGGCGATGACGGTTCCCGGTCCGCAGTCCGGGTCGCAGACCGTGTCCCCGGGTCGGCTATAGACCGCGATCGCGTGGGCAGCGACCGCCGCTGACACCGCTGCCTCCCCGTACGGGGATGACGACACGGCTGCGGGTCCGTCGGTCTGCGGGGTGGTGATGGTGTGCCGACCGGTCGGCCAGACCGTCGCCCACCGCGCGTCGCAGCGCCACGTCTCGACCTCGCCGGTCATCAGTCTGCGTCCCACGCTGGTGGCATCGGCGTGAGTACGACATCACCGGGGTTCGTTCGTGCTCCGCGGTCAGCGTCGCCCCTGACCAGGCGGTTCCGGCTCGCTTTCACCGTGCATGCCCCGTTGACATGGCTTCGGTTTTCCTGAAGGTTCATCACGTCGGGTGCTCTCTCGATGGTTCGAGTGAAGGTGAGGGGCTGGGGTTGGCGCTCGCTGTGGTTCGCGACCTGCGGGACCAGCGGCCATCGGCGGCGTCTGCCGACGAGTTGGCGATGTTCGAGACGGACGTGCTCGCGGGGTTCGTGCTCGCCCGGTCGTCGGCCGGGCTGACGGACGGGACGATCCGTAGCGACGTCGGGAACCTGGAACAGATCCGCTCCTGGTTCGGCCGGGCGCTGTGGGAGATGGAGCCAGCCGACGCCGACGTCTATTTCGGTCGGGTGCTGCGGGGTTCGCCGAGTGGGACACGGCTGGCCAGGGCGGCGGCACTGAGCACGTACTTCGAGTTCGTGGAGTTGCGCCACAAGGTCGAGATTCACAGGATGACCGGACGCGTCGTTCAGTGTCCGCTGGATGAGATGAACCGGCCGCGTGGAAGCAAGGACGCGCGACTGCGGATTCCGCCGGTCGATCGCGAGATTGCCGAGTTGTTCTCCGGCTGGTCGCGCGAATTGGCGACCTGCCGGAAGTTCGCTCCGAGCGCTCGCAACTACACCGCGGCGCGGCTGATGGCGGAGGTGGGACTGCGGGTGAACGAGGCCCGCTCGCTGGATCTCGCGGACATCCGATGGGAGCTGGGCCGCTTCGGCAAGCTCCATGTCCGTCACGGCAAGGGCGCGCACGGTTCGGGGCCGCGAGAACGGATGGTGCCGCTGATCAACCATGCGGGGCAGACGCTGCGCTGGTACGTCGAGGACGTGTGGGGTCACTTCGACGAGGACCACACCCGTCACGGCGCTCCGCTTTTCCCTTCCGAGCGGCGCAATGTCGACGGTGCACCCGCACGTGTCGGCTATGACGCGTTGCGTTCGGGGTTGGCCGCCGCCGCGGCCGAGCACCTCCCCGCGTGGAAAAGCAGGCTCACTCCCCACATTCTGCGTCATTACTGCGCTTCCCAGATGTACCTCAACGGGATCGATCTTGTTTCGATCCAAGAGATGCTCGGGCATTCCTGGGTGGCTACGACAATGCGTTATGTTCATGTGCACCGCACCCGCATCGAGGACGCCTGGATCGCGGGGCAGGGGCGAGCCGCACAGCGGTTGGAAGGGCTGGTCCAGTGAAATGGAATCTGCGGCTCGCCGCCGCGAAACGTGACATCTGGAAGGCGTCCGAGCTGCAACGCGCGCTGGCCGAACATGGGCTGGTGATTTCGGCGGGAAAGATGTCGGGCCTGTGGTCGGGGCAGCCCGTGTCCCTCAAACTCGACGATCTTGATGTGATTTGCGTCGTGCTGAACTGCGAGATCGGGGAACTGCTGACACCCGAACCGGCGAAGGTGACACGGCCAGGCCAAGCCGACCTGCCACGGACCGCCGCCGCCAGTGCGGTCGCAGCCGTGGTGCCCCGCCGCCGCGACGGCCGCTCGCTGCCGCCGGCCTGAGCGGGCATGACACTCCACGACAGACCGCGCGCCAACAGTGCCAAGACCGCGACCAGTTGTCTGTCGTGCCTGGCCTGGGGGTTGCCGTGTCGGCGAGGGAAGTGCCGAGCCTGCTGCGACTTCGTCGCACCCCGCTACGGCCATGCGGTCGGCGAGTGCGGTGCCTGCCGTCGGCGGGAGCCGCTGAAGAAGGGGTTCTGCCGGTTGTGCTGGTGTCAGGCACGCCTGGAACGCACGACGGGCACCTACAAAATGCTGATGCCCCACGTCCGTCTGGTCCGCCATCATCAGCTGTTCTTCGCCGACATGGCCGGCTACCGAGACACCCACACGGCCCCGCGACGTTTCGACGAGACCGGTCGAAAACCCCCGCCGCCACCCGCTTACCGGCCCGAGACCCGCCACGTCCAGCCGGCTCTGTCCGACGACGTCGTTCGCCGGCACTACCGGTACGGACGTTACGACCTGCGCCGAGGACCGGCGCCTGACAACCCGTGGTTGGCCTGGGCGCTTTACATCGCCTATGACCTCGCTGAGAAAAGGGGATGGGGATCGTTCGTCCGAGGTGGAATGCAACGGACCCTGGTCATGCTGCTGGCCGGCCACATCGACGGAGAACTGATCCGCGTCAGCGACTTCTACGAGACCGTGGCCGAGCACTCCACGAACATCGACGACACCATCGAGATCCTCACCGTCATGGACGTCGTCCTCGATGACCGGGAACAGGCTTTCGACCGGTGGCTGCGAGCTGAACTCGACGGGCTCGCCCCAGCAATCCGACGGGACACCCATACCTGGACCACGTTGCTGCACAATGGCGGCCCGCGGAACCGAGCCCGTGCGCCGGGCACCGCCGCTGACTACCTGCGCACCATCCGGCCCGCGCTGACGGCCTGGTCGACCCGCTACGGCCACCTGCGGGAGGTCACCCGTGACGACGTCATCGCCTACCTCGAACCGCTGACCGGCCCGCCGCGGGAGAGGGCCACGACCGCCCTGCGGTCGCTGTTCGTATGGGCGAAACGCGCCAATGTCATCTTCCGTAACCCCGCCGTCCGCCTGCGCGTCCCACAGCGAGCAGACCCGGTCTGGCAACCGCTGCGCCCGGACGAACTCGCCCGCACCGTCGCGACGGCCACCACCGTGCACGCCCGCCTGTTCGTCGCCCTCGCCGCCGTCCACGCCGCCCGCGTCGGACAGATCCGCGCCCTGCAACTCGACGACGTCGACCTCGGCAACCGACGCATCACCATCGCCGGCCATGACCGGCCACTGGACGACCTCACCCACCAGACCCTGCTGGCGTGGCTGGAGCACCGCCGGACCCGCTGGCCAGTCACCGCCAACCGCCACCTGGTCATCAGCCCATGCACCGCCGGAGGGCTCGGACCCGTCAGCTACCCCTGCCTCGCCCGCCCGCTGCGCGGGCTGCCCGCGACCCTCGACCGGCTCCGTGTTGACCGGCAGCTCGAGGAGGCACTTACCTCCGGCGCCGACCCCCTGCACGTCGCCGCGGTCTTCGGCGTCAGCGACGCCACCGCGATCCGCTACGCGGACAATGCCCGTCAGCTCCTGGCGCGCCCTCACGAGAGCGGTCCCTCGGGATCGCCGCGAACCCAAGGGTCCAGACCCGGCAAAGAGCCTGATCGACACTTCAGTTCCCGCTGAGAACCCTTCAATTTCTCTGAACTCGCGGACCTTTTCACAGCCGTGAACAGCAACAAGTCGGAATGCACCCGCTGGGCGAGCACCCCGGCGGGGATGGGCGTGGCGGGCCTGTCGAGCTGGCTCAGAGGGATCTCCAGCAGGACGATCCGATCGAGCAGCGCGAGACCGCTGCGGTCCGCCGCGAGGGCCAGTTCGACGGTGGGGTCGATCAGCCAGCCGCCGAAGCTCTCGCAGCGGCTGACGACGGCGAGCGTGCCGCCGACGGCCAGCAGACCGCCCCAGTCGATGCGGGTGAACCAGCCAAGCCGGGTCGGTTCCACGACCGTGACGACCAGCAGAAAGCAGTCGGGGTCCGGACCGCGACCGGGCACGAGGTCCGGTCCGCAGGCGGACCCGGCCCATCGCGGCGACGCGTCGCCGGGCGCGGTCCGGACCTGAACGCGCCGCCCGAGTCTGGCGACGGTCCCAGCGCAGGCGACGAGTCGCTCGCCGAGCTCGTTGTCGTCGGGCTCGGCCGGCCGGGCGGGCTGCGGCAGGGGCGGCTCGGTCAGCAGCAGGACCGGGTCGTCGGGCCGGCTGACGGTGACGACGAGGCGTTCCACGGCGGACGGAAGCCAGCCGGCGGAGGTCTGGTCGGGAGTGGCTGGCGGGCACGGCCAGACGGTCGCCGGCCGGCCCGCCGGGACGACCGGCAGGGTGTTGTGGTCGTAGTCGGATGGGGTGGGCACTGGTGGTCCTGCCTTTCACGACGGGGCGTTTCCGCGGTCGTAAAAGGAGACCGGCTGCTGTGCCGTTTTTTGCCACCACCCCCACGACTTTTTCCAAGATTTTTCCCGCTGTGCAGGGTCTAGTACTACAGCCCCAGTGGTCGCCGTGTGGTCTCTCGTCGCGGATACGGCGTGGCGTGTGGCGTGGGGCGGCCACCGCGTGATTCTCCGTAGTCTGTGAGAACAAAAGAAGAAGCCGCGGTGGCCGCGGCACGTAGCGTATCCGGGATGAACGTGGCGGTGTGGGAGGCGGGGCTGGAGGAGCTGTTCGGCCGGGTGGCGGACTGTTTCCGGTCTGATCAGCCGCGTGCGCAGGCACGGGCCTATGTGGCAGGGTTGTTGTCTCGGACGGAACGGAAGAACGGGTGGACGCTTGCGGAGTTCACCCGTGAGGCCGGGCCGCAGAAGATGCAGCGGTTGTTGAACGAGTATGCCTGGGACGCCCACGCGATGCGTGACGTCGTCCAGTCGTATGTGGTGGAGAACCTGACCGAGCCGGATGGGGTCCTGGTTGTGGACGAGACCGGGTTTATCAAGAAGGGAAAGTCCTCGGCCGGGGTGCAGCGGCAGTATAGCGGTACCGCGGGCCGGATTGAGAACTGTCAGATCGGGGTGTTCGCCGCCTATGTTTCCGGGAAGGGACGGGCTTTCGTCGACCGGGAGCTGTACCTTCCCGCGAGTTGGACCGACGACCGGGCGCGGTGCAAGGCGGCGGGTGTGCCGGCCAGGGTGGGGTTCGCGACCAAGCCGCTGCTGGCACTGGACATGATCCGCCGGTTCTGGGTGACCCACCGGCAGTTGGGCTGGGTCGCCGGCGATGAGGTGTACGGCGGCGACCCCGAACTACGCGACTGGCTGGAAGAACACCGGGTCGGCTATGTTCTGGCTGTCAAGAAGGACACCGAGGTGACCACGACCGTCGGTCGCCGCCGTGTGGACACCCTCGCCGCGAAGGTCCCCGCGCGTGCCTGGGAGACATATTCCTGCGCCGATGGCTCGAAAGGACCCCGGTTGTATGACTGGGCGCTGGTGGACACGACCGACCTCGCCGGCCCGGCGAATCGGCCTCAGCAGGTCCTGATCCGCCGCGCACGCACCGGCAAAAGGGAGCTTGCGTTCTTTCTCACCCACAGTCCGCGGCCGGTTCCGCTCGCTACCCTCGTCACCGTCGCAGGCCGGCGCTGGGGAATCGAGGAATGTTTCCAGTCAGCCAAGAACGAGGTCGGTCTCGACCATTACCAGGTTCGGCTCTACCGCGCCTGGTACCGGCACATCACCCTGGCGATGCTCGCCCACGCCTGGCTCGCTGTCACCGCGCTGAGAAACCGCGAACAAAACCCACCGGCCGTCCCACCAGCGACGACCGCGGTGGGATACCAGCGCCTTCCCGGCGGCCTCCCGATCGCCGAGCAGCCGGAACCGGATAGAGCCATGATGGCCCCACTCACCCTCAACGAGATCCGTCACGTCATTGCCCTTTTTGGACAGGCCGCCATCCCATCGGCCGTGATCACCTGGTGGTCGGACTGGCGTCGCAGCCACCAGGCACGCGCCCGCCATTACCACTTCCAGACCCGGATCCGCGCCGCTCAAGTAACCGCCACACCGGCGGCAGCTACATAGAGATCACTGGGGCTGTAGTACTAGTCCGACGGGACTATTGATCGCTGTCATCCCGCTGGCAGCACCCCGGCGAGTGGCCTGGAAACTTTTTTCAAGATTTTTTCGCCAGCGCCAGCGAGCACAGATTCATGATCGCTGGGCACGTGCCAGCGATCATCGGCAGGGCGCCGGTGGAGTCACAGCACCGCAGGTAAGAGGCCCACTGTCAGGTCCGGGCGAGCTGCTGGCACGCGGCGGAGCGGGGGGCATGGGGAATGCCTTGCACCGTCCCGCTGTGATTGTTCTGGCTGACAGCGATCTTTTCTGTGCATTCGCTGGGAGATCGCGCTGTCTTTTTGCTGTCTTTGATGTGGCGTCCTTGTGGCTGTCCGAATTCCGCGACGCCCGAAGGACGGCGAACAATGCCCGACGAAACGTCTTCCTCTCCTGCGCGACCCGCCGGTGCGAACGCGCCGGCGTTGCCTCTGGCAACCTTGCGGGACTGCTTCGCGCTCCTGGTCACCGACCCCGACCCGCTCGCCTTGGACGGCACACGGGTGCCCGGTCTGCCGGACCGGCTGGTGCCGTTGGACGAGCTGCGCGACCGGCTGTTGGCCCGTTCCTGCCCGCAGGCCACCAGCGACGCCGCCTGGAAGGCGGTGACCCGCCGCGCCCGCGCCCGTGGCGGCGCGTGGACGATCGGTGCCGCCGGGATGGCGCTACCCGCTCTGCGGGCGGTGGCTTCCCGACTCGGCGAGCACAACGACGTTGACCCGGCCGACGTGCAAGCCGAGGTCCTGACCGGCTTCCTGTCCGCGCTGACCACGATCCGTCTGGATCTGCCGCGGATCGCGGTGCGGCTGCGCTGGGCCGCCTACCGCGCCGGCCTGGCCCTCCTCACCCAGTCGCTGGAGACCCCCCATCCCGACCCGGGCCTGTTCCACACCCGCACCGTCGCCCAGACCCAGGCGGACGGTCCGCACGAGGTCTTGGCCGGCGCGGTCGCGGACGGGGTCCTGACCGAGACCGAGGCCGCCCTTGTCGCCGCGACCCGACTCGACGACGTTCCAATCGCCGCCTGGGCCGCCCGCCACGCCACCCCGGCCCGCACCGCCTACCGGCTGCGCGACCGGGCCGAGCAGCGCCTGGTCGACTACCTCACCAGCCACCGCGGGCATGCGCACGCGGGCGAACCTCGCACCCCACTCCCCGACCCACCGGCCAGCGGCGCGAGGTCCACCATGGCGCCCGACCCGGTAGGGGTGCCCTCGGTGGTCGCGGGGGTGCTGGCATGAGCCCGACCCCACCAGAGCACATCCGCGTCCCGCGTCCGGCCCGGCGGGTCGGATGGCGTCGGGCGGTCTTGCTCGTCGCCGTCGTGGCGGTGTTCGTCCTGGCCGGCAGCGCGGCGGCCCTCGCTCAGGTGCCTGACCCCGGGGTGCCGGTGGCGAAGGACCTCAATGCGGTCCTTAACAACATCCGCAACTGGATCATGGGGATTCTTGCGCTGCTGGCGACGGTGTTCCTCTCGATCGGCGGCGTGCGCTACCTGATCGCGAACGGCGAGCCAGGCGAGGTCGGCAAGGCCAAGGACGCATTCCGGAACGCCGGCTGGGGTTACGGGCTGGCCGCGCTCGCGCCGGTCGTCGTCGGGATCCTCAAGCAGATCGTCGGGGGCTAGGCCGTGACCGCTGCCGCCTCCTGCCGCCGCGTCCTGCCGTCCGGCACGGCGGGTTCGTCGCCTGGTCAGACGCGCCGCCGGCTGGGTTTGTCTCGGCGCCGCGACCGCGGGCGTTGCCGGGGGCTGCTGCTGGCCGGGACGGCGGCGTTCACGCTGCTGCTGGTTGTCGTGCTTCCCTCGGTAGCCTCCGCGGCCCCCGCGCCACCGGTTCCTGCGCCTGCGCCGTCCACCGACACGCCCGCCCCTACCGGTCCCACCCCGAACCCGCAGCCTGGGCCGTCCCCGGTTCCGCCGGGCCAGGAAGCGCCGGCCACGCCGGCTCCCTCCGGCGGGGATGCCACGCCCGCGCCCGACACTCCGGACACCCCGCCCGACGATGGCGGCAACGACGGTCCCGCCGAGCCGTGCCCGGCCGACAACCCGGACTGCGCCACCACCCCGGAGATCCCGCCGCCACCGAGGCCGCAGACAACACCCCCGGCGCCGGACACCGGCGGCGATGGCGGCGGGATCGTCGGGTGGATCACCGACGCGATCAACGACGCCATCACCGCGTTCTTCCGAACTCTGGTGACCGCCGCGCTCAACCCGCTACTGGAACTCCTCGGCCGCACGCTGCTGACCACCCCAGAACCGTCCGAGCTTCCCGCGATCGGGGAATTGTGGTCGACGTCGTGGGCGATCAGCGTCGCCGCCTACGGCACGCTGATCATGTTCGGTGGGATCACGGTCATGGCGCTGGGCACGGTCCAGTCCCGTATCTCGATCAAAGAGGTCGCCCCTCGTATCCCGATCGGTTTCCTCGCCGCCGGGCTGTCGCAGTTCCTGGCGACGAAGGCCATCCAGATCGCGAACGTGCTACCCGGCGCGATCCTGAGCGAGGGGTTGAACCCGGACACCGCCGCCGGGCAGCTGAAGACCATCATCCTGGTGGCGATCGTGCCGACGCCCGGCGGCTTCGGCAAGAGCATCTTCGTCATCTTCCTTGGCCTGTTCCTCGCCGGATCGGTCGTGGCGCTGCTGTGTACCTATATCGCCCGGGTCGTCATCGAGGTGGCGCTCATCGGCGCGGCACCCCTGGCGTTGGCTGGGCACGGCCATCCGCTGACCGAGAAGGTGGCGTTCTGGTGGTGGCGGGCGTTCTTCGGTTGCCTGGGTATCCAGATCGCCCAGTCGTTCGTCCTGATCGCCTCGTTCAAGGTGTTCTTCACTCCGGGCGGGTTCACCATCTTCGGCCCGACGCCGGACGGGGTCGTGAACCTGCTGGCCGCGATCACCCTGATCTACTTCCTGTTCAAGATTCCGTTCTGGTTGATGCCGCGGATCGGCCACGGTGGTGGCGGCATTCTTGGCCGGGTCGTGCGCGCCTACGTCATAGGCCGGGCGCTGGGATTCCTCGGTGGCCGCTTCGGACGCGGCGGCGCCGGACGCGCGGGCTCACGGGCCGGCCGAGGCCGCGGCGGACGCGGCCGGGGTCGGGGTGGACGCGGAAGGGGCCGGCCGGGCGGAGGCCCGGGAAGCGGACCGTCCGACCCGTACCACCATGTCGAGGCCGATGCCGACGGGCAGCTACTCCTCCCGCTGACCAGGGTGCCCCGGGTCCGCCGGCCGGGACCGGCCCGGGGCGCGCCCCGCCCGCCCCGGCCAACGGGCCTGGCGGGCCGGTCCCGGCTGCGGCACCGCCAGCTGACCATCCCGTTCGGCCAAGCCGTCGCCCCGGGCGGGCGGTACCTGCCCCGCGACGGCGGTGCGTGGGTGGACCGTGACGGCCAGCTACTGCTGCCGTTCGAGGTCGACCAGCCCCGCTCTCCGACCGCGGCCCCTGCGCCTGCCCGGCGTCCGGCCTCGGCGCGGGCTGGTGCGGGCCGGTCAGGTCCCGGCCGGCCGGCACCGTCTCGGCCAGCACCGCCGAAGGCCCGGCAGCCGGAGCTCCCGTTCGACCCCTACCGGGGCATCCGCCCGGACCGCACCGGCCAGTACGCCCTCCCCTTGGAGGGCTTGCAGCGCACCCCACGCCCCACCCGGCCGGCCCCGCCTGTGCCGCGGGCGGCATCCCGTCCGACCTCGCCGGCGCGGCCGGTCCCGCCGCGCTACTGGCAGCAGCTGTTGCCGAACATGCCCCGCCGCCCCCGCCCACCCCGCAACGGAAAGTGATCAGCCCCGATGACACATCCGGTAAGGATTCCCGCTGATGTTGATCGTGAGGACAGGATCGTGGCGAATTTGACCGCCCGCCAGGTCCTGATCCTCACGCTCACCGGCACCGTGCTCTACCTGGGCTGGGCCGCGACCCGCGCCCTGCTGCCGCTGCCGCTGCCGGTGTTCGCCGTGCTGGCGGTGCCGGTCGCCGTGGGCGCCGGTGTCCTCGTCCTCGGCCAGCATGACGGGCTGTCCCTGGACCGGCTGCTGGTCGCCGCGATCCGCCAGCGCACCAGCCCGCGGCATCGGATCAACGCCCCCGAAGGGGTGATCGCGCCGCCGTCGTGGCTGGCCGCCCGCGCCACCAGCGGCCCCGATGAACGGAGACCGGCCGCCAGCGGTCAGAGCGCGGTGCCGCTACGGCTGCCGGCCCGCACCGTCACCGGCCAGGCCGGGGTCGGGGTGATCGACCTCGGCGGGGACGGCCTGGCGGTGGTCGCGGTCGCGAGCACGGTGAACTTCGCGTTGCGCACGCCGGGGGAGCAGGACGGGCTGGTCGCCGTGTTCGCCCGCTACCTGCACTCCCTCACCGCGCCGGTGCAGATCCTGGTGCGGGCGATGCCCGCGGACCTGTCCGGTCAGATCCACCTGCTCGACGACGCCGCCGAGCAGCTGCCCCACCCGGCGCTCGCGCACGCCGCCCGCGAACACGCCACCTACCTGGGCCAGCTCGCTGTCGAGATGCAGCTGCTGACCCGTCAGGTGCTGCTGGTGCTGCGTGAACCACTCGTCACCGCCGGCCCGGTCGATGGGCTCGGGGGCGCGTCCCCGCTGGCCGCGTGGACGGGCCGGCGGGCGGCGGTCCGCGACGCCCGCCGTGCCGGAGCCGCTGCCCGTCGTGCCGCGCACACCCGGCTCACCCGCCGCCTCGCCGAGGCCACCGACCTGCTCGCCCCCGCCGGGATCGTCATCACCCCCCTGGACGCCGGCACGGCGACCAGCGTGCTGGCCGCCGCCTGCAACCCCGCCGGCCTGGTACCACCGGCCGCGCTCGCCGCGCCCGACGAGGTCATCACCGCCGACTTTCCCGAGCCCACCGACAGCTACCCGGCCTATCCGCCGGACACCGACGACGGCGGCTTTCCGGACGACGCCGGGTTCGACGACCCGGGCGCGGCTGTCGGCCCCGGCTACGACGACCGGTTCGACGACGCGGACGGGGACGGCCTGTCCGACGCCGACGACCCGGACTTCTGGGACCCACCCGTCCGCCGCCCGCCGGCCGGGCGATCCGAGGGCGGCTCCCGACGGCCAGCACGACACACGCGACGCAGGGGGCAGGCCCGATGAGCAGACGATCCCGACGCCGCACCTCGGCGCAGGCCCCCGGCCCGTCGGCAGGGCCGCTGGACGCCGCAGCGGCGGCCTTTGTCCCGGACGCGCTGTCGATCGCGCCCCGCCACCTGGACGTGGGCGGGGACTTCCTTGCCACGATGGCGATCACCGGCTATCCGCGTGAGGTCCACGCGGGCTGGCTCGCCCCGCTGGTGACCTACCCGGGCCGGGTGGATGTCGCGGTGCATGTCGAGCCGATCGACCCGGTCACCGCGGCGAACCGGCTCCGCCGGCAGCTGGCGAAGCTGGAGTCCGGCCGCCAGCTCGGCGATGAGAAGGGCCGGCTGGTCGACCCACAGGTCGAGGCGGCGACCGAGGACGCCTACGACCTGTCCGCCCGCGTCGCCCGCGGCGAAGGGAAACTCTTCAGGCTTGGTCTCTACCTGACCGTCCACGCGTCCAGCGAGAACGAGTTGGCTGACGAGGTCGCGGCGGTGCGGGCGCTCGCAGCCAGCCTGTTGCTGGATGCCAAGCCGGTCAGCTACCGGTCGCTGCAAGGCTGGGTGAGCACCCTGCCGCTGGGGTTGGACCAGGTGCGGATGCGCCGCACCTTTGACACCACCGCCCTCAGCGCGGCGTTCCCGTTCACCTCACCTGATCTGCCGCCGCCCGACCCGACCTCGCTGGCCCCGACCGGGGTGCTCTATGGGCTCAACGTCGCCAGCAACGGGCTGGTGCACTGGGACCGGTTCGGGGATGTCGACAACCACAACGCGGTCATCCTCGGCCGCTCAGGTGCCGGCAAGTCCTATCTGGTCAAGCTCGAACTCCTGCGCTCGCTGTACCGGGGCATCGAGGTCCACGTCGTCGACCCGGAAGACGAATACGCCCGGCTCGCCGCCGCGGTCGGCGGGACCTACCTGCATCTCGGTGGCGACGGGGTACGGATCAACCCGTTCGACCTGCCTATTCAGACCACTCCCGACGGCCGGCGGACCGCGCCGCGCGACGCGCTGGTGCGGCGCAGCCTGTTCCTGCACACCGTGATCTCCGTGCTGGTCGGAGAAATGACGGCGGCCGAACGGGCAGCCCTCGACGCGGCGATCACCGCCACCTACCAGGCGGCCGGAATCAGCTCCGACCCGCGCAGCTGGAACCGGCCAGCACCCCTGCTGACCGACCTGGCCGACCTGGCCGCAACCCTGGCCAGCTCCACCGGCCCGGCGGCGGCGCTCGCCGCCGGGCTGTACCCCTTCACCCAGGGGGCGTTCTCCGGCCTGTTCGACGGCCCCACCAGCGCGCCCGGCGACGGCCGCCTGGTCGTCTACTCGCTGCGCGACCTGCCCGACGAGCTCAAAGCCATCGGCACCCTGCTCGTCCTGGACGCGATCTGGCGGCGGGTGTCCAACCCCGCCGACCGCCGGCCCCGCCTGGTCATTGTCGACGAGGCGTGGCTGCTCATGCGCCAGCCCGCCGGTGCGGACTTCCTGTTCCGGATGGCGAAGTCCTCCCGGAAGTACTGGGCCGGGCTCACCGTCGCCACCCAAGACACGGCTGACGTGCTGGCCACCGATCTCGGCCGGGCGATCGTCACGAACGCCGCCACCCAGATCTTGCTACGGCAGGCACCGCAGGCGATCGATGAGATCACCGCCGTATTTGACCTGTCCCAGGGCGAACGGCAGTTCCTTTTGGCCGCCGACCGCGGACAGGGACTCCTCGCGGCCGGGGCACAGCGAGTCGCCTTCCAGTCCCTCGCCTCCGGGGTCGAACACGCCCTGATCACGACAAACCCGGCCGAACTCGCGGCAGACACCGATGGGGCCGACGACGGCTTCTTCGATCTCGCCATATCAGACGACCCGATCGATCCCGACGGTCAGATCTACCTCGACCCCGCCTGACCGCCACCGCTGGAGACGCATGGAGATCGTGACCATGGACCTGCTCGCCGCGGCGGCCACCACGCCGTCGTCGCCACTCACGACCTACCTGACCGACCCCGCCGGCTTCCTCCACCAGCTGCTCGGCCACCTACGTGCCTGGGCCGTGGTCTGGGGACCCGTCGCCGGCCCGCTGGTCGCTCTCACCGCCGCCGGCCTGCTCACCCTGCGCCGGCGGCTACGCCGCCGCTACCAGCAACGACTCACCGCCGGCGCCCGCCTCGTGACCGTCCTGGCCCCGCCCACCGTCGACCCGGCGGGCGCGGGCGCGCTGTGGGCGAACCTGCTCGGCCTGCTGCGCCCGTCCTGGCGACGGCTGGTCGGCCAGCCGCACCTCGTGTGGGAGTACCTGTTCGACGCCGACGGGGTCCGCATCCAAATCTGGGTCCCCGGTGTGGTGCCCGAGGGCTTCGTGGAGAGGGCCGTCGAGGCGGCCTGGCCCGGTGCCCACACCCGCACCACCCCTGCCCGAGCGCCGCTGCCCGTCCTGGCCCGGCCCGGCCGGCGGCTGCTGGCCGCAGGCGGGGAACTCCGCCTGGGCCGGCCGGAAGCGCTCCCGATCCGTACGGATCATGACGTTGACCCGGTCCGTGCACTGCTCGCCGCGCCCGGCGGGCTGGCGCGCACCCAGCGGGCGGTCGTGCAGATCCTGGCCCGGCCGGTCACCGGCCGCCGCGTCGCCAAAGCCCGCCGGTCAGCCCGCCGCGTGCGTGCTGGCGGCTCGGCCACCCTGCTCGGCGGGCTGCTCGACCTGCTCACCCCCCACACGGGCCGAACCCGGCGCACTCGGCGGACCCCCGCACCGACGAAGGTCGATCATCAGACCTCGCTCGCGCTGTCGGCGGAGGACCGCGCGATCGTCACGAAGGGTCGCGGCGCCCAGTTCGAGGTCCGTGTCCGCTACACCGTCGTCGCCGTTCTCGACGACACCGCTGACGAGGACACCGCCGCGCGGGTCGGCGGGCAGCTGCGCGGCCGGGCACACGCGATCGCCTCGGCGTTCGCGGCCTACGGCGAGCACAACTACTTCCAACGCGCCCGGGTGCGCCGCCCGCTGCCCGTCCTCGCCGCGCGCCACCTCGGCCGCGGGGACCTGCTGTCCGTCGCCGAGGTCGGCGTGCTCGCCCACCTGCCGGTCGACGAGGCGACTCCCGGCCTGCAACGCGCCGGCGCGAAAGCCGTCGCCCCGCCACCCGGCGTCGCTGGCGCCGCGCCGAATGTCCGTCCACTCGGCCGTTCCGACGGTGGACATGCCCGCCCGGTCGGTCTGCGGGTTCCCGACGCCCGCCACCACCTACACATCCTCGGCGCCACCGGCTCCGGCAAGTCCGAACTGCTCGCCCGCATGACCTTGGACGACGTCGCCGCGCGCCGGGGCGTGGTCAACGTCGACCCGAAGGGCGACCAGGTCATCGACATCCTTGCCCGCTACCCCCTCGACGCCGTCGACCGCCTCGTCCTGTTCGACGCCGAATCGTCGGGCCGGCCGCCGTGCCTCAACCCGCTTGACCAGCCCGACCGGACACGCGCCGTCGACAACCTGGTCTCCATCTTCTCCCGGGTCTACCACGAGTCCTGGGGCCCACGGACCGACGACATCTTCCGCGCCGGACTGCTCACCCTCGCCGCCCAACCCGAGGTCCCTGTCCTGACCCAGCTACCCCGGCTCCTGACCGACGGCGCCTACCGGCAGCGCCTCGTCGGCGAGATCAAAAAAGGCGACGGCAACGACATCCTGGCCGGCTTCTGGCAGTGGTACGAAGCACTCTCCGAACCCGCGCAGGCGCATGCCGTCGCCCCGCTGATGAACAAACTCC
This sequence comes from Parafrankia sp. EAN1pec, assembly GCF_000018005.1. GTDB lineage: Bacteria > Actinomycetota > Actinomycetes > Frankiales > Frankiaceae > Parafrankia > Parafrankia soli. The sequence continues at coordinate 3,250,121 of NC_009921.1, forward strand.
GCGGGTTCCTACTACGGCCGTTCGTGCGCGCCGCGATCGCCGCCGGCCCCTCGACGGTGGACATGGACACCGTGCTCAACGACGGCGGGGTCTGCCTGGTCCGCATCGCCCAAGACGCCCTCGGGGTCGAGACCGCCGCGCTCATGGGCTCCATCGTCGTGTCCGCCGTCTGGCAGGCCACCACCCGGCGCGCCCGCATGCCCCAGGGAAAGCGACCCGACGCCAGCCTGTACTTGGACGAAGCACACAACTTCCTCACGCTTCCGTACGCGCTGGAAGACATGCTCGCCGCCGCCCGCGGCTACCGACTCGGGATCACTCTCGCGCACCAGAACCTCGCCCAGCTGCCCCGGCACCTGGAAGAAAGCATCGCCGCGAACGCCCGCAGCAAGATCTACTTCACGATGTCGCCCGCGGACGCGAAACGGCTCGTCCGCCACGTCGAGCCTCGCCTGTCTGAGCACGACCTGGCCAACCTCGGCCGCTTCCATGCCGCCACCCGCCTCGTCGTCGTCGGCGAAGAGGCACCGGCGTTCACGCTGCGCACCGAGAAGCTCCCCGCCCCGGTACCGGGCCGCGCCGCGCAGATCCGCCGCGAGCTGCGCCGCCGCGCGCCCACCCCCACACCGACGCCGCCGGACCCGGCGGCCCCGCAGCCGCAGGCCGACCCCCGCCGATCCGCCCGCTGACCACCACGGAGATCTCATGGTCGCCTACCCACATCCCCAACGTGCCCTGCGCATCCCGCCCCGCGCCCCCGGCCGGGTCGTCGCCGACGCCGCGCTGGTCACCTACCTCGCCCGCCACCTCTCCCCCCGCGACAGGTGGATCACCCGGCTCGCCCACGAGCACCGGGTACTGACCACCCACCAGATCGTCGAGGTCGGCTGGTCCACCCAGCGGGCTGCGAACCGCCGGCTCCTGGAGCTCTACCGGTGGCGGGTCCTCGACCGCTTCCAACCCCTGGTCCCCGTCGGGCAGGGACAGCCTCCGGCCCACTACGTCTGTGACATCGCCGGCGCCAGCGTGCTCGCCGCCGAGGACAGCATCGAGTTGAAGGAGACCGGTTATCGCCATACCCGCGCGATGGCCATCGCGCACTCCCTGCGGCTGGCGCACACCGTCGCGGTCAACGGCTTCTTCACCGCCCTGATCGCCCACGCCCGCCGCCCCACGCCACCCGGCACCCTCACGGCCTGGTGGTCGGAGACCCGCTGCCAGCAGGCTTTCGGGGACCTCGTCCGCCCCGACGCCTACGGCCGCTGGACCTCCGCACGAGGCGAGATCGAATGGTTCCTCGAACTCGACTGGGCGACCGAACAGCTCAACCGGCTCGCCCTGAAGATCGGGGACTACGGGCGGCTCGCCGCGGCGACGAGGATCAGTACTCCGGTGCTGTTCTGGTTCCCCACCGCAGGGCGCGAGACCAACGCCCGCCGCGCACTGGCCGCGGCGCTGACCGGGCTCGGCCAGCCCGACATGGTCCCGGTCGCCACCACCGCCGCCACCCTCGCACCCGCCGGCGCCCAGCTCGATCCCACGCTTCCCCGCTGGCTGCCCCTGACTACGACCCGCGGCGGCCGACTCCCCCTCGAACAGCTCACCTCCGCCTGGCCCCGGCTACGACCCCCCGACCCGCTCGACGGCCGATCGGGTGATACCCCAGCAGGGCCGGGCCTGCGTCCACCCACGCCGATGCCTCCCAGCGATACCGGGGGGTGAGCGGCCACGACCAAGTACCTCGCCGGCGCCGTCGCCGCGGTGATCCTTCTCATTGTGATGATGGGGGCCGCCGCCGCGGGGGTGGCCGAACGGGTCCTGTGCCTGCCGGTCCTCGGCTGGTTCCTCGGCTGCTCCAGCGGCGGCAGTCCCAGTCAGACCGCGTTCGACGACATCCCGCCCGATTACCTGAACCTCTACATGCAGGCCGCACCGACCTGCCCCGGTTTGTCCTGGACGACCCTCGCCGCCATCGGCAAAGTCGAATCCGATCATGGTCGGAGTCGGCTGCCGGGTGTGGTCAGCGGCACCAACAGCGCTGGGGCCGGCGGTCCGATGCAGTTCCTCGCCCCGACGTTCGCCGAGGTCGTCGCCCACCACCCGCTCCCGGCGGGCGGCGCGAACCCGCCGTCGCTCTACAACGCCCAGGACGCTGTCTACGCCGCCGCGTTCTACCTGTGCGACAACCATGTCGCCACCGACCTGACCGGCGCCTTATGGGCGTACAACCATGACGATTCCTACATCGCGCAGGTCGTCACCCAGGCCACTCAGTACTCTCAACCGAACTCGAACGCTTCAGTAGCGTGCCCTACATTTCAGTCAACGGTTCAGTCCGGAACCGACCAGTTCAGTAGCCGCGCCGCGTTCATTGCAGTGATCTTCGCCTGCGAGCAGATCGGTAAACCTTATGTATGGGGTGGCAACGGCGATCCGGGGTTCGATTGCTCGGGGCTGACGCACGCGGCGTACGCCGCGGCGGGCATCCAGATGCCCCGTACCGCACAGGCCCAGTATGACGCTGCCCCGAGGCTGCGGACCGGGCCGCCGCTCCAATCTGGGGATCTCGTGTTTTTCGGAACGGGTCCAAACACCGTCACGCATGTCGGCATCTACCTGGCAATGCATGCCGGTCAAACGATGATGGTCGACGCTCCCCACGAGGGCGCCGCCGTCCGCGTCGAATCCTTCCCTTTCACTGTTGGCGCACGATGGGGATCAGATGTCTATCTCGGTGCCGCAACACCGCGGGGCCTCTAAACTTGGCCCGTCTCACCGCGCCGCCAGGGTTGCCGGCATGCGGAATCGAAACCGAACAATCAACGACCATAGAATAGTCATCACGTATCAGCCGCCGTCAAGATGGCCGTCGTGGAGTTCAGCCGCCGAGGAGTATCGTCCGCTGACGGGTGAAGAACTCGGCGACCGAGGTCGCCGTCCGGCCCGTGAGCGCTTCGAACTGTCGGGTGGTTGTGTCGAACCAGCCTGTTCGCTTGGCGATGCCGATGGCGCCCCATCCCCGGGCGAAAGGTTCAGCCAGGCCGATCGCCACCAGCGCCGCGATGATCTCGTCGTCGGCGACCGGCTGATGTCGCACCGGTCGGCCGGTGGCCTCGGCGAGGGCGGCGGCGACCTCTGCGTCGGTCACCCCGGCGGGACCGGTCACCTCCAGAAACCGCCCCTGGTCCTCACAATCCGTGCCTTGGGCCAAGACGGCGGCGCACACGGCCGCGCTGTCGTCTCGGGTGATGTAGCCGACTCTTCGGTCCTCGGCGTTGCTGGGCAGCCTTCCGCTGGCGACGGCCCGGGCCGCCACTCCCACCTCGTTCATGGTCTCCGGCCAGAGGTTGAACCGTAGCGCGGTGAAGGGGACTCCGGCGGCGACCAGATGACGCTCGGTGGCACGGTACTCGTCGATGTGGGGGCTTGGGTTGTCCGGTTCGTCGGCACGGCTGAAGGACGTGAACACGATGTGCCCGACTCCGGCCTCAGCCGCGGCGTCGATGGCTCGCCGGTGCCTGGGGAACCGGTCGGCTCCGGTGACGCTGACGATCAGGACCCGTTCAGCCCCGTCGAAGGCCTCGACGAGCGAGTCCTGGTCGTCGAAATCGCCGAACCGCGCGGCAACTCCGAGGTCGATCAGCGTGCCGGGTGTGCGAGACACGGCCATGACCCGCGACGCCTCGACGCGCCCGACCAGCTCGCGGATGGTTTGGCGGCCGAGATGCCCGGATGCTCCGGTTACGATGATCATGGAGTCTCCTCGTCGGGGTAGGCGCGGTGGTCGCGGTGCGTGGACATGGTGGCTGTACGGTAAGGAGCCATCCACCGCTCGTGAAGAAGGCACATTTATGTCCCCTCCCGCTGGCACTGTCACGGTCGAGGACCGCGACGAATGCCCGGCACTCGCCGTCCTGCGTCGAGTCGGTGACAAGTGGAGCGTCGTCGTCCTTTCCCTGTTGGTACGACGTAGTCACGGCTTCAACGAGCTCGATCGTTCCATCGAGGGACTCAGCCGGCGCATCCTCACCCGCACGTTGCGTTCACTCGAACGCGACGGTCTGATCGACCGGACCGTTTACGGAACCAAGTCGCCTCGCGTCGATTACGCGATCACCGACCTTGGTCGGACGCTGTGTTCGCACGTCAGTGCGCTGGGCGCATGGGCGGCCGCCCACAAATCGGACCTCGATGCCGCCCAGGCCAGCTTCGATGCCAATACAGCTGCCTAGAATAGTGAAGTGTGGACCGTCACCACCAATCAACCTCCGTCAATCAACGCGACATCTAAACGTTTGCGGTCAGTTAGCGACGGAGCTGATCATCCTTCATTTCGTGAATCGATGATTTCTTGCCGACGTTGTCGCGGGCAAGCACGCGGCATAGGCCCGTCGGTGTCGCGACCTCACGACTCTACTGAATGATCCAACTTTGCAGTGGGTCCGCAAGATGGCGCCCTGAAGATTTCAGCGTCCAAGTCACCGCGCTGGCTGGCTGAAGTGTTAGGTGTCGGCCGACAAGTACCGCTCGATCGGCGGCGGCTTCGGGTCCGACACCGCCCCGTCCGACGCCGGCTACGCCGCCGTCATCTACGCCCAAGGCCAGCTCGGCATCCCCTACCTGTGGGGTGGGGACGGCCCGGCCGAAGGCGGCTTCGACTGCTCCGGGCTCACCAGGGCCGCCTACCTCGCCGCCGGGATCGACCTGCCCCGCACCGCGCAGACCCAGTACGAGGCCGGCCCCGTGGTCCCACCTGGAGAACCGCTCCAGATCGGAGACCTCGTCTACTACGGCACCGCCACCAACATCCACCACGTCGCGATCTACATCGGCAACGGGCAGATGATCACCGCGCCGGGAGACAACAAGGTCGTCAGGATCGCCTTGTACAGGTGGAAGGAGATGACTATTTCGGAGCGACAAGGCCGGGAAAACGAGCTTTATTCGAACCAGATGCAACATCCGACGAGCGGCGATAAGCGACCAAGCCGGGCTTTCGGGGCGTCCAACTTCGAGCGTATCGTGACACGTCGCCCTCCGACGATCAACCGCGGACGCCGATGTTCGATGCAACGATGACGCATCGGATGCAACAGGAAGCTGCGGTAGCGCAACGTGCCGATCTGCCCGGCGCTGCGCACCTTGTGCTTGACGCAACGGTTGCACATTTCGATCCTGAGGTGGCAATGTTCGGCAGCCTCGCCGACGATGGCGGGCTTGTCTCCACGCTGGCGGGCAGAGATCACGGCGCCGCTCGTGCTTTCGGGGCGGTTCTGGACCGCTGAGCGGCGAGGTGCTCGATGCCCCGGCGGTGACTGTCGAGGCGAAGCCGAGCGCCCGGCCGACGCCACCGAACCTGGTTTACCCTCACCGCCAGATCTTTCACGGTCGCACCGTCTCGGACATCGGCTCCGCGCGGCAAAGGATGCAGTGGCTGCGCCGGCCAAGTCGTGGTGACTTCTCCACTCTGGGTAAGACGTGTCACTGCGACCGGCAGTGAACCCGGTGCCGTCGACTGGCCGAAGCCTGACCGGGGTCGAGTGCAGCCGGCGCGGTGGGGTGGTCGGACTCAACGGTGGCGAGTGCTGTGGCAGCGGTTGTCGTTGCTCGGGTATCTGTCGCCTTCCGCGGGGTTGGCCTCGACGTGCAGGGCGTCATTGGTCGGTTTTGGGGTGCATCCGTGGTTGAGGTGGCTTGTGGCAGTCTGTGTGCATGGTCACGGGGTACGGCCAACCGACTACGGACCGGACCGGTCACACGACCGATTTTTTCGTGTCGTACGCGGCGGCGGATCAGGAGTGGGCGGAGTGGATCGGCTGGCAGCTGGAGGCCGCCGGCTACCGGATCAGACTGCGGGCCTGGGATTTCACCAGCGGTTCGAACATCGTGACCGAGACGCAGCGGGTGCTCGCAACCTCGGCGAAGATGATCGCGGTGATGTCGTCGGCGTATCTGGTCTCGGCGATGGAGAGCGCGCAGTGGCAGGCTGTCTGGGTTGACGACCCGACCGGAGCGAAGCGCCGACTGGTGGTCGTGCAGGTGCAGGACTGTCCGCAGCCAGGGCTGCTGCGTCCGCTGGTCGGGGTGCCCCTGTTCGGCTTGGACGAGGACACCGCCCGCGAGCGGCTGCTCGGCGCGGCTGCGGCTTCCCGGCAGAAGCCGACCGGTCCGCCGCCGTTTCCCGCCAGCGCAGCGCCTGATTTCCCCGACCCGTATGTCACCGGCGGCGGTGAGCCGCGGCTGTCGCCGTTTCCGGGACTGGCGGCGTTCGACACGAATCGCGCTGCGGTGTTCCGGGGTCGGGAAGCGGCGACCCGTCATCTGGTGGACCGAACGCTCGCCCAGGCTGAGACAGGCGGCCTGATCGTGGTGGTCGGCCCGTCGGGGTGTGGTAAGTCGTCGCTGGTTGCTGCCGGCTTGGCCCCGCGCATGGCGGGCGAGGCGGACTGGTTGGTGACGGCGCCGATGACCCCTGGCGACCAGCCGATACGGGCGTTGGCGGTGGTGCTGGCGGACGCTGGTCGACGCACCGGTCTGGACTGGGACGCCGAGACGCTGACGCGCAGGCTGGCCGACCCCGCCGACGTCGGCGGGGTCGCCGCCGAGCTCCTCACCGCTGCCCGGCCGGCACGCTGGCTACTCCTGCTCATCGACCAGGTCGAGGAGCTACTCGTGCGTGCCAGCCCCGCTGACCGGGACCGGTTTCTGATCCTGCTGGCCGCTGCGGACCGTGCCCGGGTGCGAGTGGTGGCGACGCTGCGCTCGGAGTACCTCGACGCCCTCCTCGACGCGACCGCCCCGATCGGGTTGTCCGTTCCTGCCGAGACGCTCCAGCCGCTGTCGCGGGACCTGCTTCCGCTGGTGATCGCCGAACCGGCACGGATGTCCGGGCTGCACATCGAGGATGAACTCGTCGCCCATATGGTCGCCGACACCGGCGATGGCCTCGCCCTGCCTCTGCTCGCCTACACCCTCCAACGCCTGCACCTTGCTGCCCAGGCTGTGGCGACCCACGTGCTTTCCGCGGCGCTGTACGAGCAGATCGGCGGAGTTCAGCAAGCGCTCGTCGAGCACGCCGAGGCCGCGTTGGCCGCCGCGGCCGAGGCCACTGGCCGCACTCGACAGCAGGTCTTGGCCGGGCTGCTGGGGCTCGTCACCGTCGACACCAGCGGGCGGCCTACGCGCAGGCGCGTCCCGCTCGGTCAGCTGTCCGACGCCACGCGGGCCGCACTGGTCCCGTTCGTCACCGGCCGGCTGCTCGTTCTCGATGCCACCCCTGACGGGCCGGTCACTGTCGAGGTCGCCCACGAGCGGCTCCTCGCCGCCTGGCCGCCGCTCGCTCAGGCCATCGCCGACGACGCCGAACGCCTACGCCAGCGCGGCCAGGTCGAGACCGCCGCCCGAGACTGGCAGCAGGCTGGCCGGCGACCGGCGCTGCTGTGGAGCTACAGCAGAGCAACATCCGTCCTCGACGTCCTCATCCACGACGACCTCACCCTGGCCGGCCGGCAGTTCCTGACCATCAGCCGGCGTCAAGCCCGCCGCCGCTTCTTCACCGGGTTCACGCTCTTGACCGTCCTGGCTATGACGGCCACGGGCCTCGGGATCGCCGCCTACCTACAGAGGCAGACCGCTGACGACCGTCGACGCACCGCCGTCGCCGAGCGGCTTCTCACCCTCGCCGACAACAGGCGCGACACCGATCCCACTACCGCCATGCGCCTCGCCGTCGCCGCCCACGCCATCGTGCCCACCCACGAGCAGGCCGCCCGCCGCAACCTCCTCCAGACCCTCATCGGCACCCCCTACCTGCGTACCACCCACACGAGCGACACCGGCCCCATCGCAGCGTTGGCGGTCGGGCCAGGCGGGTTGCTGGCCTCCGGCAGCGCCGACGGGACGATGCGGCTGTGGGACACCAGCGACCCAGACTCGATTCGCCTCCTCGGTGCGCCGCCGCTCACCGACACAGCCGGCACGCTCTCGCTAGCGTCCGGTCCGGGCGGGTTGCTGGCCATTGGCGCCGGCGACGCGGTGCGGCTGTGGGATGCGAGAACTCCGACCGCGCGCCGCCTCCTCGGCATCCCGCTCACTGATTCCGACGGGAGCGTGGCGCTCGGTCCAGAGGGGTTGCTGGCTACCGGCGGCAGCGACGGGGCGGTGCGGCTATGGGATATCCACAACCCGAACTCGGCCCGCCTCCTCGATACCCTCAGCCCTGCCGCCAGCGACGCCGCGCTCGAAGAGGGCGGCGGGCGCCTCGACGTGGAACTGGCGTTCGGTCCGAGCGGACTGCTGGCCGCCAGCTTCGGCAGCGGGCAGGTGAGGCTTTGGGACATCAGTGACTCGTCCTCGCCCCGCTCCCTCGGTACGGCAGAACTGGTCGGCCCGGTCTACGCGGTGGCCTTCGGTCCAGACGGTCTGCTGGCTACCGGCGGCGGCGAGGGGACCGTGAGGCTCTGGGACACCAGCGACCCGTCCTCGCCCCGCCTTCTCAACACACTGCTCACGGGCGCGGTCAGCCTGGTCTCCGCGGTGGCGTTCGGTCCAGACGGACTGCTGGCCAGTGGCGACAGCGACGGAGCCCTGCGGCTGTGGGATACCAAGCATCCGACCTCGCCTCGCCTTCTCGACACCACGCTCACCGGCACGGCCCGCGCAGTCACGATGACCTACGGACCGGATGGCCTGCTGGCCACCGGCAGCGGTGATGGAATGGTCCAGCTGTGGAACACCAGCCGACATGGCCCGCCCCGCCTGCTTGGTACCCTCCCCTCCGGCCTCACCGGCCGGTTCGCTGTCGACGCGGTGGCCTTCGGTCCAGACGGTCTGCTGGCCACCAGCAGCTATGACACGGGGGTCCGGCTGTGGGACATCAGCGACCCGACCTCGCCCCGCCTCCTCAGCGCCCCGCGTACCGGCAGCGCCGACTCAATAGGCGAGGACAACGAGGTTGCCTTCGGCCCAGGCGGTTTGTTGGCCAGCGTCTCCAGGTACGACGGGACGGTACGGCTGTGGGATACGAAAACTCCGGCCTCACCCCGCCTCCTCAGTACCTCGCGCGCCTCCACGGAGCCGGGCTACTTGTTCGGCGGCAGTTCTGACCTCGTAGCGTTCGGCCCAGACGGTTTGCTTGCCAGCGGCGGCGGTAGTGACGGGGCGGTGCGGTTGTGGGACATTAGCGACCCGACCTCGCCCCGCCTGCTCGGCATCCCGCTCACCAGCCCCGTCACCCCGGTCGACCTGCGATCCGGACCATCCAACCCGGTCGGGGCAGTGGCGTTCGGCCCGGGCGGGCTGCTGGCCATCGGCGCATCTGATGGGGCAGTGTGGCTGTGGGACACGAAGAACCCGACGTCGGCCCACCTCGTTGGCGCCACGCTCTCATACTCCGCCTCGTACCCCATGGACGGTTTCCCGATCCGCACTGTATTGATCAGCCTAAACGGATTGTTGGCTATCGGCGGTGGTGATGGAGTGGTGCGGTTGTGGGACATTGGCGACCCGACTTCGCCCCGCCAGCTCGGCACACCGCTCACCGACCCGAACGGTGAGGCCATCTCGGCCAACGCAGCGGCCTTCGGTCCAGATGGGTTGTTGGCCACCGGCGGCGACGACGGGGCAGTGCGGCTGTGGGACACCACTGTGATCGAGCACATCCAAAGCGAGGCAGTGCAGGTAGCCTGCCAACGTGCAGGCCGCGGTCTGGATCGACAAGAATGGGCCCGCTACCTGCCCGGCGAGCGATATCGGGAAACGTGCCCCACCGGCGCCCGGTAGCGCGATCTCGGAGGTTGCCCGCCGCTCGCGGTTGAGGCGCCGTGCACCATGCGAGCGGGCACGGTTGACTATCAGTGATCAGCGAAACCCGTTCTCGTATTTCGCCGATCCCGAGTCAGGCCATAATGATCACCGTGGGAGGTCCTGCGGGCTCCGGCTAGACCGCCGTGCCCGTTGGCCCGCCGTGACGCGCCCCCACCCGCCGGACCGACTGATTCACCCTCGACCACTAGAATCCTGACCGAGGCCGAGCTGCCCCATGTCCCCTATCGAGGACCCGCAAGTGGGGCGCCCCTTTTATTCCGGACAGCGGCCCCTACTAGAATGGGGTCCCATCCGGGAGGGAAGATAGTTGACGCAGAGGCGCAGGAAGTTCTCGCCTGAGTTCAAGGACGAGGCCGTGAAGATGGTGATCGAGACATCCCGTCCGATCTCCCAGGTCGCGGTTGAACTCGGCATACTGGAGGGAACCCTGGGAACTTGGGTCGCCGCCTACCGGCGAGCCCACGCCGACGAGGAACCACCGCCCACCGTCGACGAACGCGCCCGGCTACGTGAACTCGAGCGGCAGAACCGCGAGCTGCGCATGGAAAACGAGTTCCTGAAAAAAGCCGCAGCGTACTTCGCCAAGGATCATCGGTGAGCGACACGTTCGAGTTCATCGATGCGGAGTACGCCGCCCGCACCACCACGAACACCAGTGCACCAGCGCCGTCGGTCATCCAGATGTGCGCCTGGCTTAGTGTCTCCCGTTCGGGTTTCTACGAGTGGCGTGACCGCCCCGCCTCCGCGACCGCGACCCGCCGCGGCGCACTCGCCACACTCGTCGTTCGGTCGTTCACCGCCTCCGACGGCACCTACGGCTACCGCCGTGTGCACGCTGACCTGCTCGCCTGGGGCCGCCCCTGCAGCCCCGAGCTCGTCCGCGCCCTCATGCGCGAGCAGGGCCTGGTGCCCTGCCAGCCCCGCCCCTGGCGACACACCCTGACCGAGCCCGGCCAGACCCCGGCCGCGATCCCCGACCTGCTGCAGCGCGACTTCACCGCCGACACTCCCGGAACCAAAATGGTCGGCGACATCACCTACATTCCCACCTGGGAAGGCTGGCTGTATCTCGCGACCGTCATCGACTGCCACACGAAAGCCGTCATCGGCTGGGCAATGGACGACAACTACAAGACCGGGCTCATCGAAACAGCCATCACCATGGCCGCCCGTAACCACCAGCTCACCGACGGGGCGATTTTTCATTCGGACCGCGGAAGCAACACCGAACTCAACCGGTCCTCGCAACACCGGGTTGGTGGAGTGAGAGTAGCTGGTTGTTCATCGCTTCGGTGGAGGTCTTCCAGTCGAGGGTCTTGCGGGGCCGGTCGTTGAGGGTCGCGGCGATGGTGGCGAGTTCGTGCCGGGTCCAGCGAGACAGGTCGGTGCCCTTGGGGAAGTACTGGCGTAGCAGGCCGTTGGTGTTCTCGTTCGTGCCGCGCTGCCAGGGGCTGTGCGGGTCGGCGAAGTAGACCCCGAGACCCGTGCTGGCGGTCAGCGCGGCGTGTCCGGCCATCTCCTTACCGCGGTCCCAGGTCAGGGTCCGCCGTAGCTGCTCGGGCAGCACGGCGAACGCTCGTGTGATCGCGTCCCGGACAGCGTCGGCGCCGCGGCCCGCCAACGCCGGACCGTTCTTCACCCGTGGTTCATCGCCGTAGCCGTCCATGCGGGGCAGGTGCAGCAGGACCGTGGACCGGGTGGTGCGTTCGACCAGCGTGCCGATCGCGGACCGGTTCAACCCGATGATCAGATCTCCTTCCAGTGCCCCGCGACCGCACGGTCCGCGGCCTCAACAGGCCGGACGCCGATCCGCACCTCGGGGGTGACCATGCCGTCGCGGCGCCGCCCGGCCCGCGCGCGGGGCACCCGCAGCGCGCGGCCCGTGCGCAGGCACGCGACCAGCTCACGGCGCAACGCCCCCCGCCCTTCGATATACAGGGCCTGGTAGATCGCCTCATGCGAGATCCGCATCGCCGGGTCGTCGGGAAAATCGACCCGCAGCCGCCGCGAGATCTGCACCGGGCTCCACGCGCTGGCCCAGCGGCGGTCCTGGCGGTGTGGCTTGTTCCTGCCGGTGAACGGCGCCGTCCACGGGCCGGGCACCACCGTGCCGTCGCCGCGCAGGACCGGCCCGGCGAGCCGGTCCTGCACATAGGCCCGCAGCCGCTCGTTGCCTGCGAGCTTGGCAGTCTTGGGGCGGGCGGCCCGGCGGTCGCGATGCCACTGCGCGAGCGTGGCCCGGTAGACCAGCGTCCCGCCGCGGGTACCGGCGTTACGCCGCAGCTCCCGCGACACCGTCGACGCAGGCCGGCCCAAACCCCGCGCGATCCGGCGGATGCTGTCCCCGCGGGCACGACCCAGGGCGATCTCCTCCCGCTCCGCGAACGACAGGTATCGACCGGAAGGGGCGGGGAAGTCCGAAGGGGGCATCCCGCCACAGTTGCGGAACCAGCGGCTCCCGACCGTCGGTGACACGCCGGCCGCGACACCGGCATCCTCGCTGCTCAGCCCACGCGCGATCGCCGCCCAGAACCGCTGCTGATGCTCCCACCGCGCCACCGGCGGCCGCCCCGGCGACCGCATCCCCGCCCGCCCCGTGACCGTCTCGGTCCAATCCGCCGGCCGTCCCATTCCCACACCTCCGGATCGAGGTGTTGCGACGACCAGTTGAATCCGCCGTTGCTTCCGCGGTCCGAATGAAAAATCGCCCCGTCGGTGAGCTGGTGGTTACGGGCGGCCATGGTGATGGCTGTTTCGATGAGCCCGGTCTTGTAGTTGTCGTCCATTGCCCAGCCGATGACGGCTTTCGTGTGGCAGTCGATGACGGTCGCGAGATACAGCCAGCCTTCCCAGGTGGGAATGTAGGTGATGTCGCCGACCATTTTGGTTCCGGGAGTGTCGGCGGTGAAGTCGCGCTGCAGCAGGTCGGGGATCGCGGCCGGGGTCTGGCCGGGCTCGGTCAGGGTGTGTCGCCAGGGGCGGGGCTGGCAGGGCACCAGGCCCTGCTCGCGCATGAGGGCGCGGACGAGCTCGGGGCTGCAGGGGCGGCCCCAGGCGAGCAGGTCAGCGTGCACACGGCGGTAGCCGTAGGTGCCGTCGGAGGCGGTGAACGACCGAACGACGAGTGTGGCGAGTGCGCCGCGGCGGGTCGCGGTCGCGGAGGCGGGGCGGTCACGCCACTCGTAGAAACCCGAACGGGAGACACTAAGCCAGGCGCACATCTGGATGACCGACGGCGCTGGTGCACTGGTGTTCGTGGTGGTGCGGGCGGCGTACTCCGCATCGATGAACTCGAACGTGTCGCTCACCGATGATCCTTGGCGAAGTACGCTGCGGCTTTTTTCAGGAACTCGTTTTCCATGCGCAGCTCGCGGTTCTGCCGCTCGAGTTCACGTAGCCGGGCGCGTTCGTCGACGGTGGGCGGTGGTTCCTCGTCGGCGTGGGCTCGCCGGTAGGCGGCGACCCAAGTTCCCAGGGTTCCCTCCAGTATGCCGAGTTCAACCGCGACCTGGGAGATCGGACGGGATGTCTCGATCACCATCTTCACGGCCTCGTCCTTGAACTCAGGCGAGAACTTCCTGCGCCTCTGCGTCAACTATCTTCCCTCCCGGATGGGACCCCATTCTAGTGTGCTGAGTCGCTGATTCGCTGGCAGTATGCGGCGAGGGTTTCAAGGATCTCGTCGGCGGTCTTGGCCCAGACGAACGGCTTCGGGTCCTTGTTCCAAGCGTTGATCCATTTACGGATGTCAGCTTCGAGTTCGACGACCGAACGGTGCGTGGATCGGCGCAGCTTGCGGTTGGTCAGCTCGGCGAACCAGCGTTCGACCAGGTTCATCCACGACGCCGACGTCGGAGTGAAGTGCAGGTGGAAGCGGGGGTGGCGCAGCAGCCAGTTCTTCACCGCAGGGGTCTTGTGGGTGGCGTAGTTGTCCAGGACCAGGTGCAGGTCGTAGCCCTTCGGGACGGATCCGTCGATCAGCTTGAGGAAACGCAGGAACTCCTGGTGGCGGTGCCGCCGGTAGGTCTGCGCGATCACCGAGCCCGACGTCGGGTCGAGCGCGGCGAACAGGCTGGTCGTGCCATGGCGGACGTAGTCATGGGTCATCCGCTCGGGCGTGCCCGGCATCATCGGCAACACCGGCGCGGTCCGGTCCAGGGCCTGGACCTGCGATTTCTCGTCGACGCAGAGCACGATCGCCTTCTCCGGCGGGTCCAGGTAGACCCCGACCACGTCACGGACCTTGTCCACGAACAGCGGGTCCGTGGACAGCTTCCAGGTCTCGACCAGGTGCGGTTTCAACCCGAACGCCCGCCACATCCGCGACACCGTCGACTGCGACAACCCACTGGCCCTCGCCATCGACCGTGACGACCAGTGCGTGTCACCGTTCGGCGGCTTCTCCTCCAACGTCCTCGCGATCACCGCCTCGACCTGCGCGTCGGTGACCTTCCGCGGCGCCCCCGGACGTTCCTCGTCCGACAGGCCTTCCAGCCGGTCGACCGTGAACCGGTTCCGCCACTTCGCCACCGTTCCCCGGGTGATCCCCAGCCCGGCGGCGACCCCTGAGTTCGTCCCGCCGTCCGCGCAGGCCAGCACGATCCGCGACCTCAACGCCAGCGCCTGCGCGGTCTTGCGTCGCCGGGCCCACCCCTCCAACACCGCACGCTCAGCAGCCGACAACTCGATGGGTTCCGCACTCGGGCCGAGGTCCTCGATCGCGTGCTCGATGCGCCTGTCGTGGACGCCTTCAACGAAACCGAAGATCCGCTGGTCCGGGTCCGCCAGGCACACGATCACCGAACCGCGGCTCAGTTCCCGCACGGCCTGCCACTGGTCGTCGCTGGTGTCCTGGAACTCGTCCACGATGACCAGCGGGTAGACGTCGCTGTAAAGGGCTCGGATCGGCGGATGGGCCAGCAGTGCCGCAGCAGCACCAGCGAGCCGGTCGAACACGTAACGTCCGTTGTCTCGGGCGAGCCGGTGGGTCTCGGCTGTCCAGTCGCCGTCGAAATCCGCGCGCAAATGACGCTCGCGGTCGGGTGCTATGAAGGTGGACGGCTTGCCGGTCAGCAGGGGCCCGTGGGCGCGGACGAGGTCGAGGAAGAAGGAGTGGAAGGTACGGACTTCCAGCCGGTCCCGAACGGCGCGCGGGAGCAGGCCGCGCATGCGGTCGCCGACCTGCCGCACCGCGGCCCGGGAGAAACTCAGGAACAGAACGCGCTGCTCGGGCTCCAGCCTTTCTACGACGGAGGCCGCCTTGAGCAGCGCGATGGTGGTCTTGCCGCAGCCTGGGCCGCCCTGGATGAGCAGATGGCCGTCCGCCGCGAGGATCTGACGCCGTGTCTCGTCGATGTTCACGGTGACGTCAGATCGCCGGGACGGCTACCACGTCAGCGGACTCCGGCGGCTCCTGGCGGAGGTCCGCGTCGATGGAGGTCAGGAAGGCGGCAAGGGTGGGCGGCAGCTCGGCCTTGCCGGAGCACTCAGCGATCAGCAGAGCCGCGTAGCCGTTCGACCCCTTATGCGTTTGCAGAAGTTCCCGGACGTGTGACCGGACCTCCTCATCGGTCGCCGTCGTCGCCAGCTGACCCACCCCCCTTGGGCAGTCGAGGCGGGTCGTCACGGACACAGCGAACCGCCTCTGGACAGCGATGGGTGTCTCGGTGACCAGCAACGCCTCGATCCCCTTGTAAGGGATGACCACGTACCGGGTGAACCGGCTCGTCTTCGCTGCCACGTCGGGTTCCAGAGGCTTGTTCAGAGTGTCGTGTATGCCGAAGACCTTCTTGCCCATGCCGGCGAAGACCGGGGCGAACACCGGGACTGACACGTCGTTCTCGGCATCGAAGATCGAGATACCGGCCAGGTCCAGGTGCAGGTAGCCGACGGCGGTCTCGTCGCGGTCGAGGACGTCGGAGACGGCCCGGAAGACCAGCACCTCCGTGGCGCCCTCCACAACGAGGACAGCGCGGGCCAGTACAGCCTCGGCGAACTGACGCCGGTTGTTGCGGTACTTCTTCGGCTTGAAGTCGTCCGGGAGACTGATGGGGGTGCTGGTGAGCGTGCCGGTGCTGTCGTGGCTCAGGACGACGATCTGGCCGGGGTCGAACTTCTCGATCACGTACGGCGAGTGCGACGTGATGATCGCCTGCCCCATTCGGCTGACGACGAAGTCGACCAGCCGGCGCTGGGCGTGCGGCGGCAGCGCGATCTCCGGCTCCTCCATCGCGAAGATCACCGAGTCGTCGCCCTTCAGCTCGGCGATGTAGGTCAGCAGCGCGAACACGAGCAGGTTCAACGAGCCCGTGCTTAGCCGGTTGAACGGCACACCATGCGCTCCGGGCTGGGTAGACAGGAACAGCCGCAGGACCTCGCGGAGATGGTCCCGCGTCAGCTCTGAGACGCGGACGTCCACCGCGCCGGGGCCGTCACTCAGGCTGAGGAACCGCTCGATGCGGGCACGGAGCTGCTCACGGACCTTGAAGAACGCGGAATCGTCCCCAGCGATCACCACCTCCTCAACGTCGCGGAGAGCCGTCTCCCACAGCTGGCCGGTGGACTCCGCCTCCAGACGGACGATGGTGTCGAGTAGCGAACCGCGCTGGAAGCTGAGCGCGCGGCTGCCCGTACGGTTGGGACGCAGGTACAGGAAGCCACAGTGCCGCTTGTCCTCACGGGTGAACGGCTTCAACCCACCGCCCAGCTCGGTGGATTCATCGGTGAGGTCGTCAACCACGGGTTCCGGATGCGCGAAGAACGTGCTGCCCTCGAAGTCGTCCTCGTCCGGGTTGAACCGGCCCAGGAACACGACGGGCAGGCACCACACGTCCTCGCTGTCCCCCTCGTCGCCAGCGGGCGCCGACTCCGCGAAGTCACGTCGGCGTGGTGACCAGCGACGCATGCGGCCGTGGAAACGCCGCCGCGCTTCCGGCGTCAGGTCAGTCAGGACCACCTCGATGCGTATCTCGGGGAGAGATCCGTCCACGTCCTGATACTGGCTGGCGAAGAAGTCGTACTCGTCGATCACAGGCCGGCGGAACATCCGCTCCGGGCCGAGAACCAGATCCAGCGCCTCGCACACGGTGGACTTGCCCACGCTGTTGGACCCGACCAGCAACGTGTCCCCGTCGAGATACACCGTCCCGGCCTCAACGCCACGGAAGTGGCGCAGGGTCACACGACAGACCTGCATTCGATCCCCCGATGCATGCGAAGCCAGCCGACGGCATCCGCCTCACCGCCCGCCGTCCCGAGCGGTCTGCTGCCCGACAGTAGCCGGACAACAATCGATCATCTCATGCCGCTACACCGCGGAAGACCTGGCGGTCATGCCAGGCGATGTGGCAGGCGTCGACAGCGGGTTGACCCGGCAGAGGCACCGCGAGCGGACGCCCGGCCAGCGCGTAGACAGCCTGTCCGGCCGGCGACCGAGCGACGTAGAGATCGGAAACCTTGAGTTCCCGGTCCGGCGTCAACCCGAGAACACCCAGGTCGAACAGCGTGTGATGAAGCGAGCACAACGCCACGCCGTTAGCGAGGTCGTCCGGGCCGTGCTGGCTATGCCAGCGGACGTGGGCCGCCTCGACCCCGACCGGAATTGTCCCGATTCGTCCATCGAAGCCACAGGCCGCGCAGCAGTAGGCGTAGACCCGCAGCACCTGCTCGGCGAACGTGGCACTCCGCCGTCGCCGAAGCCGATCCCCACCGGCTATACCGGTGGAGTCGGCCCACGTACCGAGGTCAAGACCGGCGACATCGCAGATCAACGGTGCGAGCGCGGGCGTGAAATGCCGGTCCAACAGCAGCCTCGCGGCGGCGACAAGCATTCCGGGATCGAGGAGCGCCCGCTCGACGGGGCGGTGCAGGCGGCCCACGGCACCGAGGTCGTGAAGCAGGCGGCTTCGCTCCGGCAGGTCTGGGCCAAGGGGCCCACCGGCGGCGTCACGCAGGTCCCACAGTTCGCGTTCCAGGTGCACGAACGGCATCGCGGCCCGCTGCCGTGCCGTTGACCGTCGCACCGGCGGACCGAACTGGTTGATCAACCCGCTGACCGGCTGCTCCGCCTCCGCATAGCTCACCTCGCTGGTGCCTGTCGCGGCCAGCCGGCCGAACAGCCACAACAGCAGCAGCGGGTTGTGAGGCACCCGGACCGCGCCGACCTGGGCCCGCCGCAACCGACCTAACCGATCAAGCAGCTCGGCGCTGTCCATCCCGAAGATTCAACCAGCGTCCATCGGACTCCAGCGCACGAACGCCCAGGGTCGCGGTCGATGCTGGCTACGGATCACGGCCCCAAGATCGCCAGCATGTGGAGAATGCCGCACGGTTTGAATACAAGCACTCCACCAGTCAACTGAGCTTTATTCCAACCAGATGCAGCATTCAGCGGTCGCCGAAAAATGGCCGGTCTTTACTTTCAGAGCATCACAGGTCGGAGCCTATCGCAACACCGGCCTTCGGCGGCTAAACGCCGATGCTGGCTTGCGACGCAACGATGATGGAGACCATCTTCCGGCGCGGCTACGAAACACCCACGTGTCAGCTACAGTAAGCGTGAGTATGCCGCCTCGATCGAGGCGCTTCGGGCTTCCGTAGCCGGCATCCGGTGCGCGTCGGCAGCTCGGCCGAACATGCGTCCGCCAGAACCGGGCGCTGACGGGCGCGAAGACCGCGTTCCCCCGTCGATCACATGGCCTCCCGGCTCATAGGATGATCCCGTGCCGTCAAGTGCCCGTGCGGGCAGAGGAAGTATCGCGGGGTCGTCCGGCGACGGCGGGGTGGAATTCAGGCGGGCCGTCGCTGCCTATGCGGTCGTGGCTGGGCTCTCCGACACTCCGCTGCGTGGTCTGGGCATCTCCGAGGTCGACGCGCGGGTGACCGCGGTGGTGCTGGAGACCGAGGATGCGGTCGACGATCTGCGGGTTGACTTCGCGACCGGTGGGACGGCGTACATCCAGGCGAAGAGGACCTTACGGGGAGGCACCGTCCTCGCGAAAGCGGTCGCGCAGTGGGCGCGCGCGGGCGAGGGGCCACTGGACCCGGCCCGCCATCGGTTGGTGATCGCAGCGGGTGAGCTGTCGGACTCGATGAAGGCGCTGCGCCGGGCTCTCGACGCGCGGCGGTTGTCGGTCCCAGGAACTCCGAGCCCGCAGGAAGCGGAACAACTTCACCGCGTCGAGGAGCTGTTGTCGCCGCTCAACCCTGCGGCACGAGACATCGTGCTTCAGTGCGCGGTCGTCTGGCATCTTGACGTCGAGGAGACGGACCGCGCCGACGCGCAGAACGCCTTGCATCAGCTACGCGGGCTCGTCGCGGGCGGAGACGCCCCGGCGGCAGGCAACGCGTGGTCGGCGCTGCTTGATGCTGCTGGGTATGCGGCTCGCCGCCGCGGTGGCCATAATCTCGACGGTTGGCGAACCGCGATGCGCGATCGCGGCATCGGTCTCGTCGAGCACAGCAACGCACCTGAACACTCTGGGAGCCAGTCCAGCCTCGCCCGGCCATCCAGCCATCCGATTGGGGACCACGACCTGCGGGGCCGGCTCACGCTGCAACCGCCGGTCCGCGCGCCACGACTGAGGGGAAGCCTGGCGTCGGCGACCCGGCCTGGCAGGACGAGGTGGCTATGGGGGGCCGCCCTGGCGGCCGTTCTGATAATGGGGGCGGGTACCGCGATCTATTCGGTGCATGACCGGCAGGCTTCCGCGACTGACGAGCGGAACCTGGCTGACTCCCGCCAGTTGGCAGCCGACGCGGAGAGCACGCGGGACAGCGACCCGAACCTGGCACGCCAACTGGCTGTGCTGGCATGGCGCACCGCGCCGACCATGGAGGCATGGCGAGCACTGTTCGCGGTCGCCGATCTGCCGACCGATGTCGACGTGGACGATCAGGTCCTGGCGGTGGGCCGCGTCGGTGAGCGGTTCGTCGCCGTCACCGCGCTGTCCACGAAGGCCCAGCTGTGGGATGTCACCCGGGTCAGCCGCAAGGCCGAACCACTGGCCGTGCTGCCGGGCCAAGGTCGGGTCACCGCGGCGGTCTTCAGCCCGGATGGTCGACGGCTCGCGACCATGGCAGTCGACGGCAGCGTCCTGGTCTGGAACGTCGAGAGTGCCACCGCCGGACCGCCCGGGAACAATCCGGTGGAGCTCACAGCACTAGCGTCCCTGCCCGGGAACGACTCCAACTCGCCAGCAATGGCCTTCAACTCCGACGGCACCCTGCTCGCGGTCCCCGGCCCCGAAGGGTCGGTGGAGGTCTGGAACACCCGGCTGCCGGCCGGGAGCGCCTCCGCTCAGAACAGCACAGGCCCCGACCTCGAGGCCCTGCCGCTCCAAATCCCCGGCGTCGTCAGCGGCATCGACGATCCCGGCGTGTCCGCGCTGGCGTTCACCCCCGACAGCGGTCGGCTGGCCGTTGGAACGTCCGGGGGAACCTTCGCTGTCTTCGCTCTGGGGCGGTCGGCGGAACCACTGATGCGGCGGACCAACTATGCCGGCGCCATGAACGCCGACGCGGTCGAAGGCACTGCGGGACAGGCGACGCCACCGGACACGATGGAAACCAGCCACCTCCCGCCGCAGCGGCAACCCGTCACGCGACTGCTGTTCCGGCCGGACGACGGCGCGACCCTCGCCGTGGCTGGAGGCGACGGCGTGGTGCGCCTGTGGGACGTCGCCGGGACCGATCCCACGCTGGCATCGCAGAACGCCCCCGCGAACCTGCCCACGAAGCCGACCGCGGAACTCGGCGACGGCGCGGCCGCCGTTGACGCCATCGCCTACAGCGCCGACGGCCTCCACCTGGCCGTTGGCTTCGGGGCCAGCGGTGGGACCGTCAACGTATGGGACGTCACCGACGAGAGCAGCCCGGCCCAAGGCGCCCCCATCGAGCGGCTCAACGACTCGCCGACCTCCCTGACCTTCGACCGGGCCGGTCAGACCCTCGCGGTCGGGACCAAGGACGGTGCTGTGCGGCTGTCGACCGTTGCGTCTCCCGGGATGCCTCAGCCCAGACTCACGGTGCCGGACATCCTCGGGGACCATGTGGCGGTGAACGGCGCGGGAACGACCGTCGCTGTATCGCTCGCTGTCGACGGCGTGGACGGCGCGATCGAGATCTGGGATCTCCGCGCCGGATCGAGCGAGCCGACCGTCACGTTCCCCGGCCGCGACGCGACGGTCTACTCGATCGCGATCAGCCCGGACGGCGCCCTGCTCGCCGCCGGATACGACGACGGGGTCGTCAGGGTGTGGGACCTGCGCGCTGCCCTCTCGACACGCGCCGCCGCATCACCTGTGGCCGACCTCGCCGAGCACGGCGCGATCGTGCAGGGCCTCGCCTTCACCAGCGACGGCAGACTGCTCGCGTCCGGAGACCAGGACGGGACGATCAAACTCTTCCGACTCGACGGCACCCATCCCCCGAAGCGCATCGCCGAGGCGGCATCCACCCACGGCTCGGTCCAGGGAATCACCTTCAGCGCCGACAACGGAACATTGGTGACTGGCGGTGATAGCGGTGTGGGCGTCTACGACGTCCCGGACGTCAGCACCGGCGGGCCGCTGACCACGGTCACCGACATCTCGGACGCAACCACTGGGAACCTCTCCGGAGGTGTCGCGCTCAGCCCCGACGGACGCACACTCGCCGTCGGCGGCCACGGCACCGTCACGACCTGGGACATCACCGGCCCGACGCCACAGCAGCAGGGCACATCCCTCCCTGTCGGAAGCAAGGAGGCGGCGGTGAGCACGGTTGACTTCAGCCCGGACGGCCGCCTGCTGACGGCAGCCGGCAACGACGGCGACATCGCAATCTGGGACACCAGCCGCCCCGGCCAGCCGAAGCCGCTCACCAACCTCCCCGGCCACGACAACGGAACCCGCCTCGCGGCGTTCACCGACGACAGCCGAACACTCGTGACTCTCGGCTCCGACTACCTCGCGAAACAATGGGACGTCGACCCCGAAACACTCGTCGGCCGCGCCTGCAACGGAGTCTCCCAACCGATGACCAAGACAGACTGGCGCACCTTCGTCAACAACCGCGAGTACGCCGCGCCGTGCTGACCCTTACCCGCCACGGAGGGCGATGATGTACCTCGCCCCGCACTCGCGGGATTGCGACCGTCCGAGATCCTGTACCTCGCCACGCCTTGCTCCCAGCGCGACGACGGACGCCAAGTCGATCGATTCGACCAGAGCCAGCGGTCGCCAGCACGGGAACCGACAGAGATCCGATGGGTCTGTCGGGGCGGCCTC
The DNA here is from genome assembly GCF_000018005.1 of Parafrankia sp. EAN1pec. Lineage (GTDB taxonomy): Bacteria > Actinomycetota > Actinomycetes > Frankiales > Frankiaceae > Parafrankia > Parafrankia soli. The sequence goes on from NC_009921.1 coordinate 3,272,212, forward strand.
CTATACGAGTCCTATGACCCCAAGATCGGAGGCCGATGAGGAATACCGCAGGGATTGAATAACAGCACTCTGCCAGTCAAGTGATCTTTATCCCAATGCCGCTTAGTTAAGCCAGTCGCGCGAGCGTGATCGTCGGTGGTTGGCGGTGGTGGGTTCCGCTGTCCGTTGGTTTTTTGATCCGGTAGGCGTTGTACCTGGTTCGTCGGACAGCGCGCGGGTAGGTGCGGTGGCGGCGGGCGGGGTTGATCCGTTCGAGGATCTCGGTGCGGGTCTGCTCCCACGCGCGGGTGTGGCGGTCAGGGGGAAAAATCCGCCTGGTCGGTGACCTGGCGGCGTGTGATCCGTAGTGTTCTCATGAAGGAGAGTCTGTCGGGGTCGATATCGGCCTCGTCGGCGGCCTCGATCATGAGGCTTCGTATGGCGTAGTGCGTGAGTAGGAGGGCCCAGATCTCTTGTTTGACGAGTTCGGGATTTTTGGAGCGTAGGACCCGTTTCTCGCCTCGCTGGTGCGTTTTGATTTCATCGAAGGTGCTTTCTATTTCCCATCGTTCGTGGTAGGAGGTCGCGAGTTCGATGGCGGCCACGTCGGTGGGGTCGAGGATGTTGGTGATCAGACAGATGAGTTCGCTCGTGCCGTTTTCTTCGTGGTCTGGTACGGAGTACTCGATGACTCGGACTGGTAGGGCTGACTCTGTGGGTGGGGCGTGGCCGGCACGGGCGTCGGCGATGAGCTGGCCACGTCTGGCGACGGGGATCTTGGGGTCGATCAGGAGAGAGAGGTAGGAGCCGTCGGGCAGGGCTCGGATGACGGGGAGCGTGAGGTTCGCGTTGACTCGCCAGAGCAGGTCCGCACCGGTCGCGAGGGCCTGTTGCCACAGGCCGTAGCCGTAGAAGTTGCGGTCGGCGGTGAGGAGCATGCCCGGCTCGCAGGCGTCGAACAGCGTGGCAGCGAGCGACCGTTCGTCGCTGGTGTAGGCGCCGATGGCGGCGGCGAAGACCGCATGGGTACCGCATTCGGCGAGCGCGACGACGTGTACCTGGGGAAAGGCGGCGGTCTTCGGTCCGTGGCTGAAACGGCCGAACGCGTCGGCGTTCTCGGGGGTGTCCGCGGTGTCGAGGTGGACGCCGTCCACGGCGACAAGTCGGCGGGAGCCGAGCCAGGCGCCTTTCGTGCCCAGGCCGGCGACTGGCACGGCGACCCGTTCGAACAGCAGCTTCAACGGTTCCGGGCCGAGACGTGTCCGGGCCTGGGAGATCGCTCCGGTGCTGGGGACCTTCCAGTCTCCTTTCCAGGAGCCGAGCCAGCGCAGCGTGCCCACGAGCCTGCGCATCACTTCGTCGTAGTCGTCGTCGAAGAACAGGCACATGGCCATCGTGAAATACACGACGACTCTCGCTGGTAGCAGCCTCTTCCGCTGTTCCAGCCGTCTCGTCTCCGCGAGCACCTCGTCGACCAGGTCTCGAGGAACGATACGCGCGAGAACGCCGAGAGAAATGCGATCTGTCAGTCGGTCGCTGGTAACTGCGGGCAGTTCAAGAGCCCCCGGGAGACGCGCCACACCGGCATTCTAGCGACGTCCGGGATCAACGAACTGTCGGCGCATGTTGTAGAAGCTGCTCTCCGCATCGTGGGAAATACGCCGATTCTATGATAGTCCGTTGGCGTGTCGTGATTGACGGCGGAACCGGGCCTCTAACTTAGTGGCATTGGATCTTTATCCCCCCCTCTTTGAGTGGTCCTCTTGCCGCTACACGCAAGGGCCCGACGACTGTGCGATCGTCGCGTTAATCAGTGCTTCTGGAATTCTCGACAGGTCGTGCAGCACGGTCGTGCTATAGCGATCACTAAGTCCTGAGCTGTTGATGTGCCGAGCCCACTGCCGTTCCGTCACGACGACGTCGCAATAGGGAACTGCGGCCGACAAGGCGTTAACGTCATTCAGATCATGCGGATGCCACCGCTGCTGCGGGTTTCGGTGTCGGAGGCGGCGCAGTTCTCTGGTCACCCACCGGCTCGGTAGATCCTCAAGGAACTGGCGGACGCGGTCGCGGTCACTTACGAACCCCATCGGCTCAATACCGTGCCGCAAACAGCTCGCGATCAGCGGATCTATTATTTCGGCGATCTCGGTGCCGGTAACGATGTCGCCGAGCCGATGCCGCAGCTTGTGTGCATCGATCTTCCCGGCGAGAGCCGTCTGCCCATCGGCGAACTTCTGGTCCGCTTCTTGGAACTTGCGCGCTGTCTCAAGCATCAGAGCCAGTTTCCCACCGGGATCGGCCAGACCCGCGAGCTCCATCGTCTGCACGAATGTCTCCCTGATCTGGATGCGCAACTCAGGGGGAATCGCAGCATCGTCGGGCAGTTTCATACGGTCGAGTGGGATCTCGCTACTGAAAGCGTGATTGATGCCGACGCCGAAAATGTTTATGTTTATGCTTCGATGTCGAGTGCCGCAGTAGCTGGTCATGGCCGCGTCGATTTCCGCGGGAACGATTACATGCGGCGGAGCGATCGTGTGGAACTTGGAGAGACTTGCCATCGTGGTAGCAAGGTCTAGCCTGCTAGCCCAGCTGGCCCGGCGGTGAGTCTCGTAGTAGTGAGCTGCGGACAGTACGAACGAGGCACGACCGAGCCGGACCGCCTCTGTAGCCACAGTGAAGGCGTCCCGATAGCGTTCGCCATCGCTGCGACCCAGACGACACTTGGTGAAGTCGATCCACTTCGCCTGATCGAGGTAGACGCGTAGCACGAGTCCATTGTCCCCCTGCCAGAATCGTCTGATGGACCCTGTACGCCTTCCTCCGGCAGCCGATCGCCTCGCAGAGCTTGTCGCCGCGACCCGCGCCTGGATCGAGCTGCCCCGGAGCATCACCGGGCAGCGAATGCAAGCCGCAATCGACGAGGCCGGCACCGACGGCGACGCGGGCCGGCTCGCGGCCGAGATACGTGCCTACCAAGCCGGCCAAGGCGGCCCACACGGCACAGGCCGCTTCGGCCCCGGCGCCGCCGCCCGCATCCTCACCCGGCATGGCTACCCGTCCGCGAACCCGATTGAGGATCTCCTTGTGGTGCCCGCAGGAGCCGCAGACGAGGTGCGCCTTGTCCTTCCCGCTCGTCCAGGCGGGCACGGTACCCCACGAACCGCCCGGGACCGCCCCTCCCGCGTCGGGTGGCGCCCCCAGGCCTCGACGAGCACGCCGTCGTCAGACCGCGCGAGGTCGTGAGCATGCTGGTCGGGGTCGGTGAAGCGCAGGAAGCGCGCGAGACGACGCTCACCCCGACCGGAGAACCGACAGGCCCACAGACAGTGTCGATCGCCTGAATCCGGTCGGCTGGGCTGGTCTGCCCGCCGCAACCCGCGGCCAGCGCCTCGGCGGTGAAACGGCGCCGGTCGTTGCGATCTGTCCGACGGCTCACCGACAGACCTCGGGTGCGGCACCGTGCCCATCCCGATCGCGGCGGAAGCCGGCTATGACAGTCCTCCCAGCGTGCCGACGACGGCGAGGGCTAGGGCGAGCGTGCCGGCGAACGCGGCGTCGCCGCGGCTGACCGCCCCGGCCAGGCTCCGGCCGTCGGCGCGGGCGAGGATCCCGGCGACCAAAGCGATGACGGTGGCCACCGCGACCGCGAGCAGCACGGTCAGCACCGCGACGGATGTGGCATGCCCGGAGGATGCCGGGGAGGACAGCGCGCCGGGGGTGCGGGTGTATGCAAGGCGGGTCTCCTCCGCAGGGGACGGGTTCCGGCGGGGCCGCCAGCCGAGTTCCGGCCAAAGATCACGTGCTGGCGGTCCGCCGGGACGAACCGGATGGGCCCGTCCGCACAGATCTACACCTGATGTCCGCCATGTCTTGGGACGTCGCGACGCCCTTATCACCTACAGGCGGTATCGCCCCAGCTCACAGGCAATTCAGCACGTCATCCACAGGCGGCACATCGTCCTAGACAGGATGCGCTGATCACCGTTCGACTACCACGTGCTCGTCGGCGAGCTCAAGGCCGGCCTGGGGTGCGCTGGTCGGCGAGGTGTACGGTCAGCCACCGTGATCAGTACGTGGCGAAATCAATGGGAGCACCTCCAGACCTTCCAGCGCCGCATCGAAGACATCTATGCGGGCCGCCCAGGCGATTCCACTGAGGCCTACGCCGACATGCAGAGCTTCTTCGAGCGCTCCGAGGCGCTACGCGACTGGGTCAAGAGGGCCATGTCGTCGGATCCCACCGTGGATGTGGATGCCGAACTCAAGAAGTGGCTGCCGCTCAGAGTCGCCCACGACCTCGCCGTCAAGAGCAAGCACGCCGGGCAGGACCGCACGCCCTGGACGGCTGATCTCCAGGCGACCGTACTGTCGCAGGCCGTCACAATCCAGGTCCAAGCGGTTCCGCTGCGGGCATCGGTTCCGCCGAATGACCCTGCGGTGTCCATCCCGGTGATCGCGCCGGGTACCGCCGCCCATCAGTGGACTGTGACCTACACCGCGGTGGCCGGGCAGCCTTCGGCCACCAGGGATGTTTTGGATCTTTCTCGTGATGTCGTGGCCGCGTGGCGGCAGGTCCTGAAAACCTTCCTGTTGATCTAGAAAAACTGCCCTTGTCTCGCAGCACGCAGCTGCTGACGATTCGGTACGCGGCCTGCTTGGTGCTCATCGACAAGCGGCGCGATGCTGCACTCATGACGAAGTCACAAGGTTCGGGTACGCCGATGACGTCGGAGGCCGCCTCGCGGATCCAGTCCGCCGGCGATCGGGATCCCGGCAGCCGCACCGGGCAGACCGGGTTTGGGCCGCGCGCGCAGTCGGCCGCCGCTCGCAATGACAACGAGCAGGACGACGATGACGAGGACTGACCCTCGGCGCCGATCGCGGCCTGCTCTTGGCCCCGGCCGGCCATCGCCTTGATCGGCGAATACCGCTGGGTTCGAATAACAGCACTCTGCCAGTCAAGTGAGATTTGTTCGCGCTGGATGCGGCGTTCGGCTGGAGCAACGAGCTCGTGCTCGCCCAGCGTCCTCAGCGCGCGCACAATAGCGTGGTTCTCGGACTCACTACAAAGCCTGCTGAAGCCCAGCCACCGGAGGGTGAGCGGGCCCGCGACCACCTTCGTCTGGCGGCTGCCCGCCTCCAGGCTCTGGACCGGCGCCGCCGCTCCCAGATCTCCCTGGGCGGGGCCGTGATGATGTTGGGTGGCTTGGCGATCCTTGGTGACCGCAGAGCTGGTCTGACGGTTCGGGGAGGGGAGGTGGGATGCGTTGACGGTCGGGAGTCCCGCCGACGGTGAGGGGCGGCGCCGGGTGCGGGGCCTGCTGTCGGTGGGGTCGCCGCTGGATGTGGCGCGGGTTGCGCATGGGTGGCTGCGCGGCGGGCTGGCGACGCTCGCGGTGCCGTGGCCGCGCGGCGTGTCGGCCTCTGGTGGGCAGCCGTCTCCGCCACGGCTGCCGGACCCGGCCGCCGTGACGGTGGACGGTGGACGGTGTGGGAGTGGGGCGGGCGCGGCTGGCGGTGCTCATCGACGCCGACAATGCGCAGGCGTCGCTCGTCGAGCACGTGCTGGCGGAGGTCGCGATGTTCGGCACCGCCCATGTCAAGCGCGCCTATGGCGACTGGACCAGCACCCATCTGCGGAGCTGGAAGGACCAGCTGCTCGCCCACTCGATCCAACCGATCCAGCAGTTCGCCCACACCAGCGGGAAGAACGCGACGGATGCGGCGATGGTGATCGACGCGATGGATCTGCTCTACGGCGCGGAACTGGACGGATTCTGTTTGATCTCTTCCGACAGCGACTTCACCCGGCTGGCCTCCCGGCTGCGGGAGTCAGGTCGGATCGTCTACGGCTTCGGGGAACGCAAGACCCCGCGGTCATTCGTCGCGGCCTGCGACACCTTCACCTACGTCGAGAACCTGGCACCAGCGGCACCGGCGCCGGCCGATCCATCCGCTGCCCGGCCGGCCGAGGCCACGCCCGTGGGTGACGTCGTGACGGCCGCCGCGCGCCAGCCGATCCCCGGCTCCCGACTGCGCAGTGACACGAAGCTGGTGACCCGGCTGCGCGACGCCGTCGAGGAGGCGTCCGACGACGACGGCTGGGCCAGCCAGGCACGGGTCGGCACCATCATCCGCAGGCGGACCCCGGACTTCGACCCCCGCGACTACGGCTACCGGAGACTGGGCGAGCTGATCACCGCGATCGAGCTGTTCGAGGTCGAACGCCGTTCCAACAGCGGGGGTAAACCGACCCTCGTCTACCTGCGCGACCGGCGCCGCCGCACACCGACCGGCTAGCGCGCTGTCCACCCCGTGGCGGGCCATCCGCCGGCTGCCTCCGGGTCCCCGCGACAAGACCTGCTGGTTGACCTTGCGCGGCGCGCGGCGTCGATGTTTCTCATGCCCTGGTGGCGCGGACGTCGTGATCGGTCCGGCCCGGGATGGCGGGACCCGCGCGGAGCCGCTGTCAGGGACACTGGGCGCGGAGGATCTGTGACCGAAGCGCGTCGTAGCGCGGGCGCATGTCGGCCGGTGGGCGGTGTGCTCAGATCTCGGTGAGCTGACGCAGCAGGCGGACGCCGGGCATGCGGTCATCGGCCCGCATCGGCACGTCGAAGATCTCCGGCTCGTCGAAGACGGGACGCCCGTTGGGGCGGCGGGTGTAGGGGGCGAAGCCGAAGTCGGCGCCGTCGGTGGTGTCGTAGGCGGTCCAAGCGATGGTCTCCTGCTCGCCGGGGAGCAGTGGATGGTTGGAGACCGCTCTGGCGCTGAAGATGCCGGGTTCGGTCTCGGTGACGACCTGGGGGACGGCGAAGGCGAACCGGCGCAGGTTCAGGGCACGGGCGTGCTCGGCGGCCTTGTGCTCGAACGCGACGGTGGCGTCCTGGTCACGCAGGTAGTCGTAGTCGGACAGGATCTGGCGGCGGTCGCCGTCAAGGATGACAATCGCGGGTGCGTCTTTGAGACCGATCGCGCGTTGGACACGGCCGACGACGTCGGTGACCAGAGTCCAGGTGTCGTCGTTCATGGCGGGTGTCCTTCGGGTCTGGGACAGAGGCTGGCAGCCTGGGAGCGGGGCCGCGGGGCGGGTGCCTCAGCGCGGCTCCGGGTCGCCTTCTCGGCGCAGGTCGGCGCGCAGGTGCAGGGTCTCGTCGAGGATCTCGCGCAACAACGCCATCCCGGGAAACTTCCGCGACGGGCCTATCGGAACGGTCACGGTGAACGTCTCGTCACCGTCGAGGCCGAAGGTGTAGGTGCCATCGGGATTGCGGGTGTAGAGCGCCGTCCCGGTCGTGACCCCCTCTTCGACATCGAAGATCGTGTAGGCGATTACGTCGTATTCGTCGAGGTCGTCGCGCAGCGGGCCGGTGAAGGGCGAGCGCAGGAGTACCGAGTCCTCGCCGACCAGCGGACGTGGTGTGACGATCATTGGCACTGCGATGATCAGCCGTTCGAGGTCGATGCCGGCGACCTCGCGGGCCAACTGCTGCTCGTACGCGACGGCCTTGGCGGGGTCGCGCAGGTAGTCGCCGAAGCGGTGCTCGCGGGTGGGTTGGCCTTCCAGGACCGCGAGGGCGGGCTGGTCGCCGGCCCGTAGCGCGTCCTGGAGTTCGCCGATGGTCGTGTCCAGCAGGATGTGGGACTCGATGTTCACCGGGGCGTCCTCTTCGGTCGGGTCGGGTGTCGTGGCAGGGACCGGCTGGTTCCAGTCTGGTCTGGCGGGTAGCGGCCTGTCTGCGGCAGGGGCCGCTACCCGCGTGGCCTGGCCGGACCCGATCTGCGCGTGTCACAGACTGCTGACGGTGTCGCGGTGGTCACCGTGTCGTCGTGTCCGAGGTCGATGACGTGTCGGCCGTCATCGATCTTCGTCACCGAACCGATCCTCCAGACGTAGCCCGCCGTCGGAGCCGCATGTTCTGCTCGTATCCCATGATTGAGCCATTCCCAGCAACGGCCCGTGACGTTCGGTGACCATTGCGCGGTGTGAGTGTCCCCGGGGCTGCGACGACGGAGGCGCGGGGCTCCGATAGGAAGTTGTTCCGACCAAAGAGCAACTCCGAAGGAACCCCGCGCCTCCATGAGTTTCACATACACCGCCGAGTTGCCCCTCGGCGATCACACCGTCTTCCGCCTGGCGGGTCTTCTCGTCGCGGAGCGTCAGCGTCGCGGCACTCGCAACGGCACCCGCACGCTGTCCACGTTGGAACAGGCGGTCATGGTCCTGCGCTGGTTCTGTGACGGCACCAGGACCAGCCGGCTCTTCAAGGATCACGGGGTGTCCCGGTCGGTGGGCTACCGCTACCTGCACGAGGGCATCGCCGTGCTTGCCTGGCAAGCCCCTGACCTGCGCGAAGCGCTGATGCGCGCCAGGATCGCCGGCTACGGCCACCTCATCATCGACGGTACGATCATCGAGACCGACCGGCTGCGCATGCCCGGCCCGACCGAGGGCGTGGACCTGTGGTGGTCCGGCAAGATCTCCAACCACGGCGGCAACATCCAGATCCTCTCGGCCCCCGACGACGGCTGGCCGCTGTGGGTCTCGGACGTCAGGCCCGGCCGCGAGCACGACTCGACCGCGCTGTGCGCCGGAGGCGCGCAGCCGATCCTTGAGGAATGGGCCGCCGACCTGCACGAGGTCCTGTTCGACCTCGGTTACGAAGGGTTGGGTAGCCCGGCCGGACCGCTCGCGACCGCCTACAAGAAGCCCAAGGGCGGCGCACTCACCGACGAACAGAAGGCGCACAACCGGGTCCACAACGCGCTGCGCGCCGTCGGCGAACGCGCGAACGCGCTGCTCAAGGTCACCTTTCGGCTGCTCCGCAACATCACGATCGACCCCTGGAAGATCGGACTCGTCGCGAAAGCCGCCCTCGTCATCCTCCACACCGAGCACCGCAGGACTGCCTGAACCCCAACACCGCAACACGGAACTGTTGCTACGCAAGGTGACGAATGGTTGCCGGGAAAGGTTCATTGTCTTTCCTTCATGCGGAATGGCGCAGCCAGCCTGGCCCACGCGCTTGCGGGGCGCGGTTTCGTAGCCTGAGATCAGCGAGGTCGAGGTGGCCGATGATCTGCCGAGTCGGCCAGCGGATGATCCGGCCGCAGCGGACACAGCAATAGTGGCCATGCCACCGGGCCGAGGTCGGTGCGACTTCACGGCGTCCGGAAACGGGAACGAATCCGTCTTCGTCTGGAGTGTTGTCGCACCGGCACAGCCATGCGTCGTCGGCGCCGCGGCGGGCGATGAATTCACGCATAGCAAACACCTCTCTTTCCCGAGAGCAAGGTTCGGAGGGGAAGCAGGGTCCCTACTCGACGCGGGCGGCCTCGCGGTCCCAGGGATGGCCATGGCGGGTGCGCGGCGGGGAATCTCGCCGCGTCCCGCTTGGCCGGGGATGCCCGACGATCCGCCGGATCGTGGGGTGCTGGGCTTCGCCGAGCGTGGTCTCGTGCCTTGTGCACACGGTGACGAGGGCGGTGTGGAGGACCGCGCCACACCGCAGCACGGTGTGAGGAAGGGCGCTCGCACTGTCGCCGGCCAGCCTGATGACTTTGCCAGCGTGGGTGGATCAGGCGGTGTCCGAGGCGGTTCCGACGTCGCTGGTGGGGTCGAGTGCCTTCCACTGCTGGAGCATGTCGATCAGCTGGTCGGGGGTGCGGCCGTAGAGGATGGCGAGGGTGCGCAGATCTCCTTCGCGGATCGAGAGGACCCGGCCCGCGTAGTCGTGGCGTCGCCGCTGGATCTCGGCGATCCAGCGGCGTAGCGGCCCGGCGTCCTCGCCGGGCACGGCGGTCAGGGCGGGCAGGTTGAGCACGACGCGGGCGGTGCGCGGCGGGAGCGGGTCGGGTCGTGCGCTGGGCAGGAGCTCGGCCACGGGGACGCCGTAGAACGCGGCCAGGGCGGCAAGGTTCTCGACGCTCACCATGCGGTCGCCGCGTTCGTAGGAGCCGACCGCTGCGGTCTTCCACCGGCCGTAGGAGAGGGCTTCGACCTGCTGGAGAGAACGGCCCTGCTGGGTGCGGATGGCGCGCAGTCGGGCGCCCACCTCGCGGGCGTAGGCGCGGTTTTCGCTGGTCATAGTCATGCTTTCTTCTGGTGGATGAGCGGTTGGGAACGGAATGGCGCAGGGAGCGGCGATCGAGGCGCGCTTCCCTCGGGGCGGTGGGTCCGAGGCGGGTTGTGTGCGACACGAGCCCGCGCAGCGAGCGATCAGGGTGCTGGTCCCGACCGGGACCAGCGGGGCGAGCCGAGCGGCAGCTCGCGACCTGTCGAATGCGGCTGCGCCGAATACCGACGTGTTCACTCGGGCGGGCGTCTCCGGACGGGCCGGTGACGAACTCGGACCGGCGGCGCGAGCTGGTCGGTAGGCCGGCGTGGAGATCACCGACGCGGAGGTTCCGCGAGTACGGTGGTCGGGGCGGAGTCGCTGACGGTGCCGCCGTCGGGCCTGGATTGTCGTTGTCGATCCTGTGCCGTCGGACGTTCAGGTCTGGCCGGTGGGGATGATCCGGACATCGATGCTGTCCGGGTCGTCGAGGGCGAGCAGGGCGGTGGCGTAGGCGTCGAACGGCTCGTCGTAGACCGTGCCCACGGTGCTCGGCAGCGTCGTCCACCTGCGACGGCGGGACCGCGTCTGCACCTGGACGGCGGCGGTGCCGGTCAGGACCGCGATGAGGTCGGCGGGGGTGTCGGTGTCGAGGCCCCGGCGGACCGGGCCGGCCAGGTAGGCATCTCCGACGATCACGTCCTGGCCGCGTAGCTCCGGGACGTGGACCCAGGTCAGCAGGGTGGCCCGGCCGTTACGCGGCAGCCCATCGATCTTGCCGTTCTCGTTGACGTAGAGCGTCGCGGCGGGCCGGGTGAGGCCGATCGGTTCGATCGGTCCGCCCACGAGGGCCTGCGCGGCGCGCAGGCTGGTTTCGTCATGGTCGACCAGGCGGACCGGCAGCAACGGGTCCGCCGGCACCACCCTTATTTTGATCATTTTCGGCTGCTTTCCGGGAAGGCGACCGCCGCCCTGTCCCGGGCCCGACGGGGGTCAGTGCTGGTCGCTGGGGCTGGTGGGTGTGGAGGGTCGGGTCCACTGGCCGGTGTGTGGGTCCCAGACGGCTTCGCCGTAGAGGCGGTTGAGGTCGGGAAACGCCTCGAACGGGGCGGGCATCATCCAGCCGAACGCCCGGCACTCGGCCTCGCCGGGATAGGTGCCGGTCCACGGGTCGTCGCCGTGGTCATGCGGCTGGTCGCAGCCGGCGCGTTGCAGCCCGGTCTGGCGGCAGCGGGCGACATCGCAGTCGGCGTGGTGGCGCCGGCCGGGAAGCACGTCGCAGCCAGGGCACGGCGGTGCGGGCCGGGTGAACATCGGTGGCCCCCGGATGATCAGAGTGCGCCGGTGACGTCAGGCCGCTCCGTCGCGTTCGCCACTGCGGGTTCCTGACGGTCACGCGATGCTTCGGTCTGCGCGTGCTCGTCGCGGGGCGAGGCGGGCCCTCGTGCGGCGACGCGCCAGGGGACGTGGTGGCCGTGGCCGGGGTTGGCGCAGTCGAACCGGTCGACCCCTGCCAGGTCGCCGTGGACGTGGCCGCCATCGACGTAGATCTCGAACGGCGGGGCGTCGTCGGCGAGGTGGAGGGTCGCGGCGGTGTCGATGTGGATCAGCAGGATGCCGGCCTCGTCGAAGCAGACACTGATCCGCAGCGGGAGGTGGACGTTGCCGGGTTCCCAGCTGGCCATCGGGTGCACCGGCAGGACCACAATAAGAACCGGACGATCTTGGTTGAAGGTCCTGAGATCGTCGTTCGTCCGGTAGGGACACGTGTCCTGACCAGGGATGACGCATGATGGCCCCGGACAGCACCAGCCCGGCCGGTGCTTCGGCCGTGGACGTGCCGGCCCAGAGCAAGGACATCGCGGTCACCCTGGTCACCTTGATCATGGCGCTGGTTGTCGGGTTGACGTTCTTGTTCGGCTTCGGCAATGTCCTCCAACTCGGGCTTCGGTTGGGGGTGCCGATCTGGATCGCGCCGCTGGTGGCCCCGGCCGTCGATCTTTCTGTGGTGGGGCTTTTGCTCGGGACGCGGCAGTTGGCGTTGCGGGGCGCTCCCATCGAACTTCTGCGTCCGGCCCGGCGGCTGCTGGTGTTCTCCAGCATTGTCACTCTGGCGCTCAATATCGCCGAGCCGGTGATCGCGGGTGACTACGCGAAGGCCGCGTTCGACAGCGTCGGTCCGCTTTTGTTGATCGGCTGGAGTGAGGTCGGCCCAGGATTGCTGCAGGCCATGCGCCACCCGCCCGCATGCCCCCAGAATCCCTCGAATCCGCCGGCTGGTGTGGACGCCACGCCGCCGGCACCAACCACCGACGGCGGCAGCACCATCCCGCCGCCGGCGTCGCCGGAGGTTCCTCGGCAGCGTCGGCCCGCCACGGCTTCGGGTGGGCTGTCCGATGAGGAGTGGCTGGCGTGGGCGCGGCGCGAGGATGCCCTGTACTGGGAGGAGAACCACCGGCCGATCTCCTCGGACGAGCTGCGTAAGCGACTGCACGTGGGGTCGAAGCGGGCCCGGAGCCTGGTCACGCGGCTACGCGCCGACGCCCGCCGCGTCCTCGACGAACACGGCCCGGCCGGTGCCCCCGCGGCGGGCGACCTCCTCCTGTCCAGCCGCCCCGACAGCGACGGGGACGGGGACGGGGATGGTGTGGAGCTGGTCGAGATCGGGCCGGCGGAGCCGGCCGACCCGCCGGGTGTACTCGCCGCGGTCGGATGACGACCCCCGCCCGTGCGGGCGGGGCCAGCGTGCACCGGCGGTCCGCGCCGGGCCGGCAGATGCCGGCGCGGTCACCCCCGCCCTGCGGAGCGCTGGCCCCGCCCCTCCAGCCCCGCCCGCCCGTCGACCGCCGCCCGCGTCACCGTCCAGGGAGACCGCACACGTGATCACGAATCCTCCGCAGCAGAACCATCTCGGCCGCCGCACCTACGCCCGACCCGCCGCCCGCACCGTCGCGGGCAGTGAGCACCAGCTGTGGCTGGCCCGCCACCTCACCCCCCGGGACCGGTGGATCACCCGGATGCTGCACGAGCACCGGGTCCTGACTACCCACCAGATCGTCGAACTCGGCTGGACCGGCCGGCGTGCGGCGAACCTGCGCCTGCTGGAGCTCTACCGCTGGCGCGTCCTCGACCGGTTCCAGCCGCTGGTGCCCGCCGGGCTGGCGCCCATGCATTACATCCTCGACGTCGCCGGCGCGGCCGTACTGGCGCACGAAGACGGCCTGGACCCGAAGAAGATCGGCTACCAGCACGATCGGGCGAAAGGCATCGCCCACTCCCTGCACCTGGCCCACCGGGTCGCGGTCAACGGCATGTTCACCCGCCTCATCCACCACGCCCGCCAGCCCGGCGCCGCCGGCAAGCTGACCGCCTGGTGGCCGGAAGAACGCTGCGCCCGGCATTTCGGCGACATCGTCCGCCCCGACGCCTACGGCCGCTGGACGACCCGCGGCGGTGCCACGGTCGAGTGGTTCCTGGAACTGGACTACGGCACCGAACCCCTGCACCGCGTCACCGCCAAACTCGCCGCCTACCACCAGCTCGCTACCAGCACCAGAATCGCCACCCCGATCCTGTTGTGGACCACCACGGCCCGGCGCGAAGCCCGTCTCCGCGCAGCGATGGCACAGACGCTGCAGAACCTCGACCGGCCCGAGCTGGTGCCGGTCGCCACCACCGCGGCCGACCTCACCCCACCCGACCAGCATCTCGACCCCGCCCTGGCCCGCTGGCTCCCCCTGACCACGACCCGGCCCGGCCGGCTCGGACTGCACCAGCTCCCCGACGTCCCGCCACACCTACGCCCCACCGTCCGCCAGGACGACACCGCCGGCCCGTCGGACCCGTCCGGCCGGCTGCACCCGCCGCACCCGATGCCACCACCCACCAGCCTGCATCCCGCTGCCTGACCGGGACTGCCCATCCGCGCTGGTGGTGTCTGCCTGCTGTCCTTTGCAGCCGGCAGGCAAGGCACTGCCAGCGCGGGAGAACGTCCGCTTCGGCCGGCTCTCCGGACGGTCGGGACGTCGGCAGGCCCGTATCGGAGTGACGGAGCATCACGTCATCATCACCCGCCGCACCGGCCTGACGGAAAGTACGACGGCCGCGGACGGTCGGGACGACGCCCGCCCCGCATGAACAAGTAGAGGCCCGATACCGGCAGGGCCGGCCCTGCCGGACGTGGGAATCACCGGAGAGGACTGTGCCGTGAACGCTGACACCTGGACGCTCGTCGAGGACATCACCAGCCGCGTGCAGCGCGCCCTGCGTGTCGGGGACTACCCCGCCATCCTGGGACTCCAGGGCGATCGGAACCTGTTCCTCAGCGACTATCCCTATCTGACCAGCTGGGCGACCGCCCTCGCCTTCGAGATCCGCGCCGCCGCCACCGCCAAAGCCATCCACAGCCACCGCTGGGTCCTCGCCGTACCCCAGGTCTGGTACGACAACGGCGAGATCATCCAGGCCCGGCCGCTGTACACTGCGCCGATTCAGCCCGGCGAAACCGAAACGATCAGCTGGATGAGCTACGACGCCACGGACGGCGTCGACTACGGCCGCATCGAGTTCGCCCGCCGACCTGACGGCCAGCCCATCTTTGACGACCTCGAATACTTCACCAGCCCCGTCCAGCCCCTGCCCCGCCATCCCGGCGGCGCCCTGCACCGCCTCCTGGTCGCCGACATCGACCTCAGCGAGATCACCCCATCCCTGCCCACACGACGCTGACCACATCGCACCCAGTGCGGACCGGGAGGGGATGGGCTGGCACCGGCAGTTCGCTCACTTCGCTCTGACGGCCTCGCCTTGAGTTGTTTCGCCTACAAGGTTCGGTGCTCATGTCGTCGCTGCCCTCAGGGCCGGCCGGGACGCGGTGGCAACCATCCCCGCGGACCACCCCCACCATGCCTGGGTACCTGCCCACTCTCGGCGGGGCCCGGAGGTGGGAGCGGACCGGGCAGCTGGACCATCTGATGACGTCAGGGGCCGCTGTGGACGAGTGGTGCCCACAGGTCGGGGCGTTCTGGATACTGGTCCCGTAGACGCAGGGTGACGGTATGCAGCACGGGGGCTGCCTGGTCGGCGACCGGAGTGTCGGCGAAATGCTGGTAGAACGCGCGGGCGGCGTCCACGGCGTCACCGTCGGCGAGTGGCCACAGGCTGGCCACCACATGCCGGAAACCGGCGAGCTGGAAGGCGGCGGCCGGGTGCAGCACCTCGTCGGCGTAGCGGGTGCCGTGGTTGGCGGTGGAGCAGGCGGACAGGTAGGCGAGTTCGGCGTCGGTCAGCCGCAGACCGCCGATCTCGGGCAGTGTCAGGATGCGGTCGTGCACCCGCAGACCGCTGTCGACCTGCGAGGTCGCGTTGATCACGCCGTGGCAGGCGAAATGCGCCCAGGTTGTCTGCCGTAGCGCGGTCAGGACTTGATCTGCGGTCGCGTCCGCGTTGAGCAGGGACGGGCCGTCCACCACGGCCGCCTCCTTTTCGGCGCCGGGTAGCTCCGGCATGTCCGGGGTGGCGCTCATGACGACGGACAGGTTCTGGCGCCGTCGGGCCGGCGGGCGGCTGCGGGCGGCCCGCAGTGCCCGCAGCGAGGGGATGTAGGAGGAGATCATGGTGTCGAGAGCGCCGTCCTGGCCGGGGTGGCCGGCGGCGTGCAACGGCAGCAGTCCGAGGAGCCCGGTTGGCAGCCACCACACCCGCTGGGCAGTGTCGCCGGGAGGCAGGGCGGCGGCGACCGGGGCCACGACGACGTCCCACAACCAGCCCAGCACCGCGGTCACCACCAGACGCCGACGCAGTGCCCCGGCCAGGGTGGAGCCGCTGTTGAGGGCGGCGAGCAAGGCGGTGACCTGCTTGTTGACGTCGGACGGCCGCAGGTCGGGCAGCGCGACGGACACGGGGTCGGTGTCGGCCCGCACGAGG
Source organism: Parafrankia sp. EAN1pec (assembly GCF_000018005.1). Taxonomy (GTDB): domain Bacteria; phylum Actinomycetota; class Actinomycetes; order Frankiales; family Frankiaceae; genus Parafrankia; species Parafrankia soli. The sequence continues at coordinate 3,288,177 of NC_009921.1, forward strand.
ATGGCGTCGCTTCGGTGCGTATCGGCGTTGACGAGGATCACGCACCCACCCGCGGCGGCGGGGGCCAGCTCCGCCAGTTGCGGCGCCGCGACGAAGTGCATGAGGCCGGGGACCGCACGGATGTCGACGAGGAGCCGGTCGTAGTCGGCCCACCATCGGCGGCGTTCGTCGGCGGGGAAGTCGGGGGTGTTGAGCCGCTCGCAGACCCAGCGGAAGCGGGCGGCGAGCCGTGGTGCCCGGTCGTCGAGCTCGTCGAGGTCGGCCCGGGTGTTGGCCTGGCTCGCCAGGAGCACCCCGCGGCCGAGTTCGGCGAACTCGACGGCGCCCGCCGGGTCACCGGCCGCGCAGTGCGCGGCCACCCCGGCTCCGACGAGGCCGCCGTGTTCACCGAGCCGGTACTGCTGGTCGGCCCAGCCCGCCTCGCGGGGAGCCACCGACGGCAGGAGAGCGGCGGCCGCGTCCAGCATCGCGAGGGCGAGCGCCGGCTGCCCGGCGCTCTGCGCGAGCCGGCCCACGGCATGGTGGGCAGACACCCGGTCGGCGGGGGCGGCGCCCTGGGCGCCGGTCATCCCGTCGGCGAGCTCCCGCAGTCGTGACCGGTCCGGGGCCTGGCCCGCGCCGGCGATCCGTTGCAGGTAGGCGACGCACATGCTGGCGGTGAACCGGGAGCGGTGTGGATGGTCGACCGGGAGCGCCACCAGAGCCCGTTCGCACAGAGTGACAGTGGTGTCGAGGTCGGCGGCCGCGCCGGTGAGACGGTAGCGGTCGAGGTGGGCGGCGGCGAGGTCGGCCAGTCGATCCGGCAGGTCCAGGTGGTCGGCGGGGGTGCCGGCGACGGCCCGTTCCCTCAGGTCGATCGCCCGGTCCAGGTCGGCGCCACCCGGCGTGTGGCTGCGCCGGCGCCAGTGCGCGGTGGCCAGCCGGGCGTACCGCTCGGCGCGTGCCACGTCGTCCTCGCGGGTGGCCGCCAGGGCCCGCTCGCCGAGCTCCACCGCCCGGTCCAGGTCGCTGGCCTCGCCGCTGATCGCATGACGCTGCTGGTAGGCGTCACCCAGAAGCGACCACCATCCCGGCAGGGAGGTGCTGTCCGTCGCCGTGACCTGCTCGCCGAGTTCGATCGCACGCGCGAGCTCGGCGGTCACGCCGCTGTGGCGGTAGCGGGTCAGGTGGACGGCCGCGCGTTCCAGGGCCGCACCGGCCCGGTCCGGATGCCCGGGCGGGATCGCTGCCAGGGCCCAGCTCGCCAGGTCCTCGGCCTGGTCGAGGTCGGTGTCCGCGCCGGCGCTGCGATGACGCCGGTGCAGCGCGGCGGCGAGCCGGCCGAGGGCGTCTGCCCGGGCGGGGTCGGTCTCCGGCATCGCCGCGAGGGCCTGCCGGCCGAGGTCGACGGCGCGGTTCAGGTCGCCGAGTGCCCCGCTGCGTTCGTGCCGCCGAAGCAGGGTCGCGGCGGCGGCGCACAGGTAGGTGGCGCGCCGCGGGTCGCGTGGTGACAGCGCAGCCGCGGCCTGCTCGGCGAGGGTGGCCGCCCGCCACAGCTCGGAGCGTTGCCCGGACCGGTCATAGTGGCGCAACAGCGCGCGGCCGAGGGCGGACAGAACGTCGGGGTCCTCCTGCCCGCCGGGCAGCGCGGCCGCGTCCTCCGCCAGGTCCACGGCCCGTTCCAGGTCCGCGGGTGAGTCGGTGTGCTCGTGCCGGTGCAGATAGGCGGTGGCCAGGTCCGCGAGCTGGTTCGCCGAGGGGCCGGTATGCGCCAGGGCCCGCTCGGACAGGTCGATGACGCGCTGCAGGTCCGCGGGATCGGCGTGCAGCCGGTACCGGCAGCGGTAGGCCCGGGCGAGGGCGGTCCACGCCTGGACGGACACCTCCGGCGCCCCGCCATCCTGGTCCGCGAGCCTCACGGCCCGTTCGCCGGTGTCGAGGGCCCGGTCGAGGTCGGTGGTGGTGCCGTCGCGTTCGTGCCGTCGGCGGTACGCGGTGGACAGCGCCGAGAGCCGGCCGCTCCGACCGGGCCCCCGCCGCGGCCCCTGACCCTGCCGCGGCCGCGCGGTCGCGGCAGGGGCCAGAAGCAGGATGGCCGCGTCGAGCAGGGCGGGATCCTCGCCTCCGGCCGCGGCATCGAGCAGCTGCACGCCCAGCGCGGCCTGGACGTCGGGATCTGTGAACCGCCCGACCACGGGCACGAGCTCGGACGGGACGGCCTCGTGATCGTCGGAGATCGGTTCCAGGCACAGCAGGCACCGGGCCAGCTCGGACAGACCGGCGCCCACGGGCAGCAGCTGGTAACGGCGGTGGTGCAACCGGCCCAGGGTGGCGCTGGCGATGGAGAACGCCGCGTCCAGCGCGGGGGAGGAGGTGGTGAGGTCGACGGCGTGGAGCAGCCGCCACAGGGCGGCGGCGTCCCGGTCGGCGTCGGCGTCGAGGATCTCCGCGACCTGCCTCGTCCGGTCGTACTGCTCGATCCGGTCGCGGATCCGCCAGGTCAGGTCGTCAAGCGGCACCGCTACCGGCTTCCTTGTCCGTGTGGCCGTGGACGGTCACCAACGTGGGTCCACCTGCAGGAGCCGGGCCGGTCCCCCGCCACCCCGTCCGGTCGCCAGCAGTAGTCCGCCGTCGGGAAGTGCGACGAGGCTGACGATCGGCGGGAAGCTGGCGGTGGGCTGGTCGACCCGGGCGAGTACGGCACCGGACTCGACCTCCCAGACCAGCGTCTGGCGGCCCCGGGCCGCGGCGACGACCACGCGCAGGTCGGGCAGCACCGCCAGGGCGACATCCCCGCCGTGCCCGTCGCCGGGCGCGGGCAGGGTGCGCAGGACCTCGCCGGTGTGACCGTCCCAGATCCGCACGGTCGACCCGGCGATCGCCGCCACCCGCAACGAACGGTCCACCAGGGTCGCCACGGCCACCGCAGGCGTACTCGACATCGAGCCGGCGCAGTCCACGACAAACTCGTGTGACCTCGTCCGTTCCCCGCTGCGCACGTACTGCTCGGAGCTGTTCCAGACATGGACACGGGCGGCATCGATGTCCTCGACGCCGGCCACCACGCAGACGCTGCCGTCGGAGAGCACCACGGCCGCCACCGACCACACCAGGTCGACACGGGGGCTGCCGACCTCGAACTCCCCGACCGAACGCTGGGTCTCCACATCCCACAGGCGCACCCGCGCGTCATCACTGCCGGTGATCAACCAGGGGACGTCGCCGGGTGGGTACGCCCAGGCGACGGTGTTCACGGGGGCCTCGTGCCAGTCGATCTCCACCAGGGCCGCTCCGTCCTGGGCGGACCACACGCGGGCAAGATGATCCTTACCGCCGGTGGCCAGGACGACCCGTCCGTCGGACAGGGCGGTCAACGCGACCGCCAGTACCCATTCACTGTGCCCGGAGACCGTGCAGAGCTTCGCGCCGTCACCGGTGCTCCACACGTGGGCGCCGCTGTCGTGCGCCGACGCGAGCAGCCGGCGTCCGTCGGTAAGCGCGATCAGCGCCAGCGATCGGGGCTGCAACTCCGCGTCATCCCGCAACCAGGCCGCGGGGGTGACGTCGCGGACCCGCACCTCCAACGGATCCCAGTCCCGCGGCTGCGTCGTCATGGCGCTCACCGGGCCCGGCCGGCGCAGGGGCGGCGCCGGCGGCCAGGACACCCGCGAGGGAACGCCGTGGATGTCGATGTACTCGTGCTTGTCGTCTGTCGCCATCATCCAGCCGGAGGGATCCACGTACAAGCCGTCCGGCGGCCTGGACCGGCGGTCCACCCTGACGTCGACGACGTCGCTGGAACGGTAGGGCAGCTCGTCGTCGGCGTTCGCACGGACGGACTTCCTGTACGCGGCCTCGGCCGGCCCGCAGTCGGGATAGTCGACGACATGCCAGTCCACGCCCTCCTCGCGGGCGGTGTGGACAGCGAAACGCTCGACACCTGTCAGCGGATCACGGTATTTGATCAGCTCGATACTTCCGTTGAGAAGCGCATGGGTCTCGGTGACCCGCAGCCGCTCCCCTTTGCCGAACGCCGTGAGGAAACGTTTCCATGTCGAGTCCGGATCGTCCCCCCACCGGTTATACAGATCGTTGTCCTGAACCGTGTCGTAGAGCACTCGGGAACCGTCGGGTGGGAATGCCTCCATGAATGGTTCCGGGTCGGTGGGGACCTGCTCCCACCGGCCGGTGTGCCGACCCATCAGGCTGCGGACGGCCCGCCAGGCCGCGGCCTTGTCCTCGAACCGTCGCAGCCCGAAACCGTTGTGCCACACGTACCAGCCGCCCTCGGACGAGGTGCCGACCTGGATGTGCGCATCCCGCGCCCGCGCGGCGGAGTCCCGCAGCGCCCACTGCATGACGGCCCGGCGCCCGTATGTCTCCAGCGTGCCCTCCACGAAAGTCAGCCGCCCTTGCTACCCCGACCGGATCCTAGTCGTGGCAGGAAGGTGCCATTTACCTTGCCGGAACCAACCCTCAGCCCCCGACCTGCTCGGCGCCGCGTTCGGCAGGGTGCGGAAGATGGCCTTCCGGTCCGCCGGATAACGTCGTCCGCTGTGACGGAACAACGTGTCGATCCCGCTGAGCGACGGATGCTGAGCGCCTTGTGTGACGAGTTGCCGGTCCTCCGCGAACTGTGCGCCATGGACTCCGCCGACAAACAGCTGCTGTTGGCCAGGATCGAGACCGAAGCCCGCGCACGCAGGCCGGTCGCGGCGCTGCTCGCCGAGCTTCTCGGCGCCGACACGACCGACCCCCAGCGAGGCCTGGGCACCGGCCTGCCCGGAGCCGGCCCCGGGCGGGCCGACGAGGAGATCTTCGGCTGCCCCGACAGCGCGTGTGACCGGATCGCCGACGCCGTTCCGGCGGGCCCGATCCCACGCTGCCTGCTCACCGGACTGCCGATGAGCAGGCGCTGACCGCATGAACGGCTTCTTCGGTGAACTCGCGAAGAAGCTCGCCGAACGCTGGGTCGGCCTCCTCGCCCTGCCCGGCCTACTGTTCGTCGCGTCCGCCTGGATCGGCGGACGGCTCGGCTGGGCACACGCGGTCGATGTGCGCCGCCTGGCGGACGAAGCCGCCCGGCAGGGCACCGCACTGGGCGCGAAGGCCGGGCCGGTGCAGGCCCTCGCCGTGATCGGCGCACTGCTCACCTCCTGCGGAGTCGGACTGCTCGTGCAGGCCCTCGCCGGGCCGGTCCGCGACTGCTGGCTCGGCCGGTGGCCACCCGGTCTGCGTCGGGCGCAGCGGTGGCGTACCGACGCACGGTCGCGCCGCTGGCACCGTCTGGTCGCCGCCCGCCGCGAGCTGCAGACCCGATACCCGCCGGCAACCCGGACACCGCCGCAACAGGCCGAGATCGACCTCGCCGCGGAGCAGGTCATCCGGATGTCTCCCGCCCCGCCGGCCAGGCCGACCTGGATGGGTGACCGCATCGCGGCCGTTGAGCAGATCGGGGTGAACCGCTACGGCCTGGACCTCCGGTTCGGCTGGACGCGCCTGTGGCTGGTGCTGCCCGACAATCTGCGCGCCGACCTGGCCGCGGCCAACGGCCAGTTCGCCACCACCGTGATCACCACGGCCTGGGCGCTGCCCTACCTTGCGCTGGGCGTGCTGTGGTGGCCCGGACTACTCATCTCGCTCGCCGTAGGCCTGACCGGCTGGGCGCGGGGTCGCACCGCGATCGCCGAACTGACCGAACTGACCGAGGCGACCCTGGACCTGCACGGCCGGACCCTGGCCATCGCCCTCGGCGTCGCCGCACCCGACAGCACCGGCCCCCTGGACCCGGCCGAGGGCGAACGGATCACACGGTTGACACGGAAGGGCCGATGACCCCGCGGTCACCCACCAACCGGCTGGTAGGGCATCCGAGCAGGCAGTGTCGGCGGCGCGACCAGACCGTCGCCCGGCCAGTACGGCCCGCCCTCCACGAACTCACGAACCGACCTCTCGAACTGGGCAATCTCCCGCTGACGATCACGCGGCCCCAGCTTCGTCCTCCCGCCGGACGATGGATCAACCATGGTGACCTCGGTGTTGGGGCCGTTGGTCAGCAACGCCTCAGCCCGTGGCTGCAGACCCAGCTGCGTCGCATCGCAGCCACCCGCACGGGTGAGCGCGACAAGCGCCTCGATCACCGCCTGCCACCGCGCAACCTGCGGCCACAGCGCCCCGCCGGCCAGCTCGTAGGTCAGCGTCGACAGCGGCACCACGCACCCGTGGGTACGACCGGGGAACTCGGTCAGGCAGCGGTAGATCCGCCCGCCGTCCGGCTGCGGAAGCGAGGGATGCAACAGCGTCCGCGCGTGCACGAGGGTCGCGTTGATGGGAACCGGATGCCGCGGCGACCGGTACGGATCATGTACCGCGAGGAGATACACATCTGCGACAGTCATCTTCCCATCACCTTCCACCATGACCGCAGGTAGTCTTTCTGGTGCGCTTGGCGCAGGGTACAGATTATCGACCCCGCCTCGCCCCTCCGTATCCGGCGCAATACTTGCGGCAGCGTTGTCAAAGTAGGTATCTGTACGGGATACGTGACGCTACCGGGAAGCTAGAGTTCCGAATCGCTGCCGGGTGACAGAACACGAAGATCAGGCGGAAGCCCCGGCCACCAGGGTGCGGCGCACAGGGGAGATAGTGCTCAGATCGTGATCGGCCACGTTCCCTTGCCGAGGGCGTTCCAGAACTCGCCCACCGGTGTTGACCTGGGGTTTTGCAGGTCGTTTCAGAATGGCCCTGGGAACCGGCGGAACTTGGCGCAGGCAGGCGAAGGTCCGCTCGAACCAAGGCCTACCGGTCAGACCAGAGGGGCCCGCTCCCGGCACGGCGCACCGCGAGAGACCAGCGGAACGTGGTGGAGCCTCCGAGCGGGGTGACTCGGAGGCTCCATGGTGGGTTGTTGGGGGCCTCAGCCGTCGGTGTGGTGTTCGCGGTGGGTGAGGTTGCGGCGGATGTCGTCGCAGCGGTTGGTGAGTTCGCGTGCTTCCGCGAGTGCGGCGTCACGGGTTTTGATCACGGCGCGGCGTGATCCGTACTTGCCGCCGTAGGTCTGCTGGGCGACGGTGGCGAGAAGTCCGGCGCGTCCAAGATCCTCGGTGTGGCCTGCCAGGTGTAGGAGCGTGCGCAGGGTGGGGAAGTCGTGCCCGTCCTCCCATGCCATCGCGAAGATCACGTTGGAGAGTCCGGCGAGAAAGGTCACCGACGCTAGATGCTCGGCCTGCCGCCGGGCAGTGTCGGGGTTACCGGCGTCGGGGGTTGTGCGACGGGGGCGGTAGCCGTTGCGCTGGGCAGCGTCGTGGACCGCCCAGCGGCGGATGACGGCACGGTTCACAACGGAGGTCTCGCCGTCCTGGGTCTGGTACTGCCACCCGTCGGGTTCCCGGGTGGCGACGTCCAGGGAGGCGACGACGCAGCTCCGGACGATCGTCCCGAGCCGACGGGCGTAGATCAGTACCGCGTCCTGGGCGATGTCGTCGGACACGTCGTCGCTGCCGTAGGTACCGAATCCGTCCCGGGCGATGGTGGCGCTGCCGTCGGCGCGCTTGCGGGAGCGGGATGCATCGACCTTCCGGCAGTGGCGGTGTGCGTGGTCGACGATCGCGGCCCAGTCCGCTTCGGTGACACGCGCCATGTCCTCGGCCGTGGCGGACTGGGCGGGAACGATCGACGGAATGTCCCGGGAAAAGAATGAGGAAAAGAAGTCATGCGACATGGAGGACTCCATGTGGGTGGGGGATTTAGCGCCGCGCGCCGGGCGCAGCGCGCCGATAACTAATAATCCCTCCATGTACCCGAGAAATCAATACTGTCGGGCGACTATTTCTAGTCTTTTTGGGTGATCCGGCAATCATATTTCCGCAGATCGGAGACCATCCCCGCAAGTCGATAAATGGTAGAGGTGTGAGTCGCGAAAAGAATGCAAGCGGAAAGGATGGGTCAAGTGAAATGCAAAGGAGGGGCCGTGTGGGAAATTCAGGTATTTATGGAATTCTAGTTTCATGCGCTTATCTGAAGTGCGACTGTCGCGACCCGTGGACCTGGAGCGGCCCGACTATCATCCAGGGCTCCTGGTAGCCAGTCAGGCTGTTCTTGGGCAGTGCCAGCGGGCCCCTGAACTGCGCCAGCACGCCGCAGGCGGGTATCCCATCAAGTGGGAAACCCCCGTGCGCACCAGAGGGGATAACCCCATGGGAAGGGGGTATGCCGATGTCGCGGCCGGCGTCCAGACGGCGACCTGCCCTCACCGTTGAAGACGTGGCTGGCGGCTCGGCCTGGGTAGCACATCCGCTGGTCACGGCCTTGTGGCCTCTCGCTGTGCGGTGCCGTGGCGGTGCTAGCGCCCGCCGCTGGCCGGTCCCGGTTCCCCGTGAGTGGCGTGGGGCCTGCGGACAGCGGAGACACCGTTGCTGGCGCTCCGCTGGGTCGCCGCGGCGGTGGCTCACCTCGGCTACTGGGTCGCGCGTGGGGCCGCACGCGGTCGTTATCCCGTACCGGGGGCAGATCTAGACCACGGTGTGGCTGGGTTCGCCGATTTGCTCTCTGCCTGTGCGTCCGACGGTTACGTTCTGGGGTGTGCCGCTAGATTTCCTGCGGATGCTCGGCCGCGATGGCCACCCGACCCCGCTGGGGCAGGCCTTCGCCGAGTACGGCCGCATCGCGAAGACTCTGGCTCTGCTGGCGATAATGGAACCTCTCGACGACACCCATCGCCGGGCGGTGAGGTGAACACCCGGACCACCGTGCAGGAATCCCGCCACAAATTCGCCCGCGTGATCTTCCACGGCCGCTGCGGGCAGATCTACCGGGAAGGGCAGGAGGACCAGCTCGGCGCCCTCGGCCTGACCTCAACGCCGCCGTGCTGTGGAACACCCGCTACCTCGCTGTCCTACGCCAGACCCGACACCGACGTCGCCCGGCTCTCCCCGCCCGGGAATGCCCATCTCAACTACCTGGACTGCTACTCCTGTTCCCGCCGCCCCAAGGCTTTGGCCTGTGGGCTCTGCGCAGCCCCGAGGACGATCCTGATGAGGAGACCGCCATGAGCCAGCAGGAGGAGCCGTCCGGGTTCGCCGCGGTGACCGTGGTTCTGCTGACGGTCGAGGAGTTTCCAGGCGAGCTCGCCGATGACTATCCGGCGGCCTGCGCTGCCCTCGATCTGCCCGTCACGTATGACGGGTACGCACTGCTTCTCGGTCAGGACACCATCGGCGCCCGATGGACCCAGGTCAGCACGGACACCGACGCCGCCCGCAGCGCCCTGGCCCTGTGGGACACCGGCTTGCAGAGCGGGATCTCCACCAACCCCAAGCGCCTGCTCGCCTACCGGCCGGGCTGGCCCATCGAATGCCACCTGGCCCTCGCGGATCGGACGGACCCGCATGATCCGACCGGGGCGGAGACGTCGCTGCGACCACCGCAGATGACCGCCTGGCCCGGCGCAGAACGCCGCCGCGCCGCCGACCGTCTCGCCAGCGACCTGGAAGACCTGATCGTCGACGACGACACCGGCTTTGACGAGCCCCACCTGCGCCTGCACGACATCCTGCCCAGGCTCGCCGACCTGGACCATCCCGCCGTCACACAGGCCCTCAGCGCCGCCTGGCGACTCGCCACCGACTCGGCCCCCGCCCCAGGAAGCGTGCGGTCCCGCCGCGCCGCACCTGGCCCGGCACGGCTTCTGCGCGCCAGCGCGGACGGCTGGAGCCTGGTGGGCCGCACCGACAACCCGGTCCTGCTCCTGACAGACCAGCTCCCCGCCATCGCAGCAGACCTCACCGGCACAGACCGACTCGCCGAACTCCTCGACGCCCTGGACGCAGCCGCAACCCGGGCCGTCATCCCCTCGCCACCGCCCGCCTCGCCGAGGCGGCGGGGCCAGCCAGGACGCACCAGATCACAGACGTGACCGTGAAGTGCACACGTCCTCGGCGCGACGGCCAACGCTGCCAGCGGGACGCCGCGGAATGGCCCGGACAACGCCAAGGCCTCGGACAACCGGATCTCGACTGGCCGGACCTCCCCAGGTCGGTGGCCTGCTGGACACATCTAACCGACGCCGAAAGAGAGATGTGTCTGCAAGCCCGCGCACGACGCGACGAGGCCAGCCGAGAACACCGCGCCCGCGAGGCCGCCGCCCGGGAAGCCGCCGGCATCCCCCCTCCACAACCGGTCACCACGGTGGAACCCGACCCGCCGGTGTGCACCGGGGACTGCATCTCCGAAGCCGCCGCCTGGGACAGAGCCCATCCAGGGCAGTTCCACGACCACAGCGACGGCGCGATGATGTCGTGCGCCACCTGCCACGGCGACGTCTGCTTCTCGTGCGGCCACGCGCCGGTGCCCGGGACAGGGATGATCTGTGACCGGTGCGGCGAGGCGGACGCGGCCGCACTGGCGGCTGACGCCGACTGGGAACCGCCATCCGACCCGCGCGATGACCTCAACCGGCTCATCGGCCGCATCGTGCACACCGGCAACCTGACCTACGCCACCGTTCACGCCCGGGTCAACAAAACGATGGGCGTAGCGCGGCGCCGAGAAGCCGACCCTCAGGCAATCCAGGAAGGCATCGCCTTCGCCCACGCCTGGCTGGAGGCGCTGGCCTGCGAGGAACCGGACCCGATCGGGGACACCCGGGACGATCCGTCCACCGGCATCGCAGCCCCGACCGGCAGGGCACCACGGCTTCGCATCATCCCCATGCCCGCCTCCGGTCCCAGATGGCAGGCACAACTCGACCTCATCCGCGCGAGCGGGGCGATTTACGATGTCCAGAGCCGACTCTGGTGGCTGTCGCTGAGCACAGCCGAGCCGGGCTGGGCCGCGTTGCAGACGCTGTTCACTGCCGCCCGCGAACACCAGACTCAGATCATCGTGGAGATGTTCCCGCCCTGACGGAGAGCAGGCGGTCGCGGATCAGCTGGCGCTGGAGGGAACCACAGCCACGAACTCGGCCCCCTTGTGGTTGGCCACGATCAGCGCGAAACGATGCCCGACCGGGCATTGAAGATCGATCTGGACGTATCCGCCCCGTGTACCGATCGGGCTGTCGTAGTCGTCGCGGTCGGGGAACACCGTCACGGCCCTGTGATCTTCGGCGAAATCCGGCCCGGTCCACCGTCTCGGCTCCGCAGGAGGAACAGCGCAGCTGCCACTGCAGACCGTCCGCGGTGGTCCCGTGGGGGACGAGCACCTGCGGATGAGGGTTCATCAACATCGACAGCTCCCACCATGAGTGCACAACACCCGCATCGACCGGAAGCCGGCGCGAGATCCTGGTCGGTACAGAATCCTCCTGTGCCGCAGGGCCTTCGGAGCCACCCCAGCGAACACAGAGTCGGCAAACGGTCGTCGGTCGACACCCGCCAGCCACACCCCTCGACCCGCATCACGACGTCGACAGCCCACGTCGACGCTCAAAGGTAGGAGACGTCCGTGTCGAGTATTTTGGGGCCGTTTTGATCGGATATGCGCAGGTCGCCACCACCGACCAGAACCCCGACCACCAGATCGACGCCCTGGAACGCGCCAGCGTCGCCCGCCGCAACATCCACATCGACCTGACCTCCGGCGTCAGCGGTCACCTCGACAAGGCCAGCGTCGGCAAGCGGCCCGCCACCACGGGGACCGCGGCATGAGCGGCCAGGAGATATGGCGCACCACGACCAACCTCGACGTGACGACCGTCGTCGAACGCGGCGGAAGGGTCTCTGTCCGCCTCGCCGACCGCGAGGTCTACTCGGCGCAGCTGGTCCCCGGCCGCGACCCCACAGAGAGCCGCTCCTCGCATGAGCTGGTGCTTGATGCTCTCGCGCAGATGCTCGTCGACCAGCTTCATCCTGGGTCTACCCCCGGCATTTTCCGCCCGCGTCGAACTGGACCATGACGCACAGAAGGGGCTAGCCGGCCGCGAGGCTGGTCCAGGGTTGCTCGCTCCCATCAAAGATCACCAGTGCCGCTACACGGATCCTTCTCATCCTCCACTCCCGCCGGCCGCTGACCCGGATTGGAACACAACTCATGTACGACGGGGGCGACTACGAACTCGTCTGGCCACGGCACCTGTTCGTCCACGAAGCGAGCAACCTGCTCAACCACCGCAGGATCCACCGTGACTGGGATGACCGCTGCCTACTACTTCTCGATCACGCGTTCGCGGGCCCTACTCCCCAGGACGACTTCCGTCAGGCAGCCGCACAGTCCCCGCCTCCACGTGGCCTGAGCAACGGGCAGGCATTCCTCCGCGACCTGATGTCCAGCTCCGAACAGCTCCGCGAGACCACAACACCGCAGTACCGCCCGTACTGGTCCGAACGCCGGGCGGGTACCTCCCCTGACCGTGCCGGTCTGCGTGCCACAGCCCGCCAGTTCATCGATATCGTCAGCCATCTCAACAACCACGGATACTTCGAGCAGGCGTTCGGTAAGGACTGCGTCGACGACCCCAGCGAGATCGACCCCTCGGCCGTCATCGAGCGCGCCATCGGCGCCGCAGACCTGTGGCCGCTGACGCCGGACCGACTCGCACAGAACATCGACGTGTTCTGCGACGTGGTCGAAGTGCTCCACGATCTGGTAGCGCGCCCCCGATCTCGCGGACTACACGACTACGACGGATGCGGCTGGCACTACCGCGATTTCTCTCCCGCCACAGGCCGCGTCGTCTACCGGTGGCGCGTCAATGGTCTGCTCGAACGAAGCGACCTCGGCCTCCACCTCGCGGACGAAGGCGAAGACGTCGGTCGCCTGGTCACCAGCACCGATCCCGCCCGATCGGACCTCCTGAGCCGCATGGCCCAGCGAGAAAGCCCGGCCGCTGACCGGCTCCGCCACGCCATCAGCCTGTACCGGGCACGGCACGCCGACGAACACACCAAGAGATCCGCGGTCGTCGTCCTCAGTGGCGTTCTCGAAGAACGCCGACAGCTGATCAAAGATGAGCTGCTCAGCAAGGACGAAGGTGACCTCTTCACGATCGCGAACAAGTTCGCGATCCGGCACCAGAACGAACAACAGAAAACCGACTATAGCGCCGAGTTCCTCGACTGGATCTTCTGGTGGTACCTCGCGACGATCGAGCTCACCGACCATCTCCTCGCACGCTAAACAGCGATCATCGCTAGCGCCAACGGCTGTACGTTTCTCATCAGTCTCGACCCCCTCATTGGTCGATGCGGAGCTCCCCGCCGTCGGTTCAGCCATGGTTGTGCGTCGGCCGGTGGCGGTTACGGAGGTCGGTGACGAGGCGGATGACGGCGCCGACGAGGCTGAACAGCCCGCCGAGCATGGGCGCGAGGTCGATCAGTTCGGTGTCGTGCATGGTCGTGGTTCTCCTGTCGGTACGGGCGGCTGGGCCGCTGGGGTGACAGGAGACAGTGCACCGGATCATGGACATGTCCGGCTACAGTGCCGGACAGACCCGGACAGACCGTCGCGCCACCTGCGGTGGCGCGACGAGGTGCAGGTGTCCGGGCGGCCGGGCGACGGCGGATCCGGACAGCCGTCCCGCCGCCAGCGGCCGGCGGATCATCGGGCTGGGTGTACGGGGGCGCACGTGGAACGCGACAGGTCGCTGGACGCGGTGGTGGTTCCAGATCCGTCCGGCGTGAACTCTCCTGAAGGTCTCGCCGCCGCGTTGGGCGCGCTGCGCCGCCGCGCCGGCCTGTCGGTCCGCGACATGGAGATGACCGCGAGGAAGCGTGGCTTGAGCCTGCCTCGGACCACGGCGAGCGACGCGGAGAACTCCGCCAGGCCACGGCCGTCGAAGCCGACCGTCAGCGCGTTCCTCGACGTGTGTGATGTGCCGGCGGCAGAGCGGGTGCAGTGGTTGGCCGCGTGGGAACGCGCCGGCAGCAAGGTGAAGGACCCACCTGCGGGGTGGGTACGCGTGGAGGACGCCGACCCGTACCGGCTGGGCGTGCACCAGCCGATCCAGGTGGACGGGGCAAAGGACGACGATCTGCCGACCTATGTGGCCCGGGACGTCGACGAGGCGGTCGGCGGTGTGCGCTCCAGGCTCGCGGCGGCGGCCGAGCATGGCGGGCTCGTGTTGTTGGTCGGAGACTCCTCGGTTGGTAAGACCCGCACGGCCTACGAGGCCGTCCGGGCCGAGCTGCCGGGCTGGTGGCTGGTCCACCCCGCCGACGCGGTCGAGGTCGCCGCGCTGGTCGCGCGCCGCCCCCGCCGGCTGGTCGTCTGGCTCGATGAGATCCAGAACTACCTCGACGCCGACCCGGGCCTGACCGCTGGGGTGCTGCGCGACCTGTTGGACGGGGCGGGTCCGGTGGTGGTGGTTGCCACGATCTGGCCGTACTGGCACAGCCTCTACACCTCGCTGCCCAGCCGGGACGGCAACGAGGACCTCTACCGGGAGCAACGGATGCTGCTGCGCCTGGCCAGAGAGGTACACGTCCCGGGCGCGTTCAGCGACGGTGAGCAAGGCCGAGCCGAGCTGGCCGCGCAGGCCGATCCCAAACTGCGGACCGCGCTGGCGATGACCGGCTACGGGCTGACCCAGACCCTGGCCGCCGCTCCGCAGCTGGTCGCCCGCTGGGAACGGGCCCGAGGCGCTGGCGGGCCGAGCCGTGGGCCCTACCGGTGGGCAGTGCTGACCGCCGCGCTGGATGCCGCCCGCCTGGGCGCCCGCGGACCCCTGCCGACCCGGCTGCTGGAGGCGGCAGCGCCTGGCTACCTCGACGACCATGAACGGGCGCGTGCGCCCGCCGACTGGTTCGACGACGCCCGCGCCTATGCCATTGACAACACCACGATGCACGGCGCCGCCGCCGCCCTGGAGCCAACCGGCCCCGGCGGCATGGGCCAGGTCACCGGCTACACCCCCGCCGACTACCTCGTCCAGTACGCCACCCGTACCCGTCGCCGCGAGCGGCCACCCGCCAGCCTCTGGATCGCGCTGCGCGACCATCTCACCGATCCCGCGGACGTCCACCGCGTCGCTGATGCCGCGTTCGACCGCTACCAGTACGGCGCCGCGGTCCCGCTCCTGCATAAGGCTGCAGATGCTGGCTACCGGTCCTCGGCCGGTCGGCTCGCCGGGCTGCTGCTCGAGGTCGGGGATGTCGACGGCCTGCGTGACCGAGCCGCGGCCGGCGACGGCGAGGCGGCCCGCGTGCTCTCCCAGCAGCGGACCAGAGCCGGGGACCTTGAGGACGCGGCCGATGTCCTGCGGCCGGCTGCCGACGCAGGCGACTGGCGTGCCGCCGCCCGGCTCATCGACCTGATGCTGGAGGTCGATGACCTCGACGGGCTGGCCGCGCGTGCCGAAAAGGGAGACAAGGAAGCAGCAGTCGCTCTTGCCCTGCGTTTAGCCGAAGCCGGGGACGTCGACCAGCTGCGAGCACGCGCCGACACCGGCGATCCGGCGGCCGCCGGGACACTGGCCGAAATACTCGCCAAGGCCGGCGACGTCGATGAACTGCGCGCCCGGGCGGGCGCGGGAGACATCTGGGCCGCTGACTGGCTCGCCGAACTGCTTGTCAACGCCGGCGACCGTGCCGGGGCGATCGCCGTTCTGCGTGCCGCCGCCCGCGACGGCGTCGAGGAGGTCAAGGATGTCGACCAGTTGGCCTGGCTCCGGGCCTGCCTTGCCGAGGTGCTCCTCGAGACCGGGGATCACGACGGTGCGATCGCCGTGATGCGCGCCGCCGACATGAGCGACCCCGACGCCGTTGACGACCTGGTCGACGTGCTGGTCTCCGTCGGTGACCGGGACGGGGCGATGACCATCCTGCGTCCGGTCGCCGACGCGGGTGGCCGGCACGCGGCCACCCATATCGCCGAGCTGCTGGTCGAAGGGGGCCACGTCGACGAACTACGGGACCGTGCCCTCGGTGGCGACCAGGAGGTCGTCTTCAGACTGGTGGACGTTCTGCTCGCCGCGGGAGATCGCGCCAGCGCCATCACCATCCTGGCGGCCGGCGCCGACGCTGGCGACTGGGAGGCCGCCGACTGGCTCGCCGCGCTCCTGCTCGAGGACGGCGATCGTGACGGTGCGATCACCGTCCTGCGCGATCACCTCGACGCCGACGACGGTGGTAACTGGATCATCCGCCAACTCGTCAGGCTCCTTCACGAGGCTGAGGATCACGAAGGCCTGATGGATGTCCTGCGCGCCCGCACGTCCACCGGCGACACCTGGGCGACACAGCAGCTCGTTGAGCTCCTGGTCGAAGCTGGAGACGATGAGGGCGCACGTGCTGTCCTTCGCGCCCGCGCGAATGCCGGTGACGCGCGCAGCGCCTTCCGGCTCGTGACCATGTTGACTGCGGCCGGAGACCGCGCCGGTGCGATCGCCGTCCTGCGCGCCCATGCCGACGCTGGCAACGGAGTAGCCGCATTTGAACTCGCCGCCCAGCTGAGTCGGGACGGAGAACTCGACGAACTAAGTGCCCGTGCGACCGCCGACGACACCTGGGCCGGCGCCCGGCTGCACGCGGTACTGAGCGCCGATGATGATCAGCGGCTGCACCGCTATGGCCTCACGATGGAGGGGGAGGTCGCCGACGGCCCTACCTGGTGACCCCATCAGACCCACAGGAGGTCTTCCGTGCCCCCCCGTACCTCCGCTGCGCCGATCACTTGGCGCAGGCGGTGGGATTCCCGTCCGACCCTGCCGGGTGACCGTCCGGCCGGACACTAGTAGGACTTCGTTAGGTGACTCCGGATAGGTGTTGTGTGACGTTGGGTGTGTGGGTGAAGGGTCGCTGGCAGGTGGGGCAGGCGCCGGTCCAGACGGCGAGCAGGGCCTGGAGGGTGCGGAGGACTCCGTAGAGGGTCAGGCCGGCGCAGGGACTTTTGGGGTTCGTCTCAGCTGGGTGCAGAGGGCTTGGGCGATGCTGACGAGGGTCACGTGGTGGTGCCAGCCGGTCCAGGTCCGGCCTTCGAAGTGGTCGAGGCCGAGGCCGTCTTTGAGTTCGCGGTAGTCGTGTTCGATCCGCCAGCGGATCTTCGCGAGACGGACGAGGTCGCGGATCGGGATCTCGGTGGGCAGGGTGGACAGCCAGTAGTCGGTGGGCTCGGGCTGGCCGGGGGGCCATTCGGCCAGCAGCCAGCAGTCCGGCAGGCTCCGGTCGGACTTGCGGGTGATGTTCCGGCCCGCGGGGCGGACCCGGAGTGCGAGGAAGCGGGAGCGCATCCCTGCGGTCGGGTTGTCCGGGGTCTTGTGGGTGCCGTGACGCCAGGTCACGTACCGGCCCGCGCGGCGGCCGGCGGCCATGACCAGGGATTTCAGATCCCGGGGTGGGTCGGGGTAGGCGGGCACGGGCAGACGGCCGTTCCCGGAGTACGGGGCGGTGACCGGCGTGGCGTCGGCGGGGTAGGCGGTCGCGGTCGGCTTCACCGCCAGCACGTAGGGGATGTTCCGGTCGGTCAGGCCCTGGCGGAACTCGGCGGCGTCACCGTAGCCGGCGTCCGCGACCACCGGCCGGACGGGCATACCCCAGCCGGCCAGCTCGTCGATCATGTCCAGGGCCAGCCGCCACTTCTCCCGGTGCCGCGCCTCGTCCGGGACCCCCGCGTGTGCCCGCCGGGCCCGCGCGGCGGCGCTCTCCTGCGGGTCGGACAGGGCGGTGTCGTCCCAGGAGGCCGGGAGGAACAGCCGCCAGTCCACCGCGGCCGACGCCCAGTCGGTCACCGCGTGCACCGACACCCCGATCTGACAGTTCCCGACCTTCCCCAGGGTGCCGGAGTACATCCGGGCCACCCCGGGCGAGGCCGGCCCGTCCTTGGGGAAACCGGTGTCGTCCACCACCAGCGCCACCGGGTCGAGGAACCCGGTCGCCCAGCCCGTCAGCCGCCGCCGCACCTGGCGGTAGTCCCAGGTCGAGCTGGTCACGAACTGTTGTAGCTGCTGATGGTCCACGCCGAGGCGGGCGGCCATCGGGACCATGCTCTTGCGCTTGCCGTCGGTCAGCAGCCCCCGCACATACAGCTCACCCTTGCCCCGCTGATCCCGCCGCGGCAGATCCGCGAACATCTCACCCGCGAACCGTTCGATCACCGGCCGCACCCGGTCCATCTCACTCAGTTCCATACCAACCACCGCCACACACGAAGACGACAGTCAGTACAACCACGGACAGACCTAATTAAGTCCTACTAGTCACCCCGCCGTGCCCCCTGCGATGGCGACGCTGTCCGTCCGGGTCTGTCCGGCACTGTAGCCGGACATGTCCATGATCCAATGTGCTGTCTCCTGTCACCCCAATCACCACACCGACAGGAGAACCAAGCCATGGACCACGACACCAACCTGACTGACCTCGCGCCCGCGCTCGGCGGATTCCTCAGCCTCGTCGCCGCGCTCGTCCGGCTCGTGACAAGCCTCCGCGAGCGCCGCCAGCCGACGCCAAACGCCGACTGACTGGATGTTTATGCAACTCTGGTGACGATACATCGCCTTTGAGGACGGCGGCTTCTGCGCGCTTCATGCCGTAGAAGCACGTTCACGCACCCCGCGGCTGCGCTCCGGCCGCCCGTTCAGCGCGGGTATGCGGCCCGGCGCTTGTCTGGTCCGACGAGGGGACGAAAACTCCCTCCCCGGCCGCACGGAGCCACATCCGACCAGGTCGGTTTAGGGACCGGCAGAAAAGGGAGAAGCGTCTGTCATGAGCCCGCGTAAGACCTACCCCAGCGATCTGTCCGACGCCCGCTGGGAGCTGATCGCCCCCACCCTGCGCACCTGGCAGAAGGCCCGGCTCGACCGCCGGCCCACCGGACAACCCGCCCAGGTCGACCTCCGCGAGGTATTCAACGCAATCCTCTACCTCAACCGGACCGGCATTCCCTGGAGATACCTGCCCCACGACTTCCCGTCGCACAACACCGTCTACTTCTACTACGCCGCCTGGCGCGACGAGGGCATTCTCGCCCGGCTCGGCTACACCCTGACCAGCCTGGCCCGCGCCGCCGAGGGCCGCGAGCCGGAGCCGACCGCGTGCATCCTCGACACCCAGACCGTCAAGACCTCCACCGACGTTCCCCTTGCCAGCCAGGGCACCGACGCCGGCAAGAAGATCGTCGGCCGGAAGCGGGGCGTGGTCACCGACACCCTCGGCCTGCTGCTCGCCGTGACCGTCACCGCCGCCCACCTGTCCGACAACGCTCTCGGCATACGCCTGCTCGACCAGGCCAAAAACACCTGGCAGTCCCTGTCGAAAACCTGGGTCGACAAGGGCTTCAAGAACACCGTGGTCGAGCACGGTGCCGCCCTCGGTATCGATGTCGAGGTCGTTCCCAGAAAAACCGGGACCCGCGGCTTCCACGTCGCCAAACGACGTTGGGTCGTCGAACGCAGCCTGGGCTGGCTCATGCTGCACCGCCGCCTGGTCCGTGACTACGAGACCCTCCCCACCAGCTCCGAAGCGATGATCCATATCGTTATGATCGACAACACGGCCAAGCGCATAACGGGCGAGACCACGCCCACCTGGCGAGACCCCCCGCTAGAACATAAGCCGTAATCAAGACAAGTCAAACATCCAGTGAAACCCCAGCCCCACACCCGCGCCCAAGGCTCCGGGCGGTGAACCCACTGTTCGGAACTCTCGCGCGCCAAGCACTCGACCCGTAGCTGCTACGCAGCGTGGCGAAAGGCGGTGCGGATCTTGCGAATACATGACAGTTGAATACGCGACTCTGCCAGTCACCCCGTCATCGCAACCCTGGAGGATCTCCCCGACGGCCAGCGCGCCAGGCTGGAGGCCGCGGGCGGTATCACCAGCATCTACGAATCGGCGATCACGGACGTGCGCGTCACGCTGGAGACGCTGCTCCCCGACGTCTTCCACCGCAGTGTTCCGGACCCGGACGCGGTCGGGAAGACGGCCAAGCAGACCGGGAGCGTCTTCCAGCGCCTCGATGACGCCGTCGTTCTCTACCGGGACCACCTCCACCGTGACCTGCCTGCCGCTCTCGGGAACAGCTGGACGACCCTGACCGAAGGCATGGCCGTCCGACACGTCCTGACCCACAACGCCGGCCTCGTCGACGCCCGCTATCTCTCGCGCGTCCCGCACGCCACCCAGACCATGGGCCAGCGGGTCCATGTCGGTCTCTGCCGGGTTCTCGACTTCCTCGACGCGGCCACCGCCCTCGGCACTCTGCTCGCGCCGACGGACCCATGACCACCACCGTTCATCCAGTCGGACAGCGCGCGGCGGATCGAGGCCGCGGGCGGTCAGCCGCCGCCAGTGATGAGCGCGGGAATGGAGATCACGGCGACCTGGACGGTGGAGACGGTCGTGAGCCCGTCGAACACCCCAGTTTGGCCACCACCGGCCCAGGTGACGTTCCAGGTGACCGTCGCGGTCAGGGTGAACACGCCGCCGGGCTGATCCTCGGAGACCGTCTGGTAGGTGTGCCCGCAGTCCGGCGACGGCGCCTTCGGGTCACCGCCATCCGGGTAGGGGGTGCCGGGCCCGGTGCAGTGGACCTGGGCGCCGTCGCCCATCACCCAGTCAACCCCCGTCGGGGTCGCCGTGGCGGTGACCGACACACCGCCGGCGGCGGCCGTAGCGGAGACCGGCCGCCAGCCGGCCGGGTCCAGCCACATCCAGGTCGGCAAGCGGATCAACTGCCGGCCGATCGGGCTCAACGCGATCGCCGGGCCTTGCAGCCGCAGCTGGCTGCGGGCCTGCTCCGCCAGCCCACCCACATCCGGCCCGCCTGCCACCGGCCCGCCCTGGCCGTCGGGTATCCATACCGGCGGCCGGTACAGAGCGTCCCGCACCCCATCGGTCTGACACTGATAGACGTACCAGGCACCCGGCCGACCGTCCGGGCCCGTCGCGACCGGCCGCGCGAGGAACGGGCCGGGCCGGTCGACCGCTGTCACCACCCGCAGACCGCCGTCGGGGGCCGGGCGGAACCGCACCGGCTGGATCGCCTCTGTGGTGGGCTGGAAGTCGCTGCGGACGTAGGAGCAGCGCGCGACATCCGCCGGGTCGAGCGCCACGTCGCCCGGCGGACGGGCCGACCCACCACGACCCGAGCCGCCACTCCCGCCGCCCTGCGGTGGCGGCGCCTGCCCGCCAGGAGGTGCCGGTGCGAGGCCGTGACCACCCGCGGCCAGGTCGCAGCCCGGGATCGGATTCTGCGCACAGTCCGTGGTCGCGTAGCTGTCAGCGAAAGCCGGAGCCCCCGCAGCAAGCAATCCCAGTAGGCATGTGCCGGTGAGGACGAGGCGTGTCAGCTGCATGAGCCCACCGGCTCGACAGCGAACCGGGTCACCTTCCACGACCCGTCCTGATGCAGCCGCACCTCGGACGTCACCGCACGCCGCCCACCCGGCTCGTCGGTGAACGGCGCCCCGTCCGCACGGTGCCGCAGCCAGTTCGTGCTGTCGGAACAGTCGAACACCATCACCGTCGTCGGCGCGTCGGCCGGCTCCACGGAGGTGATCTCCGGATGCAGCACGGGGGCGCCACGTGACACCAGCCCGTTGTAATGATCGGCATACAGGCCGCCGGAGACCGCCTGCAACGCGTCCCCCGACGCGTACCGCGCCAGCTCGGGCGACTGCCAGTCCGAGGTATGACTCGCCTCGGCCATCGCCTCCCACAGACCGACATATGCGGCCACCGCCCGCTGCCCGGCAGCATCAGCCGGCGACGTCGGCGTCGGCGACACTGTCATCCGCGGCGCCGGGGAGCGGCTCGTCGACGGTGCCGGCCCAGGAGCCGGTTCGGCGCTGTCATTCGAGCTGCAGGAGACCACGAGCACGCCCGCGGCCAGCAACCCGACGGCCACACCGCGCACCGGCCAGCGGCGACCGCGAGAATCCGAACGAGGAGCCACCACGCCCACCTCGCAAGCATCCGGCGCCGGTCCGTCACACCGATACGACGGACCGTCCCCTTCAGCCTGCCTTGCCGGACACGCACCGGCCCGTTCCAACTTCCAAGTCGGAACGACACGCCAGCGCAATTTGACACATTCAGACCATAAAATGGCTAGTCATTTCGAACCACCATCTAACCCAGAAGAACCACAAGATCGCTGGCATGAATCGAACGCTGGGCATCTGCACGTTCCCGCTGGCACACCGCGAACGCAGCCCCTGCCCTGGCCGACCACGTAGCAGCCCTGGCATCGGATGCCGTGGCCGTCCAGGCACAGGTTCCGCCCATCGCGCAGACCGACGATCATCGGCGCGTACCGGTCGGATCGCCACCCCAGGACCATCACCTTCTCGACCAGCTCCTCGGGCTCCGCGTGCACGGCAGCGCGCTCTCCTGATCCGACTCGATAAGCCGCGTGCGCTGCCCTCACCTTTAAGACTGGCGGCCGAAGGTCCCGACCGTCCGCGTCAGGATGAGCGGCCGACCTGAGAGGCGCCGTCGGGTGCGCGTTCGGCCCGTACTTGCGGTTCCCGGGCCCTGGGAACGCGCTGCCATGCCCGCCGCAGTGCGAACGGCGTCGTCGCCCCCACGACCGGGAACCTGATCGCTCCTGAGTGCCGGTAAACGGGAGCTCCCCTGGATCGCGAGGGTGACAGCCGGCGCGCGGGCCGCGATGGGGCCCAACGATTCGTGGCTCACGAACATTTCGGCGTCGATCTCCGGTCTTTCGCCGAACGTGGAGGGCTCGCGGACGCTGTTTTCGCGGTCAAGCGCCACCCGGAGCGCGAAGCCAAAGATTCTGGCTGGTGGGAAGGGTTCACGGGCCGGGACGGAGCATCGTTACAGCGCGCCCTCGGGGCGTTGCCCTGCTTCCTCCTTCGAAGGGGTTGATGACCATGACGAGTGGTTCCGCGAGTGCGGTTCTGGAGCGGACCGAGGCGACACCGCTCGGCCTGCTGGACGAGTTTCGGCTGGATGTGCAGGTGACGGTCGAGGCGGCGCCCGGATACACGATCCGGGCGTGCGACACGAGCGACACCTGTGGTTCGACCTGCGCCTCGGCGTGCGCCAGCGACTGACCCGGTGACGGCTGCGGCGCCGGCTCGCCGGTCGCGCCCGCTTGGCGAGTCGGCGACCGCAGCGTGAGACGGAGGTGTGATGGTCGACGTGGAGGTGCCGCTGTACCGCCATGCTGGCGGTGCGATGCTGCGGGCGGCGGTCCTTCCGCTGTCCCAGCAGCCGGAGGACTGGCCGACGTTGTCCGATCCGGACTCGTGCCGGTCGTGGCTACGCGCCGTATGGGCGCTGCCCGGGTTTGCCGATGCGATCCGCTACGCGAGCGGATCATTCGCCGCTCAGGTCGAAGCTGTTCTCGACGACCAGGCTGCGGGCGGCAAGCAGGTTCGACGGGTGACGTTGGCAGTCGTCCGCTACCTGCTGCGTTCCCTGGGACGGCCGACTCCGTTCGGCTGGTTCGCCGGTGTCGCCGGGGTCCGTATCGGCGATGACGTGCGTGCGCGCTGGGGATCGGCCCACCGGCTGGTCTTGCGGGCGGACACGCTGTGGTTGGACGACGTTGTCGAGCGGCTGGAGATGCTGCCCGACCTGCTCGCCCATCTGGACGTCATGGCCTGCGACCTGTTGGTCGAACGCGGCGATCGGATCGAGATGCCTCGCGGCCCGGGGCGGGTGACGGTCCGTAACACGGCGGTGATGCGTCTCGTCCGTAACCTGGCGGCCAAGCCGATCCCGTTCCACCTCCTGCTCGACCAGGTCGCCCTCGCGTTTCCTGCCGCCCCTGCCACGGCTGTCCGCCGAGTGCTCGGTGACCTGATCACTCAAGGCATCCTGATCACGGGTCTTCGTGCGCCTATGACGGTGGCTGACCCGCTGACGCATGTGATCGCGGTGGTCGAGGGTGCCATGATCGGCGATGGCGAGGCTGTGGCGGCCGTGCTGGGTGATCTCCGCGCCGCGCAGCAGGTGATCCGGACGCACAACGACGACCACGTCGAGCCGGGCACGCAGGCACGGCTTCGGGAGGAGGCATCGGAACGGATGCGTCGCCTGTCGCCGGCCGGCCGGACATCGCTGGCCGGTGACCTGCACCTCGACTGCGACATCGCTGTTCCCACCGACCTCGCCGACGAGATGGCCCACACGGTGGGTGCCTTGCTGCGGCTCACGTGCCAGCCACGTCCGGACCAGGGGTGGAACGACTGGTGCCGCGAGTTCTGGGACCGCTACGGCACGGGAGCACTCGTCCCCGTCCTAGACGCGGTGCATCCCGATACGGGCATCGGCTGGCCGGCTGGCTTCCCGGGCAGCATGCTCGCCGAACCCGAGGACACGGTCAGCCACCGCGACCAAGAGCTGCTGCGCCTCGCCTGGGACACGGTTACCGCCGGACATCACGAACTCGTGCTCACCGACACGCTCATCGCCACGATCACAGCGGACAAGCCGGTGGACCCACGGTGGATTCCGCCGCACGTCGAGCTGGGAGCCCGTGTCCACGCCACCAGCGTCCAGGCACTGGCGGCGGGGGACTACACGTTCGGCGTCCATCCTGCGTGGGCGTTCGGCACGCTCACCTGCCGGTTCGGCGCCGCCGTGGGCCGTGCCGGCCTGGACACCGTCTTCGCCGCCGCGCCTTCGGCTGTCGAGGGCGCGCTGCCAGTCCAGATGTCGTTCCCGCCACTGTTTCCGCACTCGGAGAACGTCTCCCGGGTGCCCCGCTGGCTGCCCCAGGTGCTGCCGGTCGGTGAGCACCGGGCGGACGAGTCGACCGTGATCCGCCTGGATGATCTCGGGATCGTCGCGGTGGCCGACGGGCTTCACCTGGTCAGCATCTCGCGGCGCCAGGTCCTGGAACCGCAGGTCTTCCACGCGCTCGCGCTGCGCAAGCAGGCGCCGCCGCTGGCACGGTTCCTCGCCACGCTGACCCGGGGCTTTCTCGCCCGTTTCACCGAGTTCGACTGGGGACCGCTGGCCACCGGCCTGCCGCACACGCCTCGGGTGCGTTACCGGCGCGCGATCCTGTCACCCGCGACGTGGCGGATCAACACCGCGGACCACACCGCACTACGCGCCGACGGCCACTCCTGGGAGGAGGCATTCGCCCGGTGGCGGCAGCGAGGGGCCTGCCCGGACATCGTGGAGCTCCATGATGACCACCGGTCGCTGCGCCTGGATCTCACCGTGGACGCGCACCTGGCGATCCTGCGCGAGCACCTGGACAAGCACGGCCGCGCGACTCTGACCGAGACCGACTCGGTCGAGGACACGGGATGGATGGGCGGCCACATCCACGAGATCGTCCTGCCGTTCGTCCGCGCGGTACCGGCGGCGCCGAACCTCGTCACCGGCGCCCTGCCGCTCGTGACCAGCGCGAACGCCGCACACCGACCGGCCTCACCGCACGGCTCCTGGCTCTACACGCAGGTCTTCACCCATCCCGAACGTCTCGACGACATCCTCCGCACGCACCTGCCCCGGCTGCTTGACCTGCTCGACGGAGACCGGTCGTTTTGGTTCGCCCGTTACCGCAGCGTCCGTGAGACCGACCATCTGCGGCTGCGGATCCGCACGGCCGGCCAGGAGGAGTACGCCGCGGTGGCCTGTGCGGTCGGCCAGTGGGGGCAGCAGCTCTGCGACGCGGGCGCGGCGTCCCGGCTGACCCTGGCGACCTACCATCCCGAGATCGGCCGTTACGGCAGCGGGGCCGCGATGGACGCCGCCGAAGCGGTGTTCGCGGCCGACTCGCACGCGGTCGCGACCGCACTCCAACTCCCGACGCCACTCGCCGTCCATCCGATGGCGCTCGTCGCCATCGGCATGGTGGACATCGCCGACGGTTTCCACTCCGACCCCGTCCACGCGAACACCTGGCTGCTGGAGCACCTCGCCGCCAAAGCCACGCCCGGCGCGGATCGGACCGTCACCGAGCAGGTCACCCGCTGGGCAGCCCGAAGGACCCTGCCGGGCGATACATCCCTGCCCGCCGCCCTCGTGCAGACGTGGCAGGCTCGCCGGGAAGCGTTGATCCGCTATCGGCTCGCGCTCCCCGGGAACGCCGACGCCGACCAGGTTCTGTCCGCGCTCCTGCACATGCATCACAACCGCGCCAGACTCATCGATCGTGCTGACGAGGCCACCTGCCGGCGCCTGGCCCGGCAGATCGCCCTCACCCGACGCGCACACACCACGGCGGACAGCCCGTGACCACACTGTCCCGCCTCCCGACGGTCCCAGACCTCGGCGACGCCGAATCGGCGCGCTGGGCTCAGTCCCTCGGCGACGGAGCACCAGGGATCGCACTGGCGCATATCGCTCGGGCCCGTGCCGGCCTCGACGGCTGGGAACCCGTGCACCGTCTCGCGGCGGCGATGACACGTAGTCCGCTCAACGCCCATCCGGACACCGCCAGCCTGTACCAGGGCGCACCGGCCGTCGCCTACGCCCTGCATATCGCCGGCCACCGGGCCTACGACGCCGCGCTCGCCACCCTCGACGAGGCCATCGCCACCGTCATCCGGCGCCGTCTGGAGGCCGCCCACCGCCGCATCGATCACGAACAGCTGCCGCACGCCGGCGAGTACGACCTGATCAACGGGCTCACCGGCCTCGGCGCACTCCTCCTACACCACGACCGCGAAAGCGCTCTTCTCCGGGACGTACTCGCGTACCTGGTGCGGCTGACCCGACCCATCCGTGTCGATGGCCGCGACCTGCCCGGCTGGTGGGCAACGGGCAGCCCCGACCGCCGCGCCTCCGCCCGATGGAACGCCGGCCATGCCGGCTTCGGCATGGCCCACGGCATCGCCGGGCCGCTGGCGCTCCTGGCCATCACCATGCGGCGGGGGATCGCCGTGGCGGGACACGTCGACGCGCTCCACAACATCATCGCGTGGCTCGACCAGTGGCGCAGAGGGCAGAGGCGGACTGGCTGGTGGCCCGAGGCGATCGACCACGACGAGCTGCGTACCGGCAGCGCAGCCTCCCCGGGGCCACCTCGGCCGTCCTGGTGCTACGGCAGTCCCGGCATCGCCCGAGCCGAACACCTCGCGGCCCTTGCCCTCGGCGACCAACAACGAGCCTTCGATGCGGTCGAGACCCTCATCGGATGCCTCAGCGACGACCACCAGCTCGCGCAGCTCACCGACGCGGGACTCTGCCACGGCTGGGCCGGCCTCCTCCTGACCGCTCATCGGGCCGCCGCCGACACCAGCACCGGCGAACTCTCCGCCGCCCTGCACGCCGCCGAAACACACAGGCACCGGTACCTCCGCGGCAACAGCGACCCCACCGCCGCGGGTTTCTTAGACGGCGCGGCTGGCATCGCACTCGCCCATGCCGCCCTGAAGATCACATCCGGCTCGGCGCTGCCAGACTGGGACCGCTGCCTGTTGATCAACTAGCAGTCGGTTACCCGGCCGAGGCCGCTGTCACCACCACGCCCTCTGCCGCTGTGAAGGAGACTGATGGACACCACCGCAGCCACATCACCAGGCACGCTGCGCGACCGCATGGTCGACCGCATCCTCACCAGCCAGAATCTGCCCCCGTGGGTCGAAACGGCGCTGCGTTCCGTCAAACGCCACCGCTACGTCCCCGAAGCGCCGCTGGCCGACGCCTACGACGAGAAGGCGGTCATCACCCACACCTTCCCCGACGGCACCCACCTCAGCTGCGCCTCCGGCCCCACCATCGTGGCCGCCATGCTCACCGCCCTCGATGTCCGGCCCGATCAGCACATCCTGGAGATCGGCGCCGGCACCGGCTACAACGCGGCCCTCCTCGCCACCCTCGTGGGCACCGGCGGCCAGGTCACCACTATCGACATCAACGCCGACGTCACCGCCGCAGCACGGCGCAACCTTGACGACACCGGCTTTCCCTACGTTCGCGTTCTCACCCGCGACGGCGCTGACGGCGCTGCCGAGGACGGCCCCTTCGATCGGATCATCGTCACGGTCGGCGCCTGGGACATCCCACAGGCCTGGTGGGACCAGCTCGTCCCCGATGGCCGCCTCGTCCTCCCGCTGCGCTGGCGCGGCACTACCCGCGCTGTCGCACTCACCAGGCAGGAAGACCACTGGAAGTCCGACTGGGTCTTCCTGTGCGGCTTTGTGCCGATGCTCGGCCAGCCCGGCGAGCGGAGGAGCGTCATCCACCCCGACGGCCTCGCCGCCCTGCACCACGATCTCGACCAACCCATCGACACCGACGCCCTGCGCGGTGTCCTCGACCGGGAGAAGTCCGTCGTCTGGTCTGACGTGACCGTGCACGGTCAGGAACCCTTCGACCGCGTCTGGCTGCACCTCAGCGCCGTGGAAGACGGCACGGTCCGCATCGAGGCCGACCAGCAGGCCGTCGCCGAGGGCCTGTGCACACCCGCGATCGCCTCACGCAGCCCAGCCCTGGTCAAAGACGGTTCACTGGCCTACTTCACCATCCGGCGCGCCGACACCCCAGGGCGCTGGCAGCTCGGCGCCATCGGCCACGGGCCCCTCGGTCGCCGTCTTGCCTCACGGATCGTCGACCAGATCGACGCCTGGGACCACGACCGCACTGCCGACCCCGAAATCCTCGCCTTCCCGGCCGGCACGCCGATCCCGAACCAGACGCAAGGCAAGATCATAACCAAGCCGGAGAACCGCCTGGTACTGCGCTACTAGTGGTACGCAACTACTCCGGTTCGGGGCGCCTGTCGCCCGCGCTCCTGCGCGACATCCCGGCAGGTTGATCAGTATCGGCCGGCGTCAGGACGGACAAGTGGCAAAGGGCTCGCCAAGGGCGGCGAGCTGGCGCCCTGACCGCTACGGCCCCGATAGTGAGGGACCGGTTACTGTGGGCGGGTTCCGATCGGGAAGTGATCGGTGGCGGTAGCTGCCGGATCAGTGGGCATCCTTGACCTGGAAGGGGTGGCAACGTCGCCATGAACAAGCCCAGCCAAAGGGTTGAGCAGGACGAGTTGCGGACTCGGATGCGCGCGACCGGCATGAGCCACCACGAGATCGCGATCGAGTTCGCCCGCCGCTACCGGCTACGCCCCCGCGCTGCCTACCGTGTCGCCCACGGCTGGACACAGCAGCAGGCCGCCGACCGCATCAACGCCCACGCCGTCCGTGCCGGCCTCGACCCGGACGGCACCGCCCCGATGACCGCGCCGCGGCTATCGGAGGTGGAGAACTGGCCTCGCCCTGCCCGGCGACGTCCCACCCCGCAGATCCTCGCCCTGCTTGCCGAGGTGTACGGATGCGATCTCCACGCCCTCGTCGACGTGGACGATCGCGAACACCTCCCTCCGGCAGACGTGTTCCTGATCAACGGCATGCGCCGGCTGCCGGACGGCGTGGCTGCGTCATCGACGGCCTCTCCGATCACACTCGCGGGGAAACGATGGGGAACGACCACCGAACGACCGGTTGACGTCGCCTTCGGCGCCGCCAGAGCTGGGCAAGCACCGGCCCCCAACTCGGTCGGTCTCGCAGACAAAGACAACGTGATCATTTTTCCGCAACTCGCCCCGGATGGGAGGATCGTCCTCATGCCACTCGATCGCCGGGGTTTCCTGAGCGGCCTGGGCCTCACCGCCGCCAGCAGCGCAGCCCTCAGCCCGCTCGCCACGATGCCACCAGGATCGTCCTCCATCGACCCACGTGTCGTCGATCACTTCGCACGCCTGCGGGCCGTGCTCGCGGAGAACGACAACCTCTTCGGGCCGCGCCAGGTCATCACCACAGCGCAGGAACAGGCCGGCCTCATCGCCGCCCATCTCCGCCACGGCACGAGTTCGCGTCCACAACGGCAGACCCTGCTCCACATCCAAACGCAGTTCGCTGATCTCCTCGGCTGGCTCCATCAAGACAGCGGCGATAACGCCACCGCTGGATACTGGCTCGACCGAGCGCTGGAATGGTCACACCGAGCGAGCGACCCCAACGCCACCGTGTTCATCCTTGCCCGCAAAAGCCAACTCGCCGCAGACCGTGGCGACCCAGCTGAAGCCGTCGACGTCGCCGACGCAGCCCTGACCAGCGCGGAGCCAACCGGTCGTCTCGCCGCCATCGCCGCGACCTACAGCGCGCATGGCCACGCACTACGCGGCGAGAAAACCACCTGCCTGACGCTCTACGACCGCGCCCACGACATCCTCGACCAGGCCGGACCCGACACCGACCCCTGGGGCGAGTTCTTCAGCCCTGCCTACATCGAAGTCCAGCGGGCACACAGCCTCGCCGCACTCGGTGACTACCCTGCTGCAGCCACCGGGTTCCGGACCGCGATCGACGGTCTCCCCTCGGCTTTCCACCGCGACCGCGGTGTCTACCTCGCCCGCGAAGCCCTCGCACACGCAGGAGCACGCGAACCAGAGCAAGCCGCGACACTCGGTCTCAACGCACTCACGGTCGGCGCCAGCACGCACTCCGGATGCATCATGACCAGTCTGCGGTCCCTGCGTGACGCCGTCGCCGGATGGCAAACTGTCTCCCAGGTACGCGAGTTCCGCCAGGCGATGGACCAGGTCCCCACGGCCATCACCGTCTGACTACCATCCCGCCACCGGCTATCCGGTCCGCCACCACCAGGGACCGGCCCAGGGAAGGACGAGCCGCTCCATGCCCCAGCTCGACGACCACCATTGGATGACCCGGGCCATCGAACTCGCCCACCGCTGCCCGCCCGCCACCGGCGCCTACTCGGTCGGCGCTGTCATCGTTGACGAAAACAACGAGGAGATTGCCTTCGGCTTCTCCCGCGAGGTCGACGACGCGGTGCACGCCGAGGAATCCGCACTCGCGAAGATCGACCCCGCCGACCCTCGGCTCGCCACCGCGACGATCTACAGCACCCTCGAACCCTGCTCGCAGCGCAAATCCCGGCCACGCACCTGCACCCAGCTCATCCTGGAAGCGAAGATCCCCCGGGTGGTCATCGCCTGGCGCGAACCCAGCCTCTTCGTCGCCGACTGCCAAGGCTACGAACTCCTCACCCAAGCCGGCGTCACCGTCGCGGAACTGCCTGAGCTCGCCGAGCAGGCCCGTGCCATGAACGCCCACCTGTCAGTCTGACCCAACTTCAGTATCTGGTCGCCGGTGAGCGTCCGGTATCAATACGGCCGCGTTCGCGTCGAAGGCGGCCTCGTTGGCGCAGACCAATGGCAGGGCGGAGTTCCTGTCATCGACCAGTCATATCTGTGCCGACAGACGTAGGGCCATGCGCCGCCAACGTTTCGGGCTGTTTCCCCGAGAGCTACGGGCGCGGCCGAAACAGTCCCACGCGGCCCACAGCGCGAGTTGCCGTTTGTCGAGCGCGGGGTAGGCGGTGATCGCCTGCTGGAGGCGGGCGAGTAGTCCACTGGGGTCTCCGCAACCGCGGACGCACC
The DNA here is from genome assembly GCF_000018005.1 of Parafrankia sp. EAN1pec. GTDB lineage: Bacteria > Actinomycetota > Actinomycetes > Frankiales > Frankiaceae > Parafrankia > Parafrankia soli. Next base: position 3,319,413 of record NC_009921.1, read on the forward strand.
ATGCTGCGGCGTCGTACTCGGCGGGACCGAGGAACCCGATCGGGTCAAGTGCAACCCAGCCGCAGTCGACATTAAGCAGGGTGTTCACGGGATGCCAGTCACCGTGGAGTTGGACGGGACGGGAGAATGAGAGCTCACGGGCGATTGTCTCGGGGTGAAGAGGAAACGTCTCGGGTTCGCGGTCGTGGTCGTGCGTGTAGACGTACAACTCGTCGGCGAGATAGCCGCGCAGCCACTCTTCGTCCTGGTGGATCGGTGACGCTTGGTGCATTCTCGCGAGCAGTTTCATGGCATCAGGAAGGCGGGCGCGTGCGTCAGCGACGGTCGGGCGTTGTCCGGTTTCCCACGTCATGATCACCCAATGGGTGGGCTCGGTCCCGCTGTCGATGACCGTCGGGCAGGGAACACCTAGGTCGGCGTAGGCGCGCAGGGATCTGACTAACATGTCTAGCGGCCAGTCCTGGGTCTTCAGGACTGCGCGTTCACCCTCGTCGTCTTCGACGAGAAGAGTTTGACCTTCGCTTGATCCGCTGAGGTCCCGGACGAACCACAATCCGAGATGCTCCAGGACGGATGGCGGCAGCGACCGATCAGCGATGTCCGCGACTGTCGACGACAGTGGCCGTACACCGCTTTCCATCAAACCATCAGGTTCCACGTCGCAAGGGTAGTACTCGCCTCCAAGCCGATCCCGAGCGCTGCGCTCGGTTGCGGCGTTCCGGCCGGGCTGGCTCGGGCGCTCCGTGTCTCTTCGGGTCCGGGCGGTCGGGTCCGCGATTGACGGCTTGCGGGTGGGTCTGTGTTCGGCTTGACGGGTGTCGGGATACGGCCGGTCTGCCGACCGACCCCGGGGGTCTCGACCCGGCCCCCCGGGGTCGGCGTGTCGAAGACGGAGGGTGGTGCTGATCCGGTTCGTGCTCCCCCGGACGGTCGAGGCGGTGCGCGGGTCGTCTTGGGATAGGGCCTCGACCGGCATGTGGCAGGCCGGCGGACCCTGGTTCCTCGTAGGTGATAGGCCACCGGAAGGCGCCCGACGGCAGAGCGTGGCGTGCGGTCTTCCGCTGGCGGAGGGAGTCGGCCCGCGTGTGGGTCACGGCGGAGGACAAAGCGGGGGCCACTGAATCGGACTGGGCCGCGATCGTCGAACACGCGCACCGGTACTGCTGGAAGGCGGACGCGTCCCGGTCCCGCAAGCGCGGATCTGATGGCTACCGCCGGGCCGGAACCGTGACCGTCACCGGGCACATCTTGATGGCCCTTGACACCTGGGACTCTTATCCCAAAGAGCCCAGGCGTGAACAGGAACGGGTCGAATTTACCCTGCGCAAACGGCTGCACGGTCGGCGGATCAAGCCCACAGTCTTAGCTGCGAACTAACGGTCTCCTTATGCTTGTAGCGCAGCTATGTGAGGATGTCGAAGGGAAGGTCCGGCGTGTCGGCGGCGAGAGCGAGAGCTGATAGGGCTTCTGCCACTGCTGTAACGAGGTCGTAGGTTGGTGTGGAGCCGGGAAATAGGTCGTCAGCTCCATGACCGGCCGCGACAGATTGGAGTAGGGGTTTGCCATGCCCTGGACTGAGTGCGACAGCATCGGTGATTGCAGGAGCCAGCGTCTCGTGTTTAGCGGCCGTCGCCGCACTGGCCCACCAGGACTGGAACTCGTTGCGGAGCGCGGGTTCGGCTCGGGGATCGTCGCTCGCGAGTTCGGGGAAACTTGTTGCGACGTCGGCGGCGACCAGCGGGTCGATGAGGCAGGCCTCGGCGAGCACGTGCCTCCTGATGGAGCCGTCAATCCCTCGGTCGCCGACGATGACGCAGGCAAGTTCGGACGGCATGCTAAAGAGCTCATCGGCGATATCCCTGGCAGCACCAGATCCGGCTGATGCGGCCGCCCGGCAGACGACGACCAGAAGTACTCGGGGAGCCTGATTGCTGGCCTCTGCGGGCTGCGCCCAAAGCTCTTCGAGTACCTGGAATATGCCGTCCATGGCGTCGGGCTTCCCGTCGTCGAACGTCTGCACAGCGGCGGCGAGCCTCGCGGCTGCCCTTCCCTGGTCGGAATCCTCTGGCGAGTGGGCGACGGCACGGAGGTTCTCGGCGCTTAGCGCGTGCATGACGTGAAAGAGGAGGTGAATAAGCGGGTCGGCTCCACCGGCGTGTGAGCCCATCGAGCTGACCAGCTCTCTCACGGCGTCAGACTCGATCAGATCGGGGTGCAAGAGCGAGACGCGGATTAGCAGGTGGGCGCGGGCGGCGTAGTACACGGCCTCTGACGTGTCTTCGTCAGACTGTTCCACACGCTCCTCGTCCCGCTCGGCCAATGCGTCGGCAATCGGGTCGACGTCCTCGGGGTCGAGATGGGAGAGCCAAAGCCAGGGTGTGCGCACGGTCGGTGGAAAGTCCTGGGTCATTGTGGCCAGAGCCCTGAGGCTGGCCCACAGCACAGTACGGAGCCGCTCGTCGTTGCGAGCGTCGCTGGCGTCCCGTTCAAGATCGGGGTCGACGCGAGTCCAGTCGAGTTCGAGTTCCTCCGCGAAGTGGTGGAGCAGCACGTAGCCCCGCATATGGTCATCGTCGTCGTATTCAGTAGTTGGGGACTCCCGATCGGCTCGGACCGTCGCGAGGAGGGCCTCGGCGACGGCCGCGTCACCTTCTCCCCGCCCGGTTAACGGCCGGGACGCCCCATACGCCGCCTCGTAGCGGGCAGCCGCGACAAGAAGTGCGCCCAACGCGCCCGGTATCTTGCCGCGCCACGGGGACTCGGTCACGGTCGCTGCAACCACGTCGGCCGCATCGATGGTTTCTGGGCGGCCTTCGGTCGGGTTGTTGATGCCGCGGATCGCGCCGGCGATCAGGAACTGCGCACACAGCTCCTGAAGATCCGAAGGTAGGTACTGCGCGAGTGGAAAGCGCGGCCGAAAAACGGCCGCATCGCGCTCAGGAGGAACAAAACGGCGGCCGTCCGGCACCTCCTCGACGCGCAGCGAACGAGTTGTCCAACCCATCAACACTGGCGCCGCGTCGGTCAGATGCTTACCCAGACCTACCCCGACCGCGGTCGCCACATGGAGATCACCCGTGTCCACGATCAGGCCGACGTAGGCACCTCGCGGGTAGCCAAGGATCTGTACGTCGAGCAACTCCGGAGGAGAGACAGCGTTCTCGACGTCATCGTCTTCATCACTGGCGACCCGACGGACGAGGACCTCCCAACCGTCTTCAAGGAGGTTCCCGATGAGTTCGGGCACCGAGTCGTCCGCGGACTTGGCGCGCTCATCCGGATCGGCCGACTCCAGGTTGACCCACACCATGTACGGCATAGCTCGTCCCCCCAAACGAGTCCTGTTCAGAGCACGGGACGCTGTCCCTGCGCCACGCGGCAAATCGTACTCTCGTGAACACCTTCCGCGATCTGGGCTTGTAGCCTGCCTGCCCGGCGCCGGGTCCACAGCCTCGCCAGCCGGCTCGTCGAGGACGGGTCTGACACCGACTTGACGGCACCATCCAACATGCCGGCAGCGGCTGGGTCCACAGCAAACGATCTGCCGCCAGTGGAGTCGACACGTGGTGTATGGATCGTGATCGTCTAGCGACTTGCTGGAGTGACGGTCCGTGGCGTAAAGCGACCATCGCGTGATCCGGGTCGGTGATGCTGGTTCCCGCCGGCTGCGCCGGGAGGCCGTTCCGGGCGGCGGGCTCGGTCGCTCCGTGTCTCTTCTCGGGTCTGGGCGGGCGGGTCGGGTCTGTGGTCGGCCTGGCCGGTGCTTGGAGGCTTCGTTCGTCTTGGCCCGTCCCGCCGGTAGCGCTGGTTCCCGCCGGTTCCGCCGGTCGCGCGCTGGGCCCGCCGGCTGGCCGGAAGTCCGACCACGGCGACGCCGTCGTGCTGGCGAACATCCTGCGCACCGACCGGAACGTGCACCGGACGCTGCCGGCTGACAGCGAACAGGTCCAAGCGGTTGCGGTGCTGGCCCGCGCCCAGCAGGACGCGGTGTGGCGGTGCGTCCGGGCAGTCAACGAGCTGCGGTCGCTGCTGCGCGAGTACTATCCGGCGTTCCTGGAGGCGTTCGCGGCCCGCCCGGCCGGGCTCGCCGACGGCTAGGCCCGCGCCGTGCTGAGGATCGCCCCGCCACCGGCGAGCAAGGTGTCGAAGACCCCGATCGCCGCAGCGTCGAGGCGTGGCGGGCGGATCCGCAGCGTCGACGCCGCCACCGACGAGGTCTTGGCGCTGCTGCGCGGCGAGTAGCTGCGCCAGCCGCCGCTGGTGAAACAGGCGATGGCCGCCCAGGCGCTCGCGCTGCTCGACACCATCCTGGATGCCGCCTGCGACGGGCTGGACCGGCTCACCACGGCGCTGACGGAGGCCTTCGCCGCGCACACCGAGCACCAGATTCTAACTGGATGTTTGACTTGTCTTGATTACGGCTTATGTTCTAGCGGGGGGTCTCGCCAGGTGGGCGTGGTCTCGCCCGTTATGCGCTTGGCCGTGTTGTCGATCATAACGATATGGATCATCGCTTCGGAGCTGGTGGGGAGGGTCTCGTAGTCACGGACCAGGCGGCGGTGCAGCATGAGCCAGCCCAGGCTGCGTTCGACGACCCAACGTCGTTTGGCGACGTGGAAGCCGCGGGTCCCGGTTTTTCTGGGAACGACCTCGACATCGATACCGAGGGCGGCACCGTGCTCGACCACGGTGTTCTTGAAGCCCTTGTCGACCCAGGTTTTCGACAGGGACTGCCAGGTGTTTTTGGCCTGGTCGAGCAGGCGTATGCCGAGAGCGTTGTCGGACAGGTGGGCGGCGGTGACGGTCACGGCGAGCAGCAGGCCGAGGGTGTCGGTGACCACGCCCCGCTTCCGGCCGACGATCTTCTTGCCGGCGTCGGTGCCCTGGCTGGCAAGGGGAACGTCGGTGGAGGTCTTGACGGTCTGGGTGTCGAGGATGCACGCGGTCGGCTCCGGCTCGCGGCCCTCGGCGGCGCGGGCCAGGCTGGTCAGGGTGTAGCCGAGCCGGGCGAGAATGCCCTCGTCGCGCCAGGCGGCGTAGTAGAAGTAGACGGTGTTGTGCGACGGGAAGTCGTGGGGCAGGTATCTCCAGGGAATGCCGGTCCGGTTGAGGTAGAGGATTGCGTTGAATACCTCGCGGAGGTCGACCTGGGCGGGTTGTCCGGTGGGCCGGCGGTCGAGCCGGGCCTTCTGCCAGGTGCGCAGGGTGGGGGCGATCAGCTCCCAGCGGGCGTCGGACAGATCGCTGGGGTAGGTCTTACGCGGGCTCATGACAGACGCTTCTCCCTTTTCTGCCGGTCCCTAAACCGACCTGGTCGGATGTGGCTCCGTGCGACCGGGGAGGGAGTTTTCGTCCCCTCGTCGGACCAGACAAGCGCCGGGCCGCATACCCGCGCTGAACGGGCGGCCGGAGCGCAGCCGCGGGGTGCGTGAACGTGCTTCTACGGCATGAAGCGCGCAGAAGCCGCCGTCCTCAAAGGCGATGTATCGTCACCAGAGTTGCATAAACATCCAGTCAGATCTCATTTGATCTGACCGTGTCTCACTCGACCTGTCCGTAGCGGTGGCCGGTTCTCAAACGGGCTGTCCTCGGCGACCGGTTCGGGTCCCATCGTGCCGACTGTCGGGTTTGAGTCGTCCTGGGTGGAGCACGGCCGCCCGCGCGACCCGCAGCGCCTTCCGTCGGCAGCGACGAGGCGCATCGCGGCGACCCGGGCCTGGCGTTGGGCGTCGGCGGGATGTGCGTAGACAATGGCGCTATGCCCGATGACGAGTCAGGACCCAGGGCCTCGGCGAGATCGCGTAGCGTAGCGGGCTGTTGCGTAAGGTAGCGGCAGTACCGTCGGGCTGGGGTACGCCTTCGCCGAGATAGCGCAGGCCCGCCTGGCTGCGCTGCCGGACGGCAGCGTCGGGTGGGATGCCCGCTTCCGGCGTGACCTCCGGCGGTTCGCAGCTCGCTTCGAAAAACCGTCGGGCTGGTGTGCGCAGCGGCTGGCGGTTATCTCGGCGAGATCCGGGCAGCTGTTGTGAGGAAAGTGGCCTTCTGTACGGGAGAATGAAAGCGCCAACAATCAAAACCCCGTAACAGAAGGCCACCGCGTGCCATCATGCCAGCAATCTCCCGCCGTGTCGAACCTTCGGATCAGCGGTGAGGGGGACGACATCTCCGGTCTGCTCGCGATGCTAGGCGGGATCACCGACCCACGGAAAGCGCGCGGGAAGATCTACAGCCTTTCGTTCATGCTGGCCTCCGCGCTTGTCGCGACGTTGGCTGGGGCGACAGGCCTGCGTGAGATCGGCAGCCGGGTCGCTGACTTCGGCCAAGATCTCCTGGCCCGGCTCGGTGCACCGTTCGACCATTTCACTGGAAGATATAGGGCGCCCAGCGAAAAGGCGATCCGCGCTCTGTTCGAGAAGATGGACGTCGCGGCCGTCGACGCCGCCTTCGGTGCCTGGTTGTTCGCGCACGCGGTCTGGGAGCCGGGTGAGGACATCGTCCTCGCCATGGACGCGAAGGTCCTGCGTGGAGCCTGGTCCGAGGGGAACAAGCAGGTCACGCTCCTGTCTGCCATGGTCCACGCGAATGGGCTCGTCGCCGGGCAGGTCCGCGTCCCCGACGGCACGAACGAGATCACCCAGGTAGCGGCTCTCCTGGAGAACCTCCCGGACATCTCCGGGCCTGTCGTCGCGACGTTGGATGCCGTGCACACCCAGCACGAAACCGCCTTCCTCCTTGTCGAACACGGAATCGACTACGCGCTGACCGTGAAGGGAAACCAGCCGACGCTCTACCGGAAAACCTTCGAGCAAACCCTTCCCCTTCTCCAAAAACCCCCACAGCACGAAGTCGAGGAACGCGGCCACGGCCGAATCAAGAAATGGCAGGCCTGGACCACCGAAGCCAAGGGGATCGGGTTTCCGGAGGTCGCGACCGCTGCCGTCATCCGTCGCGACGAATTCGACCTCAAGGGAATCCGTGTCAGCCGTGAATACGCTCACATTCTCACCAGCGTCGCCGGCAACCGCGCCACTGCCGCCTACATTCACAGGCTCATCCGCGGGCATTGGGGCATCGAGAACGAAATTCACTACCCGCGCGACACCGCGTGGCGCGAGGACGCCAACCAGACCCGCACAGGAAATAGTCCACACACGCTCGCCAGCTTCCGTAACCTGGCGATCGGGATCATCCGCCGAAACGGCATCAGGAAGATAAAGGAAACCCTCGAGTACATAGCCGGCGACCGCGACCGGGTACTCCCACTCCTCGCTACGGCATGTCACTAAACATAGCACCAAGTTACCTCGCCGAGGCCCTGGTCAGGACCAGCCTGGCCGGCCTTTGTGCCGGGAGAGACCTACGGAGATGACGCTCTGCCCGATGATGGGTCAGGACCAGTCTGGCCGACCAATGCGGCGGGAGAGACCTACGGATCGGCGTTGCCGGCCGCGCGGCTCGGCCTGCCTCGAAGCAAGTATCCGGACCTGATCTCGGCTGGGCTCAGGGACGGGAAGCAGGGCTACGTCAGGCGGACCGAACTCGACGTGGCGAGCGGGAGGCCCGGAGTCGTCGCGAACACTCCCGCCGAGTTGGTCGAATGGAACAAGAAGGCCGCGGCGCGGAGGGCGGCCGGGGAGCGAAACCTGGTCCCGGTCTATGAGCAGGACGGCGTGACCGTCATCGGCACCTTCGTAGTCGGCTCCGCCGAACCGCCGAACCTGCCCGGCCAGCGCCGCTAGGGCGGCTTGGGCGTCTGCGGCGTGCTGCCGCGCCAGCCAGTAACGCTGGCTTGCCTTCTGACCGGGTTGCCAGGGCGACCTGTTCGCGTGGTCTCGTGTGGTTGGCCAGTGTCTCAATCAACCTGGCCACGGCTGGTGCCGGCAGGATGGGTTCCGTGACCTTGTCCCTGTCGGCCGCGCCCGCTGCCTCTGGGTTTGAGGTCTTCTACGCGGGCGACGAAGAACGCAAAGAAGAAACCGACCATATCGGTGAGGAGCCGACCGCGCCGCGCGACGTGGCTAGCTATGTTTCGGTAGGCGCCCATCCGGAGACGGCGAAGTTCTGCCGCTTTCGGTACAGCTCGACACCTATCCGCGTGTAGGGGTAGGTGTTGTCGGGCAGGGCGTCGAGCGGGAACCAGCCGATGCGGGCGCATTTGTGCGGCTCGGCGTTGACCGGCTCACCCTCCCACGACTGTACGTGGAAGAACAGCCCGAGCCGACCTTCACCGTTCTCGTTGCGGAAGTGCACCGTTGAGGCCAGCGCCAGCGAGCCGTGGTGAAGGTGGAGACCGACCTCCTCGCGGGCTTCCCGGCGGAGCGCGGCGGCAACGTCCTCTCCGTTTTCGACTTTGCCTGAGGTTCTCTAGGCTTCGCTCCGTTGTCGGTTCGAGAGCCCCGGGAGATCGTGATGGAGAACAGCGCGTCCTGGATAGTTGAATTCTATGACCTTTCAGTCAATCTTCCTCAGGTTGAGGTTGAGGGGATCGCCGGGCTGGGTGATGTGCACGAGCGGGCGGTGCGTAACGGCGCGCGGCACGGCACGCCACTGATTATGAAAACGTCGGGTATGGTCGATTCCCGGGTTAACCTGTTCTTCCGCACCGGCCCCATGGCCGCGGCGCGACCATCGACGTGGCGGCGTTACGCGTACTCGCTGGTGGTCTGGCTGAACTTCCTGGAGGTGTTCGGGCGGCGCTGGGATGCGGCGACTGCGGGCGATGTGGAGGCGTTCAAGGACTGGCGGGTGACCGACCGGTCGAACGACGGCAGGGTCGCACCGGCGAGTTTCGAGGCTGACAGGGCGGCGCTGAACTGCTTCTACTCGTGGGCGGCGGTGCGCTACGGCGTGGTCAACCCGGTTCCCTCCGGCCGCTGGGTGCGTGCTGGACGGCCAGGTGACGACGTCGATGGCCGGCGTGGGTCTCGGGACCCGCTGCGCCCGGCGGGGGCGAGACGGCGGCAGGTGAAGTGGCTGTTGCGGACGGCGTTCGAGCAGTGGCGGGACATCGGCCTGCGCGGCTACGGCTTCGACGGCGTCCGGCGCCCGGACTGGTGCGGCCCGTATGAGGACCGGGATGCCGCGTTCGTCGACGGCCTGTACGGGACGGGGCTGCGGCTGACCGAATGGGCGAGCATCCTCGACGTCGAGCTACCGGGCGAGGGTAACGATCGTTTTCTCCGGGCGTGGCTGGCGGCGGCGTGCGCGAAGGGCGGCCGGCACGGGCGGGTCTACCGGATACCGCGTCGGGTGCTGACGGCGGTGCGCGGCTATCTGGACCCTCAGGAGGGTTCACGGGGCGAGAGGGTCCGCTGGGCACAGCGAGCCGGCCGCTACGAACAGCTGACCGTCCGGAGGATCGTCACCGGCTACAACCCCCGCTCCCGCATCCTCACCTTGGAGGGCACGGCCGGGCCGGTCCGGATGTCGGTGGACGTGCTGGGCCCGCACGAGCGCCGCCACTTGTTCCGCCGGACTGACAACGGTCTGGAGCCGCTGGCTGTGTGGCTGGGACGCGATGGGCTGCCGAAACATCCGCATGGCTGGGAGGACACGTTCACCGCCGCAAACCGTCGCGTTACAGGGGCGTGGATGGCCGCGGGCCGGGCGGGCAGCGCGCCATTGTGGTGCACGCCGCATATGTGTCGGCACAGCTTCGCGCTGAAATGGTTCTCGATCCTGTCGATCGTGTGGGACAACCGGCTGACGGGTTTCACTGCCGAGGAGCTGAAGGACTATCGCGCCCAGTTCGGTGATATCTGGTATCAGCTTGCCGGTCTGCTCGGGCACGCCGATCCGTCGACGACCCGTGATCATTATCTGGAACCGTTCACCCGTTTGGACGTCGACTATCTGATGGCGCTGCTGGACGGCGAGGAACAGACGGCCGTCGACACGCTGCTGCGCGCGGTGGCCGCTGACAGCGGACACGTGCTCACGGGGACGGACCTGAGCGGCACGGGGAGCGCCGGGTGAGCGGTATGGCGGGTGGCCCCGGCGTGCAACGCAGCCGGTTGCGAGCTGGCGGCCACCGCAGCGGCTGGAGGCGGACGGGGACGGCCTGCGGGTGCGGTTCGTCGAGGAGTCCGGCCGGCGGGAGCGGACGTTCGATTTCGCCGTTCTGCCGGTCGAGCGGGACGTCCAGCGATGGCTGGCCCGGGTGTTCGCCCGCCGAGCCGGTCCACGTTCGGCGACGAAACGGATGGGCACCGCCGTGGGGCACTTCGATGTCCTTCGGGGCTTCGCCGCGTCGCTCGCCGGGGCGTCACCGTCCCCGCGCTGCCCGGTCGATCTGCGTCCCGCGCACGTCACCGCGTTTCTCCTGCGCTACCGCGGTCAGCCCAGCGAGCGGGAGTATCTCAAGCGGCTGCGAGTGCTGCTGCGTGACGATCCGGAGCTGCCCGAGCCGACGCGAACGGCGCTGTTGTCCGCACGGCTCGCGCCGGCGGCGCCGGCGAACCCGCTTGTCGGCTACAGCGACACGGAATGGCAGCAGATCATGACCGCGGTACGGCGGGACGTGCGGCTGGCCCGAGACCGTATCCGGGCGAGCCGCCAGCTGCTCGATCGTTTCCGCGTCGGCGCCGTGCCGTCCGAGGGCCCGGAGAGCGGGCTCGCCGTGTTGCTGGACGTCTTCGACCGCACCGGTGATCTTCCTCGGATCGACTCGGGCGGGCATTCCCGAGCCGTTCGGGACGCCGGTGGCATGACCGCCATCGGTGGGCGGCTGTGCCTGTCCAGCGACGAGGCGGTCGCGTTCTGCCTGCTGCTGGTCGCGTTGACCGGGGAGAACTTCGGCACCGTCGCCGCGTGGCCGGCGGCACACCACCTGCCCGACGGTGGCCACGGCGACACCGGTATCGCCCTGGTCGAAGCGGTCAAACCGCGACGCGGACCCGACCGGGAGCACATGGTCATCGCGCTGGAGGACCTGCCCACCGGACTGGAGGCATCCGGTGAGGAGACACGGCTGTTCCGTTCGCCGCTGCGGGTCTACCGGCTGCTGGTGGAGCTGACCGAGCTCTCCCGCCGGCACGGCGTCCACACGTCGGCGTTCAGCGCCTTCGTCGCCCGGCCCGGCCGGCTCGGCTCCCGCTGGGCCGAGGGGGTCAACGCCACGGACCTGCTCTGGTGGGCCCGACGCCGCGACTTTCCCGCCGCAGCCGACGCAGGTCCGGGCACGAAACCGGCGGTGCACGTCGGACGCCTGCGCCAGACCGTGATCGAACGCCGTCGGCAGCCGGTCGCCCATACCCGGCAGACCATGAACGACCACTATCTGCGGCGCAGCCGCACGGTCCAGGACGACAGCCGCATGGTGGTCGGTGCCGCGCTGCGCGAGCAGGTCGACAGCGCGCGGACAGCCCAGAGCATGCCCGTACTCACCGTCGCCTTCCTTGCCCACGCCCGCCGCGACCCCGCCGCCGCGGCGGCCACGGCCGGGATGGACCAAGACACCCTGCGCCGCCTGATCTCCGGGGTGCAGGACACCGCCCTTGCCTCCTGCGCGGACCACCGCAACGGCCCGCACACCACGGCGGGACAGCCCTGCCTGGCGTCGTTTCTGGACTGTCTGGACTGCCCGAACGCCCGCGCGCTGCCCCACCAGCTCGGCGTGCAGATGCTGGCCGCCGAGCGGCTGCGCGCGCTGCGACCGAACATCACCCCGGCTGTCTGGGAGGCGCACTTGCGCCGGCGTCTCGACCAGCTGGAGGAGATCCTGAACCACTACACTGCGGCCGAACGCGACCACGCCCGCGCCACCGTGACCGCCCGCCAGCAGCAGCTCGTAGACGACCTGCTCGACGGCCGATGGGACCTGCGATGACCACCGCGGCGCACCCGCAGGCGCACCCCCAGGATGCCGTCGGCTGGCCGGACGACGACACGATCGTGCTGGCCGGCCGGCCAGTGCGCCCCAGCACCGACGAGACGCTGCTGTCCCGGTTCGGTGACCTGGTCTGGCAGCTGAGCCCGGCACATCCCGACGCCCACATCACCGTCGCCGCGCTGGACTGGCGGCGCTACCCGCCCCAGCTCGTCCGGCCGTTCAAGACGTTCTTCCACACCGCACTGGAGCAGCCCTACCCGGCGTCGCCGAACGTGCAGCGGCCCGGCGAGCGGCCCAGCGTCGCCACGCTCAGCTACTGGTTCGTCGACCTGCTCGTCTTCGCCACCTGGCTCGACGAACGCGCCGTCGGCCACCTCAGCGACATCACCACCGCCGACCTAGACGCCTACCGGTCCCACGTCCTCGGGCTGGGCCGAAGCCCCGCCCGCGAGACGGACCTCCTCGCCGCCGTCCGCACCCTGTGGATCTACCGTGACCGTCTTCCGGCGGCGTGCCGGCTTCGGGTCTGCCCGTGGGGCGGCCTGGCGGCCAAGGACCTGGTCCGCCTCCCACCCGCCGGCCGGGAGAACGCCACCCCCCGGATCGCCTCCGCGACGATGGACGCCCTGCTCGCCTGGGCGCTACGCATGGTCGAAACCCTCGGCCCGGACATCCGCGACGCCTGGCACGAGTTCCACGACCTCGACGCGGGCAACCACCCCTCCCAGCAGATCTACCAGGGGATGGGCATCCCCGACCGCCTGCACCTGTTCCTCCACCACGCCAGCAGACGCGGAACCTTGCTGCCCGGACGGCACGACCCCGCCCGCGGCACCGCCGTCAACGGCAGTCACATCCTGCGCCTGGTCGGGGTCCCCCCGGACAAGCGCGCCGGGCTGCCCTCACGGCAGCGGGCGCTGCTGGAGAACGCGGGCGTACCGATCAGCACCGACACCACCGTCGGCAGGATCACCGCACGCCTCGACGGCATCCCCTGGCGGCCCGGCCCGATCAGCATCCGCGAGCTCCCCACCCTGGTGCGGCTGCTCTATGCTTCCGCCTTCACCGTCATCTGCTATCTATCGGGCATGCGCCCCGGCGAGGTCCTCACCCTGCCCCACGGCTGCGCCGGCAGCGACCCCCGCACCGACGAGCTGCTGCTGCACGGCCGGCGGGGCAAGGGCTACGACCGAAGCCCCCTGACCCCCGGGCAGGTCGAACCCGACCGACCCTGGGTAGTCGTCGCCCCGGTCCACACCGCCGTGCGGATGCTGGAAAGCCTCGCCGACTTCCCGTTCCTGTTCCCCGCCAGCCCGATCGCCGCCCACGCCGGCCGGGCCAACACCACCCACGCCCGCTCCACCGCCGCGATCAACCAGGACCTGGAAGACCTCGTCACCTGGGTCAACACGACCTTCACCCGCCCGGACGGCACCCCGCCCATTCCACCCGACCCGACCAAGCACCTCCACGCCACCCGCTTCCGGCGCACCCTCGCCCACAGCATCGTCCGCCGTCCCCGCGGCCTCATCGCCGCCGCCCTGCAATACGGACACGTCCGCGCCAAGGTCACCCTGAGCTACGCGGGCGCCGCGGACACCTCCTGGCTCGATGACCTGGCGGTCGAGCGCCTGGAGATGGTCATGGAACAGACGCAGACCGATGCCCGGCTCCTCGCCGACGGCGAGCACGTCAGCGGACCCGCCGCCACCGACTACCGCACCCGGATCGCTCGGTTCCACGGCCGAGTCGTCAACCAGCCCCACAACGCCCGACGGCTCCTCGCCAGCACGGACCCAGACATCCACCACGGCGACGGCCTCACCTGCGTCTACCGCGCCGAGACCGCCGAATGCCGCCGCATCCTCGCCCGACAGGGGATCACCGTCGACGGGCCGCAAGAGTCCCACTGCCGGTCGACCTGCCGCAACCTCGCCTACACCGACCGCAGCATTGACCAGCTGCGCTCCCGGCTCGATCTCCTGGTCGCCACCACCGGCGACTCCCTGACGCCCCAGCCGCTCCGCGACCGAGCGCACGCACAGGCCCAGGCCGCCAGAGCCACCATCGACCGGCACGTCTCATCCTCCCCACATCGGGCAGACCAGGCAGGCCAGCGATGACCCGCCAGCCCCGGAATCTGCCAGCGGAGAGGTCCGCCATCGAGGCCGCGACCACGCGGCTGCTCGCCGGAACCCCACTGCGATCCCGCTCCGGCAAACTCACCGTCTCCGAACTGATCACCGAATCCGGCCTGCGCCGCGACGTCGTCTACGCCGACCACTTCCACCTGGTCGAAGTCTTCCGCACCCTGGCCAAGGCACAAAACTCTACACCCACCGCCATGAAGGACCTCGCCGATGAGAACGCCGACCTCACGCAGAGACTCGCCGCATCCAGAGCCGAACTGGCAGAGGAACGCGCCGCCGCAGCGACCTTGCGCAGACTCGTCGTCGAACTGTCGCTCGAACTGAGCCAAGCACAGAACCAAGAACGTGATCAGAGAAATGTCGCCCGTCTTGTCCCGCCCCGCACCGACCCGCACCTCGTCGGCCCTTGCTGACGGACCCCTACTCGCCCCACCACATGTTGTGAGGAGAGCCGTGCCGGAACGTTACCGCAGCATCGTTGACGTCTATGTCCTGCTCATACGAGACGACAAGATCCTCCTCATGGAGCGCGCCAACACCGGATACGCCGACGGCCAGCTCTGCCCGCCCAGCGGCCATCTCGAAGAGGGTGAGTCTGTTGTTGATGGTGCGGTGCGCGAGGCCGCGGAGGAGGTCGGCATTACACTCGACCCGGACGACCTTCAGTGTGTGCACGTTGTACATCACCGCAACCCGCAGGGCCAAGGGCGCATCGGGTTCTTCTTCTGCACCGACAGATGGGAGGGAGAACCAGAAAATCAGGAACCCCGCAAATGCGCTCGCCTACTCTGGATTGACCCTGATCGCCTACCGCCAAATACGGTTGGGTACACAGCCGCAGCCGTCGCCAAAATCCGAAGCGGCCGCACATTCTCGATTCACGGCTGGGAGACATGAGGGCATTTCCAGGCTGTAGCAAGCCCGGTTCCGTGCCGGTCCGAGTAGCTCGGCACGGCCATGAGCGAGTTGTTAATAACCGCCTCTATTGATGAACGAGACCAACTATCTCGCGACGTTGGCGAGCACCTGTTCGGTTTCCTTCTCAGGGAGAGGTCAACCTTATGAAAGCCGCAATTTCGACATGGCTTGCATGGGCCCGCGTACTGCGCGATATACACGCCCTCGTGTACCCCTTCCGCAAGAACCCTGACTGTATTGCGGCTATCGACAGGGAATAGCCAAAGCTAATAAATGATATGGCGTTACGCTGTTCTAGGTCGTGCGTATACTGTAATGTCATAGGTCCTGGACCAAATCTCGCTCGGCGAAATAGGCGAACGAAGCATAGCCGCGCCAGACACGGCGCCACCGTGCGGCAACGGCGGCATCGCCCGATTCCCGGCGTACGTCGTCAAGGTAGCGGACGATGATGTCCGCAGCCTGCCGGGAGTGACCACTGGAAATATTGTCGATGGACAGATGGGTCGCCTCATACGTGGCGTCGAATCCGTAATGGCGCAATCGCCGGATCTCGCTTATACCAAGCTCGCCGATCCCTCCCATCTCCATGCCAAGGTTGTAGCCGAGAATCTCAGGGTAATAGCTGTCAGGAAACAAGGCCAGGCAGATCTGGTAGATCGCAGGAGCGTAGGAACTGTCCGGAAGCTCGCACTGGGAAAGAAAGTCGACATTACTAATGTGTGGCACCGAGATGCGCATGTCTGCGAGCGCCCCGTGGATGAGCATGATGTGATTCTTGCGGATGTCCCCGCCGCCCATCTCATCGGCGTAGATGGCGAACAGCTGTCCGTCGCTGTCCCTGCCGTACCGGCCTGTTGCGCCAATTCTGTAAAGCCAGCAGCCGTCCACCATATTGGTGATCAGGCGCTCCTTGCGGCTCGATACGACGGCGCCCCGGGATGGTAACTCCGTCGTCGCCTCAGACCGTCTAAGGCGTTTATCGAAGTAAATTCTCTCGATGCGCTCGCGCAGAGCCCCGGACTCGTAGGGAAAGAAGCTGGCGTCCGTGTACCTGCCAGACGAGCCGTGCTCGAATAACACCTCCGCCGCCTGGAGAACCTGGGCAGCCCGCTCTCTCGCCACCGGGCGGATGTTTGGAAAGTTCTCAACGTTCACTAGGCGGTGGAATAGCTGGCGATCGTGGTCGGGTGCCCGGTCAGCCCAGACCACGTCAGCCGGCATGGCGTCACCAATGGAAATCGCGTGGTTTGGGGAGACCTCATACCCGTAGAGCACCTGAGCCGCCGAATCCGCAGCGGCGACATCGGGTTCCCTCGCCCACGCTGTCAAGGCGGCTGCCTCGGCCTCATCGAAGATGCCGAACATTGGACCACCGAACTTGATGGCCCTGACGATCCGAGGCCCACTGTGAGTTGGCGATCGGACGTACGGGGACGCATGCAGTTCGCGTATGAGTTCGGCGACCTCGGCGTCATCGGAAGCAGCCACGTCCGCCAACGACCGACCACCGACGACGACATCGCGATGATGCTCACCAGCGAACGGCAGGTGTCGACGCACGATCTCGGTGACTTCGCTGTGCGGTGACTGATCGACGTTCCGCGTGGCGAGTTCCGATAGCAGATCAACTTGCTCACGCTCCAGACGAAGCACGAGTCCGACCGCTGCGGCCAGTCGTTGGCGAACCCGGGCTCCGTCGACGGACGCGTCCGCCAGAGTGAAATATTCGGCCAGAACGGCACGCAACGATGCTTCCGACAACGCTGGTGGCATCCGCAAGAGGCGATCGTCCACCCCTAGAGAAAACACCGCGTAGTGCACGCCGACGACTTCGGGCAGAAAAGTCGCGGGAAAGCGAGACAACGCAAGGTAGAAAATGGCCTGCCGCACCGTCAGTGGGTGCGCCTGGGATGCGGAGATAAAATCCTCGGCGCCAAGCACAGGCAGGTGAACGCCCTGGGACTCTAGAGCGGTGCGTCGCAGATGCGTTAGGGCCTTCCTCGGATGACCGCCACCTCGAAGCCTTACGCAGTCCTCTAACAGGCGATTGACAATCAGCGCCGGCTGCGTCGCGGGCTGAGAGACCGTGTCCAGCCAGCAGCCGGCTAGCAGCGCTAATGGCGCACGCTCGAGTAGCGTTACGACCCGTGCGGACGAATTACCGCCGGAAATACCGACAATCTTCGCATCGAGTTCACGACGTAATGTAGCCACCATCTCGACGACTGCGTCCAAGCCGAGTTCGCTGTGCTCGCCCAATGAATCATCAAGAAGAGCGGACAGTATGCGACGCGCGGCCAGCAAAACAAATTCCGACTCATGGTCATCCAACAGCGCGTGTACGAGCGCCTGCGGAGGTCCGGTGAGAAGGGTCTCGGCACCGGCCGCAGCAGCGGAGCTGAACTCGAAGGTCGAGTCCGGGAGGCAGATCCGCCTGTCTGGCTCGACATCGGGTGAGCTTCTCTTCATAACCTCGCCCTTCCGTGCGACGGATCCCTCAGGAGCCCGACGTGAACTCCACTGATGGCTCCGCGCCCTAGTTCACTTGCCTGAGCCGGCCAGACCAGGGTTCCGACCGAAGCGCACGCTTGTCTGGTTTTCCGTTCGCCGTGACAGGCAACGTTTCGCGTATTTCGATTGTCTTCGGCGCGTGTATCGGGCCCTTCCACCGCCGGACGTGCTCGATAAGCTCTTCCGCTGTCGCGGCACTCTCGGATCGGAGAACCACAAATCCGTGTACCGCCTCGCCCCAGCCGTCATGAGGGATACCTATGACCGCTGCCATCGCCACGGACGGGTGGCTACTGAGTGCGTCTTCAACCTCACGTGGATAGACGTTGAAACCGCCCGTTATGATCAGGTCCTTGCTCCGTCCTACTATGTAGAAGTAACCGTCGTCATCCATCTTCGCTAGATCCCCCGTGTGTAACCACCCGCCACGCAGTGCACGGGCCGTCTCCGCAGGTTGATTCCAGTATCCGTCCATGACGAGAGGCCCACGGACACAGATCTCTCCAACGGTGCCAATGGCCACTTCCAGACCTACGTCGTCAAGAACCTGGATCTCTGTACCGGCCATTGGGTAACCACACGACTCACGTCGGCGAGCACTCTCGTGATCACGCCGCGGTAGTACGCAGAGCGCTATCGGAGACTCCGTTTGTCCGTATGTCTGCATAAAGATGCTGCCAAACCGGTCGATCGCCTCCGCGAGTCTGCCAGGAAGGATAGGCGAGCCACCGTAGGCGAGCACCTCCAGACTGGGCATACTCGTGTCAACATCTGGACCCAGCTCAAGGATCCTGTAAATCATCGTTGGTACGAGAAGGGAGATTGTGATCTCATATTCACGAACCATACGGCAAAAGGTGCCCGCGTTGAAAGACTCCGTCAGGAAGACGGTACCTCCCTTCAAAAGAACAGGCACGACCAGGAGACCTGATGCGTGCGATAGGGGAGTCGCGACAAGGAAGCGTACCGCGGCCGGCCATTCCCATTCGGCCGCGCAAGAGACGGCCTGTTCGACCATTGAGCGTTGCGAGATGACCACGCCCTTCGGTCGGCCGGTCGTACCGCCGGTGTAGAAAACGTGAGCGGGATCGCCATGTGCGGCGGCCGACACCAATGGGGCCGGTGCGTACCGGTCAGCCAGCGCCGAGATGTCCACTCCGATGTCGAAGGCGCTTACGGTTAGTATGCGTTTTAGGGCGGTGGCGGAAGCCGCGGCTCGCGTTCGCTCGGGATATCTCTGGGCGTCGACCAGCAAGGTACTGATGCCAGCGTCCTGGATGATGAAGTCGTCGTCTTCCGGTGATGCGAGCGGATGGAGTGGCGTATGCCGCAAGCCGAGAAGCACGGACGCAGCGAGCACAATGACCGCCTCGGGCTGATTACCGAGCAGGACGGCGAAACCGTCCCCTCTCCGTAGTCCGAGGCTCCGCAGTGCCTGAATCATTCTGCTAATCTCGTCACGTAACTCGCGATAGGTGAGGCGGCCGTTATCCCACACGAGCGCGGTTTCGGATGTCCGTCTTCGCAGGCCGCGGAGCAAAACCTCGCCGTACGTGCAGCCATTGCGCTGATCGTGGAAGTCTGTTGGCGCTACCTCGAAATCTGGCTCTTTCACCGATGTCCCAATCGACTTGTATTGCGTAATGTAAAATGCTTTATTTAACCATGAGTGATTCATGCCGACGTAATGATGATGGGAGGCATCGAACGTGGAGGCAGACAGCGTCACGTGACACTAGTCGCGTCGGAAGAGGTACATTTGGTAAATATCAGCTGTTTCGCGAGGCTCATCGCTGCCCGGAAGGGATTTTAGACGACGGATCGTCGGCTCCACATGGCGGAGCCAGCGTTCAGGATTAAGATCCCACAGGCAGCTCATCGCTCGGTCGTGAATCTGCTGGACCGCCTGTGCTGGAGTTATTGGACGTGTGGTATCCAACAGTGTTGTCGTGGAAATCAGACTGAGACCCACGGAAGACGCCTGCTGAACGACATATGGAGGACTTTCTTGGTCATTCCAGCCGAGTTCAGAATACAGGTTGTCGAGAACGTCCCTTACGTCGTTACCCGAAGGCAACCAACGAGCTGGAATCCAGGCGAACGGTGCGCCCGGACGGAGTATGCGTGCCGTTTCGCTGAGCACCCGGGCTACGTCATCGACTAGCTGGAACACCCAGGCCGCATACGCGCCTCCAATCGACGCATCAGCAAACGGCAGGTTCGCCGCGTCACCCACGGCTACACGGGGACCGATACGTAGGGTCGCCCGCGCCAGCATGGCAGCCGAGAGATCGACTCCGATGACATAGACTTCTTGAGCGGCAAGCGCCTTGGCGACGACGCCGGTGCCCACTCCGATGTCCAGGACCGGAGTGTTCGTGGGGAGGAACGGCGCGAGGCTCGCCGCAATCAATGCTCCGCGCCGTTCGCCTCCCCGTGTCTGATCATATCGGTCAGCGAGCCGCTCGAACGACCCATGTGGCGCAGGGACGTGATTCGGGGGAACACGGGTTGGGGCCATCCATATACCTCCGCGTCCTTCAGATGGAAATTGGCGGTCCCTGCGAGCGCCCACCGAGCCGTTGTAGTTGCCTATCGGCCTCTGGTGTACTAAGGAGTATCGACGCCTAGCTGTTCAGGAACCTTTCTACCCAAAGATGGCAGATCTTTTCCTGGTCAGCCGGCTCGACATTGTGGATGCCCTTACTGTCCCGTGATCTCCAGAGCATCGAAAGGGCAGCTATGATCTCTGCGTGAACAAGACTCATAACTGGCCCGACCACCGCGCCGTCTGCGAAATTCACCGGCTCTCCATCGGTGAGGACGTAGATCCGCCGTCCGTCGGGCATGGTGATTTCGTCGACACCGTCGTTCACCCGCCGAATATGATCTGCCGTGGCCAGTAGGGCCTCCAGAGCGAACTCGGCTCGTTTGGACGTCGCGCTTGCTAGGATCACGCGATGTTTCAGCTGCGGAAAGTCCATTTCAACAAGAGAAGTGTTTCCGGTAGCTCCGACGATGATATCGGACGTCTGTACGACGCTCTCCCGTGAAACGCTTTGAAAGCCGTCGGCAGCAGCGGATATCCGTCTCAGGGGATCGCTGTCATATACGGAGACGCTGGAACCTCTCCCCGCGAGACTATATGCGAGGTTGCGGCCAACCCGTCCGTACCCAAGAATTCCTGCGTTCAGCCCGAACAATGGTACTCCCATTGCCCTCACGAGCTTCTCGACAGAAAAGGCGACTGACGGCCCTATCAGCTGTGACTCAAGGTCTTTCAACCTGCTCCTGGCAACAGAGACAACGGGGACGCTCAGCGCTTCCTGTCGCTCGTAGGCCCGATGACCATGTTCGGTGGACTCCACGCAGCCCATAAACTTTTTGCCATGACGCTCCTTCAGAGTTCCCACGAGGCTCGCGTGATATCCTCCTATCTCGACGATCGCTAGGGGGGTCGATTCCTCTTCTATCAATTCACTCGTCCGATCGAGCAACGACTTGGCGTCGAGTAACTGTGCAAGAGACAGGCGTGTGACCCGAAAATCCTTTTCAAGCTGGCGGACGATGGCTTGGTTCTCCGAGTAGGGAATCGGGTGTATCTGACTGATCGGATAACTCTTGTTAAGAGTCTGAAGAAAGACGGGCCTGTCTGTCAGGCAGTGAGTAATGACTAGGATCCGTGTTCCGCCGCCCTCGCCGAAAAGAGCCAGAACATCCCATAGGAAATCGCGCCTGCTACCTTCCTCAAGGTCGAACAAGCTAGCCCCTCTCCGCGTTATCCGTGCATCTGAAATCAACGGAAGGAATGCAGAACTCTGGGATCGGCGCCATGGCTGATAGATTGTCCGCTTGAGTACTCATGAAACCGACGGATATGTGGCCTGTCAAGGGTTATGAACGCGGGCCCCTCCGGACATCCATGCTTAGGAGCAAGATCGCGACCGCGTGACCTGGCGATATACTGGTTGATCAGACGCTGGAAAGTTCCGCTCGCCTCTCCTGCATGGGCAGACGTTCGCCCGACGAAGTGGGAGTGGAGTTCCCCGACGTTGTGAGCGGAATGTAATCGTTTCGAAACTCTCCGGAGTCGCATCTGTGGAGTGGGGACGGCAGGAAGGAGCGATCGGTTCTGTATTGGCCCGAGCGTCGTCGTTCCTAGAAGGCCCTCACATAAGACAGTCGCTTAATTGGCTGTGCAGTGGTATCCATTCGACGTAACCCGACATGCCGATCCCGACAGACGGCTTGCCTAGTGAACTGATGGCAGGTTGAACCAGCCATCCGCGAAACCAGTACCGGATCGCTCAGCAAGCAGGACCGCGCCGTCTCGGATGAGCAGGAGCATGACATCGATGACACTGGTG
This sequence comes from Parafrankia sp. EAN1pec, assembly GCF_000018005.1. GTDB lineage: Bacteria > Actinomycetota > Actinomycetes > Frankiales > Frankiaceae > Parafrankia > Parafrankia soli. The sequence goes on from NC_009921.1 coordinate 3,341,192, forward strand.
TACGCCATGGCGGGCAGTCTCCCAACGACGCAGGTCAGCGGGTGGTCGGGTCGAGGCCGAGGGCGGTGAGCTGCTCGGCGATCCAGCCGACCCGTGCTCCGGTGGGCATGTTCGGCGGGATGTCGTAGATCCGTTGCCCCACGGTGGCGCAGATGCTGCGTACGACCCGGTCGGCGGCGGGTTGGATGTCGAGGACCTTGGAGCGGTAGGGGTCGCCGGCCTGGAGCTGGTCGAAGCGGTCGCAGCAATAGAACACCGCGTCGTACACGTGCGCCCAGGCCCGACAGAACGTTTCCATGGCGTGCAGGACAGGGGCGTGGGGCCCGTCAGGGCCACCGGGAAGAACCAGCCAGGCATAGGCGAGGACATTCGCGACAGTCTTGTCACAGATGACCATCGTGTGTTGGCGGGCGACGCGCAGCTGGCTGGATAGCTGGGCGGCGAACAGGTCGACCTCGGTTTCCAAGTCGAACTCGCCGCGGCCATGTACGACGATCTCCTCGATGAACGGACTGTTGCGCGCGGGCTCGGGCACGCAGGCGACGTGCACGCCGCGTTCCCGGTAGTAGGCGGCGAGGGCGTGGGTGAGGGTGGTCTTGCCGGAGGCGTGGGTGCCCTCGATGGCGACGACGAGGCAGTTGCGCAGCATTAGCGGGCACCTTCCGCGGCCAGCGACTGGTCGCCGCGGCCGGTCTGCGCGGCGGGGTGGGGCGAGGACCGTGCTGGTGGGCTCGGCGCAGGGGCCACCGCTGTCTGGTCCCAGGCGGCGGCCTCGACGATCGCGTCGAGATCGAGCTGATCCCATTGGTAGTGGCCCGTGCTGCGGGCCACGACGAGCGCGGTCCCCAGTGCACGGACGACGACCCGCCGAAGAATCTGCGGTGTGCCGGCGGAGGTCAGGTGCCCCGCCGGGGCGGGGTCAGCAGCCGGGTCCGGGTCGGTGGGCAGGCCGTGGAGGTGGACGGCGGCGCACACCTCGTGCAACGCGGCCGGGGTGGGGCCGGGTGCGGTGTCGTGGAGACGGGCGAGACCGGGCTGCGCGGTCTCGCCCGGCCATGCGGCGGCGAGGGCGGTGAATCCCCGGGTGGGTGCGCTGGCGGCGGCGAGTCTCGCCAGATCGTCGGCGAACCGGTGGCCGGCGAGGATTGCCGCCCGGCGTCGGGCCTGCACCAGCAGGGCATCGAGCCGGGCAGCAACGGTGAGGGTTTCCACCGGTTGCTCGGCCGCGACGGCGTGAAAGCCGAACCGCAACGTCGCCTCGGTCACCGCCAGGGTGCGGCCCCTCGGCAGCCGCAGGTACACCGCTCCCATGGCGGCCGGCACCGCGGCGCGGGTCAAGACGGTGAACGCGGCCAACAGCGGGGTCCGTTCAGCGAACGGCCGCCGTTCGGCGCCGAACGGCGTGTCGGCCCAGCCCAGGTTCGTCGCCTCACGCATGGCTGATCCGCGGCAAAGGTTGCCCGGCCGGCGGTTGCTCGGCGCGGGTGAGGGTGCGGATCGAGCGCCCCAGGTATTTGGCGTAGTGGTTGCGCTGGAAGCGGTACCGCGCCCAGATCTCGGTGATCGGCTCGTCGAGCAGGTTGCCCAGTGGTTCGAGCAGGTCGGGGGCGTCGTAGACCGGCCAGGCACTCGCCAGCCCACGCGGGCTGACTACGATCATGTGGCCTTCGGTGTCCGGGGTCCAGGACGTCAGCCGTAGTGCCGGTCGCCAGTCGTACGCTGTGCGCAACTCGGCCAGCCGGTCGAATGTCGCCGTGGCCTCCTCCAGGCTGAGGAACTCGTTGTCGGCGAGGTCGAGCGCGTTACCCTTCTTCAGCGGCATGATCAGCTTGAGCTTTCCGGCGTTCAGTAGATCGGCGATCTGGTAGGTGAACGGCAACGCGGCCACCGTCGAGCGGTAGACCACCGCCGACAGCGACAGAGGAAGCCCCGCGTCCTGGAATGCCCGTACCCCGGCCATCACCGCGTCGTAGTCTCCTCGGACCCGGTTCGTCGTTGCCCGGGGCCCTTCCAACCCGATGTTCACGAACGCGATCTTGCCGGACAGGCGTGCCGCGTGTTGGAGGCCGCGGGTCGCGTTGGTCGGCACACCGATCACGGTTCCGGCGAACATGTCGACGATGTCGACGAAGTCCCGACGCAGCAGCGGCTCACCTCCGGACAAAAACACCCGGGGCACCCCGGCCAGGTTGTCCCGAATCCTCTCCAGCGCGCCCAGCGAGGGATCTCGTTCTTGGAGCGTCTCGGAGCAGAACGAGCAGTCGAAATTGCACCGCTTCGTGACCTGAAGGATCACCGACAGCGGCCCAGCAGCTCCGGCTGCGACCGTCTCCAGATCGAGCGGAGCCCTCAGCCTGAAATGGTGCCCATCGGTGAAGACGACAGGCTCGGCAGTAGGCGCGCAGATCTCACCGGGGCCCGGCTGCACCTCAGCATCAACGGTTGGAGGAGGTGGAGAGGAGGTGATCATCAGATCCTTCTCGTCGTAGACGCCTCGACGACCGGGTCAGCTGGCCGCCGCTATCGTGACGGCGAGCTGACCGCGCCGATGCTGAACGCCCTCAGCTTCCCAACCGGCGGCACGCCAGTCATTCCCCGCAATGCGAACATCCGCTTCGGGTCAGTGCAGGCCACTGACCTGCAACAACAGTGTCGACAAGCGGGAGATGTTCGGCTTGAACGCCATGATTCGTTCGGCTGATTCCACCGAAACCAGGCCCTGACCGTTCGTGGCGCAGCCGGAAGCAAGCCAGCACTGTCCATGATCGGATCTGCGTCCGCGAGGAACGCGGGCGGTCGGCTACCCGCCGTCCTGACCGGAGCGCCGTTCACGGAGGAGCAGGGTCGACCGGGGCATGCTCGGTGTCTTTGCGCTTGCGCCACGCACAGAAATTTCTCCCACGCCGGCAGGCACAACAGTTGTACGTGAGCCTCCCGCCGTCCGCCAGAATCGTTGAACGCCGTGACCCGTTCGAGAGGTGTGGCAACATTATCGTTCTACAATTCATCGGCGATCCCTTGCCGCGGGGAAGAGCGCGCTGCCCGATTCTTCCTGGCTCGGGTGCGGCAGCTATGGGAGCCCGGCGCGACGGCTGATGCTGGTGTCCTAGCCCGCCCTTCGAGGGTCGCCACCGTGATCGGAGTGTTGGGATGCTCGTCAGTTTGGAAGGTCTTCCCGGGTCGGGGAAGTCGACGCAGGCTCGTCTGCTGGAGGGGCGTCTTCGCGGTGAAGGACTCAGGGTCACCTATCTCCCGGATCTCGCCACCCTCGACACCGGGGATGTCGGGACGGCCCTGGTGGAGATCTTCTCGTCGTCGGATGATCCGTTCCTGCGTCACGGGGACGTGGTGACCGAGTGCCTGTTGGCAGCGGCGGTGCGCGCGGACATCGTGGCGACGAGGATCGAGCCAGCGCTCGATCATCACGATGTGGTGATCGAGGACCGCGGTGTGCACACCATGTTCTCTTACGGGTTGGCGTCCCTGATCCGGCAGCATGCGGCGGAGGTGGACGACGCTGTGTCCTGGCTGGATGGGTTGGGACGCCTTGCCGGGCGGCGGGCGGACGTCGTGCTGTGGCTGTCGGCGCCGGTGGGCGAGATGGTCGTGCGGGCGGAGGCCCGTGACGGGAGGCGGTGGACAGGTGAGCAGCGCGCGTACCTGTCGTTCGTGGATCTTGCCTATCAGGAGCTGGCCGCACGCGACGCCGGCATGGTCAGGGTGCCGACGGCCGGGCAGGCGCCGGAGGCCGTGCACGCGGCCGTCTGGGAGGTGGTCGCCGCACAGCTGAAGCGGCCTGCCCGCAGGGCATCCGCAGGGGGTTGAGCCCGTGTGTGGCGGGTGACCCTCGCCCCGTAGGCTTCGTGTGTTGTGAAGCCGTCACTGTCTGATGCGCCGACGATGGCACCTTCCTCGACGCCTGCGCTGCTGGCCGACGACCTGCGTAGATGTCTTGTGGTCGACGGTCCGGAGCGCGTCGAGGGTCTGCACCGCCTCAGTCTTCGCCCGTTGGCGGGTGGCCGGAACAACCACGTCTTCGCCTGGCGAGACCCGCAGGGCGAGGAGGTGTGTGTGAAGGCGTACCGGGTTGATGATCGACAGCGGGCGGAGCGGGAATGGCGCGCGCTCTCCTTGCTGGCGAGGCATGGTGTGCCGAACGTGCCGCGACCGTTGTGGCGGGATCAGCAGGAGGCCCGGCCTGTCGTCGCGATGACCATGCTGCCAGGTGCGAGCGTCCCTGACCTGGCTGAGCCGGCGGCGCGGGAGGCGGCCCTGGTGGGGCTGGCCGTGACGCTGCGACCGATCCACGACGTCCCGTGGGAGAACGGCTTCGCGAGGCTGCCCCGCGTCGACTCCGCGGCGCACTACGTGGCGAGGCTGACCGAGGTGTGGCCTGGTCAGCTCGGCACGCGGCCGGATGACCCGCTGACGCGGGACCTGCGACTGCTGCTGGGGCTGTGGCGGGACAACGGGGACGCGGAGATGCTCGCCCGCCCCGTGGCACGGATCTTCTCGCGGGGTGACGGGAACCTGGTGAACTGGCTGTGGGATGGCGAGGTCGCGCGCTGTGTCGACTTCGAGTTCTGCGGGTGGAGCGATCTGGCGTTCGACGCCGCCGATCTCGTCGAGCACATCAGCGCCCGTGAGGTCGACGATCGGGTCTGGTCGGCCGTGGTCACGGCGCTCGGGGTCGCAGGTGAGCTGATGCCGAGGTTCCGCGCGGCGCAGCGGACGTGTGCGTTGCGGTGGCTGGCGGTGCTGTGGAAGCAGCGGGAACGGCGGGTCGGGGAGTTCTCCGCCCAGCTGGACCGTGTTCGGGTCCTGTTTCGCGACCAGTGAGGTGGTGGCGCGCTTATCTGGGCGCGGCGTGAGAGGTGACGCCGAGTCGGTCGAGGCAGCGCGCGACGACGGTCGCCAGCTCGGTGTCCGTGGCCAGGACGATTTTCGGTTCCGGGATGGGAACCGCGTTCGCGTGAATCCGCTGGTAGAGGGCGATAGTGCGGTCGGCCGCGGGATGGGTGCCCTCGGCGTGGTCGTGGGTGAGACGTGCGTGCGCGACGGCCGGCGGGCAGACGCACTCGATGACGTGCAGGGGTCGTCCGAGGCGGTCGGCGAGGTGGGCGACCCGGCTGATCTGGCCGGCGCGGTGGCAGGTCGGGCCGTCGAGCACGACGGCGGGTGCGAGCTCTTCGCCGATCAGGTGGGCGGCGGCCTGGTGGGCGACGTCGATGCACAGGTCGTCCTGGGCGGGGCTGTAGGTGAGATAGGGGTCGGTGAACAGGGCGTGGCGGATGTGGTCCTTGCCGAGGACTGCGGCGGGCAGGTGCCGGCCGAGTTCGGCGGCGAGAGTGCTCTTCCCAGTTCCGGGGAGACCAGCCAGCTGCACAATCATCAAGATCCTTCCCTGTTGGTGCGACTCCAGCTGCCTGCCGTGGGTGCCCACCGCCCGTCGGCGCGGCAGGGGTCCCACAAGTCGTCGAGGACGCGGACATCCCCAGCCGCCGATAGCCGGGCGTGCCTGATCTGCGTGTTCGCTGGGATGAGGCGCAGCGCGTCGGCGCGTGTGCGCAGGAAGACTGGTCTGCCCGCGCGGGTCTTGCGTCGCGCCGTGAGGAGGACGACGGCGAGGTGATCGAGGGGGTCGAGGATGGGCAGGTCGACCTGCGGGTGGCCAGGAAGAGGCTGGGATCGGCGGCGATCGAGCATGCTCGGCACCAGGTCAGGGGGAACGCCCGCGGGCTGGGGCAGGTCGGTGATGATGTCGACGGCCGTGCAGGGTGTGACAAGGTCGTCGTGCAGGCGGGTGTAGGTCGCTGACGTCGGGTCGTCAAGGGCGACGCGGTGGGTGGTCGAGTCGTAGTGTCCGGGCTGGTAGCCGAGCAGGCGTAGGGCGCGACGGAAGGCGTCGGCGTGGTCCGGGGCGACGAGGACGTCGAGGTCGCTGAACTCGCGGGCGCCGCGTCCTCCGTACAGCTGGGACTCCAGGGCGATGCCTTTGACGGCCGCGAAGGCGAGCTGCTGGCGGGCCGCCGCGTCGGTGAGAGCGGCGGCCTGCGCGCGGTGGACGGCGGTCTTGTGTCGGCTGGTGCGTAGGACGGAGGCCAGGAAGCGGCGGAACGCCGACGGGACCTCGTCTGCCAGGCCGGTGGTGGTGAGGGTGTCGGCGAGCAGGCACAGCACCTTGTGCTCGATGGCGGTGGCGAGCAGCGTGCCCCAGTGCAGTGTCGGCTCGGTGAGCAGCGGTCGGATCGTGGCGTGCTGCTGCTCGACGGGTGCGGGCAGGCAGGCCGCCTCCAGGACGAGGTGTTCCACCTGTGGCATTTCCGGTGGACGTGCGGGGATGGGCGGGGTCGCTGGTCTCATCGGGTGGCTGTTTCGGTGTCGTGGAGGATGGCGGTGACGGCGTCGGCGACCGTGGTGGGGTCCGGGCGGCCCACCAGCGCGTAGCAGGGCACGGTCCGGGCGAGGGCGGCGATGACAGCGCGCCTGTTGCTCTCCGTCGTGTGGGCCGGGGGTGTCGGGGCGAGCCAGTGGTTGATGTGGGAGCTGGCGCCCGAGGTGGGGCGGTGCATGAACAGCTGGTTGTCGGTCAGCGTGGCGTGGACGGTCCCGGCGGGGATGCGCTGATGGCGGGCGTTTCCTGCGATCGGGGACAGCTGCGGCCAGATCATCACGTGGGGGCGGCAGGAGGCGGTGAGCGTGCCCGCGTGCAACAGGCGTGAGATGTCGGGGGGCTCGATGCTGAGTTTCGTGTGCAGGTCGGCCGGGTCCGTGCGTCGGCCGATGGGGACGAGGCCGGTGAGGTCGGGGTAGGCGAGCAGGGTGCCGACGCCGACGCGGATGTGGGCGGGCCAGGCGTAGCCGAGCAGTCCGCCGTTTCTGTCGGGGGTGAGCAGGAGCCGGTCGCTGGTGACGAACTCTCCGCCGAGCTGGCGCAGGACGGCCACGAGGGTGGTGGTCTTGCCGGCGCCGGGATGGCCGGCGATCAGGATGCCGTGGTCGCGGTGGACGAGTGCGGCGGTGTGGGTGTAAACCGCGCCGGCGGCGAGGAGCTGGGCGGTTATGAGTTGGCGGACGAGGCGGGCGGCGTAGTAGGTCGCCGCGTCGTCGGTGGCGCAGTGGACGGTGGTCGCGCGTCGGGTGGGGTCGTGGACGACGAGGGTGCGGTGCCGGTCGATCCAGAAGACCTCACGTTCGTCCTCGGTGATGTGGCGGGCGGTGAGCTCGCTGGGGCCGATCTCGCGGATGTCGCCGACATCGGGCGGGGCATCGAGGAGGCTGTGGCGGGGGTCGGCGACGGTGATGGTGACGTGCCACGCGGCGTGCGGGTCGGTGGTAGTCCGGTAGGCGTAGAGGGTGTCCTGGGCGGCGCGTACTGCGGCGGTCACGGTCGTGGTGAGGGTGACCGAGGCGTCGGCGAGGCGGAAGCAGGTGACGTGGCGAGGCCGCGGGCCGCCGGCGGCAGGATTGTGGGTCACGCTGGTCCTCGGAGGATCTCCGTGGCGAGGGCGGCCCGTACCAGCGCGGCCAGGGAGGTCATCGGCGCGTCACGGTGCAGGTTCGGGAGGCGGGTGGCCAGCGGCCAGGACGACAGCCAGGAGGGAACGGGCAGCGCGGTCGGCGGGCCGTACTCACACTGTGAGTCGGCGGTGACGCTGAGGGGGCGTTCCGTGTCACCGTCGCGTACAACGACGAGGCCGGGAGCAGCGGCCCGCTGGTACTTCGCGTCGTCCTGGCGGGGGTACGCGTCGTCGGGATCGAGATGGATGTCGGTGTAGATGTTGAACACGGCTGCCGGGCCGTCGAGGACATAGGTCAGGTGCCAGGCCCCGAACGGCACGACGGCGAGGTCCCCGGCCCGGGTTGTCACCTGGTGGGCGTAGCGGGAGCCGTCGGGCCGGTGCCCGGCTACCAGCATCAGGGTAGTGCCGCTCAGGGTCTGGAAGATTTCCAGCTGGGTGGGCGGGTTCCAGTGGCCGATGGACCGGTGGGGTTGCCCGTCGGGCAGCGTGCCGGGCTGGTAGACGACGAGGTCGGCCCGCCAGCCGTGCCGGGCGGGTGCGACGTCCCGGTACGCCTCGTACAGCAGCGGGTCCTCGCCGGCCTTCAGCGCCGTCTCGATCTGACGGCGGTCGGCGAAGGCGGTGTGGGGGCGGCTGGCATCGGCGTCGCCGTACAGGAGATGGGACAGGAATCGGCAGCTGGGCGGGCCGGGGGCGGCGCCGAGGAGAGACGCGATACCGGCGGGGAGATCGTCCTCGGTCGTAGTGGCGGTGGTTGCGGGGTGTGGTACGGCAGGGGAGTCCATGCGTTGTCTCCTGTCCGAACGTCGGTCAGGGCCGGTCCGCGGCTCACCGGCCGGCGTCGGCGGCCGACGCCTCAGGTGCCGCGGTGGGCGTGGTCTGGGGGGCGGAGTCGCCGGACCAGTACGGGGATGTCGACGAGCAGTGCGGCGTCGGGCGCTTCGGGTCGCGACGGCTTGCGCCCGGGGTTGAACCAGACCGCGCGGCAGCCCGCGGCGAGGGCTCCGCGGACGTCGGTGCGCCAGTCGTTGCCGACGTGCACGACCTGGTCGACGGTGGTGTCGGTCTGTTCGGCGATGGCGTGGAACATCGCGGCCTGGGGTTTGGCGACACCGAGTTCGCTGGAGAAGAACAGCCGGTCGAAGTGGTCGGTGAGCCGGTGGCGGTCGAGGATCTGCCGGGTGACGGCTCCTGGGGTCGCCAGGGTGTTGGAGGCGAGGACAAGGCGGTAGCCGGCGGCGGACAGCGCGGCGAGGCAGGCGTGCGCGCCGGGGATCAGCTGGGGGCAGGCCCGCAGCACGGCGTGGGTGTGCGCGACCGTGAGCACCTGGACGAGGGCGTCGTCGGCGTCGATACCGAGCCGGCGGACGATCGTGCGGACCTGCTCGGGAACCGGGATCTGCCGTCCGTGCTGTCGCTGCTCGTCGAGTAGTTCGGCACGGACCGCTCGGACCGTGGTGTCCAGGTGCTCGGCGGGGAGGGTGTGGCCGAACGCAGTCAGGGCGAGGTGGAACTCGCGGACCCGCCAGGCGGCTTCGGCGTCCCGGTCGCCGTAGCTGATCAGCGTTCCCCACAGGTCCACGCTGACGACCGTGACGCTCACCGCGGGCGCTTAGTGGTGGCCCGCGGCGGGACGTGCTGGTGCAGCCATCGGATCGTGGCGGTCAGGTCGTCGCTGCCGAACAGCAGCGAGCCGGCGACCACGCCGTCGGCACCGGCGTCGGCGAGGGGGCCGACGGTCGGCTGGTGGATGCCGCCGTCGGCGAGGATCTTCACGGCCTGGTCGCGGCCGGTCTCGTGCAGGAGACCGCGCAGGGTTCGGAGGCGGTCGAACGCGGCCGGGGCAAGGCCGGTGCCTCGGGTACCGATCGGGGTGCCGACGAGGACTATGACGTCGACCGCGTCGAGGTAGGGGCGGACGGCCATGACGGGGGTGTCGAGGGTGAGTGCCAGGCCGGCGGCTTTCCCGTGCTGGCGGATCGTGTCGAGGGCCGGGTGGACGTCGTCGCCGGTTTCGGCGTGGACGGTGATGAGGTCGGCGCCGGCCTGCGCGAACAGGGCGGCGAGCGGGGCGGGCCGGCGGACCATGAGGTGGGCGTGGAAAGGGACGGTCGTCAGCGGGCGCAGCGCGGCGAGCAGGTCCGGGAAGAACAGCAGGTCGGGCACGAACTGGCTGTCGCCGACGTCGAAGTGGAACAGGTCGGCCACGGGCGAGGCGCGCTCGATCTCGGCGCGCAGGCACGCCAGGTCCGCCGACCAGACGGAGACGTCGACCAGCAGCCGCCCGTCCGGCAGACCGGCCAGCGGCTGACTCGACGAGGCCGTGCGGGTGCCGCTCATCGGGCGAGCTGTTCTTTGCAGTGGGCGACCGAGCTGGCGATCGTCCGGCGGACCTGGTCGTCGTCGTCCTCGAACCGCGGGTAGACCTCCAGGAGCACCGGTACGTCGTCCAGTCCGGCGTCCCGCAGCGCCGCGCCGACCTGGGCGACGTCCACACGTCCCTGCGGGTGGGGCCAGCCCCAGTGCGGGTCGCCCAGGCCGTCGGTGTTGTCGAGGTGCACCAGCCGGATCGCCGAGCCCAGCGGGCTGATCCAGTCCGCCGGTGTGCTGTCCGGGCCGTACAGCGGCTGGTAGAGGGTGTGACCGATGTCGAGTGTCAGGCCGACCGGCACCTCGGTACGTCCACCCAGGTCGCGTATCAGCTGGTCGGCCTGGTCGACCGTGGCCGGGATCTCGCGGGCGATCGGCGTCGGTTCGACGAGGAACTCGGCGAGATCGACAGCCGCGGCGTGGTCGGCGACGAACACCAGCGAGTCGAGTAGATCGGCGTAGCGTCGTGCCCGGCTGTCGGGGTCGGCGGCGTCCTGGACGCTCAAGGTGCCCAGCGGCCCCCCGACGGCACCGGCGCCGAGCAGCGCGGTCACATCGCAGGCCCGCCGCCACCAGGTCAGCGCGACCGCCCGCGCCTGCGGGTCGGGATCGAGCAGCCCGGCGGGCAGGTAGTGCGCCAGGCCGACGTAGGCGCTGTGGATGGTGAGATCCCACGCGGCGGCGGCGTCGGCGATGCGGCGGGCGACCTGGTCACGTTCCCGCTCCGGCCACCACGGGTCGAGCAGGTCGAAGGTGACCTGCACCGTGTCCAGTCCCAGGTCGGCGCGGACGAACTCGGCCCACCGCTGCGGTTCCAGGTCGCGTTTGACGGCGAAGCACAGATTGATACCGAGGTTCATGCGGGCTGTCCTCCTACTGTCGGGGTGCGGGGCTGGGAGTCCGTGGGACCCGAGCCGTCCGCGGTGGTGTTCAGCTGCCGGCCATGCAGGTGCGCGGCCAGCGTGGCGGTGAGCTCGTCGAGGGAGTGGCTGATGCCACCACCCAGCGCGTAGTCGATCATCAGGTTGTTCGAGTCGGTGCCGCCGAAGCGGCGGCAGTCGGTCTGCAACCCGAAGCAGGTCTTGCCGGCTGCATACGCGAGGCCGAGCTCGAAACAGGCCCCTTCGTCGGGCACCCGGCCGTCCAGGACGAGCAGGAACAGCTCGCAGTCGCCGACGGCCGTGCAGTCGGTGGTGAACAGCCGGGCCCGGACGGTGTGCTCGTCGGCGCCGGCGCGGATCAGCGGCGCGGCTTCGCCGGCGTCCCGCTGCGGCAGGTAGGTGTCGAGCCCGAGGTTCCGCAGCACGCGGTCGACGGTCAGGTTGAACTCTTTCTCCGCCTGGCTGAACAGCGGCGCGGCGATGTAGATCCTCACCGGCGGCTGTCCTTCGATGCGGCGTGGTGGGCGGGCGGCGGGGGGACGAAGCCGACGGCGTCGAGGGCGGCGAAGAACTCCTCGGCCCGGTGGTCCGGGTAGGTGCCGTCCCGCATCGCGGGGACGTAGTAGTCGGCGACCCGCGCCCAGGTCCACGGATCGGTCTCGAACGGCGCGTCGATGCCGTTGTTGATCAGGGAGATCCAGCGGCGCAGGCAGCTGGGGCACTGCCCGCAGTGCGTCATCGCGCTGTCGGTGCGCGAGCAGGAGAACGTCAGCAGCAGGTCGCCGGCCGGCAGGCCCTGGCCGAGGTACCAGGCGACGATCTCCGTCTTGGTCATCTGCCAGAACGGGCTGTCGAGCCAGACCGGTCGCCCCGACAGATCTGTGATCATCTGGCTGATCTGGTGGAACGCCTGGGGGCTCTTGTCCGCGGTCGCGTCGCCCTTGACCCCGACGCACCAGATCCGCTCGGCCCGGTTCGCGGCCAGCATCGCGAGGTAGACGTTGCGCAGCGGGATGATCGCGTCATCGGCTTCCCACTGCGACAGGTCGAGTTCCTGGCTGACGGTCACCTTGATGCCGCACCGGTCGACCAGCGCGGTGATCGCGGCCCGTTCCTGGTCGCGGTAGCGGTGGCCGAGGTCGAAGTACAGCGCCGGGGGTTTGCCGAGATAGTGCCAGGCCGGGAACGAGTCCAGCCCGGCGGAGAACAGCAGCACGTCAGACACCGGGATCTCCTCCCACGGTGGGAACACCGAGCAAGGCCAGCAGGTCGTGTTCGATCTCGTCGGCGACGTCATCGGCCTCGCGCAGGTCAACGACGACGGGGACCACCACGTCGGGGAAGGCGGCGACCACGTGCCGGTAGGCGGCGTCGAACCGCGGCAGGAACAGCAGACGCTCCACCGAGCCCGGCACCCCGCCGCCGCGTCCGCGCAGGATCGCCCGTTCCCGCGCCAGGGGCCACGGGACGTCCAGGAAGTACGCCCGGTCTGGGACACAGAACCATGGGGCGACACACCTTCGGAGCTGGTCGAGCAGCGCGGTATCGGTGAGGTCAGGACGCGTTTCGCTGAGGATCGCCAGGCAGTAGGCGAGCTTGGAGTAGACACCGTGGTCGACCACCACGACGTCGTGCGCCTCCAGCGCCGGCCGGTAGAAGTGGTTGTGGTGCCACGCCTCCCGACACAGCCGCGCGAACACATCGACCGTGGCGTGATGAGGGTGACGGAACCCGCCGGTGCCCGTCCTGGTCCGCAGCGGCTCACGTTCCAACCAGCGCGACAGCCGACCCACCACACCGCGCAGCGGCCCGTAGTGCACCATCTCGACGTCGAACCCCTGACCTGCCAGGCGGCGGCCGAGCTGCCCGGCCATGGTCGTCTTTCCCGCCCCCCACAGGCCCTCGACCGTGACGAGCACACCGCTGCGCGGGTGCAGGCGACCAGCAGTGGGACCGGCCTTGACGAGGGAGCTGGACTGGTCAGCGGCCACGAGCGTTTCCCCACAGCAGCACGTGCAGACGCGGCGAGAGGTTCCAGCCCCGTTCCAGGGCGATCTCGGCCAGGCGCCGCATACCGGCCAGCACGCTCGGCTCATCGGTGCCTTCCGGCATCGCCCACACCGGGGACAGGCCGAAACGGCCCTCCAGCTCCGCGATCTCGTCGATCTCCCCGTCGGCGGAGATCACGAACTTGAACACGGCCTTGCCGCAGCCGGCGAACGCCGTCAACGCCGCCGGGACGATCCGCCGGACCGCGGCCACCCGCGAACCCGACAACTTCGGCGAGACGGTGAACCGCTCGACGACCTCGACCATCTCCGCCGTCGGCGCCACGGTGCCGTTCGTCTCGATCTCCACCTGCCGTCCCGCCTGCGCGAGCGCGGCGACCAGCGGAAACAGGGCGGCCTGTTGCAGCAGCGGCTCCCCGCCGGTCACGACCACACGGGTCACCGGCGAGTCCAGCGCCCAGCCGAGCAGCGTGCGCTGGCTCAGCCGCTCGCTGTGCGCGTCCACGTCGAACCGGTTCCTGTCCCACGTATGCGGCTCGTCGCACCACGCACACGACAGGTTGCAGGCCGACAGCCGTAGGAACAGCGCCTGCTGGCCGGCCGTCGGCCCCTCACCCTGAAACGTCGGACCGAACCGCTCCACGACCACAAGCCCACGCGACCTCGCGGCACGCGGCGGCGCACCCAGGGAGGCCGGAATCACCGCGACTCCCCGATCAGGTACTCGGCCCAGCTGCTCGGGGTCTCTGACACCCGGACCGCCACGAGCCGGCCATGCACCCCGGGCTCCACCTCGGCCAGAAACCACCGGGCCAGATGCTGCGCGAGCGCCTCGCTGGTTGGCTCGACGTCCAGCACCTCGTTCAGGTCACGATGGTCGAACGACTCGGCCAGATAGCGACCGGCGACGGCGAGATCACCGAAATCGGTGACGAACCCCGGACCGGCCAGCTCTGAGGCGGCCAGCACGAACTCGACCGTGTACGTGTGGCCATGAACGCGGGAGCACTTGTGGCCGGCAGGCAGGCTCGGTAGGTGGTGCGCGGCATCGAAGGTGAACCGTTTCCCAATCCGAAAGGTCGCCGCACCGGATATCCGACTCTCGATCACTGTGCGCTCCATCCTCGCCCTCCAAGAATCCCGGCCGCGACACACGGCCGTGCCGCGGGCCAGCACTATCCGAGTGGAGAACTACCGCCGCGTGCGTCAGCTGCTCCACCGCCGGAACCACAGGAAGACCAGCATGGCGATGTGCGCCTGCCTCGGTCATTCCCTGGACCACGAAGAAGTCGTTCCCCGCTCCGCGAGCGCCTGACCAGGGAGAACGGCAACTCGGCGGTCGATGACTTCGCGGCAAGTGGTGACGATGCGCGCGTCGCTACCGCAGGGGCTGCGGCACAGCAGGTGCGACGAAACGCAGCGCGGCTGCGTCTTCTGGGTCCGACGGATCAGAATCCTTCGTTTCTGCTCCTGCTCGCCGGCGTCGATGCGGCAGCGGCAAGCTTTGAAATGAGGGTATCCTGGACGGCGGCTTGGTGATCCATGAGTCGAAATCGGTAGGATTCGCGCCAGCTCAAATCGGACGTTGAGTGAAGCTAGCCGGATGACTCAACTGATGACGGTTTACCTCGCGCAAGCACGGGTCGATGGCCCGATGTCAGAAGAATTCAGAAGGCGCTCATAGAATGTGAACACCTCGTCTCGGCAATGCCGGTCGCCAAGGCTCGATCCTGACAGGGGTGTCAGAGCGGTTCCGCGCTGTGGGCTTGGGCGATGGCGTCGATGCGCCGCGCCAGATCGAAGTCAGCCGCGGTGAGCCGGTGCCCGGCGTCGTGCGTGGTGATCCCGAAGCGGATGCTGTCCCATCGCAGGTCGATGTCCGCATGGTGGCCGATGAGCCGCTCGATGTCGGCGACGTGCACGATCAGGGCGACTCCGCCGTGGTAGCGGATGCGGAAGGACTTGGTGATCTCCTGGCCGACGCGGGCCCAGCCGGGTAGCTCGCACAGCCGGGCCTCGATCTCGTCGTCGGCCAAGGGGACGGGTACGTCCGGCACGTCGGGTCTCCTTCAGAGCGCGAAGATCTCGTCGAGGTCGCGGCCGACGGCCGTGCCCTTCCACGGTTCTGCGGCTTGCCGTAGGCCGGCGAGCTCGCGGCGAATCCGCACAGACCCAGTTTCCACCGCCACGTCCGCCGCGAGCCGTCCGGCCTCGACCGCGCGCCCCAGATCTCCGTTCTGGACACATGCGGTGGCCTGACGGGCGAGATACACGCCGCGGTCCCGCCGGGCATGGGTAGGCGTCGTTGCGAGAACCTGCTGCCACAGGCCGGTGGCGGCGGTGGCCAGTCCCAAGCGTCCATAGCAGGTGGCGCGTTGCACCTCCAGGTAGGCCGGCGTGCGCCGGCAGGCGTTGCCCCACGGCATGGCGTCGTCGCATCTCTCGACGAGCGGGGCCGCTTGGTCCAGGACGGAGTCGACGGTCGCACGATCTCCGATGAGCGACGCGCCGTGGGCCTGTTGCTGGAGCGCTAGGACCCGCATCTTCGGGCTGAGCCGGCCGGCGTCTGCCAGGACCGCGCCACACAGGTCGAGCGCACCGAGACCGTCGGCAAGATCTGTGCGAACGGATGCGTGGTTGAGCAGCGCGTAGGCGACGAGCTGGTGGTCCCGGGAGCGTTGTGCGGCTTCCAGCGCGATGCCACGCCAGACGGACGAACTCGGAAGGTCACCGGCGTCCTGATGGAGCCAGCCGATCAGTGAGGCGTAGGCCGCGCTTGCGCCGAGAAGGGCCCGCCGCGTGCCCCCGTGGCCGGTCGCCACCAGATTGCTGATGAGAGTGTGCTGGGCGGTGACGGTGCTGATTAGCTCGCGGGGGCCGAGCATCATGTCCGCTTGGTAGTGGCCTTCCAGCTGCTGGTTGAAGTAGTCGATGAGGGCCGGGTCTACGTTCCGGAGGGCGGGCCTGCCGAACGTGAGCGCAGTGGCCGTCGCGGTGACGAAGTCTCGTCGGTCGAGGTCGGGCATCGCGGCTCCCGTAGCATCTGCGGGCCTCATAACCTGCGCTGTTGGTACGACTGGCATCGTGATCTGTTCGCCTCTGCGAGGCTGGCCTGAGTCGTCCGCGAGCACAGGGGCCGATGCTGATCCACGTTCCGGGTCCGCCGCAGGGTTCCTCCGCGCGGTGTTGATGAGGAGCATGTCGGTGGGGGGAAGGTGTTCGCGGTCGTCCAGGTCGATGAGGTTGTGGATGCTGGTGTCGTAGACCTCGGCGAGCAGGGCGAGAATCTGGGGGGTGGGCCGGCGGCGGTTGCTCGGCAGCGGCCAGGTCTCCAGTTCCGACAGCTTCGGGCCGGTCATGGGGGCAGCGCCGTCCGGGTCGAGGCCGGCGCGGGCGGCGTGGGCGTTGATGTGGTTCGCGGCCTGCGTCTGGGTCCAGCCGCGGGCATGGCGATGGGCGGCGCGGGGGCGGTAGTGGTAGCGGCGGGCGAACTCGATCGCGATCTCGTCGTGGGACATGCCGACCGTGCGCATCCGGGCCCGCAGCTCATCCTGCTCCACCCGCAGACTGTGTCGACTCACGTCGTATCCCCTCCAGACCACCTCGTCGGCCGGCCCCGTCACCCACAAACACCAAGATCCGTGGTGGTTCGCCACTGTCGAGGCAGAACCGATGGCGCACCCGTCGTCCACGGCGCGCGCCCCACCGAGCAGCCAGGCGATCATAATGATCAGTGTTCTGGTGGTGCATGTCATTCCCCCCAGCACGAACATGTTCTTCGGCTGCTATCAGGTCGCTGAGCTGCGGAAATGGCGTGAGACGGTGCGGTTCATTCGGCGCCTGGCGTCGCATCAGTTCACGGGATGCGCGGCAGGCGGTGCGTGCGGGAGTACAGGTGTTCGCCGTCGTCGCCGTCAGGTTTCGGGAGTGCGTTTTCGTGGTGGTTGGCGCGGTGTGCAGGGCGTCTATCGGGCTGCTTGGTGCTCGGGGAGGTCGCTGCCCGGTTGGGGGTCATCGCTGTCGTAGCGCAGGTGGAAGATCATGGCGGCGGTGTCGACCTCCTTGCGGGCCTCCTCGGTGCTCAGGCCGAGCTGTGCCGCCTGGTCGTAGGCGTCCAGAGCCGAGCACAGATCGATCCACTCTGGGGCGGTCGGGCCGGCCGGCGGGGCGAAGGTCGCGAGCAGGCCAGCCAGCTGCGTTGGCGGGAGCGTTTCGCGCATTCTGGCGAACAGAACGATGGGGCGGAGCGCGGGCGGGACGGTGTGGTGGCGAGGTGGCATGCGGGCCGTTTCGTCGTTGGAGGTCTGCGGTCGTGAGGACGCGTCGCCGGAGGAGGCCAGGTCCGCCGTCACGGAGCAGTCCGCTGAGGGCTCGACCACGACAAGGCGCGTCCCGCGGCGCGTCCGCGCAGTTCTGGCCGCGACTGGCCTCCGGATGAGCCCCACGGGTCCGTCAGGGCTACCCGTGAGGGGCGTTACGCGCGGTTATCCCCCTTCGGAGGCCGGTGTGTCTCGGCTTTGCGGGCGGCGGCGACCGCGCGGGTGAGGGTCGCGGCGAGGGCGTCGGCTTCGTCGAGGGTGAAGGCTTCGCTGTCGGGGTCTTCTGCGCCGGCGCCGAGGGAGATCATCGGCTGGTAGGTGGTCGTCGCCGTCACGTACTGCTCGATCGAGACTTGGATCGCGGTCTGGTCACGGACCCCAGGGATGCCGGGCAGGTCGATCACGGTGAACTCGGAGACGTGGTAGTCGCCGGGGCCTGCGGGTTCGACGTGGAGGTGGCCGGCGGGCTGCTCGCACCACGACGGGCAGGAGCGGCTAGCAGGGTCAGGCATGGAGTTCTCCTCTCGTGTCAGCTGGGTGGGGCGTGACGGTCGGAGCCGGTGGGTGCGGTGTGCACTGGGTGGGTGTCGAGGTTGCGCAGGCCGTCGCGGACCCGGTGCAGCAGGTCGAGGTCGAAGACGTCCGGGGTGGTCGGGGTCGCGGCGTGGGTGGCGAAGTGTTCACGTCGTGGCAGGTCGTCGGTCGGGGCGGTCGGGGTGTGCCGCGGGGGTGGGGTGTTGTGGGGCAGCGCGGCCCAGACGACCTTGCCCTTCTTCTGGTAGTTGCCGTCGGGGGTGCGGACCCGGGCCTGGTAGTAGCCGGTGCGCGGGGTCAGGGCGGTGACCAGGTGCAGGCCGCGGCTGTCCTCGGCGTCGGGGCCGGCGGCCCGGCGGGTCGGGTGGCCCGGTCCTCCGTCCCAGACTTCGACGATCACATGGTTGTCGCTGTAGGTCAGGCGCATCGCGATCTGGGACGTCAGGTCGTCGTCGCCGCGCATGCTTGCGGCGAGCGCGTTGGTGACCAGTTCGGAGGTCAGCAGGGTGATCGTGTCGATCACATGGCCAAGGTTCCACTGGTGGAGTTGCCCGGTGACGTCGCGGCGGGCGGCGCTGGCGGACTGGGGTCCGGTCGGGTAGTGCCAGACGCGATGCGGTAGCAGGTGAACGGCCGGGTCGGGTGCGGTGGTGGGGGTGGTGGCCACGGCGGTGGTCATGCGTCTCTCCCGAGGGCGGAGATCTGGGCTGTTCTCGCCCTGGCGTCGAGGGGGCGCGGGCGGGTGGGACGAGATGCGGCTGGCCGAGGCCCGTGGTGTTGCGACTGTGCGGCTGGCGCTGGCAGGGGCGGACGGGGCGGTGTCGTGCACAAGCGTGAGGTTGTTCTCGGCGAGCATCACGACGCGGCACGGCCACGCGCATCCGCACTCCTCCGCACGCTCGGGTGGGTGGGCGGTCGTCTTCCGACCGGGAGTGATCAACGGGTCGGTGGATCGACGGCGAACAGCGACGATCTGACCGGGCGGAGAGGTGGGCGCGGCGGCAGGCGGCGCAGGATGGGCGGGGTGTGATCGGCCGCCCGGTGGCCGGCTCAGGCTGATAGCCATGGACGTGGACCTTCGGTCTGCGAACGGGTGAAAGATCAGTGATCGGCGGGGTCGAGCTGCTGTGCTGGCTGGCTGGCCGGGCTGTCGGCGAGGGCGCCGAGGGTGGCGTTCAGCGCCGCACCGGCGCCGCGGCGGCGCAGTTCTCGGGTGAGCGCGTCGAGGACGGACAGCGCCGACAGCGGCCGGGCAGGCAGGTCGGCCGTGGCCGGGTCGAGCCGGAGGGCGGCTGCCGGTAGTGTCAGCTCGGTGAGCATCTGGTTGTAGACGGTGGCCGCCCAGACGGTCAGGACGACGTGCAGCCAGCCCCGCCACTGGTCCCGGCATGCGGCCAGCCGGCCGGACAGCCACGCCTCGACGCCTTCGACGAGTTCCGCCCGGACCGACGGCTGGCAGCCGACGACCAGCAGGTGTAGATGGCCAAGCAGTGTTCCAGCGTCCACGAGGTCCCCGCCGGGTTCGAGCGCGGGTGACACCAGCGTCGCCCGCGGCGACCTGTCGGGGTACAGCACGCCGCGCGGGGTGAGGTTCCCGAACGCGATGCCGCTGTGGCTGAGGACCATCGGGTCCAGCCGGGCGGCCAACCGGCCGAGCCGCGCCGACAGGCTGCCCGCGAGCGCCCGAAGCTCCCCGATCTCGCCTGCCGTCGTGTCGCCGGCGTGGAGGTGGTCCACCGGATGGCTCAATGCTTCGGCGACGACCCGAGGCACGGCGTGGGCGGGCGCCGCGGCCTCGGACAGGTGCGCGGGTGGATCGCGGTACAGGTCGCTCAGGTCGTCCATCAGCGCCGTCATCACCCCGGTGAACTCCATCGGCCGGGCCCGGAGCCGGGTGGCCAGGGTGGTACCAGCGACCCAGGGGGTGAACATCACCCCCTTCGCACAGGCGATCGGGGCCGCCACCCGCAGGCGGGTGTAACCCGCCAGTGCCGTGAGCTGCTCAGCCTGGCCGGCCATCGCGGTCACCGCGACGCCGTCGCCGTCGCCGTCGGCGAGCACGGTAGTGAGATCGCCGTGGTCGCCGCGGACGAGGCACGACAGCGCCCGGCCTGCTGGGCGGACCGTCGCGCACAGTGCCCCCCCGCCGCCGGCCCGGACCTGGCGATACAGCGCCCCGCCCGCGGTGGTCACCGTTCCGAATGTCACCTCGGTGTGCGGCCACAGCTCGGCGGTCGCGGCGGTGATCCACCCGTCGGCGTAGGACAGCAGATCGCGGACGTCGCCGTCTCGCCAGCACGTCGAGCAGGCCGAACGCGGGCTCACCGGAGTCGACCGACGCCGGCGTAGACCGGCAGCCGACCCTCCATGGTCGTCGACCGGCCACGCCGCCGGTCCTGCTCCCAGCCCGGGAGCAGGACCAGGCCGGGGTCGACCAGGGCGCAGTCGTCGAAGAACGACAGCACCTCCGTACGGCTGCGCAGCTGGAACGGCGCGGTGGTGCGCCGGTACACCTCGGCCGCCTCCGTGACCTGCTGGGACTGCCCGTCGCCGGTGGCGTGGGTCACGACCAGATGACTGCCCGCGGGTAGGGCGTCCCGCAGCTGGGCGACCGGGTGCCGCGGGCCGGTGTCGTCGGGGAAGAAGTGCAGGACCGCGACCAGGAGCAGCGCGACCGGCTGCCCGAGATCCAGCAACCTGGACACCTCCGGATGCTCCAGGATCTCGTCCGGCCGCAGCAGATCCGCCTCCACCGCCGTAGCCAGCGGGTTGGGTGCGAGCAGGATCTGGCTGTGCGCGACCGCGACCGGGTCGCTGTCCACATAGACGACCTGGGCGTCCGGGGCCAGCTGCTGGGCGACCTCGTGGACGTTGCCCATCGTCGGCATACCCGACCCGATGTCGAGGAACTGGCGGATACCGACCTCGCCGGCGAGGTACCGGACCGCCTCACCCAGGAACAGCCGGTTGACCCGGGCGGTGTCACGGATCTGCGGCCACGTCCCCTCGACCTGCGCCGCCGCCTCCCGGTCGGCCGGGAAGTTGTGCGCGCCGCCGAGGAAGAAGTCGTAGACCCGCGCCACGTTCGGCCCCTCGGCCCCCACCGCGGCGACGCCGTCCGCCCCGCTCACGACCGCCCCCGTGACCAGCACGCCGCAGTGACGACACCGCTTCTGGGCTGACGCGGCCGGCCCGACCGGGCGACCGAGCCGGGTCTCGTACCCGCGGGGTGGTCACGATGCGTCGACCAGACGATCATCATCATAGGAACGGCCCTCACTGACGGTAGGCAAACCGGAACCGTTACACCATCGTCCAGTCGGTGTCGGGTGGTCATCCCCCTCACCACGAAGAAGCCGTTCACCCACCCAAACCTCGCTTGAGCTGGGAAAACACCGACGGGAACGGCTGTCTTTTCGTTCGTTACCGGCGCCTACTTCCTCGGGGGCGTGATCGCTTCACTACCGGGGAGGCGTCGGGGGTGCGAGAGGAGTGAGGTCTCAGGAAGCGGGAGTGGCGACCGCGTTACCGGAGGGTTCAGCTGGAGATGTTCGGCTTGACCGCGGTGATGTAGGTGATGGATGTTTTGAGGAGGATGGGGCGTCGGCGGGCGGTCGAACGCCACGCTTCGGAGTAACGACGAGCGAACGCGGCGCCCAGGGTCCGGCCGATCACCTGATAGGTGGACTCGCCGGCTGGGCCCGCGGCGTGCAGCGCGGCTTCGGCGGCTCGTACATTCTCCAGCGGGGCGGTGACCGTCTCCTCGGTGTGCTCGACCGAGGTGAGCCCGGCGAGATGTGCGTTCCCGACTGCCTTATCTGGGGTAAATACGTGCGCGGCTGGCCGAACGGCGGCCAGGGCCTTTTCCACACGGCTGAGGTCGTGGGCGCTGAGCCCGTCGAGCTCGATGGGCTGACGTTGGGCGAGCAGGAGCTCGCAGACCGACAGGCGGCCCCCCGGTTTGAGGACCCGCGTGATGTCGATCAGCATGCGGCGAGGATGGCGCAGATTCGCCAGGACGCTGAAGCCGATGACCGCGTCGAAGCTGGCGTCGGGCAGGGGCAGGGGCCGTTCCGTGAGATCCCATACCGATCCCCACGTCTGGCCGTTCTCCGGGGTCGGCCGGATCTGGCTCAGCGCGGCAGGGGTCGGGGTCAGTGTCGTGACGCTGCCGCTCGGTGCGACGGCCGCGAGCGCCGTGGACGTCAGTCTCGCGCCCAGGCTCAGATCCAGCAGGTCCTGTCCGGGACGCACGGTGGCGCCGTCCAGCACGTAGGCCGCCAACGCGGACGGTCGGTGATGGGGATCGGGTCTGTCGTGGCGTTGCGCGATCAGCAGATCGGAATGGGTGTGTTCGCTGGCGGAGCGGCCAGACCGGCTCTGGGGTCGGCCGGCGCGTGCGGCCTCGGTCGGATGCTGGGACGTCACGATCACTCTTCTGGTCGGTGGTGCTGCCCCGCTCTTGTGACGGCGGGCAGCGTTCACAACGATCATCACTGTCGTTCGACCGGGCCGTCATTCCCGCAAGCGGGAACGATTCGTTCACCCTGCTGCAACTGTTGTGAGCTGCGAAGACGGGTTGGTGTCGTCCCCGCTTGTTCGGCATGGGGTCTGTCGGGATGCCCACCGCCGCTCGTACCGGTCGGCGAGCACGCCGTGCCAGCCGTCGGTGTAACGCCAGCCGGACCGCTGCGGCAGCCATCCGGCTGTTCGTGCCAGGAGTCGTCTAGAACGTGGCGGACCGCGCTGGATCAATCGGCAGGATCAGCCTTCCGCAGGCCGTTGTGACGTGCCGACGGTCGATGGTGTTCGTCGCCGCCGACGAGGGTGACGATCGGGGTCAACAGGCACCGCGTCGGCCCCGGGAATGGGTAGTCACCGCCGAAGCGAGAGCCCGCCGTCTGCGCATCTGTGCAGGTCAGAAGGGCAGCGTGCCCCGAACAGATTGTTCGTCGGCGAGGGAGTGACGCCTGGCCTCCGTCCGGGCGATGGTGTGACGGTTCCATCTCTCCCGCCAGGAAGGACCGCCGATGCCCGCAATGCCGGGCCGCGCCCCTGCCACGCTGGCGCTCCGCTGCTCTGCCTGCGGGCCCGGCGGGACCCCCTATCGGCCCCGGTTTCGGTTCGCGTACGAACCGCCACAGAAGGGCGGGGCAGCCCATGAGCGCGCCGCCTCCCAGTGCTATCCGGAAAGGAAACGGGCCGCATGACCGTTGATCCCCGTACCCAGCCCGACGATGGTCTCCTGGCCGATCTGGCCTGGCTGGGGGCCATCCAGGACACCCCCGGCGTGCTGGAGACGTTCGTCGCCGGACACGCGCCTCGAATGTTCGCGCTCGTCGAACAGGACGTCGGCATGTTGGAAGACACCGTGTTCGGCTGGGGACTCCAGTTCAGCGACCACGCCTTCGTCGTCGCGCGTGGCGGAACGTTCTCCACGTCGTGCTCCCACGCCGAGGACGCCGTGAGGATCTTCGCCGTCGCCGGATGGAACCTCCGCCTCGTCTGGCACACCCCTCCCACCCCGGCGTCCTCCGCCCGTGGCCGCGGCCTCCGGAAGCGTCAGCGGGTCATCCGATGACCGCCAGCGACTCCTGCCCCGCCTGGTGCCAGCTCCCCGCCGGCCACCTTCGTCCCGAACCCGCCGGCCCCGGCGACCACCACATCGCGGAGATCGCGGAGATCGACATCCCGGAGATACCTGGGCTGCGGCCCGCGGTGAGCGGCCCGCTGCGGGTGCGGGTCGAGCAGTACGTGACGGCGTTCGCCGTCCACCCGGCGGTCATCAGCGTCGACTTTGGTGACCGCGCCCCCACCCGCAGCGGCTACGAATACGTCACTTCTGGAGAAGCTCAGGCTCTCGCCTGGATGCTGATCCGCGCCGCAACCGCTCTCGACGCCGAAGACTGGGCCAGGGCGCTCCACCATGAACCCGGCGAGGGAGACCACGCGTAGAAGCGGGCCGGCGGCGCTCACGCTGGAGCTGGAAGCCGGGCGCTCGCCGGACTATCCGCTGGAACTGGTATGACGGCCCGGCTCTGACGGGGTCCGAGAGCAGCCGGTCGGTTGCCGAGCGAGGACGTCAGTACAGGCAGGACGGGCATGCCCCGGCCGCGCTCCCACGTCCAGCGAGATCCAGCTCGGCGCCAGCCGGGAGCCATGGTAGCTGACGCTACTGGGATGCATTCTGCTCATGTAAACCTCCATCAAATTTCTATCGGCGGTAAAGGGAAGCTTCCTATGTTCGCCGTAAATATTCCAGTTCGGGAGCCTCATGAAGATCGACATCGTGCATCCGGGATACTTTTTCGTACAGCCGTCTGACCTGACCACGAAAGGTCTGGGTGGGAATGAGACGGGTATGGTCTTGTCCGCTCGCGGCCTCGCCGCCCGAGGGCATGAGGTGCGGGTATACGCTGACTGTCCGCGTGTAGACGATTTAGGAGTACAGTGGCTGCCTCTCGCGGAGCTGACCGAGGAAGCATATCGGGACATCATCATTTTCTGGGTGCGGACCAAGAGAATAGAACCCGGCCAGTTTAATGCGTCAGTGCGAGCGGTGAAGCTAGGGCTGAAGACGCCGAACGGCAGCCTTATTGACCAAGTTGGCGCCGGCGACATCAACCTCCTCATCGCCTTCTCTGATTTTCAACGAAACCTCTATATCAACGACTTCGGTTACCCGGCGGACGCCGAATGGGTTGTCACCGCAGACGGTCTCGACACGTCGGACGGCACTGTTGCGTTGGCGAAGTCCGCCATCTCGGCTCCCGACCGGTCATGATCGAATGATGCGTCGACGTCGTGTCCGTCCACCGGTTCCGACGTCGGAGTTCGCCGGGTTCCGCTTCCCTCCCGAGGTGATCGTCCTGGCGGTGCGGTGGTACCTGCGCTACGCCTTGTCCTACCGGGATGTGGAGGAGCTGCTTGCCGAACGCGGCCTCGAGGTTGATCACGTCACGGTCTACCGGTGGGTGCGCCGGTTCACCCCGCTGCTGATCGACGCGGCCCGGCCATGCTGGCACACACCGGGTGATCGTTGGTTCGTCGACGAAACGTATGTGAAGGTCGCCGGACGATGGACCTATCTGTACCGGACCGTCGACCAGTTCGGCCAGGTCATCGATGTGCTGGCCTCCGAGAAGCGGGATCTCGCCGCGGCCCGCCGGTTCTTTACCCGCGCCCTGTCCCACGGCCGGCGGCCCGTCGAGGTGACCACCGACCGGGCCGCCTCCTACCCACGAGTCCTCGACGAACAGCTCCCCGCCGCTCATCACGTCGACGACCAGTACGGGCACAGTTGCATTGGGCGGAGGCGGGGCGTGGTGGAGCGGTCTCGGGCGGGCGGTCAGATGGCCAGGGTGAGCTCGGTGAAGGCAGCCGTCAGCCGGTTCCGGAGGTCGGCATCGACGCCCAGTTCGTAGTGGCCGCGGCGGATGTTCTGCACGAACGCGTGCCCGGAGCCGATGATCTGTGCGGAGAGGAGGCCTTTCAGGCCGCGCATCGGCCGTAGTCGTGCCTTGAACCGGCCGTGGTCGGCCTCGATCGGATTGTTCGCGTACTGGTCGTCGACGTGATGAGCGGCGGGGAGCTGTTCGTCGAGGACTCGTGGGTAGGAGGCGGCCCGGTCGGTGGTCACCTCGACGGGCCGCCGGCCGTGGGACAGGGCGCGGGTAAAGAACCGGCGGGCCGCGGCGAGATCCCGCTTCTCGGAGGCCAGCACATCGATGACCTGGCCGAACTGGTCGACGGTCCGGTACAGATAGGTCCATCGTCCGGCGACCTTCACATACGTTTCGTCGACGAACCAACGATCACCCGGTGTGTGCCAGCATGGCCGGGCCGCGTCGATCAGCAGCGGGGTGAACCGGCGCACCCACCGGTAGACCGTGACGTGATCAACCTCGAGGCCGCGTTCGGCAAGCAGCTCCTCCACATCCCGGTAGGACAAGGCGTAGCGCAGGTACCACCGCACCGCCAGGACGATCACCTCGGGAGGGAAGCGGAACCCGGCGAACTCCGACGTCGGAACCGGTGGACGGACACGACGTCGACGCATCATTCGATCATGACCGGTCGGGAGCTGCGGGACAACGGGCTCTGCCGATGCAACAGAGCCCACGGAGCGCCAGCCATCCGTCCGGGTGGTAGTCCCATCTCAACTCGATCGCGTTCGCCGGTGACGACCCGCGCGGCCTGGATGTGCACGTCCTCCACCGGATCATGCTGGTCGGCAGCCTGTTGGCGGTGACGCTCACCGCGATCATCGCCGGTTTCCCCGGAGTGATCGGCTTCGTCGGGCTGGTCGCCCCACACATCGCACGGCTATTCATCAGGGCCGGGAAGGTCCCAGCACCCACGAAGGTCCGGACATGACTGCCCTGGCCCTGCCCCGACCGGCGTTCGGGTGGTCCCGGGTCGTGCTCCCGCCGCCGTGATCGTCGGGATGTCTCGTCGGCCCGCTCAGGCCGATCGGGAGGCGGCAGTGGCGAGGATGCGCAGGACGACGTCGATCTCGGCGTCGGCGTCCGGTCCGGGTATGTGGGTGGCGAACACCTCGTCCACCTCGGCTCGGTGCGCGAGCTCCTCGATGATCGATTCCGGTGAGCCGGAGATGATCAGCGCATCGAGCAGCTCGTCGGTCACGATGCCGTCACCGGGTTGTGGATATCCGGCCTCGGCGAACATCGTCGCGTACACCGGCGAATTCACGAACGGGACGAGGTGTGGACGGGCCCATTCCAGGGCCTGCGCACGGTTCTCGGTGACGGCGACGGCCACCTGCTGCACGATGGGCGGAATAGCACGGCCGGCGGACGCAGCGCCTCGGGCTAGGGCGGGCCGGGCGACGTTGTCGAGGTAGGCCGGCGGGCAGTGCCAGGACATCGCGGCGTCGGCCACGGCTCCGGCGGTCGCGAAGGCCCGGGGCCCCAGCGCGGCCAGCACGACCGGGGTCACCGACGAGGCCGGGAGTTCGGCGTCGATGGTGTAAAAGGTGCCGTCGTGGTGCACCTTTCCGTCTCGTAGCCCGGCGCGCAGGATGTCGACATACTCCCGCACGCGCGCCAGGGGATGGGACACCGGCGCGCCGAGGGCAGCCGCCGTCACAACCAGGTTGCCGGTCCCGACGCCCAGGCGCAGGCGGCCTGGTGCGAGAGCCTCGAGGGTCGCGGCCTGGCTGAGTAGGGCGACCGGGTGACGCGTGAGCACCGGCACGATCGAGGTGCCGACGATGATGCGTTCGGTTCGGGCCAGGGCGGCTGCGAACAGGGTGGGCGTGTCGTAACCGGTCACCGGCATGACGGCCCACACCGCCGGTATGCCTGCACGCTCCGCCCGCTCGATCAGGGCGACGGTGTCCGGGACGGAGGACACGAAGAATCCCAATCCGATCTGCATGCCGTCCATGGTCGGCCCACGACCCTGCTGACGACCACGGCCTGAAAGCCAACATGTGAAAGATTCGAGCCATGGCCTGCCAGTCGACCCGTAGGCGCCACCGTGTCGTCGTGATCGCGTTGGACGGTGTCATCCCCTTCGAGTTCTCGATCCCGGCCCGCCTGTTCGGAGCAGCCCGGGACAAGGCCGGGCAGCCGCTCTACGAGGTGGTCACCGCGTCAGTGGACGGGGGCCACGTGCGCACCAACTCCGACTTTATGATCAGTCCGGGCATGGATCTCAGCGCACTCGGATCGGCCGACACGATCGTCGTACCAGCGGTGGAAGTCGACGAGCTGGACCCGCGCCAGGTCGACGTCGTGATCGAGGCGCTGCGGCGCCGGCGGCAAGGTGCGAGGATCATGTCCATCTGCACTGGCGCGCAGCTAGTCCTGTCTTCCGCACGTGCGTGCGGTGAGACAGCTACGTGATGTCTTGTTCGGATCACGTCGGGATGGCCGCGATCGGTAGTGACGGGCCTGGGACTGTTCCTGGCTGTGACGGTCGCGATGGACTACGGGCCGCCGAGCGTCGAGAAGCCGCTCGGCGCGCTCCCTGTCGTGCGTGACTACCTGGCCCGCCTCGATGTCGCGGGCACGATCGATCGACTCGCCCCGATGCGTGACAAGGTCAACCGGGCCACCCACGGCGACGTGATCGCCGCACTGGTCGCGAACCGGCTGACCTCGCCGACCCCGCTGCTGCACGTCGAACGGTGGGCACGGGACTGGGCGGTCGAAGAGATGTTCGGTATCGCGCCGGACGTGTTGAACGACGACCGGGTCGGTCGGGCGCTTGACGCGCTCGCCCCGGTCTGCGAGGCCGTGGTCGGTTCGGTCGGTGCCGCGGCGATCGCCGCGTTCGACCTCGACCTGTCCCGTGTCCACTGGGACATGACATCGATCTCGCTGCACGGCGCCTATCCCGAGATCGACGGCGACTACGCGACCCCGAAGTACGGCCACCCGAAGGACCGCCGCCCCGACCTCAAACAGGTCCAGACCGGGCTCGCGGTCACCGGTGACGGCGGGATCCCGCTGCTGCACCGCGCCTACGACGGCGGCGCCGGTGAGGTCTGTCAGGTCACCGGCGCGATGCGGGCCCTGGCCGGGCTCGCCGGCCCCCGACAGTTCCTGCTGGTCGGCGACAGCAAACTCGTCTCCTACGCGAATCTGACCGCGTTGACGTCCACGCCCGGGGTCACGTTCCTCGCCCCGGCACCGAAAACCGTCGTGCCCGGCCAGGTCCTGGCCGCCCAGGACTGGGCCACCGCCACACTCGTCGGCTATGTCGCGGCCCGTGACCAGGACAAACCCTTCCACCAGCGGGCGGCCTACCGTGTCCGGGAAGGCGTCACCACCCTGCGGGGACCCCGGAAGAAAGACCCGCCGGTCACCGTGCGCACGGTGTTCGTCTGGTCGTCGGCGAACGACCAGGCCGCGAAAGCCGCCCGCGCGCTGAAACTCGGCCGCGCCCGCACCGACCTCGACACCCTCACCCGCGCCGCGGGCAGCCACCACCTCTACCGCACCGAGGCCGCGGTGCAGGCCCGCCTGACCCTCCTGGCGACGAAACACCGCGTCACCCGCTACCTCCACGCCACCACCAGCGTCGACCCGGACACCGGGAAACCGGCCCTGGCCTGGAACTTCGACTCCGCCGCGCTCGACGCCGAGGCTGCCACCGACGGCTGGTACGCGCTGCTGACCAACCTGCCTGACGACGTCGGCCCGGCTGAGGTCCTCGCCCGCTACAAAGGGCAGGAAGTCGTTGAACGTCGCTACGGCGCGTTCAAGGGCCCGCTCGCGGTCGCCCCGATGTTCCTGCACTCCAACCAGCGGATCCACGCCCTCATCCACGTGATCTGCCTGGCCCTGCTCGTCTTCTGCCTGGTCGAACGCCAAGCCCGGCTCGGTACCGGCCCTGACGGGAAGATCCCCGGCATCTACGCCGGTCGTCCCGCCCGCCCCACCGGAGCACTGGTCCTCGGCGCACTGAGCAGGCTGCGCCTCGTGCCCGCCCGCGGCGACCAGCCTGCCTACATCCCCCGCCCATCGGCGCTGCACCAGCACCTCCTCGACATTCTCGGCGTCGATCCCACCCGGCCACCTTGATCGGAAACCGGGCCGGTCAACCCATCGAAATCCCATGTGCGGAAGACAGGGCTAGTCGCGATGACCGGGCTGCTGGACGGTCGGCCGGCGGCGACCCACTGGAACCACGCCGCGACGTTCTCCCGCGAGTTCCCGGCCGTCCGCCTCGACTCCGATGTGCTGTTCGTCGACGACGGTGACGTGCTCACCTCGGCCGGGGCGGCGTCCGGCGTCGACCTGTGCCTGCACCTCATCCGTCTGGATCAGGGCAGCGAGGTCGCCAACGCCGTCGCGCGGGCCTGCATCGTTGCTCCCTGGCGGGAGGGCGGCCAGGCCCAGTTCATCGAGGCACCCGTGCCCGACAGCGGGGACGCATCCACCGCCGCCACCCGCGAATGGGCGCTGCGGCGGCTGGACGCCGGCCTGACGCTGGCCAGCATGGCCCGGCACGCCTCGATGAGCATTCGGACCTTCACCCGGCGGTTTCGCGACGAGACGGGCACAAGCCCGAACCAGTGGCTCACCCGGCAGCGCATCGACTACGCCCGGCGCCTGTTGGAGTCGACCGATCTTTCCATCGATCAGATAGCCGACGCCACGGGCTTCGGTACCGCGGCCTCGCTGCGCGGTCATCTGCGGAACGCGATCGGCGTTTCGCCCAGCGCCTACCGGCGCACGTTCCATCTGCGCGCCCACACCGGCGAGCGGACCACCACAAGGTCGTCGGCGAGCGGCGAGCCCGGCAGAGGCGGCGATGCCGTCGTCCTCGACGACGAGCCCGTCGGGCCGCAGCCTGACACGGAGGGGACTGCTGCATTCCGAGGGGCCGGGGCGCGCCAGATCCCGTCGATCTCGTGATCAGACGGCGCGGGCGAGCTCGGTGAAGGCAGCTAACAGCCGCAGCCGTGGGTCTACGTCGACGCCAAGTTCGCAATGACGGCGGCGGATGTTCTGAACCAAGGCGTGACCGGCACTGACGATCTGGACGGACGGAGACGTTTCAGGCCACGCATCGGCCGGAGTGGGGTTGTGAGCCGGCCGAGGTCGAACTCGATCCAGTTGTCTCCCGCCGGGCATCGATGTGGCAGACCTCCGGCAGCAGCTCATCCAGGACCCTGGGATAGGCAGCAGCTTTGCCGGTGGCGACCTCGACCCGGGCGACGCGGTCGAGTTCGGCCTGTGTGTTGCTCGACCGGTCCCGCGAGATGGCCCGTCACGAGCACGGCTGCGGGCCGTGCAGACCAGCCCGCGCGCTGTGCGCATGGAGCGATGGATGGTTCTGTCGACGGCATGAGGCCGGCGCATTCCCCGCTGGGAATCGTGGTGGTGCGGACGGCCCGGATGGCTCCTGCGTGATCTAGCGCGCACGGGCGCGGCGGTCGCCCCTGGCGGGCGCTCGGCACGCACCGCCAGGTCACGGCGACCGAGTGAAGGACGCTCGGTAGGCAGTGGGCGTCAGACCGGTGTTTCTGACCACGAGCTGGCGGAGCGAGTCCACGGTACCGATGCCGCTGCGGTAGGCGACCTGCCCCATCGGGAGGTCGGTCGACTCGAGTAGTTCCCGGGCGCGTTCGACCCGCTGCTGCAGCAGCCATTGCAGCGGGCTGAGTCCGGTCTCGGCGCGGAATCGACGGGTGAGCGTGCGGATGCTGGTGTGGGCGTGGGCCGCGAGGTCGGTGAGGGTCAGTGGCTCGTGCAGTCGGCTCAGCGCCCAAACCCTGGTGTCGGATAGCGATGTTCCGCTCTTCGTCGGCATCGGGGAGGTGATGAACTGGGCCTGCCCGCCGGGGCGGACGGGCGCGACGATGGCCAGCCGCGCGACGGTGTTGGCGACCGAGGCCCCGTAGTCGGTGCGGATGAGGTGTAGACAAAGATCGATGCCCGCGGCGAGCCCGGCCGACGTGACCACGCCGCCGTCCTCGACGAAGAGCACGTCGGGTTGCAGCGTGACCCCTGGGAAGCGCTCGGCGAGCTCGGTGGCGTACTGCCAGTGCGTGGTGGCGTGACGGCCGTCCAGCAGGCCAGCCTGGGCGAGGACGAATGCCCCGGTACAGATCGAGGCAATCCGCGCGCCCCGGCTGGCCGACCGCCGCAGCGCGGCGAGCACGCGTTGGTCGGCGTGCTCGCGCGCCCCGGTGCCGCTGACGATGATCGTCTGCGCGTCATCCAGAGCGTCCAGGCCGTGCGACACGAAAACGTCGAGGCCACTGGTGCTGGCGACCCTTCCCGGCTCGGCCGTGCAGGTCAGCACGTCATACGCGGGGCACCCATCCACTCTGGTACCACCGAACATCAGGTCCGGCAGAGACAGTTCGAAGGTCCCCACCGGGGGGACGGCGACGACCACGACTCGATGCATGGCCAGATCCTCCGGAGGTTTGTCATTCTGGCCAGTACTCTAACTGCGGAGCGACGCCCATAGTGAGCTCATTCGCTTGCACATGGAGGAGAGTCATGTCGCTTAGTGTCGTGGTCGGTGCCGGCGGCACCGGAGTGGCCACCGCGGAACTACTCGCCGAGTCGGGGCACGACGTCCGGTTGGTGACCCGCCGGGGCAGCGGGCCCGAGCATCCACGCATTGAGTTGATCAAGGCCGACGCCAACGACACGCCGCGGCTGGTCGAGCTGACCAAGGGTGCAAGCATCCTGTTCAACTGCGCGGTCCCCGCCTATCACCGATGGGCGACCGAGTTCATGCCCCTTGCCCGGTCGCTGCTCAATGCAGCCGAGCGGACCGGGGTCGGTTACGTGATGCTCGGGAATCTCTATGCGTACGGGCCCGTCGACGGCCCGATGTTCGAGGACCGGCCGCTGGTGCCGAACACCGTGAAGGGCCGCGTCCGCCGGCAGGCGTGGGACGAAGCGATTGCCGCGCATCGCGCGGGCCGCGTGCGGGTTACCGAGGTCCGCGCGAGTGACTTCATCGGCACTGGCGCGATGTCGGTTTTCACGATCATGGTCGCGCCGAAGGTCCTGGCCGGTAAGGCCGCGCTCTTTCCGGCCGACCTGGACGCACCGCATACCTGGACGGATACCCAGGATGCTGCTCGCGCTCTCGTCGCGGCAGGCGAGAACGACCAGGCGTGGGGGCGGGCATGGCACGTTCCGAGCAACCCGCCGCTTTCCTCGCGTCAGCTCGCGGTCGCTCTCGCAGAGCACACCGGAGCGCCCCCTGCCAAGCTCCGCCGGATGCCCGGCTCCATGCTCAGACTCGCTGGCCTGTTCTCCCCGACCGTAGGGGAGATACCCGAGATGCAATACCAGCTTCAGCGACCGTTCGTCATGGACTCGTCGTTGACCCAGGATGTCCTCGGCCTGAAGCCGAGCTTACTAGAGGAAATTCTCGACAGAACCGCGGCAGCTGTCTGATCCCGCCACGGCATCGACTTGTCCCGTTGGTCTGGCGGTAACCGCCGGACCAGCGGGACTTCCGGTCCGAAACGACCGGAGAGTCCGGCGGCCCACGCCGGGCGCCAGCACAGGTTGACACCAGGAGGAGAAATGATCGAGGTAAGAGAGCAGGGCGAGTTGGGTGCGCCCGCGGAAACGGTCTGGGGTCTCCTATGCGAGTTCGTCGAATTCATCGAGGTGCTGGGCGAGTCGCGGGGTGTGCAGGTCGGGCCGACGGGTGAGGGTATCGGCATGCTGCGCACGGTCGTCCTCGATGACGAAATCGTGGTGGAGAAGCTAGAAGAGCTTGACGAGCTGAACCTGCGGACCAGTTACTCGATGCCGGTCCCCGGTCCGTTTCCCATCCAGGGTTACCTGGCGACGATGAAGCTGACGCCGATCGACGCGAAAAGGTGCACGCTGAGCTGGTCCAGCCGGTTCGATCCGGCGCCGGGCGTCGATGACGCCGTGGCCGAAGCGTCCGTGCGCGGTATCTACGTCGAGGGTATTGAAATACTGCAGGGCCGCTTCGGCGCCTGAGTGAAAGGAAACAGGGAATGATCAACGACGCATTCGTCTTCAACGCGGTCGCGCACGCCTACGACCTTACCGACGAAAACACCCAGCCAAACCGGTATGCCCACGGTTTACGGGACGCGCTCGTCATGCTACACCGGGACTGGCAGCCGGGCATCGGTCTCGGCGAGTTCGAGCAGCGCACGGACTGGTCGATCGAGACGCTGGCCAGAACGTTGTTTCTCGAGTCCGACGTGGACATGGCGGCCACGCATACGCTCCGACTCGACTCGTATTTCAAGGACGGTCTGTGCGCGCGACACAAGACCGTCGAAGCCGTGCGGCGGTGGCCGCACCGGTTCGTCGGCTACGTGGGCGTCGACCCGACCCTCGGACTCGAGACCTGTCTGCGGGAGCTCGACGAGCAGCTCGACGAGATGCCCGAAGCGGTGGGCCTGAAGCTCTACCCCGCGCAGGTCGAACCCATCCGCAGCTGGCGTATGGATGATCCAAAGCTCGCCTTCCCGCTGTTCGCCCGCGCCCAGGAACGCGGTCTCAGGACGGTTGCCGTCCACAAGGCGTCGCCGCTCGGCCCAGTGCCGATGAACCCGTTCCACCTCGATGACATCGACAACGCCGCGGACGCCTTTCCCGATCTCTCGTTCGAGATCGTCCACGCCGGACTGGCGTTCGCCGAGGAGGCGGCACTCGCGATCGCCCGCTACCCGAACGTCTACGCTAACCTCGAGGTCACGTCCGTCCTCCTCACCAAGAGTCCGGGGGTGTTCGAGCAGACGCTGGCAAAGTTGATCTTCTGGGGTGGCCCCAGTAAGCTGATCTACTCTGACGGCAGCATGGTCTTTCACTCGCAGCCGATCATCAGGGCCCTCAGCGAGTTCTCCTTCAGCGAGGAGACCCTCGCCGCCTGGGGAATCCCGCAACTTACCGCCGAGGACCGGGCGTTGATTCTTGGTGGCAACTACGCCCGCATACTCGGGATCGACATCGAGGCCGCGAAGGCGCGGATAGCCGATGACGAGTTCGCCAGGGAAAAGGCCCGAACGGGGATTCAGGCACCCTACTCCAACTGGAAGGCCGCGCTCGAGGCCGCGGCATGAACGCGCCGGGCAGCGCGTTCGACAATGCCAATATCAGCAATGCCAAGGCGCTCGACCAAGCCGATGAGCTCGGCCGGGCCGTCGACACAGCACTGCGCTCGGTGTTCGACCCGTGCAGCGTGCGCGTCGGCGCGCCGATGAACATCGTTGACATGGGCCTGGTGACTTCGGTCGAGGTCGGCGGCGCCGGCCAAGTGGACATCGCGGTTCGCACCACTTCACCTATGTGCACCCTGGTCGCTTCGATCATGCAGGGCGTCGAGCGGGAGGTGCGGGCTGTCCCGGGCGTGGCCGCGGTATCGGTGCGCATCGATCCGCGCTCGGACTGGACCGAGGCGCAGATCTCCGGCGAGGGGCGCGTCACCCTCGAACTGCGACGAGCCCGTTCCCAGCAGGAAGTTCCGGTGCGACCGCGGGAGTGGGAACGTCGAGTGGTCGACGCCACGAAGCGGAGGTTGTGAACATGGCGCTCGACCCCGCCGCCCTTCGATTTCTCGAGGCGGTCCGCGACATTCCGCAACCCTACGAAATGGCTCTCGCCGAATTTCGGCGCGCGGGCGAGGACCTGGTCAGAACTTCGGAACCGGAGCCGATCACGAAGGTTGACGAGTTCATCATCCCGGGCGGCGATGGCCAGGAACTCAGGCTGCGCTGCTACGTTCCCGCGCACGAGGGTCCGCGCCCGGTGGTCGTCTGGCTGCATGGGGGCTCCTTCATCCGGGGATCGCTCGACATGTTCGACGCGATTCGCCGATCCTTCGCGAACGGGACCGGCTGCATCGTGCTCGCGGTGGACCAGCGGCTGTCGCCGGAAGCACAGTTCCCGGCACCGCTGGAGGATGCCTACGCCGCCATCCGGTGGGCCGCGGACAACGCGGACAGCCTCGGCGGAGATCCGAACCGGCTTGGCGTCGGCGGTGAGAGCAGCGGCGGAAACCTGGCCACGGCCGTCACGCTTCTCGCCCGGAAGCGGGGGGCGCCCCGGCTGGCCTTCCAGGTGCTGGTAACGCCGTTGGTCGACGCCACGGTCGGAAGCGTCTCGGCGCGGGAGTACGGGGAAGGTTACGTGCTGACCCGGCAACAGCTCATTTGGGCCTACGAGCAGTACGCGCCTGGTGTGAGCCGCGTCGATCCGCTGCTGTCTCCCCTGCACGAGCCGCGTCTCGATGGGCTTCCGCCGGCCGTCGTCCTCACCGTCGAATATGACCCGGTGCGTGACGAGGGTGAGCTGTATGCGCGGCGCCTGGCGGCGGAAGGTGTGCCGGTGTCCAGTGCTCGGATCGACGGGTTTCTGCATCACTTTCCCGGTTCGCAGGCCGTCCCGACGTTGGTTCGGCTCACGTGTGGCCTGCTCGAGTTGCTGGAGTAACCGGTGGTTTCATCCGGAAGGAACGCTCACCATGCCCGGTACCGTTGAGCCGGCCGCGCACCCTGGTTCGCTCCACCGGCCCGCAACGCAGGCCGACCTGCTCGTCAGGTCCCTGACGCGCGATCGGTCCCGACCCGTGCTGTACATGGGCGATGATGTCCTGACCGCCGGACAGTTCGCTGATGAGATCAGCCGCTACGTCCAGGCCTGGCAGGACTGGGGAATCACCGTGGGCAGCGGGGTGGCGATTCTGTCGCCCAACCGGCCCGAGGTGCTCATCTCGATGGGCGCCGCGCTGGTGGCGGGAGTGGTATGGACGCCGCTACATCCGCTCGGTTCGCTTGAAGATCAGGCGTTCATCCTTGCGGATGCGGGCGTCGAGACGCTGCTCTTCGACCCGGTCGCTTTCGGCGATCGGGCCGCGCAGCTCGGCGAGCGGGCCCCATCCCTGAAGCGGCTCATCGCGCTCGCACCCACCAATGACGCCGAGGACATCGCCACCAGGGCGGCACAGTTCGGCGCGCGCCACCTGTCCGCCCCGAACGTGCGGCTGTCAGATCCGTCCTGGATCGTCTATACCGGCGGTACCACGGGTCGTCCCAAGGGAGTGGTCACGACGCACCAGGGCATCGCGACCATGACCGACATTCAGATGGCCGAGTGGGATTGGCCACGCGAATTGCGGACACTGTGCGTAACCCCGCTCAGTCACGCTTCGTCGGCCCTCTTCCTGCCCACCGTGCTGCGCGGTGGGTCGCTGGTGGTCACCTCGTCCTTTGATCCCGATCAGTTCCTCGTCTTGATCAAGCGCTACCGGATCACGGCGACATTCCTCGTGCCCACAATGATCTACCGCCTGCTCGACCACCACCGCCTCCGAACGGCGGATCTCAGCAGTCTCGAGACGCTGTTCTACGGTGCATCCGCTATGTCACCCAGCCGGCTCGCCGAAGCCATGGAGACGTTGGGCCCGATCTTCTTCCAGTTCTACGGCCAGGCGGAATGCCCCATGACGGTGACCGTCCTACGGAAGAAACAGCACCATCCGGACCGGCTCGCGTCCTGCGGGCAGCCGGTGCCCTGGCTCGATGTCGCCCTGCTCGACGACGACGGCCGCGAGGTGGATACCGGCGAACCCGGTGAGATCTGCGTCCGGGGGCCGCTCGTCATGGCCCGCTATCACAACCAACCAGACCAGACTGCCGAGGCGTTCCGGCACGGTTGGCTGCACACCGGAGACATCGCAACCGCCGATCACGATGGTTTCCTCACTATCGTCGACCGGAAAAAAGACATGATCGTTACCGGTGGGTTCAACATATTTCCGCGGGAAGTGGAGGACGTTCTCGCCACCCACCCGGAAGTCTCCGCGGCCGCGGTCATCGGCGTACCGGACCCGATCTGGGGTGAGGCGGTGAAGGCCGTCGTCGTCCGCTGCCCGGGTGCATCCGTGCGCGCGGAGGACCTGGTGCGGCTCGTCAAGGAACGCAAGGGGCCCGCCGCCGCGCCGAAATCAGTCGACTTCGTCGATACCATCCCGCTCAGCCCGCTGGGAAAGCCCGACAAGAAGGCGCTACGAGCAGCACACTGGACCGGGTCCGCCCGAAACGTCAGCTAACCGCAGCCCAGGCGACTTTTCATCCAGAGTCTCGCAACGGCCTTGCGAGACTCTGGATGAAAAGGAAGTAACTACGACACCCACGCCCCGGTGTGGCTTCGTCGACAGCGAAGTACCGACCAGAAAAGTACCGAAAGCGAAGGGCAACGAATGAGCCAGACCCCGCCCGCCGAGACAGGAGCTGTCCGGATGAGAGCCATCAGCCCGGTGCGTTGGGGCGGCCCCGAAGTGCTGACCGAGATCGAAGTCGATCGACCGGAGCCCAGGCCCACCGAGATCCTCGTCCGCGTGCACGCCGCTGGACTGAATGCGACGGACTGGAAGTCCCGGGCGGCTGGTGGGCTGGGGCTGTGGAGCGACCCGCCGATCCTGGGCCACGACGTCTCCGGCGTCGTCGAGGCGGTGGGACTCGGCGTGACCCTGTACCAGCCCGGCGACGAGGTGTTCGGTATGCCTCTATTCCCGCTGCAGGTCGGCGCCTACGCCGAGTACGTCACCGCCCCGGCCCGCCAGTTCGCCCGCAAGCCGGCGCAGATCGATCACGTAGAGGCCGCCGCGCTGCCGCTGGTCGCGCTGACCGCGTGGCAGGGCCTCACCGAGACGGCGGGCCTGCAACCCGGGCAGCGCGTGCTCATTCACGGCGCCGGGGGCGGTCTCGGCCACGTTGCCGTCCAGATCGCCAAGGCGCGTGGCGGCTATGTGATCGGGACCGCCAGCGAGGGCAAGCATGCCTTTCTGCGCGGCCTCGGCGCGGACGAACTCATCGACTACCGTACGACCGACTTCGCCGAGGTACTCCAGGACATCGACGTCGTCTTCGACTGCATCGGCGGCGACTACGGGCCGCGTTCGTTGAAGGTGCTGCGCAGCGGCGGCGTTCTCGTGTCGCTGGCATCTCCCGCAGAGGACGGCCTCGTCCCGCAGGCCGCCGAACTCGGCGTCCGCGCCGGCTTCACCCTTGTCGAGCCGGATTACGCCGGCCTACTGGCCATCGCCGATCTCGTACGTGCTGGGCGTTTGCGCGCCAAAATCGAAACCGTACTCCCCCTGGAGCAGGCCGCGAAGGCGCACGAGATCGGCGAGAGCGGCCACACTACCGGTAAGATCGTGCTCACCGTCAATCGCTGACCAACCGGGCAATCATCGGCACCATTCGCCGCGTCGCGGGCCCGGCGTGATCAAGAGAACACACGATGGGCCTGCACTCCGGGTTGAATCCCGCCTCGCCGGCCCTTGTTACGCATCCACTTGATCGCCGCCCCGTCAGGTGGAACCGTCGGTCGCGTTCGGCGCTTTTCAAACGCTGAAAGGATTCGATGCGCGCTATCCGGATTGATCGTTTCGGTGGACCTGAGGTTCTGCGGATCGTCGACACCGTCGATGTCGAGCCGAGATCGGACGAGGCGCTGGTCCGTACCATCGCGACCAGCATCAACCCGGTCGATGATAAGACACGCGGAGGCGTGATCGGCGAAGGGACACCGGCGCTGCCGATGACGCTCGGCTGGGACCTGGCTGGCATCGTGGTGGACGGTGGCGCGAGCGGTCTGCATGCGGGGGCGAGGGTCATCGCGATGTCACACCAGCTCGACACCGGCCGGGGGACCTGGGCTGATCTGGTGGCGCTGCCGGTGTGCTCACTTGCGCCCGCGCCGAGGGCCGTCAGCCTTGTCGAGGCGGCCACGCTGCCATTGCCCGGGCTGATCGCGTTGCAGACGCTGAACTGGCTCGAGATATCTGCTGGGAAACTTCTGCTGGTCACCGGGGCGACCGGAGCGGTTGGCGGCCTGGCTGTGCAAATCGCTCGTGCGCGGGGCGCACGGGTGGACGCTTTGGTTTCGCGCACCGAGCACACAGTCCTCGCCGAACGATACGGCGCCGAATTCGTCGCCACGAATCCGAAAGCTTTCGGCGGCCGCGGCTACGACGCAGTCTTCGACACGTACGGGGCCCTCGCGACGAAGGCGATCGCCGACGGCGGGCGGTACGCCTCGATCGCCACCCAGGCCGGACCTGCGCCAGACCTGACGTACCGGGGCGTTCAAACCATCGTGAATCAGGTCCGCGAAGACGGGGCCGGGCTGGCCGAGCTGACCAGGCTCGTCGACGCCGGTGCGCTGAAGCTACGAGTGGACTCCACCTTCGGCCTGCACGCCATCCAGGACGCCCATGCTCGCTATAAGCAGGGCCACCTGAACGGGAAGATCGCCATAATCCTCTGATCCTCTTCTGATCAGAACCTTCGTCCGAATCCCCTGTAGATCAGAAGTAGCAGATCAAACTGCATTCCGGTCAAACCGTACTTCGGACGGGAAGTACCGCCCGGACCAGTCGCCGGGGGTCAGCCCGTGTGCCGGGTCTGCTGGTCGTTGTGCATGCGGGCGTCGTTGACTTCGTTGATGTGCTGTTCGGCCCAGTCGCGGATGGCTGCCAGCGGGGCTGTCAGGGTGGTCCCCAGCGGGGTGAGGCTGTACTCGACCTTGGGGGGGATGGTCGGATGCGTGGTACGCGTGACCAGGCCGTCGCGTTCGAGGCTGCGCAGGGTCTGGGTGAGCATCTTCTCGCTGATTCCCTCGATCGCTATTCGCAGTTCGCTGTAGCGCTTGGTGCCGGTGGACAGTGAGCCGATGATGAGAGCGGTCCATTTGTCGGCGATGCGGTCCAGGACCTGCCGTGACGGGCAGGGGGCGCTGTAGACGTCGGCAGGTCTGCCGTCGGGCAGCCAGGCGAGGACCCGGCCGGGGGTCCCCGGCCGGGGTCGACGAGTGGATGGGCCACGCATGGTGTGCAGGCTAACTGAGGGAGAGTCCGCTGGCCCAGGCGCGCTTGGCGGCTCGGGGGAGGACCCGGCCGAAGACAGTGCTGGCGAAATGGCCGCCGGCGAGGACGGTGTTTTCGTTCTCGAGTTCCTTCAGCAGCTGTTCGCGGGTGGCGACACCCCTCTCCGGGTCGACGTCAAAGGCGAAACTCCAGTGGCTCTCCATGACCTGGACCTGGCAGTGCATGACATCGCCCAGGATGATTACGCGCCGGGTGTCCCTGCCGGTCGGGTCGGTGACCAGCAGGCTGCTGTGCCCGGGAGTATGCCCGGGAGTGGCCAGGATGCGCACGCCGGGGGCGATCTCCTCGTTGTCGGCGATGAACGCGATCGCGTCGGCTAGTGGCTGTTGCACGGCGGCCGGGTCGGGGCCGACGAGTTCGGCGGTGCCCGACCAGTGCCGCCACTCGGGTTCGCTAACCAGATGCCGGGCGCCGGCGAAGGTCAGGCCGGTGACGATCTGGCCCTCCGCGGCGTTGGGGGCGGGGGCAACGTTGCTGGTCCAGCCCACATGGTCGTGGTGCAGGTGGGTGTAGACGACGGTGTCGATGTCGGCTGGGCTCAGGCCCTCGGCGGCCAGGGCGTCCGGCAGGCTGCCTCCTTTGAAGGTGGCCGTTCCCGGGATGCCGAAGTCGACCGTGCCCAAGCCGAGGTCGACCAGGATGACCCGGTCGGCGGCCCGGATCAGGAAGGAGCCGATGCTGACCGGGAACCAGCCCTGAGCATTGAGGAACTCGGCGTGTGTGGCCCAGCCGTCTGGTGCGCTGGCGGGGAAGAAGACGGTGGGGTTGAGCCATCCGTGCCCGTCGGGCAGGTAGGTGATGGTCATGTCGCCGACGCTGATCTGCGCACGGGCAGCGGGTTGGACCATGGTGTTTTCTCCTTAACGGGAAAGGGCTGATGCGCCGAAGCGGGCGCGGGTGAGCAGGAGGACAGTCCCGCCCAGGACATGGGTCGCGGCCAGCGCGATACCCAAGACGGGCGTCGGCAGGGCCAGCCAAGGTGCGATGGTCGCGCCGGTGAACAGGGCGAACAGATACAGCGGTGGCCCCGCCCCGGTCGTGTCGGCAACGCGGACGCATTCGATCAGCGCAGGGATGATGATGGAAACGCCTACTGCCGTGATCTCGATTCCGATCAGCAGCCCGGCCGACGGTGCGTGCGTGACTGCGCCGATGGTGACGGTGGCTTCGCCGCCAGCGCAGACGGCCAGTCCCACCTGAACCATCTCGCGGGCGCCGTAGCGGCCGGCTAGGCGACTGGCCGGCCACGCCAGCAGCAGTGCGGGCGCGGCGGCAAGCCGCCAGAGCAACAGCGTGCCGGTGTGCACGCGAGCGAGGGCGGCATACAGGCTGACCAACCCGAACAGCGCCGTCGCGCTGATCGCCAGCAGAACTCGCATGTCCGACTGGGCCGCTTGCCGCAGCAACGGCCCATACCCGGTCGGACCCACCTGGGCTGGGTGAGAGGCAGTCTGAGGCGAGGATTCACAACCTGACCTCGGCAGCCTGACCTTCACCGCGAGCGCACCCAGGCCATACAGCGCGGAGGTCGTTGTGAAGAAACCCCGCCAGCCCAGGACATGGCCACCGAACTCACCTGCGAGTTGAGCAGCAACGACCGACAGCAGATAGCAGGCACCGACGATCCCCGCCGCCCGCACCCGCTGACGCGGCGGCGTGTGCCCCGCCAGGAACGAAAGAACCGCAGGAGTGAAGGCCGATGCGGCAAGGCCCTGCCCGACGCGCGCAGCCACCAGCCAGGGCCACGTCGGCGCGGCCGCGGCCAGCAGCGTCAGTGGTGCCAGCACGGCCAGTGCCGTCACCAGGGTCCGTCGCAGCGGAACATCGCCGATCAGGGGCGGCAGCAACAGGAAACCGGCGGCGTAGGCACCGCCGAACGCCGCACCCAGCAGCCCGGTGTCACGTGCCTCGGGAAAGGCGTATGACACCATCGGTGTCAACGGCAGCGACACGTACAGCTGGCCGATGACCGTCAGCCCCGTCAGGCCCAGCAGGAGCACTCCCCGCAAACCGGGATTGGCCGACTGCTCCAGTTCCATGGGACTAACTGTCGGAGAGATACAGCCCACCAGGAAGTACGCACTTACAAGTGCGCCCCGCACGGCCGGATGCGGTGCCGAGGACGGTAAGCGGCGCAGGCGGCACGGGTGTGGCCACGTCGCCGCGCAATCGAGCCCGCACGGTGCTGTCAGCCCAGTTCTGCGCGCACCAGCGCACGGACCGTGTCGGCTCCTTGGCGCGGCGCGGCGGGGAGGAGATGCGGCAGGTCGGAGGGGTGGAGGCCGAGGAACCCCGCGCCGATGTTGGCGAGTGTCGAGATCGCGTGCGTGATCTGGAGCGCGGGCAGGCCAGCTGCTTCAAGACCGGAACGAACGGCCCAGAGCGGAGCTGACTCGTAACGGACGGGTCGACCTGACACCTCGGCCAGCAGCGCTGCCAGATCGTCGCCGGACAGTGCGGTCAGGCCTTCGAGTTCATATGTCCGGCCGGCGTGGCGGCCGCGGTGACCGGCCCGTAGGTCCGCGTCCGACTCTGCGGCGACCCGGGCCGCGACCTCGGCGAGGTCCTCACGGGCGACGGTCGCCAGCCGGCCGTCGCCCCACGGTAGAGCGAGCACGCCGGTCTGCAGCGCGTCCTTCGCCGCCGTCAGTGCCATGCCTGCCGCGAGTTGCGAGTACAGCCCGTTTCGCAGGATCGTGACCCCGAACGGCGCCTCCGCGAGCCGCGCCTCGGTCCAGCGGTGCGCAAGGGCCATCGTCAGCCGCTCACCGGAGCCGACCAGACTAGCCTCCGGCTTTCACGGCGATGATCGTCTGTTGGGGTGTCGGAAATAGGAAAGTGCTCCTGAACTGGGAGGATCGGGCTTGTCTAGGACCTGATCCGTTCCAATCCAAGGAGCACCTTCATGGTGCAGAGTACCGGTGTTTACCCCTCTGTCCGCATCGACGCCGCCGGGCGGGGTGTCGTGTCGGCGGCGGGCAGCGTGCTGCTGACCGAGACGGTCCGCGTCAGCGGGCTGGGTCGGTTGCTGTCCGACGCGCTCGCGCCGTGGCGGTCACCGCTGGCGACCCATGACCCGGCGAAGGTACTGACCGATCTGGCCGTGGCGCTGGCGTTGGGCGGGGACTGCCTGGCCGACATCGCCCAGCTACGCGCGGAGCCGGAGTTGTTCGGGCTGGTGGCCTCGGACCCGACGGTGTCACGCACGATCGACCGGCTCGCCGGCGACGCCGAGAAGGTCCTGACGGCACTCGACCGGGCCCGCGCGGCAGCGCGGGGCCAGGTATGGGCGGCGGCCGGGGAACACGCCCCCGACCACACGGTGTCGGTGCACGACCCGCTGATCGTGGATCTCGACGCGACACTGGTCACCGCCCATTCCGAGAAACAAGACGCGGCGCCGACATTCAAACGCGGCTTCGGGTTCCACCCGTTGTGGGCGTTCATCGACCACGGCCAGGCCGGCACCGGGGAACCCGCGACGGTCCTGCTGCGCCCCGGTAACGCCGGGTCGAACACCGCCGCCGACCACATCACCGTCGCCACCGGCGCCCTCGCCCAGCTCCCGGCCCGGCTACGCCGCTCCCGCAAGGTACTGATCCGCGCCGACTCCGCCGGTGGGACCCACGCCTTCCTCGCCTGGGCGCACCAGCGCAGGCTGGCCTACTCGGTCGGGTTCACCCTGCCCGACAACGCCGCCCAGCTGATCGGCGAGATCCCCGCGAAGGCGTGGACACCGGCCTACGACGCCGACCGCCAGCCCCGGCCCGGCGCGTTCGTCGCCGAACTGTCCGGGCTGATGGACCTGACCGGCTGGCCACCGGGCATGCGTGTCCTCGTCCGCAAGGAACGCCCGCACCCCGGCGCGCAGCTGCGTGTCACCGACGTCGACGGCAACCGGATCACCGCGTTCGCGACCAACGCCGCCCGCGGGCAGCTCGCCGACCTCGAACTACGCCACCGCCGCCGGGCCCGCTGCGAGGACCGTATCCGAACCGCCAAGGACACCGGTCTGACCAACCTGCCGCTGCACGACTTCACCCAGAACCAGATCTGGTGCGCCCTTGTCGCACTCGCTCTCGATCTGATCGCCTGGACCCAGATGCTCGCCCTCGCCGGCCAGCCCGCGCGACGCTGGGAACCGAAACGGCTACGCCACCGCCTGTTCTGGCTCGCAGGCCGGCTCGCCCACCACGCCCGCCGCAGCACCCTGCACCTGCCCCCGCACCACCCCTGGGCCCCCCTCGCCCTCCAGGCGATCACCACACTGCGCGCACTGCCCGCCCCCGGATAGCCCGCGACCACAGACCTCCCACCCCACCGACCAGAAGGAACCCCACCCGGACGTGGACCGGGCGCCCACCCCGCGCGACAGCCGGGGCACTCCGCCACGGTCACACCCGGACCGAGCGGCAAAACTCAACATCAACAGAGTGGGAGGCCAGCCCGCGATCGCACCTGGCCAAGGCGCGAAAGATCTGGGCTAGTGT
Source organism: Parafrankia sp. EAN1pec (assembly GCF_000018005.1). Lineage (GTDB taxonomy): Bacteria > Actinomycetota > Actinomycetes > Frankiales > Frankiaceae > Parafrankia > Parafrankia soli. The sequence goes on from NC_009921.1 coordinate 3,385,701, forward strand.
AGATCACGTGACGCACCCGCGCCTCGGAGGCCGCCGCGACCACCGCACCGTGGCGCGCAAGCACCACGTCGTCCTCGGCGGAGCCCGCCGAGACGAACACGAGGACGTCGACGCCGGCGAATCCGTCGGCAAGCGTGTCGGGATTGTCGAAGTCGATGTGCCGGTCGTCGTCGCCGGGAGTACGTGTTCCGGCGACGACCCCTGCTTTCGCTTTCTCGTCCTCACTCCCGCTGTCAGCTCGCAACCTTTCAAGGACAAGGCCGCCGAGCACGCCCGAGGTTCCCGTCACCAGGATCATCAGTGCCTCCCACTGGTTCTGTTCGGTAACCAGCCGACCGTAGACTGAAATGATCAGCGTCCACAAGGAGGCACTTGAATGTCGGTCACGAACATGGCGGTAACCAGGTCCGGCGGCGATCAGGCCACGCTCGGCCCCTGCGGCGACGACGACTGCGGCGTCCGTGACGTACTGGACCGGATCGGCGACAAATGGACGGTTCTCGTCGTGGTGGAACTGTCCAAGGGTGTCCGAAGGTTCCGCGAGCTCCAGCGGGCGATCCCCGGGATCTCCCAGCGCATGCTGACGCTGACCACTCGCCGGCTCTGCAGAGACGGGATCGTTCACCGGACGGTCCACGCGACCGTCCCTGCCCAGGTCGACTACCGACTCACGCCCGTCGGCGAGAGCCTCATCAACGCGGTGCTCGCGCTCGTGGACTGGTCCCGGGCACATGGGGACGCCATCGCCGCGGCCCGGCTAGCCTGGGACGCGCAGCAAGGAGACAACTCCACAATCGGCTGAAGCAGTGCCAGCGGGGTTTCCCGATACTCGGACACGTGTCCGTGGTGGTCATGGTTCTCTCAGACTTCCTACTTCATCTAATGGGCGATCTCACCGTGGCAGAGACAGGCCACGCAGAGAAAGCGGCGCCGACACGTCAGCCTCGTTTGAATGCCTCCTTGCGCAACATCTGGAACAGAGTCGGGGCGCCGTCGAAGGTGGTCACGGCGACGATCCTACGGATGAACCGGACGTCGATTGCCTGTTCGAGCACGCTGGCGGCAAGGTCCGCGCGGCTGGTGAAGATGCCGGGTGCCTGGTCCTCGTGGAGTTCGTAGTTCGTCACGGCGGGTCCGTCGAACAGACCCGAGGGCCGCATGATCGTCCAGTCCAGATCGCTGGCGCGCACGAACTCTTCCATGCGGCGCATGTCGACGTAGGTCGTCTTGCCGATCGTGGCCGTGATCATCGGCTGGAGGATCCGGTTCATCAAGAATCCGCCCTCAGCGTGATGGTGCGGTTCGGTGGCGCTGGAGCTCACGACGACCACTCGCTTGACCCCGTGCCGAGCCATGGCGGTGGCGATGTTGTGGATTCCGACGCTGTAGACGTCGATTGGCTTGCGGGCGAACGGAACGCCGAGTGTGGACAGCACCGCGCTGGTTCCCTCGACAGCTCGGTCGACGGCCGGCTGATCGTGTACGTCGGCCTCCACGATGTCGAGTCGAGGGTGCGTAATCGGGAATTCCGCAGGTCGTCGCGTCACCGCGGCGACGTCGTGACCGGTGGTCAGCGCCTGCTCGGTCAGCAGCCGACCAGTAGGCCCGTTGGCTCCGAAAATGGCGATTCTCATTGTTTCGCTCCTCCTGATCCGGACATGTATGCCCGCCCGCGCGGATCACATCGATTCATTCTGTGTTCAGAGATCATCCGCAGGTCGTGCCGATGGGCGGATGTGACCGCGACCGCCCATCAAGATCATCAGTGACGGTTCGCGCTATTCACCGAGCTCGATGGCATCGAGTTTCGCCGGGTCGAGGATCAGATCGATCTCGACGATGGTGGCGTCGACGACGGTGATGCCGGCGACCGCGACAAGGCCGCCCTGCCCCCGAGCGATGATTCCGGCCGCTCCGTTGACCAGCGCCGGCTGACACATCCGCGCGAAACGCGGTCCCATCGTGGCGGCGTGCCGGGCGACGGCGGCACGACCGCCGACAAGACCGGATATCGGCGTCGGCGTGGGACGCGAACCGATGTCGATGCGGAACATCACGTCGGGGTGGAGTATCTCGAGCAGGGCGTCGAAGTCGCCGCCGCGAGCGGCTGCCAGGAACGCCGCCACGACCTCGCGTTGCCGGGCGAGATCGGTGTCTGGTGTGGTCGGGGCGCCGCGGACCCGGCGGCGCGCCCGGCTGGCGAGCTGGCGGGCGGCGGTGGGCGTCCGGTCGAGGATCGACCCGATCTCCTCGAACGGTACGGCGAAGATGTCGTGCAGGACGAACGCCAGTCGTTCGGCGGGCGTGAGTGTCTCCAGCACAACAAGCAGCGCCAGCCCGACGGCGTCGGTGAGCTCGGCCTGCCGGTCGGGCCCGTCCTCGGGATCGGCGACGACCAGCGGCTCGGGCAGCCAGGTGCCCTGGTTACTCTCCCGGCGGGACCGGCGGGAGCGCAGCATGTCCAGACAGATCCGGCCGACGACCGTCGTGAGCCAGCTCCGCAGGTCGGCGATCGTGTCCGGCGTGCCGCGGTTGAGCCGCAGCCACGCCTCCTGGACAGCGTCCTCGGCATCGGCCCGGGAGCCCAGCATCCGGTACGCGACCGCGAACAGGTGCCGCCGCTGCACCTCGAACTGCTCGGTCACCCAGTCCTGGTGCGTCATCGCCGTGAGACCTCCGTTGCCGCTGGACCCTGCCGAGTAGACGCATGGTGCCGCGCGGATGTGACAGATCCGGGGCCACACCGCTGGCGCCGGACGACCGGATGGCGCGCCGCCGGCCGCGCGACCGCCGGCGAACTGCGCAGCTCACGGCGTGGCGCTGTTGCATGGCCGGGAGGCTGGGCATGCCAGCGACCGGAGCGCCTGCTGATCAGACGGCTGCGGCGAGTTCGGTGAACGCGGCTTCCAGCCGCAGGTGCGGACTGCTGTCGGTCCCGAGTTCGTAGTGGCCGCGGCGGATGTTCTGGATCAGAGCGTGTCCGGCGCTGACGGTCTGGACGGACCGCAGGCGTTTCAGCCCACGCATCGGCCGCAGCCACGCTTTCAACCGGCCGTGGTCGGCTTCAACACGATTGTTCTCCCGAGCGGCGTCGACGTGGCAGGCATCGGGGAGCAGCTCGTCGAGGATCCGCGGGTAGACCGACGCCTTGTCGGTCGTGACCTCGACCGGCCGTCGCCCCTGCGTCAGCGCCCGAATGAAGAAGCGCCGAGCGGCGGCCTGGTCGCGTCGTTCGCTGGCCAGGACGTCGATGACCTGGCCATGCTGGTCGACCGCCCGGTACAGGTACGTCCACCGGCCGGAGACCTTGACGTAGGTCTCGTCGACGAACCACCTATCCCCAGGCCGGTGACGACACGGCCGGGCCGCCTCGACCAGCAGGGGCGTGAAGCGCTGCACCCACCGGTACACCGTGACGTGATCAACCTCGAGGCCGCGTTCGGCGAGGAGCTCCTCGACGTCCCGGTACGACAGCGCGAACCGCAGGTACCAGCGGACAGCGAGGACGATCACTTCCGGTGGGAACCGGAGGTCATGCCCAGGGTGGTGGTGTACGGAGCGTGATGCCGCGTGATCCTGGTTGAAGGTTATGCGGTCAGAGCTTCGGGTGTCACGCCGATCTCAGGTGTGTCGGATTTCTTGTTCGTGGCGTCGACTTTCGCGAGGATTTCGAGGCCGAAGTAGCGGTGGGTCTCGATCCACTCGTCGTGTTGTTCCGCGAGGACCGCGCCGACGAGACGTATGATGGCGTCACGGTCGGGGAAGATACCGACGACGTCGGTACGGCGGCGGATTTCCTTGTTCAGTCGTTCCTGCGGGGATCTGCCGCCAGACCTCCCGCGGGTAGGTCGTGAACGCGAGTAGGTCGGCTTTTGCGCCGGAGAGATGGTCGGCGGCCTTCGGGAGTTTCTCGGAGAGGGCTTCGGTGACCCGGTCGAACTGCCCGCCGACCTCATTGGCGTCGGCCTGGTCGAAGACAGTTCTCACGAGCGTGGCGACCCACGGCTGCGATGATTTTGGTGTCATCGTGAGCAAGTCCCGCAGGTAATGGGCCTGTGCAGAATTAACCCGTCGGCGTGGCGGCCTCGTCTGCCGGCAGGACAGACGCGAGGAGCTGTTCGGCGGAGCGGTACTTGACGGGTGCTCGTGGCAGGTGGATGTCGTCTTCTTCGAGGATGGGGCGGACTTCGAGGAAGGCGGTGCCGATGGTGCGGTGACTGACGCCGAACAGCTCGGCCAGGACTCGGCCGGTGGCGACTTTGCGGTGGTGAAGGATCGCGGCCAGGACACGTTCCCCGCTGGTGATCTTCTGCGGGAAGACACCGCCGCGGGTTCCGGGGAGGCGCTGGCGGCCGCGTTGCTGGTGGCGGCGTCGTTCCACGGCGGCTGCTTGGCGGACCGATACCTGGTCGATGAGTGCGGCGAGGTCGGCGCGGCTCATGCCGGTCAGCGCGGGGTCGGACAGCGTCCAGGGCAGCGATGGGCGGCCGTCGTCGTACTGTCCGGTGCGCGCGTAGGCAGTGACCTGCTCGGCGCAGGTGAACCGCAGGGTTGTCGGCGTGATCGTGATGTTCTGCTCGTGCAGGAGATGCCGGACGTCGGTGACCGCCTGACCGATCGTCCGCGCTGCGACTTCCAGCATGTCCGCCAGGAGCCGTTGAGAGCAGACCTGGCGCAGGTGAACGACGGTGATCAGGACCCGGTCGCGGGGCGAGAGCAGGGTTCTGCCGTGGGCGCCGGGGGCGTGGCGACGTGGTCCGCCGCGTCCCTGGTAGCGGCGCTGCTCCCGGCGGGCCGCCTGTTCCGGCGCCAGCTGTTCTGCGAGTGCGTCCAACTCGGTGATGCTCATGCCGGTCAGGCGCGGGTGGGCCAGCAGCGTCAGGGTCGCTGCCCGGTCTGAACCGGTCGCGGCGTTAACGGCGGGTGGGGCCGTACCGTCGGTGTGTGTGGGGTGGATTGTGTAGTTCCATGTTCTGTGCATCGTGTGGTGTTCGGTCGGTAGGGCATCGATGCGGGCTTTGCTGACGGCGACGCCGATCGGATAGTCCCTGGTGTCCAGGTGCGCTTCGACACGTAGTCCGCTGCGGGTTCGGGTCGCCGCGATGGTGTTCACGACGACTTCGTGGCTGGTCAGTGGCCTGCCTCGCCAGTTCATGGTGATCTGGGAGAACAATCGATGTTCGATTTTGTGAAAGCGCCGGGATAAACCGGCATGGAGGAGGAGATGGAAGAGCTCTGCGTCGAAGGGCTAGTACTACAGCCCCAGTGGTCGCCGTGTGGTCTCTCGTCGCGGATACGGCGTGGCGTGTGGCGTGGGGCGGCCACCGCGTGATTCTCCGTAGTCTGTGAGAACAAAAGAAGAAGCCGCGGTGGCCGCGGCACGTAGCGTATCCGGGATGAACGTGGCGGTGTGGGAGGCGGGGCTGGAGGAGCTGTTCGGCCGGGTGGCGGACTGTTTCCGGTCTGATCAGCCGCGTGCGCAGGCACGGGCCTATGTGGCAGGGTTGTTGTCTCGGACGGAACGGAAGAACGGGTGGACGCTTGCGGAGTTCACCCGTGAGGCCGGGCCGCAGAAGATGCAGCGGTTGTTGAACGAGTATGCCTGGGACGCCCACGCGATGCGTGACGTCGTCCAGTCGTATGTGGTGGAGAACCTGACCGAGCCGGATGGGGTCCTGGTTGTGGACGAGACCGGGTTTATCAAGAAGGGAAAGTCCTCGGCCGGGGTGCAGCGGCAGTATAGCGGTACCGCGGGCCGGATTGAGAACTGTCAGATCGGGGTGTTCGCCGCCTATGTTTCCGGGAAGGGACGGGCTTTCGTCGACCGGGAGCTGTACCTTCCCGCGAGTTGGACCGACGACCGGGCGCGGTGCAAGGCGGCGGGTGTGCCGGCCAGGGTGGGGTTCGCGACCAAGCCGCTGCTGGCACTGGACATGATCCGCCGGTTCTGGGTGACCCACCGGCAGTTGGGCTGGGTCGCCGGCGATGAGGTGTACGGCGGCGACCCCGAACTACGCGACTGGCTGGAAGAACACCGGGTCGGCTATGTTCTGGCTGTCAAGAAGGACACCGAGGTGACCACGACCGTCGGTCGCCGCCGTGTGGACACCCTCGCCGCGAAGGTCCCCGCGCGTGCCTGGGAGACATATTCCTGCGCCGATGGCTCGAAAGGACCCCGGTTGTATGACTGGGCGCTGGTGGACACGACCGACCTCGCCGGCCCGGCGAATCGGCCTCAGCAGGTCCTGATCCGCCGCGCACGCACCGGCAAAAGGGAGCTTGCGTTCTTTCTCACCCACAGTCCGCGGCCGGTTCCGCTCGCTACCCTCGTCACCGTCGCAGGCCGGCGCTGGGGAATCGAGGAATGTTTCCAGTCAGCCAAGAACGAGGTCGGTCTCGACCATTACCAGGTTCGGCTCTACCGCGCCTGGTACCGGCACATCACCCTGGCGATGCTCGCCCACGCCTGGCTCGCTGTCACCGCGCTGAGAAACCGCGAACAAAACCCACCGGCCGTCCCACCAGCGACGACCGCGGTGGGATACCAGCGCCTTCCCGGCGGCCTCCCGATCGCCGAGCAGCCGGAACCGGATAGAGCCATGATGGCCCCACTCACCCTCAACGAGATCCGTCACGTCATTGCCCTTTTTGGACAGGCCGCCATCCCATCGGCCGTGATCACCTGGTGGTCGGACTGGCGTCGCAGCCACCAGGCACGCGCCCGCCATTACCACTTCCAGACCCGGATCCGCGCCGCTCAAGTAACCGCCACACCGGCGGCAGCTACATAGAGATCACTGGGGCTGTAGTACTAGTAGATTGTAAACCAAAATTCTTTCCGATGATACATAACTAAATGTCGTCACAAGTTGTTGGCGAGCAGCTTCCTGAATTCCCGGTGGAGTACCTCCACCTTGGCTACGATCTCTTCTGCGGTGGCTGTCCACTCGAACGGATGGGCGTCCCAGTTCCAGTTCTTGACATAGTTGTTGATGGTGTTGACGAGGTCCTGGACCGAGACGAACGCCCCGCGCTGGAGTGCGTTCCGGGTGAGAATACCGAACCAGTTCTCGACCTGGTTGAGCCATGAACTGCCGGACGGGGTGAAATGGAACGTGACGTTCTTGTGTCTGCGTAGCCATGTGTCGACGTCGGGGCCGTAGTGGGTGGCCAGATTGTCGACCACGACATGGAGCTCCGCACCGCCGTATTCCGCGATGACCTGGTCCATGAACGTGAGGAAATCGGCCCTGGTGTGGCTGGGGAAGCACCTGGCGGTGACCCGCCCCGTCCCGACGTCGAGGGCGGCGAACAGGTCGGTCGTGCCCTTCCGCTGGTAGTCGTGCGTGCGGGTGGCGACCCGGCCGGAGGCGACCGGCCGCGGTGGCTGCGTCCGGTCGCGTGCCTGCACCCCAGGCTTTTCGTCGATCGACAGGACCTCGGCGCCCTCGGGGGGATCAAGGTAGAGGCCGACGACGTCCTCCACCTTGGCCTCGAAATCCGGGTCCGCCGAGAGCTTGAAGACTCGGTGCCGGTGCGGCTGGAGATTGTTCTCCCGCCACAGCTGGGCCACGAAGGTGTGCGAGACCGACACTCCTTCGCGGCGCTTCAGGTACCGCGCCATCTCGGTGCTCGTCCAGTGGCTCAGTCCGGTCTCCGGTGGAGGAGTGGTCCTGGTCAACGCCAGGATCCGCGCCCGTACCCGCCCCGGGACCTCCCGTGGCCGCCCCGGGGACACCCGGCTCAGCAAGCCGTCCGGCCCCTCCTCGTCATAGCGCGACAGCCACAGTCGCACGGTAGGCTTCGACGCGCCCGCCTTCTCGGCTATTTCCCGCACTGAGAATCCTTCGTCCCGCCATAGCACCATACGGGCGCGGGCAGCCGCAGACCTGTCGTACCCACCACCTCCAGCCAAGGACTCGAGAATATTGCGTTGATTATCAGTTAGGATCATGTGTCCAATTTACCCACACTTTTTCTAGCCTAACAGTGTCACTGGAACGAGCATTTGTTTACGCCGCACTAGCGACCCACGGCGACCCCGAGTCATGCGTCGACGTCCCGCGAGGGCGTGGCGAAGCGTTGACAGGGGCACGTGCAGGCCGGGCTATGGAGCCGCGAAATGAAGCATCCGGGGTGCCCACGCTGTACAAGAGGCGGAAGGCCACACTACTGGCGGCGCTATCGCGAGTCGTCGGTGGACCCTGCGCGGTCAAAGAACCAGGGCATGTACGGAACCTCCATGCGCGAGAACCGGGAGATCCCACGCTCGCCCGCCCGGCCGATCACCGGGTGGGCCGTTCAGGGAACATAAGGTGGTACGCCTGAGATGCACGAGCGTGGGAAGTCGGATCGTCTTGTAGTACCTGCGAACCCGCCGAACAAGGCCACAGCTGCGGAGGTGGGGGAGGGAAGGGGACGAGCCAAGGGGAACACGGACAGTAAAACGCATCCCGGACACAGCGCCGGAACTGATGCGTCCAGTGCGCTGGGCCGTGTGCGTGAAGTGGCACGACGGGACAGGAACGCGCGGTTCACCGCGCTGCTGCACCATGTCACGCTGGGTCGGCTCCGGGAGGCGTATCGGGCGATCAGCCCGAAAGCGGCTGCTGGGGTGGACGGGGTGACGTGGACCGACTACGGGCAGGACCTGGAGGCCAATCTGCAGGATCTGCACGTGCGGGTGCAGTCGGGATGTTACCGGGCGACACCGTCGAGGCGGGCGTACATACCGAAGGCGGACGGGCGGCTTCGGCCGCTCGGGATCGCCTCGCTGGAGGACAAGATTGTTCAGCGGGCGGTTGTCGAGGTGCTGGGCGCCGTCTACGAGGTGGACTTCCGGGGCTTCTCGTATGGGTTCCGGCCGGGGCGGGGTCCGCATGACGCGTTGGACGCCCTCGCGGTCGGGATCTGGAGGAAGCGGGTGAACTGGGTGCTCGACGCGGACATCCGCGACTTTTTCGGCCAGATTGATCATTCCTGGCTGCGGAGGTTTCTGGAGCACCGGATCGCGGACAAGCGGGTCCTGCGGCTGATCGACAAGTGGTTGGCCGCGGGGGTCGTCGAGGATGGGGAGTGGACAGCGTGTGAGGAAGGTTCGCCACAAGGGGCGTCAGTGTCCCCGCTGCTGGCGAACGTCTACTTGCACTATGTCCTCGACCTGTGGGTCGACTGGTGGCGGCGTCGCCACGCGCGCGGAGATGTCATTGTCGTGCGCTGGGCCGACGACTTCATCGTCGGGTTCGAATACGAGGAGGATGCGCGGCGGTTCCTGGACGAGCTGCGCGAACGGTTCGCGAAGTTCGGGTTGGAACTGCACCCGGATAAGACGCGGCTGATCGAGTTCGGGCGGTACGCCGCCCGGGATCGGAAGCGGCGGGGTCTGGGCAAGCCGGAGACGTTCGACTTTCTGGGGTTCACGCACATCTGTGCGACATCCCGGAGGGGGACGTTCTGGCTCAAGCGCATCACGATCGCGAAACGCATGCGGGCGAAGCTGAAGGCGGTCAATGAGCAGCTGAAGCGTCGCCGGCATACGCCCATCCCGGATCAGGGACGCTGGTTGGCGAGCGTGCTACGTGGGCATATGGCCTACTACGCCGTGCCCGGCAACACCGACACGATGTCGGCCTTCCGTACCCAGGTGACACGGCACTGGTGCAAGGCGCTGCGGCGCCGCAGCCAACGTGACCGGATGAACTGGCAACGGATGGGGCGGATCGCGGCTCGATGGCTACCCCCAGTCCGAGTGATGCATCCCTTCCCGGAGAGACGCTTCGCAGCCAGAACCTGAGGCAGGAGCCCAGTGCGGTAGTCCCGCACGCTGGGATCTGTGCGGGGGGCCGCCCGCAAGGGCGGTCCCTACCGCGACTCCATTTCGACGTGCCGGGCGGAAAATGACACACGGTGATCGTCAGGCCGGTGTCGGCGGCGAGCGCGGCGAGTTCGGCTTTCCAAGCTCGAAAGCGGTAGCTATTCGACCCGCCCGCGTCCGCGGTGACCAGCAGCCGGGTGGCCTGGGGGTAGTCGGCCTGGCCGCGGGCCTGCCACCAGCGGCGGATCGAGGCCACCGCGAACGCTGAGGTGTCGTGGTCGACCCCGACGTTGACCCAGCCGGCGTCGGTGGTCAGGTCGTAGACGCCGTAGGGGATGGCGGTGTCGCCCTGCGGGCCGGTGAAGAAGCTGTGATCCTCGACCTGGACAGGGTCGCCTTTCGGTCGCCATTCACGGCCCGGGTTCGGGAGCTGGCCGAGCATCTCCTTCTTTTTCGCGTCCACGCTGATGACCGGCTCGCCGACTTTCTGATGTTCCATGACCTGGTTGTTCAGGTAGCGGAACTGGGCGTCCCGGTCGGGGTGCTGCTTTCCTTCCAGGGTTTTGGAGTTCGCCTGCAGGCTGAAACCAGCCGCCTGCAAGAGCCGGCGGACTGTCGACGGCGATACCGGGTGCCCTTGGCGGGTGAGCTGTTCGGCGAGGTGTCGTAGCGACTTCGTGGTCCACCGCAGCGGTGAGGTCGGATCACCTCGCTCGTCCGGCTCGACGAGTGCGAGGAGCGCTGTCACCACGGCCGGGTCGGTGTCCTCGATGCGTTTACGGCCCCCACCTGGCCGGCGGACTCGTCGATCGGGCAGGGGTTCCCCGCCCGCTTCGAGTTCGAACACGCCGACGCGGACCGTGGTCTCGCTGACACCGGCGACTCGGGCCACCGCGCGGATACCGCCATGCCCCAGCAGCCGGGCTTCGGTTGCCAGCACCAGTCGCCGCTGCCGCTCGTCGAGGTGCGGCAGCACCACCGCGAACCGACGAGACAGCTGGTCCAGAACATCCCCCATGATCGCCATAGCACGACATCGAACCAGACAGGTCGAACCACCAGGTTGTTCCTGCACAGGCCCAATGAGTCCGACATCTCTGCCACGACGCACCGGGCAGTGTGGAGCCGATCGCGTTGACCAGTCCCCGGTGGGCATCGGAGGTCACCAGCCGCACCCCGGACAGGCCTCGGGCGACCAGGCCGCGGAAGAACGCCAGCCAGCCGGCACCGTCCTCGCTGCTCACAACGTCGAGGCCGAGGATCTCCCGGTGCCCGTCACCGTTGACCCCCACGGCAAGCAGGCAGTGCACGTTGATCACACGGCCGTCCTCACGGACCTTCATCGTCAACGCGTCCGCCTGGACGAACCGGTAGGGGCCGGCGTCCAACGGCCGGGACCGGAACGCCTCGACCTGGGTGTCGAGATGCTTCGCCAGTACCGATACCTGCGATTTCGAGATATGCGCTACCCCGAGTTGTTCAACGAGTTTGTCGACCCGCCTGGTCGACACCCCCAGCAGATAGGAGGTGGCGACCACCGAGATCAGTGCCTGCTCGGCACGCCGGCGCCGGGTCAGCAGCCATTCCGGAAAATACGATCCCTGCCGCAGCTTCGGCACCGCCAGCTCGATCGTCCCGGCACGGGTGTCCCACTCCCGCGCCCGATACCCGTTCCGCCGGTTCACCCGCTCGGGGGAAATCTCCCCATATTCCGCGTTGCAGATCCCGTCCACCTCGGCGCCCATCAACGCCTCCGCGAACGCCTTCACCATCGAGCCCAACAGATCCGGACTCGCCGTCATCAGCTCCTTGCTGAACGAGTCCACATCCGTCACAGTCTGGCGCGCGGCCATCGCGTCTCCTCATCGAGTTGCTTCGCACGTTTCTCGAAAAGGATCACGCGGTGGTCGCTCTACGTCACGGACCGCCACTCCGGCGAGTCGCTCGACGATCACGATCCGTACGCCACGTCAGTGGACTCCACTGGAACCGGAACCCCGCGAACTCCGACACCGGAACCGGTGGACAGGCACGACGTCGACCCATCACTCGATCATGACTGATCAGGAGCCGTGATGCCGGACTCCGCCGATGCAACAATGCCACGACCTGTTGCGCGGGCGACCAGGTCGAGGGCCACGTCGACGATCATGTCTTCCTGGCCGCCGACCATCCCGCGCCGGCCGACCTCGGCGAGGATCGTGCGGGTGTCCAGGCCGTAGCGGGTGGCGGCGGCCTCGGCGTGGCGCAGGAAGGAGGAGTACACCCCGGCGTAGCCGAGGGTGAGTGTCTCCCGGTCGACCCGCACCGGTCGGTCCTGCAACGGACGGACCACGTCGTCGGCGGTGTCCATCAGGCCGAACAGTTCGCAGCCGTGCTTCCAGCCCATCAGGTCGGCGACCGCGATGAACGCCTCCAGCGGGCAGTTGCCGGCGCCGGCGCCCTGGCCGGCGAGCGAGGCGTCCACCCGGGTGGCGCCGTTCTCGACGGCGACGACGGTGTTCGCCACCCCCAGCCCCAGGTTGTGGTGGGCGTGGATGCCGGTCTCGGTCGCCGGGTCGAGCACGTCGGAGTAGGCGCGGAAGCGGTCCCGCACGTCGTCCATGGTGAGCCGGCCGCCGGAGTCGGTGACGTAGACACAGTGCGCCCCGTAGGACTCCATCAGCCTGGCCTGCCGCGCCAGTTCGGCGGGGGCGGCCATGTGGCTCATCATCAGGAAGCCGGCGACGTCCATGCCCAGGTCGCGGGCGGCGCTGATGTGCTGGGCGGAGATGTCGGCCTCGGTGCAGTGGGTCGCCACCCGCACCGACCGGATGCCCAGCGCGTGCGCCTGGCGCAGGTCGCGCACGGTGCCGATCCCGGGTAGCAGCAGGGAGGTCGGGATCGCGTTGGTGACGCTGGCCGTGACCGCCTCGATCCACTCCCAGTCGGTGTGCGCGCCGATGCCGTAGTTGATGCTCGATCCGGCGAGCCCGTCGCCGTGCGCCACCTCGATCGCGCGGACACCGGAGGCGTCCAGCGCGGTGGCGATCGTCCGCGCGGTTTCGACGCTGTAGCGATGGCGAACGGCGTGCATGCCATCGCGCAGGGTGACGTCCTGAACGTACAGATCAGGGACGAACGGCTCGGCCGGGCGGTCGGGCGACGTGTCCGGGGCGGTGGACGTCCCCGCGGATAGGCTGGTCATCAGGCGGTCGCTCCTTCCCGCTGGGTGAGGGTCTGTGCCAGGCGCTCCCCGGCACGCAGCGCGGCCGAGGTCATGATGTCGAGGTTGCCGGCATAGGCGGGCAGGTAGTGCGCGGCACCGGTGACCTCCAGGAACACCGTGACCTTGGCGGGTTCGGACCCGTCCGGCGCGAGCTGGCGCAGTGGATCGTCCGCCGACGCCTCCTCGATCTGCACCTGCTGCTTGAGCCTGTAGCCCGGGACGTACTCGCGCACCCGGTCGACCATCCGGGTCACCGAGGCGACGACGGCGTCCTGGGTGGCCTGGTCGGAGGCGCCGATCAGGCAGTACACGGTGTCGCGCATGACCAGCGGCGGCTCGGCCGGGTTCAGCACGATGATGGCCTTGCCGCGGGCGGCACCGCCGACCTTCTCGATGGCGCTGGCCGTGGTCTCAGTGAACTCGTCGATGTTCGCCCGGGTGCCCGGCCCTGCCGACTTCGACGCGATGGACGCGACGATCTCGGCGTAGGCCACCGGGGTGACGGCGTTGACGGCCGCGACGATCGGGATCGTCGCCTGCCCGCCGCAGGTCACCATGTTGATGTTGGGGGCGTCCAGGTGGGCGTCCAGGTTGACCGGCGGCACCACGTACGGCCCGATCGCGGCCGGGGTCAGATCGATGACCCGGCGGCCGCGGGCACGCAGCAGCTCGTCGTTGCGGGCGTGCGCGCCGGCGGACGTGGCGTCGAAGACGATCTCGATGTCGTCGAACTCCGGCATCCGCAGCAACCCGTCGATGCCCTCATGGGTGGTCGCGACCTTGAGCCGGCGGGCGCGGGCCAGCCCGTCGGATTCGGCGTCGATGCCGACCATCGCGGCGATTTCCAGAACCTCGGAGGTCCGGAGGATCTTGATCATCAGGTCGGTGCCGATATTCCCCGAGCCGATGACGGCGACCTTCGTCTTTCCGGTTCCGCTGGTGGCGGTGGCCAAGGCAGTCCTTCCGGTGGGAAGGGGAGCGGGCGCGCGGACACGGCCCACACCCGGGTTGATCGGTCAGATGGCTCCGGACGTCGCGTACCGCGGTCAGGCCGCGAAGGAGACCCGGACGGAGCCGAGGCCGCTGATCGTGGTCTCGAAGGCAGACCCGGGGGTGACGGGAACCATCGGGCCCAGGGCACCGGTGAGCACGATGTCGCCGGCCCGCAGCGGGATGCCCATCGTGTGCAGGGTGCTCGCGAGCCAGACCGCGGCGTTCAGCGGCCCGCCGAGACAGTCGGCCCCACGGCCCCGCGACACCTCCTCGTCCCCTGCGCGCAGGGTCATCGTGACCTCGCGCAGGTCGACGTCGGTGAGCCGGACCGGCCGGCCACCCAGGACGAACAGACCGCTGGACGCGTTGTCCGCGACGGTGTCGACGATGGTGATGTCCCAGCCGGCGATCCGGCTGTCGACGATCTCCAGCGCGGGCAGCGCGTAGTCGCAGGCACCGATGAGGTCGGCGACGGTGTACGGCCCGGCGGGCAGGTCGCGGCCCAGGACGAGGGCGACCTCGGCCTCGATCTTCGGCTGCAGCAACCGCCCGTGCGGCACCTCCCCGCCGTCCGGTACCGCCATGTCGGTCAGCAGCGCACCGAAGTCGGGCTGGTCCACGCCGAGCTGGCGCTGCACCGCGGGCGAGGTGAGCCCGATCTTGCGGCCGACCAGGCGACGGCCGGCGGCCAGCGCGGCGTCCACGTTGTGCTGCGCGACGGCGTAGGCGGTGGCGATGTCGCCGGCGGGCAGCAGCGAGCGCACCGGAGGACACGGCTGCCCGGTGCGCTCGGCCTCGGCGAGGAGCGCCGCGACCCGCTGCACGGCGCTGCCCACGCTGTCGGCGCTCTTCGGGGCGGTGTCGCCCCGTGTGGCGGCGGTGGCAGCCGCGGCGGCGATGGTGCCGTTCGAGCCGGTCATCGGTTCTCCTCACGCGTCGGTGCGGTGTCTCCGGTATAGACGTCCGTTGTGATCGTCGGCAACACTGGATTCCGTGACACGGAACAGCGCTGACGGTGGCATGTTGCAGAAGGCCATGTGGATCCTGGAGGCCTTCCGTCCGAGTGGCGGCCCGTTCCGTCTGGCGGAACTCGTTGAGCGCTCGGGGCTGACGAAGACGACCGTGCACCGGCTCAGCGCGGAGCTGGTCGAGATCGGTCTGCTCGAACGGGTCGCCGTCGGCTATCGGCTCGGCCCCAAGCTCTTCGAGCTCGGCGCGATCGTCCCGCCGCGCCGGGATCTGCGGGACGCCGCCCGCCCCTTCATGCAGGACCTCTTCGAAGCCACCCGGGAGACCGTGCACCTGGCCGCGCGCGACGGCCTCGACGCCGTCTACGTGGAGAAGATCCACGGCCGGGACCGCCGCGAGATGCCCTCACAGGTCGGCGGTGCGCTGCCGCTGACCTGCACCGGAGTCGGCAAGGCCCTGCTGGCGTTCGGCGGTGAGGAGCTGCTGGCCGAGGTGCTCTCCCGGCCGCTGCGGGTACTCACCCCCAACTCCCTGCGCGACCCGGAGCGGCTGCGGATCGAGATCGAGCAGGTGCAGATCGCCGGGATCGCCTACGAGCAGCAGGAGTCCATGCCCGGCCTGAGCTGCGTCGCTGTTCCGGTGCTGGTCGACGGCTTGGCGGTCGCGGCACTCTCGGTCTCGGTGCCCGTCGCGCGGTTTCGTCCGTCCCGGCTGGCCCCCGCGCTGCGCGCCGCCAGCTTCGGCGTCGCCCGGGCGCTGGCCCCCTGAGCGCCCTGCGCTGCCGCTGCGAGCTCGCCCGTCACCCCCTTTGCGGGGACCCGAGACCCGGAACCGGGCCAGTGCGCCAGTGGCGATGCTGGCACCTTCGGTGGTGGCCGGCGGGAGCTAGTGGTCGCGACCGTTAATTCGTCGGGGGTGGCGGGTTGAGCCAGGCGGTGGTGTCGCCGAGGTAGAGGCCGCAGGCGCAGTCGAGGGCTTCTTGCGGGGTGCCGGCGGGGTGGCCGTTGGGCAGGACGGACGTTTCGTAGTCGTCGTGGCTGGCGCGGTAGATGGCGAAGCCCCAGGTGGTGGCGGATCCGGCGTAGCGCAGCCGCATCAGGGGCAGTGTGGTGCCCCCGGGGAGCTGGCCGGCGACATAGGCGAACTCGCCGTGCCAGCGGATGGTGAGGCCGGCGAGCTGGGGCCACCTCTCGGCTGCCCTGCCGATAAGGCGCTGGCGCAGCGAGGTCTTGGTCGACTCCGGTGGCTTGACCATAGGGCCATCGTGCCTGACATGCCCGGCTGGATCATGGAGCGCGTGCCGTCCAGTCCCTATGTCATCTGCCTTGACGACGCGCAGCGCGCCGAGCTGGAGTCCTTGTCGCGCCGGGCCACGGCGCCGTTCCGGCTGGTGGTGCGGGCGCGGGTCGTGCTGCTGGCCGCGGACGGGTTAGCGAACTGCAGGATCGCGCAGCGGCTGGGCATCTGCGAGGACACCGTCCGCAAGTGGCGGCGCCGGTACTGCGAGCAGGGCATAGATGGCCTGGCTGACGCGCCGCGTCCTGGCAGGCCGCGTGTGTTCCCCGCCCGTGTGGTGGCCGGGGTCAAGGCCCTGGCGTGCGAGATGCCCGCCGCGAGCGGGGCGCCGTTGGCCCGCTGGACCTGTCCTGAGCTGGCCCGCCATGCGGCAGCCAGTGGCATCATTCCCGCGCCGTCGGCGTCTACCGTGCGGCGCTGGCTCGCCGATGATGTCCTGAAGCCCTGGCAGCACCGGTCGTGGATCTTTCCCCGCGACCCGCAGTTCGCCGTGAAGGCCGGGCGCGTGCTGGATCTCTACCAGCGGGAGTGGGAAGGACAGCCACTCGGCCCGGACGAGTACGTCCTCAGCGCCGACGAGAAACCCGGCGTCCAGGCTCGGATGCGTCTGCACCTGCCGCTCCCGCCTGGCCCCGGCCGGGCGATGCGGGCCGAGAGTGAATACCACCGGTACGGCACCCTGGCCTACCTGGCCGCCTACGATGTCCACCACGCGAGGGTGATGGGCCGGTGCGAGCCGTCCACCGGGATAAAGCCGTTCACCGCGCTCGTGGACCAGGTCATGAGCGCTGAGCCGTACGCCTCAGCCAGGCGCGTTTTCTGGGTCGTGGACAACGGAGCCTCGCACCGCAACTGGGCCGCCGCCGACCGCCTGAGCAGCGCCTACCCCAACGCGCAGATGGTCCATCTACCCGTGCACGCCTCCTGGCTGAACCAGGTCGAGGTCTACTTCTCCGTCCTCCAACGCAAGCTGCTCACCCCCGACGACTTCGAGGGCCTGGACGAGCTCGCCACCCAGATCCTCGCCTTCGAGAAGCACTACAACGCCGCCGCCAGACCCTTCGACTGGAAGTTCAGCCGCACCGACCTCAACCAGCTCCTAGCCCGCATCAGAAACCACGACCGGCACGCGCCACATCCGCAGGCCGCATGAACCCCGACGAATTAACGGTCGCGACCACTAGAGTCGACGCCCACCGCATCCTGGGAAGGGCGCTTTTCGCAGCCCGCAGTGGCGGGGGCCCGGGCAGTTGGTTTAGATCAGGCATGATACGAAAGGCGGCGGTCTGAGATGCTCGCGTCAGTCCCAGGCGGTCGACACTGGCGGTCGCCGCATGCCATGAATGCTAGGGGCCTCTTCTCAATCCGGTAAGCAGGGCCTCTATATAATGAATGCGTCCCGCGCTAATGAAAGAAGGGGAGAATCGACAGGCCGATACCCTTATTTACAAACGATGGCGGGCGTTGCGAATCTTGCGACCTATCTCAGCGCAGGCAAGCTGAGATCAGATCTGCGACTGCAGCGCGGGGCGCTGCGATGGACAGACCCTGATCATTCCGTAGAAGGAGCCAGAGCTCGAGACTGCATACGGCGGCGAGCCGGCCCAGGCAATCACTGCGACTGTCGGGGTCGAGAACATCGAGGTGGGCCGCGAAGCCTGCTTCTATCATTGCGCGGTGGGCTCGTCGGCCAGCTTCGACTGCCTCGGCAAAAGCGGGAAAGGCGTCCTGTTGGTGCAGTGCGCGCCTGATTACCTCGCCCCAGCGTTCGTAGTTTTGCGCCATACTTTCGGTGAACTCGCTCGGGTCGATTCTTGCCGGCATGCTCCTGTCGGCCGATATAGTCGGGAAGAGCCACGCGCTCACAGCTCGAATAAGACCGTCTTTCGTTCCCATCCTGCGGATGACGGTCTGGAGCCCGACGTCAGCTCGTGCGGCGACGGCAGCCAACGTGATCTGGTCAAACGGTCGTTCGATGAATAACGCAAGTCCGGCGGCCATGATTCGTCCGGTGACGGCGTCTGCGGCCGCTGCGCGACGCACCTGTCGGTACTGGCGGGCACCAGCTTCCCGTCTCACAGGGTTCATAGGTTCCATCCACTGCTTGAGGATCTATCTCTGAAGACTACAGGATGGGGCATTGATCCCGTGATCGCGGGCGCATCTCCGCGATCAGAGAAAGTACCCGCTGTATATCCGTCGTCGATGACTTCAGTCCGAGACGGGCGGGGTTCGAGCGGCCCTGAGAAGGCAACAGATTGCGGACATAGCGCCCCGTTAGATCAGAGTCACCGAGACCGAGCCTAGGGCGCTGAAGCTCGCTTCGGTCTTCTGGCCAGCGCTGATGAAGGGGGCGGTGGTCATGGCGCCGGGCAGTACCAGGTGCCCGGATTCCAGTGCGGTACCGAAGGTGGCGAGGCTGTTGGCCAGCCAGGCGACTGCGGCGGCGGGATGGCCAAGGACCTCCCGTCCGCTGCCTGTCACTACGCGGTCTCCATCGACGATCAGGTCGACGGTGACAGCAGCAAGATCAAGAACATTGTCCAGAGATGTCCAGGCCTCGTAGACCAGCCCGGCGGCGCTGGCGTTGTCGGCGACCCTGTCGACCAATGTGATCTTCCAGTCGCGGATCCGACTGTCGACGATCTCCAGCGCGGGCGCGACGGCCTCGGTTGCACTCAGCACGTCCGCGATGGTGACATCGGGGCCGCGTAGCGGCCGGGCCAATCGGAAGCAGATCTCCGGCTCGATGCGCGGCTGACAAAAACCGGTCGACTCCGTCGCCACTGATCTCCCGCTGGACAAACAGGCCGTCGGTTCCGGCCATCGCGTAGATGGCGAGAGTCCGCACCGAGTCCTCGTCTAGCTCCGGCATCAGGGTCCTCGCCACCTCGGCCACCTTTTGTGATGCGATGTCACGGGCCTGCAGGAACACCGCCCGGCCCCGCGGTTCCTGCGGGCGCCGCTCCAGGGCGAGCATGAGGCCCAGACGCAGGAAGTCTGGGGCATCGAGGAGCGACTTAGCCACGCCGACCGCCAGCGCGGTGACCCGCTCCAGCGGCGTGCCCGTCTCCGCCGCACAGCAATGAGCCTTTTTCGCCACCGGCTCCGATCTGCGGCATCCCTGACCGTGCACGGTCGAACGCAGCATGGTGGAGAGCGACCCACCGGACTATGCGCTTGCCCGCTTGCTGTTGAGTGAGTGGGAGATCGGGGACCGGTGGCGGCTGTTGATCGTGCTTGCCGAACGGATACTGCCTGCAAGGGGCATCCGCGACATTCTCGCGGGTGCGCGGGCTCGCTCCGCGACGTTGATTGAACTGGGACCGTGCGGAGGTCTTCACCGCCCGCCTGCCGGCGCGGGTGCTCGCCACGGCGTTGGAGGGGATGGGGATGGCGCTGCTACAGTCGGTGAACGACAGGTCTTGGGCTGAGCCGAACGCCGCCGAGCGTGCTGCCGTGGCTGCTCTGGTCGCGTTGGGAATGGATCCCGACCGCGTGGCGACCGTCGTGGGCGCGGTCCAATGCAGCGCAGAGAGTGCCAGCAGCGCCTTGACCGCCGAGGCCGAGGCTCATGCGTGAAGTCGGAATCGTCATGCTGCAGTCAGGCCGATCAGCACGCTGTGGGGCGGTCGGGCCGTCCGGTTCGGTCGATCATCCTGGTCGCTGTGCCGAGGAGAGCCTGAGCGTGTAGTTCGAACATCGTTATGAGGCTGACCCCGTCACCATCGATCTCCCACTGGATGAACAGGCCGTCGGCTCCGGCAACGCGCACTGGATATCTCTTGCGCAGTACGGCACCGGCCCTCAGGCTCACGAGGGTACTCCCGGGCACCTGCCCGCCAGGATCCTCTGCCCTGGATGATGGACGTTGACAACCAGCGAATCCGCCTGGATGACGCGCCCGGCAGGCGACTGGGTCAGCAGGAACTGTGAGCCCGGGTTGCAGTCGGATGCTGGAAACCGCCTTCAGGCACCCGTGACTGTTGCTGCGAGCACGTGACTCACCTTTCCCTTCGCCTGGCCGGCCTTCCTGGACGTCCCGCCTGGCGCATTGGTGGGAGGTAGCGAGTGGAGACACTCGTCGAGCCGTGCGCCGGCCTCAAGATCCGCAAGGCCGATGCGAAGGATGTTGATCGTTTCTGCTCGGATGTCGAACAGCTCTGCGACGGCGACCTTGGGCGGCTCGACCGCTCGGGGCCAAAAGACATCGATCACGCTGTAAGGCGTGTCTCCTTTTGGCGCTGGCCCGGTCGGCGACGTTGCGGACGCTGCGGAACCGCCAGCCGCCGGGCGCTGGGCGCACGGATGGCCGACGTCCATGTCGTGCGCACGCTCCCTCAGCGGCCGTGCGCGGTCATGACGCCGAACCCGGCGATGTATTCACGGATGGGCCTGTAGTAGGTGGACTCGACCTGGTAGCGACCAGCGGCGCCGAGGGCGGCGAACGCCGCAACCCAGGTACGCACCTCGTGGGCAGAGTTGCCAGCGTCCTGTGCCATCCGCTCGGGCACCATCGTGTCGACCGGCGCCAGGTCACCGCTGGCCAGCGTCGCTATCAGGGCCCGGTCCCACTCGGGGTTGATGTCCTGGATTGTGGCGGTGCCGGCGGCGAAGTCGCGGGCAGCATCGATGACTCGCCGTTGGCGGGCGTCGCGCGCTGCGACGGTGGGGTGGCGACCGTTGAGCAGAAGCGCGCGCTGCGGCTCGGTCGCCGTCGCCCATTGCGGCACGGGCGGGTCGTGGGAGAGCCCGCCTGAGCCGAGTAGCAGGACCCGCTCGTCCTCGAGGCCGGCGAGGAAGAAGCCGATCGCCTCGCCCAGCTTGCGCACACGCGACATCTTGACGAAGGGTTTGGCGACGCCGTTCACGAAGATCGGGATGGTGGGGACGGTGTCGATGCGGCCGAAGAGGATCTCGAGCGGCTGGGTCGCGCCGTGGTCGACCTCCATCCTGCGGGAGATGGCGATGTCGAGGTCGTGTTCCGCGACCCAGTCGGCGAGTTCCTCGGAGATCTGGGTTGGCACGTTGAGCGGGCCTTCGGTGGTGTTGTAGTCGCCGACGCCGAGTGCTTTGTAGCCGATGCAGAACGGCGGCATCAGGTCGTAGAAGAAGCCGTTGTAGTGGTCGGGCGCAAACGAGACGACCAGGGTCGGGTCGAACGCCTTGACGAAGTCGCGGGCGGTCTCGAACGCGGCGTCGACCTCAGCCTTGACCTCCGGCGCTGGGTCGATGAACTCCAGCAGCGGAGTGTGGGACATGGTGACAAGGGCGAGGGTCATCGCAGGGAACCTGCTTTCCGGACGGCGGCCAGTGCGGCGGAGACCTGCTGGTTGAAGGTTGCCGCAGCGACGAAATGGTCGGGACGCAGGATCACCACGCCACACGCGCGGACGTCGAACCAGCGCTTGAGAGCACCAGAGGTGTCGCCGACGACGGTGACGGGCGCCGGACTGTCGGCGTACTGCTTCGCGGCCCACTCCCGCTGGGTCTCCGGGATGAAGGAGAACAGCCTGATTCCGTGGCGGGCGCAGAACTCGAGGTCCGCTGGTGTGAGGTACGTCGTGGGGCTGGTGCCCCAGGCCGCCACGGCCCACCAGCGGCCGGTAACGTCATCGAGAAGGACGTTCGTGGCGTCCGCGGTGTTGACACGGGGCTGGATGAACTGCAGGCCCACCGGTGAGACCGAGCCGGCGGAGTCGACGAAGGGCAGTAGGCTGGAGTTCTTGAAGCTGGCCTCCGCCTTGCCGGGGGTGAGGGTGACCTGGTCGACGACGACCCCTGCGGCGTAGCGCGGCATGGGCTTGAAACGGAGTTCGGTGAAGTAGGACTTCCAGTGCGGCACCAGGTTGAGGGCCGAAGCGGCACGGTCGCGCACCCATCCGCCGAGCGGCTTCATCTTCATGATGGAGCCAGCCGCCATGTTGACGTCGATCATGTCGGCGGCGTGCTTGTGGCGCTCAACGGTGTAGGTGTCCAGCAGCGAGTCGTCGGCCTGCCCGGACAGCACGGCGGTGAGCTTCCACGCGAGGTTGGTCGCGTCGCGCATCCCGGAGTTCCAGCCCTGGCCGAGCCAGACCGGCATCAGGTGCGCGGCGTCCCCGGCGAGGAAGACGTTTCCTTTGCGGAAGGTCCTGGCGACCCGGCCATGGTGGGTGAAGGTGCGCTGATTGATGATCTGCAGGCGAGCCGGCTCGGGGACGAACCTCGCGAGCAGCGCGTTCATGAACTTGCGGTCGTCGACCAGGGAAGTGTCCTCGTCGTCGTGAAGCATGAACTCGAAGCGGCGCACGCCCTGCGGCAGGCCGATGGAGACATAGGGGCGTTTCGGGTCGGCGCCGAGGTAGACGTTGGGTGCCCCGATCGGGTCGTTCTCGATGTCGACCACCACCCAGCGGGTCGAGGGAGACTTGCCCTCGAATTCCACATCCATCCACTTGCGAGTGAAGGAGGAGCCACCTTCGCAGCCGACGACGTAACGGGCGGTCAAGGTGACGGTTCCCGTCACGGAGTTCTCAGCGTCGATCTGTTCAGCAGTGACGGTCACGCGGTCGCCGACGTCTTCCAGAGCCACGACCCGGTGGCCGAAACGCAGCTCCGCGTGGGCGAAGCGATCGAGTCCCTTGGCGAGCTCGGCGTCGACGACCGGCTGGTTGAACCCGTGCTTGCGAGGGAAGCCGAACTCTTGGGTCTGCGGGTCGTTGGTGGCGAGCACCTGGCCCGTGCCGTTAACGAGGCGAACGACATGGTGGGGGACGGTGAACTGCTCCACCGCCTCCCAGAGATCGGCGGCGGCGAGGGTGCGAACCGCCTCGTCGTCCAGCCCGACGGCGCGGGGATAGTCGATGAGGTCCTGGCGAGCCTCCAGGACCAGCGTCCTGCCTCCCCGGATGGCGACCAGATTGGCGAGGGTGAGGCCGACGGGACCGGCGCCGATGACGAGGACGTCGGTGTCGAGAGTCGGGATGTTCATGGCCGGTTTCCTCAGTTGTGGGTCAGGAAGTTGATGACCAGATGGTTGAACTCGTCGGCGTGCTCGATCATCGCCCAGTGGCCGCACTGGTTGAGGAGCACGAGACGGGAGTTCCTGATGTTTGCGCACAGCCACAGCGACGTCTCAAAGTGCAGGACGCGGTCGTCACGGCCGTGGATGAGGAGGGTCGGCACCGCGATGCTCGGGATGAGCGAACGATCGACCTTGAAGGGGATCGGCGCACCGTCCGCGAGTCCCTCGACATAGTTCCGCAAGTGGTCGGGTCGGGCCGCGGCCGCCTCCGAGCGGGCCTTCGTCAGCGCGGGCGTGGCGAAGCGGGCCTTGTCGAAGGTCATGATCTCGACGAGGGCCTTCATGTTCTCCGGACTCGGGTCCCGGTAAGCCTTGACGAGCACCTTGAGCCCCTCGCTCGGCCCGTCCTGTGGGCCGAACAGACCCGCGGGGAGGCCTTTGCCGAGACTGGCGCCCATGGTGACCAGGTGGGTGATCTGCCCGGGGTGGAGTGTCGCGAAGCGTATCGCGGTGTGGGCACCCATGGAGTTGCCGACGAGCGCGACCTTCTCCAGTCCGAGAACGTCGAGGAAGCCGACGAGGTCGGCGTCATGGTCCATCTCCTTGGTAGCCACCGCCGCCGAGTCGCCCCAGCCAGGCATGTCCGGGGCGAGGACATAGAAGCCGGCGTCGGCGATCACGCCGATGTTGCCGGAGAAGTTCGACCAGCCGGTCGCACCGGGCCCCGAACCGTGCAGCAGGACCACGGGGGGACCGGCGGGATCACCAGCCTCGTAATAGTGCACATAGCTGCCTGACGGCAGTTCGGTCCCGCGAGACGCGGACTCCTTGGCCAGGGACATCTTTTCTCCCATGCTTTATTTACACATAAGTTATGAATATATGCACGTACGGGGTCGGTCGTGCCAACACCGCCACGTTCGTGATGTCAGGATCCTGTGGCGACGTTCCGTGGGCACTGCCGTCCTGACAGCGCGCTCTGCGTGCGCAGGATCGCCGTGCCCGCCGATACCACCGCGACCGTGGCCAGAACGGCGAAGCCGACGATGACGGTGGCCAGCGACGCCGACTCGAGCGCGAAGCCCACCAACAGCACGGGAACCGAGAGCCCGCAGTAGGCCGCGAGGAACGCGGTGGCCATGGCCTCTCCGCGGCGCTCGATGGGCGCCAGCCTCGCGGCTGTCGCCATCGAGACGCGGAAGAGCACACCGGCCGCGCCACCCGCCACTATCCCGGCCGTGAGGAAGATGCGCGGCTCGCCCGACGCGACCGAGTAGGCCAGCAAAGCCAAGCCGGCCGGTGTGCCGATCAGGGTCGTCCAGACCTGGTGCCGCGGCAGCGCTCGGGCTGTGACCAGCGGCGGCACGAGGGCGGCAGACACACAGGCCGCGGCCGGGACGACGCCGGCCGCTAGACGCGAGGTCCACCCCATCGCTTCCTCCAGGATGGTGGGGATGAGCGCCATCATGAGTCCGTTGGTCGCGAAGGCAACGGCGGCACCGAGGCAGGCGGCCGCGAACTGCGCGGGATCCCCGGGCACGCTGAGGCGCTGGGGGGCATATCGGACGCGGCGATCCGAGCGTGTCACGGTCTCGGGCACGAAGTACGTCCCGACCGCGACCGCGGCGAACAGCACCAGGTAGACGACAAAGGGCAACACCAGCGGTCTCGACGCCAGCTGACCGAGCGTCCCGCTCACCAACGGCCCCAGGGCGAAGCCGCCCATATTCACCAGACTGGAGATCGTCGCCGCCTTACCCGGATCGGGGCGGCGTGAGCACCGCGCGTGTAGCTCGGCGATGTACGCGGTCGCGGTGGGCGTGGCTATCCCGACGCCGAGACCGGTGAGCACTCGGGCAAGGAGCAGCCCCGGCACCTGCGGCCAGACCAGGAACAGAATGGTGGCCGCTACCTCGCTGAGCAGTGCCCATCGCAGCATGGGTACCCGGCCGACGAGGTCGCTGAGGTGCCCGGCGAGAAACAGTGCGGCCGCGACGCCGACCGCGTACACCGCGAAGATCCAGGTCAGCACCGAGGCGCTGAACCCCTCCTGGCGCTGGTAGAGGACGTACAGCGGTGTCGGCAGCGCGCTGAAGGAGACCATGACGAGGAAGGAGAGGCCGACCGCCCAGATCGCCCGCGTAGTCGAGCCGGCTCTTCGCGGCTCTCGGGGCCGAGCCGGCTCCGCCGGCGTCCGCCGCCCGCCGGCGGCGTCTCCTAGTAGCCGGCGAGCCAATGGGGCTCCAGCCGTAGGCCGGCGAGCCGCCGCTCGCCGAGGGCGCGGAGGTGGGTACCGAGGAAGAGATCGTCTGGGGCAACCGTGCTTCCGGGGCGCGGCACTGTCATTCCGGGAGCCAGTCGAAGTCTGGTCGGAGCGCATTGAGGCTCTCGTCCTGCTCCCCGCTGTGGATGCGGTCGATGCGCAGCCGAGTCAGCCGCATGAACGCGATACGCCAGCCGGTGGGCTCGCGCTGGTATTCCTCCTCGTAGTAGCCGTAGCCATGGAATCCGGCCAGGTCCGGGGAACAATCGCCGCGGAACGTCCGCGTTCCCGGTCGCCAGGTGACGTAGTCGTGCATCGACCAACGACCCCGGACACGCGTCTCGGAAAGCGCTCGCAGGCTGGGCATGCAGCCGTGGTGCACACTGCGGGTGCCGTCGAGGAACTCGGCGACGCCGGCCACGAACAGGGCTGCGCCCTCACCGGCGAAGGTGAAGCCCTCGAAACGGGCATCCTCGGTGAAGACCTCGTGCAGCTCGGCCCACCGGTGGTTGTCGATGTTGAAGAAGTAGTGTGCCTTCAGGTCGTGGATCGCGATGACGGTCTCGGGAGGGGGCTGCCGGTCGCCGGCACGCCGAGGGGCATTCATGCTTGCTTCGATTGCACGCCGGCCTCGTGCGGCTCGATGTCCGCCGAGCCCAGGAAGCGGCCGGCAAGATAGCCGTAAGTGATGATCGGGCCCAAGGTGCCGCCCGCACCCGGATAGCCCTGCCCAGAGGGGGCAGCCGCGGCGTTGCCGACGGCGAACAGGCCCTCGATCGCCGTTCCGCGGCTGCCGAGCACCCGGCCCTGGAGATCGGTTCGCGGCCCTCCCTTGGTGTCCAGCAGACCTGGGCCGACGATGGTGGCGTAGAGCGGGCCGGAGGTGTCCAGGCGGCGCAGCAGCGGGTTGGGGCCGTCGCCGTCGCCAAAGCGGGCGCTTACATAGCGTTCGAACCGTGTGTCTCCGCGGTGGAAGTCCTCATCGACGCCGCGGTCGGCGAAGCCACCGAAGCGCTGCAGCGTCTGGTCGAGGCTGGCCGCGAACCCGGCGTCGAGCCGTCGCCGCCCCACGTGGGGGGCGAGTTCGGCCAGCCGGGTGTCGATGTTCTCGGCGAGCTCGGCGACCGAGCACCCCGACACGACCCAGTAGGGATCGTCCTCCGTGGTGGGAACAGGGTTCCCGAGCCGGTTGATGGGCCATCGGTCGGCGACCTGCTGGTCCCAGATCGTGATGAGCGGAAAGTTCTCATAGCGAAGCGTGGCCGGATTCCACGCGGCCATGACGCGGGCGGCCTCGTTGTATGGCGCCTTCTCGTTCATGACCCGCACGCCTGAGCAATTGACGGTCAGTAGGCTGTCTCCAAGGGTATAGAACGAGCAGAAAACATCCTCGGGCTCCTTGAGGAGACGCTCGATGACGATCGGACCGGCCCAGCCCTGGCTCATGTTGGCGAGTTCTGCTCCCAGCTCGGAGGCGATGGTGACGAAGTCGCCGGTGTTGGTCGGCGCGGCGCAGCCGCCGACGTAGGGACCGTCAAGGAACTGCAGGCGCAGGTCTGGGTTGTGGGTGAACCCACCGGTCGCGAACACGATGCCGAGCCGAGCGTGCAGACGCAGGGTGACGCCGTCGACGGTCTGGACCACCACGCCGACGACCCGTCGACTGTCGACGATCACGTCGATGACGCGGTGCCCGCTGCGCAGCTCCACGCCCAGCCGCGCAGCAGCGGCGACGAAGCCGTCGATCAGAAGCTGGCCTCCCTCGGCGCTCCCCATCGAGTCCGCCTGGTAAAGCCCTCTGCCCTGGGGCGTCTTGTTCTCGGCGACATACTCCAGGTAGTCGAACAGGCCGTTGGTGGCCTGGGCGAGGTGCAGTGCATCCAACTTCTCGAGCGCTTCAATCGCCTCGTTGGCGTAGTCGTAGAAGCCCGCCAGGCCGTTGTACTCCCACTCGGGAAGTCCCAGAGTCGGGGAGGCCGGATCGTAGAGGGCGGGGCGGCCGATGCGGGCGAGATATCGCAGGGCGGAGAGACGGTCGTCCTCGATACCCGCGGCCTGAAGGAACCGGTTGTTGGGGATCCAGACGCCAGCCGCGGACTTTCGGGTCGTGCCGCCGAGACGGTCGGCGCGCTCGAGGACGAGCACACTGCGGCCGGCGCTGGCAGCGGTGACCGCGGTCGACAGGCCCCCGGCGCCGCTTCCGGCGACGAGAACGTCGACGTCGCCGTCGTACTCGATGTCGTTGTCGTCGGTGATGGTCAACATGCCGCTCCGCCTGCTCTCCTGGACGTGTACGCGTTGATCGGGGTCATCGGACGTGGTTCTCCTCGGTGAGCACCGTGTGGCGCCGGTCCCTGGCCGTGCCGAGGCCGGTGCTCTGTGCGGTGCTCTGCTCAGCGCAGCCAGCCGCCCCCGTCGACGACAAGGGTGTGGCCTGTCATGAACCGCGACGCGTCGGAGAGGAGGAAGAGCGCACAGTCGGCGATCTCGCCCGGGGTGCCGAGGCGACGTAGCGGTATCGAACCGCGGCTTGCCTCCAGCAGCGCGGGGTTCTGGGTGACCCACGAGATCATGTCGGTTTTGACCATGCCAGGGGCGACCGCGTTGACGCGGATGCCCAGCGGGCCGAGCTCGACGGCCTGGAACTCCGTCAGGTGCTTGACCGCCGCCTTCGAGGCGCCGTAGGCGCTGCCGTTGGGACGCACCACGAACGCGGCGATCGATGCCATGTTCACGATCGAGCCCCCGGCGTCGCCCATGGCCACGGCGGCTGCCTGGACGCCTAGTGTCGCGCCGAGCACATGAACCTCGTTCATCAGACCGACCTCGGCGGTAGACGAGTCGAGAACGCTACCGGTCCGGTAGACGCCAGCGTTGTTGATCCACCCGTCGAGCCGGCCGAACCTGTCGATCGCAGCGGTCGCGAGCTGCCGGTGCGCCTGCGGATCGCGGACGTCGACCCCCATCGCGACGATGGCTGCCCCCTGGTCGGCGCTGGGGGAAAGCCGGGCCGCGGTCTCGGCCATGGCGGCCTCGTCCAGGTCACCGGCGACGACGCTCGCCCCGTTGGCAAGCAGCGCTTGCGCGTACGCCGCTCCGATGCCCCGGGCCGCTCCGGTCACCACCACCGTCCGATGAGCCAGATCTTGGTAGACGGCCGGTCGGTAAGACCTGTCCTCCTGGGCCGTCGGCCGCCTAGCCGCTGACACGGTGCTCACGATTGTCCTCTCCTTCGACGATGCGTTCGTCGAAGCGCCAGGAACCGTCGTCGCAACGAACGACCCGGTCTCGGTAGCGCCCCATCTCGTAGACGAAGGAGGCCCGTCGTTCCCTGTTGGCGTCGAGCCTCGCGAAGTAGCTGGTCACCGCCGCCCGGTCTCCGTGGACCTCGATCCGCACGTTTGTCACCACGTGCTTGTGGACGTCGGCCGGGGAGCGGGAATGGCCGGCGCACCAGCTGCGCAGCGCAGCTGCTCCGCTGACGGACTTCACGACCTGCCCGCCTCGGCACAGGCTCCAGGTTGCGGTCGGGGTGAACAGGTCGACCAACTGGTCGTCCAATCCGTAGTCCAGAGCCTCGCCGTAGCGGCACATCAGGCGGTAGATCGCGCGTTCGTCCTCCAGCCGCCCCAGCCTGGCCACCAGCTCACGGAGGTCGTCGGTCGGCGGATGTGGCGTCATCGCCCGGCTCCGAGAGCCGGCTTCGGGAGATGCCTCGACGTCCATGGACTCACCGCGTCAGTCCGCCAGGACCGAGGTGGCTGGTACCGGCAGCGGGGGAGCGAGCGGGCGCATCCGTCGACGACGTGACGTGGCCACCAGTGTCGCGACGCCGAAAAATCCGACCGCGATCACGAACAGCGTGATCTGGCCCAGGCCACCGCCCCGCGAGTCGTGGAGCGCCGCCAGGATGATCGGCACGAACCCGCCTCCGAGTGTTGAGGCGGCCTGGTAGCCCAGCGAAGCCCCGGTGTAACGGGAGCCGGTGTCGAACTGCTCGCTGACGAATGCCTGGCACACGCCGAACATGGGCCCGATGACCAGGCCGTACACGAGCACGAAGCCGAGCATCGTCGGCGCGTAGTGGCCTGAGCCAATCAGCTGCAGGAATGGGTAGGTCAGGAGGGCTCCTGCGAGCATGCCGAAACCCATGATCACACGCCTCCCGTAGCGGTCGGAGAGAGTGCCGGAAGCGATCTCGCAGACGACGCAGACCACCGCGCCGACCACCTGGATGCTGAGAACTGATGACACGTGCAGTCCGTTCTCCTTCGAGTAGGTGAGTGCGAAGGAGCCGGCCAGGCTGTTGAAGGTGAACGGCGCCAGCAGCGCGAAGAATGCGGAGAGCAGGCCGATGGGGGAGCGGAGCACCCGCCAGATCGGCGGGGCGACCTCCTCCTCGGACTGCTGCTGCCGGATCTTCTCCTCGACGAACAGCGGCGACTCCGAGACACGCAGACGCGCCCACATGCCGATCCCGACCATAACGGCGCTGAAGAGGAACGGCACTCGCCATCCCCAGGTGTCGAACTGCTCATCGGGAAGCAGGGAGAACAGGGCAAGCATTCCGGCTGCCAGTGCCGTTCCGGTCGGCCCGCCGGCACCGGCGAAGCTCGACGCGAACCCGCGCCGGTGCGCGGGGGCGTGCTCGAAGGTCATCAGCGCCGCGCCGCCCCACTCGCCTCCCACTGAGATCCCCTGGAAGATGCGCAGCGTGATCAGTAGCGCGGGAGCAAGCGCCCCGACCTGCTCGCTGGTGGGCAGTACCCCGATCAGCGCGGTCGAGATCCCCATCGTGAGGAGCGTGACGATGAGTACTGACTTGCGCCCGATCCGATCACCGAAGTGGCCGAAGATTAACGCTCCCAGCGGACGCGCGGCGTAGCCGACGGCCAGCGTTCCCAGGGAGGCGATCGTCCCCATGGTCGAGGAGAGCTGGCTGAAGAACAGGTCGTTGAAGATCAGGCTGGCCGCCGTCACGTAGAGCAGGAAGTCGTAGTACTCCACGGCGCTGCCCAGGTAGCTGGCCAGGATCACCCGACGAAGCTCGCTCGTGTTCCCGGGGCTCGACTGTGTCGCCCCACCGTGGTCGCCGCCCATGCCGCCTCCTTGTGTAGATATCGCACACAGGTGTGTAAAATGGTGAGCGCATGGTCGGTGATTGGGGTCACTGTTGTCAAGGTGTGTGGGTGGCGCGGGCCAGGTCGTGGCCGTCGAGGACGGTCTTGCGCCTGGCGTGGCACCGGTGTTCGGGTGGCGCCGTGGATGCCCGGGCGTTCGACCGTCGAGCGCATGGCGGGCTGCCGTGCCGGCGCCGGGTTGGGGATGCCGAGTGTGGACCGTGTCGGGCTGATGCGGAGCGCCGCCAATGTGGCGCACGGATCGAGATCGTCCCGCGACTTAACGGAGCAGCGCCCTATGGCATCAAAGGAATCCGATGGGCGGATGACCCCATAGGTGAGGTGTTCAGGCTCGGTAGCGGTGCCTGGGGCTTACCTCGGTGGCGACCGTCAGCTGGACCGGGTGCTGTACGACATCGTGCCGCCCGCCGGCGGGTCAGTCCGCGCTTCCAGCGCCCACGGGTACATCGCGAAGCGGCGGCCGAGGGGAAGGGCGACAATGACATTCGCAATGCGGAATGTAACGAGGACTCCCCGGGTGGCGCAGCCGGCGAAACGTGCACTGGGAGATCACTGGAGTGGACCGCGAAAGTCGATCCGACAAACAGCGAGCCTTTTCCATCTCGCGGCCTTCGGTCAGGGTAGCCGCAGCTTCGAGTCGACGACGAAAAAGGCTTGTTTAGCCGGCATATCCGTATTTGACGTGCCAGCCGAAAAGGCGTGCCGTGTGCTTCATTTGTGATGTCGCGGCATGACGATTTGTGTGCATCAAAGCTGTGGGTGTGACCTGGTTCAGGAAAGTTCCGCGTTGACGACGCGGACGGTGGCCAACAGCAGGGGAACCGCGCTGTCGGCGAGGTCTGCTCGGTAGGTGATCAGATTGAGGCAAGCCGGCGGAACGCCGGGGATCGGGGGCAACGGGACTGCGACGCCGTACGCGCCGGGTTCGACTTCGCCCATCGTTCGCGCGAAACCCTGCCTGCGGGCCGCGGACACGACGCTCGGCTCTCCGTCGACGGGTGGCATCGCGGCACGTAGGGCATGTCCCGCAGCTCCGCGGTCGAGCGGGTGGCGGCTGCCGGTGCGGAAGCTGATGTGATAAACGGCGTTGGGAGGTTCGACGACGCTGATCGCGACTGCCTCATCGCCCTCGACGGCGATGAGCGAGACGGTCGACTGGAGTTCGCGCGCCAGCGCTCTTAGATGAGGCTCGACAGCCTCGCGCAACCCGCGCTGCACTCGGTGTGCCAGAGCGAATAGTCCTGCAGCTGCGTGGTAGCGCCCGGTGTGGTCCTTGGCGACCAGCCTGAAGTCCTCCAGGGTCGACAGCATCCGGTATGCGATGGTCCGGTGGACGCCGAGTTCGTCGGCGACGTCCTGCATGGTCATCCCGGTCTCCGCCTCGGCCACGAGCTCCAGGGCTCGCAGTCCGCGAGCGAGCGTCTTCGAGCCCTGGTTGCGCGAGGGGGTGTTGCGGTCGGTGTTGGGGTCAGGATCGGGCGATGCCGGCGTACTGTTGTCGTCACGGGCATGGCTCATGGGCTCAGCGTAGTGAGATGGGACTCTGCTCGACGATGAGGGGCGGCCGGCGCGGTCCGGCGGTCAGCCGCCGCGGGCGAGGGCGGATCCCAATGCGGTCGCTGCGCGCACGGTCGTGCTGTGCGTCTCGGGCCGGAACCGCCCGATCGGAACGGTCACGGAGATCGACGCGGCAGTGGTGCGGCGGCCCGGTTCGAAGGCCGCTGTGGGCACGGCAGCCCGAGTGCGGACTCCTCCCGCTCGAAGGCGACGTTGGCCTCGAGCAGGCGCTGCAGAAGCCCCTAACGATCTTTGGTCGCTAGGGTCTTCAGTTTTGTGTCACGTTTCAGGCCGCGGGTGCGAGACGGGCGTGGTCGATGTAGTTGTCGACGTGGTGGTCGAGGGTGCGCAGTGCGTGGCGGAGTTCGGGTGGGGTCTGGGGCTGGTCGGCGGTGAGCGGGACGAGGAGCCGGTTGTAGACCTTGGTGTAGAAGACCGCGATGCGGATGCCCTCGCCGGTGAGGGTGTAACGGTTGCTGTGTGGCAGGCGTCGGATGAGGCCGGCCAGGCGTAGCCGGCGTAGGTCGTAGGTCATCTGTCCGGGGCGGTAGTCGCTGCCGAGCAGCCCGGCGATCAGGACACGCAGGTTCTTGTTGGTGAAGCCGGTTGCGGCGAGCAGTGTCTGGCAGAGGGCTCCGGTCAGGGCCATGACCCGAGGGTCACCGAACCGCAGGGCGGGGGTCCGCTGTCCGTCGGGGTCGACGGTGGGGTGTGCGATCCGCTCAAAGGCTGGACTCGCGAGGACGCAGCCCTGGCTGACACGTTCGGCGTCCAGGATCCGGTGGTTGGCTGCGCGGGCTTTGGTCTGCAGTTCTTCGAGGTTGGGCAGGCGGGCGTTGCATCCCAGGTCTCGGGGGGCGTTGATGACGGTTTCGATGCGCATGGCCCGGCCGTCTTTGAGGTACTGCTTGATCCGGGAGTGCTTGTAGAACAGGTTGACCATGACACCGCCGTTGTCGCGGCGGTCGATCGCGGTCCGGAAGACGCCGCGGGTGTCTCGGCGGATGAGCCGGTTGAAGATGATTTCGACGTTGTGCGGTCTGCCGAGGTCGAGGTTGTCCGCGACCAGGGCCTCGAAGAAGCCGCGGGCGTGGCGGGGCGCGTCGAACACCATGGTGCGCGAGATCTCGATCTGGCGCATCGAGGTCTCCCACCAGTAGCCGGCGTCCCGGTCGGCGCTGGTGAACGGCAGCGGCAGCCGGGCGAGCCAGCGTTGGACGAACACGTTGATCGTGCCCGGTCCGAGCCGGTCGCAGATGTCCTGCAAGGCGCGCGGGTCGTCGGTGGCGGCGAACCCGTTGGACAGTTCACGGAAGCCGATCCCGGCCTGGGCCGCCTGCCTTTTCGCCCACTCGTGCCCGTTCAGCCAGATCTTGGCCGGGTAGGGAAAGTAGGTGCAGACCTTGACGAACGCCGGTCCGAAGTCGGCGTCCCACAGGTAGAAGTAGTAGACGCTGACCCGTCGGTCGGCTTTGGTGAACCGCCACTGGACGGCTCCGCTGGTCGTGTGGTGTTCGTAGGCGGTCCAGACCCGCTGGTACTCCTGGGCCACCCCGATCGCGGCGACGCCGGAGCGGCCGGTGGCGGCCTGGCGGTCCAGGTACGGACGCGTCACCTCCAGCTTGCCGCCCACGTCGTCCTTACCGAAACGCACCCACGGGATACCGTTGGCCTCGGCGTAGGAGTTCACCGCCCGTCGGAACCGTTGCCCGATCTGGTTGAACAGCGCTGGCGACGGAAACGGATATCCCAGATGGCTGGACAGGAACGCCACCACCTGCCCTGATGTCTGGAGTATCGGCACATAGGCGTTGAGATAGATCCGGTCCAGGCACTGGATGTCCAGCGCCACATGTCCGTCGAGTACCTCGCTGACCGTCACCGTATGCGCACCCATCACCGGCCTCCTGACACGGCTACGGTCGCCAGGATGCTCCCACCAGCACCAGGAGCACCAACCCAACCACCCTGCTCGGCGGTCCGAGGCGAAGCCTCACTGCTACTGCAACGGCACTTGATGATCGGGTGGGATGATCTGTGTCGTGGTGGTGGAGGCGTGGGCGGCTGAGCTGGAGGGGTTGTGTTCGCTGGTCGGGGGCCGGTTCGGGAGGGCGGAGCCGCGGCGGCGGGTGGCCGAGTATGTGTCGGGCCTGGTCGCGGGTTTGGATCGCAAGAACGGCTGGACGTTGGCGGAGCGCGCCGGGGAGGTGAGCCCGGACGGGATGCAGCGTCTGCTGCGCCGCGCTGACTGGGACGTCGACGGCGTCCGCGACGACATCCGCGATCATGTGGTGGGCCGGCTCGGTGACCCGGACGCCGTGCTGATCGTCGATGACACCGGGTTCCTGAAGAAGGGCACCCGGTCGGCCGGGGTGCAAAGGCAGTACTCCGGGACGGCGGGGCGTACGGAGAACTGCCAGGTCGGGACGTTTCTGGCCTATCGGTCCCGGTTCGGGCAGGCGCTGATCGATCGGGAGTTGTATCTGCCCGAGGGGTGGATCGCTGATCGGGAGCGCTGCCGCCGGGCGGGAATCGACGACGAGGTGGCGTTCGCAACGAAGCCTCGCCAGGCCCTCGCCATGATCGAGCGGACGGTCGCGTCAGGGGTGCCGTTCGGCTGGGTGACTGCCGACGAGGCCTACGGACAGGTGAAATACCTGCGAGTCTGGCTCGAACAACACGACGTGGCGCACGTGCTGGCGACCCGGCGCAACGACGACCTGATCACGACCACGATGGGCCAGGCCAGAGCCGACGAGCTGATCGCCGGACTCTCGCCGCGGGCCTGGTGCCGGATCTCGGCCGGCACCGGTTCCCACGGGCTGCGGGACTACGACTGGGCGCGGGTACCGATCCGCATCCGGACCAGATCACGAGACGGGTGTCCGCGTCGATCGCGACCTGCAGGTTCGTCGAGTAGCGGTAGTTCTTCGACGGGGCGGCCAGGGTGTGGTCGCGGGTGGGTATCAGCGTGCCGTCCACGATCGCGATCTGGTCGCGGGGACGTCGTTTCGCCGGGGCCAGGGCCAGTAGCGGACCGATCGTGTCGATCACCCGGTACGCGGCCGAGTAGGACACCCCGAACAGCGGGCCGATCTGGCGCAGGGTCAGGTTCGTGCGCCAGTACGCCGCGACCAGCAGCACCCGGTCCGGCAGAGACAGCGCCCACGGCCGACCCGCAGGGAGCTGCCGGAAAATAACTTCGGTCTTTGATCTACGTCGGAGATCGTGGGACGCTCCGGCACGTGGAGCGGGTTGACGAGGTGGTGCTCGCGGAGAAGTTCACCGTGTTGTTGCCGCATCTGGACGAGCGACAGCGCCGGCTGGTGCTGGGAGCGGACGCGCGGGCGCTCGGGCATGGTGGGATCCGGTTGGTGGCCCGGGCAGCCGGGGTATCAGCGGACACGGTCTCGCGTGGCGTCGCCGAGCTGGAGTCCGGCGCGGCCTCGACGGGCCGGGTGCGTGTGCCGGGTGCGGGCCGCAAGGCGCTGCGGGAGAAGGACTCGGAGCTGGTGGCGGCGCTGATGGCGCTGGTCGAGCCCGACCAGCGGGGTGATCCGGAATCGCCGTTGCGATGGACAGTGAAGTCCACCCGCCGGCTCGCCGAGCAGCTGACCACGGATGGGCATCCGGTCGGCGCGGACACGGTCGGCGCGCTGCTGCGCGCGGAGGGGTTCAGTCTGCAGGGCACCTCACGCACGACCGAGGGCGCGCGTCACCCTGACCGAGACGGCCAGTTCTCCTACATCAACGAGCGGGTCAAGGACTTCATCGCGGCCGGACAGCCGGTCGTCAGCGTCGACACGAAGAAGAAGGAAGTCCTCGGTGACTACGCCGTCGCCGGCCGGGAATGGCACCGCGCCGGCCAGCCGGTACGGGTCCGCGCCCATGACTTCCCCGAGAAGAACGCCCAGAAAGCGGTGCCCTACGGCATCTACGACCTCACCGCCGACACCGGCTGGGTGTCGGTCGGCTGCGACGGCGACACCGCCGCGTTCGCGGTCGCGACCCTGCGCCGCTGGTGGGACGGCGAAGGCCGCCACCGCTACCCGACCGCAACCCGGCTGCTGATCACAGCGGATGCCGGCGGCGCGAACGGCTACCGGGTACGTGCCTGGAAGAAGGAACTCGCCGATCTCGCCCGCACGGCCAACCTTCAGATCACCGTGTGCCACTTCCCGCCGGGTACCTCGAAATGGAACAAGATCGAGCACCGGTTGTTCTCCCGGATCAGCACGAACTGGCGCGGCCGCCCCCTGACCAGCCACGAGGTCGTGGTCAACACCATCGGTGCGACGACGACACGCACCGGGCTGAGCGTCCACGCCGAGCTCGACCCCGGCGCCTACCCGACCGGGCTGACCGTGCCCGACGAGGTCATGGACGCCCTACCGCTGACGGCCCATGACTGGCACGGCCAGTGGAACTACACCCTCGTACCGGCGCCACCCCGCACCGTCTCGACGCCGGCGTCCCGGTATGTCGAGACCGGCCAGCCCGACGACCGTGCCCCGGACTGGCTGCACCATCCGACCATCACCGGCATGAACCCGGGCGAGTTCACCGCCCTGCTCGCCGCCGCCGAGCAGTACATCCTCGACCACCCACCGATCAGCCTGCACCACAAGCACGCCCGCCACCGCGTCCTGCGGCGCGGGCCCCTGTCGCTGTCCGACCGGCTGCTCGTCACCCTGATCCACCATCGTTGGAAGACCCAGCAGCAGGCCCTCACCCGCCTGCTGGGTTCACCACGCGGCGCTGTCGGCGACGCGATCCACGAGATGACCCCAGTCCTGGACGGCCTCGACCGGAGGATCCAACCCGCGCCGATCACCGCGCCCACCGTCCAGGACCTCACCAGCCTGATCGATCCAAGCAACATCAAAAACAGAAGTTATTAATCGGCGACTCCCTGGGGTCGACCCGGCCGCCCGTCAGCGATCCGGTCCCCGCCGCGCTGAGCGACGAGACGGACCAGCCGGCGGAACTGGGTCGGCTTCAACCCGGTGAACGGGAAGATCCACTGAGGGTCAGCAGCGGAGATGACCTGCACCCCAACATGATCCACCAGGCGGCCCCAGGCCCCGACACCCGGGTTACGAAACAGCCTTAGTCCGTCTACAGGGCGACCCCTGTGATCGGCGCCAGCGGGACGGTGGAGGCGACCCGCATCCGATCTGTCCTGCAAAACGCGGGCCGGTTCGGCCCCACGCTCGGGTAGACGCCGAGTTGGGGGGCAGAACCGGCTATCGAGAGATACGTCGATGAGTGGGAGCGAGGTCGTCAGTCTGGGATCGGAGAGGTGCCGATAACCTTGTACTCTGTGGGCTGACCATCGCTGTTGAGAGTCGTGGACAACCCGCCGCGCACACAGACCGCCGGCATTTCCGGATATGCTTTTCCGTTGCAGCGGAACTGCAACAGTGCTGCTCCCGGTAGTTCCGTCTCCGGCATAGCCTTAATCGCCGCGTTGGCCGTCTCCGTGGTTATTTCTCCCGTTATGCCTCCGAGCGCAGTTATGAGGCCGTCGAACACCACGAACATGCCCCGGCCGGTGGTTGAGTTGGTGTCGATATTGCCGCCGTAGGTCTCTAGAACGGTGCTGTACAGGACGCGGGAGGGATCGCTCCCGCCGGCAGGCACCGAGGCGCCGACTACCATCCCGTCGAGTACGTCCGCTGGTACTGCCTTGCGGGTCGCGTCGGAGATGCACTGCGAGATGGCGCTGATCGTGCCGTCGTACCCGACTGCCTTCAGTCCGTTGAACGCGCTGATGCAGAACGAGTCACCGCCCAGGACGAACACGATGCCTGGGTCCCCATCGACGACGCTCTGCATCTGCGGTGTCATGTCGGCCGTGCCGGGGGGCACTGTGACGAGTTCGTAGTCGAGCCCCGCCTTCTCCATGGCCGCTGGTGCGACCTCCCGCGACGTGTGGAGCGCGGCCGGCACGTCGATGACGATTGCGGTCACCTTCTTCGCGCCCTGGTCTTTTGCGATGCCGATCGGTAGCTGGAGGACCGCGTAGGTCGGGTCGCCCAGGACGTAGGTCGATTCGGCGTCGCCCACCACTGCCGGGCTACCCGCGCCGAAGAACATCGCCGGGATGTTCGCGTCGGCCAACGGCTTCGACACGCTCTCGGCGACCGCCGACTCGCCGATGGCGACCGCGACGACGTCGTGCTCGACCATCTGGTTCCCGCAGTCGGCGCCCCTTGCAGGGTCGGCCTGGGTCTCGCAGTTCACCAGCTCGATGGGCCGCCCGCCGATGCCTCCCTTGTGTTCGTTGAGGTACGCGGCGGTGGCGTCCGCCACGTCGAACTGGATGGAGTTGTCGAAGGCGGGTGCCTTGCCGTCCGAGATGATCCCAATCTTGACGGGCTCGCCGGCCGCCTTGTTCACGGGGCCGAGCACGTCGGAGTTCGTGGTTGCACCGCCAGCGCCTGGGGTGTTTCCACCGTCGTCGGTCCCGCATGCGGCGGCGACGACGAGCAGGGCCAGCGGTGCGGCTAAGAGGGTGCCCACTGCCCGCCGTCGTGACCGCCTTCGCGTCAACCTGCCCTGCGGGAGTGCTGTGTCCTGCATAATTAATCCCACCTCAAATTCGTTGTTGTCAGGGAAGCTCGTCCCTGTCAGCTTTCGGAGCGGCACCCAGACGCCGCGCTCTGAATTCGTCGGTTTATGTTGGCCCGTCGGGTACTAATGTGCTTATTCAGGTGTATGAATGACCTCCTTATTCGTGTTCATCCCACACGGCCGTCACCTGCTGCAGCGTCAGTAAGTCGGGTCCTGGCATCGCAGAACGCCCCGAACGAACACGCCATGGATCTCTCTCCGGGCGGTTCAGCGTGTCGCTCCTGAGGCCATCAGAAACTTCTGAAAGTACGGCCAGCCCCATGTCGAGGCGGTGTGGAGATGTCGGCTCGTCACCCACCACGACTACTTCATCCCTCTGGAAACGCCGAGCAGTTCTGGCGATCACCAGCGGTCGTGGTGCAAGACCTGTTCTAGGGGCTTGCGAGTCACTGGCCCGAAGGGACGTGCGGGCCAGCCAAGCGGCATAGTTACTCCCAAAAACCGATCGGTGGGGACATCGAGC
Source organism: Parafrankia sp. EAN1pec (assembly GCF_000018005.1). Taxonomy (GTDB): domain Bacteria; phylum Actinomycetota; class Actinomycetes; order Frankiales; family Frankiaceae; genus Parafrankia; species Parafrankia soli. Next base: position 3,425,047 of record NC_009921.1, read on the forward strand.
AGTCGGCGAATTCCCGGCTCAACCCGCTCGTGCAAGGTCGTGAAGGTCGCGCCGAGTCCCACCGCTCGCGCCGCGACAATGAGATTCTGCGCCGCCGCGTACACCGCCGAGTACATGGGATCCATGCGGTGGGAGCCGGCGGTCAGGATACGAGTGCCACAGATGAAGACAATGACCGGAACCTCGGCGAGGTGTTCGATTAGATGCATGCCACCCGCGATCGTCCGGCGCGTGGTGGGGTCCAGTTCGGCCGTAAGGACTCTCGGTGAGCTTGGCAACAGCGTCGCCATTAGCTCGCCGAGATGCTGACGTACTTCAGGGTCCTGCACAACGATGAAGTCCCACGGCTGCAGGTTGTTCGGATTTGTCGCCCGCGTGGCTCCCCACAGGACCTTCTCGAGCAGAGGCCACGGCACGGGGTCGGGTCTGAACCACCGCATGGCACGAGCGCTGCCCATCGCGTCGAGGACGCTCGGCTCAGGCTCCGGCATTAGGACCATCTTCTGACCTCGCTTTGGTTGCCGTCGGAGCGGAGCGATCAGCTGTGCTCCGCGGCTGTTCATTCTCTAACGCGTGGACAAATGTGTGACAGGGCGGGAGCCGGCTCGGTGTGTTCGCTATCCTTTGTAGTTATATCCCGCAGGGATGTACGAGACTTGCTGGAGGTTCTTCCTCGCTCCATTGTTGGGTGGCTTTAGAGTGGTTGGTCGAATCGGCGAAAGGCGGTTTATCGCAGTATTCATCGCCGCGAAGGTGCTCCTCCGGCTGGGACGGTCATAGCCTCGAAAGTCCCGACCTTTTCGACCACAGTACCTTTCCCAATTTCCAGCCAAGGATCGGCCGGTACCGGCGAGAACTCGGGGCTAGTGGGGCCGGTTACGGGGCAGGATCAAGTGCCGCTCAGCGATGATCTCCCGGAGGATCTCGCTGGCGCCGCCATAGATCGTGGTCACGACCGCAGCCCGGAAGGCGTGTTCGAAAATTCCGCCGGCGGGAGCATTGGCGGCGCCCGGAGCCAGGATCCCGTCGGCGCCGAGGATGTCGAGGGTTTCGCTGTAATGCCGTTGCGTGGCCTCGGAGGAGAAGAGTTTGCGCATGTTGCCTTCGATGCCGGGCAGGTCACCTTTGTGAACGAGCCAGTTCACCTTTTTCGTGAAGGCCCGGGTGACGAGTTCATCGACGGCGATCCTGCCGATCCGTTCCGCGGTCAGCGGGTCGTCGAAGGCCACCATGCCGTCGGGGCGGCCTGCCTGGCGCGCCCAGGCCGCGAGGTCGCGCGACAGCGTCTGTGTCAGCGAGGCTGGGGCGCCGACGCCGCGTTCGTAGACGAGAGCGACCTTCATCACGTCCCAGCCCTCGTCGACCGCTCCGACGAGGGCGGTGTCGGGGACCCGGACGTCAGTGTAGAAGGTGGCGTTGGTGACCTGGCCGCCGAGTGTGTGGATCGGCTGGATGGCCAAGCCGGTGCTGTCGGTCGGCACCAGGAACAGCGAGAGCCCTTTGTGCTTGGGCGCGTTGAAGTTGGTGCGAGCGAGCACGAACACGTGGCTGCATACCTGGGCCGTGCTTGTGAACATCTTCTGACCGTTGATCAGCCAGCTGTCTCCATCGCGGAACGCGGCAGTCTTGGCCGCCGCTACGTCGGAACCGGTGTCAGGCTCGCTGTAACCCAGAGCGACCATCAGCTCTCCCCGTAGTGCCGCGGGCAGGTATCGGCGCTTCTGCGCCTCTGTCCCCACCTGCTCGAGCGTGCGGGCCACCATGACCGTCGTCGACCAGCCATCGGTGTGCAGCCCACGGAGCGCGCATTCGTCGAAGACCGCACGCGCAAAGTCGGGATCGACGTCGCTACCGCCGTACTCTGCCGGCCAGCCGGCGCCGAGGATCCCGTCACGCGCGAGCCGCACATGCATCTCCACCGTCTGGTGGCAGCCGGTGGTGTGCTGCTGCTCGGCCCACTCCGGCTCCACATTTGCCTCGGCCCAGGCACGCGCCGCATCGCGGTGTGCGGCCAGCTCGTCGGATTCCCAGAAGTCCACGTGTCATCCTTCCTTCGCGTCGTACAGACGCCTGGCCAGATCGGCGTAGGCGGCGGCACGGTCGCCTGCCACCAGCGGCCAGGCTTTCGCCCGGCGGAAGTAGAGCTGGATGTCGTACTCGAGGGTGTAGCCGTAGCCTCCGTGGAAGTGCAGGCTCTCCGACGCGGTCTTGAAAGCGGCTGCGGAGGCGAACAGGAACGACGCGGCCGCCAGGGTCTGCGCCTCGGCCAGGTCCACGTCCTGCGCCCACGCCGCCTCGTAGGCCAGCGTCCGGGCGCCCTCCACCGCGGTCGCGTTATCGACCAACCGGTGTTGGATCGTCTGGAACGACCCGATGAGCACCCCGAAGGCCCGGCGCTGCTTCACGTAATCGAGACCGATGTCGAGTGCTCGCGATGCCAGCCCGACCAGCGCCACCCCGGTCAGCGCCTGCCAATGGGCCACCGCCCGGCGGTGGGCGGTGACCGCCTCCGGGCCGGCGGCCAGCACGCCGGCATCCGCCGGGACGGGCCAGTCGGCAAGCGGCATGGAGCCGAGGTTCGGGACCGCCGCTACGGGCTCATTGCCCGGCCGCCGCACCAGCAGCAGCTGATCGTTGCGGAGTACGACGACGAGGTCGGCTACAGCACCAGCCGGCACCAACCGGGCGACGTCTCCGATGACCGGATGCAGCGCGAGCGTGGCCAGCTTCTCTCCTGCAACGAAGGGCGCAACCACCGAGTCGTCGGTAAGGGATGCGAGGAGCCGGTTCGTCGCCGCAGCCTCGATCAGCGGCACCGGAGCCAGCGACTGGCCGACGGACTCGGCGGCTATGGCGAGCTCGACGAGGCCGGCCCCACCGCCGCCGCGCTCCTCGGGGACCGCGATCGCGGCGAGTCCCAGCTCCGCTGACTTCCGCCACAACGCAGCGTCGAAACCGAGCGGTTCTGCTTCACGTACCACGGCCGTCGGTGACTCCTTGTCGAAGAAGTCCCGCACCGCGTCGCGCAGGGCCTGCTGGTCGACGGTGAAGTCCAGGTTCATGAGTGGCTACCTCTCTCGGGTCATCCCGATTCCGGCGACCAGAGGCCGGCACCGCCGGGACGCCGGCCCGCCCGCTATCTGCCGACCGGACCCGGCGGGCCGAGGAGTTGCTCGGTGGTTGTCGGAGATTTGGTATCGATACTGCGCGGGGTGACGATGTTGCTTGTGCTTCATCGCCTGGCGCGGAGTCCTCGCGACGTCACTGCGGAGCGCGCCCGGTGAGTTGGTCCATGGCGTATGTTCGAGTGGCGGTAGGCGCCCCGGGGATCACGCCCCACAATGGCCTCAGAAGGCGCCTATCCCGGCCGCCTCGTTACGCCTGCGCCACTCCTCGCGTGGCATTCTGGTGAGGTCCACGTCTGTGGCGAGTGCGCGCAGAGCGCCGACGCTGGCCTGATCCTGGGGGATATGGGTGAATGGGTCCCAGCCAAAGAATATGCTGGCGTTCTCCCAGGTGATTTCATTGATCTCCTCGTCGGTGCAGCCGGCTCCCTGCAGTTCGTTCCAGGCCGTCTCGGGAGACTCCGGCCAGGTCGTGTCGGTGTGCGGGTAGTCGCACTCCCAGGCGATGGTGTCGAGGCCGATCCGGTGGCGGAGCTCGAGGCCGGCGGGGTCGGTGATGTAGCAGGCCAGGAAGTGCTCGCGGAACACCTCGGACGGAAGTCTGCCGCCGAAGTCGTTGTGGATCCAAGTCTGGTTGGTGACGTGGCGGTCGACCCGGTCAAGGTAGAATAGGATCCAGCCGATGCCACCTTCGGACAGGGCGACCTTGAGAGTGGGAAAGCGTCGCAGTGTTGGTCCGAACAGAAGGTCCTGCGCGGTGAGAATGGTGAGCTGAGAGGGGATGATGACCATGTGGTCGACCGGCGCCTCGGGTGCGGTCGTGACAAGGTCCCGTGCCCCGCCGATGTGCAGGCAGAGGACCATGTTCTCCTCCACGAGTGCTTGAAGCATCGGGTCCCAGTGGCCGGAAAGGAAACTTGGCCAGCCCTGGGAGTGGGGCGCCTCCAGGAAGCCGACGGCGCGGCATCCATTCCTCGCGATCCGCTTTATTTCTTTAACGGCCAGGCCGACATCCCACATCGGCACGATGCCGAGCGGGATGAACCGGCCGGGGCACGTGGCGCACCATTCATCGATGTGCCAGTCGTTGTAGGCTTGGAGCATGACGAGCGACAGTTCCTTGTCGGTCGCTTCGGTGAATGTGCGAGCGTTGAAGCCGGCCATCGTCGGGAAGCACATCGAGGCCAAGACGCCGTTGGCGTTCATGTCCTGTACCCGTTGGCGCACATCGAAACAGCCCGGCCGCAGCTCGGCGAACGCCCCGGGGTTGAAGCCCCATTCCTCCCGGGGCCAGCCCACGGTCGCCGCCATCCCGAACGGGGTAGAGGTCTTCTGCCCCTGGAACACCCACTCGTCGATGCCCGTCCTGTTCCGCACGACCTTCGGAACCTCGTCGCGCCATCTGGCCGGGACGTGGTTCTTGTACATGTCCGGCGGCTCGATGACGTGGTCGTCGATGCTAACCAGGATCATTTCCTCTAGCTGCATGTCCGTCCCCTCCTACTAAGGGTGGATACGGCTGGGGGGTGCGGCGGATGGGCCCTTGGTTTCCCGGCGTATCGGGGCTGCCCGAGCCTTACCGCGCCGGGTGGGCCGCTCGTAGGCGGACGAATCGGCCGACCTGACCCCACGTCGCTGGATCGGCATGGCCAGGCGTGCTGCCACGTCCTACGGGACGAAGACGGGGAGGGACTGCCAGCCGCGCACCGTCGAGGTGCGGGCTTGGATGGCGCTGTCCCGGTCGATCTCCCAGTCCGGGAACCGCTTGAGGACCTCGTCGAGCGCTACCCGGCCCTCGAGGCGGGCCAGGGCGGCCCCGAGGCAGAAGTGGATGCCGTAGCCGAAACTGAGGTGACGGCTGCGACGCCTATGGATGTCGAACCTGTCGCCGTCGGGAAACTGGCGTTCGTCGCGGTTGGCCGAACCGTTCAGCAGGAGGATGGCACTGTTTTCTGGGATGGTCCGACCGTAGTGCTCAACGTCGCGGGCTACGTAGCGTGCCTGCACCGGCGAGGGCGCCTCATAGCGGAGCAGCTCCTCGATCGCCTGGGGGATCAGTGACCGGTCCGCTGCGATCTCGCGCCGCTGGTCCGGGTGTTCTCCCAGTACTTTTCCGGTCCAGCCGATCAGCCTCGTCGTCGTCTCGTTGCCGGCGCCTGCCAGCATCTGGATGTAGAGGAGCACCTCGCTGCGGCTCAGCCGGCGCCTCGTTCCGGTCTCGTCGTCGAACTCGGCGTGCAGGAGCTCGGTCATGAGATCATCGGAGGGGTGCTCGGCCCGCCAGTCGATATACGCTTCGAAATGTTCACCGTTCGGCTCGCGTACGGTCGGCTCCTGACCCTCATCGAGGCGCTGGCCAGCGTTACTATGGTCCCGGATCGCTTCCTGGTCCTTTTCGGGTATACCGAGCAGGAAACCGATCGTACGCATCGGCATCTGCGCTCCCAGATCCTCGACGAAGTCGAACCGACCGGAGCCGACCAGAGGATCGAGGCTGCGCACGCAGAACTCTCGAACCTTCGACTCGAGTGCGTTCATCTTCTTCGGCGTGAAAATTCGGGCAAGGATGCCACGATGAACATCGTGTATTGGCGGATCCTCGAACAGGATCATTCCCGGCGGAAACTCGATATTCGCTTTTATTATCTCTAAGATAGAACCGCGGCCGGAGCGGTAGGTAGCCCGGTCGGACAGGCATGCATCGACGTCACCGTAGCGACTCAAAGCGTAAAAATCGTATTTCTCATTGTAGTAGAGCGGCTCCTCGTTCCGCATCGAACGCCACACCGGATACGGATCGGAGTCGATTTGGGCATCGTACGGGTCGTAGTAGATGTCCTTGCTCCTCAGTAGCGACACGCGAAAGTCCTCTCGTGGTGACACAGCGGCACCTGCGTAGGAGGCGTTGCGGTTCGATGCGTGGGTGGGGCGTGGCCGGGTTGCTGTGGCGTCCAGGGATCTGGTGCGGGTCCGGACGGGGGGCTCGGAGCTGCTCAGGCATGCGTGCGAGGGCGCGGGTGTCGCCAGATCGTTTCGGCCGGCGAGGACCATGCCGGCGAGCTGCAGCACCCAGCCGTCGTCGAACAGCTCGGCCAGCAGGTCGCCGGCCGGTGCTCGGTGTAGAGCATCGACCCCTCGAGCAGGCCGCGGATCTCGAGCCTGTAGATGCACTAAGCCGATAGCGACTCGATCGATCACAGCCTGACGGATCCATGGGACATCGCACTCCCTCCTGTCAGGGGCTCGAGCCTCTAGCGCAGAGGCCCAACTCCAGCTAGCTTGTCAAACGTTTGTTAAGTGCGCTAGCCCCCAATGCGAAGCGGGCAGCTGCGGATCAGCGGCTGTCGGCGAGGGTCCTCTGTCCTGGACGGGTGGATCCGCTCGCCGCCGCGTCGTGCACACGAAGGAGTAGTGGCATGAGGCCTCTGCGTGAGCCCGCGCCTGCCAGCGAGTGGGTCTGGATGTCTGTCTCCGGTGCGTGCTTAACCGAGCACGTTCCGGCGCACGTGAGTGGCAAAGTAGCCGACGCCAAGAACCCTGTGCTCGGCTCGGGTGGCAGGTGTCTGTCGAGGGTGCTGCTTCTGGAGAGTGGTGACTGATGAACGCTGGTATGGACGAGCCCGAATCGGCACTTGCGCCGACCGTAGCGTCCACGCTTTCCCACCTCGCGAACTTGAACAACTTCGATCCATTGGCGGGGCACCCACGGCTGCGGGCATTCTTCGAATGCTGGCTGGACACGTTCGTCTTCAACGGGAGCATCGAGGCCGGCCTGCGCGAACGGGCGATCCTGCGGGTGATGTGGCGATGCGCCCGTCCGTTCGAGTGGGGTAACCACTACTGGCTCGCCCGTGCGGCCGGCCTGTCCGACGAGGAGATCCTCGCGGTGCGTACAGCGGACCCGGAACGGAACCTCGCCGATGCTGTCGCTCAGGTGGTGCGGGCCGCCGACGAGGTCGTCGACCTCGGATACCTCACTCCCGAGACCATGGCTGCGTGCCGGGAGCTCTTCCCGGACGTCGGTCAGCTCCACGAGTTCCTGTACCTCATCGCCGGCTACCGCATGATGGCCACCGTCTCGGCCTCAACCAGGCACCAGCATCGAGGGCGCGAGCGCCGGGGACACCAGTGGCCCCCGGACGGCATCGGGCCGATCCCGACGCCCTAACCGATTCACGGTGATCTCTGGACTACTTCGGGGGGAACCGTAGTGCGCCGTCGAGCCGGATGTTCTCCCCGTTGAGGTAGGGGTTGCGCGCGATTGCCTCGACGAGCAGAGCGAACTCCTCGGGCTTGCCCATGCGCCTCGGGAACTGGATGTTCTCGACCAGCTTCTCCTTCATGGCCTCAGGCACGCTGAGCATTCCCGGGGTACCCATCGTGCCCGGGGCGATGCCGCAGACCCGGATGCCGCTGATGCTGAGATCACGGGCCATGGGCAGGGTCATGGCGAGGATGGCGCCCTTCGCCGCCGCGTAGGAGACCTGGCCGGTCTGACCTTCCAGGCCCGCGATCGACGCGGTGTTCACGATCACGCCCCGCTCGCCGTCCTCGTCCGGCTCGTTCTTCGCCATCGCAGCGGCGGCGAACCTGGAGATGTTGAACGTGCCGGTCGCGTTCATCTCCATCGTCCTGACGAAGGAGTCCTTGTCGCGTGGTACGCCCTCGCGGGTCAGTATCCGACCGCCACCTACGCCACCGCCGCTCGCGTTCGCGAGCAGCGACAGGACCCCGAGCGACGTCGCCGCCTCGACGGCGGCGGCGGCGTCCCCGTCGTCGCTGGCATCGCCGGCCACCGCGGCTGTCGCGTTACCGCACTCCTTGGCGAGTGCGGCGGCCCGGTCGCCGTTCCAGTCGAAGATCACGACCTTCATGCCGAGCTCGGCGAGCCGACGCACCGTCGCCGAACCGAGGCCGCCGGCGCCGCCAGCGACGATCGCGACGCGTCCTTCGAAGCTTCTCAACTGCGTTCCCTCTCCTTTTTCCCGCCCGCCTAGCCCCCGCTCATCTCTCGGCGGCGACACAGCAAGGGGGCACGAACGTTCGGTTGTGCATCTACGGATCTTGAGCCCCGAGACCGCCTACGCCCTCGGTGCTACTGGGGGCGAGGCGGCTCATGCGGAAGGGCGACAGGTCCCGGCTGCCCGCCGGTAGCGACGACTCTGTGAGCTAGGGTTCCGGACATGGCACAGCTGACCCGGGCAGAGATCATCGATGCCGCGGTCGAGCTTCTCGATCAGGGCGTCGAGGCGCTCACCATGCGGTCGCTGGCGGATCGACTGAGCGTGACGGCGGCGGCGCTTTACTACTGGTTCCCAGCGAAGGCTCAGCTGCTGGACGCAATCGCGGAGCACGTCGCCGCGCAGATCGTCGCGACGAAGGAGCGCGGCGCGTCATGGGAGGACAGACTGCGATCTCTCGCGATGGCTGTTTTCGATGCCGCGGAGCATCACCCGGCTACCTTCAACTGGGTCTTCCGTAATTATGCGATGCAGCCTCCACTGGCTAAGATCGACGAGGCCATGCTGGACGTTCTGATGGACGCGGGCTTCGGTGCCCGAGAGGCGGTGTTGGCCAAGAGTACAATCCTTCGACTCGTCGTCGGTCACCTCGGGCTAGTCGTCCTACCGAACCACATAGACCCGTCCAGCGTGGATGTGGAGTCCTATCCCCGTGCCCATCAAGTCGCGAGCGCGAGCGCTCAGCTCTCGCCCGGCGACTTCCTGGAATATGGGCTCGACCACGTCATCGCCAGTTTTGGATCGCCGCGCCGGGGCCGCCAGGGAGATTCTCCCTCGGGCTCTCGCACCAGCTCTGCGAACGGGCAAATCTGAGCCCCCGCGTCCCCGTGGCGCAGTCCGTCGGTGGAGGACGCCCACGGGGATAGCGGTTAGTGGTCCACTGAAGGGGCGTAGGCGCGCATCATGGCGCCGCGCCAGTCCTCGAAGGTGGGCGGTAGGTCGCCAGGTGGGGCGGTCGGGATGACGGTGAGGAGCTCGTACTGGTAGCCGGCCGGCAGCGTGATCGCGGCGATGATGGCGTCGGCAACCATCTCCGGTGTCATCAGCCCGGTGTGCCGCAGCAGGCCTCGGCGGAACCACACCTCATTCGCGGTTGCGATGCGGCCATTCGCGCGTTCCAGCGTGCCGAAGTCAGTGGCAGCCGTCTCGCCACACCGCAGCGTGCTGACGCGGATGCCCGTGCCTTCGAGCTCGAGGCGCAGAGTTCGAGCAGCGTGCTCAACTCCCGCGTTCGCGGCCGCGTACGGTAGATGGTACGGCCAGGGCTGAGCGCCAGCCGACGAGGTCATAAAGAGAATGTCCCCGCCGAGCCCGCCGGCGCGCATCGCCTGGATTCCCCTGCGACTCATGTACAGCGAACCGATGAGCTTCGTCGCGACCTCAAGCGAGATTTCTTCTGGCGAAAAGTCGTCGAGCGGCCCGTACCTCGCAGTGGCGGCGTTGTTGACGACCGCAGTGACCGTCCCGAGCTCGGCCTCCGCCGCCGTAAAGAAGCGGTCCACGGAGTCTCCGTCTGTGACGTCCAGCTCGTGAGCGAGGCATAAACCCCCCGCCTTCTCGACCAACGACGCCGTCTCGGCAAGGCGCTCGACCCGCCGCCCGCCGACCGCGACGCGCCACCCGAGAGCACCGAGCTTCTGTGCGACGACCTGCCCGATTCCCGTACCCGCACCGGACACCGCTGCTACCCGGCCGTTCCCGGGACCCACTCGCGCCATGTTAATCTCCTTGCTGATAGACGGGTGAACGGTTGAGAAGGATGCTGGTGATCGCCGTCGCCCCGGGGAAAGAACCGGTGATCCCCGCGGTCAGCCATCCGGCGTCGGACAGAAGAGTGATTCCGGTGATCGAGACCGCGGCGTCGCTACAGAGAAACAGCATGGGGTATGCCTGCTCCGCCGGCGTCGACGGACGGATCCCGGCCTTGGCTCGGTAGTCCGAGCCACCTTCGAGCCATGTGTCCCTATTCGCCTGTGCCAGCGGGGTGTCGGTAGGTCCCGGGCAGATCGCGTTGATTCGGATTCCGTGCTGGAGGAAGCGCAGCGCCTCCCGCGCGACGTACGCGCACACGGCTTGCTTGGTCCCGAGATAGGTGGCCGTCCCGGTGTCTCGCATCAACCGCGCGGCCTCGTCGAAATCGACGATGTCGAGAAGTTCGGAGATCTTGGTGAAGTTCTTCTCCCAGCCGAGCCCGGCCGCGGACGAGATGAAGCAGATCGCACTTCCGCGTGGCAGCAGGTCTTTCGCGAGCATGCGCTCGATCAGGTGCCGGTGGCCGACGAAGTTGATCCGTTCGATTCCCGGAGTGCCCTCGGCAGCGCCCGCGCACATGAAGAGCGCGTCCACCGGTCCGCCGCACTGATCGACAGCTGCGTCGATCGACGTCCGGTCGGCCAGATCGACGTGCATCGCCGTCGCGTCCGCGAGCGTGACGTCGGCGTAGTCCATCACCACCGTGGCGCCACAGGCCTGCTGTACGAGCAGAGCCGCGGCGGCACCCATGCCGCTGGCGCCGCCCACCACGACCGCCCGCTTACCTCGGTAGCTGAACGTGTCCAGCAATGTCATCCCCGACGCCCCTCGGTCGTCAGCCCAGCGAACGCCGGCGGGCGCCTGTCCACGAATGACCGGACGCCCTCCTTGAAGTCATCGCTGGCGAACGCGGCGGCCATTGATGCCGCTACCTCGATGCGGGCGGTTTCCAGGTCAATCTCCCACGCCCGGAAGACCTGCTGCTTGATGATGGCCATGGAACGTGGCGAGCAGTGCTTCACCAGATCGTGCGCGTACCCCAGCGCGGCCTCGAGCACCCCGTCCCGCGGTACGACCCAGTTGGCCAGCCCAAGCTCGAGCGCCTCGTCGGCCAGGACAGTCCGGCCCGACAGCAGCAGGTCGAGCGCGCGGGCTGTCCCTATCAGCCGAGGCAGCAGCCAGGCGGCGCAGGACTCCGCGACCAGTCCCCGCCGCGGGAACGCGAACGTCAGCTTGGCCTCAGCAGCGATGAAACGGACATCCATCTGCAGGACCTGCACGAGGCTGATGCCCGCGACCGCACCGTTGATCGCGCCAATGACGGGCTTACCGACGGTCAAGGGCAAGGTAGAGGACCGGCGGTGCAGCTGACCGAACTCGAGTGCGCCGACGGCGGCGCCCGCCCCCAGCTCGTCGGCGTCGGCTCCGGGGCTGAATGCCTTGCCGGCGCCTGTCACGACCACCGCCCGGACCTCGGGGTCGGCGTCCGCTTCCAGGAGCAGGTCGAAGTAACGGTCCTCCATCTCCAACGTCCAGGCGTTCATTCGATCAGGTCGGTTGAGCGTGAGCACAGCCACGCCGTTGTCGACCTCGTACCGGACGACCTCGTCGTCCACTCGCGGTGAAGGAAGCGCACTCATCGCCACGACCTCTCCTGAAGTGAGCGCTGATGTACTTAACAAACGTTTGACAAGTTAGCTCGGTGCGGGCCCCAGCGCTAGAGGCTCGCCCTGGTCGTTCGCCGGACGGGGGTCGATGGGGATGACGTGCACTTCGTCGAGACGCCTCGTCGTACCGAGGCAGACGCACGTGCCCTCCGCGCTCACGACCGAAGCGTGGCCATGCCCTCACTCAGCGGAGGTTTTCGACCACCTCGCCGAACGCGGCCAGGGTCGATGTCTGCGCGAAGTCCGTGAACCAGGTGTAGCAGCGCTCAATGCCCCGATCGCCAAGCCTCCGGAAGTGCGCGGCGAGTTCGGTCGGCGTTCCGGCGACAAGGCCGTCCGTGGCCCCCAAGCCACCGAAGCGGCGGCGTGCTGTCCTGACGACCTCGTCGCGGTCGGCTTCATCTGGCACAAGCGTGACGAGTTGTTGGAGGGAGACGCGTGCCTTGCCAGCGCGAGGGCGCAGCCGGTCGATCTCGGCCAGACGACCGATCTGGATGTTCCACCAGTCGGCATACTCAGCTACGAGCTCGAGTGTTCGCGGTCCCGTCCCGCCGATCGTGATCGAAATCGGTGCGATGGGAGCCGGACGTGCTGTGACGTCATGGAGCGCGTGGTACCTGCCCCTGAAACTGACGCGTTCTCCGCTCCAGAGTAGGCGCAGCACGGCTAAGCTCTCAGCGAGCCGGTCCACTCGTGTCCGCGCCGTGGTGTCGCCGATACCGTGCGCCCTGAGTTCGTCTGGCGTCGAACCCCAGCCGATGCCCAGCTCGAAGCGTCCGCCGCTGGCGTGGTCGAGAGTAGCGGCCTGCTTCGCGAGCACGACTGGGTTGCGGAACATGTCGCAGAGCACCAGGTGGCCGACGGCGAGCCGGGAGGTCCGGGCAGCGAGCCAGGTCGCGGTGGTCATCGCTTCGAACATGGGCGCGTGGAGGGCGCCGGGTGGAGCCAGGTGATCCATCATCGCCACGCCGGAGAAGCCAGCACGCTCCGCGCTGACGGCCCGCTCGACGATGTCGTCCATCGACATGCGCATCTGCGGTAAGTACAAGTGGAACTCCACGGTGCTCCCTTCCTCAGTTCTCTGGGACATGTGCCCAACGGGGTCAAACCGGTGAGAAGCACCCGTCTCGGCCTCCCGGCGGGCCCGTCACGTTTGATGATCGGCATGGTGTAACTGCGTCTGGGCATGTCCTCCTTCTGCCCCCGGCGTCGGTGCGGCAGCCGTTGTTGGGCCGAGTCTTCGACGTGCGATGAAGCGTCAACGCCGCCGAGGCGGTGGCGAGCCGGGAGCCCGTTCGCAAGGACCCGAGCGGTGCGGCGCCCTGCGACCGCGCGGTCGGCCCTGTCGGCCACGGGCTGCCCGGTCCTCGGCCGCACGGCGTCCTCGCGCGTCGAGGGCTGGCGTACTTAACTAACGTTTGACAAGCTAGCGGGAGAGGGGCCTCTGCGCTAGAGGCTCGAACCCCGGGCAGGAGGGAGCGCGATGTCCCAGGGACCCATCGAGCCGGGATCGGCTGAGCCGTTGTCGATCCGCTGGATCGACAGGCTCGAGATCCGGGACGTGATCGAGCGCTCGATGCGCTACACCGACGACCAGGCCGGTGACCTGCTGGCCGAGCTGTTCGACGACGACGGGGTGCTACAGCTCGCCGGCACGGTCTTCTCCGGCCGGGAGTCGATCCGGAAGATGTTCCCCGCCGCGCCGCGGCCGAGCTGGACCGAACCGGGCCAGCTCCTTCGGCAGCCCCGAGCCGCGCACCGCGCCTCCAACCCGGTGATCGACATCGACGGCGACACCGCGACCGCGGAGACCGACCTCCTCGTGCTGGCCCGCGACGAGACCGGACGGCCCCGGATCACGCTCATCGCGCGTTACCGGGACCGGCTACGGCGTCTTCACCGCCACCAGTGGGTGATCACGAACCGGACGGGTGTCTCGATCGCACGCCCCGGCGAGGAGGACACCGACGCCGAATGGGCCCGCGCCCTTGAACGCATGCCCGAGAAGACCCGGGCCATGTTCCGAACCCACTGATCTGACGCCACGACCCCAGGAGACCGATTCATGAGTCCGACGGCTACTGAGAGCTTGGATGGCTTCCGCGACCGGGCCCGAAAGTTCATCCGAGCCAACTTAGAACCTGCCGCGCCGTCCGTGGCCACCAGCCTGCGCGGGGGGCGCAGTGACGAGGAGGAGCTCGCCGCTGTTACTCGCGACCGGGAACTCCAGCGGCTTTTGTTCGACGCCGGGCTCGCCGGTATCTGCTTTCCCCGCGAGTACGGCGGCCAAGGGCTCACCCCAGCGCACCAGGCCGTCCTGAACGACGAGTTAGGCGGGTACGAGTACCCGTCACACCTCCAATCGCCGTCAATCTCCCAGTGCGGCCCGGTACTTCTGGAGTTCGGTACTGAGGAACAGAAGCGCGAACACATCCCGGCGCTGCTCCGCGGGGACGAGATCTGGATGCAGTTCCTGTCCGAGCCCGGCAGCGGATCCGATGTGGCGGCCGCTCTCACCAGCGCCGTACGTGATGGCGACGACTGGGTGCTCAACGGCTCGAAGATCTGGACGACCGGCGCCTGGTGGTCCGACTGGGCACTCTGCCTCGCCCGCTCGAACTGGGACGTCCCGAAGCACAGGGGCCTCACCGTTTTCATGGTGCCGATCCGGCATCCGGGCATCAAGGTCCACCGCATCGAGCTCCTGAGCGGTTCCCAGGAGTTCTGCCAGGAGTTCATGACCGACGTACGGATCCCCGATGCCTACCGCATCGGCGAGGTCGACGGCGGGTGGACGGTCGGAGTCCGCTGGATGTTCCACGAACGTCTCGGCACGAGCTCTCCTCTCGTCACCCTCTCGGGTGGCTCGCACCTCGGCCGGTCCACCGACCCCGTCGCGGTGGCCCGCGCGACCGGGCGTCTGGACGATCCGACCGCCCGCGATCTCATCGGAGAGGCTCGCACTCTCGAACTCGTCGGAGGCGCGCTGTCGAGCCGCCTGGCCTCGGCGATATCCGGCGGGCAGATGTCAGACCAGGCAGCCGCCATCGGGCGGCTCTTCAGCGGAGTGGCCGCCATCCGGAGGACCACCATCGTCTTTGAACTCGCGGGTGCGGTCGGAGCCGCCTGGACCGAGGACGACGGTGACGCCGGAGAGATCGGGACCGACTTTCTGATGCGCCAGGTCGCAACCATCGCCGGTGGAACGACGGAGATGGCCCGGAACGTGATTAGTGAACGCGTCCTAGGAATGCCGCGCGAGCGCACTGTCGACCGCGAACTCCCCTTCCGGGACGTGCCTCGATCGAAGCGATAGACGCCGCCCCCGCAGTGCTTTCCTCCGAGGTGCACGTCAGGGGAAAGTCGAGCCACTGTCGCGCAGCAGCCGGCAGAGAGTCCCTGAGAACGAGATGTGGGTAAATGCTGTTAGAACTGAGCTCCGAGCAAGGAGTCTTCCGCGCCACAACGGCGAAGTACCTTGCGGAACGAGTGTCGGCCGCGGCCCTTCGTGCTCTTCGTGACGATCCTGACGGATTTGACCTCGACTACTGGCGCGCCGGCGCGGACCTCGGGTGGACGTCGTTGCTCATCGGCGAGGACCAGGGCGGGGGGAGCATCAGCGGTGCGCCGCTGGTTGACCTGGGCCTGATCGCCTACGAGTTCGGCAGGGGCGCGGCACCGGGGCCGCTGGTGCCCACGAACATTGTCGCCGAGAGACTGAGCGTGACCGGCGGCGCGCATGCCGCCGTTGTCAAGGAGCTGGCGGCCGGCACCTCGATCGCGTCGTGGTGCCTGGCCGAGCCGGCCTCGAACGGCCATCCCGGGACCGTGAACACGACGGTACGGACCGACGGACCGGACATCGTGGTAGACGGTGTGAAGCGCCCGGTCGAGGCCGCCGGGTCGGCCACCCACTTTCTGGTCGTCGGACGAACAGGGACCGGGCTGACACAGGTGCTCGTGCCGGCGGACACGGCGGGAGTGTCCGTCACGCCGATGCGCGCCGTCGATCTGACCCGTCGCTTCTGCCTTGTCACCTTCGACGGGGTCCGACTGTCGGCCGACGCGGTGGTCGGTGATCTAGGGGACGCGTCCGATGACGTACGGCGGCAGCTCCAGCTTGCCTTGACGATGACCAGCGCCGAGTCCGTCGGCGCCATGCAGCGGGCGTTCGACGTCACTCTCACCTGGGCCTTCGATCGCTTCTCGTTCGGACGACCACTCGCCACCTACCAGGAGATCAAGCACCGGTTCGCGGACATGGCCACCTGGCTGGAGGCGAGCCACGCCATCACGGATGCCGCGGTCGCCGCCGTCGAGGCGGGGGCCCCCGAGGCCGACGAACTGGTCAGCGCGGCCAAGTCCTACGTCGGCGAGTACGGGTCGGAGTTGCTCCAGGACTGCGTACAGATTCACGGTGGCATCGGTCTCACCTTCGAGCACAACCTCCACCTCTACCTCCGTCGCCACACGGCGAACCGAACGCTGTTCGGCACCCCCTCGGTCCATCGCCAACGCGTGGCCGACATCGTCGCGCATCAGGATCGCCCTGCGTAGCATGCCGGTCCATAGATGTCGGAGGAGATGGAGATCCGGATTTCTCCTCAGAAAAATGAACGGTTCCTCTCTCCCTGCCGCTGGCCGGCCGGTAAACCTGCGGCCAGGCCGTCCTGTCGACGAGATGAAGGGCCGCCGGTTCTTCGTGTCTCGCTGGACAGAACCGACGCGCACGGGAACGGGCGAGATTGTCTTACAACCGCTGGACCGATCGCAAGAGGCGCCCACCTCATGGACGAAGGAGACCGATGGACTACGAACACGTCGAGTACGAAGTTGAGGAACAGATCGGCGTCATTACGCTGAACCGACCGCAGTCGGCCAACGCCCAGAGCGCGAAGGTGCTGCGCGAACTCGATGACGCCTGGCGGACCGCTGACAAGGATGCGCAAGTCAAAGTCATCCTTCTGAAGTCAAACGGCAGGCATTTCTCCGCCGGCCACGACATGTCCAGAACAGACGATGAAAGCGAGCGACGCCCAGACTGGACACCCGACAGCGGCTACGACTGGGAGACTCGGCACTACCTGCACTACGCAAAGACGTGGCGTAACATCCCCAAGCCTTCGATCGCCGCCGTCCAGGGCAAGTGCATCGCAGGAGGCCTCATGCTGTGCTGGCCCTGCGATCTCATCATCGCCGCCGACAACGCCGAGTTCTCCGACCCCGTCCTGTTCATGGGCCTCGCTGGCGTCGAGTACCATGCTCACACTTGGGAATTGGGTCCGCGCAGGGCCAAGGAGCTGCTGTTCACCGGCGACCCAGTCCTCGCTGAAGAAGCTCTCGGACTCGGCATGGTCAACAAGGTCGTACCCCTCGATGACCTCGTGACGGCCGCCATGGCGATGGCCCGACGCATAGCGCGGCAGGACACCTTCGCGCTGCGCATGGCCAAGCACGCCGTAAACCACACGCTCGACGTGCAGGGCTTCACCACCTCCGTCGACGCCGTCTTCGACATGCACCACCTCGGGCATGCCCGCGCCGCACTCCTCAACAGCGGTATCCCCTCCCTAGCCGGACTTTCTTCCATGAAGGGCCGCAGCCAGGCCACATGACCAGGTCAGCCGTCGGGGCTGACTCTCATGTGTTGGCAGGCGGCCGAAGCTACCCCAAGGGCAGGAGCCGGGGGCTTACCACCCTTGACAGAGCCTCCCAGTCAAAGTCCGGTGTGGTCTTCGGTCCTCCAGTTCCTGATCCGTCGCAGACGGGTCCCTGTCCCAAACCAAAGGAGAAGACTGTTGTGAGCCGTCAGGTCAAGGGCATCGTGTCGGTTAGGAAGGGAGCTCAGGTAGAGCTGCGCACGATTACCGTGCCAGACCCGGGCGCCGGTGAGGTCACGGTGGACATCCTGGCTTGCGGGGTCTGCCATACCGACTTGCACTATCGCGAGGGCGGCATCAGCGACGACTTCCCGTTTCTGCTCGGGCATGAGGCCGCGGGGACTGTCGCCCAGGTTGGCCCAGGGGTTACCCATGTGGCGCCTGGTGATTATGTGATCCTGAACTGGCGGGCGGTCTGTGGGCGGTGCAGGGCCTGCGAACGCGGCAGGCCTTGGTACTGCTTCGACACCGCGAACGCCACGCAGAAGATGACCCTGGAGGACGGCACCGAGCTGTCCCCGGCGCTTGGCATCGGAGCGTTCGCGGAGGCCACGCTCGTTGCCGCCGGCCAGTGCACCAAGATCGATGCTAGCGCCCCGCCAGAGGTCGCGGGCCTGCTCGGATGTGGCGTGATGGCTGGCATCGGGGCAGCGATCAACACTGGTGAGGTGACGCGCGGCGACAGCGTCGCGGTGATCGGCTGCGGCGGTGTCGGCGCCGCGGCCGTCGCCGGCTCCCTGCTTGCCGGCGCGACAAAGATTATTGCGGTCGACCTCGACGACCGCAAGCTCGCCGTCGCGAAGACGCTGGGAGCGACCCACACGATCAACTCGCGGGAGGCTGATCCGGTCGCCGCGGTGCAGGGGCTCACCGGCGGGTTTGGCGTCGACGTCGTCATCGATGCGGTCGGTCGGGCAGAGACCTGGAAGCAGGCATTTTACGCCCGTGACCTCGCCGGTACCGTTGTGCTCGTTGGCGTGCCCACCCCAGAGATAATGCTGGAGGTGCCGCTGCTGGACGTGTTCGGTCGCGGTGGGCGGCTGAAGTCGTCCTGGTATGGCGACTGCCTGCCCGAGCGGGATTTCCCCATGCTGATCAACTTGTACCTGCAGGGTCGGCTGCCGCTGGACAGGTTCGTCTCCGAAAAGATCGGCCTAGAAGACGTCGAAGCAGCCTTTGACGCGATGAGTCGTGGCGACGTCCTGCGTTCGGTCGTGATGCTGTGACAGACGAGGTGAGTTCTTCGACGAGCCGGGCCACGGGGGCCGGGTTGGCATCGACCACATCGTCACTTCGGGTACATTCTCGCTTGACGGTGGCTGCTGGCACGCGGACAACAATGTCTGGTTGATCGGAAACGACGAGGAATGCGTGCTGATCGACGCGCCCCATGACGCGGCAGCGATTCTGGCGGCCATCGGCGACCAGCGGCTTGTCGCGATACTGCTCACGCACGCGCACGACGACCACGTGGGCGCGGCTTTGGACGTCGGCGATGCGACCGAGGCCGAGATCTGGCTGCATCCTGCGGACCGAGCGCTGTGGGACTGTACCCACCCGAATCGCGCGCCGAGTCGGGAAATCGAGCCAGGCCAGAGGTTCACCGTGGGTGGAGCGGACGGGGTCACTCGCCGCGTTCGGCGAGTAGCCGGTACATGGTGCGCTGCGAACACAGGTAGACGCCCTCGTCGAGCAGGGTCGCCCAGACCTGCGCTGGCCCTTCCTGTGCCGCCGGCAATGCGCCGCCCGGGACCGGCCCACCGCCCGGCAGGCCGCGCTCGCACCGATTTCCGGAACGAGTTGGTCGAGGAACGGAGTGAACTCCTCCCAGGCGTTGCGCCACAGGTCGAGTCCGCTCCCTGGCCGTTGGTGACTGACCGGGCGAACTCGGCCGCTTCCTCGATCGAGCCGAATACCGCTGTGGCACCTAATCGCACAGCCGCCTCGCGCTTCAGGGACACAGGATCGACGGCGATCACGTGACCTGCCCCGGCATGCGCGGCGTCCTAGACGGCGTTGATGCCGATCCCGCCCACGCCCATGACAATGACTACCTGACCCGGCGCCACCCGGGCCGCGTTCACCGCTGATCCCCAGCCGGTCGGGACAGCACAGCCAAGCAGCGCGGCCGAGCGCAGCGGTAGATGTGCCGGGATCCGAATGGCCGACCACTCCGACATGACGCTGAATTCGGCGAACGCTCCGATCAGCGAGGACCGTGCGACATCCTGGCCCAGGTAATGCATGCGGTAGGTGCCATCGAGCTGCGAGCCGTGCATGATGAGCGAACCGTACTGACAAAGGTTCTGTTGACCACCGGCGCAGAAGGCACAGCGGCCGCAGCCAGGGATGAACGAGGTCACGATGTGATCGCCGGGTTTTCGACCTCGACCTGGCCGGCCAGCAGCCCCGTCCCGTGCGCCGCCGCTCCCAGCAGGTGCACCTGGGTTCCGGCAGGTCTGCGTGCGCCACGGCTGGTCTTCCCGTCGACCACCACCGCCGCGGGTGACCCGCCGTCGGGGGCGAGGGTGATGTCACCGAGCAGCGCGGCGGCGAGCGCATCACGGTCCACCCGGGCCAGAAGCCGGCGCAGTGTCGCCTCGTCGGGGGTGGGATCAACCGGTCGAATCCCCAACATGCCGGAGCCCTGGGAGTCGCCGATTAATAACTTCTGTTTTTGATGTTGCTTGGATCGATCAGGCTGGTGAGGTCCTGGACGGTGGGCGCGGTGATCGGCGCGGGTTGGATCCTCCGGTCGAGGCCGTCCAGGACTGGGGTCATCTCGTGGATCGCGTCGCCGACAGCGCCGCGTGGTGAACCCAGCAGGCGGGTGAGGGCCTGCTGCTGGGTCTTCCAACGATGGTGGATCAGGGTGACGAGCAGCCGGTCGGACAGCGACAGGGGCCCGCGCCGCAGGACGCGGTGGCGGGCGTGCTTGTGGTGCAGGCTGATCGGTGGGTGGTCGAGGATGTACTGCTCGGCGGCGGCGAGCAGGGCGGTGAACTCGCCCGGGTTCATGCCGGTGATGGTCGGATGGTGCAGCCAGTCCGGGGCACGGTCGTCGGGCTGGCCGGTCTCGACATACCGGGACGCCGGCGTCGAGACGGTGCGGGGTGGCGCCGGTACGAGGGTGTAGTTCCACTGGCCGTGCCAGTCATGGGCCGTCAGCGGTAGGGCGTCCATGACCTCGTCGGGCACGGTCAGCCCGGTCGGGTAGGCGCCGGGGTCGAGCTCGGCGTGGACGCTCAGCCCGGTGCGTGTCGTCGTCGCACCGATGGTGTTGACCACGACCTCGTGGCTGGTCAGGGGGCGGCCGCGCCAGTTCGTGCTGATCCGGGAGAACAACCGGTGCTCGATCTTGTGAAAGCGCCGGGATAAACCGGCATGGAGGAGGAGATGGAAGAGCTCTGCGTCGAAGGGCTAGCGACCCACGGCGACCCCGAGTCATGCGTCGACGTCCCGCGAGGGCGTGGCGAAGCGTTGACAGGGGCACGTGCAGGCCGGGCTATGGAGCCGCGAAATGAAGCATCCGGGGTGCCCACGCTGTACAAGAGGCGGAAGGCCACACTACTGGCGGCGCTATCGCGAGTCGTCGGTGGACCCTGCGCGGTCAAAGAACCAGGGCATGTACGGAACCTCCATGCGCGAGAACCGGGAGATCCCACGCTCGCCCGCCCGGCCGATCACCGGGTGGGCCGTTCAGGGAACATAAGGTGGTACGCCTGAGATGCACGAGCGTGGGAAGTCGGATCGTCTTGTAGTACCTGCGAACCCGCCGAACAAGGCCACAGCTGCGGAGGTGGGGGAGGGAAGGGGACGAGCCAAGGGGAACACGGACAGTAAAACGCATCCCGGACACAGCGCCGGAACTGATGCGTCCAGTGCGCTGGGCCGTGTGCGTGAAGTGGCACGACGGGACAGGAACGCGCGGTTCACCGCGCTGCTGCACCATGTCACGCTGGGTCGGCTCCGGGAGGCGTATCGGGCGATCAGCCCGAAAGCGGCTGCTGGGGTGGACGGGGTGACGTGGACCGACTACGGGCAGGACCTGGAGGCCAATCTGCAGGATCTGCACGTGCGGGTGCAGTCGGGATGTTACCGGGCGACACCGTCGAGGCGGGCGTACATACCGAAGGCGGACGGGCGGCTTCGGCCGCTCGGGATCGCCTCGCTGGAGGACAAGATTGTTCAGCGGGCGGTTGTCGAGGTGCTGGGCGCCGTCTACGAGGTGGACTTCCGGGGCTTCTCGTATGGGTTCCGGCCGGGGCGGGGTCCGCATGACGCGTTGGACGCCCTCGCGGTCGGGATCTGGAGGAAGCGGGTGAACTGGGTGCTCGACGCGGACATCCGCGACTTTTTCGGCCAGATTGATCATTCCTGGCTGCGGAGGTTTCTGGAGCACCGGATCGCGGACAAGCGGGTCCTGCGGCTGATCGACAAGTGGTTGGCCGCGGGGGTCGTCGAGGATGGGGAGTGGACAGCGTGTGAGGAAGGTTCGCCACAAGGGGCGTCAGTGTCCCCGCTGCTGGCGAACGTCTACTTGCACTATGTCCTCGACCTGTGGGTCGACTGGTGGCGGCGTCGCCACGCGCGCGGAGATGTCATTGTCGTGCGCTGGGCCGACGACTTCATCGTCGGGTTCGAATACGAGGAGGATGCGCGGCGGTTCCTGGACGAGCTGCGCGAACGGTTCGCGAAGTTCGGGTTGGAACTGCACCCGGATAAGACGCGGCTGATCGAGTTCGGGCGGTACGCCGCCCGGGATCGGAAGCGGCGGGGTCTGGGCAAGCCGGAGACGTTCGACTTTCTGGGGTTCACGCACATCTGTGCGACATCCCGGAGGGGGACGTTCTGGCTCAAGCGCATCACGATCGCGAAACGCATGCGGGCGAAGCTGAAGGCGGTCAATGAGCAGCTGAAGCGTCGCCGGCATACGCCCATCCCGGATCAGGGACGCTGGTTGGCGAGCGTGCTACGTGGGCATATGGCCTACTACGCCGTGCCCGGCAACACCGACACGATGTCGGCCTTCCGTACCCAGGTGACACGGCACTGGTGCAAGGCGCTGCGGCGCCGCAGCCAACGTGACCGGATGAACTGGCAACGGATGGGGCGGATCGCGGCTCGATGGCTACCCCCAGTCCGAGTGATGCATCCCTTCCCGGAGAGACGCTTCGCAGCCAGAACCTGAGGCAGGAGCCCAGTGCGGTAGTCCCGCACGCTGGGATCTGTGCGGGGGGCCGCCCGCAAGGGCGGTCCCTACCGCGACTCCATTTCGAGGTACCCGGCGGGAAGTGGCACACGGTGATCTGAAGGTTGGCCGTGCGGGCGAGATCGGCGAGTTCCTTCTTCCAGGCACGTACCCGGTAGCCGTTCGCGCCGCCGGCATCCGCTGTGATCAGCAGCCGGGTTGCGGTCGGGTAGCGGTGGCGGCCTTCGCCGTCCCACCAGCGGCGCAGGGTCGCGACCGCGAACGCGGCGGTGTCGCCGTCGCAGCCGACCGACACCCAGCCGGTGTCGGCGGTGAGGTCGTAGATGCCGTAGGGCACCGCTTTCTGGGCGTTCTTCTCGGGGAAGTCATGGGCGCGGACCCGTACCGGCTGGCCGGCGCGGTGCCATTCCCGGCCGGCGACGGCGTAGTCACCGAGGACTTCCTTCTTCTTCGTGTCGACGCTGACGACCGGCTGTCCGGCCGCGATGAAGTCCTTGACCCGCTCGTTGATGTAGGAGAACTGGCCGTCTCGGTCAGGGTGACGCGCGCCCTCGGTCGTGCGTGAGGTGCCCTGCAGACTGAACCCCTCCGCGCGCAGCAGCGCGCCGACCGTGTCCGCGCCGACCGGATGCCCATCCGTGGTCAGCTGCTCGGCGAGCCGGCGGGTGGACTTCACTGTCCATCGCAACGGCGATTCCGGATCACCCCGCTGGTCGGGCTCGACCAGCGCCATCAGCGCCGCCACCAGCTCCGAGTCCTTCTCCCGCAGCGCCTTGCGGCCCGCACCCGGCACACGCACCCGGCCCGTCGAGGCCGCGCCGGACTCCAGCTCGGCGACGCCACGCGAGACCGTGTCCGCTGATACCCCGGCTGCCCGGGCCACCAACCGGATCCCACCATGCCCGAGCGCCCGCGCGTCCGCTCCCAGCACCAGCCGGCGCTGTCGCTCGTCCAGATGCGGCAACAACACGGTGAACTTCTCCGCGAGCACCACCTCGTCAACCCGCTCCACGTGCCGGAGCGTCCCACGATCTCCGACGTAGATCAAAGACCGAAGTTATTTTCCGGCAGCTCCCTGGAGGGTGATCCGTCTCACCCGGTACGCAGTAGGATCCCGCCGCCCGGCGAGGCACCGACGCCGGACGCGTAGAGGGCGACCTCGGCGTCGGGAAGCTGGTTGACGGCCGTCCCACGCAGCTGGCGGACGCCTTCCAGAACGTGGGTGATGCCCTGCCGGTACACCTCGGCGAGGTTCCCACCATGGGTATTGACCGGTAGCCCGCCCTCCCGAAATATCCCGCCGTCGCCGACGAACGGATCGCCCTCTCCCACGGGGCAGAACCCCCAGTCCTCCAGGCTCATGATCACCGAGGGTGTGAACCCGTCGTAGATGATCGCGACGTCGATGTCCGCCGGCCCCACCCCCGCGCGGGCGTACAGGTCGCGGGCGGCGCGGCGGTGACCTGTGCTGACGAAGTCCTCGTCGATGGTGTTGAACGACGCGGTGGCCCACTTGTACTCGCCGGTGGCCGCGACCACGCTGACCACGCCCGCCGGCTGGCGCAGGTCCCGGGGCCCGTGCCGGGGTGGTGAGGATGACCGCCGCGGCGCCGTCGGACTCCATGCAGCAGTCCAGCAGCCGCAGCGGGTCGCAGGTCAGCCGGGACGCATGGTGCTCGGCGACGGTGATCTCCTCGCGGAAGCGGGCCTCGGGGTTGTTCGCCGCGTTGCGCCGCGCGTAGATGTCCTCAGATATGAAGGGGTTCCTCGTTGTGTGGCCGCGACCCCCGAGCAATATGACGTTCAGGACACCGTCGGGTAGGCCGGCTTCACGGAAGATCTCCTCTAGTTTCAGAGCGCTCAGCGGCGTCTGGCGGTGACTACTTCACCGTCGTCATCGAATGGGGCCCGGTTCGATGATCTGTTCTCGGCGTTGGGGCAGCGGCGGGGGTTCCGGGAGTATCTGACCGGGTTGCTCGCCGCCCGGGATCGGAACAAGACGCTGACCTGCCTGGCCGGGGCCGAACCGGTGGTGGGAGCGGCCCATCCGGCGGTGCAGCGGCTGCAGTTCTTCCTGTCGGAATCGGTGTGGGACCCGGAGAAGATTAATACCCGGCGGGTGGAGCTGCTGCAGGCCGATCCGCAGACCGCTTCGCACCCGGACGGGGTGCTGGTGATCGACGACTCCGGGGATCGCAAGGACGGCACCGCCACCGCGCATGTGGGCCGGCAGTGGCTGGGCCGGTACGGCAAGACCGACAGCGCGGTGGTCACGGTGAGCACCCTGTGGGCGGACGAACAGATCTACTATCCGCTGCACGCCCAGCCCTACACCCCGGCCCACCATTTCCCGCAGGGGAAAAGCGACCCGGGTTTCCGGACCAAACCGCAGATCGCCATCGACCTGGCCCGGCGCGCCCGCCGGGCCGGGGTGGCGTTTCGGGCGGTGGTGGCGGACTGCGCCTACGGCGACCACGACGGGTTCCGCGCCGAGCTGACCAGGGCGGGGCTGGGGTTCGTCATGGCACTCAAACCACACCGGGGTACCTGGGCCTACGGCCCGGACGCGCACACCCCGGTGGATGCCGCCCGCGAGCTGGCCTGGCATGGTCCACACAAGCCTGGCGACTGGACGGCGGTGACCCGGACCTTCCGTGACGGGCACACCGCCCGCTGGTGGGCAGCCGAAGCACGCCTGGGCTGGTGGGGACCGGACGGGAGCACCCGGCTGGTGGTGGCGACCACCGACCCGGACCGGCTCCCGGACACCAGCACCTGCTAGTAGGCTGTCGCCGCTAATGTGTGGGGTATAGGCGGCGGAGTTTGGTGCGGGCGTCATCGGTGGTGAAGTGCCAGTTGACTTGACGCTGGTCGGCGTTGACGGCTGCCTGCCAGGCGGTGAGTTCGGTGTGTTCGTGGGTGTTGAGGTTGTCCATGACCAGCACGACCCGTTCGGCGTCGGGGTAGTCGAGGGTGAGCAGGCGCCTGACGTAGTGTGCCCAGTCGATCCTGGTGCGCCGTGGGGTGGCCTGGACCCGCCGCCAGCCGGCGAGTGGCTCGACCCAGCAGAAGATCGAGCAGGTTCCGTGGCGCACGTACTCGGAGTCCTCTCGCCGGTCATGCCCTGGCGTGGCGGGGATCGGGTCGCGGGCGTGGGCCAGGAGCTGGTAGGGCTTCTCGTCCATGCACACCACGGGCACGTCTGTGTCGTGGGGCCGGGCGTAGACCGCCAGGACGTCTTCCATCCGCGCGGCGAACTGCGCGTTCGCCCTCGGTGGGATGGTCCAGCATTTCCTCAGATGAGGACGCAACCTCGTTTTTTTAAGACCCGGCCGATGGTCGAGTGGTCCAGGTCCGGGATGTCGGCGACCAGCGCGACGTGCTTCTCCAACAGCCGTAGCGACCAGCGGGCATAACCTGCCGGTGGCTGCGAGCATGCCAGCGCGATCAGTCTGGCCTCAACCTCGCCGGTGACCGGTGAGGGCACGGGAGGAAGCTCCCGTTCCTTCCGACCGATCGTGGCCCACACATCCCCACCGGTCTCGGTGAACCGCTTCGCGACCAGCCGCAGCGTCTCACCCGAGACCCCGACCCGGACCACGAGCTCTTCCTGGGAGGCAACCGGGCCGACCGAGGTGTCCAACGCGAGCAGGACCCGCGCCCGCCGGATCATCGACGCCGGATGAACCCCCGTCGAGGTCACCCGAACCAACTCGTCACGATCAGTCGCGGTCAAGGTGACCGGCCGCTTCTTCTGCGAACCCACGACACAGTCCTGACCGGCGGAGGGACGGGGAGATCTGCCAGACCCAACCCTCTCACCCAGACACAAGACACACCAGAACTAAGCGGCGACAGCCTACTAGCTAGCTAGGTCAGAGGTGCATCCAGGACTCGTGGACGATGCACTGTCCAGCTCCGGCGCGCTTCGCTGCGTACATCGCGATGTCGGAGGCGTTGAGCAGGCGGTCCGGATCGGAGAGGTCCGCGCGGGAGATCGCCACTCCGGCGCTTGCCGAGACGCGTACGGTTCCCTCCGCAAGTACCACAGGCTCCTCGATCTCTGCGAGCACTCGCCGGGCGAGCCGTTCGACGGCCGCAGGCGAGTCGACGCGCTCGCAGAGCACGGCGAACTCGTCCCCGGCGAGGCGGGCGACCAGATCGTCTGGCCGCACCGCCGCCTCGAGCCGGCGGGCGATCTCGCACAGCAGCCGGTCGCCGGCCTGGTGGCCGTAGGTGTCGTTGACGGTCTTGAAGCCGTCGAGATCGATGAAGACCACGCCTGTGCGGTGCAGCTTGAGGCTGCGGGCGAGCCGCTCGAGCAGCCATGAGCGGTTGGGCAGGTCGGTGAGGGTGTCGTGCGTCGAGCGGTAGCGGATCTCCTGTTCGGCGGCGAACCGCGCCGCCGCCGAGCCCAGCACGCTCGCGACCGCAACGAGGAACTCCTCGTCCCGGTCACCGAACGGCTCCCGGTCCGGCCCCGGGCGATGTACGGCGACCACGGCCCTACAGACGCCGGGCCGGCCTATCGGTGCGGCCAGGGTCCGCCAGCCCTCCGTCAGGTCCGCTGTCCTGAGGGTCGTGCGTCCGGTGCGGATGACGGTCGACAGTACGTTCTCTGCGACGTCGCTCGGGACGGGCGGGCCGGCGGTGGCGGTGGCGGTGGCGGTGAGTTTCGTGCCGTGAGCGGTGGCCACCGCGACGTCGATCTCGTGCAGCGTCGCCGCGGCGTCGAGCTGGTTGGCCAGCACGGTGGTGGCGTGTTGCCAGAGGTCGACCGGTTCGAGCGTAACCAGCGCCTGCTCAGCGAGGCTGGCGAGCTGGGCTTGGCCGGCGCGGGCGAGTTCCCGTTCGGTGACATCGGTGGCGAGTGCGGCAGCCAGCCGGACCTGGCCGGCCGCGTCGGTGATGGGAACCACATGGAAGTCGAAGTAGCGGCCGTACGCCTGGACGACCAGCGAGTCAGACTCACCTTTGAAGGCGGCCTCGACCATCGACAGCGGTTCCTGGTAGTCCGCGAAGACCTCGAAGACAGATGTTGCCTCGGCATTGAGCGTGTCCTCGGTCTCTTGAGGGGAGCGCCCGCGTGTAGCGAACACGATGCGACCGAACGGGTCAACCAGACCCACCGACATCGGGCTGTTGTCCAGGGCGAGCCCGAGATAGCTGGCGATCTGCTCACGGTCGGCCACGTCCTCCAGGCGACTCACCAACTGGGGCTCGTCGTCTCCGAACAGCCCCACGAAGTTGTGGGCGAGTGTGGAGGTAACCCAAACGTGGACGATCTCTCCTCCCGGCCGAGCGAACCTCATTCGGAACGGCGGGAACCGCTTGTCGGAGCCACCGGGGCCCTGGCCGATGACCCTGCGCTCGTATCTGGTGAAGAGCTCATAGTCCGTCTGGGGGACGAGGGTTTGCCAGGAGCGGCCGAGCATCTCGTCCGGCTCGCGACCCAGGATCTGGCACGCAGTCGCGTTGACGTACCTGACGATCCTGCTGTGCGCGCCCGTGATGATGACGCCGATCCGTAGCTCGTCGACCAGGCTCTCTCTGAAGTCCACAGCAATCGTTGGCGTGTACCTTCCGGTCTCGTCCTTCCCCGCGTGCTACGCTGCGGTGACTCGCAGCGACCAAAGTGGGTCTACCCCCGCTGGGCTGGCGGAACCCGAGGATCCACCCGCAGCCGGGCGGGCCGAGGCGTCGTGCGGTCGGGCTTGGAGTTGTTGGGCGAGACTTGCTATAGAGACTGCGATCGTGGCTGGCGCCCGGAATGCACGCTGCCGCCGCGGGGTATTGAGCAGGTCGCCGTCAGGCTGTGGCAGGCGGCGCGGACCTCGACCCGCGACCGTAAAGTGCTGCGGCTTCGGTAAAGCTCGTCAACGAGGCGCCTGTGGATGACGCGTTGCTGCTCGTGCGAGCGTGCCTGCTGGCCGCGCCGAGCCGGACGCCGGTCCGGCTCGGACCTCAGCCGTGGGGGAGGCTTACCGTGCGGGGCACCATCCTGTCGGTCACCTCGACGTGGCCCGCGGCCGACGAGAGCCGCCGGATGCGGACCGCCACCGTCCACACTGATGACCGAGATCGCTGTACGAGTTGGCGGCGTGACGTTCCGCTCATACGTCGACTTTGCTGAGCGATATGGTCGTGCCATGACGGAGCCTTTGGAGATTGACGATCTCGATCGGGGGATCGTCGAGCGGCTTCGAGTGGACGGTCGGGACACGAACCGTTCGATCGCGAGCAGCCTTGGGGTCGGGGAGGCCACCGTGGCGGCGCGCCTGCGACGTCTCGAGGCCGCCAATGCCGTCCACGTCGTCGCGCTGACCGACATGCACCGGATGGGCTTGGAGTGGTTCGCCTTCCTGCTCATCCGAGTCAGTGGACGGCCTGTGCTCGAGGTCGCCTCCGATCTTTCGGCCATCGACCAGGCGATCTTTGTGAACATCCATTCCGGACGGTTCGACATGATCTGCGGCGTGCTTGCACGCAGCCGCGCGGAGCTCGCCCGCGTGGTCGGTGAGGTCGTGCCGCGGGTGGACGGCGTCGTCTCCGTCCGCTGCGAACTCGCGGCCGACGTGCTGCGGTTCGACTCGTCCTGGGCTGCGTTGGTCGACGGCCCCGGGCGTGGCGTGTTCCGTGGTCCGGAGATTCCCATCGGGGCCGTCGACAGCCTCGACCTGCGCATCATCGAGTGTCTGCAGCGCGACGCCCGCAGTAGCAACCGGATGATCGCCACGGAGCTCGACGTGTCCGAGGGCACGGTGCGGACCCGCCTCCGTCGGATGGAGTCCGAGGGTCTCGTGCGCATCCGCGCCGTCAGCGACATCCACGCGTTCGGGATCAGCGCGGCGGCGCTCGTCGGGCTCCACGTCGCTGGGGGCGAGGTGGCCGCGGTACAGCAGGCGCTGGAGGGCGTCGCCGGCCTTGTGGCGATCATTCGCTGCCTGGGGGAGTTCGACTACATGCTCATCGTCCTCGCCCGTGACCGTGCAGCCCTCATACAGACGGTGGTCGGCCAGCTCCAGCCGATGAAGTGCTTGCGGTCCGTCGAGACGTTCGAGTACGTCACCACAGTAAAACACCTCTACACATGGGTCCGGCTTGTCACGGACGACGAAGTTGGTGAGACCCGGTAGTGCCTCCCAGGGCCGCAGCCGTCAGTAGACCTGCGGATCCGGCCCGCCTCCGTCGACGACGATCCGCTGGCCGGTGACGTACCCGGCGCCCGGCCCGAGCAGGAACGCGACGACCGCGGCCACGTCGTCGGGGGTGCACACCCGGCCGAACGGCGCGTCGCCGTCGAGGTCATGGACGTGTTTCCCGCTCGTCGCGCGGACCAGCCGCGAGCCCATGTCGGTCGCGACGAGCCCAGGGGCGACGATGTTGACCCGGATCCCGTGTCGGCGCTCCTCCCGGGCGAGGGTGCGCGCGGCGACCTCCATCGCGGCTTTGGCCATCGTGTAGGGCGCGCACCGAGCGGGCGCCGACGCGGCGGTCGTACTCGAGACCACGACGACGTCGCCGCGGCCGGCTGTCCGCAGGTCGGGCAGGAGGAGCCGGATCAGCGCGAGCGGCCCGAAGGCGTGGACCTGCATCAGGTGCTGGAACTCCTGCGCCGACGTGTCGGCCACCGTCAGCCCCCGGCTGGCGACCCCGGCGTTGCTGACGACGATGTCGACCGGGCCGAGAGAGTCATGGATGTCCTCGACGAGGGTGGCGCCGGCCCGGTTGTCGGCAATGTCGGCGGCAAACGCCACGGCGCGTCCACCGCCCGCGCGG
Organism: Parafrankia sp. EAN1pec; assembly: GCF_000018005.1. Taxonomy (GTDB): domain Bacteria; phylum Actinomycetota; class Actinomycetes; order Frankiales; family Frankiaceae; genus Parafrankia; species Parafrankia soli. Next base: position 3,455,263 of record NC_009921.1, read on the forward strand.
ATCGCCGTGACCGCCTCGTCCGCGGCGGTGGCAGCGCGGTGGTATGTCAGCCCCACGGCGGCCCCGAGCCCCGCCAGGTGCGCGCCGATCGCGGCACCGACCCCTCGCGAGCCGCCCGTCACCACCGCCGTCCGCCCAGCCAACGGGCCCACCGCCGCCGTCATCCGCCACCTCTCCCTGCTGCGCTAGTCGGTGATCCAGGTCAATGATAATAGCAGTATGCGTCGTAAACGATCATAAATGATGCGCACAAGCTTGAACGTTGGGCGACTGTACGTCATTATTCGATCAGGTGGATGATCGTTCGGCTGGTACGCCCGCGAGTTCGGAAGGCCGCGGACGGCCCCGCCTTCAGTGCAAGGAGTCGCCGATGACCCAGCAATCCATGACGAACACCGCCGGTGGCCGCCCGGCTGACACGACGGTCCTCACCTCGTGCGACAGGATCACAGGGGAGCCGGTCGCGGCTCTCCCGACCATGGCGCCGGGCCAGGCCCCGCGCGTCGCCGAGGGCTGAGCGATGGAGATCATCCGGCCGGTCGACCTCCAGGCCCCGCACGCCGCGTATCTGACCTTCTACATCGTGTTCGTCCTCAGTGCGTTAGCGACGACGGCCCTCATCGCGCAGCGGGCCGTCAAGCTCAGATCCCTGCTGCCGCTGGCAGCTCTCGCCGGGGGTGCCGCGATCGGCATCGTGATGCCCCCCATCCTCAATGTCCTCACCCTCGTGTGGTTCCCCTCGAACATCCCGGGCACAGCCGTCACCGCCTTCGGGATGCGCGACCCAGTGTTCGACGCCATCGGGTACGCGCTGTTCATCGGGTTCGGCGGATGGGTGTTCTGCGAGCAGCTCACGGCCGGTCGCGGCAGGCGGGCCCTGGTGGAGACGTTCCTCGTGTGGGGAGTCAGCGACCTAATCATCGAACTGCCCTTCCTCCACTGGGGTATGTACACCTATTACGGGTCGCAGCCCTTGACCGTCATGGGTTTTCCGCTCCACTGGGTCCTCATGAACGGGCTCGTCCCGGTGATCTCCGGCTACACGATGTACCTCGTGACGGCGCACTGGCCCGCGGGGAAGGCCGGCGCACCGTGGCGGGTCCTTGTGTGTCCCGCGCTCGCTGCCGGCGTCCTCTTCATCCCGGTGGCGCCGGTGGCGACCGCGCTCAACGCACAGATCTCCGACTGGGTGCGCGTCGCGGCTGCCCTCGTGAGCATGGTGATGTCGCTGGCGATCCTGCGCTGGATCGCGCGCAACCTCCCCGGCCCGGTGGGGCCGACGGTGCTGGGAACCGCTGAGGTGGTGGGCAACCACCGGCCCAGCAGTGCGTCCCTGGCGTCAGCCCGCCCGCGGGACCCTGTGTCGTAGAGATCGGCGGCATCGGTTGTCCGCGCCGAAGATCTGAGCCCGCCCACGAGCATCTGCGATCTGCCGCACGACAGCGTTCGCCTACCCCTCGGTGCCGCGGCGGTGGGCGAACGCCGCCGAGGCACCCCCCACGGCGAGGCCTCGGCCGGCGGCGGCTCCGGCCGGAGTGGCCCTGATCACTGACACGACCTGTCCGGGTCCGGGTTCGACTGCGGCTACTTTCGGTGGCAAGTTGCTTCGCGTATCTCCTAGCGGAGAGACTTGATGATCAATTATGCGTAGATAAATAGATCATTTATCACGCATCCTCTTGTTGTCGACGCCTTCTGGTGTCAACATGCTTCTGGTGGAGGAGTCGCTGCTCGCCGGTAGCGCCCTTCGCCCGTGGCGGAGCGCGGCAGGAGCCCGCGAACGCCGACGCTGCCGCCCGTTCGAGGAGTCGCTGATGACCCGATCCGCCACGACGGTGGCACCTGCCGCCACAGCCGCTCAGCCGGCGGCGCTCGAGTCGCTGAGCCCGGGAACCGGGGAGCGTGTCGGCGTCTTCCCGGTCATGGGGGAAGCCGAGGTCGCGGGGGTCGTTGCCCAAGCGAGACAAGGCTTCTCGTGGTGGAACACCCGCACCGGGCGCCAACGCCGCCACTGCCTGCTGAACTGGGCCGCTCACCTCGTACGCCACGCCGAAGAGCTGAGTGATCTGGTCAGCCGAGAGCAGGGCAAGCCGGCGGACGAGGCCTACCTGGAGATCGTCCCGGCCCTCGAGCAGATCCGCTGGGCCGCGCTGCATGCGGGCCGGGTCCTGCGCCGGCGTCGGGTCTGGCCCGGGCTCGTCATGGCCAACCATGTGGCGGCCGTGGACTACCGTCCGTACGGTGTCGTCGGTGTGATCGGCCCGTGGAACTACCCGGTCTTCACGCCCGCGGGCTCAATCGCCTATGCCCTGGCGGCCGGCAACACCGTGATCTTCAAGCCGAGCGAGTACACCCCGGCCACGGGAGAGTTCCTGGTACGGGCCTTCGCCGCTGCGAACCCCGACGCGCCCGGCGGCGTGCTGAACCTGGTGACCGGTAGTGGGCCGACTGGCGCGGCGCTCATCGCGGCGGGCGTGGACAAGGTCGCGTTCACGGGGTCGCCCGCCACAGGCCGTCGTGTCATGGCTGCCTGCGCCGCCTCGCTCACCCCGGTCGTGCTCGAGTGCGGCGGCAAGGACGCAATGATCGTCGCGGACGATGCGGACATACGGGCAGCCGCGAAGGCCGCGGTCTGGGGCGGCATGTCGAACAGCGGCCAGACGTGCGTAGGCATCGAGCGCGTCTTTGTCGTCGCCGCCGTCCGTGACAGGTTCCTCCAGGAGATCCAGCGTCAGCTCGACGGGATCCGTCCCGGGCTCGCGGCGGACGCGCCCTACGGACCGATGACGACACCCGGACAGATCGACATCGTACGGCGCCAGATCGACGAGGCGCTCGCGGCCGGCGCGATCCCGCTGGTCGGCGACGGCTCATCCGTGCACGCGCCCTTCATCGAACCAGTTGTCCTTGTGGACCCGCCAGATGACTGCAGTGTGATGACCGAGGAGACCTTCGGGCCGGTACTGGCGGTGCGCACCGTCGAGGATGTCGACGAAGCCGTACGGCTCGCCAACGACAGCCGCTACGGCCTGGGCGCCAGTGTCTTCTCGCGTAGCCAGGGCCGGCGGATCGCCGAGCGGGTGACGTCCGGCATGGTCGCGGTCAACTGCGGGCTCGCCTTCGTGGGGATTCCCGCCCTTCCGTTCGGCGGGCAGCACGACAGCGGCTTCGGTCGTCTGCACGGCGCCGAGGGCCTTCGCGAGTTCGCCCAGCCACGCAGCTACGCCCGCCAGCTGATCTCCCTGCCCGGGATCGATGCCACCACCCTGCGGCGGACCCCGCGCACGCTTCGGGTCCTGCGCCTGCTCATGAACGCACGGCACGCTCGGCGCTCAACGCTTGGAAGGCGGTGATACGGATGCGCGTCAGAGCCCACCGGCAGATAAGCGCTCCTGTCGATGTCGTCTGGGATGTGGTCACCGACCACGAGGGGATGAGTACCTGGTTCCCCGGTGTCGCCGTCGCCCTGGAACGTCCGGGCGTGCAGGGCGGCATCGGTGCCGTCCGGATCGTCCGGATGACGGGCCTCAGCATCCGGGAGCAGGTGACGGACATCGAGCCCGCCCGCCGGCTCGCCTACCGGTGCATCTCCGGGCACCCCTTGCGGGACTACCGCGGAGAGATCTTTCTCGCGCCGTCCGGGACCGGTACGAGCCTGACCTGGGTGCTCGACACCTCGACCCGTTTCCGTTTGGTCGCGTGGCTGCTGGTAAACCAGGCGCGTCTTTTTGCCTGGTCTCTCGCCAGGGCCGCGGAGCGTTCATCCGCTCTCATCCGGTCCGCCGACACCGATCGGACGAAGGAGCCCGCTGTGCAGCACGTGCAGTCGACGGCGTCGACGCAGCAGACGCCCGGCGCAGATTCCAGCCCCGGACCAGCTTCGCTGGCCGAGGCATTCCAGCGCAATGCCAGTCGCGACCCACAGGCGTTAGCCTTGAGCACCCCGGACGGGTCAGCGACCCTCACCTGGGGGCAATACGCCGAGCAGGTGCGCGACATCGCGGCTGCCCTGCATGCCCACGGCGTCCGGCGCGGCGACAGCGTCGCCCTGATGATGCTCAACCGCCCCGAATTCTATCCCATCGACACGGCCGCTATCCATCTCGGCGCGATCCCGTTCTCGATTTACAACACGTCGTCCGCCGAGCAGATCCGGTGGCTGTTCGCCAGCGCGAAACCGAGCATGGTCTTCTGCGACAGCAGCCACGCCGCTGCGGTGCTGGAGGCAGTCGACGGCGGCACCGCTGTCAAAGCTGTTGTGTGCGTGGACGGCGACGTCGAGGGGGCGACGACCTCGGTGGAATTTCGGGGCGTCCGCAGCGACGACTTCGACTTCGAGAGCACCTGGCGTTCGGTGACACCGGACGACGTTCTCACGTTGATCTACACATCCGGCACGACGGGGGAGCCGAAAGGCGTCCAGATCACGCACGGCAACATGCTTGCGCAGCTCGCCGCGACCAACACCTTCCTGGAAGCGGGCCCGGGCGACAGAGTCATCTCCTTCCTGCCCTCGGCGCACATCGCGGACCGGTGGGCTGCGCACTATCTCCAGCTGGTCTGCGGGACGACCGTCTACCCGCTGGTCGACCGCACTCAGCTGCTCCCGACAATGCTCCGCGTTCGTCCCACTCTGTTCGGCGCCGTGCCCCAGGTGTGGCAGAAGATCCGTGCTGGGGTGCTGGCGATGATCGACGCAGAAGCCGACGAGGAGCGGCAGGCGGGCATCCAGCAGACCCTGGCCGTCGGAGCCCGGTACGCGCGAAGCCGCAGCGATGGCACCCTCACGGCCGAGCTCGAGAGCCTTTTCGCAACGGCCGACACGCAGGTGCTCAGCCATCTGCGTTCCAGGCTCGGCCTGGACCAGGCGCGGATCGTGATGTCTGGCGCGGCGGCGGTACCCGTGGAGATCGTCGAGTTCTTCAACTCCATCGGGGTTCCGCTCATCGACGGGTGGGGGATGTCCGAGCTCTCCTGCATGGGCGCGTTCATGCCCAACCACGCGCCGCGCCTGGGATCGGTGGGCATGGCTCTTCCCGGTGTCCAGGTCCGCCTGGGCGAGGACGGCGAACTGCTCGTGCGCGGACCGATCGTGATGAAGGGCTACCTCGGCCGACCCGAGCTGACTGCTGAGCTCATTGACGACGAGGGCTGGCTGTACACGGGCGACGTCGCCCGCATCGACGACGAAGGATACATTTATATTATTGATCGAAAGAAAGAAATCATTGTCAACTCCAGCGGAAAGAACATCTCGCCAGCGGGCATCGAGGGTCATCTGAAAGCGGCGAGTCCCCTTATCGGCCAAGCTGTCGTGATCGGTGAGGCGCGGCCCTTTTTGACCGCGCTGATCGTGCTCGACGCGGATGCCGCGGGCCAGTACGCGGCCTCCCGCGCACTCCCGGCGGACGCGAGCTCGCTCGCCGCGGACGAGGGAGTCGTCGCCGCGCTCTCCGCCGCCGTGACCGAGGCGAACACCCACGTCTCGCAGGTCGAGCACGTCCGGAAGTTCGCTGTCCTCCCCCAGTTCTGGGAGCCGGGAAGCGAGCTGCTTACGCACACGATGAAGCTGCGCCGCAGGCCGATCGGCGCCCGCTACGCCGACGTCATCGAGGCGCTCTACCGGCTGCCGCGCGACGAGTCGGTCCTGCGTATCGCGGACGCGGCGTCCGCCTCCTAGCCGGCTTTTCCCGGAGTCGAACCGGGCCGCCGGCCACCACACACAGCGACGGCTTCGTCGACCAGGGCGCAGCGCCGATACAAGGAGAGCAATTGACTACCGCCACCGTCCCCGTCGCGCGTCGTCCGTCCTGGATGGACGACGAGACCGCGGACCTCGCCGCGCTCGCCCGCGCCTTCTTCGAGAAGGAGGTCGTCCCCGCGCTCCCCGAAGCGACCAAGCGGGGTTTTCCCGACAGATCCCTTTACCGTCGTGCAGGCGAGCTCGGCCTGCTGGGAATGGGTCTGCCCGAGGAGTACGGGGGTGGTGGGGGGACCTTCGCCCACGAGGCGGTCCTGTTCACCGAGCAGGTGATGGCCGGAGACAACAGCCTGCACCTCGGAGTGCATGCGGGCATCGTCCCGCACTACATCGCCGCCTACGCCTCCGAGGAGAACAAGTCCTTCTGGCTGCCCAAGCTCATCAGTGGTGAGTGGATCGGCGCCATCGCCATGACCGAGCCGTCCACGGGCTCGGATCTCCAGGCCATCAAGGCGCGTGCGGTGCAAGACGGCGACGACTACATCATCATGGGCTCGAAGACCTTCATCTCGAACGGGCACAATGCCGATCTGGTCATCATCGCGGTGAAGACGGACCCGTCCCTCGGCGCCCGAGGGGTATCCCTCGTCGTGGCCGAGGTCGGTGACGACCCCCCTGGCTTCCAGCGTGGTCGCATCATCGAGAAGATCGGGCAGAAGGGTCAGGACACCACGGAGTTGTTCTTCGACGGCCTGCGCGTTCCCACCAGTCACCTGCTCGGCGGCGTCGAGGGCCGGGGCTTCGCCCAGCTCATGGAGCAGCTGCCGCAGGAACGGCTCATCTGCGCCGTGGCCGCGGTTGCCGCGATCGAACGGGCTGTCGCACTGACGATCGACTACACCAAGACGCGCACCGCCTTCGGTAAGCCGCTGTTCGACATGCAGCACACGCGGTTCGAACTCGCCGAGTGCGCGACGATCGCCCGGGTCAGCCGGAGTTTTCTCGACGACTGCATCGAGCAGCATCTGAAGGGCGCGCTCGACGTGACCACCGCCGCGATGGCGAAGTACTACCTCACCGACCAGCAGTGCGCGGTCATCGACCGCTGCCTGCAGCTGTTCGGCGGGTACGGCTACACCACCGAATACCCCATCGGCCGGATGTACACCGACGCTCGTGTCCAGCGGATCTACGCCGGAGCGAACGAAGTCATGAAGGAACTCATTAGCCGCTCGCTGTGAGTGGCCAGGCCGGTAATGGAAGGAACCCCGCACGTGAGCGCTGAAGCCTTCGTCTACGATGCCGTTCGCACGCCCCGTGGGCGTGGCCGGAAGGGATCACTGCACGGGACCAAGCCGATCGACCTGGTGGTCAGCCTCGTGGACGCCCTACGCAAGCGCAACCCCACCCTTGACCCCGAGCGGATCGACGACCTCGTCCTGGGGGTCGTCACCCCCATCGGCGACCAGGGATCGGACATCGCACGTACCGCCGTGCTGGCCTCGGGCCTGCCCGACACGGTCGGAGGCGTACAGCTGAACCGGTTCTGTTCCTCGGGTCTGGAGGCAGTCAACACCGCCGCGCAGAAGGTGCGCTCGGGATGGGAATGCCTGGTGGTCGCCGGTGGAGTCGAGTCCATGTCCCGGGTCCCGATGGCATCGGACGGCGGTGCGTGGGCCCTGGACCCGTGGACGAATCTCACGACGTCGTTCGTGCCGCAGGGCGTCAGCGCCGACCTCATCGCGACGATCGAGGGGTTTGACCGGGAGGCGGTCGACTCCTATGCCGTCCGTTCTCAGGGGCTCGCGGCCAAGGCGTGGGCCGGGGGCTACTTCGAGCGATCTGTGGTCCCGGTCGTGGATCGCAACGGGCTGACCGTCCTCGACCGCGACGAGCACATGCGGCCCGAGACGACCCTCGAGAGCCTCGCCGCGCTCAACCCGTCCTTCGCAGCGGTAGGCGAGCAGGGCGGCTTCGACGCGGTGGCGCTGCAGAAGTACCACTGGGTCGAGCGCATCGAACACGTCCACCACGCCGGCAACTCCTCCGGCGTAGTCGACGGCGCCGCCCTGGTGGTCGTGGGGAACGAGGAGATCGGACGCGACCTGGGACTGACACCGCGAGCTCGCATCGTGGCCACGGCGACCAGCGGCGCGGACTCGACGATCATGCTGACCGGCCCGACACCCGCGACCCTCAAGGTGCTGACAAAGGCGGGGCTGACACCCGACGACATCGACCTGTTCGAGATCAACGAGGCGTTCGCGTCGGTCGTCCTGAAGTACCAGAAGGACCTGCGAATTCCGGACGAGAAGCTCAACGTCAACGGCGGCGCGATCGCGATGGGTCATCCGCTCGGGGCCACCGGTGCCATGATCCTCGGCACCGTGGTCGACGAGCTCGAACGCCGTGAGGCCCGACGGGGTCTGGTCACCTTGTGCGTCGGCGGTGGGATGGGCGTGGCCACCGTGGTCGAGCGCGTCTGACTCTCCCTCCTACCCGAACCCTCTGACAGAGAGAAACAAGAATTCCATGAGCGACGCGAGCACCGGCCAGTCAATGATTCGTTGGGAGCAGCGCCCGAACGGCGTCGTCGTCCTGACCATAGACGACCCGACGCAGAGCGTGAACACGATGAACGCGCTCTACACGTCCGCCATGAACACCGTCGTGGGCAGGCTGTACGCCGAGAAGGACTCGGTAACCGGGGTGATCCTCACATCGGCCAAGAAGAGCTTTTTCGCGGGCGGCGACATAGACCTCATGATTGCCGCGACCGACGCGGCGGCCCTCTTCGCCGAAATCGAACAGATGAAAGGCCCCCTGCGCAGGCTCGAACTTCTCGGCCGCCCGGTCGTGGCGGCGATCAACGGCGCCGCCCTCGGTGGCGGTCTGGAGATCGCGCTCGCCTGCCACCATAGAGTCGCCCTCGACGCGAGGAGCTCCAGGATCGGCCTCCCGGAGGTGACCCTCGGGCTCATCCCCGGTGGTGGCGGCATCAACCGCACCGTGCGCATGCTCGGACTGCAGAAGGCACTCACGCAGGTGCTGCTGTCCGGCCAGCAGTACAGCCCGGCGCAGGCACTGGCCCTTGGCCTGGTCGACGACGTGGTCGCCACACCAGAGGAGATGATGGCGGCCGCCGAGGCGTGGATCCTGGCCAATCCCGATGCGGCACAGCCGTGGGACCGCAAGGGCTTCAAGATTCCCGGCGGAACGCCGGCCAGCCCGGCGCTGGCCGCGAGCCTGCCATCCTTCCCCGCCACCCTGCGCAAGCAGCTCAAGGGCGCGAACTATCCGGCGCCCAAGGCCATCCTGGCCGCTGCCGTGGAGGGCACGCAGGTCGACATCGACTCCGCGCTGCGGGTGGAGAGCAGCTACCTGACGAGCATCATTCTCGACCCAGCGGCGAAGAACATGATGCAGGTGTTCTTCCTGGACAAGCGGGCGATCGACGCCGGTGCCAGCCGGCCGGCGGGCTTCCCCCGGCATGCGGCGTCCAAGGTGCTGGTGCTGGGGGCCGGGATGATGGGCGCCGGCATCGCGTACATGTGCGCGCAGGCCGGCCTACAGGTGGTACTCAGGGACCTCTCGGTCAGCGCGGCGGAGAAGGGCAAGGCGTACTCGGCCGGTCTGGTGGCCAAGGCGGTTGCCAAGGGCCGCCTGTCGCAGGAGAAGGCCGACGCCCTGCTGGATCGGATCCTGGCGACGGACAGCATCGACGACGCCGCCGGCGCGGACCTGGTGATCGAGGCCGTGTTCGAGGATCCGGCGCTGAAGCAGAAGCTATTCGCCGAGATCGAATCCGTCGTGGCACCGGACGCGGTACTGGGGTCAAACACCTCGACGCTGCCCATCACGATGCTGGCCGAGGGAGTGCAGCGGCAGGACAGCTTCATCGGGCTCCACTTCTTCTCACCGGTGGATAAGATGCCGCTGCTCGAGATCGTCGTGGGTGGGAAGACCAGCGACGCGACGCTCGCCAAGGCGTTCGACATCGCGTTGCAGATCCGTAAGACACCGATCGTCGTAAACGACAGCCGTGGGTTCTTCACCAGCCGGGTCATCGGCAAGTTCCTTGACGAGGCGATCGCCATGGTGGGGGAGGGCGTCGACCCGGCATCCGTCGAGCAGGCCGGTCTGCAGGCCGGCTACCCCGCGGCACCGCTCGCCCTCTACGACGAGCTCACGCTGACCCTGCCGCGCAAGATCCGCGAGGAGACGAAGGCGGCGGCCTTGGCCGAGGGCGCCATGTGGCAGGAACACGGCTCCGAGTCCGTCGTCGACCGGATGATCGACGAGTTCGACCGCAAGGGCCGCTCCACCGGCGGCGGATTCTACGACTATGCCGACGGCAGACGGGTTGGCCTGTGGCCCGGGCTGCGGGAGCACTTCACTAGGGCCGGTCACACGATCCCCTTCGAGGACATGAAGGAGCGGATGCTCTTCGCCGAGACGATCGACACGATCCGCTGTTTCGACGAGGGAGTGCTGCGCTCCGTCGCGGACGCGAACATCGGCTCGATCCTGGGGATCGGCTACCCCTCCTGGACCGGCGGGGTTCTCCAGTACGTCAACACCTATCCGGGAGGGGCCAGCGGCTTCCTAGCCCGCGCCCGGGAACTTGCCAGGCTCTACGGCCCCCGCTTCGAGGCCCCACAGAGTCTGATCCGCCTTGCCGCGGCCGACGGCCAGTACCGAGACTGACGACGATGCGATGACGCTCATGGAGACGCTCACGCATTTCGTGAGGCGTGGCACGGGCGAGCCCACCGTGCTGCTGCACGGCGTCGGCAGTCGTGCCCAGGTCTGGGATCCCCTGGTCGTGGATCTGGCCCGGCAGCGGGAGGTCGTCGCCGTCGACCTGCCGGGCTTCGGGCACTCCCCCCGTGGGGATGTCCGAGCCACGGTCGCGGGGTATGCGGATCATGTCAGCGAAGTGTGCGGACAGCTCGGGCTGCGGCGCCCCCATGTCGCCGGGCACTCCCTCGGCGGCGCGGTGGCCTTGGAACTCGGCCGCCGCGGGGAGGCCCGATCCGTCGTCGCCTTCTCGCCCGTCGGGTTCTGGGGACCGAGCGGGCAGGTCTGGTGCCAGGGCGTGCTCAGCCTCATGCGCGTCGTCGGACCGAAGGTTCGACCAGTACTTCCGGCTCTCCTTGCGACGGGGCCGGGGAAGGCCGCGCTCTTCGGCATGTTCTACGGCGCGCCGCACCGGGTCCCGGCCCCGACCCTCGTCGCCGACGCCGACTCCTTCGCCACGTGTCAGGCGCTGCCGGACGCCGTCAGCGGATTCGCGGACCATGTCTTCACCGAGCGTGGCGCGCTCGACGACATTCCGGTAACCGTGGCGTGGGGCGGGCGGGATCTTGTGCTGCCGCGCCTCACACAAGGCCGGCGGGCGAGGCGCGCGCTGCCCCGGGCCCGTCACGTGACGCTGCCCGGAGCTGGGCACGTCCCCTTCTACGACGATCCGGTGTCCTGTCTCATGCTCCTTCTCCACCAATGGGGAGAAGCCGGTCCCCTCGCCTCGTCTCCGTCAGCCAGCCCCGGCGTGGGCACCGACACCTGCGTCTCGAGGAGCGTTTCGTGACCATCGCGGCGGCTTCCACCGCAACGCCCCAGGTCATCGTGATCGGTGCCGGCTTCGGCGGCATGTCGGTCGCGCTGGAGCTCAAGGCCTGCGGCATCGACACGTTCACCGTGCTGGAACGCGCCCCCGAGGTGGGCGGTGTGTGGCAGGCGAACGACTATCCGGGGGCGGCCTGCGACGTTCCGAGTGTTATCTACCAGTTCTCGAGCCACCTCAAGGCCAACTGGTCGCGGCGCTTCGGTTCACAGGCGGAGATCCGTGACTATGTCCGGCAGGTGTCGATCGAGAGCGGGGTACGGCCGCACATCCGTTTCGGTACCGAGGTGGTCTCCGCCAGCTTCGGCGAGTCGACGAACCGGTGGACTGTCGAGCTCGCCGACGGCGAGCAGCTCTCCGCGGATGTCCTGGTCGCCGCCACGGGCCAGTTGAGCCGGCCCAGAACTCCGCAGATCGAAGGGCGGGACACGTTCACCGGCGCACAGTTCCACTCCGCCGAGTGGGACCACTCTGTCGACCTACGTGGCCGGCGGGTGACGGTCGTCGGTGGTGGCGCCAGCACGATCCAGGTCGTTCCGGCCATCGTGGACACGGCCGCCCACACCACGTTGATCCAGCGTTCGCCCAGCTGGGTGGTCGGCAAGTACGACTGGTCGCCGGGTCCGCTTGAGCGGAGCCTCTCTCGGGTGCCGGGCTTTCTGCGCCTTTACCACGGCGCCATGTGGCAGTGGTTCGAGGCCAAGTATCCCTTCGTCCTACGCCGATACGACGCAGGACGGACACTCTACGAGGCGTTCTGGCGCAGGCGGATTCGCGCGGCCCTGAAGGACGAGCAGAAGATCGCCGCCTGCCTGCCCGACTACCGCATTGGCTGTGCCCGCATCCTGCTCTCCAAGGCCTGGTACCCCACCCTCGCCCGGGAGGACGTGTCGGTCTTCCGGGACGGCGTGACCGTCATGACCGAGGACGGCGTCCTCACCTCCGACGGGCGGCACATTCCAACGGACGTCGTCATCTGGTGCACCGGTTTCACCGCGACCGAGTACCTCGCGCCGATTCGCGTTACTGGGCGTGGCGGGCTCGACCTGCACACAGTCTGGAAGGACGGTCCCGAGGCGTACCTCGGCCTGGCGGTTCCGGGATTCCCGAACTTCTTCATGTCCTACGGCCCGAACACGGGCTCTCTGACGAACACCATCACCAGCATGCTCGAGTACCAGGCGAGTTACATTCGGCAGGCGATCGAGCACATCGGGCGGAGCCGCCTGGCCTATTCGGTTCGACAGGACGTCCACGATTCCTTCAACGCCGAGCTGGGGCGCCGTCTACCGCAGACCGTCTTCAGTACCGGCTGCCCCGGCTGGTACGCAACACCCAGCGGAAAAATCACGACAGTGTGGGTGGGCTCACACCGGGAGTACCGCCGCCGCACCCGGTTCTTCGACCCCACCGTCTACGACGAGGCGGTCCCGGCCCCCACGTGGTCGACGCCCGACGTCTCCCTCACGCAGTGACGCTACATCGGTTCCGCTCTGCAGAAGAGGTTTTGACATGACCGACCACACCTCAACCATCGAACCCACCGCTGCGCCGCGGACGCTGACCGTCCCGACAGCCGCCGCTCCGGTCCGTTCGGAAGAAGTCGACTGGGCGCTCGGTCCCGGCTCGGTTACCTGGGAAGTCATGAAGGACCCTGCCGTGTTCCTGGTCGGGCTGCTTCGAGAGGCCATTCTCCTGACGCTTCACCCACCGTTCGCCGCCGCCGCGATAGATCATGACAGCTTTCTGGATGACCCGGTGATGAGGTTCCGGCGAGTGGCCATGTACGCCTACTCGGCCACGTACGGCACCAAGGCTGACGCCGAGAGGGTCAGCGCGATGGTGCGTCGGCGGCACTTCCAGATCGTGGGCGTCGAGCCTCTGAGCGGCGAGCCGTACCGGGCAGACTCGGAGTACGAGCTGGCATTGACCCAGGCCATGCTGGCGGCGTCGTTCCTGGCGGTGTACGAGGAAGTCCACGGCCGCCTCTCCACCGCCCGACGTGACCAGTTCCTCATGGAGCAGAAGGTGCCCGCGGCGCTGCTGGGCGTACCGCCCGAGCACATGCCCTCGACGTGGGGTGATCTTCAGCGGTTCCTCGCCAGGGCGCGGGACGGCTTCGCCACCGGCTACCAGGCCCGGGAGATCATCGATCCCTTCTCCCGAGGCAGCTACCCGCCTGGTAGCGTGCTCGGGGACCTGCCGACACTGAAGCGACAGGCCGCTATGTGGCTGATCCGGGCGATCGCCGACATGGCCATTCTCACCATGAACGATGAGGAACGCGCCCTCCTCGCGATCGACCGACGGCCCAAGCTGCGGTCGCAGGCAGCAATCCGGCTCTCGCTCAGGGCACTGTCCCGGTACCTGCGTAGCGAGAAGGGAACGCTCGCCTTCGAGGGGTTCGTCAAGGCGAACACCGCGAAGATCATGCGGCGAGCCTTCGAGGTCGACAGGAAGCCGGGCCGCCGTGCCCGGGAAAAGGCATTCCGGGTCCCGGACGCCGCCGGCTTCGTCGTCCAGCTGCCCGACCTCGTGCACAACTGGCCTGGCTCCCGGAGCATCGCCGAGCAGCCGAAGCCAGTGGAGGGCCCGTCGGCTCACGAGACTCGAGCCGGGGCCGGGAGAGCCCGCCGCGCCGGATGAGTGGCGGCCCCCCGACTCGTTCGACCGACTGACAGAACCGGATAGGCAGATGGGCGAAGAAGCCAAAAGCGCGAACGCACGGACCGGTCCTCTGGCGGGACTGCGGGTGTTGGAGATGGCCGGACTCGGGCCCGTACCGTTTGCAGCCATGATGCTCGCTGACCTCGGCGCAGACGTGATCCGGGTCGAACGCCCCGGAGGCGACCCTTTCGTGGGATCGAGGAAGGACATCGTCACGCGGGGTCGTCGCAACGTCATCATCGATGGCCGAGACCCCGCGGGACGCGATTTGGTCCTCGCACTGATCGCGTCCCGGGACGTGCTGCTGGAGGGATACCGCCCCGGCGTCATGGAGAAGCTGGGGCTGGGTCCCGAGGAGTGTGAGGCCGTCAACCCGCGCCTGGTCTACGGCCGGATGACGGGCTGGGGCCAGAATGGCCCGCTTGCCCACACAGCCGGCCACGACATCACCTACATCGCGCGGACCGGCGCCCTCTGGGCGACAGGCCGCGCCGGTGAAGCCCCCAGCCCACCGCTCAATCTTGTCGGTGACTACGGCGGCGGCGCGATGCTCCTACTCGTCGGAGTGCTCGGCGCGCTGTTCGAGTCCAGCACCAGCGGCCGAGGACAGGTCGTCGACGCTGCCATGGTCGACGGCACCGCGCTCCTTACGACCCTTATATGGTCCATGCGCGCGGCCGGCACCTGGCGGGACGCACGCGGGAGCAACCTTCTGGACGGCGGAGCACCGTTCTACGACGTCTACACGTGCAAAGACGGCGGCCATATCGCCATCGGTGCGATCGAACCGCAGTTCTATGCCGAGCTGGTACGTCGTACCGGATATGACGCCGAGGGCCGCGGCCAATGGGACGTGCACAGCTGGCCACAGCAGAAGGCCGCGTGGGCGGACCTGTTCGCCAGGCGGACACGTGCGGAGTGGACGGCTCTCCTTGAGGACGGTGACGCCTGCGCCGCGCCAGTCCTGAGCTGGCACGAGGCGCCCGAGGACGAGCACCTGTGGGCCAGAGGAACATTCGTCCACGTTGACGGGATGATCCAACCGGCTCCGGCACCCAGGTTCGGTCGCAGCGGGACCTCTCCCGTCACCGCGCCCCCGGCTCCGGGGGAACACACCGACCAGGTGCTCGTGGAGCTCGGATTCTCTCCCGAGCATGTGGACGACCTGCGCCGAAGCGGCGTTGTCGCGTAAATGATCCTCTTCTCAGTGGCATAGGCGAGGCGAAAGCGATGCCGCGTTCTGCAGTTGTGATCGGAGCCGGTCACAACGGCCTCACCGCCGCCTGCTACCTGGCCCGTGCGAACGTTCAGGTGACCGTCTTCGAGGCGTCCGAACACATCGGCGGCATGACTGCGACCCTGCCATTGATCCCCGAGGCGCCCGAGCACCTGGTCAGCCCCTGCGCCATCGACGCCGTGTACTGGCAGGCCTCGGGAGTAGGCGATGAGCTGGGCCTGTCCCGGTTCGGCCTGCGGACCGTCGAGCACGACCCCGCATGGGCCTGGCTGGGCCCGAACGGTGAGTCGCTCGTCCTGCGCAAGGACGTCGAGGCCACGATCGCCGACATTCGCCGCTTCTCCCCGGCGGACGCCGAGACCTATCGCCAGTTTGCTGCCACAGCCCAGCGTGCACTGGCCATTCAGGACCTCTATGGAGCCCGGCACCCGTCGGCACCGGGTCGCCGCGTCTTACTCAAGGCCATCCGGGAGCTGCGCGACCGCGAGGTCCGACGCCTGCTCGGCGCGGCCCTGAGCACCTCGGCCGCCGACCTCATCTCCACCACGTTCACCAGCGAGGCCGTGCGTGGGGCCTTCGCCTGCATGGCCAGCATCCTCGGGTCGGTCATCGCCGACAGCAGCGGTATTGGCATTCTGGCCACAGCTCCCCTGCACACCTACGGCGTGCTGCGCCCGATCGGCGGCATGCAGGCCATCCCGGACGCTCTGCATCGCTGTCTCACCGACGCGGGCGGCGTCGTGAAGGTCGCCGCGCCAGTGACGACGATCCTGGTCGAGCGCGGTGCCGCGGTGGGCGTCGTCCTCGCCGACGGCACAACGGTGCGCGCCGACCACGTGGTGTGCGCGATCCCCCCACAGGTGACCGCTCGACTCCTCGCCGACAGCGACCTGCCGGGTGTCGAAAGCCTGCGCCGCGCGCCCGCTAACGCCTCCGGCGTCGGTTGTCTCACGATGGGGCTCGCGCTGCGCGGGCAGGTCGCGATACCGGACCACCAAGCCGCTCGCCACGACAGCGTCGACCTGCGAGAGCCAACCCTCTTCTTCGGCACCCTCGACGAGGTGGAGTCGGCCGAGCGAGAGGCCCGCAGCGGACTGACACCCGCGAACCCCCCGTGGACAGCGACCATCCTGTCCGCCCGTGACCCCTCCCAGGCCCCGCAGGGGCAGGACATCCTCTACGCGTACGGCCCAGCGCCGGTTCGGCCGCACGCCGGCTGGCAAACGGCGCGGAAGTCGGCCGAGGAAGCGCTCGTTGGTGCGCTCTCCCAGGCCCTCGACGGCCCCGAGACCCTGGAGATCGGTCGCTTCGTCGAAACTCCCGAGGCGCTCGAGCAAAGACTCGGTGCGCCGAACGGGTGCATCTACCACGTGGACCAGAGTGTGACCCGTATCGGTCCATTGCGCCCCGCTCTCGGCTGGGCAGGCCGGACCCCACGCGTCCCTGGGCTCGTCCTCTCGGGCGCGGGAAGCCACCCGGGAGGAGGAGTCTCCGGCCTCCCGGGACAGATCGCTGCCCAGACCGTCCTAAGAACCTTCAAGCCCTGACCCCGCACAGCTCCATCGCACCAATACAAAACCCTGTGGCCCCCGATTAGAAACAGCCTCGGCATCCGCCCGGACTCTACGAGGACTTGCCAATGATTCCACCGCCCGAACCACGTTATGGCGCGCCCGTGCGACCCGTCGCGGCGGTATCAGCCTGCCTTCCGGCGAGAAGGAGGGCTCACAGTTGAGCCAGTCATTAGCATCGGGGAAGTATCCGGTGCCACCGGTCGACCTGTCGGCGCCCGCCGGGTTGAGCTGGGCATTCACCATCGTGTGCCTGACGTTCCTGCTTGCCGCTTTGGTGTATGTGGGGTGGCTTGCGCGGCGCGGAGAATCGATGGGCATCGTGATGCTCGTCGGTGGTTTACTGGCGTCTTCTTTCGAAGTGTTCGCAGATTATGTCGGTCTGCTCTGGTTCGCTGACGACAACGTAGCGATAACGATCAATCTCATGGGTCGGCACGTCCCACTGTACGTGGTGGTCGGCTATGTATTCTTCTTCGGCCTGCAGGCGTACATCGACTTCAGGGCGATCTCCCTCGGTCTGAGCGCGAAGTACTTCGTTTATTCGTTCGGCTTCGCCTGGCTGTTTGATTTTGGCTTGCAGGCGACCGGCGCGACCTTCGACCTCTACCATTACTACGGCAACAACCCGTTCCGGGTGTTCGGGGCACCCGTCTGGTGGTTCACCATTGACGGAATCGCACCGATGCTCATCGCGCTGTTGCTGTTCGTCTTGCGCTACCGCCTGACCGGTTGGGGCCGCCTGTTGCCGATATTTGTCGTACCCGCTACCTATGCTGGATGGAACGGTGCGACAGGTTTGCCGATCTTCGTAGCTCTGAACAGTAACTATGACACGGCTGTCAATGGCAATGGTTCGACTAGCCTGGTTTGGCTGGGCGGATGCCTGACAATTGGTGTCTGCCTGCTGTTCGGCTGGATCGCCCTAGATGAGATCAGGCGCGCCCAGGTCAGTGCTGGGATACCGATCAGACGTGAGTTCAGTCTGCGTGACCTACTGTTCGCGCCGTTGCCGGGAGGGGTTGGAGCTCCGCGCGCCTCAGGGGAAGCTAACGTCAACCCGGTGGTCAAGGAAGCGGTTGATCAACACTGACCTCGCAGGCACGGCACGGTTGCCCCCAATGCTCGCTGGGAAGTCGGCTTGCCGGGCCGCATTGTTCCGGCAGCCCACGACACCGTGATCCCGCCGCTGACCGGTCCCCCGCGGTCAGGGATCGCCTGCACCTGACCCGCGGTCCCGTCGAACCGCGCCGGACCCTCGCCGTCGAGGATCGACACCCTCGATGACGAAATCAGCCGGTTCCGACCGCTCGCTACGTATCGACCCATCTTGCCACACCCAAAAGGCGAAGATCTGTGGCGAATTGGATCTACTTCTACGCATATTTGACATATGGTCTTGCTTGTCGGTCGACTCGCGCAGTACCGTCCCTGGCATGTTGAGCGTTGGTGCACGCTTCGCCACGCGCGCCCCGAGGCCGCGCACTCCCTCGGGGGCACGTCCCGTGGGCTCCTCGGCGTGGCGTCGCCCGATGAGCCGGCCAGCGGCCGACCACGTCGTTTGTGTGGGGATAGTCGGCCACGCGCGTGGGTCGAGCCCCTCGAGCTGTCCGACCGCGTGCGCCCTCCACAGCGCACCGGTCCTAATCGTGCTGCCGGTTGGCAGCGCAAACAGCGTGGGCCAGGGCATCGCTCGACAGCCCGGTCCGGCGCGGCTTTCTGACAGTAATCAATCCAGCGACGATTGGCGCCGTCGTAGAGACTGGCCATCGGTGTAGGTAGGGGAAAGATGTCCGACGTTCTTCCGTTCTTAGTCGCCGGTCTGACGACCGGCGCGGTCTACGGGCTTGCCGGTACCGGATTGGTGTTGACCTATAAGACGTCGGGCGTCTTCAACTTCGCCCATGGCGCGGTCGCTGCGCTGGCGGCGTACGTGTTCTATTCGCTGTGGGTAAGTCAGGGCTGGCCGTGGCCGGTGGCGGTGGCGGTGGCGGTAGTGGCCGCGGGTCCGGTGCTGGGCCTGGTCCAGGAGCTTCTCGCGCGTTTCATCCAGGGCTCTAGTCTGGCCTTGCAGGTGGCGGCCACAGTGGGGCTGTTGCTCGTAGTCCAGGCGGTACTGGTGCTGGTCTACGGGACGTTGGAGACGCGGACGGTTCCGATCTTCCTCGGCTCCGGGAATGTGCGGCTGGCCGGGACGAATGTTCGCTGGGCGGACATAGCAACATTCGCGTTTGCCGTGGTGGTGACGGCGGGGCTGTCCGTGATGTTCCGCCGAGCCCGGCTGGGGTTGGCGATGCGCGCCGTGGTGGACGATCCAGCGTTGCTGGATCTGGCTGGAACGAGCCCGCGGCAGACGCGCCGGTTCGCGTGGTGCATTGGGGCGACTCTGGCGGCGGCGTCGGGGGTGCTGTTCGCGCCGTTGCTGCCTTTGGACGTGCTACAGCTGACACTGCTGGTGGTGGCCGCCTTCGGTGCGGCGGCGATCGGCGCGTTCACGAGCCTGCCGCTGACGTTCGCCGGGGGGCTGGTGATCGGGGTGCTCGCCTCGCTGGCCACGAGGTACTTCACGACGGGGCTGCTGGCCGGGCTACCGCCCGCGCTGCCGTTCGCGGTGCTGTTCCTGGTGCTTCTCGTCTTCCCCCGGCGGTATCTGTCCGGGCCGGTACGGGTCGTGCCGCGCAGCCGTCCGGCCTGGGCCGCGCCGGCGCCATTGCAGCTGCTGGCCGGGGTCGGACTGCTGGTCGCGTTGGGGCTCGTGCCATCGTTCGCCGGCATTCACCTCACCGACTGGACGGCGGCGCTGGGCACGGCGATTGTGTTCCTGTCCTTGGGGTTGCTGGTTCGTACATCCGGGCAGGTCTCGCTGTGCCATGTGAGTTTCATGGCGATCGGCGCCGCGGCCTTCTCCCACCTTGCTGTCGGACACGACCTGCCCTGGCTCGTCGCGTTGCTAGTCACAGGGCTGATCGCCGTACCAGTCGGGGCGATGCTGGCTGTCCCGGCGGTCCGCTTGAGCGGCCTATATCTTGCGTTGGCGACGTTCGGGTTCGGGATCTTCCTACAGTACATGCTCTATACCCAGGACTACATGTTCGGCTCGATGGGCGCGGGATTGAGCGAGCCGCGGCCGCACCTGTCGTGGCTGAACGTGGAGGATGACAAGGGCTTCTACTACCTGGTCCTCGTCATGGCCGTCGCGGCCGTCACCCTCCTAGTAATCTTGGACCGGAGCCGGCTGGGCAGGCTGTTGCGGGGACTGGCGGAGTCGCCGACCGCGTGGGAGACCTCCGGGGTGACAGTGAGCGTCACCCGCGTGCTGGTGTTCTGTGTTTCGGCGTTCATGGCGGCGGTCGGTGGAGCGCTGACCGCGGTCGCGCAGAGCACCGTGTCCGCCGACGCGTACCAGCCGATGCTGTCGCTGACCTATTTCGCGGTCGTCATCGTCGCGCTGGGCGGCAACCCCTGGTACGCGCTGACCGGGGCGGGTGCCCTCGAACTGATCCCGTCCTATATCTCTGGCGAGAACACCGCCGCGGTCCTGCAACTGGGTTTCGGTCTGGCAGCGGTGGGCGTTGCGTTAGCTCCCCCAACGGCGAGCCTGCTCCCCGTCGCCGTGCGGCGTCGCATAGACGCGGTGTCCCGCCGTCCGCGGCCGTCAGGGGCACGGGCACCGGAAGGTGCCGCGGCGGTCCCAGCGGCCGCTGCATCGTGGCCGGGGAACGGGGCGGCGGAAAGACAGGTGGCTGCTGGCGCCCTAGAGGTGCAGGACCTGAAAGTCCGGTTCGGCGGCGTGCTCGCGGTGGACGGTCTCAGCCTGGCCGCGCCGACCGGCCGGATCACGGGTCTCATCGGCCCGAACGGCGCCGGCAAGACCACAACGTTTAACGCATGCTCGGGCCTGGTGCGTCCAAACAGCGGGCGCGTGTTGCTCGCCGGGCACGACGTCTCTCGCGCCGGACCGGCGGCCCGGGCCCGGCGCGGGCTGGGCCGAACCTTCCAACGGATGGAGCTGTTCGACTCGCTGCCAGTCCGGGACAACGTGGCCGCCGGCGCGGAAGGCGCGCTCGCCGGCGGCAACCCGCTGACGCACTTGGCCAGCCGGCCGGAGGACCGCGTGCAGGTCCGCCGCGCCACCGACGATGCACTGGAGATGTGCGACCTGACCGCCCTTGCCGACACGGTGACGGCGAAGCTGTCAACCGGGCAGCGGCGGCTGGTGGAGCTGGCCCGCTGCCTCGCGGGCCCGTTCCAGATCCTGCTGCTCGATGAGCCGTCTTCAGGGCTGGACCGGGTGGAGACCGTCCGGTTCGGGGAGATCTTGCGCCGCGTCGTCGCAGAGCGCGGCGTTGGGATCCTGCTCGTCGAACACGACATGGCACTTGTCCTCGACATCTGCGAGATGATCTACGTTCTCGACTTCGGTCGACTCGTGTTCGCCGGGAGCCCGGGCGAGGTCGTCGCATCTTCGGTCGTGCAGGCCGCCTACCTCGGCGACACGGCTGTCGAAGCCGCCGTCCCACAGACGGCGCAAGGTGAGGCAACCGTGAGCGGGCTCGTGTCGGATGAGGAGGTCGTGGCATGACGGGCGTCACCGCGGTGGGCCAGCGGGCTGATGTCCTCGAGCTTGACCGAGTGACTGTTGGCTACGGACGGTCCACCGTGCTGCGTGACGTCACGCTGACGGTACCCGCGGGATCGGTCGTTGCCCTGCTCGGACCCAACGGAGCCGGCAAGACGACGATGCTTCGCACGGCAGCCGGTCAGCTGTACCCCTCGGCGGGGACGGTGGCGCTGGAAGGGACGGAGGTGACCCACCAAAGCCCCCACGAGCGGGCGCGGGCCGGGCTCTGCCTCATCCCGGAGGGGCGGGGAGTTTTCCCCCGGCTCACCGTCTGGGACAACCTCGCGCTGCAGGTCCCACCCTGGCGCAGGGGCGAGGGGATCGAACCCGCACTCGACGCCTTTCCGGCCCTGCGCGCGCGGCTCAAGCAGACCGCCGGCACCATGTCCGGCGGCCAGCAGCAGATGCTTGCCCTGGCCCGCTGCTACCTCGCGAAGCCCGCCGTGGTCCTGCTCGACGAGGTCTCGATGGGTCTGGCTCCACGCATCATCGACCAGATCTTCGACGCACTGCACACTCTCGCGACCCAAGGCGTGGCGATGCTCCTAGTCGAACAATATGTCAGCCGTGCCCTCGATCTGGCCGATCAGATATACCTACTCGACCGCGGCACCATCAGTTTCTCCGGCCCCCCAGCCGAACTCGACCAGGACTCCCTCCTCCGCGGCTACCTCACCGGCGACGGCAACACTAAAAGTCGAGGCTAGAAGGAATCAAATCATCCGACCGATGCCCTGGCAGGGTCTTTCTGTCTGCGAAATGGCGGTTCAGGTCCACGAGCATCTTGTGTCGTCGCTTCGAAATATTGCGTTGCCCTTGTTCGCCGGGGGTGGGATGGAATTCATTAAGTCATGTCAAAATCTTCTGAAGGGTGACCATTGCTATGAAGAGATTATGTGTCGTCGTCGTGGTGGCGGCGCTCGCCGCGGTAATACTGGCTGCCTGCGGCTCCGGCTCCGGCTCCGGCTCCAGCGCCGGCGGCGGCATTGGCACAGCAAAAGGGGACCCGATCGTCGTCGGGACGATTTGCAGCTGCTCGGGAGCCCAGGCGGCCTCGACCGCCAAGGTCAAGGATGTCGCCCAGGTCTGGGCCGAGTCGGTCAACGCCCGCGGTGGCATCAACGGCCATCCCGTAAAAATGATTGTCGAGGACGATGCCGGCGACCCGGCCAAGGCTCTGCGGGCCGCGAAGAAACTGGTCGAGCAGGACCACGTCGTTGCCATCGTCGGCCAGATGAGCCTCGCCGACGCCACATGGGCCGACTATACGTCGAAGAAGGGTGTGCCGGTGGTCGGCGGGATCTCCGCCACGATCCCGTACCTTACGGAGCCGACCTTCTTCGCCTCGGGTACCACATTGCCGGCGCTTGTGGCAGGCACCCTGCTGACGGGAAAGGAAGCAGGCAAGACCAAGCTCGGGGTATTGTACTGCTCCGAGTCGCCCTCGTGCTCGCAACTTGACCTGTTCACCAAGGCAGCTGCTGGGATTGTGGGAGGCATCATTGTCACGTCGGCGAAGATATCCTCGACCGCGCCGAACTACACAGCTCCTTGCCTGGGACTGAAGCGGGCCGGTGTGGACAGCATAACCCTCTCGGCGAACAACACGGTCGTAGCGCGCGTCATGGAGGCCTGCGCGCAGCAGGGACTCCATCCCACCATGGTCAGCCAATTCGCCACGAGTGCACCGGAGTGGCTTCGTAATCCCAACTTCGAGGGCGCTTTGCTGACATCGCAGACCGCCGTGCCGGTCGCGTCCGCACCAGCCGGCAAAGAGTTCCTGGACGCAGTGGCAAAATTCGCCCCTGGGCTCACCCGTGACCCTCAGTTCACCCCGGCTACGATCCTGGCATGGGCCGGCGGAAAGCTGTTCGAGGCGGCGGCCAAGGCAGGTGGTGTCGGACCGAACTCGACGCCCACTGATGTCATGAAGGGCCTCTACACCCTCAAGAACGAGACGCTCGGTGGCCTCGCTCCGCCACTAACCTTCACGAAGGGCAAGCCCGCTGTCCCGACCTGCTACTTCACCACCCAGATCCATAACGGCGAGTACATACTGCCGGATGGGCCCGCGCCTAAGTGCCTAACCCCGTCCCAGGTCGAGGCGTTCGGGAAATTGCTCGCGGGATAAGCGCATCCCTCAACAGGAGATGTAGACCAAGAACCCGGACGACCAAGATCCCCGCGCCGCAACTTGGCGGCGTGGGGACCGATGTAATGGCCGCGCCCCGTACTTGCGCGCCCACCGGTCATCGACAGCAGTCGACGAACCCCTCGATGGTGTGATCCTGAAATCGGCTACCAGCGCCGAGCCTACCGGCATCGGCTCCCGCGTCCCGAGGCCGCCTGTCGAATCGGGCCGAGCGTCAAATCTGGCGAGGGTACGCAGCGTCACCGGATTCAAATGGTCGTCGGCCCAATTCCATACCTTCAGATCGAGGTGTTGCGACGACCGCTTGAATTCCCCCTGGCACCATCGGAGCTCCAGGCAAGACTGGCTCGGCCCACCACGAACCATGGCGCTTGCCGTCGCTCTCGTCCATCCTTCTGTAGGAGAACTGCATGCGCTTAGGCTGCTTGGCACGACCGTTTGGGGTGGCGGCCGCGATCCTCGTGGCTGCCACAGCCAGTTGCTCGTCACCGGACGCCGGGGGTGGGGCGAACGCTGTCTGCAACAGTTCCGGGGTCACGGCCGACCAGGTCAAGCTCGGCTTCGTGTTCTCCGACTCGGGCACTGGCAGCACAGCATTCTCCTCGGCCCGCTCCGGGATCGACGCCAGAATCGGCCTAGCAAACGAAGAAGGCGGGATACATGGCCGCCGCATCGTCTACGACTGGCGCGACGACGGGAACTCCCCGTCGCAGAACGCCCGCGTCACCGAGGAACTCGCCCAGCAGGAGTCCGTGTTCGGTCTCGTGACGGCCACCACCTCGATCGGCGGCTCGTTGGACACCCTGGCCACGCAGGGGGTCCCCGTCGTAGGCCTTGCTTTGCCGGCCTGGGCCAAGTATCAGAACTTTTTCTCCAACCTGTACGAATTTTCACCCCAAACCCTCGGCCGCTATATCCAGGCCAGCGGCGGCACGAAGGTCGCCTTCGTGACCACGGGGGCGTCGGCAATTACGATGGAAAATGTTGCGCGTTACAAGGCCATCGTGGAGTCGATCGGTCTCACCGTGGTCGGGACGATTTCCTACGCGAGTGCCAGCGACAGCCCGACCCGGATAGCCGGGCAGCTGGCCAACGTGGGGGCCGACTCCATCCTCGGCTTCACAACCCCGGACGACTTCGCCGCCATCATGCAGGCCGTCCGTGCGGTGAACCTGAGACTCGCCGTCAGCATCTCGCTCGCCGGGTACGATCGCGGCCTGCTGCCCACGCTGGGGCCGGCGCTCGCCGGCGTCTCGTTCCCCGTCTACTTCCGCCCCTTCGAGGCCGGCGGTGCCCCCATCGAGCGCTACCGCGAGGCGATGACCCGCTTCGCGCCCCAAGCCGTCTTCCCCGAGCAGCAGTTCGCCATGTACGCGTACATCTACACCGACATGTTCCTACGCGGCCTCGAGGTGGCTGGTGCCTGCCCCACCCGGGAGGGTTTCATCAGCGCCCTACGAGGCGTGACCGGCTACGACGCAGGCGGCCTGATCGAACCAGTCGATCTCCGCGACATCGCCACCAAGCCGCTCACCTGCAACGCTTTCGTCCAGATCAGTCCGGCTGGCGACGAGTTCCAGGTCGTCCGTATACGCCTCTGCGCTGACGGCGGAGGCGCATGACAGCGCCGCGCCTGCGTCGCCGCGCGCCCTCGTCGCTCGTTCCGCAGCCGCGGTGCGACCGTCACGATCCGTCTACCGAACTCGGGCGGTCCCGCTGTTGGCGGCGGGGCTCTAGTAGATTGTAAACCAAAATTCTTTCCGATGATACATAACTAAATGTCGTCACAAGTTGTTGGCGAGCAGCTTCCTGAATTCCCGGTGGAGTACCTCCACCTTGGCTACGATCTCTTCTGTGGTGGCTGTCCACTCGAACGGATGGGCGTCCCAGTTCCAGTTCTTGACATAGTTGTTGATGGTGTTGACGAGGTCCTGAACCGAGACGAACGCCCCGTGCTGGAGTGCGTGCCGGGTGAGAATACCGAACCAGTTCTCGACCTGGTTGAGCCATGAACTGCCGGACGGGGTGAAATGGAACGTGACGTTCTTGTGTCTGCGTAGCCATGTGTCGACGTCAGGGCCGTAGTGGGTGGCCAGATTGTCGACCACGACATGGAGCTCCGCACCGCCGTATTCCGCGATGACCTGGTCCATGAACGTGAGGAAATCGGCCCTGGTGTGGCTGGGGAAGCACCTGGCGGTGACCCGCCCCGTCCCGACATCGAGGGCGGCGAACAGGTCGGTCGTGCCCTTCCGCTGGTAGTCGTGCGTGCGGGTGGCGACCCGGCCGGAGGCGACCGGCCGCGGTGGCTGCGTCCGGTCGCGTGCCTGCACCCCAGGCTTTTCGTCGATCGACAGGACCTCGGCGCCCTCGGGGGGATCAAGGTAGAGGCCGACGACGTCCTCCACCTTGGCCTCGAAATCCGGGTCCGCCGAGAGCTTGAAGACTCGGTGCCGGTGCGGCTGGAGATTGTTCTCCCGCCACAGCTGGGCCACGAAGGTGTGCGAGACCGACACTCCTTCGCGGCGCTTCAGGTACCGCGCCATCTCGGTGCTCGTCCAGTGGCTCAGTCCGGTCTCCGGTGGAGGAGTGGTCCTGGTCAACGCCAGGATCCGCGCCCGTACCCGCCCCGGGACCTCCCGTGGCCGCCCCGGGGACACCCGGCTCAGCAAGCCGTCCGGCCCCTCCTCGTCATAGCGCGACAGCCACAGTCGCACGGTAGGCTTCGACGCGCCCGCCTTCTCGGCTATTTCCCGCACCGAGAATCCTTCGTCCCGCCATAGCACCATACGGGCGCGGGCAGCCGCAGACCTGTCGTACCCACCACCTCCAGCCAAGGACTCGAGAATATTGCGTTGATTATCAGTTAGGATCATGTGTCCAATTTACCCACACTTTTTCCAGCCTAACAGTGTCACTGGAACGAGCATTTGTTTACGCCGCACTAGTGTGCTGAGTCTTAGATTCGTGCGCGGATAGAATGGGTGGGTGCCTGGCCCGAGTGCGGAACCCATCGAGTTGTCGGCTGCTGAGCGTGCGGTGTTGGAGGGGTGGGCCCGGCGACGCAAGACCGCGCAGGCGCTGGCGTTGAGGTCGCGGATCGTGCTGGCCTGCGCGGACGGCGGGACGAACTCAGGGGTCGCCGCCGGGATGGGGATCACCCGGGGAACGGTGGCGAAGTGGCGGAACCGGTTCACGGTCGACCGGCTGGAAGGCCTGTCGGACGAGGAACGTCCGGGGGCGCCGCGGAAGGTCACCGACGCGCAGGTCGAGGCGGTGATCGCGAGGACGTTGGAGGAGAAGCCGCCGAACGGTGACACGCACTGGTCGTCACGGTCGATGGCGAGGGCCAGTGGGTTGTCGCAGTCGACGGTGTCGCGGATGTGGCGGGCGTTCGGGTTGAAACCGCACCTGGTCGAGACCTGGAAGCTGTCCACGGACCCGCTGTTCGTGGACAAGGTCCGTGACGTGGTCGGGGTCTACCTGGACCCGCCGGAGAAGGCGATCGTGCTCTGCGTCGACGAGAAATCGCAGGTCCAGGCCCTGGACCGGACCGCGCCGGTGTTGCCGATGATGCCGGGCACGCCCGAGCGGATGACCCATGACTACGTCCGCCATGGCACGACCAGCCTGTTCGCCGCGCTCGACCCGACGTCGGGCTCGGTGATCGCGCAGACCTACCGGCGGCACCGCCACCAGGAGTTCCTGCGTTTCCTCAAGCTGATCGACGGATCCGTCCCGAAGGGCTACGACCTGCACCTGGTCCTGGACAACTACGCCACCCACAAGACCCCTGCGGTGAAGAACTGGCTGCTGCGCCACCCCCGCTTCCACCTGCACTTCACTCCGACGTCGGCGTCGTGGATGAACCTGGTCGAACGCTGGTTCGCCGAGCTGACCAACCGCAAGCTGCGCCGATCCACGCACCGGTCGGTCGTCGAACTCGAAGCTGACATCCGTAAATGGATCAACGCTTGGAACAAGGACCCGAAGCCGTTCGTCTGGGCCAAGACCGCCGACGAGATCCTTGAAACCCTCGCCGCATACTGCCAGCGAATCAGCGACTCAGCACACTAGTAGGGCTTTGTTAGGTGACTCTGGCTGGTTTGGCTGGTAACGGTTCGTAGGGGCGGTGGCAGGTGCGGCAGGCGCCGGTCCAGACGTTGAGCAGGGTCTGGAGCGTGCGGAGAACTTGGTAGAGGGTCAGGCCGGCGCAGGGGCTGACTGGAAAACCCGACGTGACGTGGGCAGGCTCGCGGCCACCGGGGCACGTGGCCGCTGGTGGGCGTGGGGGTGGCAGTTCGGGGGTGGCTGTCGGCTGGCCTTTCTGTAGGCGAGGCTGGCGGGTCGGGCTTCAGGCTGCGGCGAGCATGGCGGCGGCTTCCTCGGGCGAGAGCCCGAGGTTTTTCATCTGCCGGGCCAGCGTTCGCTTGCGCTTGTCCGGGTCCTGGTGGCGGGTGTGGTAGTCCGCGCCGAGTTCCCGGAACGGCACCTGGTCGTGCACCATCCGCCAGATGATCTCTAGGATGGTGCGGCTGGTAGCGACGAGAGCCTTCAGCGCGCCGCGGCGGGCGCGTAACCGCCGGTGACGTGCCCCGAGGAAGGTGTTGGTGCGTGCGACGGAGGCCGCGGCCGTGCCGAGTGTGCGGCGCACGTACCGGTTCCCGCGCCCGGTCCGGCCCATCCGTAGCGACGCCCCGGTCTGGATCGTGCGCGCGGTCAGCTTCGCCCACGACGCCAGGTGCCCGGAGGTTGCGAACGGGGCCATGTCCGTGCCGATCTCCGCGAGGATCAATTGTGCGGCGTCCCTGCCGATCCCGGGGATCGCGTCGAGCAGGTCGACGAGATCCGCGACCGTCTGCGGCCCCGGCAGGCCACCGGCGGGTGGGGGCGTGCCACCTGCGGGAGGGGCGTCGGCGGGCGGGATGATCTCACCGGTGACCGGCGAGACCGTCCCGACCCCGGGCACCGTGGTGATCTCAGCGACGCCGGGGGTGTCGGTGCGACGGGTGGGAAGGGGGATCGCCGCGGTCATCTGGTCGATCCGCGCGGACAGCGTGGCGAGGTGCTTGTCGAGCGCGTCGATCTGCTCCAGGTAGATCGTGAGCATGAACGCGTCGTGGTCGCTGAACCGGCCGGTCAGCGCCGCGGTCAGTGCTGCCGGCGAGGCCTTCAGACCCGTCCCGAGTGCCGCGAGCCGGCGCGGGTCGCGTTCCCCGGCTATCAGTGCGTTGAGGATCCGCCGGCCGGCGACCCCGAAAACGTCCGAGACCACCGACGACAGTTTGATCAGCGCGCCTTCGAGTAGTTTCTCTGCGCGCTGTTTGACCCGCGTGCGGTCCGCGACGAGGTCGACCCGCATCCGGGTCACATCCCGCATCCGGCGGATCGCCACCGGCGGCACGAACGACCGCCGCAGCATCCCCCGCTCGTTCAACTTCGCCAGCCACACAGCGTCGATCTTGTCTGTCTTGGGTCTTCCGGGGACGTTCCTGACGTCCCGGGCGTTGACCAGCCACACTGTCAGGCCCCGCTCCTCGAGCAGGTAGTAGAACACCCGCCAGTAGTCAGACGTGCTTTCGACGACGACCCGCTGGACGCCCTGGCAGACCAGGTGGTCGGCGAGTTCCTCCACCGCCGGGACCGTCGCGGTGACACCGAAGACGCGGGTGACTCGCCTGCCTTCCCGGCTGTCGTGCGGGACCCGCACGCACACCTTCCCGGACGCCTTCGCGACGTCGATCGCCGCCACCCGATCCAGGATCTGCTCGGCGTCGTCCACGACGACCTCGACCGAACCGTCCACCGCACCCCCAACCCATCGATACCTACAGGTAGCGACCGCCCGGGGACCGACATGAGATCAACACTCTGACTGGCGTGCTCAAGGCACAGCGGGCGACCCGCACGGTCAAGATCCCTCGCCAAACTTTTGGACGGCTACGAAGGCCAAGCACCGGACGGCGTTGGACGGGCGGTCAACCGCACCCTGCCAGGCCATCCCGCACCCGCCCGCGGGGCCCCGGGCCGGGGTTTTCCCGCCAGGGCGGCGGCCCGAAGGGCCAGGGAAACTTTTGGGACGAAGTCGGGGTCGGTGCTTTCTGCCCAGGAACGGGTGTGCCGCCAGCGCACCTTTTCTTTGAAGAGGACGCGTCGGACCTGGCTGCGCTGGATCTGGATACCCAATGCGTGGGCGGCCTCGGTGAGAGTGTCCAGGGTCCACTGGGCTGGGCCGGTCTCGTCGATGGCACCCAGCCCGCCGGCGGCGTCGCGGACCGGCTGTCCTGGTGGGGTGGTACGAGCCAGCTCGATGATCTGAGAGCGTTCGGTCTCGGTGATCCGCGGTGGGCGTTCGGGGATCGGCTGGTCGGCCAGCCCGTCGAGGCCGTCGGTGTTGAACCGGTGCAGCCACAGGCGCACCGTCTTGGGATGGCAGTGCAAGGCCGCGGCGATCTGAGAAACGTGGTCGCCCGACCAGCTGGCCGCGACGATCCGGGCGCGTAGAACCCAGTCCGCCGGAGCGTGTCGCGCCCCGGCCAGCTGGCGGATCTTCTTCTCCTCGACCGGACCATCCGGCGGCCGTGCAGACAGGAAAGTCGGCATGACGTGCTCCTCACCAAAACACGGCGATACCCCGACCGCTACGATCTACCCGCCTTTAAGGAACGTTGCATTAGTGCCTGCTTTGAATCTTGACAGCCGTTAACTGTCCGTGTTTGTTCGGGCTGTCCAGCGTGAGACCGGTTCGCCGCGGGCAAGGCGTCGGACCATGGTGCGGATCATGGCCCAGTAGACGAAGGCAGTGGAGCTGGCAGGGTCGCGTTCGTAGTCGCGGGCGAGACGGCGATGCGTGGTGATCCAGGCCGATGGGTCGGCCGCGCAGCGAGGTGCCAGCCCGAGGGCTGGTCCTTTTCCGCGCGGCCTCCCGCCGAACCGGACGTGATGGTTTCCCGATCATCCGGCTCTCCGGTGACTACTGCGTGAGCGGTGTGGCGGGCCGCCCCTTGTGGATCTGGCCGTGGCAGGTAGCGCAGACCACGAGTGTCTTGCGTCTGCGGTTTGCCATGGCTGTGACCCACGGGGGCGGCAGAGGGCCGGGTGCCGCGAGGTCTTTGAGCGCGCGGACGTGGTGAACTTCAACGTTGCCCGTGCGCTGGCAGACTTCGCAGATATCCGCGAGGAGCCTGGTGAGGAGTTCCTTGTGCGGATAGTCCACCCGGGTCGGCTGACGGTCAGAGACCGTCGCTGTTTTCTGCCGGCGGAGTGGGATGTCACCGAACCGTGCGACCAGTGGTTTTCTGCTGTCGCGTTCGATGCGTGCCTCGAAGCAGGTGCGTGGCCCGTGCGGTGTCTGGATTTTGGCCTTGTGTTTGGCTGCCATCTTCGACACCGACGAGCGGTGCTTGCCTGCCAGGGTCTTGAGCATGGATGTCTCCATGACCCAGCGCAGCCGGTGAAGTCGGTGGACGTCTCCGGCCAGCAGGTAGTACTGGACGATGCCCCGGTAGATGGCCCCGTAGGTGGCGACGATGGTGTAGTCGTTACCGTTGGTCAGGGCCTTCTGCTTAGCGGGTTTTCCGCGGTGCAGGTAGGGGACACTTTTAGCTTTGATCACATCGCGTGGCACCCGTAGCGCGACCTGCCCGTTGACCGATCGACGGCGCCGGGTGGTCTTGCTGCTGTTGTGCTGGACAGTGATCTCGTAGCCGAGGAAACGGGCCGCGCCGGTACGGGCGTGGGTTATCAGCGTCTTGTCGGCGGACAGTTCCAACTTGAGGTCGTCACGCAGGAACTCCGCCAGCCGCTGTCTGATTTCCTCGGCTTCGGCCTTCGGTCCGGTGAACCCGAGTAGATGGTCATCCGCATATCTGCAGTAACGCAGCCGCCGATATCCCGGATCATCGGGATCGGAGCTGGGCAGGCTGACCATTCGCCGTCGTAGTATCCGGGCTTGGCCCCGGTCACCACGTCGGCGTGCCTTGGCCAGCTCGTTCTGCAGAACGAGGTAAGCAGGGTTACGCGCCCTGCGGCCCCCTCGGGTGTACTCCGGAATCAGAATCTTCTCGACGAACTCGTCCAGCTTGTGCAGGTAGATCGAGGACAGGATCGGCGAGGCCACGCCCCCTTGGGGAGCCCCCGACAGAGTCGCCCCCCACCTCCAGTCCTCCAGGTATCCGGCTCGTAGCATGTTACGCACCAGCCTCAGGAACCGGTTATCGCGGACCCTCTCCGACAGGATTCCGATCATCAGGTCGTGATTGAGAGACCCGAAACAGTCGGTGATGTCTCCTTCGATGAACCAGGCTGTTCCGGTCCAGGTGTTGGCTATCTCCCGCAGAGCGGTGTGGCAGCCTCGCCGTGGCCGGAACCCGTGGGACCGGTCGGAGAACGTCGGTTCGTAGTAGGCCTCCAGGAGCAGGCGTACAACTTCCCCGACGAGCTTGTCCGACCAGGTCGGTAGCCCCAACGGGCGGGTCTTCCCATTCTTTTTCGGGATGTGGACTCGCCGGACGGGGTGGAATCGGTAGCGTTCGTGGCGCATCGCATCGATGATGCGACCGATCCTCTCCTGGGACATGCCGTCCACGGTTTCCTGTGTGACTCCGGGTGTCATCGCACCATGGTTGGTGTAGATACGCCCGTAGGCCAGCAGATACATCTGTGGGTTGAACAGTTGCCGGTACAGTTCGTCGCACGGCAGCCCTCGTTTGCCGCGTTCACGCAGGACACCCAGCACCGTTGCGGCGCTCTGCATTACGCATACCTCCCGAGTCTTGGGTGTCCGATCACCTGGCCCCCTTCGCCCTGTAGGCGGCTTTCCCGCCCTCCCTGGCCGGTCGTGACTCCGGCGACTACTACGAGGCCTCCGTCGCCATAGGGCTCGCGCCCCGGTAGGCGATCCCGCGTTCGTCTCTGTTGTACGTGACAGCGTGACGTAGGCGTCCCACTTATCTCCTTGAACACCCTCGCTGGGTGTCGCCCCGCACTCCGGAGGTTGCATCGGCCACCTTGGACTCCGACGCAGAGCACGGCACCGGTTTCAATGGTCTTTCCGGTGGATGGGAACTTGCATCGACTGGAGATTGGGATTCAGGCAATCAAGCTTTCGCCGTATCACGCGGGCCCACCCGGCGCACCGTCCCTGACCACTGGACCCGGCCGCCGGGAATCATGGCATGCTGTTGTCCCCTTCACCTTTCGGATCCAGGTCAGCCATCCGGCCCAGGAACCTCCCTCCAAGTCCCTCCCGGCTCAGCCGGGGATACAACAGAGCGCCTCGCGGCGCACAGGGTTCGTTCCACGACCCAGCGCTTCGGTAGTGGTCGGAAGCCTTTCTGGCCTTCCTTCTTCCGGACGATCTCGATGGTGGTCTTCACGACATCGGCGGCCCAGCTGACGAAACGGCCGGCGAAACCGCCGTCCGCGAACAGGAAACGGCAGGAGGGAGTCGTGAAGTAGTGGTCGACCAGCGGCTGGCGGGCGCCGTCGCGGTCCTGACGGCTGGCCGGGACGACCAGCACGGTCAGCAGCAGGCCCAACGTGTCGACGACGATGAATCGCTTGCGGCCGTTGACCTTCTTCCCGGCGTCGTAGCTGCGGGTCGCGGCTGTCACGGTCGGGGCGCCCTTGACGGACTGGGAGTCGATCACACCAGCGGTCGGTTCGGGCCGGCGCCCTTCGGCCTGGCGGACCTCGTCGCGCAGCGAATCGTGGACCGTGAGGGTGACGCCCTTCTTCTTCCACCGTTCGAAGAAGCCGTAGACGGTGTTCCAGGGCGGGAAGTCCGCGGGCAGTGCCCGCCAGACGACCCCGTTGTGGGTCACGTAGAGGATCGCGTCCACGATGTCACGCCGGTCGTGCTTCTCCGGCCGCCCGTCCTTCGGCGCGGGCGGCAGCAACGGCTCGACATAGGCCCATTCCTCATCCGACAGATCCGAGGGATACCGGTGCGATCGCGCCATGTCTGGACCATCCCGGCGCAGCCCCACCAGACCAGCCCGCCACACCGCGAAGATCAGAAACGGACCACGCGCGGTACACACCACCAAGATTCAAAGCAGGCACTTAGACCAGCGCGGCGATGTGGTCGCACCCGATCGAGGAGCCTGGGGCGCCGCCGCGTCCACTCTCAGGCGACGGTCGGGCATCGTCGGCATCGTTGCGCTGCTCGTCACGATGGCGCTCGGTTTCGGGACGACCAGACTCGAGTTCGCGACTGGCCAAGACAACTACATGAACGCCGAGTCCAGTGTGTACCGGGACAACACCGCCTACCAGCAAATGTTCGGTGGCAGCGCGATGCTGTCGGTGTTCACCGTGGACGGGAACGCCACGTTGGCCGACCTTTTCACCGCGAGAAACGTCGCCCAGTGGAACGAGCTGGCGCGGGCCCTCGACCGGGATCCAGGGGTCGCGGCGGTGGTCACGCCGGTCACCGCGCTGCAGTTCAGCAGCAACCTGATCGGCGGCGACACCGGTGACCTGATCTCAAGCCCGGCCGCGCAGATCCTGAACCGAGCGCGTCAGCGCGATCCTGACCCGAGCTCCGTCCGTCTGCGGCTTGACGACGCCATCCGGACGTCGACCCGGTACAACGCGATCTCCGACAGGACACTGAACCTTTCCCGGCAACCATTCGTCACCTTGCGTAGCAACAGTTCCGTGTTGCGGTGTTGGGTGTCAGGCGGTCCTGCGGTGCTCGGTGTGGAGGATGACGAGGGCGGCTTTCGCGACGAGTCCGATCTTCCAGGGGTCGATCGTGATGTTGCGGAGCAGCCGAAAGGTGACCTTGAGCAGCGCGTTCGCGCGTTCGCCGACGGCGCGCAGCGCGTTGTGGACCCGGTTGTGCGCCTTCTGTTCGTCGGTGAGTGCGCCGCCCTTGGGCTTCTTGTAGGCGGTCGCGAGCGGTCCGGCCGGGCTACCCAACCCTTCGTAACCGAGGTCGAACAGGACCTCGTGCGGGTCGGCGGCCCATTCCTCAAGGATCGGCTGCGCGCCTCCGGCGCACAGCGCGGTCGAGTCGTGCTCGCGGCCGGGCCTGACGTCCGAGACCCACAGCGGCCAGCCGTCGTCGGGGGCCGAGAGGATCTGGATGTTGCCGCCGTGGTTGGAGATCTTGCCGGACCACCACAGGTCCACGCCCTCGGTCGGGCCCGGTATGCGCAGCCGGTCGGTCTCGATGATCGTATCGTCGATGATGAGGTGGCCGTAGCCGGCGATCCTGGCGCGCATCAGCGCTTCGCGCAGGTCAGGGGCTTGCCAGGCAAGCACGGCAGTGCCCTCGTGTAGGTAGCGGTAGCCCACCGACCGGGACACCCCGTGATCCTTGAAGAGCCGGCTGGTCCTGGTGCCGTCACAGAACCAGCGCAGGACCATGACCGCCTGTTCCAACGTGGACAGCGTGCGGGTGCCGTTGCGGGTGCCGCGACGCTGACGCTCCGCGACGAGAAGACCCGCCAGGCGGAAGACGGTGTGATCGCTGATGGGCAACTCGGCGGTGTATGTGAAACTCATGGAGGCGCGGGGTTCCTTCGGAGTTGCTCTTTGGTCGGAACAACTTCCTATCGGAGCCCCGCGTCTCCGTCGTCGCAGCCCCGGGGACACTCACACCGCGCAATGGTCACCGAACGTCACGGGCCGTTGCTGGGAATGGCTCACTGACCAACCCCGCCTGGGTCAAATTCCTCCTGTATGACAACAACGGGCAGATACGGGAGTCGCTGCGTCCGTTCTTCCCGAACCCGCGGAACACCCAGATGGTGGTTCGGCTAGCCGGTAACACCTCGGCCAAGGACGAGGGCGCCGGCGTGGCGACCGTCGAGAAGGCCATGGCCAGGCACACCTTCGACCACGCCACCGTCGTCACCACCGGCGGCCCGGCGTTGCTGCGCGACATCAACGACTACCTGCACGGCGGCTTTCTCACCCTCGGCGGCATCGCGCTGGCGCTGATGGCCGGCCTGCTGCTCGTAGCGTTCGCCGTCCGCTGGCGCCTGCTCCCGCTCGGCGTGGTCACGGTCGGCCTGGTCTGGGCCTTCGGTCTGGCCGGATACCTGGGTATCCCACTGTCCGTCATCACCATCGCCGGACTGCCGGTGCTGCTCGGAGTCGGCATCGACTTCGCCGTTCAGCTGCACTCCAGAATCGAGGAGGAGGTGTCCCTCGACCGGGCCGCCCATCCGCTGCGGGAGACGCTGCGCAAGCTCGGCCCGGCCCTGCTCACCGCCACCCTCGCCAGCGTGCTGGCCTTCCTCGTGCTGGAGTTCAGCGCGGTGCCGATGCTGCGGGACTTCGGCACGCTGCTCGCCGTCGGCCTGCCGGTCATCGTCATCGCCACGACCATGATCATGTTCGTCTCGCTGGGGTGGCGGGAATGCCGGTCGCCGACACCGGCCAGAGACTACACCGATGGCCCCCTTGCCCGCATCGTGATCCGCCTCGGCGGCCTGCCCCGAACGGCTGCCCTGCCACTGGCGGTGCTGTCCGTCGCGGTCTTCGTCGGCGGACTCTTCGCCGAGCAGAACCTGACCGTCCAGACCGACCCGGAAAGATGGGTCAGTCAGAACAGCCAGGTGGTGAAGGATATCGACCAGGTGCGCGAGCGGGTGGGTGCGTCGGGCGAGCTGGGCCTGTTCGTCCAGGCGGACGATGTCTTCAACGACCGGACGACGCAGTACGTCTACCAGCTCGGCGCGCAGCGGACCGCCGAGAGCCAGGGCGATCTGCTCACCGCCTCCAGCCTGCCGACCACCATCGGACTCCTGCTCAAGGTGCCGGGGACCACCACTGTGCTGCCCACTGGCGCGGACGTCATCGCCGGGTTCAACGCCGCTCCCTGCGACATCCGAGTCGTCTCGGTCAGCATGACCGGCACGGCCGACCGGGCCGCGCTCTGCGCCGCGACGCTGCGGCCGGGCGACGCCCATCCGGGTGCCTTCAACCTCGTCTTTCGCCAGGCGGACGTGTCGCTGCAGGAGCGATCCGACGACCTCGACGCCCTCCGCGACCACCTTGCGCCGCCGGCGGGTGTCACCACCACTCTCTCGGGCTCGACTGTCGTCGCAGTGGCCCTGCTGCACAACTTCGAGGCGAACCGCACAGACCTGACCTACTACGCGCTCGGCATCGTGTTCGTCTTCGTCCTGCTGCGCCACCGCAACCTCGCCCGGGCACTGCTCTCGATGGCGCCGGTCCTGATCGCGGTGGGCCTTGGGTCCCTGCTGTCCTGGGCCGTCGGCCTGGAACTCAGCCCGCTGACCGCGGTCGGCGGGCCACTCGTGATCGCGTTGTGCACCGAGTTCACGACTCTTATGATATTTAGGTTCCTGGAGCAACGGCGGCGCGGCGACGCTCCACGCCAGGCAGTCGATGTCACCGCTGCCCGCACCGGCCGAGCGTTTATGGTCTCGGCGCTGGCTGCGATTATCGGCATCCTGGTGCTCGCGCTCAGCTCGTTGCCGCTGTTGCGGGACTTCGGCCTCGTCGTCGCGGTCAACGTGTTCGTCGCCCTGCTGTCGGCTCTGGTCGTGTTGCCGCCGCTGCTGGTCTGGGCGGACGAGCGAGGCTGGTTACATCGGGCACCTACGTCGCCGGACGCCTGATGGATGGTGGACGCTGGCTGGCAGGCCATCGGCGGCTACGTCCGTGTCAGGCACGCGCAGGAGCGGTGGTCCTGCGGTCACCCATCGCCACCGGCGGAAGCCGCTGCCTGAGATTCGTTCAACCACAGGCTGTCCGTGCCCCCGATAAACACCCACGGCCGGACGTCGGTCGTCGCGCCGGTCAGACAGGCGCATCCGGTACCGGACGGCTACCTCTTCGCGAAGCGACCGAAGGTCGGCTTGCCGGCGCCGTCGAGGGTGACGATGTCCGCCTCGACCTCGGGGCGCATCAGGCCGGCGACGGCCTCCCGCATCAACAGCACCTCGCGCCGCGGCAGGGTCAGGCTCTTGCGCAGCTCGAAGCTGCGCCGGCGCACGGCCTGCTCGGGAACATCCTTGTCGAACAGCATGGCCTCGAGGCGCTCAACCGCGTCGTCGAGCGCCATCGCCGCCCGAGGAGTTACCCGACGTTTGCCGGTCATACTGCGCCCTCCACGTCATCGGTCATTAGTTCAGCCAGCACGGCTGCGCCGGCGGCGGACAAGCCGAAGCCGTCCAAGTTCACGATGTTGATGGACGACGACGAACAGGACACGGCTGATCTGGTCGTCCGGAAGGCTCGGCGGCTGACCGGCGGCAACGTGCACGGCGCTGGAGTAGCCGTCGACGACCGTGGGCACGAGGCCGTGGACGAGATGGCCGACACCGCGGTGAGCCAGCCCGTCCGGCGTCCAGCGGCGGGTGACGGTGAACGGTGCCGAAGCCGCTGTCGGGACGCACCGTCACCAGGGTCCGCCCGGCGACGAAGGCCAAGATCTCCTCGCTGGCGAGCGCGCCGGTCGCCGGCATTGAGGCGCACCGCGTAGGTGTTGAGGAACAGGTGCGTCGGGTAGTGGTCGATGGGGTTGTCAACCCTCGCTCTCCCGCAGGAACTTCGACCCCCGGGACTTCTCGAAGAAGATCAACCTTCGCTGCGTGTGCGATAGTCCCAGGCCGCCGCTGGGAGGTTGTCGTCCCCCGGGCTCAGCAGGACAGGGGCCGTGCTCTCGGCGTGCCTGGGACGCGTGTTGAGCGGGCAGGGGCCGCGCGGTCCCGGGCTCGGCTGCTGCGCGGTGATGGAGATCGACTTGATGGCGCGAGGTAGCTTTCGATGCCTTCCGGACCGAGCTCACGGCCGTACCCGCTGCCCTTGACCCCACCGAACGGCGCCGCCGGGTCCATCGAGTAGCCCTGGTTGACGCCGAAGGTTCCGGCGCGCACCCGGCCGGCGATGGCGATGGCCCGACGCATAGCGCGGCAGGACACCTTTGCCCTGCGCATGGCCAAGGGTGCCGTGCACCACACTCTCGACGTCCAGGGTTTCACCACCGCCGTCGACGCCGTCTTCGAAATGCACCACCTCGGGCACGCCCGCGCCGCCCCGGACGTCTCGTCGTACTGTTCTGTGATCTCGACGGATTCAAACAGATCAACGACAAATTCGATCACGCCGTCGGCGACGATCTGTTGAAGGTAACAGCCCGCCGGCTGGCCAGCACGGTGCCGCCGGCGGACACGGTCGCCCGGCTCGGCGGCGATGAGTTCGCGACCCTGTTGCCCGCCGATACGGAGGAGCTTGAAACGGTCGGACGACGCTTGGCTGCTGCGGTACGCGCACCGATCGGGCTTGGGGACAACGCATGTACCGTGACTGCCAGCACCGGCCTCGTCGCCGTCAACCCTGCGTCGACCCTGTCGGCGAGCCCGTGACTGCGGACGCCCTCCTACACCGCGCCGAGTTGCAAGAAGCCTTCAGGGGGCCGCGACGGAGATCGATTTGATGTCGAGGTAGCCCTCGAGCCCTTCACGGCCGAGTTCACGGCCGTAACCACTGGCTTTCAGTCCTCCGAAGGGGGCGGCGGGGTCCATGGAGTAGCCCTGGTTGACGCCGAAGGTGCCGGCTCGGACCCGGCTGGCGATGTCGAGGCCGTGTTCGGTGTCGGCGGTGAACACGGAGCCGGCCAGGCCGTAGTCGGAGTCGTTGGCGATGCGGATGGCGTCCGCCTCGTCGTGGTAGGGGATGACGGCGAGGACCGGACCGAAGATCTCCTCGCGGGCGATCGTCATCGAGTTGTCGACATTGCTGAAGACGGTGGGTCGCACGTACCAGCCGCGTTCGATGCCCGCGGGTAGGTCGGTGCCGCCCAGGACGAGTCGGGCGCCCTCGCGCACGCCGGTGTCGATGTACTCGCGCACCCGTTCCTGCTGGCGCCTGGCCACGAGCGGGCCCATCTCGGTCCCGGGATCGGCCGGATCGCCGATTCTGATGGCCGAGAGGGTTGCCGCGAGTGCCTCGGCGTAGTCGCCGATGCGGCGTGCGGGCGCGAGCACACGGGTGAGGGAGTTACAGATCTGCCCGGCCATGCCCATGCCCGAGAGGCGGACGGCACGCGCCACGGTGGCCGGGTCGGCGTCGTCCAGCGCGATGGCCGCCGACTTTCCCCCGAGCTCCAGGCTGACCTTGGTGAGGTGGGGAGCGGATGCCGCCGCCACCTGCCGGCCGACCGCCGTCGAGCCGGTGAAGGAGACCTTGTCGATGCCGGGGTGGGCGACGAGGTGGGCGCTCACCTCACGGTCGGCGGGGATGACGTTGACGACGCCGGGTGGCAGGCCGGTCTGGTCGAGCAGGTCGGCGAAGAACAGGGCGTCGAGCGACGACTCGGGCGCCGGCTTGAGCACGACGGTGCAGCCGGCGAGGAGGGCCGGGATGACTTTGGTGACGGTCAGGAACTGCGGCATGTTCCAGGGGACGACGGCGGCTACGACGCCCACGGGCTCCTTGCGCAGGATGATGTCCTGGCCGTAGGTTCCCGGCCGGTTCTCCCGCCAGCGGTAGTCGGCCGCGATGTCGGTGAGTGCGCTCATCATCGCGCCGGGGAGGGCGACCTGCGCGCGTCTGGCGAAGGAGATCGGCGCACCCAGCTCGGTGGTGATCAGCTCGGCGAGCTCGTCGCGATGCTTGCCGTAGAGCGTGACCAGCCGGCGGATCGCCTCGACGCGCTCGGCCGGGTCGGTGTGGGGCCACGCTCCCTCGTCGAAAGCCTGCCGCGCCGCGGCGACAGCGCGGTCGACATCCGCGGTCCCCGCCGCTGCCACGCGACCGACCGGCTCTTCCGTATGCGGGGAGATCACCTCGATGAAGCGGTCGGCGCTCGGCGCGACCCAGGTGCCTCCGACGAACAGCTGCTCCCGGTCCTGCATGAGTGCTCCCTATGCCGATGTCGTCGATCCGGATCGCGATCTTGCGGAGTACCGCCCACGACTCGGTCCTCCGCGTGCCGGCGCCGAGCATGATCACGTTCGTGGTAGCCATCGAGCTTCCCTGAGGACCTTGCGGCCCCGGCAGCTCGTATGTTAGTCA
Source organism: Parafrankia sp. EAN1pec (assembly GCF_000018005.1). Taxonomy (GTDB): domain Bacteria; phylum Actinomycetota; class Actinomycetes; order Frankiales; family Frankiaceae; genus Parafrankia; species Parafrankia soli. The sequence continues at coordinate 3,495,839 of NC_009921.1, forward strand.
CTTGGGGAACAGTTAGTCGGTTGGGGAACACCACCAGCGATCTTGAGGGACCCGAACGGGAGGATGAGCCATGGCGCGTCTCGCCAAGCCGTCGGAGGCCAGCTGGACCGAGCGCTACCCGGAGCTGGGCACCGGCCTCGTGTCGTACGAGGACTCCATCTCCCCGGAGTTCTACGAGCTCGAGCGCGAGGCGATCTTCCGGCGTGCCTGGCTCAATGTCGGCCGGGTCGAACAGTTGCCCCGCAAAGGGAGCTTCTTCACGAAGGAGCTTGCCGTTGCCAAGACGTCGCTCATCGTCACGCGCGATCTCGATGGACAGGTTCGCGCCTTCCACAACGTGTGCCGCCACCGCGGCAACAAGCTGGTGTGGGACAAGACGCCGAGGGACGAGACCAGTGGTGTCTGTCGCCAGTTCATGTGCAAGTACCACGGCTGGCGGTACGGCCTGGACGGTCAGCTGAAGTTCGTCCTTCAGGAGGAGGAGTTCTTCGACTTCGACAAGGCGGACTTCCCGCTTGTGTCAGCTCACTGCGAGGTCTGGGAAGGCTTCATCTTCATCAACCTGTCGGACGAACCCAGCCAGTCGCTCCTTGAATTCCTTGGGCCGATGGTGCGCGGGCTCGAGGGCTACCCGTTCCATCACGTCACCGAGCGGTATGCCTTCAAGGCGGACATCCTCAGTAACTGGAAGATCTACCTTGACGCATTCCAGGAGTACTATCATGCGTCGATCTTGCACTCGCAGCAGCAGGTGCCGAGCCTGCGCAGCTTTGAGTCCGGTTTCAAGGCGCCGCACTACCAGGTCGATGGACCGCATCGGCTGGTGAGCACCGGCGGCTGGAAGGGCGTGCCGCGGCACATGCTGCCGCTCGACCAGATGTACCCGATCGAGCACAACATCGAGGCCGGCATGATGGGCCCCTGGCAGCGCCCGGACATCCCCGAGCTCGACCCGGCCAACCTGCCGGCGGGGCTCAACCCTGGCGGGCTCGACCCCTGGTCGATCTCGAACTTCCAGATCTGGCCCAATTTCGTGATCCTGGTCTATGAGCGGGGCTGGTACCTCACCTACCAGTACTGGCCGACTTCCCACAACACGCATGTGTGGGAGATGTCGTACTACTTCCCGCCGTCGCGGAATGCCAGCGAACGGATCCGGCACGAGGTCACCGCCGTCGTGTCCAAGGAGGCCGGTCTCCAGGACGCGGGCACCCTCGACGGCACCCAGATGGGCCTGGAATCCAGGGTTATCGACAGATATCCGCTGTCCGATCAGGAGATTACCGTACGTCACCTGCACAAGGTCACCGGAGATTGGGTGCAGTCCTATCTTCGGGACGGAAAGGCAGTCCGGGCATGAGTGACCCGTTACTCCCCGAGAAGTTCGCCGACCTCGAGCCCTTTGTGAAAAGGTGGTGCATTCCAACCGAGGCCGCCCGGTACGCCGAGCGACTGAACAGCACGATGGCCGACATGCAGGATTTCTACGACGCGGCATTCCCGCGGGTGCGGGAGGCCATGTCCTATCTCGACCAGTTCCCGCTGCGCGAGCTGTCCGAGCAGCAGGAGAACCTGCTTCACCTCGTGTACTCGCTCGTCATGGTCGCGCTGCCTGTCGAGGTCTGGCACCAGCCGAGAGTGATCGACGCCGGGACCGCCTACTTCGACCGTTACCTGGAGCCCGTGCCGTGACGACGACCATCTCCTGTGAGCCTCTTGCCGCCACGGTCGGCGCCGAGGTGAGTGGCGTCGACGCCGGCCAGCTCGCTCACGACGACACCGTCGCCACCGCCGTCCTCGAGGCGCTCGAACAGTACGGCGTGCTCGTTTTCCGCGGCCTGCACCTCGCCCCAGAGACTCAGGTCGCCTTCGGTCGGCGCCTCGGCGAGATTGACTACGAGCAGGGCCACCACCCCGTGTCCGGGATCTACCGGGTCACCCTCGACACGTCGAAGAACACCTCGGCCGACTACCTGAGGGCCACGTTCGAGTGGCACATGGACGGCTGCACCCCGCTCCACGGAGAGCCGCCGCAGAAGGCCACCATTCTCAGCGCCAAAGCGGTGGCAACCAGCGGCGGAGAGACCGAGTTCGCCAATACCTACGCCGCCTACGAGGCGCTCAGCGACGGGGAGAAGGAAGAGTTCGGCTCGCTGCGCGTCGTGCACACCATGGAAGCGTCCCAGCGCCGGGTCACGCCCGACCCGACCCCTGAACAGCTCCAGCGATGGCGGAACCGTCCGACGTCGACCCACCCCCTGGTGTGGACGCATCGCACCGGCCGGCGGTCGCTCGTGATCGGTGCCAATGCCAGCCATGTCGTCGGGATGGGCCTCAACGAGGGGCCGAGCCTGCTACAGGAACTGCTCGACCGGGCGACGGCGCCCGACAGGGTCTACCGCCATCAGTGGTCGGTGGGCGACACCGTCATCTGGGACAACACCGGCGTCGTGCACCGCGCGGCACCCTACGACTCGCACTCGCCCCGGGAGATGCTGCGTACGACCGTGTTCGGGGATGAGCCGATCCGTTGAAGCCACTCGTGTCGCTTCTTCGGGGGCGGCTAGCTGGCCTGACCGGCGACGATCTTGTCGTCGGCCGGGCGGCGGTCTCCTTCGAGGGCGCGGATCTCGCGTTCGACCACGGCAATCAGTTCTGCGTGGCCGATGTCGACGTCAAAGTCTTTCTCGATGTGCAGGAACCGGGAGATCGCGGCCATCGCGAGGATCAGCGACACAGGCGGCCACCGCTCGCTGTCTACTCCGTAGCCTTTGAGGATGTTCGAGAGTGCTTCGAGCTGCAACGTACGGAAGGTCCTCGAGTACGCCGCGATCTCAGTCCGGATCGCCTTGCGGTGGTTGGCCAGCGCAGTGAACTCCATCGTGAGTGCGTTGCTGGAGAAGTCGTGGGTCAGCTCCCAGAGCGCCCACAAGGGCTGCGGGGACTGCAACGTCCACCTGAGCCGGGCCAGGCTTCGCTCGGCGCCTCGGCGGAACAACTCGATGTACAGGCCGTCCATCGTCCCGAAGTAGTAGTAGACGAGCCCATTGTTGACCCCCGCCTTGGTTGCCAACCGGCGGGTGGTGACGGCCGCGTAGCCCTCCTCGAGCATGAGGCTCTCGGTGGCGTCGAGGAGCGCTGTGCGGCTGATCGAGTCGTCGACCGTGCTCCGCCGTGCCGGCGCCATCTACGTCCTCCCGCTGTTCCCAGGGCTACAGGTCCAGTCCCAGTGTTACGCCGGCGACGACCGCAGGCTGTTCCCACCCCCGGCCACCGTGACGTTAGTCATACGAAGAACAGGTGTTGGTCGTTGGCCGACAGCTTGATCCGAACAGGAGGAGGCGTTGCCGGGCGACACCAGCGCGATGGGGGAGACGATGTCGACAGACACGCTCGCAGCACGTCACCGCTACCACCCCCTGCGGGTGCTCCGCCTCGTCCGGGAGACCTCCGAGGCCCGCTCGATCGTCTTCGAGGTGCCGTCCGAGCTGACCGAGGTCTTCGCCTACGAGGCGGGCCAGTTCGTCACGCTCCGCGTCACCCTCGACGGTGAGACCCACGTGCGCAGCTATTCGATGTCGTCGTCGCCGCTGCTGGACGGCGAGCTGCGCGTGACAGTGAAGCGGGTGCCCGGTGGCCTGATCTCGAACTGGCTGAACGACACGCTCGGCGAGGGCGATGTCCTGGAGGTCAACCCGCCCGGGGGATCGTTCAGCCTCGACCGCGGCGACCACGACATCGTCGCGTTCGCCGCCGGCAGCGGGATCACCCCCGTGTTCTCGATCGTCAGGACGGCGCTGGCCACCTCCCACCGGCGCATCCGGGTGCTCTACGCCAACCGCGACCGGGCCGCCGCGATCTTCGGCGACGAGCTGGACGCACTGGCGGCGCAGTACCCGGGCCGCCTCACCGTCGAGCACCACGAGGATCTCGTCCGCGGGTTCGTCCACCGTGACCAGGTGGACCGCGCCGCCGGCGATGTCGAGACCGCCGCGTACTACATCTGCGGGCCTGGCGGCTTCATGGACGTCGTCGAAGCCGGGCTCCGTGACCTGGGAGCCGACCCGTCGAGGGTGCACATCGAACGGTTCACCCCGGCAGAGGAGCCGCCGCCCGCCGGTCCCGCCGACGACATCACCGTGACCATCAAGCTCGGCGGGAAGACGGTGACGACCGCGCACCGCCGTGACAGCACGCTCCTGCAGACGGCCCGGTACGCCGGCCTACGGGCCCCCTCGTCCTGCGAGACGGGCAGCTGCGCCACTTGCATGGCGCGGGTCGTGCAGGGACGAGCCGAGATGCGGATTAACGACGCCCTGACCCCCGACGAGGTCGCCGAAGGCTGGGTGCTCACGTGCCAGGCCATGCCGGTGACCCCGGTCATCGAAGTGGTCTACGAATGAGGAAGGACGAAGCGATGCCGCGTACCAAGGCGCAGCTGTCTCGGGTGGCCGTGGTCACCGGCGGGGCGTCGGGCATAGGCGAGGCCACCTGCCACCACCTGGCTGAGCGCGGCCACCGCATCGCCGTCCTCGACCTCGACCGTGACGCGGCGAACCGGGTGGCCAAGGAGCTGCAGGCTACCGGGGTGCAGGCGCTCGGCCTCGCGGCCGACGTCACCGATCGTCCCGCCCTCGATGCCGCCTTCGCCGAGATCCGCTCGACGCTGGGCCCCACGGAGATCCTGGTGACCAGCGCCGGCCTCGTCGCGTTCGACCCGTTCGACCAGATCACGCTCGAGCAGTGGAACCGCGTCGTCGAGGTGAACCTCACCGGCACCTTCCACTCCTGCCAGGCCGCCGTCTCCGACATGGTCGCGGCACGGTGGGGCCGCATCGTCACCATCGCGTCGTCGAGCGCCCAGCGCGGCTCGCCGACCATGGCGCACTACGCGGCGGCCAAAGGCGGGGTGATCGTCCTGACGAAGTCGCTGGCACGCGCCTACGCCTCCCACGGGATCACCGTCAACAGCATCCCGCCGTCCGGGATCGAGACGCCGATGCAGCACCAGTCCCAGGCAGAGGGGAACCTGCCCCCCAACGAGGTGATGGCCGGCACCATCCCGCTCGGCCACCTGGGCACCCCGGACGACATCGCCGCCGCGGCCGCCTTCCTCGCCTCGGAAGAGGCCGGCTTCATCACCGGCCAGGTACTGGGAGTCAACGGAGGATCCGTACTGTGACCCGCGCCGCCGAACCTCGACTGCCGCCCCTGCCGGTGGCCGAGTGGACGGAGGAGGACCGCGACCTGCTGCGGGGCAATCTGGCCCGCGCCGACCGGTACCTGTCCGGGGACGTCGATGCGCCGCCCATGCCGCCCATACTCGGCCTGTTGGCCCGTCATGCCCAGGTCGGCGCCCGCTGGCTGGCCTTCAACGGGACATTGATCGACTCCGGCGCGCTCTCCCCCCGCGACCGGGAGCTGCTGATCCTGCGGGTCGGCGCGCGGACGGGCTGCCGCTACCAGTGGGCGGAACACCTGCGCATGGCGCAGGCTGCGGGCCTGACCTCCGAGCAGATCAGCGCGGTGCGCGAGGGTGCGTCGGCGCCCCTGTGGAGCGAACGGGACGGCGACCTGCTGCGTGCCGCAGACCAGCTGGTGGACGAGCACGTCATCGACGACGCGTTGTGGGAACGGCTGGCCGGCCGCTTCGACGAGCGGCGGCTGCTTGAGGTCATCTTCGTGGTCGGCAGCTACGTGTGTCTCGCGATGCTGCTCAACAGCGTCGGACTGCTGCCCGAGACGGGCGCCGACCAGCTTCTCGCCCCGCGAAACCCCGGCGCGGTACACGCAGAATCCCGGGTCGAACCGGGTAGCCCGTCTGTTCCATGACCGCATCACCACAGGAGGTGGACCATGCCGCGTTTCCCGAAACCACCGGAAGGCAGCTGGACACAGCACTATCCCGCCCTCGGGACGGAACCGGTGTCCTACGAGGACTCCATCTCCCCCGAGTACTACGAGCGCGAACGGAAGGCCGTTTTCAAGCGGGCGTGGTTAAACGTCGGCAGAGCCGAGCAGCTCCCGCGGGTCGGTAGCTACTTCACGAAGGACGTCCACGCCGCCCACGCCTCGATCATCGTGGTGCGCGGGAAGAGCGGGCAGGTCAACGCCTTCCACAACATCTGCCGCCACCGGGGCAACAAGCTCGCGTGGACCGACGACCCGAAACGGGAGACGCAGGGCGTCTGCCGGCAGTTCACCTGCAAGTACCACGGCTGGCGCTACGATCTCGACGGTGCGCTGACCTTCGTCCAGCAGGAGGGCGAGTTCTTCGACCTGGACAAGGCCAGCAACGGCCTGGCGCCGGTGCACTGCGAGGTCTGGGCCGGGTTCATCTTCGTGAACTTCGCCCGGCAGCCGGAGCAGACGCTGCGCGAGTTCCTCGGGCCGATGGTGACGGACCTGGAGGGCTACCCGTTCGAGAAGCAGACCGCGCGCTTCGGGTACAGCACCACCATCCAGGCGAACTGGAAGCTGTACATGGATGCGTTCGCGGAGTTCTACCACGCACCGGTGCTGCACGCGAAGCAGTCGCCGGAGAAGTACTCCGCGGCCGCCCAGCAGGCCGGTTTCGAGGCGCCGCACTACCAGATCGAGGGGCCGCACCGGCTGGTCAGCACGTCCGGTGTCCGGTTCTGGGAGATGGACGCCGAGCTGCTCAAGCCGACCGAGATCCTGACCCGCAGTGGTCTTTTCGGCCCGTGGGACAAATACGACCTGGGTAAGATGCCGCGCGGGGTCAACCCGGCGGGCTGCGACCCCTGGGGCCTCGACTCCTTCCAGCTCTTCCCGAACTTCGTGATCCTCATCTGGAGCCAGGGCTGGTACCTCACCTACCACTACTGGCCGACGTCCTATAACACACACGTGTTCGAGGGCAACGTCTACTTCCTGCCGGCCAGAAACATCCGTGAGCGGATCGCGCAGGAGATGGCGGCGGTGACCTTCAAGGAGTTCGCGTTGCAGGACTCGAACACCCTCGAGGCGACACAGATGATGCTGGAGACCGGGTACGTCGACCGGTTCCACCTCAACGACCAGGAAATCCTGTGCCGGCATCTGCACGTCGCGGTGCGCGACTGGGTGAACAACCACGAGGGGGCGCGTTCATGAGCCACCTGCTACCCGCCGAGTTCGCCGACCTCGAGCCGTTCGCGGTGAAATGGTGCCTGCCCACCGAGCACGAGCGGTACAACACCCGGCTCGCCAGCTCGATGGACGAGCTCCAAGCCCTCTACGACGCGATCACCCCCCGCTACGAGGAGGCGGTCACCCACCTGGAGACACTCCCGTTCGACGCACTGCCCGACGACGCCACCAACCTCCTGCACCTGATCTACTCGCTGATCCAGGCCTCGTTCCCGGTCGAGGTATGGCACCAGCCGAAGGTCCCGGACACCGGTTCCTCGACCTTCGACTGCTTCACCGAGCCGGTGCCGTGACGGCGCCGATCGTCCTGCGCGCCGCACGCTGGCTGGACATCGACGCCGGAGAGGTCCGCGCGCCCGCGGAGATCGTCGTAGAGGGCGACCGCATCACCGCGGTGAACCCCGCCACGCCGCCTGCGGGCAGCGTGGAACTCGACCTGGGCGACGTCACGTTGCTCCCCGGGTTGATGGACATGGAGCTCAACTTCCTCATCGGCGGGCCCGAGACCCCGACGGGACTGCCGCTGCCCATGCACGGCGTGCAGGACGACCCGGCGTACCGCACCATCCGAGGAACCATCAACGCCCGTACGACGCTGCACGCTGGCTTCACCACGGTGCGCAACCTCGGTCTGATGGTCAAGACCGGGGGGTACCTGCTCGACGTAGCACTCCAGCGCGCCATCGACCAGGGATGGGCCGAGGGCCCGCGGATCATCGCGGCCGGGCACGCGGTGACCCCGTACGGCGGGCACCTCGACCCGACCGTGTTCCAGCGGCTGGCGCCCGGCGTCATGCCCCTGTCGATCGGCGAGGGGATCGCCAACGGTGTGGGCCAGGTGCGGGAATGCGTCCGCTACCAGATCCGCCACGGTGCCAGGGTCATCAAGGTGTCGGCCTCCGGCGGGGTGATGTCGCACAGCACCGGGCCGGGCGCCCAGCAGTACTCCGACGAGGAGCTGGCCGCGATCGCGGACGAGGCGCACCGGGCCGACATCCGGGTCGCCGCGCACGCGGTGGGCGACCGGGCGATCCGGGCCTGCGTGCGTGCCGGGATCGACTGCATCGAGCACGGCTTCCTCGCCAGCGACGACACCCTCAAGCTGATGGCCGACCACGGCACGTTCCTGGTGTCGACGACCTACCTGACCGACGCGATGGACATCGCCCGGGCCGCACCCGAGCTGCGCAAGAAGGCGGCAGTGGTGTTCCCCCAGGCCAGGGCGATGCTCCCGAAGGCGATCGCGGCCGGGGTGCGGATCGCCTGCGGCACCGACGCGCCCGCCGTGCCACACGGTCACAACGCCAAGGAACTGATCGCACTGGTGTCGCGGGGCATGACTCCCGTCCAGGCCCTGCGGGCCGCGACCGTCACCAGCGCGGAGCTCGTCGAACTGGACCACGAGCTCGGACGGTTGAAGGCCGGCTACCTCGCCGACATCATCGCCGTCCCCGGCGACCCCTCCCAGGACATCACCCGCACCGAGGACGTCCGCTTCGTCATGAAGGACGGCCTCGTCCACCGCGACGACCGATCGTCACCGACCCGAACGGAGCACACATGGCAAGCGGCGTCCTGATCGTCGAGTCACGCCCCGCCTCGCCGGAGGAGGCCACCGCCTACCACGACTGGTACGACAACAAGCATCTCCCGGAGATCCTGCAGATCGACGGCTTCGTCTCCATCCGTCGACTGTCCGCCCTCGACGGCGACAGCTTCGTCGTGATCTACGAGATCGACGGCGACGTCGAGGCGGCGAAGACGGCGCTGGGACTGGCCCAGGCCTCCGGCACGATGACCCGCCCGGAAGGCGTCCAGCTCACGCCCCCGCCGACGGCCCGCTACTTCACACTGATCAGCTCGGCGGGAACCGACTCCTAGTACCCGCTCACCAGGCCGGGCAGGGGACGGCCCCCGACCTGGCAGGGCCAGCAGCCAAGGTCTGACGTCTCGACGTGAACCGCGCCGAGACGTCAGATCACCAGACCCCGGTGGGAACCGGGACCTCCCGCGCCCGACAGCACGCATCCCGACGCGGCGAGACCGCCCGTGCCGCAGCACAGCCGGTCGACGGAGCAACGCGGCACGACAGCCAGAACGACGAGGCAGCCCCAGCGCGGCCAGAGGCATGGGATCAGGAAAACTATGGACGAGATCGCGGCCCACGCGCAGTGTCGAAGATGGGCACAGAACTTCACCGGGCCAGGCCTCGCACTCGCGGACCGCGCGCTGCTGCGACCGCGCCTGCAGGCGCCCTTCCTCGTCGGTGATCCGCCCGGCCGACCCTCCACGGCCGCCCAGGATCCGGGTTTCTACACTCTTCGGGTCGCGCGGGTGGTACGCGAGACCAAGAACACCACATCGTTCTTCCTCGCGATCCCCGAGGAGTTCGCCGACAGGTTCCGCCACCGGGCCGGCCAGTACATCACCCTTCGCTTCGACCTCGACGCCGAGATCCATCTGCGCCCCTACTCGATCTCCTCGGTGGCAGGCCGCGACGAACAGATGCGGGTCACCGTGCAGCGGGTGCGCGGCGGTCTCGTGTCGAACTGGATGAACGACGACCTCGGGCGAGGGGACGAAGTCGTGACGACCGCACCGATGGGTCATTTCACACTGCCCGGACTGGGACCCGGCGGATACTCTGTCATCGCGTTTGCCGAGAAAATCGGCATAGCCCCGATCCTCTCCATCGCCGCCACCGCGCTGCACCAGCCGCTCCCGCGGGTACACGTGCTGTACACGACCGCGGACTCCGCTCCCGCTGTGTTCGACGCAGGACTGCGAGCACTGGAGCGGGAACACGGAGACCGCCTCACCGTGCGGCGCTGCTACAACGCCCAGGCCAGCCAGCTCCAGGACAGGGACATTCTCGGCCTCTCGACGGTGACTGAAAGCGAATCGCTGTTCTACGTCTGTGGGTCGGAGCGCTTCACCGACCGCGTGGAACAGACGCTGCTCGCCGGCGGAACAGCCCCCGACCGGATCCGCGTCGAGCCTTTCACCACCTGACCCGGCCCGATTTCCCGCCCACCACCCCAGACAAGATCCGGGCGATGGGCGAGGCAGCCACCATATCCACGGGCTTCCGTGGGACCAGCAAGACCACCGGCTCGCCCTTCGACGGCGCCCTGCCCCGCGGTCACGACCAGATGCGCTGTCGGCCGGCGTCATTCGGGCCATCCCCGCCCGGATCCACTGTTTCCGGTACCTCTCTAGTCCGAACCCCGTCGAAAACTGGCGCGAACCCACTTGAAAGGTTCTCGATGATTCGTGGAGCACGATTAGGCGCCGTGGCGGTCACCTGCTGCGCCGCGCTTGTCCTCGCCGCCTGTGGAGGCGGCGAGTCAGACGGTTCCTCAAGGACCTCCGAGAACGGGGCCTCCGGCGCGACCGGCAACCCGGTGCCCGGCGGCGAAGGGCGGATCCTCCTGCTGAGCGAGCCGCGCAGCCTCGACCCGGCGGCGCTCAACAACGTGTACGCGGCCGGCGCTGCCGTCGGCAACGCCCTGTACGGCACGCTGATGACCAACAACGAGGCCGGCGAGATCCAATACTCGATGGCCGAGTCCTTCACCACGCCGGACAACGGCGCCACCTTCGAGCTGAAGCTCCGGCCGGGGCTGGCCTTCTCGGACGGCACCGCGCTGACCGCCGAGGCCGTCAAATACAACTGGGACCGGATCAAGGACCCCAAGCTGGGCGCTTTCAGCCGGGCCGAGGCAGCGATGATCGCCTCGTCTGAGGTGGAGGACGAGACCACTCTCAAGGTCACCATGGTCGCGCCGGTACCGAAGTACGCCCAGGCCATCGTCACCTCGACGCTCAACTGGATCGCGGAGCCCGCCGCTCTGGAGAAAGGGCAGCAGAAATTTGACACCCAGCCGATCGGCGCCGGCCCCTTCACGCTGAGTAAATGGACACGCCAGGCCGAGATGGAGCTCGTCAGGAACACCCGCTACTGGGATGCTCCCAAGCCCTACCTCGACCGTCTTTCTTTGCGGCCGGCGACCGACAGTAGTCAGCGCTACAACACCGTGCTCACGGGAGGTGCGGACCTCGCCGTAGAATCCAGCTGGGTCAACCTGGACAAAGCGAAGCAGGCCCGACTCTCGACGAACGTGATGCAGCTCAGTGGCGGGATATTCATCGCCCTGAACCTGCGCAGCGAACCATTCTCCGATATTCGCGCCCGGCAGGCCCTCGCAGCCGCGATCGACATCGAGACACTGAACCTCGCCGCTTACAGCGGCACCGCCGAGGCGGCCGATACCCTTTTCAGTAAAATTTCTCCGTATCATTCTGATGTCCCGCTGCACACCACCGACCACGACAAGGCCCAGCGCCTGTTCGACGAACTGGCCGGTGAGGGAAAGCCGGTCACCTTCACCTTCAAAACACCTCCGACGACCGAGAACAGGGCGGTCGCGGAAAACATCCAAACCCAGCTCAGCACCTTCAGGAACGTGAAAGCCGAAGTCAAGGTCATCGAGGTCGCGGAGTTCTCTCAGCTGCGCACAACTCATGACTTCGACGCGGCGGCCTCCTCGGCGCTGTTCCAGGACCCTGACCCGCGGCTGACCACCACGTTCGCCGGCGACTCGCCGGCCAACCTGACCGGCATCGACGACGCGGTACTGAACGAGAGCCTGCAGGCCGGCCGGGTCGCGCGGACCGAGGCGGAAGCCAAGGACGCCTATGTGACCGTGCAGGAACGCCTGGCGGTGGTCACTCCAGTGATCTTCACCGTGCGGGCGGCACCCAGCACCATCTCGAGCCCCAACGTGGGCGGCATCGTCCAGTACGGCATCGGCTCGCTGCTCCCCAGCGAGCTGTGGATCAAGCCCTAGTAGGCTGTCGCCGCTAATGTGTGGGGTATAGGTGGCGGAGTTTGGTGCGGGCGTCGTCGGTGGTGAAGTGCCAGTTGACTTGAGGGGCTTTGCTGCTGACGCTGTCGGCGGCCAGCCTTCCAACATCGCCGCGAACCGTGCTCACCCTCGGCTCCCGAGGAACGGTCCGTGTTCCTGCCGACAGCGAGCCCACCCATCCTGTTCCTCCCCTGGTGGCCTGCATATACGACGGGGTGGCGGCTGTCTTCCCCGGTGACGACAGCACTTGCGGGGCATTGGGCCTGCCGCGACTTGCCGAGTAGTAGCCACCTGAGTTTCGCCAGGTCTGCTGGCCCCACCTCGGTCAGCCGAACAGGCTCCACCCAGTGATTCTTTATCCCGTTGATCTGGCCTCACCCAATCCGCGAAACGAACTAGCTAGCCCGGCTGCGTGCCGTCACCCGGCAAGGCGGCGTCGTCCGCACGGGCCCGATCGCCGAGGTGAGCAACTCCGTGTCGACCGCGCACCCGTCCGACATCGTCGTCCTCGACCGAGAAGGGCTTGGTGATGTCGTCGTCGGCACCGGCGTCCAGGTAAGCAATCTTGTCGTGTCCGGAGGTGCGGCCGGACAGGACGGTGATCGGGACGCTGGTCCGCGGTCAACTCACGTTGTCGGTATGAGGCCCAGGGACCGAACAAGGTCGTGCATCTCGGCACGGTAGAGAGTCTCCGGGTCACGGACGTGTGTTCTCAAGTGACCATAGATCTCCAGCGACACGAGACCATGCATACGGCCCCAGAGGCGCACGGCGAGCGCGACTGCGGCGGGTGGTAGCTCGGGAAATTCTTCCCGGACACTGGCCACGAGCCTCGGGTCAAAATCCGACCACTGGTGGCGGTCGGCGGGCTGGCGGGATTCGGCGCACGGCCACACGCCCTCGATGAGGTCGATGAGTCCGGTGCAGACTCGGTGTTGGGTTTCTGGCGCGGGTCCACCTTCGGGGGGCTGGTAGCCGGGAACCGGATCACCGTAAACCAGCTTGAACCCCGAAGGGTTGGTAATTGCCCAATCCCTAAATGCCTGGGACCAGGCAATGATCCGACCGGCTGGGTCGTCCTCAGGTTGCGCGTCGCGGGCGGACTCGACCGCCTCGACGAGGACGCTGTGAACGTCGCTGATCAGAGTCGATACGAGATCGTCGCGCGCGGCGTAGTAGCGGTAGATGGCACTGACTGCCATACCCATCTCGCGGGCAATCGCTCGCAATGAAATAGCATCAGGTCCGCTTGTGGTCATGAGCTTAAGCGCGACCCCCTTGATCTCCTCTGCGGTCGTTGCCTGCAGTTGATCGCGCCGGCTCATATCATCCTTACCACCCTTCGTGCTCTACTCTTGCGATCCTGAACGTCACCTTGAGGTGCTATGCGTTCCTCAATCAGTGGTCCATATTTAGCCTCATGTGCCCATTATCCGTAATGTTCATGCCGTGTACGCAGCCGTCTCCCCGATGATCGTGAGCAAGCTGGTAGCGGTCCTGATCCCGACGCCGGGTATCGATATCAGGACCGCGGCGAGAGGATGGGCCTCCACGGGGGCTCTCCGGTGTCGGCGCCTTCCTTGAGCTCGCTGAGGAGTTGCGGGCGACACCGGCGAAGACCCGGTGGTGGGTCAAGGTCGACTATGGACAGCGCGCCGGCAGCCACATTACGAGCAGGCATCACCCGTGCCAGGTTCCTATCGGCGGTCACGTCCGTCTGCCGTCGTCGGTGACAGCACCCCCAGGTCATGGGCGACAGGGCGATCGATTATGCCAGAGACGGTGGCCTGAACAGGCCGATTTGGGTCTGCGAGCAAGGTAATGGGGCGGACCTCCGTGGGCTGTCGCCCTGGCGGAGGTGTACGACAACAGATCCGCCGAGTAGAAGGCCACTACCGCTGAGCACGCCGACCTGTGGTTCGTTCAGACTTATGATCAAGAGCGTGGCCGCGGCGACCTCTAGCGCGTCGATGTAGCGATTGGCGAGGCTGGGGAAGCTGACCTTTACGGCGAGCTCGCGCATTGGTGCCAGGAGGTTGACCTTGGCTGTGCCCAGGCCGAAGTAGCACAGCGCAAGCAGCGCCGCGAGGATGGCCGATGCGGCGATCATGATGTCGTGACCATGTGCCATCGGATCGCGTAGCGGCCAAGGATCGCCTTGACGGCTGCCTCGCCGGCAGATGGGGAGACCTTGACGGTCGCCACGATCGATCCGTCTTCGATGGTGGCCTCGACGTCGCGAACGCCGGCGACCTCGTTGAGCGCGGCCAGGAGTTCTCTGCGGGTGGCATCTGCCCGCAGCGGGAGCTTGTACGGTTTGCCGACATCGGTTATGGGAAGCGCCTCGAGGATGATCACGGCCTTCGGCTGGGCGGCGCGCTCGAGTACTTGCCTACATGCCCAATCCCGCAGCTCGTGCTCGGTCACCCCGGCACCGGGCACCAGTGTCACGTAGGCGACAGGAACCTCGCCGGAATGGACGTCGGGGCGCCCGACCGCTCCGGCAGCGGTGACGTGCGGGTGAGCCAGCAGGGCATCTTCGATGATCGTCGGGTCGATGTTGTGGCCGCCGCGGATGATGAGGTCCTTGGCTCTTCCCGCAAGGTAGATAAGGCCGTCCTCGTCAACTCGCGCGAGGTCTCCGGTGTCCAGCCATCCGTCGCTGAGCCTACCGAGCCCGTCCAAGAGGTGGCCGTGTTCGTTGTGGCCGGTGACGTAGCCGGGGAAGACGGTCGGACCGCTGATAGCCAGAACGCCGATCTCGCCCTTGGGTAGGTCTTCCCACGCTCCGTCCAGGCCGACCTTCACCACCTTCACCCGCTGGTAGGGCAGGCGCTGCCCTACTGAGCCCGGCCCCGGCCCATCCGCGAAGCTGCGTGCGCTCGCGCAAGTCGCTTCGGTCAAACCGTATCCCTCAACCAGGGCTATCCCGGTGTGTGCTTGGAAGTCGTCTCGAACCGCGGAGGGAAGCGGCGAGGCGCCCGTTGCCACGAACCGCAGGCTGCTGATGTCGGCGTCGACCGGGCACTGCGCCAGCACGGCGTACACCGTGGGCACCGCGCTCATGCACCCGATCCGGTAGTGCTCGACAATCTTCCAGAACTCGCCGTACAGCTCGATGTCGCGATAGCCGAGCGGGCCAGCCCACATCACGGTCTGCCCCTTGAACAGGGGAGCAAGTACCGTGACCACGAGCGCGTTGACGTGGAACAGTGGAAGCCCAGCGAAGACCACGCAGTCCTGGTCTAACTGGGAGTCGGCGGCAAGCATCCACGCGTTGGCAATCTCATTGGCATGCGTCTGAGCGGCCAGTTTCGGCGCGCCGGTGGTGCCGCCAGTGTGGAACAGCGCGGCCAAGTCCGTCGAGCCGGGCGGCTCACCGTCGAAAGCGGACGGTTCCATGCCGGTAGCAAGTTCGCTGAGGTAGCCGATGCGCACACCCTCGATGGCGGGCAGGGCTTTGAGTGCGCCCACCGCCGCTGTAGGCCGGAGCGCAAGGACGGCGTCGAGCATCCCGTCCGCGGCAAGGGCCTGTGCGGTAATCCAGGTGGTCGGGGCGAGGTCGGGCCCGGCGGTGATCAGCACTCGGGCACCCGAGCGCCGGAGAAGTTCGGTGAGATGCGGCGAGGACAAGTTGCCATTGAGCGGCGCCGCGATCCCGGCGAGCTGCGCGGCGAGGGTGGCACCGACCAGTTCGGCGCAGTTGGCTGACATCAGGGCGACGGCGTCACCGCGCCGTACGCCGAGACTGTACAGCAGGTTCGCGTAACGGTGGACATCGGCCAGGAGTTCGATGAAGCTGCGGTGCAGTGGCTCCCGCCAGCGGGCGGCCTCGGGCAGGACAATGAGCGCCGTGTGATCCGGCCACTGCGCCGCCGCATATTTGAGCAGTGTGTAGGTCGAGTCAGGAAGGCCGCGTGCCTCAAATGGCACAGCCTCGACCGCGGCCAAGTCTGCTGGCCCGTTATAGGCTGGCCAGAGCAGGTCATCGCTCACCGGGCGTACCTCACAATCGTGCGCTGGGTGACTAGGCGGAATTTCGATGCTCTCTAACTGCCCCAAGGGAGGGCCGCCTTGTCGGGAGCGGCCTCTGGCTGGGCGATGCCGTCGCCATGGCGTGGAGGTGTGGCATAGGTGGCGTACGGAGTGAGCCGGAGGGTTACCCGCTTCTCCTTCAGTGCGTCGTCGGCGACGAACGGCCGGACCTCTTCCCCGAGCTCCGCGCCGATTATCCTCTGGGCGACGCGGAACGCGACGTCGACGGCAAGATCGAAGTCTTCATCGACGACGGCGTCGCAGAACAACGTGACATAGCTCGGCGGATACTTCTCGTCGAGTACACACAGTGATACCTTGGGGTTTCGAGCGATTGCCCTGGTTTTGGCACGTGCGCCAGGCGTGGAAACGAGGATCTCGTCGCCGTCGGTCACGTAGTACACGGCGGACAGGGCCGGCCCGTCGTGGCGGCGGGCATAGCCTAGTATCGCGGTGCGGTGGGCGCCGACGAAGTTGCGGCGTTCCTCGGGGGTCATGCGGACCCCGGTGTACGGAGACCGAGCACAGCCTCCAAGGCGGTGGCGAGCTCGGTGACCGGGTCGGTCGCAGAGCCGGTGCTTCTCCAGGCGATGTATCGGTCGGGGCGGACGAGGACGGCTCCCCGCGGGGTGATCTCCCGGTGTCGTGCCCACGCCAGCTGGGAGTCGAGGCAGTCGCCGTCGAGGTGACCGATGCGGACGGCGTCCAGTGGCAGGTCACCGTCGTCTGCGATCTTGTTGGCCGCGGTGATCCAGTCGTGCCCGTCCTCTCCGGCGATGAGAAGGAACCGTCCAGGTCGGACCAAGTCACCGATGGCGATCCGGACCGGCTCACTCGAAGCCGCCCTGTCGTCGTCAAGCCAGGCGTGTGGGAGCGGATGGCCGGGGCGGGTGCTGGGCTGGTAGACCCGGATCGGGTCGATCTGCTCGGGTTCCGGGGTACCGTCCGGGATGATTGCGGGCGAGGTGTAGGTGTAGCCGAATTCGATGTTGTGTTCGTTGAACTCCATCGACTGGCTGGCGATTGCGCGCGTGACCATGCGCCGGTAGTCCGTGTCCTCGGGTGTCCCACTCCACAGCCGGCGGAGGACGGCCCAGTTGTCGGCTTCGTCGACGCCTTCGACGAGGCCGACCGCCGCGGCGATCGCGAGGTGGTTGGCGGCGTTCTCCAACGACCGGTCCACGTTGCGGGCGTCGACCGGCCTGCGTTCAGTCTCGTAGGTGGTGAGCAGTCGCTCGTCGGCGTGGCCGCAGAGCACCGCGGCGATCTTCCAGCACAGGTTGAACGCGTCCTGGGTGGCAGAGGTCAGCCCGAGTCCCCCAGTCGGTGGATGCCGGTGCGCGGCGTCGCCGAGCAGGAACACCCGGCCGACCTGGAACCGAGAAGCGTTCAGCCCTTCCAGCGACCAGCGGGTGATCAGATGGGGGGTGATCGGGTGGTCGCCGATACCGAGCGCGCGCCGAACGTCGGCGATGACGGCCTCGTCGTCGAGTGCTCGGGGGTCGTCCGTGGTGTAGTTGAGGTGGCAGACCCACTCCTCGGAGTCCGGTCCCCACCGGGTCGGACCCATCGGGACGAGAATTGCTCCGCTGCCGGTGTGTGGCAGCCATAGCCATCGGATCAGGACGTCGGGGTCCTGGGCCCAGGTGGACAGGTCCGCCGTCATATGCAGCGAGACCATGCGCAGGACGTCGCGGACGCCCTCCATTTCCGCCCCGACCTGGCGGCCGACGGTGCGGCCGCCGTCACAGGCCAGCAGATACCGGCAGCGAACCGTGTACTCGGCGTCGCTGTCCTTGTCGAGAATGGTCGCCGTGACGCCGTTGTCGTCCTGGTTGAGCGAGAGCAGCTCGTGGTTGAACCGCAGCGGCCGGGCGGCGAGTTCGTTCGCCCGGGCGAGCAGTAGCGGCTCGAGGCGGATCTGGGGCAGGTTCGTCTGCCGGCACGGGCTCGCGGACAGCCAGGCTGGGTCTGCGCCGCTGTCTCCCCATGCCTGGATACGGCCGATCAGGCGGCCCCAGTCGGGGCCGTCCCCGGCCAGGCCGGCGTACCAGGCGGAAGCGCGCATGTTCTCCGGGGGGGTGCCGATCTGGTAGATCGCGTCGGCGGTCCCGAGCCCGCGCATGATCTCCATGGTCCGCTGGTTGAGCACGTGTGCCTTGGGTAGCACGGATGTGGTCGGCCAGGAGCTGACCAGCAGGTGGCCGACGCCGAGCTGGCTGAGCAGCATCGAGGCGGTCAGGCCGGCGCCTCCGCCACCGACGATCAGGACGTCCACCTCGAGATCTGCGGCCGGGTCGGCGGCTTGGGGTTCGGGCATGATGGCCATCACTGGTCACTCCTGGTCTATGAGTCGGGGGAACAGCGCTTGGACGTTGCCGTGGTTGATCGCGACGCGCGCGTCGCTGTCGAGGTCGTCGTAGCTGTCGAGCTGTCCGGTGAAGTAAGCAACGGCGATGTCGGGCGCGAAGGGCCAGTCGGTGCCGAACAGGACGTGGCCGGGTTTGGCGAAGGCGAGCAGGGTGGGCAGCGCAGCCGGGCTGGACGACAGCGCCGTGTCGAAGTAGAAGCCCTGCAGGTCCTCAAGTACCTCGAACGGATCTCGGCCCGTCTCGGCGGTCACGCCGACCGCGACGCGGTGCGAGGCGTAGGGGACGAACCCGCCGGCGTGGGCGAGGATAAAGGTGATGTTCGGGTAGCGCCGAGGCACCTCGTGCCGGACAAGGTTAAACGCGGCTCGGCTGGTGTCGAGCAGGAAGTCTGTGGCGAACGGAGGAATGCTGGGCACGGCCGGCCCGGGTAGTTCGGCGGGGTGGACAAGCACCACGGCGTGTCGGCGGTCGAGTTCGGCCATCAGCGGGTCGAACACCGGCTCGCCGAGGTAAATCCCCTGATAGTTCGCTAGCAGGCACACGCCGTCGGCGTTCAGGGAGTCGAAGGCGTGTGCAGCCGCCTCCAGCGCCCCGTCGACGTCGGGGAGCGGGACCGTGGCGAAGAATCCGAACCGGTCTGGCCGGTCCCAGACACACTCGGCGGCAGCCTCGTTGACCTGCGTGGCCATCGTCCGAGCATCCGTGCCGTCACCGAGATACACCCCCGGCGCCGACAGCGACAGGATGCCCGTCGAGATCGAGAACTGGTCCATCAGGCCTATTGCCTTGTCTGCGTCCCAGTCAGGTATGGCCCGCCCCCCGACCTGCGCGATGCCGCCTGATTCAAGCCATCGCGCATAGCCAGGTGGCAGGAAGTGCTGGTGGACGTCGATGCGCCCGGGACGAATCATTGTTCGCTCTCCATGCGGTGGAGTACCAGATCGCTCGTTGAAGAGTCATCCGTACTGGTCGGAGCGAACCGCCAGGCGAACGCACAGCGGGTCGGGTTCGGACGCCACCCGCGCGGTGGCAGCGGCGTCGTCGGGACGGGGCACGGCAACGATCGCAACGCCATCCTCAGGTTCGACCGTGATCGTCTTGGCGACATCCAGTAGCCCGAGTGAGACCAGCGCCGAGGTGACCGCGCGTCGGATGGGGTCCTGACGTAGCTCCGGCTCGTACATCTTCTCGAGCAAGCCCGTCGGAATGACATTGACCGATGTCGAGACCGGTAAACACTTTAGCAATCCGTTCCCCGTGCACGCGAAGATTGATGAATTCCCACACGATAGGATCGCCTTAGCGTTCGCCGGACGGCAGCCGAGAAGCACTTCACTAATATCCAGCCGCGCATGTCGGGATCGACGAGCAGTCTCCTAGACGATGACGGTGCGCTGAGTGCCAAGGTCGAGGGCACCGTCATCGGTGGCGATACGGACGGCGACGGTCTGGCCGGCCTGCAGGTAAGCGGGGTTCTTGGCCTGCCGAGCGAAGAAGGTCTTCCACTTGCGCTCCGGCGGCAGCAACGCGCCGACCTTCTCGATGATCTTCGGCGGGGCCTTGAGTGCCGTGCCGCCGGGAGTGCCGGTCAGGAGCAGATCGCCGGCGCTCAGGGCCTGGAAGCGGGCGAGTAGTGTCAGGGCCTTCGCTGGCTGAACGATCATTTCGGTGGCCAGCGCGTCCTGCCGGGTCTCGCCGTCGACGCCCAGTGTCAGGCGCAGGTCGGTCAGTCGTGCCAGCTCGTCCGGTCCGACCAGCACCAGCCGCGGCCCGACGGGGGTGAACGTGGGGTAGGATTTGCTCTCGTAGAACTGGCCTTTGGTCAGCTGGACGTCGCGGGCGCTGACATCGTTGGTGACTACTAGGCCGGCGATGTAGCGCGCCAGTTCGGCGTCGGTGACCTCGGTATCAAGCGGCAGGTCGGCGCCGAGGACGAGACCGAGCTCGACCTCGTAGTCGAGTAGCCGCACATGTGGCGGCCGCACGATCGGGTCGAACGGACCGCTGACCGACCCGGACGCCTTACGGAAGAACGTTGGGGAGACCTTGGTGGGGTCGAAGCCGGTATCGAGAGCGTGTGAGCGGTAGTTCACCATCTGCGCGACGACCCGGCACGGCGTGGTAACCGGTGAGACGAGGCCCAACTCACTGATGGCCACGCTGGCCGCTCCCGAGACGTTGGCGAGCGCCTTGTCCAGAGCCGCCCGGTCTGCGAGCAGCCCGGCGGTGGTGGTGGCGGCGGTCCCGACCGGATAGGCGCGGCTGTCCACCTCCACCCACCAGGAGCCGCGGGTGCGCAGGACGGTTGTTGTCATCGGTTCATCGCTTTCTTCGGGCCTTTGAGGCGGGCGAGACAGGGCTCTTGGCCCGGCCCCGGATGGTCACCGGCAGGACCTCCCGCGGCGATGCGCGGGGACGGCTGCATACGGGTCGACTGCTGCGCCGCCTGGTCCGCGGTCGCTGGGGGCTGCCCGGTCACCGACTCTGGAACCATGGACTGCCTCCTGCAGTTCATCCTCACTGATGAGGAAATCATCAGTGATGAGTCATCCTACGTCAAGCCGCGGTCAGAACGGCCTCCCCTCTCCCTGTCTGTCACCGGCTCGCACGGGGGATCGGCGGAGCGCCGAGAGAAAAATTGATCAATCAGTAGTGGAATGTCACACGAAGAGGCGAGTCGACCTCAGTTCTGGAGCGCACTATCATCTGGACATGCCGCAGACTGCCAAGAATCGGCCACCGAGCCGTCACCAAGCCGCTGACGCACCAGCCCAGACCCGTCTAAACCGTCGCAAGGCGCGTACCCGGCAGGCGCTCATCGACGCGGCCAAGACCTTCCTCGCCAAGCAGGGCAGCACCGCCGACGTGAGCATCCTGGAGATCACCGAGGCGGCCGACGTCGGCTTCGGCTCCTTCTACAATCACTTCGGCTCCAAGACCGAGCTGTTCCACGCCGCGATCGACGACGTGCTCGAAGAGCACGGGCGGATGCTCGACAAATGTGCTGCCGGCCTCGATGACCCTGCTGAGGTGTTTGCTGTGTCCGTGCGGCTGACCGGACGGCTGGTCCCGACCCATCCACAGATGGCGCGCATCCTCACCCAGACCGGCCTGTCCTACCTCGACTCCGACCGAGGTCTAGCCCCTCGCGCGCTCCACGACGTGCGCTGCGCCATTGAGGCTGGCCGGTTCAAGGTCGCCAACCCCTACGTCGCCCTCGCCACCGCGGGCGGATCGCTGCTGGCTTTCCTCCACATTTGGCTCGCTCATCCGGACAAAGTCGACGACGCGGCCTGTGACGAGCTGGCCGAACAGATCCTGCGGATGTTCGGTATGCCTCCCCGGACGGCGCGCGCGATCGCCCACCGACCCCTGCCCACCGCACCGTCATCCGCAGGTTCGGCCTAGAATCAACCCGGGCAGACATCGGTCTTCCTTTCCCGAGCTGGCCGTATTGGGGGCCGCCGTCGCGAGGTTTCTGCCGAAGTGAGGCAGTGGGGTGCGCGGCATCGCGAGGGCACGACAGGTCCGGAGGACCTTGCCGTCTGGGCGGATGACTGCGGTGCGCGGGCGTCCGTGTTGCAGCCAGCGGTGCAGGGCGGTGCCCAGGCGGGCCGTGACTAGCACGCCACCCCTTGCTCGGATCTCCGTGCACTGGGCTGTGGATGGCACATCGGCGGTGACGACCGTGAACCGCTCTGCGGCGACGTCGTCGAACCGGCGGCCGTCGTCGAGGAGCGCGTTGGGGCAGAGCGTGCCGGCGAGGGTGCGACGCAGGCGTGGGCGGCAGACCAATTCCGACCGATGCAGCGCCGGGGTCTGGCTGTTGAGGATGTGGTCCTTGAATCCGGGTAGCAGGTGCAGCCACGGGGCGAATGCTTTTCGGAGGAAGTCTCCGAATTCACCGCCTTCGGTCATCGCGGTCCCGAAAATCATGGCGAGCCGGATCAGGGCGCGGGCGTGTGGTTTGCGCTCGATCTCGTAGGTGTCCAGTACGTGCTCGGGCAGAGCGCTGTCGAGGTCGCCTGCAAGTTTCCAGGCAAGATTGGTCGCGTCGCGCAGCCCGGCACCCACGCCCTGGCCGATGAACGGCGGGGGGAGGTGGGCGGCTTCACCGAGAAGAAATACGCAGCGATCTCGCCACCGGTCGGCGAGCTGGGCACGGAAGGTGTACTCGGTGACCCGGACGATCTTCAGCTTCTCTGGGGGCTTTCGTCCAGGGCGAGATCAGGGGGTGCAGCCGGGGCAGGTTGCGGTAATCGTCGGCGGTCTCACTGGGGGCCAGTCGGAACTGCCAGCGGTAGCGGGTCGGGCCGATGCGCATGTAGGTCGCGACGCGGACGCGGTCGCAGACCTGGTGCACGCCCTTCCCTGCGCGAGGTCGGCGTCTGTGGCGATGTCAACCACGAGCCGGCGCCGCGCGAAGCTCAGGTCCTGCATGGTGGCGCCGATCGCGGCCCTGGCCACGCTGTTCGCCCCGTCGCAGCCGAACACGTGGTCCGCGAGGATCGTCTCGTGCCCGCCCTGGTCCGGTCGGTGCAGTCGACCCGCACCCATCCGGTGCCATCCTGACTGGGCTCGGTGACCTCTATGCCACCACGCAATGTGACTGTGGGGGACATAAGGCGGTCATCGTCGGGGCGGGGCCCACCGCCGCGATGCTGCTCGCTCAATATGGCGTCAAGTGCCTGGTGCTTGACCGGTGGAAGCCAATCTACCCGCAGCCCACGGGCGGTGCACCTCGACGATGATGAGATTTACCGGGTTCTCGGATGCCTCGGGCTGGCGGATGAGTGCGCGAAGATTTCCCGTCCGTGCCGCGAGCTTCGGCTGGGTCGATCGGAGCCATCGGGTGCTGGCGGAGTTCCAACGTGACGCCGACCGGGGCCGGCAGGGCTACCAGCCGGTTCGGGTTTGCCGACTGCGTTTGCTTCCGTTGGTTCGGCCGGCGCCGTCGGTGTGCTGTGGCGGGGGAGAATGAGGCCCACCAGCACCGTTCCCACGGTGAGGATGATGGCGCCGACCAGGCTGGTCTGGGTGATGGCTTCGATGAAGGAGTGGCGGGCGGCGTCGGCGAGTGGTCCGGCCTGCGGCACGCCCTGCTCGGCCAGGCCCTGGACAACCTTGATCGCGCCGCCGACCGAGTCCAGGACAGGTTCGTGCAGGTCATGCGGTAGCTGGCTGCCGACCGTGCCGGTGAGGTCGGTCTTGTAGGAGGTGGCGAGGATCGACCCGAGGATGGCGATGCCCAGTGACCCGCCGAGCTCCACTGCGGTGTCGTTCGCGGCGCCGCCGACGCCCAGCTCGTCCTCGGGGAAGACGCCCATGATGGCATCGGTGCACGGCGCGACGCTCAGACCGATCGCTAGGCCGAGCATGGTCAGCGGCGCGAGGAAGTCGGTGTATCCGGAGCCGTCGTCGAGGCCGGTCATCAGCAGGATGCCGGCCGCGCCGATCGCCATTCCGGCGGGGACAGTCACCTTCGCGCCGAGTCGTGGGGTCATCCGTCCAGTCAGTGCCGCGCCGACGAAGACCGCGCCGGCTAGCGGAAGCAGCCGGATACCGGTGTCCAACGGGCCGAGGCCGAGTACGAACTGCAGGTACTGCGAGATGTAGTAGATCGCGCCGAAGGTGCCGAGGAAGAACAGCAACACTGCGAGCGTAGATCCGGAGAAGGCCCGGATCCGGAACAGGCGGACATCCAGGATCGGAGTCCGGGTCCGCAGCTCCCACAGGACGAATGCGACCAGGCCAACGGCCGCGACGACCGCCGCGATGATCGGGTAGGTGTCCCACCCGAAGTGCGGTCCCTCGATGATCGCGTAGATGAGTGCAGCGATCGTGGCGATCGACAGCAGCCCACCGACGATATCGGAGCGTCCTGGGCCGTTGGCCTTCGAGGGCGGGATGCAGACCATCGTTGCACCGATCGTGATCGCCGCGATCGGGAGATTGATCAGAAACGTGGAGTTCCAGGGATAGCTTTCCAAGAGCTGTCCCGCAAGGAGCGGACCGAGGGCGATGGCAAGGCCTGAGGTGGTGGTCCATATGGTGATGGCGAGCGTACGTTCCCGTTTCGGAAATGTTGCGACCAGTAGTGACAGCGTCGCAGGCATGATAGTGGCCGCGCCGACACCCATGATGGCCCGCGCGATGACCACCGCTGCCGTGCTGTCGGCCAGCGCTCCCACGATCGAACCGGCACCGAACAGAAGAAGGCCGACGATGAGACCGCCGCGCCGGCTGTACCGGTCGCCGAGCGCGCCGAGCACCAGCATCAGTGCCGCGTACGGAACGGTGTAGGCGTCAATCGTCCACTGCTGATCCGCGCTGGTCAGTGAGAGGTCCCGGACCATGTCGGGGATGGCCACGATCAGCGAGGTGTTGGCCATCACGATGATCAGAAGGGCCAGGCACAGGACCGCGAGTCCGGCCCAGCGCCGCGGGTACGGGGTATCGGTCGGTTCGATCGGCCTACGTTCGATCAGGTGCACTGTCATGCCCTCCCGTGTCATGGCACTTCGAGCGCCTACTTGCTCAGTACTGTGCAAGTTAGACGGCTGCACGTTGGTGTGCAACATCAAGTTGCTGTGACCTGACCCACCCAGCCGGTACCGTTCAGACGACGCTGGGGGAGACGCCCGCAGGGAAGGCGACCTTGGCGGTGGCCGTGGGCGGCGGCGTTCGGTGGTCAGCGCAGCTCTGGTGTCCTCATGAGAGTCGCCGCGCCGGTGGCCATGAGCGTTGCCCTGAGAAAGGAGAGTCCTGGTGAAGGAGTCCCGGTCGGTGGCCCCTCGACGTGCGATCGCGCAGGTGAACCGTGCGCGCATCCTTAACGTGGCGGCCCGGGAGCTGGCCCGCAACCCCGACGCGAGCATGGAGGACATCGCGCGCGCGGTCGGTGTGGTCCGCCGCACGGTCTACGGCCATTTCGCCAACCGGGAGGCGCTGATCGCCGGTCTCGCCGACGTGGCCATGCGGGACCTGGCCGAGGCGGTCGAACGCAGCGTGGTGGAGGACGACCTGCCGGAGCGTGCGCTCGCCCGGTTGATACTGAGCGAGTGGGAGATCGGCGACCGGTGGCGACTGTTGATCGTGCTCGCCGAGCGGACGCTGCCCGGACAGGGGATCCGCGACATCCTTGCGGATGCGCGGGCCCTCGCCGCAATGTTGATCGAACGGGGGCAGCGGGCGGGGGTGTTTGCCGCCCACCTGCCGGCGCAGGCGCTCGCCTCGGCGTTGGAAGGGATGGGGATGGCGCTGCTGCAGTCGGTGAATGACGGGACCTGGACCGAGCCGAACACCGGCGAGCACGCCGCGGTGGCAGCGCTGGTCGCATTGGGCATGGACGTCAACCGGGCGGCGACCGTGGTGACCGCAGCCCGGTGCGGTGCAGAGAATGCCGGCAGCTCCGGAAGCGCGGAATCCCGCAGGACGGAATCGGACAAGGAGCCGGCGGGATAGCGCCTCGGCGGGCTAACGGAAAAACAACGGCTACCGGTCCGCTCGAGTTGGGTGGCTGCGGATGATCAGGTGGCCGCTGCGTCTGGGGGCGGCGGGGTTGCGGTGACCTGGTAGCCAAGCGGTGTGAGAGAGCCCCCCAGGGCCTCCTGTGCCTGCCTTCGAGGCCGCGTAAGGAGACTGCAAGACACCATTGTTGAAGGCTAAGACCGCTGAGATCAGCACGTAGTGGCCCTGTAGGCCGACGACCTGGTTGAGGGAGGCCCGGACCGTGCGGATGGCTCCGTGTAGATTCACGTCGATGATCCGCTGGAAGTCGGTCGGCGAGGTGGCGCGGAAGGCCCTCATTCCAGCACCGATTCCGGCGTTCACGATGACCGTTTCGTAACCGCCGAACCTTTCGGATTTCTCGGAAAGCGCCCTCTGCAGGGACGTCACATCACGCACATCCGCGGTGAGACCGAGTGCGACCTTTTCATCGCCCAGCTCGGCCGCAGCCCGGGCCACCGCCTCGGAGTGGATGTCGAGCAGGGCCACTCGTGCGCTGCGGCGAACGGCCTGGTGCGCTGTTTCGAGCCCGATCCCCTGAGCGCCCCCGGTGATGGCCACTGAGCCTTTCCCGGTAACGATTCGTCACCTTGCGTAGCAACAGTTCCGTGTTGCGGTGTTGGGGTTCAGGCAGTCCTGCGGTGCTCGGTGTGGAGGATGACGAGGGCGGCTTTCGCGACGAGTCCGATCTTCCAGGGGTCGATCGTGATGTTGCGGAGCAGCCGGAAGGTGACCTTGAGCAGCGCGTTCGCGCGTTCGCCGACGGCGCGCAGCGCGTTGTGGACCCGGTTGTGCGCCTTCTGTTCGTCGGTGAGTGCGCCGCCCTTGGGCTTCTTGTAGGCGGTCGCGAGCGGTCCGGCCGGGCTACCCAACCCTTCGTAACCGAGGTCGAACAGGACCTCGTGCAGGTCGGCGGCCCATTCCTCAAGGATCGGCTGCGCGCCTCCGGCGCACAGCGCGGTCGAGTCGTGCTCGCGGCCGGGCCTGACGTCCGAGACCCACAGCGGCCAGCCGTCGTCGGGGGCCGAGAGGATCTGGATGTTGCCGCCGTGGTTGGAGATCTTGCCGGACCACCACAGGTCCACGCCCTCGGTCGGGCCGGGCATGCGCAGCCGGTCGGTCTCGATGATCGTACCGTCGATGATGAGGTGGCCGTAGCCGGCGATCCTGGCGCGCATCAGCGCTTCGCGCAGGTCAGGGGCTTGCCAGGCAAGCACGGCGATGCCCTCGTGCAGGTAGCGGTAGCCCACCGACCGGGACACCCCGTGATCCTTGAAGAGCCGGCTGGTCCTGGTGCCGTCACAGAACCAGCGCAGGACCATGACCGCCTGTTCCAACGTGGACAGCGTGCGGGTGCCGTTGCGGGTGCCGCGACGCTGACGCTCCGCGACGAGAAGACCCGCCAGGCGGAAGACGGTGTGATCGCTGAGGGGCAACTCGGCGGTGTATGTGAAACTCATGGAGGCGCGGGGTTCCTTCGGAGTTGCTCTTTGGTCGGAACAACTTCCTATCGGAGCCCCGCGTCTTCGTCGTCGCAGCCCCGGGGACGCTCACACCGCCCGATAGTCACTGAACGTTACGGATCGTTGCCGGGAATGGCTCACTGTGCGTCCGGCGAGATCAGACGACATTGTCTCTCCCCATCATTCGTGAAGAGTGCTCGATGCGTGTCATGGGGTCATGGGCGGCTCCCTTCTCGGAAGCCGGGTGCACATGGAGCAGGCCGTCGCGGCTCCTCACTCGCCGGTTCGGGCGCGGTAGCGCTCGATCATGGCGTCGCGGTGGAGACGGATCTCGGCGCTGTAGCAGTCAATGGGCAGGCCGCTGAAGCGGGCGATGCAGCCGTTGCAGTAGCCGCAGATCGGCCGGTCGGCGACCTCTCCGAGGACGTTCCGGTACAGGTACGGGTCGGCGATCATCGCGCGGGCGGCCGAGACGGCATCGACCTTCCCGCTGCCGATGGCCGCTTCCATGCCCTCGTTGGTGTGGAATCCGCCGACGCAGATGACGGGGACGTCCAGGGCCTGGGTGAACAGTTCGGCCTGGGGAAGGTTGAAGCCCTCCATCGGCGGGCGGAGCCGCTCCGCGACATGTTCGACGACCGGTGCGACTGCCAGTGCGACCGCCTTGCGCAGCGCCGAACCGTGCTGTCCCGCGCCGGAGGTGAGGCTGATCCTGAAGAACCCCTTGTACTTGCCCTGGATCATGCCGGGCCACGATTCGTAGTGGCCGCGGGAGATCTCGACAGCGTCGATCCCCTCGTCCTGCAGCCGCACGGCGACCCCGACGAGCTCCTCGGTCGTCGCTCCCTTACGGAAGGGAAGGTCGTCGGTGCCGTTCATTTTGACGAGGATCGGAAAGTCGTCGCCGAGCCGTGAGCGCAGGCCCCGCAGCACCTCGACCAGCAGCCGCGCGCGGTTGTCGAGGCTTCCGCCGTAGGCGTCGATGCGGCGGTTGGTGTGCGGGGTCAGGAACTGGCTGAGCAGGTAGCCGTGGGCGGCGTGGATCTGCACTCCGTCGAATCCGGCATCCCGGGCGCGCGCCCCCGCCGCCGCGAAGGACTCGACCACCCCGGGCATCTCGTCCAGCCGGAGCGGGGACGGCTTCGTCCCGTAAAGGGGTTCCCGTATGTCGGAGGCCGAGACGAGCCGGTCGACGCCGGGCGCCGCCTGGGCGATCTGCCGGCCGCCATGGTTGAGTTGAGCGACGATCTTGACGTCGTGCTGGTGGGCCAGGACGGTCCAGTCACGAAGGCCGGGGATCTTGTCGTCGGCGTCGATGCCTGCCTGTCGCCTCGCCGACTTTCCCTGCAGGGAGACGTACAGGTTGCCCGTGATGATCATCGGCGTTCCCGCCTCGATCATCGGCTCGTAGAAGGCCAGGAGCTCGTCGGTGACGAAACCGTCGGCGGTGGCGCGAGTCTCGCTGGTGGCGGACTTGAACAGCCGTCCGGCGACCGTCATTGGGCCGATGCCCAGAGGGGTAGCGAGCATGCTTTGATCGGTCATTTCCGTAGCTTCCTAATGAGTTCTGGGAGCCCGCCATCCGGCAGACTCCGGGCGGTAGCCGCCAGCAGGTGAGCACTCGGTGCTCCTGGACTTTGAGTCCTGTCGAAAGACCGTGCCCCTGCTGGTTGGCCGGGAGAGTCGATCGCTGATGGGATGTCGTGCCCGCTGCTCGCGGCGTGAGCACTGTGTTCATTAGGCCGCTGATGGTTCTCCCGCTGGCTGCTCACGGTGATCGGCATGAAGGGTGGGAGAGGCGTTGCGGCTGTTCATCGGGGACGGGTTGGGTGGAAGACCACCACGATGTGGAGGTGATGGATGCCTCGGAGCGCCGGCTGGCGAAGGCCCGGCTGCCCGAGGGAGTGACCGGCATGGCCCGGCTGCACGCGCTGGTCGGCGAGCACGCCGGCGACGCCGCCGATGAGGTCGAGGTGTTGGTCGGGATCGAGACCGACCGCGGCCCGTGGGTGCAGGCGCTGCTCGCCGCTGGCTACACCGTGTTCGCGATCAACCCGCTGCAGGCGTCCCACTACCGGGCGCGGCACGCCGTGTCGGGCGCCAAGAGCGACGCCGCCGACGCACACGCGCTCGCGGACATGGTCCGCACCGACTCCCACCAGCTGCGGCCGGTCGCCGGGGACACCGCCGCCGTCGAGGCGGTCAAGGTCGTGACCCGCACCCACAAGACCCTGATCTGGGAACGCACCCGCCACACCCAGCGGCTGCGACACGCGCTGCGGGACTACTTCCCCGCCGCGCTGGCCGCGTTCGACGACCTGGACGCCGCCGACACCCTGGAACTGCTGGCCAAGGCACCGACCCCGGCCGAGGCGGCCAGGCTGACCGTCAGCCAGATCAGCGCCGCGCTGCGCCACGCCCACCACCGCGACGTCCCCACCAAGGCCGCGGCGATCCAGGCCGCGCTGCGCGCGGAGCACCTCGACCAGCCCGACGTCGTCACCGCCGCCTACGCCGCCTCGGTCCGCGCGCTGATCG
Organism: Parafrankia sp. EAN1pec; assembly: GCF_000018005.1. Classification (GTDB taxonomy): domain Bacteria; phylum Actinomycetota; class Actinomycetes; order Frankiales; family Frankiaceae; genus Parafrankia; species Parafrankia soli. Next base: position 3,525,776 of record NC_009921.1, read on the forward strand.
CGGTCCTGGCCGTGCTGAACGAGCAGGTCAAGACCCTGCAAGGGCAGGTGGCCGAGCATTTTGGCGACGACCCCGACCGGTACACCACGGCCAAGGCCCGCAAGAACTACGCCGGTACGTCCCCGATCACCCGCGCCTCCGGCAGGAAGAAGACCGTCTCCGCCCGGTTCGTCCACAACGACCGGCTCGTCGACGCCCTCATCACCCAGGCCTTCTCCAGCCTGCAGGCGTCCCCCGGAGCCCGCGCCTACTACGACCGGCAACGCGAACGCGGAGCCAACCACAACGCCGCCCTGCGCCAGCTCGCCAACCGCCTCGTCGGCATCCTGCACGGCTGCCTCAAGACAGCCACGCCCTACGACGAAGCGACCGCCTGGCCGCGTCACGCCGAACAGCTCGCTGCTTGACACATCAGCTCCTGGGATGTCTTTCGTCGTCGCCGCCAGCGACCGCGCGGCGCCGTCCCTCGGCCGGGCCGGACTCGACGGTGTCACGGCGCGTCTCGTCGATCTTGTCGGGTGGGTGTGTTGTCTTGGTGTGGGCCGTGATTTGACCGGCTGGACGGGCGGGTTCTGCGTGGATGATCGCCCCATAGGAAGAAATGGCTGACAGCATCAAGAATGGGACCGGCTGGCCCTACTGCTGCCTGCGGGCAATAGGCGGTGCGGCCGGTGGCGCGACCACCGGCAGGTGGTAAACGGGATCCTGTTCCGGGTCCGTATGGGGGTGCCGTGGCGGGCGCCCACCGTCCTTTGAGAGGCCTACAAACGGCGCAATACTGTCAAACTCTGTATCAACCGGCTGAAACAGAACCAGGCGGTCGTCACCTGCTACGACAAACGCTCCTACGTCTTCCGCGGCACCGTCACCGTCGCAGCCGTGCGTATCTGGCTCGGGCTATCATGATCGGTCGGAAACGGCCTAACCCGCAGTGTCATCGCACACTGGGTGATGGACATCCGTCGGGACCGGGCGACGTGGCATCTACGAGAGCGTCATCCGCTGGCTGCTACCAGTCTTCGTGACCGCATCGCGGGTTCGGTAGACCCAGCCTTTATCGTCCACCCAGACCAGCAGCGGTGGCAGGACAACAAGCGCCGACACCAGCGCGATACCCACATTGAGGGCGACGACGAGGCCGAAGTCGCGTAGCAGCGGCAGTGGACTGAGCGCGAGCACCAGAACCCCGATGACGGCGGCCATGGCGGAGACCATGAACGCGCGGCCGGTGCGTGCAGCCGCAACGTCGACAGCCTCGCGCGCAGCGTGACCGCGCTGCCGTTCCTCGACATACCTGCCGATCAGCAACGTCGTGAACTCGGCGCACAGTGCCACGACGAGTGGACCGCCGACCGCGGTCAGCGGGCTGAGCTCCAGCCCGGCCGCCCAGGCGACCACCGAGGCGAGGCCGACGGCGGTCAGGACGGGCGCCATCGACAGCACAGCGCGGGCAACGTTGACATGGCACAGCAACAGGAAGACGAAGACCGCGCCGAGCGCGTAATAGGTAAGTTCGGCTCGACTGGCCTCGAAGTTGTCGAGCAGGGCGACACCGAGGACGGCTAATCCGGAGGGAGTGGCGGTGATTCCGGCAGGCGAGGCGACGTTGTCGCGGATGTCGTTGACGACGGCGGCGTGCTCGTTGAGCGGCCCGGAGGCCTGCTGGAACACGATGTTGAGAGCCTTCGCCTCCTGGTTGACGGTACTGGCCTGGATCTCCGGCGGGGCGACCGAGTAGGTCAGCGCGACGTCCGCACCCGTCGGCGGTACGTAGGCGGTGCCCGGAATATCTAGCAGGGAACTGGTTGCCGTCACGATCGTCGACGCGGTGAGCAGGTCGCCTGGATGCGCCGCAAGCTGCTTCCGGGCGAACCCGTCGACGAACTCCACCGTTTCGTCGGAGAAGACATCCCTCGCCTGGACGAACACACCGAGCTCAGAGGTGGAGTCGACCAGCTCGCGTACCCGCTCGACGTCCCGAATGACCTGGCTGCCCTGGTCGACCCACCGTTCCGGGTCGGTCTGAACGGTAAGCTGGTTCTCGGCCAGGAAGCCGCCGACGAGCACCACCACCGACAGCGCCGTCAGCGGCAACGCGGCCGCCCGAGGCAGCGCGCCAAGCCGGAGCACGATCCGGGCCAGCGGGCCGTGGGTGTAGTCCCCCGCTGGCGTCGGCGCGTGCCGTTCTCGCCAGCTCAGCGACGTGAAGCTGATCAGCACGGTCGCCAGCACCACAACCGGCAGACCGACCGCGAGCAGCGCACCGAAGCCCCGGAGCATCGGGACCTTACTGACCTGCAGGGCGAGAAGGGCCAGCACACCCGCCACCGTCGCGACCAGCAGCGGCGGACCGAGCCGCGTCAGCGTCTCGCGCAGCGGATGGTCGACGCGGTCGAGCGCGGTTTCCTCCTCGATCCTGGAGTGAAGCTGCACGGCGAAATCGATGCCGATGCCGAGCAGCACAGGTAGCCCGGCGATCGTCATCACGGACAGTGGGATACTGAGGTAGCCGGCCACACCGAACGCCCAGATCAGGCCGACGACCACGACGCCGAGTGGCAGCAGCCGCCACCGGACGGCGAAGGCCACCAACAGCAGTCCGGCCATGAGAGCCAGCGCGATTCCGCTGAGCGTGAGGAACCCGCCCTCGAGGTAGTCGTCGATCTCGCGCAGCACGACTGGGGCCCCTGTGGTGACCACAGTGGCGTTGTCGAACGTCCGCCCGGCCATCGCGTCCTCGACGACCTTCGCGGCCGCGCCCTCCTCCGCCATCGAGGCGTTGCCGGTCAGACGTACGATCATCTGCGCGTTCTTACCGTTCGGGAAGAAGGGCCGCAGGCCGCTGCGCACCTCGCGCTGATTGTCGTAGAGCAGGAAGTTCACCCACGCTGGGTTCGTCAACGACCGGTCCTTCACCGCGCTGAAACGGTTCAGCGTCTCGATCGAGTCATCGAGTCGTAGCTGGGCCGACGCCGGTTCAGGATCGCGCCCACGTGCCCCGAGCGCGATCCTCGCCGCGGGACTGGACGTGAGATCGCCGGAGTCTCCGTTGACCAGATCGTGGATGAAATTCAGTGCCGCGACCGGGGTTATGGCGGAGTTGATACGCGGATCTGCTTCCAGACGCTCCTGAAGCTCGTTCCACTGCGCCACGTTCTTCGGCGTGAAAAGGTCGGCCAGGGTCTTTCCCTCGCCGATGGTGAATACCGACAGCATCGCCTGGCCGCCGAACAGGTTCTGATATTCGACGTTGTCCTGGTAGACCCGCGAATCCGCGTCCAGGTAGTTGTCCTGGCCGGAGGTGAACTCAAGTCGGGTCATGCCGAACCCCAATAACACGGTGACTAAGCCAGTCAGCGCGGCAACGAGACCGCCGCGCCGGCTGGTCACCGTGGCAACCCTGGCCCAGTAGCCAGCTCGACGGCTGTTGGTGACTGCATCGTCCAGCATGGCACACGCTCCCGCTCGTGAGGACGGCCGAGACGGACGACGACAGCCCAGGTCGCCGTCGCCCCGCCAAGAAGGCCAACGGTGAGCTGTATAACTCATATCTCTTATAGATGCTAGTGTCACAACTGACGGCTACATCATCTCTGTCGAGTCCACCGATCATGATCCAGTGTCCCACCGGGTAGCGGTAAGATCATCTTCGATCACGCGATCTCGTTCCTCAGGGGGTGGTCCGATTCGCCCCGTGTCCGGTCGACGCCGCCCGGTCGCGTCGGCACCGGTTCAGGCGCCGCTGGTCGCCGACCCGCCTCCGCTGCGACCACGGCGAAACTCGGCATCGAGACCAGCCCTGAATGGACTGTCGGCCGGATCCGCGGAGCTCGGCCACGCCGTCTGATCGTCAGACTGGCGGACTCGGCCATGCCCGCTGCCCAGCCTGCAGCGCCCAGCCTGCAGCGTCCCGTAAGTGCCGGCTGCAACTTGATGTAGGGTGGGTCATCACTGATGATTTAATCATCGATGAGGATGACTTGCAGGAGGCGGTCCATGGTTCCAGAGCCAGTGACCAGGCGGCCCTCGGCGACCGCAGACCTGGCGACGCGGCAGTCGACCGGTGTGCGGCCGTCTCTGCCCATCGCCGCGGGAGGCCTTGGCAGTGGCCATCCGGGCCGGGCCAAGAGCCCTGTCGTGAAGGTGGTGGATCTGGCCTTCCTGGAGTTCGAACGGCCGGACCTCGACCGTTCCGAGGCATTCGCCCGAGATTTCGGGTTTGCCGTGGCGCAGCGGACACCGGACACGTTGATGTTGCGGGGGATCCTGTCCGGGGGCCCGTGCATGATGATCCGCCGCAGTACGGCGGCGCGGTTCGTCGGGCCGGCGTTCGCGGCCGCTGACGCCACAGACCTGAACCGGCTTGCCCAGGCCACCGACGCAACGGTCCGCGACCTCGCTACGGCGGTCCCCGCCTTCGGCGGTGGGATCCTCGACGGTGCCACAGCCGTCGAGCTGCGTGACCCCACCGGACTGCCGGTACGGGTGGTGCACGGAATACCGGAGCTGCCGGCGCTGGACGAACAACACCCACTGGTCTTGAATGTCGGATCCCAGACACCGAGAGTGAATCTGACCCAACGCCCACCCCGAGAGCCGGCCCGTGTCCAGCGGCTGGGACACCTCGTGCTGGAGTCCCCGGTCTTCGGCCGCGCACTCGACTGGTACCTGCAGACTCTCGGCCTGATCGTCAGCGACTTCCTCTTCCTCGACGGCCAGCGCGACCGCGGCCCGACGATGGCGTTCATCCGGTGCGACCAGGGCCGCCGGCCGGTCGACCACCACACACTGGCGATGCTGCTTGGCCCGAGCGGCGGCTACGTCCACTCCGCATATCAGGTCAGCGACCTCGACGCGCTTGCCGCCGGCGGCGAGTACCTGCGGGAACGAGGCTGGCGACGCAGCTGGGGAATAGGCCGGCACATCCAGGGCAGCCAGATCTTCGACTACTGGCGGGACCCGGATGGCTTCCTGGTCGAGCACTTCACCGACGGCGATCTTTTCGACGCCTCCACCGAACCCACCTGGACGCCGATGTCCGCCAGCGGGCTAGCCCAATGGGGCCCACGCGCCACCACCGACTTCCTCGGAACCCGGCCATCACCACGGCTGCTCCACACCATCTTCACAGCGCTGCGCGGCGACAACGAGATCGACCTCGCCCGCATCAAAGGCCTGAAGAAAGCGATGAGCCGATGACAACAGCCATCCTATCTGACCACATTTCCGGTGCGACACCGTCGATGACAGAAACGGTACAGAAAACGACGGGCGACCACTCGGCTCCTCCATCCCTGCGTTCCATCATTCTCACGGCTAGGCTGAGCCACCTGATTCCGCCCGCAGAACTGGCCCGCATACTCGGCTTGTTTGCCCCGCCGGTCAACCCTCAGTCGCGCGAATGGCGCGCCCTCGATGCGGCCCTTGACGCCTACGACCATGCCGCACAGTCTCAGATCGATCTCGAATCTGCTCACGCTCTGGTCAATACCGCTGCCAGGGCGCTCCTCTGTCACGCACGGTCCACCGCCGTGGCAGCTGGTTAGACCTGCTCAAGCCGGCCGTGCCTGTCGCGCCGAAGCTGTGCATCGGTAACGATGATCAAACCGGGCATGCTGAAAACAACACTGAACGTTTCGGCGCCAGCATTCATAGCTGCGACGAATCCTGACCACGCAGCGGGTAGTCGGGGGTCCGACTGCTGGAGCATCTGTCAAGGAGACCGATGTGACCGACAGAGATCTGTCAGGCCCAGGCCGACGCTTATACCGCCAGAAGGCAGTGCCACACCTGGCTGGCGCAGGTCGAAGTCGCATCCAGCAGGTCGCTGTCGGAGTGTCGGCTGCTCTTCTGCTCCTCACAGGAGCCTGCTCTGCCTCGGACGTTTCACCGGCACCACGTGACTGCGTCGTGTCCCCGGGAGTTACCAAGGACACGGTCAGGCTCGGCCTGATACTGACGGACACCGGGACTACAGCCAAACTGTTCATCGGTGCCCGCGCTGGTATCGATGCGCGAATCCGGTCTCAGAACGAGAGGGGCGGGGTGCGCGGCCGCACACTCGTCTATGACTGGCGGGACGACGAGTCGAATCCAGCTCAGAACCTGGCCGTTGCGAGAGAGCTGGTCGAGAACGGCAAGGTCTTCGGCCTGCTCAGCGCCACAAGCGTGGCTACTGGCTCGGCCCAGTACCTTCACGGCGCCAGAGTACCGGTCGCTGGCCTTGCGATGGAATCGGTATGGTCGACCTTCGACAATATGGTCAGCTACATGAACCAGATGCCGTCGGCGGTGGCGTTCGACACCCTCGGGCGATTCAGCAGCGCTATGGGTGTCCAGCGCGCTGTCATCGTCATGACCGGCTCCTCCGAGACGTCCCGGGCCGGGGCGACCTGGATCGCGAAAATCCTGCAATACTCCGGAATAGGGATCGCGGCAACCCTAGACTACTCGCCGGCAGCGATCACGCCGGCACTGCTAGGACGGCAGATAGCACAGCTCAGAGCCGACGGGCTGTTCGTCTCGATGCCCGGCGATGACTTCTCCGACATTTACTACGGCGCGATGACTGCTGGCGCCGCCTTCAAGGTTGGACTCGGAGTCCACGGCTACGGCCATGAGCTCCTGGCTCGGAATGGAACGAAGATCGGCGGTGCATACTTCTATGTCCCATATCTCCCCTTTGAGGCGAACGCACCCGCACAGCGCGCATATCTCGATGCGGTCACGCGGTACGCGCCGGAACTCAACCCCCCCGAGGCTCAGGCGGCCGTCGAGTCCTATATCACCACCGACCTGCTGATCAGAGGGCTCGAGGCTGTGGGGCCGTGCCCTACACGCGACGGTCTGCTCGGGGCACTGAGGTCGATCTCGGACTTCGATGGCTCGGGTCTGCTGCCCGTACCCATCGATCTCACGCAGGGTTTCGGTCAGCCAGGCCGCTGCCTCACCTTCGTACGCGTCAATCAGGCGGGCGCGGGATTCGATGTCATGAAGCCACCGGTGTGCGGCGAGCTCATTCCCAGTCCGACCCCGTGAACTGACCCCGTGATCGGAGACCAGAGTATTGGTAAATGGAATTCGTCTCAATCTATAGAGCTTGCCAATCCATGATTGAGTCATCAGTTTTGATGGGAAGCTTCATGTTTATGGTCGGGGTTGTCATCGTCCCGGCCGCGGCATACATGCCGCTCGGCCACAAATCTCGCGGCGGAGAGCTCCGTCGTTACCCTGCTCGGCTCCACAGGTCCGCCTCTGCGGAGATGTCGAGCACATCATGGGAAAGGTAGACACTGTCGTCGCATTCGGCTGCGAGCTGGCCGGCGAGGCCTGGGTCGACGCTACGTCGTTTTGTGAAGGTCGGATCCTGTACTTCAAAGGCGGCTGCTGTTTTTAGTGCGGCGTAAACAAATGCTCGTTCCAGTGACACTGTTAGGCTGGAAAAAGTGTGGGTAAATTGGACACATGATCCTAACTGATAATCAACGCAATATTCTCGAGTCCTTGGCTGGAGGTGGTGGGTACGACAGGTCTGCGGCTGCCCGCGCCCGTATGGTGCTATGGCGGGACGAAGGATTCTCGGTGCGGGAAATAGCCGAGAAGGCGGGCGCGTCGAAGCCTACCGTGCGGCTGTGGCTGTCGCGCTATGACGAGGAGGGGCCGGACGGCTTGCTGAGCCGGGTGTCCCCGGGGCGGCCACGGGAGGTCCCGGGGCGGGTACGGGCGCGGATCCTGGCGTTGACCAGGACCACTCCTCCACCGGAGACCGGACTGAGCCACTGGACGAGCACCGAGATGGCGCGGTACCTGAAGCGCCGCGAAGGAGTGTCGGTCTCGCACACCTTCGTGGCCCAGCTGTGGCGGGAGAACAATCTCCAGCCGCACCGGCACCGAGTCTTCAAGCTCTCGGCGGACCCGGATTTCGAGGCCAAGGTGGAGGACGTCGTCGGCCTCTACCTTGATCCCCCCGAGGGCGCCGAGGTCCTGTCGATCGACGAAAAGCCTGGGGTGCAGGCACGCGACCGGACGCAGCCACCGCGGCCGGTCGCCTCCGGCCGGGTCGCCACCCGCACGCACGACTACCAGCGGAAGGGCACGACCGACCTGTTCGCCGCCCTCGATGTCGGGACGGGGCGGGTCACCGCCAGGTGCTTCCCCAGCCACACCAGGGCCGATTTCCTCACGTTCATGGACCAGGTCATCGCGGAATACGGCGGTGCGGAGCTCCATGTCGTGGTCGACAATCTGGCCACCCACTACGGCCCTGACGTCGACACATGGCTACGCAGGCACAAGAACGTCGCGTTCCATTTCACCCCGTCCGGCGGTTCATGGCTCAACCAGGTCGAGAACTGGTTCGGTATTCTCACCCGGCACGCACTCCAGCGCGGGGCGTTCGTCTCGGTCCAGGACCTCGTCAACACCATCAACAACTATGTCAAGAACTGGAACTGGGACGCCCATCCGTTCGAGTGGACAGCCACCGCAGAAGAGATCGTAGCCAAGGTGGAGGTACTCCACCGGGAATTCAGGAAGCTGCTCGCCAACAACTTGTGACGATATTTAGTTATGTATCATCGGAAAGAATTTTGGTTTACAATCTACTAGCTACAGTAGACTGAGAGGAAACCGTGCATCGCACCGTCTTCAATGAGGAGCACGAAGCCTACCGGCAGTCCCTGCGCGCCTTCATCGAGGCCGAGGTGGTACCCGAATTCGACGCGTGGTTCGCCGCTGGAGAGGTGCCGCGGGAGTTCTACTACAAGCTGGCCAAGCTGGGCAGTTTCGGCATCGAGGTGCCAGAGGAGTACGGCGGGGCTGGAATTTCCTCCCACAAGTACACTGCGGTCGAAACCGAAGAGATTACCCGCGCCGGTGTCTCCTTCGGGGGTTCCAATGTGCACGTCTCGCTGTGTCTACCTTACCTGTTGAACCTGGGCACACCAGAGCAGAAGCGGCGCTGGCTCCCGGGGTTCGTCGCCGGCGAGTCCATGTTCGCGATTGCGATGACCGAACCGGGCACCGGCTCCGATCTTGCGGGCATGCGCACCACCGCGAAGCTTTCCGAGGACCGCAGCCACTATGTGCTCAACGGGGCGAAGACATTCATCACCGGCGGTGTCCACGCGGACCAAGTCATCGTCTGTGCACGCACCGCGTCGCCGATAGACACCGACCGTCGGTTCGGGATTTCGCTACTGGTGGTGGACACCAGGTCCGAGGGCTACTCGGTTGGTCGCAAGCTCGACAAGCTCGGGCTGCGGGTCTCCGACACGGCCGAGCTGGCTTTCCAGGACGTGAAGGTGCCGGTGGAGAATCTACTGGGGGAGGAGAACGCAGGGTTCTACTATCTCGGGCAGAACCTGCCGCAGGAGCGGCTCGTGATCGCATACGGCGCCTATGCACAGGCGGCGGCCGCAGTGCGGCTCGCCAAGCACTATGTCCAGGAGCGCAAGATCTTCGGTCAACCGCTTTCCTCGTTCCAGAACACCAAGTTCGAACTGGCCGCCTGCCAGGCGGAGGTGGACGCCGCGCAGGCGGTGGCGGACCGGGCGCTGGAGGCCCATGACGCCAATGAGCTCACCGCGGCCGAAGCAGCATCGGCCAAGCTGTTCTGTACCGAGACGGCGCACCGGGTGATCGACCGTTGCCTGCAGTTGCATGGCGGCTATGGGTTTATCAACGAGTTTCCGATCGCCCGGCTGTACGCCGACAACCGGGTGAACCGGATCTACGGTGGAACATCCGAGGTGATGAAGTTGATTATCGCGAAGGATATGGGCTTGTGAACCGGGAGGCTGTGATCGTGGCTACGGCCCGGTCCCCGATCGGCCGCGCCGGTAAGGGTTCGCTCAAGGAATTACGTCCCAACAACCTGGCCGTGCAAATGATACACGCAGCGCTGGCCAAGGCGCCGCAGCTGAACCCGTACGAGATCGACGACCTCATGCTCGGCTGCGGTCAGCCGGCGGGCGTCTTGGGTTTCAACTGGCCCGGGTCGTGGCAGTGCTCGCGGGGATGGACCACCTGCCCGGCACCACGGTCAACCGCTACTGATGATTAATGTGCGAGGTTATTTTGATCGGAGATTTTCCCAGGCCAGTCCGGTTTCGGCAAGGAACCCGACGAGAAGCTCGGGCCGGTACTGCATACGTTTCAGTCCATGCTTGAACGCCTGAAATACCTCGTCGATACCACGGGCAGCCAGATGCACCAGGGTTGTGCGTTTCAGATACGACCAGGCACCCTCCGTGGGATTCAGATCGGGCGCATAGGCCGGCAGCCACACAACACTGATCCAGCCGGTGTGCGCGGCCAGAAACGCGGCCATCTGCGCCTGGAGGTGGATGTTCAACCGGTCCCACACCACCACCAGCCGACCCCCGGGAAGCTGCACGTGCGCGGCCAGCAGAAGATCCCGACAATCCGCCCAGCACAGCCCCTTGCGCTCACCCGAACGGCCGTGACTGACCCGGACCCGGTAGACCAGCCGGGCCCGCTGCCCGGGTTTGTAGCAGACCATCCCGACCACACTCACCCGCCCGGCCCCACCCCGCCCCGGCACCCGCACCACCGGGGTCACCCCGCGGCGCGCCCACGTCCGTCCACGTGGCGGCCTCAGGCCCTGCCCTGTCTCGTCGAGGAAACAGACCCAGGCACCCCGGGCCGCCGCGGTGGTTTTACCGCCGGCCATCCCCGGTCCTTCCACTCCTCGACCACAGTGTCATCACGTTCGACCGCGCGCCGCACCGGCAGCTGGCACGACCAGCCGTTGCGGTCCAGCAGCATCCACACCCCCGGCACGGTGTAGGTGATCCCGAACTCCCGCCTGATCACCTGCGCGACCCGGGCCAGGGTCCACCGCTGATCGGTCCAGCCATACACCCCCGGCCCCCGACGCAAGATCGCCTCCAACCGGGCCAGATCCCGATCATCCAACCGGCACGAGGACACCGGACCGGTCGACCGCAACGCCGCCGCACCCCCCGATTCCCATGCCCGATACCAGCAGCCCGCTGTTTTCGGGGTCACCTTGAATTCCCGCGCCACCTCCGTCCGTGTCGCTCCCGCAGCGAACCTGTCCGCCGCGGCCAACCGAACCCGCTCCCGTTCCACCTGCCCGGCGGGCGTCAACCCGCCACCCGTCGCATACCTCATGCCGATAGATGTACCCACACACCACAAGCCATCACCAGCAGCATTAACCCCGTACATTAACCATCAGTACTGCTCCTCAAGTCTGCAGACCACTCGGATGACGCTGCACGCAAACAGGGCCGGTGAGGGGGACGTATTCATCTCCGCAGGTGTGGAGACGGTAAGCCAGTATGCCAGGGGTACCGCCGATTTCCTGCCGGACACAGTTCATCCGATCTTTGCTGAGGCGCAGGAAAGAACCGAAAAGTTCGCGGCCGGCGGCCAGACCTGGGCGGACTCACGCACCGAAGGCTCGCAGTGCGGGCGTGGAACTACTTCCCCTTGTACCCGGTGCGCGCGGGTATCGCGTCACCACTGGAGTGACGGTCGAGCGTGATGGTGGCGAAAAGCCGGTAAGTGTTGCCGAGACTGTCGGCGTGCTCGTGCCCTGATATCCAGCAGGATGGTTACGGGCGACCAGCCTAATTCTGGATGTCGAGGGCGGAGGAGATCATGTATGACTTGGCAAGTCCGGCCCACCCCACCACGCGAGAAGAAACGAAGGGAAACTCCATGGGGATGCGTCGGGTCGTCACGGGAACGGACCTGGACGGGAAGTCCTACCCGCGTGCTGACGGCAAGGAAGAGTCTGCCCAGGCCGGCAGCATGGATCTGGAACTGCTCTGGCACGGCGGGTCCACTCCGATGGGTTTCGACGACTTCATCAAGGCCCCGGTAGGCTTTCCGTCGCACGCCGGGGTGGGGGGTCATCACCTGGACGATCCCGCCGCACAGCCTTGGGGAGGATACGGAGGACATAGCACGGAGCACCGGCGAAAGGCCGGGTTTCCACTTGACCGACTCCGTCGGTGTGAACTATGTGCTCTCTGGCTCGGTGTTCATCGAACTCGACTTCGGTGAAACCGAGCTGCGGGCCGGTGACTTGGTCGTCGTCAACGGGGACCGTCACGCATGGCACAACCGGTCGTCCGAGCTGGTGAAGGTGCTCGCCACCATCGTCGGCGCGCACCGGCGGTCCACAGCTGGTGATCAGGGGGTGAGTGTGCCCGCCCCCACCGCGGGCGGCGCCGAACGGCCGGGCACGCTCGTGGCGGCTGAGGGATCGCTGACGGACCCGACCGAAGCCGGGCTGGCCCGACGGCTCCTGGGCGTCTGGGAACTGCTCGCCTTCCAACGCCTAATGGATGGTCAGGTCATCGGCGACGCGCTTGGCCCGAGTCCGGTCGGGCGGCTGACCTACGAGTCCGGAGGGTATGTCTCGGCACTGCTGATGATGCATGACCGCCCATGGCGGGAGGGTCGGGCATTCCTGAACGCGCCCGAGGCCGAGCGGGGTGCCGCCGCGCTCCGCTTCATCGGCTACAGCGGCCGGTATGGGCTGCGCGGGCGGACCGTGGTCCATCACGTGGACATCTCGCTCTACCCCGACCATGTCGGGACCGACCTTGTGCGCGAGGTCGACTGGTCTGGGGAGGATCTGGTGCTGTTGACAGAGGAGCGCCGCACCCCCTCCGGTCGGCTGATGCGGGAGCGGTTGGTGTGGTGCCGGGCCACCTGAATGGATGAACTCAAGGCCGGGCAGAGTCGTTCTTACGATAGCCCGCTGCGTCGGGAGCAGGCCCGCGCGACCGAGCGGCGCATCCTTGCCGCGGCCAGGAGATTGCTGCTGGGCCGAGGCTATGCCGGGGTGTCGATCGCAGCAATCGCCGCTGAGGCGGGGGTGTCGGTGCAGACGATTTACAGGAGGCTCGGGACGAAGGCGGCACTGACCAAGCACCTCTATGATGTGACGCTCACCGGGGACGACAATCCGGTACTGCTGGCGGAGCGGCCCGAGTTTCTCCCGTCGGCGACGGAAAGGGACCCCCGCCGAGCGTTGGCGAACTATGCTCGCATAGGCTGTGCAACCAACGAAAGGCTCGGTCGCCTGTACGCCGTTATCCTGGCCGGTGCACAGGCTGGCGACAAGGACCTACGTGCGCTCGTTGCGGTCATCGAACAGGAACGGCTGACCGGTAATGAGCAGTTCGCTGCCTTCCTCGCGCAACTCGGCGTGCTCCGACCGGGACTGACAGTGCGTCGAGCCAGTGATCTGCTCTGGGCGCTTACCGCTCCTGAGCTGTTCCATCGGCTTACCGCCGACCGAGGATGGACGCCCGATGAGTTCGAGGACTGGATCGTGCGGGCGATGGCGGATGCCGTGCTCGCGCGGTAGTCCGCATGGGGCTGGGGCTGTTGCGTCATGGGAAAGCGTGGCATGCCGGGCACCGGTTGGACCCGATGATCAGACGGCGAAGGTGAACCGCCCTGGGCCTTGGGAACCCGGCACTATCGCGATGAGGGGCCTGGAAGTGCCGCCTCCACCCGGTTGCGTCCGCCGCGTTTGGCCCGGTACAGCTCGACGTCGGCGAGGTCGACAAGCCCCTCCGCGTGCTCGTCTGGAGTGGGAGTGATCGCCGCGACGCCGATGCTCACGGTGATGATGCCCCCGGCGACCAGCGGGTGCGGCTCGGCCGCCTCCGCGACGGCGGTGCGGAGGCGGTGGGCGATTCGGGTAGCCGCGCCGGTGTCGGTGGTGGGCATCACGATGGCGAACTCCTCACCGCCGTAGCGGGCGGCCAGGTCGGTGTCGCGGGTGTTCTCGGCCAGGCAGGCGGCGACCCGTTGCAGGCACCGGTCGCCGGTGGCGTGCCCGAAGTGGTCGTTGTAGAGCTTGAAGTGGTCGATGTCGACCATCGCCAGCGCGATGGGCGTTGCCTGCTGCCGGGCCCGGTGCCATTCGGCGTCGAGGACCTCGTCGAGACGGCGCCGGTTAGCCAGCCCGGTCAGCGGATCGGTGATCGAGAGCTGTTCCAGCTGCTGGTTGGCGGCGGTAAGCTGCCGGGTCCGCTCGGTAACCTTGCGTTCCAGTGACGTGTACATTGCGACGTTTTCGAGCGAGACTGCCAGCTGCCGGGCGATGGTCATGATCCCTTCGAGGTGTTCGACGGAGAACGCGTCGCAGATCATCTGGTTCTCCAGCAGCAGCATCGCCCGCAGCTCGGCCCGGATCATGATGGGAATGGCCAGCAGAGAGCAGCGGTCCAGGTCGACGACGTAGGGGTCGCGACGGAAGCGGTCGTCGCGGGTGGCGTCGGCGACGACGACGGGTTCGTGGGTACGGGTCGCATAGTGGACGACCGAGGCCGGTAGCAGCCGCCGGCGGCTGGCCTCCCGGAGCGGGACGGTGCCGTCGCCGGCCGGCACCAGCCACATGTGTTCTTCTCCGTCGCGCAGCAGCAGGTGGACGCCGGTGGCGCCGGTCATCGCCGACAGGATGCCCACGACCCTGGCCCGCAGGCCCTCGATGCTGGTCTCGGAGCTGAGCGCATGGGAGGCTTCGACGATGCCGAGCAGATCGATGGTGCCGGTCGTGACGGTGGATCGGCGGGCAGCGGGCTCCGCCGGTGGTTGCGCGACCGGCTTCCCGCCGGCGGACTTGGTCCGTAGTGTCGGGAAGGCCCAGTCGAGCTGGCTGACCTTTGAGGTGGAGCCCCAGTCCAGGTAGTGCTGGCGGGCGGCGGCCAGCAGCGGACGACCTGCTGCCTCCATGCCGTGGGCCAGGTAGAACCGCGCGGTACGCTCCAGGATCAGCGCCCGGTGCCACGGGCGCGCCCACACCGAGGCCTCGCGCTGCGCCAGGTCGAACGTGTACGCCGCCCGGTGAAAGTCACCGGCCGCCCAGGCCCGCTCCGCCTCCACCAGGCGCAGCAGGTGCCGGAAGTTGACCGGCGCGTCGGCCGCACGCGCGGCCAGCCACTCGACCAGCTCGTCCAGCTCGTCCAGCAGGGCGCCGCGCCGGCCCGCTTCCGTCGCGCGGGCCTGCCCTGCCAGTGCCATGGCCCGCAGCAGACGGACCACCGCCGTCGCATAGTGCGCCTGGATGGACGGCAGCAACGGCATCGCGGCTGCCGTGCACCGGGCCAGCTCAGCCGGATGATCGAGGATGGCCGCGGCGAGTGCCCGGCTGAGGTGCAGGTAGGCGGCGGCATGCGGGTCGGCGGCCAGCCTGCTCAGCTGGGCCGTCTCGTCGACCGTTGAGTCGACGGCCTCGCCTCGCAGCACCCTCGCCAGCTGGCGGCAGGTCCGTGACAACTCCTCGGCGTGGCCGTTGCCGGTGCGTACGGCGAGCGCCAGCGCCTCGTCGGCCTCGGTGACAACGATCTCGAGCGAAGGTGCGCAGTCCAGTTGGTAGTACGCCAATGTGGCGTGGGCCCAGCATGCGTTCTGCAGGTCACCACCTTTTGTCAGGCCCTCCAGAGCGCGACGCCCGAGGGACAGGTTGTCCTCAAGGGGATCGAACCAGTGGCCGGTACTGAGCACATACAGGAACTGCGCTTGCCAGATCTCAGGCTCGTAGCTACGGGCCCGACCGACGGTGAGGATCCGCCGCATCATGCGGTGCCCGGTGCGGTAGTCGTTCCTGCGGGCGATGGTCACAAACGCGATGTGGCCGGCCGGGCCGAGCAGGGCGGGATCCGGGCCGTACCGTGCCCACATCTCCAGCGCCTGCACGGCCAGCCAGGCCATCACCGCCTGGTCGCAGAAGAACGCCGGGGGCAGGAGCCGATTGACAAGCCTGATGGCACTGAGTCGCGAATGGTCGGTGATTTTCGGTCGGCGCAGATCGTCGGATTCGCTGGTCCGGTCGATCCACCGGTAGACCGCGTCCAGTCCGCGGTCGATTTCCGCATCCAGGTTGTTCCGGTCCGGGACAGCGAGGCCGAGCTGCCGTAGCTGATCGAGGCCGAGCCGTACCGCCTCGTCGGCGCGGCTCCGGTTGGTGAGGCTGCTGACCTGCACCACGGTGGCAGGCGTGCGCTGAGCCGGCTGGGCGCACAGCGCGTCGACGGTCTGGTATTCCTCGTCCGCCTCCTCCAGCCAGCCGAGCATGTACAAGGCGGCGTGCCGGTCGGTGTGGACCGCGATCAGCTGGTCGGTGTCGGCCGGGTCGATCAGCGTCACCGCCGCGGTCAGGAACCTCTCCACCAGCGGATAGTTGCCCAGCACTCGCGCTTCGTCGGCGGCCCGCCGGAACAGGCCGGCCATCAGCCGCCGCTCCTCGACGGCCTGCACGGCGTCGGCCACCAGCAGGTACTGCTCCGCCGCCACGGTGAAGAACTCAGATCGGTCGGCCAGACGCCGGGCCAGACCCAACCGCCTGTCGCGCTGCCCCTGCGGGGTGAGACTGCCCAGGACGGCCTCCTGCGCCCGATCGTGGTGAAACCGCACGCTGGGCCGGCCGTCGGACTCCAGCACCACAAACCCGTCGGCGAACGCGGGGGCAAGCCGCCGCTCGACCTCGTCCGCCGCCAGCCCGGTCGCAGCCGCTAGGAGGTCCTGCTCGACCCGGCCGGCCAGGCATGCCATCATCGTCAGCATCTCCCTGGTATCTGGTGGTAGCACAGCCATGCGGGCGGCCAGTAGCGCGGTCACGTCCACCCGGTCCAGCCGGCGGCGCAGCGCGGCCCGGTCCCATCGCCAGCCGTCGTCGCTGAGGGCCAGTACGCCGTCGTGACGCAGCGCATTGAGTAGCTCCACCGTGTCATACGGATTGCCTCCAGCCGACGACGCGACCAACCGTGCCAGCTCGGCGGCGTGCTGGGGGGCCAAGCGCAGCAGGTCGGCCACCATGGCCGCCTGCCCTGCCGGCGGCAGGTTCCCCAACCGCAGATGACGCGGCCCGGCCGGCTGGCGACGCCAGCGGGCGAGCATCGGCGCCAGCGGATGCGCGGCGTCCACCTCGCTCTCCCGGTAGGCGCCGACCAGCAACAACCCCTCGACCTGCTCCTCACCCCCGAAGACCAGATCGACGAGGCCCAGCGCTGTCCATCTGGCCCACTGCAAGTCGTCGACGAACAACACCACCGGCCGTTTCCGGGAGGCGACGGAACGCAGTACCTCGACCTCGGCACGCTGTATTCGTGCCTGTGCGGTCATCGGATCCCCCGGCTCCGGAGGAACCTTCAGCAGCACCGCCAGCTCCGGCACGACCGCCACGGCAAGTCCGACGTTGGGCCCCAACGCCCGCAGCATCCGCTCCCGCACCTCGACCAGGTAGTCCTCCGGCTCGGCCAGCAGCAGCCGGCCCAGCACCCGGAACGCCTGCCAGACTCCGTCGTACTCCTGGTCCCGGCGATACTGGTCGAACTTGCCCGCCACGAACCAGCCGTCGCCGCGGGCCACGATCGGCCGCAACTCCTCGACCAGCGACGTCTTGCCCACCCCTGCTGCGCCGCCGACCAGGACCCCACGGCAGCGGCCCGCCATCGCCTCGGCGAACGCCGCACCCAGCTCGCCGATCTCCTCCTCCCGCCCGGCCAACCGGGACGGCGTCAGCGGCCGCGCCGGAAAATCATGCCCGCCGGGATGCACAACCACGCCGCCCCGGTGGACCA
Source organism: Parafrankia sp. EAN1pec (assembly GCF_000018005.1). GTDB lineage: Bacteria > Actinomycetota > Actinomycetes > Frankiales > Frankiaceae > Parafrankia > Parafrankia soli. The sequence goes on from NC_009921.1 coordinate 3,543,370, forward strand.
GGGCGAGATCATGCACCAGTCCGTCGGCGCTCTGGTAACGCTCGTCCGGCTCCTTCTCCAAAAGATGCATGATGATCGCCGACAGCCCGGCCGGCACCGACGGGTTCACCACCGACGGCGCTGCCGGCGCCCGGGTGAGGTGATCATGAATGATCCGCAGTGGATCACCCGTGCCGACCGGCGGCGAACCCGTGGCCAGCTCGTACAGGGTTGCCCCGACCGCGTACAGGTCGGCCCGCTGATCGACCCGGCGACCGGTCCGGCCGGTCTGCTCCGGGGCCAGGTACGGCACCGTCCCGACAATCTCATTGTCGTGGATGAACCCCGGATGAACCTCCGCGAAGGTCGTAGCCAACGCGAAATCGATCAGGTACAGGAGGCCTCGGTCCCCACTCACCACGATGTTCGCCGGGCTGATATCCCGATGCACCACACCCCGGCGATGCATCCCCGCCACGGCGCGCGCGAGCGATCCGGCCAGATCGACCAGCTCGGCCGGATCCAGGGGAGTGCTCCGCTCGGACAGAGCCCTGCCACCGACATCGGCCAGCAGGAGCGACCCCGGGCATGGCGGCGCTCCGGCCGCCAGATGCACGACCCCCTCGACTCCGGACAGCCGCTCGAGGATCTCGACCTCATGACGCAACCGTCGCTGCGCGCCAAGCCCCAGCGGTTCCTTCCGGATCACAATCCCAGCCGGGTACACCAGCCGAGTTACCCGAGTCCGCTCCGTCTCGTGGAGCAACTCCATCCGCACCGCAGCCACCGGCGGATCTCGGCTTGGTGTCGTTCGCTGGGATCCCATCTGCCAACCCTCCACACCGCGTCAAGTGCACCTGCCCCCAGTCTGCCCCGATCACAGAGACAGCAACGGGCGACCGGGCACGGCTCGGATCGAGACGGGCTGGCCGGTGCCATCGGTGCTGCCGGCCCCCGCTTGCCGGGCCGGGGTGATGGCTCACAGGTAGCCTCGGCCACAATCGATCATTGCGGGCAGGTCGTGGGTGTTCCGGTCGATCCACTGCCGCTGGAAGGATCCGCCATGTTCGGGCTGGTGGCCTCGGACCCGACGGTGTCGCGGACGGTCGACCGGCTCGCGGCCGACGTGGACAAGGTGCTAGCCGCGATCGACCGGGTGCGCGCGATCGCACGCGCCCGCGTGGGGTCCTGCGCCGGTTCTCACGCGCCTGACCATCAGGTGTCGGCGGACGATCTGCTGGTTGTGGACCTGGACGCCACTCTGGTCACCGCCCATTCGGAGAAGGAACAAGCCCGGCCGACGTTTAACCGGGTGGTATCGGCTTCTGCCCGAACCTGGCGACATGCGACAACACCGACGACCTGCTGGTCATCGACCCGCGACCGGGTAACGCCACCTCGAACGACGCCGCTGACACCATCGCCACCCTCGCCCGGGCGGTCGAACGGATCCCGGGCGCCTACCGCCACCGGATGCTCATCCGCCTCGACGGGGCGGGGTTCTCCCACCAGCTGCTCGAGTACATCGCCTCCGGCGGCGGGAAGCGGGGCCGCCGCTGGGAGTTCTCCGTCGGCTGGTCCTGCACCGACATGGAGACGGACGCGATCGCCACGCTCCCGAAGAAGGCCTGGACCCAGGGCATCGACCAGGACGGCACACCGGTCGGGGACACGTTCGTCGCCGAGCTGACCGGCCTGCTCGACCTGTCCACCTGGACGGAGAAGATCCCCGGCCTGCGGATCCTGGTGCGCGACGAGCCGTTGCACCCGAAGTACCTGAAACGGGCCTGCGCGCGGGAGAAGACGCTCGGCCGGCGCTACCAGCTGATCGCCGTCAACGCTGAACCGCCCCGGCCAGCTCGCCTGGCTCGACACCCGCCACCGTTCCCACGTCCACGTCCAGAACGACGTCAAACAGGGCAAGGCACTCGGACTGGACCGCTGGCCGTCGCGGCACTGGAACATCAACAAGGCATGGACCCAGATCGTGCCGCTGGCCGGCAACCTCCTCGCCGCCTACCACTGGCTGGGCCTCGCCCCCGGCGGGCTACGCAACGCCTCACTGAAGCTGCTGCGGTTCCGGGTCTTCGACCTGCCCGCCCGGCTCACCCGCGGCCAACGGAAACGCTGGCTACACCTGCGCGCGGACTGGCCCTGGATCGACACCGTCCTCGACGGCTGGACCCGGATCCGGGTCCTACCCGCCGTGACCTGACCACCCTCCCCAAGCCCCTACCAGCGGGGAAGAACCCCCGGACCGTGGACCCGGCGCCGCGACACGACCGTCGCACCCCACCCCTGCCCACAGACAGGAAATCTAGATCAAAAATGCTCTCTGTTGATCATGCGGGGAACCTCGCCGACCCCATGAACGATCTAGGCTGGGCCTTGCCGAGCATCTTCGGGTTCGAGGCGGGAACAGCCAGACACGACCGGCGAGCACCAAGAGGCATGATGGGTTCGCATTCCTTTTCAATTCCGTTCGTTCACTACAGAAGAAAACGGCCTGGGGTCAACAGGAGTAATCTTCGGAGTACTGATCACATGCCGCGGAAGCGGTTGATTGCGGTGAGGTGGCGGGCCCGGGTTGTTTCGTCGCGGACGCCGAGTCCTTCGGATGGGGCGAGGCAGAGGACGCCGACCTTGCCCTGGTGGTTGTTGTGGTGGACGTCGTGGGCGGCCTGTCCGGTGTCGGCGAGTGGGTAGACCCGGGACAGTGTGGGGTGGATCAGGCCGCGGGCGATGAGCCGGTTGGCTTCCCATGCCTCGCGGTAGTTCGCGAAGTGCGAGCCGATGATGCGTTTGAGGTTCATCCACAGGTAGCGGTTGTCGTAGCTGTGTAGGAAGCCGCTGGTCGAGGCGCAGGTGACGATGGTGCCGCCGCGCCGCGCCGCGTAGACGGATGCGCCGAAGGTCTCCCTGCCGGGGTGCTCGAAGACGATGTCGGGGTCGTCGCCGCCGGTGAGCGAGCGGATCCGTTTGCCGAGGCGCTGCCATTCCCTCGGGTTCTGGGTGTGTTCGTCGGTCCAGAACCGGTAGTCCTCGCTCGCGCGGTCGATGACGAGTTCGGCGCCCAGTGAACGGCAGATCTCGGCTTTGGCCGGTGAGGAGACCATGCAGACCGGGATGGCGCCGCCGCGTAGCGCCAGCTGGGTGGCGTACGAGCCGAGGCCTCCTGAGGCGCCCCAGATCAGGACGACGTCGCCCTGTTTCATGTTCGCGCCGTTGGTGGAGACGAGTTGGCGGTAGGCGGTGGAGTTGACCAGGCCGGGGGCGGCGGCCTCCTCCCAGGTGAGGTGGTCGGGTTTGGGCATGAGCTGGTTGGCCTTGACCAGCGCAAGTTCGGCGAGACCACCGAAATTCGTCTCGAACCCCCAGATCCGCTGTTCGGGATCGAGCATCGTGTCGTTATGACCTTCGGGACGTTCGAGCTCGACCGACAGGCAGTGCGCGACGACCTCGTCGCCCGGTGCCCAGGCGTGCACCCCGGGCCCGGTGCGTAGCACGACGCCGGCCAGGTCCGAGCCGACCACGTGGTAGGGCTGGTCGTGGCGGCGGGCCAGTGGCGAGGTGCGGCCGTAGCGCCCGAGGAACCCGAACGTCGGCATCGGTTCGAAGATCGATGTCCAGACCGTGTTGTAGTTCACCGAGGAGGCCATGACCGCCACCAGGGCCTCACCCGGCCCGATTTCCGGGGTCGCCACCTCGTCGAGGTGCAGGGACTCGCGGGGGTCCTTGTCCCGCGACGCCCGGCCCGCGAACATGCCGACTTCGTCCCGGCGGACCACCACTCCCCGATAGGCGGCGGGCACGGACAGGGCCTCGAACTCGGCTCTGCGGGCTTCGGTGCGGGGGGCCTGGACGAGGACTGCATCGATGATGTCCTTCATGCTCATCTTGTCTCCTGCAACATGCGATTTCCGAGCGTAGAAGAGAATAAAAGGAGCTGCATATTTGGGAGGAGCTGCCGGGCTACGTCTCACGGTAAGTGGTCAGGTCGCCACGCGATACATGCGGCGCGATACCCTCTTCGTGATCGATGCGATGTGGGAATCAGTCGTTGTCGACTCGGCGGGTGGGAATGGTCCTTGAGGTTTCTGGTGGCGGTGACCGCCAGCCAGGCGTGCGTGAGCATCGCGAGGGTGATGTGCCGGCACCAGGCGTGTAGGGCTGGACCTGGTAGGGTCGAGGCCGACCTCGTTCTTGCCGGACCGGAAGCATTCCCCGATACCCCAGCGACGGCCGGCGACCGTGACCAGCCTGGCGAGTGGAACCGGCGTCTGGCTGTGCGTGAGGAAGAACGCGAGTTCGGGTTTCTCTCCGCGGGAACGGCGGATCGGAACCTGGCGGGCGGCCGGCCGGACCGGCAGTGTCGGCGGTGTCGAGGAGTGCCCAGTCATAGAGCGGGGGGCCTTTCGAGCCGTCCGCGCAGGAATATGTCTCCCAGGCGCCATCGGGGATCATCTTGGCGGGCGCGTCAACACAGAGACGGCCGACAGCCGTGCACACCTCGGTGTTACGTGCGACGGCGAGAGCGTAGCCGACTCCGTGTTCTTCCAGCCAGCTACGCAGCTCCGGGTCGGCGCCGTACACCTCATCGCCGGCAACCCAGCTCAGTTTGGGGCGGGCCTGGTGGAATCGGCGGATCATGGTCAGGGTGAGTGCCGGCTTCATCGCGAAACCGACGTCGGTGGGCACACCTGCCGCCGTGCACCGTTCCCGGTTATCCGTCCATTTCGCGGGAAGGTAGAGCTCGCGGTCAACGAAAGATCCGCCATTTCCCGAGACGTAGGCGGCGAACATCGTCAGATGGCAGTTTTCCACCCGCCCCGCCGTCCCGCTGTACTGACGCTGCACCCCCGCCGACGAGTTTCCTTTCTTTAGGAATCCGGTCTCGTTCAGGATCGGCACCCCGTCCTCCTCGAAAAGATGGTCGACCACATAGGATCGGATCAGGTCACGGACCCCGTCGTGGTCCCACGCGTACTCGTTCGGCAGCCGCTGCATCTTTTGCGGCCCGGCGTCGTGGTTGCGCTCCGCCAGCGTCCACCCGTTCTTGCGTTCCGTCCGCGACAGAAGCCCCGCGCCTGCACCTGCGGCTGCTCACCGCCCAGACAGGGGGCGGCCTGGCTGAACAACTCAGCCAGGCCCGCCTCCCATACCGTGACGTCCGCCTCGGATACGCTGCCTACCGGGGCCGCTGCGGCTTCATTATTTCTTTCCGCAAAGTACGGAGAACCACGCGGCGGCCGCCCCATGCCTCACACCGCGCGGATGCTTCGAGTAGAGATCAAACGGCGATCACTGTTGCTATAGTTCTAGAAGATGCCGCCAGTCAATCAGGAGATGGTGGCGGCTCCGGGCGGGCTGAACCGGCGGCCGGTGACGCGCTCGCTGACACCGGTGCGGTCGAGGTAGGGGGTGATACCACCGAGGTGGAACGGCCAGCCGGCACCGAGGATCATGCATAGGTCGACATCGGCCGCCTCGGTGACCACGCCCTCGTCCAGCAGTACCCGGATCTCCTGCGTCAGCGCGGCCAGCGCGGCCTCGCGGACCTGTTCGGCGGTCAACGCGATGCCGGCCGTCCCTGCGCGGTCCCCGCCCGCCGGGCCGGTGCCGTCCCCGCGAACGAGGGCGGCGGCCTCCCTGTCGACGATCTGTTCCCCGTTCGGCCCGGTGGTGTAGAAGCTGCTCTTGCCCCCGGCCACCAGCCGGGACAGGCCTGCCGGGGAGCGGAAGCGCTCGGGCATGGCGCCGTGCAGGGTCTCTGCCACGTGTAGGGCCACCGGGGGGCCGACCAGGGAGAGTAGCACCAGCGGCGACATCGGCAGACCGAGCGGGTCGAGGGCCGCGTCGGCCTGCTCGACCGGGGTGCCCGACTCGGTGCCCGCGAGCACCTCGCCCATGAACCGGGTGAGCAGGCGGTTGACCACGAACGCGGGTGCGTCAGCGACCAGCACCGCGTTCTTCTTCAGCTTCTTGGCGATGTCGAGGGCGGTCGCGACGGTCGCGTCGTCGCTGTGCCGCGAGCGGACCACCTCGACGAGCGGGAGGACCGCCACCGGGTTGAAGAAGTGCAGGCCGGCAACCCGCTCCGGGTGGGTCAGGTCGGCGGCCATCTCGGTCACCGACAGCGCCGAGGTGTTGGTGAGCAGCAGTGTCTCCGGCTTCACCACCGCTTCAAGCTCGGCGAAGACGGCCTTCTTGACCTTCATGTCCTCGAAGACCGCTTCGATGACCAGGTCGGCGTCGGCGAACGCGTCTCTAGTGAGGGAGCCGGTCACGTTCGCCTTCAGCCGATTCGCCCGGTCGGGGGAGAGGCGCCCGCGCCGCAGCAGGGTGTCGATCTCCTGGTGGACGCGCCCGACGCCCGCGTCGAGACGGTCCTGGTCGAGATCGGTGATTACCACTGGGACCTCGAGGCGCTGGGCGAACAGCAGGCCGAGCTGGCTGGCCATCAGCCCCGCGCCGACTACGCCGACCTTGGTGACCGGCCGGGCCAGCGAGCGGTCGGGCCCGCCGACTGGCCGCTTCGCGCGCTTGTTGACGAGGTTGAAGGCGTACAGGCCGGCGGCGAGCTCCTCGCTGGCGCCCAGGTCGGCCAGAGCGGCGGTCTCGGCGGCGTACCCGGTGTCGCGGTCCGCGGTCTCGGCTAGGGCGATCAGGTCCAGCGCGCGGTAGGCCGCTGGCGCGGCGCCGTGCAGGCGGGCGTCGGCCAGGACGCGCCCGCGCTCAACCGCGGCCGCCCACGCCGCCCCACGTTTGACCGGGCGCCGACCTGCGGCAGGGTCGACCTCGCCGCGCAGCACCTGGCCGACCCAGCACAGCGACTCCTCCAGGAAGTCCGCGGGTTCGAGCAGAACGTCGCCGAGCCCGAGGGAGAACGCCTGCTCGCCGCGCAGCGTGCGGTTCTGGATGAGTGCGTTTTCGACAACGAGGGTGACCGCGTTCTCGGCGCCTATGAGGTTTGGCAGCAGCTGGGTGCCGCCCCAGGCGGGTACCAGGCCGAGGAACACCTCGGGCAGCGCGATCGCCGTGGCGCCGGCCGAGATCGCCCGGTAGTCGCAGTGCAGCGCCAGTTCGAGGCCGCCGCCGAGCGCGGCGCCGTTGACCAGCGCGAAGGTCGGCACCCTGCGGCCGGCGAGCCGCCCCTCACCGACCCGGCGCAGCACGTCATGTCCCAGCTCGCCCAGGGCGGTGAGCTTCGGTGAGATCTCGGCCGGGTCCGTCAGCGACGAACGGTAGGACAGGTCGGCACCCACACAGAAGATGAACGGCTTCCCGGTCACCGCGATCGCGGCGACCGGCGGGTCGTGCGCCTCGATCTCGGCCACCGCGGCCAGCAGGGCGCGCAGCCCGGCCGGCCCGAAGGTGCTCGGGCGGGTGTGGTCGTGCCCGTTGTCGAGGGTGATCAGCGCGGCCGGGCCGCGGACCCCGGGCAGCGACACGTATCGGACGTGGGCCCAGGTGACCACCTCGTCCGGGTAGTCCAAGGTCACCGCTGCGCTACTCATGCTCCGTCTCCCGTTCGACCGACAGTGAAGGCGAGGATGGGAAAGAAGGCCGGAGCCGCTCTGGTGGGCTCCGCCGGGTTCGTCGCCGGGTCCAGTGGGTCACCGGGCCCGGCCGCGCGGCGGGTCGCCACGCATGGTCCATGCCGTGCTGTTTCAGATCGTGTGCGGAGTCAGGCCATGTGGTGCGGGTTCTCCCAGATGGTGGTGGCGCCCATGCCGAAGCCAACGCACATCGCGGTCAGGCCGTAGCGGACATCGGGGTGTTCCTCGAACTGCCGGGCCAGTTGTGTCATCAGCCGGACCCCGCTGGAGGCGAGCGGGTGTCCCAGGGCGATCGCGCCACCGTACTGGTTCACCCGCGGGTCGTCGTCGGCGATGCCGAAGTGGTCCAGGAAGGCCAGCACCTGCACCGCGAAGGCCTCGTTCAGCTCGAACAGTCCGATGTCGTCGATGCTCAGGCCGGTACGGGCCAGCGCCTTCTCCGTGGACGGGATTGGCCCGACGCCCATCACTTCTGGCGCCACCCCGGCGAACCCGAACCCGACGAGGGTCATCCTCCGCTCCAGGCCGAGTTCGGCGGCTACCTCGGCGGCGGCCAGCACGCAGCCGGTCGCACCGTCGTTGATGCCCGCAGCGTTGCCGGCGGTGACCCGCCCGTGCGGGCGGAACGGGGTGCGCAGTCCGGCGAGGCCCTCGAGTGTCGTGTCGGGCCGCGGCGGTTCGTCGGCGGTGACCAGTTCCCACCCACTGTCGGTGTGCCGGGCCGCGACGGGCACGAGGTCGGGCTGGATCTTCCCGTCGGCGTAGGCCTTGGCGACCTTCTGCTGGGACGCCAGGGCGTAGGCGTCCGCCCGGGCCCGGGTGATGCCGGGGTAGCGGTCGTGCACGTTCTCGGCGGTCATGCCCATGACCAGCGCGGACGGGTCGACGAGCCGCTCGGAGACGAACCGGGGGTTCGGGTCGGCGCCCTCGCCCATCGGATGGCGGCCCATGTGCTCGACGCCCCCGGCGATCGCCACGTCGTAGGCGCCGACGGCGATCGCCGACGCGGTCGTGGTCACCGCGGTCACGGCACCTGCGCACATCCGGTCGATGGCGTAGCCGGGCACCGACTCGGGCAGCCCGGCCAGGATCCCGGCGACCCGGCCAATGGTCAGGCCCTGGTCGCCGATCTGGGTGGTCGCGGCGACCGCGACCTCGTCGATCCGCTCCGGCGGCAGCCCGGGGTTGCGCCGGATCAGCTCGCGGATTACCCGGATCACCAGGTCGTCCGCCCGGGTCTCGGCATAGACGCCCTTTGCCTTGCCGAACGGGGTGCGCACTCCGTCGACGAACACGACGTCGCGGATCGAACCCTTCGCTACGACGAACACACCGGCCTCCTCGACGGCTGCCCTCAGGCAGCGTGAACCTGGCTCGCACCCACAGTGCACGATTTTGCACTGGGCGTGGTGGTACTGAGACTCCAGCAGCCTACGGCAGAAAGTTACCAGTGGGTAGATAGGCTGATGTGTATCAAATAATTACCTTTAGTGATGCTTGTGGTGCGGGCATCCACTCCACCTCGGGAGGGCGACGCGGCACCGAGAGCTCGAAGGCTCGATCTCGACAGTTGCTACTCGTGGGTAGCAAACCATGTTACTTGTGGGTAGTATACGCATAACCTACCAGCGAGTAACTTAAGTCGGGGCCACCTGCGCCGCCGACCACTGTGCGGTGGGCCGTCAGGGATGCCAAGGCTGCCAGGGGAGGAGTCGTTCATGGGGCACTACCGGAGCAATCTCCGCGACATCGAGTTCAACCTGTTCGAGGTGTTCGGCGTGGACCGGACGCTCGGGACCGGGCCCTTCGCGGAGATGGACCGCGACACAGCGCATGAGGTGCTCGCCGAGCTGGAGCGGGTCGCCGTCGGGCCGATCGCCGAGTCCTTCGAGGACGCCGACCGGCACCCGCCGACACTCGACCCCGCCACCGGCACCGTCACACTGCCCGAGTCGTTCCGCAAGTCCTTCGCGGCGGCGCAGGAGGGCGAGTGGTGGCGGCTCTACCTCCCGCCGCACCTGGGCGGCATGGGTGCCCCGCCGACCATCGCCTGGGCGGCGTCCGAGCTGCTCCTCGGGGCGAACCCGGCGGTGTTCATGTACATGGCCGGGCCGACGTTCGCCGCGATCCTCGAGGGCATCGGCACGCCATGGCAGAAGAAGATCGCGAACTGGGCCATCGAGCGGCACTGGGGCGCGACCATGGTGCTGACCGAGCCGGACGCCGGCTCCGACGTCGGCGCAGGCCGGGCGCGGGCCGTCGAGCAGCCGGACGGCACCTGGCACATCGAAGGTGTGAAGCGCTTCATCACCAGCGGTGACTGGGACATCCCGGAGAACATCTTCCACCTGGTGCTCGCCCGCCCCGAGGGGCACGGCCCCGGCACCAAGGGCCTGTCGATGTTCGTCGTGCCCAAGTACCTGCCCGACCCGGAGACCGGCGCCCCGGGCGCCCGCAACGGTGCCTACGTCACGAACCTTGAGAAGAAAATGGGCCTGAAGGTCTCGACCACCTGCGAGCTGCGCTTCGGCGAGCGTGAGCCGGCCGTCGGATGGCTCGTCGGCGACGTCCACGACGGCATCGCGCAGATGTTCCGGGTCATCGAGTACGCCCGGATGATGGTCGGCACGAAGGCGATCGCCACGTTGTCCACCGGGTACCTCAACGCGCTGGCCTTCGCCCGCGAGCGGATCCAGGGCGCCGACCTGACCCGGGCGTCGGACAAGACCGCGCCGCGGGTGGCCATCATCAACCATCCCGACGTGCGCCGGATGCTCATGCAGCAGAAGGCCTACGCGGAGGGGATGCGTGCCCTCGTGCTGTACACCGCTACCTTCCAGGACGCCGTCACGCTGGCGGCGGCCCGCGGCGAGGTGGACGACAACGCGGTGCGGATGAACGACCTGCTGCTCCCGATCGTGAAGGGAGTCGGCTCGGAGCGCTCCTACGAACTGCTGGCGAGCTCGCTGCAGGTCCTCGGCGGCTCCGGATACCTGCAGGACTACCCGATCGAGCAGTACATCCGCGACGCGAAGATCGACACCCTGTACGAGGGCACGACGTCCATCCAGGGCCAGGACCTCTTCTTCCGGAAGATCGTCCGGGACAAGGGTCGGGCGCTGACCACTCTGTTCACGCAGGTCCAGGAGTTTGTGAAGGGCGAGGCGGGCAACGGCGCGCTCCGCGCGGAGCGGGAGTCGCTGGGCGCGGCGCTCGACGAGTGCCAGGCCATGGTCGGTTCGATGGTCGGGTTCCTCACCGCCACCGCCCAGGACAAGTCCCAGGTCTACCGGGTCGGGCTGAACACCACGCGGCTGCTGATGAGCATCGGCGACCTCGTCGTCGGCTGGCTGCTGCTGCGCGGTGCCGACGCGGCGCTACGCGGGCTGGACGGCTCCCCGTCCGAGCGCGACCGGGCGTTCTACGAGGGCAAGATCGCGGCCGCGCGCTGGTTCGCGGCCAACATCCTGCCGGAGCTGCGCACACGCCGGACGGTGCTGGAGGGCACCGGTCTCGGGCTGATGGAGATGTCCGAAGCGGCGTTCTGACTCTCACGGATGCTCCAGACGCCCTCATATTCGTCAAACCGTCGGAGCTGGCAGCTCATAGCTGGGTGGCGTGGGAAAGCGCAGTAGATCTCGCCTGCGACATGACCCCCAAGAAGGCAGCGGACGCTCGGTAGCCAGGTTTCACTTCCAGATTCGTCGTCGCTGGTAAGCCTTGATGAGGCGCGGCCGGGATGCGGTGCACCGTGACGTTCGCCCGACCCTGCTTCACGTGGTGCCGTCCCACGCCGCGCGGTAGCGGACCGACTTCCCGTCGTTGCCGGTGTGGCGGCTCATGGTGTCGGCATACATCTTGTTGAACCCGAGTTCTTCGCGCCCGGAGATGATGGCGTCCGGGCAGTCCTCCCAGGTGACCAGCTCAAGCCGGCCGCGGTGCTCGGCTCCGGCAGTCGTGTAGACCACCGGAGTGCTGACCACCAAGAACTCATAGCCGCGCCCGGCGAGCCACGGAAGGTTGGACAGCGTCGCGGCCTCGACGATCAGGAGCGGGTCGGTGAGCTCGAACCCAGCTGGCAGGAGAGCTGCCAACCTGTCGGCGTCCGCCCTCGCGGCGACCCAGGTGACGAGGGTGTTCCCATCGCCGGCCCGGTACATGCCCGGCCCTTCCGGACGTTGGCGGGGACCGCCCTGTCGGCCGAAGAGTGCAGGCATCCGGGGTATGCCGTCGTAGGTGCTGCCGGGGTTCATCCGCCGGATCGTCGCCGCAGGGGTCGGCGCGCGCCGGGACAGCAGACGGCGAGGTTCGATCTTCATGAGGGGCCCTGACTGTGGTTGGGGACGATGCGGTTGGACAGCCGGCGTCGGATACCACGAGGTAGGGAGTCCATGACCGCCGCGTAGGCGGTGTAGATCGGTCCCGGGGCGCTCATTGCCTTCTGAGAAGCCGCGGCCGCGAGTGCGCTTCGGGCGACTCGTTCCGGAGCGTGGATGAGGATCCTGGGAACGCCGTCGAGCGCGTCGGTCACCCCGGCTCGCTCCGTGAACTCGGTGCGGACATATCCCGGCATCACGGTGGTCACCGTGACGGGAGTGTCGCGCAGTTCCTCGTGCAGCCCCTCGAAAAAGCTGTTGACTAACGCCTTGGTCGCGGCGTAGGTGGCGTGGTATGGGGCCGGCAGGATGGCGTCGAGTGAGGAGATCGTCAGTAGTGTCCCCTTCGACTCCGCCAGCATCCGGCCCAGGGCAGCGTGGGCAAGTGACATGGGAGATAGGATGTTGACGTCGATCTGCCGTATCTCCGTGGCCAGGTCTGCGGTGGCGAACGAGGTGAAGGTAGGCGGACCAATACCCCCTGCACTCCGCACGTTCATGCGGTGTGCTGATGGTGTGACTTCTTGATCGGGCAGGGTGATGATCACCCTGGTGTGTGGTGCATCCGATCTGGCACGGTGCGGAGCGTGCTGGCGACCGCCGAACTGGGCTACGGCCCCCCGAGCCTGGAGAAGTTCCTCGGCTCGCTGCCGGTCATCCGTGACCTGCTGGCCCGCCTCGACCTGATCGCCATCATCGACCGGCTCTGCCCGATCCAGGAGAACAAGACCCGCCACACCCACGGCGAGGTCATCGCCATGCTGGTCGCCAACCGGCTGACCTCCCCGACCCCGCTGGTCCGGGTCGAGGACTGGGGCGAGAGGTGGGCCGTCCTGGAGATCTTCGGGATCGAGCCGGACGCGCTCAACGACGACCGGTGCGGCCGGGCGTTGGAGGCGCTGGCCGAGCAGGCCGACGCCGTCGTCGGCGCGATCGCCGCGCGGGCGATCGCGGTGTTCGGCCTCGACGCCTCCGAGATCCACTGGGACCTGACCAGCATGTTCGTGTTCGGGGCCTACGACCGGGCCGACCCCGCCTACGCGACCGGCGAAGCCCGGCCACCCGAAGGACCACCGCTTCGACCTCAAGCAGGTGCAGGCAGGCTTCGCGACCTGCGCCGACGGCGCGGTCTCGCTGCTGACCCGCGTCTACGACGGCGGCGCCGCCGAGGTCTCGCAGGTGGAGGGCGCGTTGCGGGCCCTGCGTGAGCTCGCCGGGCCGCGCCGGTTCCTGCTCGTCGGCGACAGCAAGCTCGTCTCCTACACGAACCTGACCGCGATCGACGCGGCCGGCGCCACCTTCGTCGCCCCGGCCCCGCGGACCATCGTCGGGCCGGCCGCGCTCGCGGCGCACGACCCGGCCACCGCGACGATCGTCGACTGGGCGCCCCAGCGCGAGAAGGACAAGCTGTTCCACCAGCGCGACGTCCACCGGGTCGTCGAGGGATCCACGACCCTGCGCGGCCCGAAGGCCACCGACCCGCCGTTCACGACGCGCACCGTGTACTCCCACTCGGCCCGCCGTGCCGCGGCGTCCGCGGCCAGCCGGCAGAAACAGATCGACAAGGCACGCGCCGCGCTCGTCGTGCTGCACCGCAACCTCGGCACCCACTACTACCGCGACGAGGCCGCCGTCCACGCCCGCGTCGAGAAGATCACCAGGGAGTGTCGGGTCGGGGCGTGGCTGCGCACCCACGTCGACACCAACCCCGACACCGGCAAACCGCTGCTGACCTGGTACTTCGACGAGGCGGCCCTGGACCTGGCGGCGAACGCCGACGGCTGGTTCGCGCTCCTGACAAACCAGAGCATCGAGGAGAAGGACGCCGCCGGGGTCTTCGTCGACTACAAGGGCCAGGAAGCCTCCGAACGGCGCAACAGCGCGTTCAAGGGCCCCCTCGCGGTCAACCCGTTCTACCTGGAGAACAACCAGCGGATCCACGGGCTCCTGCACGTCGTCGGCCTGGCGCTGCTGCTGTTCTCGCTGATCGAGCGCGAGGCCCGCCGCGCCGCCGGCCCGACCGGGACGGTCGCCGGCCTCTACGCCCGCCGCCCGGCCAAGCCCACCAGCCGCCTCATCCTCGAAGCCCTCGCCGGCCTGCGCCTCGTGCCCGCTCACGACGGCCAGCCCGCCTACATCCCCCGGCCCACCCCGCTCCAACAGCGCGTGCTCGACCTCCTCGGAGTCGACCCGACCAAACCCCCGTGATCAAGAAAATGGGCTGGTCAGAGACCTAAACCGAACGTGCGGAGTGCAGGATACCCGCATTGTTGACGAGAAGGTCGATGAACGGGCCACCAGTCAGGCGCTTCTCGACCCGGCGGCGCGAGTGCGGATCGGACAGGTCCGCGGCCAGCACCTCCACGCCGTGGTCGGCGGTCAGCTGGTGGGCAACAGCCTGCAGGCGGGCCTCGTCGCGTGTCACCAGGTTGAGTTGGGCGAACAGCAGGCCGCCGCTTTCGTGGGTCATGGTCACCCAGTCGCGAAGACCCGGCAGCTTTGCGTCAACGTCGATGCCGGCTTGCTTCGGCGTCGATTTCGCCTGCAACGAGACATAGAGGTTGTCGGTGACGATGAGAGGGGTCTGCGCGCGCACGATCGGCTCGTAGAACGCGAGGAGTTCGTCGGTGATATATCCGGCGGCGCTTGCGCGTATTTCACTCGTCGCGGACTTGATCACCCTGCCCGGAACCGTCAGGGAACCTATGGCGAGCTGCTACTGCAGCGTCTGCTGTGGCGCAGTCATCGAGACGTGTCGCGGCGGCGACCTGCGCCAGGCCGCACAGTCTTGTCGATGACAGTTGCGGATCTTTCGATCGTGTAGGCGTGTGCAGCAGTGAGCAGCTCGGACTGACGTTCGGTGAGTGTGGCGACAGCATCTGCTTTCAGCATTCGACTGATCGCGCTCCTGTCTTCGGCACCGATCACGAGTCCGCCGTGGATGCGGCGCTCGACGGGGTAGTTGTGGGCGACCGCGGGAGAGCTCGGGGTGAGCTTCGAGGACGGAATGAACGTGTAGGTGCGCAGGTCGAGCGCTCCGGCTTCGTGAAGTGCAGGTCCAAGTTGGTCGTGCACGAATCGTCGGAAGTCGCGGCTGCTGGTGCCGCTGCGGCGGCGCAGTAGCACCGCGGTGCGGTGTGGTATTGGCGTGCCTTCCTCGTCGGGCCACCAGCGGCCTCGCTTCGGACCGGTCAGCTTGCCGACGACGTGGCGGAAGAGATTCTGCTCGTCGAGCATGATTTCGCGGGTGTGCAGTGCGCTGAGGATGCCACCGATAATGCTGGGTAGGCGGATCTCGGCGTAGCCGTCGAGTCGGAACTCCTCTGGGACCCTGGTGCCCACTCCGGGCGTAGCGGGCCAGTAGCCGTGGTCTGTGGCGGAGAACTGCTGCTGGATGTATTCGTCGATGTGCGGGAGTTTCCGCATGATGTCGGCATGCTGGCCCGCCCAGTGGGCGGTGGTGACCTCGCGTGGCATGTCGTCGCGCAGGCGGACCGAGTACAACCCGGCAGTGATGCGGATCGGTGTGCTCACGGTATGCTCCTCGGCGATTGATCAACTGAAGGGATAGGGGCCGAAACGGGCCCATGCAAGACCTGCTGCCACGAGTCCGAGTAGGACGTTCTGACCGGTCGACGCCCACTCGCCGCGGCGACCGTGGATCACGGCCGCACCGACCATGATGACGGCCAGGCCAACCGCGGCAAGCGGGGCGAGCCAAGCGAGCACTCCGACCGCCGGGGGAAGGGCGAGCCCGACAGCGGCAGCGACCTCCAAGGCGCCGACCAGCCGAATCAACGGGGTAGGAACGCCATCGACCCAACCGCCGATCTTCGCTCGAAGCACGTCGATCGGACGGGTCAGCTTCATCAGGCCCGCGCCGGCGAACACGGTGGCAAGGACGATCTGCACTACCCACAGGAAGATGTTCAAGATGAAGGTGTCCTTCGTGCTCGTCGATGGTCGCCACGAATGCGGTCGATGACGTCGAGAGGGTCAGCCGGGACCGCGTTGTCTCGCCAGGCGACATGCTGGTCGGGGCGGGTCAGAACCGGATCGCGCTCGTAGAGTCGATGCGCGTGCTCGTCACGTACATTCATAACCTCAAACGGCACGCCCCGCTTCGCAGCCGCGTTAACAATTTCCTCGATGTCGTGGGCGACAGACCGCAACAAGGCGAAACTCCGCGCGAAGAGGTCGAAGAGTTCCCGGCCGTCCGCCAGCGTCGCTCGGCGGACGCGCACCAGGCCAGGTGCTCGGCACGTACTCGTCCATCCGTAGCGGCGGCGCAACCCCCGTTCTTTCGCCGCAAATCACCGGGGAGCCGTCGTACCGGTAGCCCAGCTCGATGCCCAGCGCCTCGTTCTCAAGGTTCCCCAGGTTGCTGACCTCACGTCCGATCTCGCGTCGAACCCGGTCACCGTCCCAGCCCTCGCTGTGCGTTGAGGGCCGGAAGGTCGCCATGATCGCGTCCCGGACTACGCTGTGCCGGCCCGCCGCAGCCTGGTTGCGCAACGCCACTGCACGGCGTTCTTGCTCGTAGGCACGAAGCAGCGCCGGTCCGCCCCAGCCTTGGAGAAGCGCGGCGAGCATCCAGCCGAGTCCGAGTCCGAGTCCGATGGCGTCGCAGACGCCGACGCCGGTATTCATGCCGCAACCACCGGTCGGGTTACCTGGTGGACCGCATCACGGCCAGCCACACTCGTCTGTGACCGAACGAGTCGGCAACCACCAGACGCGGCGTCCACGCGTTCGAGACGAGCACCTGCATGTCGAACCTGAACCCGAAGCGCTTGTAGACGAACTCGCTTGGGTCGACTTTGTCGGCGTCCTCGCCCATCCCCAACGGGGCCGTGTAACGTCCAGATATCACCGTCATCCTGGGAATTGACCGACCAGCCCTCCGGTGACTGCAGGTGCCACATCTGGCCGAACCGCTGGACCACACGCCGGAGGGCGGTGGCGAAGTGCACCAGATGGAACCGGCCGTCCGGGGGACGTTGACCGAATGCGCGGAACGAGCGCACGAGATTGCTCGCGACGCGGCGGACACCGAGCTCCTTGATCACGAGTCGGCGCAGATCGATCTCGTCGATGCCGATCCCAAGTTCGCGTCGGGTCCGGCTCCCAGCTCCGTCGCAGCCGACAAGGTACTTGGCGCGGATCGTACGCCGTTCCCCGGTCTCCGACGAGACCAGCTCAGCCGTCACCCCCACGGCGTCCTGGGCGAACGTCTCCAGCGTCCATCCGTACTGGACGCCGACGTGTTCGGCACGCGCGATCAGTAGATCGCGCAGTGTGGGTTCGAGGACGACCTGCGACACCCGCATCGGTGGTTCAAGCGGCGTCCTGCCGTCGTTGGGCTTCCTGGCCTGGGTTCGTGAGTCGTAGACGCTGGGGTAGACGAACGATGCCAGTTCCCGGCCGGCCGCGTTCGTCACTCACGTCACCTTGATCGGATGATCGGCCGGAACTGCGACCTGGCGGAGGTCGTCGGCCAGCCCGAGACGGCGGTACAGCTCCATGCTGCGACCGTTGGTGATGTCCATCTTCGGATGCTTGGTCGTTGAGGTGTTCCGCTCGATCAGCAGCGAGTCCACCCCGTGGCGGTCGAGCTCGAGTGCGGGTGTCAGCCCGATGGGACCGGCGCCGGCGATCAGCACCGATGTCGTCTCGGCCTCCGTCGTCGAGGGCGCTGACTGCGCCGCGTTCGGTTGCTTGCTCACGCCCGCCTCCTGTGTAGTGTGGTGCCCAACACACTGAACATTAGTGTTCAACATGTGTCAATCGATGTCGCCATAGGGCGTCGTTGACTCACTTGGGACAGGTCCGTAACGTGCACAAGATCGTTGATCAGTCGAACGAATCGAGGGGAGGTAGCTCGTGGGTAGCGCTGAGCAACGGATCAACGTCGCAGCGATGAGGCTCTTCGGTGAGCGCGGGACCTTCGACCTCACGATGAGCGAACTGGCCGCCGAGGCCGGCGTAGCACGAGGGACCCTGTACCGCACCGTCGACTCGATGGAGCAGCTCTTCGAACGCGTCCGCGACACACTCGCCATCGAGGTACACGCCACCATCGCCCGAACGATGGACGCTCACGGCGCGCTCGACCCGCCGCTGCGACTCGCAACCGGACTGCGCATGCTGGTTCGGCTCGCTCACGACCATCCCCCAATGGGCAGGTTCGCGGTCCGCTTCGGGCTCACCGAGGAATCCCTCCGCGAGATGCTCAGCGGTCCGCCGATGCACGACATCCGCGCCGGCCTCGTAGCCGGGCGCTACGACCTGCCCACAGGCAGCGAACTCAACATCGCGGCGATGTTGATGGGAACCACCGTAAGCGCCATGTGGACCGTCCTCGAAGGCCGCCAGACCTGGCGTGAGGCCGGCTCAAAGGCGGCCGAACTGGTGCTCCGCGCCATGGGTGTCCCACCTGAGGAAGCCCGACAGATCTCTGTCGAACCCCTCCCGCCCATGCCACGTCCCTGAGCTGTTGCACTCACGACTAGCCTCGGGCTTTCGTGTGTCCAGCAGGCCGGAGGTGACGCCGTGTAGCGGCTGATCCCCCGTTCGTAAGCTCGTCGTCGCTTGCCGGTGCGAGTCCGGTCCGGGTAGCTGCCAGGAGGCCCGGTAGCAGACTGGCGGCTTGGTCGGGTAACTGGCCGGGTCGAAGCCCAGTGTCAAAAGCCCAATAGGGGGAGCGACTGGACGGTCCGTAGCATGAAGCGAAGCCTGCCGCCTCGTTAGAGGCCCGCTTCGGCGGGAAGAGGGAGTGTCGAGCCGCGGAAATCACGGCGAAGGCCACGGAAGCGGTGTAGATCCTGGATTACAGCCGTGAAGGACTCCTCGGGGTATGGGGCGCGGAACGTTCAGATAGTGACGGCGGGAACTGGAGAGACCCTGCCTGGCCCGGCAGCACTGCGGAATATCTGCCGGAGGAGGCGACGCCCTATAACCGATGACCCCGGGAAGTGGGTGACGTGTCGGGTAGGGAGTCGGAGGCGGCCATATTACCGCTTGAGCCGGTCGGACAACATAACCGCCGGTGACGGGAAGGGCCGCTGCTTCGTCGGCGCGTGTGTATGTGAGGAAGAGCTGGTGAGTGCCCTCGTGGCTAGTTCCGCCGAGCAAGACAAGGTTCAAGCCTTGCAGCAAACGCTTTACCGGGCGGCCAAGGCTGATCCCGGGCGGCGGTTCCACGCGCTCTATGACAAGGTCTATCGCGGTGACCTGCTGGAGCGTGCGTGGGTCCAGGTGCGCCGTAACAACGGTGCGGCTGGAGTTGACCGTGTCACGGTCGCTGATGTCGAGGTGTACGGGGTTCGCCGTTTCATCGACGAACTGGCTGCGGATCTGAAGGAGGGTCGGTGGCGGCCGGCGCCCACGCGCCGGGTGTTGATCCCGAAGCCCGGATCTTCGTCCGGGCAGAGGCCGTTGTCGATTCCCACAGTCCGTGACCGGGTCGTGCAGACGGCTGTGAAGATGGTTCTCGAGTCGGTGTTCGAGGCGGACTTCCTGCCGTGCTCGGTTGGGTTTCGGCCCGGGCTGGCGGTGCACGACGCTCTGCAGGTGCTCGTGGATGAGTGCTGGCGGGGCAGGCGGTGGGTGGTGGAGACGGACATCGCCGACTGTTTCTCGGCGATCCCGCATGATCGGTTGATGAAGGCGGTCGAGGAGCGGGTCAGTGACCGGCACGTTCTGACGTGGGTGTAGTTCCGGCCGAGTGAGATCATTGCGATAGCGATCATCGAGTGCTGTGCCAGGGTTGATCAAGAAGGTGGCTCCTTCTCGCTACGTTCCGTGGTGACGAAACCATTGGGACGTGACTGCGAAAAGGAGCCTGCGTGTCAGGGTACGAGGAGCCGGCCGTGCCGCCGCCGGCGGGCCCGTTCGCCGAGGCCAGGGCGCGGTACCTCGCGCTGGAGGCGCTGCTCGCCGGGGCGGACGCCCGCGCTGGCCGGCACGACGAGGTCGAGGACCTGATCGAGCGGGATGGCCGTGAGGTGCTGCGGGCGCTGCTGCAGGGCCATCTTGACCTGCGTGCCCGTGAGGAGACGCGGGCCGACCCGCCACCGGTCGGTGCTGACGGGGTGGCCCGTACCCGGCTGGAACGCGGCCATGGCCGGCGGCTGGTGTCCCAGTTCGGGCAGGTCGTGGTCAGCCGGCACGCCTACCGGGCGGCGGGGGCGGGCAACCTGCATCCCGCGGACGCGGTGCTGAACCTTCCGGCGGGGCTGTACTCGCACACGCTCGCGCGCAGGCTCGCCCTGGAGGTGACCCGGGGCTCGTTCGACGACGCGGTCGACGCGGTCGCCCGCGCGACCGGCCAGGTGATGGGCAAACGGCTCGCCGTCGAGCTCGTCCGGAGCCTGGCCGCCGACATCACCGCCTTCTACGCCCAGCCACGGCCCGAGATCACCCCCGCCGGCCGGCTGCTGGTCCTCCAGTTCGACGGCAAGGGCATCGTCATGCGCCCCGAGGCGCTGCGCCCGGCGACCGCGAAGGCCGCCGAGGCGAGGAAGAACCGGCTGGCCACCCGGCTGTCACCCGGCGAGAAAGCCAACCGCAAACGGATGGCCGAGATCGCCATCGTGCACGACACCACCCCCGCGCCGCGCACCGTCGACGACGTCATCCCCCGCCGCGGCAACGCCCAGGCCAGCGGCCAGCCCCGGGCGGACGGGCCGACGGCCACCGGGACCTGGCTGGCCGCCTCCGTCGTCGACGACATCGCCACCGTCATCGCCGCCGGCTTCGACGAGGCCGAACGCCGCGACCCCCACCAGCAGCGGACCTGGGTCGTGCTCGTCGACGGCAACAACACCCAGCTCGACGCGATCCACGCCGAGGCCACCCGCCGCGACGTCACCATCACCGTCATCGTCGACTTCATCCACGTCCTCGAGTACCTCTGGACCGCCGCCTGGTCGTTCTTCGACAAGGGCGACCCCGACGCCGAGGACTGGGTCCACGCACAGGCCCGCGGCGTGCTCGCCGGCAAGGCCCACGCGATCGCCTCCGGGTTCCGCCGCCGCGCGACCCGCAACCACTACAACGCCACCGAACGCAAGGGCGCCGACACCGCCGCCGACTACCTCGACGCCAAGGCCCCCTACCTGGGCTACGACCTCGCGCTCGCCAACGGCTGGCCGATCGCGACCGGCGTCGTCGAGGGCTCCTGCCGCCACCTCATCAAGGACCGATTCGACATCACCGGAGCCAGATGGGGCCTCGACGGCGCCGAAGCAGTCCTCCTCCTCCGCGCAGTCGTCACCAACGGCGACTTCGACGCCTACTGGGCTTACCACCTCGACCAGGAACAGCACCGCAACCACCACACCAAGTTCGCCGAACACTACACACCGACTTGATCACGTCACTTGGCGGGAACTACGCCCATTTTAGTTAGCCAGCCGCGCACGAGAGAAGTAAAGCGGCGACGATGCAAAACCTTATAAGGCCACCGCGATCAAGTCAACCAGTATCGGCTCGCTGGCGGAGCCTGACTCTCTATTAGCTACGGCTTACCTTGCCCCGGCCGCCGCATGATGCTACGGATCTTGGGTACTCGGATATTTTTGGCCACATCCAATCTGTTCGGGTAGAGGCTGACCGCGGTCAGCCTCTACCGTAGAATTGAGAGGTACGCGAATGCTGTACCGGAGGCGTCTCGGCCTCCAGCGGCGTGCGGTGTGGCCGGTCAGGTTTCAGTCGGTGTCGGGTGGAGGATACCCGACGCCTTCGATTTGAGTGTGGGTGTCACTGCGTAGTTGCGCAACGAGCCTGCGAGCGGTGGGAGCACCCACATGGAGCCGTTTCCGCAACGTATCTGCTGAGATCGGACGCTGGTGATGCTGCCAGTGCAGCACATCCTCGGCGCGAGCCCGGTGAAGCAGATCTTGCTCTCGCGCATTTTTGTCGGTACGATCCTGCTCTCCCTTCCGTTCTCTCGCCTTGATTGTCAGGGATGGATCTTCCAACGTTCCGCGCTCCGGGCCGGAGACGACCCCGTCCATCGTCGATACTGATGATGATGCGGTGTTCGACTCGACTGTCTGAACATGCTGAACGGAGTTGCTGTCGCCCTCCGACTGCATTGTCTGGGGCGGCGCCAGTACAGGTGACGTAGCTCTGGGAACTTCCGACTGCACGGATACCTCATCCGTTGCGGGCAGGCCATCAACAGGCGTGGGCTGGGCGGTTTTAGATTCGATGGCTTTCATCGCTTGGAGCAGGCCTGGGCCGACCTCGGCCCAGCCGATCAGGAGTAGCGGACCAACGGCGTCGAAGGCTGCCCGGCCGTAGTTCTGTTCGATGAGTGGTTCGGCGACGTTCAGTGCCAGGGTGACGAAACCAGCGAACACGAGCAGTCGCCAGGCTGGCCGCATCTGCTGGGTGGTCGCTCCGCCGAGTGCGAGGTGTCGTATTCCGAGCAGGAGGCCGACCACGGACAGGTCCACCGCGGGGGCGACTGAGAAATAACCCTTCAGTTCATGGTTCCCGGCTGCCGACCTGGATCATGTGTTCTGGCCTGGGACAGCGCCTTCCGGCCCACCGGCCCCGGCCCCGAGGCGGGTTGACGGTTCTTCGGGATTCCTGAGCCTCCCTCGTCCTTGCTGCCTTTCCTGCAGAAGCGGTGAAAGTGAGGGAGCGTGGCAGCCTGCGGCCCCCAGGTGGCCGGCGGCCCGGGAACGCCTGGCGCTGCTGGGAAACTGCCTGGATGGCGTGCCAGGCACGTGGACGATGCCGCCCGTCTGCCGCCCCCTGGGCGCGGTCGGGGAGCCGGTCCCCGCGTCGTGCGCTGCCAGCGGTTGGCCCGAACTCACGGGAGTGGAGTCCACTGACGTGGTGTACGGATCGTGATCGTCGAGCGACTCGCCGGAGTGGCGGTCCGTGACGTAGAGCGACCACCGCGTGATCCTTTTCGAGAAACGTGCGAAGCAACTCGATGAGGAGACGCGATGGCCGCGCGCCAGACTGTGACGGATGTGGACTCGTTCAGCAAGGAGCTGATGACGGCGAGTCCGGATCTGTTGGGCTCGATGGTGAAGGCGTTCGCGGAGGCGTTGATGGGCGCCGAGGTGGACGGGATCTGCAACGCGGAATATGGGGAGATTTCCCCCGAGCGGGTGAACCGGCGGAACGGGTATCGGGCGCGGGAGTGGGACACCCGTGCCGGGACGATCGAGCTGGCGGTGCCGAAGCTGCGGCAGGGATCGTATTTTCCGGAATGGCTGCTGACCCGGCGCCGGCGTGCCGAGCAGGCACTGATCTCGGTGGTCGCCACCTCCTATCTGCTGGGGGTGTCGACCAGGCGGGTCGACAAACTCGTTGAACAACTCGGGGTCGCGCATATCTCGAAATCGCAGGTATCGGTACTGGCGAAGCATCTCGACACCCAGGTCGAGGCGTTCCGGTCCCGGCCGTTGGACGCCGGTCCGTACCGGTTCGTCCAGGCCGACGCGTTGACGATGAAGGTCCGTGAGGACGGCCGTGTGATCAACGTGCACTGCCTGCTTGCCGTGGGGGTCAACGGTGACGGGCACCGGGAGATCCTCGGCCTCGACGTTGTGAGCAGCGAGGACGGTGCCGGCTGGCTGGCGTTCTTCCGCGGCCTGGTCGCCCGAGGCCTGTCCGGGGTGCGGCTGGTGACCTCCGATGCCCACCGGGGACTGGTCAACGCGATCGGCTCCACACTGCCCGGTGCGTCGTGGCAGAGATGTCGGACTCATTACCTTCGGGACTTGCTCACGATGACACCAAAATCATCGCAGCCGTGGGTCGCCACGCTCGTGAGAACTGTCTTCGACCAGGCCGACGCCAATGAGGTCGGCGGGCAGTTCGACCGGGTCACCGAAGCCCTCTCCGAGAAACTCCCGAAGGCCGCCGACCATCTCTCCGGCGCAAAAGCCGACCTACTCGCGTTCACGACCTACCCGCGGGAGGTCTGGCGGCAGATCTGGTCGTCGAACCCGCAGGAACGACTGAACAAGGAAATCCGCCGCCGTACCGACGTCGTCGGTATCTTCCCCGACCGTGACGCCATCATACGTCTCGTCGGCGCGGTCCTCGCGGAACAACACGACGAGTGGATCGAGACCCACCGCTACTTCGGCCTCGAAATCCTCGCGAAAGTCGACGCCACGAACAAGAAATCCGACACACCTGAGATCGGCGTGACACCCGAAGCTCTGACCGCATAACCTTCAACCAGGATCACGCGGCATCACGCTCCGTACACCACCACCCTGGGCATGACCCTCACGGGTCCACCCCGGTCCTGGCGGGGTTGGACCCTTGAGTTCGGGCTGAGGACCCTTCAGTTTGGCTGAACCCACGGGAGGCCAGCGGCGCGACGTACGGCGGGACCCCGAGGTGGAGGCCCAATGCCCAGGAGTTGCCGAAGCCGAACAGGAAACTGAGGCCCATCACCAGCACCATGATCACGGTGACGCCGCGGACGGCGGAGCTCCCTGCCCCGTCGCCACGACCGCCCGGCGCGGCTGTGGCTGTTACCGCTTTGGCGCTCATCGAAGACCCCGCACGGCCGTGGTGGGCTCCCAAACGTCGGCGGATCTCTCAGACGGGGCGGCCCGCTTCGCGCCTTCCGCCGCCGTACCGGTTGCCACACGGGGGTGCGGCGAAGGCACGGCGGGGGCGTCGCAGGCGGTCTCGGAGGCGGTGAATGTGTGGCAGTGCGTGTGGCAACGTGGGCCGCCAGAGGGGTACTCCAGCGGCCAGAAGTGGACGTCAGAGCACGTGTGCGGACGTTCCTGGACGGTATGGACCGGCCTGAAAAGCGGACGGTCGGCGGTTCGACCTCCCACATTGCTGGCGCACGGTCTCGGTGCTGGTCCTAGACGATACGGAGGGGCGCTCACTCGGATGCGGCGAGCCAACTCGGTCCTGCTGGTTCGATATCGATCATCTCGACGTCATCCAGACCGACTCCGGACGGATTGACCATGGGTATGAGCGGGTCAGCTGCAGGGGCGAGCTCCTCAAGGGCCCGATGTGCATCTGCGCGCAGCTGTATGACGAGACCTCGGGCTCGTTTTGATCCGATCTTCAGGCGTTTCCGTAGCTCCTCCGCCGAGATTGGCCGGTGGTGTTCCTCCCAGTATCGGGTGTCTTCCCGCCGCGCACGTGTGAGCAGTGTTGCTGAAGCCGTGGCGGCGCTGTCTGGGGCGGGCTTGCGCTGTCGGGGAACACCGGCCACGGTCGAGCCGGTGTCATCGCCGTGGCCGTCGGTGGGCACGGTGGATGCTGGCGTGCCGTTGCGCTGTGGCATCCGGATGGGGGCCGAGGGAGTGGTGGGGTGGCGCATTGCTTGCAGCAGGCCGGGGCCGACCTCGCTCCACCCGATCAGTAGGGCCGGGCCGACTGCATCGAAGGCGGCCTTGCCGTAGTCGCCTGCGATCACCGGTTCGGCGATGTTCAACGCCAAGGTCACGATGCTGGAGAAGACCAGTAGCCGGCGGGCGGGGCGCAGCAGCTCCGGGGGAGCGCCCTGCAGGGCCAGTTGTCGGGTGCCCAGGAGAAGTCCCACCACGGACTGTGGGGTGCCAGAACTCGGACACCGCCATTGACCTGGGCTTTTAGGCAGCTCGTTCGTATTCGTTGATCAAGCCGCCGAGGACAGGCCGACGTTTGATCCGTTCCTTGGTCAGGTTTGCGATGGGGTGGTCGGGTCGGGGTGGTTGAAGGTCGCGGCTGCGGTGGGGTCGCCGTCCGTTGTAGTGGGCCGCGTACTCGGCCAGGATGGTACGCAGGTGCCGTTCGCCGAAGATCAGCATCCGGTCGGTGACCTCGGTCCGGACGGTGCGGACGAACCGCTCAGCGTAGGCGTTCGCCCGTGGGGTTCGGGGTGGGATCTTGACGGCTGTGATGCCGGCGTCGGCGAGGACCGCGTCGAAGGAGGCGGTGAATTGTCCGGCCCGGTCGCGGACCAGGAACTGGAAGTCGCCTGCCCGGTCGCCGAGGTCCATCAGGAAGTTCCGAATCTGCTGGGTGGTCCACGACCCGTCCGGGTGGGCGGTGACCCCGAGGATGTGCACGGTGCGGGAGCCGACCTCCAGGACGAAGAAGCAGTACAGACGCCGCAGCGTCACGGCGCAGTCCACATGGAAGAAGTCGACTGCCAGCATGGTCGAGGCTTGGGCGCGTAGGAACTGCCGCCAGGTCGTGTCGGTCTGCCGCCTGGGCGCCGGCGGGAGACCCAGGGACTTCAGGACCCGGCGGATCGTGGACGCACCGACCCGGTGGCCGAGCTTGAGGAGCTCGCCCTGGATTCGCTGGTAGCCCCACGTCGTGTTCTCGGTCGCGAGCCGCTTGATCAGCGTGGCGATCTCCGGGCTGATCGGTGGCCGTCCGGTCCGCTGCGGGTGGGTCCATTTCCGTGTGATGAGACGGCGGTGCCACCCGAGGACGGTGCCGGGGGTGACCAGCCGGTGCGCTCGCAGGGCCCTGGGTAGGAGTCGGATCAGTGTGGCGAGGACCGCCCGGTCTGCCCAGTCCCACCGGGGCTTGGGCTGGGTGCGGCGCAGCACCGCGACCTCGTGCCGCAGCACGAGCAGCTCGATGTCCTTCGATGCCGACGAGCGGCCGAGGAGAACCAGCCAGCCACATACCCGCACGAAGATCAGATAGAGCAGGCGTACGGACATAGCTGACCATCATGCCGACAGCCGCACCGTCGCATCAGCCCAGCTCACGGGCCCAGGCCGACTTCTGGCACCCCACAGGCGGGATGGCTTCCCGGCTACCCGCATCCAACGACAGAAGTCCCGAGCCTCGACCCGCGTCGCCTGCTTCCACGGGACGTCGACCGCCCACAAGAACCGGAACCAGCGCAGCAGATCCATCCCATAGGAACGCAACGTCGTCTCAGAACGCCCGGCCGCCTGAAGGTCACGGAAGTAGGACGACACCGCCTCCACCGGCCCGCCGGCCGGGTCGACAAGCCGGAACGGCAACCACCGGTCGCCCGTCTCCTCAAGCGACCCCACCAGCGGGACAGCCAACACGGCAAGATCCCGCGACGTCACCTCGTCGTCGATCATGAACGAGGACCCTAACCGAGTCCCTCCGCGCACCCGCGTTGACCTGGGCAAACCATGCCGTTAGTTCAGTCAACGGGGACACCAAGCAGATTCCGTCGATGGACCCGGCGTGCAGCAGATCCATCGCGTCGATCGTCAACGCCAGGTCCGCCGCGTTCTTCCCCTTGACCGCGGCGAACACCTGCACCGGACGAATGGACAGCTCCAGCAGGGTCTTCTTCCAGCTCCTCAGCGAGCCCGCCCAGTCACCGTAGGCACGCCTCACCTGCGCCTTCCCGTACCGGGCGATCTCGGCGAGCAGCGGCTCGACAGTCCACAACGGCACGTTCTCCGCATCGATGAGCACCGCAAGCCGAGCCGAGCCGACGCCGTCCACCACGCTGGTTCCTCCCCCTCGGGCACCCGGCACCCGTGGCTACAGAACACGGCTGGCCGGCCACAGGATGACACGCGGCCCGTGGGCCCGCACTGCCACCGACCCTCGGGCCGTTTCCGACGCTCGCGGTACCTGTCCGGGTCGACCCTGCGGTCATTGACCCGCGGCGCGGTGACCTCGACCGCACCCGCCGGGACCGGGCACGGCCGTTACGGACCACCAGCCGGCGGCCGCGGTCGTCACACTCGCCGGCGAGCTCGGCGATGTAGGCGCCGACCTCGGCTTCCAACGCGGCCGCGAGCATCCGCCGGGCACCCTCCCGCACGATCTCATCGATCAGCGACGGCCTGGCCGTCGAGCCGTTCTCAGGCGTGCTGTCCTCGGGTACTACCGTGAGCACGGGCGTGCCTTCCCGACCGACGCGTCAACGTCGGCCTGACTGAGACCTCAACCTCGATCACCGGGAAGGTACGCCCTCCCCAGCCGATCCACAGGTCTCAACCATTGCTCACAACAACTTGGTAGTTTCCACAAGTTTCTGC
Source organism: Parafrankia sp. EAN1pec (assembly GCF_000018005.1). GTDB lineage: Bacteria > Actinomycetota > Actinomycetes > Frankiales > Frankiaceae > Parafrankia > Parafrankia soli. Next base: position 3,571,267 of record NC_009921.1, read on the forward strand.
CTCAAACAGGTTGGCGGGTTCCGCCGTCGCCCTCGATCGCCATACATTGAAGATCTTTAGGTGGCCCGGCGGCGGATGTAGTGGACAGCGGCGATGAGCACCAGCGCGGCGAGCGTGACGAACAGAGTGGTCTCGAGTGCCTGAAAAAGCCAGTACCGTCCGACAGGTTGGATCAGCTCCAGGTTGTAGCCGCCGGGGCCCACGTCGAAATGGCAGGGCGTTCCCACGACGTCCCGAGGGTCACAATAGGAGCGAACGCTGTTCGTTGGCGTTCCTCCGTAGATCAGATCCCCTTGAGCATTGTTGATTCCGGCACTGTAGACCCAGTCGCCGTGAAGTTCGTTGGGTCGGGTAGTGCCTACGATCGGATACCTGCGCTCAACGAGCGGCAGGAAGTGCGGCCGTAGCAGGAAAACCACCGCGATCCGGCTGGCGGCGAAACCGACCAGGGTGATCGCCATCGCGGGCAGTACCCTGCGGGTAATGGTACCTGCGAGGATTCCGAGTGCCACTGCGAACAGACTGAAACCGACTGGAACCAGCCCCTGAACGTCGAACATCCAGGAGAACCGATTTCCTGCGGCCTGGTTGAGAGGGCCAAACCACCACGACACCAGCAGCGTGTACACGGCGGCGATCGCCACCACACCGGCTGCTACCAAGCCGAACTTGGTGACAGCCCAGCGTAGCCGACTCACTCCCTGAGTCCAGACCAGCCGGTGTGTGCCGTGCTCGAACTCTCGGGCGAGCATCGGCGCGCCCCAGAACAGACCTGCGAACAGTGGCAGAGATACCAGGAGCAGCGCTATCAGGCTGCGGTTCTGGAAACGATTGGTGAATTGTTCGACCTGTGGCCCGCAGCCGCCGCCTGCGGCATCGACGAACTCGGCGACGCCGGGTCCGTGTAGGCACGTGGGTAGGCCCAGGCTGTCGAACGTGTGGTGCATCTGCAGACCGGTGGGAACGAGGACGGCGGCGAGTACAGCGAGCAAGGATACGGCGAACAGGGCCTGCGTCCGGTGCTGCCGCCAGGTCATCCAGATCATGCCTGTATTCCCTGGACGCCGTTGTCTGAGCGGTGTCCGATCGGACCTGGCAGCGGGCTGTGGGGCTCCAGAACCCCGATTTGGGGATGACCTGCGCGTTTGCCTGCCGGACAGGGCCCGCGTCGGGCAGGCTGGATGGTCATGGTGTGGTCCCTGTTCTACGCCCTGACACGCAACGCTCTCGGAGTGATGCTGCTCCGAGTCCGCGGGGACACCGCGAAGGACGTGGAGCTCCTCGTCCTGCGACATCAGGTGGCGGTGTTACGACGGCAGGTGAACCGCCCGGCGCTGGAACCGGCGGATCGGGTGATCCTCGCAGCCCTGTCCCGGCTGTTGCCCCGGGCCCGCTGGGGTTCGTTCGTCGTCACCCCGGCCACCGTATTGCGCTGGCACCGTGACCTCCTCGCACGACAATGGACCTACCCTCGGACGTCGCCCGGACGGCCATCGGTCCGCCGGGAGATCCGCGAGCTGGTCCTGCGCCTCGCACGGGAGAACCCGACCTGGGGCCACCGCCGGATCCAAGGAGAACTCGTCGGGTTGGGCTACCCGGTCGGGGTCGCCACCGTCTGGCGGATCCTGCACCGCGCCGGTGTCGATCCAGCGCCCCGTCGGGCCGACGCCTCCTGGCGCACGTTCCTGCGCGCCCAGGCCTCCGGCATCCTCGCCTGCGATTTCTTCACCGTGGACACCGTATTCCTACAACGGATCTACGTGTTCTTCGTCGTCGAGCACGCCACCCGCCGTGTCCACGTCCTCGGGGTCACGAAGCATCCAACCGCGGCCTGGGTCACCCAGCAGGCACGGAACCTGCTGATGGACCTCGAGGAACGTGGCCACCGGTTCCGGTTCCTCCTCCGTGACCGCGACACGAAATTTACGGTTTCCTTCGACGCTGTCTTTGCCGGAGCCGGTATCGACGTGGTGCGCACACCGCCACAGTCGCCGCAGGCGAACGCGACCGCGGAACGCTGGGTCGGCACCGCCCGCCGGGAATGCACCGACAGGCTGTTGATCGTCTCCGAACGGCACCTGACCACCGCCCTCACCACATACGCCGAGCATTTCAACACCCACCGGCCTCACCGCTCCCTCGGCCAGCACCCGCCCGACCCGCCACCCGTGGTCACCCCGACCCCGGGTTCCACCGTCCGTCGCACACGCATCCTCGGCGGGCTGATCAACGAGTACCGCAACGCCGCCTGACGACCTCCGCAGGCGATCACCCGGGCTGTAAAAGAGCAGCTCACAGGCCGCACCCGGATTTTGGAGCCCAACAGGCTCAACCTCGCCCTGAACACCGTCAAGCGCTACGCCCGCGTCCCCGAGCCCGACCGGCTCACCCGAGCCCCGGCCTTCCGCCCGACGCTGGTCGATCCCTACCGCGACTACCTCAAACGCCGCCGTGCCGAGGAACCCGGCGTCCCGGTCCTGCGCCTGTTCCACGAGATCACCGAGCAGGGCTACCCGGGCAGCCACAACCTACTCGTCCGCTACATCAACCAGGGACGCCTCGACGGCGACAAGCCCACGATCTCCCCACGCAGGCTGACCCGGCTCCTGCTCACCAGGCCCGACGCCCTCACCGACCCCCAGCGCGACCGGCTCGGCGAGCACACCGCCGCCTGCCCCGAGATGACCACCCTCACGAGCCTGATACACGGCTTCGCCGCGCTACTCGCCCCAGCCGACGGCAACGACGACCTCCTCACCGCATGGATCACCAGCGCGCGGGCCGCCGACCTACCTCACCTGCACGCCTTCACCCGCGGCCTCAACCTCGACCGGGACCCGTCAACAACGCCCTCACCCTGCCCCACAACAACGGCGGCACTGAAGGCGTGAACACCAAGACCAAGCGAATCATGCGCCAGATGCACGGCCGGGCAGGGTTTCCCCTCCTCCGCCACAGGATCCTGCTCGGCTAACACTCAGTCACCACCGAAAGTGCGACAGAGCCGAGATCCTCTTGACAGTCCCGCCGAGGGCACCGCGCTCGAAGGCGCCCAGACAACGGTCGATGGGCTGGTCGGTCTGGGTGAGTTCCGTCTCGATGGTGCTGAGTTCGGCCGCGTGGTCGGATCGGGCGTCGCGGTGGCTGCACTGGGCTTTGAGGACGGCGTCGGCGATGAGCTGCTGGTTGTCGCGGTTCACATCCATGGCGTTGATCAAGCGGTGCCGATCTCACGCTCTTGGTATTCGCGCGGTGAGAGTCCGTGGAAGCGCGTGAAGGCGGCGCTGAAGGTCGGTAGGTGAGCGTAGCCAACGCGGTGGGCAACGGCGCTGGGCTTGGCGCCGCCGACGAGCAGGTCGCGAGCCACGCGCATGCGGGCCGCGTAGCGCCAGCGGGCGAAGGTCATTCCGGTCTGCTCGTGGAACGCTCGGTGGACTTCGGCGGGCAGGTCGAAGTCGGTCGATCCAGCAGAGACCCCGATGCGGCGCAGGTAGTCGGTGGCAGCTTCACGCCCACGCGGGTCGGTGGGCATCGGCACCGATAGTGCCCGCTGCGCGGCGACCTGCTCGGCGAACAGGTCGATGATGCGGGCCGGGTCATAGTCGACCGGACGCAGCATGGTTCGGGCGCTGATGGAGCAGAACATCAGGTAGTCGTCCCACGCTCGCGGGAACTGCACCTGGATGGGTTCGGTCAGTTGGAGATCGGCGGTGCTGGCGTTTCCGAGCGGCAGCGAGATGGAGTCCTGGCGAAGCCCAGTAATGTGCTCGGCTCCCGCTGGTATCCAAGTCGCGACGCCACGCAGTCGTTCGTAACGCCTAACGCCGATGTCGAGGTAACCGCTGCCGCGATACATCCAACTGAGCACGTGACTATCCGTGGCGTGCAAGGGCGTGCGGGCTGCGGGCAGCAGATCGGGCGCATGGGCAGCAGCACCGTCTCTCCGCATCAAGCGCACGAACTTGTCAGCCTGGCGTGCCGCGCTGGCGCGCCCGGTCAGGCCACCGGCAAGAGCGCGGGCGGCGAGCTCCCTGGCGAACTCGTGAGGGGTCGGCCCGAACTGCTGCTGGAACGCGCGCCGGAAGCCGCCGCGGCTGGCGAAGCCCACTCGCGCTGCCACCTGATCGGCGTCGTACCCGGCGGCCAGAAGCTCGACGGCGGCGGTCAGCCGGCAGCGCAGTCGCCACTGCTCGAAGGTGAGCCCGGTATCGGCGAGGAACTCGCGCAGCAGGGTGCGCGGACTAGAGGGCACCCGGGTCGCCCATTCCTTGACGGTGAGGTCGAGCGCGGGGTCGCGGATCAGTTCCTCGGCCACTGCTCTCGCCCCGGCGGCCTTCGGCATGGTGGGGGGGGCGAGCAGTGCCGAAGGAGCGGTGGCCCCGCCGCGCGGAGGTGAGGTTGGGCGTGTGCCGAGACCACGAAGAAGATCGGCTACCCCGTCAGGCGAATACCCGTGACCGGTGAACGGTGTGACCTGAAGGTTGAAGTACTGGATCAGCCAGTCCTGCCAGTCATCGGGGACATCGAACCGCGTCGGCTTGGTCAGCGCCCAGGCCCCGACGCTGGCGTCGAGCCAGTACGGGAAAGCGACCGTGCCGGGCTCGGTGATCGTCAGAGTGCGGTTTCGGTAGCTCTGAGGCATCCAGATGCCTTCGCCGCCGGCGAGAGAGAACTCCGTTCCGCCGTCCAGAAGCACCCGCGCGCGACCGGTGCGGACCCAGATCAGCATGTGACTGGGGCGCTCCACCGGCACCATCCGTGCTCCCGGTATCGGCGGCGGAGACGAGCCAATCATGTCATAACTATATGGCGACCTGCGTACCCAAGTGCAGGTGAGGTTTACCGTACCTTAGCAGTGGCCCGCTGCCGTTGGTGGCGCGGGGCCGTCTCACCCTAGACGCGATCGGAAGGGGCTTCCCTCAGCATGCCGAAGACCTCACGTGGGCTCACAGTGCACCCGCTGACCCTGCGAGAGGTCGAGGTGGTTCGGGTGGTGGACCTGACGCCGGGGATGCGACGGGTCACGTTGGGTGGCGAGCAACTTCGTGCGTTCACCTCGGCGAACGGCTTCCCGCAGCCGGCGTTCGACTCGACAGGCTTCGACGATGACATTCGGTTGGTGTTCTGCTACCCCGATCAGGCCGAGCCGGTGCTGCCAGTGCAGAAGGAGAAGGGCCTCGAGCTGACGAGGAACCCCCGGCCGTTGTCAAGGGGCTACACAGTTCGTCGCTGGAACCCCGCGACCGGAGAACTGGACGTGGACTTCGTCAAGCACGGTATCGGTGTCGGCAGCACCTGGGCGTACCGTACCCAACCCGGCGACCGCATCCACTTCCACGGCCCGAGCGCATCGCGGGCGCTACCGCAAGACGCGGACTGGCTTCTTGTCGCCGGCGACGACACAGCGATCCCCGCGATCGCCCGCCTGCTTGATGAGTTGCCCGATGACGCGCGGGCGCAGGTGTTCGTCGAGGTCGCCGAAGACGCTCATCGGCTGGAGCTGAGGGCTCTGCCGCGGGTTGAGGTGACCTGGTTGGTGCGCGACGGCGCCGAGGCGGGCACGACCACGCTTCTGGTGGACGCGGTCAAGAACAGTGGCTGGTGGGACGGCCGACCGTTCGCGTGGTTCGCGGGAGAGCGCTCGGCGGTGCGGGATCTGCGTCGCCATCTGGTCGAGGACCGGAGTGTGCCCAAGGAGGACATCGAGTTCACCGGGTACTGGCGTCGTGGCGAGGTCATTGCCCTAGAGGCCGACGGAGCGGTGCCCGACCCCGAGAAGTCGATCACGCCCTTCGAGAAGCTCCATCAACTGACCGAACTGGTCCCGCCGATCGCGATCCGCACCGCCGTCGAGCTGGGCATTCCCGAGCTGATCTCGCGTGGCGTCAGCAGCGTGGCGGACTTGGCCATCAGGGCGGATGCCGACAAGCGGGCGTTGGGCAAGCTGCTGCGCTACCTGCATGCTCTGGACGTGCTGACCGAGACCGAACCGGGCCGCTACGCTCTGACGCCGGTGGGTGAAGTCCTAACCGTCGAGTTCGTCGCGGACTCCTTGCACCCGTCTGGGGTGGGAGGCCGGGAGATGCTCGGCGTCTACGGACTCACCGAGTCGATCCGCACTGGCCGGTCGTCTTACGCCTCCGTCACGGGTCAGACTTTTGCTGAGGTGCGGGCCGAGCAGGACTACGAGGACCGCTACCTGGAACGTCTGGCCGAGTTCCAGCACGCGCTGGCTATGTCGATCGCCAAATCCAACCTGCTTACTGGTGTCCGGCACCTGGTGATCCACTCCGGTGGCGCGGGCGTGCAGGCCCGCGAGTTCGTCGCCGCTCATCCTGATCTGCGGGTCACGATCTGCGTGCTGCCCGCCCAGGCCGACTGGCTACGCCGCGACTTGCCCGTCACGATCCCCGACGAGCAGCAGCGGGCACGGGTCAGCGTGGTCGAGCAGTCGGTATTCGAGCCCAGCCCCGAATCGGACGTCGTGTTCATCAGCCGCGCTTTCAAGGCGCTACCCGACGCCGACGCCGCCCACGCTCTCCGCCGAGCGTCCGAGAACCTCCTCCCGGGTGGGCGGGTGCTGCTGGTCGAGGAGGTCTTCGACACCGACGACCTCGATGAACATGACGGCGAAGCCGACCTGATCGGACTCGCGGTACATGGCTCCGGTCTACGCACCGCCGAGGAACTGGACACCGTGATCACCCGGTCAGGGCTCACCCGCACAGAGACGCACATCGTCGGCTGGGGCACCACCGTCCACGAACTCGTCCGCAACAACACCAACTGCCCCTGAGGTGCCCATTTTCTTCCGGACAGCTGCCCCTACTAGAATTAGGGGCAGCGCGGAAGAAGTAATAGTTGACACAGAAGTGCAGGAAATGCTCGCCTGAATTCAAGGACGAGGTGGTAAAGATGGTAATCGAGGCGTCTCGTCCGATCGCCGACGTCGCACGTGAACTCGGCATCGTCGAGGGGAAACTCGGAGTCCGGGTCGCCGCCTACCGGCGCGCCCACGCCGGCGAGGCGCCCTCCCCGGCCGCCGCGGACAACGCGCGGATACGCGAACTCGAACAACAGAACCATGAGCTGGCCATGGAGAACGCCTTCCTGGAAAAAGCCACGGCGTACTTAGCTAAGGATCATCGGTGAGCGACCCGTTCGAGTTCGTCGATGCGGAGTATGCTGCCCGCACCACCACGAAAACCGTCACACCCGCGCCGTCCATCACCCAGATGTGCGCCTGGCTGCAGGTTTCCCGTTCCGGTTTCTACGAATGGTGCGGCCATCCCGCTCCGCGACCGCGACCCGTCTCATCGACACCGCCATCACCATGGCCGCCCGTAACCACCGGCTCACCGACGGGGCGATTATTCATTCGGACCGCGGAAGCAACTACGCATCTGCCCAGTTCGCTGCTACCTTGAAGAATCTTGGGATCCGACAATCCGTAGGCCAGGCCAGGATCTGCTATGGGCCCTTTCCGTCTCACCGTCGTCGATCGAGATCGCCGCAGGTCCACGCCGACGATGGAAAAGGGATCAATAGTAGCTGTCCGGATCTAACGGGGAACATCACCCCCACTCGAACGAAGAACAGAAGGAAAAACGCATCCATGACATTTACCAGACCACGGCGCCGCAGTGCGGCCCTGGTCGCCGCGTTGCTGGGCACCGTGATCCTCCTTGCGGGGTGCGGCAGCGACGACAGCGACGATCAAGGTGGCGCGGTCGGAGCGACCCGCACTGTGGAGGCCGACAACGGCGCGGTCGAGATTCCGGCGCACCCGCAGCGGATTGCAACGCTCGGGAGACTAACCGTGTCGTTCCTCGACCTCGGCGGCGAGCCAGTGGGCGTCACGGAGGTGGACGCTTCCGTGCTCGACGTACTGCCCGAGGAGCAGCAGGCCGCGTACAAGGCGGCCAAGCTCCTCGGCTCCGGCGCCAGCGAAGCCGACCTCGAGCTGCTGGCCACCCTCAAGCCCGACCTCATCTTGTTCTCCGCACCTGACTCCGACTTCGAGCAGATGAAGTCGCAACTGGAATCGATCGCACCGACGATCTTCTTCGGATTCAGCTCGGACTGGAAGACCCGCCTGTCCGTGACCGCGGATGCCACTGAGTTGACAGATGCTCTCAACGAGCAGAAGACCGAGTATGAGGAGAAGCTCGCCGAGTTCCAGAACAAGTACCCGGAGATCATAAAGACCACCAAGTTCGGCGAAGTCAACAGAGGTTCTTGGCAGGACGCAGGAATGTTCACCCTCAACGGCTCGCAGTGCTCGGAGATAGCGCGAGCGGACATTCCCCTCGACATACCCGATCTGGGCGAAGGGGGCGAGGAGCGATCGTTCGAGCAGATCGGCGGCCTGTCCGAGTACGACGTGCTCCTGTACCCCGTGGACGCTGAGGGTAAGGTCACGGAAGGCTTCGCCCCCGTGGCGGAATCGGGCGCATGGAAGGCCCTTCCCGCCGTGACCTCGGGCAAGGCCCTGGGTGTCTACTGCTTCGGCGATGTCAGCTTCACCAGATCCTATCGGACCTACTCTCAATACCTGGATTCGCTCGGCCAGGCGCTGGCGAAGCTCGCGACGGCGGGATGACGGCACAGACCCGTGACGTCGAGGTCCGGGTGCCCGCGGCGGCATCCGGACCTCGACTGCGCGCCGTCGGTCTGCTCACAGCACTGGTGACACTGCTCGTACTGCTGGTGCTGAGCCTGTTGGTTGGCTCGACGGCGATTGCGTCGTCGGTGATATGGGATGCGCTGTTTCATCCGTCGGCCGACATCGATCAGTTCTCGATCCGCGACTACCGTCTGCCGCGCACGGTCGTCGGGCTCGTCGTAGGCATGGCGTTGGGGGTCGCGGGGGCGTTGATCCAGGCATTGACGCGCAATCCGCTGGCCGACACCGGTATCCTCGGCGTGGGCGCGGGTTCCTCCTTCGCGGTGACCATGGCCGTCGGCGTGCTCGGAATCCGCGATATCAGTGGCTACATGTGGTTCGCGTTCGCCGGGGCACTGATCGTCACGATCATGGTCTTGCTCCTGGGATCGACCCGACGCGGCCAGTCGCCGGGAGTCATGGTGCTCGCCGGGGTCTGTGTCAGCGCGGTGCTCGATGGCGCCGGGTCGGCACTTCAGCTGACCAACCCGGACGCGTTCGATGCGATGCGGTCGTGGACTGCCGGTTCGATCCTGGGGCGCCCCCTCGACGTGGTGTGGCCGGTCCTGCCGTTCTTCGCCGTGGCGCTCATTCTGGCCTTTGCGGTGTCGGGTCCACTCAACGCGATGGCTCTCGGCGACGAGATCGCCGCCGCCCAGGGCGTCCGTCTGGCTCGTACCCGCGTCCTCGCGATCATCGCGATCACACTGCTCGCTGGAGGCGCGACCGCCATCGCGGGCCCCATCGGATTCGTCGGGCTCATGGTGCCGCACGTGGCCCGCTGGTTCGTCGGACCGAACCAGCGCTGGGTCTTCGCCTACAGCATCCTCCTCGCCCCGAGCCTGCTGCTGGCCTCCGACGTTCTCGGGCGAATCGTCATGCGGCCCAGCGAGATCCCCGTGGGTATCGTCACCGCCTTCATCGGCGCCCCCGTTCTCATCGCACTGGTGCGGCGGAAGAAGGCGAGCGGACTATGAGTATCGGCGTTACTTCTCGGTCCGGACTAACGCGCCATCGCTCAACAGGTGGGGCTCCCGGGGGGCGGCTGGACTTCGGGCGGCGGGTGCTGGTGCTGCGGCGATGGAGGATCGCGGTCCGGCTCGAGTGGCGCTCGGTCATCGTCTGCGCGGTGCTCGCGGTCGCGGTCGCCTGCATGGCGGTGCTCGCGCTGATGACGGGCTCGTACCAGCTCAGCCCTGGGCAGGTGGTCTCCGCGCTGGTCGGCGGGGAGACCGGGCTGGTCCACGACATCGTGGTCGAGTGGCGGGCGCCCCGGGTGGTTGCGGCGCTGGTGTTCGGTGCCGCGTTGGGGGCGAGCGGGGCGGTCTTCCAGTCGATGTTGCGCAACCCGCTCGCTGACCCCAGCATCATCGGATTCTCCCAGGGCTCCTACACCGGCGCGTTGATCGTGATCCTCCTCATCAACGGCACCTACGTGCAGTTGATAGGCGGGGCGTTGCTAGGGGGGATGGCCACCGCCATCGCCGTGTACGTGCTCGCCTACCGGCGAGGGGTGCAGGGGTTCCGGTTGATCATTGTCGGCATCGGCGTCTCGGCGATGCTCGGCTCGCTCAACACCTGGTTGATACTCAGAGCCGACCTGGAACAGGCGATTGCAGCCGCCGCGTGGGGCGCCGGATCACTCAACGGGGTGTCCTGGGATCAGGTGGCCATCGGCGGTGTGTGCATCGCTGTGCTTCTGCTGTTGGCTGCGATGTTGAGCCGGCCGATGCGGCAGATGGAGCTGGGTGATGATACCGCCGCCTCCCAAGGGGTGCGGGTCTCGCCCGCCCGCCTCGGCATGGTCGTGGTGGGGGTGGCGTTGACGGCGATTGTCACGGCTGCATCGGGGCCGATCGCGTTCATCTCCCTGGTCGCGCCGCAGATCGGACACCGCCTTGTCCGCACTGCGGGGATAACCCTCGCACCCGCCGCCTTCGTCGGCGCGCTGCTGTGTCTGGTGGCGGACTACCTCGCCCAGCACGTCGCCCCAACTCCCCTGCCGGTGGGGATCATCACCGTCATGCTCGGCGGTGGGTACCTCGGGTATCTGCTTTTCACCGAAGCCAGGAGACGCCTATGAACACCAACACCATCACCGATCTTGCGGAGGCGAGAGACGTACCCACTCCTGCTCCGCCGCCCGGCGGCTCACGCCTCCGCGTGGAGTCGGCGACGATCGGTTACGACAAGCGCATCATCAGCGAGGGCTTGTCGGTGTCCATTCCGGACGAGTCGTTCACAGTCATCGTGGGCCCGAACGCGTGCGGGAAGTCCACTCTGCTGCGCGGCCTGTCGCGGCTGTTGAAGCCGTCCGCGGGTCAGGTGGTCCTCGACGGTGTAGCTATCCAGTCGTACAAGACGAAGGAGGTGGCGCGGCGGGTCGGCCTGCTGCCGCAGACCTCGATCGCCCCGGACGGGATCACCGTAGCCGACCTGGTGGCTCGGGGCCGGTATCCGTATCAGGGGTTCATCCGGCTGTGGACCGAGGCCGACGAGCGGGCCGTAGTCAGGGCGATGGACCAGACCGCGGTCACCGACCTGTCGGGCCGCTTGGTGGACGAGTTGTCGGGAGGCCAGCGACAGCGGGTGTGGGTGGCGATGGCGCTCGCGCAGCACACCAGCATCCTGCTGCTGGACGAGCCGACCACCTTCCTCGACATCACCCATCAGATCGAACTGATGGAGCTGTTCACCGACCTGCACCACGTCGGCCACACCCTGGTCGCCGTGCTGCACGACCTGAATCATGCTGCTCGCTACGCCACGCACTTGATCGCCATGAAGGACGGCGCCATGGTCGCCGAGGGGCCACCGTCGGAGATCGTGACGGCCGAGCTGGTCGAAGAGGTGTTCGGTTTGCGCTGTCTGGTGGTGCCCGATCCGGTAGCGGGCACTCCTCAGGTGGTGCCGCTGGGCCGTGACCGCGGTGGCGAAGGCGTGCGGGAGGGCCGTTGATGCGCACCGATCCGATGGAGCTGGGGCGAGGACCGCTGACGCGGTGGCTACCGGTGCTGGGACAGGCTGCGCCTGAGCCTCCTGATGTCCGGTCATTCGAGGTCAGGGAGGGTGATCGTCCCGGACAGTTCGTGGCGCGCGTCATCTTCTCGCTGCCACGCATCACGATCCCCGCGATGCTGTTGGCGATCGTGTGGCAAGTGGGCGAGTCGGCTGTCCCGGTGGTGATGGGGCTCGCGATCGACCGGGCGCTCGTGACCAGGGATGCCGGGCAACTGGTGCTTTGGCTCGGTGTGCTGGTGGCCTTGTACGTCGCGCTGACGGCGGCGGCCAGGTTCACGAATCGGCTCAACACGTATGCGGTCCAGTTGTTGCAGCACCGACTGCGCGCGACACTCTCGACCAGAGTGCTGCATTCCGACGGCAGCGCGGTGCGGGCGCCGGCGGACAATGTGGTCTCGGCCATGACCAACGACGTCTTCCGCCTGGCCAACGCTGGGCTGCTCGTGGTTCTGCCGATCTCGAGGATCGCCGCCATAATGTTCATCGCTGTCTCGTTGCTGGTGATGCACTGGCCGCTTGGGGTCATGGTGCTGCTCGGCGCGCCCGTGGCGGTCTGGTTGATGGGCCTCCTGAGCGAACGTCTCTCCCGCGACACCCGCGAATACCAGGATCTCCTCGCTGACACCGTTGGACGGGCTACCGATCTGGTCGCCGGATACCGGGTGATCAAGGGCGTGCGCGCCGAGACCGAGGCGACCAGGCGATACCGGCAGGCCAGCCGGGAGACCCTGGTCGGCGCCGGGCGCAACGCCGGGCTACTCGGCAGGTTTCTTGTGGGCTCCGGTGCGGTAAATGGCGTGTTCGTCGCCGCGGTGACGGGGCTGGCGGGCTGGTTCGCGGTGAATGGGCAGCTGAGCGTCGGCGAGTTGATCGCCGCGGGTGGCCTCACCCAGGCGCTGCTGCCACAGATGCAGGCGATCGCGAGTTATTCCATCCCCAATCTCGCGGGCGCCCGCGCCTCAGCCGCGCGAATCATGGACGTGTTCAGGAACGCAGGCACCGCCGCATCCGGACACGATGACGCGATACGACAGCGGTGCACGCCGCCGCCTGTGCAGGACGTGTCCGCGCCGTATGTCGGCGTGCTGGATATCGGCGTGCCCAGTGCGTCAATCCGGGTAGAACCCGGTGAGCTGGTGGGGGTGCACGCCGATGATCGGATTGCCGCCCGCATCGCTGACGCGCTGCTGAACCCGTGGGCCGCCAACGACATTGAGGTGCGTCTCGACGGCCGGCCGGCGCACGAACTGACCCCAGCGGAGTACCGTTCCCTGGTCACCGCCGCACCTCATCGGGCAACGTTGTTCACCGGCACCATCCGCGACAACCTCGCCGTCACCGCCTGCCTGCCCGAGCGAATGGACAGTGCAGTGTGGGCGGCTGCCTGTGAGGACTTCGCAGCCGATCTCGACACCCCCGTCGGTGAGAACGGCAACCGCCTGTCCGGTGGCCAGCGTCAACGGGTTGCGCTCGCTCGAGCCTTCGCGACCGATACTCCGGTGCTGGTGCTGCACGACCCGACCACCGCCGTCGACTCGGTGACCGAGCAGACCATCGCCAAGCGGCTGGTCGGTATCCGTATAGATCGCTCAACCCTGCTGATCGCCTCGTCCCCGGCCCTGCTTGGCTGCTGCGACCGTGTCGTCGGCCTCCTCGACAACATGCCGGTGCTTGGAAAGGCGGCGCTGTGACCGGGGGATCCGTGACGACAGAGCACGCGCTGCCGGTCGCGGGCGGACGTGAGACCGCTCGGGAGGTGTGGCGGCTCAGCCGTGGGCATCGACGCAGTCTGGCCGCCCTCGTGGTGCTGGGAATCGCAAGCACCGCCATCGACCTGATCGGACCCGTCGCGATCGGGTTCCTCATCGATCGGGTCCAGGAAGGCGCCGCCGACCTCGGTACCGTGCTGACCGCCATCGCGATCATGGCGGTCTCGGCCATTCTCGGTGCCGCTGGCACGGCGGCGACGATCGTCCTGGCTACTCGCATGTACCACACCGTCCTCGCCGGGCTGCGGGAGGAGCTGGTCTCCCGTGCCCTGACGCTGCCGCAGCATGTCGTCGAGTCTGCCGGCACCGGGGATCTGATCTCGCGGTCCAGCGACGACGTCACCGCGGTTGCCGATGCGGCTCCCGCGGTGATCCCGGCGCTTACCGTTACGTCCTTCACCATCGTCATGTCGCTGGGCGGGCTGGCCGCGGTGGAATGGCCCTACGCCGCCGCCCTTGCCGTCGTGCTGCCTGTCTACGTGCTCTCCATGCGGTGGTACCTGCGAACAGGCCCGCGGGTATACCTGGCCGAGCGTGCAGCGATGAGCGCGCGTGCTCAGCAGATTCTGGAGTCGCAGCGCGGCTACGCCACTGTGCTCGGATTCAGGCTTGCCGAGCAGCGGCACCGCGCCGTGACCACCACCTCCTGGGGCGTATCGGTGCAGGCGTTGCGGGCGCGCACCGTGCAGAGCATGCTCAACACCCGCCTGAACCTCGGCGAGTGCCTGAGCCTGGCCGCCGTGCTCGTCGTCGGCTTCGTCCTCATCGACCACGGAGCCTCGACTGTCGGGGGCGCGACCACCGCCATGCTGCTCGTGCTACGCCTGCTGAACCCGGTCAATCAGCTGCTGTTCGTCATCGACACTCTCCAGTCCGCCCTCGCGTCGCTGAACCGCATGGTCGGAGTCACCACCATCCCCGTCGCGGACGCGCCAGGCATCGCAACGAGCAGCAGCGTCCACCTCCGCGAGGTCTCCTTCCACTACGGGATCGGCCCCCGTGTGCTCGTCGATGTCACGCTCGACATCCCCACCGGTCAGCGTGTCGCCGTCGTAGGTTCGTCGGGTGCCGGCAAGTCCACGCTGGCCACGGTGGTCGCCGGCATTCACCAGCCCGACGCCGGGACCGTGGCCCGACCGGAGCGCACGGTGATGATCACCCAGGAAGTACACGTGTTCGCGGGGACATTGCGAGACAACCTCACCCTCGCCGCACCGGATGCCACCGACGGTCAGGTAGGGGCTGCGCTGGAAGTGGCCCAGGCTGTAGGGATGCTCGACCTGCTGCCCGATGGCCTTGACACGGTGCTCGGTGGTGGCGGGTACGAGCTGACCGCCGCACAGGCACAACAGGTGGCGCTCACTCGCCTGGTGCTGGCCGACCCGGAACTGGCGATCTTCGACGAGGCCACCGCCGAGGCAGGTTCCGCGTACGCCGGACTGCTCGACCGCGCCGCCGACGCTGCGCTGACCGGACGCACTGGACTGGTGATCGCGCACCGGCTCTCGCAAGCCGCCGCCTGCGATCTGGTCGTGGTGATGGAGCACGGCCGTATCGCCGAGCGAGGAACCCATACAGAGCTGATCGCCGCCGACGGGGTGTATGCCGCGCTTTGGTCGGCATGGCGGGCCGGGCAGGAAGCTGGAGCGAATGGGTAGGGATGATCGGACGTCAAGCCTCGTTGACCTGTCGTCCGGGGCGGGGTTGGAGGTTGAGCGGGCCGAACTCGTCCATGCAGAAGATCACGATCGGCTCGCCAGTCTCGGGGGTGACCTGGCCGTCGGCGATGGCGTAGAGATGCTCGACGCGGGCCTTCTTCGGCTCGTAGTCCGGCCAGAACAGCCCACCGCACACCTATCACTCCAGCTCAGCGCGTTAAGTGATCATCAAAGCCGAACTGGTGATCAAAATCAGGTGCTCCGCAGACATTCTCTTGTGAGGTACGCGCGGCCGCTCTCGGGCATCTCTCGCGAGTCTCGTCGATCCGCGCAAATTTAGGTTAGGTTACCCTACACTGGCTGTATGGATGGTCAGCGCGGTGAGGGTTCGCCGATGAGCCGGGGCGGGGATTCCCGTGGGGATGCGGGGAGTGCATCGGCTGCGGATGAAGTGCCCTCTGATCAGGGGGTGAGCGGTGGGAAGCGGCTGCCTCTCTCGTTTGCTCAGCGCGGGAACTGGGCGGCGCAGCGGTTGTTCCCCGGTTCTGCTGCGTTTTGTGTGTGCGACCTGGTGTGGCTTGACGGGGCCATCAATGCCGGGGCGTTCGCCGACGCGGTGAGTGGGGCGTTCGCGGAGACGGAGGCGCTGCGGGCGGTCATCTATGACGATGACGGGGCTCCTTCGCAGTCGGTCGGTGGGAAGCTGTCTCTGCCGACGGTGGTTCCCGAGGAGGTGCTCACAGACGAGGAGATCCGGTCTGTGGTTCGCGCCGGGGTGAGTGCGCGGGAGTCTTCGGCGGCTGAGGATCTCACGTCGTCGACGCTGTTCAAGCGTGTCGGTGGTGGGTGGGTGTGGTCGTTCACGACGAATAATCTCCTGCTTGACGGGTATAGCACGTCTCTCTATATCCGCCGGGTCGCGGAGCTGTACTCGGCTGCGGTCGATGCAATCCTCGCGCCGCCGAGGTGGTTTGGTCGTCTGGAGGATCTCGTCGCGGGGTCGGCATCGACGCCGGGTGGGTCCGGCATCGTCGGTCACTGGCGTGATGTGCTTGCTATCGACGCGTTTTCCGAGCCCATGGGAAGCGCGCCCGCTGATCTGTTTTCGTTCTCGTACCGGCCTGTTCCCGTGGTGCTTCCGGCGGGGGCCGATGATCGCCTGCGTATGCTGGCGCGCCAGGCGAGGAGCACGTGGACGGATCTCGTCATCACCGCGTGGGGGCTGTATACGGCCCTTGCCGGGAACCAGGACTACCTCGCTGTGCGGGTACCGTCGATGATGCGCGGCGAGCCGGAGTCGCTGCGCGTGCCGGGCGCGGTCGCCCGCGCGCTGCCCGTCGCGACCGCCCTGCGCCCGGGCGCCACATTCGCCGAGGTGCTGTCGGTGGTGGGATCGCAGGTCCGGGGTCTGCGGGACAACTCCGCGATCGAGGATCATCAGCTCGCCCGTCTCTGGAAGGGAGGAGAGCTCTCCTACCTGTCGCTGCCCTCGGTCAACATCAAGATGTTCAGGACGACACCGGTCTTCGGAAAGGTCGCGGGGGTCACGGAGCTGATCAACCCCGGCCCGACCGGCGCGCTGGATCTCTCCGTCTACGGGAGCCCGGGACGGGGCCTGCGGATGGATATCTCCGGCCGGTCTCCGCTCGTGCCGACAGACGCGGCCGGCCAGCACGCAGCGGCGTTCACGGCGTTCCTCGGCCACCTCCTCGGCGGCCCTGCGGGCATGACACTCCACGAACTCGCGGATCTCACGATCACTCCCTCTTCGGTCGATGCCGGGTCGGTGGGTGTGTGGTCGGTGGGTGCGGGGGCGGTGGTTCCCGCGGTGACGGTGGATGCGCTGATCCGGGATCAGGTAGCACGTACTCCCGGGGCGGTCGCGGTCGTGGATGACGCGGATGGTGCGGAGTTGGTGTATGCGCAGTTCGACGCGCGGGTGAACGCTCTGGCCCATCTCCTGACCGAGCGGGGCGTGAGGGTGGGTGGCCGGGTCGCGGTGGCCCTGCCGCGCTCGGCGGACCTGGTGACCTCCCTCGCCGCGGTACTCCGCGCCGGCGCCGCGTATGTCCCCGTCGACCCGGGATACCCCGCCGAGCGCATTGCCGCGATCCTCCAGGACTCCGGTGCCCGTGTGGCCATCACCGATAGTGCGACGGCGGTGGCCCATGCGGGCGTGCTCACGGCCGCGGGCGTTGTCACCGTGGTCCTCGATGAGGACGCTGTTCGTGGCCAGATAGAACACGGGGCGCCCGACGCACCCGTGCTGCCGCGTCCCCTCACCCCCGACGATACCGCGTATGTGATCTTTACTTCCGGTACCACCGGACGACCCAAAGGCATCGCCCTGTCCCATGCCGCAGTCGTGAACCGGCTTGTCTGGGGCCGGGAAGCGTTGGGGTTCTCGTCGTCTGACCGGGTGCTACTGAAGACGCCATTCACGTTCGACGTGTCGGTACCGGAGTTCTTCCTCCCGCTGATCACCGGAGCGGTGGTCGTGGTCGCCCGTGACAACGCACATGGGGATCCGGGCTATATCGCCGGTGTGGTGCGGAAAAGGCGCGTCACGAGCGTGCATTTCGTGCCATCGATGCTTCAGGCATTCCTGGACTCGGGAGTAGAGGCAGGGTTTTTCCCGGATGTGCGGCTGGTGTCGTTCACGGGGGAAGCGCTGCCGGTGGCGGCGGCTATCAGGGCCCGGGAGGTGTTCGATCGAGCGGAACTGTTCAACCTGTACGGGCCGACGGAAGCGGCGGTCGAGATCGCCAGCTACGACATCGCCGCTCTGAACGCAGACGCGGATTCGACGCCGATCGGTCGCCCGGTGTCGAATTCTTATGTGCGGGTGCTGGACGGGTGGCTGCGCCCGGTGCCGGTCGGGGTGACCGGTGAGCTGTATCTGGGCGGGGTGCAGCTGGCGGAAGGGTATGTGGGCCGGGCGGGGCTGACAGCGGAGAGGTTCGTCGCCGACCCTCTCGGTGCCCCGGACGAGCGGTTGTATCGGACCGGGGACCTGGCCCGGTGGAACGACCAGGGCGAGTTGGAGTATCTGGGCCGGTCCGACGACCAGGTCAAGGTACGCGGGTTCCGGATCGAACTCGACGAGATCCGCGCTGTCCTCGAACGACACCCCGCCGTCTCGGGTGCCGCGGTCACCGCTCTCGATCACCCCGCCGGAGGGAAGTTCCTCGCCGCCTATGTCACTACCACCCCGTCCGCACCGGCCGACCAGGCCGTACTGGCCGACGCACTGCGGGAACACACGAACGCGCTCCTGCCGGAATACATGGTTCCCGCATCGTTCACCCGCCTGGCCACACTCCCCACGACCCCGAGCGGGAAACTCGACCGCAAAGCACTACCCGCCCCCGACCTCACCGCCGGATCCGGCAGCGGCCGCCCCCCGGAAACCGACACCGAACTGTCCCTGGCCGGGGTGTTCCGCGACGTACTCGCCCTCCCCGAGGGCACACCCCTGTCGGTGGACGACGACTTCTTCCGACTCGGCGGTGACAGCATCCTCGCGATACGTCTTGTTGCGCGCGCGTCACAACGACAGCACACTTTCACGTTGCGGGACGTCTTCGAGCAGCGAACCGTCGCGAAGCTGTCCCAGAAGATCATCAAAGAAGTCGAGGCCAAGGCGATTTCGACAAGCATGATCACTGTGCCCGCCTCTCCGACTCTCGAGAGACTACGTGAGTCGCGCGACGATCCGAACTCATGGATCTTGACCGAGACCGCCATTCTCCCCGTCTCGTTATCGCACGACGCGCTACTCGCCGCATACGCTTCGCTCGTTCAAGAACATGACCTGCTTCGCATGTCGGTTCAGACGGTAAGTCGTCGACTGTGGCTCACTTGGGTAACCCCTATGACAACCATCGCACCAACTCTCTCCAGAGTGCATGTCGCAGGGGCCTCGCCCTCCACGAAGCTGACAGATCTTCGGACGATGGCCAGCCAAATGATTGATGTCACCAATGCACGGCCGTCGGGCCTCGCATACGCAAGCAGCTCGACACAGACCTTAATTGCTCTTGCGGTACATGCTGCCGTGGCCGATCGATACACCGTGCACCAGCTACTGGAGACCCTTCGCGCGCTCACTGATGAGAACGCCAACAAGAGCATGCTATCAACGCCCTCCGTCGCAGCGACCTTGACTGAAGTCGCCGATATCGCTGCGGCTCTCAAAATGGATCGGATCGAGAACCCGATTGAGCTGATCGAGCGCACGGATTCACTCGACGAGGGACTGTACTCAGCCGACAGAACTCAGGTCATTCACTGGGACGGCTCTCGCACGGATGCCACCGTGCGCGAGACCATCCGACGAGCACTGCACGCGACGGGGTACGGATCGCGACTCGGCGGTGTCGTAGATCACGAAGCTCCTCTTCTGCCAGATGCTGCCCTGGGGCCGCTTGGCCCGATGACGGTAACCGTTCCCGTGCCTATCGAGCAGGAAACTTGGCACCCAGATCCTGAGTTCGCATTGGCACGCTACGGCAGTAGCTCGGGTCGGCGTCTCCTAGCTGGCATACCGATCGCGCCGATACTTATCAGCCGATCCTATTCCGCCGATGCAGAATCCTTGGCGATCGAACCGACCGAGGCAGCGTACCGCGCGGTGATCCGATACAGGGTGGAGGCCTGCAGCACTATTCTGACGGTCATCGGATTTACCCGTGCCGTGATCCTGGCGTTCGAGAACGTGCTGCGCAAAGTCGGCGACAATGCCGATCGGCGAGTCTGGCGCCCATAGTTAGCCTCGATCTTTCTGACGACCGCGCACCAGATCTGGTTCTGCGTGCAGTCGTGCAGGGGCAGGTTCGCCAGGCCGGTGTTCCTTGGCGCCGCGGATCCGGTCCTCGCAGCGGGCCCGGCGGCGGTGGCGGAGTTCCAGGACGGCGAGCTGGCCTCGGGGCTGTTCGTCGCGAACGCGGTAATCCGGTTGTCGTCGACGTCGGTGATACGTAGCTGGGCGCCGGGGTGCGGGCGTTCGCGGCGGAGGATGACCCCCATACCAGCCGGACAGGTCGGGCAGCCCGGCCAGTTCCGCGACCCACGCCCCGGGGCGGGTGGCCGTCGGCGTCGTAGGCCGGGGTCCAGGCCTGTTCCGGGAGTGCGGCGATCTTTTCGGCGTAGCCGTCGGTGAGGGTGAACCCTACTGAGTAGGCCACCCGGCGCTGGTGCAGCCAGGCGACGAACTCGTGGTACCTCCGCCGCCGTCGGTGCGGATCAGGACCTTGCGGGAACGGCGCAGCCGTCGGGGTAGCTGAGCCAGCGCGGCCGTGGCCACGGTGATGTGGTCGGCCGCGGTGTTCGAGCCGGCGTTTCCCCGGCAGAGCAGCACCGCGGCGGGTTCCCCGGTCCGTCCGGGCCGTGGTCGATGAACGCCCACAGAGGATGGAACCCGAACCCGCGCTTGAACGTCGGTTTCGCCTGTTCCTTCTCGGAATGGGCGGTGACCAGGGTGGGGTCCCGGGCGAGGCTGGCTTCGTCGAAGGCGCGGGCGCGGGCGTAGCCTTTGACCGTGACGAAGACTCTGCTGCGTAATTCGGCTGCGTGTCGTGGGTGCGGCATGATCTCTTCTGTGGTCCGGGCCGCCTCCCTGGCCGCAGGAGGTGGGGCACATGTTGTTGCAGCCGAAGGGGCTGCCCGAGATCCCGGCGCAGACTGTGACAGTCGCGCGGGCGGCGTTTCCGCGGGGGACGTTGGCGATGCGGCTGCGGGATCGCCTCGCCGAGGTGTTCGTTGATGAGCCGTTCACCGGCGCGTTCGGGATCAGGGGGGCGCCGGGTCTGCCGCCGGCGGTGTTGTCGCTGGTCACGGTGCTGCAGTTCACCGAGAACCTGACCGACCGGCAGGCCGCGGGTATGGCGGTCCGTGCGATCGACTGGAAGTGCGCCCTCGGCGCGGAGCTGACCGATACCCGGGTTCGACGCGACGGTGCTGTCCCGGTTCCGGGCCCGGCTGTCCGACCACGATCTGGAACGGGTGGTCTTCGACCGGCTCGTGGAGGCCTGCCGTGGGCGGGGCCTGATCGGCGCTGGTAGCAGAGCGCGCACCGATTCCACCCATGTGATCAGCGCGGTGCGGGACCTGAACCGGACCGAGCTCGCCAGGGAGAGCGTGCGGGCGGCGTTGGAGGCCCACGCGGTCGTGGCCCCGGACTGGCTGGCCGACACCCTGAACATCGACGAGTTGGCGCATCGCTACGGCGAGCGGGTCAACGGGTGGACGATGCCGTCATCGACGACGGCCCGGGACCGTCTTGCCGCGGTGTTCGGGCAGGACGCGCTCGCCCTGTGCCGGGCAGTCGCCGCTCCCCCGCCAGGTTCTCGATCACATGCGACGCGACCACGTCACGCACCCGATCAGCGTTCCACACATACCCGTTCAGTAGCCGCTGCATCTTCTGCGGACCCGCCTGACCGGTGAACTCCGCGAGGGTCCACCCGTTCTTCCGCTCCGCGCGGGACAACAACTCGGCCACATACGCCCGCGCCTGCACCCGCGGCTGCTCCGACACGAAACACGAATCGACTCGCACCAGCAACTCCTCCAAACCAGCCTCCCATACCGCCACGTCCAAACCGGATACACTCCGCTCCGCGGCCACCGCGGATTCATCGTTTGTTCTCACAAACAACGGAGAATCACACGGTGGCCGCACCCGTTCGGACGCCACGCCGCCGCTCCATGCAGAGACCACATGCCGGCCACTGTCACTGGAGTATCAGGTGATGGAGGCGGCGTCGTGCAGGCTGTCGAACAGGGCCGCGCGGCGCATATAGGCGCGCGCACTATCGAGGTTCTCGGCCGTGCAGCGCAACTGATCGAGGTTCTGTCGCCGCACGGCGGGGTCGCGTTCCTCCAGCATTCGCTTGTTGGCGATTGTCTGGGCTTGAACGTAGTTCAGCGCGGCGTGACGGCGCTGGCGGCTGTAGAGGTCGAGTAGATCGTCACCGTCCCGACCGTGGATCACCTGGGGGAGCTTCTCCGCAAGGTTGATGGCATCATGGATGCCGCCGTTCATGCCCATGCCGCCGATCGGGTTGTTGACGTGCGCGCTGTCTCCGGCCAGCAAGATGCGGCCTTTATGGAAGGTCCCGGCCACGCGCTGATTGACCCTGTAGACCCTGGCGTACTCGACGTGGTAGGGGTCCGCCTTGGGGAAGAACTTCTGCAGCCGCCGCTCGACACGCGCTGCCGACAGTGCGGTGGTGTCGTCCTCGTTCTGGCCGATCGGCAGGATCAGCCGCCAGAGTCCTTCGGGCGTCTCCCCGCGCACCTTGAACAGGTTGGCCCACTCGTAGGGGTCGGAGAAGTAGTTGCGCAGTGACAGATTCGACTTCACGGTCTTGAAGTCGAATCTGGTCGCGATCTTGATGAACCGCTCCGGATACGTGAACCCTTCGAACTCGATGCCGGCGAGCTTGCGCACTGTTGACCGGCCGCCGTCGCAGCCGATGACATAGGCCGCCGTCATGCGCCCCGTGCCCGCGGGGGAGGCGTACTCCACCTCGATGCCGTTCGCGGCCACGGTGAGGCCGGTGAGGGCGTGGGAGAACCGCATGTCGAAGTCGGATCCGTTGGCGTATTCCTCGGCGATGGAAGCGGTCAGTTTGTACTGCTCGTACTGCAGCACATAGGGAAACCGGATCTCGTCTTTGAGTCGGGCGAGATCGAACTCCGCCACCAACTCGCCGGTCGGCCGGTCGTGGAAGCGATAGGTGCTCGAAACCAGGCCGTGCGGCGTGATCTTCTCGGTGATGCCCAATTCGTCAAGCATCTCCAGAGTGCTCGGATGAATGGTCGCGGCGCGCTGATCCTTCACCGGTACGGGCTCCGACTCGAGCACGGTGACCGGGATGCCCTGCCGGTTCAGCGCCAGTGCGCACACCATTCCGACCGGGCCAGCGCCGACGATGACGACCCGGGTGCTGATCTGCGACGAAATCATGGCTCAGGCGAGCGATCCTGTGCGTCGCCCGACCACCATTCCCGCAGTCAGGCCGGCGCCCGTCGGGTAGTTCCCGCTGAAGAGGCCCCCGAGCGCTTCACCGCACGCGAAGAGCCCGGGGATGGGCGCACCTGACGGATCGAGCACCCGGCCGTTGATGTCGCCGCGAAGCCCTCCAAAGGTGAAACTGATTCCACACGTCACCGGATATGCATAATAGGGCGGCGTCTCTATCGCCGATGCCCAATTACTCTTGATCGGTTCCACCGTCGCGCCGCGGCCGTCCTTGATCGTTGGATCGAGCGGACGGCTGGTGTCGATCGATGAGTTGAAATCGCGGACCGTCCGCGCGAACGCGTCGACGTCGACGTCTATGGCTGCGGCGAGCTCTTCGACGCTGTTGGCGACGACCGGGATGATCCCGGGCATTTCATACTCGTACACGTTGAGCATCGATCGCGAGTTCGCGTCGAAGATCTGAAACGCCACCGAACCCGGCTGTTCGAGGATCACCTTGCCGTACTTCGCGTACGTGTAGTTGCGAAAGTCTGCACCCTCGTCGAGGAATCGTCGACCCCAGGCGTTGACAATGATGCCAAGCGGATAGCCGTACCGGCTGAGTCGGTTCGTCAACATACGGTTGCTCTCGTTCTCGGGATATGACGCGTCCCACGGCACGCTATGACACGTTGACCAGTCGCCTCCACGATCTGCACCAATCTCCAAGGCCGCGCCGATCAGGTCACCGGTGTTGTACGGCGTGCCACGCACCTTCGCGTGCTGCCACCCGTCTCCCAGGTAGCGTTGCCGCCATTGCGCGTTCGCCTCAAAACCGCCGCTGGCGATCACCACCGACTCCGCCGGAAACTCCTGATCGCCCGCGCGAACACCGACGACCGAGCCGCCGTTGGTCATCAGCCCCGTGACCGGGCAACCGTAGCGCATCTCGACCCCGAGCCGCGAGGCGACGCGTTCATGGTCTGACATCAGCCCAGGGCCCGCGTCGACGTTGCACACGTGCGTTCCACCCCAGAACACGAAGGTTCCATCGGCGTTCTCGTGAGCCTGCCGCTCGTACATCAGCCGGAATCGCAGCCCCAGTTCGTGCAGCCAGCGGACCGCGTCGCGCGAGCCTTCGATGACAGCCGCGGCAAGTTCCTTATCGTCACGTCCCTCGGTGATCCGGTCCAGGTCGGCCAGGAACTCTGCCGCCGAGTACGGCGGAACTTCTGTACGCGCGTGACGCTCATCGGGCTCAAGGATCTCGAGCAGATCACCGAGCCCGGCGTGCACCATCCGGGTCGCACCGAGCGTGTAGTAGCTGTTCCCCCCGGCCAGCGCCCGCGGTGCCTTCTCCAACAGCAGCACGCGTCGCCCGCGCTCGGCCGCCGCGTGAGCCGTGCAGTACCCGGCGTTACCCCCGCCGACCACAACAACATCCGCGTTGTGCATAACCACCTCGTTGCCGTATCCGACCCGAGAACAACTCACGTTGAGCGATGCCGCTCGACGCGTTCCTAGTTCTGCTCGCGCTGCAGTCGCTTGCTGACCTTGCCGACCGCGGTGTACGGGAACTTGTCGACCACCTCCACGAAATCGGGAAGCTTGAATGTCGCGAGGCCCCACTCCTGCAGGAACCGACGCAGCTTGCTCAAGGTGAGATCGGCCACGTCCTCCGGCGACCGAGGGATCAGGTACGCCTTGATGCGCTCGCCGAGCACCTCGTCATCGATGCCGATCACGGAGGCGTTGTGCACGCCGCCGTGGGCGAGGAACGCGTTCTCCAGCTCCTCCGGCGCGATCTTCTCGCCGCCACGGTTGATCTGGTCCTTCGACCGGCCCACGACCCTCATGAACCCACGCTCGTCCCGCTCGACTATGTCACCGGTGCGGTAGAAGCCATCGCTGGTGAACGCCAGGGCATTCTGCTCGGGGTTGCGATAGTAGCCGCGGATTACCGACGGCCCCCGCGTCAGCAGGTGACCGGGCGCCCCGGGCGGCACGTCGTTTCCCTCGTCGTCTATGACCCGGATCTCGTCGGCCTCCGAGGCCGGCCGGCCCTGGTATCGCACGCTGGTCTCCCGATCGACGTCCGGAGGGTTGCTGACGACCAGGCCTTCGCCCATCCCGAAGCTCTGAGACAGCTCCATGCCGAGCTCCGGCTCGACCCGCCGCGCCACCTCCTCGCTCAGCTTCGCACCCCCGCACATGATCACCTGCATGCTGGAGAGATCGTAGGCGTCGCGCAGCGAGGAGTTCAGCCAGGCCAGCAGGATCGGGGGCACCAACGTCACGCGGTTCGCGCGGTGCTTCTCGATCAGCGGGAACGCCGCATCGGGGCTGCCGTTCGGCGCGATCACGATCGTTGCGCCCACGCTGAACGCGCCGAGGAAGCCGGGCGAACGCGTCGACATACTGTGACAGATCGGCATGACCAGCAGATGCACCGTCCGCTCGGTGATGCCCCGTTCCCCGACGCTTCTGCGCAACGCATAACCGTACGTGTGATGAGTATGCGGCATCAGCTTCGGAACGCCCGTAGTGCCGCCCGACATCTGCAGCAGCGCGACGTCCTGCGGGCTGCATCGCCGCACGTGCTCGAGCGATCCTTTCGAAAGCAGCGCGTCGTACTCGGCGCCGCCGCCGCCGCGATCGAGGATCACTGTGTGCTCCAGATGGGCCCAACGACCCTTCAGGTCGGCAGCCAACGCAGCGAGATCGGTGCCGCTGTCCGATGCGACGGTGATGTAGGTACGCGCCTCGGCAATCTCGATGAAGTGTTCGATCTCCGCGCGACGGTGCGCGATGGGCGCGACCACGGGAATCACGCCGAGCTCCCACAGGGCGAAGACGAACGCGATGTACTCGTAGGTATTGGGCAGATGCACGACCACTCGGTCGCCACGGCCCAGCCCCAGATCCTGCAGACCGGCCGCGAGACGCAGGACTTCATCCGTGAGTTGCCTATAGCTCAGCCGGGTGTCGCGGTCGATGACCGCGAGCTTGTCTGGATAGCGTTCCGCCGCGGCAAAAAGCAACTCCGGAAGCGTCTGATCGTGCCAGTATCCCTTTGTGAGGTACTGGGCCACGGACTTTGGCGGATAGGGTACGACGCCGTCAAGGGTCAGCGGTTGGATGCTCATCGGTCTTCCTCGGGTGTCGGCGTCTCGTGTCCTGGCGGCATCGGCGCCGCGTGAAGCTGCCGATGCCGATCCGGTCGTCGAAGAGCGAGTTCACGCAAGAGGTTCAGGCTGTCATCCGTTGTCGAATCGTGTTCAGCCCAGGCTCAGCACGGTTTCGAGGCCGATCGTCACCCCGGGAAGACCTGGGACGGCGCGGAGCGCGGCGAGCACTCCGGGCATGAGGGACTCGCGTGTGACGGAGTCGTAACGTAGCCTCAGGATCTCGCCCTCGGATCCGAACAGCACCTCTTGTGAAGACATGAAACCGCGTACACGCACCGCGTGGACGTTGACTTCCTCGATCCGCCCGCCGCGCGTTCCATGCGGGTCGCGAGAGGTGGCATCGGGCGAGGGAGCGGAACCTGCTTTCGCGCGAGCGTGAGCGATCAGTTCGGCCGTGTGCTGTGCCGTACCCGATGGCGCGTCCACCTTATCGGGATGGTGCATCTCGATGATCTCGACAGACTCGAAGAGCGGGGCGGCCTTCGCCGCGAACTGCGTCAAGAGCACCGCGCCCACCGAGAAGTTCGGGACGACGAAAACGTTGACTTCATCACGTTCGATGAGTGCGGCGCGAATTTGCTGGACAGCGTCTTCATCGAAGCCGGATGTTCCCACCACGACGTGAATCCCCTGCTCGATGCACCATTGGACCTGCTCGTGTGCCACGCCCGGCGGGGAGAACACGAGCACGACATCGGCCTTCTTTTCGACGATCTCTCGCAGGTTATCATCGACATCGATCTCGGCGACCACGCTCATGTCGGAAGTGGCCTCGATTGCACGAACCGATGCCTCACCCATGCGCCCGCGTGCTCCCAGCACAGCAACTTGAGTCATGAGGGAAGGTTAACCTAAGTCATTCGACCGACACAAGGCTATCTGCGGTGAGCTGTCAGGGAGCGGAGCGGAGCGGTCGCCAGGCAGAGGTGGTCCGTCTTGGTTGAATCGCTGTGTGGCGGCCCCAGTGAAGTGGCGGTCGGTCGTCGGGGACGCTTCGACCGTCGGGTTTGATCGGCGGCGTTTGCGCTGGTGGCGGAGCTGTTCAGCTCGGGTGAGAGGCTCGGTCCCTGAGTTTGCGCAGGCTGGAATGGCCACTGGCGGGGTGGCAACCACGCGTTCATCGCCAGCAGCCCCCTGGGCGCCGCCAACGTCGACAAGCTCCAATGAGGCAGCACAGATCATCGCCGAGCTTTGTGAGCCGCGGACGCCGTGTGGCTCGAGTCTGCCGTGAGCGCACCCAACATCTCTCTGCCTCTGCCATCGCCGCCGCGATGGGCAAGGCCGACATGGCGACGCTGCTGCGCACCATCACCCAGACCTCCGCTCAGCCCGCCCCGTCCAGGGCTGCCGCCTCGTGATGCACCTGCAGATCGGCTTGGACCTTGCTGCCGAGTACGGTGCGTAGCATCAGGTTCGTTCCTTCCCAGCCGACTGCCGCACACCGCCGTGCGTTACTCGCCTGTGGCAGCTCTCGCGACTTCGTGGCTGGCAATGAAGTCGCGCAGCGACTTGGGCCTCAGGTCGGTCCAAGTCTGGTCGATCCAGTCGAGCACCTCCTGCCTGGGTCTGCCGTCCGGCTCGCCGTAGACGATGGTCCAGCCGCCGGGCACCGGCTTGAACGTGGGCCAGAGCGAGTACTGCTCCTCATGGTTGATGAGCGCGTAGAACGTGCCATCCTCGTCGTCGAACGGGTTCTTCGCCATCGCGTGTTCTCCTTCTGCCGGTGGGACGGGCCGTCAGCTGCCCGTCGCCATGTGGGATCTGTGCGTGGGGACCGCGGCCTCGAGAATCTCGCCGGCGCGCACGGCCAGGGTCGACAGCAGCGACGAGCTGAGGCCGTGGCTGTGCTGGACACCCCCGCTGAGGAAGATGCGGCCCTCCAGCCCCGGCACACGCAGGCTGTAGTCGCGCGCCACGAGCGGCTCGTCCCCGTCGAGCGCGGCCTCGAGGTCGATGCCGTCGCCGAGCAGGCCGTGCGGGTCTGACGGGCGGAAGCCGGTGGCGAAGACCACCGCGTCGACCTCGAGCGGCGTGCGCGCACGGGCCCCGAGGTCGCGCAGCGCGACGACGACACCCCCCGGGCCCTCGCGCAGGCTTTCGACCTCGGTGACGCGGTGCACGAACAGGCGCCGCACGCCGCGCAGCTTCTCGTCGTACTCCCGTCGGTAGAGGTCGTCGATGAGCTCGGCGTCGACAGCGGCGTAGTTCGTCGACCAGTGCCGCCGCAGCAGCTGCTGTTTGACGTCGGGCGGAGCGGTGTAGTACTCCCCGACGGAGGCGGGGTCGAAGATGCGGTTCGCATACGGGGTGTTGTCGGAGGGCACATAGCCGAAGCTGCGGATGGAGGCGTGTACCTCCGCTGCCGGGTAGGTGTCATGCAGGTAGGCGGCAACCTCTGCGGCGCTCTGCCCAGCGCCCACGACGAGGAACCGGCCGTGCGGCGTGGAGGGGAGCCGGTCGAGGCTGCTGAGCAGACCGTGGTTGTGGAACACCCGAGGGCCGGCCTCGATCCCGTCCGGGAGCACGGGGCGCAGCCCGGTCGCGACAACGACCGACCGCGCCCGGACCGCCTCGCGTCCGCCGCCGCCGCCCGACACCATGACGGTGAAGGCCGCACCGTCGTGGTCGACGCGGGTGGCCCTCGCCCCGTAGGAGACTGGCACGTTCACACGCGCGGCCGCCCACGCCAGATAGTCGCGGAACTCGAGCCGGGTGGGGAAGAAGCTCTTCAGGTTGATGAAGTCGCTCAGGCGCCCGCGCTCGTGCAGGTAGTTCAGAAAGCTATACGAGCTGGTGGGCGAGCGCATGGTCGCGAGGTCCTTGAGGAAACTGATCTGCATGGTCGTGCCCGGCAGCAGCATGCCGTCGTGCCATCCGAACCTCGGCTGGGCCTCTACGAAGCGGGCGGTCACACGGTCGGCGGCAGGCCGGGCGCCGTTGCGCTCTTCAATGGCGATTGCCAGGCTCAGGTTGGCCGGTCCGAAGCCGATACCGATGATGTCGACCACATCGGGTAGCATGCCCACCGCATCCGACCGAGTCTTCACTTCATTCATCGCTGTCACCCGACGGCCGACCCCTCGGGCTCGGCGAGAAAGTCGAGGATGAGCCGGTTCACCGCTTCGGGCTGCTCGAGATAGCCGTAGTGTCCCGTGTCGGGCACCTCGACATACCGGGCAGTCGGGACGATATCGGCAAGCTCGCGTCCGAGGTGTGCCGGGATCATCAAGTCGTCGGCAAAACCGATCACCAGCAACGGCCGGGTGATCGCCCTGTACGCGTCGCCGCGATCTCCGAGTCGTTCGGAAGCGCCGAGTTGGCCACGCTCACCCGACGACGCCGGAACCGCGGAGTACTCCAGAAGCGCAAGCCAGTCGTTGGATTTCGTCTCATCTCGCAATGTCGCGGGCGATAAGTTCAGCAGAGCATCGACCGCTGCCTTATACGCTTTCGGCAGCACGATCTTTTGGTCGAACAACTCCTGCTCGCCCCGGGTGAGCATCTGTCCGACGTCGTCGATGCGTGCGTGACCACCCATCGCGACCGCCCGGCACACAAGGTCGGGGCGCTCGAGGACCAACTCCTGCACGACCCGCGCTCCGAGCGAGGTTCCGATCACGTGCGCCGGGGCGCCGAAGCGCTCGATGAGCGCGGCGAGATCGTCAACGAGCTCTGGGACGACGATGTCGGGGCACGACGTGGCAGTCTGTCCGGGCACCGGGCTGATGCCCCGGTTGTCGTAGGTGACGACCCGGTACCCCGCCTCGACGAGGGCGGGCACCTGGTGCGGCGTCCACACCTGCCCCTTCCCTCCCGTTCCCATCACCAACACGACGAGAGGGTCGGCGCCATCGCCATACTCGTCGTAATGTAGGGCGATTCCGTTCACGAGCATCGTGGGCATTGCGTCTCCTTGTCGGGGAGGGGCGGGAAGATCGCGCAGCCGGTCGTCATACCCGCCCCTGGTAGACGAGACTCACTCAGACGACTCGGCGTCATCGTTCGTCGACGCCGCCAACACCTCAAGCCAACGTGACACCCGTTGGTCTTCAGCGAGCGTAATGAAGTCGATGCCCTCCGCGCCGGCGCTGCGCCACCGCTCGACCAGTTCCATGAGCCGGACGGAGTCCATGCCCTGTGCGCGCAGGTCGGCGTCCTGATCCACGTCGTTCGCCTCGATGTACAGGACATCGGCGACGTCGGCTAGCACTCGGTTATCGCTGATCTTCATGATTCTCCTCTGGCTTACCGAAACCGCTGTTCCAGACGCCCGTCTCTGTCGTGTAGGACGCCAACGTCTCGAGCGACTGCACCCACAGCTCTTGCAGTTCGCTCACTTCCGCCTCGCTGAGGATCCCCGCCGCATAAACGATGTTTCCCCTCAACGTCCACTCGTTGTTCTCAGCGCTCTGTACCGCCATCAAAGAAATGTCCAACACAGCGATCAGAGGCATCGTCCTGTCCGCGGAACCGACGATCCCAGGAGCCTCGGGGGCCATCTCCCATGCGCTGTCCCTCACGGCGCTGCCGGGGCCGAACTGGCCGAGGTAGTTGAATCCGATCTGTGGCACCACGCCGTCGACCAAACGGCCCGCGCCGTCAGGAGCGAGCTCTCGAAGCACCCCGTAGCCGATGCCGCGATCGGGTACCGCCCGCAGTTGCTCATTCACGTGCCTCACCACATCTGCGGAAGCTCCCGGATCCGTCAAGGCCGTGACGGGATCGATGTCGACGGTGTCCAGTCCGACTGGGAACCACGTCGTGAACCACCCCACAGTGCGGGAAAGATCACTGCCGGGCACGAACGTCTCTTCGCGCCCGTGACCCTCAAGTCCGATCAGCGCACGCCGATGACCGACCCCTCGCCTCGCCCGCCATGCCCCGACAGCGATCGTCAACGAGCCGAGCAGCACATCGTTGATCTCGGCCGCCAGTGCACCAGGCACCTCCTTCAGCACCGGGCCGGCGACTTTCGCGGGCACTCGGATCGTGAGCACCTCCGCTGTGGCGCGCGTGTCGAGCGCCGCGTCCAGCGCACGGGAACCCAGCAACGGATCATCCGCCGTGACAGTCTCGGCCCAGTACTCTGTCTGCGCCCTCACATCCTGCTCAGCGGCGCGGCCCGCGAGCATCTCAGCCCAGTTCAGCAAGCTCGTGCCTACCGGCAGCAGTGGCTCAGCAGTGCGGCCGGTCTCCAACTCCCACGCCTGCCGAAGATCATCCCCAAGAACTCGCCATGACACCCCATCGACGACCAGGTGATGCATTACCAGCAGTAGACGGCTTGTCGCATCGGCAGAACCCTTGTACCAGACTGCCCGCCACAAGATGCCGGCATCGAGGTGCAGAGAACGCGCTAGTTCCTCCACACGTGCACGATTGCCGCTGCGCCACGTCGGATCCGGCCACGCGGGCCCCAGCGCTTCGATCACCATCCGATCTTTCGCGACTTCAGGAGAGCGGGCAGGAACCTCGAACCGGAAGGATCCGTCGGCATCTGCCACGAGGCGACCGCCCAGAGTCACATGATGCGCGACGACCCGGTTCAGCACACGCAACAATGTTTCGTGCGTCATTCCGGCTGGCACCACGAAAGTCACCGCCTGCACCAACGTCGAAAAGCCGGGCAAATCCACTTCCTTGTTGGCGATCGGCCACAACCTGGAGGATCGCAGATCCTTCAGGGGGGCGGTGTGCTCCGTTGCCGACTCCGACTGGCGCGCATCAGAAAGACGAGCCAGCCCGGCCACCGTCCGCGTCGAGAAGACGTCCGCGGCCGAGATGACGACACCCATGCGCCGCATTCGGGAAACCAACTGGATCGACAGAATGCTGTCCCCGCCCAGCTGGAAGAAGTCGTCCTCAACCGACAACCGCACTTCGTCACTCAAACCCAGCAGGTCACGGATGGCGGCGAGGAGATCTTGCTCCGTGTCGGTCGCGGGTGCACGCCCGTGGGCGGTCGATTGCCCGAGATCGGGGACGGGCAATGCCTTCCGGTCGAGCTTGCCAGTTGTGGTCAGCGGGAACGTCTCAAGCCGATTGTAGGATGCGGGGATCATGTAGTCGGGGAGGTGCTGTGCGGCGTGCTCGCGGAGTGACCGGCGGAGTGCGTCGTCGCTGGTATCGATGCGGGCGGTGGTGACGTAGGCAGCGAGAAACTTCCCTCCGGAGGGATGGTCGGCCGCGATGACCTCAGCACGCACGACCTCCGGGTGCGCCTCCAGCACGTCACGGATCTCCCCTGGCTCGATCCGGTACCCGCGGATCTTGGTCTGCTCGTCGGCACGACCGAGGTAATCGATGCGCCCCTCGTCGTTCCACCGGGCCAGGTCGCCCGTGCGATACATCCGCGCCCCCGGCTCCCACGGGCACGCCACGAACCGCTCGGCGGTGAGGGCGGGCTGCTCCCAGTAGCCGCGCGCATTGCCCGCGCCCGCGAGATACAGCTCACCTGGAACACCGGGCAGGGCAAACTGCAGGTTCTGATCCAGGATGTACGCCCGGGTGTTGAAGATCGGCGTGCCCACGCTCGGGTTCGGGCTGTCGGCGAGATCCGCGCCGAGCGCATTGATCGTGTACTCGGTCGGCCCGTACAGGTTGTACGACTCCACGCCCGGGGCATCTCGCAGCTGCTGCCACAGCCGCTCGGGCACCGCCTCACCGCCGAGCGACACGAACACCACGCCCGTCGCGTCTGCCGACACCGATCGACCCGCCGGCCGGTCACGCTCCAGCAAACCCTCGTCAACGAGCACCTGCCCGTACGAGGGAGTCACGTCGAAGCCATCGATGCGCTGATCGTCGTAGTACGCGAGTAGCTGCTGCGGATCCCGGCGCATCTCCTCGTTGATCACATACACCGAGTGGCCGTTGAGCAGCCAGAACAGCTGCTCCCACGACGCATCGAACGAGAACGACGTCGTATGCGCGATCCGCATCCGCCGCCCGCCCTGATGGGCCACCACGCGGTCGAAGATCTTCTCCACATGGTTGGCATACATGTTCGTCAGGCCCCGGTAACCGACCGCGACACCCTTCGGTCGGCCCGTCGAGCCGGACGTGAAGATGATGTACGCAAGATGATCCAGCGACACCTCCCCGCCGCGCTCGGCCACGGTGACCGGCCCATCTGCCAGTTCCGCGACGCGCGCACGCACCACCGCATCGTCGAGATTCACCACCCGCCCCGCCGCGGGCCCGAGCCGTGCCACGTCACGATCGGTGACGAGCGTGACCGTCGGACCCGCCACATCGAGCATGTAACCGATCCGGTCATCGGGCAGCTCCGCATCGATCGGCACATACGCCGCACCCACCGCGAACACCGCGAACATCGCGATGACCATCCGCTCATCACGCGGCAGCAGCAGCGCAATCCTGTGCTCCTGGCGCACGCCCCGCTCCAGCAGCAGCCGCGCATACCGGTTCACCTCCGCGGACAACCCCGCAAACGTGAAACTCCGCGCACCCGCAACCAGCGCGGTCTCCCCCGGCGACCGCGCCACCTGATCATCAAGAAGACCCGCAACAGTAACACCAGCCAACTCTGCTGGACTTCCAGTCGTCCAAGCTTCGAGAGCGGGTCTCTCTTTCGCGATCAGCAGATCGACTTCGGCGATAGTCCGGTTCGGATCCTCGGCGATCGCGCCGAGGATCTTCTGAATCACGCCGAGGAAACGGACCGCTGTCTTCTCTTCGAAGAGATCCGTACTGAACGTGAGAAATACGGATACTTCGGTGTCGGAGTCGACCAGATAGAGATCGAGATCTCCCTTGACGGCACCCAGCCCCACCATGCGAGGCCGCACGACGAGATCCCTGACCTCCGGATCCACTCGGCGTCCGGTAGCACGCTGGTAGGTGAGCATGACCTGGAAGACCGGATTTCTGCCGACGACCCGATCCGCAGAGATCGCCGTGACGATCTGATCGAAAGGCGCCGCTTGATGACTGAAGCCATCCAGCACGGTTTGCTTCACACGAGCGAGAACGTCGGAGAATTTGTCGCCGGGGAAGTATCTGTGGCGGAGGGGAATCGTGTTCACGAAGTATCCGACGACGCCTTCGAGACCGTCCTCGGTACGACCGCCGACTGGTGCACCGAGAACGACATCGTCACTCGCGCTCATGACGGATATCGCCAGGGCCACGGCAGCCTGGGAGATCATGAACATTGTGACCCCACACCCATCTTCGACGCGCCGCAAATCAGCCACGACATCGGATGAGATGGTCAAGGACACATCTGCCGCACGGTACGTCGGTTCAGCCGGCCGGGGCCGGTGGGGGCTTATCGTGGATTCACCCGGAGCATCCGCCAGCGTGTCTGCCCAATACTTCAAATGGTGATGTAGTGCGGACTCTGGATCGGTGGGCTGACCGAGCACGGCCTGTTGCCAGACCGCATAGTCTGCGTACTGTATCCCGACCGGCTCCCACGCCGGCTCATGCCCCTTGCTTCTTGCCGCGTAGGCGGCGAAGAGATCTTCCAGCAGCGTCGGCGTGGACCATTCATCTGTTGCGTGATGGTGCACCGCAAGGACGAGAATCCACTCTGCAACCTCCACGCGTAGCAGACCGGCGCGGACCGGGATATCCGCGGCAAGGTCGAATCGGCTCCGCACGAGTTCCCGAAGGCGTTCGTCGATCGCGTCTTGTCCCGCCCCGATGAAGTCCTCAGGAATCAGAGGCAGGCGCAAGGCCGCTTCCTCACCCGTGAGGATCACCTGATGGAGCTGCCCGTCATCCCCCACGATCAACGTTCGCAGCGCCTCATGTCGGGTCACGACATCCTGCACCGCTGACCTCAGGGCAGTCTCGTCAAGTTCTCCGGACAAGTGCCGGATCAGAGGGACGACATAGCGAGCTCCCGGGCCGCCCATCTGCTCGATAACCCAGAGGGAGCGCTGACCATACGTCACAGGCAGCAGTTCCGGGCGTGGCAGATCACCTACTCGCGGTACGCGAGATACGGTTTGAGAGGCTCCGTCGACGACACGCGCCAGTCCTTCGATCGTGGCCTGTTCGAACATATCACGCAGAGTCAGCGCCGAACCCAATGCGGCATTGGCCCGCGCGACGACGCGGGTTGCCAGCAACGAGTGACCACCCAGACGGAAGAAGTCATCGTTCGACCTCAGACTGACCTCACCCCCGAGACTTAGCACCGCGCGGAACACTTCCGCCAGCGAGCGCTCCGTCGGCGTCTCAGGTGCACGCCCGTCGGTGCCGGTGATCTCACTGAGATCGGGGACGGGCAATGCCTTCCGGTCGAGCTTTCCGTTGACCGTCGTTGCGAAGGAGTCAATTCGGGTGATCGTCGTGGGGATCATGTAGTCGGGGAGGTGCTGTGCGGCGTGCTCGCGGAGTGACCGGCGGAGTGCGTCGTCGCTGGTATCGATGCGGGCGGTGGTGACGTAGGCAGCGAGAAACTTCCCTCCGGAGGGATGGTCGGCCGCGATGACCTCAGCACGCACGACCTCCGGGTGCGCCTCCAGCACGTCACGGATCTCCCCTGGCTCGATCCGGTACCCGCGGATCTTGGTCTGCTCGTCGGCACGACCGAGGTAATCGATGCGCCCCTCGTCGTTCCACCGGGCCAGGTCGCCCGTGCGATACATCCGCGCCCCCGGCTCCCACGGGCACGCCACGAACCGCTCGGCGGTGAGGGCGGGCTGCTCCCAGTAGCCGCGCGCATTGCCCGCGCCCGCGAGATACAGCTCACCTGGAACACCGGGCAGGGCAAACTGCAGGTTCTGATCCAGGATGTACGCCCGGGTGTTGAAGATCGGCGTGCCCACGCTCGGGTTCGGGCTGTCGGCGAGATCCGCGCCGAGCGCATTGATCGTGTACTCGGTCGGCCCGTACAGGTTGTACGACTCCACGCCCGGGGCATCTCGCAGCTGCTGCCACAGCCGCTCGGGCACCGCCTCACCGCCGAGCGACACGAACACCACGCCCGTCGCGTCTGCCGACACCGATCGACCCGCCGGCCGGTCACGCTCCAGCAAACCCTCGTCAACGAGCACCTGCCCGTACGAGGGAGTCACGTCGAAGCCATCGATGCGCTGATCGTCGTAGTACGCGAGTAGCTGCTGCGGATCCCGGCGCATCTCCTCGTTGATCACATACACCGAGTGGCCGTTGAGCAGCCAGAACAGCTGCTCCCACGACGCATCGAACGAGAACGACGTCGTATGCGCGATCCGCATCCGCCGCCCGCCCTGATGGGCCACCACGCGGTCGAAGATCTTCTCCACATGGTTGGCATACATGTTCGTCAGGCCCCGGTAACCGACCGCGACACCCTTCGGTCGGCCCGTCGAGCCGGACGTGAAGATGATGTACGCAAGATGATCCAGCGACACCTCCCCGCCGCGCTCGGCCACGGTGACCGGCCCATCTGCCAGTTCCGCGACGCGCGCACGCACCACCGCATCGTCGAGATTCACCACCCGCCCCGCCGCGGGCCCGAGCCGTGCCACGTCACGATCGGTGACGAGCGTGACCGTCGGACCCGCCACATCGAGCATGTAACCGATCCGGTCATCGGGCAGCTCCGCATCGATCGGCACATACGCCGCACCCACCGCGAACACCGCGAACATCGCGATGACCATCCGCTCATCACGCGGCAGCAGCAGCGCAATCCTGTGCTCCTGGCGCACGCCCCGCTCCAGCAGCAGCCGCGCATACCGGTTCACCTCCGCGGACAACCCCGCAAACGTGAAACTCCGCGCACCCGCAACCAGCGCGGTCTCCCCCGGCGACCGCGCCACCTGATCATCAAGAAGACCCGCAACAGTAACAGGCTCTACGTCTCGGTGCAGATCGGCGGCGGTGCCAGTGTGAGGCTCGACCTCGTCGGGCAGCAGCACCGTCAGCCCGCCGACGGGCGCGCGCAAACGGCTCGCGATCGCGTTCAGCGTCGCAACGTAGCGCTCCAGCATCTTTTTGGCGCTGGCCGTTTCGTACGCGTCGCGGCGGTAGGAGAACCGCACATGCACGGACGCGGATCCTGCACGCTCCCATACATTCACTGCGAACGTCACCGGATAGTGCGTGGCGTCATCCACGGCGGAGCCGACCACTCGGACGCCAGCCCAGTCACGTTCGTCGCGCACCTGGAAGGGCAGGTTCTGCACCACGAACAACGTGTCGAAGAGCGTTGCCATACCAGCAGACGCCTGAATGCTCGTCAGCGCGGTGTCGGGATGGTCGATGACGCGCAGCTGCTCGGACTGCACTCGCGCGAGCATCTCCTGAGCTGTCTCGAACGGGCTAAGACGCACGCGCATCGGTACCGTGTTGAAGAGCACCCCGATGGTCCGGTCTGCGTCGGGAAGCTCGGGAGGGCGGCCGGACACCGTGTTGCCGAACACCACGTCATCGCTGCCAGTCAGGCGACTGAGGGTGACAGCCCAGGAAACCTGCAGGACTGCACCCACCGTCACTTGCGCAGTCCGCGCGGCACCGAATACCGCAGCAGCGGCCGACGGATCAAGATTGTAATGCAGATCGCCCGTGTCGATCTGCCCCGCACCGAGATCGCCACCCTCTGGCCAGAGCATCGTCGGGCCAGACAGCTCGGCGAGATAGTCGCTCCAGGCGCGGACGGCGGTCTCCGGATCCCGACCGTCGAGCCACTCAAGATACGAGCGGAATGACGCCGGTTCGACGCGATCCGCGTACCCGGGATCCGCGTAGATCGTGAGGATCTCCTCGAACAGGGCCTTCAACGACCAGCCGTCCAGCAGAATGTGCTCAAAGCTCATCGCCAGAATCCAGGAATCGGTCGACCGCTCGATGAGGGTGAACCGGATCAGCGGTGGAGTCTGGAAGTCGAAGGGCTCACGTCGCTCGGCTGCCAGGAAATCACCGA
The DNA here is from genome assembly GCF_000018005.1 of Parafrankia sp. EAN1pec. Lineage (GTDB taxonomy): Bacteria > Actinomycetota > Actinomycetes > Frankiales > Frankiaceae > Parafrankia > Parafrankia soli. The sequence goes on from NC_009921.1 coordinate 3,609,421, forward strand.
TGTCCACACGGAGTTCGGACCACTCGGTGAGCGAGATGCTTCGGAACGGTGCATCTGCGACAGCGGGGATCACCTGCGCCTCACCCGAGGGCACGAAGGCGGCACGAAGGTTCGGGTACCGGTCGAGCACGACCCTCACCGCGCCCTCTAGACGGTCAGGGTCGACCGCGCCTGACAACTCTCTCGTGGCCTGCGATACGTAGGCGTTGTGGTCATCCGACTCCTGCGCGCGCACCATGTGGTAAAAGATGCCGCGTTGCAACGTGGACAACGGGAGGATCTCGGCGGCTTTGCCGTAGAGAGCACGGATGCGCTCCTCCTCCTCCCACGAGATCGTGAGACGGTCGGCTCGACGAAGACGCAGCCCGCTTGGCGACTGCCTCGACAGCGTGAGCGCGAAGTCGATCTGGGCGGTCACGGTGGCGATCTCCTCCGCCAGCGCGCACGCATCCAGATCGATACCAGGGGCTGTCTCGACCTCCACCCGGACCGTTTGCGGCTCAGATGCCAGGCCCGGGCCGATCAGGATGCAGATGTCGAGCTGGATCGGATTGTCTGCGGGGATCGCGGGAACCGTTGCGATGCGCTCCGCCGCGCTACGGAACACACTGATCCGGATGTGCGGGAGAGGCAGATCGTCGAAGAATCGGCTGAGCTGCGGGCGAGCACGCAGGGACGCGTAGTCAGCCGCACGCTCGGGGCTCAGTGTAAGTGGCGAGTGGGTGCCGCCTCCGTTCGGGGTGGTCGCCGGTTCACCGAGAAGTATTGGGTAGCTCCAGACTGTGAATGCGTCCGCGGGCTCGCGCCGTTCGACGATCAGCTGGCTTTCGCCGAGTGTCCGGGCGAGCGTCCGGGCGATCGCATCCCACGCCTCGAGTTGCGTTGTGCCGCTCATCTCACGCTGTCCGGAGATCCCGACACTATGTGTCGCGAAGGCCGGTGCTTCGCCAGCATTCGACGGCAGGCTGACATCTCGCACCGCGGCGAGCTGGTCGATCCAATCGTCCCAGAAGGGATCCTCAAGAACTGTGCTGAGCTCGGCGTCTGTCCGTTGATCGCCGCCAGCTCGCGGTGTCTCGATCACCAGCCGGCTCTGTGAGTCGTAGCCAGCGACAAGCTCGGCGAGCAGCGCTCCGACCGCGTCGAGGGCCTCAACGTTGTCGTGTGCGGCGACCAGTTCGCCGCTTCCGTCGTCGAGCACCCGCAGCTGCATCCCGCCGTCGCCCAATGCGAGAGCGACGTGATCAACGGCAGCACGCCACAGCACGGCATCCTGGATGTCGAATGCGGGAAGCGCAAGGCGGAAGACTGGTCGTTCCTGATCGGAGGCCGCCCCGTGAAGCCCGGAATCGAGAGCAGCCTGAACCATTTGCGCGAGATGGACGGACGCAAGCTCTGGATGCCGCGCGCCGAGGGTCAGAAACAGCCGCGTCTTCTGTAGCAGCCGTGACGAAGTGTCTTCGGAGAACAGTTCCCTGGCCGCGTTCAGGTGCAGAGCCAGAGCGCCGTCGCTACGCCTCGTGATGGAGTAGACGAGGTCGAAAAGGGCGGGCCGGGCCGGACCCGGTCCTCCGGTCGCGACCGGGACGTAGGGGACGAAGGTCGTGGCTGGGCCCGGCTCCGGATCACCCTGGTCGAGATAGGCGGCCATCACCTGGAAGAGAGGGCTAATCCCGGGAGCACGTATCGGCTGGATCGCCTCGACGACGGCATCGAAAGGCACGAGCTTGCGCTCGTTCGCCTCAAGCATGCGCTCCCGCATGTTGGTGAGCGCTTGTCCGAACCCGTCCATCTCGTCGATGTCGGAGCGGACGACGACAGTGTTCACGAAGTAGCCGATCAGGTCGCTTAGCTCCGGTAGATCGCGCAGGCTGGCAGGTATACCGATCGGCACCGTGGTGCCGGTCCCCTCGCTCCAGAGCGCGAGGGTGAGCGCGGTCATCAACCCCTGCAGCGGTGTCGCCCTGCGCTCGATGAGCAGGGCATCCACGGCGCCGACTTCATCGTCAGACAACACAGCGGTCGCCGGTCGGACCGTGCGCGAGTCGGTATCGGTGCGCGGGTAATCGATCGGCAGCGGAGTTTCCGTAGGGAGATCTTCGAGCGTACCGCGCCAGTACTCAAGGTCACGCCGATAGCGCGAGTCCGCATCTCGGGAGTCACCGAGCACTGCCCGGTGCCAGAGCGCGAAGTCCGCGAACTGCACGGGAAGCGCAACGAGCTCGGACGACGTGCCAGACGTCTCTTCGTGATAAAGAGCGTTCAGATCGCGGAGGAAGGGGGTGAATGATTGCTCGTCGGAGACGATGTGGTGCCCGGCAGCAACGAGCAGATCGTCCTCCTCCCCGCGGAGGAGACTGAATCGGAGGCCGCAGTCGGACGCGAGGTCCATTGGGGCAGCGACGAGTTCGGCGATCCTCTCATCCGCCGCTGACGAGGGGATCTGCTCAACCGTGACGAGCGCCACGCTCGGTTCTGTGGCCGGGTGGATCCTCTGGCGCAGTTCGGCAGCGTCTTCGTCAAGCACGAAGGTTGTGCGCAGGATCTCGTGCCGGGCGACGAGACGACGAACGGCCGCTTGTAGGGCACTGACGTCGACCGGTTCGCGTGATTGGAGGGCCATAACCATGCGGTAGATCGTCTTGCCAGCAATCTGGTCGGTTACCCAGAGGGCTTGCTGTCCGAAGGACGCCGGCAGGTTGGCGGGCCGTGGCAGATCCCCGATTTGCAACGCTGGAATTGTCGAGACGCTCGAGCCTTCGATGATGATCTCGGCCAGGCCCGCGATCGTGGGATGGTCGAACACGTCCCGCAGACTCAGCCCTGAACCGAGGATCGCGTTGACTCGGGCGACGACCCGTGTCGCAAGGAGCGAGTGCCCGCCGAGTCGGAAGAAGTCGTCGTCCACCGACAGGGGTGTGCCCTCGGGGAGGGCGAGTACGTCGCGGAACACCCCGGCCAGGGACAGTTCGGTGTCGGTTTCCGGGGGGCGGCCGCTGCCGGATCCGGCGGTGAGGTCGGGGGCGGGTAGTGCTTTGCGGTCGAGTTTCCCGCTCGGGGTCGTGGGGAGTGTGGCCAGGCGGGTGAACGATGCGGGAACCATGTATTCCGGCAGGAGCGCGTTCGTGTGTTCCCGCAGTGCGTCGGCCAGTACGGCCTGGTCGGCCGGTGCGGACGGGGTGGTAGTGACATAGGCGGCGAGGAACTTCCCTCCGGCGGGGTGATCGAGAGCGGTGACCGCGGCACCCGAGACGGCGGGGTGTCGTTCGAGGACAGCGCGGATCTCGTCGAGTTCGATCCGGAACCCGCGTACCTTGACCTGGTCGTCGGACCGGCCCAGATACTCCAACTCGCCCTGGTCGTTCCACCGGGCCAGGTCCCCGGTCCGATACAACCGCTCGTCCGGGGCACCGAGAGGGTCGGCGACGAACCTCTCCGCTGTCAGCCCCGCCCGGCCCACATACCCTTCCGCCAGCTGCACCCCGCCCAGATACAGCTCACCGGTCACCCCGACCGGCACCGGGCGCAGCCACCCGTCCAGCACCCGCACATAAGAATTCGACACCGGGCGACCGATCGGCGTCGAATCCGCGTCTGCGTTCAGAGCGGCGATGTCGTAGCTGGCGATCTCGACCGCCGCTTCCGTCGGCCCGTACAGGTTGAACAGTTCCGCTCGATCGAACACCTCCCGGGCCCTGATAGCCGCCGCCACCGGCAGCGCTTCCCCCGTGAACGACACCAGCCGCACATCCGGGAAAAACCCTGCCTCTACTCCCGAGTCCAGGAATGCCTGAAGCATCGATGGCACGAAATGCACGCTCGTGACGCGCCTTTTCCGCACCACACCGGCGATATAGCCCGGATCCCCATGTGCGTTGTCACGGGCGACCACGACCACCGCTCCGGTGATCAGCGGGAGGAAGAACTCCGGTACCGACACGTCGAACGTGAATGGCGTCTTCAGTAGCACCCGGTCAGACGACGAGAACCCCAACGCTTCCCGGCCCCAGACAAGCCGGTTCACGACTGCGGCATGGGACAGGGCGATGCCTTTGGGTCGTCCGGTGGTACCGGAAGTAAAGATCACATACGCGGTATCGTCGGGGGTGAGGGGACGCGGCAGCACGGGTGCGTCGGGCGCCCCGTGTTCTATCTGGCCACGAACAGCGTCCTCATCGAGGACCACGGTGACAACGCCCGCGGCCGTGAGCACGCCCGCATGGGCCACCGCCGTCGCACTATCGGTGATGGCCACACGGGCACCGGAGTCCTGGAGGATCGCGGCAATGCGCTCGGCGGGGTATCCCGGGTCGACGGGGACATACGCGGCGCCGGCGCGGAGTACCGCGGCGAGGGAGGTCACCAGGTCCGCCGAGCGCGGCAGGGCCACCGCGACCCGGCCACCCACCCTCACGCCCCGCTCGGTCAGGAGATGGGCCAGAGCGTTCACCCGCGCGTCGAACTGCGCATACACCAACTCCGCACCATCCGCGTCATCCACGACCGCGACCGCCCCGGGAGTACGTGCTACCTGATCCCGGATCAGCGCATCCACCGTCACCGCGGGAACCACCGCCCCCGCACCCACCGACCACACACCCACCGACCCGGCATCGGCGTCGGATAGCACCTGAAGATCGGCGATCCGCGTGTCGGGGCGGGCCGCGATCGTGGTGAGGGTTCGTTGTAGGAGAGCGAGGAATCGCTCCGCGGTGCCCGGGTTGAACAGGTCAGTGGCAAAGCTCAGAGACCCAGTGAGGGTGTGCTGGGTCTCGTCCACGTAGATGTCCAGATCCGTCTTGACCGCTCCGAGGGAAGCGCGTTGTTGCCGAGCGGTGACTCCGGGGAGATTGAGCAGGTCGGGCCCGCCGGACAGGTTCTGGTAGGTGAGCATGACCTGGAAGACCGGGTTGCGGGCAGCGGACCGGTCGACGCCGACGGCGGACACGATGTGCTCGAACGGTGCGGCCTGGTGTGCGAGCCCATCCAGCACCGTTTGCCGGGCGCGCCCGAGGAGTTCGCTGATCGTGTCGTCGGGTCGGAGCCGGTGGCGCAGGGGGAGGGTATTGACGAAGTACCCGACTAGGTTCTCCAGGCCGTCCTCAGTGCGGCCCCCGACCGGGGAACCGATCACTACGTCGTTTCCTCCGCCGAGCGCGGAGACCGTCAGCGCGATCGCGGCCTGCACGATCATGAACATGCTCACGCCGTTGTGCTGCGCGGCGCCCCGCAACCCCGTCACAGTCTCGGACGCGACGGCGAACGCGGCATCACCGCCCTGGTGGGTGGGCTCGGCAGGGCGAGACCGGTCCAGGGTGATCGTGGATTCCTCCGGCGCGTCAGCGAGGGCATTACGCCAATAGCTCAAATGCTGAGCGAGTTCGGAATCCGGGTCGGCGGGATCCCCGAGGATGTCTCGTTGCCAGATCGCGTAGTCGGCGTACTGCATTTTCAGTGGCGCCCACCCCGGCTCACAACCGGCCGACCGGGCCTGGTATGCGGTTGACAGGTCCCCCAGCAGCACCGGCAGCGACCACTCGTCCACCGCATGGTGATGCACCGCCAGCACCAGTACCCACTCCGTGCCAGCCTCCCGCAACAAGCCGGCACGGAAGGGAATGTCTGCCGCCAGGTCAAACCCCTGCCGCACGAAGTCGGCGATCCGTTCCTCTACGGCGTCACCCCCGGCACCGGAGAGATCCTCCGGGATCAGCGTGAGGCGAACGCTCGCGTCCTGGGCGGGGACGACCACCTGGCGCAGCCGCCCGTCGTCTTCAACAATCAGGGTTCGCAATGCCTCGTGCCGGGTGACTATATCCTTCACCGCAGCATCAAGTATGCCGACGTCCAGTTCCCCAGAAAGGCGAAGCACCATTGGCACCACATACCGGCCCCCCGGCCCGCCCAGGCGATCAATCACCCAGAGGGCTTGCTGTCCGAAGGACGCCGGCAGGTTGGCGGGCCGTGGCAGATCCCCGATTTGCAACGCTGGAATTGTCGAGACGCTCGAGCCTTCGATGATGATCTCGGCCAGGCCCGCGATCGTGGGATGGTCGAACACGTCCCGCAGACTCAGCCCTGAACCGAGGATCGCGTTGACTCGGGCGACGACCCGTGTCGCAAGGAGCGAGTGCCCGCCGAGTCGGAAGAAGTCGTCGTCCACCGACAGGGGTGTGCCCTCGGGGAGGGCGAGTACGTCGCGGAACACCCCGGCCAGGGACAGTTCGGTGTCGGTTTCCGGGGGGCGGCCGCTGCCGGATCCGGCGGTGAGGTCGGGGGCGGGTAGTGCTTTGCGGTCGAGTTTCCCGCTCGGGGTCGTGGGGAGTGTGGCCAGGCGGGTGAACGATGCGGGAACCATGTATTCCGGCAGGAGCGCGTTCGTGTGTTCCCGCAGTGCGTCGGCCAGTACGGCCTGGTCGGCCGGTGCGGACGGGGTGGTAGTGACATAGGCGGCGAGGAACTTCCCTCCGGCGGGGTGATCGAGAGCGGTGACCGCGGCACCCGAGACGGCGGGGTGTCGTTCGAGGACAGCGCGGATCTCGTCGAGTTCGATCCGGAACCCGCGTACCTTGACCTGGTCGTCGGACCGGCCCAGATACTCCAACTCGCCCTGGTCGTTCCACCGGGCCAGGTCCCCGGTCCGATACAACCGCTCGTCCGGGGCACCGAGAGGGTCGGCGACGAACCTCTCCGCTGTCAGCCCCGCCCGGCCCACATACCCTTCCGCCAGCTGCACCCCGCCCAGATACAGCTCACCGGTCACCCCGACCGGCACCGGGCGCAGCCACCCGTCCAGCACCCGCACATAAGAATTCGACACCGGGCGACCGATCGGCGTCGAATCCGCGTCTGCGTTCAGAGCGGCGATGTCGTAGCTGGCGATCTCGACCGCCGCTTCCGTCGGCCCGTACAGGTTGAACAGTTCCGCTCGATCGAACACCTCCCGGGCCCTGATAGCCGCCGCCACCGGCAGCGCTTCCCCCGTGAACGACACCAGCCGCACATCCGGGAAAAACCCTGCCTCTACTCCCGAGTCCAGGAATGCCTGAAGCATCGATGGCACGAAATGCACGCTCGTGACGCGCCTTTTCCGCACCACACCGGCGATATAGCCCGGATCCCCATGTGCGTTGTCACGGGCGACCACGACCACCGCTCCGGTGATCAGCGGGAGGAAGAACTCCGGTACCGACACGTCGAACGTGAATGGCGTCTTCAGTAGCACCCGGTCAGACGACGAGAACCCCAACGCTTCCCGGCCCCAGACAAGCCGGTTCACGACTGCGGCATGGGACAGGGCGATGCCTTTGGGTCGTCCGGTGGTACCGGAAGTAAAGATCACATACGCGGTATCGTCGGGGGTGAGGGGACGCGGCAGCACGGGTGCGTCGGGCGCCCCGTGTTCTATCTGGCCACGAACAGCGTCCTCATCGAGGACCACGGTGACAACGCCCGCGGCCGTGAGCACGCCCGCATGGGCCACCGCCGTCGCACTATCGGTGATGGCCACACGGGCACCGGAGTCCTGGAGGATCGCGGCAATGCGCTCGGCGGGGTATCCCGGGTCGACGGGGACATACGCGGCGCCGGCGCGGAGTACCGCGGCGAGGGAGGTCACCAGGTCCGCCGAGCGCGGCAGGGCCACCGCGACCCGGCCACCCACCCTCACGCCCCGCTCGGTCAGGAGATGGGCCAGAGCGTTCACCCGCGCGTCGAACTGCGCATACACCAACTCCGCACCATCCGCGTCATCCACGACCGCGACCGCCCCGGGAGTACGTGCTACCTGATCCCGGATCAGCGCATCCACCGTCACCGCGGGAACCACCGCCCCCGCACCCACCGACCACACACCCACCGACCCGGCATCGACCGAAGAGGGAGTGATCGTGAGATCCGCGAGTTCGTGGAGTGTCATGCCCGCAGGGCCGCCGAGGAGGTGGCCGAGGAACGCCGTGAACGCCGCTGCGTGCTGGCCGGCCGCGTCTGTCGGCACGAGCGGAGACCGGCCGGAGATATCCATCCGCAGGCCCCGTCCCGGGCTCCCGTAGACGGAGAGATCCAGCGCGCCGGTCGGGCCGGGGTTGATCAGCTCCGTGACCCCCGCGACCTTTCCGAAGACCGGTGTCGTCCTGAACATCTTGATGTTGACCGAGGGCAGCGACAGGTAGGAGAGCTCTCCTCCCTTCCAGAGACGGGCGAGCTGATGATCCTCGATCGCGGAGTTGTCCCGCAGACCCCGGACCTGCGATCCCACCACCGACAGCACCTCGGCGAATGTGGCGCCCGGGCGCAGGGCGGTCGCGACGGGCAGCGCGCGGGCGACCGCGCCCGGCACGCGCAGCGACTCCGGCTCGCCGCGCATCATCGACGGTACCCGCACAGCGAGGTAGTCCTGGTTCCCGGCAAGGGCCGTATACAGCCCCCACGCGGTGATGACGAGATCCGTCCACGTGCTCCTCGCCTGGCGCGCCAGCATACGCAGGCGATCATCGGCCCCCGCCGGAAGCACCACGGGAACAGGCCGGTACGAGAACGAAAACAGATCAGCGGGCGCGCTTCCCATGGGCTCGGAAAACGCGTCGATAGCAAGCACATCACGCCAGTGACCGACGATGCCGGACCCACCCGGCGTCGATGCCGACCCCGCGACGAGATCCTCCAGACGACCAAACCACCTCGGCGGCGCGAGGATTGCATCGACCGCAGCCGAGTACAGCTCCGCGACCCGGCGGATATAGAGAGACGTGCTATACCCGTCAAGCAGGAGATTATTCGTCGTGAACGACCACACCCACCCACCACCGACACGCTTGAACAGCGTCGACGACGTGAGATCCTCAGCCGCCGAAGACTCCCGCGCACTCACCCCGGCGCGAACCACAGACCGGATCTCCTCGTCTGTGAGCACCTCCTCGGGAACCACCGTCGGCAGAGACAGCTTCCCACCGACCGACTGCGAAGGAGCCCCGTCATCGTCATAGATGACCGCCCGCAGCGCCTCCGTCTCCGCGAACGCCCCACTCACCGCGTCGGCGAACGCCCCGGCATTGATGGCCCCGTCAAGCCACACCAGGTCGCACACACAAAACGCAGCAGAACCGGGGAACAACCGCTGCGCCGCCCAGTTCCCGCGCTGAGCAAACGAGAGAGGCAGCCGCTTCCCACCGCTCACCCCCTGATCAGAGGGCACTTCATCCGCAGCCGATGCACTCCCCGCATCCCCACGGGAATCCCCGCCCCGGCTCATCGGCGAACCCTCACCGCGCTGACCATCCATACAGCCAGTGTAGGGTAACCTAACCTAAATTCACAACAGGTCGGGACTGCGTCCCGCGCACGCGGGGATCTTCCCCAGGGTGCTAACTGGGCACCGCCCGACGTGCCGTCGTCCCCGCGCACGCGGGGATCTTCCCGGTGTCGGCCCGTACTCGCGCAGCGCGATCTCGTCGTCCCCGCACGCGCGGGGGAGTGGCGTCCACTGACGTGGTGTACGGATCGTGATCGTCTAGCGACTCGCCGGAGTGGCGGTCCGTGACGTAGAGCGACCACCGCGTGATCCTTTTCGAGAACAGCGAAGAACTCGACAAGGAGATACGCGATGGCCGTGCGCCCGACTGTGACCGATGCTGACTCGTTCGGCAAGGAACTGATGGCAGCGAGTCCTGACCTGCTGGGATCGATGGTGAAGGCGTTCGCGGAGGCGTTGATGGGCGCCGAGGCGGACGGGGTCTGCGGCGCCGAGTATGGGGAGATATCCCCGGATCGGGTTAACCGTCGGAATGGCTACCGGATGCGGGAATGGGACACCCGGGCTGGGACGATCGAGCTGGCGGTGCCGAAGCTGCGTCAGGGCTCGTACTTCCCGGAATGGTTGCTGACTCGGCGTCGTCGCGCCGAGCAGGCGCTGATCTCGGTCGTGGCGACGTCCTATCTGCTCGGGGTATCGACCCGGCGGGTCGACAAGCTCGTCGAGCAGCTCGGGGTCGCGCACATCTCGAAATCGCAGGTGTCCGAGCTGGCGAAGCACCTCGACACCCAGGTCGAGGCGTTCCGGTCCCGGCCGTTGGACGCCGGTCCGTACCGGTTCGTCCAGGCGGACGCGTTGACGATGAAGGTCCGTGAGGACGGCCGTGTGATCAACGTGCACTGCCTGCTCGCGGTCGGGGTCAACGGTGACGGGCACCGGGAGATCCTCGGCCTCGACGTCGTGTCCAGCGAGGACGGTGCCGGCTGGCTGGCGTTCTTCCGGGGCCTGGTCGCCCGTGGCCTGTCCGGGGTGCGGCTGGTGACCTCCGATGCCCACCGGGGACTGGTCAACGCGATCGGGTCGACCCTGCCCGGTGCGTCGTGGCAGAGATGTCGGACTCATTGGGCCTGTGCAGGAACAACCTGGTGGTTCGACCTGTCTGGTTCGATGTCGTGCTATGGCGATCATGGGGGATGTTCTGGACCAGCTGTCTCGTCGGTTCGCGGTGGTGCTGCCGCACCTCGACGAGCGGCAGCGGCGACTGGTGCTGGCAACCGAAGCCCGGCTGCTGGGGCATGGCGGTATCCGCGCGGTGGCCCGAGTCGCCGGTGTCAGCGAGACCACGGTCCGCGTCGGCGTGTTCGAGCTCGAAGCGGGCGGGGAACCCCTGCCCGATCGACGAGTCCGCCGGCCAGGTGGGGGCCGTAAACGCATCGAGGACACCGACCCGGCCGTGGTGACAGCGCTCCTCGCACTCGTCGAGCCGGACGAGCGAGGTGATCCGACCTCACCGCTGCGGTGGACCACGAAGTCGCTACGACACCTCGCCGAACAGCTCACCCGCCAAGGGCACCCGGTATCGCCGTCGACAGTCCGCCGGCTCTTGCAGGCGGCTGGTTTCAGCCTGCAGGCGAACTCCAAAACCCTGGAAGGAAAGCAGCACCCCGACCGGGACGCCCAGTTCCGCTACCTGAACAACCAGGTCATGGAACATCAGAAAGTCGGCGAGCCGGTCATCAGCGTGGACGCGAAAAAGAAGGAGATGCTCGGCCAGCTCCCGAACCCGGGCCGTGAATGGCGACCGAAAGGCGACCCTGTCCAGGTCGAGGATCACAGCTTCTTCACCGGCCCGCAGGGCGACACCGCCATCCCCTACGGCGTCTACGACCTGACCACCGACGCCGGCTGGGTCAACGTCGGGGTCGACCACGACACCTCAGCGTTCGCGGTGGCCTCGATCCGCCGCTGGTGGCAGGCCCGCGGCCAGGCCGACTACCCCCAGGCCACCCGGCTGCTGGTCACCGCGGACGCGGGCGGGTCGAATAGCTACCGCTTTCGAGCTTGGAAAGCCGAACTCGCCGCGCTCGCCGCCGACACCGGCCTGACGATCACCGTGTGTCATTTTCCGCCCGGCACGTCGAAATGGAGTCGCGGTAGGGACCGCCCTTGCGGGCGGCCCCCCGCACAGATCCCAGCGTGCGGGACTACCGCACTGGGCTCCTGCCTCAGGTTCTGGCTGCGAAGCGTCTCTCCGGGAAGGGATGCATCACTCGGACTGGGGGTAGCCATCGAGCCGCGATCCGCCCCATCCGTTGCCAGTTCATCCGGTCACGTTGGCTGCGGCGCCGCAGCGCCTTGCACCAGTGCCGTGTCACCTGGGTACGGAAGGCCGACATCGTGTCGGTGTTGCCGGGCACGGCGTAGTAGGCCATATGCCCACGTAGCACGCTCGCCAACCAGCGTCCCTGATCCGGGATGGGCGTATGCCGGCGACGCTTCAGCTGCTCATTGACCGCCTTCAGCTTCGCCCGCATGCGTTTCGCGATCGTGATGCGCTTGAGCCAGAACGTCCCCCTCCGGGATGTCGCACAGATGTGCGTGAACCCCAGAAAGTCGAACGTCTCCGGCTTGCCCAGACCCCGCCGCTTCCGATCCCGGGCGGCGTACCGCCCGAACTCGATCAGCCGCGTCTTATCCGGGTGCAGTTCCAACCCGAACTTCGCGAACCGTTCGCGCAGCTCGTCCAGGAACCGCCGCGCATCCTCCTCGTATTCGAACCCGACGATGAAGTCGTCGGCCCAGCGCACGACAATGACATCTCCGCGCGCGTGGCGACGCCGCCACCAGTCGACCCACAGGTCGAGGACATAGTGCAAGTAGACGTTCGCCAGCAGCGGGGACACTGACGCCCCTTGTGGCGAACCTTCCTCACACGCTGTCCACTCCCCATCCTCGACGACCCCCGCGGCCAACCACTTGTCGATCAGCCGCAGGACCCGCTTGTCCGCGATCCGGTGCTCCAGAAACCTCCGCAGCCAGGAATGATCAATCTGGCCGAAAAAGTCGCGGATGTCCGCGTCGAGCACCCAGTTCACCCGCTTCCTCCAGATCCCGACCGCGAGGGCGTCCAACGCGTCATGCGGACCCCGCCCCGGCCGGAACCCATACGAGAAGCCCCGGAAGTCCACCTCGTAGACGGCGCCCAGCACCTCGACAACCGCCCGCTGAACAATCTTGTCCTCCAGCGAGGCGATCCCGAGCGGCCGAAGCCGCCCGTCCGCCTTCGGTATGTACGCCCGCCTCGACGGTGTCGCCCGGTAACATCCCGACTGCACCCGCACGTGCAGATCCTGCAGATTGGCCTCCAGGTCCTGCCCGTAGTCGGTCCACGTCACCCCGTCCACCCCAGCAGCCGCTTTCGGGCTGATCGCCCGATACGCCTCCCGGAGCCGACCCAGCGTGACATGGTGCAGCAGCGCGGTGAACCGCGCGTTCCTGTCCCGTCGTGCCACTTCACGCACACGGCCCAGCGCACTGGACGCATCAGTTCCGGCGCTGTGTCCGGGATGCGTTTTACTGTCCGTGTTCCCCTTGGCTCGTCCCCTTCCCTCCCCCACCTCCGCAGCTGTGGCCTTGTTCGGCGGGTTCGCAGGTACTACAAGACGATCCGACTTCCCACGCTCGTGCATCTCAGGCGTACCACCTTATGTTCCCTGAACGGCCCACCCGGTGATCGGCCGGGCGGGCGAGCGTGGGATCTCCCGGTTCTCGCGCATGGAGGTTCCGTACATGCCCTGGTTCTTTGACCGCGCAGGGTCCACCGACGACTCGCGATAGCGCCGCCAGTAGTGTGGCCTTCCGCCTCTTGTACAGCGTGGGCACCCCGGATGCTTCATTTCGCGGCTCCATAGCCCGGCCTGCACGTGCCCCTGTCAACGCTTCGCCACGCCCTCGCGGGACGTCGACGCATGACTCGGGGTCGCCGTGGGTCGCTAGCCCTTCGACGCAGAGCTCTTCCATCTCCTCCTCCATGCCGGTTTATCCCGGCGCTTTCACAAAATCGAACATCGATTGTTCTCCCAGATCACCATGAACTGGCGAGGCAGGCCACTGACCAGCCACGAAGTCGTCGTGAACACCATCGCGGCGACCCGAACCCGCAGCGGACTACGTGTCGAAGCGCACCTGGACACCAGGGACTATCCGATCGGCGTCGCCGTCAGCAAAGCCCGCATCGATGCCCTACCGATCGAACACCACACGATGCACAGAACATGGAACTACACAATCCACCCCACACACACCGACGGCACGGCCCCACCCGCCGTTAACGCCGCGACCGGTTCAGACCGGGCAGCGACCCTGACGCTGCTGGCCCACCCGCGCCTGACCGGCATGAGCATCACCGAGTTGGACGCACTCGCAGAACAGCTGGCGCCGGAACAGGCGGCCCGCCGGGAGCAGCGCCGCTACCAGGGACGCGGCGGACCACGTCGCCACGCCCCCGGCGCCCACGGCAGAACCCTGCTCTCGCCCCGCGACCGGGTCCTGATCACCGTCGTTCACCTGCGCCAGGTCTGCTCTCAACGGCTCCTGGCGGACATGCTGGAAGTCGCAGCGCGGACGATCGGTCAGGCGGTCACCGACGTCCGGCATCTCCTGCACGAGCAGAACATCACGATCACGCCGACAACCCTGCGGTTCACCTGCGCCGAGCAGGTCACTGCCTACGCGCGCACCGGACAGTACGACTGATGTGCCCCGTTAATTCCGGACAGTCGTTATAGGTCTGGGCTATGCGGCGGTCTGCCTTTTCAGGTACTCGTCGTGGACCTGCTGCGGGGTTCGGTAGTCGAGTCCCGAGTGGCGGCGTGTCGTATTGTAGCGAAGTTCGATGTATCGGGCAATGTCGCGTCGGGCGTGTTCTCGGGTGGGATAGGCGGTGCGGTGGACGCGTTCGTTCTTGAGAGCTGCGAAGAAGGACTCGGCCATCGCATTGTCATAGCAAATTCCGGTCCGGCCGACGGACTGGCGGATCCCGAGGTTCTTCAACGTAGCAGCGAACTGGGTAGACGTATAGTTGCTTCCGCGGTCCGAATGAAAAATCGCCCCGTCGGTGAGCTGGTGGTTACGGGCGGCCATGGTGATGGCTGTTTCGATGAGCCCGGTCCTGTAGTTGTCGTCCATTGCCCAGCCGATGACGGCTTTCGTGTGGCAGTCGATGACGGTCGCGAGATACAGCCAGCCTTCCCAGGTGGGAATGTAGGTGATGTCGCCGACCATTTTGGTTCCGGGAGTGTCGGCGGTGAAGTCGCGCTGCAGCAGGTCGGGGATCGCGGCCGGGGTCTGGCCGGGCTCGGTCAGGGTGTGTCGCCAGGGGCGGGGCTGGCAGGGCACCAGGCCCTGCTCGCGCATGAGGGCGCGGACGAGCTCGGGGCTGCAGGGGCGGCCCCAGGCGAGCAGGTCAGCGTGCACACGGCGGTAGCCGTAGGTGCCGTCGGAGGCGGTGAACGACCGAACGACGAGTGTGGCGAGTGCGCCGCGGCGGGTCGCGGTCGCGGAGGCGGGGCGGTCACGCCACTCGTAGAAACCCGAACGGGAGACACCAAGCCAGGCGCACATCTGGATGACCGACGGCGCTGGTGCACTGGTGTTCGTGGTGGTGCGGGCGGCGTACTCCGCATCGATGAACTCGAACGTGTCGCTCACCGATGATCCTTGGCGAAGTACGCCGCGGCTTTTTTCAGGAACTCGTTTTCCATGCGCAGCTCGCGGTTCTGCCGCTCGAGTTCACGTAGCCGGGCGCGTTCGTCGACGGTGGGCGGTGGTTCCTCGTCGGCGTGGGCTCGCCGGTAGGCGGCGACCCAAGTTCCCAGGGTTCCCTCCAGTATGCCGAGTTCAACCGCGACCTGGGAGATCGGACGGGATGTCTCGATCACCATCTTCACGGCCTCGTCCTTGAACTCGGGCGAGAACTTCCTGCGCCTCTGTGTCAACTATCTTCCCTCCCGGATGGGACCCCATTCTAGTAGGGGCCGCTGTCCGGAATAAAAGCAGGGCCTCGGCGAGGTAACTCAGTGCTATGTTTAGTGACATGCCGTAGCGAGGAGTGGGAGTACCCGGTCGCGGTCGCCGGCTACTGATGGTTAATGCACGGGGTTAATGCTGCTGGTGATGGCTTGTGGTGTGTGGGTACATCTATCGGCATGAGGTATGCGACGGGTGGCGGGTTGACGCCCGCCGGGCAGGTGGAACGGGAGCGGGTTCGGTTGGCCGCGGCGGACAGGTTCGCTGCGGGAGCGACACGGACGGAGGTGGCGCGGGAATTCAAGGTGACCCCGAAAACAGCGGGCTGCTGGTATCGGGCATGGGAATCGGGGGGTGCGGCGGCGTTGCGGTCGACCGGTCCGGTGTCCTCGTGCCGGTTGGATGATCGGGATCTGGCCCGGTTGGAGGCGATCTTGCGTCGGGGGCCGGGGGTGTATGGCTGGACCGATCAGCGGTGGACCCTGGCCCGGGTCGCGCAGGTGATCAGGCGGGAGTTCGGGATCACCTACACCGTGCCGGGGGTGTGGATGCTGCTGGACCGCAACGGCTGGTCGTGCCAGCTGCCGGTGCGGCGCGCGGTCGAACGTGATGACACTGTGGTCGAGGAGTGGAAGGACCGGGGATGGCCGGCGGTAAAACCACCGCGGCGGCCCGGGGTGCCTGGGTCTGTTTCCTCGACGAGACAGGGCAGGGCCTGAGGCCGCCACGTGGACGGACGTGGGCGCGCCGCGGGGTGACCCCGGTGGTGCGGGTGCCGGGGCGGGGTGGGGCCGGGCGGGTGAGTGTGGTCGGGATGGTCTGCTACAAACCCGGGCAGCGGGCCCGGCTGGTCTACCGGGTCCGGGTCAGTCACGGCCGTTCGGGTGAGCGCAAGGGGCTGTGCTGGGCGGATTGTCGGGATCTTCTGCTGGCCGCGCATGTGCAGCTTCCCGGGGGTCGGCTGGTGGTGGTGTGGGACCGGTTGAACATCCACCTCCAGGCGCAGATGGCCGCGTTTCTGGCCGCGCACACCGGCTGGATCAGTGTTGTGTGGCTGCCGGCCTATGCGCCCGATCTGAATCCCACGGAGGGTGCCTGGTCGTATCTGAAACGCACAACCCTGGTGCATCTGGCTGCCCGTGGTATCGACGAGGTGTTTCAGGCGTTCAAGCATGGACTGAAACGTATGCAGTACCGGCCCGAGCTTCTCGTCGGGTTCCTTGCCGAAACCGGACTGGCCTGGGAAAATCTCCGATCAAAATAACCTCGCACATTAATCATCAGTATGTACTCGAGGGTTTCCTTTATCTTCCTGATGCCGTTTCGGCGGATGATCCCGATCGCCAGGTGTAACTAGTCAGGTCTTGTAGATCGTTCGTTTTGGTTTCCTGCTGGCTGGGACTGCGTGATGGGTCAGGCGGCTCGGGGTGTTGGTGTTGTGTGGTTGATCGGCTCGTAGGGTCGCGGTGTGGCTGATGATCCGCCCAGCGGGGAGCCGGTGCCGTCGTATGACGAGCTCGCGGCGCTGGTGATGAGCCTGTAGGCGGATCTGGCGCGGGCGTTGGCACGGATCGGCGAGCTGGAGGCCCAGGTCGCGAAGACCTCGCGGAACTCGGCGAAGCCGCCGAGTTCGGACGGGCTGGCGAAACCGCCCCCGAAGTCGTTGCGGAAGAAGACGGGCCGGCGCTCTGGTGGGCAGCCGGGGCATCCCGGGTCGACGCTGTGCCTGGTGGATGATCCTGATGTGCGTCTGCGGCACGAACCGGGGCCGTGTGCGGGTTGTGGGTCGTCGCTTTCGGGTCGGCCGGTGGCCCGGGTCGAGCGCCGGCAGGTCTTCGACCTGCCCGTCCTACGCGCCCACGTCACCGAACACGAACTGGTGGAGCGGGCCTGCGGCTGCGGGGCGCACACGAAGGCCGCCGCGCCGGACGGGGTGAACGCCCCGGTCCAGTACGGGCCGCGGGTGACCGCGGCGGCGGTCTACCTGTACGCGGGCCAGTTCCTGTCGAAGGACCGGACCGCGACCGCATTGGGTGAGCTGGTCGGGATTGGGCTGTCGGCGGGCACGGTCGCGGCGATGGCCGCCCGTGCCGCCGCCAACCTGGAGGGTTTCCTCACCGCCGTCCGTGGCCTGCTCACCGCCGCCGAGGTGATCGGCGCGGACGAGACCGGGCTACGGGTCGCCGGCAGGTTGCACTGGGTGCACGTCGCCCGCACCGGGAAGTACACGCTGATCGACTGCCATCCGAAACGCGGAACCGCCGGGATCGACGCCCTCGGGGTGCTGACCGGCTTCGGCGGGGTCGTGGTCCACGACGCCTGGTCCCCGTATGACACCTACACCACCGCCACCCACCAGCTCTGTGTCGCTCACGTGCTGCGCGAGCTGCAGGCCGTGAGTGACGCCGCCCCGGCGGGGGGCTGGTGCTGGGCCACCCAGGCCGCCGACGCCCTCGTCGCGCTGCACCGTCTCACCGTCAACGCCGCCGCCACCGGCACGCCGACCGACCGACCTGGCGGCCCACACCCGGGCCCTGCGCCACGCCGCCCACATCGGGATCACCCAGACCTCACCGCGGGGCACGAAACTCATGGCCGCCCGCCACGCCCTGGCCTGCCGCCTCGTCGACCGCGAAGCCGACTACCTGCGGTTCACCCACGACCCGCGGATACCCGCGGACAACAACGGCTCCGAACGCGACATCCGCATGATCAAACTACGGCAGAAAGTATCCGGGTGCCTACGCACCCTCACCAGCGCCCGTCAGTTCTGCGCGATCCGCAGCTACCTGTCCACCGCCACCAAACACGGCATCGGCCTGTTCCCCGCCCTCGTTCAACTCGCCGAGGGCCGCCCCTGGACGCCCGCAACCAGCTAACCCAACATCAAATCGGTACCTGACCAGTTACCGCCAGGTTACGGAAGCTGGCGAGCGTGTGTGGACTATTTCCTGTGTGGGTCTGGTTGGCGTCCTCGCGCCACGCGGTGTCGCGCGGGTAGTGAATTTCGTTCTCGATGCCCCAATGCCCGCGGATGAGCCTGTGAATGTAGGCGGCAGTGGCGCGGTTGCCGGCGACGCTGGTGAGAATGTGAGCGTATTCACGGCTGACACGGATTCCCTTGAGGTCGAATTCGTCGCGACGGATGACGGCAGCGGTCGCGACCTCCGGAAACCCGATCCCCTTGGCTTCGGTGGTCCAGGCCTGCCATTTCTTGATTCGGCCGTGGCCGCGTTCCTCGACTTCGTGCTGTGGGGGTTTTTGGAGAAGGGGAAGGGTTTGCTCGAAGGTTTTCCGGTAGAGCGTCGGCTGGTTTCCCTTCACGGTCAGCGCGTAGTCGATTCCGTGTTCGACAAGGAGGAAGGCGGTTTCGTGCTGGGTGTGCACGGCATCCAACGTCGCGACGACAGGCCCGGAGATGTCCGGGAGGTTCTCCAGGAGAGCCGCTACCTGGGTGATCTCGTTCGTGCCGTCGGGGACGCGGACCTGCCCGGCGACGAGCCCCTTCGCGTGGACCATGGCAGACAGGAGCGTGACCTGCTTGTTCCCCTCGGACCAGGCTCCACGCAGGACCTTCGCGTCCATGGCGAGGACGATGTCCTCACCCGGCTCCCAGACCGCGTGCGCGAACAACCAGGCACCGAAGGCGGCGTCGACGGCCGCGACGTCCATCTTCTCGAACAGAGCGCGGATCGCCTTTTCGCTGGGCGCCCTATATCTTCCAGTGAAATGGTCGAACGGTGCACCGAGCCGGGCCAGGAGATCTTGGCCGAAGTCAGCGACCCGGCTGCCGATCTCACGCAGGCCTGTCGCCCCAGCCAACGTCGCGACAAGCGCGGAGGCCAGCATGAACGAAAGGCTGTAGATCTTCCCGCGCGCTTTCCGTGGGTCGGTGATCCCGCCTAGCATCGCGAGCAGACCGGAGATGTCGTCCCCCTCACCGCTGATCCGAAGGTTCGACACGGCGGGAGATTGCTGGCATGATGGCACGCGGTGGCCTTCTGTTACGGGGTTTTGATTGTTGGCGCTTTCATTCTCCCGTACAGAAGGCCACTTTCCTCACAACAGCTGCCCGGATCTCGCCGAGATAACCGCCAGCCGCTGCGCACACCAGCCCGACGGTTTTTCGAAGCGAGCTGCGAACCGCCGGAGGTCACGCCGGAAGCGGGCATCCCACCCGACGCTGCCGTCCGGCAGCGCAGCCAGGCGGGCCTGCGCTATCTCGGCGAAGGCGTACCCCAGCCCGACGGTACTGCCACTACCTTACGCAACAGCCCGCTACGCTACGCGATCTCGCCGAGGCCCTGGGAATAAAAGGGGCGCCTCAAGGTCCTCACCCAGGCCACCCAGTACTCTGAACCGACGCCGAACGCTTCAGCAGCGTGCCCCACCCTTCAGTCAACAGTTCAGTCCCGAGCTGATCACTTCAGTAGTGCCGCGCTGGTGGCGGTACAGTTTGCCTGCACGCAGATCGGCAAGCCGTACGTGTGGGGCGGTAACGGTGACCCGGGATTCGACTGCTCCGGCCTCACTTACGCTGCGTACGCCGCCGCCGGTATCGATATTCCACGGACAGCCCAAACCCAGCACGACGCCGGTCCGCCGCTGCCGGCCGGAACGCCTCTTGAGCCAGGTGACCTGGTGTTCTTCGGCACCCAGAGGAACATCCATCATGTCGGGATCTCCCTCGGAGGAACGATCATGATCGACGCACCTGATTTCGGAAGATCGGTGACGATCCGCGACTTCCAGGCCTTTCCCGACTATGCGGGTGCCTCCCGGCCGGCACAGTAGTCGAGGCTTGGCGTGGTCTTTCCAGGCGTGCCGTGGCTGCCGACCCGACCGCAGTGATCCCGGCCCACGGTTCGCGGCGGCGCCGTGTAGGACCCCTGGCACCCCGAGCCTGTTTGGCTTATGGTCGATGCCGCTGCGCTCTGTCAGCAAGGGAAGCTTGAGATCCATTCCGGCGGTCACGGCGTGCCTATGCCAGGCCTGGTCGGTGGGAAACCAGAGCGGCAGAGCGCGCCGGACCGGGTCGGCGCGCGGACCCGGTTGCGGACACGCCTGCAGGAACCGACGAGGATGGCGACGACGCGTTCGGTGTTGGCCTTGGCGGTCCAACGTACAGATTGCCGTCGCCGCCTCGGCGTGGCCCCGCCGAGCCGGCCCGAGGACAGGCGGGCATAGATTCAGGCTGTGCCAATACGCGATCTTGCCTACACCGTGTACGCCCGTCGGCTCCGCGCATCGCTCAAGGGAGCCGAGCTACCGAGGCACGTTGGCCTGATCATGGACGGCAACCGCCGCTGGGCCCGCCAGATGGGGATGGCCAATCCCAGCCTCGGCCACAAGTTCGGCGCCGACCATGTCGAGGACGTGCTGTCGTGGTGCGAGGCGGCCGGTATCAAGCACGTGACCGTCTTCGTCTGCTCCACCGAGAACCTGGCCCACCGCGAGGATGCCGAGATCGCGTTCCTCATGCGGGTCATCGAGCAGGTTGTCTCCGACAAGATCGCGACTCCCGATCCGGCGTGGCAGATGCACATCGCGGGGCTGCTCGACGCGCTGCCGGACAGCACGGCCCGTGCGCTCAAGAACGCCGAGGAGGTCACCCGATCCTGCTCGACGGGGGCGCACGTCACCCTCGCCGTGGGGTACGGCGGCCGGCAGGAGGTCGTCGACGCGTTCCGGGCCCTCCTGCACGAGCAGGCCGAGACGGGCGGCTCGCTGGCCGACCTGGCCGAGACCCTCACCGCCGAGGACGTCGCCCGCCACCTCTACACGGCCGGCCAGCCTGACCCCGACCTGGTCATCCGCACCAGCGGCGAGCAGCGCATGTCGAACTTCCTGCTCTGGCAGAGCGCGTACTCCGAGCTGTACTTCTGCGAGGCGTACTGGCCCGCGTTCCGCGAGATCGACTTCCTGCGGGCGCTGCGCAGCTACGCCGCCCGTGGCCGTCGCCACGGCGCCTAACCTGGTGGCTTTCCGACGGCCTGCCGGCTCTGCCGCCGGCTCGCCGTCCGGTGCCACCGCCGGCGCGTGAAACCTCCAGGAGGACGACGCGCTGCGCGAGCAGCTCATCGTCGCGTGGGTCGACGGGCATGACGGGCCGGACGGTCTACCAGTTCCGCCACATCGAACTGCAACGCCGCCTTGCCAGCCGATGACCAGCCCACCGACAGCCAAATCCGGCCGCAGCAGCACGGCCACCACTGCCATGGCACCAGCCGACCCAAGATGCCACACAGCCGTCGTCCCGTCCACGACCAGCCGATCAACGGTCGCGGCAGCCGTACCAGCCTTCCGACGACAGCTCAGGACCGTTCACCGGCAAGCCAGGACCGAAAGATCACTGGACGTGTCGATGTCCAAACCGCGTATCCCAAGACTTCAGTATCCAGCTCACGGCGCTGACCTACTGAAATGTTCGGCTGCGGTTGACAAGTACAGCTCGACCAGCGGCTTCGGCGCCGACACCGCCCCGTCCGACGCTGGGTACGCCGCCGTCGTCTACGCCCAGGGCCAGCTCGGCATCCCCTACCTGTGGGGTGGGGACGGGCCGGCCGAGGGCGGCTTCGACTGCTCCGGGCTGACCAGGGCCGCCTATCTTGCCGCCGGCATCGACCTGCCCCGCACCGCCCAGACCCAGTACGAAGCCGGGCCCGTGGTCCCGCCCGGGGAACCACTCCAGATCGGCGACCTCGTCTACTACGGCACCGCCACCAACATCCACCACGTCGCGATCTACATCGGAAACGGGCAGATGATCACAGCTCCAGGTCGTAACAAAGTTGTCAAAATCGCCGGATACAGGTGGCAAGGAGACGATTATTTCGGGGCGACCAGGCCGGGCATGTAGGGCGCGCATGCGCGTTCGACGCGATGCCCGACGAAGACTCGGGACCGAAGCGCCCGCCTCTGTCGACTGAGCCAGGTCGCGTGGGTAGTCGGCCGAACATGCGGTTTGATGGCCGGATTCGAGCTGTGGCAGTCGTCAACGCCGGTATGGCGGGCGGTTGGGAGCCGGTGTGGTCAGGGCGAGGGTGACGAGATCGAGCGCGCTGCGGCCGGCGCGGTCCAGTCCAGCGGCGGTGCGCTCGAAACTTTCACGCGGGTCGGGCCCAGGCAGCGGCGGACTGGGAACCTTGTGATCGCCAAAGGGGCCGCGGATCATCTGCTGGACGGATGCGATCGCGTCCAGCAGGCGGCGGACGCCGTCGAGGAGGTCGGCTCGGGTCGTGTCGGCGTCCCTGGCCGCGGTTGTGGCGAGATCTGTGGCGGCTAGCCCGGGGATGGTGTCCCCAAGGTTGCGTGCGAGGCGGTGTGCCGCGTGGGACAGCAGGTAGAGGAGCCTGACGGCCTCGGTGTGGCGTGCTATCCCCGTCAGGTCGGGGTCGTGCAGCGTCCGGTGCAGAGCGAGGGCGTGGGAGGCGACGCGCGCGCTGGCCGGCGCGAGTGGTGCCCGGTCGAGTGCCCAGGCGATTCGGCTGCTGTAGAAGCCGAGACCCGCGATGCCGCCGAGTACGGCCAGCCCACCCGTCGCGAGGCCGCGGACGTCGCCAGGAGGGGCGAACGGCGGCCACACGATCGCGCACGCGACCGCGGGAAGCGTGAGGAGCAGCTGGGCGACGATCGGGATCAGTCGCCGGTGACGCTGGTAACGCCGGGCCGCCCGCTGGACCCGCGCGTCGCTGGTCAGCGCGTTCTGCACGTCCTGGGTCACCTCCTTCCGCATCACAGTGCCGTTGACGACGGGACGAACGACAGCCGCGCGGCTTCAGGAAGCACCGCCTGCCCTCACCGTTCGATGATGACCGAGGGCGGACCGGCGGTCGCGGAAGTTGTCCGCGTCTGTGCGTCCTCCCGCTGTGCATGGCGGGAGGACGCGGTGGCGGGAGCGCTGCCGGCTGGATCAAGGTCCCTGCGTTTCTGCGGTGTCGGAGGTGTTCGCGATGGTGCTCATGGGGTCGAGCACCTTCCACTGCTGGAGCATGTCGAGCAGCTGATTGCGGTCGAGGGCGTAGAGGGTGGCGAGGGTGCGCAGGTCCCCTTCGCGAATCGAGAGGACCCGGCCTGCGTAGTCGTCGCGTTCCCGCTGGATCTCGGCGACCCAGCGGCGCAGCGGCCCGGCGTCGTCGGCGGGCACGCGGGCTAGGGCGGGCAGGTTGAGCACGACGCGGGCGGCCTGCGGTGGGAGAGCGTCGGGTCGTCCGCCCGGCAGCAGGTGGTGGACGGGGACGCCGTAGAACGCGGCGAGCGCCGCGAGCCCCTCAATGTTGATCATTCGGTCGCCGCGTTCGTAGGAGCCGACCGCTGCGACCTTCCACCGGCCGCCCGAGCGGGTCTCGACCTGCTGGAGGGAGTGGCCCTGCTGGGTGCGGATGGCGCGCAGCCGGGCGCCTACCTCGTGGGCATAGGCGCGGTTTTCGCTGGTCGTGGACATGCTTCCTCCCTGTGGATGGGTGGGAACGGGGCGCGGGAAAGGCCGGGATTCGAGTCCCTGTGCCAATGCGGGATTGCGGGGCTCTGCCTGCGGCCGGGGGCAGGTCCGGGGCGGGCTGCCTGCGGCCGAGCGCCGCATGGGGCCAGTGATCAGTCCGGCGGTCCAGCCGTGTCGGCCCGGCCGGGACCGGGGGTGGCTGTCGGCGGTTCGTGAGGCCGGACTGGCGCGGCTGCGCAGAATCCCGACAGCCCCAAGCGGCGGTTCTTCCGCAGGGATGCCGCTGAGGGGTTCGATGCGACCGCGCGAAGTGGCCGCAGGTTCGACGCCGTCAGCGAGCCGGAGGAGTTGTGCTCCGTCGCCCGCTGGTACACGGTCCCCGGATGTGGGCCCCAGCACGACCGGCTGGCGTGGGCACGGTCGCTACCCGTGGTCCGACTCGTCTAGGGGCGCGCCGACCTTGTCGCGAGCACGTGGACGGGCGAGTTGGCCGGGACTGACGGCCGGTGAGCGAGCCCGGCCCATGTCAGACGGGCGCTGGCTTACTCGTTGGTGAGGAGACGGAGCAGATGGACGCCGGGGAAGCCGTCGGTCGGCAGCGCAGGCAGGTGGAACGTGCTGGGCTCGTCGAAGATCGGCTGGCCGGCCGGCCGGCGGGTGTAGGGGGCCCAGCCGTAGTCGACGCCGTCGTCGGCATCGTAGGCGGTCCAGACCACGCTTTCCTGTTCGCCGTCGCGCAGGGGCCGGACTGAGAACTCGTGGGCTTGCAGCCCGCCGGGGAGCATCTCGATGATCTGCGGGACGGCGAAGGTGAACCGGCGGGCGTGCAGGGTGCGGGCATGGTCGGCGGCGCGGGTCTCGAAGTCGGTCCGGGTGGTCTCGCCATGGACGTAGTCGTAGTCAGACAGAATCTGGCGGCGGTCCCCGTCGAGGATGACGATCGCCGGGTAATCGGTCATGCGGATGGACTGCTGCACGCGGCCCACGACGTCGGTCACCAGGGTCCAGGTGGCGTCGTTCATCGCGGCCTCCAGCGGTCCAGGAATACCGTTCCAGATTCCTTGACGGTGGAACGGTGCTTGTGGGGGCCGGTTTGGTCTGTCACGGCCACACCCAGCCACCCCGTCGAGCAGAACGAGTCGCGGGCGTGGATGCGCTCCGCTACAAGCACCGTCCCCGTGCTGGCCGCCGGGTCGCGCGCGGCTGGACCCCAGCCGCAGGCCGCATCAACGCCCACTCTGCCCGCCCCGGCCTCGATCCCCATGGCACCGCCGCCATGACCGCCCCCGACAGTCCCGTCGTGACGGCTACCGCAGCCTCTCGTGCCGCCCGACGAACCGCGCGGCGGCGGTGACGATCACGACCAGCAGCAGGAGGCTCACACCCAGAGCGGGTTCCTGCCCGAGCCGGGTGCGCAAGGACGCCGCAGGGTCGGTCTCGGCGATACCCGCGACGAAGACCATGAACGTGACGGTCAGGACAGCGACGACCCCGACGAGGCGGATCACCATGCTGGGGTCCTGGACCCGACTTCGTAGCTGCTGGGCCTCCTCGCCGCCGCTCTCGGCCTCCTGCTGACGCGCGCCGGCATGGGCGCTGTCCCACATCACAGGATCTCATCCCTGAGGGGAAAACACCCACGCGGCACGGCGAATTTTCCGATGGGACCGCGCGAGGACCGCCCACCGAGTCACGCGGATTACCCGGTCCCGCCTCAGCCAACTCGGAGGGCCAGTGGCACATACCGAGAGCGCCCGGTGCGTGGTCAGCGTCGGCGCTCTGTCCGGGCCTATTTGCGTGCCACGCCTCCATAGACGCTGACCTCGGCGTCGGACAGACCTTCCGCGGTGCCATCGGGCCGCCAGTGGTGCACGAGTCGCAGGCCAGGGTCCGCGAGAGTGAGGCCATCGAAGAGGCGTTCGACCTCATCACGGCTGCGGAACTGAAGCGGTACACCCCGCTGCCGGTAGTTGTCCTCGACGAGCCGGGCGGTCGGGTCCAGGTCCAATGCCGTGAAGCTTAATTCGATCTTGAATGGTTGATGTTCGCTGTTCGTGGTTGGCGGGTTGGTACGGCGTGGCGGCGTGGCCTCGGTGCCGCTGGGTGGTTTGGTCACGGTTCGTGGCTTCGATGGTGACCCCGGACCAGGTGTCGGTCGGGGTGCTGGTGACGGCGGTGCCGCGTGACGCGGTCGACGAGGCCGTCGCGGCCTGTGGGGTGGGTGCGCGGCGGGCGGGCGGGAAGCTCCCACCGCATGTGACGGCGTACCTGACGTTGGCGATGTCCCTGTTTCCGGACGACGACTACGCCGAGGTCGCCCAGAAGGTGACCGGGTCGCTGGACCGGTTCGGCTGCTGGGACGCGGCGTGGGCGCCGCCGAGCGCGAGCGGGATCACCCAGGCGCGTAAGCGGCTGGGCCGGATGGTGATGGCCGAGGTGTTCGAGCGGGTCGCGGGCCAGGTCGCGACACTGTCGACGCGTGGCGCGTGGCTGCGGGGCCGGTTGTTGCTCGCGATCGACGGGTTTGACGTCGACGTGCCCGACACCGAGGAGAACGCGGCCGAGTTCGGCTACGCCGGCACCGGGGAGAAGCGGTCGGCGTTCCCGAAGATCCGGGTCGTCGCGTTGGCGGAGTGCGGGACGCACGCGTTCCGGGCCGCCGAGGTCGGTGGCTGGGCGGCTGGGGAGAGGACGCTGGCCCGCGGGCTGCTGATGCGGCTGAACCGCGACGAGGTGCTGACCGCCGACCGTGGGTTCTACTCGTTCGACAACTGGGCGCTGGCCGCGGGCACCGGCGCCGACCTGATCTGGCGGGCCCCGACCGGGCTGAACCTGCCGGTCGTGCGGGTCCTGTCCGATGGCACGTTCCTCACCGTCCTGATCAACCCGGAGATCACGGGAGGTCGGCGCCGCGAGCGGCTGCTCGCCGCCGCGAAGGCCGGCGACGAGCTTGATCCGGACGAGGCGCACCTGGCCCGGGTCGTCGAGTACGACATCCCCGACCGGGCCGGTAACGGTACCGGCGAACTGGTCGTCGTGCTGACCACGATCCTCGACCCGCGTCAGGCCCGTGCCGACGAGGTCGCCGCCGGATACAACGAGCGCTGGGAGGAGGAAACCGCGAACGACCAGCTCAAGACCCATCTACGCGGCCCCGGGAGAGTCCTGCGCTCCCGGCTGCCGGACCTGGCGGTCCAGGAGATGTGGGCCTGGCTGATCGTCCAGTACGCGCTCACCGCCCTGATCGCCGGCGCCGCGGAGGCCGCCGAGATCGACCCCGACCGGGTCGGTTTCGCCCGGACACTGCGCCTGGTCCGCCGTTCCGCCACCGGAACGGCGGACATTTCCCCCTGAGGACTGGAACGCCCGGCTACCCAGGTTCCACACCGAGATCACCCGCGGGCTCAACCCGCCACGACGCCACCGCACCTGCCCCCGGGTCGTCAAACGGGCCCGGCACAACAGCTACCGCGTCAAGAGACCCGACGAACCCGCCTCGGTCCGCCACCCGGGCCCCGCCACGATCCGGCTCCACCCACTCGCCCCGCGCGCGGCCTGACCAGATCCCGGAAAGATCAAACTAAGCTTCACGGCATTGGGTCCAGGTCGGCCGTGCCGTGCGTGAGGACGAGGTAGCTACCCGCGGGAAGCGCGTCGAGGAGACGGCGGACGATGGCGTACGGTTCATCGCCCTTGATGAAATGCAGGATCGCGACGAGAGACAGCGCGACGGGTTGGGTGAGGTCGAGCGTCTCGCGAAGCTGCGGGGAGTCGAGGATGCTCTCGGGGTCACGCAGGTCCGCGTCGAGGTAGACGGTCCGCCCTTGTGGGCTGCTCGCGAGCAGTGCGCGGGCGTGAGCGAGGACGATCGGGTCGTTGTCGGCGTAGACCACGCGGGCTGCCGGCACGAGGCTCTGCGCGACCTCGTGCAGGTTCGGGCTGGTCGGGATGCCGGTGCCGATGTCAAGGAACTGGCGGATGCCCATCTCGCCGGCCAGATACCGCGTGGCCCGGGTCATGAACGACCGATTCTGCCGGGCCAGGGCCCGCACACTCGGAAAGGTCCCGATGACCTGCTCAGCGGCCTCTCGGTCCGCCGGGAAGTTATCCTTCCCGCCAAGATAGTAGTCGTACATGCGCGCAGAGTGTGGAATGTCGGTCCTCAGGTCGACCTGTGGGGTGCCAGAACTCGGACACCGGCGTTGACCTGGGGTTTTAGGCTGCTCGTTCGTATTCGTTGATCAGGCCGCCGAGGACGGGCTGGCGCTTGATCCGTTCCTGGCTCAGGTCTGCGATGGGGTGGTCGGGTCGGGGTGGTTGAAGGTCGCGGCCGCGGTGGGGTCGTCGTCCGTTGTAGTGGGTCGCGTACTCGGCCAGGACGGTGCGCAGGTGCCGTTCGCCGAAGATCAGCATGCGGTCGGTGACCTCGGTCCGGACGGTGTGGACGAACCGTTCCGCGTAGGCGTTCGCCCGCGGGGTTCGGGGTGGGATCTTGACGGCGGTGATGCCGGCGTCGGCGAGGACCGCGTCGAACGACGCGGTGAACT
Organism: Parafrankia sp. EAN1pec; assembly: GCF_000018005.1. Taxonomy (GTDB): domain Bacteria; phylum Actinomycetota; class Actinomycetes; order Frankiales; family Frankiaceae; genus Parafrankia; species Parafrankia soli. The sequence continues at coordinate 3,637,685 of NC_009921.1, forward strand.
GCCCGGCGCGGTCACGGACCAGGAACCGGAAGTCGGCCGCCTGGTCACCGAGGTCCATGAGGAGGTTCCGGGCTTGTTGGGTGGTCCATGGTCCGTCGGGGTTGGCGTGACCCCGAGGATGTGGACAGTGCGGGAGCCGACCTCTATGACGAAGAAGCAGTACAGACGCCGCAGCGTTACCGCGCAGTCCACATGGAAGAAGTCCACGGCCAGCATCGTCGCTGCCTGCGTGCGCAGGAACTGCCGCCAGGTGGTGTCGGTCTGCCGTTTCGGTGCCAGGGGCAGCCCGAGGGACGTCAGGACCCGGCGGATCGTGGACGCACCGACCCGGTGGCCGAGTGCGAGGAGCTCGCCCTGGATTCGCTGGTAGCCCCACGTCGGGTTCTCGGTCGCGAACCGCTTGATCAGCATGGCGATCTCCGGGCTGATCGGTGGCCGTCCGGCCCGGTGCGGGTGGGTCCATCTCCGTGTGATCAGGCGGCGGTGCCACTGGAGGACGGTGCCTGGGGGTGACCAGCCGGTGCGCTTGCAGCGTCTTGGGCAGGAGTCGGATCAGTGTGGCGAGGACCGCCCGGTCTGCCCAGTCCCACCGGGGCTTGGGCTGGGTGCGGCGTAGCACCGTGACCTCGTGCCGCAGCACGAGCAGCTCGATGTCCTTGGATGTCGACGAGCGGCCGAGGAGGACCAGCCAGCCACAGACCCGCACGAAGATCAGCTAGAGCAGGCGGATGGACATAGCTGACCATCATGCCGGCAGCCCGCACCGCCGCATCACCCCAGCTCATGGGCCCAGGCCGACTTCTGGCACCCCACAGGGTTCTGAAGCCCCACAGGCCGCGCTCCTGTCCGCGTCCCGCGGGCGTTCTCACCAGCCGCTGCCGCCGCTCTGGTGCCCGCTCACAGTGGGATGTTGCCGTGAGTGCCGCGGTCGCCGGGCGCTGTGGCCAGCGCGAGCGTCAGCTCCCTGCGGGTGTTCGCCGGTTCGATCACCCGGTCGATCACTCCGAGGGAGATCGCTCGTGACAGGCCGCCGGTGGTACGGGTGTGCTCGTTGGCGAGCGTGGTCCGTAGCGCGGCGAGCTCGTCGGGGGCGGCCGCGGCCAGGGCGCGCCGGTGCAGGATGCCCACGGCGGCCTCGGCACCCATGACGGCGACCTCCGCCTGGGGCCAGGCGAGGACGGTCGTGGCGCCCAGCGAACGGGAGTTCATCGCGATGTAGGCGCCGCCGTAGGACTTGCGCAGGACGACGCTCACCCGTGGCACCACGGCCTCGGCGAACGCGTAGAGGAGCTTCGCGCCGCGCCGCACGACGCCCTCCCACTCCTGACCGACGCCCGGGAGGTAACCGGGGACGTCGACGAGGACCACCAGGGGAAGCCCGAAGGAGTCGCACATCCGGACGAACCGCGCGGCCTTCTCCGCGGCGAGCGAGTCCAGGCAGCCGCCCTTGCGCAGCGGGTTGTTGGCGATGACGCCGACCGAATGCCCGGAGAGCCGGCCGAGCGCGACGACGACGTTTGGTGCCCAGCGCGGCTGGAGTTCCACGTAGTCGTCGTCGGCGAGGCCGGTCTGGTGCGCCGCGCCGCTCCCGCCGTCCGGGTTCGTCCCGGTGCCCGAACCAGCCGGGCCGCCCGGAGCGACCGCGCCGTCGAGGACGGCGCGTACTACCGGGCGGATGTCGTAGGCGCGCCGCGGGTTGTCCGGCAGCAGGGAGCCGGGATCGCGTCCGTCGCGGGTGGCGGCGAGGTCGAAGGCCCCCGGTGCCGCCAGCAGCGTGGTCACCCGCCGCGCCCGCAGGTATGCGTCGGCTTCCGACCGGGCGGCGACGTGCACGACGCCGGAGCGCCGGCCATGTGCGTCGGCTCCGCCGAGGCCGTCCATGTCGATCTGCTCGCCGGTGACCTGGCGGACGACGTCGGGCCCGGTGACGAACACCTTGCCCTCGGGCGCCATGACGATGACGTCGGTGAGGGCCGGTCCGTACGCCGCGCCCCCGGCCGCCGGGCCGAGTACGACCGACACCTGGGGCACCCGTCCGGATGCGGCGATCATGGCGGCGAACATCTGGCCGATGCCGTCTAGGGCTTCCACACCGTCGCCCAGGCTCGCCCCGCCGGAGTGCCACAGCCCGATCACCGGGATGCGTTCGGCGACCGCCCGGTCGATGGCGTCGGCGATCCGCCGCGCGCCCGCGGCGCCGATCGCGCCGCCCATCGAGGTGGCGTCGGTGCAGTAGGCGATGACGTCGGTGCCGTCGACCCGGCCGTGGGAGACCGTGACCCGGCAGGGCGGCGAGTGCGGGATGACGGTGAGCGTTCCCGGGTCGAGTAGGCGGGCCAGCCGTTCCCGTGGGTCGCGCGGTGGCCTGGGCTGTTCGGCCACGGTGATGCGGGTGCGGGTGGTCAACTCGGTCATCGGAGCGGCTTTCTGGTCATGAGGTCTCCCCGGTCTGGTGTCCGGCCCATGGACGGGTGCGGGACTCGCGCGGCGCGGCCACGGCCCGGGGGGACGGCAGGTGCCGTCCCCCCGGGCAGGCCATCGCCCTTTTCGGGTGACGGGCTGCGTGTGTTTCGGCCTCTTCGCCGGTTGCCTGCCCGAGAGGGGCTGAGAAAAGGCCTGAGAGCCCTGGAATACCTGACCGGTCAGGGCGACTGGTCGAGGTTGTTGAGCCAGTGGTGGAGATTTCGCGCGGTGGAGATGGCGTGCTCGTTCATCATCGTCTGGTGGTTGCCGCTGACGTCCAGCGTGAGATGGTCGATCTCCCAGTCGGTCGTCCAGCCGTGTTCCTCGATCGTGGACTGGTCGTCGGGGGAGAGCTGGGGCATGCGTTCCTCGGCCCGGACGAGCACGATCGGTGCGTAGACCGGGTTCGGCTTCCATTTCTCGAACAGGGTCAGGTAGGCGCCCTGGGCGGTGACTTGTGCCTCGGTCATGAGCGCGAACGCCTGGTCGTTCACGGCGATCCCGCGCAGTTCCTCCTGGATCTCCTCGGCGGGAATCCGGTCGCCGGGGAGCCAGGTGTCGAGCAGCAGGACCGCCTTTGGGTGGATGCCGCGTTCCTCCAGACCGGCGGCGACCGCGTGCGCGAGCCAGCCGCCGGACGAGTATCCGGCGATGGCGATGGGTACGCCGATGAAATGGGCCGCGACCAGGTCCGTCAGTATCTCGACGACGAGGACGGACGAGGCGGGTAGCTTTTCACCTTCCCCGAATCCGGGGAGGGACAGTCCGTAGACGTCTCGTTGGCCGTGCAGGTGGAGGGCGAGCCGGGCGAAGCTGTGCGGCCCGGACGGGGCGACCATTGAGGGCACGCAGACGAGCGTGCAGGGGGCCGGGCCGGCGGAGAGCCGGACCGGTGGCGGCACCGGGCCGAAGTCGGCCGCGTCGTGGAAGACGGGCCGCAGCTTGGCGACGGCCTGCAGGATCTCGACGCCCTCGACGAACTTCCCGTCCGAGCACGCCTGCCGGTACAGGTCGCGGACCCCGGCCGGCGCGGCGTGGGTGGTCGGCGCGGCCGGCCGCCCGGCACCGACGAGGGTCGCGAGGTACTCGGCCAGCTCGGTCACGGTCGGGTGTTCGAAGACGACCGGCGGTGTCAGCGCCAGCCCGGTGGCGGCGGTGAGCCGGCGGCTGAGCTGAACGGAGGCCAGCGAGTCGAAACCGAGGTCGAGGAACCGGCGCCGCGGGTCCACGTTGTCGGGTGACTCGTGCTCCAGGATGACCGCGGCCTCCTCGCGAACCAGCCGGGCCAGCGCGCTGACACGTTCCTCGCTGGTCAGGCCGGCGAGGTCCATCCGCCTGCCGTCCGCTGGCCCGTCCGGAGCGGAGCCGGCGGTCGGCGCCGGTCCGGCACCGTGCTCGGCCCGGGTGGGCAGGCCGTCGAAGAAGCGGCTGGGACGGAGCGCGGTGAACGGCGGCAGGAAGCGTCCCCAGTCGACGTCGACGACGGTGGTCGCCGCCTCGCTGCTAGCGACCGCTTCGGTGAGGACGGTGACGGCCGGCTCCACCGGCAGCGGCGCGAGACCGCGTTCGCGGAGGTAGTCGCGCAGGCCCGGCTCGGCGCCGAGACCGGCCTCGGCCCAGGGGCCGAACGCGACGGAGGTGGCGGGCAGACCGTGGCCGGCCCGGTGCGAGGCGAGGGCGTCCAGGTAGGCGTTGCCGGCGGAGTAGGCCGGCTGGCCGCCGCTGCCCCACGTCGCCGAGATCGACGAGATCAGCACGAAGGCTTCCAGCGGGATGGGCCGTGCGCCGTCCGGGCGGGTCAGTGTGTCGAGTAGCGCCGCGCCGGTGGCCTTGCCCGTCACCACCTGCGCGAACTCGCTGAGGGTGAGTTCGCGCAGCGGCGCGGTCCGGCCGATGACGCCGGCGGCGTGGACGACCGCGGTCAGCGGTTCGCCGCCGCCGGCCGCCTCGTCGAGCAGAGCGATGACCTGTTCGCGGTCGGCCAGGTCGCACGCCACGACGGATGCCTCGGTGCCCAGCGCGGAGAGCTCGGCGACCAGTTCCGCGGCCCCGGGAGCGGCCGGGCCGCGTCGGCTCGCCAGGACGAGTCGGGACGTCCCGTTGCGGGCGAGCCGGCGGGCGACCTGCGCGCCTAGGGCTCCGGTACCGCCGGTGATCAGCACGGTTCCGTTCGGGCGCCACGCGGGCGTCCCCACCCCGTCGGCCCCGCCGGCGGAGCTGACGCCCGCTCCCGTGCCGACGCCGGGGCGGGGGCCCGCGGGGGCGAGCCGGGCGACGAACAGCGCGCCGTCCCGCAGGGCCAGCTGGTCCTCGCCGCCGGGGCCGGTCAGCGCGGCGCCGAACAGGGCCAGCGTCTCGTCGTCGAGATCGGCCGGAAGGTCGACGAGACCGCCCCAGCCACGGGGTCGTTCGAGGGCCAGCGTCCGGCCCAGTCCCCAGAGCATCGCCTGGGCCGGAGCGCTGACCGGATCGGCGGGGCCGGTGCTGACGGCGCCGCGCGTGGCGCACCAGTACGGCGCGTACTGGCCGAGGTCGTCGAGTGCCTGCACGAGTGCGCAGGTCAGCGCGAGTCCGTTGGTCAGTTCCGGGTGCACGGGGTTGAACCGGCTATCGAACGCGAGCAGCGAGAGGACGCCGCCGATGTCCTTCTCGCGGCCGGAGATGTGCTTCGACAGGGCCGCGGCGACAAGACCGCGCTCCGCGTCCGTCCCGGAGAGGGGGACCTGGACCGGTGTTCCGCCGAGGCGTTCGACGACCCAGGACAGCCGGGACAGCGTGTCGTCGTCGATCCCAGCCGGCGGGGTCACCAGCAGCCACAGGCCGGTCATCGGCGCGCCGTTGGCGACGTGGTCGGCGACGGTCGCGGTGGCCTGCTCGTCGGAGAACGGCTCCCACCGCACGTGGTAGCGCCAGTGTTCCGGATCCGTTGCCCGCTCGGCGGCTCCCCGGTCCGTCGCGGTGGCGGTTGTGACGGGCGTCCCGTCCATCCAGTGGTGCGTGCGCTGGAAGGCGTAGGTCGGCAGGTCCAGGTGTTTTCCGCCGCGTACGGGCGGCAGCGCCCGCCAGGCGACGGGGATGCCCGCGGCGTCCAGCTCGGCCAGGGCGGCGAGCAGCGTCTCGGGCTCGGGACGTCCGGTCCGGCAGGCCGCTACCTGCACCGTCTCCGCGCCGCCGCCTGCGGCGTTCGCCGGCAGGCAGGCCGGCACGAGCGCGGTCAGGACCGCGTCGGGACCGAGTTCGACGAACGCCGTCACGCCGTCCCGGTGCAGCCGGCGAACCCCGTCGAGGAAGCGGACCGGCTCACGCACGTGCCGCACCCAGTACTCGGCGGACGTCAGTTCCGTCGCGGTGGCCGGTTCACCGGTGAGGTTGGACATGACCGGTATGGCCGGGGCGTGGTAGGTGACCTGCCCGGCCGCCGTCCGGAACGCCGTGAGCATGTCCTCCATGTGCGGGGAGTGAAAAGCATGGCTGACGGTCAGCCGTTTCGTGCGCCGCCCCCGGGCCGACCACTCAGCGGCCACCCGCTCGACGAGCTCGGCGTCGCCGGCGACGACCGTGGCGGACGGGCTGTTGACCGTGGCGATCTCGACCTTGCCGACGAGGTCGGCGATCGACGCCCGGACCTCCGCCTCGCTCGCGCCGATGGCGGCCATCGCGCCACCCGGTCGGCACTCCTGCATCAGCCGGCCGCGGGCGGCGACCAGCCGGCACGCGTCGTCGAGCGACCAGACGCCGGCGACGTGGGCGGCCGTCAGTTCGCCGATGGAGTGCCCGGCGAGGGTGTCGGGAACGAATCCCCAGGACTCCGCGAGGCGGAACAGCGCGGTCTCGAACGCGAACAGCGCGCACTGGGTGTAGGCGGTCTGGTCGAGCAGCGCCGCGTCCGGCGAGCCGGCGGGAGCGAACATGACCTCGCGCAGCGGACGCTCGAGCAGCGACGCGAACCGGCCGCAGATCTCGTCCAGCGCCCGCGCGAACACCGGGTAGGCCTGGTAGAGGTCACGGCCCATCCCCGGGTGCTGGCTGCCCTGCCCGGTGAACAGGACGGCGGTCCGGCCGTGGGCGATCGCCGGCCGGGCGGCGCCCGCGACGAGCCCCGCCGCGGGGCGGTTCTCGGCGAGCGCGGCGAGGGCGCCGGCCAGGCGTGCGCGCCCGGCGGGTCCGGCCGGGACGACGGCGACTGCCCGCGACTCGAACCGGGTGCGCCGGGCGAGGGTGAAGGCGATGTCAACCGGATCGAGGTCCGGGTCCCGGGCCAGGCGTTCGCCGAGCCGTGCCGCCTGGGCCCGCAGCGCCGCCTCGGTCCGGCCCGACAGGACGATCGGCACCGGGGCCGTCGGCACTGGGTCGGCCACCGCCGGGGCCTCTTCCAGCACGGTGTGGGCGTTGGTGCCGCTCACACCGAACGCGGATACCGCCGCCCGGCGCGGCGCGACGCCGTCGCGTTCCCAGCCACGCTCCTCGGTGAGCAGCGCGACGCCTCCGTCCGCCCAGTCCACGTGGGGCGAGGGCTCCCGCACGTGGAGGGTGCGCGGCAGCACTCCGTGCCGGATGGCCTGGACCATCTTGATGACGCCGGCCACTCCGCTGGCAGCCTGCGTGTGCCCGATGTTCGACTTCAGCGACCCGAGGTGGAGCGGCCGGCCGGCCGGGCGGTGCCGGCCGTAGGTGGCGATGACGGCCTGGGCCTCGATCGGGTCGCCGAGGGCGGTGCCGGTCCCGTGTGCCTCGAGGACGTCCACGTCGCCGGGCGCCAGACCGGCGTTTGCCAGGGTCTGGTGGATCAGTTGCTGCTGGGAGAGGCCGTTGGGTGCGGCCAGGCCGTTGCTGGCGCCGTCCTGGTTGACGGCCGTGCCGCGGATCAGTGCGAGCACCGGGTGGCCGTGGCGCCGGGCGTCGGAGAGCCGCTCCAGCAGGAGAACCCCGGCGCCGTCCGCCCACCCGGTGCCGTCGGCGTCCGAGGAGAAGGCCTTGCACCGCCCGTCGGGAGCGAGACCCTGCTTCCGACTGAACTCCAGGAGCATGCCCGGTGTCGTCATGACCGTGACGCCGCCGGCCAGCGCCAGGTCGCACTCACCCGACAACAGCGCCTGGCCCGCGAGGTGGATGGCCACCATGGAGCTGGAGCACTGGGTGTCCACGCACAGGGACGGCCCCTGGAGACCGAACGTGTAGGAGACCCTGCCGGCGATCACACCGAGGGCGTTGCCGGTGAGCAGCTGGCCCTGGGCCTTGGCCGGAGCGCGGTGCCAGGGCGGACCGTAGTCCTGCAGCGAAACCCCGGTGAACACGCCGGTCCGGGTGCCGCGCAGGGATCCGGGATCCACGCCGGCGCGTTCCAACGCCTCCCAGGAGATCTCCAGCATCAGCCGCTGCTGGGGATCCATGGCGTTCGCCTCGCGCGGGCCTATACCGAAGAAGCCCGGGTCGAACATGCCGATGTCAGGCAGGAAGCCACCCTCGCGGGTGTAAATGGTGCCAGGATGCTCGCGATCCGGATGATAAAGCGCGTCAACGTCCCACCCCCGGTCGGTGGGAAGGCCGACGACGGCATCCCGGCCGTCACGGACCAGCTCCCACAGTGCCTCCGGGGAATCCGCGCCACCTGGTAGTCGGCAGGCCATGCCGACGATGGCAACCGGGTCGTCCTCCCGGGGCCTTCCTGCGGGCGCGACCGCCGTGACCTGTGGGTTCTCCGCGCCGCCGAGGAGACGCGAGCGCAGATAGCCGGCCAGCGCGTCCGGTGACGGGAGATCGAAGAAGAGCGTCGCCGGCAGCCGCAGGCCGGTCGCGGTCTCCAGCTCGGACTGCAACTGCCGGGCGACCTGCCGATAGATCCCGAGGCGGCGCCAGGGCGTGATCGGATCCGCGGCTATGTCCGCGGGCTCTCGATCAGTCAGGGCGCCGACGAGTTCCGCTATCAGGTCCAGCAGGGCTCGAACCTGATCGGAATCCGGTTGGCCGGCGAGGCGGTCACGCAACCCGCCCACGGAACCCCTGGCACGTTCGGCGGGAAATTCGCCGGTTCTGGGAGTAGCGTGCATCCACCTCTCCTGGAGGGAGAAACGACAGGTCGCCGGACATGGGTTCAGCACGGAGAAACCGCCCGTGCCAATTTCTGCTTACTGTTACGCTCCCTCGATTCTTGTGCAACGCGTGATACCACCTTCTTCCTATTTGCAGGGGTATCGCTTGACAGTCGTGCCGGACCCCGTCGCGGTGGGTGAATTTTGGTCGTTTTGGTCACGAGAATTTACCGTCGCGGCCTTGGCAGGCGCGATTTCGGGAGCGTCGGAAAAACTCGTTCAGCGGCCCGGAATCACCGTCGATCCGTGCCTGTAGGTGGAGTACTTCGCGCGCGGCCGACGGACCTGACCAGCCTGCCGCTGCACGACTTCACCCAGAACCAGCTCTGGTGCGCCCTCGTCGTACTCGCCCTCGACCTGACCATCTGGACCCAGACACTCGCCCTCGCCGGGCAGCCCGCGCGGCGCTGGGAACCGAAACGGCTACGCCACCGGCTGTTCTCGCTCGCGGGCCGGCTCGCCCGCCACGTCCGCACCACCGTCCTGCACCTCGCCGGACCCTGGCCCGGGGTGTCGGGCCGGAAACACCGATCTTGAAACAGTCCCTCCCGCAGCGAGGTCTGGCCGGGCTAGCGGTATCTCGATCTCGTGAGGTGGGCCCCGTTCTTCGGACAGTGATCCCTACGAGGGATAATTGATCCGTGAACGGAGGAGATCAATGAGTCAGTCACGCAGGCGATACACACCCGAGTACAAAGACGAGGCGGTGAAGCTCGTCATCGATTCGGGCCGCCCCACATCGGCGGTCGCGAAAGATCTCGGTATCAACGAGGGAACGTTGGGGAGCTGGGTCGCGACCTGGCGGCGGGCACACCAAAACGAAGAAGAACCGCTGTCGATGTCCGAACGGGCCCGGCTCCGCGAGCTGGAGAAGGAGAACCGGGAACTCCGGATGGAGCGCGAGTTCCTCTCAAAAGCGACCGCCTTCTTCGCGCAACGCCATCAGTGACCGACAAGTACGAACTGATCGCCGCGGAGAAGGACAACTACCCGGTCACCAAGATGTGCCAGTGGCTCGTCGTGTCGACATCCGGTTTCTACGACTGGCACCGCAGGCCCGCGTCGACCCGGACCCGTCGGCACACCACCCTCGACACCCACGTCCGGGCGGTGTTCGCCGCCTCCCGCCAGACCTACGGCGCCCGGCGGATCGCCGCCGCCCTGACCGCCTCCGGCCTGCGCGTCTCCGTCCGCCTCGCCCGACGGATCATGCGCCGCGCAGGGCTGGAAGCCTGCCAGCCCAGGGCCTACCGCCGCACCACCATCCCCGGCCAGGCCCCGGCGCCCGCCGACCACGTCCGCCGCGACTTCACCGCCACCCGCCCCGGCGAGAAGCTCATCGGGGACATCACCTATATCCGCACCGGCGAAGGATGGCTCTACCTCGCCACCGTCATCGACTGCTACTCCCGTAAAGTCGCCGGCTGGTCGATGGCCACCCACCTGCGCACCGAGCTCATCATCGACGCGTTCACCATGGCCGCCTCCCGCACAACCCTCGCACCGAACGCGCTTTTCCACTCCGATCGTGGCGCCCAATACACGTCGGATGCCTACCATCGCGTCCTGAAACGCCATGGAGTACGCCCGTCGGTCGGCGCCACCGGAGTCTGCTGGGACAATTCCGCTGCAGAGTCGTTCTTCGGAACGCTCAAGAACGAACTCGTGTACCGGGAAAACTACCCAACCCGCCGCGCCGCACGTACCGCGATCGCCGAATACATCGAGGTCTTCTACAACCGGCAGCGGCTCCACTCCACTCTCGGCTACCGCACTCCCGAAAACATCGAGCGCGCATACCACTCAACCCAGAACGAGGTGATAGAAGCAGCATAAAGCTGCTATAGTCCGTCTACGTCCGTGTCCGAGAAAAGGGCAGCACCTCAGTCCTCTCCACGACACCCAAGTGCAGGCGTGCGGCCTCCCGATACAGACGTGAGACCCACTCGCCGCATCTACCGGCGCGGTCACTTCTCACCGACATTGATCATGCAAGTGATCGGCAAGCGCGGTCAAAACTCGCGAACATCCGCGGTCAGCTCTCGCGGTGTGGGCTGGGCCGGGGGTCGGGCGATCGGTGTCTTCCGGATGGTTGCCAGACGAACAGCCATGTCCAGCATCAGCCGCCCCGCCGTACCAGCGAAGGTCACCCTTCGGCCGGTCCTCGTTCGAAGACCGGGACAGGCGTCAGCGTGGCTGGCTCCCCAGCGGGTAGCGCAGCAGGGCGCCGAGGCCGTCGGACGGCCCGTCCGGCAGGCCGGCGGAGAGCGCCCGGATCGCCGCGCCGGTGCCCCATGCGGCGCGCACGGCCACGTCCGCGAGCCGGCCGACGGTGGGTGCGCCGACCCGGTCTGCCAGCATGCTCGGATCGGCAGTGACATCGGCTGGCTCCGGCCCGAACCACGCGATCCGCTCGTCGCAAGGGTCATCGACGACGAGCAGGGTGCGCGCCTGGGAGCGGACCAGAGCGTCGAGCGTCGCGACGACGCCGTCGACCGCCCGCCCATGCGCGTGGTCGACGGCGAAGCGGGCGAGCAGGTCGGCGGTCCGGACATGGGCCTCGGCCTCGACCAGGTCGCGCACCTGGCGGGCGTGCTGCCGGTCACCCCGGCTGGGGTGCCGTCCGCCGTGCTCAAGCTGGCGTACCAGCGGGACGACCCGGGCTGGCAGGTGCTTACGCAGCAGCTGCACCGCCCGCACGTCTCCCGCCAGGACGACCAGCGCCGCGTCCACCCTCTCGGCCAGACCCGTCACGGCATCCGCGACCTGCGCCGCGTTGTGGTCCCACGAGTCCTCGGCGCGATGCTGGTAGCGAAGCTGCGACCATCCGCCGGGAGCGTTGCGTTCGATCACGTCGTCGGTGCCCACGACTTCGCCGGCGAACCGCAGCCCGTCGACGTTCACCCTCAGGTCGGCACCTGTCCGGTCGGTGAGCACGACCACGCAGGACACGGTGCTCTGCTCGTAGGCAAGCAGCGGCAGAACGCAGGGCAGCGGGCCCCAGACGGCCCGGTCATTGATCCGACGCAGCCGCTGCAGCCAGGCAACGCGGCCGTCGGCGGCGAACACCGCGAGAGCGGCATTATCCGGCCCAACAGACGCCACCGCCTCGTCCACCGCGCCCAGCGTCGCGCCGTCCGCCCCGTCCACGGCCAGTTGACCGCGAAGGCCCCGCCACCGCAGCTCCCTTTCCGCCACGACATCGTCCACCTCTCCGGACACACCCAGGCAGAGGGTGACGAAGGGGCCCACGGTGGCGAGCAGCCGGCCGATCTCCGCACCTACAGGCATCGCTTCCTCCCTTTTCCGGGAAAAACTCTTCCCACCAGCGGGCGAGCCCGGGGAAACCGCGACCACCCCTGCCGTAGCCTGGGCTACCCTCCAATGCCCCGCCGAACGCCTGTCGGTGTGACCGGCCGGGTGGGAAGAAGATCACTCGCGGCGCTGCGGCCGGCCTTCGTTGCTGACGCTGGCTTCTTGAGTCGCCCACGTTGCAGGACATTCAGCCCATCTCGCCGGAGTCGGAACTGTGGGCCATCGTCTTGCCGTCGCTATCGTGCACGGACACTCGTCGCACCATCCACGGCCTGTCGAGATATACCGGGACAGGCTCATCCTGCACGGGTGCGGCGATTTCATCGACGACTATGAGGGGATCGCCGGCTACGAAAGCTATCGGGACGACCTGCGGCTGGCGTACTTCGTGTCGGTCGATCCGGGCAGCGGGAATCTGATCGACCTGCGTGTGATGCCCCTGCAGGCACGGCAGATGCGACTCCGGTACGCCGGCCCCGAAGACTCCGCCTGGCTACAGGAGATTCTTGACAGCATCAGCCGCGGCTTCGGGACACGGTTCGGCCTTCAGGCGGACGGCATGCTCTCGCTCCGCTGATCATGAGCGAAACCGAAGCCGCCCGCCGACCCGATGGGTGATGACGCCGTCGCCCTCGCCCGGCCCGGACAGGTCCCCGGCCCGGGCCCGGGGCCGTCCTGTGGGGTGACGAGGATGAGGCCCCGTCAGTGGTCCCCGCTGATCGTGAAAAGGCCGGTGCGCAGGCTCCTGCTGGTCAGATGCCTGCTTCCTGTTGGTGCCCGTTATGCGAGGCATGCCAGACCTGCGGGACGGCAGATGCCTGCCCGCGGGTGTGCTGCGCAACGTAGGTGCCAGCAGCGATCGCCGCAGCCACCGGCCATTCGACGACCTCGCCCACCGCGAGCACGCCGAGCCCCAGGTAGTAGGCGCTCTTGCCGGGGGACGGTAGGCCGACCGGACCGAGACGCCAGCCCGTGTGGCCGGCCCGCCGGCCGAACTCGAACCGGGCGGTCAGGAACGGCAACCGGACCGTAGCGGCCCGCGTACGCGGCTGGCCAGTGTCCGGGGAGGCCGACGTGGCCTCCTGGGGCCCTGCCCGTTCGGCGGTGCCCGTAGCAGTTGAACGCCGCGGTCTCGCGGTCGCGCTGCCCGTCCTCGTCGGTGTCGGTGGCGACATCGCACATCCCCCCTCGGGGAACCTCTCCGTGTTACGACCCCTCGTAAACGGTGACAGGTTTGGTGTACCACGGGCGCGGCGCCGGCGCAGGGTGGCCACCGATGCACCCTCTGAACCGGTGGCCTCGCGAATGTGGGGGAGTCTTCGCGGATCGGGCGGTAACGGCTCGTCGGGCCGCGAAGGTCAGTCCGCCGCGTAGCCCTTGGCCTCGTCGAGCGTACGGCGTGCACAGTCACGGCACAGGTAGATCATGCACGGACGGCTCGCGCGCAGGACGCTCTCCCGCCCACAGAACGGGCACGGGCCGCGGGCCGGCGGGCCGACGCCCACCGGCTGGCCTTTCTCGGTCGCCGCGCAAGCGGGTGTACCCCCTCACACCGCCATCTCGCTGCCCGGTTCGAGTCGTCCTACGTCACGGTCAGCCTGACCGCCAACCTGGCCGGCGCCGGTCTCGAAGGTCACCTTCGGCTGATGAGCGGCGCCGACCGGGTTTCTCCAGCCGTGTGGGCGGCGATGCCTTGGTGAGAGACACAGCGAGCGGCACCCTCGTTGGTCGGTACGGACGCTGACGGCGCGCGAACGAGCGCGGCTTGGGCGTGAGTGCCAGCTTCGTGCGGGTGGACGCCGTGTGGGCAGGAGGACCACATACCGCCGACAGATCGGGAGGCGACGTGGCACAGGTGGCAGAACGCGAGGCGCGCAGGGTCGCTGAGGCGGCCCGGGAGGCCGAATGGAAGCTCCCCTCGTTCGGCAAGGAGCTTTTCCTCGGTCATCTTCGACTCGATCTGATCTCCCCGCACCCGCGGCCGAAGGAGGGCGACCGGCATCGAGGGGAGGCGTTCCTGGTCCAGTTCGAATCGTTCCTGCGGGACACGGTGGACCCTCTGCAGGTCGAGCGGGACGGGCGGCTGCCCGGGCAGGTGATCGACGGGCTGCGGCGGATAGGCGCCCTCGGCATGAAGATCCCCGAGGAGTACGGCGGACTCGGGTTGACCACCGTGTACTACAACCGGGCACTTGAACTGTCCGGCTCGTGGCATTCGAGCATTCCCACGCTGCTCTCGGCGCACCAGTCGATCGGCGTGGCCGAGCCGGTCATGGGTTTCGGTACCGAGGAGCAGAAGCGGACGTATCTGCCGAAGGTGGCACGCGAGGAGATCAGCGGGTTCCTGCTGACCGAGCCCGACGTGGGCAGCGACCCGGCCCGGATGAGCAGCCAGGCGGTGCCGGTCGAGGACGGCGCCGCCTACGAGCTGAGCGGCCGCAAGCTATGGACCACCAACGGTGTGATCGCCGACCGGCTGGTGGTCATGGCGGTCGTCCCACGCTCGGACGGTCATCGCGGTGGCATCACGTGTTTCATCGTCGACGCCCACGCACCCGGCGTGAAGGTGGAGCACCGCAACGAGTTCATGGGTCTGCGCGGCATCGAGAACGGCGTCACCAGCTTCGATCGAGTCCGGGTCCCTGCCGCGGACCGCCTCGGACGGGAAGGCCAGGGGCTTAAGATCGCCCTGACGACGCTGAACACCGGCCGCCTCGCCCTGCCGGCGATCTGCGCGGGCCACGCCAAGTACGCGCTGCGCATCGCCCGGGAGTGGTCGCGGGACCGGGTCCAGTGGGGTCGGCCGATCGGCCGGCACGACGCCATCGCCCAGAAGGTCGCGTTCATCGCCGCCACCGCGTTCGGGCTGGAGGCGATGCTGGAGCTGTCCGGCCTGATGGCCGATGAGGGACGCGAGGACATCCGGATCGAGGCAGCCCTGGCCAAGCTGTATGCCAGCGAGATGGCCTGGCTGATCGCCGACGAGCTGGTCCAGATCCGCGGCGGTCGCGGGTACGAGACCGCCCAGTCCCTGGCCAACCGGGGGGAACGACCGGTACCGGCCGAGCAGATGCTGCGCGACTTGCGCATCAACCGAATTTTCGAAGGTTCCACCGAGATCATGCGGTTGCTCATCGCGCGGGAGGCCGTGGACACCCACCTCGCGGTGGCCGGCGACCTCATTTCCCCGGAAGCGCCGTTCGTGGCGAAGGCCCGCAGCGCCGGACGGGCGGCCGCCTTCTACAGCCGCTGGCTGCCCGGCCTCGCCGTCGGCAGCGGCACGTCGCCGCGCTCCTTCGTCGAATTCGGCCGGCTCGGCACGCACCTGCGCTTCGTGGAGCGCTCGGCGCGCAAGCTCGCCCGGTCGACCTTCTACGGGATGGCTCGCTGGCAGGGCGGACTGGAGAAGAAGCAGGCGTTCCTCGGACGTCTCGTCGACATCGGCGCCGAGCTGTTCGCGATCAGCGCGGCGGTCGTGCGGGCCCGAATGCTCGACGAGGACGGCGAGCCGATCGCGACCGACCTGGCCGACCTGTTCTGCCGGCAGGCGCGGCGCCGTGTCGAGGCATCCTTCTCGGCACTGTGGCGCAACGACGACACCCGCAACTACACGGCGGCGCAGGAGGTGTTCGCCGGCCGCTTCATCTGGGTCGAGGCCGGCGTGATGGACCCGAGTGGAGGAGGGCCATTCCTCGCCGCGGAGCGGCAGAAGGCAGCCCCGGCACGACCGGCCGTCGACGTTTTCGCCGCAGGCTAACCACTCGTCGGCGCTCGGTGCCGAAGGCAGGCCGGTAGGACGCCGGGAAAACGCCGAAATTTCGAGCGGAGGGTCACGTCCGGAGGCGCAGCCGCGCGGTGACGCGACAGTGTCCGATCGATCAGTCAGTCCTCGTCATCGCTGATGCCGTGCTGGGCCAGATGTACCTGTATCGCCCGTTCAAGGGCGTCGGTGTCGAGGCAGGCCGTCGTTCCCTTGGGGGAGACGACCGCTGCGAGGTGAATGGGCCAGGGGCAGACCGGGCAGACCGCGACGAGCCTCGCCATCGGCAGAGCGGTCACCAGGCCAAGGTCACCATTGACGGGTTGCTGCCACCACACCCTCTAGTACTACCCCACTGGCAGGCGGCATCCCGGTTACTTGAGGTGCGCGCGGTACCAGGGCCTGTTCCACCGGGCACCGACAGAGCCCGGGCGGGGGTGTCCGAGATCGGGCGGGTGCCGAGGTCCACGGCCGTGTCAAGGGCACGCTACGGGCAGTCCTACCGACTGGCCCTTCGGTCGTCCCTGACTCGGCCGCTCTACCCGGATGTAGGTCGCACGATCGCACAGCGGCCGGTTCAGTTCCTCATCGACCGTCGACATTTTCGATCTCTCGGGTGAGCCGCCGGCGACAAGGCGTCCCTGGTGGCGGGGCCAGTCAACCGCCGGGACCCCTTCCCGGGACGGCCCGCGGTTCCAATTACATCGCTATGCCCCGCCGAACGGCTGCCGCTGGCCGAAACGTTCCGCAGGCTGCTCGGCCGCGGGCTCGGCCTGGGCTGCGGGCTGCTCGGCCTGGGCTGTGGGCTGTTCGGCCGCGGGCTGCGCGGGTGTGCCTCCAGCCGGCGCAGCGCCAACCAGTTGTCGCAGTCGGGTCTCGACGTACCCCTGGCTGAAATGTGACCTGTCGGCGATCCGCTGGACAAGGTCGTCGACATTCAAGGCGGCGTCAAGGTCCGATGTGTTGACCTCCGCGAACTGGTCAAGGATTCGGTACCGGACTTGCCGCCAATTTTGCCGCAGCTGCTGTTCCACCAGCTGCGCCTCCTGCTGTTCCATACCGTCACCCCTACCTACATCAGAGGGACATCCCTTCCACAGATGAACCTACGTCGCCGACAGGACGAGCCAAACGCAGAAGTTACTGTCCGCAACGCCTGCCATGTGACACAAAGGTGGTCCACGAGACATATGCCCGGCGGGCGGTTCATCTCGCTTGAAGTGGCCCGCGGGCGCGGGTCGGTGGACGCGGCAAGACGGTCGTCAAGAAGGAGGCTGTCTGCTGATCTCTTGTGCGTGGGGCGGGGCCGTCGCACTGGTGGCCGTCGGTGGGGGTCCGACGTTGCGCGGGGAGCGGAGCAGATCAGAACAGGCCTCGGACGGCCTCCTGGGCGTAGACGGTGGCCCGCCCTTCGCACTGGGCGGCCCGGGCCAGGGCCACGCTCGACCGCAGCTCGGCCAGTGACGTGGCGAGGTACGTGTCCCGAGCTGTGATCTCGTTCACCCACGCCGCCGGTACCGATCAGTCCACCTCAGGGTGGTCGCGATCGGCCACGCTGCGTGGCCATTCACCTCGAAGTGCGCCGGGTCGAGGCGCCGCTCGTCGCGCAGGGGTTCCAGCGCCGAGCTGGGATGCTGAATCCAGGTATGCCTGGCGTGAGTGGATACCGGCGCCTGTCCGGATCCCCCTGGCCCCCGGAGCCCGACCGCATCGGGCGGCTATCGCTGGGCTGCGCTTACCTCGGCGAGCGTCGAGGAGGGGTCCAGCGCGCGTGCAAGGTCACCGAGGCTGATCACACCGACGGGACGGCCCTTGTCGACGACCGGGAGCCGGCGGATGTGCCGCTCACGGATCAGCTGCACCGCGGTGTCCGTGGTCGTGTCCGGGGCGATCGTGATGAGCCCTGTCTGGGTGCAGACCTCCCGGGTCGCTGTCCGTTCGGGATCCCGCCCCTCGGCCACCACCCGCAGGGTGATATCCCGGTCGGTCACGATCCCGGCTACCCTGCCGGTGTTGTCGAGGACGATGACATCCCCAGCGTTGACGGTCTTCATGCGTCGGGCCGCCTCGGCGATCGGCTGGTCCATCCCGACGGTCGCAGGGTTCCGCGTCATCACGTCGGCAACAGTGCTTGCCATGGCTGGACTCCTTCCGTATCGGCTGCCTACCTCCCCTGCCCTTTCCCTATGGGCGCCGGGCAACCTCGACCGGCTTTCCCGACTCCGATGGCCGTCCGTCGCTACCTCGACGCGCTTCCCTCCGGCAGCTACCTGGCCCGCGTCACGCGGTGGCGTGGACGCTCCGTCCGTCTCCGCGGTCCCACCGGCTACACGTCGGGCCGCTGGTCTTCCACGCCTTGAGCTACCGGAGGCGCGCGTGACGCTGACTGCGCGGTTCGCTACGCCCATCGGGGCTTTTACTCACGGCGAGTACCCTGAGTTAAGTCGTCAGGTTAAGAAGTTGCTGGCGGGTCTGGTGGAGCGCGGGGCCGTAGGGGTTTCGTTGTGCTAGCAGGCCCAGATCACGCGGATCCAGGCGTGTTCCAGCTGGGTAGCGTCATGGACGACGAATGGTTCTGCAGTGAGCTGGACCCGGCCGACCCCGGGTGCCTCCCGCTTAGATGCGGAACACCCTGGTGGCGTTCCCGCCGAGGAACGCTGCCCGAGCCTCGCTGTCGAGACCGAGCTCGCCAAGGCGTTCGAGAGCCCGCCGCGGAGTGATCATCGGATAGTTCGTCCCGAACAGGACCTTGGCCTGGCCGTGCTCCCGTAGGTAGGTGACCAGCTCCGGGGGATACCGGTGGGCGGCGTAGGCGGAGGTGTCAATGTAGACGTTCGGGTATTTCGTCGCGAGCGCGATCATCTCGTTGGTCCACGGGTAGCCGATGTGTCCGGCGACGATGACGAGCTCCGGGAATTCCAGTGCCACGTCGTCGAGGTACGGGATCGGCCGCCCGGTCTCCGAGGTGCGCAGCGGGCCGGTGTGCCCGACCTGGGTGCAGAGCGGGATACCCAGCTCGACGCAGGTGGCGAACAGCGGGTAGTACCGCCGGTCGTTCGGCGGCAGCCCCCACAGCCACGGCACGATCCGCAGCGCGACGAACCCCAGGTCCTGCACGGCACGGCGGAGTTCGCCGATGGCGGCGATCGGGTAGCGGATGTCGACCGAGGCGACGCCACGGAACCGGTCTGGTCGAGCCCGGACGCAGGCGTCCACCTCGTCGTTGGAGATCAGCGGACCGGCCGGGCCGTACCAGGCGCAGATCAGCCCCCGGTCAACCCCGCCGTCGTCGAGTGCCCGGACGGTCGCGTCCAGGGGCAGCTCGCCGGTTGGCTCCGCGGCGCCAGTCCACCGGTGCAGCGACGCGAACATGTCCTCGCGCAGGAACCGGACCGTGGGGTGCTGCATCCAGGCATCCACGACCGGGCCCGCGGGCAACCCCTCGGCATCCACCACGGGCTACCTCCCGCCGCCATTCATCCCTCGGCCGGTCACGGCGGCCACCCGGCCCCGGTCAGGTCCGCGACGCCATCATCATGCCGTCCTTCCGCCTCGGAGAAGCTGCGGCGCTCGCCTTTACGGCCGTGGTGGGTCAGCACCCGGTAGAACAGCCGGGGTCGCTGACCGGGCCGGTAACAGACCAGGGCTGCCATCGACACTCGCCCCGAGCCCTTCCCGGACACCCGCACGGTCGGGGTGCGGCCCCGCGCTGCCCAGGTCCGGGCCTTGCGACCCGGAACGGTCGTCCCTCGAGGTCGTCACGACGAGGACGGCCCGGCAGCGATCGGTGTCCTGACTCATCCTCGGTACGGCCCGTCCGGTACTCGCCAGGGCGGGCCGTACTCGTGTCCAGTGCGCATGTCCGGGCCAGCCGGGACAAATCTGCTGCCGCATCAGGCAGACGGCCCTGGTAGCCCGGACAGCGCTGGTCAACGGACCAGCACCGGCACCGAGGCGTCGAGTAGCCCACTAGGCCGCCGGTCCCGGGGTGGGGCAGCGGGGCCGGCGGTCGAGGCGGGCGCCGTCGGCCACACAGTCGCCACTCCGGGAGTGGCCAGGCAGCGCCCAGCTCCCCCTGCCCTGCCGCTGGCCGGGTAAACCCGGGGTGCCCGGCTGGGCCGGGCTAAAACGGCCGTGCTGTCCGTCTCTGCTGTCGCGTGTCGTGTCGTGTCGCCTGTCGCCTCCCAGGTGGGAGGGCTGACGACACTCCCAGGGACGGGTTCCAGGGCCGGGGCGACACACGTGACACGTCAGGCGACGCGACTCACGACTGTGGGTGCGACTCCGCGACCGGACCCCCGATATCGACTGTCGTCCTTGCGTTGCCCGCAAGATCGGGACAGATCCTGCTGCCGCTGTATGGGCTCAGGACATACTTGACGTCTGTCGTCAGGAGAGGCTTGATGCTCGGCTGGCCTGGCGCCGGTGACGTGGAGCCGGGTGATCGGGGAGTAGCGTGGCAGAGACCGTAGGCGCCACTTTGGTGGGATGACCCACCCGATTCCTAGTCCGTGACCGGGCCGGCCAGTTCACCGCGTCGTTCGACGCGGTCCTCGCCGGCGCCGGCATCATCGCCGTCAAGATCCCACCTCGAACGCCGCGGGCGAACGCCTACGCTGAGCGGTTCGTCCGCACGGTCCGGACCGAGGTCACCGACCGGATGCTGATCTTCGGTGAGCGGCATCTGCGCACCGTCCTGGCCGACTACGCACGGCACTACAACGGACGACGACCCCACCGCGGCCGCGACCTTCAACCACCCCGGCCCGACCACCCTGTCGCCGACCTGGCCAGGGAGCGGATCAAGCGCCGGCCTGTCCTCGCTGGCCTGATCAACGAATACGAACGAGCAGCCTAAAAGCCCAGGTCATCCCTGAAGGGGTGGGGCCGGTCAAGCGGTTCCGGTGTGGGGGTTGGGCCTGTTTTCCGGCCTGGTTCTGGGTGCCTGTGGGCGTGCGCCAGTGTCCGGCGGCGGAGTCAAGACGCAGCGCCCGCAGGGCGGAGCCCGAGGACGAACGGTCTTGACGCCGTTGTCGGCTGGCGCATCCTGGAACGGCCCAGGACATCGGGTGTGGGTGGTGTGGCGTCTTCTCCAGCACGGGTGTCCGTGGTGGGCGGCGGTGTGGGTTTCGCCAGTCATCCCTTCGCCACGCGGGGCAGGGTGGCATGGAGTGATACGGCCACGATCAGACGGGGTCAATCAACACGTCGACCGCGCCACCGGAGTGGTGGGGGTCATGACCTGGGCGGCCACGCGTCTGATCGTGTGAACACCTGCTCACGCCGCCGTGTGCAGCGCGCGGACCTCACCGTCGCGCAGCGCGTAGAAGACGAACGTGAGCAGCTTGCGGGCCGCGGCGACCTTGCCGATGTTGGTGCCGCGGCGGGCAGCGACCCGGGTCTTGGTCGGGCCCAGGACCGGGGTCGTCGGAGGCAGGATCGACACGGCTTCGATCGCGGCCCAGCGAATCAGGGAGGAGCCCTGTTTGGTGATGTGGCCGCGGTGCACGGTGGTGTCGGACTCACGGTGCCGGGGAGTGAGACCAGCCCAACTGGCAAGGTGACCGGGCGTGGGGAAGCGGGTGATGTCCCCGATCTCGGCGAGGAACACCGCGGCCAAGGTCTTCCCGACCCCGGGCAGGACCAGCAGCGCCTGATAGCCCGGATCCCGCGCGAGCCGGCCGGCGAGCTGACAGGCGGCCGCGTCGATTTCGAAGTCGAGCAGGTCGATGAGGCGGCGCAGACTCGTGACGCGGGCGTGGAACGGGCTCGGGAGCTCGACCTGGCCGAGGAGGTCGGTTCCGGCCTGGCCGAACAGGTCGGTCATGGGCACCGCGACACCGTTCTTCGCGAGGACCGCGTGGATCTGGGCCTTGCACGCCGACCGGATCGCGACGAGCGCCGCCCGGTGACGGACGGTCTCCCGCAGTTCCCGCACCGGCGGTGGAGCGACCCACGCCTCGGGCAGACGTCCCATACGCAGCAGGTCCGCGAGATCCGCGGCGTCACGGACGTCGTTCTTCACCCGCCGGTAGGCGAAACCCTTCACGCCCAGCGGGTGCGCGAGATGAACCTGCGCGCCAGCGGCGGCCAGCACATCCGCCGCCCAGTACCAGCCGTACGTCGCCTCCAACACCACGTCGGGGTGCTCACCGGCACGGCTGATCTCAGCAGCGAGGGTGGCAGCATCGTTGCTGATCCGAACCGTTCCCAGCGGATACCCGTCCGGGGTCATCCGCACGATCACCGACCGCCGCCGATGGAGATCGATTCCCACAATCTGGCGACCCTCATACGATGGACTCACAGGGGCCTCCTTCGTCGGTAGACGTGAGCAACCCCGAGGGACCTACCCCCGACCCCGGGGAGTCACCAGGAGCGGAGGCCCCGCCCCTTCATCGCATCAACACCGGTGGCCGAGTTCTGGCACCCCACACGCCCGGCCCCACCCCCACAACAACCCCCAGCAAGGAGCGCGCCCCCCTTCCCCGGCCCGGACCCGACGGCCTCCCTCGACCAGCCCGCCCTCCGCACGCACGCCCGATCCGGTCGCCTCCTCCATGGGCCGCAGCGCCGCGTTTCTCTCGCGGTGGTGCTGCTCATCATCACCGGCATGGTCCTCCTCGCCAGTTCCGCGCGGGACAGGAATCCGAGCGCGACCAGCGCCCACTCCGCTGCGCACACCCCCGCCGCGCCGCCGACATCGACTCCCACACCCAGCCTGTCGGGTTCCCCCTTGCGCGGCCACACCGACTCGGTGCGGTCGGTAGCGTTCTCCCCGGACGGGCGCACGCTGGCCAGCCCCAGCCAGGACCGCACGGTGCGGCTGTGGGACATGGGCTGACCGGATCCTGATCCCAGAAGAGGCATACGAGGCCAATCTTCAGCACTCCGAAGCCCCTCAGAACACCACTGACAGCTGAACCGCAGGACATCCACGGGAAACCCGTAAATAGCCGAGGTCGGCGGCGCCAGAAAGCGGTAAAAGTGGACTCGTCTTCATCGAACCCAACGGCACCGCCCTAACCCTGGACGACGTCACCAGCCGCTTCCGGGAACTCCAAGAAAGCGCCGGCCTTCCCCCGTCCGCCCTCACGACCTCCGCCACGGCGCGCCCCCTCGCTCAAGCCGCAGGCGCTGACCCCAAAGCCGTCCAAGATCAAACAAACATTCGCGGCGGCCGTCCCAGGCGCTCAGATCGCCCGTTGAAGGTGCTTTTGGGCACCCTCGCCAGCGGTAGCAGCGGGGACGGGGCCGTCTGGTCCGCGCCCGGCCAGAGAGAAGCATCCTGGCCGGATTGATCCGGATTCACCCATTTTGAAGCCGCCGAAGCCTCGGCTACATATTGTCACCACCAGATGTGAGTCGGAGTCGTTGATCGGACACTCCCGGTGGCCGACGCCTGATTCGTCGTCGGGCCCACGCTCACCGCCTTCTAAATAGGCTGGTGAATGTACAGCTCGCGTCGCCGGCGGCTCACCCCTGCGTGGGTCGGTGCGGGCAGACAGTAGCGGGCGGGCTGGCCGTGTTCGGCGTGGAGCCGCGTGGCGTTGTAGACCCGTGGGAACTTCCAGAGCATGCGCAGGAAGTTCGTCTGACCGTGGGTGAGATGCCCGGCGACGATACGTGCGGTAGCGGCCAGTGCCTTGACGCCGAGATGCTTGCGGTTCAGTACGGCCTGGGTCGCGACGAGTTCGCGGTAGAACTCGTCGAGGGGAAGGCTGGTCGGGGTGACCGCGTGCTGGATGTCGAACAGGCGGTAGTCCAGCGTGGTCAGTTTCTGGGACTGGGTGTGCCAGATCTCGGTGCCCGGGTAGGGCGTCATGACGGTCAGGTGGACGATTTCCGGTACGGACAGGGCCCATTGTCGGACCAGCCGGAACTGGTCACGGCTCCAGGCGGGGTCGGCGATGAGGTTCACCGCCACGGTGATGCCGATCTTGCGGGCGAGTTCGAGGGCCTTGATGTTCTCGTCGGGGGAGATGCGCTTGTGGAACAGGTCGAGTCCCTCGGCGTCGAGGGCCTCCATGCCGAGGAACATGTAGGTCAGGCCGAGCCGGCGCCAGCGTTGGAAGACCTCGGGATGGCGCAGCAGGACGTCCGCGCGGGTCTCCAGGTAGTAGCGCTTTCGGATGCCGCGGCGTTCGATTTGGTCGGCGATGGCATTGCCGTGGTCGGGTTTGATGAAGGCCACGTCGTCGACGAGGAAGACGTTGGGCTCGCGGATGGAGGCGAGTTCGTGTCCGGCCGCGTCCGCCGACATCCGCCGGTAGCTGCGCCCGTAGAACGTCCAGGCACTGCAGAACGAGCAGTCCCAGGGGCAGCCGCGGGTGAACTCCACCGATGCACACGGGTCGAGCTCGCCGATGAAGTACCGGTTGCGGCGGGCGAGCAGGTAACGGGCCGGGAGCGGCTCGTCGAGGGTGGGCAGCATGGTCGGCGGGGGCCCGGACCCGGCGCGGGTGACCGCTCCCGGGACCTCGGTGAGGCTGTCCCAGTCGGCTTCGAGGATCCGGGGAGCGACGACCTCGCCCTCTCCCCGGGCCACCGCATCGATTGCTTCGTCGCAGTTCTCGAGGAGGTGCTGGGCGATGAACGAGACGCTGTGACCACCGGCGATCACCAAACATCCTGGCCGGGTGATTTTGGCCTGTTTCGCGAGCATGATGACTTCTGGGACGTTGGCCAGGTAATTCAGGCCGAACATCACGGTCTGCGGCCGGAAATCCACCAACGCTCGGGTGTAGTCCCGTATGTCGGCGGTCTGAAGATCGATCAGGCGGACCTCGTGCCCGGCCATGAGCAGCGATGCGGCCACGCGTTCAAGACCCAGAGGCTCGAGTCGCAGGAAGATCTCCGAATACATCAACGCACTGGGATGGACCAGCAGCACACGCATGGCATCGCCCCGTTCCGTCGGCCGTGCCTCCGGATTACCCCGGAGCCCGTCCACATACCGCCGTTGCGCGATCGGACGCGGTCCGTGGGTGGTGAATCCCCCCCGGCGTGTCCGGAGACTCTGACACACCGGGGCGGTTCAACACGATCGTCTACCAGACCAGTGGGATCAAGGATCGCCTCGCCGGACGGCCCTCATGGCCGACGGCGTTCACAGACAACGTCTCGGCTGGCCCCTTGCCCTATCCGCGGAGCAGATCCGCCATGCCCGTGCATTTTATGCAAGCCGGATGTCACGGTCGCCTCGATCGCGAAGCTGCTCGGACCCTACCTGCTGCAGCACCCTGCCCGCCCACGTACGGGAGTGCCGCAACAGCTCCCGCTCCGAGCAGCGCCGCGATCCTCGTCAGGGTTTGCGGCTGATTCCTCCACCGGTCAGCTTCTCGGTGAGCCGCAGCGTCTCTGGAGGCGGACCATCCGGCCGCCACAGCGGGTTGTAGACGACACCAGGTTCGACGAATTCCAGGCCATCAAAGTAGGCGGTGATTTCTTCCAAAGTGCGGAACCGGCCGGTATCAAGGTCAGCGAGGAGGGCCTTCTGGATTTCGTCGGTCTGGGCGCCGTGATCGACGAAATGGGTGAGAAACAGGTACCCGGCGCCGAAACGGAAGATCGGGAACATCTGGGCGTGGTCGGCGGACGACGTCAAGGCGTGGACCGAGCACGGCCGGACGCGGCCCGCGGCGGGGTCGTCGTCCGTTGTAGTGCCGCGCACCCTCGGCGTTGCACAGGCCGTCAGCCTCGGCGCTCATCAACGCCTCCGCGAACGCCTTCACCATCGAGCCCAACAGATCCGGACTCGCCGTCATCAGCTCCTTGCTGAACGAGTCCACATCCGTCACAGTCTGGCGCGCGGCCATCGCGTCTCCTCATCGAGTTGCTTCGCACGTTTCTCGAAAAGGATCACGCGGTGGTTGCTCTACGTCACGGACCGCCACTCCGGCGAGTCGCTCGACGATCACGATCCGTACACCACGTCAGTGGACTCCACTTCCCGCTGTTGCGACCCGCCCGTGAGATCGCGGACGGCGAGATCGCGCCGCTCAAGGAATGGTGCTGGCATCACCAGTCCGTCGGCGACCTCACCCGTGAGGCCGCCGCGCGCTGTCGCCTGGCCGCCATGGGGTACGCGGCATAGCGCCCGGGGCGGGGGTTTGACTGGCCATCCCCGGGGCAGGGGGCCGACTGGGGCGCCAGTTGGCCTACTGCAAGGGGATGTCGGCAGGGCCTGCGGCACCCTACTCGGCCGCCGGCCCTGTTCTGTCGACCTCGGGACCGGCGGTCTGGAGACGTTGCCCCCGGCGCCGCTGGCGTCACCTCGGCGTCGGGGGTGGCCCTCCGTCCGGGGCGGAGCCGGCGTTATCCGCACACCCGGGCGGGACCATCGGCCCGCTGGGCACCACCACCGGCGGGCCGTGGCCGTTCCGGGGGCCGTAGGCGAGACGCCGTGGGCAGCGAGGCCCGCGTCTCCCGGCGCGGGCCTCGCTGCATGTCCGGGAGTCGCCAAGGCGAAGACGTGTCCCCGCTACCAAGAGATCAAGTATCTTGATCATTTCAGCTGCAACTCGATCAAGCGCGACCAGTTCGCTCAGGCTGCGATCTTCTGACGGGAGGCCCACATGTCTGGCGTCCCTGGCCGAGTCGGGGCAGTCGGTGTACTACGAGCCGTCGGACTGGGCGACGGCTTACCTGCTCGCCGAGGTCATCTCCCGTGAGCTGCAGCCGCAGATCGTCGGCCGCGATGAGGACACCGGCGAGCCGCTGACCGCGACGATGCCGGTCAAAGGGGCGAGCCTGGCCGCCTGGTTGAAGGCGATGATCGGGCTGGTGGTCACCGAGGGGGAGCGGCGTCGGGCCCGCGTCGAGCTGACCCGCGCCGACGAGGAGCCGGCTGAGGAGGGGGCGTTGTCCAAGCTCGATGAGTACCGGCGGCGCGCTCTCTCCGGCTGACCGGCTTGTCACCCTCCCCCTGGCCTGCCTGATCTGACCGTCGGCTACGAGGCGGCGTGGTGGGCTGAGTACTGGTTGGTTCAGCCGAACGGGCCGCGGGCGGGCAGGCCGTTCCAGTTCACTCCGGGGCAGATGCGGTTCGTGCTGTGGTGGTACGCCGTCGATGACGAGGGCCGGTGGCTGTTCCACCACGGGGTGCGTCGCCTGGCGAAGGGGTCGGGTAAGTCGCCGTTCGCCGCGGTGCCGGGCTGATCGAGACAACGGCGGTGTGGAGCTCGCCTCCACCATCCAGGACAACCTCGCGAAGTCCGGCTCGCGGATGCTGGAAACGTCGAACGCCTGGGTGCCTGGTGTCGACTCGGTGGCCGAGGGCACGTGGGATGCGTGGCTGGGCCAGGAGGAGGGGCGCAGCCGGGCGGAGACGCGGATCCTCTACGACGCGCGGATCGCCCCGGCCGACACCCGCCTCGACGACGAGGCGTCGCTGGCGGCCGCGCTCGAGCACGTCTACGCCGACTGCCCCTGGCAGGACCTGCGGCCGATCATCAACCGGATCTGGTCGCTGAACGCCCGCCCGGATGAGTCGAAGCGGAAGTACCTCAACCGGCCCACCGCCGCCGAGGATGCCTGGACCACGCCATCGCCCAGGCGAACGGACTACCTGTGCCGTGAGCGGAGACGGCGCTTGCTCAGTCCTGCCGGCCCTTGGGGGTCGGGTCCGCTGCCCACCACTGGTGGTCGAACCGGGCAGGCATGCCTGGTTCCCGGACGGTTCTCCCGGCCGAGCATGAGGCGGGGGCTCTCGCGTACTACGGGCGGATGCGGGGACGTGCAACCCCGACAGGACTGAGGAGGCTCCGTCCCTATGAGCATCGCTGTGCTCGTCATGACCGACGGTCGCGACGAGCACCTCGACCGCGCCGTGCAGTCGGCCAGATGGCACCTCGGCGGACCCATCACGGAATGGTTCATGCACGACGACTCTGGCGACGACGACCACCGTGCTCAGCTCGCCACGCGGTACCCGCAGTTCGTCCAGCTGGGTATCGGCCCGCGGCGCGGTTTCGGTGGCGCCATCAGCTGGGCCTGGAGCGTCCTCACCATTAACCGGGCCCTCGACTTCGCCTTCTACCTCGAAGACGACTTCGTCTTCCACCTCGAAGACGACTTCATCTTCCATCAGCCCGTCGACCTAGGCGCCATGGCCGATGTGCTCACCAGCCGGCCCCACCTCGCCCAACTCGCACTCCGCCGACAGCCATGGAACGACGCCGAACGGGCCGCCGGCGGGATCGTCGAGCAGCACCCCGACGACTACGTCGAGCAGACCGACGAGGACGGCAACGCCTGGCTCGAGCACCGCCGGTTCTTCACCACGAACCCGTGCCTGTACCCGCGGGAGCTGTGCTCGGCCGGCTGGCCGGCTGGGCCCGACTCCGAGGGCAGATTCGGCCTCCGACTACTCGAGCGCGGCCTGCCCTGGGGTGTCTCTGGAGCGGACGTCCGCATGGGCTTCTGGGGTGCGCGGGACAGCGGCGAATGGGTGGAACACATCGGCCACCAGCGCGCAGGCACCGGCTACTGAAGGAGATGCCATGAAAAAGATCGCTCTCATTCTCGCTGTCATCGCCGCCTGCCTGGCCGTAGGCACCGTGGCGGCGCGAGCCAGACCACCGGCGTGCTCACCCGCTCCGTGACCCGCGCCGGCACCCAGCTCGCCACCGCCGACCCCGGGATCAGCTACACCGCCGGCGCCGCCGTCTGGCTGCGTATGCGCGTCGTCGGCCACCAGATCCTCGGCCGCCTCTGGCCTGCCACCCAGAGCGAACCGGGCTTCTGGCAGATCAGCACAACCGTCACCACCGACCCGATCGACACCGGCCGGGCCGGGCTAGTCGGCAGCTACTTCTCCGGCAACACCAACGTCAACCCGACGCTGTCGTTCGACGACTTCCGAACGATCACCGTGCAGCGGCTGACCGTCACCCGGGCCATCAACACGGTCAGCCGCAGCTGGCCGGCCGGCACCGATGTCCGCCTCGAGGCAGACATGGCAGCGCACCTCCGGACACACGGCGGGAGCAGCTCGTGACCACCACCCTGTGGGTGCCGGAAACTGGGGACTGTGTCGCCAAGCGGACAACGATCCGATCGTGCTCGCGCACGCTCGCGCTCTACTCACCGGCAGTGGGGAAGGGCGCACCGCCTACCTGGACGCCGACCTGCGGGAACCCGAGAAGATCCTCGCCTCGGCCGAGCTGCGCGACACGTTGGACCTGACCCGCCCCGTCGCGCTGTCCGTCATCGCGCTCTGCTGCACTTCATCCCGGACTCCGACGACCCGTACGGCATCGTCCGCCGGTACCTCGACGCGCTTCCCGCCGGCAGCTATCTGGCGCTCACCCACGTCACTCCTGACTTCGCACCCGAGGATGTCCAGCGCGTCGTTGATGTCTACCGGGGCCAGGGCATCCCCGCCACGGTCCGCACCCGCAGCGAGGTCGCACGTTTCTTCGACGGCCTCGACGTTGTCGAGCCCGGGGTGCAGCCGGTGCACCGCTGGCGGCCCGACGACAGCGGGCCGGACGGCCCGACTGACGCCGAGGTCGACGTGTACGGCGGTCTCGCCCGCCTCCCGTAGCACCGCAGGCCCGAATCGGCGTGGATCGGGATACCGCTCAGAACACGCCTCCGCCGGCGGCGATGGACTGGCCGGTAACCCAGCGGCCGCCGGGCGAGGCGAGGAACGCCACGATCTCGGCGATGTCGTCCGGCTCGCCGATGCGGCCCAGCGGGGCCTCGGTGGCCATCCGTTCCAACACGTCCGCGGGAACACCGGTGGTGAGTGCGTCGGTGCGGGTGCCGCCGGGGAGCACGCAGTTCACGGTGACCTGCCGGGGACCGAGTTCCTTCGCCAGCACACGGACCAGGTGTTCGACCGCTGCCTTGCTCGCACCGTAGACCCCGGTGCCGGGGCGGCGGGTGAGTGTCACCCCGGACGAGATCACCACCACCCGGCCGCCATCACGCACCCGGTTGGCTGCCTCCCGCAGCACGACGAAGGCGGCCCGGGTGTTGGTGGCGAAGCTCTGCTCGAAGTCCTCGTCGGTCGCCGTCGCGATGGACGCGAACCGGGCGACACCTGCGTTGCTGACCACGGTGTCCAGCCGGCCGAACCGCCGCTCGGCCACCTCGAACAGCTCACGCACCTGTTCCTGATCGGTGACGTCGCCCTGTACCGCCATGGCGACACCGCCGGCCCGGCCGATGGCGTCGACGACCTCCGCGGCGGCGGCACCGTGCGAACGGTAGTTGACGATCACGCTGTTCCCCGTCGCGGCGAGGCGTTCGGCGATGGCCCGCCCGATACCCCGTGAGCCGCCGGTCACCAACGCCACCCCGCGCTCGGATGCCATCATCATTCCCCATTCGGTAGAGAACCTCATCAGTCGAGATACTCAACCAAAATAGTCGAGGACCTCGACCATCTGTGGGATACCCTCGCCGCATGGCATCCGCCGAGCGGCCTGACGGCCTCGCCCGCTCGCTGCTGGAGCTGCATCGGGAGATGCGGGTGATACTCGGGTCCGTTGCGCGCGGCGCCGGGCTCACCGTCCAGCAGGTCGAGATGCTCTGCCTGCTACACAACCGCCAGCCCGCCCTCGGCGAGCTCGCCGACCTGCTCGGCTGCGACAAGACCAACATCACCGGCATGGCCGACCGGCTGGTCCGCCGAGGTCTCGTCACCCGCCGGGCTAACCCGGAGGACCGGCGTGTCACCCGCCTTGAGCTCACCGAGGACGGCCGGGCCTACGGACTCAAGCTCCGCGACGCGGTTGCGAGCGCCGTCGACGAGCGGTGGCGCTCACTCCCGGATGCCGACCGCGACGCACTCATTCAGCTCGTCGGGCGCGCCTGAACCGCAACGGCATCTGGTTGTGTCCTCGTCGCTGGCGGCGGCGCCAGGTGGGCCAGGCCCAGACGAAGTCGGCGGGGCGGCGCAGGCCGGAACAGGGCTCCGTGCCGCCAGAACGGCGCGGCGAGCGCTGCCCCGGCCCCCGAGCGTGACAGCAGCCAGGGCGTCGACGCTGGTGAGGGGCCTGACCTGGATCGCATCCTCGCCGACCCGTCAGCGCCGACTCTCGTCTTCCAGCCGATCGTGGACCTGCGCCTCGG
The DNA here is from genome assembly GCF_000018005.1 of Parafrankia sp. EAN1pec. Taxonomy (GTDB): domain Bacteria; phylum Actinomycetota; class Actinomycetes; order Frankiales; family Frankiaceae; genus Parafrankia; species Parafrankia soli. The sequence goes on from NC_009921.1 coordinate 3,668,396, forward strand.
GGTGGTCGCAGGCTACGAGGCCCTGGCCCGGTTCGGAGCATGCCTGGCGGACGCGCCGTACCTCGTGTTCGCGGAGGCGAACCGCCGCGGCTGCGCCGCCGAACTGGAGGCACGGGTGCTGCGCGCGGCGCTCGCCGCCCGGGACCGTCTTCCCGCGCGTTGTTTTCTCGCCGTCAACGTGTCTCCCCATCTGCTCGCCTCTCTCGAGGTCAGCGCGGTCTGGCGGGACGCGGATCCGTCCCGCCTGGTACTCGAGCTGAACGACGCGGTCGCCTTCGACGGTGAAGCCGCCCTGAGCGCAACGTTGGAGGCGTTGCGCAAAGCCGGCGCGTTCATCGCCATGGACGATGTCGGTTCGGGCTATGCGGGTCTGCGGCAGCTCACCCGCACCCGCCCTGATTGTGTGAAGCTGGACCGCTCACCGGTCACCCACATCGACGACGATCCGGTGAAGATCGTGCTCACCGAGCTCGTCCGCGGAATCGCCAGCAGAGTCAACGGATGGGTGATCGCCGAGGGGGTCGAACGGCTCGATGAGCTCACCGCGCTCGTCGCCATGGGCATGCCGCTTGGGCAGGGCTATCTGCTCGGCCGGCCCGCGCGGCAGTGGCAGTGGCAGGAACTCGACCCCGCGGTGGCCGCGCGCATCCGGCAGCTCGCGAACGCAGGGACCGGTCGGCGCACATCATCAGCCTCAGGTAGTCGGTCCGCATCGTGACCAGCCGGGCGGCGCTCGACGCACTCGGTGAGACGCTCCGACGAGTCGATCACCTTGGTCAGCAGCGCGGATCTGATCGACGTCCGGGCTGATCGACAAGCGGACGAGGCGGGCACTCGCACTCCCTGGAGCCTTGTCGAGTAAACGAAAGTACACCGTGACCCACATCATAGATCCGGACGGCGTCGCATGCCGTCTCGGGCCGGTCTGATGCGGTGCGTGCCGGTGGCACACTGGCTGGGTGACCGACGGGGGTAACGCGGACGGCACGACCGGTTCCGATCCGGGCTGGAACTTCTTCGTCTCCTACACGGCAGCTGATCGTGAATGGGCGGAGTGGATCTCCTGGCAACTCGAAGAAGCCGGCTACCGGGTGCTCGTCCAAGCATGGGACTTCGTCGCCGGAACAAACTGGCAGATCCGCATGCAACAAGGCGTACAACACGCCAAGCGCACCGTCGCCGTGCTCTCCGACGCCTACCTGACCTCGGTCTACGGACAGGCAGAGTGGCAAGCTGCCCACGCCGCCGACCCCCACGGCTTCAAACGCAAACTCCTGCCCATACGGGTCGAAGACTGCCCACGACCAGGGCTACTCGGCGCCGTCGTCTCCATCGACTTGTTCCACCACGACTCCGACAAAGCCAGCGGACACCTTCTCGACCACGTCCGCCACGCACTCACTGGACGCGCCAAACCCACCACGCCACCCAGCTTCCCCATACACCGGCCGAACGCACCGACCCGCGAACCGGCCTTCCCAACCAACGAACCCGAACCCGCCGCCGCCACCGTCCCGAATGATCGACAGGGCCTTGAGGATCTACTCGCTCAACAACACCAGACCCTCGGCCACGACCACGCCGACACCCTCAGAACCGCAGACCGGCTCGGATGGACCCTCGGTGAACTCGGCGACCACGCCGCAGCACGAACCCTGCTTGACGACACCCTCACCCGCCGACAGCGGCCCGCGTCCCCCCTCGTAAGGGCGCGAAAGATCCGGGCTAGCACTGATGTCCGGTCTGGCGATGCGTTCCATGCTGGGCCGAACGTGAACGCGAAGAACTTCGGGCCTGTGGCCGTCGTGCTTGGCGCGTTTGCCGACAATCATGATCCAGGTGGAAGGAGGTGCCGAGGTGGCGGGCACCGGTATGCGGCACCGGCCCAATGTGCTGTTCAGCGTCGTCGGTGTCCTGTTGATCGTGGGCGGCATCGGCCTGACGCTCTATGGCCTCGCCGACGCATTCCACGTCATGTCCGGGTTCGACCCGTTGCGGGGGGACGGGCCGCCGGTCAGGATCGCCGACGGTATGGCGTTGGCCTTCTGGGGGGTCATCGTCTTCACCATTGGCCGCTACTTCTGGCGCGGCGCCCGTAAACGGGGCGCCCGCGACCGGTTCGGCCGGCTTCTGATCATCGCGGGATACGTCCTGCTCGGTGTCGGGCTGGACGCTGGCGTACATGAGGCGGTCGGACTCTGGAGCAGCCAGACAGCGGACTCCGGGCAGTCGGTCGTCCTGCGCACCGTGTTCCTGGTCGCGATCTGGGGCGTGCCGGGAGCCGTCCTGGCCGCGATTGGCTTCAAACTGGCCAACGAGAAGGCGCTCGCCACCGCCGAGGTGAACGCGGGCTTCTAAAGGCTGTTTCGTAACTCGGTTTGGGCGTGGGGTGGCCGGTCCGCGGGGCCGGTCAGCCGGCCCGGCTGATGTTGTATAGATGGGCGATCCCGGCGGCGGTGGTCCCGAGGGTGCGGGCCTGGCGGCGGTAGTCACGCAGGATCTTCCAGGGCTTCATCCCGGCGAGGGTGTGTTCGACGCGGGCCCGGACCTTGCGGTGCACCCGGTTGAGTTCCTCCTTCCACTCTGGCAGCGGCTGTCCGTCGGCCGGTTTCCGATACGGCATGATCACATCTGGGTGGCCCTGGTAGCCGCCGTCGGCCATGACAGGTCGTCCGGCGAGGCGGTCTTTGATCCCGCTGGTCTGGTAGACGATCGTGTCGTTGCGGTTTCCGGGCTGGGGGTCACCCAGGGCGATCACGAGGCGGGTGTCCGCGTCGATCGCGACCTGCAGGTTCGTCGAGTACCGGTAGTTCTTCGACGGGGCGGCCAGGGTGTGGTCGCGGGTCGGGATGAGCGTGCCGTCCACGATCGCGATCTGGTCCCGGGGGCGCCGTTTCACCGGGGCCAGGGCCAGCAGCGGACCGACCGATCGTGTCGATCACCCGGTAGGCGGCCGAGTAGGAGACCCCGAACAGCGGGGGCGATCTGGCGCAGGGTCAGGTTCGTGCGCCAGTACGCCGCGACCAGCAGCACCCGGTCCGGCAGAGGCAGCGCCCACGGCCGCCCCGGCCGACCATCAGCGATCCGGTCCCCGCCGCGCTGGGCGACGAGACGGACCAGCCGGCGGAACTGGGTCGGATTCAACCCGGCGAACGGGAAGATCCACTGTGGGTCAGCAGCGGAGATGACCTGCACCCCAACATGATCCACCAGGCAGCCCAGGGCCCGGCACCCGGGTTACGAAACAGCCTTTAGCTTCGGTCGACGGGCCATTAGGGCCTGGGCCGTTCCTTCTGGCCCGCTTCGAGCAGACGGACCATCTCCGCGATGCGAACCAGCCGCTGATCGGGACGGCGTTTCGTCGCGTCGATCCAGCTCAGATACTTCTTGCGATAAAATTGGGCAAGCGAGTCGAAGAAAGTGCCCGCGGCAGGCGAACCGTCCAGCGCCGCCGCGACGTCAGGCGCGAGATCAGCCCGCTGCGGCCCCTCTGCCTCGATCACCACCTCGGCCCGCCGCTCCAGGGAAGACAGCGCGGCAGGATTCCACGCCGGCCCGAGGACGACGACACGCCCCTCGCCCCCGCTGTCTACGACTCCCCGGAACTGGCACCCCTCGATCACACCAGCGACGTGGTGACGTGGCTTACGACCCCAGACCTGATCTGGATCGAACGGGATCGGCACATGCGTCCGCCCCTGGCTGTCCACCATCAGGGTCGCCGTGAAACGCCTCGCCCCCGACGATCCCCCGCCAGCAGAGACTGACTCCGCTTCAGTTCCAGCCATTCGCCTCTCCCGACGGCGCTGCTCCGAGCGCAGGCCAAGGCCTCACGCCCCGCCTCCACCGCCCGACTATGTCACTGCTACGGCGAGCATTCGACCGGGAACCGATTCGGCGACCCTGCAGGGACTGTCAAGTTAGCGGCTCTGTCTCACATTCGGTGGTGACGATGCGTAGCCGACACGCGGTTGGTTCTGATAATGGGCGAATCATCTCAATCCAGGCAGATCGCACATCCGTCGGCGTCCCGGTGCTGTCGGCGGCAGAGACCCAAAGGTCCGCTTTGCGCGCGATCTCGCCAAGCGTGAAGTCACCGACGGCACTGACTGTCAGTCACCACCCAATGTGAGACAGAGCCGTTGTTCTTACAGGCCCAGGTTCGGAGGCACACGCTGCCCTCAGGTGCACGTTTTCGGCGGCTCAGGGTTCCGTTAAGCTTCTCGTACCGTCGGCGCAGAGGCGTTCCTGGGTGACCTGGAAGGCGCGGCCCGTCGGATCGACCTGGACGAATGCGCTGCATTCGAGTGGCTTGGCGACGATGGTGGCGAGGTCGACTGGCTCGATCAGACCGCCCGCGTCGTAGCCGGTCACCGCGCGCAGCCCGCTGATGAAACTCGCTCGGGTGGGGCAGACGCCAGCCTCCTCGAGTCCACGAATGAACAGGTCCGCGTAGATGTACCCGTACATCGCGAACTGCTGCTCGGGCATGACCAGTTCCGGAGCGAACTGTGTGATCGCGTTTCGATAGTGGTCGATGGCCGGTCCGCCGGTCTCGAAGGGGCGGAAGTTCACCGGGAACGAGACGCCAGCCAGGTCCGCCCCCAGCGTGCTCAGTACACCGCGGTCGTACCCGGTGAGCGAGACGGTGGCGGCGAAACTGGCGTTTATGGTGCGAGCCGCATGCATGATGCTGGCGAAGTCGTTCGGAGTGGTAAGACCCACTAAGGCGTCGGCTCCGGAGCCGACCAGCTGTTGAGCCACCCGAACCGCGCTATCGCCGCTTGAGTACGACGCTGTTCCCACCACGGTCAGGCCCATCGATTGCATGGCCGACGCATACCGTTCGGTGTAGCGAACAGCGGAGGCCGACGAGCCGGTGGTGACGAAAGCGACCCTTGTCCCGCCGTTGAGCTGGAGATATCGGCCGACGCTCTGCGGTGACGTCTCATAGGAGTACGAGAACATGTTAGGGTGGATCTTCCAGCTGGTGTCGGCGAGGCCCACGACCGGGATGCCCGCCAATCCCAGGCTCTCGACCGAACCGCTGGCCGACGTGGTGACGGCGACGACCCCGAACGCCGATTCCTGAACCTTGACGTTCTGCGATGAGGTCGCGTCGTCGCGCCATTCGTAGACGAGGCGACGGCCGTTAACTCCACCTTCCTGGTTTGCCAGGCCGATCCTAGCATCGACCCCAGCGCGAGCTGAGGACAGTGCCTGGTTTTCGGCCCCAGAGTCGGAGAAGAGCAGACCGAACTTCACCTGATCAGAGGCGACCCCAGGGCTCTCACAGGCGGAAGCTGCCTCGTTTTTGGAGCCGGATGTCGAGCAACTGGCCGTGGTAGCCGCAAGCACTGTGGCCATCGCGGCCACCAGTCTTGTCTGTCGACGTAATTGCATGCAGTTCCCCTACGGAGTCACGAACGAGGCGCGGCATCTGATCGGTCACAGCCCGACTTGCTTCAGCGGGCCACCCCGCAGCCGGACGCGCGGTTCGTATAGATCAACTAACTAATGTTGGATGCATACTAGCGTCCTACGGGGTCGGGTCAACACAAGCCCCGAACTGTGCATCTATCCCAGCAAGGCACTGCACCGGTCGGGGTCAGTGACACCGAGCCGGATGGGTCGCTTGTCCGAATTCGGAAGTTTGCGAACCGTCAACGGGGTGGGAAGGTGTCCGGGGTGGATGACGTGATGTACAGGCGGATAAAACTCTCCGCGAGTTTGGCCATGTCGACCGCCGGGTTGAGTAGCCACTGCATCCGGAGACCGTCGATCACAGCGAGCGGAAGGCGCGCAACGTCCTCGAGTGGCACGTCTCCGCGGATCCGTCCGGCCTCCACTGGTCCAGCCAGGCGAGACACGATGTAGGACGATAGCTCTTCGTAGCGTCGTGCGTAGAACTCGTGCGCCGGATGTGACGGGTCCGTGGCGGCGGCGGCGGATTCAACAAAGAGGCGCATCAATCCAGGTTGGTCCGCGTGGAAGAAGTCGACCGCCAGCATGATCGATGCCTGGGTGCGCAGGAACTGCCGCCACGTCGTGTCGGTCTGGCGTTTCGGTGCTGGGGGCAGCCCGAGGGACGTCAGGATCCGGCGGATCGTGGTCGCGCCGACCTTGTGGCCGAGCTTGAGGAGCTCGCCCTGGATCCGCTGGTACCCCTCCATGCCGTGTTCTCGGTCGCGAGCCGCTCGACGAGGGTCGCGATCTCCGGGCTGATCGGTGGTCGTCCGGTTCGGTGGGGGTAGGTCCACTTCCGTGTCACCAGACGGCTGTGCCACCGGAGAACGGTGCCGGGGGTGACCAGTCGGTGCGCTCGCAGCGTCTTGGGTAGAAGTCGGATCAGTGCGGCGAGTACCGCCCGGTCCGCCCAGTCCCACCGGGGCTTGGGGTAGGTGCGACGCAGTACGGCGACCTCGTGCCGTAACACCAGCAACTCAATGTCCTTGGAGGCTGACGAACGGCCGAGTAGGGCAAGCCAGCCACAGACCCGTACGAAGATCAGGTAGAGCAGGTGCACGGACATAGCCGACCATCATGCCGACAGCCCCGTACCGGCGCATCGCCCCAGGTCACAGGCCCAGGCCGACTTCTGGCACCCCACAGGGTTGTCTTCTACAGGTAGTGCCGCTGCGTGTTCTTGGCGGCAGAGTACGTCTCGTAGGCCTTCTGCGTTGATTCCAGCTCGGAGACCTCGCAGACCGGTACGTCCCACCAGGCTGAGCTGGGCGGGTTGGGGCCAAAAAGGTCAGTTTCGACGTGAACGACGGTAGTCGTGGTGTTGGCTTTGGCCGCAGCGATCGCGGTGGTGAACTCCACGACGGTGGCGGCCCGGATCACAGTCGCGCCGAGGCTGGCCGCGTTGGCCGCGAGGTCGATCGGCAGCAAAGCGCCGTCGAGCAGGCCGGAGTACTTGTCGCGGTAGCGGTACGATGTGCCGAATCGCTGTGATCCCAGGGATTCCGACAGTGAGCCGATCGAGGCGAATCCGTGGTTCTGCACCAGTACGATGATCACCTTGAGGCCCTCGGCGACCATCGTGACGATTTCCTGCGCCATCATCAGGTAGGAGCCATCGCCGACCAGGACGACGACGTCACGGTCGGGTGCGGCCATCTTCGTCCCGACTCCGGCGGCGACCTCGTATCCCATGCAGGAATAGGCGTATTCAACGTTGTAGGCCTTGGGGTCCCTCGCCCGCCACAGCAGCTGCAGGTCACCGGGCATCGACCCGGCTGCGTTGATCACCACGTCCCGGTCGCAGAGGGCCTTGTTGAGTGCGCCAAGGATCTCCGTCTGGGCGGGATATGGGCCGTGGCCGGGGGTGACGCAGGCATCGACCCTGCGGTTCCAGTCGTCGGCCAGGGTCCGCGTGCGGGACCGGTAGGCGTCGCCGACCTGCCAGCCGCGCAGGGTCCTGTGCAGTGCCACGATGCCGCGTTTGGCGTCCGCTACCAGCATTTCCGCGGAGTGCTTCGCTGCGTCCAACGGGGCAACGTTGAGGTTCACGAACGTGACGTCAGGGTTCTTGAAGACGGTGTGCGATGCGGTGGTAAAGTCGCTGTAGCGGGTGCCGATACCCAGCACGACATCTGCCCCGGCGGCGAGTGCATTGGCCGCGGAGGTGCCGGTCGAGCCGATGCCACCCACCGCGCACGGGTGGTCCCACGGCACCGCTCCCTTCCCTGCGTGTGTGTCCGCCACCGGGATGCCGGTCATCTCGGCGAAGGCCCGCAGTTCCCGCTCGCCCTCGGAGTACACGACACCGCCACCGGCGACGATCAGCGGTGACCTGGCAGTTCGCAGCAGCTCGACGGCCCTGGCGAGCGCCTCCGGCTCAGGGGCCGGACGTCTGACATGCCACACGCGCCGGCGGAAGAAGTCCTCCGGCCAGTCGTAGGCCTCGGCCTGTACGTCCTGCGGCAGCGCGAGCGTCACTGCGCCGGTCTCGACCGGATCGGTGAGCACCCGCATCGCAGCGAGAGCGGCTGGGATCATTTGCTCGGGGCGGGTGATGCGGTCGAAGTACTTCGACACCGGGCGGAAAGCGTCGTTTACGGTCACGTCGCCGCCGCGGGTGTCCTCGAGCTGTTGCAGCACCGGATCCGGGTAGCGGGTCGCGAACATGTCGCTGGGCAGCAGCAGGACGGGCAGTCGGTTGGTGGTCGCCAGCGCCGCGCCGGTGATCATGTTCGTCGAACCGGGGCCGGTAGACGCGGTGCACGCGAAGGCCTGCAGCCGGTTGCGCATCTTGGCGAACGCCGCGGCCGCGTGGACCTGGCCCTGCTCGTTGCGGGCCAGGTAGTACGGCAGATCCGCTTCGCCGGTGCGGACGGCCTGTAACAACGCCTGCCCGAGGCCGGCGACGTTGCCGTGGCCGAAGATGCCCCACATGCCGGGGACGAGCCGCTGCTCTACGCCGTCTCGCTCGGAGTACTGGTTGGCAAGGAAGCGCACGAGCGCCTGTGCCATGGTGAGTCTCATCGGTGCCTCCCGAGGAGCAGGGGTGGGGACCGCGGCCAGCACGTCGATCAGCCGTTCGTCGGGGCCGTGGACGCGGGGCTGGCCGCCCATGCCGTCGTTTACTTCGTCCCGACCGCGGTACCACTGTCGGGGACCGCCGCCGCGGCTGCCAGCAGAGTGTCGGCCGCAACGGTCGGAGCCGCGCCGGCGTCGCCGTGATCAACCCGTACACAACGCGACGCGTCCGGGGACCGGACCGCGCGCCCGGAGTCCGGTCGGCGTCGGCCGTCACCGGGATGAGCCGGCGCGAGTCCGGGTGCGTCACACATTGCGCGGGAAGCCGAGCTCCAGCCCGCCCTGTGGCCTGTTCGCCGGATCGATCCACCGCGTGGTCACCACCTTGCCGCGGGTGAAGAACTGGACCCCCTCTGTTCCGTGTGCGTGGGTGTCTCCCATCAGCGACTGTTTCCACCCTCCGAAGGAGTAGTAGGCGACGGGAACCGGGACAGGGATGTTCACTCCGATCATCCCGACCTGCACGTCTGCCTCGAAGCGCCGCGCGGCACCGCCGTCGTTGGTGAACAATGCTGCCCCGTTGCCGTAGGGATTCCCATTGACCAGCACAACAGCCTCGTCGTACGTGTTTACTCGGACGACGCAGAGGACGGGGCCGAAGATCTCCTCCTGGTAGACTTTCATGGCAGGTGTGACGTGATCCAACAGCGTAGGACCGAGCCAGAACCCATCCTGGATGCCGCCCTTTTGCACATCCCTGCCGTCGACCTCGATAGCTGCCCCGTCCTGCTCGCCGGCGTCGACGAAGGAGGCGACCCGGTCACGGTGAGCGCGGGTGATCAGCGGCCCCATGTCGGCTTCGGCGCCGTCGCCGACGACCAGTGTCCTCGTCCGATCGGCGATCCTGGCCACGAGGTCGTCGGCGATCTCGCCCACGGCCACGAGGACGCTAACGGCCATGCAGCGCTGGCCGGCGCTGCCGTAACCCGCGTTCACCGCGGCGTCGGCCGCCAAGTCGAGATCTGCGTCAGGAAGGACGATCATGTGGTTCTTAGCACCGCCGAGCGCCTGCACGCGCTTGCCGTGCCTAGATGATGCCTCGTAGACGTACTGGGCGACGGGGGTGGACCCAACGAAGCTAATGGACTGCACGACCGGGCTCTCGATGAGCGCGTCGACAGCCTCCTTGTCCCCCTGCAGCACGTTGAAGATCCCGTCCGGTAATCCGGCTTGCTTCCAGAGGTCGGCGATCCAGAGCGCGGCCGTCGGGTCCTTCTCACTTGGCTTCAGGACGACTGTGTTGCCGGTGGCGATGGCGAGTGGGAAGAACCACATCGGCACCATGGCGGGGAAGTTGAACGGCGAGATGATGCCGACGACGCCCAGGGGGTCACGCTTGGAATGGACGTCGACACCGGTCGAGACGGACTCGGAGTGCCCGCCCTTGAGTAGGTGCGACACGCCGCAGGCGAACTCGACGACCTCCTGACCACGGGCGATCTCCCCGAGGGCGTCCGAGGGCAGCTTGCCATGCTCCGCCGTGATGATGGCGGCGAGTTCGTCCCGGCGGGAGTCGAGCAGCTCACGGAAGGCGAACAGGATCCGTGTGCGCTGGGCCAGGGAGGTACGACTCCACGACCCGGCGGCTCGCGCCGCCACTGCGATGACGTGATCGGCGTCCTTGCTCGACGCGAGTGCCACTCGGCCGGTCACGTGGCCCGTGGCCGGATTGGTGACCTCGGCCCATCGTGTGCCGGTGCCGTTGAACGGCTGGCCATCAACCCAGTGTCTGATGGTGACGTCGGACAATGAGGTGTTCCTTTCGAATAATACCGTGGGCTGCGCCATTTGACTCAGCGGCCCGCCTGCCATACCTGGGTCACGCGATCGGGCGAGCCACACACTTCGGATCGTCGAGCGGGTCGGTGTTGAGCGCGACGACGTCCGTGCCGAAGCCTTTTCTTAGACGGCCCGCCGGTGGTGCCTGCGACCCAAAGGCATCCAGGCCGTTGGCGGTCCTGGCTTCGATGGCGTCAAAAACGCTCATCCCGGCATCTGTCAGGTGCGTGATCTCACGGGCCGCGTGGTTGAACGCGTCGCCCGAGACGAAGATGCCCCAGGAGCCGGCTCCCTTCACAGGCCGATCGTTCGGTTGCCACGACTAGGCCGGTCGAAGCCATTGCCCGTGTCTCGGCTCAGGTCAGACCGGCAATGCGGATGTGGCAGCCCCGGAGCCCGGTAGGACGACCGGCGCCTCGGTCGTGTCTTCGGCTGTCCGCCCGGCCGGGGCGCCGCAGGTTGTACCGGCGTACATGAGGGTCGGCCTGTCGAAGTAGCCGGTTTCTCGCTCCGCGATGACTCGTCTCAACTGCTGTCCGCGTCAGCCGTGACCGCAGCCGCATCGAAGTCGTTGATCTTCACCACTAGGTCGTTTGTGGACAAGACGTTCGGGTCGATATCCTTGGTGATCAGGCCGCTGTCGGTCGCGAACTTGACGGAGTCGGCGAAGGCACGGTCCGGGTACTGGCCCCACATCGTCTCGCCGGCACCAAGCTCCAGGTTCGGGATCCGGGCGTTGAGAATCATGAGACTCTGCCTCATGGCCTCCGTGTCATCGATTCCGGTCGGCTTCGTCTCGGGCTGTGCCTTCCACATCATGGTGATGGCCGCCTCGGGGTTTTCGAGGGTGAACAACGTAGCCTTGGCGACGGCGCGCCCGAGCGCCGCATACGTGTCAGGGTTATTCCTCAGATTCTCCGCTCTCGTCAGCAGCCCGTGCTGGACGACCGACAGTTGGCTCGTCGTCGAGATGCTGCGGGTCTCGACCCCGGCGTTCCTCCACTGCGCCGGCCAGACGTCGTTGACCAGCATGGCATCGACCTGCTTGCCCTCCAGTGCCGTGAGTGCCTGCGTCCCACTACCGGTCGGGATGAGCGTCACGGTGTCAGGGGCGAGCCCGGCCTCGGCTAGGTAGGCCTTGACGTAGTAGACGCCAACCGCGGATAGGCTCTGAACGCCGACCTTCCTGCCCTGGAGGCCGTGGAGGTCCTTTATCTCGCTGTCTGCTAGGACCGCCAGATTGTAGATCGGCCGACGGAAGAAGTTATAGAAGTACTCCAGCCCCAGACCTTTACCTGTTTGAGCTGCGATCATAACGGGCTCTGGGCTGACCAGCCCGACGGAGTCGGTGTCCTGAGCGACGGTCGTGGCCGCGAGCTGGCTGCTTTTGGTCAGGACGTACTTCACGTTGAGGTTCTCCTCTGCGAAGTACCCCTTCGCCTGCGCCACGGCGAAAGCCGCTAGGGACACGTCCCACGACGGGGTGGGCAGCATGAAAGTTATCGATTTCGACTCGCCGTCCGCCTCGGATCCAGTGCCCGACCCGCAGGCAGCGAGCATCATGACGGACACGGCGACTAACGCCGCTAACGCGATCTTCTTGCGGTGCCTCATGGGAATCTCCACAGTTGTCGGTCCTGCGGGAGAGGGATGGTCATGACCCGCCCAGTTCGATCCTCGGCGTGCGGTGTCGCTGGGGTACGGGCTCGGAGGGAGTCCCGGTCGGGGTTCGGCCGTTTCGTCACCTCCTGCTACCGATCCGGCCGCGGAGTTCTTCAGGGACGATGCCCTGGGGTGCGTTCTGATAGGTGACGGGCCGGAGGAACCGCCGAATCGCCGATGGGCCGACCGAGCTGTGTAGCGCGTTGCTGGTCGCGGGCCAGGGTCCACCGTGAGTCATGGCTGCCGTGACCGCGACTCCCGTGGGATAACCGTTGTAGACGATGCGGCCGACCTTGGGGAGCACCGCCTCAGTGATCGCAGCGGTCAGCTCTGTCTCATCCTTGGTGCTGTGCACGGCCGCCGCGAGCGCCCCCTCCAGGTCGGCAAGACCGTCGATCATCCTTGACGTCGACTCGTACCGGGCGACGACCGCGACCGGGCCGAAGCACTCTTGCAGCACCGACCGGTCGAGATCACTCGACGACAGCTCCAGGAGCGCGGGCGTGGCCAGGCAGCTACCCTCGTAGTCGGGGTCCAATGTCCCGCCGGCGGGGTCAGCGACCCGCGCCACTGCCGTAACACGAGGGTGGGATAGCAATGCCTCGAGTCCGGCCTGGTAGGCGCGTCGCGTCTGCGCGGTCAACATCACCACAGGCATCATCTTGGTGACGTATGCTGCTGCAGCGGCGATCAGCCGGTCACCGTCCGGTCCGGCAGGCACGAACAACAGCCCTGGCTTCGTGCAGAACTGGCCGCCGTTCAAGGTGAACGATGCTGCCGCTCCCCGGCCGATCTCCTCGGCCCGCTGCTGGGCCGCACCGGGCGTGACGATCAGCGGATTCATCCCGGCGAGCTCGCCGTAGAACGGTATTGGATCCGGCCGTCCGGCGGCCAGGTCGTGCAGTTCGCGCCCGACCGCCAGCGAGCCGGTGAAGCTGACCGCTCGGATATGCGGGTGCTCGACGAGCTGGCGCCCGGCATCGGTACCGAACACCAACTGCACCGCATCCTCGCGAACACCAGTTTCAGCAGCGGCCTGACGCCACGCCTCGAGCATCAGCACCGACGTCTCCGGGTGCCCCGGGTGGCACTTGACCACGACGGGACAACCTGCGGCGAGCGCCGCCGCCGTGTCGCCGCCGAGCACCGAGAACGCGAAGGGGAAGTTGCTGGCTCCGAAGACCGCAACCGGCCCCAACGGGACGAGTAGCCGTCGCAGATCCGGAACAGGCGGTTCCACGTCCGTGCGCGCATCCGTGATCACCGCCTCCTGGTAGGAGCCGTCTTCGACGATGTCGGCGAACAGGTGTAGCTGTCCCGCCGTACGCGCCAGCTCCCCGGGCAACCGGGGGGAACCCAGGGCGGTTTCCCGGTCAGCGACCTCCAACAACTTGTCGGCCCGCTCCTCAACGACCGCGGCGATTCGGCGCAGCAGCAGTGCCCGCGTCGCGCGACCCGAACGGACAAGTTCGCCAGCCGCGCCCTTTGCAGCTTTGGCAGCCGCGTCAACGCCCGAGACCGATGTCGAGGCGGCAACCAACTGGACCCGCCGTCCGGTTCGCGGGTCGAGACTCCACACATCGCTCACGCTCACACGCTCCCTTCGGCACCAGAGCACCCTGCCATTGACAGACAAGTCATCGACGCGCGCCCTTCACGTGCGGCGAGTGCTCGGCCATCGTCTTCGCTGCTCAGCGGTGTTCAATCGCGGGCCGGGACGTTCCAAACGCCCCTTGAGGCGTCGATCAGATTCGCCCGATGACAGGGCTGAAGGTAGCCGATTCCGCCACGTCGGTCAATATGCTAAATATTTGGTCAATATGCTGACCACCTCGATTTGCCTCTGCAAGTCAGGGTCATTGCAAGGTCGTGTTTGTGCTGGTCGCGAGGGTGATGGCCTGGTCGGGATGGCGGGCGTGGTGGCGTAGGGCTCGGGCGATGTTGGTGAAGCCGGCGAACCGGAACAGGCTGATCATCAGGTTGCGGAGAGTGGCCACGACCTGGGGTCCGCTGCCAGGTACGAGCCTGGTGGAGATCTTCACCCAGTGTGACGTCACGGACCCAGCGCAGGCGGACCTCGATGGACCAGTGGCCTCGGATCCAAGTGGCGAGTTCGGCCGGTAGGGCGTCGTGGGCGGGCAGGGTGCAGATCGCGTAGACGGTCTCACGTCGCTGGCGGCGCTTGCCCTCGGTCTTCTTCGTGTTCTTGTTGATCGGGCGGGAGGTGCGAGTGAGCTGGATGGCCTGGGCGGCGTGGGGAAACCCGAGCCCGGCCGGGACAGTGACGGCTTTGAGCGCGCGTGTCTGTCTCGATCCGGCCGTGAGCATGGCGCACACCGCGATCGCCAGGAGCGCGGCGAAGGGGTGACGCACTCCGCGTCGTCGCCGTAGGTCCGGTACCTGCGCGAGAGCTTCCAGCAACGCCATCTGGTCACCTTCAGTGACCAGACGCGGCTGGCTGATCCTGTCCGGAACCTGCGCGGCAAGCTCGTCGACCACGGCGGCGAGGGGAGATGATGGCACCGGCGGGCACGGCCTTCCCTGGCGAACATGAAGCGTCGAGAACTCCATGATCGGCAAGGGCTCGTGCCTGCCGTGCATCTACCTCCGACGTGTCGCCGGTATCCGTCCAGGTCAGGCCATGCATCGGCCGAGGCCAAAAATGATCAACTTGGTCTGTCGACTACGAAATGGCCCTGCCCTGCGAGTGCGGGTGGTCGGCCGCCGTGGGGGTGCGTCGTCTGCGATGGGATTGTCGGTCGGCAGGTTCAGGATCACGATCTTGCTGTCGCGCCAGGTCCCGTCTCGGGGACCTACTCATGGACCAACTCGCACCATCGCACGCGATGCGAGCCGATTGGTTTCGACCTCGACGGTGACCTCGCCATGGGCGAGGTGCGTCCCCGGCGCCACAACCTTCACCCGACGAGAGGCGAGTTCAGTTCCAGGACACGACCTTGCTGCCGATTCGATCGGCGAACGCTTCCGCGAAACTGTGGAGTTCGGCGACAACGGCCGACAGGCTGGCTGGCGCGGACCTCTCCGTAAAAGTGAAGCTCACGCCGATGAGCCCGTCGCTGCGCCGGGGCGTTCGCACCGCCATGCCGAAGCAGCGCAGGCCTTCGACAATCTCGCCGCTCTCGATCGCGTAGCCCCGGCCGCGCGTCGCTTCCAGCTCCTCCCGGAGACGGTCGACTGATTGGATGGAGTGAGTCGTCGTCGGCTCCAACCGTCCATCCGCCGGCAGCCTCGCCTGAAGGTCCGGGTCGCTCACCGCTGCGAGCAGAGCCTTGCCGCTGGCCGTGCAGTAGGCCGGGACCGATCGGCCGATCTCGGAGACCAAGCCGAGGTTGAGCGGGTCTCGCCCGTCATGACGGGCGAGGTAGACCACGGACAGGCCGCTGCCGAGTACCCCTAGCTGCACGGTTTGAGGTACATCCGAATAGGTGCTGCGGCACAGTTCATAGAACTCCTCGACCTCGGTGACGCTCTTGAGGTACGAGTTGCCGAGCTCGGCGAGTCGGTCCCCCAGCTGGTAGCCGCCGCTCCCGCGTCGGAGTAGGCGCTCGTCCACCATCGCTGCGCACAAGTTGAGGACTGTTGACTTCGGCACCCCGGTGAGTCGACTCAGGTCGCTGGGTCCCAAGGGTCGCTTCGGGTGCTCGGCGAGCAGCGACAGGATAGCGGCGGCGCGAGTCAAAGCCGGCGAGCGGGAATGGCGGGACTCCGTGCTGTCGGTCATCAAACCTCCGCCGAGGGTGCTGATGAGTTGGTCTCACCGGACATGACTCAGGCCGGTCGCTGCGGGTAGCCACGCCCGGCATAGTCGAAGCCGCCGAGTTCGAGTCGATCCAGGGACCTGTCCTGCGGTGAAGCGTAGTAGGCGCGGATCTCGGTGATGAAACCATCCTCATCGAATTCATACCACTCGGTCCCGCGGAGCGTGACTTTGGCTGCCTGCTTGAAGTGCGTCCACTCGCTGACGGCAGACCTGCGGCCGGGGTCGACCGCGATCGCATCGACGGTCCAGGCGGACTGCCCTGTGCGGACAAGTTCTGCCCAGCGCTCGGCGATGTACCGACCTCCGCGCCAGGGCCCGTCGTACATGTCGGGCGGGAAGTAGTGCACCGCATCGGAGCTTAGGTGGGTCGCGACGGCGTCTGGGTCGCCGGACGTGCACGCGTCCATGTACGACCGAACGCGGGACTCGAGGTCCGCGGCGGAGATCGTCATCAAGGCGTCCTTCCTGGTTCCTATGGACAGGTGTGACGATAGCTACTAATCTGGCCGTGGTCAATATTTTGATCCAACGGTCAGCATATGGACCGACCGGGTCCATGGAGTCGAAGGGGGCTGTGTACGTGGGGGTAAGCACGGTGGAAGCTGCCAGCCCGCGGGCCGTGTGGCCGTCCGTCGACGACCTGGCGTTCGGGATCCGGTATGCCGACGTCGAGCCGTGGCATACGTGGGCTCTGGAGGGTGGAGTGGACAAAACGCCCACCGACGGCGAGATCGCCGCCGTGGACCAGCCCACGCTTGCCCTGTGGGCCAGCGACGACCACTCTGGTCCGGCTCGAGCCGGCCAGGGGATGACCGCGGAGATCCGCGGCGCCGACCGGAGTAAAGGAGTCCACCACCGATGACGACGGACTTAGGCCCGCTCAGGGTCGAGACCCGAGGGGCGACGAACGCCAACGTGTCGGCAGCGACCTTGCAGCATGTGAACATGACCTATCCGGCGCGTCGCGGGGAGAACGTCCTGGCACTGAAGGACGTATCGCTGGACATCGGCCCGCAAGAATTCGTGACCATCATCGGACCGAGCGGATGCGGCAAGAGCACGCTACTTAAGATCATCGCTGGTCTGGTGCGTCCCTCGTCCGGAAAGGTGTCGCTGGGAAGTTCCGAGGTCACCGGACCTTCCGCCGACGTCGGGCTGGTGTTCCAACAGCCCGTCCTGCTGCCCTGGAGGAACGTCAGCAAGAACGTCAGCCTTCCACTGGAGGTCCTCAAAGGCGCCAAGAAGGGACGTGTCAACCGTCACGCCCCCGTCGAGCAGCTACTCGGTATTGTCGGTCTAGGAAAGTACGGCGAGCACTACCCGCACGAGTTGTCGGGTGGGATGCAGCAGCGGGTCAGCATCGCGCGGGCACTCGTCCACGACCCGGACGTCCTGCTGATGGACGAGCCGTTCGGTGCCCTTGATGCGTTGACTCGGGACCAGATGTCGTTCGAGCTGATGCGCATCTGGAACGAGCGGTCGAAGACCGTGGTCTTCGTGACGCACAGCATTCCCGAGGCGATCTTGTTGGCTGACCGGGTGGTCGTCATGTCCAAGTCTCCCGGGGAGATCGCCGAGATCATCGACATCAATCTGCCCCGCCCTCGCCGCAACGAAATGATTAATACCCCCGAGTTTGGGGCGTACGTCCAGCGTGCACGTGCGTTGCTCAACGCTGAGACCACTGCTCACTGAGCCTCTGATATCGGCTGCGAACCAGCTCATCACGTCGAACAAATCGGAAGGTCAGACGATGGCCCAGGATGTGGCAACAGTGGTCGGTTCCGTGGAACGCAAGCAGGTTCCTCCACGCCGCCGGTTCAGCCAGCGACCGATCGACTTTTTGACGATGTTCGCTACGGTGGTGGTGGCCATCGCCCTGTGGCACTTCGCCATCGCGTATTTCGAGGTCGAACCGTACCTGTTTCCGGCGCCTCTTCCAGTCCTGAGGTCTCTCATCGAGGGCTTAGGTGACGGCTCCCTTCTCTCCAACGGATGGGTGACTATGAAGGAGGTGTTGGTCGGTTTCAGCCTCGGATCGCTGCTGGCGATCAGCTTGGCGGTGATCATCACGCGGTGGCGGTTCGTCGAGCGCACCTTCTACCCGTTCATCGTGGCGTTCCAGACCATCCCGAAGATCGCACTTGCACCGATCATCATCACGTGGATGGGCTTCGGCGAGGCCTCGAAGATGCTCATGGCAGGCCTCCTGACTCTGTTCCCCGTGCTCGTCAACACGATCACCGGGCTGAAGTCCGTCGAGCAGGACCAGCTCGACCTCATGCGAGCTCTCCAGGCCACTGAATGGCAGATCTTCCGTTACGTGCGGTTGCCGCGAGCCCTGCCCTACATATTCGCCGGGCTCGAGATCTCCATTGTCTTCAGCGTGATCGGCGCCATCGTCGGGGAGTTCGTGGGCGCCGAGGCTGGACTCGGCTATCTGATCCAGGCCAGTCAGGCCACTTTGGACGCGACCACCACCGTCGCCGTGCTCGTCGTCCTCTCGGTCATGGGACTCGTCCTGCACCGCATCGTGACCTTCGTGAAGAGCCGCGTCGTGTTCTGGCTCCGCGACGACGACGCCGTCGTGGGCGTCTGAGGGCGTACTCGTCGTGGCACTCGTCCGTCCGGCGGTTCAGTTCCTGCACGCATCCGACTCCGAAGGACTCAACGTTGACGATCCATGTGGGAGTGATGGTCCCGTCATTGAACACGGTCATCGAGAGGGAATGGCACGATCTGGCCCCTGCGGGAGTGCACGTCCACCTGGAGCGAATCCATGTGACGCAGACAGAGGTGTCCGACGATGACGGCTTCGCGACGCTCTACGGTCAGGTGACCGGCGGTATGGCCCAGAGCCTGTCGCGACTGGAGGAGTGTCGGCCTGACCGGATCGTGCTGGGCATGGTGTCGGTGTTCTACGGAGGTGCCGGGGGCTCCAAGGCTCTAGTCGAGGATCTCCAGCGCCGTACCGACATCGAGCTCATCGCCGCATCGCACGCCATCGTGACCGCCCTGCGCGAGATGGGGGTGGAGCGGGTGGGGATCCTCAACCCCTACCAGCGATTGGACGATGGTCAGGTGGAACGCTTCTTCGTCGAGTCTGGTTTCGATCTGACCGGCATCAGCGGCCTGCCCGACGACTCGATCCGAGGCATTCCGCGAACTCCTGTCGAGGACCTGGTGGCGTGCCTCCTCCGGCTGGCGGAGACAGGTCCGCAGGCCATCGTGCAAGTCGGGGCGAACCTGGGGATCGTTGACCTCCTGGATCCGGCCGAGGCTTGGCTCGACATCCCCGTGCTCTCTTCCAACGCGACCGGGCTGTGGGCTGCTCTTCGCAGCTGTGGACGATCAGACCAGCTGCGCGGGGGACGGTTATGGCGAGACCACTGAGCTCGGGACGGGTGACGGGGATGACAGGGATACGGTCCGGCGATGACGTCCGACGGGTTGGTGTGCTGATCGAGGCGTCCCACCGCACAATCGAGTCCGCCCTGTGGTCGGCGCTGCCGCCTGGTGTCACCCTCACCACCGCGCGGGTCTCGGACCCGGCCCGACCCGGGTCGCAGGACCACGGTGGCGAGCACCTCGACCCGTTGGTGGCCGGTCTGGACAGTGTCATGACGACGGAGCCGCAGGCCGTGGTGGTGGCCATCGAGAGCGCGGGCTTGGGCTCCGGTCTGGCCGGTCTGCGTGACATCGAGCATTCCCTGTCCGCGCATGCCCAGGTCCCTGTCGTCACCGTGAGCGGGGCGGTGGTCGAGTGGTTGCTGGTGCGCCCGTGGCTGCGGAACCTTGCCCTCGTCGCTCCTGTCGACCCGTGGGTGCACGAACAGTTTGTCCGGGTGCTGCGCGAGGCGTCCCTGCAGGTCGGTATCGGTGCGGACGAGCCTCTCGTCGAAGCGTTGGCGACATCTCAGCGGGTTGTCGGAGCCTACCGGGCCTGCGCGGCCTCAGGTCCCGACGTCATCGTCCAATGGGGCGGTCAGGTCTTCCCTGATGTCGTCGGCGGCCTCTCGCAGTGGACGAGATCGCCCGTCGTGTGGAGCGTCCACGCCCTCCTGGAGGTCACCCTCGACCGCATGTCACGCAGCACGCCCCGATTCGCTGTGCCGTAGGCCGATCACGACATGCGCGAACGCCCCGGCCCGAGTCCACCACCCGCGAGTCGACCCGACCGAGTTCGAGTCACCGGCTGGCAGCCGGTGAAGCCCGTTCCGACGAACACCTGAGAAAGGACGTGTGCTAGCGATGACGACCAAGACTCACAACACGGACAAGTCGGTGCGCTACGACCTCGTCCTACGCGGCGGACGGGTGTTCGACACCACAATCGCGCCGGCCCCGACCGTCTTGGACATCGCCATCACCGACGGACGGGTGGCCACCGTGGCGCCGCACGTCGACGGTGTGGGAACGCGGGAGATCGACTGTACCGATCGCGTTGTGACGCCGGGGCTGCTGGACGTGCACGTCCACTGCTTCGAGGGAATGGCCATGACCATTGGCATGTCGTCCTACGACGCGACCCTGCGTCGTGGCGTGGTCGGTTGTGTCGACACGGGAACGTCAGGAGCCTCCAACTTCCGTGGCTTCCGCCGCTTCGCGGTGGGCGACAACGAGTTCCGCGTACTGGCGTTCCTCAACGTCTCGGTGCTCGGAGTGACGGACAAGCGGCACGGCGAGTTACAGGACATCTCGGTCATCCATGTGGACGACGCGGTGAACGCCGCCAAGGCGAACCCTTCGATCATCCGCGGCTTCAAGGTGCGGCTGTCCCGGAACATCGCGTTGGAGCCGGCGAAGTCTCTGGACCTGGCCCGCGAGATCGCCGGCCTGGCGGGCCTGCCACTGATGGTCCACATCAGCAAGACGGACATCAGCACCGACGACATCCTGGCGCGGCTTGCCCCCGGAGACGTCGTCACCCACGCCTTCACCGGGCTCGAGGGAGGCATTGTCGAGAACGGCTCGGTGCGACCCGCGGCCTGGGAGGCCCGTGAACGGGGCGTGCTGTTCGACATCGGTCACGGCCGCACCCAGTTCGACCACGGGGTGGCCCGTATCGCGCTCGACGAAGGCTTCGTCCCCGATTTCCTGGGTTCGGACCTCAGCAACGGCAACCAGTTCGGTCCGGCCTTCGATCTCCCGACCGTCATGGCCAAGATGGTCACCCTGGGGATGCCGATTCAGGACGTGGTCGCGGCAACGACGCTCCGCGCCGCTGAGTTCCTCGGGCTGCGGGACGAGGGCTACGGCGCGATCACGGTGGGCAGGCCGGCGTTCGTGACCGTCATGGAGCATCTCGACCACGTGGACTCGCTGCCGGACGCCTCTGGGGCGGAGCTCGAGGTCAGGCGACTGGAGCCGCTGTTCGCCGTCAACAAGGGTGTCGTCCACGACTCCGATCCGTGGCGGGGCGGGCAGCCCGAGCCGCCGGCGGAGTGGTGATGCTTCAACTCGATGGCAGGGCTCGTGGAAGTTGGGGATTCGCGGCCCGACAGGGGAGGAGAGTTTCGTGAGCTCGTGGGTGAAACTGGTTGTAGACGAGGACGAGGCCGCGGGCATCGTGTGTATCACGCTCAACCGACCTGAGAAGCGGAACGCGCTGGACACCGAGCTGCTGAGTGAGTATGTCAGTGTCCTGGAGTCGTATCTGGGCTCCCCGACAATCCGGGTCATCGTAACCCAGGGCGCGGGGACGGTGTTCTGCGCGGGAATGGACCTGCACGATCTCAAGGACTGGGTGCACAGGTGGGACACCGGGGAGGTGGCATGGTCCGACACCGGACTCCTGTCGAGGGCGATGCGGCTGCTGCGTGAGCACACCTGCATCACGATCGCCTCCGTTCAGGGCGTGTGCGCCGGCGGCGGGATCGCCCTGGTTGTGGCCCACGACCTAGCGGTCGCCTCGGACACCGCGCGGTTCATCCTGCCGGACACGGCGCGGGGGAGTTTCGGTGCCGCCGCGGCCGCCGCGGCCCATTTCGCCGTCCCGACCAAGGTCGCCTTCGACATACAGCTCACCGGTCGCGAGCTCCTCGGACGGGAGGCGATGTCGCTGGGTCTGGTTTCTCGATCGGTACCGCTGGATCGGCTGCCCGCCGAGACGGAGGAGGTCGCCGCCCAGGTGGCGAGCCGGCAACGGGAGCCGCTGATCCACGCCAAGATGGCGCGTCACCTGAACGAAGGCCGGCCTTTGACCGACACCATGAGCATCGATCTGCTCGTCCGGACAAGGCAGGACGTCGCCCGGAACTCTTTCAACGACGTCACCGGATTCCTTGCGTCGCGTAAGGGTGCGGTGGACGCCTCACCGGGGGCCTCACAGGCGATTAGCTAGCCGGCTTCGTCATGTCGGTGTCCTGATTTTAAACGCCCAGGTGAGCGGCCTGCACCGGCCGATGACGGAGCGGTCCACCCCTGGCGCGAGCCCATCACATAAGGGAGCGGAGATGACGGAGTCCATCGTGCCCGCGCGCTCGACCTCCCGGTCGCTACGGTGCCGCCTCGCTGATGGCGAGCGAATGCAAGGCATCATTTTCCCCTTACCCTTCACCCTCGAGCTCGAGATCGCGGCGCGTTGCCGAGTCGACTTCTTCGTCGCCGACCTCGAGCACGGGCCCGCGGACTACGTGCAGCTGCAACAGCACATCGCGCTGGCAGCGGCCCACGGCTGCGACGTCCTCGTTCGGACACATGCCCACGACCCGTCCGGTATCTCCCGCATCCTCGATCTGGGCGCGGCCGGTTTGATGTTCCCGAGAGTGGGCTCCAGGGCCGACGCCGAGCGTCTCGTTGCCCTGGCAACATACCCGCCCGGCGGTGCTCGGGGCCTGTCAACCAGCACGCCCGCGGCGCACTACGGTCGGTGGTCGGCCGCGCGGACAGTTGCCGACGCCCGCGAGCGGACTCTGTTGATCGCCATGGTGGAGACGGTCGAGGGTGTTGAGGACGCCTACGGGATCGCCAGCGTCGACGGCATCGACGCGCTCTTCGTGGGGACCGCTGACCTCACCGCGTCGATGGAGATGCCGGGCGCGGTCGGTGATCCTCGGGTACAGGAGCTCGCCCGCAGCGTCGCGCCGCAGGCGCAACGTGCAGGCAAGTGGTTGCTGGAGGAGGCGACCGGCTCGACCAGCAGCCAGTTCGTTGTTCACAACGGAACCAAGCTCCTGACCGGTGCGTTCGAGCGCGCCTTCGGAACGCGGAAGACCTGATGCCCGTCGCGCCGCCGCCTCGGGCACCAATGGCGGCTGGCCCGTCTGGAGCGAGGAGAAGCAACCCGAGAATCGGGAACCTCGACGGACGACCGGTCCTCGCTGGAGACCGCCGTCGTGGTCCCCGAAGACGTCAGCGCCCTCTGAGAGGACGCGGCGAACAGCTCCGTCTCAGCACGCTGAACCCCCCACGTCTGGGGCAAACAATCTCGTCTCGGACGCCCACTACCCGTAGCTAGGAGCGGCAATGCCGGAAACGCGGCGAATACTTCTGGACGGCGTCGTCACCACGGTGACGCGTGAGGCCGATGAGCTCGTCCTCGGTGACGGCCGCCGGGTGGCCGCCGCCACGGCCGTCCACCTTCCCCCGTGCGCGCCCACGAAGATCATCTGTGTGCATCTCAACTACGCGAGCCGCCGTGACGAGTTCGGCCATGCGGGCACAACGGCACCCACGTATTTCCACAAGCCGACGTCCTGCTTGAACAGCCACGGCGGGGCGGTCGTGATGCCCAAGAACTGCAACTATCTCAACTACGAGGGAGAGATCGGCATCGTCATCGGGCGGACGGCACGCCACGTGCCGCCGCAATCCGCCGCGAAGTACATTGCCGGGTACACGATCGCCAACGACTTCGGGCTGCACGACTTCCGGGACACCGACGCCGGCTCCATGCTCCGGGTGAAGGGATCGGACACACTGGGGTCCGTCGGTCCGGGTCTCGTCACAGACTGGGACTTCCGGGGAAAGTCCATCCGAACGATCGTCAACGACGATGTGGTCCAAGCGGACACGACGGACGGCATGATCTGGGACATGCACTACCTCGTGGCCGACCTGGCTCGACTGATCACCCTGGAACCGGGCGATCTTATCTTGTCGGGGACACCGGCCAACTCGCGTCCGGTGAGCATCGGCGACCGTGTCACGGTGGAGGTAGAGGGCCTCGGCCGGCTGACCAACCACATCGTCGTGGGGCCTCCGGTGCCGGACTACGCGGGCGCGATGCCCACCGACTCCGAGCAGGTGCGAGGGATCGCGCACGGCACCGCGGTGCTCCGATGACCGCCGGCCGCTCGAACGGCTCGGAGGCGCCGTACGGACCCCTCGCAGGGGTGACCGTCCTCGATCTCACGAGCTACGTGTCCGGTCCGTTGTGCACCATGATCCTGGGTGACCTTGGTGCCATGGTGATCAAGGTGGAGGAGTCCGGGAAGGGTGACGGCATCCGAGCCTGGTCGGCCGAGGCGGGACCGGACAACGGGTACTTCCTTGCGGTCAACCGCAACAAGCTCAGCGTGGCTCTCGACCTGAAGACCGAAGAGGGCCGGGCGGTGTTGACGAGGCTCGTGGCGCGCAGTGACGTCTTCATTCACAACATGCTGGCGCGGTCGGAGGAGGCGTTACGCATTTCCGAGGAGGACATCAGAGCGATCAAGCCAGACATCGTCTACAGCGTGATCGCCGGCTACCCGCGAGGCAGCACCGAGCCCGCCTTCGACTTCATCATGCAGGCGGCGACGGGACTGATGGGTCTCATGGGTGAACCCGACGGCCCGCCTGTCAAGGTGCCCTTCCCGATTTTCGACGTAACCGCAGCCTACAACGCCTGCATCGGCATCGTCGCCGTGCTCTGCGGCCAGCGTGAGCGTCGCACCGCCCCCGAAGGGCACCGGGTGGACGTCAACATGTACGACGCGGCGCTCGCGTCCATGCCCAATCTGCTCGGTAACTACCTGGTGGACGGCACGGTGCCCCACCGGACAGCCGGCAGTATTCACGCGAACATCGCACCCTACGAGCTGTTCATGACCGATGAGGGATGGCTGGCCCTCGGCGGCGGCACGCCCGGTCAGTGGACGTCGCTGTGCTCCGTGCTCGGTCTCGAGTCGCTTCTGGCCGACGACCGCTTCAAGGACAACGCCTCTCGGGTCCGCAACCGCGGGGCACTACACGAGCTGATCGAGGGCGTGCTCGCCACGGCACCCATGGACACCTGGATCAACGCGCTGAAGGCACGCCGGGTCCCGGTGACGAAGGTTAACAATCTGGACGACGTACTGGCCGCGACGGACATGGTCCAACCAGTGGACCACCCGACGCGCGGCAGGGTTCACCTGCCGACGAGCGCCATCGTGATCGACCGTGTGCTCCCCGTCGCGGGGAACCCGCCTCCTCGGCTGGGCGAGAACACACGCGACGTCCTGGTGGCCGTGGGGGGACTCGAGCACGAGCAGGTCGACCGGCTAGGTGACGCCGGAACCGTCACCGAACTCCCCGGTCGAGCGGAGGATCTCGAGGACGCGCGTCGGACAGGCTGACCTGTCGGCCGCCAGCACGAGGAATGCATGACCGAGACAGGCGACATGGCGAGCACGACGCGAACCACACCACCAGCCGAAGGGAGAAGCCATGACACTCGTCCGTTACGCCGTCGAGCGGGGGTGCGCCGTCATCACGCTCGACTCGCCCTGCAACCGCAATGCATTGTCGGTCCAGCTCATGCAGGAGTTGTCCACCCACCTGACTACAGCTGCCGAGGCGGACGACATCCGGTGCGTCGTCCTCACCCACACGGGTTCGACCTTCTGCGCCGGGGGCGACCTGGCCGAGGGCGTCCCGGTGCGGAGTACGGAACGGTTTCGTGACCTCCTGCGCCAAGTGGTCGAGCTACCCAAGCCGGTGCTGGGGCGTATCGACGGGCATGTTCGCGCCGCGGGCATCGGGTTGGTGGGAGCGTGCGACATCGCCGTGGCGGGGCCGAGGACGACGTTCGCCTTCACCGAGGTCCGCATCGGCGTCGCGCCGGCGATCATCGCGCTGACGACACTGAGCCGGATGTCGGAACGTGCGGCTGCCCGGTACTGCCTGACAGGCGAGACCTTCGACGCGACGACGGCTGCGGCCACAGGGCTGGTCACTGTGGCAACACAGGACGTGGACGCCGAACTTGAGCGGATGCTGGAGGCGATCCGGGTCTGCTCGCCGCAGGGGCTCGCTGAGACCAAGCCGTTGACCACTCGAGGTGTCCTAGATGCGTTCGATGCCCGCGCTGTAACGTTGCAGCAGCAGTCTGCGCGTCTCTTCGCCTCTGCGGAGGCGCAGGAGGGGATGGCCGCGTTCCTGGAGCGGCGGCAGCCGCGTTGGGCTTTGCCTGCGTGACGGTCGTTCGTGCGCCGCAGCCGCCGTGTACCTCCCATTCGGGCGGTTCCCGGCTCGGCTGAGTCGGTGGCGGGTGGTGAGGCCGGACGAGGCGGGGATTGGGGCGGCGCTGACGAAGGCGGCGAACGCCGTGTCGGAACGGAACCGCCCTGGGTGCGATCAGCTGACAAGGACCTGCACGGCGCTGATCGGCCCGACGCCGACCAGCGCCAACAGTTCGGGTGCCATCGCCTGGACGAGCAGGTGGATCTCCTTCATGCCGGCGCGCGCTATCCATGGTCGGCCTGGACCCTGCCACAGAAGGTGATCTACTTGGAGGAGACCTACAAACCCGCCACCGAGCCCTACACCACCTTCTGCGGACTCGACGTCGGCAAAGAGATCCACCACGCGACCGCACTGACCCCCGCCGGCAAGAAGATCCACGACCGGCCGCTACCTAACGACGAACCCGCCCTGCGGGAGGTGTTCGGGAAGCTGGCCGAGATCGGACAGGTGCTGGTGGTCGTCGACCAGCCTGCGAGCATCAGCGCCCTCTCGATCCCGGGTCGCACGCCAGATGGGCCTCGACGTGGCCTACCTGCCAGGGCTGGCGATGCGTCGCCTCGCCGACCTGCACCCGGGTGAGTCCAAGACCGACGTCCGCGACGCCTACGTCATCGCGGACGCGGCGCGAACCCTGCCCCACACCCTGCGCCGAGTCGGCACGGACGACGACACCCTAGCCGGACTGACGGTTCTTGTCGGCTACGACAGTGACCTCGCCGCCGAAGCCACCCGGCTGACAACCGGCTCCGCGACGCCCTGCTCCACATCCACCCCGCCGCAGAACGTCTACTGGGCACGCACATCCACCGGCCCGGCGTCCTCAGGATCCTGGCCGCCGCACCCACCCCGACCGACTGGCGACGCCGTGGCGAAGCCGATATCGCCGAGGCGATGCGCGCCCGCTCGCCCCGGCTCGCCAAGACGCTGCCCGCGCAACTCGTTCGCGCGCTCGACCAGCAGACGGTGGTCGTGCCCGGCACCGCCGCGTTCGGCCGGGTCATCGCCGGCGTCGCCCGCAAGCTCCTCGGCGTGCTCGACGAACGCGCCGACCTCGCGAAAGCCGTCGAAGCCGCCCTGGAGGCGCACCCTCTTGCCGAGGTCCTGATCTCGATGCACGGCGTCGGGATCAGGACCGCTGCCAGCCTCCTCACGATCGTCGGAGACGTGTCCGCGTTCCCGACCGCCATGTACCTCGCCGCCTACGCCGGACTGGCCCCGGTCACCCGCAGATCCGGCAGCTCGATCCGCGGCGAGGTCCGTTCCCAGCGCGGCAACCACGCCCTCAAACCGACGCTGTTCTTGTCCGCGTTGGACAGTCTCGGCGACCCGGTCAGCCGCGCCTACTACGACCGGAAACGCGCCGAGGGCAAGCGGCACAACGCCGCGCTGATCTGCCTCGCCTGGACCCGCGGTGGGCGGGCGGCCGTCCGCGGCGGATCACCGCGGAGGGCGAGGCCCGTATCGTCGAGGTCGCCCGCACAAGGCCGAGGGTTCTGGGGCTGCCGTTCACCCGCTGGAGCCTGCGCAAGCTGTCCGACTACCTGCGCCACCCGCCGGCCGGGGTACCCCCGGTCATCATCGGCCGCCAGCGACTGGGCGAGCTGCCGCACCAGCACCGGATCTCCTTCCAGCGCACCCGCACCTGGAAGGAGACCTCCGACCCGGACGCGGAGACCAAGCTGGCCCGGATCGAGGAGGTGACCCGCCGTTTCCCTGACCGGTGCTTTCGCCTTCGACCTGGCATCCGCTACTTCCACGGCTGCTACTCGGTCGGTGACGACACCCTGTGGGGCGTCGTGCGCGAGCGCAAGGGAGCCGACCACACCCTGGCCGCACTGCGAAGCGTTGAGACCGTCTTCAGGAGGTGCGATAGCGTCGCGGTTCGATGCTGCTTGCGCCATTTCTGCGACTGCCCGCCATTTGCTGGCATTCTGCCGAAATATACCCGGTTTCAAGCGACATTTCTGGCTGGTATACTACGAGCTTTTCCGATGCTTGTCGTTTGGCCTCATACATGGCGAGGTCGGCCTGAAACAACAGCATGTCCGCCGTCATCGGTCCGTCTGCTTCGGTGGCGATGACCAGGCCGGCGCTGGTTTTGACCCGGTAGGGCTGCCCGGCGATGGTACATGGTGCGTGGATCGCCTCGACGATGCGCCGGCTCACCGTCTCCGGCCCGACTCCTCCACCGGTCAGGAGAATAGCGAACTCATCACCACCGAGTCGGGCGACCGTATCGGAGACCCGGGTGCATTTCGTCATGCGTGTAGCTGTGATTCTCAGCAGTTCATCACCCGCAGCATGTCCGAAGTTATCGTTGATCCATTTGAAACGGTCGATGTCGCAGAAGAGTAGAGCGAATGGTAGGCCGTCGCGCAGACAGTGGGTGAGCGCCAGTTGGAGCCGGTCGGTGAATAGCAGCCGGTTCGCCAGGCCGGTTAGGGGGTCGTGGAATGCCTGATGGTGCAATAGGCGCTCCCTGTTCTGGAGTTGTAGAATGAGACGGGTGTTGTCCGCCATGGTCATCATCTGCCGGACCAGCGCCAGCACCAGCAGCACAGAAAGTGTGCATATCTGTCCGAATCCGATCTGGTGGCTGCCTAGAACCCAGAGAAAAATGAATATTAAAACGACCGTCGCGAGCGACATGTATGGCAGCACCGTGTGTATCCAGATGGTGCGTGAGATCACGCGGCGGGCGGGCCCGGCCCGGCGCGGTGGCGGCACAAGGCAGGACAACGCGACTATCAGTGGAGCGGTCGCGGGAACCACAAGTAATATCGGGTCGAACTGCTGTATGTGGTTCGCCCGCGCCACCAGGTACACCCCGGTACTGAAGGTCGTTCCCAACAGGCCCGTGGCGAGTAGTGTGGCCGCAGCCAGGGACCGTGGCCGGCGAAACGTAGCGATCAGGACGAGCAGGACGACGACGGTCGCGCTGACGATAGCGTTGCTGGCCGCGAAGGCGATCAGTCCTGTCGGATCGCCCCTGTCCTGGAACAACTCGCCGAGCCCGATCTCCCACACGAGGACGCCGAGCGATCCGACGACGAGCAGGCTGTCCAGAATGCTGACCACATACCAGTATCTGCCATTGTGCGAGGTGCGGTCTGCAGTACCCGTCAGCGGTGTCGAGGGGAACACTAAGAGCGCTGCCAGGACCGCCGCATAGGGTAGCAGGTAGAGCATGTGTATCCAGCTCACCGGCGGAACCCAGGCGGAGTACCGGTAGTGTTCCAGGGAGAAACGGACTGCGGCGCCGACGCCCGCGGTGGCGCCGATGCAGGCGACTCCCATGAGTACGCGCCAGAGACGCTCCGGTCCGCGGGAACGCCAGCCGCACCACAGGCAGCACGGGCCGGCGAGCAGGAGCGCGAGAGCCCGGGACAGCTTTATGAGTGCGGCGGCGTCCCGGTCGGGGAGGACGACCGCCACGACGAGCAGGATCGCCCCATAGCCGGTACAGGCCAGGATGGCCCACCTGAACAGAGTTCTACTAACCAACTCTCGTTCTGTCTGTGAGGGGACCTGCTCAATCTGCTCAGCGGCGTCCGTCATCTCCATTTCCTGCCCGGTTTGATTGGAAGTGTCCTTTGTCGCTAGGGGCCTGGCATGCGCTTGAAAGCCTGCCAAGACCAAGCGACTCGCGCCAGGTTAGAGCTTTCTAACCCTTTGGGCAACTCGATCTTTATCGGGTCTTCGGCTTGAGTGGGCAGCGGTGGAGTGGATGTTTAATTTGGCTTGATTATGGCTTATATCCCATCTGGGGTCTCGCCAGATGGGTGTGATCCCGTCCGTTATGCGCTTGGGGACATTGTTGATCATCACGATATGGATCATGGATTCGGAGCTGGCGGGGAGGATCTCGTGGTCGCGGGTCAGACGCAGTGGAGCATGGGCCAGCCCAGCGTCTCCTCAACAATCCAGTGCCATTGCACCAGCTGTAACCCGGGGGTCTTGGTATTCCTAGAGGCGACCTCGACGTCGATGCCGCGGGCGGCTCCGTGCTCGACCAGAGTGTTTGTGAGGCCGCCGTCGACCCAGGTCTTCGAGATCGTCCGGAAAGGGGACTGCCCACGACGTCAGTCCACGACGAAGCATGTCGTGTGCCATTCCCGGCCAAGGTAACCGTTGGCCGCCGCGTGCACGTACTACATTTCCAGATCTTGGAACTTTGTCGGGTGGCTGATCGTCGGGCCTGGCATGGTTGGGGTCGTGGCAGCGGAGGATGTCGTCGGGTGGGAGCGGGAGCTCGCGGCGTTGACGGACGGGCTGGGTGGGTTGTTCAACCGGCCTGAGCCCAGGCGTGTGTTCGGTGACTTCGTGCGGGCGCTGCTGGCGGACGTACCGAAGAAGAACTCGTGGGGGCTGGCCGAGCATGCGGGTTATGCAACGCCGCGGCCGTTCGAGCATCTGCTCGACGGGGCTGTGTGGGACGCCGATCTGCTGCGCGACGCGGTGCGGGAGTTCGTGGTCGACCGGCTCGGGTCGCCGGTGGGTGTGCTGGTCGTCGATGACACGCAGGCGTTGAAGAAAGGTGACAAGTCGGTGGGGGTGGCTCCTCAGTACTACGGGCTGACCGGGGACGTCGCGAACGTGCAGACCATGGTCATGTGTACCTATGCCTCGCCGGCCGGGCACGCGTTCGTGGACCGGGAGTTGTACCTGCCCGAGGTGTGGACCAGCGACCCGGCCCGCTGCCGGGCGGCCGGCGTGCCCACCGACCGACAGTTCGCCACGAAACCCCAGCTCGCGGTGGCGATGCTGACCCGGGCGGTCGACGCCGGGGTGCCGTTTCGCTGGGTCGTCGCCGACAGCGGCTACGGCAAGGACGCCCGGCTGCGGGGGTTCTGCCACGACCGGGGGCTGTCCTACGTGCTGGCCGTCCCGAAGAACCTCGCCCTCCTCGACGCCCGGGGCCGGCCGACCCGCCCGGACCGGTTACACGCCCGGCTGCCCGTGGGAGTGTTCGAGCGCCGTTCGTGCGGTGCCGGGTCGAAAGGCGCCCGCTGGTATGACTGGGCCGCCCACGCGGTCACCGTCGCCGGAGAGGACCCGGCCAGCGGGCACGCTCACACCCTGCTGGTGCGTAAGTCCACCACCCCGCGTACTCGTGACGGCAAGACCTTCTACGACGTCGAGTACTTCCTCGCCCACGCCCCGACCGCGACCGGCGTCCCCGACCTGGTCGCCGCCGCCGGGACGAGGTGGACCATCGAGGAAAACAACGGCCAGGGCAAGGACGTCCTCGGTCTCGACCAGTACCAGGTCCGGAAATGGACCCCCTGGCACCGACACGTCACCCTCAGCATGCTCGCCCAGGCGTTCCTCGCCGCGACCCGCGCCAACCCGGGAAAAGACCCCCGCATCCAGGAGGCCACCAGCTAACCCGGCCCTCCACCCGCTCGATCCGCCGGATCCTCGCGACCACACTGCTCGCGGCCAGACACACCCAACTCCCCGCCGTCCTCGCCCGAGAACGGTGGCGGACCACCCACCAGACCCGAGCCCTCCTCAGCCACTACCAACACCGAGGCGACCCCACGCCCCTCACCCTACGCATCTAACAAGATCTAGGAATGTAGTACCAGATCGCGGATCTCCCGGCGGATTGGTGGCCGTCCGGGTGTCTTGCGTGGGTAGGTCCATTGTCGTGCGAGGAGTTCCGGTGCCAGCGCAGCACGGTGGCGGGGGTGACGAAGAACGAGCCCCAGCTGGCCCGGGGTAGCAGCCGGGACAGGGCTGCGAGGATGACACGATCCGCCGGTTCCAGCGCCGGGCGGTCCACCTGCCGTCGTAACACCGCCACCTGGTGCCGCAGGACGAGGAGCTCAACGTCCTTCGCGGTGTCCCCGCGGACCCGGAGCAGCATCAGTCCGAGAGCGTTGCGTGTCAGGGCGTAGAGCAAGGACCACACCATGACCATCCAGCCTGCCCGACGTGGACCCCGTATCGCAGGCAAACATGCAGGTAACGGCCCAAATCGGGATTCTGGAGCCCCACAGGAACGAATTTCTCCGGCGATTCTTGCGGGGAAGGTGGGAAGGTGAGCGCTGACATTCTCTGGCGAAGAAAGCGTCGGGCAAGCCGGATCACTGTGGCGGGTTATTCTCGATTTCCAGCCAAAAGGTCCGCATTGTGGTGGTCAAGCGTAGGCCGAGGGTAAGTGGAGCCATTCGACGACCTTGCTCCATTCGCGACGCGTTGTGTTCGCGGAGCTGTTTGTAGACGGCGAGTCGTTCGTCGCAGAGTTCGACCTGTTTGCGGGCGAGTTCCTTGAGGTCCTGCGTGCTCATAAACTCTCCGAAGAATAGTTGGAGCACCGCCATATCGCGCACTTCGAAGATGGTGTCTGGAGGGATGGCGAGCCAATGGCTCAGCGCCTCGCGTCCGCCAGGGGTGAGCCGATAAGTCTTGCGTCGGCGGCCGGTCTTCTCGCCCTCAAGATCGAGCAGGCCCAACTGGTGCAACCGTTCAGGCTCCGCATAGAACTGGGTATGTGGAAACGGCCAGAAGAACGCTACTGACCGCCCTGCGGCGCGCTTGAGCTCGTAGGGCGTCGATGGCCCACGCAGGCTGATCAGGCCGAGAACCAGGTATGACGTGGGGCTGAGCCGTGGACCCTGGCTCGGAGTCGACCCGCTCATGCTCTCCCTTCCTCTGTGACGCTGTTGCCACGGTACGGAACCAATGGTACAAAACAAACTATGGCGATGGACCAGGTGTCACACACGAGGCTTGCGGCGGCGCACTGGCCGGCAGCTCCCTCCCCGCACAGCCTCGACGTTACGGTCGGGGATGCGCTACGCGAGGCGGCTCGTCGTCGGCCAGACCGCATCGCGCTGGTCGATGGAACCGAAGATCGCGAAACGCGCCGGCAGTGGACCTACGCGGAGCTGCTCGACACCTCTCTTCGCTGGGCTCGTGCTCTTCGCCGAGAGTTCGATCCCGGCGACCGCGTCGCGGTGTGGGCCACGAACTGCCCGGAGTGGATCCTCTTTCAGTTCGGTACGGCCCTCGCTGGCCTGACGTTGGTGACGGTCAACCCGGCCTATCGGTCCAGCGAGCTCGGGTTCGTGCTGCGTCAGTCTCGGGCACAGGGGATCTTGGTCCAACGTGAGCTGCGAGGACGCGACTTACCGGGTGTCGTGCACGAGATTGCGGACCAGCTTCCGGAATTGCGTTGGGTGATGCCCCTTGACCAATGGGTTGCGTATGTCGAGGAGGCTGACCCAGGTGATGTCGAGACCGATCTTCCGCCGGTTCGCCCCGAGGACCCAGTGCAGATCCAGTACACCTCCGGGACCACGGGCTTTCCCAAGGGCGCATATCTGGCGCACCAGGGGATGGCGCTCAATGCGCGCCTGTACGCGGAGGCCATCGGAGCTTCGGAACGCGACACCTGGGTGAATCCGTTGCCACTCTTTCACACCGCCGGTTGTGGGCTGGCGACGCTGGGCATCCTCCAGACGGGCGGCTGTCACGTGCTGCCCCAGGGCTTCGAGACGGATCTGATGTTCGACCTGATCGATACTTACAAGGCAACGGTCACGCTCGGCGTGCCGACCATGTTCATTCGCATGCTCGAGAAACTGCCAACTGGCTCAATGCTCCTCGATTCATTACGCATCGTGACCACGGGCGGCGCTCCGGTGCCGGTCGAATTGGTCCGCCGGCTCGAGAAGGAGTTCGGTGTCATGGTGGCAATCGGCTTCGGTCAGACAGAGTCCTCGCCATACATCACCCACACCCGCCCGGGCCAGGATCTTCCTCACTGGGCCGAAACGGTGGGGCGTCCGCTCCCGCGTGTCGAGGTTAAGATCTCTCGTCCGGATGGGTCCGTGGCCGACGTGGACGAGGGCGGCGAGATCTGCACTCGAGGTGTCTGCGTCATGAAGGGATACTTCGAGAACCCCGAGGCCACGTCCCAAACCATCGACCAGAATGGCTGGCTGCACACGGGCGACGTCGGCACCATGGACTCGCACGGCTACGTTCGCGTGCTGGGCCGCTTCAAGGACCTCATCATCCGGGGTGGGGAGAACATCTACCCCCGTGACGTCGAGGCAGCGCTGTCCGAGCACCCGGACGTCACCGACGTCGCGGTCGTGGGCTTGCCGGACGGCGAATGGGGCGAGATCGTCGGTGCGTTTGTGCAGACGTCGAAGCCGCTCACCGCTGACGGCCTCCAGGCCTTCCTACGCGGCAAGCTGGCGAGCTACAAGATTCCGCAGGTGTGGAGGTTCCCGAAGGAGTTTCCGTAGACCGCCTCGGGCAAGATCCAGAAATTTGTCCTGCGAGACCAGTACATGGCCGAGGCTGAGGACTCTGGACCGGAAGGACTCTAGTATGAAACGCACGCTTTACACCGAAGACCACGAGATCTACCGGCAGACCGTCCAGGAGTTCCTCGAGCGCGAGATTGTCCCCCATAAGGACCGCTGGGACGACGAGGGCATGATCGACCGCGGCGTCTACGGATCCGCCGCGCAGACAGGGCTCCACGCGCTCGCCGTCCCCGAGGAGTACGGCGGCGCGGGCGAGCGGGACTTCCGCTACCGACTGGTCGTCTGCGAGGAGATCGGACGGATCAACGCCCTGTCGTTCGGGCTCACTCTGAGCGTTCAGGACGACCTCGTGCTGGCCTACCTGGCCGATCTGACCAACAATGAGCAGCGTAAGCGCTGGCTTCCCGGGTTCGCCTCCGGCCAGCTCCTCGGCGCTCTTGCCATGACCGAACCGGGGGCGGGTAGTGACCTGCGCGGAATATGCACCTCGGCTAGGCGCGACGGTAACAGCTGGGTGATCAACGGGCAGAAGACTTTCATCTCCAACGGTATCAGCGCAGATCTGATTGTCCTCGCGGCCTGCACCGACCCCGACGCCGGGTCACGCGGATTCAGTCTGTTCGTCGTCGAGCGCGACACCCCCGGCTTCGATCGCGGGTGCAGGCTCGACAAAATCGGTCTCTCGGGTCAGGACACCGCCGAACTGTTCTTCGGCGATGCGCGGGTGCCCGCCGAGAACCTGCTGGGTGAAGAGGGTCGCGGCCTGCAGTACCTGATGAGCCACCTGCCCCGCGAACGCCTGGGGATCACCGCCATGGCGATCGGATCGGCTCGCGCGATCTTTGATGCGACGCTCGAGTACTGCAAGCAACGCTCGGCCTTCGGTCGACCCATCTCGGACTTCCAGAACACCCGGTTCGAGCTTGCGACGATGGCCACCGAGCTCGACCTCGCCGAGACATACGTCGACGCGTCGGTGCGTGCCTACAACGAGGGCACGCTCTCTCCCGTGGATGCGGCCAAGGGTAAATGGTGGATCACCGAACTGCAGAGACGCGTGATCGACCGGTGCCTTCAACTCCACGGTGGTTACGGTTTCATGCGCGAGTACCCGGTCGGCAGGGCCTTCGTCGACTCTCGCGTCCAGACGATCTATGGCGGGACGACCGAGATCATGAAGGACCTGATCGGCCGCGACCTCACAAGGTGACGTAAAGCTGTGAGTGTCTTGGACGATCTACTGGCGGACGTCGCAATCGAGAGCGACCGGCTCCGCACGACGGTGGCCAGCCTCGACACGTCGGGCTGGCGAACCCCCACACTGGCCGAGGGCTGGGATGTCGCTACCCAGATCGCCCATCTGGCCTGGACCGACGAGGCCGCTGTGGCGGCGGCGCGGGCGACGAACGGCGATGCGACGGGGTGGGAGACGCTCGTGTCGCGGGCACGTGAGAACCCCGCGCGCCTCGCGGACGATGAGGCGCTCGCTGGGGCGCAGGTCCGCCCGGAGGACCTTCTGACCCGGTGGGATACCGCCCGGTTCGCGCTCGCTGAAGCCCTGCGGTCGGCCGCTGGCAGGATCCCATGGTTCGGGCCGTCGATGTCACCTGCCTCGATGGCGACCGCCCGGTTCATGGAGACGTGGGCGCACGGGCTCGACGTGACCGATGCACTCGGCATCGAGCCGGAGATCACCGACCGGATCAGGAACGTGTGTCACCTCGGCGTGCGCACTCGTGACTTCGCTTACACTGCGCGCGGGCTTAAGTCGTCAACCGAAGAGATCCGTATCGAACTCCTCGCCCCGAGTGGCGTGACGTGGACTTACGGGTCCGAGGGTGCGGCGCAGCGTGTCAGCGGGCCGGCGTACCACTTCGCACAGTTGGTTACACAGCGTATCCATCGCGACGACACGGAGCTGATCGTTGTTGGAGAGGACGCCGAGCAGTGGCTGGAGATCGCGCAGGCCTTCGCGGGCCCCCCGGGTGGAGGACGGCCGCGGGCCGGAGCGAGCTCGGCTCGCTGCTGATCGCAGGCTGCGGGTGGAGGCTAGGCCGTATCCGTACCCGGCTATCCGCTCGCCTCTGTGATCTGCGAATGATCCGCAGGCTTCCAGCCGGGGTGTCCGCGGTTCCACCTGAGCCATCTGTCTCTCGACCCACCGCGCCACTCTGCGACATTGGGTACGGTCGACCAGGTGACCAGCCAACGGAAGCCACGCGGCCCGTACCGCAAAGGCATCGAACGACGGGAACAGATCCTGCAGGCCGCCCTGGATGTGTTGGCTCAGCGGGGCGAGCGTGGATCCTCCTTGCAGGAGATCGCGGACCGGGTCGGCGTTACACAACCAGCACTGTTGCATTATTTTAGTTCCCGAGATGAATTGCTGCTCGCCGTCGTCGAGCAGCGGGATAAACTGGACCCAGTAGTCAGCGAAGGGCTGCAGAAACCTGGCGATGCCATCGCCGCGGCGGTACAGCACAACATGGACCAGCCTGGGCTGGTTCGACTCTTCGTCACCCTTTCGGCCGCAGCGACCGATCCCTCTCACCACGCACACGCCTTCTTTGCGCGCCGCTACGGTAAACTCACGTCGCGAATCGCGCCCGGTCTCGCGCAGGGTCAGCAGTCCGGGCAGGTCCGCGCGGACGTCGATCCCGAACGCGTCGCCCGGCTTCTCTTGGCGGTGCTGGATGGTCTACAGATCCAGTGGTTGCTGGATCCTTCGGTCGACATGGTGCAGTTGGTGGAGACCTTCACCGCGATGTACACGGAGTGTGCATCCTCGGAGCCGGGGTCTGTCGCCGAGGGGTGAAGGCGCATGCCAAGCGGCTTCCGCGGTTTGGAACGGATCAGGCCCTCGACAAGCCCGATCCTCCCAGCCCAGGAGCACTTTCCTATTTCCGACACACCCACCAGACGATCACCGGCAATGAAAGCCCGAGGTTAGAGATCGCCCGATTCCGCCGCACGCTCGCCGGCCTTGCGCTGCCCTCGGCGGCTGACGGCCGGCTCGTGCTGGCGGTGGACGTCAGCCCGTAGCTGCGCTCGGATGCGTCGACCAGCGCGGAGCGACTGTTCTGCCATGTGCACGGCCGTGCGAAAACCAGTCCCAGCTGATCCCGGGCTGGCCGCAGTCCCTTCGTCGCCGCCCTCGAGTCCGGCCGGACCTCGTGGACCGCGATCCGCCCCGGCCCCGCCGATGACGCCACAGCGGTGACCGCCGACCAAGTCCGGGCAGTCGTCAGCCGTCTGACCGCAGCCGGACACTGGCACGACGGCGACCCGAACATCCTCATCGTCATGGACGCCGGTTACGACGTCACCCGGCTGGCGTTCGTCCTGGCCGACCTGCCCTTCGAGGTGCTCGGTCGGATCCGTTCCGACCGTGTGCTGCGGCTCCCGAAACCACGCCACTGGCCCGCGGCCTGCGCCGCGCCTGGGAGAAACCCGCCCCGCCGGGACGACTCACCCCCGCCCGGGTTCGCCGGGGGTTCCGGAGCATCCCCCCTCCCCGCCGGCGCACCGAAACCCATCAAACCCGGTCCCGGCCGCCCTCCCGGCTCCACCAATCGCAGCCCAGCACCCCGCTACGACGTCGGAAAGACCATCAAACGGGACCTGACCGTGACTGGCCATCAACACCGCACAGGTTGAAGATCAAGCTTAGAGTCTGTTGGAATCAACCTGTGGACATCTTGAAGTTCTTCTCTGTGGCGCTGTACTCGAACAGGCGGGGCGGGATCCGACCATCGGGTGTGGAGGGGCCATATGTGGCATCGTCCATGAAGCCAGGAACATGGAAGGAACCCAAGGAGAAAGCGGCATCCTGGAATGTCTTGTAGCTAAGGGTCCCGCCTGCCTTCTCTGCGATAGCGGTGAATAGCGCGAGGGAGCTGCAGGCGATACCCGCGGAAACTCCCAGTTGAGGCTCTCCGGACTCCACGTCGTTCGGATCGATGAGTGTCTCCTTCAGATCAGGATGAGCTGCCACGAGCGTATTGACACATTCTAGGTTCGCTGGGTCGTTCCAGTTGACACCAAGGCCGACGGCGGCCGCATCTTTCAGTGTGCTGAAATCATGCTCGCCGGGATCGTTCGAATAGAGTTCGGCCTGGTTGATTTCGCTGAAGAGAAGTTTGGGGCGATAGTCGGTTTTCTCCAGGCTTTTGGGAAACTCGCTCGAGACCCCACCGACAACGATCACGGTGTCGGCGCCAGCGGACTGGAACTTCTGCACAAAGACGTTGAGTTGCTGAGCAACGGCTGCCGGATCCGTGGCCGGTGCATCGAGCACCCCGGCTGCCACCGGTGTGATACCGAGCTCCTTCAGAGCTGGCATGATGGCCGTCTTCATAACACCCTCCTCGTTGAGAGAGGAGACGATCGCGACTTTCCCGTCCAAGCCGCCGTCCGCGGCAAAGAGCTTGATGCCCTCCGCAGCCTCGTCGCCGCCTCGCTGATATGAGAACCAGGGTGCCTGGGCCTTGGCATAGCGATCCGGCGAGAGCGTGCCGCCGACGAGCGCCGTCCTATGCGTCTGGATGTAGCAGAGCGGCTCGTCGCCGCTGAGACTGCCGAGGACAGCGAAAACCTTCTCGTCCTGGGTCAGTTTGAGACAGGTCTCCTGAGCGCCAGCAGGCGAGGTGACGTCAACCGCGCCGAAGACGGGCTGGAGCTTCCGGCCGTTGATGCCGCCGGAGGAGTTAACCTTGTCGACCAATGCCGTGAAGGTTGCCTCGTAGTCGCCGTGATCGATGTTTATGAACTTCTTGACGGCGGAGAGGTTGGGGTACACGAAGCCGATCTTGATGGTATTGGCTGTGACACCCGGTGAGATGTCCGGCGCGGGTGCTACCGCTGGCGTGCCTGTCGAAGGATTCGTCGACTCGTCGTTCGCCTCGACACTGCAGCCCGCCACAAGAATGAGGGCTGTGGCGGTGCCGACTACTATCTGGGACTGCCTGCAGCGCCATTTTCTCATCGCTAAACTCCTGATCATCTCACGCGTTTTCATTTTGGGTACGGGTCAGCTGAGGTCGTGGGTGGGGCGCGCGAGGACAGCGGCTCCGGTCCCGGGAGGAGCTACGCCGTCGCGGTGGTGGAGACTCCGCTGCGTTCGATGGCGCGTTCGTCGGTGCCGAGGTAGCTGGCGATGACTTTGGGGTCGTTGCGGACGGTGCCAGGAGGACCGGCGGCGATGACCCTGCCTGTCTCGAGGCAGTAGACGCGGTCGCTGATGCTCATGATCAGTGGCATGTCGTGTTCGATGACGAGCATGGCCGCGCCGAGTTCGCGGCGGATCTCCTGGATGAGCGGAGCGAACGCCTCGGTCTCGCGCTGGGCGACGCCGGCGGTGGGTTCGTCGAGGCAGAGCACGCGGGCGTCGAGGGCGAGGAGGCCCGCGAGTTCGACGATGCGACGGGTGCCGGTGGACAGGTCGGCGATGAAGGCGTCGGCGTAGAGGCCGAGGCCGAGGAAGTCGATCAGGTCCTCTGCCTCGGAACGCTTGGCGCGTTCGCGGGCGAAGGTGTGCGGTAGGTGCAGGGCGGTGGACAGCAACGTGGTGCGACCGCGGGCCTCCAGCGCGATCTGTACGGTCTCCCGAACGGTGAGCTCCGGGAACAGGGATGCTGCCTGGAATGTGCGGCCGAGCCCGAGTCTCGCACGCTTCTCGGGGCTGGTACGGGAGACGTCTTGGCCCAGCAACGTCACGGTCCCGGTGGCGGGCACGAACCCGCCGACGACGTTCATCAGGGTGGATTTGCCGGCGCCGTTGGTACCGATCAGCCCGACGATCTCGCCGGGCATGATCTGGACGGAGACGCCGTCGACCGCGACCCGTCCACCGAAACGTACCCGCGCGTCGGTGGTGGCGAGCACTGGCTTGCCTGCCGGAAGCGGCGTGCTGGGAGTACGTGTGAGCGCGACCGGCCTGGCCGTGGCTACTTTCACCGGTGCTGTGACGGGGCCGAGGCGCCGGTCGGCCCAGGCGAGGAGGGCATCGCGGGCGCTGTAGCCGATCTGGACCAGTCCGCCGGGAAAGTACAGCAGCAGGAGGAGCAGGCCCAGGCTGGAGGTTAGCAACGGTACGATGGTGTTGTCGGGAAAGATGGCTGGTAAGCCGACCACCCACAGTGAGCCGAGCACAGGGCCAATCACTGATCCCACGCCGCCGATGATGACGACGGACACCAGCACCAGTGAGTCCGTGCTGAGGAAGTACCGGTCGGTGTAGGGCACCTCCTGCACTGCACCTGCCAGCAACGCTCCGCCAAGTCCCGCCAGTCCGCCCGCGAGCGCGAACGAGCGGAGCTTCACCCTGACGGGACCGACCGTGTAGGCCGCGGCGGCGACGGAATTGTCTCGCACCCCGATCGTGGTCCGTCCCACGCCCGAGCGGCGTAGACGCGCGATGACGACCATGACGATGACCAGTACCACCAGGACCAGATAGTAATAGGCGCGCTGAGTGCCGATGTCAATTCCAAATACGCTGGCGCGGGGAAACGACGCGGTAGTGGTGCCCTCATCGTGCAGGAATTCGCGGCGGTAGAGGTACTGCTCGGCCGCGATGCCGAACGCGAAGGTGCTGACCGCCAGCAGGAGGCCGCGTACCCGTAGCGCGCCGATACCGACCAGGGTCGCCAGAACGGCGGTGACCAGCATGGCCAGTGCGACGGCGACGGCGAAGGGTTGGGGACTCGCACTGATCGTGGTACCGCCGACCGTCAGGTGCAGTCCGCGGTTGAGGGTCGCGGCGATAAGGGCTCCGAGGCCGGCGAAGGCCATCTGACCGAGGGAGAGCTGCCCAGCCCAGCCGGTGAGGATCGTGACGGAGGCGCCGCAGATCGCATAGCCGAGGATGACGGTGTAGAGCAGTTGGCGTGACGGCTGACCTATCACCAGCGGCAGGATGACGGCGATCAGGCCGAGGAGGAGCAGGGGTGCCCGCTCGAGGTTGCGAATCCACCACAGCCTGCGCAGCCGCTCGGGGATCGGGCGGACCTTGGGGGCGAAGGAGAACGACGAGGTTTCGGTGTCGTGGCTTCTGCTGGCGAGGAAAACTGCCGCAAGAACCACGATCAGGATGACCATGTCGGTCAGGCCGGCCTGGTCGAGCCAGTTGAACTGGACGAAGGACTGCAGCAGCCCGAGGACGACACCAGCGAGCAGGGCGATCCGGAACGAGATCATCCGGGCGATGGCCGCCGCGGCCAGCGCCCGCAGCAGCGTGGTCGGGCCGAGCGTCGTGATCTGCGTCAGCGAGCGGTTCTGCGCGGAGATGAGGATGAGACAGAGTGTGGCGAGCAGGCCGGCGAC
This sequence comes from Parafrankia sp. EAN1pec, assembly GCF_000018005.1. GTDB lineage: Bacteria > Actinomycetota > Actinomycetes > Frankiales > Frankiaceae > Parafrankia > Parafrankia soli. The sequence continues at coordinate 3,710,204 of NC_009921.1, forward strand.
TGCCCACACCACGGTGGACATGGTTTTCGGGCTGATGCCCTGGAGCCGGGCGAGTTCGGGGTTGTCCGCGCAGGCCTGTACCGTCCGGCCCAGCACGGTGCGGCTGAGGAACAGTCCGAGCAGGAGTGTGACGACGGGCACCGTGACCAGGATGCTGAGCTGCGCGGCGGTGATCTGCAGGTCGTCGAACGGCGTCCAGGTGCCCGTCCAGGGCAGCGGGTAGGAGCTGGTCGGGTAGTCGTCGAGTTTCGGGTAAGCCGTCACGATCGTCAGGGCGAGCTGCGCGACGCCGGTCGTGGCGACCAGCACGATCACCCGTGGTGCGGTGAACAGCCGGCGGACCACCGCCAGGTCGATGATCGCTCCGAACAGCGCGCCCACAGCGAGGACCAAGACGAGCGCGATCCAGTAGGGGACGTTGTAGCGGACCACCAGCAGCGCGAGTAGCGCGGAGCCGACCAGGCCCATGTTCGCGACAGCGAAGTTGATGACACGTGTCGCCCGGTGCACCAGCACGATCCCGGCCGCCAGCAGTCCTATCACCAGACCGCTCACCGCACCGTCGAACAGCAGCTGCGTAGGAGGCAGTTCCATGGCCGCTCAGCCGCCTTCCCGGCCGAGGAACACTGCGCGCGCGAGGTCGTCGCGTTCGGCCAGCTCCCGGGCTGGTCCGGTGAAGCGGACCTGGCCCTTCTCCAGGAACACGGCCCGGTCGGCGATGGCCAGGGCGATGTTCAGTGACTGTTCCACCACGATGATCGTCAGGCCGTCGGCCTTGAGTCGCTCCAGAATCGCCAGGAGGTCTGCGACGACCACCGGTGCCAACCCCAGGGAGAGTTCATCGATCAGTAGCACCTCGGGGTCGTGAAGCAGCACCATGGCGAGTGCGAGCATCTGCTGCTGCCCGCCGGACAGCGAGCCAGCCCGCTGCGACTGGCGGTCCTTCAGATCCTCGAACAGGTCAAGTACGTAGGCGAAACGATGGTCGCGGCCGGCGCGGTCCCGGCGCATCCGGAACGCGGCCATCTCCAGGTTCTCCCGCACGGTCATCGCAGGGAACACACCCTTGCCACCCGGGAGCAGGTGTACGCCATACCTGCCGCGCTGTTCCGGGGCGACGTACGTGATCGTCCGACCATTGAGCCGCACAACGCCCCGTGACGGGGTGCCCAGCCCACAGATGACCTTGAGGATGGTGGACTTCCCGGCGCCGTTCGTGCCGAGCAGCGCGAGCGTCTCGCCCTTGCGTACGTCGAAGGCGACGTCGAACAGCACCTGTACCTGGCCGTAAGAAAAATCGATGTTGTTGACCTGCAACACAGGAACGTTCTCCGGGTCGTCGCGCTGCCGGTCGCGCTCGGCCAACTCCTCGTGCAGGTCGGCCACGACCAGCGACAGGTCGTGGCGCACGAACGACGAGTTGCGGATCATCATCAGGCCGCCGACCAGGGTTGACGGGATCCCGATGACCAGTACCGCCACCCGCGGGTCGTAGGCGTCGCTGATGAGCCCGGACAAAATCGCCCCGCCGGTGGCACCGACGAAGAACATGTAGGTCGCGGCCAGCGCTATCCCAAGGCCGCGAAGCCGGTAGGGCACGACGGACTGCATCACCGGGCCGACCATTGCGAACGCGACCGAGGCGAACACCGCGCCGGGAATGCTGAACAGCATGAACCCAATCCAGTGCGGCATGAACCACTGCACCGGTAGCAGGACCGCGCCCGGCAGGATGCAGAAGCCGAGCAGCGCCACCGCCCGCGCGGGATCCTGGCGGTACAGCCGGTCGTACCGGGGCCCGACGATGGGCAGGGCGACCAGCAGGGCGGCCCCGCCGAGGGATCCCATCAGCCCGCGCTGGAACGTCGACATGCCGTAGTGGTCCTCGGCCCAAAGATTGGCCAGAATGCCCGTGGTGAACAGGCTGAATCCCAGCGACGAGAAGGCAATGATCGACGTCTTCACGGAGCGGATCCGCATCAGCCGCGCGAAGGCGGCCTCTACCGAGATCGGCATCGGCTTGGCGTCCTCGACCACCTCGCCCAGCACCGAGCGCATCTCGTGCTGCCCCCGAGGGGGCTCCGGCAGCCGGAACGCCACGACGGCGATGGCCAGCGCCGGCAGCCCGAGGATCAGGAACGGCCAGCGCCAGCCATCGTCCCCGCCGACCCAGGTGGCGATGCCCGCGACCAGCAGGGGACTGATCGCGCCCGCGGTCCGGGCCGCCCCGTAGGTTGTCGCCGAGATCCGACCCCGTACCCCGATGGGATAGGCGTCCGCGAGCAGTGAGGCCTGCACCGTGTTGCTTGACTTCGCCACGCCGACGCCGAACCGGGCCAGGAAGAACAGAAACGCGTTCGCCGCGAGGCCCGAGGCGAGCACCATCACCGAAAATGCGACCCCCGCCCAGCCGATCAGCCGGCTGCGCCGGAGATGGTCCGCCAGCCATCCCATCGGTAGTGCGCCCAACACGAGGAAGGCTCCGGCCGCCGCCGAGATGAAAACGATCGCGCTGTCGCTGATCCCGAACGCGTCGCGGATGTCTGGCGCCAGCACCGTCAGCGCCGCCGACTCCAGCTCGTCCAGCGCGGCCAATACCACCAGCGTCAGGAACGTCAGCGAACCGCCCGCCGCCAGCCCCTGGCGCAGAGTCAGTGGCTCCCCGCCGACACCGGGGAGTAGCTCGTCCGCGAACAGCACCTCACGCTGGGATTCCGCCTGCTGCGCCCGACGCTCCGTCTCCGCGTCGATCAACCCGGCGGCCAGCCCGGCAACCGACGGCGCAGTGCCAGTAGCGCCGCCTCGGGTCTCCCTAGCCCCATCGCCTTCGGCACCGGTCGCGGCACCACGGGGTGTGTTCACGGGTGCGGCCAATACATCAGTAATAACGAGGATTCGTTTCTCTTGGACACCGTCAGCCTGCTTTCGGAAGATGGCAGCTAGCCGACCCGTCGGGCGAAGCGCTCGCCATAACGAAGGATCTGGGCATTGATGAGTCGCTCCTGGTCGCATCCGCGTCTCGTAGCCACCGCCGGTAGTGGCGGGAGTGATGGCCTACGGCGCGAGGAGCGAGAAGCACGGAGGTGGATGACCTCAGTGGCCTGCGCAACCAGCAGGAGGTACGACTGTGCGAGGCAGGATAGCTCCAAGAACTAGCACGCACAACCCGACGGCCGCAAGGGCGGGTGAAGCGGTGAAGCGGTGAAGCGGTGCGCCGTCACTGCGCCCCCCACGGCCGGAAAGTAACTCGGCCATACATAGAGAGTGGAATTGTGTGCCCCTTAATTCGCCTCCGCGAAAATCCTCTTCGACCATTGGGAAATCTGTCGGAACAGTTTCTCGGCGGCCGGGAACATATAGTTCACGAAGCCGTGAGGCTGGCCCGGGTAGCAAGTGTCCTCCACCGGAACACCGGCTTCGCTGAGGCGTGTGGCGTAGCGCAGACCCTCGTCCCGTAGGAAGTCGCAGCCACCTCGCAGGATGAGTGCCGGTGGAAGGCCGGCCAGGCTGTCCGCCTGGAGCGGCACGACGAAGGGGTCGCGGGTGAGGTCACGGCCGGCAGCATAGGCGTCCCAGTAATACGTCATCATGCTGGCGCCGCCCATGACGTTGATGAACTCGACGCGGGACGGCAGTGGGTCGACGCCGCTGTCCAGACCGGGGTAAATGAGAATCTGTCCGGCGAGTGGAACAGCGGAGGACCCTCGTAGGCGCAGAGTCACCGCGGCGGCAAGATTCCCTCCGGCGCTCTCGCCGGCGACCACCACCTGGGCGGGGGAGGTGCCGAAACGCTTCGCGTTCTTCAGCGCCCAGCGTGTCACCAGTTCGCAGTCGTCGAGGCCGGCAGGGTAGGGATGCTCGGGTGCGAGACGGTACTCGACGGACACGACTGTTGCTCCGGTGGCGTGCGCCAGCTCCCTGGCGACGTTGTCCATGAGACCGACGCTGCCCACGCACCATCCACCACCGTGGAAGTACACGACCAGGCCGGTTCTCTTCGCCTCGGGCTGGTAGATGCGAACGGGGACGCCGTCGGCATCCTCGTCGGACACGGATGCCATCTCACGGGTCACCGGGAACCCGACCGGGCCTCGTGCTCGCGCCAGGCTCTCGGAGGAGAAATCCTCTAACGCACGGTTGACCATCGGGTTTTTCTTCATCCAGTCCTCAACCCATGGATCGAGCACACCCTCGCTGTTCATCAATCATCCGTTCTACTGTCCTGTGAGCGTTCTGGTCCGCTCTCGCCAGTGTTCCAGTCGCTGTAACTAATTTGCCGACGGCTCCTTCGGGTCTCTCTGCTCGGTCGGGGGGTTGGAGAATATTCCGCCTCTCTGGGTGACATCGCCGAGCCAAGCGAGGCTGGGTTTTGGGGATCTCCTTAAGGTTGTCCGGTCGATGGAGATGAGGCCGAAAATGGGATCCCAGTTCCCCACTCGTAGTTGTCACGGCCGCCCAGTGAAGGCACCCGCGGACGTCGACGCCGTCATCGACCGCGGAGTAGAGGTGCGTCAGGGCCTCGGTGATCGCGCAGGAAGGGGGCCGTCTACTCGCGGCGGGAGCGCTTTCCGCACCCGACGAGCAGATCGGCCAGCGGATTCTGGAAGCCCCAGAGGAATCCCTCGCGCAGCTGGGGGACGCGGGTCATCGGGTCAGCTCCATCATGTGGGTGAGTGCGTCGACGGGCAGGTCCACGGTGGGAAACTGCATGATTTGGCGCAGGGGCATCGACGCGACCATTTCGATGGCCCTCGAGGCCTGGTCGGTGAGGAGGCTTCGTCGGTCAGGCGAGGCCTTGTCAAGGGTGCGCCGGAACATGGGCCCGACGATGGGGTGGTCGAGCCAGTCGGAGACGGCTGAGTCCAGGGAAAGCTCCTGGGTCACGGTGTCGCCTGGGAGGGTGATGTTCTGCTCGGCGATGATCCGCGTCGCGCTCTCGCCGATCTGGATCGAGTAGCTACCGGGCGCGACGGTCCATCGGGCCTGTTTGATGTCGTAGTAGGCGAAGGAGCGCCGATCGAGGGCCAGTTCGACGGTTCGGCTCTCGCCGGGCTGTAGTGCGATCTTGGTGAACGCGCGCAGCTCCCGTGCCGGGCGGCGAACCCGTCCCGCGTCGGTGGCAACATAGACTTGCACGACGTGCTTACCAGCTCGGTCGCCGATGTTCGTGACGGTGACGCGGACGGTCGCGGAATCGTCACCGTCCACGGTCACCTGCAGCTCGCTGGTGGCGAACTTCGTGTAGCTCAGACCGTGCCCGAAAGGGTAGCGGGCGGCGCGTTGGACGCTTTCGTAGTAGCGATAGCCGACCATGACGCCCTCGCCGTACCGGACGTGGCCCTGCTCTCCGGGGAAGGTGAGGTAGGAAGGAGTGTCCTGCAGCTGCCGTGGAATGGTCTCGGCGAGGTGACCGGAGGGGTTGACCACGCCGAACAGAAGGTCGGCGATCGCGCCGCCGGCTGCCTGTCCGAGAAACCAGGCCTCCAGGATCGCGTCCACGTCGTCGTGCCAACCCTCGAGCGAGACCACGCCTCCGTTGGACAAGACGACGACAGTCCGCGGGGCCACGGCGGCGACTGCTCGTATCAGGTCGATCTGGTCGGCGGGCAGGTTGATGTGTTCGCGGTCGATGCCTTCCGAGTCTTCATCTCCTCCGGCGAAAATGATGGAGACGTCGGCGTCGAGCGCGATGCGGACGGCGTCGTCTCGAAGCTCCCGCGCGTCTTTGGAGCCGTCGGTGGTGAAACCGCGGGCGTACACGACGCTCTGCCCGAGGGCGGTGATGGCCTCCAACGGGACGTCGATCCGGGTCGGGTTCACCCGTGAGCTGCCCCCGCCCTGGAACCTGGGGGAGACGGCGAGCTCGCCGATGACCGCGATGCGAGCGGCTGGGTCGAGCGGAAGCGTCGCGTGTTCGTTTCTGAGTAGGACGGCACAGTCGGCGGCCACCTCCCTGGCGAGGGCGTGGTGATCTCTCTCGGCGGGCAGATCGCCCTCGGTGGCCTTACCGAGACCGGCAAGCGTGATCAGGCGCTGTACGCTCGCGTCGACGACGGTCTCGGCCAGGAGCCCGTCGCGGACGGCCTGCGCGACCTTCGCGTCGTTGACACCAGAGGATCCTGGCATCTCGAGGTCCAGTCCCGCCGCGAGGGCGGCGATCCGGTCGTAGACGCCGCCCCAGTCCGAGACAACGATCCCTGTGAAGCCCCACTCGGTGCGCAGGATGTCAGTCAGAAGCCACCGGTTCTGCGACGCGGCGACCCCGTTGACGCGGTTGTAGGCGGCCATAACGGTCGCGGGCTGCGCTTCGGTGACGATCCGCTCGAAGGCGGGAAGGTAGATCTCCCGCAGGGTGCGTTCGTCGACGTCGGCGCTGATGACCATCCGGTCGGTCTCCTGGTTGTTGGCCGCGAAGTGCTTCACCGACGCGCCCACTCCCTGGGCCTGCAACGCCTGTGTGTGCGCGGTCGCCAGCACGCCGGTTAGCAGCGGATCCTCGGAGTAGTACTCGAAGTTGCGGCCGCACAGAGGCGACCGCTTGATGTTCACTCCCGGGCCCAGCACGACCGCGACCCCCAGAGCGCGGGCCTCCCGCCCGACTGCGGCACCCACTCGGCTCGCCACCTCGACATCCCAGCTGGACCCGACCGCGACCGCCGGAGGCAGGCAGGTGGAGGGCAAGCTGTCGTAGATGCCCGCGTGGTCTGCTCTATCGCGCTGAAGGCGCACGCCGTGCGGACCGTCAGCGAGAACTATCGAGGGGATCCCCGCGTCGTCCAGGGATTTTGTGGACCAGAAGTCGTGTCCCGATAGAAGGGATGCCTTGTGCTGTAAGGTGAGGTCGACGGGATCGTTGCGCGGTGTCATCTGAGGCCTCTCACGGACTTGGCTGCTTGGGTGGTCGGCGGGCGCGGGGACGGCGCGACAGCACCGCGCACCACGGCCACCAGGGCAGAACCGCTGATCCGGACAGGCCGCCCTTCGACATGGCCGAACATTCACGTCGGATATGCGGCCGTTACGGACGCTCAGGACGAGCCGATGCGGCATCGTGTTCAGGACCTGGCACCCCTGGCAGATCTGAGTTGAAGCTGGGTGCGATAACAGGGGAGATAAGCGGTGGGGCTGTGCGGGACAGAGCATGCCTTCGTGTCTCCGCCGGTTACCGTCGGACGGCTGTATCGACTACTCCAGGACGGCCAGAAGCGCATTGGGAGAGGGAACAGCACTCCGAGTGTGCTGCGTGGGGTGCCTGGGTCCGTCAGCCGGGTGGCGTACATAAGGCTGGGCGGGGCAGCGAGGCCGTCGTCTCGCCTGCGCCTGTTTCTCCGCTCCGGCAGGTGCGACCCGGAGGCCGTTCGTGAAGGACATGTGCTGCTCTCTCGTAAGAGGGCCAAGGTGCTGGCGAAAACCTACCATCACTCAGCTTTGGTTGGTAGTGGTCCAGACGGCAGTAGTTGCCTTCCGGGCTGGCGATGCCCGTCCGTCGTCCTCGGTAGACGGTCAAGGGCCACGCGCGGCTTGCACGCACGGAACTCCCAGGGATGACGCCCAAGGTCTGTGGGCGGTGCGACCGGGGGGGTGCCCGGGGTCCGGTGTCGCCGTACGCGCGGTGGCGTAGCGGATCGCCGGCTCACAGCGCTCCTTGAGCTAGCTGAAGCAGCGCTCCCCACCGTGTTGCGCTGCTCGCGGTGGAACGTCGCAGGCGGGCTTTCGGGCGACGTACGATCAGCTGCGGAGGTGGTCGTAGACTTCGCTGCCGTTTCCCTCACACGTCTGACCATCGAGGCCAGCACGGTGTCGGGGATATTGATCGGAAAGGTTCGCTGTTCAGCTGATTTGGGGCCGCTCGTCGTGAGGGAAGGCCTGCTGGAAGGCGCGGGCGAGGCGGAGGATCTTCGGGTCACTGCCGGGCGGGCCGACGATCTGTAGTCCGACGGGGAGTCCGTCGACGAAGCCGCAGCAGACGGAGACGGCGGGAAGACGGAGCCAATTGAACTGGGCCGTGTAGATGGCGAAACCGTCGATTCCGAGTACGCCATCAGCCAGGCGCGTCGGGGCCGACAATCTTGTCTTCCAAACGTCGAAGGGCGGCGCGACCGTGGCTATGGTGGGGCACAGAAGAAGATCGTAATTACCGAAAAGCGCGCGGAACTTCAACCAGTTGCGTTGACGCAGGTCAGTGGCCGCCTCCCATGCATCCTGGGAGACCTTCGTGCCAGCCTCCGGACCGAGGATCGGCATATCACTGAAGACCGTGCGGTGGGTGTTCAACGCGGCGACGTAGTCCTCCCAGGTCTCGTCGGTCTGTTCGACCGTCGCACCGAGGCCGGCCACGCCGAACGCGGCATCACGGATGTGGGCGACCACCCGGGGACTCTCCTCAACCCAGTACGGTCTCGCGAAACCGAAGTCGTCGGTCCACGCCAACCGCAGCCCGCCGGCGCCCCGGTCGAGCTCGCTGCGCGGGTCGGGCATGTCGAACCCGATGCCGAGATGATCGCGGCCGTCCGGCCCGGCGATCACCGCCAGCACCGTCGCCGCGTCGCGCACGTCCCGCGCGATCGGGCCGATTGTGGTGCCGGGCCGGACCGCCCAGCGACGATGGTCCATCCACGGCACCAGACCAGCCGTCGGGTGCACCCCCACAAGGCCGTTGTACGCGGGTGGCATCCGGGCGGATCCGGCGCCGTCGGACCCGAGGACGACCGGCAGTATTCCTGCCGCCACCGAGGCCGCGCCGCCGGAGGTCGATCCGCCCGCCACCCGGCTCGGGTCCCATGGGTTACGCGCCAGTTCGTCCCAGAGGAAGGCACCCTGGTTGTTCATCGCCATCATGGTGTTATGGCCGACGATGACGGCGCCGGCGGCCCGCAGCCGCTCGACGGTCAGATCGTCGCGCCGGGCGACATCCAGCCAGAACGGGAACCCAGGGCCGGACGACCCCGCGATGTCGATGTGGTGCTTTACCGCCATGGGAACGCCGTGCAGCGGCCCGAGTTCCCTGCCGGCCATCACCGCCGCCTCGGCGGCCCTGGCCTGCTCACGCACGTGCTCGGGCACGACGTTCACCATCGACAGCAGGGTCGGGTCCAGCTTCTCGATCCGGCCGAGGACGTGCTCGGCCACTTCGACCGGTGACACCTCCCGCGCCGCGACCAGCTCGCGGATACGCCACGCCGGCGCCCACGTCAGATCCTCAGACATATGTTCTCCAGATGGTTTGGTCAGCGGCCGATCGGCGGGCGATGGCGCGCGGATGTGGTCGCTGAGGGGTGGTCAAAGGAGATAAGGACGCCCTTACGGGATTTCGACTTGTTTGGCTTCGCGGCGCGTCTCGTCGGGGTCCTCGCCGAGCAGTCAGCCCTCGGCGATCAGCTGGTTGAGGCGGCGGTCGATGCGCTCGACGTAGGTGGCTGCCTCCCATAGAGGCCTCGCAGCTTCGGTGCGTCAAACGGTGCGTCGCTGCCGACCGTGACGTTGGTCGGGGTGCTTCCGCCCGCGGCGGGTTGGGACGGTAGGTGGAGTGCGGGACGTCCAACTGCGCACAGCGCACGCCTCCTCTGCTGCTGCCGTGCCTGTCCTTCCCGGCATAGCCGTCCGGGTCCAGCTCGAGGCGTTCGACCCCGGGGTGGGACGGTATCTCGGGCGGACCGTTCGACGAGGTGGTGCAGGCCCATATTGAACAACTCGTTGTGGGAGAGGCTGTTCATCCGGAGGCCGAGCGCGCTGTAGCCCTCGTCGGCGTGGGTTGCCTTCCACAGTGACGGGTCGTTGAAGGGGCGTAGCGGGTTCCCATGAGGGGGACGCCGGCGAGCCCGTAGAGCCGGTAGCGGTCGCCGGGGATCTCGCTGCCGGCGCGTCGGTATCGGCGGCCCTCGTAGTCGGGATGGAACGAGAAGTCCGGGCGGGCGATGTCGCCGTCGCTCATGACCTGGACGATCGGGACGTCAATGTTGTGGAAGGGATCGTGGGGGAGACCCGAGGGGAAGTAGCCGTTGTAGACGACTGAGCCCTCGGCGAGGCGCTGCGCCTCGTGGCGTCACGGATGCAGTGGGTTGTCACGCTGCTGGTCTGCGAATGCCCGGCGAGGTCGACGTTGGTGACGTTCCAGCCCTCGAATGGCCCGGTGACCGCCTCCTGAGGCGCGCGGAGCGCGGCGCCGACCTGGGTGAGGATCGTGCTGGCCACGCGGTTGCGGCTTGTCAGCTCCGGCCAGAACACTAGGTTGGCCTTCGGGTCGCTCAGGGGCATGTCGAAGTCCGCCGGAGTCCGGACCCTTGATGCGTAGGGAGCCGTATCGCGCCGCGTTGGACGGCTTGACGTGCAGGTCGAGCGTGGTCTTCTGGCAGGTGATCTCCGCCCGGACGTGGCCGAACACAGGCCCGAACACAGGATGGTAGGCACCGCTGTACAGCCAGATCGGCGTGATGCCGTAGGACGTGCAGGGGTTCGACGATCACAGTGCCGCTGAAGCGGGAGGCGTCCCAGGGCCGGCGCACGCAGACGGCCGTGGCATAAGGGTGGCCGTCCTGTTCGCCGGTTGCGATCCACTCCTCCTGGGCGTAGCCGTGGTCGTGTAGCCGGCGCGTCACTGGCAGAGGGTGCGAACGCCGGCGAGCCGTCGTCCGGCGATCGTCGCAGCGTGGCTGGGATCACGGTGTCCATGACGCTTCCCTGTGGTTGGGTACGTTGCTGGAGACGCTAGTATCCGATCATGTTCTCTGCAATGGGTGCGTTGAACTCGGGGGGCGAGGCAAGAGCGTGACCTGGACGCAGCGGGCTCAGACCCCCAGGCGGATGAGCATCCGCCGTCGTCGCCTCAACGAGTCCCGGCGCGAGGAGCTCATCGGGCGGGTGAAGAGCGTTCCTCTCGCCGGGGGTGTCCCCGGAGCATGACAAGGGACAGCCCGGTCCAGCGACCGGAACGGTTCCAGTCTCGGGCTGTTCGTGTATACGACTGGAAGTGAAGGCGGTTGACCGTGGCGGACCACCATGCTTGCATGCCGAACATGCAGCTGGCCGCCTCGTTGGCGGAGGGGTGGATCGTCTGAGCCGCCGAGCGGATCTTCGGCGAACGTGGCATCGACGGAGCCGGTCACCTGTCATTTTCGGACCAGTGAGCGGCCAGGCGTAGTTGTGTGCTCAAACATGGCGAGGTTGGTGGCGATCAGGTGTGAGACTGCGTAGGGTACCCGTTCACCATTCTCGCCGAGAAGATCTTTCTCCGAGTGCGGTTGAAGACAAACCCGACCGTCGCCCGCGAAACCCCTGCAACCACAGCAACATCCGCGGCGATGACCCGTCTTTCGTCGTCTCCTCTAGCGCAGCGGCTGTCCCCCTCGCGCTGGCTGCTTGCACGCTCTAGCGTACGATGTTAAGTTGGGCCCCCGGTACTAGTGCGTGCTAGTTCTCGGGATGTGGACCCCGACTGCCACGGTTGCTGCTGCGTTCCAGGCGCCGCGCATCCCCCTCGTAATGATCACTTGACGTATAGCCGGGAGAGCTCGGTTGATCCGTTTATCGTCCAACGATGGCTGGTTCTTTCGCCAGAGGGCTGACCCTTTCGCGGAGCTGTTAGGCAGGGCTGACGCCGTGTGGGATGAGGTCAGGCTCCCTCATGACGCGATGGTGGCTCGTGAACGTAACCGTTCCGACGCCGCGGCGGGCCAGCGCGGCTTCTACCCGGCTGGGGCGTACCAGTACAGGAAGTCGTTCTTCGTGCCGGAGGAGTACCGGAACCGGCGCGTCACCTTCGAGTTCGAGGGTGTCTACCGGAGCGCCAGGGTTTTTCTCAATGGTGGCCTCGCCGGACAGCATGCCTACGGCTACTCCCACTTCTACGTCCGCGCCGACCATTTCCTGAAGTACAACGAGGACAACGAGATCCTGGTGGAGGCACACAGCGCCGATGACACCCGCTGGTACTCGGGTGGTGGCCTGTACCGCAACACGAAGCTCATCGTCGGCGATCTCGTGCACATCGGCCTGGACGGGGTGAAGGTCACGACGCCGGCCATCGACGCGGACCTTGCCCTAGTCGCGGTGGCGACGCAGGTGCACAACGAGTCCTCGGTCACCCGGACCGTCGAGGTGACCACCGAGATCGTGGGCGCCGACGGTGTCGTCGTGGTCCGTGACGTCGCCCCGCTCACCCTGTTCACGGACGATCCGGTCACCGTACGCCAGCGGCTGCCGGTGCCGCGGCCGCAGCTGTGGGGAGTGGAGCACCCGCACCTCTACACCTGCCGGACCAGAGTGACGGCGGACGGAGAGCTCCTGGATGAGGAGGCCACCCGTTTCGGTGTCCGGTCGCTCACCGTCGATCCGCACTGGGGTCTGCGCATCAATGGTGGGGTGGTGAACCTCCGCGGCGCGTGCATCCACCACGACAACGGCGTGATCGGTGCCGCCACGATAGACCGGGCCGAACAGCGCCGGGTCGAGATCCTGAAACAGGCCGGTTTCAACGCCATCCGTAGTTCCCACAATCCGATCAGCAAGGCCCTCCTCGACGCCTGCGACCGGCTCGGCATGCTCGTAATCGACGAGTTGTTCGACGCATGGACCCGGTCGAAGGTCGCGCAGGACTACGCCCTCGACTTCCCCCTCTGGTGGAAGTCGGACGTGCAGGCGATGGTCGACAAGGACTTCAACCACCCCTGCGTGATCCTCTACTCGATCGGGAACGAGATCCCGGAGACAGGCACCGCTGCCGGCGCGGCGATCAGCCGCCAGCTCGCCGAGAGGATCCGAGCCATCGACGACACCCGTTTCGTCACGAACGGCGTCAACGGCCTTCTCGCCGGCGGCCCCGAGCTGCTCGCGTCGTTCTCCAGCGGTGCTCGGGAGAAAAGCAGCGAGGCGGGCGAGGCGGTGGACGTCAACGCGTTCATGAACAGGTTCCGCGAGTTTATGCCGATCCTCATGGCCTCCGAAATGGTCGGTTCGAAGACCGCGGAGTCGATGGCCTGCCTGGACGTCGCCGGCTACAACTACCTGGAGTCACGGTACGAGCTGGACCGAACACTGTTCCCGAACCGGGTGATCGTGGGGACCGAGACCTACCCGTCGGAGATCGACAGGAACTGGCGGCTCGTCCAGGACAACAGCCACGTCATCGGTGACTTCACCTGGACCGGCTGGGACTATCTCGGCGAACCAGGAATCGGGCGGATCGAGTACCAAGGCGACGAGGAAAACGCCAGCACCTCCCCATCCCACGGCAGTTATCCGTGGCTGACCGCGTGGTGCGGCGACATCGACATCACCGGCCACCGCCGACCGGCCTCCTACTACCGCGAGATCGTGTTCGGCCTACGCAGCGAGCCCTACATAGCCGTGCACCGCCCCGACCGCTACGGCCAGCCAGTTACGGTGGCGATGTGGTGGTCGTGGAGTGACGCGATCTCCAGCTGGTCCTGGGACGGCCACGAGACCAGACCGGTGCGGGTGGAGGTTTACTCGGCCGCCGACGAGGTCGAACTTTTGGTCAACGGCCGGCTGATCGGTACCGTCCCGGCGGGGGAGAAGAACCGGTTTAAGGCCGAGTTCGACACCGTTTACGAACCCGGCGAAATCGTCGCTGTCGCCTACACCGCTGGCCGCGAGACCGGACGCACCCTGCTGCGCTCGGCGACCGGCGAGGTCCGCCTCGCCGTCGCCGCCGACCGCACCGACATCGTCGCCGACGACACCGACCTTGCCTACATCGCCATCACCCTCGTCGACGAGGCCGGCAACCTCTACAACACCGCCGACCGCACGGTCGCCGTCGAGGTGGCGGGACCCGGCGTGCTGCAGGGCTTCGGTAGCGCGGACCCGAAAACGGAAGAGAACTTCTTCGATACCACCCGCGCCACCTTCGACGGCCGGGCACTCGCCGTCATCCGCCCCACCGCCCCCGGCACGATCACCGTGACCCTCACCGCGCAGGGATGCGAGCCCTCCACTATCCGCATCGAAGCCGAACTTACGGCACGCTCAGGCGAATGACGGCCCTCCGTGGCCCAAGATCAGCGAACGGAGTCCGGCGCCGCTCCAGCTGACTCATCAGTATGGAGTCGCAGATGACATCCGACAGCGCCCGAAGTCCCCCGAATGGGCGGATAATCCTCCCTGGTCCATGACGGTGAAGCAGAAGACGCCGCGGTTCGCCGGCCTGATGCCCGCCGGGCTGTCCGGCGTGGACGGCTTGGTCCAGAAACAGGCTGAGCGCCGCTTCGGTCAGGGAACCGACCACATCGCGGCACTCGGGATGCTCAGCTACAAGACGCCGATGAGTCTGGCAAGGAGCGTCAACGAGATCCAACCTTTCCTCTTCACCAACACCAGCCTGCACATTCCGGCGACTTTACGGTTGGAGGCACTGAACGGTGTGGTTTTGCCCGGCCTGACCTACCCCGCCGCCCTGAAAACCCTGCGCGCCAGGTTCGCCAGCGAGCGCACCCACATACCCGGCGCCGAGAACATCACCCCAGGGAGACGAGTTCGGCATCGGAGAGCCGGGTGGGCGGCCATCGCGCCAGTTCCTTCCAGTCCGGTCATCGGTCGTCACGTACCGTGCGGTCAAGAGGGTGTTTAGGTCTTGTGTCACAAATACCCTCCCTCCGTCTCCGGCCCACCCAGAGTTCGGACTTGCTCGTCGAGGGGACGAGAATAGATGCCTAGAAATCTAGCGCCATTCATGACTCCAGAAAGCCGCAGAAGGTGGCGAAGCGACATTCCGTGGTGGTCCGCGGTCGGACGTGTACTGCTGATCCCACTTCTGCTTCTGAGTGCCGGCGTCCTAGCCGCGTGCGGCGGATCGGGGGACGACGATAGCCCCGCACCGGCCGCGACTTCCAGCCGGCCGCGGCCGGCCGCGGGGCCAGCCGCCACGATCACCGGCCCGATCGCGGGCGGCAAGGGCACGCCCATCCTCGCGGCGGTGGCCGGCATGGCGGATCTCAAGCCAAAAAAGTATGTGGAGAGCGAGTACTTCGCCACCGGTACTGCGCAGTCTTACACAGCCCCCGACGCCGCGCCCGCCGACGGCCGAGTGAAGGCGACCCCGGGCGCGACCGCCGATTATCGGACCCGAATCATCGTGCGCCGGCCCGGTGATCCGACGGCCTTCAACGGAACTCTGATCATCGAATGGCTCAACGTCACTGGCGGGCAGGACGCCGATCCGGACTGGGCCTACTTGGCGCCGGAAATTATGCGGAGCGGATACGCTTGGGTTGGCGTTACCACCCAGAAAGTCGGCATCGACGGCGTCGAGAACGGCGGGATCCTCCCGGATAATGGTTTCAAGCTGTCCGGGCTGCGGGAAGCTGACCCGGAACGGTACGGGTCGTTGAGGCATCCAGGAGACGCCTATTCTTACGACATCTTCACCCAGGTCGGCCAGGCACTGCGTAATCCGGCTAGCGACGGCGAGAAGCCGCTGGGCACGCTCGTCCCGAAGCAGTTCATCGCCGTCGGCGAGTCACAGTCTGCGGCCACTCTGTCCACCTACATCGACACGGTCCAGCCGCTGACGCACCAGTTCGATGGCTTTCTCGTGCACAGCCGTGGGGCCGGGCTCGCACCGCTGAACGACAGCGTCAAGGCCGGCGACATCAACAGCGCCAAGCCGGTGCCGCTGCGCAGCGACACCGATGTGCCGATCCTGGTCTTCGAGACGGAGACCGACCTGATCCAGCTCGGGTACGCCAAGGTAACCCAGCCCGACTCCGCGCTCATCCGGGTCTGGGAGGTCGCCGGCACATCCCACGCCGATACCACCATCATCGGCAACTACGCCGAATTCTTGGGCTGCGACCCGAACATCAATGACGGCCCGCAGCTATACGTGATCCGGGCTGCGCTGGCAACGCTCAGCACGTGGGTGCACACCGGCAAGGCCCCACCGTCCGCGCCCCGACTGCAAGTCTCCTCCAACCAGGCGGACCTCGCCCGTGATGAACACGGCATCGCCCTAGGGGGCATCCGCACACCCGTCGTCGACGTTCCCGTCTCGACTCTCAGCGGTGTGCCGGGGAAGAAGGGCGGCCTGCAGTGCGCGGCCCTAGGCAGCACGACCGCCCTCGACCCAGCGACTGTCCGCTCCCTGTATCTCGACCGCAATGCCTACTTGGCCGCTTTCGCCGCCTCGACCGACAGCGCCATCAAGGAGGGCTACCTCCTGCCCGCCGACCGCAAGGACATGATCGCCCGGGCGGAGACCTACCAGTTCCCGCCAGCCTGATCAGTCGGTGCGCACCCGTCAGGGGGCAGGGAGCGGACGCCGTGGCGGCGTTGGCCCGCGGCCGGCCCTGTCCTCGCCAGTACCCTGATGTTACTTTCATGCGCATTACAGCTCGCTTCAGAAGGATCCTAATGAGTTTCCGTAAGCAGATGATCGAGCACGCGAGGCTGAGGAACGCTTGGTGGATGTCGACGCGGCGTTCCCAGCGGGTGCGCAGCCGGCGGAACTGGTGGAGCGGCGATGGTTCGCTCTACTGGCCAGCAATGGCGGCTCAGGCTGGTGTCGTGGGGTTTCCCGCGGCAGGCGATGATCGGAGTGATCCCGTAGGCGGCGAGTTGGCGGCGGTACTTCACGTGGTCGTAGGCGCGGTCCGTGAGCAGGTCGCGGGGGTGGCGGCGTGGCCGTCCTCGCCGGCCGTGGATCGGGGGGATCGCCTCGACCAGCGGAATGAGCTGGTCAACATCGTGGCGGTTTCCGCCGGTCACGAGCGTGGCGAGCAGAGCCCCGGTCGCGTCGGTGATCAGGTGGTGTTTCGAGCCGGGGTGGGCTCGGTTGACTGGGCTCGGACCCGTCTCGGAGCCCTCTGAGCGCGGGGATGCGCGAGGAATCGACCAGCGCTGGTGCAGGTCGAGCAGCCCTGCCGCGTTGCACTCGGCGAGCAGCTGCTCGTGGGAGCCGCCGCCAACACGTCACCCCTCACACTCCGAACAGCGTGGTCGGCAACGAGGTTCCGATTTGCCTTGTGATCAGATGGCAAGGGCGAGCTCGGTGAACGCGGCTGAAAGCCGCAGGTGTGGGTCGTTGTCGGTGGCGAGTTCGTAGTGGCCCCGGCGGACGTTTTGGACCTGGTCGCGCCTCCCCTGATTGTCTGGGTCGAGCAGTCGTTTCAGCAGTATCGGTCGGAGCTGAGCTTTCAGCCGGCTGTGGTCCGAATCGATCCAGTTGTTCTCCCGCCCGGCGTCGACGTGACATGCCTCGGGCAGCAGCTCGTCGAGAACTCGCGGATAGATGGGCGTCTTGTCAGTGTTGACCTCCACTGACTGGGAGCCGTGGGACGGCGCGGCGCTGAAGAACCTACGCGCCGCAGCCTGGTTGAAGCTGCCCGTTTCGTTCCCAGGTAGCGCTGCTTTGCACGGATATGCAGCTTGATGGTATCGGTAGAGTAACTGGTCAGGTCTTGTGGATCGTTTGTTTTTGGTTCCTCGGCTGGCTGGGTGTTGTCGGTGACACGGCGAGCCGGGCTGTTGGCGGGCTGTGGTTGACCAGGTCGTAAGGTTCGGGGTGTGTCCGATGATCCGTCTGCGCGGCGGCCGGCGCCGTCGTATGACGAGCTCGCGGCGCTGGTGGTGAGTCTGCAGGCGCAGCTGGTCGAGACCAGCGCGGCGTTGGAGCAGGCTCTGGTGCGGATCGCGGAGTTGGAAGCACAGGTCGGGAAGAACTCGCGGAACTCGGCGAAGCCACCGAGCTCGGATGGGTTGGCGAAACCGCCCCCGAAGTCGTTACGGAAGAAGACCGGCCGGCGCCCTGGTGGGCAGGGCGGGCATCCCGGGTCGACGTTGCGGATGGTCGAGAGAAGCCTGATGCGCGCCGCCGGCACGAGCCGGGGCGGTGTGGGGGGGCGGGACGTCGCTGGTGGGCCGGCCGGTGGTGCGGACCGAGCGGCGGCAGGTGTTCGACCTGCCCGAGATGCGTCCGCATGTGGTCGAACACGAGTTGGTCGAGCGGGAGTGCGGCTGCGGGAGGCGGACGCGGGCTGCCGCGCCGGCGGGGGTGGATGCCCCGGTCCAGTACGGGCCGCGGGTCACCGCGGCGGCGGTCTACCTGTACGCGGGCCAGTTCCTGTCCAAGGACCGGACCGCGACCGCGCTGGCCGAGCTCGTCGGGATCCCGCTGTCCGCCGGCACGGTCGCGGTGATGACGCGCCGGGCTGCCGCCGGCCTGGACGGTTTCCTCACCACTGTCCGCGGTCTGCTCGCGGGCAGCGAGGTCCTCGGGGCCGACGAGACCGGGCTGCGGGTCGCCGGGAAGCTGCACTGGGTCCACTGCGCCCGCACCGACAAGTACACCCTGATCGACTGCCATCCGAACCGCGGGAGGGCCGGGATCGACACGCTGGGAGTGCTTCCCGGCTTCGGTGGGGTCGTCGTCCATAACGCCCGGGCGCCCTATGACAGCTACACCGACGCGACCCACCAGCTGTGTGTCGCTCACGTGCTACGCGAACTACAGGCCGTCGTCGAAGGCGCCCAGGCCGGGCAGTGGTGCTGGGCCGCCCAGGCCACCGACGCGCTCGTCGCCCTCCACACGCAGACCACCGAAGCAGCCGCCGCAGGCGCGGCCGGCCCAGATCTGGCCGAGCTGGCCGCTCAGACCCGGCTGCTGCGCCACGCCGCCCATATCGGGATCAGCCAGACCGCCGACCGGGACACGAAACTCATGGCGGCCCGCCACGCGCTGGCCTGCCGCCTCGTCGACCGCGAAGCCGACTACCTACGCTTCACCCGGGACCTGCGGATACCGGCGGACAGCAACGGCTGCGAGCGCGACATCCGCATGATCAAACTACGGCAGAAAGTATCCGGGTGCCTACGCACCCTGACCGGCGCCCGCCAGTTCCGCGCGATCCGAAGCTACCTGTCCACCGTCACCAAACACGACCTCGGTTCTGTTCCACGCCCTCGTCCAGCTGGCCGAAGGCCGCCCCTGGACGCCCGCAACAGCCTGACCCCAAACCAAAGATCAAAAAAGTACCTGACCAGTTACATCGCCTCGACCCGAGAGCGTGAGACCGCTACTGCACCCACCCGATCGGCGGGACGGGTTACCGACTACCAGCTAAGGTCAACGTCCACTTAATAATTGGTTCAGCTAAGCGGAATAAGGCCGCGGGCTGTTGGTGAGTAAATGTTCGCGGTGCTCCTCTGGTTGCAGTGAGTCGGTGATTTAACTCGGTAGTATGGAGAAGTCGCTCGCTGCGACGCTAACCTGATCAACCTCGCTGGCCCACTGCCGTCGAGGCAGCAAATGGTTGGACGGCTATCGGCCTAGTTCACGTCGTCAGATGGAGCTGGAGGGCTGGCCGTCGCCAGCGTACAGACCAGCCATTCACATCTCGCTCGGCTGATGAGACTGGCTGGCTTACAGGGAGTCCACGGCCTGTCCAGGCCTGACCCGTCGTGACCGAGCCACCTACCTGCCCGCGGACACCTTGTTGGATGTGATTTCAGCGCTCTCACTCCGGACCGCGGGTGTCGCCTACGTGACCAGGCAAGGCTGGGCTCCACCTTGCCGGAGACCTCGACATGTTCCCCGCCCAGATCGATCGCCAGCTGGCCGCGTCCGCGGAACAGAAAGCGCCTTCGTCGCAGGCACTTTCACCATGGCGCTTCGCCATAGCCGCCTCGAGGCCGGCATCATTCATCACTCCGGTCAAGGTTGCCGATATATCCCTCGAGGGTTCGCCAGGATCTTGCGACCTGCACCAGATACGGCGGTCCGTCGGATCCGCCGGAAATTCCTACGGTCGGTAGGAAGTTACCTGCCCACCAGTCAGACCCCCTGACTGCTAAACAGAATCAGATATCCAGCAATCCAAAAATATTCTCAGGCCGGAGGGTCTATTTGGAGTCCGATTTCCCTACCGGTATGGGTCCTCTAGAATTTAGCCCATTCAATAGGAGATCACCAATTTCCGTAATAGCGTCACCGGCGCTCAGGCCCGTGGTTCGCAGCAGCATGCCCGATTGGACTCCGTCGATCGCCAGCGTTAACAGCTGGGCGGCAAGAGTGCCGTCAGTCGGACGGAAAACACCTTGCCGTACACCTTCCTCGATCATGTCCCGCACGCGACGCGCAGCGGTGTCGGAGTTCCTCCGGTAGATTTCCGCAGTGGAGCGAAAACCGACCATATCGGCATAGAAAGCCGGGGACTGGCGGCGCATGGCCACACCCACTCCGTTAAGGTAGGTGGCAATGCGGAGCCGCGCGTCACTCTCCGAATCGACCGCTGCCTCAATCTCTTCGGTCGCCCGGCCGAAGAAACGTTTGGCCACCATGATGACGAGCTGCTCCTTGGTGTCGGCCAAGGCGTAGAGAGTGGTCTTGGAGCAGTTTGCGTGTTCGGCTAGGTCGTCCATCGTCAGACCGGTGAAGCCTTCGGCCAGTAGGATGTCCTCGAGCTGGGCGAGGAGCTCCTCGCGTCGGGAGTCGTTGACCCGGCGTCGACGAACACTCATTCGTTTCGGCTCTTTGTCGAGGTCTCCGGCCCGCCGCATGCCTCGAGTCTGACACAACACGCGTTGCCGTTCACTTCGACCTTCATCGCGACACAAAGTTGGGTACGTACGCATAGGCTATGCGTACCCATCTCTTGGTGGCACGCCGGCAGTTGTGTGATTCCCGCCACACTTGGTGTGCACCTTGTGCTGGACTAGGATCCTCTGCCGCGGGCGGATCAGTCCCTGGCCCTCCGGCTCTCAGCAGTACCGAACCGGAATGGCGACCCGAGCGAAAAGACCGCTCGCTGCGGATGTGATTCTTCCCCGCCGTCGGCACGCGGTGGAACGGCCCGAGCTCCTCCCGCCCCAAGACCGCGGCCGCGGCAGCCCACCGCGGCCCTCACCGATCGGGCGCTGACTCTGGGCACCGTCCGCGGGAACGAACTGATCCACCGGATCCTCGCGGGCGGCTGCGAGATGTGCGGAGTAACGGACAGCGTGGAAGTCCACCGCGTCCGGCACCTCGCGAACCTTGACAACTAGGACGACACGTGAAATTAGCCTGGGCTCGCCTTATGGCGTGCAGCGGCGCAAGACCCTTGTCGTCTGTCGTCCCTGCCGTGAAGCAACCCACGCCAGTCGGCTCACCACGCAGTCCCACGGCACAACCACTGGAGCGTTATGTGCGCTGAAAGGCGCACGTATCGTTCGGTGGGGCCGTCGGAAAATGATCCGTCCTACGCGGGCACCTCGCCGGGGCCTACCCAACTCTGTGGGAGTCCGGGAGTGAGATCCCTTCGGGCTACCCGACCTGAGGCCGGATACTCCCCGGATGAGGCATGACGTGTTCTTGCTACGGGCTGACGGGTTGTGGGGTGGGCAGGTCGACGTCGGGCATGCGTGGGTCAGAATCGGTGGGAATGATGTCGGTGGTGGTCATCAGCCAGCGCAGCAGTGCCTGGCTTAAGCGGCGCTCCACTTCGGAATGTTCTGAGCGTCCGGCGATATTGTGTCGTTCGTCGGGATCGGTAACCCGGTGGTAGAGCTCCGGGGGATCGTACAGCCGCCACACATAGGTCCACTCCCGGTCACGTATCGCGGTGGCCTTGCCGACTAGGTCGGGTTGATGGTGTTGCAATGCGGTCTTCAGGTCGTAGGGGAAGGGCGAGTCCTCCAGCTGCGACTCCTCCTCGACGGTGAAGCCCCCCTCGGTGAATGCGTACTCGCGGTGCTCGGAGCCGGGGTCATGCAAGACGGTTAGCAGGCTGCGCCCGAAGTGCCGGTGTGGTGCGGGTACGCCGGCCAGTTCGAGCACAGTAGGCAGGACGTCGACGAGTTCCACCATGCCGTCGTAGACCTGGCCCTCAGGGAGCCCTCCACCGGCGATGACGAGAGGGTCGCGGGTGATGCAGGGGTGCATTGCCGAGGGCCACTTCTCGATCAGCCCGAAGTCTCCGAGGTACTCGCCGTGGTCAGCGAAGAACATCGTGACTGTGTTTCCGGCCTGCCCGGTCCGCTCAACAGCAGACAAGACCCGCCCGAGATGGTCGTCCATGCGAGATACCATGGCGTAATAAGTGGCGATGACTTCGCGCCATATTTCCGGGGCTACCCGTTCCAGTCTGTGAAGGTTGCGGAGCGCCGGAACGTACCGGGGTTCGATTTCGCCTGGCGGAATCGGGTCGGGCATCGTGTCGCGGTCGTACATCGAGAACCATGGCTCGGGCGCGCGAAATGGGCAGTGTGGAGCGATGATAGGAACGAACAGCGTCCACGGCGCGTCCGGGATTGCGGCTAACCTCTGCTCGGCAGTACGGATCGTGGCTTCGTCCTGGTCGAGGTTGCCTGCTGTCCGGCCGAAGTAGAACAGGCGTGCCCACAGGTCCCCGCCGGGCCAGGTTGCCAACTCGGGCCGGTAGGCGCTGGCCGGGGGCGGCTCGGTGTAGCCGTACTCGTGCACGCTGGTCTCGGTTACCCCCGGGGCGAACGTATCACCGCGGCGCCCGGCCCAGGTGACGTGGTAGCCGGCGTCCTTCAGGATGCGCAGCAGGTTTGGCTCGTGCGGCCGCAGCAGATGGTTCTGGCTGCGATGACCTGAGGTATGGGGGTACCAGCCGGTGAGGAACGACGCGCGGCTGGGCACGCACACCGGATGCTGCACGTAGGCGTTGGTGAACCGGGTACCCCGGGCCGCCAGAGCGTCGAGATTCGGAGTGCGGATGTGCGGGTTACCGAACGCGCCGAGCGCGTCCGCACGGAGCTGGTCGGGAATGAAGATCACAAAATTCGGACGGATATCCACCGTGAATACACTCCTCATGCGTGTACAGGGTCGAAGCTGGTAGGTAAAGAGCGTGCCGAGTATAGTTACACGTGTTACTCGCGTAGGGGAAGCCCCACATCGCCAGACGGGCGGATCCGGCTCCCGATGATCTTAAAGAGGATGGCATGACCGTCGTGTCGCGCTGGCACTTGCGGTCTGTTCTATACCTACTGAGAGGTCGAGGAGATCTTCGATGAACGAAGCATCGTCGTCGCTTACGTCACGATCTACCAGTGGGTGCAGAGGCTCGCTCCCCTACTGCTGGCCGGCACCGTCCGGGCCACCTGTGCTTCGTCGATGTGAGGTGCTACTGATGATAATCGGGACCGAGCTCGTCGATAGTGCCCGGTGCCCGCTACTGATGATTAATGTGCGAGGTTATTTTGATCGGAGATTTTCCCAGGCCAGTCCGGTTTCGGCAAGGAACCCGACGAGAAGCTCGGGCCGGTACTGCATACATTTCAGTCCATGCTTGAACGCCTGAAATACCTCGTCGATACCACGGGCAGCCAGATGCACCAGGGTTGTGCGTTTCAGATACGACCAGGCACCCTCCGTGGGATTCAGATCGGGCGCATAGGCCGGCAGCCACACAACACTGATCCAGCCGGTGTGCGCGGCCAGAAACGCGGCCATCTGCGCCTGGAGGTGGATGTTCAACCGGTCCCACACCACCACCAGCCGACCCCCGGGAAGCTGCACGTGCGCGGCCAGCAGAAGATCCCGACAGTCCGCCCAGCACAGCCCCTTGCGCTCACCCGAACGGCCGTGACTGACCCGGACCCGGTAGACCAGCCGGGCCCGCTGCCCGGGTTTGTAGCAGACCATCCCGACCACACTCACCCGCCCGGCCCCACCCCGCCCCGGCACCCGCACCACCGGGGTCACCCCGCGGCGCGCCCACGTCCGTCCACGTGGCGGCCTCAGGCCCTGCCCTGTCTCGTCGAGGAAACAGACCCAGGCACCCCGGGCCGCCGCGGTGGTTTTACCGCCGGCCATCCCCGGTCCTTCCACTCCTCGACCACAGTGTCATCACGTTCGACCGCGCGCCGCACCGGCAGCTGGCACGACCAGCCGTTGCGGTCCAGCAGCATCCACACCCCCGGCACGGTGTAGGTGATCCCGAACTCCCGCCTGATCACCTGCGCGACCCGGGCCAGGGTCCACCGCTGATCGGTCCAGCCATACACCCCCGGCCCCCGACGCAAGATCGCCTCCAACCGGGCCAGATCCCGATCATCCAACCGGCACGAGGACACCGGACCGGTCGACCGCAACGCCGCCGCACCCCCCGATTCCCATGCCCGATACCAGCAGCCCGCTGTTTTCGGGGTCACCTTGAATTCCCGCGCCACCTCCGTCCGTGTCGCTCCCGCAGCGAACCTGTCCGCCGCGGCCAACCGAACCCGCTCCCGTTCCACCTGCCCGGCGGGCGTCAACCCGCCACCCGTCGCATACCTCATGCCGATAGATGTACCCACACACCACAAGCCATCACCAGCAGCATTAACCCCGTGCATTAACCATCAGTATTCGCTGGTTGTCGACGACTACCGCACACGCGACACTCCGCACCAGACGAACATGATCGGCAGTTGCGGTATCGACGTGCTACACCCAACCATGCACGAGGTCGTTAGCGCCGGTCCCGCCTGGTCACGCAGAGCTTCGGACGCATGTGCCTCCGGACCTCGGCCATATGGCCGAGGTCCGGAGGCACATGCTGCCCTCAGGTACACGTTTTCGGCGTCTCAGGGTCTCGTTTAGCTTCCCGTACCGTCGGCGCAGAGGCGTTCCTGGGTGACCTGGAAGGTGCGGCCCGTTGGGTCGACCTGGACGAATGCGCTGCAGTCAAGCGGCTTGTTGATGTTGGTGGCGAGGTCGACCGGTTCGATCAGACCACCGGCGTCGTAGCCGGTCACCGTGCGCAGTCCGCGGATGAAGCTCTCCCGGGTGGGGCAGGCGCCGGCCTTCTGGAGCCCCCGGATGAACAGGTCCGCGTAGATGTAGCCGTACATCGCGAACTGCTGCTCGGGCATGACCAGTTCCGGAGCGAACTGTGTGATCGCGTTTCGATAGTGGTCGATGGCCGGTCCGCCGGCCTCGAAGGGGCGGAAGTACACCGGGAACGAGACGCCAGCCAGGTCCGTCCCCAGCGTGCTCAGCACACCGCGGTCGTACCCGGCGAGCGAGACGGTGGCGGCGAAACTGGCGTTTATGGTGCGAGCCGCATGCATGATGCTGGCGATGTCGTTCGGGGTGGTGAGGCCCACCAGGACGTTGGCTCCGGAGTCGGCCAGCTGTTGGGCCACCCGAACCGGGCTGTCGCCGCTTGAGTAGGATGCCGTTCCGACCACGGTCAGCCCCATCGCCCGCATGGCCGACGCATACCGTTCTGTGTAGCGAACAGCGGAGGCCGACGAGCCGGTGGTGACAAAAGCAACCTTCGTTCCGCCGTTGAGCTGGAGATATCGGCCGATGATCTGCGGTGACGTCTCATAGGAGTACGAGAACATGTTCGGGTGGATCTTCCAGGTGGCGTCGGCCAGCCCCACGACCGGGATGCCCGCCGATCCCAGGCTCTCGACCGAACCGCTGGCCGACGTGGTGACAGCGACGACTCCGAACACCGATTCCTGGTTGACGAGCTCGTCGACCACCTTGGCGTTCTGCGATGGGGAGGCCGCGTCGTCGCGCCATTCGTAGACGAGGCGACGGCCATTGACTCCACCTTCCTGGTTCGCCAGGCCGATCCTAGCGTCGACCCCGGCACGAGCCGAGGACAGTGCCTGGTTTCCGGCTCCCGAGTCGGAGAAGACCAGGCCGAACTTCACCTGGTCAGAGGTGACGCCAGGGCTCTCACAGGCGGCAGCTGCCTCGCT
The DNA here is from genome assembly GCF_000018005.1 of Parafrankia sp. EAN1pec. Lineage (GTDB taxonomy): Bacteria > Actinomycetota > Actinomycetes > Frankiales > Frankiaceae > Parafrankia > Parafrankia soli. The sequence continues at coordinate 3,735,860 of NC_009921.1, forward strand.
TTTGGAGTCGGATGTCGAACAACTGGCCGTGGTAGCCGCAAGAATCGCGGCTGTCGCGGCCACCAGTCTTGTCCGTCGACGTAAATGCATGCAGTTCCCCTACGAAGTCACGAACGAGGCGCGGCATCTGATCGGTCACAGCCCGACTTGCTTCAGCGGGGCCACCCCGCAACCGGACGCGCGGTTCGTATAGATCAACTAACTAATGTTGGATGCATACTAGCGTCCTACGGGGTCGGGTCAACACAAGCCCCGAACTATGCATCTATCCCAGCAAGGCACTGCACCGGTCGGGGTCAGTAACACCGAGCCCGATGGGTCGCTTGTCCGAATTCGGAAGTTTGCGAACCGTCAACGGGGTGGGAAGGTGTCCGGGGTGGATGACGTGATGTACAGGCGGATAAAACTCTCCGCGAGTTTGGCCATGTCGACCGCCGGGTTGAGTAGCCACTGCATCCGGAGACCGTCGATCACAGCGAGCAGAAGGCGCGCAACGTCCTCGAGTGGCACGTCGCCGCGGATCCGTCCGGCCTCCACTGGTCCAGCCAGGCGAGACACGATGTAGGACGATAGCTCTTCGTAGCGTCGTGCGTAGAACTCGTGCGCCGGATGTGACGGGTCCGTGGCGGCGGCGGAGGATTCAACAAAGAGACGCATCAATCCAGGTTGGTCCATATTGTTGCGTATCGCCTCTGTCAGTGCGTTGCGTGGGTCCGCTTCCCTGGCGATCTTTTGACCGAAAAGATCGCGCTGTCGCACCACGGCTAGGAGAAGCTCGTCTCGTGACTTAAAGTAGTGTAGCAATGCGGTATGGGTTACGCCTACCCGGTCTGCGATCTCCTGCAGGGAGGAACCGCGGACTCCCTTCTGGATGAACACCTCGGCAGCGACCTGGAGGATCTGCTCCCGCCGTTCGACACCCTTGCGATACGGGCCGCGCGGCTTGCCCTGGCTGGTCACCCTCTCGACCCTACCCTCGGCCCCTATCGGCCATGTCCTCCTCGGCCGGCCGGGCCCTTGGTCGTCCCAATCTCCTCTCTCGCCCACCGCCGCGCTCAGGTGGCCGCCGGACAACTGCCTGTAGGCGACCCGGACGCTCCACGTGCCCTAGCCCAGCAGTGTCCCTTCAGTTGATCTGAGGTCGTTCGTCGTGTGAGATGGCTCGGTGGACGGTGTGGGCGAGACGAAGATTCTTAGGGTCGCTGCCGGGCGGGCCGACGATCTGAAATCCGATGAGGAGGCCGTCCACGAAGCCGCAGCCGACCGAGGCAGTGGGAAGCCGAGCCGGTTGAAAAGCTCAGTGTAGATACCAAACCCATCGATTCCGAGAACACCATCGGGTATGGATATGAGTCAGATGTCCTTTTCTTTCAGGGGTCGAGGCTCGGCGCGACCCCGGAGATGATGGGGCGTAGGAGCAGGTCGTATTCGCCGATTAGCTGCCGGAACTTCATTCAGGCGCGCTGGCGCAGATCCGAGACGGCATCCCACGCGTCCGGGGGGGGGGCTTTTCGGCGGCCTCCGGGCCGAGGGTCGGCATGTCGCTGAACACCGAGCGGTGCGTAGCGAGCGCGCTGAGGTAGTCCTCCCGGCGCTCGCCGGTCTCCTCGACCTCCGCGCCGATTCCGGACAGGGAGAACGCAGCGGCGCGGATGTTGGCGATCACGCGCGGGCTGTTCTCCTCGACACAGTACGGCCTGGCGAAGCCGAAGTCGTCGGTCCAGGCCGGCCGCAGCCCGTCGGCGCCCAGGTCAATCTCGCCGCGTGGGTCGGTCAGCTCGAAGCCGATGCCGAGGTGGTCACGGCCGTCAGGCCCGGCGATCACCGAGAGCACCGTCACCGCGTCGCGCGCGTCCTGGGCGATCGTGGATCCGGGCCCGACTGTCCAGGGCAATTGTCCATCCAGGGCACCAGCCCGGCCGTCGGGTGCATCCCGACTAGGCCCGTGTGCGCGGAGGCACGCGGGTAGACCCGGCACCGTAAGACCCGCTGGTGACTGGCGGAATCCCGACCGCCACCGTGCCTCCAAGCCCGACATGCCGGCCGCCCGGACCGGGTCCCATGGGTTACGCGCCAGCTCGTCCCACAGGGACTCACCCCGGTCGCTCGTCGACAGCATGGTGTCGTGACCCACGATGACCGCACCCGCGGACCGCTGCCGTTTAACGGTCAGGTCGTCGCGCCGGGGGAAGCTATGCAAGAACGGGAACCCGGCACGCTTGAGCCCTTCGACGATGTGGCGCTTCACCGCCACCGGCACGCCATGCACCGGCGCGAGATGCTCGAGGGCAGCGTGGTCGCTTCGGCCACCTTCGCATGCGCCAGCACTCGCTTGGGAACCACGTTCGCCAGCGGCCGCGACGTGGGGTCCAGCGTTTCGATACGGCCGAGCACATGCTCGGCCGTATCGAAACGGCGACACATGTCTCGCCGCGACCAGCTCGCGCGGGCGCCAGGTAGGCGCCCAGGTCAGCTCCTCGGACATGTTCTTCTTCCCAGTGCTTCCGGCCCTCGCAGCGGACCGTTGTTCAGATCGGCCATTGCGATCCGGTGACCAGCACGTACGAGGTGCTGGCAGATGGCCGGGCCCAGCCCCGACGCGCTACCGGTCCGACGGCCACTTGCGCCGTCCCTTCTTGTGGAGTCTGCGTCAGCGCGCGACGTAGCCACCGTCGACCGGCATCGCCACGCCGGTGACGAAGGACGACTCGTCGCTGGCGAGGAACAGGGCGGCGGCGGCGAGCTCGCTGGGCTTGGCGAAGCGGGCCATCGGGTTCGGCACCTTGAGGTCCTCCGGCGGCGCGGGCGCCTGCGCGGCGGCCAGGCCCGTCCACGTCATGCCGGGGCAGACTGCGTTCACCCGGATACCGGACTTCGCGTAGTCGAGGGCCGCAGACTTCGTCAACAGGACGACGCCGCCCTTGGCTGCGGAGTACCCGGCCTTGTGCTTCCATCCAACCATCCCGGCGTTCGAGGCGGTGTTGATTATCGAGCCGCCGCCGTTGGCCAGCATCACCGGAACGGCGTACTTGATACCGAAGAAGACGCCCTTGATGTTCACCGCGAGAAGCCGGTCGAGCGTCTCCTCGTCGAGCTCGTGGATCGGGCCAAACGAGCCGGAGATACCGGCGTTGTTGTAGAGCACGTCGAGCTTGCCGAACTCGCGCACCGCGGTGTCGACCATGTTCTCGACCTGCGCGCCCACAGCGACGTCCACCTGCACCGCCACCGCGTTCGGGCCGATCTCGGCGGCAGTGTCCTTCTCCGAACCGTTCATGTCGGCGCAGACGACCTTGGCGCCCTCCTGGGCGAACAGCAGCGCCGCCGCCTTGCCGATACCGGACCCAGCGCCTGTGACGATAGTGACCTTGTCCTCAAGTCGCCCCACAGTAACCTCCCACGACGTCGATTTCCTTACCCTTGTGCGCCAGGCGGGTCCGGCCGGCCTGCTGCTGTCCCAGGTGTTGCGGCCGCCGTCGTCATGCGAGGGGCTCGGTGAAGTTGATGTGTTCGGCCTCGCGGCGCATCTCGTTGGTGTCCTCGGGCAGGAGCCAGCCCTCGGCGAGGAGCTCGTCCAGCCGGGTGTTGAAGCGCTTGAGGTAGGTGGCGGTGTCTCCGTAGAGCGCTTGAAGCTTGGCTGTGTCGAACGGTTCGTCGTTGCCGACGGTGACGTGAATGCGCGGGGTGCCGTCCGCCTGGAGGGGACTGGGTCGGTAGGTGGAGTGCGGGACGTCCATCTGGACACAGCGCACGCCTCCTCGGCTGTTGCCGTGCTCGTCGGTGGCGATGAAGCCGTTCGGGTCGAGCTCGAGGCGCTCGGCCCGGGGCGGCACGGTGCCGTGGGCCACCCATCCGACGAGGTGGTGCAGGCCCATGTTGAACAGCTCGTTGTGGGGGAGGCTGTTCATGTGAGCGCCGAGGGCGTCGTAGCTCTCGGTGGCGTGGGTCGTCCTCCACAGTGACGGGTCGTTGTAGGGCGGGTATCGGGTGCCCATGTGGGGGACGCCGGCGAGTTCGTACAGCCGGTAGCGGTCGCCGGGTGCGTCGCTGTCGTCCCGTCGGTACCGGCGGTTCTCATAGCCGGTAAGGAAGGAGAAGTCTGGGCGCGAGACGTCGCCGTCGCTCATGACCTGGACGATCGGGACGTCGACGTCGTGGAAGGGGCCGAGGGGGCAGCCGGAAGGGAAGAACCCGTCGAAGACCGGGGAGCCGTCGGCGAGGCGCAGGGTGTGGTGGGCGTCGCGGATGTAGTAGGTGGCCACGCTGCCGGTCTGCGAGTGCCCCGCGAGGATGACGGAGCCGACGTCGTGGCCCTCGAACGGCCCGGTCCCCGCCGTCGCGTTCGCGCGCAGGGCGGCGCCGACTTGGGCGAGGATCACGCTGGAGGCCCGGTTTCGGCGCTCGAGCTCAGACCAGAAGACCAGGTTGGCCTCGGGGTCGTCCAGACGCAGGGTGAGGTCGAAGTCCGCGGAGTCCGGGCCCTCGATGCCGAGGGAGGCATAGCGCTGGGGGTTGGATGGCTTCACGTGCATGTCGAGCGTGGTCTTCTGGCAGGTGACCTCGACCCAGGCGTGTCCCGACCGCAGGATGTACGCGCCGCTGTAGATCCAGATCGGCGCGATCCCATGAACGTGCAGCGGCTCGACGACCACGGTTCCGCTGAAGCGGGCCGCATCCTTGGGACGGCGCACGCACACCGTCGTGGCGTAGGGCCGGCCGTCCTCCTCGCCGGTGGCGACCCACTCCTCCTGGGCATAGTCGTAGTCGACCAGCGACGGTTGGTCGCTGCCGTAGGGCGCGAACATCGGTCCGCTGCCGTCCGGTAACCGTCGCAACGTCGTGGGACTGACAACGCCCATGACACCCCCTCCGATCCAAGTGCAGAACGCTAGTCGATCTTGTGCATTGACCACGGGTACCCCGGCCGTGCTTGCGGAACTCGTCCAGGGCCTGCCGTCAACGTGGCGACCGCGAGGCGAAAACTAACACAACTGAGTTTTCGTGGGTAGGGATCGACTGGACGGTGTAGGCGGCGACTCCACCACGCCCGCCCCGTCCGAGATTCCTGGCCGCGCTGGCGGTGCTGCCTGCCCTGGCGCACGGCAGTGCGCTCACCGGCGAGCGCTACACGGCTGCGACGCACCGAACCTCGACGGTTGGGCCCTAGGGCGATACGACCTGCCCCGACCCGGTCGAGGTCGGCGCGGTCCACGCCCGCCGGACACGGGCGGAGGTCCCCGAGCAGGTGCGGCACCGGGAGAAGTGGCGCCTGGCGTTAGACTGTCTCGACGAGTTCGCCGGCTGGGGGTGCCGGCCCGGCCGGTGGTCACTGATGCCGGCTACGGCGATGCCGCCGAGTTCCGCCAGGGTCTGACTGACCGTGGCCTGGTCCATGCGCTCGCGGTGACCCCGACGGCCACCGCGCACCCGGTGGAGGCGGTACCTGTCGCGGCGGTGTACTCCGGGACCGGCCGGCCGCCCGTGCCCGCCTACCCGGACCCGCCGTCGAGCCTGAAAGCCCTGGTCCTGGCCGCTGGCGGTGGCGGGCTGCGCCGGGTGACGGGTAGGGGACCTGGCGGAGCGGCAGCCACAAGACCCCGGCGAACCCGCAGGGAAAGAAGCGTTCACGGTTCCTCGCCGAATGGCCCGCCGGGCAGGCTGAACCCACCGACTACTGGCTGTCCACCCTGCCCGCAGACATCCCCCTACGCCAGCTCGTCCGTCTCGCGAAGATGCGCTGGCGGATCGAGCACGACTACCGCGAGCTCAAAGACGACCTCGGCCTGGACCACTTCGAGGGCCGGTCCTGGATCGGCTGGCACCGCCACGTCACCCTCGCCTGCCTGGCCCAGGCCCTGCGTACCCAGCTATGACGCACCCCAAAAGACCCTGCGCCGGCCTGACCCTACGGAGTCCTTCGTACCCTCCAGACCCTGCTCAACGTCTGAACCGGCGCCTGCCGCACCTGCCACCATTCCTACAACCCATTACCAGAACGAGGGTTCCAATTACCTTCGGTCACCTAGTAAGCCCTGGTAGACACTCCACGGAGCTAGCTGTCAAGCGGCGATCTTCTGTTGGTCGTGGTTAGGCCAGGCGATGGCCTCGTCGTAGTGGAGATGGCGGCGTAGGCAGCGTGCAGGATGCCGACGAGGCGGTTGGCCAGGGCACGGAGTGCTTGGTGGGGGTGGCGCCGGTGGCGCGGTAAGCGTCGTAGTAGGCCCGCGCGCCCGGTGAGGCGGTCGGCGCGGTGAACGCCTGCAGGTAGAGGGCGTCACGCAGCCGCTTGTTGCCCGCGACGCGGGCGAGCACGACCCGGCAAGTACCGGACGCGCGTGTGATCGGGGAAGTCGCGGCGTAGTTCTTCCGCGCCTTGGCAGTGGTAACGGTGGGGGTCGTCTCCGAACTCGGCGAGCACCCGGGACCGGTCCCAGCCCGGGCTGGGACCGCAGGATCTCGGCGTCCGGGTGCCGGTCAAAACACGAACCCAGCTCGCTTTCGACCCGCTCGATCTGGTCGGTCAGCGCGGCCAGGACGACGACCAGCGCGGTCACAGTGTGTCCGAAAGCGTCGGCCACGAGCGGCACGGCCTGCAGCTGCTCAGACCGCAACGCCTCGCGGATCTCCCCGGCGCGGCGGTCGAGATTGCGTTGCCGGCCACCGCGACGCAACGGCGAAGCGATCTTCGCGGTGGACAGGGCCCCCGCGGAGAAAACCATGGTCTCGGTCTCCGGTGGGCGGGGCTCGCAAAACCTAGTGCCAGTAAATTTTTACTGCTAGTGTTCCAGATGACAAGCGGTGATCTGTGGAAGGTCCACGGGCATGCGTCCCCATGCCCGCCACTGCCGTCGTCGAGAGGGACTGCCAGTGAGCAAGCAGGAGAGCGCTCGCGACCCATCGGTGGGGGAGCGCGACGATCGCCGAGTGGCGATTCCTCACCGTCCTCGACGGTGGTCGAGGCTTCGCCTGCTCGGTGGCCTCGTCCTCGTGCTGTGCATCGGCGCGCTGGCCGCGTGCGGGGGCTCCGGCGGTTCTGGGGGGCAGCCGGCCGCGGCGCCGACGGCGGGCCTGTCCCGGCGGGAACCGGCCCCTGGCCCGGCGGCGACCATCACGGGTCCGGTCACGGGTGGTAAGGGTGCGCCCACACTCGTAGAAGTGGCGGGGACCGTCGATCTTCGGCCGCACGGGTACGTCGAGAGTGAGTACTTCGCCTCCGGGACCGCGCAGTCCTACACCGCCGCCGACGCCAGGCCCGCGAACGGCCGGATTTCGGCGGAGCCGGGCACGACCGCCGACTACCGGACCCGCCTGATCGTGCGCCGGCCCAGCGACCCGGCGGCCTTCAACGGCACGGTCCTCGTCGAGTGGCTCAACGTGACCAGCGGCCAGGACGCCGACCCCGGCTGGGTGTACCTCTCGCCGGAGATCATGCGCCGTGGCTATGCCTACGTCGCGGTTACGGCCCAGCAGGTCGGTGTCGACGGAGCCGGTGAGGGCGGGATCTCGGCAATTCTCGGGTTGACACAGCCGGGACTACGGGAGGCGGATCCGGGCCGGTACGCATCGTTGAGTCATCCTGGCGACCCCTACTCGTACGACATATTCACGCAGGTCGGCCGGGCACTTCGCAGCCCGGCCGGCGAGGGCGCTTCAACCAGCGGAGGCGGACCGACCGGACCGGGCGGAGCCCCTGCGGCGAGTGGGCCCGGCACCGATCCCGCCGCGAACCCGCTGGGCGATCTCGTGCTGGAGCGCCTGATCGCCGTCGGTGAATCGCAGTCCGCGGCCACGATGTCCACATATGCCAACGCGGTCCAGCCGCTGACGCGCCAATTCGACGGATTCCTCATACATAGTCGCGGCAGCGGGATCGCGCCGCTGGCCGGCAGCGTCCAGGCCGGGGACATGGCCGGCGACCCCGTCCCGATCCGGAACGATCTGGATGTGCCAGTGCTGGTGTTCGAGACCGAGACCGACCTGTCGGTGCTCGAGTACAGCAAGGTTACCCAGCCCGACACCACGTTCGTGCGGGTCTGGGAGGTGGCGGGCACGTCCCACGCCGATCGTGCCATCATCGGCGACTACGCCCCGCTGCTCGGTTGCGATCCGAACATCAACGACGGCCCGCAACCGTACGTCCTGCGCGCCGGGCTGGCGACGCTCGTCCACTGGGTGCGTACCGGGCAGGCTCCCCCGTCCGCGCCCCGGTTGCAGGTCGCCGCGAATGAGCGGGACCTGGCCCGTGACTCCCACGGCATCGCCCTGGGCGGCGTCCGCACCCCCGTCGTCGACGTTCCCGTCGCGGCCGTCAGCGGCGTCCCCGGAACGAAGGGGAGTCTTCAGTGCTCGTTTCTCGGCAGCTCGACGCCCTTCGGTGTGGCGACCATCAGATCCCTCTATCCCGACCGGAGCGCGTACCTCGATGCCTTCACCGCCGCGACAGACCGCGCCATCGAGGCGGGCCACGTCCTCCCCGCCGACCGTACGGACCTGATAGCCCGGGCGGAGATCTACCAGTTCCCCGCGCTCTGACCCCAGCACCCAGCGGGCCCTGCAACGGACGTTCTGCCCATCTTGTTCCTCCAGGTCGCCCCCTGTTCCCCGGGTCTTCTCCTTCTCCGCGGCGGCCTTCTCCAGGGCGGCGAGGACCTCTGGGCCCAGGTGCATCCCAGCGGCATCGTGGTGAGCCCGGGCGGTGGTGGAGAGTCCACGCTGACCATCGACATGTCCACCTCACCCCGCTTCGCGGCCTCAGCGACCACATGCCCTCCAGTAGGGCTTCGAAGACACCGGCGTCCCGCCACTGCCGGAACCGGTTGTGCACCGTCGGCCAGGCACCGAACTCGCGCGGCATCTCCCGCCACTGCCCACCCGCCCGAAACCGCTACACCACGCCCTTGGACTGCGCCCGCAGCCGCTGCGGGTACGGGCCGGACCTGCCAATCGGCAGATAGAGCTCGATGAACTCCCACTCCTCGTCCGTCAGCTACACACGCGTCATGCACGACGATCTACCGGACCAGCCCCCGTCACGAGGACGAATCCCGCGGACAGATCACAACTCGACACGCGCCCTAGTTATATGGAGCCGTCACGGCCACGCACCTGAGTGCCGACGCGGCAGGACGCCGGCTGCGGCTCGTCGACAAACTGCGGGTGGACAGACGCCTTATCCGCGTAATGATCTCCACCAGCCGGCAGCCGTGCGCCAGCGCGGCGAGGACGAACCGGCGAACGACGATCCGGTCGCGCCGTTCTCCGACCAGGACGTCGACGCCTATGCCGCCGGGAGAAGGACTGGATGGCGTGTGCTGCGTTCGCGGTAGTCGGAAGCTCCTGTGTCTGAACGACACCAAGGCAGGTCCATCCCCGCATCCTTCTTGCGTACCCGAGAAGACACGTAGACCTTCCCTGCACCCGCAACAGAGAGTACTGCTATTCCCGCGATGCGCGACGGCCTCCCGTCGCGCGGCCCGAGCATCCGGCTGTCCGAGTGTCTGGCCTGAGGAAGCGCTGACGCATGAACAGCATCGGGCGGCCCACTGCCCCGTGTTACGGCCGATGCCAGGGAGCATCGCCCGTTCCCGTTCCCGTTCCAGCGACTGTCTGAACTGTCACACGAGCGACCGCATCCGGTAGCGGTCGACGCGGTTGACGCAGTTGGGGAGAGCATCGCCTTGGACGTACGGGCACATCTGTGCGAGGCCGGCGACCGGCAGGCCCGGCGGTCAACCGGTATTCGCGGTCGGGCCAGCCGGTCAATACCCGCAGCACGCCGGCGGCGGACCCACCCACAGGTGCCAGCACAGGTGAGAACTCATGAACTAATGCAGCGCGGAAGAACGTCGCTGGGGATAATTCGTCCTGACGATTCCCATTCCCCCGCAGTCGCCGTCGGGACCCGCCGTGAACCGAGGAATCCCGCCAGCCGGGAATGCGAACCAGGGAAGGCAGGCAGACGATCAACGATCCGTTCGGTCACGTGCTCGTCCGGCCGGCACCGACGCGGGCACTAGTACGGCAGAGGTGGAGGGAAGCACAGGTGGATCGGACCACGCTGAGCGTGACCAGCCCGGGGGGTCAGATGACACTGATGGGCAATGCGCTGTGTGTGGTCGGCCGTGCGCGCGGCGCCGACATCGTCATCAGGGACGACAGGGTCTCCCGGCGCCATCTCGTACTCGAACCGGTGGTCGACGGTTGGCGGGTGCGCGACGTCAGCATGAACGGGCTGTGGCAGGCCGGACGACGGATGCGCGACACGACCACCGTGCGCCTGGCCGAGGTGCGGTTCCGGCTTGGTGCCGCCGACGGTCCGGAGGTGGTCCTCGCCCCCCGCCCGGTCGGGGTGGGTGCCAGCACGGTGGTGGGCCGGCCGGTGGCCGGCGCCGCCGTGCACGCCCGCCGGGGGCGGCACCGGTTGCGGCCCGGGAGGCTGGGTCTAGGTCGCTCCTTCGACAACGACATCTCCGTATCGGATCTGCTCGCCTCGCGTCATCATGCCGAGCTGCTCGTAGGTGCCGGTGGGGTGGAGGTCGTCGATCTGGACTCGGCGAACGGGACGTTCGTCAACGGTCAGCGGGTCGGGCGTGCCCAGGTGGGGCAGCGTGACGTGATCGCGATCGGTCATCACCTGTACCAGTTGGAGGGTGACTCCCTGGTCGAGTACGTCGACTCCGGGGATGTCGCGTTCGAGGTGCAGGGGCTGTCGGTGTTCGCGGGTGCGAAGCAGTTGATGCATGATATGACGTTCCGGTTGCCGGGCCGGTCGCTGCTGGGGGTGGTGGGCCCCAGCGGTGCGGGGAAGTCGACGCTGCTCAACGCCCTCACAGGCTTCCGCCCCGCCAATACCGGAACCGTCCTCTATGCCGGACAAGACCTTTACGCCGAGTATGACAAGTTGCGGTGGCGGATCGGTTATGTGCCGCAGGCGGATCCGTTGCATGCGCAGTTGACGGTGCGGGAGACGCTGGAGTACGGCGCGGAGCTGCGGTTCCCGGCGGACACCACGGCGCAGGAACGCCGGGCGCGGGTCGAGGAGGTGATCGGTGAGCTCGGTCTGACCGCGCACGCGGACACTGCGGTGAGCCGGCTCTCGGGCGGGCAGAAGAAACGGACGTCGGTGGCGTTGGAGCTGCTGACTCGCCCGTCGCTGCTGTTCCTCGACGAGCCGACGTCGGGGCTGGATCCGGGGAACGACCAGTCGGTGATGGAGACATTGAAGGGGTTGGCGAAGGGCGGGGGTGCGGGATCCCCGGACGGGAGCGACCGGACGGTCATCGTCGTCACGCACAGTGTGCTGTTCCTGGATCTGTGTGACTACATTCTGGTGCTTGCGCCCGGGGGGCATGTGGCCTACTTCGGGCCGGCGGACGGGGCGTTGCGGTACTTCGGTAAGAACGACTTCCGTGAGTTCGCGGCGGTGTTCCGGGAGTTGGAACGCATGCCGGGGGCAGAGCTGGCGGCCCGGTTCCGTGCCTCGGAGTACTTCGTGCCCTCGGCGGTGGTCGCGCCGATTGTGCGCAAGCCACCGGCGGAGTTGCCGGGGGTGCGTCAGCAGTCGGTGAGTTCCCAGCTCGCGACGTTGACCCGCCGGTATCTGCGGATAGTGCTGGAGGATCGCTCCTATCTACGGTTGATCATCACGTTTCCGTTCCTGTTGGGGGTCATCCCGTGGGTAATCCCGGCGCCGGACAGGTTGAAACCGTTGCCGGACGCGCCGAACCCGGATGCGATGAAGGTGCTGGTGGTGCTGGTGCTGTGTGCGTGTTTCATGGGGATGGCGAACTCGGTCCGGGAGATCGTGAAGGAGCGTGACATCTACCGGCGGGAACGCACGATCGGTCTGTCGCGGACGGCGTATCTCGGTTCGAAGGTCATTGTCCTGACCGGGGTCACGACGCTGCAGTGTGTGATCTTCACATTGATCGGTCTGGTGGGACGCACGCCACCCGAGGCGTCGTTGCTGGGCTCACCGCTGGTGGAGTGTCTGGTCGCGGTGATTGTTGCCGCGTTGGCGTCGATGATGATCGGTCTGCTGGTGTCGACGTTGGTGGACAACGCGGACAAGACGATGCCGGTGCTGGTGTTGGTGACGATGGCCCAGCTGGTGCTGTCCGGGGGACTGGTGTCGCTGTCCGGGCGCATGGTGATGGAACAGGTCGCCTGGATCGCCCCCGCCCGGTGGGGGTTCGCCGCGCTGGCGTCCACCGATGACCTCAACGAGGTCTCCAAGCTCGGCAACGAGGTGCTGCGCACCGACCCGGCCGACAGTCTGTGGGAACACAGCGCGGGGATCTGGGTCCTCGACATCGCTCTCGGTCTTGTTCTCGCTGCTGCCGCGCTCGCGCTGACCTCGGTCACCTTGCGCCATATCGACCCCAAGGTCACCCGACCCGCCGGACCACCGGCACAGACGGACACCGGCGGGTCGGTCTCCTCGCGCGAGGCCCGACACCGCCATCCGGACCGCCAACGGCCAGACCACCACCGGCCGGTCCTGGCGTACCAGGTTCCCGTTGTTTCCGCTGCCGACCGGCCAGGGCGGCCAGGCCAGCGATCACCGCGCAGGTATCAGCCGGATCAGTGGTGATGCGGTGTCGATCAGGTCGAGCACCATGCGACACAGACAGACGATCATCGTATCGATTGCCGCGATCGCCGAGTGCATCGAGGTCATCTGGAATCAGTGATGGTCCAGATTATGTTCCGTCGACTATCCACATCCGCATTGCTGTGGTCCGAGGGCGCATGCCGACGGATCTGGACACATGGCCGGTACTGACGCCCCCCGGTCTGGATACGCATCCGGCGGGTGGGGTACAGCGACCCGGTAGCTCCCATTAGTCTCCGCAGGCGAACGCGATCGCGGAACGCTGGGTCGGCACCGTCCGCCGGGAATGCACCGACAGGCTGTTGACCGTCTCCGAACGGCACCTGACCGCCGTCCTCACCAGCTACGCCGAGCATTTCAACACCCACCCGACCCGCCGCCCATGATCCCCCCGACCTCGGAGTCCACCGTCCGTCGCACACGCATCCTCGGCGAGCTGATCAACGAATACCGCAACGCCGCCTTACACCTCCCGCCGACGACCACGTCAACCACAAAAGGCCAGCTCACAGACCGAAACCCGACTTCTGGAGCCCCACAGGGTAGTGCTGGAGGGCTATGCGTCCGGGCCTCGGTACGCCGCTGGGCTGATGTGCGACTATCCGGCGGGCTCCTAGCGTCGACCTCGACGAACAGTCGGTCGACGGAGGGCAGGAGCTCGTGATCGAGGTGCGCGGCCTCACGAAGCGATACGGCGAGAAGGCCGCCGTGAGCGATTTGACCTTCACCGCCCCGGACGGGACGGTAACCGGCTTCCTGGGGCCCAACGGCGCCGGCAAGTCGACGACCATGCGAATGATCGCGGGCCTGGACGAACCCACCCGGGGGACAGTGCGGGTAAACGGAAAAAACTATCGCGAGTCACGGGCGCCGATGGCCGAGCTCGGAATCCTGCTCGAGGCGAAGGCGGTTCACACCGGCCGGTCGGCCCGCACCCATCTGCTGGCGCAGGCGCAGACCAACGGCATCGGGCGTCGTAGGGTCGATGAGGTCATCGAGATGGTGGGTCTGCGGGAGGTGGCCGGCAAGCGTGTCGGCGGCTTCTCGCTGGGCATGGGCCAGCGGCTCGGTGTCGCGTCGGCGCTGTTGGGCGACCCGCACACCGTGGTCCTCGACGAGCCGGTGAACGGTCTGGACCCGGAGGGGGTGCTCTGGATCCGCACGATGCTCCGGGGACTCGCGGACGAGGGCCGGGCGGTGTTCGTCTCCTCGCACCTCATGAGTGAGATGGCGCAGACCGCGACTAGGCTCGTTGTGGTCGGACGCGGCCGGCTGATCGCCGAGACCACGGTCGAGGGGTTCGTGACGATGGCGGGCGGCGACAGCGTGGTCGTCCGGACCCCGGAGGCGGTGCGGCTGCGGGAGCTGCTGCTCGGGCCGGACGTGACTGTCACCAGCTCCGACCTCGGTGTTCTTCGGGTGAGCGGGCTGACGGCGGAGCAGATCGGCCACACTGCCTGGCGGGCCCACCTGCCGATCTACGAACTGACGTCACACAGTGCGTCGCTGGAGGAGGCATTCCTGCAGTTGACGGCCGAGGCCGTCGAGTACCGGGCCGCGGGCGACGAGACCGTGCGGGGGGCCGCGGCATGATCGCCACGCTCGGGTCCGGCGTCGTGACCGCTTCACCGCGGCTGGCCGTCACCCAGGCCCGGGTCCTGCGCTCGGAATGGACGAAATTCCGGTCCTTGCGTTCGCCGGCTTGGACCCTGCTGATCGCGGTAGCTCTCACGATCGGTATTGGTGCTCTGATCAGTGCGGTCCAGGCCAACCACTACTCGTCTCTCGATCCGGTCGAGAAGCGCACCTTCGATCCGATTTCCATCAGTCTGGCCGGTGTCACTTTCGCCGAGCTCGCTGTCGGCGTCCTCGGGGTTCTGCTGATCACCGGCGAGTACACCACCGGCATGATCCGGTCGTCGCTGACCGTCGTACCCGGGCGCCTGCCTGTGCTGTGGGCCAAGATCGGTGTGTGCGCGACGGTCATGTTCGTCGTGATGCTGGCCGCGGCGACCGTCGCCTTTTTCAGCGGCCAGGCCGTTCTCGATCAGAAGGGCCTCGGCGTCGGCATCACGGATGCGGGAGCCCTGCGCTCGGTCGTCGGTTCGGCGCTCGCCGTCACCGCGATCGGCGTCATCGGGCTGGCGCTCGGTGCGCTGCTGCGCAACACCGCCGCTGGTATCTCCACCTTCGTCGCGGCGTTCTTCGTCGTTCCGCCGCTGACGAACCTGTTGCCCGATTCGTGGTCGTCGACCATCAACCCTTATCTCCCCGACCGGGCGGCCAGTGCCGTGTTCGGTGGCGGCCCTCCGGACATGGGCGACATGCTCGGCCCGTGGAGCGGCTTCGCCGTGCTGTGCCTGTACGCCGCTGTCCTGGTCGGCGTCGCCGCCTGGCAGCTCCGCGGGCGGGACGCGTGACCGGCGCGGGCTGATGAATCGCGTACGCCCTGGCCCGCGCGGACAATCGCGGCCATGAGGCTGGTCGGAGCAGTCGAGGACCCACGCTCGAGAACCGCTCGGGCGTGGGTCCTCGATGTCGTCGTCGTGCTGGTCGTCGTGGCACTTGCCTGCCCCTACCTGCTGCGGAGCGCGCCGGAGCCTCGGTGGCTGGCCGTGACCGCGGTGGCCTGCATGGTGCTGCCGCTGGTGGCCCGGCAGATCTGGCCGGTGTCAGTCCTGGCGGCCGTGCTGGCGGCCGCGGTCGGCTTCGGCATCTGGGATGTCCGACTCGCCGGCAGTATGGCGCTACCCGTGGCGCTCTACAGCGTTGCCGCTCGTGGGACCCGGCGACAGGCCTACTTCGGGGCGGTCGCCCTCGAGATTCTGATCATCGCCGCGGCGGTCCGGTTGTCCGGCGCGGGTCTGCTGCTGCCGGTGGTGTTCTTCACCGGCATGGTCGCCGCCGCGGTCGGCCTGGGCCTGTATTCGGCGGTTCGCCGCGCTTACGTTCAGGAGCTCCTTGACCGCACCGAACGCCTCGAGCGCGAACAGGAGCAGACGAACGCGCTCGCCGTCGCGGCCGAACGCGCCCGCATCTCCCGGGAGATGCACGACATCGTCGCCCACCACCTCACGGTCATGGTCGCGGTCAGCGACGCGGCCACCCGGCTGGTCCGCGCCGACGTCGAGCAGGCGATCGGTGCGATGCGGACGGTGTCGGCGACGGGAAGGGACGCCCTGCGCGACACCCGGCGACTACTCGGCGTGCTCCAGGACGACCAGCCCGAGAGCGATCGGTGGCACCCCATCCCCGCGGTCCGCGATCTCGACGCACTCGTCGACCAGGTCCGCACGGCCGGCCTGACCGTCGATCTGCGCATTCAGGGGGGCCCTGTCACCATGCCCCTTGACACACAACTGGCGGTATACCGCCTCGTACAGGAAGCACTGACCAACACGATGAAACACGCGCCCAGCCATGCCAGCGCGACGGTCACTCTCTCGTTCGGCCAGGACACGCTCGATCTGCGCGTCGAGGACGACGGAGCCGGCCAGCCAGCCCCGGCCAACTGGCGTCCCGGACGCGGAATGAGCGGTATGCGAGCCCGCATAGAAGCAGCCCGGGGGGAACTCGACTCCGGACCCCGCGAACCCACCGGCTGGCAGCTCGAAGCCCGGCTGCCACTGCGCGACGACGCGGTGGCCGTCCCCGATCGACCGCGGCGATGATCCGCGTCCTCCTGGCCGATGACCAGGCCCTGCTGCGCATGGGTCTGCGCATCGTCATTGACACCGAAGACGACCTCACCGTCATCGGGGAGGCCAGCGACGGAGCGGAGGCCGTCCGCGCGGTCGCCGAGCTACAACCCGACGTCGTCCTCATGGATGTCCGCATGCCCGGGGTCGACGGCATCACCGCCACCGCGCAGATCACCGCCCGGCACCCGGCCAGCAGGGTGCTGATCCTGACCACCTTCGACGTCGATCAGTACGTCTTCGACGGTCTGCGCGCCGGTGCCAGCGGCTTCCTGCTCAAGGACGCCGCCCCGGGGGAGCTCGTCAACGCCATCCGCACCGTCGCCCGGGGCGATGCCGTACTCGGGCCCAC
The DNA here is from genome assembly GCF_000018005.1 of Parafrankia sp. EAN1pec. Lineage (GTDB taxonomy): Bacteria > Actinomycetota > Actinomycetes > Frankiales > Frankiaceae > Parafrankia > Parafrankia soli. The sequence continues at coordinate 3,752,523 of NC_009921.1, forward strand.
CGCGGCACGGCGTCTCGTCGATCGTTTCGCCGCGCTGCCAGCCGACAGCGGATCAGACCGCGCGGCCCGTCCCGAGATCGTCCACGATCTCACCGAACGGGAGCGTGAGGTGTTCCTGCTTGTCGCCCGCGGGTACTCGAACCGCGAGATCGCCGGCAGACTCCACCTCTCCGAACACACTGTAAAGGTCCACGTCGGCCGAATTCTGGCCAAACTCGACCTACGCGACCGCATCCAAGCCGTGGTTCTCGCCTACGAATCCGGGCTGGTTATTCCAGAAATCGATTGACATGGGAGAAGCACTCCACCTCGATACCACGAGCGAGTAATCTGTGATGCGCCAATAACCGCACCCTCGCGCGAAGGTCAGCTTACTCTCAAGGCGATAACTCTTTAGGTGTACCTCGCTGGTCTTACCTGGGTGCAGGAAATCAGCCTTCCGACTCATGTGCGGGGGCGGGGGCTCGGCGCGTTAATAGGACCAGCCAGGAGGATCGCCCCGAGGTGGGATTTACCGATGGCCGACGCCGACAGGCCAGGTAAGGCACACGGCAGAGAAGCCGCAGCTGGCGACCCTTTGCCCGATCCTCGGAGGGGGCTGCCGGCCCAGGCCGGCAGGCAGCGGCCGACCGAGCTACGACCGATCCGGCTGCGATGAGCCCCCCAGAGCACGACGATTTGTGGCCGACACCACAGGCCGACAGCCTGCCCTCCGGACAGCGGCCAATCCGTCCGGACCCAACCGACCACGACGCCGATTCGGCGGGCGCGACTGACCGCCCAGTAGCCGGTCCACATTCCCATGCCTCAGGCACCCCAAAACCTCGCCGTCACCGCCGGCGACGAACCATCGCGATCATTCTTCTCGTTCTGCTCGCACTTTTCCCGGTCTTCGACCGGATCACGGTCTCAATGGTCGAGAAGCAGGTCGTCAAACAACTCGAAACCGCCGTCGCGGACACCCTGGACTGCAATGCACCCCAACCAGCCGTCAGGCGTGTCAACATCGCCGGTTTCCCGTTCCTCACCCAGGTGCTGCTCGGGAAGCCCAGGGATGTCAGTCTGTCCATCGACGACCTGTCGACACCCGGCCCCCGGATCTCCTCGCTGGACGCGAACGCCAAAGGCATCAAAATTCCGATCTACAACATGATCACCGGCGGTGATGGAAAACTTTCTGTCGACGAGGTACGGGCCACGGTCAAGATGAGTTACACAGACTTGAACGCCTATCTCGCCGGGAAGACGGGCCACCTGCAGGTGAAACCGGCAGACGGCGGACGGAGCCTCAACATCTCTGGAACAGTAGACCTACCGCTGATCGGCTCCCAGCAGATTGACGGCGTCACCACCTTCCAGGTCCGCGACAATGAGATCGAGTTGACACCATCCCACCTCACGTTACGCGGAGCGATCAACCTCGACTTTCTGGTCCCGCTAGGCCAACTAATTCCCTCGATCCCGATCCCGGTTGGGGAACTACCGTTCGAGGTAAAGGTGGAGTCAGTGTCCACCGGCTTGCTGAGCCGGGTGTCCCCGGGGCGGCCACGGGAGGTCCCGGGGCGGGTACGGGCGCGGATCCTGGCGTTGACCAGGACCACTCCTCCACCGGAGACCGGACTGAGCCACTGGACGAGCACCGAGATGGCGCGGTACCTGAAGCGCCGCGAAGGAGTGTCGGTCTCGCACACCTTCGTGGCCCAGCTGTGGCGGGAGAACGATCTCCAGCCGCACCGGCACCGAGTCTTCAAGCTCTCGGCGGACCCGGATTTCGAGGCCAAGGTGGAGGACGTCGTCGGCCTCTACCTTGATCCCCCCGAGGGCGCCGAGGTCCTGTCGATCGACGAAAAGCCTGGGGTGCAGGCACGCGACCGGACGCAGCCACCGCGGCCGGTCGCCTCCGGCCGGGTCGCCACCCGCACGCACGACTACCAGCGGAAGGGCACGACCGACCTGTTCGCCGCCCTCGACGTCGGGACGGGGCGGGTCACCGCCAGGTGCTTCCCCAGCCACACCAGGGCCGATTTCCTCACGTTCATGGACCAGGTCATCGCGGAATACGGCGGTGCGGAGCTCCATGTCGTGGTCGACAATCTGGCCACCCACTACGGCCCCGACGTCGACACATGGCTACGCAGACACAAGAACGTCACGTTCCATTTCACCCCGTCCGGCGGTTCATGGCTCAACCAGGTCGAGAACTGGTTCGGTATTCTCACCCGGCACGCACTCCAGCACGGGGCGTTCGTCTCGGTCCAGGACCTCGTCAACACCATCAACAACTATGTCAAGAACTGGAACTGGGACGCCCATCCGTTCGAGTGGACAGCCACCGCAGAAGAGATCGTAGCCAAGGTGGAGGTACTCCACCGGGAATTCAGGAAGCTGCTCGCCAACAACTTGTGACGACATTTAGTTATGTATCATCGGAAAGAATTTTGGTTTACAATCTACTAGTGTCTTGTGGTTCTGTTTGCTTTACATAGGTAATTCGCTGGCGTGCGTCGCCCGGCTAGACTAGCCCGGGGTCCTTGAGACGGTCACCGATCCCCACAACCGTCGCAGGACACTCGTCCGCCCCACCGCCGAGGCTCGGCACCGTGCCCAGAACCGGCCGTCGGTGCTCATCGACGACACACTCGCGGCCGCGATCGGCAGCATCGACCCGGGCGAGATCCAGCAGGTGAGGGACGCCCCCGAGGTCCTGGCAAAGCTGCTCGACGACGCGAACCCGCCGCGGCCCGCCCGCCCCGGCGCCGGTGACGCGTGATCGGCGTGGGCTACGCGGGCCGCTCGGCGGGACCCTGTGTGCCGAGGCGTCGTCGAGCACCGGCAGACCGGCAGGTCGATACTCGGCCGTCACCGGTCTCTCCCGGCCGGCCCGCCAGGGCGGCCGTCCCGAACCGTCTCAGCGCTGCGGGGCGGTGAGATCAAGCTGCCAGGACCACTCGTACCTGCCGCCGCGTACCCGGTACCACGCCAGGGTGTCCGGGCCGAGGGCTCCGGTGCCGAGTCCCCGGTGCGCGAGGTCGAGGTGAACGTACGTCTCCGCCCGGGGCCTGAGCTCCCAGGTGTGCCGGGCGGGTTCCAGGTCGGCTACCTGGTAGTGCGACACGTTCATCTGCACGGGTCGGTCGGTGCTGATGGTGATTGCGTACCCGTCGGGGCCGGTGAGGGTGAGTTCTTGGACGTCGGCGCGGCCGCCGTTCTCCTGCGGCAGCAGGTAGGGGACGAACAGGTCGTCGACCTGGGAGGTCCAGCGGCCGAGAAGTCCTGACTTCTTCCGGTCGGGGTAGGTCTCGTGGGGCCCGAGGCCGAACCACGTGAGGTGTTCGAAGCCGGGGTTGGTGGCGAAGGTGACGCCCAGGCGGGGGATGTCGTCGAGCTCCTCCGGCAGGGTGACGTGTTCGTCGAAACGGAAGCTGGTGTCGGACAGGGCGGTGATTCGCTGCCGGTGTTCGATCTCCGCGCCGTAGGCGGCGGTGTACCGGCTGACGATCGTCGCCGTGGAGCCGGTGATCTTCTGGTCGACCAGCGTGCGGGTGACGCGGAACAGACCGGTGCGCACGAACCGGGAGTCGAGGCCGATGGAGGTGTCGTTGTCGGTCGGCGCGCGCCAGAAGGACAACACCGGTGCCGCGCTCAGGACGGGGTGCTGGAGCAGCCCGTCGCCGTCCAGGCGCAGCACGCCGGTGGCGGGACGGGTTTCGATCAGGTCAGGCACATCGACGTCGAGCAGGACCTGGAGCCGGGCGAGTTCGGTGCCCTGCTCGGCCCACGGCGTCGCGTCGGCGAGCTGGACGACGAGGGCCAGGGCGACGGCATCCGGCCCGGTGAGCTGCGCGGTGACTGTCTCGGGGAGGTCGAGGACGCCTTCGCCGCCGGCGGGGATGGCCGGCGCCGCGACCAGCGTCGGATCGCCCGGCCCGTCGGTCCGTTCGACGTGGAGCGCGAGGCGGAGACCGGAGAGGTCCTCGAAGGTCTGCCGGTTCCTCAGCCGCACCCGGCCGAGACGCGCCTCGGTGGCACCGGACAGGACCCGGACGGGCGCGAAGAGGTGGCGCGCCTCGTGGAAGGCGGGCTTGGGGGCGCCGTCGGAGAACAGGATGCCGTTGATGCAGACGACGCCGTCGTTGGGCTGGTCGCCGAAGTCCCCGCCATAGCGGAACCGGCCGTCGCCGTCGGGGTCGAGGCCGTGGTCGTAGAGCTCCCAGATGAACCCGCCCTGCAGGCCGGGAGTGGACTCGAACAGGTCCCAGTAGGTGCCGAGCCCGCCGGTCGAGTTGCCCTGGGAGTAGGCGTACTCGCAGAGGATCACGGGGCGGTCGGCGTCGGGGTGCGCCGCGTAGGCGCGCAGCGCGTCGAAGGCGGGGTACATGGGGCAGACGACGTCGGTGGCCCGGTGGCCGCCGTGCCAGTCGGCGCTGATCGCCCCTTCGTAGTGCAGGGGCCGGCTGGGGTCGTAGGCGCGGGCCCACCCAGCCGCGGCGTCGTGGTTGGGGCCGTAACCGCTCTCGTTGCCGAGCGACCAGAAGATCACGCAGGGATGGTTCTTGTCGCGCAGCACCATGCGCGACACCCGGTCCACGAACGCGCCGAGGTAGCGCGGGTCCCCGCAGACCGTTCCGGCATGGGCGTGCGCCTCGATGTTCGCCTCGTCCACGACATACAGGCCGTACTCGTCGCACAGATCGAGGAACAGCGGGTCGTTGGGGTAGTGGGAAGTGCGAACCGCGTTGACGTTGAACCGCTTGAGCAGCGCGAGTTCGGCGCGCAGCTGCCCGGCGGTGATGACCCGGCCGGTCCGCGCGTTGAAGTCGTGCCGGTTCACGCCCTGGATCCACACCCGGCCGCCGTTGACCAGCAGGTTCCGACCGCGGATCTCGACCCGGCGGAAACCGACCCGGATCGTGGCGTGTTCGACGACCGCACCGTCCGGCGCGACGAGTTCGACCTCCAACGGGTACAGACGCGGGTTCTCCGCCGACCACGGCGCGACGGCGAGGCCCTCGCCCTCGAACCGCGTACGGCCGACACGGGTCGGCATCGCCCGTTCCTGCATCGCCTGGGCCCGGGCCTTCAGCTCGGGCGGGAGCGGCGCCCCCGAAGCACCGAGGGACAGCAGGTCCAGCAGACCGTCGGGAATCAGCGAGGGCGGCGGCTCATCCGGGTAGCCCGAACCCGCCCCGGCCTGGGGCATACCCGTCGCGGCACCCGCTTCCAGGACGGGCTGCGGGTCCGGTTCGTACAGTCCCGCGATCCGGGAGCGCACCGTCCAGCCGGCGGTGCGCGTCCCGGCGCCGCCGATCTTCACGTCCAGCCGCAGGCTGCCGGTTGCTGCTGCCGTCACATGCAGGTCGGCCATCGCCTGGATGTCGGCCAGGTAAACGGGAGCGGTGGTGTAGAGGTAGACCGAGCGGGTGATGCCGCCGTGCCACCAGTGGTCCTGATCCTCGACGAACGAGGCGTCCGACCACTTCACGACCGTCAGCTCGAGTTCGTTCGTCCCGGGCCGGACGAACCTGGTCACGTCGAACTCGGCCGCGAGGTGGGAGTCCTTGCTGAAGCCGACGTCGCGTCCGTTCACCCGCACCAGCAGGACGCTTTCCGCGGCGCCGACGTGCAGGACGACCCGTCGCCCCGTCCAGTCCGCCGCGGCGGTGAAGCCGCGCCGGTAGACCCCGGTCGGGTTCGCCTCGGGCGGGTGCGGGAACGGGGAGTCGAACGGCATGACGACGTTCGTGTACTGCGGAAGGTCCCCGCTGTCCTGCATCGTCCACACACCCGGCACCTCGACGGTGCGCCACTGCTCGCCGCGCTCCGCGAGCGGGCCGGGAAGGAGCTGGAAATCCCAGACACCGTCCAGGACGAGACGATCAGCGTGCGGAACGGCGTGCATCGGGACGCGGTTCGCGGAAGTGAGCTCAGGCGCGTCCCACGGCTGGATGGCGGACGTCCCGGTTCCGTTGACGGTCATTCGGTCAGCTTTTCCCTCGGTGGATCAGGACTTCTGGGCCATGGGCGTGGGTGGGGTCAGCCGGTGGCGCCGTCGACGCAGAGCTTTTCCTGGGTTACGTCGAACGTGGTGCCTGTGGGGCTGACCTGGACAAAGGCGTGGCAGGCGATCGGTTTGCCGGCGTTGTCGCGCAGGTCGACGGGTGCGATGAGGCCCCCGGCGTCGTAGTCGGGGACGGCGCGCAGGGCCTTGATGAACCTCGCCCGGGTGGGGCAAGGGCCGGCCAGCGACCTGGTTCGGTTCGCCGAGCAGCATGCTGGTCAGCGACAGGGGGTAGACGCCCAGGTCGAGTAGGGCGCCGCCGCCCTGGGCGGGGTCGAACAGCCGGTGGGAGGGGTCCATCGGGAGCCGGAAGCCGAAGTCGCCGTCGACGGCGAGGACGGTGCCGATCGTGCCGTCGGTGACCAGCTCCCGGATCCGGACGTAGGCGGGCAGGAAGCGGCTCCACATCGCCTCCATCAGGAACTGCCCGCGTGCGCGGGCGGTGGCGACCATGTCGGCGGCCTGGTTCGCGTCGAGGGCGAACGGCTTCTCGCACAGCACACCCCGCCCGGCGTTCAGGAACAGCAGGGTGTGGCGGTGGTGGTGGGAGTGTGGGGAGGCCACGTAGACGACGTCGACGCCGTCGTCGGCGGCGAGCTCCTCGTACGACCCGTAGCTGCGCCGGGGTGGCACGCCGAACTTCGCGCCGAACTCGTCGGCTGTCCGCTGGTGCCGCGAGCCGACGGCCACCAGTTCGACGTCGGGCAGCCGGCCGAGCGCCTGCGCGAAACCGTTCGCGATTGGTTCGATTCGTGCCCACTCGATCCCGAATCGGTAGGCGTTCAGGCCGAGGCCGGCCAGGGTCGCGATGTCCTCGGGATACCGGTGGTAGTGGTCGCAGGCGTCTCCCGACGGCTCGGCGAACGTCGAGTTCTTCGCCCATTCGCTGTGCCACATGTCGGAGTTGATGTTGCCGCCTTCCACCTGGTGTGGCGCGGTCGACGCACCCCAGAGGAAGCCTTCGGGGAATGTGCTCATGGTCGTATCAGCCTCCTGGGCCAGGCGCGGTCGTGGGACGGAGACGGCTGTCAGCCCGCGGCGGGGAAGAAGTTCTTCTTCGCGGGATCGAAGGTGAACAGGCGCGGGGGGACGGCGCCGTGGGGTGTCTCGCGGCTGTAGGTGGCCTTGTCCCGGTAGGTGGGGACCTGGAAGGAGCCGAGGGAGAACGCGGCCTGCTGGAAGGACTGGTAGGTGAGGTCCTTGCCGGCCTTCTCGGCGATGGCCTGGAACAGGGTCAGGTAGCGGCAGGCGGCGCTTTCGGATGTTCCGGGGGTGGGCTGGCCTGAGGGCACGGTCGCCGGGTCGACCAGCTTGCCGGTGAGTGCTGGCAGCGCGGCCTCAAGGGTGGCGATGCACGCGGCGTTGGCCGGCTCGGTGAAGTCGACGACGAGCCCGAGGGCGGTGGCGCCGGCCATGATGGCCGGGTCGTGGTCGCCCGGGCTCGCCAGGTAGGCCCCGGCCTGGCTGGTGGTCGCGAACATCAGCCTGGGGCGGTAGTCGGTCTTCTGGAGTTCGGCGGGGAACTGGAGCTGGGAGCCGCCGACCAGGAGCACGGTGTCGACGCCCGCGGCCCGGAACTTCTGGATGAAGACGTTGAACTGCTGGGAGACCGCGGCCGCGTCACTGATGTCGGCGTCGAGGATGCCTGTCTCGGTCACCGGGACCTGGAGACGTTGCAGGGCCGGCAGGACCACCTTGTCCAGCGTCGCCTGGTCGTCCCGGTAGGCGACGACCGCGAGCTTCTTGCCCGCCAGGGTGTTGTCGGCGGTGAACAGCTCGATGCCGTCGGCGAGTTCGTCGCCGCCGCGCAGGTCGGAGACCCACGGTGCCTGCGCCTTGGCGTAGCGCTGCGTGGTGAGGTCACCGCCGACGAGCGCCGTCTTGTGGGTCTGGACGTAGCACAGCGCGTCCTCGGCGTTGAGGCTGCCGAGCACCGCGAAGACCTTCTCGTCCTGGGTCAGCTTGACGCAGGTCTCCTGCGCGCCGGCGGGGGAGATGACGTCGACCGCGCCGTACACCGGGATGATCTTCCGGCTGTTGATGCCGCCCGTGGCGTTGACCTTGTCGACCAGGGCTTGGAAGGTGGCCTGGTAGTCGCCGTGGTCGATGTCGACGTACTGCTTGACGACCTCGAGGTCGGGGTAGACGAAACCGATCTTGATGCTGTCGGCCGTGACACCCGGCGAGATCGCCGGCGCCGGCGGGGCCGGGAACGGGTCCGAGGTGGGGCTGCTGGCCGGCGGGTCGTCCGACTCGACGCTGCAACCGGCTAAGACGAGTGCGGCTCCCGCGGCGATCAGCATGAGCGGACGGCGCCAGCGATGGTGCGAGGTCATGTCAGAGGTGCTCCGCATTCCTGGAGGTATTCGTACGGTGAGGTGCCGCCGGTGGATCGGCGGAGTTACGAGGGCACGACCGCGTCGGTCGGCGTGTGGTGGTCCTCGGGGTCCGGGGCCGCCGGGGCTTTTCCACTGCGTTCGATGGCGCGCTCGTCGGTGCCGAGATAGCTGGCGATGACCCTGGGGTCGTTGCGGACGGCGTCCGGCGTTCCGCTGGCGATGATCTGGCCGGTTTCGAGACAGTAGACGCGGTCGCTGATGCTCATGATCAGTGGCATGTCGTGTTCGATGACGAGCATGGCGGCGCCGAGCTCGCGGCGGATTTCCTGGATGAGCGGGCCGAACGCCTCGGTTTCGCGTTGGGCGACGCCGGCGGTGGGTTCGTCGAGGCAGAGGACCTGGGCGTCGAGGGCCAGCAGGCCGGTGAGCTCGACGATGCGGCGGGTGCCGGTGGACAGGTCGGCGATGAAGGCGTCGGCGTAGCGGCCGAGGCCGAGGAAGTCGATGAGGTCGTCGGCGGCAGAGCGTTTCGCGCGTTCGGCGCGGAAGGTGTGCGGCAGGTGCAGGGCGGTGGAGGGAAGCCCGGTGCGGCCGCGGGCCTCCAGCGCTATCTGGACGGTTTCGCGGACGGTGAGCTCGGGGAACAGCGCGGCGGCCTGAAAGGTTCGGCCGACACCGCCGCGGGCCCGGGCCGCCGGGCTGGCGTTGGAGACGTCCCGGCCGAGCAGGGTGACGGTGCCGGTGGCGGGGACGAAGCCGCCGATGGCGTTCATGAGGGTTGACTTGCCGGCGCCGTTGGTGCCGATGAGGCCGACGATCTCGCCGGGCATGACGGTGAGGGAGACGCCGTCGACGGCGGCCCGGCCACCGAATCGCACCCGGATGTCGCTGGTCTCGAGGACGGGGGTGTTCTCCGGGAGCGGCGGGCGGGTGGTGCGGGTGAGAGCCGGGGGCACGGTCGAGACGCTCTTCACCGCTGGAGTGGTGCCGAGCCTTCTGTCCGCCCAGGCGAGGAGGGCGTCGCGGGCGCTGTACCCGATCTGGACCAGGCCGCCGGGGAAGTAGAGCAATAGGATCAGCAGGCCCAGGCTGGAGGTCAGGAGCGGGACGATGTCGTTGTCGGGGAAGAAGGACGGCAGGCCGATGACCCACAGGGAGCCGAGCAGGGGGCCGGTGACCGAGCCGAGGCCGCCGATCACCACGATGGAGACCAGGATCAGCGAGTCGGGGCTGAGGAAGTACCTGTCGGCGTAGGGGACGTTCTGGACGGCGCCGGCGAGCAGGCTGCCGCCGAGGCCGGCGATCCCGCCGGCGAGAGCGAACGCGCGCAGTTTCACCCGGGTGGGGGCGACGGTGTACGCGGCCGCGGTGGCGGGATTGTCGCGGACGCCGATCGTGGTCCGCCCGACCCCGGACCTGCGCAGCCGGGCCACCACGAGCAGGACCAGAACCAGGACGATCAGGACCAGGTAGTAGTAGGCCCGTTGGGTGGTGACGTCGATCCCGAAGACGGTGCTGCGCGGGAACGAGGCGGTGTTGCCGCCCTCGTCGTGGAACACGTCGCGGCGGTAGAGGTACTGCTCGGCCGCGATCCCGAACGCGAAGGTGCTGACAGCCAGGAGCAGCCCGCGCACCCGCAGCGCGCCCGCTCCGACCACGGCCGCCAGGGCCGCGGTGAACGCCGTCGCGATCGCGACCGCCGCTGGGAACGGCAGGGCGTTCAGCGCCATGACCGAGCCGCCGACCTGCAGGCGCAGGCCACGGTTGAGTGCGGCGGCGAGCAGCGCGCCCAATCCCGCGAAGGCCATCTGGCCGAGGGAGAGCTGCCCGGCCCAGCCGGTCAGGATCGTGATCGAGGCGGCGCAGATCGCGTAGCCGAGGATCACCGTGTAGAGCAGGTGCCGTGACGGCTGGGCGACGAGCAGGGGGAGGACGACGGCGACCAGACCGAGCAGGACCAGGGGTGCGCGTTCGAGGTGGCGGACCCACCAGAGCCCGCGCAGCCGGTCGGGCACGGGCTTGATCTTCGGGGCGAAGGAGAACGACGAGGTTTCGGTGTCCCGGCCGCGGCTGACGAAGAACACCGCGACCAGCACCACGACCAGGATCGTCAGGTCGGTGAGGCCGGGCTGGTCGAGCCAGTTGAACTGGATGAACGACTGGGCCAGGCCCAGGGCGATCCCGGCGAGCAGCGCGACGCGGAACGACGTCATCCGGGCGATCACCGCGGCGGCCAGGGCTCGCAGCAGGGTGGTGGGGCCGAGGGTGGTGATCTGGGTCAGGGACTGGTTCTGCGCGGAGACCAGGATCAGGCACAGAGTTCCGATCAGCCCCGCCACCGCCCAGACCGCGGTCGACACGGTCTTGGGGCTGATGCCCTGAAGGCGGGCGAGCTCGGGGTTGTCCGCGGCGGCCTTGACCGTCCTGCCGAGCACGGTGCGGCCCAGGAACAGGCTGAGCCCGAGCGCGACGAGAGGCACCGTGACCAGGACGCTCAGCTGCGCCCCGGTGATCGTGAGGCCGCTGGCCGGTGACCAGCTCCCCGACCAGGGCACCGGGTAGGACTCGCTCGGGTAGTCGTCGAGGTCGGGCAGGGAGGTGACGACGGTCAGCGCGAGCTGGGCGACGCCGATGGTCGCGACCAGCAGGATCACCCGTGGCGCGGCGAACAGCCGGCGGATCACCGTGAGGTCGACCAGGGCGCCGAACAGCACACCTACGAGCAGCGCGATGGCCAGCGAGATCCAGTACGGAACGTTGTAACGCACCGTGAGCAGTGCGAAGAGGGCCGAGCCGACCAGGCCCATGTTCGCCACCGCGAAGTTGATGACGCGGGTCGAGCGGTGGACGAGGACGATGCCGACCGCGAGCAGGCCGATCACCAGGCCGGTGACCGCGCCGTCGAAGAGCAGCTGGGTGGTGGGGATTTCCATGGCGGGTCAGCCGCCTTCCCGGCCGAGGAACACCGCGCGTGCCAGGTCGTCGCGTTCGGCGAGTTCGCGGGCTGGCCCGGTGAAACGGACCTGGCCCTTCTCCAGGAACACCGCCCGGTCGGCGATGGCGAGGGCGATGTTCAGGGACTGTTCGACGACGATGATCGTCAGGCCGTCCTGTTTGAGGCGTTCGAGGATCGCCAGCAGGTCCTGCACCACCACCGGGGCCAGCCCGAGGGAGAGCTCGTCGATCAGTAGCACCTCGGGGTCGTGCAGCAGCACCATCGCCAGCGCCAGCATCTGTTGCTGCCCGCCCGACAGCGACCCCGCCCGCTGGCCCTGTCGGCTCTCGAGGTCGGGGAACAGGCCGAGTACGTAGGCGAAACGCCGCTCCCGGCCGGCCGCGTCGCGGCGCATCCGGAACGCGGCCATCTCCAGGTTCTCGCGCACCGTCATCCCGGGGAAGACGCCCTTGCCGCCGGGCAGCAGGTGCACGCCGTACTTCCCGCGCTGTTCCGGGGAGACGTAGGTGATGGTCCGCCCGCCGAGGCGGACCACCCCACGCGACGGGGTTCCCAGGCCGCAGATGACTTTCAGAATGGTGGACTTGCCCGCGCCGTTGGTGCCCAGCAGCGCCAGGGTCTCGCCCTTCTTCACGTCGAAGGCGACGTCGAACAGGACCTGTACCGGCCCGTAGGAGAAGTCGATGTTGTTGACCTGGAGCGCTGGGACGTCGTCCGGGTTCTCGCGCTGCCGGTCGCGTTCGGCGAGCTCCTCGCGCAGGTCCGCCACGACCAGCGACAGGTCGTTCTTCACGAAGGACGCGCTGCGGATCATCATGAGCCCGCCGACCGCGGTCGCGGGGATCCCGATCACCAGCACCGCGACCCGCGGGTCGTAGGCGTTGCTGATCAGCCCGGAGAGGATGGCGCCGCCGGTCGCGCCGATGAAGAACATGTAGACCGCGGCCAGCGCCAGGCCCAGCCCGCGCAGCCGGTAGGGCGTCACCGACTGCATCACCGGGCCCACCATCGAGAACGCGACCGAGGAGAACACCGCCCCCGGGATGCTGGCCAGCATGAACCCGACCCAGTTCGGCATGAACCACTGGACCGGCAGCAGCACCGCACCCGGCAGGATGCACAGCCCCAGCAGAGCCACGGCCCGTGCCGGATCCCGGTGGTAGAGCCGGTCGTAGCGTGGCCCGACGATCGGCAGGGCCACGAGCAGAGCGGCGCCGCCGAGTGAACCCATCAGGCCCCGCTGGAACGTCGACATCCCGTAGTGGTCCTCAGCCCACAGATTCGCCAGCACGCTCGTGGTGAACAGGCTGAAACCCAGCGCGGAGAATGCGACGATCGCGGTCTTGACGGTCCGGATCCGCAGCAGCCTGGCGAATGCCGCCTCGACCGAGATCGGCATCGGCTCGGCGTCCTCCACCACCTCGCCCAGCACCGATTTCATCTCGTGCTGGCCGCGAGGCGGCTCCGGCAGGCGGAACGCGAAAACCGCCACCGCCAGGGCCGGCAGGCCGAGGATCAGGAACGGCCAACGCCAGCCGTCAGCCCCACCCGCCAGCGTGGCGATGCCCGCGACCACCAGGGGACTGAGCGCTCCAGCGGTGCGCGCCGCCCCGAAGTTCGCCGCGGAGATCCGCCCCCGGACTCCGATCGGATAGGTGTCGGCGAGCAACGATCCGTGTACCGAGTTGTTGCTCGACTTCGCCACCCCGACACCGAAGCGGGCCAGGAAGAACAGAAACGCGTTCGCCGCCAGTCCGCTCGCCAGCACCATCACCGAGAACACGACACCCGCCCAGCCGATGACCCGGGAGCGCCGGCATTTGTCCGCCAGCCAGCCCATCGGCAATGCGCCCAGCACGAGGAACGCCCCGGCGGCCGCGGAGATGAACACGATCGCGCCGTCGCTCAGCCCGAACGCGTCCCGGATGTCGGGTGCCAGTGTCGTCAGCGCCGCCGACTCCAGCTCGTCCAGCGCCGACAGCGTCATCAGCGTCAGGAACGTCACCGAACCACCGGCGGCCAGGCCCTGCCGCAACGACAGCCGCTCACCGCCCACACCGGGCAGCAGCTCGTCCGCGAACAACACCTCACGCCGGGAGTCCGCCTGTTGCGCCCGCCGCTGCGCCTCCGCCTCGATCAGCCCAGCGGCCAGCCTGGCAGCGACCCCCGCCGACGCCGCTTCTGGTGCCGCTTCTGGTGCCTCGGTCACCGGTTCGGTGGGCGTGCTCACGATGAACACCGGTCGGTTAACGGTGCACAGGTAATGCAGGTGACCATGGAGATCTCCGTAAGAATCCGCTGACCTGGGTCAGCGACTGGCACCTGGCGGGAACCCGGCCCGGAAAGGTGGCGGTCGGGTTTTCTGGTAGGTGCGGCCGGTGGTTCAAGGGCGTGTGTCGCTGACGGTGACGTCCGAGAGGAAGGAACGGCGGCTGTCCAGTTCGGCGACTTTTCCGGCGACGTCGAAGCTGCCGCGCAGGCGGATGTCGTCCGACGAGCTGCCCGCGAGAATCTGGATGGGGCCGGGTTCGAGAACGAAGCCGCCGTCGAGGGCGACGTAGCCGAGCTGGCTCATGGGCACGGTGAACGCCACGGTCGCGGCCGCGCCGGCGTCCAGGCTGAGGCGGGTGAAGCCGACCAGCTCCTGGGCCGGCCGGGTGACCCCGGTGGCCTGGTCGGAGAAGTAGAGCTGCACGACCTCGTCGCCGGCCCGTGCGCCGGTGTTGCGGACGGTCAGCCCGACGGTGACGGCGCCCTCGCTGTCGACCTCGGGGAAGCTGACCGTGAGGTCGGTGTAGTCGAAGGTGGTGTAGCTCAGCCCGTGGCCGAACGGGAACAGGGGACCTGACGGCATGTCGAGATAGCCCAGGTGCATGTCCTGGTCGGTGCGCCGGTAGCCGGTGCCGGTGGGCTGGCCGGAGTAGACGGGCACCTGCCCGGAGTGCCGCGGGATGGAGATCGGGAGCCTGCCGGCCGGGTTGACGCTGCCGAACAGCACGTCGGCCATGGCGGTGGCGGCGTGCTGGCCGCCGTAGTAGCCGTAGAGCAGCGCCGGGAGCAGCCCGACGATCGGGGTCAGGGCCATCGGCCGGCCGGTGTACACAATGCCCACGCAGGGAGTCCCGGTGCCTGCGACGGCCTGGACGAGCGCGATCTGGTTCGCGGGAAGGTCGATGTCGGCGGTGTCGCAGCCCTCGCCCTCGGTGATCCGGGGAGTGAACCAGCCGGCCCGCCCGCCGAGGGCGAGGATCACCACGTCGGCGCCCGCGGCGGCGGCGACCGCGGCCGGGATGTCGGCCGGCTCCTCGTCGAGGACCCCGCAGCCGGTGGCCACGGTCACCTGCGCGCCGGGGACGGCCCGCCGGACGGCGTCGGCGAGGGACAGCGCGCCGTAGGCGTCGCGGATGTAGTCGTCGATCGGTGTCCCGATGGGGCCGGCGAGCTCCTGGCGCATCAGCGCGGCCGCCTCGGGGGTGATGTCACCGGCCATGTTCTCGGTGCCGGGTATGTGGGCCCGCTCGCCGGTGAACCGGGCCCGGAGCATCTCCAGCGCGGCGGGGTAGGTGTAGGGCGGGAACGCGAAGGAGATCCCGTCGGCGTGCGGGCCGACGACCGCGATCCGGCGCAGGTCCCGGGACAGCGGCAGGGTGCCGTCGTTCGCCAGCAGGGTCACGGACTGCTGGGCGAGCCGGTAGGAGAGGTCGACACCCTGGCGGGCGACCTCGTTGACGACGACGGGATCCTCGTCGGCGTAGGGCCGGTCGAACAGGCCCAGCGCGAACTTGTCCCGCAGGACCCGCCACACGGCCTGGTCCAGCTGATCGACGGGAACCGTGCCGGCGTGGACCGCCCGCGCGAGCGTGGGGCCGTAGCCGTCGGCGACGGGAAGCTCGACGTCGAGCCCGGCGGCGAGGGCGAGCCGGCCGGCCTCCTCGGCGTCCCGCGCCACACCGAGCCGCTTGTACAGGTGGCGGATGGTCTCGTAGTCGGAGACGACGGTGCCGGCGAAGCCGAGGCGGTCCCGCAGCAGGCCGGTGAGGATCTCGCGGTTGGCACCGACCGGGACGCCGTCGACGGTGCTGTAGGAGTTCATGACCGCCGCGAGGCCGGCCAGTTTGATGGCGGCCTCGAACGGGCGGGCGTACACCTCGTACAGCTCCCGGGCCCCGACGGCGGTGCGGGCCATGTTCTGCCCGGCCTCGGTGAGGGCATAGCCGAGGAAGTGCTTCCCGGTCGCGATGACGCCCTCGCGCGGGTCGTCGCCCTGGATGCCGCGGACGAACGCGACGCTCATCGCGGACACCAGGTACGGGTCCTCGCCGTAGGTCTCGTGCACCCGGCCCCAGCGGGCGTCGCGGGCCACGTCCATCACCGGGGACAGGACGAGCGGGTGACCGATGGCCCGTGCCTGCCGGCGCAGGACGTCCGCCATCTCCGTCACCCCGGCGGGGTTCCACGTGGCGGCGAGCCCGATCGCGGTCGGGAACGTGGTCAGACCAGGGGACACCACACCGTTCAGCGCCTCCACGTGGAAGAGCGCGGGAATGCCCAGGCGGGTCCGGGTGACGAGGAAACGCTGGATCTCGTTGACAGCCTTCGCCAGGTTCGCGGGCGTCCGGTGGCTGAGCATCCCGAGCGGCGCGATGTGGCCGATCCCGGTGCCCAGGCGGCGTTCGGCCTCCGTCTGGACCAGGCCGTCCACGCCGAGCAGCCCGACCGGCATCAGACCCGTGATCTGCTGCGCCTTCTCCTCCACCGTCATCGTCCGGAGAAGCGCGTCCGCCCGGGCTTCAGGTGTCAGCGTGGCGTCGTACGTCATCGTCGATTCCTTACTGATGCGTCAGCCGGTCATTCGGCGGAGGGGCCCGAGGGTTCGGCTTCGATGCGCACGGTGGACGGCTCGCAGCCCTCCGCGGTGGCGGTGACGGTGATCGAGCCGGGGGCCGTCGGGCGGATGACGGCGAGCGCCCGGCCGTCGAAGGTCGTGCGGACCGTGTCGAAGAAGTTCTCGGTCGGCCTGGGGTCCGCGCTGCCGAAGCCCTGGAGCACGGCGGGCCCCGTCACTTCGACGGCCACCTTGCGGTCGGCGGTGTTGTAGAGGTTGCCGGCCCCGTCGACGAGCGTGAGGGCGACGTAGGCGAGGTCGGTGTCGTCGGCGGTGATGCGGGTGCGGTCGGCCGCGGCGTCGAGGCGGACCTCGCCCGTCGCGGAGCGCAGCGAGGTGCGGCCGGTCTCGCGGCCCCCGGTGTAGGCGACGGCCACGATCTCGCCGGGCTCGTAGACAGTCTCGAACTCGGCCTTGAACCGGTTCTTCTCACCCGCCGGGGCGGTTCCGACCCGCCGGCCGTTGACCAGGAGCTCGATCTCGTCCGCCGCGGAGTACACCTCGAGCCGCACCGGCCTGTCCTCGTGGCCGTTCCAGCTCCAGCTGGAGACCGAGTCGCTCCACGACCACCACATCGCCACCCGGACCGCCCGACCGAAGCGCTCGGGACGGTGGACGGCGATGTAGGGCTTGCCGCGCAGGCCGAACACGATCTCGCGGTAGTAGGAGGCGGGCCGGCGGTGGCCGGTGATGTCGATGTCACCGCACCACGCCGTCAGCCACGGGTAGCCGCCCTGGTGGTTCAGCGCGGAGTTCGTGGTCTCGTCGTCGCCCTCGTACTCGATCCGGCCGGTCCCCGGCTCGCCGAGGTAGTCCCAGCCGGTCCAGGTGAAGTCACCGATGACATGGCTGTGGTCCTGGACGAGCCGCCAGTTCGTGTCGATGTCGGCGGGATAGGTCTCGGTTCCGACGATCACCCGGTTGGGGAACTGCGCCCCGTCCTGCCCGTACCGTGATTCGAGGTAGTTGTAGCCGGCGACATCGAGGCAGGCCATCGATTCGGCGGTCTTCGAACCGACGACCTCGGAGCTCATGAGGATTGGCATGAGCTCACGGAACCGCGTCATGAAGCCGTTGACGTCGAGGCTCTCGCTGTCCTTCTTCCGGGATTCGCCGGGGAAGGAGGCGAGCAGGTCGGGGCCGCCGGCGAGGAGTCCGTTGACGCCGTTCGTGACGAACCTGGTGCTGTCGATCGAGCGGATCGTCTCGGCGAGCCGGCGGCTGATCGCCGCGCCGGCGGCGGTGCCCGTCTCCGGGATCTCGTTCCCGATCGAGTAGAGGATGACACTGGGATGGTTGAAGTCCTTGTCGACCATCGCCCGCACGTCGGACTCCCACCAGGTGGCGAAGTCGAGGGCGTAGTCCTGGCTCACCTTGGAGCGGGTCCACGCGTCGAACAGCTCGTCGATCACGAGAACGCCGAGCTGGTCGCAGGTGTCGAGGAGCGCCTTGCTCATCGGGTTGTGGGAGCTGCGGATGGCGTTGAAGCCGGCCTGTTTGAGGATCTCGACCCTGCGCTGTTCGGCGCGGTCGATGGTCGCGGCGCCGATCACCCCGTTGTCGTGGTGGATGCAGGCGCCACGCAGGTTCACCACCTCGCCGTTGACGCGCAGGCCCCGCCGCGGGTCGATGGTGAGCGTACGGATGCCGAAGCGCGTGGTCTCCTGGTCCAGTAGCTCACCGTCCGCCGTGACGCTGGTCCGGCAGAGGTAGAGATAGGGCCGGTCCACCCCCCACAGCTCCGGCTGTGGCACGGACAGCCGCTGGCGCAGGGTGAGCCGGTCGCCGATGAAGGCGGTGACCGGAGCGGTGTCCCGGGCGACGACCGTGCCGTCGGCGTCCACGATCTCGGTGAGCACTTCGAGCGACCGGGTGACGGGAGACTCGTTCTGTAACTCGGTCGCCACCGCGACCACCGCGAGGTCGCCGTCGACGGCCGGAGTTGTGATCTTCACCCCGTCCAGTGCGAGGTGAACCAGATCGCCGACGATCAGTTTCGTGTTGCGGTAGACGCCGCCACCCGAGTACCAGCGGGTGTCGTTGCCGCTGTACGCCTCCACGACGATCTCGTTGTTGCTGCCGTACTTCAGTAGATGATCTGTGTGGACGTAGAAGTTGGAGTAGCCGTAGGCGCGCTGCGCCGCGAAATCGCCGTTGATGAACACCCGGGCATTCCGGTAGACACCCTCGAACTCAAGGGTTACTCGCCGGTTCCGGTATTTTTCCGGCGCGAAGAAGGTCTTCCGGTACTGGTATGCCCCGCTCGGGTAGTAGCCGCGCTGACCAGCCTCGGTATCGGCTCCGTCGCGCTCTAGTCCCACCATCGCGTCGTGGGGAAGCCGGACGTCCTCCCAGGGGGCGTCGGCCCGGCCGAGGATCTCCAGGAACGCGTCGGTCTTCCGGCGGAAGGACCAGCCGTCATTGAAGGATGAACGGATCAACCGAGCTCTCCCTGGCCGCGCAGTCTTGGTTCGTCGTGGATTCGGGCGAATGGCACCCGCCGTGCGGAAGTGGTCGAGGTCGCGAAGATGGGTGCCCCAGGCCACTAGCACGTACTAGCATCGTGGGTAGACAAGCTAACATCGTGCTGTTAGCGCGCGCAAGTGGGCCCGAGTGAGGGGGCGGCGGCCGTGTCAGAGGCGACGGCGAAGCGAAGGGTCACCGCCACGGATGTTGCCGCTGTCGCAGGGGTTTCGCGGGCGACGGTGGGCTTCGTCCTCAACCGGACCCGCGGGCAGACGATCTCGGAGGGCACCCGCGAGCGGGTGCTCGAAGCGGCGCTGCGCCTCGGCTACCGGCCGAACAGCGCCGCCCAGGCCCTCGCCAGCGGCCGCAGCAGGATCGTCCTGTTCGTCCTGCCGGACTGGCCCGTCGAGTACACCTTCCGGATCTACCTCGACGAGGCGTCCCGCGTCCTGGACGAGGCCGGTTACTCGCTCGTCACCTACACCCGCCGGCCCCACGGCGAGAACCGTCCCCTCTGGGAGCTCCTGACCCCGGACAGCGTCTTCGGGTTCACCACCTTCAGCCCGGACGAGATCGCCTCGATGCGCGGCTGCGGGATCCGCCGGATCTTCCCGGACCCGGCCCGGCAGGAACCCCTCGACCTCTCCCTCGCTGTGAGTGCGGGGCCCCGTCTCCAGGTCGAGCACCTGCACGAACACGGCCGCCGCCACCTCGCGTACGCCGCCTTCGCCGACCCCCGCCCGTCCTCCCTCGTCCAGGCCCGCCACGACGCGGCCCGGGAACGAGCACGCGCCCTCGACCTGCCGCCCGTCGACATCAGGTACATCGACTACCGCGACGGATCCGCCGACGACGCGGTCCGTGCCTGGCACAGCGCCGGAGTGACCGGCGTCGTCGCCTTCAACGACGACGTCGCCGCCGCCATCGTCAGCGCCGCGATCCGCCTCGGGATACGGATACCCGACGACCTCGCCGTCATCGGCCACGACGACAGCCCCATAGCGACAATGTTCGTCCCCGCGCTTTCCACTGTCCGGTTCGACACCGCCACCCTCGGCCGCGGATTCGCCGAATACGCCATCCACCAGACAGAAGGCCGGCCCCTGCCGGACTGGCGGCCCCCGGTGAGCGCCACCCTCGTCCGCCGCGAATCAACTTAGTTCTATACGACGGGCTATCGGCCTGTCGTTTCAACCCGCCCGGTGCGGGATGGTGCGCGGCAACAAGTGGCAACCGCTTGCTCGGCCCGTCCGTCGACAGCTGAATGTCTCCGTACACCGCGGAAACCGCGGCGTTGCCGCCGCATGTCTTCAGGGAGCCCAAGAATGCTTCGTCCCCAGGACGGTTCGACACGGGAGCGGCGATCTCTGGGCGGGCTGTGGGCCTTCCGTCTCGACCCCGCGGGTACCGGGCGGAACGCGGGCTGGTGGCGTGCGCGCCTGCCCGGGGCCCGGGAGATGCCGGTGCCGGCCAGCTACAACGACATCGTGCCCGATCTCGCCGTGCGTGATCATGTTGGTGACGCCTGGTACCAGACGGTCGTCCGCATCCCGGCCGGCTGGTCCGCGCGGCGGGTGGTGCTGCGTTTCGACGCCGCGACCCACCGTGCGGTCGTCTGGGTGAACGACACGCTCGTCGCCGAGCACGAGGGTGGCTACACGCCGTTCGAAGCCGACATCACCGGGGTCGTGGCGCCCGGGGACGAGGCCCGGGTCACCGTGGTCGTCAACAACGAGCTCACGTTGACCTCGATACCGCCCGGCATCGTGGAGGACACCGCGCAGGGACGCCGCCAGAAGTACTTCCACGACTTCTTCAACTACGCGGGTCTGCACCGCTCGGTCTGGCTGTACACCACACCGCACACGCGGATCAGCGACATCGCGGTGGAGACCGCTCTCGACGGCGCCGCGGGCACGGTGCGCTACGCGGTGGAGATCGAGGGTGCCCAGGGTGTTGCCGCCATCCGGGTCGTGCTCCGCGACGCGCAGGGGCGGGAGGTCGCCGCCGCCGACGGTGCCGTGGGAATGTTGAACGTGCCAGCCGTGCATCCATGGGCACCGGGTGACGGTTACCTGTACGAGCTCGATGCCCGTCTGGTCGGTGCGGGCGGGGAGGTGGCCGACAGTTATGTCCTGCCGGTCGGTGTGCGTACCGTCGAGGTACGCGGCACCCAGTTTCTGATCAACGGGGAGCCTTTCTACTTCCGGGGCTTCGGTAAGCACGAGGACGCGCCGGTGCGCGGCAAGGCCCATGACGACGCGCTCATGGTCCATGATTTCGAGCTGATGGAGTGGATCGGCGCCAACTCCTTCCGCACCTCCCACTATCCGTATGCGGAGGAGGTACTGGAGTACGCCGACCGGAGTGGCATCGTCGTGATCGACGAGACCGCGGCCGTCGGTCTGAACCTGAAGGCCTCGCTCGCTTTCGGCAGCAGGCCGACGGTGAGTACCTTCGGTGAGGATGGCATCAGCTCCGTCACCCAGCGCGCGCATCTCCAGGCCGTGCGGGAACTGATAATCCGGGACCGGAACCATCCGAGTGTGGTGTTGTGGAGCCTCGCCAACGAGCCGGATTCCAGTACCGCCGCCGCCCGGGAGTACTTCGCGCCGCTGTTCGCCGAGGCCCGCAAGCTCGACCCGACCTGCCCGGTGGGCTTCGTCAACTCGTTCGACCAGTGCCAGGTCACCGAGCTCGCCGACGTCGTCATGATCAACCGTTACTACGGCTGGTACATCAACAACGGGGAGCTCAAGGCCGCCGAGGTCGCACTGGAGGCCGAGCTGAACAGGTGGGCCGCCCACGGCAAGCCGGTGATCGTCACCGAGTACGGAGCGGACACCATGGCCGGGCTGCACGCCGTGGTCGACACCCCCTGGTCCGAGGAGTACCAGGTGCGGTTCCTCGAGATGCACCACCGGGTGTTCGACCGGGTGGATGCCGTGATCGGCGAGCACATCTGGAACTTCGCCGACTTCGCCACCAGCCCGCACATCATCCGGGTCGACGGCAACAAGAAGGGCGTGTTCACCCGGGACCGGCACCCCAAGAGCGCCGCGTTCTCCGTCCGCCGGCGCTGGCGCCCGCAGGCCTGAGGCCGGCGCCGGCCGGTGGCGCCACGCCTCAGGCCGGGCGGCGAAGCCGGTACAGGACCTCCCCGGAGTGCGGCACGACCAGCGTGTCCGGGTCGGCTGCGAGGGTCTCGACGTCGACCTGCGCCGGGTCCAGGTAGTTCAGGTTCACCGCGCGCACGACGTCCGCCGGGATGGCGGTGGCCAGGGTCACGGTCACCCGGCAGCGTTCCCCGTGCACCTCGTCGTAGGCGCCGGCCCCGCGCAGGTGGGTGGAATGCGCGAGCACCCCCCAGGGCAGGTGGCCGAACCGGTCCCACTGCCGGGTGAAGTAGTCGCGGCAGTGGTACCCGATCCGCTCGATCTCCGGGTGCATCGGGGCCAGCTGCCGTACGTGCGGTGCGTGCAGGATGACCTCGCCTCCGTCGGCGACCACGGGTTCGAGCTTGTAGAAGCCCTTGGCGGCCGTCCAGATGTCGGCGTAGCGGGCGGGTATCAGCGACACCACCCGGGCCACCGGCGCGTCGAGGTGGCGCACATGAGTCTCGGCCGAGACCTCGGCGGCTGCGGCCCAGGCCGCCTCCGGCGCGCCGAAGGACACCGCGTGCAGTGAGCCCGCGCGCTCCTCGCCGGATCGGACGACGACACAGAGCGCCAGGCGCCGGCTGGGGATCAGCGCGGCGGCCTCGTCGATCAGGGCGCGGACGGGAGTGATCCCCCGGGTGCCGATGATCTCGGCGCTGGTGATGAGCGCGCCGAGCCAGTGCGACAGGTTGATGACCTCCGGCCCGGAGACGCCGGGGAAGAAGTACTTGTTGCCGCCGGAGAAGCCCACCACCTCGTGCGGGAACACGGGCCCGACGACGAGGGCGACGTCGTGCTCCACCACCGCGCGGTTGAGCCGTACCTGAACCTCCTGCCGCAGCAGCCCGCCGGAGAGCTCACCGATCCGGGTGGCTGGGATCGTGCCCACCGAGACGAAGTCCGCGGGTTCCCACCAGCGGTGGTTGAGCACCGTCAGGCCGGGATAACGCTCGGCGAGGGCCCCGGTCCGGTAGCCGAGGTGGGCCGCGAGCGCCTGCTCGTCCATGGCCGCGTGGGTACCGAGCGCGACAAGCGCCGTGAGGCGGCGCACCCGTCCGTGCAGGGCGCCGTGGACGGCGGAGAGCAGCAGCGGCAGTGGGCAGCTGCGGGTGCCGTCCGGGATCACCAGACACACGCTGCGCCCGTCCAGATCCGCAGTGGCGAGTTGCTCGGAGACGAAGCGCGTCACCTCGTCGTCGGTCAGCAGGCCGCGCGGTCCTCCGGCCGTGGTGACCGGTCCGGTCGAGGTGGCTGTCGCCGACTCCGTCATGGCGGAAAGCCGAGCACGGCGGGTGCCCCTTCCGCAACGGCGCGGACAACTTGTGGCAACCGGTTGCCGTCGGGTCGCCGCACCGTCGACGCTCCACACTGTGTCAGGCAACCCCGCCCTGTCAGGTAACTCCAACGTGGCAGGCAAGTTCGCTGGTGCAGGCAACTCCGCCGTGTCAGGTGGCGTCACCGTGCCGGGTGGTGGTGTCCCGCTCCGCCCGCATCCCGACCGCCTGTTCCCGGTCGACCTGGGGGTGCGGGCGCTCGCCCGGCGGCTGTACGAAGCCGTGCGTGACCTGCCAATCCTTTCCCCGCACGGTCACGTCGACCCCTTCTTGCTGGTACACGACGAGGCGTTCGCGGACCCGGCCAGCCTGCTGATCACTCCGGACCATTACGTGACCCGGCTGCTGCACGCCAGCGGGGTGCCGCTGGCGGAGCTGGGCGTCGGACGCGGCCCGCTGCCCGAGGAACAGGCGCGAGCGGTGTGGCGCACGTTCTGCGAGCACTGGGCCGTGTTCCGCGGCACCCCGGTGCGTTACTGGCTGGAATCCCAGCTGGCCGAGATCTTCGGTGTCACCGAACGGCCCGGTCCCGACAGCGCGGACCGGATCTACGACCAGGTCGCCGAGCGGCTCGCCGACGAGGCGTATCGACCTCGAGCGCTGTTCCGCCGGTTCGACATCGAGGTTCTGGCCACCACCGACGACCCCTGCAGCGATCTCGCGGCACACCGCGCTCTCACCGCGGATCCGGACTGGCCCGGCCGGGTCATCCCCACCTTCCGCCCCGACCGGTACCTGGAGCCCACCCGAGCGGGCTGGGACGAGGCGGTGCGGCGTCTCGGCGAGGCGGCCGACGCCGACGTCGGTGATTACGACGGCTACGTGCGCGCGCTGGAGGCCCGTCGCCGCTACTTCGCCGAGCACGGTGCCACGTCCTGCGACCACAGCCATCCGGATGTCCGGACCGATCCGCTGCCGCACGCCGAGGCCGCCAGGATCTTCCGCGCCGCTCTGGCCGGGGAGGCGAGCGAGGCCGAGGCCACCGCGTTCCGCCGGCACATGATCTGCGAGTCGGCGCGGATGTCCTGCGAGGACGGGCTGGTGATGACGCTGCATCCGAGCGTCCGGCGCAACCACCACACCCCGACCCTGCGCCGGTACGGCCCGGACACCGGGCACGACATCCCGCTGCGAACCGAGTTTACTCAGGCGCTGCAGCCGCTCCTCGATCGTCACGGCACCGATCCCGACTTCCGCCTGGTGCTGTTCACCCTCGACGAGACGGTCTTCTCGCGGGAGATCGCCCCACTCGCGGGCTTCTACCCGGCGGTGTACGTCGGCGCTCCCTGGTGGTTCCTCGACGCGCCGGACTCCATCCGCCGCTTCCGGCGGGCGGTGACCGAGACCGCGGGTTTCACGCGCACCTCCGGCTTCGTGGACGACACGCGTGCCTTCTGCTCCGTGCCGGTCCGCCACGACATGTCCCGTCGGCTCGACTGCGGCGTGCTCGCCGAGCTCGTCGCCGAGCACCGGCTGGAGGAGGACGAGGCCTTCGAGACCGCCGTCGAGCTGGTGGCGGTCAGGCCGCGAGAGGCCTTCCGTCTGTGAACCATTCCGCGGCCGTGCCTGTGAACCGCCCAGTGGCGGCGCCCGCCAGCGGCCCCGTGGCCCCGTCGCCGAGTCGTCCTGCGGCTGTCGCTCGACCGCTGTCGCGGCCCGGTGGCGACGGGCGGCCGGCGGCTCGGGTTCGCATTCTGCATCTCGGGCTCGGTAGCTTCTTCCGGGCCCATCAGGCCTGGTACACCGACCGGGCGCCGGACGCCCGGCAGTGGGGGATCGCGGCGTTCTCCCACCGCCGCCGGGGCCTCGCGCACGCGCTGACCGCCCAGGACGGGCTCTACACCCTGCTGACGCGCGGTGCCGAAGGCGACCGCTTCGACGTGATCAGCTCGCTTGCCGCCGCGCACGCGGGCAGCGACCACGACGCCTGGCTGGCGTACTGGCGGCAGCCGGCCCTCGCCGTCGTCACCCTGACGGTCACGGAGGCCGGTTACGCCTGTGACCCCGACGGAGGTCTCGACCTGGCGCGCGGGGACGTCGCCGCCGACATCGCGGCGCTGCGCACCGACCCCGGCGCCCTGGTGATGACGGCTCCCGCCCGCCTGCTCGCCGGACTGCACGCGCGGGCCCGGGCCGGCCGCAGTCCGGTCGCGACAGTGCCGTGCGACAACCTGGCGGGCAACGGCGCTGTGGCCGGGCGCGCGGTACGCGAGCTGGCCGCGGCGACCGGACGACCGGAGCTCGTCGCCGCCGCGGACGGCGCCTCGTGGGTGACCACGATGGTCGACCGCATCACCCCGGGCACCACCGACGCCGACGGCGCCGCGGTGCGCGCCGCGACCGGCCGCGACGACGCCGTGCCGGTGGTCACCGAGCCGTTCTCGGAATGGGTGCTCAGCGGTGACTTCCCGGGTGGGCGGCCCGAGTGGGAACACGCGGGTGCCCGGTTCGTCGCCGACCTGACGCCGTTCGAGAACCGCAAGCTGTGGCTGCTCAACGGCGCGCATTCACTGCTGGCCTACGCCGGTCCCCGCCGCGGGCACGTCACGGTCGCGCAGGCCGTCGCCGACCCCCGCTGCCGCGGGTGGCTGATCGAGTGGTGGGCGGAAGCCTCCCGCCACCTGAGCATGACCAGGACCGAGCTCGAGTCCTATCAGCATGCGTTGCTGGAACGCTTCGAGAACCCGCGGATTCGGCATCTGCTCGCTCAGATCGCCATGGATGGCTCTCTGAAGCTTCCGGTGCGTATCCTGCCGGTCCTGCGCGCTGAACGTGCCCGCGGCGTGATGCCCCGGGCCGGAATCCGAGTGATCGCCGCCTGGATGCTGCATCTGCGGGAGGGGACGGCGTCGGTACGCGATGCTGAGGCGGGCCGGTCGGTCGCCGCGGCCCGGGCTCCGCTGCCCGAAGCCGCCAGCCTGGTCCTCGATCTTCTCGGCCCCGGACTGGGCCGGGACGGGGAGCTGGTGGCGGCGTTGGCCGCACAGGTGACCGAGCTGGGCGATCCCTGAGTATGCGGGCCACCCGAAGGCGGCGCCTTCACGCATCCGTCGATGCGGCAGCGTCCGACGAGCTGCCGCGTCGTTCATGACCGCTGGCCGGGAGGACGCCGGTACCGGCCTCACGCGCTTCCCGTGCCGGAGCTATCAGCAGGAACCCACCCATTCCGCCGAACCGTCGGCGAACAACTGGTGCTTCCAGATCGGCACCCGTGCCTTGACGTCGTCGATCAGCCGCCGGCAGGCCGTGAATGCCTCCGCCCGGTGGGCCGCGCCGACCGCCGTCACCACAGCCAGGTCACCTACCCGTAGCGACCCCGTACGGTGCACCACGGCGACGGTACGGATCCCGTCCAGGGCGGCGATCTCGCCGGCCACCCGGGCCAGCTCGGCCTGGCCCGACGGGTGGGCGGAGTAGTCCAGCTCGATCACGGGACGGTCATGGTCGTGATCGCGGACCATGCCGACGAACAGGGCGACACCCCCCACCTCGGCCGTCCGCACCGCCGACAGACACTCGTCGACGGAGAGCGGGGTGTCCCGGATCTCCGCGAGGAGCACTTCCCCTGTCGTCGTCGGGCCCCCGGAGGCGGGCGACTCAGAAACCATGCCCGTTGCGACGGTCGCTGGGGAAGAAGCCGGATTCGCCGGTGATCCTCACTCGGTTCGAACTACCACCGCCATGTCTCTCGAGCTGCGGCCGTCGTCGCCGAATCCGGTCCGGCAACATATGGCGCGTGATGGTTGTGGTTCCGGCACTCATCGTGTTTAAAGCCTCTTCTGTAGCAGTGAACAGGTCCGGAGCTCGTCGCTCCCGTGCGCCGCGACGCTCTGGTGGCGATGGAGATCCAGATCTCCTCCGGCGTGCGACGTCAGTGTCCAGCCCGATGCGCGCGGGTGACCTGGCGAGGTCGCTCCCGGCAGGATCGAACGCCCACGGCCAAGAATAATGACACCCATGGCGAAAAAGAAGATGGTCGACGCCCCGGCGAGAGGTGGTCGTCGCGCGTCATCTCATGATCGGGACTGTGGTGGATGATCGTTCGGCTCGGGGGTGCCCGCCGGGCGGTCAACTCCAGGATTCGCTTCCGCCGCCGCGCCCGGCGAGGCGCGGTCATCCGTGTACTGCCGGGAGGCTCGGCGCTTGACGGTCGCCAAGGATTTGTGCTAAACACCCGTTCGATAGAGTCCTGGTAGATGGATCTCGTGGATCTGCTCGAGTTGACGGAATCATCAGTGAAAATCGTGGGAATGGACACGTAGAATCATCCGAATGCAGCTCGCCGACTCGTACGGGCGAGTCGCGACCGACCTACGGGTGTCGCTGACCGACCGTTGCAACCTGCGTTGCACCTACTGCATGCCCGCCGAAGGCCTGGCCTGGCTGCCGCGGCCGGAAATCCTCACGGACAGTGAGGTGTTACGCCTGGTCGCGATTGCGGTGACAAGGCTCGGGGTGACCGAGATCCGGTTGACCGGGGGCGAGCCCACACTGCGGCCGGGGCTGGTGTCCCTGGTGCAGGCGATAACCGCCCTGGTACCGCGGCCGGAGGTGGCGCTGACGACGAACGGCCTGCTTCTGGGCGGCTCCGGAGGGCTGGCCGGAGCACTGGCGGCGGCAGGCATGGACCGGGTGAACGTGTCGCTGGACACGCTGCGTCCGGACCGGTTTGGTGAGATCACCCGCCGTCACCGCCTGGACGACGTGTTCGCGGGTCTGGAAGCCGCGGCACGGGCGGGATTCGCCCCGGTGAAGGTGAACGCGGTGCTGATGCGGGGAGTCAACGACGACGAGGCCGTCCCGCTACTGCACTGGTGCCTGGACCGAGGCTACGAGCTGCGGTTCATCGAGCAGATGCCGCTCGACGCCCAGGGCGGCTGGCGACGGGAGCAGATGGTGACCGCGGCGGAGATCTTGGACCGGCTGGCCGCGGAGTTCACCCTCACCCCCGCACCCGGGCGCGGCAACGCGCCGGCCGAACTTTTCACGATCGACGCGGGCCCCGGGCAGGTCGGGGTGATCGCCTCGGTGTCGGCGCCGTTCTGCGCGGCGTGTGACCGAGTCCGGCTCACAGCTGACGGGCAGGTACGCGACTGCCTGTTCGCCCGGACCGAGTCGGATCTGCGGACCCCCCTGAGGTCTGGGGCTGACGACGAGGAGATCGCGGCCCGGTGGGTGCGGGCGGTGCGGGCGAAACGGGCCGGGCACGGCATCGACGTCCCCGGATTCGTTCAACCGGCTCGTCCCATGTCCGCCATCGGCGGGTGACGGTCACGGTGGCGACTCGGTGAAGTATCCCCGGAGTCCGCGCAGGGCTTCGTCGAGAATCTCCCCGATCGTCCTGTCCTCGTGTTCCAGCCACTGTTCGTAGGCGGACAGGGCGAGCGCGAGGGTGACCTGGCCCACGGTGCGCGGCAGCAGGTCGTCCGCGATCAGGCCGTGACGTTCGGCGACGTAGGAGGCGATGACCTCGCGCCACCGCCGGTACTTGAGAGCGGAGTGGGCCTGCAGTGTGGGTGTTCTGAGTAGCAGTGTCATCCGTTGCCGGTGCTGGGCTACGGCGTCGGGACCGACGTGGTTGAAGGCGAGCACCGCGCGGTGCACGGCCACGTGGACGGGGATGTCACGAGGCATGGCGGCCAGGGACTTCTGGAGGTCGAGGAGGCTCTCGTCGAACTGCCCCCAGGGAATGTCGTTCTTGGACGGGTAGTACCTGAGCAGTGTCCTGCGCCCGACTCCCGCGGCCTCGGCGATCGCGTCCAGCGTGGTGGCGTCGAACCCCCGTTCGGTGAACACCACGAAGGCCGCCCGCTCGATCGCGGCGTGATCGGTGACGGGTGGACGGCCCTTCGGTCGTTTCGACGGGGTGGCCACGCGTACAAGATATGGGCGCTGTGACATCCGCGGATCGCGCCGGGTCGCCCTCCGCACTCGGCATGGGCGGGAGCCGGGTGCTCACCCGCGGAACCCGCCCTCGGCGCTGACCACGGAGCCTGTGAGGACACCCCCGGCGACGGAGCAGCAGAACGCGATGGTCTCGGCGACCTCGGCCGGGTCGATCAGCCGGCCGGTGAGCTGCGAGGCGGTGAAGTGCTCGACGTCGTCGAGCTCGTACAGCGCGGCCGTGGCCGCCAGCATCTCGGTGCGGGTCGAGCCGGGGGAGACCGCGATGGCGGCGACCCCGGTCCCGGTGAGGTCGGCGGCCAGCCCCCGCACGAGGCCGATGACGGCATGCTTGACCATGTTGTAGCCGGTCAGGTGGAACAGGCCGCATGACCCGGCGGCCGAGGCGACGGCGACGAACCGGCAGCCGGAGGGGTCGGGACCGGTCAGCATGTGGGGCACGCAGGCCGCGGCGGTGTTCCAGACGCCCAGGGCGGCACGGTCCCGCACGTCGGCCACCACGGTGAGTACCTGGTCGGGGAACTCGTCGCGCAGCGATTCCAGCTCGTCCTTGCTGGCCAGCGGGTAGGTGACGCCTGGCAGGTTCGCCGGGGCGTCGCCGGCGCAGCTGTCCACGGCGACGACGCGGTGGCCCTGCCGGCACAGGGCGCTCACGGCCGCACGGCCGCGGGCCGGGGCGGGCGTAGGCGCCCGTCGGCGCCGGCCTCGCCGTCGTGGATCAGCTCGCACACGTCTCCGACCATCCGCCGCAGGATGCGTTCGCCGTCCTGGGCGGTGGCGGCGGTCGGGTCGCCGAGCACGCCGGACGGGGCGACGGCGGCCAGTCCGCCGGTGACGAGGGCGGGCAGCAGCTCGTCGAGGGAGGTGGTGTTGCCGGCGGCGGCCCGGGTCATGTCGACCTGGTCGGGAGCCAGGTGGAGCATGAGCGAGGTCTCGGTGAACCCGGCGTGCGCGTCCCCGGCGGCGGAGCAGGCTCTGGCGGTGTCGGCAGTGCCGGTGGCGGCGCACGGCACCCATGCCACGTCGTGTCGTTCCTCGCGCAGCTGGGTGACGGCGTCGGTGAGGCCGCGCAGGTTGCCGCCGTGGGCGTTGACGAACACCACCGGGCCGGCCCAGGCGGACATCGAGCGGATCAGCTCGACCAGCACCAGGTGCAGGACCGGGCCGCCGATGGAGATCGTGCCCGCGAACGACTGGTGCTCACCGCTGGCGGTGTAGGTGAGAGGCGGCGCGACCAGGACCGGCTCGGCGGGGCGCCGCCGCAGGAGGAGCCGCGCCGCCCCCTCGGCCACCGCAACCGCGATCGTGGTGTCGGTGACCAGGGGCAGGTGCGGCCCGTGCTGCTCGAAGGACCCCACCGGCACCAGGACGAGTGGCCGGCCGGCGATGTCGGTCCAGGCCTGCCCGGACAGACCGGTCCGGCCCGCGCCCGGCGGGTCCGTCGGGCCCGCGTCGGTGGTCATCGCGCGGGCGCCGCGCCGAGCGCGCGGGGGAAGCCGTCGGGTACCAGGACGTCGTCCGGGGTCAGTTCGTGGATGGAGGAGTGCCCCAGGGACAGCAGGGCGGAGTCGATCCCGTTGCGCAGGACGTCCAGGACGTTCTCGACCCCGGCCTGCCCGCCGGCGGCCAGGCCCCACAGGTAGGCGCGGCCGATCATGACCGCCCGCGCGCCGAGCGCGAGTGCCTTCACGACGTCCCCGCCCCGGCGGATGCCGCCGTCCATGAGCACCTCGACGTCGGTACCGACCGCGTCCACGACCGCGGCCAGGGCCCGGATCGGGGCCGGAGTGCTGTCGAGGTTGTTGCCGCCGTGGTTGGAGACCGAGATCGCGCTGACCCCGGCGTCGCGGGCGCGGCGGGCGTCGTCCACCCGGGAGACACCCTTGAGCAGGAACGGCCCGTCCCACTGCTGGCGCAGCCAGGCGATGTCCTCCCAGCTCGGCGGGGGTGTCTGCATCCACTCGCCGTACGCGCCGAAGAACACCGGGGCCTCCTGGCCGGGTTCGGCCAGGTTCGGCACGCTCAGGTCGGGCAGCTTGCCGGTGCGCAGGTACTGGAGCAGCCACGCGGGCCGGGTCACGCCCTGGGGCGCCAGCTTGACCATGGTCTTCAGGTCGAGCCGTTCGGGGATCCACGGGCTGCCCCAGTCGCGGCTGTGCGAGAACGACCAGTCCAGGGTGACGATCAGGCCGACCGCCCCGGCCCGGTGGGCGTGTTCCAGCCGCCGGATCATCCAGTCCCGGGTGCCCATCCAGTAGGTCTGGTAGAACGTCTGCGGGTTGGCGGCGATGACCTGTTCGATCGGCTTGCTGGCGAACGAGGACAGGCCCATGGCGGTGCCGCGCGCAGCGGCGGCCCGCGCCACCGCCACCTCGCCGTCGGGGTGCACCGCCTGCACCCCGGTCGGGGAGATGATCACCGGTAGGGAGATCGGCTGGCCCAGGACCGTGGTCTGCTGGTCACGCTTGGGGGACAGCCCCGCCACGTGCGGGGCGAAACCGAGCTCGTCGAACGCCGCGGTGTTGTCCCGGTACGACACGCCCGCCTCCGAACCGGCCAGCAGCGCGCTGTACACCGACTTCGGCAGCCTGCGCCGCGCCCGCCGCTGTGCCTCGGCGACCGACTCGAACCATGTGCTGGCCATGCTCTGCCTTTCGTGGCGCTCCCGTGGGAGACCTTTCGCGGCGGCTCCCACGGAGCGGCCGGGTGTGATCGCGGCTCAGCCGGCGGGGGTGAACCCGGCCAGCGGGCTCTCGGCGCAGGCCGAGACCGGCGGGGCCGCCGGAGCGGGGCGGTGCCCGATCTGGACCAGCACCGGCTCGCGGGGGGACTCCCCGGTGCCGCAGCCGGTCCGGTGCGAGTGGTCGAGGCTCAGCGCCGGGACGATCCGCTGCGGATCGGCCAGCGCGTCCTGCCCGTGGCCCTGGACGCACTCGGGGTCCGGGCCGTCCAGGGGCAGGCCGGTGAAGAACTTGGCCGCCATGCACCCGCCCCGGCAGCTGTCGTAGAACCCGCAGGACGAGCAGGCACCGCCGCTCTGCGGCTCGCGCAGCCGCTGGAACAGCTCGCTGGTCGACCACACCTGGGCGAAACCGCCGTCGGTGAGGATGTTGCCGGCCCGGAACGTCTCGTGGATGGTGAACGGGCAGGCGTAGACGTCGCCGACCGGGTCGATGAGGCACACCACCCGGCCCGCCCCGCACATGTTCAGCCCGGGCAGGGTCTCGCCGAAGCCGGCCAGGTGGAAGAACGAGTCGCCGGTGAGCACGTTCTCGCCGGCCCGCACCAGCCAGTCGTACAGCTCGCGCTGCTGGTGGGCCGTCGGGTGCAGGTCGTCCCACACGTCCGCGCCGCGCCCCGACGGGCGCAGCCGGGTCAGCCGTAGGGTCGCCCCGCGGTCGTCGGCGAGGCGCTTGAACTCGTCGAGCTGGCCGACGTTGTCCCGGGTGACCACGACGGAGACTTTCGCGTCCCGGAAGCCGGCGGTGGCCAGGTTGTCCAGCGCCCGCACGGCCAGGTCGAACGATCCCCGGCCGCGCACCCGGTCGTTGACCTCCGCGGTCGCGCCGTCCAGCGACACCTGGACGTCGACATAGTCGGTGGCCGCGAGCCGGCGGGCCCGGGGCAGGTCGATGCGCACGCCGTTGGTGGAGAACTTCACCCCGACCTGGTGGTCGACCGCGTAGTCGAGCAGATGCCAGAAGTCCGGGCGGACGGTCGGCTCACCGCCGCCGATGTTGACGTAGAAGACCCGCATCGCCCGGAGCTCGTCGATGACCGCCTCGCACTGCGCGGTGCCCAGCTCGCGCGGGTCACGCCGGCCCGACGCGGACAGGCAGTGCACGCACGACAGGTTGCAGGCGTAGGTCAGCTCCCAGGTCATGCAGATCGGCGCGGTCAGCCCGCGCTCGAACCGCTGCACGAGGGAGACGGGGGTGAGGTCGGTGCCGGCGGTCATCCGGTTTCTCCCACGGGGTCGCGATGGCGGATGACGTCGGCCTCGGCGAGACCGCGCAGCGCCCGGACGTAGGCGGCCCACTGCCCTGCCGGCACACCCGCCCTGGTCAGTGCGGTCCGGACATCAGGCGCGTCGCCCAGGCCACGGACGACGTCCACCAGCTCCCGGCGTTTGAGGAAGATCAGCCGCCGGTTCCCGAAGTGGTAGGCCAGCGCCCCGAACGGTTCGGGGCGCAGCGCCACCGACCGGGACAGCTCCCACGCCTCGTCGAGGTCCGCGGAGGTGACCGGCGGCCGGCCGCCGGCCACGGTGTCAGTAGACACCGCACATGCCGTCGATCGACACCTCCTCGATCAACAGCTCCTCCTCGACCAACGGCTGCGCCACGGCCTCGTCGATCGGCTCGGCGCTCTCACTGACCCCGACCGGCCCGGTGGATCCCTGCACGATGTCTCCTTCCGTCGGCGCTTCCTCCGTGGGAAGCCCACGCCGTTGCCACTTTAATGGCACCTATGGTCAAAATAAAGAGCCTCTGCTGCCTGCGTAATAAAGATCATCGGGGCCGGCTCCCTCGGTGTCGCGGGGTCGACTTCGCCGGCTCGACATGATCCTTGTTGTGTGCTTGTCTGGCACGGCGGTCGAGTCCGAGTCGGGGGTCGGCTGGCCCGCTTGCCCGTCTCCGGTGGGCCTTGTACGGTCCCTCGGTGTCCCTGTACGGTCGTTCAGTGCGAGTGTGGTGATGGCATGATCCATACCTGGAACCACCTCTGCCGGCGGTGGTAGTCCGGGAATCGGCCGCCTGGCAGACCCGGGCAGCCGCCCGCCGGTGCCCACGAGACCACGGCCTGGTTCCTCGGCTCGCCGGGGACCGAGGCCGGCCCAATGATTCCGGAGCTGTTGCGGCGATGAAAGCGTCACGGTTCGCGTACCATGCGCCGTCCACCCTCGCTGAGGCGCTCGCTCTGCTCGCCGAGCACGGCGACAGCGCGAAGGTCCTGGCCGGCGGTCAGAGCCTGATCCCCATGCTCGCGATGCGACTCGCCGTCTTCGATCACCTCGTCGACCTCGGCCGCATACCCGAGTTGGCCGGCATCGACCAACAGGGCGACGCCGTTCGTATCGGCGCCGCCACGACCCATGCCGCTGTGGAGTCGTCCGCCGACCTTGCCAGGACCGTGCCGCTGCTGGCCCGCGCCGCGCCGCTGATCGGCCACTTCCAGATCCGCAACCGAGGCACGATCGGCGGCGCGATCGCCCACGCCGATCCCGCGGCCGAGTTCCCCTCGGTGGCGCTCGCCCTCGACGCGCAGCTGGAGACCGTCTCACCGCGTGGGGCGCGCACCATCCCCGCCGAGAAGTTCTTCCTCGGCACCTGGAGCACGGCCCTCGACGACGACGAGATCCTCACCGCCGTGACCTTCCCGACCTGGCACGGCCGGGCCGGCCATGCCGTCGAGGAGCTCGCCCGTCGTCACGGTGACTTCGCCGTCGCCGGCGCGGTCGTCGCCGTCGAACTCGACGGCGACGACCGCGTCCGTCGCTGCGGTATCGGGCTGCTCGGGCTGGGGTCCACGCCCGAGCGCGCCGCGGTCGCGGAAGCGGCCGTGGCCGGCGCCGCGGCCAGCGAGATCGACCCCGTCGAGGTCGGACGGGCCGCCGTGTCGACACTCAAGTCCGTTCCGACCGATCTGCACGGATCGGCCGACTACCGCCGACGGGTCGGGGCCGTGATGGTCGCCCGAGCCTGGCAGCGCGCGGTCCGGGAGGCTCACGATGGATGAAGTCCAGATCAGGCTGCGCGTTAACGGTACGCAACGCCGCGGCCTGGTGGAGCCACGACTCACGCTCGCGGACTTCCTGCGGGAGCACTGCCATCTGACCGGCACGCACCTCGGCTGCGAGCACGGGGTGTGCGGTGCCTGCACGGTGCTGCTGGACGGCGCGGCGGTGCGCGCGTGCCTCGTCCTCGCGGTGCAGGCCGACGGCTCCGAGGTCACCACGATCGAAGGCCTCGGCTCTCCTGACGACCTCTCGCCGGTGCAGGTGGCCTTCCAGGAGAACCACGGCCTGCAGTGCGGGTTCTGCACGCCGGGTTTCGTCGTGTCGGTCACCGCGCTGCTGCGGGACAACCCCGACCCGACCGACGAGGAGATCCGCGCCGGCCTGTCCGGCAACATCTGCCGCTGCACCGGCTACCAGGGGATCTTCAAGGCGGTCCGGGCCGCGGCCGGAAAGACGCCGTGACCATGTGTCGGTCGTACCGCCGACCTGGTGGGGAGGCCTGCCACCCGGCCCCGGGCGGGTGCCGCGCCGCTCGGCCACACGTCTCCGCCGGCCCCGTCCCGGGGGCCGGCCTGTTCACCAACGTCCGCCCAGGTCGTGGGCACTCTCTCTGCCACTGGATGAGATCATGGATCTGAGTAACGAGTTCCGCGTCGACGCGAGCCCGGCCACCACCTGGTCGGTCCTCACCGACCTCGAACGCATCGCGCCCTGCCTGCCGGGAGCCCAGCTGCAGGAGGTGGAGGGTGAGGAGTACCGCGGCATCGTGAAGGTCAAGGTCGGCCCGGTTTCCGCTCAGTACAAGGGCACCGCGGTCTTCCTCGAGCGTGACGAGTCGGCCCACCGGGCCGTCCTGAAGGCCGATGGCCGGGAGACACGTGGCCAGGGCAACGCGTCGGCGACGATCACCGTGACGTTGACCCCTGACGGTGCCGGCACCCAGGTCAACGTGCTGACCGACCTGCGCATCACCGGGAAGGTCGCCCAGTTCGGTCGCGGAGTGATCAGCGACGTCAGCACCAACCTGCTCGGGCGCTTCGCCGAGTCCCTCGAATCGACCGTACTCCGCGGCGACACCGCCCCGACGACTGCGCCGGTAGCGGTCACGGTGAGCGAGCCGGCCACACCGGCGCCGGCCGCGCCCGTCGTCCCCGGCCCCGGGCTCCCATCGGTACCCGCCGAGGCTGCTTCCGCCACGCGCGTCATCCATCAGCCCGAGCCCGAGCCCGTCAACCTGCTCGACACCGCCGGCGCACCGGTCGTCAAGCGCCTCGCCCCGGTTCTCGTAGCCTTCCTCATGGGCTGGCTGCTGAGCTCGCTGTTCCGCCGGGGGCGCGGCTGAGTGGAGGGCGCGCCAGGCCTCCCTGATCCGTCCAGGCATTGCTCTCACCACTCGGGGCAGGGGGCCCCGGGCCCGCACGCATCCGGCGTAGTGACAGGCGGCGTGCTCCTCTTTTCCACCACCGTTCGTTCCGGAAGGCGTCATGGGGAACTCCACTGTCACGACAGCCGCCGCCACGCCGACCGCCGCGCGGTACGCGGGCACCCGCGTGAACCGGGTCGAGGACCCGCGGCTGCTTACCGGCCAGGGCACCTATGTCGACGATGTCAAGCGGCCGGGGATGCTGCACGCGTGCTTTGTACGCAGCCCGTTCGCCCGCGCGCGCATCATCGGCATCGACGCGTCGTCGGCGTTGGAGCTCGAGGGCGTGCACGCCGTGTTCGTGGCCGAGGATCTCAACCCGGGCGTCCACGAGCACTGGTTCGGGATCATCGGTCGCGACGTCCCGGACACCCCGCGGCCGGCGCTGGCCCAGGACGAGGTCCGCTTCGTCGGCGACCCGGTGGCCCTCGTCATCGCGGAGGACCGCTACATCGCGGAGGACGCGGTTGAGCTGGTGGAGGTGGATTACGACCCGCTGCCTCCGGTCGCCTCCTACATCAGCGCCCAGGAGTCGACCGAGCTCGTGCACGAGGCCTACCAGAACAACCGGGCCGGACTACTCAAAGGCGGCGACCAGGGGCGGGTCGACGAGGCGTGCGCCGGCGCGGCGTTCGTCGTCGAGGAGACGATCTACCAGCAGGGGTACGCGCCCGTCCCGATGGAGACCCGCGGGATCGTCGTGGAGTGGTCGGGTGGCGAGCTCACGATCTGGGCGGCGTCCCAGGCCCCCCATGAGCTGCGGGCCTTCGCCGCGCGGTACCTCGGCCTGCCGGAGAACCGGGTTCGCGTGATCATGCGGGACGCGGGCGGGGGCTTCGGGCAGAAGGTCAACCCGATGCGCGAGGACATGTGCATGCTGCTCGCCGCCCGGAAGGTTCCCGCGGCGCTGAAGTGGATCGAGGACCGGCGCGAGAACCTCATGGCCGCGAACTCGGCCCGCCACGAGCACGGTGCCGCCCGTCTCGCGTTCGACGCGGAGGGCAGGATCGTCGCGGCGCAGATCGACCATGTCCAGGACGTGGGTTCCTACCCCACACCGTGGCCGGTGGGTACCGCGGTGGCGGTCTGCATGATGTTCCCCGGGCCGTACCGCATCCCGGTCGCGGCGTGGTCGTCGGCGTCGGTGTTCTCGAACACGCTGGGTCGTGGCGCCTACCGGGGGCCGTGGCAGTACGAGTCGGTCGCTCGCGAGGTACTGCTGGACGTCGCCGCGCGCCGGATGGGCCTCGACCCGGTCGAGCTGCGCCGGCGCAACTTCCTGGCCCGCGCGGACCTGCCGTACGTGAACCCGTGCGGCATGCCGTACGACCACATGTCCCCGCGTGAGGTGTTCGAGAAGGCACTGGAGCACTTCGACTACGACGCGTTCCGCCGTGAGCAGGCCGAGGCCAGGGCGAACGGCCGGTACATCGGTATCGGGACGTGCAGCTACGTGGAGCCCACCACGACCGGGATGTCCTTCTACGCGACCGAGGGCGCCACGATCCGCATCGAGCCGAGTGGCACGGTCAACGTGTACCTCGCTGGCGGATCGACGGGCAACAGCCTGGAGACCACCGCCGTACAGATC
Organism: Parafrankia sp. EAN1pec; assembly: GCF_000018005.1. Lineage (GTDB taxonomy): Bacteria > Actinomycetota > Actinomycetes > Frankiales > Frankiaceae > Parafrankia > Parafrankia soli. The sequence goes on from NC_009921.1 coordinate 3,790,377, forward strand.
GCGGCCGACGCGCTGGGTGTCGACATCAGGGACGTCAACACGATCCAGGGAGACACCGCCGTCACGCCCTTCGGCGGGGGCACCGGCGGCAGTCGCAGCGGTTCGATGATCGCCGGGGCGGTCGGAGTCACCGCGGGCGAACTACGCGAGCGCATCATCGCCATCGCGGCGCACCGTCTGGAGGCGGCGGCCGAGGACATCGAGCTCGCGGACGGGCGGGCCAATGTGCGTGGTACCCCCTCGATCGGCATGTCGCTCGCCGAGATCGCGAATGTCGCGTATTTCGATCCCGCCGGGCTGCCGCCCGGTGTGCAGCCCGGATTGGAAGTCAGCGGCCGGTATCAGGCGCAGGCGCCGATGCTGTGGGCCAACGCCACGCACATCTGTACCTGCGAGGTGGACACGGAGACCGGGGTCGTGACCTTCCTTCGGTACCTCGTCAGCGAGGACTGCGGCCCGCGGATCAACCCGAGCATCGTCGAGGGCCAGGTCGACGGTGGAACCGTGCAGGGCATCGGCGGGGCTCTCTACGAGGACCTGGCCTATGACGAGGACGGCAACCCGGTCGCGACGACGTTCATCGACTACCTGTTGCCGACCATCGCCGAGATGCCGCTCATCGAGCACGTGCACCTCGAGACCCCGGGACCGGGGCCGGGCGGCTACAAAGGCGCCGGTGAGGGCGGCGCGATCGGCGCGCCCCCGGCAGTCATCAACGCGGTCGCCGACGCGCTCGCGCCGTTCGGGGTCTCCATCACCCACCTTCCGCTCACGCCCGCGACGATTGTCGCGCTTCTCGACGAGGGGAAGTCCGGCCAGGAGGACCAGCAGCCTCACTGAAGACAGTTCGTCCCCGGGCGCGTCCACCGCGCCCGGGCCGACGGACCACGGCCGCAGCCGTGGTCCGAGGCCTCCGGGGCGGGCCCTACAGATCGCCGTGGTGGATGGGGCCGGAGACATCACTCAGCCGGACACCGGTGCCACCCCACCGGGCCGCGATGATCTCGGCGGCTATGGAGATCGCGGTCTCCTCCGGAGTGCGGCCGCCGATGTCGAGGCCGATGGGCGCGTGCAGCCGGGCGAGTTCGTCGTCGGTGAAGCCCAGTTCCTTGAGACGCATGATTCGGTCGTCGTTCGTACGCCGGGAACCCATGGCGCCGAGGTATGCGAGCGGCGTCCGCAGCGCGATCTCCAGCAACGGGATGTCGAACTTCGGATCGTGTGTCAGGACGCAGATCACTGTGCGTTCGTTGACGTCGGTGCGGGTCAGGTACCGGTGCGGCCACTCCACGACGACCTCGTCCGCCTCCGGGAATCGCTTCCTGGTCGCGAACGTCGCACGCGCGTCGCAGACCGTCACCCGATAGCCGAGGAAGGATCCCACCCGGGCCACCGCGGCGGCGAAGTCGATCGCACCGAACACGATCATCCGCGGGCGCGGCGCGTAGGAGGCGACGAATACGGCGATGTCGGTGCCGCGGCGCTCGCCGTGTGGCCCGTAGCGCAGAATCGTGGTGGCACCGCGTTCGAGCAGGCCGCGAGCGTCGTCGCGCACGGCGGCGTCGAGGCGGGACGTGCCGAGTGATCCCGTGACCGAGTCGGGCCGGATGACGAGCCGGGCCCCGACGGGACTGCTCGTCGCGCCGCTGATCAGGGTGACGACCGCCACCGGGCGCCCGGCCCGGATTTCGGTGACGACATCCCCGAATTCCGGGAATGTCCGGCGGCTCACGGGCTCGACGAAGACCTCGATGGTCCCCCCACAGGTGAGGCCCACGGAGAAGGCGTCGTCATCGCTGACGCCGTAGCGCCGCAGCACCGGCACCAGGGTCGAGCGGCTGTGGCCGGCGAGCTCGTAGACGTCACCTTCGACGCATCCCCCGGACACGCTGCCCGCGGCTGTGCCGTCGGGGCCGACGACCATGGCGGCGCCGGGCTGACGGGGCGCCGACTTCCACGTCCCGACCACGGTGGCCACACCCGCCGTGTCGCCGGCCCTCCACCACCGTTCGATGTCGTCGAGTACGTCATGCATGGAAGATCACCTCGGCCGGTTTCCGGAATGCGTCGAAGGTGTGCCCGGCGAGCAGGTCGTCGATGTGGGGGAGGGCCGCCGCCATTCCCGGCGCGGTCGGGGAAAAGCCCTCCCGTCCGCCACCCGGCGCGCCTCCGTCCGCGTGGCGTCGAGGTGGGTCACCGCCTCCGCCATCGCGGCGAGCCGGCTGGTGCCGGCGGTGACACCCCGCACCCGCAGGGCCCGAGCGCGCCCCGCAGCCGACCCGCCGGCCCTTGCGGTCTCGTGCCTTCGCCCAGGTCCTCGACCCGAGCAGAATCAGTCCGTGCTGAACGGGCCGGGCCTGGTCAAGGTACGGCGATCGGCGACGATCTGTACCAGCTAGGAAACGGGGACCTGATCAAGGCTGTCGCGCCATGCCTTGGTCGTCCAGTACAGGTTGTCAGGGTCCTCGATGAACTCGGTGTAGACGCCGATCTCGGCGTAGGTGTCGATGAAGGAGACCCGGACGCTGCCGAACCGGCCGGACATCGTCTCGGCGAAACCCAGGCTCTCGGCGGCCGCGACGGACTCCGCGAGGTTGGCGACCATGAGGCCGTAGTGGTGCGGGCCGGCCCCGTGCTCGGCGAGGAACTCGTGCTGGATGGTGGTGCCCGCGAGCGGCTGCATGAGCTCGACCTGCATGTTGCCGGCTCGAGCGTAGCCGAGCGAGAGTCCGCCCGAGACCCGCTCGCCACGCAGGTTCCATTTCTGCTCCATGCGGAACTCGGCGAACTCGCCGCAGCCGAGAGTCTCCTGCATGGCCTTCTTCGCCTGTTCGATGTCGGCGACAACCCAGGCGGTCTGGAAGACGCTCGCTCCGAAGCGGCCGAGCAGCGCGCTGATGTCCTTTGCGGTCACTGGATGCTCCTAGCCGCCGCACGGACGGTCTGGATGTTCCTCTGCCTGCCGGCGTAGCGGCGGAGGCGCCCGGACAGGCTCGCGCGGATCAGATTGTCGGTGGAGTCGGGGTGAACCGGCGGTGCTGAGCTCATTGCGCCAGCAATCCCGGGATCTCGGGGTCGGGCACGAGGCCGAGGGTGTGCGTGAACGAGCCGACGGTCTCGTAGCAGCCGATCGTGAAGATGATGTCGAGTAGCTGCTTCTCGTCGAGCCGCTCCGCGAGCTGCTCCCACGTGTGGGTCGAGATGCTGCCCCCTTCGATCAGTTCGTCGACCGCGCACAGCAGGGCCCGATCCAGCGGGTCGAGGAACGGAGCCGCGGGGCCGAAGACGATCTGCCCGATCTCCTGCTGGGTCAGGCCCGCCTCGCGGGCGGCGAACAGATGGTGCGCCCACAGGTAGGTGAACTGACGGCGCGCCGCGACCCGCAGGGCAAGAATTTCCACCTGGCGCGCGGTGAGTGTGCTTCCGAAAAGCACATGCCCGTTGAAGTGGAAGAAGGCATGGGCAAGATCGGGATGACGGGCGAAGTAGGAGAGAACGTCGCGTCCCGACGGCCGGTTCGAGAGTTCGGGCTGAGGCTTGCCGTGTGTCCTCGGGTCGATCTGCGCCAGCGCCTCGAGCATCCCGGATGACCACGCTCTCGGCTGCAGCGGGTCGATACGTGGCATCAGCTCTCCTTTAGGTGTCGGCCCCGGGCGCAGGCCCGAACCGTGCTCTGTGTCAGCGTCCGTGGCATCCGGCGTCACGCCCCTTGCTGGTGGTTGCTCCGCGCATCCGCGCTGGTTTCCTGGAGTGATGAACGTGCGGATCGTCAGCCGATCGTCCGGCCCCCGTTGACGCCGAGAACCTGGCCGGTGACGAAGCTCGTCTCGTCGCGTACCAGGTAGGCGCACGCCGCGGCGATGTCCTCCGCCCGGCCCACCCGTCGTACCGGCGTCGTCCGTACGTGGATGTCGACGCCGTCGCCCAGGAAGCCGGCTTCGCTGCTGCTGCGCAGCGTGGGTGTGTCGATGAAGCTCGGCGGGATGGCGTTGACGGTTATGCCCTTGGGCCCGAGCTCCTTCGCCAGCGATCGGGTGAGTCCGATGACCCCGGCCTTGGTGGCTGCGTAGTGCGACTGCAGTGCATTACCGGTCTGGCCGGCGGAGGAAGCGATGTTCACGATGCGCCCCCAGCCGGCCTCCACCATGTCCGGGACGACCGCCTGACAGCAGTCGAACGTGCCGCGCATGTTCACCGCGAACACCCGATCGTAGGACTCCCTGCTGATTTTCAGGAAGCGCTCGAACGGCGAGATGCCTGCGTTGTTCACGAGGATCGTCGCGGGGCCCAACAGCGTGCGCACCTCGGAGACCGCCTCCTCGATCCGTGACCGATCCGCGACATCGACCGTGAGAGCGACCGCCCGCCCACCTGCTTCCTCGATCGCGACTGCCGCCGCCTTTGCCGTGGCGCCGTCGAGGTCCCACACGGCTACCGATGCGCCTTCGGCCGCCAGCCGCCTGCTGATCGCCAGCCCGATGCCCGAGCCACCGCCGGTGACGATGGCGGTCCGGGATTCCTCCCACGCCGGAAACGGATTCATGCTGAACGACCGTACAGACGGTGGGGCTCGGTAGCAAGAGAATCCTTGGGTGCTCTGCTGGTCCGTCGCGCGTCGAGGCCGGCTTCCCTGTCGCGCGGTGGCCGCGCCGGCCGAGGGCCTCGCGCCGTATATGGCCGCCCGCACGGCCGGCCGCCCGCACGGCCGGCCGTGCGGGCCGAGGGTGAGTCTCGGGGCGGGTGTGCGGGTGTGCGGGTGTGCGGGCGTCGCAGGGTGGAGGGAGCGCCCTGCCCGCGCGGGTGGAGCGGCGTCGGCCCGCTACGCGCACGCCGGTCGCGGTTGGGTGTTCGCAGTTTTTGACGTCTGACCGATGTCTGTATTGAACGTCCGTTTATCGTCGCGTCGACGATGCGTGCCTGCGAGGGTGCGGCAGGCGCTGTGACCTACGTCGCGCAACGACGGGCGTTCCAGCATGCTGAACGGTCGTTAATATGTCGGGTCGGCCCAGATGTGGCGCCTTGGGGAGCGTGTCGGCCGATGATCTCCGGAATTTAAGAGTGACGTCGGAGCTGGCGCATCGACACTCCCTGCCGATCGCGGTCGCCGTACGGGTGAAATGGAGAGGCGTCAAATGTGTTTGCCGGCTTGATGCGGGCTGCTGCTACCATCTCGCCAAAATCTGTCAGATCGTCTCGCGGGCGACTTCGTGGGCCGACCAGTAGGTCGAGATTGGGTCAGCCGGGCGCGCCGGGATCGTTGCTTCGCGTTACGACAGGGGGAAAATGAAGTGCGTCAGCGATTTTTGTCCGTTTTGCTGGGAATGACGGTCGTGGTCGCGGCGGCCACGTTAGGTGCCTGCTCCGGCGCGGAGGGCCAGGCCGCCGTGGGTGGGGCCTGTGTCGGTCCGGGTGTGTCCGCCGGTGAGGTGCGGATCGGTCTGGTGTACTCCGATTCGGGTGCCGGGCATGAGGCGTTCTCGGCGGCGCGGGCGGGTGTGGAGGGGCGGCTCGGTCTGGCGAACGAGGCGGGTGGTGTCCACGGGCGTCAGGTCCGCTACGAATGGCGTGACGACGAGGCGTCGCCGTCGACGAACGCCGAGGTGGCCAAGGATCTGGTTCGTGACGGGTCGGTGTTCGGGCTGCTGATGATCACGACGTCGAGTAGTGGCTCGATCGACGAGCTGGGGTCGCAGGGTGTCCCGGTCGTGGGGCTGGCGGATCCCACCTGGGCCGAGCACCCGAACATGTTCTCGCACAACTACGGGACCTCACCGCAGACCGTCGGCCGGTACATCCAGGCCGCGGGCGGAACGAAGGTCGCGATCGTCACCACAGGCAACGCGGCGTACACGATGACCTACGCCGGGCAGTACGCGGCCGGCATCGAATCGGCGGGGCTCGCCACGGTCGCGACGATTCCCTATTCCAGCGGCGGTGACAGTCAGATCCGAATCGCCCAGCAGATCGCCGCGAGCGGCGCCGACGCGCTGATCGGCCTGACCACCCCCGACGACTTCGCCCGGGTCATGGACGGCGTGCGCACAGCGCGGCTCAACCTCAAGGCCAGCGTCTCGCTCGCCGGCTATGACCGCGCGAACCTCGCCACGTTGGGCCCGGCGCTGGCCGGTGTGTCGTTCCCGGTCTACTTCCGCCCCTTCGAGGCCGGTGGTGCCGCGATCGAGCGCTACCAGGCGGCCATGGTGAAGTTCGCCCCCGAGGTCGTCCTCCCCGAACAGCAGTTCTCCATGTACGCCTACATCGACACCGATCTGCTGCTGCGTGGACTCGAACTCGCCGGCCCCTGCCCCACCCGGCAGGGCTTCATCGAGGCTCTCCGCAAGGTGACCGACTACGACGCCGGCGGTCTGATCGAGCCCGTCAACCTCGCCACCAACCCCCATCAGCTCCTCGAATGCAACGCCTTCGTGCAGATCGACCAGACCGGCTCGGCGTTCCAGGTCACCCGGGAACGCCTCTGCGCCAACAGCACGGGGAGTTAGCGGCGCTCGTGCCGCGGGGTCGCCTTCGTTCTCGGTCATGGCCGGTCCCGGTGCAGAGTTGTGGGACCGGTCGGCGACACCTGCGGCCCCGACCGGACGGCGTCGACAACGATGTCGAGCAGGTGGCTGGAGCGGGCGGCGTCCTCGTCGCCGCGGTCAGCGCGCCAGAGGAAGCTGACGAGCAGCAGCAGGTCCTCGGCGTCGACATCGGCACGGATCTGCCCCGCGGCCTGCCCCGTCCGCAGCATGAGGTCGGAGGCGTCCACGACCGGTTGATAGCCCTCCGCGCACAGTTGCGCGGCGGAGGAGGCGAGCAGGGCCTGTCCGAGGCCGGCGAAGTTCTGCCCGCAGGCAGCCAGGATGTCGAGCCATCTGCGGAGAGCGACCAGCGGCGGATGCGTCGCCGCCAGCTGTGCGGGCGCGTCGATCAGCGTCTGGACGCGGCGCCGGTGAACAGCCAGGACGAGCGCCTCCCGGGTGGGAAAGTGACGGTACAAAGTGCCCTGTCCGACGCCGGCCAGTCGGGCGATCGTGTGCATCGACGCGTCCTCGGACTCTTCGAACGCGGCGCGGGCGGCGTCGAGGATGCGTGCCCGGTTCTGCTCCGCGTCCGCGCGCCGCATGGGAGGGTGCCCGCCGGTGGTTGGCCGCTCGGTCATGGTCTTCCGTCCTACGGTCGGCCCGCCCTTCGATAAGCGGACAACTGTCCGGTATGGTCTCCGGCGATAGCGGACAGTTGTCCGCTGCGTCGACTCTAGCGGCGCCCGCCGCCCAGCCTGGCGCACGGCGAGCGGCGTCCTTCCTCGAGGGGATATGACATGGCCGGCATGCGGGACTCGGTGGCTGTCGTCACCGGAGGTACGGCGGGCATCGGCTTCGCCGTCGCTCAGGAACTCGTCGCGCGTGAGGCGAGGGTGGTCATCACCGGCCGTCGTCAGCAGCAGCTTGACGACGCGGTCGCCGCCCTGGGCGAGCGTGCCTCGGGGGTACGCGCCGACGTCGCGAGCTCGGCGGAAATGGATGCCGTGTTCGCGTACGTGAGTGAGCGGCACGGTCGCCTCGACACGGTCGTCGCGAACGCCGGCATGGGTCGTCACGCCGAACTCGGTGCGATCACCGACGAGGATTTCGACCAGACCTTCGCCATCAACGTGAAGGGTGTGCTGCACAGCGTGCAGAAGGCGTTTCCGCTGATGCGCCCGGGCGGGACGATCACAGTGATCGCCTCGACCGCCACCATCCGTGGCTCCTTCGGCCTGAGCCTCTACGGTGGTTCCAAGGCGGCGGTTCGGAACTTCGTACGCTCCTGGATCCAGGAGACCGCGGGATCAGGGATCAGGATCAACGTCATCAGCCCCGGTGCCGTCGACACAGAGGCTCTGCGTGAGGCGCTGGCCGGCGCGGTCGGATCCGACGGGGTGGAAGCTCAGCTGGCGGCGATCGGATCCTCGAGCCCACTGGGGCGCATCGCACAGCCCAAGGAGATCGCCGCGGCCGCGGTCTTCCTCGCCAGTGCGGAGGCGAGCTACATCCATGGCGCCGAGCTCTTCGTCGACGGCGGCACCGCCCAGGTCTGACTACAGGGTGGCTGCCACCGCGGGAGGGCGCCCCGCGCCAGAAGCGATCTTCGGGCCGATGGTCCGTCGCCGGCCCGAGGCGTGGGTTGACCGCCGTGGCTTCGGTGCGCTTGCGGCCGGCGGGGACGCCTGGTCGCGCCATCGCCCCGGTTGGGTGCCGACCGGACGTGTACGAGGTGACCGCGACCGGCGCGGGGACGACCCCCGGTGTTCCGTGCCATATCCGCCGACATGCCTGCCGTCGACGCTAAACGTCCGTTTAGTATTGTGTTGAGTGGATTGCTGATCGATCGTTTAGCGTCGTGTGGAGTTGGAGCGGCGGGTGCTGCATCAGGATGGGGTGAGTGAGCGCTGCTGACGACGGCGATCCGGCTACGGCTGACCGCCGCGCGAAGTGGCTGGCCGCCGGGGTCGACTGGCGGCGTGGACCCTGTGCGGGCTGGTCCCCAGGACGGTTGACCGAGGTCCTCGGTGGGCTCCTCCTGGTCCGGAAGGCCGATGTATCCATGATCATGATCCGGTGGCGCGTCCGTCGCGCTGCACCTCGCCGAGAACTGTCCGATCCTCTGCCGACGGCGCAGTGATCTGGCGGAACCCGCGAAGGGCGCCCACGGCGAGGTTCTCCGTAAATAACTCGGCGAGGTCACGGCGGTGCAGATGCAGGCCCGCACCGGACGCCGACTCCGGCCGGTGCCTGCATTCCGATGAACCGCACACAAGCCGGTGCGAGAGCACGGACAGTATGAGGGGAAAGCATGTTCCAAAAACGTAAGCGCCTGGTCTCCGTGGCGGCGGGTGCCGCGGCGGTGCTGGTGGCGGTCGCCGCCTGCGGCGGTTCGTCGTCGGACGGCGGCAGTGACGGCAGGACCTACACGGTCGGTGTGTTGACCGACGTCACCGGCCCGGCCGCTTCCGGGAACGAGAGCAGCGTCGACGGCGTCAAGGCGGGGGTCTACTACGCCGCGCGCGAGGGCTACACGATCAAGTATGTGGTGGCCGACACGGCGACGAATCCGACCACCGCGCTTTCGGCGGCGCAGAAGCTGGTCACGCAGGATCATGTGTTTGCCGTCATCGCGGCCTCGGCCATCGCGTACTCGGCTGCTCCTTTCCTCACCGCCCAGAAGATCCCCGTGATCGGCATGCCCCAGGACGGCCCGGAGTGGAACACGGCGCCGAACATGTTCCCGATCACCGGTCCCTACCCGACCGGTGATGTCACCACGACGATGGGCGAGATCTTCAAGAAGCTGGGCGCGACCAACGTCGCCTCGCTCGCGTACGCCGTCTCACCGGGCTCCCAGGTCGCCGCGGGCCTCGCGGCCGAGTCCGCGAAGGAGGTTGGCCTCAAGATCGGCTACCTCAACACGCAGTTCCCGTTCGGTGGCACCGACGTCGGGCCCGCGGTGCTGGCCATGAAGGAAGCCGGCATTGACGGCTTCACCGCGACGGTCGACCCGAACACGGCCTTCGCGCTGATCAAGGGCCTGCGCCAGCAGGGGGTCGACATCAAGGCGGCTCTACTGCCGACGGGCTACGGTGGGGACCTGCTCCAGGCCGGCCCTGGTGCGCTGGACGAGGCGGACGGCGTGTACTTCACGTTGCCCTACCAGCCCGTCGAGATGAAGACCGCCGCCACGAAGCAGTTCCAGGCAGACCTCAAGGAAGCCGGCATCACCGACGAACCGACATTCGCCCAGTACAACGGCTACACCTCTGTCGGCCTGCTGATCCGTGGCCTCAAGGCGGCGGGCGCCGACCCGAGCAGGGCGTCTCTCACCACGGCGCTGGAGAGCATCCACGACTGGGATGCGCTGGGCCTGTTCGACACCGGGCTTGACATCAACGCCCCCAAGATCGGTACAAACGGCAAGGGTGAGTGCCTGTACGTCGCGCAGCTCAAGGGCAGCGAGTTCGTCCCTGTCGAGGGAGTGCTTCCGGCGTGCGGGCGCATGGTCCCCGGAAGGCAGGTCAAGCCCGCGGCCTGACCTGGCGACCGGGATGCCGACGGGCCCTGGCTCGCGCTTGCGGGCAGGGGGCCCGTCGGCTGTGGCCACTGCGGGACGGCGGGGGCCAGTTCAGGAATCGTCGCGGGTGCCGGGAGCGTCGCCCTCGGCCCGCCGAAGCAGGCGTTCCACGAGTTCCCGCGTTTCGTCGTGGCCGTCGTTGAGCCCCAGCATGCCTTCGGCAACGAAACCACGGGAGACCACGCCGATCAGGAAGAGCAGTGTGGCGGGCGGGACTTCGTTCGGGTCGATGCCATAGTCCGGCAGCCGGCTGGCGAGGAGTTCGGCCTGCTGGCGGCGGAACCGCCTCGAGTACTCGGCGATCTCGTCCCGGATACTCTTGCGGTGGTTGGCGAGGGCCATGAACTCGGTGAGCAGCCCGGTGCGGCTCGGTTCGACACTGAGCTCCCACAGTGCGCGCAGCGGATGAGTTCCGGCAAACGCCTCGGTCTGCCGGGAGAGGTTCCTCTCGGCGCCGCGCCGCAGCACAGCCAGGAACAAGTCGTCCAACGTCGGGAAGTAATAATGGATCAGGGCCGGCGTGACGCCGGCCGCCTCTTGGCGACGCTGCGCGAGCTTACGGAGGCATAGCCCTCACGCAGCATCAGCCGCCCGGTGACGTTGAGTAGAAGCTCGCGGGTGTGCGAGTTGTCGGTGCCGACGCGGCGCGGGCTGACCACGCCACCATTCTGACCGAGGCGGCCACGCCGCCGCGTGGTGGCGTGGCCGAGCCGACACACGGGGACAGACACAGCTGTGGTCGAGTCGTTCCTCGGCCCCGCCGAGGAACGACTCGACCACTGATTCTGTGTGGCTCCCGGTGCCGCCGAGCGCCCCTACCTTCTGACCACAGTTCCTCGGTCAGCAGCGAGCCGGCGCCGTGAAGGGTGAGGCCGCCGACGTTCCTGCTGCCGATGGCGCCCGGAGCCACCCTTGACGTTTCCTGCCATGGCCCGGTTCTCGGTGCTGGGGAACATGGAAAATGAAGGAGGCGGGCTTGCCTTTCGCGGCCAGCTCGTCGAACTCGGCCTCCGTGAGGTTCCGCCAACTGGACTCGGCGGCCACGTCCGCCGTTCCGGCCAGGGCGGGCCGGTGATCCTGAGAGGCGGCGGTGCGGCGTCCGGCGTTGTGCCGGCCACTGCTCCGCCGAGCGACTGCATGGCAATGCGGCACGCCACCTGTCGCGAAAGTTGGTGCGGGGCCGGGCGGCTGGGAGGTATGGCCCCGGTCGCGAAACGCCATACCCACTCTGCTGACCATGATCTGCCGATTCTAGCAGGTTGCTAAGCGCTCGTTAAGGGGTCAGGGTGAACTGGCGCCGAGACCGTTCGCTGCGGTGGTGGGCCCGGCCTGATCGGGTTGTTAGTGCTGGCCGTTGACAGACCTGGGGCGTTAGAGCTATACAGCCGTTCAGTGGCGATGTCGGCAGGCTATACGCTCGTTTCGCACGGTTGGTGGGAGGAGTCGGGCGGCGGGTGCGGGGCGGCGATGGCGACGCCGTGCGCCGTGGTCCGCCGGGCTTGCGGCCACGCGGCGCCGGCGTTGCCTGCATCGGTGGTCCCGGCCTGCGCCCCGGGGCTGCCTGGGCCGTTCCCGCGAACTGCTGACGGATCCAGCGAGCGCCATCGAATGGACTAGGGGACACTGTGATCCAGAGACGATTAAGATCATTTGTCGCGATGGCGGGTGCCGTTGCGGTGCTGGTGGCGGCTGCCGGCTGCGGCGGCTCGTCGTCGGACGGGAGTGGTGGTGATGCGGAGGCGCAGGGTGGCAAGACCTACACGATCGGGGTCTTAGCCGATATCACGGGCCCGGCGGCGTCCGGGAACGAGACCAGCGTCGAGGGCGTCAAGGCGGGGACGTACTACGCCGAGCGCGAGGGAATCAAGATCAAGTACATCGTGGCCGACACGGCGACGAATCCGACGACCGCGCTCTCGGCCGCGCAGAAGCTGGTCACGCAGGATCACGTGTTCGCCGTGATCGCCCACTCGGCGATCACGTTCTCCGCGGCTTCCTACCTCACCGCTCAGAAGGTCCCGGTCATCGGTTTCGCCCAGGACGGCCGAGAGTGGTTCACGTCCCCGAACATGTTCTCGATCACCGGGCCGACGATCGACAAAGAAGTCACGACGACGATGGGCGAGTTCTTCAAGTCGAAGGGGGCGACCAGCATCGCCTCGATCGGTTACTCGGTCTCGCCCCAGTCGCAGGCCTCGGCGCTCGAGACGGCGGAGTCGGCCAGACTCGCGGGTGTCAAAATAGGCTACGTCAACGCGCAGCTCCCGTTCGGTAGCACCGATGTCGGTCCGACAGTGCTGGCCATGAAGGAAGCCAAGATCGATTCCTTCTTCGCCGCGGTCGACCCGAACACCGCCTTCGCTCTCATCTCCGGCCTGGAACAGCAGGGCGTGGACATCAAGGTGGCGCTGCTGCCCACCGGCTATGGCGGTGACCTGGCGCAGGCTGGCCCGGGCGCGCGGCGAGCGGCTCAGGGTGTCTACTTCTCCCTCGGATACCAGCCCGTCGAGATGCAGACAGCCGCTACCAAGCAGTTCCAGAGCGACCTGAAAGAAGCGGGGATCACCGGGGCGCCGACGCTCGCGCATTACAACGGGTACATCTCGGTCGGTCTGCTCGTCCGGGCTCTCAAGGCGGCTGGCGCGGATCCGACGCCGGCATCGCTCACCAAGGCGCTCGCCGGAATCCATGACTGGGACGGCCTCGGCCTCTACGGGGCCACGAAGTACGACCTCAGCCAGAAGAAGATCTCGACCGGCGAGTGCCTGTTCATGAGCAGACTGGACGGCAGCACGTTCAAGCCCGTCCCCGACGCTATCCCCATCTGCGGCGACCTGACCGACGAGAAGGTCACGCTCTCGTCCTGACGGGCGGCCAGGCCGGCCCGCCCACGCCGTGGGCGGGCCGGCCGACGTGGCGTGGAGATCACCTACCGGCCTGCTCTGCCGCGCCGGGGGTCGGCCATGGCGGGGTCGGACGGTACGTAACTGCCAACACTTTCCGCCGTCGGCGTCTTCGCGGTCGTTCGGCGGTGGTGGTCCGTATGAGCAGGAGATGCGCTCGGGGAATGTTCGAAAGCCGATTCGTCGAAGGGAAAAGCTGGTGAGATCTCGCGCGACCCGCGTCCGCCCGAGCCGCTTGGGCTGCGCCGGTGCGTCCGGGGCCGTCGGTTCGGAACGGGGCTACTAGTATGCTGCAGTACGTCTTGGCCGGCCTTGCGCTCGGCTCCATCTACGCCATCGCCTCGTCAGCGTTGGTGATCACATACGTCTCGACCGGCGTGTTCAACTTCGCCTTCGGGTCGATGGCATTTTTTGTGGCGAGATTCTATTACTGGCTCAATTCGGAACACGGTATGTCCACCGTCTCGGCCGGGCTGCTGTCGATTCTTGTCATGGCACCGCTTCTGGGCGTGCTGCTCTACGGTGCGCTGTTCCGCTTCATGCGGGGCAGTTCGATGCTGGTCAAGATCGTGTCCACGATCGGTCTGTCGGTGGCCCTGCCGCCGATCAGCGATCTGATCTTCGGTACCGACACCATCACCTCGGCGCCGGGCCTGGCGTCGTTGAACGACAAGCCGTACCACGTCTTCGGGACCGTGGTCACGACCGACCAGCTGATCACCTACGGATTCCTGGTGTTCACCGTGGTGGCCGGCACGGCGGTGCTGCGGTTGACCGATGTGGGTCTGCGGGTCCGGGCGATGGTCGACTCGGAGGCGATGGCCTCCTTGTCGGGCACCAACCCCGGGCGGGTCTCGCTCGGGGTCTGGGCGGCGAGCTCCACGCTCGCCGGGCTCGCCGGCATCCTGGTGGCGCCGACCAACGGGTTGAACACCGGCGGAATGACGTCCCTCATGTGCGCGGCGATCGCCGCGGTGGTGGCCGCACGGCTGCGGTCGCTTCCCGGCGCGGTGGCCGCCGCGTTGGCGATGGGCGTCATCACCGACGTCATCCAGAAGTATCTGCCGACGAACAGCACGCTGACCGCGGCGATCGTCCCGAGCATCCCGTTCGCGTTCATGCTGGTGTTCCTGGTCTTCTACGTGGTCCGGTCCGGTTCGGTCGACGAGAACGCCGGCGCCGGCGGGCCGCTCGACGCGGCGATCCGGCCGGCGAGCCAGGACGCGGCGAACGCGCCGATCGACGCCGGCGGCGCGGCCTGGGAGAAATGGCTCGGCCTCGTCCCGTTCCTCGTCGTCGCCATCCTGCCGCTCGTCTTCAGCGGCTCGCCCTACTGGCTGGGCCTCACCGCGGTCGGGCTGTGCTACGGCGTCGTCTATCTGACCTTCACGGTGGCCACCGGCGAGGGCGGGATGCTGTGGCTCTCGCAGATCATCTTCGCCGGCGCGGGGGCGATCGGGGCCGCCCAGTTCGCCACGGTGTGGCACCTACCGGTCCTGGTAGCCGTCGTGCTCGGCGGGGCCGTCGCGGCCGTGGCGGGCGCGCTGCTCGGACTGCTCACCATCCGGCTCGGTGACCTGTACGTGGGCCTTGCCACGCTGACGTTCGGGCTCCTTGTCGAAACACTGATCTTCACCCGCAACCGGTTCCAGCAGAGCGGTATGGGAGTTCTGCTTCCGCGGCCGGGTTGGGCCACCGATGACCTGTCCTTCGCCTACCTGGCGCTCGCGGTCTTCGTGGTGTTCGCGGCGCTCACCTGGAACCTGCGCCGTTCGACGAGCGGGCTCGCGCTGCGGGGGGTGCGTGACAGCGAGCCGGCGGCGCGAACACTGGGCCTTTCCGTGGTACAGGTGAAGGTCATCGTCGGCGCCCTGGCCGCCTTCGTCGCCGCGGTGGGCGGCGGCTTCGTCTCCATGTACACGATGGTGGCCCAGCCGTCGTCCTACGCGACGTTCGCCGGCCTGGTGTGGCTGGCGATCATGGTCAGCCTGGGGATCCGGTCGATCACCGCCGCGGCGGTGAGCGGACTGTCCTACACCCTTCTCCAGGGCGTCCTGCAGACCTACGCGCCGGCTCGGCTGGGCGGGATCCTGCCGATCCTGTTCGGTCTCGCCGCCATCGGGGTCGCCCGCAACCCCGAGGGGGCGATCATGCAGAGCGGCCCGGCGCTGCGCCGGCTGGTGGTGCGGCTGTTGACGCGTACACCGGTACCGGAAACCCCCGCGCCGGCCGGACCCGACGAGTCCCCGATGTCCGTGACCGGGCCGCCCGCAACCCAAACCGTCCCGGCGGGGGCGACCCCGACCACCGCGACCCCAGCGACCACGAAGGCGGAACGATGACCGGCGGCCTTACGGAAACGGGGGAGACCGGCCAGGCGGGTGACGACGTAGCGCCCGTCACCGGCTCGTCCGGACCAGCCCGGCTGGAGTGTGTGGGTGCCACCGTGCGTTTCGGCGGCCTCGTTGCCGTCGACTCGGTGGACCTGACTGTCCCGCGGGGCTCGATCGTCGGGCTGGTGGGGCCCAACGGGGCCGGGAAGAGCACCCTGTTCGGGGTGCTGTCCGGCCTGCTGCGTCCGGCGCGTGGGAAGGTCCTGCTCGACGGCGAGGACGTCACGCACACGAGCGCGCAGGAGCGAGCCACCCGAGGATTGGCCAGAACCTTCCAGCACCCGGAGCTGTTCGGCAGCCTCACCGTCCGGGACCACCTCGTGCTGGCTCACCGGGCCAGGCACGCGAAGCGGAGGGTCTGGTCCGACCTGTTCACCGCCGGCAGCCTGCGCCCGGCCCGGTCGGAGGAGAACGAGAAGGTCGACGAACTGCTGGAGCTTCTCGGACTCACCGAGATCGCCCACCGCTGCGCGGTGGGGCTGCCGCTCGGGACGGCTCGCCTGCTCGAGTTCGGCCGGGCACTGGCCAGCGACCCGACCGTCCTCCTCCTGGACGAGCCGTCGTCGGGCCTCGACTCGGCGGAGACCGAGCAGATGGAAGGCGTGCTGCAGCGGGCCACCAGCGAGCGCGGAATCTCCGCGCTCCTGGTCGAGCACGACGTCGAGCTCGTGATGCGGCTGTCGAGCGCGGTCTACGTCCTCGACTTCGGACGGCTGATCGCCAGCGGGCCACCCGACGAGATCCGGGCGAGCCCGGCGGTGCGGGCGGCCTATCTCGGCGAGGAACTGACGTCGGCGGACTCCGCGGACGACGACGGCGCCCCGGACAGCGAGCTCGCCGCAGGGGCCGCTCTGTCGGCGGCCGCTGTGTCGCCGGCCGGCCGGCCTGTGCCGGCCGCGGACAAGGGCGCCCCCGGCGAGGCGGAGGTGGCCGGGGACCCCGCTGGTCGCGTGCTGCTGACGGTCGAGGGCCTCACGGTGCGCTACGGTGAGGCGCTGGCGCTCGACGGCGTCTCCTTCACGCTGGGCACGGGTCGGGCGCTGGCCGTGCTGGGTGTCAACGGCGCGGGCAAGAGCAGCCTCGCCCGAGCGGTGTCGGGCCTCGTCCCGCCGACCGCCGGCCGGGTCGTGCTCGCCGGCGAGGAGGTCACCTCCTGGCAGCCGCATCGCATCCGGCGGGCAGCGATGGTGCACCTGCCCGAGGGCCGGGGCGTGTTCCGCGGGCTCAGTGTGATCGACAATCTGCGTATGGCGGCCGCGGCGGTCGACGGCCGCCGAGCCCGGCGCGAGGCCGTGGACCTCGCCCTCGAGATCTTCCCCGTCTTCGCCGCCCGGCGCCGACAGCTCGCCGGCCTGCTGTCGGGTGGCGAGCAGCAGATGCTCTCGCTGGCCCGGGCGCTGGCCACCTCGCCGCGACTGGTGATCGCCGACGAGCTGTCGCTGGGCCTGGCACCGAAGATGGTCGACCTGGTCTTCGACGGGCTGGCCCAGGCGCGGCAGGCGGGCGTGGCGGTGATCATGATTGAGCAGTACGTGCACCGGGCGCTGGACTTCGCCGACGACTGCCTGGTCCTGCAGCGTGGCACGGTGGCCTGGCAGGGCTCCGCGGCCGGTGCGCGCGGTGAGGTTCTGCGCCACTACCTCGGCGAGGCCACCACGGCGGCCTGAATCCGCAGTGCGTACCTGGGGCACGGACCCCGCCCAGGTGGCCGCGCACATCAGGGCCGGATTCTCCCTGACGGTGTACGTCCGCGAACGTTGACGGATCAATCCGAATCGGCCCGTCGTTCGGGGTGTCGTCCAGGTTCCACAGCAGGGTCACGCCGGTCAGGTCGTAGCGCGAGGCATGTGGCTCGCCGGCCGTCGGCGATGGGTCGGACGCGAGCTTGCCGAGGTAGGCGAACTGGCCGAACCTGCCGTGGACCTGGGTGAAGCTGTTGGATCCGAGGTGGACGCCGGCCGGGTGCGGGCGCAACTCGCGGATGGGCCTGCCCTCGCCGGAGTGGTCGGCGTCGGTGTCGAAGCGGATTCGGTAGATGTGTGTGTCCGCTGGGGCCTGCCCCCGGGTCGCCGAGCCGGCCGGCGTCGCATTCGATGATGTTCTGGCCGGCGAGGACCCGCCTGCCATCGGGGAAGCGGGATCGGGTAGGCAAGGTCGCCGATCAGGCCGGCGGCCGGGGTGATGCAGGTGATGCAGGTCCACGGATCACCGGTGGGGAACCTCGTGCCGTCCGTAGCCCCAGGATGAGCCGTTGGTCGTCGTAGATGCTTGCCGGGTCGGGTGCGGTCGCGCCCGGAGCGTACTCGCCGCTGTCGGCGGCAGCGGCGACTGGTGACTTCGCCGCTTTTCGCACCTGGGATCCCTTTGGACGGTGGCTCTCGAGTCGGATGAAGCGCCCTGACACTGCGGCTGGGGGAAGGCACATGACCGGCCTGGCTATGTCTGGAGCAACGTCCGTGTGCCAGCCCGCCGAGTGGCCAGCCGGCCTCGTTGTCCATCGGATCGCGTCGCGCTGGGCATCGGTGATGGGTGGCTCCGTGAGCCTTTCCTGTAGACCGTACCAAAATGCTGGCCTACTGTTAAGGGTCTGGGGACACTGATTTCTGGGTCCGCGGAGAAAGGCGGGACCGGCAGTTCCGCGCCAGGATGTTGACGCCTCACTGTCTATTCAGCTATACAGCTGTTCATCGTTAACGAGAACAGCTGCGACTCCTCCGGATAGCCGCGCCGCGCCGCGTGGATGGCCACGTGTCGCGGGGGCGGTCGCGGGGGCGGAGTGGTGGGGAGGTGCTTCCGGGCCGTGACGTCGGCTCGCCTGCTCCCCAAGGTCATGATCTTCGGATCCGCACACTCTACGAAACACCCGTTAAGTAGTCACGGTGAACGGGCTTGGAGACGGCCGGCCATCCTGTCGGCCTCGCCCCTGGTTGACCCGCTGCACTGGTTACTGACAGCTCTACGGTGCTGGAGCTATACAGCCGTTCATCCATCATGTCCGCAGACCATGTGCTCGCTTGGCCCGGTTGCTGGAAGGAGCTGGGTCCGGCGGCGGGCGCGTCGAAATGGGCCGCAGTGGCTGCGTACTGACCGGTCGGGGCTGGTGACCATACGGCACCGTCGCTGCACGCACCTGTAGTCCCGGCCTGCGCCCCGGGGCTGCGTGGGCCGCTCCCGTGAACTGCTGACGGATCCAGCGAGCGCTATCGATGGGACTAGGGGACACTGTGATCCAGAGACGATTCCGATTATCGGTTGCGGTGGCGGGTGCTGCTGCCGTGCTGGTGGCGGCTGCCGGCTGCGGCGGCTCGTCGTCGGACGGGAGCGGCGGTGACGCGGGGGCGCAGGGCGGCAAGACCTACACGATCGGGGTCTTAGCCGATATCACGGGCCCGGCGGCGTCCGGGAACGAGACCAGCGTCGAGGGCGTCAAGGCGGGGACGTACTACGCCGAGCGCGAGGGAATCAAGATCAAGTACATCGTGGCCGACACGGCGACGAATCCGACGACCGCGCTCTCGGCCGCGCAGAAGCTGGTCACGCAGGACCACGTGTTCGCCGTGATCGCCCACTCGGCGTTGGCGTTCGCAGCCGCGCCGTACCTCACGGCCCAGAAGATCCCGGTGATCGGTATGCCCGAAGACGGCCCGGAGTGGAACACGTCCGAGAACATGTTCGGGATCACCGGTCTGTACCCGACCGGCGACGTCACGACGACGACAGGCGAGATCTTCAAGAAGCTGGGCGCGACCACCATCGCCGCGATCGGATACGCCGTCTCGCCTGGCTCCCAGGTCGCCGCCGGCCTGGCGGCGGAGTCGGCGAAGGCAGTGGGCCTCAAGGTCGGCTACCTGAACACCCAGCTCCCGTTCGGCGGCACCGACGTCGGGCCGGTCGTGCTGGCCATGAAGGAGGCCGGAATTGACGGGTTCACCGCGGCGGTCGACCCGAACACCGCGTTCGCGCTGATCAAGGGCCTGCGTCAGCAGGGGGTCGAGATCAAGGCGGCGATGCTGGCCACTGGTTACGGTGGTGATCTGGTGCAGGCCGGTCCCGGCGCGCTGAATGACGCGCAGGGCGTCTACTTCTCCCTGGCCTACCAGCCTGTCGAGATGAAGACGGCCGCCACCAAGCAGTTCCAGGCTGACCTGGAGTCGGCCGGCGTCACCGACGAGCCGACCTTCGCGCAGTACAACGGGTACACCTCGGTCGGCCTGTTGGTCCGAGGCCTCAAGGCCGCAGGCGCGAATCCGACGCAGGCGTCGCTCATCACGGCGTTGACCGGCATCCATGACTGGGACGGCCTTGGCATGTTCGGTTACAAGCTTGACATCAATGCGAGCGAGTTCGGCGCTGATGGCAAGGGGGAGTGCCTGTATATCGCCAAGCTGGAAGGCGACGCGTTCGAGCCCGTGCAGGGAGCGCTCCCGCTGTGTGGTCGCGTTGTCCCGGGCAGGAAGGTCCAGCCCTCGTCCTGAGCGCCCCTGCGCCGGCGTCTCGGCCGGTCTTGGTAGGGTACGCAGCCGGGGCCGGCCACGGGGGTGCCGGGGCGCGGCGGCTGGAGACAACCTGCGACAACCGCTCGGTGTGCCCGCCGTGAGCGGAAGGCAATAGAACCGCGGATACCCGGGCCGCCGTGTCGGACCTCGGTCGGTCGTCAGGAATTGTGGGAATCGCGGCTGACCGGATTGCTGTCTGTCAGGTTGGCATGCCGAACGGACTGTTGTCCGCTTAGCTGGTATGGGCGTTGACATGACGACCGGACGTGGCTAGTGTCACGTGACACTTCGAGCCTGGGAGCAGTCGGTGACCCGTGTGTCGTTCAACCGGGGCTGGACCGTGCGTCCGCGGACCAGCCTCTTCGGCGAGGTGAGCGGAAATGCGCCTGCTGCTGCCGGAGTGACGTTGCCGCACGATGCGATGATCGTCCTTGACCGCTCCGCGGAGCACAGCGGGGGAGCCGAGACGGGTTACTTTCCTGACGGTGTCGTCGAATATGTGAAATCGTTCGAGGTGCCCGAATCGTACCGGGACAAGCGAGTGATTCTCGAGTTCGAAGGGGTGTACCGGGACGCGCAGGTGTATGTCAACGGCGCCTTCGCGGGACAAAGGCCATATGGATACTCGCTGTTCCGTGTGAGTCTTGATCCTTTCCTGCGTCATGGGCAGGCCAACGAAGTGCGGGTCGAGGCGCGCGCTCACAGCGATTCGCGTTGGTACAGCGGCCTCGGCATACACCGCCCCGTGAGTCTCATCGTGAACGAACCGGTGCACATTGCGGCCGATGGGGTGCGAATCACGACGCCAGACGTAGACGACGAACGGGCGGTCGTCGCGGTCGCGACCGACATCGTGAACTCGACTCCGCATACCGTCACGGTCGAGCTCGTCTCCGAGGTCATGGCTGACGGCGAACGGGTCGCAAGGAACGCTGCCCCCGTCACCGTCCGTCCCGGCGAAACGGCGACGGCAAGGCAACGGCTGTATGTCGGTAGCCCTCGACGGTGGGGAGTCGACCACCCCCACCTCTATCGGCTCCGGACGGGACTCTGGAATGCGAACACAGGGCTCGAGGAGGTCGCGACAGACTTCGGAATACGCACTATTCAGGTAGACCCTACGCACGGTCTACGGATCAATGGCGCGACGGTGAAGCTGCGCGGTGCGTGTATCCATCACGACAATGGTATCCTTGGCGCGGCGGCCATTTCGCGGGCGGAGGAGCGACGGGTCGAGATCCTGAAGGGAGCCGGTTTCAACGCCGTTCGGGCGTCACACAACCCGCTGAGTAAAGCGATGCTCCACGCGTGCGACAGACTAGGGATGCTCGTACTGGACGAGGCCTTCGACGTTTGGACCCACGCGAAGATGCCCTTCGACTACTCGCTGGCTTTCCCTGAATGGTGGCAGCGAGATATCGAGTCGATGGTCAAGAAGGACTTCAACCATCCTAGCGTGATCCTGTACTCGATCGGTAATGAAATCCCCGACCTCGCGTCGCCGCTTGGTTCGGCATGGAGTCGGGACATCTCCGAGAAGATCGGCGAGATCGACGGAACCAGGTTCACCACCAACGCGGTGAATGGCTTCCTCGCCGTCATGTCCGATCTGGTGAAGCAGGTTGATGCACGTCCGGGTCCGGGGCAAACGGGTGGTCTCAACACGATGATGGCCTCGATCGGCGACGTGCTGGACCAGATCAATGCATCCGAAATCGTCAGTGAACGTACGAGAGAAGCACACGCGGTGGTCGACGTCTCCGGGCTGAACTACGGGGCCTCGAGGTACGAGATTGACCGCGATCTCTTTCCTGACCGAGTCATCCTGGGAACGGAGAGCCACGGACCTCGGATCGACCGGATCTGGCATCTGGTCGAGGAAAACAGTCGCGTCATCGGCGACTTCACGTGGACTGGGTGGGACTATCTCGGTGAAGCTGGCATCGGTCGTGTGTCATATCCGGGCGAGCAGTCGGCTGAGGGCGGTCTCCTAGCCCCCTTTCCCTCGATTCTTGCCGGTAGCGGAGATATCGACATCACTGGCTTCCGGCGGCCGATGTCATACTTTCGGGAAACGGTGTTCGGCCTCAGGAGTCAGCCGTACGTCGCTGTGCACCGTCCCCAGTACCACGGTAGGAAACGTGTTGCCGGGCCGTGGTCCTGGAGTGACACGGTATCGAGCTGGGCCTGGGGCATCGCCTCTGGTTCTCCGGTCGTCGTCGAGGTTTACAGCAACGCGGAAGAGGTGGAACTTCTCCTCAATACCCGGTCATTGGGCCGTAAGTCCGTTGGCAGTGAGCGGGCCTTCTCGGTGTTCTTCGACTGTGCGTACGAACCCGGGCGGCTTACCGCGGTGGCCTACACGGCGGGCGTCGAGCAGGGCAGGACCTCGCTCCAGTCCTCGGAGGGGGGTACCCGGTTGGCGGTGCGCGCCGACCGAACGACATTACGAGCCGACGACACGGATCTCGCCTTCCTGGAGATCGAACTCGTTGACACCGCCGGGACCTGCCTGGTGGATCGTGAACTCGAGATAGTCGTAGTCGTCGAGGGCCCGGCTGTTCTGCAGGCGTTGGGTAGCGCTCGTCCAGACACAGAAGAGAGGTACGACGGACACACACATCGGACCTATGACGGGCGGTTGCTCGCGGTTGTACGGCCGGTAGCTGTTGGAGCTGTGGTCGTGAAGGCAACAGCAGAGAGCCTCGCCAGCGAAGTCATACGGCTAGATGTCGTCCCCTCCGATTCCCCGCCGACGAAACCGCCGCCAGTGATTTCCGTGAATCGACCGGCGTAGTCGGTGCAGGCACCGGCCCTCCAGCTTCGTCCCCTGCCCTGGAACAGTGCTGCTGGTGGCGTGACACGATGAGTGCGTGTCAGAATCTCGGCGCGTGACGGGGGTCGGGCCGCTGGGACGTCGGGCAACCAGCCGCGATGTCGCGCGCGTCGCGGGTGTATCGCGGACGACGGTGAGCGAGATCCTCAATGGCAGAGGCGCCCGGTTCCCGACGGAGACCCGCGACCGCGTCCGGGCGGCCGCTGCGCAGCTGCGGTATTATCCGTCCCCGGCAGGACGGTCGCTTGTGACTGGTCGTAGTTCCACCGTGCTTCTCCTCGTGCCGAGCGTGCCTGTCGGCCTGGGCGTCCAGGAGTCGATCGACGAGCTTAGTGATCATATAGCACGGCGCGGGCTCCATCTGGTGGTGCAGTTCGCCCGCAACCATCCGACGGTGATTCTGGACGACATAGCGCGTTCAAGCCCGGTGGCAGTCGTGGACCTCGGAGTGCTGCCCAGCGAGACGCGCGAGGCCGTACGGGCCTCGGGTGTGGTGGTCGTGCCGGAGGCGCTGGTGATTCGAAGCGAGGAGTTCCAGCATCTGATCGGGCGCGCCATGATCCAGCGACTGGTCAAGCGTCGTACCGTGCGGCGCTTCCTCTACGCGGCATCGACCGACGTACGTAGCTATCTCTATGACACTGACCGTTACGCCGGCCTGCGCGAAGCCGCGGCGGAGTTTGGTCTGGAGGATCCTGTACGCGTCGACATCCCGCTTGACCTTGCGGGTGCCGTACGAGCGTTGCGGTCGCACCTCATCGACCACGAACCACTCGGGGTCGCCTGCTGTACCGATGTGGTCGCCTTGGCCGTGATGGCGGTCTGTCGCGAACTGAGGCGAGGTGTCCCGGACGACGTTGCGGTCATCGGCGTCGATGCCACGGCTGAGGGGCAGTTGGTTTCACCGCGCCTGACCTCGATCAGGACCGATCAGCACGCGATCGGTGAAGGTCTTGCGGCTGAGCTTCTGGCGGCGATTGATGGTGTTCATTTCTCGGTCCCCGTACGGGACGCCGTTCCAGTAAGTGTGGTCGAAGGTGAGACGGTCTGATCCGTGGGTTCCGGAACCCCGATTCGTCTGAGCCCCATGATCCTTGGTGGATGGTGCTAAACCATTGTATAAGGCTTTCCCTGGGGTGTGTCAACGGTGTGACAGGGCGAGTGTGTGTGTCGTCGTCCGTCGGTCAAGGGGTGGATTCGTCTTCGTGCTTAACGGTCGGTCAATAAGCTGGTAAGGTACCGCCTGCTGAGCAAAGTGAATGACCATGCCGAAACCGTACGACGCTACGCGGGATCTCGCGCGCCATCGGGCCAGTCCCAGGAGGCCTTCCTCGAGTGCACTGTTCGATGGCAGCGCCTACCCACTGTCCGTGACGCGGTGAGCGGGCGGCCCAGCCACGCCATGCCGAGAGCAGCCAGCTGCCCGACCGCGCACGTCCGCGCATCTCGGCGAGACCTCCGGGCCGGTGTGCGGGTGGCGGAGCGAGTGGCCGACACGCAGTGACAAGAGGCGTGAGGAACGAACCGAAGAACAAGGAGAGCAGACGATGAGCGCTGATATCGCGCAACCGGCGATGCGTGTGCCGGAAAGAGAGATCCCGGTGCCCCCGACGGTGAGTCCCGAGGGCCAGGCGATGCTGGCACTGGGCATGGTAGGGCCGGAGCCGGAGTGGAACGGCGTCGAGCTCGACGCGGCCGGGTGGAAGAAGCTGATCGCCGAGCGCGAGGCAGCTGTGATCGCCATGACCGGGGTGGGCGGTGCGTACGTCGGAGCCGAGGTCGAGGAGGAGGACCTGGGTGGCTTCGTGGTCTTCAAGATTCGTCCGGACGGGGTGGCGGTGGACGATCGCCGGGTCTACCTCGACTTCCACGGCGGCGGCTTCATTCAGGACGGCGGCCAGATCGCCTGCTCCCGTGCGGTCGACGAGGCCCGGCGCCTCGGGGCCGCTGTCTGGTCGGTCGACTACCGGATGCCGCCCGACCACCCGTTCCCGGCCGGAGTCGACGACGGCGTAGCGGCCTACCGGCGACTGCTCGAGGTGCGGCGGCCGGAGGAGATCGTCATCGGCGGTTCGTCGGCCGGCGGGAACCTGGCGGCGGCGACGATCCTCAAGGCCCGCGACGGGGGCCTGCCGCTGCCGGCGGCGGCGGTACTGAACACCCCCTGCACCGACCTGACGGAAAGCAGCGACAGCTGGTGGACGAACGAGGGCGTCGACACCGTGCTGCGCGGCGGCTTCAAGCCCGCCTTCGAGCTCTGGGCGGGTGGCCACGACCTGAGGAATCCCTATATCTCGGTGGTGTACGCCGACCTCACCAAGGGATTCCCACCGACCATTCTCACCACCGGTACCCGCGACAGGCTGCTGTCCGACACGGTGCGTTTCCACCGGGCCCTGCTCCGGGCCGGCATGCAGGCCGAACTGCACGTCTGGGAAGCCATGGGGCACGCCGGATTCCTTGGGACGTCGCCGGAGGACGCCGAGCGTGCCGCTGAGATCCGCCGGTTCTGCGCCGCTCACTGGGCGGCTGACGCGGCCTGATCGGGACCGCGTTTCATGACAATCCCGCGAGCATGCAAAGGAGAAGCTATGAGTTACCGAGTCGAGAAGAACGTCATGGTTCCGATGCGGGACGACGTGACGTTATGCACGGATCTCTTCCTGCCGGAAGGCGGGCCCGCGCCGGCGCTCATAATCCGGATGGGCTACAGCAAGGAGATGTTCGAGAAGTTGTCCCTGCCGCTGATCCCGAACGTCCTCTCGCTGGTCGAGGCCGGCTACGCGATCGTTTACCAGGAGTGCCGCGGCACCTACGGCTCCGGGGGCGTCTTCCGGCCGCTCGTGGATGACCCGGACGACGGCGTCGACACGCTCGAATGGACGGTGAAACAGCCGTGGTGCGACGGGAACGTCGGCAGCTACGGGCTGTCATACCACGGCATGACCCAGTGGGCGACGGCCTCACAGGCCCCCTCCGGGCTGAAGGCGATGGCAGTGGCGGCCTCGACGACGGACCTCTTCCGCGCCCCGTGGTACAGCGACGGCGGTGCCGTGTCCTGGCAGATGACTCTGGGCTGGGTGGCGGCCCAGATCGTCACGCTGGGCCAGTACGCGCTCGAGCGCGGCACAGGTGACCTCGAGCCGCTGGTCGACGCGGGCGCGATGATGCTCGACCTGGAGCCGCACCTGCGCAAGCTCCCGATCACCGATCAGCCAGCGCTGAACAAGCATGCGCCCTGGTGGAAGGAATGGTGGGAGCACCCCACCCGCGACGAGTTCTGGACCGGCCTGGCGACGGCCGAACACACCCGGGACATGACGACTCCGGCGCTGCACATCGTCGGCTGGTTCGACTTCTTCGCGCCCGAGGCGACGCGTGCCTACACCCGAATGCGTGCCCAGGCAGCCACGCCACAGGCACGGGAGGGCCAGCGGCTGATCGTAGGCCCCTGGGACCACACCTACCAGGATGCCGCCTACCGGTCCCGCGAGTTCGGCCAGCTGGCCGGCGCACCGTACGCCGACATCACCGGCGCGCACCTGCGGTTCTTCGACCGGCACCTGCGCGGCAACAACAGCGCCGACGTCGGCGCAAGCCCAGTACGGATCTTCGTGATGGGTGTGGACCAGTGGCGGGATGAGCAGGACTGGCCACTGCCCGACACCACCTACGTCGACTACTACCTGGACGGGCCCGGCCGCGCGAACACCGCCGACGGCGACGGCGTGCTCACGACCGAGGCCCCCACCACCGAGGCGGCCGAGTCCTACCGCTTCGACCCGCTCGATCCGGTGCCGACGCTGGGCGGCCGGCTCAACCAGATGGGTTTCGGTTTCTCCGCTCTGTACTCGGGGCCGGTCGACCAGCGCCCAGTCGAAGAGCGCAACGACGTTCTGTGCTTCACCACGCCGGTGCTGGAGGAGCCGGTCGAGGTCACCGGGAACATATCGCTGGTGCTGCATGCGTCGAGCTCCGCGCTGGACACCGACTTCACCGGCAAGCTCGTCGACGTCCACCCCGACGGCCGGGCGCTCTACCTGACCGACGGCATCCTGCGTGCCCGCTACCGCGAGTCGCTGGCCAACCCGAAGCCACTCGTGCCCGGCGAGGTCTACGAGCTCATCCTCGACCTCGGCCTGACCTCCAACGTCTTCCTGCCTGGCCACCGCATCCGGCTCGAGGTCTCCTCCAGCAACTTCCCGCGCTACGACCGGAACACAAATACCGGCAACGTGATCTCCTTCGACACGGCCACCCCGGTCGTCGCGGGAAACCAGATCCTCCACGGCCCGGCGCATCCCAGCCGGCTCGTTCTGCCGATCATCCGGCGCCTGCGGACCGACCGACACGGCTGAGGAACCTAGCTCCCCGTGCTGTTGGCGCAGAGGCGTTCCCGGGTGACCTGGAACGCCGAGCCGGTCTGGTCGATCTGCACGAAGGCGTTGCATTCGAGGAGCTGATGGGGGTTGGTGGCGAGGTTGACGGGCTCGATCAGACCGCCGGCGTCGTAGTCGGTCACCTTGCGGAGAGCCTCGATGAAGCCCTGCCGGGTGGGGCAGGGGCCGGCGAGTTCGAGTCCACGCAGCAGCAGATCGGTGTCGATGTAGGCGTACATGGAGAACTGCTGTTCGGGGAGGACGACCTCGGGGGCGAACTTCACCATGGCCGCCTGGTAGCGCTCGATCGCGGCACCACCGGCCTCGAAGGGGCGGAAGTAGACCGGGAACGACACACCGGCCAGCGCCGGGCCCAACGTGGCGAGGTTCGCGCGGTCATAGCCGGCGAGCGAGACGCTGGCCTTGAGGTTGAGCCGCGCTGTGCGCACGCCGTCCATGACCCGGGCGAAGTCGTCGGGGGTGGTCAGGCCGATCAGCGCGTCGGCGCCGCTCGCGGCGATCTGCTGGGCGATTCGGATCTGACTGTCACCGCCGCTGGAATAGGGAATCGTCGCGACCGTGGCGAGCCCCGCCGATTCGATGCCGGCCGCGTACTGCCCGGCGTAGGTCATCGTGTACGCCGCGTTGCCTGTGGTGACGATCGCGACCTTCGTTCCGCCCGCGGCCTGGATGTACCGGCCGACGGTCTGCGGTGAGGTCCCGTAGTTGTGCGAGAACATGTTCGGGTGCTCGGCCCAGGTGGGATCCGCCAGCCCCACGACCGGGACACCCTGCGACCCCAGCTCGTCGATCGAGCCACTACTCGACGTCGTGATCATCAGCAGCCCGAACACCGACCCGTCACGAACCAGATCCTTGGCCACCTCGGCGTTCGTCGACGGCGACGCCTCGTCGTCACGCCATTCGTAGCGGACCTGACGCCCGTGGACACCACCCGCCTCGTTCGCCAGACCGAGCCGCCCCTCCACACCCGCCCGCGCCGCCGAGAACGCCTCATGCCCGGCACCCGAATCGGAGTACACCAGACCGATCCGCACCTCACCGGCGGACACACCCGGACCGACACAGGCCCCACCCACGGCGGCCTGGCCCTCCGCGCCGGAGCAGGCACCTAACGTGGCCGCCGCGACCACGACCGTCATTCCCGATAAGATCAGCGATAAATGCGAACGCACTTCAATGTCCCCTGGTCTTGCGTCTCGATGCGATGAAAAATGTGTTCGGTGCAGGCGCCGGTCGGAGGATTATCCGGCCGTCGGCGCGTACTCGTTGTCGACGGCGTCAGCGGCCGGGTCCTGGCGGATCGGCAGGATCACCGCTGACGGGCGGGCCGGGTCGTGGTAAATGGTCTGACTGGCGGCGTTGAGAGTTGTCCGCTGCCGCGGGGTTCTCCGGTGCCGGGGTTGCGGTTGTACCGGGGAAAAGCGCCGCTGGAGATCTGGACACGGATGCGGTGGCCCTTCCTGAACCGGTACGCGGTGGCGGGGAGCCGGACCCTCGCCCGGGTGTCCTGGTCCGCCTCGGTGAGACTGGTCAGGCCGTCGGTGACGTTGTAGGAGCGGTCGCCGGTGTTGACGTCACAGACCCTGACGAACACGTCCGCGTACGGCAGGCTGGACCGGAACCAGATCTCGGCGTCGACCTCACCGATCACCTCGACCTCACGGTCCAGCGGCAGTGTGGTGAAGGTCAGCACGTCCGCCCGGGCCTCGAGAGCGGTGTTGTCGACGCTGCCGGTGTTGACGTTGAAGCGCGATCCACCGACGGCGGGAGTCGGGTCGGCGGGGTCGTAGCGGTAGTTGTCCGGGGGCGAGTCCGCCGGGCTCGCTGTCGCCAGGCCGCCGCCCGGTTGCAGGTGCAGACGTTGCTGTGGGTAGCCTTCCGGGGGCCAGGACTGGAAGTCCCGCCATTCGTCGGCGCCCTGCACGAACAGACGGACCGGGGCTCGGTCGGTCGGTTGCTCCGCGCGGGCGTGGGCCAGGCCGAAGTCGAGTAGTTCCTCCATGCCCAGCCTGATGGGCCCGGCGGACATGCTGTGCGCCCACGGTCCGACGGTCAGCCGGGCCGGGCGGCCGGCGGCCTGCAGGGCGGTGAAGTCACGTAGCTGGCCGGGCAGGAAGAAGTCGTGCCAGCCGGCGATGGAGCTGACCGGGATCGTCACGTCGGCGACCCGGGCGCTGTGGTCGGCAGGCGCCCAGTGCGGTGAGCCGGCATCGTGGGCCAGGATGTTCTGCAGATAGTCGATCCGGTGGCCGGCGCCGCGCAGGTCGGCCTGCTCGAGCGGCAGGCTGGCCATCAGTCGGCGCATCTTCCGCCTACCGCCCAGGGCGGGGTGTCTGAGCAGAGCCAGCGGGCTTTCCTGCCCGTCCACCACGAAGCTCCAGATGAACAGGATCTCCAGCGCGAAGCCGTCCGGGCGCAGGAATTCCAGCATGACCGCGGCTTCGCTCTGAATCGGGATCATGGCCTTGACCTGCGGCGGCACCTGATCGGCGACGGCCCACTGGGTGTAGCCGAGGTAGCTGGGTCCATAGAGCACGATGGAGTCGCCGAACCAGGGTTGTCCGATGACCCAGTCGAGGGTGTCGAAGCCGTCGTCGCGTTCGTTGCGGAACGGGTCGAAGGCGCCGCCGGAGCCGAAGGTGCCGCGCGAGTTGGTGATCAGCACCTGGAACCCGCGCTCGGCGATGGGCCGCACGATCGGGTACGTGGCTGAGCTGTGGCTGCCGTAGGTGGTGCGGATCAGCACGGTCGGCAGCCCCGCGGCGCCGGCCCTGGGGAACCAGTGGTCGGCGGTCAGCTCGACGCCGTCACGCATCGGCACCCGCAGGCCGCGTGCGACGGTGAGATCGCGGGTGAGTGGCGGTGGTAACTGCTGGGTTCGCTGTAACAGCCGGCTGATCAGGTTGAGCGTCATCGGGCCCTGGCCCAGTGCTGTTCGCAGAACCGGCGTACCTGCGCCTGCCGCTCGTGGTCCTCGGGTGCCAGGCCGAGGAACATGAAGTGCGGCGCGCCTTCCCAGACGTGCAGGTCCGCCGGCACACCTGCGGCCAGCAGCGCGCGGTGCAGGCGGACGGTGTCCGAGAGCAGGAAGTCGCGGGTGCCGGTGGTCAGGATGGTCGGCGGGAAGCCTTTGTCGAAGTCGCCGAACAGCGGGGAGACGTACGGGTCACGGCGGTCGTGCCCGTTGGTGTACAGCTGGAAAACGGTCTCCAGCTCCGCCTCGTCGTAGGAGATGTCCAGGCCCTGGCTGGTCCGGTGGGTGTCGCCGGCCTTGGTGAGGTCGATCGGCGGGGTGTTCACCACGGCGGCGGCGGGCAGTGGCAGTCCCTCGTCGCGGGCACGCAGGATGGTGGCGACGGTGAGGTTGGCCCCGCCGGACATGCCGCCGATGATGATGTCCTGGGGCCGGTGGCCCTCCAGCAGCGCTCGGTAGGCGGTCAGGCAGTCGTCGAGTGGGGTCGGGAAGGGGTGGAACGGCGGCATCCGGTAGTCCACCGCCCAGGTCCTGGCGCCGAGGCCGCCGGCGGTCATGGCGGCACCCATCCGGGCCATCTCGCCGCCACCCGAGATCCAGGCGCCGTGGATGACGAGATACACCCGGCGGTCCTCGGCCGTGACGCCGTCGGGAACGGCCTGGTAGACACCGACGCCGTCGAGCTCGACACGTGTGGTCTCGCAGGGCACACCGGTGTCGGCGGCGCCGTAGCAGGAGGCGACCATCGGCGATTCCGCACCCGCCGGAATCGTTTCGAACCGCTCGTCGATGAACGCCTGAACTGCCTCGCGGTCGTCCAACGGCGGCCACGGCTTCGGGGTGAGCGGATTGCCCATCGCGGTGATGGCCTGGGCGGGTTCGCTCAGCGTGGATGGGACCGGGATCAGTCGCTCGGGAATCCGTGTCTGGGGGTGGGAACTGGTCATCGCCGTCAATCCCCTCGGTGGGAGGTATGAGGTGTCTGGTGTCGGAGGGCACAGGTGTCAGGTGTGGTCAGCGGATGGACGAGCCGATACCGAGACCGCCGTCGACGTCGAGAACGACACCGGTGATGTAACCGGCGGCCGGACAGGTGAGGAACGCCGCGGCTTCGGCGATGTCGACGGGCTGGCCGGTGGTGCGCTGCGGCACTTTGCCGATGAGCTTCTCCCGCGCGGCGGTGTTCATCGAGGCCAGCATCGGGGTCTCGATCAGCCCGGGGGCGATGGCGTTGACGGTGATGCCGTCGCGGGCGGTCTCCAGCGCGATGGCCCGGGTCAGGCCGACGATCCCGGCCTTGGCGGCCACGTAGTTCGCCTGTCCGAAGTTGCCGCGCCAGCTCATGGAGCTGAAGGAGACGATGCGGCCGTATGACCGGGCGCGCATGTGTGGGATCACCGCCCGTGCGCAGTGGAAGCTGCCGGTGAGCGAGACGTCGACCACCGCGTGCCAGTCGGCGTCGCTGATGTCGGTGATCCGGTTGTCCCGGATGATTCCGGCGTTGTTGATGAGAACGTCGATCCGGCCGTGCCGAGCGGCCACGTCGTCGATCCACGCGGTGACCGCGGTCGAGTCGGCGACGTCGACGCCGGTGCCCTCCGCGGGCCGGCCGATGTCCGCGTGCAGCGCCTCGGCCTGGGCGGAGGCGGTGTCCTTGTCGATGTCGCCGATGACCACGGTGGCGCCTTCGGCGGCGAAGCGGCGGGCCATGGCCGCACCGAGGCCCTGGCCGCCGCCGGTGACGATGACGACCTGATCGGTGAAGCGGTTCACGCCGGCTGCTCCGTTCGTGTGCTGGCGGGGCGGTTGACGAACGCGCGCAGCGCGGCGGCGACGTCGTGCGCGGCCCAGTGCTCGTCGAAGGCCGTCAGTTCGAGGGCCAGCGCGGCACTGGCGGGCATGGTGGGCGTCCTGGCCAACAGCCGCTTGTAGCCGATCTGGGCCGGACCGTGTGCCCGGGCCAGGGTTGTGGCGATCCGCATCGCGGCGGTGTCGACCTCGTCGTCGGCGACGACCTCGTGCGGCCAGCCGGTGGCGGCCAGCCGGTCGGCGCGCAGGAGTTCGCCGGTCAGCGCGAGCCGGCGTGCGGTCGGCTGACCCAGTACTTGCGGCATCCGCACCGCGGCGCCTCCGGCGGGCAGCAGGTTGTTGAGGATGTGCCCGTCGCCGATCAGCGTGCCGGCGGCGGCGACCACCAGGTCGCAGGCGAGCGCGAGCTCGATGCCGCCCGCCACGGCGTGGCCGTGCAGGCCGGCCACGATCGGCAACGAGCTGGTCTCCAGCCGGGTGGCCAACGCGGACACGGTCCGCAGGAAGGCCGTGGGCGTGCTGCCGCTGTCGCTGAGCTCCAGCAGGAAGTGCAGGTCAGCGCCGGCGCAGAAGCTCCTGCCCGCGCCGCGCAGCACGATCGCGTGTGTGCCCGGGTCGGCTTCGGCCCCGCTCAGCGCCTGGTCGAGGGCGTCGACCAGCGCGGCGTCGAGGGCGTTGCGGCGGTGCGGCCGGTTCATCGTCAGCACCCGCACCGGGCCCGACTGCTCGACCCCGAGGATCTCCGTGTCGTTCATCGGAAACCGCGCCCGCCGAGAATCTCCGCGCGGCGTCTTCTGCGAAGCTCGTTGCGCTGGATCTTGCCGCTGGGGGTCTTCGGCAGACTGGGGACGAAGTGGACACGCCGCGGGTAGGCGTGCGCGGCGTAGCGCTCCTTCACCCACTGCCGCAGCTCTTCCTCCGTGACGGCGCTGGCGGCGGTGGTCACCACGTACGCCTCGACGACCTCGCCCCGGGCCTCGTCCGGCGCGGCGATCACGGCGCACTCGGCCACCGCGGGGTGTTGCGCGAGCACCGACTCCACGTCGAACGGGCCGATGCGGTAGCCGGCCATGATGATCACGTCGTCGTCGCGGGCCGAGAACCGCACCACCCCGGCGGCGTCGATGGTCGCGGTGTCTCCGGTGACGTAGTAGCGGCCGTCGCCGACGAGGCGACCGTGGTCGTCTCCGTCGGCGTAGGCGGCGAAGGTCATGTGCGGACTGTTCGCCACCACGACGGCCAGCCTGCCGATCGTTCCCAGGTCAGCGGGCTCGTCGTGGTCCGGGTCCAGGACGGTCACCGACCACCCCGGTAGCGCCACCCCCATCGCGCCGTCCACCACCGGCACCGAGACGGCCTCGTGGTGGGGGAATCCGATCGGCATGCCGATCTCGGTCTGCCCGTAGTGGTCGTGCACCCGCGAGCCGAGAGCCTCGGGGGCCCAGGCGTTCACGTCCGGGGTCAACGGCTCGCCCGCGCTGGACAGGTAGGGCACGCTCAGCGCGCCCGCCTCGAGCCGGCCGGAGTTGCGCAGGCCGCGGTACGCGGTCGGGGCGGCGGCGAAATTGGTCACCTTCAGCTCCGCGAGCAGCCGCAGCGTGGTGTCCGCGGAGAATCCTCCCCGCAGCAGGATCGTCGGGACTCCGGCGGCCAGCGGCGCGACGACCGCGGTGTAGAGGCCGTAGGCCCAGCCGGGGTCGGCGGCGGACCAGTACACGCTGTCCGTGTCGACGCCGAGTCCGAACTCCTGATAGCTGTGCCAGCCGCCGATGTACCGCGCCGGATGCACGACGCCCTTCGGGGATCCGGTGGTGCCGGAGGTGAACATGTGCACCAGCGCGCCGGATCCGCCGACCGCGACCGAGCCCGGTTCCCACGGGGCTGCCTGCGCCACCTCGACCGCCAGTCGCTCGACCGGGAGTATCTCCCAGGGGCCCTGGTCGATCTTGGGCAGCTGATCGGTGTCCGCGACGACCAGGCGGGCCTGTGCGCGCCGCAGCCGATCGGTCACCGCGGTCTCGGCGAACGCGGTGAACAGCGGGACGTACACGGCGCCCACTCGCCAGGTCCCCACCAGCACGGTGAGTAGGTCGACGCTCTTGCCCATCAGCGTCGCGACCCGGTCACCGCGCCCGATGCCACGGGCACTGAGCACGGTGGCGAACCGCCGCGACGACTTGGCCAGGTCCGCGTAGGTGACTGTGGTCTCCGACAGATCATCGTCGAGCACTCGCGCCGCGACCGCATGGCCCGGATGGCGATCACACACTAACTGGGCGACATCCAGCGTGGGCGCCGAATAGCTTCGCACCAACTGCGCGGTGCGCGATGCCGGATCGACCATCACGGCTCCTCAGGAAGGGTACTTTATAGGCATCGACGGTACCCTCTAACGTACCCTCGGCCAAGCCGTCCGCGGAGCTCCGGGGCAGGGGAGGCTCGAGCCGGTCGCGGTACGGCGCCCGTCGTCACTCGAGCTCTATGAGAACCTTGATCGCTCCCGACTTCCGGTCGCCGGCGACACGGAACGCGTGTTCGGCGTCCGCCAGCGGGAACCGGTGGGTGATGAGCGCGTCGGCGATCTCGGGCCTGGCCGCGAGCATCTCCGCGGCCTGCCGCATCTCGCGGCCCCCCGGGTGGAGGCAGTAGCCCATCGAGGCGATGAGCCGGACCTCTTTGGCGATGAGCTCCGGGTAGGGCACGGCGAGAAGACCGTAGTGCACGCCGAGTACCGACACGGTGCCGCCTGGCTCGAGCCGCTCCACGCTGTCGTGCAGTGCGCTCGAGGAGCCCGCGGCCTCGATCACGACGTCGTAGGAACCGTTGGGCTCGGTGGCATGGAGGCGCTCACCGATCTCCTTCTGATGCGGATAGCGCGCCTGGAGGCTGACCTCCGCGGCGCCCTGCGCCTGGGCGGCCGCCACCGCGAGGAGCCCGACCGACCCGCCCCCGATGACCAGAACGCGGGTGTCCGGTCCGGTACCGGCCACCCGGACCCCGTGCCAGGACACCGCTGCGGGTTCGACGAGTGGTCCGTCCGCCACGCCCAGGCCGCGGGGGAGTTCGACCAGGCGAGCGCTCGGCGCATGGAACTGCTCAGCCATACCGCCGTCGGCTCTGACACCGAGCGCTCTGCTGAGGGCCTGCGAACACAGATTGATCTGCCCGCCTCGGCAGCGCTGGCAGGTTCCACATCCGTAGAGTGCTTCGATCGCGACCGGCGTGCCGTCGGCCCGCAGGCCGGCGAGTTCGTGTCCCAGGATCTGTTCCGTGCCGTGGGTGAGCGCGGCGAGGTCCCCGCCGCAGATCCCCGCCGCGCGCATGGAGAGCAGTTCTCCCTCTCCCGGCGGTGCCTCGATGTCGGCGAGGACCGCCCGCCCGCCCGACCCGCGGACCGCTCTCATGCCGGGGGAACGGTCAGGGCCGCGTGCAGGCGATCGCCGGCGATCCGGAGGGCAAGTCCCCTGGTCATGGTGTTCGGCTTCCTCATGCTTTCGGTGGTGGACTCAGTAGACAAACTGCTTGCCGCCCTTCATGACGAACGGGACCCGCTGCAGGACGCGGATGTCCTCGAGGGGGTTGCCGCGCACGCCGATGACGTCGGCGAGCAGGCCCTCGGCGAGTCGGCCGCGGTCGGTGACGTCGATGAGGTCCGCGCCCACGATGGTCGCGGCCTGGATGGCCTGCAGCGGGGTCATGCCCCGGTCGACCAGGGCGACCAGTTCGAGGGCGTTCTTGCCGTGCGGGATCGCCGGCGCGTCGCTGCCGACCGCGATCTTGACACCGGCCTCGATCGCGTTGCGGATGGAGGCCCTCGCACGGGGGAAGATATAGGCGGCCTTCGCCTGGATCTGCGGCTCGGCGTCTCGCAGCACCGGCATGTCGTCGATCAGAGCCTGGGTCGCCACGACCCAGACACCGTTCTTGACCAGCAGGTTGATGGTGTCGTCGTCGATCATGAACGCGTGTTCGATGCAGTCGACGCCGCATTCGACCATCTGCTGGACGGCTTCCGAGCCGTGGGTGTGCGCGGCCACCCGCAGGCCGCGGCGGTGCGCCTCGTCGGTGATCGCCAGCACCTCGGCGTCGGAGTAGTGTTTCTGGCCCGAGGGGCCGCTGCTGTAGGACATGGCTCCACCCGAGCCGCACATCTTGATGACCTGGGCGCCGTACTTGATCTGGTGGCGGACCGCCCGGCGGATCTCGTCGGGCCCGTTGGCCAGGCCCTCCTCGACACTGAGGCCGAGCACGTGCGGGGCGAACGCCCCGAACATGGTCGGGTCGAGGTGGCCGCCGGTCGGCGTGATCGCGTGACCTGCGGGCACGACCCGCGGGCCGTCGACCCAGCCGGCGTCGATCGCCTTCATGAGTGCGACGTCGAGCAGGTAGCCGCCGGTCTTGCAGAACAGGCCGAGGTTGCGCACCGTGGTGAAGCCGGCTCGCAGGGTGCGGCGGGCGTTCTGGGTGGCGCGCATCATCCGCAGCGGCGGGTCGTCGCGCATCTGCCCGGTGAGCTGGTGCTCGCCGGGGCCGCCCATCAGGAGGTTGAGCTCCATGTCCATCAGGCCGGGCAGCAGGATCAGGTCACCGAGGTCCATGACCTCGCCCTCGGGCTGACCGCCGAGACCGACGATCCGATCGTTCTCGATCTTCAGGATCCCGGGTCGGGTGATCTCCCCGGTGTCCACATCCAGCAGGCCGGCGGCCTTGAGTGTCAGCATCCTGTGTTCTCCTTGTCCACGGTGACGGGACTGGTCAGTGGGCCAGCTCGCGAAGCAGGTCCCGGGTGCGTCTCAGCGATCCGCGGAGGTCCTCACCGGCCGGGACGATGTGCGCGTGGATATCGGTCGCGCCGGCGTCGAGCAGCGCGCTCAGCTGTGTCCGGACCGATGCTTCGTCGCCGACGATCGCGGCGTCGGCGGGGCTGTCGACACCACCGATCGCCATGATGCGCTGGTAGGCCGGCGAGTTCGCGTACATGACGGAACCCGCGGCGACGGCTGCCCGGGCCTCCTGCTCGTCGTCGTGCACCACGACCGGCAGACCCGCGACGATACGCGGCGCCGGCCGGCCAGCGGCCTTCGCCGCCGCGGCGATGCGGGGCTCGACGTGGCGTTCGACCGCCGCCGCCGAGGCCATCCACAGGATCGCGCCGTCCGCGCGTTCTCCCGCCACCCGCAGCATCCGCGGCGACAGCGCCGCCAGCAGTACCGGGACCGGGTGCGCGGCCCGGACGGTCCCGGCCGGGACACGTGTGGTCCAGTCCTGACCCGTGAGGTCGACGGCTTCGCCCCGCAGCAGGCCGGTGAGGATGCGCAGGTACTCCTCGCTGCTGCGGCCCGGATGATCGAAGGACAGGCCGTACTTGCCGCGGATGTTGGCCTCGTTCGACGGGCCCAGCCCGAGAGTGAGACCCGGCCGGCCCATCGCCGCGACCACGGAGGCGGCTCGCTGCGCCTGTAGCAGCGGGTGGCACGGGTAGGTCTGCAGCACCGCGGTACCGAGCTCGATCGTCGAGGTCTCCCGGCCGGCGAGCGCCATGGCGACCAGCGGGTCGCCCTGCACGAGGCTCGCGTACCACAGGGAGTGGAATCCGTCGGCCTCGGCCCGCCGTGCCTGTTCGACGATCTTGTCTGGCGTCGAGCCGCCGCCCGTCAGGCCGATACGCATTCATCACTCCGGGCAGTCAGATCACGATCACTCGCGAGGCTGCAGCCCGGCCACCCGAGTCCGTCGCCGGTGCTGGCCGCGTTCGCGTGGCTCGCTGCAACCGGACGGCGGTACACGGACCTCCCGTCGTGGACGTACTGGCCGAGTGGGACGCGCAACCTCGATGTTGAACGGAAGTTCAGCATGGTAGCGCGCCGACGTCAACCAGTTCACCGCGGCCCTCGACCGCCGGCCTGCTGGCTGCCGCGGGCCGCGAGGGGTCGGCTGCGGTGCTCCGCCGGTCGGCCGAGGTCTGCTCGACCGGAGGTCGGCGTCACTGCTCGTCGCCGGCCTCCGCGGCTGGCTCGAAGCGCTGCAGCAGCCGTTCGACGAGTGCCAGCGTCTCGGTGTGCCCATCGGTGATACCGAGCATGTCCTCCGCCACGAAGCCCCGGCTGGCGGCTCCGATCATGAAAAGGACGGTGGCGGGCGGGACCTGGGCGGGGTCGAGGCCGTACTCCTTCAGCCGGCTCGAGAGGAGTTCGGTCTGCAGGTCCCGGAACTGCCTCGCGTAGTCCGCGATCTCCTGGCGGATGCTCTTGCGGTGGTTCGCGAGTGCCATGAACTCGGTGAGCAGCGAGGTGCCCGCGGGCTCGATACTGGACGCCCACAGCGCGCGCAGCGGTTGGGGTGACGTGAGGAGTCGTCTCTGGCGTTCGAGGTTCTTCTCGGCGCCGCGCCGGAAGAGCGCGACGAACAGATCGTCCAAAGTCGGGAAGTAGTAGTGGATCAGTGCGGGTGTGACGCCTGCCGCGTTGGCGACGCTGCGTGAGCTCACCGCGGCGTAGCCCTCGTTTCTGATCAGTCGTTCGGTGACGTCGAGCAGGACCGCGCGGGTTTTCGAGCTCTCGGTGCCGGTGCGGCGTGGAGTCGTCATACCCCCATTCTGGTTGACGTCGCCGCGTATCTTTGCTGAACTGCCGTTCAATGTGAAGGCGGGTTGGTGCCCTGAGGTGCGACGCACGGAGATCGCGAGCGGGGTGTCTCCTCGCCTGGTGGCCCGCCGACGGTCGCCGGCGCGGTCGAGGTGGCAGGCCGTTACCGGTCCAGCTGCGGCGGTGTGCCCGTGACCGGCTGTTGACGAGGTCCCTCGATCTCGCGGAGCTGTCGCTCGACCAGAGTCGTGAGCTCCTGGTGTCCCACATCCAGCCCTATCGCGCGCTCGGCCGTGAGGGCGTTGGCGACGCACTGAATGAGGAGTACGACGGCAGCCGCGGGAAACCGGCCCGGGTCAGCCCCGTGGCGGCGCAGGCTCGTGGCGAGCGCCTCGGCCTGCATGGTGCGGAACGCCTGTGCGTAACGGGCGACAGCGTCGCGCACCGCCGGTCGGTGGTTGGCGAGGG
This sequence comes from Parafrankia sp. EAN1pec, assembly GCF_000018005.1. Classification (GTDB taxonomy): domain Bacteria; phylum Actinomycetota; class Actinomycetes; order Frankiales; family Frankiaceae; genus Parafrankia; species Parafrankia soli. Next base: position 3,829,347 of record NC_009921.1, read on the forward strand.
CGAGGAACTCGGCGCCGAGGGCGGCGTACTCATGGAACCGGGTCATGTCCCACAGCGCCCACAACGGCTGTTCACTGTCGAGGAGTCGCGCCTGCACGACGAGAGCCTGCTCGGCGTGCCGGCGGAAGACCTCGACGAGCAGGTCGTCCAGCGTGCCGAAGTAGTAGTAGATGAGCGGGCTGGTGACGGAGGCCCGCGCGGCGATGCGGCGGGTGGTCACCGCCACGTAGCCCTCCTCCGTCAGGAGCTGGGTGGCGGCGTCGAGGATGGCGGACCGGGAGGTCGAGTCGGTGTGCCGTCCCGGTGGCCGCATGCTTCGACTCATCGCTCCCAGGCTCCGCCATGCACCCTGCTACCGCCGGCCCACCGGCCGGCCCGACGGTCAGGCGCCTCGCCCGCGACCGAGCGATGTGAAGTCTAGACGGCCGGACGCGAGGCAGCCAAAGGTCACCGTTCCTGACTGAAGTGCCGTGCTTCTCGAGGGGTGACAGCGCCCTGATCGGGTGATAAACATGCGCTGAACATTCGTAAAGGGCGCAGCGCGGGGCACTGTCACGACGCCTCCGGCGAGACGGCGCCCGGCGCCTCGGACCGTCCACCGCGCCCCACCGCTCCGTCGCGCCCGCATTCACCTGTGATCCCACGCATGGACCGCTGTCTGATCGCCGCACCAGGAGGTTGAGAGTTGATCGCCGAAGAGGAGCTGATCGTCGAGAAGGGCGTCATGGTTCCGATGCGCGACGGTGTGCGCCTGTACACGGACATCTACCGGCCGGCCGGTCCCGGGCCGTTTCCTGTGCTTGTGTCCCGTACCGCCTACTGGCTCAACGGCGGGGTCACCCAGGGCCTGAGCGGTTTCGCCAAACTGGTCGCCCGGCAGGGCTATGTGGCCGTGTTCCAGCAGAGTCGCGGCCGGTTCGCTTCCGAGGGTGTGTTCCACCCGGCGCTGTGCGACGTGGACGACGGGTACGACGTGGTGGAGTGGGCGGCCGCCCAGCCGTGGTCCACCGGCAAGGTCGGTATGTTCGGCGGGTCGTACCAGGGGCTCACCCAGTGGGCGGCCGCCATCGCCCGGCCACCGCATCTCGCGTGCATCGCGCCGTTGACGTCCACCTGGAACACCTTCGGCAATGAGATCTGGTACGCCGCGCCGGGCGTCCTGTCGCTGGGCAGCGCGTTCGCGTGGGCGTGGGGCGCGGTGCTCGGCGAGGCCGAGCGCCGGGGCGTTCCGGCGCCGGAGGGCGCGATCCACCACGGTGAGGAGGGCAACGAGCCCGGGGACGTCGCGGAGGCCATCGCGAAGCGCACCGTGGCGATGATGGAGATGTACGCCTTCCGCCCGCTGCGCGACGCGCCCCAGCTCGAGCTGGTGTCGTGGTGGAAGGACTGGTGCGACAACGGCGACCCGAACGACCCGTACTGGCTGGTGGTCAACGCCTCGGAGCACGCCGTCGACCTCGACCTGCCGATCTTCCAGGCGAGTGGCTGGTACGACATGTTCCTCAACGGGACGCTCGAAGCCTTCCAGGCGCTGCGCGGCGCGGGCGCCACCCAGTACGTCCGGGACAACCAGGAGTTGGTCATCGGACCGTGGAACCACGGCGGCGTGTGCCCGCCCCGTCCGGACGCACCGGCGGACACCGGGCCCCTGGGGCTCTGGGACCTCTCCGAGGGTTCCGCCTGCATGGAGTTCTTCCGCCGTCACCTGAAGGGCGAGCAGGTCCTGGACCCCGCGCCGGTCCGCCTGTTCGTCATGGGCGAGAACATCTGGCGCGACGAGCGGGAATGGCCGCTGGCCCGCACCCGCTGGACGCCCTACTACCTGCACAGTGCCGGCGGGGCCAACACCGCCGCGGGCGACGGCTCGCTGTCCACGGAGCGTCCCGGTGACCAGCCGGACGACGTCTTCGTCTACGACCCGCAGAACCCGGTCGTGTCGCAGGGCCGGCTGGAGTGCTACGCCCCCGACCACGGCGCCGAGACCGCCCGCAACGAGAGCCGCGACGACGTTCTCGTCTACACCACGTCACCGCTCGAGCATGACCTGGAGGTCACCGGCCCGGTGACGCTCGAGCTCTGGGCGTCGTCGTCCGTCTCCGACACCGACTTCACCGCGAAGCTCGTCGATGTCTTCCCGGACGGCGCGGCCATACCGCTCGCCGAGGGCGTGGTGCGGACAGGCGTGGCGTTCACGCAGCCACCGCGGCCCGAGACGCCGCGTCGTTACCGAATCAGTCTCTGGGCGACGAGCAACGTCTTCAGATCCGGTCACCGTATCCGGCTCGACGTCTCGTCGAGCGCGTTCCCGGAGTACGAGCTGAACCCGAATACCGGTCAGCGGATCACCCACGACGCCACCGGGAAGACGGTGCCCGCGACGCAGCGGGTGCACCATGACCGCCGCTTTCCTTCACGCCTTGTCCTGCCGGTGATCCCGCGGCCCGCGTAGCGGGGCAGTCCGCGCGGGGGCCGGCGGAGGGCGTGGGTGCCCCCGAGGGGTGACCGCCTCGAGGCTGCCGCCGAACGGCGTGTCCGGGTTACGGCGTATCCGGGTTTAGGGAAGGCGAGAGGCGGCCGCCGGTCTGGCTGGCGGCCGCCTCTCGTGGCGTGGCGCGATTCAGGGCGTGGGTGCGGGGGTGTGCAGCGGGAGCGGGGTGGAGCGGCGGGCGTCCACGACGACCGACTTGATCGCGGCTCCGTTGGTGATGACGGTGTGCACGACGTTCGTCAGGTCCTCGACGTCGACGAAATCCGCGTGCACGTAGTCACGGCCGATCCAGATGGGGTGCACCGCGCTGGCGAGCGCCGGGTCCCAGTTGTTGATGAACTCGGTTCCGGACGCGCCCTCACCACCGGCCGAGTTCCCGACGGTGATCCGAGTGAAGCCGAGGGTCGGGTATTCGACCCGGTAGGCCTCGATCAGCTTGTCGAGCGCGGCCTTGCTGACCGCGTAGGAGCCGAGCGCCGGCCACGGCTCGGTGACCGAGCCGGTGATGGACGACAGGTAGGCGGCGACGCCCCGGCTCTCGACGAGGTAGGGGATGGCCGCCGCGGTGACCAGCGACGCGCCGATCACGTTGGTCTCGAAGACGGTGCGCCAGGTGGCCGCGTCGACGTCGACGAGCCGGCGCAGCACGCCGATGCCGGTGGCGTAGACGAGCGCGTCGATCCCGCCGAGCTGGACCGCCGCCTCCTCGACAGCTGCCCGGACCAGCGCCTCGTCGGTCACGTCGCAGGCGATGGCGAGCGAGCCCTCGCCGGCCTCCTTCGCCGCGTCGACCAGCCGGTCCCTACGGCGGGCCAGCAGCGCCACCCGCGCGCCACGCTGCCCGAGGCCGATCCCGACAGCACGTCCAATCCCGCTGGAGGCGCCGACCACAACCGTTCGCATAATGAACCCACTTTCTATTGTTTTCTCAGTCGTAGAAAAGAGTGCGCAGCCGGCTGCCGGAACAGCGCACCTCCTCGGTGGCCACACCGTCGGCGCGCAGCCGCCGGGGGCGAGGAACGTGGGCGGAGACCGGACGAGTTTTCCGCCCCCATCGGCGCCGCGAACGAATCGTCACCGATGTCCGGCCGACGCCGTGCATCGCCCAGACTTTACTCGTGTACTTCGAGTTGATGACGAGTTCGTCGACTAGTTCGCGCGAGGTACTTCGCGTTCGGGAGGGAGCCGGTCGCCGGGTAGATCAGTACCTGTCCTGCGAGTGGGGCGGCGGCGCCAGCTTCGTTTCACTCCCAGTACCGGTCGCAGAACTGACGGATCTCGCGGGTGCGCTCGCGTTCCTCGGGCGCTGTTCCGAAGAACATCGCGTGCCCGGCGGCCTCGAACACGTGGAGCTCGGCCGGCACGCCTACGGCCCGCAGCGCGCGGTGCATCCGGACGGTGTCGGAGAGCAGCAAGTCGCGGGTGCCGCTCAGCAGAATGGTCGGTGGGAAGCCTTTGCCGAGGTCGCCGTACAGCGGCGAGAGATAAGGGTCGCGCAGGTCGTGGCCGCCCGAGTAGAGCGCGAAGGGCGGCTGGAAGCTGCCGGTGAGCGTGTTGTCGATGCCGAGGTTCGTCTGCCAGGTATCGCCAGCGCCGGTGAGGTCAACCGCCGGGGTCGCCAGCACCGCGGCGGCCGGCAGCGGCAGGCCCTCGTTGCGCGCTCGCAGAATCAGCGCAGCGGCCAGGTTCCCCCCGGCAGACGGGCCGCCGACGACGATCTGTTCGGGCCGGCGATCGCGCAGCAGCGCCCGGTAGACGGCCAGGCAGTCGTCGAGCGCGGCTGGATACGGGTGGTCGGGCGGCATCCGGTAGTCGACCGACCAGACCGTCGCGCGGACCTGCCTGGCTGTGTCGACGGCCATCGAGCGGCACATCGCACCACCGCCGGCGATGAACCCGCTGCCGTGTATCTCCAGGTAGACCCGCCCGTCGTCGGCGGCGAGACCGTCCGGCGTGACCACGTAGACGTGCGCGCCGTCCACGTCGAGATCGTCGACCCGTGCGCCCTCCACCGGCCGCGTGAAGTCGAAGAGTTCGAGTGCCTGCTTCTCCTGCTCGGCGACGTACGCCCGCCACGCGCCGGGGTCGTCGGCCGGCGGCCACTCGGGCGGCGGGCTGACCAGGCCCATCGCGAGCACCGCCTGCGCCTCCGGGCTCACCGACTCCGGGACCGGGATGTCGCGGGCGGGGACCCGTAACGCCTTGCCGGTCGCACCGGTCGTCATCGCGGTGCCCCCTGTGTGGTGATCGCGGTGCCCGCGTGCTCACCGAGTGTCGATCCATCCATGATCAGCACACCTTTCGTCTCTCTCGTCGCGCACCGACCCTCCCGCGACGCCGAGAACCGCGGCACCGCCCGGCGCCGCCGTCCTGGACGCGCACGGGGGCGGGCGTGACGCGGCTGCCCACATGCTCGCGCGGTCACAGGTGGTGACGTGGGCGACGCGACAGCCGTGACGCTGGGCGATAGTTCAGCATGATGATGCACCGGCGTCAATCAGAGGACGATCAGGAGATCCTGCCGCCCCAGGTCGGCGAGCGTCGGCTTCTCGCGGAGCGTCGCTCGCCAGCACCGTGAGGATCGGTGCTCCAAGCATGTGGGCGGCATCCAGATGTTCGGTCGGGTGGAACAAGCCCCGAGCTTCGGCCGGACCGGGCCAGTACCAATGGCATCAGCCTGCCGCGCCCCATGGCGACCAGATACGTGTCCGATCGACTACTTTGGGGCAGGTTGGTGTGCATGGGCTCACCCTGGGTCGGGAAAGGGCAGGCAATTACTGGCAACTTCTTGCTGTTGGAGTTCGGGTTGGGTTCGCTGGCTGCTTCGACCGAGGTGATCAGTGCACCCGCGGTCCTCCGTGTCGGGTGTCCCAGGGGGATGAATGCGTTCAGTCCGCTACTTAGGGGCGGCAGTCGCCGTCATGACGATTGCCGTGGTGGGTTGTTCCCCGCCAGGATCCGTCAGTAATGTGTCGGGTAGCGAGTGCAATAGCCCCGGCATCACCCTCGACCAGGTGAAACTCGGTCTCGTGATCTCGGAGTCCGGTGGGTCGGGTGCGTTGACCTCTGCCCGGTCCGGGATCGATGCCCGGTTGAGCGAGGCGAACGCGGCCGGTGGGGTACATGGCCGTCGAATATCCTACAGCTGGCGTGACGACCATTCGTCCGTGGCCGAGGACGCTCGCGCGACCGAAGATCTGGTCCACCGCGACTCGGTGTTCGGCCTGCTTGCGGCCACCTCGTCGCTGGGCGGTTCGCTGGACAGTCTGGTGGCGGAACAGGTTCCGGTCGTCGGGCTCGCCGCCGACGCGAACTGGGTGAAACAGTCGAACTTCTTCTCGTACATGTACCAGGGGTCTGTCCCGGTGCTTGCCGGCTATATCCGGTCGGCTGGTGGCACGAAGGTCGCGGTTGTCACGCCCGGCGCGTCACCCTTCACCGCCGGGGCGGCCAAAACAGTCGGCGACGAGATGAGCCTGAACGGCCTCACCTACGTCGGGTCGTTTCCCTACTCCCGCGGAGCGGACAGTCCGGAGCAGGTGGCCCGGAACATCGCCGCCAGTGGTGCGAACGCCCTCGTCGCCCTCACCATCCCAGAGGACCTGGCGGCCCTGATGCAGGCCCTGCGGGCCGCCGTGCCCAACCTCGCGGTCACGGTCGCCATGAGTGGCTACGACCGCAGCATCCTTCCCGCCTTCGGACGGGCGCTGGCCGGAGTCTCCATCCCGGTCTACTTCCGCCCGTTCGAGGCCGGCGGCCCGGCGATCGAACGCTACCGTCAATCCATGGCCACATTCGCGCCGCAGGCCCCGTTCCCCGAGCAGCAGTTCGCCATGAACGCCTACATCTACGCCGACATCTTCCTGCGCGGGCTCGAACTGGCTGGTCCGTGCCCGACGCGGGAAGGATTCATCAACGCCCTGCGTGGCGTCGACAACTACGACGCCGGCGGACTGATCGCACCGGTCGATCTGGCTGACAATCTGGCCCAGCCACCGATGTGCCACTCGATTGTCCAGGTCAGTCCGGCAGGGGACGCCTTCCAGGTCGTCCGCGAGCGCATCTGTGCGGACGGCAGTTAGCAGCCGTTCAGCGACGTCAAGGCCGCCGTCGCCGGGCCCCTGCCCGGGGGCTGGCGGGTGCTTGCCCGCGCGGGCAAGCACCCGGTCCAGCCAACGCCTTCGCGCGGAGAGGGTGTCGACGGCGAGCGCCGTGTCGGGGCCGTACGTGTCGTAGCCGTGGAACCCGCCCGGCCAGACGTGTAGTTCGGCGTCACCTCCACTGCCCCAGATCGTGGTGGCGAAGGCGACGTCCTCGTCACGGAACAGGTCGGCCGAACCGACCTCGACGAAGGTGGGCGGCAGCCCCGCCAGGTCGGTCGCCCGCCCGGGAGCCGCGTAGAGCGGGACCCGCGCGGCATCCGGCAGATCCCCGAGGAACATCCGCCAGCCCGATTCGTTGCTGGTGCGCGACCAGGTCAGCTCCGCCCCCGTCATGTGCGTCGACGGCGCTGTCATGCGGTCGTCGAGCATCGGGAACAACAACAGGAGCCCGGCGAGCTCCGGCCCGCCCTGGTCACGTACCCGCAGCGCGGTGCCGGCGGCCAGACCACCGCCGGAGCTGCCGCCGGCGAGGATCAGTCTCCGGGGGTCGATGCCGAGCTGCACCGCGTGGTCGGCGGTCCAGCACAGGGCGGTGTGGCAGTCGTCGACCGGGGCTGGGTAGGGGTGTTCGGGCGCGAGCCGGTACTCGACGGACACCAGCACAGCCCCGATCGCGGCGGCCAGGCCGAGCAGGGAGTGGACGCCGAACCGGTCCCCGCTCACCATCCCGCCCCCGTGGATCCAGAAGATGCCGGGGGCGGGGCCCTGGAGGCCCTTCGCCGGCGTGAAGACGGAGACAGCGATCGGTGCCTGGCGATTCGGACGGCCCCGGTGGGTGCGAGTCAGGCCGGGGGATCGCGAACTCGTTCTCGGTGACCGGGAACCTGGCCAGTAGCGCCTCGAGGCCGGGCGCGATCCCGCCGCGCATGGCTGACAGGGTCTGCTCGGTCAGGTCCGTCTGATCCCAGCCGAGGAAGTCGTCCCTGAGCCGGCGCAAGGCCGCCGCACACTCGGCGTCCGGTCGCGGCGTCGGGACGTTGCCAAGGTCCATCGTGTCCTCCAGGGAGGGACTGATGACGAACGGACGATTCTCATCAGTCTGCTGAGAGCGCACACCGCGCTGGCCGCCGGGTCGTGCCCGACGTCCGGGTCAGTCCTTGACGACGAAGTTCTTGCTGCTGGTGTCGTAGGTGTAGAGATGGGGCTTGATCGCGCCGTGCGGGGTCTGCGGGCCGAAGGTCGCGGGGTCCAGGGACGCGGGGACCCTGAAGCTGCCGAGGGAGAACCCGGCCTTCTGGAAGGTCGCGTATGTAAGGTCTCTACCGGCCTTCTCCGCGATGGCCTGGAAGAGGCTCAGGGTGCTGCAGGCAACGCTGGCCGAGACGGCGTAGGTCGGCTGGCCCGACTGGACGTCCGCGGGTGCCTGGAACTTGCCCGCGGTCTCGGGAATCGCGGCTGCCACGGTTCGGGTGCAGTCGAGAAAGCTTTTCTCGTTGTAGTCGGTGACCAGCCCGATACCGGTGGATCCCGGCAGCGCGCCGAGCTTGCCGGCGTTGTCGTCACTGCGCACGAAAGCAGTTGCCGAGTTGTTGGAGGTGAACAGCAGCTTCGGGCGGTACGTCGTGTCGGCGAGCAGGCCCGGGAAGTTACCGGCGAGACCGCCGACCACGATCACGGTGTCAGCGCCGACGGCCTGGAACTTCTGGATGACGACGTTGATGCGCTGATTGCTCGCGGCCTGGTCGGCGGCGTCGATCTCGACCGTGGCGTTCTCGACAGGCGTGACCCCGAGCCGGTCCAGCGCCGGCAGGACGATGTCCCGGGCCGTCTGCTGCTCCAGCTGGTTACTGACGACGGCGACCTTCTTGCCGTCGAGGGCGCCGCCGGCGCCGAACGCGGCGATGCCGTCGGCCACCTCGTCGCCGCCCCGCAGGGTCGAGAACCAGGGCGCCTGGGCCTTGGCGTACCGGGCGGTGGTGAGGTCGCCGCCGACGAGGGCGGTCTTGTGGGTCTGGACGTAGCAGAGCGAGTCGTCGGCGTTGAGAGTGCCGAGTACGGCGAAGACCTTCTCGTCCTGGGTGAGCCGGACGCAGGTCTCGGTGGCGCCGGCGGCGGACAGGACGTTGACGCCGCCGAAGACTGGAATGATCTTGCGGCCGTTTATGCCGCCCGCCGCATTGATCTTGTCGGCGAGCGCGGTGAATGTTGCCGCATAGTCGCCGTGGTCGACGTGAATGTACTGCTTGACCCCGGCGAGATCCGGGTAGACAAATCCGATTTTAATGGTGTTGTCGGTCACCCCGGGTGAGATGGCCGGCGCCGGTGGGGCCGGGTAGGCGTTCGAGGTCGGTGCAGTCGTTTCCGGGCCGTCTTTCGACTCGACGCTGCAGCCGGCGAGTGTGACCGCGATGGCGGCGGCCAGCAGGCCCGCACCGCGTCTGACGCGCCGTAACTTCATGAAGTGCTCCCGGGTCCGTGTTGACATGACATCTGTTCCTGTGGCGCGAGCCGGGCCCGAGGCGGGCCGCGCGGCCACTCGTGCGGGGACGAACCGGGTCACACCGCGGCTGTCGGGTTGCCGGTCGGGGCGCGGTCGTCGACGGCCGCCGGACCGGGCATGTCGACGGTGGCGCCGCTGCGCTGGATGGCGCGTTCGTCGGTGCCGAGGTAGCTCGCGATGACCCTGGGGTCGTTGCGGACGGCGCCGGGTACCCCGGCAGCGATGACCTTCCCGGCTTCGAGACAGTAGACACGGTCGCTGATTCCCATGATCAGCGGCATGTCGTGCTCGATGATGAGCATCGCGGCGCCGAGTTCGCGGCGGATCTCCTGGATGAGCGGCCCGAAGGCCTCGGTCTCGCGTTGGGCGACGCCTGCCGTGGGCTCGTCGAGGCAGAGCATCTTCGCGTCGAGCGCGAGCAGGCAGGCGAGTTCGACGATGCGGCGGGTTCCGGTCGAGAGTTCCGCGACGAAGGCGTCGGCGTAGCGGCCCAGGCCGAGGAAGTCGATGAGGTCGCCGGCCTCGGACCGCTTGGCGCGCTCGCGGGCGAAGGTCTGCGGCAGGTGCAGGGCGGTGGACAGGAACGCGGTGCGACCCCGAGCCTCCAGCGCGATCTGCACGGTCTGGCGGACGGTGAGCTCGGGGAACAGCGTCGCGGCCTGGAAGGTACGGCCGAGGCCGACCTTGGCCCGCGCCGCGGGGCTTGCTGTGGAGACGTCGTGGCCCAGGATGGTGACGGCGCCGGCGGCGGGGACGAAGCCGCCGACGGCGTTCATGAAGGTGGACTTGCCGGCGCCGTTGGTCCCGATGAGACCGACGATCTCGTCGGGCATCACCTCGATCGAGACTCCGTCGACGGCGGTCCGCCCGCCGAAACGCACCCGGATTCCGCTCGTCGTGAGCGCGGGCCGCCCGGCGGGCAGGGGCTCCCGGTCGGTGCGGGTCAGCGCGGCGGGCGGGGCGGTGGCGGTCTTGCTGGTGGGCGCGTCCCCGCGGCGCCGCTCGGCCCAGCCCAGGATGGCGTCGCGGGTGCTGTAGCCCACCTGGACCAGGCCGCCCGGAAAGTAGAGCAGCAGGACGAGGAGGCCCATGCTCGAACAGAGCAGCGGCACGATGTCGTTGTCGGGCATGAAGGAGGGCAGGCCGATCACCCACAGCGAGCCGAGCAGCGGACCGTAGACGGAGCCGAGCCCGCCGATGACCACGATGGAGACGAGGACGAGGGAGTCCGGGCTGCGGAAGTACATGTCGTTGTAGGGGACTGTCTGCAGCGCGCCGGCGAGCAGCGCGCCGCCGAGGCCTGCCAGCGCGCCCGCGAGAGCGAAGGCGCGCAGTTTCACGCCGGTGGCGCTGACGGTGTAGGCCGCGGCCGTGGTGGGGTTGTCCCGGACACCGATGGTGGTGCGGGCGATACCGGACTTGCGCAGCCGGGACACGACGGCCATGACGATGGCCAGGGTCACCAGCACCACGTAGTAGTAGGTGCGCTGACTGGCGATGTCGATCCCGAAGAGGGTCCCGCGGGTGAAGGACGCGGCGCTGCTGCCTTCGTCGTGGAAGACCTCCCGCCGGTAGAGGAACTGCTCGGCGGCGACGGCGAACGCGAAGGTGCTCACCGCGAGCAGGAGTCCGTGTACCCGGAGCGCGCCCAGGCCGATGACCGCGGCGATGGCCGCGGTGAGAACCGTGGCGATCAGGACCGCCGCCGGGAACGGCAGGGCGTTGATCGCCAGTGACGTGTCGCCGATGTCCAGGCGGAGGCCGCGGAACAGGGCGGCGGCGGTGAGCGCGCCGAGGCCCGCGAAGGCCATCTGGCCCAGCGAGAGCTGGCCGGCCCAGCCGGTGAGGACGGTGACCGAAGCCGCGCAGATCGCGTAGCCGAGGATGATCGTGTAGAGCAGGTGGCGTGAGGGCTGGGTGACCACGACCGGCAGCAGCAGCGCGAACAGCCCGAGAAGCAGCAGTGGAGCCTGCTCGAGATGCCGGACCCACCACAGCTCGCGCAGCCGCTCGGGGACCGGGCGGGCCCTGGGCGCGAACGAGAACGTCGAGACCTCGGTGCTCCTGCCCCGGCTGGTGAAGAACACGGCAACCAGGACGATCACGAGGATGACGGTGTCGGTGAGGCCCGGCTGGTCGAGCCAGTTGAACTGCACGAACGACTGCAACAGCCCGAGGCCGATGCCGGCGACCAGCGCGATGCGGACCGAGACCATCCGGGCGATCACGGCGGCGGCCAACGCCCGCAGCAGCGTCGTCGGCCCGAGGGTGGTGACCTGCGCCAGGGACTTCTCCTGCGCGGCGACCAGAATCATGGACAGCGTGCCGAGGAAGCCGGCGGCCGTCCAGACGGCCAGCGAAATGGTCTTCGGGTTGATGCCCTGCAGCCGGGCGAGCTCGGGGTTGTCCGCGGAGGCCTTCACCGTCTTGCCGAGGACGGTGCGGTTCAGGAACAGGGAGAGCCCGGCGGTCACGACGGGGACGACCACGAGAATGCTGAGTTGCGCGCCGGTGACCTGCACGCCGTCCACCGGTGACCAGGTCCCGGACCAGGGCACCGGGTAGGACTGGTCGGCGTGGTCCTTCAGGTCCGGATAGGCGTTCACGATGGTCAGCGCGAGCTGGGAGACTCCGATCGTGGCGACCAGGACGATGACGCGGGGGGCGGTGAACAGCCGGCGGATGACGCCCACATGGATGATGGCGCCGAACAGCGCCCCGGCGGCGAGCGCGGCGGCCAGCCCGATCCAGTAGGGCACGTTGTAGCGCACGACCAGCAGCGCGCAGAGCGCGGAGCCGACGAGGCCCATGTTCGCGACAGCGAAGTTGATGATCCGGGTCGCCCGGTTGACCAGGACGATGCCGACGGCGAGCAGGCCGATGACCAGTCCGGTGGTCGCCCCGTCGAACAGGAGTTGCGCGGTGGGGAGCTGCATCGGGTCAGCCGCCTTCCTTGCCGAGGAACACGGCGCGGGCGAGGTCGTCGCGTTCGGCGAGCTCACGCGCCGGCCCGGTGAAGCGGACCTGGCCCTTTTCGAGGAACACGGCGCGGTCGGCGATCGCGAGGGCGATGTTCAGGGACTGCTCGACCACGATGATCGTGAGGCCGTCGGCCTTCAGCCGCTCCAGCACCGTGAGCAGGTCCTGCACGACCACGGGTGCGAGCCCCAGAGAGAGCTCGTCGATGAGCAGTACTTCCGGATCGTGCATCAGGACCATGGCGAGCGCGAGCATCTGCTGCTGTCCGCCGGACAGGGAGCCGGCCGACTGCCGCTGCCGGTCCTTCAGGTCAGGGAAAAGATCCAGGACGTAGCCGAAGCGTGCGTCGCGACGGGCCTGGTCGGCGCGGAACCGGAACGCCGCCATCTCGAGGTTGTCCCGAACCGTCATGGCGGGGAAGACGCCCTTGCCGCCGGGTAGCAGGTGGACGCCGTATCTGCCGCGCTGTTCCGGCGGGACGTAGGTCATCGTCCTGCCGCCAAGCCGCACCACCCCACGCGACGGGGTGCCCAGACCGCAGATGACCTTCAGGATCGTCGACTTGCCGGCGCCGTTGGTGCCGAGCAGCGCCAGGGTCTCGCCGCGTCTCACCTCGAAGGCGACGTCGAACAGGACCTGGACCTGACCGTAGGAGAAGTCGATGTCGTTCACCTGCAGCACCGGGATGTTCTCCGGGTCCGCCTTCTGCCGGTCGTGTTCGTCCAGTTCCTCGCGCAGGTCGGCGACCACGAGGGACAGGTCGCTGCGGATGAAGGAGGCGCCGCGGACCAGCAGGTACGCACCGACGGCGTGGGCGGGGATCCCGATCAGCAGGACGGCGACCCGGGGGTCGTAGGCATCGCTCAGCACGGCTGCCAGGACCGCGCCGCCGGTGGCGCCGATGAAGAACACGTACACCGCGCCCAGTGCGGCGCCCAGACCTCGCAGTCGGTAGGGCACCACCGACTGCAGGACGGGGCCGACCATGGAGAAGGCCACCGAGGTCAGGGCGGCACCAGGTACGCCGGCCAGCATGAACCCGACCCACCCGGGCATGAACCACTGGATCGGCAGGAGGATCGCGATCGGCGCGATGCACAGCCCCAGCAACCGCAGCGCCCGCGCCGGGTCGCTGCGGTAGAGCCGGTCGTAGCGCGGTGCCACCAACGGGAGGCAGACCAACAGCGTGATCCCGCCGAGGGTGCCCATGAGACCGCGCTGAAATGTCGACATCCCGTAGTGGTCCTCTGCCCACAGGTTGCCGAGGACACCTGTGGTGAACAGGCCGAAGCCGAGCGCGGAGAAGGCCAGGATCGCGCTTTTGACGGTTCGGATCTGCATCAGGCGGGAGAACGCCGCCTCGACCGAGATGGGCATCGGGTCGGCCTCGTGCAGAACCTCGCCCAGCACCGACTTCATCTCGTGCTGACCCCGTGCCGGTTCCGGCAGGCGGAAAGCCAGCAGCGCCATCAGTAACGCCGGTAACCCCAGCACCAGGAACGGCCAGCGCCATCCCGCCGAGCCGCCCGCGAGGGTGGCGATACCGGCGACCACCAGCGGGCTCAACGCCCCGGCCGCGCGGGCGGACCCGTAGTTCACCGCCGAGATCCGGCCCCGGATGCCGATCGGATACGTGTCCGCCAGCAGCGAGCCGTGGACCGCGTTGTTGCTCGACTTCGCGACGCCGACGCCGAACCGTGCCAGGAAGAACAGCAGCGCGTTCGCCGCCAGGCCCGACAGGAAGACCATGACGGAGAAAGCCACGGCCGCCCAACCGATGATGCGGCTGCGCCGGCACCGGTCCGCCAACCATCCCATCGGCAGCGCGCCCAGCACCAGGAAAGCGCCCGACGCCGCCGAGATGAAGACCATCAGACCGTTGCCGATGCCGAACGAGTCCCGGATATCCGGTGCCAGAACGCCGACGGACGCCGACTCCAGCTCATCCAGCGCGCTCAACGTCACCAACGTCAGGAACGTCATCGAGCCGCCGGCCGCCAGACCCGCGCGTAATGACAACTGCTCGTCACCCACGCCCGGCAGCAGCTCGTCCGCGAACAGGACCTCCCGCCCTGCCGCCTGCTGTTCTCGCCGTTCCGCCTCGGCGGCGATCAGTCCCGAGGCCAGCCCCGCGACCGACGCCGGGGACCCGACCGAGGCCGCGGCCTCGGTGGGCCCTCCGCCTGGCGACACCGCCTGGTCACTCGCCACCGGAGCTCCCGCCGGCGCAGCGACCTGCGGCGGGCTCGGGTGGGAGGGACCTGGCGGTGCACTCACGAAGCGTTCCTTCTGGGGCTGGGGAGCACGTGGTGTTCTTGAACATGAATCTCTCCGCAAAGACGGACGGGTCACGATCAGTAGACGGCGAACATCAATTCTCCGGTCCGCGATCGTGCGTTCCCCGGAGCAGGGCTTGTCACCAGAAAGAAGCGGGGGTCCTCAGGTCGCCGTCCTCTGTCGTGCCCTAGCCGATGTCAGGACGGCGGGGACCTCCGCGTCGCGGGACACGAACAGGTCGCGGCCCACGTCGATGCGAGAGGCGGCGCACTGCCGTGGCGCGGGGATGGTCGGTGTTCATCCCGTCATGGTGGGGCGCGTCGTCTTGATGAACGAGCTGTTGCCAGGAGTTGCCAACGCTCCTTGCGGTGGCGACAGGTGCGGAGGAACCTCTCCTGGTTGTGTGCCGATCAGGTCAACCTGGGCGTCGGGAGATCCGGATGCGACTATTGATCGCATCCGTTGGTCTCACGGTGGCAGGCACCACAGCCGGGCCTTCCGGGCGGTGGACGAAGTGGCGGACGGTCAACGACCGGTTCCGCCCCTGCTCGCCCCGATGATGATCGACCGTCAGCGGCGGTCGTTCATGCGTATCGGAGGCCGGATCCGAAGCGAAAGGCCGGATCGGTGGTGTCGAAGGGCGTGTCGGACCGGCTGTTCTCCACGGCGGCCATGGAGGAGGGGATGTCGAAGGGGAGGTTTCCCTGCGGCTGCGCGTCCCCGAAGAGGACCGCGGCGCAGGCCTGCTCCGAAGCGCCGAAGTTGACCGTGACGGCGGCGGCGGCCGCGGCGAGCCCGCCGATGATGGCGGGGCGGTCGAGGTAGACGTCGAGCACGGTCGGAAGGGTTTCGCAGATCTCCCGGACGCGCCGCTCCTCCTCGGCGGGGAAGGCGAGGGATCCGGCGTGGAAGAAGGATTCGTACTCGCCCTCCGCGCCGCGCTTCTCGAAGGGAGCCGACAGCCTGATCACGGCCACGTCGGCCTCCTGCGGCGTGGCGACGACCGCCGCGCGGTCCGCCAGTGCCGCCGGTGCGAGACCTTCCGCGTAGACGCGCAGGCCGCGCCGCAGCGGTAGCCGCGCGGGCGAGTCCGCCTCGTTCTTGAGCAGTGTGTATGCGGCCTGCTGCGCGGCGAGGCCGGCTACACGGGCGGTCTCCGAACCGACCAGCACGGTCGCCCGCTCGACGTCGACGAACGGATGGTCGAAAAGGCCGAGGTGGAACTTCTCGCGCAGCATCCGTCGGGCGGAGACGTCGAGACGACTCTCGCTGACCGAGCCGTTCCGCACGAGGGAGACCAGGACGTCGGGGCGCAGCTCACCGCCGAACTGGTCCACGCCCGCGTCGAGGGCCTTCAGCATGCGCTCCTCGAAGGTGAGGTGTTCCACGCCCCAGGACATCTGGGTCAGGACGCCCCAGTCGGTGCACACGATGCCGTCGAAGCCGAGCTGCTCACGCAGGATTCCGGTGACGACAGCCTTGTTGAAGGCGAAGCCCACCTCCTCCAACTCGAGGCCGACGGGCAGGCCGTAGTACGGCATCATCTGCGACACGCCCGCGTCGATGACCGCTCGGAACGGTTCGAGGTGCAGCTCGAACCGGCCCCCGGGGTAGACCTGCTCCCGGCCGTAGGCGAAATGGGGGTCCTCGCCGTCCTTCTGCGGGCCGCCGCCCGGGAAGTGCTTGGCCATGGCCGCGACGGACTCCGGCCCCAGGGCGTCAGCCCGCAGGCCGCGCACGTAGGCGGGAGCGAGCCGGGAGGCCAGATCGGCGTCCTCCCCGAACGTGCCGGAGATCCGGGACCAGCGTGGCTCGGTGGCGAGGTCGATCTGCGGGTGCAGGGCGACGCGGATGCCCGTGGCGAGGTACTCCCGGCGTACGGTGTCCGCGAAGCGCCCCACCAGCTCGGTCGAGCCGATCGCGGCGAATCCGAGCGGTTCGGGCCACTGGGAGAACGGCCCGGCCAGAAGCGCGGTCGCCGGGTTGTCGGTGAAGGAGTGCCGCGGATCGCTGGAGATTGTCACCGGTATGCCCAGCGGCGTGCCGAGTGCTTCTTCCTGGAGCTTGTTGTGCCACTGCGCGAGTTCCCGCGCAGAGGGCACCAGGGCGATGTTGAAGTGGTTGATGCGCTTGTGCAGCATGGACCGCATCGAGGGCATGCCGAACATGCCGGGATCGTCGAGTCCGCCGAGCATCGCGAGGGGATGGAACAGGAGGCCGGCTTTGGCTTCCAGGTCCAGGCGGGAGAGGAGGTCCGCCACGCGCCGGTCGGTGCTAAGAGTCGTGTCCTGATAGGGGAGGCTGACCTCCGGGATTCCCGAACCCGAGGCGGGGACCGAGGGGGAAGGCATGCCTTTCCCTCCCTTCTGTGTCGGTGACCGGTGGGATCGCGGGCACGGCGTGACCGGCGATGATCACATACAGGTGTCCGGCACGGAGGTGGGGGACCCGGCGCGTTCTCACAGCGGCATGCCCCGGCGGATGCGGCACTACTGCGGTCTCGGGCCGTCGGCCAGTCCGGCGGGTGCGCCGGCCCGGGGGCGGCTCTGTGCCGTGTCGCCGGTGAACTGCGCGGCGTAGAGCCGGGCGTAGGCACCGCCCGCGTCGACGAGCCCGTCGTGCGTGCCCTGCTCGACGAGCATGCCGTCCTCCATGACGACGATCGTGTCGGCGTCGCGGATGGTGGAGAGCCGATGCGCGATGACGAAGGCGGTGCGTCCCTTCCGGAGGCGGGCCATGGCCGCCTGGATGATCATCTCGGTGCGGGTGTCGACGGAGCTGGTCGCCTCGTCGAGCACGAGGACCGCGGGTTCGGCCAGGAAGGCCCGGGCGATGGTGAGGAGCTGCTTCTCGCCGGCGCTGATGCCGGAGTCCTCGTCGTCGACGACGGTGTCGTAGCCGTCGGGAAGGGTGCGGACGAACCGGTCGGCGTGGGCGGCCACCGCCGCCGCGACGACGTCCTCGCGTGTCGCGCCCGGCCTGGCGTAGGCGATGTTCTCGGCTATCGTCCCGCCGAACAGCCAGGTGTCCTGGAGCACCATCCCGACGCGGGCCCGCAGCCGCGCCCGCGGCATCGTGGCGATGTCGACGCCACCGAGTGTGATGCGCCCCCCGTCGATCTCGTAGAAGCGCATCAGCAGGTTGACCAGCGTGGTCTTGCCCGCCCCGGTCGGGCCGACGATGGCCACCGTGTGCCCTGGCTCCGCGACGAGCGACAGGTTCTCGATGAGCGGCCTGTCGCGGTTGTAGCGGAAGGAGACGTCCTCGAACGCCACCCGGCCGGCGGCCACCGGCGGCAGGCCGACCGCGCGCGGGTCCCCGGCGAGCGGCTCCACCTCGGCGGGATCCGGCGACTGCTCGGGGGCGTCGAGGATCTCGAAGACCCGCTCGGCGGAGGCGAGGCCGGACTGCACCATCCCGGCCATGCTCGCCAGGTACACCAGGGGCTGGCTGTACTGGCGGGAGTACTGGATGAACGCCTGGATGTCGCCGACCGTCAGCGCCCCGGCGGCCACCCGTACCCCGCCGACCACCGCGACCAGGACGTAGTTCAGGTTGCTGATGAACATCATCGCCGGCTGGATGGCGCTCGAGACCGACTGCGCGCGGCGGGTCGCCTCGGTCAGTTCCTCGTTCCCCGCGACGAAGACCTCCATCGCCTCCTGCTCGCGCCCGAACGCCTTGACCAGCCCGTGCCCGGTGAACATCTCCTCGACATGGCCGTTGAGCCGCCCGGTCTGCCGCCACTGCTCCAGGAAGTACGGCTGGGCCCGCTTCCCGATCCCGATGACGACCAGCAGCGACAGCGGCGCGGAGACCAACGCGATCAGGGCCAGTATCCAGGAGATCCAGAACATCACGGCCAGCATTCCCACGATGCTGAACAGCGGGATCACGAACTGCGCGAGCACCTGCTGCAGACTCTGGCCGAGGTTGTCGAGGTCGTTGGTGACCCGGCTGAGGATCTCGCCGCGGCGGCGGCCGTCGAAGTAGGCGACGGGCACCCGGGACAGCTTCGCCTCGACGTCGGCACGCAGGTGCCGAACGACGCGCTGCACGGCGAGATTGGCCGTCCAGGACTGTGCCACCGAGCACGCCCCCGCGGCCAGGTAGACCAGCGCCGCGTACAACAGCACCCGGCCTACCGCGCCGAAGTCGATGCCCTGACCGGGAACGACGTCGATCGCGCCGAGCACCTGCGCGATCGTGCCGTGGCCGTCGGCGCGCAGGTCGGCGAGCGCGTCCTTCCGGGTCTTCCCGGGGTCGAGCGCCTGGCCCAGCGACCCTGCCAGCACCAGGTCGGTGGCTCTGCCCAGCAGCCACGGCCCCGCCGCGGTGAACACCACGCTGACGATGCCGAGGCCTCCGGTGCCGAGCAGGAGGGCCCGCTGGCTGGAGATCGCGCGCCAGACGCGGCGCGTGGTACCGGCACCGGTACCGGGGTTTCCGTCGGACCGGCCGAGGGCGCGGTACGCCGCCGCCGGGCCGGAGGCACGGGTGGTCGCGTCGCGCTTCACGCGGCCTCCGCCTCGGTCATCTGCGACAGCACGATCTCGCGGTAGGTCGCGTTGCCGGCGAGCAGTTCCTGATGGCTGCCGGTGCCGACCACCCGTCCCTCGTCCAGGACGACGATCCGGTCCGCGGCGCGGATGGTGTTCACCCGCTGCGCGACGACGACGACGGCCGACCCGGTCGTCTCCCTGGCCAGTGCCGCGCGCAGTCGGGCGTCGGTGGCGTGGTCGAGGGCCGAGAACGAGTCGTCGAAGAGGTAGATGCCGGGCCGGCCGACGAGAGCACGGGCGATCGCGAGCCGTTGGCGCTGTCCGCCCGAGAAGTTCGTGCCGCCCTGCGCGACGGGTGCGTCGAGGCCCTCCGGGAGGGACTCGACGAAGTCGCGCGCCTGGGCGATCTCCAGCGCCCGCCACACCTCGTCCTCCGTCGCCGCCGGGTCCCCGTAGCGCAGGTTCGTCGCCACCGTTCCGGAGAACAGGTACGGGCGCTGCGGGACGTAGCCGATCGCCCGGCTCAGTGTGGCCCGGTCCAGGTCGCGGACGTCCCGCCCGCCGACGAGCACCGCGCCCTCGGTGGCGTCGGCCAGCCGGGGGATGAGGCTGAGCAGGCTGCTCTTGCCGCTGCCCGTACTGCCGATGACGGCGACCGTCTCACCGCCGGCGGCCGTGAGGCTGACGCCGCGCAGCACGGCGGCCTCGGCGCCCGGGTAGCGCAATCCCACCTCGCGCAGCTCGACGCGGGGTGCGCGGCTGAGCATCGGCACCGCCCGAACCGGCGGGACGACGGAGCTGTCGGTGTCGAGGACCTCGATGAGCCGCCCGGCGGACACCTCGGCGCGGGGCAGCATCCGCAGCAGGTAGGTCGCCATGATCGCGGCTCCGAGGACCTGCATGACGTAGCCCAGGAAAGCGGACAGCGAACCGACCTCGATGGCGCCCGCCTCGATGCGCCCCGCGCCGAACCACACGACGGCGACGCCTGCCAGGCCGGTCACGGTGGTGACCAGCGGGAAGATCAGTGCCATGAGCCGGCCCGCGCTGATCGACGCCTCGGTGAGCCGGGCGTTCGCGGCCTCGAACCGTTCGTGCTCCCGGTCCTCCTGGACGAAGGCCCGAATGACGCGCACGCCGGTGATCTGCTCCCGCATGATCCGGTTCACCGAGTCCAGGCTGTCCTGCATGATGACAGACAGCGGCGTCAGCCGGCGCAGGATCGCGACCACGGCCGTACCCAGCACCGGGGTGGTCACCACGAGCAGCAGCGACAGCCCGACGTCCTGGCCGAGGGCGAAGACGATCCCGCCGACGCACATGATCGGGGCGGTGACCATGAACGTGAGAGTGATCTGCACCAGCATCTGTACCTGCTGGATGTCGTTCGTGGTCCGCACGACCAGCGACGGCGCGCCGAAGTGGTGCAGCTCCCGCGCCGAGAAGGACTGCACCTGGCTGAACAGCGCGGCACGCAGGTCACGAGCCAGGAACGTCGCCGCCCGCGTCGCCGCCACGGCGGCCCCGATCGCGCACACCAGCTGGACGAGCGACACCGCCACCATGACGCCGCCGACCTGCCAGATGTAGCCGGTGTCGCCGGTCAGCACGCCCTTGTCGATGACGTCGGCGCTGAGGTCCGGGAGATAGAGGGCGGCCGCGGTCTGGAACAGCTGGAGGACGGTCACCAGGGCCAGCGCCCGGCGGTACGGGCGGACATGGGGCGCCAGCAGACGGATCAGCACGCGGTCTCCCGACAGCGGTCGAGCGGGCCGGAGGCAGGGCGGGAGCGGTGCGCCTGCGACACTGGCCCAGCGGGCAGAGTTACATCAAGATAGATGCATAGTGATTGCTGTAAGGATGCCATGGACGGATTCGAGCTGTTCCAGTTGGGTCGCAGGCTGATGAAGCTCGGTGAGCAGGCGATCCCCGAGCTCGGGCTCCGGCAGCTGTCCGCCCCGACGCGCGCGGTCGTCTTCGACGTCTTCGGCAACCCGGGCAGCTCGATCTCGGACATCACCGCGCGGGTCAAGTTCCCGCAGAGTCAGGTCTCGGCGTGCGTGGCCAGGTTGCGCGAGGCGGGCGTCGTCGAGACGGTCACCGACCCCGCCGACCGCCGCCGGACCCTCGTGCGTCCCACCGCCGAGGCGTTGCGGCGGTCCCAGGACCGGCCCCCGGCGCAGATCGACGACGCGTTGTCCGGGGCGACAGGCAGTACCGACCCGGCGGAGATCCAACAGCTGAAGGACGCGCTCACCACCCTGGCCGCCCTGCTCGACCGCCGCCGGCCCGATCCGGTCGGCGATCCGGCGGGCAACTTGTGGCAACCCGTTGCTGATCGGCTTCCGGATCGCTGACGCTTCGGCGCGTGCCCAACGCCCGCGTCCCACTCCACCGCGACTCCTCTCGACAGTTCCCCGCCGAGCCGGGGGCGCCCACGGCGGCGCCGGCGACCACGGCTGCCTCAAAGGCCCCGACGGACTCGTCGAGGGCGGTGTTTCCCGATGGCTTTCTCTGGGGGGCGGCCACCGCCCCGCATCAGGTGGAGGGCGGTAACGTCGGCTCGGAGATGTGGCGCTCCGAGTGGATGCCGAACTCGACGTTCGCCGAGCCGTCCGGGGACGCCTGCGACCACTACCACCGGTATCCGCAGGACATCGCCACTCTGGCGGGGCTGGGCCTGAACGCCTACCGGTTCGGGGTCGAGTGGGCGAGGGTCGAGCCCGAGGAGGGGTACTTCTCCCGCGCCGCGCTCGACCACTACCGGCGCATGGTGGCCACCTGCCTTGAGCACGGCGTGACACCGGTGGTGACCTACAGTCATTTCTCGTTGCCCCGGTGGTTCGCCGCGGCCGGCGGGTGGAGCAACCCGGCGGCCCCGGACCAGTTCGCCCGGTACGCGGCCCGGTTGACCGCGCACATCGGCGATCTGGTGCCCTGGGTGTGCACCCTCAACGAGTCGAACGTCATCTCGTTGTTGCTGCACCTGCGGGTCGCGCCGGCTGCCGCCCGCGAGGACGGTCTCGGGCTGGCGGAGGCCCTCAGGGCCCCGGCGCCCGCCGGGACACCGAAACGCGGCGGTTGGCCGCCCCCGGACGTCGAGATCATGGCCAAGGTGCACCGCAGGGCGGTGGAGGCGATCAAATCCGGTCCCGGCAACCCGGCGGTGGGCTGGACGCTGGCCCTGATCGACATCCAGGCGGCCGAAGGCGGCGAGCAGCGTCAGCTGGCGGTGCGCCAGGCGGCCGAGCTCGACTGGCTCGAGGTGTCCCGGGACGACGACTTCGTGGGTGTACAGACCTACACGCGGGAACGAGTGGGGTCTGAAAAGGTGCTCCCGCCGCCGGAGGGCGCGGCCACGACGCAGACGGGCTGGGAGGTGTACCCGCCCGCGCTCGGGCACACGGTCCGGCTCGCCGCCGAACACGCCAGGGTCCCGATCCTGGTCACCGAGAACGGCATGGCCACCGATGACGACGACGCCCGCGTCGCTTACACCCGCGCCGCCCTGCATGGCCTGGCCGCTGCCGTCGCCGACGGCGTCGACGTGCGCGGCTACCTGCACTGGACGCTGCTCGACAACTTCGAGTGGACGTCCGGCTTCGCGATGACCTTCGGCCTGATCGCGGTCGACCGGACGAACTTCGCGCGGGCGGTGAAGCCGTCGGCGCGCTGGCTCGGCGCGGTCGCGCGCGCCAACGGACTCGTCTGACGGCCCAGGAAAAAAGAAGGAAGGAAGTTCATGTTGCGTCCCCGGGACACTGCCACGCGTGAGCGCAGGAACCTGAGCGGGTTGTGGGCGTTCCGCCTCGACCCGGCCGGGGTCGGGCGCGAGGCGGGCTGGTGGCAGGGCCGCCTGCCCGAGGCACGCGAGATGCCCGTGCCGGCCAGCTACAACGACGTCCTCGTCGACGCGGGGGTACGGGACCACATCGGTGACGCCTGGTATCAGACGACGGTGCGTGTCCCGCGGGGCTGGGCGGGACAGCGGGTCGTGCTGCGTTTCGACTCGGCGACCCACCGCGCGGTGGTCTGGGTGGACGACGTGGAGGTCGCCAGCCACGAGGGTGGCTACACCCCGTTCGAGGCGGACATCACCGCGTACGCGCGGCCGGGCCGGGAGATCCGGGTGACAGCGGTGGTGAACAACGAGCTGACCTGGCAGTCGGTACCGCCGGGAGTGGTCGAGGACACCCCCTCCGGCCGCCGGCAGAACTACTTCCACGACTTCTTCAACTACGCAGGCCTGCACCGGCCGGTCTGGCTCTACTGCACCTCGCCGGACCACATTGACGACATCACCGTCGTGACCGGACTCGACGGAGCCGTCGGCACTGTCGACTACCGCGTCGAGGTGGCTGGTGCCGGCGAGGCCGCCGGCGACGCGGTCCGGCAGATTCGCGCGGTGCTCGAGGACGCGGAGGGAGCCGAGGTGGCGCGGTCCACCGGCGCCTCGGGTGTCCTGACGGTCGAGGGCGTGCGGCCGTGGCAGCCGGGTGCGGGATACCTCTACACCCTGCGGGTGGAACTAGCCGACGGCGGCGAGCTGGTCGACGACTACACCCTGGCGGTCGGCATCCGCACGGTGGAGATCGACGGCACGAATTTCCTGATCAACGGCGAGCCGTTCTATTTCACCGGGTTCGGCAAGCACGAGGATCTGCCGATCCGGGGCAAGGGCCATGACGACGTTTTCCTGGTCCACGACTTCGCCCTGATGGAGTGGATCGGCGCGAACTCGTTCCGGACGTCGCACTATCCGTACGCCGAGGAGGTGCTCGACCACGCCGATCGCCACGGGATCGTCGTGATCGACGAGACGGCGGCCGTCGGCCAGAACACCGGGGTCGGCGGCGGCATCGTCGGGTCGCGCCCGTATCCGACCTTCTCGCCGGAGACGATCAACGATGCCAGCCGCGACGTCCATGCCCAGGCCATCCGGGAACTCGTCGCCCGGGACAAGAACCATCCGTGCGTCGTGCTCTGGAGCGTCGCCAACGAGCCGGAGTCGACCACCGAGGCGTCCCGGGACTACTTCGAGCCGTTGTTCGCGCTCACCCGCGAACTCGACCCGACCCGGCCGGTGGGCTTCGTGAACATGTTGCTGGCGCGGCCCGGGATGGACCTGGTCATGCAGTTCTCCGATGTGATCATGCTCAACCGGTACTACGGCTGGTACCTGAACACCGGTGACCTGGCAGGTGCGGAGACGGCCTGGCAGGCCGAACTCGAGGGCTGGGCGGCCGAGGGCAAGCCGATCATCATCACCGAGTACGGGGCCGACACCATCACCGGCCTCCACCAGGTCACGCCGCAGCCGTGGAGCGAGGAGTACCAGGCCGAGTACCTGGAGATGAACCACCGCGTCTTCGACCGGATCGACGCCGTGATCGGCGAGCATGTGTGGAACTTCGCCGACTTCGCCACGAAGTCGGCGATCTTCCGGGTGGACGGGAACAAGAAGGGAGTCTTCACCCGGGACCGCCACCCGAAGTCCGCCGCCCACACACTGCGCCGCCGCTGGCGCGGCAAGAACTGAGGCCGGCGCGGGCCGGGCCACCGGGGCGGTGGCCGGTCCGTGTGCGCCGGCCGGTACCGGTCCTCAGGATGCCCCGGCGCGGGGCGCCACCGCGGCGACCGCCTCGGAGGCGCCGGCTGGCAGACCCGACCTTGCGGGCCCTCCCGGCGCGACCCGGCCTCCTGCGAGACGGCGGGAACAGAGCCCGCGGCGGGCAGCCGTGGAGCCTCGTTCGACGAGGGTCGTCGGCAGCACCAGCGGCGATCCGGACGGGCGCCGTCCGCGTGCCACGGCGACGCAGTTGCGCACGCCCGTCGCGCCCATCTGGTGAAGCGGCGCCGCGACGGTGGTCAACCCGGGTGCGACGATCTCGTCGAAGACGATGTTGTCGAAGCCCACGATGCTGACATCGTGCGGCACGGTGAGGCCCAGGCTGATCAGCCCCTTGATCACGCCGATGGCGAGCTGGTCGTTGTAGGCGATGACCGCGCCCGCTCCGATCTCCGCGATCCGGCGCGCGGCCTGGAAACCGGAGCGCATGGTGGGAACGTTGGGGCCGAGCCGCCGGATCTCCAGCTCCAGGTCCGGGCCGGCCTCCCGTAAGGCGCGCCAGCGGATCCCGTCCGACCAGCTCGTCTCCGGGCCGGCCAGGTAGAGGACGCTGTCGTGGCCGAGCGCGCGCAGGTGACTGGCGGCCTGGCGGATCCCGTGGCTGTTGTCCGGCACCACACAGCTGACCTCGGGGATCGTGCGGTTGAGCAGGATGACGGCCTTCTGCTTGGCTGTCATCCGCAGCGCCGAGTCGCTCATCCGTGAGCTGGCGATGACGAAGCCGTCCACCTGGGACAGCTCCCGTTCGAGGGTCCACCGCTCCACCGCCGCGGACTCGCTGGTGTGGGTGAGCAGCAGCAGATAACCGGCCTGCTCGGCGGCGGCGTGGGCGCCTCGAATGATCTCGTTGTAGTAGGGGTTCGTGACGTCGGAGATGACCAGCCCGATCGTCTTCGTCGCCCCGGTGGCGGGGCCACCCCCGTCCAGGCGGCTGCTCCGGTAGCCGAGCCGCTCGGCCGCCTCGAAGATCCTGCGGGCGGTCTCGGCCGCCACCCGGCCGGGACGGGCGTAGGCCCGCGAGACGGTGGACGTGGCGACCCCCGCCTCGCGGGCCACATCATAGATCGTCGGACGCTGGTGCATTGATGCAGGGTAAAGCTCTCAATCCGGCGAAAACAGATGGCGACTGCTGGATCGGCGCGGGTCAGACCGCGGCCCCGGCGGCCGACTCGAGCCGTAGCCGCCACGTCCATGTGTACTCGTGGTCGGTGAGGCGGTGACGGGGACGGGTGTCCGGGCCCAGCTGGGCGGTGCCGACACCCCGGTGCGCCACGTCGAGGTGGACGACGGTGACGTCGCTGGGCGGGAGCTCCCACCAGTGGGCCGCGGCCTCGAGCTGATCGACGCGATGCCGGCCGACGGCCATCTGCACCGGCGTCGGGTGGAAGGTGCGCACGGTGCCGGCCGGACCGCTCAGGCACAGCTCGCTCACCGCCCCGCGCCCGCCGTTCTCCTGCGGAACGAGGTAGGGCACGGCCAGGTCGTCGATGCGTTCCCGCCAGGAGCCGAGGAGCGCGGAGGAGCGGCGGTCGGGGTAGTTCTCCCACGGCCCGAGCCCGACCCAGCGGGCGTCGTCGAAACCGGGCGTGAGCTCGAACTCCACGCCGACCCGCAGCGCGTCCTCGGTGTCCGCGGGCAGCTGGACGTGCTCGTCGAACCGGTAGTCGTGCTCGGCCAGCGCGCTGATGACGCGGCGGTGCGTCACCTCGGTGCCGAACGCGGTGGCGTAGGCGGTGGTGATCGTCAGGCTGCCCCCGTCCGCTTCGGCCGTGACTGCCCCGGGGGTGAGGCGGAAGAAGCCGGAGCGGACGAAGCGCTGGTCGAGGGAGAAGGACTTGTCGTTGTCGGTGACTGCCCGCCACAGGCACAGTGCCGGGGCGCGCCGCAGCAGGGGGTGTACGACGGACCCGTCCTGGTCGACGCGGAGGGCGTCGGGAACCGGGGCGGACAGCAGGGCGACCGGCGGCCGCGGGAAGGTGATCTGGTGTGCGGCGACGACGGTGCCCGCCGGTGCCCACCGCGCGCCCTGCCTGGTCCGCACGGTCAGGGTCAGGGCCAACGGCGGTGCGGACCCGAGCAGCTTGCGGATCGGGTCGGGCAGCTCGATGGTCCCGGTCGCCCCGGGCGCGACGTCCGGCACGTCGACGGTGACCGGGTCCGTCGACCGGTCGTTCTCCACCTGTAGTTCCAGGACGTAGGCGCTCAGGTCGTTGAAGGACTGGCGGTTGCGGATGCCGATCGCCCCCGCGAGCGCGGCCGCGGCGTCCGAGACGATCCGTACCGGGCTGAACAGGCCGCGTGCCTCGTACAGCGCGGGCTGGGGGGTGAGGTCGGGAAAGACGATGCCGTTCACCAGGGTCGCGCCGTCGTGGGGGACGTCCCCGAAGTCGCCGCCGTAGCGGTACCCGCCGTCGCCCGCGGGATCGAGGGAATGGTCCTTGAACTCCCAGATGAACCCGCCCTGCAGGCCGGGCAGCGTCTCGAACATCTCCCAGTACTCGGCCAGCCCTCCGGTCGAGTTCCCCTGCGAGTAGGCGTACTCGCACAGGATCACCGGACGGTCGGCCCGCGGATCGGCGGAGAAGGCGGCCAGCGCCTCGAACGAGGGGTACATCGGGCAGACGATGTCGGTCGCGGCCCGGCCGCCGTGCCAGTCGAGGGCGATCGCCCCCTCGTAGTGCAGGGGGCGGGTCGGGTCGAAGCGGCGCAGCCATCCGGCGGCGGCGTCGTGGTTCGCTCCGTAGCCCGTCTCGTTGCCGAGCGACCAGACGATCACGCTCGGATGGTTGCGGTCGCGCAGCGTCATCCGCGACACCCGGTCGAGGAAAGCCGGCAGGTAGCGCGGATCGTCGCAGATCGCGTTGGCGAAGGCGTGCGCCTCGATGTCCGCCTCGTCGACGACGTAGAAGCCGAGCTCGTCACACAGCTCCAGCAGGCGCGGGTCGTTGGGATAGTGCGAGGTGCGGATCGCGTTCACGTTGAACCGTTTGAGCAGGGAGAGCTCCGCGAGCATCGTCCGCGCCGAGAGAACCCGGCCGGTGCGGGCGTCCGTGTCGTGGCGGTTCACCCCCTGGATGAGGATCCGTCCGCCGTTGACCAGCAGATCCCGGCCCTCGATCCGGACCCGCCGGAAGCCGATCCTGGTGCGGGTCTCGTCCACGACCTCGCCGCCGGGGGAGACGAGCGCGACGACGAGATCCTCCAGATGGGGAGACTCGGCCGACCACGGCTCCACCTCGAGGCCGTCGAGGTGGAGCGTGGCGGTGCCGGCAGGCCGCCGGGGCGCGAGGCTGCGTCTCAGGGACGGAACCGCCGCCGACCACCTCGGCGGGATCGGGGCGTCCGCGGCTATCTGGGAGACCAGGCTCATGAAGTCGGCCGGGACGCGGGGCTCGGGCCGGACCGACCGGTCGTCCCAGGGCGGTGGGAGTCCCGGAGCCGGGGAGCAGGGGGTGACCGGCAGCGTCGATCGGCGCCCCAGGACGTCGACCCGCACGGTCCACGCGAGTTCCGGCAGGTGGTCGAGACCGGCGGTCGACACCTCCAGGCGCAGCGTCCCGCGACGCGCCTCGGGATCGAAGTCGGCGACGACAGCCAGGTCGGCCAGCCGGATCTCCGGGAGCGTGTAGACGTACACCGACCGGGTGATACCCGACTGCCACCAGTGATCCTGGTCCTCGAGATAGGAGACCGACGACCACTTGGAGATCACCAGCTCCACCGTGTGCCGGTCCCGTCCGCCGGCGACACAGGCCTCGGTGATGTCGAACTCGGCGGCGAGATGCGAGTCAGTGGAGACGCCGATCGCGCGCCCGTTCACGAACACCCGCAGCAGGCCCTCCGCCGCCCCGACATGCAGGATCGCCCGGCGGCCCGCGGCGGGGCGCAGCTCGAAGGAACGCCGGTAGACCCCGGTGGGGTTGCGCGCCGGGATGCGCGGGGGCGTCTCGTCGAACGGCATCCGGACATTCGTGTAGTGCGCCGGGTCGCCGGCCTCGCTCATCGTCCAGAGGCCGGGGACGTCGGCGCGCTTCCACTCCGCACCGGGGGGCGCGGTCGGGCTGTCCAGCAACTGGAAGTCCCACACCCCGTCCAGCTCGACCTCGGCGGGTCGCCTGATCGAATGCATCGGCAGCCGACCCAGGGCCTGGAAGCCGCTGTCCTCCCACGGCACTGCGGTGAAGTCGGTCCCAGTCATGCCCACCCTCGCCTCGCCTCGACCTGTCACCGGCAACGCATTACCTCGTGCCGGCACGCCCGAAGCCGAGCAGTTGCCATCTGTTGCCAGTCGGCGCTCGCGGTATCGGCCCGAACCCGAGGCCCGGGCCCGGGCGAGGGCATGGATGGGTGGCTACCGCAGGTTCACCTGGCCGGCATCGACGGGGAGCACCGTGCCGGTCACGTAGCGGCCGTCATCCGACACCAGGTAGAGAATGGCGTTCGAGATGTCGACCGGGTCCACCGCCTCGACGGGCAGCGCGTTGGTCAGCCCGCGGGCGAGCTCCGGCGCGTGTGCGATGATGCTGGCCACGTCCCCGTTGTTGGCCATGGGTGTGCGCACCGTGGTCGGGGCGATGCTGTTCACCCGGATGTTGTGCGGCGCCAGGTAGTTGGCCCACGACCGCATCAGCCCGACGACGCCGTGCTTGGCCGCGGTGTATCCCAGGAACCCCGAGGCGGCGATGCCCACGCCGATCAGGCCGCCCGCGGAGCTGGTCAGCACGATCGCCCCGCCCTGGCCCCGTTCGATCATCGACGGGATCGCCACGCGGCCGGTGTTCCACACGCCGGTGAGGTTGACGCTGATGACGTCATCCCACTGCTGCTCGTCGGCCGCCGCCCCGCCCGGGCCGATGCCGGCGTTCGCCAGAACGATGTCGACCGGGCCCAGCTCAGCGGTGCCCTCCTCGAAGGCCTGCCGTAGCGCGGACACGTCGCGGACGTCGACCTGCCGGGTGACGATCCGCCTGCCTGTCGCTTCGACCGCCTTCACGGTGTGTTCGAGGTCGTCCGGAGTCGCCATCGGGTAAGGCACCGACTCCACCTGGGCGCAGATGTCCACCGCGATGATGTCGGCGCCTTCCTGCGCCAGACGGATCGCGTGGCTGCGGCCCTGGCCGCGCGCGGCGCCGGTGATGAAAGCGACCTTGCCTTCGAGCTTTCCCATGAACAATCTCCTCGGATAGTGGTGTGCCGATTCGGGAACCAGCGCCGACCAGGTCGAATAAGGCGCATGACGGAGACGGGACGGCCCGCCGGCCAGCGAGGTCACGGGAACGTGCCGACCCGCGACAGCGACCCCCCGGCTGGGCGGGTGGACGGTCTCGGTGACCGGCCGGCCCGGCGGCATCTCGTGACGGCAGGGCCGAGTTCCGGGAACCGGATCCCGCCGTGCGAAAGGCGCGTCATGACCGCCACGCCGTGATCGCCTCCTGCCCAGCCGACACCCAAGCGGGACGAATCGGCCTCCCTCGGCCATTGAACGCTAGTTCAGCACCGCGGGCGCATCGCGTCAACCGAAACCCGGGCGGGGTCGCCCTTCGCCTCCCATCCCTCGCTGTGCGCCATGGTGAGCTCTCGGAGTGCCCTCCCGTTCCCCGTCCGCGACCCGCACGGTCGATATTGTGACTCTTGGCTTCCATTGTCTCACCGAAAGCGTCATTGCATTGGGGTCACCGCCCTCACGTCTTCTGCTATACAGGTGTTCAGTATCGGAGGCGGTGTGGGCCGCGGGCGCCGCGGCGTGGCCTTCGAGATCAACAGAGGGCGGATGGCGGCTCCTGCTCCGGCCAGACCGCTCCACAACCACGGCGGGGCCCCAGTCCGCGGAATCCGACTGAAGATCCAGGTGGTCACGATGAACCAGAAGCCGTTCCGCTTCGCTGTACAGGGCACGCGCGCCACCTCGGGCCGCGAGTGGTACGACCTGGCCCGCAAGGCTGAGGCCCTCGGGTACTCGACGCTCTTCGTCGCGGACCACTACCTCGGGCCGGGCCCCGCGGCCCGGGCCTGCAGCATGCCGCCGCAGCACCTGGCGCCGGTCTCGGCGATGGTCGCCGCCGCCGCGGTCACCTCGACCCTGCGGGTCGGCTGCCGGGTCTTCTGCATCGACTACCACGTGCCCGCGGCCCTGGCGAAGGAGGCCGCGACCATCGATCTGCTCTCCGAGGGCCGGCTCGAGATGGGTATCGGCGCCGGAGTACAGGTCAACGAGTACAAGGCCCTCGGCATCCCCTTCCTGCCCGGCAAGGAGCGGGTCGACAAGCTTGAGGAGGTGATCGCCCTGTTCAGGGCGCACTGGTCCGGTGAGCCGATCGACCTCAGCGGCGAGCACGTCGATGTCCACGGCTACCGGGGGCTGCCGCGGCCCGCCCAGAAGCCGCACATCCCGCTGATGATCGGCGGGAATCGGAAGCGCATGCTCTCGCTGGCGGCCAGGGAGGCCGACATCGTCAGTATCGGCAACGTGCCCTTCGACCCGCTGAACGCCTCCGGCCTCACCCCCAGGCAGGAGGCGGTGCACCGGTACGAGGTGGTGCGTGCTGCCGCCGGCGAGCGCCTGGACGAGATCGAGATCGAAGGATCGCCCTACTTCACCATTCTGACGGAGGACCGCGATTCGGCGTACAACGAGATCGCCAGCTGGATCTCGGTCGACGCGTCGGTGCTCCCCGAGCACCCCAACGTTCTGGTCGGCACGCTCGACGAGATGGAGCAGCGGCTGCGCGCCAACCGGGAGGAGCTCGGCACGAACTATGTGACCGTTCCCCAGAACGCCATCGACACGTTCGCGCCTCTGGCCGAGCGGCTGCGGGGGAAATGAGCTGGACGCTACGCCGCCCGCTGACCGGGCGGCGCTACGGCCAGCTGGCGCCCGGCGTTCGCGCCACCGGGCGGTCAGCGGGCGGACTCGGCGACGAACTTGACGTGCCGGGCGCCCTGCTCGGCCCTCAGCCGGCCAGCGAGCTGAGCAGGTCGCGGGTGCGCTTCAACGAGGCACGCAGGTCGGGGCCCGCGGGGACGATGTGGGCGTGGAAGTCGGTGGCTCCGGCGTCGAACAGGGCGTGCAGCTGGGCCTCGACCGACTTCTCGTCGCCGACGATCGCGGCGTCCGCCGGGCCGTCGGCGCCGCCGACCTTCATGATCCGCTGATAGGCGGGCGACGTCGCGTACGCGGCGGAGCCGGCGGCGACGGCCGCCCGGGCCTCCTGCTCGTCGTCGTGTACCACGACCGGCAGGCCCGCGACGATTCTCGGCGCCGGTCGGCCCGCGGCCTCGGTGGCGGCGAGCAGACGCGGTGCGACGTGGTTCTCGATCGCCTGGATCGGGGCCATCCAGAGAATCGCGCCGTCGGCGAGCTCACCGGCGATGCGCAGCATTCGTGGCGAGAGCGCCGCCAGCAGCACCGGGACCGGGTGAGCGGGCCGGACCATCCCGGCCGGCACGTGGGCGCTCCATTCCTTGCCCTCGAAGTCGACGCCCTCGCCGCGCAGCAGCGGCATCAGGATCCGCAGGTACTCCTCGGTGT
Source organism: Parafrankia sp. EAN1pec (assembly GCF_000018005.1). Classification (GTDB taxonomy): domain Bacteria; phylum Actinomycetota; class Actinomycetes; order Frankiales; family Frankiaceae; genus Parafrankia; species Parafrankia soli. The sequence goes on from NC_009921.1 coordinate 3,861,353, forward strand.
TCAGGCCGGGACGGGTGTAGGACAGGCCGTAGATGCCCTCGACGAACCCCTGGTGTGAGGGGCCGAGACCGATGGTCAGGCCGGGCCGGCGCAGCACGGCCGCGGCGCCGGCGATCCGCTGGGCCTGGAGCAGCGGGTGGACCGGGTAGGTCTGCAGCACGGCGGTGCCGAGCTCGACCGTGGACGTCTCGCGGCCGGCGAGAGCCATCGCGGCGAGCGGGTCACCCTGGACGACACTTGCGTACCACAGTGACTGGAAGCCGTCGGTTTCGGCCTGCTTCGCCTGCGCGAGGAGCCTGTCCGGTGTCGAGCCGCCGCCACCCAGACCGATACGCATCCATGTACTCCGAGTTCGTTAGGTAGATGATTCACCCCGTGGGGTGCTGGCGGCCGGCAGTCGGAGGCGGGGCCGTGCACCGTCGCAGCCTCCCAGATCACTACGGCTGGCTACCGGAACCCGGCCCGGGCGGACGCCGGGCGCGAAGGGCCGATCACGCGACCCACGCCACGCTGAACGGAAGTTCAACATAGTCTCATCATGGCGTCAACCGTGATCCGCGCCGGGCAGGGTGACGGCGGGGACCGGGCTGGGCGTAGCCGTGGCCGTGCCCCCGAGCGGGCCCGGACCTGCGTACCGCGGCTGGTTCTGTACGAGACTCGAGGTCATGACGCACCCAGCTGGCGCCGCGCCGTCCGCGCCCCTGAAGACTCCACGCCGACGCCGGGTCGACACGGCGCGGCGCGCGGATCTGCTGGAGCAGGTCACCGACGTCTTCCTGGCCGAGGGTTTCACCGCGGTGACCGTCGACGATCTGGCCCGTCGGATGCGCTGTTCGAAGGCCACGCTCTACGGGGTGGGCGCTACCAAGGAGCAACTGGTGGTCGCCGCCACCAAGCACTTCTTCGGCACCGAGGCCGCCCGCATCGAGCGGATGGTCGCCACATTCAGCGAGCCACAAGAAATGATCACGACGTATCTGGAGGGCGTGGCTCAGGCCATGCGCCGCAACTCGCCGGCGTTCTACGCCGACATGGTCACCTACGGCCCTACCGCGGAGATCTACCGCCGCAACACCGCCCGAGCCGCCGAACGCATCCTGGAGATGATCGACGGCGGTGTGCGTGCCGGCGTCTTCCGCGCGACGAACGCCGCGTTCGCCGCTCAGGTCGTCGCCCTCGCGATCGAGGCCGTCCAGTCCGGCACGCTGCTCGAACGCACAGGCCTGTCGGCCGCGGAGTCCTTCGCCGAACTCGCCGACCTGCTGTTCAACGGCCTCCGGCACGCGAGCTGAGCACCTCGTCGCGGCGAGTCTCGGATCGGGTCGAGCGGCGAGACGGCGTGTGGCGGATCGGGCCGGGGCGGCGCACCCTCGAATGAACTCTGAACGGCGCCACGTCTGAACCGTGCGTCGATGTCACCGACCGCGCTCTCGCATTCCGGGTGCGGGTGGTCGTGGCCCGACTCACTGGATGTTTGATTCGTCTTGATTACGGCTTATGTTCTAGCGGGGGTCTCGCCAGGTGGGCGTGGTCTCGCCCGTTATGCGCTTGGCCGTGTTGTCGATCATAACGATATGGATCATCGCTTCGGAGCTGGCGGGGAGGGTCTCGTAGTCACGGACCAGGCGGCGGTGCAGCATGAGCCAGCCCAGGCTGCGTTCGACGGCCCAACGTCGTTTGACGACGTGGAAGCCGCGGGTCCCGGTTTTTCTGGGAACGACCTCGACATCGATACCGAGGGCGGCACCGTGCTCGACCACGGTGTTCTTGAAGCCCTTGTCGACCCAGGTTTTCGACAGGGACTGCCAGGTGTTTTTGGCCTGGTCGAGCAGGCGTATGCCGAGAGCGTTGTCGGACAGGTGGGCGGCGGTGACGGTCACGGCGAGCAGCAGGCCGAGGGTGTCGGTGACCACGCCCCGCTTCCGGCCGACGATCTTCTTGCCGGCGTCGGTGCCCTGGCTGGCAAGGGGAACGTCGGTGGAGGTCTTGACGGTCTGGGTGTCGAGGATGCACGCGGTCGGCTCCGGCTCGCGGCCCTCGGCGGCGCGGGCCAGGCTGGTCAGGGTGTAGCCGAGCCGGGCGAGAATGCCCTCGTCGCGCCAGGCGGCGTAGTAGAAGTAGACGGTGTTGTGCGACGGGAAGTCGTGGGGCAGGTATCTCCAGGGAATGCCGGTCCGGTTGAGGTAGAGGATTGCGTTGAATACCTCGCGGAGGTCGACCTGGGCGGGTTGTCCGGTGGGCCGGCGGTCGAGCCGGGCCTTCTGCCAGGTGCGCAGGGTGGGGGCGATCAGCTCCCAGCGGGCGTCGGACAGATCGCTGGGGTAGGTCTTACGCGGGCTCATGACAGACGCTTCTCCCTTTTCTGCCGGTCCCTAAACCGACCTGGTCGGATGTGGCTCCGTGCGGCCGGGGAGGGAGTTTTCGTCCCCTCGTCGGACCAGACAGGCGCCGGGCCGCATACCCGCGCTGAACGGGCGGCCGGAGCGCAGCCGCGGGGTGCGTGAACGTGCTTCTACGGCATGAAGCGCGCAGAAGCCGCCGTCCTCAAAGGCGATGTATCGTCACCAGAGTTGCATAAACATCCAGTTAGTGGCCGCGGTGGATGTTCTGGACGAGAGCGTGTCCCGCACCGATGGTCTGGATGGAGCGGAGGCGTTTCAGCCCGCGCATGGGCTGAAGCCTGGCTTTCAGCCGGCTGTGATCAGACTCGATCCGGTTGTTCTCCCTGTGGGGCTCCAGAACCCCGATTCGGCCTGTGAGCTGGTCTTTTGCGGTTGACAGGATCTTCCGCGCAAGTGGTCAGGCGGCGTTGCGATATTCGTTGATCATGCCGCCGAGGATGCGTGTGCGACGGATGGTAGAGTCCGGCGTCGGGGCGACCACGGGTGGCGAGTCGGGTGGGTGCTGGCTGAGGGAGCGGTGGGGCCGGTGGGGGTTGAAATGCTTCGCGTAGCTGTCGAGGACCGATGTCAGGTGCTGTTCGGAGACGATTAGCAGCCTGTCGGTGCATTCCCGGCGGGCGGTGCCGACCCAGCGTTCCGCGATCGCGTTCGCCTGTGGCGACTGTGGCGGTGTGCGCACCACGTCGATACCGGCCCCGGCGAAGACAGCGTCGAAGGAAGCCGTGAACTTCGTGTCGCGGTCACGGATGAGGAACCGGAACCGGTGGCCACGTTCGTCGAGGTCCATCAGCAGGTTCCGTGCCTGCTGGGTGACCCACGCCGTGGTCGGGTGCTTCGTGGCCCCGAGAACATGAATGTGGCGGGTGGCGTGTTCGACAACGAAGAACACGTAGATCCGCTGGAGGAACGCGGTGTCCACCGTGAAGAAATCGCAGGCCAGCAGGCCGGAGGCCTGGGCGGGCAGGAACGTGCGCCAGGAGGTGTCGGCCTGTCGGGGTGCGGGGTCGACGCCGGCGTGGTGCAGGATCCGCCAGACGGTGGCGACCCCGACCGGGTAGCCCAGCCCGGCGAGTTCGCCTTGGATCCGGCGGTGGCCCCAGGTCGGGTTTTCCTGCGCGAGGCGCAGGACCAGCTCGCGGATCTCCCGGCGGATCGGTGGCCGCCCGGGTGTCCTGCGCGGGTAGGTCCATTGTCGTGCGAGGAGTTCCCGGTGCCAGCGCAGCACGGTGGCCGGGGTGACGACGAACGAACCCCAGCGGGCCCGGGGTAGCAGCCGGGACAGGGCTGCGAGGATGACGCGATCCGCCGGTTCCAGCGTCGGGCGGTTCACCTGCCGTCGTAACACTGCCACCTGATGTCGCAGGACGAGGAGCTCCGCCTCTTTCGCGGTGTCGCCGCGCACGCGGAGCAGCATCAGTCCGAGAGCGTTGCGTGTCAGGGCGTAGAGCAGCGACCACACCATGACCATCCAGCCTGCCCGACACAGGCCCAGTCCGGCAGGAAAACACGCAGGTCACCGCCCAAACCGGGGTTCTGGAGCCCCACAGGCCCCGTGGGAGGCCCGGCCTCTCCGTCTTCAGCGGGGCTGCATCCGGCCAGCGATACCAGCGCGACCTCGCACACGACGACGCCACGAACGCCCACGAAGCCCCTCCAGACCGCCTGGAGGGCACGATAGAACACCCCGGCTCCGCCCACCTCCAGTTCCCGGGCTACTCCATGGCCATACGGCAGTCCCGGCGAAGTCCGGTCCGCTTCTCGTCCATAGCTTGATCGACTAGTCCCCAAGGAACCACAGGTAACGGTGGCGCTCCTCGGCTGCCACCGAGCAAAGCCGTCTGATTTCGGACCTGCTTTCCTCGCCCAGGACCTTCCCGGCCGGAAGCCGGTCCAACTCCTTCAGTAGCAGCGGGATCTGGCGCTCGTTGAAGACGGTGTCAAGAAACGCGCAGACACCGCTGAGCGCAGGAAATGACGATGAGTCGAGGTCGATGAACTCCTGAGTCCACTCGAATCCACGGGCACCATGGGCGATGTGCGTCCCGCACTCGGTCCGTACTTGTAGATCGATCACCGCTCCAGCGTAGCCACCCGCCTGCGGGCCGGCCTGACGCTGCGTCAGGCCGGCCCGCAGGTTCTTCATCTCCTCAACGTATGGGCGGGAAGGACATCCGGCCCGTTCGGATCAGGCGAGAGGTGCGACGATGGGAGCGTACAGGGCCTTCGTGCACACGTAGCTCGACGCGGCCGCCGGATCCCCGGAGCCCTTGTAACGCGGGTAGCTGGGGAAGATGCAGACCGGCTTCGTCGCCGTTCCCGCTCGGGTGGTGGCGACCGGCGCCGCGCCCGGAACGACGTTGTTCTCGACCCAGTTCTGGATCAGCGACTGCACGTCGACGTTGTCCGGAATGAGGTTCCCCTGCGCGTCGACGCCACCGTACGAGTGCCCCTGGTTGGGCAGGACGTAGTACTTGACCGAGGCCTTCACCGCGGCGGGACCACCGTTGACCAGGTTGGTCAGCAATCTGTTGTAGTACTCCATCTGCGCGCGGGAGTTCGCGACGGCGTCAGAGCCGTTCGTCACGATGACGATCTTTCCACCGGCCCTCAGGTAGGTACGGATGTCCGTCGCGATGTCCAACTGCTCCGAGTACAGCTGCAGATGTGTCTTGTGCGTCGTCAGATCCAGGTCAAGAAGACTGAAGTTCGGGTTGCCCATGCGCTTGGCCAACCACATCTGCGTGACCGGCCCACCGAGAACTCCACCGCCACCGCCGAAATACGCCGGGTCGTGGGCCGCCGGTGCGGTCGGGCTGAACAACCATGGGGTCTGCGGGCCGAACGGGCCGAGCGGAGGAAGGTTCTCCATGCCTCCGGGGTAGCCCGCGAACGTGGTCCTGCCACCGGCCAGCGCATACGGGTACTGAACCGGCTTGTAGAAGGATTCGAGCGTGGTGATCTGCGCCGCCGTGAGGCAGTTGTCGGTCTCCGCACCGCTGCAGAGCAGGCCCTGGAACGGCTGTGCGGTCCTCGTCACGTCAAGGCGGTAGCTGCAGTCCAGGTAGTTGTTGATGACACCGTCGGTCCGGCCGTCGAGCGCGTCGCACTTCGACAACACGTACGTCGCCACCGCGTTCGCCTTGGTGGGCGGCAGGTAGTTGGCGGGGTTCAGCTGGATCTTGCCCTTGTAGGCCGGATCGTAGAAAATGTTGGAGAGATCGACCGCCGGCATGTTGGCGGCAATACCCTGGTAGTCTCCAGGGTAACGGTTCGCGGCGATCAGGCCTTCACGGCCACCCCCCGAGGTACCGATGTAGTAGTTGGCCGTGGGACCCCTGCCGTACAGTTTCTTCAGAATCCAGATACTCGCGTCATGGGTCTTCTTGATACCCTGATGGGCGTAGTTCAGCCACGACTCGTCGTTGGTGATCCAGGGGCCGGGAGTCTGCCCCGCGTGGCCGGAGTCGCCGCCGTAGACGGCGTAGCCCGTGGAGAGCGGTGGCACCGAGGACGGCGATCCGTAGCTGGCACCGATCACGTCGGGCACGAACCCGTTCAGCCCCGATCCACCGAACTGCCAGGCTTTTTCGTTCCACGCCGTGGGGACAGCGGCCGCGAACTTGATGTCCTCCGCCTGTGGATCGACCGAGAGGATTGTGCCCCTGACGTCACAGTACTCGGGACGGCTGACTCCGTTGACCGTCCCGGCGGGCACGAGGGTGGCGGAGTCGATGGTCGCGCCCAGGGTGGGCAGGCCGATGCTGCTGGCCGGTATTGTCACCTGTCCCCCGGAACCCGGAGCGAGCGACGCGCAGGTGACGCCGCTGAGCAGCGGGACGGCGGACGACGAAGGCGGGGCTGCCTGCGCGAGAGCGGACGGCAGGAGCACAGCCGTCACGGCCACAGCGGCTCCCGCCCCCAGTAACCTTGTTCTGCGCAACTCTCTTTCCCTTCTCGACGTTGCCGCCTCACGCACACGTGTCCACGAGGCGGCGGGACCTTACGTGACGGCAGCTTCTCTGCCGTCGTCGACGGGCGGCACGGTGGGCGCCTTCAGGCATCCACCGCGAACCACCCGCCGAGAACCAGGGACCGCCGATCCGGCCGGTCGATGACACTCACGCTCGCGTATCTTCTGGAATGCCCGCTGACCCGGCGCCGCCGTGCCGAGCAGGCGCCGATCTCGGCGGTGGCCACGTCCTGCCTGCCGAGGGTGTCAGCCCGCCGTGTGGACCTGTCGGGAAGGTTTCCGAATAGGAAGACCGTCGGAATGGCTGTCGGATCCGGGCATGGGAAACGCGGGCGTGGACGATTGGACCGGCGGCACCAAAAACCCGTTTCGAGCATACTTCCTGCTGCCGGGACGCGGACACGCTCCCACACCGTCGTGGGGTCGCTTCCAGCCTGCTTATGGTCCCCGGCCCAGCATTCCTGACGGGGATCCGTCTTCCGAGATGCTATGTCCGAGAGAGCCCTCCCGGATTTTTCAACTCGTTCGAAGATTTTCGCGCACGGATGGTGCCCGCAGCGGCGACCAAAGCGGTACTCCTACCCCGAGGGGAAGGAGAACGGTCTCGGATCCACCGCGCTCCACGTAGGTCACATATTTAGCCTTCGGCTGGCCGCCAGGGCAATCAGTTGCTGCTTGTTGCCACATCTCCAGCCGAAATCCGTCGACTTGTTTGGCCGGTGCTGCACGAGATCAGCGCCGCATCCAGTGGGGCTTTGTCGGTCTCACAGGGCGTTCGATCCTGCGGAGGGCACTGTTGCATCGGCGAAGTCCGCCATCACGCGGCTGCCGACCAGCCATGATCGAACGATGCGTCGACGTCGTGTCCGTCCACCGGCTCCGACATCGGAGTTCGTCGGGTTCGGGTTCCCGCCTGAGGTGATCGTGCTGGCGGTCTGCTGGTACCTACGGTTCGCGCTGTCGTACCGGGACGTCGAGGAGCTGCTCGCCGAACGCGGCATCGACGTTGATCACGTAACTGTGTACCGGTGGGTGCAGCGCTTCACACCCCTACTGGTCGAGGCAGCGAGGCCGTGCCGGCACCGTCCCGGTGACAGATGGTTCGTCGACGAGACCTACGTCAAGGTCGCCGGCCGCTGGACCTACCTCTACCGGGCGGTCGACCAGTACGGCCAGGTCATTGACGTCCTGACAAGCACCCGCCGCGACCAGACTGCCGCCCGCCGGTTCTTCACCCGGGCGCTGGCAAATGGGCGCCGGCCGGTCGAGTTCACCACCGACAAGGCCCCGGTCTACCCGCGGATCCTCGACGAGTTCCTGCCCGAGGCCTGCCACGTCGACGCCGCCCGGGAGAACAACCGGATCGAAGCCGACCACGGACGACTCAAAGCCCGACTCCGGCCCATGCGCGGCCTGAAACGCCTCCGCTCAGTCCAGACGATCAGCATCGGCCACGCCCTCGTGCAGAACATCCGCCGCGGCCACTACGAACTCGCCATCGACACCAACCCACAGCTTCGACTGGCAGCCGCGTTCACTGAACTCGCCGCCGCCTGACCGGTAGCCGGCCGCCGCCGCAGGCATGCCCCGCCCTCGTCGAACGCAACAGTGCCGTTGAGGGGAGGGCGACACCGGGTCGCTTCCCACGTTCACTGAGAACCCTTGCGACGGTGTCGGTGCCCAGCTATACCCCGGCGGCATCGTCACGGACCGCACATCGCAGTCTTGGTCCGGACCTCCAATCGCCCATACAGCAGACGATCAGAGAGGAGAGTCCATCGGTTAGAGCGCTCTCCAGCACCGCGGCGCGGCCCACCCACCAGAGTTGGCGGGCCGCTGACGACTCACGGGGCGTCAACCACTGGTTCACTTTCCTTGCACCCATCCCGTCTTCGCTTGCGGGCACGGACCGTCTGGTGGTGCCGATCCGCCCCTACGTTGTCGAGGCTGCTCCCGGCCTCGCCCCCAACCCGGGGATCGACCTGCCTCCAGCTTCAACCGGTCACTGCGATGACCAGCGGCGGACTCCTCCTTCCGCAGGGTTCTTCAGCGCCTCGTGGCGCACAGCCGACCCCGATCTGGTCCGCCGGTGGGGAGGCTGGCCGCGGAGATGGTGTCAGCCGCGGACGAGTTCCGATTCCCGGGGTTCCCGGGGCTGGCCCTGCGTGGCGACAGCCTGCTCCAGCCGGCTGCCCTCGACGTCGATGTCGGGCAGGGCACGGTCCAGCCATCTCGGCAGCCACCAGGCGTGCCGGCCGAGCAGCGACATCACCGCGGGCACCAGAGTCATCCGGATGACGAACGCGTCCACGAGGACACCGAACGCCAGGGCGAAACCCAGCGACTGGATGATCGGTTCGGGTGCGAGGATGAACCCGGCGAAGACCGAGATCATGATGATCGCGGCGGCAGTGACCACTCGGGCTCCGTGCCGGAAACCGAGCACGACCGCGTCGTCGGGAGCCTGGCCGTGGACGTACTCCTCCCGCATCCTGGTGACCAGGAACACCTCGTAGTCCATCGCCAGGCCGAAGAGCACGCCGATCAGGAAGATCGGCAGGAAGCTGACGATCGGGCCGGTGGAGTCGACGCCGAGCAGGTCCATCATCCAGCCCCACTGGAACACCGCGACCACCGCGCCGAACGTGGCGACCACGCTGAGCAGGAAGCCGACAGTGGCCTTCAACGGCACCAGGATGCTGCGGAACACCAGGGCCAGCAGCACGAAGGCCAGCCCGACGACGACGGCCAGGTAGGGCAGGAGCGCGTCGGACAGTGTCTCCGAGACGTCGATGTTCATCGCGGTGGAGCTGGTGACGTAGCTGGCGGCACCACCGACCGCGGTGGCGGCGCTGGCGGAGTCGCGGAGTGCGTGGACGAGGTCCTCGGTCGCCTTGTCACTGGGCCCCGTGGCCGGCACCACGCTGAGAGTGGCGGTGTCCCCGGCCTGGTTGAAGACCGGCGCCGTCACGGTGACGACGCCCGGCAGCGCGGCCGCAGCCTGCCGCACACGCTCGACCACTCCCTGCGGGGCAGGGTTTCCGGCGACGTCGACGACCAGCAGCAGCGGGCCGTTGAAGCCGGGACCGAATCCCTCGGCCAGCTGGTCGTAGGCCTTGCGCTGAGTGGTGTCCTCGGCTGCCGTGCTGTCGTCGGGCATCCCGAGCCGCAGGTCGGTGGCGGGCAGGGCAACCAGGCCGAGCACCAGCACGCCCAGAAGCAGGGCGGGGACCCGGCGGCGGACGACCAGCCGCGCCCACCGCTCCCCCATGGCCACCCGGGGGCCGCTGTCCTCCGGGTCGCGGCCGCGCAGTCCCGCTACCCGGCCGCCGGCGATCCGTCCGCCGGCGAAACCGAACATGGCGGGCAGCATGGTCAACGCGATCACGACGGCGATCGCCACCGTCCCCGCCGCGGCCAGCCCCATCGAGGTCAGGAACGGGATGCCCACGACGGCCAGCGCGGCCAGCGCGATGACGACGGTCAGCCCGGCGAACACGACCGCGGAGCCGGCGGTGCCGACCGCGCGCCCGGCGGCCTCCTCGCCCTCGAGACCAAGGCTGATCTCGTGCCGGTACCGGGAGGTGACGAACAGTGCGTAGTCGATGCCGACTGCGAGCCCGAGCATCAGGGCGAGCGTCGAGGTGCTGGAACCGAGATCGAAGAAACCGGTCGCGATCTGGATCCCGGCCATCCCGAAGATGACGCCGAGCGCGGCGGTGAGGAGCGGGAGCCCGGCCGCGACCAGCGAACCGAAGGTGATGAGCAGCACCACCGCCGCGACGAGCAGCCCGATGATCTCAGTGGCGCTCTGCTCGGGCACCTCCTCCATCGCCGTCCCGCCGTACTCGACGGCGAGACCGGCGGCCTCGGCCGGGGCGGCGGCGTGGAACAGGCCCTCGCGCGCCTCCTCGGTGACGTCGACGCTCTGCACTGAGTAGGTGACCTGGGCGTAGGCGGTCTGGCCGTCCTCGGCGACGCCATCCGCCGTGAACGGGTCGGTCACGCTGGCGACCTGGGGGGCCTGCCCGAGCGCGGCGACGGTCTGTTCGACCCCGGCCCGGCCCGGCCCGGTGCTCAGCGTGCCGTTCTCGGGAGCGGTGAAGACGACGCGGGCCGAGGCGTTGTCCGCACCGCCCCCGGGCATCCGCTCGGCCAGCAGGTCGAAGGCCTGCTGGGATTCGCTGCCCGGAATCGAGAACGCGTCCGATGTCGGGCCGGACAGGGCCGCCGCGCCGACGCCGACAAGCGCCAGCGCCGCCAGCCACAGGGCTGTGGTAAGGCGGCGGCGCCGGTACGCCAGCCGTCCAAGCCGGTACAGGTAGGTGGCCACTTCAGATGTCTCCTCGGGGAGGGTTCCCGGGCGGGAGGGGAGTGCCCCGGCCGGCTGGTGCTTGCCGATCGGCAGGTGGTCGTCTCCGGCTGTTTTCGCTGGACACCCCCAGGAGTACCAACTGAACGGCCGGTTAGCAACCTGCCGTCCGGTAAGTGTGATGCTTGTTGCCTCGCCAGGAGGGGACGGGCCGATACCGAAGAACTGCTGGCCAGGCGCGGGACCGCCATCGACCGTGCCGAGTCTTTCGGCGACGCGACGCTCCACCCCGTACCCGATCACCGCAGCGTCCGATCACCCGGCCCGGTCCTGTCAGGACGGCCTCGCCGGCGCGGGCGGCCCGGCCCCGCAGCACAACCCTGGTCGGCTGCACCGCCCGGGTCGAGCAAGCCGGGTGGGCAACCCATGGCATCGGTAGCTCGTCGGCAGAACCTACGCCGGGGTCGCCGATCAACGGTCCGCCGGCTTCAGCCGAACGTCGCTACGCGCCTTCAAGGGTCCGCTCGCGGTCGCGCTGATCTTCCTGCACTCCAACCGGCGCATCCACGCGCTGATCCACGCCGATCTGCCTGGCCTTGCTCGACTTCTCCCTGATCGAACGCCGGGCCCGCCGCGCCGCCGGCCTCGGACCGGCAAGGCGTCGAATCGCCATGCGCGGCAGACGGGGCTAGCCTCACTTGCAGGATTTATCTCGTGTCTAGATTCCACGGTGCCATCGGCGCCGCGCCAGACCCGTGGCGTTCGACCAGTTCGGGCCGTATGCCACGGCTGTTTCTGTGTGCCGTTGTCGCCGCCTTGGTGCTGCTGGGGCTGGATGTCGCCTTCGCTGTGCTACTGGACCCGCGACCCAGCCGAATCGGTACAACTTTCGTCGACACTGCCACCGAGCTCGCTGCCGCGGCTGCCTGTTTCTGGACCGCTCGGCGGATGCGCGGGGCGGAGCGTCGCTGGCGGCGGCTGATCGGCTTCGCGGCCAGCGGTGCGATGCTCACTGGCCTTGGGACGGCGGCGATGTTACTGGCCACTGGCTCGGTTGGCCCGCCGCCGGTCTATGCTGTCCTCATCCCGTGCTACGGGCTGGCGCTGGCCGGGCTGCTCTCCCTGCCCACCGACCCGCTGGACGGCCGGGGCGGGAGCGCCGAGACGGTGCGGCACGGCGGGCTCCGTTGGTGCGCGATCACCATGCTGGATTGCCTGCTGCTCGTCGGTTCGATCATCCTGCTGGAGTGGGTGACAGTGCTCACCGCGCTCGTCCACGCGGGCGGGCACGACCCCGTACACTTCCTGTTCTCCCTGGTCCACGCGGTCGCCGGTCTGATCCTGGCTACGGCGGTGCTGCTGATCGCAAGCTTCCGCCGGCCGCGCTCCCGCGGGACGTTGGCGTTACTTGGCACCGGCCTGCTGACCTACGGGCTCACCAACAACATCCTCGTCTACCACACCGCGCAGGGCAGGATCTCCCTTCCACCGTGGAGCCTGATCGGGTTTGCTCTGGCCTGGCTGCTGATACTCCTCGCCGCGCTCGTCCCGGTCCCGGCTCACCCGCAGGCCGACGGCCCGACGCCGGTTAGCCAGCGGGTACTGTGGGCGCACGCCCTGCTGCCCTACGTCGTGCTCGGCGCGGTAAGCCTGCTGGTGCTGGGCAAACTGACCACCGGGACGCGGCTCGACCGGTTCGAGACATACGGCATGCTCGGCCTGCTGCTGGTGACGCTTGTCCGGCAGATGGTCACCTTGGCTGAGAACACCCGGCTGCTGGCTGCGGTGCGGGAACGGGAACAGCAGCTGCATTACCAGGCGTTCCACGACCAGCTGACCGGCCTGCCGAACCGGGCGTTGTTCGCCCGACGGCTAGAACAGGCACTCGCACACAACCCCGACACCGACGACGTCAGTGTCGGCACCCCGCTGTCGGTGATGTTCCTGGATCTCGACGAGTTCAAGGGGGTGAACGACGCATTCGGGCACGCCGCCGGGGATGAACTCCTCAAGATCAGCGCAGAGCGGTTGCGGGCGGGGACGCGCGCCGCGGACACCGTAGCTCGGCTCGGCGGTGACGAGTTCGCCGTCATCCTCGACGGCGGCGGACCAGACAATCCCCGCCAGATCGGCGAGCGGCTCGCCGCGGCAATCCAGACCCCCTGCGTGCTCGCCGGACGGCCTTATACCCCGCGAGCCAGCCTTGGCCTGGTCATCCTGGACGGCTCCGCGGCTCAGCCGCCCGGTCCCGACACCCTGCTGAACCAGGCCGACCGGGCGATGTACACAGCCAAGCGGGAACGGGCCGGCAGACTGGTGATCTACCGGCCAGACCTTGCCCCCACCGGCCACCACCGAACGACACGAATGTGACTTTACTAGTCATAAATGGCGCCATACGAGCGACCGGAAATAGGAGCGTTACCGGAGGCGGCAGGCCCACGACCTGAGCCGCCTGTTTCCAGGCGAAGTCACCAGCCTCTGCCGGGCCTCCTGACAGTTACCCGGACCGGACTTCCACCGGCAAGCGACGGCGAGCTTACAAAAGGTAGATCAGCCGATTGTACGGCGTCACCTCCGGTCTGCTGGGTGCACCGGAAAAGCTCGGCGCGGTAGTCCCGCACGCTGGGATCTGAGCGAGGAGCCGCCAGCGAGAGCGGTCCCTACCGTGATCCTTGTCAGATGTTCCCGGTTGAGCGATCGCCCTGCCTGCCAAAGCATCGCTACCGAACGAGAGCGGCGGTCGCATTTCGCCTGAGCTGCGGACGGACAACCGGTGACGCCCGCCGACGGATGCACGGTGAGCGACGATCCATCAACTCGCAAATCCTCCAAACTCGGACAAGTGGCCCATCGGGCTCGGCATTCCTGGCCCGGTCGGCGCGGTGGTCCCGCCGAGATAGATGTGCAGGTCGGGGCTTGTGTCGGCCCGACGTTGGAGGGTCGCTAGTATGCCTCCAACATCCGCTAATTGATCTATACGAACGGTGTGCTCGGCTGTGGGGTAGTCCGCTGAAGCCATTCGGACTGTGACGACCAGATGCCGTGCTCTCGTTCGTGACTTCGTAGGGGAACTGCATGCGATTAGGGCGACGGAAAAGGCTGGTGGCCACGACGGCCGCGATTCTTGCGGCTACCGCGACCAGTTGTTCGAACTCCGGTTCCGGAAGCGATCCTATTGTCGCCTGCGAGAGCCCTGGTGTCACCTCTGACCAGGTAAAGTTCGGCCTGGTCTTCTCCGACTCGGGAGCCGGAAACCAGACACTGTCCTCGGCTCGTGCCGGGGTCGACGCCAGGATCGGCCTGGCGAACCAGGAAGGTGGAGTCAACGGCCGTCGCCTCGTCTACGAATGGCGCGACGACGCGGCCTCCCCATCGCAGAACGCCAAGGTGGTCGACGATCTCGTCAACCAGGAATCGGTGTTCGGGGTCGTCGCTGTCACCACGTCGACCAGCGGTTCTATCGAGAACCTGGGATCGGCGGGCATCCCGGTCGTGGGTCTCGCCGACGCCACCTGGAAGACCCACCCGAACATGTTCTCGAATTCCTACGAGACGTCACCGCAGAGCGTAGGCCAATATCTCCAGGCCAACGGCGGAACAAAGGTCGCTTTTGTCACCACAGGCTCGTCAGCCTACACAGTGGGCTATGCCGAACAGTATGCGTCGGCCATGCGGGCGATGGGGCTGACCGTGGTGGGAACGGCGTCGTACTCAAGCGGCGACAGCCCGGTTCGGGTGGCCCAACAGCTGGCCGACTCCGGAGCCAACGTCATCGTGGGCCTCACCACCCCGAACGACATCGCCAGCATCATGCATGCGGCTCGCACCATAAACGCCAGTTTCGCCGCCACCGTCTCGCTCGCCGGGTACGACCGCGGTGTGCTGAACACGCTGGGGACGGACCTGGCTGGCGTCTCGTTCCCGGTGTACTTCCGCCCCTTCGAGGCCGGTGGACCGGCCATCGACCACTATCGAAACGCGATCACACAGTTCGCTCCGGAACTGGTCATGCCCGAGCAGCAGTTCGCGATGTACGGGTACATCTACGCGGACCTGTTCATCCGGGGGCTCCAGGAGGCCGGCGCCTGCCCCACCCGGGAGAACTTCATCAGCGGGCTACGCCCCGTGACCGGCTACAACGCGGGTGGTCTGATCGAACCGGTCGACCTCGCCACCAACATCAACAAGCCGCTTGACTGCAGCGCATTCGTCCAGGTCGACCCAACGGGCCGCACCTTCCAGGTCACCCAGGAACGCCTCTGCGCCGACGGTACGGGAAGCTAAACGAGACCCTGATCCGCCAACCATCTGTACCGGGTCTTGTTGCATTGAGGGGAGGTGGGACATGGATGGTTCTGTCGAGCCAGTGGTCAGATCGCGAGGGTGAGCTCGGTGAACGCGGCCGTCAGCCGGGGGGTGTTGCGTTATCCGGAGGGGTGGCGCGCCGAAGCTCTGCTGGTTTGCTGGTCAGATCGCGTGTGCGAGTTCGGTGAAGGCAGCCGGGATCCGCAGCCGTGGGTTGGCGTCGGTGGCGAGTTCTTAGTACTGCAACGGCACATAGGGGTGGCCGCGTTGTCGGTAGTGGGCGCGGCGGGCTTGGTGTTGTCGGCGCCTGCGCCAGGTGGACCAGGCCCAGGTGTGGGCTGGTGGGTGGTCTCGGTGAAGAAGGCTCGCGATCAGTCTGCGGATCTCGGGTACGGTCAGGCCGATCATGCCCTGGTGGGCTGGGCTT
Organism: Parafrankia sp. EAN1pec; assembly: GCF_000018005.1. Lineage (GTDB taxonomy): Bacteria > Actinomycetota > Actinomycetes > Frankiales > Frankiaceae > Parafrankia > Parafrankia soli. Next base: position 3,876,772 of record NC_009921.1, read on the forward strand.
CGGCCCCTTTTACCTGGCTGGCTTTGACCTGTTCGGCGCGGACCGTGGCAAGGGCTGCGTAGGCGAGCATCGACAAGGTGATGTGGGCGTACCAGGCTCGATAGTCGCGGACCTGGTAGTCGTCCAGCCCGCAGGTCTGCTTGGCCTGTTGGAAGGCCTCTTCGATGGCCCAGCGAGCACCGGCGACGGTCGCGAGCTGGGCCAGCGAGGTGCGGCGGGGGCCGTAGCAGATGTAGTAGGCCAGTTCGCCGGACGTCCGGCTGCGGCGGGCGAGCAGCCAGTGGCCGCGGCCTGGTGTCCACCAGGTCCGGATGCGGATCGGTACCCGCGCCCAGTCGTAGTCCCGCAGCCCGTGGGAACCGGTGCCGGCCGAGATCCGGCACCAGGCCCGCGGCGAGAGTCCGGCGATCAGCTCGTCGGCTCTGGCCTGGCCCATCGTGGTCGTGATCAGGTCGTCGTTGCGCCGGGTCGCCAGCACGTGCGCCACGTCGTGTTGTTCGAGCCAGACTCGCAGGTATTTCACCTGTCCGTAGGCCTCGTCGGCAGTCACCCAGCCGAACGGCACCCCTGACGCGACCGTCCGCTCGATCATGGCGAGGGCCTGGCGAGGCTTCGTTGCGAACGCCACCTCGTCGTCGATTCCCGCCCGGCGGCAGCGCTCCCGATCAGCGATCCACCCCTCGGGCAGATACAACTCCCGATCGATCAGCGCCTGCCCGAACCGGGACCGATAGGCCAGAAACGTCCCGACCTGGCAGTTCTCCGTACGCCCCGCCGTCCCGGAGTACTGCCTTTGCACCCCGGCCGACCGGGTGCCCTTCTTCAGGAACCCGGTGTCATCGACGATCAGCACGGCGTCCGGGTCACCGAGCCGGCCCACCACATGATCGCGGATGTCGTCGCGGACGCCGTCGACGTCCCAGTCAGCGCGGCGCAGCAGACGCTGCATCCCGTCCGGGCTCACCTCCCCGGCGCGCTCCGCCAACGTCCAGCCGTTCTTGCGATCCAAACCCGCGACCAGGCCCGACACATACTCGGCCACCCGCCGCCGCGGCTCCGCCCTCCCGAACCGGCCCCCGACCAGCGAACACAACCCCTCCAGCTCAGCCGCCCACGCCTCCACCACCACGACAGATCGGGACTGTTTCAAGATCGGTGTTTCCGGCCCGACACGCCGGGCCAGGGTCCGGCGAGATGGGCACTGTGAGTGATGACATCGGGTGATATGACCCCTCGCAAGCACGATCGTGAGTCGGGGCGGCAGCTGTCGCCGGAGCAGGCCGCGGCGGCGGCGATGGTCGCGGACGCGCGGGCGCGTGGGCCGGCGCTGACCGGTCCGGACGGCCTGTTGAAGCTGTTCACCAAGACGGTGCTGGAAACAGCTTTGCAGGAAGAGATGGTCGAGCATCTCGGCCACGAAAAGAACCATGCCGCTCCCGATCGGGAGAACACGAACATTCGGAACGGAAGCCGGACGAAGACCGTTGTTTCCGAAGCCGTCGGCGACATCGAGATCACGGTTCCGCGGGATCGGGAAGGAACGTTCGAGCCGCGGATCGTGAAGAAACGGCAACGGCGCCTTTCCGGGGTCGACGAGGTCGTGCTGTCGCTGTACGCGAAGGGGCTCACGACCGGGGAGATCTCGGCGCATTTCGCCGAGATCTACGGGGCGTCGGTATCGAAGGAGACGATCTCCCGGATCACGGACGCGGTCCTGGGTGAGATGAGCGACTGGGCCTCGCGGCCCCTCGACCGCGTCTACGCTGCGATCTTCGTGGACGCTGTGGTCGTGAAGATCCCGGACGGGCAGGTCGCCAACCGGCCCATCTACGCCGCGATCGGGGTGACCCTCGACGGTCACAAGGACGTCCTGGGCCTGTGGGCCGGGTCCGGCGGCGAGGGCGCGAAGTTCTGGATGTCCGTGCTCACCGACCTGCGGAACCGGGGTGTCGCCGACGTGTTCTTCCTCGTCTGCGACGGGCTGAAGGGTCTGCCTGACGTTGTCGAGAACGTGTGGCCCGCCACCACCGTCCAGACGTGCATCATCCATCTGATCCGTAACACGTTCCGGCTCGCTTCGCGTGCCGACCACGACGCGATCAAACGCGACCTCAAGCCCATCTACACTGCTCCGACTCCGGCAGCAGCGGCTGCTGCGATGGACGCGTTCGAGGAAGCCTGGGGCAGAAAGTATCGGGCGGTGGTCCGGCTGTGGCGGAACCCTGGGAAGAGTTCATTCCGTTCCTCGACTACGACATCGAGATCCGCCGCCTGCTGTGCTCGACGAACGCGATCGAGTCGTTGAACGCTCGCTACCGGCGGGCTGTTCGTGCACGCGGGCATTTCCCCAGCGACCAGTCCGCGCTGAAATGCCTGTACCTTGTGACCCGCAGCCTGGACCCCACCGGGACGGGCCGCGCTCGGTGGATGATCCGATGGAAGCCCGTGATCGACGCCTTCGCGATCACCTTCCGTGACCGCTGGCCATCCGCCGAGAGCTACTGATCAACCATGCCGGAAACACCGTTGGCGACACAGTCCCCACAGATCATCCCACCCGATCATCAAGTGCCGTTGCAGTATTACTGGATGTTTGATTCGTCTTGATTACGGCTTATGTTCTAGTCAGAGCGGACTGGCCCCGGAGGCGGACCCGGCGGTGGTTTCGCGACCTGCCAGCAGGCGCTCGGGGACCGCGACGATCAGCTCCTCAACGGTCCAGGGGGCGTCGTTCTTCTGGATCTCGGCCACCTGGGTAAATCCGGAGTAGAGAGCGATACGACCGCCGGCGGTCACGGTGAAGACCGTGCCGTTTATGTTCCCTGCCTCCTCGGTGGCGAGGTAGGCCAGGAAGGGCCCTAGGTTCTCCGGGGCCTGGTGGTCCTTCTCCTCCTTCGCGAGCCGTTCGCGAAGAGCTGCGATTTCGGGCCCGCCGCCGGCCAGTTTCCCTCTCATGGACGCGCGCCAGTTCACGTGGTTACGTGAAATGGAGCGCGGGCAGAAGACATTGCACGTGATATTGCTTCCTGATACCTCCTGCGCAACTGCTCTCGTCAGTCCCACGACTCCCGCGTTGGCCGCACTGTAGGCGGAGAGCATGGGGAGACCCACCCACGCGTCCGAAGCAGCGTTGAGGATCCGCCCGGACCGCTGCTGGTTCATGATCGGCAGGGCGTGGTGCATGGTGTTGAACGTGCCGGTGAGCTTTGCGTGGGTCTGGAGATGCCAGTCCTCCTGGGTGATCTTCAGGAAAGGCCCGAATCCCGAGCCGGACGCGCCGTTGACCAGGATGTCGATGCGCCCCCACTGATCCACAGCCGTCTGGATCAGTTGGCCGGCAGTATCGAAGTGGCCCGGATCGCCGAAGAACGGGATTGCTTCACCGCCCTCCGCGATGATCTGGTCTGCAGTCGTCTGAGCGTCGCCGCTGAGCGACGCGATGACTTTCTTGTCCTCCTCGTTCAGGAGGCTCTCGGTGGTTTCCTTGTTAGACCAGGAGGAGAGGCCGACGGAGCCGGGCTTGCGGTTGTTCGTGACTACCCTGGCCCCCTCCCGGGCCAGGCCTACGGCGATTCCTTTCGCGGCGCCCATACCGGAGCCGGTGACTACGGCTACCTTTCCTTCCAGTCGCCTGCCCATCTCTGTACCCCTTTTCATCTCTTCCTGGCCCGTCTTCTTCGTCGGGCTGCTGTCTGAGCACTCGGGCCCGCATGGCGATGTAGGTGTCGCTCCCGCCCGCGGTCACGCTCCTCGCCGCGCGCTGTCTCGACGATCTCGGATGACTGTAGCGAGTAGACGGGCTGGTTGGGCGGTATGTGCTGAACGAAGGTACAGCGTCTGTGTGAGGTGGGCAAGCGCTCCGTCTCATCGGCTCTACGGCCGGGGATTCCTCCTGTTTCCGACAGCAGGCGTTACGCGACGCGCTCGTCGCTCACATGCCAACGGATAGAATCTGACGTCTTCCTGCCCGTTGTACCGAATGCCCGTTCGGCAGGCGTATCGACGTCGGGGAGATCTTTTTGGACACCGCTGCTCGGCCGCTCCCTGTCCGGTCGGCTTCCGGACTCGACAGACGCCAGAGTCGCGTCGATGTTCGACATCCGGTTCGCGGGTCCCCTCCACCAGACAAGGCCGGCCTCGGATCCCCACCGAGACCGCTGCGATCGACGTGCCCGCGCTTCTCGCGGCCGGCCGAACGAGACGTCACCCGCCCCATGCTGGCGCAAGCCACCGCATTCACCGCGGCGACGGATCTGGCCGTGTTCAGGGTTCGCGGATGGCCCCGCCAGGGCTGACGCAACGACGATCTGGTCACCGCGGCGATGGCGGGGCGAAGGCCGACGAGCTGACCGCCGCCCTGCCAGCCCGCTCGGGTGTCGGATCTCGGCGGGGTCCGGGATCCGGCCGGAGTGATCTTTTATGCATGACGTACTCGACGACATCGAACGGTGGAGGAGGGCCGGCGACACGGCGGGTGTGGCCACCGTAGTCGGGACGACACCGATGAAGACGCCGACGATGACGATCTGCCGTCAGTGAGTATGCCGAGCCGGGCCCGTCCACTGGCCGGCTCTGGAGGAGCCCAGACGGCAGTCGATGCCCACCAGGCCCGGATGCCGCCAGAGCAGCGGAGAAGGACCCGGCAGTGAACCCGCTCCGGGTTCGGTGGAGGCTCGCCCGTTCCCGGAGTAGGACGGCGCCGGTGAGCCCGTCGGGTCAGAGGGCCGGTTCGGCGGCGGTGTCGAAGAAAGCCGCGCCGGAGTCCGGGATCCGGGGCTGCTTGAAGATGTTCACCGGGTACGACACCATGATCATCGAGTAGAGCAGGCGCAGCAGCCGGGTGTCCTCGTCGGACAGGGCGTTCACGTCGCGCGTGTCGAGGTAGGCGATGGCCTCCTCGGCGAGCGGCGCGATCGCGTCGTAGAAGTCCTGCAGCTCGTCGATGGTCTTCGACAGCCGCTTCTCGTAACGCTCGACCCGGGTCGCCAGGTTCCAGTCGGCGACCCACGGCTCGAGGGCGCGGAACCGCTCGGGCAGGGATGTGTCCACAGTGGTGGTCATGTCGAGGGGTTCCTCTACTTCTCGCTGCCGGCCTGGTGCGCCGCGACGGCGTCCCGGACGACCTTGTGGAACTGACGGATCATCAGCTCCATGTCGGACAGGTGGAACGTCTGCAGCGCGCGGTTGTTGAGCTGCGACCAGGTCGCCTCCACCGTGTTCGTGTCCTGCATCGCGAACTCGATGGTGCTGTCGACGACGAGCTCCTGGGCGAGGCGCTCGGAGGCGGTCTTCGGTTCCGGGAAGTAGATGTCGACCTCGTAGGCGTGGGTGCCCACCGTCTCCGGGATGTACTGGTAGGTGATGTAGTACCCGCGGCCCCAGAGCTGGACCGACAGGTTCGGGAACAGCCAGTACTGGTCGTTGCTCCAGGACTGGACGTTGCCGGGGTTGCGGTCCGGGGTGAGGTGGCCGAGGTCCTCGCGGACGTCGTCCGGGCCGAACAGGCCGGCGCGGAACAGCCGGTAGGCCCAGTTCATGTCCCGCTTGGCCGGGCCGACCGAGCCCTGCTTCTTCTTCAGCAGCGGCGGGCCGGGCACCGAGGTCAGCATGTGCGGGGTGAACAGGTCGTAATGGTAGGAGTCCATCGGCGGGACGAGCTTCTCCGCCTCGGCCACGTTGGTGTTGAGGAACCGCCCGTGGACGTACGCCGGGTGGTACCACTCCAGCAGCGCGTCGATGCCGATCTTCCAGTTGCCCTTGACCTTCGTCCGGAAGGACCAGTGGTTGGTGAACTTCTCGAACGGCCAGCTCTCCAGCTCGGTGGCCAGCTTCTCACCGAGGAACTGGCGCAGCGGCGGAGCGTCCTGGCTGAAGTTCACGAAGATGAACCCGGCGAAGACCTCGCAGCGCAGCTGCGGCATGGCGAGCTCGTCGTCGGGCAGCGACTCGAAGAACTCGTTCCGCTTGGTGACGTAGGTGCACTTGCCGTCGAGGCCGTAGCGCCAGCCGTGGTACTTGCAGGCGAACTGCCGGGCGCTGCCCTGGGTCTCGTTGGTCGGGTGCTCCTGCCAGACGACCTTGTTGCCGCGGTGCGCGCAGATGTTGTGCAGCGCGTACACCTCGCCGTCGGTGTGCCGGGTGATCACGATCGACCCCAGGCCCACGAACTCGCGGGTGAAGAACGTGCCGTTGCGGGGCAGCTGCTCCATCCGGCCGACCTTCAGCCAGGTCCGCTTGAAGATCGCCTCGCGCTCGGCCTGGAAGAACTCCTCGGAGATCGAGTCCTCGTAGTCGACCGGCCCGGTGTCGAGGTTCGGGTACCCCGGTGTGTACTTGCCTCTACCGGTCGCAAGACGTTCCTGGATGCTGGACACTACTCCACCCACTCCTGGGATAATCTCGGGTCGGGGCCAGGCCCCACCCCGATGTGCTGCCTTGGGGATTTCCGAATGCGGCGGGAAGACAAACCGGAGACGAATTCGAGCGGGGCGACGTACGACGCGCTCGCCTGCGTGAGCAGGGCACCCGCGTCCATGGCAGCGGTGGGGTGACGTGACGCTCCCGTCCACCCGAAACCTGCCGCCAACCTTCCCTCACTCTCCGCTGAGCGAATGTTCAGCACATTACTCTGGCAGATGTCGGCCACCCATGCAACCGTGACGCAGCGACCACCCTTGCCAGCCGGGGCAGCGGGCGACCCGGGAGCCCGCGCGGACCGACTCGGGACACGGCACCGGTACAAGACTCAGCTGATCCCGATGGTCGAGGCGATCCCACCGACCCGTGGCCGGTGCTGACGGCCACGGTGCAGCCACGAGCCGATAAAGGTCCCGGCCCGAAGGGCCACTCGCAACGGGCCGCAAGAAAGCCTGTCCTCAGGGGCTTTTCATCGCATGACACGCCCCACTGGTACGGCGCGTGATCACCGGGCGACGTATCCACCGTCGACCGGCATGGCCACGCCGGTCATGTAGGAGGATTCGTCGCTGGCGAGGAAGAGGGCAGCAGCGGCGAGTTCGCTGGGCTGCGCGAAGCGGGCCATCGGGTTCGGCACCTTGAGGTCCTCCGGGGGCGCCGGCGCCTGCGCGGCGGCTAGGCCGGTCCACGTCATGCCGGGGCAGATGGCGTTCACCCGGATGTTCTGCTTCGCATAGTCGAGCGCCGCGGACTTGGTGAGCAACACGACACCACCCTTGGCTGCCGAGTACCCGGCCTTGTGTTTCCAACCGACCATCCCGGCGTTCGAAGCGGTATTTATAATCGAGCCGCCACCGTTCGCCAGCATAATCGGTACGGCGTACTTGATACCGAAGAAGACACCCTTGATGTTCACCGCGAGCAACCGGTCGAGCGTCTCCTCATCGAGCTCGTGAACCGGACCAAACGAACCAGAGATCCCAGCGTTGTTGTAGAGCACGTCGAGCTTGCCGAACTCGCGTACCGCCGTCGCGACCATGTTCTCGACCTGGACGCCCACAGCGACGTCGACACACACCGACACCGCGTTCGTGCCGATTTCAGCGGCCGTCTCCTTCTCGGAACCGTTTAAGTCTGCACAGACGACCTTGGCACCCTCCGCCGCGAACAACAGCGCCGACGTCCGTCCGATGCCGGAGCCGGCTCCGGTGACAACAGCAACCTTGTTCTCAAGTCGACCCACAGCGACCTCCTGCGATATGGATGTACTTGTCCTGGCACATCTGCTGAGCGTCCAGGGGCTCGACGACCGCGCTACCGCCGAAGCAGATATCGGACCGGCGCACCACCTTCATCGCTGACAGCGCACACAGGGCGGACGCCGCGGAACATCAGAACGAGCCGAATCCGCTTGAACAGAAATCCCACACCTCGTCCGCAGTGAGCACGCCAGCGAACTGACCCTCCTTGGTGCCGACATGCGTCTGGACCGCGAGGATCATCACAGTCTGCACAACCATCGTCGCCGTGCGGCGAGCGTCAACGCCCGCGGCTACTTTTCCAGCCTCGCGGGCCTCTGTCACCAGCTCCGTGAACATTGTGAGCAGCGGCTGGCGAGCCGTCCGCATCTCGGCGGAGAAGACCGGAGAGTGTGACGTCGCCAGGTCGGCCAGTACCATGTACCGAATCACTGGGTCAGGCCCGCAGATCTCGAACAGCATGCGAACCGCGGTGCCGAGACGGTCGAGCGGCCCGGATCTTTCGAGCGCAGCTTTCTGAATTCGCCCAGCGGTCTCCCACAGGACGTTATCGAACAGCGCACACAACAGTTCGTCCTTACTGCCGAAGTACCGATAGAAGCTGCGCATGGACTGGTCGGAGCGGTCGACCAGATCCTGTACGGTGAATTCGATGGAGGCCTTCTCGGCAACGACAGCGTGGGCTGCCTCGATAAACTGAATCCCGGTGCGCTCGGCGCGCAGGCAGGCGGCCTTGGTGGAACGCTCAACCGCTCGCTGCAGCCAGGCCGGCCCTTCGACGGAGATCCTCACAAACAGCTCCGGTTTCCGTCCTACGGGCGGAAGCTGTCCCCTGGCCTCGGCTCCGCCCACACCGTGGCCATGTCGTAGGTGGCCTGACCTGCCGGCCAGGCCGGAAACCGTCGCGGACCCCGTTCGAGCACAAGCGGGACGGAGAGACCGCGGCCGCACGGCCGGGCTTCCCTTCGGCGCGTCTCGTGATCGGGTTCCGTGTCTCGCCGCCCCTGGCCGGACGGTATCGACGTCGTAACCGACGTCACGGTCCGGCCATATCATCAAGGAATACGGTTCGAGGCGACCGCGCCCCGCCGCGCGATGTTCCCGGCGAGCATGCCGAGGGCGCGGGACGCGCTGCACACCACCATGCCGGCCCATCGGGTCGATCCCATGCATCGCGCCACTCCTGACGACTGCCCTGGCATCCTATGGGCTCCGACATCGCACTGAACAGATGTTTAGCATAAATGTCGACGGATGTCAGCATCCACTCGGAACGATCGTCAGCGCCGGTGGCGTGCTCACGCCGCCCTGGTGGTTGACGGCCGCCGGCGATCCGAGCTGGGCCAGGTGCCTTGTGTCCCGCCTGTGACTACTCGGGCAGCGGCATGCTCGCGCTCACGGCGAATCCGCCGTCCGGGTCGGGTCCGGCCCGCAGCCGGCCGCCGAGCGCGGTCATCCGCTCCCGCATGCCGGCGATGCCGTGGCCGCCGCGGTCGAGGGGCCTCCCACGGTGGGGGCCGGTCGAGAGGATCGGGTTGACGTCGGCCTCCGCGCGGATCGTGTTGTGGACATGCAGGCGCAGTTCCTGGTCGAAGTAGCCGATGTCGACCCGCGTCCGGCCACCGCGGGCGTGCTTGTGTGCGTTGGTGAGCGATTCCTGGACGATCCGGTAGGCGGCGAGGTCGGCGAGCGCGGGCAGCTCGCGGGGGGTTCCCGCCGTCCGGAAGGAGACGGGCATCCCGCTCGCCTCGAAGCTCGCCAGCAGCTCAGGTAGCCGGGCCAATCCCGGTGGTGGCTCCGTCGAGGCGGGCTCGCCGGTATCCCGCAGCACGGTGACCAGCGACCTCAGCTCTTCCAGGACGGTTCGGCTGGCGTGCCGGATGTGGCCCAGTGCCTCCTCGGCCCCGGACGGTTCCTCGCACAGCAGATGGGAGGCCACCGAAGCCTGCACCTTGACCAGGGTGATGTGGTGGGCGATGACGTCGTGCAGCTCGCGGGCTATGCGCAGCCGCTCCTCGGCGACCTGCCGGCGCGCTTCCTCCTCCCGGCTCTGCTCGGCGCGCAGTGCTCGGTCCACCATGGCCGCGACGTGGGCGCGCCGGCTGCGGGCCGAGTCACCCACGGCAGTCGGTGCGACCGTCCAGGTGATCAGCCCCACGATCACCAGCAGGATGGCCCGGTCCTGCATCAGCGCCGGGGGCAGCAGGACGGCCGTAGCGCACAGGGCCGAGATCCACGCCGTCTCCCGCGAACGGCGGACCGCGACGCTGTGGAGCGCGACACCTGTCGCCAGCGTGAGGGGTGGAGCCACAACCGTCGTGGTCAAGGCGAACAGGCCGGCGACGCAGGCCAGCAGGACGCCGAGGACCACCGCCGGCCGGCGCCGGCGCAGGACCAGGGCACCACAGCCGACCACGCTGGCCACCAGGTTGGGCGTGACCGGGTCGAAGTTGCTCGAAGGGTCCCACCGCGCCACCGCGACACCCAGTGCGAAGACCACCAGGGCGATGAAGGCGTCGGTCATGCGGGGATGCGACCGGGTCCCAGCCCGGGCCGTCTGCCAGGAGCGCGAGATGGAGCCGGACACCGGGCCTACGCTACCCAGCCTCCGTGTTCTGTCGACCTGCCCGCGGTGTAGCCGGGAGCTACAACAGCTGCGGTAGGAACCAGTTGGGACACCGGTTTCCCAGGAGCGGCAAGCCGCATCGCACGCCGAACCACCACCCGGTGACTGCCGGCTGGCGTCGCGGAAACGCGGACCGGATCGCGGCTGTCGCCCACCTTGGTGGTCCAGGACAGGTCCCGGGCTCTCGGCGGCCGAGACGGACTCCGCGCGGTCGGCGACCATGAGGCCGTAGTGGTGCGGGCCGGCCCCGTGCTCAGCCGACAGAGGGTGGGGCCTGGTCGCAGGAGAATCCTTGGCGGACGAGGTCTGCGTGCTGGCTGAGTCCGTGTCGACAGCGCCGTCGCTCTGCCGCGGCCGTGGCGACCGCCACCGCCAGCGGTGCCGCACTGACGCAGTGGAGTCGCACCTTCGGCTCGGGGCCGGGCCCGCCGTGCGAGGGGTGCACCGTCGCCGACGACGGTGTCAGAGGCGCTTGGTCCATCCGCCGTCGACGACCATCGTCTGACCGGTGATCCAGTCGCCTGCCTTCGAGCAGAGGAGGAGAAGCGCGCCGACGAGGTCCTCCGGCGGGCCGGACTTCTTCCCCGGGATGCCGGCGTAGGCGGCCGCGCGGAACGGCGAGTCCTTCGGCAGGCTGACGTAGGCGGACTCGTTGTCGACGAGCCCTGGGGCGATGGCGTTGACGTTGATGCCGTGGCCGCCCAGCTCGGAGGCCAGGTTCACGGTCAGCCCGTGCAGTGCGAACTTGCTGACACTGTAGATGCCTCCGGGCAGGAAGGCGCCGGCTGACAGGCCGTTGACGATGCGGCCCCCGCCGCGGGCGATCATCGACTCCAGGACCGCCTGCACGCACAGCAGCGGGCCGCGCAGGTTCACCTCCATGACACGGTCCCAGTCACGCACCGGCATGTTGGACAGCCCGTACGGGGGCAATTCCGTCATGATCGCGGCGTTGTTGATGAGGATGTCGACGCCGCCGAAGGCCTCGACGGCAGCCGCGGCCATGGCCTGGGTCGACTCGGGGGAGGCGACGTCGACCTGCGCGCCGACGGCCTGGAACCCCTTCTCGGACAGCGAGGCGGCGGTCCGCTGCGCCGCTGCCCCGTCGAGGTCCGCCACGAGAACCGAGGCTCCGGCCTGACACAGCGCATCCGCATACACCACGCCGATGCCGCCGGCGCCTCCGGTGATGACGGCGACCTTGTCCGTGAGATCGAACAGTTCCGATGCAGTCATGGCGCCACTAATTCATATGCCGTAGGTTGCAGTCAAGTGAGTCAGATCTTGAGCATGCTGCCGTTGGTCGAGGAGGATTCCATGATCATTGACCGGGCCGTTCCGCCGGTTCACCTGCACATAGGCGGGGAGGAGCTCGACGCGGGCTCCGGAGGTGTCCACGAACATGTGTTCCCTGCGACAGGCGAGGTCCAGGGGCCGGTTCCGCTCGCCGGGGCCGATGACGTCGACGCGGCCGTCCGCGCCGCGCACGCCGCCCTCCCCGAGTGGAGGGCGTGGACCCCGGCGAGGCGGGCGAAGGTGCTCACGAAGCTCGCCGAGCTCATGGAGAACGATCGCGAGGAACTAGCCCGGCTGTCCGTCCTGGACAACGCGATGACCCACACCCTGAGCGGTCTGCTGGTCGACATCATGATCGGCTGGACGTCCTACTACGCCGGGTGGGCGGACAAGATCGAAGGTAAGGTCACCTCGGTCCCGGGCCAGCAGCGGGAGCTGGCCTACACCGTCGCCGAGCCGTACGGCGTCGTCGGGATCATCATCACCTGGAACGGTCCCCTCGTCTCGGTCGGCATGAAGCTCATCCCGGCCCTGGCTGCCGGCAACACCGTCGTGCTGAAGCCGTCAGAACTCACCCCGTACGCCACCGAGCGCGTCGTCGCGCTGGCGCGTGAGGCCGGGATTCCCGCGGGTGTCGTCAACTTCGTCCCCGGCGGCCCGGACGCCGGCGACACGCTCGTGTGTCACCCGCTCGTCCAGAAGGTGAGCTTCACCGGCGGCCCGGCCACCGCGCGGAAGATCCTCTCCGCCTGTGCCGAATCGTTGAAGCCGGCGGTCCTGGAACTGGGCGGCAAGTCCGCCAACCTCGTCTTTCCGGACGCGAACCTCGACACGGCCATGATGAGCGCGGCCGGTGTGGTCGGCACGCTGGCCGGCCAGGGCTGCGCCATCGCGTCCCGGATGCTCGTGCACGAGGACGTCTACGACGAGATGGCCGCGAGGGTCGTCGGGCTGGTGAGCAGCCTGCGCTGCGGGGACCCGTTCGATCCCGAGACCGCCATCAGTCCGCTCGTCACCCGGGCCGCGCAGGAGCGCGTCCACGCCATGATCAAGCGTGCGCAGGCGGACGGCGCGAAGTTGCTGACGGGCGGCGGCATCCCGGGTGGTGATCTCGCCGACGGCTTCTACGTCGAGCCGACCGTCTTCGGTGACGTGGACCCCGGCAGCGAGCTCGGGCAGGTCGAGGTGTTCGGCCCGGTGCTGTCGATGATGCGGTTCTCCACGGAGGAGGAGGCGGTGGAGATCGCGAATGGGACACCGTACGGCCTGGCCTCCTACATCCAGACCAACGACCTCGCGCGCGTGCAGCGCCTGGCGACGAAGCTCCACGCCGGAGGCGTGTACGTCAACGGTGCCCCGCCGGTCGTGAGCTGTGAGCTGCCCTTCGGTGGAGTGGGCATCTCCGGGTACGGGCGCGAGGGCGGGCTGGAAGGCCTGTTCGAGTTCGTCCGGACGAAAGCCGTGGCGATCGCATGACACGCCCCTTCGCACTGGAGGGTTCGGTTGCCGTCGTCACCGGTGGCGGCAGTGGGATCGGGCGCGCGGCAGCTCTCTCCTTCGCTCGCAGAGGCGCTCGTGTCGTCGTGAGCGATCTCGTCGGCGAGCGCTCCGAGGCGGTCGCGGCCGAGGTCGAGGCCGCGGGCGGCCAGGCACTCGGCCTGGCCGCCGACGTCACCCGCGAGGCTGATCTGGAGGCGCTGCGGGATCATGCCCTGAAGCGGTTCGGGCAGGTCGACGTGGTGATGAACAATGCCGGGGTGCTTGCCATGGGCAGCCCTGAGACTCTCCCCGACGAGGCCTGGCGGCGTGTGCTCGAGGTGAACCTCATGAGCATCGCGCGCAGCAACCGCGTCTTCCTGCCGCTACTGATCGAGCAGGGGCAGGGTCACGTGGTCAACACGTCCTCCGCGTCGGGGCTGCTGGCCTACGGCTTCGACCGGCTCCCGTACGTCGCGAGCAAGCACGCCGTGGTCGGGGTCTCCGAAGCACTCGCCCTGTACCTCGGTCCCAAGGGGATCGGTGTGACGTGCCTGTGCCCCTCCGGCGTCGCGACCAACATCGTCGAGCAGATCAGCTTCTACGGCCAGACGTCGTCCTCGCCGCGGTCACCGGAACACGCGACCGTTGCGGCCGAGGAGGTCGGCGAGCTGACCGCCACGGCCGTCACACAGGGGCACTTCCTGGTGCTCACCGTCCCGGCGGTGCGCGACGAACTGGTCGAGCGGGCGACCGACATGGAGAAGTATCTGCAGCAGAGGATCACGGAGCAGGCTCCGTGACCGTCCTGCCCCGAGTCGGTTTCGTCGGACTCGGCGCCCAGGGCGGCCCGATGGCCCGCCGCATCGCCGACGCCGGCTTCCCGACCACTCTGTGGGCGCGTCGACCGGAAAGCCTCGCGCCCTATGCCGGGACGGCGGCCCGCGTGGCCGGAAGCCGCAGGGAGCTCGGCGCGGCCAGTGACGTGCTCTGCGTCTGCGTGGTGGACGACGCCGGTGTCGACGAGGTGCTCCGCGGTCCGGAGGGGGCGCTGGCCGGCATGGCGGACAGCGGCGTGGTGATCATCCACAGCACCACGCATCCGGACACCTGCCGCCGGCTCCAGACGGACTTCCCGAACCTGCGCGTCCTCGACGCGCCCGTGAGCGGCGGCGGTGTGCGGGCCCGCGAGGGCACGCTGCTCGTCATGGTGGGCGGCGACGCCAGCGTGCTCGAACGGGTCCGGCCGGTGCTGGACACGTTCGCGAAGCCGCTGCTGCACATCGGCGCGCTGGGGACGGGTCAGGAAGTCAAGCTCCTCAACAACGCGCTCTTCGCCGCGCACCTCGCTCTCGCCGCCGAGGTGTACACGCTGGCGCACGGCCGCGGACTCGATGTGGAGGGCGTCGCGACCGTCCTGAACGCGGGCAGCGGGAGGAGCTTCGCCGCCGACGTCGTGGCGGCGGCCGTGCATCGACTCGAGCCCCTGGCCGGCCGCGCCGGGTCCCTGCTCGCCAAGGACGTCGGCATCCTCGCCGACCTGCTCTCCCCGAACCCCTCCGAGCTCATCGCCGTGGCCGACACCGCGCTCGAAGTCATGGGCGTCCCCAGGCCCGGGAGAAAGGACCCCGCATGACCGCCGACCCGACGACCGCCGACCTCTACCGGACCATCATGGCCGTAGAGCCGCCCGAGGCCGCGACACCGTTCGAGAAGGCCAGCCAGGACTTCGTGATCAACGAGGTCTGGAGGTGACCCGGGCTGAGTATCCGTGACCGCAGGATCGTCTCGCTGGCCTGCGTGGCGGCCGCGGACGCGGTCAGGCCGATCGACGACCACGCCTACGCGCTGTTGCGCAGCGGTGATCTCACGCTCGAGGAGATCATCGAGATCCCCCTGCACTTCGCGGTCTACTGCGGCTGGCCGAAGGCGTCTCACCTCGAGGTCACCCTGCGCACCCAGTGGCACCGGATGTACGCGGAACGCGGCGAGATCCCACCGGCCTGGCCGGTGCTGCCGCTCGAGGATCTGGGCCCCGTGGACCGGGAGGAGCGGATCCGGCTCGGGCAGGAGGAGTTCGTCTCGGTCAACGTGACGCCTTCGCCGCCGCTGGACTCGCCGTACTTCTTCGCCGGGATCCTCGGCTTCGTCTTCGGGCACGTCTGGCGGCGGCAGGCTCTCAGCCGGCGGGACCGGCGGCTCGTGACGATCCCGTGCGTGGGGATCTCGGACACGCAGACTCCCATCGACTCGCACGTGGGCTCGGCGTTGGAGACGGGCGACGTCTCCTGGGACGAGATGCAGGAGATCATCCTGCAGTTCAGCGCGTACTACGGCTTCGCGAAGGGCGAAGCACTGCACGCCGCTGCCCAGCGCTGGCGCGCGAACCGCTCGTGACCGGTACCCCGGCGACCGCCACCGCTCTGCACCTGCTGCTCGCGGCCGAGCGCCTGTTCGCGGAGCGGGGCATCGCCGGGGTATCCCTGCGGCAGATCGCCGCGCAGGCGGGTTCTGCCAACAGTTCGGCAGTGCACTACCACTTCGGTTCCAAGGAGAGGCTGGTAGCGGCGATCTTCGCCTACCGGGTCCCACAGCTGGTGCAGCGGCGTGCCCTGCTGAACGCGAGGCTGGACCCCCAGGACCTCCGGGAGCGGCTGGAAGCCCACCTGCTGCCGATCTTCGAGCTGGCCGAATCACCGGACAGCTCCTACGTCTCTTTCGTCGAACAGCTGCGTCGCAGCAGGGAGTCGCGGAGGATCTTCGGTAGCCAGTCCGAGATCCGGCAGCCGCAGGTGGAGTTCCTCGACGCCATGCGCCTGCTGCTGCCGTGCCTCGACGAGCCGCTGCGGACGATGCGCATTCAGCACGTGCAGGTGCTGAGCCTGCATGCTGCGGCGGAACGCGAGCAGTCGGTGGCGGCGGGCGAGAAGGTGATCCCATTCGGCCTGTTCGTCAGCGCTGTGGTCGACGGATTCGCCGGCTATCTCAACGCGCCCGTCTCCGAGGAGACACAGCGGCTCTTCGTCCGCTTGGACCGGCCTTTCCCCGCCTCGGCCTTGCCTGTCACGGGCCGCGGGGCGCCACCTCGGCCGGGCTCGTCGCGGTCGCCGGTGCCCGCGGGGCGATCAAGGGATGCTTTCAGCGGGCCAGGCAGACCTGCGGTCTGGGCGACTACCAGGTCCGCGACGGACCCGAGCCGGGCCTGAGCCCGGCGGCGGCACGTCGCGGTGCACATCGCGACGTTGTGCGAGAGGGTCCGCTCGGTGTGATGCGCGGGTATCGGCCAGGAATTTCACTAAGTCGCTGGTTGGTCAGGTTTGGGAAGGCAGACGTACGGTTGGTGGTGTCTGGCTGGGCCGTTCCGGTGGGAGGTGCCCGATGGCCACTCCTCGCAAGCCGACCGCGCCGACGGCGGAGGCGATCGACCGGTTCTGCGGCCATTTCGATGACTTGTTCGGCCGGTTGGCTGAGCGCACCGCGCTGCGGCAGTATCTGATCGGCCTGTTGCTGCCCCGGGAACGGAACAAGACGCTGACGGAGCTTGCCGCCGTGGTCCCCGGCGCGGACCGGCAGCGGCTGCACCACTTCCTGCACGACGCCCCGTGGGATCCCGACGCCCTGGGTGCGCGGCGGGTGGACCTGTGGCGTCGGCACCCGGAGCTGGGGCCGCATGGCAACGGGGTGCTCATCATCGACGAGACCGGGGACCGCAAACGCGGCCATGGCATCGTGCTGGCCGCCCAGCAGTACATCGGCAAGCTCGGCCGCACCGCCAACGGCGTTGTGGCCGTCACCAGTCACTGGGCGGACGGCAGCCGCCACGTGCCGCTGGGGGTGCGGCCCTACCGGCCCGCCTCCCGCCTACCCGCCGGCAAGGCGGACCCGGCGTTCGCCACCAAACCGGAGCTGGCCTGGGAGCTGATCGAGGAAGCCCGCGGCGCCGGTGTGCCTTTCCGGGCGGTGGTCGCCGACTGCGTCTACGGCGAGAACCCCACACTGGAAGGGCGTCTGCGGGCGGCCAGGATCCGCTACGTGCTGGCCCTGCGTCCCCGCCACGGCACCTGGCAGTTCGTCGCCGATCCCGCTCACCCGCCGGCGTTCACGCCCGCAGAGGCCGCCGCCCGCCTGCCCCTGGCGGACTGGCGGCGCCTGGTGCTGACCGACAGCCACGGCCGGCCGCTGGTGCGCCACGTCGCCGAACTGGAGCTGGGCCCCTGCTATGGACCCACCCGCGGCACCCGCCTGATCGCCGCCACCGCCGACCCGACAGTCCTCACCGCCGACTCGACCTGGTTCATGGCCACCAACCTCTCGACCGCCGAGGCGGACGCGGGGCGAGGTCTACCGGATCTACCGGCTACGGGACTGGATCGAGCACTACTACAAGCCGGCCAAGCACGAGCTGGGCTGGGCGGACTTCCAGGTCCGTTCCGAACAGGCTATCGTGCGGCACTGGCAGCTGGTCATGCTGGCGTTCACCTTCAGCCTGCTGAACGCGCCGCCCTCCGACCACGCACAGGAAACACCCCGCGAGGACCGCGGGGCGGCGGGGGAAAAATCCACGGCGCCGCATCGTCTGGCAGGACACACTGCGACAGGTCCGCGGCTGGTTGAGCCCCTGGGCGCGTCTGCAGCTGTACTGGCACCGCTGGTCGACCGCCCCACCCCCACCGGAACTGGCGGCGCTGCTTGACCACGTGGGCCACTCCCACCCACTGGTCGCCCCAACCTGACCAACCAGCGATTAGGCGATCGTCTAATCGGTTCCTGGAGGGGTGTCGTGCGGACGGGGTCGAGAACAGCCGCCGCCCGGGGGTGGAACGGCGCCCTCGGGTCGAGGCGCGGTCGCGGCCCGAGCGGCTGGGGCTGCCGCGCACGCGGTCCCTGCACGACCGTCCAGCCGGGCATGACCGTCCAGCCGGCTTCGAGACCGTGGAGGCACGGATGAACACTGAGGACCTGGTGCTGGTGAGCATCGACGACCATGTGGTCGAGCCTCCGGACATGTTCGACAAGCACCTTCCCGGAAAGTGGGTGGACCAGGCCCCGCGGGTCGTGAAGGACGCCGCCGGTGTCGATCAGTGGTCTACCGGGGGCGGGTGACCGGCGTTGTCGGACTGAACGCGGTCGTCTCCTGGCCCGCCGAGGAATGGGGCCTCGACCCGGCCGGCTTCGCCGAGATGCGCCCGGCCGTGTACGACATCCATGACCGGGTCCGGGACATGGACCGTAACGGCATCCTCGCCTCGATGTGCTTCCCGACCTTCGCCGGGTTCAGCGCGGGCCACCTCAACCACTTCAAGGACGAGGTGACGGTGGCGATGGTCCAGGCGTACAACGACTGGCACATCGACGAGTGGGCCGGAACGTACCCGGGCCGGTTCATCCCGCTGGCGCTGCTGCCGACCTGGGATCCGCAGCTGATGGTGGCCGAGATCCGCCGGGTGGTGGCGAAGGGCTGCCGCGCGGTGACCATGCCGGAGCTGCCGCACCTGGAGGGTCTGCCCAGCTACCACGACCTCGACTACTGGGGGCCGGTGTTCCAGACACTGTCGGAGACCGGGGTCGTGATGTGCCTGCACATCGGCACCGGTTTCGCCGCCCTCCGGCTGGCGCCCGACTCGCCCGCCGACAGCATGATCATCCTTGCCACCCAGATCTCCGCGTTCGCCGCGCAGGATCTGCTGTGGGGCCCGGCGATGCGGACCTACCCGGACCTGAAGTTCGCCTTCTCCGAGGGCGGCATCGGCTGGATCCCGTTCTACCTGGACCGCTGCGACCGGCACTACACCAACCAGCGCTGGCTGCGCCGTGACTTCGGCGGCAGGCTGCCCAGCGAGGTGTTCCGCGACCACTCGCTGGCCTGCTACGTCACCGACCCGACGTCGCTGAAGCTGCGCCGTGAGATCGGGATCGACATCATCGCGTGGGAGTGCGGCTACCCGCACTCGGACTCGATCTGGCCCGACGCGCCGGAGTTCGTGCTCAACGAGCTGAACAACGCCGGTGCGACCGACGAGGAGATCGACAAGATCACCTGGCGGAACGCCTGCCGGTTCTTCAACTGGGATCCGTTCGCGGTGGTGCCCAGGGAGCAGGCGACTGTCGGCGCCCTGCGGGCGAAGGCCGTCGACGTCGACACCGCCATCCGGTCGCGGGCGGAATGGGCGCGGCTGTACGCCGAGAAGCGCTCCCAGCCGGTCTGACCCGGGCGTAGGGCCCAGGCGCCGCGGACTGGCGAGGCTCGGGAACAGGTGGTCGCGTCCGCCTCTGGACCGAAGGCGAGAAGCGGCTGGCCGGGCGGGGCTGTCTGGAGAGGGGCTACCTGTAGAGGCTGCTGGCCGCGAGCTCAGGAGGCTGTGGTGGAGACAGGACTGAACGGCCGTACCGTACTGATCACGGGCGGGAGCGCCAACATCGGCCGGGGTATAGCCCTGGCCTTCGCCGCGGAGGGCTCGAACGTCGTCGTGGTCGGCCGCGACGAGGCCCAGGGCCGCCGGGTATGTGACGCTGTCCTGGAACGCGGCGCCGGGCAGGTGCTCTGGTGGGCCGCTGCTGTCACCGACCGTGCCCAGGTCGGCGCCATGGTGGCCGCGACACATGAGCGGTTCGGAGCGCTGGACGTGCTCGTGAACAATGCCGGCGGAAACGCGGAGTTCGCGGAGTTCGTCAACAGCGATCCGACGGTCTGGGAGAAGGACATCTCCCTCAACATCGCGAGCACGCTGAACTGCACCCATGCGGCGCTCCCTGGCATGATCGAACGAGGGTGCGGGCGGGTCATCAACATCGGGTCGACGTCCGCGATCCTGGGTGATCCCCTGATGGCGGTGTATTCGGCGATGAAAGGGGCGGTGCACGCCTTCACCAGGGTGCTCGCCAGGGAGGTCGGGAAACAGGGCATCACGGTCAACGCCATCGCCCCCTACGCGACCATGCCGCTGGACTACGAGCAGGAGGTCAACTCGGGTAGTCGGTGGCATCCGGACGGGATCGTCGCGCGGCTGGCCGCCACCCGGTCGACGGAGGAGCTGCGCCTGATGAGCCGCCGCACGGTCCTCGATCGTCAGTTCGCCTTTCCCGCGGAGATCGGCGCTGCTGCCGTCTACCTCGCCTCGGACGGGGCCGCTTTCGTGACCGGTCAGGTGCTCGCCGTCGACGGTGGCACGCAACTCGCCTGACAACCGACCGGCGATCCGCGAGTACGGAACGGACCTCGTCTGCCGCACGCTTGTTCCGCCGTGCTCCCGCGGGGTGCTTGGGATCGCGCGGAACACGGTGCCGGGCCGACACGATCGGCATCCCGCCCGCTGGTCCCGGCGTCCTGCCAGGACGTCCCGCCGCCGATCACCGAACAGGGCCTCATCGACCAGATCACCGGAAAGCTGACCAACCAGTAGTCACGTGGCTGCCGAGCCACCGGCCAGGACGGCGGTCGCGCTGGGCCGGGGCCCGGACCGGCTCCACGACGCGCGCCGTCGGTCGGGGCACGACCTGATCACCGCTGCGGCGGGAGGACCGGCGTGCGGTGCGGCACGGACCTCGCGATCGAGGGCGGGGCACCTCGTCGGGGTCGTCGAACAGCCGCATGGCTCGGTGCCGGGCGTACATCGCCGCGGCCCGGCCCGGACGCTGCCCCGCGCCAGCCCCGCTCGCGGGCGGTCGGGTTGTCACCGGCTCTGCGCCGGACTGGTCTGTACGTGCAGTCATCAGACGGATTCTGGTTGACGTCCGCGGCGGCTCATGCTGAACTATCGTTCAAGTCGGTGTGGCGAGACTCACCGGATTTCGTGGTCTCCGGGGGGTGCCCCGGAGCCAGTCGTGGTGAGCCCTGAAACTGAGGAGGAACCCCTGGCCGGGCTCGCCGGCCCACCGCGGAGTGACGTCCGCCTGGATGAGGATTCCCGGGACGGTGCGTCGCCTCGTCGGTCGGAGAGATTGACCAGGTGACGCTGAGTCGGCCCGAGCGCCCACCGCCCTGGCATTCCGGCGTGGCCGCTGTTCCTCAGCGCGTGTCCGCGTCGAAGCCAGCGCCCCGCCAGCTCCCTGACGCGCGGCCAGGATGCCGCGCGGTCCGCCGCGATCGCCGATGGACGCCGGCGGAGGCCGCCGCCGGGCGGCCTGGAAATGACTGTTCACAAGATCGAGTTCACGCATGATTCTGGTCCTCGAAAGGGTGGCATGTTGCGTAGGAGACGTTTCCTGTTTGTGGCAGTAGCCAGTGGTCTTGCGGCGGTCCTCACCGCCTGCGGTGGCTCCGGTTCCCCCTCGACGTCATCTGCCTCAGGTGAACCGGTCGCCGGCGGTCACGGCCGGATCCTCATGTTGGGCGAGCCGCGCAGTCTGGATCCAGCGGCGCTCGGCAACGCTTATGCGATCAATGCCGCCGTGGGTAACGCCTTATACGGAACATTGATGACCGACGACGACAGCGGTAAGATTCAGTTCTCCATGGCGGAGTCGTTCACCACCGCCGACAACGGCGCCACTTTCGAACTGAAACTGCGGCCGGATCTGGTGTTCTCCGACGGGGCGCCGCTGAATGCCGCTGCAGTGAAGTTCAACTGGGACCGCCTGAAGAATCCTGCTAACGGCGCCACCTCCCTCGCCCAGGCATCCGTGGCCGCCTCTACCGAGGTGGTGGACGACCTCACGCTCAAGGTCACGATGGTCACTCCCATGCCCAGGTACGCGGGCTCCGTCATCACCTCGTCGATGAACTGGATCGCCTCGCCCGCCGTGCTGGAGAAGGGAACGGAGGCCTTCGACAAGGCCCCGATCGGTGCGGGTCCCTTCACTCTGAAGAGCTGGACCCGCCAGGCCAGCATCGAGCTGGCGAAGAACCCCAGGTACTGGGACGCCCCCAAGCCCTATCTGGACACGCTCACCCTGCGCACGCTTGCCGACACCAACCAGCGCTTCAACACGGTCCTTTCCGGCACCGCGGACGCGGCCGCCGAGTCCAGCTGGCAGAACTTCTCGAAGGCCGAGGAACAGGGCCTGGCCCTCGGCAGGCAGAACGTCAACGGTGGACTGTTCCTCACGATGAACTCACGCCGGGCGCCGTTCGACGATCCCCGCGCCCGCCGGGCCATCGCCGCCGCGCTGGACCTCGACGCTCTCAACCTGGCCGTCTACAACGGCCTGGGAAAGCCGGTCGAGACGCTGTTCACCGAGGGCTCGCCCTTCTACTCGAACATTCCGCTCCGCAAGGTCGACAAGGCTGCCGCGCAGCGCCTGTTCGACGAGCTGGCCGCGGCGGGCAAACCCGTCTCCTTCACGTTCTCCGCGTTCCCCAGCACAGAGAACCGGGCGATGGCGGAGAACGTCCAGGCACAGCTCAGCACCTTTGACAACGTCAAGGTCAACATCGAGCCCCTCGACCAGTCCAGGCTCGGAGAGCTGTATTCGAAGCGGGACTTCGACATGGTCACCCTGTCCTCCTTCTTCTACGACCCCGACCCGGTGCTGTCGACGGTCTTCGACGGGAGCTCGCCGTCCAACCTGTCCGGCATCAACGACCCGGAACTCAATGAGGCCCTGCAGGCCGGCCGCACCGCGACGAGCGACGAGGAGCGCGGGAAGGCCTACGAGACCGTGCAGCGGCGGCTCGCGGACCAGGTCCCGGTGGTCTTCATCACGCGGGTGGCGCTGGGTGCCATCGGCGGGCAGAACGTCGGCGGCATCAGGCTCTACGGCAACGGCTCGCTGCTGCCCGAGGAGCTGTGGATCAGCAAGTAGCGGCGCTCGGCAGCACTGGACAGGGAGGATCCGGTGGTCGAGCCGCCTCTCGCGGGCGCCGAGGGACGGCTCGACCACGGTCGCGTCCAGCTACGGCCAGGTGTCGGCCCGCGGCTTCTGGACGGCCCGTCGGTGGGTTTCTCCCAGGTCGAACGCGTGCGGCGAAAGCGGGCGGCAACTTGTCTGAAGGGGAGGGGCCGGATGATTCGGCCGTCGCGGTTGGAGCAGGAGCCTGCGGACGGGCGCGGGGTGCGGCCATGGGTGGCCAACACGCCCGGACAACAGCTGGCAACTGCTTGCCGGATGATCCGGTGGCGTGGGGGAATGGCGGAGGCTGGCCGGGACCGGCCGGGATCCGCGAGGCGTGGACGCCTCGGCTACCGTCTGCGCGCCCTCACGGAGGAAGGCACCGGGGTCGTCCCACCCTGGCCGCGCGGAGTCCTGGCGATCTCCTGCCCCGCTGTGGGGCGGGCACCGGCCGCTGGATGAGCTGTCGCCTCGAGAAAGGTCACCATGCAGGAGACTTCGCCCGGATCTCTGCCGGTCTATCGTGACCCGGCGCGGTCGACAGCGGCTCGGGTCGCCGATCTGATCGAGCGGATGTCGCTCGAGGAGAAGGTCGCCCAGCTGCGGTCGATCTGGATCTCGAAGTACAAGGTTGTGCTGCCCGACGGCACCTTCGACCCGGCGCGGGCCCACGTGCTCATACCTGATGGCATCGGATTCGTGGGACGGCCGGTGGACGCGATGGGGATGGCGGGCTTTCCGGCGAACTGGCATCGGAGCCGGGAGGAGACCATCGCGTTCGTCGACGCGGTCCAGCGGTACCTGGTCGAGGAGACCCGCCTCGGCATCCCGGCCCTGTTCCACGACGAGACGGCGCACGGCTTCGTCGCCCGCGGTGCGACGATCTTCCCGATTCCCCCGGCTCTGGCGAGCACCTGGGACGAGGATCTGGTGGAGGAGGTCTTCACCGTGGTGGCCCGGGAGGCCCGGTCCGTCGGATCCACCGTGTCCCTCGGTCCTGTGCTCGATCTGGCGCGGGATCCGCGCTACGGCCGTGTGGAGGAGTTCTTCGGGGAGGACCCGTATCTGGTAGGCCGGATGGGAGTCGCCGCCGTGCGGGGGTTGCAGGGCCGGTCCCGACCGCTCGCGGCCGACCGGATGTTCGCCACACTCAAGCACTTCCTCCACGCGTCGCCTGAGGGTGGGATCAACGCGGCGCCCGCGCCGGCTCATGAGCGGTCCCTGCGGGAGACCTACCTGGCTCCGTTCGTCGACGTCGTCCGCGAGGCCAATCCGGCCTTCATCATGCCCTCGTATAACGAGGTCGGCGGGCTGCCGTCGCACGCCAGCCGCGACCTCCTGCAGCGGCTGGGGCGCGCTCTGCTCGGGTTCGAGGGTGTGTACCTGAGTGACTACGACGCGCTTGCGCGGCTGATCTCGGATCATCGGGTGGCCGCCGGTCTCGGGGAGGCGGCGGCGATCGGGCTGACAGCAGGCGTCGACGTGGACCTCCCGGACGGCGAGGCATTCTCGATGCTCGCCCCGCTGGTCCGGGAGGGCCTCGTCGACGAGACCCTCGTCGACGAGGCCCTCGCCCGGGTGCTCGCGCTCAAGTTCGAGGCCGGTCTGTTCGAGCAGCCGTACGGGCGCCTGGAACAGGCGGAGTACAACAGCGCCGAGGCGGTCCGGTTGGCACGCAACTCGGCGACGCGTGCGCTCACCCTCCTGACGAACGACGGCATCCTGCCGCTCGATCCGAACGCCGAGATCCGGCTCGCCGTCGTGGGCCCGAATGCCGGCGAGCTCTACTACGGCGGGTACTCGGGCGAGAACGACGCTGGGGTGAGCGTGCTCGACGGCCTGCGGGCGGCCATCGTCGGAAGCGCGATCACGGTCGAGCACGCGGAGGGCGTCCGGCTGGTGGGCGCCGAGGAGGAGGCGGCCATGCCCGGCCCGGGCCGCGCGCCCGTGCTGCCGGTCGACGACGCGGAGAACCGGCGGCGGATCAAGGACGCCGTCGCTGTCGTCGAGCGGGCGGACGTCGTGCTCCTCGTGGTCGGCGACCACCCGGCCATCGCCCGTGAGACGACCCGGCCCCTCTTCCCGGGTGACCGCAACGAGCTCGGTCTCTACGGCCTGCAGGAGGAACTCGTCGAGGCCGTTGTGCAGGTCGGGAAGCCGGTCATCGCCCTGCTCGTCAACGGCCGGCCGATCGCCGCCACCCGGCTCGCGGCGGGCGCGAACGCTCTGCTCGAGGGGTGGTACCTGGGCCAGGAGACGGGGAACGCCGTCGCGGACGTGCTCTTCGGGCGGGCCGAACCAGGTGGTCGACTCCCGGTCTCCGTGCCCCGTGCCTCGGGTGCTGTGCCCGTCTACTACGACCGCCACACCTCGGCCAACCTGTACCCGTACGTCGAGGTGGACCGGACGCCGCTGTTCCCGTTCGGTCACGGCCTGGGCTACACCACGTTCGACATCTCCGAGCCGGTGCTCGACCGGTCCAGCATCCACGTCGGGGAATCCGTCGGCATCAGCGTCGAGGTGAGCAACACCGGGAACCGCGCCGGGGACGAGGTGGTCCAGCTCTATGTCCGGGACGACGTCTCGTCGGTACCGAGACCGGAACTGCAGTTGCGCGGCTTCCGCCGCATCACGCTGGAACCGGGGCGCTCGACGACGGTGCGGTTCGTCCTCGAGCCACACCAGCTCGCCTTCTGGAACATCGACCTCACCGAACGGATCGTGGAGCCGGGAACATTCACCATCTCGGTGGGCCGGAGCTCGACGCAGCTCCGTTCCGTGACGCTGTCCGTGGCGGGGCCCGGTAGCGAGCGAGCCCGGCGGCGTCGTGGGCGGCCCGGTGGAATGTGCCGGTACTTCCTCGGCGGCAGGGCTGTCCGCGTGATCCGGCCCATGTCGTGGCAACGAGAAGAAGCCCGGTGTCAGCTGTCGTTACTGAAACGTTCCTGTTCCCCTGGGGTGAGGCTGGTGTCGTTGAGTGCGCCGACGCGTCTGCGCGTCGAACATCTGGACGAGGCGTTCGGGACAGAGGTCCGTCGTCCGCGGCTGTCGTGGTGGCTGCCGGCGGGCTCCGCCCGCCAGACGGCCCACCGCATCAGCACGGGGGAGTGGGACTCGGGGCGGATCGAGAGCGACCGGGCCAGGTGGTGGTGTGGCGGGTCAAGGTGTGGACGGATCTCGGCGAGGGCAGTTGGTCCCAGACCTGTTCCTGGGAGGTGGGGATCGGGCCGGACGAGTGGGTGGCGCGGTGGATCGAACCGGTCGAGTACGAGACACCCGTGCCGGGGCACCGCCCCGCCTATCTGCTCCGGCACGGGTTCGACCTCGACGGGCCGCTGGCCCGCGCCCGGTTGTACGCGACGGCGCACGGGTTCTACGAGTTCTTCGTCAACGGCATGCCCTGAGCGGCGCCGCCAGCAGCCAGTGATGATGTGCCGTACCCGATGGCGAATCCGGACGACCTCGAGCAGACCGTGCAGGCGGTCGCGTCGATCGGCGGGCGGATCGTCGCCCGGCAGGCTGACGTCCGTGACGTGTCCGCGCTGCGGCGGGCCTTCGAGGAGAGCGTCGGCGGGCTGGGCCCGGTCGACATCGTGCTGAAGCTGTCGCCGCGGGCCTGACCCAGGGCGTGGCCGAGGGAAAGGCGAATCAATACGACGGGATGTCGATCCGGCTGGCTTCCCGGCGCATCTCGTCGGCGTCCTCGGCCAGGAGCCAGCCTTCGGCGATGAGCTCATCGAGACGCCTGTTGAAGCGCTCGACGAAGGTAGCCGTGTCCCCGTAGAGCTTTCGGAGGGTTTCCTCGTCGAACGGCTCGTCGTTGCCGACGGTGATGTAGCCGTCCGGGGTGCCGTCAGGCCTCAGGGGGTTGGGCCGGTAGGTCGAATGCGGGACGTCCAGTTGTGCGCAGCGGACTCCGCCGCGGCTGTTGCCGTGCTCGTCCTTGGCAATGTAGCCGTCCGGATCCAGCTCGAGTCGCTCGGCCCGTGGTGGGACGGCCCCGTTGGCCACCCAGGCGATGAGGTGGTGCAGGCCCAGGCTGACCAGTTCGTTGTGCGGGAGGCTGTTCATCCGGGGGCCGAGCGCGGCGTGCGCGTTGTCCTCCTGGACTGCGTTCCACAGCGACACGTCGTTGTACGGGGCGTATCGGGTCCCCATGTGCGGGGCGCCGGCGAGCTCGTAGAGCCGGTAGCGGTCACCGGGGGCGTCGCTGTCGTCGCGGCGGTAGCGGCGGCCCTCGTAGCCGGGGACAAAGGACGAGTCCGGACGCGGGACATCGCCGTCGCACATGACCTGGACAATCGGGGTGTCGACGTCGTGAAACGCGTCCAGCGGCATGCCCGACGGGAAGTAGCCGTCGTAGACCGGTGAGCCGTCGGCGAGGCGGAGGGTGTCGTGGGCCTCGTGAATGTAGTGGGTGGCCACGCCGCCGGTCTGTGAGTGCCCGGCGAGGATGAGACGCACGTTGTCCCGCCCCGCGAACGGACCGTCCGGCCCGCGCAGCGCGGCGCCGACCTGGGCGAGGATGGCGCTGGACCCCCGGTTGCGGCGGCGCAGCTCCGCCCAGAACACCCGGTTGGCCTCGGGATCGTGCAGCCGCAGGGTCAGGTCGAGGTCCGCGGAGCCGGGATCTTCGATGTCCAGGGAGGCGTAACGCTCCGGGTTGGACGGCTTGACGTGGATGTCGAGCGCGGTCTTCTGGGAGGTGACCGCGGCCCAGGCGTGTCCTGACCGCAGGATGTAGGCGCCGCTGAAGATCCAGATCGGCGCAATGCCGTGTACGTGCACGGATTCGACGACCACCGTGCCGCTGAAACGAGCCGAGTCCCAGGGCCGGCGCACGCAGACGGTCGTCGCGTAGGGGCGGCCATCCTCCTCTCCGACGGCGATCCACTCCTCCTGGACGTACTCGCAGTCAGAGAGCAACGAAGTGTCGCTGCCATAGGGGGCGAATGTCGATCCGCCGTCATCCGGGGACAACCGCAGCGCTGCAGGACCAACCATGCGTATCGCGCCCTCTCGCCTAGGTACGTTATATGAGACATTAGTACCTGATCCTGTACCCCACAACGGCTGCCCGCACGGCATCTCCTTCTCCTGCGCGGCGACGGCTCGGCCAGCACCGCCGCCGGCGGCGGCGCACTGTCGCCGCAGCCGGCCCGGCGCCCAGCCGCCGGACACCTTCGTCCAGGACCCCACCAACCCGGTGCCGGGTACTACTTCGGGGCTTCGCAGCGGTGACCTGACGAACGAGCGGCTCAGCGAGGGAGCCCTCGCATCGCGGTATAGTCCCGACGGCCGGAGGCCTCGTACCAGGAGATGACTGTGCGTTCACGGTGGCAATGGATCCGCGCCAGCCAGCAGGGGTTCGCCGGCGACGCCGCCGAACGCTCGCCCGCGAGCCAGGCGTGACCCACCCGCCCACCACAACACGCACCGCGACAGCGCTGCAGCTCCTGATCGCCGCTGAACGGCTGTTCGCGGAGAACGGCATCTCCGGGGTCTCCCTGCGACAGATCGCCGCCGCGGCCGGATCGGCGAACAGCTCTGCTGTCCACTACCACTTCGGTACCAAAGAACGGCTGATAGAGGCGATCTTCGCCTATCGCCTTCCGCAGCTCCTCGAACGACGTGCGTTACTGAGGGATCGCCTCGCGCCGGACGACGTGCGTGCCTGCCTTGAGGCTCACCTGCTGCCCATCCTGGAGCTCGCGGAGTCACCCGGAAACTCCTACGTCTCGTTCATCGAGCAGCTCCGGCGCGGTGCCGACCCCGGGCGGCTCTTCGCCCAGCATGATATTCACCAGTCTCGAGAGGACTTTCTCGCCGAGGTCCGGCGGCTGCTGCCGGACCTCGGCGAGCCAACGCTGACGATTCGGGTGCGGCAGGTGCAGACCCTCAGCATCAACGCCGCGGCCGAGCGGGAACGCGAAATCGCCACGCGACAGGAGACGATTCCCTTCGGTTTGTTCGTCACGACGACCCTCGATGGGTTTGCCGGTTTTCTGACCGCACCTGTGTCCGCCGAAACGCGACGACTCCTCGGTCCGTCCGGCCGCGACGTCTACTCCGGCGCCCGGACGACAGGCGGCCCCCTCAGGGTAGTTTAGGTGGGCGCACCCCTCCCGAGCAGCCATTGGCACACGCTGGAGCCAGCCGAGGGCGACCAGCGAGAGGTCGGGCCACGGAGGCGCCGCGCCGACCCCTGCGGGCCTGTCGGGCGCACGCGGGTCGGCGCGTAGCGATGGAGTCACTCGGCGGAGTGCCCAGGCCTGGCGGCCTGGTCCGGCCGCCGGACTGGACGGCGAGGTCTGCTGGTCGGCCGTCGGGCAGCTCTGCCGGCACGCGGACGGCCCCGCGTAACGTCCGTCTGTCGGTTCGTCGTGCCCGGAAATATGCTATACAGGTGTTCAGGGTCGGGTTGCGGTGCGGGAGCGACACCATGGGCAAGCTGGACGGAAAAGTTGCTGTTATCACCGGGGCCGGCTCGGGCATCGGGCGGTCGGCGGCGTTCCTGTTCGCCCGGGAGGGCGCGCGCGTCGTCTGTGCCGACGTGAGTGGCCGCGAGGCGCTCACCGCGAAGGCGGTCGGGGACGGGGCGATCGCGGTTCACGTCGACGTGACGTCGACCGAAGACATCGAGCGCATGATAACGACCGCCGTCGATCGGTTCGGCAAGCTCGACGTGTTGTATAACAACGCGGGCTTCACGGGGCCGATCGTCCCGCTGGCCGAGGCGGGGGAGGACTACTTCGACGCGGTAATGGCGGTCAATGTCAAGGGCGTCTATCTCGGGATGAAGGCGGCGATCCCGGTGATGCTGGCCGGCGGTGGAGGGTCGATCATCAACACGGCGTCGGCGGCTGGGTTGGTCGGCTGGAAGGGCCTCGCGGTGTATGCCGCGACGAAGGGCGCCGTCGTGCAACTGACCAGGTCCGCTGCGCTCGACTACGCGGCCAAGGGGATCCGGGTCAATGCGGTCTGCCCCGGCGCTACCTGGACCCGTCAGGCGGACGCCGAGGACGACTCGCTTCCGCCCGAGGGTGTCGTTCCCCCGCAGCCGATGAGGCGCTGGGGGATGCCCGACGAGCTTGCCGCCGCCGCGTTGTTCCTTGCCAGCGACGACGCCTCGTTCGTGACCGGGGTCGCGCTCCCGGTCGACGGCGGTTACGTCGCCCGCTGACCGGATGCCTGTCGTGCGGGGCCGCGTCGCCCGGCGATGGGCCCACAGGTTCCGCCGGTCAGGGAAAGATCGGTAGGGTCGTCCGGAGTCCGGGCCCTTAACGTCCGCTTAGCAGGCTGGTAGGGTCCTCGGGCGAGGTGCGGACGTAACCGTACCGCGGGTATGCCCAGGCCGGTGGCGCACCCGGCGTTCCTCGCTCGGCTCGGCGACCGCGAAACACCCGCCTGCTCGGATTCCTGAGCATTCCGCGACGCCCGTTCTTCATGAACCCGGAGGCGATCGATGCCAGACCCGTCCCGCCCTGTCCGTGTTATTCAGTGGTGCACCGGGAAGATCGGCCAGGTCTCCATCCGGCACTTCGCTGCGAACCCGACGTTCGAGCTCGTCGGGGTCTACACGACCTCCACCGGCAAGGAGGGCGTCGACGCGGGCACGCTCGCCGGGATCGGTCCGATCGGCGTTCTCGCCACCACTGACAAGGAAGCGCTCATCGCGCTCGACGCGGACTGCGTGAACTACCTGCCGCTGGCGGTCGACGTCGATGACCTGGAGGCACTGCTGCGTTCGGGGAAGAACGTCGTGACCGCGGTCGGCCTCTCCTTCCCCGCGCCGGACGACCCGCGGACGATCAGGCTTGAGGCCGCCTGCCAGGCGGGCGGGACGACGCTGCACGGCGGCGGCATCCATCCGGGCTTCGTCGGGGACATCCTCCCGCTCGTCGCCTCCCGCCTGCTGAGCCGCCTCGACCAGGTGGTCGTGACCGAGGTGTGCGATTTCAGCGACCACCCCGGGGCAGATCTGCTCTTCGGTGGTTTCGGTTTCGGCCGTGGCCCGGACGAGGCCCGCGCCAATCCCAGTCCCGTCATGCGGGCCATCGACGGCGACTACGGTGAGTCCATCGCCCAGCTGGTCGCCGCCCTCCGCCTGCCGGTCGACAGATACGAGAGTGAGCTGACGTTCGCCGTCAGTGACAGGGATCTCGCCGTCGCGGCGGGGAAGATCCCCGCCGGCACCGTGGCCGGTATGCGTCACCGCTGGTCCGCGATCGTCGACGGACGTCCTGCCGTGGTCTTCGTCTCCGAATGGAAGATGGCGGACGGCCTCACGCCCGATATCCGGGAGGGCACCAACCGGTACATCATCGAGTTCTTCGGCGAGCCGGCCACGAAGATCATCCTTGAGCATCTCGAACCCAGTGCGACCGGTGACCCCGGATACCCGGGCCGGATCTGGACCGGCATGTCGGTGGTGAACATGATTCCTGACGTCGTCGCCGCGCCGCCCGGGATCCGCACCCACCTCGACCTGCCGCTGGGCCGTCCGCGTGGGCTCTTCCGTGAGGGCGAGACGTGGCGACGCCCGCTCGTGGAGGCCGACTGACCACCCTCGCCAACCTGCTGATCGACGGCCTCCGGGACGCGAGCTGCGGATGGCGTGCCGAGGGGCGCGGGATCGGCGACAGAGGTGGCGAGTGCGACGGCTCCACGGCCGGCGGCCACACCCTCGCCGCCGCGCTTCGGCTCGGGCCCCTGCCGGCCGCCGGCGGCCGTACTTCGCTTGACTCGTCGGTGTCAGGGGTATTAAACACTCGTTTAGTGTCGTGCTGTGGTGTGCGGCCAGCATTCCGATGTCAGATGCAGAGGGGAACATGTCCGACGTGTCAATGATCATCGGTGGGGAGCGCCGGGCCGCCCCGTCGACCTTCGGTGTTGTGAATCCGGCGACGGGCGAGGTCCACGCGGATGCGCCGGACTGTGATGAGGGCCAGCTGAACGAGGCGTTCGACGCCGCGGCCAAGGCATTCACCGACTGGCGCACCGACGAGGACGCGCGCCGCTCCATCCTGCGCGAGGCATCGAAGCGACTCTCGGCGGCGGCGGACCGGATCGCCCCGGTCCTGACCGCCGAACAGGGCAAGCCGCTCAGATCTGCGCACATGGAGGTGCTCGGCGCCGGCTACTGGCTGAGGTACTTCTCCCGCCTGGAGATCCCGCGCGAGGTCATCCAGGACGACGAGCATGTCCGCGCCGAGGTGGTGCACCGCCCGATGGGCGTCGTCGCGGCCATCACGCCGTGGAATTTCCCGATCATGCTGTCGGCCTGGAAGCTCGGACCGGCGCTACTCGCCGGGAACACGGTCGTGCTGAAGCCGTCGCCGTTCACTCCGCTCAGCACCCTGCTGATGGGCGAGATCCTCAGCGAGGTGCTCCCACCGGGTGTGCTCAACGTCGTCTCAGGCGGAGATCAGCTGGGCCGGTGGATGACCTCCCATCCGGTCCCGCGGAAGATCAGCTTCACCGGGTCGACCGGGACCGGCAAGCACATCGCCGCCTCGGCGGCCCCTGACCTCAAGCGCCTCACTCTGGAGCTCGGCGGGAACGACGCCGCGATCCTTCTCGACGATGTCGATCCCGCCGCCATCGTGCGGAAGCTTTTCGAGGGGGCCTTCGACAACAGTGGGCAGGTCTGCTCGGGCATCAAGCGCCTTTACGTTCCCGAATCGTTGCACGATGTCGTCGTCGACGCTCTCGCGGCCCAGGCCGCGGCGGCCCGGGTCGGTGACGGCATGGACCCGGACACCCAGGTGGGCCCGATCCAGAACCGCCCGCAGTACGAGCGGGTCTGCGACCTGGTCGCCGAGGCGCTGGCGGGTGGCGCGACGGCGGCGGCCGGCGGCGCCCCGATCGACGGCCCCGGCTACTTCTTCCCGCCGACCGTGCTCGTCGGGGCGGCCGAGGGCACCCGGATCGTCGACGAGGAGCAGTTTGGACCGGTGCTGCCGGTGCTGCCGTACCGGGACATCGACGAAGCGGTCGCCCGGGCCAACGCCACGAACTACGGGCTTTCCGGTTCGGTCTGGTCCGCGGACCCGGATCGGGCCGGCGCCGTCGCCGAGCGCCTGGACTGCGGCACCGCCTGGGTCAACGCCCATGTGGCACTCGGCCCCCATCAGCCCTTCGGCGGTCTCAAATGGAGCGGCGTCGGGGTGGAGAACGGGCCCTGGGGGCTCGCGGGCTATACCGACCTCCAGGTCCAGTACCGCGCCAAGGACTGACGTCGCCCGCCGGCGAGCCCGTCGGCAACCACCGAGCCGGTGTCCTGCACCTGGTGGCCCGCCAGCGGCGGGGCGGGACCCCGCCCCGCCGCTGGCGCCTGCCAGGATCCTGCTCCGTTGGCAGGGGGCGCCGGAGGGATGATCGAATGTCGCTGACATCGAGTACGGGCCCACGTCATCACCAGGTCCGGCCCGTCCGGAAGGAGATCCTGAATGGCGGATTTACCGCGTCCGTTACGTGTGGTCCAGTGGTGCACCGGCCGTGTCGGCCAGATCGCGATTCGGCATTTCGCGGCCAATCCCGTGTTCGAGCTGGTCGGCGTCTACACGACGACCGCGGCCAAGGACGGTGTGGACGCGGGGACGCTGGCCGGGACCGCCCCGCTCGGGGTGACCGCGACGACCGACAAGGACAAGCTCCTCGCCCTCGAGGCTGACTGCGTGCACTACGCGCCCGCAGGGCCCGATCTCGACGATCTCGAGGCCCTGCTGCGTTCGGGGAAGAACGTCGTCACCCCGCTGGGGTTCACCTTCCCGCGGCCGGAGGATGAGGCGACAGTCCGGCTGCAGGCGGCGTGCCAGGCGGGCGGCAGCAGTTTCCACGCCGGTGGCATCCATCCAGGTTTCGCCGGTGACGTCTTCGCGCTCGTCGGTTCCCGGCTGCACAGCCGCCTCGACCAGGTGATCGTGTCCGAGGTGGTCGATTTCAGCGGCTCCCCGGCGAGCGACATGCTCACCCGTTTCGGTTTCGGTCGGGAGCCGGCTGAGGCCCACCGGACGCACCGGCTGGCTCTCGACGCGTACAGCCAGTCCATCGGTCTGCTGGCGGCGGGGCTGGGTCTGACCGTCGACCGCTACGAGTGCAGCCTGACGGTCGCAGTCAGCGACACCGATCTGACCGTCGCCTCGGGGGTCATCCCAGCCGGCAAGGTGGCGGGAATGTGCCGTCGCTGGGAGGCGCTGGTCGACGGGCGCCCCGTGATCGTCTTCCAGTCGAAGTGGAAGATGGCGGACGGTCTCACCCCGGAGATCGCCACCGGCGCGAGTCGTTATGTCGTCGAGTTCCTGGGAGACCCGGCGACCACGTTCACGATCGAGGCCGGTCCGTCCGACGGCTCGGCCCATCCCGGTCAGACCTGGACGGCCATGGCGGTCGTCAACCTGATCCACGACGTCGTCGCCGCCCCGCCCGGCATCCGGACGCACCTCGACCTTCCCGTGGGACAGCCGCGCGGGCTTTTTCACTGATGGGGCGCCGGATCCCGAGGATCCCGATCCCGAAGACAAGGGTTCAGAGGAGTATTGAATGTCCATCGAGGACGAGCTCAAGGAACTGCGCCGCGAGGTCCAGTACGTCAAGGACCGTGTCGCCATTCTCGACTGCATCATGGCCCAGTCGCGCGGTCATGACCGGCACGATCTCGAGCTGATGAGGAGTGTCTACCACGAGGACGGAGTAGACGAGCACGGGCCCGTCGTGAAGCTGGGCCCCGAGTACGGCGACTACGCCAACAAGGCGCACGCATCGGTCTTCGTCGACCACCTGCACAACATCACGACCCACACCTGTGAGATCGACGGAGATGAGGCGCACTGCGAGAGCTACGTCATCGGGGCCATGCGTGCCCGCGACGGCAAGAGCGTGCACCTCTTCGGAGGCCGCTACCTGGACCGTGTCGAGCGGCGGGACGGCGTGTGGCGGATCGCGCTGCGCCGCTGCACCCTCGAGTGGACGATGGCCGGCGACACGTCGCTGCTGACCTCCGGGGCATTCGCCGGCTTCGTCAAGGGCACGTGGGACAAGAGCGACCCGTCGTACGCGCGGCCGCAAGACCTGGAGAAGACTCCGGTCGAGAGATGGTGACCGTGCGGGTCCGCTGACCAGCGACGCGGGGTGCGGGGCTGGCGCAGGACGCGCATCACCCGCACAGCCGGCAGCCCGGTGCTGCGGGCTGTGCAAGTGATGCCACACCTTGGACCGTCGTCCGGGCCACCGGCGTCACCGGACACCTTCCCAGGTCCTCGGTGCGTGCGATCTCCGGCGCCTGCGGGTCAGAGCGGACGGGCGCTGGTCTCCGGCTCCGGCCCCCGGGATGTCAGCCGACAGGGGGCAGGTGACCTGCCAGTAGTCCACCGCCACTAGTGCCATCAACACGGGTGCCCCGCCTGGACGGCCCGAGGCGGGGGCGCGAGGGTGAACGCTGCGTGCGGAGTCGGCCCTCTGACCCGACGCTCACCGTCGCCGTCGCGCGCCTGATCGGGGGCCTGAGGGGCGGTGAGCTTGCTCGACGCCGACCGGGATCAGTGGGTTCCATGGCCGGGCCGGCCGAGGTTCCGCAGCGTGCGGAACGCCGGGACGAGGGCCTCGTGGAGCGACTCGAAGACCGGGAGCAGCGTGCGGTAGATGGCCGCGGACGCCGGCTCGGGGCGGTGGATGCCACCGACCGGCACGAGGTCGGCCGCCGCGTCGAGGTTCTCGACCATGCCGAGGGCGGCCATCCCCAGCAGTGCCGCGCCGAAGCTCGTGCCCTCCCGGGTCGCGGGGAAGCCGACGTCCATGCCGAGGGCGTCGGTGAGGATCTGCCGCCACAGCGCGCTGCGGGCGAAACCGCCGGTCGCCCGCGTCTCGCAGACCTCGATCCCGGCGTCCCGGATGGACTTCGCGACCAGCGCGAGCTGCAGGCAGACCCCTTCGAGTGCCGCCCGGACGAGGTGCTCGCGGCGGTGCCCCCGAGTCAGCCCGATGTAGGCCCCGCGGGAGAGCGAGTCCCAGTGCGGCGCCCGCTCCCCGGTCAGGTACGGCAGCATCAGCAGCCCGTCGGAGCCCGCCGGGGCCCGGGCGGCGATGTCCAGCACGGCCGCCTCGTCTTCCAGGTCGGGCGCCAGTGCGTCCCGTGCCCACCGCAGTACCAGCCCGCCGTTGTTGATGGCCCCGCCGATGACCCAGCGCTCCGGCGCGAGGGCGTAGCAGAAGAGGTGCCCGGACGGGTCGACGGTCGGCCGGTCGACCATCACCCGGATCGCGGCGCTCGTCCCGATCGAGCAGGACGCGACCCCGCCGTGCACCGCTCCCACCCCGAGCGACGCCAGTGCCCCGTCGCTCGCGCCGACGACCACCGGCGTCGCGGCCGGCAGCCCGAGTGCCTCGGCCGCGGCCGGGGTGAGACGGGGGAGGACCTCGGTCGTCGCGGCGAGACGGGACAGCCGGGCCGGGTCGATGCCGGCGACGTCCAGCGCCTCGCTGTCCCAGTCGAGGGCGGCCAGGTCGAGCAGCCCGGTGGCGGATGCCACCGAGTGGTCGACGAGCCACTCGCCGCACAGGTCGGCGAGGATGTACTCCTTGATCCCCACCCAGCGGCGCACCGCCGCGAAGATCTCCGGGTCCTGCTCGCGGAACCACACGAGCTTGGCCAGCGGGGACATCGGGTGCGTCGGCGTGCCGGTCCGGCGGTGCAGCTCCAGGCCGTGGGCGGCGCGCAGCCGTTCGGCCTGTGCCGCAGCCCGGGCATCCGCCCAGGTGAGTGACGGGGTCAGTGGCCGGCCGACGTCGTCGATGCCGATGAGCGTGTGCATCGCGGCGGAGAAGGAGAGGCCGCCGACCCGGTGGCCGGCGTCCGTGGCCTGCCGTGCCGCCTCCCTGATCGCCTCGGCCACCGCCGCCCTGATGACGTCCGGATCCTGCACGGCCTCACCGGGGTGGGGCTCGAGCAGGGGATAGCCGACCTTCGCACTGGCGTGCTCGCGGCCGTCCGGGTCGAAGGCCACGACCTTCGTGGCGGTCGTGCCGACGTCGACGCCGAGAACCACTTCAACCTGATAGGTCATAGTCGGTCCGCCATGACTTCGTGGATGAGGACCTCGGTGTCGACGGAGCTGGTGGCCTCGTCGAGGATGAGGTTCGCGGGCCTTGCGAGGAACGCCCGGGCGATGGTGAGGAGCTGCTTCTTGCCGGCGCTGAGTCCGGGGCCCTCATCGTCGATCGCCGTATCGTAGCCGACCCTGGCCGTCCTGCTCGACCGGCGTCAACCCGCGACCGGTGTGCCCGCCCGCCCCAGTGCCACGGACCTACCCTGACACGGGCGCGGCTGACGGCGGTGGAATGCGTTACCCCGGCCGGCGGAACCGCCACGCCACCAAAAGGAAACCTTTTTCTTTGTTAACTCCGGCCCGCGGTTCTGGTGTGCATTGACGGGTGGGATGCGCGTTGAGTGTTCGGGAGATTCGAAAGATCCTTCTGTTCTCAGGTGGGCTGGTTTACGCGGCCTTTCTGAGGGAGAGGTTGGATCTGTCGTGTAGCGGAGCCGAGGGAAGTGGTAAAACCGTAAAAATGCAGCAAATAATGTTCCTCTGCGGAGCGGCTGGCGATTCGAAGGGGTTCGCGTCGTGGGAATGGGTGTCGGCAAGTTCAGGGAATGGCTTACCGGCCTGACTCTGGGGCAGGAACTTGCTCTTCCCGGCGGGCTCCCGGAGGACCTGGGGGACCTCCAGAACGCGGTGAAGATCGGCGCGTTGAGTGAATAGTTCGATTTCGGTGGCAGTCTGACGAATCTGGCTCCCGATCCGGCCCTTCTCTGTCTCGGCGGAGCGATGGGTGCGGCCGTGCCCGCCATATCGCTGTGGTTCTTCGGTGCCAGCGATTCGGACCCCGCGAGCAAGACCGATGCCGACGCCGGTACCGACGGTGAGGATGTAGCCGGCGTCCAGATCGCGGTGCCACTGCAGAGTTATCCCGTGCTGTCGGCTCTCAGCGGGATCGGCTTGCGGGATCTTCAGCTGGTCTACGAAGTCCGGATGGTGGACGGTGCAGCCGTGCGCGGGTTGTCCGCGCAGGCGATCTTCGGCCTGTTCGGTGCGGACGCGCCGCCCGCCCTGAAGGACCTCGGTCTCCGTCGGCTCGTCTTGTCGTACGGCCGTGGCGGTGGGTTCCGGGTGGAGGTCGCCGCCGAGTTCCCGCTGGGTGCCGTCACGGCGGATCTCGACGTCGCGGCGAAGCTGACCAGGAAGCCCGGGGGCGGTGGGTTCGAGTAGGAGTACACCGGCTGGCTGGTGCTGGACGTGCCCGGTCAGGGCGGCGGCGATGGCGGCCGCACGCTGACCTTCGCCGTGAAGGACGCCGGGAACACCGAGTTCACCGCGAGCTGCGAGGACTCCAAGGGGGTGTCCCTCACGGACGTCGCCGACCTGCTCGGAATCTCGGACCTGTCCGCCGACGAGGTGCTGGCCAAACTCGGGACGGTCACCGAGCTTGCGGTGGGGTACGCCACCGCCCGCAGGTCCGTCGTGTTCACGGCCCGGGAGCAGAACGGGAGCTCGCTGGTCGTCGTGTCCGACAAGCCGGACGACGCCGCCCGGGCCTGGGCGGGCAGGGTGGTCCTGAAACTGCGGGCGGGGCTGTCGGACGTCCCGCTGCTGCACGGGCAGCTGCCCGCCGGGCTGGACGTGGGGCTGCGCGGGCTGGGCCTGCTGGCGGCCGTCGCAGCCGCTGCCCGCAGACCGGGTCGGGCAGTTCAACACGGCGCTGGCGGCCGCCGACCCGGCGGTGCCGCTGCTGCCTGCCGACGGCGTCGGCAAGGGCGTGGCCTTCACGGTGGAGTTGCAGCTGCCGGGTCAGTCCACGCCGATGTCGCTTGCCATCGGTGGCGGTGGCGGTGGCGGCGGGGCGGGCGACAGTAAGAAGAAGGCGAGGGCGGCCGCGGCGCCGACCGAGCTTGCG
This sequence comes from Parafrankia sp. EAN1pec, assembly GCF_000018005.1. Lineage (GTDB taxonomy): Bacteria > Actinomycetota > Actinomycetes > Frankiales > Frankiaceae > Parafrankia > Parafrankia soli. Next base: position 3,915,565 of record NC_009921.1, read on the forward strand.
CGGCCGACGGTGATCACCCAGGAGGGCGAGCTCGTCGCCGGCTCCGGCTCCGGCTCCGGCTTCAGCGCTGGTGCCGGCTCCGGCTCGGGCGGTGGTCCCGGCGCGGGCCTGGCGAAGGTCGTGTGGGTCGATCGGTGCTCATCGTCGAATGGTCATGTCTGCACCGTCCATACGATGAAGCCCATGAGCGCGGATGACGGGGCGGCCAGGGCGGAGTCGCGAACCAGCGCCGAGCCGGAGGTGCTGGTCGTCGCCGATGCCGCGGCGTGGCGGGCATGGCTGGACGTGAACGAAAGCGTCTCCGACGGGGTGTGGCTGCTGCTGGCCAAGAAGGGCACCACGTCTCCGACATCGCTGAGCTACGACCTCGCCCTCCAGGAGGCGTTGTGCAGCGGCTGGATCGACGGGCAGAAGAAGAGCAGGGATGCGGCGACCTTCCGGCAGCGGTTCACACCACGTCGCAGGGCCTCGCTGTGGTCCGAGCGGAACATCGGCCTCGTGACGCGTCTGACGGAGGAGGGCCGGATGCGTCCCCGCGGGCACGCCGAGATCGAGGGTGCGAAGGCGGACGGACGCTGGGACCAGGCCTATCCGGGAGCTGCGAGGGCGCAGGTCCCGGATGACCTGGCGGCCGCACTGACCGCGTCAACGGCTGCGGCGTCGGCGTTCGCGGGTTTGAACGGCCGTAACCGCTATGCGGTCCTACACAGGATCATGACCGCGCCGAGTCCGTCGAGCCGGGCGAATCGCCTGGCGACGCTTGTCGGGATGCTCGAACGCGGCGAGACGCCCTACCCGCAGTGACCGAGCCGGATGTCGCGGCCTGCGTGACGACGACGTGATGCGGCTGCACCCGGACCTTGACCGCGGCGATCCGGTACCCCATCTCGCGCAGCCGCTCGACATCCCGGCGCACCGTGACGCGACCGTTGTCGCCCCGCTCGCACCTGTGCAGTGGACGTCCCGCTACGGAATGCTTAAAAGACCGCTTCGGGGTGAGCTGGGTGCTCGACGCCGAGGTGGCCTGGGGCGAGCACCGACGCACAAATGACCCAGGGCGAGGCTGCCAGGGCGCCTGCCGTGGCGGAACATCCTTCGCAGGACCAGAACCTTTGCCTGCTGCGGGTCGTCGACCACGGGCATCGGTTGCCGGTCAGCGGCCGAAACCAGCACAGAATTGGCCGGACATGCAAAGACGGCCAAGGGTGTGCCGGCGATGATGAGCCGGCAGGGCACCGTCGGCGAACTCGGGAAGCAGGCGGCACCGGCCGGCGGAGCCGGCAAACGGCGCCGCCCGGGCCCGAGCGGCGCCGTTGTCGTATGCAGAGTTCCGAGCGCGTCATCGCGGCGGTCCGGCGGACTCCGCGACGGGCGACGACGAAGGTGGGTGCGCATGGCTGACTTCACGAGCCACAATTCGTGGGTCTCGGCCGCGGTCTCGGCGGTGGAGCAAGACCTTTGCCCGGGAGGCGCGGCGCGCTTCGTCGCCGTCGCGCCGTCGCGGGCAGCGGCCGGTTCCAGATGAAGCGGGTCGCCGTGGTGACGGGCGGTGCGTCGGGGATGGGGCTTTCCATCTGCCGGCATCTCGCCGACCGGGGTCACAGAGTCGCCGTGGTCGATCGCAACGGTTCGGCCGCGCGGCAGGCCGCGAAGGAGCTGGCCGCGGACGGGGCGGAGGCGTTGGCGTGCGAAGTCGACGTCACCAGCCGTCCGGACGTGGAGAACGCGCTGAGCCAGGTCCGCGAGGAGTTCGGCCCGGTGGAGATACTGGTCACGAGTGCGGGGCTCGCGGCGTTCGAGCCTTTTGTTGAAATCACACTCGAGTCCTGGAACAGGGTGATCGAGGTGAATCTTACCGGGACTTTCCACTGCGTTCAGGCTGTGATCCCTGATATGGTCGCGGCGCGGTGGGGGCGTATCGTGACCCTCTCGTCGTCAAGCGCTCAGCGGGGTTCGCCCCGCATGGTCCACTACGCCGCGTCCAAGGGTGCCGTCATCGCCATGACGAAGGCCCTCGCGCGGGAGTACGCGTCGTTCGGGATCACGGTGAACAGCATCCCGCCGTCGAGTATCGACACACCGATGTCCCGCAGCGCCCAGGCGGCCGGCGACCTGCCGGACAACGAGGTCCTGGTGAACGCGATTCCGGTGGGTCGGCTGGGGACGGGTGATGACATAGCCGCCGCCTGCGCCTTTCTCTGCTCCGATGACGCCGGTTTCATCACCGGCCAGGTCCTCGGGGTGAACGGCGGGAGTGTCATGTGACGGCGACCCCCGTACCGCTACCTGGCAGCCGTGCCCGGCCTACCTGACCGGAGCCGGACCCGCGTCCGGCAGCTGACCCATCCGAAACGGACCCATCCGAAACGGAGGAATGACTGTGGCACGATGGCCGAAGCCGGCTGAGGGAAGCTGGACGGAACACTACCCGGAGCTGGGAACCGGGCTGGTGTCGTACGAGGACTCCATCTCGCCCGATTTCTACGCCCTGGAACGGGATGCGATCTTCAGGCGTGCCTGGCTGAACGTGGGCCGGGTCGAGCAGTTACCGCGCAGCGGGAGCTACTTCACCAAGGAGATCGAGGCCGCCAGGGCCTCGATCGTCGTCGTGCGCGACAACGACGGTCAGGTCCGTGCCTTCCACAACATCTGTCGCCATCGCGGCAACAAGCTGGTGTGGAACGACTTCCCGCGGGAGGAGACCGCCGGTAGCTGTCGCCAGTTCACCTGCAAGTACCACGGCTGGCGGTACGGCCTGGACGGCGCCGCCACCTTCGTGCAGCAGGAGGGCGAGTTCTTCAACCTGGACAAGAAGGACTTCGGCCTCGTCCCGGTGCACTGCGACGTCTGGTCCGGATTCATTTTCGTCAATCTGGCGAAGGAGCCCGAACAGTCGCTGCCCGAGTTCCTCGGCCCGATGGTCACCGCGCTCGGCGGATATCCGTTCGACACGATGACCGAGCGCTTTTACTACCGTGCTGAGGTCGGCGCGAACTGGAAGCTGTTCATGGACGCCTTCCAGGAGTTTTACCATGCGCCCATTCTGCACGCCCGGCAGACGCCGTCGAAGTTCTCGACGGCGGCGCAGCAGGCGGGGTTCGAGGCGCCGCACTACCGCATCGACGGCCCGCACCGGCTGGTCAGCACGGCCGGTATCAAGGCGTGGGAACTGGACCCGGAGATGCGCAAGCCGATGGAGGACATCACCCGCAGCGGCCTGTTCGGGCCCTGGGACGAACCCGATCTCGGCGTCGAGAAGATGCCGGCGGGTCTCAACCCGGCCGGCTGCGAGCCGTGGGGTCTGGACTCGTTCAATCTCTGGCCGAACTTCGTGATCCTGATCTGGGCGGGTGGCTGGTATCTCACCTACCATTACTGGCCGACGTCGCACAACACGCACACCTTCGAGGGGAACCTGTATTTCGTTCCCTCCCGGAACGCGCGGGACCGGGTTGCCCGCGAGATGGCCGCGGTGACCTTCAAGGAGTACGCGTTGCAGGACGCCAACACGCTGGAGGCGACGCAGTCGATGCTCGAGTCCCGGGCTGTCGCCGAGTTCCCACTGAACGACCAGGAGGTTCTCTGCCGGCACCTGCACAAGGTCGCGGCCGACTGGGTCGGGGAATACCAGCACAACGGCGCGGGGGCGTGAGCCCGATGCCGACCCTGCTGCCGGGCGAGTTCGCCGATCTCGAGCCCTACGCCACGGTCTGGTGCCTGGCGACGGAGGCCGAGCGTTACGGGAGGCGGCTCGCCGGTTCGATGTCGGAGATGCAGGAGTTCTACGACGCGATCACCCCACGCGCTGAGGCCGCGATCGCGTACTGCGACCGTTTTCCGTTGGACGAGATGCCGGAGACGGCACTGAACCTGCTGCACCTGCTGTATTCGATGATCAGCGTGTCCTTCGCGGTCGAGGCGTGGAAGCAGCCGCGGATTCCCGATTCCGGCGCCGCCGCGGTCGACTGTGTCATCGAGCCGGTCCCGTGACCGGCGTCCCCGGTGCTACCGGCGCGACCGTTCTGCGCGCGGCACGCTGGGTCGACGTCGACGCGGGGACGGTGCGCTCGCCCGCGGTCGTGGTGGTCGAGGGGAACCGCATCACCGCGGTGAACCCGGCCGTGCCGCCCACCGGCGCGACCGAGATCGATCTGGGTGCTCTCACTCTGCTGCCGGGCCTGATGGACATGGAGATCAATCTCCTCCTCGGTGGCCCCGAGAACCCGACGGGCCTGCCGAACCCGCTGCACGGCGTCCAGGACGACCCGGTGTACCGGACCCTGCGGGCGACGGTGAACGCCCGCACCACGCTGCTGGCCGGTTTCACGACGGTGCGCAACCTCGGGCTGATGGTCAAGACCGGGGGGTATCTGCTGGACGTGGACCTGGCCCGGGCGATCGAAGCGGGCTGGGTACCGGGGCCCCGGATCGTGGCCGCCGGTCACGCGATCACGCCCACCGGCGGGCACCTCGACCCGACGATGTTCCAGCGGCTCGCGCCGCACATCATGCCGCTGGGCGTCGAGGAGGGGATCGCCAACGGCGTCCCGCAGGTGCGCGCGGCGGTCCGCTACCAGATCAAGTACGGCGCCGGGGTCATCAAGATCTCGGCGTCGGGCGGGGTGATGTCGCACAGCACCGCCGCCGGCGCGCAGCAGTACTCCGACGAGGAGATCGCGGCCATCGTCGACGAGGCCCACCGGGCGGGGCTCAAGGTGGCTGCCCACGCCCACGGCGACGCGGGCATCCGGGCCTGTGTCCGGGCCGGGGTGGACTGCATCGAGCACGGCTCACTGGCCAGCGACGACACCATCCGGATGATGGTCGACCATGGGACTTTCCTCGTCCCTACCAGCTATCTGTCGGAAGGCCTCGACATCTCGAAGGCGGCGCCCGCGCTCCAGGCGAAGGCCGCGGAGGTCTTCCCCCGGGCTCGGCGGACGCTGGGTAGGGCCATCGAGGCCGGGGTGCGGATCGCGTGTGGCACCGACGCGCCCGCCATCCCGCACGGGCACAACGCGAAGGAGCTGTGGGCTCTGGTCGACCGCGGCATGACCGCGATGCAGGCGCTGCGGGCCGCCACGGTCACCAGCGCCGAGCTGATCGGTGTCGATGACCGCGGTCGCCTGGCGGCTGGTCTGCTGGCCGACATCATCGCGGTTCCCGGAGATCCATCCGATGACATCACGGCCACGCAGGACGTGCGGTTCGTGATGAAGGACGGCCTCGTCTACAAGAACGAGTAGCACGGGCGTGGCGCTGGACCAGACCAGACCAGACGACCGGACCGCGGCCGGCTGGTCTGGTCCAGCGACACCTGGCTCACATCCGGGGGCAGAGCGTCGCGAGGAACTCCTGTGTCCGCCGCTGGGACTCGACGCGCTCGGCGCGGTCGGCTCCGAGCGCGACCACGCGGGCCGCGAGGTCGGTGACTCCCGCGTCGCGGAAACCGCGCAGGCGTTCCACGATGGCGGATTCGTCGCCGACGGCCATCACGTCGCCGACGTCCCTGGCATCCCCGTGGCCGAGGAGCCGCTTGTAGTTGGGCGAGTAGTCGGCGTGCCCGAGGACGTCGTTCGCCGCGGAGCGCGCGGCGTCGACCTCGCCGGCGGGGCACAGGGCGACCGGAACCCCGGCGACGATGCGCGGTGCCGGTCGCCCGGCGTCGGCCGCGGCTTTCGTGATGCGCGGGACCACATAGTCGCCGATGGCCCGCTCGTCCGCCATCCAGAGAATGGTTCCGGAGGTCTGCTCGCCGGAGATGCGGAGCATGACCGGTGCCAGCGCCGCGATCAGGATCGGCGTCGGGACGAGGTCGGTGACGTCGAGCGGGCTGTGTACCCGGTAGGTGTCGTTGTCGACCTCGATCCGCCCCGGCCCGGCGAACGCCGCGTTCAGCACCTGGAGGTAGTTCCGCACCAGGTGGGCTGGGCGTTCGTAGGAGAGGCCGAGCTGGTCCTCGATGATCCAGTGGTGTGACGGCCCGATCCCCAGCGTGAAACGCCCCTCGCAGACCGCCTGGGTGGACAGCACCTGCTGGGCCATGACGACCGGATGGCGGGTCTGGACCGGCACGACCGCGGTGCCCAGCTCGATGCGACGCGTCGCCTGGCCCATCAACGTGACCACGGTCAGCGCGTCGAAGTAACCGGGAATCTGCGGTACCCACATCGAGGCGAAGCCCGCCTCCTCCGCGCTCTGGGCGTCGGCGATGAAACCGCGCACCCGCTCCCGGTACTGCCGGTCCCTGTCGGAGCCGATCATCAGGCCGATTCGCATTGGTGCCTCCTGGGATCTGGGACGGGGATTACCCTGGACAAGGTCGCTATGTGACTTCTCCTTCGCCAGCGGTCATTGGTGAATCAGCGGTCACCGGTGAACAGGAACGCCTGGGCGAGCGGGCCGCCGCCGCCTGTGACGAGGCCGACCTCGGCGTCGGTGACCTGCCGGGTGCCGGCCTGGTTCCGTAACTGCAGGAAGGTCTCGTAGGCCAGGCCGAAGCCGAGGTAGCGGCCCTCTGACAGTTGGCCGCCGGAGGTGTTGAGCGGCAGATCACCGGTGCGGGCGATGCGCGTGCCACCTTCCACGAACGGGCCCGCCTCGCCGCGGCCGCAGAAGCCGAGTGCCTCGAGCCACAGCAGGACGAAGATGCTGAACCCGTCGTAGAGACCCGCGACGTCGACGTCGGCGGGCCGCAGCGAGGTACGCGACCAGAGCTGCTCGGCGGCTTTCGTCGCGGCCATGATGTCGAAGTCCGGCCAGAACTCCCAGCTCGAGGTCATCGGCCGCCCGCCGCCGAGGGCCTCGAAGAAGACGGGCCGGTCGACGTCGCGCCGGTGGTCGGCGTGCGAGACGACGAAGGCGATCGACCCGTCCGCCGGGATGTCGCAGTCGAACAGGCACAGCGGTTCGCTGATCATCCGTGCCGCGAGGTAGTCGTCGATCGTCATCGGGTCGCGGTAGATCGCGTCCGGGTTGTCGGCGGCGTTGCGCCGGTCGTTCACGGCGACCCAGCCGAGCTGCTCCCGGGTGGTGCCGTAGCGGTCGAAGTGGTGCTGGGCCCACAGCGCGGCGAACTGGACGGGCGAACCCACCCCGTAGGTCGTCTTCCACGGCGCGGCCCCGGCCCCGGGTCCGGCCATCACGGCCGGACGGCGGCCGGTCCCCTGGCTTGTCGCCTCCCCGACGGTCCGGTAGACCAGCACATGCCGGGCGAGGCCCGTGGCCACCGCGTGGGCGGCGATTCCGAGGATGCCGATGACGTTGGCGCCGTCGCCGCAGCCGAGGATCCACGACAGGTCCAGCCGCAGGAGGGTGTGCAGGTCGCCGACCCGGGGGCCGCCGAAGCCGTGCGGGGCGGGGTGGTCGGGCCAGGAGGTGAGCCCGTCGATGTCGCGCGGGGTGAGACCCGCGTCGGCGATGGCCGCGAGACAGGCGTCCAGGGTCAGATCGATCGCGGGCCGGTTCAACCTCCGGCCGGACTGGGACCGCCCGATGCCGGAGACGATCGCCCGGCGCTCGATGTTCATGACGTCAGCGCTCATGGGATCGGCCGGAACATCGGTACGAACACGTCACCTCGTTGCTCGAAGGCCACCTCGACCTCCATGCCGGTCGTGACCGCCTCGACGTCGCAGTCGACCAGGTTGGTCAGCAGGCGCAGGTCGGGCTGCTCGGCGAGGACCACCCGGGCCACGACGTAGGGCGGCTCGTAGCCGGGCACCCACGGGCGGCGGACGACCGTGTAGGTCTCGACGGTGCCGCGGCCCGAGACCGGCCGGAACCCGATCGAACGGGAATAGCAGCCGGGGCAGATCGGCGCCGGCGGGTGGAACAGTCGTTCGCACGCGGTGCAGGCGCTGATCAGGAGCTGCCCCTGGGCACCTCCATGCCAGAAGTCGCGGCTGTCGTCGTCGACCACGGGTATGGGCCTGTCCTCGCCGGTCACCCGACCGCCCCCTGACTCTCGCGTTCTCGTGATCTTCGGCGGTCCCCGTCGACCCGGCCGCCGGTCAGTGCCGTGACTCGAACCGGGGTTTCTCAGCCACCGTCTGCTGTTCCCTTCCAGGACGGTGCCTCGCCCGGGGCGACGGACAGCCACCGGGGCAGGGGCCGGCCGGTGGCTCGGCAGGCGACGGGAGGCCTGGTCAGAGGATCGCCCCGCCGGCTTTGAGGTCGCCGATCTCGTCCCACGAGAGGCCGAGGTCGAGGAGTACGGATTCGGTGTGCTCACCGTGTTCGGGGGCACGGCTGGGCTGGCTCGGCCGCTGGTCGAACTGCACCGGCGTGGCCACCAGCGGCAGGGAATGGCCGTTGCCGAGATCGACGTCGGCGAACAGGCCGTTGGCCTTCACCTGGGGGTCCTCGGCGAGCTCGTGGGGGTACTGGCTGGGCGCCCACTCCCCGTCGAACTCCGCGAGGACGGCCCGCCATTCGTCGAAGGTGCGTTCGGCGAAGACGCCCTCGAGCCACTCGACGCACTCCCGGGCGTTGCGGCGGCGGGCCTCCATGTCCACGAACCGGGGGTCGTTCGCCGCGGCTGGCTGACCGATGCTCTTGCACAGGTGTGGCCAGTAGCGGTCGGGAGCGAGCATCTGCAGGACGATGACCCGGCCGTCGGCCGTGCGGTACGGCAGCATCAGCGGGTTCGAGGCCTCGTACCGGCTCCGGGCGGCGACCGGCCCGCCGGGGCCGTTGAGGGTGGCGTTCATGAGGTCCATCTGGACCTGCCACATTCCGGACGCCAGCAGCGAGGCGTCGACCGTCGAGGGCTCGCCGGTCGTCGACCGGTGGTAGAGCGCCGCGCTGATGGCACCGGCGATGCTCAGCCCGCCGACCACGTCCCCGAACGCCGGGCGGGGCATGGCCGGCCAGGGCGCGTCGGGGGCGGTGAAGATCTGCTGCATTCCGCTGCGGGCCCAGTAGGCGCCCGCGTCGTACCCGCCCCGGCCGGCGTCGGGCCCCTGGGAACCGAACGCGGTACCCCGTACATAGATCACCGCGGGGTTGTCGGCCCGGACGTCGGCCAGCTCGAGGTTCAGCCGGGCGCGGGTGTCCGCGCGCAGGTTGGTCACGAAGACGTCGCTCGCGGCGATGAGCCGGGACAGCAGCTGCCGGCCGGCCGGATTCTTCAGATCCAGGGCGACGGATCGCTTGCCCCGGTTCGTGGCCTGGAACTGGACGTCCACGCCGTGCCACAACTTGTGTAAACCGGCTGTGACCAGGCCACGGTAGGGATCACCGGTCTCGGGGTGCTCGATCTTGATGACCTCGGCGCCCCACTCGGCGAGCACGGCCCCGGCCATCGGGACGAACACATGCGAGGCCACCTCCAGGATCCGTGCCCCGGCGAGTGGCGCCGGGCTCACGCCGTCCTGCCGGGCTGGTGCGCTTGGGCGAACTGGCCGACCGTGGTCAACCGGCGCTCCGAGACGCCCTGCGAGACGATCGAGATGTCGTGTCCGGTGGCCTCCTTCCGCAGCGCGCCGACGGTGCACCGCTCGCGTGGACGGATCGAGAAGGGGGCGAAGGAGTACACCTGCATCGCGTTGCGATGAGTGATCTTGTCCACCTGCAGGTCGGTCAGTCCGGCCACGGCGTCGATCACCACCTCGGGTGAACGCGGCCAGGTGCTGTCGGAGTGGGGGTAGTCGCACTCCCAGGTGACCATGTCCTCGTTCATCCGATCGAGGTTGGCCACACCGAAGTCGTCGACGATGAAGCACGTGACGACATGGTCACGGAAGATCTCGCTCGGCAGGCGGCCGCCGAGCTCGGGGCGGGTCCAGGCGCGGTGCTGCTTGTAGGCGTAGTCGGCCCGCTCCAGGAAGTACGGGATCCAGCCGATCCCGCCCTCCGACAGGGCCACCTTGAGGTTCTTGAACTTCTGGAAGATGGGCGACCAGACGAGGTCCGCGGCGGTCGGGAAGGTCTTGATGGCGGCGCAGGTGATCTCGACGTTCATCGGGGCGTCGGGTGCCGTGACCACGCCGATGGCGCCTGACCCGATGTGCACGCACACGACCGTCTCGGTCTCCTCGCAGGCCGCCCAGAACGGGTCCCAGTGATCGCTGTGCAACGACGGGAGGCCGAGGGCGTAGGGGTTCATCGAGAAGCTGACCGCATGGGAGCCCTTGGCCGCCGTCCGGCGGATCTCCTTCGCCATCAGCTGGGGGTCCCACAGCGGCGGGATCGAGCAGGGGATGAACCGGTCCGGATACGCGCCGCACCAGGCGTCGATGTGCCAGTCGTTGTAGGCGGTGAGGACGGCAAGGGCCAGGTCGGGGTCCTGGTCGGCCCGGCTGGCGAAGAACTGACCGCAGAAGCGGGCCATCGACGGGAAGTTCAGGGAGGCGAGCACGCCGTTGGCGCTCATGTCCTTGACCCGCTCGTGGACGTCGTAGCAGCCCCGTCGGATCTCCGCCAGCCGCGTCGGCTCCAGGCCGTACTCCTCGGGCGGGCGGCCGGCCACCGCGTTCAGGCCGGAGCTGCGGGCCTCGCCTTCGCCGAACACCCACTTGTCGCTCAGCTCGTCCGAGACGAGCCGGGGCGCCCGGTCGGCGTACTTCGCCGGAATGAAGCCCTCGAACATGTCGGGGGGCTCTATCACGTGGTCGTCCACGCTGATAAGGATCAAGTCGTCCATGTTCATGTGGCCTCCCCAGTTGCTTCCCGTTGCGGCATTCGAGGCAGCGGTGTCCTGTAGGTTCCATCATCGGGCCCCGTGCCCTGGCCGTCTTTGCGGGTTCGGCCAAGTCCTTGCCCGTTTCGGCCGGGCGGTCGTGGCCCCGGCAATCCCGCCGTGTCTTTTCGGTGGCTGGTCCGGGACTGTTCGCGATGTTTTTCGCCGCGCGGCGCGCCTCCGCCGTGCGGAGAGGCGGCCAAATCGGTCGCCGACGGTGAGGATGAAAGCACGGAACTGTCAGCCGCGGACGCGCTGGCGGTAGGCGGTGGGAGTCTCTCCGGTGTACTGGCCGAAGGCCCGGGTGAATGCGCTCACGCTCTGGAATCCGACGGTGAGGGCGATCGCGATTATGGTCTGGTTCTGGCTGTCCTGAGCGAGTAGCGCCATGGCCTTGAGTAATCGGCTCTCGAGGAGGTACCGGCGCCATGACATGCCGGTCGCGGCGAGAAACGCCCGGCGCAACGACCGTTCCGACGTCCCGATGGCCGCGCACAGCTGGGGTAGCGAGACGTCGGTCAGGTGTTTGTTGGTGTAGTCCATGGCGGCGGCGACGAGCGGGTCGGGAGTGGTCGGCAGGCACAGCGGGGTCTCGTGGTCGAGCCATTCGACGACGAGGTGGGCAAGGGCGTCGAAGAAGGCCTCCGCCATGGGCTCCGTCGCCGTCCTCTTGATCGGCCATCTTCTGGCGTACAGGACCATTTCCCGGATCACCGGAGCAGCGGCGAGTATCCGGACCCGATCACCTGCCGGCAGGCCCATCACCGGGTCGAAGAACACCGAGACGGCCTTGACGTTGCTCCAGGTGCTGCAGTGGATCGTCCCGGCCGGAATCCACACGGCCTGTTGCGGCGGAAGAAGGTAGCGTGCCGTCGCGGTCTCGACCTCGACGACCCCCTCGAACGCGTACTCCATCTGGTGCAGGTCGTGGGAGTGCCACCCGGTGACCACTTCGTCCCTGACCTCGAGCGTGTACGTGCCGGCTCGGATGACTGGCCCCCCGTCACCCTCACAGCGGACGTTGGCCGAAACGGGCAAGATTCGGGAGGTAAGCGCGGGAGGCGTCATGGGGTGACGGTAGTCCAGTGGCGGGAGCGCGCCAAGGTGACCGCAAGTAGCACGAATCTGGCCGGATGCGCAAAGACGGCCACCGCGGTGCCGCCGATGATGAACCGCAGGGCGCCGCCGGCGAACTCACCGGGCGGATGGCCGCGGCTCGCGGCGCCGGCCATCGCGATTCTCCCGTGCGAGAGGGGCCTGGCAATGCTGCTCGGTCGTGCACTGATGGGCGACACCTCGTGCTTCGGCGAGGTGGTGGATGATCGCTTCCACCTCCTCTCCGGCGGCATGCTGGAGGGGTACCGCCGTGTCGGACGGTCCCTGCCGCTTGCGGATCTTGTTCTCGGCGCGCCCCTGACCGGCGTTCGGCTCATCGCCGTGATGGGCGGCTTCCTCGAGCCGGGCACGTCGCGCCCGCCGGGGATCCAGCCGATGTGGGTGCCCAAGGCGTGCGGGTTCGTCGGTGGCGACCGCGCACAGATCCGGGTGCCAGCGGTGCTGACCGGGGCGGTGCAGATGGAGGCCGAGCTCGCCGTGGTCGTCGGCCGCCCGCTGCGCGGCGCGTCACCGGCCGAAGCGGCCGAAGCCATCTTCGGCTGGACCGTCTTCAACGACGTCACCGCGGCTGAGTACGTGGCGCCCGGCCTGTGGGCGACGGCGAAGTCGATCGACGGGTTCGCGTCGTGGGGCCCGTGGATCCGGCGGGATCTCACCGAACGGCGCGTCCTCGAAGGGCTGGCGATCACCGGGACCCTCAACGGGAGCAAGGTCCAGGCGGGAAACACCCGGTATTTCAGGTTCGCGCCGAGCGAGATCCTGAGCCACATCAGCCATCGGATCAGCCTCTTTCCCGGCGACGTCGTCACGCTCGGAACGCCGCCGCCAGCCGTTGACGCCGCCGCCGGCGACCACATGGTGTGCGAGGTGGAGGAGGTTGGCGTCCTGACCAACCAGCTGCTCGCCGCCGGGAGCGAGGAATGACCGGAGGGGTCCGCCCCGGCCGCCGCCAGCCGGAGACCGGGTTAGACGAGGAGGGGCTGTGACGACGGAGCAGGCGGCGGAGCCGGCGCTCGATGTGCGGCGTCGGCTGTACGAGCTGATGACGCTCATGAAGGCGGCCGACGATCGGCTGAGCAAGGGGATCGCCTCGGGCGAGCTGCAGTGCGTGTACTGGCCCTCACGTGGTCAGGAGGCGATCGCCGCGGCGGTGGGCGTGGTCCTCCGCCTGGACGATCAGCTGGTCACGACGTACCGCGGACTGCACGACCTGATCGGCAAGGGCGTGCCGCTGGTCGAGATCTACGGCGAGATGCTGGGCCGCCAGGTCGGCTCCGGCCGCGGCAAGGGCGGGACGATGCACATCGCGCATCCCGACTCCGGCCTCATGATGTCGACGGGGATCGTGGGCGCGGGGCCCCCGGTCGCGGTCGGGCTGGCCATGGCCGCACGGCGCAAGGGCCTCGACCGGGTGACGGTCGCCAGCTTCGGTGACGGGGCCACGAACACCGGCTCCTTCCACGAGGCGGCGAACATGGCGGCGCTGTGGGACCTGCCGCTGGTGCTGGTCTGCCAGAACAACCAGTACGCCGAGATGACGCCGACCGGGCACACGATGAAGATCGCCCAGGTCGCGGACCGGGCGGCCGGCTACGGGATGCCGGGCGTCCGCGTCGACGGCAACGACCCCCTCGCCGTCGTCGCCGCGCTGGAGGAGGCCGTCGAGCGGGCGAGAGCCGGCGCCGGCCCAACGCTCCTGGAATGCGTGACGTTCCGGTTCCGCGGCCACTACTTCGGCGATCCGATGAAGTACATCCCGACGGAGCAGATGGACGCCGCGATCGCGGCTGATCCCCTCCCGCGTTTCCGGTCACGTCTGTTGGACGACGGGATCTGCGGTGCGCGGGAGCTCGACGAGATCGAGACGGCCGCCGTCTCGGCGGTTGACGAGGCGCTGGCCGCCGTCCTGGCCGCGCCCGCCGCGGCACTCGACGAGCTGGACCGGGACGTGTACGCCGATCCGCGCAACTGCCCCGCGTAGCGCAACTGCCCCGCGTAGCGCGACTGCCCCCGTAACGCGCGCTTAGAACGTGCATTCCGTATCGAACGTGGCCTGGCAATGAGGTGGACGTGGACGAACGACGGATGACGATGCGCGAGGCGTTGAACCTCGCCCTGGACCAGGCGCTGGAGCGTGACGAGCGCGTCTTCCTGATCGGCGAGGACATCGCCGACCCGGGGGCGTCCGGCCCGACCGCCGGGCTGTCGAGCAGGTACGGCACCGAGCGGGTGCTGGACACGCCGATCTCCGAGGCGGCGATCGTGGGCGCGGCCATCGGAGCCGCGATGGAGGGCTTCCGTCCGGTGGCCGAAATAATGATCATGGACTTCATCGGGATAGCCGCCGACCAGATCATCAACCACGCGGCGAAGATGCGGTTCATGACCGGGGGGCGGACAACCGCGCCCATCACCGTGCGCACACAGATCTACGGCGGACTCGGCACCGGCGCCACGCACTCGCAGTCGCTGGAGGCGTGGTTCATGCACATTCCCGGGCTGAAAGTCATCGTTCCCTCGACGCCGCGCGACGGCAAAGGCCTGCTCACGTCCGCGATCTTCGACGACGACCCGTGCATCTTCCTGGAGACGATCCGCCTGCAGGGCCAGCGTGGAATGGTGCCGGTCGACCCGGGATTCTCGATCCCGCTCGGCCAGGCGGACGTGAAGCGCGCCGGCACCGACGTCACGCTGATCAGCTACGGCCGGGGGGTCGTCGAGTCGCTCGGCGCGGCGGACGCGCTCGCGCGCCAGGAGATCAGTGCCGAGGTACTCGATCTCCGTACCCTCGTCCCGCTCGACACGGCGGCGATCGTCGAATCGGTGCGCCGGACGACGCGAGCGGTGGTGGTGCACGACGCCGTGCGGTTCGCCGGCCCCGGAGCGGAGATCGTCGCCATTCTCCAGGGCGAGCTCTTCGACCAGCTCGCGGCGCCGGTGGAGCGGGTGGGCGCCCGGTTCGTGCCGAACCCGGCCCCGCCGGCGCTGGAGTCGCAGGTGTACCCGGATTCCGAAAAGATCATCGCCGCCGTCCACCGGACGCTGCGGTGGAAAACCACCAGGGAAGGTGCCCGTGGCTGACTTCACGATCCGCATTCCACGCGTATCGGTCGCGATCTCGGAGGCGGAGCTGCTCGAGCTTCTCGTGGAGGAGGGGGCGCGCGTGGAGGAGGGCGACCCGCTGTTCGTCATCGCGACGGACAAGGTCGAGTCCGAGGTACAGGCCGGCGCGTCCGGCACGGTGCACTGGAGCGGCGCGGTGGAGACCGTCTACGAGATCGGTGCCGAGATCGGGACGATCAGCGCGTCCAGCTGACGCCGGAACCGATCAGCTGACGCCGGCACAGACCAGCTGAGGCCGGCGCTGAGAGGAGGTTGATGTTGATGGCCGTCACCGACGACCGCCGGGCCGACGCTGCCCGCGACGTCCCGTTCGCCATGCGGAACCCGTTACACGTACCACGTGAGCGTTATTATGACCGAACCTTCTTCGAGCTGGAGAAGGAGTATCTGTGGCCGCGCGTCTGGCAGATGGCCTGCCGGCTGGAGGAGATCCCGCGGCCCGGCGACTTCGTCGAATACGAGATCTGCGACCAGTCGATCCTGGTCGTGCGGCAGCCCGACCTTTCGGTCAAGGCCTTCCACAACGCCTGCCGACACCGGGCTACCCAGCTGTGTTCGGGTTCCGGGCGGCTGCGTGGTGGGCAGATCGTGTGCCCGTTCCACGGCTGGCGCTGGAACCTCGACGGCAGCAACTCGTTCGTGTACGGCGCCGACGGATTCGCGCCGGAGACCCTGCGTCCGGACGACATTCGGCTGCGCGAGTGCAGGGTCGACACGTGGGGTGCCTGCGTGTGGATCAACATGGATCCGGATGCCCGTCCGTTGCGGGAGGCGCTGGCGCCGGTAGCGGGGTTGCTGGACGCGGTGTGCGTGGAGAACATGCGGGTGTGGTGGTGGAAGGAGACGATCCTCAACGCGAACTGGAAGGTGGCTCAGGAGGCGTTCCACGAGGGTTACCACGTGATGGGCACGCATCCGCAGCTCACGTTCGGTCTGGGTGACGACTATCCGTTCGGGAATGTCGAGTACACCGCGTTCGGGAACGGCCACGGTCGTTTCCAGGGCCGGTTCGACCCGACCGCGGGCGGCGTCTCCCAGGGGCGTGGTGGGGAGGCGTTCCTGGAGCGGTCGCGGATCCTGTGGGAGGGGCAGGACGCGATGACCCTCGAACGTGACCTGCACGTCTTCCGGGGGATGCGTAACCGGGTCGCGCCCGGTGAGGACTTCCCGACGGCGGCGATCAAGGCGTTGTTCGACTACGCCGAGGGTGCCGGTATCCCGCTGCATCCGACACCGGAGGGCCTGCGGCTGTGGGGTGGCGGGGTTTTCCTGTTCCCGAACTTCCTCATGCTTCCCCAGTTCGGTAACGCGCTGTCGTACCGGGTCCGCCCCTACAACGACGACCCCGAGTGGTGCCGTTTCGAGGTGTGGTCGTTGACCATGTACCCGGAGGGCGAGGAGCCCGGCCGGGCGAAGCTGAAGGGCCGCTTCGCCTCCGACGACACCGAGAACTGGGGTCTGATCCCACGCCAGGACTTCAGCAACATCGCAAGCCAGCAACGCGGCCTGCATTCGCGCAGCTACCGCGAGCACCGTCTCGCCACCGAGATGGAGCAGCTCATCAGCAACATGCACTCCGAACTCGACCGGTACCTCGCCGGCTGAGGCACCGCACCGAAACCATCCACTCCATGGAGGGGCACCGTGTCGAAGTCGGATGCCAGCTACGACCATGCCGTTGACGTCATTGTCGTGGGATCGGGCGGTGGTCTGTGCGGCGCCGTGGCCGCGGCGGCGAGCGGCCTGGACACGCTGGTGATCGAGAAGCAGCCGATGATCGGCGGGTCCACGGCCATGTCAGGCGGCGTGCTGTGGCTGCCGGACAACCCGCTCATGCAGGCCGACGGCGTTCCCGACTCCCTTGAGGACGCGCTGGCGTACTTCGAGTCGGTGGTCGGGGACGTCGGACCCGCCTCGTCGCGGGAGCGGCGGCTCGCCTACATCGTCGAAGGCTCCAACATGGTCCGCTTCCTGCAGGGCCTGGGCCTGCGTTTCGAGCGGTGCGAAGGGTACAGCGACTACTACGCGCAGGTGGCGGGAATTCGTGGCGGCAGCGCCCGCGGCCGCTCCATCGAACCCGCGGTGACCGATGGCAGGAAGCTCGGACCGTGGTTCGCGAAGCTGATGCCGGGCATGACGGCCGCGCTCGGAATCGTCGTGATGACCCGCGAGGCGTCCACTCTGCAGCTGATCAAGCGGCGGCCGAAAGCCATGCGCACCGCCCTCCGGGTGGGGATGCGGACGGCCATGGGCAGGCTCAGGAGGCAGACCCGGCTGGCCAACGGCGCGGCACTGATCGCGCAGGCCCTGGAGGCGGCGCTGGCGGCCGGGGCGACGGTCTGGACAGACACCGGGCTGGTCGACCTGATCGTCGAGGACGGCCGGGTGGCCGGCGTCGTGGCCAGTCGGGACGGGCAGACCGTCCGGATCCGCGCCCGCCGCGGCGTGCTGTTGAGCTCGGGCGGGTTCGCCCGCAACGCCGAGATGCGCAGACGCTACTCGAAGCAGCCGAACGAGGGGTCGTGGACCATCGCCAACCCCGGGGACACGGGCGAGGCGATCGAGGCCGCCCAGCGGGTCGGCGCCGCCGTCGACTTCATGGACGAGGCGTTGTGGATCCCGGCCTCCATCCAGCCCGGCGGACGTCCGAGCCTGCACACCGGAGAGCGGAGCAAGCCGGGCTCGATCATCGTCGACCGGGCCGGTCGGCGGTACTTCAACGAGGCGGTCTCCTACATGGAGGCCGGGCGGCAGATGTACGCGCACAACACGGCCGGTGAGTCCATTCCGAGCTGGCTGGTCATGGACTCCCGCCACCGCGGTCGTTATCTGTTCGCGTTCCGTGCCAACACCCCCGAAGAGTGGATCACCAGCGGCTACATGAAGAAGGCCGACACGGTGGAGGAACTGGCGCGGGCGTGCGGCATAGACCCGGCCGGTCTGGCCGCCACGGTCGAGCGGTTCAACGGGTTCGCGAAGCAGGGCACCGACCCCGACTTCCACCGCGGCGAAGGGGCTCACGAGCGGTACCAGGGCGACTACGGCAACCAGCCGAACGCCTCGCTCGCGCCCGTCGAGAAGGCGCCCTTCTACGCGGTCGAGCTCTACCCGGGTGACGTGGGGACGAGCGGCGGGCTGCTCTGTGACGAGTTCGCCCGTGTGCTCGACACCAACCATGAGCCCATCCCGGGTCTGTACGCTGCCGGGAACTGCAGCGCGTCGGTGATGGGACGCACCTATCTGGGGGCGGGCGCCAGCATCGGGAACAGCTGCGTCTTCTCCTACATCGGCATGAAGCACGCCGCGCACGTCGTCTCCGGCGACCCGGTGGCCACGTGACGGGGGAGGGGAGTGAGCGGTCCAGGCGGCCGCTGGTCCGGGTCGAGCCCATCGGCGCGGACCTCACGCCCGAGCCCGGTGAGACGATCATTGAGGCGGCCTGGCGACTCGGGTACCACTGGCCCACGGTGTGCCACGGCCAGGCAACCTGCACGGTGTGCCACGTCGAGGTGCTCAGCGGAGCCGACCACCTGACACCCGCCGGCGACGAGGAACTCGACGCCCTCGAGAACCGGCTTCCCGGCGCGCGACGTCGTGATCTCATCCATCTTCGGCTGGCCTGCCGGGCATGTGCCACCGGCGACGTCGCCGTGCGCAAGAAGGGCGTTCGGCGACTGGCCGAAAAGGAGTCCTGACACGCGTCCGAAACGGCCCCGACGCCACGTGACCGTGGTGCCCGGTCGGCGCCGTCGCGGAACGGCCGGAATGGCGAGATCCGGCCGCTCGCCTGGTCGGCGCTCGGTCGGCATTTTGGCGGAGAGCTGGCCGCCGAAACGAACAAGGACTTGACCGAATGTGCAAAGACGGCCGCGGGCGACACGCTGATGATAGTTCATGACGGCAGTGCGAGGAAACCAGGAAAGCAGGGGAAATGACAGCGCCAGAGTTGATCATTGACGCGGACAGTCACATCACCGAGCCGCCGGACGTGTGGACCGCTCGGGTGCCGGCGAAGTATCGCGAGGACGTTCCACACGTGGTGCGGCAGGGCACGGCGGACACCTGGGTGCTCCACGGGGAGCGGCTGGCACCGGTCGGCGTGACGGCTCCGGCGGGATGGCCGACGTTCCCGCCCGAGTACCCGCAGACCTACGAGGACTGCCACCCGGGCGCGTACCAGGCGGATGCCCGCCTGAAGTACATGGACGAGGCGGGTATCTGGGCCCAGGTGCTCTACCCGAACGTGGGCGGGTTCGGCAGCGAGAACTTCCTGAAGCTGAAGGACGACACTCTCAAGCTGCTGTGCGTGTCGGCGTACAACGACTTTCTCGTCGAGTGGTCCTCGGCCGACCTGCGCCGGCTGCTGCCGGTGATCGCCACACCGTTCTGGGACATCGACGAGACCGTACGGGAGATCGAGCGGTGCGCCCCGCTGGGCGCGCGGGGAATCCTGTTCACCGGCGAGCCGCAGCGCTACGGGCTGCCCGTGCTCGGCTCGCCGCACTGGAACCCGTTGTGGGAGGTCGCCCGCGCGGCCGACCTGCCGATCCACTTCCACATCGGCAGCGCCGGAGACACCCTGGAGCTGTCCACCCCGGAGCGCTATGCCCTGCACGGCGTGGAAGGGGCGCAGGCCTACTGCGCGGTGAGCCTGTTCATGAAGAACGGTGTCCAGTGCTCGGATCTGATCACGTCGGGCGTGCTGTCCCGCTATCCCGAGCTGAAGTTCGTCTCCGTGGAGAGCGGTATCGGCTGGCTTCCGTTCATGCTCGAGGCCACCGACTACAGCTGGCTCGGCGCGTTCCGTCCGGGCCGGGAGCGCCAGTCGGGAGACGTGCTGCCGTCGGATCTGTTCCGCCAGAGCGTTTTCGTCACCTACTGGTTCGAGTCGGTCGCCCCGAAGCACTTCCTCGATCTGATGCCGATCGACAACATCCTCTTCGAGACCGATTTCCCGCACACCACCTGCCTGTTCCAGAACATCCAGGAGACCATCACGTCCGGCCTCGGGCACGTCGACGGGGGAGCGCGCCGGAAGATTCTCTGGGAGAACGCGACAAAGCTGTACCGGATCGAGGAGCCGTCGGCGTCGTGGCGGGCCACCGCCGGGACGAGCTGATGACCGAGGACGGCCCGTGACACCGGACGGCCGTGCGATGCTGCGGCTCGAGGTCCGCAACGCCCGGACCCCGGTCGAGAACAAGCCGCCGTGGATGCGCACCCGGATGCGCGTCGGTCCCGCCTACACCGAGGTGATGGCCGTGGTCCGCGAGTCCGGGCTGCACACGGTGTGCGAGGAGGCCGCCTGCCCGAACATCTTCGAGTGCTGGGAGGATCGGGAGGCGACCTTCCTGATCGGCGGGGACGTCTGCACGCGGCGTTGCGACTTCTGCCAGATCGACTCCGGCCGGCCCGCTCCGCTCGACCGGGACGAGCCTCGCCGGGTGGCCGAATCCGTCGCCAGCCTGGGACTGCACTACGCCACCGTCACCGGGGTGGCACGGGACGACCTGGCCGACGGAGGGGCCTGGCTGTACGCCGAGACCGTGCGCCAGATCCATGCGCGTTCCTCCGGAACCGGCGTCGAGCTGTTGATCCCGGACTTCCGTGGTGACCCGGCCCTGCTGGCCGAGGTGTTCGGTGCCGGCCCGGAGGTGCTTGCCCACAATGTCGAGACGGTGCCCCGGATCTTCCGCGGCATCCGGCCGGGCTTCCGCTACGAGCGCTCGCTTGAGGTGATCAACCGTGCCCACGCGGAAGGGATCGTCACGAAGTCGAACCTGATCCTCGGTCTGGGTGAGACCGTCGACGAGGTCGACGCCGTGCTGGCGGACCTGCGGGCAGCTGGTTGTGATCTGGTGACGGTGACCCAGTACCTGCGGCCCGGCCCGCGCCACCATCCGGTGGAACGCTGGGTGGAGCCGGAGGAGTTCGAACGGTGGTCCGCCCGGGCCGCCGAGCTCGGCTTCGCCGGGGCGATGGCGGGGCCGCTGGTCCGCTCCTCCTACCGCGCGGGCCGGCTGTATCGCCAGGCAGTGGCGCTCCGCGGTGAACGCCGCTGAGCGCCGCCCGCCGCCCGCCGCCCGGGCTGACAGGCCTCCGGCCGGGCGGCGCGCGGCTGCGCCGGTCAGCTCGTGGCCGTGTGCGAAGGACCAGTCCAGGGCCGCGATCAGCCCGGCCGCGCCGGCCGCACGGGCCCGTTCCATGCGGGCGACCATCTCGTCCCTGGAACCGATGGTCGACCTCTCATCTATGGTCGGGTCCTCTCGACCCGTGGGCGCGCCGGCCAATCGTGGGGCGCACCGGGATGGTCGTCCGGTTGTGCACACACCCGGTCCACACACCGCTGCCGTAGGCGACGTCCTCGGCGAGACGGCCGAGCACGAACCGCACCGGGTCCATCGACCCGCGCCGGCCCGCCCACTCCGCCAGGGCCGGGCCGACGACCAGTGATGCCACCGCCGCCCGACGTCCCCAGCGCCGGCGGCCGCCACCCGCGGCGCCGGCCGCGAGCAGCGGCAGGGCGTACTGGGTGCCGTACCGGCTGACGCCGAGCCAGGTCCGGCCGACGGCACCTGCCGTCGCGCGCGCCACCTCCCGGACGGGCAGGTCTGACCGGCGCAGCGTCCGCACGGTGCGCAGTACCGAACAGGTGTACGCGGCGGCGGCCAGCACGGGCCGACGGGCGAGCAGCGCGGCGACCGTCAGCGCCGGCCCCGGGAACAGGACGAGCGGGGGCAGCGATCCCGGGTGGCGCAGCGCCAGCGGCGCGGCGGACGTGCCGTACCGGAACCTCCGGCCGAGCAGCCCGGCCCAGGTCTCCGGTTCCAGGTGCCGGACCTCGACGGTCGGGTCGTACCGGATGCGCCAGCCCGCCTTGTCCAGCCGCCACACCAGGTCGACGTCCTCGCCCGCGACCGACAGCGTGGTGTCGAACGCCCCGCCGGCCGCCGGACCGCCGCCGGCGATCTCGGCCAGCGCCGCGCGGCGGACCAGGATCGCGGCGGTCGGGACGTAGGCCACCCGGGTGTTCGACCCGACCCGGGCCGGCGTGCCGCCGAGGTCGAGGCTGCGTGTGGTGCCGGCGTACCGGCCGGCCCAGCCGCCCGGCGTGCCGGGAGCGGGGACCGTGCGCGGGGCCACGGCGCCGACCAGCGGGTCGGCGAAGTGCGCGGCCAGCGCGTCGATCCAGCCCGCCGGCGGCACGCAGTCGCTGTCCACGAAGGCGACGAGCTCGCCAGCGGTCGCCGCCAGCCCGGTGTTGCGGGCCGCCGCCGGCCCGCCGTTGACGGGGCGCCTGATCACCTTCGCGCCGAACCGGTCGGCGAGCTCGATGATCGCGTCGGGCTCGCGCGAGCCGTCGTCGACCAGGACGACCGGGTGGCGGTCGCCCACTGCGGCGAGGCACCGGGCCAGCTTGTCGACGCGGTCGTGGACCGGGATCACGACGGTGATGTCCGGGTCGTGCCGCGGCGTGGGCGGCCTGGGATGTGCCAGGCCGGCGTCGGTGAGCCGGCGGGCCAGGGCGCCTGCCCGCGGGGACACCACCGGGCCGGTCGCGAGCTCCTGCCAGGCGGCCTGGCCGGCCGCGGTCAGCCGGATCACCCTGGCCGGCGAGCCGCCGAGCCAGCTGTCGGCGCTCAGCCGCCGTGCCGACATGTCGAGAACGACCCGGAAGCCGACCGGCAGCGGGGCCACGGGCGTGGTCACAGCGCGAGGCCTCCGTCGACCGGTACGACGGCACCGGTCATCCCGCTGCTGGCCGGTCCGGCGAGGAAGGCGAGGACCTCCGCGACCTCCGCCGGGGCGAGCAGCCGTCGGAGCGGTTGCTGCGCGGCGAACTCCGGCGCCCCGCTGAGGCCGTACAGGCGGGCGCTCTCGGCCAGAATCGGTGTGTCGGTGGAGCCCGGACTGACCGCGTTCGCGGTGACACCGGTGTCTCCCAGCTCGGCTGCCAGGGCCCGGACCAGCCCGGTGACGCCGGCCTTCGCCGCGCAGTAGGCGGCCAGCATCGGCAGCCCGCGGGTCGCCGCGGCCGACGCCACCGCCAGGAAACGGCCGTGCCGCGGCGGTGGCCGCCGCAGCATCGCGGGCACGGCCACCCGAGCCAGGTTCAGGACACCGCCGAGGTTCACGTCCAGCACGGCCTGTTCCTGCTCCGCCGGGACCTCCCACAGCGGCACGCCGCCGGCGATCACCCCGGCGGCCGCGACGGCGGCGTCCAGGCCACCCCACCGGGCCTCGGCCTCGGCGACGGCGGCTTGGAGCGCGGCGGCGTCCCGTACGTCGGCGATGAACGGGCGGACCCGGTCCGCCGCCTCGACCCGCCAGTTCGCCTCCGCCACCACCTCCCCGAGCTCGGCCTCGGTGCCCATCGGGTAGGCGAGCGCGGGATCGTCCTTCCCGCGGTCGACCGCGAGCACCTCCCAGCCCTGCTGCGCCAGCGCCAGCACAGTGGCCGCGCCTATCCCGCGCGCCGCCCCGGTGACCACGGCGACGGGGCGGTCGGCGGTCACGTCGCCCGCCAGCTGTCGACGGCTCGTACCTCAGTTCCTCGCATGTCAGAGCCTCAGCCCGGCCAGCGGGCTCTCCTCACAAGCGCGGTCGGGTGGGCGCGCGCCGATTGTCACCGGGACAGGGCCCGACCGGCGGGACGCCGGGCGGGAGTGGTCCAGCGACGGCTTCGGCACCAGCTCGAGGTCCACCGCGGCCAGCGCGGCCGCGCCGTGGCCCTTCACGCATTCCGGGTCGGGGCCGTCCAGCGGCAGGCCGGTGAAGAACTTCGCCGCCATGCACCCGCCCCGGCAGGCGTCGAACGCCGAGCACGATGTGCAGGCCCCGCCGGTCTGCGGCTGGCGCAGGTCTGCGAACAGCTCCGAGGTCCGCCAGACCCCGGTGAACCCGCCCTCGCCGCGGACGTTGCCGGCGCGGAAGCTGTCGTGGATGGCGAACGGGCAGGCGTAGACGTCACCGACCGGGTCGATGAGGCACACCACCCGCCCGGCGCCGCACAGGTTGAGCCCGGGCAGCGCGTCGCCGTAGGCGGCCAGGTGGAAGAACGAATCCCCGGTGAGGACCCGCTCGCCGTGCGCCACCAGCCAGTCGTAGAGCTCCCGCTGCTGGGCGGCCGTCGGGTGCAGCTCGTCCCAGACGTCGGCGCCCCGGCCGGACGGCCGCAGCCGGGTCAGCCGCAGCTGCGCGCCGAACCGGTCGGCTATCGCCTTGAACTCGTCGAGCTGGCCGGCGTTGTGCCGGGTCACCACGACCGACAGTTTGAACCCGCGGAACCCGGCGGCGGCCAGGTTTGCCATGGCGCGCATCGCCGTCTGGTACGAGCCGGGCCCGCGCACCGCGTCGTTGACGGCCTCGGTCGCGCCGTCGAGCGAGATCTGCACGTCGACGTAGTCGCTGGCGGCCAGCCGCGCCGCCACCTCGGGGGTGATCCTGACTCCGTTGGTGGAGAACTTGACCCCCACGTGGTGGGCGGTGGCGTAGTCGACGAGCTCCCAGAAGTCCGACCGGACGGTCGGCTCGCCGCCACCGATGTTGACGTAGAACACCTGCATCCGCTCGAGCTCGTCGATCACGGCCTTGCACTCGGCGGTGGACAGCTCGCGCGGATCACGCCGGCCCGAGCTGGACAGGCAGTGCACGCAGGCCAGGTTGCAGGCGTAGGTCAGCTCCCAGGTCAGGCAGATCGGCGCGTCCAGGCCGTACTGGAACTGCTCGACCAGTGGCAGCGGTGTGCTCACGACGGTTTCCTCTCCCGGATCATCTCCGACGCGGCCAACGTGGCCAGAGCGGCGCGGTACGCGGGCAGCTCGGCCGCCGACACGCCCACGTCGGCGCAAGCCGCGCGGGCTGTCGGGAAGTCGGCCAGTACCTGCACGACCTTCAGCAGCCCGGGGCTCTTCAGGAACGACAGGCGCCGGGTACCGAAGTGGTACAGCAGCGCGCCGAAGC
Organism: Parafrankia sp. EAN1pec; assembly: GCF_000018005.1. GTDB lineage: Bacteria > Actinomycetota > Actinomycetes > Frankiales > Frankiaceae > Parafrankia > Parafrankia soli. The sequence continues at coordinate 3,940,448 of NC_009921.1, forward strand.
GCTCGGGGCGGATCGACACCTGCGCCGGCACGTACCAGGCGGCGTCAAGGTCGAACGGCGACGGCCGAGCGGCGGGATCAGTAGACACCGCACATGCCGTCGATCGACACCTCCTCGACCAGCAGCTCGTCCGCCACCAACGGCTCCGGAACCTCTGCCGTGACCTCGTCGTCGGCCTGGGTCGGGGTGTCCGTCATCGAGCTGCTCCTTCGGCTGGTCATGTGGGCACCGTGATTTAGGCACCGTGTGACGAATATCGGGCACGATAACGTCACCTCGTGCCACAAACAAGCCCCGACCGCCGTGGCCGGCCCCGCGGGACGAGCGCCCGCAAGCTGGAACTGATCGCGCTGAGGCTGTTCGCCGAGCAGGGCTACCACGAGACCACGGTGGACCAGATCGCCGCGGCCGCCGGCGTCAGCCGGCGCACCTTCTTCCGCTACTTCGACGCGAAGTCGCAGGTGCTGTGGAACGAGTTCGACAACGAGGTCACCACGATCCGCGCCAATCTCCAGCAGACCTCCGGCGGCCTGCCCGTGATGGACGCCGTTCGTCACGCGGTCATCGCAGCCAACTACTACCGGGCCGAGGACGTGCCTGAGCTGCGCATGCGCATGCATCTGATCAGCACGGTGCCCGAACTCGTCGCCAGCGCCACGGTGCACTACGACGCGTGGGAGCGCGCGATCACCGAGTTCGTCGCCCGCCGCACCGATCAGCCGGCCGACTCGCTCTACCCGCTCGCCGTCGGCCGGGCCACCCTCGCCGTCTGCCGTGCCGCCTACGAACGCTGGTCCACCCACGCGGACGCCGATCTCACCCTCTACCTCGACGCCGCGCTACGCGCCCTCGCCGCTGGCTTCCGCGACGACATCCTCACCACCGAGCCGCAGGGCGGCGGGACCGAGCGGGCCCTCGGCGCGCACCCGGCGGAAAGCGCCGCGGTTCGCCGGGGCTGACGCCCTCCGGGCTTACCCGGCCCCGGCGACGGATGCTCCCGCAGGTGACGCTCAGGCGTCGGCGACCTCGTGAAGCGCGTCGGCGACCGCCCGGGGTTCGGTGATCATGAGGTCGTGGCCGGTGTCGACGGTCCAGAGGCGGCCGCTGGCTCGTGCCTTGTCCATGAGCTCCGGGTCCCGGCCGGCCAGGGTGGAGGTGCAGATGACGTGGTACTGCGGGATCGCCCAGAGGGCCGTCTCGTTGGTGAGCGTCAGGGGCTGTTCGAAGCAGCGCCAGGGGTGGGCGGTGAGGCGTTCGTCCATCCAGGCGAGGTCGTCCGGGTCGGTCACGCCGTAGAAGGCGCCTGCGCCCGGCGCCGGCAGGAGAACCAGCTCGACGCCGTCGACCGTCTGGCCGTGGGGGCGGGTCATCTCGATGATCGGTCCGGCGACGTCGAGGAGGGACTGGCCGTTGACCGGGTTCGCCGCGTCGAGGTAAACGAGGCGGCCGATGCGGTCGGCGGCCCGGTCGGCGACGCCGGTGATGACCATGCCGCCGTAGCTGTGCCCGACGAGGATCACGTCGCGCAGGTTCTCGTAGTGCAGCAGCGCGACGACGTCCTGGATGTGTAAGTCGAGGTCGATCTTCGTGCTCACCAGGTGTGCGCGCTCGCCCAGACCGGAGAGGGTGGGGGTGTGGACCTCGTGCCCGGCGGCACGCAGCAGCCGGGCGACCGGCTGGTAACACCAGCCGCCGTGACCACCGCCGTGCACCAGGACATATGTCGCCATACCGAGTCCTCCTCGTCGCGGGTGGTGCGGCCGGCCCGTCGCGCGGGTCCGCTGACCGCTCCTGAGTAGACAGGTCACCGGATAACGCGGTTATCCGGATGGCGATGATATTCGAGTCGTTGCCCGACATGCACTATCCGTGGGAGAACGGCGGAGATGAACCAGGTGCCCGGGTCTGAGTCAGCCGACGCGATTCTCAGCGTGGTGCTGGAGCTGCTCGAGTCCGGTGGCCACGACGCCGTCCAGATGCGCGAGGTGGCGCGCCGCGCCCGCGTCTCGCCGCTGACGATCTACAAGCTGTTCCCCGGCCGTGACGAGCTCGTCGTCGCCGCGCTGCAGCGGTGGCTTGCGGCCAACAGCGGCGCGTCACCGGCACCACCGACCCCCGACGAGACCCTCTACGACGGCCTGATGCGGGTGTTCCGGCACGTCTTCGAGCCGTGGGAGCGCAGCCCGCGCATGCTCGAGGCCTACGACCGGGCGCGGGAGGGGCCGGGCGGGCGCAGGCTTGACCAGCAGACCATGGGCGCCATCGAACCGGTCGCGCGCGCCATCCTGGCCGGCGGCGACCCCGACTACATCAGCGATGTCGAACTGATCCTCACGAACATGACCTACGCCGTCATCGGCCAGTACGCGAAGGGCGAGCTCGACATCACCGCCATCCTCCCGACCCTGGAGCGGGCCGTCCTGCGTCTCACCACCAACAACGAGTCCGCCGCGAGCGCGGCGCACGCGCGACGAAACCGCCAGGGCGGCAGGGACCCGGCGTCATCCGCGCGGCTCGACCAGCACGACACGGCCGACCCGGGCGGTGCCTAGCGCCGACGGTCCGCGACGGTCCGCGACCGCGACCGTTCGCGACCGTCCGCGCAGGCCGGGTTCACGCCGCGAGCCGGGTCAGACGCGGTAGAGCTTGACCGCGTTGCCGCCCATGACCTTCCGCTGCGTCTCGGGACGCAGCGAGGCGATCGTCTCGCCAACGATTCCGAGGGGGTCCGGGTGCAGGCAGGTCGGGTGCGGGAAGTCCGTCTCGAACATGATGTTGTCCTCGCCGACGGTGTCGATGAGGTGCTGGAGGTCGCCGCGGCCCTTCTCGAACCAGAAGGTCGCGTACCAGTTCGACGCGAAGTACTCCGACGGCCGCTTCTGCAGCTTGTGAAAGTACTCCGGTGCGTTCTCCTCAAGCTCGTAGTCCATCGCCTCGAGCATGAACGGCACCCAGCCGATGCCGCTTTCGACCGAGACCATCTTCAGGTCGGGGTGACGGTCGAACATCCCGGAGTAGGCGCTGTTGAGCAGTACCCGGGAGTTGTTCTGGAACAGCGACGCGCCGCCGATCGCCGGCTTCACGTAGTCGTCCTGGCTGGGCCAGTAGGTCGTGCCGAAGTAGGACAGCGCCGTCTGGCTCGCCCCGATGTGGAAGTGCACGGGGAGCTTGTTCCCGGCGCAGACCTCCCAGAACGGGTCCCAGGCGGTGTCGCCCAGGTCGGGTGAGCCGGAGTCCTGCGGGTCGGCGGTCATGTTGACCCCGCGGTAGCCCAGGGCGGCGCAGCGCTCGGCCTCCCGGACGCAGGCCTCGACGTCCCACGCGGGCATGATCGGCATCGGGAGCAGCCGGTTGCCCGACTCCGCCTGGACCTCCGCCATCGCGTCGTTGTAGAGCTCGACGCAGAGCCGGAGAACGATCGGGTCCTGGACCGAATTCCGCAGGTTCTGGCCGCCGATGCCGATCGCGTTGGGGTAGAGGACCTGCGTGTGGATGCCGAGCTCATCCATCAGGCGCAGGCGCTCCTTCGGGTCCCACGCCGCGGGGTGCACGTCGTTGATGCCCCAGGACCCGCCTTGGGAGTCCCGGAACGGGTGCTTCTTCCCGTCGTGGTCGACGGTGCCGCCGGAGCCTGCCTTGCCGAACGCCTTGCCCTCGACGATCCACATGTCGACGCCGTCGATCCGCTCGACGTGCGGGACCCTGTCCTCGTAGCCCTTCGGCGCCCTCTCGGTGAACAGGTCGTGGCGCTCGGTCATGTGCGCGTCGGCGTCGACCACTCGAATTCCGTCAGCCAGCTTGACCACTCGGGTCTCCTCGCGTCGATTCGGCTGCGCCCGGTTCGGCACATACCCGCGTGTACGTTCACGGCCTCTCCGGGAGCTGAGCGACCTCGGTGACGACGGGGACCGTGCCTTCGACGCGCCCACGGCGGTCACGCGTCGCACTCCCCGGATTGATCCGCCGCGTGGAGAGCAGGCTAGTCGTGTTGACCCAAAGACACAAGTGAATACTTACTAAGGAGTGGGTCGGCGAGAACCCCGGGACGAACGCCCAGCGCGGCGCCGAACACGATCGCCGCCAGCACCCGCGGCAGCCGCCACTCGACCACCACGATGCGGGGGGCCCGTGACCAGATCTGTCCGAGTGCCGACGAATCGGGCCATGCGCCCACACGGGCCCATACGGTGGGCGGCATGGGAGTCAGGCGAACGGTCCTGGCGAGCATGCTCGCCGCTGCACTCGGCGGCAGTCTGCTGGCTGGATGCGCCGGGCTGGAGTCGACGGCCGCCGGGGACGGCGCCGCCCCGGCTGCGGAGCTGACCGCGCCCGCCGGGAGCTGCGGCGGTCCCGTCGAGACAGTTCAGGACGTCGAGGCGATCATCTCCGAACCGGTGGGCTGTCCCGGTGCGGTGAACACCTACTGGGCCGGTGAGCTGGGCGACCAGTGGACCGCGCCGCGCTTCGTCCCCTACCGCGACGGCGAGATCCCACCGATCGCCTGCGGAGAGGGCGAAACCGACCCGGCCGCCTTCGCCGGCAACGCCCTCTACTGCCCACTCGACGACACCGTCGCGTACAGCGTCGACTTCATGACCGAACTGCACGACGCCGGCGGCCCGTCCTACCCGATGTACGTGATCATGCATGAGCTGGCCCACCGGGCGGCCACCCACTCCGGCCGCACCGGGGTCGTCTCCCGCGCGGAGGAGAACCAGGCCGACTGCCTCGCCGGCGACGAGGCCCGCTTCGCCACCGACGCCGACCGGCTCGACCTCGGCGACGCCTTTTCCGGCGCCCTGCTGTTCTTCTCGCTCGGCGACACCCGCGACCGTGGTTGGTTCGACCGCGAGACCGCCACCTCAGACGGCGCGCACGGCACGCCCCGCCAGCGCGCCCAGGCGTTCGCCTTCGGCTACCTGCGCGACAGCGACACCTGCTACCGCCTCGGCGAGTCACCCACCGGCAGCGTGCTCTTCTGAGCTGATGCTCCGAGGTTTTCCCGCCGAGCATTCTGCCTTCGTCGGGACGGCGCTTGCCGGAGAGCGCGACGAAGTGGGCAAGAAGCGCAGCCAGGCAGTGGCGAAGTGGGCCGACTGGCGCGCGCGAGAGGTCGAGAGCCGGGTGACCGAGGTGCGTGACATCCTCGTTTCCCGACCGCGATTATGGGAGACCGAGGAAGGCCGCCAGCACGGCCCCGTTCCCGAGCACAGCGCCACGGAGGTCGTCGACGCGCTGGCGCTGGCCGTTCGTCGCCTGCGCTCGCCGCTGCGAAGCAAACGGCACTGGACCAGGGTCGCGGTAGCTGCCGTTCGACGCGCTGACGAACTGATCGTACGGGCGACCGAGGACCTCGACGCGCAGGTGCGGACGGCCGCCCAGAACGCCCGGGCCAGCCACGGCAACGCCGTCGCGGCCGCGAAGCGCCCCTGGCGGCAAAGCCTGGCGCTGTTCCAGGCGGAGGTCGCCGCGGTCCGCGCCGACCTCGACGGGATCAGTCTGCCGGCGGACGCTGACTGGAGTACGTGGTCCCCGGTCTCCACACCCGTCGACGGACTGCGAATCGGGTGGTACATCCGGGCCGGGCATGACGGCGGGCAGCTCGTCGTGCCCGCCCTCCTGCCGTTTCCCCGCACGACCAACCTCGTTGTCAAGGCCGGTCGCGCGAACACCGAACATTCCGACGTCGCGCTCGGCCTGATCGGCCGGATGCTGGCCTCGATCCCACCCGGCCAGCTGCGGCTGTCGGTTGTCGACTCGATCTCGCTGGGCCGGTCCGTGCGGTCGCTCTCCGGGCTCAACTCGACTGACGTGCGGCTCATGGAGACCCCGCTCATCGACTATCACGAGATCGAGGGCAGGCTCGCCGAGCTGGTCGGGCGCATCGGGCGGATCGAACGGGACCTGCTGGGCCCGCACCGGCTGGACTCGCTTGTCGATTACAACCAGCTGGTTGACGCGCGTCCTGAGCCATACCACGTCGTGGTGGTTTTCGACTACCCTCGCGGATTCACCACGCCGGACAGCCTTACCCGGCTCGACCAGGTCATGGCGAACGGCCCTCGGTGCGGTGTCTACACCGTCCTGACGATCACGGACGATGACCCCGAGCATCCCCACCACCTGGAGCTGGTCGGGGGAGGGCGGGCCAGGCCCGGGCCGGCTGCGGCGGGGTCGCCGGCGGCCGACCGGTGGGAGCTCGTGCTGGAGCATCCGCGCGAGCCGACCTGGGAGACGTCCCGGATGCTGGGAACGATCGTCGACCGTGTCGCGGATCGGGCGCGTGACGCCGGCAAGGTGGTTGTCTCCCTGGACCGCGTGTTGTCGCTGGTGCCGGCGGCGACCAGACCCGAGCTCGGGGGCATCGCCGGTATGGAGCGACCGGTCGACGCGGGCGATCCGGCCACCTGGTGGCAGGGCGATGCCTCCGACGGGCTCGTGATCCCGATCGGGACGTACAGCCTGGACGACGTCATGGCCATGCGGCTGGGCGAGGGCACCCGCAATCACGTCATGGTCGCCGGTACCACCGGCTCGGGAAAGACGACCCTGCTGCACACGATCGTGCTGGCCGCGGCGACTGTCTACTCCCCGGCGGAACTGGAACTCTACCTGGTAGACCTGAAGCAGGGCATCGAGTTCCAGGATTATGCCGTCCGGCAGCTGCCCCATGCCCGCCAGGTGGCCATTCACAGCGAACGCGAGTTCGGCCTGGAAACGATGCGCACACTACTGACGGAGATCGACTTCCGTGCGGAGCTCTTCAAAAAATACGGGGTCGAGAATCTCGCCAACTACCGGAGCGCCCGGGCCAGGGCCGCGAACGGGGCAAGCGACCCACGGCTCGCCCGGATCCTGCTCGTCGTCGACGAGTTCCACGTCCTGTTCGACGTCGACGACGCGGTCGGCCGGGACGCGGCGGCCAGCCTGGAGACCCTCGTCCGCATGGGTCGGGCGTACGGGATCCACGTACTGCTCTCGTCGCAGACGCCGAGCAGCCCGGTCGTCATGGGCGGTAGCACCGTCCGGCAGATGGAGGTACGGGTCGCGCTGCGCTGCGACGACCAGGTCAGCCGCCGGGTACTCGCCGAGAACAATCCCAGCGCCAGTCAGCTGGGCCTTCGGGGTGAAGCGATTTATAATCCCAGCTCGGGCCAGCTCGGTCGTGACACGAAGTTCCAGATCGCCTTCATCGAGGCCGGCACCCGCACGGCGATGCTCGGGGCCATGCGCAAGCTCGCCCACGTACGGCACCACGTCCGTGTTCCCGCGGTGTACGACGGTGACCGGCCCGGTGACATCACCCGTGACGGGATTCTTCGAAAAGCTGGTCCGTGCTCAGTCGACCCCGCCGAAGACGATTCGGATCTGGCTCGGCGAGCCGATGGGGCTGTCGGTACCGGTGCGCGTCGACCTCACCCCGAGTGCCGATCGCACGATGTTGGTCATCGGTGACGACGCCGCGAACGTCGGTGTACTGACATCGACCGCCGCGGCGCTCGCCACGCTGGGCGTGGGCCGGAGCACCGCGTCTCCGGATCATTCTGATCAGGGGGCTCAGGCAGGCCACGCGGATCACGTGGACGCCATCACCCTGATCGATTTCACCCCGGTGGACCACCGCTACACCGCTGTCCATGCCGAGCTGGGAGCTGTCCTCCCCGGCCTGCGCCGATGGAGCGCCACGCACTGCCTGGAGCGGATCGAGTCCCTCGCGGACCTTGTGCGAAAGAGGCATGCGGACGACGCGTACACCATGACCTCGATCGCCGACTGCAGGGTGCTCATACTCAACGGCCTGCACCGCTGCCGTGAGCTCGACTCCTCCCCGAAAGGCTATGGCGCGGCCGGAGTGGGTGTGCCGCTCAGCCATCTGCTGGAGCAGGGCTCCGAAGTAGGCGTCTTCGTCATCGCGACGATCGACCGTAATGGGCTGCGGCGCGTTCACCGGGATATTCTGAACCAGTTCGGCATCGTACTCACCCGCCGCTACAGTGACTCTTTCGACGATCGTGTGAGTGCGCTGATCGGACGGCCGACGGCCAGGCTGCGTGACGGCCAGGCGGTGCTGGTCGACGACGGCAGCCAGACCCGGCTACGCCCGTACGGCATTCCGCCGCCCGGTTGGTTGAAAGCCTTCGGTGGAACACTTCCCTGAAGGCTGTTCCGTAACCCGGTTGAATAAGGTTCGGGGTGGCTGGGCCCGGCCCGCCGGCGTCCGGGCGGCTGCGCGCCAGCCGACCTGTCGGTTACCGCACAGCGGCACATCGTGCCCCAGGGGCCCTTTTCGACCTACCGTCGACTGGTCGAAAAGGAGCAGATCATGTCAGACCGTCGGGCCCCCGCCGTGCGACGTTGGCTGGGACGCCGCCCCGCCGCCGCCACTGCGCTCGCCTGCACCGTGCTCGCGCTGCTTGCGGCCGGCTGCCAGTCCGTCGCGGCGGCGGCGTCCACCGCGGGTGCCGGATCCGGCGGCTGCCACGTTGTGGGCGGTTTCAAGGTGTGCGGCCCGGTCTACGACCGTTACGCGCAACTCGGTGGCCCGACCGGGCCGCTCGGGAATCCGCTGCTCGACCCGCGTCCCGCGGTCGGTGCGGACAGCGTGAGCTACTTCCAGGGCGGCGCCGTGTTCGCCACCGGTACGGAGACCGACGTCCACCAGGTGCCCGGCGGGGAGGTGCCCGCCGTCGACGTGCCGAGCGTGTACAGCCTCCCGCTGGCCGACTTCGTCGTCGTGCGGAACGCGCGGGCGGCCGGTCCGCCAGGAAGCCTGGTGTGGACGACCGACGGATGCAGCGGGCCGACTCCGCCCGAGGTGGACGACCTGTTCGCCGACCCCTGCCTGCGCCACGACTTCGGCTACCGTAACTTCCTGAACGGCCCGGCGGTCGACCCCACCGGGCAGCGGCGGCTGGCGATCGACAACCAGTTCCTCGTCGACCTGCGGGCGACCTGCGTGAGGGCCGGCCAGCCGCAGGTGAACTGGCTCGGTGTCATGATGCCCTGCGAGCGCGCAGCTCTGCTGATGTACAACGCGGTGCGGGCCTTCGGCTAGTTCTGGCACGGATGCACTATCGCCTCGGTGCGGCGGCCGGGAATAGGATCTCATCCGGACCGGACCGGAGCCGGCCGGGAGTTGAGACGGTTCTGGTGTGCCCACCCCGCCCCGGGCAGCCGGGGCCGGGGCGGGGGCGGGGCTGTCCGGCCGCCGGATGCGGCCGAGGCGCGAACGTCCGGTGCAGTCGGGCCAGGCCGTCCGCGTTGTCACGTCTGCTCAGTCTGTGGGGCGTGCTCGTGCGGTACGAAATCCTTGGAGATCTGGAAGGACGATCCCCCGCGGCGCGCGACGGCGACGTTGCAGGTCTACGTCTCCCAACTCCGCAAGCTGCTCACCTGCCCGCTGAGCCGGGAGTGCCCGATCATCACCCGTTCGCCGGGCTATCTGCTGCTCGTCGAGCCCGAGGCCGTCGATCTGCACCTGTTCGAGCGGAGGATGGCGGACGGGCGCCAGCATGCCCGCGCCGGTCACCACCGGCAGGCGGCCGATCTGTTCGCGTCCGCCCTCACGGTCTGGCGCGGCAACGCGCTCGGCGACCTGCGTGAGGGCCCGATCGTGGACGCGTTCGTCACCCGGCTGGAGGAGTCACGGCTGGAGTGCATCGAGATGATGATGGAGGCGGGCCTGCGTAGCGGCTGCCATCGGGAGCTCGTGGGCCAGCTGTTCGAGCTGACCCTGGAACATCCGATGCGGGAGTCCTTCTACCGGCAGCTCATGATCGCTCTCTACTGGTCGGAACGGCAGGCCGACGCGCTGCGTGTCTACCAGCGAGCCCGCCAGATCCTCGCGGACGAGCTCGGTATCGAGCCCGGCCGGCCGCTGCGGGAGATCCAACGCGGGATCCTGGCCGACGACGACCGCTTCGAACTGTTCTCCACCGGCTGACCGGCTGACCGGCGTGCGGGCGGTGCGTACGTGCCGCCCGCACGCCGGGCAACGGGTCCGGTCAGCGTGGACCAGCCCCGTTCACCAGCATCATCAGCGCCATCCGGGAGGACACTCCGAGCTTGCGGCTCGTCTTCCCGCCGACCGCCGCCGTCGCGATCTCGCGTTCGCGTGGGGTGAGGCCGCCGAGCACATTGCCGGTGCCGGTGGACGTGTGTTCGTCCAGCCTGCGCAGTTCGGCGAGAGCCTGTCGGCCGTGTCGGTCCCCGCCGCCTCGGCGAGCAGGTGGGTGACCTCCTCCTCGGTACCCTCCAGCGCGGCCATCGCCCCGGTCGCCGTCCGCCCGGCCGTCGGGGGACAGCGCGCCGAACCGGTCGGCGGTGAGGGTGCTCTCCGGCGCCAGGTTGAGCTGCACCCCGCCGGCGAACGCGAGGTCGGACTCGCCGCGGCGCAGGCTTTCCACCGCCAGATACACGGCGACCAGTGACGACGCCTGCGCGGCGTCCACCGTCAGGCTGGGGCCGCGCAGCGGCGTCCAGAACGCGGCCGGGTCGGGAGCTCGCTTGGCGGCTGGCTGGCGGCGGAGATCGCGGTCTGGTTCCCGGAGCGGGTCCGGGCGCTGGCGCCCTGCTCAGCCCGCTGGGGCTGCGGGTGGACGACGCCCCCGTCTTCCAGATTTTCGGCGCGGAGGACGACGTCCTGCTGCCCAAGCTGCTGGCAAGGCCGCAGGATCTGGCCGGCCATCTCAGCCCGGCGCTCGCCGAGGATGCCGCCGACCCCCACGCGCTGCCGGTGCACCTGTACCGGGCACTGGAGGCAACCGCGCGGATCGGCTGGAACCCGCTACCTGCACGACCCCAGACTGCAAGGCCGGCTGGCCCTGGTCGGGGCGCCGACCCTGGAACGCCCCGCTGAGATCGCCGGCCTGATCGCCGCGCTGGCCGTGAATACCGCCGCGTAGACCCCGAAGTTGTCGCCGCCGTTGGCCAATTGACGGCGGCGACCTCCGGCACGGCCTTGATCACTGGCTGATCGAAAGTTCCACAGTGGACTACAGGGGGATGTTTCCGTGACTGCCGTGGCGGGCTGGGGCGTCGGCGAGGGCCTCGGCGATGCGGCGGCGGGTGTCGGCCGGGGTGATGACGGAGTCGATGACGCCGAGGGCCAGGCCGCGGTCCACGCCGCCGGCGGTGCGGGTGTGCTCCTCGAGGAGCTGGGCGAGCACGGCCGGCCGCTCCTCCTCGGCCGCGGCGGCCAGCTTGCGCCGGTGCAGGATGCCGACCGCTGCCTCGGCGCCCATGACGGCGACCTCGGCCTCCGGCCAGGCGAGCACGGCGGTCGCGCCCAGCGACCGGGAGTTCATCGCGATGTACGCCCCGCCGAACGACTTGCGGGTGACCAACGTGACCCTGGGTACCGTGGCCTCGGCGAAGGCGTAGAGCAGCTTGGCACCGCGGCGCACCACGCCCTCCCACTCCTGGCGGACGCCGGGCAGGTACCCGGGGACGTCCACGAGCACCACCAGCGGAATGCCGAACGAGTCGCACATCCGGACGAAACGCGAGATCTTCTCCGCGCTCAGCGAGTCCAGGCAGCCACCCTTGCGGATCGGGTTGTTCGCGACGACCCCGACGGGTTGGCCGTACAGGCGACCGAGGCCGACCACGGCGTTCGGGGCCCAGCGCGGCTGGAGCTCCTCGAACGGATGCTGATCATCATCGAGCAGCCGCAGGATCAGCGGGTGGACGTCGTAGGCCCGCCGGGGCCGCTCCGGCAGCAGCGCACGTGGGTCCGGCCGCAGGTGCTCGTTCGCGTCCAGCTCCGCGGTGATGGCGGGGTCGAGCACGAACGGGCCCGACCTGGAGAGCAGCGTGGTGATCCGCCGCGCCCGCTGGTAGGCGTCGCCCTCCGAGGACGCCTGTACGTGGACGACGCCGGACCTGCGGCCGTGCGCGTCGGCGCCGCCGAGGCCCTCCATGTCGATCTGCTCGCCGGTCACGCTGCGGACGACGTCCGGGCCCGTCACGAAGACCCGGCCGGCTGGAGCCATGATGACGACGTCGGTCAGCGCCGGCCCGTACGCCGCGCCACCGGCCGCCGGCCCCAGCACCACCGAGACCTGCGGGATCTGGCCGGAGGCGTGGATCATCGTGGAGAAGATGCGCCCGATCCCGTCGAGTGACTGCACCCCCTCGGTGAGGTTCGCGCCACCGGAATGCCACAGGCCGATGACGGGACGTCCGATGCGCACGGCCTCCTCGATGGCGGACACGATCCGCGCGGCGCCGTCAGCTCCGATCGCCCCGCCCATCCGGGTCCCGTCTGTGCAGAAGGCGATGGCCACCTCGCCGTCGATCCGGCCGCGGCCGGCGAGCACCCGGCTGCCGGCGGATCCGGGGAACGGCACGAATGAGCCCGCGTCGAACAACTGGGTCAGCCTGCGATGGGGGCCCCGTCCATCCTCCTGCTCCGGGATGAGCACCCGTACCCGATCGCCCGCAACCTCTGTCATGTAGTTCCTCCCCAGCTTCGGCAGCCACCGGAAGGCGCATTCACGGCACCGGCGGATGACGCTCACCGCACGCGGGGCCTGGCGGTCGCACCGGCACGTCGCGTCCACTGACCCGATGATGGCCATGGGTGCTTTCGGCTCCCTATAGCGGGGCTCAAGCCGAGAAGTCACAGTTTCCGCCGGCCGGCCGGTCACGTGGCCGGATCCGTACTCGTACCTGCCCCGGGTCAGGCGGGTGGTGCGCCCTGGGGCCCGAAGGCGTGCAGGAACGTGTCGACGGCGGCCCGCGCTACCGCGCGCATCTCGTCATCGGAGAGCACCCTGGTGCCGAACCGGGCCCGGGCCTCCAACGACCCGGTCAGCAGCGCGGCGAGCTGCTCCGCCGCCGCGGACGGGTCGCCGGCCTGCAGCTTCCCCGCCAGCGTCAGCCGGGCCAACCGGTCGGCGAGCGCCTCGGTGACCGGATTCGCCGCACGTCCCTGGATGATGTCGAGCAGATCGGGAAACTGGTTGATCTCCGCGTAGAGCAGCCGGCGCAGCGCCCAGCCCCGCTCGTCGCAGAAGCACTGGATCAGCCGGTGGCCGACGTCCTCCAACGCGGACCGTAGATCGCCGTGCAGGTCGCGGAGCCGGTCGACGGCGGCCAGGTTCTTCGCCAGCGCGCGGTCGGCCTCGGCGGCGAGCGCCGCCCGCAGCAGGGTCTGCTTGTCGCCGAAGTGGTTGTAGATCGTGTGCTTGGCGACCTGCGCCTCGGTGGCGATGACATCCAGCGCCGCCTGGGCGTACCCCTCCCGGGCGAACACCGTGAACGCGGTGCCGAGGATCGCTTCCCTCTTGTCCGGGCGGCCGCGCGAGCCCGGTCGCCCGCCGGCCGTCCGCCCGCCGCCCGAGATCGCGTTCACCGCATCACGGTACCGCCGCACCGTAGCTGCCGGCCGCCGTCGGTCTCCCGCTGCCGTGGGAACGGATACGAGCGCTAGACTGCACTCGCACGTGCAAAACTATAGACACTCGGAGGCATTATGTCGGCCGAAGCTCGGGACGCGGACCGGCTCGACCCGCCGCTGCGACGCCTGATCGCCGTGGTTCTGCTCGGCGGGATCATGGGAATCCTCGACGGGTCCGTCGTCGCCGTCGGTGTCGACACCCTCGCCGCGCGGTTCCACGCCTCGCTGAGCACGATCGGATGGGTCTCGACCGGATACCTCCTGGCCCTCACCATTGCCATCCCGATCACCACCTGGGCTGTCGACAGGTTCGGCGCGCGCCGGCTGTGGCTGACCGCCCTCGTCGTCTTCCTGTCCGCCTCCCTGGCCTCCGGTCTCGCCTGGAACATCACCAGCCTGATCGTCTTCCGGGTCATCCAGGGCCTTGCCGCCGGCGTGCTCGACCCGCTGGTGCTGACCCTGCTCGCCCGCGCCGCGGGACCACGCCGCGCCGGCCGGGTCATGGGGTTGATGGGCATGGTGCTCTCGGCCGGCCCGGTGCTCGGCCTGATCGTCGGTGGGATCGTCCTGGAGAGCGCCTCCTGGCGATGGATGTTCCTGATCAACCTGCCGGTCGGGGTCGTGGCCCTGCTCGGCGCAGCCCGTGCGGTACCTGCCGACCCGCCACGCCAGACGCCCACCAGCCGCCTCGACGTCCTCGGTGTCGCGCTGATCGGCCCGGGGTTCGCCGCCGTGGTCCTCGCGTTGACGCAGGCGGCTGACCGCACCGCCGTCGTCGCCTGGCAGGTGCTCGTCCCGCTCGTCGCGGCGGTGACGCTGCTCGCCGGCTACGCCGTGCACGCCCTGCGTGGACGTCCGCACCGGAGCACGCCACCCCTGATCGACCTGCGCCTGTTCGCCAGTCCTGGATTCGCCGCGAGCGTGGCCGTCATGACTCTGGTGGGCCTGACGATGTTCGCGAACCTCTTCGTGCTCCCGCTCTACTACCAGCAGCAGCATGGACGGGGCGCGCTCGGGGCCGGGCTGCTGGTGGCACCCTTCGCGGTGGCCGCCGTCATCTGCATGCCCCTGTCCGGGCGGCTGTCCGACCGGCTCGGCCCTCGGGCCCTCGTCCGGGGCGGGGCGGTTGTCGCGGTACTCGGCCAACTGGCGTTCACCGGGATCGGCGCGCACACCAACGAGGTGTGGCCCGCGCTCGCCGCGTTCGTGGTCGGCGCGGGGCTGAGCTTCGTCGGCGCGCCCACCATGGGATCCCTGTACCGGACGCTGCCTCCGGAGTCCGTGTCCCAGGGCAGCTCCGTGCTCTACATCCTCAACCAGCTCGGCGCGGCCATCGGCATCGCCGTCGTCACCCTGATCCTGGCGACCGTTGGGCCGGAGAACACCCGCGGGATGGCGGGGTTCCACGGTGTCCACTGGTTCGCGCTGGCGGCCGTCGCCGTCATCCTCGCCATGAGCGCGTTCCTCCCCCGGCGAGACGCGACGACCGAGGCGGCGGTCCCGGCCGCAGGTGCCGCGACCGCGACCGCGACCGCGACCGCGACCACGTCGACGTCGACGTCGACGTCGACGTCCGGGACGGTCCCGCCAGCCCTGTCCGCCGCGACCGCCCAGGAGGGCACCCGATGAGGACCATCGTGATCACCGGAGGGACCGACGGGATCGGCCAGTCCCTCGCCCGCACCCTCCTGGGCCGTGGCGACCAGGTCGTGGTCGTCGGCCGCAACGCCGCCAAGGGAACGGCCTTCCTCGACGCGGCCAACCGGGCCGGCGCTGGCGGCAGGGCGTTCTTCCTCCAGGCGGAGCTGAGCCTCGTCAGCGAGAACGAGAGGGTCGTCGCGTCTGTCACGGAACGGTTCGCCGCGATAGACGGGCTCGTGCTGGGAGCGCGCCACTACCGTTCCGCCCGTCGCGAGACCTCGGAGGGGTTCGAGGAGAACTTCGCGCTGTTCTACCTCAGCCGGTACGTCCTCGGTCACGGCCTCACCAGCCTGCTGGAGAAGGGCGCCAACCCGGTGATCGTGAACATTGCGGGCCCCGGGGCGGACATCTCCGTCGTCCGCTGGGACGACCTGCAACTACGGCGCTTCTACCACGGCGGCGCTGCGCTCGGACAGGGCGGCAAGCTCAACGACCTTCTCGGGGTCGCCTTCGTGGCCGCCCACGAACACGGCGCCGTCCGACAGCGGCTCGGCGGCGTCCCGCCTGGAAGCCATCACCCGGCGGCTGCTGGCCCGCGAACCCACCGGCGGACGTCGGTGCGCTGTCGCCGAGTAGGCGGGCACCCTGGCGGCGTGCTCGCCGGTGGCCACGTCGCCGGGGTGGTCGTGCGGCTCAGGACTCGTGGGGGACCGCCTCCACCCGGGGCTCAGGATGCTCGCGGGGGGTGGGCAGCTTCGCGGATTCGGCTGTCGCCGCCGCTGCCGCCCGCGTCGCCGCGAACGCCGCCCGGGCCGGAGCGCGCAGGACGACGAGCGTCGTGACGAGCCCGAGCAGGGCGCAGCCGGTACCGATCAGGAAGGCCAGGTGATAGCCGCTGACCAGGGCGGCGACGGCGGAGTGCCCGTGGGCGGTGAGGGTTTTCGTGCGGCTGGCGGCGAGGCTGGAGAGGACGGCGAGGCCGACCGAGGAGCTGAGCCAGATCGAGACGTTGACGATTCCCGAGGCCAGCCCGGCGTCGGCCGGGGGGACGTCCGCCATGGCGATCGACAGCAGCGGGACCATCGCGGCGCCCATGCCGAGACCGAGGATCAGCAGCCCCGGGAGCAGGCCGGCGGCGTAGCTGGTGTGCTCGTCCACCCGGGTCAGCAGGAACAGGCCGACGATCACCGCGACCAGTCCGGGGACGAGCACGTTCATCGCTCCGAAGCGGATGAGCAGCCGGCTGACGATGCCCATCGACAGGGCCGCGACGACGAGGGACATCGGCAGGAACGCGAGCCCGGTGCGCAGCGGACTGTAGTCGCGGACCTGCTCGAGGTAGAGCGCACCGAAGAAGAAGACGGCGTACATCGCGATGAACAGGCATCCGCGCACCACGCTGGAGCCGACCAGGCTGCGCACCCGCAGGATCCGCAACGGCATGATCGGATTGCTCCGCCGGGCCTCGACCAGGAAGAACGCGGCCAGGAGCACAACCCCGACGGCCCCGTACCCGAGTGTCTGGGCCGAGGCCCAGCCGTGGGTGGCCGCCGTGACGATCGCGTAGATGCCGAGCAGCAGCGCCGCGGTGACCAGCAGGGAACCGGTGACGTCCACTCCTCGGCCCACCCCGAGACCGACGTTCTCCTCGATCAGGACGACCCCGAGGACGAAGGTCGCGACCCCGATCGGGACGTTGATGAGGAAGATCCAGTGCCAGCTCACGGCCTGGGTGAGCACTCCGCCGGCCACGAGCCCCAGTGACCCGCCCCCGACGGCGACGAGCATGTAGGCGCTCATCGCCCGGGCCCGCTCCGTCGCGTTCGGGAACTCGGTGACGATGATCGCGATGATCACCGACGAGGAGACGGCGCCGCCGAGCCCCTGGGCGAAGCGGGCCACGATCAGCGTGCCCTGGTTGGGGGAGACGGCGCACAGCGCCGAGGCGGCGGTGAACAGCGCGACCCCGGTGAGGAACACCCGCTTGCGGCCGACCAGGTCGCCGAGGCGCCCGGCGAGCAGCAGGAAACTGCCGAAGGCGATCAGGTAGGCGTCGACGACCCAGGTGAGGTTGGACTGGCTGAAGTGCAGGTCGCCCTGGATCGACGGCAACGCCACGTTGACGATCGACGAGTCGAGCGCGTTCATCAGCATGGCCAGGCACACGACCACGAGGGCGATCCACCGGCGCCGGTCGGCTCCGCCGGTAACTGCGGCCAGCGTGGGGTCAGACATCGACTGCGTCGGGCATCGAGGGGATCTCCTCCGGGAGTCGGATCGTGGTTGGTCATCGGGCATCGATAATCACGTAAGGTTAATCATCACGGATCAGTGATGATGTCGATGCCGCTACTATAGTTCGATGCCGGAAGCCACCTCAACCACGGGGCCGATCGTGCTGCTGACCCGCCTGTCGCGGCTCGTCCACCGGGCCAGCACGCCCGACCTGCTCGGGATCAGCCTCAAGGACATGGCGGCCCTGGCCTACCTGCGCGATCACGCCGGCACCACCCAGCAGGCCCTGACCGAAGGCCTGTGCATCGACGCCAACTACTGCGTCCTGCTGCTCAACGAGCTGGAGGCCGCCGGCCTGGCCGAGCGGCGCCGCGACCCGGCGGACCGCCGCCGCCATCTCGTCACGATGACCGAGACCGGCCGCGAGGCGCTCGAACGGGCCGAGCAGGCTCAGGAGAGCGTCGAGGACGAGATCCTCGCCGGCCTCAGCCGGGAGGAACGGGTCACCCTCGCCCGCCTGCTGGGCCAGGCGCTCGACGGCGCCATCCGCCGGCCCAACCTGTAAAGGAGGCCGAGGTGGCGCCCACGGACCAGGCCCGCCGCAACCACGACGTGCTGTTCCCCGACCACGTCTTCACGCTGGCGGTGACCGACCCCGAGCTCATCGAGTACTTCGACAACTTCGCCTTCGACGAGGTCCTCGCCGAGAGCCGTCTCGACGTCCGCACCCGGCCCATGGTCCAGCTTGCGGCGATGATCGCCTGCCAGGCGCTGCCGAGTACCGGGTCATGCTCGGCGCGGCGCTCACCGCCGGTGTCAGCCCCGTCGAGGCCAAGGAGATCGTCTACCAGGCCGTGCCGTACGTCGGGCTGGCGAAGGTGTTCGACTTCCTCCACGCCACCAACGACGTTCTGACCGAACGCGGCGTCAGCCTGCCGCCACCCGGCCAGTCGACGACGACCACGGACACCCGCGCCGCGCGTGGGCTGGCGGTGTAGAAGCAGATCATCGGCGACGACGCCGTGGACGCCCTGTACGCGGGTGCGCCCGCGGACGAGCAGCACATCCAGCGGTTCCTGTCGGCCAACTGCTTCGGCGACCACTACACCCGCGGCGGCGTCGACATCCCCCCCCGCGAGCTGCTCACCTTCGCGATGCTGGTCGCCCTCGGCGGCTGCGACCCGCAGGCGAGGGGGCACGTCGCGGCGAACCTGAACGTCAGCGTGACCTCGCCGCTTCCACCGACTACCCGCCCGACGAGTAAAAGCGCGCCGCGGATGATGCGGGCGCACGGCCTGATTCATCAGCCGGGGAGCCTCAGATCGGACCGGTACCGGCTGTCAGTTCGCTGGCGGCGCCGTCGTCGGGTGGGCCGGGACGCGGCGGCGCGCCAGCCACCTCCTTCTGCTGGACGCGGGCGATCGCATTGTTGATCATTTCGCGTGCGGCTTCCAGGGGCATGTGCTGTAGCAGCGCGGTCGCGTCGCCGCCGACATAGGTCGGCACGTTCATTTTCGAGAGCTGTGCCAGGAGGAGCTCCATCGCCACGACATCCTGGCCCAGAAGCTGGATCCTCGCCTCGAGCTCCGCCGCCGCCAGCTTCTGGATGTGCTCCGCCTCCGCTGTGCTCCGGATTCCTTTGGCGACCGCTTCGCTCTCCGCCTGGACCCGGACGATCTCCGCCTTGATTCTCGCGTTCTCCAGCTCGTGCCGGTGGATACGTGCGTGCTCCCGCTCGCTGGCGATCGCCCGGCGGATCTCGTCAAGGTTCGCGGGTGGTTCGAACTCGCCGAGGGTGGTGCGGACCGCCTCGATATCCCATTCGTCAAGCGCCTGGCGGACTTTCTGCTCGACCTCCAGCCGAACCTCGTTGTGACTGTTCAGGAAGTCGAGCACCTTGTACTCGCTGGCCGTACTCAGAAAATATCCCTCGGCCGTCGTCCCCAGCACACGCTCGACGAACCGGCGCACCGGGGCGGGTCTCGTCACGTCGTCGTCCGGCTCGACCGGATGTTTCTCCTGCTCGCCGAACTGGCTCACCAGCCGCGGCGCCGCTCTGGCCGGAATCTGGATGGTCTGCTGCATGTCGAACCGGATCGGGAATCCTCCGACGTTGACCACGATCTGGTCGAGCGCCGAGTCGAAGCGGCTCTCCTCCTGCCGCTTCCTGCTCCACTCCAGGACGAGGACCCGGGTGGGGATGAGGACCACGCGGGCGAACCACGGATTGATCTGATAGCTCCCGCCGCCGGGGAGCGTCTCCTCCTGTACCCCCTGGCAACCACCGTTCTCGAGGAAAGCCCAGGGGTACTGGAAACTGCGATGGCCGGGTACCCGCGGCGCGACCGCGGCGTTGCTGTCGTCGTACATCTGTCCGACGCGGACGATCACGACTCCGGCGGTTCCGACCTGAACGTCGATCTCTCTCAGGTCGTTCTCGGTGAGGCCGTACCGGCCAGACCCGATCGTCTCCACCGTCACGACGTCGAAGAGCTCCGGGTTGATGTCGTACTCGCCGACCGGCAACACCGCTGGCTGTCTTCCCTTCTGGCCCCCGTTGCAGAGGAAGGCGCGCCCGTCCTGAAAGGAGTCGCATTCGACGTGCCTCGAAAGCGCCTCGTGCACCGGAGCCGTCTCCCCGTCCCTCGCCACGACCACGCCGATCGTTCCCGGCGGGACCCTGGTCCTTTCCCGATAGCTGATCTGGTACAGCACCGGTGGCCGGAAGTAGAGCCAGTCGGCCTTCAGTAGCTCGGCCTGCACCCCTGGCGAGCCATGCACCTTCACCCGCCGGCGTGCGTCGTCCGGGTGGCTCGGGGCAAACCGTACCCGAACGACTCCCACCTGGCCCGGCGGTACCTTTATCAGCCCGATGAAGAGAAGATACCCCCCACCGCCGAGAAAAATGACCAGCAGCAGCCACCCGTACCAGGGCACGATCATCCCCCGCCTTTCAGTAGCCGTAAATGCACAGCCATGACTGTCTGCACCCACTGGTCATGCCAGCTCTGATATCGCTCCATCTGCGGATTACGCAGAGTCGGGAAGAATCCGTTTCCGCGGCCGGCGGCCCCGACGAAGGCTCCGTAGCGTGGATTCGTGTCCCCGCGGCCGCTCGTCCACCCCAGCGCCTGTGCCAGCTGGACGAAATCCCGCTCGGTGTCGACGCGCAGGCCCATGTGACGGGCCATCTGGGCGCGAAACCCCTGTTTTCCCTCGGAGGCGTCCTCCCACAGTGAGTCGATCCGGGCCAGCAGGTCGATGGGCAGTCGTTCGCCGTCAGCTCGGCGCCGCATCCAGCCGGCCTCCAGCCGCTGCACCGACTCGAGCAGCAGCGACGATGTCAGGATGTCCGCATGCTCCAGCTCTCCCTCCTGGAAGAGCGAGCCGAGCTTCTCCAACGATCTTTCCCTGGAGAGGTGTACCGTCGACGCCCGTTGGTGCGGCGGCCGCAGCAGGAGCGTCGGGGTGTCTCCGCCGGCGGTGCCCGTGCTCCTGCAGACCGCCTGCAACTGCGCGATCTCCCGCTCGCCTGGCAACGAGCCGTCCTGGGCATCGAAGTAGTGCCGAGTCGCGAGCAGGAACAGTCGGCTTCCCTCGATCAGGATCGGGAAGAACTCCCGGTCGTGCCGTTGCCCTTCCAGGATCTCCCGTTCGACCCACTCCGACTTCTCCGCCGCGGGGGACATCACGACGATGACCGCGAGGGCGTTCCTGATCCGTAGCCGGATCTCCTGGGTGAATCGAGCGCCCCACCCCAGGCCGTCGTCGTACCAGACGGGCAGGCCGAAGCCGTCCAGGCACCGCGCGAGCCGTTCGACGTACATGGCGTCCGCATGCGCGTACGAGATAAACAGTGAGGGCTCGTTCAGCGTGCTGCTTCCCACATAAGGCGACTCCGCGGCCAGCATCCCTCGTCCTTGCCCTGAACTCATCGCGGCCAGCGCCGGGTAGTGCGGTTCCAGCCCTGGTCACATGCCGGACAGATGGCGGCGTCCCGGCTGTCGGCGCCCGGCGCGGGCACTGTCGGCAGGACGAGCTCGCCGGCGCTCCAACGGATCACCTCAGCTCGGAGCGCTGGTCGAGCCAGACCGGTGAACCCGTCATTTTTCGGCCTTGCCCGACCCGAGGACATACCCAGACTGATCGCGACCCCCAGCGTTCCCAGCTATCGAGGATTAAGAATGGACATATTAGCTCCATAATCTGCTCTGAAGTAGAAGTCAGTGTGCCCATATCGGCCCGGTGGGGCATGGAAGGTCCGGCCTGCCGGTCTGAGCAACACCACTGTCCCCACCGCGACCGCCGGCGCCTAGTCGCGGTAGCGCGCCACCGGGCCGAGTGTGAGCATGCCGCTGGCGGCGCCGGCGTGTTCGGTGCGGGCGGGCCGCAGGGCCGCCGCGGCCCGCCCGGCGATCGCGTGCTCGCCGAGCTGGGCGGCGGCGTGGGCGGTGAGGCACCAGAGCGCCTCCTGGAGGTGGTCGTGCGGCGGTTCGGGCGTCGCGGCGAGGGCGGCTCGTGCCTGTTCTCGACGGTCCTGCGCGAGGAGCACGAGCGGTGCCGCCCACGGCGTGTACGGGCCCCAGTCCAGCCGTGGGTCGATCGGGGCGGGGCGGTCGTGCAGCAGACGGAGCCCGAGCAGGGCGAGCGGTAGCAGGCCGCGGTGCAGGCCCGGCATGCCGGCCTGTTCGAGCGCGGTGTCGGCGGCTCGGTAGGCGGCCGCGGCCGCGGCGGCGGACGGCCCGCCGGGCGCGGCGCTGCGGGCCGCGATGACGAGCGCCCGGAACCACCTGGTGAGCACCGGCACGAGCGGCGACTCGTGCTCGGTGGCGAGCCGCTCGGCCGCGGCCGCGTGCTGGGAGCCAGCGTCGAGATCACCGCGGGCCGACGCCGACTGCAGGCGTACGAGATGGCCGAGAATCGCGAAGGTGGGCAGCCCGTGCCGGGTGGACACCGCGACGAGTTCCGCTCCGATGTCGTCGCGCCGCTGCGCGAGTCCCGGCCGGGAGAAGGACTGCAGAAAGACGCCGTTGAGCGCGAAGGCGAGCAGGGCGGGATCACCGAGAGACCGTGCCAACGCCTCAGCCTCCCGTGCCGGCCCGGCGGCGTCCTCGGCGCGGCTCTCGACGGCGATCGTGGCGAGGAGCCGGGCCCGCAGGTCGGCGGGCGCGGCGGGGCCGAGCGTGGCGAGCGTGCGTTCGGCCGCGGCGACGACGGCGCGGGCCTGTACCGGGTCATCGGCACGGTTCCAGATCGCGGGCACGTCGTAGGCACCGATGACGCGGGCGGTCAGCGCGACATCGCCCGTTCGTTCCGCGGCGAGCGCGGCGGCGAGCCGGTCGCGCCGGGAGGACACGAGCGCGTCGCCGCCCGCGAGGGCCAGGGCGCGCGCGACGTCGACGGTCGTGCGTGGGCCGAGACGGGCGGTGATGGCCGGCCATTCGGAGACTCGCGGTTCGAGGGCGGGCGACTGGGTGAGCATGTCCGCTTCAAGCCGGCGCAGTGCGCGGCTCGGGTCGAGCCCGAGCTGGTCGACGAGCATCGCGCGGGCGCGCCGGAGCGTGGCGAGCGCGTCGGCCTGGCGCCCGGCGCGATAGAGGGCGCGGGCGAGCAGTCCCCACGCCGGCTCGCGCCACGGATGCTCGGTGACGTGCGCGTCGAGCTCGGCGACGAGATCGGCCCCTTGGCCGCGATCGAGCAGGATGCCCGCCTGCAGCTCCACGCCCTGCAGCCGCAGCTCCTCGAGTCGGCGGCGCTCGCCGCGCACCCACCCGGCGTCGGGCAGGCCGGCGTAGGCCGGTCCGCGCCACGCGGCGAGCGCCACGCCGAGCGGCGCGAACGCGTCGGACGAGCGCCGGGCGGCGGCGAGCGCGTCCTCGAAGCGGTGGGCGTCGACGTCCGCCCGTGGCAGGCGCAGCGCGTAACCGGGCCCCTCGGTCACCAACACACGTGGGGGCGTCCTGGGCGGGCGCTCGGGCTCGAGGGCGCGGCGCAGGGCGGCGACGAATGTGCGGAGGGCGCCGACGGCACCGGCCGGCGGGTCGGGCCACAGGTCGGCGACAAGGGCGTCGGTGGCGACCATCCGTCCGTCGGCGGCGACGAGGCGGGCAAGGACCTCACGGTGCCGGGGGCCACGCAGGTCGATCTCGGTCCCGTCCTCGCGACGTGCCCTCACCGCGCCCAGCACCTCGATCCGCATGTCCCCATCCTCACGGCCCGCCGCCCCCACGGCGTCGCGCGCTGATTCGCCGCTGACCGGCGCCGCGCAGCCTGGGCTCGCCCGGTACGGCACCCGCTTTGGAAGGACGCGCGTCATGCCCCTCACCATCCCCGGCTTCGACTACACCCGCCTGCCCGGGGCGGACGGTGTCATGCTCTCGACGGCGGTCGGCGGCACGGGCAGCCCGGTCGTGCTGCTGCACGGCTTCCCCCAGACCCACCTCATGTGGCGCCAGGTCGCCGAGCGCCTCGCCGCCCGGCACACGGTCATCTGCCCTGACCTTCGCGGATACGGAGCAAGTGACAAGCCGCCCGCCACGGGCCCCGACGTGTACGCGAAGCGGACCATGGCGGCTGACATCGTGGCGCTTGCCGCGGCGCTCGGCCACGAACGCCTGGCGCTGGTCGGCCACGACCGCGGAGCCCTCGTCGCGTTCCGAGCCGGGCTCGATCATCCCGAGACGATCACGCACCTCGGCATCCTGGACGTCGTACCGACCCTCGACATGTGGAACGTGTTGCACGGGGTGTCCGGCGCGGTCGGCTTCCACCTCTATCTCATGGCGCAGCCAGAAGGCCTGCCCGAGACGATGATCATCAACAGTGTGGACGCGTTCTTCGGCTTCTTCCTCGACGCCTGGGCGAACGATCCGGCGGCGATCCCGGCAGACGTGCGCGCCGAATACCTGCGAGCGAGCGCCGCGGCGGTGCCGTCGATCGTCGCCGACTACCGCGCGTCCGCCGGCGTCGACCTGGCGCACGACCAGGCCGACCTCGACGCCGGCTCGCAGTTCGCGATGCCCGTCTCCGTTGTGCAGCAGGACTGGGGCGCGCAGCTCGGCTTCGACGCCGAGACGCTCTGGCGGGCCTGGGCACCCGACCTCGACCACCGCCTCACCCGCGCCGGCCACTTCATGGCAGAGGAGGCCCCCGACGAGATCGCCCAGGTGATCCGTGACCTCCTCGCCCGGTGACGCCGGCCGACAGCGCCGAGGTGTACGAGGTGTACGAGGTGTACGAGGTGCGTGGTGCGCCACACCGAGAGCCATCCTGACTTGATTCCGACGTCAATGTTGTTGAATCAGGAAGGTCCTCGGCGGCCGGCTGGGCGTCTGCTCGCGCTGTGGGCCGAGGAGCGGATCGGAGACCAGTGCTCAGCCGAAGCGGCTCCAGCCGAGGTGCGGGCCCGCGTCGTCCCGGCAAGGGAAGCCACGTCATGCCCGGGGGGCGGCAGCGATGACCACCACCGACGAAGTCCAGTACGTCACGCACACCGACGACCACATCCTGCTCGAGCTCGGCTTCGGCCTCGACCTGGTCGGCGACGAGTGGCACGGGTCGGCACCGGTCGTCCCGGAGATGTTCGCCCCCGGGACGGGGAGCGTGCGCACGTCGATCCTGGCGATCTGGGCCGACACCGTGGCCGGCTATACGGTGATGGACCGGTTCGCACCCCGCGTCCCCGTCACGCTCGACCTGGACGTCCAGGTCTTCGCCCCGCCGCGCGAGTCCGAGACAATCAATGTGGCCGCCCGGCTGGTCAAGGCCGGCCGGTCGGTCGGCGTCGTGGAGGTCGAGTTCACCGGCAGTGGCGGTGACCGGATCGGATTCGCCGTCACCTCGTTCATGGCCGCCCCGAACCCCGCCCTGGTCATGGCACCCGATCTGGCGGACCTGAAGACCCGGCCGCGCCGGAGCCCGGGCCGACGGCTGAGCAGGCCGCTGGCCGAGCGGGCCCGCTGCGAGGTTCTCGCGCCGGGCGTGGCGACGCTGCCCCGCGCCGAGGACGCGATCAACGCGTCGAACACCATCAACGGCGGGCTGCTCGCCCTGACCGCCGAGGAGGCGGCGCTCTCCCTCACCCCGGGCGAGACGCTCGCCTCCCTGGGGATCCGCTACCTGCGCCCGGCCCGGGTCGGCCCGGTCGTCGCCACCGCGCTGGTCCGCGACGGCCTCGGCCGGGTCGAGGTGCGTGACACCGGCGCCGACAACCGCCTCGCCGTCATCGCCACCACCCGAACCTTCGGCCGGGCTCGCTGATCCCACACCGATCAGGCCCGCCGACGTCAGGGGCTCGTGAGGATGACGAGTTGCCGGGTCGCGCGGGTCATCGCGACGTAGCGGTCGACGGCTCCTTCGATGCCGGTGCCGAAGGTCTCCGGGTCGACGAGGATGACCAGGTCGAACTCGAGCCCCTTCGACAGCTCCGGGGTCAGTGACCGGACGCGCGACGTCGGCCGGAACGTGGGATCGCCGATGACGCAGGCGATCCCGTCGGCGTGCGCGGCGAGCCACGAGTCGAGGACCGAATCCAGATCCGAGGTGGATCCGTGCTGGACGGGGATGCCGCTGCCGCGGATGGAGGTCGGCACGTTGGCGTCCGGGAGCACAGTGCGGATGACCGGTTCGGCTTCGGCCATGACCTCTTCCGGCGTCCGGTAGTTGATGCTGAGGGATGCCTGCCTGATCCGGTCGAACCCGACCCGCGCGAGCCGTTCCCGCCACGACTCGGTGAAGCCGTGGCGGGCCTGGGCGCGGTCCCCGACGACGGTGAAGCTGCGGGACGGACAGCGCAGCAGCAGCATCTGCCACTCCGCGTCGGTCAGCTCCTGGGCCTCGTCCACGACGACGTGCGCGAACGGGCCGGCGAGCAGGTCCGGGTCGGTGGTGGGCAGCGCGGACTCGTCGACCAGGACGTCGCGCAGGTCCTGCCCGCGCAGCATCGTCACGAGGCCCTCACCGTCGTCGTCGGCCTCGAGCAGGTTGTCGACGACCTTGGTCATGTGTTCGCGTTCGGCGGCGACGGCGGCGTCCTGCCGACGCCTGCGCCGGGACGCCTCCGGGTCGCCGAGCCGCTGCCGGGCCGCGTCCAGGATCGGCAGGTCGGACACCGTCCAGGCCTGGGCGTCCGCGCGCTGCAGGAGCCGGACCTCGTCGGGGCTGAGCCATGGAGCGCATTTGCGCAGGTAGGCGGGTACCGACCACAGGTCTCCGACGAGGTCGGCCGCTTCGAGTAGCGGCCACGTGCGGTTGAAGGTCGTGAGCAGCTCCCGGTTCTGCAGCAGCGACCTCCGGAGCAGGTGCGCCGAGATGTCGTCGTCGTGCTTGTCCATCAGGATCGTGACCAACTCCTGCCAGATCTGGTCACGTGCCTCGTTGTGCGGGATGCCGGGGTCCGGTGCCTCGAACGCCTCGGCCCAGTCGTCGGCGCTCAGCCAGACGTCCGCCCAGTGGGTCGTGATCGTCATTCCCTTGGTGGGCGGTTCCTCGTAGAACCTGACGGCCGTCTCGATCGCCTTCACCAGGTTCGCGGACGATTTCAGGCGGGCCGCGTCCGGGTCGGTCTCGATCGTCGCGGTGGCTCCCTCGGCGACGAGGTCCCGCAGGTTGCAGGTCTGCACTCCCTCCTCGCCGAGGCTGGGGAGGACGTCGGCCACGTAGGCCAGGTAGGGCTGGTGCGGACCGACGAACAGCACCCCGCCGCGGCGGTGACCGAGGCGAGGGTCGGCGTAGAGCAGGTAGGCGGAGCGGTGCAGCGCGACGACGGTTTTTCCCGTGCCCGGACCGCCGTCGACGACGAGGGCGCCGTCGGATCCCGCGCGGATGATGGCGTCCTGGTCGGCCTGGATGGTGCCGAGCACGTCCCGCATCCGGGCGGAGCGGTTGCCGCCCAGGCTGGCGATGAACGCGGACTGGTCGTCGAGTGCGGCGTGCCCCTCGAATCCGTCCGGGGTGAACACCTCGTCCCAGTAGTCGCTGATCCGGCCGCGGGTCCAGCGGTACCTGCGGCGGCTCGCCAGGCCCATCGGGTTGGCGTGGGTCGCTCCGAAGAACGGCTCGGCGGCGGGCGAGCGCCAGTCGAGCAGCAGGCGACGGCCCGCGCTGTCGGTGAGCCCGAGCCGTCCGACGTACACGGGCTCGGGGTTGTCCACCCGGATGATGTACCCGAGGCACAGGTCCAGACCGAAGCGGCGCAGGGCGCGCAGGCGGGCGGTCAGCCGGTGGATCTCCAGGTCCCGGTCCATCGCCTCCTGGCCGATGCCGCCGGGCGCCCTGCGCGCGGTGTCGAGGCGGTCGGACAGCTCGGCGATCGACTGTTCGAGGCTCTCCGCGATGGCCGTGAAGTGCTGCTCGTCGCCGGCGACCAGCGTCGGGTCGGCCTTGGCGGCGAGGCGGTCGGGAAGGTCGAACGCGCTGGTGGTCAGGGGGTTCACGTCTCGGCTCCGACCTGAGGCTCGCGACCTCAGATCCAAATTCTGGCGCTCGCGGGCGCGGCTGGATTCTGCTCGGCATCTGGCCTCGGCTGGCTATTCTGCGGCACAACCTGGGTCTTGACGCAAGTCCCCCCACGTGCTATAAGTTGAAAGCGGCGGGGAGCTGGTATTTTCCCCTGCCCATTTTTGTCCGCGATGGACGGACAACCTCTTCGGCGAGGCCATCTGCCCGCGCCGTATTCCCAAGTTCCCAAGCGGGAGCTCTCGAACGCGGCTGCCGCGGTGCGCACAGCGTCGACGAGCGGTGGACAGTGGCGTCGGCGGGCCGACCGTGCAGGCCGGTCCGCCGACGAGCTGGTGACGCGGTTACATACCCATGTCGCCGAAGGCGGCGGCATCCGCGGACGCGGACGCCGCCGCGTCCGCCAGGCTGTTCGCCACCACGACCTCGATGGTGAGGAAGAGGCCGGTGATGGACGCGGCGTTCTGCAGCGCCGAGCGGGTGACCTTCACCGGGTCGATGATCCCGGCGGCGATCATGTCGACGTACTCGCCGGTGGCGGCGTTCAGGCCGTGCCCGGTCGGGAGACCGCGGACCTTCTCGACCACGACGCCGCCCTCGAGACCGGCGTTGGCGGCGATCTGATGCAGCGGTGCGGCGAGCGCGCGCTCGACGATCAGGGCGCCGGTGGCCTCGTCACCGGAGAGGTCGAGCTTCTCGAAGGCGCTGGTGGAGGCCTGCAGGAGCGCGACGCCACCGCCGGCGACGATGCCCTCCTCGACCGCGGCCTTCGCGTTCGAGACGGCGTCCTCGATGCGGTGCTTCTTCTCCTTGAGCTCGACCTCGGTGGCCGCGCCGACCTTGATGACCGCGACGCCGCCGGCGAGCTTGGCCAGCCGCTCCTGGAGCTTCTCGCGGTCGAAGTCGGTGTCCGCCCGGTCGAGTTCCGCGCGGATCTGGTTGACCCGCCCCGCGATCTGGTCCGCGTCGCCGGCACCCTCGACGATGGTGGTCTCGTCCTTGGTGATGACGACCTTGCGGGCCCGGCCGAGCAGGTCGACGGTGGTGCCCTCGAGCTTGAGGCCGATGTCCTCGGAGATGACCTGGCCGCCGGTGAGGACGGCGATGTCGGTCAGCATGGCCTTGCGGCGGTCACCGAAGCCCGGCGCCTTGACCGCGGTGCTCTTGAACGTGCCGCGGATCTTGTTGACGACCAGGGTGGCCAGGGCCTCGCCCTCGACGTCCTCGGAGATGATGGCCAGCGGCTTGCCGGCCTGCATGACCTTCTCCAGGATCGGGAGGAGGTCCTTGACCGCGGAGATCTTGCTGTTGGTGATCAGGATGTACGGGTCGTCGAGGACGGCTTCCATGCGGTCGGTGTCGGTGACGAAGTAGGGCGAGATGTAGCCCTTGTCGAAGCGCATGCCCTCGGTGAGCTCGAGCTCGAGCCCGAAGGTGTTGCTCTCCTCGACGGTGATGACGCCTTCCTTGCCGACCTTGTCCATCGCCTCGGCGATCATGGCGCCGATGGCAGGGTCACCGGCGGAGATGGAGGCGGCCGAGGCGATCTGCTCCTTGGTCTCCACGTCCTTCGCGACGCTGGAGAGCTCCGCGCAGACGGCTGCAGCGGCGGTTTCGATGCCCTTCTTCAGAGCGATCGGGTTCGCACCGGCGGCGACGTTACGCAGGCCCTCGCGGATGAGAGCCTGGGCGAGAATGGTCGCGGTGGTGGTGCCGTCACCCGCGACGTCGTTGGTCTTCTTCGCGACTTCCTTGACGAGCTCCGCGCCGATCTTCTCGTACGGGTCCTCGAGCTCGATCTCCCGGGCGATGCTCACGCCGTCGTTGGTGATCGTGGGGACGCCGAACCTGCTCTCGAGGACGACGTTGCGACCCTTGGGGCCGAGCGTGACCTTGACCGCGTCGGCCAGCTGGTTCATGCCGCGCTCCAGGCCGCGCCGTGCCTCCTCGTCGAAGGCAATGATCTTCGGCATATTGGGGTGTTTCCTCCTGGGCTTGGGCCATGCGGAGGAGTGCCGGCCGCCGGCGGGTGCCTGACAACGAAGACGATGGGCTCGCGTGGCCCAGGCACCCGTCGCTCCGGAGGTTGGCACTCGACCTAGCTGAGTGCCAGCCACTGTATAGCTCTCGGCACCCCCGGAACCGAGGCCCTCACCACCCCGCGTGATCGAGCCGAAGGGAAGGGCGCGGTGTACTGGCGACCGCGCCGGGCACCGATCCCGCCCGGCGCGAGAATTCGCAGGGGGAAGGCCTGGGTCCGCCTGCGTTCGGCCCGCGCCGGTGCCCGCGCTGGCAGCCGGCAGGTCGGCACCGAGGTGCTCCGCCTCGTGGGCAACCCTGTTGGTCGGGCCCGCCGTCCAGCCCTTCAGTGCCAGTGCCGCTTGAACCCGTCACCTGAGCTCCCGGAGGATGCCCCGGCCTTCAGACCGGGGAGGAATCCGGTGTCCCGCGGAGCGGGGCAGGGGCAGGCGATCCGCCGTCAGGCAGACCGCCGTCGAAAAGTGCAATGCAACAGATGGATGATCTTGATGTTGAGAAAGTAGATGTCTTTTTTCGTGATTTCGGTGAGGTGGGTGCGTGGGTCATCCGGTAGCGGTATTTTAGGATTCTTCGTCGTCGTGCGGTGATGTTATGGTGTGGTCGTGTCCAGGTTCCGGTTGTATCCCGACGCGGCGCAGGAAGAGGCTCTGCTGGTGCACTGTGGGCACGCCCGGTTCGTGTGGAACCTCGCGGTCGAGCAACAGTCGTGGTACCGGCTGTGGTGTGGTCGGGCGCCAGGTTATGTGGAGCAGAACCGGCAGTTGACCGAAGCCCGGTCGGATAATCCATGGCTGGCGGCGGGCAGTGTCATCGTGCAGCAGCAGGCTTTGCGTGACTTCGCGACGGCGATGGCGAACTTCTTCCGCGGTTCGCATCGCAGGCCCACCTTCCGTAGGCGTGGGCGTGGTGAGGGGTTCCGGATTGTGGCGGTGAGACCGGGCGACGTCCGGCGGGTGAATCGTCGGTGGGCGTGGGTGCGTGTCCCGAAGGTGGGCTGGGTGCGGTTTCGCTGGACTCGTGAGGTGTCGGGTGCGCGGTCGTATCGGGTGACGCGGGATCGTGCGGGCCGTTGGCATGTCGCGTTCGCCGTGGCCCCGAATCCGATTCCCGCGCCGGGAACCGAGAAGGTTGTCGGTGTGGACCGTGGGGTGGTGGTGTCGGCGGCGCTGTCGACCGGGGAGCTGCTGTCCTGTCCCGGTCTGCGAGCCGGGGAGCAGGGGCGGCTGGTCCGGTTGCAGCGCCGATTGTCGAGGGCCAGGCGTGGGTCGCGGCGGCGCGGGCGCGTCAAGGCCCGGATCGCACGGCTGCGTGCCCGGGAGGTTGACCGGCGCAAGGACTGGGTCGAGAAGACCAGCACGGATCTCGCTCGTCGGTTCGACGTGATCCGGGGCGAGGACCTGAAGATCAGGGGGATGACCCGCTCTGCCCGGGGCACCGTCGAGGCGCCGGGAAGCAACGTCCGGCAGAAGGCCGGGTTGAACCGGGGCATCCTCGCCCACGGTTGGGGTCTGCTCGTCGCACGGTTGGAGCAGAAGGCCCCCGGCCGGGTGGAGAAAGTCCCCGCCGCGTACACGAGCCAGCGTTGCTCGGCCTGCGGGCATAGGGCGCCCGGGAACCGCGAGAGCCAAGCGGTCTTCCGGTGCCTGGCCTGCGGGCACACGGCCAACGCCGACGTCAACGCGGCTATGAACATCGCGGTTGGGAACATCGCGGCCGGACGGGCCGTGACCGCGCGGGGAGGCACGGCGCTGGCCGTGCCCGCGAACCGCGAACCTCAACACCGCGTACCCCTTCCGGTGGGTGTGTAGGAGTTGGAATCCCCTGCGGTCCACGCGAGGGAGGACGTCAAGTTGCGGCACGAGAACCTTCCGGAACTTCTCGGTCTCGCTGTGACCGATCTGTGGCGCTACTATCTCGCCAGGCTCGCGCGCCATTGCGAAACGGGTACCTGGGGCGACCACCCGTGGGACGACGCGCGCCGTACCGACGGGCGTCCCCGGGCCTCTCGACGCCCTGCTGGATGATCTCCTGTTACTGCCGTTGCGAAACCGCGGACAGGGTGTCGCTGTCGAGAGTGACGTCGAGATCGGACTCCAGGTGCGGGACGGAGTTCGAGCGGAGCCGGGTCAACCGCACCGACGAGATGCGCCATCTGCGGTCCGGGCGGCGAACCGGTGAGGTAGTCGTGGCCGAGGCTGTCCGCCGCCTCCGCGATCCGGCGCACGTCATCGGACCCGCCGTCCCGTTCCCAGCCGGGATGCGTTCCCGGCACAAGTGACAGGACGGGCGTGAGGAGACCGAACTCCGTCATGAGAGCCGACCCTGACGTGACTGGACCTTAGTAAATGAGCGAGCACTTATCTAGGTGGTGGTGCGCTCGCCGGCCTCGCCGTTGACGGCGCCCACGCTGTGCCGCGTGGTGCCGGCTGCTCCGGGTGCGGCGGGCCCGACGTGGCTGCGGCCGCGCCTGACGCGAAGCCGGTGATCTTCGACGGCATGGGCCACCAGCTGCCCCGCGAATGTGGCGGGTGCTCGGCGGCCACATCCCTGACCTCGGTCATCGCGAAGAAGGGCGACCATCGGCTGGTCGGCCATCCGTGTCACCCGCGGATATGACCTGTGCCGGCATCCTGCTCGTCGCGCGTGCCGAACGCGAGCCGGGTATGGATCTTCAAGCGGTTCGGAATCGGCCGACCAACTGCGGAAATGCATGCTCGTAGGTCGACCAGTTGACAGAAAAGTGATCGCTCACAATACTGGGCGCCATCCCGGAGTCGAGTGCTGGAGGCGGCATGGACGACCGGGTCGGCAATTCGGAGAGCGACAGCCGCGCTGGCGTCGTCTGTGTTCGAAGGGAGAGGTGGGACGGGGCGCGGGCGATATGCACGACCCTGTGCTGGCCGGCATGGGTCGCATCGCGGGGGCGGTGCGACCGGTATCCGACGGTGGTTCGAGGTGGAGTGTTGCCACGGATGAGCGGGTGTTGATTTTTCGCGGAGGTCGTCCGGGGTAGTTACGCTGCCTGTGCTCATGCGTGACCGCCTGAGTTGCATGGTGTTGTGTCCGCGTGGTGATTTTTCCCGCGGCGGGTTTCGTGGCGCGGGCGGATGTCGAAGATCGCGAGCGCGCCGCGCCGGCGCTGGGAACTTCGAATCGCCTGTCCGGGCAGTGGTTGCTGTCCATTTTCCACATTGCACCGCGCCGCGCACCGGTGTCGTGAGCTGACGCATCCTTTTTTGCGCCGCTGGATGGGGAGGTTCAGGCGGCCCTGTGCGCCTGCGCGAAAAACGTCCAACTGATTTCTGTGTGCCATAGGTCCTTAGGGGTCGCCGAGTGGCCTCTGTTCGGCGCGCCGGCAGGCCCGGAACCGGCCGAACCACTGCGTTCCCTTGGATCCATACATCGCACCGCCGATACGGGGCGGCGGCCTTTCGCAGTGCGACGGAAGAGATGGAGACACCATGTCTGACAACGCTTCCACACCTCTGGAATCCGGCCCGGGGCTGACCCGCCGGAGGATCCTCGGCACAGTGGCGCTTGGCGCGGCTGCGGCTGGTGGGCTGGCGGCCGGCCCTGGCAGCGGACGGGCACGGGCCGCCACAGCCCCGGCGGACGCGGCCGTCACCGAGCAGCGGGAGCGGGCCGTCGTCATCGGCAGCGGATTCGGCGGCGGCGTGACCGCGCTGCGGCTGGCACAGGCCGGAGTGCCCACTCTTGTCCTGGAGCGTGGCCTGCGGTGGTCGACGGGGCCGAACGCGACGACCTTCTGCCGCTGGGCGAACATCGACAACCGGTCCGCCTGGCTGACCGACCACAGCACGACCCCGGGCGTGGACAAGACCTGGACGCCCTACACCGGAGTGATCGAGAGCCTGCCGGGCGACGGCATAACGGTCAACTGCGGTGCCGGCGTCGGTGGCGGCTCGCTGGTGTACCACGGGATGACACTGCAGCCGACCAGCCAGAACTTCGCGGCATCCATCCCGGAGGCCGCGAGTCTCTACCGCGACCTGAACCGGTGGGCCTACCCCACCGTCGCCACCATGCTGGGCGTCTCCACGGTGCCGAACGACGTGCTGAACGCGGATCAGTACCGGTCGTCCCGGCTCTTTCTGGACGTGGCCGCCAACAGCGGCCTGGAGCCGTTCCGGGTTCCGCTGCCGGTCGACTGGAGCTACGTCCGGGGTGAGCTCACCGGTCAGTACGAGCCGACCTACACCACCAGCGACATCGTCTTCGGCGTCAACAACGGCGGCAAGCACTCGATCGACGTCACCTACCTGGCCTCGGCCGAGGCCACGGGCCGGGTACGGGTGAGCCCACTGCACGTGGTGCGGGACGTCCAGATGGACCCGGACGGCCGCTGGGTGCTCTCCGTCGACCGCATCGACACCGGCGGCACCGTGCAGGAGCGGAAGCGGATCACCGCGGACGCGGTGTTCCTCAACGCCGGTTCCGCCGGTACCACGCGGCTCCTGGTCAAGGCGCGAGCCAAGGGGCTGGTGCCCGACCTCCCCGACGCCATCGGCACGAAGTGGGGAAACAACGGTGATCGGATCTACGCCTGGGTCGGCATGAACGGTGATCCTGGCACCCGGCAGGGCGGCCCGGCGTGTGTGGGCGGCCGGGACACACAGGGGCCGATTCCGGCCACCGTCATCCATGCGGGTGCGCCCGCCGACACCGGCGGCGTGAAGCTGATGACGGTCGTCGGTTTCGGGATCGTCGACGCCGCTGGCACGTGGGCCTACGACCCGAACACGGATGACGCCAGGCTCACCTGGCCGGCGACCGGTGACGCCGCGCTCCAGACCCAGATCGCCGCCCGGATGCAGGCGATCGTCGCCGCGGGTGGCGGGATGATGATCGACACGAACGCCCAGGCGAACTCGACCTGGCATGCCCTGGGCGGGGTGCCGATGGGATCGGCGGTCGACCTGTACGGCCGGATCATCGGCCACAAGGGCCTCTACGTACTCGACGGGTCGCGGATCCCGGGCTCCACCGGTGCCTGTAACCCCTCCATGACGATCGCGGCCCTGGCCGAGCACAGCATGTCCACGATCATCCGTGAGGACGTCGGACGTGTCTTCTGACGGCACCACCGCTTCCTGAGCCTCCGCGCGGCCGCATCCGGCGGGAGCCGTCCAGGTTCCCGCCGTGAGGGCGGCGCTCCCCGCCCGATGCCCGATGTCCGACGCCTGCACCTGGAGCGTGAGCGTATGCCCGACGGCCGGATTCGCACGCTGATCGTCGAAGCCGACCCGATGACCGCTGAGGCCCACAGCGTCTATGTGGAGAAGCTCGCCGGCTTCACCGTCAGCGGGGTGAGCCACACCGGCGCCCAGTGCCTGCGGCAGCTCACCCGTGACGACCACGATCTCGTGCTGCTTGATCTCACCCTGCCTGACATGACGGGCTTCGACGTGTGTCGCACGCTGCGGTGCCGGGGGGCCGTGCCGGACATCATCGCCGTCACGGCGGCCCGGGACGTCGCGACCGTGCGCGCGGCGGTGGCCTACGGGGCCGTCCAGTATCTGGTGAAGCCCTTCGGTTTCGCCGCGTTCCGGAGCCGGCTTGAGTGCTATGCGGCGTTCCGCAGCGAGCTCATGCTGGGGCGCACCGGCCCGATCGGCCAGCGTGAGGTGGATGCGGCCCTCGCGGCGCTGCGGCCCGGAACCACCCTGTGGCCTGAGCAGCCCAAGGGCACGTCGATCGCGACTCTCGACGCGGTTGTCGCCTACCTCCGGCAGGCGGCCGGGCCGATGTCGGCGGACGAGATCGCCAGCGCTGTGGGCCTGTCCAGGGTGACGGCGCGTCGATACCTGGAGCGTCTCACCGATCAGCGGCTCACGAGCCGGACGCAACGGTACGGGCGGCCCGGCCGGCCGGAGCACCTGTACCAATGGCGAGACGTCCGCGTCGCTTCGACCAGATAAAGAACACTATGACCGAAATCGTGACTTCTCCCTGATGGTGCGCGATCTTGTGTGTCAAGATGCCGACCATGTTGGAGACCTGAGTGGACGAAGTGAGCGCACAGCCGGCTGACCGTGGCGATCGGGACGTCCTTGTCACCGGAATGGGCTTCTGCCTCCCCGGCGAAGACGGTCCGGTCCTCACCGCCGAGGAGGTGTGGGACATCGCGTCGAACGGGCGTTCCTGCCTGGTCAAGGACGGTATTTACCACGGTCGGGTCGACCTGGCGCCGGAGATGTTCGAGGAGCGGCTTCCGGAGATTCCCAAGCTGTACTCGGCGCAGCTCACGAAGTCGCACCGCTTCGGGCTTCTCTCCTTCGTGGAGGCCTGCTCGGACGCGAAGATCGATTTTCGGGCGGGCGCCCTGCGTCACGCCGCGATACTCACCGGGCGAGGGGGGCTCGACGACAACGTCGACCCGTATCGGGCCCTGCACGAGGCGACACCCGAGACGCTTTCCGCGGACGCCGCGACCGCGTTGTTCATCCGGGCCCAGCTCGGCATCACCTCGTACGACGTCACGCTCCTGCAGGCGTCGATCGCCCGGTCGATGGGCCCGAGCTTCACGGTTTCCTGTGGCTGTTCCTCCTCCACCATCCAGCTCGGCAACGCCCTGCGGATGATCGCCGCCGGGGAGGTCGACATCGCGGTCGTCACCGGTGTCGACGCGTTCAGCATGGACCTGATGCGCAACGCGCAGCGGCTTCTGCTCGCCGCGACGCGCGGCGGCCCGCAGCCCGGCGCGGACACCCTGCCCGAGACGCTGCCGTCGATGGACCGGCCGATGCGCCCCTACGACGTCCGCGCCGACTGCGTGAACTTCGGCGAGGGCTCGGTCACCGTGGTCCTGGAGAGCCGCCAGCACGCCGAGTGGCGCGGAGCACACGTCTACGGGCGCCTGATCGCGCAGGCCACCACACGTGACGGCCTTGCCAGCCCGCTGTCGCTGGACGACTCGGGCGCCTCACTGGTCGCCGCGGTGCGCAAGTGTCTCGGGAACCGCTGGAGCATCGACCAGATTCCGTACATCAACGGTGGCAGCGACGGTGACATGAACGTCACGAACACCGAGGCGAACGCCGTCCGGGAACTGTACGGGACGGCGGTCCCGTCGGTTCTTCTCAGCTCGCAGGAGGCGTGTTTCGGGCACAGCGGGGCCCAGTCCGGAAACCTCGGCCTGGCGTTGACTCTCCTCATGATGGAGAAAAGCCTGGCGTGCCCCACCGCGAACTGTGAGCAGCCGATCGAGGGCCTGCCTTTCGATCCGATTCCGGGAACGCGGCCGCGGCCGTTGCGGTTCGATCACGCGCTGAGCTTCACCTACCAGATCGGCGGCCTGAAGAGCGTGATCCTCATGAGTTCCGCCGATGCTTCCTGACGATGGTTCCTGAATATCTGAAAACCTGAACACCTGCTGAGACCGGCCTGGGACCTCGGTCGGCCGTTTCGCGCGACCGGGGCCGTGTGGCCGATTCGGCCGCACATCTGTAGAGAGGCACGGACCGACCGAGAATGAGCGTATTTGCCGACGCGTGGTCGAATACCACGGCCGCCGACAAGGAATCCTGCGTCAAACGGGATGACATAGCGATCGTGGGGATGGGGTGCCGCCTTCCGGGCGGCGTGGATTCGCCGGCCGCACTCTGGCGGCTCCTGGTGGAGGAACGGGACGCGGTCGGCGATCCACCTGCGGGCAGGTGGGAGGCCGACGCGTTCGTCGACCCTGTCCTGACCGCGGCGGGCCGCTCCGTTCCCCGCCAGGGCGGTTACCTCGAGGACGTGTCCGGTTTCGACGCCGACTTCTTCGGCGTCTCACATCGGGAGGCCGCCGTCCTCGACCCGCAGCACCGGCTGCTGCTCGAGGTCGCCTGGGAGGCTCTGGACAACGCCGGTCTCCCTGCCGACCAGCTCGAGGCCACGCCGACGGGCGTGTTCACCGGGCTCAGCTACACCGACTACATGGATCGGCTGGCCGGGCACCCGGACGAGCTCGAGGGCTCGGTCCTCACCAACGGGATCTGCGTGGCGGGCGGCCGGATCTCCTACCTGCTCGGCCTGCGCGGGCCCAGCATGTCGGTGGACACCGCCTGCTCGTCGTCGCTGGTCGCCGTGCATCTCGCCTGCCAGAGCCTGCGGTCCGGGGAATGCACGGTGGCGCTCGCGGGCGGGGTGACTCTCATGCTGTGGCCCCGGGTGACCAAGTCGTTCGTCCGGATGGGCATGCTCTCGCCGACGAGCCGTTGCCACACCTTCGACGCCGCTGCGGACGGGTTCGTCCGCGGCGAAGGTTGCGGTGTCGTCGTCCTGAAGCGGCTTGCCGACGCCAACCGCGACGGTGACCGGGTCCTGGCCGTGATCCGCGGGTCGGCGGTGAACCAGGACGGCCGCACCGACGGGCTGACCGTTCCCTCCGCGCAGGCCCAGTACGAGGTGGCGGCCGCCGCGCTGCGGCGCGCCGAGGTCGACCCGGCCGAGGTCGGGCTGGTGGAGGCGCACGGCACCGGCACGAAGGTCGGCGACCCCGTCGAGTTCGCCGCACTGAGTCGCGCCTACGGCACCGATGGCGCGCGGTGCGCGCTCGGTTCGGTGAAGACGAACCTGGGGCACCTGGAGCCCGCGGCGGGTGTCGCCGGCCTGATCAAGGCGGTGCTGTGCCTGCGGCACGGCCAGATACCGGCGAACCTGCACTTCACCCGGTGGAACCCGGCGATCGACGCTGACGGGTCGCGGTTCTTCGTGCCCACCGGGCTGACCGACTGGCCTGGCGCCGCGCCGTCGCGGCTGGCCGCCGTTTCCTCGTTCGGGTTCTCCGGGACGAACGCGCACCTGGTGCTCGAACAGGCCACGGCCGGGGTGAGCCGTCCCCCGATTCCAGCCGCGTGTACTCCGGCACGGGCCGAACACGAGTCCGGCCGGGTAGACGGCCAGTCGTCGGCCGTCCGGGCCCGCGGGGCCCGCGGGCCGGAGGTGGTCCTGGTGCCCGCCGGGTCGCCCGCGGTGCTGCCCGCCGCCGCGGCGCGGCTCGCGGACTGGCTGGAGTGCGAGCCCGGAGATGACGCGGCCACCGGAGGCGATCCTGCGGCCGGTGCCGGCGCGCCTGCCCGGGGTGCGGGTCTGCGGGACGTCGCCTACACCTTGGCGCGCAGGCGGTCCCCCGGGAACGGCCGGCTGGCTGTCGTGGCGGCCTCGCGGAAGGATCTGATCCGGGACCTGCGCGCCTATGCGGACGGCCGGTTGGTCCCCAACGTCGTCTCCGGGGCCGCCGCCCGGGGCGTGCGGCGCGGCGCGGTGTGGGTGTTCTCCGGCCAGGGCTCGCAGTGGGCGGGCATGGGGGCCGACCTGCTGGACGCGGAGCCGGTGTTCTCGGCCGCGGTGGCCGAGGTCGACCCTCTCATCGCCGCCGAGGCCGGTTTCTCGGTGCTGGAGGTGCTGCGCCGCCGGGAGGCGGTCACCGGGTGCGACCGGGTGCAGCCCCTGCTCTTCGCGGTACAGATCGGGCTGGCCGCGCTGTGGCGCGCCCACGGTGTCGAGCCCGCGGCGGTCATCGGTCACTCGATGGGGGAGACGGCCGCGGCTGTCGTCGCCGGCGCGCTGACCCTGGCCGACGGTGTCCGGGTGATCTGCCGCCGTTCCCGTCTGCTCACCCGGGTGGCCGGCCTCGGCGCGATGGCCACCGTCGGCCTCGACCGGTACGCGACCGAGGCGGAGCTCGCCGCGGCCGGCGCGAGCGGCGAGGTTGCTGTCGCGGTCCTGGCTGCTCCCGGCTCCACCGTCGTCTCCGGCGCCGCGGACAGGATCAGGGATCTAGTCACCGACTGGACCGCGCGTGGCCTGGCGGCCCATCAGATCGCGGTGGACGTCGCCTCGCACTCACCCCAGGTCGACCCGCTGCTCGCCGACCTCACCGCGGAACTGGCCGAACTGCGCCCCCGGCCGGCCGAGGTCCGCTTCTACTCGACCGCGGCGGAGGACCCGCGGGGGAAGCACGAATTCGACGCCGCCTACTGGTGCGCGAACCTGCGCCGTACCGTGCGCTTCAGCGACGCCGTGACCGCGGCCGCGGCCGACGGGCACCGGGTCTTCGTGGAGATCTCCCCGCATCCGGTCGTCACCCGGTCGGTCACCGACATCCTTGCCGCGGCCGGGCGGGAGCCGGTGGTACTGCCGACGCTGCGTCGCGACGAGGACGGCGTGGCCGCCTTCCGTACCAGTCTCGCGACCGCGCACTGCGCGGGAGTTCCGGTGGACTGGTCCGTGCTCTACCCGACCGGCGACCTCGTGGACCTGCCGACGATCTCCTTCGACCGCCGGCGCCACTGGGCGGACCGCGAGGCTC
The DNA here is from genome assembly GCF_000018005.1 of Parafrankia sp. EAN1pec. Classification (GTDB taxonomy): domain Bacteria; phylum Actinomycetota; class Actinomycetes; order Frankiales; family Frankiaceae; genus Parafrankia; species Parafrankia soli. The sequence continues at coordinate 3,980,536 of NC_009921.1, forward strand.
CGGCGGCGGCTCCGTCGGCCGCCGGTGGCCGTGGCGGGCCGGCGGCGCTCGACGGCCGGGAGGCCGTGGACCGGTCGCTGCCCGGGGAGCACCTGGTGGTGCCCGGCGAGCATCTGCGCCACGTCTGGCGGGCCGACACCGGGACCGCGGTCATCCCCTGGCTGGCTGACCACCTGGTGCACGACCGCGTGGTACTGCCCGGCGCCGCCTACTGCTCGCTGGCGGTCACCGCCGCCGCCGAGGTGTTCGAGGTGGGGCCGGCCCGGGTGCGGGTCACCGGCATCGCCTTCGAGGAGGTGCTCTACCTGGGCGAGCACACCGAGATCACGATGACGGCCGCCGTCACCGGCCCCGGTGAGGCGGAGTGCGAGATCCACGCGCGGAACGGTGACGGCGCCTGGACCCGTCACATGGCCGCCACCGTCACGTGCGCCGACGACGACCCGCCGCCGGACACCGCCGCCGGCGGCCTGGCGGAACTCGCCGGTGCCCATCCCCGACGGGTCGGCCCCGCGCGCCTGTACGAGGCCATGCGGGAGCGGGGCATTCACCACGGCCCGGCGTTCACGGCGCTGTCCGATCTGCACCTGTCCGAGGACGGTGGGAGCGCCTGGGCCGGCATCGGGATCCCGACCGAGGCGTACGCCACCGAGGACGCGTTGGCCGTGCACCCCGTGCTGCTGGACGCCGCCGCCCAGACGTTGCTGACCTGCATGCCCGGCCTGGTCGCCGGGTCGGCGTCCGGTGGTCTGGTGCTGCCTGCCGGGACGGACAGCATCCGGATCCACGGCGATCCGGCGACCGTGCGCTACTGCCACGCCCGCCTGGACGCCACCGGGACGGGCACTCTCACCGGCGAGGTCCGCCTGCTGGACGAGGCCGGCGCGCTCGTCGTCGCCATCGACGGCATGCGACTCGTCCACCAGGACGGCCAGCGTCGCCTCGACGGTTCCGGGGACTGGATCTACGGGATCGACTGGGAGCCGTCACCCCGCCCGGAGCCGGCCCAGCCGCGGGCCGCCGGCCGATGGTTGCTGCTCGGCGACGCGAGCGGTTCGGTGGGCGCGCTCGGCACGGCCCTGTCCGCCGCCGGGGCGGACGTCGACGTCCAGCCGCTGCCCGGTCCCGATGACGCCCGGCGGGCCTGGGCGGCGTCCCTCACCGGGGACGACGGGGGAGCCGTCGGCCGGCGGGTGGTCGTCGTCCTCGACGGCGCGACCGCGCAGCCAGTGCCTGGTGCCCAGGTCGACCCGTCGGCCCTGGCCGGCCCGCCGTTCCCGCCGTTCCCGGCAGATCCGGCGCGGGCGCAGCAGCAGACCATGACGGTGCTGGGCGTCGCCGCGGCGTTGGCCGAGCTGCCCGGAGTGCCGCCCGGCCTGACCGTGGTGACCCGAGGTGCACACGCCCTGGGCGGGAACGCGGTCCCTGATCTTGATCACGGCGGGATCCGCGGACTGCTCCGGGTGCTCACGCTGGAACACCCCGAGCTGCGCGCCGCCCACATCGACGCCGATCCCGGCCCGGATGTGACGGCCGTCGTCGCCGAGCTGCTCGGCGATGTCCACGGCGCCCACTCCGGCCCTGCCGATGACGAGGTCGCGCTGCGGGCCGGTGTCCGTTTCGTCGCCCGGTTGACCCCCGCGCCGGTGACCGCCGCCGAGCGTGGTGCCGCCGGGCGGCGTACGGTCCGGTACGGCCACGATCGGTTCGCCCTGCAGCCGCCCGGCAACGGGAATCTCGACGACCTGCGGCTCGTCGCCACTGACCGGCGCCCACCCGGGCACGGCGAGGTCGAGGTCCGAGTCCAGGCCGCCGGCCTGAACTTCCGGGACGTCCTCATCTGCCTGGGGGCATTGCCGCAGACACCGATCGGCTTCGAGTGCGCCGGCGTGGTCACGGCGGTCGGGCCGGGCGTCACCGACCGCCGGCCCGGCGACGCGGTACTCGCGGTGAACTTCACCGACGGCGGCGCGTTCGGCTCGTTCCTGACCATCGACGCCGACCTGACCATGCCTGTACCCGGCGGACTCGACCCGGCCACCGCCGCGGGCATCCCCACCGGCTTCCTCACCGCCTGGTACGCGCTGCGGGACGTCGCCCAGCTGCGGGCTGGCGAGCGGGTGCTGATCCACTCCGGCACCGGCGGGACAGGTCTCGCCGCGATCGCCGTCGCGCGGCTGCTGGGAGCCGAGGTCCTCGCCACCGCCGGCACCCCGGAGAAACGCGCCTATCTGCGCGGCATGGGCATCACCCACGTCATGGACTCGCGTTCGGTCGACTTCAGCGCGCAGACCCTGGCCGCGACCGGCGGGCAGGGCGTCGACGTCGTGCTCAACTCGCTGTCGGGGCCGGCGATCCGCGCCGGAATGGAGTGCCTGCGGCCCTTCGGACGTTTCGTCGAGCTCGGGCTGCGCGACATCCTCGCGGACTCGGCGCTCGGGCTGGCGCCGTTCCGTAACAGCATCACCTTCGCCGGGGTGAACCTGATCGAGCTCTACCGGCACCAGCCGGAGCGGGTCGCCCGGATGCTGCGGGAGCTGACGGCGGCGCTCGCCGCCGGCGAGCTCGCGCCGCTGCCTGTCACGACCTACCCGCTCGAGGCCGCCACGGACGCGTTTCGGCTGATGGCCGGTGCCGCGCACATCGGCAAGGTCGTGCTCGAGGTCCCCGGCGACGCGGTGACCGAGGCCGTGCTGCCCGACGGGCCGCCGTCGCCGGTCGGCGTGGACGGCTCGTACATCGTCACCGGTGGCCTGCGCGGCGTCGGCCTGGAGACCGCCGCCTGGCTGGCGGAGAAGGGCGCGGCCAGAGTGGTGCTCAACGGGCGGTCCGAGCCCGCCGAGGAGGTCCGGGAGCGCATCGCGAAACTGGTCGCGGGCGGTACGGACGTCCAGGTGGTGCTCGGCGACGTCGCCGAGCCCGGTGTGGCGGAGCGCCTCGTCGCCGCCGCCACCGCCGGGGGCGGCCGGCTGCGTGGCGCCGTTCACGCAGCGATGGTTCTGGATGATGCCGCCCTCACCACGATCACCGCCGACCAGGTGCGTCGAGTGTGGCATCCGAAGACGTTCGGCGCGTGGCGGCTGCACGAGGCGACGGCCGGGGCGGACCTCGACTGGTTCGTGCTCTACTCGTCGATGGCCTCCCTGCTCGGTAACCCCGGGCAGGGCGCGTACGCCGCCGCGAACTCCTGGCTCGACGGCTTCGCCGACTGGCGGTGCGCTCAGGGGCTGGCGACCACCGTCGTCAACTGGGGGCCGTGGGCCGAGGTGGGCGCCGCCACCGACTTCGCCGAGCGTGGGTACGCGATGATCCCGGTGCGGGCCGGGCTCGCCGCGCTGGAGACGCTGCTCGTCCACGGGCGGCGGCGCGCGGGTGTGCTCCCCGGCGAGCCGGGCTCCTGGATTCCGGCCGCGGGCCGCTCCTCGTCGCTGTTCGCCCGGTTCGTCGACGACGAGCACGCCTCGTCGGCCGCCGCCGGGGGCGCCGTGGCCGTTCCGGGCGCTGGGGGTGCCGCCGCGGCAGTCGCGGACGGGCCGGGCGCTGTCCTGGCCGGGATACGCGCGGTGGCTCCCGGCCTCCCGCGGCGCACGGCCTTCGAGGCGTACCTGACCGAGCACCTCAGGGCCGTCCTCCGGCTGGGCCAGTCCGTGCTCGACCCGGACATCCCGCTACGGTCCCTCGGCTTCGACTCGCTGCTGGCTCTCGAACTGCGGTCCCGCCTGGAACCGGGGCTCGGGATCTCCCTGCCGGGGAACTTCATCTGGAAGTACGACACCGTCGCGACTCTCGCCGCCGGCCTCGCCGACCACACGAAGCTCCCGCTCGACGGCGGCGAATAAGACCCGCTGCGAACTGAACCGTCGGCGCTGCTTGATGGGCGGCGCCGGCGGTTCACGCGTGCGGCCCGAGGGTCCGCAGCTGTGGCCAATACCCCCCGGGGTATATAGAGTGGCGGCGCGGAGGTGGTCAGGTGGAGATGAACGCGACGGTGCTCGCGGATGCTCTGACGCGGTTGCGGCGGGCGCATGGTCAGTTGGGCGCCGTGGTCAACATGATCGAGAACGGCGACGAGTGTGAGCGGGTGCTGATCCAGCTTGCCGCGGTCTCGAAGGCGCTGGACCGGGCTGGATTCAAGATCATCGCGACGGGGATGCGGCAGTGCCAGGCCGCCCGCGAGCGGGGGGAGCAGCCGCCGCTCAGCGAGGAACAGCTGGAGAAGTTGTTCCTCGCCCTGTCGTGAGAGCCCTGTCGTGAGGGCGTGACGTCGGTCGACCCGCCAGGCTGACCGGTTCGACCCCTACCTGCTCGACCGGCTCGATGGGGGATGGGTGGCTGTGCCGCCCATCCCTCGGCGTTGCCATGGCCCAACTCTGTCGTCGATATACCCCCGGGGGTATCTGGATGGGTATCCCCGGCGGCAAACGAAGGGTGGATGGATGAGATGACGATTGCCGTTGAGGTCGTGGAGACCTCCACGCTCGGCGACCGCAGCTACCTGGCGCACGACGGCCAGCTGGCGGTGGTGGTCGACCCGCAGCGTGACATCGACCGGATCCTGGCCCTGGCCGGCGGGATCGGCGTGCGGATCAGTCACGTGGTGGAGACCCATCTGCACAACGACTACGTCTCGGGCGGGCTCGCGCTGGCCCGGGTGACCGGCGCCCGCTACGGGGTGGCGGCGGCCGACGACGTCCACTTCGACCGTCTGCCGTTGTCCGACGGCGACGAGATCACGATCTCCGACGAGGCCGCGATGACGGTGGTGGCCACCCCCGGCCACACCTTTCATCACCTGTCGTTCCTGCTCCACGGCCCGAAGGGCCCGGCCGGGGTGTTCACTGGCGGGTCGCTGCTGTTTGGTACCACCGGCCGCACCGACCTGCTGGGCGCCCAGCACGCGCACACCCTTGCCCGGCACCAGCACGCGTCGGCGCGGCGGCTGGCCGACCTGCTGCCGCAGGGGGCGCAGGTCTGGCCGACGCACGGCTTCGGCAGCTTCTGCTCGGCCAGCCAGTCCGACGTTCCCGCGTCGACCATCGGACAGGAACGGACGATCAATCCGGTGCTGCGGCTGGCGGCGGACGACTTCGTCACCGAGGTCCTCGCCGGCCTGGACGCGTTCCCCGCCTACTACGCCCACATGGGCGCGCGGAACGCCGGCGGGGCCGACCTGGTGGATCTCACCCCGGTCAGGGTCGCCGACGCGGGCGAGCTGCGCTCCCGGATCACGGCCGGCGAGTGGGTGGTCGACCTGCGGTCCCGGAAGGCCTTTGCGCACCGGCACCTGACCGGGACGCTGAGCCTCGGCCTGGACGGTCCGATGTCGACCTGGCTCGGCTGGCTGATGAGCTGGGGGATGCCGGTGACGCTGCTCGGCGAGTCCGACGCCCAGATCGGCCAGGCACAGCGGGAGCTGGCCCGCATCGGCATCGACCGCCCGGCGGCCGCCGCGACCGGCACCCCCGAGCAGTGGGCCGCGGGCGACCAGTCGCGCCTGGGCCCGCTGCCTTCGGCGACGTACCCGGAGCTGGCCGCGGCGCTGGCCGGACGTCCGCCGCGTGGCCTGCCCGCTCCCGATGTCGTGCTGGACGTCCGGCTGCGCAACGAGTGGCGGAACGGACACCTTGCCGGGGCCGTGCACATCCCGCTGCCCGAGCTGCCCGGCCGGCTCGGGGAGGTGCCGGGCGAAGCCGTGTGGGTGTACTGCGGGTCCGGGTACCGCGCCGCTGCCGCCGCCAGCCTCCTTGCCCGCGCCGGCCGCACCGCGGCGTTCATCGACGACTCCTACACCGCTGCCGCCGACGCCGGCCTGCCGATCGTCTCCGGGGAGGGAGCGGAATGAACACCCACGATGCCGCCAGAACGGCCCACATCGACGTCGCCAGCCTGCGCGAGCTGATGACGGTGGCAGGCCCGCCGCCGCGCCTGATCGACGTGCGCACGTCGGGGGAGTTCGAGGCCGTCCACATCCCCGGCTCCCGCAACGTGCCGCTCGATCTGCTTCGCGAGCATCGCGACGAGCTGCGTGGCCACCTCGGCGCGGGCGCGGTGCTCCTCTGCCGTACCGGTGCCCGGGCCCGGCAGGCGGAACAGGCGCTCGCCGCCGCCGGCCTGGCGAACCTGCGGGTGCTCGACGGCGGGATCGTCGCCTGGCAGGCCGCGCAGGCCCCGGTGCGTGCCGGCCGCCCGCGCTGGGCGCTGGAACGCCAGGTCCGCCTGGTCGCGGGTTCGGTGGTTCTCGCGTCGGTGCTGGTCGGGGTGGCGGTGCCGCCGGTGACCTGGCTGGCGGCGGTGATCGGCGCGGGGCTGACGATCGCCGCGCTGACCGACACCTGCCTGATGGGCACGCTCCTCGCGCGGCTGCCCTACAACCGGGGGCCGCGGGCCGATCTGGAATCCGTCCTGACCGCGCTCGCCGGCGACCGGGCCTAAGCGGCCGGGATCGGGGCCGGGTATCCGATGACTACTTCGCTGGGACTGGGCCTGATCGTCGGTGCGCTGCTCGGGCTGTTCGGTGGCGGCGGGTCGGTCCTGGCCGTGCCGGCCCTGGTCTACGGCGCCGGGCTGCCGTTGCGCGCGGCGGTGCCGGCGTCCCTGCTCGTTGTGGGGATCTCCTCGGCCACGGCCGCGGTGGCTCGCGTGCGGGCCGGGCAGGTGCGGTGGCGGATCGCCGCCGTCTTCGGTGTGACCGGCGCGGCCGCGGCCTTCGTCGGCGCCGCGGTGAACCGGCGGCTCGATCCGGCCATCGTGCTGATCGGCTTCGCCGCGCTCATGGTGGCCGCCGGTGCCCAGATGCTGCGGGGGCGCTCCAGGCTCGGCGGCGACTGCGCGCTGCCCGGCGGCGGGACGAACTGGCGCGGCTGCCTCCCCAAAGCGCTCGGCGCTGGCCTGGGCGTGGGGTTCCTGACCGGCCTGTTCGGGGTCGGCGGCGGCTTCCTCATCATCCCGGCCCTGGTCCTGCTGCTGGGCCTGCCGATGCCGGCCGCGGTCGGCACCTCGCTGGTCGTGATCGTGACGAACGCGGTGGCCGGGTTCGCCGCACACGCCGGGGACGGTGCGCTGGATGTTCCCGTCGTGGCGGCGTTCACCGGCGCGGCAGTGGTCGGTGCGCTGGGTGTCGGGCGCGTGGCCGACCGGCTGCCCGCCGACCGGTTGCGCCGCTGGTTCGCCTACCTGGTCTTCGCCGTGGCGGCCTTCGTCGTGGCGCAGGCTGTGCTGAACCCGTCGGCGGGGGGCTGAGCCGGCGCCGAACGCCCCGCTGCCGTCGGTGGAATGCCGTACGCCAGCGGGCCGCAGGCGCGCCCGCGGGCCGAGACCCGCGGGCGCGATGCCGGTGAACAGCCCGAACGCGCAACGCCTACCAGATGCGGACCCGGTCGGCCGGGTCCAGCCACAGCCCGTCGCCGGGCTCGGTGCCGAAGACGTCGTGGAACTCGTCGAGGTTGCGCACGATGTTGGCGCGCAGGTCCGGCGGGCTGTGCGGGTCGGTGGTCAGGTACTGCCGCTCCAGCTCGAGCCGGCGCTTGGAGCGCCACACGTAGGCCCAGTTCATGAACAGCCGACGTCGGTCCTCCCGCGACGGCTCGCCGTCCTGGGAGATGACGTAGGCCTGGTGGGCGATGGTCAGGCCGCCGAGGTCGCCGATGTTCTCCCCGACAGTGAGCGCGCCGTTCACCTTCTCGCCCGGCAGGTTGCGCGACTCGAACCCGTTGTACTGCTCGACCAGCGTCTTCGACTTCACCTCGAAGGCCGCCTTGTCGGCGGGCGTCCACCAGTCGTTGAGGTTGCCGGCGCCGTCGTACTGCGCGCCCTGGTCGTCGAAGCCGTGACCGACCTCGTGGCCGATCACCGCGCCGATGCCGCCGTAGTTCTCGGCCGGGTGGCCGTCCGGGCTGAAGAACGGCTTCTGGAGAATGGCGGCCGGGAAGCAGATCTCGTTGGTGCCCGGGTTGTAGTAGGCGTTGACGGTCTGCGGGAGCATGAACCACTCGTCGCGGTCCACCGGCGAGCCGATCTTGGCCAGCTCCCGGTCGGTCTCGAACGCGGCGGCTGCGCGGGCGTTGCCCATCAGGTCGCCGCGGCGGACCGGCAGCGCCGAGTAGTCCCGGAACCGGTCGGGGTAGCCGATCTTCGGCCGGAACGTCTCGAGCTTCTCGTACGCCCGCTGCTTGGTCTCCTCCGTCATCCAGTCCAGCTGGGAGATCGACGAGCGGTAGGCCGCGAGCAGGTTCGCGACGAGGTCGTCCATCTGCGCCTTGGCGTGCGGCGGGAAGTGCCGGGCGACGTACTCCCTGCCGACAGACTCCCCGATCGCGCCCTCGACGAACGCCACCGCGCGCTTCCAGCGGGCCCGCAGCTCGGGCGTGCCGCTGAGCGTGCGGCCGTAGAAGTCGAAGTGGGTCTCGGTGAACACGTCGGGCAGGTAGGCCGCGGCCGAGCGCAGCACGCGGCTGACCAGCCAGTCGCGCCACACGTCGACCGGCGTGTCGGTCAGCACGGTCGACAGGTGCTCGAAGAACGACGGCTGCCGCACGCACGCCTCCGCCAGCGTCGCGTGCGGGCCGGTCAGCGACCCACCGAGACCGGTGACGTAGGCGTCCCAGTCGAACGCCGGGCAGAGCGCGGCCAGCTGTCCGCCCGTCATCAGGTTGTAGGTCTTCTGGACGTCGCGGGTCTCGGCCCGCTCCCAGTGGCCCTTCGCGAGCAGGGTTTCCACGTCGAGGATCCGCTGCGCGGCGCCCTCGGGGTCGGGGTGCCCGCCCAGCCCGAGCATCCGGGTCAGGTAGTCGACGTACTTCTGGCGGGTCGCGGCGAACTTGTCGTCGTGGTAGTACGACTCGTCCGGCAGGCCGAGGCCGCCCTGGCGCAGGTGGAACAGGTAGCGGTCCGAGTTGCGGTCGTCGGTGTCGACGTAGGAGCCGAACAGTCCGGCGCCGCCGATCCGCTCGAGCTCGCCGAGGAACGCGGCGAGGCCGCGGACGTCGCTCAGCCCGCGCGCGCCGTCCAGCAGCGGCCGCACCGGGCCCAGGCCGAGCGCCTCGAGCGCCTCGGTGTCCATGAAGGAGTTGTAGAGGTCGCCGATCTTCCGCGCGTCCTCGCCCTGGGTGGCCTGGTCCCGCGCGGCGAGGTCGGTGATGATGTCGCGGACCTGCCGCTCGGCGTCATCGGCCAGCTGCACGAACGGGCCCCAGCTCGACCGGTCGGACGGGATCTCCGTCTCGGCGAGCCACCGGCCGTTCACGTGGCCGAACAGGTCGTCCTGCGGTCGGACGTCGAGGTCCATGCCCTCGCGGGCGTCGTCGAGGATGTTCACAGAACGGAAGTCTCCAATCGATTGCCGCCGGGCCATGGAGCAACGCCGAGCTGTCCAGCCCGTCCGGTGCACCCCCTCGACGGTATCTGCCCGCATGTAGGCATCCGTTCTGTTCGCGGACACCCGTTGTCGATCACGGGCGGTCGACGGGCCGCCCGTGATCAGGCGCTGTCGGGCTTGACAAATGACACCTTGTGGGTGTCATTATGGCCAGGCGCGCGATCTACGCCCGCTGCGCGGACAAGGCCCCACTGTTCCGGGCCGCGGTGCGGCACGCCACCGTTCGCCTGCTCCGCGACGGCCTCCGGCCCCGCCGACCTGATGGAGATGTTCTTGCCGCCCTACGCAGACCGGCCCGTCGCCGTCGTCACGGGCGCCAGCTCGGGGATAGGCCGGGCGACCGCCCGCACTCTCGCCGAGCAGGGCTGGCAGGTGATCGGCGTCGGCCGTGATCCGGTACGCAGCGCCGCCACCGAGGCCGAGATCGCCGCGGCGGCGCGCAAGGACGGCGGCTTCACGATGCTGCGCGGCGACTTCACCCTCATGGCGGATGTCCGGCGCGTCGCCGGCGAGATCCAGCACCTCACCCCGCGCCTCGACATCCTCATCAACAACGCCGGCGGCGTGCGGGACCGGCAGATCATCAGCGCGGAGGGTACCGAGGCGACCTTCGCCGTCAACCACCTCGCCCCGTTCCTGCTGACCCGGGAGCTCACGCCCCTGCTGCGGGCGAGCGCGGCCAGCCTGCCCGCCGGGTCGACGCGGGTGATCGCCGTGTCGTCGAGCGGCCACCGCGCGGTCGACGGGCTCGACTGGGACGACCTGCAGAGCCTCGGCGAGTTCCGTCCCGCCGTCGCCTACTGCCGGGCCAAGCTCGCCAACATCCTGTTCACCCGCGAGCTGGCCCGGCGGGCCGGGCCGGACGGGATCGTCGCCCAGGCCATGCATCCCGGCGTCGTGGCCAGCAACTTCAGCGCGCACGGCGACGCGGCGATGCGGGCGCACATGGCCGCGGCCGACACGGTGCCACCCGACGAACCGGCGGAGACGCTGGCCTGGCTGGCCACCGAGCCCGAAGGCGGCCGCACCGGCGGGCGCTACTTCCACCGCAGGGCGGAGGAGCTACCCGCCGAAGCCGCGCGGGACGATGCCGCCGCCGCCCGCCTCTGGACCGAGAGCGAGCGGCTGCTGGACGGGCTCGGCTTCCGCTGATCCGTTTCCGCCTCCGTCGGTCCACCCTTGGCGGGCGGGCGCGGAAACCGTGGCGCTCCTGGAACGAAGATCAGAGCGTGTTGCCGCACAGGCCCGGCTCGACGACGAGGAACGCGTTGCCCGAGCCGTTGACCTGGACGAACGAGTAGCACGTGGTGGGCCGGCCCGCGCCCGTCCGGAAGCTGATCGGGCTGATCAGGCCACCGGCGTCGTAGCTGTTCTGGGCGCGCAGCCGGTCGATGAAGCCCTGACGCGTCGGGCAGGCGTCGGCGAGGCGCAGGCCCTCCAGGAACATGTCGGTGCTGATGTAGGCGAGCACCGAGCTGTCGTTCTCGGGCTGGGCGACCTGCGGCGCGTACCGGTTCATCGCCTCCAGGTAGGTCCGGATCGCCGGGCCGCCGAGCTCCAGTGGCCGGTAGACGAGCGGCACGGTGATTCCCGCCGCCTGTGCGCCGAAGGTCTCCAGGAGCCTCTTGTCGTAGCCGTTGCCGGAAAGGACGACCTTCGGCGGGTGGCCGGCCTGCCGTAGTGTGCTCAGGATGCCGACGAGGCTGTCCGGCGGGATGAGGCCGATGACCGTGTCCGCCTTCGCCGCGACGATCCTGGAGGCCGCCGCGGCCGGGTTGTCGACGTTCGGGGTGAAGTTCACCGTGTCGACCACGGGTATTCCGCTGGCGGCTAGGCTGCGCGCGTACTTGTCGGCGGTATCCGAAATGCCCGCGGACAGCGCGGGCTGCAGGATCACCGCGCGCCGACCCCCCTGGGAACGCACGAACTGGCCCTGGGTGTCGACGGCGACGCCGGTCACATAGGTGAAGGCGAACATGTTCCGCATCGTCGACCAGACCTGCTCGTGGGCCAGGCCCGTCACGGGAACTCCCCGGTCGGCGAGGTAGCGCGCGCTTCCTGAGGCCGCGACGGACAGCTCGATGAGACCGAAGACGTTCTGGTGCTCGACAAGGTCGCGGGCTCCCATCGCGTTCTCCGTGGCGGCCCCCTTGTCGTCGCGCCACTGGTAGACGACCTTGCGGCCGTGCACGCCCCCGGCCGCGTTCACCTCACCGATGCGGGCGTCGATCCCGCCCCGGACGGCGTCGGAACGCTCCGCGGCCGGCCCGGTGTCCGGGTACAGCACACCGAGATCGATCTGCCGGGCGCCCACACCCGGTGTGGCGCAGCCGGTCGCCGCGCTGGCCTCGGGCGACGAACAGCCGGCGAGGAGACCCGCCGCGCCGACGGAAACCGCTGCCAGCACCGAGCACAACGTTCGACGACGGGAGAACATCGGGCCCCCTGGATGATGGTCTCGCAAGAAAAACGGGATCGGGAAGTTTCGCGTGTCACGCGCGCCGTAAACATGGCATCCCGGTCACTGGTGAATCTCCCGTGGAGCGCTGCCTCTGAACGGTGATCCGTCCGCCGGCCGTATGAATGGTCGGCAGGTGCGCCCCGACGATACCAAGACAGGCGGCCTTGTCCGCGGTCAGCTGGTCCGTACGGGACCAGAAGGCTGTGCCGTGGACCTCAGGTTTCGAGTTCTTAGGCTCCGCTTTTCCTTTGATTCATCGCGAGGTCACTTTCACGTGGCAAAAGAACACCTCGCCGTGCTATCCGGACCACCGCTCGGTGCGATATCCGATGCGTGCGGTGCCCCCGTTCGCCGGCGGCAGGACGGCCGGCGGCCTTCGGGTACGTGTCCCCTCGTGGGGCCTCCGTGGCTCCAAGGGCGGGCTTAGGCCCGTGATTTGGCCTTTTGCTGCCGGCGTGATCGTTTTTAGCGGTGATCGGGACGGCGGTCGCGAGCGGCGGGGGCCGCTGGCCGTGCCTGTCGTCCGGCGTCCTGGCCGCCGATCTCATGTGTACGCCGCTACCGCAGCGCCCGCAGGTGGACAGCGGCCCATGTGCGGTACGGGCGCCAGCCCGTGGCGATCTCCTGGCGGGTGCGGGCAGGACCTTACCGCTCAGCGATCTCCGCTTCGAGTCGGCGTTCGTCGCGGTGCGCCACGTCGGGCCAGCCGCGAGCGTCGACATCAAGAGACAGGAACCGGCAGACCTGAACCGCGGCCGCGGCGAGGTCCCCGGCACCGGACAGTGCGATGTGTGCGACATCGCGATGCTGGGTCACGTCCGCCTCCGCATGTGACCAGTCGGCCTCCACCCGGAACCCGGGCCGGTGCGGGTGTGGGTGTGGGTGCGCCCGAACGGCCCTGACCACGGCAGAGCGCCACCCACCCGGCCAGCTGCCATCGAACACAGGAGGCCGTGCGCGGTGGCAGGGAGGGACCTGCCACCGCGCACGGCCGGAGGGTGCTGTGGGCCGACGACGCGCGCCTGGTCCGTGGGAGTCCGGGCGCGGACCGGACGGTCCTGCCCGCGAGGCGGCTAAGCCTCCGTCCCGAGGGCGGTGATCTGATGGAAGTAACGGATCGTGGGCGGCGGGTCGAGCTGGACGCCCTCCGGGCGGGACAGCGCACCGGCTGCCTGGGCCTGCCCCAGCGCCGCTTTCGCCGCTTCGACGTCCCCCTCGATCTCGTAGATCACGATGAAGCTGTCACCGCCGTGCGCCGCCAACCGCCGGGCCGAGACGATGCCGTCCAGCCGCAGCATCTCGGGCAGGTGCTTGTTGTCGTACCAGTCGTGGAAGGCCTCCGCCTCGTCGGGCGAGGCGGGGCGTGACTCGACGATCAGGACGCCGCTTGCCATGTCGTGCTCCATTCGGGTCGGTACCGGTCAGGCACCCTTGTGGATACGGCCGTCCTTCATGACGAACCGCACGTCCTGGGTGAGGGTGATGTCCCGGGAGGGATCGCCGGGGACGGCGATGATGTCGGCGAGGTAGCCGTCCCTGAGCTGGCCCAGCTCGTGGTCGAGCTCGACCAGCTCCGCGCTGGTGACGGTCGCGGCCCGCAGGGCCTGCACCGGGGTCATGCCCCGCGAGACCAACGCGGCCAGCTCCTTGGCGTTGTCGCCATGGGGAACGGCCGGGGCGTCGGTGCCGCAGGCTATTTTCACCCCGGCGGCGATGGCCCTGGGCAGCATCGCCTTCGCCCGGGGGAAGACGTCAGCCGCCTTCCGCTGGAGCTCCGGTGCTGCCCGCGCGATGTCCATGGCATCGGTCAGATAGGTCGTGGACACCAGGAACGTGCCGTGGTCGGCCATCATCCGCAGTGTTTCGTCGCTGGCGAGGAAACCATGCTCGATGCAGTCGATACCGGCACGGACACAGGCCTGCACCGCCCGGTCGCCCACCGCGTGTGCGGCGACGCGGATGTCCGCCCGGTGCGCCTCGTCGGCGATCGCCGCGAGCTCCTCGTCGGAGTACTGCTGGGCGCCCGGGCCGGTGCTGTGCGACATCACCCCGCCGGAGGCCGACACCTTGATCACCTTGGCGCCGTGCCGGATCTGGTAGCGGACACAGGCCCGTACCTCGCCCACGCCGTTGGCGATGCCCTCACCGATGCTCAGCGGCATGATTCCGGGTGCCAGGCGCTGGAACACCGTCGGGTCGAGGTGGCCGCCGTACGGGGTGATCGCGTGTCCCGCCGGGATGATCTGCGGCCCTTCCACCCATCCCTGCTCGACGGCACGTTGCACCGCGACATCGAGCAGGTAGCCCCCGCTCTTGACCATCAGGCCGAGGTTGCGGACGGTGGTGAAACCGGCGAGCAGCGTGGCGCGGGCGTTGACGGTCCCGCGGATGGTGCGGTACGCCGGGTCATCCTGAACACCGTGCATCGGCAGCGGCAGGCCCGTCGGGGTGTCGGGCCCGCCGATGAGGAGGTTGAGCTCCATGTCCATCAGGCCGGGTAGCAGCGTCACGTCACCCAGCTCGATCTCGACCGCGCCGGCGGGGGTCTCGGCGGGGTTGACCGCCAGGATGCGGTTCCCCTCCACCACGATCACCGCGGGCGAGCGGACCTCGCCGGCGACGACGTCCAGCCAGCGGGCGGCCCGGATCGTGACCGGCGCGGTCACGGCACCGGCTCGGTGAAGCAGTCGAAGCTGGACGAGCCGGTGTCCGGGACCCGCGGCTGGCGCCACACCTCGACCGGGAACGACACCTGGATCATCGAGTACAGCAGGTGGAGAAGATTCGTCGCGTCCTCGGGAAGCGCGTCGAACGGGAGTTTCTCGAGGTAGGCCATGGACTCCTCGGCGCGTGGTGCCACCGCGTCGTAGAAGGCCTGCATCTCGTCCATCGTGCTGGCCAGCCGGGTGTTGTACCTTTCGTGTTCCGTGGGCAGGCACCATTTCGCGGCGAACGGTTCGAGGTCGGCGAACTCCACCGGCAGCGATGCGCTCATGCCCGGGCACCCTCGTGGTTGTTGACCCAGTCGCGCACGGCCACGTGAAGATGCCGGCAGAGGATCTCCTGGTCGTTCAGGAGAAACTCGTCGACGTAGCGGGTCTCGAGCATCATCTGTGTCGCCTCGAGCGTCTTGGAGTCCTGTAGCGCGAACTCCTTGAACGTCACCGCAGCCATCTCCTGCGCGACGCGCTCGCGGATGTTCCTGGCCGGCATGAAGTAGACGTTTCCCTCGAAGACGTGTGTGTTGTGTGAGGTGGGCCAGTAGTGGTAGGTGAGATACCAGCCCTGGCTCCAGATGAGGATGACGAAGTTCGGGAACAGCTGGAACGAGTCCAGTCCCCACGGGTCGCACCCGGCGGGGTTGACGCCCGCCGGCAGGTCTCCGAGGTCGATCTTGTCCCAGGGGCCGAACAGGCCGCTGCGGGTCAGGATCTCCATCGGCTTGAGGAGCTCGCTGTCCATTTCCCAGAAGCGGACGCCGGAGGTGCTCACCAGCCGGTGCGGCCCCTCGATCTGGTAGTGCGGCGCCTCGAAGCCGGCCTGCTGGGCGGCGGCGGAGTACTTCTCCGGCGACTGCTTCGAGTGCAGCACCGGCGCGTGGTAGAACTCGGCGAACGCGTCCATGTAGAGCTTCCAGTTCGCCTGGATCGTGGTGCTGTACCCGAAGCGGGAGGTCTGCCGGTCGAACGGGTAGCCCTCCAGGTTGGTCACCATCGGGCCGAGGAACTCGCGCAGCGACTGCTCCGGCTTCCGGGCGAAGTTCACGAAGATGAACCCCGCCCAGACCTCACAGTGCACCGGTGCCAGTCCGTACCTGCTCTTGTCGACGTCGAAGAACTCGCCTTCCTGCTGGACGAATGTCAGAGCACCGTCGAGGTCGTAGCGCCACCCGTGGTACTTGCAGGTGAACTGCCGGCAGGTTCCCTGGGTGGCCCGCTCCCGCCGTTGACTCCCAGGACCTGTCCGGTGATGAAGCGGGCCTCCTCCGAGGTGAGGAAGGCGGCCGCCGCCGCGATGTCGTCCGGGGTGCCGAGATGGCCGAGCGGGATGGCCCCGGCCATCACCTCGTTGGGGGGCAGATGCCCCGCGGCCTGGGACTGGTGCTGCATCGGTGTCTCGATTCCCGACGGCGGAATGCTGTTGACGGTTATGCCGTAGGAGGCGTAGGCGCGGGCCAGTGACTTGGTCAGCACGATCACCCCGCCCTTGGCCGCCGCGTAGTGCGCCATGTTCGGCGAGCCCCGCTGGGCGCTCGACGAGGCGATGGTCACGATGCGGCCCCAACGGGCCGCGACCATGTCGGGCACGGCAGCCTGGCAGCAGTGGAAGGTGCCGGTGAGGTTCACCCCGACAACCCGGTCCCACTCCTCGAGGGTGATCTGCTCGAACGGGTCGAAGGCGACCAGACCGGCGCTGGTGACCAGGATCTCCGTCGGGCCGAGCTTCGAGCGGATCTCGGCGAACGCGGCGTCGAGGGCGGGGCGGTCGGTGACGTCGACCGCGATGCCGAGCACGTCCGCGCCGGCGGCCTGCAGCTCCTTGGCCGCCCGGTTCGCCGCGTCAGGGTCGAGATCCAGTAAGGCGATGCGGTGGCCACGCTCGGCCAGGTGATGACAGGTGGCCTCGCCGATCCCCGACGCCCCGCCGGTGACGACCGCCACCCGGGACCGCTGTGTCTTGGTATGTGGCATCGCCTCGTCCTTCCTCATTCGTAGACCACTTCGACGACCGGGGTCACCGGTACGGCCTGGCACGTGAGCACCCATCCCTCGGCGACCTCGTCGGGAGTCAGTGCGTCGTTGACGCGCATCTCGGCCCGCCCCTGCGCGAGACGGGCCATGCAGGTGGCGCAGCTGCCGGTCTCGCACGACGACGGGGCGCGCAGACCCGCGAACCGTGCCGTCTGCAGGAGCGTGCTGCCATGGCGGTGGCTGGCCGTCACCGTCCGCCCGCCGAGCCTGATGGTCACCGTGATGTCGTCCGGAGGACCGGCGGGCAGTGGCTCCGCCACCGGCGTGAACCGTTCGACGTGCACCCGTGCCCGGTCGGCGCCCAGATCAACGAGCCCGGCCTCGACGACGTCCAGGAAACCTTCGGGCCCGCAGACGTAGTAGGCGGCGCCGCCGACATGGCCGGCACCGCCACCGCTGGCACCGCCACCGCCGGCACCGCCACCGCCGGCACCACCGCCACCGGCATTGCCGCCACCGCCGGCGTCGACGACACGGGCGACATCGCCGCGGTCGACGAACCCGCGGACGAGGTCCTCGTGGTGCTCGACGGCGAGCCGGCCCGGGTACTGCGAGGCCAGCGCGTCCAGTTCGTCGCCGAAGATCGCGGCGGTCCGGTCGCGGTTGGCGTAGAGCACGCGGACGCGCCGGTCGGAGGTGGCCAGCGCCGTCCTGATGATCGAGAGAATCGGGGTGATGCCGCTGCCGGCGGCGAATGCCACGATGTCGTGCCCGCCGCGGTCGAGGACGAACGAGCCGCCGGGCGGACCGACCTCAAGGACGTCGCCCGCGTCGACGGTGTCGTTCAGCCAGTTCGAGATCAGCCCGCCGGGCACTCGCTTCACCGTCACGCACAGCTCGCCGTCCAGCGGCGGCGAGGACGACATCGAGTAGCTGCGCAGGTGGGCCGCACCGCCGAGGACGACGCGGAGCGTGACGAACTGCCCCGCCTGGTAGGCGAAGACGTCGACCAACTCGGGCGGCACAGCGAACACGAACGAGCGGGCCTCGGTGGTCTCCCGGACGACCCGGAGCACCCGCAGGGGGTGGTACCGGTGGCGTTCCGCCCGCGTGTCGGTCGGCATCGTCTCTCCGGTCGACCTGGCGCCGCTAGGCACGGCCGTCTCCTGTTCCGGCCACGGCGCCGGTCAGCGGCCGGCGCGGGTTCTTCGTATGACTAGCGTCACGGTGCCCAGGGCCGGGCGCAGCCCGCCGGCGCCGCCGGCGTAACACTGGGACTGGACCCGAAGCACCGGGAACAGCGGGAGGACGTACATGGCGCCGGCACGGCGGAGCACGGTCGATGACTCGACCACCCGCACAGCGCTCCTTGATGCCACCGAGAGCCTCATGCTCGAAGAGGGCTACGCGGCCGTCACCACCCGCCGGCTGGCGAGCAAGGCAGGCGTCAACAACGGGCTCGTCTACTACTACTTCGGGACGATGGACGGTCTGTACATCGAGCTGTTCCGGCGAGGTGCCGAGCGGAGCCTGGCGCGGCTCAAGCAGGCGTTGCAGTCCCCGCAGCCGCTGTGGGCCCTGTGGGAGCTGACCCACGACTTCTCCAGCAACGCGCTCACGATGGAGTTCACCGCGCTGGCCAACCACCGCAAGGCGATCCGGGTCGAGATCGCGACCTACTCGAGGACGTTCCGGATGCTGCAGCTCGACGCGCTCTCGGACGTGCTCAAGGGCTACGGCGTGGATCATGCGCGGTGGCCGCCGGTGTCGCTGATCCTCGCCATGGCCGCTGTCTCCCGGTTCCTGCACATCGAGGAGGACTTCGATGTCGACATCGGCCACGCCGAGATGGTCGCCGTGATCGAACGTGAGATCCGCGCGCTGGAAGGGGACCGCCATCCAGCCGGAGCCGAGGCCGGGGCCGGGATCGTCGCCCGGCAGTCCGGCTAGCCGCGCGCGGACGGGCGGCACAGGCCGTCTCAACGGATCGGCTCGTCCCCGAACACGGTCGTGCGCAGCAGCTCCCGGGGCGAGGCCGAGGCGTAGGGGGCCGCGCGGTGCACGACGCCGGTGTTGTCCCAGATGACGGTGTCGCCCACCGACCACTGGTGGCGGTAGACCCGGTCCTGCGCCGTCGTCCGGTCGAGCAGCTCCTGCAGCAGGGCCCGCCCCTGGTCCAGGCCCATGTCGACGACGTGGCCGGCGTGGGCGCCGATGACGAGCGACCGCCGCCCGCCGCGGTGCGTCCACACCAGCGGATGGGTCGACGTCGGACGCTTCCGCCACCGTTCGAGCTGCTCCACGCTCGGCTCGGGCACGATCCGGCGCTGGGAGGACTCGAGGGAGTGCACGACGTGCAGCGAGCCGAACCGCTCCTTCTCCTCGTCGCCGAGCATCTCGTAGCCGGCGTAGGTGCTGGCGAACTCGGTCTCGCCGCCGCTGGTCGCCACCTCCTTGGCGCTCAGGACGGTCGCCTTCTGCGGTGGCTCCCCGTGCAGCGGTGTGCAGCCGTCCATGTGCCACTCGAACGTGGCCTTCAGATAGTCGGCCGAGGAGTTCTTGGACTTGTCGAGGGTCACCCGGTAGATGCCACTCACCGGGTGGTGCCCGGGCTCGTAGTCGATCTCGCCGAGGCGTTGGGAGAAGGCGACCTGGGTGTGCGGATCGAGGTGCAGGCCGCGGAAAACGAGTACGCCGTACCGCTCGAGCGCGTCGAGGATCGCCCCGGCGACCGCGTCGTCGTGGGCGAGCCACTCCGGATCGAGGCCCTTCACCTCCGCGCCGACGGTCGCGGAGAGGGGTTCGCAGGTGATCGTCGCCGTCACGGCGCCGGCTCCAGGTAGCGGTCGAAATAGGCGGTGCCGGCATCGATGACCCTGGGCTGGTGCCAGACCTCGACCGGAAGCGAGACCATGATGAGCGAATACACGAGGTGAAGCAGGTTCTCCTCCTGCTCGGGCAGCTCGTGCAGGGGGAACTGGTCGAGATGGGTCATCGCGTCCCGTACCCGTGGGAAAACCGCTTCGTAAAAGGCCTGCATGTCGGCCATGGTGCTGTTCAGTCGCTCGGCGTACCGGCCGGCCTCGGTGGGGATGCACCATCTCCCGGCGAATTTCTCCAGGTCGGCGAACTTCTCGGGGAGTAACGGGTCGGTCATGCCCGGACCGCCTTCTCGTTCCGCAGGTAGGACTGCACCCAGTCCTCGGTCACCTTGTGTAGGTGACGCACCGTGATCTCCTGGTCGGACAGCGGGTAACGGTCGATCACCCGGGATTCCAGGCCCATCTGGGTGCCGTCCAGCGTGCCGGCGTCCTGGAGGCCGGCCTCCTTCGAGACGACGGCGGTGACCTCGTGCCGGATCCGCTCGCTGGCGTTCCGTGACGGCGGGAAGTAGTACGACATCTCCCACGCGTGCGTGTTGTGGGAGGTCGGCCAGTACTGGTAGGTGAGATACCAGCCCCGTTCGTAGACCAGGATCACGAAGTTGGGGAAGATCTGGAAGTTCGAGATCGACCAGGGGTCGAGCCCGCCGGGGTTGATCCCCGCCGGCAGGTTGGCCGGGTCGAGCTCGGGGATGTCCGGACGCTGCCAGGGGCCCATGAGGCCGGCCTCGACGTTGTGTTCGATCGGGTACATCTGGTCCAGTGGCGTCATGTGCCGGGGCACGCCCTTCCAGCCGCCGGTGCTAACCAGCCGGTGGGGTCCGTCGACCTGGTAGTGCGGCGCCTTGAAACCGGATTCGAAGCCGCGCAGGCTCGGCACCTGCTGCTGTGAGTGCAGGATCGACGCGTGGTAGTACTCCTGGAAGGCGTCGAGATAGATCTTCCAGTTGCTGAGGATGTCGGCTTTGAACGCGTACCGCTCGGTGACGAGGTGGAACGGGTAGCCCTCGAGGCCGCGCACCATCGGCCCGAGGAAGTCGAGGAGTGACTGGCCGGGCTCAGCCGAGAGATTGATGAAGATGAAGCCTTCCCAGACCTCGCAGTGGACCGACACCAGCGGGAACTCTGCCTTGTCGAAGTCGAAGAACTCCTCCTCCTGGAGGACGTACTTCAACTGGCCGTCCAGGCCGTACCGCCAGCCGTGGTACTTGCACATGAACTGGCGGCAGACGCCGCTGGTCTCATCCCGCGGCGTCCTGTCCCACACCAGCTTGTTGCCGCGGTGGCGGCACACGTTGTGGAAGGCGTGAACCTGCCCGTCGAGGTCCCGAGTGACGATGAGTGACGTCTTGGCGACGGCCAGCTCTCTGGTGAAGAAGCTCCCTTTGTGGGGCAGTTGTTCGACCCGGCCGACGTTCAGCCAGGCGCGGCGGAAGATCGCCTCGCGCTCGAGCTCGTAGAACTCCGGGGAAACGGAGTCCTCGTACGACACGAGGCCCGTGCCCAGTTCCGGATAGCGCCCGGTCCAGCTGGCCTCCGGCGGCTTGGCGAGACGCGCCATGGCTCGGTCCTCCCGTTGGGTCCCTCGAGATCATCTGATCGTTTTTCTTCAACTGACTAACTGTTCTACAAGTGACTAACATGAGAGCTACCGGGGCCGCAAGGTCCTGGAGGAGGTTCCGGCGGCACCGCGGCGGGCAGCAGATGTGGCGCCGGCACGTGGAGAACCGGGAAGCTGACCGTGTCCCAAAGATCGCGGTCCAGGGTGTTGGCGTCGGTGCAGGGAGCACTCATGTTGGAGCGGGAGCAGATGTTCGTCGGAGGCGCGTGGGTCGCGCCGAGCACCGACAGCAGGATCGAGGTGACCTCGCCGCACACCGAGAAGCTGATCGGTCGCGTCGCCGCGGCGAGCACGGAGGACGTCGACCGCGCCGTCGCCGCAGCGCGGCGGGCCTTTGACGAGGGGCCGTGGCCGCGGACCGATCCGGCCGAGCGGGTCGAGGTGATCCGGCGGCTGGCCACGCTCTACCGCGGGCATCGCGATGAGCTGGCCGAGCTCATCACCGCCGAGCTGGGCGCGCCGATCTCGTTCGCCAGGCGCGCGCAGGTCGCCCTGCCCGGGGCGCTGATGACCGCGCTGGCCGACACAGCGGCCGGCTACTCCTGGCAGGAGAAGCGGCCGGGAACCTACGGCCAGGACATCATCCTGCGCAAGGAGCCCGTGGGCGTCGTCGCCGCGGTGGTCCCCTGGAACATGCCGCAGTTCCTGACCGTCACCAAGGTCATCCCGGCGCTGCTCGCCGGCTGCACCGTCGTGCTCAAGCCGGCGCCCGAGTCGTCGCTCGACGCGCTGTTCTTCGCCGACCTGCTCGACCAGGTCGGCCTGCCGCCGGGCGTCGTCAACGTCCTCCCCGCCGACCGTGAGGTGAGCGCCTACCTAGTCGCCCACCCCGGTATCGACAAGGTCTCCTTCACCGGCTCGACGGCGGCCGGCAGGCAGGTGGCGGCGGCATGCGCTCCCAACCTCACCAAGGTCAGCCTCGAGCTCGGGGGAAAGTCGGCGGCCATCGCTTTGGACGACGCCGACCCGGCCACCGTGGCGCGCGCCGTCCGCCTCTCGGGCATGGGCATGGCCGGGCAGATCTGCAACTCCCTCACCCGGGTACTCGTGCCCACGAGCCGCGTCGGCGACTATGCCGATGCGCTCGCGGCAACCCTGTCGGCCATCAGAATCGGCGATCCGGCCGATCCCGCGACCGAGATGGGCCCGCTCGTGGCCAGGCGCCAGCAGGAACGGGTCCGCCAGTACATCGACACCGGCGTGCGGGAGGGCGCCCGGCTCGTCGTCGGTGGCACCGATCTGCCCGACGGGATCGATCGCGGTTGGTACGTGCGACCGACCGTCTTCAGCGACGTGGACAACGCGATGACGATCGCCCGGGAGGAGATCTTCGGCCCGGTCCTTGTCGTCATCCCCTACGGCGACGAGGACGAGGCCGTTCGCATCGCCAACGACTCGGAGTACGGCCTGGCCGGCTCCGTGTTCACCGCGGACACCGGGCACGGGCTCGAGGTGGCGGGCCGGGTCCGGGCCGGGACTTTCGGCGTGAACCAGGGCTACTCCATGGATCCCGCGGCCCCCTTCGGGGGAGTGAAGGCCAGCGGCTACGGCCGCGAGCTCGGCCGTGAGGGCCTCGAGGGCTACCTCGACGTCAAATCGATCTCCGTCGCCACCGCGTAGCGGGTTCTACCCGCGCATCGGCCGCAGCCGGGGATTGAACTGAGCGCCGGCGGCCCGACCGGGCACGGTACACCGGATTTTCCGCCTGTATATCAAGGAAAAATCTCGCTTCCGGTCAGGCTGGGGGGCACTGGCAGTGCCTCCCAGCAGCGGTGGGTACCGGTGTTGGATGAGGACATGGAGTACACCCGGCTGGGATCATCAGGATTGAAGGTCAGCCGCATCGCGCTCGGCTGCATGAGCTTTGGTAAGCCCAACACCGGGCGGGGCTGGGCGCTCGACACGGATGCGGCGGAGCCGCTCTTCCGGCAGGCGGTCGAGCTCGGCATCACGCTCTGGGACACCGCGAACATCTACGGTGTGGGCACCTCCGAGGAGATCACCGGAGAGGCGATCGGGCGCTACACGAGCCGTGACCAGGTCGTCATTGCCACAAAGCTGTTCGCCCCGATGAGTCAGGGGCCTGGCGGAGGCGGTCTTTCCCGCCGCGCGGTGTTCGAGCAGATCGACGCCTCCCTGCGCCGCCTCGGCACCGACTATGTCGACCTGTACCAGATCCACAGGTTCGATCCGGAGACGCCGGTCGAGGAGACAATGGAAGCTCTCCACGACATCGTGAAGGCGGGGAAGGTTCGCTATCTGGGCGCCTCGTCGATGTGGGCCTGGCAGTTCTCCAAGATGCAGTACACCGCTGAGCTGCACGGCTGGACCAAATTCATTTCGATGCAGGATCAGTACAGTCTTGTGGCGCGCGAGGAGGAGCGCGAGATGTTCGGGCTGCTCGCCGACCAGGGCGTGGGCAGCCTTCCGTGGAGCCCGCTCGCCGCGGGACTCCTCACCCGGCCGTGGGGTGATGTGAGCACGACTCGTGGGTCGTCCAATCCGACGACCGACGGATCGGGCAGGCCCCTTTTCTTCGACAGCGACCGAGGCACGGTCGACGCGGTGCAGCAGATCGCGGAGACGCGAGGCGTCTCCATGGCACAGATCGCGATGGCCTGGGTGCTGAAGAATCCCGTCGTCACCGCGCCGATCGTCGGCGCGACGAAACCACACCACCTGGCGGACGCGGTCGCTGCCCTGGACATCGACCTCAGCGACAAGGAAGTAGCCGCGCTCGAGGAGCACTACTCCCCGCGTCAGCCTACCTACTACGGGTCGAAGTCCGGTTACTGATCCCGCGGGCGACCTGACCCTGTGGGCATCGACACGTCGTCCGCCGCCCTGGCCCCGGCCGATGTCTACCGGATCGTGGAAGCCGACCCGTATCCCGCGAGCTATATCGCCACCGTCCAGCGCACCGTCCGGCGACGAAGACGGCGCCGGCCAAGCCACCTCTGCACTCGGGGCGCCATAAAGGACAGGCCCGTCGCCTCTGCACCGCCCCGGCCGGGCTTGCTGTCCCTGGCTGCCTTCTGATCCCGCCGGGCCCGCGCCGGTCCACAGGTGGTTCGGGTTCGGCGGTCCCACCACGCCGTCGTCGTGACGATACGTGCCTGAAATCCCCTCCAGCGCAGCCCACGAGTTCGCGACGCGGCCGAGGTGATATTCGACGCTCAGTGGACTTCGGGCGAGGCGACCGCCTGCGGACCGAAACCCTACGTTCCGATGCGCCGATGGCCCAGATCGTCGTCGACACGCGGGTAGCAGGGTTGCCGGGGTGGCCGGAGATTCACTGGCTACCATCGCGCGGTGCTGGTCGTGGACCTTCGCTCGAACAAGGAGCCAAATGGATATCGGGAGATACTCGAGAAGCGCGTTTCTTACCGGCGGACTGTCCGCGGCAGCCCTGCTGTTGGCGACTCCCGCGTCGGCGAGTACTGTTTCCGCCGATCCACCGAAGGAGGGGAAGAAGGGGGCGAGCTCGGCTGCGGCTCCGATTTGCTGGGGAAGCGGTGGCGGAGTGCCCGGGAACACCGGAAACGGTGTGACGTGCTACCAGCTCGTTCCCGCTGATGAAGCCACGACAGCGGCGTGGTCGCAGTCGCAGGCCGGCCCATGCCTCGTGGATCCGGCCGGTGGGGCGGTGGACTCGGACGGGGACGACCTGTTCGAGGACGACTGGTTCAATGAAAAGCGGACGGTCAACCTGATCATCGGAAGTCTCACGATCGGTGGCCTTGGGCCGACTGTGGGCGGCACCGGAATCGTCGGTGGAACGGGGAACACGGCCGGCGGTACGACTGCCGCATTCGGGGGGATCGCCGCGGGCGGGACCACCGTCGGCGGGTCCGGTAACTCCGGCAACATCGGGGGAACCACGATCAACGCCCCGGCCGCCGCCGACACGGCCGCTGTCGCAGGTCCTCGACCGGTGATCGTCGGGTCTGGTCAGCAGTGTTCGGTCGGCTCGACTGGATCCGGTCAGGCGCCCACCACAGGCCTTCAGGATCAGCAGGGCGCTACGGAAGGCGAGTGGGCGATCCTCGAGGACAACGACCCGACCGAATGGGAGATTTCCCTTCCTGAGCTGTGAAGGGGTGCTACTCGAGGATCCCGCTGGGGCGTGTATCCAGTTGTGATCTATCTGTGGGATTCGCTCTCGTGGCGGGGCCTGAGCCGGTAGATCGTCCTGCATGACGCGGGTGCAACTGACGGACGAGGAGTGGGAGTTCATCGAGCCCTACCTGCCGATCGGCAGGCTCGGCCCGTACCCCGAGCGGTTGCGGCGGCAATTCGAGTGCCCGATCAACAAGCTGAAGGCCTGGCGAGGCATCGCCACCCGCTATGACAAGACCCCGCAGAGCTATCTCGCCGGCCTCCCGACGCACGGCTACCGGGAGGCGCCGGGCGGCAGCTCTTGCTGCTCGACCAGGATGCGACTACCGTCGCGTGTTGATGTTGGTGTCAGGTTGTGCCGGATCTCCCAACTGACGGCGTGCTCCGCGGACGTCGGCGCCGCGCCGGGGCGTGTGAACGGTGAGGTGGCCCCTTGCGCAGTCGATGCCGCTGGAGCGGAGAGCGGGACGAGTGATGGCGGAGCCCGCGAAGGCCTACCCGAGGCCGAGGACGCTGGTCATGGGCGAGCCGAGCGAGGCTCATCCGTCACCGGCGCGGCCGATCCGGTTCAACACCGGCCCGGGCCGGATCTCCGACCTCGCGGCGCTCCGGGAGGCTGGGCAGGCCATCGAGGGTCTCGGCTACTCGACCTTCGCTCTCGCCGACCATTTCATGATCCGGTACGCTCCGCTGATCGCGCTCCAGGCGGTCGCCGACGCGACCAGCACGCTGCGGCTGACCCAGACTGTCCTCAACCAGGATCTACGGCATCCCGCCGTCCTCGCCAAGGAACTCGCCACCCTGGACGTGCTGTCCCAGGGGCGTCTGCAGGTGGGGCTCGGCGCGGGATGGATGCAGGCCGAGTACCAACAGGCCGGCATCCGGTACGACCCGGCCGCCGCGCGGATCGCGCGGCTCGAGGAAGTGGTCATCATCCTGAAAGGCCTGTTCGGAGATGATCCGTTCAGCTACTCAGGCGCGAACTTCACGATTGATGCTCTTCGTGGCACCCCGCGGCCTCTGCAGCGTCCGCACCCGCCGATCATGATCGGCGGCGGTGGCCGCAAGCTGCTCTCGGTCGCCGGGCGCCATGCCGACATCGTGCAGATCATGCCCCGGCTTCCGCAGGAGGTCCGGCCGGCCGAACCGCACCCGTTCAGCGGCGAGGCCTACGAGGAGAGAATCGGCTGGGTCCGCGCTGCCGCCGGGGACCGCTTCGGCGACATCGAGCTGGGAGCCCAACTGCTGAACGTGACGATCACCGATGATCCGGAAGCGGCGTTTGAGGCCTGCTTTCAGAGCTTTGGCCGGCAGGTCCGAGGATCGTCCGGGGGCGCCGTCCCGTCGCGAGCGGACCTCGGCTCGTCGCCGATGGTGGCCATCGGTTCGCTGGACGACGTCTGCCGGAAAATCCTGGACATCCGTGACCGGTTCGGGATCAGTTACTTCACAACGCCGCTCGGTGCGAGCCCCGAATCCTTCGCACCGGTCGTGGAACGGCTGGCGGACGCGCCAGCCGGCGCCGCGGCGTGACTCCGGCGGGAGCCACCGACCCTTCGGTCCTGCGGCGCGAGCCGGCGGAACAGGCAGCGGCGCAGGCGGCCGAGATCAGGCCCCACGCTGTGGCGGGGAGATCCGCGCTGCCCACACGCCGGACCTGACGAGCTGCTCCGCCTCGTCGCGGATGACCTGGCCGACCTTCGTCGCGAAACCGCGCGGCAGTTCCAGGTGAGACGTGGTGCCGGTGCCCAGCTGTTGCGTGAGTGCGGGATCGCGAAGCGGGGCGTAGCGCAGCCTTTTGTTCTCGATGTCGGTAGCACAGGCGGAAAGCGGGAGAATGCCGTACCCGCGGCCTGCGGCGATGAGATCCTTTGCCACCTGAAGCGAGTCGGTCGCGAATCTGGACGTCAGTTTCAGCTTGAGCTTCAGCGCCGTGTTCTCGAGACTGTTGCGGATTCCGGTCTGGGAGGCCGGCAGGACGAGCGGGCAGTCGGCGAGCTCGGCGAATCCGATCGCCCGGCCAGGCATGAGGTCCGATGCGGCGCCCCCGACAACGACAAGATCCTCCACCAGTAGCTCCTCCTGGAACAGTCGGCCGTCCAGGACAGGATGGATCACCGCGATATCGACGGAGCCCTTCAACATGCCGTCGACGAGTTCGTCGGTACTCCCGACGCGCACCTGGAAGTCGACTTTGGGAAAAACCATGCTCAGGCTGTCCAGTAACGGTGCGGCCAGCACGCAGGCGGCGGTCGTCGGCAGGCCGATATTCAGCGCCCGCTCGACTCGCGCCAGGCGGGATCCGACGTATCGCATAGCGAGCTCCAGCTGACGCAGCGGCGCCGTCGTGGTGGCGCGCAGCCGTTCTCCCTCTTCTGTCAGTTGCACACCGCGAGCTGTTCGCCGGAACAGCGTGACGCCGAGGTCCTCCTCGAGGAGTCGGACCTGACGGCTCAGTGCGGGTTGAGCGATCCCCAGCACGCTCGCGGCGCGATTGATCGATCCTTCGTCGGCGACTTGTAAGAAGTACCTGAGGCGATGTGTGTCCATGGCGCGCATGCTACACCAGTCATGCCGAATCGGTATACCCAGGCGTCGAAATTTGTATTGGCATGCTCCGGCGGCATGGCCGTAACATCCTTGGAACCAGGCGAGATGGTGCGTCTTGCTGTGCTGGATAAAACTTTTTCTTTGGGCCGGCGATAGGGGATCTCATGGATTCGGATACGCAGTACCTGACTCAGGCGCTGGGGCTGGACCGGCTGCCCACCCATATCATCGACAAGCGGGTAAGCGAGCTGCTGGACCTGAGCGGCCAGAAGGCGATTGTCATCGGTGCGGGGGGTGACGGATTAGGTCATGCGATCGCCAATCGGCTGGCTGGTTCCGGTGCCGATATCGCGCTGGTCGGCCGGACCTTCGAGAAGGTCGAGCGGCGCGCAGGGGAGATCGCGAAGCGCTGGGGCGTGAAGACCGTTCCGATCCGCGCCGACATGTCGGACTGGGACCAGGTCCATCGGGCGGTGCGGGAGAGCCGGGAGGCGCTCGGCGGCCTGGACATCATGGTGAACAACCCGGTCATGGTGGCCGCCGGGGCCTTCGAGAAGCACACGAAGGAAGAGATCGACCGGACCGTCCTGGGTAGCCTGACCATGATGATGTACGGCGCCCACGCGGCGCTGGAGTACCTGCTGCCCCAGGGCTCAGGGAAGATCATCAACATCGGGGCGGTGGGTGGGCGAATTCAGCAGCCCGGCCTGACGGTCTACTGCTCGTGCAAGGCTGGGGTCATCGGTTTCACCCGTAATCTCGCGCACGAGGTCGCGTCCCGTGGCGTCAACGTGCTTGGTGTGGCTCCGGGTATCATGATCAAGTCTGAGATGAAGGCGATGCTCTTCGAGCCGCAGAACGAGGCGCAGTTCGCGGGTCGGAAGTCCATCATCGATGCGCTGAAGAACCAGGTGCAGCTGGGCCGGGTCTGCCTGCCGGAAGAGGTCGCCAACATGGTCGCGTACCTCTGCTCGGAGGCCGCCGACTACATGTGCGGTCAGACCATCGACGTCGCGGGCGGTCAGTGGATGGGATGATCTGATCGCTGGGAGATTGGATGGGATGTGCTGTCGTCGCGCCAGGGGCGCGGCCGATGATCCTGGCGCGACGACACGCGGGGGAATGGTTTTTCAGTACCAGAGTGCGGGAGCAGTGAGATGCGCGGACTGGCGGACAAGGTCTTCATCGTGGCGGGCGGGGCCACCGGAATCGGTGCCGGGGCGGCAAAAAGGCTCGCCGAGGAGAGTGCCAAGGTGGTAGTTGGCGACATCAACCTCGCCGGAGCGCAGAGCACCGTCAGAAAGATAAACGAGGCCGGCGGCAGCGCGGTCGCTGTCCACTTCGACCTCGCCGACGAGCACTCGGTCAATGAGATGGTCGATACGACGCTGGAGAAGTTCGGCGCCGTCCACGGCCTGTTCAACGTCGGCGCGGACCTGTCGCCCGGCAACCTCGGGCGGGACAAGTCGGTACTGGACACCGATCTCGACGTGTGGCATCGAACACTGGACGTCAACGTGGTCGGGTTCGTGCGGACCATTCGCGCCGTCCTGCCTCATCTGCTCGCGAACGGTGGCGGTGGCATCGTCAACACCTCGTCCGGTGCGGCGGTCAGTGCAGGCGACCGTCTCCGGCCCGCCTATGCGGCCTCGAAATCGGCGGTCAATGCGCTCACGCGGCACGTCGCCGGGAACTGGGGATCCAGGGGCGTGCGCTGCAACGGGGTGATGCCGGGTCTGGTGATGGGCGAGACACAGGAGATCCAGAACGACGTCGCGCTCCAGGAGAGGTTCCTGAAAGAGGTCCCCACCACCCGGCTGGGCCGTCCGAGCGATCTGGCCGCCGTCGTGTCCTTCCTGCTCTCGGACGACGCCGAATGGATCAACGGTCAGGTCTGGGCGATCGACGGCGGCGCCAACATGCGTGCCTGACGAACGACCCGGCATCCGGCCGGGGACGGCCGACACCGTGAACGCGGTGACCGGCATCGGCAGGCCGGCTGGGAGGCGCAGGTCGTGCTGCGCGACATCGGCGGGCTCGACTCCAAGCAGGAACGCGAGGTTCCGGCCTGGGCCGCCCGGGCACTCGTCGACGCCGACCTGGCCGAGCAGGGGCGGTCAGAACCCCGGGCATGCGAGGAACGGCGGTGACTATTAGGTCAGTGTTCTACCTGTTGTTCACTGACCGCCGTGTATCTCCGACCGTAGTTTTCCGACGCCAGATTCCGTCCGACATCTGCCGATGCGGAGTACTGATGCGTCTGTTTCCCCGCCCGCACCGCGCCGTCCGGCTGGCGGATCGCCGGCTTCCACGGCCGCGCCGGGACGGAGACCGACAAGCTCGGCGTGATCTACACCAGGCGCTGAGACCAGGCGGTGAACAGCGGGGCCGGGCCGGGCTTGTCGGCCCCGGCGGAGCGGCGGGGCGCCCCTGACGGCACGCCTCCTCCGCGCCGGCCGAGGTCCGCCCCACCTGCCTGGCTGCCCCACCTGCCTGGTCCGGGAACCATCCCGCGATCCGAGAAGGGGTGTCCTGCAAGATCGGAATGGTCGCGGTCCGCGCTGCGTATGATTCCCGTGATGGAACCCGGCCGAACGCGTACCCCGCCCCGCCAGCGGGCGACGCTTGTGAACACCAGGTCACGGGAGAGTCGTCTGGCCCTCACTCGCGCCGCCCTTCGTCTTTGGAACGAGGGTGACTTCGATGCGGCGTACGAAGCGAGCACCGTGGCTGATATCGCTCACGCAGCCGGGGTCAGCAAGGGAACCTTCTATTTCCATTTTCCCAACAAGGAGGCGATTCTCCTTGAGATGAGCTCGGCGACGATCCAGGCGATGATCGACCAGGTCGAGGCTGGAACCGCGCGAGGCGTCCCCCTGCGCTCGTTGAGCGATCAGGTGATGACCTCGATGGCTCGACGCGTCGTTCGCGCGCCCAGGGGGGCCGCGCTGCGGGCCGGCGCCCTTGGCTTCGTGGGGCGGCCGGATGATGGAACCCTGGCGATCCCTCGCCTGAGTGTCGCCTTCGAATCCCTCCTCCGCCACGGTAGGGAACGCGGCGAGCTTGGCGAGCAGATCGATGTGGAAGAAGTCGCCGCGATGATGACGGCCGTGACAATGGAAGCAATCACCCGCTGGGGGGCGGGAGACCGCTCCGCTTCCTGGCTGCGCCAGACACTCCGTGATCGAGTGACCGTCATCCTGCGCGGTATCAGCCACCCGGATGAGAGCTAGTCGACCGCTGCGCAGGCGGGCGTCGACGGCGACGGCGACGGCGGTCGCCGTCGACGCGGGCCCGGACCTGCACGCTGACTCGTACCGGACGAAGCGAGCCGGTCATCCGAGGTCTGCCTCAGTTGTTCCTCGGACGGGCGACCCCGGCGCCGAGCACGTCGCCGGCGCCGAGGTCGGCTGCGCGAGCCTGGGCCCGCGGAGCTTCACCGTGGTTTCGGGTGCACGCCCCCTACAGGGTGTTCGCTAGCCGGTCGGCGAGAATGCGGGTGAAGCGGGACGGGTCGGCGAGCTCCCCGCCCTCGGCCAGCAGCGCCATCCCGTACAGCAGCTCCGCCGTCTCGCTGAGAACGTCGGAGCTCGCGTCCTGCTCGTGGGCCTTCCGCAACCCCTCCACCAGTGGATGCGTCGGATTGAGCTCCAGGATGCGCTTGGAATGCGGCACGTTCTGCCCCATGGAGCGGTACATCTTCTCCAGGGTCGGCGTGATGTCGTGGGTGTCCCCCACGATGCAGGCCGGCGACGTGGTGAGGCGGGAGGAGAGGCGGACCTCCTTCACCTGCTCGTGCAGGGTCCGGGTCAGCCAGGACAGCAGCTCGGCGAAATCCTTCCGCTGCTGTTCCCGCTCGGGCTCGGTGCTGTCCTTCTCGGCCGCGGTGTCGAGATCGACCTGGCCCTTGGCGATCGACCGCAGCGGCTTGCCGTCGAACCGCGCCACCCGCTCGACCCACACCTCGTCGACCGGGTCCGTCAGGAGGAGCACCTCGTACCCCCTGGCGAGGAAGGCCTCGATGTGTGGCGACTTCTCGATCATCAACCGGGAGTCGCCGGTCATATAGTAGATGTCGTCCTGGCCGTCCTTCATCCGGTCGACGTACTCCCGCAGGGTCGTCGTCTGCTCCGGGTCGCGCGTCGAGGCGCAGGAGACGATCTCCAGGATCGCCTCCTGGTTGTCGACGTCGTCCAGCAGCCCCTCCTTGACGACGGGCCCGAACTCCTTCCAGAAGGTCCGGTAGCGTTCGGCATCGTCCGTCTGCAGGCCGCGGACCGTCGAAAGCACCTTTTTCACCAGCCGGCGGCGAACCAGCTGGATCTGGCGGTCCTGCTGGAGGATCTCGCGGGAGATGTTCAGCGACAGGTCGTGCGCGTCGACGACACCCTTGACAAACCGCAGGAAGTTCGGCATGAGCGCCTGGCAGTCGTCCATGATGAACACGCGCTTCACGTACAGCTGGACGCCACGCTTGCCGTCCTGCGCGAACAGGTCGAACGGCGCGTGGGACGGGATGAAGAGCAGCGCCTCGTACTCGAAGAGGCCTTCACCCTTCATGCGGATGGTCTCGAGCGGGTCGGTCCAGTCATGGCTGAGGTGGTGGTACAGCTCGTTGTACTCGGCCTGGTCGACCTCGGCGGGCGGGCGCGCCCACAACGCCTTCATCGAGTTGAGCGTCTGGATGTCGGTCGTGGCCGTGCCGTCTTCGTCCGTGCTCGCTGCCTGGTCCGGGTTCTCTGTAGCCATTCGGATGGGCCACGCGATGAAGTCGGAGTACCGCTTGACGATCTCCCGGATCTTCCGCTCGGCGGTGTAGTCGAAGAGGTGGTCCTCGCTGTCCTCCGGCTTGAGATGCAGGGTGACGGCGGTGCCCTGCGGCGCGTCGTCGACATCCTCGATGACGTACGTGCCCTCGCCGCCCGACTCCCAGCGCGTGCCACCGCTCTCGCCGGCCCGGCGCGTCAGCAGCGTGACCTTGTCCGCCACCATGAAGGTCGAGTAGAAACCGACACCGAACTGGCCGATGAGGTCCAGCGACGCGGCGGCGTCCTTCGACTCCTTCGCCTTCCGGAGCATCTCGGCCGTTCCCGACCTGGCAATGGTGCCGATGAGCTGGACGACGTCGTCGCGGGACATGCCGATGCCGTTGTCGCGCACGGTGAGGGTGCGCTGCTCCCGGTCGACCTCGAGGGCGATGTGCAGGTCTGACGTGTCAGTCGAAAGGTCCTTGTCGACAAGTGAGGCGATGCGCAGCTTGTCGAGGGCGTCGGACGCGTTGGAGATCAGCTCGCGCAGGAAGATATCTTTGTCGGAGTAGATCGAATGGACCATCAGTTGTAGAAGCTGACGGGCCTCGGCCTGAAATTCAAGCGTCTCGATCCGATTGCTCACGGGACCTCCATGCGGACACGAACAGTTCGCGGAACAGGATACCGACGCGCAGCACCCGTTCAGTGCCCGCACGGCATCCGCTCAGTCGAGCATCAGGCGCACCGGAACCCGCCGGAGCCACTGGTCGAGGCTGAGTACCATCTCGACCACGGACACCGACCTGCGGCCGGCGTCCGGTAGGACACGAGGGCGTGGGTCAGGCCGACGATCTGCGCGGCGGCCTGAGCGCCGGTGCCCCGCGTATCTGGGTCCCGTCGGGGCAGAAGGCAACGACGTCGAGGCCGTCGATCCGGTCGGCCGACCGGCACCGGGCCGCCCGCGGAGGCGGGGCGGGGTGAAGGAGCCAGGGTCGAACAACCTGGACCGCCGCCGGCGGGGCTGCGTACATCCTGCGCTGGATTACGACGCCCACACGGTCGCCGCTGACCAATCCTCTCATTGCCTCGATTTCCCAGAATCGCCTGTGAATGCCATGGTAATCGGCCTCTCGGCGGAATTCAGTGCTCTGGATGGTCTGACGCAGAAGTAACTCCAGATACAGGCGAACAATTTTGGCTGACAGCGACCGCGCGGCGGTGAACGAGGATGTCCCGGGCTGCGACGTCCCGGGTCGCTGGAGGCGCGGACGACGTCCCGGCCAGCGGCTGCGGAGGGCGTGCCCGGCAGCGGATCACATCGGCGCAGCTGCACTGATGGTGCTGGCGCAGCGGTGCTGATCGAGCCTGGTGGCCGCGTGCGCGGATCAAGCCGGAGCGTGGCGCCCCGGGCCGGCCGGCCCCGGAGCACGCCCGGCCGTCGTTCGCGAGGCGCCAGCTCCCGGCCATGATGGATACTCCTCAGGACGAACAGGCCGTCGGCTGGCAAGAAGGAGCAAAAGGATGCAAAAGGCGCTCGCGCCCGAGATCTCAACCTGGCCCGACGAGCAGCCACAGCTCATCGGTAGCCGTTGCGGCGACTGCAGCGCCACGACGTTCCCCACCCAGGCCCTCTGCCCTCGGTGTAGCGGCGACAAGATGAGCGACGAGCTGCTGCCCCGCCGCGGCACCCTCATCGCGTGGACGACGCAGGGCTTCGTCCCAAAGCTGCCCTACGCGGGTGGGGAGACGGCCAAGACCTTCAAGCCGTTCGGTATCGGGCTGGTCCAGCTCGACGACGTGATCCGCGTCGAGGGCCGGCTCACGGAGGCCGACCCGCAGAAGCTGAAGTTCGGCATGGACGTCGAGTTGACGATGGTGCCGTTCTACACCGACGCCGACGGCGACGAAGTGATCACCTTCGCCTTCGCCCCAGCCTGAGCCCCGCCGAACGAGCCAGAGAGGAACCACCGAGATGAACGACGTCGCCATCATCGGCGTGGGCCTGCATCCCTTCGGTCGCTTCGAGAAGTCGGCCATGGAGCTCGGCGCGGACGCGATCCAGCTGGCGCTGAAGGATGCCGGGATCGAGTGGAAGGACATCCAGTTCGGTGTCGGTGGCAGCCTGGAGGTCGCCAACCCGGACGCGGTGACGAGGCTCGTCGGGCTGACCGGCATCCCGTTCACCGACGTGTTCAACGCCTGCGCGACCGCGGCCAGCGCCATCCAGCTGTGCGCCGACACGATCCGGCTCGGCAAGTACGACATCGGCATCGCCGTGGGCATGGACAAGCACCCGCGCGGTGCTTTCACCGCCGACCCGTCGATGCTCGGCCTGCCGTCGTGGTATGCCGAGAACGGCCAGTTCGTCACCACGCAGTTCTTCGGGATCAAGGCCAACCGCTACCTCCACGAGCACGGCATCTCGCAGCGGACGCTGGCGAAGGTCGCCGCCAAGAACTACCGCAACGGCGTGCTCAACCCGAACGCCTTCCGGCGTAAGCCGTTGAGCGAGGAGGAGATCCTCGGCTCGCCCATGCTCAACTATCCGTTGACGCACTACATGTTCTGCTCGCCGGACGAGGGCGCCGCCGCCGCCATCATGTGCCGCGCCGACATCGCGCACCGGTTCACCTCGCAGCCGATCTACCTGCGCGCCGCGGAGATCCGCACCCGCCGCTTCGGCGCCTACGAGGTGCACAGCACCTTCGCACCGGTCGACGAGGACGTCGCGCCGACCGTCTACGCCGCCCGCGCCGCCTTCGAGGCGGCCGGCGTCGGCCCGGGCGACGTCGACGTGATCCAGCTTCAGGACACGGATGCCGGCGCGGAGATCATTCACATGGCCGAGTGCGGCTTCTGCGCCGACGGTGAGCAGGAGAAGCTGCTCGCCGAGGGCGCGACCGAGATCAACGGCCCGTTGCCGGTCAACACCGACGGCGGCCTCATCGCCAACGGCGAGCCGATCGGCGCATCCGGGCTCCGCCAGGTGCACGAGCTGGTCCGCCAGCTGCGTGGTCAGGCGGGTGACCGTCAGGTCGCCGGCAACCCGCGCGTCGGATTCGCCCAGGTCTACGGCGCCCCCGGCACGGCCGCGGCCACCGTCCTCACCGTCTGAGCTCACCGCCTGAGCGGGCGTTCCTGAAACGCCCGCTCAGTCCGGTCGAGCGGTTTGCAGCAGGCCGGACTGGTACGCGATGACGACCAGCTGCGCCCGGTCGCGGGCGTTGAGCTTCGCCATGGCCCGGTGGACGTGCGTGCGGGCGGTCAGTGGGCTGATGACAAGCCGGTCGGCGATTTCGTGGTTCGAGTAGCCTTCGGCCACCAGCGCCATGACCTCGCGTTCGCGAGCGGTGAGCGCGGCGAGCGCCACGGGATTGACCGTGGCGGTGGCCGCGGGCTCCGGGGTGGCGAGGAAACGGCTGATGAGGACACGGGTGGCCGCCGGCGAGAGAAGCGCGTCGCCGCCGGCGACGGTGCGGATGGCGGAGAGCAGCTCGTCCGTTCCGACGTCCTTGCCGAGGAAGCCGCTCGCGCCGACGCGGAGCGCCTGGGCCACGTACTCGTCGATCTCGAAGGTCGTGAGGATCAGGACACGGGTGGCCGCCAGCGTCTCGTCGCCGCAGATGGCGGCGGTGGCGGCGAGCCCGTCGGTGCCGGGCATGCGGATGTCCATGACCACGACGTCCGGGCGGTGCTCCCGGGTCGCCGCGACGGCCTCGTGCCCGTCCGCGGCCTCACCGACGACCTCCATGTCGCTGCAGGAGTCGATCAGAATCCGGAAGGTTGCCCGTAGGAGGGTCTGGTCGTCGGCGAGGAGCACTCGGATAGTCATCGGCTTCCGTTTTCGTGGGAGTTCTGGGGTGCAGGGGCAGGATGGCGGTGACGTGGAAGCCGACCTCGGGATGATGACCGGCCTCGAGATGTCCGCCGACGGACAGTGCGCGTTCCCGCATGCCGATCAGGCCGAACCCGCTGCCCGAGGCCGGGATCGACGTCCCGGCGCCGGGACGCGCGCCGCGGCTGACCGGGCCCGCGTTCTCCCCGCCGCCATTTATGATCATCAGGGTGACGCTGTGCGGGGCGTAGGTGATGTCGACACAGGCGTTGTCGGTCCTGGCGTGCTTCGCCACGTTGGTGAGGGCCTCCTGCGCGATCCGATAGGCCGTGAGGTCGATGCCGGGGGAGAGCGGGGACGGTTCGCCACGGGTGGTGATCGTGACCGTGAGCCCGGTCGCGGCGAACGTGTCGGCGAGCTGGGGGAGCTGGGCGAGCGAGGGGGCCGGCTCCAGCGGCGCGTCCAGGTCGTCGCTCTGCCGCAGGAGGCCGACGGTGGCCTTGAGGTCGCGCAGGGCGGAGGAGGTGGTGGCGGTGAGGTTGGTGAGGATCGGTTCCGTCTGGTCGGGGTGGGTGCGGACGAGGTGTGCGGCGGTGCCGGCCTGGGCGTGGGCGAGGGTGATGTGGTGGGCGACGACGTCGTGGAGTTCGCGGGCGATGCGGGTGCGTTCGTCGGCGACCCGGCGGCGGGCTTCGGCCTCGCGGGTGCGTTCTGCGTATTCGGCGCGGGCTTTGACGGCGTCGAGGTAGTCCTGTTTGATCCGTCTCGCGCCGCCGAGTGACGCGGCCATCAGTAGCCAGGCGGTCGGGCCGATGGTCTTGAGTTCCAGGGGGTAGCCGTCGGGGTCGGCGACCAGCGCCGTCGCGACCACCGCCGCGCAGCCGGGGATGGCGATGCTCAGGGTGGTTCTGCGGTCGGTGTGCGCGGCCAGCCAGTAGAGCGCGGCCATCGCTGGGGCGATCATCAGGGAGGTGAGGAGGTAGCCCAGGCCGGCCAGGAACACGGTGCAGGTGATGGCCACCACGGCGGTCGCGCGGGGATGGCGTTCGTGCCAGAGCAGTGCGGTGCAGGCGACGGCGGCGAGCAGCACCGCCGGCCACGGCGAACTGTCGTGCGCGACATGCTGCGGGTTGAGCCTGCTGGCGGGACCGGCGGCCGCGAAGGCCAGAACCGCGATCACCACGGTGCTTGTGCGGTGATGGTCCCGGAGGCGCCGCCACCGGCTGGTGATCGTCATAGCGGTTCCCGTCCGATGCTGGGCCGTTGCTGGGCCGTGGTGCCCACGGTACGGGCCCCGTCCGAGGGCCGCAGTGCCGCCTGCCGGGTGCCGGCGGTCCTCGGACGGGGCCGTGCTTATCGTGCGGACGCGGATTCCAGGGCGACGGGTTCCTCGCGGCCGGTGGCCGGTGCCGCAACGGCCGGTGCCACGGCGGTGGGCCGGTTCAGCGTCTCGCCCTCGACGTCGATGTGGGGCAGGACCCGGTCGAGGTGGCGTGGGATCCACCATGCCTTCTCTCCGAGAAGGGCGAGGACGGCGGGGACGATGGTCATGCGGACGACGAAGGCGTCGAGTAGGACCGCGGTGGCCAGGCCGAACCCGATCATTTTGATGATCGGTTCGCTGGTGCCGATGAAGCCGGCGAAGACCGCCATCATGATCAGTGCGGCGGCGACCACGACGCGGGCGCTGTACCCGAACCCGGAGGTGATCGCGTCCCGGGCGTTCTCGCCGTGGACGTGGGCCTCGCGGATGCGGGCGACGAGGAAGACCTCGTAGTCCATGGCGAGGCCGAAGACGATACCGACCATGAAGATCGGCATCATGCTCATGATGGGTCCGGTTTGGTGGAGGCCGATGAGCCCAGCGAGCCAGCCCCATTGGAAGACCGCGACGACTGCTCCGAGGGCAGCCAGGACGGAGAGTAGGAACCCGAGGGCGGCTTTGAGTGGGACGAGTACCGAGCGGAACAGCACGAGCAGGAGCAGGAACGCCAGGCCCACCACGATGGCGAGGTAGGGGATGAGTGCGTCCTGGACCTTCTGGGCGATGTCGATGTTCACGGCGGTGGTGCCGGTGACCTGGAAGGTCGCGCCGGTGGCGGCGGTGACCGTGGCGCGTTGCGCGCGGATGGTGTGGACGAGGTCCTTGGTTGCTGCCTCGCTCGGTCCGGTGGCCGGCACCGCGGTGAATACCGCTGTGTCGCCCGCGGTGTTGAACCGGGCGGCCGAGGCGGAGACGACACCGGGTGTTGCGCTGATCTTCTGGGTGATCGTGGTGACCGCTGTCTGCGCGTTGTCGGAACCTGTCGCGTCGACGACGATGGTCAGTGGGCCGTTGAAGCCTGGCCCGAAGCCCGCGGCGAGGTCGTCGTAGGCGCGGCGTTCGGTGGTGGAGGTGGGCTTCGCCTCGTCGCCGGCCGTGCCCAGGCGCAGGTCCAGGACGGGCAGGGCGATCGCCCCCAGGGCGAGTACGGAGAGGATGAGGACGGGCAGCGGGCGGCGCAGGATCAGGTTCGCCCAGCGGGTGCCCGCGTTGGGCCCGCGGTGCTCGGTCTTCCTCGTGGCTCTGCGCGCGAACCTACTTGTGGTGCTGCGCGTGGTGCTCTTGCGTGTGGAGCGGGGGAGCACGGCGCGGGGGAAGAACCCGAGCAGCGCCGGGACGAGGGTCAGCGCGACTCCGACGGCGATACCGACGGTGCCCGCGGCGGCCAGGCCCATTTTCGTCAGGGTTGGGACTCCGACGATGAACAGGCCGGCCAGCGCGATCACCACGGTGAGCCCGGCGAACACTACCGATGACCCGGCGGTGCCGGTCGCGACCGCTGTGGCGTCCTGGGGTTCCAGCCCGCGGGCGTGTTCTTCCCGGTAGCGGGAGACGATGAACACGGCGTAGTCGATGCCGACGGCGAGGCCGAGCATCATCGCGAGGGTGCTGGTGGTTGAGGACAGGCCGAGGGTGCTGGCCAGGGCCATGATCGAGGCGATTCCGACGCCGACGCTGACGATCGCGGTCAGTAGCGGTAGCCCGGCTGCGGCCAGGGATCCGAAGGTGATCAGCAGGACGAGTGCGGCGATCGCGATTCCGACGGCCTCGGTCACTCCGCCCGCCCCTGGCCGGGTTGTCAGCGCGTCTCCGCCTAGCTCGACGGTCAGGCCCGCTGTCTGGCCGTCTGTGACCGCGCCTTGCAGGCTGTTTTTGGTGGCGTCGGTGAGATCATCACTGATCGCCGTGTAGGAGACCGTGGCGTAGGCGGTCGCCGCGTCCGTGCTGACCGCCCCGCTTTGGAAGGGGTTCACGGCGTTGGCGACCTGTGGGCTGGCGGCGGCCTCCGCGACGACTCGTTCAACAGTGGTGCGGTTTTCGGGTGTGGTCAGGGTCTGGCCTGGTGGGGCGACGAAGACGATGCGGGCGACCGCCCCGTCCGCTCCGGTGCCGGGGAAGCGTTCGTCTAGGAGGTCGAACGCCCGCTGGGATTCGGTACCTGGCATGGAGAACGCGTCGTCCGGGGCGGCGGGTGCCCTGGCCGCGCCGAAGCCGACGGTGACCAGCACCCCCACCCATAGCAGAAGAACGTATCGGCGCCGCCGGAACGACAGACGGCCCAGCCGATAAAGAAAAGTCGCCACGGGGGAGATCTCCACATCTTCTCGGGTACACGAGAAGACTGCGCGAAACCGGTGGGTCCCGTCGTCGTCCGCCTGCCGGCACTTCCGGCTACGAAAACCGCAGTACACGCCCGGCCGGCGGGGTGCCGCCGGGGCGACTACCGGCGCAGTAGCCGGACGTCCGCCTACCGAGCCCGCAGCAGTCGAAATCCACTGCCTGCGGCCGACGCGCGGCCCGTCCACCCGGGTGCACCGTGGTCGGCGTCCCCCGACGTGACCAGGAAGCGGCGTTCCGTCACCCGGCTCCGGATCGGGCCGCGGGTACCACCAGCGAACGGCAATGTCGCGCCCGGGATACCGGTGCGGCGCGGAGTGGAGATTCTCGGTGAACCAGAAGACCGGCGACGACGGACCCATTCCCACCCAGGTCACTCATGACGGCCGCGCCGAGGAGTTCGGCGACGGTCCCGGCCTTCATCCGGGGCTCGTTGAACCCGGTGCGGGGTCGTTTTCCCCGAAGCGCCGAAAGTGGTGGCGACGTCGGCGGATCATCGCGATCGGCGTGCGCATCGAGGGAATCTCAACTCCCGGCCCCCGCATCTCGTCGGTCGAGGCACACCTCAAAGGGATTCACATTCCGGTCCGGAAGATACTCACGAACAGTGTCGGTGACGTGCCGGTCGACGATGTCGAGGCGACGGTCCATCTCGACTATGCCGACGTGAACACGTTCCTGGCCGACCAGCCCGGCGGAATCCAGATCAACCCGGTGGGTGGCGGTGCCGAAGTGGGGGTCTCCGGCCGGGCCGACGTGCCGGTGCCCGGCGGCCTGGGTGACCTGACCATCGTCAAGGCGTCCACCGACGCCGAGGGCCTGTCGCTGACCGCGACCGCCAGGGATCTCGTCCTCCTGGCGACGGAGACCCCGACCCGGCACTGCCCCCCGGTGGAGAACGGCCGCGCCTGACCCGACGCCCCGTTTCCGGTTGTCGAGCCCCCACGCACAGTCAACCCTCCCTCTGCGTCCTGGTAAACGGATGGTGGACGGGACCGGCTTCCGGTATCGGGGCAAGCGGCCACTCATCGGGTGGATCGGTGACAGGTGTGGTCCAGCAGCGATCTCTGGGTACCCCTGGGGTCTTGCGGAGTGAGCACACATTCACTACGCTCCCGCCACCGCGACGGCCGAGACCGTCGGGCCAGGGGAGAGACATGCACTTACGCAAGATCATGATCGCTATGCTCGTAGCCGTTGCGACTATTGCTGCCGGGTGTAGCAGCTCCTCGTCGAGCGACTCGGCCACCGCGGACAGCTCCGGTGGCGCCAAGCCGTCAGGCGCGCCGGTGAAGGTCGGCGTGATCTGTAGCTGTTCGGGTTCGTTCGGCAAGACGATCGACGCGGCCGGCAGGGTCACCGAAGCCTGGGCGAAGTCGGTCAATGCCGCCGGTGGCATCAACGGCCATCCCGTCGAACTCACGAAGTATGACGACGCAGGCAATCCGGGCACTTCTGTCACAAAGGCGCAGGCGTTGATCTCCGCCAAGGTCGATGTCATCCTCGACCTGACCCCGCTCGACGCGGCGTGGGGCGCGGCCGCGGCGGCGGCGAAGATCCCGGTGGTCGGCGGGGAGCTGAACTCCTCGCTGTTCATCAAGTACCCGAACGCCTACGCCTCGGGCCAGACGGCGAGCGCCCTGCCGTTCTCGGTCATCGCCACGGCCAAGCTGGCGGGGGCGAAGAACGTCGGCATCCTCTACTGCG
The DNA here is from genome assembly GCF_000018005.1 of Parafrankia sp. EAN1pec. Taxonomy (GTDB): domain Bacteria; phylum Actinomycetota; class Actinomycetes; order Frankiales; family Frankiaceae; genus Parafrankia; species Parafrankia soli. Next base: position 4,022,187 of record NC_009921.1, read on the forward strand.
CCGAGTCCCCGAGCTGCCAGGAAACGGTTCCGGGAATCAAGGCGGCCGGTGACAGGCAGGGCGTTCCGGTCACCTACAGCGCGTCAATCTCGGCGACGGCGGCCAACTACACCGCGCAGTGTGTCGCCGCGAAGCAGGCACACGTCGACGCGCTCTACATCGCCCACTCGGCGTCGATCCTCCAGAACGTGGCGACGGACTGTGACCGTCAGGGATACAACCCCTCTTTCCTTGAGGCGGGAACGGGATTCCAGATGGCCCTGGCCGACACGCCGGGACTCAAGGACCACCTCTGGATGACGTTCCCCATCCTCCCGTTCTTCGCCGACGAGCCTCCGGTGCAGGCGATGAACACGGTGGTGGACAAGTACTACCCGGGCCTGCGGGAGGGTGACACCTGGAGCACCTTCGCGTCCCAGGCGTGGACCGGTGGGCTGCTCATCGAAAGTGCCGTCAAAGCCTCGGGTGCGGGTGCCAACGACGAGCTGTCCGCCGAGATCCTGAGCAAGGGCTTCACCTCGGTGAAGGACGACAACCTCGGCGGATGGTCGGCGCCCCTGACCTTCAAGGCCGGCCAGACAAATCCGGTCAACTGCTCGTTCACGGCACGCCTGCAGGACGGAAAGGCGCTCCTGGTGGACGGCGGGAAGCTCGTCTGCGACACGTCCTCCTAGCAACGAGTTCCATGGCTGCGGGGCCCGACGTGCGAACGTCGGGCCCCAGCGGCTTACTCATTGCGTCGATCCGGATATGAAGCCGAGGCTTTCGTGAACGATTTCTTGCCATTCATCGTCATCGGTCTTGCGACCGGCGCGGTCTACGGCCTCGCTGGAATCGGCCTGGTGCTCACCTATAAAACGTCGGGTATATTCAACTTCGGCTACGGTGCGGTAGCCACGCTCGTCGCGTTCTGTTTCTATTTCCTGAACGTCGATCACGGCTGGCCGTGGCCGCTCGCGGCGGCCGTCTCGCTTCTCGTGTTCGCGCCGTTGCTCGGCCTGGTGCTGGAGCTGTTGGCCCGGTCGCTCAACGGAGCCAGCGAAACGATCAAAGTCGTCGCGACCGTCGGACTGATCCTCGTCGTGTCGAGCATCGGGCTGCTGTGGCACCCGGTCAATCCGCCGACCTTCCCCCATTTCCTGCCGCAGGACACGGTGCGGATGGTCGGGGTGAACGTCACCTGGGAGGAGATCATTCTCTTCCTGCTGTCGGCGGCGGCCGCTGCCGGGCTCTACTGGTTCTTCCGGTCCGTCCGGTTCGGCATCGTCATGCGCGGTGTCGTCGACAACCATGAGCTCATCTCCATGAGCGGCGACGACCCGGTACTTGTCCGCCGGGCGGCCTGGGTCATCGGCAGCGTCTTCGCCGGCGTGGCCGGTCTGCTGCTCGCACCGTCGCACGACCTCGACGGCGTCACCCTGACGACGATCGTGTTCGCGGCCTTCGGGGCCGCCGCCATCGGCTACTTCACCAACCTGCCGCTGACGTTCGTCGGCGGCCTGGTGGTGGGTATCGCCAGTTCGCTGGTCGACAAGTACTCCGCGACCATCACGTGGATCGGCGGGCTGCCGCCGGCGCTGCCGTTCGTCATCCTGTTCGTGGCCCTCATCGTGCTGCCCCGGCGCCTGCTCGCGCAGCGGCGGCTGACGGCCGTGCTGAGCACCCGGCGCTCCTACCACGCTCCGGTCCGGATCCGGCTGACGACGTTCGCGATCGCGATCGTCCTGCTCGGCCTGGTACCGACGATCCAGTCCGGCCACATCGCGGTGTGGTCGTCCGCGCTCATCAACATCATGCTGTTCCTGTCGCTGGGCCTCCTTGTCCGGCGGTCCGGCCAGATCTCGCTGTGCCACCTGGCGTTCGCCGCGGTCGGCGCGGCCGCCTTCGGGCACTTCTCCAACAGCATGCCGTGGCTGCCGGCGCTCATCCTGGCGACGCTGGTCGCCATCCCGGTCGGTGCCCTGATCTCGATTCCGGCCGTGCGGGTGTCCGGTGTGTTCCTCGCGCTGGCCACGCTGGGGCTGGGCATTCTCGCCGAGCAGGTCTTCTACACCCGGAACTTCATGTTCAGCCAGTCCGCGCTGGGCATCGAGGCACCGCGGCCGGTCTTCTCCATCGGCAGTCTGGACCTCTCGAGCGACAAGGGCTTCTACTACCTGCTGCTGGTCATCACCGTGCTCGTCGCCGGCGTCATCACCGCCATCGGCCACGGCCGGCTGGGCCGGCTGCTCGAGGCGCTGGCGGACTCGCCGCTCGCGCTGGAGACCCACGGGACGACCTCGAGCGTCCTCAAGGTGATCGTCTTCTGCGTCACCGCCGCGATCGCGTCCCTGGCCGGGGCGCTCAACGCGATGCTGTTCCACTTCGGCGTCGGCACCTACTACCCGTCGTTCAGCTCGCTGACCCTCGTCGCGCTGGTCGTGATCGTCACCATCGGCGATCCGTGGTACGCACTCGTCGCGGCCGTCGGCTACAGCGTGCTCCCGGCCTACATCACCGGCCAGAACACCAGCACCGTCCTCAACCTGCTCTTCGGGCTCGGCGCCGCCACGGCCGCGTGGGGCACCCGGGGCGGCGTCACACCCGCCCGCCTGCAGGCGCTGCTGGACCGACTGGGCGGCAGGGCGGCCCCTGTCACCTTGGACGGCCTGGCCGCCGACGGCCTGGCCGCCGACGGCCTGGCCGCCGACGGCCTGGCCGCCGACGGCCTGGCCGCCGACGGCCTGGCCGCCGTCGACACAGCCGCCGTCGACGCACCGGCAACGCCCGGCGTGCCGGCCCGCCAGGTGCCCTCGCCCCGCCGCGAGGCTCCCACCGGGGACGGCCTGACAGTCCGCGACCTGTCCGTCCGCTTCGGCGGCGTGCACGCCGTGAACGGGGTGACCCTCAAGGCCAGGCCCGGGGCCATCACCGGTCTCATCGGGCCGAACGGCGCCGGCAAGACCACGACGTTCAACGCCTGCAGCGGCCTGCTCCGGCCAAGCTCCGGCGAGGTCCTCCTGCACGGCGCCAACGTCACGGGGGAGGGGCCCGCCAGCCGGGCCCGGCACGGGCTGGGACGGACGTTCCAGCGCACCGAGCTGTTCAACAGCCTCACCGTGCGGCAGAACGTCGCCATGGGCCGCGAGGCGTCCATGGCCGGCGCGAACCCGCTCAACCACCTGGTGAGCTCGCGGCACGCGAACCGTGTGGTCTCCGAGGTCGTCGAGGAGTCGCTCGCGCTCACCGGAACCACCCGGATCGCAGACCTGCAGGTCGGGCTGCTCCCGATCGGGCAGCGGCGCCTGGTGGAGCTGGCCCGCGCCCTCGCCGGTCCGTTCGACATGCTGCTGCTGGACGAGCCCTCCTCCGGGCTGGACGGCCACGAGACCGAGCAGTTCGGCCAGGTTCTCCAGACCGTGGTTCGCGAGCGCGGCTGCGGTGTCCTGCTCGTCGAGCACGACATGAGCCTGGTCCGGGAGATCTGCGACTACCTGTACGTGCTCGACTTCGGGCAACCGATCTTCGAAGGGACCCCAGACCAGATGGAGAGCTCAGACCAGGTCCGCAGCGCCTACCTCGGCAGCGTGGCCGTTGCCGCGGACAGTGCGGACGACCCATCCACCGACCGGAGCATGCCGCTCCAGCCCCAGGAGTAGTCGGCGATGCTGACACTGAGCTCGGTCACCGCCGGATACGGCCAGACGACCGTTCTGCGCGACGTCGACTTCACCGTCGGGGACGGCGAGGTCGTGGCGCTGCTCGGCCCCAACGGCGCCGGCAAGACGACGTTGCTGCGCACCGCCACCGGATTCGTCAAGCCGCGATCCGGTCGGATCGAGGTCGACGGCAAGGACGTCACCGGGAACGCGCCCCACAAGTACGCCCGGCTGGGCGTGTGCCACGTGCCTGAGGGCCGGGGAATCTTCCCCTCCCTCACAGTCAGGGAGAACATCACCATCCAGGCCCGATCCGGCGGCGCCGACGCGGTGGCGGAGGTCGTCGAGCTGTTCCCCGCGCTGAAGACCAAGCTCCGGCAGACCGCCGGGAGCATGTCCGGCGGCGAGCAGCAGATGCTCGCCCTGTCGCGGGCCTACATCACCCGCCCGAAGCTCGTGGTCGTCGACGAGGCGTCCCTCGGGCTCGCACCCCTCATCGTCGACACGATCTTCGAGCTCCTGGGGCGGCTGGTCGAACGTGGGGTGTCGCTCGTCGTGGTCGAGCAGTACGTGCAACGCGCGCTCGATCTCGCCAGGACCGTCTACATCCTCAGCCGCGGCGAGATCATTCACCGCGGCGCGGCCACTGACATCAGCGCGGACGAGATCTACGAGAAATACCTGGGCATCGAGTAGCCCTGACAGGTCGGCATGGCTCGACCACTCCGAGGCGCGGCAAGTGTGACCGGTTCCGCTCCGTCGTGCACTGACATTCGGGAGGTATGCATGATACATATGTATGTATAGTACAAGGAAGTGAGGAGGGGACATGGCCTCCAGTGCCGACAGTGGCGGTTCCGCCCCGGTCGCTACCCGTCGTGTGGACGAGTCGCGCGTCAACGCGATCATCGCTGTCCTGGGCGGGATAGGCGTCGTCGTCGCGATGATGCAGACGTTGATGGTGCCGCTACTGCCGACGCTGCCATCGCTGCTGCACACCAGCTCGGCGAACGCCTCGTGGGCGATCACGGCCACGCTGCTCACCGCGTCCGTCGCCAACCCGGTGTACGGGCGGCTCGGTGACCTCTACGGCAAGCGGCGCATGGTCTTCGTCGCCGGCACCGCGCTCGCCTGCGGCTCGGTGGTGTGCGCCCTGAGCAGCTCGCTCGTGCCGTTGCTGGTGGGCCGGTCGATGCAGGGCCTCGGCATGGCGATCATCCCGCTGGGCATCAGCATCATGCGTGACCTGCTGCCGGCGAAGCGGCTGATCCCCGCCATGGCGCTGATGAGCTCCTCGCTCGGGATCGGGAGCGCGCTGGGCCTGCCGATCGCGGCGGCGGTCGCCCAGCAGGCCAACTGGCACGTGCTGTTCTGGGGCTCGGCTGTCGCCGTCGTCGCCCTGATGGTGCTGATCTGGCGGGTCGTTCCCGAGTCGCCGGTCCGCGGCACGGGCCGGTTCGACCTGCCGGGGGCGATCCTGCTCTCCGGAGGGCTCGTCGCGCTGCTGCTCGCCGTGTCGAAGGGAAGCACCTGGGGCTGGACCAGCACCACGACCCTCGGCCTGGGCATGGTGGCCGCCGCCCTCCTCGTCGCCTGGACCTGGTGGGAGGCCCGCGCCGAGGCCCCCCTCGTGGACCTGCGCACCACCATCCGGCGCCCGGTGCTGCTGACGAACACCGCTTCCGTTGCACTGGGCTTCGCGATGTACGCGAACTCGCTGATCAACCCCCAGCTGCTGCAGCTGCCGAAGGCCACCGGGCACGGGCTCGGCCAGTCGTTGCTCGCCACAGGCCTGTGGATGGCCCCCGTGGGGCTGGTGATGATGGCCGTGTCGCCCATCGCCGGCAGGCTGATCACGGCACGCGGACCGAGGACCTCGCTCATCGCCGGCTCGGTCGTGATCGCCGGTGGCTACTGCCTCGCACTTGGGCTCACCAGCAGCCCGCCGGGAGTCCTTCTCGTCAGCTGCGTGATCAGCACCGGCGTCGCACTGGCTTACGCGTCCATGCCCACTCTGATCATGCAGTCCGTGCCGGCCTCCGAGGGCGCCGCGGCGAACGGCCTCAACACCCTCATGCGCTCCATCGGAACCACGGGGGCGAGCGCGGTGATCGGCGTGGTCCTGGCGAACATGACCATCCCGTTCGGATCGACCCGGGTGCCCTCCCTCGCCGGCCTGCACGTCGGATACCTGATCGGCGCCGGTGCCGCGCTGATCGCCGGCCTGCTGGCCCTCGGCATCCCCGGCCGCGCGGCGTCGAAGTCGACCGTCACGCTCCCGGAACCACGCCGGACGTCGCCGCAGGCGGCCCAGCCCGCGGCGACATCCACCTCAAGCGTCTGAGGTCAGGTCATGGCTGGAGCCACAGGGGCTCGGGCAGGAGTGATCCGAGGCCGTACTGGGTGACGCCGCCGACGTTCCTGGCGGCCATGACGCTCGGGTTCACCCGGACGGTGAAGACCGCGGGAACCAGCGCGGTCAGCCGCTCCTGGAGGGTGGCGTACGCGGCCTTGCGCTCCTGTTCGGTCGTCGCCGTGCGGCCCGCCTTCAGGGCGGCGTCGATCCGCTCGTCCTTGACGCCCGGGAAGTTGCCGCGGGAGTCGCTGCGGAACGCCGTCCACATCCGTGGGTCCGGGTCGATGAAGTTCGCCGACCAGACGACCATGTCGAAGTCGTTGCTCGCCTGGATCTTGGGATACTCGGAGAAGTCGACCACCCGCACCTGAACCTTGACGTTCTTGTACGAGCTGAGCTGGGCCTGGACGTTCTCGGTCGTGTCCCTGATCTCCGACGAGGCGAAGCTGGTGAACGTGAAGGTGACAGGCTTGCCGTCGGCGGCCAGCTCGTCGAACAGCTGCTGCGCCTTCGCCCGGTCGTACGTCCGCAGCGGCTTGTCGGAGTAGAACGGCGAGGACTTGGTGAACAGCGTGTCGGCGGTCTGGGCGGCGCCGTTGTACACGGCCAGGTTCAGCGCGTCCAGGTCGACGGCGGCCGCGATCGCCTGCCGGGCCCGCAGGTCGTCGAACGGCGCCCTGCGCATGTTCATCGCGAGGAACAGGCCGCCGCTCAGCGGCGCGACGTCCGTCGAGTAGCCGGCCTTCCCGGCCTTGGCGACGCTGTCCGCGTTCGTGTCGATGACCACGTCGGCGCCGCCGCTGATCAGCGTGTTGTACCGCTGGCCCGAGTCGTCCGACGTGCGGATGGTGATGCTGTCGAGGTAGGGCCGGGGGGCGTCCCAGTAGCCGGGGTTCTTCGCCAGCTCGATGCGGTCCTGGCGGGTCCAGGTCCGCACGGTGTACGGCCCCGCGCCGACCGGTTTCGCGTCGAAGGACGCCTTGCCCTTCTGCAGGGCGGTGGGGGAGGCGATCCAGTTCATGGACGTGGTGAGCAGCGCGGCCGGGAAGCTGGGCACCGGCTCGGTCATCGTCACCTTGAGGGTCGTGGCGTCCACGACGTCGGTGGAGGCGATGAGGGACGCCTCCGGCAGGTAGGGCGAGGCCATCGCCGGATCCCGATGGCGATCCCAGTTGAACTTCACCGCGGCGGCGTCGAGCGGGGTGCCGTCGGTGAACTTCAGGCCCGGTCGCAGTTTCAGCGCGAACGTGGCGCCCTTGTCGGTGGTGGCGAACGACTCCGCCATCGTGTACTTGATCTCGTTGGTGTGCTCATCGTTGATCATCAACGTGCCGTACAGGGCGTTGCCCACGAACGCGTTGACCTGCCACGCGTTCGTCATGGTGACCGGATCCATCGAACGGGGCTCGCGGAGCTGCATGACCCGCAGCGAGCCGCCGGCGACCGGGTCGCCGGTGGGTCCGGTGGCGGTGGTGGTGGTGCCGGTCGTCGTGGACGAGCCGTCACCGCCGCCGCAGGCGCCCACGGCGAGCGCCACACAACAGGCGATGACGGTGGTGAGTAACTTCTCTCTGCGAAACATTGCAGTCCTCTCACTGGTTCCCGGCGGCTAACGGGCGACGGTGGAGGCCTCGGTGGCCCAGTAGGCGTCGCGCAGCGGCTTCTTGTAGAGCTTGCCGTTGTCCAGGCGGGGGAGTTCGGGCACGAAGTCGATCGACCGCGGCCACTTGAACGGCGCGAGCCTGGTGCGGCAGTGCTCCAGCAGCCGCGCGGCCAGCCCGTCGCCGGCGTCGGCCATCCGCACCGGCTGGACGACGGCCTTGACCTGCTCGCCGAGCTCGGGGTGCGGCACGCCGAACACGGCGACGTCCACGACCTCGTCGTGCAGCACCAGGACGTCCTCGATCTCGCGCGGGTAGATGTTCACCCCGCCCGCGATGATCGTGAAGTCCTTCCGGTCACTGAGGTAGAGGTAGCCGTCCTCGTCGACGTGGCCGATGTCGCCCAGGGTGCGCCAGCCGGGGTGGGCGGGATGGCTGACGGCTCTGGTGCGGTCCGGGTCGTTGTGGTAATTGAAGCCCGCGCCCTTGGCCTCGAAGTAGACGGCTCCGTCCTGGCCGGCCGGGAGCTCCGCGCCGTCCTCGCCGCAGATGTGCAGCACGCCGCCCTGCGCACGGCCGACCGAACCCGGGTGCGCCAGCCACTCCTCGCTGGTCAGCCCGGTGCTGCCGACGTTCTCCGAGCCGGAGTAGTACTCGAAGATGATCGGGCCCCACCACTCGATCATCTGGCGCTTGACCTCGACCGGGCACGGCGCGGCCGCGTGGACGGCGATCCGCAGGCTCGACAGGTCGTAGCGGGCGCGGACCTCGGGTGGCAGCTTGAGCATCCGGACGAACATCGTCGGGACCCACTGGGAGGTGGTCACCCGGTACCGTTCGATCGCGTGCAGGGCCCCCTCGGCGTCGAACTTCGGGAGGACGACGACCGTGCCGCCGACGCTGTGCATCAGCGCGGACACCCGTAGCGGGGCTGCGTGGTAGAGCGGCGCGGGGGAGATGTAGACCGCTTCGGCGTTGAAGCCGAAGGCCCCGCGGGCGCCGGGAAGCAGCGGGGCGTCGCCCTCGCTGGCGGGCCAGTCGGGCAGCGGGAACTGGATTCCCTTCGGCCGGCCGGTCGTCCCGGAGCTGTAGAGCATGAACGTGCCGCGGATCTCGTCGTCCCGGGGCTCGGCGGAGAAGCCGGCGGTGGCGGCGTCGAGATCCTCGTAGTGCTCGGAGCCCCCGTCGAGCATGAGGCGCCGGACGACCCCGGGGGTCTCAGGGACGACGGCCTCGGCGACCGCCGCGAGCGCCCGGCTGCTGATCAACGCCCTGGCCCCGCTGTCGTTGATCAGGTACGCGACCTCGGGCGGGGTGAGATGCGAGTTCACCGGGGTGATGTAGAGGCCGCAGTTGAGGCCGGCCCAGACCAGCTCGAAATAGCGCAGGTGGTTCTCGGCGAGAATCGCGAGGCGGTCACCCGGGCGCAGGCCCGAGTCGACGAGTAACCGGGCCAGCCGGTTGGAGCCCTCGACGAGCTCACGGTAGGTCAGGATCCGTTCCTGCCCGCGGGGGCCACCGGCGAGGATCACTGCGGGCTTGTCAGGGGTCAGCGTCGCGAAGTCTGGTGGGTACATCTGGTCCTCCAGGGAGAGAACAACGGTTCGCCATACGGGAAACGTAGCTCTTTCAATGGGTGATACCAGATTCTTGGCGGTGGAGATAGATGGCCCGCGCGGTTCCGCGGAACCGCGGCTCAGCAGATGCGGGGGAGTTGCTCGCCTACGAGCATGTCGACGAGCCGGGTGCTGCCCAGCAGCGTACGCATCACCACGCGACCAGGATGACCGGCGACGACGTCGCCCAGGCACGTGGCGTGCCGGCTCTCGGGGCGCGAACGCATGACGGCCAGGATCTCGTCGGCGGCCTCGGGCGCGACAACGGCGATCAGGCAGCCCTCGTTGGCGACATGCAGCGGGTCGAGACCGAGCAGGTCGCAGGCGGCGGCGACCAGCGGCGGCACGGGCAGCGCCGTCTCGTCGATCTCGACACCGACACCGGACGCCGCGGCGATCTCGTTGAGCGCCGACGCCACCCCGCCGCGGGTCGGGTCGCGCATCACGTGGATGTCGCCGCCGCGGCGTTCCACCATGGCCTGGACGAGACGGTGCAGCGGGCGGGTGTCGGAGGCGATGTCGGCCTCGAAGCCGAGGGCCTCCCGCGCCGAGAGCACGGTGGTGCCGTGCGCGCCGATCGGCCCGGAGACGAGCACCGCGTCGCCGGGGCGGGCGGCGGCCGCCGAGACGCGCGCGGCGGGCAGGCGGCGTCCGATGCCGGACGTGGTCACGAAGATGCCGTCGGCGGCGCCGCGGGGCACGACCTTGGTGTCACCGGTCACGACGGGGACCCCGGCGGCCGCCGCGGCCGAACCGACGGAGGCGATGATCCGCCGCAGGTCGTCGAGGGGGAAGCCCTCCTCGATGATGTAGGCGACGGTGAGCGCGAGCGGCGTGGCGCCCATCATGGCCAGGTCGTTGACGGTGCCGTGGACGGCGAGCGTGCCGATGTCCCCGCCGGGGAAGAACAGCGGGCTCACGACGAACGCGTCGGTGCTGGTCACCAGGGTGACGCCGTCGATGTCGAGCACGGCGGCATCCTCGAGGACGCCGCCGTCGGGCTGGCCCGCCCGCGCGGCCAGGGCCGAGCCCGCGCCGAGGGCGGGCAGCAGGACGTCCCGGAGCAGCTCGGCGGAGAGCTGCCCGCCGCTGCCGTGCCCGAGCGTGACCCGCTCGGTCTCGACGCGGGGGAGCGCGCAGCTGGCGAAGGTGGGGTCAACGGTGGTCACGACGCCCTCCCGGCGGAGTGGTAGGCGGCGCAGGTGCCCTCGGTGGAGACCATCGGCGCGCCGAGCGGGGTGCGTGGCGTGCAGGCCGTCCCATAGGCGGTGCAGTCGGTCGGCTCGCGGGCGCCGGTGAGGATGTCGCCGGCGATGCAGGCGGGATGCTCCCGGGCGGTCAGCCCGGAGACGGCGAAGCGGGTCTCGGCGTCGTAGCGGGCGAACTCGTCGGTGAGGGCCAGGCCGCTGTCCGGGATGGTGCCGATGCCGCGCCAGGCGCGGTCCCGCACCCGGAACACGCGGCGGATGGCCTCCCGCGCCCGGCTGTTGCCGTCGCGGTGGACGGCGCGGGCGTACTGGTTCTCCACCCGCGCGTGGCCCGCCTCGAGCTGGCGGACGGCCATCAGGATGCCCTCGAGCAGGTCGAGCGGCTCGAAGCCGGTCACGACGACGGGCACCTGGTAACGGTGCGCGATGGGCTCGTACTCCGTCCAGCCCATGACGGCGCAGACGTGGCCGGCGGCGAGGAACCCCTGGACCTGGCGGTCGGGCGCGTCGAGGAGCGCCGTCATAGCCGGTGGGACGAGGACGTGGCTGACCAGGATGCTGAAGTTGGGCAGGCCGAGCTGGTGGGCGCGCAGCACCGCCATGGCGTTCGCCGGCGCGGTCGTCTCGAAGCCGACCGCGAAGAAGACCACCTGGCGGTCCGGGTGCTGTTCGGCCAGGCGTACCGCGTCCAGCGGGGAGTAGACGACGCGGACGTCGGAGCCGCGGGCGCGCAGGGCCAACAGGTCGGTCCCCGTTCCGGGCACCCGCAGCATGTCGCCGTAGGAGGTGAAGATGACCTCGGGACGGGCGGCGATGGCCAGGGCCTTGTCGATGAGTTCGAGCGGGGTCACGCACACCGGGCAGCCCGGCCCGTGGATCATCCGCAGGCCCGCCGGCAGCAGGTTGTCGATGCCCTGGCGGACGATGGTGTGCGTCTGGCCGCCGCAGACCTCCATCAGGGTCCAGGGCCGGGTGGCCGTCGTGTGGATCTCGTCGAGGAGCTGCCGCGCGAGGGCGGGGTCGCGGTACTCGTCGAGGTATCTCATAGCTCCGCCTCCAGGGTGGCGCCCATCGAGCGGAGCATCTCCAGGGTGCGGTGCGCCTCGGCCTCGTCGACCATGCTGATGGCGAACCCCACGTGAACGATTACGTACTCGCCGACCCGCGCGTCGGGGACGTAGGCGAGGCAGACCTCGCGGGTCAGCCCGTCGAAGTCGACCGTGCCCATGAGCAGGCCGGCGACGTCGACGGTCGCCACGATCCGGCCAGGTATCCCGAGGCACATGCTGGGCCAGTCTCCGGTGCGGTGGACAGGTGCGGCAAGGGACGTCCGGCCCGTCCGTTCGGCTCGTATGGACTCCCGCGGCCGAGGCGATGAGGCTGCCGTTCGGCACCATGGCGCGCACTAACGTCCACTCGCATGACGAGCGAATCCGGCCGGCCTTTGTCCGCGCGGCTGGCGGACGCGGGGGTCGACCGGCGGTCGTTCCTGAAATTCTGCGCGGGTATCACCGCGACGCTCGCCCTGCCGGCCCAGTTGGCGCCCCGGGTCGCCTATGCGCTGGACAAGGTTGACCGTCCCACCGTGATCTGGCTGGAATTCCAGGACTGCGCCGGTGACAGCGAGGCTTTCCTGCGTTCGCGCAACCCGTCGGCGGCGGACCTGATTCTGGGGATGATCTCGCTCGACTACCACGAGACGGTGATGGCGGCCTCCGGCACAGCCGCGGAGAAGGCCCGCGACGACGCGGTGGCGAAAGGCGGGCATCTCGTCGTCGTCGAGGGCTCCATTCCGACCGGAATTCCCGGGGCGTGCACGATCGGCGGCAAGTCGGCCGAGGACATCCTGCGTGAGGCGGTCCGTGGCGCGGCCGGCATCATCAACGTCGGCACCTGCTCGGCCTTCGGTGGGATCCCGGCGGCCGGGCCGAACCCGACCGGGGCGGTCCGGGTCGAGGACGTCGTCGGCGGGGTTCCGGTTGTGAACCTGACCGGTTGCCCGGTCAACGCGGACAACCTGACCGCCACCATCGTCCACCACCTGACCTTCGGTGAGTTCCCGGCGCGGGACAGGTTCAGCCGGCCGCTGTTCGCCTACGGGCAGCGCATCCACGACACCTGCCAGCGGCGCGGCCACTTCGACGCCGGCGAGTTCGCCGAGCAGTGGGGCGACGCGGGCCACCGCAACGGCTGGTGCCTGTACCGGCTGGGCTGCAAGGGGCCGAGCACCTTCCACAACTGTCCCAGCGTCCGGTTCAACGGGGGGACGTCCTGGCCGGTGGCGGCCGGGCACGGCTGTGTGGGCTGCTCCGAGCCGGGCTTCTGGGACACCATGTCGCCCTTCTACGACCGGCTGCCGCACGTGGCGACCTCCGGTTTCGACCTCACCGCCGACAGGATCGGCGTCGGCGTGCTGGCGGCCACGGCGACCGGCTTCGCGGCGCACGGCGTCGGCAAGGTCGTCCAGCACCGGGTCGCCGCCCGCCGCGAGAAGCAGGCCGCGCGGGACCTGGTGGAAGACGACGAAGCGCCCACAGACGAAGCGGCCACAGACGAAGCGGCCACAGACAAGGCACACGCCGACAAGGCGCACGGCGACGGAGAGACGGGCGAAGCGAGATGAGTCGGCTTGTCATCGACCCGGTGTCGCGGATCGAGGGCCACCTGCGGGTCGAGGTGCAGGTGGACGGCGGTCAGGTCACCGAGGCCTACGCGTCCTCGACGATGTGGCGCGGCATCGAGACGATCCTGACCGGCCGGGACCCCCGGGACGCCTGGCTGTTCGCTCAGCGGATCTGCGGTGTGTGCACCTCGGTGCACGCGCTGGCCTCGGTGCGGGCGGTGGAGGACGCGGTCGGCGCCGTCCCGCCGCTGAACGCCCGGCTGCTGCGGGACCTGATCGCCACGTCACTGTGTGTGCACGACCATGTCGTCCACTTCTACCACCTGCAGGCCCTGGACTGGGTCGATCCGACCGCGGCGCTCGCGGCCGACCCGGTGCGTGCCGCGGCGCTGGCGCAGTCCATCTCCGACTATCCGCGGTCCACGGCCGGTCTGTTCGCCTCGGTGCAGACCCGGCTCAAGGTCTTCCTGGAAAGCGGGAAGATCGGGCCGTTCACCAACGGCTACTGGGGGCATCCGGCCTACCGGCTGAGCCCGGAGCTGAACCTGGTGGCGTTCAGCCACTATCTCGACGCGCTGGACTTCCAGCGGGACTACATCCGGGTGCACGCCCTGCTCGGCGGAAAGAACCCGCACCCGCAGACCTACGTGGTCGGCGGAATGGCGTCCCCGATCGACCTCAACAGCCAGGACGCCATCAACGCGAACACATTGCAGGAGGTGACGCAGATCCTGCAGCGGGGCCTCGAATTCGTCGAGCAGGTCTTCCTGCCGGACCTGCAGGCGATCGGCGCCGCCTATCCCGAGTGGACGACCTACGGTCGGGGCCTGGGCTCCTACATGGTGTTCGGTGACTATTCACTGTCGCCGCCGGGCATCGCCCGGCCACCCCGGGACGGCCTTTTCCCCGGCGGGATCATCCGGAACGGGAACCTCGCGGTGAAACCGGAACCCTTCGACCCGTCCGGTATCGCCGAGTCCGTCGCCCATTCGTGGTTCCGCTACGACGATCCCGGCGCCGCGCTGCCCCCCTGGAAGGGTGAGACGACCCCGCAGTACACCGGACCTGAACCCCCTTTCGAGCAGCTCGACGTCGCCGGGAAGTACACCTGGCTGAAGGCGCCGCGCTACCAGGGAGCGGCCATGGAGGTCGGCCCGGTGGCCCGCATGCTCGTCGGCTACACCTCCGGGGACGCCCGTATCCGCCCGCTCGTGCAGGGCGCGCTCGACGCCCTGCGACTGCCGCCCGAGGCACTGATGTCCACCCTCGGCCGGGTGGTGGCCCGCGGCCTGGAGACCAGGCTGATGGCGCAGTACTCCCTGGAGCTCGTCAACCGGCTGCGTGACAACGTCGCCGCCGGCGACCTGGCCGTCGCCGACACCGGGCGATGGCGTCCGACATCCTGGCCGGAGGGCGCCCTGCTCGGCGTCGGCTTCCACGAGGCGCCCCGCGGGTCGCTGTCGCACTGGGTCGTCATCGAGGACGGCCGGATCCGCAACTACCAGGCCGTGGTGCCCACCACCTGGAACGCCAGCCCCCGCGACGCGGAGGGGAATCCCGGCGCCTACGAGGCCGCGCTAGTCGGCACACCCGTCGCCGATCCCCAGCGGCCGCTGGAGATCCTGCGCACCCTGCACTCCTTCGACCCCTGCATGGCCTGCGCGGCGCACATCTACGACGTCGAGGGCCGCGACATCATCGAGGTGCGGGTCCAGTGAGCGTGACCGCGCCCGCCCCGCACACCGAGCACGCGGAGCTCGTCCGGTTCCGGGTCTGGGATCTTCCGGTCCGCCTCATCCACTGGCTGCTGGTGCTGGACCTCGTCGCCCTGTCCGTCACCGGCTACCTCATCGGGAACCCGGACATCCACCCGGGCGGCCACGTCTACTGGGTCACCTGGACGAGGAGCATCCACAAGGTCACCGCGTACGTCTTCATCGCACTCATCCTGGCCCGGGTCGGCTGGCACATCCGCTCGCCCAACCCCTGGTCACGGTGGACGGAGTGGATACCCAGCACCCGGGAGCGGCTCGGCCAGATCGTCCCGTCGGTGCGCTTCTACACGTTCCTCTCCCGGGAGGCACCCCCGGTCATCGGCCACAATCCGCTCGCCGGCCTCACCTACACCGTGCTTTACACGATGTTCGGGGTCGAGATCGTCACCGGTCTGGTGCTGTGGGGCGTGGAGGGCACCGGCTGGGCGGCCTGGCTCACCGGCTGGCTGCTCCACGTGGTGTCACTGCCGACGCTCCGGCTCGTCCACCACCTGATCATGTGGCTCACCTGGGGATTCATGATCCACCATCTCTACAGCGCCATCCTGGTCGACCGGGTGGAGGGCACCGGCGTCCTGACCTCGATCTTCTCCGGCCACAAGTTCCTCCCGAAGGACCACCTGTGACGGACCCGGCCGACCTCCGGGCGTCCACCACCCCGACGGACGCCCCCGTTCTGGTGCTGGGGATCGGCAACGAGCTGCTCGGCGACGACGGCGTCGGCGTGGTCGCCGCCCGGCGGCTCGGCGCGCCGCCGATCCCCGGGGTCGACGTCCTCGACGGCGGGACGCTCGGGCTGATGCTCATGCCCTACCTGGCGGGCCGCGACGCGGTCCTCATCCTCGACGCCGTCTCCACCGCCCACGGGCGGCCCGGCGATGTCATCGTCATCCCCGACGGGGACGTCCGCCGCGGCCACGGCGTGCGCGCCACCGCCCACGACATCGGTCTCGTCGACGCGCTGGCCGCCACCGAGCTCGCCGGCTGCGCCCCCCGGCACGTCGCCCTGGTGGGCGTCGTGCCCGAATCCGTCACCGAACGCTGGGGCCTGAGCCCCCTGCTCGAATCCCGCGTGGGCGCGCTGGTCGACGCGGCCCGCTCCGTCCTCGCCGAATGGTCGGTGCTCGCCGAAGAGTCCGTGCTCGCCGAAGAGTCCGTGCTCGCCGAACAGAAGGTGCAGGTACCCGGACATGCATGAGGCCGGCCTCGCCCGCTCCGCGGTCAGCGCCATCGCCGAGGCCAGCGAGGGAACCCCGGTGCGGACGGTGGTTCTCGCCGCCGCGGCCGGCGTCGACATCGCCTCGGCCACCGCCGCGTGGCAGTCCGCCGCCGCCGGAACCTGCCTCGAGAACACCCACCTCTCCTGGCAGCACGCGGCGGACCGGCTGCGCTGCTTCACCTGCGCGCACGAGTACGACGGCGCCCGGCTCGACCCCTGCCCCTCCTGTAGCGGCAACGGGCTCGTCGTGGCGGCCGCGGACGAGCTCGCCGTGGTCAGCTGGACCACGTAGACGTATGGCGGGTGTGCCGACGGACTCTGTTGCATCGGCGGAGTCCGCTGTCCGGCGGCCGTCGATCATTCATGATCGAGTGATGCGTCGACGTCGTGTCCGTCCACCGGTTCCGACGTCGGAGTTCGCGGGGTTCCGGTTCCCACCCGAGGTGATCGTCTTGGCGGTCCGCTGGTACCTCCGGTACGCGCTGTCGTACCGGGATGTCGAGGAGCTGCTCGCCGAACGTGGCCTCGAGGTTGATCACGTGACCGTGTACCGGTGGGTGCAGCGCTTTACGCCCCTGCTGGTCGAGGCCGCGCGGCCGTGTCGGCACCGTTCTGGGGATAGGTGGTTTGTGGATGAGACGTATGTGAAGGTCGCCGGCCGGTGGACCTATGTGTACAGGGCGGTTGACCAGCACGGGCAGGTCATCGACGTCCTGGCCAGCGCCCGCCGCGACCAGGCTGCGGCACGCCGCTTCTTCGTCCGTGCGCTGTCCCATGGGCATCGGCCGGTCGAGGTCACCACCGACAAAGCACCCGTCTACCCACGGGTCCTCGACGAATTCTTGCCCGAGGCGTGCCACGTCGACGCCGCCCGGGAGAACAATCGGATCGAGGCCGACCACGGCCGGCTCAAAGCCCGGCTCCGGCCGATGCGCGGCCTGAAACGGCTGCGCTCCGCCCAGACGATCAGCGCAGGGCATGCGTTCGTCCAGAACATCCGCCGCGGCCACTACGAACTCGGGATCGACACCGCCCCCCACGCACGGGTGACGGCCGCGTTCACCGAGCTCACCCTCGCGATCTGATCATCTGGTCGGCAGGGGGTCATCCATGCCCTGCCTTCCCGCAATGCAACAGACCCGACTCAGGTCCAGACGACGCCGTCGACCTTGACGCTGAGGCGAATACCGTGCTGACGCAGCGCGGTCACGAAGTCCTCGGAACGGACAGCACCTTCGGCCCCGAACATCTCCAGCAGGACTGTTTCCAAGCCTGTGGGGTGTCAGAACTCGGCCACCGGCCTTGACCTGGGGTTTTAGGCGGCTCGTTCGTATTCGTTGATCAGGCCACCGAGGACGGGTCGGCGCTTGATCCGTTCCTTGGTCAGGTCTGCGACAGGGTGGTCGGGCCGGGGCGGTTGAAGGCCACAACCGCGGTGGGGTCGTCGTCCGTTGTAGTGCCGTGCGTACTCGGCCAGGACGGTGCGCAGGTGCCGTTCGCCGAAGATCAGCATGCGGTCGGTGACCTCGGTCCGGACGGTGCGGACGAACCGTTCCGCGTAGGCGTTCGCCCGCGGGGTTCGGGGTGGGATCTTGATCGCGGTGATGCCGGCGTCGGCGAGGACTGCGTCGAACGACGCGGTGAACTGGCCGGCCCGGTCACGGACCAGGAACTGGAAGTCGGCCGCCCGGTCACCGAGATCCATGAGCAGGTTCCGGGCTTGTTGGGTGGTCCACGGTCCGTCGGGGTGGGCGGTGACCCCGAGGATGTGGACGATGCGGGAGCCGACCTCGATGACGAAGAAGCAGTACAGACGCCGGAGCGTCACCGCGCAGTCCACGTGGAAGAAGTCGACGGCCAGCATCGTCGACGCCTGCGTGCGCAGGAACTGTCGCCACGTCGTGTCGGTCTGCCGTTGCGGTGCCGGGGGCAGCCCGAGGGACGTCAGGACCCGGCGGATCGTGGAGGCGCTGACCCGGTGACCGAGCTTGAGGAGCTCGCCCCGGATCCGCGGGTAGCCCCACGTCGTGTTCTCGGTCGCGAGCCGCTCGATGAGGGTCACGATCTCCGTGCCGACCGGTGGCTGACCCATCCGCCGCGAGGAGGTCCATTTCCGTGTGATCAGACGGCGGTGCCACCGCAGGACGGTCCCCGGGGTGATCAGCCGGTGCGCTCGCAGCGCTCTGGGCAGGAGTCGGATCAGTGCGGCGAGCACCGCCCGGTCCGCTCAGTCCCACCGGGGCTTGGGCTGGGTACGGCGCAGCACCGCGACCTCATGCCGCAGCACCAGCAGCTCGATGTCCTTGGACGCCGACGAACGGCCGAGGAGAACCAACCAGCCACACACCCGCACGAAGATCAGATAGAGCAGGCGTACGAACATGACTGACCATCATGCCGGCTGCCGCACCGTCGCATCACCCCAGCTCACGGGCCCAAGCCGACTTCTGGCACCCCACAGGCGTCGGATCGGGGCCCGTTTCGCGAGACGTGGGGCCTTGTCTGCGTGGCCAGAAGCGACGTATGCGCCCGTGGCGGCGATCCGGCGCCCCGCTCGAAAAGGCCCGGCCGCCACCGAATCATTCCGGATGCGGAGATCGGCTCTCTTCCCCGAACTCGCACCCGCGATCTGTCCAGCGAACCCGCCGAGCGTTGGCGTGGAGCCCTGTGGTGACCTCATGTCGTAGCACCAGCAATTCCAAGTCCTTGGCGGCCGACGAGCAGCTGAGTAGAACCAGCCAGCCACAGACCCGAACGAAGATCAGGTACAGCAGGCGCACGGACATAGTTGACCATCATGCGGCCGGCCCCGCGCCAGCGCATTGCCCCAGGTCACAGGCTCAAGCCGACTTCTGGCACCCCACAGGCTGGCCGAGCATCCCGGCGCGCAGGTGATCTGCCGGGACCGGGCCGGTGCCTACGCCGAGGGCGCCCGCACCGGTGCCCCGGACGCGGTGCAGGTGGCGGACCGCTTCCATCTGTGGAGCAATCTCGCCGGATACGTCGAGACGACGGTCGCCCGGCATCGTTCCTGCCTGGCGCAACCACCGGCCACTGACGAGGCTGCGGACGAGCCGCGTGCCGACCTTGATGGCGCGGTGGCCGCAGCGCGGGCAGCGTCCTTCGAACAGCGGGCGTTCGTGCGACACGCCCGCGAGCGGTACGCCGCCGTCCAGGAACTCAAAGCCGCAGGCGTGGGCATCAAACCGATCGCCGCCCGACTCGGCCTGGCCCGAGGAACGGTCCGCAAGTACTACCGTGCCACCAGCGTCGACGACGTCCTGGCCAAGGCCCGCGACGGCCGCGGCTCGATCCTGCGGCCGTGGGAGCCCTACCTCACCGAGCGGGTCAACGCCGGGATCACCAACGGCAGCCAGCTGTTCGGGGAGATCCGCGACCAGGGATACACCGGGAGCAAAGCCGTGGTCCTGACCTACCTGCGCCCCCTCCGCGCCGGCGGCAGTACAGCCGCTCCCGCGACGCGGACGGCGCCGAAGGTCCGCACCGTCACCCGCTGGATCCTCACGCACCCCGACCACCTGGATGAACAGGACACCCTCGCATTGCAGCAGGTCCTCACCCGCTGCCAGGACCTCCGGAAGACCGCCGACCATGTCACCGCGTTCGCGCAGATGCTCACCGGCCGCCACGGGGAGCGGCTCAACGGGTGGATCGCCGCCGTCGACGCCGATGACCTGTCCGATCTTCACCGCTTCACCCGCGGCCTCCTACGCGACCACGACGCCGTTCTCAACGGACTGACCCTGCCGCACAGCTCCGGACAGGTCGAAGGCACCGTGAACCGCATCAAAATGATCAAGCGGCAGATGTATGGCCGGGCGAACTTCGACCTGCTCCGCAAACGAGTTCTCCTCGCGACCTGACGGCGCCGGGTCCACCTCGATCACAAGATCAGGGACAGATCGTGTGAACATGAAAACGGAAGGTGAGTGCTATGTGATGGCTACCTTACTCTCCGAAATGCTGTGCGGGAGATGGAGGATGCGGCGCTCCTTCGTAGCGAGCACCGTGAGGCCCTTCGGAGTCGCCCTGCGGGGGGAGGCTCCAAACCACCCAGCGGTGCCTTAGCTGAAGACTGTGGTGTTGAACGGTCTGGGAAAAGTCCGGGTGAACCCGGGCAGGTGGGGATCGGGAAGATGAGCGAAAGGGTGCAAGCCTACTGCCGTCTGAAGCGTCGTAACTGATTTAGGTGACGTCGAAACCAGGGTCTGTTCTGCATCCTGGGACAAGCTCGGGGGATACCCGTTTACTGCCCGGGCGGCGTCCGGCGTAGAGGTGGCATCAGACCGATCTGCTGCTCTCGTACGGAACATGTGAACGCGCGCGGAGAAAGTGACGACGGCCGGGTTGGCCGGAGGCGAGAAGGGACGCGCCAAGCGGCGGAATCCGCAAGGTGCAGGTACCGGTTGCGAAGCGCGCGGGCGGACCTTCCCGAGTAGCTATGAAAACCGGCTTTTCGCGGTCGGGCTGGAGCCAAGGGGAAGGGCTGCGTGGAACACAAGTGCGCACAACCGGCTTAAGGGGAGGATGCGTGTGAGTGGACCAGCATCGCGGGGAAAGTCGTTTGAGATCCCCAAACAGCTGGTGTGGGATGCCTGGCTGAAAGTGAAGGAAAACGGTGGGGCACCGGGGCCCGACGGAGTGACGGTCGAGCAGTTCGAGGCGAACGTGAAGGATCGCCTGTACGTGCTGTGGAACCGCATGTCGTCGGGGTCGTACTTCCCCGGACCCGTCGGAGCGGTGGAGATCCCGAAGAAAGGTGTGAAAGGAGGAGCAAGAACCCTCGGCATTCCCAATGTAGTAGATCGCGTAGCGCAGACGGTGCTAAAGCTGGCTCTGGAGCCGAAGGTCGAGCCGGTGTTCCACCGGGACTCGTACGGCTACAGACCAGGCCGTTCGCAGCGCCAGGCGCTCGAGGTCTGCCGGAAGCGGTGCTGGTCGCACGACTGGGTCGTTGACTTGGACGTGCGGAAGTTCTTCGACACCGTGCCGTGGGAAAAGCTGCTGAAGGCGGTGGCGTACCACACGGACCAGAAATGGGTCCTGATGTACGTGGAACGCTGTCTGAAAGCGCCGACGAAGCATGCCGACGGAACCCTGCAAGAGAGAACCATGGGCACAGTCCAGGGTGGCCCATTCTCCCCGCTGGCGGCTAACATCTATCTGCACTGGGGCCTTGACGCCTGGATGGCGCGCGAGTTCCCGACCGTTCCATTCGAGCGGTGGGCGGACGATGTTGTGTTTCACTGTGTGAGCCTGGAACAGGCCAGGGAAGTGCGGGACGCGGTGGTGGCAAGGCTTGTCGAAGTCGGGTTGGAAGCTCACCCCGACAAGACCCGGATCGTGTACTGCAAGGACAGCAACCGAGGTGGCGACTATGAAAACACGTCGTTCACGTTCCTGTCGTATACCTTCAGGCCACGAGTGGCATGGAACGGCACCCAGAAGAAACGCTTCACCAGCTTCATCCCGGGTGCCGCGCCGGATCGGGTGGCCTCGTTCAGCCGCGAAATGCGCGACCTGAGGCTGCACAGGCGAACGAACCTGACACTGGATCAACTCGCCGCGGACATCAACCCGAAAGTGGCGGGTTGGCTAGAATATTTCACCATGTTCTACCCGAGCGTGGTGCTACCCATCGGCACGCGCATTGACAGCCATCTCGTGCGCTGGGCGAGGAAGAAGTACAAACGGCTGACACGAAGTGAGCGTAGGGCGTGGGCATGGCTCAAGGGAGTCCGGGAACGGTCCCCTGACCTGTTTGCGCACTGGGCGTTGCGGTACTGACCGCCCCGCAGGGCGGTGCGGACGCCGGGGGCTGCGGCCAACCTCCATGGGATGAGCCACAGCCAGCGGCGACTAAGCGAGCACCGTCCGTGATGCGCAGCAAGAGCCGGATGAGCCGAGAGGTTCACGTCCGGATCTGTGGGCGCCCGGGGGTGAAACTCCCCCGGGCGACCCGACCAGTTTTCCGGAGGCTGCGACAGACGTCGAAGGTGGGCAACAGCTGCAGCTCGATGTCGGATCACCCTGTGGGGCTCCGAAATCCGGGTTTCGGCGTGTGAGCTGGCCTTTTACGGTTACTGTGATCGTCCGGGGATCTCATCAGGCGGCGTTGCGGTACTCGTTGATCAGCCCGCCGAGGATGCGGGTGCGACGGACGGTGGAATCCGAGGTCGGGGTGACCATGGGCGGCGGGTCGGGTGGGTGCTGGCCGAGGGAGCGGTGGGGTCGGTGGGTGTTGAAATGCTCGGCGTAGCTGCCGAGGACTGACGTCAGGTGCCGTTCGGAGACGATCAATAATCTGTCGGTGCATTCCCGGCGGGCGGTGCCGACCCAGCGTTCCGCGATCGCGTTCGCCGTCGGGGCTTGCGGTGGTGTGCGTACCACGTCGATGCCGGCACCAGCGAAGACAGCGTCGAAGGAAGCCGTGAACTTCGTGTCGCGGTCACGGATCAGGAATCGGAAGCGGTGGCTGCGCTCGTCGAGATCCATCAGCAGGTTCCGTGCCCGCTGGGTGACCCACGCCGAGGTCGGGTGCTTCGTGGCCCCGAGGACGTGAACACGGCGGGTGGCGTGTTCGACGACGAAGAACACGTAGATCCGCTGGAGGAACACGGTGTCCACCGTGAAGAAGTCGCAGGCCAGCAGGCCAGAGGCCTGGGCGCGCAGGAACGTACGCCAAGAGGTGTCGGCCCGCCGGGGCGCGGGGTCGATGCCGGCGCGGTGCAGGATCCGCCAGACGGTGGCGACCCCGACCGGGTAGCCCAGCCCGACGAGTTCGCCTTGGATCCGGCGGTGGCCCCAGGTCGGATTTTCCTGCGCGAGGCGCAGGACCAGCTCGCGGATCTCCCTGCGGACCGGCGGCCGCCCGGGTGTCTTGCGGGGATAGGTCCATTTTCGTGCGAGGAATTCCCGGTGCCAGCGCAACACGGTGGCCGGGGTGACGAAGAACGAACCCCAGCGAGCCCGGGGCAGCAGCCGGGACAGCGCCGCGAGGATCACCCGATCCGCCGGTTCCAGCGTCGGACGGTTCACCTGCCGTCGTAACACCGCCACCTGATGTCGTAGGACGAGGAGCTCGACGTCTTTCGCGGTGTCGCCGCGCACGTGGAGCAACATCAGTCCGAGAGCGTTGCGTGTCAGGGCGTAGAGCAGCGACCACACCATGACCATCCAGCCTGCCCGACACAGGCCCAGTCCGGCAGGCAAACGCGCAGGTCACCGCCCAAATCGGGGTTCTGGAGCCCCACAGGCCGCCCGTGCCGTTCTGACCGGCCAGGCCACCGCGACCGCGAAGTCCGGCGATGGACCGGTGGAGATGGCCCGGATGTTCCGGCTGGCCAAGGCCTCCGCGGTCAAAGCACGCACCCAGGCGATCAACCAGCTCAAAGCAGTCCTGGTCCGCACCGAACCTGGCCTGCGGGAATCCCTCGCCGGGCTGGGCCGCACCACACTCGTGCGTCGATGCGCCGCGCTCGACGAGGTCGAGCCGACCGACACAGTTACCGCCGCACGTTACACGTTGCGCCAGCTCGCGACCCGGATCGTGGCGCTCACCGCCGAGATCGAGGACCTCAACCGCCGGTTGGCTGCCGTGCTCAACCGCCACGCACCCGCCCTGCTCGCCAGGGTCGGGGTCGGACCGGACACCGCCGCGGCGCTGCTCATCGTCGCCGGCGACAACCCGCGACGGCTGACCAGCGACCGATCCTTCGCGGCACTGCGCGGTGTGAGTCCGATCGAGGCCTCGTCCGGGAAGACCCGCCGACACCACCTCAATCGCGGCGGCGACCGCCAGGCCAACTCCGCGCTGCACCGAGCATTTTCAATCTCGCTTTGACTGAATCGTCCGCGAATTCCATGCGGAATGTTTGACGGATTCGCTGGAAGATCGCCCGGCGGGGGGTGTTGTGCGAAGCCTGTTGAAGTAGCGGCGAGAAATAGAGAAGTCCCCGGTAGATCACAGGGTGTCTACCCCACTGTGCCCTGACCGAGGACTTCCGTTGCTAACCTACCCGGGCGCCATCGCCCTGTCCGAGTCGACCCTGAACTTCTTCGCCACCCTGCTGGCCGACGACCGCGCCCAGCGGCAGACCTGGGGCAAACTGCCGCCACGCGACCAGGCACTCCTCGTGCTCGCGCACCTACGCAACGGCGACACCTACGAGCAACTCGCCGAAGGCTTCCAGGTCGGCGTCGGCACCGTCTACAACTACGTCCACGAGGCCGTCGAACTGCTCGCCACCCGCGGCCACAGCCTGCTCGCAGCGGTCTGGATGTTCGCGTGGACCCAGAGCAACTTCCTCATCCTCGACGGCACCGTCGTGCGCACCAACCGTGTCCGCGCACACAACCGGCTGTACTACTCGGACAAACACAAGTACCACGGGATCAACCTGCAGGGCCTCATGGACCCCTACGGCAGGATGATCTGGATCTCCGAGGGGCTACCCGGCTCGATCCACGACCTCAAGGCCACCCGGATGCACGACATCCTCTACGTGATCAACAGCCC
This sequence comes from Parafrankia sp. EAN1pec, assembly GCF_000018005.1. Classification (GTDB taxonomy): domain Bacteria; phylum Actinomycetota; class Actinomycetes; order Frankiales; family Frankiaceae; genus Parafrankia; species Parafrankia soli. The sequence goes on from NC_009921.1 coordinate 4,046,762, forward strand.
GGAGACCATCCATCTCTTCGCCGACAAGGGGTACGTCGGCGGCGAGAGCGACCACCTCCTCGTCCCCTACAAGAAGCCCGCGAACGGCGAGCTCTCCGACAGACTCAAGGAGATCAACCGCACCCACGCCGCCACCCGCGCACCAGGCGAGCGCGGGTTCGCGGTACTGAAGAACTGGCGGATCCTCAACCGCTTCCGCAGCTGCCCACGCCGCGTCGGCAAGTTCGCCCAAGCCGTCCTCGTCCTTGAACAGGAAGGAATCTAGGAAAAGCCACTTTGAAAATGCTCACCGCATCGTCATCACCCGGCTGCGCTGCGACCCCCGCACCCGCGCCTACCAGCAACGACGCCTCGCCGAAGGCAAAACCCCTCGCGAGATCGTCCGCTGCCTCAAGCGCTACATCGCCCGCGAAATCTACAACGCCATCCCGCACACCAGCCCACCGGCCACCGCGGCTACTTGACAATACAGGGGCGTCAGTGCCGCTGCTCTGCCAGCTCACGGTCCGCCGCTGAGAACGTAGGGCGCGACCCGATCGTCGTCAGTGCGCAGGTATACAACCATGGCACATGGAAGAGGTGGGTTTCCTGCCCGGGCTTGCTCCGACAGCGGATTTGCGTAAATTGACCACCCGAGAGCGCCGACCCCGTTGCGGCCGACCTTCCGTATGGTGCCCTTCTCAAGCGCTCCTGCCTCGGCCCACGTGACCGGATTGCCTGGTCCGGTGTAATCGCGGTCGCAATATGTCACCCTGTTCGGCAGGCTGGAGGACCACGGCCAAGCATGGAAAGTCGCGCGGTACCAACCGGCGAAGATCACGGCGCTGACCAGCAGCACGACCAGGGACACCGATAAAATGCGGATGACCGAACGACGCGCTGGGCGTCCTCGCAATCGGCCGAGAGTGAGCCGGGTGGCGATCGGTTCGGACACAGGGCGACTCCTAAGGACACATGGCTTCCACCAGCTACTAAGTGTAGCTTGATTCGTAGCTGTATGTGGCACTTCGGGCGATTTACCGATCTGCGCTGAACACGGTCTTCCAGCGGATCAACAGCCTCCTGCGCTGGATCCGAGAGAAATATCTTCGGTTACGGAACGTGTCCATTTGCCGGCGTGACCCGTGTCGATCTGTCTTCAGGCTGCGGCGGGCGGGGCGGGTGGCCCGGGATTGCCGGTCAGGGCGTGGGATGGCGTCGCGGGCACGGATGCCGTGGTCGCGGGCGAGACCGGGTAGGAGCGGACGCGGCAATGGGCGCCCAGGGTTGCTTGGCCGTGCCAGTAGCCGGAGACGACCTGGTGGGTTTCGGTCCCCTCAGCACCCGTTTCGCGGGGTTGTTCGTCCAGGTAACGGCGAGGTTCCTGGGGAACGGCCAGACCTGGTCGGCCTTGTCCTCGAGTCGTCAGGCGGGTTTGCGACCGGGATGGTTGCCGTCGTGCTACTCGCGACAGCGGTTGGTGATCCGGCCCACTCGACGTCCTTGTCGTAGCGGGCGCGAAGGGCTGCGAGCAGGTCCGGGTCGAGAGGCTGATCCTAGCCGTCGGCGGTCGTGGGCCCAGCGCTGCTCGTCATGGTGGAGATCCCAGACCGCCCTGGAGACGTCTGATCATGTGGGCGAGGCACTGCTGGACGCCTTGGAGGTGGCCGTCGAATTATGCCAGCCGGTGAAGTTGTTGAGCACCCCCGGGTCCTTGAGCGCATTTGCTGAGCGGAGTAGACCGGGGCTTACCAGACCAGGACCGGGCCTTGGGTGCGCACCGTGACCATATGCGGGCTGCCCGCCAGCTGGGCGCCGTCGGCGTCCTTATGTCACAGGTTGACCGGGGTCTCGTCCGCGCACGGTACCGGTTTGGCCCCAGCGCGGTCTTCGTCGCCGCGTCGAACCCGGCGGCGGTTAGTCACTCGGCGAGGCGGGCGTTCACGCAGGCGATCAACCCGGACAACACCGCCACCGCCGCCAGCCCGTCGAGCAGCAGCGTGGCGTGCTCGACGGCCACGTTGCCTTCCGAGACCAGCAGCACCGCCGCGCTGTTCAGGTTCGGCCCGTAGGTCACACATCTCGGCCGGGCGAACGGCAAACCGACGCGGCGGGGTGTAGTTCTGCATGCTAGTGCGGCGTAAACAAATGCTCGTTCCAGTGCCACTGTTAGGCTGGAAAAAGTGTGGGTAAATTGGACACATGATCCTGACTGATAATCAACGCGATATTCTCGCGTCCTTGGCTGGAGGCGGTGGGTACGACGTACGACAGGTCTGCGGCTGCCCGCGCCCGTATGGTGCTATGGCGGGACGAAGGATTCTCAGTGCGGGAAATAGCCGAGAAGGCGGGCGCGTCGAAGCCTACCGTGCGGCTGTGGCTGTCGCGCTATGACGAGGAGGGGCCGGACGGCTTGGTGAGCCGGGTGTCCCCGGGGCGGCCACGGGAGGTCCCGGGTCGGGTACGGGCGCGGATCCTGGCGTTGACCAGGACCACCCCTCCGCCGGAGACCGGACTGAGCCACTGGACGAGCACCGAGATGGCGCGGTACCTGAAGCGCCGCGAAGGAGTGTCGGTCTCGCACACCTTCGTGGCCCAGTTGTGGCGGGAGAACAATCTCCAGCCGCACCGGCACCGAGTCTTCAAGCTCTCGGCGGACCCGGATTTCGAGGCCAAGGTGAAGGACGCCGTCGGCCTCTACCTCGATCCCCCCGAGGGCGCCGAGGTGCTGTCGATCGACGAAAAGCCTGGGGTGCAGGCACTCGACCGGACGCAGCCACCGCGGCCGGTCGCCTCCGGCCGGGTCGCCACCCGCACGCACGACTACCAGCGGAAGGGCACGACCGACCTGTTCGCCGCCCTCGACGTCGGGACGGGGCGGGTCACCGCCAGGTGCTTCCCCAGCCACACCAGGGCCGATTTCCTCACGTTCATGGACCCTCGACTTTCGCACTTTCCTTGATTGCCGGTAGTGGTGTGTCGAGGTTAATTGAGTTCGCTCTTTGAACGAAGGAGAATCCGTGGGCGGTGTCCGAGCGTGGCACCGTGCGGCGCGTCGAAAAGGGAAGGAAACGGCCCGACGGGCTGGTAGCGGGAGCATCGGCGTTTCCTGACCAACTCGAAAGAGTGGACGCCGATGCTCCCGGACTTCACCTTACCTTCTTCTCTCGCGGTCCTTCTCGCGGGTTTCCGGCCGTGTTTCACCGCGCCGACGTTCGAGGTGTTCCGCGCCCTGGTCGGCGGCACGCTCGCCCAGACCGGCCGGCGCACGGTCTGCGGGATGCTCGTAGGCGCGGGGCTCTCACGGGTGTGGCCGCACGACCGGGCGCACCGGTTCTTCTCCGCCGCCCGCTGGTGCCCGGACCAGGTCGGCCTGGCACTGGCCCGCCTGGTCGTGCGCCTGCTCGTCGGCGACGGCCAGCCGGTCCTCGTCGCGGTCGACGACACCCGCCAGGGTCCACCGCTGATCGGTCCAGCCATACACCCCCGGCCCCCGACGCAGGATCGCCTCCAACCGGGCCAGATCCCGATCATCCAACCGGCACGAGGACACCGGACCGGTTGACCGCAACGCCGCCGCACCCCCCGATTCCCACACCCGATACCAGCAGCCCGCTGTTTTCGGGGTCACCTTGAATTCCCGCGCCACCTCCGTCCGTGTCGCTCCCGCGGCGAACCTGTCCGCCGCAGCCATCCGGACCCGTTCCCGTTCCACCTGCTCGGCGGGCGTCAACCCGCCACCCGTCGCATACCTCATGCCGATAGATGTACCCACACACCACAAGCCATCACCAGCAGCATTAACCCCGCACATTAACCATCAGTACTCATGCCTGATATATGTAGTTGATCCTGGGTGGCGGGCCGAAGAAGGAGACGACTGAGGTCAGCCGCACCTCCAGCGTAAACCGAACGATCTCGATCCCGCCAAGCACCGCTTGGCCGGACCGGTCGCGCAGCGCCCAATCGTAGCGGGCGACGTCGTGATGAGCGTCCACGCCCGAGATGCGTGCCGGCAAGTACCCGGGGTAAGCGGCCCTCAGTTCGCTGATCAGCTCGGCGAGGGCTTGGACGCCGCTGGCGCGCCTCAACGGGTTCGCATAGGCGACGTCCGGCGCGCAGACTGCGGCGAGAATCCCGACGCGCTGCTGGGTGCTCGTTGCGGCCCACGCGTCGTATACGCGGTCCGCGGCGGTGGCGACCGCCTGGACTGCCTCAGGGGTGAGCCCGGCACCGACGGTGCTGGTCTCCTGACGGGTCACTGATCCGTTGTTCATCGTCGGCTCTCGAACATCCCGGCAGCCTTGGCGCGCTGCAACTTCCCGGACGGTGTCTTGGGGATGCTGCCGGGCGGCAGAACATGAACTTGGACCGGTCGGACCCCGACTGCGGCCAGCACAGCGGCAGTCACCCTGGCGCGGATCGTGGCCTCTTCGTGGCCGCCTCGGGTCTCGACGGCGACGGCCATCCCTTCGGCGGCGCCGGAGTCACGGGCGGTGGGGTAGGCGACGACATTGCCTGGCCGAACCCCAGGAACCCGGGCGGCGGCCTCCTCGACTTCCTCGGGATGCAGATTCCTTCCACCAATGATGATCAGATCCTTGGCGCGCCCGCAGACTACGAGCTCGCCATCGACGAGATACCCCAGATCCCCGGTCGCCAGCCAGCCGTCCGCCACGTGCCTGACCCCACTGGCCTCGCTTGCCTCACCAGCCCCGCTGCACCGATCGAGCTCGGCGTCGCTGCCTTCGAGGTATCCGGAGGTCACGGACTCCCCGGAGATGTAAATCTCACCGACAGATCGTTCCGGGCACGGCTGCCCGGACTCCGGGTCGACGAGCCGGACCTTTAGACCGGGCAGCGGTGGGCCGAGCCGGACCAGCCGACGCACCGGAGCACCAGGGACGGTGACGGGAACGGCGACCCGCCGCTGAGTAAAGACGTCGGCGTCGATCTCGTCGAACCGCAGCCCCGGCGTGGGAGGCATCGCGGCCGCCAGGGTCGCCTCCGCCAGACCGTAGGCGGGCAGGAAAGCGCTCCGGTCCAAGCCGTGCGGGGCCGCGGCGTCGAGGAATCGTTCGATGGCCGCGGGCTCGATCGGCTCACCGCCGCACAGTGCGACCTTGATCGAGGACAGATCCAGCCGCGGGCCGACCGCCAGCAACCGTCCCGCCATTGCGTAGGCGGACGCCGGGCCCAGTAGGATCGTCGCCCGGTACCGAGCCGCATTGGCCAGCCACGACGACGGGGAGGCCAGATAGTCCGCAGGCGTACCGAACAGCACGTCGCAACGCCCGCACGTCAGCTGCACGGCGAGCGCGCCAATCAGGCCCATGTCGTGGGACAGCGGCAGCCAGCTCAGCAGCCGGCCGTGGACCTCGTCATGACGGATCCGTTCTCGGATCGCCGCGATGTTCGCCACCAGGTTTCCATGACTGATCAGGACACTTTTCGGAGCCGCGGTCGTACCGCTGGTGAACTGCACGATCGCGGGGTCGTCAGGAGTGATTTCGGGTCTCTTCCACGCGCCGGCCGATTCCGCAGCCACCGCATCGGTGAGACGGTCGACCCGGACCCCGTCGGTGGCTAGCGTCTCCCCAAGTTCCTCGTAGGGTGCACCGAGCAGGACGAGCGGGTCACCGAGCGCGGCGATGCGCTTGCCGGTCTGATCCACGTAGGTCGGCAGGTCGACGGTGCGCGCCGGTGTTGGGGCGCAAGTCACACTGCCTCCGGCCATCCAGACCGCCACCACTGCGGTGACCATCGCCTTTGACGGCGTCGCCAACACCACCACACGGGAACTCGGTCCAATCCCACGCGCAGCCTGCAACCACGCGGCGACCCGCTCCGCCTGAACGAAGAAATCAGACCAGCTCAAACCGTCCTCCGCGTCCGGGTCCAGAAAGACGACCCGCCCGCCCTGAAGCCGAGCCCGATCAATCCCCTCGAGTAGATTCATCATTGAAAATTTGCCTCCTCCAACATTACAGCGGCCCGTTCAGTCCTAGCGGGCGGCCACCAGGAACAGGGCAGAAAACAGCGACTACAGCGCGCGAGAAGGCCAGCAGCGGCTGTACTGAAACACCTCTCCAGGCAGCTTTCGCGCACCTGACGACACATAAGGAAATCCCTATAAAAGTTATCCGGCCGAACCGCTGATCGCGTAACTCTTCCTACCGATTCCCGCCAGCGGCGGCCGCAAATGCGGAGGTATCATGGTTGATCGCTACAGGCACCCTGGCAGAGCTGGCCGCAAGCTCGTAGACGCCGTAGGAAGTGGCTTTCCCGTGCGCTAGTGTCTCGTGAGAGCTGATACTTTACGTTACGCCAAGTTGATTCAAATCAATCCCGACACCGTGGACTTTACGTGTCCGCAGATCGGGTGTGCCATACGAGTATGGAACTAACAGCAGATCAGTGCGCAGAATTAAATATTTTCGCGAAAAACTACGATACGCCAGCGCCGGTGGCGACGCGGGCCCGGATCGTGTTGTGGCAGACGGAGGGCCGACAGAAGAAAGAGATTGCCGCGCTGGCCGGGGTGTCCCGACCGACAGTGGACCTATGGATTTCCCGTTACCGGAAAGACGGGATTGATGGATTGTTCGACCGGCCTCGTGGTGCCCCGCGAGAACAGGTGCCGGCGATGGTGCGGGGCCGGATACTCGCCCTGACCAGGAAGAGTCCGCCGGCGGAGACCGGCTTGTCGCATTGGTCGAGCCGACAGATGACCACGTTCATCAAGCGCACCACGGGCGCGTCGGTCTCGCACTTCTATGTGGCGAAGCTGTGGCGGGACCACGGGTTGAAGCCGTACCAGCAGGGCACCTTCAAGATCAGTAAGGATCCGCGCTTCGCGGAGAAGATCGCCGATATCGTCGGCCTCTACCTCGAATCGCCTGGAGGTGCGGTCGTGCTCAGCGTAGACGAAAAAGATCAGATCCAGGCGTTGGACCGCACCCAGCCGCTGCTGCCGATCACGTTCGGCGCCCGCGAGAAGCGCACCCACGACTACGTCCGCAACGGCACGACCAACCTGTTCGCCGCGTTGAACGTGGGGACCGGCGAGGTGTACGGCGAATGCCGGCCGGCTCGTGACGGTGCACACTTTCTCGCCTTTCTGAAGAACGCTGTCGAGCCCCATGCCGGCAGGGAGGTCCACATCGTGCTGGACAACCTCGGCATTCACACGACACCGGACGTCCGGTCCTGGCTTACGCAGAACCCGCATGTCCACTTCCACTTCACCCCGATCGGCTCGTCCTGGATCAACCAGATCGAGACGTGGTTCGGTATCATCACCCGCCAGTCGATCCGCCGCGGCACCTTCTCCTCCGTCCAGATCCTCATCAACCAGATCCGCGACTACATCGCTCATTGGAACAGCAACCCCGAGCCGTTCGTCTGGACCGCGACCGCGGACGAAATCCTGGCCAAAGTCCGCCTCGTTCAGGTGAGCGTCAAGAAGCTGGTCGGCAACAACAGCAAGTAAAGGAAACGGAATCATGGGACACTAGCCCCGTCTTCCGCACATGGGCCCGTGACCTGCGGCAATACATTGATTGATTAACATGTTCGGGTCGCTGACTTGCGACGATGCGCTCATGCACGGAGAACAGGGCTAGCGGAGGGAAGTCGTGGTGGTTGACCTGCTCCGGCTCACTGGTGCAGCGCCACTCCTGGCCAGGATGCCCGAAGCGCCCAATTCCTTCCTCTCCTTTCATCGTCACGCCCCTGATCACCGGGTCACCGGCGGCGAGGAACCCGGCCGCAGCGGCATTACGGTACCGGAACTGGGCATCGCGGTCCGGCTGCCGTGTCCCTTCCAAGGTCATACGGCTCGCCTGCGGACTGTAACCCCGATTCCCGACGGATCTGTGCGACCACAGAATGGCTCACCGTGTGCCCCATCTGGGTCAACTCCCCCGCCGGTGCCGCGTCGACTTCGTTTCCGCGACATCCGCCCGCCCACCCGGCCCCCACCGACGGACCGCGCCTCTCCGGATCAGCCGGCCCGGCATCCAACTCGGAAAGACTGGTTAGGAACAAGAGGCAACCCCAGCCCACTGAACATGTATTTCAGGGCCACTACGATACCTCGACCTGCGGGTCGGCCGGCAATTTTATCTCAATTGCACCCCTCCATAGGAGGAGAGAATTCTACTTCAAGACCGAATCTCGATCGAGAGACAGGATATATTCATCCCAGTATCGTCCATCATAGTAAGTGTAATCTTTGAGGCATCCTTCTACTTCAAAATACTTTCCTCGGCCACTCTTGATCAAATCATAATTGTAGGCCGGAATCTCCATGTAGAGCTTTCTGAATGTCCAAACACGAAAAACGTAACGTAGAAACATGTCGAAGGCCTCGATCGGGAGACCTGTATGCATCAGTCCTTGAATGAAGACGGCTCCCACATATCCAGTACCTCGAGAGGGGTCCGCATTGTAGAGCTGAACCAGGCCCACAGGCTGCGAGTTGACCTCGTTGAAGACAACGAACTGGGCGAAGATCCCTTGCCAAAGTCCAGCCTTAAAAACCTCCGGGCTCGGCACAGCACCCCTGTAGCGCCATCTGAAGCCGATCTCCTCCGATGCCGCCAGGTGATAGAGGAAAGGTATCGTCTCCGGAGTTACCGGCCTCATTGAGAAGTATTCATTGCGCATTGTCGGTGGCCGCACGTCCGCGAGAGAGAACCCAGCCGCTTGCGGATTCGCCGGCCGAGCCGGCTGGTGTTCCGAATCGCAGACAGAGTCAAGAAGCCTCTCGATATCTCCGACGGTGTCCAGCTCCGAGCCGGGATCTATAGCGTCATCGACGCCCCGCTCAGCCAACCATGCCCGCAGCTCGACCCACTGCAAAGAGTCAATGCCAAGTTCATCACTTAGTTTAGAATCCGGTCTTATAGAAGAGGTTTCAAGATTGAAACCATCTTTCAGAAGGTGCATAACGTCAGCTCTTATATCCATGTCGAATACCAAATCCTTACGAAGTGCCTACCGTCTCGCGAGCCGATACTTGACGATGCGTTAGGTTGATTTAAATCGATCTCGATGTCACGGGTTTTGCGTGCCCGCGGTTCGGGTGTTCCATACGAGTATGGAACTAACAACGGAACGGTGCGCAATGAGTATTTTCATGAGAAACTACTGTATGCCGTGGTGAACGCGAGCCCGGCTCGTGTTGGTGGCAGGCGGAGGGCCGATAGAAGAAGGAGATCGTCGCGTTGTTCGGATTATCCCGACCGACAGTGGGCCTATGGCTTTCCCGTTAACAGAAATGGGATTGATGGGTTGTTCGACCGGCCTCATGATGCCCCGCAAGAACAGGTGCCAGCGATGGTGCGGGCCGGATACTTGCTCTGACCAGGAAGGAAGAGACAGCCGACGGAGACTGGCTTGTCGCGCCGACAGATGGCCACGCAGGAGGTCGCCGGTGAATATTGGCGCGCCGTAGCCGACGCCGCAGGAGGCGTGGGTGCGGGTACTGTGCAGGGACGTCCATATCGTGCTGCACAACTTCGAGCCGGCTGGTAATGGCGACCCGTCCGGCCGTCGTCGCGGCTGCTCCCACTCTCCCCGCCATCACGCGGCTCAGGCTGCCGCCAGCTTCACCATCCTGCTACGCCAGGGCAGCGACGAAGGTCCTCCACCTCCATCCAGAAAAAGACACGGCGCCTCGTCCCGCACAAAGCCCAGGTAGAGGCCCCCGACCGCACCGCCCCGATACTGCCACTGATGCCGGGCACACCCGAGCGGATGACCCGCGGCTACGCCCGTGACTGCACGACCAGCCTGTTCGCGGTGCTGGACCCTACGCCTGGGCCGGTGACCGCCCAGTCGTACCGGCGACACCGACACCAGAAGCTCCTCCGCCTCCTGAAACTGACCGATTCCCGGTCCGGTCCCGACGGGCTACGACCTGCATCTGATCCTGGATAAAACTACGCCACCCGCAAGACCCCCGGCAATAAAGACCTGGCTGACCCGCAACCCGCCATTCCGCCTGTGCTTCACCCCCACCTCGGCATCGTGGATCAACCTCGTCGAACGCTGGTTCGCCGAGCTGACCAACCGGAAACTGCGCCGAGCGGCCAACCTCGCAGTCGTCCCGCTCAAAGCCGACAGCCGCACGTGGATCAACCCCTGGAACAAGAACCCCAGGCGGTTCATCTGAACCGAGACCGACGACGAAACCCTCGCCATCTACTGCCAGAGAACGTACGGCTCAGGACACTAGTAACTACTAGTTGGTCTGCTTCACAGAGCATTCAACGTAGCCCGTCACAGTAGAAGCGGACCTGAGGGCACCCAGTGACTTCGGTGTTCTGACCTAGACAACAGCTTGGGTCAGAATACCGAAGTCTCGAGCATCGCCAGTTCTGTTTTCGTTACACCCACAGATCTGCGACTACTCTGGTCATGTGGAGTTGGGCCACGGGCAGCGCGCCGAACTGTCTGCACTAGTGATCAACAGGAACGTGCCGGTGAACGTGGAAAGCCGGGCACGGGTGGTGCTGCGGCACGCCGGAAAAACTAGGCCGGCGACAGGCCATAAATTTTATTCTAAAACTCCATATCCGCGCATCGAAAGGCGCCGCGACTGGGGTTTAAGGCCCACTTCCCGGCGCGAAGGTCCAGGTGAACTTAGATACTCGCCAAACTTCATCTGCGTCTAGCGTCAGGGCCGCGTCAAACAGGATGATACTGCTGGGCGTCGCGGCCACCAGGTGGGTGTTGTGTTGAATCTGCGCGTACTGCGCCCAGACGCGCGCGCTTCCTTTGATCTCGAGTGTGGAGCGATCGATCTCTGCAACGGTGTCGTATTTGAATGAGTCGGCGCCGCCGCCCAGAGTAAGGACCTCCCCCGCGGTCATACCTTCTGCCCAGTTGGTAAGAATCTCCTTCTGGGTCAAAAACTCTGCGCCTGTATAGACAGCCTCAAGTTGTGCTGAACCACTGCTAATCATACTCCGGCTGACGTCCGCCGTCGGCCGGAATATCGATGCGTCGGCAACATCAAGCGTGGCCTTCATTTCCTTTGACATCTGTGGTTTCGCGCCGGGAGGAACCAGCATAGTCTGCTGGAGTGTGATCGCCCTCGACAGGGTGGATTCGGCAGCCGATACGTCCTGCGTACTCGGACCAAGGTCCTGCGTACTCGGGCTAGCAGAGGCCGCGGCACCTAAAGAAAACGCGGCGGTTTCCCCGGATGTTGTCAGGAGAGTCGCGGCAGTAATGGCGCCTGCTGTCAAGATGCCGATGGATAGGCTAGAAATCAGCGGCCATGATCGCCGTTTCACAGTCGACCTTTCTGGTGATAACGCCGAACTCGATATTCCTTCACGACGACTCCTTGCCCGGTAGCTGTCCGCCGTATCAACCCTGGATGCTAGTTAATGTGGTACTCTTTTGTGACCGTCGTCGATGCCCTCGGGTTATACGGCCAGAGATGCCAAATCGCTTTCCCGCGATTGGTGGTGTGCGTATCGACCAAGTTTCCGATCCAACCTGATTCGGGATCGGGATCGGTGCCTTGACCCACTTGAATCGCCACGTGATCATATAGTTGTGGATTCATGGCATTATCCCAATTGTAGAAAACTACGTCGCCTGTGACGATATTGCCAGGTGTGTACGGAATTTTGTTCTGCGTACCCGCCCCCTGGGAAGCGGTCCCACCATTATGCGAGTCGAGATACACACGGAGATCATCCGATGAGCTCCACGAGATGGATCGGCCGTTGCCAGCGTGCGGCGTATAGGCGAGATCGCCCCACCACACATTATTGCCACTACTGCCACCATAACCAGTCATTGGAAAACCGCCGGCATACAGTGCCTGCGATACAAAATTCGTGCAATCATTTTGAAAATGAACCCACGCGATATTGTCATTTATGGCATATTGGCCGGCATAATCTGCTGCGGCTTGACCGTTGTACGCAAGAGCAGGTGTCGCGACGGCCGCGACCGATCCACCGACGCCTATCGCGGCGCCGCGAAGGATATTTCTTCGCCATGACATGGTCAGCTTTCCCCCTTTTCGCACATACGCACATGAGCCCAGCTCAAGTGCAATTAACGAATAGCCATCGCATACACATACTGCAATCGATGACCGAAGACTTCCAGTCCGGACGCGACCGATCCTTGACCCAAGGGCGTGCTTTAAGCTTGCAAGCTCACTGCCAGCGTTTGGAACATTAGCGCACTCTATGTCCGCACGCAAGGTGGCGGTCTTGCCTAGTCCGGACACAGTCGATCGAGTCCTAGTCGGATCTGAACGACACGGACGGCTCTCTGTGACATAGAGTTGCGACTCGCGATTAGCCACAAGCGCGTACCGCCAAGCACTTTCGAGACGTTGTATCTGCAGAAGCGCACGTCCGGGCAGGTTGGGGGGCATATTTATACTCGCGCAGGACGCTGCCGAGCTGATCGCGTCGACGGATGTCGATACGATGAATCGTCACTTAAGGTGACAGTGGCTGATCTTTAAGGTGTGGAGTTATGTTGATCAGGGGTCTTCGAGAAATAGTCAAGACTTGTGGACGTTGATCGTTAGGCTGCTTGGTTGACGGGTGTGGTGGTGGGTCGTTCGACGAGCTGGCCTGCTTCGAAGACGGCGCCGGCGCGGACAAGGGCGACGAGGTGGGGTGCGTTGACCGCCCGCCAGCGGGCCTGGGCGGCCTCGATGAGTTTGAACGCCATGGCCAGCCCGGCGGCCAATACCAGGAACTTAGCATCTGATCGTGTAGGTTCGGTGGGTGCCGAGACGCGGTCAGGTCAAGGAGAAGCCCGAGGACCGGTTGGTGGACCGGGTCGGGTTGGGGGTGCTGGCGGCGCAGTTCCCGGACGCGCTGGTCGACCGGGTGGTCGCTGAGACCGGGCGGCGTGAGCGGCGGACGCGGGACCTGCCGGCGGCGTTGACCCTGCGGTATGTGGTGGCGTTGGCGTTGTTCCCGTCGGACGGCTACGACGAGGTGATGCGGCAGGTGAAGGTCGCCGACGACTGGCTGTCGGACAAGGCCGGCCCGGTGAAGGTGCCCGCGACCACGGCGATCACGAAGGCGCGGGACCGGCTCGGGGTGGAGCCGGTGAAGCTGCTGTTCGAGCGCACGGCGGTGCCGATGGCCCTGCCCCGGCGGACGGTGGGGGCGTTCTACCGGGGCTGGCGGGTGTGCACGGTCGACGGGACGACGCTGCTGGTCCCGGACACCGACGAGAACGCCGCCGCGTTCGGTAAGCCCGGCAACGACCAGGGCGAGGGCGCGTTGCCGCAGGTCCGGGTGCTCGGGCTGGTCGAGTGCGGCACCCGGGCGCTGCTGGGCGCCGGGTTCGGCGGGACCGGGGGGTCCAAGGCTGCCAGCGAGCAGGCCCTGTTCCCCGACCTGCTCGGCGCGTTGCGCCCGGGCATGCTGGTGCTGGCCGACCGGAACTTCCTCGGCTTCGAGTTGTTCGCCAAGGCCGCCGCGACCGGCGCGGACCTGCTGTGGCGGGCCAAGTCCGACCGGCGCCTGCCCATCGACACCGAGCTCGCCGACGGCTCTTACCTGTCCCACCTCGTCGAACCCGGCACCCGAGACAAAGGCCGGAAAATCACGGTACGGGTCGTCGAGTACACCCTCGACCGCGACCCCGACAGCCCCCTGCCCGCGGGCAAGAAGGAGACCTACCGGCTGGTCACCACAATCCTCGATCCCGACGCCGCGCCCGCCACCGACCTGGCCGCGCTCTACAGCGACCGGTGGGAAGTCGAGACCCTCCTCGACGAAATCAAGGTCCACCAGCAGGACGGCCGGCTGGTGCTGCGGTCCCGGGCCCCCGACCGGGTCGAGCAGGAGGTCTGGGGCGTCCTGCTGCTGCACCGGGCGTTACGGAAACTGATCCACGACACCGCGCTGGTCGAAGGGATCGACCCCGACCGGCTCTCCTTCACCCACACCGTGACGATCGTCCGCCGCCAGGTTGTGCGCCGGGCGATTTTCCCCCCTCCGCCGGACGGCCCGGATCCTGGCCGCGGTGACCACTGAGATCGCCGAACACGTCCTCCCGAAACGCCTCCGCTCCAATCCCCGGGTCGTCCGGCGGACCAAGCGCACCCCGTTCCCCGCCAAGAAGCCGATCGACAAGCACCTCACGGGACTGCCACCCACGGTCGCCACAATCCTGATCCGAACCTAAAGTTCCTGGTATTGGGTGCGGGGTCGACACCGGCGCGGTGCAGGATCCGCCAGACGGTGGCGACCCCGACCGTGTAACCCAGCCCGACGAGCTCGCCCTGGATCCTGCGGTGGCCCCAGGTCGGGTTCTCCCGTGCGAGGCGCAGGACCAGATCGCGGATCTCCCGGCGGACCGGTGGCCGTCCGGGCGACTTCCGCGGATAGGTCCATTTCCTGGCGAGGAGGTCACGGTGCCAGCGCAACACGGTGGCCGGGGTGACGAAGAAGACGTCCCAGCGGGCTCGGGGTAGCAGCCGGGAAAGCGCCGTGAGGATCACCCGATCCTTCGGTTCCAGCGTCGGACGGTTCACCTGCCATCGTAACACCGCCACCTGATGTCGCAGGACGAGGAGCTCGACGTCCTTCGCAGTGTCCCCGCGTACCCGGAGCAGCATCAGGCCGAGAGCGTTGCGTGTCAGGGCGTAGAGCAGCGACCACACCATGGCCATCCAGCCTGCCCGATGTGGGCCCCGTCCGGCAGGCAAACGTGCAGGTCACCATCCAAACCGGGGTTCTGGAGCCCCACAAGGTCCATCGTCCGGCGACCTTCACATACGTTTCGTCGACGAACCAACGATCACCCGGTGTGTGCCGGCATGGCCGGGCCGCGTCGATCAGCAGCGGGGTGAACCGGCGCACCCACCGGTAGACCGTGACGTGATCAACCTCGAGGCCGCGTTCGGCGAGGAGAGTTCCTCGACGTCGCGGTACGACAGGGCGTACCGCAGGTACCAGCGGACTGCCAGGATGATCATCTGGGGTGGGAACCGGAACCCGGCGAACTCCGATGTCGGAACCGGTGGACGGACACGACGTCTACGCATCATTCGATCATGACCGGTCGGGAGCTGCGGGACAACGGGCTCTGCCGATGCAACAGTGCCCGCGCACTCGCACGAAGAGCAGATAGCGTAGACGGATGGACACCACTGACCATCATGCCGGCAGCCCGCTCCGCCGCATCAGCCCAGGTCGGCACGGGTGGCCGGAGTTCCGAAATCCCACACCTGCCGAGGCGACAAAATTATTAGTTTCTCGACTCGCCTAATTCTGACAGCAGAGTTGATAGTGCATATCGAAGTTAGCTACTGTAGACAGGCTAATCCAAGTACTGGCCCTACCTGGCGCGGGTGGAAAATTGAAGAATCGATGGACAAGTCTGTTCACAGCTCGATCGATTAGAGAATTTAGGTTCCTCATGAGGCCGGGAACTCCGACCCCTACAGGCGGGGTGTCCGCCGATTTGAATTTGGACGCGACACCAGAGGACATCGAGGCCTTTCTCCGTGCCACCGCCGGGCCCATCGCAAAAGATATCTATGCGCCCGCCGATCTACTGGATCGAGTCAAGAGCGCATATCGGCGCTACCACTGATGTCCGTGGTCGGATCTGCGACCACGGGAACACCCTCAGGAACGCCCACAGCCGGGTCTGGTTGTGTTTCGCGACCGCCAGGTAGTGGGTATTCGTGCGGACGGGCTCTGTTGCATCGCAGAGTCTGCTGTCTGGCAGCTGCCGATCGGTCATGACCGGGTGATGCGTCGACGTCGTACGCGCCGACATCCTCACGCACGCGCGGGCACGCCACCTGCCCCGCCGCGCGTGCACCCGCAGCCCGCGCCTTCGCCGGGGACGCCGCGGAAGAGTGCAACCAGTAACCGTCGGCCCGGCCCGCACGCGGTCGCCGGTTGCCCGCTGTGTCCGTTGCCGGATGGGGTCAGGTAGACGCTTCCTCGCCCGGGATCGATTACCTATTGTAACCGACGCACCTTTTGTGTCGCTATCGACTGATACAACTATTATGTCGAGGCATTGCCGGTGGCATGTGTGCGCATTGTGTGCGCGGATGCTCCGGCACGGCGCGGCATCGGCCGGCACGTTCCGGCACCGAAAACGCCCTGACCTCGGATTTTGCGGCACGACGCGGCACGTTCCGGTATGCTCGGATACGCGGTGTTTCGTCTTGTAATCGAATGGCTGATGCGGGTGGGGCCTTGCGTCGGACTGTCCCCGACCCGCGGTTGGCCACCTTCATGATCGTCAGTTGGCGGTGACGAGTCGTGGTCGGGGAGGGTTCGCAGGACTTACTCCACTGGGATCTGATGCCCGTGACGATGAACCGCCAGCGGCTGTCGTGACCGTGCGCAATCTGTTTCTGGCGTCCCTGGGGGTCGTCGGCGTCGAGGTACTTGCACCGAAGGGGCATCTGTGACCCCAAACCAGAGATCAAAGAGCCAGCTCGTCAACCTGCGGGGGATAGGCGTACGGGTCCAGTCCCCCCTCGGACACTCTTAGTAATCAATCGGCTACCTAAAATAGCTTTTCTCCCTTTATAAATTCCACGCTCTGTGGTCTGGTCCCAGAGCAGTGTTGATGTGGCGTGTGGGGCTCCAGAACCCCGATTTGGGCGGTGACCTGCGCGTCTGCCTGCCGGGCAGGGCCCATGTCGGGCAGGCTGGATGATCAGGGTGTGGTTACTGCTCTGTGCCCTGGCACGCAACGTTCTCGGACTGATGCTGCTCCGGGTCCGCGGAGACACTGCACGGGACATCGAGCTCCTCGTCCTGCGATGACAGGTGCGACGTCCGACGCTGGAACCAGCGGATCGGGTGCTCCTCGCAGCCCTGTCCCGGTTGCTACCCCGAGCCCGTCGGGACATCTTCTTCGCCACCCCCGCCGGGCGTGTCATGCGAAGGGCTCTGGTGCACATTCGGTGGTGACCGTGCGTTAGTGCCGGTGGGTGGGTGTCGGTCGGCCGTCTAATCGGGCAGCTCGGCGTCGGCACGAAGCCCGGCGATCTGCGGCGCGAGACGCCCAAGCCTCGTGATGCGGGGCGAAACGGACGTCAGGCTGCTATTCACGTTGAGTCACCACCGAATGTACACCAGAGTCGATCTTGAAGCAGGCCCCACTTTGGTCGTGTCCGGCGTTCGTCTACGCTTTGTGGCCAAGTCAACGTGCCGGGGGGCCACGTGGGTGAGGACGGGCGACGTTTCCCGACGGGCGCACTGGTCGAAGGCCGAGCCAGCCGAAGGCGCGGGGTCCGCCTGAACCGCTCCGCCTGCCGCGTCGTCACGGCGCTCGCCCTCGCCACCTCGTTGCTTCTTGTCGCCTGCGGTGGGCATGACCGGCCGCCGGACCCGCCGGGCCAGGACGGCGGCGACGTGAACGTGGAGCCGGCACGCGCGACCGTGCTGCGCCTGTCGTCCGGTCTTGAGGTGACGGTGCCCGCCGGCGCCGTCGACCGTTCCGGAACACTGCGCGCGGCGTCCGTGCCAGCGCCGTCGCCCGCGCCGGACAGGGCGGACGTCGTCGGACCGGTCTACGACATCACGCTTGACGACACGTCCCTGACCGGCCAGGCGACCATTCGACTCCCCGTGCCCCTCTCGCCGGCCGCCACCGGTGCGCCCTCCGCCTCCGCGCCGCCGCACAGTCCGCTCGATGTGGCGCTGCTCGCCTACTGGGACGCGTCGCGCCGGGCGTGGAGCCCCGTCAACGGCGGCTACGACCCGCCAAGCCGAACCGTCACCGCCACTACCGACCACCTCTCGCGCTGGGCTGGCCTTCGGCCGAGCGTCACGGCGCTGGACGGGATCGCGAGCTCGGCGATGGACCATGTGATCGGCGTGGCCGACCGGGTTCCCGCGCCGACCTGCCCCGGGGATCCTGGGACAGCCGGCGCGCGGGTGACGGCCACGGACGGCAACCTGCTGCGTTGGTGCGCCGGCAGCCAGGACGGCGCGCCGCTGCTGCGTCTGGCCAACAACCGGGGGTTCCCGCTCGTGGCCGAGGTCCCGGCCGGCTGGTCGGTCGGGCCGACCGAGGGTGGCGACGAGATCACGGACATGGTTGTCCAGGCCGTAGCCGGCGCCTTCGCACCCGCACCCGCCGGCTTCAGGAACGTGGTGCTCCCGGCGGGTACGACGGTGGAGATCCGCGCCCCCCGCGGCGCGTCGGGAACGATCAACACCCGACCCAATCCAGGCGCCTACCTGGCCACGGCCTTCCTCTTCGGCATCGACACCCTGACCATGACCTTCGGCAAGCTGCCGTTCGCCCCACCCGTCGAGACGTCCAAGACCCTGCGCGCCGTCGAGAAGCTTTCGGCCAGCAAGGCGTGCGTGATCAGCATGAACGAGATCGCGAAGGCGGACGTGTCGACCGCGAGTGGCGTCGGGACGGTGTTCTGGTCGGCCACCAAGCTCGCCGCCGAATGCCTCCGCGAGCAGTGGGCCATCGCCTACGGGCTCACCGGGAGCCTTGCCGCCTTCCTCGTCGGTACCGCCGCCTGGCTGATCGAGGGTGCCCAGCTCACGCTGGCCGGCCTACAGGGCGCGGTCAACAGCGCCCTGTACTGGCGCGGCTTCGGCATCACCGTGTCCGCCGACGCCTCGTCCCAGGGCCTCCGGCACACTGACCTCGCGAACATCGGCTACCCGGCGGGGGTCTGCGGTTCCACCGGCCGGGTGGCCGTGCGGCACGGAACAGGCTCGGTACGCGATCAGAGCGGCGCCGCGTGGACCTTGGAGCCCGCGCTGCCCGCCCGGTTCGCCGACATCGACGGTGACGGCGCCGAGGACGCCGTCCTGCGGATCCACTGTCGCCCCGACCCCGATGGGGCGGCACGGTACGACGAACTCGCCGTCCTCGGCGGCCGGCCGCCGGCCACCAGCCCCGGGCTCCTGGGAATCATCGACGGCGCCCACCACGGCTCCGGGATGTACGCGACGGACATCCGCGACTTCCAGGTCAAACCGGGGGCGGTCGTCGTCGAGGAAGGATTCTTCAACGAGGGCGACCCGCACTGCTGCCCCTCGGGCCACGTCACCGTCACCTGGCGTTGGACCAGCGGAGAGCTCGTCCGCGGCTAGAGCTCGCCCCCGGCGGGGATACAAACGTTCGTGGAGCGTGTCGCCGCCGGACGTGTCCCGTACGTGCATTTCCTCTCAGCCAGCGCGGATGTGGATGCGGCCTTAGCTACGTCCACATCACCTGCTGGGCCGGCGTGAACGGGGGCGAGGCGAGTGACGAAGGTGCTGGTGTCCGGTTTCGAGCGTTACGGCACAACGCCGGTCGACCCTGCGCAGGGCGTCGCCGAGGCGCTCGACGGCACGGAGATCAACGATGCGGCGATCATCGGGCTGGTCGTACCGAGCAGATGGTTCGACTGCATCGACGTTGTCACCGGCGCTATCGACCGGACCGCCCCAGACCTTGTCGTGATGCTGGGCGAGTATGGCGGACGATCGATGATCACTGTCGAGCGCATCGCCCAGAACCTCAACGACTCCGCCCGCTACGGGGTGGCCGACAACGGCGGCAGGGTAGCAGTGAGGCTTCGCCTCGGACCGCCGAGCAGGGTGGTTGGGTTGGTGCTCCTGGTGCTGGTGGGAGCATCCTCACGACCGTAGCCGTGTCAGGAGGCCGGTGATGGGTGCGCATACGGTGACGGTCAGCGAGGTGCTCGACGGACATGTGGCGCTGGACATCCAGTGCCTGGACCGGATCTATCTCAACGCCTATGTGCCGATACTCCAGACATCAGGGCAGATGGTGGCGTTCCTGTCCAGCCATCTGGGATATCCGTTTCCGTCGCCAGCGCTGTTCAACCAGATCGGGCAACGGTTCCGACGGGCGGTGAACTCCTACGCCGAGGCCAACGGTATCCCGTGGGTGCGTTTCGGTAAGGACGACGTGGGCGGCAAGCTGGAGGTGATGCGTCCGTACCTGGACCGCCAGGCCGCCACCGGCCGCTCCGGCGTCGCCGCGATCGGGGTGGCCCAGGAGTACCAGCGGGTCTGGACCGCCTACGAACACCACACGACCAGCGGAGCCGTCCAGTGGCGGTTCACCAAAGCCGACCGACGGGTCAGCGTCTACTACTTCTACCTGTGGGACGCCGACTTCGGACCGGCGTTCGTCAAGGTCTGCACCTACTTTCCCTACCCGGCCAAGATCTGGCTGAACGGGCACGAGTGGGCGAAAAGGCAGGCGGCCCAGGCCGGGATCGGCTTCCGTGAACTGTCCAACGGGTTCGCCGCCACCGACGACCCGCGCGCCTTGCAGGACATCTGCGACCGGCTCGGACCGGGCACGATCAACGTGTTCGTCCAACGCTGGCTCGCCCGGCTGCCGCTGCCGTTCACCAGCGCCGACCGGGACGCCGGCTACTGGTGGGAGACCTCGATGCGCCAGATCGAGATCTCGCGCACCATGGTGTTCGACGCGCCCCGCCACGCCCGCGGCTTCTTCGAGGCCCTGGTCGCGGACAACCTCGACCTCGGCAGACCGCACAACGTCGAAATCATCTTCAACCGGCTCATCCGCCGAGACACCCGCGGCGTCTTCCGGACCGCGATCGACCGCCGCGACAACGGCGGTGTCATGGTCAACCTGTTCTACAAGCACTCCCGGATCAAGCAGTACCTCAAAGACGGCCGGGCCATGCGCATCGAAACCGTCATCAACGCCCCCCGAGACCTGGGATGCAACGCCCGCCTGCCCAACCTCGAAGAACTGCAGACCAAAGCCCGCGCAGCCAACCACCGGATCCTGGACGCCGAACGTGTCGGCCAGGGCTGCGTCCTCGCGAGTCCAGCCTTTGGGCGGATCGCACACCCCACCGTCGACCCCGACGGACAGCGGACCCCCGCCCTGCGGTTCGGTGACCCTCGGGTCATGGCCCTGACCGGAGCCCTCTGCCAGACACTGCTCGCCGCAACCGGCTTCACCAACAAGAACCTGCGTGTCCTGATCGCCGGGCTGCTCGGCAGCGACTACCGCCCCGGACAGATGACCTACGACCTACGCCGGCTACGCCTGGCCGGCCTCATCCGACGCCTGCCACACAGCAACCGTTACACCCTCACCGGCGAGGGCATCCGCATCGCGGTCTTCTACACCAAGGTCTACAACCGGCTCCTCGTCCCGCTCACCGCCGACCAGCCCCAGGCCCCACCCGAACTCCGCCACGCACTGCGCACCCTCGACCACCACGTCGACAACTACATCGATCACGCCCGTCTCGCACCCGCGGCCTGAAACGTGACACAAATCTGAAGACCCTAGCCCAGATCTTTCGCGCCTTGGCCAGGTGCGATCGCGGGCTGGCCTCCCACTCTGTTGATGTTGAGTTTTGCCGCTCGGTCCGGGTGTGACCGTGGCGGAGTGCCCCGGCTGTCGCGCGGGGTGGGCGCCCGGTCCACGTCCGGGTGGGGTTCCTTCTGGTCGGTGGGGTGGGAGGTCTGTGGTCGCGGGCTATCCGGGGGCGGGCAGTGCGCGCAGTGTGGTGATCGCCTGGAGGGCGAGGGGGGCCCAGGGGTGGTGCGGGGGCAGGTGCAGGGTGCTGCGGCGGGCGTGGTGGGCGAGCCGGCCTGCGAGCCAGAACAGGCGGTGGCGTAGCCGTTTCGGTTCCCAGCGTCGCGCGGGCTGGCCGGCGAGGGCGAGCATCTGGGTCCAGGCGATCAGATCGAGAGCGAGTGCGACAAGGGCGCACCAGATCTGGTTCTGGGTGAAGTCGTGCAGCGGCAGGTTGGTCAGACCGGTGTCCTTGGCGGTTCGGATACGGTCCTCGCAGCGGGCCCGGCGGCGGTGGCGTAGTTCGAGGTCGGCGAGCTGCCCGCGGGCGGCGTTGGTCGCGAACGCGGTGATCCGGTTGCCGTCGACGTCGGTGACACGCAGCTGCGCGCCGGGGTGCGGGCGTTCCTTGCGGACGAGGACACGCATGCCCGGTGGCCAGCCGGTCAGGTCCATCAGCCCGGACAGTTCGGCGACGAACGCGCCGGGCCGGGGCTGGCGGTCGGCGTCGTAGGCCGGTGTCCACGCCTTCGCGGGGATCTCGCCGATCAGCTGGGCGGCGTTGTCGGGCAGGGTGAACCCGACCGAGTAGGCCAGCCTGCGCTGGTGCGCCCAGGCGAGGAAGGCGTGGGTCCCACCGGCGGAGTCGGCGCGGATCAGTACCTTGCGGGAGCGGCGTAGCCGGGCCGGGAGCTGGGCGAGGGCGCCGGTGGCGACGGTGATGTGGTCGGCGGCGGTGTTCGACCCGGCGTTACCGGGGCGCAGCAGGACCGTCGCGGGTTCCCCGGTGCCGGCCTGGCCGTGGTCGATGAACGCCCACAACGGGTGGAACCCGAAGCCGCGTTTGAATGTCGGCGCCGCGTCTTGTTTCTCGGAATGGGCGGTGACCAGTGTCGCGTCGAGATCCACGATCAGCGGGTCGTGCACCGACACCGTGTGGTCGGGGGCGTGTTCCCCGGCCGCCGCCCATACCTGGCCCCGCGCTGCCGCGCGGGCCCGGTCGAGTGCCGTCAGGACCTTCTCGGCGTCGCCGGCGAGCCGGTCGATCGTGCGTGACACCGTCGGGTCCGAGGCCACCAGCCCGAACAACTCCGGCTCCGCGCGTAGCTGGGCGATGTCGGCCAGGCAGTCCCCGCCCAACGCCAGCGCCACGGCCAGATCGGTCAGTACCTTCGCCGGGTCATGGGTCGCCAGCGGTGACCGCCACGGCGCGAGCGCGTCGGACAGCAACCGACCCAGCCCGCTGACGCGGACCGTCTCGGTCAGCAGCACGCTGCCCGCCGCCGACACGACACCCCGCCCGGCGGCGTCGATGCGGACAGAGGGGTAAACACCGGTACTCTGCACCATGAAGGTGCTCCTTGGATTGGAACGGATCAGGTCCTAGACAAGCCCGATCCTCCCAGTTCAGGAGCACTTTCCTATTTCCGACACCCCAACAGACGATCATCGCCGTGAAAGCCGGAGGCTAGCGACCAGAGATCGCAAAGGGGGGTCCGGGTGAACTCCTTGATCCAGATCATCGAGGCGCGGAGGTGGAGACCGGCGAGGTAGCTGCCCGGGGTCTTGTCGTAGCGGGTGGCGATTCCCCGCCAGGCCTTCAACTTGTTGATCAGACGCTCGACGGTGTTCCGCTCCTTGTAGAGGACGGCGTCGTGGCGGACGGGCCGGCCGCCCCTGCTGCCCTTCTTCTTCCGGTTGGCGGCCTGGTCCTTCTTCTCCGGGATGACCACCTTGATACCGCGTTTCCGCAGGTAGGCGCGGTTGCCGCGGGACGAGTACGCCTTGTCCCCGGCGACCGCGTCGGGTCGGGTGCGGGGACGGCCGACGGGCCCGGGGACCCGTACTTTCGCCAGCACGGGGATGAACTGCGGGCTGTCCGCGGCCTGCCCCGCGGTCAGGACGAACGCCAGCGGGCGGCACCTGCGGTCGGCGGCGAGGTGGACCTTGCTGGTCTGCCCGCCCCTCGACCGTCCCAGCAGAGCAGCTTTCAGCCGCAGGCCGTGCCGGCGCCGGATACGTCGTCGCTCTTCCCGCTCGGGGTCGCATCCGGCGTTCTGCCCGTCTTGTCCCTCCGAGTCGCCCCCTTTTCCCGGGCCTTCTCCTCCTCGACAGCGGCTTTCTCCAAGGCGGTGATGACGTCGTGGCCCAGGTGCATCCCGGCAGCATCGTGGTGGGCCTGGGCGGTGGTGGAGTCCACACTGACCAAGGACAGGTCCACCTCACCCCGCTTCGCGGCCTCGGCGACCATGCCCTCCAGCAGGGCTTCGAAGACACCAGCGTCCCGCCACTGCCGGAACCGGTTGTGGACCGTCGGCCAGGCACCGAACTCCGCCGGCATCTCCCGCCACTGCCCACCCGTCCGAAACCGCCACACCACCCCCTCGAACTGCGCCCGCAGCCGCGCCGGGTACGGGCCGAACCCGCCGATCGGCAGGTAAGGCTCGATGAACGCCCACTCCTCGTCCGTCAGTTGCATCCGTGTCATGCAGGACGATCTACCGGATCAGACCCCACCACGAGGGCGAATCCCGCAGACAGATCACAACTCGACACGCGCCCTAGAGGACGACCTCACTGATCCGAACGGTCCGGTGGCGTACTGGTCGACCCTTCCGCTGCGCGCGATGGTCCTGGCGATGCGCCAGGCCGGCATCCCTGCCGACATCTCCGACACGCCCGGCACGTTGATGTGCAACCACCTCATGTACGGCGTGCTGCGATACGTCGCGACCCATGACCTCCCGCCCCGCGTCGGATGGATCCACATGCCCCACCTCCCGGAGGTGGCCGCACTGGATAGCAATCTCGGCGCACCGAGCATGTCGCTGGCGACGTCGGTCGCCGGAGTCCGGGTCGCCGTCTCGGCAACGCTGGAGCACGCGAGCGACGTCCACGCCCACGTCCACTCCCGGCTGCAGATCTGAGCGGGCACACTCGCATTGGCCGGACGCGCCGGCCCGCCTGGTCACCAGCCACACGGCGGTCATCCTCGATGGGGCGAACATCCGACCGCGTGGGAAGGCCGGGCCCGGCGACGCCGTCGGCGGGCCCGCTACGCGCCCGGCGTGCTCGTCCTGGTGTCGGCCAGCAGCGCCAGCAGGTCGTCAGCTTCCGGATCGCCGACGCGCTCGAAGATGTCGAGTGCCGCGCGCCAGTGGGCGCGGGCGGTCTCTAGGTCTCCCTGACGCTGGTTCACCCGGCCCAGGAAGTGCAGTGCCCGTGCCTCGCCGCGCAGGTGCCCGGCCGCCCTGTGCCGGGGAATGGAGCGCTCGTACCAGTCACGTGCCTCATCGAGGCGGTCCAGCGCCTCCGCGACGTCGGCGAGGTTGTGCAGTGTCATGCCCTCGCCGAAGGCGTCTTCGAGGGCCTGGCGGATCTCCAGAGCCTCCCGGTAGTGACGCTCCGCGGCATCGAACTGGTCAATCATGAAGTGCGCGGCGCCGAGATTGTTCAGGACCATTCCGACGTTGGCGAGATCGCCGAGGTCGCGGAACATCGCCAGCACGGCGGTGTAGTGCTCGATCGCCTCCGGGTACCGCTCAAGGTTGTCGAGGCTGACCGCGAGGTTGTTGCGCGCGACGGCCTCACCCTTCGGGTTCCCGAGCCGGCGATGGATGTCGATGGCCCGCTGATGGCATTCCAGGGCCTCTTCGTACCGCTCCTGGTCGTCGAGAACGTCGCCGAGGCCGCCGAGCAGCCAGGCCTCGGTCTGCTCGTCGCCGGATCGCCGCGCGCCCGCCAGGCTGACCTGCTGCAACTCGATCCAGTCCGCCCAACGGCTGCGGCGCTGGAAGAAGGGCCACGCCGCCAGCGCCAACCGACCGCAGAGGTCGTCGAGTTCGTTGCTGTACGCGTGGTTGGCGATGTCGAGCATCGTGGCGTACTCGTCGTCGAACCAGGCGAGCGCTTGGCTGGCCGAGCCGAACACGAGCGGCCGCACCACGGCATGTGGCGCGAGCGGCGCCGACTTGTCCGACGTCCGCCCCTCCACGAGGGTCGCGGCGGCGGTGCAGGTGGCCACGTACCAGTAGAGGATGCGCTCGACGGCAGCCCGCCGCTGCTGCGCGGGCTCGTCCCGGGTGCACAGCTCGCCCGCGTACAGCCGGAGCAGGTCATGGATGCGATAGCGGCGAGGGCGTTCCTCCTCGATCAGATGCAGCGCGACGAGCGTATGGAGCATCGCACCGGCCTGTGCCGTGGGCACGCCGACAAGCGCCGCGACGGCGTCGTCGCTCAGCGATGGGCCCCGGTGGAGACCAAGGAGCCGGAACACTCGCTGCTCGACCGGGCGCAGCCTCAGATAGGACCAGGAGAACACGCTACGAACGGCGGCGTGCTCGTCGGAGTCCCGCGATAGCACGTCGATCCGCGCGTTTTCGTCGGCCAGCTCGAAGACGGCGTCCGCGATGTCGAAGCCAGGCCTCGTCAGCAGTCGGACCGCCGCGATCCGCAGCGCCAGCGGAAGGTGTCCACACAGCTGCGCGAGCCGCTCGGCCGCCGCGAGCTCGCGTTCCACGCGGACCTCGCCCAGAACCTGCCGCAGCAGTGCGGTCGACTCGTCCGGGCTGAGGACGTCCAGCGAGATCAGGCGGGCTCCGTCGCGTACCGCCAGCCCGCTCAGTCTGCTCCGACTGGTGATCAACGCGAGGCAGGTGCCGGCGGGCAGAAGCGGCCGAACGTGTTCCACGTCGAGGGCGTTGTCCAGGACCAGCAGCGTGCGGCGGCTTCCCGTCAGCCGCCGGTACAGCAACGAGCGCGCCTCCAGCGTCATCGGGATGTCGGCATCCGTGACGCCGAGGGCGCCGAGCAGCAGGCCGAGCGCCCGGCGCGGCTGCATCGGCAGTGTCGGTGCGTACCCTCGCAGGTCGAGGTAGATCTGGCCGTCCGGGAACCGGTCCTTGACCCGGTGGCCCCAGTGGACGGCGAGCGTGGTTTTCCCGACGCCGGCCGTCCCGTCCACCGCGGAAATGACCATCGTCGATGTGCCCGGCCCGAGCATCGCGTCCAGCTCGGCGATCTCGCGCCTGCGACCTGTGAAGTCCCGGATGTCCCTGGGCAGCAGGGCTGGTGTTTCATGTCCTGGACGAGCTGGTTGCGGAGCCGGCGGACGAGGCGTGGGCTGCGACCCGTCCGGGCGGCCGTTCCCGCCGCGGGCGGGGAAGGGTGGCTCACCAGCGGGCTTCTGCCGACCCGCGCGGGCGCCGTCTATCCGGGTCTGCAGACGCGCCAGCGCGCCGGCCTCGTCCAGTCCGAACAGGTCGATGGGAACGACGCCGCCAAGCAGACCTTCCGGTTCACAGGCATCGATCCTGACCGGAATCAGCCTGCGGGTCAGCCCATCGGGATCCCTGCGCCACGCTGCGCGCCATTCGCTCTGCACCGAAGGTGCGCGAAGATATGCCGCCGACAGCACGGCGAGCGTCCTCACCGACCTGCCGACGGCGTCGTCGATGAGGCGATCGCGGCTCGATCCGGCCACGGCGTCCCACGCCTCACACAGGACGCGATAGCCCGCAGCCTCCAGATGCCACGCTATCCACTCGGCCCACTCGACATCGTCCGCCGCATAGGACACGAAGAAGTCCCAGCCGGCTTCCTCGCCCATTTCTCGCCCCCCGAACACCTGGGACTCTGCGCGCACCACAGTCCGGCGGGAGCCACGGTAGCAGGAGGTCTGGAGGATTGGTGACGGGTCACCGCGCCGAGCTCATCGATGCGGCAGAAGGTGGTCCGGGCGGGGCAGCCGGCGTCGGCCAGGCCGCGGTTCCAGACGAGCAGTGTGAGATCGTCCATTGTCGGAGGACCTTGATCCCCACCCGGCCATCGCCGCGCACACTGCCCATGCCCCAGGTACGACAGACCATTTCAGGAGCCGATGATGGACGACGAAATCCAGCTGATCAGCGACGGCGACGGCCTGGCAGTCATCGGGAGTCCGAAGGTTGTCGAACGCTTCCTCGCCTCCGAGGGACTGCCGTCGAAGGATCTCGGACTGCCCAGGCTCGGATCGGCCCTCGGCGCCGTGGCGGGAGCCGCGCAGGCAGGATCCGAGATTGCCGCCAACTCAGGTCGCTGGGTGAAGCTGACCGAGTAGTCCGCGCAGGCTCTCAAGAAGTACGAGCTCATGAAAGGTTCGGATGCCGATGTCAGCCGTGCCGTGTTGATGGAGAAAGGTAAGATTAAGGGACACCTCGAATTTGCGAGAACGTCCGGATCGCGGCTGACCAACCCGGCGGTTCTGGCTGGTGCCGCGGGGCTCATGGCGCAGCTGGCCATGCAGCAGACCATGGGCGAGATCACCGACTATCTCGCCACGATCGACGAGAAGGTCGACGACGTGCTCCGCGCCCAGAAGGACGCGGTGCTGGCGAACATGATCGGAGCGGGCCTCGTCATCGACGACGCCATGACCATCCGAGAGCAGGTGGGCCGGGTCTCCGAGGTCACGTGGTCGAAGGTGCAGGCCACGCCGATGACGATCGCGCAGACCCAGGCTTACGCGTTGCGTCAGCTCGACGCGCTCGCAGAGAAGATGGAACACAAGACCAGGGTCGGCGATCTTGCCAGGGCTTCCAAGGACGCCGAGTCGGCAGTCCGGGAGTGGCTCGCCGTTCTGGCTCGCTGCTTCCAACTGCACGACATGATCGCGGTGCTTGAACTCGACCGCATGCTGGATGCGTCGGCGGATGAGCTGGACCGGCATCGCCTCGCACTTCGGATTGCCCGGCAGAAGCGGATGGAACTCATCTCACGCACCACCGAGCGCCTGATGGCCCGCGTGGATTCGGCTGTCGGCACGGCCGACAAGAAGGTGCTGCTGCACCCGGGCGCGTCCCCGGCGGTGGTGCGTTCGAGAAACCAGGTCGCGATCGCCGTCGCCGACTTCCACGCCCGGCTCGGGATCGACAGCGGTCGGCAGTCACTGGACCCGCGACGGTGGGTGGACGCGGCCGCGGAGGCGAAGAACAAGGCGCTTGCGACGGGAGCAGACGGCGTCGACGCCGCCCGGCGCCTCGGTATCGAGACCTTCGACCGGGCCCGATCGGTGACGGGCAAGCTCCCGACCGGGATTCCCGGGCGAGTGCTCCGTCGGCGCGCGGACGACGAGGAAGGCTGAGACGCCGGCACAAATGCGCCGGCGGCGGGCCGGTCGCTGCTGGAGGCCGGCGGATTCGGGCCCGACCTGCACCCTCGATTGCGATGGGCCCCATTGACCTGTCGAAAACGGTGGTCATCGCCGACGTGCTGCGGCATACCCAGCGCATCACCGCGGGCTGGCTGGTCGACCGCGACGCCCACTGCTTCCTGACGGCAAGCCCGAGCAGCCGGCGCTGTCAGCCCGGCTCTCCACTCTGCCGTGGGCCCAGGTCCACACCACGGCCGATCCCACGAGCCCTATCCGCGGCCACGATGATGCCGAGATCCGGATCGTGAAGGCCATCGAGATCCGCGCCGATCTCGGTTTCCCACCCGCCTGCGAGACCACCCGCCTCGGTCCACCGCCGTCTCATGTGGGCGCAGACCGCTCTGGCTACGCCGTGACTCGCTGAGCATCGGAACTGCTGCCAGCCTGTTCGAACCCCGCTGCAGAACCAGGCCGAAGGTCGTGGTCGGTTCGTAGCTGTACGACGAGACCCCGGGCTGTGCGGGCGCCGACGTGGAGACGTTTCCGAAGGGTTTCAGCGGATATCGGCCGGCGATGGGCCTGCCAGTGAATGGCATCCTCGACGCGGGCCCGGTCGAGAAGCTCCTCATCGGATACGCGCCCCGCTGCTCACGATAGCCGGCCCAGGTCGCTTCTCGTGGGCGCGGCATCAGATGGCCTGCCAGCAGCGGGTCCGGTTGACCCGCATGACCTGCTGCTATCCCAGTTTGGTTTGGGAACGTCGACAGCGGAATCTGCTCGCCGTGGCGCGCGGTGACCTGCAGGGCTTGGAGGAGTTCCGGGCCGATGTGGGACCAGCCAATGAGCAGGCAACAACCGACCGCGTCGAACGCCGCGCGGCCGTAGTGGCCTTCGATGATCGGTTCCGCGGTATTCAACGCGAGCGTGACGAGACTACAGAAGATCAGGAGTCGTTGCGCCGGTCTGATCTGCTCCCGGCTGGCGCCGGCAAGGGCAAGCTGACGGATCGCAACGAGTAGAGCGACAACGGAAAGATCAACGGCCGGCGCGACTATTAAATAACCCTTGAGTTCCGCATTGCTGCTGAGATCGCACTGGCAGGCGATCCTCACGGGGACAGGGCCTCCCTGTGTCCTTCGCGGCCGAGGTCGCGTGTTGAAGACGCTTCAGGCTTCCTGAAGTCCTACCGTCGCTGCCGATCGTCCGGTTGTCGTCGTGAAGGTGAGGGACGCGGGTTGGGCCTGGCAGTGGTGCGGGATCTCCGCGAGGCGCGTGCGCCCGCGAGCCCGGACGAGGTCACGGAGTTCGAGACGGATGTGCTGGCCGGGTTCGTGCTGGCGCGGGCCGCGGCGGGTCTGGCCGACAAGACGATCCGCTCCGACGTCGGACACCTGGAGCAGATCCGGTCCTGGTTCGGCTGTCCATTATGGGAGATGGCGCCTTCCGATGGGGATGTCTATTTTGGGCAGGTCCTGCGCCGCGCGGCGCAGGCAACCCGGTCGTCCCGAGCGCAGGCACTGAAAACCTACTTCCTGTTCCTGGAACTGCGCCACAAAGTCGAGATCCACAACATGACCGGCCACATCGTGGCGTGCCCGATCGACGAGATGAACCGGCCGCGCGGGCAGACCGGTGCCTCGTTGCGTATACCGCCGAGCCAGGCACAGATTGATGCGTTGTTTACCGGGTGGCGTGCCGAGTTGGCTACCTGCCGCAAGTTCGCCACCGCCGCGCGTAACTACGCGGCGGCGCGGCTGATGTCCGAGGTGGGCCTGCGCGTCAACGAGGTGTGCAACCTCGACCTGGACGACATCAAGTGGGACCTCGGCCGGTTCGGCAAGCTGCACGTCCGGTGCGGTAAGGGCTCGCGCGGAAGCGGGCCGCGGGAGCGGATGGTTCCTCTCATCCGGGGCGCGGACCGTACACTGCGCTGGTTCGTCGAGGACGTGTGGGGCCACTTCGACAATGATCATACCCGGCCCGGCAACCCGCTGTTCCCCTCGGAACGCCGCAACGGCGACGGAACATGCGTACGCGTCGGCGACGACGCCCTGCGCAACGGTCTCGTCGAGGCCGCATCCCGTCATCTGCCGGAATGGCAAAACGCACTCACGCCGCACGTGCTGTGGCACTTCGCCGCCTCCCAGTTCTACCTGACGGGAATGGACCTGATCGCTATCCAGGAGGTCCTTGGTCATCGCTGGGTCGCAACCACGATGCATTACGTCCACGTGCATCGCGGTCACATCGAAGACGCGTGGGTGGCCGGTCAGCAACGGGCCGCCGACCGGCTGAAGGGACGGCTGCCATGAGCAGAGAACTCCCCGCCGCGCGGTGCCCACCCGCGATCCGCTCACCGCCGAGGTCGCCGTCAGGCTGCCGAACGACTGAAAGGGGGCATGGCACTGTGCGGTGGAACCTGCGGCTGGCCGCTGCCAACCGGGGCATTTGGAAGGCCAGCGAGATGCAGCAGCTGCTCGCCGAGCATGGCTTGGTCATCAGCGCCGGGAAGATGTCGGGCCTGTGGTCCGGGCAGCCGGCCAGCATCAAGCTCGACGACCTCGATGTCATCTGCGCGGTTCTCGGCTGCCCGATCGGCGAACTACTGATCCCCGAGCCCGACAAGGTCACCCGACCCGACAGCGCCGACCAGCCCGCAGTGGCGCAGGCCGCGGCCCGGCCGGTGACCCCCAGACGCCGGGACGGACGCTCCCTACCGCCGATGTGACGATGACCTGGATCCGTGACGGTAAGCCGCCGACCAGCTGCGGCGACTGCCTGGCCTGGGGCGTCTTCGGGGGCCGGTACTGCCCGGCCTGCGCCAACTTCCGACAGCGGTTTCCCCGCGGCACGTGCGCCGGCTGCGCCCGCCTTCTCCCTGTGAAACGGGGCTACTGCCGGCTGTGCTGGAAACAGGCCACACTGGAAACCGCCGGGCGTTGGGCACCCGCCATCCAGCCATTCCTGGAAGCCGTCCGCCACCACCAACTGTTTCTCGCCAGCCTCCACCACAGCGTGCCAGTTCCGGCCGGCCGGCGCCTCGGCAAGAACAGTCGAAACGCGCCGGGCCTCACCTCACCCGCCGAAAATCCCGGCCGCGCCGTGGCATGGGTGCAACTTCGGCTAATCGACCTGCCGCGGGACTTCACCCGGTTCGACCGCCACAACGCCGACCTCACCAACCCACTGCTGGTCGACGCCCGCCGACGCGCCCGCGCCATGGGCGAAGCCCGAGGATGGACCCGCCGCGTCCACACCGATGTCGACCGGGCGCTGGTCATACTCCTGTCCGGGCTCGCTCCCGGCGAGAAAGTCCGCTACTCCGACATGTTTCCCGCTCTCCAAGCACGTTGGATCAGCGTGGAGCGGACCGTTCAGGCGTTGGACCATCTCGGGCTGCTCGACGATGACCGGCAGTCCACCTTCGACGCCTACCTCGAGCACAAACTTGACGGCATCACCCCGGGCATCCGTCGCGACGTCGAGGACTGGATCCGAACCCTGTACGCCGGCGGCCCGCGAACCCGCGCGCACAGCAAAAACACCGCCTACGGCTATCTCAACGAGATCAAACCCACCCTGCTGGACTGGTCGACCCGGTTCCATCACCTCCGCGAGATCACCGGCGACGACATCCAGAAGGTCATCAGCTCCGTCCACGGCAACAAACGCGACCACACCATTGTCGTGCTGCGATCCCTGTTCGATCACTGCAAGAAAACCGGCACCATCTTCCGTAATCCCGTCGCGCGGCTACGCGCCGGCCGCAAACACTACAACCTCATCCTCCCGCTCCACCCCGAGCGGGTCAGCATGGTTCTTGATGCCGCGACCAGTCCCGCAGCCCGGCTCGTCGTCGTCCTCGCCGGAATCCACGCCGCCCGCAACAAGACAACCCGCCACGTGCAGCTCGACGATGTCGACCTCGGCAACCGCCGCCTCGTCATCGCCGACATAAACCGACCACTCGACGACCTCACCTACCATGCCGTCCTGGACTGGCTCGCCTACCGCCGCGACCGATGGCCCAACACCGCCAATCCCCATCTGATAGTCAATGGACAGACCGCGCTGGGACACGGTCCCGTCAGCGACAGCTGGCTATCCCTGATCGTCCGAGGCCTGCCCGTCACCCTCGAACAACTACGCGTCGACAGACAGCTCGACGAGGCCCTCACCCACGGCCCCGACCCCCTCCACCTCGCCGCCGTCTTCGGCCTCGACCAGAACACCGCCATGCGCTACGCCAACGCCGCCCGCCACCTCCTCGAGTCGCTCGCCGAGCGGCACACTCCCGACGGTTCAGCAGGAACCCAAGGGTCAACCACCGGTCCAAGCACCGACCGACCCGCGAGTTCGCGCTGAAAAGCCTTCAGATCGCGTGAACCCACGGGGATTCAGTGGAGCGATGTAGGCGGGAACGCCCAGCCGGATTCCCAGGGACCACACATTACCCAGCCCGAACAGGAAGCTCAACGCGACAACGCTGCCGATCAGCATGGTGACCGCGCGAAGAGCGAACGGCCGGGTTGCCGGGCCGGCAGGTGGGGTAGAACCTGTGTCGTTCATCGCCCGGCCCCCGCCTGACCTGCGAGAATGAGGTCACCGGACAGGGTTACCGGTGATGGGGTAATGGTTCGAGTCCCCGCACCGACACATGCCGCATAACTGGCAGAACCCTACCCGCCGTCTGTGCGGTCGTCTGTCTGTGTGCGGCCGGTCCGAGCGGCGATGGCGGCGGACCGGTTGTCGCTTGTCAGCCGGAACATGAGGCGCTCGAGAATCGGCAGGATTTCCGTGACGTCGGTTTCCCGTCCGCGAACCGGCCGATGGCGACGTAGATCATGTTGGTGAGAATGAGATCGAAGTCCGCCAGATACTGCGGGTCGCCGCCTTCGGCCAGTGCACTCGCGACGGGCCGGAGGGCGTCCGCGACCTGCTGGTCGAGTCGCTTGCCGCTGGGCGTCAACCGGGCCCGGTGGTACGCCACCCAGCATGCGCGGTGATCGCCGGCGCCGATGAACCGTTTACCCAGCCGCCTGCGCCGCTTATCGGTCCTCGTCCTCCGCGCCACCGGCGCAGAGCGCCAACGGGGCGCCGGGCATGAAGGACTACTTCGCCTTCCGGAACAGCGAGGGCGGTATTTACGACCGTAAGCTCGTCCTCTCCGATCTGATCGACGACCCGCTTGGACAGAACAAGCAGGGCGCACTGAAGATCATCGCGGGCAATGACACCTTCGCCACGTTCGGTGCCCCGCAGCTGGCCACCGGGTGGCCCGACCTCGCCAAGGCAGGCATCCCGAACTACGTGGACCCGTTCTTCCCGGCGGACATGACCGGCAAGGACTCGATCTTCGCTTCGGTCGGTGTCACCTGCATCCCCTGCACCACCGGATGCACACCTACTCCACCAAGCTCCTCGGCGCGACGAAGATCGCGGCCATCGGCTACGGCGTCTCCGACAACTCGAAGCAGTGCGTGGACTCGATCGTCGCGACGATCAAAAAGTACAACGGTGACACGGGCCAGGAGATCGCCTACTCGAACAACTCGTTGCCTTTCGGCCTGCCGAACGGACTCGAGCCGGAGGTGTCCGCGATGAAGCGGGCGGGCGTCCAGGCGGTGATCACCTGTTTGACATCAACGGCTCGACGACACTCGAGACCGAGCTCGACCGGTGGGACCCTCCTTCACCCGGGCATCGGTGATCGCCGCCACGAACAAGTTCACCGACCACAGCGCGGACGGCCTGGTCAACCCGACCGACTGGAGCCGCCAGCACGAGGCGCCCGCCCAGGACAAGCCGTTCGTCTGCTGGTCCAACGCCAACCGCGACTGGTCCGAGCCGAAGCCGACCAGCTTCGCCTGACCGAACCGCCGCTCGGGGGAGCGGGCACCACCAGAGGCGGTGGGATGTCGTCGACGCGAGCGATCGGCGGCATCCCACCACTTCACGTCGGCGGTCTACCGTGGGAAGAGCCTGCCCCAGGGTGCCGCTGCGTCTGGCGAGGTGGACGGTGGATGAGGGATCGCTGTACGAAGTGCTCGGGATCGTCCGCACCGCGACCGACGCCGAGATCCGGGCCGCCTACCGCCGCGCGGCCAAGCACGCCCATCCGGATGCGGGCGGTTCACCCCGGTCGTTCCAGCGGGTCCATGCGGCGTATCGGGTTCTGGGCGATCCTGCCCGCCGGCATGCCTACGACCTGGGAGTCGCCCGGTCGGCCGAGGCCAGGGCCCGGCCCGGCGCGTCCCCGTCCACCCCGTCCACCCCGGCTGACGCGGGCGGCCGCGCGGGCGGAGTGAGCCGGCCCGTCAGCCGGGCCGATGGCGGTGTTCCCCACCCGGACGCGCGGGAGCGGCGCCGCTACCTCATCGCGATGGCCGTGTGCCTGCTGTTGTTCGTGCTGGCGGGAACAGTCGTGCGGCTGTTCTCCGTCCCGGCGGCGCTGGGAATGATGATCCTCGCCATGGTCATCCCGCCGGCTGCGGTGATCTCCGTCAGCCGCCCACCGCCCCACCGCTGACCGGAGCCCGCCGCACCCGGCGTCCAGCTCGCGGCCCGGCGACATCCTCGTCACCAAGTACGCGCGTAGCGCCTTCACCGGGACGGGTCTGACGCAGCGGCTCCAGGGTGACGAGGCCATCCAGGTGACCGTCGTGGGTATCGTGACGGGTACCACCCAGGACGTTCCGGCCCTCCTCGCCAGCCGGTCATGACCGCGACGGTCCGCCCGCCCGCGCGCCGTTCGGGTGTTCTGCGAGTGCGCACTGGCTGTCCTGGCGCTGCGGGATCGGGCTGCGTGCCGCCCGGGAGCATTTGGCCACGGCCCGCGCCCTCGAGCAGCTCCCCGCGGTGCGGGCGGCGTTCACCGACGGGACGGTCTCCTACTCGAAGGTCCGGGCGATCACCCGGATCGCCGACCCGACCACCGAGCGCCTCTGGCTCGAACACGCCCTGCACCGCACCGCAGGCCAGCTGGAACGCCTCGTCCGCACCCTCCGCCAGACCACCACCGACCCGGACGACCGTGCCAGGACACAGGCGGCCCGGCGGGTCTCCTGGCGCACGGACGACAACGGCATGCCGCACCTGACCGCGGTCCTGCCTCCCGACGAAGGCACCCAACTCATCACCGCACTCGACGCCGCCCGCACCAGCCTCGACACCACCACCGACTCCGGCACCGACGCGGGCCAGCCGCCTCCCGACAGGGAGGTCGCAGCCGTGCCGCGGGACCGCCGCCGCGACGCCGACGCACTGCTCGACACCCCACAGCCACACCCCCCACAGCCCGGGCCCGGGTCGCGCGCGGAGATCTCACCCGCGACCGGCCTGTCCCCCACGGTCCTGCGCCGGCTCGGTTGCGACGGGCTGATCCGCGCCCTGCTCACCGACACCCACGGCAACCCGCTGCGGCCGGGCCGGCGCCGCCGGCCACCGAACCGGCAGCTGCGGGACACAGTCCACGCCCGGGACAGGGGCACCTGCCAGTACCCCGGCTGCGCACACACCCGATGGCTGCACATCCACCATCTCGTTCCCTGGACCGAGGGCGGCGGCACCGACATCGACAACCTCACCCTCGTCTGCGGCGAACACCACCGCACCCTGCACGACGAGGACACCAAGCTCCGCAGAACCACCGCCGGGCGGATCGTCGCCCTGCTCCCCGACGGCCGCACGCCCGACCCGGCGCCGCCCGCCAATCCGGGGGCCCGACCCGCCGAGGTCCTCACCGAGGCCACTCGGCACGTGGCACCAGACGCGATCGCCACCCGGAACGGCGGCCCGTTCCACCTCGACGACTCGATCCGCGCACTCCTGCGAGATCACGCCGCGTGAACCACCACCCACCCACCCACCTCATCGGCCCGGGGTGATGCCGAGGGTCCGGGCCACAACGGACAAAGTCGGGCAGGGATATACGTCGAGGCAGGCGGCGCACTTCCCGTCGACGTCGTGGTGCAGCTCGGTGAGCTCGCGGGCGCCGCTGGTCCAGGGGAGGATGCGGGCCGGGCTCCACTGGGCGATGTGCTCGGCGACCGCGGGCGCGACCCCGGTCATGCCCACGACCTGCCGGGCGTTCCAGATGGACGCCCCGGGAACGTCGCGAGCGGTCTGTTCGAGCTGATCCAGGCGGGCGAGAACATGGGCGCGCAGATCCGTCACGACAACGATCCTGCCGGGGGCCGAAGCCTGGGACGCCGGACCTTCGGCCCGTCGGTGGGATCCGCCGGGGAGCTGTCAGCCGGGGCGGCTCGCGGCCTTCCGTACCGGGGGCGGTGACCATGCTCCGCACAGGACCGCGGGGTCGGGTGCGTAGAGCCGCATCGTGACACCCAGCGGGCCGAGCGGGGCCGGCAGCCAGTTCGATTCCCGAACGGATCCGGGGGACGCATCTGGATATGGAGATCGAGCGATCCGTCAGCGTTGTACGTCAGCGGATCCCTGTCTCCGAGGGCGAACCGGTTGAGCCGGTTGGCCACCTGGAAGCCGCGTTCGTCGTACATCGTGATCGACCAGAACGCGGAGACCGGAGGGAGCTCGTCGCGCTCGAAGTGGAGCACGTAGTCGACGGATCCGTCGAGCGGGTCGCCGTCCGCGTCAGTGAGCAGCAGCGGGTAGACGGCTTCCTCTGCGGGGTTGGCGCCGAGACCGATCATCGCGACGGCGGCCCGTTTCATGTAGTAGTTGCCGTAGACGCCGATCGAGTCCGTGTTGGTCTGCCATCCGTCGGACACGGTCGCTATTGTCGAAACTCGCGTGGTCATCGCTTTCTGAGCGGTCCGGGGCGCCGCTGCGACGGCATCCCGAACGGCCCGGCCCTGGCGGTTCGGGTCGAAGGACTCGCCGGGAACCAGGCCGAGCGCGCGCATTCTCCGGATCTGTGACCAGTCCGTGACATGTGGCGGGTGAAGCTTCATCAGCTCTGCCGCGCGCCTGAAGAACTCCTCGCCGGTCATGGCGTTGATGACGTCCAGGGGCGGCGTCGTCATGTCGATGTCCGGGTCGACAGCCCGGGCGGTCGCGGCGATCGGAGCGCGCCCCCAGTCCGCGAGGTGGGAGAGCTGGAATCCGTCCTGCACCTTGTGGACGGTGTCGTAGTCGGCCTCGCCGTTGGTCTGCGTCCGGCCGATGATCCAGACGTGCGGAGTCGGAGCGTCGATGCGTCCCACGCCCGCCGGCAGGCGCCCGCTCCACCCGGCCGGCACCAGCGCCCAGTCCGCCGCGGCCGTGCCGCTGGAGCGCTTTCCGGGGGTGGCGAAGACATCCGTCCACATGTCGAGAATGGGCAACATGTAGTAGCGATTATCCGTGTCGGGTGCGGAGACCACCACCGGTCCTTCGGTCAGATCCACCCAGGCCGAGGAGTAGAGGGTGTCGAAGTTCGGCCGGACGACCATCCTGAAATCGGCGTCGGGAAACTCCCGAATATGTGCGAACTGGTTCATCGGGGCCCGGCCCGGCGCCACTCCGGGCTCGACGTTGGTGGCTTGGAGTCGGGTCAGCTCCATGGTCACGAGCGGATAGGCGAAAATGTACGCTTCGACTGCTATGGCAGCCACCTGATCCCGCTGTCCGGTCATGAGTTCCTCCCCATTCCGGCTGACCACCAGACGATGACGGAACGATTCCCCGACGATCTGGGTATCAAGTCCTCCGGCGACGCCTGATCTTCAATATGCCCCTGGTTGCACGCGGGGGCATGATCGTCCGCTGTCGGTGGGAGCCGGGGCGCCGGTGGGCGGCACGCACAGGACCTCGGCACCAGGCTTCGCCCGGACGGCACCGGGCTGCGGCTCGACGGGACCAAGTACTACAGCACCGGGTCGATCACCGCGCGGTGGATCGGCGTCAGTGCGCT
This sequence comes from Parafrankia sp. EAN1pec, assembly GCF_000018005.1. GTDB lineage: Bacteria > Actinomycetota > Actinomycetes > Frankiales > Frankiaceae > Parafrankia > Parafrankia soli. The sequence continues at coordinate 4,085,269 of NC_009921.1, forward strand.
CGACGAGGCTGACCGCCTGGTGCTGGCGTTCGTCGAACGCGACGCCCCCGGAGTCTCGGTGGACGATGACTGGGACGTCATGGGCCAGCGCGCCACGGTGAGCGGCACGACGACTCTGCGGGCCGTACCGGTCGACCCTTCGCTGGTCATCCCGTACCACCGAGCCTTCGAGGTTCCTCAGCAGCTGGGGGCCCGGGCCCAACTCGTGCACGCCGCGATCCAGGTCGGGATCGCCGGCGGCGCCCTGCGGGACGCCGGTGAGTTCGTCCGCACCCGGGCCCGGCCGTTCTTCGAGGCCGCGCGTGGAGGCTGGGTCGATTCGGCGGCGCAGGATCCGCACACGATCCTGCGCTACGGCCGGCTGGCCACCCGGGTGCGGGCCGCGGAGGAGCTGCTGCGTTGGGCCGCCGACCGGTTGCACGAGGTCGGGCGATCCCCGCGGGACGCGCGGCAGGCCGCGGAAGGCTCGCTCGCGGTGGCCCAGGCGAAGGCGTTCGGCAGTGAGGTCGCCGCGGAGGTGGCCAGCGATCTGTTCGCGCTGTCCGGCGCCAGCGCCACCGACGAGCGCCACGATCTGAGTCGACACTGGCGCAACGCCCGCACCCACGCCAGCCACGACCCGGTGGACTGGAAGTACCACCATGTCGGGAACTTCCTCCTCAACGACGTGCTGCCCCCCAACCACGGCCAGCTCTGAAGCGGCGACGTCCGGCAACCCCGGCCGGTCCGGAGTGCTTCAGCCAGCGGAGTACAGATGGATTGGTAGCAAGTTGTGGTGATGGTCATCGCGTCGAGAGCACCGAGGGCCATCTCATCGCTGGTGCAGAAAACGACGTCGACCGGCCGGGATGAGTCCGCGAACTCGGCGAGACGCCGCTGGACGATGTCACGGGCACGGCGGCGGGCGAACTCCCCGGTGTTGTCGACGACAACGTCAACATTACGGTACCGTTCCCGCGGGTCCGCGACGAACCTGTCCTGCCGACCGGTCTGCTCCTTCCCTTTTCCGGACCTGTTGTTGGCAGTACTCCGCCGGCGGCTGCCCGCGCGCGGCGAACTGTGCCATGTCGACCGGGCGCGCTTCGGCTCGTAACACCGCCTCGACCGCGGCCTGGACAAAGGACCGGTCCCGCGGGAACGCGGCCATATCAGAGGTATGGCTGATGAAGACGGTTCCCCTGCCGGCCACACCCGCACGCTACTCCGGGAGTTGCCATGGTTCGACAGATGGAAGGTGAAGAGTTCTACCGGCCGATCGGATTCAGCGTAGGGAGAGCCTCCGGAAGGAGCCCTCCGGCCCGGTTCAATTCACCGACCACACCCGGCCTGGTGTCCGGTGAGTGGCAGGCCGAGCATGTGGGCCAGCCGGCAGCCGGCTCCGTCGTGGGCGCCGAGGCGGAGCCGAAAGCCGCCGCTGAGCCGGCGACCGCGGCCGGGTCGATAGGTTGGTCGGCATGACGACGAGCGGCCTGCCGCGCGTCCGCGTCGCCCAGGCCGCCGACGCGGGCAGATCGCGCGTCTGCTCCGGGCGTTCAACGCGGAGTACGACGAGCCGGCGCCCGAACAGGGCTGGCTCGCGGATCGGGTCGCGCTGCTGCTCGGCCAGGGCGCTACGGCCGTGCTGCTCCTCGAGGCGTCCGCGGACCGGGACGACGCGGCCGGGCTCGCCCTGACGCGGTTCCGGCCCTCGCTGTGGGACGACGCCGACGAGTGTTATCTGGCTGAGCTGTACGTCCGGCCCGAGCTGCGGGGTCGCGGGCTGGGCCGGATCCTGCTCACGGCGACGATGGAGCACGCGAGCCGGCGTGGGGCGACGTACATGGACCTGACGACGACCAACGCCGACACCGCCGCGGTCGCGCTGTACGAGAGCGTCGGCTTCGACCGCCACGAACGCCGCGGTCCGGGCACGGACTCGTACTACTTCGAAATAGATCTGCCCGGCCCTGACAACTGAGGCGGCGCGCACGCGGGGAACCGCGCGGTACGCCATGGCACTCGGGCACCGTCGGCGCCACGTAAATGGCTCTGTTCCAGTACGGCACATATGCTGTTCGCGATATGGTGGAAGTCCCGAAGAACAGACTGTGTGCAGAGTCGGGACAACGGTCGACAGCGACGCGTGTCCCATGGTGGACGTCAGTTGATTCTGTCGCCGGGCCGGCCCATCCCCGATGCGGATCGAAAAGCAGAGACCGAGGAGCGCGGAATGACAAGGACGCCGACGCCGGCGCCGAATGCGGGAACCATCACCGACCTGGAGGCCGCGGTCAGGCAGGAGCGCGCCGGGCGGGTGGCGATTCATGCCGACGAGCTGCCGCCGATCCCGGGGCTCACCATCACGGACCATCTTGTTCCCGGCTCCGATGACGACGTGAAGGTACGGGTGCGTGTTTACCGCCCCGAAGGCCGGCCCTCCCCGCTGCCGCTGGCCGTGTACATGCACGGGGGCGCCTTCGTGCTCGGCAGCCTCGACATGGTTCATCAGGGCGTCGCCCAACTGGCTCTCGGTACCGGGGCGGTGATCGTGTCGGTCGGGTACCGTCTCGCCCCCGAGCATCCTTTCCCCGCCGGCCTCAACGACTGCTACAGCGCCCTGCGATGGGCCTCGGCGCATGCCGAGGAGCTGGGCGCCGACCCGGCCCGGATCGGACTGGCCGGGGTCAGCGCGGGTGCGACCCTGGCACTGGGGGTGGCCCTGCTGACCCGCGACCGCGGCGGGCCGGCGGTACGTTTCCAGAGTGTGGTGATGCCCACCACGGACGACCGGCTGGAGACACCTTCCATGCGGGACGCCGTCGACACTCCGGTCTGGAACCGCCCGCTCGCCGTCCAGTGCTGGCGCCTCTACCTCGGCGAGGGCGTGACCGAGGCCGACCAGTACGCGGCTCCCGCCCGGGCCGACGACCTCACCGGGCTGCCCCCGACCTACCTCGCCGTCGGCGGCGAGGACCCGCTGCGCGATGAGGGGATCATTTTCGCGCTGCGGCTCATGCAGGCGGGGGTGCCGGTTGATCTGCACGCCTACGCGGGCGCGGCGCACGGTTTCCGTGACCTGGACATCGACACCGCGCGGCGCGCCCAGGAGGAGCAGATCTGGGCCCTACGGCGCGGCCTGGCCGCCGACTGACCGAACTACCGGGCCGGCCTGAACTACCGGGCCGGCGTAGCGCCCGATCCAGCCGGGCTGGGTCGGGCGCTACGCCGCGCCTAGGGGCCGCACTGTTCTGGGCGAGGTCAGGCGACCCCGGTCGACTCCGCCGTTGCGTTCGGAATCGGTGCGTTCGGAACCGTTGTGTTTGGAACCGCTGTGTTCGGGACCGCTGTGCTGGGAATCGATGTGCTCGGCGCGGGCACCGTTACGTGCGGGTACGCACGCACCGTTACGGACCGCGGGCGGGTACCGCTGAAGCGCCGGACGGCGGGCATCTCGATGAAGTTGTGCATCAGCCAGGCCAGGAACAGCGAGACGACGAACGTCAGCAGGATCAGCCCGAGGCCGTCCACGACCGGCCGGGAGGGGTCAGGCCGTGCCCAGTGGGTGACGCGGCCGATGACCAGCCAGTGGATCATGTAGAAGGCGAAGGAGAGGTTGCCGAACCAGACCAGCACCGGATGACGTACCCATGAGCGCTTCTTCTCGACGTCGGCCAGGGCGAGCTCGGCGAGCAGCGGGGCGGTCCACAGGGTCGCGACGCCGCTGACCCCGAACAGGTAGGGCACCGCGAAGGTCGACACGAGGTAGCCCGCGAAGGAGAGCCCGACCGCGGCCGGCAGGCCGATCGGCCGCCAGCGGCCGGCGAGCACGAGCTTCGCGAGCAGCACGCCGAGGACGAACTCCAGCCCCCTGACCGGGGGGAAGAACCAGATGAACCAGATCTGGTTGTAGGAGTAGTCGTCGCCGCCGAACCCGATCAGCCGCGGCTGGTCGGACAGCACGTAGTACGAGAAGAAGGTCGCCCCGACGATCAGCGCGGCCACGACGCCGGTGCTGAGCCAGAGCCGCTCGTCCCTGATCCGGTTGACGGTCATCAGCAGGAACGGGAACGAGAGGTAGAAGAAGAGCTCGGCGGACAGCGACCAGGAGACGCCGTTCAGCGACACCACCCGGGCGACGTCCGGCACCCAGGTCTGGACCAGGAACAGGTTGGGCAGCCAGTGGTCGAGGGGGATGGCCTGTGAGCTGGAGAGCAGGATGACCACGGCCAGGGCGTAGGTCACCAGGTGGTTCGGGAACACCTTGACGACGCGCCGGCGCCAGAAGCCCACCACGGTGTCGTTGGCGCTCGCCGTCCAGGTGAGGACGAAGCCGCTCAGCGCGAAGAAGAGGCCCAGCCCCCATGTTCCGCCGCGGTCGATGATGTCGGAGATCGTGTCACCGGTCCCGCCACCGATGTAATGGTTCTCCCACTGGGCGTGGAAGAGGAAGACCAGCAGTGCGGCCGGAGCCCGGATGCCGGTCAGTGAAGGCAGTACGGGCACCGAAGGGGTGTGACGCATGCGCGTATCACGTGCCTTTCGCGGCCCGGCAACACAGCGTCGAGGAAGCCCCCTGAACCTGGCTCGACACTGCCCGCGGGCGTCCGGGTGGCTGATGGGAGCTCAGTATTGTGTCGACCGCTAAAAGCCCGCTAATTCCGTGATTTCTCGGCGTGCTGCCGGAGGATAATCCTGCTCGCGTCCCACGATGGCCGAGGTGTCAGTCCGGGTAGTGGCAGGCGACCTGGTGATCGGGAACGACCATCCGTAGGGCCGGTTGTTCCGCCGCGCACCGGGGGCGGGCGCGGGGGCAGCGGGTGCGGAACCGGCAGCCGCTCGGTGGCCGCAGCGGTGAGGGGAGCTCGCCCGGTTCCGGCACGTCGGTCTCCTCCGCCGCACCGTCGAGCGAGGGGACGGCCTCGAGCAGCATGCGGGTGTAGGGATGCCGGGGCCGGGCGTAAAGATCATCGGCCGGTGCCAGCTCGCAGATCCTGCCCAGGTACATGACCCCGACCCGGTCGCTGACCTGTCTGACGACGGCGAGGTCGTGGGCGATGAACAGGAGGCTGAGCCGGCGGTCCCTCCTGGTGTCCTCCAGCAGGTTGAGGATCTGTGCCTGCACCGAGACGTCCAGCGCCGACACCGGCTCGTCGCAGACGAGCAGCGAGGGGGAGAGCACGAGAGCGCGGGCGAGCGCGACCCGCTGGCACTGGCCGCCGGACAGCTCGGAGGGCCGCCGCCGGGCGACGGCCGCCGGGTCGAGGCCGACGGCCGACAGGGCCTCCTCGACCAGCCGGTCCCAGGGGCGCGGGAATCGGTGGACAGCCAGCCCGTCGGCGACGATCTCGCCGACGGTGCGGCGGGGGCTCAGGGAGGACGCCGGGTCCTGGAAGATCATCTGGAGGTGCGGGCGGACGCCGCGCAGCCGCCGTGCCGACAGCGCGGTCAGCTCCTGCCCGTCGAATTCGACGTGCCCGGCGGTCGGGCGGCGCAGCATCATCACGGCCCGGGCGGTCGACGACTTGCCGCAGCCGGACTCCCCGACAAGCCCGAGGGTCTCCCCGCGCCGGACGCTGAAGCTGACCCCGCTCACGGCCTGCACGGTCCCCCGGCCCGGCGCGCGGTACTCCACCACGAGGTCGCGTACCCGCAGCAGGACGTCCGGTTCGGTCAACGTGGCTCCTGCGGGACGTCCGGGCCGGGCGGCGGGCTGTCGTGGGGATGGAAGCAGGCGACCGTGTGGTGCTCGCCGGGCCTCGCGACGGTCCCGATCCCGGCAGCGATGCCGGCGGCAGCGATACCGGGGGCGGTGGCGGTGGCAGCGATGCCGGGATCGGTGACGGGCCCGAGGACGGGGTCCTCCCGCCGGCAGCGCGGCTGTGCCCGGGGGCATCGCGGCGCGAACCGGCAGCCGGGGCGAGGGTCCAGTGCCGCGGCGGGCCGGCCGGGGATCGTGGCCAGCCGGCTGTGGCCCGGCTGGTCCAGGCGGGGGATCGAGGCGAGCAGCGCGGCGGTGTAGGGGTGGTGCGGCGCACGGATGACCGCCCGCGTAGGCCCGGTCTCCACGACCCGTCCCGCGTACATCACCAGGAGCCGTTCGGTCCGACCGGCCACGAGCGCGAGGTCGTGGGTGATGAGGACCAGCCCCATGCCCGCACCGCGCCGCAGGCTGGCGAGCAGATCGAGGATCTGGCGCTGGACGGTGACGTCCAGGGCGGTGGTCGGCTCGTCGGCCAGCAGCACCCGCGGTCCGCAGGCGATGGCGAGCGCGATGCAGGCCCGCTGGCGCATCCCGCCGGACAGCTCGTGCGGGTAGCTGCGGGCGCGCCGTTCGGGGTCGGGTATGCCGACCCGGCGGAGCAGATCGACGGCCTCCTCGCGCGCGGGACGGCGGTCCATTCCACGGCGCAGCCGCAGCGTCTCGGTGAGCTGCCACCCGACCCGAGTCACGGGGTTCAGGGACGTCGCCGAGTCCTGGAACACCATCGCGATGCCGGAGCCGAGCACCTCCCGCAGTTCCTCGGGGCCGGCGGTGAGCAGGTCGCGGCCGGCGAACCACACCGAGCCGGTTGTGCGGGCGGTCGGCGGGGCCAGGCCCATCAGCGTGCGGGCCAGCATCGACTTGCCCGACCCGGACTCGCCCACGATGCCGAGGGCCTCACCGGGGGCGAGCGCGAAGGAGACCCCGTCGACGGCACGCAGCCGGCCGGCCGGCACCGGCAGCGTGGTGGTGACGTCCCGCGCGGTCAGCAGCGGGCCGGCCGGGCCCGCGGCGCCGAGTACGCCTGTGGTGCCCGGGGCGCTGGGAGCTCCCGCGGTGTCGATGGTCATCGCAGCCCCGAGGCGCGGGTGTCGAAGCGGCGGCGGGCCCGGTCCCCGACGATCGTGAATGCGGCCACGGTCAGGAACACGCAGACGGCGGGCACGAAGACCAGGAACGGCTCGCCCTGCAGGTACGGCCGGCCATCGTTGATCATTCCGCCCCAGCTCGGGGACGGCGGGGGCACTCCGAGGCCCAGGAAGCTCAGCGACGCCTCGGCCACGACCGCGAACGCCATGTACACGAAGGCGAACGGGGCCACCCGCAGGACGACCTCCGGCAGCAGGTCGCGGCGCAGGATGCGGAACGGTCCCGCGCCCAGCGCCCGCGCCGCCTCCACGTGCGGGCGGTCGACGAACGCCAGCGTGCTCGCGCGGGCCAGCCGGGCGAAGCTCGGCATCCCCACGAGTGCGAGGCCGAGGACGATGGTGCCGGTGCCGCGCCGTCCGACGGAGGCGACCGCCAGTAGCAGCACCAGGGCGGGCACCGCCAGCAGGGCGTCGAGGACCAGGCTGATCGCGGTGTCCAGCCAGCGCCGGAAGAAGCCGGCGGCGAGCCCGGCCAGCAGCCCGGCGCCCATCGCCAGCGCGGTCGATCCCACCCCGACGATGAGCGACTCCCGTGCGCCGTGGACCACCCGGGAGGCCACACTGCGACCGATGGCGTCGGTGCCCAGGAACTCCGGGGCCCAGCCGGGCGGCGTCCGCGCGTCGAGGCCGGGGACGATCGCCCCGTACGAACGCAGCGGTAGCACGTCGACGAGCGCCGCGGCGGCCACGACCAGGGTGATCCAGGCGAGGGCGAGAACGAGGGAGACGCCCCCGCCGGAGCCGGCCGGTCCGAAGGTGTCCGGGCCGGCGTCGGTCGTGGTCGTGCTGGTGACGTTCGTGCTGGTTACGGTCATGCGGGCCGCACCCGGACCCTGGGGTCGAGGTAGCCGTAGAGGACATCGGTGACGACGGTGGCCACGCAGTACACGACCGCCATGAACATCACGACGCCCTGGACCACCGGCACGTCCTTCGCGACGACGCTGGTGACGACGAGCTGGCCGATCCCGGGCAGCGCGAAGAGGACCTCCACGACCACCGCCCCGCTGATCAGCTGCCCGACGCTGAGCCCGGTCAGGGTGACCAGGGAGAACGACGAGGGCCGCAGCGCGTGCCGGAACAGGATGCGGCGGACGGGCAGCCCCCGGGAGCGGGCGGTGAGGATGAAGTCCTCCTGGAGGGTGGCGATCATGTCCGCGCGCAGCATCCGCGAGTAGGTGGGCACCAGGGCGAGGGCCAGCGTGGTCACCGGCAGGACGGCGTGCCGCAGGTTCTCGCCCAGGCCGTCCGCGGGCGCCACCCAGCCGGTGGCGGGCAGCCCGCCGACCTGCAGCGCGAGGAGATAGACCAGGAACAGCGCCAGCACGAACGGCGGGGTCGAGATCAGCGCGGAGGAGACCATCGACCAGGAACGGTCCGCCCAGCCGTCCGCCCGGTGCGCGGTGAGCACCCCGACCGGCACCGAGATGACCAGTGCCACGGCGAGGGCGAGCAGCACCAGCTCGCCGGTCACCTGCATCCGCTGCCCCACCGAGGTGAGGACGGGCTCGCCGGTCAGGTACGAGGTGCCGAAGTCGCCGCGCACCACCCCGCTCATCCAGTGCCAGTAGCGGGTGGCGAACGGGTCGTCGAGGTGCAGTGCCCGGTGGACGGCGGAGATCTGGTCGGCGCTGGCCTGATCGCCCAGCAGGGCGAAGGCGGGGTCGCCGGGGGTCAGCTCGAGCAGCAGCGAGACCCCCAGGCCGACCAGGAGCAGCACCGCGGCGGCCCGCAGCAGTCTCGGCACGACCAGCCGGACGGCCGTGCCGCCGCGGTGCTCGCTCACTGGATCACCCCGCCCCGGTGAGCCGGGTGATGTCGAGCACGCCGTCGTTGATGATCGGGAGCTTGCCCGTACCGAAGGCCGTGGACGCGTGTAGGTACTGGCCCGGCAGGCGGTACAGCGGGCCGGCCAGCGGCAGCTGTTCGGCGATGATCCGCTGCGCGGTCTCGTAGGCCCGGACCCGGACGGCCGTGTCCCGGGACTGCTGCCCCTCCCGCAGCGCGGCGTCGAGGGCCGGGTCGGAGAACTTGCCGTAGTTGCTCGGGCCGCCGGTGCCCAGGTTCAGGGCCAGCTGCGGGTAGGGGTCCACGAACCGCGGGGTGCCGGTGAGCGTGGCCTGGAAGCCGCCCTGGAGCACGGGCAGCGTCTGGGCCATCGCGTCGACCTTCACGCTGACGTTCCGGAAGCCACCGAGGCTGGACTGCACCCATTCGGCGACGTTGCTGAAGTTCAGCGGCGAGATGATGGTGAACTGCACCGGCTTGCCCGCGGCGGCGAGCTCGTCGAACAGGGCCTGGGCCTTCGCCCGGTCCGGGCGGGGCAGCGGCACGTCGCTGTGCAGCGGCGAGTCGTCGCGCAGGAAGCTGGACGGCACGGCGGCGGTCCCGTCGAACAGGGCCTTGTTCAGCGCCTGCGCGTCGAGGGCGTAGGAGACCGCCCGGCGGGCCCGGATGTCGTCGAAGGGGGCCTTGGTGATGTTGAACAGCAGGTTGAGCCCGCCGTCGCTGAACGCCTTCTCGGTGACCAGCCCGGCCGCGACCGCGGTGATGCCGGTGCGCAGGTTCGCGGAGAAGGCGATGTCCGCGCCCCCCGCGAGCAGGGTGTTGTAGCGCTGCGTCTCGTCCGGGACGGACTTGACGACGATCGTGTCGTAGTGCGCCTGGACCGACGAGGTCGGGTTGCGGACCAGAGTCAGGTGGTCGTTGCGCAGCCACTCCCGGACGGTGAAGGCCCCGGCGCCGACCGGCGCGGTCTTGAACCCGTCGCCCTTGGCGCGCAGCGCGGTGGGGGAGCCGATGAAGGTCAGCGGGGTCTGCGCGACCAGCCGGGGGAACTGGCCGTCGGCCTCCTTCAGCGTGATCCGCAGGGTTGTCGGGTCCACGATGGTGAATGACCCGATCCGCTGTGCGATCTTGGCGCTGGGTGACTTGCGGGCCGGATCGGCCAGCAGGGTCCAGTTGTCCCGGACCGCGGCGGCGTCCAGCGGGGTGCCGTCGCTGAACCGCAGCCCCTCGCGCAGCCGCAGCGTCCAGGTCAGCGAGTCGTCGGAGTCGAGGGAGGTGGCCAGGCGGTAGTCCAGCTCGGCGGCCGGGGTGATCGCGACCAGGGCGTCGTACACGGCGAGGCGCTCGATCGATCCGGAGATCATCTGTAGTCCGAAGCCGCTGTCGGTGGACAGGTCGAGTGGTTCGGCGGGCCACAGGACGGTGAGGGTCCCGCCCTGCGCCGCCGGCGCGGTCCCGTCGGCGGCGGTGGAACCGCCGCAGGCGGCGACCGTGCTGACCGCCAGCGCGGCCAGCGCGGCCGCCGCCGCGGTCCGCAACCGCCGGGCGGACCAGAATGATCGGAGGGGTCTTGGCGGGCGTCCGCGTCTCATGGCTCAACTGCTCCGGGTGCTCAAGGTGATCGTGGGTGATCTGCCGGGTGGGTGGGGCGGGTGCCCCGGCGGGCCGGGGCTCGGCGGGCCGGGGCTCAGTCGGCTCGCGGGAGGCGCCACTGTTCGGCGAGCAGCTCGTAGGAGCGGAGCCGGTCGGCCTGGGCGAAGGTCGTGGTCGTGACCAGCAGCTCGTCGGCGTCGAAGCGGTCGCGCAGCTCGCGCAGCCCGGTGGCGACGTGCTCCGCCGTCCCGACCAGCCGGCTCCGTCCCAGGTCGGCGACCAGCTCGCGGTCCGCCGGCTCCCACGGGAAGGCGGACGCCTCCTCGGGCGAGGGGAACACGGTCGGCTCGCCGACGCGGTTGGCCAGGCTCCACTGGTCGTGGCCGACGGCCGCCCGCCGGGCGGACTCGTCGTCGGGTCCGACCACCACATCCGCCGTGACGATCACGTAGGGGCGGGCCAGGGTCTCCGACGCGCGGAACGCCTTCCGGTAGGCGGCGACGGAGTCCGCCGTGGTGGACGGGCTCGCGTGGTAGTTCGTCGCGTAGGGCAGGCCCAGCCGGCCGGCGACCTCCGCGCTCTCGCCGGCGGTGCGTCCGAGAACCCAGACCGCCACCTCGGCCTGGTGGCCGGGGACGGCGTGGACCCGCAGGTCACCGGCGCGGCGGGTGCCGTCGAGCAGGGCCACCACCTCGGTCACCTGGTCGAGGTAGTCGGGGCTGTTGAGCGGGTTGAGCGGCAGCAGCAGCCGGTGCAGGGCGAACAGGTCCGAGCCGCGCAGCCGGGGGTACGGCGCGGGCGGCTCGTCCGGCTCGACGGGTCCGGCCGGTCCGGCCGGGGCGTCGCCGGTGGCCTCCGCGTCGCCGGCGACGGGCGCCGGGGGGTGCCAGCCGGCGCGGCCCAGGCCCAGGTCCAGCCGGCCCGGGTGGAGCGCGTCGAGCAGGCCCCACTCCTCCGCGACGGACAGCGCGGTGCGGTGGCCCAGCTGCAACGAGCCGGAGCCGACCCGGATGCGGGTGGTGGCGTCGGCCACCAGGGCGGTCAGCAGGGTCGAGGAGAGCCCGGCCGTGCTCGGGTTCACATGGTGCTCGGTGACCCAGTACCGGTGGTAGCCGAGCCGGTCGGTGTGCCGGGCCAGGCCGAGGCTGTTGCGCAGCGCGTCCGCGACGCTCTCGCCCGCACTGATCGGGGCGAGGTCGAGCACGCCCAGTGGCACGTCGCTCGCAGGCCGGGGTTGGGGGGCCGTACCAGTCACGGGAGTCAACCTCGCTACAGAAGGATGAACTGGTCAGTGCAGTAGAACTTATCCTCTAAACCCATCGTCTTAGTGGTAAATGTCGAGGTTGGAGGGCTGTGGCCGCCCCGGGGCCCGGCCTTCCCCAGCCCGTCGGGACCGGTCGGCCCGCCGGTGTCGTCCGCGTAGGCTGGGTCGGTGCGCAGTGCGAAGACCGCCGGCTCGGCTGGAGTCGCCGGCTCGGCTGGAGCGGCGGGGTCGGCTGGAGCGGCGGGCTCGGCTGGAACTGTCGGCACACGGGGCAGGATCGACAAGCGGCAGGCGATCCTGGACGCCGCCTTCACCGTCTTCGCCCGCGAGGGCTACTCGCAGGCGAGCATCGACATGATCGCCTCCGAGGCCGGCGTGGCGAAGCCGACGATCTACAACCATCTCGGCGGCAAGGAGAACCTGTTCCGGCACGCGATGGCGGCCGCCGCGGACCGGACCACGGCCAAGACCCTCGCCATCGTCGGCCGGCTCACCGTCGACGTGGCCGACCTGCCCGTCGCGTTCACCGACGTCGGCCGCGCGCTGCTGGAGTGCTACTGCGCCGCCGACTCCTGGGCGCTGCGCCGCCTGCTGCACGCCGAGATCGTCCGGTTCCCGGACCTGTTCGACATGATCGGCGCCAACGGGCCGAACCAGGTGGGAGAGGCCCTCGCCGACCGGCTGGCCCGGCTCGCCCTCGCCGGCCGGCTGCGGCTGACCGATCCGGTGGAGGCGGCCGAGCACTTCCTCGCGCTGCTCACCGGCCCGGTCGCGCACCGCTCCGCGCTGGGTACCCGCACGTTCGACGACACCCAGATCCAGCACACCGCGCGGGCCGCGACCGCGACCTTCCTGCGCGCCTTCGCCGCCACGGGCCCGGCGGCGAAGGCCCCGGCGAGCGAGTAGCGGCTCACCGGGCCGCGGGCAGGGCCGGCGGCGGCAGCGCGGCCGGGGCCGACCCCGGCACCGGGAGACGGGGCAGCACCTCGGCGGCGAACCGCTCCCGGGAGCGCCGGCTGACCCGAAGGTCGAGATACCCGAAGGCGAAGCTGGCGATGACGTAGGTGATGCCCGTCTCGGCCAGGGCCAGGAACTGCTCGAGCACCTCCGACGCGGACCCGGTGATGAGGACCTCGCGCGCCTTCTCCTCCATCGCGGGATCCGGCCGCTCGGGAGCGGGAGCGGCGCCCGCCACCGGGCCCGTCCCCTCCGTCAGCGCGGCCGAGGTCTGCAACTGGCGGGCGATCTCCCGGACGACCGCCGCCCGGCCCTCCTCGTCGCCCAGGTACACGAACCGGTTGACCTGGAACTCACGCCCGGCCGGCAGCCCGCCGGCCTCCTCGATCCAGCGCCGGCGCTCCACGACCTGCGGGAACGTCGTGCCGGCGGGCAGCATGAAGTGGAAGCCCCGGTCCGCGGCGAAGCGCAGCGACTCCGGGCTGGTGGCCGACGTCCAGATCGGCGGGTGGGGCCGCTGGGTCGGGCGGGGCAGCAGGGTGACCGGCGTGTCGATCCGGTGGAAGCGGCCCGCGAACCGCTCGTCGTGGCCGGTGAACAGCTGCTGGAGGAGGTCGACCGCCTCGGTGAAGGCGGCCCGGCTGTCCGCCGGGTCCCGGCCGAACCCGTGGAACTCGTGCGGCTGGTACCCGCGGCCGATGCCGACGTCGAGCCGCCCACCGGACAGCGCGTCCAGGGTGAGCAGGTCGGCGGCCAGCCGCACCGGGTCCCAGAAGGGCAGCACCAGGATCGACGTGCCCAGCCGGAGCGTGGGCGCGACGACCGCCGCCTGTGCCAGCAGGAGCAGCGGCGACGAGGTCAGGCTGTAGGTGGAGAAGTGGTGCTCGGTGACCCAGATGCCGGCGAAGCCCGCGGCCTGCGCCCACCGGGCGTCGTGCAGGAAGTCGGCGTAGAGGGCCCGGGCGGTCGGGGCGTCGCCCGCCGGGGCCATGTTCAGATATCCCAGTCCGACGCGCATGCCGCGATGGTCCCGGCGGAGTCTGACGGCCGGCTTGTCCCGCGCTAAAGCGCACGGTGGACGGCGCCCGCCCCCTCGAAGGGGCCGGGCGCGGCAAGCCGGGCTTTAGAAACCGCCCGCACGCTTGATCCCGGATGACAGGACGGCCGACCCCGCCGTTCTCGGGCAGGACACGTCGTCGGGAGAGGTAAGTCGATGGTGGAGACGGTCGGCGACACGCGGCTCGGCATCAGCATTCCGGAACAGGACGATCCCCGCGGCCCCGCACGGCGGCTCGCCGCGCTTTTCGACCCCGGGGCCTTCACCCCCGCGCCGGGGGGCGTGGTGTCGCGGGTCCTGGTCGGGCGGGGCACCCTCGGCACCGTCCCGGCGATCGCGTTCTGCACGGACGGCACCACCATGGGCGGCGCGCTCGGCGGTGCCGGTCTGGGGGAGGGCGTCGAGGCCCTGGACGGCATCGGGCAGATCTTCGCCGCCACCGTGCGGGCCTCCGGCCGGATACCGCAGATCTCGGTGGTGCTGGGGCCGGCAGCCGGGGGCGCCGCCTACGGCCCGGCGCTCACCGACGTGGTGATCATGGCGCCGGCGGGGCGGGTCCCGCACGGCGACATCCCGCTGTGATGGCACAGCCGCCCCCGGACCGCGGCGGACGAGGCCCGGGAGGTGATGCCGGCGCGGGAAGGGATGCTGACAGCGGACGGCTGCGCCGGGCGTGGGGCCGGGTGGCGCGCGCGGTCGCCGCCGAATGGGAGGCCATCGGGGTTACCGGGGCGTTCCTCGCCTCCGGCTGGTGGGTCGGCCCGCCCGACAGCCCGTCCGGCCCGGCTCCCGGCCCGCCGCCACCCGTGGCCGGGCCCGGCGACGCCCACGACGGCACCAACGGCCGGTGGCCGTCCACCGGTGGCTTTAGCGCTGATTAACCGGGGCTACCCATGATCATGCCCCGCGTGGCGTGAGGGCCGCGCCTGGACGTCAGGGGCCAAGTCATGAGCAGCAACCAAGCGGTCGTGGCGACTCCGCCCGCCTTTCCCATGGACCGTGGATGTCCTTACCACCCGCCGGCCGGGTACGCGCAGCTCCAGCAGGACGGGCCGATCACCCGGGCGACGCTGTTCGACGGCCGGGAGGTGTGGGTGGTCACCGGCTACGAGGAGGCCCGCCGGCTCCTCGTCGACCCGCGGCTGTCCTCGGACCGTTCCCGGCCCGACTTCCCGGTGCTGGTGCCGCGGATGGCCGCGGCCAAGCTCGTCGCGCTCGTCGGGATGGACCCGCCGGAGCACGACATCCAGCGCCGCATGCTGATCGGCAGCTTCACCGTGCGGCGGGCGAACGCGCTGCGGCCGGACATCGAACGGATCGTCGGCGGGCGCGTCGACGCCCTGCTCGCGCACGAGCCGGGCGAGGTCGTCGACCTCGTGCCCGAGTTCGCGTTGCCGATCCCGTCCACCGTGATCTGCGAGCTGCTCGGCGTGCCCTACGGCGACCACGAGTTCTTCGAGGAGCAGACCCGGCGGATGGTGATCGCGACCAGCACGGCGGCCGAGGCCGCGGCCGCGTCGCGGGCCCTGGTCGACTACTTCGACGAGCTGATCGCCAGGAAGCGGGAGCGGCCCGGGGAGGGGCTGCTCGACGAGCTGATCGCCGAGCGGCTCGTCACCGGCCAGATCGGGCAGGACGATCTCGCGTCGATGGCGATGTTCCTGCTCGTCGCCGGGCACGAGACGACCGCGAACATGCTCGGGCTGAGCGTGCTGGCGCTGCTGGAACACCCGGACCAGCGGGCCCGGCTGATCGAGGACCCGGCCGGGCGGGCCGCCGGCGCGACCGAGGAGCTGCTGCGCTTCCTGTCGGTGGCCGACGAGATCCAGCGGATCGCCGCCGCCGACATCGAGGTCGCCGGGGTCGTCATCCGGGCCGGTGACGGGGTGTACCTGCCGACGGCGGCGGCGAACCGGACCGCGGCGACGTTCCCCGACCCCGACGCCCTCGACATCGGCCGGGTCCCGCGGGGACATCTCGCCTTCGGCTACGGCATCCACCAGTGCATCGGGCAGAACCTGGCCCGGGTGGAGCTGGAGATCGGCCTGCGCGAGCTGTTCGGCCGCATCCCGACGCTGCGGCTGGCCGAGCCGGTCGAGGCGCTCGGGGCGAAGCCCGGCGGCTCGGTGCAGGGCGTCTACCGGCTGCCCGTCGTCTGGTAGCTCCTGATCGGCCCCGGCCTTCGAAGGCCGGGGCCGATCACGCGTCCGCGGGCGGGGCAGGTCAGGCGACCAGGCTCTCCTCGAGGAACCGGACGACCGCCGTCGGTGTCGGGTGGTCGTAGAGCAGCACCGCCGGCAGCGTCAGGCCGGTCGCCTCGCACAGCCGGTTGCGCACCTCGAGGGCGGTGAAGGACGAGAACCCGATCTCCAGGAAGTTGTCGTCCGCCCCGATGGAGTCCGGATCGGGATGGCCGAGCACCTCGGCGGCGTGCTCACGGACCAGGGCGAGCAGCACCTCCCCACGGTCCGCGGCGACCGGCGGGTCGGCCTGGTCGGCCTGGTCGGCCGCGGGGACCTCAGCCACCTCGGCCGTCACGGGCCGCGGGCCCGCGGGGGCGGCGACGACCTCGGCGGGCCACCAGTAACGGCGGTGCTCGAAGGGATAGGTGGGCAGGTGCGGCGGCGGGCCGGCCGCCGGGCCGAACCAGGCATCCCAGCGGACGTCCGCGCCGCGCACATGCCGCCAGACCAGGGCGGTGGCGAGCACCTGCTCCTCCGGTCGGTCCCGGACCAGGGCGGGCACCGCCACCACCTGGCCCGCGCCCGCCGCGCCGGCGCCCACCGGGAGGCAGTCGGCCACCATCGGGGTGAGCACCGCGTCCGGGCCGACCTCGAGGAAGGTGGTGGCGCCGGCGGCGTGCAGCGTGGCCACGGCGTCGGCGAAGCGCACCGGCGAGCGCAGCTGGCGCACCCAGTAGTCGGGGTCGCGCAGCTCCTCGAAGCTCGCCGGCCGTCCGGTCAGCTCGGAGACGACGTCCAGGACCGGCGGCTGGAAGCGCAGCCCGGCGACGACCTCGCGGAACGGGGCCAGCGCCCCGTCCATGTGCGCGGAGTGGAAGGCGTGGCTGACCCGCAGCGTGCGGGTCCGCCCACCGCGGGCGGCGACGGCCGCCGTGACCCGGGCGACCGCCGCCGCGTCCCCGGAGACGACGACGGCCCGCGGGCCGTTGACGGCCGCCAGCGAGACCTGGCCGTCCTGCCCGTCCTGCGCGGCGAGCAGTGGCTCGATCTCGTCCGCGGTCGCCTCGCAGGCGGCCATCAGCCCGCCGGTGGGCTGGGCCTGCATGAGGCGGCCGCGGGCGGCGACGAGCGCGGCGGCGTCGGCCAGCGAGAGCAGGCCGGCCACGTGCCCGGCGGTCAGCCCGCCGAGCGAGTGCCCGGCGACCAGGTCCGGTTCCGGCCCGAGATCGACCAGCAGCCGGTACAGCGCCGTCTCCAGCGCGAACAGGGCCGGCTGGGCGTACTCGGTGCGGTCGAGCAGCGCCGCCTCGTCAGTGCCCGGCTCGGTGAACATCAGGTCGGGCAGCCGCCGGTCGAGCAGCGGCTCGAACGCCGCGAAGACCTCGTCGAGCGCGGCGGCGAACACCGGCCGGTTGGCGTAGAGGTGCCGGCCCATGCCTGGCCGCTGGCTGCCCTGGCCCGTGAACAGGAACGCCGTCCGGCCGCCCGGGCCGCCGGGCGCGACCAGCCCGCCGGGCCGGCCGCCCGCCAGCGCGGCGAGCGCCTCCAGCCGCCTGCGGTTGGACCCGGGCAGCACGGCCGCCCGGTGCGGGTGGGCGGTGCGCCCGACGGCCAGCACCCGCCCGACCTCGGCCGGGTCGAGACCGGGGTCGGCGTCCAGCCGTTCGTGCAGCCGGCCGGCCGCGGCCCGCAGCGCCGCCTCGGTCCGTCCCGACAGCACCCACGGAGCCGCCGCCGGGTCGGCCGCCGGCGGCCGCGTGTCGCCCGTCCCGGCGGCCGGGCCGGCCTGGCCGCCCGTGGCCGGCTCGTCGGAGTCGAGCCCGGGCTCGGTCTCCGCGGCGGGCTCGTCGGACGCGGGCGGCTCCTCCAGGACGAGGTGGGCGTTGGTGCCGCTGATCCCGAACGAGGAGACCGCCGCCCGGCGCGGCCGGTCGCCGCGCTGCCACCGGCGGGCCTCGGTGAGCAGCTGGACGTCGCCGCCGGCCCAGTCGACGTGCGGCGTCGGCTCGTCGACGTGCAGGGTGCGCGGCAGCCGGTCGTGCCGCATGGCCAGGATCATCTTGATCACCCCGGCGATGCCGGCGGCGGCCTGGGTGTGGCCGATGTTGGACTTCAGGCTCCCCAGCCACAGCGGCTCGCCGGCCGGCCGGCCCTGCCCGTAGGTGGCCAGCAGCGCCTGCGCCTCGATCGGGTCGCCGAGCCGGGTGCCCGTCCCGTGCGCCTCCACCACGTCGACCTGCTGCGGGGCCAGCCGCGCGTCGGCCAGCGCCTGGCGGATCACCCGCTCCTGGCTGACGCCGTTCGGCGCGGTCAGCCCGTTGCTGGCCCCGTCGGAGTTCACCGCCGAGCCGCGCAGCACCGCCAGGATGCGCCGGCCGGCCCGGCGGGCGTCGGAGAGCCGCTCCAGCGCCACCAGCCCGACGCCCTCGGCGAAGCCGGTGCCGTCCGCCGCCGCAGCGAAGGCCTTGCAGCGGCCGTCCGGTGACAGCCCGCGCTGCCGGCTGAACTCGACCAGCAGCACCGGGGTCGCCATCACCGTCACCCCGCCGGCGAGCGCCAGGTCGCACTCGCCGCGCTGCAGCGCCCGCGCCGCCAGGTGCATCGCTACCAGCGACGAGGAGCAGGCGGTGTCCAGGGTGAGGGCCGGTCCCTCCAGCCCGAGGTGGTAGGCCACCCGCCCGGACGCGACGCTCGTCGCGTTCCCCGTCATCAGGTGGCCCTCGAACGAGGCTGGCACCCGCTCCGGCGGCGGCACGTACGCCTGGGACACCACCCCGGCGTACACGCCCGTCCGGGTGCCGTGCAGCGAGTCCGGGGCGATCCCGGCGTACTCGAGGGTCTCGTAGGCGACCTCGAGCAGCTGCCGGTGCTGCGGGTCGCTGGCGGTCGCCTCGCGCGGGCCGATGCCGAAGAACGGCGCGTCGAAGCCGCCCGCGTCGGCGAGGAACCCACCCTCGCGGGCGTAGGTGGTGCCCGGCCGGTCGGGATCGGGGTCGTAGAGCCGCTCCGGATCCCAGCCGCGGTCGGTGGGCAGGTCCGCGATGGCGTCCCGCTCCTCGTCGAGCAGCCGCCACAGCGCCTCCGGGGAGTCGACACCGCCCGGCAGGCGGCAGCCCATGCCCACGATCGCGATCGGCTCGTGCACCCGCGCGTCCAGCTCCCGGATCCGGCGCCGGGCCTGGCGCAGGTCGGCGGTGGCCCGCCGCAGATAGTCGCGCAGCCGGTCCTCGGTGCTCGCCACAGCCTGGTCAGTCATCTGTCTCGCACTCCCCTGTCACACCTGATTGGCTGTCACACCTGTCTGGCTGGTATGGGACGGCGGATCCGGTCACGGCGCGTCCAGCTCCTCGTCGAGCGCGCGGAAGAGCTCCTCGTCGGTGGCGTCGGCGAGCTCCGCCAGCTCGTCCGCCGACGACGGCTGGGCCGGGACGGCCGATCCGGCCGGGGAGCCGGCCGCGACCGCCTCCTCCCATCGCCACAGGGCGTCGCGCAGCCGGTCGCGGATCGCGCCGAACTCGGGGCCGTCCACCGACACCTCGGCGAGCAGCCGGTCGAGTTCGGCGGCGGTGTCGTCCGGAGCCAGCAGCGACAGCAGCCGGGCCGCGAGCGCCGCCGGGGTCGGGAAGTCGAACGCCAGGGTCGTCGGCAGCCGCAGCCCGGTCGCCGCGCCGAGCCGGTTGCGTAGCTCGACGGACGTCAGGGAGTCGAAGCCGATGTCCTTGAGGGCCTGGTCGGGGGCGATGTCCTCGACCCCCGCGTGACCCAGCACCGCCGCCATCTGCTCGCGGACCAGGGCGAACAGATGCCGCTCCCGCTCGACGCCCCGCAGCCCGCGCAGCCGCTCGGCCAGGCCACCCGGCGCGGTCGGCTCCACCGTGGTCGCGCCCGCCGCGCGGCGGACCACCGGCCCGCGGACCAGCGCGCGCAGCACCGCGGGCAGCCCGCCGGTCTGCGCCTGCCGGTGCAGCGCGGCGAGGTCCAGCGGGGCCGGCGCCAGCAGCGGCGGGCCGGCCGTCAGCGCCGCGTCGAAGAGCGCCATGCCCGCCTCCGTCGACATCGGCACCAGCCCGCCGCGGGCGATACGGGCCAGGTCCGCCTCGTCCAGGTGGCCGGTCATCCCGCTGGCCGACTGCCACAGGCCCCAGGCCAGCGAGACCGCGGGGCGCCCGGCCGCCCGCCGGTGCGCGGCGAGCGCGTCGAGGAAGACGTTCGCTGCCGCGTAGTTCGCCTGCCCGGCCCCGCCGAGCAGGCCCGACGCCGAGGAGAACAGCACGAACTCGGCGAGGTCGGCGTCGCGGGTCAGTTCGTGCAGGTTCCACGCCGCGCGGACCTTGGGGCGCAGCACCGCGTCGACCTTCTCCGGGGTCAGCGAGGTGAGCACGCCGTCGTCGAGCAGCCCGGCGGCGTGGATCACCGAGGTCAGCGGATGCGCCGGGTCGACGGAGGCCAGCAGGCCGGCCAGCGCGTCCCGGTCGGCGGCGTCGCACGCCTCGACCCGCACGGTCGCACCGGGCCCGGCGAGCTCGGTGAGCTCGCCGGCCAGCTCCGCCGCGCCGGGGGCCTGCGCGCCCCGACGGCTGGTCAGCAGCAGGTGGCGCACGCCGCGCGCGGTCACCAGATGCCGGGCGAGCGCCGCGCCGAGGGTGCCCGTGCCACCGGTGAGCAGCACCGTCCCGGCCCGCTCGGCGGCCCGCTCACCGGTGGGTTCGCCCAGGTCGGGCCGTTCCCCCTCCCCGACCGCGGCCGGGATGGTGAGCACGACCTTGCCGACCTGCCGGGCCTTCGAGAAGTGCCGGAACGCGGCCGGTGCCGAGCGGACGTCCCAGGTGGTCACCGGCAGCGGGCGCAGCGGCCCGCCGGCGAGCAGGTCGAGGGCACCGGCCAGCGACCGTCCCACCTGGTCGGGATCCATGTCGAGCAGCTCGAACGCCTGGTAACGCACGCCCGGGTGGGTGGCGGCCACCTCGGCGGGGTCCCGCGGGTCCGCGATGCCCATCTCCACGAAACGCCCGCCCTGGGGCAGCAGCCGCAGCGAGGCGTCCAGGAACGGGCCGGTGAGCGAGTTGAGCACGACGTCGACCCCCGCGCCGCCGGTGGCGTCCAGGAACGCCGCCTCGAAGTCGGTGGTGCGCGAGGAGGCGATCCGCTCCGCCGGCACGCCCAGGGCCCGCAGCGCCCCCCACTTCGCCGGGCTGGCGGTCGCGAAGACCTCCGCGCCCAGGTGGCGGGCCACCTGCAGGGCCGCCAGGCCCACCCCGCCGGTCGCCGCGTGGACCAGCACCCGCTCACCCGGGCGGACCCGGGCCAGCTCCACCAGGCTGTAGTAGGCGGTGGTGAACACCGCCGGCACTCCGGCGGCCTCGGCGAACGACCAGCCGGCGGGGATCGGCGCGAGCAGCCGCGCGTCCGCCACCGCCAGCGGGCCGAGGGCGCCGGGCACCAGCCCGAGCACCCGGTCCCCGACGGAGAGCCCCGGGGAGAGCCCGCTTGCCTGCGGGCCGACCTCCAGCACCACTCCGGCGGCCTCGGTGCCCAGCGGGGCGCCCACGGGCACCATGCCGAGAGCGGTGAGCACGTCCCGGAAGTTCAGCCCGGCGGCGCGCACCGCCAGCCGGACCTGCCCGGCCCCCAGCGGAGCGCGGGCCGCCGGGAACGGGGCGAGGAACAGGTCGTCGGGTGACCCGCCGGGTGTCTCCACCCGCCAGGCCGGCTCGTCCGGCGGCGGTGTGAGCGCCCCGCCGGCGGCGCGGCGGACCAGCCGGGGCACCAGCGCCACCCCGTCGCGCAGGGCGAACTGGGGCTCGCCGGTGGCGAGCGCGCCGGGCAGCGCCGCCAGCGACGCGGCGGTGCCGTCGACGTCGGCGATGACGATCCGGTCCGGGTTCTCCGTCGCCGCGGAGCGCAGCAGGCCCCACAGTGGCGCGGCGGTGAGCTCTGTCGGGTCGCCGGGGCGGGCGGCCACTGCGCGCCGGGTGAGCACCACCAGCCGCGCCTGGGGCCGGTCGTCCTGGCCGAGCCAGTCGCGCACCCGGCCCAGCAGCGCCAGCACCCCGGCGCCGACGGCGCCGGGCAGGTCCGTGCCGGGCAGGTCGGGGCTGGGATCGCGGTCCGCGTCCGTGTCCACGCCTGCGCCCGCGGCGGCGTCCGCCGGGCCGGGCGGGGCCCACCAGGGCAGCAGGGTCAGCTCCGCCTCGCCGCCGCCGGGGGCGCCGAGCGCCAGCTGAAGGTCGAGCTCCCGGTCCAGCTCCAGGTGGGAGCTCAGGTCCGACCGCGGCTCCCCGCCGGGAGCGCCGGCGGACGGCCCGCCCGGCGCCGCGGCCAGCCGGTAGGGCGGCGGCGCGACCGCCGCGAGCGGCGGGAGCTCCTGCCATTCGAGCTCGTACAGCCCCTCGGAGCCGCCCCGGCCGGGCGCCGACGGCAGGCTCGCCGGGTCCACCGGCCGCAGGGTCAGCTGGTCCACCCGGGCGACCGGTGCCCCCGTCTGGTCGGCCAGCGTCACCGTCACGGTGTCCCGCTCACCGGGCCCCGGCGCGACGGTGACCCGCAGCTCGGTGGCGCCGGCCGCCGCCAGCGTGATCCCGGACCAGGCGAACGGCAGCAGCACCCCGGAGCCCAGGAAGCCACCCAGGCCCATCGCGTGCAGCGCCGCGTCGAACAGCGCCGGGTGCACCGCGAACCGCGCCGCGTCGACGTGGTGCTCGGGCCCGAGGACGACCGACGCGTACACGGTGTCACCGTCGCGCCAGGCCGCGCGCAGATTCTGGAAGGCCGGCCCGTACTCGTAGCCGAGCTCGGCGAGCTGGTCGTAGAGGCCCTCGACCGATACCGGGGTGGCCTGCGGCGGCGGCCAGGCGCTGACGCCCCGCGGCGGGATGGCTGTCGGCGCCGCCGCGGCCAGCACGCCCGCGGCATGGCGGGTCCAGGGGTCCTCGGCGCCCGGGCGGGAGTGGACCGTCACCCGGCGCCGGCCCTGGTCGTCCGCGGCCTCGACCCGGGCCTGCAGCCGCACGCCGCCCCGCTCCGGCAGGAGCAGCGGCGCCTCCAGCGTCAGCTCCTCGATCCCGGCGGCGCCGGTGTGCAGGGCCGCCTGGAAGACGAGTTCGAGCTGCGCGGTGGCCGGCAGCAGCACCGTTCCGCGCACCGCGTGGTCGGCGAGCCAGGGGTGGGAGCGCAGGGAGAGCCGGCCGGTGAGCAGCAGGCCGTCGCCGTCTGCGAGCTCGGTGACGGCGCTGACGAAGCCGTGCCCCGCGGTGTCCCCGTCGCCGTCCGGCCCGATCGCGGGTCCTTCCAGCCAGTAGCGGTGGTGTTGGAAGGGGTAGGTGGGCAGGGGTGTGGGGGGTGTGGGGGGTGGGGGTGTGTGCCAGGTGGGGGTGTGGCCGTGGGTGTGGAGGTGGGCGAGGGCGGTGTGGAAGGTGTGGAGGGTGCCGTGGTCGCGGCGGAGGGTTCCGGTGACGGTGATGGCGGGTCGTTCGGTGGGGTGTTCCGCGGTGCCGTTCTGGTTGGTGTTTTGGGTGCTGTTCTTGTCTGTGTTGGTGGGTGGGTTTTCGAGGGTTTCGGTGATGGTGGTGGTGAGGACGGGGTGGGGGCTGGTTTCGATGTAGGTGGTGTGGCCGTTGTGGTGGAGGGTGGTGATGGCTTGGTGGAATTGGACGGGGTTTCTGAGGTTTTGGTACCAGTATTCGGGGGTGAGTTGGGTGGTGTCGAGGTAGGTGTTGGTGAGGGTGGAGTAGAAGGGGATGGTGGCGGGGGTGGGGGTGATGTGGGCGAGTGCGGTGGTGAGGGTGGTGTGGAGGGGTTCGATGTGGGGGGTGTGGGAGGCGTAGTCGACGGGGATCTGGCGGGCTTGGATGTTGTTTTGCTGGCAGTGTTCGAGGAGTTCGGTGATGGATTGGGGGTTGCCGGCGACGATGGTGTGGGTGGGGCTGTTGTGGGCGGCGATGTGGAGGTCGGGGTGGGTGTCGAGGAGGGGTTGGAGGGCGTGGGCGGGCAGGGTGATGGAGGCCATGGTGCCGGTGCCGGTGAGGGTGGTGAGGGCGGTGGCGCGCAGGGCGACGATGGTGGCGGCGTCGGTGAGGGTGAGGGCGCCGGCGATGTGGGCGGCGGCGATTTCGCCTTGGCTGTGGCCGAGGACGGTGTCGGGGTGGATGCCGTGGTGTTGCCAGAGTTGGGCGAGGCTGGTCATGACGGCGAAGAGGGCGGGTTGGACGTAGGTGACGGTGTTGGGTGGTGGGGTGGGTGAGGTGAGGGTGTGGAGGAGGTCGTAGTCGAGGTGGGGGTTGAGGGCGTTGGTGGCGGTGGTGAGGTGGTGGGCGAAGGTGGGTGAGGTGGTGTAGAGGTGGCGGGCCATGCCGTGCCATTGGCTGCCTTGGCCGGGGAAGACGAAGACGGTTTTGCCGGGGGTGGTGGTGTGGCTTTGGGTGAGGTTGGGGTGTGGTTGGTGGTGGGTGAGGGCGGTGAGGGTGTCGCGGAGTTCGGTGGTGTTGGTGGCGCTGGTGATGATGGCGGCGCGGTGTTGGTGGTGGGTTCTGCCGTGGGTGAGGGTGTGGGTGAGCTGGTGGGGGGTGGTGTTCGGGTGGTGGGTGAGGTAGGTGTTGAGGTTTGTGGCCTGGTCGTGGAGGGCTTGTTCGGTGTGCCCCGACAAAAGAATCGGAACCGGGCCGTCCGTCGTTTCCTCCGCCGGTGTCGCGGCCGGTGCCTCCTCGAGAATCACGTGGGCGTTGGTGCCGCTCATGCCGAATCCGGAGACACCGGCGCGGCGGGGCCGGTCTCCCGGTTCCCAGGGCCGCTTCTCGGTGAGCAGGGCGACGTTTCCGGCCTGCCAGTCGACGTGCGGGGTGGGTTCGTCGACATGCAGGGTGCGCGGCAGCTCGCCGTGGTGGAACGCCTGGATGATCTTGATGATGCTGCCGACCCCGGCGGCCGCCTGGGTGTGGCCGATGTTGGACTTGAGGCTGCCCAGCCAGAGCGGCTGATCGTCGGGCCGGTCCTGCCCGTAGGTGGCGAGGATGGCCTGGGCTTCGATGGGGTCGCCGAGGCGGGTGCCGGTGCCGTGCGCCTCGACGGCGTCGACGTCGGCGGGGTTGAGGCCGGCGTCGGTGAGGGCCTGGCGGATCACCCGCTGCTGGGAGGGGCCGTTGGGTGCGGTGAGGCCGTTGCTGGCGCCGTCCTGGTTGGTCGCCGTGCCGCGGACCAGCGCGAGGATCGGGTGGTTGTTGCGGCGGGCGTCGGAGAGCCGCTCCACGAGCAGCAGCCCCACCCCCTCACCGAACGCCGTGCCGTCGGCGGCCGCGGCGAACGGCTTGCAGCGCGAGTCCGGAGCCAGCCCGCGCTGCCGGCTGAAACCGACGAAGATGTCCGGGTTGGCCAGCGTGGTCGCGCCGCCGGCCAAGGCCAGGTCGCACTCGCCACGGCGCAGCGACTGCACCGCCAGGTGCAGGGCGACCAGGGAGGAGGAGCAGGCGGTGTCGACGGTGACCGCCGGGCCCTCCAGCCCCAGGGTGTAGGCGATGCGCCCGGAGGCGATGCTGCCCGCGCTGCCGATGCCCAGGTAGCCCTCCATGTCGGCAGGCAGCCGCACCCGGGAGCCGTAGTCGGTGTAGACGACGCCCGCGAACACGCCGGTGCGTGAGCCGCGCAGCGAGTCGGGGGCGATGCCGGCCCGTTCGAACGCCTCCCAGGACGTCTCCAGCAGCAGCCGCTGCTGCGGGTCCATCGCCGTCGCCTCACGCGGGGAGATCCCGAAGAACGCCGGGTCGAACTGGTCGACGTCGTGCAGGAACCCGCCCTCCCGCGCGTAGGAGGTGCCGGGGTGCGCGGGGTCCGGATCGAACAGGACGTCCAGATCCCACCCGCGGTTGTCCGGGAACGGCGAGATGACGTCGAGCTCTTGCTCGACCACCCGCCACAGGTCCTCCGGCGTACGTACCCCACCGGGGTAACGGCAGGCCATCGCCACGATCGCGATCGGCTCACCGTCGTCCCCGGCCCGCCCCCGGGCCACGGACCGCCCGTCCTCGGGGACCAGGCCCAGCAGCTGCGAGCGCAGGTGGTCGGCGAGCACCTCCCCGGAGGGATAGTCGAACAGCAGCGTGCTCGGCAGGCTCAGCCCGGTCGCCGCGGCCAGCCGGTTGCGCAGCTCCACCGCGGTGAGCGAGTCGAACCCGAGATCCTTGAAGGCCCGGGTGACGTCGACCCCCGCCCCGTCGGTGTGGCCGAGGATGGCGGCCGCGGTGGCCCGGATCAGCCCGAGCAGCACCGCCCGCTGCTCATCCTCGGGCCGGCCGACCAGCGAGGCGACCAGCCGGCCCGCCCCCTGGCCGGCCGCGGGCGTGCGCGCACCGCGCACCAGCGAACGCAGCACTGCGGGCAGCAGACCGGCCGCGGCGGCCGGGCGCAGCGCGGCGTGGTCCAGCCGCGCGGCGACCAGCGCGGCCGGCCGGGCCTGCCGCACCAGTGTGAACAGGTCACCCGCCTGGGCGGAGTCGAACGGCACCAGACCCGCGGCAGCCCCTGCGTCCCCTGCGTCCCCGGCGTCACCGGTGACGCCGGTGCTGGTGGTGCTGGCGGTGTCGCCGGTCGCGCGCGGACCGAGCGCCAGCGAGACCCCCACGAGCCCGAGCGAGCGTCGCTGCCGCGCGAGCCCGTCGAGGACGGCCCCGATCGCGGCCCGGGCGGCCGTCCCGACGCCGCCGAGGGTGCCGGCGACATCCGGGGCGACGAGAACCAGCCAGTCCAGGTCGAGGCCCAGGGTGGCCTCGTGCAGGTTGCGGGCCGCGGCGGTCGCCGTGTCCACCGCCGCGGTGAACGTCGCCGTCCTCGTCGTCTCCAGCGCGGCGACCGGGGGCGCGGCCGCCACGTGCAGCACCGCGCGCACCGGGCTCGCGTCGCTCACCAGAGCGAGCGCGGCGGTGAGCGCCTCCCGGTCGCTCGCGTCGCCCTCGGCCACGAGCACGTCCGCGCCCAGCGCGGCCAGCTCCTCGGCCAGGCCGTCGTCGGCGCCGAGCAGCAGCAGGCGAGCCCCGTACTCCTCCGCGGCGAGACGCCGCGCGAGCACCCCCGCCAGCGGGCCGCCGCCGGCCACGAGCACGGTGTCGCCGATGAACACGGTGTCGCCGGCGGGGACGGTCCCCTCGGTGGAGACAGTCCCGTCGGTGGTCCCGTCGGCGGGGATGGTGAGGTCCGCGGGGGCCACGCGGGTGAGGCGGGGGCGGTGGGCTACCCCGCCGCGCAGGGCCAGCTGGGGCTCGCCGGTGGCGAGCGCGGCGGGCAGCGCGGCGAGCGAGGCGTCCTGGCCGTCGAGGTCGACGATGGTGATCCGGCCCGGGTGCTCCGTCTGGGCGGCGCGGACGAGCCCCCAGACCGCGGCGGCCTCCAGGCCCGGCGGGTCCGGTGTGTCGTCCGGCCCGGTGGCGACGGCGCGGGTGGTCAGCACGAGCAGGCGGCCGCCCTCGGTCACCGGGTC
The DNA here is from genome assembly GCF_000018005.1 of Parafrankia sp. EAN1pec. Lineage (GTDB taxonomy): Bacteria > Actinomycetota > Actinomycetes > Frankiales > Frankiaceae > Parafrankia > Parafrankia soli. Next base: position 4,112,460 of record NC_009921.1, read on the forward strand.
GGTCAGCCAGGAACGCAGCGCGTCGAACGCCGCCCCCGTGCTGCTGACGGGGAGCAGGGTCACCTCGGGGCCCAGCGGCTCCCGGGCCGTGTCGTCAGCCGGGATACCGGTCGGGTCGTCGCCCGAACCGCCGGCCGGGGCGTCCGCGCCGCCCAGGACCCGGGTGAGCCGTGCGAGCAGGTCCGCCACGGCGGAGCGGTCCTCGTCGGCGGTGGGGAGGAGAAGATGGGGCGACCAGCGCTGCGCTGTGGCGGACTCCCGAACCGGGGGCTCGAGCACCGGCCAGTCCAGGGTGAGTACCCAGTCCGCCCGGGCCGCCTCCAGGCCGCCGGTGGGGGCGCCGAGGTCCCGGGGATCAAGGGGACGCAGCCGTACGTCCGCGATGCTCGCGACGGCGGTGCCGGAGGGGGTGAACAGATCCACCGCCCAGCCGCGGCCCGGCCCGGCCGGGTCCGGAGCGCCCGGCGCGAGGCGTACCCGCAGCGGGGAGGAGCTCGCGGTGTGCAGAGTCGCTCCGCGCCAGGTCAGCGGCAGCGCTCCGGAGCCGTTCCCGGCGGTGTCGCCACTGGCCTGACGGGCGTGGTCGGCGGCAGGGCCGAGGCCGGCCTGCAGGGGGCTCAACGCGGCGGTCAGCGCGGCCGGGTGCAGGCCGAAGCGGCCCGGCTCGCCCGCGCCGTCCTCGGCGAGCTCGACCTCGGCGAACAGCTCCTCGTCGCGTTGCCACAGCCGGTGCGGGCCGTCCAGGGCCGGGCCGGGCTCGAGGCCGAGCGTGGTGAGATGGGCGTCGAGATCGTCCAGCGCGATCTCCTCGGCACCCGCGGGCGGCCAGCTCTCCGGCGCCGGGGTGGCCCCGGGCAGCACCGGCACCGCCGGTGCCAGCACGCCGACGGCGTGTGTCGTCCAGGGGCGGTTGAGCTGCTCGCCGAGGTCGTCGTCCTCCCCGGCCGCGGCGGTGCCGTCGGCGGCCCGAGCGGACGGCTGGTCGGGGCGGGCGCGCACGGTGAAGGGGCGCCGGGAGTCGTCCCGCTCGGCCTCGACGATGAGCTGCAGGTCGACCCCGTCCGCGGCCGGCAGCACGACGGGTGTGCTGATCGTCAGCTCCTCGACGTCGAGTCCGCCGAGCAGCCTGGCCGCGTGGAAGGCCAGGTCCAGGGTCGCGGCCGGCGGCAGAACAGCCGTGCCGGCGACGGTGTGCCCGGCCAGGAGGCTGTGGGTGCGGGCGGAGACCCGACCGGTGAGCAGCAGGCCCTGGCCGTTGCCGAGTGTGGTGGCCGCGCGCAGCACCGGGTGCCCGGTCGCCTGCAGGCCGAGGCCGTCCGCGTCGCCGGGAGGGGTCGCGTCCTCCAGCCAGTAGCGGTGGTGTTGGAAGGGGTAGGTGGGCAGGGGTGTGGGGGGTGTGGGGGGTGGGGGTGTGTGCCAGGTGGGGGTGTGGCCGTGGGTGTGGAGGTGGGCGAGGGCGGTGTGGAAGGTGTGGAGGGTGCCGTGGTCGCGGCGGAGGGTTCCGGTGACGGTGATGGCGGGTCGTTCGGTGGGGTGTTCCGCGGTGCCGTTCTGGTTGGTGTTTTGGGTGCTGTTCTTGTCTGTGTTGGTGGGTGGGTTTTCGAGGGTTTCGGTGATGGTGGTGGTGAGGACGGGGTGGGGGCTGGTTTCGATGTAGGTGGTGTGGCCGTTGTGGTGGAGGGTGGTGATGGCTTGGTGGAATTGGACGGGGTTTCTGAGGTTTTGGTACCAGTATTCGGGGGTGAGTTGGGTGGTGTCGAGGTAGGTGTTGGTGAGGGTGGAGTAGAAGGGGATGGTGGCGGGGGTGGGGGTGATGTGGGCGAGTGCGGTGGTGAGGGTGGTGTGGAGGGGTTCGATGTGGGGGGTGTGGGAGGCGTAGTCGACGGGGATCTGGCGGGCTTGGATGTTGTTTTGCTGGCAGTGTTCGAGGAGTTCGGTGATGGATTGGGGGTTGCCGGCGACGATGGTGTGGGTGGGGCTGTTGTGGGCGGCGATGTGGAGGTCGGGGTGGGTGTCGAGGAGGGGTTGGAGGGCGTGGGCGGGCAGGGTGATGGAGGCCATGGTGCCGGTGCCGGTGAGGGTGGTGAGGGCGGTGGCGCGCAGGGCGACGATGGTGGCGGCGTCGGTGAGGGTGAGGGCGCCGGCGATGTGGGCGGCGGCGATTTCGCCTTGGCTGTGGCCGAGGACGGTGTCGGGGTGGATGCCGTGGTGTTGCCAGAGTTGGGCGAGGCTGGTCATGACGGCGAAGAGGGCGGGTTGGACGTAGGTGACGGTGTTGGGTGGTGGGGTGGGTGAGGTGAGGGTGTGGAGGAGGTCGTAGTCGAGGTGGGGGTTGAGGGCGTTGGTGGCGGTGGTGAGGTGGTGGGCGAAGGTGGGTGAGGTGGTGTAGAGGTGGCGGGCCATGCCGTGCCATTGGCTGCCTTGGCCGGGGAAGACGAAGACGGTTTTGCCGGGGGTGGTGGTGTGGCTTTGGGTGAGGTTGGGGTGTGGTTGGTGGTGGGTGAGGGCGGTGAGGGTGTCGCGGAGTTCGGTGGTGTTGGTGGCGCTGGTGATGATGGCGGCGCGGTGTTGGTGGTGGGTTCTGCCGTGGGTGAGGGTGTGGGTGAGCTGGTGGGGGGTGGTGTTCGGGTGGTGGGTGAGGTAGGTGTTGAGGTTTGTGGCCTGGTCGTGGAGGGCTTGTTCGGTGTGCCCCGACAAAAGAATCGGAACCGGCGTTTCCCGCTCCACCGGGGCGGCGGCCGTCGGAGCCGTTTCGGCCGGCGCTGAACCGGCCTCACCCGAGGAGTTGTCGTCGGTCTCCCGGGCGGCTTCCTCGAGAATCACGTGGGCGTTGGTGCCGCTGATGCCGAAGGAGGAGACGGCGGCGCGGCGGGGGGTGTCGCGGGATTCCCAGGGCCGGTTCTCGGTGAGCAGTCGGACGTTTCCGCTGTCCCAGTCGACGTGCGGGGTGGGTTCGTCGACGTGCAGAGTGCGCGGCAACTCGTCGTGATGAAGGGCCTGGATGATTTTTATGATGCCGGCGGCGCCGGCGGCGGCCTGGGTGTGGCCGATGTTGGACTTCAGGCTCCCAAGCCACAGGGGCTGGTCGTCGGGTCGGTTCTGGCCGTAGGTGGCGAGGAGGGCCTGGGCTTCGATGGGGTCGCCGAGGCGGGTGCCGGTGCCGTGCGCCTCGACGGCGTCCACATCGGCTGTGTTCAGGCCGGCGTCCGCGAGGGCCTGCCGGATCACCCGCTGCTGGGCCGGGCCGTTCGGTGCCGAGAGCTGGCCGCTGGTGCCGTCCTGGTTCACGGCGGAGCCGCGCACGACCGCGAGCACCGGGTGGTTGTTGCGGCGGGCGTCGGAGAGCCGTTCCACCAGCAGCAGCCCCACCCCCTCACCCCAGCCGGTGCCGTCGGCGGTGGCGGCGAACGCCTTGCACCGCCCGTCCGGGGAGAGTCCGCGCTGCCGGCTGAACTCGACGAACAGCCCGGGGGTCGCGATCACGGTGGCGCCGCCGGCCAGGGCCAGGTCGCATTCGCCGCGGCGCAGCGACTGCACCGCCAGGTGCAGGGCGACCAGGGAGGAGGAGCAGGCGGTGTCGACCGTGACCGCCGGGCCCTCCAGCCCGAACGTGTAGGAGATCCGCCCGGAGGCCACGGACCCGGCGCTGCCGATGCCGATGTACCCCTCCAGGCCGTCCGGTGCCTGCCTGATCCTGCCGCCGTAGTCGCTGTACATCACCCCGGCGAACACGCCGGTGCGTGAGCCGCGCAGCGAGTCCGGTGCGATGCCGGCCCGTTCGAACGCCTCCCAGGACGTCTCCAGCAGCAGTCGCTGCTGCGGGTCCATCGCGGTCGCCTCCCGCGGGGAGATCCCGAAGAACGCCGGGTCGAACAGGTCGGCGTCGTGCAGGAACCCGCCCTCCCGCGCGTAGGTGTGGCCCACCCGCTCCGGGTCCGGGTCGAACAGGCCGGGCACGTCCCAGCCGCGGTTCTCCGGGAAGGACGAGATCGCGTCGGTGCCCGACCGCGCCACCCGCCACAGGTCCTCCGGTGTGCGGACCCCGCCGGGGTAACGGCAGGCCGTCCCGACGATCGCGATCGGCTCCGTGCGCTCGGCCTCCAGCTCGGACAGCCGCGCCCGGGTGCTGAGCAGATCGCTCGTCACCCGCTTCAGGTAGTCCCGCAGGCGGCTCTCGGTGCCGGCGGTCGTCTCGTTCGTCATGCGACGTCACCTCTGTGCGTCCGGCGGGCGAGGGGCCGCCCGGGGCTGGTGGTCAGTCGGTGCCGAGTTGCTCGTCGATGAGCTCGAAGAGCTCGTCGTCCGAGGCCGTGCCGAGCGCGGGGGCGAAGACGGGGGCGACCGCGGAGGCGAGGGGCAGCGGACGCCCGGCCCGGCCCGGCGCGATCCGGGCGAGCAGGGCGGACAGCCGTTCCGCGAGCTGGTCCCGCAGGGGGTCGGCGGCGGGCGGCTGCCCTGCGCCGTCGGACCGGCCCGGTACGTCGGGAACTGTCAGCCCGTCTGGCCCGTCTGGCCCGTCCGGTCCGTCCGGCGGGTCCAGCTGGGCGAGGGCCGCTTCCAGCTCGTCAAGGCGGGACAGCGCGTCGGCGGTCCCACCCGGCAGCGCCCGGGCCAGCTCGGCCAGCAGATGCCGGGCGAGCGTCTCGACCGTCGGATGGTCGAACAGCATCGTCGGCGGCAGCCGCAGACCGGTCGCCGCGCCGATCCGGTTGCGCAGCTCCACCGCGGTGAGCGAGTCGAAACCGAAGTCGAGCAGGCCCCGGTCGACCGGCACCGGATAGCTGGCCGGGTGCCCGAGGACCTCGGCCACCGTGGCGCGGACCAGTTCCCGCGACACCCGGGGCCGTTCGCCGGCCGACACCTCGCGGAGCCGGCGCAGCCACGGCGGGTCTGCCGGGCCGGAGCCGTTGGCCCCGTCCCGGCCCGGCTCCCGCGGGGACGACCCGTTCGGCCCCGCGGTCCCGTTCGACGCCGCGGTCCCGCCCGCGGCGCCGCCCGGCACCGGCCCGGCCGCCGCGGCGGCGAAACCGGCCGGCAGCAGTCCGTACAGCGGCGGGGCCAGCCGCTGCTCGCGGGCGGCGGCGCGCAGCGCGCCGAGATCGAAGCGGGCCGGTACCGCCACCGGTGCTCCGGCGGCCACGGCGGCGTCGAACAGATCCAGCCCCTCCTGCTCGCTGATCGCCCGGATGCCGCCGCGTGCGATGCGGGCCCGGTCGGCCACGGACAGCGCGCCGCCCATGCCCTCCGCCTGCTCCCACAGCCCCCAGGCCAGTGACACGGCCGGCAGGCCCAGGGCCTGGCGATGCTCCGCGAGGGCGTCGAGGTAGGAGTTGGCGGCGGCGTAGTTGGCCTGGCCGGCGTTGCCGACGACGCCCGCGACCGAGGAGAACAGCACGAAGGCTGCCAGCCCGGCCTCCCGGGTCAGCTCGTGCAGCAGCCAGGCCGCCTCCGCCTTGGGGCGCAGCACCTCGTCGAGGCGTTCGGCGTCCAGCGCCCCCAGCGTCGCGTCGGCGGTGATCCCGGCGACGTGCACGACAGCGGACAGTGGATGCGCGGCGGGAACCTCCGCGAGCAGCCGGCGCAGTTCGTCGGGATCGGCGAGATCGCCGGCGACGAGCCGCACCTCGGCTCCCAGTCCGGTCAGCCGCTCCACCAGGTCGTCGGCGCCGGGCGCGGCCGGGCCGCGCCGACTGGTCAGCAGCAGCCGGCGGACGCCGTGCCGGGCCACCAGCCGGCGGGCGACGAGGCCGCCCAGGGCACCGGTCGCCCCGGTCACCAGCACGGTGCCGGTCGAGGGGAACAGCGGTCCGGGGACGGTCGCGCTGTCGTCCTGCTCCTGCGGCGTGTCGGCTGTGACAGGAGCCTCGGGCGCGCCGGGTGGCGCCGGCAGCGGTTCCAGCCGGGGCAGCAGGAGCTGCCCGTCGCGCACCGCGACCTGAGGCTCCCCGGTGGCGACGGCGGCTCCCAGCGCCCGTTCGGAGGACGGGGTGCCGTCGGTGTCGACCAGGGTGAACACGCCCGGGTTCTCCGTCTGCGCCGTGCGGACGAGTCCCCACAACGCGGCCTGGGCGAGTCCGTCGACCTGGTCCCCGACCCGGGCGGCGACGGCACCGCGGGTCAGCAGCACCAGCCGGCTGTCCGCCAGTTGTTCCTGGGCGAGCCAGCCGCGCAGCACCGGCAGCGCGGCGAGCAGGATCTCCCGGGCCGCCGCCGGCGACACGGAGTCGGCGGTGGGACCGGCGACGTCCAGCAGCACCGCCTCGGGCGCCGCACCGCCGGCCGCGACGTCGGCCAGCAGCCGCTCGGCCTGCGCCCAGCCGGCCAGCTCTCGGGCGGTCGCCGCGGCGACCGCCCGAGCGGGTGCCGGGCCGACCGGCGGGACCCAGGCCAGGCGGTGCAGCGCGCCGTCGGTGCCGCGTGCCCCGGCCAGCCGGGCCGGGTCGACCGCGCGCACCACGAGCCGGTCCACGGCCAGCAGCGGGGTGTCCGCGGTGTCGGTGAGCAGCAGCCGCACGGTGTCCGGCCCGACCGGGGTGATGCGCACCCGCAGCGGGCCGGCCCAGCCGCCGGACGTCGCCGTCCACACCCCGTGCCAGGAGAACGGCACCCGGATGCCGCCGGCACCGGCCGGGCCGGCGGCGGTGCCGACGGTGTCGGTGCCGACGGTGCCGGTGCCGACGGTGCCGGTGCCGTCAGGGTCGGTGCCGACGGTGCCGGCGAGGGCGAGCGGGTGCATGGCCGCGTCGAGCAACGCGGGATGCGGGGCCGCGCCGAACGTCGCGTCGCCCGGTGGCACGAGTTCGGCGAACAGCTCGTTCCCGCGCCGCCAACCGGCTCGCAGGCCCTGGAAGATCGGCCCGTAGTCGTAGCCGAGGCGGGCGAGATCGTCGTAGCCGTTGTAGCCGGTGTCGGTGTCGCTGTCGCTGTCGGCGGGGCCGCCGAGTGGTTGGGCGTCCGCCGGCGGCCAGGTGTCCGGTTCGGGCCGGGCGGGCGGCGCGGAGGCCGCGTCGGGGCCGAACAGCCCGCTGGCGTGAACGGTCCAGGGCTGGCGCGCCCCGTCCGGACGGGAGTGCACGCGCAGCGTGGTCCGGCCGGAGTCGTCGGCTGTCCCGACGACGACCTGCAGTGCCAGGCTGCCCTGCTCGGGCAGCACCAGCGGTGCCGCCAGGGTCAGCTCCTCCAGCGCGGCCGCCCCGGCCACCCGGGCCGCGTGCAGGGCGAGGCCGAGCAGCGCCGTCGCCGGCGCCACCACCGCCCCGGCGACCCGGTGGTCGGCCAGCCACGGCTGGTCGGCCAGCGAGAGCCGTCCGGTGAGCACCGAGCCGGAGCCGTCGGCCAGTTCCAGCGCCGCGCCCAGCAACGGGTGCCCGGCCGGATCCAGCCCGGCCGCACCCAGGTCCGGTCCCGGGCCGGAGGCGGTGACGTCGAGCCAGTAGCGGGACCGCTGGAACGGATAGGTGGGCAGCTCCACCGCGGGCCCTGGGCCGAAGTAGGCCGACCAGTCGACCCGCCCGCCCGCGGCGTCCAGGGCGCCCAGCGCCGCGGCGAGCGTCTCCGGCTCGGGACGGCCCCGCCGCTGGGTGGCCAGCGTGACCACCTCGGCCGTGACCGGTGGTTGGGCGAGTGTGTCGGCGGCCATCGTGGCCAGGACGGTGTCCGGGCCGATCTCCAGGAACCCGCGGATGCCCGATTCGCGCAGCGCCTGGACGGCGGGCGCGAACAGCACGGTCTCCCGCGCGTGGCGCACCCAGTACTCGGGCGTCGCCAGGACGTCGGCCGGGACCGGCTCCCCGGTGAGGTCGGAGACGACCGTGACGGTCGGCGCGGCGAAGGCCAGGCCGGCGACGACGTCCCGGAACTCGTCGAGGATCGGCTCGATCAGCGGGGAGTGGAACGCGTGGCTGACCGACAGCAGCCGGGTGCGGGCGCCACCCGCCGCCGCCCGGCGGACGACCTCGGCGACGGCCCGTTCCGCCCCGGACACCACGGTCGCCCGGGGGCCGTTGACCGCGGCGAGCGACACCGCCCCGTCGACGTCGGCGAGCAGGGCCGCCGCCTCGTCGGCCGGGACGGACAGGGCCGCCATCGTGCCCCCGACCGGCAGCGTGGCCATCAGCCGGGCGCGGGCGCCGACCAGCGTCGCGGCGTCGGCCAGCGACAGCACCCCGACCGCGTGCGCCGCGGCGATCGCGCCGATGGAGTGGCCCAGCACCGCGTCGGGACGCACACCCCAGCCCGCCAACAGCCGGAACAGGGCGACCTCGTGCGCGAACAGCGCCGGCTGCGTCCAGGCGGTCGAGTCCAGCAGCGCCGCCTCCGGGCTGCCGGGCGCGGCGAACACGACGTCGCGCAGCGGCTGGTCTAGGCCCGGCGCGAAGGCCGCGGCCACCTCGTCGAACGCGGTGGCGAACGCCGGGAACGCCTCGTACAGTTCGCGGCCCATGCCGGGGCGCTGACTGCCCTGCCCGGTGAACAGGAACGCGGTGCGCAGCGTGCCGAGGGCCTGCCCGGTCGCCCGTCCAGGGTCGGGCTCGTCCCGGGCCAGCAGGTCCAGCGCGCGCAGCGCGTCCGCGTGCTCGGCCGCGACGAACGAGGCCCGCCACTCCAGCCCCGCCTGGACCCGGGCGAGCTGCCGCGCGATGTCGATCGGCGCCACTGCCGGCCGGTGTTCGAGATCGTCGCCCAGCTTCGCGGCGTGGGCTCGCAGCCCCGCCGCGCTGTGCGCGCGCAGCACCCACACCGGCGGGACGCCGATGCTCCCGTCGGGTGCTCCGGTTCCGTCGGGCCCGGTGGACTGGCCGGGTTCTTCGAGGATGACGTGGGCGTTGGTGCCGCTGATGCCGAAGGAGGAGACGGCGGCGCGGCGGGGCCGGGTGCCTGGTTCCCAGGGTTGCTTCTCGGTGAGTAGTGCGACGTTTCCGGTGTGCCAGTCGATGTGGGGGGTGGGTTCGTCGACGTGGAGGGTGCGGGGGAGTTCGTTGTGGTGGAGGGCCTGGATGATTTTGATGATGCCGGCGGCGCCGGCGGCGGCCTGGGTGTGGCCGATGTTGGATTTGAGGCTGCCGAGCCAGAGGGGTTGGTTGTCGGGTCGGTTCTGGCCGTAGGTGGCGAGGAGGGCTTGGGCTTCGATGGGGTCGCCGAGGCGGGTGCCGGTGCCGTGGGCTTCGACGGCGTCGATGTCGGCGGGGTTGAGTCCGGCGTTGGTGAGGGCCTGGCGGATGACGCGTTGTTGGGAGGGTCCGTTGGGGGCGGTGAGGCCGTTGCTGGCGCCGTCCTGGTTGGTGGCGGTGCCGCGGACGATGGCGAGGACGGGGTGGTTGTTGCGGCGGGCGTCGGAGAGCCGTTCGAGCAGGAGGATGCCGGCGCCTTCGGACCAGCCGGTGCCGTCGGCGGCGTTGGCGAAGGGTTTGCACCGGCCGTCGGCGGCGAGGCCGCGCTGGCGGCTGAACTCGATGAAGGTGGCGGGGCTGGCCATGACGGTGACGCCGCCGGCGAGGGCGAGGTCGCATTCGCCGCTGCGTAGGGCCTGGGCGGCGAGGTGCAGGGCGACGAGGGAGGAGGAGCAGGCGGTGTCGACGGTGACCGCCGGGCCCTCCAGCCCGAACGTGTAGGACACCCGGCCTGAGGCGACGCTGCCGGCGCTTCCGCTGACCAGGTACCCCTCGAAGCCCGCCGCAGGCGTGCCGGACTGGTGCAGCCGGGCCCCGTAGTCGTTGTACATGACGCCGGCGAACACGCCGGTGCGCGAGCCGCGCAGCGAGTCGGGCGCGATGCCGGCCCGTTCGAACGCCTCCCAGGACGTCTCCAGCAGCAGCCGCTGCTGCGGATCGGTCGTCATCGCCTCCCGCGGGCTGATGCCGAACAGCTCCGGGTCGAAGTCCCCGGCGTCGTGCAGGAACCCGCCCTCGCGGGCGTAGGAGGTGCCGAGGTGGTCGGGGTCGGGGTCGTAGAGCGCGTCGAGGTCCCAGCCGCGGTCGGTGGGGAAGCCGGAGACCGCGTCCGTGCCGTCGGCGAGCAGTCGCCACAGGTCCTCCGGCGAGCGGACCCCGCCGGGCAGGCGGCACGCCATCGACACGATGACGATCGGATCGTCGCCCGCCGCCGGGGCCGCGCCGGCGGCCGTCGCTGGGGTTGCGCCGTCGGCCGCCGCGCCGAGTAGCTCCTCGCGCAGCAGGCCCGCCAGCGCGTTCGGGGTTGGGTGGTCGAAGACGACGGTGGCGGGCAGTCGCAGGCCGGTGGCGGTGCCGAGCCGGTTGCGCAGGTCGACGGCGGCCAACGAGTCGAAACCGAGGTCGGTGAAGGCCCGGTCCTCGGGCACCGCGGCGGTGTCGGTGTGCCCGAGGACGAGCGCGACCGTCTCCCGGACGAGCTCGAGCAGCAGCCGGTCCGCCTCGGTGGTGCTCACCCCGGCCAGCCGGGACGCCAGCGCCGGCCGGCCGGCGCTGGCCGCGCGCGGGCCGTCACCGCGGCGGGGGGTGCCGCGCACCAGCGAGCGCAGCGGGGGCGGCACGACGGCTCCCGGCGCGGTGAGCGCGCGGGTGTCGAAACGGGAGGCCACCAGCAGGGGACGGTCGGCGTGCCCGCCGGCGAAGACCTCGTCGAACAGCCGCAGGGCCTGCTCGGCGGGCAGCGGCGCGATGCCGGCCCGGGCGAGCCGGTTCAGGTCCGCCTGCGCCAGGGTGGCGGCCATGCCGCCGTCGGTGTTGGTGTCGGCGTCGGTGGTGGTGGTTTCGGTGGGGTGCCAGAGGCCCCAGGCGATGCTGGTGGCGGGGAGGTGGTGGGTGTGGCGGTGGTGGGCGAGGGCGTCGAGGTAGGCGTTGGCGGCGGCGTAGTTGGCTTGGCCGGCGGTGCCGGTGGTGGCGGTGATGGAGGAGAAGAGGAGGAAGGTGTGGAGGGGGTGGTGGTGGGTGAGGGTGTGGAGGTGGGTGGCGGCGTCGGCTTTGGGGGTGAGGGTGGTGGTGAGGCGGTCGGGGGTGAGGGTCTCGATGGTGCCGTCGTCGAGCACCCCGGCGGCGTGCACGACGGCGGTGAGCGGCTGCTCGGCCGGGATGGTCGCGAGCAGCGCGGCCAGCGCGTCCCGGTCGGCCGTGTCGCAGGCGACCAGGCGGGCGTGCGCGCCCAGCTCCCGTAGCCGGGCGAGCAGGCGGTCGGCGCCCGGTGCGTCCGGGCCGCGGCGGCTGACCAGCAGCAGGTGGCGCACCCCGTGTCGGGTCACCAGCCGTTCGGCGATCAACCCGCCGAGCGCCCCGGTGGCCCCGGTGATCAGCGCGGTGCCGTGCTCGTGTCGCGTCTCGTCCGCCGGCTCGTCGCCCGCGGGCGACGAGCCTGCCGGCAGCCGTTGCAGCCGGGGTGCGAGCAGCCGTCCGGCGCGCAGCGCCAGCTGGCTCTCACCCGTGCGCAGCGCGGTGGCCAACGCGGCGGTCAGGGCGGATTCCGACGCGGCGTCACCGTCGGTGTCCAGCAGCAGGAACCGGTCGGGATGCTCCGACATCGCACTGCGCAGCAGGCCCCAGGCGGTGGCCGCGGCCGGGTCGACGTCCAGGTCGGCGGGGCCGGTCCAGACCGCGGCGGAGGTGACGACGGCCAGCCGGGAACCCGGGCCCGCGTCGGCTCCCGCGTCGCGCGCCAGCGCGTCCTGGACCAACGCCAGGACCTCACCGGCCACGACCGCGGCCCCCCGGCCGCCGGCGACCCGCCGTAGCTCGATGCCTTCCGCCGGAACGCCTCCGGCGGTGCCGGCCGTGGCGGCGTCGATCGTGGCGGTGTCCGTCGCGACCGGGCGCCACTCCAGCGTGTACAGGGCGTCGGTCGCCGGAGCGAACGCGTCCGCGGTCACGGCGCGCAGCGTCAGGGAACGCGCCGAGGCCACCGGCAGGCCGTCGAGATCGGTGAGCAGAACCGCGACGGAGCCGTCGTCGGCCGGCGTGAGCCGGACCCGCACCGTGGTCGCGCCGACGGCGGCGAGCCGGACCCCGGTCCAGGAGAACGGCACCCGCACCCCGTCCGCCCCGCCGTACAGGGGCAGCAGGTGCAGGGCGGCGTCGAGTAGCGCCGGATGCAGCGCGAAGGGCTCCCCGTCGGTCCCGTCGGTCCCGTCGGTCCCGTCCGTCCCGTCGGCCCTGGCCGGGCCACCCGAGTCACCCGGGTCGCCGGTTTCGCCGGTGTTCTCGCGGACGTCCGCGCCGGCGCCGAGGCGGACCTCGGCGAGCAGGGTGTCCCCGGCCTGCCAGGCCGCCGTCACGTTGCGCAGGCCCGCGCCGTAGTCGTAGCCGAGCGCGCCCAGGCGCTGGTACACGTCCGCCACGTCGAGCGGGTCCGCCCCGGCCGGTGGCCAGGGATCCGCGGCCGGCGCCGGGCTGTCCGCGCCCGCGATCTCCTCCTGCCGCAGGGCGCCGGTGGCGTGCAGGGCCCAGGGGTCCTCCTCACCCGGCCGGGAGTGCACGGTCAGCGCACGGCGGCCGTGCTCGTCCACGCCGCCGACCGAGACCTGCACGCTCAGCGTGCCGCGCTCCGGCAGGAGCAGCGGGGTCTGCAGGGTCAGCTCGTCGAGCACGGGAGCGTCGGCGCGCAGGCCGGCGCGCAGCGCGAGGTCGACGAACAGGCTGCCCGGCACGAGCGGCCGGCCGCCGATGACATGGTCGGCGAGCCAGGGGTGGCGGTCGAGGTCGAGGGTTCCGGTGAACAGCAGGCCGCCGTCGTCGGCGCGCTCCACCGCGGCGCCGAGCAGGTACTCCTCCCGGGCCCAGGCCGTCGGCGCCCGGAACCAGAAGTGCCGTCGTTGGAAGGGGTAGGTGGGGAGGTTGGTGGGTGGGGTGGTGGTGGGGGTGTGCCAGTGGGTGGGGAAGCCGTGGGTGTGGGTGGTGGCGAGGGCGGTGGTGAGGGTGTGTGTTTCGGGGTGGCTGGTGCGGAGGGTGGGGGTGGTGTGGGGGGTGAGGGTGGTGAGGGTGGGGTGGGGTCCGAGTTCGAGGTGGTGGGTGGTGCCGAGGGTGGTGAGGGTTTGGACGGCTTGGTGGTAGCGGACGGTGTGGCGGGTGTGGCGGGTCCAGTAGTCGGGGGTGGTGATGGTGTGGTCGGCGAGGGTGCCGGTGAGGGTGCTGATGATGGGGATTTGGGGTGGGTGGAGGGTGAGGGTGGTGAGGGTGTGGTGGAGCTGGTTGAGGATGGGGTCCATGTGGGGTGAGTGGAAGGCGTGGCTGACGGTGAGTTTGCGGGTGCGGGTGCCTTTGTTTTGGTAGTGGGTGGCGATGCGGTGGGTGTCGGTGGGGTCGCCGGCGATGACGAGGGTGGTGGGGCTGTTGATGGCGGCGATGGAGACGGTGGGGGTGAGGTGGGGGGTGATGTCTTCTTCGGTGGTGTCGATGGCGATCATGGTGCCGCCGGGTGGGGCGGTGTTCATGAGGTGGCCGCGGGTGGCGACGAGGGTGGCGGCGTCGGGGAGGGTGAGGATGCCGGCGAGGTGGGCGGCGGTGATTTCGCCGATGGAGTGGCCGGTGAGGTAGTCGGGGGTGAGGCCGTGGTGGGTGAGGAGGTGGTAGAGGGCGGTTTGCAATGTGAACAGGGCGGGTTGGGTGTAGTGGGTTTGGTTGAGGAGGTGGGCTTGGGGGGTGTTGGGTGCGGCGAAGATGATGTCGTGGAGTGGGTGTTGGAGGTGGGGGGTGAAGGCGGCGGCGGTTTCGTCGAAGGCGGCGGTGAAGACGGGGAATGCTTTGTAGAGTTCGCGGCCCATGCCGGGGCGTTGGCTGCCTTGGCCGGTGAAGAGGTAGCCGAGGCGGGGTGTGGGGGGGACGTGTCCGCGGGTGAGGTGGGGGTGGTCGCCACCGGTGGCCAGAGCGGCCAACGCCGCCAGAGCGTCGGCTGGAACCGCGATGTGACCGTCGACCGGGCCGGCGCTGCCCCGGCTGGGGTTGGCGCTGGTGTCGATGAGGATGACGGCGCGGTGGGTGTGGTGGGTGCGGTGGTGGGTGAGGGTGGCGGCGATGCCGGCGGGGTGGGTGTCCGGCTGGTCTGCGAGGTAGGCCTGGAGCGCGCGGGCTTGGGCTTGGAGTGCCTGCTCGCTGTGACCCGACAACAACCACGGCAGTGGCTGGACCGGCTCCCGGGGCTCGCCCTGGGCCGCGGCGGTTGACGCCGGCGCCCCCTCCGCCGGGACGTCGTCGCCGTCCCCGCCGGCGTGGCTTGTGCCGCCCGACAGTCCTCCGGGTTCTTCGAGGATGACGTGGGCGTTGGTGCCGCTGATGCCGAAGGAGGAGACGGCGGCGCGGCGGGGCCGGGTGCCTGGTTCCCAGGGTTGCTTCTCGGTGAGTAGTGCGACGTTTCCGGTGTGCCAGTCGACGTGGGGGGTGGGTTCGTCGACGTGCAGGGTGCGGGGGAGTTCGCTGTTGTGGAGGGCCTGGACGATCTTGACGATGCCGGCGACCCCGGCAGCGGCCTGGGCGTGGCCGATGTTGGACTTCAGGCTCCCCAGCCACAGGGGCTGGTCGTCAGGTCGGTCCTGCCCGTAGGTCGCCAGCAGGGCCTGGGCTTCGATGGGGTCGCCGAGGCGGGTGCCGGTGCCGTGCGCCTCGACGGCATCGATGTCGGCCGGGTTGAGCCCGGCGTTGGCGAGAGCCTGGCGGATCACCCGCTCCTGCGACGGTCCGTTCGGAGCGGTGAGGCCGTTGCTCGCCCCGTCCTGGTTGACCGCGGTGCCGCGGACCAGCGCCAGGACCGGGTGGTTGTTGCGCCGGGCGTCGGAGAGCCGTTCGAGCAGGAGGATGCCGGCGCCTTCGGACCAGCCGGTCCCGTCGGCGGCGTTGGCGAAGGACTTGCACCGGCCGTCGGCGGCCAGCCCCCGCTGGCGGCTGAACTCCAGGAACATGCCCGGGGTCGCCATCACCGTGACGCCGCCGGCGAGGGCGAGGTCGCATTCGCCGCTGCGCAGTGCCTGGGCGGCGAGGTGCAAGGCGACCAGGGAGGAGGAGCAGGCGGTGTCGACGGTGACCGCCGGGCCCTCCAGCCCGAACGTGTAGGACACCCGCCCGGACACGATGCTTGTCGTCGTGCCGGTGAGGAGGTAGCCCTCGACCCCGCCCGCCGGCTCGTGCAGCCGCGGGCCGTAGTCCATCGACGTCGCGCCGGTGAACACGCCGGTGCGTGAGCCGCGCAGCGAGCCCGGGACGATCCCGGCCCGCTCGAACGCCTCCCAGGACGTCTCCAGCAGCAGCCGCTGCTGCGGGTCCATCGCGGTCGCCTCACGGGGGGAGATCCCGAACAGCTCCGGGTCGAAGTCCCCGGCGTCGTGCAGGAACCCGCCCTGCCGGGTGTAGACGGTCCCGGGCTGGTCGGGGTCCGGGTCGTAGAGCCCGTCGAGGTCCCAGCCGCGGTCGGTGGGGAACGGGCCGACGGCGTCCCCGCCGGCGGCGACCAGCTCCCACAGCTGCTCGGGAGACGCGACCCCGCCGGGCAGACGGCAGGCCATCGACACGATGACGATGGGGTCGTCCGTACCCGCGCCCTCCCGCCGCCTGGGCGCGGCGGCGGCCGCGCGGCCGGTGAGCAGGCCGTCGAGGTGGGTGACGAGGGCGTCGACGGTGGGCTGGTCGTACACCAGGCCGGCCGGCAGCGTCAGGCCGGTCGCCTCGGCGAGGCGGTCCCGCAGCTCGACGCCCGCCAGGGAGTCGAAGCCGAGGTCGCGGAAGGTGCGGCGGTGGTCGATGTCGTCCGCCGAGCCGTGGTCGAGCACGGCCGCGGTCCGGTCCAGGACGAGGGCACGCAGCCGCCGCGCCCGCTCCGCGTCGGACAGCCCGGCGAGAGCGGCCCCGGGACGGTCGCCCGACCCGGAGTCGTCCGCCGTGGCCCGGTCGATCCCGGCGTCGTCTGCCGTGGTGCCGTCCACCGTGACGCCGTGCGCCGCGGTGCCGTCGGCCGCCGTGCTGGCGGGAACAGTAGTGCTGGCGGGCACGGTGCTCGTGGGTGCGGGTGCGGGTGCGTCCGGGAGCCAGTGCCGGCTGCGCTGGAAGGCGTAGGTGGGCAGGTCGGTCGCGCGGCCGCCGTGCTCGGCGAGGAGCCCGGCCCAGTCCACCTCGGCGCCCCGGACGTGCGCGGCCGCCAGCGCGCCCAGCAGGGTGGCGACCTCCCGCCGGCCGCGGCGCAGGGTCGGTACCGCCGCGGGGACGAGGGCGCTGAGCACCGCGTCCGGTCCGAGCTCGACGAAACCGGTGGCCCCGGCGGCGGTCAGCGCGGCCACCCCGGCGCCGAACCGCACGGTGTCGCGGACGTGCCGCACCCAGTAGTCCGGGGAGGTCAGCTGGTCCGTGGTGGCGAGGGCCCCGGTGACGTTGCTGACCAGCGGGATGCGCGGTGCGCGTAGTTCCACCGCGGTGGCGGCTTCCCGGAAGTCGGCGAGCATGCCGTCCATGTGCGGGGAGTGGAAGGCGTGGCTGACGGTCAGCCGGCGGGTGCGCCGGCCGTGTTCCGCCAGCGCCGCGGCCACCTCGAGCGTGGCCGGCTCGTCTCCGGAGAGGACGACCGCCCGCGGCCCGTTCACCGCGGCGACGGCCACCCGCCCGTCCCGGTCGGCGAGCAGCTCCAGGACCTCGGGCTCGTCGGCCTCGACGGCCACCATCGCGCCGCCGGGCGGCAGCGCGCCCATCAGCCGGCCGCGGGCGGCGACGAGGGCCGCCGCGTCGGCGAGATCGAGCACTTCGGCGGCGTGCGCGGCGGCCAGTTCACCGATGGAGTGGCCGGCGAGCAGGGCCGGGCGCAGCCCCCAGCCGGTCACCAGCCGGAAGAGCGCGACCTCCACGGTGAACAGCGCCGGCTGGGTGTAGCGGGTGCTGTCGAGCAGGGCCGCCTCGGAGCTGCCCTCGGCGGCGAACACGACGTCGCGCAGCGGTCGGTCCAGGTGCGGGTCGAACGCGGCGCACAGCTCGTCGAACGCGGCGGCATACGTGGGGAACGCGTCGTACAGCTCGCGGCCCATCCCGGGCCGCTGGCTGCCCTGCCCGGTGAACAGGAACGCCCAGGAGCCGCCCGTCCCGCCCGGCGCCTGCCCCACGACCAGGCCGGTGGCCGGGTCACCCTGGCTCAGCGCGCGCAGCGCGGCCAGGCGGGACGGCCGGTCGGCGGCCAGGATCACCGCGCGGTCCTCGAAGTGGGTGCGGGTCGCCGCCAGCGAGTAGCCGACGTCCACCGAGCGGACGGCGTCGTCCTGCTCCAGCGGGGTCTCGTCCTGTTCCAGCCGGGTGACGTCCTGTTCCAACAGTGTGAGGAGGCGCCGGGCCTGCCCGCGCAGGGCCGGCTCGCCGCGGCCGGAGAGCACCCAGGGCAGCGGGAGATCCCCGCCGGGCGCCGTTCCCGGCACCACGTCGGCCGGGATCACGTCGGCCGGGACCGGGGGCGCGGCCAGCACCAGGTGGCAGTTGGTGCCGCCCATCCCGAAGGAGCTGACCCCGGCGATCGGCGCGCTGTCGTCCGCCGGCCAGTCGGTGGCCTCCGTGACGACCCGCAGGCCGAGCTCGTCCAGGGGGATCGCCGGGTTCTGCCGCTCGAAGTTCAGGCTGGCGGGCAGCCGCCGGTGGGCGAGGGCCAGGGCGGTCTTGAGCAGGCCGACCAGGCCGGCGGCCCCCTCGAGGTGACCCACGTTAGTCTTGGCCGAGCCGACCAGCAGCGGCCCGGCGTTCTCCCCGGCGCGGGCCGTGCCGATCACCGCGCCCAGCGCCGCCGCCTCCACCGGGTCGCCGACGGGTGTGCCGGTGCCGTGCAGCTCGACGTAGCGGGCCCGGGCCGGCGAGAGACCGGCGGCCTGGTAGGCGGCGCGCAGCACCGCCTCCTGGGCGTGCTGGTCGGGCACGGTCAGGCCGGCGCCGCCGCCGTCGTTGTTGACCGCGCCGCCGAGCAGCACGCAGCGCACCGGGTCGCCGTCCGCGAGGGCGCGGGCGAGCGGCTTGAGGACGACGGCGACCCCGCCCTCGCCACGCACGTAGCCGTTGGCCCGCGCGTCGAAGGTGAAGCAGCGGCCGTTCGGCGAGAGCGCGCCGAAGCGGGCGCTCGCGGCGGAGCTGGCCGGGGCCAGGATGAGGTTGATCCCGCCGACGATCGCCAGCTCCGCCTCGCCGCGGCGCAGCGACTCGGCGGCCAGGTGCACGGCGACCAGCGACGACGACTGGGCGGCGTCCACGGTGAGGCTGGGCCCGGTGAGCCCGAGCAGGTAGGACAGCCGGTTGGCGAGCAGTCCCCGGCCGAGCCCGGTCATGGTGTGCCGGCCCGCCGCCGGGCCGCCCCGCTGATGGTGCAGGGCGGCGTAGTCGTCCCAGATCGCCGCGGTGAACACGGCGGTGCGGCTGCCGGCGAGGGCGGCCGGCACGATCCGGGCGTCCTCGATCGCCTCCCAGCCCAGCTCCAGCAGCAGCCGCTGCTGGGGGTCGGTCGCGGCGGCCTCCCGGGGTGAGATCCCGAAGAAGTCGGCGTCGAAGCGGTCGACCTCGTCGAGGAACGCGCCGAACGGCGGTGCGTCCGCGGACCAGCGGTCCGCCGGCGGGGCGCCGACCGCCTGCCCGCCGCGCTCCAGCAGCCGCCAGAACGCGGCGACGTCCGGCGCCTCGGGCAGCCGGGCGGCCAGGCCGATGACGGCCACCGGTTCGCCCGGCACGCCCGCCCCGCCCGCCACGGCTCCCACGGCCGTCGCGGGGGAGACGACCGCGGCGGGCGACCGCCCAGGGTCGGACGGCTGTCCAGGGGTGGACGGCTGCCCAGGGGTGGACGGCTTCCCGTTGCCGGGCGGGACCTGATCGTTGACCATCACTGCTCGGGCTCCCTCGTGAGAACGACACGGCGGGTAGGCCTTGAGCGTCGGTGTGGTCGCTAACGGTGTCCTTCGCGCCGGCTAAAGCACCGGGGCGCCGGCCGCGGCCGGGCCGGGGTCAGTCGGCCAGGGAGAGCGCGCGCGACGGGCAGTGGGAGACCGTCTCCCGCACCTCCTCCTGCTCGGCCGGGTCCGTGGCCTCGGCCCGCAGCACCACGACGATGCCGTCGTCCGACTGGTCGAAGCGCTCGGGGTCGGCCAGGACGCACTGCCCGGCGCCCAGGCAGCGGTTGGTGTCGGCGATGACGCGCATGCGGTCCGGTCCTTTTCGTCGTCGGTGCCGGGGCGGACGCCCCTCACCCGCCCCTCACCAGGCGACGGGCAGCTCGAAGACGCCCTGCACCCCGCCGGCGTCCTTGCCGGGCAGCCGGTCGAG
Source organism: Parafrankia sp. EAN1pec (assembly GCF_000018005.1). GTDB lineage: Bacteria > Actinomycetota > Actinomycetes > Frankiales > Frankiaceae > Parafrankia > Parafrankia soli. The sequence continues at coordinate 4,131,677 of NC_009921.1, forward strand.
CGGCACCGCGAGCCGCAGGCCGGGGAGGCGGGCGAACAGCGTGGAGAACGCGATCTCCAGCTCGGCGCGGGCGATGTTGTGCCCGATGCACTGGTGCGCGCCGTGGCCGAAGGCCACGTGGCTGCGGGCGCGGCGGGCCAGGTCGAGGAGGTCCGGGTCGGGGAAGACCGTGCCGTCGCGGTTCGCGGCGGAGAGCACGACGAGAACACCGTCCCCGGCGGCGACGGGCTGGCCGGCCAGTTCGGTGTCGGCCGTCGCGAACCGGGCCACGCTGTCGGCGATCGTGGTGAAGCGCAGCAGCTCCTCGACGGCGCTGGGCAGCAGCGCGGGGTCGGCGCGCAGCGCGGCGAGCTGGTCGGGGTGCTCGAGCAGGGCGACCACGCCGAGCGCGATGGCGCTGGCCGTCGTCTCATGGCCGGCCACGAGCAGCAGCAGCGAGATGTCGACGAGCTCGCGCCGGGTCAGGACCCCGGGGCGCACCTGCTCGGCGATGAGGACGTCGAGCAGGCCGTCGCCGGCGGAGCGCTCCTTGTCCTGGATGAGCCCGTCGAGGTACTGGAGCAGCTGGGTGAACGCGTCCGCGCTCTCCTCCAGCGTCGAGGTGCCGCTGGCCACCCGCCGGGACTGCTGCTCGAAGAAAGCGTGGTCCCCGTAGGGCACCCCGAGCAGCTCGGAGATGACGATCGACGGGATCGGCAGCGCGAACTCGGGCACCAGGTCGACCACCGGGCCCTTGGCGACGATCGCGTCGAGCAGTTCGTCGACGAGCCGCTGGATGCCGGGGCGCAGGCCGTTGATCCGGCGCATGGTGAAGCTGGACTGCAGCATCCGCCGCTGCGCGGTGTGGTCCGGCGGGTCCATGCCGATGAAGTTGCGGACCTTGCGGGCCGCCTCGAAACGGGGGCTGGTCGCCGGATAGCGCGGGTCGGCGCGCTCCGAGGAGAACAGCCGCGTGTTCAGCAGCACCTCGCGGGCCTCGGCGTGCCCGGTGACGGCCCACACCCGCCGGCCGTCGTAGAGCCGCACCGGGTTCACCGGCCCGTGCTCGCGGTAGCGGGCGTAACCGGCGGGCGGGTGGAACGGGCACGTCCGCGCCAGCGGGTACTCGGGGATCTCGGTCCCAGTCATGGGACGACCTCCAGGGGACAGGTCCTGGCCCCGGGGCCGCGGACCGGTCGAGGTGCGCCGTCCGCGCCGGGTGCGCCGGTAGGATGACCGCTCCCAGTTAGCCGGGGCTAAAGAGCGTCAGCCGGTCCCGCGGCGTCAGCCGGTTCCGAAACGCGCGCGGTAGGCCCGCCCCGCCTTGCCGGGGACGGCGGAGAGCAGCTCCTGGGTGTACCGGTGCCGCGGGTCGGCGAACACCTGCTCCACCGGTCCGGTCTCGACGATCCGGCCGTCCTTCATCACCAGCACCCGGGCGCAGACCTCCCGCACCACGGCCAGGTCGTGCGAGATGAACAGGGTGGCCAGCCCGAGGGAGTCGCTCAGCTCCCGGAACAGGGCCAGCACCTGAGCCTGCACCGAGACGTCGAGGGCGGAGACGGGCTCGTCGCACACGAGCAGCCGCGGCCGGGTCGCCAGCGCGCGGGCGATCGCCACCCGCTGCCGCTGCCCCCCGGACAGCGCCAGCGGGCGGCGGTCCAGGTGGATGTCGGACAGCCCGACCTGTTCGAGCAGGGTCAGGGCCTGCGCGCGTCGCTCCCGGCGCTCCACCCCGGCCGCCTCCAGCCCCTCGCCGATGATGCGGGCGACCGTCCAGCGCGGGTCGAAGGCGCTCAGTGGATCCTGCGGGACGAGCTGGAGCAGGTGGCGCCGTTCCCGCCGCTCCCGCTCGGGCATGCCGCTCCACGGCTGCCCGGCCAGCCGGATCTCGCCGCCGTCGGCGGCGACGAGGCCGAGCACCAGGCCGGCCAGGGTGGACTTCCCGGAGCCCGACTCGCCCACCAGCCCGAGCGTCTCGCCGGCCCGCAGGGTGAACGAGACGTCGTCGACGGCCGTGCGCCGGCTGCCCCGCGGCCCGCGGAAGTGCTTGGTGGCACCGGCGACCGCGAGCAGCGGCGCCGCCTCGTCGGCGCCCGGGACGTCGCCCGCCCCCGCTGCGTCGGCGGTCGAGGTCGCGTCGGCGGTCGCGGCGGTGTCGGTCGCCGGGGCGACGCCGTTCGGACGTCCGCGGCGGCCGGGGACGGCGTCCAGCAGCGCGATCGTGTAGGGATGCCGCGGGCGGGCCAGGACCTCGGCGGCCGGCCCGGCCTCGACGACGACCCCCTCGCGCATCACCGCGACCTCGTCGGCCAGCGCCTCGACGACCGCCAGGTCATGACTGATCAGCAGCAGCCCGGTGCCGTCCGCCTTGAGCTGCCCGAGCAGGCCGAGGACGCGGGCCTGCACCGAGGCGTCGAGCGCGGTGGTCGGCTCGTCCGCGATGAGCGCGCCGGGTCCGGCGGCCAGCGCGGAGGCGATCAGCGCCCGCTGGCGCAGCCCGCCGGAGAGCTGGTGGACGTAGCTGCGCGCCCGCTCGGCCGGGTCGGGGATGCCGACCCGCTCCAGCAGCGCGTGCACGGCCGGTTCGACCTCTCGCCGGGGGAGCAGCCGGTGCGCCAGGATCGGCTCGGCGACCTCGCGGCCGATCGGGCGGAGCGGGTCGAGCGCGACCAGCGCGTCCTGGGACACCAGTCCGATGCGCCGGCCGCGGACCTTCAGCCAGTCCCGCGGCCGGAAGGTGAGGGCGTCCGCGTCGTCGATGCGCAGCCGGCGGGCGGTGACGGTGGCCGTCGGCCCGGCCAGGCCCAGCAGCGCGCGGGCCAGCGCGCTCTTGCCGGACCCGGACTCCCCGACGAGGGCCAGACAGCGGCCCGCGGTCAGGGTGAGCGAGACGTCGCGTACGGCGTGCACCGCGCCGGGGCCGGAGCCGAACCGCACGTCGAGGCCGTCCACCTCGACCAGCGCGGTCGGCTCCGGCGGCTGCGGGGACTCCGGCGGGGACTCCGGCGCCGCCGCCGGGGGCGAGAGCAGTTCGGGAGCGTCGTCGGCTCCGGTGATGGCCGTCATGACCAGACCCGCCCTTCTGACCTGGCCTGCGCGTGGCGGCCGAGCACGGTGACCGCGAGGACCACGACGACCAGCAGCAGGCCGGGGAACACCGCGATCCACCAGGCCTGCCCCAGGTAGTCCTGGCCCTCGGTGAGCATCGCCCCCCACTCGGGGCTGGGCGGCTGGGCGCCAAGGCCGAGGTAGCTCAGCGCCGACGCCGAGGCGATGGCGATGCCGAGGGTGACGGTGGCGAAGACCAGCAGCGGCGCCAGGGTGTTCGGCAGCACGTGCCGGGCGGCGACCCGCCACCGGCGTACGCCCAGCCCGACGGCCGCGCTCACGTACCCGGAGCGGCGGACGACCAGCGCCTGGCCGCGGATCACCCGGGCGAACCCGGGAACACCGCTGACGGCGACGGCCAGCGTGACGCCGACCACGCCCTTGCCGGTGATCATCACGACGATCAGTGCGAGCAGCAGCGGGGGCAGCGCCAGCATCACGTCGGTGGTCCGCATGAGCAGCCCGTCGACGAACCGGCCACTCAGCGCGGCGGCCAGCCCCCAGACGGTCGCGATCACGACGGCGATGCCGGTGGCGGCTAGGCCGATGGTCAGCGAGTAACGGGTACCGTGCACGACCCGGGCGAAGACGTCCCGGCCGAGCTGGTCGGTGCCGAACCAGTGCTTGCCGCCCGGCGCCTGCAGGGTGGCGAGCAGGTCCCCGTCGGTGGGACCGGTGCCGGTGAACAGCGACGGCCAGACCGCCGCCAGGAGGAACAACAGCAGCACGAGCGCGGCGATCACCACACCCGGGCGCGGCCGGCCCAGCCGGGCCGACCGCGCCGGCCGGCCCGGGATGCGAAGCGTGGGGACGCTCATGCCGCGGCCACCCCCGTCCGCTTGCGCAGCCGCGGGTCGACCACCGCGTACAGCAGTTCCAGCAGGGCGCTGACGGCGACGAACACCACCGCCGACAGCGCGACCACCCCCTGCACGACTGGAAAGTCCCGGTTGGCGACCGCCTGCAGGGTCACCCGCCCGATGCCGGAGCGGGCGAAGACGTTCTCCGTGATCACGGCCCCGCCGAGCAGCGTGCCGACGAACCAGCCCGACAGGGTCAGCGCGGGCAGGCTCGCGTGCCGCAGCGCGTGTCGCGCGCGCACCGAGTACTCGGCGCTGCCGCGGGCCCGCGCGGTCAGCACGAAGGGCGCCTCCAGAGCGGAGAGCAGCCCCTCGCGCATCACCTGGATGAGCACCGCCGCGATCGGCAGCGCGAGGGTCACCACCGGCAGGATCAGCGAACGCGGGTCCCCGGTGTCGGCCACCGGGAACCAGCCGAGATGGAACGAGAAGACGGTGAGCAGCAGGATCCCCAGCCAGAACTGGGGTGTGGAGACGACGACCAGCTCCAGCAGCGAGCTGATCCGGCGCGGCCAGCGGGCCCGCCCGGAGGTCAGCAGGGTCACGGCCACGGCGAGCACCACCGCGGAGAACATCGCCCATCCGGCGAGCTCGACGGTGGCGCCGGCCTGGTCGGTGATCACTGTCCAGACCGGCTGCTGGAGCTGGTAGGAGTCGCCGAGGCGACCGGTGGCCAGCCGTCCCATGTGGTCCAGGTACTGCGCGAACAGCGAGTCGTCCAGGCCGTATTCGGCCCGGAGCTGAGCACGCTGTTCCGGCCCGACCAGCGCGTGCGTTCCGATGATCGCGTTGATCGGGTCCCCGGGTATGAGCTGGAGCACCACGAACGCGGCGGTGACCGCGCCCCAGATGACCAGGACGGCGCCGAGCAGGCGGACCGCCACCAGACGGATGGCCGGGTGCATCAGTCGGCCTGCACCCAGGCGGGGTAGAACTCGGGCCAGGTGGCGATGCTCAGCCGCAGGCCATGCACCTTCTTGTTGACCCCGACGGTCGCGTTCTTGATGTACGCCGGGACGACCACGGCCTGGTCGATTGTCCACTTCTGAACCTGGGAGTAGTACTTCGCCCGCTCCTTCGGGTCCTGCTCGGCCTGGGCCGCCTTCAGCCACTCGTCGACCTGCGGGTCGGCGACGAGGGCGAAGTTGTGGCCGCCGCCCACGGAGGTCTCTGTGGACAGGAAGAACGAGCTCAGGATGTCACCGTCCGGGCGGGCCCACTGCAGCTCGACGGTGTCGTACTTCCCCCCGTCCAGCAGGCCGGAGATCTCGGCCGCGTCCGTCGAGGCGTGCAGGTCGAGGAAGAAGCCGATCTTCTTCAGCTCGGCCTGGGCCGCCTGGGAGAAGACGGTCGCCTCGCCGTAGATCGGCGCGAAGACGGTCAGCCGCCTGCCGTCCTTGGTGCGGTAGCCCTCGGCGTCGCGCCCAGTCCAGCCGGCCTCGTCGAGCAGCTGCCCGGCCAGCTTCGGGTCGTACGGCCAGGTCTTCTCCAGCGACGGGTCGTAGCTGTTCGGCGTGGTCGGGGACAGCGGGCTCCACGCCCGCTCGGTGGTGCCCTGGAACACCGACTTCACGATGGTGCCCAGGTCGAGGCTGCGCTGGAACGCCTTGCGCACCCGGACGTCGGAGAACAGCTCACTCTTGGTGTTGAGGTAGAAGGCGTCGACGGCGCCCGGCACCTGCTTGCTGATCGTGGTCAGCCGCGGGTTCTTGCTGACCGAGGCGATCTGGTTGGCCGGGATGTCGGCGGCGCCGTCCACCTGGCCGGAGCTGAGCGCGCCGACCCGGGTGGCCTCCTCGGTGATGAACCGGATCGTGACCGAGTCCAGCCGGGCGGGGCCGCTGTGCCCGGCGCTCTTCGGTGCCCAGTCGTAGTCGGCGTACCGGGTGTAGGAGCGCTGCTGGCCGCGGGTGTAGGCGTCGGCCTTGAACGGCCCCGACCCGATCGAGTCGGTGCCCGAGCACAGCTTCTCGGAGCCGGCCTTCAGCGACGCCGGTGAGGCGATGCCGAGGAAGGTGGTGCTGACGACCTGCAGCAACGGCGCATAGGGACGGCTGAACGAGACCTGGATCTCCTGCGGGCCGGTGACCTTCACGCCCTCGTACGGCCCGAGCAGCCCGGCGGCGAACTGCGACTCGGTGTCCTTGGCCATGATGTGGTCGAAGTTCGCCTTGACCGCCTCCGCGTCGAGCTTGGCGCCGTCGTGGAAGGTGACGTCGTCGCGCAGCTCGAAGGTGTAGGTGCGGCCGTCGTCGCTGATCTTCCAGGACTTCGCCAGCCACGGCTCGAACGCGCCGTCGGGCGTCTGGTAGACGAGCGAGTCGAACACCGAGCGCTGTGCGAACGCGGTGACGTCCTGGGCACTGGCATGGGGGTCCCAGCAGTCCGGCTCCTGCCGGGCGGCGTAGGTGACGCTTCCGCCAGCGCGTGGCTGGGCGTCCGCGGTGCCGCTCCCGCCGCCGTCGGATCCGCAGGCCGCGGTGGCCAGGGTGACGGCGAGGGCCGCGAACAGCCCTGCTCTTCGTGCCGTTCGGCGCGATCGCATTCAAGTACTCCGTACACGGTATGGATAGGGACCACCACCTTGGTGGGGGGTTCTAAAGCCGCGCTGAAATCCCTGGCTCGGTGGCTGGACTTACCGTCGCCGCCGCGCTGGCGAGCAGCTCGAAGGACCGCAGACGGTCGGCCTGGTTGGGCACCACGGTGAGCGCCATCAGCTCGTCCGCGCCGGTGGCCTCGACCAGCCCGGCCAGCTGCCGGCGCACCGTGTCCACGCCGCCGATGACCTGGGGGGCGGCGAGGTCCGCGAGGAAGGCCCGCTCGGCCTGGTTGTAGGCGTGCGCGCGCTCGGTGTCGGCGGAGGGGAACGCGTCGAAGGCGCCGATGGTGCGCATCCAGATCTTGCCGAGCAGGTAGGGGGCGGCGGCCCGCGCCGCGGCCTGGTCGCTGTCGGCGACCGTCGCGATCACGCTGATCAGCGCGTACGGCCGGTCGAGGTGGGCCGAGGGCTGGAACGCCGCCCGGTAGTGGCGCAGCGCCGCCGCGCTCGCGTGCGGGTTGATGTGGTGGGCGAAGGCGTAGGGAAGGCCGAGGGCGGCGGCGAGCCCGGCACTGGCCGGACTGGAACCGAGCAGCCACAGCTCCGGCCGGCTGTCGGCGGCGGGCACCGCGAGCACCCGGCTGCCTGGGTCGGTCGGGGCGAAGTAGCCGGAGAGCTCCCGTAGCTGGCCTTCGAAGCCGTCGTCGCCGCCGGGCGCGCGGCGCAGCGCCCGGGCGGTGGTCGGATCGGTGCCGGGCGCCCGGCCCAGCCCGAGGTCGACCCGGCCCGGGAAGAACGCCTCCAGCGTGCCGAACTGCTCGGCGACGACGAGCGGTGCGTGGTTGGGCAGCAGCACCCCGCCCGAGCCGACCCGCAGCGTGCTGGTCGCCGCGGCGATCCGGCCGGCGAGCACAGCCGGTGTCGAGGTGGCCAGGCTCGGGGTGTTGTGGTGCTCGGCCACCCAGTACCGGTGGTAGCCGAGCTCCTCCACCCGGGGCGCGAGCGTGACGGTGTCGCGCAGCGCCCGGGTGGCGCTGCCGCCCTCGAAGACGGGTACGACGTCGAGAACGGACAGGGGCAGACCGGCGGGGCGTGTCATCGGAGCCTCCGGGAAGGCCGCCCCGGCGCCAGGCGGCGGGGCGGCGGATGTCGGCACGAGCCGTGCGTGCTTGGGTGCGTGCGGCGGGCGAGGGGTGGTCCCGGGCGCCGGGTCAGGGGCTCCGGGACCGGTCCGGGGAGAGCGGTCCGGCGCGGGCTCAGACCGAGTTGGGCACCGGCTCCGCGGGGGCGGCCGGGGCCGCCTCGGGGGCCGGCGCCGGGCGGCCGGGCAGCAGGAAGCCGGCCGTGAACACGACGAGGCCGGCGGCGACCGGCCACCAGAAGGCGTTCCCGAACGAGTCGGCCGTCGGGGCGGCGTGCGCCCCGCCGCCCTGCAGGATCAGGGCCACGACGGCCACGCCCAGCGACGCGCCGATCTGGTTGAGGATGAACACCGCGCCGGTCGCGCCGGCGACCGCCGTCAGCGGGACGGTGCGGTACACCGAGCCCATCGTGGGCGCGCCGACCAGCCCGAGCCCGAAGCCGATGACGAGCTGGGCGGGGGTCAGCAGGGCCTGGGAGGTGTCCGCCCCGGACTGGGTGAACACCAGGGCGCCCGCGGTGACCAGCAGGGCGCCGGTGGGCACCAGCAGCCGCGCGCCGATGCGGTCGGCGAGGTTGCCGGCCAGCGGCATGCCGATCATGGTGCCCACGCCCAGCGGGGCCAGCAGCAGGCCGGACTCCAGCACCGAGTGGTCGTGCACCTGCTGGTAGTAGAGCGGCAGCAGGAACAGCAGCGCGAACAGGCCGCCGCCGACCAGGAACATGATGGTCACGCTGGCGCTGAAGCCCTTGCTGGCGAACAGCCGCAGGTCGAGCAGCGGGGTGCCGGCGGTGCGCAGGGCGTGCGCGGCGTACCCGGCGAACAGCGCGGCACCGAGGACCAGGCCGATCACGACCTGGACGCTGCCGAAGCCGTCCCGCCCGGCCTGGGAGAGCGCGAAGACGACCGCGGCGAAGCCGGGGCACAGCAGGGCCACGCCGAGGGCGTCGAGGGGCACCGGTGTGCCGTCCCGCGGCGGGTCGGCGGGCAGCACCACGATGGCGAGCACGATCGCGGCCAGGGCGAACGGGATGTTCACCAGGAACATCCACTCCCAGGAGAAGTTCTCCAGCAGCACACCGCCGACGATCGGGCCGAGCACCGGCCCGAGCGTGATCGGGACCGAGATCAGGCCCATCACCCGCCCCATGCGGGCCGGCCCCGCGGCGCCGGCCACCACGGTCATCATGATCGGGTCGACCATGCCGCCGCCGAGCCCCTGCAGGACCCGGAAGGCGATCAGGCTCTCCGCGTTCCAGGCCACCGCGCACAGCGCCGAGCCGGCGAGGAACAGCGACAGGCCGAGCAGCCACATGCGCCGCGAGCCGAAGCGCGCCATCGCCCAGCCGGCCAGCGGGATGGCGAGCGCGACCGCCAGCAGGTAGCCGGTGGTCACCCACTCGATCGTGGCGAGCGAGGCCTCGAACTCCGCGCCGAGCGTGCTGATCCCGACGTTGACGATGGTCGCGTCCAGGTAGGACATCATCCCGCCGAGCACCATCACCCCGATGAGGATCAGCAGGGCGGAATCGAGCCGAGGGGGGCTGTCCTCCGCCGTGTCCGTGCCTACCATCGAACCCTCCTTGAAACCGATCTTGAGTAAAAGTGAACTGCTCGTTTCAATGTGATGGGTCGGACGGTAGCATGCGTGCATGGGTGTGGGCGAGACCACCGGCGCGGCGGGAATCCCGACGGAACGGGGCCGGCTGGACAAGCGGCGCGCGATCGTGGAGGCCGCGCTGCGGGTCTTCGCCCGGCACGGGTACGCCGAGGCGACGATCGACCTGATCGCCACCGAGGCGGGGGTGGCGAAGCCGACGATCTACAACCACCTGGGGTCGAAAGAGAACCTGTTCCGGTACGTCATGACGACGACCGCGGCGCTGTCCAACGCGAAGGCGCTCGAGGTGCTCGAGAGCTTTCCCCAGGACGCGGGCGGGCTGCGCGGCGGGCTGGAGGACGTCGCGACACGGCTCGTCGACTGCTACTGCGACGAGCGGTCCGAGGCGGTGCGCCGGCTGCTCTACGCGGAGGCGCTGCGCTTCCCCGACCTCTACGACGCCGTGCGCGCCAGCGGCGCCGACCAGTTCGTGGAGGTGCTGGCCGGGCGGCTCGCCCGGCTCGCGCACGCGGGTCTGCTGCACATCGACGACCCGATGCGCGGGGCGAACCAGTTCATCTCGCTGGTCTACGAGGAGCTGCCGGCGCGCAGCATCCGGGGCGCCCGGCCGTTGCAGCCGCGCGAGGTCGACGAGGTCGTCCGCGCCGGGGTCGACACCTTCCTGCGCGCCTTCGGCGCCGCTCCGGCCGCGCCTGTCGCGCCCTCCGGGGGCGGGGCCCCCGGAGGCGCGGGCGACGCCCAGGCTCAGGCGGCGGAGCGCACCGCCGGGTCGGCGTAGCGCAGCCGGGCGAACTGCCGGGTCAGTGCCAGCCGGGTCGGGGCGTTGCCGCCGTGCATGCGCAGCACCGACAGCAGCGTCCACAGCCGGGTCTGGGCGAAGTGCGACGGCGCGCCGTGCACGTCGTCATGGGCGAGCAGCCGGATCCGCGGCACCAACCGGCGCAGCAGCCGCGCGTCGCCGGGCGGGATGATCTCGTCGCGCAGGCTGGTCACGTGCGCGACCGGAATCCGCAGCGCCGCCAGCTCGTCCTCCCGCAGCGCCCAGTCCCGCACGGTCGGGTAGACCTCGTCGGCGCTGGTCCGGGTCAGGTGCGCCAGGGTGTCGGTGGTGACCCGGGGCACCCGGCGCTGCCAGGCGGTGTCGGTGAAGAACTCCCGCACCGGGGCGCCGGCGCCCACCACCCCGGCGATCCGGTCGTCGTGCAGCGCGGCCCGCAGCGCCAGCTGACCGCTGAAGCTCAGCGCCAGCAGGTAGACGTCGGCGGTGCCGGCGGGCCGGCCGATCGCGTCGAGCAGGGCGGGGAACAGCGTCCAGCTGTCGGCCCGGTAGGGCAGCGTGTTCTCGCCGACGCCCGGCATCTCGGTGACCAGCCCGGCGAAGCCCAGCTCGGCCAGGCCCAGCAGCACCGGCGCCCACTGCTCCTTGGTCGACACGATGCCCCCGGTCATGACCAGCAGCGGCCGCGGCCCGGCGGGGTCCTCGGCGTCGCCGGCGTCGCGGGCGTCCAGGCCGGTCGTCCAGCAGCGCACCCGCCCCGCGGGCAGCTCGACGTCCAGGCCGCGCAGCGCCGGGTGCGCGGCGCTCCAGCGGGCGAACTCCCCGGTCGCCCGCTCGAGTGCTCGCGCCCGCGCCGGCCCGTCGACGAACGGGAACCGGGCCATCGTGTAGTGCACGCAGGCCTCCAGCGGCCGGCCCTCGGCGGCCAGGCCGTCGGCCAGCGCGCTCCACTCGAACGCCCACGAGCCCGGGACGCCGTCCTCGTCATGGTGGATGCGGGCCAGCAGCGGGTCGTAGTGCCCGGTGGGCAGCCCCTGCGACACCGCGTGTGCCACGACGAAGGTCTTCAGCTCGGCGAGATCGTTCACGTCTGCTCCAGATCGTCCCGTTCCAGGGCTTCCTTGACCTCGGTCAGCACGTCGGCGGCCTGGGCGCCGTCGATCGCCCGGTGGTCGAAGGAGAGGCTGAGTCGCAGCACCGGGGCCACGGCGAGCTCGCCGTCACGCACCACCGCCCGGGGCAGGACGCGCCCGACGCCGAAGGTCGTGGTCGTGCCGCCGACCGACTGGAAGGAGTCGACCGCCCGGTGGCCCAGCGACGTCACGGCGAAGGTGCCGGTCAGGTGCGGGCGCAGGGCCAGCGACCGGGCGGCCCGGCGGAACCGGAGCCGGCCCACCAGCCACGGCGCCGCGTGCAGCCGGCGGATCCCCTCGAAGTCGGGCAGCCGCTGCGGGTCGCCGTCGCGGACCCGCTCCAGGTGCGCCTGGATCTCCGCCAGGCCCACCTCGTGCAGGTTCGGCACCACGGTGCCGAGGACCACCCGCCGCCCGTCGAGGACCTTGTCCAGCGTCAGCTTGCCGTGGACGAACGGGTAGTGGGCGACCCGGGTCCGCAGTCCGCCGCGCAGCGCCGCGTTGGCGTCCGGGTGGCGGGCCAGCACGCGCCCGGCGGCCCGCAGCACGTAGGCGCTCGTCGCGTAGCGCACCCCGCTGCGCGCCCGCGCCGCGTCGCGGTGGGCGAGCACCCGGGTCATGTCCACCTCGGTGTCCAGGAACACCGGGGAGAACTCGCGCACCGTCGCCAGGAAGAACTGGGTGTGGCGGCGCTGCCGGGGCAGCGGCGCGGGCCCGGCGGCCACCAGCGCGGGCCCGCCGCCGGCGGCGCCGGTGCCGGACGCGGGAGGCGCCGCCGGGCCGCCGTCGGCAGCCGCGCGCGGGCCGGCGGGAGCCGTCGGCGTGCCCGCCGTCACGACCGCACCGCCAGCTGGTAGACGGCCTCCAGGCTGGGGGCCTCTAGGACCTCGGCCAGCGGGAGCGAGCGGCCGGTCTCCCGCTCCAGGATCGTGCACAGCGCCAGCAGCTGGACCGAGTCCCACGACTCCACGGAGTCGAGATCCCGGTCGAGGTCGTCGGCGGTGACGGGCAGGGCGAGCTCGTCGCGCAGCAGGGCGACGAAGTCCTCGACGGTTCTCACGGTCACGGTGCGTCCTCATCGAAGCGGGCGGTCAGGCGGACGTGCGGCGGCGGCTCGGGCAGGTCGCGAAGGTCGTGGCGGAAGCGGGCACCGGCGTCGTCCGCGCTCACCGCGGCGAAGCCGGCGCGCGGGTAGAAGTCGGCGACCTTGCCGTTCTTCGCGGTGCGGGTGTAGTCGGCGCGGACCTCGGCGGCGCCGGTCCGGTGGGCGTGGCGCAGCACCGCCGCCAGCAGCGCCTGCTCGATGCCGCGGGCGAACACCCGGCAGCTGAGCAGGAAGTCGTCGACGCGCAGCGTGGCGCCGTCCCGGCTGGTCACCACCACCCCGACCAGGCCGTTGTCGCCCAGCCGGTCGGCCCGGTGCAGCGCCCGCAGATCCGGCTCCGGCGCGTTCTCGGCCGGCGCGGTCTGGGCTGGTGCGGTCCGGGTCATCGGGATTCCCCTCCGCCGCCCTGCAGGGCGAAGCCGGCCTTGATCCACTTGCTGGACTCGATGGAGACGCCGACCGCCCGCTCACCCGCGCCGAGCTTGGCCAGCGCCCGCTCCAGCTGGAGGAAGACGATCGCGTTGCCGCAGTTGCCGGCCTCGTCGACGACGGTCACCTCACCGGCCCGGGGCAGCGCCAGCTTCTCGGTGATCAGCCTGGTCATACGCCCGGACAGCTGCGGCGGCAGCAGCAGGTCCACCTCGCCGGGGCTCCAGCCGGTGGCGGTGAGCAGCTCCTCGAGCACCTCGCCGGTCATCGCCGGCACGTGCTGCTCGATGGCCTTGTAGTCCTCGGTCGCGGCCGGGCGGGTGCTGTCGCGGTCGGTCGGCCCGAACCACTCCAGCGTCGCGCCGGGCGGACGGCCGAGCCCGACCAGCCGGGTGAACAGCGCCCGCACCACCGCCGAGCCGGGCCCCGGCTCGGTCGACAGCACGGCCGCGCCGGCCGCGTCCCCGAACAGCACGTAGTTGACGAGCTGCGCGGGCGGTAGCTTGCGCAGGTCGGCGGTGACGTCGTAGAACCGGGCGATCACGTCGCCGCCGAGGACCAGCACCCGCCGGCCGCTGCCGGCCAGCAGGATCTGGCGCGCCACATCCAGCGCCTGCACGGCACCGGAGCACCCGGACTGCAACTGGTAGGTCCGGACGTCGTTGATGCCCAGCCGGTCGGCGACGATGTTCACGGTGGCCGGCATGAGCTGGTCGGGGGTGGCGGTGCCGAGCACCACCGCGTCGATGTCGCCGGGCCCCAGCCCGGCCGCGGCCAGCGCCTGGCGGCCCGCCTGCTCGACGAGCTCGGCGAGGGTGCTGGTGAGCTGGCCGGATTCCAGGTCGAGGGCCAGGTGCCGGGCCCTGGTCCCGATGAACACCTCGATCCACTGCTGCCAGAGCGTGTCCATGCCGAACCGCTGGGCCAGGGTGGCGTTGTCCACCGCTGGCCCCGGCAGCGCGGAGCCGGCGGACAGGACGTGGATGTCGGGACCGGGCACGGTGTGCTCCTCTCCTGCGCGGCGGGCCTCAGTCGGACAGCAGGATGCGGGCCTCGGCGGAGGCCCGCACGCCCGTCATCCGCCAGGTGCGGAAACCGGTGAGGCCTGCGTAGCGCCCGCCCGTCCCGGTCGCGGGGTAGTGCACCCACTTGCTCGTCTTGACGTCGTTGAAGTCCGCCCAGCCCTCGGCGTGGATGGTGCCGTCGTCGAGGGTGATGTCCTCGGTGTAGTAGGTGATCAGGCCGCCGTCGCCGGGGCGCACGTACTCGATGCGGAACGAGCCGTGCGAGGTGCCGATCAGCTTGCCGTCCTCGTCGTACAGCTCGTCGTCGAAGACGCCGGTCTGGCCGATCTGCGGGTCGGCCAGGTCGACCACGTCGTCGACGACCTTGACGACGACCTCGTTCGGAACCCGGATCACGATCTGGTCAGCCACGGTGGGACGTCCTTTCGGGGTGGGGTTCGCCCGGCCCGCCGGGCCGGCGGGCGCGGTGGTGCGGTCGGTGCGGCGGTCGGCGGTGTGGCCGGCGCCGTGTTCGGTGATGCGTGGCAGCTGGTCGGGGGTCACCCCGGGGCCGGTCAGCGCGGCCAGCGCCGCCCGCGCGTGCGGGCCGTCCGCGGCGCCGGCGGTGGGCGGCGGGACGTCGGCGGGCGGGAAGAACAGCTCGGCGGTGAGCTCCGGCGGCGCGGTCAGCGCCGCCCAGAAGTCGTGCCGGCCGGGGAGGCCGGCGCCGAGCGGGTCGTTGTCCGCGAACGTGTAGGGGCCGTACTGCCGGCCGGTGGGGTCGGGCTGGGTGAACCGGCCCCAGTAGCCGTTGTAGAGGCGGTTGTCCAGGAAGTGCGCGCTGCGCAGCAGCTGGTAGGCGCCCCGGTAGCGGAACGGGTTGGTGGCGGCGTCCGGGCCGGTGGCGGTCACGGCGCCGTGCGGGGTGTAGCCGTAGCGGGCGGCCAGCCGTCCCTGCTCGTCGACGAGTGCCAGCACGGAGCCCTGGTGGTCGGTCACCGTCCACAGCAGCCGGCCCTCGGCGGTGATGACCGCGAGCACAGTGCCGTCGGGGAGGCGCACCACGTCGAGGGGCACGCCGTCGTCGACCACCCGGGCGACGCCCAGCGGGCCGTGCGTCAGGACGTGGGTGACGGTCCGCCCGTCGACCGTGGTCTCGGTGACCCGCCGGGGGGTCTGCTGACCGAGGCTGTCGTGGGCGATGTCGGCGACGACGGCGCCGCCGAAGACGCCGAGCACGGTCTGGTTGGTGTCGCTGTAGCGGAACGAACCGGTCGGGTTGACCTCCTCGACGAAGTTGCCGGCGCCGTCGTAGTCGAACTCGGTCGCGCCGAAGCGGGTGACCTCGCCGGCCGCGCCGATGGTGAACGCGGTCTCCCCGAGGCGGACGAGGTTGAGCGCCGCGTCGTAGGCGTAGCTGGTGGGCCCGGCCTGGACGAGCTGGCCGAGCGGGTCGTAGGCGTACTCGGTGACCTGCCCGTCCAGGACGAGCCGGCGCAGCCGGTCGCCGTCCGCGCCGGTCGGATCCCGGTAGTCGTACTCGGCGCTCAGCAGCGTCGCGCCGTCCGCGCCGAGCAGGGTCAGTGCCCGGCGCCGCCCCGCAGCGTCGTAGGAGATCTCCTGGACGACGCCGCCGAACTCGATCCGCAGCGCGCGCCCGGCGGCGTCGCGGGTGAAGCGGGCCTGGTGCCCGGTGGGGGTGCGCACCCCGGCCAGCCGGCCGGCGGGATCGTAGTCGTAGTCGGTGGTGCCGCCGGCGGTCGTCAGCGAGCGCAGCGCCCCGTCGGGACCGTGCTCCGCGCGCACCTCCTCCCGGCCGGTGTCGTCGGTGCGCACCACCGCGGCCAGCCGGCTGCCGGCCGACGTCGACACCCAGCTGTAGTCGTAGCGCCAGCCGGCGCCCGCG
The DNA here is from genome assembly GCF_000018005.1 of Parafrankia sp. EAN1pec. Taxonomy (GTDB): domain Bacteria; phylum Actinomycetota; class Actinomycetes; order Frankiales; family Frankiaceae; genus Parafrankia; species Parafrankia soli. The sequence goes on from NC_009921.1 coordinate 4,147,283, forward strand.
CGGCTCACGATCCGGCCCACCGGGTCGTGCGCCTGGGTGAGGAGCACCCCGCCGGGGCCGCTGACCTCGACGAGCCGGCCGACCGGGTCGTGGCGGTACGCCGTGCGCCGCCCGTTGCCGCCGGTCACGGCGACGACGCGGCCGAGCTCGTCGTAGTCGTACGAGGCGCGGCGCCGCGGCGCCGGCGGGCTGACCGCGACGAGCTCGCCCGCCGCGTCGTACTCGAAGGAGGTGCGATGGCCGGCACCGTTCGTGACGGCGCTGATCCGGCCGTGCACGGGGTCGTAGGCCCGCAGGTCGAGAGAGCCGGCGGTGCCCGCGGTGTCGGCGATGCCGGCTGTCCCTGCTGTGTCCGCGGTGCTGACGCGCACCACCCGGCCGGCGGGGTCGTGCTCGAGGATGACCTCGTTGCCCGCCGGGTCCCGCAGTGTGGTGACCAGGTCCGGATGCGCCGGGTCGCCGTAGCCGACCGACGAGCGGGCCGAGGTCGGCGCGACCCGGGCGACGAGGCGGCCGTGCGCGTCGTACTCGTAGGCGGTGCGCCCGCCCGTCCGGTCGACGACGGCGGCCAGGCGGCCCGCCGGATCCCACTCCTGACGGTGCACGCCGCCCAGCGGGTCGGTGACCGTCAGCAGCCGGCCGTGGCCGTCGAAGGTGTACGCGGTGGCGCGGCCGAGCGGGTCCGTCACCACGGTGCGGGTCCCCCCGGCCACCGGCCCGCCGGAGCCCGCCGGCCCGGACGGCTCGTCCTGGTAGGCGAAGCCGGTACGCCCGATGCCCTCCAGGACGACCTCGCTGACGGCCCCGGCGGCGGTGTAGGAGAGGCGGACGAGGGTGCCGGCCGCGTCGGTGAGCCCGGTCAGCCGGTGCTCGTCGTCCCAGCCGAAGGCGGTGACCGCGCCAGCGGCGTCGGTGTGCCGCACCGGCCTGCCGGCCGGGTCGTACTCGACCCCCGCGGAGTCGTCGGGCCCGGTGACCGACCAGCCCGGTCCCGGCCCGTCGTTCTCGCCGGTCCGCCGGCCGCGGTACTCGCGTGACGGCGGCCGGGCCACGCCGGCCCGCGGGGTGAGCCGGTTCCGCTGGCGCAGCACCGGCTCGCCGGTGCTGAGCTCGACCAGCAGGATCGTGGTGTCGCTGACCGGCAGCCGCCACACGGCGCCCGGATCGTGGTCGTCCTGGAAATCTGACACGGACGGTCCCCTCGTCGCTGTCTCGACGAGGTGAGAGTCGGCGGGCCGTCTAAAGGTTTTCTAATCCGGCGGCCGGACCAGCGCCCGGCGGGTACCGCCAATGCCGTCATCACGGATGGCGGGCCGGGCCGTCACGTCCTTGATCGCCCGCTATAGTGCGGTACTCCGCAGGCGGCGCGCCCGCGCCGCGGCGGGAATTCCCCCTGACGCCCCAGCCGGAGGAACGCGGCTGGAACGCCGCCGGGCGGCGTATCGGTTTACCTACGCAGTTTCACCGATGTGCGCACCGCGTTGCCGCGGGACAGTGAGGCCCTCCCCTTCCCGGACTCGTTTCCTGCTGCCTGCACGAGGTGTCAATGCGATACGAACTGCTCGGGCCCCTGCGCGTGTCGAACAGCCGGGAGAGCCACCTGTTGAGCGCGCCGAAGATGGAGACCACCCTGGCCGTGCTGCTCGTCGGCGCCGGCCGGATCACGACCAAGGACACTCTGGTCATGGAACTGTGGGGAGACCGGCCGCCCCGCCGGGCGGCGGCCGCCATCCACGTCTACATCTCCCAGCTGCGGAAGTTCCTCGCGGCCGCCGGCGCGGACCCCACCCGCACCATCGTCACCAAGCCCGCCGGCTACCTGCTGTGGCTGGACGGCGCCAGCTACGACGTCGTCGAGTTCCAGGAGGCGATGCGCGACGGGCGGGAGCACCACCTGGCCGGGCGGTGCGAGGAGGCGCTGGCCGCCGCCGAGCTCGCGCTGTCCCTGGTTCGCGGCCCGGTGCTGGAATCCGCCGTGGAGGGGCCGGTCCTGACCGCCTTCGCCGCCTGGGCCGAGGAGGAGCTCCTCGCCGCCCTGGAGCTGTCGGTTGAGGCCCGCACGGCGCTCGGCCGGCACCGGGAGGTGATCAGCCTGCTCGGCACGCTCATCGCCCAGCATCCGCTGCGGGAGTCGCTGTACTCGCAGCTGATGCTCGTCCTCTACCGCTCGGGCCGGCAGGCCGAGGCACTGGCGGTGTACCGCGACGCCCAGCGGGTGCTGCGGGCCGAGCTGGGGCTGGAGCCCTGCCGCTCACTGCGGCGGCTGCACCACGCCATCCTCACCTCCGACCGGCTGCTGGACCTGCCCACCGCGAGCTGACGTGGCGGCGGGTGCCGAGCCGTCCCGTGGTGTCACACGGTGTCACGCGCGGCGCGCGCCGTTGCGCGCCGCGCGCCGGTCAGCGGATCGGCGGCATCAGTCGGTCGGCGACATCAGTGGCCCGGGGGCACCAGCGGGACCGGGGACAGCAACCGGGCCAGCTCGACCCGCGAGCTCATGCCGAGCTTGTCGTAGATGTGGGAGAGGTGGGTGTCGACGGTGCGCGGGCTCACCCGCAGCCGGCTGGCGATGTCCCGGGTCCGCAGCCCCTGGCCGGCGAGCTGGGCGACCTCCTGCTCCCTGGTGGTGAGCTCGACCAGCGGGTCGGGGCCGGGGCGGTGGCGCCGTTGCTGAGCCGACCGCGCGAACGTCCGGGCCCGGCCGCCGGCGGGCGCGCCCGCCAGCAGGCCGGCCGCCTCGGCGTAGCACCGGTCGGCCTCCGGGCCGCGACCCAGCGCGTAGCCGCGGGCGAGCAGCGCGTGGCCCCGCTGCTCGGGCAGCCCGACCCGGGCGGCCTCCTCGGCCGCTCGGGCCGCCCACGGGCGTGGATCCTCCCCGGCCAGCAGCGCGGCGGCGGCCAGCACCTCGAAGATGCGGGCACCCAGCACCGGGATCGGCTCGGCGACCCGCCAGGTCTCCCGCTTCGACCCCAGCAGGGCCAGGGCGGCCGGTCCGTCGCCGGCGGCCAGCGCGGCCTCGGCGAACAGCAGCGCGGTCAGCGGCGTGCGGGGCGCGTCGGCGTGCACGCCCTCCGGCAGCTCCGGGCCGAACGTGGGGGAGCGCCCCAGCCCGGCCCAGGCGGCCGTGGCCACGGCCTGGGCCAGTGCCACCTGGTCGGCGCGACCGGCCCGCTGCGACACGCGCTGGGCCTCCCGGGTGACCTCGATCGCCTCGCTCCGGCGCCCCGACTGGTAGTGGATGTAGGCGAGGCTGTTGAGCAGGGCGGGCAGCAGGTGGCGCTCGCCGTGCTTGCGGGCGCCGCGCACCGCGCGGGTGATCCTGGCGTGCGCGCTGTCGTAGCGACCGAGCATCGCCTCCGTCCAGCCCAGGCACTGCAGGAAGTACAGCTCCGGGCCCGAGGGGTCCGGGCCGTTCACCGCCAGGGCGTCGAGCGCGGCGGCCGCCGCGTCCGCCTCCGCGCCCGCGGACCTGTTCCCGGTGGCGCCGCGGTCGGTGGTGAGCGCGGCGCACAGCGCCCGGACCGCGAGCCCGCCGGCCCGGGTCAGCGGGTCGCCGGCCGGCTCCGGCCCGGTCAGCGCGTCCACCTCGGCGCGGCTCGGTATGCCTCCGGAGACGATGCGGGCGAGCTGGGCGAACAGCTGCACGCGCCCCTCCTCGGCCGGCCCCCGGGCGTCGGCGAGCGCGATCGACAGCAGGGCGACGGCGTGGTCGTGGCAGCCCAGCGAGGCCGAGACCATCGCCAGGTGCGCCGCCGTGCCCACCCGGCCGGCCGGCCCGTACGCGGCCGGGGTGTTCAGGACCTCCTGGCCGAGGGCGCGCAGGCGCGCGACGGCGTCGGGGCGGGCGAGCAGGTCGATCACCGGGCGCCAGACCTCCGGGCCGACCGGCGGGAGCCCCGCACCGGCCGCACCGGCCGTCTCACCGGTGCTGCCGGTGCCGTTCGGGGTTTCCGGGGCGGCGCGGCGCAGCCGCAGGGCGGCGCTGAGCCAGTGGGCGGCCTCGGTGCCCTGCTCGCTCTGCACGGCCGCCCGGGTCGCGTCGAGCAGCACCGTCAGGTCCAGGGCATGGCTGTGCGATCCGGAGCGCTCGACATGCCGGGCGAGCACGGCCGGCGCGGCGAACGTCGACCGGAGGTGCTCGAGGGCGCGTCGGTGCGCCCCGGCCCGCCAGCAGGAGTCGGTCTCCCCGTAGACACAGCTGCCCAGCAGCGGGTGGCGGAAGACCAGCTCGCCGCCCGGCACCATGCGCACCAGGTCGCGGCCGCGCAGCTGGCCGAGCGCCTGGCAGGCCTCCTCCCGGTCGAGCTGCGCGACGGCCGCCACGGCGTCGACCGAGAAGGTGTCGCCGAGCACGGCCGCCGCGTGCGCGACCAGCCGCTGGCGGGCATCGAGATGCACGGTCTCGGCCAGCAGCCGGGCGCCGAGCGCGCTGCGCGTCCACAGGTCGGGCGGCTCGCCGGCCGGGTCGTGGCCACCCGCGCCGGTCGGGTCCGGGCCGGTCCGGTCCACTCCGTTCAGGCCGCGCTCCCGCTCGGCCAACGCCGTCAGGTAGAGCGGATTGCCGGCACTGCGCTCGTGCAGGTCGGCCAGCCCCGGCGCGGTGACCGCGAGCCCGAGAAGCTCGGCGCTCTGGCGCAGGCTGAGCGCCGGCAACGCCACCTGGTCCACCGCGCCCACCTCGACGCCCTGCTGCAGGGTGACCTGCAGCCAGGAGGACATCTGACGCCGGCGATGCGCCACCACGACCGACAGCGGCTGCCCCAGCGGCCAACGCGTCAGGATCTCGAGCAGCTCGACCGACGCCCGGTCGGCGAAGTGCACGTCGTCGAGCAGCAGCAGCAGCGGGTCGGGCGCCGCCGCCAGTGTCTCCTCCAGCAGCGACCGCAGCTCGGCGAAGAGCCGGCAGCGGCCGGTCTCGGTGTCGGCGAGCATGTCACCGGCGGTCGCCAGGGACTGGACGAACGCGGTGGCCTGCGGCAGCGGCCCGGCGCCGGTGGGCCGCCAGGTGCTGAAGGCGTCGATGAACGGGTGGAAGGGCCGGTGCCGGCGGGTCTCGAGCGACCTGCCCCGCAGCACGTCGACGCCACGCTTGCGGGCCTCGTCCGCCACGGCCGTCAGCAGCCGGGTCTTGCCGTAGCCGGGATCGCCGGTGAGCTCCACGATCGCCGGGCCACCGCCGTCCGCGCCCTCGAGCACGTTCAGGATCCGGCCGTGCTCCGCTGTTCGGACGGTGCCGCGCGCACCCGTCGCAGTGAGCTCGGCGGTGGTCATCGCGGCTGTGGTCATGCCCTGTGACTCTCCTTCTCGACGCGGTTCCGGACATTCTTCGACGGACGACGGCGCTGTGGTGGCCGGGGCACGAATCATGCATGCCCGTGGTGATCGCCCGGTCGGTGGGACGTGCCCGCGCCGGCCGCCGTGCGATGTCACGGCATCGTCGTAGCCGCCCCAGGCTTTTCCGGGGCGGCTGGTCTGCTTCATCTGCGGGCAGGCGCGGATCTCGAGGACGCGGGCGGCCGGGGGGCCGCGTTGATACCGTCCCGATCTCTTCTTCGGTTTTGCGTCACGGGGGCCCACACCGGCTGTCAGCGCGGTGTGAGAAGGAAGTAGTCGGCGGGTGCGGCTGTATTCCGATGCCGGGGATGCCGATGCTCAGACGCGACCGTGGGGGCCGTATCCCGTGGAGCCGGGGTCGGGTCTCCGTCGTCCGTGCTGGGTGCTACGGACCGTTCAGCCGTTGGTACAGGCGGCGGAGTTAACGCGCAGGAAGTCGATGTGACTTCGGGTCACCAGCACGGCCGAGCGATACACATTGCGTATTTGACCATTTAGCTCCGGTCTCGTCAATGTGGATCTTCGTCCTGTCGTTCTCGTGTTCGGATCCCCCTTTCGGTGCCTGACCGGCCGTTATGGAGATCGGACCAGGGCTTGGCGCGGTGGATGTGACGCAGCACCCATATCGGCGCCGCGGCGCGCGCTTCGACGGGCGCGGGTCCGCTCCGTGGGCTGTCGAGCGGACGGCTGGCGGGACGAAATGGGCGTCCCATGATAAACCGGGCGTTCAGTGCGAACCCTTCGCGTTTGGTCGCTGCCGCTGACGCACCGGACAGGCCTGGTCATCCGCCCCGGCCGGAAAACCAGCAATTCACCGGCATCCGGGTGTCGGACCGCGTCACGCGGGGAGTGCCGGCGTACTTCGCTTTCCGGAACAGCGGGTCGGCATCGTCGAGCGCGGGCCGTCCGGTAACTCTTCAGCGACCGGTGATCAGGTGAGCAGCTTTTTCTTCTGCACCTTGCCCATCTGGTTGCGCGGCAGTTCGGTGGCGAACCGGATCTCGCGCGGGCGCTTGTGCGGGGCCAGCGCGGTCGCGACATGGTCGATCAACGTCGTGGCGTCGATCGGCTCGTGCGTGATGACAACCGCCACGATGCGCTGGCCGAGATCGTCGTCGGGCACGCCGACGACCGCGGCCTCGGCGACGGACGGATGGGCCAGCAGCGCGTTCTCGACCTCACCGGCTCCGATCTTGTACCCACCCGACTTGATGAGGTCGGTGCTCTGCCGTCCGACGATGCGCAGCTGCCCGTCCGGCTCGAAGAGGCCGAGGTCTCCGGTGGAGAACCAGCCGTCGGGTGTCAGCGCCGCGGCGGTGGCGGCCGGGTTGCCCAGGTAGCCGGTGAAGACGTTCGGGCCGCGCACCTCCACCGGTCCGAACTCGTCGTCGCCGGTGACGCCGGTGACCCGGACCTCGACGCCGCCCAGCGGCGCACCCACCAGGCCCGGACGGCGGTCGCCGTCGGCCCGCGCGGCGGTGTTGATGAGGGTCTCGGTGAGCCCGTAACGTTCGGCGACCCGCTGGCCGGCGCGTGCGGCGAACCGGTCGAACACCGGCACGGGCAGCGCCGCCGAACCCGACACGAGCAGCCGGGCGGACGCGAACGCCTCGGGCTCGGGCACCCGGGACCACATGGTCGGCACGGCGAAGTACAACGTCGCGCCCGGCACCGGCGCGAACCGCGCCACATGGTGCAGCGCGGACCCGATCCGCAGCGGGCCCAGCGTCCCGAGCACCAGCCCGTGCACGTGGAACAGCGGCAGCGCGTGCCCGAGCACATCGTCCGGCGACCAGGCCCACGCGTTGGCCAGCGCGTCGATGTTGGACGCGACCGCGCGGCGCGGAATCACCGCGCCCTTCGGGGGCCCGGTGGTCCCGGAGGTGTAGATGACCAGCGCGGGTGCGTCGTCATCGGCCGGCTCGCTCGGCAGCGCGCCGCGCTGCATGAGATCCACGTCGTCGAGCAGCAGGTCGGGGTCGCTGTCGGCCAGGACGTACGCCCGCTCGGCGTCGCCGGCCTGCGGGTTGATCGTGACCACGGTGACGCCGGCCTCCACCGCCCCGGCGATCGCGACCACGGTCTGCAACGTCGGAGTGGCCACCACCGCGATCCGGCGCAGCCCCCGTAGCCGCTCGGCGACGGCGCCCACCGCGCCGGCCAGATCATCGCCCGCGAGCGCGGCGTCCGACATCCGGACCACGGCCCGGCCTTGACGCAATGCAGTCAGCACCCTCGCATTGTCGGGCCCGCCACCCGGTTCGGTCGACGGAACAGTCGAGTCCCGGCTTGCTGGCTCGCTGCAGTGGCTTGCCTCTGGATACGAAGGTGGCACCCCGCAACGCCCCACGGCGCCGGGCGTGCCATTGGCCATCCCTGCCGCCGTCTTGACACCTGATATATCAAAGTGTCAGAGTTGAACTGGAAGGACGTCATCCGCCCGGCACGCCACGCCCTTTACCGGGTGTCTTCGGTGGGGCGGTGGCCGCAGGCGCATCACTGACCGAGAGGTGGACCAGGATGGGCCGGCGGCCAGACACAGCCACGACCAGCGCGCGCGAGACCGCGTCCGCACGTGACCTACGGTCCGCGCATGACCCGTCGTCCGTGCCCGGCGCCGCGTCCGCGGCGTCCGACGACGACCGTCGGTTCCGCGACGCGATGGCCTCGTTCCCCAGCGGTGTCACGATCGTGACGACCGCCGACGACACCGGTCGGTGGTGGGGCTTCACGGCGAGCTCGTTCTGCTCGGTGTCCATGAATCCGCCGCTCGTCCTTGTCTGTCTCGCGACGTCCGCCCAGTGCCACCCCGCGTTCGAGGCGGCGCGGCGGTTCATCGTGCACGTGATGCCCCCGGAACACGCCGACCTCGCGGTGCGGTTCGCGACGCGCGGCGCGGACAAGTTCGCGGACGCGGGCTTCCACCCCGACGAACGCGGCCTCCCCGTGCTCGACCGGGCGTGCGTGACGCTGGACTGTGCCGCCCACACGATCCAACCGGCGGGTGACCACTCGATCCTGCTCGGCCGGGTCGAGCGGACCCAGGTCGGCGAGGACCGTCCCGCCGTCTACTTCCGCCGCCGGTTCCACCTGCTCGGGGACGCCACCTGAGCCACTTGACGGCGCGGCTGTTCTGCTCTTCTGATATACGCTGGTCGGCGTGGCGACGCCCGGATACCTCGGCCCGCGCGACGGTATGCCCGGCTCGGATGAATGGGCGGGGGCTGGAGCGGGCCCGGCGGCGGTAGCCGACGCCGGGCAGGGCCGGCCCCGCCGGCTCCGGCTGGGCGCCACCGCCCGGGACAGAGTGGCCGACGTGCTCCGCGACGAGATCATGAGTGGCCGCCTCGGCCCGGGGGCCCGCATCGACCTGGACGAGACCGCCGCGTGGCTGGGCACGAGCCGCACCCCCGTCCGCGAGGCGTGCCTGGCGCTCCAGTTCGAGGGCCTGGTCCGCGTCGCCCCCCGCAGCGGGGTGACGGTGATCGGCCTGCGCCGGCGCGACGTCGAGGACAACTTCGCCCTCATCGCCATGCTCTCCGGCGCGGCCGCGGCCTGGGCCGCGGAACGGATCTCCGAAGCCCACCTGGCCGAGCTCCGGCACCTGGCGGCCGACGTCCGATCGGCGGTCGAGACCGGCGGCGACCTGCGGACGGCGAACTTCCTGTTCCACCGGGCCGTCAACCAGGCCAGCGACTCGGTGCGTCTGATCGCGCTCATCCGCCAGACCGGGCGGATCATCCCGTGGTCGTTCTTCGACCTCGTCCCGGAGCAGGTGGGCTGCGCCCTGCGCGAGCACGACGACATCGTCGACGCCATCGCCGCCCACAACGGTGCCCGCGCGCGCCGGGTGTCGGAGGAGCATGTGGTCAGCGCCGGCCGGCTCCTCGTCGCCCGGGTGTTCGGCCCCGGGCCGGCCGGGGCCGGATCGACAGCCGCCGGTCCAGCGGCGGGCGCCGGCGCCGGCGGCTGACGGGCGATCGCAGCCCTCGCCGCACATCAGATCCGGCCTGGGATCTTGGGGACCCGCTTCCACGCGGCCGGTCCGTTCAGGGGCGGACACCGCTGCTGACCGACGCGGTGAAGCTGCTGGCGGGCCGTGCCAGGCCCAGGTTCTCGCGCAGGGTCGAGCCGGTGTAGCGGGAGCGGAACAGTCCGCGGCGGCGCAGCTCGGGCACCACCAGCCGGACGAAGTCCTCGAACGCGCCGGGGAAGTGGGTGGCCGCGAGGACGAAACCGTCGCAGGAGTAGGTCTCGAACCAGTCCTGCATCTGGTCGGCGATCTGTGTGCCGGTGCCGACGAAGCGCGGGCCCTGCAGCAGGGTGGCGCGGTGGTTCGCCAGCGTCCGCAGTGTCATCTTGCCGCCGCCGAGGTGCTTCTTCACGCCCTGGACGAGGCCGCGGATGCCGGAGACGGAGTTGATGAGCTCGTCGGTGATCTCGTCGTCGAGTGAGTAACCCGAGAAGTCGTGGTTGGTGAGCTCGGAGAGTAGCGTCAGCGACGCCATCGGGTGGACGAGCTCGTCGCGGAAGATGTTCTCCTTCTCCCTGGCGATCGTCTCGGTCTCGCCGACGATGACGTACGCCATCGGGAGCATCCGGACGGCGTCGGCGGACCGGCCCTCGGCTGTGACGAGTTCCTTCTGGCTGCGGTAGTGCTCGGCGGCGACGCTCTGACTCGGGTCGGCGGTGAAGATCAGGTCGGCCCACCTGGCGGCGAACTGCTGGCCGCGGCCCGACTGGCCGGCCTGGATGATGGGCAGCCGGCCCTGCGGCGGGCGCGGGACGGTGAGGGGTCCCTGCACGTGGAAGTACTTGCCGTGGTGGTCGAGTTCGTGGACCTTGCCCGGGTCGGCGAAGACGCCGGACTCCCGGTCCATCACCAGGGCGTCGTCCTCCCAGGAGTCCCAGAGCCGGGTGACGACGTCGATGAACTCCTCGGCGCGGTCGTAGCGCTCGTCGTGACCGAGGTGTTGGTCGACCCCGAAGTTGCGGGCCTCGGAGTCGTTCACCGAGGTGACGACGTTCCAGGCCGCCCGCCCGCCGCTGAGGTGGTCCAGCGTCGCGAAGGTCCGCGCGACGTGGAACGGCGGGTAGTACGTCGTGGAGTAGGTCGCTCCGAGGCCCAGGTGCGACGTCGCGGCCGCGGCGGCGCCCAGCACCGCGGTCAGATCGAGCTTGACCGGGCGGGCGCCGTAGCGGACGGCGTCGGCGGGAGACGCGTTGTAGATCGACGGCATCGCCAGGCGGTCGTCGAAGAACATCAGGTCGAACGTGCCCTCCTCGAGCACCCGCGCTATCCGCTGGTAGTAGCGGAGGTCGAGGAAGTCGTGCGCCGAGCTCGGGTACCGCCACGACCCCGAGTACACCGACACGTTCGAAGCCTGCATGAACGCGACCAGGGTGAGCTGGTCCTCGCGCCTTGGCGACACGGATGCCCCTCTCGCGGTTGATATATCAGGTTCTCGCCATTAGACGCTTGGTGCGCGGCGAGGTCAACCGGATCGGAGCAGTGTGGTCAGGCGGGAGCGCTCGGTGGCGGTAGGCCGGCACCGGCGACCGGGAGGTCGATCCCGGAGGCGGCGAGGAGGTCGACGACGGTCTTCCTGGCCGCCGCCTGCTCGACCATGCTGGTGAAGAAGGTGAACAGCCCGGCCAGCACTGGGCCAGCTCCCGGAACTGCTGGCCGGCATCAGCTCCGAACACACCGACACCCGTCCATCGGGCACCGGTGGGTAGCCGTGTCGGCTACGCATGGTCGACGCGGGCCTGTTCGGCAGGAAGTCCGGGCACGGCTTCCACCCCTCTCTATCCCGGTTCGGCGGACAACTCGGAAGAAGGAGTGAACGCATGATCGACCACAAGGTCCGCGTGTATCGGAGCGCCGAGCGGCTGGCCCGCGAGGACCAGCTCGCCTGGAAGATCGCCGCGGTCGCCACCGACCCGGTCGAGGTCACCGCCGACGTGACCGACATGGTGATCAACCGGGTCATCGACAACGCCGGGGTGGCCGCCGCGTCGCTGACCCGAAAGCCGGTGGCCGCCGCCCGCGACCAGGCGCTGCGGCACATCCCCGCCCCCGGGCGTGACGGCGCTACCGTGTTCGGCACGCCGGCCGGCGTCCGCGTCTCCCCGGAGTGGGCAGCCTGGGCGAACGGCGTCGCCGTGCGCGAGCTGGACTTCCACGACACCTACCTGGCGGCGGACTACTCCCACCCCGGGGACAACATCCCGCCGGTGCTGGCCGTCGCCCAGCATCTGGGGCTGGACGGTGCCGCCCTGCTGCGCGGGATCGCCACCGGCTACGAGATCCAGGTCGCGCTCGTCCGTGGGATCTGCCTGCACCGGCACAAGATCGACCACATCGCGCACCTCGGCCCGTCCGCCGCCGCCGGCATCGGCGCCCTGCTCGGCCTGCCGACCGAGACCGTCCACCAGGCTGTCGGACAGGCCCTGCACACGACCACAACAACCCGGCAGTCACGCAAGGGCGAGATCTCGAGCTGGAAGGCGTACGCACCGGCGTTCGCCGGCAAGCTCGCCGTCGAGGCGGTGGACCGGGCCATGCGCGGTGAGGGCGCGCCGTCACCGGCCTACGAGGGTGAGGACGGGTTCATCGCCTGGCTGCTCGACGGGCCCGGCGGGCAGTACGTCGTCTCGCTGCCCGCGGCCGGGGAGGCCAAGCGGGGGATCCTCGAGACCTACACCAAGGAGCACTCCGCCGAGTACCAGAGCCAGGCGCTGATCGACCTGGCCCGCCGCCTCGGCCCGCGGATCGGGGACTTTGCCCGAGTCCGCTCCATTGCGATCCACACCAGCCATCACACCCACTACGTGATCGGCTCCGGGGCGAACGACCCGCAGAAGTACGACCCGAAGGCCAGCAGGGAGACCCTCGACCACTCGATTCCCTACATCTTCGCGGTCGCGTTGCAGGACGGCGACTGGCACCACGAGCGCTCCTACGCCCCCGAGCGGGCGACGCGGCCGGACACCGTCGCCCTCTGGCGGAAGATCACCACGCTGGAGGACAAGGAGTGGACGCGGCGTTACCACGCCACCGACCCCGCCGAGAAGGCGTTCGGTGGCCGGGTCGTCGTCGAGCTCGACGACGACACCGTGCTCACCGACGAGATCGCCGTCGCCGACGCGCATCCGCTCGGCGCCCGTCCGTTCGGCCGGGACGAGTACGTCGGCAAGTTCCGCCGCCTCGCCGAGGGCGTCATCCCCGGCCCCGAGCAGGACAGGTTCCTCGACACCGCCGCCCGCCTGCCCGAACTGACCCCGGACGAACTCGCCGGCCTCACCCTCACTCCCGAGCCCGCACTCACCACCGGGAGCACCCAGGGGATCTTCTGACCGCCCCGCCCCGCCCCGCGACAGCAGGCGGCCGGTGCCCGGTGCCCGGTGCCCGGCGGCCGAATCCGCCGGATTTCGGAAAGGAACCCGCAGTGCTGCACGCGAAGAAGCCGGCCCATTCCCGTCGCGCCGCGTTCCGGGAGGCGCTGCGTTCCGGTCGCCTGCTGCGTTTCCCTGGCGCGTTCAACCCGCTGACCGCTGTTCTCATCACCGAGCTCGGCTTCGACGGCGTCTACGTCTCCGGTGCGGTGCTCTCCGCCGATCTCGCCCTGCCCGACATCGGTCTGACCACGTTGACCGAGGTCGCCGGGCGGGCCGGACAGATCGCCCGGGTCACCGACCTGCCGGCCCTCGTGGACGCCGACACTGGCTTCGGCGAGCCGATGAACGTCGCCCGCACCATCCAGATCCTCGAGGACGCCGGGCTCGCCGGCTGCCACCTCGAGGACCAGGTCAACCCGAAGCGGTGCGGTCATCTCGATGGCAAGTCCGTGGTGGGCACCGAGGAGATGGTCCGCCGGATCCACGCCGCGGTCACCGCCCGCCGTGACGACAACTTCGTCATCTGCGCCCGCACCGACGCCCGCGCCGGCGAGGGCCTGGACGCCGCCACCGAGCGCGCCCGCGCCTACGCCGACGCCGGCGCGGACATGATCTTCCCGGAGGCGATGGCCGACCTCGCCGAGTTCGAGGCGATGCGCAGCGCGGTCGACGTGCCGATCCTGGCGAACATGACCGAGTTCGGGAAAAGCGAGCTTCTCACCACCGCGGCGCTGGAATCCGCCGGCGTGAACCTCGTCATCTACCCGGTCACCCTGCTGCGCCTCGCGATGGGCGCCGTCGAGGACGGGCTGCGCCAGCTCCTGGCGGACGGCACACAGGCCGGTCTCGTCGACCGGATGCAGACCCGCTCCCGCCTCTACGAGCTCCTCGACTATTCCGCCTACAACACCTTCGACACCAACACCTTCAACTTCCGGATCTGAACATTCCGGTCTTCTCCCTGGAAGGACGTCTGCCATAGCCACCGTCGAATCCTCGGTGCGCAAGGCTCTGGCCGGGCGCGGAGGAGCGCAGCGTCCGCTCGGCGCCCGCCGCCTCGCCGGCTGACCCCGCTGGCCGGCCGCGCGCGGGAGGCAACGGCCGACCAGCGAGTGTGCCCGGTGGCTAGGTCTGCGGCGCCTGCTTCACGGCGGCGTAGCGGGCGGCGACGTCGGCCCAGTTGACGATGTCCCACAGGGCGGTCACGTAGTCGGCCTTGACGTTCTTGTACTGCAGGTACCAGGCGTGCTCCCAGGCGTCGAAGGCGAGCAGCGTGGTGTTGCCGATGCCGACGTTGCTCTGGTGGTCGTAGACCTGCTCGACGAGGAGGCGGTCGGAGAGCTGGTCGTAGGCGAGGATGCCCCAGCCGGAGCCCTGGACGGTGGTGGTGACGGCGGTGAGCTGTGCCTTGAAGGCGTCGAAGGAGCCGAAGGACTCGGTGATGGCGTCGCCGAGGGCGCCGTCGGGCTTGTCGCCGCCGTCGGGGGAGAGGTTCTGCCAGTAGATGCTGTGCAGGATGTGCCCGGAGACGTTGAACGCGAGGGTCTTCTCCAGGCCGACGATGGCGGCGAAGTCGCCCTTCTCGCGGGCGTCGGCGAGTTTGTCCAGGGTGGTGTTGGCCCCGGCGACGTAGGTCGCGTGGTGCTTGTCGTGGTGCAGTTCGAGGATCTGGCCGCTGATCGACGGTTCGAGGGCGGCGTAGTCGTACTGCAGGTCCGGCAACGTGTACACGGCCACGTGGGGCTCCTTCGCTGTGCGGTGGATGTCCGGCGGCGCGGACGGGTCAGACGGGATCGGTGACGTAGGCGTTCCGGATCGCGGCGAGGAGGTCGCGCGGCCCGGTGTCGGCTCCGGAGCGGTCCGCGAGGTGGTCGAGGGTGATCCCGCACAGGGTCGCGAGACCGAGGACGAGCTCCGCCATCGCCGCCGCGGGGTCGGCGCGGTCGGCTCCGTCCGCCATCACGCGCTGGACGGTGGTCCAGAAGAACGCGGGGTCGGTGGCGGAGTCGGTGTAGGCGGTCATGATCTCGATTGCTACCGGCAGGCATGCCGCCGGGCCGTCAGGGACGCTCCCCATAGATCCTGCTCCCCTCGATCGGCCAGCGACTGAACAGTAGTTGCAACTCTTATGCAGCTGCAAACTTGGTGCTTAGTCGGGGTGCGGGTCTCGACGCGAACCCGCCGGTGTGTCCCGAAGACGGCTCCCGCCCGAAGCCGATGACCGTCGAGTGGGCCAGCTACGCGCAGAGCCTCACCGGCAAGCCCGTCAAGGGCATGCTCACCGGCCCGGTCACCATGCTGGCCTGGTCGTTCGTCCGCGACGACCAGCCGCGGGGCGACACCGCGCGGCAGGTCGCGCTCGCCCTGCGCGACGAGGTCGCCGGCATCGAGGTCGCCGGCATCGGGGTGATCCAGGTCGACGAGCCCGCCCTGCGCGAGACCCTGCCGCTCACCGCGGGTGCCCTCGGTGGAGGAGGTCACCGGGCACCTGGGCGTCGCCACCGGCGCCTTCCCGGCCCGGCGGCTGTGGGTCAACCCGGACTGCAGGCTCAAGACCCGTGGGTACCCCGAGGTCCGGGCGACCCTCACCAACCTGGTCGCCGCGGCCCGCCAGGTGAGAACACAGCTCTGAGTCTCGCCCGCGGGGTGGGGGGGTGTGCCGACCCCACACCCCGCGGTGAGCCGACTCCCCTCGGGCCCGGCCCTGTGAGGCTCGTCAGCCGGCGGTTTCGAGACCGGTGTGGAATCGCAGCAGTCGGGCCCTGTGCTCGCCGAGGACCGGGCGGGTGCGTTCGATCAGGCTGTCGAGCTCGGCGGCGCGGTCGCGGCTCGGCGCGTGGTACGTGGTGGCGGCTTCGTTGTCGAGCCACGCTGTCAGGTCGGCCCGTGCGCTGGCACGCAGCCGTTCGCCGGCGTCGTCGAGCAGGCGCAGGTTGACGGCCATCCGCTGCCAGGCGTCTTCCCTGGTGGTCAGCAGCCGGTAGCCGGCGAACCGCACATGCGGGGCGTTGCCCGCGGCGAGCAGCGCCTCCAGCACCGGCCGCTCAACGGCGCCGGGCTCACGGCGCAGAGTCGTCACCGCCTGGCGGGTGACCGCGGCGGAGTCGTCGCGCAGCATCGGCACCAGCTCGACCGGCCGCGTGACGCCGAGGCGACGCAGCGCCCGGATCGCCTCCACCCGGGCGCGGGCACGCGGATGCGACAGCCACCGGGCGACGACGTCGGCGTCGTCCGCCGCGCCGGTCTCCCCGAGCCCCGCGATCGCCCCCGGTTCCGGAGCCTGGGCTGTGGCGAGCCGGCGGTAGTGCTCGGCCGGGTCCGAACCGGCGCGGCGCAGCGCCGCCTGGGCGGTTTCGCGCACGAGTGGATGCCGATCGGGTAGCGCCGCCTCGGCCACGTGCTCTTCGTCGCAGACTCCGCCGCCGAGGCGGAGCAGCGCTGGCATCACCTCGGCGAGCAGGCGCGCTTTGACTAGGCCCGGCCCCAGCCCCGGGGCCGGGTCCGGCCAGATCCACTCGGGCACCCCGGTTCACCTGGTCCTCAACCGGTTCGACGACGAGTTCGGCAACTACGCGCGCTACACCCCGCCGGGCTGCCGTCTGGTGCACATCACGACCCCCGGCGGTCTGGCGGCCGTCGACGGCAGCCGGTTCGGGCGTCCGGCGGACGCCGACGAGCCGCTGGAGATCGCCATCGTGCCCGACACCCGGTTCGAGACCGTCCTACCGGTGGCGGAGGACCTGGCGGCCCGGTGGGGCCCGTTCGCCGGCGTCGCCGGCCTGTCGGAGTACGACCTGACCACCGCCGCCCGTCTGCGCGAACACCTGGATGTCCCCGGCTGCCGGCCCGCCTTCGTTCACCGTTTCCGGGACAAGTCGACGATGAAGGCGGCGGTCGCCGACGCCGTCCCGGCCCGTCGCCGCCGCCGGATGACATGCGCACCATGACACCGGACGACCACGACGACGAGGGACGCGGGGGGCCGCTGCGGACCTACTTCGTGCTGCGCGCGGTGGGGGCGCTGGCGAACCAGCTGCTGCAGTTCGCCGTCCCCGTGCTGGTCTACCAGGAGACGGGAAGTGCGGCCTGGTCCGGGGTCGCGCTGTTCGTGGAGTGACTCTTCCGACGGTTGGAGCCGTCGGCTTCTCAGGCCGCTTCGGTGGCCTGACGGGCCAGCCCGGCCCGAAGGATGTTGACCGCCGCGTTCACGTCGGCGTGCGCGGCATGCCCGCACGCGACGCAGGTGAACGCGGCCTGTGTTCTGCGGTTGTCGGCGTGGCAGTGCCCGCAGACCGCGCAGGTGCGGGAGGTGTTGGCGGGGTTGACCTCGACGACCACCCGTCCGGCACTTTCAGCCTTGGCACGCAGCACAGCGAGGAACACCCCCCATCCCGCGTCGAGAACGCTTCTGTTCAGCCCGGACTTCGCCGCCTGCCCGTTCGCCACGAACACTCCGGGCCGGTCGGGGTCGGGTCTCGGCGCGGCCCGGCGAGTCATGTTCACGACCCGCAACGCTTCCACAGCGATCAGATCATGGTCGCGGACAAGATCGCGGGCGACCGTGTGCGCGAGGTCGAGGCGCTGCCGGCGAACCCTGCCGTGCAGCGCGGCGACCTTCGCGACGGCCTTCCGGCGCCGGGTCGACCCCCGCTTCTTACGGGCCAGTTCCCGTTGCGCACGCGCGAGCCGACCGGCCGCCGCGGCGAGAAAACGCGGGTTACCGACCTGACGGCCATCAGAGAGGGTCACCAGCGACGCCACACCCACATCCACCCCCACCACCACCCCGGTGGCAGGCAGCGGCCGCGCGGGCACGTCGTCGCAGGAGAGGACCACATACCAGCGGCGGCCTTCCCGCCGCACCGAGACCGTCTTGACCGTGCCCGCCACCGGCCGATGCTGGTGAACCTTGACGTG
This sequence comes from Parafrankia sp. EAN1pec, assembly GCF_000018005.1. Classification (GTDB taxonomy): domain Bacteria; phylum Actinomycetota; class Actinomycetes; order Frankiales; family Frankiaceae; genus Parafrankia; species Parafrankia soli. The sequence continues at coordinate 4,164,935 of NC_009921.1, forward strand.
ACCGACACCTTGAAGCCGAACCCGGGTCCGGGTGGGATGCTCGGGCTGGGAGTTCCACCGGCAGCCGTCCCCGTCCTTCGGCCACTCGACCGTGTCGAACCGGCCCGCGCCCTTGAACCGCGGGTAGCCGGGGGTCTGGCCTGCCCTGACGCGGCGAAAGAAGCCGGCGAACGCCTTGTCGAGCCGGCGCAGGGTGGCCTGCTGGGAGGAGAACGACCAGCGCCCCTGATCCGGGTCGCAGGCGCGGATCTCCTTGAGCTGCGCGGACTGGTCGCCGTAGCGAACCGTCACCCTCGACGGATGCCGGTAGGCGTCGCGTCGTTCCTGCAACGCGGCGTTGTACAGCGCCCGATGGTCATCGAGCATCGCCGTCAGCGCGGCGGCCTGCCGCATGGTCGGGCGCAGCAGGAACCTGAACGCCCGCCTCGCCGGGCCCGCTCCGTACGCCACGGCCGCTCGTACCGGGTGTCGATGTACCGGCGGACGGCCTCGGTGGACACCGTGCCGACGGCGGCGGCGGCGACGTACGACCGCGACCGCAGGGCCGACAACCAGAACCGCAGATACCCGAACCCCTCACATAGCACCCGGGACGTCAACCCCGTGAGCTGGTCGGCGAAGACAACGGGAAGTGCCTCAGGTGAACCTTCACGAACAGGCACACAGGGGCGGGCATGACCCCCAGCGCAACGACCGTCCACTCATGTTCGGTGCACTTCCGCCGGACCAGCTCGTCACAACGGTCACCGACAGGACCAGCAAGTACGGGGCGGCGGAACTTCGGGCACCACACCCTGCGATACCCACGGCCGTAGACGCCACCCACACCCACCACCCCCCGAACCATGATCCGAACATACCGGCGACGTACACCCATGGTCACGGTCCGTGCCCGATTCCCCTGACGCCTGAAGGCGCCAGCCCCCTCGGGAAATCTTGATGGCTGCCCCGGCTGACCTCCCTGCCCCTGGCCGGCCCGCTGGTCGACCGTTTCTCGCTCCGGCGGGTCTACGTCGTCAGCGACGGGGTGCGGTGCGCGGCGGCCTGGCTCGTCGCACTGCTCGTCACGGTCGACCCGTCAGCGGCACGGACCAGCCTGATCGTGCTGGCCCTGATCGCCGGGGCGTCGTTCGAACAGTCGTTCGTCGCCGGCGAGAAAGCCATGCTGGTGCTGGTCGTCCCGGCGCGGATGCAGCGGGCGCAGTCGCTGCTCGGCGGGATCGACCAGGCCATGCTGCTGGCCGGGCCGGATGTCGTCGGCGACGCGGCCGCCCCCGCGACGACGCTGCGTCTCGCCGACCTGCGGTCCGATCTCGCCGCCGGCGTCCGGCGGGTCTTCGGCTCGCCGGTGCTGCGGCTCGTCGTGGCCGTCGCCTTCACGGTGAACCTGGCCCTCGGCCTGCTGCTGGCCAGCGGCCCCGCGCTCGTCCAGATCTCCCACGGGCGCAGCGGCAGTGCCCTCGGCGTCGTCTACCTGCTCGGCGGCCTCGGCTCGATGGCCGTACTCGCGGTGACCAGCCGGGTGATCGACCGGATGGGGCTGGTCGCGGTCGGCGTGGCCTCGGCCCTGCTCTCCCTCGCCGCGTGCACGGCGCTGGGTGTGGCACCGGGGTTCGGCTGGTTCGTGGTGCTGGCCGTCACCTTCCTGACGGCCGAAAGCGTCTTCACCGTGTTCATCCGCGTGGTGCGGGCCCGCCTGGTCCCGGAGGCGGAGTTCGGCCGTGTCGTCGGCGTGATCGTGCTGTTGAACCTGGCCTCGATGCCCCTGGCCGGTCTGCTGGTGGCCGCCGGCGCGGGGTTCCTGCCGCTTCCGTGGCTCGTCACCGCCAGCGGGGGCGCCGCTCTGGTCGTCGGCGCGGGCCTGCTGCGGCGGCTGTGGCGGCTCATGCCACAGACCCGGACCTCGGAGGCGGCCGCGGACCGTCGCTGGGTGATCCACGCCCTCGAAACCGTCGACCTCGAAACCGTCGCTCTTGAAACGGCCGTCGCCGACGGAACCGTCCTCGACAAGGCCGTCCGTGCACCCCAGCGGGAGACCACGTGAGTATCACGCACCCCCACACCGGTTTCCGGCCCCGGGCGGACGTCGCCGTCCCCGTCCGGTTCGTGGTCGGCTCGGCCCGGGACACCCCGCTGCGCGTGGTTTTCCGGCGGGCCCGCCCGGAGGACCTGGTGGACGTCCACCCGATCTCCGACCCCCAGGCCGTCGAACCGTCCGCTGTCGTGCCTTCCGCCGTCGGACGGATTCCCGTCCGGCGCGACCCTGGTGACGTCGCCGACGCGGCGGAGTTCCACGTCCTGACGGTGGACGACGTGGTGATGGCGACCGTGGGCCTGCGACCACTGACCCCGAGAACGACAGGAACGGCGGGAACGGCGGAGCTGCACGACCTCTGGGTGGCGCGCGGCTGGCGGCAGCGCGGATTCGGTCGGCTGCTGCTGGCCTGCGCCCTCACCCAGGCCGCGGCGGCCGGCTTCGACCAGGTCGTCCTGCTGCCCCGGACAGCAGCCGGATGGTTTCACCGCCACGGCTTCACCCCGGTGGGCCGCGACGCCCTCCCCGCGGACCACCGGGCGTTCGTCGACGAGTCCCACGGCCCGGGTCTCCTCGGTCACGGCAGCGAACCCGGCCATCCCGTGGACCTGCTGTCCCGGCTGTCAGACCTGCGGGTGACGTTCACCCGCTCGGGCCGGGAACTGCGCTGGGATCCGGCGGAGGACACGATTCTCCTGCTCGCCGACTCGGCCGGTGTCCAGCTCGACTCGATGTGCTGGAGCGGGGTGTGCGGCACCTGCCGGTCCACGCTGGTGTCCGGGACGGTCCACTACCTCTCGGAACCTATGTGCGACCTGGCCGAGGGGGAGATCCTCCCCTGCGTCACGGCCCCGGTCACCGACATCGTCCTCGACGCCTGACCGGGCCCGGCCCGTCCAATGCGTCGTGGGGTTGGGGTCAGCCGGCCAGGGCTCAGCCGGCCTGTGCGTGAAGGGCCAGCAGGATGGTCGCGGCGAGGGCGGCGGCGGCGGGCTTCGCCGAGGCCTCCGCCCACAGCGGCCACCACGGCCACCGGAGCGGTGGCGGTTCAGGGTCGAAGTGGGCGTCGGCGCCGGCGGTGAGCGTCGCGGTGGCGAGGGCCACGGCCAGGAACAGCAGGGCGGGGCCAAGTCCCGCGGTGCACAGGACGACGAGGGTGGGCACGGGAGTGAGCCAGAGAACGCGCTCGCTGGCCCTGGTGGGCAGCGGATGATCGGCGCGGCTCGCCCCGGCGGGCAGCGTGCGGGCTCGCAGTCCGCGCACGGGCGGTGGGCTACCCAACGCCCACAGCCCCAGCCGGTGACGTTCCACGACGACGACGCCGTGTTCCTCGGCGTAGACGCGGGCGGGATCGGTCAGCCGCCCCGAGGTGACGATCACGGCGGTGGTCGGGGGTGTGTGGTAGCGGTCGAGGAGGTGGCTGCGGAACCGTCTGATGAGGTTCGGGCTGATGGTCGTCTCGCCGGTGTGGCGGTGGCACGCCACCGCGATCCGTTCGCCGGCGGAGGTGGTGGCGAGGACGTCGAGGCCATGTCTCCCCCCAAGGGGGATGACCTCCGCGTCGACACAGCCGTCCCTGGTGAGCAGCGTGGCGACGAAACGGCTCAGCTCCGGGCTGGACTTGTCGTCGATGCCGGCGAGTGCCTCGTTGTGGCGTTCACGCTGACGTCTCTCGAAGGAGGCGCGGGCCAGGCCCGCGCGCCGGCCGAGAACGAGTACGGCGACCAGGAGCAGCGGCAGCCAGCCGACGAGAACCACGGCGGTGCCGAGCACGACGGTGAACAGCAGTGGCTGCCACAAGTCGTCCCAGGGTGCCGCGAGCTCAAGGCGCTCCCTGAACACCTGTAATTTTTTGTTGTTTATGTGTTGATTATTGCCTTGGGTTGGACTGCCCGCCGGCCAATCCGGGACTCCTGAGCGTCGTGTGGCTACACATCCGAACTTTCCGCAGGTGAGAGACGGTCACCTTCACTGTCGCCAGCCCGACGGGTCGTGAGCGTTGTGTGACCCTCCGCGCCTCTGGTGAGATGCGGACGACGACAGTCAGGAGGGTGCCGTGGACGAGCAGGGTGCCGGTTCGGCGGAGGATCTCGCGGGGTACTTCCTCTCCGGGGAGGGCCTGCGCGATGTGGGGGAGCCCCCGCACGACCACGGCCACGACCACGGGCCCGGGGACGGCACGTCGACGAGCACGCGGGAGTTCGACTACCAGGGCCATCAGGTGAAGATCGAGACCACCTACCGGATCACGATCGACGGCCGGCCGCTCGCCGGCCACGTCGAGGTGCTGCCCTCCGGAGCGGTCCACTACCACCGCTTCCCGCAGTACGCGCCCAGCTCCGCCGTCGACGTGGTGAAGACCGTCATCGACACCCTCTGGGAGAAACCACCCGTCCGCGACGAACTCGCGGACACCGACGGACCCGGCCAGCCGGACCACGAGCACCACGAGCACACGGGGCACACTGGAAGCGATCATGGAGACCATCGGTGACCGCCGTCCGGACAAACATTCTTCAGGACCCCACCGCGGCGCTACCTCGCCGCGGCCGCCGACCTGAGCAGTGAGCTAACGTCGGTCACCGCGCGCTCGGCGGGCCAGGTCCTCGCCCGGGTGATCCCGGGGTTCCGGATGCGCGGCATCGAGCAGCCCCTGTCGGTGTGGGACCTGTTCGTCATCTGGCACTGGGCCGCGATGCAGCTGGGCACCTCCTCCGATGCCACGATGCGCAACCGGGCCCACGGCGGCCCGGTGTTCCTGCCCTGGCACCGGATGTACCTGCTCCGGATGGAACAGCAACTCCAACGCCACAGCGGCGACCCTGACACCACCCTGCCCTACTGGGACTGGGTGACCGACGGCGGCGATCTCCCGACCACCGTGCAGCGCACCCAGCGCCTGTGGAGCGACACCCTCCTGGGCAGGTCTCCGACGTGCGGGCCGCGCTGGACAACGACGACTACGACAGCGCCCCGTGGGACGCATCCCCCTCCCTCGTCACCCACCGCAACCTCGTCAAGGGCTGGGTGAACGGGCCGCAGCTCCACAGCCGCGTGCACGTCTGGGTCGGCGGTGACATGCTGCCCGGCATCTCCCCGAACGACCCGGTCTTCTTCTTCAACCACTGCAACGTGGACCGCATCTGGGAGTCCTGGTTGACGTCCTCCCTCGCGTGAACGCGGGGGATTCCAACTCCTACACACCCACCAGAGGAGGTGTGGAATGTTGAGGTTCGCGGTTCGCGGGCGCGGCCAACACCGTGCCTCCCCGCGCGGTCACGGCCCGTCCAGCCGCGATGTTGCGTGCCGCGTTCACGTCCGCGTTGGCCGTGTGCCCGCAGGCGACGCACCGGAACATCGCTTGGCTCTCGCGGTTCCCGGGCGCCACATGCCCGCAGGACGAGCAACACTGACTGGTGTAGGCGGCCGGGATCTTCTCCACCCGGCCGGGTGCTTTCTGTTCCAACCGCCGGGCAAGGAGACCCCACCCGTTGGCGAGGATGCCCCGGTTCAGCCCGGCTTTCTGTCGAACATTCCGGCCCGGCTGGTCGACAGTACCTCGGGCCGACCGGGTCATGTTCTTGATACGGAGATCCTCCACCCGGATGACGTCGAACCGGCGGGCAAGATCGGTGGAGGTTTTCTCCACCCAGTCTTTCCGCCGGTCGGCCTCCCGGACTTTCACCCGGGCAATCTGGGTCTTCAGCCGGCCACGCCGGTTCGACCCGCGTGTGGCTTTCGCCAACCGGCGCTGGAGCCGGCGGAGCCGTTCCGCTTCCTTCGGTCTCAGTTTCGGGCAGGACAGCAGCTCCCCGGTGGACAGCGCCGCGGACACGGCAACACCCCGATCCACACCGACGACCTCGCCGACCTCGCCGGTTCCCGGCGCGGGGATCGGGTCAGGTGCCGCGGCGAACGCCACATGCCAGCGGCCCGCCCGATCCCGTGTCACCCGGTACGACCTGAAGTCCGGGATCGTCCGCGACACGCGGAACCTCACCCAGCCGACTTTCGGGATCCAGCATCGGGACCACTTCCGGTTCAGATTCTCGACCCGTGCGTTCTTCCCCACGATCTGGAAACCATCGGACCGGCCACGTTTCCGGAAGATCGGGCGGCGGTGCGAGCCGTTGAAGAAGTTCCGCATAGCCTGGTCGAAGTCTCGAAGCGCCTGCTGCTGAAAGGTCTGCGAACCGGCCCGCAGCCACTTGAACTCCGCCCGCGCTTCGGTCAACTGCCGGCAACGCTCCGCATGGTTCGGCGCGTTCCCCCGGCCGGGTTTCCACCACGACTGCTGTTCGACCGCGAGATTCCAGACAAAACGCGCGTGCCCGCAGTGCTCCTCCATTCCGGCCGCCTGTTCGGCTGCCGGGTCGAGCCGGTAGCGGGACATACCCTCATTCTACCGAAAGGATTCGCTCATGCGGTCCGGCAAGGGGCGCCGTTTCCTCCCCGGGCTGAAGGTCGGGGTATCCACGGCGAGATCCCGATGACCAGCCACGGACGGATCTACGAACCCGGGAACGACGAGCCGGCAGCCCCGACCGGGCACCGGATCGACGATGCCATGATCGCCCTGCTCGACGCGTCGCTCACCCCGCGACAGGTGCTCGATCCGGGCACCTGGTACTCCTACGACGTCCTGCCCTGACGCCGGCCACACACCGGTCGCGTCCACGTCCACCGCACAGGACGGGCTGGTCAGACCCGCCATCGGCATCGACTCGCGGCGGGACGGCCGGAGGTAGATCGTTACCGTGGATCGGTGATGATGCTGTCCGCCGATGACCCGCTGCCCGGCCGTCCTCGACGTGTGCTCGTCGCCGGGACGTCGGGCTCCGGTAAGACGACGCTGGCCCGTCGGATGGCAGCGGTCCTCGACATCCCGCACATCGAGCTCGACGCGCTGCACCACGGCCCGGCCTGGACGCCGCGGGAGACCTTCCTGGCGGACGTCGACACGTTCAGCGCCGGACCCCGGTGGGCGACCGAGTGGCAGTACAGCCTCGTGCGAGGTCTGCTCGCGGAGCGCGCCGAGCTGCTGGTCTGGCTGGCCCTGCCGCGCCGGACGGTCATGCGGCAGGTGGTGCGTCGGACACTGCTCCGGCGGCTGCGCAAAGAGGTGCTGTGGAACGGCAACGTCGAGCCGCCCCTGCGCACGATCTTCACCGACCGCGAGCACGTCGTACGTTGGGCCTGGTCAACCCACCACAAGAGCACCCTGCGGGTGGCGGCTCTGCGTGAGCGGCGACCCGAACTCCCGATCGTCCGTCTGGACAACCACGCCGCCGTCGAACGCTGGTGCGCGGGCCCGCTGAGAGCCGCCAGCCGGCAGTAGGTCGGCCAGCGTCGTCTCATCGGAGCCCGACGTCCCGCGGCTTGCCTCCGAGCCGGCGAATACGAACAATGTTGTAAATACAAACAATGTGGGCGGCTCGACGGTGGGGGCCTGCCGCGCGCGGGCCACGGCGTCCTGCCTGCCGGCACGGGCGTGTGTGGGGGAGTAACGGGGGGCTGGCGTGGACCAGGAACGTGATCACGCCGGCCGGGCCCGCGCTCTCACGTCCGGAGCCGGACAGTGACCCGGTGGGTGGACGAGCTTGAGGAGCGGGCCGCCGCAGCCCTGCCCCGCGATGTGTACGACTACTTCCGGCAGGGCGCCGGCACCCACCACGCGCTGCACGAGGCAACCCCGGCCTGGGATGCCCTGCGGCTGCACCCGCGGGTCCTACGCGACGTCACCAGCGTGCGCACCGCCACGACCGTTCTCGGCACCCCCGTCGACACCCCGGTCGTCGGCGACCGGCCCCATCCCGGCCCCGGATCCGACGCGCCCTGGTACGGCGGTCACCTCCTGCCGACCGCCGCACCGGGGGACGTCGCCGTCGCCACCGACCTCACCTTCGACGACATCACCTGGCTCCAGGGGATCAGCCGGCTGCCCGTCGTCGTCAAGGGAGTCCTGCGGGCCGACGACGCGCTGAGCGCCGTGCGGGCAGGGGCCCGCGCGGTCATCGTCAGCAACCACGGCGGTCGCCAGCTCGACGTCGCCGTCCCCACGGCCACCGCCCTTCCCGGCATCGCCCGCGCCCTGGTGGGCACCGGCGCCGAGACCTACGTCGACGGCGGTATCCGCAGCGGCGTCCACGTGCTGGCGGCCCTCGCCCTCGGAGCCCGCGCGGTCCTGCTCGGCCGGCCTGTCCTGTGGGCGCTGGCCACCGCCGGGGCTGACAACGTGCACCGACTGCTGAGGACCGTCACCGCCGAGTTGCAGCACGCCATGACCCTCGTCGGTGCCCGAAACCCGGACGAGATCACCCCGGACCTGGCCGGGCTGGTCGACACCGCCGGCGCTCAGCCACCGGGGTAACGGACGACTCGACGGCACGATCTACCCAGGATGTCCCGCACCCCCAGCTGGACCCCACAGCGCTGTCCACATTCCGGCTTGACCTGACTCGTCGCGGTTACGTCCACGCCGGAGATCGGGCTACCGCTGCCGTTCGACCGTGCGGGCGAGGATCCCCAGGGTGGCCCGCAGGCCGGCCTCCGGGATGACCGGGAAGACACCTTCCCGGTACTCGTCACCGATCGCGCTCCAGTCGTAGTACGACGTCACCAGCGTGCCGCCCTCGCTCGCTTCGAGGCGGTAGCCGTACCGGTGCCCGATAGGCGGCCAGTCTTTGACGGTGATCGTCCACTCGATCTCGGTGTTCGGAACGAACCCGGTGATCACGACGGTGACGTCGTACTTCCCCAGCGGGAAGTCGTTCAGGGACTCCCGGTCCATGTGGACGACGAACTCGTCGTCGATCCCGGTGACCGGATTGCCCTGCGCGGACTGGAGCATCCCGGAGCTGTCGATCGTGACGTGTCCGTGCGGATCGCACAGCACCGCGAAGATTCTCTCCGGCGATGCGGCGATCTGCCGTCGTACCTCGAATCGTTCGGTCTCCATCCCGCCAGTTTTGCAGGGGGCCAAGCGGTTCGGGCAAGGAGTGTTTTGACGGGACCCGCTCGAAACTGGCCTGCGCCCTACCCGGCACCGCCCGATCGGACCAGCCGGGTTCCCGCCCTCCGGGCCAGCCCGCACCCCGGGTGTCACGCACCGTTATCGGGGAAGGAAGGCGGTCGACAAAGGCGGGACACCGTTGCTGGATGCGGTGCCGCGACCATCAGAGAAATCTCACCGAGGCTCCGCAACTGGATGCGTATCAGGCACCGCATGAGCATTCCGGCGTCGCGCCGATCCGGGCGCCGGACCGGGGAGGTCGCCGTGAACGGGCCGCACACGCACGGAAAGCCGACCAGGAGCAGGCGTTCGACTCGACCGGGACATTCGAGCGTGCCGGGGCAGGTGAGCTGGCACCGGTCGTCGGACGGGCCCGGAGCACTGGACCGGCAAGAGCCGCTGGGCCGGCCTGAGCCGGTTTCCCGCCGGCACGCGGCTCGCTCCCGGGAGGCGTTGCTGCTCGCCAGCGCCGCGCTGACCGCCGCCGGTTTCATCGGGCTAGCCGTGGGAGGCGGTGCCAGTGCCATAGCGGGCGGTCCCCCGGCGGGCATGTCGTCCGGCGGCATGTGGTCGGGCGGTGCCGCTGGTCCGTCCGGGATGTGCCCGGGCCCGTCGCTGACACTGAGCTCGACCCGCCCGGACCCCGGCGCGGGTAACATCTTTCAACAGCTCGTCCTGACCAACACCGGCCCGGCGGCCTGCTGGCTGCAGGGATTCCCCCAGGTGTCCTTCGTCGGAGACAACGGCCAGCAGGTCGGCGCCCCGGCCGCCCACATCGGCCCGACAGGCCCGGTCGTGTTCCTGAAGCCGGGCGAATCCGCACGGGCAGTCCTGCACACCGTGCAGCCTGGCCTGCAGGTGGGCTGTGACCAGCAGGGAGAGACCGCGCCCGTACGGGCCCTGAAGGTCCACCCGCCGGGATCGATGCACTCGCTGTCGCTTGGCCCGCCGGCGGTCGCCACGGCCTGCACATCAACGGCCATCCACCAGATGGACGTCACCACGGTCATCATCGGCTGAGCGCACGGCGGGCATGTCTTTCGCCGCCCGGGAGTGGGATCGGTACCACTCCCGGGCGGCGGAACCTTTTTCAATGTCAGCGGAGTGCGTCGACGTCCCCGCGTCAACCATCGCGCATCGCTCCTTTCCGCGAGTCAACTACACGGCGTCGGCCGTGCTCCGCCACAGAGGCAAATACCGGCCCGCCCAGCGGTTCCCGGGCCTTCCGTGCCGGTGCGGGGCGCTCGGACCTGGGCTACTGCGGCTTTGCCCGTCCCCAGGCAACGCGCCGATGGTGGTGAGCAGCAGGCCGAGATGGTGGGCCTGCGCGAACGGGGCGGGCTCCTTCGCCGCCCCGGCCAGGGCGAAAGTGGCTCGACGGGTTTTTCTGGCTCTGGCGACGATCACGTGATGGGCCTGGGTCAGTGGGGCGTGTCGCTGACGTCGCTGGTGATGAGCGAATAGAGCCACACGTCGCGGCGGCTCCCGCCGATGTCCAGGTACTGCCTGAGCCGTCCCTCCCGGTGGAAGCCCGCGCTCTCGAGTACCCGGATGGACCCGTGGTTGGCTGGTTCGACGTGGCCTTCCAGCCGGACGATGGCGGCCAGGCCCAGTGCCCAACTGCTCAGGAGAGTCAGGGCGGTGCTGGCGGCCCCTGCGCGTCTCCGACTGGCGACCGTCCAGTAGCCGACTCCGACGACACCGGACTGTTGGCGGTGGAGCAACGTCATCAGGCCGATGGCCGTGTCGGTATCGGCCTCGGTTATGGCGAGGCTGAGTCCCTCTCCCGATGTGTGGCGTCCCCATTGCCGCTGGATGAAAGCGTGACCGGCCGCCGCGGTGAAACGGCTCGGCACCGTCGTACCCCGGGGGATGACCGGGTCCCGGCTTGCCTCCTCGACACAAAGAAGATCTTCAGCGTTCCACGGACGAAGTTGTATCCGCCCCTCCCGCAGCCGGGGAGGCAGCGGAATAACACCGGGTCGATAGACGGGATCCACTTACCCATTCTCGCGAGCTTGGTGGCTCGCGCCCGGCGGCCGATGGACGTCAATGCTCCCTGAAGATCAGATTCTAGGGTGTTGAGACGGCGTGTATGGTTGCCCGCCAGTCGCCGCGGATGAGCTTGATAGTGCCGTCGTCGCGGATCATCGCCTGCGCGCCGAGGAACGGGGCCCATCCGAGACGGAGCCAGTCGTCCCGGACGGTGTCGAGCGCCTCCCACAGCCGGCGGGGCCCGCCCTGGTGCACCGTCGGCGGATCGGTACCGATCGCGGTTCCCCGCGCCCATGACCCGTCAGGGTGAGCCATGAGCGCGGTGTGCCGGCCGTCGGCCTCGCGGCGATAGCGGTGCTCGATACCCGGGACGGCCAGGTGGAGCATGGTGGACAACTCCCAGGCGTCGGCGACGTGCAGCACCGGGTACCGGCCGACGCCCACCTGTTCGGCGATCCGGTCGAAGTCGACGGCCGCGACCGGAGGGTAGTCGGGGCCGCTGCGAACATCCATGAACCCGGCCCAGTCCCGCTCCACCTGCCCGAACACCCCGTCGCGGGTTCTCGTCGCGGTGAGGATGATCCACGTGCCGCGGATGGTGGTGACCAGCCGGCCGCCGGGACGCAGCGCGGCCAGCCAGCTCGGCGGGATGCTGGGAACCGAAACCATGGAGACGATCCGGTCGTAGGTGCCGGGCAGCGGGCCGGTGGCGTCCACGGTTAGCGCCGTCGGGTGCAGGTCGAGGGCGGCCAGCCGGCCGGCGGCGGCGGACACCAGATACGGATCGACGTCCAGAGTGGTGACGTGCTGGGACCCGTAGCGGCGGGCGAGCAGGGCCGCTCCGTACCCCGACCCGGTGCCGACGTCGGCGATGTCCAGGCCCCTGGACAGATGCCCGTACCGGTACATGGTCAGGGCCAGGCTCGGCGCGGTCGACGACGAGGTCGGTCGGCCCTGCGGGTGGTCGTCGTCCTCGGCGAGGTCGGCGTGCAGCGGGCCGACCCGGGTGACCAGCGACCGGTCCGCGTAGGCGCCGGCGAGCGGACCACGGCGCAGCGCCCACGACCCGTCGCTGTCGTCCCACCAGGCGGGCACGAACCGGTGTCGCGGTGTGTCGACGAGCGCCCGGTGCCAGCGGGAGCCGGGATGGGTGACCTGGTCCGCCAGGGTGCGGGCGTGGGCCCGCCAGTTGGTCATGTCCACGCGTGTGGGCTTTCTGAAGTTCGCCGTTCGTGAGTTCCGGAGAGGTTCGGAGAGATCCGGGGCCGGCGGGGGATGCGCCGCGCGGGGTTGATCCCGTGCTGGGCGTCCTGCCAGGAGCTGACCACCGGCTGTCCGATCCACGCGACGGTGTGGGTCTCCTTCATCGAACCGCACGCTCTCGCCGAATGTGCCGCGAACCGCCGTAGCCAGGGCGGCGCCGCAGAGGTCGATCTGCCGGGTGGGGCGGATGCCGTCGAGTTCGCGGACGCCCCGGTGACCCGTTGTGGTCTGCGAAGCCGTGCACGATGGCGTGGCAGGTCACGGTGCACGAACGCGACACGCGATCAGCGGTCACCGGTGGGCGTGCAGCCGGGCGCGGAAGGCGTCCCATTGCGGGCGCAGCAGCGCCAACCGCCTGTCGCGGAACTCGCCCGCGTCGAGTTCGGTGTGCAGGCGCAGTTCGCGGGAGAGCACCATCGCCTGGTTGATCAGGAACGGCACCTCGATTCCGGCTTCGCCCACCAGCGCGTCGACGGCGTCCTGGGCGCCGGGGGTGTCGGCGAGCAGGGTGTGCAGCATCGCCAGGTCGAAGCCGGGCAGGAACAGGCCGGTGAACTCGAAGTCCAGCAGCACACACCCGCCGGCCTCGGTGAGCAGCAGGTTGGCCGGTAGCGGATCGCCGTGCCCCACCTGCCCCGACGCAGGAGCCGCATCAAGGAGGGCGTGCAGGGCGGCCCGGTCGTCCGCGTCGAAGAACCCGGCGTGGTGGTAGCGCTCGACCCGGTCGGGATAGTCGAACACCGGCGCCAGCACTCCGGGCGGCGGGGTCCACCGGGCGAACGCGGTGACGGTGTCCAGCACCGCGTCCAGCGTTGCCGCGGACAGCGGCCGCTCGGGGTAGCGCTCGACGTCCACCGGATGGCCGGGAATGCGCTCGATGATCAGGACACTGTGCCCGTCGGTGTGCACCAGGTTGGGCACCCGTACCGGCGGCGGGTTCTCAGTGAATGCCTGGTAGAGCCGGATTTCGTGGATGAACCTGGCCTGCCAGAACTCCTCGTCGGTGCGTAGCACCTTGATCACCACAGGCAGGCCATGCCAGGCGCCGAGCGCGAGCAGGGACTTGTCGCTCGCATGCAGCACCTCGCCGAGCACGACGCCACCGAGATTCACTTGCGGCACCTGTCAGAAGGCGATCTTCAGTGGGCTGTCCGGCTTCAGGATCAGTTCGGACGGCTGGTGGTGCGGGGCGCCGGTGAGTCCGCGGTAAGCCGTCACGACCGGGATTGCCGTGCGGTCGCCGTCCCAGGTGTGAATCGCGGTGATCAGCCTGTCGGTGAGGTCGTGGCGGCCCGGTCCGTGTCCGGTCGCGCTGAGCACGTGCCGGCCGGGTCCCGCGTGGTTGCGGGCCAGGCTGAGGTCGGCGAGCGAGTCCTCTTCGGCGAGGGCGGGGCTGCGCTGGGCGATCGCGGGTGCGCACAGCATTGAGCCAACGGCCTCAGGGGTGGCCGCGATGCGGCAGCAGCCGGGCTCGGTGGCGGTCAGGCGCAGCCAGATCCCGTCGAACGGATCGTAGGGTCCGATCTCCACGCCGGACAGGATGAGCTGCTCCAGCAGCATCGCCACAACCTCCGGTGCGGAAGCACAGCTCAAAGCTGCCCCGTCAGGGGCGCGCTTGGTGATGACCGCCTGCTCCGCGTACGCCTCGCTGGGCGCGGCGTCGGGCACGAACAGGTGCCGGGGCACCGTGCGCATCGCGTCCTCGACGACACTGGTGAGGACCGCTCCCGAGGCGGCGAGGCGGCGAGGCGGTCGACCATGGCCGCGCGCAGCTCGTCGGGGGTGGCGTCGGGGGTCGAGGTCGCGGCGTTCAACGATGATCCTTCCGGACGGTCGGCTATACGGACGCGGTGGGGGTGAAGGTCAGGACGAGGCGGTTGTGCCGCTTGTTCAGGACCGCTCCGGCCGGCAGGTCGCCGTCGGGGGTGTGCGCGGGAAGGACGTGCAGCACCGGAGCCGGGCTGCCCGCGTCCACCCACGCGCGCATGTGTTCGACCATCCGCCCGGCCGCCGCGGCGGCCTTGGACCCGTGGGCGTAGGCACCGAGATCGAACCGCCGGCCGGTCCAGCGCAGAGCCGACCGGTAGGCGAGCGTGCCGTCGCGCAGGGTCGCCGGGGTGCCGTGCTGCCAGGAGGGCGCGACCGTGCCGGCCTCGATCGCCGTCTCCTCCGCCAGCAGCACCACGAACTGGCCCGCCTCGTGGGTGAGGCGGGTCGCCAGCCACAGGTTCAGGTCGATCAGGTCGGTACGGGGCGGCAGGCTCACCCCGGCCCAGGCCTCCTCCCGAGGCTGCGCCAGAAGTCCCTCGAGAACGGCGGGATCGACCTGCTGGCCCTCGTCCATCCGCAGGCGGACACCATCAGCGATGTCGACGTACCGCACCTTGTGGGCCCCGTCGCCCTGCATGAAGACGAACCCGCACTGGCGGTCGCTCTCACTGACCAGGCGGTCCCCGCGGCGGCGCAGTGCCCACGACTTGGTGATCCCGAACGTGCGCAGCGGCACCACCAGCACACCGCCGTCACGGAGCTGCTCACACCACGCCGGCGGGATGTCCCACGCCCCGACGGTGACAATGATCAGGTCGTAGCGGTGGCCCGAGGTGATCGGATGCTCGGCGTCCGCGCACACCACGGTGAGGTCGGTGTAGCCCGCCGCCGCCAGGCAGGCGACCGCCCGGCCGGTCACCTCGGGGTCGATATCGACGGTTGTGACCGACCCTGACGGGCCGACGAGCTCCCGCAACAGCGACGCGTTGTAGCCACCGCTACCGATCTCCAGCGCGTGACAGCCCGCCAGCCCACCGAGCGCGTCCGCGGCCTGACCGAGCATCTCCGCGATCAGGAACGGCGCCGACACCGAACTGATCACTTCCGTACCGCGCCGCTTCTTGAGAACCGCTTCGTTCTCGTACGCCTGCTCCGGTGGAAGGCCCGGCGTGTACAGCTCGCGGGGGACGGTCCGCATCGCCGCCTCCACCTCGGGCCGCAGCGCAAGGCCTTTCGCCGCATGATCGGCGGCCAGCCGGTCGACCATCGCGTGCCGGAGACTCTCGCTCTCGCTGCTCGTGGTGCCGACGCTCATCGCGGTGTCCTCTCCCGACGCGTGCGGGCCGCCGCGGTTCGGGTGGCCCCGGTGAATTCCAGCAAGCCGGGAATCAGCTACCGGTTCTGCCTCGTACTCGCAGGCTTTCACCGCGGCCACGAAACTCGCCCACGCCCTCGGGGTCACCTCGACCGGCACCCGGCCGAGCGACGACCGGATGAGCACCAGATCCGGGCCCCGGGTGACCTCGACCGCGTCCACCGCCGTCGGATGAGGTGTCGACGGCTGCTGCCACGGCAAGACCGCATCAGGGTCGGTCGGGGGAGGCGCATGCGGGTCCTTCCTGGTGAGGTCGCCTGCCCCAGCGGATCGGTATCAGCACCAGGGCAGACGACCAGGGGAGCCGCCCGACCCGCCCGCGCCCCCCTGAGACGTGCGCGTGGGCGGATGGGGCGGGGGGGCCGTATGAAGGGCCGTCGGGGAGGACCGACAGGGCCGTTTCAGCTCCCCGGGATCCGTTTGGGAAGACCGGGACGGGACGGAACAGACGTCCAGCGGGTGATGTCCGGATCGAACTCGGCGTAGGTGTCAGCGGCATCCAACGGGGTGAAACCGATGACAGTCTCGACCGGGTCACCGTCGACGTCGAGCACGACCACCGCCCATGTCCGCTCACCGGCCCCAGCGCCGCCGCCCGACCGGACGACACGACCACGCCCCCGGCACACCAGGCCACGACCCGGCCAGGTCGCGTGCGGCGCCCGGACCGGCAGGGGCGGGGAGGGAGCCGCGTCGCCGGCCGGTCCGGGCTCCCTCCCCTCGGCCGCGCCGACCCACCCAGGTACGTCGTCGGACCCAGGTGGGGCTGCGCGGCCGATGTCGGCGGACGTCCGGCCGACGGACCTGCCCGGCGCCTCCGTGGACGAGTACACGACGCGCTCCTCTGCTGGTCCGGGGAAGTGGCCGGCGTGGTTCCCGCCGAACACGTCCCATGACACACTGCGTAAGAGGTATGGCACAGAATGCAATGCAGGTGCTTGCCTGCAATGCAGATACACACAGCCACCCGGCCGGTTGGAAGGGAGCCACCGTGCACACTGGACCGGGCCCTGAACCGCGACCCGCTCTTGACCAGCTCATCGCGCACATCGCCGCACTCAAACAGCGGCGAAACGCGAGCTGGTCGGCCTTGGAACAGCAGACCGGTATCACCAGCCAGGCCCTCTCCGCCGCAGCCCAGGGTCACCAGCCCGGCGGCCGGGAGTGGCGAATCCCCTCCGACTCCGTGATCATCGCCCTGGACCGCGGCCTTCGCGCCGATGGGAGCCTGTTCGAGCGCTGGGTACAGGTCAAACGCGAAGACGAGGAAATCCGCCTGGGACGCATCGCGGCGAAAGCGTTTCCCGCAATGGATGGACTACCCCCACCGCCAGGGCAGACAGTGGACAGGGCAGGGGAGGCGAGAACGACGGACAGAAGACTTTTCGGTGTCGGAGGCCTCAGCGTGGCGGCGGTGCTGGCATTCGCTGGCGACGTGGACGACCAGCTCCAGTCACACCGACCCAAGATCACGGACGTGGCGGACGCGGAGACCGCGCTCGCCAATCTCGAACGAGACCGCGACGCCGCGGACCCGGCGGATCTGTTCCCGCCCGCCTACGAAGCCTGGACGGCGGTTGAGGGGATCCTGCCGAGGCGAGTCCATCCCGCGTACGTCCCGAAATTGACCCTGCTGGCAGGGACTCTCGCGGCCGGCCTGTCGACGGTCGCCTCGTTCGCCGGGCACGAGCGGTTCGGCCGGGTCTTCGCCGGCATCGCCGAAGTACACGCCAACGCCGCCGGAGAACCAGCACTTCGGGCCCGCGTCGCCGGAATCCAGTCATGGCAGGCGCTCGACGCGGGTCTCGCGCTCGACGCCGCCGACATCGCCGCGCGGGGACGCCAGCACGCGGATCCGGCAGACCGGGCTCGCCTCGCCGCCTACGAGGCGGAGGCCGCCGCCGCAGGCCTGTACAGCCGCGCCGACGAGGCAGTCGCGGCGATGCGAACCAGCATGCGCGCCGCCGCTACCGGCCGGCCCGCGATCGCCTGGGGCGACGCCAACGAACAGCTCTTCACCGCGCTCACCGCGGCACAGACACCCGGCCGCGCCACAGTGGCGATCACCCTCGGCACCAGAGCCGCCGAATCGTTCGACCGTCCGTGCCAGGGCATGGCTCTCGCTCATCTGGCTGTCGCCACTGGGTACGTCCGTAAGGATCGTCCGGCCCCGGACGTGGCCGCCGCCTCAGCCGTCGCCGCACTCGACATCGTCGAACACGCCCCGAACGCAGAGGTCCATGACCGTGCTCGCCGGCTCGCCACCGAGCTGTCCGCGTGGAGCTCCGAGTCACTGGTGCAGGAACTCGACCAGCGGACCGCCGCCCTCTGAGCAGCCGCCCCGGGTCCCTTGGCCTGGCCTGCCTGCACTCGAATTCGGGCGGCCCGTCGAGCCTGCGTTATCGACCTTGTATTGGATCGATGGACGAGGTCGAGGAGAGCGTCCTGCGCCGGCGTGGTCGCGTGCTCGTCAGGTCGGGCAGTCTGCACCGAACCTGGGGCGGTTCAACTTCCCGCTTTCTTGCCAACGTTGGCGTTGATCGCCTTGCCCGTGACAAAGATGCCGGCGAGCGCGACGGTCGGCGTGCCAATGATCCATTTGACCTGCTGTGGCTCGTTGGCGTCGATGGCATGCCACGACAGTAAGATCATCCCGGTGACGACTGCGCCTCCCAGAACGAGGCCGGCGAACCTCAGAGCCCAGTTCGCCCAGGCGAGACGGCGCTCATGGCGCGCGAGGGCGGCGTCCTCTGCAAGGTAATGAGCATGGGTTGCCGGCGCGACAGCCTCGTATTTCGCCGCCCGATCGAGCGGGCTGAGGTCCGCCCAGTCTGAGGCGGTGGGCCACTCTCGGGTGGTGGTAGGTCCGTCGCCTGGTGTGGTCACCGCGGGTCCTCGGGCTGATTGGTGGATGGGGGCTGGCGGTGTTCGTCCGACGGAGGGCCGGCCCGGGCAAGCCGGCGGTCAAGGCGCTCTTCGAGCCGGGCCCAGCGTGCGTTGCTCGCCGCTTCCAGTTCTCGTCTGTCCGGCGGTCTCGGTGGTCGCAATGATTGGAACGCCGCGTGGGTGATATTCGCTAAGAAACCTCTCCGCCTCTTTATGGCAGGCGCGCGTAGAAGCGCCGAGAATACGACCTCATTTGGATCGATCTCGTGGTCTGCGTCGTCACCCGGGAAAGGGGGACTCCAAGAGTATCCTGGCGTGCGCGGCGATGCCGAGTGCGAATGCCTTGTGACTGATGGTGATACTGTCTCGCTATCTCGCCAATCCCCCATCATTCGTGCTGCATGAAGGAGGCGTGCGCGCGCCGTATTCTCGGTGAGATCGAATAGATCAATCCCTACTTCCCGGTCCACTATTGTCGGACGCAGAAAGCCCTCGACGTAAATCGGCAAAATCTTGTGTCGGATTTGATCGATCGTTAGAGCGGGCTGCGACTCCGACTCGCCATGTATAGCGTCAAGATAAGTGCTGGAAATTACGACGATAACGCTTCTTGCGCGAATGGCGCCTTCCCTTATTGCATCGACCGAGTGAGCTCCGGGTGCCACGTTCCAGACCTGTACCGTTACTCGGTAGCCAGAGGCGTCAAGCAGCCAAGCGACCCACTCCGCCCACGCTTCGTCTGGGGCGGTGTAGGAGATGTAGTAATCCACTTCGAACGCGACGCTCTGATCTCCGGCCATCACGACCTATTCTCCGCTGCGGCCACGGGCGAGCCCGACCACAGTACCGTCGTGGTTCGCGGTGACCGCACGCCGGCCGTCAACCCAGACCGCGTCCGCTCGACGCACACTGCCGCCTCGTCGAGGTATGCCTGCGTGAGCGCGCCACGCCACGCGGGTAGTCAGCGCAGCTCGGGACGACCTTCTTGCCCATCGCCGTGGCGATGCCGACTTCCGTCCCCACCGGCCGCTGCCGGGTACCTCTCGCCGGCGGGCACCTGCGATCATGTCCGGCCGTGGCCGGCATCCCGCCGACCCCGTGGAAGGAGCTCCATGGACAACGACGAATCCGGTGCCGTCGTCGCGTCGTCGCGTCGTTCACCCGTCACCTCGGACACGGCTCGCCGGTTCGCTGACGGCACGCTGGGCGCCTCGATCATCTTCAGTCAGGTCCTCGCTGACTCTGCTGACGCCTGACCAGACCTCGCCGGCGGGGCGAGCCCACGCCGGCAGGCCGCCCCGGGAGACCCGTCCGTGGCGCGGCGCCGTGCCGGGAACCCTCCGCGGCACCAGCGTCATCGGGCCTTTCCTGACTGGTGATCCCGGGCAGGCGACGGCATCGAGACGGGTCGGAGGAGGCGACGAGGGGGCGTGTTCACCGCGCAGGGAGGGCCGGCCAGGGGCGCACGAGTCCGCCGTGCGGGCACTGCCACCAGGGGGTCGCTTCGTGCGCCACCGGCCGCATCGGATGGGGATGCCCCGGGCAGGGCGGGACGGGCGCGGAGACGCCGTTGTCGGCCAGGACTGTGTGCAGCCAGTCCGCGAGGTCGACCGCGAGCTCGGCGGCGTCACCGCCGGGCTGGAAGAACCTGGCGGCTGTGCCGGCTGGTCCCTGGGCCGACACCGGCCAGTGGCTGATCCAGCCGACCACGTCCGGCCCGTCCACGGGTGTTCCCGCCCATTCACCGACCTGGGCCCCGGTGATCTTGTTGCTGGTCACCCACGCCTGTGCGCGGGCCAGCTCGGAGTTCTCGGGATCGGCGACGGTGACGGAGAGTCGCCGCGAGTACGGAAGCAGTTCGGTCAACGTCGCCGCGACCATGTTCTCGAGGTTTCCACGGCCGGCCAGCAGATGCTCGCTGGGGACGGGCGGTGGTTCGTCGGCGCTTGTCGTCAGCTCCTCGTCCTCGTGGACGTCACGCACGGTCACCCACGCCACGGACAGAGGGAACACATCCCGATGTCGTTCCACCACCGGAATCTATGAGCATTCCAGGCCACGCTGGATGGCCAGCTGCAAGACGATCCGCCGCGCAGCGGGACGGCCCGCGACTTCGAGGACTCGACCGCCTCGTCCGCGACGCCCTGGCCGACATCCGCCTCGACCTCGACCAGGTCGCCGCGCTGACCTGGGACGGACGGGACGAACAGGACAGGTCACTGGTAGGATAATTCACCCAACACTGCCTACAGATCCGTGCTCGCACGGTCGCTATGCGTGACGATGCGGTTCGTGATCGCGTACGTGGACGAGAGCTACCAGGACGGCATGTACATCCTCGCCGCCGTCCTCGCCCACCCTGACGCCGCCACCGCGCGCCACACCATCCTCGACACCCGGCTCCGCCGCCAGGCCATCATCCACTTCGTCAAGGAAAGCCCCAAGCGGCGCATCCAGCACGCCGAGACCATCGCCCGCCTCGACCTGCCCGCGGTCGCCGCCGTCCGCACCTCAGGCGAACGGCCCGAACGCGCCCGCGGCCGCTGCCTGCACACCCTCGCCTGGGCACTGACCGGCCGGGCCAGCCACATCGTCATCGAAGACCGCCAGCGCACCCTGAACCGGCACGACCGCAGCGTCCTCACCGGCCCCCGCCATCAACCGGCGCCCGCCCCGACGTTCGTCGCGAAACCCGACGAACCGCTGCTGTGAGCTGCCGACATCGTCGCCGGCGCGCTCTTCCGTGACCTCGCCCGCCACGACCCCCCTACCGGACCGCCTTCGGCCAGGTAGAACTCCACACCGCCTGAGCACCACCTGAACGCCGCCTGGGCCCGGATGCGCGAATGCCCCGCACTCACCGTCCGGAGAGCCGGGGCATCACTTCCACCGGGGCGTGTATCCCGAGGCCCAACCAGCGTCATCCACCCCACCGGCGCCGTCAAGACGACCCGCCGCCGCAGCGACGGCACGACAGCCCTGAGGGGAGGGCCGTCGCGAACCGTCCATCGGTTCGGTTACCGGTCGAGTCCGGCGGAGGCCTCGCGAGCCTGGCCGGCCCGAAATGGGTTCGCTGAGGCAGCGTCCGAGTGGTTGGCTCACGCTGTGCGCGTCCTCGTCACCGGCGACCAGAGCCCTGTGGGCATGGCGGTCACGGCCACCTTGACCACGGCTGGGCATCAGATCGTCGGGTTCGACCTCGTC
This sequence comes from Parafrankia sp. EAN1pec, assembly GCF_000018005.1. Classification (GTDB taxonomy): domain Bacteria; phylum Actinomycetota; class Actinomycetes; order Frankiales; family Frankiaceae; genus Parafrankia; species Parafrankia soli. The sequence goes on from NC_009921.1 coordinate 4,186,475, forward strand.
GGCGGTCACGACGTCCGCGACACCGCCGCTGTCGAACGCGCCTGCGCAGGCTGCGACGCGGTGGTGCACCTGGCCGCCGTCGACGAACCCGTCACCGACCCGGACCTGGCACGGTTCGGACCCGCCACCACCGGATCAGACAGGATGATCTTCGAGACCAACGTGCTCGGCACCGGCAACGTTCTGCGGGCAGCCGAACGCCACGGCCTGTCCCGGGTGATCCTGATGAGCAGCGTGCACGTGCTGGGATGCTTCGGCGGCCGCGGCGAACCCGCCTACCTTCCCCTCGACGACCAGCACCCCGCGGCCCCCGTGGGGCCGTACGCCCTGTCGAAGTGGCTCGCCGAGCAGATGTGCGCGGCCACCACCACCGCGACCGGCATCGCCACGGTCTGCCTGCGCCCGCCGGGGGTGTTCACCGCGGCGACCTACGCCGGGATCCGGCGGGCCCGACGGGACAACCCCTCCTTCGAATGGTCCCCGATCTGGGAGTGCGGCGCCTTCCTCGACGTGCGCGACCTCGCCACCGCGGTCGAGCGTGCGCTGACCGTCCCGCTGGCTGGCCATCACCGGCTCCTGCTGTGCGCCGCCGACATCTCCTCGGCCGAACACGGCTCCCGCGAGCTGGTCGGACGGCTTCTTCCCGACGTGCCGTGGCGGGGCGGGGCCGAGTACGACGACGAACCGTTCCGGTCGCTGATCGACACCGCCGGCGCCCGTTCCCTACTGGGCTGGACGCCACACCACTGCTGGCGGCCGGCGTCGTCCGCGCACGAGTAACACCTCGCCCCCCGGCAGACCGGGCGTGCCTCCGAGGGGGAGCCCTCAAGAATCGCGCAGGGCCGGTCGAACAGGCCGTCGGCGCACCCGAACCCGCCTCGGTAACCTGGGCCGGCCAGCGGTTGGCGCCAGCTCGTCGTCGGCAGCAGGGCGGTGGACGGCCGCCTCCTGGCAGTCCCACGAGCAGTACCCGGCCGCCCCGACGATCGGCACCAGGATCTCCTCGACGCACCAGCGGCACACGATCAGCATCGGCTCATCATCGCCGAGTGAAGATGTTTTCCCTGGTTAGAGACCACAACCAGCCCTGGCTGTGGGGCGGGTTCTCTTGGCCGGAACTCTCGGCAGTCCGCGACCTCGGAGAGGTCGTCGATCAGTCGCGGCGAACGCTGCCGGCTGCCCGGCTGACCTTCGGTGGCGTGCCTTCTGCCGTGGCTGTTCGGGTCGGCGGGCAGCGTGGAAACCCCGTAGACGGCGGCCATCCGCCCGATCTCGTCCGGCGCGAAGTCGGCGGTGAGGTGGGTCAGGGCCAGATAGCTGCCGGACGAAGCTCGTCCAGATACCGGCGGACGAGGCGGTAGGGGTCGGCGGAGTCCGGAAGGAAATGGACGACGGAGATCAGGCTGAGTGCGACCGGTCGGGTCAGGTCCAGGGTGTCGCGTAGCTCGGACGAGTTGAGGATCCGTTCGGGCTCTGCCAGGTCGGCGTCGAGATAGGCGAGGCGGCCTTCGGCGGTGCCGGTGAGGAGCACGCGGGCGTGGGCGAGCACGATCGGTACTAACCCCGGACTGCAGATGCTTCGGTCTCGATCCTGATCACCGCGGTCACGCTCGGCGAACTCTCGATCGCCCGCACGCGACCGACTACCCGGCGAGGCGTTCGGGCCGAGTCGCCGTTCTCCCGCACGCCGAGGCCACCTTTGAACCGCTTCCATACGGCGTCCGGGCGCGGCGTGGATATGCGGCCAGCTCTGCGCGACGGTCCGGGCAACTGGCCGTGGCGGCGTGGGCCTCCCCGGTCGGCCGAACGACCTCTGAATCCGACCCTTACCGGCCTGTGCTCACGCGGCCCGGGCCGGTATGAGTTTCGGATCGGTCAGCCGGACCGGCGGCGAGTGCGGCTTTGGCGACGGGGGCGAACAGCCGGAGCGTGTCGGCGAAGTAGCGGGTGGAGGGTACACCGAGCAGGCGTAGGGCGGCGCGGTGGTTGATCGCGACCACCGCCGCGGACACAGCGAGGAGGGCCCACCACGCGGCGGCGAGCAGGGCGCGCGTCGGCACGGGCAGGCCGGCGAGGTCCAGGCGCAGGCGGCGGATGTGGAAGGGAACGTGCTCCTGCTCGTCGGTGAGGATGCGCGCCACGACCTCGCGGGTCAGCCGGTCGCCGACGCCGTCACGGACCACCTGGAAGTAGCGCAGCGTGCACACCTCGGCGACGGTCAGGACCAGCACCTCGCGCGGCAGGCGGGCCCGCCAGCGCAGCAAGCGGAAGACGGTGTCACTCCAGTGCGCCGCGATCGTCGGCCGCCCGGCGGCGGCGAGCAGCCGGGCTAGCAGCCGCGAGTGGTCCTGCTCCTCGGCGATGAACAGCCGCGCGGCTTCGAGGTAGCCGGAGTGGCCCGCCCGCGCGGCGGCCCGCATCATCCCCGCGCCGTCACTGGCTTCGCCGACCTGGATCCTGGCGAGGCTGGTGGCCAGCGCCCTGGGGATCTCAGCGCCCGCGCTCCAGTCCGGGTCGGGCCGACACCTGTTCGCCTCGAATCTGTGTCGCCATGACTCAAAGGCTTCTGGCGCATCACCGAGCATGAGCCATAGTTGCACGGCATTGGGGGAAACGTCCAGATTGTTAAGCTTTGCGATGGTTGGTCAATGCGGCTGAATCGAGTCTGCGTGCCTACTCGAACCCCGGTGCCGAGCGGCCGTGCGCCAGGAAGATCGGGTCGTTACAAGTCGGGTTGTACACTCCCGCTTCTTGCAGGTCCGGGTGTATCGCGCGGTGTGACACCGGGCTCCTTCTTGTGGTTCATGGACTTCAAGCACCCACGAACGTAGCGGGAAGGAGCCCATCAAGATCACCCAGGTTGCGGAACTCGCAGGTGACCGGCCATCTCAGCGTCCCTTCAGAAGATCCGCACCCAAATCATAGTTCCCACATTCTGCCGTGATCTCGGCCGTCGCCTGCGCCGCGGCGAAGAAGTCGTCGGCCAGCGGCGAGGTGCGCGATGCCGCCATCGCGAGGCACACCTGGTCGGGCGCGAGGTCCGGGATGGGTACGTAGCTGATGTCCGGACGCGAGTAGAACACTGTCTCCGAACGCCCCACGAACGAGATGCCCCGGCCGGCCGCGACGTGCTCGAGCTTCTCCTCCACGCCGCGTACCCGGAGCCCGGAGTCGGGGTGCGGGCGCCTGGTGGGCTGCGTGCTCGGGTCGGCATGCCAGACCAGCGGCTCACCGGCCAGGTCGGCCTCGGTGACCTCCTCCTTGCCGGCCAACCGGTGGCCTGCGGGCAGCACCACCATGAGCGGCTCGGTGTACAGCGGGGTCACGCGCAGGCCGGTCTCGTCGATGGGCAGCCGCACATAGCCGACGTCGATGCGGCCGTCGAGCAGCATCGAGGCCTGGTCGTCCCATTCGATCCGCTGCACGTCCACGACCACGTCCGGATGTCGGGCCTCGAACGCCCGGGCCGCTGGGATGACCGGGATGCCGGTCCGGAAGCCGACCGCCAGCCGCCGGCTGCCGCGGGCGGCCCCGGTCACCCGGCGGCGGACCGCGTCCGCGGAGGCGAGCAGCGGACCGGCGTCGGCCAGCAGTTGTCGGCCGGCGTCGGTCAACACCACGCCGTGGCGATCCCTGGTGAACAGTGAGGCGCCGAGATCCTGTTCCAGCGCGCGGATCTGCCGACTGAGCACCGGCTGCGCGATATGCAGCTCTTCAGCGGCGCGGCCGAAGTGCAGCCTGTCGGCGACGGCGAGGAAGTAGCGCAGTTTGCGCAGGTCCAGATCCATGGAACCTCCCGGTCCGGTGATACCTCCAGGGTATCACCACAGCTGAAAGAAGTCTTGGACACCCACTCAGGTCAATGGCAACCTTAATAGGTACCTAATGGAGCCAAAGCGAATTCAGCGTAAGAATTTGACATCGGGACTTGATGGCAGGGCCCAGAACCAGATGAACACTTCACGAATTGAGCCAGGCCCATCGCGTCATTCGACGGCATCGACGACAACCATTAACAATGGCGGGGTGGGCATGGTGTCCTGTCCAGCTCCAGAAAGCAGGCACACCAATGACCACCATCAGCATCATCGGCTCGGGCAACATGGCCACCGCCATCGGCACCCGGGCGGCGAAGCACGGCCACACCATCGAGCTCATGAGCCGCAACACCGCCAAGGCTCAGGCACTTGCCGACCAGATCGGCAACGGAGCCACCGTCGGCACGTTCGGGGCAAGGCCGGCGGGTGACATCGTCATCGTCGCCGTCCTGTACACCGGCGCGGTTGAAGTGGTCGCGCACTACGGCGATGCGCTGTCCGGCAAGATCCTCGTCGACATCACCAACCCGTTCAACGCCGACGTCACCGGACTCGTGACTACCGCGGGCGACTCGGTGTCCCAGCAGATTGCCGCCGCCGCCCCCGAGGGCACACACGTCGTGAAGGCATTCAATTCGATCTTCCGCGGCGTCCTTGCTGAAGACAAGCCCTTGGACGTGTTTTTCGCCGGCGACAGCACCGAGGCGAAGGCACGCGTCGCGGCGTTTCTGGAGAGCTTGGACATGCGGCCCCTCGACGCAGGAGGGCTCGAAATGGCTTACGTCCTTGAATGGGCCGGCATCCTCCTGGTGGGCCTGGCACGCAACGGCGCCGGCTTCGAGATCGCCTTGGGCGCCGAAGTCCTCTGAAAATTCGGTGTACATAACATCGACATGGCAATCAGATGGAGTGGTCGTGGGAAAGCTTGATGGCAAGGTTGCGGTGATCACAGGCGCGACAAGTGGTATGGCGCTGGCTGGTGCCAAGTTGTTCGTTGATGAAGGAGCTCATGTCTTCATTTCGGGCCGGCGGAAGGACGCGCTGGACGAAGCCGTCAAGCTGATCGGCCGGAACGTGACCGGCGTGCAGGCCGATTCGGCCGACCTCGACGATCTGGACCGTTTGTTCGAGACGGTCAAGCAGGAAAATGGCACGGTCGACGTGTTGTGGGCAAGTGCCGGGATGGGCGAGCAGGGCAGGCTCGGCGAGATGACGGAGGAGCACTTCGATGCCACGTTCTCGGTGAACGCACGCGGCACGCTGTTCACGGTTCAGAAGGCGCTGCCGCTGTTCAACGATGGAGGCTCGATCTTCATGACCGGGTCGAACGCTTCGCTCCGGGGCTACCCCGGTTGGAGTGTGTATGCAGCGAGCAAGGCCGTGCTGCCCGCCTACGCGCGGGTGTGGGTATCCGAGTTGAGGGACAGGAAGATCCGGGTGAACGTGCTGACCCCCGGCCAGGTCGCCACGCCGATTCTGGAGAAGGTGATGGACACGGAGATGAAGGCGCAGTTCGAGTCCGTGATCCCGCGGCGAGAGATGGGCCGCCCTGAGGAGATCGCGTCGGTCGCGTTGTTCCTCGCCTCGGACGACTCGAGCTACGTCAATGGCATGGAGCTGGTTGTCGACGGCGGCACCACAGTGATCTGAGCGCGGCGCCGGTGGTCGTCAGCGTCGCGCCGCGCGCAGGCCGAACGTCGGCACGGCGGTCTGGCGCGGCGCGGCGACGCGCCGGCGGGTACCCGAGCTGGAGCAGGTAGGTGTCGGGCGCCCAGCCGGGCGCGGAGGTCGGGGCCGACTTCGCGTCGCTGTGGTCCTTGCAGTACGACATGGCGTGTCGAAGACCGTGAAGAGATTGCCGTTGACGGTGCAGGATCTGACCACCCAGGCGTCCAACGAGTTCATCACCTCCTACCTGCAGGCGCAGCCCAGGCTCGCAGCGATCCAGGTCGGCATCGCCAAGGCCGCCTCCGGCGGCGCGCATGTCGTCAAGGCGTTCAACACCCTGTACTCCAATGTTCTGGCCGCCGGCCCAGCCGATGGCCGCCGATTGGACGTGTTCATCGCCGGCGACGACGCGCAGGCAAAGACACGCGTGTCAGCGTTCATCGAGAGCCTGGGACTGCGCCCGATGGACACCGGGCAGCTGCCAATGGCGCGGACACTGGAGAACGCCGGCCTGTTGATGCTGGGCCTCGTCGCCCACTCCGTCAAGCACACCAACTTCTCCCTCGGCGTCAGCATTCTCAGCTGAGCGCACCCACACCACCACTTCTCGCGCCACATCATTCACAAGGAGCAGTAGCGTGCGCGTTTTCGTCACTGGCGGGACCGGCCATTCCGGTTTGTACATCATCCCCGAGCTCATCGCCGCCGGGCACGAGGTCACCGGCCTGGCCCGGTCGGACACGGCTGCGGCGGCGGTGTCCGCGCTCGGCGCGAAGGTGCGGCGCGGCGACCTCGAGGATCTCGACGGGCTCAAGGAGGCGGCCGCGGATTCCGACGGCGTCATCCACGTCGCGCACAGGCAAGACCTGCTTCCGTCCGGCGGGATCGACGCCGTGGCCGCCGCGGAGCTCCCGATCACGCTCGCGTACGGCGAGGCACTCGCGGAAACCGGAAAGCCGCTGGTCGCGGCGGGGAGCATTGGCTCGCCCGGGAACCTGGGCCGGCCGGCCACCGAGGAGGACCCGGCCCTTCCCGGCGGCGATGAGTACAAGGGTACCCTGCGGGTTCGTAACGTCGTGGAAACCGCCGTAGTCGGCCTCGCCGAGCGGGGAGTGCGGTCTTCGGTCGTGCGGATTGCCAACATCGCGCACAGCACGACCGATCGTGCCGGCTTCCTCGTGCAGCTGATCGCGCTCGCGAAGGAGAAGGGCTTCGTCGGCTACCCCGGAGACGGCGCGAACCTGTGGAACGCCGTGCACGTCCGCGATGTCGCCTCCTTGTTCCGCTTGGCGCTGGAGAAGGGGCCGGCTGGCAAATATTGGCACGCGGTTGGGGACGGGGCCATCCCGTTCCGCGAGATCGCCGAGGCCATTGGCAGCCGTCTGGGCCTGCCCGCCGTGAGCGTTCCCGCGGACGTAATGATGGTGCCGGGATACTTTGGGTTCCTCGCGAACATAGTCACGCAGAACTACCCGGCGTCCAACCTCATCACCCGCCGGACCCTCGGCTGGGAACCCGCTCAGCCCGGCCTGCTCGCCGATTTGGACAACGGCCATTACTTCTCCGCCAGCTGACGGCAGGCACCCGAATCGCAACGAGTCCGGCAAATGACAAGGATACGGCTCTTCTGGAGGGACGCTGAGAATATGACGACTGTGGGATTCGTCGGAAGCGGATACATTGGCAGTACCATCGCGCGGCTCGCCATCGAGGCCGGGCACCAGGTCGTGCTCAGCAACTCGCGCGGTCCCGAAACGCTCGCGGACACGGCCGCAGAACTGGGGCCGCGGGCGTCCGCGGCGACGAGCGGGGAGGCCGCGGCGGCCGGTGACATCGTCGTGGTCACGGTGCCGGTCAAGGCGTTCCCCAACTTGCCCGCCGTGCCACTGGCCGGGAAGACGGTCATCGACACGTGCAACTACGGCCCCGAGCGTGACGGGCACATCCCCGAGCTCGACGGCAAGTCGCTCACCTCGAGCGAACTGCTGCTGCGGTACATCCCGGACGCCATGGTCGTGAAAGCGTTCAACAACATCTTCTTCAAGCACCTGCTGTCACTCGCCCGCCCGGCGGGGGCGGCCGACCGCTCGTACCTGCCGATCGCCGGGGACTCCGCGCCGGCAAAGGCGGCGGTGACCGAATTCATCGAATCCATCGGGTACAGCGTCGTGGACGCGGGACCGCTGGCCGATAGCTGGCGGCAGGCGACGGGCACGCCGGTGTGGGGGACCCCATACGGGCCGTTCTCGAACGAGAAGGGCCAGTCGGTCGACGAGGACGCCATCCACGCGGCACTGGCCACCGCAACGCGGTAACCGCGAGTTGGCGCGGGCCGCGGTGTGGTCCGGCCGTGTTATGGCCCCGTCCGGCAGTCTGTTGCCCAATTCGGCTATGCGGCGAGGCTGAAGTCGAGTCTTGCGAGGTGGCTGGCCCGAGGCCGGTCGAGTGGCGTGCCGGTCCACCACGCGTCCAACCGGATCAGGTTGAGGGCGGTGGCGGCGAGGACGTGGGCAAGTCGGGTCTTGGGTAGTCCGGTGTAGCGGCAGCGGCGGATCCCGGTGACGGCAACTGATTGATGGATGGTGCTCTCGACGCCGGCGCGGGTTGCGTAGCGCTGTTTCCACTCGTCGGTGTTCTGTTTGGCGCGGGCCTGCTCGACCGCTTCGTGGATGTCGCGGGGACGTAGCATCAACTGGCGGCCGTTCCGGGTGGCTCGTGTGCATTGTGAACGGACGGGACATGGCTGGCAGGCTGTGACGGGGAAACGAACCACGATCGATTCCCGGCCGCGTTCGTTGCAGGACGACCAGATCGTGCTGGTCACGCCTTGCGGGCAGGTGACCCGCTGGTTGTCCCAGTCGATGGCGAACGCGGCGCGTTCGAAGCCACCACGGGCCTGAACCTGGTGGGAGTTGTCGGCCGGCAGCGGACCGAGCAACGTGATACTGAAATCGCGCTGGGAGTCGATGAGGAGCTCGGCGCTGGTGTAGCCGGCGTCGACCAGGTGCTCCGCCGGAAGTAACGATCTGCGGTCGAGATCCTTGTGGATCCGTTCGAGCATCTCCACGTCGGTGACGGTCGCGTCGGTGGTGGTCACATTCGTGACCAGGTGTGGCGCGCCGGTCGTGCTCACGTCGTCGCAGGTCTCCGTGAGATGGACTTTGTAGCCCTCCCAGCCGGAACCGCGTTTGGTCGCGTACCGGGCGTCGGTGTCGTACGGCGAGCAGATCCGGTCTCTGCTGGGCGGGAGGTCTTTTTCCTCCCGCCACGCCACCTCCTGCCCGTCATGGGTGATCGTGCGGTGGTACTGCCTGAGCCACACCGCACGCAGGGTGACCACGGCGGGGATCTCACGTAGCCAGATCGGTGCGCCGACGGTGTGTACGGCTTCCAGAAGACCGAACCCGTCGACTCCAACCTGAATGGCCATCGCTTTACGCTTGTCGTCGCCCTTCGGAATCCGGTAGGAATCCATACGGGCGCCGTACCGTGTCACCCATTCGGTGTTGATCTGGGCCCTCAGCCAGTCCGGTGCGGCCACGGCCAACGCCTCCAAGGCCGCTCGCAGTGTCTCGGCGAGGAACTCCAGCCGATTGGCCGAGCGTACCGCCGCCAGCACATGCGTAGAGTCGGTGCGTTGCCGGCCGCCAGCCTTGACGAGTCCTAACTCGGACAGCCGGGCCAGCAGCAGGTCCAGTACCTTCTCCTCCAGACCATGGTCGATAAGCCGCTGCCGGAACCCGGTCAACACAGTGTGATCAAACCCTGCGTCGGTCAGCTCCAGACCGAGGGCGTATTTCCAGTCGATCCGGGCCCGTACCGCGTCGGCCGCCTGCCGGTCGGTGAGGTTCTCCGCGAACTGCAACACCGTGACCAGCGCCAACTGCCCCGGTGAGATGCCTGGTCTACCGCGCACGCCGAACGCTGCGAGGAACTGCTCATCAGCAAACAACTCGGGCAGCTCATCGCGAACACGGATTGCCAGTGTGCCTTTCGGGAACGCCGCACAGGCCACCGCCGCGGTCTGTTCAGGAACCTGCGGCCACGGACGTGGCTGCATCGACATCGACCGACTCCTCCCGCGGCCAGGGTCAGGGCCAGCCGCTACGCACCATCCTCCATGATCACCACCCGCGAGGCGTGAGGGCCTCAGCGCCCAGCAATAGGGCAACAGAGTCGTCCGGTAGGCGTCGGGCGGGGCCATAACGCAGAACTCGTTGCCGTCCGGATCCGCCAGGATGTGCCATGTCCAGCCGTTCTCGCGGACCGGACGCCCGTAAGCACGGCCGCTCCCAAGTCGGTGACCCGGCGGACCTCGGCGGTTAGCCCGGATCTTGCCTGGGATGGTCGGCTACTCCTGATCGGTTCAAGGAGTGTGTTTGTTCGGCTGCTCGGTCGTGTGTGGGCAGCATGAACGGCCCGTTGTCGGTTGGGGTGCCGCCGGGTTCCACTTCCCGGTGTGGGGTGTTGCCTGTTGAGGGGACGGGTCGCCCGCCCGCCCGCGCCGTTCGATATGGCCCGGATCGACGCCGTGGACACCATCGAGGTCTGCCACTACGACCTGAACAGCCCGGTGGGCGGGGGACCGGACAAGAGCCGGATCAACGGGGGACGTGGTCCCAGCCTGTGCCGCCGGAGATGTGGGGCTCCGGCCGCAGGGGCAGGGGCGTGCACCTGCCTTCCGCCCGACTGCACGACGCGTCCCGACCAGAGCGGGGCGCAGTTGTCGGTGGTCAGCGCTCGCCGCGTGGTTCCGTCATCGATGCCGTTGCCGACCCGCCGACTAGCTGACGAGGTTGCGGCCAGGGGTACTGATGTCTAGGACAGCCCGGTGGCCGCGCGTGCTTCGGCCAGGGTGCTCCAGCCGGTGCCGAGCATCATCCAGCCGTCGTGGCCGGCCAGGCGGTTGATCGGGTCGCGGACCTTCACCTGCCAGTTGCCGGGGCTGGTCTCACGGGCGAGGGCGGCCTTGCCATTGCAGGAGCCGTAGTGTCTGCCGAGCGTGGCCGGTGCAGGCTGGGCCGCTGTGAGCAGGTGGTCGGAGTCCATGGGGTCGCTCCGTAGAAGGGCCACAGGCGCGCCCCGGATGGGCGCAGCTCACGGGTCAGAACTCGCTGGTCGAGACTCGCTGGTAAGACCCGCCGAGTTAGGACCCGGGTGGCTGGTGCTCGATCTTCAGGGTACTCCGCCGTTGGCCCCCCGGCAGTGCGGGAGGACGTGGTCCGGGCAGGGCGGGTCTGACCTCGGGTGTTCCGTCGCGGAGGTCGACGTCGACGGTGAGCCCGTAGACGGTTTCGATGAGGTCGGCGGCGTAGACGTCGGCCGGGGTTCCCGACGTGATGATCCTGCCCTTGTGGAGCAGGGCGACCTGGCGGCAGAAACGGGCGGCCAGGTTGAGGTCGTGGATGGCCCGTTGCGCCTGGCCGCCGGAGAGCTCGTCGACGTGGCGGTCGGCGAGCGCGGTGAGGTCGAGCAGGTCGATCGCCTCGTGGACGCGCCGCTCGTCCTCGGGGGAGGGCCGCAGCCGGCTGTGCGGGGTGCGGCCGAGCATGACGGCTTCGGTGACGGTCAGCGAGAAGGCGCCTGGCGAGCCCTGGGGCACGTAGGCGACGACGCGGGCGAGGTCGCGGGGGGAGAGGCGGTGCAGGTCGGTGTCGCCGAGCCGGAAGGCGCCGGCCTTCGGCCGGTGGATGCGGCAGACGCCGCGGATGAGGGTGGACTTGCCGCTGCCGTTCGGGCCGAGCAGGCCGACGACTGGGATCCGGTCGGTCAGAAAAGAGCCCAGAACGCCCGGCGGAATCCCGGGAGGCTGGGAGAAGGAGAAGCCGGACGATCAGCCGGACAGGCGTGGTGCCACGTGCTGACCTCCTCGGGATGGCGCGTCCCAACCGGTGAACAGGACAACGTGGGTCTGACTCACGGCTACCAGCGGGCTGGCTGGCCGTTCACAGTGGCGCGACCGTGCCGGATTCTCACCGGCTTCCGACCGTTGTCTCGAAGCTTCGCAAGACTAATGGTGCCCTCACCTGCCCGTCAATGCGGATGTGCAGGTGAGACGTCCGCCATGGCGCTCGGGACGGCCGGCGGGCGTCAGCGGGCGGGCTGGCCGGACCGGTGGTGGAGCTGGGGATCGGGCCGGACGCGGCCCAGCAGGTCGGCGACGGCGGGGTCGGCGAGGCTGTAGCGGATGATCCGGCCGTCGCGCTCGGCGAGCACGGCGTTCTGCTGGCGCAGGACCCGCAGTGCCTGGGAGACGGCGGCGTCGTTCATGCCGACGGCGGTGGCCAGATCCGAGACGGAGATCGGGCCGGCGTAGTGCACCGCGAGCAGGATGGCGAGCCGGCCCGGTTCGCCGAGCATGGCGAACCGGGCGGCCCACCGCGTCACCTCGTCGCGGTCACCGATGGCGGCGACGGCGTCGCAGGCCCGGTCGCCGTCGATGATCCGGGCCCGGTTCTGGTCGTCCAGCCGGTGCATGTGCAGATTCTCGCATCCGCACCGACCGGGCACCTGACCGTGGCGGTTGTGCATCCGGCCCTCAGACCGCGGCCCGACGAGCCGGATTCCGTGTCGCCGGGCGGGATCAGCCTCCGTCCGGGAGGGATTCGCGGACCCTGCGCGTCGCGGTGACCATGTTGCGCAGCGCCGGCTCGACCTCGGTGAAACTGCGGGTCTTCAGCCCGCAGTCGGGATTGGCCCACAGCCGGGCGGGTTCTACCGCGGCGAGCGCCAGCCGCAGCGACTTCTCGATCTCGTCCACCGTGGGCACCCGGGGGGAGTGGATGTCGTAGACACCCGGGCCGATGGCCCGCCGGTAGCCGGCCTTCCGCAGGTCGGTCACCAGCTCCATCCGGGAGCGGGCGGCCTCGACGCTGGCGACGTCCGCGTCGAGGTCGTCGATGGAGCCGATGATGTCGCCGAACTCCGAGTAGCACATGTGAGTGTGGATCTGGGTGCTCGCCGCCACGGACGAGGTCGCCAGCCGGAAGGCGCCGACCGCCCAGTCGAGGTAGGCCCCCCACAGCGCCCGGCGCGGCGGGAGCAGCTCGCGCAGCGCCGGCTCGTCCACCTGGATGATCCGGATGCCGGCGGCCTCCAGGCCGTGGATCTCGTCCCGCAGCGCCAGGGCGACCTGGCGGGCGGTCACCTCCAGCGGCTGGTCGTCGCGCACGAACGACCAGGCGAGCATGGTGACCGGGCCGGTGAGCATGCCCTTGACCGGCCTGCTGGTGCGGGACTGCGCGTAGGCGGCCCACCGCAGGGTCATCGGCTCGGGCCGGGAGACGTCACCGAACAGGATCGGCGGGCGGACGTAGCGGGTGCCGTAGGACTGCACCCAGCCGTGCTCGGTGGCCGCGTAGCCGGCCAGCAGCTCGGCGAAGTACTGGACCATGTCGTTGCGCTCTGGCTCGCCGTGCACGAGCACGTCGAGTCCGATGTCCTCCTGCAGGGCGACGACCTGGTCGATCTCGGTCTTCATCGCCCGGACGTACCCGGCCTCGTCGAGGGTGCCGGCGCGGCGGGAGGCCCGTGCCGCGCGGATCGCCGCCGTCTGCGGGAACGAGCCGATCGTCGTGGTGGGCAGCGGCGGCAGCCCGAGCGCGGCGGCCTGCGCCTCGACCCGGTGCTCGAGATCCCCGCGGGTCGGCCAGCCCTCGCCCAGCGCCGCGAGCCGCTCGCGCACCCGTGGGTCGACGAGCTGGTCGGGGACGGCGAGCCGGCGCGCCTCGGCGGCCGCGATCTCCGCGGCCACGGCGTCGCGGCCCGCGCGCAGCGCGGTGCCGAGCAGCACGACCTCCTCGACCTTCTGCCGGGCGAAGGCCATCCGGTCGGCCAGCCGCGGGTCGAGGTTCGTCTCCGCCTCGACGTCGATCGGTACGTGCAGCAGCGAGCACGACGTCGTGACGACGACGTCGGCGGCGAGGCCGCTCAGCGTGGCACAGGTGGCCAGCGCGGCCGGCAGGTCGGCGCGCCAGACGTTGTGGCCGTTCACGACGCCGACGAACAGCGTCTTCGCCCCGACGCCGCCGGCCCGGGCGACCGCGTCGAGGTTCCCCGGCCCGGCGACGAGATCGAGGCCGATGCCGTCGATCGGGGCGTCCCGTAGGACGGGCAGGGCCTCGCCGGCCTCCCCGAAGAAGGTCGAGACCAGGATCCTCGGCCGGGTGGTCGCCCCGCCGAGGCGCGCGTAGGCGCGCGCGGTCGCCGCGAGCTCGGCCGGGGTCAGGTCCCGGGTGAGCGCCGGCTCGTCCAGCTGCACCCAGGCGACGCTGTCGGAGGCGAGGTCGTCGAGCAGCTCCACGTACTGCCCGACCAGGTCGTCGAGCAGGTCCAGCGGCCGGAATCCCGCGGGCGCGCCAGCCGCGGCCTTCGCCAGCAGCAGGAAGGTGACCGGGCCGACGAGCACCGGCCGGGTCTCCACGCCCAGCTCCCGGGCCTCCCGGACCTCGCGCAGCGGCTTGTCGCCGACGAGGCGGAACCGGGTCGACGGGTCCAGCTCGGGCACAAGGTAGTGGTAGTTGGTGTCGAACCACTTGGTCATCTCCAGCGGCGCGACCCCGTCGGCGCCGCGGGCCATCGCGAAGTACGTCTCCAGCGGGGTGGCGGGCGAGCCGCCCGCACCGGTCAGGCCGCGGAAACGGTCCGGCACGGCGTCGAAGAGCACGGCGGTGTCGAGGACCTGGTCATAGAACGAGAACGTGTTCGACGGGATGGCGTCCAGCCCGGCGGCCGCGAGATCCTTCCACACGTCGGCGCGCAGCTGCTGGGCGATCCAGACCAGCTCGTCCTCGCCGAGCCGGTCGGCCCAGTACGCCTCGGTCGTGGTCTTCAGCTCGCGGGCCGGCCCGATCCGCGGGTAGCCGGCGACGGTCGTGCTCACCACGGGAGTACCGGTCCGGCCGGACGTGCGGCGATGTCGCTCATGGGTTTCCTTCCCTCGGGAAACGCGCCACGGACCGCGACCCGCGAGGGGAAGGACACGAAAACCGGGCGGCGAACACGGGTAAGGCTCGAAACCCCGGCGCACGGCCCGGCCCAGGCGACCCACCCACGAGGTCACGGACCACCGCGTGCCGACGGCACACGGGCGGTGGGCAGGTCTTCGGACTCGTGGGCACCTACCCGTCCCGGAGGACCGGTGAACCTACTGGCCGTCGCTTCCCAGGCGGACCTACCACCCAGTGCGTGGTGACGGCGTTCGTTCCCACATACCGCTGCGGGGCAGTCCCGGAATCACACCGGGTTCCCTCTTGCGACGCCCCTCCACCCACCCGGCCTCCACCCGAAACCGGGCAGCGCCGAATGCGTCTGTGGAAGGACGAACCAACCGCGATGGAGACCATACCGCCCCGACCGGCGTCCGTCAGGCCGGCGAGCGGTGAACTCGCGGGTTGTTGAAAACACCTGCATGGTCTTGCAGGTGACTCGCGTTGGTCGTACGGTTTGTCGGCCGTGGTGCTCGGGAAGCCGGTGTGACGCCGGAGCGGCCCTCGCCACTGTGATCGGGATGTCGCCGGCCAGTCCCCGCCCGTCGGGGAAGTCACTGGGCATCGAGTACCGCCGCCTGGGAAGGCGGCCGGCGACGCACCACCCGTCAGCCAGGAGACCGGCCACGGCACCCGCGAACACCGTCCACGAGGTGCTGGAAGGCGGCCTGTTCTGGCATGCGCGCACGTCTGGTGGCCCTGAGCGCCACCCTCCTGATCGCTCCCGCCCTGCTGGCGGCCTGCGGCGAGGACGACCCGTCCCCGTCCGGCGGACCCGCGGCGGACGCCCGCGGCTGTGTGACCTCCTTCGACGAGGAGACGGACTACTTTCCCGTCCACTCGACGCTGGAGTACGCGAGGAACTTCACCGTCCGGTACGAGAAGGCGTACCAGGTCCTAACCGTCAAGGAGCCCTACCCGGACGGCAAGCCCGAGTCGTACGTGCTCTACCGGTGCGGGACGCCGGAACCCGAGCCGGGCGGTGATCTCGCCGGCGCGCCGCGGATCGAGGTGCCGATCGAGACCCTCTACTCGGGGTCCACAACCCACCTGCCGCTGCTGGTCGACCTGGACAGGGAGGGTGTGCTGACCGGGGTGGCGAGCGGCACCGCGGTCGTCAACAAGGACATCCGGGCCCGGCTCGACGCCGACGAGGTGGCCGAGTACGCCCCCGGCGGTCAGATAGACACCGAGCGGGTCGTGGCCGCGGCGCCGGACGTGGTGATGACCGGCGGGACGGAATCGGCCGAATACCAGGCGCTGCGCGACGCCGGCATCCCCGTCGTCGCGAACGCCGAATGGCTGGAGAGCGACCCGCTCGGCCGGGCGGAATGGGTGAAGTTCATGGCCGCGCTCACCGGCGACGAGGCGAAGGCGGCCAAGGTCTTCGACCAGATCGAGGCCGACTACAAGGCCATCGCGGCCAAAGTTCCCGGCACAGAACCGACGGCGGCGCTGATCGGCACGATGTACCAGGGCGTCTGGTACATGCCCTCGGGCGGCAGCTATGTCGGGAAGCTGCTCGCCGACGCCGGCGCGAGCTATCCGTGGGCGGACGAGACCGATACCGGCAGCCTCGAGCTCGACTTCGAGAAGGTCTTCACCGAATCCGGCGGCGCACCGATCTGGCTCGCGGACGGCGAGTGGAAGACCCTCGCCGACGTCACCGCCGACGACTCCCGGTACGGCGAGCTCGCCGCCGTCCGCGACGGGCAGGTGTGGACCAACACCCTGACCATGGGGCCCGGCGGCGGGAACGACTACTGGGAACGCGGCGTCACCCGTCCCGACCTGGTCCTCGGCGACCTCGTCGCGATCCTGCACCCGGACGCGCTGCCGGGTCACGACTTCGCCTTCTACAAGAAGATCACTTGACCGCGACCGTCCAGGCCCCGCCGGCGATCCCCGCGATCGCCGGCAGGGGCCGGTCGTCCCGCCGCCTGCTGGTGCTCGCGGGGCTGGCCGTGGGTGTGGCCGTGCTCTTCCTGCTCGCGCTCGCCGTGGGCTCGGTCGCCGTCCCCCTCGACGAGACGCTGCGGGTGCTGTTCGGCGCCGAGCCCCGGGACCCCCGCTGGTCGGTGGTGGTCGGCCAGATCCGGCTGCCACGAGCCCTCACCGCGGCCCTCGCCGGCGCGGCGCTCGGCGTCGCCGGCCTGCAGATGCAGACCCTGTTCCGCAACCCGCTCGCCGACCCGTACTCGCTCGGCGTCAGCTCGGGCGCGAGCCTCGGCGTCGCCCTGGTCGTCGCCGGGATCGGCGGGTCGGGCGGCACCTTCACCGCGCAGGTCGCCGGCAGCGGCCGGTTCGGCGTGGTCATCGCCGGCGCGGCCGGCGCCGCGATCGTGCTCGCCGCCGTGCTCCTCCTGGCGAACTGGGTCCGCTCCGTCGTCACCCTGCTGGTCATCGGCGTCATCCTCGGCAGCGCCGTCAGCTCGGTGGTCAACCTGCTGCTGACCTGGACGGCCCCGGAACGCGCCATCCAGTACTGGACCTGGTCGCTGGGCAGCTTCGCCGGGACCTCCACCGGCGACCTGGCCGTCTTCGCCCCGGCCGTCGGCGCCGGCCTGCTCGTCGCGCTGGCCTCGGTGAAGCCGCTCAACGCCCTGCTGCTCGGCGAGAACTACGCCCGCACGCTCGGCCTGCGGCTGCGCCGGGTCCGGGCGGTCACCCTGCTCGGCGCGTCCCTGCTCGCCGGGGCGGTCACCGCGTTCTGCGGGCCGGTCGCGTTTCTGGGGATCGCCGTCCCGCACGTCGCCCGTCGGCTGCTCGGCACCGCCGACCACCGGGTCCTCGTTCCCGCGACCCTGCTCACCGGCGCCGGGCTGGCCCTGGCCTGCTCGATCGCGGCGCAGCTGCCCGGCACCGGCATCGTCCTGCCCATCAACGTCATCACCGCCCTCGTCGGCGCGCCGATCGTGATCGCCGTCCTGCTGCGGGCGCGGGCGAGCGTCGCGGGGGTGGCCTGATGCCGGGCACCGAAACGGGCGGGCTGCGGATGGAGGGGCTCGCGGCCGGCTACCGACCGGCCGGCTACCGACGGCGGCGCGCACTCCGTGAGGTGCTGACCGGGCTCACCGCGACAGCGCCCCGCGGCGAGCTCACCGTCCTGCTCGGCCCCAACGGGATCGGCAAGTCCACCCTGCTGCGGACCCTCGCCGGGCTGCAGCCGCCGCTCGCCGGGCGGGTGCTGCTCGACGGCGCCGACCTCGGCCGCCTTTCCGGAGCGGACCGGGCCCGCATGGTCGGCGTCGTGCTCACCGACCGGGTGGACGTCGGCATGCTCACCGCCGCCGACCTCGTCGGCCTCGGCCGCCACCCGCACACCGGGCCCACCGGCCGGCTCGACGACACCGATCGCGCGGTCGTCGCCTGGGCGCTCGCCGCCGTCGGCGCGGCACACCTGGCCGGACGCGAGGCCGACGAGCTCTCCGACGGCGAACGGCAACGGGTCATGATGGCCCGCGCCCTGGCCCAGGAACCGACGCTGGTCCTGCTCGACGAGCCGACCGCCTTCCTCGACGCGCCGTCCCGCGTCGCCGTCACCGCCCTGCTGCGCCGCCTCGCCCGGGAACGCGACCTCGCGGTCGTCGTCTCCACCCACGACCTCGAGCTCTCGCTCCGCGTGGCCGACGGTGTGTGGCTCCTCGACCGGACGGGGACCCTCCACACGGGCCGCCCGGAGGAAGTGATCGCCTCCGGGGCGGTGAACACCACCTTCGACGGCGACGACCTGCGCTTCGACCCGGTGACCAGGACCTTCGAGCTGCGGGAGGCATTGTGACGGGGCAGCCCGACGTGACCGGGGCGAGGCGGCGGCCCGCCACGGCGGTGCCGGCGGCGCCCGCCGCCGAGGTGGCGGGCGCGCTGCGGAAGCTCGCCGAGATCAGCCCTTACTTCGAGGCCGACATCGCGGCCGATCTCGCCGGTGCTGAGGAGGCGGGTGGGGGCGGGCCGCCGCCGGTCCGGGTCGACGAGCTCTACCGGGGCGGAGCGGCCCTGGCCGCCGCGGTCGACGGGGTGAACGAGCGGCTCGGCGGGGTCGAACGACGGGTCGCCGCGTCCACCCTCGCGCTCGGCCACGCCGCCCGGCTCTGGTCGGTGGCCCTGGGCTGCTGGGCGACCGCCGGCCTCATCCCCGACCTGCCCCCACCCCGCCTCCGGGTGCAGCCGAGGCTCACCGCGCCCGTGCGGCTGATCGTGGACGAGCCCGCCGGCTGGCGCGTCGAGAGCCTCGCGGACGCCGTCGGCCTGCTCCGCGAGATCGTCGTCGAGGACCATCTGCGGCCCTACTTCACGGCCCTGCGCGGTGAGACCCGGCTCGCCCCGCGCCTGCTCTGGGGCAACGCCGCGTCCTCGCTCGTCGGCTCGACGCGGGTACTGGCCGCCTCCCCGCTCGTCACCTGCACGAAGGACGTTCCCCGGGTGGCGGCCGCGCTGCTGGCGGCACCGCCACTCGCCGGGACGACCGTCCACGCCGTCACCTCCGACGGCGGGCTGGCGGTCTCCTCGGTGGTCCGGCGGAGCTGCTGCCTGTTCTACCGGGTGCCGGGCGGCGGCACCTGCGGGGACTGCCCCCTGAGCCCGACCGCGGAGAGGACACGACCGTGACCACCGGCACCGACTACCAGGTCACCGAAGAGCTCGGCAACGGCACGCTGCATGTCTTCGCGCTGCCCACCGACACCGAGACCCTGCTGGCGCTCATCACCGAGGTCTTCACCGACCACTGGCGCCAGATCGGCTTCGGCGTGATCGTCCAGGGCGCCGCCTGGGAGGTCGCGGCCCCGAACGCGCCGCGCCGGATCGGCGTGTACGACGGCTATGTCACCGTCGACTTCGGAGCCTGGCACTTCCACCTGTGCATCGGCGAGCACACCGCCAGCGGCCCGGAGCTCGGCCGGATCCGCCGCTGCGCCCGCGCCGAGCTGTACCGCCGGGTCGGCGGCGACGGCGCGCCGGCGTCCTGGGGGCTGCGGATGTTCAACGGCATCGGCGAGCAGATGATGACCGTCCTGCTCCCGAACCCGTTCCTCAGCGACTCCCAGGAGCTCCTCGCCACCCCGGACTTCAGCCGGCTCGCCGCCTGGGACGCCCTGCGCGAGCGCTACCTGGGCCTCGGCCCCGACCCCCTGGACCGCTCCGGCACCGGCTTCCGCCACGGCTGAGGCTCCCGGACGGCCGCCGGCGCCGTCCGTACCACCGCCGGGACGTCCTGACCGCGCCAGGTGTGGCGTGATCCCGACCCGCGGCGTCTCCCTCGTGTGCCGCTGCCGGTCACACCGGTACACGCGGCGTCCATTCCGGTGGTCCGACCTCGGTGTTGAGGCCTTTCTCGATGAAAACTATGTTCCGGTAAAAATGCACGGCCGAGACTCCCCGGTCGGTGACGGACGGCTGGTACACCGACGTGTCCTCGTACTCCGGGTAGTGCAGGCCGTCGAGAAGCTCCTTGAGTCGGGTCATGACGGTCCGGGTTCCCGTCCCGCCGGGCAGTGCTCCGCCGAATCCCGGCCAGTAGGACTTCTCGGTGTCCTCGATGACGATGTCGAGCGGCCCGATCTCGCCGGCCACCTTTCGCAGCGTCTTCGGGTCACCCTGGTCACCCTGGTAGGTCCGCAGCCGCGGCCCGCACACGGACGCCAGGCCGCGGCTGTCCCCGTCGTCGCCGGCGATATCCCGGATGTACCCTCGATCCCGATTTCCAGCAGCCGCACCGGCCCGTCGACCAGCGGCCGGAAGTGCCGTTCGTAGTGACCGGCGAACCAGCGCAGGAACCCCCATTTGTCGGTGCCGTACCGCCCGGCGAGCTCGTCGAGATGGGGCGTCCGCGAGGAACAGGCGGCCGTGATGATTTCAATGATCTCGGCGAGGGCGGACTGGGCGCGGCGGAGCTCGCCGGCGCCCTCCCGGGTGCCGAGGTCGGGAAACGGCAGGAGCGGCTCGACCTTCCGGGTCATGCCGCCGAGCCGGCCGGTCGGCCCGTACAGGGCGGTGACCAGGTCGACGGCATCGAAGCTGATGCGCGCGCCGGGGGAGCCGGCGCTGCCGCGGGTCACCTCGACACGTCCGTCGCGAAAGGAGAGCGTGTGCCCCACTGATATTCGGCCGAGGTCGAGCTCGAAGAGGACCGCGCCGGCCAGGTCCGCGGGGGGAGGGCAGCGGGCCAGTATCTCGTCGAGAATCGACGGCGCGGTTCTTTCCAGGGTGAGTGAACCGATCAGTGTGCTGATCTCTTTTTCGGAGCACGCGGCAGCCCGCAACAGGGAGGCATTGACGTCATACGGCACAGCGGGCACGGGAGCTCCAGGGATCACGCGGGAAATCCGGCGGTTCGGCGCCGTCCCGGTGAACGGCGCGCAGGCTCGTACAGGCCGGTGGACGCAACGTGTTCGCCGATCCCGCGCAGGAGCACCAGACCCCGGCAACGAGCACGACCTTCACCGGGCTGGCTGAGCTGGCTCATTTCCTGCACCCTGGCACGGCGCCGGCGCCGGCACGATGACCGATCTCGGCCAGCGCGTCGCGTCGCGGTCCGCGCCGCGGGTCGCGCCGTCCAGGCGCCTTGCGCGATCTAGCCGAGTCGTCGACATTCGGGACATGAATCTGGTGGTCGACGTCGTGCTGGAGGCTGGTCTGCGCTACACGGAGACGATCGAGTCGGGTGCGGGCGGCCGGTCCGTGCGTTACTGCCGGCTCGTGGCGGACCAGGACACGCCCGTCGGCGAGCTGGAGGTGCATTCCTTCCGGTGGCGGTTCGGTGCCGTGGCCCTCGACGCCGAGGGTATCGGCGGGGTGGAGGTCCAACCGTCTTTCCGGCGCCGTGGACACATGGGCCGGCTTCTCCGCCAGGCGTTGGACGGCATGTCACGGCGGGTGAACGTCGCCACGGTCTCCGACGGCATCCAGGGCGTGTACGAGAAGTTCGGCTTCGCCACGTGCGTTGCCGAGGGTCATCTGGACGTTCGCGTTCGCGACGTCGAACGCGCCGCTGCCGCCGCTGTGCCGGACGGTGCGCGCGTCCGACCCGGCTCGGCTGGAGACCTCCCAGCGATGGTGGACCTCTACAACGCCACGCACGCCCATCGTCCGTGGACCCACGAACGTCCCGCGGACTGGAACCGTCTGGTGCCCCAGACGACATGGCGAGCGGGCTCGGAGATCCTCGTCGTGGAGGCCGGGGGGACGCTCGCGGGATACGCGATCGTGGCGGGCCGGTCGTTCGGTGACGGCTACTTCGGGCTGGCTGTCGAGGAGATGGCGGCCCGCGACGCCGGCGTTGCCCTGTGCCTGCTCGCCGACGTTGCCAGGTCCGCATGGGAGTTGCGGGTCAGCGAGTTTCGGGTGCGGGAGCCGTTGGACGGCGTCGTCGGGCGGCTCGCGCGTCACCTGGGCTGCGCCTACCACCAGGAGTTCCCGCCGACCGGCGGGATGATGGCGGCGATCCTGAACCGATCCGAGCTGCTGGCCACGCTCGAGCCGGAACTTCGGCGCCGGGACCGCGGTGCCGGCGCCGTCGACGAACATGCGCGGCCTGGTTTCCAGGCGGCGCCACAGCGGAGCTCCTGGCGCCCTACGCGCACGCGCTGGACCGGTACTGAATCGCCATCGGGCGCCGCACGCGCCTGGCCAACTACAACGACGGTCATCGCTCCGACCACATCGGGCGCCAGGGCTTCGGCCCCGGGGCGGGCGCGGTAGTCAGGTGGTCGCCACCAGCAGTTCCTCCGAGCTCGAGGGCCGAAGGTTATCCGGACGACCGGTGAAGTAGAGCCGGGTGAGATCGGTCGTCGACACGTTCCGGGCCTGCGCGAAACCGGCTTCGCGGGCCAGCGCCAGCATCTCCGGCGGGGTGAAGAAACTGATGAAGGGGGTTCCGGCGGCTCGCGCCGCCCGTTCCGTCGTTTCGCGCAGGGCGCGTTCCGCCGGTTCGACGAGGTCCGGCGGCACCAGGAACGTCGTGACGAGCGTCGAGCCCGGGGCGAGCGCCGCGACCTGCCGGAGCATGGCCGTGGTCGCGTCCGCGGTGAGGTACATGGTGACGCCGGTGGAGACCACGACAGCCGGCCGCGCCGGGTCGAAGCCGGCGGCCGCGAGCCGTTCCCACCAGGACGGCCCCGCCTCGAAGTCGACCGGCACGAACCGCAGCCATTCCGGGACGTCGAAGCCGGTCTCGGCGAGACGCCCCCGCTTCCAGGCCTGCGGACCCGGCTGGTCGACCTCGAACACCCGCAGGCCCGAGGCGATCTCCGGCCGGCGCTGCGCGAAGGTGTCCAGGCCCGCTCCGAGAATGACGTACTGGGTGACACCGCGGCCGGCCTGCTCGGCGACCAGGTCCTCGACGAAACGCGCGCGGGCCACGATGGACGCCCGGGTGCGGCGTGTCGCGTGCTGGTCCATGTCCGGGCGTGCGCGCCAGCCGTCGCCCGGGGCCGCCAGCTGTAGGCCGATCTCGTCCTCGAGCACGTGCGGCGGCGGGTCGACCTGGACGTGCATGGCCCGCCACAGGGCAACCCGCGTGGCGGTGCTGTCCGGGGCCGCGGTTCGCGTGCCAGACATGAGCTTCTCTCGCCTTCTGTCGAGGTCTCCGGGGTGCGGGCACATCGGCTCATAAGGGGGATGCACGAGGCGCCATTTCTTCCGGCGCGGCTCCGCTCCCGGCTCTTTTGCTATCTGGGCTCGGCTCTCCGTGAGATCCGTGAGTAAGGGATTCACGGGCAGCGGCCTTCGCAGCCTACCCGCGACCCCGATACCGCCCGGTCCGCGTGTGATCGGCGGAGATTGGCGCGTAATAGGGCGGCTACCATGGCGAACCGCCCGTCGGAGCGTGGCTGAAACGGCGCCGCCCGCGCCCTGGCCCGGGAAAGAGAGCTGTTTCACGGCGGCTGCCCCGCCGGTGCGGGGGTGCGCTCGGGGCGTCGGCGGGGCCCGCCCAGCCGCGGTGCCGGGCCGGCCGCTCCCGCCGGCGGCGGCGTGCGGCCAGGCATAGCGGGATCCCCGCGGAACACAAGCCTTCGTCGTCTTCCGGACAGGGCGCCGGGGCGCGCGGCCCGGTGATGTCCCTGAAGCCGAAGAAGCCCGAGCGTATGGCTCGATGTTCGTTCCGTGATATTGGTGGGCGATGTCGTGCTGCCCTTGTGATCCTGTGTAAAGGTTGTCGGATCTTCTTGACGACCGATCGCCACTGGCTTAGGTTTCCCTTAGCTGTTAGACGCTGTCTAGGTCGGAGTCGTGCCGTCTCCGTGAAGTGATCTTCTGTTGCTGGCGCGTTCGGATGGCGGAGCCGCCTCGGTCACGGCGCCGCCCGAGTGACGGAACCTTCGCAACCGCCGAAATGACCGCCGAGGTCGTTCGCCGGACCGCCGGCTGAAACAAATTCACCTACGTTCACACTGGAGATGATCCGTAACTCAGGATGTCATTCTGGCGATACCGCCGCAGCGCATCGACAAGCGATGTTCCTGGCGGCACCCGGTGCGGGTCCCGGCACGCGCGGCGAATCTCGATGCACACAATTTGACAAGGATGGGACGAGGATGCGGAAACTATTGCGTCCACGATGGCCGGACTCGCCAGCCCCGTTCGCGGGGAACCGGCGTGCCGCCGCTCTGACCGTGTCGAGACAGCTTGCCACAATGATCGCGGGCACCTCGCGGTGTACCGGTGCGTAGGGAAAACACCGGCGGTCAAGAACTGGACTTCCTGAACCGGGTTGGCTCGCTGGCCCTGGACACCCGAGAATCCGACGGCGGCGCGGGGCTGGCGGCGCCCGACGAGGACCGCGCCGTCAGCAACCAGCAGTGGCCGATGGCGGCTCGCGCCTCCGAGCTCGCCGCGGTGGTGGGCGCCGTCCGGCGGGGAACCAGCGTCGTTCTCGTCGGCGAGCCCGGGGTGGGCAAGACCCGGCTGCTGCGGACCGCCCTGGCGGAGGTGGCGAACGCCGGTGATCCGATCCGGCTGGTCGACGCGCCGCACGGGACCCATCCCGACCTGCCGGGCTCGCTGCTGGCGGAGCTCTCGGCGGCCTTCGACCTGCTGGGCCGGGACCCGCTCGAGTGCGGTCCCGCCACGGTCATCCGGCCGCGCGACGGGCAGCACCCGGCCGGGGCCGCGGATGTCTGCCCGCAACGGATGTTCGGCTCGGCGGGCCTGGGCGCGACGCGTCCCGACCACGGGCTCTCCGGCGTCCGGCGCGGCCCGGAGGCGGGAGGTGGGAACAGTGCGGGCGCGCGCCGCGCGCCGGCGGCTGGCGCCGAGGGACGGGTGGTGCTCGGTGTCGACGACGCTCATCTCCTCGATTCCGAGCCGGCGGCGATGCTGCACCACCTGGTGGCCACCGGCCGGGTCACGCTCGTCGCCGCCGTCCGCTCCGGCGAGGACCAGCACCGGGGCGTCAGCAGGCTCTGGATGGAGCGGCTCGCCGAGCGTTTCGACCTGGCCGAGTTCGACGAGAGCGGTGTGCACGCGATGGTGCGGGCCCGGCTCGGCGGCTCCGTCGACGAGTCGACGCTGGCCAGGCTGCACCATCTGACCCGGGGCAACGCCCTCTACCTGTGTGAGCTGGTGGGTCACGCCTTGGCCGAGGGAACCTTCGTCCAGGCGGACGGGATCTGGCGGTGGTCCGGTCTCGCGAGCAGCGGTGGCCGGCTCGCCGACCTGGTCCGGCTCCGGCTGGCCGACCTCGAGCCGGACGAGGTCGAGCTGGTCGCCATGGTGGCGCTCGCAGAGCCCCTCGAGGCCGACCTACCCGTCGTGGCGGAGCTCGCCGCCGCGGCCGAGTCGCTCAACCGGCGCCGGATCATCGTGGCCGAAGGGGTCGGCCGCCGCGTCCAGCTGCGCCTGTTCTATCCGCTGCACAGTGAGGTGCTGGTCGCCTCCCTGCCGGAGCTGACCGCCCGGCGGCTGCGCGCCCGGCTGGCCGCGGCGATCGAACGCACGGGGCTGCGCCGGCGCACCGACCTGTTACGGGCCGTCCGGCTGCGTCTTGACGCGGGTCAGATGCCCGCGCCGGCGCACCTGATCGACGCGGCGGAACGGGCGGTGGGCACCGGCGACGTCGTGCTCGCCGAACGGCTGTGCCGGCTCGCGATCGCGGTGCGGGAGCCGACGCTCTCCCGCAGCCGCATCGAGCTGCTGCTGGGCCGGGCCCTGTGCTCGCAGGGCAGGCATTCGGACGCCGAGGACGTCTTCGGGCGGGGCTGTGACCACGCCCCTCGGGAGGAGCTGGCCGTCCTGGCCCGCACCCGGGCCCTGAACATGGCCGGTGGGCTGGGGCGGATCGACGACGCCGAGGCGTTGCTCGCCGCCGTCCGCTCCGCGGTGCCCGCGGCGGACGCGGCGAAGCTGTCGGCCACCCAGGCGGTCGTCTGGATGCTCGCGGATCGGCTGCCGGAGGCGCTGACGCTCGTGGGGTCCGCCCTCGCGGGGGAGAGCGCGGACTCACCGCTGAGGCGCGAGGCCGTCCCGGTCATGGCGGTCGCGCGCACCGAGCTCGGCGACGCGGCCGGTGCCCTCGAGCTGCTGGACAGCTGCCTGCCGGCACTCGACCGGTGGGCTGATCACCACTGGCTGCCGCACCGGCTGGCGACGGTGGCCGCCAGCGTCGCGCTCGGACGGATGGGCGACGCTTCGGCGACGCTGCGGCGGGTGCGCCGCCGGCTGGCCGACGGCCTGTCCCGGGTGATGTGGGATCCGCTGACCGTGCTCGTCGAGGCCCACCACCTGCGGCTGACCGGCCAGAGCGCCGAGGCTCTCGACCTGCTGCGCCGCTCCGACGACTCCGACGCCGCCGCGAGCATCCCGGACATCCGTTGCTGGACGCGTGCCCAGGTGGCGGGTGCCCTCGCGGAGTCCGGCTCGCACGCGGACGCGCTGATGGCGATCGCCGAGGCCCGCGCGCTGGTGGCCGCGACCGGCGGCTCCGCCACCGCCCGGGGGTGGGTGACGATCGAGGAGGTGACCGTGCACGCGCATGCCGGTGACCGGGCGCGGGCCGTCTCTCTCGCGCTGGAACTGGCCGACCACTTCGTGGCCGGCGGGCGGATCGTCCGCGCCGTCGAGGCGCTGCACCTCGCCGCCCGGCTGGGCGTCGCGAACGCCGTAGTGGCCCGATGCGAGGCGCTGGCGGCCCGGATCGGGACGGCCGACGTCGCGCAGGTTCGGTCCGCTCATGTCCGCGCCCTGGCCGGCGCCGACGGTGACGCGCTGAGCGGCGTCTCCCGCCGCTTCGAGGACATGTGCCTGCTGCCGCTGGCCGCGGAGACCGCCGTCCAGGCGGCCGCCGCGTATCAGATGCGCGGTGCGGTCCGGAGAGGGCGGCTGGCTAGAGTCCGCGGCGCCGATCTTGTCTCCCGGTACGGGGGCCGGCTGCCGCCCTGGGCGTCGGACGAGGTCAGCGTCGCCGCCGGTGCCGCGGCGACGCGGGGCGGGGTGAGAGCGCACGGGGTTCCCGTCCCGGAGCTCACCCCGAGGGAACGCGAGGTCGCGGCGTTCGCGGCCGTTGGGCTGTCGAACCGGGAGATCGCGTCCCGCCTGGTGGTGTCCGTGCGGACCGTCGAGAACCACCTGCAACGCGCGTACGGCAAGCTCGGAGTGCTGCGTCGCGCCGATCTGGCGCTCCGGCTGCAGGAGAGCCTGGAATCGGGCTTCGCGTCGGGGTCGGCGACCTGACGCGAGGCGCCGTCGGCTGGTCATCGCGGGGAGCTCGACGACTCCAACCAGGTCGCGACGCCGTCGAGGGCGCGGGCCACGGTGAACTCGAAGAACTCGACGTCCAGCTCGGTGGGCGGACGAGGGTCGCGTGCCCGGGCGAGGGCGTCGACGCTGGCCGCGGCGAGGCCGGCCTGCGGGGTGTCCTGGAAGTCGCTGAGGACCTCGGCCATCTTGCCGCGCGCCTCCGGCCGCTCGGCGCGGTCGTCCTCCACCGCGACCATCATGAACGCGGTGTTGAGCAGGAACCGGTAGACCAGGGTCGCGTCGCCGCCGAAACCGGCGCGCTGCAGCACCTGGATGCCCCGGTCGATCGTGGGCAGGGCGGCGGGAACCGTAGGCCCGATCAGGACGACGCGCCGGGCGACCCCGCGGAACTCCCGCAGCACCGCCCGGCCCTCGCGCAGCAGCCGGGTGAACCACTCCCGCCAGGGCAGGTCGGCGTCGGGGACGGGGATGAGAGCTATCACCCGGTCGGTCACGGCGTCGACGACGGTCTCGCGGTCCCCGACGTGGTGGTAGATGACGCCGGGCCAGACTTCCAGGGCGCCGGAGAGCTGGCGGATCGACCAGCCGTCGAGGCCCTGGCTGCGGGTCAGCTCGAGCGCCATGTCCACGATCTTCTCGGCCGTCATCGGGGGGAGACCGGCGGCCAGGCGAGATCGTGAGGAGTGGCTGGGCCGGTCCATGGGGTCACCCTAACCGCCGAGCTCACGGGCCCTCGTCTTGATGCGAGGAACGTCCATCGGCTAAGGTCAGCCTAAGCTATTAGACGGTGTCTAACATCTGTTGGACACTGTTCAGCGAGAGCTTGGACGATCTAGCGAAGGTCGACACATGAACGAAGATCGAGGAGCGCTGGCGGCGCTGCTGCGGCCCATCCGGGGGCGGCTGTGGCTCGCCACCGCGGCGCAGGGCGTCTCCGCGGCCGTGAGCGTCGTGCCCTTCATCGCCGCCGCGGAGCTGGGGCGCGTCCTGCTCGACGACGGCCCGGTCGATCACGGGCGCGCCTGGGCGATCACCTGGGTCGGCGTCGCGGCCCTGTTCGCGCGGCTGGTCCTCCTGGCCGCGGCCGGCGGGGTGAGCCACTTCGCGGACAACCGGCTGCAGCTCGACATCCGCCGGCGGATCGTCGGCCACCTCGGCCAGGTGCCGCTGGGCTGGTTCTCCGAACGCAACTCCGGCACGGTCAAAAAGGCCGTCCAGGACGACGTGACGACCATGCACCACCTGGTCGCGCACTCCCGGCTGGAGATCACCGCGGCGACCGTCGTGCCGTTGACGACCCTGGCCTACCTGTTCTGGGTCGACTGGCGGATGGCGCTGGTCACCCTCGCTCCGCTGATCGTCGGCCTCTACTTCTACGGGCGGAACCTCGCGGCCGTCGGCGCCCAGCTCCAGCCGTTCGACGAGGCCACGCGGGCCATCAGCGCGAGCACGGTCGAGTTCGTCGACGGCATCGCCGTCGTGAAGATCTTCGGCCGGGCGCGCGGCGCGCACGAGCGCTTCACCCGGGCGGCCGACGACTACTCGACCTTCTTCAAGGGCTGGGTCACCTCGACGATCGGCCTGCGCGCGATCTCGGAGATCCTGCTCTCCCCGGTGGTGGCGCTGCTCACCGTCCTCGTCGGCGGCGCGCTGCTCGTCACGAAGGCCGACATGGCGCCCGTCGACCTGCTGCCGTTCGCGCTGCTCGGTGCTGGCCTGGCCGCGCCGATCCTCGCGCTCAGCTACGGGATCTACAACATGCGCACCGCCCACCAGGCGGCCGCGAACGTGACGGGCGTGCTGGCCGTGCCCCCGCTGCCCGTCGCCACCGAGCCCGACGTGCCCGCCGGCAACGATGTCGTCTTCGAGGACGCCCGGTTCTCCTACGACGGGGAGACCGAGGTCCTACGGGGCATCGACCTGACCCTGCGCCCCGGGACGATCACCGCGCTGGTCGGGGCGTCGGGCTCCGGCAAGTCGACCCTCGCGTCGCTGGTCCCGCGCTTCGGTGACGTCACCGGCGGCGCGATCCGGGTGGGCGGGGTCGACCTGCGCGACGTCGCCCCCGACGAGCTGTACCGCCGGGTCGCCTTCGTCTTCCAGGACACCCACCTGCTGCGTGACTCGATCGCCGACAACATCCGGCTGGCCCGGCCGGAGGCCGATCTCGACGAGGTGCGCGCCGCCGCCCAGGCCGCGCGCATCGACGGCCGCATCCGCGAGCTGCCCCGGGGCTACGACTCCGTCATCGGCGAGGACGGCCAGCTCTCGGGCGGCGAGGCGCAGCGGGTCGCGATCGCCCGCGCCCTGCTCGCTGACACCCCCGTGATCGTGCTGGACGAGGCGACGGTGTTCACCGATCCCGAGGCCGAGGCCGACATCCAGGACGCTCTCTCCGAACTGACCAGGGAGAAGACGGTGCTGGTCATCGCCCACCGGCTCGCCACGATCGTCGCCGCCGACCAGATCGTCGTTCTCGATGACGGCGCGATCGCCGAGCGGGGCACCCACACCGAGCTGGTCGCGGCGGGCGGTGTCTACGCCCGGATGTGGACGGCGCACGAGCGCGCCGCCGACCCGCACGCACGTCCCGGCCCCGCCATCCCGGCGCCCGGCGTTCGCGGTGCCCCTGGCGGCGTTCGCGGTGCCGCGGGCGTGCTGACCGGAACGGAGGAGGCCCGGTGATTCGGCGGCTGTTCAACCTGCTCGGCCCGGAGCACCGGGGCGAGCTGCGGAGCCTGCTCGGCTGGCTCGTCGGCGCGGCCGTCCTGCAGGGCGTCGCCTTCGTGCTGCTGGTGCCGATCCTGCGCGCGCTGCTCGGCGACGACCCGAATGAGGTCTGGCCCTGGATCTGGGCGCTCGCGGCGACGACGGCGGGCTACGGGTTCGCGCATCGGGTGGGCCTGTTGGCCAGCGCCGACGCGGGCGCCGGCCTCTCACGCACCGTGCACCACCGCATCGGCGACCGGGTCGCGGGCCTCCCGCTCGGCTGGTTCTCGGCCGACCGGACGGCGGCGGTCAACCAGCTCGCGACGCGGGACGTGATGGACGTCATGGGCGTGTTCGCGCACCTGCTGCGGCCACTGCTGACCGGTTTCGTGACCCCCGGTGTCGTCGTCGCGCTGATGTACGTCTTCGACTGGCGGCTCGCGCTCGCCGCCACGCTCACCGTCCCGATGCTCGCACTGGTCTACCGGTGGAGCACCCGGCTCGCCCACCAGGCCGACGCCGCCAGCGACGCCGCCCAGGTGGACGCCGGCGGGCGGGTGCTCGAGTTCGCCCGGGCCCAGCGGGTGCTACGGGTGTTCGGCCGCGGGGCGACCGGGTCCGCCGCCCGGGCGCTCGACGAGGCCCTGGAGCGGCAGCGGGCGGCCGGGCACCGGCAGTTGCGGGTGGCGGTGCCGGGGCTGATCGGTTTCGCGGTCGCGGTCCAGGCCGCGTTCACCGTGGTGATCATCCTCGGCACCTACCTCGCGCTCGACGGCTCGCTGGACGCGCCCACGCTGCTCGCGGTCCTCGCCCTGGCGGCCAGGTTCATCGAGCCCGTCGCGGAGGCCGCGGCGCTGGGCACCGAGCTGCAGAAGGCCAGCCGTGCCCTCGAGCGCATCGAGAACCTGCTCGCCCTGCCGACGCTGCCGCAACCGGCGGCCCCCCGGCACCCCGAGGGCACCGGCATCGAACTCGACAACGTCGTGTTCGGGTACGAGGGCCGCCGCGTGCTCTCCGGGGTGTCCGCCCGGCTGCCCGAGGGCACGATGACCGCGCTGGTGGGCCCATCGGGCTCCGGCAAGACCACGATCACCCGGCTCATCGCACGTTTCTGGGACACGGACTCGGGAGCCGTGCGGATCGGCGGGGTCGACGTCCGGGAGATCGATCCCGACGAGCTGATGTCGCTGATCTCCGTGGTCTTCCAGGACGTCTACCTGTTCGAGGGCAGCATCGAGGACAACATCCGGGTCGGGCGTCCCGGGGCGAGCGCCGAGCAGGTGCGCGAGGCCGCGCGGCTGGCCCGGGTCGACGAGATCGTCGCGCGGCTGCCCGAGGGCTGGGACACCCGCGTCGGGGAGGGCGGCAGTGCCCTGTCCGGCGGCGAGCGGCAGCGGGTCTCCATCGCCCGCGCGATCCTCAAGGACGCCCCGATCGTGCTGCTCGACGAGGCGACGTCCGCGCTGGACCCGGAGAACGAGCAGGCCGTCCAGGAAGCTCTGGCCGCGCTGGCGAGCAACCGCACGCTGCTCGTGATCGCGCATCGGCTGGGGACGGTGATGGCGGCCGACCAGATCCTCGTCCTGGAACGCGGGCTTGTCGTCGAGTCCGGAACCCATGCCCAGCTCATCGGGACCGGCGGCCGGTACGCGGCCTTCTGGCGCCGCCGCCGCGGCGCCGAGGGCTGGCGTCTGGCGCCCGGCGCCGTTCCCACCGGTGAGTCCGCGCTCGCCCGTCTTCCCCACCCGGCCGCGGGCCGCTAGGAACCCGAGGTCACTCCCGCCACCGCCCGCGGGACGCCGTCGGGCCGACCCCCCGAGCGCCGCCTCGCCCTCCCGAGAACGGTTCCCCATGCGTAAATGGCTGACCCTGATCACGGTCTCCCTGAGCACCTTCATGCTGCTGCTCGACGTCACGATCGTCAGCGTCGCGGTGCCGGCGATGGCCCGCGCGCTCGACTCCTCATTCACTGATCTGCAGTGGACCGTCGACATCTACGTCCTGGTGCTCGCCGCGCTTCTGATGGCGATCGGGTCGGCGTCCGACCTCCTCGGCCGCCGCAAGGTCTTCCTGCTCGGGCTGGTCGTCTTCGCGGCGGCCTCCCTCGCCTGCGGGCTGGCCCCGAACACCGGCTTCCTCATCGCCGCCCGGGGGGTGCAGGGGCTCGGCGCCGCGGCCATGTTCGCCACCAACGCCGCGCTGCTCAGCGCCACCTACCGCGGCCGCGACGTCGGTGTCGCCTTCGGGGTGTGGGGCGCGGTCAACGGCGCCGCCGCGGCGCTCGGCCCGATCGTCGGCGGCCTGCTCACCGAGCACGTCAGCTGGCGGGCCATCTTCCTGGTCAACCTGCCGGTCGCGCTGATCGCCATCGTGATCGCCCTGCGCTCCGTCGCCGAATCGCGGGACCGGATGAGCGGCCGGATCGACATCCCCGGCACCGTCACGTTCACGCTCACCGTCTCGCTGCTCATCTACGGCCTCATCGAGGCCGGTGACAAGGGCTGGTCGGATTCGGTCACCCTCGGGTGCCTCGCCGGCGCCGCCGTGGCCCTGGTGGTCTTCGTCCTGGTGGAACGGGGCCGGCGCGCTCCCATGCTCGAGCCGCGGCTGTTCCGCGGCCCATCGTTCTCCGCGCTCATGGTCGGCGGCTTCGTGCTGACCGGGGCAGCCTTCGCGAACCTGGTGTTCGTGTCGGTGTGGGCGCAGACCGTCCTCGACTTCGACCCGGTGAAGGCCGGGCTCGTGCTCACCCCGTTGGCGGGGGTCTCGTTCGTGGTCGCCGGCGCCGGCGGCCGGCTGCTGCACGGCGTGCCGCCGAGGTACTCGATCGGGGCGGGCCTGCTGCTGGTCGGGGTCGGTACGTTCCTCGACATGATCATCGCTCCGTCGTCGGGATGGACCGCGCTGCTGGCCGGACTGATCGTCACCGGCGTCGGGGTGGGGCTGGCCTCGCCGGCGCTCGCCTCCGCAGCGCTCACCACGGTGCCCCCCGAGCGCGCGGGGATGGCCAACGGCGCCATGAACACGTTCCGCCAGCTCGGGTTCGCCGTCGGCATCCCCGTCTTCGGCACGGCCCTGGCCGGGCAGGCCCGGGCCAGCCTCAGCGACAGCGGCCAGTTCGACGACCCGCAGGCCACCGCCAGCGCGCTGTCCGGCGGCGGCGCGCCGGAGATCATCGCCCACGTCCCCGCGGCCGCTCGCGCCGCGGTCGACCAGGCCCTGCACGCCGCGTTCGCCGCCGGCCTCGACCGTGTCTTCCTGATCAGCGGCATCGCCGGGGTGGTAGCCGGTGCCGTGGTGCTGCTGCTCGTCCGACCGGAACAGGCGGCCGCCCGCGCCGCGGCGGACGACGGCCCGGCGGACGCGGTGCCCGGAGGCCCCGCGATCCCGTCGCCCGGGGACGGCAGCCAGGTGCCGACGGGGGCGAAC
Source organism: Parafrankia sp. EAN1pec (assembly GCF_000018005.1). Taxonomy (GTDB): domain Bacteria; phylum Actinomycetota; class Actinomycetes; order Frankiales; family Frankiaceae; genus Parafrankia; species Parafrankia soli. The sequence continues at coordinate 4,219,779 of NC_009921.1, forward strand.
GGCTGAGGAGGGGCCGCGGTCAGGGCCCGGGAGGTGGGGCGGCGAGCAGCCCGTCCCGCAGCTCCCGGACCTGGTCGGCCACCGCGCCGACGGCACCCCGGTCGTGGCTGATGAACACGGCGGCCAGGCCGCGCTCGGTGACCAGGCCACGGACCAGCCCGCAGATCGCGCTGGCTGACACGGGATCCAGCGCCGACGTCACCTCGTCGCAGATCAGCAGGTCCGGAGCCGTGGCGAGGGCCCGGGCCAGGGCGAACCGCTGGCGCTGGCCGCCGGAGAGCCGCTCCGGGCGGCGGGCCGCCAGCTCGGGGTCGAGCCCCAGATCCGCGAGCAGCGCGGCGACCTCCTCGCCCAGTCCGCCCTGCCGAGCGTCGCCCGCGGCGAGGGCGTAGGCGCGGGTCACCGCCTCACCGACCGGCCGGCGCGGGTTGAGAGACGTGTACGGGTCCTGGAAGACGTAGCCGATCCGGCGGCGCTGCGGCGGCGGGCGGTCCGTCGCCGCGGGTGCCAGCGGCACTCCGCCGAGCTTCACGGTCCCGCCGTCCCACGGGTGCAGGCCGATGACGGCACGGGCCAGCGTGGTCTTCCCGCTGCCGGAGACACCGACGACGCCGACGCATTCGCCCCGCCGCACGGTCAGGTCGACACCGCGCAGCACCTCGGCCCGGCGGCGTGCCGTCCCGGTGGAGACCCGCAGCCCGGCGACACGCAGCGTCACCGCGTCCGGCCCGGGGGAGAGGGAGGGAACAGCGGCGGGCCCGGGCTCGGGCCCGGCCGCACGCGGCGACGCCTGTGCCGGTGGCTGCGCCGTCGCCTGCTCCGGTGGGTGGCTCAGCCGCCGGCTGGCGGTGCTCAGCGCCCGGGCCGGGCCGGTGCGCGGCCGGTCGAGGACGTCGCGGGGCGCTCCCCGCTCCACGAGCCGCCCGCCGTCCAGCACGACGAGCTCCGGCGCGCCCGGCAGCGCGGCAACGGCCGCCAGGTCATGGCTGACCAGCACGAGCGAGAACGAGCGCCCCGCCCGGCGCTGCTCGATCAGGGCCAGCAGGGCGGCCGCCTGGTCGGGGTCCACGTTCGCGGTCGGCTCGTCGAGGACGAGCACGTCCGGCTCGCCGGTCAGCGCCAGCGCGAGCAGCAGCCGCTGACGCTGCCCGCCGGAGAGCTGGTGGGGATACCGCGCGAGAAAGGTCGGATCGTCGGGCAGCCCGACCGCGCGCAACGCCGCGGCGGCCCTCGCCCGCGCGTCCGCCCGACGGCCGCCGACGAGGCGGATCATCTCCGACAGGAGCGCTGAGACGCGCATGGTCGGGGTGAGCGAGGCCGCCGGATCCTGGGGCAGGTAGCGGATCCGGTGGCGGCGCAGCTCCCGCGCGCGGGATGCGCGCCGGGTGAACACGTCGACCCCGCCGATCGTCACGCCGCCCGAGGTCCGGGTCAGGCCCGGCCCGAGATGGCCCACCAACGCGAGCGCGAACGTCGTCTTGCCCGCGCCGGAGGTGCCGACGACGGCAAGGGTCCCACCGGCGGGCAGGTCACAGGAGACGCGGTGGAGGACCGCGCGCCCGCCGGCCGCGGCGATGCTCAGATCGGTCACGACGACGTCCGCGGCGGGCCCCTCGGAGCCCTCGGGGGTGTGGCCGACGTCCGGTGCGCCGGTCGTTCTGGTGGTCATTCCCGGTTCGTCCCGTCGGAGTGGGTGATCAGCCAGTCGCTGATCAGGTTCGTGCCCACCGCCAGCATCGTGATCGCGAGGGCCGGGGCCAGCACGCACCAGGGCGCGACCGTGATGCCCGCGCCGTTCTCGTTGATCATCTGGCCCCAGTCCGGAGTCGGCGGCTGGGGGCCGAAGCCCAGGAAGCCAGCCGCGCTGATGATGATGACGGCCTCGACCATCCGCGTGCCGGCATCCGCGACGATGATCGTCCGGAGGTTGGGGAGCAGGTCGCGGCTGAGGATCTGGCGGGTCGGCGTCCCGCACAGGACCGCCGCCTCGACGTAGGGCTCCGTGACGAGCGCGCGGGTCGCCGCGTAGACGACCCGCGCGGTGGGCGGCGTGAGGACGACGACGATCGCGGCGAAGGCGGCGAGACCACCCACGCCCAGCGCGCTCGCCGCCGCGGCCAGGACCAGCACCGCGGGGACGGCCAGGATGACGTCGAACACCGCCAGCACGGCCCGGGCGCCGCCCCGGCCCAGCCAGCCCGCGAGCAGGCCCGCGGTGACGGCGAGCAGCTGGGCGGAGACCACCGCGAGGATCGTGATGAGCAGCAGGCTCCGGCCGCCGACGAGCATGCGGGAGAGCACGTCCCGGCCCAGCAGGTCGGTTCCGAGCGGGTGCGCCCCGCTCGGCCCGGTGAGCGGGCCGGAGACGCTGGCGGTCGTCGGGTAGGGGTGGACGAAGATGCCGACGAGGGTCGTCAGCACGGGTACGCCCAGGACGAGGAGACCGATCACCAGCCCGGTGCGCCCGCGGAAGTGCTGACGTTCGGCGGAGGGCTCGCTCACAGGGTTGTCCGAGTCCGGGGGAGCAGGAGCCGGACGGCGCCGTCGGCGACGGCGCTCATCGTTACCACGAACGCGGCCACCACGATCGTCACCGCCTGGATGACCGGGACGTCCCGCTGCGAGACGGCGGTCTGCAGCACGTTGCCCACCCCCGGATAGCCGAACACTATCTCGACGACGACGACGTTCGTGACCATCGCGATCATGGTCAATGCCCCGGCCTGGCACAGCACGGGCAGCGCCGCCGGGAGGATGTGCCGGGCGACGACCCGCCGGTGCGGGATGCCGCGCAGGCGGGCCGCGAGCGCCCAGGGCATGGCGGCGGCGTCGAGCACGCTCGCGCGGACCAGGCGCGTCACGTAGGCGAAGGAGCTGAGCGTCAGGGCGGTCGCGGGCAGCACCAGCAGCCGTGGCTGGAGGATGGCCGGGCGGGTGGGATCGACCAGCGCGAGCGCGGGCAGCCAACGCAGGTTGACGGCGAACAGCAGCACGAGCAGGGAACCGGTGACGAAGGCCGGAACGGCCGACACCGTGAGCGAGAACATGAGCAGCAGCCGGTCCACGGCCCCGCCGGGCCGCAGGCCCGCGGTCACGCCGGCCAGCGTGCCGGTCAGCAGCACCGCGGCCAGGGCGACGGCCGCCAGCGTCAGGCTGTTCACCATCGGCCGCGACAGCAGGGTGTCCACCGGCAGGTCGTTCACCTGGGACCGGCCCAGGTCGCCGTGCGCCAGCCCGGAGATCCACCGCAGGTACCGCTCCCAGACCGGGTGGTCGAGTCCCAGCCGGACATGCTCCGCATGGAGTTGCTGTTCCGTGGCGTAGGGACCCAGGCGGGCGCGCACGTTGTCACCGGGCAGCGCGGACATCGCGGCGAAGGTCACGACGGACACCCCGAGGACGACGGCGAAGGCCCCGGCCAGCCGCCGGACGGGCGACGGCACGCGGCCGGCCACCGCTCGCGACCCGGCCGGCGGAGTGCTCACCCCGTGCGGTGGATGAAGACCAGGTCCGGGATGCCGAAGTTGGGACTGGAGTCGACGCCCCCGACGGACGGCGCGGCGGCGACGAGCCTCGGCGCGAACCCCCACACGAGGTCGGAGCCGGAATCCCAGAGCTGCTGCTGCAGGCCGTCGAACGTCGCTTTGCGCTTCGCGGCGTCGAGCTCGCCCACTCCGTCGGCGAACCCGGCGTCCCAGTCGGGCTTGCGCCAGCCGAAGTTGAACGGGCCGTCGGACAGGTAGACCAGCGGGGCCATGTCGGTGAACGCGCCGACCTGGGCGAACGCCACGCCCGACGCCTTCGCCCACTCCTCGGGCCGGGCGAAGTAGACGTCCGGCGGGATGACCTCGACCTTGATGTCGAAGCCGACCTCGCGGGCCTGGTCGGCGAGGAGCTGGGTCGCCTCGACGAGACCCGGGCCGATGGGCGAGGTCAGCAGGGTGGCCTTGGCCGGGGTGGCCACCCCGGCCTCCTGCAGGAGCGATTTCGCCTTCGCGGGGTCGTGCGGCCGCTGCGGGATCGAGCCGTTGTAGTTCGGCAGGCCCTTGCCCCACAGGTCGTTGCCGACGGAGCCGAATCCGAACAGCGTGGTGTCGACGAGCTTCTGGCGGTCCACCGAGTACCGCAGGGCCTGCCGGACGCGCTCGTCGTCGAACGGCGGCGCCGCCATGTTCAGGAACCAGGCCAGGCCCTGCTCGGCCGCGCCGCGGTGGATCGTGATCGCGCGGTCCTCCCGCAGGGTCGAGGCGTCCAGGTAGGCGATGTCGTCGGCCCAGTCCACCTGGCCCGCCCGCAGCGCGGACAGCCGCGACTTCGCGTCCGGCGCGGCCACCAGCTCGATCGCGTCCAGGTAGCCCCGGGCGTCGCCGTCCCAGTAGTCGGTGCGCCTGCGCAGGACCGTCCGCTGGCCGGGCACGAACGAGGCGATCTCGTAGGGCCCGCTGCCGACGACGTCACCGAGCTGAGACGCCGGCTTGCCCTCCGGCATGATCACCAGGACGACGCCGCTCACCCGGGCCGGCAGGTCGTACACGGGGGCGGTCAGCGCGATGGTCGCGGTGCGCGCGTCCGTCGCCTTGCTCTCCTTCGGGTCGAACGCGGCGATCGCGGCGCCGCTCTCGGTGCCGGTGAACGTCGCGAAGCTGGCCAGCACGTCGGCCGTCGTCAACGGCCTGCCATCGGAGAAGGTGATCCCCGGCTTCAGCTTCAGCGTCCAGACGGTCGCGTCGGCGTTGGGCGTCAGGCTCTCGAACAGGCGCGGGGAGACCGAGCCGTCCGGGTGGGCGTCGCCGAGGCGTTCGTACACCGCGAGGCCGCGCACCGAGCCCAGCACGTCGTGGCCTTTCACGATGTCCAGGGTGTCGGCCGGACTGCTCGCGAACGCGGCCCGCAGTTTCCCGCCGCGGCGCGGGGCCGCTGTCGCCCCCGCCGCGCCCGTGCCCGCGCCTGGTGCGGCGGGGGCGTCGTCGCCACAGGCCGCGAGCAGTGCCGGCGCCGTGAGGGCGCCGACGGCGAGCAGGCCGGCACGCCCGAACGCGCGACGGTTGAGAGCAACGTTCATCGAGGTCTTCTCCCGGGGGCCCGTGCCGCCCAACCAGCGGGCAGCTAAGGGTCACCTTATGCATAGACCATTCGCTTAAGGAAGTCCTTAGTTGTATCTGGCCTGGGTTGACAGGTAGGCGTGCGACGATGGTCACGTGGGGGCACCGGGCGAGGACGGCGACATCGCGGGCTCCGCGGAGTCCGGCGCCGAGCATCTCGCCCGGGCGGAGCCGCCTGCGCGCCCGTCCGCGGGGCTCGGCCGCTACGGCCACCGGCGGCCGCGGCGGGGCCTGACCCGGCAGGTGGTTGTCGACGCCGCCCTGCGCGTCGTCGCCCGCGACGGTCTGGACGGGCTCACCATGCGGGCCGTCGCGGTGGAGCTGAACACCGCGACGACCTCGCTGTACCGGCACATTGCCGACCGGGACGCGCTGCTGACCGCGATGCTCGCGAGCGTCGCGTCGGGCCTGCCGGTCGCCGTGCCGGGCCGGACGCCACTGGAACGGGTCGCGGCCCGCCTGGTCGGGGCGCACGACCTGCTGGCCGACTGGCCCTGGGTGCCCTACGTGCTGGTCACCGGGCAGTACGTCGCCGCGGAGTCGCTCGCCTTCGACGAGGCGAACCTGGCCGACCTGCTCGCGGCCGGGCTCGACGTGCCCGCGGCCGCGCTCGCCTACCGCAGCTGCTGGCACCTGCTGGTGGGCGAGCTGCTGGACCAGCACGCCGCGCCGGCCGCGGCGGCGGCCCGACGTCTGCGGCGGGCCGCGATACCGGTGGTCGACCTGCCCGCCCTGGCCCAGGCCGGCCCCTTGCTGACCGACGCGGAGGGCGACTCTTTCGCCCACGGCGTCGCGCTGCTGCTGCGAGCCGTGGTTGCCGGGGCCCCGTCCGGGCCGTGACACGGCGCCTGCGGTCCACCGTGTCTCATTATCCGTCGGTCGTGGGTTCGAGCCCCACCCGCCCCACCACGATGCGTAACAATGCCCTGACCTGGGCAAATAGGTAAGTTTTACGAGATCTGATCGTTGATCGAATAGAGGATGTCCAGGTCGGGGTGTTGATCGTCTGATTCGATTCCCAGACGCACCGACAAGTCTCGACTACGAGGCGTAGTGGCAGGAGATCGGTCAAGGGACGTCGGCCGGCGGCGTTCGAACTGCTTTCCCGGACGCAGCTGTGACTGGCTGGGAACGGCTCGTGTCGACCATTGAACTTCCAGTCCGGCCGCGATCCCTCGGCCGGCGCCAGGTATGCAGCTTGCGTCTCCTGGTCGTAGGACCACGGTTCTGGTCGTTGCTCAGCTGCCAGCTTTGAGTATCTCGTAGAGAACGGTCCAGTTCTCGGTGCCGCGGCCCGCGGTGACGGCCTGGTCGTAGTGCGCCTTGACGGCTTTGGGTAGCCGTGTGTCGATGCCGGCCTTCTCACTCGTCCATACGATGTGGTTCGCTGTGGCGCCCATCATCCGCGCCGTGCTGAGGTCGCCGGGGTGTTCGCCGGCCTCCAGGCGCCGGGCCAGGTCCCGTCCGTCTCCGATCATGGCCGGGATGTCGGTGAGGGTGTTCAGCGCGCCGGGTAGGAAGTCGGCGGCCGGGACACCGGCGGCGGTGACGAGCGCGGTGGCGTGGAGCAGGCTTGACAGGGCGGTGAGGAAGACGTCGAGGTGCGCCTGGTAAAAGAGCTGGGCCAGGCCTGGGTCCTCTCCGAGGTACCTGGGCTCGCCGATCGGTCTGAGTGTCGGTTCGTGTACGTCGAACACCGCGCGGGGCCCGCTGTAGAACACATGTGCCCCTGGGCCTCCCACGGCGGGAGCGGGCACCATCACGCCTCCTGTCACGAAGCTCGCTCCGTGTCCGGCCGCCCATTGCGCCGCATTCCGGGATGCGTCGGGCGTGTCCGAACTGAGATTGACCAGGACCTTGCCGGCAAGAACACCGGAGGGTCGCGAACTCTCGGCGACCGGGCCGAGGATGTCGTACATCGCCTGGTAGTCGGTGAGGCTGAGGATGGTCAGCTCACTGGCGGCAACCGCGGCTGTTGGTGTGGGCGCCAGCGTGGCGCCCCTGGCAATGAGGTCGTCGGCGCGTCCTGCGGTGCGGTTCCATACCGTCACCGGATGGCCGGACCGCAGCAGGGCCGCGGCCGTCGCTCGGCCCATCGGGCCAAGGCCGACGATCGTCACGGAGGACAGACCGCCCTCGCCGCTCATCGGGACTTCCTGAGCTCTTCGAAGATGCGGGCGGTGCCCTGCCTGCCGTACCCGGCGGCGATCTGCCGGCGCACGATGTCAAGTACGGGCCGCAGCACCTCGGCATTGACGCCCTGGTCGAGGCTGGCCGTCACCAGCGAGTCCAGCGCGGCTTCAGTGAACTCAAGGCTCTGCTGGCCCGCCCCGGCGTAGTCTTCGGCGTCTACTGTCGCGGCGAGGCCGGCCAGCTGGCCGGTCATGGCGGCGAGGAAAGGCGTCTGCCGTCGGGCGAACTCGGCTGCCGACACGCCTTCGACACCGACCATCGCCGCGCCGTGCAGAAAGCCAGCGAACATCGTGTACATCCCGACGAGCATCGCCATGTCGCGGAGCGAGGCGATACCGGGGTCGGTCCCGAAGTAGTCGCTCTGCCCCCACAGATCGAGCAGTTCCCGGTTCTCCTCGAAGGCGGCCTCGGGGCCGCTGTAGAAGATCGCCGTACCCGGACGGCCGATCATCGCGGGTACGGCCATGATCGCGCCGTCGAGGTAGGTGATGCCGTACTCTGCCGCCCATGTCGCAAGCTCGCGAGACTGGTTCGGTGTCGTCGTCGTCAGATTGATCACGGTACGCCCGGCCAGACGTGCGGCGACAGGATCGACCACCGTGTGCACCGACTGATGGTCGAACAGGCACACGACGACCACCCCGTCGCCGGTGATCGCCTCCTCGACGGTCTCGGCGACGGTGGCGCCACGCTCGCCCAGGGCCTGTGCTCTGCCTGGAGTGCGGTTCCACACCACGGATGGTCGGCCGGCGTCGAGAGCCGCGGCGGCGAGCGCGCTGCCCATCGCGCCCAGGCCCAGGAAGGTCGTACGGGTCGTCATGGATTGTCCCTTGCTCCGCTTGGTGGTCTGACTGGCGTGCCGTCCCGACCCTCCGCCTGATCCTTCCTCTCCGGCAAGTACCTACAATTTTGTTCAATACTTACCAGGAAGTAAGTGGCCAGCTGAGGCGGGGTGGAGGGTCTGATGGCGACGAGCGCGAGGCGCGGTCCCTACGTCTGCGGGATGGACGCCGGTATGGACGTGGTGTCAGGGAAGTGGAAGTCGCTGATCCTCTGGGAGCTGAACAACCACGGAACCCGGCGGTTCGGAGAACTGCGGCGCGGCCTTCCCGGCGTCAGCGAGAAGATGCTCATCCAGCACCTGCGCGAAATGGAGGAGGACGGCCTGGTCCACCGCGAGGTGTATCGCGAGGTGCCTCCCCGGGTCGAGTACTCCCTCACCGAGCACGGCACATCGCTCAACGAGGCCCTCCGTCTGCTGGGTGAGTGGGGGACGCGACGTTGCGAGCGCCTCGCCGCCGAGGACGCGCTCACGTCTACGTCACCAGCCGCGCCTCGCCAAGCGTCACCCACCATGCCGGTGTACCCGGGTCAGGCGATCATGTGATCCGTCGGTCACGGGCTTGACCTTGACATGGTGATAGGGCTTCCACTGGGTGCCGGAGGTGGTCCTGATCAACACGACAAGCGGAACCCCGCTGAACACCCGCGTGGCCAATGCTCTGGGCGCCAAGGACTCGTCGGTCCGGCTTCAGGCGGCCCTGGCGGTCGGCTCGAACCCCGACCCCGGCCTCCTGGAGACGCTCGTCGAGCGGTGCGCGGTCGAGCCGGACTTCTTCGTGCGAGACATGCTGTCCTGGGCGCTGACCCGCTTCTCGCCGCGGATCACCCTGCCCCGGATCCGCCAGGAACTCGACTCCGAGCGCACTCAGGCCCGCAGCCAGGCGTTGCACACGCTCAGCAAGATCGGCGACAGGGGCGCGTGGGCCTGGATCACGCGTGACATGCTGCGCGACGCCGACGACGAGGTCGCGCGGACCGCGTGGCGCGTCGCGGTCGCCCTCGTACCCGAGGACGAGAAGAAGGACCTGGTCGACGACCTGGTTGTGCAGCTCGGCCGCGGCGACCGCAGTGTGCAGCTGAGCCTGAGCCGGGCACTCGTCGACCTCGGCGACGTGATCGAGCCCGCCCTGGAGAAGGCCGCGGCGAATCCCGACCCGGCTGTGGCCGCGCATGCCCGTGCCACCGCGTTGCTCCTGCGGGACCCGGAGACCGGTTTCAACGCGGCCATCGATGAGGCGAGGCGGGTCATCGCACTCGGCCCGGAACGAGCCGCTGCTCCCGCCGCAGCCGCGGCGGGAGTCGCCGAGCCTTCGAAGGCTGCCTGCGTCGCGGCGATCGGCGAGCCCACGGAGACGACCGAATCGGCGGGGGCTGTGGATGCGGTGGAGGCCGTGGATTGCTGATCGGCGACGTGTCCCGCCACTCGGGGGTGAGCACCCGGATGCTTCGGTACTACGACGTCCTCGGCCTGGTGCGACCGACCGGTCGCACCAGCGGCGGCTACCGTGAGTACTCCGCCGAGGACGTCCGGAGGATCTTCCACGTGGAGAGTCTGCGGTCCCTCGGGCTCTCGCTCAAGCAGATCGGGCGTGCGCTGGAGGATCCGGCCTTCACACCGTCCGCCCTGGTCAGCGATCTCATCCGGTGGACCGAAGACCGTTTGGAGCGGGAACAGGAGCTGCTCGAGCGGCTCCGCGCGATCGACGCGTCGGCGCCCACCGGCTGGCAGGACGTCCTGCGCATCGTCGAGTTCATCCAGGGGCTCGACTCGACCAGCGCTGCGCGCAGGCAACAGTCCGTCCTGACCCGACCGGAGGGCGTGTCCGTTCCCGCCGAACTGCTGGTCAAGGCGGTCCTGGCCGAATCCGACCCCAACGTCGCGGGCGCTCTGCGCTGGGCGCTCGCCCGATCGGGCGCCGACGGCGTGGCGGCGCTGGCCGCCGGCGTGCACTCGGAGAATGTCGGCATCCGGCAGCGCGCGGTGCGGGCGATCGCCGAGATCTCCGAGGCCCCGGGTGCGACCGCTGTGCTTGCGGACGCGCTCGGGGATCCGGACACAACGGTGCGCAGACACGCCGCGCTGGCGCTGGGCAGGCGCGGTGTGACCGCGGCCGTGCCGGTACTCGTCGGCATGGTGGTCGAGGGCGTCAACGACGTCGACGCGGCGGAGGTCCTGGGAACGCTGTCCCTGGACCCCGGCTGCGCGGACCGGATCATCGGCGCGCTGGTAGACAAACTCGCCGCGCACGCTGCGGACTCCGCGGTGCGGATACGCCTGGCCCAGACGCTGGTCGAGCTGCCGGGGACCGCCGCGCGGGAGGTCCTGCGCCAACTGACCCACGACGGCGACCGCACTGTCGCTCTTGTCGCCTCGGTCTTCGTCGAAGCTGTCGAAGAGCGGTCCCCTGAAGGCCGAGGCGACGAGGATTCCTGAAAGCGCGCGACCGAGGTGTGGACCGGAATGCCCAGAACCCGTCGGCAGGTCGCCAGCCGTGGTCCGGCGGGTTGCCGCAGACACCGCACCGCCGGTCGGCCGCGCAATGCCCGGCGCGGGTCAGGCGTTCTCGGTGGTGGGGTGGCCGCCGGGGCCGTTCCAGTCGACGAGCTGGACGATGATGCCGTTGGGGTCGCGGACCTGGAAGGCGCGCTCGCCCCATTCCTCGACCGTCAGCGGCATCGTGATGGCCACGCCTTCGCCCTGAAGCCGGGCGAGTTCGCCCGCCAGGTCGTCCACCACGAACGCGAGGATCAGCCCTGTCGCGTGGTCGTCGCGCTGGTCGGCGGGCAGGGTCGGCAGCCCGCGGCGAAGGTAGACGACGTTCATGCCGGCGTCATCGCGGCCGAGGGAGGCGAAGCCGTCGGCCGCCATCAGTTCCGTGAAGCCGAAGTGCCTGGCGAGGAAGGCCGCCGAAGCGGCGACGTCGTCGACGTTCAGCGACACCGCGGACGAACTGATCTTCACGGGGGATCCTCCGAGACCTCGTGCGACTAACTCTGTACGTGGTACAAAATACATTGTACAGAGTACAGTGGACGATGATGGCTACGTGACGGCTGAACGATCGGGCGCCGGTGATCCGGCCCGCACACTGGCTCTGCTGTGGGGAGAGGCGTCGACGGCATCCCGCCGGGGGCCGAGCCGGGCGCTGGACCTCGCCGCCGTGGTCAGGACCGCCACCGATCTTGCCGACCAGGGGGGCCTCGCTGCGGTGACGATGCGGGCCGTCGCCCGTGCCTTGGGCGTGGTCCCCATGACGCTCTACACCTACCTGCCGGGCAAGGAAGAGCTGCTGGACCTGATGCTCGACGCGGCCTACGCACGGATGCCGCGCACGGACACCGCCGGCGCGCCGTGGCGGGAGCGGCTCACCGCCGTCGCCGACGAGAACCGCGCCCTGTTCGCCGCGCATCCCTGGGCAGCCGAGGTCTCCACCCTGCGCCCTCCCATGGGGCCGGGCCTCATGGCCAAGTACGAGCATGAACTGTCCGCCTTCGACGCCCTCGGCCTCTCCGACACCGAAATGGACGACTGCCTGACCTACCTGCTGTCCTTCGTCCAGGCCAACGCCCGTGCGGCCCGCGAAGCGACCAGCGCGGCGGCTGGCCCCGACGGTGACGACACGCGGTGGTGGGCGCGGGTCGGCCCCCTCCTGGCCCGCGTGCTGGACGAGCAGCGCTATCCGCTCGCCAGCCGAGTCGGCACGGCCGCAGGCCAGGCACACGGCAGCGCCCACGATCCCGACCACGCCTACCACTTCGGCCTTGCCCGTCTTCTCGACGGCCTGGGCCCCCTCATCGAACGTTGCTGACCGGACGGCCCCCGCTGGTCCGCCGTACAGGGTGTGTCGATAGTTGCGGCGTGGATGTTTCGAGCACCTAACGGGCAGTGTCGACGTCGAACTCGTACGGGAATGGGAGAGTTTGCTGGTCGTATCGGCGTTCTCTGGGTGCCGCCTGTTCTATGACGTGCTTGGTCGTATGCCCTTCGCTCGGTCGTGGCGTGCCGTCGAGAGCTGGGACGGGCAGGTTCCGAATCTGGGCCGGGCGGCTAGCCTTGAGTCGCGAAACGACCTTGGGGGGCCGTGGTGGGGGATCTCGATGAGGCGGCGGCTATCTTCATGGGCGTGCGGCCACGCCTGTTCGGGATCGCGTACCGGATGCTCGGTAGCGCCAGCGAGGCGGAGGACCTGGTGCAGGACGTCTGGCTGCGCTGGCAGGCGACCGACCGCAGCGTGGTGAAGAGTCCGGGCGCCTTCCTGGCGACGACCACGACCCGGCTGGCCATCAACGAGCTGCAGTCGGCGCGGGTGCGGCGCGAGACGTACATCGGGCCGTGGCTGCCGGAGCCGGTCGACACCAGTGCGGATCCGTTCCTGGGGGCCGAGCGTGGGGAGGCGCTCGAGTTGGCGGTCCTGATGCTGATGGAGAAGCTCACCCCGCAGGAGCGCGCGGCGTACGTGTTGCGGCAGGCGTTCGACTACCCGTACCCGCAGATCGCCGGCATCCTGCAGTCCACCGAGCCGGCCGTACGGCAACTGGTCAGCCGGGCCCGCAAACACGTCACCGGCGAGCGGAAGATACCGGTGCTCGAGACCGCGCAGCGCCAGCTGCTGGCCACCTTCCTTGAGGCCGCCCGCGCGGGTGATCTCGAGGCGCTGGAGAAGCTGTTCGCGGCCGACGTGGCGAGCATCTCCGACGGCAACGGCGCCCGGCAGGTTTCCCGCAAGGTGGTGTCCGGCGCGGCCCGGGTGGCGAAGTACATCGCGGCGTTCTCCACTTGGTTCTGGGATGGCGTGGAGCTGCAATGGGTCACCACGAACGGGCAGACGAGCGCCATCATGCGTCGCGGTGACACGCTCCTCGGAATGGTCACGATCGTCGCCTCCGAGGCGGGCATCGAGCAGCTGCTGTGGATGTTGAATCTGGAGAAGGTCGCCGCCGTGGCCGATGTCACAGAATAGGTGCCTGCCCTGTCTGTACTCGTGATGGCGAGAGACAGGGACGAAGATGCGGACGATCCTGATCGTTGGCGGCGGGTACGCCGGCTTCTACACGGCTTGGAAGCTGGAGAAGAAGCTTCGCCGGGGTGAGGCGCGGGTGATCGTCGTCGATCCCCGGCCGTACATGACCTATCAGCCGTTCCTGCCCGAGGTGCTGGCCGGCTCGGTCGAGGCGCGGCACGCCGCCGTCTCGCTGCGCCGGCACCTGCGGAGGGCCGAGATCGTCGCGGGGCGGGTGACCAGGGTCGACCACGCGCACAAGACGGTCACGGTACGTCCGGCCGTGGGTGCGGAGTACCCGCTCGAGTACGACATCATCGTCGTGACCGCGGGCGCGGTGACCCGTACCCTGGCGATCCCCGGCGTGACCGAGCATGCGATCGGGAAGAAGCACGTGGAGGAGGCCGTCGCGATCCGCGATCGGATGCTGACCGCCTTCGACGACGCCGCCATCCCCGACCTTGCCGCGGAGCGGCCCGGCGTCTCGACGGTGCCCAACGCCCAGCACGCGGTGCGCCAGGGCAAGCTGCTGGCCCGAAACCTGATCGCCACGCTGCGCGGGCGGGAGCCCCGACCGTACGTGCACCACAGCCTCGGCGTGGTCGCCACACTCGGCCTCGGCCTCGGCATCTTCCAGTTCCACCGCCTGGTCATCAAGGGCTTCCCGGCCTGGCTGATGCACCGCGGCTACCACGCGCTCGCGGTGCCAACCTGGGAGCGGAAAGTCCGAGTGCTCGCGGTCTGGGCGACCGCTGTGCCGTTCGGCCGGGACATCGTCTCGCTGACCTCGGTGCAGCACCCCCGGGAGGCATTCCTGGCCGGTGCCAACCCCCGCATGCCCGAGCCCGCCGAAACGGCGGATGCCCGGGTGGACATTGTCACGGCAGGCGATGCCCCGCGTTCATGACGACGCCGTACGCCGGCTCGCCGCGGCCTGCCGAGCGGGCGACGGCGTCGCGATCGAGGCCGTCCTCGACCCGGACGCCGTCGCCGTGTGCGACAGCGGTGGCCACGTGCCCGCCCCGCTCCGACCCGTGCACGGAGCAGCCCAGATCGCCCGGCTGATCCAGGCCCTGCTGCCCGGAGCCGACCTGACCGTCGAGAGCGTCAACGGGCGTGCCGCCCTGCTTGTCCGCCGGGCCGGCACGGCCGTGGCCGTGATCGCCGTCGGCTGCCACGAGGACCGGGCCACGACCCTCTGGGCCGTGCTGAATCCCGCCAAGCTGCGGGGCTGGCACCGCGGCTGAGCCTTGTACTGACAGGACATGGTTCCGGACGCCGAGTGGCGTCAGCGTTGAGGCATGAAGAAGGTAACCATGCAGAACACCATTGATCTGACCGGACGACTCGCCGTGGTGACCGGAGCGAGCAGCGGCCTTGGATTGGGTCTGGCGACCCGCCTGGCCGCGGCCGGCGCCAAGGTTCTCCTGCCGGTCCGCGATGAGGCCAAGGGCGAGGCCGCACTGAGCCACATCCGCGCCGAAGCGCCCGGTGCGGACGTGTCGCTCCGCGAACTCGACCTGGCCTCGCTGAAGTCGGTGGAGGCCCTGGGCGACACCCTGAACGCCGAGGGCCGGCCGATCCACATTCTGATCAACAACGCCGGGCTGATGACGCCTGCCACGCGGCACACCACCGCCGACGGCCTGGAACTGCAGTTCGGGACCAACCACATCGGGCACTTCGCGCTCACCGGCTGGCTGCTGCCGCTGCTGAACGCCGGCCACGCCCGGGTGACCACGATGACCAGCAGCGCGGCCCGGCACGCCAAGCTCAACTGGGAAGACCTGCAGAGCGACCAGGCGTACGCGCCGATCCGCGCCTACAACCAGTCGAAGCTGGCGAACCTGCTGTTCGCACTCGAACTCGACCGGCGCTCCCGGGCCGGGGGCTGGGGGATCGTCAGCAACGCCGCACACCCCGGCACCACCCTGACCGGCCTGTACGCCGCCGGACCCAACCTGGGCCGGGAGAAATCCTCGCCGATCGAGGCCGCCATGAAGCGCCTGGCCCGCTGGGGCGTCCTGGTCCAGGGCGTCGACCGGGGCCTGCTCCCGGCCCTGTACGCGGCCACCAGTCCGGACGCCGAGGGCGGCCACTTCTACGGTCCGGACGGCTTCGGCCAGTTCACCGGCGGTCCGGCCGAGCTGGAGATCTACCGCCCGGCACGCGACGAGGACGCGGCCACCAGGCTGTGGGACGTCTCGCAACGTCTCGCCGGCGTCGAGTTCGCGGCGGTGTGAGCATGGACCGCGCCCGGCTGGCCGAATACCTGCGTACCCGTCGTGAAGCCCTGCAACCGGAGGACGTCGGCCTGCCCCGCGGGCGGCGCAGGCGCACCCACGGCCTGCGCCGCGAGGAGGTGGCCGTGCTGTCCGACATGTCGATCGACTACTACAGCCGCCTCGAACAGCCGCGCGGTCCCCATCCCTCCGAGCAGATCCTCGGTGCGCTCGCCCGCGGGCTGCGCCTGTCCATGGAGGAGCGTGACCATCTCTTCCGGCTCGCCGGGTACGCCACCCCGCGCCGCTCCACAGACGACCACGTCAACCCGGGGATGATGCGCATCTTCGACGGTCTGCGAGATGCCGCGGCGCAGGTGGTGAGCCCGCTCGGCGAGACCTTGCTGCAGACCCCGCTGTCCGTCGCCCTGATCGGCGACGAGAGCGTCCACCAGGGTCTCGCGCGCAGCCTGCACTATCGCTGGTTCACCGACCCGACGACGCGGCTTCTCCGGCCCGCGGAGGGGCCGCTCATCGTTGCGGACCTGCACGGGTCGCACATCCGCGACGGCGAGGATTCCCGGGCGGGCGCGCTGGTCGGCGCGTTGCTCGAGGAAAGCCCGGAGTTCGCCGGGCTCTGGCGTGGGCATCCTGTGGCGAGCCGCTACTGCGGCCCGGTCCAGCTCGTGCACCCGCAGGTCGGGCCGATCGACCTGCACTGCCAGCGGCTGATCGACCCGGACCAGTCGCAGCAACTGGTCGTCTACACCGCACAACCAGGCAGCGAGAGCCACGAGAAACTAGAAGTCCTGAAAGTGATCGGCGGCCAGCACCTCGACGAGGCGCTGACCGCCGATCTCGGCGACTAGCGGGTCAGCCAGTCGCGGTAGGAGGTCTTCGCGAGGACTGCGCCCTCCGGGGCGATCAGGACATCGCCGGGCACCGCGCCGAACATGCCGGCGGCCGGGTCGACGACGACCGTGCGCTTGTCGCCCTTGGCAGCCAGCGCGGCCCGGCCCCACTCGTCGAGCGTGAAGACCTCGGGGCCGGCCACGTTCCGGGTGCCCTGCAGCGGCGCGCCCACGGCGACCTCGGCCACCGCCTTTGCGACGTCGGCCGACGCCATCGGCTGCACCGGCGTGCCGGGCAGCCGCACCGTTTCTCCGTCGGCGGTCCAGGACAGGATCGCGTCGGCGAACTCGAAGAACTGGGTGGCGCGGATGATCGAGTACGGCACCGGGCCCGCCTTCAGGATCTCCTCTTGCAGCGCTTTGGCGCGGTAGTAGGCGAGGTCCGGCACCTGGTCCACGCCGACGATCGACAGGATCACGGCGTGGCCGACGCCCTCGCGCTGCGCGGCCGCCAGCAGATTTTCCATCGTCGTCCGGAAGAAGTCGGCCGAGGCCTCGTCGAAGGTCGGCGAGTTCGTCAGGTTCAGCACGACGTCGGCGTCCTTGAGTCCGGTGTCGAGGCCCTCGCCGGTGAGCAGGTCCACCCCGTTCGACGGCGACAGCGGCACCGCCTCGTGCCCCTCCGCCTGAAGGATCTTGACGACCTGCGAGCCGATGAGCCCGGTACCACCCAGCACGGCGATCTTCATGTCTCACACCTCTGTCTCGGTCGGGAGGCCGGGCGTTCACCCGGCTACGCCAGCTATGACCGGACAGCACCGCGAGTTGTGACTCGCGCGCATGTCACACACGGAGCGCATGCCGCTGGAGGGTGAGCAAGTCGGTCAGGCCGAAGTGGCGGGGCCAGTCAGTTCGTGACCGGCCTCGCCCTTCTCATCATGGTGGGGTCGGGAGGGGATCGGGCTCGTGGTGCGGGGTGTCGAGGCGGGCGTGGGTGTCGGTGCGTAGCTGGGTGACGAGGCTGCGTGCGGTGGTGGTGCCGATGTGGAGGCGTTTGCGGAGGGTGTCGGCGGAGATCGGCCGGTGGTGGTGCTGCCAGTGGAGGGCGTCTTCGGTGCGGGCTCGGTGCAGGAGGTCCTGGTGGGCGGACAACCGTCGGTCCACGTGGGGGTTCGTCCGCGGCGGCGTCCGGTGATCGTGCAGCGGCTCGGCTGACGGTGCCGGCGGGCTGACCTGCTCCGGGGGCTTCGTAGGTTCTCCGAGGCGGGCCTGGCCTCGCGCGGCAGGCGCCGGCTCTGCGCGCGGGCCAGCTGTCCGAATGGCCTGGAGAAGTCCGGGGCCGACCTCGCTCCATCCGATCAGGAGAAGCGGGCCTACGGCGTCGAACGCGGCTTTTCCGTAGTCTCGTTCGATCAGGGGTTCCGCGACATTCAGGGCCAGCGTTACCATGCTGGAGAAGATGAGTAGACGTCGTGCTGATTTCAGTACGTCGACCGGCCCGCCGTGCAGGGCCAGGTGCCGCGTGCCGAGCAAGAGGGCCACCACGGACAGGTCGACGGCCGGCGCGACTGAGAAATAACCCTTCAGTTCATGGTTCCCGGCTGCCGACCTGGATCATGTGTTCTGGCCTGGGACAGCGCCTTCCGGCCCACCGGCCCCGGCCCCGAGGCGGGTTGACGGTTCTTCGGGATTCCTGAGCCTCCCTCGTCCTTGCTGCCTTTCCTGCAGAAGCGGTGAAAGTGAGGGAGCGTGGCAGCCTGCGGCCCCCAGGTGGCCGGCGGCCCGGGAACGCCTGGCGCTGCTGGGAAACTGCCTGGATGGCGTGCCAGGCACGTGGACGATGCCGCCCGTCTGCCGCCCCCTGGGCGCGGTCGGGGAGCCGGTCCCCGCGTCGTGCGCTGCCAGCGGTTGGCCCGAACTCACGGGTCCACCCCGGTCCTGGCGGGGTTGGACCCTTGAGTTCGGGCTGAGGACCCTTCAGTTTGGCTGAACCCACGGGAGGCCAAGGGCGCGACCCAGATCGGCACCCCGAGGCGCAGGCCGAGCGCGAGCACATTGCCGAAGCCGAAAAGGAATGTCAGGCCGACGACGGTCCCTACGATGACGGTCACGAGTGTGACCGTGCTCTCAGGAACCGCCAGGTCTGCGGAACATTCGTTCGAACCATTGGATGATGTCCCAGTTTCGGCCCTCATTCTGCATCGCACCTGGTCAGCAGTCGTGCGGCGACCGGACGGATGGTGATTTCAGGGCCCTGAACCAAGATCATCTGGTTCTTATTGTGGTGCGTTAGGTCCACCGCGTTGCGTAGTCGGCGTCTGACCTGGCTAATGCAACGTTCCTCATTGCGGCTGTAGATCGTTTTTCCGCCGGTGGGATGCTGGTCGGGAGGCGGTCTTTCATGCCGAAGTTGTTGTATGCCCGCTCTCCCGCGGACGCGGAGGAGGTCCGGAAGCTGGCCGGGGCGCGGCATGCTCCCGGTGACTGGACCATGCGGGCGAAGATGATCGTGGCTAGCTGGGACGGCGAACGGACCAGTGCCATCGCCGCCCGGTTGGGCTGTCACATGCGGGCAGGGCTGGCCATTGCACCGCGAGGATGGCCCCGTCGCCGAGCAGCGAATGTGGGTTGCTCACCGGCGGCGGAAACTTGCCGCGGTCAAAGCGCTGGGAAGTCAGGTCCACGCTCTGGCAGACCTCGCCTTCCCCGGCCTAACTGGCTGCTTCCGGACCGGCCTGGAATCCAAGACGCTGCGGATGCTGCTCGCGTCGCTTCCGGAGCCCGCCCGAATCGCGGCGATGGACCCCAGTCAGCTCGTCGCCCATGCGGCCGCTCACGATGTGAGGATGCTGCGTCCCAAGGCGGCGGAGGTCATCGCGGCGGCGGCGCAGGCGATGTGTGTCCCGGAGGCGCAACGCCAGGTCGCGGCCAGATTGTTCGTCCAGGACGCTGCCGCGTTCGAGCAGTTGCTGCGTGACCTGGCCAACTGCGACCAGGAGCTGGCGCGCCTGCTGCCGCTGACCCCGGCTGCGGTCCTCGCGACGGTTCCTGGTGTCGGGGTTGTCACCGCTTCCTACTACGGCGCCGCGTTAGGTGATCCGTGGAGATTCGCCAATGCCGACGCTGCTTATCGCTACTCCGGCCTGGCACCCACCATCTACGAATCCGCGGGACGACGCGCGGCCGGCGCCCGGATCAGCAAGATCGGCTCGGTTGAACTGCGGCAGGCGATAATCGCGCTCGGCACCTCGATAGCCCTTCACCACCCGGATTTCGCCGCCTACCGGCGACGATTGCGTGAGAGCGGCAAGAAACCGATGGTTTCCACGATCGCCGTTGCGCACCGTGCGCACCGTCTCGCCTTCGCGGTCCTCCGTTCCCAGCAGCCGTTCGATGAGGCCCAATGGGCAGCGGCCGTATCTCGGTCTGGAAACGTTCGCCGACCCGTTAGAACCACTCGAAAGGCGTCCATCACGACGTAGCCGGCCGCCTCACACAACGCTACCGCCGAACCGCCGGCAGAGACTCCTCTCGCGACGGGTGACGCGAGAGGGCCACGGCGGCAGGGGCCGGACCGACGTCGTCAAGTATCAGCGGCCGTCAACTCGGACCGCGTATCCAGCAAGACGCCCCGGCCCCTGCCTGCTTAGCGAGCGCGAACAACAGCCAGCATCACGAATGCGTCTACATGAGAAGGCGCCGCGCGGGCAGGCCGCCGAATCAGCCGACCGACGAAGCTCATATAAGATCATCAACTGGCGATCCGTCGCCGGTCGAGCCGTCCTGCCCGGCAGCAGGAAAAATCAACTTGACAAGCCCTCCAGAACAGCTGGATGTCCGTGCTCACCGACCTGCGGAACCGGGGTGTCGCCGACGTGTTCTTCCTCGTCTGCGACGGGCTGAAGGGCCTGCCTGACGTTGTCGAGAACGTGTGGCCCGCCACCACCGTCCAGACGTGCATCATCCATCTGATCCGTAACACGTTCCGGCTCGCTTCGCGTGCTGACCACGACGCGATCAAGCGCGACCTCAAGCCCATCTACACTGCTCCGACTCCGGCAGCAGCGGCTGCTGCGATGGACGCGTTCGAGGAAGCCTGGGGCAGAAAATATCGGGCGGTGGTCTGGCTGTGGCGGAACGCCTGGGAAGAGTTCATTCCGTTCCTCGACTACGACATCGAGATCCGCCGCCTGCTGTGCTCGACGAACGCGATCGAGTCGTTGAACGCCCGCTACCGGCGGGCTGTTCGCGCACGCGGGCATTTCCCCAGCGACCAGTCCGCGCTGAAATGCCTGTACCTTGTGACCCGCAGCCTGGACCCCACCGGGACGGGCCGCGCTCGGTGGATGATCCGATGGAAGCCCGTGATCGACGCCTTCGCGATCACCTTCCGTGACCGCTGGCCATCCGCCGAGAGCTACTGATCAACCATGCCGGAAACACCGTTGGCGACACAGCCCCCAGGTCACAGTCACAACCTAGTAGATTGTAAACCAAAATTCTTTCCGATGATACATAACTAAATGTCGTCACAAGTTGTTGGCGAGCAGCTTCCTGAATTCCCGGTGGAGTACCTCCACCTTGGCTACGATCTCTTCTGCGGTGGCTGTCCACTCGAACGGATGGGCGTCCCAGTTCCAGTTCTTGACATAGTTGTTGATGGTGTTGACGAGGTCCTGGACCGAGACGAACGCCCCGCGCTGGAGTGCGTTCCGGGTGAGAATACCGAACCAGTTCTCGACCTGGTTGAGCCATGAACTGCCGGACGGGGTGAAATGGAACGTGACGTTCTTGTGTCTGCGTAGCCATGTGTCGACGTCGGGGCCGTAGTGGGTGGCCAGATTGTCGACCACGACATGGAGCTCCGCACCGCCGTATTCCGCGATGACCTGGTCCATGAACGTGAGGAAATCGGCCCTGGTGTGGCTGGGGAAGCACCTGGCGGTGACCCGCCCCGTCCCGACGTCGAGGGCGGCGAACAGGTCGGTCGTGCCCTTCCGCTGGTAGTCGTGCGTGCGGGTGGCGACCCGGCCGGAGGCGACCGGCCGCGGTGGCTGCGTCCGGTCGCGTGCCTGCACCCCAGGCTTTTCGTCGATCGACAGGACCTCGGCGCCCTCGGGGGGATCAAGGTAGAGGCCGACGACGTCCTCCACCTTGGCCTCGAAATCCGGGTCCGCCGAGAGCTTGAAGACTCGGTGCCGGTGCGGCTGGAGATTGTTCTCCCGCCACAGCTGGGCCACGAAGGTGTGCGAGACCGACACTCCTTCGCGGCGCTTCAGGTACCGCGCCATCTCGGTGCTCGTCCAGTGGCTCAGTCCGGTCTCCGGTGGAGGAGTGGTCCTGGTCAACGCCAGGATCCGCGCCCGTACCCGCCCCGGGACCTCCCGTGGCCGCCCCGGGGACACCCGGCTCAGCAAGCCGTCCGGCCCCTCCTCGTCATAGCGCGACAGCCACAGTCGCACGGTAGGCTTCGACGCGCCCGCCTTCTCGGCTATTTCCCGCACTGAGAATCCTTCGTCCCGCCATAGCACCATACGGGCGCGGGCAGCCGCAGACCTGTCGTACCCACCACCTCCAGCCAAGGACTCGAGAATATTGCGTTGATTATCAGTTAGGATCATGTGTCCAATTTACCCACACTTTTTCTAGCCTAACAGTGTCACTGGAACGAGCATTTGTTTACGCCGCACTAGAGCCTCCAACCTTCCCGGGGCGGTTCAGCGCGTCATCCGTCCAGCCCATCGTCAAACGGCGGTGAAGCCGCCGTCGGCCGCGATCGCCGCACCGGTGATGAAGGAGGCGTCGTCGGAACACAGGAACGCCACGGCCCCGGCGATCTCTGCGGGGTCGGCGTGGCGCGCCATCGGCACGCTCACCCGCAGTTGCGGGTTGTCGCCGCGGGCGGCGTCCAGCGGGCCGGCGATCGTCTGGCTGTTGGCCGCCAGGTTCGTGGCGACCACCCCAGGACACACGCAGTTCGCGCGTACGCCCCGGTCGGCGTATTCCACCGCGACTGCCCGGGTGAGCTGGAGTACGCCGCCCTTCGACGCGTCGTAGCTGGAGCTCCGCCCGGCCGCTACCAGCGACGCCACCGAACCGATTGTCACGATGGCGCCGCCATCCGCGGCGCAGAGATGGGGCAGCGCGTGTTTCAGGGTGAGGAACACGCCCGTCAGATTGATCCTGATGATCAGGTTCCACGCGTCCAGAGTGGTCTCGTCGGTCCGGCCGGCACGGGTGATCCCGGCGGCAGCGACGACCGTGTCGAGCCCGCCGAGGTGGCCGACTGCGGCCGAGACGGCGTCGCGCACGGCCGCCTCGTCGCCCACGTCAGCCGACAGCGCCAACGCGCCGACCCCAAGGGCGGTGGCCTCGTCGGCGACCTTGGCAGCCGCATCGAGGTCGACATCCACCGCCGCGATGCCGGCTCCGTCGGCGGCCAGCCGGAGGGCCGTCGCCCGTCCGATCCCGCTACCGGCCCCCGTGATCAGGGCGCGTCGACCTGCGAGTTTCGGAGCGACCCCTTCTCGTCCAGCCGCCCCGGCTACCACGCCGGGAACCCGTCGGGCTCGATGTTCATGGTCCTTACCTCTCACTAGTTGGCGAGCGCAGTAGGCCGTGGCCTGCCCCCGCCGCGACCACGCCGTTCGTCACGATAGAGCTATCGACATCTAGACGAACTGAGTTTAGTTCAATTAGAGTCGCCGACGACGCACTGGCGAGGAGGTCGCATGTCGCTTGTCCGGTCCACAGCACCGACGACCCAGGCACAGTCGATCATGAATGCGGATGTCGTCGTCATAGGCGGCGGCATGGCCGGGTTGACCGCCGCGGCCCGCGCGGCCGCCACGGGCGCCTCGGTCCTGTTGGTCGAGCGCGCCAACACGCTCGGGGGCTCCGCCCGCTTCGCGGGGTTCGTCTGGACCGCCCCGTTGCACGAGGTCATGGCCGAGGTGAACCCCGGTGGGGATGTGGCGCTGCGGTCGGCGCTCGTCGACGGCTTCGATGGCGCGATCGAGTGGATCCGCAGGCTGGGCGTGACGGTCGGCGACGCCGTCGGTGTGTTGTGCTTCGGGCGCGGCTACCCAGTCGACGTCGGGCACTACCTCGACGCCTGCGCCCGTCTCGTGCGTGAGCACGGCGAGGTGCTCGCCGGCACCGAGACGCGGGCGCTGCTGCGCGAGGACGGCCGGGTCGTGGGCGCTGAGCTCCTGCTGCCGGACGGGCAAGCGCGCGAGGTGCGCGCGGCGGCGACGGTGCTCGCGACCGGCGGGTTCCAGGCCGATCCGGACCTGCGCGCCCGCCATCTCGGCCCGGCGGCAAGGGACGTCCCGCTGCGGTCCAACCCGTTCAGCCGCGGCGACGGGCTGCGGCTCGCCGAGTCGGCGGGCGCGCTGACGGGCCTGCCCTCGGCCGGGTTCTACGGCCACTTGGTCCCGACCCGTGTACGGCTGGAGCCGGAGCTCTTCGTCGACCTCGCGCTCTACTACAGCGAGCACGCGTTGCTGTTCAATCTGGCCGGCGAGCGGTTCATCGACGAGACGGCCGGCGACCACCTGACGACGATGGCGCTGCTCGATCAGCCGGAGGCCCGCGGCCTGCTCGTCACCGACGCGCGCGGGCACCGCGAGTGGGTGACAGGTGCGTATGCACCTGGCGCACCGAGCACGGACAAGTTCGCGCTCGCGCAGCGGCGCGGTGCCCGCTGCGCGTTAGCCGCAAGCGTGGCCGAGTTCGCCGACATGCCCCAGGAGTGGGGATACGACGGCGACCGGATCCACCGGGAAATCGAGCGGGTCAACGCCAGGTCGGAGACCGGCACCGTGCGGCCGGAGCGCCGCTTCGACAGCCGGCCGCTCACCGAGCCGCCCTATTACGCCGTTGAGGTGCAGCCGGCAGTGACCTTCCCCTTCACCGGCATCCGAACCGATTCCACCGGCCGGGTGTTGGCCGGCGGCGGAGGAACGGTGCCAGGGCTTTTCGCGGCGGGCTCCGACACGGGCGGCCTTTATGACCGGGCCTACGCGGGTGGCCTGGCGCCGGCTGTCGTGTTCGGGCTCGCGGCCGCCGACGCGGCCATGGCGCAGACGGCGCCTTCCGGTGTGGTGACCGGCGGTGCGACACCGCCGGCGTCTCGAACTGAATCCGAGCCAACTGAGTCCCAGGGTCCCAAGGCCAGCATGAGGAGGTCCGCAGGGTGGACCATTTAGTACTAGTAGTGATCAGTGGCATCGCGAGCGGTGCCGTCTACGGGCTGATGGGCCTGGGTCTCGTCATCATCTACCGGGCGACCGACGTGGTGAACTTCGCGCTCGCCAGCATGGCGACGTTCGCGGTGTACGTCGCGCTGATGTGCGCGGACAACGGGTGGGGTGTCGTCGGTGGCCTCGTGGCCGCGGTCGTCACTGCCGTGGTGCTCGGGCTGGTTGTCCGCGAGGCGGTCATCCGCCCGCTCGGTAGCGGCCAGCTGTTCGCCGCGCTGGTCATGACCATGGCCGTCTCCCTGATCATGGAATCGGTCGTCAGCGACATCTGGGGCACCCAGCCGCGGGCATTCCCGCCGCTCGTGACGGGTGACACGTCCATCGGGGCATCCACGCTGGCCAATCAGGACCTCGTCATGATCGGCGTCGCGGGCCTGGCGATGCTGGCGGTCGGATGGCTGTTCACCCGGACCATGCTCGGGTCGGCGATGCGCGCGGTCGCCGAGTCGTCCGACACCGCCGAGATCATCGGCATCTCCTCGCAGCGCGTCGCGCGGATCGCCTGGGGTCTTGGGCTGGGCCTGGCGGCGCTGGCCGCGGTCCTGTATGCGCCGAAGTCCGGCCTGGCGCCGACCGTGCTCTCGGCACCGCTGTTCCGCGCCTTCGCCGGCATCTTCCTCGGCGGGCTCACGAGCATGTACGGAGCCGTGGTGGGAGGCCTGGCCATCGGTGTCCTGGAGAACCTGGCGGCCAGCTACGTCTCGGCGAATTTCCGGGACACCTTCGTCTTCGCCTTCATCGTGCTGATCCTGCTCGTCCGGCCGCAGGGCATGTTCGGCACGCGCAGCTTCGAGCGGGTCTGAGGAGAGTCGGATGGTCCTGGCCAAGAGCCTTCTGCCCCGTGTCCTCGCCGGCCCGCTGCTCGCCGTCGTGCTGCTGGTCGTCGTGCACGGAGAGCTGATACCGGCATACCAGACCTACTCGCTGGCCCTGGCGGCGACATACGCGGTCCTCGTGCTCAGCGTGGGCCTGCTGGCCGGATGGGCTGGCGTCTGGTCGGTCGGCCACCCGGCCCTGTTCGCCATCGGGGCCTACACAGCGGCGTACGGCTCCGCCCACGGATGGGGGCTGGAGGTCACCGTGCTTGCGGCGATGGCGCTGGCCGGAACCTGCGGTGCCTTCCTGGGCTTCGCCGGTGCCCGTTTCTCCGTCCTCTATATCGCCCTGCTCACCCTGGCCTTCAGCCTGGTCGCTCTCGAGGTGATCAATCGGTGGACCGGTGTGACCGGCGGAGACCAGGGTGTTCCTGTCCTCGAGCTGTCGAGCGTGCTCGGCCTGGGAAGCCTCGGTGGTGGCAGCGCGGAGGCGATCGACGCGGCGATCGTCACGGCTGGGGTCATGCTCACGGTCGCCGCCCTCGCCCGGCCTATGGGCCTGCGGATGCGCATGGTCGCGGCGAAGTCGCATCCGCTGGCGGCTCGCTCCATCGGAATCGCCCCGGAGGCACAGACCGCGCTGGCCTTCGGGGCCAGTGGGGCGGCCGCCGGGCTTGCCGGTGTGCTACTAGCCCTGATCACTGGCTACGTCAGCCCAGAGTCGTTCTCCCTGGTCTTCGGCATCAACACGATCGCCGCGGCAGTGCTCGGCGGTGTCGGCACCATCGCCGGAGCCGTGGTCGGCGGCGCCTTCATGGCGTGGTCACCCACCCTCGCCGACGACATCGGGGTCAGCCAGATGGTCGTCCAGGGCACCGTGCTGATCATAGTTCTTCTCCTGCTGCCCAGCGGTGTCGTGCCGGCCGTCGCGAGACTCGGGCGGGCGGTGTTCAGGCGGGCGGTACTCCCGCGGGCACCGTGGCTGCGGCCGCGTCCCGGCCCGGCCTCCGGTTTCGCCGACGGGATGGCCGACGGGACGGCCGACCGAGCCACCGGCCCGGCCGCGCCGGGCCTCGTCCCGGCCGCACGCCCCGAGGACGCCGGGGGGACAGCGTCGGGCGGCGCGGACGCCGAGACCGTGCTCGAGATCAGCGACCTTGCGGTGACATTCGGCGGGCTAAGAGCGCTGGAGGGAGTCTCGCTCAGCGTGCGGAAGGGCGAGGTGCTCGCGATCATCGGGCCGAACGGGGCCGGAAAGACCACGCTGGTGAACGCGCTGTCCGGGCTGCTGCCCAGCGGTCGGGTCACCGGGTCGGCCCGCTACCGCGGGCACGAGCTCCTCGGCCGCCGCGCGACCGGCCGTCGCGGTCTGGGTATCGGGCGCACGTTCCAGCATGCCGAGCCCTTCGGCGAGCTCAGCATGCTCGAGAACTTGCTGTGCGCCCACCGGTGGCCCACTGTGCGGCGGCGCGCCGAAGCCTGGCAGCTGCTGGAGCAGGTCGGCCTGTCCGACGTCGCGGACCGCTCCCCGCACGAGCTGCCGTTCGGGGTACGCAAGCGGCTCGACCTGGCGCGCGCCATCGTCGCGCATCCGGACCTGCTCATCCTCGACGAGCCGTTCGGCGGGCTCGACGCCGGCGAGCGCGCGCTGCTCGCGACCCAGGTGCGCCGGCTTCGCGACGAGGGTGTTGCGATAATCATCATCGATCACGTGATCGAGGACCTGTTCGCGGTCGCGGACCGCGTCGTGGCCTTCGACTTCGGCAGGCCCATCGGTAGCGGCACCCCGGACGTCGTGCTGCAGGACGATGCCGTCCGCACCTCTTACCTGGGCGCGGCAACGGTACGGCCACGCGCCGCGCTCGCCGCGGGACGTGGCGAGCCGCTGGTCACGCTCACCGCCGTCGGCCACCGCTACGGCGGCGTGGTCGCGCTGGACGGCGTGGACCTGCGGATCCCGCGGGGCGGCATCCTCGCCGCCGTCGGCGCCAACGGGGCTGGCAAGAGCACTCTCGGCAAGGTGGTGCACGGCACCGTCGTGCCGACCCGCGGCACCCGCGAGGTCGTCCAGGTCGACGGGCGCGCTTTGCGCTGCAGCCTCATGCCCGAGGGGCGCGCCCTGTTCAAGTCCCTGTCGGTGCGGGAGAACCTGGACGTCGCCGCCTATGCGGCGGGGGTGCGCGGCGCCCTGCTCCGCCAGCGCCGAGACGAGACTATGGACTGGCTGCCGGACCGGGTGCGCAGCCGCATGTCGGTGTCGGCGGGCGCGCTGTCCGGTGGCGAGCAGCAGCTCCTCGCGACGGCTCGGGCACTGATGGCCGGGCCGGACCTGCTCGTGCTCGACGAACCCGCGCTCGGGCTGGCGCCCGCCATGGTCGACGAGATCTACGAGCGCATCGCCGGGCTGGCCGAACAGGGGCTGACGGTAGTGCTGCTCGAGCAGCTCCTGAGCCGGGCCCTCAGCCTTGCCACCGACATGGTGGTGCTGCACGAGGGCACTGTCGCGGTCACGGGCTCGCCCGCCGACCCCGGATTCGCCGAGCTTGCCGAGCACGCCTACTTCGGCGGTGCTGCGGCCGTCGCCTCCGGCACCCCGCTAACCGAGGCGGTGAGCCGGTGACCGCGCCCGTGCGCCCTGCGCGGGAGACCGTGGAGCTCGATCTCGACCCGGTCGTACTCGCGCCGACCGCCGAGCAGCGGCAGCTCCGGGCCGTCGTCCGGGAATTCCTCGTGGAGGTCTCTCCCGAGGAGCGGGTGCGCCGCGACATGGAGTCGCCCGCCGGGTATGACCCTGCGACCTGGACCCGGCTGGCGCGCGAGCTCGACCTCGTGGGCCTTGCCGTTCCGGAGCGGTTCGGCGGCAGCGGCTACACGGTCACCGAGCTAGCAGTCGTCGTGGAGGAGGCGGCCCGGGCCCTGCTCTGCGCGCCGCTGCTGGCCACGGCCGTGCTTGCCGCGGGTGTGCTGCAGGCGTCGGGGGACGAGGCGGCCTGCGCGCGCTGGCTGCCGGAGCTGGCCCGAGGCGATCTCGTGGCCACGGTCACCCTGCCGGACCGGCCGGACAGCTCCTCCGGTGTCACCGCCCGGGCTACGGCGGCCGGGTGGCGCCTCGAGGGTCGGCTCGAGCGTGTGCTGTACGGGCATATCGCGGGCCTGGTACTCGTCGTGGTGCAGACAGCCGAGGGCCCGACGCTGTTCGCGTGTGAGTGCGGGCCGGCGATCACTGTGACGCCGCTGCGGGTGCTCGACATGACCCGAGGCCGGGCCGACTTGGTTCTGTGGGATGCGCCCGCCGTCGTGGTGGGGGAGCCGGGCGAGGCCGCGCCGCTGGTCGGGATGGTGCTCGACCTCGGGCGCACGGCCCTGGCCGCGGAGGCGGTGGCGATCAGCGGCCTCGTCCTCGAACGCTGTCTGGACTACGTGCGCACCCGCCGGCAGTTCGGCCGGCCGATCGGTTCGTTCCAGGCGCTCAAACACCGCCTCGCCGATCTTCTGGTGGAGGTCGAGGCCGCCCGCTCGGCGGCGGCGTATGCCGTCTGGTCCGCGGCGGGCGCGGTGGCGGGCGACCTGTCGGCCGCCGCGCAGCTGCCGATGGCCGCCTGCGCGGCCAAGGCGGTCGGCGACGAC
This sequence comes from Parafrankia sp. EAN1pec, assembly GCF_000018005.1. Classification (GTDB taxonomy): domain Bacteria; phylum Actinomycetota; class Actinomycetes; order Frankiales; family Frankiaceae; genus Parafrankia; species Parafrankia soli. The sequence goes on from NC_009921.1 coordinate 4,248,696, forward strand.
ACGGCGGGTCTCGCCGCGGCCGAGTTCGTGCAGATGCACGGCGGAATCGGCTTCACCTGGGAGCACTCCGCCCATCTGTATGTCCGCCGTGTCCGGTCGAATTCGGTGCTGCTGGGTACTTCCACCGCTCAGCGCCGCCGAATTGCCCACCTTCTGGGCTTACCCGGAGCCGGGGCCTGAGCGGCTGACGAGCCCGGTCGGGGAGGCATTCGGGAGATTCGCCTCTCTCGACAGGTCTGGACAGGGCTCTTACCGGCGAAGAAACTGTAATGAATTCAGTTCAATAAGGAGGAAGATATGGCTGTCGAGGACGACCTGCAGTTCGAGCGGGACGGCAACGTCGCGCGGATCTGGCTCAACCGCCCGCATAAGAAGAACTGCATCACCGTGCCGATGCTCGAACGGCTCGACACACTCGTGACGGAGATCGACGCCGACCCAGAGCTGCGCGTCGTGGTCCTGCGGGGCCGGGGGAACACCTTCTCCTCCGGCTTCGACCTGGACAGCTTGCAGGCAGACTTCATCGGCTCCAGCACCGCGATGGAGGTCGCGGTCATCTCCGCAAAGATCTGCGACCGGCTCTACAACATGAGCACCCCGTCGGTCGCGGTGCTGGAGGGCTACGTCACGGCCGGCGGTTTCGAGTTGATGATTTCCTGCGACTTCGCGATCGCCGAGGAAAACGCCCTGATCGGGGACTTCCACATCCGCCGGGCGCTGTTCGGCGGCGCCGGCCCCATCTACCGGCTGCCTCGCATGATCGGCATCCGCAAGACCAAGGAGCTGATGCTCACCGGCAAGCTGCTCAACGGAGCGCAGGCGGCCGATTTCGACCTCGTCAACGCCAGTGCTCCCGCGGCCGAGCTCGACGCGACCGTCGCCGAGTTCGTGGGCCATCTCACCGACAAGAGCCCGTTCCAGATGCGGCTGACGAAGATGGCGGTCGACCGCGGCCTGGACGCCGACATCGCCTCCCTCATGGTGCTGGAGCACCTGGCCGTCGGCGTCACGCTGAACTCCGAGGACGCCGCCGAAGGTGTCGCGGCCTTCCTGGAGAAGCGCGAGCCCAAGTGGACGGGGCGCTGATCGGCATGACCACAATCGGCACCGGCGCGCCGCTGGACACCCAACCGGTGCGTCTGGAGGGCTCGCGGTGCGCCGGCTGCCCGGTCGTGACCTACCCGGCTGCGGCAGGCTGCCCAAGGTGCGGGGGCGGGATGGACCGGATCCAGCTCTCCGAGCACGGCGCCGTCTGGACGTGGACGGTGCAGCGGTTCGTGCCCAAGTCACCGCCCTACGTCCCGCCGCCGGGCGGGTTCGCCCCGTTCGCGGTCGGCTACGTGGAGCTGCCCGAGGGCGTCCGGGTCGCCGCGGTCATCAAGGCCGACCCAGAACGGATCAGCATCGGGATGCCGGTCCGGGTGGGGGTGACGGACGGCGTCCCACGCGCAACCCCGTCCGCCACCTCGTCCGAGCAGGAGGGAGACCAGTGAGCGGCGTACTGATCGCCGGCGCCGCGCGGACGTCGTTCGCGCGGTCTGAGCGCAGCGGGCGCCAGCACGCTGTGGCTGCGGTGCACGCGGCGCTCGAGGACGCGGGCCTGCCTTGGTCGCGGGTCCGGGCCGCGTTCGGCGGCAGCGACGCCGCCGGGCTCGCGGACACCCTCGTCGCCGATCTGGGACTGACCGGCGTGCCGTTCCTCAACGTCAAGAACGGCTGCGCGACCGGGGGAAGCGCGCTGGTGTCGGCGGTGAACGCGATCCGGTCCGGTATGGCCGACGTCGTGCTCGCCGTCGGCTTCGACAAGCATCCTCGGGGGGCCTTCGCCCCGATGCCCGAGGACTGGGGGCTCGACGCCGCCTACGGCCGCAACGGGCTCATGGTGACCACGCAGTTCTTCGGGATGAAGATCCAGCGGTACGCCCATGACCACGGCGTCACCGCGCGCACCCTCGCGCGGGTGGCCGAGAAGGCCTACCGCAACGGCGCGCTGACGCCGCAGGCCTGGCGCCGCACGCCGCTCACCGCCGACGAGGTGCTCGCGTCCGGCATGGTGAACGACCCGCTCACCCGCTACATGTTCTGCTCGCCGGGGGAGGGCGCCGCCGCGGTTGTGCTCTGCACGCCGTCCGTGGCCGCCGAGCTGGCCAACCGGCCGGTCACGCTGCGGGCCGCCGAGGTCCGCACCCGCCAGTTCGGCACCTTCGAGGTATTCAGTCCCTGGATCCCGGCCGGCGAGCTGACCAGTGTCAGCCGCGCCGCCGCCGCCGCGGCCTTCGAGGCCGCTGGCGTCGGACCGGACGAGATCGACGTCTGCCAGCTCCAGGACACCGAGGCCGGAGCGGAGGTCATGCACATGGCCGAGTGCGGGTTCTGCGCCGATGGCGATCAGGACAAGCTCATTGCCGAGGGCGCCACCGACATCGGCGGGTCGCTGCCGGTGAACACCGACGGCGGATGCATCGCCAACGGCGAGCCGATCGGGGCATCCGGCCTGCGCCAGGTTGTCGAGGTGGTCACGCAGCTGCGCGGGCAGGCCGGACAGCGCCAGGTCCCCGGGACACCGCGGCTCGGCTTCACCCACGTCTACGGTGCGCCGGGTGTCAGTGCCTGCACCGTGCTGTCGGTCTGAGGCATGGCTGACGACGTCCGAACAGACCCGGAATGAATAGGAGGAACTGTGCCCGCAGCGCCGCCGGCAGCACCGGACCCCACAAAGTTCCGAGCCGAGGCCCGGGCGTGGCTGGCCTCGGTGGCGAAGCCGCGCGACCATACCCGCCAGTTCGGCACCGGCGACGACACAGTCGCGGTGTTCGAAAACTGGACTGCCGAGGAGGAACAGGAGAACACCGCCCGCATCGCGGAGTGGGAACGCACCCGCTTCGACGCCGGATGGGGAGCTCTGCCGTGGTCCGCCGAGTACGGCGGCCGTAGCCTGCCACCGGTCTACGATGCGCTCTACCGCGCCGAGGAGGCGCACTTCGACGTGCCGCGACGCACCGAGGTCTTCCCGGTGACTCAGCAGCTCGTGGCTCCGACCATCCGGACCTGGGGTACTGAGCATCAGCGCGCGGAGCTCATCCGCCCCATGCTGCGTGCCGACCTGCTGGCCTGCCAGCTGTTCTCCGAGACCGAGGCCGGGTCCGACCTGGCCGCGGTGCGCACCCGCGCGGTGCGCGACGGCGACGGCTGGGTGCTCGACGGCCACAAGGTGTGGACCTCGGGCGCTGCGGTCGCTGGACTCGGGGTCGCGGTCTGCCGCTCGGACCGGGACGCACCCAAGCACCGGGGCATCACGGTGTTCCTGGTGCCGATGGACGCCCCGGGTGTGACGATCCGGCCGATCCGGCAGATGACCGGCGGCGCCAGTTTCAACGAGGTCTACCTCGACGCCGTGCGGCTGCCCGACTCCGCCCGCCTCGGCCCGGTCAACCAGGGCTGGAAGGTCACGCTGTCGGTGCTGGCCGCCGAACGTCTCGACTCCGGCTCGCTCGGGCTGGACAACGCCGAGCGCGCCGTCGACCTCGCCCGTCACGCCGGGCGGGATCTCGCCGACGCCGAGCTCGTCCAGGCCGCGGACCTGCACGTGCGCACGCTGGTGCAGCGGTTGATCGGGCTCCGCGTGACGGCCGCGCTGGTGGGAGGCACCGAGCCGGGCGCGGAGGCGTCGGTCGGCAAGCTGTACGCGACGCGCACGATGGCGCGCACCACGAACCTGGTGGCGGAGCTGCTCGGCGACCGACTGGTCGTCGACACCGGGCAGTGGGGGACGTTCGCCTGGACCGAGCACCTGCTCGGCGCTCCCGGCTACCGGATCGCCGGCGGCGCCGACGAGATCCAGCGGACGATTCTCTCCGAACGGGTGCTCGGCCTACCGAAGGAACCGGCGCGATGAGTCCCGACACGAGGCAGGATGCACCGGCGGACACCGGCCCGGCAGCGGGCAACCAGACGGGCACGGAGGCGGTCCCGGCGCCGGGGCGCTCGCTGGCGGATGCCGAGGCCCAGCTCGCGGTGCGAGTCCGTGCGCGGCTCGCCGCCCGCCATCCGGGGGTCGAGATCGGCCTACTCACCCCACTTGTGGGCGGCCGGTCCGGGCTCACCTACGCCGTCCGCGCGGGAGCCGACGGACATGTCGTCAAGGCGGTGCCGCCAGGGCAGCGCCCGATCGGGCGCAATGACGTGCTGCGCCAGGCGGTGGTGCTGCGGGCGCTGGCGCCGACCGGCCTGCCGGTGCCGGAGGTCACCGCGTCGGAGGAGACCCCGCCGGCCTGGTTCGCCATGTCGTTCGCCGATGGTGCCGCCGTCGAGCCAGTCCTTGACATCCCACCCGGCGGCCCGTTGCCCGGGCCGCTCGCCCGCGCCCGGATGCTGACCGCGGCCTCGCTGCTCGGCCGGCTGCACGCTGTCGGGCTGCCCATGCTGGCCGAAGGGTTGCGCGCAAGTGGGGCGGAGCTGCCCGAACCACTCACCCCGGCCCGGGAGCTGGAGCGGTGGACTCGCACCATGCACGCCGTACCGGCGGAGCTGCGGCCGGGCTCGGCGGAGCTGCTCGCCCAGCTCGCCCGGAAGGTGCCCGAGCCCGTCGCCACGGTCCTCGTCCACGGCGACTTCCGGCTCGGCAATCTGCTCTTCGTCGGGACCGAGCCGACCGCCCTGGTCGACTGGGAGATCTGGAGCATCGGCGACCCTCGGGTCGACCTTGGCTGGTTCGGGGTGTTCAGGGACGCGGCGCTGTTCCCCGGTGTCGGGCATCCGGTGCCCGGCCTGCCGACGGAGGACGAGCTGGTCAGCACCTACCGGGCCGCGGGCGGGGCGGAGCTCGGGCCCGCGGCGGAGATGACCTGGTTCCGCGCGTTGGGGCGCATGAAGATGGCCGCGATCATGGGGCACAACCTGCGGCGACACCGCGAGGGCAGGCACCACGACCCGGTGCAGGAGCTGCTTCCGCCGACCATCGCCGCCCTGATCGGTTCGGCGCGCGCCCTGCTCGCTGGAGACTGACCGGCCTTGTCGAGAGGGACCACCATGGAATTCGGGTACTCGGCGCGAGTGCACGACCTACAGACGCGGATCGCGGCCTTCGTGCGCGAGCGTGTCATCCCCAGCGAGCCAGAGTACGACCGTCAGCTCGCCGAGGCGGACGACCCTCACGCGCTGCCGCCGGTCATGGCACAGCTGCAGAAACAGGCGCGGGCCGAAGGACTGTGGAACCTGTTCCTGTCCCACGGTGACCTCGGCGCCGGCCTCACCAACACCGAGTACGCGCCGCTGGCTGAACAGATGGGCCGGTCGATCATCGGCAACGAGGTCTTCAACTGCTCCGCTCCCGACACCGGGAACATGGAGCTGCTCGCGATGTTCGGGACGCCCAAGCAACAGGGCCGCTGGCTTCGGCCGCTGCTCGCGGGGGAGATCCGGTCCTGCTTCGCGATGACGGAGCCCGCGGTGGCGAGTTCGGATCCGCGCAACCTGCGGACCCGGATCGTCCGGGACGGCGACGGCTACGTGGTGAACGGCCGCAAGTGGTACGCCTCGGGAATCATGGACCCGGCGTGCCGGCTGGTCCTCGTCGTCGGGGTCTCGGAACCCGATGCCCCCACCTACCGGCAGCAGACCGTGCTGCTGGTACCGCGTGGCACGCCGGGCCTGACCGTTGTGCGTGACCTGCCGATGTTCGGCTACCGGGACCGGCTCGGGCACGGCGAGGTCGTCTTCGACGACGTACGGGTACCCGCCGACGCCGTGCTCGGCGCCGACGGCGAGGGCTTCGCGATGGCGCAGGCCCGGCTCGGCCCGGGCCGGATGCACTACGCGATGCGCGCGGTGGGTTTCGCCGAGCGTGCCCTCGAGCTCATGTGCGAGCGCGCGGCGGCGAGGGAGGCGTTCGGCGGCCCGCTGGCAGACAAGGGCGTGGTCCAGGAGTGGATCGCCCGCAGTCGCATCACGATCGACCAGGTACGGCTGCTCACCCTGCGCGCGGCATGGCTGATGGACACCCAGGGCAACAAGGCGGCCCGCACCGATGCCGCCGCGATCAAGGTGGCGGCGATGGACGTCGCGCACACGGTTGTGAGCCGCGCGATCCAGGTCCATGGCGCGGCCGGCGTCAGCGACGACACCGTGCTGTCCCGGCTCTTCGCGATCACCAGGGCCCTGCAGATCGCGGACGGCCCGGACGAGGTGCACCTGCGCAGCGTGGCCCGGCAGGAGCTGCGGCGCTACCGGGCCGGCGTTGTGGCGGGAGGGACGGCATGACCGACCTGAGCATGACCCACCTGAGCATGACCCACCTGAGCATGACCGAGCAGAGCACCACCGACCAGACCGGGAACGTGACCGGGAGACAGGTGCTCAAGGGGCGTGTCGCGCTGGTCACCGGCGGGTCCCGGGGCATCGGCCTCGGCATCGCGAGGGCGTTCCGCGCCGAGGGGGCGCACGTGGTCATCTGCGCGCGCAAGGCCGAGGGCGTGGCGGCCGCGGCGAAGGAGCTGCTGGCGGGCGAGGGCGACGGCGAGGTGCTCGGGCTCGTGGCGAACGCCGGTGAGCCCGAGCACGCCGAGCGGACGGTCACGGCGGCGCTCGAGCGCCTCGGCCGGCTCGACATACTGGTCAACAATGCCGCCACCAACCCCTACATGGGGCCGCTCGTCGACATCGACCTGCCGCGCGCGGAGAAGACCACCAAGGTCAACCAGATCGGGATGCTCGCGTGGATCCGGTACGCGGTCCGCGGCTGGATGGTCGAGCACGGCGGCTCGGTTATCAACATCGCGTCAGTCGGCGGGCTGATCGTCGACCCGGGCATTGGCTTCTACAACGCCACCAAGGCGGCCATCCTGCTCATGACACGTCAGCTCGCCTACGAACTCGGCCCGGCCGTCCGGGTGAACGCTCTCGCACCCGGCGTCATCAAGACCGAGCTGGCCCGCGCGGTGTGGGAGGTCCGCGAGCCTGTGCTCACCGCCCAGCTCCCGCTGCGGCGGCTCGGCACAGTGCAGGACGTCGCCAACGCGGCTGTGTTCTTCGCGAGCGACGCGTCGTCGTGGATCACCGGCCAGACCCTGGTGCTCGACGGCGGCGCGCTCACCCTGCCCATCGCGCCGGGCCCGTGAACCCGCCTGTTCCGACCCCGAGGGAGGTGTTCGACCTCACCGGGCACACGGCGCTCGTCACAGGGGCCTCGTCCGGGCTGGGTGCCCGGTTCGCCCGGGTGCTGGCAGCGGCGGGGGCCACGGTCTGGATCACTGCCCGGCGCCTGGACCGGCTGGAGAAGCTCGCCTCGGACGTCGTGGGCCTGCGCCCGGTGGCCTGCGACGTGTCGGTCGAGTCCCAGCGTCTCGCGCTCGTCGACGCGGTGGTCGCCGAGTCCGGGCGGTTGGATGTGCTCGTCAACAATGCGGGCACTGACAGCGGCGCCCTGCCGATGGACGAGACTCCGGCGCAGTTCGCCGACGTGCTCGCGACCAACCTGGTGGCACCCTTTCACCTGGCCCAGCTCGCCGCCCGGGCGGCCGGTGAGCACGGCCTGTCGGTGATCAATGTCGGATCGGTCCTGGGGCTGGTGTCGGCGGCGCCGATGGGCGGGGCGAGCTACGCAGCGGCCAAGGCGGGTCTGGCGGGGCTGACCCGGGAACTCGCTGGGCACTGGGGCGGGCGCGGCGTTCGGGTCAACACACTGGCGCCTGGCTGGTTCCCCAGCGAGATGAGCGCGGCGCTCCTGGACAGCGCGGACGGTGCCCGCTGGATCGCCCGCAACACCATGCTGCGCCGGGCCGGTGAGGCGGACGAACTCGACGGCGCGTTGCTGTTCCTGGCATCGTCGGCATCCAGCTACTGCACCGGCCAGGTCCTCGTGGTGGACGGTGGTTGGACTGCGCGTTGAGTCGTCGGCCAAAACCGAACTGAGATCGGGTCAGGATACTGTGGTCGAACGTAACAGAACGACAGGGGTGGAGACGCCTGGTGAGTGCGCAGCCGTTGGAGTACGCCGACGAGGGGCCGAGGTCGAAACGTGCCGCGATCCTCGCAGCTGCGGTGCAGTGTTTCGGCGAGGTCGGCTATGAGGCCACCAAGTGGTCGAAGGTGGCGGATCGCGTGGGCATCGGGCAGACGGCGCTCTACCACTACTTCGAGTCGAAGGCCCACTGCCTTCTGACGATCATGCGAATCGGGCTGAGCCGCTCGGAGGCCGCGTTCCGGGAGGCGACGGAGACGGCCCCGACGGGTATCGAAGCGCTGCGCGCCGCCGTGCGCAGCGCCTATGCGCTCTCGCCGCAGGAGGCCCTGCAGAACCGCATCCTGCAGGCCAACTTGGCGCTGCTGGCCGCGCCGAGAAGCTCGGAGCGCGAGGAGACCGAGCGACAGGCGTGCCGCGATCTGGTCTCGGCGGTCGAGCGAAACTGGGCCGAGCTCATCGAGCGCGGAATCGCGGCCGGGGAGCTCCCGGAGCGCGACACCGTCCTGACGGCGCGGATGCTGCTCGGCATGGTGGTCAGCGTCTGGCGTTGGTACCGGCCGGACGGTCCGCAGAGCTTGGACGAGATCTCCGACTTCGTCGCGGGGGCGAGCGTGCGCATGGTCGCGAGCCAGGAATGACGCGAGCCGATCGGCGGTGGGGCGTTAGGCGCTGACGCCGTCAGGATAGGCGTCGCGTTGGAGGCGCTCGTGCGCCCATTCGTCCCAACGGTTTCCCGTCCGGCGACTGGTCTCGAGCGCCGTGCGCGAGCGCAGTCGCCGGACGCGGATGCGGGCATCACCGGCTCGATGCTCAGCGTCGATGGCGGAACCGCCTCGTACTGACCGGCCGCACTGGGACGAGGGACATCACACCGAAGGCGGGAGAAATCACGTGGGCAAGTTGGACGGCAAAGTTGCTTTGATCACAGGTGCCGCCCGGGGTCAGGGGCGGGTACACGCGGTCGCACTCGCCGAGGACGGCGCGGACATCATCGCGACTGATCTCTGCGAGGACATAGGGGTGTGCGACTACCCGCTGGCCACGCCTGGCAACCTCGCCGAGACCGCTACCTTGGTCGAGAAGATCGGCCGGCGGATCGTGACCAGCCAGGTCGACGTGCGGGACGCGGGCGGCATGCGGGTGGCCGTGAGCGAGGGAGTAGCCGCGCTGGGTGGTCTGGACATCGTGGTCGTCAACGCGGGGGTGGCCCTGATCGGGTCCGATCCCCACCACGACCGCGACGAGTTATGGGCCGTGACGATCGACATCAACCTCACCGGCGCCTGGAACACCGTCGACGCGGCAATTCCGCACCTGCTCGCCGGCGGGCGGGGCGGAGCGATCGTGCTCACGAGCTCCAGCGCCGGGCTCAAGGGGTACGTCAACGGGTCGGTGGGTGCCACGGCCTACACGGCGAGCAAACACGGGCTCGTGGGGATCATGCGGTCGCTCGCACTCGAGCTCGCACCGCACTCGATCCGGGTGAACACCGTCCACCCGACCGGGGTCAACACTCCGATGATCCGCAACGAGCACGTCGAACGGCACCTGACGAGCACGCCCGACGGGGGCGCAAGCATGTCCAACCCGATGCCGGTCGAAGTCCTCGAGCCCGAGGACATCAGTGACGCCGTCCGTTGGCTCGTCTCGGACGCGGCGAAGTACGTCACCGGCATTGCCATGCCCGTCGATGCCGGATTCGCCGGCAAGTGATTTCTTCGAGCGGGGAGCGGCATCGTCATGGCCGTGTGCGGAAATCCTGATTCCGTCGAGGACTTTCGCGCTCGAAGGTCTGACGTCCGACGGTCTAGATCTTCGACGTGGTCGTCCCTCGGGACCGGGCCGCGGGCCTCACCGCCGCGATCCGCGCCCACGTCGCCGGCGCCAGCGTCGGCCTGTTCGAGAAGGCCGAGACGGTGGGGGCACCAGCGCGTCCGGCGGGATGGTCTGGATTCCCAACAATCCCCGGACGGCGCCACTCGGTTCGCACGCCCAAATTACTGATCTTGACAATATCGAGCCTCGGGTCCGTGTGCTGCTGGCGCAGGGGCCGCGGATGCCGGCGACGGTGACAGGCCAACGGGTTCCTGGAGACCTCCTACCTACCCGGCCGGCGTTTCGTGTCCCCGGCGGACTTCAACACCCAGCTGGGTGACTGGCTGGGGCGGGCCAACGCCCGCACCGTCCGCGCGGTCCAGGGCCGCCCGGTCGACCTGCTCGCCACCGACTACCGGGCGGTGCTGCCGCTGGGGCCGGTCGACCCGCCGGTCCGCCTGAACCACCGCATCCCGCCTCGGCCGCGACTACTACGTGCGCCTGGGCACCGTTGACTACTCCGCCGACCCCCGTGTGATCGGCCGGTTCGTCGACGTCACCGCCTCCCCGGAGCGCGTGACGGGGTGGCCTGCGACGGGCGGCCCGTCGCCCGCCACCAGCGGTCCTGGGGCCAGACAGGGGTCGTCACCGGCCCTGGCCACGCCGCGGCAGCGGCACGGATGCGCCAGGCACTGGCCGCCGGCCGCCCGAACCAGCGGAAACAAGCCCCGCACCGCCTTCGGTGGGCCCCGCTTCTTCAGGGATGACCTACGGTCTTCAGCTGCAGGCCCGCGACGAATCAGGCTCTTGTCGCGAGTGCTGGCCGGCGCTATGGTTTCGCCACGCTAGCTGAACTCAACTCAATTCAGATTCGGTCGCCTCTCGAAGAGGGCTGACCTTGACGACGCCCTCATAGGTTCACAAAACAGACAGAATTCACAGAACAGACAGAACAGAAGGAGTACCAGATGCGGCGCGGCTCGATCCGCCTCCTCGTCCCCCTGCTGGCCGCTTTATCGGTCGCCATGACGGCATGTGGCGGCTCCGATGACGGAGCGAGCAGTGACAGCGGAACCATCAAGATCGGCGCCTGGATCCCACTGACTGGCGCGCAGGCATCCTCCGGCGTCCCTCAGGCGGAGGGCGCGAAGGCGTACTTCGCATGGCTCAACGACAACGGCGGTGTGAACGGCCACCAGATCGAGTGGATCGTCAAGGACAACGCCTACGACCCGCAGCAGACCGTCCAAGCGGCCCGCGAGCTTGTCGCCCAGGACCACGTGGTCGCCATCGTGAACGCCAACGGGACCGCGCCGTCCGAGGCGGCGTTCCCCTATGTCCTCAACCAGTCGAAGGTCCCGATCGTCGACCACTACGGCGGGTCCGCCGCCTGGTACGACCCGCCCCGGCCGCTGCTGTTCGGCACCCAGACCCTCTACGAGGACCAGGCCGCGGCCATGGCCACCTGGGCGGTCGAGTCCGGAGCGCGCAAGATCATGGTCGTGCACGACGATCCGCAGGCATTCGCTAACGTCGCAAAGCAGATCGAACCCGCCGCCAGGCAAGCCGACCCGAGCGTGTCGACCACGATGCTTTCAGTAAAGCTCGGTACCACCGACTTCGCTCCGGCGGTTAGCCAGGTGCGCAACGAGGCACCCGACGCCGTCATGCTCATCATGCCCACGCAGGAGACAGCCGCTTACCTCAAGGAGGCGAAGCTGCAGGGCGTGCAGGTGCAGGCGTACGGATACTCGCCGACGGCGTCCGCGACCACGGTGACGCTGGCCGGAGCCGCCGCCGAGGGCTTCCGTGCCGTGTCGGTGGTCGGCGTGCCGTCCCACACGAGCCCGCAGATGCAGCAGTTCCGCGAGGTCATGGCGAAGTATGCGCCCGACCAGCCAGCGGACTTCTCGACTCTGCTCGGCTACGTTAACGCGGCCGTGTTCGCCGAGGTCGCCAAGACGATCGACGGCCCGATCACCTCGGAGTCCATCGCCAATGCGTACGAGAACGCGCAGGGCATCTCGACCGGCGTCGCACCCGACATGAGCTACTCGGCCGACCAGCATCTCGGCACCCGCCAGGTTCAGCGGACGTATGTCAAGGACGGGCAGTGGGTGGCCGAGGGCGGGTTCTTCACCCCGCCGGAGCGAGCAGCGGCCTGACCGTAATCTGACCGCGGGCCGGCCGGTCCATCGCCAGCACCGAGAGCACCTCCCGCACATCCAACATCTCGCCGAGGAGGCGGACGTGGTCATACCGGAGTACTTCGCCTGTCTGGACGGGCTCCAGCCGCTGAGCGGGCTCGAGCTCGTGGAGCCGGACGTCGAGTTCCTCATAGCCCTGCCAGACCATGAGGTGAGCGGGTGCGGAAAGGAGGACCTCGGCGCCTACATCGCGGGCCGGCCGGCTGTCGGGCGACGGCATCGCGTCCTGCGCGCCGTCGCCGACAGGGACCTCGAGATGGTCTACGGCCAGGTCGTCGAGGGTGATGGCGTGGGTACCGGCTCCTTCGTCTCGGTGGGGCTGGTCTCGCCGGCCGGCCGGCTGGCCCGCTACAAGTCGTTCTTCCATCCGGAGTTCGGGATGTACCCGCTGCCGGCCGCCACGGTGGTGACGCCGTGACCGCGCCGTCGACCGCCCAAGCCGTCGCGGGCGCGCCGGTGCTCAACCGCTGGTTCGCGACGATGGACTCCCACACGCCGGAAGCCGTCCTGGACATGGTTTCCGACGACTTCCGCTTCTCCGTCGTGTTCTCCACCGGAGACGGTGCCGTCGATTTCGTCGGCGGCCGCGAGGCGATGGAGGGCTACCTCGCCCAGCGGGAAAAGGGCGTGCTCACCCACCATGTGCTCACCGCCAGCTCGACGGGCCGCGACGAGCTGGTGCTCGGACAGGCCCGCCGGGCCGGAGCCTTCGAGTCCACGTTCGTGGCCGCCGCCCGGTTGGATGCCGAGGGCCGGGTGCGGCGGCTCATGATCGGACGCTCGCCCGCGCTGGATATTGAGGACTGAAGCACCGGCATCGAGAGCACTCGCATCGAAGCACCAGGACCTAGGACCTGACCGCCCGCAAGGAGGACGACCATGTTCAATCTCGCCCTGCTGGCCTCCCGCCCGCCGGACTGGACGCACGAGCGGTTCATCGAGTGGTGGCGCGGCGAGCACGCCGAGGTGACCTATGGCCTGCCCGGGCTGCGGGCGTGGCGGCACACGGCGATATCGAACGCGCTCGAACCACGTTCGGAGGGCTGGGACGGCCTGTCCGTACTCAGCTTCGGCAGCGAGGCCGACCTGCGCGCGGCGCTGGCCAGCGAGCAGTGGGCGGCCGCCGTACGGAACGTCGGGTCGATGCGTGGCAGGCGTATCGCGGTGTTCGGTGACGAGCGCGAGATGTTCCGCGCCTGACCTGGCGCATCGTCCCTGCTGCATCGTCGCGAGGAGGAGATGTGCAGGAGCTGGTGGCAGACCTGGACCGGCGCGCCGCGGCGGGCGCCAGGGGCGTCGTGGCGTGGGACGCCGATGGCGCCCACACCCTCGGTGCCGTGCTCGCCGCGGGCACACAGCTCGCCGAGGCGCTGGCGGGGGCCTCGGGACCAGGGGCGACGGTCATGGTGCAGGCGGACAACTCGTGGCGCACCGTCGCGGCGGCGGTCGCCGCCGCGAGGCTCGGAGGAGTCCTCGCGCTGATCAGCCGGCACGCGACCGGCGTCGAATTCGTCCAGGCGTGCGAGGACCTGGACCCCGACGCCGTGGTGGCCGCCCCGGACACCGCGCAGGGCTGGGCCGTCGCCGACAAGTACCCCGCCCTCAGCGTTGATGTGCTGGCCGGCTGGTCCGCAGCCGCCCGGCCTGCGCGGGGGTCAGCGCGGTGGCGCGGCGGAGCGGTCATCGGGCTGACCTCGGGTTCCACCGGCCGGGCCAAGGGCGTCGTGCAGTCCGAGGCGGCGTTGCGGTACGCGGGCCGCTGCACGATCGATGCGGTCGGGCTTCGCCCGGGCGACCCGGTGGCCGCGATGGTGCCCATGTCGTCCAGCGCTGCGTTCTGCTTCGGGCTGTACCTGCCGCTTTTGCTCGGCTCACCGATTGTCTTCTCCGAACGGTGGGACCCGGCTGCCGCGGTGGCGCGGATGGCCGTGTTCGACGTGCGCTGGACAATGTGCGTGCCGACGATGGCGCTGCAACTCGCTGCGGCCGGGCGGGCGGGGGAGCTGAGCCGGGTCCGGGCGATGACGGTCGGAGGCGGCCCGATGGACACCGGGGCGCTGGGCCGCGCCGAACGGCATCTCGGCACCAGGATCCTGCGTGTCTTCGGAATGTCCGAATGTCTCGGCCACACCACCCCCGCGCTCGACGACCCCGAGGAGATCCGGCTGGGACGTGACGGCAGGCCGTTCCCGGGTACCGAGCTGCGCGCCGTCGACGTCGACGGAACGCCGCTGCCGCCCGGGGAGACGGGGCGGGCGCAGGTCCGCGGGCCGTCCCTGTTCCCCGGCTATGCCCGGGACGGTCGGACCGTCCCACCCGAACTGACTCCGGACGGCTTCTTCGCCACCGGCGACCTGATCGTCGTGCACGGTGACGGGACGGTGTCGGTCAGGGGCCGGGAGAAGGAGATCATCATCCGCGGCGGGCGGAACATCGACATCGCCGAGGTGGAGCACGCGGTTGCCAGCCACCCGGCGGTCGACCAGATGTGCGTTGTTCCCCTGCCCGACGACGTGCTCGGCGAGCGCATCGGCGTACTCGTCGTGACCACCGACGAGACACTGGAACTTCCCGAGCTAACCAGGCACCTCGCCGAGCGAGGGCTGTCGAAGGCCAAGTGGCCGGAGTTCCTGTTCAGGGTGCCGGCACTCCCGCAGAACCGGGTGGGGAAGCTTTCCCGGGCCGAGGCCGCGCGGCTGGCCCAAGACCTGCACGCACGCGCAACCACCGGATGACCGCCGGCTCCACGCCGGCGTGCGGGCTGACGAAAACACACACGACGACTGAAACCGACGGACGACCACACCGACGGACGTCCGACGACGGGACCGACGCCGGGTGTCGGCAGGCCAGGATGGGGTGAGGCACAGGTGCTGGCAGGGCTAACGGGCAAGATCGCGGTGGTCACCGGCGGGGCCGGCGTGATTGGTGCGGCGGTGTGCGACCGGCTCGCCCGAGAAGGCGCCAAGGTCGTGGTGGCAGACCTGGACGAGGCCGCCGCCAAGCACGTTGCGGACACGGTCGGTGGCGGCGCGATCGGCGTGGCCGCTGACGTGTCGACGCCGGACGGGGCTACGGCTTGCGTCGACGTGGCGGTGGCCGCGTTCGGGCGGCTCGACCTGCTCCACGCGAACGCGGGCGTGGAATGCGTCGTACAGCCGGTGGCCGACTTCGATCCTGGCGATTACCACAAGGTGTTCGGCGTCAACGTGCTCGGTGCCTTCCTGTCGGCGCAGGCGGCGGTACGGCAGCTGACCGCCCAGGGCGGCGGTGGGCAGATTCTGTTCACCGCCTCGATCGCGGCGCTGATGGGAACCGGCGGGACGTCGGTCTACAACGCTTCCAAGCACGCGGTACACGGCATCGCCCGGTGCCTGGCGCTGGAAGTGGCGGGCACCGGTATCCGGGTGAACACGTTGGCTCCGGGAGCCGTGGAATCGCGGATGATGGACGCCCTGGGTGCCGGTCTCGGCGCGATGGCTGGCGCGGACGCGGCCGGCTTCCGGACCGCCAGGACGGCCGCACTGCCGCTGGGCCGCTATGCGACGCCTGAGGAGATCGCCGCGACGGCGGCCTGGATCCTCAGCGACGAAGTGCCCTACCTGCACAACGAGGTTGTCACGGTCGGTGGCGGCATGGCTCCGTACTGACGACCCGATGGCGCACGGCCGTGCGCTCCGCAGCACGCGCAGGCACGTGCGCAGCGGTGTCCATCGCTCACCGCTTACTGTGCGGTCCAGCCGCCGTCGACGTAGAGCTCCGAGCCGGTGATGAAACCGGAATCCTCGCTGGCGAGGAATGCGACGGATGCCGCGACCTCCCCGGCTTGGCCCAGCCGCCCCATCGGCGTTCCCGCCAGCATGGCGGTGTGGCGAGGTGTCCCGCTGAATCGTTCGAGCAGCTGCCTCGTCTCGATGAAGCCTGGATGCAGGGAGTTCACCCGCACACCGCGGGTGGCCCAGTGCAGGGCGGCGTTTTTCGTCATCGTCCGCACCGCGCCTTTCGCGGCCGCGTAGGCGAGGCTGTTCCCCAGCCCTCCGACCGTACCGAGAATCGAACACACGTTGACGATCGAGCCGCCGCCGCTGCGCTCGATCAATGGCCCGCCGTACTTCATGCCCAGCCAGGTACCGAGCTGGTCGACCGCGATCACCTGGTCCCAGCGGTCACGGGACTCGTCTTCAACCGTGCCCAGGCTGCCGATGCCCGCGTTGTTGACCAGGACGTCGAGCCGGCCGAGATCGCGTTCCACCTTGCCCACGACGTCCTGCCACTGCCGCTCGTCCGTTACGTCGAGCGCGGCGGGAAGATGGTCACCGGGAACCTCGGCTGTCAGATCGGCGCAGGGTTTGTGTTCTACGTCCGTTATGACGAGCCGCGCCCCCTCGGCGGCCAGCCGGCGCACGGTCGCCTCGCCTATGCCGCCGGAGGCACCTGTCACGAGAGCCACCTTGCCCTGGAGCCTGGCGAGCATGACGTCCTCCCAGCAATAAACTGAAGTTAGTTCGATCAAATATATCGGCTCCCGGATGTGCGAGGACCGACGCCGGGTGGCCCGGGGGAGTCTCACCCCCGGGCTCCCGCAGAGCCGGGGCGGTTCACTGCTGGAATACCTGGTTCACCCAGCCACCGCCCCCACGGCAGGAGTCCAGTGCACAGCTCGACCAGCGAGAGAGGGGGCGCCCACACCCCTCGATCATCCGCGCAGACGTCGTGGCCGACGACGCTGCGCGCGGTCCGCGGCTGGCTGGCCCCCTGGATCGGATTCCACCGCTGGTGGACAGCCTGGTCCACCACGCCCCCGCCCGCTGAACTCCACGCCCTGATCGCCGCCATCAGCGCAGGTCACGGCCTCCACCTCTACCTACCACCCTGATCCAACAAACCACCGGTAGTAGCTGCAGGGCCGTCGCGCGGCGCACATCCGGATCATGCTGCCTGCCGCCTGATGCGTTTGACCCCCGACAGCCGGGGCCCCGGCGCGGCCGGGCATTGTGGATCGATGGTTCTGCCTACCGAGCGGGCCGTGTATCCGGGGATCGCCTTCCTCGTACACGCGGAGGTCGGGGCCGGCACTGCGCCGGGCGGCCACGACCTGCCTGACATGCGGGGCGATAGTTTGTCCGCTGGCCGGTGTCCGAGATCCTTCCGCGCGGTGGACTCGGCGTCGTCTGGCCGGGGCGCGGCCCACGACTTTTATTTCGACCCGTCGAGACCGTGGCTCTCGCCCACGGCCGCCCACTATGCCCGGGAGGAGCTCCTGGCGCCCCGCTGGGCCGAGACCACGCTGTGCGGCAAGGCGTGGGCTGTGATGGTCGGCGGTGAGGGCGGCCCGCTGAGGGAGGACGGCGAAGCACCCTCCGGACGGCATGCCGACTGGGTGGTCTCCTGGGAAGCCTGGGACGTCGACTGAGCTGACCCGGTCCTTCCGCGAGGTTGAACGGCGCAGAGCAGTCGGCCGTAGGTCGGTGGCTCGGAAGGGACGGGTGGGTCAGGCATGGTCCAAGGCGCGAAGTGGTTGGCGGGTGAGGATCGGTCGGCTATGAGTCCGTCCGCTGGTAGGTGGTGGCTTTGCCTCTGCCGCCGAGTTGAAGGATCAGCCCGCGACCGCGCAGGCTTCGCAGTGCCTTGCGGATGTTCGGAGCGGACAGCCCGAGCTCCTCGGCGAGGTCGCTGACTGTTCTTCCCGGACGGGTCAGGGTCTGGTAGACGCGACGCTCTGTGGCGCCCATTGGGGGCTCGGCGGTCGCCGCGGGCGGGGCGGTCGCGAACTGGTGGAGGACGACGGTGAACCGGATGCCGCTGTCCACGTAGTGGGCTGGCGGCAGGCCATGGTCGGCGAGGGCCTCGGTGACGGTGGGAATTCCGCTGGCGAGGGCTTCGATGACCCGAGCTTCGGTTTGCGGGGAGCGGACGTGCTGGCAGATCGCGACCAGTCTGGCGTTGCGGGCGGAGGTCACCGCGTCGCGCCCGAGTCGGTCGACGGTGATGCCGTACAGGCCTCCGGGATTGGCCACTACCAGGCGGTCCCGCAGAAGCCGCACTTCGACGGCCAGCCCGGCGGACCAGTGGTCGAGGTCGCGGTGGATCAGTGCGTTGGCGACCAACTCACGGAAGGCGACGAGTGGGTAGATCGGACGGTCACGAACGCTACCGTCCATCTCGGCGACGATGGCGGTGTCGAAGGTACGTCGGGCCCAGAGTAGCGCCGCGTCAAGCATCCGCGGGACCGGCCCGCTGATGGTGACCTGGTTGCGGGCCCGCGTTGCGGCGGAGTCTGTGGGCAAGGGCTGCGCGGCGGCTTGGATGACGTAGCGAGGGAACCATTGTTGGGGATGGACCCCGAGAGCGAGCAGTCCCGCGACGGTCGGCTGCCCGCCTTCCATCGTGACTCCAGCCCGGCGCAGGAGCTCCGTGTCGTCGGGAAAACGGCCGAGCCCGGCGGGGTCGCGTTCGCGGACGGCGAGTAGAAAAGTATCGACGAGTTCGGTGTCCAGGTCGTCGATGGTGGCGTCCTCGACAGGTGAACGGTCGAACAGCGGTGGCTGGCGAGCGGCCAGAAACCCCTGTTCCTCCATGTCGGACAGGGCGTAGTCGCCGTCGTAGCCACGTAGGTACGCCCTGCCGGTCGCGGTGACGCGACAGGGCTTGGTCGAGCGGTCGCACTCGTGGACCTGCGCAACCACGACCGTGGCCCCGTCGACCTCCCCGTCGTCGATCGTGAGACGGACCGGCGGTGTGAATGCCCGGGCCCTGGCAGCCAGGCCCTGCTTGAGCATCTGCGGGTCGCTGAGCTCGACGGGGCGGAACCCGGCCCGCTCGTCGAGCCCCAGGATGATGGTCCCGCCCCCGGGCTGATTCGCCAGCGCGCTCATCGTAGAGGTCAACGAGGCGGGTAACCCGCCGGCGGCAGACTTGACCTCCACCTCGGTGGTGTCGCCTCCAGCGGCGCGCAGGAAGGCGATCATCTGGCTCACGTCACGCGGCACACCCAAATGTAACCACGGCGGAGTTACATTTGGCGTGCGGCGGTTACATTTGGCAGTCGTGGCTCGCGCCCCAAGATCGGAGAACATGGAAGATCGACGGCGGGACGGTCGACACTGGCTGCGAGGGGTATCGACCGGCCACCCTCCCCTCGATCGCGGGAAGGTCGACGCGACCACGACGCCCAGCGGTCACGATCACCGGGCGGCCTGGAAACGGGCGGAACCGCCCGGCGTTGGGAACGCTTGTTCTACTCGGTAGACGATGTTCTGGTCGACGCGGTCACCGAGCATCGTCCCTGCTCCGGGCGCGTGGGGCGACCGGTCGGACGGTGATCTCAGGGCCAGCAACCAAGATCAATCGGTTCGGGTGCTGGTACATGGTCCACCGCGATGCGTAACAGTGTCCTGACCTGGGCAAATAGATAACACCTATGAGATCCGACGGTTGATCGAATAGAAGATGTCCAGGTCGGGGTGTTGATCGGTTGGTTCGACTCCTCAGGCGCATCGTAGGGTTTGACTACGAGGTGTAGTTGCTGGGACGGTTCGTCGCAGTATCGATCCGCGCAGGTCCGTAGGCAGCGCATAGTCGGGGCCGATCATCCTCGGCCGGGGCCGTACAGTCGTCGCCCCTGGCCCGTTATGTGCAGATTGCTAATGATCTGGCGTGTCGTGTGCTCTGGGGAGCTTGCGGCGGGTGCGGAGCTGCGCGGGGTGCGGGAGTACGCCCGGGTGCTCGGGACGACGTCGTCGACGATGGTGCGGGCCTACCGGTATCTGGCGGGTGGTGCGGTGATCACGCTGGCGGATCGGTGGCGGGCGCGGGTCGCCGGGGATGGTGCGATCGCTGCGACGCGGCTGTTGGAGCCGGAGCGGGTGTTCCGGCTGTCGAGGCTCCTCCATGTGGTCAGGTGTCGTCAGGCGCCGGAATACGGCAGCCGCATGCCGATGGTGTGAGCGTCGCGCGCGGCGGCCAGGTCGACCTGTCGGGCTTCGTCATCATGCCCGGCGCGGCGTAGCGCTTGGGCGAGCCGCCGCCGGGTACGGATGGCGAACGGCACCCCACCGGTCTTTTCGGCAAGCGCCAGCGACGACCGCAAGGCGGCAATGGCTTCGTCCACCCGGCCCAGTGCCAGGGCGAGCCCGCCCCGGTACAGGGCGGCGGGGCCCATGCAGGTCAGGCCGAGAACAAAGGTCACCAACGCCTCGCCGTACCCCGCGATGCGGTCCGCGAGGCCGGTTGCCCAGTCGGCCATGTCCGGGACCGCGTCGACGACCTGTGCCACGATCTCGGCGAGAATCACGACATAGACCGGTTCCATGGCACCCGGAGCGACGTCGGCCAGGTCCGGCCGGACGAGGCGGCGGACCTCACGTGCCGCAGCCTCCGGGCGTCCGGTCTCCGTGAGCGCGAGGGAGCGGATCAGCGCCCACTCGGCGATCATCTGTTCCTCCATGTCGTACACCTGCGGGAGGAAGTCGCCCATGGTGCCGCGGTCCCAGGCGGAGATGCCGTGAATTGTGGTGGCGGACTGGGTGAGCGCGTTGATCGCCCCGGGCGTCACGCCCGGTAGCGACCCGCCCAGTATGGTCGCGACCTCGGCGGCCTGGTCGTACCGTCCGGCGTAAAGGTGATGCATCGCCTGCCAGCAGCGGTCCAGAAGGTCGAAGTCAGGGTCACGCACCTGGCGCAGCCGCCGGCTGAAGGCAGCCGACTCTCCCTCCGCGGCTTCGACCTGGCCCAGCTCCCAAAGGACAGCCCGACGCAGGTGCCGGGCCACCAACTCGCCGCCGGGCGGGCCGTCGGCCGTCGCCAGCAGCGTGTCGGCAATCGCCAGCCGAAGGCCGGCGTGCTGCGGTGTCCAGGCCGCGAGTGCCCGGGCGATCAGCAGACCTGCGGGTTCATCGGTCGGCCCGGGTCGGGCCACGCGCTGACCGGCGAGCACTTCGGCTGCCCGCAGGATGAGACGGCTCGCCGCTTCCGGCTTCCCGTAGCACGCGCGGACGGCCGCCGCGGCGAGCAGCCGGAAGCGGAGGTCCTGTTCGGCCGCGGGCAGCGCGGCCGCCGCGGCATCCAGATCGGCGATCAGGCCCGGCACGGGGACGTAGAACAGGGAGCTGTAGCCGCCGACCGCGTCGCCAGCGCGGGTCAGGGTCGCGAGTCCCGCGCGGACGGTGTCGCCGTGCGCCGTGGCGATCCGGGCGGCCTCGGTGAGCACCTGCTGTGCCTCCGCAAAGTCGGCGGACCGACGGAGCGCCTCGCCGCGGATCACCATCAGGTCGACCAGCAGGTCAGGATGGTCCCCGGGGACGAGGTCGAGACCATGGCCGGCGAGCGTCGCCGCGTCCTCGAACGCAAACTGCGCGAGCGCGGCCCGCGCCGCGGTCGCCTGCGCCTGTGCGGCGCGCAGGTCGGTATGTCCGGCCGCGGCGGCGCGGAGGTGGTGCGCGAGCACTGCGGCTGGGACCGACGCTCCCTGGTGGGCCACCAGGGCGTCGGCGACGAGGCCGGCCAGGCGGGCACGCTCGGCCGTTCCCATACCGACCAGCACGGCCTCCCGGACGATGTCGTGGGTGAACCGCAGCCGGCCAGGGGCGGGCACGTCGGCCAGCCCGGCGGCGACGGCGATGTCCACCGCGTCGAGCGCGGCGGCCTGGGTCATGCCGGCGGCGGCTGTCACCACCGGCAACGCCGCCTCGCGGCCGACCACGGCGGCCGCCGCGAGGAGGGTCGTCATGCCGGCGGGCATCGCGGCCAACCTCGCGAGCACGGTGTCCCGCACCCCGGTCGGCAGCGTGCCGGCCGCCGCGGCCTGGTCGACAGAGGTGGTCGCCGCCAGTCGGGCGAGCTCGACGATGAAGAAGGGATTGCCGGCGGTGCGGTGGCGGACCGCCTCCGCCTGTTCAGGGGTGGGCGCCATCCCGCTCACGGCGCCGAAGAGCCGGCCGACGTCCGTCGGCGGGAGCCCGGCCAGCTCTACCCTGGTCAGGGCGGGGTGACGGGCGAGCACGCCAAGTAGCCGGCGGAGGGGCTCGCCGTCCCGCGGCGACTGGGCCGCGCCCACCTGCCGGGACGGCGGCGCCGAGATCGCCATCATCGGCGTGATCGCCTGGGGTGGCCTTCCCGCCGCGCTCCGGGCGGAAGCTGCAGACCAGCAGCACAGGGACGTCCGTCAATTCGCTGGCGAGGATCTCCAGCATCGCGATCGAGGCCGGGTCGGCCCAGTGGAGGTCCTCGAGCAGCGCCAGCACCGGACCGGCGGATGCGAGATCGGCCAGATGGCGGCCGATCGCCAGCGCGACCTCGAAACGGACCGGACCGTCACCGTCCCGGCTCGCACCGAACGCGCCCACCACTTCCGCCGGGAGGCCACGCAGCAGCTGCCGCCATGGCCAGTAGACAGGGGCGCCGGAGACCTGCGTGCAGCGGCCCCAACGGACCTGCGCCGGTACCCGCCGGGCGAGTTCCTCCAGCAGCCTGGTCTTGCCGATGCCAGCCTCGCCGGACAGCAGGGCCACGCCGGTTGCCTGCTCGGTGGCGGTCCGCTCCCACGCCTGTTCGAGGGCGGAGAGTTCCCGGTCTCGGCCAAGCAACGGCAGCCGGCCGCCGGCGGCCGCGGGGGCGGCCGCGGCTGCCGGCCCCGTGCCGGAAGCGGCGCCCGGCGAGCTGACCCAGGGGTATGCGGTGCGGGGGATGCCGGGGCGGATCAGCCCGGCATCCTGCCGCAGGATCGCGGTCTCCAGCTCCCGGAGCTCGGCCCCCGGCTCGAGGCCCAGATCGCTCGCGAGGGTCTGCCGTGCCTGACGAAGCACGGTGAGCGCGTCGGCCTGCCGGCCGCTGCGGTACAGGGCGGTGGCGAGCTGGGCGTGTAGCCGCTCCCGTAACGGGTGCTGGCCCGTCAGGACGCGCAGCTCACCAATCACCGCATCGTGTTCGCCCAGGTCGAGCCGGACGGCGAGAAGGTCCGCCCGGACGGCCATCTGGTCCTCCGCCAGCTTCACCCGCGCCGCTTCGGCTGCCGCGTGGCCCTCCAGGTCGGCGAACGGCTCACCCCGCCAGAGAGCGAGAGCACGCTCCAGATGAGCGCGGGCGCCGCCCGGGTCCCCACCGTCGAGCGCTCGCCTGGCCAGCGCTCGCAACTCGTCGAGGTGCCCGGTGTCGAGATCGACGGGGGAGATCGCGAGGGCGTAGCCGGAGCCCCGGGTGACGAGCAGCCGGTACGGCGGGCTGACCTTCGGCTCCAGGATCCGGCGCAGCGCGGACAGATGTGCCTGCAGCGTGGACCGCGCGGCGGGCGGTGGTTCACCTTGCCACAGCTCGTCGGCCAGCGCGTCCGCGGTGACGGTGACGCCGGGCCGTAGCAACAGGAGGGTGATCAGTTCCCGGCGCCGCCGCGGGCCGAGCTCCAGCGGGGAGCCGTCGCCAGCGGTGGCGATGGTCGGTCCGAGAACACCGAACCGCACGGGAGAGGAGCCGCTCACCGCTCCGATCGACCCTCCCCGATTCGCCGCCGCCGGCTGGGCGCCAGCCGGACGCAAGGCGCACGCAGGCCATTCACCGCCGAACGGCCAGCGTAGTCGGCAACAGTCGGCCCTGGCGAAGGGTGCGGCACGCGGCCGCCCCAGTCATGACGGAGGAAGCCATGTCCACACTGGAATCACAACCTCTCGCTGGCGCGCCGCGGGTGCCGCGCTCGGAGCGGCACCTGGAGGCCGCAGTGCCGGCGTGGCCGGATGACGCCACGCTGCGCCGGGTCCTGCTCGGTGCCGGCGGCGTCCTGTTCGCGCTGGGGAACCTGCTGCACCCGCTCGAGCACAACGAGGCGGCCGAGCAGGCGGCCACCTGGTCCGCTGCCCACCTGCTCTTCGGCATAGGGGGTGTGCTGATCGCCGCGGGGCTGCCGCTTCTGGCGGGCCGCCTCGGGCCTGGCCTGCTGGCCCGGGCCGCCTACGCGCTGGTCTGGCTCGGGTTCGTGACGATGCCCGCGAACGCCTACATCGAGCTGTTCGCCGCACCGAACATCGACCACCACACCATGCACGAGATCGAATCCGACATGACGCTCGTCGCCATACCGCTCGCTTTCGCGTTCATCATCGGAGTTCCGCTGCTCGGGATCATCGGGTGGCGGGTCGGCGGGCTGTCCAGACCGGTGGCCGCGGGTCTCGTCATCGCCGGCGTGACTCTTCTCCTCGGGCCGGGCCTGCCCGTGACGGAAGGCTACTGGATCATCCCGGCTACCGTCATCGCCGGCCTCGCGCTGGCGGCCACCACCCTGCCGTGGAGCGACAACAACCGGCCGCGACGAGGCGGGAGCTGAGCGGGTGGGCCCGTTCCACGCCACCTCCGGCACCGCCCGGGGCGGACCGCGGACGGTCCTCCCGGGCAGACCGGCGCCCGTCCCGCTCGCCACCGCGGCGACGACCAGCGGCTCCTACGGGCTGCTCCGGATCCAGCTGCTGCCCGGCGACGAAGCACCGTACCTCGTACACCATGGTGAGGATCGGTCGTTCGTCGTCCTCGACGGCCGGATGCGGGTCGACACCGCTTCACGCCGCTTCACCGCCGCCACCGGAGACCTCGTCTTCGTCCCCCGCGACCGGCCGCACCGATGCCTCGCCCTGGACGGGCCGGCCGACGTGCTCATGCTGTTCACGCCGGGTGGGGCCGAAGGGCTCTACCTCGCGCTCTGGCCGCCGGGGGACGACGCCGACCTCATCGTGCGGCTATCGGCCGAGTACAACGTCGACGTGCTCGCCCTGTCTGCCGAGGCGCCGGACGAATCGAACCATCACGACGGTTGATGCGCCTCCACATGCGGTCCGCCAGCAGCTGGTCAGCGCCGGATTCGATCCATCCGTCGCGGACTCCGACGCGGCTCCCGTTGTCATCCCGGCTCCTGAGTGGACGCGAGCCTTGCCTGGAGCGCGGGCACACCATCGCCGGACAGCCGTGACAGCGCGGCGACGCGGCCGGTGAGCAGCAGCAGGATCGCGTCCATCGGGCCGTCGACCGGTGCCCCCTCGCCGGCGGCCCAGTCCGCGTCGGACGCGGTGAGCCGCAGCCCTCTGAGCCGCTTCCGGGGAAAGAAGGGGTAGCCGAACGTCGGGAAGACAACGGACCAGACCCGGTCGGCGGCGACCGCCGCGGCGTCGAGGGGTATCTCGAGGGGTCGATCGAGGGGAACGGCGATGTCCAGGCCGTGCACGAGGATGTCGATAAGGGTTTCCCTGTAGGTGACGCCCACGTTGTGTTTCCGCGAACCGACCATTCCGCGGATCCCTGCGATCATCTGTTCGGTCGGCGCGGCCGCCCGCAGGCACGCCGAGCAGCGGATCACCCGCTTCATCCCGCCTGGTGACCGGGCGGCCATGCGAAGCGCCCCACCCAGCCCTGTCTGTTGCATTGTCAGATGGGCCGCGACATCGCGCACCGTCCAGCCGTCGCACAGCGAGGGTGAGCGCCACTCGTCGTCGGTGAGTTTTTCCAGCAGGACCGCGACCCGTAGCCGCTGGGTATCGATGGCCCGCCAGACTTCGTCTTTTTGCATGGTGCGTCCTTGATGCGTGATGAATTTATGCGTGATGAATTTTCCCAGCCGTGACTATGCGTCGGCGCAGGAAGATAAGGCGAACCGACTGGGCCCGCCACCATGAAATGGTCTGAGCGTCGGGACACTATGCGTCCCGACTTCGCTGGAGGTCGTCCGTTTTATTGACCCTGTTCGCGCTGGTTCTGGATCAGTGACGTCAGCAGCGCGTCGAGGTGCGCCGTCGGGTCGAAGGCCGGGCCGGGGATGGCCAGCTGGTGCAGGACAAGGCCGGTCAGGTAGTTGCCGACGACGTGGGTGTGGTGGTCCGGGTCCGTCGAACCAACCAGACGCAGCCAGGTGCCGAACCAGGCGCTCACCCGGGCTCCGGTGGCCGCCAGCTGTGCCCGTAGCTCAGGCCGGCGGGAAGCCTCGACGAGGATCGCGTACCGGGACAGGGTCAGTGTCCGGTTACGGCCCACGCTGTCACGGGCGAAGGCGGCCAGCCCCTTGGCCAGGTCCGAGGTCGTCCGCGGCGCCAGGTGCGCGGCCACCTCCTCCCAGTTCGCCCGCTCCCGCGCCGCGAACCGCTCCACGATCGCATCGAACAGGGCGTCCCTGGTCCGGAAGTGGTTGGACGTCGACCCCGCGGTCAGACCCGAGGCGGCATCCACGGCGCGGTGTGTCAACGCCCGAACTCCCTCCCGCCCCAGCAGGTCGATCGCCGCGTCAAGAAGGTCATCGCGCCGGCTGGCCACGTCCGAACACTACATCTATAGTTCGAGGCACTACAAGTGTAGTGGGTCCGCCCGACTGTCCGCTTGTCCACCGGGAGCCGGGGCAGGCCGGGGGCATCCTGCCGCCGGCGGGTCGAGCGGACACGGCGCGGCCGATCCCGACTGTCCGGCGCCGCCTTCCCCCGCACGCCCAGCGTCGAGCCGGACGGTTTCGAGATCGGCCCGGAAGCCCGCGAGGGTCGGCATCCGCATTCGCGCCGCCCGGGAACCCGGACGATCGTCACGGCCGGCGGAGGGGTGGATCCATCGGTCAGGGCCCGTCGACTCTCCTCGCACGCCGTGGCACGTCCCGCCGCGCTCGGATCCGGCGCGGACTGAACGTGGTGCCGGTCGGGGTCCGGCGGCCTGGTGTGGCGTGGTACTGGTCGGAGTCCGGCGGTGTGCTGTGGTGCGGTGCTGGTCGGGGTTCGGGCGCGTCGGAGCGTCGCACCTATCTGTCGGGGTTCTCCCCGAACTCCACACGAAGGTCAGGAGACTCATCGACGAGCCGCGTCCGATCCGAAGCGTCAGGAGAGCATCGCTCGTCCTCTCCTGTCTCCCCCGCGAACAGCGCGGAGAAGCGGTCGTGCAGGAGTAGCGCATCCTTCGGGTCAGCGCCGTCCGATGGGCCGATCTCCATGAACATGGACCCCGTCCTCCCGTGGATGTCACTTGAGCATCTCGTGATCCCTCCACGTCATCAGCCAGGCAACGAACCTGCAAGACTCCCATTCGCCGGCCTCTTCGGGGCGCTGCCCCGGACCCCGGCCCTTCCTCTGATCTCCTCCGACGCCGCCCGGCCGCCGGACGAGTGGACGCCGGACCGGGCGGCCGGACCGGTGCGGCCCTCAGCCTCTGCCGACCAGGTGCGGCAGGGCCGGATCACCGGCATCGCCGAGGATCGACGCCAGGTGGCCGGCTATCGCGACCACCGTGGGATGGTTCCACAGCAGCGTCGCGGGAAGGGCGATGCCGAACTCGCGTTCCAGCGCGATGCGTACGGAGGCGGCGAGCAGCGAGTCGACCCCCGCCTCGGTGAGCGGCTGGTTCGGGTCGAGTCCGGTCACGCCCGTGCCGAGGACGGCCGCGACCCGGCCGCCGACCACGCCCAGCAGGTGGTCGGCCAGCTCGTTGCCCCGCAGGCCGATCCAGTCCGGCACGTCGGCCGGTGCCGCCGCGTCGGTGGTCGCCAGCTCGGACAGCAGCGCCGGCCGAGGCCCGGTGTGCCCGCGGGCGAGCCCGAGCACGGCGACCAACGGTGAGCCAGGCGCACCGGCCCTGGCCGCTGATGCCGCCGCGGCGGCGGTCTGGTCGAACGCGCGCAGCGCCTCGTCCGGTGAGATCGGCGTCGTGCCGCGGGCGGCGAGCTCCATGTCCGTGGTGTCGCCCGAGGTCGCCATCCCCAGGCCCTGCCAGCTCGTCCACGCGATGCTCACCGACTCACAGTGACCGGCGGTCCGCCGGTGCGCGGCGAGGACGTCCAGGAAGGTGTTCGCGGCTGCGTAGGCGCCCTGGCCCGGCAGGCCCAGCAACGGGCCGGCCGAGGAGAACAGCACGAAGAAGTCGGTGCTGCCTGGTGGGAACAGCTGGTGCAGCACCCACGCGCCGTCCACCTTCGGTGCGAGCACCTCGCGCAGCCGTGTGTCGTCGAGGCGGCGCAGCAGCTCGCCGTGCACGACGCCGGCGGCATGCACGACGCCCCGGACGGGGGGCAGGCGCGCGACGTCGAGCGCCGCGCGGATCGCCGCCAGGTCGGTGACGTCGGCCGCAACCGTGTGGACGGTGACCCCGGCAGCCTCCAGCCGCCGGATGGACGCGGCCCGTGGATCGTCGTCCGCCCAGGTCGCCCGCGGCGGCATGGGCGTCCGGCCGAGGAGGACAAGCCGGCGGGCCCCGCGCGCGGCCAGGTGCTCGGCGACGACGAGGCCGAGCACCCCCAGGCCCCCGGTGATCAGGTATGTGCTGTCGGAGCGGCAGGTGAACGCCTCGGCCGGACCCGGGGGCACGGGCAGCAGCCGCGGCACCAGGACCCTCGGCGCGGGGTCGTCCTGCACGGGGCGCTCGTGCGGGGCATCGTCCGGCGCGGGGTGGACGGGGCCGGCGCCGCCCGGCGCGGGAGCCGGCCCGACGGCGACCAGGGGCTCGGCGGGGGGCGTCGCGAACAGGTCCACGACCGTGTCGGCGTCCCAACCGCCGGTGGGCACGTCGACGACGGCTCCCCAGAACTCGGGATGCTCGGTGGCGGCCACCCGGCCGAGTCCCCACAGCGGTGCGTGCGCGAGGGCCCGCGGCCCGTCCGCGTCGCGGACACCCTGGGTCAGGCACCACAGCCGCGGTCGGGGCTCGGGGAGCGCGGCGATGCGCTGGACGAGGGCGGCGAACGCCGACGCGCAGTCGGCCGCCGGCGGCGGCGCCACCGGTGTCACCGGCGGTGCCGGCGGTGCCGGCGGTGCGAACACCACGTGTGCCGAGGTGGCCAGGGCATCCGGATCGTCGTCGACGACGGCCCCGTGTGCCGCGCAGGCCGGCGTGAGCTCGCGGGCCACCCGGTGTGATCCGAGCACGAGGATCGTGCGCCCGGCCAGCGGATCCGCGGACGCCGGCCCCGCGGCAGACGGCCCCGCGGCAGACGGGCCCGGGGCCGGCAGCCAGCTCATCTCGAAGCGGTCCGTGCCGCCGCGGCCGTCCAGGTCGCCGTCCAGCTCGCCGTAGCGCAGCCCGCGCAGCGCGGCCTCCGATCCGGAGCCCGGTCCGGACCGGGCTCCGGCTCCAGCTCCGGAGCCCTGGACCGTGACGTGCACGGTGTGCTTCTGTTCGGCGTCCAGCCACACCGAGACGCGCGCGGTGGCCGGTGGCGGGCCGGCCACCCGGACGTGGTCGATCCGCGCGGGCATCCGCAGGACGGCGGGCCCGGAGAAGATCACGGACGCGGCCGACAGCGCGGCGTCGAGCACCGCGGCCCAGCTGCGGGTCGCCTCCGTCGTCACCACGGCGGACATCGACCGTGGGCCCCGGCGGAGTTCGGTGATCGTCCACGGGTAGCCCATGTCCGCCACCCCGAGCTCGGCCAGCCGGGTCACGACGTGATCGTCGGGCAGGGTCTCGTTCTCTTCCTCGCCCGCGGGTTGAGAGCCCGTGGCGAGGTGATCACCGGCCTCGCCGGTGCCGGGGAAACGGCCCGCGGCTCCCTCACCCGGGTCCTGCGGCGCGGCGCCGTCCTCCGGCAGCGCCGTGGTGTGGGTCGACCAGCCGGCGGAAGGGCCGGCCAGCGAGCGGGTCACCAACCGCAGGCCAGCCTCGTCGTGGACGACCCGCAGCTCGATCGGCTCGCCCTCCGCCGGCACCACGACCGGCTGGCGCAGCGCGACCTGGCGGAGCTCCTCGGTCCCGGCCGCGGTGAGGAAGGTGTTCAGCAGGACGGCCGCCGGCACGATCTCCGTCCCGAGCACCGGATGTGTGCGTGGGTAGGGCCGGGTGCGGAAGTCCAGCGTGGTCCGCCACATCCGCTGCCGCGCGTCGGGCACGGCGAGGTCGGCGCCGAGCAGGGTGTCGGCGGGGAACTCGGCGCCCGCCGTCCCGTCCACCCAGTGGCGGGTGTGCCGCCAGGCGGTGGTGGGCAGGTCGACGGCGGGTGCGTCCGGGGCCGCCGGCCAGTTAACGCGCACCCCGTTGCAGTGCAGGGACGCGAGCGCGGTGAGCAGCGTCCGGCGCTGGGGCTTGTTCCGGCGCAGGCTCGGTACCACGACGCCGCCGGTGTCCGCCGGTGTTCCGGCACCGGCCGCGGCGAGCGTCTCGGTGATCGAATGGCTGACCACCGGGTGCGCCGACACCTCGAGGAACACCCGGTGGCCGTCGTCGAAGGCCGCGGCGACGGCCTCCCGGAAGCGGACGGGGTTGCGCAGGTTCGCGGCCCAGTAGACGGAGTCCAGGCGGGGCCGTGACCGCGGGTCGCCCACCGCGGTCACGTAGAGGGGCACGGTCACGGCACGGGGCCGCAGCTCCGCGGCGGCCGCGGCGAGGTCCGGGCACAGCGGGTCCATCTGGGGGCTGTGGAACGCCACGTCCGAGTCGATCCGGCGGACGGTCCAGCCCGCGTCGGCGGCCCGCGCGGCGACACGGTCGACCACCGGGATGTCCCCGGAGACCACCGTCGACGCCGGGGCGGCGGAGATCGCGGCGACGGCCCCGGCGGCGTCCGCTCCCATGTCCGCCAGCCAGGACTCGACCTCGTCGAACGACCGGTCGACCATCACCATGGCGCCACGCCCGGCGACCCGGCGCAGCAGCCTCGACCGCCGGCACACCAGCGTCGCGCCCTCGGTCTCGGTCAGCGCCCCCGCGGCGACCGACGCGGCGATCTCACCGACCGAGTGGCCGATCACCGCCCGCGGCACCAGGCCGTAGGCCCGCCAGACGGCGGACAGCCCGACCTGCATCGCGAACAGCATCGCCTGGATGACGTCCACCGAGCCCAGGTCACCGGACTCCAGCACCTCCAGCGGGCGGACCCCCAGCTCGGCGGCGAAGACCGGGTCGATCCGGTCGATCGCGGCGGCGAAGGCCGGCTCGTCGATCAGCAGCTCCCGCCCCATGCCCGACCACTGCGCGCCGTGCCCCGAGAACACCCACACGGCGCCGGGCGCCGTGCGGTGCGTGTGCGCGGCCGGGCCCGCGGGCAGGCCGGCGCGCGCGGCGGTGCCGGTGATGACGGCCGGGTCCGCCCGGCCCTCGGCGAGGGCGGCCAGGCCCGCCGACAACTCGGCCCGGTCCTCGGCGACGACCACCGCCCGCGCGCTGAGATGGGAGCGGCGGGTGGCCAGGGTGTCGGCGGCGGCAGCGAGGTCGGCGCGGGCGATCCCGGTGGTCAGCGCGGCCGCCAGGCGGGCGGCCTGGGCGGCGAGGCCCGCCTGGCTCGTCGACGACAGTGGGTAGAGGCGGAGGCCGGGTGCGGCCGTCCCTTCCGGGCCGCCGAGTCGGCCCGCCCGGTCCGCCGAGGCGGCGCGGGGCGGCGCCTCCTCGAGGACGACGTGGGCGATGGTGCCGCCGTACCCGTAGCTCGCCACTCCCGCTCGACGGGGATGACCGCTGGCCGGCCACGGAGTCGTCTCGGTCACCAGGCGCAGGCCGCTGGCCTCCCAGGGGATGTCGGACCGGGGACCGGACACCGTGCGGGTCGGCGGAACGACCCCGCGGCTGAGCGCCAGCGCCGTCTTGATCACCCCGGCGATGCCGGCCGCGGCCTCGGTGTGCCCGATGTTGGTCTTCACCGAGCCGATCAGGCACGGCCGCGGAATCCGTCCGCCGTCGCTGTCGCCCGGGTGGTGATCGGCGGCGCGGTTGCCGACGACGGCCGCCAGCGCGGCCGCCTCGATCGGGTCGCCGACCCGGGTTCCGGTCCCGTGCGCCTCGACGTAGTCCACCTCGGTCGGCGAGATGCCCGCGTCGGCGTAGGCCCGGCGCATCAGGTGCGCCTGGGCCTCGCTGCTCGGCGCCATGATGCCGTCGGTCCGCCCGTCCTGGTGGACGGCGCTCCCGCGCAGCACGGCGATGATCCGGTCGCCCGCGCGCTGCGCGTCGGAGAGCCGGCGCAGCACCACGATCCCGCAGCCCTCGCCCCGCCCGTAGCCGTCGGCGGCGGCGTCGAAGGCCTTGGAGCGGCCGTCCGGGGAGATCGCCCCGGCCCGGTCCAGCACCGTGGTCAGGCCGGGGCCCGCCATCAGCATCACGCCACCGGCGAGCGCGACCGGCACCTCGCCGCGCAGCAGGCTCAGGCGTGCCTGGTGCAGCGCGACCAGCGAGGAGGAACAGGCGGTGTCGACCGCAACGCTCGCGCCGCGAAGGTCGAGCGTGTACGAGATCCGGTTCGCCACGGCGCACAGCGACGCCCCGATGCCGGTCCAGGCCTGGACGCCGGGCAGGTCCTCCAACAGCCTGCGGCCGTAGTCGTCGGTGCCGACCCCCAGGAAGACCCCGGTGTCGGTCCCGGCGAGGTTGGTCGGGGGGATCCCGGCGTGCTCCAGCGCCTCCCAGGCGACCTCCAGCGCCATCCGCTGCTGGGGGTCGAGCTGGCGGGCCTCGGTGGGCGAGATCCCGAAGAAGGCGGCGTCGAAGCCGGCGATGTCGTCGATGAAGGCACCACGGTCGATGACGCGGGACAGCACCGTGGCCTCCTCCCGCGACCGGCCGCGGTAGGCGTCCCAGCGGCCCGCCGGCACGGGGCCGGCGGCCGTCCGGCCGGCCAGGAGGAACTCCCAGAAGGACCGCGGGCTGTCGATGCCCCCGGCGAACCGGCAGCCGATGCCGATGATCGCCACCCGGTCGTCGGGCGGCGGGCTGAACCTACTCATGTGTCACCGCGGCGGGTCGGGCGCCACCCGTCCTGGGCGGCGCGGAGGCGGAGGTGGAGGTGGATGCGCGGGGTATGGCGGGCGACGTCACCGGGCGCGGCGGCGCGCCGCGCCCGGCGGCGACGTGGATGTCGGCCGCGGCGGCGGTGCCGCGAGCGCGGGCCGGGTCGGGTCGGGCCGGGCGTAGAGCCAGTCGGTGTCGGAGTAGTCGTCGGCTCGGCGCTGCCGCAGCACCCGGTCGCGCAGCGCCACGGCCAACGGGTCTGTGGTGTGCCAGAGGCCGCCCCACACACGGGCCGCCCGCTGGCAGCGGGTCGCTCGGGGGAGTCGGACGTCCTGATAGGCGCGCAGGGCCGCCGGGACGGCGTCGCCGGTGGCCGGGCCCAACGCGGTGGCCAGCGCGAACGCGTCCTCCATCGCCTGGCACGCGCCCTGGGCGAGGTACTGCTGCATCGGGTGCGCCGCGTCGCCGAGGAGCGCCAGCCGGCCGTCGACCCAGTGGGGGAGCGGCTCGCGGTCCTGCACCGGCCAGTGCCGGTTCCGGTCGAGCTCGGCGACAGCCGTGCGCACCGGCGCGCACGCGTCCGCGAAGGCGGCGTCGAGCTCGTCCGGGCCGCCCCAGTCGGGCCGCGTGCCGAAGGTCGGGCTGCGGAAGACCGCCGCCTGATTGAAAAGCTCGTGGCGGCGGACGGGGTACTGCACGAGGTGCAGCTCGGGGCCGACCCACACCTGCACGTCGGGCGGGATGTCCCGCTCCGGCGGCGCGAGGCGCCGGTAGGTCGCATGCCCGCTGTGTACGACCTCGTCGGCGGCGATGTGGGTGCGCAGGCGCGAGTGCACGCCGTCGGCGCCGACCACCGCGTCCGCCCGGTGGACGCCGCCGTCCTCGCACTCCACTTCGGCATGCTCGGCACCGGTGCGGAGGTCGGTGACGGTCCGGACGTCCGTGACCGTCCGGCCCGTCTCGATCGTGACCCGTGGGTGCGCCTGGCAGTGCTCGAGGAGGACGGTGAGCAGGTCGTTGCGGTGCACCACCAGATAGGGGAAGCCGTAGCGGCCGCGGTAGCGCGCTCCGACGTCCAGGGCGGTGAGCGGGTCGCCGGTCAGCGCGTGGCGCATCACCAGGCGGTGCGGCGCGACGGAGACCGCCTCGACGTCACCGAGCACGCCGAGGCCGGCCAGGACCCGGGTGGCATTCGCCGCGAGCTGGATCCCCGCGCCGAGCTCGACGAACTGGTCGGCGCGCTCCACGACGTGCACCGCGCGGCCGGCGCGGGCCACGGCGAGGGCAGCGGACAGCCCGCCGATGCCGCCACCGACGACGAGCGTCGGCAGTGTGCCGGCGGGGCGGACCGGAGGGGGTGTGTCGGCGGCGGTCACTGGTACATGACCGCCTTGTTCCAGTCCTCGCCCGGCCCGAACAGGTAGCGGGCCTTGAGGATGTCCCGCTGCGCCCGCAGCGCCTCGGCCGGGACGATCGTGCCCGGAGACAGGCCGGTGACCTGGTGCGGGACGCCGAGTTCCCGGTCGATGGCCGCGCGCAGCTCCTTGACCGCGCGTTCGCGGGCCTCGTCAGCGACCTCGATCTCCACCCGCAGCACCGCCGGTTCGGCGACCGCGCGCCAGAAGACCACGTCGCAGGCCGCGGGAAGCCTGAAGACGAGCTCCTCGAGCTGCTGCTGGGTGACGGCGGCGGAGCCGACGGGGTACGCGAACGCCGCCCGGCCGAACACCCGCACCGTCGGCAGCTGCCAGCCGCACACACAGGGCGCGTCGGAGACCTCTACCTCGTCGGCGAGGTTGTACCGCAGCAGCGGCATGGCCTCGCGGAACAGCGGCGTCACCACGAGCTGGCCGCGCCCAGTCGGGCCGAGCGTCCCCGTCTCCGGCGACCAGACCTCGAAGATTGCCCGGTCGGCCCACAGGTGCATCGCGCCCGACGGGCACTGGCCGGCTATCGTGCCGGTCTCGGTCGAGCCGTACTCCTCGATCACCGGGACGCCGCCCCAGATCTCGCTGATGCGGTGCCTGCGGACGTCTGTGAGCGGCTCGGCGGCGACGAACATCGCGCGCAGCGCGGGGAAGTCCCGTTCCGGGCGCAGCCCCGCGGCCCGGGCGGCGGCGGCGAGCATCACCGCCTCGGTCGGGTTGCACCAGGTGAGGGTGACCTCCAGGTCGTGCAGCACCCGCACGATGCGCGACAACGGGGTGGCCAGCGACCGCAGGTCGCCCGGGACGACCGTGGCGCCGCACAGCCGGCCCGCGGCGTGCGCGAGATGGCCGGTGATGACCAGCGCGTACGGGGTGCGGACCAGCAGGGTGTCCGACGGGCTGATGCCGATCCACTTGCGGGCGAACCGTTCCGCCAGGTCGACCCAGTCCTTCTCGGTGTAGTAGGACGCGGTCGGGTCGCCGGCCGTGCCGCTCGACTCGTGGTAGGTCGCGAGCTCCGCACGCGGAACGGCGAGCATGCCGAACGGGTAGGCGTCGCGCAGGTCCTGCTTGGTGGTGAGGGGGAGGCCCGCGAAGTCGGCTGCGGTCCGCGGCGGATCGCCGCCGGCGTACCGGGCCGCGTAGAAAGGCGAGCGCAGCGCGGTCGCCAGGACTCGGGGCAGTTCGGCGCGCTGCAGGGCGCCAAGTTCGTCCGGGCTGGACCAGCTGTTTGGGTCAGGACGCGTCCACGGCATCGGGACTCCCGTTCGGGTGAGGTTCGTTGCGGCGTGCGTGTCAGGTGGACCGGCGACGTCCAGCACAGCACCGGTACGTGCGCCGGATCGTGAGTAGCCAGCACTCAACTCGGTCGTCAGCAGTGGGCCGGGAGTGCCGCGAAAAGAGTGCCGACGACCGCCGGGAAGCGGTTCCGGAAGCTGGGCCAACCGGAATCTTTGAGTAGTGACTACTCACGAGATCGGAATACGCGCCGTGTTCTGCTTTTCTCCGCGGCCGGCGGCCGGCAGCCGGGGGAGAGGCCCTGTTGATTGACGCGGAGGAGACATCTCACGATGAGGACCACGAATCTGTATCTCGCCGGGATCGGCAGCCATCTGCCGCCCCTGGAACCGGTCGAGCGGGCCGTCGCCGACGGCCGTTACGACTCCGCCGCCGCGAAGGCGTCCGGGATGCGCTCCGTGGCGGTCAGCGACTCGACTCCGGCCCCGGAGATGGCCATCGAGTCGGCCCGGGCGGCGCTGGCCGGCTCCCGGCACACCGCGGACGACATCGCGGTGCTGTACCACAGCTACACCCACCACCAGGGCCCGGACGGCTGGTCTGCGGTGCACTACATCCTGGGCAACACGGTCGACCGACCGGTGCCCGCGGTGGAGGTGCGCCAGGGCTGCCTGGGGATGATCGCCGGTGTCGAGGCGGCGGCGAACCGCCTCGTCGCCAATCCGACCCACGACGCGGCGCTGGTAACCACAGGCGACAACTTCTCCACGCCGCTGGTCGACCGCTGGCGTGGCTCGGGCCTGTTCCTGCTGGCCGACGCGGGTTCGGCGGTGGTCGTGTCGCGCCGGGCCGGATTCGCCGAGCTGCTCGCCGTCGGCTCGCTGTCGGATTCATCCATGGAGATCCTGCACCGGGCCGGCGAGGATCTCTTTCCGCCGGGAATCACCCGCGGCCGCGGACTGAACTTCGCCGAGCGGGCCGAGAAGGTGCGCGAGCAGTGGGCCGCCGGCCAGGCGCCGCCCATCAAGAATTTCGGCGACCGGGTCGCCGAGATCGCCGAGCGCACGCTGAAGGAGGCCGGTCTCACCCTTGAACAGGTGAGCCGGGTCTGCCATGTCGGTTTCGGCCGGCCCGCGCTGGAGGCCATGTTCCTAGTCCCGCTCGGCCTGCCCGCCGACAAGGACACCTGGGACTACGTGAACACCATCGGCCACACCGGCGCCGCCGACCTGTTCCTCGGCCTGGAGCACCTGTGGCGCACCGGCCAGGTGGGACCGGGTGACAACGTGCTGCTGATCGGCGCCAGCACGGGCATGGAAGCGGGAGCGGCCGTCGTGCGGATCACCGCGACGCCGGCGGAGTGGGAGCTCTGATGCTCGCCGGGTGCACCCCGTGGCCGGAGGAGGTGGCTCGCGGCTACCGGGAGAAGGGCATCTGGCGGGGGCAGACGATGGGCGCGCTGCTGGCCGATCTCGCCCGCCGCCACCGCGACAGCACGGCGCTGATCCACCGCGACCGCCGGATCAGCTACACCGAGCTGGACGCCTGGGCCGACCGGCTGGCCGCCGGGTTCGCCGCGCACGGTGTCGCGCGCGGCGAGCGCGTGGTGGTGCAGCTGCCGAACACGCCGGAGTTCATCGCGATCGTGTTCGGGCTGTCCCGGATCGGCGCCGTCCCGGTGTTCTCGCTGGTCGCGCACCGGGCGACCGAGCTGACCCACCTGGTGCGGCTGTCCGGGGCCACCGGATACGTGCTGCCCGAGTCCTACCGCGGCGTCGACCACCTCGCCCTGGCCCGGCAGCTCCGGGCGGCGACCGACACGCTGCGGACGATGTTCGTCCTCGGTGACGCCGCCGACGGCTTCGTCGCCCTCTCAGCGGTCGAGGCCGCCGGCGACGTCGGCCGCGTCGGCGCCGGCATCGCCGCGTACGAGGCCCCGCGGGAGCCCATGCCGCCGGCCGCCGACCCGTCCGACGTGGCGTTCTTCCTCCTCTCCGGCGGGACGACGGCGTTGCCGAAACTGATCCCGCGCACCCACGACGACTACGTGTACCAGTCCGAGCTGGCCGCCCAGGTGTGCGAGATGTCCGCCGATGACGTCTACCTGGCCGCGCTGCCCGTCGAGTTCAACTTCGCCTTCGGCTGCCCGGGAGTGATCGGCACGCTGCAGACCGGCGGGACGGCGGTGCTCGCCGACACTCCGAACCCGCTGGACTGCTTCCTGCTCGTGGAACGGCACGGCGTGACGGTGACCGCGATGGTCCCCTCCGTCGTGGCGCTGTGGCTGGACGCCGCCGAGTGGAACGACGCGGACCTGTCGAGCCTGCGCCTGGTCCAGGTCGGCGGCGCCCGGATGACCCGCGAGTTCACCGCCCGCATCGGGCCTGGCCTGGGCTGCTCGCTCCAGCAGGTGTTCGGGATGGCGGAGGGCCTGCTCTGCTTCAGCCGCCCCGACGACCCGGCCGAGGCGGTGCTGACGACGCAGGGCCGCCCGATCTCGCCCGCTGACGAGGTGCTCATCGTCGGGCCGGACGGCGACCCGCTGCCCGGCGGCGAGATCGGCGAGCTGGTCACCCGTGGTCCGTACACGCTGCGCGGCTACTACCGGGTGCCGGAGTACAACGCGCGGGCGTTCACCCCGGACGGCTTCTTCCACACCGGTGATCTCGCCCGGCTGACCCCGGCCGGCGACCTGGTGATCGAAGGCCGGATCAAGGAAATGATCATTCGGGGCGGGGACAAGATCTCGGCCGGCGAGGTCGAGGACCACCTGCTCGCCCACCCCGGCGTCACCGCGGCGGCCGTGACCGCCGTCCCCGACGACCTGCTCGGTGAGCGGATCTGCGCCCACCTGATCGTCGACGGGCCGGCCCCGTCGCTGGCCGAGCTCAAGCGGGCCATGCACGCGCGCGGCGTCGCCGACTACAAGCTGCCCGACGCCGTCCGGTTCGTGACCGAGTTCCCGCTCACCCCGCTCGGGAAGATCGACAAGTTGGCGCTGGCCGCGGCGGCCGCGTCCGAACGGAAGGCTGACGTGTGACCGGCATCCCCGTACCGACCGAGGCCGCCCTGCGCGACGTCGTGGCGTCCGCGCTCGGCCTCGCGCCCGCGGACCTCGACCCGGACGCGAACCTCGTCGTGCTCGGCCTGAGCTCCCTGGAGATCATGCGGCTGGTCGGCATCTGGCGGCGCCAGGGCGTGCCCGTGGACTTCGACCGGCTGGTCGCGGACCCGACGCTCACCGGCTGGCTGGCGCACTTCGCCGAGCTGACGCCCGCCGCCGACCGGTCGACGGAGGTGACCCGGTGAGCGCCCTGCTGATCACCGGCGGCACGGTCTACACCGCGGACGAAGCCGAGCGTGTCGTGCCGGGCGG
Organism: Parafrankia sp. EAN1pec; assembly: GCF_000018005.1. GTDB lineage: Bacteria > Actinomycetota > Actinomycetes > Frankiales > Frankiaceae > Parafrankia > Parafrankia soli. The sequence continues at coordinate 4,287,366 of NC_009921.1, forward strand.
CGCCCTGCTGTCCCTGGACGGCGAGATCGTCGCGGTCGGCACCGCGTCCGAGGTCGCGGAACGGGTCGCCGAGCTCGCGCCGGACGTCCAGGCCGGCGTGGAGACCGTGGACGCCCGCGGGATGCTCGTCCTGCCCGGGCTGGTGAACGCCCACTGGCACGAGATGTTCTCGATGCGGTTCCCGATGCGGGGAGTGCTGCGCCCGTCGTCGGACCGCGAGGACAAGGCCGTCTTCATGGGCGCAGGCGGCGACATCCACCAGATCTCCGGGATGTTCGACTCGTTCGGCCCGATGATCGAGGCGATGACGCCCGACGAGGGCCGGGCGATCGCCGAGTACTCGATGTGGACCCAGCTGCGCGGCGGGGTCACCACCCTGGGCGACATGGGGTCGCTCAACCGGCCCGCGTCCATGGTCGCCGCCGCGCAGGCGCTCGGCATCCGCTTCTCCGCCAGCACCTGGGCCTCGGACGCGATCTGCCCGCCGGGCGGCTCGCGCTTCGTGCGCACCCGGGACGCCGACACGGTGCTCAGCGGCGTCGAGTCGCTGCTCAAGACGGTGGGCGCCGACCCGACCGGGCTGCTGCGGGTCCGTCCCAGCATCGCCTACGTGACCAACATGACCGACGAGCTCGGCCGCGGGATGGCGGAGCTCGTCAACGCGGAGGATCTCGGGTTCGCCACCCACGTGGGCGCGCTGCGCAACGAGGTGGAGGTGATGCGGACCTTCCACGGCACCACCGGGGTGCGCCGCCTCGCCGAGCTCGGCCTCGTCAACGACCGGCTCATGGCCGCGCACTGCGCGTTCGTGGACGACGACGAGCGGCAGCTCCTGCTCGACGCGGGGGTGCACATCAGCCACTCGCCGGCCAAGTACGGGCCGTCCGGGGAGTCGTCGCTGACGGAGACCGCCGTCGTCCCGGCGCTGCGCCGGGCCGGGCTGGAGGTGTCGCTGTCCACCGACGGCGCGGCCATGCCGATCGCCGGCATGGCCGAGACGATGCGGGCCGCCTGGCAGATGTACAACGAGATGAGCGCCGACCAGACCGAGGTGCGCGCCAGCGACGCGCTGGCGATGGCCACCCGCATCGCGGCCCGCGGCCTGCGCTGGGAGGGCATCGGGAGCCTGGCACCCGGCTACCAGGCCGATGTGGTGCTGGTGCGGGCCGACGACTGGCGGTACGTGCTCAACCCCAGGCCGATCGAGGGCTTCCTGTGGCTGGGCGGGTCCACCGACGTGGACACCGTCATCGTCGCGGGCCGCACGCTGCTGCGCGGCGGGAGGAGCCTCGCCGTCGACGAGCGGGAGCTCGAGGCGCGCTACCTCTCGGCGCTGGCCTCCTTCACTACCCGGGTGGTGAAGGTCCCGGCCGACGTCGTCGACCGCGCGATGCGCCAGGCCGCCCGATGACCACGACGGCGCAGACCACGACGGCGCAGACCACGACGACACCGAGGGCGGGGGGCTCCACCGCGCCCGGCGGGCCGTCATCCGGCGGCGTGACGCTGGTGACCGGGGCCGCGGGCGGGATCGGTGCGTCGGTGGCGCGCTCACTCGCCGTCGGGGGCACGCCGGTGGCGCTCGTCGACAGCTCCGCCGAGCCGCTGTGGCGGCTCGCCGACGAGCTGGCCGGCGCGGGCCGGCGGGTGCTCGCCGTCGCCGCGGACGTCACCGTCAGCGCCGACGTCGACGCCGCGGTCGCGAAGGTCGAGGCGGAGCTGGGCGCCATCGGCGGGCTCGTCAACGCGGCCGGTGTCCTGCGGACGGGGGCCGTCACCGCGCTCGCCGACGAGGACTGGGAGTAGACGCTCGCGGTGAACGCCGGCGGGGTCTTCCACGTCTGCCGCGCGGTGGCCCGCCGGATGGTTCCCCGCGGTGCCGGATCGATCGTCACCGTCGCCTCGAACGCGGCGCGCACGCCGCGGACCGGGATGGCGGCGTACGGGGCGTCCAAGGCCGCCGCGACCATGATCACCAAGGTGCTCGGCCTGGAGCTGGCCGGTCACGGAATCCGCTGCAACATCGTCGCCCCCGGTTCGACGCGCACTCCGATGCTCACGGCGCTGGCCGGCGACGCCGCCGAGCGTGCGTCGATCGAGGGCACCGCGGCGACCTTCCGCCTCGGCATTCCCACCGGACGGATCGCCGAGCCCGACCAGATCGCGGACGCGGTGCTCTTCCTGCTCTCCGACCGGGCCGCCCAGATCACCCTGCACGAGCTGACCGTCGACGGCGGGGCCACGCTCGGCGCCTGACCGTCGCACGAAGGCGACCGCCGCGCGGAAACGCGCAGAAAGGAACGGACCGCGGTCATGGGGATCACTCCGATCGAGTCCTATCCGATGCCGACCCCGGCCGACCTGCCCGCGAACATCGCGTCGTGGCGGGTCGAACCCGAGCGTGCCGTCCTGCTCATCCACGACATGCAGCACTACTTCCTCGCACCGTTCGCGCGTGGCGCGCAGCCGCACACCGACCTCGTCCACAACGTGCGCGCGCTGCGCGAGCGGTGCGCACAGCTCGGGATTCCGGTGATGTACTCGGCGCAGCCCGGCGGCATGAGTAGTCGGGACCGCGGGCTCCTGGCGGACTTCTGGGGGCCGGGAATGACCGCGCAGGCCCGCGACCGGGGCATTCCCGACGAGCTCGCGCCTGCCCCGGCCGACACCGTGCTCACCAAGTGGCGGGCCAGCGCCTTCCACCGCTCGCCGCTGCTGGAGCTGATGCGCGACGCGGGCCGTGACCAGTTGATCGTCTGTGGTGTGTACGCGCACGTCGGAGTGCTGCTCACCGCCGCCGACGCGTTCGCGAACGACATCCAGGCCTTCGTCGTGGCCGACGCGGTGGCCGACTTCACCCCCGAGTTCCACCGGATGGCGCTGGACTACGTCGCCATCCGGTGCGGGGCCGCCGTGGTGGCGGCCGACGTCCTGGGCTGGCTCGGCGCCTCCGGCGCCGCGTCGGCCGCGTCGGCGTCGGCGTCGACGGCGACGGCGACGGCGACGGCGGCCGGGTCGCCGGCGGGCGTGTTCGCCGTGGCGAACGGGGGCGGTGAGGAGCGGAGATGAGCATCCCGTCCCAGCGGAGCGAACCGGCCGGGCTTGCCGAGCTCCTCGACGCGCAGGACGCCCGACCGGAGGCGTTCGCCCTGCTGCACCGGCCCGACAGCGGGCCCGCCGGGCAGGTCGAGCTGTTGCGGGGGACGTTCGCGGAGATCGCCGGCACTGCGGACCTGCCGATCCCGGCCCACGGGCCGCCCGGCACTTACCACACCCTGGCCCTGCTGCCGTACCGGCTGATCGGCGAGCGCGGGTACGAGCATCACGACGACGGCGAGCCGCTGCTCGCGATGACCGTCACCGGCGAGCACCGCATACCGGTCGACGACGTCCTGCGCCACGTCCAGGACTGGCCGATCGACGTCGGCGACGGGTACTTCGACCTGGGTGACGACGAGTACGCCGAGCTGGTCCGCCGGGTGCTCGCCGAGGAGATCGGGTTCGGCGCCGGCGCCAACTTCGTGCTGAAGCGCACGTACATGCTCCAGGTCGACAACTGGTCGGTGCGGACGGCGCTGGCGTTCTACGGCCGGCTGCTCGCCGGCGAACTCGGGGCCTACTGGACGTTCCTGATCCACACCGGCGACCGGACGTTCGTCGGTGCGAGCCCGGAGCGGCACGTCAGCCTCGACGCGGGCACCGCGGTGATGAACCCGATCAGCGGCACGTACCGCTATCCGTCCGGCGGGCCGAGCGTGGCCGGCGTGCTGGAGTTCCTCGCCGACACCAAGGAGACCAACGAGCTGTACATGGTCCTCGACGAGGAGCTCAAGATGATGAGCCGGGTCTGCGACGACGTGCGCGTCGTCGGCCCGGGTCTGAAGGAGATGGCCCATCTCGCGCACACCGAGTACCGGATCGTCGGGCGCAGCTCCCGCGACGTGCGCGAGATCCTGCGGGAGACCCTGTTCGCCCCGACGGTGACGGGTAGCCCGCTGCAGAGCGCCTGCCACGTCATCGCGAAGTTCGAGCCGTCCGCGCGGGGCTACTACGCGGGGGCGGCCGCGCTGATCGGCTGGGACGCACTCGGCGGCCAGCGGCTCGACTCCGCGATCCTGATCCGCACCGCCGACGTCGACAGCACGGGCCGGATGCGGGTCGGGGTCGGCGCCACGCTGGTGCGCGACTCCCACCCGGCGGCGGAGACCGACGAGACCCGCGCCAAGGTGGCCGGCCTCCTGCACGCGCTGCGTCGCCCCGTCGTCCGGCTCGGTCGGTCCTCGCCCTCGAGCGGGCCCGCGGTGTCCGACCGGCCGGTGGCCGACCGGCCGGTGTCCGACCGGCCGGAGTCCGGGCAGAGGGCGCCACGGGCCACCGCGACAGGGCGGGCACGTGGACCGGCCGCCGGGCCGCGGGCGGCCGGTCCACGTCGCCCCGGTGCCCCCCTCGGCGAGGATCCGGCGGTACGGGCGGCGCTGGCGAGCCGGAACCTCCCGCTGGCGCCGTTCTGGCTGACGCCGGCGCAGACTCGTCCGCGCGACCGGGGCCGCCTGCTGATCGTGGACGCGGAGGACACCTTCACGGCGATGGGGGCGGCTCAGCTGGGCGCCCTCGGATTCGACGTCACGGTCCGCCGCTTCGACGAGCCTTACCAGATCGAGGGGGTCGACCTCGTCGTCCTCGGCCCCGGGCCGGGCGATCCACTGGACGGCGCGGATCCCAAGATCGCCAGCTTGCGGGCTGTCACCAGGAGCCTGCTGAACCTGGATGTGCCCTTCCTGTCGGTGTGCCTGAGCCACCAGGTGCTCTGCGACCTGCTCGGCCTACCGGTGATCCGGATGGCGGTTCCCAACCAGGGCGTGCGGCGGACCGTCGATCTGTTCGGCCAGTTGGAGCCGGTGTACTTCTACAACACCTTCGTCGCGATTCATCCGAGTGACCTGCTCGAGGGCGGGCCGGGAGTCGGACCGGTCGAGGTGGCCCGTGACCTGACCACGGGCGAGGTGCACGCGTTGCGGGGTGCCGGGTTCGCCTCCATGCAGTTCCACGCGGCCTCGGTGATGACCCGCGGCGGCCTGACGCTCATGGACACCCTGGTCACCGGTGTGCTGCGGGACCGGTGACGACGACCCTTCGTGGTGGCCGGTGGCCGGTGGCCGGTGGCTGGCGGTCGGCGGCACCGCCGGCGCCGGCCGGATCACGGTGTGGACGGCGTCGCGCGGGTGACGATCTCGTCGGCGTGCCGGGCGATCCAGGCCACGAGGGGGGCCAGGCGGGTGACCAGGTCGTCTCCGAGACCGGTGAGGCTGTACTCCACGTGTGGCGGGATGACCAGGAGAGCCTCACGGTGGACGAGCCCGTCCTGCTCGAGGGTGCGCAGCGTCTGGGCGAGCATCTTCTCGCTCACGCCCTCGATGGCTCTGCGCAGCTCCCCCCAGCGCAGGGTCCGCCCGGCCAGCGTGAGCAGGACGAGGATCCCCCACCGGCTCGTGACGTGGTCGAGGACTGTCCGGGTCGGACAGCCGCGGGGAAAGAAGCCGTCCGCGAAGAGGGCCCGCAGCCCGCCGAACTGGTCGCTGACCTCGTGGCCGATCTCGTGGCTGAGCTGGCCGCTGGACAGGCCGCTGACCTGGTTACTAACCATGAAGACAGTACCTTACCTGAAGGTGGGTACTATGCGCAGGAAAGTGTTCGCGAGAGGGTCCTGTTGGGCGCAGACGGCGCTGTTCGACCACACCCACCGCTGGAGGACCCATGTCCATCGTCGTCACCGGAGCCGGCGGTCACCTCGGCCGGCTCGTCGTCGAGAACCTGCTGGCCCGCGGCGTCCCCGCGGGGCGGATCGTGGCGGGCACCCGCAATGTCGACGCACTGTCGGCGCTGGCGGAGCGGGGCGTGGACGTCCGCCGCCTGGACTTCGACGACCCGGCCTCGCTCGCGACGGCGTTCACCGGGGCCGAGAAGGCACTGATCGTGTCGGGGACGGACTTCGGTCGCCGGGTCGAGCAGCACGTGGGCGCGTCCCGGGCGGCGCGCGACGCCGGCGCGTCCCTCGTCGTCTACACCAGCGCGCCGTACGCCGACACCACCGACATGCTGCTGGCCGAGGACCACCGGGGGACCGAGGAGGGCATCCGCGCGCTCGGCGTCCCGTTCACCTTCCTGCGTAACGGCTGGTACTTCGAGAACTACACCGACCAGCTCCCGGTCTACCTCCAGGTGGGCGCGGTCGTGGGCTGCGCCGGCGAGGGCCGCGTCAGCGGGGCCGCCCGGTCGGAGTACGCCGAGGCGGCCGCCGCCGTCCTGACCGGTGAGGGGCACGAGGGCGCCGTGTACGAGCTGGGCGGCGACACGTCCTTCACCCTGCCGGAGCTGGCCGAGCAGATCGCCAAGCACACCGGCCAGCCGATCGTCTACCGCGACGTCACGCAGCCCGAGCTGGAGGCCGTCCTGACCGGCGCGGGTCTGCCCGGGCCCGTCGCGCGCGTCCTCGCCGACGCGGACCGGGCGATCGGCGCGGGACGGCTCCAGATCGACACCGGCGACCTGAGCCGGCTCATCGGCCATCCGACCGTCAACCTGGCGGACGCGGTGGCCGCCGCCGGCGCGCCCGCGGTGCCGTGACCGGCCGGGCAGGCTCGTGGACCGGCGCACCACGAAAGGCGGTCAGGACGGCGCGCGGCTATTCCTCGGCGAGGATTCGCTGCAGATAGTCGGCGAACTCTCCGGGTTGTGTGCTGTCAACGATCATGCGGCCCATGACCTCCGAGTACCGGAGCACGTCGGCTGGCTTGTCCAGGTAGACCGCACCTGTGAGGTACCTGCAGTGGACGACGTCGGAAAGCTCCGGCTCGGCGAAGCGCAGGATACTGAAGGTGCCGCCTTCCGCGGCGTGGCCGCCGAAGGCGAACGGCATCACCTGGATGATGACGTTCGGCTGTTCGGAGACCGCGAGCAGGTGCTTCATCTGGGCGCGGGTGACCCGCGGCCCGCCGACCGGGCGCCGCAGGGCCGCCTCGTCCAGGACGACCCAGAGCGTGGCGGGATCCTCCGGGTGGGTCAGTATCTCCTGCCGGCGTATCCGCAGGCTGATCCGGCGTTCGAGCTCCCCGGGCGGAGCCGCGAACTGGCTGCTGTTCAGGCCGATGGCGGCGCGGGCGTAGTCCTCGGTCTGGAGCAGGTCCGGGATGAACTGGGCCTCGTAGGCCCGGATCTGCGTCGCGGCGGTCTCCAGGCCGAGGTACAGCTCGGACCAGTCCGGCAGGACGGCGGCGAAGGCGCGCCACCAGCCGGGCTGGTTGGCCTCCCGGGCCAGGGCGAGCAACGGGGCGCGCACGGCCTCGTCATCCACCCCGTAGAGGGTGAGCAGATCCTCGATGTCGCGAATTTTGAACGCGACCCGCCCCAGCTCCAGCCGGCTTATCTTCGAGTCAGAGCTCCGGATCGCATACCCGGCCGCCTCGCGGGTGATTTCCCGTTCCTCCCGGAACCGGCGAAGCTGGCCGCCAAGCAGGATCCGCAGCGCGACCGGCCCGCGGTTCCGCTGGTCTACCATCCTGTCCCCCGTAAGTGATCAGCGTCCGAGAATGTCTCCCCTTCTTTGATGGCGCTCACGCCTTGCGCGCGACACCGCAGAACGAGTCCAGCGCAGTGGGGGTGGTGCCCGGGGCGGGTCGCCAGAACGGGGTCGAAATCAGGCCGGGCTCGAGCAGCTCGAGACCGTCGAAATACCGGGCGATCTCCTGGGGCGTCCGATTGTAGTACCCGTGCCCGCCGGACCCCTCGCTGAGGGCGTGGACCTTTCCGTCGGCGACGGTGCCGTCACCGAGCACGAGGTGGCTTCCCGACGGCACGGCATCGAGAAACCGCCGCACGATCGCGTATGCCTCGTCGAGGTCGACCACATTCCCCATGATCCCCATGAGGATGAGCCCGATCGGGCGGCTGAAGTCCAGGGTCTCGGCCGCGCCCGCCAGGATGGTCTCGGGGTCGTTCACGTCGGCGTCGAGGTAGGCGGTGGCCCCTTCGGGGCTGCCCGTCAGCAGGGCGCGGGCGTGCGCCAGCACCAGCGGGTCGTTGTCGACGTACACGACGCGGGACCGCGGGTCGACCGACTGGGCGACCTCATGGGTGTTTCCGGTGACGGGCAGGCCGGTGCCGATGTCGAGGAACTGCCGGATGCCCACGTCGCCGGTCAGGTGGCGGACCGCACGGCCGAGGAAGGCCCGGGAGGCCCGGGCGATCTCGACGATGTCCGGGTACAGCTCGACGTAGCGGTCTCCGTACTCGCTGTCGACCTCGAAGTAGTCCTTGCCGCCCAGCCAGTAGTTCCAGACCCGGGCCGACTGTGGCCTGCTGGTGTCGAACGTGGCTGGCGGGTGGTCGTCGGTGGGGCTGTTCACGGGGCGGCTCCCTGCGCGGTGGTCGCGGGCGTCGGCGGGCGGAATCCACGGTGGTCCCGAACCCTGGTTCGGGACCACCGTGGATTCCTGGTTGGCTGCTTCTCGGCTACTTCAGGGAGATCGACCGGTCGAGGAACTCGTTGGTGACCAGGTCCTTCGGGGCGAGGCCCGGCTTCAGCTTGTCGCCCTTGGCCTCGAAGACCGGGGTGAGGCGGCCGATCAGGGTCTGGACGCGGGCGGTGTCGAAGCTGCCCAGGACGCCGTCACTGCCGTCGGCGATCAGGCCGAGGCTCTTCTGCTGGGCGTTGGCGTTCGCGAGCAGCTCGGGGGAGAGGGTGAACCCGCTGGTGTTCAGCGAGTCGAGGACCTTGAGCAGGAGCTGGTTGGTCGCCTCGGGATCGTTGATGTAGTCACGCTGCGCCTGCTGGAACAGTGGCACGAGCTTGCTGAGGCAGTCGCGGTTGGCCGCGAGCTTGTCCGGCCGGATGGAAAGCTGCGACCGGTAGACCGGGTAGTCCTTGTCGAGGAGCAGATACTTGACGGGCTTGTTCCACGCCTTGACGTCATGCTCGAGCTGGTAGGGCTCATAGGTCACGAACCCCTGCTGCACGATCTTACCGTCGGCCGCGACGAAGCGGTCCGGACTGCCCTGGTAGGAGGTGTCGATCTGCGACTCGTTCAGCAGGCCTTCCCGCTCGAACACCTCGGGGTAGGAGACCTGGCTCGCGGAGACCAGCACCGTCGCGCCTTCCCGGCCGATGTCGGCGACGTTGGTGAAGTTCCAGTCCGGATTTCCCCACAGGAGGACCTGCGGGTTCTTCTCGTACACTGAGAAGACCGCCACCGTCGGTGCCTTGGCCGAGTTCTGGACCGCCTCGTCCGTGCTGATGTCGCCGAGCAGGATGTCGTCGTCCTGGGCGAGGAGCGAGGACGCCGGCTGGAAGCCGACCGCCGGGCCGCCGGCCCGGATCTCAAGCGTCACACCGGTTCCGCCGAGCTGGCCGGTGATGCGGCTGGAGTCCTTGTCGATGGTGGGGTTCGGCCCCAGGAGCTGGAAGAGGAACCCCTGGTCGGCGCCGGGCCACCATGGTTGTTGGACGATGACGGTATCCGGGCAGCTCCCCTTCAGCGGAGTGCTGTACCGGGATGCGCCCACCGCTCCGGTTCCGGTTGGGGCCGGCGCGGCCGACTGGTCGTCCGAGTCGGCGCACGCGGTTAGCCCGCATAGGAGCGCGGCGGCGCACACGCTCGTGGTCACGGAACGGCGACGGAATCCTGAAACTCGCACGGGGAAGGATGTTTCCAGACCCGCGAAATCGCCGCCGTGACGGGACCGACCCACCCGTCGTGGTTTTCGTGGTCAAGATGTTCTGTAGTGCTGGTGTTGTCTGGATGGGATCAGGTGAAATTCGCCGCGTGTTGCCTGTCAGACGTGGGGAACTGGCTTTGACCTGGCCTTTTACCTGCTTCGTTCGTACTTGCCGACCGAGTGGTCAAGGATGGGGCGAATCTCGGATTGATCTGTCGTGACATCAGCGATCGGACGGTGGGGCCGGGACGGCGCTCGCCCGATGGCACGCCGGCCGGACGGCGCGGCCCCGGGCACTACGCGCCGGCCGAATCCTGGTGGGTCCACCACTGCAGTGCCTCCTCGACGGCGAGGGCGTCGGGATGCTCGGGGCCGTGGGTCCGCCGAAGCCGGGCGAACACCTCCGCTGCGGATTCGGGGCCGCCCGGCCGCCTGCTCTCCGGCCGCCGCTGCGCGCCGCCGTCATCGAGAACGGTCCTCGGCCCGCCGGGGCCGGTCGCGGGCCGCGTGCGGACGGTCGACGCCTCCATGCGGACGGTCGTTGACTCGGGGGCATCGGGGGTGCGGCCGACCGGCGGCTCGGCGGCCGGCAGCCCCTCGGCAATGCGGCGGACGACGTCGTCGCGAGATGTAACGGCAGGCCGGCCCGGGCGATCCAGCCGGCGCCGAAGGCCGCGGCGGTGGCACGCGCGAGCGCCAACGCGAAGGCGGTGGCGTCCGACTGACGGGCGGCCGGGTTCTTCTCCAACGCATGCAGCACCACCTCGGCGACCGGGGCGGCCACCCCGTCCATGGGCGGGGCGGGCTCGGTCAGCTGCCGGCGCCACAGAATGTGCAGCGGCAGCTTCGGGTCGAACGGCGGCCGGCCGGTCAGGAGCCGGTAGAGCACGATGCCCAGCGCGTAGAGATCGGTAGCCGGGACCAGCCGGCCGCCCTCGATCTGCTCGGGCGCCATGTAGACCGGCGTGCCGCTTGACGTCGCGGTGCAGCACGTTGCGGGCGTGGGCATGGCTCAGCGCCGCGGACACCGCCAGGCCCACCGCGCACGCCTGCTCCGGCCTCATCCCGGCGCGCTGCCGGGTCAGCGTGCCACCGGCGAGCAGCTCCATCACCACCAGGCACAGGTCGTCGGCCTCGATGTAGTCGATCCGCTCACCCTCGGCCGTCTGCGCCGGCATGACCTTGATCGCCGCTGGTCGACGCATCCGCCGGTGCTCCGCCCTCAGTACCAGCCCGAACGCGCCCGCGCCCAACTGCTCACCGAGGACGTAGTTCGGCACCACCGTGGCCACCCGCGCCCGGTCGACGATCATCAGCAGTCCCGGCGGCCCGGTCGACCTGCTGACCGCCGCATCATCACGGTCTGTGTCACCACGACCTGTGCCATAACGGTCAGTGCCATCACGGTCGGTGCCATCACGATCTGGATCATCACAATGAAACCAGCTTAACGATCGCCCCGGGATCCCGGACCACTACGGATCGCCCCGCTCCGGCGTCTCGGCCCGGTGGCCCCTCCTGCCAATCCCGGCGTATGTCGGCTTCACGCGGCTCCGGTGCCGGTGATGGCGGTCGTTGGTCGTCGTCAGCCTCTGTCGGGTTTCCCGCGCCCGGAGGATCCGGGCTGCCAGGAACGCCGCCGACCTGCGGCGTTGCGGATTCCTGGTGATGGTGGGTGGGAACGAGGGCGCCACCCGGTCCTGATCTGGTCACCGCCGCGAATCCGCCCTAAAATGGGCCCGGCTCGGAAGACCATGTCGGTCGGCACTGTCCGGGCGCACGGCCGGCCGATTGATTGTCCCCAAATTCATCTGTGACAGGCAGCGTAGAAAAAGGGGCTGTGGGTGGGCAACCACGGTACGGGCCGCTCGCCGGGCCCGGTCGTCGTGCTGGAGTACTGCGGGCGGCGGTGGCACGTCGCCCGTGATGAGGAGATCACCGTCGGGCGCAGCAGCGCCTGTGCCATCAAGCTTCCCGACGACACCTACCTGTCGCGGCACATGGCCTCGCTGCGGGTTCTGGACGACTGCGTCCTGGTGTACAACAAGTCGCAGTCGAAGCCGTTCTGCCTGCGCCCGCCCGCCGGCGAGGACAGAATCGTCGAGCCCGGGGCGGCGATGACCTCGCTGCCGTTTCCCAGGTTCGGCATCGTCGCGGCCCGCCGCGGCGGAGCGACCGTCACCGTGCAGGTCGACGCCTCCGCCGTCACCCATGACCGGCAGTCGCTCGGCCATACGACGCTCTCCGAGAGCAGGGCGACCATCAGCCGGCCGGTCCAGCTCAGCCCCGCACAGCTCGACATCATCATCGAGCTGTGCCGGCCACTGCTGACGAAGTCCGGGTCCGACGCCCGGCCGGCCACCTACAAGGAGATCGGCGAGCGGCTGGGCCGCGGCCCGAACTACGTGCGCAACGTCATCTCGGACGTCCGCCGCGAGCTGAGTGACCGCGACGAGCCCGGCCTGGCCGACTGGGAGGACCTGGCCCGCTGGATGATCCTCAACCGCCTGATCACCGAGCGGGACGTCCGGAGGTCCCGGCGACCAGGCGCCGGGGTGTAGCGCTCAACTACCCGGCTGGAAGTCTTTCGCCTAGGTTCTGATCCGGCGGCCGGAGCCGGCTCGCGAGAACAAAAACCTGGAGCTGGGCTGCCGGAGGTCTCACCTATGGTCCTGTTACGCGAGGGGCAGGTAGTCCGGGATACCTACAAGGTCGACCGGCTGCTGGGCGAGGGGGCTTTTGCCGAGGTCTACCGGGTCGAGCACCGCTATCTTGGCCGGCAGGCGATGAAGGTCTTCCGTCAGGTGGGAATGTCCGCGGAACAGGTGCGCGACGCACTCGGTGAGGCTATGTTGCTGTCCGGCATGGGGCACCCCAACGTCATCCGTGTGTTCGAGGCGAACACCGTCGAGACGGCCGGTGGGGTGTATGCGTACTTCACCATGGAATACGTGGCCGGTGGAACCCTGCACAGTTTCTGGTCGTCGTACGGCACCACGTTCGTCCCCATCCCGACCGTGGTGGACATCCTGCGGCAGATAACGCGCGGCCTGGCGGTCGCGCATCGGGAGTCCCCGCCGATCGTCCACCGCGACATCACTCCGCAGAACATTCTGGTCGGCTACAGCGGGGCCGGTCTGCAGGTGCGGATCAGCGATTTTGGTCTCGCCAGGAAGGTCAGTGCTCTGACCCTGCTGGCGAGCTCCCAGGGAACCATCGCCTTCATGGCGCCGGAGACCCTGCTCCACCCGCATCTCGCGTCGGTTCCGGGGGATGTCTGGGCGCTGGGCGCGGTGCTCTACCTGCTGCTGACCGACCGGCTGCCCTACCCGCAGCGCTCAGGCGGCGACCCGATCACCGCCGCCTGGAACACGGGCACGCTCGTACCGCCCAGCGAGATCCGGTACTCCGTGGACGAAGCACTGGACGGAATCGTCGCCCGGGCGCTGTCCTACGCCCCGGCGAAACGCTATCCGTCGGCCGTCGAGATGCTCGCCGACCTGGAGGTGTGGGAGCCAGGTAGGTCCGTGCCGCTGAGCCCGCCTGAACGGGAACCCGGGCCGGCCGGGGAGATCGCCGCGGGCAAGAACGCGCTCGGCCGGTCGTCCCCCGCGGACGAGGCCGCGGCCGTGCGGATGGCCCGCCAGGCGGTCACCGTCGCCACCGGCGGCCAGTACGACCGGGCCGCCGACCTGATGGAGGAGGCCTGCAACAAGTGGCCCGGGCTGCGTGACCAGTACGCGTCACGGATCCGGCTGTGGCGCAAGGGGGTGACGATGTGACGGCCCAGGACAGCGACGCCGACGCCCTGCCACGGGTGTCCGCGCGGATCTACCGGCAGAACGCCTTCCGGGTGACAGGCCTGCCGCTCTCGTCCACCGGACGGGACATCCGGCGGAAGGCCGACATGCTCGCCGTGATCGAGAAGACCGGTGGGCAGATACCGACCTCGGACATCCTGCCGCTGCGGCCGGCTCCGTCCGCCGGGGATGTCCGGGCCGCTCTCGACCGGCTGGGTGACCCGCGTCAGCGGCTGGTCGACGAGTTCTTCTGGTTCTGGCCGGCCGAGTCCGGCGCGGCGTGGGACGAGGGGATCGCAGCCCTGGCCGCGGGCGACCCGGACGCCGCGCTCCGGCACTGGACCGCGGCGGCCGTCTCCGGCACGGGCGCCGCGCCCGGCGACGCGGATACGTCCGGCGACGCGGATACGCCCGGGGAGCCGGCTGCGCCCAGCGAGCCGGTCGCGGCCGGGGACGCCGCGAGCGCGGTTCACAACATCGCGGTGCTCGAGCACCTGCGGGCCCTCGAGGTCGAGATGGGCGCCGAGGGCGAACAGCCCGACTGGGCGTCGGTCTATCGCCGCTGGGGCCACGTCCTGCACGACGACCGGGTCTGGGACAGCCTGGTGGCGCGCATCAGGCGTGCCGCCGACGCCCGGCTCGACGTGGGCCTCGCGCCGAGGATCCGCGCGGCGCTGCCGGGCGCGCTGCTGTCCATCGGTGCCGAGATCGTTGTCGCCGCCATCGGGGACGGAGACGACGACCGGGCCGAACGGCAGTTGACGGCGATGCGGGCCGCCCAGCTCGGGGACGGCGCCCGCGAGGCGCTCGGCACCGCCCTGCGTGCCGCCGGCGAACCCTGGGCCGACCAGGTCGGTGAGCTGTGCGAGGAGGCCGTCCGGCTCGCCACCGACACCCGGGCGGCGGGCCTGGACCAGGCCGCGCACATCCTCGACCACTCCGCGGGGCCGCTGGCGCGGCTTGACCGGATGCTGGCGCCCGACGATTCGACGCGGGTGCGCACGCACGACAAGGTCGCCCTCGACGCGCTGCGCTGCCTGCTCCTCTTCGACCAGGCCCGGGACACCTCGGACGCCTCCGCGGCCCGCGACCACCTGCGGATGATCGAGGTGATCACCCGGGCCGAGCGGGCGGCGGCGTCCGAGGCCGTCCGCGGCCGGCTGGCCGAGAACCGGGAAATTCTCGACAAGGCCTCCGTACGCCTGACCTGCTGGATCTGTCATGAGAAGCCGGCCGACCCCGGTGCGGCGATCACGAGATGGATGCACGGCGACGTGGTCCGGACTGTGCGCGAGCTGCGTTGGAACAAGGTGGAGGTCACCGTGCCGCGTTGCCGGTCCTGCCAGCGTGGTGAGAGGGACCGGGGCTGGCTGGCCGCGCTGCGGTGCGCGCTGTACTTCGTGGTCGCGATCAGCCTGCCCACCATGCTGTTCACCAGCGCCGGCGGCGGATACATCTTCCTGGCCGTGCTGGTCGCGTTCTTCGCGCTCATCGTGGATCTGAATGTCGTCGTCGGTTCCGCCGGGCGAAGACAACGAGAACACATCGACTTGTTCCCACCGATCGTGGAACTACGCGAAAAGGGATGGCGGAACGGGGAACGGCCGCTGGGAGTCGGCGGTGCTTGAGATCCCGCGCCAGTGGCGCCATCCCCGTGAGTTCCGCATTGCCCGGCCCGCGACGCCCGAGGAATGGGCCGCGGCGCTGCTGCGAGCCGTCGCGAAATCCGAGCCCGTCCCGGCGCCCGACGATCAGCCGGTGAACCCGGCTCCGGCGGGGACGCTGGCCCAGCCGGCGGTGGCCGAGCTCGCGACCGGGCTGTGGCGACTGCGCCGCCGCCTTTCCGGCCCGGCGACGAGCCCCGGTGCGCGCGACGGCGGCGGGGCGGCGGATCTCCGCCGGGCGCGGCGCCAGTTCGAATCGCTCTGGAGCACCCTCGCCGCGGCCGGCGTCGAGATCCAGGAGCACGACCACACCCGGTACGACTCCGGTCTCGATCTGCAGGTCCTGGAGTTCCAGCAGACCGAGGGCCTGACCGACGAGACCGTCCTGGAGACCCTGCGGCCGAGCGTCTACCTGCACGGACTGCGCGTCCAGACCGGCGAGGTCGTCGTCGGCGTCCCCGTGACCCGGGACGAGGACGGCTGACCCGACCCGCATCCGCCCGGCCCGCTCGTGGGCCCCTGACACCGGCACCGCGCGACCCGCCCCACCGGGCAGCAGGAGGAACGATGGCGCGATCGACGATGGACTTCGGTATCGACCTTGGCACCACCAACAGCGCGATCGCGGTCCTGGACGGCACCGAGGCCCGCATCGTCAAGAACGCGTTCCAGCACGACACGACCCCGTCCGCGGTCTACGCCGACCGTAACGGTCGGATCCACGTCGGTGAACGCGCCCGGGAACGGGTCGAATCCGATCCGGCGAACGCCGCCGCCGAGTTCAAGCTCAAGATGGGGCTACGTGACCAGGCGACGACATTCGCCAACAGTGGCCTTTCGATGAGCCCGGAGGAACTGTCCGCGCACGTGTTGCGGGCGCTCAGGGCGAACGTCAACAGGCAGCTCGGGGAGGATATCCGCGCCGCGGTCATCACCGTCCCGGCCGCTTTCGAGCTGAACCAGACCGACGCCACCCGGCGGGCCGCCGAGGCCGCCGGCCTCGGACTGTCTCCGCTGCTCCAGGAACCGACCGCAGCCGCCCTCGCCTACAGCTTCCAGCGCGACGAGGACAACATCTACCGGCTGGTCTTCGACCTGGGCGGCGGAACCTTCGACGCCTCGGTCGTGCACATCCGGGACGGCGAGTTCGACATCGTCAACCACCGCGGTGACAACTTCCTCGGCGGGAAGCTCATCGACTGGGCGATCGTCGAGGAGCTGCTGATGCCCGCGCTGCTCCGGCAGTACTCCCTGCCCGGCTTCGGGCGGGGCGAGCCCACCTGGGCGCAGGCGATCGCGAAGCTGAAGGCCGCCGCCGAGAACGCCAAGATCGAGCTGTCCTCCGCTGGCTCGGCGCTCATCGACATCAGCGACCCCCCGTTGTGCACCGACTCCCGGGGCAACCCGGTGGAGTTCGTCCACGAGCTGTTCGCCGCGGACGTCGACAAGCTGACCGAGCCCTTCGTCGCCCGCGCGATCAACATCTGCCAGGCCGCGCTCCGGGAGAGCCAGCTCGCGCCGGAGAAGATCGACCGGGTACTGCTCGTCGGCGGGCCCACCCTCATGCCCCATCTGCGGCGACGGCTGCGCGAGGGCCTCGGCATCGAGCTGGACGTCAGCCAGGACCCGATGACCGTCGTGGCCCGCGGCGCGGCGATCTTCGCCGGGACTCAGCGGCTGCCGGCGGAACCGGTGCGCGCCGACGTCTCCTACACCGTGGACCTCGAGTACAAGCCGATCGGCGCCGACCCGGAGCCGGTGGTCGGCGGGGTGGTGCAGGGCCCGGCGGACCGGAACCTGGAGGGGTTCACCGTCGAGTTCGTCAACGGGCAGGCCCGCCCGCCGTGGCGCAGCGGGCAGATCATCCTGCCGGCGGCCGGCTCGTTCATCACCACGCTGCGGGCCGAGCCCGGGCTGCGCAACACCTACGAGATCGTCCTGGAGGACCCGACGGGCACCCGCGAGCGGATCCAGCCCGCGGAGCTGACCTACACCCTCGGCGTGGTCGCCCCCGCCGCCACCCTCACCCACTCGATCGGGGTGGCGCTGGCCGGCAACGAGGTCGCCTGGCTGCTGAAGAAGGGCACCCGGATTCCCGCCAGGGCCCGCGAGATCCTGCGCAGCACCGTGCGGCTCACCCGCGGCCAGTCCGGCGGCCTGCTGCGGATCCCGATCCTGGAGGGGGAGCACCCCCGGGCCGACCGCAACCGGCAGGTCGGCGCGTTGGAGATCCTCGCCGACCAGGTGGCCCGGGACATCCCGAAGAACAGCGAGATCGAGGTGGAGATCCAGATCGACGCCTCCCGGCTGGTCACCACCAAGGCCTACGTACCGATTCTCGACGAGGAGTTCGAGGCGTTCCACGACCTGACCACCGAGACCGCCGCCGACCCGGTCAAGCTGCGCCGGGACCTGACAGCCGAGCAGGAGCGGTACGACGCCCTGCGCGCCGACGCGGAGCGGACGTCCGACCCGGCCGCGCTCGCCCTGCTCGGCGAGCTGGAGGACGAGCGGGCGCTCGGCCAGCTCGAGAACGACGTGTCCTCCACCGAACACGGGGACGCGGACGCGGCGGGCACCGCCGGCAAGCGGATGCTCGACCTGCGGGCCAAGCTCGACGCCGTCGAGGAGGCACTGGAGTGGCCCTCGCTGGTCGAGTGGGCGAACCGGGTGCTGCGCGACGCGCCGGGCATCATCGACGAGTACGGCGACGCCCAGGACCGGCGTCGGTACGAGGTCCTCGCCGCCGACGTCCGCCGGGCACTGGCCGGTCGCGACGCCGCGCACCTGCGAACCCTCGTCGACGAGCTGACCGGTCACCTGGCGATGGTGGTCGACCGCAAGACGGGCGCCGTCGTGATGGCCCACTTCTCCCAGCTCGTCGAACAACGGCCCGAGCTGCGCGACCAGGCTCTGGCCGCCCGCCTGATCGCGGAGGGCCGGCGCGCGGTCGACAGCAACGACATCGAGCGGCTGCGCACGGTGAACCGACAGCTGTTCGACCTGCTTCCGTCCGAGGGCACACCAGAGCGGCAGGAGGGGAGCAGTGTCCGGCGATCCCTGTGACGTCGGCACCCGCCACCGCCGGGCCGGAATCGGCCCCCTGGGCCGCACCGGGCCGCCGGAGCTGACCGAGCTGGCCGAGCCGGTGACCGAGCCCGGCCCGCCGCCGGCCGCGGTGGGGCCCGGTGACACCGCCCGGGCCGTGCTCGTCGGCGAGGTCGTCCGCGGGCAGGCCGCCGTGCTGGCCCGCTCCGGCCGGTACGAGGACGCCGCGCGCCTGCTCGCGGAGCTGGCCGCCGGGCGCGACCACACTGCCGCGGAGCACGACCTGCTCGCCCGGATCCGGGCGCAGCAGGGCCGGTTCGACGACGCCGAGCGGCACTGGCGGGCCGCACTGGCCCTGGACGGCAACCTGGCGGGTGCGGCGGCGGGTCTGCGCCGATTGGAACGGCTGCGCACCCGCGGCGGCGGCCTCGCCCGGGGCGGCGCGGCCGGCGCCCTTCTCGTCGCGCTCGCCTTCGGTGGCGGCTGGTGGCTCGGCCACGACCGCGCCGAGCCGGCGGCGTCGACCACCACCGCACCAGCCCCCGCGGCCTCCGTGCCGGCGCCCGCAGCCCCCGCTCCGGCTCCGGCCAGGCCGGGGGATCTGACGGCGGACCTGGCCGCGCGCCTCGCCGGCCCGGCCGTCACGATCACCAGGGCCGGCGGGCAGGCGGTCGTGGTCTTCCACAACGCGCTGTTCGCCACGCACGACACCCCAACCCCCGAAGGCCGCGCGGCGCTCACCGCGCTGGGCGCCCGGCTTGCGGCTGCGCCCGGGGTCGCCGTCGAGGTCGTAGGCCACAGCGACAATCTCCCGGTCCGCCCGGGCGGACCCTTCCCCGACAACACCGCGCTGAGCCTGGCCCGCGCCGCGTCCGCCGCGGAGATCCTGCGCGCGGCCGGCCTCCCGGCCGCGGCCCTCACGATCTCCGCGGCCGGCGACGCCCTCGCCCCCTACGCCGGCGATCCCACCGGCGATCCCACCGGAGACGCCGCCGGCGATCTCCGAAACCGAACGGTGACCCTCCGCGTGGCGCCGCCCGCCTGACGTGACGGCGACCAGGAGCCCGCCCGGCAATCGAGAGGCCCACCCGGCCATCGATCGAAAGCCCGTCCGGCGGGTGAGAGCCGACGAAGCAGGCGGCGACGAAGCAGGCGGCGACGAAGCAGGCGGCGACGAAGCAGGCGGCAAGGAAGGACAACCCATGACGCAGGGCGAGCCGACGCCGAAGCCGGCGGCCCGGTCCCACGACCCGCTGGCCGTCGCCGTCGCCAACGCCTCACTGTTCGGCGGCGGCTACCTGATGCTGGGCCGGGGACAGCTCGCCATCGTCGTCCTCCTGATCACCGTCGAGCTACTGATCATCTTTGCCTCGGTCGCGCAGACGCTGTGGTTCGGGCTCGTCGTGCTCGCGTGGTGGGTGGCCGTCATCGTGCACGGCTGGTACCTGGCCGGGGGACGACCGCACCGGGGCCGGATCCGACCGTTCCGGTCGAGGCGGCAGTGGGTCATCGCCGTCGCCTGCGTGCTCCCGGTGCTGCTGGCCTTCGGTCTCCTCCGGTTCGACGTCGCGCGGATCGAGGGGGACGTCGCGCAGGCCCGCCGTGCCGGCGACTGCCCGCGGGTGGAATCAGCCGTGGGACGGGTGTCACCCGCCCATCGCATGGTCGACGTCTCCCCGGGCGCCGCCGGCGAGGGCATGGCCGAGGCGTGCGAGCTGCTGCGGACGGCCCTCGGCCCGCTCGACGCCGGACTGGCCGGCGACACGAAAGCGCTGGACCAGGGCTTCCAGCAGCTGACCACCGTGCTCACGGAGCTGCCCGGCAACGAGGGCCTGGTTGAGGCGGCCCTGGACCGGTTCCTCGACGGCCTGCCGACCGAGGATCCCTGCATCACCGTGCGGATCGCCACCTGGCTCGCCGAGCGGCCGTCCGATGGCGGCGAGCTGGACCGCGCCCGCCGGGCCGTCCCGCGGATAGCGCCCGCGGCGCTGGCCGACTGCGGCAGCCGTCTGCTGGCGGCCGCGGACGGGGAGCACGCGCGGGCGAGCTACCAGCAGCTGCTCGACGAGTACCCCGACCATGAGCTCGCGCCCGCGGCCCGGGAGGGGGTGCGGCAGGCCGCCCAGAAGATCGAGGAGGCGAGGATCGCCCACGAGCGGGCGGTCGAGCTGGCGAACCTGCGGGATCTGCTGCGGCCGTCGGGTTCCGCTCAACCGAGGTACTGCGCCGCTCCGGTACCGTTCTCCGCCGCTCCCGCCGGGCCGAATCGGGCACTGACAGTCGGCGACACGCAATACACCAGCAAGCTCCCCGCCGAGTGGAAGACCGATGACGTCGCCACTGCCACGCGGGTTCTCTGCGTCGGCGCGTCCGAACTCGGAGCAGCGGTCGAGACCTGCCGATACACCAGCGGGAACGTGACGTTTCACCGGGTGGCGATACCCGTCCGCGTTTACGAGCTACGGACCGGACAGCTCCTGGCCGACACCAGAGTGGAGATCGGCGGGACCAGCTGCCCGTACCTGGTCTACGGCTACAGTCCGACGAGGCCCGTCACCCCCTCCGACTCCCAGGTGCAGGCAGCCTTCCGACCACTGATCAGCCCCTGACCGGCGGAGCCGGCACCTGATCTCACCGGCTGTCACGAGGTTCGCGGCCCCGGGTTGGCCGCGTGTCCGGGCCGATCCGGTGGCGGACGCCACACTCGTGCCCGCTGCGACGCTCCGCGGACGAAACACCATAATTCGGTGACAGAACTTCCGTGCTCCGCCCCGGCGCCCGCGTCCGACAGGTGGCCATCAGTGGAAGACCCTGATGGACCGACTGGACCCCGTCGAGCTCAGAACGGACGTCCCGCACGCGGCGAGGATGTACGACTATTTCCTCGGCGGAAAGGACAATTTCCCGGCCGATCGGGAGGCGGCGGAAAAGACCATCGCCGTCTTCCCGAACTCCCGGATCGTCGTCCGGCAGAACCGGACGTTCATGACCCGGGCGACCCGTCATCTCACCGGTGAGCTGGGCATCCGCCAGTTCCTGGACATCGGCACGGGCATCCCGACCTCGCCAAACCTGCACGAGGTCGCCCAGGAGATCGCGCCGGAGACCAGGGTCGTCTACACCGACAACGACCCGATCGTGTCCGGGTACATACCGAGGTGGCACCGCCCCCCGATCGGCCAGCGCTCACTCGAAGCCAAGGCGGGCTGCGTCTGATGAACGACTGTCGCTGCCCTCGTCACGAGATGGTAGACAAGTTCCGTCTCACCTCATGTCGGCAGGTAGAGTAGCTGACCCACGCGCAGGGTTCTTCCGCCGGTCACGGGTCGTTGTCGAGGATCTCCTCGACAACGACCTCAATCACCCTGGCGCGCTGCGCGGGCGGAACCGCGTCGGTGGCGGGCAGTTCAAGATCCAACGTCGTGACGATCACCTTCGGGGTGGGCTTCGGTGCCTTCTCCCGCAGGTCCTTGTAGATGGTCCAGGCCAGCCCGGCCGCGCTGACGATCAGGGAACCGAGCGCGGCTGGGTCGGAGTACTGCTGCGGTCGGGTGTCTCCGGCACCGGCCTGGAGCGCGTCCTCCACCTGTGTCCGCAGGCCTGGATCGAGTTCGTCGGCGAGCCGCCTGGCGGTTGCCCGCGCGGCGCGCCTGACGGCAATTTCCGTCATCGGCTGATGCTCCTCACCTGTCCGCTAGAGGTTCGTCGTGGGCGTGCTCCAGGGCAAGAAGGCGGACATCGCCGGGCAAGGACTCGCCGGTCACGCGCTCCCAGCACTCCTCCACCGCCCCGATCCCGAGCCGACTCGTCACTGTGCTCAGCACCGGGCCGGATGCCAGTCGGACCGCCAACTGCGGGAAACGCCGGGCCACGGCCAGAGCGCGAACCGTCCATCCCAAAGCTCGGGCGTCGTCGTTCCGGGCTTGTGCGAGTACGCCCAATTGCAGGCAGCAGACTGCGACGCCGGCCTCGTGCCCCATCTTCTCCTCCAGGGCGAGGCACTTCCGCAGCCACCGTTCGGCTTCGTCCCACCAGCCCTGCTGGTGCGCCAGCATTCCGAGCAGGTGGTAGCACTCGATGATGCTCTTCTGCTCACCAATGTCCACCACGGCGGCGAGCGACTCCAACAGCAGCCGTTTGGCCTCGTCCGCCTGGCCACCCGCGATCGCGGTCATCCCGAGCATGCGGTGATCCCTGGCAACGCCGCTACGGTCACCCAGCTCATCGTGGAGGGCCAGGGACCGGCGGAACCATTCCCGCGACTCGTCCTGGCCGCGTCTCAGTGCCACCATGCCGAGCTGATGGTAGACGGCCGCCATGCCAGGCCGGTCACGGACTCTCTCGGCCGCCGCCAGGCAGCGAAGGTACCAGCGTTCCGCCTCCGCCAGTTGACCGCGCTTGAAGGAAAGCATTCCAAGGCTGTGCAGGGAGCGCGCCATGCCGTCCCAGTCGTGTCGCTGTTCCGCTAGGGCCAGCGACTCGGCGTGCCAGTCCTCCGCCTCGTCGAGATGGCCGCGAAGCAGCGCCAGGTCGCCGAGCTTGCCATAGACGAGCTGGGTGCTGTGCAGGTCTCCGGGCGTCTCCTTCAAGATCGCGAGCGACCGCCGGTAGTGCTGCGCGGCTTCGTCCCAGCGTCCTTGATCCAGCGCCACGCTGCCCAGGTGACGAAGTGACTGCGCGATCCCCTGCCGGTCGCCCCCCTCCTCCTGGATGACCAGGGCCCTGCGGTACATCTCGTCCGCCCGAGCGAACCGCCCTCGCTCTTCTGCGACGAATCCGAGCTTGCCGTAGGTCAGGGCACGTGCTGCCGGCGACAGCCCCGGCGTGTTCTCCTGCACCTGGAGAATCTCCTGGTAGCGGGCTTCGGCGGCGTCGAGGTCCCCGGCCCGGGTCAGCGTGTTCGCCTGCGACATCACGACCACGTTCCACAAGGCTAAGGCCGGCAGGACGGCCCTCCACAGGGAAAGAACCGACCGGTATTCCGCCAGCTTTGCCGGGGACAGCGCCCGCGGGTCTCGCAGGTCCTCCAGCCGGAGCGTGGGCAGTTTCCCGGCGGACAGAGCCCCGCCGGGACCCTCGACCGCGCGCCGGGCGCGGTCCGACCAGCCACGGGCCTCCTCCGCCAAACCGCTGTGGTCCAGGTACTGGTACAGCGTGATGTAGATCGGCTCCGCCGCGGCCCAGCGGCGGTTGTCGAGCGCGTAGCCGAGCATGCGTCCCATCGTCCGGCGGTTCCGGTCGATGAACGCGTACGCTTCCGCACTGGCCTCGGCGACCATCGTCTTGCCCCAGAGCTGGCAGGCCGCGGCCCAGGCGGCGAGCAGGGCACTGTCGGCCGCGGCCCGGGCACCAGGGTAGATCATGGGTTCCTCGGCCTGCCACTGAGCGGCGAGATACGCGGGGAGCGCGGGGTGGATCCCGTAACCGCCGTCGGCGCGGGTGGTCAGCAGGCCCAGGCGAGCGGCCTCGTCGAGCACCATGTCCCACTCGTCGGCGCTGACGCCGCGGAATCGCTGCGGCGTGTCCGCCTGGGCGGAGAAGGCACCGAGGATCTCCGCGTCGGCGACGCCGCGCAGCAGGCTCAGCCCGACGAGCAGGCGCCGGGCCGCGGGCGAAAGGTGCACGACGGAATACCCGACGCTGGCTGTCAGGGACCGCGTTCTGGCGTTTTCTCCTGCTGCGGCACCCTCCTCCGCTATGGGCAGGGGCTGGGTGCCATGGAGGCCCGCGAGCAGGGCGGCTGGTTCCGTGGTCGCCAGGTGCGGAAGGATCAGCCGCATGCTCAGCGGGTGCCCCTCTAGCCATTCCAGCAATTCGCCGAACGACCGGTCCGCCCGCCGGCCCGCAGCCGCGGGAAAGGGCGCGAGAACCTGATCGGCGTACTCGATGGCCTCGTGCGGGAGCATGCCCTCGACAGCGAGGCGGCGCACGTCACCTAGCCAGCTTTCAGGGGTGCGGCTGGTCACCAGGATCGTGCTTTGCCCGTGAGCCGCCTCGCGCAGGAAGTCCTTCAGCTCGACGCATGCGGTCTCGTCGAGCGGCGAGGCGACGTCGCCGGGCATCGTGGCGACCGATTCGAAGTTATCCCATATCAGCAGCAGCCGGCGCGCGCGCAGCTGCTCCAGGACCAGGTCACGGCGGGCAGCGGGATCTCTTAGTGCGAACTCGGGACCGTACAGGCGCAGGCCGGTCTCCCGGATGGCACCGCCCAGGCCAAGGGAGGGGACCCCCGGTTCGAACGAGTGCCAGAAGACGCCGTCCGGGCGGTCGACTCCGCCGGTGTCGCGCCACCATCGTCCGAACGCCTTGGCGAGCTCCGTCTTCCCGGTGCCGCCGGGGCCGTGCAGTACAAGCACCCGGTCGGTCCGCGCGGCCATTTCCAGGGTGCAGAACAGGTCGTCGCGGCCGACGAACTCCGCCTCCGATTTCAGCTCGTCGCGGTCCGGGCCGCCGCCGGACACCGGCGGCACCGCGCGCAGTTGCGGAAAGCGGACCTCGCGGCGACGGTAGTAGACCGGGACGGCCCAGTCCTCCAGGGGCAGTTCGCCCTTGGGGCTGGGCCGTCCCGGGTGCTGCGCCATCCGCGAACGGCCCGCGCGCACTGCCTCGCTTATGGTGCCGCCCGTAAGCAGCTGACCGTAGAACGCCGTCATGAACTCGGCGGCGGCCACCGCGTAGACCCGGTAGGACATGGCCACGACGGCATCGACGCCACCCAACACCAGACCAGTCGCGACCGCCGCCTCCAGCCGCTTCCCGATCGCCCCCGACTGGCATGCGTTGAGCACCGCGACCGGGACGTCCGCCGCCGCGAGTACACCCGCGAGGCGCCCGGCCGGTACGTAGTCCGCGCCACCACCCGGTCTCTCGAACGCCAGCGCGCCTCGGTCGGTGGCGCCGTGCCCGTCGAAATGCACCACCTGGAAGGGCGCCCCCGCCTCGCGCGCGCCCCGCAGCCGAGCTGCCAGCGCCTCCAGCGTCGGCGGGCGCAGCACTTCCAGGTCCACCTCGCCGTGTGCCAACGCCATGGACCGTAGCAGCGGGCGAGCTATCATCTGATAGCCGACATCCCTGACACTCGCGGGCCGGGAAATCACCATGAGCACGCGGAGCCGGTCTCCGGCCGCGTCAACGGAATCATCCGGCGACTTCGCGACCAGGCATCGGGTTACCCCGATTCCGTCCAGGACGAGCGGCACGGACGCGCCCGGCGCCCGCATCAGTTCCCACGGCAGCCCGAGCCGTTCGGGAATTTCCGATCGCACTACGATCTCCGAGAGTCCCCGGACAGGAAAGTCGGCGTCCTCGCGGCCTACCCGCACCGCCTCGAGCACCGAGTCGAACAGCGCCCGGCCCCAGTCGGCGAGCTGGCCCGCGATCCGGGAACCGCGGTCAGAGTAAACCCCGAACGGCGTCTGGAGATAATCCTCCAGATACCAGCGCAGGTCCTCCAGCTCCGCCGCATCGATCGGTGATCCCAGTCCGATCGTGGTCGATAGCCTGCCAGAATCAAGATCCACCAGCAGCTCTGCGTCCGCCACGCTGCGCCGGCCCTCCTCACGCAGTATCCGTGCCCAGTTCACCCCGCGGCGCGAGCACGAATATGGTCAGACTAGCCGGATAGTCGCCCCTTACGGGCACGTACCGAGAAGAAACCGGCACAACGGGTCAGGGCTGTACGCGCGGGTCCCACGAGTTTCAATGACACAGAGTAATCGAATTATGTCGCTGGGCGATTTCTGGCGGGGCTTGCAGGCGGGTGACCTGCCGGTTGAGGTAGCGCTGTTGCTGGAGACTGATGGCCTACCGGGCCGCAGGCCGGTGGGCCTCAAGCACGCCGCCCGTGAGCAGCACCGTCGAACACTCAACCACGCGGGCCGTCGAATCCCGGCCGTCAGGGTGGCCGCCCACATGAACTGCCACTCCTCCGTCGCGCACGCCGACTTCAGATAGGCAGCCACAAGACCGCCACCGTTCGCCGGCCACCGGTCAACGCCCGGCGCATCTCCCCCGACGAAATGCGACCCCGAGCCGAAGTCCTATGCCTGGATCAGCGCCTCATGTCCCTCGGCTTCCAACGTCCAGGCAACCCACTCCGCCCACTCGACATCCACACCCGTGTACGACACGAAGAAACGCTGCACACCGCCGCCCCCACCGGCCACACCATCAGCATCCCACACCACCTCACCACCCGAACCCGCACACACCCGCACACACCCGCAACCGATCTACCAGCAGAAACAGCACAGAGGCACGGAAGAGGCCCGCGTGTGCAACCCGGGGGTGGTACCGATCGTCCTCGCCCACGCCCGTGCCCTGCTCACCAGCACCCCCGAGGGCCGCACGTCCTACCTGCACTCCGACGTGCGCGACATCGACCACATCCTCGGCGCCCAGGAACTGAAGGACACCCTCGACCTCACCCGGCCGGTCGCGCTGTCCCTCATCGCGGTCTTCCACTTCATCCCCGACTCCGACGACCCGTACGGCATCATCCGGCGTCTCGTCGACGCGCTGCCGTCCGGCAGCTACGTCGCGCTCACCCATCTGACGGCCGACTTCGACCCGGCGATGCTGGCGGTGCAGGAGACCTACCTGAGCCGCGGTGTCCCCATGCACCTGCGTGACCGCGCGCAGGTCGAGCGGTTCTTCGACGGGCTGGAGCTGCTCGAGCCGGGCCTGCAGGTCGTCCACCGCTGGCGACCGGACGGCGCGGTGCCCGCCGACCTGACCGACGCCGCGGTCAGCATCTACGGCGGCCTCGCCTACAAGGCGTGACGTCCCACCCCCCCGTCCGGTGATTCCGGGAAGCCGGGTGAGGAGCCCGTGGCGGCCCTCGCCGGCGGCCGGCAATGGGAGGATGACCCGGTGGCCGTACCTGAGCTGACCCCAGAGGAACTGCTGACCACGACCCGCAGCGTCCGCAAGCGGCTGGACCTGGACCGCCCGGTCGCACCCGAACTGATCGAGGAGTGCCTGCGGATCGCGCTGCAGGCGCCGAGCGGCTCGAACCGGCAGGGCTGGCACTGGATCATGGTGACCGACCCCGAGCTGCGCGCCGGCATCGCCGGGTACTACCGGAAGGGCGCGACCGCCTACCTGGCCGCCGGCGGGGCGTCCGCCGCGGGGTACGAGGGCGAGCGTGCGGCGACGCAGGCCCGGGTCAGCGACTCGGCCCGCTACCTCGCCGAGAACATGCACCGGGTCCCCGTCCTGCTGATCCCCTGCCTCGAGGGTGACGTCACGCAGATCCCGCCGCACGCCCAGCCCGGGTTCTGGGCCTCCCTGCTGCCCGCGGTCTGGAGCTTCATGCTCGCCGCCCGCCTGCGCGGCCTCGGCACCGCGTGGACGTCGCTGCACCTCGGCTACTCGCGAGAGGTCGCCGAGCTGCTCGGCATCCCGCCCGGGTACAGCCAGGGGGCGCTGATCCCGGTCGCCCACACCATCGGCACGACGTTCCGCCCGGCCGCGCGGGAGCCGTTGGAGACCGTCCTGCACCGCGACCGGTGGTGATTCCGGCGATCTGGTGGTGATCCCGGCGATCCGGCGCTGAACCCGGCGAGGGCGTCACGCCAGCGCGGCTGCCTTGCGCAGGAGCACCGAACGCTCGCGGACGTTGCGGCACAGCCGCGCGGCGAGTTCCAGCTCGGCCCGGGCCTCGGACGTCCGGCCGAGCCGGGAGAGCAGCTCGCCGCGCACGCTCGGGAGCAGGTGCGAGCCCGACAACCGGCCGGCGGCGACGAGATCGTCCACGATGGACAGCGCCTCCCGCGGCCCGGCCGCCATCGCCACGGCGACGGCGCGGTTGAGCTCGACGACGGGGGAGGGAGCCACCCGGCCGAGCGCCTCGTAGAGGAGCACGATCCGCTCCCAGTCGGTCTCCGCCACCGAGGGCGCCGACGCGTGGCAGGCGGCGATCGCCGCCTGCAGGCCGTACGGCCCGAGGCCGCGCCCGAGCGCCGCGGCCCGGCCGAGCGCGGCCATGCCGCGACGGATCGCCGACCTGTCCCACCGCCGCCGGTCCTGGTCCTCCAGGAGCACCGCCTCGCCGTCGGGCCCGGTGCGCGCCGCGAAGCGCGCGGCCGTCAGCTCGCACAGGGCGAGCAGCCCGTGTACCTCCGGCTCGTCGGGCAACAGCGCGGCCAGCGTCCGTCCCAGCCGGATCGCCTCGTAGGCCAGATCGGGCCGCAGCAGGTCGTCACCGGACGTCGCCGTCGAACCCTCGGTGAAGATCACGTAAAGCACACTCAGGACGTCGGAGAGCCGCCCGCGCCGTTCCGTCGCCGGTGGCAGCTCGAACGCCACCCGGGCCGCGGCGAGGGTCTTCTTCGCCCGCGTGATCCGCGCCTGGACCGTCGGCACGGGCACCAGGAACGCCCGGGCGATCTCCTCGCTGGACAGCCCGCCGACCGCTCGCAGGGTCAGCGCCACCCGGGCCTCGGCCGACAGCACCGGATGACACGCCACGAACATCAGCGCCAGGATGTCGTCGTCGATCCGGTCGGGGTCCCACGGCAGATCGTCCGGCCGGGCCGCCGGGGCCAGGCCGCCCGAGACGGCCTCACCCTCGGCGAGCTGCCCGGCGACCATGGCGTACCGCTCGTCGAGCGCCGCCCGGCGGCGGAAGCTGTCGACGGCGCGCCGCCGCGCGGTCGTCAGGAGCCAGCCCACCGGGTTCGCCGGCTCGCCGTCCCGTGACCAGGAGACGAGCGCCTCGGCCACCGCCTCCTGGGCGACGTCCTCGGCAAGCGCGAAGTCGCCGGTGTAGCGGGCGAGTGCGCCGACGATCCGGGCGGACTCGATCCGCCAGACGGCCTCGACGGCCCGCCGCGCCGGCTCGGCGCTCGGCGGGCCGCCGGTGCCCGCGGGCATCAGAGCTGGCCGGTCCGCTCGCGCC
This sequence comes from Parafrankia sp. EAN1pec, assembly GCF_000018005.1. Taxonomy (GTDB): domain Bacteria; phylum Actinomycetota; class Actinomycetes; order Frankiales; family Frankiaceae; genus Parafrankia; species Parafrankia soli. The sequence continues at coordinate 4,316,489 of NC_009921.1, forward strand.
ACGCCCGCTCCCTGACGACCCACTCGTTGTCCTGCGGGAACTCGTCGATGCCCGGCACGCGGCGGATCTCGCACTTCGAACCGTTGATCGCGGGCATCCGCTTCGCCCACTCGACGGCCTCCTCCTTCGAGGCGACCTCGATGATGTAAAAGCCGCCGAACAGCTCCTTGGTCTCACCGTACGGACCGTCGGTGACCACCGGCGTCTCACTGCTGTAGTCGACCACCACGCCCTGGGACGGGTCGTCCAGCCCCTCGGCGGAGACGAGCACACCAGCCCGGATCAACTCCTCGTTGAAGCGGCCCACGACCTCGAGCATCTCCTCGAAAGGCGTGTCCATCATCTTCGCGAGGGACTCGTCCGTGCCACGCATGATCAGCATGTACTTCGCCATCGTCGATCTCCCTTTCCCGAGGTCGCCGTTCGACCCTCTCACCATCAGGTCGAACGGCCCCGCCGCGGATCGACACGGCCTGCCGGCATTTTTCGTGGCCTCCTGTGGACCGGCGCCGTCGTCCTGCGTGAACCTGATCAGAGGCGTCCCGGCCTATGCGACGGGCCCCGTCCGGTGGACGGCGTCCAGGACGAGTGTGAGTAGCCGGTCGGCCTGGCCGGCGTCGCCGTCGCGGGCGGTCGCCAGCGCGATGCCGACGACGATCTGGATCAGATCATCCGGGCTCAGGTCGGGGCGGGCGGTCCCCGTCCGCTGGGCGCGGCCCAGAAGGTCGGCCGCGGCGGCGGTGATTGTCTGATGGCAGTCGACGGCGGCCGTCTCGGGTCCCTCGGTCATGAACGCGCCGGCCAGGCCCTGGTTGACACGTGCGTGGACGAGGAACAGGTGCAGCCAGGCCGCCAGCGCCTCGTCGGCGGAGAGGGCGGCTGACAGCTCCGCCGCCTGTCGGCAAAGTGTCTCGATCCGGTCGGCGAGAACGGCGCTGAGCAGCGCGGCCCGGGTCGGGAAGTGCCGGTAGAGGGTTCCCTGCCCGACCCCGGCCCGGCGGGCGATCTCGACAAGAGACGCGTCGGGTCCGGCCTCGTCGAACGCCTCGCGGGCGACCACGAGCAGGCGCTCCCGGTTGCGCCGGGCGTCGGTGCGTGGGAGGCGCTCTGCGGGCGCTCGTCCAACCACTGCCGTCCCTCCTCCTCTCACGTGCCCATATGGACAACCGGACATCATGTCCGTATCGTAGCCGGACCGAAACGGACAGTCTGTCCGGATGATGAGAGGCTCGAAGGAGCACGGTGACAGAGGACCTGGGACACCCGCTCGGCCACGTCGGCGTCTGGACGTTCGCCTTCGACGGCCAGCCCTCCAGCCGGGTGCGGGAGGCCGCCGCGGAGATCGAGGAGCTGGGCTACGGCGCGATCTGGTACGGCGAGGGATTCGGCCGGGACACGGTGAGCCAGGCGTGGCTGCTGCTGTCGGCCACCCGGCGGGTCACCGTCGCGTCCGGCATCGCGAACATCGCGTTCCGTGACCCGATCGCCCTGGCGGGCGCGGCCCGCGCGCTCGGCGAGACGTTCCCGGGGCGCTACCTTCTCGGCCTCGGAGGACACCGGGTTGACGACACCACCCACCTGCTGGACGGATACCCCGTGCCGGGCCTGGGCCGAGCCGTGTCGACCATGGGTGCCTACCTGGCGGCCATGGACGCCGTCCCCGCCCACAGCCCGTCGCCGCGGCCGGCCGTGCGCCGGGTACTGGCCGCGCTCGGTCCGAAGATGCTGTCGCTGGCGGCCGAACGGACATGGGGGGCGCACCCGTACTTCGTGCCCGTCGAACACACCCGGCGGGCCCGCGAGATCATGGGTCCCGAGGCGTTCCTCGGGGTCGAGCAGGCCGTCGTCCTGGACACCGATGTCGACCGGGCCCGCCAGGTCGCCGCGGCGCACGTCGCCGGCTACGTCTCCGCGGCACCCCACCAGGAGGCGAACATGCGGCGGTTGGGCTTCGGTGATGACGACCTCGTCGGCGGCCCGAGCCGCTGGCTGGTCGACGCGATCGTCGCCTACGGCGACGCCGGGACAATCCGGGACCGGGTACGCCAGCACCTCCACGCCGGCGCCAACCACGTCTGTGTCCAGGTCCTCACCGTCGACCCGACCGTGCTGCCAGACCGTGAATGGCGTGAGCTCGCCCCGGCCCTGCGCGACGCCGCCCCATGAGGCACAGCTGAAACGCACCGCTGGGGGCGGGGGCTCGATCCGGCTACCGAGTAACAGACCGACTACGGACAGGGCCCCCGCCGGCGCCACTCAAATCGCGGGCCATGGCTGTCTGGAAGTATGTGCGAAGAGCTGAGGTCGACTCGGACTTGATCGCTGATGCCAGGATGTTCGCCGGTTACCAGACACCGAGCAGGAGAACTGATGAAACGGATCGCTGAACTCGCTGTCCGTCGCCGATGGTTCGTCGTCGTCGGCTGGGTTGTCTTCATCGTCGCGGTGCAGGGGATCGCCGGGGCGATGGGCGGGGCTTCGTACAAGGACACGTTCAGCCTCCCGCACACCGAGACCGCGTCCGTCGCGAAGCTCCTCGAGGATGCCGGCCTGAACAATCAGAACGGCGCCCCGGGCACGGTTGTGATCAAGAACGAGAGCGGAACGCTCACCGAGCCGCCACCGAAGCTGAAACCGGCCCTGGCCGAGGTGTGCGCTTCGGGTAACCATGTGGCACTGATCGCGTCGCCCTGGGAGTCGATCGACTGCTCGAAGAGCGATGCCGAAGCGCCGGGAAACCCACAGCTGCTCAACAGTGCGCGCGGCTCCACCACGGCCCTGGTCACCATCACCTGGGAGAACGACCACTACGACGCCGAGCTGTTCAAGAACGTCTACGATCAGCTGAAGACGCTGCGCAGCGATTCGCTGCAGGTCGAGTTCACCGGTAACGCCTTCACCGGCATCGGGCAGAGCGACGGCTCGGGCTCGTCGGTGTTCATCGGATTCGCGGCTGCCCTCATCATCCTGGCGCTGGTGTTCCGTACCGTGGCCGCCACGGTGCTGCCGCTGGCCAGCGCGGTGGCCGCGCTCGTCAGCGGCCTCGGCGTGATCTACATCCTCAGCCACGCCATCAACGTCTCCAACATCACCCCGTACCTGGCCGAGCTGATGGTGATCGGCGTCGGCGTCGACTACGCGCTGTTCATCCTCACGCGGCATCGCCGCAACCTGCGGCGCGGCATGCCCGTCGCGGATTCGATCGTGAACGCGCTCAACACCTCCGGCCGGGCGGTGCTGTTCGCCGGTACGACCGTGTGCATCGCCATCCTCGGTCTGATCGCACTCGGGGTGAGCTTCTTCAACGGCATGGCGGTGGCGACCGCGCTCGCGGTCGGCTTCACCATGATTGCCTCGCTGACGCTGCTGCCCGCATTGCTGGCCATCTTCGGCCTGAAGGTGCTGCCCCGCCGGCAGCGGGCGGCGGTGCGGGCCGGTGAGTTCATCGATGACCGTCCGGTGGGGGGCTGGGCCCGGTGGTCGCGGTTCGTCGCTGGGCGCCCCGTCGTCGTCGCGATCGTCTCGGGCGCGATCATGGTCGCGATCGCGCTGCCGTTCTTCTCGATGGAGCTGGGCGCCAGCGATCAGGGCAGCGACCCGAAGAGCTCCACGACCCGCGACGGTTACGACCTGATCGCCTCCGATTTCGGCGTCGGCTACAACTCCACTCTGGAAGCCGTTGTGAGCGGCCCGGGCGCCTCGGACCAGGCCTACCTGCAGCGCGTGACAAAGACGCTGTCCGCTGTCCCGGGCATCGACCCGGGCAGCCTGGGCACGGTTCCGCTCGCTGAGAACGTCGCCTTCGTGACGTTCAAGACGACCACGTCACCGCAGTCGGAGAAGACCTACGAGCTGGTCCGGCACCTGCGCTCGACCACCCTGCCGCCGCTGTACGACGGCACGGCCAACCACATCTACACCTACGGTGACACGGCGATCAACGTCGACTTCGCCGCGGTGCTTGCCCGGAAGATGCCGCTGTTCATCGCGGTCGTGGTCGGCCTGTCGTTCGTCCTGCTGCTCGTCGCGTTCCGGAGCCTGGTCATCCCGCTGACCGCCGCGGTGATGAACCTGCTGGCAGCGGGCGGTTCGTTCGGTCTGGTTGTGGCGATCTTCCAGTACGGCTGGCTCTCCGACAGCATGGGCGCCGGACCAGGCGGACCGATCGACGCCTGGATCCCGGTCATGCTGTTCGCCATCCTGTTCGGCCTGTCGATGGACTACCAGGTGTTCCTGGTCAGTCGCATGCATGAGGAATGGGTACACACCCGCGACAACAAGCGATCGGTGACCATCGGGCAGGGCGAGACCGGCGGCATCATCACCGCCGCCGCCATCATCATGATTGCCGTCTTCCTCGGCTTCGTGGTCAGCCCGGGCCGGCCGATCAAGATCTTCGGTACCGGCCTCGCCGCCGCCGTGTTCATCGACGCGTTCGTTCTCAGGACAATGCTCGTACCGTCGCTGATGCACATTGTCGGCAAGGCGAACTGGTACCTTCCGAAATGGCTGGACCGCATCACTCCGCGAGTCTCGGTCGAACCAGCCGACGAGGCCGTCCCCCACAGCGTGGGCACCGGCTCCTTCGACACCGACCGGCCTGAAGGCGACGACGACCGGCCTGAAGGCGACACCGACCGGCCCGAAGACGAGGTCGACCGGCCCGAAGACGACGACGACCGGCCCGAAGACGAGCGGGAGCTGGCCCGCTCCTGAGACGGGTCAGCACCGTCAAATGAGGCTGCCGCATTTGTCGCGATCAGGGGTTTCGCGATTTCAACGCGGTTAGTGGTGCCGGCGGCGGTGTCACCGCCGCCGGCACGGCACCAGGCGCGCCCGCCGTGGCGGAGCGCCTTTGGCCGCGGTCGGCCCGACCATGGATGCCCTGGACGCCGTGCTGCTCCACTGTCCTTCGCGGTCGCGACCAGTCTTGTCGCACTCCTGCGTGGGACGAGCCGCACGGTGCCTGTGACGAGCGCTGAAACGGGCGATGCCTTCGGCATCCGGCAGCAGCGTCCGGAACTCCTGTCGAAAGTAAGGCCGCAAGCCTGTCCTCCGGCCATGTCGCGGAAACCTGGAGGTTCCTAAAGGCTGTTGGCCTGGGTGGCGTGGCTACGGGCACGACTGAGGACTCGCGCCAACCAGCGTTCGCGGGCTACGAGAGTGTCTATGGCGAGCGGGGCGTTAGGCGCGCAGTCCTCATAGCCGTGAAATCCGCCGGGCCAGACATGGATCTCCGCATCGCCGCCGCACGCCCAGATCGTTGAGGCAAAGGCAACGTCCTCGTCGCGGAAGAGATCGACGGTGCCGACGTCGATGAAGGTTGGAGGGAGCCCGGACAGGTCGGTCGCTCGGCCGGGCGCAGCGTAGATGGATACATTGTCGGTGCCGGCACGATCCCCCAGCAGCATGCGCCACCCGGTCTCGTTACTGGTACGGCTCCAGGGGAGTACGCCGGTCATGTGGGCCGAGGCAGTGTGCATCCGGTCGTCTAGCATCGGGCACGACAACAGCATTCCGGCGATGCGCGGCCCGCCGTTGTCGCGCACGCGAAGTGCTGTGCCAGCGGCAATGCCACCACCGGCGCTGCCGCCAGCGAGGACGAGCGTACTGGCGCCGATCCCGAGTTCGTCAGCATGATCAAAGGTCCAGAGTAGAGCGGCGTAGCAGTCGTCCACGGGCGCGGGGTCGGGATACTCAGGAGCGAGCCGATATTCGACGGAAACAACGACGGCGGCGGTCGCCATCGCAAGCCGAAGCGCCGGAACAACCCCGAAACGGTCGCCAGTGACCATTCCACCACCATGAATCCAGAAAATTCCCGGGCCGGTGCCGCCGTGATCAATGGGTGTGAAAACAGAGATGGTGATCTCTGATTCTGGCCCTGGGATCGTGTGTTCCTCCTCGGTAAAGGGGAATGCTTCGAGTAGCATTTCGCGGCTCGGCATTTTGTGGGCACGTGCTTTGGGAATGATGTCCTCGGTGATGTCTATCCTTCCGGCTGCTCCACCGAAGTACTTGTCGAGAATAAGCTGCCACGCGGCCGCGCATTCCTCATCCATGACTGGCATCGAATGATCCAAAGTACCCACCTCGCCCTGTACGTCACGTCGCTAGCGCGCGATAGTGACCCGGAAGTGACGTTACCATTGCGGTACTATCGCGCGCAAGTCGTCCGATCGGCGGCTCGGTCTTGCCGCCCACGGCGAGATAGGTGTGGCGCCGCGGAATCGTGAGGGCGGTCGCGGTGTGCGGCGGTGGCAGGGGACCGCAAGCTCTCGATCTTCGGCCCTGCGTCGCCGCCCCGGCAGCGAGATCGCGATCGGTGAACCGACAGGCCATCGATTATCTTGGAAGCAAGAACCGCAGGTAGAGCACCTGATTGCAGTAGGTTCCAAATGTAGGGCTTGACCACTCCGGCCGTCGGCGGCTGACACGGTCGGAGAAGGTAATGTTTGTCTGGGCGGGTCCGTTCGGCGCGAGGCTCGTCACCCGTCCGCATTCATATGTCGAACCGCGGTACAACTCCGGTGCGGAGGGAGAGGGCGGCGATGAATCGTCGGGAAAGACCACCTCGGGGTGGAACATCACCCACGACAAACAACCGCCCTTCTGACCCCGACCACACCCGAACCCGGACCGCGAGGGTTCCACTGCCGATCGCCATGTCTGCTCGGCCGGCGCCGGAACCTGCCTGGCGCGTCCGCGCCGCAGAGCCGATCTTCGCGGACGCGGCTTCAGATCGGCGCTAGATCTGGCCGATGGGCTCGCGCTTCTCGGCCTGGAACCGGTCCTCGGTGCGGCCAGCGGCCCAGTACGCGGAGATCGAGAGCTGTTCGCGGGGCACCCCGCGATCCACGGTGAGCAGGCGTCGGGCGGCTTTGACGGTGCCTCGCTCGCCGTGCACGAACACCTGTGGCGTTCCGGTGGGCCAGGGCAGCTCTCGCAGCGCGTCGACGAGTGGGTCGACGTCCGCCACCGCCGTCTCCCGGTGCAGCCAGCGCAGGTTGACGCCGTCGGGCCGGGGGATGGGGATCTCGTACTTCGCGGAGTCGACGAGCAGGAGCACCGAGCCCGTCGCCGCGGCGGGCATCGCGGCCAGGGCCGAGGTGGTGGAGGGGATCGCGGTCTCGTCGCCGGCCAGCAGGTGCCAGTCGGCGGCCGGGTCGGGGCGGTAGGCGCCACCGGCGCCGCTGAGGACGAGCAGGTCGTCGACCTCGGCGCCCGCGGCCCAGGGCCCGGCGATGCCCTCGTCACCGTGCACGATGAAGTCGATGGCCAGCCGGCGGGTGTCGGGGTCGGCCCAGCGGACGGTGTAGGTCCGGGTCGCGGGCAGCTTCTCCGGGTGCTCGGCCCGTAGCGCGGCGAGGTCGTACGGTGGCTCCAGGCCGTGCGCCGGATCGGCGAAGAAGATCTTCACGTACTTGTCGGTGAACGCGTTGTCGTTGTAGGCATCGAATCCGGGGCCGCCGAGCACGACGCGGACGATGCCGGGGCTGATCCAGCTCTTCTCCTGGACGGCGAGAACCGCCTGCGTTCGAACGGGCCGGGTGCGACCAGTCGTGGCCATGGTCCTGACCTCCTTCGTCGCCGGCTGGGCCGCCGGAGACTTTGAATGAAGGTAAGCCTAACCTGACCAAACTGCCGGTGTCGCTCGGGCGTCGGCGACGAGCAGATCACTGAAGGTCACGGACTCCCTGCCGGGCGCTCGCCCGCGTGGGCGACCGGTCTGGAGCGGCGGGTCTGAAACGACGAGTCTGGAGCGGCCGGTCGGGGATGGCGGGTCTGGAACGGCCGGCCTGGAATGTAAGCGATGAGTTTCGGGGCCGGGCGCGGTCCATGTGTCCATGGACGCAACCAACCTTGCCGACCTCTACGACCTCCCGCTGCTGGACTGGGCATCCGTCCAGGCCCGCCTCGCCGCCGGGATCGCCCAGGCCCCCGGCTCCGGCGGGCCCGACCGGCATACCTGCTGGCTGACCACGATCAATCCGGACGGCGCCCCGCACGTCACGGGCATCGGTGCCCTGTTCGTCGACGGCTGCTTCTGGTTCGAGACGGGGGAACGCACCCGTAAGGCCAGGAACCTCGCGCGCGATCCGCGCTGCGCGCTGAGCGTGGCCACCGCCGAGTTCGATGTCGTGCTCGAGGGGCGGGCGAGCCGGGTCACCGATCCGGTGACCGTGGTGGCAATGGCCGAACGCTGGGCCGCCGAGGGCTGGCCGGCCCGGGTGGACGAGTCGGGACAGGCCCTCACAGCCGAGTTCAGCGCTCCTTCGGCCGGCCCGCCGCCCTGGTTCGTGTACCGGGTCGGACCGACGGCCGCCACCGCGCTGCGGACCGTCGAGCCGGGTGGTGCCACCCGCTGGCGGTTCTGACCCCGCCGCACCGGTGCCCCGTGGCAGCAGGATCAGCGCCAGTCGGGAGAACGCCGCCGGTAACTCGTCGGCGCGTGAACGGGAACACGCCGCCCGCGGGCGAGGTTGCAGCGGCCGCGGACCGAGGCACGGTGTTCGAGCTGTCGGAGGGAGCCAACAATGCAGATCGGGATTATCGGGGCAGGTCAGATCGGTGGGACGCTGACGCGGCGGCTGGCCACGTTGGGCCATCAGGTGCGGGTGGCCAACTCCCGGGATCCGGAGACCCTGGCCGACCTCGTTCAGGAGACCGGGGCGACGGCTGTCTGGGCGTCGGAAGCCGCCGACGGCGCGGATCTCGTCATCATCAGCATCCCGCAGAAGCGCGTCCCGGATCTTGCGGCGGGGATTCTCAAGGGCGCGAAGCCCGGAGCCCCGGTGATCGAGACGAACAACTACTACCCGCAGCAACGGGACGGACTCATCGCCGCGATCGAGGCGGGTACCCCGGAGAGCGTGTGGGTCGCCGAGCAGATCGGCTCACCGGTGATAAAGGTGTTCAACGGGATCTGGTGGAAGCACCTGCTGGAGTCCGGCCAGCCGAAGGGCGCCGAGGGCCGCATCGCGCTGCCGGTCGCGGGCGCGGACGGGCCGGGGAAGCAGACGGTCTTCGACCTGGTCGACGACCTGGGCTTCGACCCGGTCGACGGTGGCCCGTTGGAGGAATCATGGCGTCAGCAGCCCGGCACGCCGGTGTACGGCAAGGACCTCGGGGCCGCGGCCGCCATCGAGGCGCTGGCCGCCGCGTCCCCTGTTCGCCCGGAGGAGTTCCGCGCCTGACGAGGCCCGACGACGCCTGACGAGGATGCCGCCTTGATGCGGATCTTCGCCGGGCGAGGTGGCGGAGCCGGGGGCCTGGGTGGGCCCCCGGCACCGGCCGGCGGCGGCGCCCGCATTCCGGATACCGCGGTCCGGATGTGTGGGAAGCCGAATCCGGCCGGCGGGATTCACGGCCCTTACAGGGTCCGTTTGTTGTATCCCTCGACCCGCGCGGCCAGCTGCGCCGCGCGCTGCTCGGGCGTGACGCGGGGGAGATCTGGCAACGCGTCCACCTCGGAGAGCGAGACGACCTTGAACTCGCGCACGAGGGTGCTCGTGTCGATCGTTGCGCCGGCCGGCGCGGCCTGCCACCGGATCAGCCCGAGTCCTTCGTCGAGACCGGTCGTGTCGAGCCAGTTGGCGACGCCGGGGTCCTCGTGTGACAGCACGAAGGTGAAGGTGCCGTCCGGATTCGGCGCGGTCTGGCCACGGTTGAGGGAAACCTGGGCCTTCTTGCCGTTCGCGCTGATCATCCAGGGGTCCATCATCTGGAAGCCGGTGTAGGCGGCACCGATCGGATCGGTGGTGACGATGATGGCCTGGTCCGCGGCGAGGTCCCAGCTGAGCGCCGCCATGAAGCCCGCCATGCTGCCGTTGCGGCCCTGAGCAGGCGTGATCTTGTTGCCCTTGAGGCCGCCGAACCAGAGTTCCGGGAACTTCGCCCAGAAGCGGACGTAGGGCGCAAGGTCGCGGCTGGCGGCCTTCCCGATCTCCTCGGGATCGAAGGTGCCGGGCGGCACGTCGTCGAGCGGGCGCAGCTCCATGCGGCACGGGCGCTGATCCCAGTCGGCGAGCATGTCGCGGGAACCGAGGGTCAGCCTGCCCGGAGCCGACAGCAGGTGCACCGGGCTCTCCGGTTCCGGGCCGATGGTGATGCGGAACGACCCGTCGGCGGCGATCTGCAGATCACGGTCGGTGATGCTGGCGAGCGGCGTCAGGTCCGACTTGTCGAGATCGATCGGCGGGGGGCTGACCTTGTTCCCCCGGTGCAGCTCGATGTTGAGCTGCGCGGGCCGCCGCGCCAGGTCGAACTGGCCGACGACCTCGTAGCGCCGGTCTCCCTCGAGGAAGGTGGTGCGGTAGAGCGCGTCGGGATTGTCTCCCGAGGTTCCGACACCGGGAAGCGTGTGGCCGAGCCATTCACGCGGCGTGTCATCCGTTCCCCACACCGGCGCGGGGGTCGGCAGAAAGTTCCCGATCTCGGCCATGACGAGCGAATTCGTCCACTGCGACATCGCCTCGTCAAGGGTGGCCGCGCCCGACTTCGACTGCCCCCTGGGTGTCGCCGCCAGCTCGGCGTAAAGCTCCGCTCGCACGTTCTTCAGGGCAGGGCCGTCGAGCAGCTGGAGGAGGGTCTCCTCGGCGAGGATCTGCGCGGGCGTCGCGAGCACCGGTCGAGTGTTCGGGTCACCGGCGAATGTCATGGTGACGACTCCTGTCGGGTGCTTTCCATATATGCCACCTATCCCGATTGGGAATATTTAGTGACAGTATAATGCCCCCAATGTGGGTGGACCGCAACGCCCGGCGGCTCCCGGGCCGATGGGGCGAGGCGTTGCTGGGCGGAGTGTGACCGACGCCGCCCGGTCGTGCACTGACATTCGCTTCATATGCATGATACATATATTTGTATCGTGCAACGAATGTTGGGAGGAGGCATGGCCTCCATCGAGAACACCGGCCACCGCGGCTCGGCCACCGGCCACCGCGCGGACGGCGCACTGCCCGTCAACGCGATCATCGCCGTCCTGGGCGCCGTGGGCATCGTCGTCGCGATGATGCAGACCCTGATGGTGCCGCTGATCCCGGTGCTGCCGTCGCTGCTGCACACGCACGCGGCGGACGCATCGTGGGCCATCACGGCGACCCTGCTCGCCGCGTCGGTCGCGAACCCGGTGTTCGGGCGGCTCGGCGACCTCTTCGGCAAGCGGCGCATGCTGCTCGTCTCCGGGTTCGTGCTGGGCTGCGGCTCCCTGGTCTGTGCCCTGAGCGACACTCTGGTGCCGATGGTCGTCGGCCGGGCGATGCAGGGCCTCGGGCTGGCGATCATCCCGCTGGGCATCAGCATCATGCGTGACCTGCTGCCGGCGAAGCGGCTGATCCCCGCCATGGCGCTGATGAGCTCCTCGCTCGGGATCGGTGGCGCCCTGGGCCTGCCGCTCGCCGCCGCGGTCGCCCAGCAGACGAACTGGCACGTGCTGTTCTGGGGCTCGACCGTGGCGGTCGCCCTGCTGATGGTCCTGGTGTGGCGGGTCGTTCCCGAGTCGCCGGTGCGCGGCACGGGCCGGTTCGACCTGCCGGGGGCGATCCTGCTCTCCGGAGGGCTCGTCGCGCTGCTGCTCGCCGTGTCGAAGGGAAGCACCTGGGGCTGGACCAGCACCACCACCCTCGGCCTGGGCGGAACGGCGGCCGCGCTCCTCGTCGCCTGGGCCTGGTGGGAGACCCGCGTCGAGGCGCCCCTCGTGGACCTGCGCACCACCATCCGGCGCCCGGTGCTGCTGACGAACCTCGCCTCGGTCATGCTCGGCTTCGCGATGTACACGATGTCGCTGATCGGCCCGCAGCTGCTGCAGCTGCCGAAGGCCACCGGGCACGGGCTCGGCCAGTCGCTGCTCGCCACCGGCCTGTGGATGGCCCCCGCCGGAATCGTCATGATGGCCGTCTCGCCCATCGCCGGCCGGCTGATCACGGTGCGCGGCCCGAAGGTGGCGCTCCTCGCCGGCTCGGCCGTGATCTCGGCCGGCTACTTCCTCGCCATCGGTCTCACCGGCAGCCCGCTGGGAGTCCTGCTCGTCAGCGTCGTGACCAGCGCCGGTGTCGGCCTGGCCTACGCCGCCATGCCCACCCTGATCATGCAGGCCGTCCCGGCCTCGGAGGGCGCCTCGGCGAACGGTCTCAACACCCTCATGCGCTCCATCGGGACGTCCACCGCGAGCGCGGTGATCGGTGTGGTCCTGGCGAACATGACCGTCACCTTCGGCTCGACCCAGGTGCCGTCCCTCGCCGGTATGCACATCGGATTCCTGATCGGCGCCAGCGCCGCCCTCGTCGCCTGCCTGGTCGCCATCGCCATTCCCGGCCGCCTGGCCCCGACACCGGACGTCGCCTCGAAGCCCGACGTGGCCCTGAAGCCGGACGTCGTTCTCCCGGCGCCCCGCCCGTCGTCGCCGCGGACGGCCGAGCCGGAGACGGCAGCCGTCTCCGCCCGCTGACCGGGGCCGGTGACCGCCGGCCCCCGGAATAACGGGAATCCTGGCAGCGAGATCACGGTGGGTGAGCGCGGCGAGGCGCCGGCCGTGCCTCGCCCCGTCAGCTGGCAGCTGTGAGGGCCTTCAACTGTTCCAGCGACTCGCGCATGATCGTCGTCAGGCCCCGGTCGGTCGGCTCGCCGACCCAACGCTCGAACGCCACCCGGAAGACGGCGATCCCCGCCTCCGCGGCCAGGCTGGCGTCCGAGTCGGCGACGCCGCGCCGGCGCAGACCCGCGGCGAGGGCACCGGACAGCGACGCCATTTTGATCAGTTCGCGTTCACGCAGCTCCGCGTTGGCGGCGATGACGGACTGGCGCCGCCGGGAGAACTCGCGCCGCTGGCCGAGCATCGTCGCCGCCGCGTCGAGGGCGGCCGCGACGGCCTCCATCGGCGACGCGGAGGCGGGGGTGCTCTCGAGCGCGGCGATCAGGTGCTCCTCCAGGATGGTCGAGCCGGCGAAGAGCACCTCGCGCTTGTCTGCGAAGTAGCGGAAGAACGTCCGGGCCGTGAGCCCCGCCCGCTGGGCGATCTCGGCGACGGTCGTCTGCTCGAAGCCGCGCTCGACGTAGAGCTCCATCGCCGCCTCGCTGAGCCGGCCTCTCGCGTTCGGCTCCCATCGCCCCATGCGACGATTCTAGTGATGACACACGCTGACATGACCTGCTAGGGTCATGTCATCAAATGACATCACGTCCGCCCCCGCGGCGGACGGCCCTCTGGAGGTCCTCATGCGCATCTTCGTCACCGGCGCATCCGGGTGGATCGGCTCGGCTGTCATCCCCGAACTCCGCGACGCCGGCCACCAGGTCGTCGGCCTCGCCCGCTCAGACACCGCCGCGGCCACCGTGAGCGCGCTCGGCGCCGAGGTGCTGCGCGGCGGTCTCGGCGACCCCGACAGCCTGCGTGCCGGCGCGGCCGGGTCCGACGGAGTCGTCCACCTCGCCTACGTCCACGACTTCTCCCGCATCGCGCAGGCGGCGCGGACCGACCTGCAGGCGATCGAAGCGCTCGGCGCGGCGCTCGAGGGCAGCGGTCGCCCGCTCCTCATCGCCTCGGGCACGCTCGGGCTCGCGGTCGGGCGGGTCGGAACGGAGCGGGACAGCGCCGACCCGAGCGTCCACCCGCGGATCGCCAGTGCGCATGCGGCGCTGGCGTACGCGGAGCGAGGCGTGCGGTCCTCGGTCGTGCGTTTCGCCCCGACGGTCCACGGCGCCGGCGATCACGGCTTCGTCGCCGTCCTGGTCGGGATCGCCCGGGAACGCGGTGTCTCCGGCTACATCGGCGACGGCGAGAACCGGTGGCCGGCGGTCCACCGCCTCGACGCCGCGCACCTAGTCAGCCTCGCCGTGGACGGCGCCCCCGCCGGCTCGGTGCTGCATGCCGTCGCGGAGGAGGGCGTGCCCATCCGCGCCGTCGCCGAGGCGATCGGCCGCGGCCTCGGCGTCCCGGTGGTCTCCGTGCCCGCCGAGCGGGCCGGCGACCACTTCGGCTGGCTCGCCCCGTTCCTCGCGGCGGACTGCCCCGCCTCCAACCACCTGACCAGCGAGCTGCTGAGCTGGAAGCCGACCCGGCAGGGCCTCGTCGAGGACCTCGACCAGGGCCACTACTTCCAGACGTCCAGCTGATCCTTCCGGTCTGTCACGCGGTGAGCCGGACGGGGAGTTCCCGCAGCCCGCGGATGGTGCTCTCCGTTTCCATCCGGGCCAGCGTCGCGCCGAGGCAGTAATGGATGCCCAGCCCGAACCCGAAGTGGCGGGCGACCGGCGCTGAGCCGGCTGCTGTGCCGGCCGCGGAGCCGGCACAGCGGGTGACGAGGAAGCGGTCCGGGTCGGCGAAGACCACCGGGTCGCGGTGGGCCGAGCCGACGAGCACGAGCGCCCCCTCGCCGCGGCGGAACGTCCGCCCGCCGATCTCGGTGTCGCGCAGGGCCGTCCGCGGGAGGAACTGCACCGGGGCCTCGTGTCGCAGCATCTCGTCCACGGCGGTGGGGACGAGGCCGGGGTCCGCGCGCAGGAGCGCCAGCTGGTCGGGGTTCCGCCTCCCGTTGCGCCTGGCGGCGGTCGGCGATGTCGTCCGGCGTGAGCAGGAAGTCCGGGTCGATACCGCGGATCAGCGCCTCCGCCCAGGCGCCGAATATCGGCTCGTCCGCGGCCGGAATGCCGAGCAGGCGGCATATCACGCGCAGCGGCGTCGGCAGGGCGTCCGACGGTGGCGAGGCTTCCAGCGGCGCCGAGGCTTCCAGCGGTGGCGGGCGCAGCTCGCTGGCCGGGTCCGGGGCCGGGACGGTGGTCATGCGGCTCCTCGTCTACGCGTGCGAATCCCCACGGGGTTTTCGGCCCGGCGGAACTCGATGGCCATTGTGGCCGCGGCCGGCCGGCCGTTCGTCTCGCATAAGGGCCTCGAATCGACCGATCAGGTATCGGTCCCCCGGACACGCGGAGCATCGGGCTGCCGGGCCGAAGGGCGTCCCAAATTCATGCAAGACTCCGTGCATGAAATGGGCTACGCTGCGCCTGACGAGACGCGAGCGCCGCGGGCCCGGCCCTGCCATCCATCGTGATCCGCGCGTTCGTGTCCTCGGCCCCTCTTCGTGACCGTCTGGAGCCGGCTGTGACGACTACCGAACTTCCCAAGTGCCCGATGGACCCGACTCGTGACGACCGCAAGTCGGCGGCGCTCGCCGCGCAGCGGGTGCGCGCCGATGCCGGGGCGCGCGTCGTCGGCAGCTTCGACTTCGGCCGGGCCATCCTGCGCAGTGCGACGATGCTGCAGGCCGGAGCCGGCTCCGAGCAGGTGAAGGTGGGCGGCGACGAGCACGGCCCGGTCTTCTTCCTCGACGGCGAGGAGCACCGGCGGCGGCGGACGGCGATCGCGCGCTTCTTCACCCCCAAGGCCATCAGCACCCGCCACCGCCTGGTCATGGAGCGGACGTCCGACGAGCTCCTCGCCCGGTTACGGGCGAAGGGCGGCGGGCAGCTCGACGAGCTGAGCTACCAGCTCGCCGTCGCCGTGGCGGCGGAGATCGTCGGCCTGACGGACAGCAACCAGGTCGCGATGGCGCGGCGCATCCAGGCGACCCTGCTCGGCACCCGGCTGCGGGGGATGCATCCCGTGATCCGCGTCGGGGCCCAGGCGTTGACCGCCGTCCACGCGATGCGGTTCTTCCTGCGGGACGTGCGTCCCGCGATCAGGTCGCGGCGGCGGGAGCGGCGGGACGACGTCATCTCGCACCTGATCGACGAGGGCTACCCCGACAAGGCGATCCTCATCGAGTGCATGACCTACGCGGTCGCCGGGATGGTGACCACCCGTGAGTTCATCGTGATGGTGGCCTGGCACCTGTTCGACAACGACGAGCTCCGCGCCCGGTTCACGGCGGGCGGTGAGGCCGACCAGACCGCGATCATCGAGGAGATCCTGCGCCTCGAGCCGGTCGCCGCCATGCTGCATCGGCGCGCGACCCAGGACTCCGACCTCGGGGTGGGCTCCGTCAAGGAGGGCGAGCTGCTCGCCGTGAGCATCCGGGCCGCGAACGTCGACCCGGAGACGGTCGGGGAGTGCCCGCACGCACTCGACCCGGACCGGGCCCGGCGGCTGAAGGCGGTCGGCTCCTACATGAGCTTCGGTGACGGCAGCCACCGCTGCCCCGGCGCGCAGGTGGCGATCAACGAGACCCGCGTGTTCCTGGACCGGCTGATGCGCCTGCCCGACCTCCGGCTCGCGCGCACCCCGGACATGACCTGGTGCGACGGGCTGATGAGCTACGAGCTGCGCGGCGCGACGGTGACCTGCTCCCGGGATCTCACCCCGGCGGCGCACGAAGTTGGCCAGGATGCTGGTCCGGACGGCGAACAGACCTGACCCGGCCGGACGTCGGGGCGCCGGGCGAGAGCTGGAGGGCGCATGTACACGGCCGACATCGAGTACACGTACGAGGGCCTGCGGCTGGTCGGCGCGCTGGCTTTGGACGACACGGTGTCCGGCCCCCGCCCGGCGGTGCTGCTCTGCCACGGGGGCACGGGGCTCGGCGACGAGGTCAGGGACTGGACGCGGCGGGTGGCCGGGCTCGGCTGCGTGGCGTTCGCCCTCGACTGTTACGGCGGGGGCAGGGAGTTACCGCCCGCGGACCTCGGCCCCCGCTTCGCCGAGCTGAGCGCCGACCCCGCGCGGGCACGGGCGATCGGCCGGGCCGGGCTCGACGTCCTGCGTTCCCACGAGGCGGCGGACCCGGCCAGGGTGGCGGCCGTCGGCTTCTGCATGGGCGGCACCCTCGCCCTGGACCTCGCCCGGGACGGGGAGGACCTCAAGGCGGTCGTCGCGTTTCACGCCGGTCTCGCCACGCCTCGGCCGGGGGACGCCGTGAACGTCACCGGCCGTGTTCTGGTGTGTGTCGGTACCGAGGACCCGTTCGTCCCGCTCGAGCAACGTCTCGCGTTCGAACGGGAGATGTGCGTCGCGGGGGTCGACTGGCGGATGATCCTGCACGGGGGAGTTGCCCACGGGTTCACGAACCCGGCCTTCGACGGCACCCGCCCCGGGATCCGGTACGACGGGCGGGCCGCCGAGCGGTCGTGGCGTGCGATGGTCGACCTGTTCGAGGAGGAGCTCGGTACCCGGATTACCCCGTGCCAGCCAGGCGTTCAGGACGACGACGATGCTCGGCGCGGCCCGGCGGAGGATGGCCGCGGACAGTAAGAAAGTGTACGTTTACTTCCCAACGGTTCGCCGTCATGGTCGCGCGCACCAGACGGGTGGCGGATCCTGTACGGGTGGTGGGCGCCGACGGTAATACGGCGGCCATGATCTTCAGCGCGGGATCCTCGGTGAGAACCCGGCGAGTAGTTGTACCGATTGTGAGGAGCGACTGTCATGCGTGACGCGGTGATCGTGGAGGCCCTCCGCACGCCGACCGGCAAGCGCAATGGTTCCCTGTCGGGTGTGCATCCGACGGATCTTTCGGCGCACGTGCTGGCGAGCCTCGCCGAGCGGGCCGGCGTCGATCCGGCTCTGGTGGACGACGTGGTGTGGGGCTGTGTCGGCCAGGTGGGCGAGCAGACCTTCGACATCGCCCGCAACGCCGCGCTCGGTGCCGGCTGGCCGGAGACCGTCACCGGCGTGACCGTCGACCGCCAGTGCGGCTCGGGCCAGCAGGCGGTGCACTTCGCCGCCGCCGGGCTGATCGCGGGGCAGTACGACGTGGTCGTCGCCGGCGGCGTCGAGTCGATGTCCCGGGTGCCGATGGGCTCCTCCCTGATGGACAAGGTCCCCTTCGGCGAGCGGTACCTGGCCCGCTACAACGGCGCCTTCCCGGACCAGGGCATCGGCGCCGAGATGATCGCGGAGCGCTGGGGCCTGTCGCGGACCCAGCTCGACGAGTTCGCGCTGCTCTCCCACGAGCGGGCGGCGGCGGCGCAGGACGACGGCCGCTTCGACGAGCAGATCATCCCGGTCACCCTGACCGACGGCACCGTGGCCAGCAAGGACGAGGGCATCCGCCGCGGCGGCACGGTCGAGGGCCTCGCCGGGCTCCGGACGGCTTTCAAGCCGGACGGCGTGATCACAGCGGCGAACTCGTCCCAGATCTCCGACGGCTCGTCGGCACTGCTGATGACGACCAGTGAGAAGGCCGCCGAGCTGGGCCTGTGCCCGATCGCCCGGGTGCACACCGCCGTCCTCGCTGGCACCGACCCGGTGATCATGCTGACCGCGCCGATCCCCGCCACCCAGAAGGTGCTGGCGAAGTCCGGCCTGAAGCTCGACGACATCGGTGCCTTCGAGGTCAACGAGGCGTTCGCCTCCGTGCCCCTGGCCTGGCTGGCCGACATCGGCGCCGACCCGAAGGCCCTGAACCCGAACGGCGGCGCGATCGCCCTCGGCCACCCGCTCGGCGGCTCCGGCACCCGGCTCATGACCACCCTGATCTACCACATGCGCGACAACGGGATCCGCTACGGCCTGCAGACCATGTGCGAGGGCGGCGGCCAGGCGAACGCCACCATCCTCGAGCTGCTCTGACCTCGAGCTGCTCTGATCGACCCGTCGCGGCCGGGCCGGCGTCTGCCAGCCCGGCCGCGACAGCCCGGCCGCGACAGCTCGGACACCGGCAGCCAGGACACCTGGCAGCTTGGAAACCGACGGCGCGGACACCTGACAGCTCGGGCGCCCGGCGGCTGCGCCGGTGATCCAGTTGCGGCTCGTTGTCGCCGTGCCAGCATGAGCCGGTGAGCGAACCGTCCTCGCGGCCTCCCGGCGTTGAACTCCTGGAGGTTCACCGGCTCCGCCTGGTCGAGGCCGCCCCGCCCCGGATGTCGGCCGCGGACCGGCTGGCCATGGACCAGGTGTGGGCCGAGGCGGTTGAGGCCAACCCCAGCCTGTTCGACGGACCGGTGGTGGCGTGCGCCGGACTGGACTGGGACGGGCCGCACAGCCTGGTGCTCACCTGGGCAAGGACGACCTACCGTTTTCGCGCCCTGCGTCAGGTCCCGGGTGCGAGCTCGCGGCTGTCATCCCTGTTCGTCAGCGTCGTGCAGCCGACCGACGACGGGTGCCTGCTGATAGGGCGGATGGCGTCGTGGACGGCTGCTCCTGGTCGCTGGCAGCTGCCGGGTGGATCGGTCGAACCGCCCGATGACCTGGAGCCCCTCGACGTGGCCGCGCTGCGCCGGCATGCCGCTCGGGAACTGGTCGAGGAGACCGGCATCGACGTGCCCCTCCGTGCCCTGCCGCTGTGGCTGGTCCTACGCGGGGAGTGCGGCGACCTCGGTGTCCTGTTCCTCGCCCCGCGCAGACCGGCGTCCCCATTGCGCGAACGGTTCGACGCCCTCGTGTCCTCGGAGACAGCGCTGGGCCGCGATCCCGAACTGGACCGGATCGCCCTTGTCCGCTCCCGCGCCGATCTGGCGGCTCTCGGCGGGCCCTGGGCGGACTACCTGGAGCCGATCGTCCACCGGTACGCGGCACCGACGGCCATCGCCCCGCGGTCAGTCGCTCCTGGCCGCGAACGGCTGGGGGCGCATCGCGGCGGGGATGTCGGGTTCGGCGTCGAGGACGCGCAGGAGCAGGCCGAGTAGCTGCTCCTGCTCCGCGGGGGAGAGGACGCCGAACGACGCTGGCGGGACGGCCATGAGCTCCTGGGCCCGTGACACCACCAGCCGGCCCTCGTCGGTGACCGTGACCGTCTTGGCCCGCCGGTCGGTCGGGTGGGGCTCGCGCCGGGCCAGGCCACGGCGCTCCAGGGTGTCCACCACACTCGTCAGGTAGGACGGGTCGAAGCGGAACGCGCTGACCAGGTCGCGCATGGGCCGCGCCCCGGAGGACAGCACCAGCAGCATCTTGAGGGCGGCCGGGGTGAGCTCGACCTCCTGGCAGATCTGGTGCAGCCGGTTGTGCCCCTCGCCGCCCATGACCAGGGCCTGCATGGCGCGCCAAGCCTCTCCCGCGGCCGATTCGATCACTCCTTGACGGTACCTGGTCGGCGGCAGGCGGTAAAGCTTTAGTTGTTCCCACTATATATTTGACAGACCTCAACTATCGACGGATGCTGGGTCTCGACCAGGCCACCGGCGGAGCCGGTGACCGTCCGTCGGATCGCTCCGGGAGTCCATGTGTCCGATCAAGCGCACGAAGCGGGGGCGGAGCCCGTCGAAGCCCTCGCGCCGGTCGACGCCGCCGAGCCCGACGCCGCCGAGCCCGCTGCCACCGAGCCCGCTGCCACCGAGATCGCTGCCACCGAGATCAATGCCACTGAGGTCGATCCGGCGTTGCGCCGCCTCGCGCTCACGGTCACCCTCGGCGCGATCATGGCCATCCTCGACACGACGATCGTGGCCGTAGCCATCAACACCCTCGGGCGGGACTTCGACGCCTCGCTGTCGACGATCTCCTGGGTGTCCACCGGCTACCTGCTGGCACTCGCCGTCGTCATCCCGCTGACCGGCTGGTCGGTCGAGCGGTTCGGCGCGACCCGGATGTGGAACATCTCGCTGGTGCTGTTCCTGGCCGGCAGCGCGCTGTGCGGCGCCGCCTGGTCGGCCGGCAGTCTGATCGTCTTCCGGGTGCTCCAGGGCCTCGGCGGCGGAATGATCATGCCGATCTGCATGACCCTGCTGGCCAGCGCCGCCGGCCCGCAGCGAATCGGCCGCGTCATGAACATCGTCGGTGTGCCTGCGCTGGTCGCCCCGATCCTGGGCCCGGTCATCGGCGGTCTGCTCGTCGACAACCTCGACTGGCGCTGGATCTTCTTCGTCAACCTGCCGATCGGCGCGGTAGCACTGGTCGCGTCATGGCGGGTGCTGCCGCGCGACGACCGCGGGCAGTCGCACCACCGGCTCGACGTCCCCGGTCTGCTGCTGATCTCGCCCGGCCTCGCGGCGCTCGTCTACGGCCTGTCCGAAGCCGGTTCGGGGGACGGCTTCGGAGCACTGAGGGTCCAGATCAGCACCGCCGCCGGAGTGGTCGCGCTGGTGGCCTTCGTCGTGCACGCCCTGCGTCGCGAGGGCGCGCTGCTCGATCTCCGTCTGTTCGGCGACCGCACCTTCACCGTCGCCGGGGTCACCACGTTCATGGTCGGCGCCGGCCTGTTCGGCGGGATGTTCCTGCTGCCGCTGTACTTCCAGGTCGCCCGCGGGCAGAGCGCGCTTGCCGCCGGCCTGTCGCTCGTCCCGCAGGGGGTGGGCGCGATGATAGGCATGCCGATCGCCGGGCGGATCGCCGACCGCCGCGGAGCCGGCTACGTCGTACCGGTCGGGATGGCCGTCTGCCTGCTCGGCACGGTCGCCTTCACGCAGGTCGACGCGCACACCAACACGGTCGCGCTCGGGGCGCTGCTGTTCGTGCGCGGCCTGGGCTTCGGCGCCTCGATGATGCCGGCGATGAGCGCCGCCTACGTGACGCTCCGGCCCGCCGCTGTGCCGCGGGCCACCACGACGCTCAACATCCTGCAGCGGGTCGGTGGCTCCATAGCCACCGCCCTGCTCGCGGTGGAGCTACAGCACGGGATCACCAGCCGGCTCCCCGGCTCGGGCGGCGGCATGCTGAACGCATCCGAAGGAACGGACCTGCCCGCGACGGTCGCGGACAAGATCGCTCATGCCTTCGGCGCCACGTTCTGGTGGGTCGTCGGCCTGACCGTGCTCGGTCTCGTGTCCAGCATTTTCCTGCCCCGCCATGCCCCGAAGCCCACCGCCGCCCCCGACGGGCATGCCGGGGATGGGGAGGACGAGCCGGCCGCGGAGGGAGAGCACGTCCCGGTCGGCACTCCGGCACCTGATCCAGCCGTGTGACGGTGGCGGCAACTCGGCCGTGAAAGCGTCAGTGGCTCTCGGTGAAGACATGCCGGGTGTGGGCGAAGGTGCCCTTGCCGAAGGCGAGTACCTTCCTTGGCCGGACCGCGAAGACGAGTGCCAGGCCGCCGTCCTCGTGGTGGAAGCTGTCCTCGGCCACCGCGAACGTCCAGCGGCCGTCCCACTTGGTCCGCCAGGCGGCGGCGAGCCGTTCCAGCTCGGTCTTCCGGGGACGGCGTCGGTGCTGTCCGCGGGCGACCAGGAATCGGACGCCGGCACGGTGCGGCATCGTCGGCAGCCTCCACATCCCCCGCCTCGCCCGTTGTCGGCCGGTAGGCGCGGTGGCGGCCGGTGTCTGGACGGCCCACCTGAAGGACGGCCGTCGTCAAGGACGGGCCCGCTCAGGATGGCGATCAATCGGAGTCGGGGCGGATCGGTATGCTCGCCCGACTATGCCCGAAGGTCACACTGTGCACAGGTTGGCCGCCGTCCACCAGCGGATGTTCCGTGGCCGGCCGGTGACCGTGTCGAGCCCGCAAGGCCGGTTCGTCGACGGCGCGCGCATGCTGGACGGGCAGGTGCTGGCCGAGGCTGAGGCGCACGGCAAGCACCTGCTGCTGGAGTTCGGCGACGAACAGATCCTCCACATCCACCTGGGTATCTATGGCACCTACGCACTCGGTCCCGGCCCGGCGCCCGTGCCGACGGGAGCCGTCCGGCTGCGGCTCACGGCCGACACCGGGTACGCCGACCTGCGCGGTCCCAATGCCTGCGAGCTGCTGGCACCCGGCGAGGTGAAGGTGCTGCGTGACCGGCTGGGCCCCGATCCGCTGCGTGCCGACGCCGATCCGGCGCTGGCCTGGCGCCGGATCGAGCGCAGCCGCACCCCGATCGCCGTGCTCCTGCTGGACCAGAAGGTCGTCGCCGGGCCGGGGAACATCTACCGGGCCGAGGTGCTGTTCCGCGCCGGGATCCACCCGCTGCTGCCGGGCCGGGAGCTGGCCCGCGACCAGTGGGCGGCGATCTGGGCCGACCTGGTCACGCTGATGGCAGACGGGGTGCGGACGGGCCGGATCGACACCGTGCGCCCCGCGCACACCCCGGAGGCGATGGGCCGCCCGCCGCGCGTCGACGATCACGGGGGAGAGGTCTACGTGTACCGCAGGACGGGCCAGCCCTGCCTGATCTGCGCCGCCGAGGTGCGCACGGTGCAGCTGGCCGGCCGCAACCTGTTCTGGTGCCCCGCCTGCCAGCCACCCGTTCCGGGCTGAGCGTCGATTCGGGCCTCAGGCGACGATCCAGCCGGGGAACCACATGCGGTCGCGCCAGGAGCTCAGCGGAATCGTCTGGGCGGCGAGGATCGGGTAGAAGTAGGCGAACATCAGCACGACGGCGGCCAGGTAGAGCCCGAACGACAACGCCCCGATCATGCGGCGGGTGTCCGACGCGTCGCGGGGGCCGAGCGCGAGGCCGGCGGACGCGGTGATCCCGAGGATCAGGAACGGCAGCGACGGCAGGGCGTAGAAGAAGAACATCGTCCGGTTGGGGAACGCCAGCCACGGCAGGAACGACGAGCCGAAGCCGACGAGTACCAGGGCGGCCCGCCAGTCGCGCCGGCTGACCCACAGCGCGAGCATCGCGACCAGCGCGGCTGTGCCGACCCACCAGACCGCCGGATTGCCCAGGGCCAGCACCTCGCGGGAGCAGCCGGCGGCGGCGTGGCAACCCCGCTCGCCGAGCTTCGGGCTGTCGTAGGCGTAGACCACCGGCCTGGCGAGCACCAGCCAGCTCAGCGGCGTGGACTGCGCCACGTGCGGCGCGCTCAGGTGCTCGTGGAAGTCGAGGATGTCCTGCTGGTAGTCCCACCAGCCGTGCCAGGCGGCGAAGAACCCGTCGCCGTACCTGTGCCGGTTGTAACCGCCGTCGGTGACGAACCAGCCCGTCCAGGTGGCCAGGAACGTCACGATCGGCAGCAGGATGTAACAGCCGGACCAGGCCGGCAGGTCGCGGCGCAGCGCCCCGCGCACCGGCCGCCGCGCGCCCGCGGTGCGCCGGGCACCGACATCCCAGGCCAGGGCCAGCGCGGCGAGACCGACCAGCGTGTAGAGCGCGCTCCACTTCACGCCCATCGACGCCCCGAGGCACAGCCCGGCGGCGATCCGCCAGGGCCGCAGCCCGGCGCGCGGCCCGTAGCGGACGAAGCGTTCGGTCGCCTTGGACGGCGCGCCACCGGACGGCGGGCCCGCGGCGACGCGCGCGGCGAGCGCGGCCCGGCCGTGATCGCGGTCGAGTACCAGGCAGGCCAGCGCGAGCACGAGCCCTGTCATCAGGAAGATGTCGAGGATGCCGATCCGGCTCTGGACGAACTCCAGCCCGTCCAGGGTCAGCAGCAGGCCCGCGAAGCAGCCGAGCACGGTGGACCGGAACATCCGCCGTGCGGTGCGGGTGAGCACCAGCACCGCCAGCGTGCCGAACAGCGCCGAGGCGAACCGCCATCCGAGCTCTGGGCTGCCGTGCGCGACGCCGGCGCAGTCGGTGTAGCCGAAGATCTTCTCGGAGGCGGCCATGAACCACTTGCCCAGGGGCGGATGCACCACGAAGGCGGGGCCGGTGCAGGTCTCGCTGTTCACCTCGTAGCCCGAGGTCATCAGGCCCCAGGCGTCCTTGGTGTAGTAGACCTCGTCGAATTTCATGCCCCGCGGCTCGGTGAGCTGCCAGAACCGCAGGATGCCCGCGACGGCGGTGACCGCGAGCGCGGCCACCCAGCCGATCACCCGGTCACCGGGCATCGGCGGGCACAGCCGCATCCGCAGCGCGTCGGCCGCGGACCCGGGCGGGCGCCGCCGGTCGGAACCGGCCTGGTCGGTTCCGGAGCGGGAGAAATCAGCTGTTGTTGCTGCCGTCACATGGCCAGGCTAGGGACTGCGCCGACGAGACGGACAACTGGTGGCACTCGGGTCCGCGCCGCACACGGGGATCGCTGGTCTCCGCGTCGAGGAGGCCCCTCCGCGTCGTGCGCGGCCCGGGATGTGTCCTCGCGGCGGAGGCGTCCGGACTGGTCTAATGACACCAGAAGGGGCGTGGATGACCAGCTTGCAGATGAGGGCCGTCGCCGCGATTCTGCGGCTGACCAGAAAGCCGGGGACGGCCACCGTCGAACGGGCCCACCGGCGGATCGCGGCGCGGAAGCGGCCGACGGCGCCGCCGGCGGCCCTGCGCCGGCGGCACTCGGTGAGCAGCCGGCAGGTCGAGGGGTTCCCCTGCCACACCGTCGCCCCGAAGGGCCGGCCCGCCACGCGGGGGGCGGTCTACATCCACGGCGGCTCCTACATCAACGGCATGGCGCCACAGCACTGGACGCTGGTCTCCCGGCTCGCCGACGCCGGGGTGCGGGTGGACGTCCCCGACTACGGCCTCGCGCCGCAACACACCTACCGCGAGGCGTATCCGTTCCTCACCACGGTCTACCGGCGGCTGCTCGACGAGATGGACCCGGCCACGGTCACCATCGCCGGGGACTCCGCCGGCGCCGGGTTGACGCTGGGGTTCGCGCAGACCCTGGAAGACCACGGGCTGCCGCAGCCACGTGGCCTGGTACTCATCTCCCCGTGGCTGGACCTCACCCTGGCCGACCCGGCGGTCGCGGCGGCGGAGGCCCGCGACCCCTGGCTGACCCGCATCGGCCTGGTGGAGGCCGGTCGCGCCTGGGCCGACGGCGACGACCCGGCCGCACCGCGGCTCAGCCCGATGAACGGGCGGCTCACCGGCATCGCCCCGACGCAGGTGTACGTCGGCACCCGCGACCTGCTCTACCCCGACGTCCTGCGTTTCCAGAAGCGGGCCGCCGCCGAGGGCCTCCAGGTGGAGCTAACGGTCCGCGACGGGGCCGTGCACGTCTACCCGCTCATCCCGGTGCCGGAGGGCCGCGCGGCGTCCCGCGTGATCGTGCGGGACGTCGCCAGCTGACCGTGGCGGCACCGCCGACCCCGCGGCCAGACCGGGATGGGACGATTCCCACCATGCCCTCGAGAGCGGTGCCGCCGAGCCGGCGGGTGCTGCTGGCCTTCGCGGCGACCGCGGTCGGTGGGGGCCTCGCCGGATGCTCGGCTGGCTCCGCCGCGCCCGTGTCACCCGTCCCACCCGCGTCGTCCCCGTCACCGGCACCGGCTCCGGCGGCGACCACTCCGGTGGCGGGGGCGGGAACGCCGGCCGCTTCGGCGGTCACGGCCGGCCCCGTGGAGGTCTCACGGGTGACCTTCGCGAGCGCGGCCAGGGGCCGGCAGGTCGGCATGGTGGTGATCGCGCCGGGCGGGTCCCGGGACGGGCTGCCGGCCTGCCTCGTCCTGCACGGCCGGGGGGATGACGCCGAGCGGTCGGTCAGCCTGCTGAACCTCGACCGGCATCTCACCGCGGCCCTGGCGGTGGGCGTGGCGCCGTTCGCCCTCGTCGCCGTCGACGGCGGCGAGACCTACTGGCATCGCCGCGCCTCGGGTGACGACCCCGAAAAAATGATCATTGACGAGGTGCTGCCCCGGTTCGCCGGGCTGGGCCTGCGGGCTACCCGGCTGGCGGCGACGGGATGGTCGATGGGAGGGTACGGCGCGCTGCTACTGGCCCGTCGCCATCCCGGACTGGTCGTGGCGGTTGCGGCGAGCAGCCCGGCTATGTGGCCGTCCCACGGGGCGAGCGCCCCCGGCGCCTTCGACTCCAGGGCCGACTTCGCGGCCCACCCGGTCCTCGGGACGCCACCCGTGCCGGGCGTGTCGTACCGAATCGACTGCGGCGCCGCCGACCCGTTCTTCGCCGTGTCCCGCCAGGCCGCCCGCGACCTGGCGGCGAGCGAACAGAACTTCGGCCCGGGCGGTCACACCCCCGAATACTGGCGTTCCGTCGCGCCGGCGCAGCTCGCCTTCCTCAGCGGCGCGCTGAGCCGCGCGGCCTGACGGACGCGCGGCCGGCGGCCGGCCTCGCCCCACGATCGGGCGGGACGAGACCGGTGACGTGATCGATCAGGGAGCGTCGGCGTAGCGCAGGTAGGGCTTGGTCTCCTCGACGTTCTGGAACCGCTTCTTGGCGTCCTCGGTCGAGACCGAGATCGCGACGATCACGCGGTCGCCGGGCTTCCAGTCGGCCGGGGTCGCGATGGGGTTCGCGTCCGTGGCCTGGAGCGCGTCGATGACGCGGATGATCTCGTCGAAGTTGCGGCCCACCGACTTCGGGTAGGTGAGGGAGAGCCGCACCTTGTTGGCGGGGTCGATGATGAACACCGAACGCACGGTGGAGGTGTCGCCCTCACCCGGGTGGATCATGTCGTACAGCTCGGCGATGCGGTGGTCGGGGTCGGCCACGATCGGGAAGTTGAGCGCGCTGCCGGCGACCTCGGCGATGTCCGGCGCCCAGGCGTTGTGCTGGTCGACCGGGTCGACGGACAGCGCGAGAGCCTTGGTGTTCCGCTTCTGGAACTCGCTCTGCAGCGCGGCGGTGCGGCCCAGCTCGGTGGTGCACACGGGGGTGAAGTCGGCCGGGTGGCTGAAGAAGACCGCCCACGAGTCCTTCTTCCACTCGAGGAAGGTGATCTCGCCGTCGGTGGTCGTGGCGGTGAAGTCGGGAGCGGTGTCGCCCAGGCGGAGACCCACGGGCCGTCCTTTCGTCGTAGCGTCGGGTGGTTGTTCAGGCCAGGCCAAGGCTACGGTCGATCGGCCGCGACCGTACGTGCGAGACCTCATGTGGCCGCCGGACGAGCCTTTTTCTTCCCGTGCCGGGGGAGCGTCGGTGGCTACTGAGCCGAGGTGGCGCTCGGTGGCATCGGGACTTCGGCTGTGGCCGGTGCCGGGCCCTGCGGCGCGGCCGGCGCGTCTGTGTCGAGCGCCCTGATCTCCGACTTGAAGATCCGCAGGGACCGGCCGAGGGACCGGGCGGCGTCGGGAAGCCTCTTGGAACCGAAGAGGACCAGGACGACCACTGCGATGATGAGCAGCTCGGGAGTACCGATGTCAGCCATGGAACCATCCTCTTCGGGACGAGTGCGTGTCCGCCTTGCCGGGCCAGATCGGATGCTACGTGCTCCGGACCCGGGCCTGCTCTCAGCGCGAGGCGGCCGCCGGGGCGCCGGCGGCCACGCCGTCCCGGCCACCGATTCCCGGACTGACGGTCATCGAGCTCCCGCGCGCCGCAGACTGCCTCGTCGCGGTCCAACAGGGCCGGGCGGACGCCGCGGCGACCGATGACGTCGTTCTGGCCGGCATGGCCGATCAGGACGAGTACCTCGAGGTGGCCCCGTCGGCCTTCGACAGGGTGTTCGGGACCGACTCCGCGACCCTGGACGAGCCCTACGGGGTAGCCCTGTGGCGCAGCACGAACCAGACGCCGCCGGCGAGGACGATGATGACGAGGCAGCTCGCGATGAAGCCGCCGTGGCCCCCGAAGCCCGGGTACGGACGTTCTGGCCGTAGAAACCGGTGACCGCGGTCGGGACGGCGATGATCGCGGCCCAGGCGGCCAGTTTCTTGGTGATCTCGTTGAGCTGGGCGCTCTGCTCGTTGAGCTGTGTCTCGACAATGCTGTTGATGCGGTCGCGGCCGGCATCGATGGTTTCGGCTGCCCGCAGGGAATGGTCGGCCACATCGTGGAAGTACGGGGCCAGGGTCTCGTCCACCAGCTGGCTGTCGCTGCGCACCAGCCGGGCGACGACGTCCTGCATCGGGGCGACGACGCGGCGCAGGCGCGCCAGCCGCACGCTCAGTTCGTAGCCCCGGCGGCGGACGTCGCTGCCGGGGCGCGGCTGGAACAGACAGTCCTGCAGATCCTCGATCGCGTCGTCGAGCTGCTGGACGGCCAGGTAGTGGCCGTCGACCACCGCGTCGAGCAGCCCGTGGGCGAGCACCGCGACCTGGTTGCCGCCGGAGACGAGGCCCGCGTTCAGGTCCCAGTTGGTGATCAGCGCGTCGACGTCGAACTCGTCCTTGTCCGCCACCGACCCGGCGCGGTAGAGCCGGGTCCGGGTGGGGCACTGCGGCGGGGGCGGTTCCGTCACAGCGCGAGCATGCCAGCTGCGTCGGCCCGCCATCCGCCGCGCTGATCGGGGGCGTCCGTGGTTGTTAGATCGGTGTCGCTGGGAAAGGGTGTGGTTATGCCGAAGCAGGTCTCCGCGCAGCACCCGACGCCGCGCCGGTCACCGGCCCGCAGTGTCGCCGACCCGGGCGCGCTCGCGCGTGCCTTCCGGCGTCATGCCGCCGGCGTGACGATCGTGACGATGGCGGGACCATGCGGTCCGGTGGGGTTCACAGCGACGTCTGTCGCCTCACTGTCCGAGCGTCCACCGCTGGTGTCGCTGGCGTTGTCCGTGCGGTCGTCCATCGCGCCCGTGCTCGAGGCCAGCGAGACGCTCATGGTCCACATGCTGTCGGAGGGGCAGAATGAGCTGGCGGCCCGGTTCGCGCAGCCGGGCGCCGACCGGTTCGGCCCGCCGACGCGGTGGCGGGCGCTCCCCGGCGGCGAGCCGCTGCTGCTCGACGCCGCGGTCTGGCTGCTGTGCCGCATCCGGCGCCGCACCGTCGAGGGCGACCATCATCTCGTCGTCGCCGAGGTGCTCGACAGCCAGACCGGCCGGGCCGAGGCCCCGCTGGTCTACCACGACGGCGCCTACGGCACCGTCCAGACGGCGTCGGCGGGTGGCGCGGGCCCTCGACCGGGTGCCGGAGAGCCGGATGGGACGATCGGCGACGGCGATCTGAGTATCCGCGGCGCGCGCTGAGGAGCGTGCGCTCCGCGCGGCTGACCGATCGACCGCCTCCCGGGCGGCCTCCGCGTCGAGGCACGCCGTCGACCAACTCGTGCCGTGGTGCCGAGCGGAACCAAGGAGACACCGTCATGCGGACCCGCCCGTTGGGCAGTGCCGGACCAGCCGTCTCGATCGTCGGGCTGGGCTGCAACAACTTCGGGGCCCGGCTCGGTGCCGCCGAGAGCGCGGCCGTCGTCCACGCGGCCCTCGATCTCGGGATCACCCATTTCGACACGGCCGAGATGTACGGCGCCGGCGCGTCGGAGGAGTTCCTCGGCGCCGCGCTCGGCTCCCGCCGCGACGCCGCGGTCATCGCGACCAAGGTGCTCCCGCGCCCGCAGGGCGAGGCGTACACGCCCGGCGCGTTGCGGCGGCGGATCCTGGAGGGGTGCGAAGGCAGCCTGCGCCGCCTCGGCACCGACCGCATCGACGTCTACTACCAGCACTTTCCCGACGCCGAGGCGTCGCTGAGCGAGGCGATGGAGACCTTCGAGGAGCTGGTGCGCTCGGGCAAGGTACTCAGCATCGCCTGCTCGAACGTCAGCGCCGAGCAGATCGAGGCGCGGTCGGCGTTCGCCACCGAGCGGAACGTCGCTCCGTTCGTCGCCGCCCAGATCGAGTGGAGCCTGCTCCGGCGGGCCGTCGAGGCGGAGATCGTCCCGGCGGCGCTCAAGGCGGACATGGGGATCGTGCCCTACTTCCCGCTCGCCTCCGGGATGCTCAGCGGGAAGTACCGGGCCGGTGAGCCGTTCCCGGCCGGCAGCCGGCTGGCCTCCAGCTCCTACTTCGCCGCGATGGCGACCGAGGAGAACTTCGCCCACCTCGACGCCCTCATCGCGTTCGCCACCGACCGCGGCCACTCCGTGCTGGAGCTGGCGATCGCCTGGCTCGCCGCCCAGGACGGCGTGGCGTCGGTGATCGCCGGTGCGACCAGCCCCGAGCAGGTGTCGGCGAACGCCGCCGCCGCCGGGTGGTCGCTGACGGAGGACGACCTGGCCGCGCTGCCCCAGCCCGCCGCGGGCTGAACAAGCCGGCGCCCGCCTGACCGGCACGTGCTCGACCGGCGTGCCCGTTGCCGGCCTGAGTGCGCGCCGGTCCGATCCACTCGGTATGTCACCTACCGTGCACAGGTGGGAGGATTCGGTCGCCCGGTGGCCAGGATGCCGGTTCGCGAACGAGTGGAGGGCCCTCGGATGAACGTGGGAGACCGGGTCGGTGACCTGTCCGGTGTTGACGAGACCGGCGCCGAACTGCGGCTGTCGGACCTGCTGGCGAAGGGGCCGCTGGTCGTGTTCTTCTACCCGGCGGCGATGACCCCGGGTTGTACCAGGGAGAGCTGCCACTTCCGCGACCTGGCGAGCGAGTTCGCGGCGATCGGCGCCGGCATCGTCGGCGTCAGCGCGGACGACACCGCCAAGCAGGCCGAGTTCAGCGCCAAGCACTCCCTCGGCTTCCCGCTCCTCGCCGACACCAGCCGGACGATCGCGGACGCGTTCGGGGTCCGCCGTAAGTTCGGCCCCAACAAGCGGGCCACGTTCGTCCTCGACCGGGACGGAACGGTCGTCGCCCGGATCGACTCGGAGTTCGCGATGAACCGGCACGCGGACAAGGCGCTCGACGCGCTGCGCGCACTTGGCTGAGGCCTGACGTCAGGGCCGGGTCTGAGGCCTGAGGCCACGCCCGCGGACCGCCGCACCACCCGGTGAGCGGTCAGCCCGACCCCGCTCCGTCGTGCCGAGACCTGCCTCACGCCGGACGCGACACGCCTCTCAATCTGAACCGACCGGTTTCGTCGTCGATACCGTGATGGAAATTCGGTCCTGCCTACGGGCTGGAGGCATCTCGATCTCCGTCACCGTGGGCATCAGAATGAGGGCGGAGAGTGGAGAAATGCGGGCACTTGTGACGGACGGGTCGGCGGCCGGCGGGCTGCGGCTTGGGGAGGTGCCCGATCCGGTACCCGGGCCCGACCAGGTGCTGATCAGAACGGCGGCGATCTCGCTGGTCGACCGCGACACGGGCTATGCCGCGGCGATGCTCGGCGACGGCGGAGTCTGGGGGTTCGACGCGGCGGGTGTGGTCGTCGAGGCCGCAGCTGACGGGAGTGGCCCGCCGGTGGGGTCGACGGTGCTCACCCTGCTGCCGGCGCCCGGGGCCTGGGCGGAGCTCGTCACCGCCAGCACCGGTGACGTTGCCATGCTGCCGCCGGGTGTGGATCCGGGCGTGCTGACTGGGCTCGCGCTGCCGGCGGTCTCCGCGGTGCAGGCCCTCGGTGAGGTCGAGGGGCTCGCCGGCAGCCGCGTCCTCGTCACCGGCGCCGGTGCCGGCGTGGGCTGGTTCGCCGTTCAGTTGGCCGCGCTGCGCGGGGCCGAGGTCGTCGCCGTGGCGCGCGATCCCGCGGACGCCGACGACCTGCGGGCGGCCGGCGCCCACGAGGTCCGCACCGAGCTGCCGGCGACGGATCCGGGTGACCCGGTCGGGGGCGATCCGGCCACGGCTGAGCCAGCCGCGTCGTTGCGGCCGGTGGACGTGGTGGTCGACGTGGTGGGCGGGTCGACGATGACCCGGGCGGTCGACCTGCTGGCGGAGGGCGGCACCGCCCTCGCGGTCGGCGCGATCTCCGGGGAGCGGATGGTCTTCCCGCCGGCGGCCTTCGCGAGCCCGCTGCGCCGACGTGTCCGCGGGTTCTGGGGCAGCTGGCCGGTCGGCGGCGACCTGGCCACGGTCGTCGAGCTGGTCGCCGCCGGGCGGCTGTGCCCACGGCCGGGCTGGCGCGGTGGCTGGGGTGAGGTCACGGGTCTGCTCGAGAGCTTCGCCGCCGGCCGGACCCGGCGCCGCCGGGCCGTGCTCGACGTCGTCTGAGAACCCGCACCCCCTATCGTCACCGGGGCCGCGGCCGTCCCGTGCCGCGTCCCAGACGAAGGGCAGAGGCTGTGACCAGGCCGATCGACGCCACCGCCGACGAGATCTTCCACCCCGCGGGTGAGGACCCCTACTGGAAGGAAAGTGCCTGGTTCGGCTTCGCTATCCCCGAGCGGGGCATGAACGGCTTCGTCTACTACTTTCACGACGTCCGGACCGGCGTCTCCGGTGGCGGGCCCGCGCTGTGGGATGCCAGTGGCGAGGAGACCTACGACTGCCGCTTCTACGACTGGCGCTGGACCCAGCCGGCCACCGGCCCGCTCGACTTCCGTGACTTCCGGCTGCCGAACAGCCTCCGCCAGGAGGTGCTCGAGCCGTTACGGAGCTACCGGCTGTCCTACGCCGAGCTCGGCCTGGAGCTCGACCTCGAGTGGACGGCGCTGATGGCGCCGCACGAGATCCGCTACAGCGACCTGGAGACGATGACCGGGGCCCGGCACTTCGACCAGCCCGGGCGCGCCACCGGGTGGCTGGTGCTGGACGGCGAGCGGATCGAGATCGACTGCTACTCGCTGCGCGACCGTACATGGGGCCCGCACCGCCCGGGCGCGTCGCGATCCGGGGACTACCTCTGGGCCATCGCCGCACCGGACTCGCACTGGCACGCGATCTCCATCGCCGACGACGAGCCCGGCGTGGATCTGGTGATGAACGGTTATCTCGTCCGCAACGGTGAGCTGGGCGAGCTCGTCCGCGGTGAGCGGCGGGTGCTGGAACGGCGTCGCGGCGCACCGACGAGGGTCGTGCTCGACGCCGAGGACGACCGCGGGCGGTCGCTGCACGCCGAGGGCGAGGTGGTGACCGCCCTGCGCTGGTTCGGCTGGCCCGGCAGGCTGGCGTTCTGGACGTTGACCGACTGGCGCTGGGACGGCCAGCAGGGCTGGGGCGAGAACCAGGAGTTCTTCCCGCGGGAGCAGGTCCGGTCGCTGCTCCGCCCCTGAGAGGCGGTGACGCCAGGCCCGGTCAGGTCAACGAGTGCGCAATGGATCGGCTATCGGTGGCGCGGCGCGGTGCGTGGTCACCCGACAGCGCGCCACGGGGCGCCGTCGGTGTGGCCCGCCCCGGGGCCCGGGGCGGGCTGCGGCGGAGGTTCTCATGACAGAGCATCAACCCAGGTCAGCGAGTACCTG
The DNA here is from genome assembly GCF_000018005.1 of Parafrankia sp. EAN1pec. Taxonomy (GTDB): domain Bacteria; phylum Actinomycetota; class Actinomycetes; order Frankiales; family Frankiaceae; genus Parafrankia; species Parafrankia soli. The sequence goes on from NC_009921.1 coordinate 4,350,089, forward strand.
TTGAATCGCGACCGCTGTTTCGGTCATATTGTTCGCGTCCATCGGAGCATAGTGTCCATGCACGCCGGAGTGATCATTCGCGAGGTGGTATAGGAGCGCCGATTCATAGTTGTGAGTAGGTCGTTACCCATGTTGGACGTCCGGGATACGGTGGCTGCAAGAAGCGGCTCGACCCCCGGGAGGCTTGCATGGCGACAACTCGTTCACTGTCGTGGTTGTCCGCCGTGCTGTTATGCACCGCCGCCCTGACCGGCTGTCAGGGCGGCGCGACGCAGAGCGCGATGTCCTGTACCACCGAGGGTGTCACCGCGGACGAGGTCAAGCTGGGGCTGTTGTTTCCGGACACCGGGCTCGGTGCGGTGACGTTCAGTGCCGCCCGGGCCGGAATCGACGCCCGATTCGGAGCGGTGAACGCGGCCGGCGGTGTGCACGGGCGCCAGATCGTCTATGACTGGCGAGACGACACGGCCAAGGTGTCGATGAATCTCACGATGGCCCGCACACTGACGGAGCGGGAAAGCATCTTCGGCATGCTCGAGACGAGCACGGTGGCCTCGGGTAGCGCCGCCTATCTCGCGGAGCGCGGGATTCCGGTGCTCGGGATCGCCGTGGAGGACGCGTGGGCGAAGTACCGGAACATGTTCTCCTTCAACTACAGTTTCACGGCGAAGGGCTCGGCCGACACGTTCGGCAAGTTCGTCCATGAGCGCGGCGGGACCAAGGCGATGATCCTGTACAACCCGCTCGACCCGACCGTGTCGACGCACATCGCCGAACAGTTCACCTCCAGCTTCCGGTCGGTGGGAATCACGACGACCTCGGTCGGCACCGACGACAACCCCGTCTCGGCCCAGGCGGACCAGCTCGCGCGGCAGATGGCCGAGGAGGGCATCGACACGCTGGCCGGCACGCTGAGCACGGAGGGCCTGGCCAAGGTCGTCGCGGCCGCGCGGCGCCAGGGCGTCCCGCTCAAGGTCATCCTCAGCAGCAGCCCCGCGCCGAACGCCGAGCTGTTGGAGACCTACGGCTCGCAGCTGGCCGGTCTGACGACGTTCGCCGCCTACATACCGCTGGAGACGAAGTCGCCCGCGCTCGACGCCTACCGCGCCGCGATGGCCACCTACGCCCCGCAGCTGCAGGACACCGACCAGACGCTGGCGCTGGTCGGCTACATCATCGCCGACATGTTCATCCGGGGCCTGGAGGAGGCGGGGGACTGCCCGACCCGGCAGGGCTACATCGACGGCCTCCGGGCGGTGAAGGGCTACAACGCCGGTGGCCTCATCGGCGACATCGACCTCGAACGTGACTTCGGCAAGCCCGCCGAGTGCTACTCGTTCGTCGAGGTGAACCCCGAAGGCTCCGCCATCGAGATCGTCAGCCCGAACTACTGCGGACATCGGCTCGCCGACTGACGAGCCGGTGCCGCCCACGTGCGATCCGTGTACTCCGACCGAAGGAAACCGCCCGACCATGAAACGTCATGGCCGCCGCCTGCGCTGCCTGGCCATCCTGCTCGCCGTCGGCTGTCTGGTCGCCGCCTGCTCGAACTCCTCCGACTCGAACACCGCCGCCCCCGCCTCGTCCGCGGGTGGCGGCGCGGTACCGGGTGTCACGAACGCCGAGATCCGGTTCTCCGTCCTGGGGACGCGAACCAACAACCCGCTGGGCACCTGCCTGCTGGACTGCTTCTCCCAGGGGGTCAAGGCGTATTTCGACTACCGGAACAGCGAGGGTGGCGTCCACGGCCGCAAGCTCGTCGTCGCCCAGGAGCTCGATGACGCGCTCGGGCAGAACCAGCAGAAGGCGATCGAGATCGTGTCGGCGAAGGACACCTTCGCGACCTTCAGCGCCCCGCAGCTCGCCAGCGGATGGCAGAACTTCGCGGACGCGGGGATCCCGTTGTATGGATGGGACATCCACCCGGCGCAGATGATCGGCCGGAAGAGCATCTTCGGTAACGCGGCCCCGCCCTGCCTGGACTGCATGGACCGCACTTTCACCTACGTCGCCGAACTGGCCGGCACCAAGCGGATCGCGGCGCTCGGGTACGGCGTGTCCGACAACTCGAAGCAGTGCGTCACCCAGATCACCGACACGATCGAGCGGTACGGTGCGGCCACCGACCAGGAGATCGTCTACAAGAATGACACCCTGGCGTTCGGCCTGAGTAACGGGGTCGGTCCGGAGGTGGCCGCGATGAAGCGCGCGGACGCGCAGCTGGTCATCACCTGTCTCGATCTGAACGGCATGAAGACCCTGGCCCAGGAACTCGAGCGGCAGGGCATGGGCGACGTCCCGATGTACCACCTGAACACCTACAACCAGGAGTTCGTCGAGGAGGCCGGCGCGCTTTTCGAGGGTGACTACGTCAGTGTCGGGTTCCGGCCGTTCGAGGCCGATCCCGCGGACACCGCCATGGCCACGTTCAAGAAGTGGATCGGCAAGGTGGGCGGCCGGCCCGACGAGATGGCGATGTACGGATGGATCAACGCGGACCTCGCCTACCAGGGCATCCTCAAGGCGGGGCCGGCGTTCACCCAGGCGTCCGTGATCGACGCCACCAACCACCTGACCGACTACACCGCGGATGGCCTGACCGTTCCGGTGGACTGGTCGCGTCAGCACAACCAGCGTTCCAAGGCCGACCCGGTCACCAACGGCTACAAGCTCGACTGCCGGGCGCTCGTCCGCGTGCGGGGCGGGAAGTTCGAGATCGTCGGTGGAACGAAGGACAAGCCGTTCGTCTGCTGGCCGCCGAAGGACACCACCTGGTCCGAGCCGAAGCCGACGAGCTTCGGCTGAGGTGACGGGTCACGGCGGCGGTCCCGGCCGCCGCCGTGACGGGCGGTGCGCGGGCAGCGGCCGTCCACCCGCCTGCCCCGCGACCTTCGCTGTCTTCGCCGCCGAGGCCGAGATCCGCTGGCTCGACCACGTCGAGTCCCGCCTGGCGCGGGCCGCCGCGACGCGCACCCGCTCCGACGACGCTGCGCCCGGTGGTGCGTCCGGCGGTGAGCGCCCGGGTGCCGTCACGGAGGCCCGCCGATGACGATCACACTGGACGGCGCCGTCCGGGAGTCGGCGGCCCGCCGCGTCCCTCGTGCCTCCCGCCGCACCCCCGCGCCCACCGCACCGCCGTCGGCGCGAAGGGCTGGCAGCGCGCGGGCCGGCGGACGCGGTTGGCACCGCGGTGGGGCCCGGCGAGACCACATAGGTGGCGGCGTCCGGCGGCTGCCGCCCCCCAGCGAACTAGCCCGAAATGACCAGCTGACAGGATGCGTGTTGGGGGGATAGAGAAGGGACTTGTATGGCGTACCAGGCAGCGCCCGCCGACGCGGCCGGCCCGGCTTCACCCGAGTTCGCGCCACCGTCAGCACCGCCCAGCCTGGCTCCGCGTGAGCCGTCCGCGGTCGCGGCCCCGGCCGTCCCGGCGATCCCGGCGCAGGCCGTGGCCGGCGACATCCGCGACGCCGCCCGGGCCGGGATCCCGCCGCTGGACGGCGTCGACACCTGGGTCCGGGTGCCCGTCGCGTGGTGGAGGGCCGTCGCCGGACGGGTCGTCGGGGTCGCGATCACGCTGATCGGCGCGGTGTACGCGGTGTGGCGCGCCGGGACGCTGGACGGCACCGGCGTGGCCGGCCACCTGTTCTACGCGGCCGAGATCGTCAGCTACCTCACGATCGTGTGGACGGCGGTGATGACCGGCCGGATGCGCACCGGCCACGTCCGGCGCGCCCCGGCGCCAGCCGGCACCCTCGACGTCTTCGTCACCGTCTGCGGCGAGCCGGTCGAGATGGTCGAGGCGACGCTGCGCGCGGCGCTGGCGATCGACTACCCGCACCGCACCTACGTCCTCAACGACGGGCGGATCGCCGGCCGGCCCAACTGGCGCGACATCGACGCCCTCGCCGCTCGGCTCGGGATCATCTGCTTCACCCGCACCGACGGGCCTCGCGGCAAGGCCGCGAACCTCAACCACGGCCTGGCCCGCACCGACGGCGACGCGATCATGACGCTGGACGCCGACCACATCGCGGTGCCCGATCTCGGCGAGCTGGTCCTCGGCTACCTGCGGGACCCGAAGGTCGGGTTCGTCTGCACCGAGCAGCGCTTCGACGTCGGCCGCCATGACGTGCTCAACAACGCCGAACCGATGCTGTACAAGGCGGTGCAGCCGGCGAAGGACCGCGACAGCGCCGCGTCGTCCTGCGGGAACGGCACCCTGTACCGGCGGACGGCGGTTGAGTCCGTCGGCGGCTTCAGTGAGTGGAACATCGTCGAGGACCTGCACACCTCCTACCAGCTGCACGCCGCCGGCTGGCAGAGCGTCTACCACCACGGCCCGGTGTCCGTCGGGATCGCGCCGGCCACCGCGGCGGAGTACGCCAAGCAGCGCAGCCGGTGGGCGATGGACGGCCTGCGCCTGCTGCTGTTCGACAACCCGCTGCGCAAGCCCGGCCTGACCGGCTGGCAGCGGGCGCACTACCTGCATACCGGGATCGGCTACCTGGTGGCGTGCGCGCAGATGATGTTCCTGCTGGGGCCGCCGCTGAGCGTGCTGGCCGGGGTCCAGATCGCGGCCGGGGTGTCGCTGACCGCCTACGTGCTGCACGCCCTGCCGTACCTGGTCGGCTCGCTGCTGTTCATCGTCGCCTACACCGGGCCGCGCGGAGCCCAGCGGACGGTGGCCAGCACCCTGTTCAACGCTCCGCTGTACGCGCTGTCGTTCGTGCGGGTCGTGCTCTCCGGCCGACCCGACTCCGGCGCGACCGCGAAGACCGCGCTGCCGCGGATGTCGCTCCTGCTGCTGCCCCAGGTGCTTTTCGCCGCCAGTCTGGTGGTCACCATTCTCGTCGTCGGCGTCAGCCCGGACGTGGCCGACCTGTCCGCGCTGGTGTGGGCCGGGGTGCTGCTGTCGATGGTGGCCGGGCCGCTGTCGGCGCTCTCGGAACGCCAGGACCGGGTGGAGCGGGCCCAGCTGCCGATCCGGGCCGTCATCCTCGGACTGGTCCTGAGCTTCGCGGTCGTCACCCTCCTGGAGGGCTGACCGGGCTTACCCGAGAATGCGGGCGGTGCCGAAGCCGGCGGACAGCTGATCACCGGCGGTGAACCGGCCGGGGTCGAAGTCGACCGGCGGGGTGGGCTCGAGGCCGCCGAGCATCCAGCCGCCGTCGGGCTGCGGCGCCGCGTAGTACCCGCCCGCCACGTCGATGATCACCCCGGTGTCGGGGTCGGGGATGTCCGGGGGCGCCGCGCCGCGGCGGGCGGAGCCGGCGCCGCCGGACGTGGCACCGGCGGTCGAGGTGGGGCCGCTGCCGGAGACGGGGCCGAGGAGCGCGACCACGTGCCGTTCGGCATGTAGCGGCAGCGGGACGCGGAGCTGGGCGGCCAGGGGCGCCGTCCAGGGACCGGCGGCGAGCAGCAGGCGCTGGACCCGGTGCGTCGTGCCGTCCACGGTGGTGAGCTCGACCTGCCCGGGAGTCTCGGTGATCCGGACGACCCGGGTGTCGGCGTGGACCACCGCGCCGCGCGCCCGGGCCGCGGTGACGAAGCCCCAGGTCGTCCGGTAGGGATCGGCGTACCCGGCCTGCTCCTCCCGCACGGCCACCGCGACGTTCCCGCCCGTGCCGCCGGGGCCGGGGCCGTCGCCCGCGCCGACGTCGATGTCCGGGCCGTGCAGGTACAGCCCGCCGGTGCGGACGAAGCCGGCGTCTCCGCCGTCGGTGTGCTCGGCGAACTCCGCGAGGAACGCGATGCTGTCGTGCGCGGCCCGGGCCAGGTGGAACGCGGCGCTCGCGCCGTGCACTCCCGCCCCGATGATGCCGACCTCAGCCACTGCCCCGCGGGAACGTGCCTGTGCCATCGTCAGTCCTCTCGCCGGTTTCGGCCCGTGCTAACCGTTGGTGGCCCGGGGCTTGGGCCCGGTGGCACGCATGTTGACCAGCCGTCCGAGCAGGTCGAACCAGAACGGGGCGCCGGCGGTGAGCGCGAAGCAGCCGATCGCGAGGCCGGCGATCTTCAGCAACCAGCCGCCGACGGAGTCGGGGACCTCCCGCGGGTCGTCCCGCTCCTCCGAGTTGTGCACCCAGCCGATCGGGACGGCGAGTCCGGAGGCGTCCCGCACGGCCTGGACCGCCTGCTCCGCCGCCTCGCCGGCCGTGGGCTGGTCGGGCTCGGGCTGGTCGGGTGCCGCCGCGCCGTCGGAGGTCACCTCGACCTGGGCGGCCGCCACCGCGGCCTGGCGTACCGTCCCGTCCTGCCAGAACGCCCGGGCCAGCCCGATCGCGTCGAGGTTGAACGGGACGGCCAGCAGGATCGCGTAGCAGAGCAGGAAGATGGCGATACGCCGCCGGTACCAGCCGGAGAGGCGGTCCATGGCGTCGTCGTACCAGCGGGCCAGCTCGGTGACGATCTTCTCGCGGTCCCCGGCGGCCTGGACGGTCGCCGCGATCAGGGCGTCCTTCGCCGGCGACGGGGGGAGCGAGGCGAGCCCGTCCTCGATGGTCCCGACCGCGCCGGAGCCGGTGGCGGCGACGAGCGCGGCCGCCATCACCCGCCCGGCCGGGTGGTCCGCGGGCATCGCGGCGTACAGCGCCTGGGCGGTCCGCTCGTCGAGGGCGTGTCGGGCTTCGTCGTAGGCGCGCCGGTAGGCGGCCCGGGCCTCGTCGGTGACATGGTCGGGCAGGGTCTCCGGGCGGAGCTGGGACAGCATGGCCCGGGCGGGCGGGTCGACCCGGTCGAGGAGCGCCTGGGCGAAGGCGGTCGACGGCACGTACGACGGCAGCCGCAGGATGCGTGCCCGGCGCACCGCGGCCAGGGACCCGGAGACGGGCGGGTGATCCGCCATGGCCGGCGGGGTGACGTTGCGGCCGGTGGCACGGGGGGTGCGCAGCGGACCGTCCAGCAGCTCGGCGGCGACGTCCGGCGGGTTGCCGCCGTCGGGGCCCTCCTCAGGGTCGCCGTCGGGGGCGCCGGCTGGCCGGGCGCCGAGCAGCCGCCGAAGCTCGGCCTCGAGCTGGCGTCCCCGGTAGCGGAACAGGGCGAGCACGGCCTCGTTGATCCGGGACACGGCGAGGCTGAAGGCGGCGAAGAGCAGCGCCAGCCCGATCAGCACATCGAAAGCGGATGAGTCCGGCATGGCCCCCGGTTCCTGACGCTCGGCCGCCCGTGCGACCGCTCGCGGGGCACAGGACGCGCCGCACCGGGACTCTCCCGGGCAGACCGCGCATTTCTACACGGTGGCGCAGGGCCAGCACCGAGCGGCGCCACCCACCGCGCGGGATGGGCACCGGGAGCCACGAAGAGTGATGGCGCCGCCGGCGGCCTGGGTGGAGCGGTCACCCGCCCCGCCCCGCGTTCCGTCCGCGGGGAGCTGGGCTACTTCTGGATCCACACCTTCTCGGGCAGCAGCGAGCCGAGGCCGTACTGCACGAGGCCGCCGATGTTCTTACCCGCCGCCACCGCGCCGGGCTCCGCCCGGGGCCAGGAAGACCACGGGAGACAGCGCCGTCAGCCGCTGCTGGACAGTGCCGTACGCCTTCTCCCGGTCCGGTTCGGTCGAGGCCGTCCGGCTCGTCGTCGCTGTGCCCGCCGGTCAGGAAGCCGGGTGCCCGCGGGTGTTGTCGACCAACAGAAACGGACCGCCGGTCCGGAATACTGTTACGATACGGATCATCAGTCCGCCTCCGCAAGGGGAGGAGCGCCGTGGCTCCCGAAAGAGCAGTGGCTCCGGAAAGATCGGACACCGCCTGCGGCCGGGCGGCGATCGTGGCGGCGGCCGCTGTCCTGTTCGAGCGGGGCGGGGTCGAGGCGGTCTCGATGGAGAACATCGCCGAGGCCGCCGGCGTCGGCAGGTCCACGGTGCTGAGCCGCGTCGGTGACCGCGCGGCGCTGATCCACGCGGTGCTGGCCCCCCGCGCCGCCGCGCTGCGGGAGCGGGTCGAGGAGGGGCCTGCGCCGCTCGGCCCCGGCGGCGAGCCCGTCGACGCCCTGAACGCCTACCTCGACGCCCTGCTCGAGTTCGTCTGGACCAACCGGGCCCTCATCCGCACCCTGGAGGATGACAGCCTGGAGACCTACTACACCAGCCCACTCAGCGAGTTCTGGATCGGCGAGTTGGCGCGGCGGCTGGCCGCCACCCGTCCCGGCGGTGACGCCGATGCCGATGCCGAATACCTGGCGCACGTGCTGTTCCCCGCGCTGCGGGCCAACGCCGTCGACTACCTGGTCTCGGCGCGGGGGATGCCGCTGTCGCAGGTCCGCACCGGTCTGCACAGACTCGTCGCCGTCTGAGCCCGCGCCGCGGCCCGAGCCGCTCGGGGCCGTGCCCGGCCGCGCTGGTCGGCCTCACCAGCCGGGCGGCGCACGGCCCCGAGCCCCATCCGATGGGACGGCCCTGTTGGGACGGCCCGGCGCCGGTGGGCGCTACTTCGCCGTGACGATGTCGGCACGCAGGGGCGCGAGCGCCGCTCCGATCTGGCCGGTGGTCTCCGCCGGGACGCCGAGGCCGCTCAGCGCCGAGACCAGGTGGTCCACCACGGCGTTGAAGTTGGCGTCGGTGATCCGGAGGCCGGAGTGCACCGAGGCGATCGCTCCGCCCTGGTAGACCTCGGGCCCGCCGATCGCCGCGGAGATGAACGCCTGCTGGTGCGCCTTGAGACGCGGGATGTCCTTGCCGGCGAAGAAGGGCGCGAGCTCGGGGTCGGCCGTCACCCGGACGTAGAACTCGTCGACCGCGGCCTGCACGGCGCTCGCACCACCGATAGCGTCGTAGATACTCATCAGAGGTCTCGCTTTCGCAGGATGGGCCCAGCCGAGGTCGGTGACCACGCGCGTTTCCATGGGCCGCATTGGTACATTTCCGACACTTCCACTAAATCGCGCAGGTAACGCGTTCGAAAGAGCCGAATGTCGACGCGAGAGCGACGGACGGCACGCGGTCGGGGGCCGCCCGGCTCCTCACGGCCACGCGTATCAGCAGGCGAAGCCGCCGCGCCGCTGTCAGCTGGGCGGCGCGCCGTCCGCGGCCGTACCGGCCGGCCGGCGCGGCCGCGGACCGTTACCCCTGGGGACGGGAGACCTGTTCCAGTGCTGCCGCGATCTCGGTGGGGATCTCGATGCCCAGGGCCGCGAGGTGCTCGTCCAGCTGGGCCGCGGAGGCGACGTCGAGCGTGATCGAGGTGACGGATCTCGTCAGTTGCCAGGCCAGCGACAGCTGCGTGGTCGTGCACCCGAGCTCCGCCGCCGCGGCCTCCGTGGCGGCGACAGTGGCGTGCCCGTGCCCGTGCCCGTGCCCGGGGGAGCGGAGTGAGCTCGTGCTGATCAGGCCGAGGCCTTCCTCCGCCAGCAGCGGGAGGTGCTCGTGTTCGAGCTCCCGCGAGAGCAGGCCGTACGGGCCGCGGAACGAGATGAAACGGGCCCGGCCGAGCCGGTCGCTGACCGACAGCGCCTTCGTCACCCGGTAGACGTGCAGGTTGGCGACGCCGACGTAGAGGACCTTCCCGGCGCGCACCAGGTCGTCCAGCGCGTCGATCGTCTCCTCCAGCGGGGTCGTCGGGTCGTCGGCGTCGAGTTGGAGGAGGTCGAGATAGTCCGTCCGGAGCCGGCGGAGGGTCGCCTCGCAGGCGGCCCGGATGTGACGGCGGCTGTTCCCGCCGTCGTGGGGGCCCTGCCCGCTCGGCCGCCCGACGCTCGAGGCCAGGACGACGCTCGAGCGCCTGTCCCGAACGGCACGGCCGCAGAGCTCCGCCGCGGCGCCGTCCGGGTCCGTGCCACCCCGGCCGATGTCGCCCGCGGCGGTGGTGTCGAGGAGGTTGCCGCCGGCGTCGAGGAAGCGGTGGATGACGCCGATCGCGGCCCGCTCGTCATGGTCCGCGGGCCCGGCGCCGAGAGCCGCGACTCCCAGCGCGAGCCGCGAGACGTTCAGCCCGCTGCGGCCGAGCCGCCGGTACTCCATCGGCCAGCTCGCACGAGGGACGGCCGGTCCCTCCCCGGCGGGCCTGGCGGCCTCGGTCGGGTGCGGGGCCGGCATGGTCTCCGGCCTGGCCAGGACGCCGTTGAGGAAGAGGCTCACCGCGTGGTGGAGGTGCTCCTCCTCGACCTCGGGGGTCCGGTAGATGCCGTAGGCGGCCAGCCACGCCGGCATCGCGCCGACCATGGCGAAGAACTGCTCGGCGGCGAGGTCGACGTCCCCGACGACCACGGTGCCCGCGCTCTCGTGCCTGCGTAGCAGATCAATGATCAGTTGCACCCGCGGTGACCAGGTGACGGCCTGCGAGCTCGCCGCGAACTCGGGGAAGCGCGCCGACTCGGCGATCGCCATCCGGCTCAGGCGGACGATGTCGGGGTCGACCGAGCGGGCCAGGATCGCCCGCGCGATCACGGTCAGGCTCTCGGCGAGGTCGTCGGGCAGCGGTTCGAGGACGCGCTCGTCGCGCTCCTGGCGGGTGAGCGCCCACGAGCTCACCGCGATGAACAGAGTTCGCTTGTCGGGATAGCGGGCATACAAGGTGCTCTTGGTGATCCCCGCGGCCTGCGCGACGGCCTCCATCGTGGTGCCGTCGTAACCCGACTCCAGGAACGTGTCGACGGCGGCCCGCCGGAGCCGCTCGGTCAGCCTGGCTGCCTCCGTCGCCGTCGGGCGCCCGGCCCGCGAACGCTCGCCACCCGCCCTGGACTCCATCCGCTAAAGCTACGAGTGCGTCGGATTCTGGTCAAGGTCGACGGCGGCGCCGTCCGGGCGCCCTCACGGGAGGCGGGCGCGGTCCTGGTCCGCCTGTTGCCGCCGGCTGTTGACCCAAACTATACGGACTCGTATGGTTCATACTCACGCGGCTGGAGAAACAGCACGCGGATGGATCGTTTCGGAGTTCGCGGCGGCCCGTAGCCACGTGGCTCGTACGTGCATCGGCTCGGAGGTAGACGGATGGCGCACTTCCCGAAGCCCGCGGAGGGCAGCTGGACCGAGCACTACCCGGACCTCGGTACCGGGTTCGTCTCGTTCGAGGACTCGATCTCGCCCGAGCACTATGAGCTGGAGCGCAAGGCGATCTTCGGGCGGACCTGGCTCAACGTCGGCCGGGTCGAGCAGATCCCGCGGACCGGCAACTACTTCACGAGGGAGATCCACGCCGCGCGTGCGTCGCTGATCGTCGTCCGCGACGCCGAAGGCGAGGTCCGCGCGTTCCACAACGTCTGCCGGCATCGCGGCAACAAGCTGGTGTGGAACGACTTCCCCCAGGAGGAGACGCACGGCACGGCACGGCAGTTCACCTGCAAGTACCACGCCTGGCGTTACGGGCTCGACGGCTCCTGCACGTTCGTCCAGCAGGAGTCGGAGTTCTTCGACCTCGACAGGTCGCAGCTCGGGCTGGTACCGGTGCGCTGTGAGCTGTGGGAGGGCTTCATCTTCATCAACCTCGACAGCGAGGGCACGACATCGCTGGCCGAGTACCTGGGGCGCTTCGCGAAGGGACTCGAGGGCTATCCCTTCGGCGAGATGACCGAGGTCTACAAGTACCGGGCCGAGGTCGGGAGCAACTGGAAGCTCTACATCGACGCGTTCGCGGAGTTCTACCACGCGCCCGTCCTGCACGCGAAGCAGTACGTGGGCGACGAGTCACGCAAGCTGCTGGGCTACGGCTACGAGTCACTGCACTACGACATCGACGGGCCGCACTCGATGCAGTCGGCGTGGGGCGGGATGTCGCCGCCCAAGGACCTCAACATGGTGAAGCCGATCGAGCGGGTCCTGCGCAGCGGCAACTTCGGGCCGTGGGACCGCCCCGACATCGAGGGCCTGAACCCGCTGCCGTCAGGGGTCAACCCGGTCGGCCACCCGGCGTGGGGCCTGGACTCCTACGTCTTCTTCCCGAACTTCATGATCGTGGTGTGGGCGCCGGGCTGGTACCTCACCTACCACTACTGGCCGACGGCGTACAACCAGCACATCTTCGAGGGCACGCTGTACTTCGTGCCGGCCCGGACCGCGCAGGATCGCATCCGGCAGGAGCTTGCCGCGGTCACCTTCAAGGAGTTCGCGCTGCAGGACTGCAACACGCTCGAGGCCACGCAGACCATGCTCGAGTCCCGCGCCGTCTCGCGGTTCCCGCTCAACGACCAGGAGATCGCCATCCGGCACCTCCACAAGACCGCGGGTGACTACGTCGCCGGGTACCAGGGGTAGCACCGCACGCCGGCGGCCGGGCGCTGCTCTGTTGGGCGCTGCCCCGTAGGGCGCGTCTGGTCTGGTGCCGACCCGGTCCGGCTCCGCCGGCTCCGGCGCCACTCCCTTGACCTGAAGTCCACTTCATGTCGGAGGCTGGCGGCATGGACTTCACCGAGACCGAACGTGCGTATCTGGCCAGTCAGCGGCTCGGCCGGCTGGCGACCGTCGCCCGGGGCGGCGCGCCGCAGAACTCTCCGGTCGCCTTCCGCGTCAACGAGGCGACCGGCACGATCGACATCCACGGGTACGACCTGGGCGCCAGCCGGAAGTTCCGCAACGTCGCGGCCACCGGCGTGGTGTCCCTCGTCGTCGACGACATCGCCTCCGTCGACCCGTGGCGGGTGCGCGGCGTGGAGATCCGGGGGACGGCGGAGGCGCTGACCGATCAGGACCCGCCGCAGCGCCATCTCAGCCGCGAGGTCATCCGCATCCATCCCGTCCGGATCATCAGCTGGGGTGTCGATCCGGACGGGACGGCGCTGCGGGCGCGCGGGGTCAGCGGGATTTCTGCTGGAACAACGTGACGCTGTGGTCGCCGTTCGCGCTGCCCACGTAGTGGTCGGCGAGGAACGGGGTGCCCATGACCCCCTGCGACCAGTCCACCGACTGCCCGAAATCCCGGAACCAGTCGTAGAGCATGGTGCGGTGCGCGATGCGCCACTCCCCGTCCCGCTTCTCCAGCCGGTCGACGTAACGGCCGCCGATCACGACGTCATGCTCCTCCTCGCCGAAGTCGATCCGGTGATAGGAGGTGACGTGGGTCTCGGCCACCGCGGTGTCACCCGTGACGTCGATCAGGGTCTGGCCCAGCGTGTGCAGGGTGACGGGAATCGAGGGCGCGCCGGGCACGACCCACGCCAGGTACTCCTTGAACGTGCCGCGGAAGATGCCGTGGTCGTCGGTCGCGTCCGGCCAGTAGGCCCCGCTGATCAGATCCGCGTCGCGCCGGTCCTCGCCCCGGGCCAGCCGGGCGAGGAGGTCGCGGATCTGTTCACGGTCCAGGACGAAGCTCAGGTCGTCGGCACTGATACTCATATCCGGCTCACCTCGTGGTTGGCGAAGGGTGGAACGGGCGGCGGCCGCCCTGGCCTGGGCTGCCCCGGCCTGGCCTGGCCTAGGGAATCTGCGGCTTGCGGGTGTTGATCAACGGGCGCCGGTAGGAGGGGTCCTCCTTGCCGCGGGCGGGAGCGCCGTCGAGGTGGATGCCCGGCACGTCGGAGAACGGGATCTCCATGGTGGGCACCAGGCCCGACCATTCGATGGCGTTGGTGCGCAGCGCGATCCGCCATTCGCCCGCGCGCCGTTCCAGCCGGTCGATGTAGCGGCCACCGGCGATCCAGTTGGAGTCATCGCGGTTGCGCCCGACGAACAGGTAGTACGTCTCGGTGTGCGCGGTGTCGCCGTCGATGTCGATGGTGACGTTGAGCAGGTTGTGGTGGGTGGCCACCTGGCCCTGCTCATGCCCGGCGGACGCCCAGTCGTACAGCTCGACCGGGCCGCCGACGAACGGACCGGCGGCGATGACGGCGTCGGGATGGAAGGCGGAGAGGAAGAGCTCGCGGTCGAACCGGTCCATGCCCCGGCTGAACCGGGTCAGGGTGTCATGGATGTCCTGCCGCTCGAGCAGTCGTTCGAGTCGGGCGAGCGTCTCGGTGGTGATGGGCTGGCTCATCGTCCCTCGCGGTGGCGTGTGTCGACGTCGGCGTCGACGTCGGGGTTCAGATGCGGGTCGCGGTTGTGGTGGCGTGCTCTGTGCTCTGCGTGCCGTACCCAGGGGGCGCGGTTCGTGTGGGGACGCCTCTGGTTCAGGGGGGCGCCGACGGCTCGCGGGCCTAGACGGGGGACCAGAGGGGGGCGCCGCGCTGGGCCCGCAGGGACGGGATGACCTTCCCGTCGAGGTCGGTGACGCCGTACTCCTGGGCCAGCTCGGCGGTGATGAAGGTGCCCCCGGAGTGCCGCATCAGGTCCGTGTCCTGGACGAGCGCCGCGATGACGCGGCCGGGGAACTCCGGCGAGCAGCCGATCGTCGGGCTGGTGACGAGCTGCTCCTTCATCGCGGGGTTCAGCGAGATGTTGCGCTCGGCCCGCTCGGTGAAGGTGAGGCCCTGCCACAGCGAGATCGACGCGATGTTGTGCGGCTTGAGCTCGATGGCCATGTCCCTGGCCATGCGGTCGACCGCGGACTTGCAGGTGCCGAAGACGACGCCGTAGGTGTAGGTCACTCCCACGTAGCCGGAGATCGCCACGATGAGGCCGGCCCGGCGCGGAACCATGAGCCGCGCCGCGTGCCAGGCGGCGACGAAGTTCGACCGCACCCCGACGTCGACCATCTCCCAGTTCGACAGCGGCTTCTCCCAGAACGGGTTCGGCTCCGTCAGGTCCTCGGGCAGGGAGAAGGCGTTGTTGACCAGGATGTCCAGCCGGCCCTGCTCCCGCTCGACCTGCTCGAACAGTGCGGCGACCTGCTCGTCGTCACCGTGGTCGACCTGGACGGCGATGCCCTGACCGCCCCGGCGGTCCACCGCCGCCGCGGTCTCACCGACCGTGCCGGGAAGCGGATGCGAGCCGGGGGACACCGTCCGCCCGGTGACGTAGACCGTCGCGCCCTCGTCGGCGAGCGCGAGCGCGATGCCCTTCCCGATGCCCCGGCTGGCGCCGGTGACGACGGCGACCCGGCCCGAAAGTAAACCCATGCGAACTCCCAGCTGGTGTTCATGGCTGTGGTCCGGCCGGCCGCCCCGACGGCACCGTGGTGGCCGGCCGGACCACGGGCGGGGGACCTACCCCGCGAGGTTCATCAGGCGCTGCCGCTCAGACCGCGGCCGGGACCTTCATGAGCTGGGCGAGGTTGCCGCCCATGAGCTTGCGCACGAGCGGTTCCGGCAGGTGGGCGAGCTCGTCGATGTAGCTGACCGGGTTCGCCAGCCCCTCCGGATGCGGATAGTCGGACCCGAACAGCACGTGGTCCTCACCGAGGACCTTGGTCAGCGCGCCGAGGTCCTCCTCCCAGAACGGGCTGACGTAGACGTTGCGCCGGATCACGTCGAGCGGGTTCTCGGGAAAGTCGTGCGGCATCTTCTTGTACAGGTTCTTCATGGCGTCCATCAGCGGGGCGACCCAGCTCATCCCGTTCTCGACGACGGCCACCTTCAGCCGGGGGAAGCGGGAGAGCGCGCCGTGGCAGACGAGCGCCGAAACCGCGTCCTCGACCGGCCGCCATGCCTGCAGCATCTGGAACGGGTTCGGCTGGAACGGCAGCATCTCGCGGTTGGCGCCCATCCACTCGCCGCTGTAGCGGGCGTACCCGCTGTCGGACGAGTGCAGTGCGACGAGGATGTCGGCCTCCTGCACGCGGGCCCAGAACGGGTCGAACTCCGGCAGGCCGAACGAGCGCGGCCCGCGCAGGCCCGGCACGGGCGCCGGCCGGACGAGGATGACCCGGGCGCCCCGCTCGAGGACCCACTCCAGCTCCTCGACGGCCCTCTCCACGATCGGCAGGGTGATCACCGGCGTGGTGAAGATCCGGTCCTGGTAGTTGAACTGCCAGGTCTCGTACAGCCACTCGTTGAGCGAGTGGATGACGGCGTGGACGAGGTCCGCGTCGTCGCGCATCCGCTCCTCGATCAGGCTGGCGAGCGTGGGGAACATCAGGGTGCGGTCGAGCCCCTGCTCGTCCATGACCTTGATGCGCGCGGCCGGCTCCCGCCAGGCGTCGATGGACCGCACCGGCTTGCCGAAGATCTCCCGGTACGTCTTCCCCTCGGGGTTGCCGTGCCGGTAGTAGTCCTCCTGCGCCCCCGGGCGGGCGACGACCTCGAAGGTCGGGTTCGGGATGTACTGGCTGATCTGCCCGCGCACGACGATCTTCGTCCGGCCGTGCACGTCGACGTAGTCGATCGCGCCCCGGTAGCGCGCCGGCAGGAACTTGGTGAGCGCGTCCTGGGTCTCGTACAGGTGGTTGTCGGCGTCGAACACCGGAATGTCGTGGGTGGGCATCACACCTCCTGGTCAGGAGCGGCCGGATCCCCCGCGGGGCACGTCGCGGAAGGCACGGTCACGGTCGAGGGCGGGCTCGCGGGGCATGCCGAGGACACGCTCGCTGATCACGTTGCGGGCCATCTCGGTGGTCCCGCCGCCGATGCAGGTGGTCTGGCGCAGGAGGAAGTCGTTCCCGCACTCGGCGACCGCGCCGTCCTCGGCGCTCCAGGCCGCGCCCGCCGAGCCGGCGATGTCGTACGCCATGCTGGTGACGCGGGTGGAGGCGATGCCGGCGAACAGGCGCCCGATGGCGGCCGACTGGTCGGGCATCCGGCGGGAGACGACGCCGCGGCCGATCCGGCCCTGCAGCGACTCGCGGACCAGGTCGAGTACCCGGCCCTCGCCGATGAGGTCCCGTACCCGCGGCTCGTCGAGGCGGCCGGCGTCGCGGGCGACGTCCACCAGGACGGTGGCGTCGACGCCGCCGTAGGACCAGCCGGCGGGCACCGTGACGAACGGGGAGTTGTGCAGCATCCGCTCGTGGAACATCCACCGGGTGCCGACGGTCCAGCCGTTGTCGACGTCGCCGATGCGGTCGGTGTCGGGGACCCGGACGTCGGTGATGAACTCCTGGCAGAACTCCTTGTTGCCGTTGAGCATCTCGATGCGCTGGACGTCGATGCCGGGCTGGCGCAGCGGCATGATGAACACGGTGAGCCCGCGGTGCTTCGGGACGTCCCAGTTCGTGCGGGCCAGGCAGAGCGCCCAGTCCGACCACCAGGCCCCGGTCGTCCAGATCTTCGAGCCGTTGAGGATCCAGTCGTCGCCCTCGCGCACGGCGGTGGTCAGCGCGCCGGCGACGTCCGAGCCGCTGCTCGGCTCGGAGAGGAACTGCATCCAGATCTCCTCGCCCTTGAGGATGGCGGGGAGGTGCCTGCTCTTCTGCTCCGGTGTGCCGAACTCGAGGAGCACCGCGGCGCACGGCGAGAACGTCGGCGCCTGCAGCCGGCCGGGGTACTCGTAGCCGGTGATCTCCTCGTTGAACGCCCGCTGGTGCTCCGGCGACAGGCCCTGCCCGCCGTACTCGCGCGGGAAGCAGATGCCGGCGAGGCCGGCGTCGAACAGCATCCGCTGGATCTGCCGCTCGCGGGCGACGGCGGCGAGCTCCTCCTCGTCCGTCGTGTCCGCCCGCATGACGCCGGCGCCCTCGTTGTGTTCGAGTGGGCGCAGGTTGGCGCGGATCCACGTCCGCGCCCGCCGGCGGAAGTCCGCGACGCTCTCCGTGGCTTCCGCGTTCGCCGCGCCGGCGGCCGAGCCGGTGCCGGTGCTGATGTCGGACGTCATGCCCGCTCCTTGAGGTGCTCGACGACGGCGGCGACGCGCTGGCGGTGCTCGGCCGGCGTGCCGCACAGCGCCCGGTTCACGGTGACGCGGCGCAGGTACAGGTGCAGGTCGTGCTCGTAGGTCACGCCGATCCCGCCGTGCAGCTGGACGCAGTCCTGCAGCAGCTCCGTCCCGTAGTCGCCGATGAAGGACTTCGCCGCGCTCACCAGCTCCCCGGCGTCGGGCGAGCCGGCGTCGACGGCCGCCGCGGCGCTGTCGTTGACGGCGTGCGCGCCTTCCAGCCAGGTCTTCATGTCGGCGAAACGGTGCTTGAGCGCCTGGTAGGACGCGAGCGGCCGGCCGAAGGAGTAACGCTCGAAGGCCCAGCGGACGGTCATGTCGAAGGCGGCCTGCATCGCGCCGACAGTCTCGGCGTTGAGGATCACGATCGCGCGCTGGAGCTGGCGCTCGATCTGGTCGGCCGCCGCGCCGACCTCGCCGACGGCGGCGGCGCGCGGCACCCGGACGCCGTCCATCCGGACAGCGAAGAAGCGCCGGGTCAGGTCGACCGTGCGCAGCGGCTCCACCGTCACCCCGGGCGTGGCCGCGGGCACCAGCAGCTGGGTGAGCCCCTCCTCGCCGCGGGCGGCGACGAGCAGGTGCCCGGCCTGGGCGGCCGACTCGACCGGGCGGCTGACCCCGTCGAGGACGAGGTCGTCGCCGTCGACCCGCAGGGCGAGGCCGACGCTGTCGAGCCGGTCCAGCGGCGGCGGCCCGCCGAGGCACCACGCCGCCACCGTGGCACCCGACAGGATGTCGGCCAGGACCTCGGAGTGCGCCGGGCCCGCCGCGCCCAGCGCGGCGGCGACGACGTTGGTGGCGGCCAGCGGCCCGGGCGCGGCACGCAGGCCGAACTCGTGGGCGACCAGCGTCAGGTCGACCAGGGCGGACCCGCTGATCGACCCGCCGCCCTGCTCCTCACCGACCAGCAGGGACGTCCACCCCAGCTCGGCTCCGCCCTGCCAGTAGTCGGCCTCGAAGCCGGCGGGGTCGTGGCGCAGGCGGCGGACCGCCTCGGCCGGGACCCGGTCCGCGAGGTATCTCGCGGTCGCCTCCCTGAGGACCTCCTGGTCGGGACTCAACTCCAGCAGCACGATCCGTCACCTCGCGTCATTCGGCTCCCTTGCCCGACGCCTGCCGCGGCTCGGGTCGCGCCGCGTGGGCTCCCGTCCGACCGCGGCCGCACGGGGCGGTGCACACCGTGGGGTGCGCGCCCGTGGTTCAGGACCGGTCCGGCGGACTAGACCGTCACGATACGGACCGCCGGTCCACATACGCAAGAGGGTGGTCCGGGCATGATTCGGGCGCCGCGGGCTGACGTCGGCGGTCAGCTGCCGGCGAGGCGGTGCAGGCCGGCGCGGACGCGGTCGGGGTCCATCCGGCGGCCGGAGACCAGGTAGTCGACGACGTCGGCCCGCAGCGCGGTGAACAGGATGTGCGTCAGGTAGTCGGTGTTCTCGCCCGGGCGCACGGCGGTGAGGCGCCGGGCGAGCTCGCTGATCCAGTACTGGCTGGACGGGTTGGCGTAGTAGGCGTACGGCCCGTGGTGCTCGAGCGCGCGGATGAGGGTGCGGTTCGTCCAGACGAAGTCGAGCAGCGAGTCGAGGTAGGCGTGCAGCGCGGCCACCGGCTCCCCGCCGGGGCCGAGCGGGGGAGGCCCCTGCTCGACGAGGGTCAGCATCGCGGCGACCCGCGGGTACAGGACGGCCTCGATCAGCGCGGTGCGGTCGCCGAAGCGGCGGAACAGGGTGCCCTTGCCGACCCCCGCGGCCCGGGCGATGTCGTTCATCGACACCTGCTCGGCGCCGTCGCGGTCGAACAGGTCCGCCGCCGCTGCGAGGATCGCCGCCCGGTTGCGGGCGGCGTCGGCGCGCTCGGACCCGGCCACCGCTGCACCTCCTCGCGCCGATGTGCTCGGACCTCTTGCCGATGTGGACCGCCGGTCCGTATCGTAGCGGCCTAGTTCGCAGGACCGGTCCGATCGCGGGTAAGGCGATTCGGGGCGCAGGGCGGACCAGGCGTCGGACCGTGGCGGGGAATGGCGCCGAACGCTGCGGACAACGGGTCATTCGCTTCAGGGCCAGCGGGACACGCGCACAGCGGTGTCGAAGGGATGCGGTGCAGACGGTGAAGGACATCGAGGCGATCGACTTCTTCCGGGGTGACGAGCTCGTCGCGGACCCATATCCTTATTTTCACGCGCTGCGGGAGCAGTGCCCGGTCCGTCGGGAGCCGCACCACGGGGTGGTGATGGTGACGGGCTACGAGGAAGCCGTCTCGGTGTTCCACGACTCCGACAGATTCTCGTCGTGTACCTCGGTAACCGGGCCGTTTCCCGGATTCCCGGTCCCGCTCGAGGGCCTCGAGGGCGACGACATCTCCGAGCTGATCGAGCGGCACCGTGCCGAGCTGCCGATGAGCGACCAGCTCCCTACGTTCGACCCGCCGATGCACACCGATCACCGCGCGCTGCTGATGCGGCTGATCACGCCGAAGCGGCTCAAGGAGAACGAGGAGTTCATCTGGCGGCTCGCCGACCGGCTGCTGGACGAGTACCTCGCCAGCGGCGAGGGCGAGTTCATCCGCGGGTTCGCCGGCCCCTTCGCGCTGCTCGTCATCGCCGACCTGCTCGGCGTGCCCGAGGAGGACCACGAGGAGTTCACCGACCGGCTGCAGCACCGGCCGGCCGAGGGCGGCGGCGTGGGCAGCACCGGCGACCACTCGATGGAACACTCCCCGCTGCAGTTCCTCTACGACCGCTTCACGACCTACATCGAGGACCGTCGCCGTGAGCCCCGCGACGACGTGCTCACCGGGCTGGCCACCGCGACGTTCCCGGACGGCTCCACCCCCGAGGTCATCGACGTCGTGCGGGTGGCCGCGAACCTGTTCTCCGCCGGCCAGGAGACCACCGTCCGGCTGGTCAGCACCGCGGCGAAGCTGATCGCCGACAATCCCGGCCTGCAGCGCCTGCTGCGCGCCGAGCGTGACCGGATCCCGAACTTCATCGAGGAGACGCTGCGGCTGGAGAGCCCGGTCAAGGGTGACTTCCGGCTGGCCCGGGTGCCGACCACGGTCGGCGGGGTCGACATCCCCGCCGGCAGCACGGTGATGGTCGTGAACGGGGCCGCGAACCGCGACCCCCGCCGCTTCGCCGACCCGGACACGCTCGACGTCGCCCGCCCCAACGCGCGTCAGCACATCGCGTTCGGGCGCGGCATCCACAGCTGCCCCGGCGCGCCGCTGGCCCGGGCCGAGGCCCGGGCGGGACTTGAGCGCCTGCTCGACCGCACGGCCGACATCCGGATCTCCGAGCGGGTGCACGGCCCCGCGGGTGCCCGCAACTACCAGTACCTCCCGACGTTCATCCTGCGTGGTCTGACCCACCTGCAGCTCGAGTTCACGCCGGCGGCGTCCGACTCCCGGTAATGGCCCTCCCCGGTGAGAACCGGCCCCGGTGAGACCGGCCCGCGGCGTGAGTCGACATCCCGCGCGGGCCGGTAGCCGAAATTCTTCATCCCAACGACGAGGTTCGGGAGTCCGTCACCATGTTGTCGCAAGGGGCGCGCTACAGCGCCGCATCCATCGGCCTCGCCGAAGGATGGAGCCTGGACCGGCTCACCTCGCCGAGCAGACTTTTCGGCGCGAACGGATTACGCACCGGCCCGGACGGCCGCGTCTACGTGGCGCAGGTGACCGGCAGCCAGATCAGCGCACTCGACGTCGAGACCGGCCAGCTGGAGACCATCAGCGCGAAGGGCGGCGCGATCATCGCCCCCGACGACGTGGCCTTCGGCCCGCAGGGCGACCTCTACGCCACCGAGGTCATGGACGGCCGGGTGAGCGTGCGCGGCGCCGACGGCACCACCCGGGTGCTGCGCGACGACCTCCCGAGCGTGAACGGCATCACCGTCCACCAGGGCCGGCTGTTCGTCAACGAGTGCCGGGTCGGCGGGCGCCTGATGGAGCTCGACCTCAACGGCGGCGCGCCCCGCGTGCTGCTCGAGGACCTGGCGATGCCCAACGCCATGGAGGTCGGCCCCGACGGTCTCCTGTACTACCCGGTGATGGGGACGAACGACATCTGGCGGATCGACCCGGAGGGCGGCGAGCCGCAGCGGGTCGTGGGGGATCTCGGCGTCCCGGACTCGCTGAAGTTCGACCCCGAGGGCTTCATCGTCTCCACCCAGGTCGCCTCCGGCGAGGTGCTGCGGATCAACCCGCGCAACGGCGAGCGCACCGTGCTGGCCGCCCTCACGCCTGGCCTGGACAACTGCACCTTCGTCGGCGACCGGCTGTTCGTCTCGAACTTCACCGGGCAGATCACCGAGATCCTCGGCGGCGGGGCGACCCGGGAGACGCTGCCGGGCGGGCTGAACTGGCCGCTGGACCTGACCGTCGGCGAGGACGGCAACCTCTACATCGCCGACGGGACGTACTTCTACCGCCTGCGCCCCGGGGGCCGGCCGGAGACGCTCGGCATGCTCTTCAGCCCGGGCTACCCGGGCTTCGTCCGCGGGCTCACCGCCGTCGGCGCGGGCGAGTTCATCGTCACCACCTCGGGCGGGCAGGTCACGCGCTACCGGCCGGCGAGCGCGGAGAGCGAGGTGCTCGCCGACGAGCTCGACCAGCTCTACGGCGTGGCGGTCGCCCCGGGCGGCGACATCGTGGCCGCGGAGCTCGGCAAGGGCCGCGTGCTCTCCATCCGTTCCGGACGGGTCGAGGAGCTGGCGTCCGGGCTGAACGATCCGCTGGGTGTCGCGTTCGGCGCGGACGGCACGCTCTTCGTCTCCGAGTCGGGCGCCGGGCGGGTCGTCACGATCTCCGGCTTCCGCGTCGACACGGTGGTCGACGGCCTGGAACAGCCGCAGGGAATCCTCGTGCGCGACGGCCAGCTCCTCATCGTCGACGCCGGCACGAAGCAACTGATCAGCGTCGACCTCGGCACCGGGGCCCGGCAGACCATCGCCCGTGACCTTCCGGTGGGCGCCCCGCCCGGCGTGACACCCAAGCCCCTGCGCGGGCTGCCGCCCTTCTCCGGGCCGCAGGGCCCGTTCGCGGGCATCGCCGCCGGACCGGACGGCACGCTCTACCTATCTGCTGACGCCGAGGGCAGCGTGCTCGCGCTGCGGCGGGAGGGCTGAGGCGACATGACGAACGACTTCCTCAACCTGGACGGGCGCATCGTCATCGTCTCCGGTGCGGGTGGCGGCGGCATCGGAACCTCGGTGGCGAGCGCCGTGGCGCGCGCCGGGGCGACCGTGCTCGCGGTGAGCCGCTCCCAGGAGAACCTCGACACGCACATCGGGCCGCTGGTGAAGGAGGGGCTGCCGGTCGTGCCGGTCGCGGCGGACGCCTCGACCGACGAAGGCATCGCGACGGTGCTGAACGCGGCCTCGCGGACGGACGGCGACCTGTACGGGCTGGTCAACGTCGCCGGAGGTGCCGCCCCTGCGACGTGGATGGCGGCGACCCGGGTGACCCGGGAGGACTGGCGCGCGCTGTTCACCCAGAACCTCGAGACGATGTTCTTCATGAGCCAGGCGGTCGCCGCCGAGCTGAAGTCGCACGGCCGTCCCGGGTCGATCGTGTCGGTCTCCTCGATCAGCGGCATGAACACGGCGCCGTTCCACATCGCCTACGGCACGGCCAAGGCGGGGGTGGTGGCGGCGACGCGCACGCTGGCCGTCGAGCTCGCCGGGGACAACATCCGGGTGAACGCCGTGGCGCCCGGTGTGACCGCGACCCCGTCGTCGGGCGCGTATGTGGACGCCGACGCCGACCGCGACCGCCGCGCCATCACCATGGGCCGCCGCGGCCGCCCGGAGGAACAGGCCGGAGCGATTCTCTTCCTCCTTTCGGACCTGTCCTCCTACATCACGGGGCAGACGATTCTCGTGGACGGCGGCCTGAACCTCAAGTGGACCCATCTGGGCGCCGACAACACGTCGCTGTTCCTGAAGGACGAGGATTTCCGTGCGTCCCTCACGCGCTGACACGCCGAAGTAGATCTGTTTGTTTCCGGTCAAATCCCGGACCAAAGCCGCACCCGAACCCGATTACCCCGTGACGCGGGTTGGAGAATGTCATGAGCGAGACTCTCGACAACATCCAGGAAACAGTTTCCACTCCAGTCGAGCCGCTGTCGGAACCGCTCGAGATCGGTGTGGAGGCGTACCTCTCCCCGGAGTACGCCCGGGCCGAACGGGACAAGCTGTGGCGGAAGGTCTGGCAGCAGGTCGGCCGGGTCGAGGAGATTCCGCGGGTCGGCGACTTCCTGACGTACGAGATCCTGGACGACTCGCTCGTCGTGGTGCGCTCGGCGCCGGACCGGATCCGGGCATACCACAACGTCTGCTCGCACCGGGGCCGCCGGCTGGTCGACACCCCTGAGGGGGCGCGCGACGCCCGCGGGCAGCTGCGGCAGTTCGTGTGCGGTTTCCACGGATGGCGGTACAACCTCGACGGCGAGAACACGTTCGCGGCCGAGCGTGAGGACTGGCCGTGCGGCCTGACCGACGAGAAGATCGCGCTCAAGGACGTGCAGGTCGACACCTGGGGCGGCTGGATCTGGGTGAACCTGGACCCGGACGCCGAGCCGTTGCGGCAGTACCTGGAGCCGGCGGCGTCGCTGCTCGACCCGTTCCAGCTCGAGAACATGCGCTACCGGTGGCGGAAGTGGCTGGTATTCGACTGCAACTGGAAGGTCGCCCTTGAGGCCTTCATGGAGACCTACCACGTTCCGTACACCCACCCGGAGTTCATGAACTTCGGGAACTTCCTGGGCTGGGCGCGGGCGCAGGGCCGGCACAGCAACATCGGGTACGACGCGCCGAAGGGCATGGAGGAGAACCAGGCGAAGCTGCGGATCGGCAGCGGCCCGGACGCCCGGCTGTCGACGATCGAGCTGCAGAACTTCACCTGGGAGAACGCGAACACCAACACCACCCGGACCCTCGTCGACGCCGCCCAGCGGCTGACCGAGGAGCTCCCGGAGGGGACGCCCCCGGGCGAGGTGCTGCAGCACTGGCTGGCCTCGGCCCGCCAGGACGACGCCGCCCGCGGGGTGGTGTGGCCGACGGTCCCCCCGGAGATCGTCGCGAAGAGCGGCACCGCCTGGCAGATCTTCCCGAACTTCCAGATCGGGCACGCGCTGAACAACATGCTCTGCTACAGCGCCCGGCCCTACGGCTACGACCCCGACAAGTGCATTTTCGAGGCCGCCGTCTACGAGCTCTACCCGGCCGGCGAGGAGCCGGAGACCAAGTGGGAGTTCACGCCGCCGGAGGACCCGGGCTGGCGCACGGTGCTGCCACAGGACTTCGCGAACATGTCGGCCGTGCAGCAGGGCATGAAGTCGGGCGGTTTCTCCGGACCGAAGCCCAATCCGTACCGCGAGCGCAGCGTTGTGAACCTGCACCACAATCTGGCCAGCTACATGGGTACCGGCGAGCCGCACAACCTTGACTAGACCCATGTAGACCCGCCTGGACCCGCGTTCTCCCGCGAATCTCCCCGCGGCGCCTGACGAGTGACCCGAGCACCAGCCCAGATCGAGGAATGTGCATGCAGAACTGTGCCCCGACCGAGACGCCCGAGGTCGACCATGACGCGCTCCGGACGAAGTATCTGGGAGAGCGGGACAAGCGCCTGCGCCGTGAGGGCCAGAAGCAGTACCTGGTGACCGAGGGCGACTTCGAGGAGTTCTACGAGGCCGACCCGTACACACCGGTCGTGCCCCGGACGCCGATAGTCGAGGACATCGACGTGGCGATCTTAGGCGGCGGCTGGGCGGGCCTCGTGGCCGCGGCGCGGCTCAAGCAGGAGGGCGTCACCAACTTCCGGATCATCGAGCTGGCGGGCGACTTCGGCGGGGTGTGGTACTGGAACCGGTATCCCGGCATCCAGTGCGACACCGACGCCTACTGCTACCTTCCGCTGCTCGAGGAGGTCGGTTACATCCCGAAGGAGAAGTACGCCCGGGGCGACGAGTGCCTGGAGCACGCCCAGCGCATCGGGAAGCACTTCGGCCTGTACGAGCACGGGGTGTTCAGCACGCTGGTCCGCTCGCAGGAGTGGGACGAGCGGACGAATCGCTGGAAGATCACCACGAACCGCGGCGACGAGATCAGCGCCCGGTTCGTGGTGATGTGCCAGGGGCCCTTCAACCGGCCGAAGCTGCCGGGCATCCCCGGCATCGCCGACTACCAGGGCCACACGATCCACACCGCCCGGTGGGACTACGAGTACTCCGGCGGCGACCTGCACGGCGGGCTGGACAAGCTCGCCGGCAAGAAGATCGCGGTGATCGGCACCGGGGCCAGCGGCGTGCAGGTCATCCCGCACATCGCGCAGACCGCCGAGCACCTGTACGTGTTCCAGCGCACCGCCTCCTCGATCGACGAGCGCGGCGACGTCCCGACCGACCCGGAGTGGGCCGCGACGCTGCAGCCGGGCTGGCAGGAGGAGCGGCGGCGCAACTTCCACGCCGCGGCCTACGAGGCGTTCGCGCCGGGACAGCCGGACCTGATCTGCGACGGCTGGACCGAGATCAGCCGTAACCTGCAGGCGCAGCTGGACGCCACCAACGGCTGGGCGGCGCTGGCGGACCCGGCGAAGTTCATGGAGCTGCGCGAGCTCGTCGACTACCAGGTGATGGAGCGGCTGCGACAGCGGATCGACGCGATCGTCGAGGACCCGGTGACCGCCGAGGCGCTCAAGCCGTACTACCGGTTCCTGTGTAAGCGGCCGTGCTTCAACGACCTCTACCTGCCGACCTTCAACCGCCCCAACGTCACCCTGATCGACGTGGCGGAGACCAAGGGCGTCGAGCGGATCACCGCGAAGGGCATCGTCGCGCACGGCGTCGAGTACGAGGTCGACTGCATCGTGTTCGCCAGCGGTTTCGAGATCACCAGTGACCTCGACCGCCGGCTCGCGATCCACCCGTACGCCGGCCGCGAGGGCCGGTCGCTCTACGAGCACTGGGTCGACGGCTACCGCACCCTGCACGGGATCATGACCCACGGCTTCCCGAACCAGTTCTTCACCGGCTACATCCAGGGCGGCGTCACGGCGGCCGTGCCGGCGATGTTCGAGCAGCAGGCCGTGCACATCGCCCACATCATCTCCGAGACCCTCGGCCGTGGCGCGGTGACCGTCGAACCCACCTTCGACGCGCAGGAGAGGTGGGTCGCGGCGGTCCGGGCCGCGGAGATCGACCAGACCAACTTCGCGCGGGAGTGCACGCCCGGCTACTACAACAACGAGGGCGAGCAGCGGATCCGGTCGGTCCTCGGCGACCCCTACTGGGCCGGCTTCTACGCATTCGGCGAGCTGCTGCAGGAGTGGCGCGACTCAGGCGATATGGCGGGGCTCGTCCTCGGCAAATGACGACCACCCGCCTGCTCACCCATGTCGCGAGAGGACCATTGAATGTCTGAGGCCACACTGCCCGCAGCCCGGTTCGACGGCCGGGTCGCCGTGATCACCGGTGCCGGCCGGGGTCTGGGGCGCGCCTACGCCCTGCTGCTCGGCTCGCTGGGCGCCAAGGTCGTCGTCAACGACCCGGGCGGCAGCATGAGCGGGGAGGGCCTCGACACCGGCCCCGCCGAGCAGGTCGTCCAGGAGATCGTCGCCGCCGGCGGCGAGGCCGTCGCCTCCACCGACTCGGTGGCCACGGCCGAGGGCGGACAGGCGATCATCGGCACGGCGATCGACAGCTTCGGCCGGATCGACATCCTCATCCACAACGCCGGGACGCACCGCCCGGCGCCGCTGGCGGAGATGACGTACGAGGACTTCGACGCCGTCCTGGACGTCCACCTGCGCGGGGCATTCCACGTCGTGCGGGCCGCGTTCCCGCTGATGGTCGCGGCGGGGTACGGCCGGATCGTGCTGACCTCGTCCATCGGCGGGCTGTACGGCAACGCCGGGGTCGTCAACTACGGCGTGTCCAAGGCCGGCATGATCGGGCTGTCGAACGTGGCCGCCCTCGAAGGGGCCGCGTCGGGCGTGAAGAGCAACATCATCGTCCCCGCCGCGATCACGCGGATGGCGGAGGGGATTGACACCTCGGCCTACCCGCCGATGGGGCCCGAGCTGGTGGCCCCCACCGTGGGCTGGCTCGCGCACGAGTCCTGCTCGATCACCGGGGAGATGCTGACCTCGATCGCCGGCCGGGTGGCCCGCGTCTTCATCGCCGAGACCCCGGGCGTGTACCAGCCGTCCTGGACGGTCGAGCAGGTCGGGGAGCAGCTCGAGACCATCCGCGACACGAGCGACCCCTGGATCCTGCCGGTCGTGCCCTCGGCGCACGTCGACCACATCGTCAACAGTTTCGCGATGGCCGCGAAGGGCGCCGCGAACGCGTCCTGACCACCGCACCGACACTGCACCACCCGCACCGCACTGACGCAGCACCGCAGACACGGACCAGCGCACACCCGGATCGGAAGGAGGATGGGAAACCGTACCGCGGGCCGGTACCGGCGTTCCCTGACTACCAATGGCGGTAAAAGTCTACGAGCGCATCCTCCAGTTGTTCGAAGCCGAGGGCATCAAGACGATCTTCGGTATTCCCGACCCGAACTTCGTGCACATGTTCCACCTCGCCGAGGAACGCGGCTGGACCGTGGTCTCACCGCACCATGAGGAGTCCGCCGGGTTCATGGCGGAGGCGGTGTCCCGGATGACCGGCAAGGCCGCGGTGGCGATCGGCACCCTGGGCCCGGGTGTCGCGAACCTGGCCGGGGCGATGATGTGCGCCAAGGTCGAGAACTCGCCGGTCATCTTCCTCGGCGGGCAGCGTGCCCGGATCACCGAGCAGCGGGTGCGGCGCGGCCGGATCCAGTTCGTGCGGCAGGCGGGCCTGTTCGAGCCGTCGGTGAAGTACTGCGCCAGCATCGAGTACGCCGACCAGACCGACGAGGTCATCCGCGAGGGCCTGCGCAAGGCCCTGTCCGGCACCCCGGGCCCGGTCTACATCGAGTACCCCTCCCACATCATCCAGGAGGAGCTCGACGTTCCCCCGCCGCTGCCGCCGGCGGCGTACCGGCTGGTGAACCAGACCGCCGGCCCCGACAGGATCGCCGAAGCCGTGCAGTACATCCGCGCGGCCAAGCAGCCGGTCCTGCTCGTCGGGCACGGTGTGCACACCTCCCGCGCGGGAGAGTCCGTCCGCGCCCTCGCGGAGGCGATGGCCTGCCCGGTCATCCAGACCTCCGGCGGCACCTCCTTCATCAAGGGCCTGGAGGACCGCACCTTCCCCTACGGCTTCTCCGCGGCGTCGATCGACGCGGTGGTCAAGTCCGACCTGTGTCTGGCGATCGGCACCGAGCTCGGGGAGCCGGTCCACTACGGCCGCGGCCGGCACTGGGTCGCGAACGAGGCCAACCGCAAGTGGATCCTCATCGAGCAGGACCCCGAGGCCATCGGGGTGAACCGGTCGATCGACGTGCCCCTCGTCGGTGACCTGCGCGCGGTCGTCCCGCAGCTCGTCGACGCCCTCAAGGACACCCCGCGCACGCCGACCCCCGAGCTCGACGGCTGGATCCGCCAGGACGCCGCCCAGCTGGCGGAGCTCGCGGAGACTGCCCCGGCGGGCATGTCACCCGTGCACCCGGCGCGCCTGATCGTCGAGGCCACCAAGGTCTTCCCGCCGGACGGCATCATGGTGCGCGACGGCGGCGCCACCACGATCTTCGGCTGGACGTACTCACAGGCCAAGCCGCACGACGTGATGTGGAACCAGAACTTCGGCCACCTGGGCACCGGGCTGCCCTACGCGGTCGGCGCCGGGGTGGCGGACGGCGGCAAGCGCCCGATGATGCTGATCACCGGGGACTCGTCCTTCCAGTTCCACATCGCCGAGCTGGAGACCGCCGCCCGGCTGAACCTCCCGCTGGTCTGCGTCGTGGCCGTCGACTACGCCTGGGGCCTCGAGGTCGGCGTCTACAAGCGCACCTTCGGCCAGGGCTCGCTGGAGACCGGCGTCCACTGGAGCAAGAACACCCGCCTGGACAAGGTCGCCGAGGGCTTCGGCTGTTACGGCGAGTACGTCGAGCGCGACGAGGACATCGCCCCCGCCATCAAGCGCGCCTACGCCAGCGGAAAGACCGCCGTCATCCACGTCGCGGTCGACCCGAAGGCCAACTCGGAGGAAATGCCGAGCTACGACGAGTTCCGGACCTGGTACGCCGAGGGAACGCAGTGATCCCGGCCCCGACCCGTATATCAGCGAATTCCTGACAGTATCTCGGAGAGGAACGGAGGGTGTCATGCGTGAATACTTAAAGTTCTACATCGGCGGCCAGTGGGCGGAACCGGCCGAGCAGCGGACCTTTGATGTCGTGAATCCGGCGACCGAGCAGGTCGCCGGCCGGGTGGCACTCGGCTCCGCCACCGACGTGGACCGGGCGGTCGCGGCCGCCCGGGCCGCCTTCCCCAGCTGGTCGGCGACCAGCCGCGAGGAGCGGATCGCGGTCCTCGAGAGCATCCTCGACGTCTACCAGAAGCGTGCCGGCGACCTCGCCACCGCGCTGACCGAGGAGATGGGCGCGCCGGCCGCGCTGGCCAACGGCTTCCAGGTCGGCCTCGGCGCCGGGCACCTGACCACTGCGATCGAGATCCTCAAGAACTTCTCCTTCGAGGAGCAGCGCGGGGTCACCCGCGTGGTCCTCGAGCCGATCGGGGTCTGCGGCCTGATCACGCCGTGGAACTGGCCGATCAACCAGATCGCGGTCAAGGTCCTTCCCGCGCTCGCCACGGGCTGCACCGTGGTGCTCAAGCCGTCCGAGGAGTCGCCCTTCACCGGGCAGATCCTCGCCGAGATCTTCGAGGCGGCCGGGGTCCCCGCCGGCGTGTTCAACCTGGTCCAGGGCGACGGCCCCAGCGTGGGCGTGCCGCTGTCGGCGCATCCCGACGTGGACCTGATCTCGTTCACCGGCTCCACCCGCGCGGGCATCGAGATCGCCAAGAACGCCGCGCCCACGGTGAAGCGGGTGACCCAGGAGCTGGGCGGCAAGAGCCCGAACATCGTCCTCGACGACCAGGACTTCGCCGAGAACGTCGCCAAGGGCGTCATCAACATGATGGGCAACTCCGGGCAGACCTGCACGGCGCCCGCCCGCCTGCTGGTGCCCAGCGCCCGGATGGAAGAGGCGATCAGCGCCGCCCGCGAGGCCGCGGCGCAGGTGACCGTGGGCGATCCCAACGGCGAGTTCACGATCGGGCCGGTGGCCTCCGGGCGCCAGTTCGAGAAGATCCAGGGCCTGATCCAGCAGGGCATCGACGAGGGCGCCACGCTGGTCGCCGGCGGGACCGGTCGACCGGACGGGCTGGAGACGGGCTTCTACGTCAAGCCCACCGTCTTCGCCGACGTCACGAACGACATGATCATTGGCCGGGAGGAGATCTTCGGGCCGGTGCTCACGATTCACGGCTACGACAGCGTGGATCACGCCGTCGAGCTCGCGAACGATACCGAGTACGGCCTCGCCGGCTATGTGGCCGGCGCGGACCTCGATGCGGCGCGCGCCGTCGCCCGGCGGATCCGGGCCGGGTGGGTCGCGATCAACGACGGGTTCGACTTCGGTGGTCCGGTCGGCGGCTACAAGAAGAGCGGGAACGGGCGCGAGTGGGGCGAGTTCGGTTTCCACGAGTACCTGGAGACCAAGGGCATCCACGGCTACTAGCCCGACAGGTGAGGGTTCGCGCGCCGGGCTACCGGCGCGCTGAGGAAGGACTAGATCTCCGATGTTCTCCGCGATTCTGATCGAAAAGGGCGAGGCCGGTCAGACGGCCGCCGTCACCAGCCTGGACGAGGCGCAGCTGCCGGCCGGTGACGTCGACATCGAGGTGGAGTACTCCACGCTGAACTACAAGGACGGCCTCGCGATCACGGCCAGCTCGCCGGTCGTGCGCAAGTTCCCGATGGTGCCCGGCATCGACCTCGCCGGTGTCGTCACCGACAGCACGCACGCGGACTGGAAGAAGGGCGACCGCGTCGTCCTCAACGGGTGGGGCGTGGGCGAGACCCACTGGGGCGGGCTGTCCCAGCGTGCCCGCCTGAACGGGGACTGGCTGGTGCCGCTGCCCGCGGTCTTCACCGCCCGCCAGGCGATGGCGATCGGCACCGCCGGCTACACGGCCAGCCTGTGCGTGGACGCCCTGCTCTCCCACGGCGTGGCGCCGGACCAGGGCGAGGTCCTGGTGACGGGGGCGACCGGCGGCGTCGGCAGCGTGGCGGTCGCGCTCCTGGCGAAGGCCGGGTTCACGGTCGCCGCCGCCACCGGGAAGGCGTCCGAGGCCGACTACCTGCGCCAGCTCGGCGCGACGACGGTGATCGACCGCGCCGATCTCTCCGGGCCCGGCAAGCCGATGCAGAAGGAGCGCTGGGCGGGGGTCGTCGACTCCGTCGGCAGCCACACCCTGGCGAACGCCACCGCGCAGACCCGCTACCGCGGCACGGTCGCCGCCTGCGGGCTGGCCCAGGGCATGGACTTCCCGGCGTCGGTCGCGCCGTTCATCCTGCGCGGGGTGTCGCTGCTCGGCATCGACAGCGTGATGGCGCCGGCGAAGCCGCGGCTGGCCGCCTGGGAGCGCCTCGCCCGCGACCTGGACGTCAGCGCCCTCGAGCTGATCGCCGAGGAGATCACGCTGGCCGACGTGGTCGAGGCGGCCCGCCGTCTGCTGGACGGCAAGGTGCGCGGCCGCATCGTCGTCGACGTCAACCGATAGGGCGGGAGCCGAGATGAGCGAGAAGCCCACCGAGTCGAAGATCGAGCTCGACCTCTCCGACGTCGACCACCGGGTCGGCCTGCCGATCGGCGGGGGGCAGCTGTGGGACCCGTGCACCGCGACGGACATCCGCCGCTGGGTGATGGCGATGGACTACCCCAACCCGCTGCACTGGGACGAGGAGTTCGCGCGTGAGTCCCGGTACGGCGGCCTGATCGCCCCGCAGTCGATCGCGGTCGGCCTGGACTACGGCCACGGCTGCGCGCCCGCCTGCGTCGGACGCATCCCCGGCAGCCACCTGATCTTCGGCGGCGAGGAGTGGTGGTTCTACGGCAGCCCCATCCGGGTCGGCGACAAGTTGGTGCAGGAGCGGCGTTTCCACGACTACAAGGTCGCGGAGACGAAGTTCGCCGGGCCGACCATGTTCTCCCGCGGGGACACCGCCCACCGCAACCAGCACGGCGCCCTGGTGGCCCGCGAGCGCTCCACCGCCATCCGCTACCTCGCCGCCGAGGCGGAGAAGCGCGGCATGTACGAGAACCAGGTCGGCGCGGTGAAGCGCTGGACGAGCGCCGAGCTGGCCGAGATCGAGAAGCTCCGCGACAGCTGGCTCCACTCGAACCGCACCGGCCTCTCGCCCGCCTTCGAGGACGTCAGCGTCGGTGACACCCTGCCGCGGCGGGTGATCGGCCCGCACAGCATCGCCAGCTTCACCACCGAGTACCGCGCCTTCATCTTCAACATCTGGGGGACGTTCCACTGGACGGCGCCCCCCGGCATCGAGGACCCCTGGGTCTACCAGGACCCGGGCTGGGTGGAGGGCTTCGGCTTCGACGAGGAGGGCGCCCGGATCGACCCGCGCCTGCGCGACGGGCTCTACGTCGGGCCGTCGCGCGGTCACATCGACAGTGACAAGGCCAGCGAGGTCGGCATGGCCCGCGCCTACGGCTACGGCGCCACGATGGGCGCCTGGTGCACCGACTACCTCTCCTACTGGGCCGGCCACGACGGCATGGTGCGGCACTCCAAGGCCAGTTTCCGCCTCCCCGCCTTCGAGGGCGACGTCACCTACTTCGACGGCGAGGTGGTCGGCAAGGAGGAGGGCTCGGTGTGGGGCGTGCCGCTGGTCCAGGTGAAGCTGCGGCTCACCAACCAGGACGGCGGCGTGCTGGTGGACTGCACCGCCGAGGTCGAGCTGCCGTACCGGCGCGACCGCGTGGCCGGGAGCTGATCGATGGGTGCGCAACCGCTTACCGCGGAACCGGCCGGGACGGGAACGGCCGCGGCGGGACCGAACGGTGCCGGGGAGGGCGCGGGCGCCGCGCGTTCCCTGTCGATCGTGTCGGGCCCGCCTCTGGGCGACGAGCCGGGTCTCGGGGCGCTGACGCTCCCCGGCTTCCTGCGTGAGGTCACGGCGAGGTTCGGCGAGCGCGAGGCGCTCGTCGCGCGCCCCGCGGGGGACGGGGCGGACGCCGCGGCCGCCGTGCGCTGGACCTACAGCGAGCTGTGGGAACGCGTCGTCGAGGTGGCGAGCGCGCTGCGCGCCTGCGGGGTCGGCAAGGACACCCGGGTGGGCGTCCTGATGACGAACCGCCCCGAGTGGATCTCGTCGGTGTTCGGCATCTCGCTCGCCGGGGGGGTCGCCGTCGCCCTCAGCACGTTCTCGACCCAGTCCGAGCTGGACGACCTGCTGCGGATCTCCGGGGTCTCGGTGCTGCTGCTCGAGCGCAGCGTGCTGAAGAAGGACTTCGCGGCCGTGCTGACCGAGCTGGAGCCGGAGATCGCCAGCACCGTGCCCGGCGCGTTGGAGTCGGCCCGGTTCCCCTTCCTGCGCCGCGTGGTCATGATCGGGGAAGGCGGGCCCGCCGGCGCGATCGAGACCTGGGGCGACTTCCTCGCCCGTGGCCGCGACGAGCCCCGCGAGCTGGTCGAGGCGACGGGCGCGGCGGTGCAGCCGAGCGACACCGCCCTGCTGTTCTTCTCCTCGGGCACCACGAGCCGGCCGAAGGGCATCCTGAACTCGCACCGCGGTGTCGCCATCCAGTTATGGCGCTTCCGGCGCATGTACCGGTTCGACCCGGAGGACCACATCCGCTGCTGGACGGCCAACGGCTTCTTCTGGTCGGGGAACTTCGGCATGGCGCTCGGCGCGACCTTCGCCAGCGGCGGCTCCGTGGTTCTGCAGCCCACGTTCCTGCCCGTCGAGGCGCTCGAGCTCATGGCGACGGAGAAGGTCAACTTCCCCTTCGCCTGGCCGCACCAGTGGGCGCAGCTCGAGGCGGCGCCGAACTGGAAGGACGTCGACCTGAGCAGCATGCGCTTCGCGGACGTCAACACCGCGATCGCGCGGCACCCGACGGTCTCGACGCGGTGGGCCGAGCCGGGCCACGCCTACGGCAACACCGAGACCTTCACGCTCACGACCGGCCTGCCGGCCAACACGCCGCCGGAGCGGCACCGGGACAGCAGCGGCGAGGCGTTGCCGGGCGTCACGCTCAAGATCGTGGACCCGCTGACCGGCGCCGTCGTCCCGCGCGGCGAGCAGGGTGAGATCTGCGTCAAGGGGCCCACACTCATGCTGGGCTACGTCGGCATCCCGCTCGACGAGACGCTCGACGCCGAGGGCTTCTTCCGCACCGGCGACGGCGGCTACCTCGACGTCGACGACCTGCTGTTCTGGAAGGGCCGGCTCACCGACATCATCAAGACCGGCGGCGCGAACGTCTCGCCCCGGGAGGTCGACGAGACCCTCGCGACCTATCCCGGCGTCAAGGTGGCTCAGACGGTCGGCGTCCCGCACGAGACGCTCGGCGAGATGGTGGTCTCCTGCGTCGTCCCGCACGACGGCGTGCGCCTCGACGCCGACGAGATCCGCGGTTTCCTCCGGGAGCGGCTGGCGAGCTACAAGGTGCCGCGCCGGGTGCTCTTCTTCCGCGAGGAGGAGATCGCGGTCACCGGCAGCGCGAAGATCAAGTCCGCCGATCTGCGTGAGCTGGCGGCCAGCCGGCTGGCGGGCGAGACGGCCCCGGCCCCGGCCTGATGAGACGGCGCCGCGCCGCCCCGGCTCGACGCCGGGGCGGCGCGGCGGTGTTGGAGCGAGCCGCGCCGGTGGGCCGCGCCGTCGGGCGCGACGGGGCCGGGCCGGTGGGACGCGACGGTGAGAGGAGCATGACCGATGGCCGCGATCGTCACGGAGAAGCTGGGTGAGAAGGTCGGGGCGGAGGTGCTCGGCATCGACGCCGACCGCCTGCTCAACGACCAGGATCTCCCCTCGGCGTGCCTGACGGCACTGGAGGAGAACGGCGCGCTGCTCTTCCGCGGGCTGAACATCGACCCCGCCACCCAGGTCGCGTTCTGCCGGCGGCTGGGTGAGCTGATCTCCTTCCCGACCTCCCCGCCCTACGACATCCCGGAGATCAACGAGATCAACTGGGACCCCTCGCATCCGCGGGCGGAGTACTTCCGGGGCAACGTCGCCTGGCACATCGACGGCGCGCTCGACCACGACATCCCGCCGAAGGCGTCGGTGATGACCGCCGAGGTGGTCACCGAGCAGGGCGGCGAGACGGAGTTCGCCAGCACCTACGCCGCCTACGACGATCTCACCGACGCGGAGAAGGAGCGGTTCGCCGACCTCCGGGTGATCCACACCCTGGAGGCGATCGTGCGCCCCGCGTACCCGAACCCGACCCCGGAGCAGCTGGCGGACTGGGCGAAGCGGCCGTCGCGGGAGCACCCGCTGGTGTGGCAGCACCGGTCGGGCCGGCGCTCGCTGGTGTTCGGCTCGACGACGTCGCACATCGTCGGGATGAGCCGGGAGGACGGCCGGGCGCTGCTCGACGAGCTGGAGGAGCGGGCCACCGCGCCGAACCGGGTGTTCTCGCACTCGTGGACGGCGGGGGACATGGTGATCTGGGACAACCGCGGGCTGGTCCACCGGGTCCGCCCGTTCGACCAGACCGAACCGCGCCGGATGCACCGCATCACCCTCGCCGGCGACGAGCCGATCCAGTGAGCGGGCGCACAGCGGTCGTCACCGGCGGCGGGTCGGGCATCGGGGAGGCCATCAGCCGGCGGCTGGCCGCCGACGGGGCCCTGGTGGCGATCCTCGACCTCGACGGCGCCGCCGCCGCGGCGGTCGCGGCCTCCATCGAGGAGACGGGCGGGAAGGCGATCGGCCTGGCTGCCGACGTGGCGGACCGCGCCGCGGTCAACGCGGCGGTGGATGAGGCCCGCGGCCGGCTCGGCCGCCCGACGATCCTGGTCAACAACGCCGGGATGACCCGCCCGAGCCCGTTCCTCGAGATCACCGACGCGATGTGGGAGAAGTCGCTCGCCGTCAACCTCAACGGCACCTTCTACTGCTGCCAGGCCATCCTGCCCGACATGCTCGCCGAGGGCTGGGGGCGCATCGTCAACATCTCCTCGTCGAGCGTGCACAGCGGCACGCCCCGGCTGGGCTCCTACGTCACCGCCAAGTCGGGGATCCTCGGGCTCACCAAGGTGCTCGCCCTCGAGTTCGGGCCGCGCGGCGTCACCGTCAACACGATCCCGCCGGGGTTCATCGACACCCCGATGCTGCGCGCGCAGGAGCGGGGCGGCCTGATGAACGTCGAGCAGCAGACGGCCCGGACGCCGGTCGGCCGGATCGGGCGGGCCGAGGACGTCGCCGCCGCCTGCGCGTTCCTCGTCAGCGACGAGGCCGGCTACATCACCGGCCAGGTCTTCGGCGTCAACGGCGGCCGGAACACCTGAGACGTGCGGCTGACAGGACCGGTGGGCCGCACAGCCGGGAGGCAGCCGCACGGTCCTGTCGCACTGATCCGCGCTGACGGAACGTCAGCACCCGGACCGCCAGCGTGGGGTGGCGCTCAGCCGTTGGACAGGCGGATGCGGCTGTTGTCCCAGCTGAGCACCCGTTCGTCCGGGACGAGCCGGAGGACGGCGCGGTCGGTGTACGCCGACCGCGCCGCGGCCGGCAGCCGCTGCGGGGAGACCCGGAACGCCGCGTACTTCTCGTCCAGCAGGCTCCGGACGCGATCGCGGGTGGTGGCGTCCTCGACCGTGCCCACCCGGCCGCTGAGATGCACCGCGCGCAGCTCGGCCCAGGCCTGCCCGGACTCGACGAGGAACGCCGCCCGCGGGTCGCGCCGGACGCGGCCCAGCTTGCGCGCCCCGGTCGGGGTGGACAGGCAGACCGTCCGGTCGACGACCACGAACCACGTCGGCAGCGAGACCGGCGCGCCGTCCGCGCGCAGGGTGGTGAGCACCCCCGTGTGCGCGGCGCCGACGAACTCCCAGATCTCGTCCTCGCTCAGCCGGATGCTCACTCTTCGTCCCCCGGCCCTAGCTTCCGGCGGGGCGCGGCTGGCCGACGAGCTCGGCCAGCCCGGTGCGCTGTACCTTGCCCATCGCGTTCACCGGCAGGGCGTCGACCTGGGTCCAGAACTCCGGCACCTTGTACGGCGAGAGCTCGCGCCGGCACAGCTCGGTGAGCGCGCCGGTGTCGAGCGGGCCGCCGGTGCCGCTCTCGATCACCGCGGCCACCCGCTGCCCGAGCCGCTCGTCGGGCACCCCGCACACCGCGACCCGGGCGACATCCGGGTACGTCGCGATGACCCGCTCCACCTCGAGCGGGTAGACGTTCGCGCCGCCCCGGATGATGATCAGCTTCTTGCGGTCGAGCACGGTCAGCCACCCGTCGGCGTCGACGGTCCCGATGTCGCCGGTGGCGATCGGGCCCGGCTCCAGCGGCCGGACGGCGCCGTTCTCCCAGAACCCGAGCGTCGGCCGCCAGACGCCGGCCCACGGGCCGGTCGTGGCGCCGCTCAGCCGCAGCTCGCCGAGCTCACCGGCGGGCAGCCGGCGGCCCTCGTCGTCGTAGGCCGCCACGTCGTAGTGCGGCAGCACCTGGCCGCTCGTCCCCGGGCGCCACTCGTCGCCCGGCGGGTCGATCGACACGACGGTCGGTGCCTCGGTCAGGCCGTAGGTGGCCCGGGGCGCCAGCCCGTGCGCGTCGGCGAACGCCCGGCGCAGCGCGTCCGCGGTGTCGCTGCCGCCGCTCCAGACCTCCCGCAGCGAGCCGATCCCGGCCTCGGGTCGGGCGGCGAGGTCGTGCAGCTGCGCGGGCGCGCCGTTCCACACGTTGACCTGCCGGCTGGAGATCCACTCGACGACGCCGGCGACGTCCCGGCGGTTCATCACCACCGCGCACCCGCCGGCCTGCGCCGTGAGCAGGGTGGAGAGCACCATCAGGTTGAGGATCGTGAACGGGAAGCTGTCGCCCTTGCGCAGCTCGGGGCCCCAGCCCCGGGTCGCCACGAGCACCGCGCCCGGCAGGAGCAGGTTGCGCTGGCTGTGCACGACCGCCTTGGGAAGTCCCGACGTCCCGCTGGTGAACGCGATGCCGGCCGGGGCGTCGATGTCGTGCTCGACCCGGGGGGCGCGCTCGCCGCGGGCGAGCAGGCCCGCCCAGCGGTCGGGGTCGACGCGGCCGGGGGAGTCCAGCAGGTAGCGGGGGCCGGCCAGCACGACGGTGGGATCGCAGATCTCGTGCAGCTCCTGCTGCTCGCTCGCGGCGAGCGCCTCGCCGATCCCCGCCCAGACGGCGCCGATCCGCTGCGCGCCGTGGAACGCGGCGACGATGTCGAGGTCGTTGGGCAGGCAGGCCGCGACGCGGTCACCCGGGCGCACGCCGAGCGACCACAACGCGCCGGCCGCGCGGTCCGCCTGCTCGTCGAGCTCGGCGTACGACCAGATACCCGAGACCGCCTCGACCGCCGCGGCCTGCGGGCGGGCCGCGAGAGCGGCGTCGAGCACGCCGGCGATCGGGCCGGGGACCCGCGCGACCTGGGCGGACGTCCCGCTCAGGGGCTGCGGATCCGTGCGCTGCGGTGTTTCACGAGTGCTGCTCACGACATCTTGATATCACTATCCTTACAAGGATTCATCCCTTATTCTCGGCGTGGCGCGGTTCCTGGCCGGCCGGGTCCTGTCGATCGAGGAGTGGTCGATACGTGAAGGCTGGTCCGCTGTCGGGCGTTCGGGTCGTCGATCTGACCGCGATGGTCATGGGTCCCCACTGCACGCAGATCATGGCCGACATGGGGGCGGACGTGATCAAGATCGAGCCCCCCGCCGGCGACAACACCCGCTACATCTCGGTCGGGCCGGAGCCCGCCATGGGCGGCGTGTTCGTCAACGTCAACCGCGGCAAACGCGGCGTCGTGCTGGACCTGCGCTCCGACGAGGGCCGGGACGCGCTGCGCGGGCTCGTCGCGGGCGCGGACGTGTTCGTCCACTCGATGCGGGCGAAGGCGATCGCCGGGCTCGGCTTCTGCTACGACGAGGTGGCCGCGATCAACCCGTCGATCGTCTACACCAACTGCTACGGGTACGGGCGGCGCGGCCCGGACGCCGACCTCACCGCCTACGACGACACGATCCAGGCGGAGTGCGGGCTGCCGTTCGCCCAGGAGCAGCTGACCGGCGAGTCGAGCTACGTGGGCACCATCCTCGCCGACAAGGTCGCCGGGCTGACCGCCCTCTACGCCACCGTGATGGCACTGTTCCACCGCGAGCGCACCGGCGAGGGGCAGGAGGTCGAGGTCGCCATGTTCGAGACCATGGCCGCCTTCATGCTGGTCGAGCACGCCAACGGTGCGATGTTCACCCCGCCGCTGGGCCCCGCGCTCTACCCTCGCGCGGTGACCCCGAACCGCCGGCCCTACCGCACCCGCGACGGCCAGATCTCCGCGCTGGTCTACAACGACAAGCAGTGGTCCGCCTTCGTCGGCGCCGTGCGGCCGGAATGGGCCGGCGAGCAGTTCGCCACCCTCGCCCAGCGTGCCCGCCGGATCGACGTCGTCTACGCCCTGCTGGCCGAGACGTTCCTGCAGCGCACGACGAAGGAGTGGCTCGACCTGCTGCGCTCCCTCGACATCCCCGCCGCGCCGGTGCGCACGCTCGACGAGCTCTTCGACAACCCGCACCTCAACGAGGCGGGCTTCTTCGAGACGGTGCAGACCCCGAACGGCCCGGTGCGGTTTCCCGGAATCCCGACCTGGTTCTCGCGGACACCTGGACGGGTCGCCGGCCCCGCGCCCAGGCTCGGCGAGCACACCCGGGAGGTCCTCGACGAGCTCGGCGGGGAGTCCGGGCGGCCGTCCCCGCAGCCGCGGTCCGCTCGACCAGATGGAGGTTGACGATGGTCAACGTCGCGAGCCTGCTGACCGCCTCGGCGCGGCGGCACCCGGACCGGTGCGCGGTGCGGTTCGCCGGACGCCGGACGTCCTACGGCGAGCTGCGCGAGCAGGCGGCCAGGTTCGGCTCGGCGCTGCTCGGGCGCGGCCTGGAACGCGGCGACCGGGTCGCGGTGCTGCTGCCCAACTGCCCGCAGTACCTGGCCGTGCTGTTCGGGGCCTGGCACGCCGGCCTGGTCGCCGTGCCGATGAACGCCAAGCTGGCCGGCCCGGAGATCCAGGTGATCCTGGACGACAGCGGCGCCCGGGCGTTCGTCCACGCCGGCGCGGGCACAGTCGCCGGCCTCGATCTCACCGGGGTCCAGGAGGTGGTGGTCGACGTCCGCGGCGTCGGCGCCGGTGTCAGCGCCGACACCGACACCGACACCGGAGACGGTGCCGTTGCCGGCAGGACTGCCGGAGGCGGCCCGAGCGGGTTCGACCGGCTGCTGGCCGAGGGCTCCGCCGAGCTGGTACCGGTCGACGTCGCCGGGGACGACCTCGCCTGGCTGTTCTACACGTCGGGGACGACCGGCCGCCCCAAGGGGGCCGAGCTCAGCCACCGCAACCTCACCGTCACGACCTGGACGCTGCTCGCCGACGTGTGCGACTACCGGCCCTCGGACCTCGCCCTGCACGTCGCGCCGCTGTCCCACGGCAGCGGCCTGTACTCCCTGGGCGCGATCGCCCGCGGCGCCGAGAACCTGATCCACGACGGCGGCGGGTTCGACCCGGCCGAGGTACTCGAGCTCGTCGCGCGCGAACGGATCACCGTCATCGCCTTCCTGGTGCCGACGATGATCGTGAAGCTGCTCGGTGCCCCCGAGACGGACACGAGCTCGTTGCGCTGCGCCGTCTACGGCGGCGCGCCCATCCACGTCGAGCACTCCCGCGCGATGATCGAGCGGTTCGGGCCGGTGTTCGTGCAGATCTACGGCCAGGGCGAGTCACCCATGACCATCACCTACCTCGACCACGGCGCCTCACCCGACACCCCCCTCGACTCGGCGGGTGTGGCACACCCGGGGGTCGAGGTGCAGATCATGGGCGCCGACGACCGGCCGCTGCCCGCCGGCGAGGAAGGCGAGATCTGCGTCCGCGGGGACGTGGTGATGCGGGGCTACTGGAACAACCCGGAGGCGACCAGCCGGGCGTTGCGGGGCGGCTGGCTGCACACCGGTGACATCGGCCGCCTCGACGAGCACGGCCGCCTGTTCCTCCTCGACCGCAGCAGCGACGTCATCATCTCCGGCGGGTCCAACATCTACCCGCGGGAGGTCGAGGAGGTGCTGATCCAGCATCCCGCCGTCGCCGAGGTCGTGGTCTTCGGCGTACCCGACGAGCTCTGGGGCGAGAACGTCGTCGCCGCGGTGGTGCCCGCGGCCGCGCCGCCCCCGGCGAACGACCTCATCGACTTCAGCCTCACCCACATCGCCCGCTTCAAGAAGCCGAAGCAGATCATCTACGTCGACGCGCTGCCCAAGAGCTCCTACGGCAAGGTCCTGCGCCGGGAGGCCCGCCGGCTCGCACTGGCGGCGGGCGAGACAGCCGGCCACGAGCACGTGACCGGCCAGCCTGCCACCATCAAGTCCGTTGACCGCGATCCAGGAGCCGCCGAATGAAACTGACCGACACCGCCGCCATCGTCACCGGAGGGGCCTCCGGCCTCGGGGCCGCCACCGCCGCGGCACTCGCCGCGCACGGCGCCACCGTCTTCGCGCTGGACCTGCCGGCGTCGATCGAGTCGGCACCGCCGGTCACCGGCATCACCTACCTGGGGGCCGACGTGACCGTCGCCGACCAGGTCGCCGCAGCCGTCGAGACCGCGGCCGGGTCCGGTGTGCCGCTGCGCGTCGTCGTCAACTGTGCCGGCATCGGCCCCTCCCAGCGCATCCTCAGCCGGGGCCGGCGGCATGACCTCGACTTCTACGCGAAGGTGATCCAGATCAACCTGGTCGGCACGTTCGCGGTGCTCTCCACCGCCGCCGCCGCGATCGCCGAGACCGAGCCGGACGACAACGGCCAGCGCGGCGTCATCATCAACACCGCCTCCGTCGCCGCGTACGAGGGCCAGGTCGGCCAGGCGGCCTACGCGTCGTCCAAGGGCGGCGTCGTCGGCCTCACCCTGCCCGCCGCCCGCGACCTCGCCCAGTACGGCATCCGGGTGTGCACGATCGCCCCTGGCATCGTCGAGACGCCGATGCTCGCCACCGTCTCGGACGAGTTCCGCGCCGGTCTCGCCGCGTCGGTGCCGTTCCCACAGCGGCTCGCCCGGCCGGACGAGTACGCCCAGCTGGCCCTGTCGATCATCGACCACGACTACCTCAACGGCGAGGTCATCCGGATGGACGGCGCGCTGCGGATGTCGCCGCGCTAGAACCGGTTGCCCGGTTGCCCGGTTGCCCGGTTGCTCCGTAGTCCCGTGGTTCCGCCGGGCCGTACGACGAGGCGTCGCGCGGCCCGGCGCCCGCCCGGCGGACGCCGGTTCAGGCGGTGGGCCGGCCCGACTTCTCGGCGCCCATCCCGGAGAAGCCGACGGAGTAGCCGCCGTCCACCGGCATCAGCACGCCCGTGACGTAGGACGCCTCGTCGCTGGCCAGGAACAGGGTCGCCGCGGCGATCTCGTCGGACAGGCCCCAGCGGTCCATCGGGATCCCGGGGAGGCGGAACACCCCCGGCGGCGGCTCCGGGTGCTCCTTGGACAGCTGCACGAGGCCGGTCCAGATCGTGCCCGGGCACACCGCGTTCACCCGGATGTTGTCGTCGGCGTAGTCGAGGGCGGCGACCCTGGTCAGCTGGTTCACACCGGCCTTGGCCGCCCCGTAGATCCCGTGGTGCTTCCAGCCGATGACCGCCGTCGTCGACGAGACGTTCACGACGGAGCCGCCACCCGTCCGGCGCATCGACATGATGCCGTACTTCATGCAGAAGAAGACGCCC
The DNA here is from genome assembly GCF_000018005.1 of Parafrankia sp. EAN1pec. Taxonomy (GTDB): domain Bacteria; phylum Actinomycetota; class Actinomycetes; order Frankiales; family Frankiaceae; genus Parafrankia; species Parafrankia soli. Next base: position 4,393,595 of record NC_009921.1, read on the forward strand.
CGCAGATTCACCCCGTGAACGCGGTCCCAGTCCTCCGTACTCTGCTCGTGTATCGGCTTCAACTTGCCGCCGAACCCGGCGTTGTTCACCAGGATGTCGATCCGGCCGAACGCCTCCTCGGCGGCCCCGATCATGCGCCGGACATCCGCCTCGTCGCTGACATCCGCCTTCACCCCGAGCGCCCCGTCGCCGATCTCGGCGGCGACGTCGACCGCGCGGCCGCTGACGCTGGCGCAGACGACGCTCGCCCCCTCGGCGGCGAACCGGTGAGCTATCGCCTTGCCGATTCCCGAGCCTGCGCCCGTGATGACCGCGACCTTGTCCTTCAGACGCATCCACGCCTCCTGGTTCCGTCGTGACCGCCCTGTGCCGCGGCGGCGTGCCTGGGCTATCGACCCCGAGTCACGCCGCCGGGGTCCGCGGTGGGAAAGGTGGTCCGCAGCATGACGGCCCGGGCGTTGCGGAGATGGGCGACCATCACCGCGGTGGCCCACTGCGGATCGCCGGCGCGCATGGCGGCGACTATCTCGATGTGGTGGGCCAGGCTGCGCCGCATCGAGTCGTCGTCGTAGGCGTGGAAGTTCCGCATGATCAGCGGTGTGCGGACCGCCCCGGCCAGGGCCGCCGCGAAGGCCGGCGCGTCGGCCAGCTTCACCAGCCGCTCGTGGAACGCGGCGTTCAGCGGAATGAGAGCCTCCAGGTCCTGCTCCGGACCAGGCGAGCCGACGGCCGACATCTCGTTCGCCAGCTTCTCCAGCTCGGCGAGGTCGCCCTCGTCGGCCCGTTCCGCGGCCATCCCGGTCAGCCGCGGTTCGAGCGTTGAACGCAGCTCGAAGACGCTCTCCAGCTCGGCCGGCGACCAGCCGGCGACCCGGGCGCCCCGATTGGGGGAGAGCTCGACCAGCCCTTCGGCGGCCAGCTGGCGCAGGGCCTCGCGGACCGGGGTCCGGCTGACCCCCAGCTGTTCGGCCAGCTCGGTCTCGGCCAGCCGGGCACCGGGCAGGAGGGTGTTGTTGAGAATGAGTCTGCGGAGCACCTCAAGAACCCGCCCAGCCGAGGTCACGATCCCGGCCACGGTCACTGGCCCCGGCGGAGGTACGGGAGGAGATCGTCGTCGGCCTCGACCCCGAACGAGCGGAGCGCGAAGGCCACCATCTCGTAGGTGCCCACGGTGAAGACCACGTCCATCAGCTGGTGCTCGTCGAGCTCGTCGGCGAGCGTCTTCCAGGTCTGGTCGCCCACCGCGCCGTCGGCGATCAGCTCGCCGGCCGCGCGCACCAGCGCGGACTCGAGCGGGGTCCAGCCCGCGGCGTCCGGCCCCTCCGTCACCCGGCGGATCTCGTCGTCGCTCAGGCCGGCCGCCTCGGCGAGGACCACATGCTGCGCCCACTCGTACTCGGCCTGCCGCAGGGAGGCCACCCGGAGCACGAGCAGCTCGCGCTGCCTGGCCGAGAGCGAGGTGCCGTACAGGGCGTGGCCGTTGAACCTGAGGAACGCGATGGTCAGCGCCGGGTAGCGGGCCAGCGTCCCCAACAGGTTCGCCCCGGACTGGCCGCCCGCGCTCCCGGTGTCCCCGATGACGGTGGCTCGGAAGTCGGCGATGAAGTCCGTCAGATCCGCGGGCCATTCATCGTGCGGCAGGGGGGTGAGTCGGCTCATTGTCGTCTGCCTCTTCTGGTCGGCGGGCTCGCGTGTCAAGGTGTGGTCCGGCGCTGTCGGGCGCGGCATCCGGTCGCCGTCGCCGGCCGGCCGGGGAATGCGGTCGGGCCGGCGACGGTGACCGGTGGGGCCGGATCAGATGATCCGGCCTCCGTTGACCCCGAGGCTCTGGCCGGTGATGTAGCCGGCTTCCTCGCTCACCAGGAACGCGGTGGCGGCGGCGATGTCCTCGGGCCGGCCCATCCGGCCCACCGGTGTCTTCGCGATCTGCTGATCGAGGTCGATGAACCCGCGATCCACGACATCGCGCGTCATCGGCGTGTCGATGAAGCCGGGCGGGATGCTGTTGACCGTGATCCCGTGCTTGGCGAACTCCAGCGCGAGAACCTTGGTGAGGCCGACCACCCCCGACTTCGCCGCCACGTAGCCGGCCAGTCCGGGGGGAGGGCCGTAAACGCTCGACGACGAGATGTTGACGATCCGGCCCCAGCCCGCCTCGATCATGTGGGGGAGCACCGCCTGGCAGCTGTCGAACGTGCCGGTGAGATTGATGGAGATCATCCGGTTCCAGGCCTCGGCGGTGGTCTCGAGGAACGCGTTCTCGACCGTCAGGCCGGCGTTGTTCACCAGGATCGTCGGCTGGCCGAGCCGGGCCCGCACCTCCTCGACCCCGGCGTCGATGGCGGCGCGGTCGACGACGTCGACGGGTACGCCGATGGCCCTGCCACCGGCCTTCTCGATCGATTCGGCCGCGGCCTTGGCCGCGTCACCACTGAGGTCGAAGATCGCTACCATGGCGCCGTCGGCCGCCAGGCGCTGGCTGATGCCACCGCCGATGCCCGACGCGCCTCCGGTGACGATGGCTGTACGTGCGCTCATTTGATCGGCTCATCTCCGGCGAGGGTCGTGCGGTGCATGGTGCGCGGCTTCGTCCGGTCGAAGGGGCAGGCCCGGTGGACCAGCCCCCGGTTGTCCCAGATCACCATGTCTCCCACCGACCAGGAGTGCCGCAGCACCCGGTCCGGCAGCGTGCTCCGCCGCTCAAGGTCCGCGAGCAGCGCCCGGCCCTCGTCGACGTCCATCCCGACGATGTGCGACGCGCTCGCCCCGAACACCAGCGAACGCCGCCTCGACTGGTGCTCCCACACCAGCGGGTGCTCACGCACGGGCCACGACGCCCAGTCGGCCTTCTGCTCCGGCGTCGGATCGGGGTAGCTCCGGCGCTGGATCGACTCGAACGTGTGGACCACCCGGAGATCGTCGAAACGCTCCTTCTCCTCGTCGGAGAGGGTGTCGTAGGCCACGTAGGTGCTGGCGAACTCCGTCTCGCCGCCCTCCGCGACGACCACGCTCGCGCTCATCAGCGCGGCCTTGGCCGGGATGTCGTCCATGGAGCCGTCGAAGTGCCAGTGGTCGTTGCTCGGGAAGTACTGCGCGTTCGGATTGGCCGGGTCGAAGCTGATCTCCATGACCTCGGGGATCGGATAGCCGGGAATCTTGACGACGTCGCCGAGCTTCCGACCGAACGCGAGCTGGTCCTGATGGCTGATGTTCAACTCGCGGAATAACAGAACACCGTGTTCTTCGAGCGCCGCTAGGCACGCTGCCGGCACGTCGCTGTCGTTCAGTAGACGGTCGACGTCGAGGCCGACAACCTCCGCTCCGACATAATCGTTCAGTTTTCTCGTAGTGATCGCGGTCATCCTTCCCGCCTCCTCTCGCTTGCTCCCGGTCGCCGTGCTCCCGGGAGCCATTGCATTCCCTACTGCATTCCCTCTGCGTACCAGGTCCGGAACTCGTCGTAGTTCGGCATTTCCTCCGAGTTGGCCTTCGGGTCGACGGCGACGTGGATGACGGCGGTCTTTCCGCTGGCGTAGGCGCGCTTGATGGCGGGGGCGATGTCCTCGTCGCGCTCGACGTACTCGCCGTAACAGCCGAAGCCCTCGGCGACCTTGTTGAGCCGGACGTCTTCACTCCAGTGGACGCCGGTCTCCAGCGAGCCCTGGCCGAAAGTGCGCTTGTAGACGCCGACCTCGAGGCCCCAGGCGTAGTCCACGCTGACCACGCAGACCAGCGGGAGGTTCAGTCGGGCGGCGGTCTCCAGCTCGGCGATGTGGAACTGGAAGGACGAGTCCCCGGTGATGAGCATGACGGGCCGTTTCCCGCCATCCGCCACCGAGGCGCCGACGGCGTAGGGGAGCCCGGTCCCGAGGTGGCCGAAGTTCTGGTTCCAGATCACGTCGTGCGGCTTGGCCTGCGAGTACGTCCAGCCGAAAATGGTGATCGCGCCGCCGTCGCGCACCATGATGCCGTCGGCGGGAAAGGCCTTGGTGGCCTCGACGATGAGCCGTGCAGGGTGCACGGGTGACATGCCGGATAGGGCCGTCTCCGCCAGTTCCGCCAACCGGGCTGCCTCCTGCGTCACCCAGGCCTCAAGCCGGGGGGTCGGCGTGCGCGGGGTGTCCTTGAGGGCGTCGACGAGCTGCGGGACGACCGCGCGCAGGTCACCGACGAGGGGCACGTCGATCGACCGGTTCACCCCGATGGCCTCGGGGTCCTGCTCGATGAGGATCCACTTGCGGTTGGCCTCGTTCGCGACCCAGTGCCGGCCGCGGCCGTAGTGGACCGGCTCCCCGATTTCGGTGCCGATGGCGAGACAGAGATCTGACTCCACGACGGCCTCCACGGCCGCCGCGGAGAAGCCGTAGGGGAAGGTGCGGTCCTCCAGGCCCTTGATGAAGGAGGTGCCGCCGGAGGTCTGGATGACCGGGCAGGCCATCGCCTCCGCGAGGGCGCGGACGGACTCTCCCGCGCGGGAGGTGTGCACACCGTGCCCGACGAGCAGGACCGGCTGCTTGGCCGCGCGGATGTACTGCACGGCTTCGGCGATCCTGTCGGGGCCGGCGGTCTGGTTCACCAGCCGGTACGCCGCCGGCGGCAGCGGCGGGGGAACGTCGAGCTCCTCCTGGATGATGTGGGAGGGGTACTCGATGTAGACCGGGCCCGGGGTGCCGGACAGGGCCTTGCGCAGGCCCTCGCGGATGACCTCGTCGGTCTGGTCGGCGTACTCGATGCTGGCGCAGTACTTCACCGACGGCTCGAACAGGCCCGCCTGCCGCACGAACTGGATCCGGCCGCGCCGCACCCGCTGCTCGGTGATCCGGGCACGCTGCCCGCCGAGGAAGATGACCGGCGAGTTCTCGACCTTGGCGCACATCATCGCCCCGGCCAGGTTCGCGACACCCGGGCCCAGGGTGCCGATCGCCACCGCGGCCTTGCCGGTCATCCGGGACACCGCCTCCGCCATGAACCCGGCGGACTCCTCATGGTGCGGTGAGACCACGGTCCAGCCGCGTTCCTCGGCGAGGTGGAACATGTGCACGAAGTTCGGGTCGGGAATACCGAAGATCGTCTTGATGCCCTCGGCTTCGAACAACTGGAGGATGCGCTCGTAGACTTTTACCGGCATATTCGTCCTTTCGGCAATAATCGCGAATCCGCCACGGATGCCGTCAACCTGCCTGGTTCGCGATGCGGGCGGGACGGCCTGGACGCCCACCGCGCTCGTCGATCATTTGGTACGTGGCGACCTCTGGTACGTGGCGACCTCGGCTGGTCAGGCCTGGCCCCGGTGGTCGCCTCGCCGGTCAGCTCCGCCCCGCGGTGCGGAGCACGGCGTTGCGTCACCCATCGACAGCCCGGCTTGCCCGGCTTCGGCTCGCCAGCCTCGTTGGTCCGGCCTGTCTCGTTGGCCCCGTCTGCGCGGCGGCGGCCGGGATGCCGCGCTCCAGGGCGCCGCGGTCCTGTCCGTCGAGGGCCCGCGTTGGCCATCCGAACACCGCCTCAGAAGGAAGGGTGTATGCAATATAGGTCGGACGGCCGTTTCGTTGCAAGACTCTTGCGGTTCTTCCGGTCCAAGTGTATGCAATATAGGCCGGGTGGCGAGCCGACGCGAGGGCCGCGGATGTCGGACCGCCAGCCGGTGACGCCCGCGTGCCGGCTGGCGCGGGAGGGGCCAGGAATCTGGTGGACTCAGGACTCTGGTGAACGAGGTTCGGCGAGCTCACCGTTCGGCGTCTTCGGCCCGGCGTCCTGGTGTGGCGTCGGTGCCTCCGACGTCTCCGGGCGGCTCGGGTGCGCGTCGCGGTGCACCAGGGACGAGTGGGCCGAACCCGTGAAGCACACCCGCTGGCCTAAGGGCGGGCCGCGCCGGTGGCCGCGCGCCACTCGCCGGGACCCGACAGAACGGAGCTTGTGATGACGGACGCGTTAGGCTGGAGACTGAAACTGGGCGTGGTCACGCCCTCGGTGAACACCGTCGTGCAGCCCGAGTATGACGACATGCGGCCGCGCGGAGTGACCAACCATATCGCGCGTATCCATATCCCCGACTGGGTCGTCAACAACGATGAGGACTTCGACGGGCTCGTGCGGGACATCGACCGCAATGTCGATGACGCCGTGGGCTCCGTTCTGACCTGTGACCCGGCGTGCGTGGTGCTCGGAGTCTCCATCGAAGCGGTCTACGGCGACCCGAAGGCCGGTGAGGCGATCCGGGATCGGCTGCGGGCCAAGTTCGGTGAGGATCTTCAGCTCATCCACGCGGGAGACGCGATCCCGAGCGCGCTGCGGGCGGTCGGCGTCGACGAGGGGCCCATCAGTCTGATCACCCCCTATCAGCCGTCCTCCGAGCCGCATCTGCGTTCCTTCGTGGAAAGCCGTGGCTACGAGCTGCACACCGCGGTCCACCTGCGTTCCCCGACGGCGGTGCAGATCGCGCACACCTCGGGGGAGACCCTGCGGCGTGAACTGAAGCGGCTCGCCGCCGACCGGCCACGGGCGATCGTCCAGTTCGGCGCGAACATGTGCATGGGCCGGATCGCCGCGGAGGCCGAACAGTGGCTGGATCTCCCGGTGATCTCGGTCAACACGGCGACCTACTGGTATGCGCTGCGCAGCAACGGCATTGACGACCAGGCGGAGGGCTTCGGGCAGCTTCTGGCCCACCACTGACCCCCGCTGTTGAAAGCCACCGCTGCTGAGGGCCAGGAGGCACGAATGCCCCACGACCACCCGACGGCATCTTCCTCGAGTGCGTACCCGACGACGTTCTCCCCGATCGCGCTGGGGCCGCGCACGGCCCGCAACCGTATCTGGCTCGCCGCGCACGCCACCGAGTTCTCCACCGACGGCACCTTCGCCGACGCCAGCGCGGACTACTACGCCGAGCGGGCCCGCGGCGGCGTAGCCGTGATCACCATGGAGGCGATGGCGGTCCACCCGTCCACCCGGCCACGGCGCGGCGTGATCCTGGCCTACGAGGCCGCGGTGGTGGACAGCTACCGCAAGGTCGCGGCCGCCGTCCACCCGCACGGTGCGCTGCTGATGGCCCAGCTGTGGCACCGCGGCCGGCAGACCGACGGCATCATCAGCCGCCTGCCCACCTGGGCGCCGAGCCCGGTGCCCGACACGGTGTACCGGGAGATCCCGCACGAGGTGACCCGGCGGGAGATCGACGAGCTGGTCGCGCACTACGTCCTGTCTGCGCGGCACGCGATGGAGGGCGGTGTCGACGGCGTCGAGATCCACGGGCTGGCACACGGCTACCTGCTCGGCCAGTTCCTGTCCCCGGCCACCAACCACCGCACCGACGAGTATGGCGGCTCGTTCGACGGGCGGATACGCATCGTCCGCCGCATCGTCGAGGAGGTGCGCCAGGTCGTCCCGGCCGACCGGGTGCTCGGGATCCGGCTCAACAGCAGCGACGGCCCCGGGCAGAACGGCCTCGACAACGCCGACTGGGTGCGCATCGCGACGGAGACCGAGAGCTGGGGCGCCCTGGACTACATCTCCACCACGCAGGGCACCTACCTGGACCGGATGCAGATCTACGGCACCTCGGCGGCCCGGCCGGCCGGCTACGAGGTCGCCGACACCGCCAACATCACCCGCGCGGTCTCGCTGCCGGTCGTGGCCGTCGGCCGGATCACCACCCCGGAGATGGCCGAGGACATCCTCGCGAGCGGCAAGGCGCAGTTCGTCGGCATGGCCCGCCAGCTCATCGCCGACCCGCTGTGGGCCGTCAAGGCGGAGCAGGGGCGCCCGGACGACATCCGCCCCTGCATCGGTGCGAACTGGTGCGTCGCCTCCTTCGCCCGCGGGCCGCTGGCCTGTATTCACAATCCGCAGGTCGGCCGGGAGCGGCAGTTCCGCCAGGACGAGACACGGCAGCGCCGGCGACGGCGGGTCGCGGTCGTCGGCGGCGGCCCGGCCGGGCTGCGCGCCGCGCTGACCGCCGCCGAGCTCGGCCACCAGGTCACCCTCTTCGAACAGGACGACACTCTCGGCGGGCAGGTCAACCTGATCGCGCAGGCGCCGTCCTACCGGGAGTGGACCGGCGTGACCGACTGGCTGACCACCCAGCTGGCCCGGACCGACGTCTCCATCCAGCTCAAGCACCGGGTCACGGTCAACGACCTGGTCGGCCGGTACGAGGCGGTCGTGGTCGCCACCGGGTCCACGCCGCTGCGCCATGGCTGGACGGCCCGCCGTCCCGAACGGTGGGCCCGGGACGCCGCGGCGCTGCCGGGTTCGGACCAGTGGAACGTCTACACCCCGGTGGAGATCCTCACCGGCAGCGTGGAACTGCCGAACCGGATCCTGATCGTCGACGACACCGGAGACCGCCAGGCGTTCATCACCGCCGAGTACCTGCGCCAGCGCCGCCACGCGGTACACGTGGTCTCCCAGTACCCCCAGCTCGGACACGCCTTCGCCGACGGTCATGACCTACCGTTCGCCTTCGGGCAGCTGCGGCGCTCCGGCGTCACCTTCACCCCGAACGTCGAAGTGAACGCCATCGACGGGGACACCGTCACCCTCACCGACGTCTTCACCGGGGAGGCCTCCCAGCTGCCCGATGTCGACGGTGTCGTGCTCATCCTCGGCAACACCGCCAACGACCTGCTCGCCCGTGAGCTCGACGGCGCCGGCCTCGACATCCACCTGGTCGGCGACGCGCAGGCACCGCGGCGCATCTTCAACGCGATCTGGGAAGCCGACACCGCAGCCCGAACAATCTGAGGAGACCAGTGGACAACGGAGACGTGCACGGGCCGTTGACGGGATGCCGTGTTCTCGAGCTCGGTTCGTTGATCGCCGGACCGTTCTGCGGGCAGCTGCTGGGCGACTTCGGCGCGGAAATCATCAAGATAGAGGACCCCGCCGGGGGTGACCCGATGCGGAACTGGGGAAGCCAGGCGCCGGGCGGGCTGTCGCTCACCTGGCCGATCATCGCCCGCAACAAGAAGTCCATCACCTGCGACCTGCGGGACGCCCGCGGTCAGGAGCTGGTGAAGCAGCTCGCGGCGCACGCGGACGTGCTGGTGGAGAACTTCCGCCCCGGCACCCTGGAACGGTGGAACCTCGGGTACGACACTCTCTCGAGTATTAATCCGGGGCTTGTCCTCGTCCGGGTCACCGGATACGGGCAGGACGGCCCCTACTCGCAGCGGGCGGGCTTCGGCTCGATCGGGGAGGCGATGGGTGGTATCCGCTACACGACCGGGAATCCGGACCGCCCGCCGAGCCGCACCGGCATCTCGCTCGGCGACTCGCTGGCCGGCACGTTCGCCGCGCTCGGAACGGTCATGGCGCTGCTCAGCCGGGAGCGCAGCGGCCGCGGTCAGATCGTCGACTCCGCCATCTACGAGGCCGTGCTGGCACTGATGGAAGCTCTGGTCCCGGAATGGGAGCTGGCCGACTTCCGGCGGGAGCGCACCGGATCCATCCTGCCCGGCGTCGCGCCGAGCAACGTCTACACCGCCGCGGACGGCGCGGAGATCCTGATAGCGGCGAACCGGGACACCATCTTCATCCGCCTCTGCGATGTCATGGGCAACCCCGAGCTGGCGACGAACCCGCACTTCCAGACGCACCAGGCACGCGGTGAGCACCTGGAGGAGCTCGACAAGATCATCGGCGAGTGGACCGCGACCCAGCCCTCGGCCCAGCTCCTCGACCGCCTGCACGAGGCGGGTGTCCCGGCCGGCCGGATCTACACGGCGGCCGACATGGTCACCGACGCGCACTTCAAGGCCCGCAAGGCCGTCGTCCGCCTGCTGCACGACCGCCTCGGTGAGTTCCCCATGCAGAATGTCGCGCCGCGGCTGTCCGCCACGCCGGGCGGGATCCGCTCGCTGGGCCCGGAGCTCGGCGAGCACAACGAGTCGATCTACGGCGACCTGCTCGGTATCAGCCACGCCCACCGCGAACAGCTCGTCGCCGACGGCGTCATCTGACCACCACCAGTCGAACACGTGAACGGAGTACCGCGTGGCCATCACGATCTGCGAGGTAGGCCCGCGTGACGGCCTGCAGAACGAGAAGACGCCGCTTTCGACCGAAACCAAGGTGACGCTGATCCAGCGCGCCGTCGCCGGCGGCGTGCGCCGGGTCGAGGTGACGGCGTTCGTGCACCCGAAACGGGTGCCACAGATGGCCGACGCCGAAGAGGTGATGGCACAGGTCCCCCGCGACAGCGGGGTCTCGTACATCGGCCTGGTCCTGAACCGGCGGGGATTCGAACGCGCCGCCCGCGCGGGGGTCGACGAGGTCAACATGGTCGTCCTCGCCACCGAGACGTTCAGCGAACGCAACCAGGGGATGACGGTCGAGGCGAGCCTGCGTGCCTGGGCGGAGATCGCGGGCCTGGCACACGAGGCCGGTATCCGGCCCTCCGTCACGCTCTCGGCCGCGTTCGGATGCCCGTTCGAAGGCGAGGTGAGCCCGGACCGGGTCCGGGACCTGGCCCGCCGGGTCGTCGAGTCGGGCCCCGCGGAGATCGCCCTGGCCGACACCATCGGTGTCGGGGTTCCCACACAGGTCACCGAGCTGGTGGCGGCCGTCCGTGACGTCGCCCCCGGCGTCGCCCTGCGGTGCCATTTTCACAACACCCGCAACACCGGCTACGCCAACGCCGTCGCCGCGGTCAGCGCCGGTGTGGAGACCCTCGACGCCAGCGCCGGGGGCATCGGGGGCTGCCCGTTCGCCCCGGCGGCCACCGGCAACATCGCCACTGAGGACCTCGTCTACCTGCTCGACCGGATGGGCGTCGCGACCGGTGTGGATCTCCGCCAGCTCGCGGCCACCGGCCGCTGGATCGGCGAGCAGCTCGGGATCGACGTGCCGGCGCTGCTCGGCCGCGCAGGCACCTTCCCAGGCTAATACTGAGGCGGCATCTGGGAGTGTCTTCGGGGTGGAGTCGGCGCGGCGGGGTGGCGATCGGTCTCTGGATCTCGGGTACCGCCATTGTGACCAGGCAGGCCCAGATCTCGACCATTCAAGATCTGGTAGCGCCGGGATAAACCGGCTTGGAGAAGGAGATGGAAGAGCTCTACGTCGAAGGAGTAGCGACCCACGACGACCCCGAGCCATGTGGCTGCTTCCGTAAGGGGGCTGCTGAAGCGTTGGTAGGGGCACGTGTAGGCCGGGCTATTGAGCCGCGAAATGAACAGTTCCAGGGTGCCGACACGTTCAGATCCGTGGAAGGCAACACCGCCGGGAGCGTTAGTCGCGAGTTCCCGGGGGACCCGGCGCGGTCAGAGAACCATGGCATGCACGGAATCTCCAAGCACGAGAACCGGGAGATCCCGCGTCCGCCCGTCGGAGTGATGACCGGCGGGACGCCCAGGGAACGCCGAGGCGGTAATCCTGGGATGCACGGACACGGGAAGTCGGACACGCCAATAGTACCTGTGAACCTGCCGAACAAGCCCGTGCGAGCGGGTGCGGAGGTGGGGGAGGGAAGGGGCGTGGCCGAGGGGAACACGGCCAGCGAAACACGTTCCGGACGCAGAGCCGGGCCAGGCGTGTCAAGCCCGTTGGATCGTGTGCGCCTAGCCGCACGGCAGGACAAGGGAATGCGGTTCACCGCGCTACTCCACCACGTGGACCTGGACCGCCTGGAGGCGGCGTACCGGGCGATCCGCCCGCAGGCCGCGCCCGGCGTGGACGGGGTGACGTGGCGGGAGTATGGGCGGGACCTTCAGGGTAACCTGCGGGACCTGCACGCCCGGATCCATTCGGGGCGTTACCGGGCGAGTCCCTCGCGGAGGGTGTACATCCCGAAGGCGGACGGGCGGCAGCGGCCGCTCGGTATCGCCACGCTGGAGGACAAGATTGTCCAGCGGGCGGTCGTCGAGGTGCTGAACGCCATCTACGAGGAGGACTTCCTCGGCTTTTCGTACGGGTTTCGGCCGGGGTGAAGCCAGCACATGGCGCTCGACGCGCTCGCGGTCGGGATCCAGCGGAAGAAGGTGAGCTGGGTGCTCGACCTGGACATCCGGGATTTCTTTTCCAGCCTCAGTCATCAATGGCTGGTCAAGTTCCTTGAGCACCGGATCGCGGACAAACGGATCCTGCGCCTGGTCCAGAAATGGCTGAGCGCGGGAGTCATCGAGAACGGCGCGTGGTCGCAGACAATGGAAGGGTCACCGCAGGGGGCTTCGGTATCGCCGCTGCTCGCTAACGTGTACCTGCACCACGTCTTCGACCTGTGGGTGCGGTGGTGGCGGAATCGCCAGGCGCGTGGTGATGTGATCACCGTGCGTTTTGCTGACGACGCTGTCGCCGGCTTCGAGTACGAGGATGACGCGCGGCGGTTCCTTGTCGATCTTCGGGACAGGTTCGCGAAGTTCGGCCTGGAGTTGCATCCCGACAAGACCCGGCTGATCGAGTTCGGGCGGTTCGCCGCCCGGAACCGGTCGCGGCATGGGCAGGGCAAACCCGAGACGTTCAGCTTCCTGGGCTTCACGCACATCTGCGCGACGGGCAAGCGGGGCTACTTCTGGGTGCGGCGGGTCACGGACAAGAGGCGGATGGCGGCGAAGCTACGCGAGATCAAGGTCGAAGCGAAGCGGCGCAGCCACCTACCCATCCCCGTCCAGGGGCAATGGTTGCGCAGCGTGGTCAACGGCCACCTGAACTACTATGCCGTGCCCGGCAACATGAACGCGACGGCTTCATTCCGCTACGAGGTGCTCCATGCCTGGCACAAGGCGCTATCGCGCCGTAGTCAGCGCGGGCACCTGAACTGGGGACGGATGGGGCCCATCGCGAACAGGTGGCTACCGACCGCAAAGGTCCGACATCCCCTGCCTACCGTTCGGCTCGACGCCAATACCCGAGGCAGGAGCCCAGTGCGGTAGTTCCGCTCGCTGGGATCTGTGCGGGGGGCCGCCCGTAAGGGCGGTCCCTACCGCGACTAGCTGGCGAGTTGCTCGATGTGGGCCGCTGCTGTGGCCGTGCCGCCGGCGGCGGTGAACTGCTGTCGCAGTCGCCCGGCGGTCGCTCGGTAGGTCGGATCGTCGAGCACGTTTCGCAGGGCATCGGCGATCGTTGCCGCGCCGGCACGGCCGAATCGGATCCGGGTGCCTGCTCCGGCTCGTTCTACCTGTTCCGCGATGATGGGCTGGTCGTCGCGGACGGGTGCGACGACGAGTGGGACTCCGTGTGCGAGCGATTCGCACACGGTGTTGTTGCCGGCGTGGCAGATCACCGCGGCCAGGTGTGGCAGCAACGCGAGCTGTGGTACGCGTGGTGTGACGAGGAGATCGGCGGGCGCCGCCAGGGCCAGGTCGGTGGCGGTCCCCGGTGGCGCGACGACGACGGCCTGGACGTCGGTGGCCATCGACAGCATCGCCTCGGCGGCGGCGCGCAGGAAACGGCGGCCGGCCTCGCGGGTGACCGTGCCGAGTGAGATCAGGACGGTGGCCCGGGTTTCGTCCAGCCATGTCCAGGGGAAGTCCGGGTCGGCACGACGCCGAGCGGCCGCGCAGCCGACGAAGACCACTGATTCCGCGAAACGGCCCGCTTTGAGTAGGCCTGGCACGGAGCAGATGAGGGTGAGCTGGTCGGAGAACCGGGGGTCCGTGGCCGCGGCCTGTTCCGGGGGGATGCCGTGGGCGAGTTGGAAGTCCTGGAGCAGTCCGGCGATCCAGGCGCCGACGCGGTCGAGCCCGGCGTAGGGGTCGTCGAACTCGGCGGGCGTGGTGGCGAGGACGGCTAGCCGTGTGCCTCGTCGGCGTGCCACGACCGACGCGCCGACAGCCTGCTGGTCGGCGACCACCACGTCGGGACGGAACTCGCTGGCCATGGCGTCGATCTCCGGGATCATCGCCGCGCCGAGGGGGAGGAGAAAGTCCTGCCAGAGGAACTTCAGCGCGGCTACGCCACGAAGCCGCTGGGACGAGGCCTCTATTCTGGTCCGCTCCGCGGCGTCGGCCGGTCTCCCGGACAGCGCGAGCAGGTCGACCTTCGCCGGTACGATCGGCGCGATGACGTCGGCATGACCGGCAATCGCCACCTGGTGACCGCGCGCGGCCAGTTCCCCCGCTACCGCGGTGGCCGGGTTCACATGCCCGGCCAGCGGTGGTACCACGAACATTATTCTTGCCATGTCACACCAGAGTTCCGGGTTGTTCTCAGGAGTCGACCGTCGGGGTTGCGGTCCGGGCCCCTGAGGTCCGGCGGCGGTACTTTCTCGCGTACCCAGGCGGGCATGACGAAGCCGGGGCTGGGCGGCGGGGTGTAGGTCGGCATGGGTGCTGTTCCGTGGTGGAACAACCACCAGTGCGTCAGCGTGCGTAGGTAGCTGGTGGCCTCGCGGAGCACCGCGTGGGTGTGGTTACGCAGGATGATCAGGGTGCAGTCGGGTATCAGCGATGACAGGCTCGCGGCGTGGTCGATGAGGTCCGAGTTGGCGCCGTACACGGCGAGTACCGGCGCGGTGAACGCGGCCAGGCGAGCGGGGTCGAACGACGGAGTGGCGAGCATGTCCCGCCTCGTAAGCACCCGGCTGAGCGAGTGTTCCATCTGCGCGCCGAGACTTTCGATGAGGAAGGGGGGCTCGATCAGGGTCAGACTCGCCACCTGCTCTGGGTGGGCGAGGCTGTAGGCCAGCGCCAGTGTCGCTCCGTAGCTGTTGCCGACCATGTGTACCGGGCGGTCGATGCCGAGTGCGACCAGCAGCCCGGACAGGTCGGCGAGGGAGCTGGCCATGTCGTACCCGTCGGGTGTCTGATCGCTGCGCCCGTGCCCGCGCAGGTCGTAGCACACGACGTCGCAGCCCGCGTTCGCCAGAAAGGTGCCGAGGCTGAAGTAGAAGCTGGACAGATTGTCGATCACCATGCCGTGCAGCGTGACGACGATCGGCGCGTCGGGATCCGCCCCGCGTGTCGGCGTGAGGCGCTGGACGTTCAGGCGGATCCCGTTGGCAATGACGTCAGCCATGGCTGGCACCGGACAGGCTATCGGCGATCAGGTAGACGACGTCACCGACGGACGATCTGATCGCTTCGGCCAGGTGCATCGTGGCCAGAAAGGCGACGAGATCGACCGATGATCCGTAACGGAGGCGCGTGCGTTCGGCTGGGGCTACGAACTCGATCCGGGCGAGCGCAGCGAGCACGTCCTCCGCGAGTTCGTGACGGCCCTCAGAGCCGGTCGGGGCACCGGGTTTCAGGGATGTCACGGAACGTTTTCCTGTCCTCGGTGCGCATTGCTGCCGTACACATCCAGGCCCTCTACAGTTCTCCGGCTGGGCCGCCCGACGGCGGGAGGATTCGCGTATCGCAGAGGTGACTCGGGGTCCGCCCTCGTCGGTGGCGGCGATGTGATGCGTGTCAGCGGATTCCACACACGGTTGACATGGCCAACAGTGCAATGTTGTGGAGTGTGAACTGGTCGGCTGTTGATCCGCCGAGACCGTAGCGCTCCCCCATTGAGGGGGTGGTGATTTTTCTGCTGGCAGCCATATCGGAGCAGCTGGCCTCAGCATCGCCGATAATCTGCGCGTCGGTTTTTCCTTGCGCCAGCCGAGGAAATTCCTCGCGGAATCTTCTGATGTATGTTTCGGTGCCTTCCGAGTTGCCGGCATCAGTTCCCGGGCTCGCCGATACATACGTTATTCCGGTAGAGGGATTCATAGCCGAGTTCTCATCCGGCGTGCTTGTCGTGTCACAAGCTGCTAGTGAAACCACGGCGATGGCGATGGATGCTATTCGTCTGCTCGACCGGGAACGCCGGAGGCGTCCAGAGTCTGTGGGTGCCTGGATACCCGCAGTGCCTTCGTTTCTTTTCTGATGGAAATCCATGTCGTCGGCCCTCTCTTCTATGTCATATTTCCACCTGAACCGGGAAGGTTCAAGGGTGGTTCCGAAGTATTCATCTCTGTAGAGGAGGCGGTACGCGTTGCCCGGCACATTTCCCGCTAACTGACACCAGTCCTTGTCCGGCGGCAGGTGAGGTCGATGGGGGACCTGATAGCGGAGACGGATCGACGGGGTCGGTCAGCCAGACCGTGCGGGATGGGCATGTACGTGTGCGATCACGATCGGGTCGGTGGCGTCTGATGCGACATGCTTTGGAGGATCGCGTCGGCCATGCCGCGTTCGCCGCGTTCGTTGGGGTGGACGGAGGCAGCGGGGTTGAGGGGAATCAGTGGCTCGACCCAGCGGATGTCTCTCGCCGCGCAGGCGTCGCGGTCGAGGGAAGGGGTGTAGGTGTCGATGTACCCGGCGCCGGCGGCTTCTGCCTGCTGTTGCAGCATGGTGTTGAGCTCCTGTTCCTTCTGGCGCAGGTAGGTGATGTCGCCGGTTGTGAGTCCCATGGTGCGTGCGCAACCGACGCCGTCGGTGGGAAGGATTGCCGGGTATCCCACGATGTACACGTCGGCCTGCGGCGCGCGACGGGTGATCTCGCCCAGCGCGACGGACAGCTGTTGCCCTGCGGCCTGGATCTTCTCGTGTACCTCGTCGGTTCCGGCGGAGACGTACTTCCTCTTGCAGGGTGCGTCGTTCGAGGTGCCGCCGGCGAGCGCGTTGTAGAGCGCGCCGGCCCGGACGCACTGCTTGACCACCGAGGTGAAACCGATGTCGTTGCCGCCGATGCCGATCGTGACCAGCCGCGTTGTGGCGGAAAGGGCCGAGAACTGGGCCGGGTTGACTCCGTCCCCAGTGGACTGGGGCGAGGACAGGTCCGCGATCGTGGCCCCGGAACAGCTCATATCCGTGAAATCGGATTCCTCAAGATCCAGATTCTCGGCGATCAGCGTCGGGTAGTTGCGGTCCGAACGATCGCAGCCGCCGGGTTCTCCGATCTGGGAGGGGATTCCGGGACCGGCGGTATAGGAGTCGCCTAGGGCGACGTATGCCCCCTGAGCTGGAGCTGGCGCTGCAGTTGCAGTTGCTGTCCGAGTCGGAACCGGCGTCGTTGTCGTCTCGGGAAGCGCTGCGGCTGCCGCTGCTGGAGCTGAACCGCCGTCGTGGCGGTTGAGGGCGACCGCGGTGATCAGGGTGCCGCACGCGAGTGTGCAGACCAACCCGGCGCGTAGCTGAGTTCTTATCATTGCCTCCCACTTCCGTCTCGGATGGCACTTCTGATGTCTGACCTGCGGGCATGGAAGGTAACCGCCGGTTGTGAATGATGCTCCAGTGTCGACGGCGTCAGGCAGATGATCGCAGCTGCGAGGGAACGGCGAGCCGGCGTGGATCACGATGAGTCGAACCTGAATGCCGGATCGAGTGTTGTGTTTTCTCGCGTTTCTGGCAGGGATCGTTTAGGTCTGAGCCAGGAATGGCGACGCTCGGGGCAAGGTTTGCAGGTCGGGGGGCGAGGCCCGGCCTTCTGGTATCTATCGGACGGTGGCGTACCGATGGATGGTCGGTGCGCCAGGTTCGGTTGGATGCGTGGGTCGGGGCCGTGTACCGCGGCCTGGGCGTGGTGGTGTCCAGGCGCCGTGGGCCCGGCGGGGGCTACCGCCGGGCCCACGGGCCCACGCCGTGCACCCGCATTGCACAGGGCCCGGCGCGTACAAGGGGCAGGGCTGATCAGCCGCGCCCTACTTCCGGATGACGGCCTCTGTCGTCCGGCGGCCTACTGCAGCCCGCCAGGTGGTCGTGCATTTCTCGGGTCGTTCGGTCGGCGAGGAGCAGTTACAGTATCTTCTTCGCGGCTGTTCTCGGGCACCTCTTCAGTTTGTCTGAACAGGGATCGTCAGTCGTCGTGCGTTTGTCGACAACTGCCTACTGCGAACGCAGTACGCCGGCCTCCTACCCAGTACTCCTGATGGGGAGGAGCGTGATGGCTGTTAACCGGCGCGTTCGTGTCCAGGCGGGATAGGCCTCGGCCGGCCAGGCGACTCCGAGTTTTCAGTGGCTGTGAGGTTCAGGGCACCGGATTCGCCGTGTCGCGGGCGAGTGCGTGCCGGCATGTCAGAGGTCCTGTACCCCTGCCCACGCAGATCGGTTTCCGGGAACATGCCAGGATCTCGGCCCGAGAACGGTGCGCAGTGCCGCCGCGACGACCCGCACCGATGATTGAGAAGATAGGCATGAAGGCTGGGAGGAGGGTGGCCGGGGAAGGCTGACGCGAGGCGGGCCTCTGGGCGCGGCCCGTCGATCGAGCGTGCGGTGGTACAGAGAACCGCGACCGGGCTGTGAGGTTCTGGGGCGGTCAGTCCGATGGGGTGGTTTGTAGCAGGCCGGACTGGTAGGCGATGACGACGAGCTGCGCCCGGTCGCGGGCTTCGAGTTTTGTCATGGCTCGGTGGACGTGCGTGCGGGCGGTCAGTGGGCTGATGACAAGGCGACGGGCGATGTCGTGGTTCGAGTAGCCCTCGGCTACCAGCACCATGACTTCTCGTTCGCGGGCGGTGAGCGTCGTGAGGACTGCGGGGTTTGTCCTGGCGGTGGCTGTGGGTTCGGGGGTGGCGAGGAACCGGGCGATGAGGGCGCGGGTGGCTGCCGGGGAGAGAAGCGCGTCGCCGCCGGCGATGGTGCGGATGGCGGTGAGGAGCTCGTCCGTTCCGACGTCTTTACCGAGGAAGCCGCTTGCTCCGACGTGAAGTGCCTGGGTGACGTATTCGTCGATTTCGAAGGTGGTGAGGATGAGGACGTGCGTGGCGGCGAGTGTTTCGTCGCTGCAGATGGCGGCGGTGGCGGCGAGTCCGTCGGTGCCGGGCATGCGGATGTCCATGAGCACGACGTCCGGGTGGTGTTCACGGGCCGCTGCGATGGCTTCGTGGCCGTCTGCGGCTTCAGCGACGACTTCCATGTCCTCGCACGAGTCGATCAGAATCCGGAAGGTCGCTCGTAGGAGGGTCTGGTCGTCGGCGAGGAGCACTCGGATAGTCATCGTTTTCCGTTTTCGTGGGGTTTCTGGGTTGTAGCGGCAGGATGGCGGTGACGTGGAAGCCGACTTCGGGATGGTGTCCGGCCTCGAGATGTCCGCCGACGGACAGTGCGCGTTCCCGCATGCTGATCAGGCCGAATCCACTGTTCGAGGATGGGATCGACCTCACCGTGTCGGGCCTGTGGTCCCCATTGGCCGAGCTTTTCCCCCCACCACCATTAATGATCATTAGGGTGACGCTGTTGGGAGCGTAGGTGATGTCAACGCATGCGCTGTTGGTGGTGGCGTGTTTCGCCACGTTGGTGAGCGCTTCCTGCGCGATCCGGTATGCCGTGAGGTCGATGCCGGGGGAGAGCGGGGGCCGCTCGCCGCGGGTGTTGATGGTGACCGTGAGTCCGGTGGCGGTGAACGTGTGGGCGAGTTCGGGGAGTTGAGCGAGTGACGGGGCTGGTTCCAGGGGGGCGTCCGGGTCGTCGCCGTGGCGGAGGAGGCCGACGGTGGCCTTGAGGTCGCGCAGCGCGGAGGAGGTGGTGGCGGTGAGGTTGGTGAGGATCGGTTCCGTCTGGTCGGGGTGGGTGCGGACGAGGTGTGCGGCGGTGCCGGCCTGGGCGTGGGCGAGGGTGATGTGGTGGGCGACGACGTCGTGGAGTTCGCGGGCGATGCGGGTGCGTTCGTCGGCGACCCGGCGGCGGGCTTCGGCCTCGCGGGTGCGTTCGGCGTATTCGGCGCGGGCTTTGACGGCGTCGAGGTAGTCCTGTTTGATCCGTCTCGCGCCGCCGAGTGACGCGGCCATCAGTAGCCAGGCGGTCGGGCCGATGGTCTTGAGTTCCAGGGGGTAGCCGTCGGGGTCGGCGACCAGCGCCGTCGCGACCACCGCCGCGCAGCCGGGGATGGCGATGCTCAGGGTGGTTCTGCGGTCGGTGTGCGCGGCCAGCCAGTAGAGCGCGGCCATCGCTGGGGCGATCATCAGGGAGGTGAGGAGGTAGCCCAGGCCGGCCAGGAACACGGTGCAGGTGATGGCCACCACGGCGGTCGCGCGGGGATGGCGTTCGTGCCAGAGCAGTGCGGTGCAGGCGATGGCGGCGAGCAGGACCGCGGGGTAGGGGGAGCTGTCGTGAGCGACGTGCTGGGGGTTGAGTCTGCTGGCGGGGCCGGCGGCCACGAAGGCCAGGAGCGCGATCATCACGGTGCCCGTGCGGTGATGGTCCTGGATCCGCCGCCACCGGCTGGTGATCGTCATATTGGGTTCCTGTCGGCTGCTGTGGCTGTGGTGCCCACGGTACGGAGCCCCGTCCGAGGACCGCGGTGTTGCGTGCCGGCGGTCCTCGGACGGGAGGTGCTCACCGTGCGGACGTGGATTCCAGGGCGAGGGGTTCCTCGCGGCCGGTGGCCGGTGCCGCAACGGCCGGTGCCACGGCGGTGGGCCGGTTCAGCGTCTCGCCCTCGACGTCGATGTGGGGCAGGACCCGGTCGAGGTGGCGTGGGATCCACCATGCCTTCTCTCCGAGAAGGGCGAGGACGGCGGGGACGATGGTCATGCGGACGACGAAGGCGTCGAGTAGGACCGCGGTGGCCAGGCCGAACCCGATCATTTTGATGATCGGTTCGCTGGTGCCGATGAAGCCGGCGAAGACCGCCATCATGATTAGTGCGGCGGCGACCACGACGCGGGCGCTGTACCCGAACCCGGAGGTGATCGCGTCCCGGGCGTTCTCGCCGTGGACGTGGGCCTCGCGGATGCGGGCGACGAGGAAGACCTCGTAGTCCATGGCGAGGCCGAAGACGATACCGACCATGAAGATCGGCATCATGCTCATGATGGGTCCGGTTTGGTGGAGGCCGATGAGCCCAGCGAGCCAGCCCCATTGGAAGACCGCGACGACTGCTCCGAGGGCAGCCAGGACGGAGAGTAGGAACCCGAGGGCGGCTTTGAGTGGGACGAGTACCGAGCGGAACAGCACGAGCAGGAGCAGGAACGCCAGGCCCACCACGATGGCGAGGTAGGGGATGAGTGCGTCCTGGACTTTCTGGGCGATGTCGATGTTCACGGCGGTGGTGCCGGTGACCTGGAAGGTCGCGCCGGTGGCGGCGGTGACCGTGGCGCGTTGCGCGCGGATGGTGTGGACGAGGTCCTTGGTTGCTGCCTCGCTCGGTCCGGTGGCCGGCACCGCGGTGAATACCGCTGTGTCGCCCGCGGTGTTGAACCGGGCGGCCGAGGCGGAGACGACACCGGGTGTTGCGCTGATCTTCTGGGTGATCGTGGTGACCGCTGTCTGCGCGTTGTCGGAACCTGTCGCGTCGACGACGATGGTCAGTGGGCCGTTGAAGCCTGGCCCGAAGCCCGCGGCGAGGTCGTCGTAGGCGCGGCGTTCGGTGGTGGAGGTGGGCTTGGCCTCGTCGCCGGCCGTGCCCAGGCGCAGGTCCAGGACGGGCAGGGCGATCGCCCCCAGGGCGAGTACGGAGAGGATGAGGACGGGCAGCGGGCGGCGCAGGATCAGGTTCGCCCAGCGGGTGCCCGCGTTGGGCCCGCGGTGCTCGGTCTTCTTCGTGGCTCTGCGCGCGAACCTACTTGTGGTGCTGCGCGTGGTGCTCTTGCGTGTGGAGCGGGGGAGCACGGCGCGGGGGAAGAACCCGAGCAGCGCCGGGACGAGGGTCAGCGCGACTCCGACGGCGATACCGACGGTGCCCGCGGCGGCCAGGCCCATTTTCGTCAGGGTTGGGACTCCGACGATGAACAGGCCGGCCAGCGCGATCACCACGGTGAGCCCGGCGAACACTACCGATGACCCGGCGGTGCCGGTCGCGACCGCTGTGGCGTCCTGGGGTTCCAGCCCGCGGGCGTGTTCTTCCCGGTAGCGGGAGACGATGAACACGGCGTAGTCGATGCCGACGGCGAGGCCGAGCATCATCGCGAGGGTGCTGGTGGTTGAGGACAGGCCGAGGGTGCTGGCCAGGGCCATGATCGAGGCGATTCCGACGCCGACGCTGACGATCGCGGTCAGTAGCGGTAGCCCGGCTGCGGCCAGGGATCCGAAGGTGATCAGCAGGACGAGTGCGGCGATCGCGATTCCGACGGCCTCGGTCACTCCGCCCGCCCCTGGCCGGGTTGTCAGCGCGTCTCCGCCTAGCTCGACGGTCAGGCCCGCTGTCTGGCCGTCTGTGACCGCGCCTTGCAGGCTGTTTTTGGTGGCGTCGGTGAGATCATCACTGATCGCCGTGTAGGAGACCGTGGCGTAGGCGGTCGCCGCGTCCGTGCTGACCGCCCCGCTTTGGAAGGGGTTCACGGCGTTGGCGACCTGTGGGCTGGCGGCGGCCTCCGCGACGACTCGTTCAACAGTGGTGCGGTTTTCGGGTGTGGTCAGGGTCTGGCCTGGTGGGGCGACGAAGACGATGCGGGCGACCGCCCCGTCCGCTCCGGTGCCGGGGAAGCGTTCGTCTAGGAGGTCGAACGCCCGCTGGGATTCGGTACCTGGCATGGAGAACGCGTCGTCCGGGGCGGCGGGTGCCCTGGCCGCGCCGAAGCCGACGGTGACCAGCACCCCCACCCATAGCAGAAGAACGTATCGGCGCCGCCGGAACGACAGACGGCCCAGCCGATAAAGAAAAGTCGCCACGGGGGAGATCTCCACATCTTCTCGGGTACACGAGAAGACTGCGCGAAACCGGTGGGTCCCGTCGTCGTCCGCCTGCCGGCACTTCCGGCTACGAAAACCGCAGTACACGCGAGCCCCTCCCGTTCGGCCGGCGGAGTACCTTCGGCCGCGCGGTGACTCCACCGGCACCCGACGCCAGGTGTCTTGTATCCGCCGAGACAGCGCTGGTTACCGGTCCCGCCACCGTGATCTGCGCTGCGGTGCAACGGGTCCGGCCCCTGCCACGCCGACGCCCCGCGATCGCCACACCCGAACCTGACTTCAAGAGGCAGTTGTATAGGCACGCTGAGTAGCGATCGAGGCAGTAGCTGGACATGCTTCTACTGAGCCTGCAGTAGCCGAAACTGACTGCCTCCGGCCGACGCGGAAGCGGGCCACTCCGGTGCACAGTGGTCGAGGTCCCCAACGCGACCAAGAAACGGCGTCCCGTTACCCAGCTCCGGGTTGGGCGCGACACACCACCAGCGAACGGCGATGCCGCGCCCAGGAACTCGACGCGGCGCGGAGTGGAGATGTTCGGTGAACCACACACCCGACGGCGACGAACACAAATCCGCGGACACCGCTCACGACGGCTCCGCTCAGGCACCGGGCCGGAGACCTGGCCCGGACGGCGACCGGCCGACCTGGGACCTGCGCGGCCCGTCCCAGCAAGCGGCCCTGCCACAGCAGGCCCCTCATCGGCCGACTGGACCGCCGCCACCCGCCGACGCCTTCCGCCCGGGTCGACCAGTGCGTTCCCCGGCAGGAAGCGCGCAAGACGCGCCGGAGGTCACCCCGCCGCCGCCCGGCAGGACAACGGAAATGATCGGCAGAGCCGGGATCGGCAGGAGTGTCCCGGCCCCGGGCATGCCAGCCGGGCCAGAGGCCCTGTGGAAGGAGCGGATCCAGTCCATCCCATCCGCCGATCCCCAACCCGCTCATGCGGCCTGGGCCGACAGCGGAACCCACCCACCCACCGGGAGTCGCATCGGTACGCAGACCGGCGACGACCACTACCGGCAGGCACATCCGGACACGGGGGACAGTGCCACCCCCGCGGGTCCAGGCGGTCACCCGCCTGCCGTCGGCCCCGGAGACGGATCGGTCTCCCCGAAGCGCCGCCGGTGGCGACGACGCCGACGGATCCTCGCGATCGGCGCGGTGGTCCAGCTCGTGGTGCTCGTGGCGGGCGACCGGTTCGCGGTCTCGGCCGCCGAGGACCAGATGGCCAAACAGATCGAGGCGAGCGTGACCGAAAGCCTCGCCTGCGATGTCATCCCACCGACCGTGAGCAATGTCAGCATCGGCGGATTCCCGTTTCTCACCCAGATCATGTTCGGCAACTTCAAGAACATCGGATTGAGCGTCGAGGGAATCTCAACACCCGGCCCCCGCATCTCGTCGGTCGAAGCGCATCTCAAAGGACTTCACATTCCAGTCAAGAAAATCCTCACCAACAGCGTTGGTGAGGTTCCGGTCGACGATGTTGAAGCAACGGTCCGTCTCGACTACGACGATGTGAACACGTTTCTGGCCGACCAGCCCGGCAAGATCCAGATCAACCCGGTGGACGGCGGAGAGCAGGTCGAGGTCTCCGGCACGGCCGATGTGCCGGTGCTCGGCGCCCAGGAGATCGGCGGTGTCACCACCTTCGAGGTGCGGGACAACAAACTCACCCTGGTCCCCTCCGAAGTCTCCCTGCGCGGGGGACTCAACTTCAGCATCCCCGTGCCCGGTGGCGTGGGGGAGCTGCTCCCCTCGGTCCCGATCCCAGTCGGAGGCCTGCCGTTTGACCTCAGCATCGTCGAAGCGTCAACCGACGCGTCAGGCCTGTCGCTGACCGCGACAGCCAAGGACGTCGTCCTCCCCAAGGCGGAGGCACGAACGCGCCAGTGCCCGCCGGCGGACAACAGCGGGAACTGACCTCACGCCCTCCCGTTCAGGACACGGCTGCTGCCCGAGCCTGATACGTCGACACCCCGTCTCCTCCGGGCCACGGCGCACATAGACCCGTCACAAGGTGGGTTGGCACCGTTCCCGGGCGCCGTGACGTGCTGATGCGGGTCCGCGCCTGCGGCGTCGAGAGGAAGAGGCATGGCCAGACAACTCGCCTTCGTCACCGTGGCCGCCGCGTCGCTGGCCGCCTGCAGCGCGTCCAGAACACCGACCGGAGACTCCGTCGTTCATCGGTCTTCCTTAGCGCGGTGCCAGGAATTTGGCGGGTCATATCCTCCTCGCCCTCCGCGTGCCGCGCGCTTCCAATCGGTGGCGTAACGCGACGGGGATGACAAGCAATGTGTAGAGCACGGCTGGTTCTGTGCGATGAGAGCGGCGTCATAATTTCTGGGTGCTTGCCTAACGCACCGATCGGCCGGCACGAGCAGGGGGTTGAAGGGGCATGTCGGCAGAAGAGTGTGAAATGCTCCGGGGTCGTTCATGGTAAGCATGTCATTTCATGCACACGGCAAGGCGACGTCCGCATCCCGCAACGTCGCGCCGCCCCCACGGGACTCGTGGTGGCACAGATCGCGGATCGGCCGCCTGACCTCGACGGCCCTGTCCATCGCCGGCCAAGTGCTCCTCCTTGACCTGCTCTACATGCTCTATCGGATGGGCCGGCATCTGGCCGTCGGCCGGGAATCGCAGGCCCTGGCGAACGCCCGGGATGTTTGGAACCTCGAACGACTGCTGTATCTCCCCAACGAGTCCGCGATCCAACAGCTCGCACTGCACTCGACCCAACTCCTGGAGCTGGCGAACCGCGTCTACACCGGCGTCCACTTCCCGGCGTCGACCGCCTTCCTCGCCTGGGTCCTGGTACGACACCGCAACGCGTGGCCACGGGTGCGGACGGTCATCCTCGCCTCGACCGGGGTCGCCCTGGTCATCCACATCCTCTATCCGCTGGCACCACCCCGGTTCCTCCCGCAGACGCTGCCGGACGTGACCTTCGTGGACACCGGAACGGTCTTCGGCCCGTCCGCCTACACCGCGGGCGACACCGTAGCCAACCAGTACGCCGCCATGCCCAGCCTGCACGTCGGATGGTCGATCCTGGTCGCCTGGGGCGTGGTGACCATCCTGCGGTCACGGGCACGATGGCTGATCATCCTGCATCCACTGATCACCATCGCCGTTGTTGTGATCACGGCCAACCACTACTGGCTGGACGGCCTGATCGGCGGCGGTCTGGTCGTCACGGCGGTCCAGCTGACCCGGCCTGAGGTCCATGCCCGGATGCGGCTATGGCGCATCTCAGTCAGAGAGCAGCTACGTGGACGGGCCCACGACCTTGACCCGATAGCAGCCAGCACGCCCCCCTCGACAGACGACCTCGACGGGGCATGGCACAGCGACCTGTGGACGGCCGACGTCGGGACCCAACAGGACCGCAGCCCTGCGGCCAGTACGGCTGCTGCCGGTGCTGTTGATGCCGGTCGCGCTGCCAGCGATGCTACGACGGCATCAGCCGCCCAGCCGGCCCTGCCTCCGGCGCGTACCGGCAAGCCGCCGCCGGCGGTCCGCTCCTGAAAAACTGAAATCTGCGCTGGCATCTTGGACATCCAACGCCGGTCTCAAAGACTCCATCTGGCAAGGTCACACATCCGCGCGGGCCGTCAGGGGCGCCGGTGAGCGGGCTCGTGCTCGTCGTAGTGACGGCGGGCTACGTCGACCTTCGCCAGGTTCTGCGACCACTCGGCGAGCGAGTGGAACAACGGCGCCAGACTCCGGCCGGGCTCGCTGATCTGGCTCTGTTGCGTCCGGCCCCGCCGGCCGGATGCAACAGAGACATCAGCAGGAACCTCGACTCAGCAGGCTACGGTTTGCGGGCTATTCCGCCGTACATGTGTACGTGAGCATCGTCCACGGCAGCCGCTTGCTCGTCGGGATGCCAGTGGTTGACGAGCACTACTCCGGGGTCGAGCAGTTCCAGCCCGTGGAAGAAACGCTCGACCCCCGCTTGGCCGCGCGCGATCAGCGGAATGCCGTTGGCGTTGTACGCGGCCACCCCGACTCGAACCTCCTCTGGCGCGCTGTCGGCCGTGCAGGTGGACAGCGCCAGGATGCTGCCCGCCGGTAGCGGACGCATGATCCGATCGATGAGGTCCTTGACGACGGTGTCGTCGACGATGAAGTGCACGATCGCGATCAGGCTGACCGCGATCGGCTGGCTCAGATCGAGTGTCTCCCGCAGCTGGTCGGATTCCAGGATCGTCTCCGGGTCGCGGAAGTCGGCGTCGAGATACGCGGTCCGACCCTCGGGGGTGCTGGTGAGTAGCGCTCGGGCATGCACCAGGACGATGGGGTCGTTGTCGACGTAGAGAATCCGAGACTCCGGCGCGGCTTGCTGGGCGACCTCGTGCAGGTTCGGCGGGGTCGGCAGCCCTGTGCCGATGTCCAGGAATTGGCGGATGCCATGGTCGGCTGCAAGGACATGGGCCACCCTGGCCATGAAGTTCCGGTTGGCACGCATGGACTTGGGCAGGTTGGGCCAGTCCTGGGTGATCCCCACGGCCGCCACCCGGTCGGCCAGAAAATTGTCCTTACCACCAAGTATGTAATCGTAGACTCTCGCAGAGTGCGCGACGTCGGTGTTCAGGTCGACAGGCGGTGGCGCCCAGCCCGCCGGCACCACCGAACTGAACGTCCACTCGGCATCGTCACGATCAGTCACAACTCCCCTATTCCTGCCAGTGCCCATAAACGGACTAGACCGACTATTCACTCCAGACTCTCCCATCACCACCTCACAGCGGCATCAGACGGGAGTGCGTGTTGCGTTCGGAGGTGCCTGTGGGGTGCCAGAACTCGGCCATCGGTGTTGACCTGGCTTGGTCTGGTCGTTCTGGGCGCCTGGCCAGTCATGATCGGATGGTGCATCGACGTGCCGCCCGTCCACCGGTCTCGGTCTCGGAGTTCACGGCTTCCGGTTCCCACCCGAGGTGATCGTGCTGGCAGTCCGAAGGTTGATCATGCGCCTCCGCTCCGCCCAGACGATCAGCACCGGGCGCACTCTGTCCAGAACATCCGCCGCGGACACTACGAACTCGCTATCGAGACCGAACCCCGGCTCCGCCTATCGGCTGCCTTCACCGACTCGCTCTCGCTGTCTGATCACCGGGTCCGACCGGGGCCTGGCACGCCACGCCTTCCCCGAACGCAACAGCCCCGTCGGTCGTCAGGGACCTATTGGATGCGGGTCGGCTGTGCGTAGGCGAGGAGCGCGTCGCGGTCTGCCGGCAGGACGAATCCTGCTTTGATCGTGCTGTCCGCGGCGGTGGTGTATTTCTGCAGGTAGGCGTCACTGGACGGGTAGAGCGCCGCGAGCCGCTCGGCCGGCAGGGGTGTCGTGGAGCCGAACAGGCTGCAGGTCACGGAGGGGTTCGGGCCGGGGGTGCCCGACAGGACGTCGACCGGTACGTCTACAGGTGGGGTCCGCACACCGCCGCGGGCGATGTCGTCGGTGTCGCGGGCGATCTGCGGCGGGTCGTCCTGGGTGAGTTCGAGCCGGGGTGCGGCGGCGGGTGCTGTCCCGGTGACCACCCATTCGTCGAGGGCGTGCAATGCCGCCTTGACGACGATGTGCATGGGACCGTTGTTGATCGCCCCGCAGCCGAGTGCGTCGGCGAACGGCCCGACGGTGTGCGCGTCAGCGTGCGCTGTCCCGGCTATTTCCCAGAGACGGAACCGGTCGCTGTCGGGCTGGCGGGCACCGAGGGAGTTCAGCGGGGCTCTGAGGTCGCCCTCGGCTTGGATGTCGAGCACCGGTACGCCGGTATCGGTCCGGATGATCACAGGTGAGGTCGCCGTTTCGGAGCCGAGGCTGGCGGGCTCGCCTGGCGCGGCGAGCTGAAGGCCGCCGATGCCCCGGCTGTGGACGAGGAAGCCGTCGAACTCGCGGGTGAGGGGTTGCACTCCGTTGATGTAGGTGACGAGCGCGTACGCCGACTGGGACTGTCCTGCTGCGAGCACGTGCTGCGGCTTCAGCTCGCCCAGCGCCCCGCCGCCGGCACGTACCCCGCGCGCGGCTTGGGTGAAGATGTCGAAGGAGTACCCGTCGCCGGGTTGGTTGAGCGAGCCGTAACGTGCGGAGTCGGTATTGACCAATCCGCCCGCGGTGGCGTTACCGCCGCCGGTCGGGGTGAGCACGGGGCCGCCCATGACGCCGATGCGCTGCGCTGAGACACCGACCCACGCGTCGCCCTGCCGCATCAGCTCCTCGTGCGTGCTCGACCACACGACGTCGGAGTCGGTCCCGGAACTGACGTTGAGCCACTCCACGACGACAGTGCCGCTGAACTTGTCCGCGGCTGGTCGCCGTACGAGCACCCGGGTGGTGTACGGGGCGGTAGCGCCGGGTTGGAATGTCCAGCGCCCGTCGGCACCGAGCGCACCCTGCGGGTCGTACGACGTTGCCGTCCCCGACGCGGCGTACTCGGTCTCGACGTACCCGGTGCCGGCCAGGTCGACCTTCGTCGGGGAACCCAGGCCAACACCATTGCCGCCGCTGAGCTCGTGTAATTCGGCAGCCGGTCCCGCGGGTCGCGGCGGTGCTGTCGGAGTCGTCTCCGTCGCCGTGTTCGACGTCGGCCCCGACCCGTCGGAACATGCCGACCCGAATACGGCGACGGCTAGGAAACAGACGAACGCCGAGACATGCCTATCCGTTGAGAACTTGCGCTTTCTGGCCACATTCTCCAGCCCCAACCGTTTCCGTCGAATTTCATCTAGTCCCGCAATCAGCCAGCTGAGCTGAATCGCGGATCGGCCCGCTGATCACATCGGTGATCGGATCCTCGTCGTCGGCGGCGGAAGGCAGCTCGCAGTAGAGGACACGGCTGCCCGGGTCATCAAACGTGACCTCCGTCCGCTTGGAGGCGCTGGCTAGCGGTGACGACCGACATGAGGCGGAGCAGGCGGTCCGTGAACTCCTCGGGATCGAGGGGGTCATCACCGTCGATCAACCAGTCGTTGATGACCGCTGCCATCCCGCCCGAGAAAAACGCCGTCAGGTCCTCCGCCGTGTCCTGGTCCAGCTCACCGAACAACATCCGCACGACCGGCCGTTGGAATGTGCCGAGCACACCGTTCAGTGCCCTGGTCATGGCGAACGCGCACGAGCCGGTCAGCATCGCGCGGTAGAACGACCGGTGGTGGGCGAAGTGCCGCGCCGTCGCCAGTGCCCGCCGCCGCCCGGCCTCGGTGCCGCCCTCGAGCTGCGGAAAGAGTTCCCGCCTGACCAGGTCGATCGCGGCCTCCACCAGAAGCGACTCACGATCACCGAACTGTACGTAGATCACTTGCCGGCTCACGTCCGCCACCGCGGCGAGGTCGGTGACCGGGATGGCCGCCGTGCCGCGCTCGGACACCAGGCGCACCGCGGCGGAGAACAGAGCCGCGCGTGAGCGCTGCACCCTCCGGTCGAGGGAGCGGGGTACCTGCGGCGGCTCGGGGTGCACAAATCGATAATAGACATCCGTCCACAAAGCGACAAGTGTCAATTATCGCCGCCGTCAGGCAGCTTGACCGCGCCAGCTGTCCCACTGCACCTGTGGGGTCGCAGAAGTCGGCCTGGGCCTGTGACCTGGGGCGATGCGACGACGCAGGGCCGGCGGCATGATGGTCGGCTGTGCCCGTGCGCCTGCTCTTTGCCTCGCGGGTTTTCTCGTCGCCGCCGGGCACTATGTCCGTAAGGTCAGCCGCGCCGTTGTGGCTCGTTCGTATTCGTTGATCAGACCACAGAGGGACAGGTAGCCCGCTGTCCCGACCAAGCAATCATCCTCGTGACCAGCAGGAACACGACTTTGCGGTGACCCTGGGTGCAGAGGGGTCCGGCAGGCCGTGCGGTGTCATAGGCGCAGTGGTTGGGCGGTCGGGTCGGTCCAGTGCGCGGGGTCGTCCCAGTCGACGCCGGGTACGTCGATGAACAGTTCGATCTCGTTGCCGTCGGGGTCGAAGATGTACAGGCTGTGCGTGAGTCCGTGGTCGGTGGCGCCGCGGATGGGGACGCCGTTGGCTACCAGGGTCGCGAGAACCTCGCGCAGTTCGTCGTCGTCGTCGCCGACCTTCAGCCCGAAGTGATAAAGGCCGACGTGACGACCACGCTGCAGCGGGGCCGCGGACCGGCCGACCTCGAGGAGCAGCAGCTCGTGGTGGGTACGCCCGCCGACGTTGAACGCCATCCCGCGGTAGCGCAGGGGCTCGTCGCCGGAGTAGGCCGGGCGCCATCCGAGGATGTCGCGGTAGAAGTGGGCCGAACGGTCCAGGTCGCGCACGTACAGGACGATGTGTCCCAGTTCCTTGATCTGCACAGCCGTTCCTCTCGAGGTGGTCCCCGCCGGGGCCTTCTCCGAGCCGGTAGCGAGGCCCACGACCATGTAGCTGCGTCGGGTGCGGGTGCCACCGGACCCCGCGGCCGGTGTATGGCACGGTGCTTGTTGATGTGGTCGTCCACCAGGTCGTGGACCTGGTGGACGACCGGGAATAGCAGACGTTCTTTCCCCGGGACGAACAAGGGTGTCAGTCTGCGTGGGGTTATCCGCGGATCAGTAGGACAATCAGGGCGGTGAGCACTGCCAGGACCAGGGCGGCGACGCCGTGGACAAGCCGGTGGGAGCGCAGGACGGGCAGGAAGCGGTCTGCCGCGTAGGCACCGGCGCCGCTCAGGGCGACAGCGGCACCGGCGACGGCGAGGAACAGCTCGTACTCGATTCCCTGTGGAGCGAAGAAGCCACCGTCCCATTTCACCGCCACCGCGTTGATCATCGTTCCGAGGATCGCGGCGGCGGCCAGTGGAGTGAGTACACCGAAGACGAGACCGAGTCCGCCGAGGGTCTCACTGAGTCCCGCAATGACCGCCATAGCCTTGCCCGCGGGATAGCCGGACATGCCGAAGAACTGGCCGGTGCCGTCGAGACCGCCACCACCGAACCAACCGAACAGCTTCTGGCTGCCATGCGCCGTCATGGTCAGCCCGAGCCCGAGACGTAGGAGCAGCAGCCCGATGTCAGTGCCACGCGAAGCCGCTGCGGTGTCGCCCACGCCAGAGAACCTGAGGGTGGCCAAGGGTCCCGGCACGGCCTTGGTGTTGGTCGAAGAAGGCACCCGTCTTATCTCCTGTCTCTGCCGTACATGTTGGTCGCCTACGGTTCGGTGTGTCTCCGCGGGTGTTCCCGTCAGTGGTTATGGGGCGCGTCCTGTCAGTCGCCGATCTCGACGACGATCTTTCCGCGGGCGGCACCGCTGGCGAGAGTGGCCAGCCCGTCGGTGGCCTTCTCGAGGGGCAGGACGGTGGTGATGTCGACCTTCAGGGTGCCGGCGGCAGCCAGGGCGGCAAGCTCCGCGATGAGCTCGCGGACGGGGGCGGCCATGACGCTGGTGCCGGTCAGGCCGGCGGCGGCGAGGGCCTCTTCGTCGGCGGCGCCCAGGGTGCTGGCGACCTTGCCGCCCTTGCGGACCACGTCCAGAGGCGCACTGTCAGGGGTGTAGGCGACGAGGTCGATCAGGGCGTCGACACCGTCGGGGTAGGCGGCGCGCACCTGTTCGGCGACCGGGCCGGCGGTGTAATCGACGACGGTGGTCGCGCCCAGCGCGGTCAGCCGGCCGGCGTCGGCGGCGGTGCCGGTGGCCACGACGGTGACGTCGCGTGCCGCGAGCAGCTGGACGGCGTACGAACCCACGCCGCCGCCGGCCCCGACGACGAGAACAGTCTGACCCGGCTCAGGCTCGACGGCGTCGACGGCCGTCTTGGCGGCGGCTGCGGCGAGGGGGAGTGCCGCGGCGGTGGTGAAGTCGAGGCCGGCGGGCTTGCGGGTGACGGCGGCAGCGGGCAGCAGTGCGTACTCGGCGAGGGTGCCGGCCTGAATCGGTGGGACCAGCAGCATGTGGCCGATCACCTCGTCGCCGACGGCGACGTGGTCGACGCCGGCTCCGACGGCCTCGACGACGCCGGCGGCGTCACGACCGAGGACCAGCGGGTATAGGTGCGGCAGCATCTCGGCCATCATTCCGGCGGCCAGGGCGTTGTCGATGGCGTTGAGACCGGCTGCCTTCACACGGACCAGCACGGTGCCCTCGACGGGCCCGGGGACAGGCAGGTCAGACAGCCGGGGCTGCTCGCCCGCGGCCGGGACATTCAGTGCGCGCATGTGTGCTCCCTAGGGGATCGGGATCGATGGCGACCCCGGTGGGTGGGTGAGCGTCGCGGCCAAACTCGCAGCCTCGGACACCCAGTCTGTGAGTTGAAGCTTCAATTGCAACCTAGGTGTGATCACTTGACCTGTCAAGTGGTCAACGGTCTTGGCTTGGTTGATACTTCAAGCTAGGCTGAGGGCGTGGACGCGCAGCAGCCGCGCTGGCTGACCGACGAGGAGATGCAGACCTGGCTGGCCCTGGTCAGCGTGCTGATCAGGCTTCCGGCGGCGCTCGACGACCAGCTCCAGCGTGACGCCGGGCTCAGCCACTTCGAGTACCAGGTGCTGGTGGGGCTGTCCGGGGCGCCCGAGCGCACCCTGCGGATGAGCACCCTGGCCGTATTCGCCAACGGATCGCTCTCCCGGCTCTCCCACGTGGTCGGGCGGATGGAGAAGGCGGGCTGGGTGCGCCGCACACCGGATCCCACCGATGGCCGCTACACCCTGGCAATCCTCACGGATGCGGGCTGGGAGAAAATCGTCGCGACCGCCCCCGGGCACGTCGACGCGGTCCGCGCCCTGGTCTTCGATCCCCTCACCCGCGCGCAGCAGCGGCAGCTGGGCGACATCGGGCGCCGCATCGTCCGCGCCGTCGACCCCGACGGCAGCCACCTCGACAGGCTCACCGGCTGACGGTCCTCTACCGCCACATCACCCAGGGCTGCGTCGAGGGCGACCGCCCGCCGTTGTCCCCGCGTCGGCTGACTCGGCTGCTGCTCACCGATCCCGCCCATCTCAAGGAATCCCGCCGCGGCCTGCCCGACGAGCTCACCGCCGCCTGCCGCGGACACACCGCACTAGTTGGCGTCCGCACCTCCGGGTGGGGTGCGGGCCGGCAGGACGCGGCCGATCCCGAAGGTGATCAGCGCGGTGCAGAGGGTGATCGCGAGATCGGTTGGTGTCGACGGGGTCGTCAGGTGCGCCGCCGACAGCACGAGAACCAGGAAAAGCCCCGCCGCCGTGCCCGCCGGGACGAGACGTAGCCCACGCCGCCATGGTGCCGGTGCGGGAGCGTTCCGCCGCGCCGCGAGCAGGGCCGCCGCGAGCAGCAGGCCCGCGAGTGTGAACATGCCCAGGATGAACAGGCCGTAGGTGGAGAACAGCGAGCCGCGGACGTCGGCGTGCCCGTTCGCGGCGGCCACCGTGGCGAGATCGGTGTCACGGATCTCCACCCTGACCGGCAGCGAGCCGCTGGCCCGCCGGGCGAGGTCGCGCAGGTCGAGATCGACCGTCCAGGTCGCCGCGCCGCGGGCCGGGACGGTCGTGCGCACCCGGGTGTCGTAGTCGAAGAAGGTCAGGCCGAGCACCGTTCCACTCAGCCGCACCGAGTCGACCTCGAGCGCCGACCGGCCGAGGTTCTCCAGGCCGACGACGAGGCGCGTCGCGGCCGACGCGTCGAGGATGACGTCACCATCGAGGGGGCGGCCGTCGATGGTGACGGACAGCCGTGTCGTATTGTCGTTCTCCGCCCAGGCGGTGGGTACGAAGAATACCCCGAGCCATGTCATGCAGATAACAAGGGCGGCGAGGAGACGGCATTTTGGTGCCGTTGCCGGCCCGCGCGATCCGGAAATCACATCTCCCCTTCCGGCCGGTAGCTCACCGAATCGGATGTTACGCTGGCCAGGATGTCGGCGGCCCTTCACCGCAATCGTATTGGGTGGGGGCGGGCGCCGTTCGGGTGGCGCACTTCGGGGGCCGCGCCGCCGTCGAATTCCACCATTGGGTGGTACCGGCGATCACCAGCCCGCGTGTCGGGCGGGATCGCGGCCGGTTTTCACAACGCTGGAAAACTATTCCGGGGGTGGGTGGATGGTGAGCGGGCGACGCGCCGCTGGAATGCGCGGGAAACCGTGGGTTCTCCGTGTTCTCCTGCTCGCGTTCACCGCTCTGTTCTGCGGCGTCATCGGTGCTGTTCCGCCCGCCGGGGGCGCGACCGTGCCGGCCTCGGCGCTCGACACCGTCGCGCCGGCGGTCACGTCCTCGTCCGAAGCGCCGGCTGTGTCGCCGTCCGAACAGCCGGCACCACCGCCACCGCCTGCCCCTGCGCCCGCGCCCGCGCCGTCCGCGGAGCCGGTGCCGCCGCCGGCGGGTTCCGGAGCGGCGCCGCCGGCCGGCGCTACCGAGCCGAACTCCGGCGATCAGGACGCGCCCGCGGGCACGACCGCACCCGGCGGGGCCGGGTCGGGAGGCGACAGCCCGACGACCGCGCCAGGCACTCCGACCACCTCGCCCTCGTGCGCGGCTGGGGGAGCGGCACCGCGCCGGCGCGGCTGCCCGCCGGCCACCCCCGGTGAGACAGCCGATCCCGGGGAGACCCCCACCCCTGGCGGGGCCGCAGGCCCCACGTCGAGCCCGTCCTGCGGGGCCGGCCGGGGTACCGGCTCGACGGCGGCACCGGGCGGGAACTGCGGCGGCACCGTCGTCTGCCCGAGCCTCGGCCGCCCGTTCGACGCGCTGCCCCTGCCCGGCTGCCCGCCGGGCGACCACCCGACCGGCGGCCCGTCCGACGGCGGAGGCGACTCCGGAAACGGAGGCGGCGGCGGAACGAGCGGCGGCAGCGGCGGCAGCGGCGGGGCCCCGGTCGTGCGCTGTGACGACGGCTCGTGGGCCCGGACGGCCGGCGACTGCCCGATCCGGCGCGTCCAGTGCCCGAACACCCCGGTCAGCGTGGCCGTGGGGGAGCCGTGCCCGAAGCCGGCGTCGGCCCGGCCCGTGCCCGTCGCCTGCTGGGACGGCTCCACCGCGCCCAGCACCGCCGCCTGCCCACCCGGCCGCACGTTCTGCCCGGGCGGCGTCACCGTCCCGCTCGGGAGCAGGTGCGCCGAGCCGGCCGAGTCGGCGAAGTGCCCGCCGGGCACGGCGCGCGTCCTCGGCGCCTGCACCCCGATCGCCCGGCCGGGTTCGCCGCCACCGCCGCCCGGCGTCCCCGTAGCGCGTGAGCCCGAACCCGGGGAGCTGCGCTTCGACCGGTATGTGCTGGCCGCCGGCGACCTCCTCTACGCGCAGGGCGCCGGCTGCACCCCGGGCGCGGAGACGACCCTGACCGCCGGCGGCGAGCTCGTCGGCCGTACCGTCGCCGACCAGGACGGCCGTTTCGAGACCGTGGTGCGCTTCGCGAGCTTCCGTCCCGGCCACCGGCAGGTCGCCGCGGACTGCGGCGTCCACCTCGCCTCCGACGTCGACATGATGCTGGTCTCCGCGGACACGAGTGCCTCCGTCCCGTCGGTGGCGCTGCCGTTCCTGCTCGCGTTCGGGTCCCTCGCCGTCCACCGCCAGACGGCCCCCCTGCGCGGCCGTCGCCCCCGGCGGCGGCAGCCGTAGCGGGTGACGGTGAGCTCGTCCAGCCTCGGTGGATCCGATGGGTTCGACGGCGCCGATCCGGTGCGGGTCGGGCCGTACCGGCTGCTGCGCCGGCTCGGCGCGGGCGGCATGGGCACCGTCTACCTCGGGCTGAACGGTTCCGGGCGGCAGGTGGCCGTCAAGCTCGTCCGACCCGACCTGGCGCGGGTCGCCGAGTTCCGCGAGCGGCTGAAGCGGGAGGCGGACAGCGCCCGGCGGGTCGCCCGGTTCTGCACCGCGGCGGTGCTCGACGTGAACGTCACCGCCGACGTGCCCTACCTGGTCACCGAGTTCGTGGACGGCCCGACGCTGGCCGAGGTGGTGCGCGAGCGCGGGCCGCTGCACCCCGCCGAGCTGCACCAGCTCGCCGCCAGCATGACCACCGCGCTGATGGCGATCCACCGCGCCGGCATCGTCCACCGCGACCTCAAGCCCAGCAACATCGTGCTCTCCCGGCTCGGCCCGAAGGTCATCGACTTCGGGATCGCCCGCGCGCTCGACACAGCGTCCGTCCTGAGCGGGGAGCACCCCGTCGGCACCCCCGCGCTGATGGCCCCCGAGCAGGCCCGTGGCGACACGATCACCTCCGCGGCGGACGTCTTCGCCTGGGGCGGGGTGCTCGTGTACGCCGCCACCGGCCGCTACCCGTTCGGCACCGGCCCGGCCGCCGCGCTGCTCTACCGCACGGTCAACGACACCCCCACGCTCGACGGCTTCGAGGACTCCCTGCGTCCGCTGGTCGAGGAGGCGATGCGCAAGGCCCCGGCCGATCGGCCCACCGCCGAGCAGCTCTACGCCCGGCTGCTCGACATGCGCGTGGACGAGGCCGAACTACCCCTGGGACCCCCGCTCGCCGAGGTCGCCGCGCTCGTCCAGCCGGTCGCGCCCGGAACGCCTGGGACCCCTGGGACGCTCGGGAATCCGCCGACGCCGACGCCGTCGTCATCGTCATCGTCATCGGTGGAGACGCAGGCCGTCCCGCCGACCCCGGTTACCGTTCTGTCCCCGCACGGCTCGCCGGCGCCGGCGCCGTCCACGGCCGGTCGCGCCGGAACGGATCGTCGCGCCGGAACGGTCGGGCGGGCCAAAGCGCACGGGCGGAGCCAGGGCAGGCGGAGCCGACGTGGGTGGCGCGGGATCGCCCTGCTCGCGGCGATCCTCGCCGCGGTCATCGCGACGGTCGTGCTCGTCGTGGTCGACAACCGTGGCGCGCCCAGCCCGACCGGTGTGCCCGAGCAGGTCGCGGCCAGGGCGCTGCGGCTGCAGTTCCAGGACCGTCCACTCGCCCGCCGGCTCGCGCTCGCGGCCTACCACGCCGCGCCGGAGTCGGCGTCCACCCGCAACGCGGTGATCGGCCTGTTCGCGGCCGACGTCGACCCGGTGGTGGCCCCGCTGGGCAGCCGCGTCCTGAGCGCCGCTCTGCGTCCCGACGGCCGGCTGCTCGCCGCTGGGACGGAGGCCGGGACCATCGAGCTCTGGGATCTCACCGACCTCGCCCATCCCGTCCACGCCGGCACCATTTCCGGGGTCGGTGACTGGGTCTACTCGGTGGCCTTCAACCCGGGCGGGAACCTGCTCGCGGCCGGTGTCGGCGACGGAGCCGTCCGGCTGTGGAACGTCACCGACCCCGCCCGCGCCGGCGCGCTCGCCACCATCGCGTTCCACCGCGACCGGGTGCGCTCCGTCGCGTTCGCCCCGGACGGCGGCACCCTCGCCTCCGGCGGCGACGACGGCCAGGTCGGCCTGTGGGCGGTGACCGACCCGTCCCATCCGCAGCGGCGGTCGGCGACCGACGGCGCCGTCGCCGGGATCCGGTCGCTCGCGTTCTCCCCGCGCGGCGGCCTGCTGGCCCTCGCCGGCAACGACGGCTCCGTCCGGCTGTGGAACGTCGCCGATCCGGCGCGGCCCGCCACCAGCTCCACCCTGCGTGGCACCGGCCGCACGGTGCAGTCCGTCGCCTTCTCCGCCGACAGCTCGACCCTCGCCGCCGGCGGCATCGACGGCTCCGTGCACACCTGGCGGGTCGACGGCCCGGGATCGGTCGTCGACCTCGGCTCCACCCCCGGCGGTGTCGGCGGGGTGACCAGCGTCGGCTTCAGCCCGGAGGGCGCCATCCTGGTCTCGGCCAGCGAGGACGAGACCGTCCGGCTCACCGACATCTCCGCCCCGGCGGACCCCGTCCTGCTCACCGACCTGCGCGGGCACACGAAGGCGGTGAGCGCGGCGATGTTCGTCCCCGGTGGGCGGACCGTCGTGTCGGCCAGCGGCGACGGCTCCGTCCGGCTGTGGACGGTCGACCCCGCGGCGCTCACCCGCAACGCCTGCGCCGACCCGTCAAACCAGATCGGCTCCAAGGACTGGTACGCCAACTTCCCGAACACGCCCTACGCCCCACCCTGCCCCTGAGGCGTGCCGGCGGGTGTCGGAGCCGGCCCCCGGAGACGGCTGTAGCGTCCGCCAGGGGCTACATGGGCTACATGGGCGCGGGATCGGGTGCGGGCCACACGGCCGGATCACCCGGGGATGGAGAGATCATGGCGACGTCCGGGCGGATCACCACACCGTTCACGGCCGAGTCGACCGCGGCCGAGGTCGTGGCCGGCATCGATCTCGGTGGCCGCCGCGTCGTGGTGACCGGCGCGTCGTCCGGCATCGGGGTCGAGACGGCCCGGGCGCTGGCCGGGGCGGGCGCCGAGGTCACCCTTGCCGTCCGCGATGTCGAGGCGGGCCGGTGGACCGCCGACGACATCGTCGCCGCCATGGGCAACAAGGAGATCCACGTGGCGCCGTTGGATCTCGCCGACCGGGCGTCGGTCGCCGCGTTCGTCGCCGGCTGGGACGGCCCGCTGCACATCCTGGTGAACAACGCCGGTGTGATGGCCACGCCCGAGCTGCGCACGCCGGAGGGCTGGGAGCTGCAGTTCGCGACCAACCACCTCGGTCATTTCGCGGTGGCCTCCGGCCTGCGCGGCGCGCTGGCGGCGGCCGGGGGCGCGCGGGTGGTGTCGGTCAGCTCGAGCGGGCACCTGCGGTCGCCGGTGGTCTTCTCCGACATCCACTTCCGTGAGCGCGCCTACGAGCCGTGGGCGGCGTACGGCCAGTCCAAGACCGCGAACGTGCTGTTCGCGGTCGAGGCGACCAGGCGCTGGGCCGACGACGGCATCACCGTGAACGCGCTGATGCCGGGGGCGATCGCCACCAGGCTGCAGCGCCACATCAGCACCGAGGATCTCGACCGGCTCCGTGGCCAGATCAACGCCCCGGCTCTGGTCTGGAAATCCGTCGAGCAGGGCGCCGCGACCTCGGTGCTGCTCGCGACCTCGCCGCTGCTGGACGGGATCGGCGGCCGGTACTTCGAGGACTGCAACGAGGCGCTCCCGAATACTCCGGGTGTCCGGGGCGGTGTGGCCGCCTACGCCCTCGACCCCGAGGCCGCGGCCCGGCTCTGGGACGTCACCGTCGACACGCTCACCTGAGCACCCCGGCGGCCGTGGGTGGCCGTAGGTGGCGGCGCCAGAGAGTCTACTTCTGGTCGCTTTCCGTAGCCATCCGGGTATCCCTGCCCGGCTCGGGGCAAGAGGAGGGGGATGGGTCGCTGCCCGGCGACGGCGCTGGCCGCGGCCCGCCTGAAGGCGGTGAACGTGATGGTCGACGCGTCCGCGCCGCCAGTCGATCAACCGCGGACGGTACCGCGCCAGGCGGCGGCCGGCAGCGGCTACTTCTGGCCGGCGGTGGTGATCAGCGTGCTGCTGGTCGTCGGATCGGCGGTCGTCGCGGTCGCCCTGCCGGCCCGGCCGGCACTTCTCACCGTCCGCCTGATCATGATCTTCTGTCTGCTGCTGGGCGGCGGGACCTGCGTCGTGACGGGCCTGCGCCGGCGCGGCGCGGAACGCGCGTGGCGGCTGCTGGTCGCGGGGATGGTGCTGGGTATCGGCGCCGGCGCGGCGGAGATGTTCCCGGCCATGGCCAGCCGCGGGCCACCGGTCCCGCGGCAGGACGCGTCCTCGCTCGCCTACCTGATCCCGCAGGCGTTCGGGCTGGCCGGAGTGCTGTGCTACCCGACCGACCCGTTCGACCTGTCACTGCGGCCGCCGGGGCGGGGCCGCGACCGCCGCTGGTACGTGATCACGATCATGGACGGTCTGATCGTGGCCGGCGCGGTGACGCTGCTGGCCTGGATCGCCATCCTCGAGGACGCGATCGCGGCGCGGGGGCCGCTGGGTGACGGGCCCATCTACTCGATCGTCCTGTCCGCCAACACCCTGATCATCGCCGTGGTGGTGATCCTGGTCGCGGTGTTCCGCCAGCCGCGCTCCGGCGGTGGCCTGAGCCTGCTGATCATGGGGCTGCTCACCGTCACGGCCTCGATCGCCAGTTACATGGCGGTGGTCGTCCGTGGTGGGACGGATGTCCCGCGGCTGCTGGACCTGCTGCTGATCGCCGGGCCGCTGCTGGTCGGGCTGGCGGCGCTGGCGCCGGAGACGTCCCGGCCGTGGCGCGCCGCCGTGGACGGGAGCGGTGACACGTTCGTCCCCTCGCGGCGCCGGCGGTGGCACGCCATGTTGCCGTACCTGCCGCTGGCCGCGGCCGGCGTCGCGACGCTGCTCGAGCTCTCCGGGGAGGACCTCGCCCAGCAGGAGGAGATCTGGGCGCTGCTCGCCCTGCTGCTGATCGCGCTGCTCCGGCAGATGACCACGATGAGCGACAACATCCGCCTGCTCGGCCAGGTGGAGGAGAAGCAGCACCAGCTGCGCTACCAGGCGTTCCACGACCCGCTCACCGGGCTCGGGAACCGCGCCCTGTTCACCGAACGGCTCGACTCGGCGCTGCGCCGCCGTGGCCCGGGCACCGGACGTCTAGCGGTGCTCTTCTGCGACCTGGACGGATTCAAGCGGGTCAACGACGAGTTCGGGCACGCCGCCGGCGACGACCTGCTGCGGGTGACCGCCCGTCGGCTGGCCGGGTGCGTGCGGCCGGCGGACACGGTCGCCCGGCTCGGCGGGGACGAGTTCGCGATCCTGCTGGACGCCGACGCCGAGGATCCCGGATCAGTGGGGCGGCGGCTCGCCGCCGCGGTGCGGGCGCCGGTCCGGCTCGCCGACACCACGTTCACCGTCGCGGCCAGCACCGGCCTCGTCGTCGTCGACCCGGCCGCCGGGCCCGTCACCGCGGACGCCCTGCTGCACCGCGCCGACCTGGCCATGTACGCGGCGAAAGCCCAGGGGGACGGGCGGCAGACGGTCTACACCCCCGATCTCGCCGTGCCGCGCTCGGGCTCCGCGCTGCGGGCCGCGCTTGACGCCGCGGCCCGCGGTGAGCCCGCCGACGGCCGGCTCGCCGTGATCTACCGGCCCATCATCGACCTCACCACCGCCACCCCGGTAGCCCACGAGGCGCGCCTCGCCTGGGTACACCCCGACCTCGGCGCCACCCGGCTGCTCCCCGCCGACGACGCCCTCGGCCTGGTGCCGGCCCTGGACCGGATCCTGCTGCGCGCTGCCTGCCGTGCGGACGGGTCGGGCCGTCCGCTGCCCGTGCACGTCACGATCTCCGCCCGCCGGGCCGGCCAGCCGACCCTCGTCGACGACGTCGCCGCCGCGCTGCGGGCGGCGGACCTGCCGCCCGCCGGCCTCGTCCTCCAGATCCGCCCCACTCCGCGCGCCGCCGGCCCGGCCGACTTCGGTGACGTAGTCAGCCGCGTCCGCGCCAGCGGGGTCCGGATCGGGCTCGCCGAGATCGGGGCACCGGACACCCTGATCGACGCCGCCATCGGCATTCTTGGCAGTGCCCCGGTGGACATCATCACCGTCCATTCCGACCTCACCGCGACCTGGACGGCTCCCGGCCGCGATGATCCGGCCGCGGCCCTCGCCCGCACCGGCCTCGCGACCCTGATCGGTCTCGGCATCACCGTGGTCGCTGACGGGGTGGATGGCCCGGCCACCGCGGCCCGCCTGCGGGAACGCGGCTGCCGGCTGGCCTTCGGTGATCCCTGCGGTCGTGCCCTCCTGCCAAACCCGCTCCCGCATGCCGACGCAGCCGATCATGCCGACCCCCGTCATGCCGACCGGTGCCGATCGCCGTGACGGCCAGCACTCGTCGTGGCCCGCCGCCCCGGCCGGTGATCGGCCCGGGAAATCGCATCAAGCGTGCTGGAGGAGGACAGAATGTCGCATCGTTCCGATCCTGTGCTGGAGCCCGATCCTGTGCTGGACGCCCCCTTCGGGGCCGAGCCGGAGCCGGACGTGCTCATCCAGGCGGCCATGCGCTGGCATTTCTCGCCGGAGACGGGATCGCCGTTCTGGCTGCGGACGGCGGAGGCCTTCGATTTCGACCCGCGCCGCGACGTGCGCACGTTCGCCGATCTCGTGCGCTTCCCCAACGTGGTGAACCAGCTCCGCGACGTCCGGGTACGGGATCTCATCCCGCGCGGCTACGGGCCCTACCCGGACGTGGTCGGCGTCTACGAGAGCGGTGGGACGACCGGGGCGCCCAAGCGGGTGGTCATCCTGGAGGACTGGATGCGGCGCCTGGTGGCGAACTCGCAGGACCTCAGCGACCGGCGCGGTGTCCCCAACGGCGTCGGCTGGCTGTCCGTGGCGCCGAGCGGCCCGCACGTGTTCGGCGAGTTCGTCGGCCGGCAGGCACGGCAGCGCGGCTCGGTCCGTTTCACCGTCGACCTCGATCCGCGCTGGGTCCGCAAGGTGCTCGCGGACGGCCGTCCCGAGGAGGCCGAACGCTACGCCGAGCACGTGATAGACCAGGCCGGGCACATCCTCGAGACCCAGGACATCGGGGTGCTCGTGATGACGCCGCCGCTGCTGGAACGGCTCGCGCGCCGCGACGACCTCGTGAAACTCGTCAACGAACACGTGCGGGTGATCACCTGGGGCGGCGCGCACATGGACGCCGACACCCGGTCGATCCTCCGGGACGAGGTCTTCCCCGAGATCCAGATCTACGGCGTGTACGGCAGCACGATGGTGCTCGGCGCGGCGCACGAGCGGCTCGGCCTGACCGCCGACGACCCGTGCGTCTTCGACCCGTACTCGCCGTACATCTCGTTCGAGGTCGTCGACCCGCAGACCCGCCGTCCGGTCGAGTACGGCGAGCGCGGCCAGGTGATCATGCACCACATCAGCAAGAACGCCCTGCTGCCCAACAACCTCGAACGCGACATGGCGACCCGGATCGAACCGCTGCCAGGGCAGATGGGGGACTCGGTCGCCGACGTCGGCCCGGTGGCGGTCTTCGGCGACGAGCCGCTCATCGAGGGGGTCTACTGATGGCTGACCTGATCGATCTCGACGCGCTCGGCCCCGCCGGCCCGTACCGGGCCCGCAACCGGGAGACGATCCCCGACGTCACCGGGCGGCCCGTCGCCGAGCTGAGCCTGGTACCGAGCCTGTTCGTGCGGCGCGGGATGGCCGCCCTGCACCGGGCCGACACGCTGACCGCCGACCGCCGCGCGGCCGCGCTCGCCCACGCCGGCCAGATCTTCGCCACCGGGGTCATCGACGGGATGTCCCGCGACGAGTACGAGCACACGGTCACCAGGGTGTGCGGCCTGCCGATCTCCGTCGTGCGGGCCGCGACCGACGCGGTCGCGCTCGCCGCCCAGGAGGCGTACACCTCGGCCGACGCCGCCCGGCCGGCCGCGGCCGTCGACGACTGGCACGACCCGCTGACCAGGCAGGGGCGGGCGCTGTGGACCCGGCGCGGGAACGTCTTCGCGGTGCACGCGGCGGGCAACCATCCCGCGGTGCACTCGCTGTGGCTGGAGGCGCTCGCGCTCGGCTACCGGGTGGCCGTCCGGCCGTCGCGGCGCGAGCCGTTCACCCCGCACCGGCTGATCCTCGCCCTGCGCGAGGCCGGCTTCCCCGACGACTCGGTGCTGCTGCTGCCCACCGACCACCGGGTCGCCGACGAGATCATCGACGGTGCGGAGCTGGCGATGGCCTACGGCGGGGACGACGTCGTCGCCAGGTACGGCCGGGACCCGCGGGTGCTCACGCAGGGCCCGGGCCGGACCAAGATCCTGCTCGACGACCCGGACTGGCGCTCCCACCTGGACGTCGTCGTCGACTCCGTCAGCCACGAGGGCGGGGCCGCCTGCGTCAACACCACCGCCGTGTTCGTCGCCGGCGACCCGGCGCCGGTCGCCGCGGCCCTCGTCGAGCGGCTGGCGGCCATTCCGACACTGCCGCCGGAGGACGAGAAGGCCGTCCTGCCGGTGCAGGGCGCCGCGGCCGCCCACGCCGTCGAGCGTTACCTGCTCGACCACGCCGGCGACGCGCGGGTGCTGCTGGGCGGCGACGGCGTGGCCGACGAGCTGGGCGACGGCAGCGCCGCCCTGCGCCCGGCGGTGCTCCAGCTGGACCGGCCGGACGCGCCCCAGGCCGGCATCGAGCTGCCTTTCCCCTGCGTGTGGGTGGCGCCGTGGTCCCGTGAGGACGGTGTCGGGCCGGTGCGGGGCTCCCTCGTCCTCACCGCGATCACCGCGGACGACGCGCTCCTGGACGAGCTGGTCGCGGAGCCGACGATCAGCAACGTCTACATCGGCGACCACCCGACCTACTGGATCCGGCCGGGCATCCCGCATGACCGCTATCTCGGCGAGTTCCTCATGCGGACGAAGGCCATGATCCGGGACTGAGTCGGGGGCGCCGGCGTGGCCCGCAGGGCCGGCGCGGTCGGCGGGGTCACCCGGGGACCGTCTCCCGGGCCGTCGCC
This sequence comes from Parafrankia sp. EAN1pec, assembly GCF_000018005.1. Lineage (GTDB taxonomy): Bacteria > Actinomycetota > Actinomycetes > Frankiales > Frankiaceae > Parafrankia > Parafrankia soli. The sequence goes on from NC_009921.1 coordinate 4,438,347, forward strand.
GGCACCTCGTCGGGCGCGTCAGTGGGCGCGTCGGCGACCGGTCGCCAGGTGCCGTCCGTGTCGGCCCAGCCGTGGCCCCGGTCGTAGGCGGCGTTGAGCTCGGCGGTCAGGCGTGAGCCCCGCTCGGGCAGGGCCAGCCCGTGGTCTTCGGCGTGTTCCCTCAGCCACGCGCGGACGTCGGTCGCGGACGCCGTCTGGTGCGGGCGGCGTGGCCGGGAGCGGGACGGCGCCGGGCGTTTCGGAGCGCTCTCCGGCGCCGGTGGCGCAATAGCGTCGTTCTTCTCCACGTCCGTCCACGCCGTGTCTATCTTGGCCGTTCGGGCGATGGCCACCGTCTCGCCGTACTCCGCGTACTCGCCGAGCACGGACGCTATTTCGTCGCGGCATTCGTCGCACACGTCGAGCCGCACCAGCCTGCCGTCGTAGGCGAGCACCGCGGTCCTGGTGGCAGCGATCCTCTCCGTACCGTGGTTCCCGACGTTGTCGCACCAGACGTTGATGAGCGATATTACTTCGCGTGCCATCAGAAAGACCCCTCTTCGTGTTCGGACGCCCATCGTCCGGGTGTTTCCGGACACCAGCCTAGTGGCAATGCCGTGAAGCTTAATTCGATCTTGAATGGTTGATGTTCGCTGTTCGTGGTTGGCGGGTTGGTACGGCGTGGCGGCGTGGCCTCGGTGCCGCTGGGTGGTTTGGTCACGGTTCGTGGCTTCGATGGTGACCCCGGACCAGGTGTCGGTCGGGGTGCTGGTGACGGCGGTGCCGCGTGACGCGGTCGACGAGGCCGTCGCGGCCTGTGGGGTGGGTGCGCGGCGGGCGGGCGGGAAGCTCCCACCGCATGTGACGGCGTACCTGACGTTGGCGATGTCCCTGTTTCCGGACGACGACTACGCCGAGGTCGCCCAGAAGGTGACCGGGTCGCTGGACCGGTTCGGCTGCTGGGACGCGGCGTGGGCGCCGCCGAGCGCGAGCGGGATCACCCAGGCGCGTAAGCGGCTGGGCCGGATGGTGATGGCCGAGGTGTTCGAGCGGGTCGCGGGCCAGGTCGCGACACTGTCGACGCGTGGCGCGTGGCTGCGGGGCCGGTTGTTGCTCGCGATCGACGGGTTTGACGTCGACGTGCCCGACACCGAGGAGAACGCGGCCGAGTTCGGCTACGCCGGCACCGGGGAGAAGCGGTCGGCGTTCCCGAAGATCCGGGTCGTCGCGTTGGCGGAGTGCGGGACGCACGCGTTCCGGGCCGCCGAGGTCGGTGGCTGGGCGGCTGGGGAGAGGACGCTGGCCCGCGGGCTGCTGATGCGGCTGAACCGCGACGAGGTGCTGACCGCCGACCGTGGGTTCTACTCGTTCGACAACTGGGCGCTGGCCGCGGGCACCGGCGCCGACCTGATCTGGCGGGCCCCGACCGGGCTGAACCTGCCGGTCGTGCGGGTCCTGTCCGATGGCACGTTCCTCACCGTCCTGATCAACCCGGAGATCACGGGAGGTCGGCGCCGCGAGCGGCTGCTCGCCGCCGCGAAGGCCGGCGACGAGCTTGATCCGGACGAGGCGCACCTGGCCCGGGTCGTCGAGTACGACATCCCCGACCGGGCCGGTAACGGTACCGGCGAACTGGTCGTCGTGCTGACCACGATCCTCGACCCGCGTCAGGCCCGTGCCGACGAGGTCGCCGCCGGATACAACGAGCGCTGGGAGGAGGAAACCGCGAACGACCAGCTCAAGACCCATCTACGCGGCCCCGGGAGAGTCCTGCGCTCCCGGCTGCCGGACCTGGCGGTCCAGGAGATGTGGGCCTGGCTGATCGTCCAGTACGCGCTCACCGCCCTGATCGCCGGCGCCGCGGAGGCCGCCGAGATCGACCCCGACCGGGTCGGTTTCGCCCGGACACTGCGCCTGGTCCGCCGTTCCGCCACCGGAACGGCGGACATTTCCCCCTGAGGACTGGAACGCCCGGCTACCCAGGTTCCACACCGAGATCACCCGCGGGCTCAACCCGCCACGACGCCACCGCACCTGCCCCCGGGTCGTCAAACGGGCCCGGCACAACAGCTACCGCGTCAAGAGACCCGACGAACCCGCCTCGGTCCGCCACCCGGGCCCCGCCACGATCCGGCTCCACCCACTCGCCCCGCGCGCGGCCTGACCAGATCCCGGAAAGATCAAACTAAGCTTCACGGCATTGAGCCTAGTGGGGTCGAAGAAGGGTGGCAAATGGAGTATGGATCGTACTGTTCGCATGTCGGTCAAACCGATAGGCGGCGCCGCGGAATACCGTTGGCCGTCGCCGCCGGGTAGGGCCGCGGCGTGGGGGGTTCTGTCAGTGCCTGGTCGGGCAGGGACTCCCACCCGCACGTGCCAGCCTGTTCCCTGGAACCGCGCGCCGTGCAGGCGCGCGACGTGGTGCGCCCGTCCTCGCGGGCGGGCCACGGGCCAGCCCCGCCGGGGCGGCCACCCCCTCGACAAGCACCTCGGAAGAGACCCATGCGAGCGACATACATGTACGGCGCCGGCGACGTGCGGATCACCGACGTCGGCGACCCGGTGCTGGAGCAGCCGACCGACGCGCTGGTGCGCGTCGTGCTGGCGTGTATCTGCGGCAGCGACCTGCACCCATATCACAGCCTGGCGGCAACCCCGGCGGGCGTCCCGATGGGCCACGAGTTCATCGGCGTCGTCGAGGAGGTCGGCGGCGAGGTGTCGACGCTGCGCGCCGGCGACCTCGTCATCGCCCCGTTCGCCTGGTCGGACGGCACCTGCGAGTTCTGCCGCGAGGGCCTGCACACCTCGTGCCGTACCGGCGGGTTCTTCGCGGCCGGCGGCGTCGGCGGCGGCCAGGCCGAGGCGATACGCGTCCCACAGGCCGACGGCACCCTGGTGAAGGTCCCGGTGCCCGAGGACTCCGCCATTCTGCCCTCCCTGCTGACCCTCTCGGACGTGTTCGGAACCGGCTACCACGCCGCCGTCCGGGCCGGCGTGAACCCGCGCACCACGGTCACCGTCATCGGCGACGGCGCGGTCGGGCTGATGGCGGTGCTCTCGGCCCGGCGGCTCGGCGCGGAGCAGATCATCCTGATGGGGCGACACAAGGCCCGCACCGACCTCGGCCTCGAGTTCGGCGCGACGGACGTCGTCGCCGAGCGCGGCGAGGAGGGCGTCGCCCGGGTGCGGGAGCTCACCGGCGGCGACGGCAGCCACGCGGTGCTCGAGGCCGTCGGCTACCGGGCCGCCTACGACCAGGCCCTCGGTGTGGTCCGGCCGGGTGGCGTGATCAGCCGGGTCGGCGTGCCCCAGTACGCCGACGCGCCGATCGGCTTCCCCAGCCTCTTCGGCCGCAACATCACCCTCACCGGGGGCCCGGCGCCTGTCCGGGCCTACATCGAGACGCTGCTCCCCGCCGTCCTCGACGGGGAGGTCGAGCCCGGCAAGGTCTTCGACCGCACAGTCTCCCTCGAGGACGTCCCCGCCGGCTACCGCGCGATGGACGACCGCAAGGCCCTCAAGGTGCTCGTCCGCCCGTAGCGGCCGCCCGGGGCCGGCCGCACGCCACCGGGGGGTTCAGGCCTCGCCGGTGGCGTGGCCCGCCTCGGCGTGGCCGGTCTCGGCGACGGTGGCCGCCCAGCTCGCGAGCAGCCGGAGCGAGTCGCTCGTCGGCGACCCGGGCTCGGCACTGTAGATGATCATGGTGAGTCCCGGGTCGCCGGGGAACTCCATGGCCTCGAAGGCCAGGTCCAGGTCACCGACCACGGGATGGCACAGCCGCTTCGCGCCGGTGCGGTGGAAGCGCACGTCGTGCGCCGCCCACCGGGTGCGGAACGTCTCGCTGCGGGTCGAGAGCTCACCGATCAGGTCACTGAGGGCCCGGTCGTAGGGGGAGCGGCCGGCCTCGGCCCGCAGGATCGCCACGATGTCGTTGGCCGCGCGTTCCCAGTCGGTGAAGAACTCCCTCGCGCGCGGGTTGAGGAAGGCGAAGCGGGCACTGTTCGCGGGCCGCACCGGATCGGCCAGCATCTCCGAGTAGAGCGCCTGGCCGAGCGGGTTGGCGGCGAGGAGATCCATCCGGCCGTTGCGCACCCAGGCCGGCGCCGCGGTGACGGCGTCCAGGATGCGCTGGATGCCCGGCCGGACCCGCTGGGGGCTGCGGCGGCGGGCGCCCGGCGCGGCGTTCGCGGCCCGCGCCAGGTCGAACAGGTGCGCCCGCTCGGCCTCGTCGAGCTGCAGGGCACGGGCGATCGCGTCCAGCACGCCGTCGGAGGCGCCGGGCAGGCTGCCGCGCTCCAGACGGGTGTAGTAGTCCACGCTCACGCCGGCGAGGAGCGCGACCTCCTCCCGGCGCAGGCCCGGCACCCGCCGGTGCCCGCCGTAGCTCGGCAGTCCCGCCTGCCCCGGCGTGAGCCTCGCCCGCCGCGAGGCCAGGAACTCACGGATCTGCTCCCGGTTATCCACCCCGCCCACGGTAGGCGGGGCGCCGCGGGTCAGGGAGGCCCTGCCGGTACCCGGGTCACCGGGTGGACCCGGCCGGGCGCGGTCACGGCCGCGTCAGGCGCACGCCACCCGGTCGCTGCGGCGGCTGTCGACGCCGCTACCCTCCACCGCGCTGGTGCACTGGGTGAAGATGACCAGCACCAGCTCGGGGGTCCGGGTGCCGCCCGCGAGGATTTCCACGCTCTGACTCCGCCCGGTGAAGGTGAGTTTCGTCCTCCCGTCGGAACCGCCCTCCTGGAAGAACTTGTAACCGGCGCCCGGCAGCGCCTGCCGGTAAAAGGCGAGGGTCGCGGCCGGGGTGACGCCGGCGAGGTTAAGGGTCGCGTCGGTCGGCTTGCTGTCGGACACGGTCACCGTCGCCCCCGGGGGGAACGGGAAATCCGCGGGAATGATGCCGGTACGCGGATCGGCGGAGGCCGACGCGGTGGACGCGGCGGCCGCGACCGTGACCGCCGGGGCCGGTGTCGCCGAACCCCCGGTCAGGTTGTCCGGGACGTCGGTCGCCCAGGTGTGCGGCACCTCGCTGGCACTGGACGCGCCTGCCGTGGCCGAGCCGTCGTCCGCGCCGCCCCCGCCGCACGCGGTGAGCAGCAGCGCCAGCCCCACTCCGGCGCAGGCCATCGCGCTCCGCAGGCGCAGCTTTCCGATCCGCATTGATCCCCCGTTTCAAGACCGTATGATCAGTACACGGTCTTGTCAGCTCGCCATCCGGCCCGCAATTCATCCGAGACGTCATCCCCGACGCCGCTCGTGGAAATACGCGTACTCCGGCCGAAGTAGCGCGCCAGAATGTCCGGATGACAGCGGGGATCCTAGGATACGGGCTTGCGGGCCGGCAACCGAGCGCGCGTCGCTCAGGTCCGTGCGACCTCCCGCACATCGTCGTCCCGGGAGCCGGCCTGGCGGGTGGCGCCGCGCTGGCCGGGGACGGCGTCGATCAGCTCCCGGGTGTACTCGCTGCGCGGCGAGCCGAATACCGCGGCGACGGAGCCGGACTCGACCTGCCGGCCGCGGTTGAGTACCGACACCGTGTGCGAGATCCGCGCGACGACGGCCAGATCGTGCGAGACGAACAGGTAGCTGAGGCCGAGGCGCTCCTGCAGGTCGGTCAGCAGCGCGAGGATCTGTTCCTGCACGGAGACGTCGAGCGCCGACACGGGCTCGTCGAGCAGCACCAGCTCGGGGGAGAGGGCGAGCGCGCGGGCGATGGCGACGCGCTGGCGCTGGCCGCCGGACAGCTCCGCCGGCAGCCGGTCGAGGTAGGAGCCGGGCAGCGCCACCTGGTCGAGCAGCTCCAGCGCGCGGGCCGTGCGGGTGCGGCGGTCGCCGATCCGGAACGACACCAGCGGCTCGGTGATGCTCTGCCCGACGGTGAAGCGCGGGTCGAGCGAGGCGTACGGGTTCTGGTGGACGAGCTGGACCTTGCGGCGCAGCAGCCGGGTCTGCTTCCAGCCCAGGCCGGTGATGTCGACGCCGTCGAGGCTGACCCGTCCGTCGGTCGCCTGCTCGAAGCCGAACGCGATGCGCAGCATCGTGGTCTTGCCGGAGCCGGACTCGCCGACGAGCGCGTGCGTGCGCCCGCGGGCCACCTCGACCGACACCCCGTCCAGGGCGAGGAACGAGCCGGCCTGCCGGCCCGGCAGTGGGTAGCGCTTGGAGACGTTCTCCAGCCGGATCACCGGGTCCGGGGTGGCCACCTGCTCGGGTGGAAGCTGGAAGCGGGGCACGATCTGGCCGCCGTGGGCCAGACCGGGCGCGGCCGCGATGAGTCGCCGGGTGTAGTCCTGCGCCGGGCTCACCAGGATGTCGCCCGGTGGGCCCTGCTCGACGATCTCCCCGTCCTGCAGGACGACCACGCGATCACCGCGGTCGGCCGCGACGGCGAGGTCGTGCGTGATGATCAGCAGCGAGATCCCGGACTCGCGGACGAGCCCTTCGAGGTGGTCGAGGATCCTGCGCTGCACCGTCACGTCGAGGGCGCTGGTCGGCTCGTCGGCGATGATCAGACGGGGCCGGCCGGCCAGGGCGATCCCGATGAGCACGCGCTGGCGCAGGCCACCGGACAGTTCGTGCGGGTACTGGCGGGCGCGCAGCTGCGGGTTGTCGACGCCGGCCTGCGCGAGGAACTCGAGCACCTCGGCGTCGAGATCGTCGCCGCTCACCCCGCGCAGCCGGATCGCCTCGGCGACCTGCCCGCCGATGCGGCGCGTGGGGTTGAGCCCGACCATCGGGTCCTGCGGCACCAGCCCGACGACCCGGCCGCGCAGCTCACGCAGGACCTTCTCTCTGGCCCCGACGATCTCGACCGGCCGCTGGCCGCGCTCGTCGAGGTCCAGACGGTCGTCGAGCGCCGGGCCGTCGACATCGTCGGGGCTCGGGCCGGTGTGGAGGAGGACGCTGCCGGCGGTGACGCGGGCGTTGTCGGGCAGCAGGCCGATGATCGTGTTCGCGATCGTGGACTTGCCCGAGCCCGACTCGCCGACGAGGGCGACGATCTCCCCGGACCCGATCGACAGGTCCACGCCGCGCACGGCGGGCGCCGTCCGGCGGCGGCGGACATAGCCGACGTGGAGATCCCGGATCGTCACCAGTGGGCTGACCAGCGGGCTTGTCGGCGGGCTCGTCAGTTGGCTCGTTCCGGCCGTCATCGCTCGAGCTCCTGGAGGGTCTTCGAGATGTGGTTGAGGCTCAGCACCGTCATGGCGACGAACAGCCCGGGGAGCAGCGAGACCCACGGAGCGGTGATGAGGTAGTTGCGGCCGGCGGAGATGAGGGTGCCCCACTCGGCGGTCGGCGGCGCCGCGCCGAAGCCCAGGAAGCTCAGCGACGCGATCGCGATGATCGCGACGCCCGTGTCCAGCACGGCGAGCACGGCGACCGGGCCCCACGAGTTCGGCAGCACGTGGCGCAGCAGCACCCGCAGCCAGGACGCCCCCCCGCCACGCGCCGCCTCGACGTAGGGCAGGGTCTTCACCCGCAGCACCTCGGCGCGGGTGGTCCGGGCGAATCCCGGCACGATGCCGACGCCGACGGCGACGGCGACCGGCACCGTGCCGAAACCCAGGGCCGTGACGATGGACAGCGCCATCAGCAGGCTCGGGATGGCCAGCAGCACGTCCACGCCCCGCATGAGCAGCGCGTCGACGAGACCACCGAAGAAGCCGGCGATCACGCCGAGCGCGAGTCCGGCCACGATCGCGATCCCGAGCGCGATCAGGGTGGCTTTGATCGTCAGTGCCGAGCCGTGCAGCATGCGGGACCACAGGTCGCGGCCGAGCTCGTCGGTGCCGAACAGGTGGCCGGCACCCGGGCCGACCAGCCGGTCGGCCGGCGCGGTCGCGTAGGGATCGTGCGAGGTGAACAGGCCCGGCGCGAACGCCGTCACCACCACGAAGGCGATGAACAGCACCGCGATCACGAATCCCGGCCTGGAACCGAGGGTCCGCAGACTCGCGGCGAGGTTGGCTCGCCGTCCGCCGGGCTGGGACTCGTCGAGCAGCGCCTCGCCGGCGGCGCGGCCGGCTCCGGTGGTGACCGGATCCGCTCCGGTGGTGACCGGGCCGGTTCCGCGGGTGGCCGGGCCGGCTCCGGCGGCCGGGCTGGCGATGTGGGCAGCCGAGACGGTCACGATGAGGCCACCTTCCGCCGGCCCTGCACGATGCGGGGGTCCAGCAACGGATAGAGCAGATCGACCACGAGGTTGACGAAGACGAAGACGGCGGCCGCCAGCGAGACGATCGCGAGGACCACCGGAACGTCCTGCGCCAGCACCGCTTCCTGGGCGAGCTTGCCGAGGCCGTTGCGGGAGAACACCGTCTCGACGACGATCGCGCTGGTGACGGTCAGGCCGACCAGGACGCCGAGGATGGTCAGGGCGGGCAGCAGCGCGTTGCGGAAGCCGTGCCGCCACTGCACCGCCGCCCGGGAGAGGCCCTTCGCGCGCGCCGTCACGATGTAGGGCTGGCGGAGCGTGTCGTCGAAGCTGCGCATCAGCACCTGCGCGAGCATCGAGGCCGTCAGCAGCGAGATCGTGATGGACGGCATCACCAGCGACTTCCAGCCCTTGATGCCGGTGGCCGGCAGCCAGCCGAGGTTGAACGACAGCAGCTGGATCAGCAGCAGCGCGATGAAGAACTGGGGGAACGAGGCCCCGAACGAGGGCAGCCGGGTCAGGAACAGCCGGGCCGGCCGCCACCGCACGTAGGAGGCCAGGTAGGCCAGCGCCATCCCGGCCACGAGCGAGAGTGCGGCGGCGGTGATGCTCAGCGCGACCGTGGGGCCCAGCCGGTCGCCGATGAGGTCGGCGACCGGCTGCTGCTTGGAGATCGAGTCACCGAAGTCTCCGTGCAGGAAGCCCCACAGGTGGGAGAAGTACTGATTCAGGACCGGACGGTCCAGCCCGTACTGGGCCATCGCGGTGTTGAGCTGCTCAGGGGTGAGCTTGTCGGTCTCGATCCCCGCCGCTCCCAGTTGCAGGGCGACCGGATCGCTCGGCAGCAGGTAGAGGACCGCGAAGGTCACGGTGTAGGCCGCCCAGAGCACGACGAGCGCCTGGGCGAACCGACCGAGGACGTACCGAGTCATCAGAGTTCTCCTACTGCTGCTTCCACACGTCGTTGAGCTTCAGGAAGCTCTCCGACGTGAACGCGAAGCCGTGGACCTGGCTGCTGACCCCCGCGTACTGCACCCGCTCGAACTGCGGGAACGACACGCCCTCGTCGATGAGCAGGTTCTGCAGGTCGGTGTAGGCCTGCTTGGTCTGCGCCGGGTCGGTGGTCTGCGCCGCCTTGGCGAACAGCCCGGTGAGCTTCGCCAGGGTCTGCGGGGTCGTCGCGTTCGTCGCGAGCGCCTTGGAGTTGGCGTGGGCCGGGTCGAGGATGAACTGCAGCGCACCCGGGTCGGCCCGGGTGAAGTAGCTGCCGGCCAGGTCGTAGTCGCCGTTCTTGTACTTCGCGGGAAGCTCGGCCGTCGTCGTGGTGTCGAGCACGAGGTCGATGCCGACCTGCTTGAGCTGGTCCTGGATGAGCTCGGCACCGACGTTGAACGTGGTGGTCGGCGTCTTCAGCGTGAGCTTCTGGTTGTCCTTGTAGCGATAGCCGTCGGGGCCGAGCTTCCAGCCGGCCTGGTCGAGGAGCTTGCCCGCGCCCGCCGGGTCGTGGCGGAGCTTGTCGGCCTGCGACACGAAGTACGGCGTCGTCGAGTTGAAGGCGCCGGTGACGACCGGGTAGTCGTCTCCGAATACGGTCTTGGCGTAGGTCTCGAGGTCGAACGCCTTGTACAGCGCCTTGCGGACGTTGAGGTCCGCCAGCGGACGCCCCGCGCTCACGTTGGGGAAGAACACGGACGCCGGGCCCGGCAGCGGCCGGGACTCGACGACGTCACCCGACTTCTCGATCAGCTCGCGGTCCTCGACCGTGAAGGGGTTACGCGGCCAGGCGATGTCGACGGTGCCGCTGAGCAGGTTGCCGGTGCGGACGCTGTCCTCGGCGACGTAGCTGAACTCGACCGTGTCGAGGTGGGCCTCGCCGGTGTTCTCCGACAGCGCCGAGCCCCATGCGTAGCCCGGCCGCCGTTTGAGGGTGGTGAGCTCGTTGGGCTTGTAGCTCCCCAGCGTGAACGCCCCGGAGGCGACGTAGTCGCCGAGGCAGCGCTCCTTGGAGGTCTTCTTGTACGACGCCGGCGAGATGATCGCCAGGTTGGTCGTCGAGGTGGCCTGCAGGAACGAGGCGTTCGGCGTCGAGAAGAAGATCTTGACGGTGCTCGGGTCGACGACCTCGCTGTGGTCGTAGCCGAGGATGTAGCTGGCGCCGTAGGCCGTGCCTCCGCTCTCCTCCACGACGCTCTTGTCGCCGTCGAAGTTGGCCTTGACCGCCGCGGCGTCGAGCGGGGTGCCGTCGCTGAAGGTGACGCCGTCACGCAGGTGGAAGGTGTATTCCTTCCCGTCCGCGCTGATCTCCCACTTCTCGGCGAGCCAGGGCTTGATCTCGCCGGTCTTGGGGTCCTGGTCGGTCAGGGAGTCGGCGACGTTGCGGATCACCGTGCGGTGCTCGATCCAGTAGGTCTGGAACGGGTCGAGGCACGTGAACGTCGGGTTGTCGGGGAAGAAGGCGACCTTCAGAGTCCCACCGGCTACCGGCGTCCCCGCGGTGTCGCCGGCGGCACCGTCATCATCGCCGGAGGAGCCACACGCAGCCAGGCCCAGCGCGGCCGTGACGGCAAGGGCCATGGCGGCCAGGCCAGGCCGGTGCGAGTGAAGGCGTCGTTTCATCGTTTCGTTTCTTTTCTTTCTCTAGGGATGGGACCAGTCGTCATCGCCGACTCCTGGTCGAGCAGCCGGCGGCCGGCGGCAAGCAGGGCGGTGTCCTCCTGCGGCGGGTGGACCCGCACGCACAGGACGTCACGGAGGAGGCGCTCGAACGGCTGGTGCCGGGTGAGCGCCGGGTTGCCCAGCGCGGCGACCGCGGTGTTGACCGCGGCGATCGACGAGCGGGCGATCTGGATCTTCAGCAGCGACAGCTGCGGCAGGTGACCGGTGTCGCCGGCCTCGGCGCGCAGGAGCGCGCCGAACAGGAGGGTCTCGGCCTGGGCGATCTGCGCGTCGATCTCGCCCGCGACGGCCTGGATGCGTTCGGTCGTCGCGATCGGGCGGCCGAGGGCGGTGGGCACCCGCTCGCGGGCAAATCGCACGAAGGCACTGCGGGCGGCCCGGGCGACGCCGACGTAGAGCGCCGGGTGGCCGAAGCTGCCGATGCCCGCCGCCGCGGCGGGGTCCCGGTACACGCCGTCGGGACCGCGCGGGATCTCGACGAACGCCTCGAACGGCAGCCGGACGTCCTCGTAGACGACGTCATGGGTGTTGGACGCCCGCAGGCCGAGGTGGTCCCACGTGTCGACCCAGGTGATGCCGGGCTGTTCGGCCGGAACGATCACGTGGCCGACGCGGGGATGCGCGCGGTCGCCGGAAGGCTCGTCGGCGACCGCCCACACGACGTGGTAGGCGAGCGCGGTGCCGCCGGTGGCGTACGCCTTGTGGCCGTTGAGCGCCCAGCCGTCGGCGGTGCGGGTCGCCGTCGTCTTCGGCAGGCCGCCGCGGGCCGGGGCGCCGAGCTCGGGCTCGGCGCGGACGGCGTTGGCGAGCGTCGGCCCCTCGGCGCTGCGCCGCAGGAAGTCGGCGTAGTACGCCTCGGGCCAGTGGCCGGCGGCCGCCTGCGCCTGGTGGGTGCCGAGGTTGTTGGCGGCGAGCAGTGCGACGGACGCGTCGCCCTCGCCGAGGGCGACGAGAATGCGGGCGGTGTCCACGAGCCCGAGGCCGGGTCCGCCGTACTGCGTGCCCACGGTCGCGGTCAGCAGCCCGGCGCGGTGCGCGGCCTCCAGGCCCCTGACCGGGATCTCGCCCGTGCGGTCGTACGCGGGCGCGACCGCGGCGATCTCGTCCGTGACGGCCGCCAGCGCCTCCGGAGACAGATCGGGCCGGACCAGATCGCGCCGGACCAGCTCGGGCGTGTGCACCGCCGTCGTCATCGCAGGCCGGCCAGTGTGGCGGGGTCGAAACCGGGGGTGAGGGCGCCGGGGTGGGCGTCCTGCAGAGTGCCGCGCTGCCCGGTGGCGGCGCGGTGCGCCAGCTCCTGGCGGACGAGGGGAAGGATGTGCTGGCCGTAGTCGACGGCGTCGGCGAGGGTGTCGTAGCCCCGGATCGAGACCAGGCTGGCGCCCTGGTCGACGTAGTCGAGGATGGCGGCCGCGACGGTCTCCGGGCTCCCGACGAGGGCGGTGGAGGCGCCGGCCGCGTTGGTCGCGGCCGCGGTGCGGGTCCACAGCGCGCGGTCGTAGATCTCGGCCCGCTGGGCGAAGTCCAGGGCGCGCTGCGAGCCGACGTTCTGCGGGGTGCCGGTCAGGAAGCGGGCCGGAGGACCGCCGGCGCTGTACGTCTTCTCGAGCTTCGTGACGTAGTCGAAGGCCTTGCGCCAGGCGAGGTCGTCCGTCTTGGCGATGATCGGCCGGAAGGTCACCCAGATGCGCGGCCGGTCGGTGCGCCCGGCCGCGGCGGCGATCCCGTTGACCCGGTCGATCTCCGAACGCAGGTCCGCCAGCGGCTCGCCCCAGAAGCTGAAGATGTCCGCCTTGGCGCCGCCGACCTGGAAGGCGGCGTCGGACTGGCCGCCGATCGAGATCGGGATCGTGTCGCCGTACGGCCGGAAGCCGGGGCCGAAGTCGTCGAACTTGAAGAACTCGCCCTCGTGGCTGAACGGGCCGGTCTCCGACCAGGACCTGCGGAGCAGGTCGATGTACTCCGAGGTACGCGCGTAGCGGCGGTCCTTCGGCAGGTAGTCGCCGTGGCGGGCCTGCTCGGCGTCGTTGCCGCCGGAGATGAGGTGGACGACGGCGCGACCCTCGGTGAGCTGGTCGAGGGTCGCGAGCTTCTGCGCCCCCACCTGCGGGATCGTGGTGTTCGGCCGCAGCGCGACGATCGGGCGGAGGCGCTCGGTGAGCTGGCCGACGGCAGAGGCGACGACGAACGAGTCGGCGCTGTTGGAGCCATAGGGGAGCAGGGTGTAGTCGTAGCCCGACTCCTCGAGCGAGCGGACGTACTTGCGGAAGTACGGCAGGTCGATGCCCCGGCTCGGCACGGGATTCAGCTCGGTCGACGGGTTGAGATGCGACAAGCTGATGAACTCGACCTGCGGGGACGCGGTCGCGGGGATGTCCGTCGGACTGGTCATGCCGGGGTCCTTTCCGTGCTGCTTCACGTGCTCGGGCGGTTCCGGTGCGTGACGGAGCCGGCGCGCACCGGAACCGATCCAGTGCGGTGCGGCGCGGGACGGAGCGGTTCCGGTCCGGGTCGGTCCGGCGGCGGGCGTCGGGGGCGGTTGGGAGGCGCGGGAAGGCTGCCGGCAGCCGCGCATTCGGGAAGCGGGCCTGCCGGCGGCCGCGTGGACGGGGGCCCCGGCAGGCCGGTGCCCTGGTGCCGGGTACGCCGATGTCCGATCCCGGAGATCACCGTCCTGTGCCTGACAGCGGATCGGCGGGGTCGCGCCCGTGGGCGGGAGCAAACCCGCCCACGTCGCGGCTACGGCGCGGGTACGGCTTCGGTCAGGAGCGGCCGGTCAGGCGCGGATGGACGGGCGGGCGGGCGGCACCGGTGTCGCGGTGGCGGCCCGGCCAGTGCGACCCGTCGGACGCCCTGGCGTGTCGTGGCCGGCCGTCGCGGGCCGCTCAGCGGGGGCGACAGCAGGCGGTGGTGAGGAGACCGAAATCGACGAACCGCCGACGGGTCAGCACCGGCCGGGCGGCTGGCACGCGTGCCGCGTACCGGAGCGCCGCGGCGCGGCGCGGCGCGCGCGGCCCGTGCGCACTCCCAAGCAGGCTCCCCGACATGTCCATCAGAATGGTGGAGAATAGGCATGCTGTCCAGCATCAAACCGCGATCGAACTGATCGGGATACGTGATAGATCACCTGCGACGCTGCAGGTGGTAGGGCCCGGCCGGATTCGGCCTGGAGGCCGGCGGAAGTGTTCGGGACACTCGCGGCATGGCGACACGTCACCCCGCGCGGCGACCACCTCCGGTGTCCATCGCCGTCCTCGGCAGCGCGAACATGGACCTGGTGGTCCGTCAGCCGCGCCTGCCCCGCCCCGGCGAGACGCTGTTCGGCTCCTCGTTCACGGCCGTCCCCGGGGGGAAGGGCCTCAACCAGGCCGTCACGGCGCTGGACGACGCTACCCGCGACCTGATCGCACGGTCCGGCCTTCTCGTCACGGCTGCGCCGTCCACTCGGCACCGCAGGCCGTGCAGGTCTGGACCATGGTGCGGCTGAGCGAGCCGGCCCGGCGGGTGACGAGCGCGTCCGCCGGGTGCGGGCACGGCTCGGCGGGGGCCGCGCCAGGGCCGGCGGGGGTCGCGTCCGGCGTCGAGCCCGGGGCCTTGCGCGCCCGCCGCTGGAGGGCGGTGAGGGCCTGCCGCCAGGCGGTCACGGGGTGGCCTCCGGCACGAACCGCCACCGCTCGCGGCAACCGCCGGGCGTCGCCGGCCACCCGTCGGGCGTGAGTCGCACCATGGTTATGAGGCACACAAGGGCCGCAGGCCGCGCCAGGGCCAAAGGACAGTTCATCACCTCACCAACGTCCCACATGGGTAACACCGGGCCGGAACGCAGCGCCGAAGCCATACAGTAGCCTTTCGGTCACTCCTCGGGTGCTACGCCAGGCCGCCGAGGGCTTCGCCTGCTCGCGACGCCGCGCGGGCGGGTGTCAGGCCTTGGCATCGGACCACCGCCGCACGACCGCGATGTCGACGACGAAACGGACCCCGCTGCCGGCGGCCCAGTATCCGACGGTGGCGTCCAGCGCCCGGCGGGTCGCCTCCGCCGCCGCCTCCGCCCGCGGGGCCGGCACATGCAGCAGCAGCTCGTCGTGCAGGCAGAGGACGATCGCGCCGCCGAGCGGGGCGATCGCCTGGCGTACCGTCACGGCCCACGCCTTGAACAGCTCGGCGGCCGCGCCCTGCACGACGGCGTTGCGCGCGAACCGGCCCCAGGTCATACCCACCCTGTTCTCGTCGGCGCCGTCGTCCACCGCGGCGAACCGCAGCGGGACCCGCCGCCCGCCGAACGTCCGCAGCCGCGCCTGTGGGTCTGTGACCGGTGGGTTCGGCGGTGGCCGGCCCAGAGCGGCGGCCCGGCCCGTGGCGTCGGCGGCGTCCAGGTACGCCAGCGCGACCGGGTAGGTCTCGCGCATCTGCCGCAGGGCCTGGCCGGCGACGCCGGTCGTCTGCCCGTACATCGCAGCGAGCACCGCGACCTTCGCCGTCGGCCGGTCGACGCCGAGGCTGGCCGCGACCGGGGCGTAGAGGTCGTCCTGCCGGGTAGCCCTGGTCAGCTCCGGGTCGCCGGAGACCACGGCCAGCACCCGCGGCTCGATCTGGCCGAGGTCGGCGCGGACGAACCGGTACCCCGGCTCGGCGATCACCACGACCCGCAGGTCGGCCGGCAGGTTGTGCAGGCCGGCGGCCGCGGTCATCCGGCCGGCGGCGCCGTCGCTGCCGCGCCACTCGCCCCGTAGCCGGCCGTCGGCGCCGACATGGGTGTCGAGCCACCGGTACCCGTAGGTCGTCGCGATCCGCTCGGCCTTGCGCCAGGCGAGCAGCGCCTCGACGACAGGGTGGACACCGCGCAGCGCGCTCAGCCGGCCCGACCGGGTGTCCGGCACGTCGATGCCCACCGCGGCGAGCGCGGACCGGACCGCCACCGGGTTGCGCAGGTCGACCGACGTGCCGAGGTGGCGCAGGACGGGGGCGTCCCGGGCCTGCCGGGCAGCCGCGCCCGCGGCGTCGCCGTCGGGCCTCGGCCCGACAGCGGCGGCGATCGTCGCCTCGGCGGTCGGCCGGTCCACCGGCAGGCCGTCCCGCCGCAGTTCGCGGGCGAGGAGCTCGGCGCCGGACTCGGCCCGCGCGGTCAGGACGGCCAGCGGGAGCCCGGCCGGCCGCGCCCGCGGGTCGGGCAGTGCGCGCAGCGCCTCGTCCTGAGCAGCCGTGACGGTGAGGGCCAGCTGGGCGAGCCGGGTGGCCCGGGCCAGCTGGGCACCCGTCCCGCCCGGGCCCGCGCCGCGCAGCGTCTCCTCGGCCCAGCCCGGTCGGAGCTGGCCGTCCGGGCCGATCGGATCGTCGGCCTCGCCGTCACCCGGGCCGCCCGGGTGATCGACCAGGGCGAGCAGGTCGAGCTGGCCGTCGGCGCGGGGCCGGGGCGGTGGCGGCGGGAGCGGCAGTCCGCGTGCGCCGGCCCAGACCGCCGCCGGATCATCCCGGTGCCCCCCGTACAGGACGCGGTGCGCCGCCGCGAGATCCCAGCACACGGCGGGAATGGGACTGCGCCCGGGACCGGTGCCAGCGCCGGGGCCGGCGTGGGTGCCGGGGCCGGCGTAGGCGCCAGAGCCAGTGCGCGGTCCGGCGATCGTGCTGGCACCTGACCTGGTCAGCAGTGCCCCGGTGCTGTGCGCCGACCACCAGACCCACCGGGGGGCGAGGGCGCACTCCACTTCGGCCAGGACGGCGGCCGGGTCGGCGGGCTGGGCCCAGACGGCGCCGGCGCACGCCAGCGCCACCGCGACATCCGAGACCGGGACCACCGCCACCAGGCCGCCCCGGCCCACTCCGGCCGCCCGCAGCGCGGCCACGGCGCCGGCCCCAGCGCCAGCCGCGGCACCAGAGCCAGCTGCGGCACCAGAGCCGGCGCCCGCGGCGGCCGGCGTGCCGACGGGACGGGAAGTGGGGACCACGCGGTCATCCTCTCCCGCCGCACTGACAGAAATCCCGGGACGGGCCCGGGACGGGTGCGGGATCTACGCATGCCAGATTCCGGCGCGCACACCGCCTGCTCGACGACGCGGCCACCACGGCTCACGGTCGATCTTGGGGTTCCGCGGAACCGCGGAGCGCCAGCGTGAGCCCGCTGGACCTGCGGACCGACATCCCCCATTCGGCCCGGATGTACGGCAGTGGGCGGACGAGGACATCAGCGCCTACGCGCTGATCGCCCGCAAGCCCTAGGAACGGCCGCGGGGCACGCCGCGGCGCAGGCGGAACCGCGTTCGGGACTTTGTTTGCTCGCGGTTAACCGGTCCGCCGTAGTGTCATCCGGTGACCGCCTCGCAGGAAGTGCCTCAGTGGATAGAGCTCACCGGCGCGCACAACGTCCGGGATCTCGGAGGGTTACCCGCGGCCGGGGGCACCGTCCGCCCCGGTGTGCTGCTCCGAGGTGACAACCTCGACAGTCTGACCATCGAAGACATCGCGCTGCTGCGGGACAGGGTGGGCCTGCGCGGCGTCGTGGACCTGCGCGCCCCGTTCGAGAACCCGCGGGCCGCCGAGTGGTTCCCGCAGCTGGGCATCACCTGGATGCACGAGCCGCTGATGGACTTCACCGGGCTCAGCGACCCGAAGGCGCTGCGGGACCGGATCGGCGGCGACTACGCCCGGTTTTACGCGATCATGCTCGAGAACGCCGGCCCGGGGCTGGTCCGCATCCTGGACTTCCTCGTCTCCGGTGACCGCACCCCGGCGCTGGTGCACTGCGCCGCGGGCAAGGACCGCACCGGCATCACGACGGCCGTCCTGCTCGCCGCCGCCGGTGTCGAGCGCGACGCGATCGTCGCGGACTACCTTGCCACCGAACAGCGGATCGAGCGGGTTCGGGAGGCACTGAGCCGGCGGCCGGAGTACAGCCACCTGAGCGCGGGCCGATCGGCGCCGCGCGGCATCGGGACCGCGGTTCTCGTCGACCCGAAGGCCATCGCCAGCGTGCTCGACACGATCGACGCCGCCCCCGGCGGCCCGGCCGGGTACCTCGCCGCCAACGGTGCGACCGCCGAGCAGATCAGCCGCTGGCAGGAAATGATCATCGAGTCGCGCTGACCCTCAGGGCATCTCCATCGTCTGCGCCTGGCGGAGCTCGTCGAAGACGCGGGCCAGCTCGGCGTCGAGTGGGACGGCGAGTCGCTGGATCAGATGGCAGACCACCGCCGCGCAGGCGATCGGGAGCACCTCGGCGTCGATCGGCGGCGCGTCCGCCTCGTGCACCGACAGCACGCCGGTGAGCACGACGGCGACCGGGTAGGCGTCCAGCTCCGGCAGCCAGGCCGCCGCCGAGCGCAGGACGTCCCCCAACAGCGCGCGCAGGTCGGCCGCGTCGAGACCGTCGGGGAACGCCTGCTCGATCAGCCCCAGGGTCAGCCCGTGCAGGACGTCCCGGACCTGCAGCTCGTCGACGGCCCGCAGCCGGGTGCGTGCCTCGCGCAGCGCGTCCGCGTCCCGCGCGGCGACGGCCGTGACAGCCGCGGTCACCTCACGGCTGATCGCGCGACCGGACGGGGGGAGCCCGGCCGGCGTCATGCGCCCTCGGCGGGGGGATGGCTGGGCGGCGCCGTGACTCGCATGCCGCCATGGTGACCCACCATCCCGCCGGTCGGGCGCGGGGGCGGTCACCATGTTCGGGCCGAACGGGCCGAACGGGCCGAACGGGCCGAACGGGCCGAACTCCGAGATTCAGACGCGACGAGCCGACCACGCCACCAGCGGCCCCGGGCAGGTGGATCAGGTTCCGCCCTCGCCTCCAAGCAGCCGGCACGCACTACCGTCCTTGGACATTGAATCTCCTCCGTCCTAGTTTGCCCCGATTGCCGGAGTCCGGGCGATAACCCACTCGTAGCGCCTTCCCTGTGGACTGGGGTCGTGCCAGTCCACCACCCACTCGCCGGTGCTTGAACGCGTTGGACCGGAAGTCGTTCCGTACCCGTTCCGCTCGCTCACCCGAGGTTTGAACGTGGAATCCACGAACACGAAAGTGATCCGGAAGTCGACCATGGGGGATCTGCCGTCGGACGGCATCGTGTCGTGCCAGACGAGACGGTCGTGGCCAGTCTCGCGAAGCTCCCGCCACAGGCCGCGTGGACGGTACTGGAACCGCCATACGGTGGGCTTAGTCAACGTCGGAGTGAAGATCAACCATATCTGCAGGTACTCCCGGTTCCGCATCGGTCGAGGTCGGACAAGCACCGGGCCGTCGTCGCTCTCGTCCACGGTGCAGGTGAACTCGATGTCGCGGAGGTGGCCGGGCCGCCGCCAGTGGTAGGGCATGATCGGTCTGATGATCCGGTTCACGACCTGTGGGTTCGGTCTGACCCGCACCTCCTCCTGGACGCGGTCAGCCTCATCCGAGCAGCCAATTATGATCTTGACCTGGACGGACTCCTCGTTGGGTGCCGACTGTCGGGTGACCACGTCCTCGACATCCCGGATGAGCTGCTCCGCCGAGACGAGGTCGTTCTCGCGTGAGAGCCGGTAGTAGGTACCGAGCAGGTGGATCATGTAGATGGCGGCGATGCCGGCCACAACCCGAAGAACGACCTGCGCCGTGCCTGCGGTCCAGCCGCCCAGCGCACTCGCGCCCGTCCCGACCGTGAAAAGGAAGACGACGGCGTCCTGGAACCGGGCCCATGAGCCTCTCCGATCGTCCCTGCTCACTTGTCATACACCTCTTGCTCAAACAAGGTGACTTCATCAACACGACGAGACGCGGTCGATGTGCTCATGCCCAGCAACAGGTACATCCGGATCGCCGTCCAACCGGCACTGTCGGTGACCGACATTGAGTTGAGCTGGAGCGGTTCCGGTGCTGAAACTCCTGCTCACGGGAGTGGTAGGCGGTCGCTGGGGGATAGCGTTTCCCGGCCGGTTTTACTGACGGTAGTTGTTCTTGCACAATGGGAGTTTTCTGGGCAGTATTGACAGGTACCGCACGGTTGGAAACCGGGGCGTGCGGGTGGGGCGGTCGGGGGAGATGGCGATGACGAGGGCAGCGCAGATACCAGCAACCTCGAAGGGGGAGCCGGCCTCGACGCCTTCCCGCAGAGGTGGTGAGGGTGGCCAGGCGTCGTTCGCGGATGTCGAACCATTCACCTGCGGGTCCGAACACTCGAAGGGCGAGGAGCAAGCAGCTTCAAGGATTCCGTTCGGGGGGCGACTTCCGGCCGGAGCCTTTCTCTTCGCGGCCGCACTGGTCGGGGTTTTTCTCGTCGTGCTCGTAGTGACGCCACTCAACCGCTGAGTCGGCCGTCGACCTCAGTGGATCGCGGGGCATGAAACATGCTGGCGGCCTGTGGGAAGCCGAGTCGCCGATCCTGCATGTCCGCGATAAGTCCTTCCGGGACCACGACGTATGTCGGGGTTGACGTCGGACTCGAGGGGAAGTATGGCGGTCCTCTTCCCGGAACAAGGTAAAAGTGTCGGGCGGCGAGCCGGGCTCCTTGCCTGCACGCCCTCGCTGACGAGGCTCGCAGCGTCGCGTCGACCACGGATCGCACCATCCCACCCCCATACGGCCGTGCCCAGAATACCTATCTGGCCATCAACGGCAAGTGGCCGTGGACCGGACTGTTCGGATCCTCGGGGGTCGACCTCCCCGGGGTCAATCTAGGTCTGGACCAGCACCCCGTCGAATGCCGAACAATTTGTGACGGGCCGGTTTCGCATCGTGTGCGAGTTTGGGTGTGGCGAGAATTGAGTTTCGGGCCCGCGCCGACGTAGCCATGTTTGTAGCGAAGCAACATCGGCCGGGCCAGCCTGGGGCGCGTCCTGCTTCCGCGTGATGTCGTCGTGCGGTCCGAGGATGCGCACATGCTGGGCGTGCAGTCCTTTCCTGGTCCGCAGAAGGGCACGTCGGCCCTCGCCTGCGGAGTTCGTCGGCGTGGCGACAGCCGCGATGGCCGCTCGCCTCGCTGCTGATGGGACCGGCCGGCCGGGGTGAGTCCGACGGCGGCGATCCGGCCGGGTCGGGTGCCGCGACTTGGAGGTATCCGAGCTGTCGCGCTGTGACGCACGACATGCCAGGGCCGGTCAGCCGTCGGCCTGAGGCGTGGGCTGGGGCGCATCCGGGGCTCGCCGGGCAGTGATCTATCGCGATTCCTGATCGGTTCGATCGCGACTGCAGGCTGGACGGTGACACTATTCTTCACCATCCTGATGAACATACGTAGGAATCTGGATGGGGCGGCGCGCGGCGGGACGACGCTGTGGCCAGGGCTGCGGACGATGCTGGAGGGCTCCCTCGCGCACCCGCGGCCGGCCCTGATCGCCACCCTCGCCGGCATCGTCAACGGGACCACCATGATCCTCGGGGCCGCCGCCATCGGCTGGGCCACCGACCATCTGATCGTCCCGGCCCTCGCCGGCGGCCACGTCGCCCGCGCCACCTGGTGGATCGCGGTCGGCGCGATCCTCGGCGTCTCCACGGTGCGCTGGATGACCATCGTCATCCGCGGCATCGCGACCGGGTACGTGCAGCACGGCTCGCAGGCGCGGGTCCGGCGGTCCGTCGTCGGCCGGTATCTCGAGCTCGACCTGGCCTGGCACCGTCGGCACCCGCCCGGTCGCCTGCTGTCCACCGCGGTGTCCGACGTGGACGCGCTGTGGTTCCCGATGGTCTTCTACTACTTCGCGCTCGGGATGATCGTCATGCTGGTCGTCGCGATCGTCCAGCTCTTCGGGCACGACACCGCCCTCGGGCTGGTCGGGGTCGGCCTCGTCGGCTCCGTCCTCGGGGTGAACCTGCTCTACCAGCGCCTGCTCAGCCCGCGCGCCCGGGCGGTGCAGGACAGCCGCGGCGAGTTCGGCGCGCTCGCCCTGGAGAGCATCGAGGGCGGCCAGGTCGTCCGGACCCTCGGCATCGCCGACCGCGAGCGGGCCCGGGTCGGTGCCGCGGCGCTCCGGCTGCGCGCGGCCACCACCGCGGCCGGCGACCTCAGCTCGGTGTTCGACCCGCTCCTGGAGGTGCTGCCGACCGCCGCGGTCATGGCCGTCCTCGCCGTCGGCTCGCGCCGGGTCGAGACCGGCGACCTCAGCGTCGGCGTCCTCGTCGAGGTCGTCTACCTGCTGCTGACCATCTCCATCCCACTCAACGTGATCAGCCGTTTCCTGGGGATGCTGCCGGTCTCGGCGGCCGGCCGCACCCGCGTCGCCGCCGTGCTCGACGCCGCCGAGACCACCGCCCACGGAGACCGCGCCCTGCCCAGCGGCGCCGCTCCCGGCCCGCGGGCGCCGGCTCCGCGGGCGCCGGGCGTCGGGCTCGTCCGCGGCGGGACGAGCCTTCTCACGGACGTCGACATCGAGGTGCGCCCCGGCGAGATCGTCGCCATCGTCGGGCCGACCGGCTCGGGCAAGACCACCCTGATCGAGCTCCTCAGCCGCCAGGTCGACCCCACCGACGGCGTCGTCGAGATCGGCGGGGTTCGCGCCACGGACCTCGCCCGCGGGGAGATCTCGTCCCAGCTGGCCGTTGTCGGGCAGACCTCGTGGCTGTTCGGCGGCAGCGTCCACGCCAACCTTCAGCTCGACGGCCATCCCCGCGAACGGCGTCCCTACACCGCCGGTGAGATCTGGCGGGCGCTGGCCGCCGCCGGCGCCGATGACGTCGTCCGTGACCTGCCCAACGGCCTCGACACCCGGGTCGGCGAGCGCGGCGCCCGGCTCTCCGGCGGCCAGCGGCAGCGGCTGTGCCTGGCCCGCGCGCTGTTGCGCGAGCCCGGCGTGCTGCTGCTGGACGACGCCACCTCGGCCCTCGATCGGCGCACGGAGGCCGCGCTCGCCGAGCTGCGCGCGGCCGGCGTCGCGCGCATCCACGAGATGGCCGCGGAGACGTTCGCGCGCACCGGCAGCGCCGACCTCGTCAGCCGGCTCACCGGCGACGTCGACGCCGTCACGACCTTCGTGCAGAGCGGCGGCGTCATGCTGCTCGTCAACGTCACCCAGATGATCATCGCCGGCGTGCTGATCGCGGTGTACTCCTGGCAGCTGGCGGTGCCCGTGCTGGCGACGGCGGTGCTGTTGTTCGTCGCGATGCGTCGCGTGCAGGCGCTGGTGGCGCGCCGGTTCACCGTGGTCCGGGAGAGCGTGTCAGCGCTGCAGTCCACCGTGGGTGAGGCCGTCACCGGCATCAGCGTCATCCGCTCGACCGGCACCGAGGCACGCAGCCGCGCCATGGTCGAGGACGCCGTCGAGCACACGGCGTCGGCGCAGCGCCGCACCCTCGTCCCGCTGCACTTCAACACCGCCTTCGGTGAGATCGCGATCTCGTTCGTCACCGTGGTGGTGATCGTCGCGGGCGTCCGCTGGTCGACCGCCCACACCCGGTGGGAGCCGACGCTGCACCTGTCGGCCGGTGAGCTGGTGGCGATGCTCCTGCTCGTCACCTTCTTCGTCCGGCCGTTGCAGATGCTGGTCCAGATGCTCGGCGAGGCCCAGAACGCCGTCGTCGGCTGGCGCCGCGCGCTGGAGATCCTCATCGCCGCGGGCGAGCACGTCGCCGTCGTCGGCGAGACCGGCTCGGGCAAGAGCACCTTCGCCCGGCTGCTGACCAGGCAGATCGCGCCACGCCACGGCCGTGTCCTGCTCGGCGGCCTCCCGGCCGGCCAGGTGTCGGACCTGTCCTTCCAGCGCCGCGTCGCGGTCGTCCCGCAGGACCCGTTCCTGTTCGACGCCACGATCGCCGACAACATCCTCGCCGGGGTCCGCGGCGACGCCGGGGCGCTCGACGAGATCGTCGACTCGCTCGGCCTGCGGCCGTGGATCGCCACCCTGCCCGAGGGCCTCGACACCCGCGTCGGCACACGCGGCGACCGGCTCTCCGCCGGCGAGCGCCAGCTCGTCGCCCTCGCCCGCACCGCCCTGGTCGACCCCGACCTGCTCGTGCTCGACGAGGCGACCAGCGGCGTCGACCCCGCGACCGACGTCCGCGTGCAGCACGCGCTCGGCGCGCTCACGGTCGGGCGGACCACGGTCTCGATCGCCCACCGCATGGTGACGGCCGAGCGCGCCGACCGCGTTCTCGTCTTCGACCACGGGCGCCTCGTCCAGAGCGGGCGTCACGACGACCTCGTCCGCGTCCCCGGCCACTACGCCCGGCTGCACGCCGCCTGGGTCGAGAACACCGCCGGCGCCGACGAGCGCCACCAGACCCTCCTCCACCACAATGACGGGAGCACCCCGTGACAACCGTTGCAGTCAACGACACCGCCGCCACGGCCACGGCCGTGGGGGAGGCGCGCCGGCTCCGGCTCGGCTTCAACTCCCGCATCGCCTTCCCCGCCGGGCACGCCGCCGAAGGGCTGCGGGACGGCATCGAGCTGTTCCGGGTGGCCGAGCAGCTCGGCTACGACACCGGCTGGGTCTACCAGCGTCACTTCGACAACTACCTCGCGTCGCCGCTGGTGTTCCACGCGGCTGCCGCGCAGCACACCGAGCGCATCGGCCTCGGCACCGCCATCATCGGCGCCCGCTACGAGGATCCCGTGCTGCTCGCCGAGGCCGCCGGCACGGCCGACCTGCTCAGCGGCGGACGTCTGCAGCTCGGCCTCGGCACCGGCCAGGGCGGCTACGACCACATCTTCGGCCAGGAGCCGAACGACGGGCGGGACCAGTCCCAGGCCCGGCTTGCCACGTTCCTGCGTGGCATCCGCGGCGAGAAGCTGGGCGAGGTGACCGACCCCGCCGGGCTCGTCGCCGCGGGCACCGAGCTGTTCGTCCGCCCGACCAGCCCCACGCTGCCGGACCGGGTCTGGTACGGCGGCGGCTCGGTGGCCTCCGCCGAACGGGTCGGCCGCCAGGGGCTGCGACTGCTGCTCAGTACCATCCTCAGCGGCCAGATCGACGACTACGGCGCCGAACTGGCCCGCGCCGTCGAGGCCTACCGCGTCGCCTACACCGGAACCTCGCCCTCGCGTGTCGCCATCGCACGCTCCGTGCTGCCCGCCACGTCGCCGGAGCACGCCCGCGTCTACGCGGCCTACGACGAACAGCGGCGCACCCACGGGCCGGCGGCCTCGCGCCCGGAGGGCGCCCTGACCCCCGCGGCGGCCCCGCCCGCCCGGTTCACGATGAGTCCCGTGCACCACGGCGCCCCGTCCGCCATCGTCGACCAGCTGCTCGCCGACCCGAGCCTGGCGGTCAGCGACGAGCTCATCGCGTTCCTGCCGCCCGCCTTCGGGCTGCGCGACAACCTGCGCCTGCTCGAGGACATCGCCGAAACCGTCGCACCCCACCTCGGCTGGGCGCCGCCGCCGGCCGAAGGAGATCATCCAGCAGCTCGCTCAGGACTTCGTGTCGGTCAGCAGAGCGGAGATCTCGGTCGGTAGCGCGGCGCACACATGATCCAGCTCGCCGGCGGTGATGTGCTGACGTAGCACCCGGGCGGCTGCCGCCACGGCATAGCCGGCCTGGGTCTCCCCGGTCAGACCTGCTTCGGCGGCGACCCGATCGAGGAACTGCGCCGCGTGGTGATACGGCTGCGGGGTGGCCGATGGCCGCCAGGCTTCATAGTAGATCCCGCGGATCAGCTCGGGCAGTTGAGCGCCGAGATGCGCCGCCGCGTCCACCGGCAGCCGGTTACGCAGCGTGTGCAGGACCGCCCGCAACACCCGGTACGCATAGTGGCGGTCACCGGGACTACCAAGCGCGTCAGCGAGCTGGTTGAGCCACTCGTAGGTCTTGTCGACGCTTCGTTCGATCATCGTGACGCCGGATGCGGGCATCGGTTCCTCCCGTCGAACGTCCTTCGACCGGAACTACCACCATTTTTGGTGACGTCAAAGATGTCAGCCAAGGTCGCAATGGGTCAGAAATTACGATTGCGCCAGGTATCAATCCGGCCTCGGCCCGATTTGGCCGCCGGCTGAGAAGTGTATCGGCTGCGAACCGGGATGGCCTGACGGGCGGCAGGCTGTCAGCCGGTCCGGTCATGGGTATGGCTGAGAGAAAGGTCGGGAGTAGCACGGTCAGGCTTGTTGCGCAGCTCTGGTGAGGCCGGTCCCGCCGGGATTTGTCATCACGGCATCGGCCTACCTGCAGACGGTGGAACGGGCGGGTCTGCGCGCCGAGCAGGCTGCGTCGGCGTCCCGGTTCGCCGCGGAGCACGGCCGGAGCGCTGGCGCAGGTCCGGGCGGTCCACCGGTTCTGCGTGCGGGAGCTGCTCCCGCATGAGGACGCCGAGGACGATCTCCTCTACCCGGCCCTGGGCCCCGTTCTCGATGGAAGGACCCGACCGCCACGATGAGCCGGGCCCACGTCGAGATCCACCACCTGGTCCGCCGGCTGCCGCCGCGGTGCGGGACCGGTTCGGGGCCGGCGCGCGACCGGGGTCAGCCGCGGTGCGAGACCAGGGTCATGTGGTGGACGAACCAGTCACGGGCGAGCGCGGCCACCGTCTCCAGCGCGCCGGGCTCGGCGAACAGGTGGGTGGCCTGCGGGACCACCGTGAGCCGGTTCTCGCACCGCAGCCGGGCCTGGGCCTGCCGGTTGAGGTCGATGACGAGGTCATCGTGCTCGCCCACGACGAGCAGGGTCGGGGCCGCCACCGCGGCCAGTTTCGAGGCGGCCAGGTCCGGCCGGCCGCCGCGGGAGACGACGGCGGCGATGCGGGAGCCGGGTTCGGCGGCGGCCCACAGCGCGGCGGCGGCTCCGGTACTGGCCCCGAAGTAGCCGACCGGGAGGTGCGACACGCCCGGCTGGCCGCGCAGCCAGCCGGTGACGTCCACCAGGCGGTGGGCGAGCAGCCCGATGTCGAACACGTTGGCCCGGTCGATCTCCTCGGCGGGGGTGAGCAGGTCGAACAGCAGGGTGGCGAGCCCGGCGGTGCCCAGGACGTCGGCCACGTACCGGTTACGGGGACTGTGTCGGCTGCTGCCGCTGCCGTGGGCGAACACGACCAGACCGCCGGCCCTCTCCGGAACCGTGAGCTGCCCGGTCAGCCGGACCGGGACGGCAGGGATGTCGACCTCGACCTCGCGCCCCGGCGGGTTGGGCGTCGCGCCCGGCGTGGCCGCTCCGTGCGTCCCGTGCGTCCCGTGCGTCTCGGCCGGTGCGGCCGTAGGTGCCTGCGGTGCCAGGACCGCCGCCCTGCGCAGCAGGTCCGTCACCTCGTCGTCGGACGTCTGGGTGAAGTCGGTGTAGAACGTGCCGATGGCGAAGAACCGGTCCGGAGTGTGCAGGCACACGACCTCGTCGGCGTCCCGGCGCAGCCATCCGATCCGGTCCGGCGGTGCGACGGGAGCCGCCAACACGATCCGGGTGGCGCCGGCGGCGCGGGCCGCCTGGCAGGCGGCGGACGCCGTCGCCCCGGTGGCGATCCCGTCGTCCACCACGACCACGGTGCGACCGGCCAGTGGAACACGCGGCCGGGCGCCCCGGAACCGGCGGATCCGGCGGTCCAGCTCCAGCCGCTCGCGGGCTTCGACCGCGGCCAGCTCGTCCGGGCCGATGTCGGCCATCAGCCGCGTCTCGGGGTTGATGACCCGAACGTCCCCTTCGGCGATTGCGCCCATCGCGAGCTCCGGCTGGAAGGGGACGCCGAGCTTGCGGACCAGGATGACGTCCAGCGGGGCGCCCAGCGTCCGCGCGACCTGGTAGGCGACCGGAATCCCGCCGCGAATGAGCCCGACAACCACGACGTCCAGCCCACGAAGATGCGCCAGCCTCCGGCCGAGCTGCCGGCCCGCGTCCATGCGATCACGGAAAAGCACGTCACACCGCCCTTCCGCCCGCGGGGCGGTGCCCGCTCCCGTAAGCGTCTGGTAGCCGGTTCCTCATGTTTTCCTCCTGCCCGGCCACCGGCTGTCCGAACGTCCCTGATCGCGTACGTCCGCGCCGGCCTCGGCGAAGAGACAGCCTCCGCGGCTCCGGCCGTCGCGCCGGAGTCTCCGCCTGATGTCGATCCCACCGTGCGCGACGGCGCCATCGTCTACGACGAGATCCGCGGTGCCGGGAGCTGCCTGTGGGCTGGACCGATGTCCAGGACGCCGGCCGCTACCGGCTCGAGCGCCGTCGTGACGCGGCGTTGTTCGGCTACGCGGTCGGGCCGCACTCGTGGAAGCAACACCTGCTGCCGCCCCGACTGCGCCTGCTCACGACCCGACGGACCGGCGACGGCGGGTTCGTGCCGAGACGGCGAACCATGCCGCACCGCCGTCGATGGGCTGACCGACGGCACGCTTACCCTGATCGACGCCCCGAACCCGACCCCCGACCCCCTGACCGACCGGTTCCACGATCGCAAGGAGATCCATGCCCCCGCGGAGGAAGTCCGCTCAGGCCGGACCGCCCACCATGGCCCAGTTGCGCGAGACGCTGTGGAAGACGGCCGACAAGCTGCGCGGCTCGATGGACGCCGCCCAGTACAAGGACTTCGTCCTCGTCCTGATCTTCCTCAAGTACGTCTCGGACGCGTTCGCCGAGCGGCGCGAGCAGATCCGGCAGGACGTGCTCGCCGACGGGATCGACGAGTCCCGGGCCGAGGAGTTCCTCGACGACGTCGACGAGTACGCCGGGCAGGGTGTGTTCTGGGTGCCGGGGCGGGCCCGGTGGGAGCATATAGCGGCGAATGCGAAAAGCGCCGGCATCGGGGAACTGCTGAACGCGGCGATGGACGCCGTGATGAAGACGAACCCGGCGCTCACCGGCGTCCTCCCGCGGATCTTCAACGGCGAGGGCGTCGACCAGCACCGGCTCGGCGAGCTCGTCGACCTGCTCGGTGACGCCCGCTTCACCGGCCACCGGGCGACCGAGCGGCCCCCGTCCACGCCTACTGGCGAGGACGGTGCGCTTTTCGGCGAATCCGCCGCCGGAGTTCCGACGGAAGCGGCGACCCGGCCGGCGCGGGACGTGCTGGGGGAGGTGTACGAGTATTTTCTGGAGAGGTTCGCCCGCGCCGAGGGCAAGCGCGGCGGTGAGTTCTACACCCCGGCCAGCGTGGTGCGGTTGCTTGTCGAGGTGCTGGAACCCTACGAGGGCCGGGTGTACGACCCGTGCTGCGGTTCGGGCGGCATGTTCGTCCAGGCGGAGAAGTTCGTCGTCGCGCACCGAGGGCTCACCCACTCCGGCGACATCGCCGTCTACGGCCAGGAGTCGAACGAACGGACCTGGCGGCTGGCGAAGATGAACCTCGCCATCCACGGGATCACCGGCGACCTGAGCGCCCGGTGGGACGACACCTTCCGCAACGACCGGCATCCGGACCTGCGGGCCGACTTCATCCTGGCGAACCCGCCCTTCAACATGTCCGACTGGGCGCGCACCGTCGACGACCAGCGCTGGCGGTACGGGACCCCACCGACCGGCAACGCGAACTTCGCCTGGCTGCAGCACATCATCGCCAAGCTGGGCTCCCGCGGGACCGCCGGCGTGGTGATGGCGAACGGCTCGATGTCGTCGAAGCAGTCCGGCGAGGGTGAGATCCGCGCCGCGCTGGTCGAGGCCGACCTGGTGGCCTGCATGATCGCGTTGCCGCCACAACTGTTCCGCACCACCCAGATCCCGGCCTGCCTGTGGTTCTTCGCGAAGGACAAGGGCCAGCTGGGCGCCCGCTGGCTCGCCGAACGGCGCGGCGAGACGCTGTTCATCGACGCCCGCGACATGGGCACGATGATCGACCGCACCGAGCGCATCCTCACCGACGGTGACCTCGAGAAGATTACCGACACCTACCGTGCCTGGCGTGGCGCGAAGTCGGCCCGCGACAAGGGCCTGGCCTACGAGAACATTCCCGGCTTCTGCTATTCGGCCTCCACCGAGGAGATCCGCACCCACGACCACGTCCTGACCCCGGGCCGCTACGTAGGCGCCGCCGAAGCCGACATTTCCAACGACGAGCCGATGGCCGAGAAGATCGAGCGTCTCGCCAAGGAACTCTTCATCCACTTCGAAGAGTCCGCTCGCCTGGAAAAGGAAGTTCGCAGCCAACTGGAGCGCCTCGATGCCTGAATGGCGGCGCAGCTCGCTCGCTGACCTGGTTCGGCTGCGGCGGGGATTCGACCTGCCGGCGCCGGAACGCCGGGCTGGTTGTTTTCCGGTGGTCGGCTCCGCCGGGGTCAGCGGGTGGCACGACCGGGGGCCGATCGCCGGGCCGGGGATCACTCTCGGGCGCAGCGGTTCGTCAATCGGCACGGTGACGTATGTGCCATCTGACTACTGGCCGTTGAACACCGTGCTGTTCGTCGAGGACTTCCAGGGCAACGATCCGCGTTTTCTCTATTTCCTGCTGCGGACGATCGACTTCGCCCGGTTCAACTCGGGGAGCGCGCAGCCCTCGCTCAACCGCAACTACATCGCCGCCGTCGAGCTGCGTGCGCCGGAGTATCCCGAACAGCGGGCGATCGCGGCGGTGCTGGGCGCCCTCGACGACAAGATCGCGCTGAACCATCGGCTTGCCTCGACTGCCCGGGAGCTCGCCGAGGCACGGTACGCGGCGGCGACGCGCGGGCCGGGTCGCCGGGAGCTCAGACTCGGTGACCTGGTCGAGACGCTGACCCGGGGGATCACGCCCCGGTACACGGCGGACGACTCCGCGCTCGTCGTGCTCAACCAGAAGTGTGTGCGCGCCGGCCGGGTCGACCTCGCACCGGCCCGCGGGACGGATCCGGCCACGGTCCCCGCCGCGAAGCGGCTCAGAGCGGACGACGTCCTGGTCAACTCGACGGGTATCGGCACCCTGGGCCGAGTGGCCAGGTGGGTGCACGCGACGCGGGCGACCGTCGACTCGCATGTCACCGTCGTCCGGCTCGCGCCGGACCGGCTGGACCCGGTGTGCGGGGCGTTCGCCCTGCTGGCCGCGCAGCCGCGGATCGCGTCGCTGGGTGAGGGCAGCACCAGCCAGACCGAATTGAGCAGGGCCGCGTTGAACGACCTGGTGATCGCGGTGCCGGCGGCCGAGCGGTGTGCCGAGATCGGCGCCGAGCTGGCGGCGCTGGACGCGCGCGGCGAGGCGGCGCACGCGGAGTCGGCGGCGCTGGCCCGGCTGCGGGACGCGCTGTCGCCGAAGTTGATGTCGGGGGAGATCCGTGTCCGGGACGCGGAGCGGACCGCGGGAAGCCTGGTTTGACGGAGATCTGGCGTGACGGAGACCTGGTGCGGCGGCGCGCTGAAGCGGCGGAGTACTGAGGTGACGAGTACTGAAGCGACGGCGCAGGGGCGGGTCCGCCGGCATCGGCGGCGGCTGCGACCCGCTGGCCGCCGTCCTATCCCGTGACGGGTGCCGCGGCCGCCACGGTCGTGATGACCATCGGCACGGTCGCTGTGTTGGCCGCCGCCGTGGTTGCCTTGGTGGCTGGCACGATCGTCGCGGCGGCTGTGTTCGTCGCCGCGGTCGCCGAGCGCGGGGCTGGCAGCGCGGGCAGCACCGGCACCGGGGGCAGCACGCGCAGCCCGGGGATCGTCGTGGCGATCGGCGGCGCGGGAGCGGGAGGGGGCAGCCGCAGCGGTGCCGGCCGCGCCGCGGCGATGACCGACCGGCGGCGTGCCGGGGTGAGTGCCGGTCTCGGTGGCGCGTCGAGGTGCAGCTCGATCGCGTGCATCGCCAACATCATCAACATGAGTGCGAAGGGGAAAGCCAGCACAATAAAGATCACTATTGAGGACACCTTCCGCGCGGTGCGATCCGACACGACTGGTCGCGGTGGGTGACTTGCAGGGCTCCCACCAGCCGTTCGACTCATTACCGCACCAACCGGCCGATTCCTCCGCCCGGGAGACGGGCCAGCCTGGCATAGGTGGCGCTCACCACCACCATCCGCCGCACCCGAAACAGTCGAGGTCAGGGATCAGCCGGCCGCGGGGTCACCTTCGGTGGGTCCGGTTCCGTTCCCGCATCCGCCGCGGATACCCGAGCACCGCCGCGTCGTACACGGGCACGTTCACCGACCGGGCCAGCTTGGCGGCCACCGTCGGGGTCCCGACCCGCCGGCGGATCCAGTCGCCGTCCCGGTCCACCGCGACGACCGTCGTGTCGGTCGCCGTGGTCTCCGGCTCGACGTAGAACTCCACCCCGATCCGCTCCGCGACGAAGGCCCGCAGCCCGGCGAGGTCGGCGGGGCTGGCCTCCCGATCGAGCAGCGTGGCCCGACTCCTCGAACGGCCCTGGCCATACCGGCGCAGCAACAGCCGATCCCGCCAACTCATCAGACGCCCCTCCGAAGGACCCGGCTCCAGTCGACTCCGACCATCACAGCGCCGCCGTCCTAAACAAGCCTTAACGGCAGATCAGAACACCCTTGGATCACTCGGAGAACGACAACGACCCGATGAATCGGCGAGCAGTCACCGGACGGTCCGGCTCGGGGCATCGGCCACTACCGGCTCGATTCGGTGCCGGTCCCGTCTCGTTCCGCGAGCCATACGAGGCGCGCCTTCCCGCTGTCCCCCGGGTCGGGGACGGCGACGTCGACGACCGGGCGGGTCCCGAGAGGCTCGTCGAGCGGGACGACGGTGCTCCACCGGCGGCCCGCGGCCTGGCGGAACATAACGCTGACCTTGCGTCCGTCGGGCAGCACCCGGGTCCTGCCCCTGCCGAAAGTCGTCGGCCCGTCCGGGCCGAAGGCGAGCCAGGCGCGGACGGCGACCCGTTCGGAGGTCTGCTCGACATCGAAGCCGGC
The DNA here is from genome assembly GCF_000018005.1 of Parafrankia sp. EAN1pec. Taxonomy (GTDB): domain Bacteria; phylum Actinomycetota; class Actinomycetes; order Frankiales; family Frankiaceae; genus Parafrankia; species Parafrankia soli. The sequence goes on from NC_009921.1 coordinate 4,470,789, forward strand.
GAGCACCTCGTCCCGGTGGCTGTTCACCGTGCACCACAGCTCACGACCATCGGCGGTGACCGAACAGCCGTGGACCCTGTGCTGCCACCGGTGCCGCGCCCCGACGATCAGCCCGGCGGCGCCGCGGGGCCGCCGGTACTCGAGCAGTGCCCGCAGGAGCCATTCGGGGTTGGTCGCCGGGCCGTCGAGGACGCCGGCCGGAACCGGGCGTGGCGGCGCCTGCCCGGCGCGGGGGAGAACGTCGACTGGCCGCCCGGCCCGGAAGAAGCCGGCGATGCGCTGGGACACCGTCAACAGCACCCGCTCGGCGTCCGTACCGTCGTACTCACGGCCGGCGAGCGTCGGCCATGCACGCCAGGGGCCCACCGGGACACCATCGCCAAAGTCGCAAAGGACCGATCGGGGGCCGCTCAGGTCAGGCGTGCCACCGTCCGCCGCGGCTTGCCGCAGCCCGTCGCCCTGCGGGCGGAACCACCAGGTGGCGAAAGCGAAGGCTGGTTGAACACGCACCTCGAGCCGCCTGCCGGCACCGCCCATGCCGGTGCCGACGTCCTGCGGGGTGTTGCCCATGCCGCCGCCTTCCCGGTGCGCCGATCCAGGGCCTCCCGCACCGATGATGCTCCGGCGCCGCAGGTCAGCACACGTCTCTGGCCGGGCTCGCTCGCGCCGGGATCAACCGCGTTCCAAAACCTTTATGGGCTGACCCCGGATATGATAGACGTCATTTTGCGGGATTCGCAGAGCAGCCCCGACCGCGGCCCGGTGACTGTCAGGAGTCCGGAGGGGCGTTACGAGGTGGCCGGTGTCGTTCCCGGTCCGCCTGCGCGACGTCCTTGTGGAAAGGGCTGCCGATCCACAGTTGCTCGCCCGTCGCGGATGTGCGGCCCCAGAACAGGCCTTCCATCTCACCGAAGCGGGTACGTCGTGGCAGCCGGGCCAGGAGTTCTCCGCCCGTGGGACGGCTCGGCAGCAGCCGCCGGGCACGCAGCACGACAACGCTGCGATCGGTGACGACAACGATCCGTCGGCCGACCATGTAGTAGGACGCGGGCATCAGAACGAACAGGAACGGCGAGCTGGTCTGGGCCATGAACACCTGCCGGACCTGCTCGCCGGGCTCCAGATAGGGTCGGGCGCGAGAGGCAAGTTTGTCGCGTATCGCCATCGGGAGATGAGCGTAGACCATGCACGCTCCGCGCGGCGACATTTCCCCGAGCCATGCTCTCGCCTGCGACCCGCGCGCCGGAACTCGCCCGGTCTCGGCAGCGGGATCGCGGTCGCGGAACCCCATGGTCTTCTGAGGAAGGCGGGCTGAGCATCTCATCGGCGTGGCCGATGACTGCCGTCATGACGGACGGGGTGCGGTCGTGACTGTGTTTGGTGTATTTCTGTCTCCGGATGCACCGGACTGGCTGGTGCTCCGGAGGGGCGGGCGATGCGGAACGGGGCGCCGGGACCGGATGAGTCCGCGCGGTTGAAGGCGTACTGGTTTGCGATCCGAAAATCCCGGGTGGTCTGTGATGGCGGCGTCATTTCGATGATCTTGCCTGGCTACTTTGGTGGTCGGCAGTGGACCGTCCCTGCGGGCCACGCTGCTGTGCGGGACCTGTCTGCCGCGCCGCTACCGGAAGATGCCCAGGAGCCGGAGCCGGTGCTCGCCAGCGAACTGGCCGTCCCCTACCTGTTCACCACGGGGCCAATGACCCGGCCAAACCTGCTTCTGATGTTCACCGAGCCGCAACGGGTGCCGCCGCTGCGACTTGCGGCTTCACTCGCGCCGAACACTGATCTTCCCTTCGGCTATCGCTCGACCCGGTCGAAGAGGGGAGCTCACGTCGACGGGATCCTGTTGCGTGCCGACAACCCTGCGGCGCTGCATCGGTCCATCGTCGCCGCCGGGGGCAGCCATTTCGACGATCCTGTCCGTTGGTTGCGTGAACACCGTGAGGTAGTCACGGATGCCGTGCAGCAGAACAGCCTGACCAGACGGCGGCGCACCGGGCGTCGCGTTCAGATTGCCGCCACGACTCTGTTGCTGTTGACCGGCGTCGGCGGGCCGAGGTTCGTTGGTGACAACGGTCCCTTGTGGCCCCTCTTCCTGGTACTGGCTGTGCTGGTGGGACTGTTGGGGCTGGCTGAGTTCGGCCGTCGCCTGGCACGGTGACTGTGGGGCGCTCCACGGGCGAGGGGTCTGCTCACGGCGTCAACAACCGCACCGTGCCGTCATCGGAGCTGGTCGCGAGGGTGCGTCCGTCCGGGGAGAACGCCACGGACTCCAGTCGGTCGGTCTGGTCGGTGAGGGTTTGACCGCGGAGGGTGGGTCTGGTGCGGTCGGTGACATCCCAGAAGCGCACCAGCCGGTCGCCGGAGATGGTGGCGAGGGTGTGCCCATCAGGGGAGTAGGCCAGACCCACCACCCACCAGACGCTCGGGCTGTCGCCCAGGAAGATCGGTTCGCCCAGGGGAGTGGGCCTGGTGCGGTCGGAGACGTCCCAGAACCGCGTCGAGTAGTCGGAGGCGCTGGTGGCCAGGGTGCGCCCGTCGGGGGAGTACGCGAGCGACATCAGCGGGTTGGTGTGGCCGGTGAGGGGTGGGCCGAGGGGGGCGGGACTGGTGCGGTCGGAGACGTCCCACAACCGCACCGTGCGGTCGTAGGAGCCGGTGGCGAGGGTGCGCCCGTCCGGGGAGTACGCCAGGAACGCCACTGTTTTGGTGTGGCCGGTGAGGGGCGGGCCGAGCGGGGTGGGGTTGGTACGGTCGGTGACGTCCCACAGCCGTAGCGTGTTGTCGAGGCCGCCGGTGGCGAGGGTGCGGCCATCAGGCGAGTACGCCATCGCGGCCACCCAGCTCGTGGGGTCCGTGGAGTGGCGGGTCAGGGGCTTGCCGAGGGGGGTGGGGTCGGCGCGGTCGGACATGTCCCAGAACCGCACCGTGCGGTCGGTGGAGCTGGTCGCGAGGGTGCGTCCGTCGGGGGAGTACGCGACCGCCGCTATCGGGTCGGTGTGGCCGGTGAGGGGCTTGCCGAGGGGGGTGGGGTCGGTGGGGTCGGACATGTCCCAGAACCGCACCGTGTCATCGTCGGAGCCGCTGGCCAGCGTGCGCCCGTCCGGGGAGAACACCACCGACCGCACCCAGCCGGTATGGCCGTAGAGGGTCTTTTCGAGCGGGGCGGCGTGGGACCACTCCTCGGGGGTCGCACTGGGCAGGGGGGCATCCGCTTCACTGCCGGGCCAGAGCAGCGCGGTCAGCGCGGTCAGTGAGATCAGCAGGACCGTGGCCAGCGCGAACAGGACCTTCCGCCGTCTTGGCTTCCGCCACGGCCGCGGCTCGGCGTCGGCCTCGAGCCACTCGGTGATCATGTTGTGCTGAGGCGCCGACGCCTCGTTCTGATCGCCCCTGATCGCTCTCGTCATAATGCGATCACCCTAGCGCCGCAGGGGATCCGCCCGCTTCCGCACGGGAACGATCCCCCGGATGGTCAACGATGATGACGGCGATTCGGCCGCCTTCACGCCGGTAGGCGCCCTGGTTGCCTATGCCGTGTCCGGATCACCGTGACGTGCCGGGGGTTTGACCTCTTAGTCTTGAATTATCCTCAAGATAATCAACCGCGTTGACGACACCCCGTCCGTTGTCGATCAACGACAAGATCACCGAAATGGCGGGCGGTGCCCGGCGGGGCTCCTGCCCGACGGTGACCGAGACGTACGCGTCACCCTTCAGCAGGCGGACTTCCTGGACGTTGCCGGGGCTGGTGTACGTGTAACCCTCGTAGCCGACACCGCTCAGATCCTCCTGCGGCTGTTGGGCCGGAGCCGCGCGCGATGACCGATAGCCTGCCTCGGCGTCCTGCGCGGAACTCCAGAGGATGACGAACCCTTTCGGTGAACTGAAGGCGCATCCGATCGCATCCGTGTCCCCTTCAGGGACCTGCTGCCTGCCCGGGCTCCAGGCCGCGTCGATCACGGCTCGAATCTCCGGCACTGTCAGCATGGCTGCAGGGCGGTACCGGCCCCGACACCGACCCGTCCGAGGCCGGCCCGCAGGACGTCGTCGCCACGCAGGAGACGAGCACGGCACCCAGCACGAGCATGAGACGGGCCATCCGACGACTATGGCTCGGCTATCTCCCGGCCGGGCGGCGAACGCGTTGGAGGTCGCTGGTCGAGGTGGCACCGGCTGGGTGTCGGACCTCACGGCTAGCCTGGTGGCGGCCGGTCGCCGGATGCGCCGGGCGATCGCCTGTGACGGAGGGTGTCGGGGTGTCGGGTGCTGCGTGGCCATGGCATTGGCAGACCGGCAGTCGCAGGCCGGTAGGAGCAGGTTGGTAGGGGCAGTCGGTTGGGGGTTCGTGCATGACGGTTGAGGTCGGCGGGTCGAACGGCAGGCTTACCGCCGGCCCGGTGCGGGCGGCGGCGGCCGTGGCGCCGGTCGGCCGGGTGCTCGGTACGGAGGAGAACACGCCTCTGCTGTTCCACGTCGCCCTGCTGGAGGGCAGCTACCTGCAGCTCGACGACGTGGTCGTCACGGTCCGCGCGGTGCCCGGGGTCGGGCCGGTGATGACCGCCGGCATCGTCACCCAGGTGCGGGCCCGGCACGAGGGCGCGTCGTTCGGCTCGGATGTCTTCCTGATCGCCGACGGCGTCCTGCCCGCGCAGGTGCAGGAGATCGCCGAGATCACCACGACCCGGGTGGAGCCGGAGGTGTACGTCCCGCCGCTGCCCGGTGAGCAGGTACGGCGGGCGACCGGTGCGGAGCGGGCGACGGCGCTGTACTTCGACATGATGGAGAAGCGGATCCCGGTCGGCATCGGCCGTGACGGAAACCCGATCTACATCAATCTCGAGTTCCTGGACGGCACCCGGGGCGCGCACGTCTCTATCAGCGGCATCTCGGGGGTCGCCACCAAGACCAGCTTCGCGCTCTTCCTGCTGCACTCGATCTTCCGCTGCGGGGTGCTGGGGCGGGCCGCGGTGAACACCAAAGCGCTGGTGTTCTCGGTGAAGGGCGAGGACCTGCTGTTCCTCGACCACGCCAACTCCCGGCTCGACGAGGACATGCGCGCCGCGTACCGCCGGCTCGAGCTGCCCGCCGAGCCGTTCCGCTCGGTCGGCTTCTTCGCCCCGCCGCTGCCCGACGACACCTCGGGACGTCCGCACGTCGCCTCCCGGCCGACGGGGGTGGCCGCGTTCTGGTGGACGATCCAGGAGTTCTGCGCGGGTGAGCTGCTCCCGTACGTGTTCGCCGACGCCGAGGACGACCGCAACCAGTACACGATCGTCGTCCACCAGGTGGCCCTGCGGCTGCGCACGGACGCGGTGCCCGCCGGCGCTGACGGCGCGGTCAGCCTCGACGGACAGCTGGTGCGGACCTACCCCGAGCTGGTCGACCTGATAGTCGACCGGCTGACCGACGAGGAGACGCGCCGGGACTGGGCCGGGCCGGTGACGGGTGCCGGGACGGTCAACGCGTTCGTCCGCCGGCTGCGTTCGTCGTTGCGTTCGCTGCGGTCGCTGATCCGGGCGGATCTGGCGGACAGCCCGCGCCGGCGGGTGTCCACGGCCGACCAGCAGGTGACCGTGGTCGACCTGCACAACCTGCCGGAGCGGGCGCAGCGGTTCGTCGTCGGGGTGGTGCTCGCCGCGGAGACGCGGCGCAAGGAGGAGGCCGGTGCGGGCGGGCTGCTGTTCACGATGATCGACGAGCTGAACAAGTACGCCCCGCGGGAGGGCGCGAGCCCGATCAAGGAGGTGCTGCTCGACATCGCCGAGCGCGGCCGCTCGCTGGGCATCATTCTGATCGGCGCGCAGCAGACGGCGAGCGAGGTCGAGCGGCGGATCATCGCCAACAGCTCGATCAAGGTGGTCGGCCGCCTCGACTCGGCCGAGGCGGGCCGGCCGGAGTACGGGTTCCTGCCGCCCGGGCAGCGCGCCCGGGCCACGCTGGCGAAGCCGGGCACGATGTTCGTCTCCCAGCCGGAGATCCCGGTGCCGCTCGCCGTCGAGTTCCCGTTCCCCGCCTGGGCGACCCGGCACTCCGAGACCGCGGGCCTTGAGACCGCGGGCCTTCCCTCCGAAGCCACCGGCCCGCCGGCCGGCCCGGTTCCCGGCCAGCCCGGAAGACCGGCCCCCGGCACGATTCCCCGCAATCCGTTCGACCTGCTACCCAACCCCACCGACGAGGTTCCGCCGTTCTGACCTCCGGCCGTTAGGGACCGCCATGAAGTTCCTGCACACCTCGGACTGGCATCTCGGGAAGACCCTCAAGGGGCGCAACCGGCTCGACGAGCAGCGCGCCGTGCTCGGGGAGATCATCGGGATCGCCCGGAAGCACGAGGTCGACGCGGTGCTCGTCGCCGGGGACGTCTACGACAGCGCGGCCCCGCCGGCGGCGGCCCAGCAGCTCGCCGTGCAGGCGCTGGTCGCGTTGCGCGGCACCGGCGCCGAGGTGGTCGTGATAGCCGGCAACCACGACCACCAGCCGACCTTCGACGCCTACCGGCCGCTGATGTCGGCCGCCGGGATCACCCTGGTCGGGACGCCGCGCACCGCCGCCGACGGCGGGGTGGTCACCTTCCGCGCCCCCGGCACCGGCGAACCGGTCACCGTGGCGGCGTTGCCGTTCGTCTCCCAGCGGTACGCCGTCCGCGCCGCCGACCTGGTGACCCAGACGCCCGACCAGACCGCGGCCCGCTACGACCAGGTCGTGCGCGCCCTGATGGAACAGTTGCGCTCCGGCTTCGACGACAACGCGGTGAACCTCGTCCTGGCCCACCTGACGGTGACGAACGGCCTGTTCGGCGGCGGGGAGCGGATGGCCCAGTCGATCTTCGAGTACCACGTGTCCGCGGCGGCGTTCCCCGCGGACGCCCACTACGTGGCGCTGGGGCACCTGCACCGGCGGCAGACCCTCGCCGCGCCGTGCCCGGTGGTGTACTCCGGCGCGCCGCTCGCGGTCGACTTCGGCGAGCAGGAGAACACGAACGTGGTGTGCCTCGTCGAGGCGAGCCCCGGCGTCCCCGCCCAGGTCACCGACATCGCGCTGACGGCCGGCCGGCGGCTGCGGACGGTCCGGGGCACCGTCGCGGAGCTTGCCGCGCAGGCCCCGGAGCTCGCCGAGGACCTGCTGCGGGTGGTCGTGCGCGAACCGGCCCGCGCGGGGCTGCGCGACGAGGTCCAGGAGCTGCTGCCGAACGCGCTCGAGGTCGGGATCGACCCGGAGCTCCGGGTGGCGCTCGGCGGGTCGCGCCCGAGCGCGGCGGCGCTGGCGCGGCGCAGCCCGGAGGACCTGTTCCGGGAGTTCTGCGCCGCCGAGCAGTTCGAGGATCCCCGGGTCGAGGCGCTGTTCGCCCGGCTGCACGACGACGTCTCCAGCGGCGACTGAACGACCCGAGGGATCTGGGAGGGGACTGAATGCGCCCGGTGCAGCTGGACCTCGCCGGTTTCGGATCGTTCCGGGAACCGGCGGTGCTGGACCTCACCGACGCCGACTACTTCGCGCTGGTGGGCCCGACCGGCGCCGGCAAGTCGACGCTGATCGACGCGCTGACGTTCGCGCTGTTCGGCTCGGTGCCGCGCTGGAACAACCGGGCGACGGTACATCTGGCGCTCGCGCCGACCGCGGCCCGCGGCACGGTACGTCTCGTCTTCGACGCGGCCGGCGCCCGCTACGTGGTGGCGCGGGAGCTGCGCCGCGCCGCCCGCGGGGGTGTGACCGTGCGCAACGCCCGGTTCGAGCGGCTGGTCGACCCGGCCGGCGCGGGCGGGCCGGGGGAGCCGACCGACGTGCTCGCCGCGGGCGCGCCCGCGGTCACGGCGGCGGTCGAGGAACTGCTCGGGCTCACCTTCGAGCACTTCTGCACCTGCGTGGTGCTTCCGCAGGGCGAGTTCGCCGAGTTCCTGCGGGCGAAGCCGAGCGAGCGGCAGGCCATCCTCACCCGGCTGCTCGGGCTGGGCGTCTACGACACGATCCGCGCGGCGGCGAACGCCCGCGCGAGCGACCAGCGCCAGCGCGCGGACGTCCTCGCCGAGCAGCTCGCCGGGTACGCGGACGCGACCGCCGCTGCCGAGGCCGCCGCGGCCGGCCGGGTCGGCGCGCTCACCCGGCTCGCCGCCGAGGTGGCCGCCGCCCTCGCCGAGGTGGCGCGGCTGGACACCGCCGCCGCCGAAGCCGCCGCCCGGACCGCCAGACTGGGCGCCGAGCGCGACCAGCTCGCCGCCGTCGAGCCGCCGGCCGGGCTGGTGGACCTCACCGGGCGGCTGCGCGCTGCCCGGGCCGCCGACGCGGACGCCCGTCGGCGCCGCCAGGAGGCCGAGCGGGCGGACAGCGCCGCGCGGGGAGATCGCGCCGCCGCGCAGCCCCGTGCTCCGCTCGACCGGTACGCCCGCGACCACCGGGAGCTCGCCGACCTGCTCGCGACCAGACCGGCGGCCGTCACCGAGCACGCCGAGGCCGACGCCGCGCTCGCCCGGGCGGACGCCGAACTCGGGGCGGCGCGCGCCGCGCTGGCGGCGGCGACCGCCGCCGAACGCGACGCGGAGCAGGCCGCTGTATCCGCTGCCGCGGAGTTGAGCCGGCTGGACTCCGAGCTGGGGCTGCTCGCCGATGTCCGGGCGCCGGCCGGGCTGGCGGCCCTGACCGGCCGCCTGCGCGGGGCCGAGGCGGCGCGGGCCGAGGCCTTGGAGCGCCGGGAGGCGGCCGAGCGGGCTGACACCGCCGTCCGCGAGGAGCGGGCCGCCGCACCGTCACGCGGCCCGCTGGAGCGGGCGCTGCGCGATCATGAGCTGCTCGTCGAGCTGCTGGCCGGCCAGGCCGCTGCGGCGGCCGCGCACGCCGACGTCCAGGCGGCGCTCGGCCGGGCCGACGCCGCACTGGAAGAGGCCCGGCACACCCGGCACCGGGCGGCCGGAGCCCGGGATGATGCCGCCCGCGCCGACCTGGCCGCCGCGTTGCGGCCGCACCTTGCCGTGGGGGAGGACTGCCCGGTCTGCGCGCGGCCCGTCGCGACGCTGCCGCCCCCGCTGCCGGCCGCCGGCCTCGGTACCGCGGACGAGGCGGTCACCGCCGCCGAACGCGAGGTGACCGCCCGCGCCGCCGAGGCGACCGCCGCGACCCGGGCGGCGGCGGAGTCCGAGGCCCGGCTCGCGGACCTGACCAGGCGGGTCGAGGAGCTGCGCCGCGCGGTCGCCGACGCGCCGGACGCCCGCCGCGCGGCCGGCCTCCTCGCGGACGTCGAACGGCTCGACGGCGCCGTCGCCCGCGCGGACCTGGCCCTGCGCCGGGCCCGCGACGCCGCGGCCGCCGCCGACACGGTCGTCACCCGCTCCCGGGACGGGGCGGCCGGGGCGCGGCGGGCGCTTGACGCCGTCCGCGACCCGCTGGTCTCCCTCGGCGCGCCCGGGCTGGCGGGCACCGACCTGGAGGCGGACTGGGCCACGCTGGTCACCTGGGCCGCCGAGCTCGCCCGCGACCGGACCGGTCAGCGTGACGCCGCGGCCGAGCGTTCGGCCGCCGCCACGGCCTCCCTGGCCGCCGCGCGGCAGGCGCTGGCGCTCGCCTCCGCCGGGCAGGCGAGGGCGGACGAGAACCGGATCGCCGAGGCCCGCGCCCAGCAGCGGGCCGCCACCCGGGTCGCGACCCTCGACGACCGGGCCGAGGCCCTGCGTGTCGTGCTCGCCAGCGCGCCGACCGCCGTCGAGGTCGCGGCCGCGCTCGCCGAGCTGGACCGGCTCGCCGCTACCGCCGACCAGGCCGACCAGCGGCTGCGCGCCGCCCGGGCGGAGGCCGACGACGCCGAGCGGGCGTTCGAGCGGGCCCGGGACGCGCTCGGGGCGGCCGGCGGCGCGCTGGCCGCGGCCCGCGACGGCCTCGTCCCGCTCGGCGCGCCCGCCGTCGACAGCGAGGACGTCCTGGCTGGCTGGACGGCGCTGACCGACTGGTCCCGCACGCAGGCCACGGCCCGTGACCGCCTGCTCGCGGCGGCCACCGCCGAGGCCGAGGACGCCCGCCGACGGCACGACGAGGCGGACACGGCGCTGGTCGAGCTGCTCGCCGCCCACGACCTGCCGCCTGGCCCCGGTTCCAAGGCCGCCGACGGTGCGTCCGTCGCAGTGGCGGACGGGCTGGCGGGGGCCCGCGCGGAGCTCGCCCGAGTCGTCGAGCGCCGTGCCGAGGCCGGCCGGCTCACCGCCGAGGTCGCGACGGCGCGCGAGGCGGACCATGTCGCCCGCCAGCTCGGCCAGCTGCTGCGCTCCGACCGGTTCCCGCGCTGGATGGTGGCCGCCGCGCTGGACATCCTGGTCGAGGAGGCGTCGGTGACACTGTCGGAGCTGTCCGGTGGGCAGTTCGAGTTGACCCACGAGGATGGCGAGTTCGTGGTCGTCGACCATGCCGACGCCGACTCGCGCCGGCCGGTGCGGACCCTGTCCGGCGGTGAGACGTTCCAGGCCAGCCTGGCGTTGGCTCTCGCGTTGTCCTCCCAGCTGCGGGCGATGGCGGCCGGCGGCGCAGCCACGCTCGACTCGCTGTTCCTCGACGAGGGCTTCGGCACCCTCGACGAGGCCACCCTGGACGTCGTCGCGAGCACCCTGGAGAGCCTCGCGAGCGGCGGCGGCCGGATGGTCGGCCTGGTCACCCACGTCCAGGCGCTGGCCGAACGGGTCCCCGTACGCTTCGCGGTGAACCGGGACCAGCGGACGTCGACCGTCGTCAGGGAGCGCACTTGACCGAGGCACCACCAATCCCGCGGCCGGCCGCGCCGGCCGGACCCGACGGATCCCCCGCACCTCCCGGATCCGCGGCACCTGCGGCGCCGGCGGGCGGGATGCGGTTCAGTGTCGACGCCTGGGATCCCGGCTACGGGACGAGCCTCGGCGAGGAGGAGCTCGTCGAGTCCAGCGCCCCGGTCGTGCTGGACATCGAGGTGCCCGAGTCGGCGTGGGCGCCGCGTGACCCCGCTCCCGGCACGGCCCCGCCGGGCGCGGTGCTGTTCGTCGACGGGGTGCGCCGCGTCGAGGCCCGCGCCTGGATCCACGACAGCGTGCCCGCCGGCGAGCAGGCGACGTCGGCGCTGCCGGCCCTGTGCGCCTCCTATGCCAGTGGCGTCGTCTGCTGCTGCGAGGCCGGGGCCCACCTGGCCGTCGCGACGGTGAGCCGGGGGACGTTCACCGCCGCCGCGCACGCCGGGGACGTCCGGACGACCGCCGGCGACTATCCCGTCCGCCGGACGCGCGCGACCGACCCGGTCGGGCTGAGTCTGGCGTTGCAGCGGGCCCTCGGTGAGCTCGAGGTGGAGTCGGCCGCCGCGGCCCGCGCCCGGCTCGGCGACCACACGACCGGTGTCCACACGACCGGCGGCACCGACCTGCTGGTCGTCGACGGCCCGCTGCGCGGGCGCCAGCACCTGCCGCGGACCCTGGGCTTCGTCAAGACCCACCAGTCGGCGTACCTCCCGCCGCGCCAGCACGCGATGGTCGGCACCCTCGGCCCGGGGCAGCGCACCCCGGTCTTCCTGATGGGTTCCAGCTGGGACAGGCACAGCTGGTACCTGCGGCTGCCCGGCGGGCCGGGCGCGCCGTGGGCCGGTGTGGTGCGGGTCGAGTGCGGCGCGGACATGTCCGCCGCCGAGGCGATCGCGCTGGCCGACCAGAGCCAGGTGACGCTGCGCCGCTTCGCCTCCGCCGAGTTCAAGGACGCCCGCGCCCCCCAGAACCTCTACCCGATCGCCGGCCTGGAACGGGCACTGCGCCGCCGGATGGGCGATCCCCAGCTGCTGTACCGCGCGCTGCGCCGCGCCGCGGTGACCTGAGCCGGCCGCCCCCGGCGGCGGGGCCGGGTGGTACGAACTCATGGGTCGTACGGGGTCGTACGGGGTCGTACGAGGTGGCAGTGGGACGCAGTCGTGCGTGGTCGCACAGGAAGCGGGTCGTCTTGTCCGTCGCAGGTTCCTCGCCGGTGTCACCCGAGTCGATGTCACCCGAGTCGACCCGGGTCGGGTGGATCGGCACCGGGGTGATGGGGGCGTCCATGTGCGGGCACCTGCTGCGCCGCGGCTACCGGGTGACGGTCACGACCCGCAGCCGGGACAGCGCGGACGGCCTGCTCGCCGCGGGGGCGACCTGGGCCGACTCGCCCGCCGAGGTGGCGGCCGGCAGCGATGTCGTGTTCTCGATGGTGGGCCTGCCCGCGGACGTCCGCGAGGTGCTGCTCGGCCCCGCCGGCGCGCTCGCGGGTGCCGCACCCGGAGCGGTTCTCGTCGACATGACGACGAGCGAGCCTGCGCTCGCGGTCGAGATCGGCCGGGCTGCCGGGGAGATCGGGGTGCACGCGCTGGACGCGCCGGTGTCGGGCGGCGACGTCGGCGCCCGCAACGCCACACTTTCGATCATGGTCGGCGGCCCGGTCGGCGTGTTCGAGGCGGTCCGCCCCGGTTTCGAGGCTATGGGCGCCACGATCGTCCGGCAGGGTGATCACGGCGCCGGTCAGCACACGAAGATGGTGAACCAGATCCTCATCGCCAGCACCATGGTCGCGATGTCGGAGGGACTGCTGTACGCCAGCCGCGTCGGGCTGGACGTCGCCGGGGTGCTGGAGTCGGTCGGCAGCGGTGCCGCCGGCAGCTGGTCGCTGTCGAACCTCGCCCCGCGGGTGGTGGGCGGCGACTTCGCGCCCGGGTTCTTCGTCGATCACATGGTCAAGGATCTCGGCATCGCGCTCGCCGAGGCGCGGCGGGCCAGGCTCGCCCTGCCGGGGCTGGCGCTCGCCAACCAGCTCTACGTGGCCCTGCAGGCGCAGGACCGCGGCCGTGACGGCGCCCAGGCACTGGTGCACGCGCTGGCCTCGCTGTCCGGCCTGGAGTGGCCCCCGCACCCGGCCTGACCGGGGGCGGCCGGGACACGCCGGAGCGACGCGCCGGAGCGGACCCGGACCACACGGTCCTGGCCGCCCGGTCCATCGCGGACGACGGGACCATCCGCCTCCCGTTCGGCCGCGGTCGGACGTCCCCGATCGCCGCCGCGGACGTCGCCCGGGTCGCCGCGGAGATCCTCGCCGAGCCGGCGGCGCACCGCGAGCACGTGTACGAGCTGACCGGCCCGCGCTCGCAGGACATGGACGGGGTCGCCGCGGAGTTCTCCCGGGCGCTGGGCTGCCAGGTGACCTATGTGGACGTCCCGCCCGACGAGTGGGCGAACCTGGTGGCGACCCAGACGGACCTGTCCGCGTTCACCCGCGACCACATCGTGACCGGGACACGTGGCGCGCAAGCCCTGTACTTCAGGGCAGGGCTTGCGCATCAACGACAGAGCGTCAGGGAAGTTCGTTATTCTGTCGGGTATGGGTTCTCGGGTGGTGAAGCGGGCATATCGTTATCGCTTCTACCCGAATCCCGAGCAGGTCGCGCAGCTGGCTTGTACCTTCGGCTGTGTCCGCTACGTCTACAACCGGGCGCTGGCCGAACGGTCCCGTGCATGGACCCAGGAGTAGCGCAGGGTCACGCACGTGGAGACCGACAGGATGCTCACCGTGTGGAAGCGGGACACGGAGACGGCGTGGCTGGCCGAACCGTCGAAAGGGCCGCTGCAGGCCACGCTGCGCCATCTGCAGACGGCTTTCGTGAAGTTCTGGGAAAAACGGGCCGGATATCCGTCCTTCAAGAAGAAGGGCAGGAGCCTCGATTCGGCGACCTACTTCCGGAACTGCTTCACCTACCGGAACGGGAACATCACACTGGCCAAGCAGGACCGGCCGTTGGACATCGTCTGGTCGCGTCCGCTGCCCGAGGGCGCGACGCCCTCGCGGGTGACGGTGTCGCGGAACGCCCGCGGCCAGTACCACGTCTCGATCCTGGTCGAGGACACCGTCACCAGCCTCCCGCCGGCTGGGGGGCAGGTCGGGATCGACGCGGGCATCACAGCGCTGGTCACCTTGTCGACCGGGGAGAAAGTCACCAACCCCCGGCACGAGCGCCGCGACCGTGTCCGGCTGGCGCGGGCGCAGCGGGACCTGTCCCGCAAGGCGAAGGGCTCGGCGAACCGGGTGAAGGCCCGCGCGAGGGTCGCGGAGATTCACGGCAGGATCGCGGATCGGCGCCGGGATCATCTGCGCAAGCTGTCCACGAGGATCATCCGCGAGAACCAAACGGTGGTCGTCGAGGACCTGTCCGTCCGCACCATGGTCCGCAACCACTCGCTGGTCCGGGCGATCTCCGACGCATCCTGGTCGGAGTTGCGGGCGATGGTGGAGTACAAAGCAGACTGGTACGGTCGCACCGTGACAGCGGTCGACCGTTTCTACCCGTCGAGTAAAACGTGCTCGGCATGCGGATCGGTCGTGGAGAACCTGCCGCTGAATGTCCGGGAGTGGACCTGCCGTTGCGGTGCGGTCCACGACCGGGACATCAACGCGGCACGGAACATTCTGGCCGCGGGGCTCGCGGTGTCCGCCTGTGGAGATGGAGTGAGACCACCTCGCTGCTGAAGCGAGGAGGCGTCCGTTGACGAAGCAGGAACCCGGATCGCGAGGTACGGGAATCCCCGGAGTTCACACTGGGGAGGATGCCAACATGGCGCGCCTGTGCACCGCCAGAACCGCTACGACCGGGCGACCACGACCGTCGAACAGGTGACGGGACGGCCGGCGCGCAGCGTCGAGGAGTTCGTCGCCGAGCGGGCCGGGCTCGTCGGCCGCCCGCTCGGCGGCTGAGATCCCGCGCCGCCGGAGGCGGTTTCTGTGTCACACTCCGGCGTGTGTCGAGATTTCACCATGCCAACCTCGGGGTCCCGCCGGATGCCGCCGACGCCGAGGCGGAGTTCCTGGTCGGGGTGCTCGGCTACCGGCGGCTCGAGCCGTCGTCGGTGGCCCTCGGCCGCGGTGCGCGGTGGTTCGAGGCCGACGACGGCACCCAGATCCACCTGAGCCTCGACCCGGACCATGTTCCCGCGGCCAAGGCGCACACGGCGATCGAGGTCGGTGCCGACTGCGCCGCGATCGAGGCCCGCCTGACCGCGGCCGGCATCCCTTTCACCGCGGGTGACTTCGACGGCCGGCGGATCGTGATCTGCCGCGATCCCGCCGGCAACGGCTGGGAGCTGCGCGGCTGATCCGGCGGGCTTAGGGGAGCGGCCGGCCGCGCTGTCACCGCCCGCCAGGCGCCCGGCCCCCGGGTGCGCCGCCCGGCGCGCCGCCGCCGGAGATCTGACCGCCGCCCGCGGCCGTCGACGTGTCGACGCCCAAGGCGAGAGAGACCGCGTAGCCGCCGGTGACATCACCGGTGACGGTGGCGAGCTGGCTGGCAGCCCCGTCGTCCCCGAAGACACCGTCGCTGTCGAGGCTGACCTGCGCCAGGTTGCGCACGGACGCCTCGTAGCCCGGCTGCGTGAAGACCTTGGCGCAGACGTCCTGCGGCAGCGCGAGCTGCGAGGTGGCGATGGCCTTGGACGAGTCGGTGATGCTGGCCTGGTCGGGATAGACCTCGAAGTGGACGTGCGGCCAGCGTCCCGAGTAGCACGCCGGGAAGACGCTGGTGAAACGGACCATGCCGGCGGAGTCGGCGACCTGGACCCCGCGCAGGTAGTTCTGGTCGGTGACGCCGTCGGAGTACAGCGAGTAGCGGCCCTCTCGGTCGCAGTGCCACACGTACACGGCCACCCCGGCGAAGGGCGTGCCGCTGTTCGCGAGGTCGCGGACCGTCAGCGCCAGCGTCATGGGGACGCCTTCGGCGGTACCGGTCGAGTCGCCGAAGCTGGACCGGATGTCACTGCGGACCACACCGCTCTGCTCGAGGACGTCCGGCCCGTTGGACCCGTCGCCCGGGTAGGGGCCCGCGGTCTCCTCGGGGATCTCCCCGGCCGCCGCGCCGATCGTGGCCGACGTCGTCGCGGCCGAGGCCGCCGAGGCGGACGTCCCCGAGGTGGCTGAGGCAGTGGATCCGGCGGAGTCCAAGCCGCAGGCCGCCAGGCCGGCCGACGCGGCGCCGAGGCCGAAGAACGCCAGCATCCGCCGCCGGCTCAGCAGTGTGCCGACGTCGAAGGCGAGGCCCTGGTCAACGATCTCCTCGTCGGGCCGGGCCAGCGGGCGCCCCTCGTACGCCCGCGTGCGGCTGGGACTCCGGTGATCCGCCATGTGCCCTCCATCTGCGATCGGCTGACCTGATGGCTCGATCATGGCGGGCCCGGCGATGCCTACGCTGTGCGTTCCCTGTGCACCACCTGTGCGTGGGCGGGCTTGGCGGGGCCGCGTCAGCGCTCGGCGGGACGCTCGCTGTCGAGGGCGGCGAGCTGGGCGTCCTCGTATCGTCCGCCCGCGGCCGACCCGGCGGGCACCGCCCGGTCGACGTCGGCCAGATCCTGCTCGGACAGGGTGACGGCCGCGGCGGCCAGGGCGTCATCGATGCGGCTGCGCCGGCGCATCCCCACCAGCGGGATGACGTCCGGACCTGCGGCGGCGACCCAGGCGATGGCCAGCTGCGCGACGGAGATCCCGTGGCGCTCGGCGACCGGCCGCAGCCGCTCGACGAGCCCCAGGTTGTGGTCGAGGTTCGCGCCCTGGAAGCGCGGGCTGTGTGCCCGGAAGTCGTTGCTGTGCCCCGACGGGCCGGTGCCGGCGATCAGCCCGCGGGAGAGCACCCCGTACGCGGTGATCGCGATCCCGAGCTCGCGGCAGGTCGCCAGGATCTCGTCCTCGATGCCGCGGGAAAGCACCGAGTACTCGATCTGCAGGTCGCAGATCGGGTGCACGGCCGCCGCCCGCCGGATCGTCTCCGGGCCGACCTCCGACAGGCCGATGTGCCGGACCAGACCGGCCTTGACCTGCTCGGCGATGGCACCGATCGTCTCCTCGATCGGCACGGCGGGGTCGAGCCGGGCCGGCCGGTAGACGTCCACATGGTCGGTGCCCAGGCGCACCAGCGAGTAGGCGAGGAAGTTGCGCAGCGCCGCCGGCCGGGCGTCGAGACCACCCCAGCCGCCGACCGCGTCGCGCAGCGCCCCGAACTTCACGCTCACCGTCACCGCGTCCCGGTCGAGCTGGCGCAGGGCGCGGCCGACCAGCAGCTCGTTGTGTCCCATGCCGTAGAAGTCGCCGGTGTCGAGCAGGGTCATCCCCGCGTCGACCGCGGCGAGGATCGTCGCCACGCTCTCATCGTCGTCGGCTGGCCCGTACATGCCGGACATGCCCATGCAACCGAGCCCGAGCGCACCCACCTCCGGCCCGGTTGCCCCGAGCCGCCTTGTCGTCATCGTCGTCTGCGTCATGACCGCCAGTCTGCTGCGGCGGGCGACGCCGCGGCAGGGACCATTCATCGTGGGATCGCCGGTCCCTGGCTCGGCTGCCGGGCGTGGGGAACACTGGTGGCATGGATCGCTCCGGGCTCGCCGACTTCCTGCGCCGGCGCCGCGCGCAGCTGCAGCCATCGGACGTCGGCCTGCCCCCCGGGGTGCGCCGGCGCACCCCGGGGCTGCGCCGCGACGAGGTGGCTGCGCTCGCCGTCATGTCGACCGACTACTACACCCGCCTCGAGCAGTCCCGCGGGCCGCGGCCGTCCGCGCCGCTGCTGGCCGCGCTGGCCCGGGCACTGCGCCTGCGCGACGACGAACGCGACCACCTGTTCCACCTCGCGGGCCAGCCGCCCCCGCCGCAGACGTCCACCGCCGCGCATGTATCGCCCGGTCTGCTGTACATCCTCGACCGGCTCACCGACACTCCCGCGTTCGTCGTCTCCGACATCGGCGAGGTCCTGGCGCGCAACCGCATGTCGGTCGCGCTGTCCGGCGACATCTCCGCCCGCGCGGGACGGGCCCGTAACAACACCTGGCTCTGGTTCGCCGAGCCGGACGTCCGGTCGCGGTTCCCGCGCGAGGACTGGGAGCGGCTGTCCCGCACGCACGTCGCGGACCTGCGCGCCACCCACGGCCGGCGCCGCGGCGACGCGGATGTGGAGGATCTCGTGGCTGACCTGCTGGGCCGCAGCGAGGAGTTCGCGCGGCTCTGGGCGGAGCACGAGGTCATGGTGCGCCGCGCCGACCACAAGCGGATCATCCATCCGGCGGTGGGCACCGTGGACCTGCTGTGCGAGACGCTGACCGGCGACGCGGGCACCCAGACGCTCGTCGTCCTCTACCCGGGCCCAGGCAGCCCGGCGCGCGACCAGCTCGACCTGCTGCGGGTCATCGGAACCCAGGATCTGACCGCCGGCGAGGTCACCGGCCGCTGACCACCCCGTCTCATCACACCAGACGAGTCGTCACACCAGGCGGGCATCATGTCACTCAAGGTAGTGTCCCTCTCGCGTTCGCGCGCCAGCGCCGCCGCCTCGACTCCCACCCGGCCGAGAGGACGTCCATGAGCACAGAAGTGACGCTGACCGGCCAGGAGCGCTCGGCCGAGCTGGACGTCGACCAGCTCCGACAGCTGGTCGGTCTCGTCGAGCACGACCCGGCCGGCGACCCGTTCCCGGTGTCCGGCTGGGACGCGGTGGTGTGGGTGGTCGGCAACGCCAAGCAGGCGGCCCACTACTACCAGTCGGCGTTCGGCATGGACCTCGTTGCCTACTCCGGGCCGGAGACGGGCCAACCCGACCATTGCTCCTACGTCCTCACCAGCGGCGCGGTGCGGTTCGTGTTCAAGGGGGGAGTGCGCCCGGACAGCCCGCTGCTGGACCACCACCGCCGGCACGGCGACGGCGTCGTCGACATCGCCCTGGAGGTGCCCGACGTCGACCGGTGCATCGCGCACGCCCGCGCCCAGGGCGCCCGGGTGATCGAGGAGCCGCACGAGCTGCGCGACGAGCACGGCGTCGTGCGCCTCGCCGCCATCGCCGCCTACGGGCGGACGCGGCACACGCTGGTCGACCGGTCGCGCTACTCCGGGTGCTACCTGCCGGGCTACGTCGAGCGCCGCTCCGGGCACGTCCGGCGGCCGGGTGCGCCGCGCAGCCTGTTCCAGGCTCTGGACCACGTCGTGGGCAACGTCGAGCTCGGCGCCATGGACGAGTGGGTGGCGTTCTACAACCGGGTCATGGGCTTCACGAACCTGGCCGAGTTCATCGGCGGCGACATCGCCACCCGGTACTCGGCGCTGATGAGCAAGGTGGTCGCCAGTGGCAACCACCGGGTCAAGTTCCCGCTCAACGAGCCCGCGCCCGGCCGGCGGAAGTCGCAGATAGCGGAGTACCTGGAGTTTCACGGTGGTCCCGGCGCGCAGCACCTCGCCCTGGCGACCGGTGACATCCTCGCCTCGGTCGACGCGATGCGGGCCGGGGGCGTCGAGTTCCTCGACACCCCCGACACCTACTACGACGACCCCGCGCTGTGGGCCCGCGTCGGCGAGGTGCGGGCACCGGTCGAGGAGCTCCGGCGACGCCGGATCCTGGTCGACCGCGATGAGGACGGATACCTCCTGCAGATCTTCACCAGGCCGCTGGGGGACCGTCCGACGGTGTTCTTCGAGCTCATCGAGCGGCACGGATCGCTCGGCTTCGGCAAGGGCAACTTTCAGGCCCTCTTCGAGGCGATCGAACGCGAGCAGGAACGGCGGGGAAACCTCTGAGGTGCCGATGTTCTGAGGAGTTGAGGCCCTGAGGAGCCAACGCAAAGGACCCGACGCAAAGGACCCGACGATGCCGTACTACGCCCGGACCGGGGACGTCCCGCCCAAACGGCACACGCAGCACCGCGACGGCGACGGTGGCCTGTACAGCGAGGAGCTGATGGGATCGGAGGGCTTCTCCGCGGACTCGTCACTGCTGTACCACCGGGAGATCCCGGCGGCGATCAGCGCGGCCCGGCCGTGGGAGCTGCCCGCCCTCGGCACCGTCGCCAACCACCCGCTGCGGCCGCGGCACCTGCGCACCCACACCCTCACCGCGGCCGAGGGATGGCGGAGCCTCGACGTCGTCACCGGGCGGCGGCTGCTCCTGGGCAACACCGATGTCCGGCTCTGCTACGTCGCCGCCGGCGCGCCTTCACCGCTCTACCGCAACGGCACCGGTGACGAGTGCGTCTACGTCGAGGCCGGCACCGCCCGCGTCGACACCGTGTTCGGCACACTGCCGGCCGGCCCCGGCGACTACGTCGTCGTCCCGTGCGGCACGACGCATCGGTGGACGCCGAGCGGCGACGAGCCGCTGCGCGCCTACATCATCGAGGCGAACAGCCACATCCGCCCGCCGAAGCGCTACCTGTCAGCCTCGGGCCAGTTCCTCGAGCACGCCCCCTACTGCGAACGCGACCTGCGTCGCCCGGCCGGGCCGCTGCTCGAGGAGGGAACGGACGTCGAGGTGTACGTGAAGCACCGCGGGCCCGGGGCCGGGACCGGCGGCGTCGCCGGCACGGTGCTGACCTACCGGACCCACCCGTTCGATGTCGTCGGCTGGGACGGCTGCCTCTACCCGTACCTGTTCAACATCGGCGACTTCGAGCCGATCACCGGCCGGCTGCACCAGCCACCGCCGGTGCACCAGGTCTTCGAGGGCCGTAACTTCGTCGTCTGCAACTTCGTGCCCCGCAAGGTCGACTACCACCCCGACGCGATCCCGACGCCGTACTACCACGCCAACATCGACTCCGACGAAGTGATCTTCTACACCGGCGGTGCCTACGGAGCTCGCCGCGGCTCCGGGATCGGGCCCGGCTCCGTCTCGCTGCATCCCGCCGGGCACACCCACGGCCCGCAGCCCGGGGCGGTGCAGGCGAGCATCGGGGTGGAGTTCGTCGACGAGCTCGCGGTCATGGTCGACACCTTCGCCCCGCTGGAACTCGGCGAGGGCGGGCTTGCCTGCGAGGACCCCGACTACGCCTGGACGTGGGCGGCGCACGCGGCGGCGCGGGGCGGCGCAGGGTGACCGGCCATCCGCCGCCGGGCTTGTTCGCCGGGCTGGTCGACGACGCCGGGCTGTTCCCGCCCGAGGAACTGCCCATGCCCGCCGCCCTCCGCCGGCACCGGCACGACCGCGCGGACCCCACCGGCGTCCTGACCGGCCACTTCCTGTGCGCCGCGTCCCGCGTCGACGAACTCCTCGAAGCGCTCGCCGCCGGTGCGCGCGGGTGTGGAGCCTCCAGCGGGCGTCTCGACGGGACCGCCGCCGAGGGGCGCCTCGACGGGGCGGCCGCCGAGGGGCGTCTCGCGCTGGGCCTCATCAGCCCGTTGGAGCCGAGCACGCTCCACACCGCCCTGGCCCGCCTTGAGGGCGACCCGCGCGTCGAGCTGGTCGGGGTCGAGGGGCCGCTGGGTGACCTTGCCGCGCTGACGGCGGTGCCGCCGTCCGTGCCCTGTTTCGTCGAGACGCCGCGCGGGGATCTCGACGCCCTGGCGCGGGTGTCGGCCGCCGGCCACGGGGCCAAGATCCGGTGCGGCGGGGCGCGCGCGGAACAGTTCCCCCCGTCCGCGGAAGTGGCCCGGTTCGTGGTCGCCTGCGCGCGCGGCGGCGTGCCGTTCAAGGCGACCGCCGGGCTCCACCACGCGCTGCCCCACCAGGACCGGCGAACCGGCTTCACCCACCACGGCTTCCTCAACCTGGTGCTCGCCACCTGCCGCGCGGTCGACGGCGCCGACCTCCCGGCGGTCAGCGAGATCCTCGACCGCACGGACGAGGCCGCGCTCGTCGCCGAGGCCCGCGCGGTGCCGCCGGAGCTGGTCCGCGCCGCACGCCGGGCCCTCGTCGCATACGGCTCGTGCCGGACAGACGCACCGGTCGACGACCTGCGCCGACTCGGCCTCGTCAGCCCCGCGGCACCGTCCGGGGTTGCGGCGTCGGCCGGGACCGAGGCGTCGGCGTGACGGCCCGTTCGTGGGTGCCGGTACCCAAGGGCTCGGACTTCCCGCTGCAGAACCTCCCCTACGGCGCCTTCTCCGCCGACGGTGGGAGCCCCCGGATCGGCGTCGCCATCGGCGACCACGTGCTGGACCTCGCCGCCGCGCTGGGGGACCCGGTGTTCGCCCGGCCCCGGCTGAACGAGTTCCTCAGCCGGGGCCGGCGCCACTGGACGGCAGTCCGCGCACGGATCACCGACCTGCTGACCGACCCGGCCCAGAAAGCGGCGGCGCGGCCCAGCCTGATCCCGCGTGACGCGGTCCGGCTGCACCTGCCGGTGGACGTGGCCGACTACGTCGACTTCTACGCCTCCGAGCACCACGCCAGCAACGTCGGACGGATCCTGCGCCCCGGCGGTGATCCGCTGAACCCGAACTGGCGGCACCTGCCTGTCGGCTACCACGGCCGCTCCGGCACGGTCATCGTCTCCGGAACCGAGATCGTCCGCCCGTGCGGGCAGCGCCGGCCCGCCGACGGCCAGCCGCCGGCGTTCGGCCCGACGACCCGCCTCGACATCGAGGCGGAGGTCGGCTTCGTCGTCGGGACGCCGTCGGCGCTCGGTGAACGGGTCACCCCGGCGGCGTTCGCCGACCACGTGTTCGGCGTGGTGCTGGTGAACGACTGGTCGGCGCGGGACATCCAGGCGTGGGAGTACGTGCCGCTCGGGCCGTTCCTCGGGAAGTCCTTCGCGACGTCGGTCTCGCCCTGGGTCGTCCCGCTCGACGCGCTGTCGGCCGCGCGGTTCCAGCCGCCGCCGCGGGAGCCCGAACCGCTGCCCTACCTGCGGGACAACGGCGCGTGGGGCCTCGACCTGCGGCTGGAGGTGAGCTGGAACGGCTCCGTGGTCAGCCGCCCGCCCTTCGCCGAGATGTACTGGACGCCCGCGCAGCAGCTGGCGCATCTCACCGTCGGCGGCGCGGCGCTGCGCACCGGCGACCTCTTCGCCTCGGGCACCGTCTCCGGCCCGCGCCGCGACGAGTGCGGGTCCTTCCTGGAGCTCACCTGGAACGGCACCGAGCCGCTGCGACTGCCCGACGGCACCGAGCGGACGTTCCTCGAGGACGGCGACACCGTCACCATCCGGGCCACCGCCCCCAGCGACAGCGGCGTGCGCATCGGCTTCGGCGAGGTGACAGGAATGATCCTCCCGGCCCGGTGAGCACCCGTCGGCCGGCAGGCGCCGGTACCGAGCCTGCCTTACGCCGACCCGGTGGCTCCCTGTCCCAGAGGCGGCCGGCCGCCCGCGCCTTCGCGATGAGCTCGGGGCCCCGGGTGGCCAGCGTGGAGGTGCAGACGATGTGGTTCTCCGCGGGGTGCTCGGAGCTACTCGGGTCCGGCGGCCGTGGCACCGGCGCTATATGCGCGGCGGCTCGCTATGGACCCCGACCCGGGCCGTTCTCCCGGGGCAGGATCGTTCGCCGAGGCCGCCCGCGGTGCTGCGAGGGCCACCGGCCTCCGGGCCGTGGGCGGGGCGGGTCCGGCAGCCGGCGAGGGGCGCCCGCCGAGTCGTGCCGGCGCAGCGTCAAGGCCTACGACGTCTACCTGGGCCTGATCGGGCGCGACTACGGTGCGACGGAGGAGCAGCTCCGTCTGCTCGTCAGGAGCGCGCTAGATGGCTGGCGGGTCGGCGGCCGCGGCCGCGCCGCGCGACGCCGCGGCCCGGAGTCGGCTGGCGACCGCTCGGGCTCGGAGTGCGTGGGCGCCGATTTCGGCCCGGAGGTCACGGGCGGTTTGGACCCGTTCGCCTGGCTCCCGTAGCCCGGCGTTCATGCGTTGCAGCTGAAGGCGTCGGCCAAGGAAAGCAATCGCTTGACAGCAATATAACCTTCTGGTGATAGTCGGACTGTGGAACCTGCGATCTGGGCCGTGGTGGGTGACCCGCACCGCCGCCGGGTGCTCGAGCTGCTCCGTGCCGGCCCTCGCCCCGTCAACGAGCTGGTCGAGCAGCTGGGGCTGAGCCAGCCTGGTGTGTCCAAGCACCTGCGGATCCTGCGCGAGGCCGGGCTCGTCACGGTTCGCCCCGACGGGCAGCGCCGGCTCTACCTGCTGGAGCCCGCGCCGCTGCGGGAGCTCGCGCGCTGGCTCGAGCCGTTCCGGGCCTACTGGGACGATCGCCTGGACGACCTGGAACGCCACCTCGACGCCGCCGCGCCACCACGGGAGCGGCCCGCGCCGCGATCTCGGCAGGAGGACACCTGATGGACGACCCCCGCGGAAGCTACGAACGGGCGGATGACCGCGCCGCGGTGCGCTTCATTTCAGCACCCGGTACTCGGTCACGTGCGGGCGCGGCGCACCGGCTGATCGGTCCAGCCGAGGGTCTGCGTGAACAGGCGGAAGGTGTGACCGGCTTGAGGCGTCATCTCGGTCGGAACTCCCGGTAGCTCATCTTCCGGCCGCCGAACCGCGTGAGCGCACCCATCTCGCCCCATATCCTGCGCATCACGCCGGCGGCTCCGGCGCCGAGCGGCGCGGCTATGATCACCTCAGCCCTGCTGATCAGATCCGTCAGCTTCTCCACCTCGATCGCGCGGCCGCCGTTCGCTGCCTTCACGGCGTTGAGGAGCTGCCGTTTCTCCCCCGGGGGAGCGGCCTCCCACCATCTGACGAAGTTGTCCTTGGTCCATCCGGCGCTGGTCTGGATGCCGGCGCGTGATCCGCCGAGGTGCCGCGGGTAGCCCGATTCCGGCCCGGCCCACTTGCACTCGATCTGCCAGAACTTGAGCCTTCCCCTGGAGCCGGTCCCGACGGCGATGATGTCGATCCCGTGTCCACTCGCGTTGTGCTGCGCCTGAAACGCGTGGACCACACCGGACATCTCCGGGACCTCGCCGCGGAGAACGCTCGCCACCACCGACAGCTCGAAGCGGTTTCCCCAGTCGCGCGGAACATCTCTCGCGGTATCGATCGCGGCCATTTTCGCAGTGACGGCTGCGAGCTGCTTGTTCGGCGCGCGCTGAACACTTCTGGTGCTGATCACGCTACGTTGTGCCGGGGCTGCGACCGAGGGCAGATCGACCTCCAGCCCGCCCGCCCTCACCTCGATGTCGGGCTCCGGGATGGCGTCCTCGAGCTCGTGGGCCCCGATCGCGGCCGCCGCTCCCGCGGTGGCCGCGCCAGCGTCCTTCAGACCCTCCGCCTGCATCTTCATGCGCGCCTGCGCGGCGGCCTCCTGCGCCTCGACCGCCCCGTGGAGGTCCGCCAGTGCCTTCACCCGGTTGACGCCGGCGGCCCGCTTCATGTCCCCATGCACACCCAGAGCGTCCAGGAACACGCCGACCGTCGCGACCGTCGCCTCGAGGAGCGCCGCGTCGACGGCTCCTTTCTGGACGAAGGACAGGTCGTCCCTGATCGCGGCGTTCTCGAGTGGGCGGAGCTGGAGATAGCGGTCCCAGCTCGCGGCGGCCATGCCGGCGCCGACGGCGAGGCCGGCTCCGACCAGAACGGCGGCCGTCATCCCTCCGGTGAACGGCGCGGCGATCAGCGCGAACGCCGACACCATATTGAGTCCCAGGTCGGTCCAGAAGTCCTTCGCCTTCTGCTTTTCCAGATCCATGCGCCCGAGCGCCGCGTACAGCGGATCCTGCCAGTTGACGGACGCTTTGGCCGGCGTGGCGAGGGTGTTCGTAAACAGCTGCTGCTGAATCGGGGCGAGATCGTAGTGTGTGATACCCGTCCCGAGTCTGCTTCTGGTCTCTTCTATCGCCGTAAGCGTCTTCCGGAGAATGTTCTCCACCAGTCCGCGGGCCTTGCCTGCGTCCGTCGCCTCGGCCAGCTCCCCGATGTTTCCCTGCGTGATCGACGCGTAGACGGCGGGGTAGTTTCGGGCGTACTCGGCGATCAGCGCCCCGATCTTGCTGTGGTGTGACTCCGCCTCCGTCCACTGCGCCATCTCCGGCTCCTCCTTGCCGGTCGGCGGGTAGTCGGGGCGCCGGGCGGGATCGAAGAGCTCCGGCTGCCCGTACCTCCGTAGCGTGTCTGGGGGCGGCGCGGTGACGGCCTTGTAGGCCTCCGCGTCTGTCCTGGCGTCCGCCGAAAGCTTCTGTTGGAGCTCGGGGGTGCTGCGATAGCCGACAGGCACCAGCCGCAGCTCATACGTCAGGGCCTGCAGCTGCACCACGACCCTGGCCGCCTTGCGCACCTCGTCGAGATAGGCGTCCGCCTGCTCCGGCGGTGCCGTCTCGGCCGCACCACCGAGATTAAGCCCGAACCCCTTGGCTTCCTTCTCCGTGATCTTTCGGTTCTCGTCGAGATAGACGCCGGCTGCCTTCAGGATATCCATGCCGAACGCTGCCGTGTAGGCGGCGAAACGGTCGCTCAGCGGCGTGCACTCGCTGAGCGAGCGATCCCACAGGGCGCGCTGGTTGGTGATGACCGTTCCCAGCTTCCCTTCGTTCTCGAAGCTCAGCCAGACCGCCGTGACCTGCTTTTCCGCGTCCTCGTCGACGACGGTGTCGAGCATCTCCCGGATGAGGCGGATCCGGAGTCCCTCGTCCACCTCCCGGAGCCTGCTGCCGGCAGACCGGGCCAGTTCCTCGGCGACATCGTCGCGGTCGGTGGTCCTGAGGTTGTCGAACACCCCGTGAGTGAGCATGACGTCCCGTCTTTCCACCACGCGCGCGGCGAGATCCTTCCCGAGCCCCGCCTCGTCGAGCATGAGGAGCGTCGTGTACTTCGAAATGAGCTCCTTCGGGGTCGTCGTCACGGCAGGGACGTCCTCGCGCTGGACCTGCGGGACGCCAGACGCGTTCCGAAGCCGGATGCTCGCCCCCGGGCCGGCATCCGGCTTCGCGCCAGCAGGGGGAGGAGATGTGGACTGGCGCCGCGCCAGCATTCCCCTGACGGCCATGTTTCCGGCCTCCGTCTGCAGGCGCAGGACTGCCCGGGCCGCGACGTTCGGTGCATTCCCTCCACACGCGTCCGCCCCCTCGGGCGCCTTCACGCGTCGGTCGCAGCGCGTGCCTGCCGGCTCGGCCGCATGGTCACGCTCCACCCGACCAAAGGTAGCTGTTAAGCGGGGCGGCGCCCAACGCCGGCGGCGCACCCGCCAGGGCATTGCCGGCTGCCCGTGTGGGCAGCCGACAAAGCCGTCGAATGCCGGGGCCAGCGCTGCGGCAGCAGGCGTCGGCTTCGTGCCGAAGCCGACGTCGTCGGGGACGCCGGACGCCGCAGGTATCTTCGAGAGTCGGCACGACCCGCGATGGTCAGCCGGTGGCCGCCTCACCTCGGCGACCGACTCGTGACCGGGCCGTCCCGGCCATCCATGGCACGGGCAGCCAACCCAGTTGATCGCAGGACTGCGGCCGCCGTGCGACGAAGGCCGGCGCCCTGGATGTGCGGCCGGCCGCCGGAACGACTCCCACAGTAGTGAAGTGGACGGATTCGGCGTGGCCGGTGTGGCGGGTCATATGCTGTGCGGCAGCACATCCCGACTCTCGGGATTTGTGTAGGTACACAAGGCCGGCGGGACGCTGAACCACCCAACCCGCCGGCCTTTTCCATGCCCGATGCTGGCGGCTGTGGCTGCGGGTCGCGGCCGCCGGCTCGGAGCGGTACGTCACGCCCTGGCCAGAAGTCCACCGCGACCGGCGGGGGAGCGTCGGCGTCCAGCGTCGGGGAGAGGCCGAGCTTCTCCTTGATCCGCTTTTCGGTCTCGTTGGCCAGATCCGGGTTGTCGCGGAGGAATGACCGCGCATTTTCCTTGCCCTGGCCGAGCTGGTCACCGTCGTCGGTGTACCAGGCGCCGGACTTTCGGATGATGGTGTGTTCGACGCCCATGTCGATCAGGGAGCCCTCGCGGCTGATGCCACCGCCGTAGACGATGTCGAACTCGGCCATTCGGAACGGTGGGGCCATCTTGTTCCTGACCACCTTGACCCGCGTGCGGTTGGCGACAGCCTCCTGACCATCCTTCAGCGTCTCGATGCGGCGCACGTCGTGCCGGACCGGCTGGCTGAACCTGCAGGAAGGCTGGTGGCGGATCTTCCGCCGGGCTGCTCTGGCCGAGCAGTCCTTCGCTGACCCCGATGAGAGCGACCAGGCCACCCGGATCGCCACCACCCAGCTCAACAACCGGGCGAAACCCTGGGTCTGGGGACGCCCGGCTCCACCGACCCGCAGGCTCCGCCGTCGGTTTTTTACTTTCTTTAACGAACACTGCACTAGGGTCTGAATGCGATGCTGACCCGGCAGTTTGACCAACAGCGGGATGTCGAATGAGTGAAAACGTGGTAGCTGTCTCCGTCGCGATCCTGGTTCCGCTCGTAACCGCCCTCGCCGGCGTGCTGAGCTTGCTTCTGCAGGACTGGCGTCTGCGCCGATCACGAGCGGATCGCCGCCGTCTGGCCTTCGAAGACGCCACCCGCCAGGTGGCCTTCGCCGCCGAATGGTGGACCGCGCAGCAGCTCCTGCCGTCCACGCCAGAGTCCCTGCAGGATGCGACCACGGTGGCGCAGGGCTGGCTGAGCGAGGCGTCCGCGCGGGTGGACGCCGCAGACGAGCCTCCCGCCGTGCAGCGTGGCAGGCTCCTGCTGCTCTACGGCTTCCAGAACCGGTCCGCGAAGGCCATCCGGGTCGGCTTCTTCGCCGTGCTAAGCGTCATGGCGTTCACCAGTCTCAGCATCCTGGGCTCAGCCGTGGACAAGGGCCGCGACCTTGGATGGCTGGTCGTATACCTGATCCTGTTTGGGATGCTCGCGCTGTTCCTACGCTTCTGGGCCGTCTCCGCCGACACCGCCGACCAGGACTGATCATCATTGTGATGGTGGCGGGTCGGACCATCACTTCCATGGATACGGCCGGAGTCCCCGGGCCCCCAGGCAGCGCCCATCCGGCGCCGGGCGGAGCGGTCGCCGCCGGCCGGGTTGACGTTCTATGCCCCGACGACCGGGCTCGCCGACCTACTCTCCGCGATGTCGGGTATGGACGGGTCCGCAGTGCCTTTCGCGGCCTGGTGTTGAGCCGGTGCTCGATCACGGCCAGGGCGTCGGCGTCGTGAAGGGACAGGTCGCTGCCCTTGGGGAAGCACTGGCGCAGCGTGCCGTTCGACGCCGTCAGCCGGCGGACACGAGGCGGATTCCGTGACGCGCCGCGACGGTCTCGGCTCGCGCCACCAACCGCCGGACGTCGCGGACGAGCGCGGGCGACCGTCGACCGAGGCGCCGGACTCAGCTCCAGTTGGCCGTCTGGCTCGAACGTTGGGACTGCCCGCGCACGAATGACGGGTCGAATCCGGCCGCCAACACGGCGGGATCGACCGACCGCGGCTGCGCGGTGTCCCTCACCGGAATCAGCTCGATTTCCGCGCCGACCCGTCCGGGGTGGCGCGCCGGGGCGAACGTCCCCTGGACGGTTGCCTTCAGGTCCATGCCGTCCCCCTCGCCCGGCCGCGGACCCCCGAAATCAGTACGAATACGGAGCGGACCGGCTCGTCGGGCCGGAGGAGGATGTCGCGATCCTGCTCAGCCGGCTGGCCGAGGCACTCGGTGGCGCTGGCCGCCTTGTCGTCGTGAACGGTCCGGCCGGGATCGGCAAGACGCGCCTGGTCGAGGATCTCACTGCGGGCAACGAGTGCCCCAGCCGCCCGAGCCTCGACGATCGCGGGCGATCTTCTCTGCCGGTCGGTATTCGGCAAAGTGAGGGCGCCGGCGCGTGGCCATGCCACCGCGAACGGACACAATTTGTTGGTGACGCCTATTTTCGTCGACAGGGCCAGGCGCGGTGGAGGCGGCCGACCCGTACGGCGCTGTACAGCTCGATCTCGGTGCCGTCCGGATCGGCAATGTAGTGACTGCGCGCCGCTGTGTGATCGGCTGCGGATGCCTGGGAACGACGGGACGAGGTCCGGTGGGCGGGAGACACTCCGCTCCGAAACAGGTTCGATGAGGGCCGCGAGATGACGAGGGGATACTCCCGCACCGGGTGCGGCTGCCATGGCACCGCCGCCGGGCGGCGCGGCAGGCTCACAACCTCCTCGTACGGGCGCCGACCGAACTGGGTGGAACGCATTCGGACGACGCCGAAGACAGTCGTGTTGATGAGTAGCATGTACAGCGGGAAAGCGTACTCCATGAATTTCCAGTCGGATATCGTCAGCAAGGTGACGGTCATGCTAACCAGGCTTGCAAAGTATGGAGATGCTCTTTCCGAGGTTGGTGCATCGTACGCTTTCATCAGGGTGGGGATGGAGGCGAGAAGATCGGCCAACACGCTGAACAGGAGGGAGAGCACCGGGTCGCTGGTGATCTGCCAGAGAACGACGCCGGCCGCAGCGGAACCGCCACACAATACATCGAACCGGCCAACCCGCCAGTGGGACTTCCACGCCACCGACAGGACAAAGACCAGCAATGGGCTGGTGCCGAGTGTGAGGGTGACCCAGGCCTGCGGCGTGACGCCGTCCTGAACCTGCGCGTGTCAGCCCCCAGAACAGCCAGCTGACCGGATTCGGCTGGACGATGCCCCGCCGGGTGGCCATCAGGTAGCCTAGGCCAGCCGCCAATCTCAGGATGACGGCAATGACTATGTATTCGTCACCCAACATCAGCTATTCCCCGCTCGCCATAGATCGTGATTGGCGTCGCCGACCCTGATTGTGGTTGGCTGGCGATCGTCCTTGCTCATCGATTGGAAATGCCATAGGTCCGGTGTCCTGGTATGACAGTGCCCGGATCGGGTTCAAATTCTGAGATCGCAGGCACTGCTGTTTTGCGGGTGGTGACACCCGGGGTCCGGGTGCGAACCATCCTGTCTTGCTTTCAGGACCTGACTCTTGCGGTGAGGTGCACACGCCACCTCTCCGTCACCTGGTATGGGGTAACGGCGAGGTGGGTGACCGGCGGCGGGTGCCGCATCCGGTGATGCCGCCTATCCGGTGATGTCGCCGGTGTCGCCGTCCGGGCTCTGGCTCCATATCCCGTGGCTACCACCGTCATAGGTGGCCAGGAACCAATCGAAGTCGAACTTGTTGATGCGGGAGAAGTACAGGTCGCTCATGTGGGGTTCGGGTCCCAGGCAGGTTCCGTCCGGCAGGCATCGCGCATCGAAGTCGCCGATGTAGCCGCTAGTGGGTACCGACGGCGAGAAGACTCCTGCGATGTCCGGCGAAGCTGGTGAACTGTCCGACGACGTCCTTGCGGACGCAGTAGCTGTTCGTACCGGTGCGCCAGATCCGGATGTGCTCGGTGCCTTGGTCCAAGGCCCAGACATGGCCGTCGGCACCGACGTCGGCGATGTTCCTGCTGGTGTCGGTCGCGTCGACCACCATGGGTTTGTCCTCCGGACAGCCGTCGGGATGGGCCGCCGCGGCGGCGGGGCCCGCGGCCGCGACCGGCAGGAATGGCCGCCGCGGCGGCCATCGTGACAAGTGCGACGGTGAACCTCGCCTTGGGCCTCCAGATAGTGGGTTTTCCAAGTAGTAGAGGGACATGGGCGACCCGACGATGTCGCGGATCTCCGGGGGCCGACCGTGACGAGAACTTTGGTCCCGGCGCGCATTCCCGGCGAAGAATGTCGGTCGAATGCCCCCCTCGCGGCACTCGGCCGATATTCTTCAAGGGTCTGACCCGTGCTGTGCCGCACTGCCGGGATCGCCGCCGTGCACCGCCGAGCCTGCGGCACCTCAAGCCGCCGGTCGGGTGTCGTCAGCCTCGCGTCCGCGTGGGGTCGGGTGCGGCCGGCGAGAGCTGCGGTTGGCGCAACACCTTGGCGGCGAGCTTGATCCCGACGAGGGTGAGCACAGTGGTCATCACGAGCGGGTACAGATCCAATCCCCGCACGTCATCGATGAAGAGCCCCAGGATACCCAGCAGGACCGAAACCAGTCGGGAGACGACGACGGCGCTCAGGCCACGGCGTCCGCCACGCCGCGCCGAGCGGGCCCCGGCGAGCGTTATCAAGCCAAGTCCGCTGTAGATGACAGCGTACGCCGTGTGGTCCGGGACCAGTGTGATGCTGGTAAGATCGAGGAAGCCGAGCGTGGCTAGGATGGTCAGACCTACGGTGAAGCTGCCGGTGCGCTTCATCGGTTTCTCCTCTGGATGTGTGGGCGGCCTGTTAGCCGAGCCCGGCGGGCGGGCCTACAGGCGGTGAGAGCACGTGCTCGCATTGTCTGTTCTCGCTGTGGTGAGTTCTTCGGTCGGATTCTCTCGGACGGTTGTCGCACCCATCGACGCCACCCGCCGGGCCCCGGTATGCATTCTCTCCATGGAGGTCTTCTCCTCCTTACCTGCGGCGGGCTCACGGTTTCCGTGTCACCTGGCATCCGCTGTGCTGGGCTACCTGGCATTTCACGGTACGTATTCCGGGAGAAACGGTGCCCAGGGTGCCTGTCGGTCAATCAGCCGGGGCGTTAGCACGCAGGTTGCCGGGTGTTGTCCTGCCCGGCTGCCCCTCGGCCCGGCGGGAACGGGCACGCCCACCGCTATCTATGTTCTGTTCTCTGGCGTGCCCGTGGCGGCGTGGACCCGACGGCCGTAACCGGGCCCGCCGGCTTGGTCGATGCCGTGTTCTTCCTGGCGGCCGGGTCGTCGGAGTCAGGCTGGACCGGCGGTGGGGAGGACGGCGTGTTGGGCACCCGGGATGTCGGTGGGCAGTACGGCGTGCATCAGGCGATGGATCTCTACTCGGTCCGGGCCGGTGAGTAGGGCTGGGTCCTCGCTGGGGAGCAACGATGTCGACATGACCCGTCTGGTGGCCGCTTCCAGTGCCTCGATGGTTTCGGCCAGCAGGTACATCACGGTGGCGCCGTCGTCTGCTCGGCCTGCCAGCGTTGCGACGATGCCGGGCAGATCGCGAAGGGCCGGCCAGATCCGCTCGGTGCCTGCCCGGTCGAAGGCCGCGGTCCACCGCGGGGTGCGTGGTCCGTCGAAGCTGGCCTGCCGCAGGTAGCGGGCCGGACCGGTGGCGGCGCCGGCGAAGTGTCCGGTCACCGTGTAACGGCGTCCGGCGCCCAGCCGGACGCCGCCGCCGGCGTCGACCGCGGGGGCTGCGGGGCCGGTCGACGCGGATCCGGTGTCGCGCCAGAGCGTGATCAACCCGTCCGGTGCGCCGTCGTCCCCGCTCGTCGACATGGCCCGGCTGACGAGGGCGCCGGCGTCGTCGTGGACGGCGGACAGGACGTCGTCCACCCACGCCGTGCTGGGGGGGTCGGGAAGGCCGAAGATCGGCTGGATGGTGAGGTCCATCGGGCGCCTCCTGCGTCGGTCGGGTTCCGGTGATCGTGGTCGACGATCCCGCGCCGGCTGCCCCTGTCCCTCAGTGCCAGTACGGAACTTCGGCACGGAACCGGCTACCTGCGTGGCCGGGGTTGCCTCATCCTTGGTGGGTGCGCGGTGATGATCGCCCGTTCGTCGGGCGGCTGGAGGAGTTGACGCTGTTGCGTTCGCGGGCGCGGACGGCGGAGGCGGGTCGGGGCGGTGTCGTGTTGGTGACCGGCCCGGCGGGGATCGGCAAGACCCGGTTGGTGGAGGAGGCGTTGCGGGGGGGTGCGAGGCCCCCGGCCAGCCCGCCGGCGGGCGTGTCGGCGGCGGTGCGGGTCGGCCGTGGCTACAGCCTCCCCGACCATGCCGCTCCGGCGCTGTGGCCCTGGCAGCAGGCGCTGCGCGCCCTCGCTCGCCGCAGCGGGTGGCCGGCGAGGATCTCCTCGGCCGTGGATTTGCTGGAGGGGGCCGGAGGCTGCGACGCACCTGGCGGCGCTCCTGGTGACGTGGCGAGCGCGGCCGCCGTGCGGTTCGCCGCCCTGGCCGCGGTCGCCGACGCGGTGCTGACGGCCGCCGCCGAACCACTGGTGATCGTGTTGGAGGATCTGCACTGGGCCGACACGAACACCGTCGAGCTGGTGCGGCAGGTCGCCGGCGGGATCGTCGACAGCCACCTGCTGCTGATCGCGACGATGCGCGCCGAGGCCGGCGACGTCATGCGTGAGCTGTCCCGGCTGGGCAGCGTCCACGCCGTGCCGTTGCGGCCGCTGACAGTGGCCGCTGTCGGGGACTATCTCACCGCGCTCGACCCGGCGGTCTCCTCCGCCGCCCGCGCGGAGCAGGTGGCGCGGCGCAGCGGCGGGCTGCCGCTGCTGCTCGACGCGGCGGCGTCCGACGCCGCCGCCCCCGAACCGGTCGTCGTCCGTGACCTCGTCGAGGCACTGCTGGCTCAGCTTCCGGAGCCGGCGCGGCGCGTTGTCCAGGTCGCCGCGTTGCTGCGCTCGCCGGTGGACACCGACGTGGTCGGCCAGGTTGCCGAGGTCGACGGGTCGATGGCCGGGCTGGCGCTCGACGCGGCGTGCCGGGCCGGTCTGCTGACGCCGGTGACCTCGTGGGCCGGGGTCGAGGGACTGGGGTTTGCCTTCACCCACGGCCTGCTGGCCGAGGGGCTGGCGGACCTTCTCGACCCGGTCGAGGGGCGCGAGATCCACCGGCGTGCCGCCATCACGTTGCAGGTGCGACCGTCGGCCTTACCCGGGCTCGCCGCCGCGGTCGCCGGTCACTGGCGCCGTGCCGGCGGCGACGAGCAGGCACAGCGCTGCGCGGCCCGGTGGGCGAGGCAGGCCGCTGTCGAGGCCGTCCAGGCATTGGCCTATGACGAGGCGGCCACGCACCTGCTCACCGCGGTAGCGGCGCTGCGGCAGGCTGGTGCCGGTGAGGCGGAACTCGCGCAGATGACGTTGGAGCTGGCGCGCGCCTACTACCTGGCCGGAGCGCTGACCGAAGCGCTCCGGCAATGCGAACAGACCGCTGCGGCGGCGCAGCGGGCAGGCAGGGACGACCTGGTGGCCGCGGCGGCGCTGGTGGTGCGTGGGGTGACCTTCCCGCAAGCCATCGAGGCGATCTCCCGGCTGTGCCGCACGGCGCTCGCCGCACAGCAGCCGGCCGCATTGCGGGCCCAGCTGCTGTCCCAGCTCGCCACGATCCTGGGCGAGGCCGGCTCCACGGAGGCGGCCCGCCGGCACGTCGACGAGGCGATGGAGCTCGCGCAGGCGAGCGGCGACGCCCAGGCGTTGCTGGATGCCGCCCGCGCCCGGGAGATGTCGCTGGCCGGTCCGGACGACGCGGAGGAACGGCTGCGGCTGGCCGCGACCGCCGTCGAGCAGGCCGATCGGCTCGGCCAGCCGCTGGCCGCCGTACTCGGGCAGCAGTGGCGGATCAGGGCCGCCTACCAGCTCGGTCGTCTCGACGTCGTGGACGAGGCGATGGCCGCCGTCGCGATGCTGGCTGACCGCAGCGGCCTTCCGTTGGCGAGCTGGCATCGGTTGCGCGGCGCGGCGGCCCGAGCCGCGTTGGAAGGCAGGTTCGCCGCCGCGCGGTCGGCCAACCTTGAGGCCCAGCGGCTGGGCTCGCGGGCCGGAGACGCGCAGGCGGCCGGCCTGAGCTACGCCTTCGCCGCCCACCTGGCCATGCTGCGAGGGGACGCCGCCGAACTCCCGGACGACTTCTGGCCGATGCTGGAAGCATTCCCGTCGTCGCCGCTGATGACGGTGTTCCGTGCCAACGCTCTCCGACTCGAGGGCCGCCGCGAGGCGGCGAAGGCATACTACGAGCAGCTGCGTCAGATGCTCGACGACCCGGTCGTCGATCTCCGCTGGGGCGGGGTACTGACGCAGCTGATCGACCTGGTCGAGGCATTCGGGGACCCTCCGGCAGCGGAGGTGCTCGCCACCCACCTGAAGCCCTACGCCGCGTACTCGGGGGCGGTCGGAACACCGACGGTCTTCTTCGTTGGCTGTGCGCAGGGCCACTACGGGCGCGCGCTGGGCCACGCGGGAGAGCTGCGCGACGCCAAGACGGCGCTACGGACGGCGATCACGCGTGACGCCGCGCTCGGCGCGCGCCCTCACATCGTGCTCAACCAGCTGGCCCTCGCCGACGTGCTGCGCCGCCTCGACGACCCTCACGCCGCCGTGACCCTCGCCGGCGCGGCCGCGGCCGAGGCTCGCCGGCTGGACATGCCCGGGCCGCTGGCCCGCGCCGACCAGCTGCTCGCCGACCTGGCGGCCGCCCGCCGAGAGACCGACCCACTGACTGCCCGCGAGCACGAGGTGGCCGCGCTCGTCGTCCAGGCCATGTCCAACCGGGAGATCGCGGCACGGCTGGTACTCAGCGAACGCACCATCGAAAGCCACGTCCGCTCAATCCTCGCCAAACTCGGCTACACCAACCGGACCGAGCTGGTCGCACGCTGGCGGCCCTGAAGAACAGGACGTACAACTTGCTCAGTAGGACGGTGTCGACGGCGAACCCCGTCGCTCGTGACGCCGTCAGCGCGGCTGGTCGAGGGTGACGGACCAGGAGGCCGCGGCGGGTCCGTCCGTGCCGTCGATGCTGCCGGCAGCGACCAGCGTGCCCGCCACGGCCACCCCGGTGATGTCGATCCCGGTCCCCGACTGGCCCGTTGCGGTCAGCGCGTCCTGGGGTGCCCACGAGCGGCCGGTCGCATCCGCCACCCAGATTTGTTGCTGCCGCCCGCCGGCGTGCGGGACCGACCCGGCCCCGACCAGCCGGCCGTCCGGCAGTATGGCAAGCCCGGTCACCTCGGCGTCGAGCGGCAGGTCGGTCTCCACCCCGGTCCAACTCGACCCGTCCGCCGATTGCCGGACGCGTGCGACGGTGCCGGCGCCCTCCGGTTCCTGCCCCGTGGCGAGCAGGCCGCCACCGGCCAGGGAAACGACCCGATGCAGGGTCTGCGTGCCGAGCCCGTCTGCCCCGGAGATGCCGACCCGCTGCCAGTCGCTGCCGTCCGCCGACGTCCACACCGCGCCGTCGCCCTCAGGGTCCGAACCGTCGTCCTGACCCACGGCAAGCAGCCCGCCGGCACGGGCGACGACGTCACGCATGCTCGACGACGCGGCCCCGCCCACGGACCCGGCCCGCCAGGCCTGCCCGTCGTCCGAGACCCAGACCGCGGCGCTGGTGGTATCCCCGGAACCAACCCAGCCGACCGCCACCAGGCGTCCCCCGGTGGAGGCCAGGCCGCTCATCGTGCCCACGGTCGTGCCGGCCGGCAGTGGCACCGCCGCCAGCCGCCAGGTCGTACCGTCGCCGGTCCACCATGCGGATGGCGTGCGTCCAGCGGGGTCTGGCGATCCGGCGGCGCCGACGGCCACCAGCCCGCCACCGGGTCGGGCGGCGACGGCGAGGGCGGCGCCCACCGAGCCACCGCCACTCCCGCCGGCCGGTAGCGGAGCGCCGGCCAGCCGGGCCACTCGGGCGGTCGCCGCCGCCGCGGTGCTGGCCGCGCCTGGCGCCGTCGTGCGGGGCGGGGGCTCCGGTCCGGCCGAGCCGCCGCCGAGGCCGAGCAGGACGCCGATCGCCGCGGCGGCGAGCACCGCGACAACCGCGACCGCCCCCAGCACGGCCGCGGTGCGGCGGCCGGCCTGCCGGTAGGACGCGTCGCCGGCGGTCCGGACGACGAGGGGGACGTCGCGGTCGGCCAGCCGGACCGCGCGCGTCGGCATGACCGCGGGGCGTAGCGGCTGGTCGGACGGTTCGGCCAGGCCGGCGCCGGCCAGGTCGACGTCGAGCCGGACCTGTTCCTCCGAGCGGGCGCCGCCGGGCGGACCGGCCGGTGCCGGCGCCACCAGGTCGGCGG
This sequence comes from Parafrankia sp. EAN1pec, assembly GCF_000018005.1. Classification (GTDB taxonomy): domain Bacteria; phylum Actinomycetota; class Actinomycetes; order Frankiales; family Frankiaceae; genus Parafrankia; species Parafrankia soli. The sequence goes on from NC_009921.1 coordinate 4,508,173, forward strand.
CGCGGCGGGCGGCGGTCGCCTCGACCGGTTCCGGCACGCGCCGCGGAACGTCGGTCGGCTCGCCCCCCGGGCCACCGGTCGGAACCCCCGCGGGCGTGCCGTCCGGCCACGGCGCGGGCTGCGGAGCGCCGGGCCGCGGCGCCGGCGCGTCGGCCGGCCGGGGCGACGGTGGCGTGCCCACCGGCGGGGCGGTCCACGGTGCGGGACCGGCGGCGGTCCCTGGGGCCGCCGCCCCGAGCGCCCCGGTGGCCACCCGGGGGCCGGCGGCGATCGCCGCACCGAGACAGACCGCGAGCTTCGGATGCGTGTCGACGGCAACCGGCACCCGCAGGTCGTCCTCGATCATGCGGGCGATCAGCGGGATCCGGCTGGAACCGCCGACCAGCAGGACGCGTGCGAGGTCCGACACCTCCACGCCGGCGGCGCGGACGGTCCGGCGGAAGGCGTCCACGGTGCGTAGGACCAGGATGCGCACCGCGTCCTCGAGATCGTCACGGGTGATCCGGACGACCTTGTTGCAGCCGGGCAGTATGACCGGGATCTCCGCCTGGAGGTCCTGCGACAGGGTCTCCTTGGCGGTGACCGCGGCGGCGAGGACGGCCGCGAGCGCTCGCGCGGTCGCCGGGTCGGAGGTGTCCTGCTCGTGCCAGGACGGGCCGACCGCCCGCGCGATGTGGTCGACGACCGCCTGGTCGACGTCCACCCCGCCGATCTCGTCGTCGCCGCCGGGATCGCCGCACAACTCGAATCCGCCGGCGGTCTTGCGCAGCACGGTCGCGTCGAAGGTCCCGCCGCCGAGGTCATAGATGCCGAGCAGGGCGCCCGGCTCGAGCCTTTCCTGGGCGGCGTAGTACATCGCCGCGGCGGTCGGCTCGGCCACCAGGCCCACCTGGCCGAGCCCGGCCAGGCCGGCGGCGTCCTCCATCAGCCCCCTGCGGTGGTCGGACCAGGTGGCCGGGCAGGTCAGCATGACGTAGCCGGGGGCCTGCGACTCGCGTTCGGTCACCTTCCCGACCACGAAGCGGATCATGTCGGCGAACAGTTCGGTGGCGGTCACCCAGGTGTCGCTGAGCAGGACGGGCACGTCGTCGCCGAACCGCCGCTTGAACTCGCGGGCGACCCGGGACGGCTCGGTCACCGCCCGCTGCTCGGCTGCCTCCCCGACCAGCATCACGCCGTCGTCCCGCAGGAACAGCACGCTGGGGACCGCGGTGGAGTGCGTGCCGAGCCCGAACGCCTCGGCCCGGCCATCCCGCCAGATGGCACCGGCGGTGAACGTCGTGCCGACGTCGATGCCGAGCGCGTAGGCCATGGATGTCCCCCCCGCTCAGTTGTTCTGCGCCACGCAGATGGCCTTCACGGTGCTGAGCTTGTCGCTCATGTCGGTGCAGAACTTCCCGGCGTCCTCGGGCGTGACGAAGCGGTCCGCGTAGATCACGAGGAAGCCCGGGTACTGGGCGGAGAGCCGGGTCGACTTGTCGGCGTCGGCGAGGACGACGTCGACGCCGAGCGCCGAGCCGATCTCGCCGGCACGTTGTGCAGGTTTCTGCGCGTCGTTCGCGACCTGGTCGTCCTTGGCGAACACACTGAGGACGACGTAGGCGTCCCGCGGCTCCCGCGTGCCGGGACCGGGCTGCGGGTTCGGCGTCTCGGGCGTGGGTGTGGGGGACGTGGGCGTTGGTCCGGTCGGGGTGGGTCCGGTCGGCGTGGGCCCGGGACTCGGCTCCGGGGTGATCCCGGCGGTGGCGCAGGCGTGCGGGGACGGCTGCGAAGCCCCGGAGTCGTTGAACGCCACCAGTCGGAAGCAGGTCCGCTCGCCGCCCTTGAGCCCCGTGAAGTCGTAGGCGTTCAGCTGCCCGTCGACCCTCTTGGTGTCGAGCGCGACGTCCTCGTCCCCGACCAGCTTCTGGATTCCGTACTCCTTCGCCCCGGGGACCGTCGACCAGCTCAGGCGGACGACACCGCCGTCACCGGTCTCCGCGGAGAAGGTGGTCGGTGCCGGTGGTGCGGCCCCCGGCGCCGCCGTGTCGTCCTTCGGGCTCGACTGGCTCAGCAGGACTACGGCGGCGGCTCCGCCCACGAGGGCGAGGCCGGCGATCGTCGTCATCGCCCGGGACAGCACCGGGACGTGTTCGAAGGAGACATCCACGAAACCCTCGGCGACCGGCTCGTCGGGCGCGGTCTCCCGGGTGTAGGTCAGCCGCACCTGCTGCCGGGTCAGCGCACCGAGCAGCGCCGGCTTGGCGGCTCGCGCCTTCAGGAAGGCGTAACCGGATTCGCCCGGGGGGATCTCCAGCTCCACCGGGGCGAGCGCGAAACCGAGCGTCCGGCGTTCGTCGGAGGCGGACAGCCGCAGCCGGGCCGGTGCTGTGCCGCGGTTCTCGAAGCGCGCGGTCCACCGGCCGGACCACCGGCCGCGGGACACCGCCGGGGTGACCGACGCGACGATCTCGTGGATCGCCCCGACGGCGAGGTCCCCCTCGGCGATCGCGACGCTGTCCGGGTTCTCCCGGGAGACGCAGCGCAGCGCGAACGGCACGGTGCCCGCCGGGGTCGTCGGCCCCACCGGCGGCCGGAACAGGATCTGGACGGTGCTCTCCCCGCGGCGGACCACCGAGATGGTGGGAGGGATGACCTCCGCCCAGGCGGCGGCCGGTCCGAGCACGTCGAGGGCGTACTGCTCGACGAGATCACCGGCGTTGCGCACGGTCGCGCTGGTCCGGGCGGTGTCCCCGGGACGGACCTGCAACCGCGTGTCCCGCAGGACGAGAACCGGATCCATCGCCTCCGCTCCCTGGCCCTGCTTCGCTCCGTACGGGGCGGCCCCATGCTCCGGACGCCCGTGTGCGGTGAACCTACGACCGCCGATGCGGCCGGCGTGACCGTGGGATGCGATCTGCCCGCTCGTACTCCCGGCCCGCCCGCTGGGGCGCGCTGGTCTGCCCTTTCGGGTCCGTTCTGGTCCAGGGAGGCAACATCCGGTGATTCCGGCTCTAGGGTTTCCGCCGTGACAACGCGGAGCACCTCATGACGTCGCCGGCGACCGCGCCCGAAGCCACCTGGTTCTGCGAGCGCTTCGAGACGCTGCAGAACAACATCGGGCGATTCATCCGCGGTAAGACGGAGGTCGTCCGGCTCGCGCTGGTCTGCATGGCGGCGGAGGGGCACGTCCTCATCGACGACGTCCCGGGTGTCGGCAAGACATCCATCGCCAAGGCGATCGCGAACTCCATCGATGGCACCATGCGGCGGATCCAGTTCACCCCGGACCTGCTGCCCACCGACGTCACCGGGGTGCAGATCTGGAACAACGAGACCCGCGAGTTCGAATTCTCGCCGGGCGCGGTGTTCGGGAACGTCGTGCTCACAGACGAGATCAACCGCGCGTCGCCGAAGACCCAGTCCGCCCTGTTGGAGGTCATGGAGGAACGCCAGGTCACCATGGACAGCGTCTCCTTCGCGGTGCCCCGCCCGTTCATAGTGATCGCCACCCAGAACCCGGTGGAGCACGGCGGGACGTATGACCTCCCGGAGGCCCAGATCGACCGGTTCATGGCCCGGCTGCACGTCGGCTACCCGCGGCATGAGGCCGAGGTGGAGATCCTGGTGAACCGGGCGAACGGGATGTCGGCGGAGTCGCTCAGCCCGGTCGTGTCGATCGCGGACATGCAGCGGATGATCGAGATCGCGCGCCGAGTCCACCTGTCGCCCGCGCTGCTGAGCTACATCGTGACGATCACGGCCGCGACCCGCCGGATGCCCGAGTTGCGGCTCGGGGTGAGCCCGCGGGGCGGGCTGGCCCTGACCCAGGCGGCCCAGGCGAAGGCGGCCGCGGACGGCCGGGCGTTCGTCACCCCGGACGATGTCAAGGCGCTCGCGCCGTACGTCCTGGCGCACCGGATGATCCTGCGTCCGGAGGCGGAGCTGTCCGGCGCCACCGCCGAGAGCCTGCTCGGTACGATCACCGCATCGGTGCCGGTGCCGGACCAGCGCGCCTCCTATTAGCCACCAGATCCACTGAATTCGTTACGTCCGCATTCGTTATGTCCGCTGAGTTGCTGAATCCGTTCAACTACCAGGTCTGCTGAAGCCGGGGGGCGGCTGCCTTGATCACGAAGTCCGGGATCGCCGTGGCGGTCGCGACGGTCGTGCTCGTCGTGGCCGGCTCCGTGCTGGACTATCCGGAGCTGCTCGCGCTCGGCTTGGCGGCCGGTGTCGCCCTGCTGTTCGCGGCCGGCTGGATGCTGGTCACCCCGGATGTCACCCTCTCCCGGGAGATCCACCCGCCGCGGGTCTTCGAGGGGGACGGCGCCCGCGCCCTGATCGCGGTGACGAATGCGGCCCGGCGGCGCAGCCCGCCCATCCTCGCCGCCGAGTCGGTGGGCGATCGCACGGTCGCGGTGGCCCTGCCGAGCCTGGCACCGGGCAGCCGTTTCTCGGCAACCTACCCGCTGCCGACCGACCGGCGCGGCGTCTTCGAGGTCGGGCCGCTGGTCGTGGGCCACAGCGACCCGCTGCGGCTGTTGCACGTGGGGCGGGCTTTCCCGTCCCGGTCGATGCTGCGGGTGCACCCGCGGATCCATCCGGTGGGCCCCCTGCCGACCGGTGGTTCGCCCGATATGGACGGCCCGACCAGCGCGACCGCGCCGCAGGGCGGGGTGGCGTTCCACAGCCTGCGCGAGTACGTGCGTGGCGACGACCTGCGGCTGATCCACTGGCGGTCGACCGCGCGCAGCGGACGGATGATGGTGCGCCACAACGTGGTGCCGAACGAACCCCGGATGATGGTCGTGTTGGACACCAGTGAGTCGCCGTACCAGGGCGACTACTTCGAGGACGCGGTCCGGGTCGCCGCATCGCTGGCGGTGTCCGGCTGCCAGCGCGGCTTCCCGGTCGAGTTGCACACCACCGGTGGGACGCGGGTGGTCGCCGAGAGCGGACAGGACACCACCAGCGTCCTCGATGCCCTCGCCGGCGTCCGTCCCGGACCGGACGACCCCGGGCTCACGGCGCTGCTGCGCATGGTTCCGCGCGAGGAGGGCGCCGCGCTCGGCGTGGTGACGGGGCAGCCGCCGGGGGCGAAGATCTCCGTCATCTCGGCGGTTCGAGCCCGGTTCGCGATGGCGAGCCTGGTCTGCGTCGGGGAGGAGCACGGTCGTCCCGGGCCTCCCGTCCGCGGGGCGCTGGTGGTGAACGTCCGCACCAGCACGGACTTCGCGTCCGTGTGGAACGCGTCGGTGCGCCGATGACGACGGGTGCGAGGCCCGGCGGGCCGGGCGCAGCCGCGGGCGACTGGGACGGCGCCGGGGCCGACACGACGCAGCCGCTGCCGGTGTTCAGGCTCGATGGTCCGCCCCCACCTGGAGCAGTGCGCCCGCTGGCGCCGCCGGCCGGGGCAGGGCCGAGGCCGGGATCCATGCCACCGCCGGGCCCGATGCAGCCGCCTCCGCCTGGGCCGGTGCAGCCGCCCGCCGGGTCGGTGCCCCCGCCGCCCGGTGCGGGTCCGCCGCCCGGGTCGGCGCCGGCGCCGCCGGCCCCGGATGGCCGGGCGGGCGGGCGGCCGGCGCGCCGGCGGATCCGCGCCGCGCCGGCGCCCACCCCCGTCCGAACGCCCGGGCCGCGATCGTTCCGACCCGGGCAGGTAGCCCTCGCCGCGGTGCTGGTCGCGCTGGTCGCGGTCGCCTTCACCACCTTCTTCACCGGCGGCCCGACCGGGGGCGCGGGGGTCGTCCTGCTCCCGGCGGTGGTGTTGGCGTCCGCGCTCGGCTGCCTCGCCGGGGCCAGGCTGGGCGCCGGCTGGCTGGTCGGCCTGGTCGGCCTGATCGGTGCCCTGCTGTTCGGCGTGCTCGCGCTGTTCGCCGCCAGGTTCGGGGACGGGCTCTCGGCGCTGTCCTCCGAGTTCGGCTCGGCGGCGCGGGACGGCTGGGCGCGCATGCTCACCGTCGGGCTGCCCGCGCACCCCGGCGCGGACCTGTTGTTCATCCCGGTGTTGGTGCTGTGGCTCGCGGCGTTTGCCGCCGCCGTCCTCACGGTGCGCACCGATTCGGTGCTCGCGCCCGTGCTTCCGGCGATCGTCGGCTACGTCGTCGCGCTGCTGCTGGTCGCGGCCCGGGGCCGGTCGCTGCTCGTCCTCACCGGCCTGATCGCCCTCCTTGCGCTGGTGCTCGCGGTTGTCCGGGCGTCCCGGCTGGCAGCCGAAGGGCAGCTCTCCGCGGTGGCGGTGAGGCCGGAGGCGGCGCCCGCGGCCCAGCCCGACGCCGGGCGGGCCGACGCGGATGGGACCAGCGGCGCCCGTGGCGGCGGAGCGGGCGGGCCGGCGCGGCCCCGGGTGGGTGCGGGTCGGCTCGCGCTCGGCCTGCCGGTCGCGGCTGTGACCGCGCTGCTCGGCACGATCGGCGCGGCGTTCCTGCCGATCGCCGACGGCACGGACCGGTTCGATCCCCGCGACCACCGGCATCCCCCGGTCGAGATCTCCACCTCGCTCAACCCGTTGGTGCAGGTGAAGGCCGCGCACAAGGCGACGGCGGCGCGGAACCTGTTCACGGTGCAGCTGTCCGCGGTCGGCGGCAAGGTCGCGACCGACCGGCTGCGCACCGTCACGCTGGCCGACTTCGACGGTGCCAGCTGGCGCGAGGACGGCACCTTCGTCCGCAGCGGAAGCACGCTGCCGGACGGCGACGGCCTGGCGCCCACGGTCGGCAACGAGACCCGCATGGAAGTGACCGTCGACACGGCGAGCGGTCCGTTCCTGCCGTCACTCGGGCGGCCGGTGCGCATCTCCGGCGCCAGCCTCGAGTACGCGTTCCAGCCCGACGCCGGTGTGCTCGCCGTCGCCGCTCCGGCCCGGACCGGCGACCACTACGTCCTCACCGCGCGCGTGCCCGGCCCCACCGACCAGCAGGTCCGCGGCGCCGTGCCCGCCTCCGGCCCGGCCGCCGCGCGGTACCTCGAGCTGCCGCCGGGCATGCCGGCGGAGCTGCAGGACCTGGCGTCGCGGGTGATGAGCGGGAAGTCGAGCCCGTACGAGAAGCTCACCGCCCTGGAGGACTTCCTGCGGGACCAGGCCAACTACCCGGTGGACCTGAACGCCCGTCCCGGCCACTCGTACGGTGCGTTGAAGCGGTTCCTGACCGGCTCCAAGGCCGACAACCGTGGCTACGTCGAGCAGTTCGCGACAGCGTTCGCGTTGCTCGCCCGGGCCGAGGGCTTCCCGAGCCGGGTTGCCGTCGGATACCTGCTCGACAGCCGTTCCTCGTCTGCGCCCGGCAGGTTCACGGTGACGTCGAAGCAGGCGTTCGCCTGGCCGGAGGTGGCCCTCGACGGTATCGGCTGGGTCGCCTTCGACCCGACCGATATCAGCAAGCTCGGCGCCACGCCGCCGGCACCCAGCGACGACCAGACGCCCGGTGGCGAGGGAGCTGCCCCGCAGGCGCAGACAGTCCCTCCCATCGTCAAACCGGAACTGGACCGGGCGGCCCAGACCGGCGGCGGTGGCGCTGGCGGCGCCCGGAACACCCTGCTGCTCGCGCTGCTGGCGGTCGTTGCCGCGGCGGCCGCCGTCCCGGTCGGGATCGTCGGCGAGAAGGCACGCCGCCGCCAGCGCCGCCGCGCCGGTACGGCGGCGGCGCGGATCGGCGGCGCCTGGCGGGAGGTCCGGGACCGGCTGGCCGAACGGGGGGTGGACCGTTCGCGCGCCCTCACCGCGGACGAGGTCGTCGCACGCACCCGGGCACTGCGCGGCGATGCTGCCGGTGAGCGGGTGGGCAGTCTCGCGCCGGTGGTGAGCAGCGCGCTGTTCGCCGCGGCGGAGCCGGGCGAAGCCGAGGCACGGCACGCCTGGGAGCTGGCAGCGGCCGTCAGCCAGGAACTCCACCGGTCCGACAGCCTGTGGCGGCGGGTCGTCGCCGCGGTCGACCCGCGTCCATTGCTGCCGGGGAGATGACGCGGACATGGTATGTGGACACGGCACGGACGCGGAGATGACATGACGGCGAGGGCTGGGCAGGCGAGGGCTGGGCAGTCGGGGCGGGCGCCGGGCGCGGGCGGGCCGCGCCGCCGGCTCCGCCCGACGGCACTGCTCGCCTGGGTGGCCCTCGCCGGTCTGCTGCTCACCGGAGGTGCCGTGGCGGTCCTGGCGAAGGGCCCGTCGGCCCGTTCGCTGACGCTGGACGACGGCTCCGCCTGGCTGGTGTCGTCCGCTGTCGGCCAGGCGGCGTTGGTGGATGGCGCGTCCGCGCAGGTCGTGACGCAGGTCGGGGTGGGCCGGGGGAACCTGTCCGCGGGGCAGTGGGAAGCGGACGTGTTCGTCGCGAACAGTTCGTCGGGCAGCGTTGTCAAGATCGACGGGGCGACCTTCACGGCGTCGAAGCCGGCGAGGTTCGGTCAGTCTGATCAGCCGCTCTCCGTCTTTCCGGGGAAGCAGGCGGTGTACACGGTGAGTGAGACCGCGGGGACCGTGACCACTGCCGATCCAGCGACGTTGCAGGTCCGGGGGACACAGTCGCTGGGCGCCCGGGTGCGGTCCGGGGCCGCGCTGGTGGACGGGGACGGCCGGTTGTGGCTGCTCGACGGTGACAGCGGCGACCTGGTCCGGCTCGATCAGGGCGGCAAGCACACCCGGCCGAGGGCGGCCGACCCGGCGCGGTCGACGCTGGTGCTGGCGGGCGGCCGGGTGGTGGTGGTTGACGAGGCCGCCCGTTCGGTCTGGCCGGTGGAGGCGGACGGCACACCGCTGGCGGCGACCTGTCTGGACACCCGACAGGAGGACGACACGGTGGTGGTGACCGGTTCGCCGTCGGCCGCCCGGGTGTACGGGGCTTCGGGCAGGCGGGGGGTGGTGCTGGTCAGCGATCTGGCCTCGCAGACCTGCGACGCGGTGGTGGACCTCGGTGCGGCGGGCCATCGGCTGGGGCCGCCCCGCGAGGTGGCCGGCCGGCTGTTTGTTCCCGACTACACCTCCGGCCAGGTTCATGTCGTCGATCTCGCCAGGCGGGCGGTGCTCGCACGTCCGGCGGTGCTGCCCGCCGAGACCCCGTTCGAGCTGCTGCCCAGCGGCGACTTCGTGTTCTACAACGACCCGGCGAGCGCGGAGGCCGGGGTGGTGCGGCTGAACGGCACCGCGGTGGAGACGCAGAAGATCCAGAAGTACAACCCGGACCAGCCGGGCGCGGGGCTGACCGGGACCGGGAACGGAGACGGGCCGTCCGGGTCGGGTCCGTCCACGCCGCCGACGTCGAAGCCGCCCACTCCGCCCACCTCGTCCCCCACCAAGCCCGCCACCCCCGACAGCGGAGCCGTCCAGATCCAGGTGTCGGCGACGAAGGTCGCCGTGGGTGAGACGGTCACCGTGCGGGTGGTGGCGAGCGGCGGTGCCCGGGTGAGCTCGGCGCGGTGGCGGTTCGGCGATGACGCCGAGGGCAGCGGGGTCGATGCGCGGCACAGCTGGTCGAAACCGGGGGAGTACACGGTCTCGGCGCAGGTCACACTCGCCGATGGACGGCGGGCGGTGCCGACGGCCACGATCACCGTGGTCGGCGAGATGCCACCGGCACCGCCGGAGAACAACCCGCCGCCGCAGAACAACCCGCCGGGGCAGAACAACCCGCCGGGGCAGAACGGCGGTGGCGGGACCGACGACAGGGGTCCGACGGCCGCGTTGACCGTCAATCCAGCGACGGGCCCGGCGCCGCTGCAGGTGACGGCCGACGCCTCCGGATCGGCCCCGGGCGGGGCGCCGATCCAGGGGTACCGGTACGACTTCGGGGACGGGACGGCCGCGAGCGGTTCCTCCACGGCGACCCACACCTACGCCGACCCGGGGAGCTACAGCGTCCGGGTCACCGTGACCGATCGGAACGGCCGCACCAGCTCGCAGTCCGCCCAGGTGACCGTGGGCGTGCCGGCCACCGGGCCGACCGCGCGCCTGACGGTGACCCGTCCGGCGGGCGCCGGAGCGGCGCAGGTGACCGCCGACGCCTCCGGGTCCACCGAGGGCTCCGCCGACATCGCGAGCTACGCGTTCAACTTCACCGGCACCTTCCAGGCGGCCCAGACCGCGCCGACCGCGAACTTCACGTTCCCGGCCGCGGGCACCTACACGGTGACCGTACGGGTCACCGACACCGCCGGCCGGTCCTCGGAGGCGAGCGCCACATATACCGCGACCGCCCAGACGTACAACCTGCACATCCAGGTGAACGGCCCGGGCAGCGTCAGTGGACCCGGCCTCACGTGCGGTTCCGGGCAGGCCTGCGATGTGAATCTGCAGGCCGGGGAGCAGGTGTCGCTGGACGCCGGAGCCAACACCGACACCCGCTTCCTCGGCTGGTCCGGTGACTGCTCCAACACGGGCATCAATATCGCCGCCTGCGCCCTCACCATGAGTCAGGACCGCAACGTGACCGCCACGTTCGAGGCGGTGGCCACCCAGCTACCGCCACCGACGCTCGTCTCCCCGGCCGACGGGGCGACGTTCAACACTGGTCAGCCGCGCGCGATGACCTTCCAATGCGAGGTGGGCCAGGCGGACCGGTTCGAGTTCGAGGTCCAATGGGAGGACCCGTCCACCGGGGCCTGGAACAACTGGCGTGACGTGACGAGCGGGTACTGCATCTACAGCATGGACGACTTCATCGGCGCCCAGCGCGGCAGGTGGCGGGTCACCGGATGGAAGAACTCGGATCCCGCCGCCACGCGTAGTGATCCGAGTGCCTGGCGCACATTCACTCACCTCCTCTGATCGTCTGGATCGACGCAGGCTCGAGCGGTACCTCCGATGAGATCACCGCGTCTGGCTGGTGGTGCGCAGCAGGCCCTCACAGCTCCGGCGGACCACCGTCGCGGCCCGCCGGATGGGACGGGCCGCCAGCCTGTTCTCGGACAGGCGCCGGTAGGTGTCCAGGGCCTCCAGCGCGGCCGCCCGCACCTCGTCCGGGCCGGCGCCGGGGGGCAGGCCGAGCCGGGCGTGCGCGCCGGTGCTGTCCGTGCCGAGCAGCCGCTCCATCTCCCGGCGGCGGTCCTCACCGAGCGAGGCGACGTCGGCCACGCCGGTACGCAGGTCGCCGAGCAGCCTCAGCTCGGCGAGCGCGTGTGCGCCGGCTTCGAGACGTTCCCGGCGGGCCCGCAGCGCCGCGACCGAGCGGTGCGGAAACTCGTCCAGTACGTCGTCCAGCACGCCCAGCGCATGCTGTGCCTTCAGCACGTCGGCCCGGTCGGTGAACTGGTCGCGCAGCAGCGCCCGCAGTTCGGGCAGGCCGCTGCGGGCGGCGAGCTCGGCGGCCAGCCCGGCCGGGTCGCGCGCCTCCCCGAGCCGGACGAGCGCCACCGCCAGCCGCACGCCGGCCAGCCCGAGCCGGTCGAGCAGCAGCGCGCGCAGCGGTGCCGGGACGCCGGTGGCCGCCGCCGGGAAGGCGAACCGGTCAGCCGACAGCAGCAACTCGTCCGCCACCTCGGCCGGTTCCGCCGCCAGCACCAGGAACTGGGCGAGCTCGTCCGTCGTGAGCCGGCTGCCCGCCTGGGCGAGCAGGCCGGCGACCGGGACGACGGTCTGCACCAGCGCGCGTACCCGGTCGTCCCGGCCGATGTCGGCGGCGGCGCGTCGGGCGAGGTCCACCGACTCGGTGCGGCCGGGCGCGACCTCGTCCGCCCGGGAGAGCACGCCGATGGCATGGGCGGGTGTCGCCTCGCCCACCCCGGTCCGGCGGAACGACTCCAGGAAGCCGACGTCCGAGGCGTGCAGGAAGCGCAGCAGGTAGAGCACGGCGTCGGCGCCGACCCCGATGCCTCCGGCGGCGGCATCGCCCGCCGCCTCGGCCGGGGCGGACGGCCCGCGGGGCGCCCGCCCCGGCGGGCGTCCGGCCTGCCACCCCGAGCCCGGCAGCAGGAAGCTTTCCGTGTGCCGGGAGAGCTCCTCCGACAGGGACGCGATGCCCGGCGTGTCGATGAGCGTCAGCCGCCGCAACCGCGGGCTCGGCAGCTCGACCCGCAGCGCCTCGACCTCGCCCTCCCCGTGGCCGGCCAGGTCGACGTGGGTGCTGCCCGGTGTCCGGCGCAGCGCCACCTCGACCACTGATCCCTCCCGCAGATACGCCCAGGCGGCCTCCCGCTCGCCTTCCGTGTAGGCGGTCACGACACGGGTGCACTCGGTCGCGTCCGTCGCCGCCACCTGCTCGCCGACCAGGGCGTTGAGCAGGGTGGACTTGCCGGCCTTCACCCGCCCGGCGATGGCCACCCGCAGCGGCCCGTCGACCCTGCCGAGCTCATGACGGAGCAGCGCCTCGGCGGGGGTGCCGCGGTAGGCGTCGACCGCGTCGGACAGCAGCGCGCGGACCTGTTCCCGCAGCCCGCCCTGCCCGGGGCCGGTCACGGCGCCATCCCCGTGTCGGCGGTGCCGGCGGTGCTGACTGTGCCGGCCGCCCCGGCTGTGCCCACCAGCGAGCGCAGCCGGGCGACCTCCGCCTCCACCGCCGCGAGCCGGGCCCGGCGCGACTCCCAGGTCGCCTTGATCGAGCGTGCCGAGGCCTCCTTGTTCCGCTGGGCGGAGGTGGACAGCTCGGCCGCCTGCTCGGTGAGGGTGTCGCGGAGATTGCGGTAGATCTGTTCGCGGGCGGTCGCCGAGTCCTGGGCGGCGACCCGGCGGGTCTCGGCGAGGTACTCGCGGGCGGTCTTCAGCGCGTTCGCCCGGTGGACGCGCACCTCGTTCTCCCGGATCGAGGCGATCGTCCGCCGGCCGAGGACGACCACGACGCCGATGCCCACCGGCGCGAGTAGCACTGACGCCGCCGCGAACCCGGCGATGCTGGCCACAGTCCCGCCCACGGAGACGATCATCAGCCCGATGCCGCCGCCGCGGGCCCCCTGGGCGAGCAGGTCCACACCGCCGACCCGCTGGAACTCCGGGTCGTGCCCTTCGGTGATGGTGCCGAGAGGCAGCCCGGTAGCCGCGTCCAGGAGTGCGCGCACCCGCTCCGAATCCGCCTCGAACTCCCGGGTGACGGCGGTGACCAGGGCTTCCGCCTCGGACCGGATCATCATCCGGTGGGTCAGCAGGGCGTCGTTGGTCTGCCGGTACAGCCAGCCGCGCAGGTCGTCCCAGTCGCGCGCCGGCTCGCTTGTCTCGATCCGCCTGGCCACCGCCGATTCCAGATTGCGCAGCCGGTTGTCGAGGTCGTCCCGCACCCGCGCGGTCATGTCCTGGGACCGGTCGCCCAGCACCCGTCGCCAGGTGGCGGCGGCCTCGCTCATCCCCTTGGCGCGCTGCTCGGCCTCCTCGAGCTTGGCCCGCAGCTCCCGTGCCGCCGCCGGGTCGGCGAGGGTCGCCCGTTCCGTCTCGAGTTCGGCGAGCATCTGCCCGAGGGCGTCCGTGGCCGCCTCCGCCGCGATCTTCTCCAGCCGGGCGCGTCGCCCGCCGACGATGTCGTCCCGCAGGATGGCGGCGAGAGCCGGATACCCCGATTCGCCGTCCAGATCGGACCGGCCGGCTCGCAGCGCATGATGGCGCAGCGGGGCCGCCAGCGGGAAGATCGGCAGCTCCAGTCGCGAACGGCGCAGGTGGGCGAGGTTCGTGTCGCGGATGCGCCGCCAGTGCGGGTAGACGTCGACCTTGGCGAGAGCCAGCACGACCGCCGGGCACAGCCGCACCAGCCGGCGCAGCAGTTCGAGTTCGGGTGCGGTGAGCTCCTGGCTCGCGTCCGAGACGAACACCACCGCGTCCGCGCCGGCGGCGGCGCGCAGGGTAGCGGTGGCCCGGCCGTCGGCGAGCCCGCCGTTCAGGCCCGGCGTGTCGAGCAGCAGCAGGCCCGACTCCAACAACCGGCGCGGGATCCCGATCTCCGCCCCGGTCACCGTGGTGATGGACGCCCCCCGCCCCTCCGCGGCGGCCGCCTGGGTGACCTCGTGGAGAGCTGTGATGGTGACCGGCTCGTCGGTGGGACGGGTGGACGGCGGGGCAGCGCTGTCGGCCGAGCCGTCCGAGGCGGGCGCGGCGCGCCGCAGCGTCGCCGTTGCCCGTGGCGCGTACCTGACGAGCGTGGGTACCAGCGTCGTGGCCACCGGGTCAGTGCCGCACACCCGCATGTCCAGCAGCGCGTTGATGAGCGTGCCCTTGCCCTTCTTGAACTCGCCGACCACGGCCACGAGGCAGGTCGACGTCTCCAGCCGCCCGCGTTCCCCGGCGAGCCGCGCCTGCAGGTCCGCCCGGCGGCGCCGGGCCGCCTCCGCCACCACCGTGTCGAGCAGCCGGATCGCGTCTGGCGGGGGCGGAAATTGTGTGGACCTTGAATCGCCGCTCGGTCCCGTCATGAGTTTTTCTCAAGTGCCGTGTGACCGTGGGCCGGTCTTGAGAGCCATGTGCCATATGTGGTGCGCCCCGACGACCAGGCGACGCGGGCGGGAGGACTGGCGGAGCCTCCCGTCCGCGGAGCGAAGCCGGCTAACGAGGAGGACGTCCCATGCCCCATCCGGTCCGTGTGCTGGTCCGCACCAGCGACCCGATCACCCAGGCCGGCCTCGCCGCCCAACTGGGTGGCTGCCCCGACATCGAGATCGTCACCGAACCGTCCGCAGTGCCGGCGGCGTCGTGGCGGGTTCCCGAACTGGCGGGGGCCGCCGCCGGTCCCGCCGCGGCATCCCCCGGCGGCCCCCTCGCGGACCGCGCCGCGGACCGGCGAACGGCGACCGCGACCGCCGGCGCCATCGCCGGCTGGCGGCCCGAGCGGACCCCACCCACCGACCGGGCCGAGGGCGCGCCCGCCGTCGACGTGGCACTGGTCAGCGCGGAGGCGGTCGACGAGGACACCCTGCGTACCGTCCGCGAGATCCAGCAGGGTGGCGTGCCGGTCGTGCTGGTCGTCGCCGACCTCGACGGCCACGATCTGACGGCGGCCATCGACGCGGGGGCCGTGGGCCTGCTGCGCCGTGCGAGCGCCACCCCGGAGACCGTGCTGACGGCGGTGCGTGGAGCAGCCGCGGGCGACGGCTACCTGCCGCCCGACCTGCTCGGTCCGCTGCTCAGGCAGGTCCGCCAGGTGTCCACCCAGGTACTGGCCCCGCGCGGGCTCACCTTCTCGGGGCTGTCCGAGCGCGAGTTGACGGTGCTCCGGCTGGTCAGCGAGGGGCTCGACACCCGGGAGATCGGCCGCCGGCTCTGTTACTCGGAACGGACCGTCAAGAACGTGCTGCAGGACGTCACCCGACGGTTCGGGCTGCGTAACCGTTCCCACGCGGTGGCCTACGCCTTCCGACACGGCCTGCTCTGAATCCGGGCGGGTCGTCCTGGTCCCCATCGCCGTCGCCGCCGTCAGAGGTGGGTGGTGCCGTCGAGGTCGGTGCCGCCCGGGGGGTGGGTGGCACCGAGGTCGGTTCCCGTCCCAGCGCCGGTGTCCGCGCTGTGCACCAGCGACCCCACGTCGTTCAGGTCGAGCGGGTCCATGCGGTTCAGGTGCTCCGCGCCGTCGGTCACCCCGTCGTGATCGCTGTCGGCCAGAGTCGAGTCGGTGCCGAGGACCCGCTCGAGCGCGTCGGCGAGCCCGTCGTCGTCGGTGTCGAGGCTGGCCGCCTCGCCGGTCGCCCCGTCCAGACGACCGGTGCCGGTGCTGTCCGCGTTCGTCGGGTCGAAGCCGGAGGCCAGATCGAGCGCGTCCGCCAGACCGTCGTGGTCGGTGTCCGCCGACATCACGTCCGAGTGCACGCGCAGCAGTTCGTAGGAGTCGGACAAGCCGTCGCTGTCGCTGTCCACCTCATGGGCGTTGCTGCCGAGCGACGCTTCCAGGGCGTCGGTGAGCCCGTCCGCGTCGCTGTCGGTACCGTCAGCGGCCCCCCCGGCCCCGAGGCCGGTTCCGGGCCCGGCCGCGAACGCGCCCGCGCCGACCTCCCCGGACAGTCCGGGGAGGACGGCCGCCCGGTTGAGCCAGTTCTCCCGTCCGTCGAACACCCCGACGCCGAGGCGGGAGTTGCGGGCTTCGATCGTCCGCCCGTCACCGAGGCTGATCGCGACGTGGCTGACGTAGCCGCTCGCGTCGGCGTGGAACAGCAGCGCGCCGGGCGTGCGCAGGGCCTCGTCGACGGAGACCTCCTGGCCCTCGGTGCGCAGGGCCTCGTACTGGTTCGCGGCGCCGTCGGGGATCTCGACGCCGGCCTGCGCCGCCGCCCACTGGGTCAGCTCCGAGCAGTCGAAGGCGTCGGGGTCCGCGTCGTTCAGCTGCGCCTCGGCGCCGTACACGTAGCGGTCGCCGGCCTGAGCGAGCGCGGCGTCGAGGAAATGCCGGGTGGTCTCGCCGACCTGCGCGCCGCCCGGGCCGTTCCCGCCGGTGCCGGCCGAGTACGTCGGGTACCCGCTCGCCGCGAAGCCGGCCGTGTGGTCGCCCCCACTCCCACCCCCGCCGGCGGCGACCGCGTGCCCGTAGCCCTCGGTCCCCGACCAGTTTCCCTGCGCGCCCGCGTCCCCGGCCTCGATCGCGGCCCGCTGCGCCTGCGCGCGGTAGTCCAGGTAGCGGGCATCCGCGCCGCCGTGGGTGACCGTCCAGGGGGAGATGTCCCGGCCCTGGCGGGAGACCTCGTAGGCCATCCGGGCGTTGACCGCGGGGTCAGAGGCGTCCAGGTGCGCCCATTGCTTGTGGGCGTTCATGTTGATCTGCCAGAGCCCGCGCGAGTCCTCGCCCCGGGTGGCGTGCGCCATCCCGTTGCCGCCCGACTCGGCCAGCGCGACGGCGGTCATCGTCACGGCCTGGTCCGAGGTGAAGCCGGCGGCCCGGGCGTAAGCGTAGATCTGAGCGGCGGTGTACGTCGCCATGATCGCGACAGTACTCGGTGGACCGGGGGGCGGGGAACGGCCCGTCGCGCAGACGTTCCGCCCCCGGCTGGCTGCCCGATCGGGCAGCCAGCCGCGGCCGATAGCTTTCTTGTCGCGGCCCGCCCGGAATGCGACCGTTCAGAGCAATGATCCATGACGTGGACGCGACGCTGTCCGCACTGTTGAGCGCCGAGGGTGTCGCGAGCGACGACATGGAGGTGCTCTTCGACGCGCCCACCCGGGAGTGGGCGGCCCGGCGCAGCGGGCCGTGCATCGACGCGTTCCTCTACGACATCCGGGAGGACGTCGCCCGGCGCGAGATCGCGATGGAAGCGGTCCACGACGCCGACGGCAAGATAGTCTCCCGCCGGCCACCAGCGCGCCGGCTCCGGCTGTCCTACCTGCTCACCGCCTGGACCACCCGGCCGGAGGACGAGCACCGACTGCTGTCGGCCTTGCTGTCGGCCTTGCTGCGGTATGACGCGGTCCCCCGGGAGCACCTCCGCGGTGCGCTGGCCAACCAGCCCATCCCCGTGCTGTTGCAGTTGGCCCTGCCGACCGGGGGCGACCGCAGCATCACGGACGTGTGGAACGCGCTCGGTGGCGAGCTCAAGCCGTCGCTGGACCTCGTCGTGGTGGCGCCGTTCGACCCGGCCCGGGTAGAGCCGGTGGGACCGCTGGTGGCGGCGGATCCGCAGCTGCACGTGCGGAGCTCCGCCGTCGACCGCCGCCGGGCGGAGGAAGACGGGGGATCGTCAGGAGGGCCGCCGGACCGGCACGCCCCACGCCGCCGCATCCAGGAGATCTGAGCCGTGCCCGCCTCTCGGGACGCCTCGCTCGTCGATCTGCTCGGCCGGCTCGCCGTCGTAGAGGAGCGGGTACGGGCGGCCGTCGCCGCCCGGCGCGCCGTGGACAGCGAGCCCGACGACGCCTTCCGCGGCCTCTACCTGAGCGAGGAGCAGGTAAACGCGCTTCTCGGCCGGGCGGCATCGGGCGGCGCCTGGTCCCTCGGCACACCCACCGTCCCGGCCGGGACGCCGCCTCCGGCGGATCCGGGCTCGGTGGGTCCGTCCGAGCTGTCCGTCGACGTGGATCGCGCCGCTGCCGTGGCCCTGTCCAGGGGGGAGTCGCTGCGGCTGCGCGACCTCGCCCGGCGGTGCGGCCTCACCGGGCTGGACGTCGACATCCTGCTGGTCGCGCTGGCGCCCGACCTGGACGCGCGGTTCGAGAAGCTGTACGGCTACCTGCAGGACGACGTGACCCGCCGGCGTGCCAGTCCGGGGCTGGCCCTCGAGCTGTGCGGGCGTTCCCCACTGGACGCGGATGCCCGGGCACGGTGCACGCCGGACGGTCCCCTGGTCGGCGCCGGCCTGCTGATCGTGGAGGACGCCGAGCGGCCGTTCCTGAGCAGGTCGCTGAGGGTCCCCGACCGGGTGGCCGGCTACCTGCTCGGCGACGACCGGCCGGGCGCGGCACTCCGCGCGGTGCTCGCCGACGCGCCGGACGTCGGCGGCCCGCTGGTAGCGCGGCTCGCCCGTGCGTTCCGGTCCGGGCAGCCGTCCGGGTCGTCCGGGTCGTCCGGGTCGTCCGGGTCGGCCGAGTGTGCCGATCCCGCCGGCTCGGCGGTGAGCCTGGTCTACCTGCGTGCTGCACCCGGTGCCGATGGGCTGGCCGTGGCGGCGTCCGCCTGTCGGCAGGCGGGCCGGCCCTTCGTCGGGCTCGACCTGGCCGCCGCCGCGCGGCGGCGGACCGGCGCGGGTGGAGCGGCGCCGGGAGACGGAGCGGGCTCCGGCGCCGACCATGCCGACCATGCCGGCCCCGCCCTCGACGTAAGCGGTGGTGTGTCGCTGGTCGTGCGGGAGGGGATCCGGGAGGCGAGGCTTACCGGCGCGGTGCTCATCATCGGTCCGGTGGAGGCGCTCGACGGGGATCCCCTCGCCGCCGTCGTCGCCGCTTCATCGGACGTCGGGCCGGTGCCGCCGGTGCAGACCGTGGTGCACGGCCGGCGGGCCTGGGAGCCGGGGACATCGGGGGACCCTCCACTGGTCGTCGATGTGGCGCCGCTCGGCGCGGCCGAGCTGGCGACGGTCTGGGCGGCGGAACTCGGAGCGGAGATGCCGGCCGAGCTGGCGGCGTTCCGGCTTACCCCGAGGCAGGTGCGGCGGGCGGTCGCCACCGCCCGCGCGTCGATGGTCGCCGACGGCGCTGCGCCCATGCCGGCGGCGCGGCCACGGCTGGACCCTGTCTCGTTCCCGGCCGGTACGGCGCCGGGGCCGGCTTCGGGTGGTACGGCACCGGAGCCCGATCCGATCCGGTTGGCGTCGGCGGCGCGGCAGCAGAACGCGACCGGGCTGGAGCGGCTGGCCCGCCGCATCACCCCGGCGGTGGGCTGGGACGACCTGGTGCTGCCGCCGCGGACCCTCACCACCCTGCGACATCTTGCCGGGCGGGCGGCCCACCGTGGCCAGGTGCTGGACGACTGGGGCCTGCGGCGCGGCGGAGGCCGGGGCGAGGCGATCATCGCCCTTTTCGTCGGCGAGTCGGGTACCGGCAAGACGATGGCCGCCGAGGTGGTCGCCGGCGCGCTCGGCGTCGACCTGTACGTCATCGACTTGTCGACGGTCGTCGACAAGTACATCGGGGAGACCGAGAAGAACCTGGAGCGCATCTTCACCGGCGCGGAGGGGCTGAACGCGGTGCTGTTCTTCGACGAGGCCGACGCGCTGTTCGGCAAGCGGTCGGAGGTCGGCGACGCGCGGGACCGGTACGCGAACGTGGAGGTCGCCTACCTGCTGCAGCGGATCGAGAGCTTCGACGGGGTGGCGATCCTGGCGACGAACCTGGCGGCGAACCTTGACGACGCGTTCCGCCGCCGGCTGTCGGTGGTCGCCGAGTTCGCCCGTCCGGACGTCGAGGCACGGCTGGCGTTGTGGCGGCGGATGCTGCGCGGGGTCCCGCTGGCCGCCGACGTCGACCTCGAGTTCTGCGCGAAGGCGTTCGAGCTCGCCGGCGGCGACATCCGCAACGCCGCCGTCACGGCCGCCTACCTGGGCGCGGCCAACGGCCAGGTGGTGGACATACGGGAGTTGGTGACCGCGATCGGCCTCGAATATCGCAAGCTCGGGCGCCTCTGCCTGGCCGACGAGTTCGGCCCCTACTTCGACCTGCTGCCGCGCTGAGGGCCGACGGGGCCGCGCCGGTTTCAGCGGTCCGGCCACGTGTGCCCTTTCGGGCGTCCGGTGGCGCCCTTCTCGCAGCTACCCTCCGCGTGCGGCTCGGCTTACCATCGACTGGTGAACCCGCTGTCGCCGCCCATGTGCCCGAGGTGGGGATCAGCCGTTCGGCGAACCGGATCGCCGCGGTGAAGACCGCCGCGCGACAGCCGGAAATCGGCGTGCCGGGGCCCGTGCAGGGGTTCCGCCCGCCGGCCCGCCCGAACGGCCCGGGGCATCCATTCCTGGTGCTGCAACACGCGGCAGGGAACCGGGCTGTCACCCGCGCGGTGCAGCGTACGGCTGGCCGGTGCGGCCCCTCGTGCTCCTGCGACGACTGTCGAACCGAGAATCCGCTCGCCGACGTCCAACGTGTGGCATCGATCGTTGTGCCGCGCGAGCCCACCGCGCAGCAGCAGGCTGGTGAGCGGGCCGGCAACCGGGCGGTGGCCGGCGTGCTTGGCGCACGGCGTGCCACGGCCGTGATCCAGCGCGACGCCGCCGCGGCGGGGCTGGTCCGTGAGGCGGTCAACAAGCCCGACCCGCAGGCGACGGGCGGCGGCTACCAGGAGGCGTTCCGGGTCCTCAACGGCCTGCCCATGTACGACATGCTCAGCACGCTGACCGCGCTGCGTCGCTCGGGGCAGTTCGACAACCTGAACGCCAACTTCAAATGGGCTGCCGGGGTGTACGTCGGCCGTCTCCACGTGGCCTTCGAGGCCGTCCTGGCGAAAGGGTCCGTCGACGCCGAGGCGTTCGTCCTGCGATACAGGGACTCGCTCGGGCCGCTGCCGCCCGACCAGCGGCAGGACATCATCAAGTATCTCGACCCGACGTGGTTCGACTCGCTGAAGGCCACCGAGGACGCGGAGGCTCTCATCACCGCCATACGGGCCACGGCGGCGTTCAAGACGCTGGAGCCGGACCCGTTGGCGTTGGCCGAGGAGATCATCGCCGAATCGAGGAAGGAACCTACGACCTTCGTCTACCACATGACGAAGCTCAAGCTGCTCTTCGACACGAAGGAGAAGAGCGCGGACGTGATCAGTGCCGAGACGCAGGCGAGTACCGCCAGTGCGGTATCAACTGAGCAGAAACGGCTGGCCAAGCCAGCCGAGGCCAAGCAGACCCAACTCGAAGAGAAGGCATCGGGCAGCCCTCGGCGAAAGTGGGTGGCGATACCGGGCAATTACGGCGGCGTCTACTACGTGGACCGGACCTCCCTCACTGACATCGTGGTCAAGGCCAGGGTGTTCCTGAAGCCGGCGGGGACGGGTACCGCCAAGGACGTCAAGCAGATCAGGGGGATGGAGGACGGAATCGAGAAGGCCGCCTCCACCAAGGGCTACCTGGTTGATCTGGTCTTCGTGGAATCGGCCGCGCCGGACAAGTTCGGCAACCCGCCCTTCACCGTCGAGGTCAATCCGAAAGTGTGGGAGAACGCCACCAACTGGAGCGGCGGCGACCCGGCCGGCTTCGCGCACGAGCTGCATCACCTGCTTGCGTTCAAGCTGGACCGTTACGACTACATCGAGACACACGCCGACAACGAGTCGATGGAGATCGCCGATCGCCTCCACTGGTTCCGGGAAGAGCTGAAGAAGCCGGCGGGCTACAACTCCGCCGATTCGATCATGAGTAACCCCATCGCCCCACACCCGAACGGCGACGACGTCTGCCGCGTCGCCGGTCTGGACCCGGCGACGTGCGTGGCGTTGCGTGAGAAGAAGAGCAAGGCGCCCTGACGGCCGCCGGACATCGGGACTCGGCGCGTCGAAGGTTCCGCTTCGGTTGGCTTGGTTCCGGCCTGGGGCGGCCGGATAATCGCGCGCAGGTGTGCGGGTCCGGACATGCACCCCTTCGAAAGGGCGACCATGGAACACGAAACACTGGACGGCGGGCCGATCCCGGGGATGCGGCGGCGGAACGAGGTCGAGCGGCGGCCGGAGCCTCGTCCCGCCGAGCAGGTCCTGCCGTCGATGGTGGGCAACGCGGCCTTCGGCCGGTTGGTACGCGACATCCGGGCGGGCGCGGTGCTCGGCGGGCCACCGGGACCGGCGGCCGCCGGTTCGGCGACCGGTCGGGTGGCGCTGCTGCGCAGTGCGTTGCGGTCCCAGGGCGCTGGCCCGCTGGATCCGGAGATCGGCGATGCGATCGAGGCACGGCGAGGCGCCGGGTCGCTGTTGCCGGAGCCGGTGCGGGCCGAGATGGAAGGGCATGTGGGGGTCGACCTGTCGGCGGTGCGGGTGCACACCGACAGTGCGGCGGCGACGTTGAACCGGGCGGTGCAGGCGGAGGCGTTCACCACCGGTACGGACGTGTTCTTCGCGCCGGGGCGGTTCGACCCGTCGTCCTCGGCCGGCAGGGGGTTGTTGGCGCACGAGCTGACGCACGTGGTGCAGCAGTCAACCGGCGCCGGGGGCCCGGGCGGGACGGTCAGCCATCCGGACGACCCGGCCGAGCTGGAGGCCGCCGCGGTCGGCGAGCACGTCGCCCGCCAGACGACGCCGATGCCGGACGAGGAGGAGGAAGCCCCGACGGGCACCTGACACCTCGGCATCCCTGATCCCGGCTTCGCCCGGGTCAGGTGCCCGGGTCAGGTGGTGAGGGCCTCCGTGAGGTCGGCGTGCGCGTCGGCCAGGTCGCCGTAGACCGGATCGTCGCCGGGAACGCGAGCCAGCAGGTGCCGCGCGAATTCGCCCAGGTCCCGGCGACAGACCTCGACGAACTCGGTGAGGGGCACGGACGCCACCGCCCGGTGGTCGCCCGTGATCCGTATCTGATCCCCCGTGCGGGTGAAGACCAGCCGGAACGAGCTGTCGGCACCGACGAACTCATAGTGGCCGTGGCCGGGGCCGACGATGAGTGACCGCAGCCCGGCGAGGAGATCGGCCACGGCCAGGGGCAGCATCATCGACTGGTCCGGGACGCGGCCGGCGGAGGTGACCGAGCCTTCCTCGCCCTCGACCGTGCCCTCGACCGTCATGTGCCCCCGGCTGAATCCGGTCAGGCGTCCGGTGGTCGGCGCCAGTGGCGAGAAGGTGAACGACAGGCTCACGGCCCACCTCCGCGGACGGGAAAGACGGTGATAATACGACCGTCCGAGGTGTCCACCGTCACCCGGATCGCGTCCCGCCGCCCGTTGACGTACAACGACCGTTCGAACGTCGTGATCCGCTGGCCGCGGGCCGAGACGCGGTTTCCGCGCTCGATGACCTCGACCGCCGCCTCGAAGATCTGTTGCCGTGTCGTCCCCGGCGCGAACAGGTCACCGGCTCCGCCGGCAGCGTTGCCGGTGACATGCCGCGCATCGATGTGCGTCCACCCCTCGTCCGCGTTGCCGACTTCCAGCCGGGGCGCCGGGTCACGGCCACGCCAGTCGGGATTCCATCGGATGGCGGCTCGCCGGTCGAGGTAGCGCGCCCGCTCCCGTGGCTCCATCTCCTCCAGGGTGCGCAGGATGTTCCTGGTGTGTCGGCCCCGGCTCACCTGCTCGCTGAGGTAGTTGCGCAGCCCCGCTATTCGGCTGGGGTGCCTGTTGGGAAGCAGCTGACGCAGCCGGTTGATCTCCTCCTCGGTGAAGCCGGCCAGCGTCCCCGCGTCGATTCCGATCTCGGCTGCGAAGGCGGCGCGGGCGGCCTGTGTCTGCGCCTGTGCCTGGGCCACCACGGCCGCAGCGGGGTCCGGCGGCTGCTGGGGCGCGTTCCCCTGCTGCGGCGCGCCCTGCTCAGTCGCGCCCGCTTGTGGCGTCCCCGGCTGGGGCGCGCCTTGTTGTCCGCCCTGCTGGGGTGCGTTGCCCTGTTGGGCCGGCCGCCCCCCGCTCGGCGGCTGGGCGGGGGGCGGCTGTTCTGGTGGCGGCGTCTGCCGGGCACGCCAGGCGCGCAGGGCACCGGCGGCCGCGGCGGCGCCCAGGGCGAGGGCTGCGAGGGCGAGCGCGATCGCCTCCGACTCGGTGGCCATCCGGGCGTCGTCGACGGTCCGGCGGTCGACCAGTGCTGTACCCGGGCGGGCCGCCGATGCCGCCGCGTCGGCGAGGGCGGCGTACCGGCTGGCGTCCAGAGCGACGTTCCCGGCGGAGGCACCGGTGGCGAGGGTCAGCGCGGCGACGGCGGTCAGCCCACCCGTCGCCGGGGCGAAGAGGAACGCGGCCTCGGCAATCAGCTGGAGCCCCAGCCGGTGCAGGGCGATGTCGACGTTGTGGCCCTGGACGAGGTTTCCCGCCACCTCGCGCGCGAAGGGCCGGGTCCAGTCGGTGCCCGAAGACGCCGTGATCTCGCCGCGGAGCAGTCGCCGGTGGATGGGGGTGAGGTCCAGCGGGTCGAGGCCACCGCCGGGCCCCAGCTGCTGTCTGGTGGCGCGGATGTGACTCAGCATGGTCCGTAGCCCGGTCACCAACTGTTGCCGGGCCGCGGAGCTGCTTTGGGCGACCGCGAACTGGCCCAGCCCGGCATCGGACTGGCTGCCGGAGAACGCGAACAGCTCCGGA
The DNA here is from genome assembly GCF_000018005.1 of Parafrankia sp. EAN1pec. GTDB lineage: Bacteria > Actinomycetota > Actinomycetes > Frankiales > Frankiaceae > Parafrankia > Parafrankia soli. The sequence continues at coordinate 4,532,657 of NC_009921.1, forward strand.
TAGATCGACAGGGTCACGCTCGCGGCGGCTTCCGCCTCGTCGTATTTCCGGCGCGCATCCTCGTAGGACTGGACGGGGGCGAGGGCATTCGGGTCGGCATCGTCCGAGACCAGCTCCTCGGTCTCGGTGAGCTCGCGATAGAGGTAGGCCGGCCGCTCCCGGTCACGTTCGATCCTCGTCAGCGGCGGCGCCGCGGTCGGGTCGAACCGGACCCGGCGGTAGTGGTGGGCGTCCTGCATCGAACCGGCCGGCGGCAGGTAGTCGACATACCCGACGTACATCTGCCGCGCGGTCTCCTGTCCCCAACGCAGCGCGGCCAGCCCCTCGGCGGCCGTCTGCAGTTGGCTCAGCGCGTTTGCCTGCTCGTCGGTTGGCGCCGCCATGGTGTCGCCCGACTCGGACGCGCCGAACTGCTGGAGCTTGTTCCTGGCGAACTCCTCATTGGTGTCCAGACAGCCGCCGCCGATCGTGCGAATGTCCCGCAACCAGGCGCCCTGCAGGTCCGCGGCCTGCGGCACCTGCTCGGGCAGCCCGGTGTGTCGCGCGCAGCTGCGCCGCCAGCGGGCCAGGTTGTCCGGGTTCGCCCCGGCGACCTCGAGAAAACGGCTGCCGAAGCTTCGCCAGATCCGTTCCAGCGCCCGGGAGGCGCGCAGGACGACCAGAGTGCTGTCGTTGACCTGATCAATCCACTTGAGGCGATCGTTGTCGTCCGCGCCGGCCAAGGTCGCCTCGTCCAGCTGAATGACCGCGTTGTAGCTGCCCTTGCGCGCCTCGTCCAGTAACGAGGCCTGGGACTGAAAGCTGATCGGTCCGGTCCAGCGCGCCACACCGGGCGGTCCGGCCGCTTCGATCAGGTCGGTGACCGCCGCGTTGCCGGCGAGCGTCTGCAGGGCCAGCAGGTTGCCGGGCCGGTCCGCGCTGGGGTGAGGCGAGCGCGCCGGCTTGGTGCGCAGCGGGTCCGCCGCCCGGGTGCGTTGTTCCCCGGATCGCGATTGTCTCGCACCCGATGGCTCCGACAACACCTGCTCCCTGCTTGCTCGCGCTCCCGACCCACTCCCGCCCGGACGTGCGTATGCACGAACGATCGTGACAGTTGCCGGGGTCACAAGCAGCGTGCCGCTACTGCCCGATCAGGCGAATCCAGATGCCCCCGAGTGTGCGCCGTCGGACGTTGGCCGGGCCGTGGGCCCGGACGGACGATCTATGACATCCCTACCGAGGCGAGGAGAGCACGTCATGCCGAACTACCGGTCGCCCGGCGTCTACGTCGAGGAGGTCGAGGCGGGGTCCCGCCCGATCGAGGGCGTCGGCACCGCGGTCGCCGCGTTCGTCGGCTTCACCGCGCGCGGTCCTCGCAACGACGCGGTAAGGATCGCCAACTGGGGCCAGTACGTGCAGGTCTTCGGCGACTTCGTACCCGGCGCCTACCTGCCACTGGCGGTCTTCCAGTACTTCAACAACGGCGGCGGGGCCTGCTACGTGGTCAGCGTGGGCTCCGGCGGCGACGGGGCGACCGCGGGCCCGGTGGCCGAGCTCACCAGCGCCACCCGTCCCGGCGTGGGTGTCTACCAGGTGGAGGCGATCGACCCCGGGGCGCGCGGCGGCCTGGCGGTCGAGATCGCGCCGATCGATCGGGCCGGCGGCGAGGCGGCGAACGGGGGGGACGGTGACGGCGCGGCGGCAGACGTCGGCCGCGCCTTCACCGTGATCGTCACGCAGGACGGCCGGCAGGTGGAGACGTTCGAGAACCTCACCGCCCGCCGCGGGAAGCGCAATGTCGCCACCGTCATCAACGAGCAGTCGCAGCTGGTCCGGGTGATCGAGTTGGACGGGGTGACCGCGCTCGACCGTGCCCCCTCGCCCGGCACGGTCGCGCTGCGCGCGCCGGCGCCGGCGCCGGCGCCGCGGGCGAGCGCCGAGGACTTCATCGGCGACGTCTCCGCCCGTACCGGGGTGTGGGGGCTCGCTGCCTGCGACGACGTCACCATGGTCCTGGCTCCCGACCTGATGTTCTGCTACCAGCAGGGACAGATCGGCCTGGACACGGTGCAGGCCGTGCAGCAGGCGATGATCGACCACTGCGAGAACCTGGGCGACCGGATGGCGATCCTCGACCCGCCGCCTGGGCTGAACGCACAGCAGATCAAGGACTGGGTGAAGGAGAAGGCCCGGTACGACTCCAAGTACGCCACCCTCTACTGGCCGTGGGTGTCGGTTTTCGACCCGGTGGAGGGCGGGCGCCGGTTCATCCCACCGTCCGGGCCGGTCGCCGGGATCTGGGGCCGCAGCGACGACAGCCGCGGGGTGCACAAGGCACCCGCCAACGAGGTGGTCCGCGGCGCCCTCGATCTGGAAATCAACATCACGAGGAGCGAGCACGACGCGTTGAACCCCGAGGGGATCAACGTGATCCGCGCTTTCCCCGGCCGCGGGATCCGGGTCTGGGGCGCACGCACCCTCTCGTCGGACCCGGCCTGGCGCTACGTCAACGTCCGGCGGCTGTTCAACTATCTGGAAGCGTCGATCCTCAATGGCACCCAGTGGGCGGTGTTCGAGCCGAACGACCTCGACCTCTGGCAGCGGCTGCGGCGCACGGTGTCCGCGTTCCTGCTGGGCATGTGGCGGGACGGCGCCCTCTTCGGTATCACCCCGGACCAGGCCTTCTACGTCAAGTGCGACGAGGAGACGAACCCACCCGGTGTCGTCGACGCCGGCCAGGTGATCATCGAGATCGGGGTCGCGCCGGTCAAGCCGGCCGAGTTCGTGGTCTTCCGGATCGCTCAGATCACCGCCGGCGCCGAGTAGCCGCCCGCCGGTCCACCACCCGACCAGTCTCGGACAGGAGAACGCCGTGCCCATCGGCGAGGACGCGCTCGGTAACTACGCCTACCAGATCGAGATCGACGGCGTGACGATCGCGCAGTTCAAGGAGGTCTCCGGGCTCAGCGCCGAGATCCAGGTGATCGAGCACAAGGAGAACAAGAAGGGCGGCATTCCGGTCATCAAGAAGCTGCCCGGCGCCCGCAAGTGGGGCGACATCCAGCTCAAGCGCGGGAAGACGGATGATCCGAGCTGGTGGAAGTGGATCAAGCAGGTCCAGGAGGGAAAGATCGACGAAGCCCGGAAGCACGGGTCGATCGTTCTCTACGACTACGCCAGGGGCGAGAAGGCGCGCTTCAACTTCACCAACGCCTGGCCCTCGAAGGTGAGCCTCGGCAGCCTGCAGGCGGGTGGGAGCGAGATCATCATCGAGGAGGTCACGCTCGTCCACGAGGGGCTTGAGCTGGCATGAATGTGAGCTCCTTGCCGGCGGCCGGGTCCGCGTCCCCGTCCGGCATCGCCGTGACCGGGGAGAGCCGGACGGGCCTGGTCACCGAGTTCGCGTTCGTGCTGCCCCGCGGTTACCTCGACGACGACGGCCAGGTGCACCGCGAGGGCGTGATGCGGCTGGCCACCGCCCGGGACGAGATCCTGCCGCTGCGGGACCCGCGGGTGCGGGACAACGAGGCGTACCTGACGGTCCTGCTGCTCTCCCGGGTGATCACCAGGCTGGGCGGGCTGTCGGCCGTCACCCCGGCCGTCGTCGAGGGCCTGTTCGCCCCCGACCTCGCCTTCCTCCAGGATCTCTACCGCCGGGTCAACCAGGAGGGACACACCCATGCGGCGGTGACCTGCCCGTCCTGCGACCACGCCTTCACGGTCGACGTGGCAGGTGGTGCCTCGGGGGAATCCTGACGTACGCGGCCGAAGACCTGCTCGACGAGGTCGCGTACGTGGCCGCCGGCTTCCACTGGTCCCTGGCGGAGATCCTCGACCTCGAGCACCCGGATCGACGGCGCTTCATCGCCGTCCTGCAGAAGATGACCGACCAGGCCGGAGAACGGGACTAGACGATGCTCGGACCACTGCGCCGGGTCTGGCGCCGGGCCGGTAAGGCGACGACATCGCCGCCGGCCGGTTCCGGTGTGCCCCCGGTAGGTCCCGGCGTCCCCGCCGGCGGCCCGCATCTGGCGACCGGGCCGGTGCCGCTGGCCGACGAGATCGCCCCGCCTGCGACCACCGAGCAGAGCCGGCCGGCATGGCAGGCACTGCCGCCGATCCGGCGGTCCGCCGCCGCGCACCCTGTTACGTCCGATGCCACCGGTTTCGCCCGCGGCCTCGGCGCCCGGTCGCCGGCGCCGCTCGTGCTCCGGGCGCCCGCGCATGACGTGACCCCGTTCGCCGCCGGGGGCAGCTTCCGGCCGCTGACCACCACGCCCGTGCCGGGAACCGGCGCGGTCTATCGGTCCGCCGCCGACCGCACGCCCGGTACCGCACCCGACCCGGTCCCGGATCTGGTGGCTGACCTGATGTCGCGCGCTCCCGCCGCGGGCAGCCGGCGGCGGTCGGACGCTTCCGCGGAGGGCTCCGGCCGGCCGGCGGGTCCGACATGGCAGGCAGGGTCGGTGGCGCCGACCGAGGCGGCCGGTTCCGTGGCGCCGGCCGGTTCGGCAACGCCAGTCGGTTCCGCGGTTCCACCGGTCTCCCCGATGCCCGCCGTGGAGTCCGGGCCGGTCGGGTTGGTGACCGAACCGCCTGCCGCGCTGCCCGGTCCGCCCCGGCCGAGGACGCTAGCCGCCGCCACGGTGCCGCCGGTGGTCACCCGGTCCGCTTCGCCGCTGCCGGCGCCGATGGTGCGCAGCCTCGACCGCCGTGCCCGGCCGGCCGGCGCCCCGCCGCAGCCGCACCTCCCGACGGCCGGACCGTCCGCCGCGCAGCCTCCGGTCGTGCCGGCGAGCTCGCCGGCGACCAGTCCGCCGACGACCAGTCCGGCGACGTCCGTCCGGGAGATGACTGGCCTGGCCGGCGGCCCGCGGTGGCACCTCCCGTCGGACTCGGCCGCCAGCCAGCCGGCCACGCCGCACCCGTCCCGCCGTGGATGGGTGATAGAAGCACCGTCCGTTGCCCGCCGGGCGGCCGAGCCGGTGGCCGAACCGCCCTCGCCGCGCCGCTACGGACTCGGCCTGCCGGTCGCGCGCCGGCCCGCCGGGCTTCCCGGTCCGGAGGTGCCTGTCCCCGGTCCGGCGGTGCCCGTCCCCGCGGACCGGTCGGCGCCGGCCGGCCCCGCTGCGGATCCGCCCCTCTTCGCGCCGACTCCGTCCGAGCTCCCCGCGGTGCCGCCGCCAACGGCCGATGCGCGGACGGCCGGGCCGCTGGCCGACGGGCTCGCCGACGCGGCCGACCCGCCATCCGTACCGGTACGCGCCGTCCCGCCCGCGACGCCCGTCACCCGGGCGGCGAGCCAGCCGGACCGCGGGCCGGGGCGCGGCGCGGAACCGCCCGCACCCGCCGCGCCATCGGTGGCCCTTGAACCGTTCTCGGTCGTCGAACCGCCGGTGTCCGCCCCGCCGTCCTGGGTGGCCGCACCGACCGTCGGGGCCGGGCCGCGGATTGTGGCCAGCCCCCGGCCGGACGCGGCCGCGGTCGCCCGGCGCTCGCCCGAGGTCTCGGCACCGATGGTCACTTCCCCTACGGACACACCGGCGGCCGCGGTGCACAGGTCCGTCGACCGGTCCCTCCCGGCGGCCGGCCCGGCGGCCGATGCGTCCGTCCGGACGGGTCCGCTGCCCGCTCGGCCCGCTCCCGGGGCGGCCCTCGTCGACAGCTCCACCGCCGACCTGCCGGCCGCGGGCGCGGACCACCCGGCCCGCTCGGTGGTCACGGCCGTGGCGCCGGTCCGGCGGCTGGGCCTGGGCGCGCCGGTGCATCGCTCGGCCGTGACTACCAGCCTGCCGGCGCCGCTCGGTGCCTCCCTCGGCGCGTCCTGGACCCGACCCGTCGGGAGTGCGGCGACGGCCGCCGGCGGGGTCGTCGCAGCGGGCGAGAGCCGCGGCCCCGTCCGGTTCAGCGCAAGGGCACCGGAGTTCGGAGGCCCGGCCCTCGTCACGTCGTCACGCGCCGTCGCCCGCGAGGCCATGCCCATGGCGGAGGAGGCGCTCGCCGCACCCGGTCCAGCCCCGATGGCGACGGCTTCGGCCACAGTCGCGGGCGCACCGGCGGCGGGCGGATCGACGTCGGTCGCGGGCCTTCCGGACACCGAGATCCCCGGGCTCGCCGAGAAGATCTACGAGCATCTGGCCCGCCGGCTGCGGGCCGAACTGCTCGCCGACCGGGAGCGCCGTGGTTTGTTGGGAGACCCGCTGTGAGTTTGCTTCGACCACCGTCCGGGGCGTTGGCCCCATCCCGCGCGTCGGCGGTGCGCTCCGGCGGTGCCGCCTCGGCGGCGTCGGCCGGCGGAGGCCTCAAGCCCCAGCCGGTGAACGGCCTGCGTTTCGAGGTGACCATCGGCGCCTTCGAGCTCGGCGCCTTCACCGCGATCGAGGGGCTGGAGGCCAACTACGAGATCAAGACCTATGACGAGGGCGGCCAGAACGGCTTCCAGCACCAGCTCCTCGGCCGGGTGCACTACCAGAACGTCAAGCTGACCCGGCCGGTCGATGAGAACAGCGGGAATCTGAGCGCCTGGTTCACCGCCTTCCGCCGGGAGGCGGCCGGTAAGCCGACGACCGCCTCCATCGCCGCGTTCAACGACAATCTGAAGCGCGTCGCCCAGTGGTCGATGGCCGGCGTCTGCCCGGTCCGGTACTCCGGGCCGCGTTTCTCGACCAGCGACGCGAAGATCGTGACCGAGACCCTGGAGTTCGCCCATCAGGGCTTCACCGCGGAGTTTCCGAAATGAGCCCCGGGAACGAGAGCTTCACCAAGGCACGGCTGTGCGAGCAGCAGCACCCCAGCAAGGCCGTGGTCTTCCACTTCAACCCGTCGACCATCAAGATCGGCAAGAAGGCGGAGTACAAGGAGCACCCCACTCAGGCGGCCAAGGACGCGTCCCGCCCGGCCTTCCTCGGCGCCCGCGCCGTGGACCTGCAGTTCAGCCTGCTGCTCGACTCGGGGGGCCAGGGCGGAAGGACCGTGATGACCGAGATCCAGCAGCTGCTCAACTGGACGAACCCCACCGAGCGCTCCCGGCGCGGGACGTCGCCCAGCCCGCCGGTGCTGATGTTCAACTGGGGTGACTTCAAGGTCGGCCAGACCGGGCAGTTCGTCGGCCTTCTCACCAGCGTCGACGCCACCTGCACGCTGTTCACGCCCACCGGTGCGCCCACCCGCGCCGAGGTCTCGCTGGCGATGAAGGCGGCTCCCGAGCCGGCCAAGGGGACGAACCCGACCTCCGGTGGGATCAGCGCCCGGCAGGCCCACCAGGTCATCGCCGGCGACACGCTGGCCGCCATTGCGCACAACACATACGGCGACCCCGGCTGCTGGCGGGCGCTCGCCGAGCTCAACGGCATCGACGACCCGATGCGGCTGCCGGTCGGCACCCGGCTGCTGCTGCCGGACCGGGCCGACCTCGGGCGCGGCTGACCGTGGCGACCCCCGAGACTTACGGCGCGCTGCCCGTCCTCTACCTGGACGGGAAGCCGGTGCCGCCCGCGATCAAGGAGACTATCCTGCGGGTCGTCGTGGACAGCGACGTCGCGGCGCCGGACGCCTGCCGCGTGGTACTCAATGACCCCGGCCGGGACGTGCTCGCGGCGGCCGGGTTCGACTTCCGCCACGCGCTGAAGGTCACCGCGCCGCCGAGGGCCACCCCCGAGGGCGGGGGCGCGGAGAAGGTCCTCTTCGAGGGCACCATCTACAGCCTCGGCTTCGGCTACGACGAGCGGGGCGCGACCGCTGTCGTGGTGGCCTACGACAGCTCATACGCTCTGTTCAACGGCGTGCACACGGCCACATACCACAACGTCACCGACTCCGACCTGGTGACGAAGATCGCCCGCGAGCTGAGCATAGACACCGGCACGATCAATCCGACGACGGTCGTCCACGAACACGTCGGCCAGGTCAACGAGACGCACTGGGACTTCCTCACCCGAAGGGCCAGAGAGGTCGACCACGTGCTCCGGGTACGGGACAACAAGATGGAGTTCGTCCGTCCCACCGCCGCCGACGACGCGCCCAGGCCGGGCAACTTCGACAGCCCGAGCCACCTGCAGCTCACCCCAGGTGGCGACCTGGACGTCTTCACCGCCCGGGTGACCGCCGCGCAGCAGGTGTCCGAGGTCGAGGTCCGCGGCTGGGACGACCGGGGCAAGCGCGAGCTGGTGGCCACCGCACGGGCGAGCACTCGCGCCGCGCAGATCAAGGACGACCCGGCCGACCTGGGGGCGGGCAACTCCTCCGCCCGGTACGTCGCTCCCGCCCGGCCGCTCGCGACGCAGGCCGAGTGCGACGCGATGGTCGCCGCGGTCGCCGAGCGGATCGCCAGCACCTCGGTCGCCGCCGAGGGCGTGGCCCACGGAGATCCGCGCATCCTCGCCGGTGTGGCGCTGAGCGTGGGCCGGACCGGGGGGAGCTTCGACGGCAAGCTCACCGTCTCCCACGCCGAGCACGTCTTCGACCACGCCAGCTACCGCACCCGGTTCACGGTGAGCGGGCCGCACGACCGGTCCCTGCTCGGTCTGGCCTCGGCCGCCGGCGCCCGGCAGAGCAGCCCGCTGATCGCCGGTGTGGTGCCGGCCGTCGTCTCCAACATCAACGATCCGGAGTCCCGCTGCCGGGTGCGGGTGAAACTGCCCTGGCTGTCCGCGGACTACGAGACCGACTGGGCCCGGGTCGCGATCGCCGGCGGCGGCCCGGACCGCGGGATGCTGGTGCTGCCCGAGGTCAACGACGAGGTGCTGGTCGCTTTCGAGCAGGGTGACCCGCGCCGCCCGTTCGTGCTCGCCGGCCTGTACAACGGTGTGGACGCGCCGCCCTTCGGCGGCGGCGTCGACACCGCCGCCGGCACCGTCGTCCGGCGCGGCCTGCGCACCCGGAAGGGCCACGAGATCGTGGTCAGCGACGCCGACGGCGACGAGCACGTGGAGATCCGCACCCGGGACGGCAAGGTGCGGATCCGGCTCGACCACGACCAGGGCGGGCTCACCATCGAGACCGACGCGGACATCGACGTCCGGGCCAAGGGGAAACTGTCGCTCACCGCCGAGCAGGACCTGACGATCTCCGCGCGGGGTACCGGGTCGATCTCTGCTGACGCCGGCCTCACCCTGTCCAGCCGCGCGGACGTCACAGTGCAGGGAAACCCGATCAAGCTCAACTGACCCCCGGACGAGGTGTCTCGGGCGAGACGAACGGAGGTGGCACGGTGGGTTCTCCTGCGGCCGTCGCCGGCGACCAGATCACCGGAGTGTGCGCGATTCATCAGGTACCCGGCCCTACCGGCACGCCGATCCCGTCGCCCGCCCCGTTGCCGTTCGCCGCCCCGCTGACCACCGGCCTGGCCGCCACCGTTCTGGTTGGCGGGCAGCCGGTCGCCGTCACCTCGTCATCGGGGCTGAACACACCGCCGCACGTCGGCCTACACGTCTCCGACCCGTTCATGCTGCCGGTCGCGCAGCAGGGCCAGGTGGTCGCCGGCAGCACCACGGTGCTGGCGGAGGGCCGGGGCGTGGCCTACAGCGGATGCCAGGTCACCCAGTGCGCGCAGATACCGGCCGTCCTCACCGGATCGGGCGTCACCGTCCTGGTGGGCCCGTGATGCCCCCGGCGCCGGCCGGGACGACCGCCGGCACGGACTTCCTCGGGGTCGGCTGGGGCTGGCCGATGGCCACCGACGCCAGCGGGTCCTTCGCCATGACCAGCGGGGTCGCTGAGCTGGAACAGGCGATGTACCTGATCCTGAGCACCACCCCGGGGGAGCGCCCGATGCGGCCCGAGTTCGGCTGCCCGCTCGCCGACTACGTCTTCGCCCCGGCGGACTCGACCACCGCCGGGCTGATCGCCTACGAGGTGACGCGCGCGCTGAGCCGCTGGGAGCCCCGGGTCGACGTGGTGGATGTGCAGGTCACCCCGGACGCCGTCGAATCCACCCTGTGGATCGACATCGGCTACCGGGTCCGCGGCGTCTACGACCGCCGCAACCTGGTCGTCCCCTTCTATGTCATCCCCGACGAGGCCTCCTCATGATGCTGCCGGCACCGAACCTCGACGACCGGACCTTCCAGCAGCTCGTCGACGACGCGAAGCGCTTCATCGCCGACCGCTGCCCGACGTGGACCAACCACAACGTGAGCGATCCCGGCGTGACCCTCGTCGAGACCTTCGCCTGGATGACCGACCTGCTGCTGTACCGGCTGAACCGGGTGCCCGACCGGAACTACGTCCGGTTCCTGGACCTGGTCGGGGTGCGGCTGTTCCCGCCGGTCGCCGCCCGCGCCGAGGTCTCGTTCCGCCTCTCCGCCCAGCAGGACGCCACCGTCCGCATCGCGAAGGGCACTGTGGTGTCCACCCGGCGGACCGCCACCGAACGGGCGATCGAGTTCACCACCATGGCGGACCTGGACATCGTGCCGGCACGCTCGGTCGTGGTGGCGTCCAGCGTGGACGGCGAGACCCTGCGCGACCACACCCGGGAGCTCGGATTCGGCTCGGGGTTCGCCTGCTTCGACGAGCGTCCCAAGGCCGGCGACGCGCTCTACATCGGCTTCGACCGGCCGGCCCCGTCGCTGATCGTCCTCCTGCGGTTCACCTGCATGGTGAGCGGGCACGGCATCGACCCGCTGCGGCCGCCGCTGCGCTGGGAGGCCTGGGACGGCCGGCGCTGGAGCCGATGCTCGCTCGAACAGGACACCACGAACGGCCTGAACACCACGGGTGTGATCGAGCTGCACCTGCCGCGCACGCACGGCGTCCGGGACGTGGGCGGCGTCACCTCCGCCTGGCTGCGCTGCCGGGTCGTCGAGCGGCGGGGGGTGCCGGCCTACCGGGAATCCCCGCGCATCGTGTCCGTCGTCGGGGCGGCCGTCGGCGGGGACGTCGACGCGGTGCACGGCGCTCAGGTCGCCGGGGCGGTCCTCGGGATTTCGGAGGGGGTTGCCGGGCAGACGTTCCGGCTCAGCCAGGTCCCGGTTCCGACAACCTCCGAGCCGATCGTGATCGAGGTGAGCGCCGACGACACCCGGCGCAACGCGCTGCCCGCCGGACTGCCCCCCGCGTCGCCGGCGGCGCTCCCGACGACCGCGCCGACCGGGTCGGTGGCGGTGCCGGCGGGCGACGGGTCCGCGCCGGACAGCCCGGACGGGAACGGCAATGGGAGTGGGGCCGGGGCCGGGACGGCCGACGGCTGGTCGGTCTGGCAGCTGGTCGACTCGTTCGCGTCCAGCGGGCCGGACGACCGGCACGTGATGGTGGACCCGACCACCGGCGTGGTGGGGTTCGGGCCGCTCGTCCGGCTCGCGGACGGCTCGGTGCGCCAGTACGGGGCCGTCCCGCCGAAGGGGTCCGTCGTCCGGGTGCGGCCGTACCAGACCGGCGGGGGCCGGATCGGCAACGTCGTCGCCCGCTCGTTGAACACGCTGCGCTCCTCCATCCCGTACGTCGCCGCCGTGTACAACCGGCAGCCGGCCAGCGGTGGGGTGGACGGGGAGACCATCGAGGAGGCCAAGGTCCGCGGACCCCTCGCACTGCGGCACCGGGACCGTGCGGTCACCGCCGAGGACTTCGAGGTCCTCGCCCGGCAGGCCGCCCCGGAGATCGCCCGGGTGCGCTGCGTGGTGGAGGAGTCCGGCCAGGACGCCGGGGCGGTCCGGGTGCTCGTCGTGCCCCGGGCGGCCGGCGCCGACGGCCGTCTCGCCCTCACCGAGCTCGTCGTTCCGGACACCACCGGCGAGGCCATCCGGGGGTACCTCGACGCCCGGCGGGTGGTCGGCGTGCGGGTCAGCGTGGAGCCGCCGCGCTACGTCGGCGTGACCGTGGTTGCGCGCCTGCGCTGCGCCGCGACAGCCCACCCGGACCGGGTGCGGGAGGATGCGCTGACCGCCCTCTACCGGTTCCTCAACCCCGTCAGCGGCGGACCGGACGGCACCGGCTGGCCGTTCGGCCGGGCCGTGCACGTCGGGGACGTGTTCGGGGTCCTGCAGGCGGTGTCGGGCGTCGCCTACGTCGACGAGGCGCTGCTGTTCCAGGCGAACCCGGTCACCCGGGAGCGTTTCAGTCGGGTGGAACGCCTCGACCTGCCGCCGACCAGCCTGGTGTTCAGCTTCGAGCACCAGATCGACGCGGTTCGCGCCCAGGCGGCCGGATGAGGGGATCGGTCGAGGGCCTGGATACTCCGTTCCCGCTGGCGGGCGGGGTACCGGGGGTGCTGCTCGGCGCCGGGGCCGTCGGCGCGCTGCTCGCCGCCTTCGACGAGGTGCTGGCGCCGGTGCTGGCCACGCTCGACAACGTCGACGCCTACCTCGACCCGGATCTGACGCCGGAGGACTTCCTCGGCTGGCTGGCCGGCTGGCTCGGGATGGCGGTGGACGGCGGATGGCCGGCCGACCGCACCCGGGCGGTCATCCGGCAGCTGCCGGAGGTCCTGCGGTGGCGTGGCACGCCGGCCGGTGTGGCCGCGGCCGTCCGGGTCCTCGCCGGGGTGGAGGCGGAGGTGACCGACAGCGGAGGGGTGAACTGGTCGCCCCGGCCGCAGGGCGAACTGCCGGGCGGTCGCACCCCGTCGCTTGTCGTCCGGGTGCCGCAGGGCAGCGATCTGCGGGGGGTGGAGGCGGCCGTCAGGTCGGCCAAGCCGGCCCATGTCCCGCACCGGGTGGAGGTTCGGCCGGTGTGAGTTCGATGCCCAGGTCGGCGAGCATCGCCTCGTACCGGGCCTCCGCGCGGGCGGCCGCGACCGGCTGCCCGCCCGATCGGAGCGCCACCACGAGCGTCCGCCACAGCCCGTCCCGGTACCGGTCGACCTCGAGCCCCAGTTCGGCGTGCCGGACCGCATCCTTGTGCCGGCCTGTCTCGGTCGAGATGGCCGCGGCGCGTTCACAGGCCGCGGCGATGGTCGTCCGCAGCCGGTCCCGTTCGGCCAGCAGCCAGTCCGCCGGGCCACCGCCGGGCAGGACGTCCCCGGCGTAGAGCTCGATCGCGCTCGCCAGCCGCTGGTACTCGGCCTCGCCGTCACCGGAGCGTCGTGCCGCGGCCGCGGCATCGAGCAGTCGTTCGAGCCGGCGGATGTCGTGGTCGTCCGGATCGACGAGGGCCAGGAGGTAGCCCTGCCCGGCCCTGCGGAGCAGCCCGCGCCGGCCGCGCGGGACCGCCGGTTCGAGCAGCCCGCGCAGGGCGCTGACCGCGACCTGCAGGCTGTGGTTCGCCTGTGCCGGCGCGGCGTCCGGCCAGATCAGCTCGATCAGCTGGTCCCGATGCAACGGCCGGTCCGCGTGCACCGCGAGCACATGAAGGAGCTCGAGGTTGCGCGGCTGTACCCCGGCCAGGCCGACCGGCACTCCGTCGACCTCCAGCTCGAACCGACCCAGGCAGCGGACGGTCAGCCGGCGCTCCGCAGCGGGCGGTTCACCGGCCGGCGCCGGGCTGGCCGCGTCGGCGTCGACCGCGGCAGCGACGGTGCCCGTCATGCCCGCGGGCATGACGGCAGCGGGCGGGCGGCCGCCGCCCGACAGCGACGCGATCAGCCTTTCCACCCAGCTTCCGACGCCCGCCTCGGCGGCGATCCGGCGCGCCACCTCGTGCGGATGGGTCTGGCCGGATGTCGCGCCGGACCCTGGGGCGAACGGGGCACCGGACGCCGCAGAGGGCGACGGCGGCAGACCGGCCGCGTGCGACGGCGGTGGGGCGGCCGAGGGCGGTGGGACGCTACCGACGAGGGCGAGGGCGTGCGGGGCCGGTCCCAGCCGGGCCGCTGCCCGGACCACCCGCGCTGCCTCGTCCTCGTCCAGCGGCGCGCCCGCCCGCCGCCAGGCCAGCAGCGCGGACGCCCGCGCCCAGGTCGCGAGCGCACCGGCGGTCAGCTCGTCGAAGATCCCTGCCGTGTGGTCCAGTGCCATCGCCAGCTGTCGGTAGGCGCGCAGGTGCATCGGCTCGTCGTCCGGCCACACCTGCCCCGGCGCCAGGCCGGTCGACGGCGGCAGGGCGGGCGCGGGAAGCTCGTCGGCCGGGAACATGACGTCGTCCGGCACCGGGAGGCCGGCAAAGCTGCCGAGCAGGACGAGAGCCCCCACCCCCCACCGGTCACCGGCCCGGCCGGCGGCGTCGAGCAGGTGCAGGACGTGCCGGTTGCCGTAGCCGAAGTACAGGGCGCGGACGGCGGCCGCAACGCGGAGCACGGCCGCATGCCCGAGCAGCTCCGCCGCGGCCACTCCCTCCTCGACCGTCTCGCCGGCCTGTGCGTCCTGCGTGAGCAGGGCGCACGCGGCCCGCCCGACCGCGGCGACCGTCTCGATCACGGGACTTGCGCCGATACCCGCGGTGATCGTGTCGAAGCGTTGGCGGGCCAGCGCGATCTCTCCCGCGACGAAGGCGGCAATCCCGCGCACGAGCGCCGTCTGCGGGGGGTCGGCGGATCCTTCGACATGCGGGCCGGGATCGGCCAGCACCGCCCGAAGAGTCCGCAGCCAGGTCGTGCCGCGGCGCGGCGCGGGGTGGAGCCAGTCGTCGAGTTCGGCGAGCTCGCGGTGAACCCGGGCCGGCGTTTCGGAACCGAACGCCGTCGCGGCATCGCGATAGGTATCGGCCGCGGCTTCGAGCGACCCGTCCGCGGCGAGCCGGCGGGCCATCGCGAGCAGCACCCACGGGTCGGAGTCGCGGATCGCGGCCGGCAGCAGCTCGAACCAGGCGGCCGGGTCGTCGGCCAGGCGCCGGCCGCCCTGGCCGAGCAGCCGCCGCACCTGCTCCCAGTCCCCGCTGCGGCAGTACGACAGGAGCGCCTCGGTGAGCGCGCCGTCCTCCTCACACAGCCGCGCCGCCGCCCCGTGCACCTCCTGGGCTCGTTCCTCCCCGTGTTCCAGCACGAGCCGTTCCAGCAGGTGAATTCGTAACACCTCGTGGTAACGGTAGGTCCGCCCGTCGTCCTCGACGAAGGTGAACAGCCCACGCCGTTCCAGCTCGGCGAGCTGAAGACCGCTCCCGGTGCGTCCCAGCAGGCTGTCGCAGCGTTTCTCGGTCAGCCGGTCGAAGACGCTCGTCCGCACCAGGAAGTCCCGCTCGTCCGCGCTCACCGCGGACAGCACGTGCATCGTCAGGTATTCGCGGGTGAGCCGCGTGTTACCGAGCCCGGAGAGAATCTTCGCCCGTTCGGACGCGGGCCGGCCGCGGGTGGCGAGGTGGAACAGCTGTAAACCGGCGGCCCAGCCGTCCGTGCTGCGGGTCAGCGCGGTTACCTCTTCGGGTCGCAGCCGGACGCCGTGGCAGTCCCGGAACAGCTCCTCGACCTCCCAGGTCCGGAAACGCAGCGCGTCGGCGTCCACCTCCCGTATCTGCCCGGCGAGACGCAGCCGGTGCAGATCGAGGTTCGGGCGCCAGCGGGCGGCGACGAGAACCCGGACCTTGGGGGGGAGGTAGTCGAGCAGGAGTTGGACCGCCGCCTCGGCCGGCTGTCCGTCCACCGCGTGCAGGTCGTCCAGGACGATGAGCAGGTTGTCGGTCAGGTGCCGGTCGAGGTCCACGATGGCGTTCTCGATGCTGGTCCAGGATCCGGCGGGCAGACCGGCCGCCGCTGCCGCGGCGGCATGCAGGTGGGCGAGGAACGAGTCGAGGCCGCCGATCCGGTCGTCGAGCGTGAGCCAGGCGGTCGGCCACGCACACGCCTGCGCCACCTCCACAAGCAGGGTTGTCTTCCCGGCGCCGGCCGGCGCGACCACGGTTCCGACCCGGTAGGCGGCCGGGACGATGAGCGGTCCGGCCAGCCGCGGCCGGTGCATGCCGGCGGGGGCGGGTAGCCGAACGCGGGCCGCGAGGATCGGGGGAACCGGCGCCTCGGTCATCGCCGTTCCCCGTGAGGTTGTTCCAGGCGCGGCGTCAAGTTCGGCATTCCCGCCGGCATAGATCTGTACACGCCGCGACGCATCCCCCGCCTCCGGCATCGCTCGAGAACCATCTTCGCCCCATGTGCGGGCGAAGGGCCGCCCCGACCTTACCCTGAGCATCAGCTGTGACAACGTCATCCGCGGAACAGCAGGCCGGACGAGGCAGGAGACGGTACGGCTGACGTGGAAGAATAGACCAGCTTCCTTTCCTGATGGCCGGTGAGGACGACCGAGGACGATGACGGGGGAGACGGTGCCGCCACCAGCGCCGCCGGAATTCGGCGGGAGCGAGGCCGACGCGGACGCGCTTCGGGCGCTTTTTGCACACGATCTGACAGACAGTGAAAAGCCCAGGTCAGAGGCCCCATCCCCGGCCCCGATCTCGGCGGAGGCCGGCTCGTCCGCCGGCTCTGGCACGGCTCCGCCTCCCGGCCGTGGCGGCACGCCCGGGGTCGCGGGCGCCGTCGTCCCAGGCGCCAGGTCCGACGTCCCGGCTGACCGGTCCGACGCCCTCCCACAGGCCGTCCCGTCGGGTGGTGCTGGACCGGTTGGCCCGGCGGATCTCAGGTCGCACGTGCCGTCGGTGGTCGCCCCGGTTGCGCGGGCACGGGTCTCCCCGGACGACCGGTCACAGGTCGCCCCGGTCGCTCGGCCGGCCGCAGAGGCGACGCCCGTCATGGCTCCCGCGGCCCCGAGCGGCGCCCGATACCAGCCACTGTCGCGGGCGCTCGTCGTCGCGCCTCAGCCCGGCGGCGAGCTGCGTCTGCCGGCCCGCGCGGGGGAGACCGTATACGCGGTCGCCGGCGGGGTCGTGGATGGCCGCTCCCCGTTGCTGCTGCGCGCCGACGACGGCCGCAGCTACCGCTACCAGGGCACGCGTTGCCTGCCCCAGGCCGGCACTCGGGTCGCCGCCGGGGAGCCCATCGGCGTCGTCGTGCCCCACCTCCACGACGGCGACCCCGACGCCACCTGCCTTCATCTCGCTGTGACCGGTCCGGACGGGGATGTCCTCGACGCCTATGGGCTGGTCGCCGGGCTTCCCGACCCCGCGGAGCCCGGTTGGTGGGTGACCGGGTACGGCGTCGATCCCGACCTGGCCCTGGTGCCGCGGAGGCAACCCGCCGGCCGCGTCGGGCGGTTCGGTGCGCCGCCCGCGCCGGTGTCGTCGCCCGTGGTGCCTATGCCGCCGCCGGCATCGGCACCACCACCACCGGCCGCCGTCGGCCTGGGCGCTGGCGGCGAACGCGCGGGTGGCGACGGCGGGGAGGATCTGGCGGCCCTCGCCGCCCTCCTGGTGACCGACCAGGTGCGTCCGGCTGACCGGGCCGACCTGGGCGGTGCCGGATGACGACGTGCCCGACGTGCCCGACGTGCCAGCGAGTCAACAACGACGGCGTCCAGTTCTGCGAGGGATGTGGCCGGTTCCTGTGGTCCGCGGAGGGCTCCGATCCGCCGCCCTCGCACGGAGGAGGCCGGAGGGAAACGCCAGCCGCAGGTCCAGGTCCGGCCGCGGGCTCTGCCGCCGGCCCTCACCCGCCCGTCGGTAGCCCTCCGCCGTCCGGGGATCCGAGACCAGCGGCCGCGGGGCCCGGTCAGGTCTCCGGAGCCCGGCCGGATCCGGGCCCCGGTTCGCCGTCGGCTCCCGCTGGGCCGTCGGCCCCCGGTATGCCGCGGGCCGTCCGCAGGGAGGATCCCGCGGCGCCGGCATCTCGGACGGCCGAGGGGCGAATCCGGGTCCCGCGTGGGGCACAGCCGGCGGGGTTGCGCCCCATCTCGATCGCCGGCCTGGTGGGCGCCGGCCCGGACGCCGGACCACGGGACAGCTTCCGGGCGGTCCGTCCAGACGAGGAGGCGCCGACCGGAGTGTCGACGCCGTCGACGGCTCCCGGGAGTCCGCCGCAGCCCCCGGGTCACCCGCAGGCGTCGGGCTACCCGCAGACGTCGCCTTATCCCGAGGCATCCGGTCACCCGCCGAGATCCGGAGAGCCTGGCACTCCGATGCCGTGCCGGTGCGGGCGGCAGAACCCTGCCGGCGCCCGGTTCTGCACCTGCGGGGAGATGCTGGTCCGGTTCGAGGCCCGCTCCCGCCGGGACGCGGAGCCGGAACCGCCGAGAGCGCGCGGCTGGGGGGCGGCGCTGGCGGGCGCCGGTGAGCGCCGCCGGTTCGACCGGGAGATGCGCGCCGTCGCCGGCGCCTGGCGCGGATACGATCAGCCGCTCGTACCGCGGGTCGCGGCCTTCCGCGCGACGGCGCTGGCCGTCGTCGTCGCCGCCGTACTCGCCTTCGTCGGGCCATGGAGTGGCAGCTCGCGTGGCTGGGTCTCGGACCATGTGGCCGGGCTCCTGCCGCATTCGTACAAGGAGATCGACGTCAAGTCGTGGCGGGTCGAGCCGGCCGAGGAAGAGCTCCCCGGCTACAGTCAGGCATTCGCCGTCGACGGCTTCCGGAACCGGGCCTGGGCCACGTCCTGGCATCCGGACCGGCCCCCCGGCGAGTCCTGCGCCGATACCGAGCAGGCCGGCCGGAGCGCGACCCTCATCCTCCTCTTCGACGACGCGGTTCGGATCGACCGTGTCTCGATCCGCGCCGGCCTGGACGGGAAGGACCCGCAGCGGCTGACCCAGGCCAGGCCGCGGAGCATCGGGGTGCAGCTCGGCGACGGGCCGTGCCAGATCCTTTCGCTGCGCGACGTGCCCGACCGCCAGGACCTGAACGTTCGCGGAAAGGACGTGCGGATTGTCAAGGTCTGGGTGACCGAGGCCTACGACCCTTCGGACGGCCAGGGCAACGTCATCGCGATCAGCGAGATCGACTTCCTCGCCGAGCGCTGAGCTCGGCGGTCGAGGACGGTCGAACTCTGCCATGGAAATCACAGTGATCTGCTCCGCTGGACGATTTTCGGCCTGGTGAGGGGGCTGCCTCGCAGCGGACAGGGCGGAGTCTCGTCCCGTCCACGCCGGCGCGTCGGCCCGTCGTCCACGGTCGCCGAGACGGGTTGCCGAGAGTGCGGGCAACGAGCGCCAGGAGCCGGGTTACCGAAACCGGATCCGGGTTCACCGGGAGGGCACAGGGACGGTTGCCGCAACATGCGGGGGTGGGCCGATGGATGCCCCTGGCAGCACGGTGGGAGAATCGCGCTGACAGCGGGGGACGACGTTCGGGACGGTCCCAGTTCGGAGTAGAAGCGGTGAGGATCGAACCGGCGGACGATGCCATGTTCGGGGAGCGCGCCGCCTGGCGGTACGACCCGCCCTACGACTTCTACGACGATGACGGCCTACCCGTGAAGAACCCCGAGCGTTTCTTCGCGGTGCGCGACGACGCCGGTGCGCTCATGGGTTTCTACTTCTTCGAGTTGCACGGCGACGCGCTGTTCTACGGGTTCGGCCTGCGGCCCGATCTCACCGGCCGGGGGCTCGGCGAGCAGTTCGTGCTGGCCGGGTTGGAGTTCGCCCGCCCCCTCTACGGGCAGCGCCGGGTCGTGCTCGACGTCGCAGCCTTCAACGAACGTGCCATCCGTCTGTACCAGCGCCTCGGTTTCGTTGAGACCGGACGGCACACCGACACGTTCGACGGCTACGGCGCCGTGGAGTTCGTCGACATGGAAAAGCCCGGCTGAGCACCATAGTGCCGCCTGTGGGGCTCCAGAACTCGGGTTTCGGCCTGTGAGCTGGCCTTTTGCCATTGAGGTGATTGTCTGCGGGCGTCGTCAGGCGGCGTTGCGGTACTCGTTGATCAGCCCGCCGAGGATGCGTGTGCGCCGGACGGTAGACCCCGAGGGCGGGGTGACCACCGGTGGCGGGTCGGGTGGGCGCTGGCTGAGGGAGCGGTGGGGCCGGTGGGTGTTGAAATGCTTCGCGTAGCTGTCGAGGACTGATGTCAGGTGTCGTTCGGAGACGATCAGGAGTCTGTCGGTGCATTCGTGGCGGGCGGTGCCGATCCAGCGTTCCGCGATCGCGTTCGCCTGCGGCGACTGTGGCGGTGTGCATACCACGTCGATGCCGGCTGCGGTGAAGACGGCGTCGAACGGAGCCGTGAACTTTGTATCGCGGTCACGGAGGAGAAACCGGAACCGGTGGCCACGCTCGTCGAGGTCTATCAGCAGGTTCCGTGCCTGCTGGGTGACCCACGCCGTGGTCGGGTGCTTCGTGTGAGCCCGAGGACGTGAACACGGCGGGTGGCGTGTTCGACGACGAAGAACACGTAGATCCGTTGCGGGAACGCGGTGTCCACGGTGAAGAAGTCGCAGGCCAGCAGGCCGGAGGCCTGCGCGGACAGGAACGTGCGCCAGGAGGTGTCGGCCCGTCGGGGTGCGGGGTCGATGCCGGCGTGGTGCAGGATCCGCCAGACGGTGGCGACCCCGACCGGGTAGCCCAACCCGATCAGTTCTCCCTGGATTCTGCGGTGGCCCCAGGTCGGGTTCTCCCGTGCGAGGCGCAGGACCAGTTCGCGGATCTCCCGGCGGACCGGCGGCCGCCCAAGGGTCTTGCGCGGGTAGGTCCATTGTCGTGCGAGGAGCTCACGGTGCCAGCGCAACACGGTGGCCGGGGTGACGAAGAACGAACCCCAGCGGGCTCGGGGTAGCAGCCGGGACAGGGCTGCGAGGACGACGCGATCCTTCGGTTCCAGGACCGGGCGGTTCACCTGCCGTCGCAGCACCGCCACCTGATGTCGCAGGACGAGGAGCTCCACGTCTTTCGCGGTGTCGCCGCGCACGTGGAGCAGCATCAGTCCGAGAGTGTTGCGTGTCAGGGCGTAGAGCAGCGACCACATCATGACCATCCAGCCTGCCCGACACGGGCCCCGTCCGGGACAAACATGCAGGTCACCGCTCGAATCGGGGTTCTGGAGCCCCACAGTCGCATCTGCTCGCCGCGCAGGCACGCGTGGAGCCGACCTCTATGACAAAGAAGCAGTACAGACGCCGCAGCGTCACCGCGCAATCCACGTGGAAAAATTCCACGGCCAGCATCGTCGACGCCTGCGTACGCAGGAACTGCCGCCACGTCGTGTCGGTCTGCCGGTTCGGAGCCGGGGCAGCCCCAGGGACTTCAAGATCCGGCGGATCGCGGTCGCGCCGACCTTGTGGCCGACTTTGAGAAGCTCGCCTTGGATCCGCTGGTATCCCCACGTCGGGTTCTCGGTCACGAGCCGCTTGATCAGCGTGGCGATCTCCGGGCTGATCGGTGGCCGTCCGGTCCGGTGTGGTCTGGTCCATTTCCGGGTGACCAGGCTGCGGTGCCACCGGAGGACGGTGCCGGGGGTGATCAGCCGGTGCATCCGCAGCCTTCTCGGCAGGAGTTTGATCAGTGCGGCGAGCACCGCCCGATCCGCCCAGACGGATTTCAGGATTCCTTGGACGAAGAACCCGGCTGAGCAGGCGCTACGGCTACCGAAACGGCACCAGGCCGTCTCGGGCTACTGGCACACCCCGGCGACCCTCGCCGGGTACTGCCGCGTGCGCTCCTACCTGGTCTCCGCCCGCGACCACGCCATTCTGGGCCCTCGACGCCATCACGATGGCCCTCGCCGGCAAGCCCTGGCTTCCCCGTGCCCCGGACTGCCACGCCGGCCGCCGCCCTCGCCATCGCCGCCTAAAGCACCATCAACACGGGTCGCACCCGTGAATGGACACCACGAGCCCCATGGGTAGCGACTCCGTGTCCATGTACGGCAGTCTCCGGGTCGAGAAGCCACGTGGGCGGTTCAACTGCCGGTCCCGAGTGCAGTCCGAGCCCGGTCGCTCCGATGATCAGAGACTCCTCGACAAGCAGGTTGACGGGCAGGGACGACGGATCGAACCTGCCCGGCCGAGGACCCCTCGGACCCGACGACCTGCCATCGGTGTCGCGGTCAGGCAATGCGGCGGGCGCGGCGCCGGGCGCCGAGCGTGTTGCCCCAGATGGCCAGGCCGAGCCCCACGGCTAGCGTGGCGGCGTTGATGATCCAGTACCACGCGTCCAGGCCGCTGTCGGACGCGACGAACGGGGTCTGCACCGCCATGACCGCGGCGAACACGATCGCCGTGGCCCCGTAGGCCACCCGGCGGTCGGCAAGGAAGAAACCCAGTGGGAAAGCGAGGACGAGCATCGCGACCTGAACCATGACGATCTCCGATCAAGAGCGGGAACGCCGTCGTCGACCCTCATGGTCACGCGGCGGGCCGCCACCTGTGGCGGCCGCCTCCATTGAGCGACGGCGCCCATCACGACGTCATGAGTCCCCATTCACGCTTCACCCGTGAGATCTTTACGGTCGAGGGGTGATTGCGTACTCATGACCCGGCACAGCGATCGCGTTTGGATCCGTCCATGAGCAGGTTCTCCGGCGCCATGCCGTGGGTGTCACGCCCGTCTGACACGACGGGCCATGGGGTGTCCCGTCGCTGGTCGGCCGCGGCCACCGCCGCCACCGTGGTGTTCTCTATGGCGGCGGCACCCATGATCGTCCTCGCCGCTGCCGGCGGCCACGGCAAGGACGTCGGGGAATGGTTGATCCTGCTCTACACGCCCGGGTTCGCCGTCCCCGGGTTGATCCTCACCCGTCGCCGGCCAGAGCTCGTGATCGGCTGGATGTACCTGGTGGCGGGCCTCACGACCAGTGTCACCGGGCTCGCCGCCGGCTACGCGGGCGCCGCGCTCGGCCACGGCTGGCCGGGCCCGGACTGGGCGTTGTGGGTCGTCTCCTGGTCATGGCAGGCGCATCTCACCCTGGAGGCAACGGCACTGTTCCTGTTCCCCTCCGGCCGCATCACGTCCATGGGCTGGCGTCGCGCGGCGCAGGTGCCCCTGGCTCTCACGGCACTCGCGATGGTGGCGTCCGCGCTGCGCGCGGGAGTAATCGTGACGACACCGGATGAGCCGGGCGGTTCGCCGACCGGCCTCGTCAATCCCATGGGCCTCGACGTCCCGGCACTGGCGGGCGTGGCGCAGGCCCTCGGCCTCGTCGGCGATCTCGCCGGGGTGGCGGCCATCGCGAGCATCCTGGTCCGGTACGTCCGCGCACGCGGAGATCTGCGGCAGCAACTCAGGTGGGTCGCGGCGACCCAGCTGCTGGTACCCGTCATCTTGGTGACGGTCCTCGTCGAGCCGTCCTCGATCGGGCCGTTCATCGCGATCGCGCAGACGCTGCTGCAACAGGTCGCCGTCGTGGCCGCGATCCTGCGCTGGCGGCTGTACGGGATCGACGTGGCCGTCCGGCGTTCGGTCCTGGCCGCGACCCTGCTGACCGCGGCGCTCGGCACCTACGCGGCGGTGGTACTCGCGGTGGGCGCGCTAATCGGAACCACCGGGCCGCTCGTGTCGGCGATCGGCGCGGCCGCGGCGGTCTTCGCGTTCGGCCCGATGTCGGTCAGCATCCGGGCCCGGATCAACCGGCTGTTCTACGGCCGGCGAGACGACCCGTACGCGGTGGTCGCGGCGGTCGGCCGGCAGCTTTCCACCGCCCCCGGCCCAGAGGATGGGCTGCACATCCTCGCCGAGACGCTGACCCTCGCGTTGCGGATCCCTTACGCGGGGATCGTCACCGCCGACAACCGTGTCGTTGCCGAACATCACGCCGGCCGGCGCCGCCCGGAGCACGACGGCGACCCCCTGCGCCCGACCGACGACGAGACCGACGCACTCCCGCTCGGCCACCACGGCCAGCAGGTGGGGACCCTCCTGATTGGCCGGCGGCGCGGCGAGGACCGCATGTCCGGTGCCGACCGGGCACTGCTAGGCGACGTCGCCCGGCAGGTCGGCGCCGCCGTGCACGCGGTGGCGTTGCTGCACGACCTCCGCGGTGCCCGGACCCGGCTGGTACTGGCCCGCGAGGACGAGCGGCGTCGGCTCCAACGTGACCTCCACGACGGGCTTGGGCCGCGGCTGACGGCGACCGGGCTGACTCTTGACGCGGCCCGCAACCGGCTCCGCAGCACTCCAGAGCTCAGCGACGAACTCCTCGCCGATGCCCGGGCCCAGGTCAACGAAGCGATCGACGACGTCAGGCGCCTCGTCTACGCCCTCGGCGACCCGTCCTTGGAATCGGCCGGGCTCGTCGCCGCGCTGCGGGCTGCCGCGACGAGGCTGGGCCGCGGCGGCTTCCCCGGCCGCGGGACCGAGGGGGGCCGCCACCCGGAGGTGGTCATTCTCGCGGACGGTCTGGTTCGGCTCCCGGCCGGCATCGAGACCGCCGCATACCGCATCGTCACGGAGGCCATCACGAACACCGTCAGGCACGCCGCGGCGCGCCGGTGCGAGGTCAGCCTGCGGGCCGGCTCAGCATTGTCGATCGAGGTCCACGACGACGGGCGCGGGCTGCCCGACGGCTGGCAACCAGGCGTCGGCGTGCGGTCGATCAACGAACGAGCCGCCGACCTAGGCGGGCAGTGCACGATCACGTCGCCGCCTGGAGGTGGCACGCTGGTGACCGTGACGATTCCCCTTCCCCGGCCGGGTGCGGCCTCGCCGGTGGTCTCATGACGGACACGATCAAGGTCGTCGTCGCGGACGACCATCCGCTCATCCGCGCCGGGGTCAGGGCGCTCCTGCTGTCCCTGGACGACCTGGACCTCGTCGGGGAAGCCGCGGACGGCGACGAGGCCATCAGGATCGCCCGTGCCACCCGGCCCGACGTCGTCCTCATGGACCTGCACATGCCCGGTACCGACGGCGTCACCGCCACCCGGTCGATCACCGCCGAACTTCCCGACACAGCAGTGCTCGTGGTCACCATGGTCGAGGACGACGCGTCCGTGTTCGCCGCGATGTGCGCCGGCGCCCGCGGTTACCTCCTCAAGGGCGCCGACCAAGACGAACTGCGCCGGGCTATCACCGCCGTGGCACACGGCGAGGCAATCTTCGGCTCCCGTGTCGCGGCACGGGTCCTCGCCCTGCTCGCCCACCCGCCACGTGAGGTCCCGTTCCCGCAGCTCACCGACCGCGAGCGGCAGGTTCTGGACGAACTCGCCCGCGGCCGCAACAATGCATCGATCGCCCGGGTACTCAATGTCAGTACCCGTACCGTCGCCAACCACGTGTCCACGATCTTCGCCAAACTCCAGCTCGCAGACCGCGCCGAGGCAATCGTCCGAGCCCGCGAAGCGGGTCTCGGCCACCGCCAGCCGACCTGACCATATCTCGAAGGGGGGCAGTGCCTCCGTCAGCGCGTCGACTGACGGCCTGGCCGTGGGCGCTTGCCCGGTCCGCCACCGCGCCGCCCCGGCTGCCACCTCGGTGGCACCGGCGGACGGACACGACGGCGGCGCATCACTCGATCGTCCGGCCGGCAGTGGCCTCCGTCGACGCGACAGTGCCCGCCGTAGCCCCCCGCGCGGTGTGAGAGGTCTTCTACCTGCGGGTGGCGACGACGTTGTCGAACTCCACCTTGACGCTGTTTCTGGTGTCGCCGTAGGCGGTCGCCGCCACGATCGCGACCGTGCCGCTGCGGAGCGGGTCGGTGGTGTCGGTCACCTGCACAGAACGGCCGTTGACGGTGAACGCGAGGTGGACCGCGTTCCGCGTCGGGTCGTCGGTGCACACGGCCTGCAGGCGGTTGGTGGCGTTGACGTCGAGATCAGGCACAGCCAGCTGGATCAGTGGTGGTGCTTCGGGGTTCGTGTGGGTGACCTTGGCGATGGCCATCGTCTGGTGGGTGACGATGAAATAGTAGGCCTCTGCGGTGTTCGGATCGGCCCGGCAGGCAAGGCCGTACTGGATGCCCGATGGTCCGGCAATCCGGTGTGCCTCGACCTCGAGGCTCAGATTCGCCGGAGCGACCGGAAACGCCGCCGGAATGTTCGCCGGGGCGGCCGCCAGCGGTCCACTACTCGCGGTTATCCTGTACGCCCCGTTGTCGTAGCGGCCGTTCTGCCAGCCAGCCTGTGGCAGTCTGTTGCCCAATTCGGCTATGCGGCGAGGCTGAAGTCGAGTCTTGCGAGGTGGCTGGCCCGAGGCCGGTCGAGTGGCGTGCCGGTCCACCACGCGTCCAACCGGATCAGGTTGAGGGCGGTGGCGGCGAGGACGTGGGCAAGTCGGGTCTTGGGTAGTCCGGTGTAGCGGCAGCGGCGGATCCCGGTGACGGCAACTGATTGATGGATGGTGCTCTCGACGCCGGCGCGGGTTGCGTAGCGCTGTTTCCACTCGTCGGTGTTCTGTTTGGCGCGGGCCTGCTCGACCGCTTCGTGGATGTCGCGGGGACGTAGCATCAACTGGCGGCCGTTCCGGGTGGCTCGTGTGCATTGTGAACGGACGGGACATGGCTGGCAGGCTGTGACGGGGAAACGAACCACGATCGATTCCCGGCCGCGTTCGTTGCAGGACGACCAGATCGTGCTGGTCACGCCTTGCGGGCAGGTGACCCGCTGGTTGTCCCAGTCGATGGCGAACGCGGCGCGTTCGAAGCCACCACGGGCCTGAACCTGGTGGGAGTTGTCGGCCGGCAGCGGACCGAGCAACGTGATACTGAAATCGCGCTGGGAGTCGATGAGGAGCTCGGCGCTGGTGTAGCCGGCGTCGACCAGGTGCTCCGCCGGAAGTAACGATCTGCGGTCGAGATCCTTGTGGATCCGTTCGAGCATCTCCACGTCGGTGACGGTCGCGTCGGTGGTGGTCACATTCGTGACCAGGTGTGGCGCGCCGGTCGTGCTCACGTCGTCGCAGGTCTCCGTGAGATGGACTTTGTAGCCCTCCCAGCCGGAACCGCGTTTGGTCGCGTACCGGGCGTCGGTGTCGTACGGCGAGCAGATCCGGTCTCTGCTGGGCGGGAGGTCTTTTTCCTCCCGCCACGCCACCTCCTGCCCGTCATGGGTGATCGTGCGGTGGTACTGCCTGAGCCACACCGCACGCAGGGTGACCACGGCGGGGATCTCACGTAGCCAGATCGGTGCGCCGACGGTGTGTACGGCTTCCAGAAGACCGAACCCGTCGACTCCAACCTGAATGGCCATCGCTTTACGCTTGTCGTCGCCCTTCGGAATCCGGTAGGAATCCATACGGGCGCCGTACCGTGTCACCCATTCGGTGTTGATCTGGGCCCTCAGCCAGTCCGGTGCGGCCACGGCCAACGCCTCCAAGGCCGCTCGCAGTGTCTCGGCGAGGAACTCCAGCCGATTGGCCGAGCGTACCGCCGCCAGCACATGCGTAGAGTCGGTGCGTTGCCGGCCGCCAGCCTTGACGAGTCCTAACTCGGACAGCCGGGCCAGCAGCAGGTCCAGTACCTTCTCCTCCAGACCATGGTCGATAAGCCGCTGCCGGAACCCGGTCAACACAGTGTGATCAAACCCTGCGTCGGTCAGCTCCAGACCGAGGGCGTATTTCCAGTCGATCCGGGCCCGTACCGCGTCGGCCGCCTGCCGGTCGGTGAGGTTCTCCGCGAACTGCAACACCGTGACCAGCGCCAACTGCCCCGGTGAGATGCCTGGTCTACCGCGCACGCCGAACGCTGCGAGGAACTGCTCATCAGCAAACAACTCGGGCAGCTCATCGCGAACACGGATTGCCAGTGTGCCTTTCGGGAACGCCGCACAGGCCACCGCCGCGGTCTGTTCAGGAACCTGCGGCCACGGACGTGGCTGCATCGACATCGACCGACTCCTCCCGCGGCCAGGGTCAGGGCCAGCCGCTACGCACCATCCTCCATGATCACCACCCGCGAGGCGTGAGGGCCTCAGCGCCCAGCAATAGGGCAACAGAGTCCTGTGGGGCTCCAAAAACCGGGTTTCGGCCTGTGAGCTGGTCTTTTGCGGTTGACGTGGTCCTCGGTGGGAGTCGTCAGGCGGCGTTACGGTACTCGTTGATCAGCCCGCCGAGGATGCGTGTGCGACGGACGGTGGAACCCAGGGGCGGGGCGACCACGGGTGGCGGGTCGGGTGGGTGCTGGCCGAGGGAGTGGTGAGGCCGGTGGGTGTTGAAATGCTCGGCGTAGCTGGTGAGGACTGACGTCAGGTGCCGTTCGGAGACGATCAGCAGTCTGTCGGTGCATTCGCGGCGGGCGCTGCCCACCCAGCGTTC
Source organism: Parafrankia sp. EAN1pec (assembly GCF_000018005.1). Classification (GTDB taxonomy): domain Bacteria; phylum Actinomycetota; class Actinomycetes; order Frankiales; family Frankiaceae; genus Parafrankia; species Parafrankia soli. Next base: position 4,560,493 of record NC_009921.1, read on the forward strand.
CGCGATCGCGTTTGCCTGGGGCGACTGCGGGGGCGTGCGTACCACGTCGATGTCGGCTGCCGTGAAGACGGTGTCGAAGGAAGCTGTGAACTTCGTGTCGCGGTCACGGATGAGGAACCGGAACCGGCGGCCGCGGTCCTCGAGATCCATCAGCAGGGTCCGTGCACGCTGGGTGACCCAGGCCGCGGTCGGGTGTTTCGTGACTCCGAGGACATGGACATGGACATGGCGGGTGGCGATCTCCACGACGAAGAACACGTAGATCCGTTGCAGGAACACGGTGTCCACCGCGAAAAAGTCGCAGGCCAGTATGCCGGAGGCCTGTGCGCGCAGGAATGTGTGCCAGGAGGCGTCGGCCCGGCGGGGCGCGGGGTCGACACCGGCGTGGTGCAGGATCCGCCAGACGGTGGCGACTCCGACCGGGTAGCCCAGCCCGGCGAGTCCTCCTTGGATCCGGCGGTGGCCCCAGGTCGGGTTCTCCCGCGCGAGGCGCAGGACCAGCTCACGGATCTCATGTCGGATCGGTGGCCGGTCGGGCTTCTTGCTCCGGTAGGTCCATTGTCGTGCGAGGAGGTCACGATGCCAGCGCAAGACGGTGGCCGGGGTGACGACGAAGACGTCCCAGCGGGCGCGGGGTAGCAGCCGGGACAGCGCCGTGAGGATCACCCGATCCTTCGGTTCCAGCGCCGGCCGGTTCACCTGCCGTCGCAGCACCGCCACCTGATGTCGCAGGACGAGGAGCTCCACCTCTTTCGAGGTGTCCCCACGCACGCGGAGCAACATCAGTCCGAGAGCGTTGCGCGTCAGGGCGTAGAGCCGCGACCACGCCATGGCCGTCCAGCCTGCCCGACGCGGGCCTCGTTCGGCGGGCAAACGTGCAGGTCACCGCCCAAATCGGGTTCTGGAGCCCCACATGCTCGGTTCTGCGCGCTGCAGGGGCGCGTGCGTGGTTGCGGGGATGTAGCGCGGCGCTCCGTTGCGCGATTAGCACTGCGGCGAAATCCGTCAGATAGGGAACCTGCCCCGGTATCCGGATCTGCTGAATATCAGCCGGCCTGCGCCGAACCCGGCCTGGGCTGAGTGCGACGGGTTAGAAAGCGGCGGGGCGGACGGTGCGCATGACGTCGTCGAGGATGGTGGCCAGCGGGGTGCGGCCGTCGGTGGCCATCCAGGCGCGGTTTGCCGCCTCCATACAGGCCAGCGCGGCGCCGATGACCGCGGCTGTGCGAGCGCCGGCGGCGGGGCCGGCACCCGGGTGGCTGTCACCTGGGTGGCTGTCACCCGGGTGGCTGTCGACTACGGCGCCAGCTCCCGCGGGACTGTCATCCGCGGGTCCGGTTCCCGTGTAGCTGAGGCGTGCGGCGATCTGGGGCGCGAGCCGGTCGTGCCATCGGCACTGCCTTTCCAGGTTGCGGGCTTGCAACCCGGGATTGCCGTCGAGCATCTGCCGCATTGAGAGGGCGGCCTGCGGGTCGCTGGTCTGGTGGGCGATCAGGGTGTCGAAGGCCCGGCGCAGCGCGGTCCAGGCGTCCTCGTTCGCGGGGCGCTGGCCCAGGGCCTCGGCCAGGGACGCGCCGAGGGCGTCGAGGTGCCCCAGGACGACGTCTTCCTTCGACCCGAAGTAGCGGAAGAAGCTGCGACGCGACATCCCGGCGGCGGCCACGATCTCGTCGATCGTCGTGGCCTCGTAGCCGTTGCGAACGAAGAGGTCCATCGCGACGGACATCAGCTCGGTCCGCACGGCGCGCCGGGTGCGCTCGCGGAGGTCGAGCCCTGCTGACACCTCACCCGCCACAGTCGTACTATACGCCGCGCCACACCTGCCCCAGGATATCGACGGTGGCATTGAGTGTCGTTTCCGGCGTAGTGTGCCGGGTGACTGAGGGGCAGGTGTCGCGGATGACCGGTTCAGCGGAGAGCATCGGCTGGGTGATGTGGTCCGGCACGGTGGGCCTGCAGCGCCCCCTTGCGGAGCGGGTGGAGGCCGCGGTCGCCGGCGGGTTCGGCCGCATCTCGATCAGCCCGCTGGACGTGGCGCTGGCCCAGGAGGCCGGCACCGTGCCCGCCGAGCTGGGGCGGCGGCTGCGCGACCAGGGCCTCGGCATCGTGCTCGACGGGCTCATGAACTGGTATGGCGGCGAGCCGATGACGGCTTCGCGCTCCATCGCCTTCACCGCGGACGAGGTGCTGGACATGTGCGCGGCCCTGCGGCCCGCGGCGCTGACGGCGTTCGCCCGCCCGACCGGTGACCTCCCGGTCGAGGAGATCGCCACCGCGTTCGGGCAGCTGTGTGACCGCGCGGCGGAGCTCGACACCCTGATCCAGCTCGAGTTCATGGCCATGATGGCGATCAGGGACCTGCCGGCCGCGATGGCCGTCGTCGCGGCGGCGGACCGGGCCAACGGCGGCCTGGTGTTCGACACGTGGCACTTCTTCCGGGGGAACCCCGACTTCGTGGCGCTCGAGGCGCTCCCGGGCGACCGGGTCTTCGCGGTGCAGGTGTCCGACGGCCCCGCCGAGGCGCCGGACGACATCGCCCGGGACACCTTCAACCGGCTGCTTCCCGGCGACGGCGGTTTCGACCTTGTCCGGCTGTTCCGCGTGCTGGACGGTATCGGCGCGCTCGGCTGGGTCGGGCCCGAGGTTCTCTCCCCGGCCACCGAGGGGATGCCCGCCGCGGAGGCCGCCGGCCTCGGCGCCGCCCGGGTGCGCGAACTGATCGACCAGGTCCGGGCGTCATGATCGCGGCGAGGTTGCACGGCCCCGGTGACCTGCGCGTCGAGGAGGTCGACGAGCCCGAGGCGGCGGCGGGCGAGGTGAAGATCGCTGTGGCCCACAACGGGCTGTGTGGCACCGACCTCACGGAGATCTTCTCCGGGCCGCGGGCCTGCACGACGGTGCCGCATCCGCTCACCGGCGGTGTGCTGCCCCAGATCGTGGGCCACGAGTTCGCCGGGGTGGTCGCGGCCGTCGGGGCGGGCGTCACCGACGTCGCCGTCAGCGAGCGGGTCAGCGTGGAGCCGCTCTACTCCTGCGGTGACTGCGACCGCTGCCAGGCCAGTCTCCCCGAACTGTGCCGGCAGGTCATGACGCACGGGATCTGCTCGAACGGCGGCGGGCTGGCCCAGTTCACGACCGTCCCGCGGGCGATGGTGCACCGCCTTCCCGCGTCGATGTCGCTGGCCGAGGGCGCGCTGGTGGAGCCGATGGCGGTCGCGTTCAACGGCGTGCTGCGCTCCGGTGTAGAGGCGGGCGGATCCGCCCTCGTGTTCGGTGCCGGGCCGATCGGGATGGGCGTGGTGTTCGGGCTGCGCGCCGTCGGGGTGGCGGACATCCTGCTCGTCGAGCCGGCGTCGGCGCGGCGTGCCGCGGCGGAGCGGCTCGGTGTCGCCGACGTCCTCGACCCGAACACGACCGACGTCGCCGACGAGGTCCGGCGCCGCACCGGCGGTCGCGGCGTCGACGTGGTGCTGGACGCCGCCGGGGCGCCCGGGACGTTCGGGCTGGCCCCAGCCGTGCTGCGGGCCCGGGGGCGCTACGTCGGGATCGCGGTCGCCGAGCGGCCGGTCGAGTTCGCGCCATGGGTGCTGGCCCGGGGGGAGATCGAGCTGACCGGGTCGCTGGGCTACGGCCCCGGGGTGTTCACCCGGGTGATCGATCTGATCGCGGGCGGCGCGTACCCGACGGCGGGGTGGGTCGACCACGTCGGCCTGTCCGACCTGCACGACGCTCTACAAGATCTTCGCGACGGCCGGCGGATGAAGGTCCTCGTCGACCTGCCTGCCGGCTGACCGGCGGGCCGGGCTTCGCCCGCCACCTTGGGAACGCCTGCCACCTCGGGAGAGCCGGCCACCGCGGAACGGCGCGACGGCGGGTACCCGCACCGGACACGGAAGGGCACAGCATGGAGACCGGGCTGGACGGCCGCACAGCGGTGGTCACGGGCGGGAACGCCAACATCGGACGGGGTATCGCCCTCGCCTTCGCGGCCGAGCGGGCGAACGTCGTCATCGTCGGCCGGGATGAGGAGCAGGGTCGTCGGGTGTGCGAGCAGCTGCTGGCCGCCGGCGCGGGGAACGCGCTGTGGCAGGCCGCCGACGTCACCGACCGCGCACAGGTGGTCGCCATGGTGGCTGCCGTGCGGGAGCGGTTGGGCGGCGTCGACGTGCTGGTGAACAACGTCGGCGGCAATGTCGACCTCGACGCGTTCGCCGACTCGGACCCGGCGACGTGGGAGCGGGACATCTCGCTCAACATCATGAGCACCCTGAACTGCACCCATGCGGTGCTTCCCGGGATGATCGAGCGGGGGAGCGGGCGGATCATCAACATTGGCTCGACGTCGGGGATCGTCGGCGACCCGCTGCTCGCCGTCTACTCGGCGATGAAGGGCGCGGTGCACAGCTTCACCAGGGTGCTGGCCAAGGAGGTCGGCCGGCAGGGCATCACCGTCAACGCGATCGCGCCCTACGGGACCCTCCCCGAGGACATGAGCCGGGACGTCAGCTCGGGCAGCCGCTGGCATCCGGACGGGGTGTTCGCCCGGCTGGCCGCCACCCGGGGCCCGGAGCTGCACTCCATCGGCCGGCGCACGGTGCTGGAGCGTCAGACCGCCCTGCCCGCCGAGATCGGTGCCGCCGCCGTCTATCTGGCCTCGGACGCCGCCGCGTTCGTCACCGGGCAGGTGTTGTCGGTGGACGGCGGCACCCAGATCGCCTGACACAAGTAATCGCTCACTCTGTTAAAGTCCAGCTCGTGGCGGCGGGTGCCGGGGCGGAACGGCGAAGCCCGGTCGACCGGTTGATCGGCAAATTGGTGGGCAAACCGTGCCAGGCGCCGGCACGACGTGGCGAGATCGGGGATTATCGCCTCGATCGGTGAGTGCCGCGCCGACGGCGGAGTCGGAACGGGCCCGCGCCGACGACGGGGAGTGCCCACTCCCCACAGCGGCCGTGGCCCGCGTCTGGGCAGCCAGGCGGGCAGACCCAGCGGGCAGATCCAGCAGAGGGAGCGACATGGCGATCCAGTCGGTCAATCCGGCGACGGGCGCAGTGGTCAGGACGTTCGACGCGCTCGACGGTGACGAGATCGAACAGCGGCTGGCCCTGGCCAGCGCGACGGCCGCCGTCTACCGCCGGACGACCTTCGCTGAACGGGCCGCGCTGCTGCGGCGGGCCGCCGACATTCTCGACGCGGAACGGCACGAGATCGCCGTGACGATGACGACCGAGATGGGCAAGACGCTGCGCTCGGCCGAGGCCGAGGCGGCGAAGTGCGCGAAGGGCATGCGGTTCTATGCCGAGCACGCGGAGGCGTTCCTCGCCGACGAGACGCTGGCCGACCCGGGCTCGGTCGGCGCGAGCCGGGCGTTCGGCCGGTACCAGCCGCTCGGCGTCGTCCTCGCGGTGATGCCGTGGAACTTCCCGCTCTGGCAGGTCGTCCGGTTCGCGGCGCCGGCGCTGATGGCGGGCAACGTCGGGCTGCTCAAGCATGCCTCGAACGTCCCGCAGTGCGCGCTCTACCTGGAGGACCTGTTCCGCCGGGCCGGGTTCCCCGAAGGCGCCTTCCAGACCCTGCTGATCGGCGCCGGGCAGGTCGAGGCGGTGCTGCGCGACCCCCGCGTCGCCGCGGCGACCGTCACGGGCAGCGAACCGGCCGGCCAGGCCGTCGCGTCCGTGTGCGGGCAGGAGATAAAGAAGACCGTCCTCGAGCTCGGCGGCAGCGACCCGTTCGTCGTCATGCCCTCCGCCGACGTCGCGCGCGCCGCCGAGGTGGCGGTCACCGCCCGCTGCCAGAACAACGGGCAGTCCTGCATCGCCGCGAAGCGCTTCATCGTCCACGAGGACGTCTACGAGCAGTTCGCCGAGCTGTTCGCCGCCGGGATGGCGGCCCTGAAGGTCGGTGACCCGATGGACCCGAGCACCGACGTCGGCCCGCTGGCGACCGAGGGCGGCCGGCTCGACATCGAGGAGCTCCTCGCGGACGCGGTGAAGGAGGGCGCCAGCATCCTGTGCGGCGGGACGGCGCCGTCCGGGTCGGGGTACTTCTTCCCACCGACCGTCGTCGGTGACGTGACTCCGGCGATGCGCCTGCACCTCGAGGAGGCGTTCGGCCCGCTGGCCACCCTCTACCGGGTGCCGGACATCGACGCGGCGATCGAGCTGGCGAACGTGACGTCGTTCGGGCTCGGCTCCAACGCGTGGACGACCGACCCGGCCGAGCAGGAGCGGTTCATCTCCGACCTGGTCGCCGGCGCGGTCTTCCTCAACGGCATGGTCAGCTCCCATCCGGAGCTGCCGTTCGGCGGCGTCCGCCGCTCCGGCTACGGCCGTGAGCTGAGCGCGGTCGGCATCCGGGAGTTCTGCAACCTCAAGACCGTCTGGGCCGGCTGAGCGAGCGGAGCAGCGCTGACGCGGGCACCGGTAGCCGGTGCCCGCGCCACCGGCTCAACCCAGGCCCTTCAAATTCTGCTTCAGTTCGAGTCCTGCTTCAGCGCGGTGTCGATGGTCAGGGCCGACGCCACCACGAGGCTCAGCATCGGCTGCGGCAGCGGCCGGTGCATCTGCACCACGTAGTTGTCGGCCGTGGTGAACAGCGTCCGGGCCAGGCCCTCCCAGGTCTTGGTGACCCGGGCGACCTCGGTGTCGTTCTGGTCGACGATGGAGAAGTTCCACGCCCGCCAGTTCTCGGCCTTGATCATCCCGACCGTCGCGCCGCCGGCTTCCAGACCGAACCGGATCTTGCCGAACACGTTCTGCTGGACGATGCTGCCGACCTCCCGGCCGTCGGGCAGCGTCACGACCACCTTCGACTTGAACAGCTTCGCCGGCCTGGTCAGCACCAGCTGCGGCACACCGGCGGCGTCACGCACCTCAAGCCGGTGAGTGAGGAACTGGTCGACCGACGACACGAAGCGCACGGCCTTCTTCAACGCGCTCTGGCCGACCTCGACGACCGAGCCGATCTGGTTCCCGTTCTGGTCGAAGACGGCGTACTCGTTCGTCAACTCGATCAGCTTCGTCTTCTGGTTGACGACCAGCACCGGCTCGCTGAACAGCGAACCGCCGCCCTGCGCCGGCACGTGCACCCCGGCCTGCTCGCGGACCTGCCGCTGGACCCGGTCCGGGGTGTGGCTGGTCTGCACGGGCGGCGGCTGGTAGCCCTGCGGGCCGCCCCAGCCGCCCGGCCCCGGCCCGTTCTGGGACGGGACCTGCTGCCCCGGCTGGCCGAACTGCTGCTGGCCGTACGGCTGCTGAGCCGCGGTCTGCTGGGGCTGGCCCTGCTGTTGGTACTGCCCGGGCTGCTGCTGAGTCGAGCGCTGCTGACCCGGATGCGCCGGGCCGTGGTGCGCCGGGGCGGGCTGCGGGGGCGGTGCCGGCTGGGTGTGGTCGGTCCACGTGTTGCCGTCCCACCATCGAGCGCCGGGCTCCCCTGACGGGTCGTCGTACCAGCCTGGCGGCACGCTCTGTGACATGTACCCACTCTGCCACTCGCCGGTCGTCCGGGATGTGGCCGGGCAGGACGCCGGGCCATCCCGGGACGTCGGTTGGGCGACAGCCGGTGACGGCGGTGGTATCCGGCCGGCCACGCGGCGATGACGGCCCGGCATGATGCCCGGGTTGGTTACCGTGGCGGGGTGCGCGATCTCGTCCGTCCGCTGTGGGAGGAGCCGCGTCCGGCGCGCCCGTCGACACCGGGCCGGCGGGACTGGCCGCTGGCCGCCGCGCTCGCGGTCGCCGCGCTCACCGAGGGGTTGCTGCGGGCGGACCTTCCGTGGCGGACCTGGTCGGTGCTGCTGGCACTCGCCCTCGTCCCGACCCTGCTGTGGCGCCGGGCGAGGCCGCTGGCAGCGGTCACGATCGCCTTCGGTGCCTCGGCTGTGGCCTCGGTGCTCACCGGCGGCGGCGTCCCCCAGCTGAACAGCATGATCTTCATGCTGCTGTTGCCGTACTCGCTGCTGCGGTGGGGATCGGGCCGGGAGGCCGTGACCGGCGCGGCGGTCGTGCTCGCCGCCGCCGTCTGCATGATCTCCGCCGCCACCGGTGCCGCCGACGCCGTCGGCGGCGCGGCCGTACTGCTCGCCTCGTTCGCGCTGGGCGGGGCGTTCCGGTACCGGGCCGGGGCCCGGCTGCGCGAGCTGGAGCAGGCCAAGCTGCTCGAACGGGAGCGGCTGGCCCGGGATCTCCACGACACCGTCGCCCACCACGTCTCGGCGATCGCGATCCGGGCCCAGGCGGGCATCGCCACCGCGCCGTCGAGCCCGGCCGCCGCCGCCGAGGCACTGCGGGTGATCGAGCTCGAGGCGTCGCGCACCCTGGCCGAGATGCGGGCCATGGTCCGGGTACTGCGCCGTGACGAGCCGGCGGAGCTGGCGCCGAACCCGACCGTCGCCGATCTCGAACGGCTCGCCGGGCAGGCCCGCTCCGGCCCGGCGGTGCGGGTGCGGATCGTCGGCGAGGTGGGGGATCTCCCGCCGTCGGTCGGGTCCGCGATCTACCGGCTCGCGCAGGAGTCGATCACCAACGCCCGCCGGCACGCGCGGCACGCGAACCACGTCGAGGTCGTGGTGTCCGCCGATGACGCGTGCGTGCGGCTGTCCGTGCGCGACGACGGCGACACCGCCGCCCTGCACCCGCCGCCGTCGCCGGGCTACGGGCTCACCGGGATGATCGAGCGTGCGCGCCTGCTCGGCGGCACCTGCGAGGCCGGCCCCGCCCTCGACCGGGGCTGGACGGTGACCGCCACCCTGCCCCGGGCCGGGTGGGCGACGTGAACGCCGGCCGCGACGCGGGTGGGAGCGTCGCCCCGCACGCCGGTGGGAACCCCGATCCGGACATCCGGGTGGTCGTCGCCGACGACCAGGAGATCGTCCGCACCGGCCTGCGGATGATCCTCGACGCCCAGCCGGGCATCGTGGTCGTCGGCGTGGCGGTGGACGGCCGCCGGGCCGTCGAGCTCGCACGCCGGCTGCGGCCCGACGTCTGCCTGATCGACATCCGGATGCCCGTGATGGACGGCATCCAGGCCACGCTCGCCCTTGCCGGGCCGGGGGTGGCTGATCCGCTCGCCGTCGTCGTCATCACCACCTTCGACCTCGACGAGTACGTCTACGCCGCGTTGCGGGCCGGGGCCCGCGGCTTCCTGCTCAAGGACGCCGGCCCCGATCTGCTGGCGCAGGCCGTGCACGCCGCCGCCTGCGGCGACGCCCTCATCGCGCCGAACGTCACCGCCCGGCTGCTCGCCACCTTCGCTGGGAGCGGGCCCGCACCGGTGCCGGCGCAGCCGGTCGAGGCGCTGACCGACCGCGAGGAACAGGTGCTCGCCACCGTGGCGGGCGGCCGGACGAACAGCGAGATCGCCGCCGATCTGCACATCAGCCTCAGCACGGTCAAAACCCACATCGCCAGCCTCATGGCGAAGCTCGGCGCCCGCAACCGCGTCGAGATCGCCCTCTGGGCCTACCAGACCGGACGGGTCGACGTCCGCGGGTCGGGGGCAGGCGGCGCGGGCGGGTGGTAACGGCATCTGTCCGGCCGGCGCCCGTCGGCCGGAAGTAGGACCCGGAGCTCGCCCGATCGGCCAGGGCGGCTCCGGCCTCCACGCTGATGAGAGCACCGCCCCGTCGGCCCCATGATCGTCTCATGACCGATGAGAACGGGACCGCGCTCAGGTCTCCTTCCGGCCTCGTGGGCTCGCCCGGTGCTGTGGGCTCACCCGGAGCCGCGGGCCTGCCTGGCCGGCGCGCGGTCGCCGGGTCGTCCGCCGCAGTCTCCTCCGTTGTCTCGTCGGGGCGGGCCTCGTGGCTGGTGCCGGCCGGGCTGCTCCTGCTCAGCGCCGTGCCGGTCGCGGCCGGCGCGCTGCGGGTGGGTGAGCTGGCCGGCGGCGCGCGGGCCACAGCGGAGAACGCGCGCTTCGTCGCCCAGCCCGTGCCCGTGGTGGTGCACATCATCGGGGCCAGCCTGTACAGCGTGCTGGGTGCCTTCCAGTTCTCGCCGGGCCTGCGTCGGCGCGCACCTCGCTGGCACCGCGCCACCGGGCGGCTCCTGATCCCCTGCGGGCTCGCCGTGGCGTTCACCGGCGTGTGGATGACGCTCTTCTACGACCTGCCGCCGGCCGACGGCGTGGTTCTCGCCGGCCTGCGGATCATCGTCGGCACGGTGATGGGAAGTGCCGTCATCCTGGGCGTCGTCGCCGTGCGGCGGGGTGACATCGCCCGGCACCGGGCCTGGATGACCCGGGCCTACGCCCTCGCGCTGGGGGCGGGGACCCAGCTGTTCACCCACCTGCCCTACGAGATCGCCGTCGGGAAACCGGGCGAGGCCAGCCGGGCGGTGCTCATGGCCGCCGGCTGGTTCATCAACGTCGTCGTCGCCGAACGGATCATCCGGGCGCGTCCGCCGGGCGGCCGTCGGACGGCGGCTGGTCCGCCCGGTCGCCGTGGGCGCGGGCGCGGTACTGCTGCGGACTGACGCCGTACCGGCGGCGGAACGCCGTGCTGAGGGCGAACGGGCTGCCGTAGCCGACCTGGCGGGCCACCGCGCCGACCGTGGCCGCCGGCTCCTGGAGCAGGTCGGCGGCCAGGGTGAGACGCCAGCCGGTCAGGAACGCGATGGGCGGCTCGCCGACCAGGCTGGCGAACCGGCGCGCGAACGAGGCGCGGGAGACGCCCGTGGCCGCGGCGAGGGCGGCGATCGTCCAGGGGCGCTCGGGGTGGTTGTGCAGCAGCCGCAGCGCGTGGCCGACGACGGGGTCGCCGTTGGCCCGCCACCACGGCGGCGCGTCGGTGTCGGGGCGGGCGAACCAGGCCCGCACCGCGGTGACGAGCAGCAGGTCCAGGAGGCGGTCGAGGACGGCGGCCTGGCCCGGGTCGTCCCGGCCGATCTCCTGGGCCAGCATGGGTACCAGCGGGCAGTCCCAGTCGTCCGCGCGGATGACGGCCAGCGCGGGCAGCGCGTCGAGCAGCCGGCGGCTGACCTCGCTGTGCTGCTGGTACGTGCCGGTGAGCATCGTCGTCGGCGGGGCCGTCGCGCCGTCGCGCTGGTTGCCCCAGGTGCGCACGCCGAGATCCATCTGCGCGGCGAGGCTCGCACCCGACAGCGTGGTGCAGACCTGCCCGGGATGGATCACGATCCGCGGCGGGGTAGCCGGGTCGTCGGCGACGACGTACGGGTCGGGCCCGCGGGCGACGGCCACGTCGCCCGCGCGCAGCTGCACCGCGGGGGTGTCCCGGGGGAGCACCCAGGCCTCGCCGTGCACGACCGCGACGACGGTCAGCGGCGCCTGGTCCCTGATGAGCATCGACCAGGGCGGGGACATGACCGAGCGGATCGTGAACGCCCCCCGCGCCCGCGGCCCGTCCAGCATTCCGGCCAGGACGTCCATCAGGATTTCCCGAGGGGGCTGGCGTCTTCAGGCGTGAGGGGAATCGGGTACGGACCGTGACCGTATGTGTGCATCGCTGGTATGTTCGGATCATGGTTCGGCGGGTGGCGGTGGGCGTGGGTGGCGTCTACGGCCGTGGGTATCGCAGGGTGCGGTGCTCGAAGTTCCGCCGCCCCGTGCTCGCTGGTCCTGTCGGTGACCGTTGTGGCGAACTGGTCCGGGAGAAGTGCGCCGAGTATGAGTGGATGGTCGTTGCGTGGGAGGTCACGCCGGACCCTGTGGATCTGTTCGTGAAGGTTCACCTGAGGCACTTCCCGTCGTGTGTCGCCGACCAGCTCGCGGGGTTGACGTCCCGGGTGCTGCGTGAGGGGTTCGGGCATCTGCGGTTCTGGTTGCCGGCGCTGTGGCCGCGGTTGTACGTCGCCGCCACCGTCGGCGGGGTGTCCACCGACACCGCCCGCCGGTACGTCGACACCGGGTACGGGCGGCTGTGGAGTGTGGAGCGGGCCCGGTGAGGCAGGCTTTCAGGCGCGGGATCCGGGCCGTGGACGGGCCGTGGACGGGCCCTGGCCGGGTCGCGGTGGACGTCCGCGTATGGATCCGAGATTCTGGGCGATGGGCCGTCTCGGCCGGGCGGGCTTGACTGATCACATGACGACACACCTGACGACCCACCCGGCGACACCCGTGACGACGACCGTGACCAGCGGGGCGTGCCCGGCGCGCGGCGCGGCGGACCGTGGCCGGGCGACCCGATGACGGAGCGGGTGCTGGCCCCGCTCACGATCGTCTCGGCGGTCGGCTCGGGCGTCGTGGGCGGCGTCTTCTTCGCCTTCTCCGTGTTCGTGATGCGGGCGCTCGACGGGCTGCCGCCCGGCCAGGGCCTGCAGGCGATGCAGGGCATCAACCGGTGGGCGCCCACCGGCTGGTTCATGACGGCCCTGCTGGGCACGGCGCTGACCTGCGCCGTCCTCGGCGTCTCGGCGGCGCTGGACCTCGACCGGCCGGGCGCCGCCCTGCGCCTCGTCGGCAGCGTGCTGTACCTCGTCGCGATCGTGGTGACGATCGTCTACCACGTTCCGCGCAACGACGCGCTGGCCGGGGTGTCGCCGGACGACGTCGACGCGGCGCGGCGGTGGGCGGAGTACCTGCCCGGCTGGACCGCCTGGAACCACGTCCGGACGATCACCTCGATCGCGGCGGCGGCGGCGCTCACCGTCGCCGCCCGCGTCGTCGAGCAGGCGAGGTGAGACCGGCCCACCGGGCCGGCCGCCGTGCCGTCCCCCACGCCGTGCCGCGCCGCCCCCCGCGCGCCCTCTGCGCCGTGGCGGTGCGGCCGCTGCCAAGGGATGAGCCGGCCCGCGGCCCGGCGTACCGCCCGCGGGCGCGGCTGGTGGGTCAGGTCCTTCGGTTCCCGTGCTCCTCGGTGATGCCGGTGATCGGTGCGTCGCTGGCGATGCGCGCCCGGCGGATCAGCGCGATGCGGGTCCGTGGCGGGGGGTCCGCCGGGATGACCGGGAGGGACTGGCCGCGCCGCTCAGCCTCGTACTCGAGCCGTGCCCTCGCCTTGGCGAGGGTGTCCTCGCTCGGCTGGAGAACCTGCTTCGTGTCGAGTGTCGCCGGGTGCTGGGGGAGCGAGCGCTCGACGCGGAACAGGACGCGGTCGCCGCCGTCCACTCCAGCACCGCCGTTCGCTTCAGCACCGCCGTTCGCTTCAGCACCGCCGTCCGCTCCGGCGTCGCCGACGAAGGTACGGAAACCCGCGAAGGTGAGCGACGCCCTGCCCCGCAGCCGCCAGGGGGTGCCCGTGGGCACCGCCAGCCGGAAGCCCTCGGCTGTCAGCTCGAAGGAGGTCGCCCGCATCGGAAGCGGAAAGCCGTCCTCGTCGAGCACCGACAGATGCGCCGGAGTGCCGCCCTCCACGGCCTCCCTGGCCACGTCCTGCCAGGGACGGACCGGCCAGGCCGACCGCTTCATCCTGCGGGCGGGCGAGGGGTCGGATGTCGGGTAGACCGTGTCGGGCGCCGCGGACCACACCTGCGGTGGGTCGTCGAGGGCCGCGTGGCTGTCCCACCAGTACACCCGTTCGGGCTTGTTCTCGATGATGATCCGAGACCAGTAGGTGACGGCCTTGCGTGCCTCCTCCCACGTGATGCCGTGGCTGATCCCCTCGTAGCCGGTCTCGGCGAGATAGCGGATGGCGTTGGCCTGGATGTCGCTGTCGCGCACCGCACCGTGGGCTCGAATGACCACGACCGGTTCCTCGGGGCGGCCCTCGATCAGGAGCCCGACCTTCGAGGTGCGCCGCACCCGCTCGGCCTTGGCCGGATTGGGCAGGCCCGTTGCCAGGTCGATCGTCGACATGTCGTCGGCCGGAAAATAGTAGGTGGGCGTGTCGATCGGAATGCCGGCCGCGGACACCGTCGAGAACTCGGCCACCACCCCCGACTCTATGAGGCTGAAGACCCGGGCCGGGAGATCATGAAGGTCACTCATCTGGCTAACCGCTTCCTGTCGGGTCCGGACCGGGCCTGATGGTCAAAGCCGCCGGGAGGTCCCTGCCGTTCCTCCGGGGCGCTCACCCGCGGACGACCGGAACCCAGTCGTAGGTCTCCCCGTCGGGACCCATCGGCGAATCGTGTTCCTCCACGATGCAGATCGGGTTGGCGTGCGTGGCGAACAGCTTCTTCTCGTCCTCGATCGTGTGCGGCAGCCGCTCGGGGTCCCTGATGAGACGCTGCGAGTTCTCGAAGTCCTCGCGGCTGTTCCACCAGATCTCCATGATGCAGTCGTAACCGCTGTCGTGGATTTCTCCGGTCACCGGGTTCTCGACGGGAGTCAGGTAGCGTCGCACGTACCGGACCGCGTTCGGTATGGCCGGCTTCCCGATCTTCTTCGCCAGCTGTGTGTGCTGGTTCTCGTAGTAGTCCAGGAACTCTTCCGTTGTCATGTCCGGGCGCTTCTTGAAGAAGCAGACCTGCTTGAACACGCGGCGCGGCCCCTCTCAAAAATCCGGCCGGGCCCAGCTCGGCTGTGCCTACGGCCGACAGTCGGTTGAGCTTCTGCGTTCCCCAGTTTCCGGCCAGCAACATAGCAAATCGGCGGGTGACGCGGTAGGCATTCGCGCGGGCGCCCGCGAGCTCGGGCGGATGCCTCACGGTTGTACGCCCCGGAATTACCGCGGGCCGGCGGGACGTGTCACCTCGCACAGGCGGCTCCGGTGGCCGGTCGTGCCGGGTGCCGGCCCCGCTCTCCGCGGCCCGGCCGACGTGGCTCGTCCGTGACCATCGGTGACCGGCCTTACCGGGCGGCGGCCACCGTGCCGGGCATCGCTCCGGCGTGATTCCGCGCGGAGCCGCGTGGGTGACCGGGCCATCGGTCCGGCGTTGCATCCAAGGTTCACCGCAATTTTGAATGAATGACACAGATCTTTTTGGCGGGCCGGTGGCCGTCCCCGAAGGTTCACCGTCGATTCGTGTATCTGCTCCTGTTTCCGGTACGGGCTGTTGCCATTCTCCGGTGAGTTTCGCCGTTCACTGAGTCTGCGGTCCGGCAGGCCACGGAGAAACTGGTCAGGAGTACCCTGTGGCCTCCCGCCTCCTGAAAGCGGCCGCCGTTGCCGTGGCCGCGATTATCGCGTGTGTGCTGTTCGCAGCCGCGCCTGCCGGGGCAACGCCCCCGAACATTCCCTCGGCGAGCACGGCCCTGACCAGGCTGAATTCGCTGACGGTAGCGGCGGAATCGCATGCGTCGACCTATGACCGCGACCTTTTCCCGCACTGGATCACCGTGAGTGGTGCCTGTAACACCCGGGAACAGGTCCTCAAGCGCGACGGTACCGGCGTGGTCGTGAACAGCAGCTGCGCCGCGACCTCCGGATCGTGGTACAGCCCGTACGACGGTGCCACGTGGACGGCCGCGGCCGACGTGGACATCGACCACATGGTCCCGCTGGCGGAGGCCTGGGCCTCCGGCGCCTGGGCGTGGACCACCACGCAGCGCCAGACCTACGCGAACGACCTCGGCGGGCCCGAGCTGTGGGCCGTCACGGACAACGTCAACCAGTCCAAGGGCGACAAGGACCCCGCGGAATGGCAGCCGTCGCTGTCGTCCTTCCGCTGCACCTACGCGCGGGCCTGGGTTCAGGTGAAGTACTACTACAACCTGACCGTGGACAGCACTGAGAAGTCGGCCCTGAACACCATGCTGGGTACCTGCTGACGGCTCTGACGGGACATCGCCGCCACGGCCGGGCCGCCCACGGCCGGTAGCAGGCGATCCGGCGGATGCGTCCGGCCGGGGAAGCCGGCTGGGAAAACCCGGCTGGAAAGGCCTGGCCGGTGACACGACGGTGGGTGGGTCCGCAGGTTGCACCGCGGGCCCACCCACCGGTGGTTCAGCTCAGCTCACCGGGTGGCCCGGCTCGCCGAGTGGATCAGAAGCCCATGCCGCCCATGCCGCCCATGGCGGCCGCGTCAGCACCACCGCCGGCGCCCGCGGGCTCCGGCTTGTCCGCGACGACGACCTCGATGGTGAGGAAGAGGCCGGTGATGGACGCGGCGTTCTGTAGCGCCGAGCGGGTGACCTTCACCGGGTCGATGATCCCGGCGGCGATCATGTCGACGTACTCGCCGGTGGCGGCGTTCAGGCCGTGCCCGGTCGGGAGACCGCGGACCTTCTCGACCACGACGCCGCCCTCGAGCCCGGCGTTGGTGGCGATCTGGCGTAGCGGTGCGGCGAGCGCGCGCTCGACGATCAGGGCGCCGGTGGCCTCGTCGCCGGAGAGGTCGAGCTTCTCGAAGGCGCTGGTGGAGGCCTGCAGGAGCGCGACGCCACCGCCGGCGACGATGCCCTCCTCGACCGCGGCCTTCGCGTTCGAGACGGCGTCCTCGATGCGGTGCTTCTTCTCCTTGAGCTCGACCTCGGTGGCCGCGCCGACCTTGATGACCGCGACGCCGCCGGCGAGCTTGGCCAGCCGCTCCTGGAGCTTCTCGCGGTCGTAGTCGGAGTCGGACTTCTCGATCTCGTTGCGGATCTGGTTGACCCGCCCCGCGATCTGGTCCGCGTCGCCGGCACCCTCGACGATGGTGGTCTCGTCCTTGGTGATGACGACCTTGCGGGCCCGGCCGAGCAGGTCGACGGTGGTGCCCTCGAGCTTGAGGCCGATGTCCTCGGAGATGACCTGGCCGCCGGTGAGGACGGCGATGTCGGTCAGCATGGCCTTGCGGCGGTCACCGAAGCCGGGCGCCTTGACCGCGGCGCTCTTGAACGTGCCGCGGATCTTGTTCACGACCAGGGTGGCCAGGGCCTCGCCCTCGACGTCCTCGGAGAGGATCACGAGTTGCTTGCCGGCCTGCATGACCTTCTCCAGGATCGGGAGGAGGTCCTTGACCGCGGAGATCTTGCTGTTGGTGATCAGGATGTACGGGTCGTCGAGGACGGCTTCCATGCGGTCGGTGTCGGTGACGAAGTAGGGCGAGATGTAGCCCTTGTCGAAGCGCATGCCCTCGGTGAGCTCGAGCTCGAGCCCGAAGGTGTTGCTCTCCTCGACGGTGATGACGCCTTCCTTGCCGACCTTGTCCATCGCCTCGGCGATCATGGCGCCGATGGCCGGGTCACCGGCGGAGATGGAGGCGGCCGAGGCGATCTGCTCCTTGGTCTCCACGTCCTTGGCGACGCTGGAGAGCTCCTCGGAGACACGCTCGACGGCGGCCTCGATGCCCTTCTTCAGGCCGATCGGGTTCGCACCGGCGGCGACGTTGCGCAGGCCCTCGCGGACGAGCGCCTGGGCGAGGATCGTGGCGGTGGTGGTGCCGTCACCCGCGACGTCGTTGGTCTTCTTCGCGACTTCCTTGACGAGCTCCGCGCCGATCTTCTCGTACGGGTCCTCGAGCTCGATCTCCTTGGCGATGCTGACGCCGTCGTTGGTGATCGTGGGGACGCCCCACTTCTTCTCCAGCACGACGTTGCGACCCTTGGGGCCGAGCGTGACCTTGACCGCGTCGGCCAGCTGGTTCATGCCGCGCTCCAGGCCGCGCCGTGCCTCTTCATCGAAGGCAATGATCTTCGGCATATTGGAGTCTTTCCTCCTGGGCTTGGGCCATGCGGAGGAGTGCCTGCCGCCGGCGGGGCCCAAAAGAACCTGATGATCGGGCCGTCGGCCCGGGCACCCGTCGCGCCAGAGGTTGGCACTCAACCCTGTCGAGTGCTAACCCACTTATAGCCTTCGCGAGCCCTGAAAGCAACCGCGCCCGGGACTGTCCCGGCGGTGTCGGGAGCCGCCGGGACCCGCCAGCGACCGGCTCGTTGGTGACCCCGTGATCGGGGGCAGACTGGACGAGTGGGCAGCACGCTGCTCGGTGTGGGGGTTTGCGGATGGGATCCCAGCAGACGCCGCCGAGCCGGGATCCGCCGGCGGTGGTGCGGACGGAGCTGTTGCACGAGACGGCCCGGACCAGGGTGACGAGGCTGCTGCTCCCGGCCGGGAGCGTGATCCGCAAGGAACCGCTGGGTCCGGGCGCCCGGTGGCGGCTGCGCCACGAGGTCGACATCCTCGAGCGGCTGGCCGGGGTCGAGGGGGTCGCACACCTGGCGGCCGCCGGGCCCGACGGCCCGGCCCCCGCCCCGCCGGCCGCCGAGATCGACGGCGCGGGCTCCGCCCTGCCGGCCGACAGGGGCGGCGTCCCGCTGGCCGGCGTCGGCGGCCTCCTGCTGGCCGACGTCGGCGGCGCGGACCTGTCCCGGCGGGCCACGCCCATGGACCCGGCCGAGCTGGTCGACCTGGCCGGGGCGCTCGCCCGGGCGGTGGCGGGGATGCACGGGCGCGGTGTGCTGCACCGGGACATCAGCCCGGCGAACATCGTGGTGAACCGGGCCGGGAACCGGCCGTACCTGATCGACTTCGCGCTCGCGACGACCGCCACCGAGATCCAGCCCGGGTTCGCCCATCACAACGAGATCGTCGGGACGGTGCCCTACCTCGCGCCGGAGCAGACCGGCTGGACGGGGAGCCCCGTCGACCAGCGGGCCGACCTGTACGCCGTCGGCGCCACCCTGTACGAGCTGGCGACCGGCGCGCCGCCGTTCGGCTCGGGTGACCCGCTGCGGATCATCCACGACCATCTCACCCGGGTGCCCGTGGCGCCGTCGGTGGTGAACCCGGCACTGCCGGCCGGGCTGTCGGACGTCGTCATGCACCTGCTGGAGAAGGAGCCGGACGACCGCTACCAGAGTGCCGAGGGCCTGGCCCTCGACCTCGTCCTGGTGCACCGCGGCGCGTGCGTGCGGCCCGGCGAGCACGATCTTCCGGCGCGGCCGCTGACGCCGTCCCGGCTGGCCGGCCGGGAGCGGGAGACCGGCGAGCTCCGCGCGGCGTTCACCGACGCGGTGGCGGGCCGCTGCCGCGGGATTCTCGTCGCCGGGGCGCCCGGGGTAGGGAAGACGTCCCTGGTGAACGAGCTGCGGTCGATCGTGGCCGGTGCCGGCGGCTGGTTCGTGACGGGCAAGTTCGACCAGTACCGGCGGGACCAGGAGTACGACGGGGTCCGCCAGGCGCTGCGGGCGCTGGGCCGGCTGCTGCTGGCCGAGCCGGAGGGCTCCCTGGACGAGGTCCGGGAGCGGCTCCTGGGCGGGCTGGGCCCCGGAGCCGGCATGGCCGCCGCTGTGGTGCCCGAGCTGGCCGCGCTGCTGCGGATCCCGCCGAAGGCGGGCGACCCGATGACCGCGCAGGTACGTGCGCAGCGCGGCGCCGCCGAGACGCTGCGCGCCGTCGCGTCCCGGGAACGTCCGCTGGTGATCTTCGTCGACGACCTGCAGTGGGCCGGTCGGACCCCGCTCGGCGTGCTCGACCTGATCCTCGGCGGGGAGAAGGACCACGAGGGGCTGCTGGTCGTCGGCGCCTACCGGGACGACGAGGTCGACGCCACGCACCCGATGGCGCCGATGCTCGCGCGCTGGCGGCGCCAGCCGGCCGGGCCGCGCCACCTGCGGCTGCGGAACCTGCCCCCGCCCGACCAGGCCGCCATGGTGACCGACCTGCTGCGGCTGCCTCCGGAGCGCGGCCGGCAGCTCGCGCGGCTGATCGCGCCGACCACCGGGGGCAATCCGTACGACACCGTCGAGCTGGTCAACTCGCTGCGCCACGACGGCCTGCTGACCCGGGTGGCCGGCCGCTGGCGGTGGGCGCCGGAGACGCTGCGCGCCCGGCTCGCCCGGGCGGACGTGATCGAGCTGCTGCGCGCCCGGGTGGCGGCGCTGGCCCCGCCCGCCCGGGAGGCACTGGCGGCGGCCGCGTGCCTGGCCGGCCAGGTGGACTTCGAGCTCCTGGCAGCCGCGACCGGGCAGGCGGCGCGGGAGCTCGAGCGGCGGCTCGCCCCGGCGTTCGCGCGCGGGCTGCTGGTGCTGGAGACCGACGGGCGACGCGGCGTGCGCTTCCGCCACGACCGGGCGCAGGAGGCCGTCCTGGCCGGCCTCACCGGGCCGGCGGAACGGGCTCTGCGGCTGGCCCTGGCCCGGCGGCTCGCCGGCCGGCCCGAGTATCTCGCCGTCGCGGCCGCGCAGTACCTGCCGGTGCTCGACGAGGTGCGTCTGCCCGCGGAGCGGCGGCTGACCGCCGACCTGCTGCGGCGTGCCGCCGACGAGGCCACGCTGCTGAGCAACTACCCGCTGGTGGAGCGGCTGCTGGCCGCCGCGGTGGCGTTCACCGACCCGGCGGACACCGATCAGCTGATCGAGGTGCACACCGGCCGGCACGCCGCCCTGTACATGCTCGGCCGGCTGGAGGACGCCGACGAGGAGTACGAGACCCTCGGCCGGCTGTGCGCCGACCCGGCGCGGCGCACGGCCGCGACCCTGGTCCAGGTCAGCAGCCTCACCAACCGGGGCCGGGCCGGCGCGGCGCTGAGCCTGGGCTACCAGCAGCTGCGGCGGCTCGGCCTCGCCATCCCGGAGCGGGACGACCTCGACGGGGAGATCGACCGCGGCCTGGACACGCTCAATCAGTGGCTCGAGCGGACCACGACGGCCGACGACCTGCGGCGGGCCCGAGGCGCGGACCGGGCGGGTCCCGGCGCCGACCTGGCGGGGTCCGGCGCCGACCTGGCGGGGTCCGGCGCCGACCTGGCGGGGTCCGGCGCCGTCGAGCTCATCAACCGGCTCATGCCCGCCGCGTTCTTCGAGGACCAGCAGATGCTGGCCTGGCTGACCATACAGACACTGCGGATGTGGATCCGGGACGGTCCCGGCCCGGCCCTGGCCGGCCCCGCCGGCCACGCCGGGTTCGTCACCGTCGCCTGGCGCGACGACTATCGCACCGGGTGGCGGGCGCTGCGGCGGATCATCGAGGTCTGCCGGGCCCGCGGCTACGAACCCGCGCTGTGGCAGGTGCGTTTCCTGTATGTGCTCGGCACCGGCCACTGGTTCGACCCGCTCGAGGAGAACGTGGACGCGGCGCGCCGCGCCCTGGAGGGCCTGATCCGCGGCGGCGACCTGCAGAACGCGTGCTGGACCCACTACGCGCTGGTGTACGGCCTGTTCGACTGCGCGCCGTCCCTCGACGTCGTCGCCGCCGAGGTCGACGAGGCGCTGGCGTTCGCCGCGTGCACCGGCAACGGCCACGCCGAGGAGACGTTCCGTATGTACCGCCACCTGACGGGCATCCTCCGCGGCGCGACCGGCACCCCGGCGGCCGACGGGACGTCCGATCTGGGCCGGCTGGGCACGGAGCTGCAGGCCGCCGACCCGCTGGCCGCCGCCCAGCTGCACATCACCCGGGCGATCGCCGCGGCCATCCTCGACCACCCGGTGGAGCTGGCCCGGCACACCGCGGGGGCCATGGCGGTGCTGCCGGCCGTCCAGGCGCACTACTCGACGGCGCTGGCGCGGCTGCTGCGCTCGCTGGCGCTGGCCGGCGAGGCCCGGGCCGCGGTGCCGTCCCGGCGTGCCGCCGTGCTGGCCGAGCTGGACGAGTCGATCGACTGGCTGGCGGCGCGCGCGGCCGACGCGCCGTCCAACTACCTGCACCTGCTGCGCCTGGTGGAGGCGGAGCGGGCCTGGGCGGCCGGGGAGTTCCGAGAGGCGGCGTACGCGTACGACGTGGCGCAGCGGGAGGCCGCCACCCGGGCCCGGCCGTGGCACCGGGCGCTGATCCTGGAGCGCGCGGCGCGGTTCTACCTGGCGCACGGGCTGGAGGAGGCCGGCCACGCGCTGCTCGCCGCCGCCCGCCGCCACTACCTCGCCTGGGGCGCGACGGCGAAGGTCGCCCAGCTCGACTGGGCCCACCCGGCGCTGCCCGCCAGGCCTGTCGAGCTCACCGGGCCCGGTGAGCTCGACAGGCCTGAGAGCATCACCGGGCCCGGCGGACTCACCGGGCCCGACGCGGCGGGTCCGGC
Organism: Parafrankia sp. EAN1pec; assembly: GCF_000018005.1. GTDB lineage: Bacteria > Actinomycetota > Actinomycetes > Frankiales > Frankiaceae > Parafrankia > Parafrankia soli. The sequence goes on from NC_009921.1 coordinate 4,582,263, forward strand.
CGCCGACGTCGCCCGCCCGGCGCCGGCGCCGGCGAACGCGTCGGCCGCGGACTCACCGGCCGGGCGGCGCGCCGTCCTGACGACCGGGACCATCGATCTGCTCGGCATCGTCGCGGCGTCGCGCACGCTCAGCTCCGAGACCAACATCGGCGGGCTGCGGGCCAGGGTCGCGGGCATCCTGTCGGAGATGGCCGGCGCGACCGGCATCCACCTGCTGCTCCGTGACCAGCAGGATCAGGGTTGGCTGGTGCCGGTCGGGGACGGCGGCTCCGTGCCGCTGCCCGAGGCCGCCCGGCGGCGCCTGCTGCCGGCCTCGGTCGTCCGCTACGCCGAACGCACCCGGGAGCCGGTCGTCGTCGCCGACTCGATCCGCGACGACCGGTTCTGCCGCGACCCGTACTTCACCGACATCGACCGCTGCTCCCTGCTGGCCGTCCCCATCATGATCCGGGGCGGGCTGCGGGCGATGCTGCTGCTGGAGAACCGGATGATCCGCGGTGCGTTCGCCACCGAACGCCTCGAAGGGATCATGCTCATCGCCGGGCAGCTGGCCGTCTCGCTCGACAACGCCCTGGTGTACGCCTCGCTGGAGCGCAAGGTCGCCGAGCGCACCCAGCAGCTCGCCGCCGCCAACCGGCGGCTGGAGCAGCTCTCGCGTACCGACTCGCTCACCGGCCTGGCGAACCGGCGGCGTCTCGAGGAGGTCCTCGACGCCGAGTGGCACCGCGCCCGGCTGCACTCGACGCCGATCGCGCTGGCGATGATCGACATCGACCACTTCAAGCTCTACAACGACCACTTCGGGCACACCGCCGGTGACCGGTGCCTGCAGCGGGTCGCCGCCGGCCTGGCGGCGAGCCTGCGGCCCACCCACATGGCGGCGCGGTTCGGGGGAGAGGAGTTCGCCGTCGTGATGCCCGACACCGGCGCGGAGACCGCCGTCGAGCTGGCCCGGCAGCTGCGCCGCGCCGTCGCCGGGCTGGCCGAGCCGCATCCGCTGGTGATCCACCGGATCGTCACCGTGAGCATCGGGGTCGCGGCGACCATTCCCGACCCGGGCGACGAGGTGGCGGCGTTCGTCGAACGCGCCGACATCGAGCTCTACCGGGCCAAGCGCGGCGGCCGGGACCGGGTGGAAGGCCCCCTCCCGCGCCCCGCCACCCGTTGAGCACCCGGACCACCATGGCGCGGGCGAGGCCGAGTTCGAACGCGGCCGTGGCCCCTTCAACGGCGGCTGAGCGCACCGAACGGGACCTCGACACCATGGCCCCACGGCCCGTACCGGGCTGTCAGAGCTGTGGTCATCGTGCGCCTCCGGTCTCCTGTATCGCGGCGACGAACCGCCGCGCCACGTCGATCACCGCGTCCTCCTTCGGCAAGAATTGACCTGTATCTAACACGCGGGTTCCCTGGTCAGAGGTGACCCCGCCGTACCAGCGCCGCCATGACGCAGGCCGAGGGCGCGAGCGGGATCCACACCGTGATCAGCCGGTACCCGAGGACGGCGGCGAGGGCGGAGGTGGGTGACTGCCCCGCCGCGACGATCGCCGCGGTCAGCGCCGCGTCCAGCGAGCCGAAACCGCCCGGCGACGGGATGAGCGCGGACGCGCTGCTGGCCAGGTAGTAGATGGCGAACACCGCGCCGGCGCCCAGCGGGAGATGTAGCGCCCGCACCACGAACAGCAGGGTCGCCGCGTGCAGGAGCGGGATCGCGGTGGAGCCGCCCCAGAGCATCACCGCCCGGCTCGGCACCCGCAGGATCTCCGCCAGCATCCGGGCCTGGGCCGTCACGTGCGTCCAGCCGCGCCGGCACGCCCGCCGGATCGGCGGCAGGGCCCAGCCGACCGCGAGCAGCCCGGCCACCACGGCGGCCACCGTGGCGATCAGCCCACCAGGTGGCCCGCTCATGTGCAGGAACCCGCCGGAGAGCAGCGCGACGAGAACCGCGACATGGGTGATCATTCCGGCGGTGGCGTCGAGTCCGACCGCGGCCACCGCCTCGCGCAGAGGGACGCCGTGCCGGTTGAGGAAGCGCAGCTTCACCGCCCCGACGCCGAAGCCGGCGGGCAGCACGTGGTTGGCGACGCTGCCCGCCACCTGCACGGCCAGCATCGGCCCGACGGGCAGCCGCCGGGCGACCGCCCCCTGCAGGCTGGCGGCTCCCGCGATCCAGGTCGGCAGGGCGGCGAGCACCGCGACGGCGAGCCAGCCCGGGTGCGCGGCCGCCAGGTGGCGGACGCTCGCCGTGACCGTCGACCAGCTGTGGAGCAGCCAGAGCACCGCGAGCAGCGGGACGACGCAGGCGAGGGCCGTCCGCCACCGGTGGCTCGCCGAGCCCGCCGGCGGCCGCCGGCCGCACGCGGGCTCGGGCCCTACGGCCTCGGCCGGCGCCTCAACGACCATCGCCGCGCTCCGGCACCGTCATGCCCACCCGGGCGCCGCCCACCGCGACAGCCGCCCGGGCCCCGGCCACGGCATCTGCCCCATCCTCGGCATCTGCCGCGGTCCATGCCGCATCGGCGCCGGCGCCGATGGCGGTCGGGGCCTGCCCGCTGAGGATGCCGGCGAGGCGCAGGCTGAGCGTCTCCCAGCTCCACGCCGCCCGCATCCACGCGCGGCCGGCCGCGCCCATGCGCTCCGCCTGCCGCGGGTCGTCGAGCAGGTCGATGACGGCGGCGGCCACGGCCGTGCGGTCGTGCCCGTTGACGGCCACGCCGGTGCGGCCGGGGATGACGACGTCCGGTGCGCCGCCCTGGGCGCCGGTGATCACCGGCAGGCCGCTGGCCGCCCCCTCGAGCGCGGAGAGCCCGAGGCCCTCCAGGTCGAGCCCGCACAGCCGGGTGCGTGACGGCATCGCGAAGACGTCCGCCGCGTCGAGGTAGGCGGGGAGGAGCTCGTCGGGCACGGGACCGGCGAAGTGCACACCGTCGGAGACGCCGGCCCGCGCGGCCAAGCGGCGCAGGCGGTCCTCGGCGGGCCCGCCGCCCACGAGCAGCAGCCGCGCGTGCGGGTGCCGGCGTCGGACGTCGTGCCAGCCCCGGATGAGCGTGTCCTGGCCCTTACGGGTGACGAGGCGGGCCACGCAGATCACGACCGGCTCGTCCGACCAGCCCAGGCCCCGGCGGATCTCGTCCCCGCCGGTGCCCGGCTGGAACCGCTCGGTGTCGACGCCGCCGGTGAGCCGGGCCAGCTCGGTCCCCGGCGGGGTGACCGCCGCGAGCCGGCGGCGGGTGAACTCGGTGAGGTAGGTCAGCACGTCGACCCGCGCGCCGACGGTGGAGACCAGCAGCCGTCCGAACGGCAGCCGGGACCAGGCGACCTCGTGCCCGTGGCTGGAGGCCACCACCCGCTCGACGCCGGCCTCGCGCAGCACCGGCGCGAGCACGCCGAGCGGGGCAGCGGTGGGGAACCACGCCACCTCGCACCCGTGCGCCCGGACGGCGGCCCGCAGCTCCCGCCGGCCACGCGGCGAGGTGATCATGCCGTGCTCGGTGCGGATCACCGGAAAGCCGAGGGTGCGGTCGAACTCGGCGTCACCGGGCTGGGCCGGGGCGAGGACGACGGCCCGGTCCGGGGGTAGGCCGGCCGTCAGCCGGCAGGCGAACGTCTGGATCCCGCCGATCGTCGGCGGGAACTTGTCCGCCACCACCAGCACACGCGGCATGTCGTGGACGGCGGGCAGCGGCTCCCGCTGTCGGGCGATCACCGGGGCGCGCGGGGGGCGTGCGGTGGCGGACGGGCTGCTGGGGTGGGCTGGTGATGGCAGTGGACAACCTCTCACGAAGGGGAGCTTCGCCGCTGGATCGTGTGACGCTGATGAGAGCGCTCCAGGCGCGCGGGTCACCGCTTGTCCCTCGGGCCGGCTCCGGGGTCGAGGGCGCGCATCCCACGATTTTGCCGTCCGCCTGTGGCCGCCTGGTCAGGGCGTTGCCGCCGGCTTCCCGACATCACCGTCCGGCGCGGACGTGGGACTCTTCCAGGTTCTACCGGTCCGGCGGGAGACCGCCCGCGGCGGGCAGCGTGAGCGTGACGACGGCGCCGCCGTCGGGATGGTTGGCGGCGGTGGCGGTCCCCTGGTGGGCCCGCGCCACCGCCGCGGCGATGGCGAGCCCGAGCCCGGTGCCACCAAGGCCCGTCCCGCTGCTGTTTCCGCTGGTGCCGGTGCCGCCGTGGTCGCGGGTGCGCGCGGCGTCGGCGCGGCTGAAACGTTCGAAGGCACGCGGCAGGAAGTCCGGGGGGAACCCCGGGCCGCGGTCACGCACCCGCACGACGACGGTCCTCCCGGCCTCACCCGGCCCGGCCCGGACGTCCACGGCGGTGCCGGGCGGCGCGTGACGGATGGCGTTGGCCACCAGGTTGTCGACCGCCTGGCGGAGCATGTCGGGGTCCGCGTCCACGGCGAGGCCCGGGTCGGCGTCCAGGTGGAGGCGGACCTGCCTGGTCTCGGCGTGGCCGGTCGCGGCGCGGGCGGCCCGCTCGAGGAGGTCGCCGGCGTCCAGCCGCCGCGGGGCGGTGATGCCGCTGTCCATCCGGGCGAGCGTGAGCAGTGACTCGGAGAGCCGGATCAGCCGCTCGGTCTCCTCCGCCGCGCCCGCGACCGCGTCGACGAGCTCGTCGCGGGTGCGGGCCGGGCGGCCGGCGAGCTCGAGCTCGGCCTTGAGGTTGGTGAGCGGGGTCCGCAGCTCGTGCCCGGCGTCTGCGACGAACGCCCGGTCGCGGGCGCGGGCGGCGTGCAGCCGGCGCAGCAGGTTGTTCATCGTGGCGGCCAGGGCGGCGATCTCGTCGCGGGTCGGGGGCACGTCCAGCTCGGCGGAGCTGTCCGACTCGCTGATGGCGGCGGTCTGCCGGCGCATGCGATCGACCGGGCGCAGGGCGGCGCCCGACAGCAGCCAGGCCGCGAGCCCGGAGAGCGCGACCATCGGCGCCGTCGCGCTGACCATGATGTTGCGGACGCGGTCCTCGGCCGAGTCGGTCAGATCGGTGCTCGTCGCGACGACCAAAACCCCGTCCCGCGCCCCGGTCCGCACCGGGACGGCCAGCGCGCGCGCGTCGTCATCGTCGCCGCCCGGCTCCCGCAGCTCGCCGGACGTGAGCGACTCCGAGCGGGCGAGCGCCGTGGCCACCTGGGCGGGCTCGAGCAGCGGCTCGGGACCGGCGCTGTCGTTCGAGGCGGCGACGGAGCCGTCGGGGCGCAGCAGCTGGGCGGGCCCGGCGCCGTAGGCCCGCAGCTGCGCGGCCGGGTCCGCCGCGGCGGGGACCTGCGCGGCGAGCACGGCCATCCGGGTGCGCAGGTTCGCGTCGACGGAGTTCCGCAGGTTGGTGCGCAGCAGCGCGTAGAACAGCACGCCGGCGGCCGCGAGCACCAGCGTGGTGCCCAGGACGAACAGCAGGGTCAGTCGTACCCGCAGCGGCACGGGCGCTACGTCCCCGTCTCGGCTGTGTCGGCTGTGTCGGTGGTCTCGGTGCGGAGGCGGTAGCCGGCGCCGCGGACCGTCTCGATGCGCGACAGGCCGTCCGCCGGGTCGATCTTCCTGCGCAGGTACCGCACATACTGGTCGACCACGTTGGACGTGCCGTCGTAGCCGAGGTCCCACATGTGATCCAGGATGTAGCTCCTGGTAAGAACCTCGCCGGGGCGCCGCATCAGCAGCTCCAGCAGCGAGAACTCCTTGGCCGACAGGTCGACGGGCTCGCCGGCCCGCTGCACGCTCCGCGCGGCGGGGTCGAGGTGGATGTCGCCGACCCGCAGCGTGGCCGGCCGCTCGACGGCACCGCGGCGGATCAGCGCGCGGAGCCGGGCCGTCAGCTCACCGAAGCTGAACGGCTTGGCGAGGTAGTCGTCGGCGCCGGCGTCGAGGCCGTGGATGCGGTCGTCGACGTCGCCGCGGGCGGTGAGCATCAGGATCGGGGACCACCGCCGGGCCGCCCGGAGCCGGCGGCAGACCTCGAAGCCGTCGAGGCCGGGCAGCATCAGGTCGAGCACGATGGCGTCGTAGGAGATCTCGCCGGCCTGCCAGACCGCGTCCGTGCCGTCGTGCACCAGGTCGACGGCGTAACCCGCTTCGGTAAGGCCCCGGCGGAGCAGGTCCGCGGTGCGCTCCTCGTCCTCCACGACCAGTACCCGCACCGCTCGATCGTAGAAGGCCGGCGCCGTGTCGGCCGTCGCGCCGGATGGGCCGATCGTCACGCCGGGGACGCCGGGGACGCCGGGGACGCCGGGGACGCCGGCGCCGCCGGCGCCGCCGGCCCGCGGTGTCACGTGGTGAGCGTGCCGGTCGCCAGCAGCCCGATCAGGATGACGGCGACGGCGACCCGGTAGCCGACGAAGAGGTCGAACGAGTGCCGGGCGACATACCGGAGCAGCCAGGCGATCGAGGCGTAGGCGACGACGAACGACACCAGCGTGCCGACGGCGAGCGGGAGCACGGAGACTCCGCCGCCCACCGCGTCCTTCAGCTCGTAGAGCCCGGCTCCGGTCAGCGCCGGGATCGACAGGAAGAACGACAGCCGGGTCGCCGCCACCCGGTCCAGGTCGCGCACCAGCGCCGTCGACATCGTCGCGCCGGAGCGGGAGAAGCCGGGGAACAGCAGTGCCAGGATCTGCGACGAGCCGACCGCCATGGCGTCGGTGAGGTCGATGTCGTCCTCACCGCGCTTGCGGCGGCCGAACCGGTCGGCGAACCACATCACGGCGCTGCCGGCGAGCAGCGAGCCGGCGACGACCCACAGCGAGGCGAGCGGGCCGTCGATCAGGGACTTGGCGGCCAGCCCGACGGCGACCACGGGCAGCGTCGCGTAGAAGACCCAGCTGGCGAACTTGAAGTCGTGGCGCTGCCGGGCCTCCCGGTCGACGAGCCCGTTCGCGAAGGCGCCGACGAAGCGCCGGATGTCGGCGAAGAAGTACAGCAGTACCGCGGCGATCGCGCCGACCTGGATGACGGCGGTGAAAGCGACGACCGACCTGTCGTCGACGGGGATGTCCATCAGCCCTTCAGCGATCTTGAGGTGGCCGGTGGAGGATACGGGCAGGAACTCCGTCACCCCCTCGACGATCCCGAGGAGGACGGCCTGGCCGACGCTGATCGCACTCACCGGATTGGATCCCCTGGCTGGTTCGGGCACGGCGGCGCCGCGCGCGGTCATGTGCCAGGCAGAGTAGGACGGCACCCATGTGAGGACGATGTGGTGGTCTCCGAAGACGCAGGTGGGAGCCCTGGAACGGCTCTGCGGGACCGCTGCCAGGCCCCGGGCAGGGCGTCGGAATACAGTTCCCGACATGAAGAGTGAAGTTCTGCGGATGTCGCGGGACGTCGCCGCGCGCATCGAGCGACAGTGACGCCCGAGCCCGAGCCCGGGTCGGGCGAGGGCAGGGCGGGCGGGGGCAGGGTGCGGCTGGTGCGCCTCGAGGGCGCCGTCAACGTCCGTGACCTGGGCGGCTACCCGACCACGGGCGGGGGCCGGGTGCGCTGGGGCCGGGTCTACCGGTCGGCGGCGCTGCACCGCCTCACCACCGCCGACCTGGCCACCGTCGAGCAACTCGGCCTGCGGGTCGTCTACGACCTGCGGACCGAGGCCGAGATCGAGCGGGCGCCGTCGCTGCTGCCCGGCGGGGTCCGGTGCGAGCGGCTCGCCATCGGCGGCAGCGCGGCGAGGACCAGGGAGTTGACCGATCTCGTCGTCGCGGGCCGGCTGGCAGAGGTGCCGCCGGACTTTCTCACGCGCGTCTACGACGCGATGGCCGAGACGGGCGCACCGACGTTCGGCCGCCTCCTCACCGGGCTCGCCGAGCCGGACGCGACGCCGGCCCTGTTCCACTGCACGGCCGGCAAGGACCGGACCGGGGTCGCCGCCGCGCTGCTGCTCTCGCTCCTCGGCGTCGACGAGGCGGTGATCCTCGACGACTTCGAGCTCAGCGCCGTCCACTACACCGACCCCAAGATGGCGCGGCTGCGGCGCCGGCTCGACGGCACCGACGTGGACGTCGAGCGTTACCGGGCCGTGTTCGGCGCGCCCAGGGAGGCACTGGGCACGCTGCTGGCGGCCCTCACCGAGCGGCACGGGTCGGTGCAGGGCTACCTCGAGGAGGCCGCCGGGACCGCCCCCGACCTGCCCGAGCGGCTGCGAGCCCAACTCGTCGAGCCGCTCGGGCAGGGATGAGGGTGCCTCAGGAGGCGCCCTCGACCACCTCCACCGCGTTGCCGTCCGGGTCCTGCAGCACGGCGATGCGCACACCGGGCCCGATGGACGCGGGGCCGTGCGTCACCTTGCCGCCGTGGGCGGTGGCCCGCTCGACGATGCCGTCGAGATCGTCCGAGTAGAGGGTGATATACCGCAGGCCGGTCGCGGCGAAGAAGTGCGTGGCCGGCTCGGTGGCCGCCGGCGCCCGCCTGGGGATCATCACCTTGATCACGATGTCGGACGTCCGCAGTCGGTGCACGACTCCGGGGCCCGCCTCGATGCCGGGCAGGCGCTCCATCCCGAACGTGGTGGCGTAGAACTCCGCCAGGGACTCGTCGGTGCTGACCAGCCCGACCTCGATCCGCTGCAGCGTCAAGGCACTCCCTCAGTAGGTCTGCCAGTAGGTCTGCCGGCTCTCACTCGGCCGGCTCTGTTCGTCCGGTACCCGTTCGGCCGGGTCCCGCTCGTTCGGGTCCCGGCCCCGGTCGTTCTTCGGTGCCCGCCGCGCGGGCGGGGTCACCTCGGCGTCGCCGTGACCGGGAGCTTGGCCCAGCCGCGGACGGTGGAGGTGCGGGCCTGGACGGCGCGATCGTAGTCGACCTCCCAGCGGTCCCAGCGCTTGAGCACCTCGTCCAGCGCCACCCGTCCCTCGAGGCGGGCCAGCGCGGCGCCCAGGCAGAAGTGCAGCCCGCGGCCGAAGCTGACATGACGGCTGATCGACCGGTGGATGTCGAAGCTGTCGCCGTTGACGAACTGGCGCTCGTCGCGGTTGGCCGAGCCGTTGAGCAGCACCATGACGCTGCCCTCCGGCACCGTCTGGCCGTGCACCTCGACGTCCCTGGCGACGTAGCGGGCCTGGACGGGGGAGGGCGCCTCGAAGCGCAGCACCTCCTCGATCACCTGGTTGACCATCGACCTGTCCCGTGCGACCTGCCGGAGCTGGTCGGGGTGGTCGGAGAGGACCTTCCCGGTCCAGCCGATCAGCCGGGTGGTGGTCTCGTTGCCGGCGCTCGACAGCATGTTCACGTAGGTGAGGACCTCAGCGCGGGTCAGCCGGCGGGTCGTGCCCGTCTCGTCCTCGAACTCGGCGGTGATCAGCTCGGTCATGAGGTCGTCCGAGGGGTTGCGTGCCCGCCAGTCGAGGTAGTCGGCGAACATGCCCTCCGAGCGCGCGAGGGGGTCCTCGTTCAGCGGCTTCGGCGCGCCCTCCGTGAGGGTGAGGCCCTCGTCGACGGCGTCGCGGATCGCCTCCTGGTCCTGCTCGGGGATGCCGAGCAGCATGCCGATCGTCCGCATGGGCATCTGGGCGCCGAGGTCGGCGATGAAGTCGAAGTTGCCCTCGGCCACCAGCGAGTCGAGCGAGCGGGCGCAGAACTCGCGCACCTTCGGCTCGATCGCGAGCATCTTCCGCGGGGTGAAGACCCGGGCGAGGATGCTGCGGTGGATGTCGTGCACGGGCGGGTCTTCGAACAGGATGTTCCCCGGCGGGAAGTCGATGTTCGACCTGATGATCTCGAGGACGGAGCCGCGGCCCGACCGGTAGGTCTCGAAGTCGCCCATGACCTTCTCGACGTCGTCGAACCGGCTGATGGCGAAGAAGTCGTACTTGGCGTTGTAGTACAGCGGCACGGAGTCCCGCATCCGCCGCCACACCGGGTACGGGTCGGCGTCGATCTCGAAGTCGTACGGGTCGTAGTAGACGTCGCCGGCGGCGTCGCTGGTCTCCGTCGTCACCGTCGTCATCGCCGCGCCCCCGCCGGTGCGGTCGCCGGCGCGGCCGCGCGGGGCCGCCGGTCTGCCGGCGTCATCGAGGGCGCTGTGATCTCGGATGCGTCCGCCACAGTCCATGCTCCTTGTCGCCGTCCTGCCCGGTGCGTGTGCTGACGCACGCCCGGCCCAACCGTCTGGCCTGGGCATATCGTGCGCCGGGTGACGCCCCTCACAGAATCATCTAATTGTATGGCGCAGTCAACATTCTCTCCGCGGCTGACCTTCGCCGCCGGACGACCGTCGACAGGCCGGCACGGCTGATACAGCATGGGGGCGTGATCGGTGCGTCCGTGCGCGTGGTGCTGCTCCAGATCGCCTGCCCGGACGACGAGTCGCCGGCCGACCGCGGCGCGCGTGTCCTGGCCGACCTGCGCGGACTCGGCGCGGGTGAGGCCGACCTGGTCGTGTTGCCCGAGCTGTGGCGCACCGGCTACTTCCACTTCGACCGCTACCCCGGCGACGCCGAGGAGCTGGCCGGCCCCACCGTCGGCGCGCTGCGGGAGGTGGCGGCCGAGCGCGACCTGCACATCGTCACCGGCAGCATCGTCGAGCGCGCTCCCGGTGGGGCGCTGCACAACACCACCGCCCTCGTCGGCCCGGACGGAGCCCTCCTCGGCCGGTACCGCAAGATCCACCTGTTCGGCCACGAATCCGCCGAGGCGACGTTGCTCACCGCCGGCGACGACGTGTTCGCCGCGCCCACGCCGCTCGGGGCCGTCGGTCTGGCCACCTGCTACGACCTGCGGTTCCCTGAGCTGTTCCGGCTGCTGGTCGACCGCGGCGCCGAGGTGGTCGTGGTGGTGTCGGCCTGGCCGCTGGCCCGCCTGGAGCACTGGGAGCTGCTCGTGCGGGCCAGGGCCGTCGAGAACCAGGTCTTCGTCGTCGCCTGCAACGCCGCCGGCCGGCACGGGGGAGTGGAGCTGGCCGGCACCAGCCTCGTCGTCGACCCGTGGGGCACCGTGCTGGCCCGGGCCGGTACCGGCCCGCAGACCCTGCGGGCGGTGCTCGACCGGGCCAGGCTGGCCGCCGTGCGCGCCGACTTCCCAGTGCTCGCGTCGCGGCGCCTTGCATCACCCGATGTAGGGCGGCCCCGGCTGATGTAGCCGCACCACCCGGGGCCTCGGACACGAGACCCGTGGAGGTCCCGAACCGTGCGATCCACCCTGCCGGACTTCGCCCGAACGGCGGCGGTATCCCTACTTCAGGCCGGCCTGTGCGTCATCTGCGGCCGGTCCGTGGATGCCGCCCTCGGTGTCAACCGCGTCGAGGGCGACGTGGGCCTGTCCGGACTGGGACGCGGTCGATGCCTCCTCGAGCAGCGCGACCACCGCGGCCGGTGTGCTGCCGGCGGCCAGCGACGCGGCCATGTCCGCCGTCCGGGCGGCGTCGGCGTGCTCGCCGAGCGCGCCGGCCACCGTCACACATGGCGAGCACCTGGCTGGTCGGCCGTCGCCGTCGATCTCAGGGCGCCGTCCTCGCCCCCGGAACGGCCACGGCCCGCCGGTGGTGTCCGGCGGGCCGATGGTCCCGGCCGGGTGTGCGGATATCGCCGGCTCCGCCCCGGACGGAGGGCCACCTCCAGGGCCGAGGTGACGCCAACGGCGCCGGGGGCAACGTCTCCAGACCGCCGGCCCGGGATTGACAGAGTGGGGTCGGCGGCCGGGCGGGGCGCCGTAGGCCACTGTCGTGCGAGATGGCAGCCCCGCGGCACCCCAATTCGCCTAGTGCCCAGGGGCGGGTCGGCCAAACCCCCGTCCCGGCATCACTCCGGCCGGTATCCGAACGGCGCTCCGCGTCCATCTGAGGGCGCCGTCTATGGGGCCCAGGAACGCCACAGCCCGCCCGGATGTCCGGGCGGGCTGGTGGTGTTTGGTTGGTGGGGGGGTCGGGATTGCCGTAAGCGACGGTCAGGCGACGCGATCCGCAGCGCGCAGGCGCTCGGGCGACGACGTCCGGCTCGTTGGTCCGGGCCGCGGCGGTCGCCCGCATCTCCGGCGTGCCCAGCATCTGCGACACCGCGATCCGCCGGCGGGCGGCGCGCACGGACAACACGCGTGACAGACTCGATGGACAGCGGAGCTCCCGGAGCAGGGGACTTGTCTTGGTCGACTGCCTCCTAATGGTTCGAATGATTTGTGAGGTTCGCCACCTGGCGGACGTCGTGGCGGTCGCGCGACGGCCCGCGGTCGGCTCCTGACACCGTTCGGCGGCCGTCGCCGCCGCGCCCCGGGGCGGGTGGCCGTTACGGCCTGACGGGCCGCGGCCCGCGTGCCGTGGACGTCCCATCGCTGCTTGGCCGGTAGGCCTTCCCAGGTCAGGGCGGCTCTGCCCGGCCCAGCGCGAGAGCGAAGTTCCTGCTGACTGGAAGTCAAGATCTGGATCCGTTGGGCCACCAGTGCGGCCCCCGGCCGCCGGGCGTCGGCCGACCCCCGGGGCGACATCGATGTCTAGCCGGTCGGCTAGCGTGACAGCCGTATCCCAGGTGTCGCCCAGGGAGGCGGGGGGACGGCCGGCGCAGGCGGCGTGCCCGCGCGCGGGCTGGCCGGTGGGGCGGGCCCGCGGGCGGCCTCGGCCCCCGGTCGGGACCCATGGGGGCGGGTTTGATTCTCGCGGTAGGAGCCGATAGTTTCCTCTCACCGAGAAGGAGCCTTCCGGAAACTGGCAGTGACACTTACCTCATCATGATCGGCCGGGGCAGGGCTGGCAGCGCTGCGTCAAAGCCGTTCGGGTGATGAGATTCGGGGCACCGCTACGGCGCGCGAGAAGAATCGGAAACGCGAATGTCACGCCCGACCAAGGGCCGGCGGGGAGCGGAACCAGTGGCCTCGTCCCCCTGGCCCCGCCGGTCCCGCGGCCTGATCGCCGGCCGACAGCGGCAACGCTGTTCTCGGTGGGGCGATACGCTCGTCCGCGAACCGCGGGTACGTCGTGCCGTCCAGCGGTGGGCCGGTGTGTCGTCGTGGTTTCCGCGGTGCGCACTCGCCGGTTCCCGGCAGCGATTCGGTTGCTCCAGCATGCCCAGCCCGACCGGACCCGGTTGATCCGCGTTGTACGGCCGCCCAGGTAGGACACGGGCGACCAGGTCGCATCCAGGCGACGCAGCCGGTCGGGATAGCAAGAGGAGGAGATCCGTGAGACCCCGTAGAACTGTCGCGGCCGTCGCTGCCCTCGCAGCGGTGACCGTCTTCGTCGCAGGATGTGGCCGCGACTCGGGCGGCGAATTAGGGAGTGAGGACACTCCCGCCACCCAGGGGTCCACGGCCGCCGCAGCGGGTGACTTCGGCGACCTGAAGGACGTCTGTGGCACCGGCGACCCGAAGGGCGCGCCCGCTCAGGGCGTGACCGCGAGCGAGATCAGCGTCGGTGTCTTCAGTGACGTCGGCTTCACCAAGAACTCTGAGTTCGACGACGCCGCCAAGGTGTTCACCTCCTGGTGTAACGAGGCCGGCGGCATCAACGGTCGCAAGATCGCCTACAACCTGCGGGACTCGAAGATCTTCGAGACCCGCCAGCGGATGATCGAGTCCTGCCGCGAGGACTTCGCGATCGTCGGCGGTGGCAGCGCGCTCGACGCCGGCGGCGTGGAAGAGCGCCTCAAGTGCCTGCTCCCCGACATCCCCGCGCAGACGAGCCAGCCGGAGAACATCGGCTCGGACCTGCAGATCGACGCGATCGGCGCCGGGCACTCCTACATCCGCTACGCCGGTTACTTCAACTGGCTGCTGAAGGAGGCCTACCCGGCCTCCGCCGGTGCGGTCGGCATCATCGCCGGTGACTCCCCGGTGACCAAGGTCATCGGGGACCAGACGGTGGAGGCCGTGCAGAAGGCCGGCGGGACGGTCGCCTACAACGACCTCTACCCGGCGGCCGGCGTCTCGGACTGGACGCCCTACGCCCAGGCGCTCAAGAGCAAGGGCGTGAAGGGCCTGGTCTTCCAGGGCGACTTCCGCAGCCTCGCGAAGCTCGAGCAGGTGCTGTCGTCGATCGACTACAAGCTCGACTGGATCGACGCCAACAGCAACGCCTACGGATCCGCGTTCGTGGAGCTCGCCGGCGACGCCATCAGCACCCAGAACAACCTGGCCGACCTCAGCGGGGTCGCGCCTCTCGAGGTGGCGGACGAGATCCCCGCCGTCCAGAAGGTCCTGGACCTCTACAAGGAGTACGCGCCCGACGCGGAGGTCACCTTCCCGGCACTGCGCGCCTTCTCGTCCTGGCTGCTGTTCGCGGAGTCGGCCAAGGAGTGCGGGGACGACCTCACCCGCAAGTGCCTCTACGACACGGCGCGCGAGCAGACCAAGTGGACTGCCGGTGGCCTGCAGGCCTCGGTCGACATCACCAAGGCCGACGCGCCGCTGAAGTGCTTCAACGTCGTGCAGGCGAGCGCGGACGGCTGGAAGCCCGCGGACTTCGAGCCTGACACCGGTGTGTTCCGCTGCGATGCCCCTTCCGTCAAGTACACGGGCTCGTACGGCACGCCGCTCACCCTCGCCAGCGTCGGCAAGAGCCTGAGCGACCTCAAGTAAATGGAACAGCTGTTCACTTTCGGGATTGTGGGGCTGAGCACCGCCGCGATTTACGCCATCATCGGCAGCGGTCTGGTGCTCACCTACACCACCACCGGCGTGTTCAACTTCGCGCACGGTGCCGCGGGCATGATGGCCGCGTTCGTGTACTGGCAGCTCACCGAGGGCTGGGGGCTGCCGGTACCGATCGCGCTGGTCCTGGTACTGGCCGTGCTCGCGCCCGGTTTCGGCCTGCTGGTCGAACGGGTGGTGCTCCGGCCGGTCCAGGGCCTGGGCGAGGCCGAACGCCTGGTGATGACGGTCGCGATGCTGAGCGGTCTCATCGCGGTCGCCCGGTGGATCTGGGACCCGAACGAGGCGCGGTCGCTGCCGACCTTCTTCGCTGACCGCGCCGCGATCGACATCGGGCCCGCCACGATCACCTGGCACCAGGCCCTGACGATGATCGTCGCGGTGGCGGTCGCGATCGGCCTGCGCGTTCTGCTCTACGGGACGCGCATCGGCGCCGAGATGCGGGCGAGTGTCGACGACCGGGCGCTGGTGGGTCTCACCGGCGCCAACCCGGTTCGCTCGAACCAGGTCGCCTGGATCCTCGGCACCCAGCTGGCGGCGATCGGCGGCATCCTCATCGCGCCGTCGGTCTCGCTGGACGCCGGCCAGCTCTCGCTGCTGATCGTCAGCGCCTACACGGCTGCCATCTTCGGACGGCTGCGCAGCCTGCCGTTGACCTTCCTCGGCGCGGTCGTCGTCGGGTGCCTGGAGAGCTATCTGACCGGGTACCTCCCGAGCAACGACTACCTGCCGGGGCTGCGGCTCGCGGCGCCCGCGCTGCTGCTGTTCCTGGCGCTGCTGGTGTTCCCCCACCGGCGGCTGCGCGGCCGGGACACGAAGGCACGCCCGGTCGCGGTCCCGTCGGTGCGGGGGACCCTCGTGTTCGCCGGGGCGATCGTGGTGTTCGGGATCGTGCTGGCCTCGGTACTGGGCGAGGGCGACCTGATCACCTACGGGCAGATCTTCTCGTTCGGTGTGATCGCGCTGTCCTACGTCCCGCTCGCGGGTTACGCCGGGCAGATCTCGCTGTGCCAGCTCAGCATGGCCGGCATCGGCGCCGCGGTCTGGGCGCACATGGGTGCCGACGGCGGGATCTGGGCGCTCGCGGCCACCGTGGTGATCTCGGGGGCGGCCGGTGCGCTGGTCGCGCTACCGGCACTGCGGCTCTCCGGCGTGTACCTGGCGCTGGGTACGGCGGCCTTCGCGGTCATCCTCGACCGGTGGATCTTCACCCTTCCCGCGTTCGACCTGTTCGGGGCGAAGATCTCGCTGTACGACGGGGGAACGGTCGACGTGTCCGGGCCGTCGCTGTTCGGCTGGCATCTGGACAGTGGCTCCGAGCTGATGGTGTTCTCCGCGGTCTGGCTCGCGCTCACCACCCTGGCGGTGGCGTGGCTGCGCCGTGGCAGGTTCGGCCGTCAGCTCATCGCGCTGCGGGACAGCGAGGCGGCCTACGCCACCCTCGGTGGCAACCTGCTGCGGTCCAAGGTGGCGGTCTTCGCGATGTCCGCGGGTATCGCGGGCCTCGGCGGGGCGCTGTACGGCATGCAGCAGCGGTCGGTAACCGCCGAGCAGTTCGGTCTCGTCGCCGGCCTGCCGCTGTTCCTGATCGCCGTGATCGGCGGCCTCACCTCGGTGGGCAACGGCCTGTTCTCGGGGGCCGCGCTGGGCGGATCGTTCCCGGTGATCTCCGCAGCGGGGACGTTCGCGCAGAACATCACCTCGGTGCTGCCCGGCCTCGCCGGGCTCGGGCTCGCGCGGAACCCCGACGGCGCCGTCCCCGAGATGCGCGCCGGCGCCGAGCCGCTCGGCCGGAACAAGCCCGTCCTGGCCGGGCTCATCGGCGCGCTCGTCGTGCTCTGGGTTCTCCAGCTCGGCGACGTGCTCGACGGCTGGCTGACCTTCAGCCTGGCGCTGGTCCTGATCGTCGCGGCCCAGACCTACGCGCAGGTCCGGGAGGCGAAGCCCGTCGAGTCGGACGTCCCCGTCGAATGGTGGGGCGTGCGTCGGGCCTGGCGTCGCGAGGACGAGGAGGTGCTGGCCCGTGGCATTGCTGGAGGTTAAGAACGTGACGGTCGCCTTCGGGGGCGTTCGCGCCCTCGACGGCGTCGCCATCGCGGCCGAGAAGGGGCGGGTCACCGGGCTGATCGGGCCCAACGGGGCCGGCAAGAGCACGCTGTTCGACGTGATCTCCGGGCTGCGCCGGCCGTCGTCCGGGCAGGTGTTCATCGACGGCCACGACGTCACCCGGCTGGGCCCGTCACGGCGCAGCAAGCACGGGCTGGCCCGGACGTTCCAGCGGCTGGAGCTGTTCGGCCGGCTGAGCGTGCGCGACAACCTCCTCGTCGCCGCGGAGCTGGGCCCGGAGCGTCGCAACGCGGCGACCCTGGTCCCCGAGGTACTGGACAGGCTCGGCCTGACCGGCATCGCGGACACCTCCGCCGACACGCTGCCGACGGGCGTCGCCCGGCTGGTGGAGGTGGCCCGGGCGCTGACGGTCCGGCCGAAGCTCCTCCTGCTCGACGAGCCCGCCGCCGGGCAGGACGCCGAGGAGACCGAGCGCTTCGCCGACCTGCTGCGCTCGCTCGCCGCCGACGGGACCACCGTGGTCATCGTCGAACACGACATGGATCTGGTCATGAGCGTGTGCGACGACCTGTACGTGCTCGACCTGGGCAAGGTCATCGCCGCCGGCTCTCCGGAGGAGATCCGGCGCGACGAGCTCGTCCTGGCCGCCTACCTGGGAGACGCGGCATGACACCTCTCCTGGAACTGCGGGACGTCCGCGCCGCCTACGGGAAGATCACCGTCCTGCACGGCGTGAGCCTGAGCGTCGCGGCGGGTCAGGTGGTCGCCCTGCTCGGGCCGAACGGCGCGGGCAAGACGACCACGCTGAAAGTCGCGGCCGGCACGCACCGGGCCGAGTCGGGCCGGCTGCTGCTGGGCGGGCGCGACATGACCGGAGCGAACCCCCGCGATCTGGCGCGCGCGGGGGTCTGCCTCATCCCGGAGGGGCGCGGGGTTTTCCCCAACCTGTCCGTCCGGGACAACCTCCTGATGATGACCTTCACCGGTCGTTCCCGGGAGCAGATCGAGGAGATCGCGTTCGCGCGGTTCCCCATCCTCGCGAAGCGCGCCAACCAGGCCGCGGGAAGCATGTCGGGCGGGGAGCAGCAGATGCTCGCCCTCGCCCGGGGGCTGGCCACCGACCCCGCCGTCCTGCTCCTCGACGAGCTGTCCATGGGGCTGGCCCCGCTGGTGGTCGCCCGTCTCTACGAGCAGGTGGCCGAGATCGCCCAGCAGGGCGTCGCCGTCCTGGTGGTGGAGCAGTTCGCCGCCGCGGTTCTCGGTATCGCCGACCACGCGGCGGTACTGGTGCGTGGACGGGTCGAACGCCAGGGCGCCCCCGACAGCGAGTTGCGCGCCGAACTATCCGCCCTCTATCTGGGGAGTTCCACATGACGTCCACTGACGCGCGCGCGGACCGCTTCGTCCGCGAGCTCGGGGAGTTGAAGATCCCCGATCCGGCGGCCGGCCGGCCTCAGCTGTGGGTACGGCTCGGGGTGGCGTTAATGGTGGTCGGCGCCGCTCTCGGCGTGACGGCGTACGCGATGTCGCACGGCACCCGGGACCCGCTCGTCCAGCGCGACGCCCTCGCGCTCGGCCTGGGCGGCGTGGTCGCGAGCGTGGTGGGGGCGGCGCTGTTCCTGCGTTACTCCCTGACCGGCTTCCTCCGGTTCTGGATGGCCCGCCAGTCCTACGACCTCGCCCAGCTCGGCGACCGGCTAGCCGGGGTCGAGGCCGTCACCGGCCCGGCGGCCCTGGCGGCCGCGAACGGTGCGGTCGCCACCTCGGCGGCCGAGCCCGCCGCGGAGCAGCCCGCCGCCGAGGCGCCGGCGGAGACGTCCGAGGCGGCGGCCTCCGAGGCGGAGACGTCCGAGGCGGAGACGTCGGAGGCGGCGGCCTCCGAGACGGCGGCGCCGGCCGCGGAGCCGGCGACGAAGGAGTCCGTCTCGACCTGACCTGGCGGTCCTGAAAAGGCTTGCGGCCAACGACATCGTCGTTGGCCGCAAGCCTTTTCGCGTTCCCGGAGCCGTCTGGCCAGGCCTTCCGCCCTTGCGGACCCACCCATATTCGTGACATTATGCTGCCGTCAAAGCTTCCCGACCGGAGACAGGGGAAATGGTGCGCGCTCGTGTAGCCGGTGCCGTGGGGGTCGCGTGGGGGATGAGGGCAGACTGCCCGCAGGCCGTGACGCTACGCCCGCGCCGTCCGTTCCGCTACGAGTCCTCATGATCGGCCGTCCGGCCGGACGCCGGTCCCGACGGCTGCTGGTGGTTGTTCCCCTCGCCCTGGTCGGACTGCTCGCGGCGGCCTGCGGCGGGAGCGACCCGGCGCCGGGTACGGCCGCGGCGGCGGCGAACGACCTCTCCGGCGTCACACTGCGTTTCGGTGACCAGATCAACGGGGTCCGCTCCGTGCTGGAGGCCTCCGGCGAGCTGGACGACGCACCGTACAAGATCGAGTGGAGCCAGTTCCAGGGCGGTGGCCCCACGGTGATCGCGGCGCAGACCGGCGGGGACGTCGACCTCGGGACGATGGGGGAGACACCGGTGGTGTTCGCGCAGGCCGCGCACAGCCCGGTGACGGTCGTCGGGGCCGCCCGGATCGTCGACCCGGCGAAGTCGAACTTCGCGCTGGTCGTGAAGAAGAACTCGCCGATCCGGTCCGTCGCGGACCTGCGCGGCGCGACGATCCTCAACAGCCAGGGCACGGTGTCGCAGTACCTGGTCGCGAAGGCGCTGGAGAAGGGCGGCCTCACGACCGACGACGTGAAGCTGGTGAACCTCCAGCAGGGTGCGCAGGCCGCCTACGACCGCGGCGACATCGACGTCATCGCCAGCGGGGGACCGCCCCTGGCGATGATGCTGGCGAAAGGCACCGACCGGGTCCTCATGACCGGCGCGGGTGTGCTGCCCGGAGTCAACTACCTGGTCGCGCGCAACGGCGCTCTCTCCGACGCCGGGCTCAGCGACGCCATCGGCGACTTCCTCGGCCGGCTCGCGCAGGCGCAGGACTGGTACAACGCCCACCCGGACGCCGCCATCGCGATCGTGAAGCCCACCTACAAGGTGGACGACACCGTCGCCCGCGCCATCATCGACCTCGCGCCCCTGCACTACGTGCCGATCGACAGGACGGTCACCGACGCCCACCAGCGCGAGGCGGACTTCTTCGCCGACCAGGGCGTGCTGAAGGCGAAGATCGACACGTCGACGGTCTTCGACGACCGTTACAACCCGATCATCAACGCGGTGGCCCAGGGCCGGCCTGGTCCGTCATGACCGACCTGCTGCCCTCGGGCGCGTCCCGCGCCGGGGCGCCCGACCTGGCCGGCGGGGGGCCTGGTCTGGCCGGGGCGGCCGCCGCTCCGGGCGCCGGGGCGGACCTGCCGCCGGCGCCCGGCCTCGTCCGCCCGCGGGCGTCACGGCGGCACACGCACGGGCGCGGGGCGTCACTGGCGCTGCGCGCTCTGCTGCCCCTCATCCTGTTCGGCCTGTGGTGGTGGGGCACCGAGGCGGGCTGGATCTCGTCCGACGTTCTCGTCTCACCCCCGCGGATGGTCGAGACCTTCGGTGACCTGGTGCGCGAGGACGAGTTGTTCCACCAGGTGTCGGTGTCGCTCGACCTGGCCCTGCGCGGGGCGCTGTTCGGGGCAGCGGCCGGTTTGCTGTTCGGTGTCGTCGCCGGCCTGTGGCGGATCGGCGAGGAGCTGCTCGACGCGGTGCTGCAGATGCTGCGGACCATTCCCTTCCTCGCGGTCGTGCCGCTGTTCATCGTCTGGCTCGGCATCGGCGACCTGCCGAAGGTGTTGCTGATCTCGCTCGCCACGCTGTTCCCGATGTACCTGAACACCTACAACGGTGTCCGCAACGTGGACCGCCGGGTCATCGAGGCCATGGAGGTGTTCGGCCTGCGCGGGGCCCGGCTCGTGCTCACAGTGATCATTCCGCTGGCGCTGCCGTCGATCCTCACCGGGCTGCGGTACTGCCTCGGGATCTCCGTCCTCGCGCTCATCGCCGCCGAGCAGATCAACTCCAGCGCCGGCCTCGGCTACCTCATGTACCAGGCGCAGTCGATGCAGCAGGTCGACGTCCTGGTGGTGGTGCTGGCCATCTACGCCGTGCTCGGGCTCCTGTCGGACCTGGTGGTCCGGGTGCTCGAACGCCTGCTGATGCCGTGGCACCGCGGCCTGGCCGTCCGATGAGCCGCTCGACGAGCGTGGGCCCGGCGGCGCCGCCACGCCCGGGCACCGGCGCGCGGGCCGGTGCGGGCACCGGCCCGCCGCCCGGCGGTGAGCTGGCCGTACAGGTCCGGGCGGCCCGTAAGACCTTCGAGCGCCCGGTGCTCGACGGGGTGGATCTCGCCATCCACGCTGGCGAGTTCGTGGCGCTGCTCGGTGCCAGTGGCAGCGGCAAGACCACACTGCTGCGCATCCTCGCCGGCCTCGAGGCCGCCGACGACGGCGCGGTGTGGGTGCCGCCCACCCACACCGTCGTCTTCCAGGAGCCCCGGCTGGTGCCGTCGCAGAAGGTCTGGCGCAACGTCGTCGTCGGGCAGCGGGGTGGCCGCGGCGCGCGCGAGGCGGCCCGCGCCGCCCTCGCAGAGGTCGGGCTGGCCGAATGGGCGGACGCCTGGCCGTCCACGCTCTCCGGCGGGCAGGCCCAGCGGGTCGCGCTGGCCCGGGCACTGGTGCGCGAGCCGCGGCTGCTCCTGCTTGACGAGCCGTTCGCCGCGCTCGACGCGCTCACCCGGATCAGGATGCGCGAGCTCATCGGCGAGCTCTGCGCCCGGCACCGGCCGGCCGTGCTCCTGGTGACCCACGACGTCGACGAGGCCGTCGTCCTCGCCGACCGCGCCGTTGTGCTGACCGACGGCCGGATCTCGCTCGACCGGCCGATCGGCCTGCCCCGCCCGCGCGCCGTCGGCGACCCGGGCTTCGCGCAGGCCCGCCGCCTGCTGCTCGAGGAGCTGGGCGTCCACGAGCCACGGCAGGCCGGCGAGGCGTACCCCGGGACGACCGGGAACGACAGGGCTACGGATGGCCTGGAGAGTCCGGGTTTCACTACCTGACCACCTGTTCCGCGGCGCGGGCGCGTGGGCGCCCGGCCGACCGAGATGTGAGGGAGACACCATGGCGATCGACCTGACCGGCGGTCTGAGCGACGACCGCGAGTACGTGTTCCCCGCCCAGCCCGACAACCCGGACCTGCGCGAGTCGGTCAACGCGTGGGTGTGGGACGACGGCGTCGAGTTCGGATTACCCCGAATCGGCATCGAGGCCGCCGCGGACCAGTGGGACACCCACGACATCCAGGTGAACATCGCGTTCGCCGGCGGCCGGGTGCTCAACATGTACGGCCCCAGGAAGGTGCACGACCCGCTGGGCGCGGACGGGAAGGCCCGCATCCTGGGCGCGGGGCCGCTGTCCTTCGAGCTGGTCGAGCCCTATCGGCACTGGAAGATGCACCTGGAGGGCCCCGCCGTGGTGACCTCCGCCGAGGATCAGATCGGCGGCTGGAAGCGCGGCGTCACCGGCGGGCCGACCGTCGAGGTGCGCCTCGAACTGGACATCAGGCCCGCGGTGCCGCCGTGGGAGAGCGGCACGCTCCTCGAGGAGGCCGACCGGGTCCTCGCCACCCAGGAGGAGGGCGACCTGATGGGCGGCCCCCGCTTCGAGCAGCTCTCCCGGGTGACCGGCCGCCTGCAGGTCGACGACGAGGTCCACGAGCTCAACGGCGGCGGCCTGCGGATCCGCCGCGCGGGCGTTCGCCGGCTCGCCACCTTCCGCGGGCATGTCTGGCAGTCGGCGCTGTTCCCGAGCGGGCGCGCGTTCGGGCTGTGCCTCTACCCGCCGCGCGCCGACGGCAAGCCGACCTTCAACGAGGGCTTCCTCTTCGAGGGCGACGGCGCGCTCATCCCGGCCTGGGTCGTCGACGCGCCCTGGCTGCGCGAGCTGCGGCCCACCGGCGAGGATGTCTCCGTCACCCTCGAGACCGAGGACGGCCGGACGACGACGATCCACGGCGAGTCGCTCCTGTCGACCTTCGCGGTGATGGGCGCGGATATCGGCTCCCCCCAGCGCCTGAACCTGCAGCAGGCCATCGCTCGCTACACCTGGGACGGCGAGACGGCCAACGGCATGATGGAGCGCTCCAGCGTGAGCGACACGGTCGCCCAGTGACCGCGGCCACCTCCGGCGCCGGCGGCCCGGCCACCGGTGCCGGCGCGGTGGCCGGGCCCGGGTTCGACCGGGAGTCGACGGCGCTGGAGGTGGCCCGCAGTGCCGACCTGCGTGGGCGCGTCGCGGTGCTGACGGGGGCCTCCTCCGGCATCGGCGTCGAGACGGCGCGCGCCCTGGCAGCCACCGGCGCCGACGTCGTGCTGGGCGTTCGGGATGTCGCCGCCGGCGAGGAGCTGGTCCGCGAGGTGCGGGCCGGCGCCACAGGCGACATCCGGGCGGAGCGGCTGGACCTGAGCGATCTCGGTTCGGTCGTCGCGTTCGCCGCCCAAGTCACTGGCCCCGTCGACCTGCTGATCGCCAACGCGGGGGTCTCCAGGACCCCGGAGTCACACCTGCCCAACGGGCTCGACGTCCGCTTCGCGACGAACCACCTGGGCCACTTCCTGCTGGCGCTGCGCCTGAGCGAACAGCTCGCCGAGCGTGGAGCGCGGATCGTCGTGGTCAGCTCGGGCGCGCACAGGAGCATCCCCGTCCGCCTCGACGACCTGCAGTGGACCGCCCGGCGGCACAACCCGGGGATGGCCTACGCCGAGTCGAAGACCGCGAACATCCTCTTCGCCCAGGAGGCGACCCGCCGGTGGGGACCCGACGGGATCTTCGCGAACGCGGTGCTGCCCGGCTCGGCGCTGACCGGCCTGCAACGCTTCCACGGGGACGAGATGAAACGCCGGATCGGCTTCCTCAACGAGGACGGATCTCCCAACCCGGTGCTTAAATCCCCTGCCCAGGCCGCGGCCACGACCCTCTGGGCCGCCACGGCCCCGGAACTGGCCGGGCGTGGCGGCCTCGTCCTCGAGGACTGCGCAGAGGCGCTACCCCCCGGCCCGCCCGGCTCGGACGTCCTGGTCCGCTCGGGCTTTGACCCCTCGGTCGCCGACCCCGACACGGCCCGCCGCCTGTGGGACCGCTCCATCGAGCTGCTCCGGGTCCTCGGCCGACCAGAATGAGCCCTGGTACTGGTGGCCGCTCGGACGGTGACCCCATGCGGGGCCCGTATCGCCTGGAACACAGGGCATCCGGCCGCGGTTTGGCCAGGGCATGACCGATTCACCGTTCGACCCGCACGCCCTGCTCGCGCAGAGCCGGCTCGGCGTCCTGGCCACCATCAGATCGGACGGCCGTCCGCAGCTGTCGCCCGTCCTGCCGTTCTACGAGGAGCAGTCCGGTGTGCTCTACGTGTCGATGACGGAGGGCCGGGCCAAGACGGCGAACCTGCGCCGCAAGCCCTGGGCGGCGCTGGAGGTCACCAGCCCCGACGGCCGGTCGTGGGCGACCGCGGAGGGCCCGGTCACCCTCACCGGGCCGGGAGCGGACCCGCACGGCTCCGAGGTCGAGGCCCTGGTGAACTACTACCGGGCCGCCGCCGGAGAGCATCCGGACTGGCATGAGTACCGCTCGGTCATGGTCTCCGAACGCAGGGTGCTCATGGCGATGACGGTCGAACACGTGTACGGACAACGCCTCGGCTGACTCCCGCCGCACAGGCCCGGCCGCCCCCTGGCGCGGGAGCGGGCCCTGATCACTCAGGCGGTAAATCCCCTTCAAAGGCGGGGCGGATCGCCGCCTCGTCGCTCAGGCTGTGCCGGTGGACCGAGATCCCGACGCCATCAGTCTCGTTCCGGCGCAGCGAGAGGCCCAATCCCGACCGCCCGAGGGGCCCGATCCGGGGACCGGCGCACCGGAGCAGGCCCGTGATCCGGTACTGACCTATGGAAGGGAGGACGACGACACCCCACGCCCATGGAGCCGGCACGACCGGACAATGGAACGGACCGGCGTGCTCGCGATGACCCGGCGGCTGCCAGGGCTGCTCCGGCTGGCCTGGTCACTGGCCTGGGAGGCCGACCGGATCGGCCTGGTCACCATGGTCGGCCTGCGAGTTCTGTCCGGGTTGGTCGAGGCCGCCGGCCTGCTCGCCGTCGCCGGCGCGCTGACGGCGGTGCTCAGCGAGGGGCCGACCCCGCAGCGGCTGCACGACGCGATTCCCGCGCTGGTCCTCGTCGTCGGCGCCGGCGTTGTCCGGACGGCGATCTCCCTGGTCACCAGCCTCCTGCAGAGCCGCTTCGGGCCCAGGGTCGACCGCGTCTCGATCGTGCGGCTACTCGACCTGGCCACCCGGACGTCCGTGATGTCCTTCGACGACCCCCGGTTCGTCGACGATCTTGATGCGGCCGAGCGGGGTGCCGCCAGCGGGCGTCAGCTCGTCGACAACGCGGTCAACGTGTTCACCTCGGGGGTGCAGATGGTCGCCGCCGGCAGCGTCCTGGGTGTGTTGCACCCGCTCCTGCTGCCGCTGCTGGTGCTCTCGATTCTGCCGGACGGCTGGGCGACGGCGCGTTCGGCGCGGCTGGCGCACGCCTCCTGGCTCGGGCGCATCCGCAAGATCCGGCGTCAGTTCATGCTGCGCAACCACATGACCGACCGGGACTGCTCCGCGGAGATCCGCTCGTTCGGCCTGAACCGCTTCCTGCTGGACGAGTACATCGCGCTGGCCCGGGAGAACGAGGCCGAGCAGGTGCGCGTCGCCCGGGGCCAGGCGCTGTACCGGCTGACCGGGGAGGTCGTGTCCGGACTCGCGCTGGGGGCCGTGTACGTGACGCTGGTCCTCCTGCTCAACGCCGAGATCATGCCGCTCGCCGCCGCGGGCACGGCGGTCCTGGCCATCCGGAACGGGCGAGGCGCGCTGTCCTCGGCGCTCGACAGCCTGAACAGCGCCTTCGAGAACTTCCTGTACTTCGGGGAGTACCGGTCGTGGATCGCGGAGGCGGCCCGCCGGGTACCGGCGCCACGCGGCGACATGGCGCCGGCCGAACCGGCAGTCGTCCGGGTCGACGCCGCCACCTACACCTACCCGCACACCGACACCCCGGCGCTGCGCGGGGTCACCGTCGAGCTGCGGCGCGGCCAGGTCGTCGCGTTCGTCGGCGCCAACGGCAGCGGCAAGTCCACCCTCGCGAAGATCCTCGCGGGCCTGTACGAACCGGACGAGGGGACGGTCAGCTGGGACGGGGTCGACCTGGGCCAGGTCGACCCGGACAGCGTCCGGGCACGGGTCGGTCTGATCCCGCAGCAGTACACACAGTGGCCGATGTCGGCCCGGCTCAACATCGCCGTCGGGAACATCGACCGGCTCGCCGCGGACGGCCCGGACAGCGTGATCCCGGCCGCGACGGCCACCGGCGCGGCCGAGGTGATCGAGAAGCTGCCGTACGGCTACGACACCTCGCTGGCCCGGCAGTACAACTCGGGGCACGACCTCTCCGGCGGGCAGTGGCAGCGGATCGCCTGTGCGCGGGCGGTCTACCGGGACGCCCCGTTCCTCATCGCGGACGAGCCGTCCGCGGCCCTCGACGCCCGCGCCGAGCAGGCGCTCTTCGACCTGATCCGCGAGCAGGGGCGGGACAGGGTGGTCCTGCTGATCACCCACCGGCTGGCCAGCGTGCGCACCGCCGACCGCATCTACGTCCTCGACGAGGGCCTGGTCGTCGACAACGGCACGCACGCCGAGCTGATGACGCGGCCCGGCATCTACCAGGAGCTGTTCAACCTGCAGGCACGACAGTTCGTCGACCTGCCGGATCCGGCGGCGCCAATGCCCTGACGGCCCGGTGGGCGCGCGGACGCCAGTCGCTCGGCGGTGATACCGCGGAGCGCGGGTCCGCGCCGTCGGCTAGCATGCCCCGCATGCTCGCGCGGATGAACTTCTGGTGGCCCGTCACAGTGGCGGCCCACTCCCACCGCGCGTAGATCTCTCCCGCGGCCGCCCTGTCCGGCGGCCGCCGTTGTTTCCCGTCCCGGGGCAGGGCTGATCGCCGAGTCCAGGCGACCGCCCGGCGACCAAGGAAACGACCATGGAACTGCTCCGCCACCTGCTCGGCGCGCTCACCGCGGGCCGGGACCCCGGCCCGTTCGCGCTGCTCCGCCGCGAAGGCGCCGATCATCTCGACGTCCTCACCGGGGACGTCGAGATCGCTGGCCGGCTGGCCGACATCCCGCTGCCGCCGGGGCCGGCCGGGCCGCGCACGCTGGCGCTCGTGCCGTTCCGGCAGATCGTCGAACGCGGCTTCACCTGCATCGACGACGGCGCGCCGCTGGAGTGCCTGCGGGTCACCGGGTACGAGCGGGTGCCGCTGCCGGCCGCCCTCGCGGCTCTGCCGGCGGGCGCCGTGACCGCCACCGGCGGGCGGTTCGACATCGGTGACGAGCGCTACGCCGAGATCGTGGGCGAGGTGCTCCGCGAGGAGATCGGTCGCGGGGAGGGCGCGAACTTCGTCATCCACCGCACCTACACCGCCTCGATCGCGGGCCCGCCGCTGATCGCCGCGCTCACCGCGCTGCGCCGCCTGCTCACCGGCGAACGCGGCGCCTACTGGACGTTCGTCGTCCACACCGGGACGCGCATCCTGGTCGGGGCCACCCCGGAACGCCACGTCAGCGTCGACGCCGGCCTGGTGCGGATGAACCCGATCTCCGGCACCCACCGGCTGCCGGCCTCCGGGCCCGACCGCGGCGCCCTGCTGCGGTTCCTGGCCGACCGCAAGGAGATCGACGAGCTGTTCATGGTGCTCGACGAGGAGCTGAAGATGATGGCCCGGGTCGCCGAGCACGGCGGGCAGGTGCTCGGGCCGTACCTCAAGGAGATGTCGCACCTCGTCCACACCGAGTACCTGCTGGCCGGACGGGGCTGCCTCGACGTCCGGGAGGTACTGCGCGAGACGATGTTCGCCCCGACCGTCACCGGCAGCCCGCTGGAGAACGCGTTCCGGGTGATCGCCCGGCACGAGGGCCGCGGGCGGCGCTACTACGCCGGCGTGCTCGCCCTGCTCGGCCGGGACGAGGCGGGCGCGCAGACCCTCGACGCGCCGATCCTGATCCGGACCGCGGAGATCTCGCCCGGCGGCGACCTGCGCGTGCCGGTCGGCGCGACCCTCGTCCGCCACTCCACCCCGGCCGGCGAGACGGCGGAGACACATACCAAGGCCGCCGGGATGCTCGCCGCCCTGGGCCTGCGCCCGCCCGCCACCGGCGCGGCCCCGGCCCCGGGCGCCGTCAGGGACGTGGCTGACCCCGTCGGCGCGGGCGTCCCGCTGGGAGCCGATCCGGAGATCGCCGCCGTGCTCGCCGGCCGCAACCTCGGCCTGGCCCGGTTCTGGATGGCGGAACGCGCCCCGGCGCCGAACCCGGCCCCCGGGCTGGCCGGCAGGTCGGCGCTCGTCGTCGACGGCGAGGACACCTTCACGGGGATGCTCGCCCACCAGCTGCGCGCACTCGGCCTGACGGTCACCGTGCGGCCGTGGCACTCGGCCGGGGACACCGCCCGATTCGACCTGGTGGTGCCCGGCCCCGGCCCGGGAGATCCAACAGTGCGTGCCGACCCCCGGATGGCGGCGATGCGTGGTGTCGTGGCCGACCTGCTGGCGCGGCGGCGGCCGATGCTCGCGATCTGCCTGGGCCACCAGCTCCTCGCCGGCCTGCTCGGGCTGCGCCTGCGCCGCCGGGAGGCCACCTACCAGGGGCTGGCCCGCGAGATCGACCTGTTCGGCGACCGGCGCCGGGTCGGTTTCTACTCCACGTTCACCGCGGAGTTCGACCAGGACGAGATCCTCACCCCCCACGGTGTGGTCCAACTCGCCCGCGACCCCGCGGGCGTTCGGGACCCCGCCGGCAACTCGGACGACCGGCGGGACGAGGCGGTGCACGCGTTGCGTGGGCCGACCTTCGCCGGGCTCCAGTTCCACCCGGAGTCGGTGCTCAGCCTGGATGGCCACGAGGTTCTGCGTGACCTGCTGACGGATCTGCTGCTCGTTCCCGTGCGCCTGGCCTGATCGCGCGCCCGTCACACGCCACACCGTCTACTCGCCCTTTTGGCGTCCTTCTCGCCGTTTCGGAATCGGATCCGGCCCGATTCACCTACGAAACGGCGAGAAGGACACTAAACGACAAGCAGTTCTATTCGTGACCCCGGGCCCGGGCCCGGATTTCGGTTCGTCCCGCGATCGGGTCGGGCTGGTCACTCGACGACGTAGCGGCGGGGGACCCAGGTCTGGCTGTCGATCGGCGGGCGCTTGTAGGCTCGGTCCTGACGCGGCGGCAGGTCGACGGCCGGGTAGGGGACGGTCTCGTAGGGCACCGTCGACAGCAGGTGGCTGATCAGGTTCAGCCGGGCGCTGCGCTTGTCGTCCGCGTCGACCACGTACCACGGGGCCTGCCGGATGTCGGTGTAGGCGAACATCTCGTCCTTGGCCTCGGCGTAGTCGACCCAGTGGGCACGGGCCTGCAGGTCCATGTCGGAGAGCTTCCAGCGCTTCTCCGGGTTCTTGATCCGGTCCGCGAACCGGCGCTCCTGCTCGGCGTCGCTCAGCGAGAGCCAGTACTTGACCAGGGTCAGCCCCGACCGGACCAGCGCGCGCTCCAGTTGGGGGCACGTCCGCAGGAACTCCTCGTATTCCTCGTCGGTGCAGAATCCCATCACCCGTTCCACCCCGGCCCGGTTGTACCAGCTCCGGTCGAAGAACACGATCTCGCCGCCCGCCGGCAGATGGGTGATGTAACGCTGGAAGTACCACTGGGTGCGTTCCCGCTCGGTCGGCGTGCCGAGGGCGACGACCCGGAAATGGCGGGGGTTGAGACGTTCGGTGATGCGTTTGATGACGCCGCCCTTGCCGGCGGTGTCCCGGCCCTCCATGATGACGGCGACCCGCCGCCCGGAGTGGACGATCCATTCCTGCAGTCGCACCAGCTCGGTCTGCAGCCGGGCCAGCTCCTTGTCGTAGGCCGCCCTCGACAGGCGCTCCGGGGTCACGTCGGCGGGCATGGCGGCAACTGTCGGCCGTGGTGACCGGCCTGTCAACATCCGTACCCGGGCGGCTACCAGAGGCGGCTACCAGAGATGGTCAGAGACCGACGGTGCCGTCGAGGAGCTCTCGGATCATGTCCGCGTGGCCGTTGTGTCAGGCGTACTCCTGGATCATGTGCAGGTAGACCGACCTCATCGAGACCTGCTTGCCTCGCCACACGCCGCAGTCGTCGAAGGACCTGACCGCGGCCACCCGGCGGCTGTGTTCGCACTGCTCCTGGTAGGTGGCGAGGTCCTCCTCCCAGCTCGTGTGCTCGAGGGGGACCAGCGGACTGCCCTCGACCGCCGGGTCGTACCAGATCCGTCCCAGGTCGGGCTTCGCCTCCAGGATCCGGCTGAACCAGTTTCGCTCGGTCTCCGCCAGGTGACGGACCAGGCCGTGCAGGGACAGCAGCGACGTGGCCACCGGCCTGGCTCCGCGCAGGTCGTCGCTCAGCCCGTCGCACTTCGCCAACAGGGTCGACCGGTGGAACTCGAGCCAGCCATCGAGCAGCTCCCGCTCGTCCTGGAGGTAGGTGGGGCGAGTCCTGGCGGGCGGCTCCGGTTCGTCAGCCACCAACCGCTCCTGCGCGCGACGCCGTCGGCAGGTCGTGGGCCCGGGCCCGGGCGCGGGCGTAGGGCTCGAACACGGTCGCGATGTGCGCCTGTTCCGCGGCGGACTTCGGCCGCTGCAGCTCGTAGAGGTGGGGGAACTCGGCCCAGGCGGTCACCGCGTCCCACAGCCGGCCGGCGGCCGCGCCGACCGGTGCCGGGGCCACAACCGGGCCGAACTGATCTCCCTGCCGTGCTCTGTCCGGTCGATCGTGTCGGCCCCGGGAACGGGCGCCTTTGCGGTCCGGTCACGCGCGTGGCACGCAAATTGGCAATAGCAACCCTTCACCGGCCCGGAGGCCTGCCAACGTCGCCGGAACCGGCTCGGGCCTCAGCCCTGCATGGCCTCGACAAGGTCGGCGGCCCGCGACACCCAGGGATGCACCTCGACGTCGGACGGGAGGTCGCCGAGCTCCGCGGGATCGGTGTACCTCCCGGTCTGGAGGACGACTTGCCAGCCCGGGAGGCCGCCGTAGGCCGCCAGGCACTGGCAGTAGAGCTCCGGCTGGGGGGGGCGAGCCAGGCCGCGAACCTTGCCCGGTACGCGTCGGCGCCCGGCAGGCAGACCCCCCGAGGAAGAGGCCCGAAAACGGTGCGGTAAGGTTGGAAGAGTCGCAGTCACCGGCTTGACCGGAGCGATTTGACACAAGCCCGAAAGTCTCGGTAACTTAACCGAGTCGCCGCAGCCGGGGCCGAAAGGCCGAAACGGATACGGCAAACAGCCAAGCCGAAGTCCAAATCGCCAGCCAAGACAGAGCGGTTTGACAGAGGCCAGAAACACCAAGTAAGCTGAAAAAGACGCACCGGGCAACGCCGAAAGGCAAAGAACGGTCGCATCTGCTCCTTGAGAACTCAACAGCGTACCGAATAGTCAGTGCCATATTTTTAACCCCCGTCCATGGCCAGGGCTTAGTGCTTCTGGTTGTGGTGGGAAATTCCTTTGGCAATGACAGACTCATACGAGGATCTGTCTTGCCAGGATCGGTTGGGCTTGGCGGCCCGACCATCTCTTTCAAAGCATTGATGGAGAGTTTGATCCTGGCTCAGGACGAACGCTGGCGGCGTGCTTAACACATGCAAGTCGAGCGAGGAGCTTGCTCCTAGCGGCGAACGGGTGAGTAACACGTGGGCAACCTGCCCCAAGCTCTGGAATAACTCCGGGAAACCGGGGCTAATGCCGGATATGACATCATCGGGCATCTGGTGATGTGGAAAGATTTATCGGCTTGGGATGGGCCCGCGGCCTATCAGCTTGTTGGTGGGGTGATGGCCTACCAAGGCGACGACGGGTAGCCGGCCTGAGAGGGCGATCGGCCACACTGGGACTGAGACACGGCCCAGACTCCTACGGGAGGCAGCAGTGGGGAATATTGCGCAATGGGCGAAAGCCTGACGCAGCGACGCCGCGTGAGGGATGACGGCCTTCGGGTTGTAAACCTCTTTCAGCAGGGACGAAGCGAGAGTGACGGTACCTGCAGAAGAAGCACCGGCCAACTACGTGCCAGCAGCCGCGGTAATACGTAGGGTGCAAGCGTTGTCCGGAATTATTGGGCGTAAAGAGCTCGTAGGCGGCCTGTCGCGTCGGCTGTGAAAACCCGGGGCTCAACCCCGGGCCTGCAGTCGATACGGGCAGGCTAGAGTCCGGTAGGGGAGACTGGAATTCCTGGTGTAGCGGTGAAATGCGCAGATATCAGGAGGAACACCGGTGGCGAAGGCGGGTCTCTGGGCCGGAACTGACGCTAAGGAGCGAAAGCGTGGGGAGCGAACAGGATTAGATACCCTGGTAGTCCACGCCGTAAACGTTGGGCGCTAGGTGTGGGGGACCTTCCACGGCCTCCGTGCCGCAGCTAACGCATTAAGCGCCCCGCCTGGGGAGTACGGCCGCAAGGCTAAAACTCAAAGGAATTGACGGGGGCCCGCACAAGCGGCGGAGCATGTGGCTTAATTCGATGCAACGCGAAGAACCTTACCAGGGCTTGACATGCAGAGAAATCCTGTAGAGATATGGGGTCCTTAGGGGCTCTGCACAGGTGGTGCATGGCTGTCGTCAGCTCGTGTCGTGAGATGTTGGGTTAAGTCCCGCAACGAGCGCAACCCTTGTCCTATGTTGCCAGCGAGTCATGTCGGGGACTCATAGGAGACTGCCGGGGTCAACTCGGAGGAAGGTGGGGATGACGTCAAGTCATCATGCCCCTTACGTCCTGGGCTGCACACATGCTACAATGGCCGGTACAATGGGCTGCGATACCGCGAGGTGGAGCGAATCCCAAAAAGCCGGTCTCAGTTCGGATCGGGGTCTGCAACTCGACCCCGTGAAGTCGGAGTCGCTAGTAATCGCAGATCAGCAATGCTGCGGTGAATACGTTCCCGGGCCTTGTACACACCGCCCGTCACGTCACGAAAGTCGGTAACACCCGAAGCCGGTGGCCCAACCCTTGTGGGGGGAGCCGTCGAAGGTGGGACCGGCGATTGGGACGAAGTCGTAACAAGGTAGCCGTACCGGAAGGTGCGGCTGGATCACCTCCTTTCTAAGGAGCTTTCTGGCTGGGTGCCCCTGTAGTGGGTGGTTGCCTGGTCCAGAGCGATGGTCAGTCGAGTGGCTGGTCTGGATGCTCATGGGTGGAACGCTGGCTTGTTCTGCTGACTGCTGGTTCGGATCTTGGGTTCCTGTGTGGGCTTGGGGTTGGGGCTGGGGTTGGTGGGTCGGTACGCTGTTGGGTCCTGAGGGAGTTAGGTGCCCTCGTGTGTGGCCCTGCTTTTGTTCGACTTGCCTCGATGGCCTTCTGGTTGTCGGGGTTGTTGGGCGGGGTGGGTGTGCGGGCTGGTTGTGGTGGGATACCGCTGTTGCCTTTTGGGTGATGGGTTTGGTCTCACGGGCGCGGCTGGTTTCCGTTCGTAGTTTGAGAACTGCACAGTGGACGCGAGCATCTTTATCTTTGTGGCCAAGTTATTAAGGGCGCACGGTGGATGCCTTGGCACCAGGAGCCGATGAAGGACGTGGGAGGCTGCGATATGCCTCGGGGAGCTGTCAACCGAGCTATGATCCGAGGATTTCCGAATGGGGAAACCCGGCAGGGCTTTAAATCCTGTCACCCGTGCCTGAACACATAGGGCATGTGGAGGGAACGCGGGGAAGTGAAACATCTCATTACCCGCAGGAAGAGAAAACAACCGTGATTCCGCGAGTAGTGGTGAGCGAAAGCGGATGAGGCTAAACCAGTTTCGTGTGATAGCCGGCAGGCGTTGCGTAGCTGGGGTTGTGGGACTGTTCTGATGTTGCTGCCGCTTCGTCGAAGAGTGAGAAAACGTGTTGTTAGCCGAAGGTCATGCGAATGGACCGCCATAGAGGGTAATAGCCCTGTAGGTGAAAACGGCACGTCTCTTGAGCAGTATCCCAAGTAGCACGGAGCCCGTGAAATTCCGTGTGAATCTGGCGGGACCACCCGCTAAGCCTAAATACTCCCTGGTGACCGATAGCGGACTAGTACCGTGAGGGAAAGGTGAAAAGTACCCCGGGAGGGGAGTGAAATAGTACCTGAAACCGTGTGCCTACAATCCGTGGGGGCTGGGCTTTTCGGAGCCTGGTGACCGCGTGCCTTTTGAAGAATGAGCCTGCGAGTTTGCGGTGTGTGGCGAGGTTAACCCGTGTGGGGTAGCCGTAGCGAAAGCGAGTCCGAATAGGGCGTCTGAGTCGCATGTCCAAGACCCGAAGCCGAGTGATCTACCCATGGCCAGGTTGAAGCGCGGGTAAGACCGTGTGGAGGACCGAACCCACCAGGGTTGAAAACCTGGGGGATGAGCTGTGGGTAGGGGTGAAAGGCCAATCAAACTCGGTGATAGCTGGTTCTCCCCGAAATGCATTTAGGTGCAGCGTCACGTGTTTCTTGCCGGAGGTAGAGCACTGGATGGCCTAGGGGGCCTACAAGCTTACTGAAGTCAGCCAAACTCCGAATGCCGGTAAGTGAAGCGTGGCAGTGAGACTGCGGGGGATAAGCTTCGTAGTCGAGAGGGAAACAGCCCAGATCGCCAGCTAAGGCCCCTAAGCGTGCGCTAAGTGGAAAAGGATGTGGAGTCGCATAGACAACCAGGAGGTTGGCTTAGAAGCAGCCACCCTTGAAAGAGTGCGTAATAGCTCACTGGTCAAGTGATTCCGCGCCGACAATGTAGCGGGGCTCAAGCGCACCGCCGAAGCTGCGGCATGCATAGTGAACCCGGCCTTTTCGGAGGTCCAGGTCTGTGCGTGGGTAGGGGAGCGTCGTATGGCGTGTGAAGCGGCGGGGTGACCCAGCCGTGGATGCCATACGAGTGAGAATGCAGGCATGAGTAGCGAATGACGGGTGAGAATCCCGTCCGCCGAATGACCAAGGGTTCCTGGGGCAGGCTTTTCCGCCCAGGGTGAGTCGGGACCTAAGGCGAGGCCGACAGGCGTAGTCGATGGACAACGGGTTGATATTCCCGTACCGGCGCTGACGCGCCCATGCTGAACCTGGTTTGTGCTAACCGTTCTGGTTCTTGTTCTGCCTTCGGGTGGGGCTTGGGCTGGTCGGGACCCCGGCTGGTAGTAGGCAAGCGATGGGGTGACGCAGGAGGGTAGTCCAACCCAGGAGGTGGTTTTCCTGGGGCAAGGGTGTAGGGCGAAGTGCAGGTAAATCCGTGCTTCATGTGCCTGAGACCTGATGCCGAGCCGATTGTGGCGAAGTGGGTGATCCCATGCTGCCGAGAAAAGCCTCTAGCGAGTGTCAGGGCCGCCCGTACCCTAAACCGACACAGGTGGTCAGGTAGAGAATACCGAGGCGTGCGAGTGAACTGTGGTTAAGGAACTCGGCAAAATGCCCCCGTAACTTCGGGAGAAGGGGGGCCACTTCCTGTGTAGGAGTTTACCTCCGAAGCGGGGAGGGGCCGCAGAGACCAGGGGAAAGCGACTGTTTACTAAAAACACAGCTCCGTGCGAAGTCGTAAGACGATGTATAC
Organism: Parafrankia sp. EAN1pec; assembly: GCF_000018005.1. Lineage (GTDB taxonomy): Bacteria > Actinomycetota > Actinomycetes > Frankiales > Frankiaceae > Parafrankia > Parafrankia soli. Next base: position 4,617,511 of record NC_009921.1, read on the forward strand.
GGAGTGACGCCTGCCCGGTGCTGGAACGTTAAGGGGACGGGTTAGCTCTTTGGGGCGAAGCTCAGAACTTAAGCGCCAGTAAACGGCGGTGGTAACTATAACCATCCTAAGGTAGCGAAATTCCTTGTCGGGTAAGTTCCGACCTGCACGAATGGCGTAACGACTTTCCTACTGTCTCAACCACAGACTCGGCGAAATTGCATTACGAGTAAAGATGCTCGTTACGCGCGGCAGGACGGAAAGACCCCGGGACCTTTACTACAGCTTGATATTGGTGTTCGGTTCGGTTTGTGTAGGATAGGTGGGAGACTGTGAAGCTGGGACGCCAGTTCCGGTGGAGTCATTGTTGAAATACCACTCTGGTCGTACTGGATGTCTAACCTCGGTCCGTGATCCGGATCAGGGACAGTGTCAGGTGGGTAGTTTAACTGGGGCGGTTGCCTCCTAAAGGGTAACGGAGGCGCCCAAAGGTTCCCTCAGCCTGGTTGGCAATCAGGTGTTGAGTGCAAGTGCACAAGGGAGCTTGACTGTGAGACAGACATGTCGAGCAGGTGCGAAAGCAGGGACTAGTGATCCGGCGGTGGCTTGTGGAAGCGCCGTCGCTCAACGGATAAAAGGTACCCCGGGGATAACAGGCTGATCTTGCCCAAGAGTCCATATCGACGGCAAGGTTTGGCACCTCGATGTCGGCTCGTCGCATCCTGGGGCTGGAGTAGGTCCCAAGGGTTGGGCTGTTCGCCCATTAAAGCGGTACGCGAGCTGGGTTTAGAACGTCGTGAGACAGTTCGGTCCCTATCCGCCGCGCGCGCAGGAGACTTGAGAAGGGCTGTCCCTAGTACGAGAGGACCGGGACGGACGAACCTCTGGTGTGCCAGTTGTTCTGCCAAGAGCATGGCTGGTTGGCTACGTTCGGAAGGGATAACCGCTGAAAGCATCTAAGCGGGAAGCTCGCTTCGAGATGAGGTCTCCCACAGGGTAGCCTGGTAAGGCCCCCGACTAGATGATCGGGTTGATAGGCCGGAGGTGGAAGTGCGGCAACGCATGGAGCTGACCGGTACTAATAGGCCGAGGGCTTGACCACAAAGATTCTGCTGTTCTGCGTCCACTGTGCGGTTCTCGGGCTGCGACCGGTTTCGGTTGGGTCTGATAGTGTTTCGGTGGCTTTGGCGAAGGGGAAACGCCCGGTTCCATTCCGAACCCGGTAGCTAAGCCCTTCAGCGCCGATGGTACTGCGTGGGTGACCGCGTGGGAGAGTAGGACGCCGCCGGAATTCTTTTGGTGGGGGCTGTTTCTGGCTGTGGCCGGGAGCAGCCCCCACCTGTATTTCCGGACCTTTTCCCGGCCGATGATCCGGGCGGCTGTCCGCCGGCTGGTCGGGTACGACTCCGCTGGTCGGAGACGGCTTTGGAACCTCGCGAGAAGAGACCCCGCAGATAGGGGACTCTGCGTCGGTCACAGTCGGGCGCGCGGCCATCACGTATCTCCTCGTCGAGTTCTTCGCTTTTCTCGAAAAGATCACGCGGTGGTCGCTTTGCGTCACGGACTGCCACTCCGGCGAGTCGCTAGACGATCGCTATCCGTACACCACGTGCGTGGACTCCACTCGGCGATCGGAACTGTGGTCCGGGAGACGTGTTCCTGGTGGACGCGTGGGAAACATGCTGGCGAGTGCCGCGTGGGGAGGTGCACGTGACCGACGCCTATGGTCGCGGCGGCGCCACACCGCCGTCCCGGTGGGATCCGGTCGAACCGGACCCGGTGGCCGGGCTACTCGCCACCGCCCGTCGCCGCCTGGGCATGGATCTCTGTTGGTTCTCCAGGCTGATCGGGGGAGCCCAGGTGATCGAGGCGTGCGACGGCGACGCCGCGGCCTTCGGTGTCCACCCCGGCTCGACGGTGCACGATCCCGGCCCGCACCGCTCGAATGCTCTAGCCGAACGTGCTCTAGCCGAACGCCCGCCTCCGGTCGTCCGCAGGATCCGCCCGGAGGCGGTGACGTCCGAGGCAGCGGGGCCGGCGATGACCGGGGGGCCGCTGGCCGACCGGCCCGAGATCGGCTCGTACATCGGAGTTCCGGTGACCCTGGCGGACGGCCGTCCGTACGGGATGTTGTGCTGCCTGAGCCGCGACGCCGACGTGGCGACGCCCGGCCGCAAGGCGCGTTCGCTGGCCCTGCTGGCGGAGGTGCTGTCCGCCTCGATCTCCGACCGGCGGTCCGGCGGGGAGGACCGGGAGGCGGCGTGGTGGCGGATCTGGCGGCTGATCGAAAGCGGCGGCCCGACGATGGTCTTCCAGCCGGTCTTCGACCTGCCGTCGCTCGACTGCGTGGGGGCTGAGGCGCTTGCCCGGTTCCCGCCCGGTTCGGGTGGTGCCGAGCGCTGGTTCGCCGACGCCGCCGCCGTGGGTCTCGGCCCCGCACTCGAACTGTCCGCGATCCGGTCGGCGCTGCGCGCGTTCACCCGCCTGCCGCCTGAATTCGGGCTCGGGGTCAACGCCTCACCGGCCACGATCCTCTCGGGGCGGCTGGCGGATGCGATCGCCGATATCCCGGCCGACCGACTCGTTGTCGAGGTCACCGAGGGTGACAAGGTCGAGGATTATCTGTCGGTCCGCTGCGCGCTGGGCGTCCTGCGCCGTGAAGGAGTCCGGATCGCCGTGGACGACGTCGGTGCCGGCTACGCCAGCCTGCATCATCTTGTGCAGCTCCAGCCCGACTTCATCAAGATGGATCAGTGTCTCACCCGGCGGATCGACGCTGATCCGGCGCGGCGCGCGCTCGCCGCCGCGCTGGTGCACTTCGCCCAGGAGACAGGCAGCCTGGTCCTCGCCGAGGGGGTCGAGACCGCGCGGGAGCTCGGTGTCCTGATCGGCACGGGCGTGCACCAGGCGCAGGGCCACTACCTCGCCCCACCCGGTCCGCTGCCACTGCCCGCGAGCGCCAACCGGACCCGCCCGCCCGATACGGCTTAGGTGGCTCCGGGGCCATGGGGCCCCGGCTCCGGAGTTCGGTCGGGACCGGACGGGCTGGAACAGCCGGTCCGGCGAGGTCACGGAAGCCAGGGCTGGCCGACGGCCATCACGCGTCCTCCCGCGTCGAGCCGCAGGATCATCAGGCTGGACGGACGGGCGGCGACGAACTCCCGCAGGTCCGCGAGGTCACCGGTCTCGTACTCCTCGGGCCGCACCGAAAGAACGACCCTGACCGTAGGCGTCACCACGTAGTCCAGCGTCGTGCCCTCGACGTCGTCGATGCGGTATCCGTCGAGGCAGGATTCCGCGTCGCCGGACTGCGGGGTGCAGAGGACGTACTTCGACCGGTCGAGGCTCAGCACGGTGCCATCGGGGCCGTCGGAAATGCCGACCACCCTGCCGATGTCGTGCACCTCACCGAAGCCGGCAAGTGGCGGGTACGCGGAGGTCGGCAGCGGCGTCGGCACCGGCGCTGGCGAAGGCGCCGGCGACGGCGGCCCGCTCGTCCCGACCGCAGGGGATGGGCTCGAAGTCAGCGATGTCGATTCGGGTGAGGCGCTCCCACCCGAATCGCTGGAGCAGCCCGCGAACATGATGACGGCAACGACCATCACGCCGAGCCGGCTCGACAGACCGACGATTCCGCGATAACTCAAAGTAAAAGGACAACAGCCCATAGTGAAAGACCTTATCGCGTCGTAGGCAGGGGCTATCTGTCCGGTCAAAATGCCGATGATCACTGGACGGGTACGCGTGCAGTTCCCGCCGTCGCGATTCTCGCCCGGGCGTCGAATAGCAAAGTATGCGTTCACTCCTGTTTCGGTGTCAATCGATGATCACGTCCCGGCGGCGGAGCGCGACTGGAGTCCGCCGCGGCCGGCCACGGCGGGGAGTTGACGTGCCGCGCGTTACGGGGCAAAGGTCGACCGGTGGGATGACCGCCGCATACCTCGCCGACGAGGAGACGGACATGCTGGCGCTACGGCTGAACCTGACCCAGCCCGGTCTGGACCCCAGCGAGATGTCGGCCCGACACCAGGCCGCTCTCGAGATGTGCGCGCACGTGGAGGAACACGGCTTCGACCTGGTCAATCTCGAGGAGCATCACGGCGTCGACAACGGCTGGAGCCCCGCGCCGCTTGCCCTGGCGGGACTTGTCCTCGGCCGGTGCTCCCGCCTCCCGGTCCCGATCGCCGCCCTCCTGCTGCCGTTGCACGATCCCATCCGGGTCGCCGAGGACATCGCTGTCCTCGACCTGGCGTCCGGCGGGCGGCTGAGCGTCGTCCTCGGTGTGGGCTACCGCCCGTCCGAGTACGCCGCCCACGGCAAGGACTGGGCGCGCCGCGGGGCGCTGATGGACGAGTGCGTCGACACGCTCCTCAAGGCATGGACCGGCGAGCCCTTCGACCACCGGGGGACCACGGTGCGGGTCACGCCGAGGCCGTTCACCCAGCCGCACCCCCCGGTGATGATCGGTGGCAGCTCGAAGGTGTCCGCGCGCCGGGCGGTCCGGTTCGACCTGCCGTTCGCGCCGGCGGGCTGGTGCTCATGTCGATCCCGAAGCCGCCGATGTTCGACGTGTCGACCAGCGGCCAGCTCGCCGAGCTGGTGGCCAAGGGCGCCGGTGGGACGCTGTTCCTCGAGACCGACGACTGCCAGGCCTCCTACGACGAGCTGCGCGCCCGAGGGGTGGAGTTCAACGCCCCGCCGACCAGGCAGCCCTACGGCATCGACACGTCCTTCCGTGACCCGTCCGGCAACAACATCCGGCTCACGCAGGTCCTCGAATTCTCGCCCGACCGGACCTGAGTCGGCCGGCCTCCGGACCCGGGAGGCAGGTCGGGTGATCCGGACACGGTGAACACCGGTTCGCGGGCGCTCCCGATGACCGCGGGCATAACAGTGTGCGAACTTGCTTGCGGTATCCGCCGTAGCGTGCCTATTCTCCCTCGAAGTGATGCCCTCCTTGCTCGTGGCCCGCGGTTCCGCGCGGGCCGGTTCGAACACGAAGTGATCTTTCTTCCGAACATGATTGGGCTGGGATGTCCGTCCAGACTGTCGGGCCAGGCACGAGGCGGGGGACCGGGCGCGGGTATGAGTCCGCCGGTCGAGGAATAGCCGGAAGACGCGCTACCCGCGGTGTTCCGCCGTACCGCGCGGCAGGCGCTTCAGGGCGACTACCTGGGCTTTTACCCGCGTAAAACGCGCGGCGAAACCCTTCCGGTCCCGACTGGGGGAAGGGTGTTCGCGCCGGTCCTTTCCTTCGGTAGCCGCGGGTGATTCATCGAGTGGCGCGCCATGGATCCGCAGGTGGATTCCAGCGCGCGGTGATGTCCTCGCGGGGCCCCGACCTGCACGGGAGAAGCGTTGGCGGGACACGAACACCCCACCTGGCGGGAGGCCCTCACCGGGCTGCCCGAGGCCGAACAGCACCGGCTTCTGCTCGACCTGGTACTCCGGCAGGTGCGCCGGGCCGTGGGCGACGGGCGCGGCCCGTTCGACCCGCGGACGCCGTTCGTCCGGCTGGGGCTCGGCGGAGGAAGCACGGCCGGTTTCCGGGACGCCCTGGGCGGCGAGCTCGGCCTGGCACTGCCCGCCACGCTTCTGTTCGACCATCCGTCCCCGGCGCGTCTCGCCGACCATCTCAGGACACGGGTTCTCGACGCACCGGACCACCCGATTCCGCCTCCGATCGCGCCGGACCCCCCGGACCTGCCGGACCTGCCGGCTTCGCGGGCGCCGTCGGCCTCGGCCGCGCCGCCGGACGACCCGATCGTGATCGTGGCCATGGCCTGCCGGTTCCCCGGAGGGGTGCGTAGCCCGGAGGATCTCTGGCGGCTGGTCGCCGAGGGCCGCGACGCCGTCGTCGACATCCCCGCGGACCGCGGCTGGGACCTGGCCACCCACTTCGATCCCGATCCGCGCCGCTCCGGCACCTTCTACACGACCCAGGGCGGCTTCCTGGACGACGTCGCGGGCTTCGACGCGGCCTTCTTCGGGATCTCGCCGCGGGAGGCGCTGGCGATGGACCCGCAGCAACGGCTGCTGCTCGAGGTCTCCTGGGAGGCGTTCGAGCGGGCCGGCATCGACCCGCTCTCCCTGCGCGGCAGCCGGACCGGCGTCTACACCGGCCTCCCCGTCGCGGACTACAGCCCGCCCTGGCGGACGGCCCCGCCCGTTGTCGAGGGCCACCTGATGAGCGGGACCCTGCCCAGTGTCGCCTCGGGCCGGGTCGCCTACACCCTGGGGCTCGAGGGCCCCGCGATGACGATCGACACGGCGTGCTCGTCGTCGCTGACGGCCATGCACCTGGCGGCGCAGGCCCTGCGCGCCGGCGAGTGCACCCTGGCGCTGGCCGGCGGGGCCACGGTGATGGCCACCCCGGACGTCCTGGTGGAGTTCAGCCGCCAACAGGGCCTGGCGCCGGACGGCCGCTGCAAGTCGTTCGCGGACGCCGCCGACGGCACCGGCTGGGCCGAGGGCGCGGCCGTGGTGCTGCTGGAACGGCTCTCCGCCGCGCGCCGCCACGGGCGCGCGGCGCTGGCGGTGCTGCGCGGCAGCGCGGTCAACTCCGACGGCGCGTCCAACGGGCTGACCGCGCCCAACGGGCTGGCGCAGCGGCGGGTCATCCGGGCGGCGCTGGCGAGCGCGGGCGTCTCGCCGTCCGACGTGGATGTCGTGGAGGCGCACGGCACCGGGACCAGGCTGGGCGACCCGATCGAGGCCCAGGCGGTCATCGCCGCCTACGGGCAGGACCGGCTGGCCGACCGGCCGCTGTGGCTGGGCTCGTTGAAGTCGAACGTCGGGCACACCGTCGGGGCGGCGGGGGTCGGCGGCGTGATCAAGATGGTCCTGGCGCTGCGGCACGGCGTGCTCCCGCGCACCCTGCACGTGGACGAGCCTTCGGCCCGGGTGGACTGGTCGGCCGGGCACGTGCGCCTGCTGACCGAGCCGGTGGTCTGGCCGCGCGGGAACGGCGTCCGCCGGGCCGGTGTCTCCGCCTTCGGGGTCAGCGGCACGAACGCCCACGTCATCATCGAGGACGCCCCCCGCGCCGAGCCGGTTCCACCCTGGCTCGACCAGGCCGGGCTCGACGAGGCCGGACCGAATACCGGCGGCCGTGACCAGGCTGCGGGTGACCCGCCCGGGGGCGGGCCCCCGGCGGGCGAGGAGCTTCCATGGCTGCTGTCGGCCGGGTCGGAGCCGGCGCTGCGCGAGCAGGCCGTCCGCCTGGCGGCCCGGGTCGAGAGCGAGCCTCGGCCGGGCCTGGCCGATGTCGGCTGGTCGCTGGCGGCGGGCCGCGCGGCGCTGGCGCACCGCGCGGCCGTCGTTGCCGGCGACCGGGAGGGCATGCTGCGCGGCCTCGGCGCGCTGGCGCGGGGTGAACCGTCGGCGGCACTGATCCGCGGCTCCGCACGCCCGGACCGCCAGACCGACCGGCTTGCGTTCCTCTTCAGCGGCCAGGGCTCCCAGCGGCCGGGGATGGGCCGGTCGCTGCACGGCCGGTTCCCGGTGTTCACCGAGGCGTTCGACGCGGTCACCGCCCGCCTCGACCGGCATCTTCCCCGGCCGCTGCGGGACGTCGTGTTCGCCGGCCCGCTCCCGGACGCGGCGCTGGAGCGCACAGAGTTCACCCAGCCGGCGCTGTTCGCGCTCGAGGTGGCGCTGTTCCGCCTGCTGGAGTCCTGGGGCGTGCGGCCGGACGCGCTGCTCGGGCACTCCGTCGGCGAGCTGGCGGCCGCGCATGTGGCCGGCGTGTTCGACCTGGACGACGCCTGCGCGCTGGTCGCCGCGCGCGGCCGGCTGATGCAGGCGATGCCGACCGGCGGCGCGATGGTCTCGCTGCGGGCGTCGGAGGAGCAGGCCCGTGAGCTGATCGCCGAGCTGGGTGCGCGCGCGGCGGCCGCATCCGGTTCCGCGTCGGGAGCGGTGGACGTCGCGGCGGTCAACGGACCGGAGTCGGTGGTCGTCTCCGGAGACCTGCGCCCGGTCGAGGAGATCGCGCAGCGGTGGCGCGCCCGCGGCGGAACGGCGACCCGCCTGCGGGTCTCGCACGCATTCCACTCCGCGCACATGGACGGCATGCTAGAGGAGTTCCGCGGGGTCGCCCGCGGCGTGACCTTCCGGGCGCCGGCCGTCCCGGTCGTCTCCAACGTCACCGGCGCGATCGTCGCTCCCGACGAGCTGTGCTCGGCAGAGTACTGGGTGCGCCAGGTCCGGGCCGCGGTGCGGTTCCGCGACGGCGTCGACCGGCTGCACGAGCGGGGCGTGCGGACCTTCCTGGAGATCGGCCCGGACGCGGTGCTCTGCGGCATGGGGCAGGACTGCCTCCCGGCCGGCTCCGACGCCGTGTTCGTCCCGAGCCTGCGCCGTGACCAGGCGGAGCAGCCCGCGCTGGCCCGGGCCGTGGGCAGGCTGTGGATGGCTGGCGCCGATGTCGACTGGGCGGCGTTCTTCGCCGGCGCGCGCCGGGTCGATCTGCCGACCTACCCGTTCCAGCACCGCCGCTTCTGGCTTGGCGACCACCTCGCCACTGCGAACGCGCCCACCCCGGGCACCGCGGGCGAGCCTGCCACCGCGGACGGCGCGACGCCGGGCCGGCCGCCCGCCGCCCGCCGGTACCGGGTCACCTGGACGCCGGTGCCCACGGCGAAGGCCGCGAAGGCCGCGGGGCCCGGCCGGTGGCTGGTGGTGATCCCCGCCGATCTGACCGCGGAGGACAGTGTCGGCGACTGCGTCGAGAGCTGCGTCCGGGGTCTTGAGGGCAGGGACGCCGAGGTCGTCCGGTTCGAGGTGGACCCCGCCGCAGCCGACCGGAGCTCGCTGGCCGCCCGTCTCGCCTCGCTCGACCCGCCGCCGGCCGCCCGGGACGTCTCAGGACGCAACGCTCCGGGGCATGACGTTCCGGGGAGTGACGTTCCGGGGTGTTCGGTGGATGTCCCGCTGGCGGGGGTGCTGTCCCTGCTCGCGCTGGATGTCCGGGAGCTGCCCGGCCGTCAGCCGGTCACCCGGGGCCTGGCGGGCACGCTGGTCCTGGTGCAGGCCCTCGGCGACGCCGGGGTCGAGGCGCCGCTGTGGTGCGTGACGCAGGGGGCGGTGTCGATCGGCGGAGCCGACGCGGTCACGAGCCCACCGCAGGCGCAGGTGTGGGGCGCGGGGCGGGTGGCCGCGCTGGAGCTGCCACGCCGGTGGGGCGGCCTGGTCGACCTTCCCCCGGCCGTCGACGGGACGGCGGCCGACCGGCTCGCTGCCGTGCTCGAGGGCGGGCCGGGCGAGGACCAGGTGGCGATCCGCCCGTCGGGCGTGTTCGGCCGCCGGCTCGTACCGGCCCGAACGACCCGCACCGACAGCGACAGTGACAGCGCCGGTGGCGGGTGGCGTCCGCGCGGAACGGTGCTGATCACCGGTGGGACGGGGGCGCTCGGCGCGGCCGTCGCACGGTGGTGCGCGGATGCCGGGGCGGCCCGGCTGGTTCTGACCAGCCGTCGGGGCGCGGCGGCCCCAGGCGTGCCCGAACTCGTCGCCGACCTGGCCCGGCGCGGCGCGGCGACGACCGTGGCCGCGTGCGACGCGGCGGACGGCGACGCGCTTGCGGAGGTGCTGGCGGCCATACCGGCGGACTGCCCGCTGACCGCCGTAGTCCACGCCGCGGGCGTCGCCGGCGGGTTCACACCGCTGCAGGACGTGGACGTCGCCGAGCTCGCCGAGGTGCTCGCGGGCAAGGCCGCGGGCGCCCGGGTCCTCGACGAACTGGTCGGCGACCGGCCGCTGGACGCCTTCGTGCTGTTCTCCTCCATCGCCGGCACCTGGGGCAGCGGCGGCCAGTGCGGGTACAGCGCGGGCAACGCCTACCTCGACGCGATGGCCGAGTACCGCGGCGCGCGCGGGCTGGCCGGCACGGCGCTCGCGTGGGGGCCGTGGGCGGAGGGCGGGATGGCCGTCGATCCCGCGATCGCGGGCCACCTCCGGGACCGCGGGCTGGTTCCCATGCCGCCGGACGAGGCGGTCGCCGTGCTGGCGGATGCAGTGGGTGACGAGCGGTGCCTGACCGTCACCGACGTCGACTGGGCCCGGTTCGCCCCGGCCTTCACCGCCGCCCGCCCCAGTCCGCTGCTCGGCGACCTGCCGGAGGTCCGCGCCGTCCTGAACCCTCCCGACCCGTCCACGGGACCCGCCGGTGGACCGGTCGCCGGCGGGGAGGCCGGTGACCGCGGCGGCGACGGGCCGGCGGCGCTGCTCGGGCGCCGAGCCACGATGCGCACGGCCGAGTGGCGACGGTTCCTGCTCGACCTGGTGCGGGCCGAGACCGCCGCCGTCCTCGGGTACGACGCCGCCGACCAGATTCCCGCCGACCGGGCCTTCGTCGATCTCGGGTCCACCTCGCTGACCGCCGTCCAACTGCGGGCGCGGCTGGCTGAGCGCACCGGGCTGCGGCTGCCCACCACCGTGGTCTTCGACCATCCGACGTCGACCGCCCTCGCCGAGTACCTGGCCGCCGAGCTCCCCGGCGGCCCCGACGGCGACCCGGCACCGGCCGGGGCGGCGGAACCGGCCTTCGCCGGGAATCACGTGACGCCGGCACCCGGCCCGCACGGCGCGGCCGGGGACGACCCGATCGTGATCGTCGGCATGGGGTGTCGCCTGCCCGGCGGGGTGGCCTCGCCGGCAGAGCTGTGGCGGCTGCTGGCGGAGGGCACCGACGCGGTGTCGGAGTTTCCGGTGGATCGGGGTTGGGATGTGGCGGGTCTTTATGATCCGGTTCCTGGTCGGGTGGGTCGGAGTTATGTGCGGTCGGGTGGTTTTCTGGCTGGTGCGGCTGATTTTGATGCGGGTTTTTTTGGGATTTCGCCGCGTGAGGCGTTGGCGATGGATCCGCAGCAGCGGTTGTTGTTGGAGGTGTCGTGGGAGGCGTTGGAGCGGGCGGGGGTGGATCCGTCGTCGCTGCGTGGCAGCGACACCGGCGTCTTCGTCGGCGCCAACATCCACGACTACGCGACGCTGCTCGCGGCAGGCGGGGAGAACACCGAGGGGTATTTCGCGACCGGCACCGCGAACAGCGTGATGTCCGGTCGGGTGGCGTATGTGTTGGGGTTGGAGGGGGCGGCGGTGACGGTGGATACGGCGTGTTCGTCGTCGTTGGTGGCGTTGCATCTGGCGGTGCGGGCGTTGCGTGCGGGTGAGTGTGGGATGGCGTTGGTGGGTGGGGTGACGGTGATGTCGACGCCGGTGGGTTTTGTGGAGTTTTCGCGGCAGCGGGGGTTGGCTGCTGATGGGCGGGTGAAGGCGTTTGCGGAGGGTGCGGATGGGACGGGGTGGGGTGAGGGGGTGGGTGTGTTGGTGGTGGAGCGGTTGTCGGTGGCGCGGGCTCGGGGGCATGGGGTGTTGGCGGTGGTGGCGGGTTCGGCGGTGAATCAGGATGGTGCGTCGAATGGTTTGACGGCGCCGAGTGGTCGGGCGCAGGAGCGGGTGATCCGGGCCGCGCTCGCGGACGCGGGTGTGGGCCCGTCCGAGGTCGACGTGGTGGAGGGGCACGGGACGGGCACCCGGCTGGGCGATCCGATCGAGCTCGGCGCGTTGCTGGCGACCTACGGGCAGGGGCGGGAGCCGGGCCGCCCGCTGTGGCTGGGGTCGGTGAAGTCGAACATCGGGCACGCGCAGGCGGCCGCCGGGGTGGCCGGGATCATCAAGATCGTGGAGGCGCTGCGCCATCAGGCGGTGCCGGCGACCCTGCACGTGGACGCGCCCTCGTCGCGGGTCGACTGGTCGACTGGGTCGGTCGAGGTGGTCACCGAGCCGGTCGCCTGGCCGCGGCAGGCCGCCCGGGTCCGCCGCGCGGGGGTCTCCTCGTTCGGGATGTCGGGCACGAACGCGCACGTGATCATTATGGAGGCCCCCGAACCCGACCTGGAGGCCACGCCCGGCGCCGGCGCCAGCGCCGTCGCCGTGCCGTGGCTGCTGTCGGCGCGTTCGCCGGCGGCGCTGCGCGGGCAGGCCCGGCGGCTGCTGGACCACCTGGCGGGCTCCGCCGATCGGCTGCCGGTGCCTGATGTGGGTTGGTCGCTGGTGCGGGGCCGGGCAGCACTGGAACACCGGGCGGTGGTGCTGGGCCACGGCGCGGGAACGGGCAGCGACGGGGACCGACCGGCGGCGTTGCGTGCGTTGGCGGAGGGGGAGTCTGCCGAGTCTGTGGTGCGGGGGCGGGTTGGCACAAGTGGTGATCGGGTGGTGTGGGTGTTTCCGGGGCAGGGGGCGCAGTGGGTGGGGATGGGCGCGGAGCTGTTGGACGCCTTGCCGGTGTTTGCGGGTCGGGTCGCGGAGTGCGCGGCGGCGTTGGCGCCGTTTGTGGATTGGTCGTTGGTGGATGTCCTGCGTGGTGTGCCGGATGGGTCGGGGATGTCGGGTGCGGGGGTGGTGTCGCTGGAGCGGGTGGATGTGGTGCAGCCGGTGTTGTGGGCGGTGGCTTTGGGGTTGGCGGCGGTGTGGGAGTCGTGGGGGGTGCGGCCGGATGTGGTGGTGGGGCATTCGCAGGGGGAGGCGGCGGCGGCGTGTGTGGCGGGGCTGCTGTCGTTGGAGGACGGGGCGCGGGTGGTGGCGTCGCGTAGTCGGGTGATCGCGGGTGGGTTGGCTGGTGGTGGGGGGATGGTGTCGGTGGGGTTGCCGGTGGTCGAGGTGGAGGTTCGGTTGCGGGAGTGGGCTGGTCGGGCGTGGGTGGGGGCTGGTCGGGTGGAGGTGGCGGCGGTGAACGGGCCGTCGGCGACGGTGGTCGCCGGTGAGCCTGCGGCGTTGGACGATCTGCTTTCCGTCTGGGAGGCGGAGGGTGTTCGGGTTCGTCGGTTGCCGGTGGACTATGCGTCGCATACGGCGCAGGTGGACCGGGTCCGCGACCGACTCACCACGGAACTTGCCGGGATCGTCCCGCGCCCGGGTGACGTGGCGATGTGGTCGGCGGTGACGGGACGTCCGGTGGGGCCGGGGGCGCTGGACGGGGAGTACTGGTTCCGGAATCTGCGGTCGCGGGTGCGCTTCGACGAGGCGGTGCGCGGGCTGCTGGCCGAGGGGCACCGGGTGTTCGTGGAGATCAGCCCGCATCCGGTGCTGACTGCGGCGATCACCGAGACGGCCGAGGTGGCCGGCGTCCCGGACGCTGTGGTCGTGGGGTCGCTGCGGCGCGGCGACGGCGGGCCGGACCGGCTGGCGGCGGCCGCGGCGCAGCTGTGGGTGCGCGGTGTTCCGGTGGACTGGGCCCCGCTGGTGGCCGGGGGCCGTCCGGCCGAGCTGCCGACCTATGCCTTCCAGCACCAGCGCTACTGGCCTGACGCGCCCGCGGTGCGTGGCGGCGCGCCCGATCCGGGCGTGCGGCCCGCCGACCATCCGATGCTGGGCGGCGTGGTACCGCTGGTCGACACCGGTGGGCTGCTCCTCACCGGTCTGCTCTCACGGGGCTCACAGCCCTGGCTCGCCGACCACGCGGTCGGTGGTGCCGCACTGCTGCCCGGTGCCGTGTTCCTCGAGCTGGCCGTCCAGGCCGCGGACCAGACCGGCTGCGACGAGGTCGCCGAGCTCACCCTTGAGGCGGCCCTGGTCGTTCCCGAGCACGGCGGTGTCCACGTGCAGGTCGCGGTGGGTCCGCCCGACGGCGCGGGCCGGCGCCCGCTGGCCGTCTACGCGCGTCCGGACGGTCGAAGTCGGCCGGGGGACCCGGAGGGGCCGCAGGAGCCGTGGGTCCGGCACGCCCGGGGCGCGCTCGCGGTGCGGGCCCCGGGCGGCGTCGCCGCGGACCCGGCGTTCGACCTGGTCGTGTGGCCGCCGAGCGGAGCGCGTCCCGTCCCGGTCGACGACCTGTACCCGCGCCTCGCCGCGGCGGGCGTGGACTACGGCCCGGCCTTCCACGGGGTGCGTGCGGTGTGGCGCCGCGATGCGGAGCTGTTCGCCGAGGTCGGCCTGCCCGAACCGCTGCGGGGGACGGCCCGGCGGTTCGCCCTGCATCCGGTGCTTGTCGACGCCGCCTTCCAGCCGCTCGTGCTCGATCCGGAGCTGGGGCCGCGGCGGCTGCGCCCGTTCTCCTGGAGCGCCGTCCGCGTGCTCGCGGACGGCGCGTCGACGCTGCGTGTGCGGCTGTCGCCGGCCGGCGCCGACGAGGTGGCCGTGACTCTCGCCGACGGCACGGGCCAACCGGTCGCCGAGGGCACGCTGGCACTCCGGCCGGCCTCCCCGGCACCCGCGGTGGCACCCCCGGGCCCGCCGCCCGCGGCAGCCGCGCCGGTGCCGGTCATTCCGGCCCGGCGGGCCGCCGCGGACGCGGACCAGCCCGATGCCTCCTCGTTCGCCCGGCGGCTGGCCGGCCTCGCCGGGCCCGACCAGGAGCAGGCCCTGCTGGAACTGGTCCGCGCTCAGGCGGCCGCGGTGCTCGGCCACGAGGGTGCGACGGCCGTCGCGGATGACCGCGCGTTCCGCGATCTCGGCTTCGACTCGCTCAGCGGGGTCGAGCTGCGCGACCGGCTGACCGCCGTCACCGGGCTGCGCCTGCCGGCCGCGCTGGTCTTCAACCATCCGACGCCGCGGGCCCTGGCCGGCTACCTGCGGGCCGGGCTCGAGCCGGGACGGGCGGGCACCGCCGCCGCCCTGGCGGAGCTGGACCGCCTCGAAGCCGCGCTCGGCACGGCCGCCGAGGGCGACCGGTCCGTGCTCACCGAGCGGCTGCAGGCCCTGCTTTGGCGGTGGACCGACACCCCGGCCGCGCCCGCCGGCGGCACGTACGTCCCCGCCGGGGAGGACGACGACTTCGAGTCGATGACCGACGACGAGATGCTGGAGGTGATCGACCGGGAGCTCGGCGCGCTGTGACCCGTCCGTCCTGATCAGCCCGACGCTGGGAGACCTGACCGATGTCCAGTGCCAACGAGGATCGGCTCCGGGAGTACGTCAGGAAGGTCATGACGGATCTCCGGCGGACGCGGCGGCGGCTGAGCGATCTCGAGGCCGCCGCGCACGAGCCGATCGCGATCGTCGGGATGGGCTGCCGCTACCCGGGCGACGTCCACTCGCCCGAGGACCTGTGGGAGCTCGTCGCCACCGGCCGGGACGCGATCACCGGTCTGCCGGCCGACCGCGGCTGGGACCTGCCGGCCCTCTACGACCCGGACGGCACCCGGCCCGGCACGACCTACACCCGCCACGGTGGCTTCCTCCACGACGCCGCCGACTTCGACGCGGAGTTCTTCGGGATCTCGCCGCGGGAGGCGCTGGCGATGGACCCCCAGCAGCGGCTCCTGCTGGAGGTCGTGTGGGAGACGGTCGAGCGGGCCGGCCTCGACCCGTCCGCACTGCGGGGCAGCGGGACGGGGGTCTTCGTCGGCAGCATCTACCAGGACTACGTCTCCCGGCTGCGGGACGTCCCCACCGAGGTCGAGGGCTATCTGAGCACCGGCGGCGCCAGCAGCGTGCTGTCTGGCCGGGTCGCCTACACGCTCGGGCTGGAGGGCCCCGCCGTCACCGTCGACACGGCCTGCTCCTCCTCGCTGGTGGCGCTGCACCTGGCGGCGCGGGCGCTGCGCGGCGGCGAGTGCGCCCTCGCGCTGGCGGCCGGCGTCGCGGTGATGTCCACCCCGCTGGTCTTCACCGAGTACGGCCGCCAGCGTGCGCTGTCCGCGGACGGCCGCTGCCGCGCGTTCGCGGCGGGCGGTGACGGCTTCGGTCTCGCCGAGGGTGTCGGTGTCCTGCTCCTCGAACGCCTCAGCGACGCACGGCGGCTGGGGCATCCGGTGCTCGCGGTGGTGCGGGGCAGCGCGGTGAACTCCGACGGCGCGTCCAACGGACTGACCGCGCCCAACGGTCCCGCGCAGGAACGGGTGATCCGTCAGGCGCTGGCCGACGCCCGGCTCGCGCCGGAGACCGTCGACGCCGTCGAGGCGCACGGCACCGGGACGGCACTGGGCGACCCGATCGAGGCGGACGCGCTGCTGGCGACCTACGGGCGCGGCCGGCCGGCGGACCGGCCGCTGTGGCTCGGGTCGCTGAAGTCGAACATCGGGCACGCGCAGTCGGCCGCGGGGGTCGGCGGCGTGATCAAGATGGTCCTCGCGCTGCGCAACGGGGTGCTGCCCCGGACCCTGCACGCGGCCGAGCCGACGCCTGCCGTCGACTGGGCGGCGGGCGGCGTCCGGCTGCTCACCGGGGACGTCGACTGGCCGCGAACGGATCGCCCGCGGCGGGCGGGAGTCTCGTCGTTCGGCGTCTCGGGCACGAACGCGCACGTGATCGTGGAGGAGCCCCCCGCGCCCGAACCGGAAGCCGACTCCGGCCCCGGCCCCGGCCTCGACTCCGCCGTCGACGTCGATCCCGAGGCGGTGCCGTGGCTTCTGTCGGCGCGCTCCGAGGCTGGGCTGCGTGGCCAGGCGGGTCGGCTGGCGGCGTTCCTGCGGCGGGATCCCGGCTCGGTCGCCGACGTGGGCTTCTCGCTGGTGCGGGGGCGGGCGGCGCTCGAACACCGGGCGGTGGTGCTGGGCGCCGACCGGCACGCCGCGCTGGGCGCGCTGGCCGGGGGTGAGCCGGCGGCGGATCTGGTGTGCGCGAGCGCGGGTGACGGCGCGGGCGGCGGTGACGGCCGGGTGGTGTGGGTGTTCCCCGGGCAGGGCGCGCAGTGGCTGGGCATGGGGGTGGAACTGCTCGATTCTTCCGCCGTGTTCGCGGAGCGGGTGGCGGAGTGCGACCGGGCGCTGGCCGGCTTCGTGGACTGGTCGGTGGCGGACGTCCTGCGGGGCGTGTCGGGCGCGGGATGGCTGGAGCGGGTCGAGGTGGTCCAGCCGGTGTCGTGGGCGGTGATGGTGGGCCTGGCGGCGGTGTGGGAGTCGTGGGGAGTACGGGCGGATGTGGTGCTGGGGCACTCGCAGGGGGAGATCGCCGCCGCCTGCGTGGCGGGGGCGCTGTCGGTGCCGGACGCGGCCCGGGTGGTCGCCGTCCGCGGCCGGCTGATCGCCGCCGAGCTGGCCGGCGGCGGGGGCCGGGCGGGCGCCGTCGGAGGCGCCGAGGGAATCGCCGGGGGCGATGCCGGGGGAATGGTGTCGGTGGCGTTGCCGGCGGCGGAGGTGGAGGGGTTCCTGGAACGGTGGGACGGGCGGGTGGAGGTGGCGGCCGTCAACGGCCCGGCGTCGACGGTGGTGGCCGGCGAGACCGCGGCGCTGGAGGAGGTCGTCGCGTTCTGCGCGGCGCGCGGCGCGCGGGCACGGCGGGTCGCGGTGGACTACGCCTCGCACACCTCCCGGGTGGAGCCGCTGCGGGCGAGCCTGCTGCGGGAGCTGGCGGGCCTGCGGTCCGCGGCTCCGCGCATCCCCTTCTTCTCGACGGTGACGGGCCGGCGGATGACGGAGCCCGGCGAGCTGGACGCGCCGTACTGGTTCGACAACCTGCGGTCGCCGGTGCTGTTCGCGCCGGCCGTCCGGGAGCTGCTGGACGAGGGCTGCCGGTTCTTCCTGGAGGTCGGCGCGCATCCGGTGCTGACACCGGCGGTGACGGAGAGCGCGCTGGCCGCCGGAGCGGACGGCGCCGTCGCGGTGGGATCGCTGCGCCGCGACGACGGCGGCCTGCGGCGCCTGTCCGCGAGCGCCGCCGAGCTGTGGGTGCGGGGCGCCGAGGTCAACTGGGGACCGCTGGTCGTCGCCGGCCGGCGGGTGGACCTGCCGACCTACGCATTCCAGCACCGCCGCTACTGGCTGGGCGCCGGTGCGCCGGCAGAACCGGCCCAGGAGGCTGACCCGACCGCGGGATCGCTGTTCCGGACGGAGTGGATCCCGCTGCCGGTGGCCCCCGAGGTGACACCGGCGCGCGCCGCCCTCCTCGGAACCGGCGGCCCCGGCCGGGCGGCCGCGTTCGGTACCCCGGCGAGCTGGGATGCCTCGGTGCTCCGTGACGAGCTGGCCGCTCTGGCCGCGGCGGGTGGTCCGGCCCCCGACCGGGTGGTCGTCGGCCTGCCGCAGGCGGCCGCCGCCGGTCCGACGGGCGCCGACCCGGTCAGCCTCGACCCGGTGCGCGCCGATTCCGTCGGCCTCGATCCGGTTGGCGTGGTGCACGGCGCCGTGCGGTGGGCGCTGTCGCTGATCCAGGCCTGGCTGGCTGACGACCGTCTCGCCGCCGCCCGGCTGGTGCTGACGACCCGCGGGGCGGTGGAGGGGGAGCCCGGCGGGCAGGTCACCGATCTCGCAGCCGCCGCGGTGTGGGGGCTGGTGCGTTCGGCGGAGTCCGAGCATCCCGGGCGGTTCGTCCTGCTCGACCTGGACGACGACGAGGACTCCGCGGCCGTCGCGCCCGCCGCGGTCACGGCAGCGCTGGCGGCGGGGGAGCCGCAGCTCGCCCTGCGCGCCGGTCGCGCGTTCGTACCGAGACTCGCGCCGGCCGGGCCGGCTGGTGACGGCGTCCGCTGGGACCCGGCGGGAACCGTGCTGATCACCGGTGGGACGGGCACGCTCGGCGGGCTGGTCGCCCGGCACCTGGTCACCCGGCACGGTGTGCGCCACCTGCTGCTGGCCGGGCGGGGCGGGCGCGCCCCGGAGCTGGTCGCGGAGCTCACCGAGTTCGGGGCGAGCGTCACCGTGGCGGCGTGCGACGTGGCCGACCGCCGGGCGCTGGCCGACCTGCTCGCGGCGGTTCCCGCCGGACGTCCGCTGCGGGCGGTCGTGCACGCCGCGGGAGTGCTCGACGACGGCGTCGTCACAGCCCTGACGGGGGAGCGGGTCGACGCCGTCCTGCGGCCCAAGGCCGATGCGGCACTGCACCTGGACGAGCTGACCGCGCATCTCGACCTGTCCGCCTTCGTGCTGTTCTCCTCGGCCGCGGCGCCCTTCGGCAGCGCCGGCCAGGGCGCCTACGCGGCGGCGAACGCGCTGCTGGACGCGCTCGCCGCGCGGCGGGCCGCCCGTGGGCTGTCGGCCGCCTCGCTCGCCTGGGGGCTGTGGGCGCGGCGCAGCGGGCTGACGGCCGGGCTCGGCCCCGCCGACCTGCGCCGGATGGCCCGCACAGGGATGCGCCCGCTGGAGACGTCCGAGGCACTCGACCTGTTCGACCGGGCGCTGGCCGGGTGGCCGCCCACCCCGGGCGGCCCCGGCGCCACTCCTGCCGTCCGGGACACCGCGCTGGTTCCGGTGGGCCTCGACGGCGCCACGCTGCGCGCCCACGCGGTGGCCGGGACGCTCCCGGTGATCCTGCGGGGTCTCGTCCCCGTCGCGGCGCAGGGCGACCAGACCGGGGCGGCGGGCACGTCCACCGGTCCGGGCGCGGTCGTCGGGCTGGCCGCGTCCACAGCGCCGGGCGCGTTCGTCCCGGCGGGTGCGTCGGACGGCCTGGTCCGCCGCCTGCGCGAGGTGTCCGCGCCCGAGCGGCACGACCTGCTCGTCCAGCTTGTCCGGGCGCACGCCGCGGCGGTGCTCGGACACGCCGCGGCCGAGGCGGTCGGCCCGTCCCGGGCGTTCAAGGACGCCGGCTTCGACTCGCTGACCTCGGTGGAGCTGCGCAACCGGCTCGCCGCGGCGACCGGCCTGCGCCTGCCGGCGACGCTGCTGTTCGACCATCCCACCCCGGTGGCCGTCGCCGACCAGCTGCGGGCCGTCCTGCTGGACGACGCGCCGGACGCGCCGCCGGCGGCCGTGTCCCCACCGCCGTCCCGGCACGCCGACGACGACGGCTCGGACGATCCGGTCGTGATCGTGGGCATGGGGTGCCAGTACCCGGGTGGGGTGTCGTCCCCGGCGGAGCTGTGGCGACTGCTGGCGGACGGCGTCGACGCGGTCTCGGGCTTCCCGGTCGACCGCGGCTGGGACGTCGACGGGCTCTACGACCCGGAGCCCGGCCGTCCGGGCCGGTGCTACGTGCGGGAGGGCGGCTTCCTGCATGACGCGGGTGACTTCGACGCGGAGTTCTTCGGGATCTCCCCGCGTGAGGCGCTGGCGATGGATCCCCAGCAGCGACTGCTGCTGGAGGTGTCCTGGGAGGCGCTCGAGCGGGCCGGCCTCGACCCTTCGTCGCTGCGCGGAACCCCGACCGGTGTGTTCACCGGCCTGAGCTACCACGACTACGCCGCGGGCTCGCGGGCCGGGCAGGACTCGGAGGGCTACCTGCTCACCGGCAGCGCGGGCAGCGTCGCGTCGGGCCGGGTGGCGTACACGCTGGGCCTCGAGGGGCCGGCGGTGACGGTCGACACAGCGTGCTCGTCCTCGCTGGTGGCGCTGCACCTGGCGGTGCGCGCGCTGCGCTCCGGCGAGTGCACGCTGGCGCTCGCCGGCGGTGTCACCGTGATGGCCGGCCCGACGACCTTCGTGGAGTTCGCCCGGCAGCGGGGGCTGGCCCGCGACGGCCGGGTGAAGGCGTTCGCCGCGGCGGCGGACGGCACCGGATGGGGCGAGGGCGTCGGCGTCCTCGTGGTGGAGCGGCTGTCCGCGGCGCGGCGCGGCGGGCACCGGGTGCTGGCGGTGGTGCGGGGCAGCGCGGTCAACCAGGACGGCGCGTCGAACGGCCTGACGGCGCCGAACGGCCCGGCGCAGCAGCGGGTCGTGCGGGCGGCGCTGGCCGACGCGGGGCTCGGCCCGGAACAGGTCGACGTGGTCGAGGCGCACGGCACCGGGACGGTGCTGGGTGACCCGATCGAGGCACAGGCGCTGCTGGCGACCTACGGGCGCGACCGGCCGGCGGGCCGTCCGGTGTGGCTGGGGTCGGTGAAGTCGAACATCGGCCACACCCAGGCGGCGTCCGGAGTGGCCGGGGTGATCAAGGTCGTGGAGGCGTTGCGGCACGGGACGGTGCCGCGCACGCTGCACGTCGACGCGCCGTCGCCGCGGGTCGACTGGGCCGCGGGCGCGGTGCGGCTGGCGACCGAGCCGGTCGCGTGGCCGCGGGAGGCGGGGCGGCTCCGCCGGGCGGGGGTGTCCTCGTTCGGGATCAGCGGCACCAACGCCCACGTCATCATCGAGGAGGAGACCGACCACCCGGACGACGCGGCCGCGGACCCGGGGCCGCCGGTGGGTACCGCCCCGGCGGTCGTGCCGTGGCTGGTCTCCGCGCACTCCGAGGACGCGCTGCGGGCGCAGGCCGCGCGCCTGACGGCCCACCTCGCCGGCGCTCCCGCCGCCGGGCCCGAGCTCGCGGCGGACGTCGGGTTCTCGCTGGCGACCGGCCGGGCCGCGCTGGCCTGCCGGGCCGTCGTCGTCGCGGACGGCCTGGCGGGCGCGTCGCGCGGGCTGGCCGCGCTCGCGCGGGGCACGACCGCAGCCGGGATCGTCCGCACGACGGTCCGGTCGCCGGGCCGGACGGCGATGCTCTTCACCGGTCAGGGCTCGCAGCGCCCCGGCATGGGCCGGGAGCTGTACGAACGCTTCCCGGCGTTCACGCGCGCCTTCGACCTCGTCCGCTCGCACCTTGATCCGCACCTGGACCAGCCACTCGACGAGGTGCTCGCCGACGGGCCGCTGCTGGACCGCACCGACCACACCCAGCCCGCGCTGTTCGCACTCGAGGTCGCCCTGCACGACCTGCTGCGCTCCTGGGGTGTCGCCCCGGACTTCGTCGCCGGGCACTCCGTCGGTGAGATCGCCGCCGCCCATGTCGCGGGGGTGCTCTCGCTGGCAGACGCGTGCGCCCTGGTCACGGCACGCGGCCGTCTCATGGCGGAGCTCCCCGCGGGTGGGGCGATGGTCTCCGTACAGGCGACCGAGCGGGACGTCCTGGCATGGCTGGCCGAGGAGGAGGCTCAGGCGGACCCGCCGGGCCCCGGCCGGGTGGGGATCGCCGCTGTCAACGGCCCCGACTCCGTCGTGATCAGTGGTGACGAGGACGCGGTGACCGCGCTCGCCGCCCGCGCCGAGGCCCTCGGACGCAGTACCCGCCGGCTCCGGGTGGCGCACGCGTTCCACTCCTCGCGGATGGACCCCATGCTGGCGGCCTTCCGGGAGGTCGCGGGCATGTTGCGGTACCAGGCGCCGGCCGTCCCGGTCGTCTCCACGGTGACCGGGCGGATCGCGTCCGCCGAACAGCTGTGCGACCCCGACTACTGGGTGCGGCAGGCCCGCCAGCCGGTGCGCTTCGCCGACGCCGTCGCCTGCCTGCACGAGCGGGGGGCGACGACCTTCCTGGAGCTGGGGCCGGCCGGAGTGCTCTCCGGGATGGGACGCCAGTGCCTGGTGGACGGTGCCGCGGTGTTCGTCCCGGTGCTGCGGGCCGGCCGTCCCGAGGAGCACAGCCTGGTGACGGCGCTCGGCGAGGCGCATGCCAACGGCACCGGTGTCGACTGGGCTGCGTTCTTCGCGGGGGCACGGGTGATCGACCTGCCCACCTACGCCTTCCAGCGGCGGCGGTACTGGCTCGCCCCCGCGGCCGGTCCCGCCGGGTCGGGCGGCGCGAGGGGGTCGGCGGAGGACACCGCCTTCTGGGACGCGGTGGCGCGCTCGGATCTCGGCGCGCTGGCCGGCACGCTGGGCGTCGAGGAGGACGCGCCGCTGCGCGCCGTTCTGCCGGCGCTGGCGTCCCGGCACCGGCGGCGGCGCGCGGCGGCCGACCTGGACGACCTGGTGTACCGGACGGTCTGGACGCCGCTGACCGTCTCCGCGCCGTCCGCGCTGTCGGGAACCTGGCTGGTGGTGGCCCCGGCCGGGCCAGCCGCCGGCGGCCTGGCCACCGAGTGCGCCGAGGCGCTGGAACGCCGGGGCGCCCGGGTGGTGCGGCTCACGATGGGCGGCGCGGACATCGACCGGCGGCGGCTGGCCGGCCGCCTCACCGAGTTCGTCGGGACATCCACGCCCGGCGCCGCCGGCACCGGCGCCGACGCTGATGGCGGTGCAGACGCCGATGGTGCTGGCGTGGTCCGCGGGGTGCTGTCGCTGGTCGCCCTCGACACGGCGCCGCTCCCGGCCCATCCGGGGCTGCCCGCCGGACTGGCTGGCACCGTCGCGCTCCTGCAGGCGCTCGGCGACGCCGGTGTGGCCGCCCCGCTGTGGTGTGCCACCCAGGGGGCGGTCTCGACCTGGGGCACCGACCCGGTCACCGACCCGGAGCAGGCGCAGGTGTGGGGCCTCGGCCGGGTCGCCGCCCTGGAGACGCCGGCGCGGTGGGGCGGGCTGCTGGATCTGCCGCGCTCCCTCGACGAGCGCTCGGCCGAGCGGCTGGTGGCCGTGCTGGCCGGCACCACCGGCGAGGATCAGGTCGCGCTGCGGACCGCCGGGGCCTTCGGTCGGCGGCTGGTGCGCGCCGGCACCGGCGCGGGCGAGCGCCGATGGCACCCGCGGGGCACGGTGCTGATCACCGGCGGGACCGGTGCGCTCGGCGCGGCGGTCGCCCGCTGGTGCGCCGCGCAGGGCGCCGAGCGGCTGGTGCTGACCAGCCGGCGCGGGCCGGCCGCGCCGGGCGCCGCGGAGCTGGCGGAGGAGCTCGCCGCGCACGGCTGCCAGGTCACGGTGGCCGCCTGCGACGCGGCGGACCGGGCCGCGCTGGCCGGTGTTCTCGCGGCAATTCCGGCGGAATGCCCGCTCACCGCGGTCGTGCACGCCGCCGGCGCCGGCACTGGCGGCGTGCTGGAGGAGACGACCCCGGCCGGCCTCGCCGCCGTCGTCGCGGGCAAGGCCGCCGGCGCGGCCCACCTGGACGAGCTGCTGGGCGACCGGCAGCTCGACGCCTTCGTGCTGTTCTCCTCGATCGCGGGCACCTGGGGGAACGCCGGGCAGGGTGGCTACGCGGGCGCGAACGCCTACCTGGATGCGCTCGCCGAGCACCGCCGGGCCAGGGGCCGGCCCGCGACCTCGGTGGC
Source organism: Parafrankia sp. EAN1pec (assembly GCF_000018005.1). Classification (GTDB taxonomy): domain Bacteria; phylum Actinomycetota; class Actinomycetes; order Frankiales; family Frankiaceae; genus Parafrankia; species Parafrankia soli. Next base: position 4,641,260 of record NC_009921.1, read on the forward strand.
GTGGGGAGCCTGGGCCGGCGCCGGGATGGCCGACGAACCCCGGGTACGCGAGCGGCTGGCCCGGCACGGCCTGCCCGCGCTGGCCCCCGACGAGGCGCTGCGCGCGCTGGCCGAGGTGGTCGGCCGGCAGGAGCCCTGCGTCGCGCTGGTCAGGGTGCTCTGGGATCGGTTCGTCGCGGCGTTCCCCGCCGGCCGCCCGACCCGTCTCGTCGACGAGATTCCCGAGGCGCGCGCGGCGCTCGCCGGCATCCCCGGCGGCGGCACCGGTCTCGGGGGTGCCGCGGGCGGCGGCGACAGTGCCGCGGCGTCGGAGAACGGCGGACCGCGGGCGGCGGGCGGGGCTTCGCTGCGGGAACGGCTCGGCGCCATGCCCGAGCACGGCCGGCACCGCGTCGTCCTGGAGCTGGTCCGGACGGAGGTCGCCGCGGTGCTCGGGCACGCGTCGGCCGAACAGATCCCGGCGGACCGGGCGTTCACCGACCTCGGTTTCGACTCCCTCGCCTCGGTCGAGACCCGCAACCGGCTCGGCCGTGTCACCGGGGAGCGGCTGCCCGCCACGGTCGTTTTCGACCATCCCACGCCGGACGCGCTCGCCCGGTACCTGCGCGGCCTGCTGCTGCCCGCCGAGGCGGTGGCGGACCCGGTGCTCGCCGGCCTCGGCAGCCTCGAGGCGGCGCTGGCCGCGGCGGAGCCCCCCGACGAGGTGCGGGCCTCGGTCGAGACCCGGCTGCGGGCCATCCTGCGCTCGCTCGCCGGCGCCGCGACGTCCGGACCCGCCGCGGCCGCCGGCCCGGACAGGGCCGCCGGGCTGGACGAGGCGAGTGACGAGGAGATGTTCGATCTGCTCGGCAAGGAGTTCGGTTTTTCCTGAGTTCCCAGCCATCCCAGGACACCGTATTGATGCCCGAGGGCCAGGAGGAAGCTCGCATGTCGAACGAGGACCGGCTGCGCCATTTTCTGAAGCAGGCGACAGCCGAGCTTCGTCAGGCCACCCAGCGGGTGCGCGAGCTGGAGGAGGCCGACCACGAGCCGATCGCGATCGTGGGAATGGCCTGCCGTTTCCCGGGCGGGGTGTCGTCCCCGGAGCAGCTGTGGGATGTCGTCTCCGGCGGGCACGACGCGGTGTCGGAGTTTCCGGTGGATCGGGGTTGGGATGTGGCGGGTCTTTATGATCCGGTTCCTGCTCGGGTGGGTCGGAGTTATGTGCGGTCGGGTGGTTTTCTGGCTGGTGCGGCTGATTTTGATGCGGGTTTTTTTGGGATTTCGCCGCGTGAGGCGTTGGCGATGGATCCGCAGCAGCGGTTGTTGTTGGAGGTGTCGTGGGAGGCGTTGGAGCGGGCGGGGGTGGATCCGTCGTCGCTGCGTGGCAGCGACACCGGCGTCTTCACCGGCCTGATCTACCAGGGATACGGCGGCGAGTCGGTGACGGCGTCCGAGGGTGTGGAGGGCTATCGGATAAGTGGGACCGCCTCGAGCGTGGCCTCCGGTCGGGTGGCGTATGTGTTGGGGTTGGAGGGGGCGGCGGTGACGGTGGATACGGCGTGTTCGTCGTCGTTGGTGGCGTTGCATCTGGCGGTGCGGGCGTTGCGTGCGGGTGAGTGTGGGATGGCGTTGGTGGGTGGGGTGACGGTGATGTCGACGCCGGTGGGTTTTGTGGAGTTTTCGCGGCAGCGGGGGTTGGCTGCTGATGGGCGGGTGAAGGCGTTTGCGGAGGGTGCGGATGGGACGGGGTGGGGTGAGGGGGTGGGTGTGTTGGTGGTGGAGCGGTTGTCGGTGGCGCGGGCTCGGGGGCATGGGGTGTTGGCGGTGGTGGCGGGTTCGGCGGTGAATCAGGATGGTGCGTCGAATGGTTTGACGGCGCCGAGTGGTCGGGCGCAGGAGCGGGTGATCCGGGCCGCGCTCGCGGACGCGGGAGCGGCGCCGGGCGACGTGGACGTGCTGGAGGCGCACGGGACCGGGACGGCGTTGGGCGACCCGATCGAGGCGGGGGCGCTGTTGGGGGTGTTCGGCCCGGGCCGCCCGGCCGACCGGCCGCTGTGGCTGGGGTCGGTGAAGTCGAACATCGGGCACGCGCAGGCGGCCGCCGGGGTGGCCGGGATCATCAAGATCGTGGAGGCGCTGCGCCATCAGGCGGTGCCGGCGACCCTGCACGTGGACGCGCCGACCAGCCGGGTGGACTGGGCCTCGGGCGGGGTCCGGGTGGCGACCGAGCAGGTCGCGTGGCCGCCGGAGCCGGGCCGCCGCCGGCGCGCGGGGGTCTCCTCGTTCGGGATGTCGGGCACGAACGCGCACATCGTCATCGAGGAGGCCCCGCCAGCCGCCCCCGAGTCCGAATCGGAGCCCGGGGCTGTGGCCGGGCCCGGGGCCGCGGCCGGGCCGGTCGGTGCGGTGCCGTGGATCCTCTCGGCACGGTCGGAGCAGGGCCTGCTGGCGCAGGCCGCCCGGCTGGCGTCGCGCCTGGACGCCGAGCCGACGCCCGGTTCGCCCACGCCACGACCGTCTTCCCGTGCCGCGGACCGGCCGTCAGCGCGGGATGTCGGTTGGTCGTTGGCGCGGGGCCGCGCGGCGTTGGAGCACCGGGCCGTGGTGCTCGGGGAGCGGGGCGCCGGCGACGCCCAGGTCGGTGGGGACCGGCTGGCCGGGCTGCGTGCGCTGGCGGCGGACGAGCCCGTGGAGACGGTGGTGCGGGGGCGGGTTGGCACAAGTGGTGATCGGGTGGTGTGGGTGTTTCCGGGGCAGGGGGCGCAGTGGGTGGGGATGGGCGCGGAGCTGTTGGACGCCTTGCCGGTGTTTGCGGGTCGGGTCGCGGAGTGCGCGGCGGCGTTGGCGCCGTTCGTGGACTGGTCGCTGGTCGACGTCCTGCGGGGGGCCTCGGACGCCCCGGGTGCCGCCGGGATCGCGGGTGTCGAGGGGATCGTGGGTGTCGAGGGCGCGGGTTTGCTGGAGCGGGTTGATGTGCTGCAGCCGGTGTCGTGGGCGGTGGCGTTGGGGTTGGCGGCGGTGTGGGAGTCGTGGGGGGTGCGCCCGGATGTGGTGGTGGGGCATTCGCAGGGGGAGATCGTTGCGGCGTGTGTGGCGGGAGTGCTGTCCGTCGATGACGGGGCGCGGGTGGTGGCGGCCCGTAGTCGGGTGATTGCGGGGGAGCTGGCTGGGTGCGGGGGCATGGCGTCTGTGGCGCTACCGGTGGGTGAGGTGGAGGCGCGGCTGCGGGTGGGGGCTGGTCGGGTGGAGGTGGCGGCGGTGAACGGGCCGTCGGCGACGGTGGTCGCCGGTGAGCCTGCGGCGTTGGACGATCTGCTTTCCGTTTGGGAGGCGGAGGGTGTTCGGGTTCGTCGGTTGCCGGTGGACTATGCGTCGCATACGGCGCAGGTGGACCGGGTCCGCGACCGACTCACCACGGAGCTCGCGGGCATCGCTCCGCGTGCGGGGACTGCCGAGATGTGGTCCACGGTCACCGGCTCCCCGGTCGATCCCGGGCAGCTCGACGGGGAGTACTGGTTCCGGAACCTGCGGTCGACCGTCCGCCTGCACGAGGTCGCCGACGTGCTGGTGGGCGAGGGGCACCGGGTGTTCGTGGAGATCAGCCCGCATCCGGTGCTGACTGCGGCGATCACCGAGACGGCCGAGGCGGCCGGCGTCCCGGACGCTGTGGTCGTGGGGTCGCTGCGGCGCGGCGACGGCGGGCCGGACCGGCTGGCGGCGGCCGCGGCGCAGCTGTGGGTGCGCGGTGTTCCGGTCGACTGGGCCCCGCTGGTGGCCGGCGGCCGGCAGGTGGACCTGCCGACCTACCCCTTCCAGCACCAGCGGTACTGGCTGCTGGGCGACGGCCGCCCGGCCGGCGGTGCCGCATCCGGCGGTGGCGCGGCCGGTGGGACGGATCTTGACGGGCTGCGGTACCGCGTCGGTTGGCATCCGCTCGGTCCGGAGCCGTCGCGGGCCGCCCCGGCCGCCGCTACCGGCCGATGGCTGATGGTCACGCCGTTCCCGGCCGCCGATGACGTACCGCCGCTCGCTGCCGACGCCGTGCGCGCCCTGGCCGAGGACGGCGCGGAGATCGTCAGCGTCCCGGTCGGCCCCGCCGAGCTCACCCGGGAGGGCCTCGCCGGGCGCCTGCGAGCCGTGACCGGCGCCGGGGAGAGCGACCCGCGGGGCGTGCTGTCGCTGCTCGCGCTGACCGGCACGGCACAGCCCGACGGGCCCCCGCGCGCCGACGGCGCTGACAGCGCTGACAGCGCCGTGGGCGCTGACGGTGCCGTGGGCACGGTTGGTGCCACAGCCACCCTGCTACTCGTCCAGGCCCTGGGCGACGCGGGGATCGGCGCGCCGCTGTGGTGCCTCACCCGCGGTGCCGTGTCCGTCGGCGGCGGTGACCCGGTGACCGACCCGGCGCAGGCGCAGACCTGGGGGCTGGGGCGGGTGGCCGCGCTGGAGCACCCGTCCCGCTGGGGCGGCCTCGTCGACCTGCCCGACACGCTGGACGGGTCCGCCCGGCGCCGGCTGGCAGCGGTTCTGCGTGGCGCGACCGATGAGGACCAGGTCGCGATCCGGGCGGGCACGGTCTTCGCCCGTCGGCTGCTGCGCGCGCCGCTCGGCGGGACCGAACCCGCCCGGCGCTGGCGGCCCCGCGGAACCGTGCTGGTCACCAGCACCGGACCGCTCGGCCCCCATCTGGCCGGATGGCTGGCCGAGCGGGGAGCCGGGCACGTCGTGCTCGCCGGATCGCACCGCGCGGACGATCCCGACATCGCGGCGCTGCGTCACGGCGCGTTCACCGGGGACGTCCGGCTGACCGTGGCCACCTGTGACCTCGCGGACCGGGAGGCGTTGGCCGCGGTCGTCCGCGGGCAGGCCGCCGACGGCGAGGGGATCCGCGCCGTCGTGCACACCGCCGCGCTGCTCGGGCTGCGCCCGCTGGCCGACACCTCGGTCACCGACCTGGCCGGCGCGATCGCCGCCAAGGCCACCGCGGCCGACTGGCTCGACGAGCTGTTCCCCACCGACGACCTCGACGCGTTCGTGCTCTTCTCGTCGGTCGTCGGCGTGTGGGGCGGCGCAGACCACGCCGCCTACGCCGCGGCCAACGCCCACCTGGACGCCCTGGCCGAGCGGCGGCGTGCCCGCGGCCTGCCGGCCACCTCGATCGCCTGGGGGCTGTGGCGTCCGCTGGCGGAGAGCGGCAGCGCCGGCGCCGGCGCCGCGGCAGCCGAGGACCCCGGCGTGCGGCGGCAGCGGGCACGGGGGCTCGGGTACCTCGAGCCGGACCGCGCCCTCGATGCCCTGCGGCAGGTGCTGGACCACGACGAGACCCACATCGTCGTGGCGGAGATCGACTGGACGCGGTTCATCCCGGTCTTCACCTCGGCGGGCCGCCGCCCGCTGTTCGACACGCTCGCCGAGGACGCCGGGGCTGCTGGTGAGGCCCGGATGTCCGGCGTCGCGGACGGCGCCGCCTCCCCGGCCGCGTCCGGAACCGGCTCGCCGCTGGCCCGGAGACTCGCCGCGCTGCCTCCGGCCGAGCGGGACCGGGCCCTGGTCGAGACGGTCCGCACCCGGGCAGCGGCCGTGCTGGGGCACTCCGACGCCACCGCCGTGGAGGCGCACCGGGCCTTCCGCGACCTCGGCTTCGACTCGCTGACCTCCGTCGACCTGCGTAACGGGCTCGGCGCGGCGCTCGGCCTGCGGCTGCCGTCCACGCTGGTGTTCGACTACCCGACCCCGTTGACGCTGGCGGAGTTCCTGCGGGTGGAGATCACCGGCGGCGACGCGGACGACGCGCCCGCCGCCGGCGTCCCGGGCGCTGTGGCGTCCCGCGACCGGAGCGGGCACGGCGGTGAGCACGACCTGCTGGACGCCGAGCCGGTGGCGATCGTGGCCATGGCCTGCCGGCTGCCCGGTGGCGTCGACTCCCCGGAGGACCTGTGGCGGCTGCTGGCCGAGGGCCGGGACGCGATCGGCGAGTTCCCGGCCGACCGGGGCTGGGATCTCGACGCCCTGCACGATCCCGACCCGGAGCGGTCCGGCACCTCCTATGTGCGCCACGGCGGCTTCCTGGCCGGGGTCGCCGACTTCGACGCCGAGTTCTTCGGCATCAACCCCCGCGAGGCCCTGGCGATGGACCCCCAGCAGCGGCTGCTGCTGGAGCTGTCGTGGGAGGCGGTGGAACGCGCGGGCATCGACCCGTCGACGCTGCGCGGCACCCCGGGCGGGGTGTTCGTCGGCACGAACGTCCAGGACTACGGCCCGCGCGCGCTGGCCGCCGGGGCGGAGACGGAGGGCTACATCGGCATCGGCAACGCGGCGAGCGTCATGTCCGGGCGCATCTCCTACACCCTGGGGTTGCAGGGGCCGGCGGTGACCGTCGACACGGCCTGCTCGTCGTCGCTGGTGGCCCTGCACCAGGCCGTCCAGGCGCTGCGGCGGGGGGAGTGCTCGCTGGCGCTGGCCGGCGGCGCGGTCGTGATGTCCTCCCCGCTGATGTACGTCGAGTTCAGCCGTCAGCGCGCGCTGTCACCGGACGGCCGCTGCCGGGCCTTCGGTGCGGGCGGTGACGGCACCGGCCTCTCCGAGGGCGTCGGCCTGCTGGTCCTCGAACGGCTCTCCGACGCCCGCCGGGCGGGCCGTCCGGTGCTCGCCGTCGTCGAGGGCACGGCGGTCAACTCGGACGGCGCGTCGAACGGACTGAGCGCGCCGAACGGCCCGGCGCAGCAGCGGGTGATCCGCCAGGCGCTCGCCGTCGCCGGGCTGTCGCCGTCCGAGGTGGACGCGGTGGAGGCGCACGGCACCGGGACGAAGCTCGGCGACCCCATCGAGGCGCAGGCCCTCATCGCCGCGTACGGCCGCGACCGGCCGGCCGGGCGGCCGCTGTGGCTGGGGTCGCTGAAGTCCAACATCGGGCACACCCAGGCGGCGGCCGGCGTGGCCGGTGTGATCAAGATGGTGCTGGCCATGCGGTACGGGGTGCTGCCGCGCACCCTGCACGCCGACGAGCCCACCCCGCAGGTCGACTGGGACGGGGCCGGCGTCCGGCTGCTGACCGATGAGGTCGCGTGGCCGGCCCGCCCGCTCCCGGACGCCGCCCCGGCGGGGCGGGAGCGGGCCGGTGAGCGCGGACCGCGGCGGGCCGCGGTCTCCGCGTTCGGCATCAGCGGTACGAACGCGCACGTGATCCTCCGCGAGGCCCCCGCCACCGAGGAGCCGCGGGTCGGGCCGGCGCCGTCACCGGCGTCGTCGCCGCGGCCGGTGCCGCTGCTGGTGTCGGCGCGCACCACGGAGGGGCTGCGCGCCCAGGCCCGCCGGCTGGCCGCCCACCTCGACGACCGTCCCGGCCCGGCCGCCGCGGATGTCGCGCTGGCCACCGCGGCGACCCGGGCCGCCTTCGACCACCGCGCGGTCGTGGTCGGCGCCGACCACGACGAGCTGCGGGCCGGCCTCGTGGAGCTCGCCGGCGACCAGGATCCCGCCGACGGGACCGCCCCCGTGGGCGTCCGCCAGCCGCGCGGCCTTGTCGTGCGCGGCGTGGCCGTTCCCGACCCGCGAGTGGTGTTCGTCTTCCCCGGGCAGGGATCACAGTGGTCCGGCATGGGCCGGGAGCTGCTGGAGTCGTGCCCGCCGTTCCGCGAGCGGATGACCGAGTGCGCCGCGGCGTTCGAGCCCTACCTCGACTGGTCCCTGCTGGACGTGATCCGCGGGGCCGGTGACACGCCGCCGCTGGAGGCCATCGAGGTGATCCAGCCCGCGCTGATGTCGATGATGGTTTCGCTGGCCGCGGCCTGGCGCGCCTACGGGGTGACGCCGGCCGCGGTGGTCGGCACCAGCCAGGGGGAGGTCGCCGCCGCGCACGTCGCCGGTGCTCTCTCCCTGGCCGACGCGGCCCGGATCATCGCGCTGCGCAGCAGGCTGCTGGCCACCCGCCTGCTCGGCCGGGGCGCGCTGGCGTCGGTCGGGCTGCCGCCCGCGGACGTCGCCGCCCGGCTCGACCGCTTCGGCGGCCGGCTCGCCGTCGGCGGGATCAACGGGCCGCGGCAGGTCACCGTCGCCGGCGAGACCGGCGCACTGGACGACCTGGTCGCCGAGCTCACCGCCGAGGGCGTCCGCGCCCGGCTGGTCGCGGCGTCGGTCGCGACGCACTGCGCGCAGGTGGACGGCATCCGTCCCGAGCTGATGGAGATCCTGCGCCCACTGGCTCCCACCCCCGCCCGGATCCCGGTCTACTCGACGGTGACCGGGGGGCCGCTGGACGCCGCGGCGCTGGACGCCGAGTACTGGTACTCCAACACCCGGGAACCGGTCCTGCTCGACGGCGCCGCGCGGGCGCTGCTGGCCGCCGGATTCGACACCTTCGTCGAGGTCAGCCCGCATCCGGTGGTGGGATTCGGGCTGGCCGAGACGGCGCACGACGCCGGCCGGGACGCCGTGGTCGTCAGCACGCTCCAGCGCGGCCGCGGGGGTGCCGACCGCCTGCTGGCCGCGCTGGCCGAGGTGCACGTCCACGGGGTCGGCGTCGACTGGCGGGAGGCGTTCGCGGGCACCGGCGCCCACCCGGCCGACCTGCCCACCTACGCCTTCCAGCGTCGGCGGTTCTGGCCGCGGCCGGCACCGGCCCGCCCGGCCGACGCCGCCGCCGCGCCGGGCCGCGACGGCCCGGCTCATCCGCTGGTCACCGCCGCCGTCCCGATGGCCGACGGGAGCCTGCTGCTGACGGCCCGGATCAGCCCGGCCGCGCAGCCGTGGCTGGCCGGCCGGACCGTGGCCGGTGTCCCGGTCGTGCCGGACGGGGTGCTGCTGGAACTGGCCATCCAAGCGGGCGACGAGGTCGGCTGCCCGGAGGTGACCGACCTGGCCCTGACCGGGCCGCTGGTGCTGCCGGAGAGTGGGGCGCTCCGGCTCCAGCTGCACGCGGGAGCACCGGACGGCACCGGGAACCGTGCGCTGACGGTGCATGCCCGTACCGACGGGGCCCCGGCGGACGCGCCCTGGACCGCGCACGCCACCGCGACGCTGGCGGGCACCGCCGACCCGGCCGCGTCCGTACCCGACCCGCGGGCGTGGCCGCCGCCCGGCGCGGTTCCGGTGGACGTCGACCGGCTGTACGGCGAGCTGCTCGCCGCCGGTCACGGCCACGGGCCGGACGGCCCGCGGCTGACCAGGGCCTGGCAGGCGGGGACGGACCTGTTCGCCGAGGCCGTCCTGGACGGCGAGCACGAGGTGGCCGGGTTCGGCCTGCACCCGGTGCTGCTCGAGGTGGCCGGCCACCTGGCCCTGTGGGGACGGCTCCCGGCAGCCGGCGCCGAGCCGCCCGCGGAGCCGCCCGCCGTGCTCGGCGTGGAGCCGCCCGCGGTGTCGGAGCCGGTGGTGGCGGTCGACGGCGGCTACCGGGGCGTGCGGCTGTATGCCACCGGTGCGCGGGCGGTGCGGGTGCGTGTCGGCCCTGCGGGCGCCGGCGCGGTCTCGGTGGAGCTGGCCGACCACACCGGCGCGGCGGTCGCGGCCTACGGCTCGACCGGCCTCCGGCCGCTGGCCGCCGCCCGGCTGCGTGCGCTGCGCACCTCGGCGGCGGACTCGATGTTCGCCCTCGACTGGGTGCCGGTGGCCCCCGCACGGGCCTCGGGTGCCGGCGCGCCGGGCTGGGCGGTGCTCGGGCCGGACCCGCTCGGGCTGCGCACGGCCCTCGCGCTGGCCGGCGTCCACGCCCCGGCCTGCCTGGACCTGGCGGCGGCCGCGGCCCTGCCGGCCATCCCCGACGTCGTGCTGGTGACCAGCGACTCGGCCGCGGCCGGCCCGGATCTCGCGGCGGCCGCGCGAACCGCCCTGCGCTCGGTGCTCGCCCTGGCGCAGGAATGGCTGCGTGACGACCGGTTCGCCGCCGCCCGGCTGGTCGTGGTCACCCGGGGGGCGGTGGCGGTCGGCGCGCACGACGACGTCACCAGCCTCGCCGACGCCGCGGTGTGGGGCCTGCTCGGCTCGGCGGCGGCGGAGAACCCGGACCGGTTCCTGCTCGTGGACGTCGACGGGACGCCTGCGTCGGAGCGGGCCCTGCCGGCCGCGGTCGCCTGCGGCGAGCCGCGGGTCGCCCTGCGCGAGGGCGCCGTCCTGGGCCAACGCCTGGTCCGCGCGCCGGTCGCCGGCGCCGGTGTCGACGCCGGCCGGGCACGGTGGCGGCCGGACGGGACGGTGCTGATCACCGGTGGCACCGGCACGCTGGGCGGGCTGGTCGCCCGGCACCTGGTCACCGGCTACGGGATCGGCAACCTGCTGCTGGTCAGCCGCGGCGGAGCCGGTTCGCCCGGCGTCGCGGAGCTGACCGACGATCTGACAGCCCTGGGCGCGCGGGTGACGGTGGCGGCCTGCGACGTCGCCGACCGCGCCGCGCTGGCCGGCGTGCTCGCCGCGATCCCCGCGGCGCATCCCCTGACGGCGGTCGTGCACGCCGCCGGTACCCTCGACGACGGGGTGTTCTCCGCGATGACCCCGGAGCGCCTCGACACCGTGCTGCGGCCCAAGATGGACGCCGCCCTGCACCTGCACGAGCTCACCCGGGGCGACGACCTGGCCGCCTTCGTGCTGTTCTCCTCGTCCGCGGCCGCGTTCGGCAGCGCGGGGCAGGCGAACTACGCGGCCGCCAACACCTTCCTCGACGCCCTGGCGCACCACCGGCGGGCAGCCGGCCTGCCCGCGCTCGCCCTCGGCTGGGGGTACTGGGCCCCGCGCAGCGCCCTGGCCGGGCACCTCGACGCCGCCGCGCTCGACCAGCGGATGGCCGCCAACGGGCTGCGGCCGATCTCCGCCGCGGCCGGCATGGCGCTGTTCGACGCCGCGCTCACCGCGGACCGCCCCGTGCTGCTGCCCATGCGGCTCGACCCGCGGGCACCGCGGGCGGGGGCCGTCCCGGCGCTGCTGCGCGGCCTGGTCCGCCACCCGGCCCGGCGGTCGGTCGACGGCGCGGCCGATGATCCGGTCGAGACGCTGGCGCGGCGGCTGGCGGGGGCCGGCGGCCCGGAACGGGACCGGGCCCTGCTCGACGTCGTGTGCGCCACCGCCGCCGCGGCGTTGGGGCACACGTCCGCGGCGGAGGTGGCACCGGACCGGCCGTTCCGGGAGCTCGGTTTCGACTCGCTCGCCTCGGTGCAGTTCCGCAACCGGCTGACCGCGGCCACCGGGTTGCGCCTGCGGCCGATGCTCGTCTTCGACTTCCCGACACCCGAGGCCATCGCCGGCCACCTCCGCGACCAGTTGTTCCCGGAGGTGGCCCCGGCCGCCGCGGGCCCACCCACCGCCGCGCCCGCGCCCGCGCCCGCGGGCCCGTCCGACCCGGAACCGCCGGCCGCGCCCGGCGGCGGCGAGCCGGCCAGCGCGTTCGACGAGATGGACGCCGAGACGCTGGTCCGGCTGGCCCTCGGTGAGGGCACCTGACCACCGCCCCGACCCCGACCCCGAGCCCGACACGGACCGCCGGAGGCCCTGGTGACTGTTCCCCTCGACCGCCTCGTCGAGGCGCTGCGCGCGGCGATGAAGGAGAACGAGCGGCTGCGGGGGCTGATCGCGCAGGCCGGTGAGCCGATCGCGGTCATCGGGATGGCCTGCCGTTTCCCGGGCGGGGTGCGCTCACCTGACGATCTGTGGCGGTTCGTCGCCGGCGGCGGCGACGCCATCACCCCGTTCCCGACCGACCGGGGCTGGGACACCTCGGCCCTCACCTGCTTCGGGGGCGGGTTCCTGCACGACGCGGCCGACTTCGACCCGGAGTTCTTCGGGATGTCGGAGAACGAGGCGCTGGCCACCGACCCGCAGCAGCGGCTGCTGCTGGAGACCTCGTGGGAGGCCTTCGAGCACGCCGGGATAGACCCGCGGTCGGCGCGGGGCAGCCGCACCGGCGTGTACTTCGGTGTGATCTTCCACGACTACGGGTACCGGCTGCGCCCACCGCCCCCGGGCATCGACGGCTACGCCTACTTCGGCAGCGCGGGCAGCATCGCGTCCGGGCGGGTCTCCTACACGCTCGGTCTCGAGGGGCCGTGTGTGACGCTGGACGCCGCGTGCGCGTCCTCGCTGGTCGGCCTGCATCTGGCCGGTCAGGCCCTGCGGCGCGGCGAGTGCTCGCTCGCCCTGGTCGGCGGGGTGTCGGTGCTGGCCACCCCCGAGCTGTGGGAGGAGACGACCCGGCACGGGCAGGGCCTGGCCCCGGACAGCCGCTGCAAGTCCTTCGCCGCCGCGGCTGACGGCACCGGCATCTCCGAGGGGGTGGGTGTGCTGCTGGTGGAACGGCTCGGCGACGCCCGGCGCAACGGCCATCCGGTGCTGGCGGTGGTGCGCGGCAGCGCCGTCGAGCAGAGCGGCGCGACCAACGGCTTCACCGCGCCCAGCAGCGCCTCGCAGGAGCGGCTGATCAGCCGGGCGCTGGCTGACGCCGGCCTCGCGCCGGCCGACGTCGACGCGGTCGAGGGGCACGGCACCGGAACCCCGGTCGGTGACCCGATCGAGCTGGCGGCCCTGCTGGCCACCTACGGGCGCGGACGGCCCGCCGGCCGGCCGCTGTGGCTGGGGTCGCTGAAGTCGAACCTGGGCCACACCCAGGCCGCCGGCGGCGCCGGTGCCGTCATCAAGATGGCGATGGCCATGCGGCACGGCGTCCTGCCGCGCACCGTGCACGTCGACGCCCCGACCCCGCACGCGGACTGGTCCGAGGGCGCGGTGGTGCTGCTGACCGAAGCGGTGCCCTGGCCGGACACCGCCGGCCGGCCCCGCCGGGTGGGGGTCTCCTCGTTCGGCGCCAACGGCACACTGGCGCACGTGATCCTCGAGCAGGATCAGCCGCCGCCCGCCGACGCGGCAGCCGGGGATGGGACGGCCGGGGACGCGGTGGACCGGCCGGTGGTGCCGTGGCCGCTGTCGGCCCGGTCCGCGCCCGCTCTGCGGGCCCAGGCCCGGCGCCTGCTCGACCTGGTGACCGAGCGGGCCGATCTCCGCCCGGCCGACGTCGGGTTCTCGCTCGCGACCGGCCGCAGCGCCTTCGCGCACCGGGCGGTGCTGGTCGCCGACGACCGCGCGGAGTTCCTGCGCGGCCTGACGGCGCTGGCCGCCGGCCCGCCGGAGAGCACTGACGCCGCCCTGGACGGCCGCACCGGAGCCGGGCTTGTGCTCGTGCTGCCCGGCGGGGGTGAGTGGGGGCTCGAGGCAGGCCGCGCGCTGGCGGACGCGTTCCCGGCCTTCGCCGCGGAGTGGGCAACCCTCCGCGGGGCTCTCACAGGGGCGGCTCTTCAGACGGCGCCACAGGTGGCGCTACAGGTGGCGCTGTGCCGGCTGCTGGAGTCCTGGGATGTGCGGCCCGACGCCGTCGTCGGGCACGGTGCGGGCGAGGCCGCGGCCGCGTACGTGCGGGGCGCGCTGTCGCTGGACGATCTGCGGGCACTGCTGGCGGCGGGCCCCCGCAACGCGTCGCCCGGCTGCCGTGTTCCCCCGGGCACCGCGAACGCGCTGGTCGTGGGGCGCGACGCGGCCGGCGTCGACATCCCGCGCGGCGTGAGGTCATGGGTGCTGCTGCCGCCCGGTCGCACCGAGATCCGCGCCGTCACCGAGGCGTCCGCCACGCTGTACGAGTGGGGGCAGGCCGTCGACTGGCGGGCGTTCTTCGCGGGTACCGGCGCCCGGCGGATCGACCTGCCCACCTATGCCTTCCAGCGCCGGCGGTACTGGTTGGAGGCCGCGGATCCTGGCCCGACGCCCGCTCCGGGCCTACCGGCCGCACCGGGCGTGCGGCGTTAGCCGCGGGCGGAGTCGTGCCACGGGCCGACGACCAGACGGGCGGCCAGGCCGAAGAGCCAGAACACGACCAGGCCGAACAGCGCCGAGACGATGATCGCGGCGAACAGGGGCCCGGAGGACAGGTCGCGGGTGTAGTTGTCGATGAGCGCGCCGATGCCGACGTCGCCGCGGCGGAAGAAGAAGTCGCCGACGATCGCGCCGATCACCGCGAGGCCGGCCGAGATGCGCAGGCCGACGAAGATCGCGGGCAGTGCGCTCGGGAGCTCGAGGCGGAGCAGTCGGCGCCACCGCCCGACCCGGCGCAGCGTGAACAGGTCGTGATGGCCGGCGTCGACGGACTGGATGCCGAAGAGCGTGTTGGTGATCATCGGGAACATCGAGATCACGACGCACACGACCGTCCGGGACCAGAATCCGTAGCCGAGCCAGAATCCGATCAGCGGGACGATGGCCAGAATCGGGATCGTCTGCAGGAGGATGGCCCAGGGGTAGAACGAGTTCTCGATCCAGCGGGCCTGTGACATGAGAATCGCCGAGAGGATTCCGATGCCCGCGGCGATCGCGAGGCCGGTGAGCGCGACCTTCGCCGTCCCGCCGAGCGCGGTGAGGATCTCGTCGGCGGTGCGGCCGTCCAGGAAGCCCTCGGACACGACCTCGTGCGGCGGCGGGAGCAGGAACCGGCGGCGGGGGGCGAGGAACCAGTAGGTGACGGCGTACCAGATGCCGATCACGGCCGCGAACACCGCGAACGGCGGCAGCGCAGTCCGTGTGGCTCGGGCGGCGAGACTGACCGCCCGCCCCCGTGGCCGGGCCGCCGGGCCGGCCACGCCCGGCCGCTCCAGGCTGGCCACCCCCGGCTCCCCTGGCGCTGTGAGTCCGCCGTCGTCCCCGTCTGGCACCTAGGAACCTTTCAGTCGAGATCTTGTCGCGACGCCCGTTCGTGGGGATTTCCCCCTGATCGCCGAGCCTCGTCCGAATCCTAGGTGCCGCGGCGGCGCAGCCGGCGGGCGGCGAGGGCCAGCAGGACGGCCACAGAGCCGCACAACAGACCGAGGCCGGCCCAGGGGGACCGAGAGCCCGCGGTGTCCTCCGGCAGGAGGCCGACGACGATCTGCAGCGCGAACAGCGTCCCGAACAGGGCGGCGACCGCGCCGGCGCTGTTGCGCGCTCGACCCGGAGGTGGTCGCCCAGCTGATGGTCCGGCGCCGCACGGACCCGCTGGAGCGGCTGACGCCGCGCGAGCAGGAGGTGCTGCGGCTGGTGGTTCTGCGGTTCCTGGAGGCGTGAGCCGGGAGGGCGCTTGCTGCCGGACGTGTCCGACGTGGGAGGCTATCGCCCATTCGGGGGTGACGGAGACAGCATGCGGTTGTCACTCTGGCGACTCGCCTCTCCTGGGTCCGCGTCCCGCGTACCTCCCTTCCTTCCTGCGCCGAGGAGAGCAGCACACGTGACGAGACTTCGTACGGTGGCGGCCCTGGTCTGTTCCGTGGGGCTGGCCTTCGGCCTGGCCGCCTGCGGCGACTCCCAGGACGAGCCCGAGAACGCCGGTGTTGCCGGCGGGACGGCCGCCGGGGCGAGCTACACCACCCCGCTCAAGGGGGTCTGCCCGGACACCGTCGTCGTCCAGACGAGCTGGTGGCCCGAGGTCGACTACGGCGCCACCTACCAGCTCCTCGGCGCGAACCCGAAGATCGACGCGGGCAAGTTCCGGGTGACAGGGCCGCTCGGCGCGACCGGCGTGAACCTCGAGATCCGGTCCGGCGGCCCGGCGGTGGGCTTCGACTCGGCGTCGTCGTTGTTCGAGACGGACGACGACATCCTGCTCGGCTACCTGGACATGGACGAAATGATCAGCAACTCGGCGGACCATCCGTCAGTCGCGGTCCTCGCCCCCTACGCCAAGTCGCCGCTGATGTTCTTCTGGGGTGACCCGTCGCTCGACTTCACCACGCTGGCCGACATCGGCCGGTCAGGGAAGACGGTGCTCGCCAGCGACGAGCCCTATCTGGAC
This sequence comes from Parafrankia sp. EAN1pec, assembly GCF_000018005.1. Classification (GTDB taxonomy): domain Bacteria; phylum Actinomycetota; class Actinomycetes; order Frankiales; family Frankiaceae; genus Parafrankia; species Parafrankia soli. The sequence continues at coordinate 4,657,029 of NC_009921.1, forward strand.
GTCCTCATCGGCGCGGGCCTGCTCCAGCGTCCGCAGGTCGACACCTCGTACGACGGGGAGATCAGCCGGTTCGTGGCCGAGGACGGCAAGCTCATCCAGCTCGGGTTCGTCACCGACGAGCCCTACCGGCTCGAGCACGACGTCAAGGAGTGGTCCAAGCCGGTGAAGTACGTCCTCGTCGGGGACGACTACCCGGCGTACGCGAACGTGCTCGCCGTCCGCAAGGACAAGCTGGCGGCGAACCGGGCGTGCCTGGACGCGCTGGTGCCGCTGTTCCAGCGGGCGATGGTGGACTACCAGGCCGACCCGAAGCCGGCCAACGATCTTATGATCGAGATCACCTCGAAGCTGGACACCGGGGGCTACGAGCTGTCGACCGGCCTGCTCGAGGACGGGAACACCAAGCAGCGGGAGCTCGGGCTGGTCGCGAACGGGGCCGACGGCGTGTTCGGGAGCTTCGACACCGCGCGGGTCCAGAACCTGATCGGCCGGCTGACGCCCGTCCTCACCGCCGCCGGCACGGCGCCCGCCGCCGGGCTGACCGCGGCTGACGTCGTCACCGACGAGTTCATCGACCCGTCCGTCTCCCTGAAGTAGCTGATCCCCGAAGTAGCGGAGCCCTGAAACAGCGGAATCCCGCCGCTTCGAGCCATCAGCGAGGGCGCGCCTCCGAAGGGGGTCGCGCCCTCGCGGTGTGTTGTCGCCCTCCCCGGTCGGTGGGATCGTCCTAACAGGTTCTACGATTCCGCCATTACGACGGAGACAGCATCGGCCCTCGCCAGAAATGGCCCTCGAACGGGAGCTCACGCGCCGTGACCAACTATCCGCCCCCGACCTTCGACACCACCCGGCCACACTCGGCCCGGGTCTGGAACTACTTCCTCGGTGGCAAGGACAACTTCCCCGTCGACCGCGCCCACGGCGACGAGTCCATCGCGGTCTTCCCGCAGATTGTCGACGTGGCACGGGCGTCGCGGGCGTTCCTGGCGCGCGCCATCACCCACCTGGTCGCCGAGGAGGGCGTACGGCAGTTCCTCGACGTCGGCACAGGCCTTCCCGTCGAGAACAACACCCACCAGGTCGCGCAGCGCGTCGCGCCGGAATCGCGGATCGTCTACGTCGACAACGACCCGATGGTGCTAACCCACGCCCGCGCACTGCTCACCAGTTCCCCGGAGGGCGTCACCACCTACCTCGACGCCGACGCGCGCGACCCCGACCGGATTCTCTCCTTCGCGGCCGAGACGCTGGACTTCACCAGGCCGATCGGGCTCATGTTCATGTCGATCATGGGTCTGATCCCGGACCTCGACGAGGCCTACTCGATCGCCCGGCGCATGGTGGGCGCCCTGCCGTCGGGCAGCTTCCTGGTGCTCGAGGACGGCTCCGACGACACGACCACCGCGCCGGCCGCGAACAGGGACGTCACCGTCGAGGACATGAACAAGGTCGGCAGTACCGGTTACGGCTACCGCTACCGCTCGGTCGCCGAGATCACCCGCTTCTTCGACGGCCTCGAGCTCGTCGAGCCCGGCATCGTCTCGCCGCCGTACTGGCGCCACGACCCGGAGCCGGGCGAGCCGCTCGCGCCGCTGGAGTCGTGCGGGGTCGGCCGCAAGCCGTAGCCGGTGTCCCACGTGTGACGTCGCCACGTGCGACGTCGCCGCGCGGGACGCCCGGCCTCAGGCGTCCCGCGCGCCGAAGCACCAGGCTGGAAGTCGGGAGTCTTACCGGTAAGGCACTTGACTTGCGCTCTGGTGCGGTGCTTGGATCCGGCGCATGCCGGTGGTGATCCCTTCGACGAAGGAGCAGATCGTCCGCGCGGCCGAGCGCCTGTTCGCCGCGCACGGCCTGGACGGGATCTCGCTGCGGCAGATCGGCGCGGCGGCCGGCAACGGCAACAACTCGGCCGTGCAGTACCACTTCGGCTCCCGGGACCAGCTCGTCCAGGCGATCTTCGAGTACAGGCTGCCCTGGCTGCACGAGCGGCGCACCCTGCTCATCGCCGAGCACCGGCCCGACGACCTGCGCTCGCTGCTCGACTGCCAGGTGCGTACCCTGCTGGAGCACAGCGAGCTGCCCGGCAGCCACTACCTGTGCTTCGTCGACATGCTGCGGCAGTACGGCCGCCGTGACGTGTTCGAGGGCCTGCCGGCGGCGCTCCGCGACTCGGCGCGGGAGTTCCAGGAGCGCCTGGGCGGGTTCCTGCCCCACCTCGTCGAGCCGCTGCGTGCCCGCCGTGTCGCGCAGGCGATGGCGTTCATCGTCGACGCCGCCGCCGACCGGGAGCGTGCCCACACGCACGGCCGTCCCGTGGTGCCCTTCGCCCTGCAGGTCACGGACCTCCTCGACGGCATGGTCGGCTTCCTCAAGGCACCCGCCTCACCGCGGACGCTCGCCGTGCTCGAACGCACCGACCCGGCCGCCGCGGTGTGGCCGGCCTTCCTGTAGACCAGCCCGCCGCGCCGGTTGCTGGCTGGGCGCGCCGGCCACACGGATGAGCGGGGACGCCATGACTGCCAGACTCGACGGCGCGGTCGCGGTGATCACCGGGGCGGGCAGCGGCATCGGCCGGGCCGCCGCGCACTCGCTGACCCGGTTCGGGCGGGTCGACGTGGTCATGAACAACGTCGGCATCCTGGCCGTCGGCGCGGTCGAGGACATCCCGCTCGAGGCGTGGCAGCGGGTCATCGACGTCAACCTGCTCGGCGTCGTGCGCAGCAACCTCGTCTTCCTGCCGCTGCTGCTCGCGCAGGGCTCGGGGCACGTCGTCCGTGAGCACGGTGGCACCCGGGCGGTGATCGTCCGGGACTACGCGGGCGGGAGCACCTCGGTGCAGTTCGCCGACCAGCTGATCGTGAGTCTGCGAGCCGCCGGCGTCGAGATTCCCGCGGAGCAGGTCACCGAGTACCAGCCGGGACGGGCGAGCGCCTCCCGGATCGCCGAGTGGATACTGAACAACGGCGTCGACACCCTCGTCGCCGCGATGGACACCGAGACGCTCGCTCAGCTCGTCGACGCCGCGCACGAGGCCGAGGTACCACTCAAGGTCATCCTGGCCGGCCGCGAGGTCAGCGCGGAGCTGCTGCAGACCTACGGCGCCCGGCTCGCGGGGGTCACCTCCTATGCCAACTACCTGCCGTTCCAGGTCAGCTCCCCGGCTCTCGGCGCCTACCGGGCGGCGGTGGCCCGGTACGCCCCCCAGCTCGTCGACCCGGACCAGACCCTCGCCCTGACCGCCTACGTCGTCGCGGACATGCTCGTCCGCGGGCTGGAGGAGGCCGGGGAGTGCCCGAGCAGGCAGTCCTTCATGGACGGCCTGCGCGCCGTGGAGGACTATGACGCTGGCGGTCTCATCACCAGAACCGACTTCGGCGAGGATTTCGGGCGCCTCCGCGAGTGCTACGCCTTCGTCCGGGTCAACGCCGAGGGCACGGGCATCGAGGTGGTGGACCCCGACTTCTGCGGCAGTAGGCTCTGAGCCTGGCCGACGCCGAGCGGAGCGGAGATGTCCCGGTGAACCACGGTGGTGACGGGACGGGCCAGCACGCGGACGAGGGCGACATCCCCGCCCACCGCTCACCGTGGGCACGGCCCGCATCGGGCGAGTGGCCCGCATCGGGCGAGTGGCCCGCGCCGGGTGGCGACCAGCCGACGATGGACCTGCACCACCGCGCCGGCGCGGCGGCCGCCACCGGCCCGCGCTCGGGGCAGCCGGCCCCCCCGCCCCCCGCCGGGGCGTTCCAATCGGGCCGGCCGGCGTGGCCGGCGGCCGGCGGAACGGGGGGCACGGACCGGTGGGAGGAGAACCACCAGCCCGACGAGCCCGACGAGCCCGGCCGCCCGCCGATCCCTCCGACGATGGCCTACGGATCCGCCCCGGACGATCACCGGCTGCTGGCCGGGACGACCCCGTCGGCCGGTACGACTCCGGCGCGCCGGCGCCGGCGCCGGCGCCGGTGGCTGTGGGCCCTGGTCGCGGCGGCCGTCGGCTTCGTGCTGCTGGTGGTGGGTGACCGGGCCGCGGTCTCGGTCGCCGAGGGCCAGATGGCCAAGCAGATCAAGGTCAGTGTGGCGGAGAGCCTGGAATGCGGTGCCCCCGCGCCGACCGTGCGCGACGTGCACATCGGCGGCTTCCCCTTCCTCACCCAGATCCTGCTCGGCAAGTTCAAGGAGATCGGGGTGACGATCGAGGGAATCGCCACCCCGGGGCCCCGGATCTCCGCCGTGCAGGCGCAGCTGTCCGGCATCCACGTGCCGCTCGGGGACATGATCTCCGGGTCGGTCGGCGCGGTGCCTGTTGACGACATCCGGGCGACTGTCCGGCTTGACTACGCCGACCTCAACACCTACCTGGCCGGGCTGCCCGGCGCCCTCCAGGTGAACCCGGTCGACGGCGGGCGGCGGGTCGAGATCTCCGGGCGCACCGACCTGTGGCTGTTCGGCTCACAGGAGATCGGGGGCGTCACCACCTTCGAGGTCCGTGACAACGTGCTCACGCTCGTCCCCAGTGAGGTGACGCTGCGCGGGGCCATCAACGCCACGATCCCCGTGCCCGTGGGCGGCCTGCTGCCCCCGATCAAGATCCCGGTCGGCCAGCTGCCGCTGGATCTCGACATCGTCGAGGCGTCGACGGGCGGGTCCGGGCTGTCGCTGACCGCCGCCGCCCACGACGTCGTCCTGCCCGCGGCGGAGCAGCCCGCGCCGCGTCAGTGCCCGCCCGGCAACACCTGACCATCCGGCGGCTCTCCCAGCACAACCGCGGCAGCGCGGCGCCGCCGGGCCCCCGACCGGGGGAATCCTGTGGCCAAGCGGCTTTTATCTCCGGCATCATGCCGGCCATGAGCCTGTGGGATGTGCCGCCGATGGATATTCGACCGCACCTGCGGGCGGAGCGGGTTGCGCTTCTGGAGTTGCTGGAGGGCCTGGCGCCGGACCAGTGGAACGCGCCGACGGTCTGCCCCGGCTGGTCGGTCAAGGACGTCGCCTTGCACCTGGTGGACGACGATCTCGGCTGGCTTTCTCGCGGACGTGATCAGGACCTCTCCGGCCTGCTGGCCGGCACTCCGACTACCGGGAGTTCGTGGCCGCGCTGCATGCCAAGAACGACGGCTGGGTGAAGACCACTCGGGTTCTTAGCACCCGGGTGATACGTGAGCTGCTAGGTTTCACCGCGACGCTGATGGACGAGTACTGGGGCCAGATGCAGTTGGATGCGCCGACCGGCCGGGTTGCCTGGATGGGACCCGAGCCAGTGCCGGTATGGCTGGGCATCGGGCGGGATTTCACCGAGCACTGGGTTCATGGCCGGCAGATCCGTGCCGCCGTTGGCGCTCCCGGACTCGATGACGACTACTACTTGGGCACTGTGCTACGCGTCTTCATCTGGGGCCTGACCTACCACTACCGGTCCAAAACCGGCCCGGATATCGATCTGGTCATTGAGTTCACCGGCGAGACGGCCGGCGTCTGGACGCTGCAACGCCGCAGCGAAAGCTGGGACCTCACCGAAAGCCGAGTTTCTGCCGCGTCGACTTTGGTCCGGATGCCGGCAACAGTAGCCTGGCGACTGTTTACCGGGGCCTTGAGCGACCGCGAACTCAAGCTCATCGAGCGGACGGGTGATCTCGACTTTGCCGACCATCTGCTCGCTGCCAGATCAATCATCATCTGACGTCAAGCGGCACAGAGGGCGTCAAGCGAGGTACACGCCGGTTCCGTCGCGGGGACGTTCCACAGGCGGCTGCCGGCTACCCGGGAACCTCGATACCTGCGCTCTTACGCCCGGCACTGAGGCGTGGTCTCGCTTGCCCCCGCCACCGAGGCGTGGCCCGTGCGCGCACAGCCGGTGGTGGGCGTCGGCGGAACGCCGTCCTGGATGGCCGTTCCCGGCCTCGGCCGCGCGCGGTCCGGGGACCGCGTGGGTCGCCGGATGCCCTGTGCCCCAGCGCGAAGCGCCGGCCGGTCGCTCTTTGCTCAGGCCGGAGCCGACAAAAGATTAGCGAGGACTCACTCACTGGTACGCTGCTCGCGACACAGCCCGTTTGCCCGACTGGGGACGTTTACATGGACGTGTGCGAGGTGCGGTGGAGATGACGGACGCAGCTACCGGTCAGCTGGACGCGGAGTGGGTCGAGCACCATTTCGACCACCTCTCGCCCGAGCTCGCCCGCGATCTGCACCCCACGCTGGCCCTGGCCCGGTCGCGGTGCCCGGTGGCGCACAGCGACCAGTACGACGGCTTCTGGGTGGTGACCGGCTACGAGGACGTGCTCCGGGTCGCGCAGGACTGGGAGACGTTCAGCTCCGAGCTGGGCATCACCGTCCCGCACACCCCCACGCCGATGAAGATCCTGCCGGTGACGATCGACCCGCCGCTGCAGCGCACCTTCAAGCGCCTGATAAACACCCACTTCAGGCCGGTCGTCGTCGTCGAGTGGGAGCAGCAGACCCGGGCGCTCGTGAACCGGCTCATCGACGGTTTCATCGAGGCCGGTGAGTGCGACTTCATGACGGAGTTCGCCCGCCCGCTGCCCGGGCTCGCCTTCTTCGACATGGCGCTGCACGCGCCCGCCGAGGACCTCGAGATGGTCAACCACTGGGCCACCCTGGCGTCACTGTCGCACCTGGAGGAGTCCCGGGAGAGCCACGGGAAGCTGGCGGCGTGGATCGGGGCGCTCATGGCGAAGCGGCGCGAGGAGGGCCCGCGCGGCGACGTCGTCGACGCCGTCATGAACGCCGACATCGAGGGCCGTCCGATCACCCCGGCGGAGGCGGTCGGGACGGTCCAGCTCCTCGTCCTCGGCGGCCTGGAGACGACGGCCGGCGCGCTCGGGATGTCGATGATCCGGTTCTGCCGGCACCCGGAGATCCTCGCGCGGCTGCGCGAGAACCCGGAGCTGATCCCCGACGCGGTGGAGGAGCTGCTGCGCCTCGACGGCTCGTTCATCTGCATCGCCCGGACGGCCCGGCACGACACCGAGCTCGGCGGGCGCCAGATCAAGGCCGGTGAGCGGGTGCTCATCTACTGGGCGTCGGCGAACCGGGACGAGTCCGAGTTCGACAACGCCGACACGTTCGACCTCGACCGCGGCCGCAACCGGCACATCGCGTTCGGCGCCGGGCCGCACCGCTGCGCCGGCTCCAACCTCGCCCGGATGAACCTGCGCATCGCCCTCGAGGAGATCGTCACGCGCCTCGTCGACGTCCGCCTGCAGCCCGGCGCGGACATCGACTACCACTCGACGTTCAACCGGGCGCCGCAGTCGGTGCCGATCACCTTCACCCCGGGGCCCCGGCTGACCCCGGCGGGCTGACGGCCGGGAGTGCCGGTCAGCCGGGCGGTCAGCCCGGAGTGCCGGGAGCGCCGGGCGGTCAGCCGGGGTGGACGAGCCCGCGGACGAACGCCGCCTGGCCGGCATGCTGGAGGTCGTCCGCGACGACGCTCACCAGCCGCACGCCGAGCGTGACGGGCGGGTCCCACGCCTCGTCCACGATCCGGTCGAAGTCCGCGTCACGCAGCTGTCCGAGGTAGCGGACGGTCTGCTCGTGGACGGCGTCGTGGTAGCCGAGCAGCAGACCGGGATCGGTGACGCGTACCGCGTCGACGTCGGCCGAGCTGTGGCCGTAGCCGATCGCCCGGTACCCGGCCTGCGGCCCGGTGGGTACGGCCAGCCCGAACCGCTGCTCCCAGCCGCCCGCGGACCAGACCTGCTCCGACCCGGCCGCGGCGGCGACGTGGTCGTCCTGCACCCGGGTGAGGTGCCAGACGAGCCAGGTGATCGAGTTGGCCCGGCCGTCCAGCCGGTGGTTCAGCTCGTCCGGGGTCAGCCCGCTGACGACGTCGTGCACGATCTCCCGGATCCGCCCGAACGCGTCGGTGAGGAGCGGGACGCCGGAGCCCATCGCAGTACTGTACGAGGCCGCCGGCGGCGGAGGGGAGCACCTCCGCCGGCCGGTTCGTCGTGTTCGGCGCGGGCGGCCGCCGCGCGCCGGCCGCGCGGGCGTCGGTTCCGACGCAGCGGGCCGGGGGTACCGGATTCCGCAGGTCGCGGGATCCGGTACCCCCGGGGGCGTGCCGGGAGCGGGAACCTAGAAGACGCGTCCGACGTCCTGGAGCACGATCTTGGCCATGCTGTGCTCGGCGAGGGCCGCGATCGTCATGGACGGGTTGCAGGCGCCGGTGGAGCCCGGGATCCGCGCGCCGTCGAGCACGTAGAGGCCACTCTGGCCGATGACCCGGCCGTAGAGGTCGACCGCGGACCCCATGGGCACGCCGCCCAGGGCGTGCCAGGTCGAGTTCGCCTGGGCGTTCGTGTCGATCATGATGCCGCCGCCCACCTGGGCGATCTTCTGCATGCGCGCGGCGATCAGCGCCTGCAGCGCGGCGTCACCGCTGGACGGCCAGGTCAGGACGGCGTCGTCCTTCGCGGAGTCGTACGCCCAGGTGCCGGCGGGGTTCACGATCCCGAAGCCGACGACCGTCATCAGCTTGCCGGCGGTACTCGGAATGGGGGAGCCCGCGTGGATGATGGTGAGCGGGATCGAGCTGGTGGTGTCGCGACCGCCGACGCAGGCGGGACCACCCTGCTGGGTCCCGATGTCGCCGTTCATGCCGTTCCACAGGTAGATGCGGTCGCCGTTGTTTCCCCACTGGGTTCCGACGGCGTCCGGCAGGTTGGGGATAAGCCCCTTCGCCTTGGACTTCACCAGCAGGCGGGTCGTGCCGGCGGAACCCGCGTTGAGGAATACCGCGTCCGCGACGATGGTCTTCGTCTCCTGGACGATGCCGCCGGTGTTGATGCGGTCGACCGTCAGTACCCACTTCTTGTTCGCGTCGAGCGCGATGTCGCGGACGACGTGCAGCGTCGCGACGCGGACCCGGCCGGTCGCCTCCGCCGCCTTGAGGTAGGTGACGTCGATGGAGCGCTTACCGCCGTTGTTGACCCCGAAGGCGATGTCGCTGGTGGTGTAGGTCGGCTGGTACTGGCCGTTCAGCTCACCGCGCACGTACTGCCAGTCGATCGGCAGGGGAACCTGGAACGGCTCCAGGCCCGCGCCCGGAGCGACGTCCCGGAAGAGCCGGGAGGACTTGTACGGGTCGCTGTTCAGGATGTCGTTGGGAATCGTGGAGACTCCCAGCATGCTGGCCACCAGCGGATACGCCCACAGGTTCAGCTCGTCGTAGAGGTTCGCGGCCACCGGGATCGACGCGGCGAAGTTCGCCTTCGAGGGCTTCAGTGTCATGCCGTGGTACATGAGGGAGCCGCCGCCGACGGCCGCCCCGCAGTTCACCGTGATTCCGTTGCCGGGAATGCTCTCGATCACCCCGGTGTAGGGCTCCCACGTCTTCACCACGCCGCCGACCGTGGCGTGGTCGGTCAGCCAGGCGGAGCGGTTGTCGATGTTGGCGAAGCGGCAGAACGTCGTTGCGTTCGGCCCGGTGGGCCACCGCAGCCCGCGCTCCAGGACCAGCGTCGACACGCCTACCTGGGCCAGCCGCAGCGCGGTCACGCCGCCGCCGAAGCCGCTCCCGATGACAACGGCCCGCTCCTGCTGCACAGTGGCCGGCACGGGGGTGGCGGCCCGGGCCCGGACGGCACCCGGTCCCGCGGTGAAACCGCCGACCGCGGCGGCGCCGATCGCCGCCGTGCCGATTAAGTGCCTGCGGTTGAGGCCGGGGGTGGATTCGACGGCGTCGGGCGTGTTTTCGGGCATGGTGGACTCCAGAGTTGAATTGCGGGCATGATGCGCATCCTTCGGCCGCGAGCGGGTGGACGAGGGTCCACCGGCCCGCGGGGGTGCGCCGACGTAAGTCACGAAATTCGGGCAGACGCAGGCAGGGTCAATTGCCGGGGGGTGCGTCCGCTGCAGAGAATTCAGATGCTCTGGTGGCTTGTGCGGTCCGGCCTGGCGCGAGCGGGGAAATGTCCCGCTCTGGGCGTCACCCAGCATCGTTAGTAACGGCTCACGTGTCAATAGACAGATGTGTGCCCGTATGGTCGCCTCTTTTGAAAATAGGGCGCCTTGTTTCCTGTGCGGATTCCTGATCGGGGCGACCTGTTTGTCATATGTGCAGTTCACGCTGCGCCGGCATCGCGGCCGCCGTGGCCTGGGGGCGCGCGAGAAGGGCCGCCTCATGCGCGAGCGCCGGACTGTTCCAGTCCGGCGCTCGGTGGTTTGTATGAAGGTGGAGTATGCGAAGGTGCCGTGCGAGGGCGCTGGGCTTGGGCTTGGTGGGCGGCCTCGGCTACGCCTCGGGCAGCCGGCGCAGCACGTTGTGGTCGGTGTGGGCGACCGGCTCGGACACCCGCGCGTGGTCGATCGTGGTGGTGGAGTCGTAGGTGAAGCTGCCGTCCGGGGCGACGGAGATGGTCACCTCGTAGAGAGTGGTGTTCGCGGCGCGCGCGAGGTATGGGTTGGACAGGATGCCGTACACCGTCGAGCCGACCTCCGCGCGCAGCGTGTAGGTGGTCGCGTCCGGCGCGACCGTGCCGCCGGCGATCAACACCTGGCCGCGGGGAACCATGAAACAGCGCATCACATGCCCGAGCTCGGCGTCCCACAGCCAGTAGCCGATCTCAGTGTGGAACGGGTTCTCCTCGCCGGCCCGCCAGGCGGCCATGTGGTAATCCAGGCCGTAGAGATGCTGCGTGCCGTTGTCCACCGGGCCGAACGGCTTGAAGGTGACCCGCTCGCGGAACGGGGTCGTGATCATCGAGCCCTCGGTGTTCCCGAAGGCGACGTCCACCCCCTGGTCGCCCTCCCACTCGCCGGCCAGCGCCGCCAACGGACCGAACTCCGGGCCAACCTTTTCCGCCACCGCTGAGTCCTCCTCGACCGGCCATGATCTCGAGCCGGCCTGATACCGGATCGTCCCGAGATTACCTATTGACGCGCAGTGCCCCGTTTGCTGAAGGTCCGTGCCGGCGAGCGCCCGCGGCCCGCCGGCGGGACGTCCGTCCTGCTCGCGAAGCCGGCCCCGGCCGGGTGGGACGGGGTGGATGACGGTGCGTCATCGCCCCCTTCCGGCCGGTTGGCCTCCGGTGGGGAGCCGTCGGCCCCCAAGGCGTCGGGCCATCGCCCGGCCGCCGGGAGACGAACGGCAGGCGCCCGCCGTCCCCGGCGGGGAGGTCCGTCGGCACCAAACGCACCGGGCGGACCGGGCGGCCAGGCGGGGGTCAGCCGTCGCGGGCGGGATCGCTGGGCGACGGGAGCAGACCCATCAGCGCCAGCGTCGCCCGACCGAGGGGCGTGGTCGGATCGCCGAGATCGAGGGGCAGTGGCTGGTCCGGGTTCGTCCGGTCGGGGTGCCGGTCCACCACGCGTCGAGGCGGACGATGTTGACCGTCGTGGCCGCGAGGACGTGGGCGAGGTGGTTCTTGTCCTGGCCGTGGTAGCGGGCGTGGCGGATACCAGTGACGGCGGTGGCCTGGCGCATGGTGCCCTCGACGCCGGCCCGGCGGTCGTAGCGCTTCTTCCAGGCGTCGGTGGCCTGCTCGACGCGGAGGCGTTCGAGCAGTTCGTGCTGTTCCCGGTGTCGCAGGGTGAGCTTGCGGGTGTTGGTTGCCGAGGAGGTGCACCGGGCGCGCAGTGGGCAGGGCAGGCAGTCCTTCCTGCGGAAGTCGACCTTCAGGACGGGCTTGCCTCGGGCCTTCTCGGTGCGCCAGCTGCTGCTGACCGCTCCGTTCGGGCAGGTGACCTGCTCGCGGTCCCAGTCGACGGCGAAGTCGGACAGGTCGAAGGCGCCGGGGGTGCGGGCCTGCCAGGAGGTGTTCACCCCGAGCGGGCCGACCAGTTCGACGCCGTACTCGGCCGCGCTGGTCAGGAACAGCTCGGTGGAGGTGTAGCCGGTGTCGACGGTGTGCTCGGCGGGCAGCAGCCCGCGGCTGGCGAGGTGGGTGTGCACGACCGGGGTCGTCTCCTGGTCGGTCATGGTGGCGTGGGTCGTCTCCACGTTCGTGATCACATGGGGGGTGTCGTCGTTGCAGGTCTCGGTCAGGTGGACCTTGTAGCCGACCCAGCCGGACCCGCGTTTGACCCCGTAACGGGCGGCCAGGTCGTAGGGCGAGGCCAGCCGCAGCCTTCCTGGCGGGAGGTCCTTGTCCTCCCGCCAGGCCACCTCCGTCCCGCCGTCGGCGTTCTCGGTGCGGTGGTACTGCTGGATCCAGGCGATCCGCAGGACGTCGACGGCGGGGACCTGGCGCAACCACACCGGCGCGTCCGCCGCGCCGAGGGCAGTGAGCAGGGCGAACCCGTCCCGGCCGACCGTGACAGCCAGCTCGGCCCGCCCCGCCGCCGAGGCGGGCAGCCGGTAGGACTCCACCCGTGCCTGGTAGCGGCGGTCCCAGCCGGGCTCGACGACGCCGGTCAGCCAGCCGGGGGCCGCCCCGGCCAGCGCCTCCAGCGCGGCGCGCATCGTCTCCCCGACGAACTCCAGCCGGTTGAGCGAACGCACCGCCGCGAGCACATGGGTGGAGTCCGTGCGGGCTCGCCCGCCCGCGCGCAGCAGCCCCAGCTCCGAGAGCCGGGCGAGCAGCAGGTCGAGGACCGTGGCTTCCAGGCCATGCTCGACCAGCCGCGCCCGGAACCCGCTGAGCACGGAGTAGTCGAAGCCTGCGTCGTCAAGCTCAAGGCCGAGGGCGTACAGACAGGATCCTCGCCTACCGTGCCGCCATCCTCGCCCACGGCAACTACCGCAGTCGCAACGGAACCCACCCATGACACCCAGCATGAACACTCACCATTCACCGCTACGCACCGCGACGGAGTCGTCGGATGACCGAATTGGGCAACGGAGTCCTTCAGGTCGGGGAGGAATCCGGTCTCCCGCGGAGCGGGGCAGGGGCAGGGGATCCGCCGCCAGGCGGACCGCCGTCGAAAAGCGCAATACAACAGGTGGATGATCTCGCCGATGAGAAAATAGATGTCTTATTCCGTGATTTCGGCGAAGTGGGCGTGCGGGTCGCCCGAGAGCAGGATGTTCGGATTCTTCGTCGTTATGAGGTGATGTTAGGGTGTGGCCGTGTACCGGCCATGGCGCGGCCCGGCACCGGGCTATGCGGAACAGAACCGGCAGCTGACCGAGGCCCGAGCGGACAATCCGTGGCTGGCAGCGGGCAACATCATCGTGCAGCAGCAGGCCCTGCGTGACTTCGCGACTGCGATGGCGAACTTCTTCCGCGGTTCGCATCGCAGGCCCACTTTCCGTAGGCGTGGGCGTGGTGAGGGGTTCCGGATTGTGGCGGTGAAACCGGGCGACGTTCGGCGGGTGAATCGCCGTTGGGCGCGGGTGCGTGTCCCGAAGGTGGGCTGGGTGCGGTTCCGCTGGTCCCGTGCTGTGCCGGGCGCGAGGTCGTATCGGGTGACGCGGGATCGTGCGGGTCGCTGGCATGTGGCGTTCGCCGTGGCCCCGGACCCAATCCCCGCGCCGGGCATGAGCGGGGTTGTCGGGGTGGACCGTGGGGTGGTGGTGTCGGCGGCGCTGTCGACCGGGGAGCTGCTGTCCTGTCCCGGTCTGCGACCCGGGGAACGGGCACGGCTGCTCCGGTTGCAGCGCCGACTGTCGAAAGCCAGGCGCGGGTCGCGGCGGCGCGGCCGCGTCAAGGTTCAGATCGCACGGTTGCGTGCCCGGGAGGTTGACCGGCGCAAGGACTGGGTCGAGAAGACCAGCACGGATCTCGCCCGCCGGTTCGACGTGATCCGCGTCGAGGACCTGAAGATCAGGGGGATGACCCGCTCGGCCCGGGGCACCGTCGAGGCGCCTGGGACAAACGTGCGGCAGAAAGCCGGGTTGAACCGGGGCATCCTCGCCCACGGCTGGGGTCTGCTCGTCCACCGGTTGGAGCAGAAGGCTCCCGGCCGGGTGGAGAAGATCCCAGCCGCGTACACGAGCCAGCGTTGCTCGGCCTGCGGGCAGGTGGCACCGGGGAACCGTGAGAGCCAAGCGGTCTTCCGGTGCGTTGCCTGCGGACACACGGCCAACGCCGACGTCAACGCGGCGATGAACATCGCGGTTGGGTACATCGCGGCCGGACGGGCCGTGACCGCGCGGGAGGCACGGCGTCGGCCGGGCCCGCGAACCGCGAACCTCAACACCGCGCACCCCTTCCAGCGGGTGTGTAGGAGTTGGAATCCCCCGCGGTTCACGCGGGGGAGGACGTCAAGAGCACGTTTCGCGGCAGGGCACGACTGGCGGAGCGAGCGTCGTCCTGCACGTGCCGCCCCCTTCGACCCGAACGTCCGCCGAGCCCGACCTTGCTCTCCGTCCGTGGATGCGAAGATAGCAGCTCGTTTCACCCGCATGTGCGGTCTTTTCGAAGTTCGGGGCCGGCTGGAGCGGAACGGCTCGGGTGACGCGGAACGGGCCGGGTGGCGCGGAACGGGCCGGATGCGCGCGGCGGATCGGTTCCGGCCGGGTGCCGCCGCGGATCGCCTCCGGTCGGGTCCGCGCCGGCGGCGGCCGGCTGTCCCCGCGGCCCGGAGGCCGCGGGGAGGTGTACCCGACGAGATGGGGGCACGCGGGCCGCCCTGGCTCGTCAGGCGGCGGCGACGGCCACCTCGGTCGACTTGACCAGGGCGGTCACGGCGGTGCCCGCGGCCAGGCCGAGCTCGGTCGCGGCGGCGAGGGTGATCGCCGCGGTGAGCTCGCCGCCCTGCTCGAGGGTGACATGTGCCACGGCCATGGCGCCGCCGGTCTCGATGCTCGAGACGGTGCCGCGCAGCTGGTTGCGGATGCTCAGGCCGTCCACGTTGCCGGTGGCCAGCGAGATCTCGGTGGACTTGATCAGGACGTCGACCCCCGAGCCCTCCTTGAGGCCGAGGTCGTCGACGGCGTCGAGTGTCACCGCCGCGGTCAGGCTCTGCCCGCCGGGCAGCGTGATCAGTACCGTGCTCATCACCGCCCCCCGGGTGATCTCGCTTACGGTTCCGGTCAGCTGGTTGCGGATGCTCAGGCTCACTGGCCACCTCGTCGTGTCGAAAGCATGACTGGCCGGGCGCCGAGCGGCACCCGAGAGCCCTTCTTACCCATTCACTCGCCGGAACGCACTCGTCGTGACCGTGGGTCACCTGCCTGCGGCAGATTCGCGAATGTGAGCGGTGAGGTACTGGTACGTGCTACCGGCGGTGTGGATACAGGTGGGTGTACCCGCAGCCGCCTTTGCTGATTGGCGCGCCTTGCTCACCCCGTGAACACGGTTACCCGGGTCGGGTGACTCCGCGGTTGCGGAACGGGATCTTTCTCGTTCAAAGCGATACCGGCCGGCCGCGGGCCGGGATTCGGGTGCCGCGCCCGGTGTCCCGTGCGACGTCGGCCGCCACCAGCCGTGGTCGGCGCCCGACTCCGCGAGTCATCGCGGCCCGCGGCCGGTGTGGGTCACGGCGACATCCCGTGGGCGGCGGTGGGTGCCACCCCCGGCCGGCCCGGCCGGGCCGCGGGCCCGTCCACCGCGGTGATCCGGTTGCCAGGACCGTCGCTCCGCCGCCAGATCGTTTCCCGTGCGGGTACGTCGGGAATGTGCATATGCTGCCCCTACCCGGGGGCTGTGCGCCTTCGGGCGACCCGCTGATCGCCGGCGCCCGGCGCACGATCCGCACGATGTGGAGGGCCGGATCCCGTTGCTCGTCCCTCGTCCCGGCCGTGCGCTGGTCCGCGGCCCACGCGATCGGCGGAACCCGGCCACCTGCGTTCGCGGAGTCCCGGGGCGAGGTGACACCGGTGCGGTCCGTCGAAGACGTCCGATGCCGAGCTGAGCGCCGTGGCCTCCGCCGGCCGACATCCGGATGATTTTCAGTGACCTGTCCGTGGCCGGTCACCATGCTAGGAGTGTTCTGATGGCACAGATTCCCTTTGCTCCCGACGTGTTCACCTGGCCCGCGGAGAAACCACAGTTGATCGGCGCCCGCTGCCGCAGCTGCGCGGCGGTCACGTTCCCCGCGCAGGATTCCTGCCCGCGCTGCGGCAAGCTCGAGATGGAGCAGCGCCTGCTGCCGCGCGAGGGCACCCTGTGGACGTGGACCACCCAGGAGTTCCTGCCCAAGGAGCCCTACGCCAGCGGTGAGACGCCCGAGACCTTCAAGCCGTTCGCGGTGGGCCTCGTGCAGCTCGGGGACGACGTGCGCGTCGAGGGCCGCCTGACTGTCAGCAAGCCCGACGAGATCAGGTTCGGGATGGGGCTCGAGCTGGTGATCTACCCGTTCCGCACCGACGAGGACGGTACCCAGGTGCTGTCGTACGCGTTCGCGCCGTCCGAGGGAGGAAACTGACATGGAGGATGTCGCGATCATCGGGGTGGGCATCCACCCCTTCGGGCGCTTCGGCAACAAGTCGGCGATCCAGATGGGCGCCGAGGCCGTCCGCTCCGCGCTCACCGACGCCGGCCTGGAGTGGAAGCAGGTCCAGTTCGCCTTCGGCGGGAGCTGTGAGGTGGACAACCCCGACGCGGTCGTGGGCCTGCTCGGCCTCACCGGCATCCCGTTCATGGACGTCTACAACGGCTGCGCGACGGCCGCGACCGCGCTGGAGCTGACCGCCGACGCGATCCGGTACGGCAAGTACGACATCGGCCTCGCGGTCGGCATGGACAAGCACGCCTTCGGCGCCTTCACGGCCGATCCCGTCCACTACAGCGCCCCGCCGTGGTACGGCGACATCGGTCACTTCCTGACGACGAAGTTCTTCGGGATGAAGATCAACCGCTACATGCACGACCACGGGATCTCGCACCGCACGCTGGCCCGGGTGGCGGCGAAGAACTACCGCAACGGCGTGCTGAACCCCAACGCCTTCCGTCGCAAGGCGCTGACGGAGGACGAGATCCTCACCTCCCAGATGCTCAACTACCCGCTGACGAAGTACATGTTCTGCAGCCCGGACGAGGGCGCCGCGGCGATCATCCTGTGCCGCGCCGACATCGCCCGCCAGTACACGTCCAACCCCATCTACCTGCGGGCGAGCACGCTGCGGACCAGGACGTACGGCGCGCACGAGGTGCACAGCTCCTGGGCCGCGGTGGAGCACGCCGAGGCCCCCACCGTGTTCGCGTCGCGGGCGGCCTACGAGACCGCGGGCATCGGCCCGGAGGACGTCGACGTCATCCAGATCCAGGACACCGACTCCGGTGCCGAGATCATGCACATGGCGGAGAACGGCTTCTGCGCGGACGGCGACCAGGAGAAGCTGCTCGCGGAGGGCGCCACCGAGATCGGCGGCCGGCTGCCGGTCAACACCGACGGCGGGCTGATCGCCAACGGCGAGCCCGTCGGCGCCTCGGGTCTGCGCCAGATTCACGAGCTGGTCCTGCAGCTGCGCGGGCAGGCCGGCGACCGGCAGGTCCCCGGCAACCCGCGGGTCGGCTACGCCCAGCTCTACGGCGCGCCCGGCACGGCCGGCGTGTCGATCGTGACCACCTGACCGCGCCCGTCTGACCGGCGCCCGCGGACGCCCGTCCGGCCCCGTGCCTCCCTGACCGGGGGCGCGGGGCCGTCCTCGTCCCGCCCCCGCGGGACCGCGGTCGGGTGGTTGCCGGCCGCCGGGATGCGCCTGGTCAGGCCGGGCGTCGCAGGCGCAGGGCGTTCTCGGCCCGGAAGCCCACCTGCCCGTTCGGTCGCGACATCGGCGCCTCGTACATCTCCCGCAGCTCCACCGCCCAGCCGCCGGTGGCCGCGCCCAACTCGGCGAGGACGTCGTCGGGAGTGGCGAGCCTGGTGTGGGGCTTCTTCCTCGGCTCCCAGGACGGGGCGCCGGCGTGCCCGACCACCAGCAGCGTCCCGCCGGGGGCCACCCGGCCGGCGCTGGCGCGGAGCACCTCCGTGCGCGGCATGCCGACCGGCGAGTGCAGGAACAGGGCGAGGACGAGGTCGAAGGTCCCGTCGGGGACGCCGTCGGCCAGGTCCTCGCACCGCCAGGTGATGCGCTCGTCGACGCCGGCGGTCGCCGCGGCGCCGGCGGCCCGGGCCAGCGCGGTGGGGGAGACGTCGACCGCGGTGACCCGCCAGCCCCGGGCGGCGAGCCAGACGGCGTCGCCGCCCTCGCCGCACCCCAGGTCCAGCGCCGTTCCGGGCGCCAGCGCGCCGACCTCCCGGACGAGCAGCTCGTTGGGGTCCCCGGTCCACATCCGGTCGGTGTGCCGGTAGCGGTTCTCCCAGAACCGGCCGCATTCGCCCGGAGAAGGTGTCGTGCCTGCTGTGTCGGCTGTGCCGTCAACAATGTTGACGGCGTTGGGTCAGCGTTCACGATCATGATCTGGTGATTCCGAACCGGGGCGGGCTCAGCGTCCGCTCAGGAGACGCATGAGGTTCTGAGCCGCGCCTCAGGTGTCGCGGATCCCGCCCAGGCTCGGTCCGCCGTCGACGGCGAGGGTCTGCCCGGTGATGTAGGACGCCGCGTCGCTGGCGAAGAAGAGGACCGCGTTCGCGACCTCCGCGGGCGTCCCCGGCCGGCCCAGAGGGGTGGCGGTGTTGAACTCGGACGTGTCGATGCCGGCGACGCGCCACGCCTCGACTGCGCGCTCCGAGGCGACCGGCCCGACAGCGAGGCAGTTGGCACGCACCCCGTAACGTCCCCACTCGGCCGCGGTGACCGTCGTGAACATCTGCAGCGCGGCCTTGGCCGAGGCGTAGTGCGCTCCGCCGCGCACTCCGTGCAGGCCGGCGTCCGAGGAGATGTTGACGATCGCGCCCGAGCGCTGCGCGACCAGGTGACGGCCGGCCTCCCGGGTGCAGAAGTAGGCCGCCCGCACGTTGAGGTCGAAGCTGGCGTCCCAGGCCCTGGTCGGCAGCGAGGAGAGCGGGCCCATGCGGGTGCCGCCGGCGTTGTTGACCAGCACGTCGATCCGGCCGAGCTCCTCGACGGTGCGCCGCACCAGCCGGATCACCTGCTCCTCGTCCTTGACGTCCGTCGGCACGGCCAGGCAGCGGCGGCCGGTGGCGGCCCGGATGTCCGCCGCGGTCCGCTCCAGCTCGTCGACGGTGCGCGCGGCGACGGCCACGTCGGCGCCGTGGGCGGCGAGCAGCCGCGCGGTGGCCGCCCCGATGCCCGTCCCGCCGCCGGTGACGATGGCCACCCGGCCGGTCAGGTCCAGCAGGCCGGTCATCGGCGTGCTCATGCGTTCCCGCTCGGGGGCGGCTCCGCGGGGTCGCGCAGCTGGAGCGCGTTGACGAACAGCCGGGTGATCTGCTCGACGCCGACGTCGAAGCCGCACTCGGGCTGGCCCTGCACCAGCCACTGCTCGGCGAAACGCCACGTCATGGCGCCCAAAGCGGCGGCGGCGACGGCCGGGTCGAGGACGGGGTCGGCGAGCCGGTGGCGCTGGAGCTGCTCGATGGAGTGGGTGACGTCGTCCGAGTGACGGCCGAACAGCTGGGTCCAGAGGGTGTAGACCTGCTCGTCGTGCCGGGAGACCTGCTCGATCACACTCATGATCCGCGCCTCGGCACGGTACGCCTCGAAGTGGACCCGGATCGCTTCGGTCAGCCGCTCGTGCGGCGACATGCTCGAGTTGCGGGCGAGGATGATCGCCATCCCGGCGCTGAGGGCGGCGTCGATGACCGCCGCGACCTCCCGGAAGATCTGGTCCTTCGAGTCGAAGTAGTGGTAGAAGGACCCGTGCGACACGCTGGCGCGCTCGGCGATGTCCGCCACCCGCGTGTCGTGGTAGCCCTTCTCTTCGAAGACCGCCTTGGCGGCCTCGACAAGGCGCGCCCTGGTCTCGGCTCCGCGGCGCGAGCGGGGGCCGCCACCACCGTCGGGACGGCTGTTGGTGGCGGCACCGGCGCCGGCTCCGCCACGGGCACCGGCTCCAGGACCGGCGCCAGCGCCGGTCCTGGTCACGCGCGAGTCCCGGGTGGGCGGCGCGAGGTCATCGCCAGAACCCGGCGGTCGTCTCGTAGGCGCGGCGGGCGAACTCGGGGACGGGCAGCTCACGCAGCTCGGCGTTGAGTACCTCGACGCTGACCAGGCCCGACCAGCCCCGGTCGAGCAGGGTGGCGGCGAACCGTCCGAGGTCGAAGATCCCCTCGCCGGGCATGGCGCGGCGGTGCATCGTCTCCTTGATCCCGTTCGGGGAGATCGGCGGGAGCGCGTCGTCGAACTGGACGTAGGCGATGCGGTCCAGGGGCACCTGCTCGAGCTGCTCCCAGGTGCTCTCCCCGTTGAAGAAATGCCACGTGTCGATCAGCACGCCCGCGCGGTCGGGGCCGGCGGCCTCCACGATGTCCACGGCGGTGGCGATCGACTTCGTGCCGCCCAGCGGGCTGAACTCCACCGCCATCCCGGCACCGGCGGCGGCGAACAGCGCGGCGCACCGGGCGATCAACGGGCCGCTCCGCTCGTCGAGCCCCACCCGGAAGCCGGTCAGGACCCACCGGGCGTTCACCGCGGCCGCGGCCTTCGCGACCCGGCGAGCCTGGTCGATCGTGGCCTGCTCGTCGTCGGTCACGATCAGGGCCAGGATCTCGTGGCAGCGCAGGCCCGCCGCGGCGAGGACGGCCGCTCCGGCCGCGTCGGCGTTGGCCTCGGCGAGCCCGACCGACCCGAACCCGGCGCCCGCGGCCGCCGCCACGAGGCCGGCTGTGTCGACGTCCCAGCGCGAGTCGGGCGTCAGCGCCAGCTCGACTCTCGGTTCCGATGTCATCGCCCGTCCCGCCTTGGTGCGCCGACGGCGCGACCGGGGGGCGGCGCCGCAGTGTGTCCGCCGGATGACGGCTCTTCCGAGCCGACGTTCAAAGTCGACGTCAGTGTAAACATGTGACGCGGGCAACCCGCAAGACCCCCTGCTCCCGTGCTCGCCTGGCCCGTCCGCCGGAGCCCCTCGTTGGAGGTGGGGCGAGTGTCGTCCGGCCTGACCTGACATTGGAGAGGAAGCGCTCACTTTGAATGATGGGTGGAAGTTCGTGTGCCGAGCCGCGGGCCCTGTCGGGGCCGTGCGCGACGCCGGGCGGTGCGCTACGGGCGACGTCGACCACTATCGGCGGCTAACGGTCGACCGTCGCACGCGAAATTGCTATAAGGGTTAGTCCGGGGCACGGCGGTCGCGTATACGCGCGTTGACAGTCGCGCGGGCCGGTCCGTACAGTACAGTTCGTCGCGGGACGGATAATCCGGAAAATCGTCGGTGGAATAGTGCGGGCGAAAATCGGGCAGACAGATCAGGCGGAGATGTGACGCGAATTCAGCAGCGCGGGCTTTATTTCGAGGAGCTGCAGACCGGCGCGATCTACGTGCACAGCCCGGGCCGTACCCTCGGCGAGGCGGACAACACTTTGTTCTCCACCCTCACGATGAACCCGCAGAGCCTGCATCTCGACGCCGCCGCGAGCGCGTCGACGGAATTCGGTGAGCGGCTCGTGAACAGCATGATGACCCTGTCGGTCATGGTCGGGCTGAGTGTCCCGCAGCTGACGCAGGGCACGACGGTGGCGAACCTCGGCTTCGGCGCCATCAGCTTCCCGGCGCCCGTTCTCGCCGGCGACACCATCTACGCCGAGACCGAGGTCCTGTCGAAGCGGGATTCCCGCTCGCGGCCGGCGAACGGCATCGTCGTCTTCGTGCACCGGGCCCGCAACCAGCGCGGTGTGCTCGTCGCGCAGGCCGAGCGGACCGCGCTGATGCTGCGCCTGCCGGCCGGCGAGGGCTCCGGCGAGGAGCCTGCCGGCACGGACGCCGGCTGAGGTATCCGGTGGTCGAGGGTTCTGCCAGGAGTTTCAAGGTGGGAGACAGCGTGACCGACTGGGCACTGGGATCGTCGCTTCTGTTCTGCCCGGCGGACCGGCCGGACCGGTACGAGAAGGCCCTGGCGGCCGCGGACACCGTGATCCTCGACCTCGAGGACGCGGTCGCCCCCGCGCGGCGCCCTGAGGCCCGTGTGGCGCTCGTCGAGCACCCCGTGGACCCGGCCCGCGTGATCGTCCGGGTGAACCCGCGGTCGACCGCCGACTACGACGAGGACATCCGCTGCCTCGCCCGCACCGGGTACCGCACGATCATGCTGGCGAAGACCGAGGACGTCCGCGAGGTCGAGGAAGCGGACCGCTACCAGGTGGTCGCGCTGTGCGAGACGGCGCGTGGGGTTCTCGCCAGCGCCGAGGTGGTGCGCGCGCGGAACCTGGCGGGCGTGATGTGGGGCGCGGAGGATCTGATGGCGTCGCTCGGCGGCAGCTCGAGCCGGCTGCCCGACGGGCGGTACCGCGATGTCGCGCGGCACGCCAAGTCCACCGTCCTGCTGCACGCCGCCGCCTCCGGCGTGCCGGCGATCGACACGGTCTTCCTGGACGTCGCCGACGTCGCCGGCCTTGCCGCGGAGGCCGACGAGGCCGTCGCGTCCGGCTTCGTGGCCAAGGCGTGCATCCATCCCTCGCAGGCGGCCGTCGTCCGCCGGGCGTTCCAGCCGTCCGCCGAGAACGTCACCTGGGCCCGGCGGGTCGTGGCCGGCAGCGAGGACAGCGCCGTGTTCCTGCTCGACGGCCAGATGATCGACGCGCCGCTCGTCGCGCAGGCCCGCCAGATCCTGCGCCGGGCGGACGCCTAGCCGTGCTGACCGGGCTCCGGGGGGAGCGGGCCTGGTTGTGCCCCCCGGAACCCGGGGCTGTCAGCGGTTGGCGGGGAAGACCAGGTCGACGGCGGTGGGGGTCGACTCGGGCCACCGTGAGGTGACGACCTTCGGCCGGGTGTAGAAGCGGATCCCCTCTGGGCCGTAGATCGGGGCGTCGCCGAAGATGGACGCCTTCCAGCCGCCGAACGAGTGCCAGGCGACCGGCACCGGGATCGGCACGTTGATCCCGATCATGCCGACGTCGACCTGCCGGGTGAAGCGGCGGGCGGCGCCGCCGTCCTGGGTGAACAGGGCCACGCCGTTGCCGTACTGGTTGCTGTTGATCAGCTCGATGGCCTCGTCGTAGCTGTCCACCCGCACGACGCTCAGGACCGGGCCGAAGATCTCGTCGTCGTAGACGCGCATGCCCGGCTTGACGCCGTCCAGCAGCGAGCAGCCGACGAAGTACCCCTCGTCGCGGCCGGCGGAGCCGTCGACGACGACGCGGGCACCCTCGTCGGTCGCGCCCTGGACGTAGGACCGGACCCGGTCGCGGTGCTCCGCGGTGATCAGCGGGCCCATCTGGGACGACTCGTCCGAGGCCGGGCCGACCACCACGTCGGGGATGCGCGCGGCGATCGCGTCGACCAGCGGGTCGGCGACCGCGCCGACCGCGACCACGACCGAGATCGCCATGCAGCGCTCACCGGCGGACCCGTAGCCGGCCGAGATGGCGGCGTTGGCGGCCGACTCGATGTCGGCGTCCGGCAGCACGACCATGTGGTTCTTCGCGCCGCCGAGTGCCTGCACCCGCTTGCCGGCGGCGGTGCCCGTCTCGTAGATGGAGCGGGCCACCGGGGTGCTGCCGACGAACGACACGGCGTCCACGCCGGGGTGGGTGAGCAGGGCGCGCACCGCCTCGGCGTCGCCCTGCAGGACGTTGAACACGCCGTCCGGGAAACCGGCCCGGGTGACGAGGTCGGCCAGGATCAGCGAGGCCGACGGGTCCTTCTCCGAGGGCTTCAGGATGAAGGTGTTGCCGGTGGCCACCGCGTTGGCCAGCATCCACAGCGGCACCATGACGGGGAAGTTGAACGGGGTGATGCCCGCTACCACGCCGACCGGATGTAGCTCGGTGTGGACGTCGACGCCCCGGGAGACCTCCGAGCTGTGCGAGCCCTTCAGCAGGTGGGGGATGCCGCAGGCGAACTCGACGCACTCGATGCCGCGGGCGACCTCGCCGAGCGCGTCGGAGTGCACCTTGCCGTGCTCGGCGGCGACGGCCGCGGCGAGCTCGTCACGGCTGGCGTCGAGCAGCTCGCGTAGCCGGAACAGCAGCGTCGAGCGGTTGCTGAGCGAGGACGCGCCCCAGCTCACGGCGGCGTCCCGGGCGACGCGCACCACGTCGTCGACCTCCGCGGTGGAGGCGAGGGTGACCTGCCCGGTCTGCACTGCGCGGGCCGGGTCGAAGACGCGGCCGACGCGGCCGGAGGCCGAGGGGGCGGACTTGCCGTTGATCCAGTGCCCGATCGTCTTCACGCGTTCCTACTCCTGACTCGCATCCTGTACGGATGCCCGATTGTGTCTGGACATGAAGCACCGGGGCGACCGGGGCAGGACCCCCGGCTGCCCCGGCTGACTGGTTCAGAGGCGGTACAGCCTGCGGGCGTTCTCTCCCAGGATCTTCGCCCGGGCCTGCGGAGACAACGTGGCCAGCTTCGGCTCGACGGTGCCCAGCGGGTCAGGGTAGAGGCAGGTTGGGTGGGGGAAGTCCGTCTCGAAGAGGATGTTGTCCTCGCCGACCGCGTCGATCAGTGCCGGGAGCTTGTTCCTGTTCTTCTCGAACCAGAACGTGGCGTAGATGTTGCTCCGGAAGTACTCGGACGGCGGCTTGCGCATCCGGCCGAGCTCCTCGGGCGCATTCTCGGACATCTCGTAGTCCAACGCCTCGAGGATGAACGGGATCCAGCCGACACCGCTCTCCACCGACACCGTCTTCAGGTCGGGGTGCCGGTCGAAGATCCCGGAGAGGATCAGATTCGTCACCACCCGTGCGTTCCCGATGAACAGCAGTGTGCCGCCGATGGCGAGCTTGGTGTTGTTGTCGTGTGACGGCCACGGGTACTTACCGTAGAACGTCATCGTGGTCACGCTGGCCCCGATGTGGAAGTGGACCGGCAGCTGCAGCTCTGTGCACACCTCCCAGAACGGGTCCCAGGCCGGGTTGGCGAGGTCGGGGGCGCCCAGGTCCTGCGGGTCCGAGGTCATGTTGACCCCGCGTGCGCCGAGGGCGTGGACCCGGCGGGCCTCTGCGACGCACAGGTCGACGTCCCAGGCCGGCATGAGCGGCAGGGGTAACAACCGGTTCCC
Source organism: Parafrankia sp. EAN1pec (assembly GCF_000018005.1). GTDB lineage: Bacteria > Actinomycetota > Actinomycetes > Frankiales > Frankiaceae > Parafrankia > Parafrankia soli. Next base: position 4,681,928 of record NC_009921.1, read on the forward strand.
CGAGTCGCTCTGGATCTCGGCCATGGCGTCGTTGTAGATCTCGACCGAGAGCCGGGTCAGCGCGGGGTCACTGGCCGCGCCCAGGTCCTGGCCGCCGAGGCCGATCGTGCTCGGAAAGATGATCTGCGCGTCGATGCCGCACTCGTCGAGCACGCCCAGGCGGACGGCCGGGTCGTAGGCGCCGACGTGGACCTGGTCGATCGTCCAGTGGTGCAGCGCGGTGTCCGCGCTCTCCTTGCGGCCGTCGCGGCCGATGACACCGGCTGCGCTGAAACGCCCGACAGGCTTACCGTCAAAGACCCACATCGGGGTGCCGTCGACATCCTCCACGCGGGGCACCCGGTCACGGTATGCAGCCGGTGCGCGCCTGGTGAACAGATCCGGGGGCTCTGACCAGTGCGAGTCCGCATCGACGATGAACAGGCCGCTCTCTTTTAAAGGTATCGACATAGATGTCGATGTTAATATGTGATCCATGACACGAGCAACAGTTAACGGACTGTCGGTCGCCTACGAGCTGATCGGTGAGACGGGCCAGCCCTGGGCGATCACGCCGGGTGGGCGTTACAGCAAGGACACGCCGGGTGTGCGCGAGCTGGCCCAGGAGATCGCGCTGACCGGCCGGCGGGTCCTGATCTGGGACCGGCCGAACACCGGCGAGTCCGACGTCAGCTTCGACGGGGCGTCCGAGTCGGAGATGCAGGCGGACACGCTCGCCGCGCTGATCAGGCATCTTGGCCTCGGGCCCACGGTCATCGCGGGCGGCTCGGGTGGCTCCAGGGTGTCGCTGCTCACGGCCGCACGTCATCGGGACGTCACCTCCGGCCTGGCCATCTGGTGGCTCAGCGGTGGCATCTACGGTCTGATGAGCATTGGTGTGCACTACGGCAGCGGCTCGTTCACCGCCGCCTGGAACGACGGAATGGAAGCGGTCGCGGCGCTCCCGGAATGGAGCGAGCCCATCAGCCGCAACCCGGGGAACCGCCAGCGTATTCTCGACCAGGACCGCAAGGAGTTCCTGGCCACCATGGAACGCTGGATGTCGGTCTACTGCCCGCGGGAAGGCGAGCTCGTGCCCGGCCTTCCCGATGACGACGCACGCAAGCTCGATATCCCGGCGCTTGTCCTGCGCAGCGGCGTCAGTGATATTCACCACCGGCGGGAGACCTCCGAACAGATTGCGCAGCTGCTGCCCAGGGCGGAGCTCAAGGAGCCGCCGTGGAGCGACACTGAATGGAACGACCGGCACACCCCGGAGGCGGCGAAGGAAGGTCTTTTCTTCAACTGGCCGAAACTCGCCCCCGTACTGCTGGAGTGGGCTGACGAGAATCTGACCTGATCGAGGTTCGCGGTACGCGGCGGCGCTCCGCCGGGAGCGCCGCCGGCTCCCCGCCGCGGGCCGTGGGCTCCGGGCGGTTTGACGCGCGTCACGGGTGTGGTGAAGGTTGACATATCGCCATACCCGTCGCGGGTCGGACCAGAGGAGTAGTTGCCGAATGAGTGATCTGGAGCCGGGATCCGCCGCGCCCGCCATCGAGCTCCGCGAGGCCATGCGTACCGCGCGCTCGCTGCGCCGCTTCCGGCCCGACCCGGTCTCCGACGAGGTGCTCGCCCGCTGCCTGGAGGCGGCGACCTGGGCGCCGTCGGGGTCCAACGCCCAGTCCTGGCGGTTCGTCGTGCTGCGCTCCCCGGAGGTCCGCGCCGTGCTCGGCCCGGCGTTCCGCGAGGGGTGGGACTGGGTCCGCACCATCTACGGCCAGGCCGACGAGCGGCCGGCGCCCGACGACGACTCGCGCGAGGCCCGGCTGACCCGCACGATGCTGCACCTCGTCGACAACTTCGAGAGCGTGCCCGCCTACGTGCTGTTCTGCTACCGGCTGACGGGCTTCGTGCCCGAGTTCATCGAGGGCGGCTCGATCTACCCGGCGATGCAGAACTTCCTGCTCGCCGCGCGTGCCGAGGGCCTGGGCACCGTCCCGAGCACGTGGTTCACCTTCGCTGAGGAGAAACTGCGTGCCGTCGTCGGTATCCCGGACGAATGGCGGATCGCCTCGCTGGTGTCCGTCGGCTGGCCGGTGGGCAAGCACGGACCGGTCCGCCGCCGTCCGCTGCACAAGGTCGCCGCCCTCGACACCTGGGACAATCCCCTGCTCAACGGGTGACGCCCGAGGTGTGTCCTCGCTGACGGCTCATCTCGCCCGACGTACATGCCACCGCCTGGGGCCTCCGGCAAGCGAGGCCCCAGGCGCAGACCAAGGTCTGATGCGGCGTTGCCGGAGCCGATCCCGGGAGACCCGGGGTCGGCTCCGGGTCAGGCGGTGGTGCCCCCAGAGGTCTTCTTCGTCTCCCCGGCTGCGCTGCCATCCGCGTCGTCGCTCACGGTCGTCTCGACGGTGGGCGGGTCACCAGCCTCCGTGGCCTGCTCCGTGGTCGCTGTAGCCGTGGGAGGCTCGGTGCTCGCGGGCGCCGCGGTGCCACTCGGCGTCGTCGCGGTCTCGACCGTGGCCGGGTCGTCGGTGGCCGGGGTTGGCACGGCGGCGGTCTCGGCCGCCACTGACTCGTCGGTGGTCGGCTTCGTCGAGGCCTCGGTCGTGGTCTGCTCACCGGCGGCCGATTCGACCGTCGGCGGGTCGCCCGCCGCCTGGTCGTCCGCGGCCGCCGCCTCGTCGCCCGTGGTGGCAGGGGCCGTGGTGGCGGGTGCCGCGGCGGCCTTGGCGGGCGCGGGCTCGGCGGTCCCCGACGTGGCGGGCGCGGGCTCGGCCCCCGCCACCACGGGCTCGGCGACCTTGGACTCGACAGCCGTGGGCTCTGCCGCTGTCGCAGTCGCAGTCGCCGGTTCGCCGGGCGTGAGCTTGGCGGCCGCGGGCTCGCTGGCCGCGGGCTTGCCTGCGACCGGTTCGGCGGCCACAGGTTCGGCGGCCACCGACTTGGTGGCCGCGGGCTCGGTGACCGGGGGCTCTTCGGCGACCGGGGGCTTGGTGGCCTCGGGTGTGGTGGCTGTGAGCTCGCTCGCCGAGGGCTCGGTGGCGTCGGGCGTGGTCTCGGTCAGGGGGGCGGTGACCGGCGTGGCCACCTCCGTGGCCGCTGCCGCGGCCGCCGATTCGGCCAGCGGTGAGGTCAGCGGGAAGTGGCAGGCGACGTACTGGCCCGGGCGGACCTCGCGGATCTCCGGCTCCTCGGCGGCGCAGCGCTCCTCGGCCAACGGGCACCGGGTGCGGAAACGGCATCCCGTCGGCGGGGACAGCGGGGAGGGCAGGTCGCCCTCCAACGCGGGACCGGTGAAGCCGCGCTCCGGGTCGGTCAGCGGGACGGAGTCCAGCAGCGCCCGGGTGTAGGGGTGGGCGGGCTGGTCGTACACCAGGTCGGAGTCGCCGAACTCGCACACCTTGCCGAGGTACATGACCAGGACGTCGTCGCTGACCGCCCGCACGACCCCGAGGTCGTGCGCGATGAACACGACGGTCAGGTCGAACTCGGCCTTCAGCTCCTCGATCAGGTTGAGGATCTGCGCCTGCACGGAGACGTCCAGCGCGGAGACCGGCTCGTCGCAGATCAGCAGCCGCGGGTGCAGCGCGAGCGCGCGGCCGATCGCCACCCGCTGTGCCTGGCCGCCGGAGAGCTGGCGGGGCAGCATGTCGGCGAAGCGGTCGCCGTCCAGCCCGACCTGTCCGAGGACGGACGCCGACACGGTGGCCCGTTCGGACGCCGGGGCACGGGCAACCGCCAGACCCTCGACGACGATGTCCTTGACGCTGCGGCGGGGGTTCAGCGACGCCACCGGGTCCTGGAAGATCATCTGGATGGAGCGGCGGAGCTCGCGCATCCGGCGTTCGCCGACTCCCTCGATGCGCTCGCCGGCGAACGTGATCTGGCCGGAGGTCAGCCTGTCCAGCCGGAGCACGGCGCGCCCGGTCGTGGACTTCCCACAGCCGGACTCGCCGACGATCCCGAGCGTCTCGCCGGGCAGGACGTCGAAGCTGACCTTGGAGACGGCCTGGACCACCCCGCCCTTGGTCGGGTATTCGACCACCAGGTCGCGCACGCTGAGCAGCGCGTCCTCGCCGCGCAGATGGGCGGTTCCGCTACCGGCCAACGAGCTCACCTCCGGGGACGACCGCGGCGCCGTCCTGCACCGGGCTGATGCAGGCGACATCGTGATCCGAGCCGACGGAGACCATCTGCGGCCCGGGGTCGGCGCACTTGGGGTCGACGTGCCCGCAGCGCGCGGCGAACCGGCATCCGGGGGGCGGGTCGATGGGGTTGGGCAGCGAGCCCTGGATGAGCCGCATCGGTGCGTGCCGCTCGTGGTCGATGGTCGGGGTCGCCTCGAGCAGCGCGTGGGTGTAGCGGTGCCGGGGGGCCTCGAAGACCTGCCGGGTGGCCCCGGCCTCGGCCAGGCGCCCCGCGTACATCACCGCGACCCGGTCGGTGCGGCCGGCGACGACCGCCAGGTCGTGGCTGATCAGGATCATGGACATTCCGTGGTTGCGCTGGACCCGGCGTAACAGGTCGAGGATCTGGCGCTGGACGGTCACGTCCAGCGCTGTGGTCGGCTCGTCGGCGATGAGCAGCGTCGGCTCGCAGGCGAGCGCGGTAGCGATCATGACTCGCTGCCGCATACCGCCGGAGAGCTCGTGCGGGTAGTTGCGCAGGCGCCGCTCGGGGTCGGGCACCCCGACCTCCCGCAGAAGGTCGAGGGCCCGACCGCGAGCTTCGGAGCGGCCGACGCCGAGGTGCTTGCGCATTCCCTCGGTGAGCTGCCGTTCCACCCGAACCACCGGGTTGAGCGAGCGCCCTGGGTCCTGGAACACCATGGCGATCTGCTTGCCCCAGATCTCGGCGCGCTGCTTGCGGGGGAGGGTGAGCAGGTCCCGGCCCTGGAACACCACCTGGCCGGAGCACCCGGACCGTGCCGGCATCAGGCCCATGATCGCGCGGGCCATCACCGACTTGCCGGACCCGGACTCCCCGACCACGCCCATGGCCTGGGCGGAGTCGAGGTCGAGGGAGACGTCGTCGACGGCGCGCACGACTCCACGCGGGGTGCCGATGTAGGCGCGCAGATTGCGCACCTGCAGGACAGGATCAGTACTCATGGGCGCAGGGACCTCTCATCCATCCTCCGGATCTACGACTACTTCTTGATCCAGAGTTCCTCGACCAGCAGCGAGCCGCTGCCGTACTGGACGATCCCGCCGACCTTGGCGGTGCCGATCGCCGCGTTCGTCGACCGCTGGTAGAACACGACCGGGCTGAGCGCGACCAGCCGCTCCTGCACCGTCTCGTAGGCGGCCTTGCGGTCCGCCTCCGTCGTCGCGGTGCGACCCGCGAGCAGCGCGTCCGAGAGCTCCTTGTCCTTGACACCGGACAGGTTCGCCACGGAGTCCTGGCTGAACGCCTGCCACAGCCGCGGCTCCGGGTCCTGGAACGACGCCGACGAGACGAGCAGGTCGAAGTCGAAGGTCGTGCGCAGCGCCGCGACCTGGCCGAGGTCGACGATCTTGACGGAGACCGTGATGTTCTTGAAGGCGCTCAGCTGGGCCTGGATGTTCTCCGCGATCGCCCGGTTCTCCGAGGACGGGAAGCTGGAGAAGGTGAACTTCACCGGCTTGCCGTCGGCGGCGAGCTCGTCGAGGAGCTTCTGGGCGAGAGCCTTGTCCGTCTTGTGTAGCGGCGTGTCCGAGAAGAGAGGTGAGCTCTTGTCGAACAGCGTGTCGGGCAGGGGAGCGGTGCCGTTGTAGGCGGCGAGGTTGAGCGCCTCGAGGTCGATCGCCGCCGACACCGCCTGGCGGGCACGGATGTCGTCGAACGGCGCCCGGCGCGAGTTGAACGCCATGAAGTTGCCGCCGTTGAGGGTGGTCACGACCGCGTTGAGATCGGACGTCTCAGCCTTGTCGATGTTGACCGTGTTCGTGTCGATCGCGACGTCGGCGCCACCGCTGATCACCGTGTTGAGGCGCTGGGTGGCGTCGGTCGCCGAGCGCATGGTGAGGCGGTCCAGGTAGGGCTTGGGCGCGTCCCAGTACTTGGGGTTCTTGACGAACTTGATGTCCGCCTGGCGGGTCCAGCTCGCCAGGGTGAACGGCCCGGCGCCGATCGGGTTCTTGTCGAAGGAGTCCCGTCCGGCCTTCAGAGCGTCGGGCGAGGCGATCCAGTTCAGTGACGAGTTCAGGACGGCCTGGGCGTACGCCGGCACGGGGTTGACCATCGTGACCTTCAGTGTCACGTCGTCGACCACCTCGGTCGACTCGATCATCCGCGCGTCCACGACGTAGGAGGAGCCCACGGTCGGGTCCTTGATGCGGTCCCAGTTGAACTTGACGGCCTCCGCGTTGAGCGGCTTGCCGTCGGAGAACACCAGGCCGTGCTTCAGCTTGAGGGTGAAGGTCTTGCCGGTGTCGGTCGTGTCGAACGACTCGGCCATCGTGTACTTGACCTTGCCGGCCTGGTCGGTGATCATCAGCGTGCCGTACAGCGCGTTGCCGACCGGGGCGGTGATCGCGGCCTGGTTGCTGAGGGTCGCCGGGTCCAGGCTGCGCGGGTCGCCCAGCAGCAGGATCCGGCCCTCGCCGCCGGCGACCGGTTGGCCCGCGGCGCCGTTCGTCGACGAGGTGGCGTCGTCACCGCCTCCACCACCACAGGCCCCCAGGGCGAGTGCCGCGCCGCACACGACAGCGGTGGCGACTAACCGGGACTTACGGAACATCGTTGACCTTTCGTCAGCATCTAGAAACGGAGAGTGTGGAACGGGAAGCCGTGCAAACGGCGGGTGGGGGCAGCGCCGTTTGTTCACGGCCCAGGCGGTGCGCGCTGGGAAGAGCCAGTCGCGCACGCCAAGTGGGGTGCGTTCGGTCGCGCGTCCTGCTCAGGCGGGTCGTCAGTCGCGCATCGTGCGGTCGAAGCGGCTGCGCAGGTGGTCGCCCGCCTGGTTCAGCGCGAAGACGGTGAAGAAGATGACGATCGCCGGCACCAGCACCATGTGCGGGGAGTCGGCGATGGCCTCCTTGCCGTCGGAGATCATGCCGCCCCAGCTGGGCTGGGGCGGCGGGATGCCCATCCCCAGGAAGCTCAGCGACCCTTCGGCCACGATCAGCGCGGCCATCACGACCGGCAGGAACGCGCCCAGTGGTGGCAGCAGGTTCGGCAGGATCTCCTTCACCAGGATCCGCACGTGCCCCGCGCCCATGTTGCGGGCGGCGGTGACGAACTCGCGGGACGACCAGGCGAGGGTGTTCGCCAGCGCGAGCCGGACGAACGTCGGGATGATCAGCAGCGTCAGGCCGACCAGCAGCGTCCGCACGCTCGGCGTGAGGATGGACGACAGCGCCAGGAGCAGGATCAGTGGCGGGAACGCCAGCATCGCGTCGGTGATCAGCCGGATGATCCAGTCGACGGCCTTGCCGAGGTAGCCGGCGAGCATGCCCAGCAGGGTTCCGATGACGGCCCCGATGAGGCCCGCCACGGTTCCGACCAGGAGCGAGACGCGCGCACCGTACACGCATCGCGACAGGATCGACCGGCCCTGCTGGTCGGTGCCCAGCCACAGGTCGAACGAGCTGAAATCCGGTCCCTGGCGCGGCTTCCCGATGGGAATGGAGTACGACGCCAGCGGCAGCACGTCCGCCAGCGCGGCGAGCGCGATCACCGCGATCAGCCAGGCGTAGGCCAGGTACACCAGGATCGAGCGGGACTTTCGCACCGCCGGGACGATCGGCGTGTCCAGCGCCGGGGCCGGCGGTAAGTGGACCTCGCGGTCCACCACGTCGGGGGTGGTCATGCGTTGGCAGCCTTCCTGACGCGCGGGTCGAGCCAGCCGTAACTGAGATCCACGAGCATGTTGATGACCACGTAGACCACGGCGATGAACACGACGATGCCCTGGACGGTGATGATGTCGCGGGCAGTGATCGAGTAGACGACGAGCTGGCCCAGGCCCGGCAGCGAGAACAGGGATTCCACGATCACCGTTCCGCCGATCAGCCGGCCCAGGTTGATGCCCACGAGGGTGACCAGGGAGAACGACGACGGCCGCAGGGCGTGACGGGACATCACGTAGGACGGGCTCATGCCCTTGGCGCGGGCCGCCCCGATGAAGTCCTCACGCAGCGTGCCGACCAGGTCGGTGCGCAGCAGCCGGTGGAAGGACGCGATCTCGGTCAGGGAGATCGCGAGGACGGGCAGGATGGCGCTGCGGAGGTTGTCTCCGAGGCCCTCGCTGATGCGCGACCAGCCCGTCACCGGGAACCACCCGGCCTGCAGCGCGAAGAAGTAGATCATGACCGGGCCCGCGATGAAGGCGGGTACGGAGAGGAACACCGAGGACAGCGCGGTGATCGCCCGGTCGATCGGAGTGCCCGGCCAGCTCGCGGACACCACCGCCAGCAGCACGGCGACAAGCAGCGCGAAGACCAGAGCCATCGCGGCGAGCTGCAGGGTGACCGGCAGCCGCTCGACGATCGCGTCCAGGACGGGTTGGTTGGTCACCGGGGAGGTGCCCAGGTCGCCGGTGACGGCGTTGCCGAGCCAGTGCGTGTACTGCGACCACAGAGGCCGATCGAGTCCCAGCTTGGCGTTCAGAGCGGCGATGGCGTCCGGTGTCGCGTTCTCCCCCAGGATGACGGAGGCCGCTGACCCCGGAGCCAGGCTCAGTAGCGCCACGGCCCCCATGGTCACGAGTAAGACCACCAGCAGGCTACGGCCTACACGTCTCGCAACAGTGAGCAGCATGCAGCTCGCTTCCTTGATCCTTCGAAGGTCGCACGGACAACGACTGAACCGGTCTGCGTAACGTCACCGACGGCGAATACGCCGATATCTCTCGGACAGAGTTATAGCCGGTGATCACGCCGTTGCCAACATTTCGGGTGTCCCGGTGTCACCTCCGTCCGCACCGTCACTGACCAGCCCATCGTGGGCCAGAGTAGGGCTCGGTGGCACCTCCCGGCGATGTTGATCTTGTTGGTCCAACCGTGGTCGCGACATATCGGACACGTCGTTCCCGTGGGGGGAACCTATATATCGCTGTTATGAAAACGCCGTTCTTTGCAAGTTTTGGTACATCGGAGAATGCTTTTCTAAGCATTCTTTTGGTGTCTGGTCGGGTGGCGTTGACGGCTGCCCGTGCATGTTGCTGTGAGGAAGCTCTCGTGGTTCGGGTGGTGCGGGGGAACGGTGACCCAGGCCACTGCTCGTCGCCACTGAAACGGGGTGGGGAACTCGCTGGGCGGGGTGTCGAAACGAAGATCCCGTGATTTCCATCACGGCCGGATGCGGCCGGGTTGGGCGGGACTGGAGTGCGGGTCGCTCGCGCTGCAAGGAAGCCCGGTCCGTGGCGTCCTGGTGAGCGGTCAGGGGCGGCCCGTCGTGGCCGGGAGCGCATGGTCGGGACGTCCCGTGGTGCCGGATCGGCACGGTCGGCGCCGCCGGTCCGCCGCGCTGGCCGCTGGGCGGTGCCAAGCCGCCGGCACCCACCGGTACAGCGGTTTTGGACGCCCGGGCGGCCGGGCCGGCACGGTCCCATCCTGCCCCCGCCGACCGGCGCGGGCGGCCGCGGCCCCCGGTGCCGCCCGCCCGCGGGGCCCGGACGGCGGCCTGGCGGGCGCGGTCGGGCGCCACCCGGCACGGCGTGGCCGGCGTCCGCGTGGTCGCCGGGAACAGGTCGCTGCCAGGCCGGGAACAGGGGGAATCAGGCAGATATGCGGCCTGGTTTGGTGCGGTCCACTAGTGCGGACCGGTCCTCGGGAAGTGCGAATCCCGCACTGATCGTGACATCGGTCGCGGCCCGGCGGCGCTTCTCATAAATCCGGGTGAAGGGCGGTGCTCGGCCGGTCGTGAAGCGGGCGGCAGCAGCGTCGAACCGGCTGACCGACAATTGGTTGAATGATTCTGTCCCGGGTTGCCGGGCGGCACCGTGACAGGGGTGTCAACTGGCGGCATGGGAATACCGCCGAACGTGATCCGTCCGGGTCGGATGCATGCCGGCGGTCAGCGCTCGGCTGTCTCCGGGCAGGGCGAGACCGGCCCCGGTCGCCCGGCACCGCGAGGCCCGCCCGCGACGCCGGGCCGCCCCGTGGTCCCGATCCGCTGGGGGACGGCCCGGTCCAGGTGGCCCGTGGGCGCGATCGCGGTGCCGGTGCCGGTGCCGAGTGTGGCTGCGTCGTCGTCTCCCGAGGGTGCGGCCCGGCCCCGCGAGCGCGGCGCGGAGGATCGGCGGCAGCGCCGTCGTGCTCGCGTCCGCGTCGCCGGGCTTGCGCCCGCGGGGATCCGGCCACCTCGCGTCAGTTCTCCGATGCGCGGAGTGGGTGAGTACTTCTTCACTTGTGGTCGAGAGTGGGAGTGTGGCGGATGGCGTTCGCGTCCGCGAACTCGGCGGACGAGATGCACGGGGCGGCGGCGCGGGGATCCCGGTTGCCGGGTGTGCCGCCGCCCACCGTGTTCCTGCTCCGTCCGGTCGAGGTGACGATCGGCCTGGCCGGCCTCAGCTGATGCTGGTGGGCCGGGGCTCGGACCACGACCGGTCGTTGTTCGGCCAGCAGAAGAAGGGATCCTTCTTCGTGCCGCCCACGACCTAGAACTTTCCTTTCCGCACCTGGACCATGGCGAAGCGCTCCTGCCTGTAGCCGTGGGTCGCCGGGTCGTCCTGCGTCGGGCTTTCGTGCTGGCGGCTCCAGTCGCTGGGATTGATCAGGCCGTCCGCGCTGTACTCGGTCATGGCGTTCTTCGCGGCGATGACCTTGGCGTGGTCAAAGGAAGGTCCGGCGGCGAGAATTCCCTGGTAGGCGAGGTCGGCGTCGAACGGGCGGAAGGTGACGCCGATGTAGTCCCCCTCGAACAGGTCGCCCGTCGCGGCGACGAACTTCCGGTCATAGGTGTTCGGATGGTAAAGCGGGATGTCGCCCATGCCCTGGCGCTCGAGCTCCTGTGCCAGCGTCTTCATGCCGTTGAGGTCGAGGCGGGTAATGATCATGTCGGTGCCGGCGCGCTTCATCGCGGAGACCTCGGGGTCGATCCCGTTCGGCAGGCCGAAGGCCAGGTCGTCGTTCTTGTACACGACCTCCTGGCTGGTCTTGTCGTGGTAGAGCTCGATCGTGTCGGTGATGGTCGACGTGCAGCGCTTCGAGCTCTCCGAGACCCCGTAGCCGAGGGCGCCGATCTTCTTCGCGCCGGCGAGCTCCGCCGCGTACGTGAAGGTCCGGTTCGTGCACTCCAGGCAGGTCACTCCGGCGTTGCCGAAGATCGAGTCCTGGCCGGCCATGGCCTGCGGCTGGATGGCCCACACGTACTGCGGGACGCCGGCCTTGACCAGGTCACCCCAGCCGGTGGGCAGCTGCGCGGCGCCGAAGTCGGCGAACGTGTCGTTCTTGGTGATGATCTGCAGCGCGCCCTGCTGGTTCTGCCCGAGCGCGTCGTCGATCTCGGTGGTGACGGTCAGCTTGCGGCCGCGCACCCCGCCCGTGCTGTTACGGAAGGCGAAGTAGGCCTTGATCCCCTGGGAGAAGCAGTCGAGCGTGCAGGAGCCGGTCGGGTTGTTGGTCTTCGTGCCGAGAACCAAGAAGCGGATCTCGTCCTGGGTGACCCCCGGCGCCCCGTTCACCGTCTGGTCGGGCGCGGCCGTCGTCTCCCCGCCGTCGGTGTCGTCGCTGGAACTGGAACAGGCGGTGAACGCCAGGCCCAGGGCCATCAGTAGACCCAGTAATCGTGTCGGCGGGTACCTGACTTCTTCATCGGGATGATTCATCCTCTGTTTCCAGGCGCGGAGGCTGCTTCCAGGTGTGGCGGCACGGCTCGGTGTCGGCTCGACGGCTGGTGACGGCGATGCGGAACGGGCGGTCCGAGACCGCGAAGGCGGGCAATCCTGATGCCTGGTTCGACGGCATTCAGGATGATCTGACCGGGGAGCATAGCGTCATTCGTGCGAGAAGTCTTGCCTGGAAGTGGTGTGCCGCCGTCCCGGACTCCGGGCGCCAAGGCCCCCGGATCATGCCGGGTGACCCGGTTCGTCGGCCGGTGTCGGGGTGTGGCGACGTGAGCGTCCTGCGGGCGCGGGCCGGTCCCCGGAAGGCATTGGGGAGTGAGTACTCACCATTTCTGGTCCGGCCGCGTCCCGCAGGGAGCCCGCCGCGCGGGACGGCGTCCCGCCCGGGAACTGGCAGACTGGCCACGCAGGGCAGGTGAGCCCCCAGGCCGAGGCAGGTGCCGCGATGCGCAACGACCGCACGTTCCACGGTCGTGGCTAGACCCGCGCGCGATCCGGCGGCGTCACCCACGGCCGGGCCGCCGGCGTCCACCGGGGCCGAGCGAGCGGTGCCACCAGCGGCCGAGCCGGCGGTGCGACCCGAGGGCGAGCAGTCGGAGCCGGGCCGCCGTTCCTACGACAGCCCCGTGCGCCGTCAGCAGGCCGAGCGGACCCGGGAACGCATCGTCGCGGCCGGAGCCGAGATGGTCCACGGGTTCCCGAGCTGGGACTGGCGTGAGTTGACCGTGCGGGCCGTCGCCCGGCGTGCCCAGGTCAACGAGAGCACGATCTACCGCTACTTCGGCAGCGAGCGGGGGCTGCGTGACGCGGTGATGCGCCACCTCGAGCAGGAGGCCGGCGTGGACGTGGACACCCTCCGCCTGGACGCCTTCGGCGACGTCATCGGCCGGGTCTACTCCTATCTCTCGTCGTTCCCCACGAGCGGCGGGCCGAGCGGCGACCCGACGTTCGCGGCGCTCGACCGGCGCCGCCGCGACGCGCTCGTCGCCGCCGTGGCCGCCGCCGCGGACGACTGGTCGCCGGCCGAGTGCGCGCTCGTCGCCGCCGCTCTCGACGTCTTCTGGAGCGTGCCGTCGTTCGAGCGCCTGATCACCGTGTGGGAGCTGGACGCCAGCCAGGCGAGCCGCGTCGCCGGCTGGGTGATCGAGCTGATCCGCGGCGCCGTCCGGGACGGCCACGGACCGCGCTGACCCGCGTCCGCCCGCCGGCAACGCAGCGCCCGCCCGGCAACGCAGCGCCCGCCCGGCCAGCGGAGCGCGGACCGGGCGGACGCGGGCTGGTCCGGGCCGGGTCAGCCCTTCACACAGAGGACGGCGCGCAGCTCGGCGGCGACGTCCACGAGATCGCTCTGGTGGGCGATGACGGCGTCGATGTCCTTGTAGGCAGCGGGGATCTCGTCGAGGACTCCGGGGTCCTTGCGGCACTCGACGCCGGTGGTCTGGGCGACGAGGTCGTCGGTGGTGAACTCCTTGCGGGCACGGGTACGGCTCATCCGCCGCCCGGCGCCGTGCGCGGCCGAGTGGAACGACTCGGCGCTACCGAGGCCGCGGACGATGTACGAGCGGGTGCCCATGGAGCCGGGGATGATCCCGTACTCGCCGGCCCGGGCCGAGATCGCGCCCTTGCGGGTGACCAGGACGTCCGCTCCGTAGTGGTGCTCCTCGGCGACGTAGTTGTGGTGGCAGTTGACCGCGGCGAAGGCGGTGTCGGCGGCGTGCGGCCCGTGCGTGGGCGGGGTCGGCACGCGCAGCGTGGGCAGGTGGTCGCGCAGCGCGTCGACGTAGAGAGCGAGCATGGTGTCGCGGTTGCGGCGCGCGTAGGTCTGCGCCCAGGTGAGGTCGGCTCGGTAGGCGGCCATCTCGGGGGTGCCGGCGAGGAAGACGGAGAGGTCCCGGTCGCGCAGGCCGGTGTTGTGCGGGAGCTTCTTCGCGGCCGCGATGTGCAGCTCGGCGAGGGTCTTGCCGATGTTGCGCGAGCCCGAGTGCAGCATGAGCCAGACGGCGTCCTCGGTGTCCAGGCAGAGCTCGACGAAGTGGTTGCCCGAGCCCAGGCTGCCCATCTGCGCCATCACCCGGTCGATGCTGCCGCTGCGCCCGGTGACCTTGGGGTGTAGGTCGCCGAAGGTCCCCCACAGGTCGGCGTAGCCGCGGACCCGGCGGGAGATCTCGGTGTGCCCGCGATGGCCGACGGGGATGGCCGCCTCGACCGCGGCCCGCACCGGCCCGAGGTCGTCGGGCAGGTCGGCGGCGGTCAGGTTGGTCCGCAGCGCGGCCATCCCGCATCCGATGTCGACGCCGACGGCAGCCGGGGAGACGGCGTCGCGCAGCGCGATCACCGAACCCACCGTAGCGCCCTTGCCGAGGTGGACGTCGGGCATGACGGCGACGTGGTGGTGGACGTAGGGGAGTTCCGCGATGGTGCGGAGCTGGTCGAGCGCGGCGCTTTCGACCTCCTGGGGAGGTGTCCACATCCAGATCGGCGCGGTCGCTCCCGCCAGCTCGTGGACGGGGGTCACGGGGCATCACTCCTTGGTCACGGCGCGGGACCGGTGCCCCGCGTGCCGCCGAGATCAACGATGGCCGGTTTCCGTGCCGCCGGCCATTCAATTTCCGTTGAGGCCCGCCGGGCAGGTCGTCGCCGTCCTGGACGCGTCGGTCGTCGGCGCCTGACAGACTTTCTCGGCGACCCGGTCTCCGCCCGGTCTCGCCCGGTTCCAAGCGGTCCCGGCGCGGCCCGGTCGCCATTCGTCCGACAAGCGAACGTCATCGTGCGAGGAGACCAGCATGCCCGCTGCCCAGGACCGCGTCGCGATCGTCACGGGGGCCGCCCGCGGCATCGGTGCCGCCACGGCGCGCCGGCTCGCCGCCGACGGCATGGCCGTGGCGGCGCTCGACCTGGAGGAGAGCGCGTCGAAGGGCACCGTCGAGGCGATCGTCGCCGCCGGCGGGACCGCGATCGCCCTCGGCGTGGACGTGAGCGAGGCCGAGCAGGTCACGGCCGCGGTGGAGCGGGTGGCCGCCGAGCTCGGCGGGCCGACCGTCCTGGTGAACAACGCCGGGATCACCCGCGACAACCTGCTGTTCAAGATGTCCGAGACCGACTGGGACCTCGTCATGGGGGTGCACCTGCGGGGCACGTTCCTGACGACCCGCGCCGTGCAGAAGTTCATGGTCGAGGCGGGCTTCGGGCGGATCGTGAACCTGTCGAGCACGTCGGCGCTGGGTAACCGCGGCCAGGCGAACTATTCGGCGGCGAAGGCGGGCCTGCAGGGATTCACCAAGACGGTGGCGATCGAGCTCGGGAAGTTCGGCGTCACCTGCAACGCGGTGGCGCCCGGTCTGATCGCGACCGAGATGACCCGGGCGACGGCCGAGCGCCTGGGGCACACGTGGGACGACTACGCCGCCGCCCGCGCGGCCCAGATTCCCGTGGCCAGGGTCGGCGAGCCCGAGGACATCGCCCACACCATCTCGTTCCTGGTGAGCGAGGGCGCGGGATTCGTGTCCGGTCAGGTGATCTACGTCGCCGGTGGGCCGAAGGCGTGAACGTGCCCGGTGACCCCGGCCCGCGTTGACGCGGAACACGGGTGTGGTGGGCCGACCCGACCCGCCACGGGTTCGGCCCACCGCCGGGTCACGGCCGGGCGGACGCGTCCACGACCGGGTTGCGGATCGTGCCCACCCGCTCGATCCACACCTCGACGACATCACCCGGACCCAGGTAGCGGGGCGGCTTGCGGATGTAGCCGACCCCGGCGGGAGTTCCGGTGATCAGGATGTCACCCGGGTTGAGGGTCAGGGTGCGGCTCACGAACGACAGGATCCGGCCGATCGAGAAGATCATGTCGCTGGTGTCGCCGTCCTGCACCACCTCGCCGTTGACGCGGGTGACCAGCCGCAGGCCCGCCGCCGGATCGCCGACCTCGTCGGCGGTCACGACGGGCCCCATCGGCCCGCTGCGGTCGGAGTTCTTGCCCAGCGTCCACTGCGCCGAGGCGCCCTGGGCGCGGCGGGCGCTGAGGTCGTTGAACACCGCGTAGCCGAACACGCCGCGCAGGGCGGCGTCCTCGTCGACATCGGTCATCCTGGACCCGACGATGACGGCGAGCTCGCCCTCCCAGTCCAGGCCCCGCTCGCCCGGCGGGACGGGGACGGGGGTGCCGTCCACCGTCAGGGACGCGGTCCACCGGCCGAAGATCGGTGGCCGCCTGGGCAGTTCCAGCCCGGTCTCCGCGGCGTGCGCATGATAATTCAGCCCCATGCCGAGGATCCGGGCTCCGGCCGGTACGGGCGGGACGAGCTCGACGTCGGCGAGGTCATGCTCACCGGCGGTCATCCGGCGGGCCTTCGCCGTCCAGCCGGCGAGGTCTCCGTAGAACTCGTCGACCTCGGCGACGCGGGCGACCCGGGGGCGTTCGTCCCCGGCCGTGCCCATGGGCCCGCCCTGCGGGCCGGCCCCGTCGGCACCGAACACCAGGCCGACCACGACCCGCCGTCCGTCCCGCAATCCCACGAACCGCATCGAACCCGTCCTCCCTCCCACCGCGACACCGGCCGCCCCGGCTCGGATCGGACACCGGAATTGTGCACCACGGGACGCCAGGAAGCCGGCGCCCGCGTGTTATGACAGCGACATCGTTCTGGTCCAGTTCACCTCCGGCGCCACACATCCGGTCCCCCCCGGGCCACCCGACAACTAACGGAGGACTCATGCGTGAGGCGGTCATCTGCGAACCGGTGCGCACCGCGGTCGGGCGCTACGGCGGTGCGCTCGCGGCGCTGAGCGCGCAGGCGCTCGGCGCGGCCGTGCTGCGCGGCCTGCTGGACCGGACCGGCCTGCGGTCAGCGGACATCGATGACGTGATCTTCGGGTCGTGTTATCCGACGATGGAGGCACCCGCGCTTGGCCGGGTGGTCGCCCTCGACGCCGGCCTCGACGTCACCGTCGCGGGCCTGCAGCTCGACCGCCGCTGCGGATCGGGCATGCAGGCGGTCACGACGGCCGCGATGCAGGTCCAGACCGGAGTGGCCGACGTCGTGATCGCCGGGGGAGCGGAGAGCATGAGCAACGCCCCCTTCTACTCGACCCGGATGCGCCGGGGGTCGGGCGGCGGGGACGTCACGCTGCACGACGCCCTGGCCCGCGGCCGGGTGACCGCGGGCGGCGCGAACTTCCCCGTCCCGGGCGGGATGATCGAGACGGCGGAGAACCTGCGGAGGGAGTACGGGATCTCGCGCTCCGAGCAGGACGAGTTCGCGCTGCGGTCGCATGTCCGGGCCGTGGACGCGCAGGCCGCCGGTCGGTTCGCGGACGAGATCGTGTCGGTGTCGGTGCCGGGTCGCGGCGGTTCGGTCGTCGTGGACGTCGACGAGCATCCCCGCGCCGACGCCAGCCTCGACACGCTCGCCGCGCTGCGCCCGATCATGGGTAGGACCGACCCGGAGGCCACGGTCACTGCGGGCAATTCCAGCGGGCAGAACGACGCGGCGTCGGCGTGTGTCGTCACCCATCCGGAGGCGGCGAGGCGACTCGGCCTGCGTCCGCTCGGTCGGCTGGTGAGCTGGGCGGTCGCCGGTGTGGAACCCGCGAGGATGGGGATCGGACCCGTTGCGGCCACGGCGAAGGCGCTGGAGCGGGCGAACCTCAAGCTCGCCGACATCGACCTGATCGAGCTCAACGAGGCCTTCGCGGCGCAGGTGCTCGCCTGCACCCGGGAGTGGGGGCTCACGACCGCGGACCTGGACCGGCTCAATGTCAACGGTTCCGGGATCTCGCTCGGTCATCCCGTCGCGGCGACCGGTGGCCGGATCCTCGCGACCCTGCTTCACGAGATGGAGCGCCAGGACGCCCGGTACGGGCTGGAGACCCTGTGCATCGGCGGCGGCCAGGGGATCACCGCGATCTTCGAACGGGTCGGCTGATTCGGGTCGGCTGACAGGGGCGGGGCCGTCCACCCCGGCCGTTACCTGACGCCGGCGTCGCGCAGGAGCTGACGGGCGATCACGATCTGCTGGATCTGGCTCGTGCCCTCGTAGATCCGGAACAGCCGCGCGTCCCGGTAGAAGCGCTCGACCGGGACTCCGCGCATGTAGCCCGCCCCGCCGTGGATCTGCACCGCCCGGTCGGCGACCCGCCCGACCGCCTCGGAGGCGAAGTACTTCGCGCACGAGGGCCCGATCCGGGTGTCGCTGCCGTCGTCGAACCGGGCGGCCACGTCGAGGACGAGCGCCCGCGCCGCGTAGAGGTCGGTGGCGGAGTCGGCGAGCAGTCCCTGCACGAGCTGGTGGGTGCCGATCACGCCGCCGCCCTGCACCCTGGTCGCGGCATAGGACACGGACTCGTCGACCAGCCGCTGGGCCAGTCCGACGCACAGCGCGGCGATGTGGATCCGGCCGTGGGCCAGGCAGCGCATCGCGGTCGCGTAGCCGCGACCCACCCCGTCCTCGCCGCCGATCACCGCCGACGCCGGGACCCGCACGTCGGCCAGCAGGACGTCCGCCGTCCACGCGCCCGCCTGGCCCATCTTGTGGTCCTTCGGGCCGACGCTCAGCCCCGGCGCGTCGCGTTCCACCATGAACGCCGTGATGCCGTGCCCGCCCTCGGCACCGGGGTCGGTGCGGGCGAAGACCATGAAGACGTCGGCCAGCGGCGCGTTGGTGATGAAGCGCTTGGCACCGTTGATCACCCACTCGTCGCCGTCGCGGCGCGCGGATGTCGCCAGGCCCGCGGGGTCGGAGCCGGCGTTCTCCTCGGTGAGGGCGAACGCGGCCGTCCACTCGCCCGAGGCGATCAGCGGCAGGTAGGCCTTCTTCTGTTCCTGGGTCGCGCCCTCGAGCAGGACGTGGCCGGCGATGCCGTTGTTGGTCCCGAACATCGAGCGGAAGGCCGGCGTGGTGTAGCCCAGCTCGAAGACGAGCCGGACCTCGGCGCTCATGTCCAGCCCCAGGCCGCCGTACTCCTCGGGGACGGCGAACCCGAACAGGCCCATCGCCGCCGCCGCACGGCGCAGGTCGGGCGGGATCGCGTCGGTCCGCTCGATCTCCGCCTCCGCCGGTACCACGCGCTCGCGCACGAAACGCCGGGTCGAGGCGATGACCTGCCGCACATCATCATCGAGCACGAGATCTCCATCCAGGTCTGGTCCGCTCACGGTCCACGGTCGGCGGACCGGATGAGCGTCCCGCCGCCCGCCCCCCGCGTCCATCGACCGCGGGCCGTGTCGACACCGGCCCAATAATCGCATACTTTATCTAATCTGAGCGTGCGGTCGCTCCGCTCGCGGTTGGGGACCGCACGGCCGGTGCCCTGCTGGCCGCGGCCGGCAGCGCGGGTGTCGCGGTCGCCGGGGCGCTCGGCGCCGTCCTGCGCACGGGCGGCGTGGGGGTGGCCGTCGTCGACACCCCGCCCCGGGACGGGGCCGTCGCCGCCCTGGTCGAGTGGGCGTCGCGCCGCGCCGGCACACTGGTGATCGAGGTGTGGGGCGACGGTGGCGCCCCGCGGTCGGCCGAGCAGCACCGCGACCACCTTGCCGCCGCGCTGGCCCGGCCGGGTGTCCACGTGATCGAGGTGCCCGTGGACGTCGCCCCGACGGCCGCGCTGGTCGACGTGTGCGGTCCGCTCGTCGCCTGGCCGGGGGGGAGCGCCACGCGCGAGAATCGGTGACCGGGAATTCAAGGGCATGGCCGGTTCGAGGCCGGTGGAAGGCCCGGGTCGGATGGAGGCACCCGGCGCCGGCGGCGCCCGGGCACGGCCCGCGACGCGCGACAGCACCGGCGTGACGACACCGGGTCGAGCACACCGACGTGCGATGGACAGGATGGTTGTCATGGATATTTCCGGAGTTGGCATCTGGAGCCAGCAGCTGCGGTGGGGGGATCAGGCCGAGGTGGCCGACGCGGCGGCGGAGCTGGAGGAGCTGGGCTACCGCGCGCTGTGGATTCCCGACGTCGGGGGCCCGGTGTTCGAGGCCGTCGAGGCACTGCTGGCGGCGACCCGATCGGTGACCGTGGCCACCGGCATCCTCAATCTGTGGATGCACAGCCCGGCGGACACGGCCACGGGATACGCCGCGCTCACGGCCACCCACGGAGACCGCTTCCTGATGGGCATCGGGGTGAGCCACGCACCGCTGGTCGACGCGTCGGAACCCGGTCGCTACCGCCGGCCGCTGGCGGCCATGACGGCGTTCCTCGACGGGCTGGACAAGGCCGACCAGCCGGTCCCACCCGAGCGCCGCGTGCTGGCCGCGCTCGGCCCCAAGATGCTCCAGCTGGCCGGAAGCCGGGCGCGCGGCGTACATCCGTACCTCGTGACGCCTGAGCACACCCGGCAGGCACGCGACAGCCTGGGAGCCGGGCCCCTCGTGCTCCCCGAGCAGACGGTGATCCTCACCACCGACGCCGACGAGGCCCACGCGATCGGCCGGGACTGGTTGCGCGGGTACCTGGGGCTGCCGAACTACGCGAACAACATCCGCAGGCTCGGCTTCACCGACGACGACGTCGCGGACGCCAGCGACCGGCTCTTCGACGCCCTGATCGCCTGGGGGGACGAGGACGCGATCCGGCGCCGGGTCGACGAACACCGGGCCGCCGGTGCCGACCACGTCTGCGTCCAGGTTCTCACCGCCGACCCGAAGGCCTTTCCACGCGAGCAGTGGCGCCGGCTCGCTCCCGCGCTCCGGTAGGCCGGCGGCCGTCCGGCTGCCCGATCCGTTCTCCCTGGTCCAGGCACTGGCCAGGCCACCCGGTTCGCCATGCGGGCCGGGTGGGCGGTTCGCCCGCGCCCCCGATCGATCGATACGATCGACGGGCTGCGGCCGCCTCGGCGCCGGGTGACGCGGTGGAGGTGTCTCCTTCAGCGGCGCCACCGCGTCGAAGGAGCCGCAATACCTCCCCAAGGTCGAGCCGCGTCGACCGCGAGGCAGCGGCGTGCCGCGATCGACCGGCGCAGCAGCGGCGCCCAGGTGGCGGACTACATCCGGAACCTGATTTTCTCCGGTGAGCTGCGTCAGGGCGACCATGTCCGGCAGGACGAGATCGCGGAGGATCTCGGGGTGAGCCGGATTCCCGTCCGCGAGGCCATCATCGTCCTCGACCAGGAGGGCTGGGTGACGAACGAGCTGCACCGCGGCGCGTTCGTCCACGGCCTGGACGAGAACTCCGTCCGCGACCACTACGGGCTCATCGGCCTGCTCTACGGCTACGCCGCGCAGCGCGCCACCGAACGCGGCGACGACGACGGGCTGGCCCGGGTGCAGACGGCCGAGCGCGCGTTGCGGGCCGCGACCGATCCCACCGCCGTCCGGGACGCGAACGAGATGTTCCTGCGCCAGATCTTCGCGCTCGCGCGGTCGTCACGCCTGAAGGCGATGAGCCGGCAGATGAACGGCATCATCCCCGGCAACTTCTTCGAGCTGGTGCCGGGGACGATCGACCTGCAGAAGAAGGGGATCACGGCGGTCTCCCGAGCCGTGCGGGCGCGTGACGGGGAGCGCTCCAACGCGGCGTTCGTCTCGCTCCTCCAGCAGCACGGTGAGCGCGTCGTCGACCTGCTCCGGGCCCGCAACATCCTCTGGATCCCCGACGAGGCCGCGATGTCCTGACCCCCGGCCCAGGCCCGGAGTCAGGCGAGCGTCTCGCCGGCCCACTCCCGCATCGCCGTGGCCAGCAGCGGCCAGCGGACGAACAGGCCACCGGCGCTCTCCCGTTCGGCCTGGCGGTCGAGGTACTCACGGTCCCCCCAGGGTGGCTCGACCAGCCGGGCGTTCGGCAGCAGGCCGGCCAGCGCCTCCGACGTCGCCCGCGGGTGGAAGGGATCGCTCGCGCCGCCGCGGAAGACGAGTGCGGGGGCGGTGATGGCTCGCGCGAGCTCGTCCGGCAGGCCCGGCACCTGCTCGCCCGGCCGTGGGCAGTAGGCGGCCATCCACTGTTGCATGGTGGCGAGGAAGGCCTCCCTGTCCTGTTCGAGGACGTGGCGGCGGTTCCGCTCGTTCTGGTCGAGCAGCGGGGCCCAGTCGGGCAGCGCCGCCACCGCCTCCATGCCGGTCGTCCACGCGGCCGTGATGGCCGGTGTGTAGTAGACGTTCGCGAGGATCATGAGGCCCATGACGCCGCCGCTGATCCACCACAGGGACAGGCCGGCGACGACCTCGGGGTGGTGCACGGCGGTGAGCAGCGAGACGTGCGAGCCGACCGTGGCGCCGGCAAGCACCGCCGGCCCGAGGTCGAGCTCCGTCAGGAGCGCGGCGAGGGCGTCGGCCTGCATCCGCGGCTCGCTCGGGCCTGCGAGGCAGACGTCGGACTCGCCGGTGTTCGGGCGGTCCCACAGCAGCACCCGGTCGCCCTGCGCGGCGAGGGCGCGGGCGAGCTCCGGCAGCCCGGGGGTCTGCCTGGTGAAGCGGCCGCCCGGGGTGAGCACCCAGGTCCGCCCGCCGTCGCCGATCAGGTCGTAGCCGATGCGCAGGCCGTTGACGTTCGCGTATGTCACCACCCGGACAGTAGTGGCGGCGCCCAGCCGGATAAACCGATCGCCTCGCCGGCCCCGTCCACTCCGGGCCGCGCCGGCGGCGGCCGTGCGAGGCTGATCATTCGGACGGTGCGTTCCGGCGCGTTCCGCGGGTGCGGCCCGCACTCCGGGTACAGGTGGAACACATCGCCATCGTCCAGGTGAGGGGTGGCAAGTTCCAGGTGGTCGGCGGGACGAAGAAGGACCCGTTCGTCTGCTGGTGTGCGGACGCCCGCCGTAACCGCGACAAGATCATAACGGCGGCGATGGTGGCCTTCGGGGACGACGGCCCCTACCTGCCCATGGAGGAGACCGCGCGGCGCGCCGGCGTCGGCACCCTCTACCGGCACTTCCCCGACCGGGACGCGCTGATCGTGGCGGTCGTCCGGGACAGCCTGGAGACCATGCTGGCCAGGGCCCGCGAGATCGACAGCCTCGTGAGTGCGGCGCAGCAGGAGGGTTCGCTGCGCCCGGACGTCGGCACCGGCGACGTCATCCACCTGTTCTGGCTGCTGCTGCGCGGGCTGCAGGAGATGCCCGGTGCGCTGGCCGACGCCGCCTATGACCGGGCCCGCGCCGTCATCCTCGACGGACTCCGCGCCCGGTCGGACGCCTCGCTGCCTGGCCGGGCGCTGACCGCCCGCGACCTCGACCCGCGGTGAGCGGACGAGCGCCGGGCCCGCGGCGAGACCGCCGGCCCGGCGTGACGTCAGCTTGCGGTGATGGCCCGTTCGGGGCAGTTCGCGACGGCCTCCCGCACAGCCTTCTCGAACTCCGCGGGGACCTCGTCGACCTCGACCACCGCGTAGCCGTCGTCGCTGAGGGTGAAGACCTCGGGGCACAGCGTGCAGCAGGTGGAATGCCCGCAGCAGCCGTCGGCGTCAACGGTGACTTTCATGGCGTCTTGCTCTCTGCGAGGGTGAACTCGAGGTTGAGGTGCGTCAGCCCACGCAGGATGAAGGTGGGCAGGTAGCTGTACCGGCGGTCGTCCGCGGGGCCGTGCACGCTTTCGGAGATCCGGATGTCGGTGGTGCGCTCGAGCAGCCGCTCGATGCTCGCACGCGCCTCGGCGCGGGCGAGCGGGGCGCCGGGGCAGGTGTGGATGCCACGGCCGAACGCCACGTGGTGGCGGGCGTTCGGGCGGGCGACGTCGAACACGCTCGGGTTCTCGAAGCGGCGCGGGTCGCGGTTCGCGGCGCCGTTGACGACCATGACCGTGGTGCCGGCGGGCAGGTCGACGCCGCCGACGGTGGTCGGCACCCGGGAGAGCCGGAAGTCGCCCTTGACCGGGCTCTCCAGCCGCAGCGTCTCCTCGATGAAGTTGCCGACGCGGTCCGGCTCGGCCCGTAGCAGCTGCTGGAGCTCGCGGTCCTCGGCGAGGATCTTCAGTGCCGAGGAGAGTAGCCGGACGGTGGTCTCCTGTCCGGCGGAGAACAGGTTGGCCGCGACCCGGACGGCGTCGATGACCTCCGGGGTCGACCCGTCGGGGAACGTCGCCAGCGCCAGCCCGGTGAGGACGTCCTCGCGGGGCTCGCGCCGGCGGTCCTCGATGTAGGCGGTGAACTTGTTGTAGAGGAACTCCAGCGGGTTGTGCGCCATGTGGTCGTCGCCGGTGCTGCCGATGCCGCCGCTCTCCTGCGGCTGGCGCTGGAGGCGGTCGAGGAACTCCTCCTGGTCCTCCTCGGGCACGCCCAGCAGGTCGGCGATCACCAGCAGGGTGAACGGCCCGGCGAAGCCGGTGATGAACTCGCCCTCGCCGCCGGCCAGGTACGGCTCGACCATCTGGTCGACGAGCCGCCACATCTGCGCCTCGTTCTCCTTGAGGCGCTTCGGCGTGATCAGCCGCATCAGCAGCGCGCGGTGCGCGGTGTGCGTGGGCGGGTCGAGCGTGGGGAGCTGGTCGTTCATCGGCAGCTCACCGCGGTGCCGCTCGATCAGCTCGGTGACGTCGTCGCCCTCGAGCGGGACGGGGAAACCCGGGAACGGACCCGTCACCGAGACGCACGAGGAGAAGGTCGCCGAGTCGTGGAAGACCTGGACCGCCTCGTCGTACCCCGTCACCATCACCACGTCGTGGTGATTCTCGCGCTGCACGGGGCACTTCCCGCGCATCGCCTCGAGGAACGGGTACGGGTCCGCGACGAGCTCCTCGTCCCGGAAGAAGTCCTTGGTCTCGAGCTCACTCACGGTCTGTACCGCTCCCTTCGACGTCGACAGCCGAAGTCTCCCATCCGGCGCGGGCGCGAGACAAACGACCCGTCCGAGTACGTACTGCCACGAATTTCCTGGCCGCTCGGCTAGGCTCGCCCGCCCCCTCAGCATCCCCGCCGGCTTCGCTCAGCGCACCCGCACCGGGAGGGTGGCCAGCGCGCGGTGGATGAGGCTGGGCAGGTAGACCAGCTCGGCCTCGTCGACGGCGAGCTCCAGGGTGGTTGTGCGCCGGACGAGGGCCCCGATGGCCGCCGCCGCCTCGATCCGGGCGAGCGGGGCGCCCAGGCAGAAGTGGATGCCGACGCTGAAGCCCAGGTGCCGGCGGGCCGGGCGCGGCCCGTGGTAGCGGGTGATGTCGAACCGGTCGGGGTCGGTGAACGCCGCCGGGTCCCGGCCGGCGGCGGCGCTGACCAGCAGGACGCCGTCGCCGCGGGCGAACGTGTGCCCGGCCAGCTCGGTCCGGCGGCACGCGGTGCGCATGGTGAACTGCGTCGGCGGGTCGTAGCGCAGCACCTCCTCCACCGCGGAGGGGAGCAGCTCCGGCCGGGCGCGCAGCAGCGCCAGCTGGTCGGGGTGGCGCAGCAGCGAGAGCACCGCCGACCCGACATAGTTGATGGACGTCTCCATCCCCGCCACGACGAGCAGCGACGAGACGCCGAGCAGCTCGAGCTCGCTGAGCGCGTCGTCGCGGTCGCGGGCCGCGGCCATCCGGCTGATCAGGTCGTCGGTGGGGTTCGCCCGGCGCTGCGCGATCAGCTCCTCGAAGTAGGCCTGGAAATCCTGGGTGGCCTGCCGGCGTGCGACGAGCTCGGCCTCGGTGAGCAGGTTGTCGGGGTCGGTGCCGCGGGCGATGGCCAGCGCCCAGCCGCGCAGCGACGCGCCGACGTCGTCCGGGACGCCCAGCAGGTGGCCGAGCGTCGCGCTCGCGATCAGGGCCGCGTACTCGCCGATGACGTCGATGCTCCCGGTGGCCAGCGCGCCGTCCACCAGCCGGTCGGCGAGGGCCTGGATGCCCGGCGCCATCTGGTTGACGATCCGCGGGGTGAACGCCTTGTTGACCAGCCCGCGCAGCCGGGTGTGGTCCGGCGGGTCCATCCGCAGGAACGACCGCGGGGCGCTCGCGGCGCCGTCCCGGAACGGGCTGATGCCGGCGTCGTAGCCGTGCACCCAGTCGTCGCTCTGCAGCACCGCCTCGCAGTCGGCGTACCGGGTGAGCACCGTCACCGGGATGTCGCCGAGCATGAACGGGCACAGCGGCCGGGCCTCCCGCACCCGCTGGTAGACGGCGTACGGATCGGCCTTGTGGGTCGGATGGAACGCGGTGAACTCCACCGGGGCGGACTCGGCGGCGACCCCTGCGGTGACCTCGGCGGCGACCATGGCTCTCCCACTCCTGCGTCAGCGCGGTGCGTGCGGCCGCGCCCGCGCGCACGGGTGCACTCACTCCGCGGCACGCACGATGCAGGACGGCGGCGCCGGAAGACAGCGCCCAGCGCCGAGTCCAATCGGACGATTGCGCCCCGCCGACCGCTGACCGTCCACCGCCGGCCGCGTACCGTCGGTCGCCGCCTGCCGGCTGCCGAGCGTCGCTGATGGATCGATACGAGATACCAATGGGGCTCGCCATCCGCGCTCGGCCGGGGTCACGATGCAGCGCGACGACTCGTTGGTCGACACCGACGCACCGGGAGACCGCCGACCATGGACCGAACCTTGGACCGGGACCGCACCACCGACACCGTCGTCGCGGCCGACGCGCCTGATCAGGCCCGGCGCCTGCGTGATCTCGCCGATCTCGTCGAGCACGGGCTGCGGGCCGGCATCGGCGTCGGCCACTCCCTCGGCGTCACGCTCGCCGAGCTGGGCGACGGCTCGTCCACCTGGACGCTCACCCCGTCGCCGGCCGCGGCGAACGCGATGATGACCGTGCACGGCGGGGTTATCAGCACCCTGATGGACACCGCGATGGGCAGCGCGGTCTACACCCGCCTGCCCGCCGGAGTGCTTTACACGACGCTGGAGCTGAAGGTGAACTTCATCCGGCCGGTCGCGCTGGACGGCGGCATGCTCACCTGCGTCGCGACGGCCGTCCACGTCGGGCGCCGCACGGCGACGGTCGAGGCCCGCGTCACCGACCCGGCCGGTGCCCTGGTCGCGCACGGCTCGTCTACCTGCCTGCTGTTCGAGATCGCCGGCCCCGCCGCGGGGCCGAGCACGGAGCCGGCCGCGGGGCCGGCATGACGGGCCCCGCCACGAGCACACCGCACGCTGTCGCGGGCGCGCCCGCGGTGCCCGACGCGGAGGCGGTGCTCGCGCAGGCCGTGATCGAGTCCTTCGATCCGGCGTGGCGGCACGACCCCTATCCCGCGTACGGCACGCTGCGCCGGGCCGGCACCTTCCTGCCGGGCCCGCTGGCCGGCACCATGCTCGTCCCCGGCCATGCCGAGTGCGCCGCCATCCTCGCCGACCCGGTGTGGAGCCACGCCGAGGAGTCGGAGCTGCTCCACCCGGACAGTGATGTCGAGCTGCCCGGCTCGTTCCTGTGGATGGAGCCGCCGGACCACACCCGGCTGCGCGGCCTGGTGAGCCGGGCGTTCACCCCACGGACCATCGAGGCGACCCGCCCGCTGGCCCGCCGGGTCGTGGACGGGCTGATCGACGACGCCCTGGCGGCGGGGGAGCTGGACCTGATCGAGGGGCTCGCCTACCCGCTGCCGCTGACCATGATCTGCGAGCTGCTCGGGGTGCCCATCTCCGAGCACCCCGCGGTGCGCCGGATGTCGGCCGGGATCGCGCGCGGGCTCGACCCCGACGTCCTGCTCTCACCGGCCGAGCTCGCCGCGCGGACCGCCGCCGTGGAGGAGTTCCGCGAGTTCTTCGGCGCGCTAGTCACCGCCCGCCGGGCCGACCCCCGCGACGACCTGATCAGCGCGCTCGCCCAGGTGCACGCCGAGGGTGACCGGCTCACCACGACCGAGCTGCTCGGCACCCTGCTGATCCTCGTGGTCGCCGGGCACGAGACCACCGTCAACCTGATCGGCAACGGGGTGCTCGCGCTGCTGCGTGACCCCGCGCAGCTCGACGCGCTGCGGCGCGATCCCGGGCTCGCGCTGCCCGCGGTGGAGGAGATCCTGCGGTTCGACGCGCCGGCGCAGGTGACCACGCGCACCGCCCGGGCGGAGGTGACCGTGGCGGGCCGGACGTTCACCCCCGGCGAGGCCGTCATCTGCATGCTCGGCTCGGCCAACCGTGACCCCCGCGCCTTCGACCGGCCCGACGAGTTCCTCGTCGACCGCTACGCGGGCGGCGCGCGGGTGAGCCGCCATCTCGCCCTCGGGATGGGCCTGCACTACTGCCTGGGTGCCCCGTTGGTCCGGCTCGAGGTCGGTGAGGTGCTGCGGGGCATCGCCACCCGCCTGACCGGGATGACCCTGCTGGCCGATCCGCCGCCGTACCGGCCGAACATCGTCGTCCGTGGGATGTCGTCGCTGCCTGTGCGGGTCACCGGCCGACCCGGCTGATTCGGCTGATCCGCACTTCGGTCCCGCCGGTACGGCAATTCCATGAATTGAGGCGCAGAACACATTTCAGGCCTGGATTGTTACAATGTGAAAGGTTCTGTGCTGTCTCGGTGGTGGCCGCCCGTAGCACCATGTATTCCGAACAATTACTCGCGCCTTACTCCGACTTCATCGCCTGTTACCCGTGCTGGCTAGACTGGCCGATCGGGGGATTAGGGAGGAAGTTCGTGGAGTTTCGACATCTGGTCTCTTTCCTCGCCATCGCCGAAGAAGTCCATTTTGGCCGGGCCGCCCGACGACTGAACCTGACACAGCCCTCACTGAGCCAGCATCTCGCCCGTCTCGAGCGCGAGGTCGGCGTGCAACTGGTCGCCCGCACCTCGCGTGAGGTCCGTCTCACCCCCGCGGGCCAGGCGTTCCGGGGTGAGGCCAAGAGAATCCTCGAGCTGAAGCGCCGCACCCTCGAAATCACCCGTGACACCGCCGCCGGCCGTGCCGGGAAAATCAACATCGGGTTCAACCTGCCGGCCGGGCACCGGATTCTCCCGCCCACGCTGGCCCGCCTGCACAGCTCCCACCCGGGCCTGCAGCCGCGGCTGTGGGAGCGGCGTACCGGGCCGCAGATCAAGAGCCTGCTCAGCGGGGAGCTCGACGTCGGCTTCATCTTCGGGCTGCCGCCGACCTCGAGCCTGCACTCGATGGAGGTGCTGCGGGTCCGCATCCTGGCCGTCGTCGGCGAGCACCACGAGTGGGCCGAGCGCGACCAGGTGCCGTTCTGCGAGCTGGAACGGCAGGGCTGCCTGCTGTTCCACCGGGCGCAGTGCCCGGCCCTGTACGACACGATCTCCCGGTCGGCCGACCGGGCCCGGATCAAGCTGCGGGTCGTCGCCGAGGTCGACGACCCTGGGGCGAGCGCGCTGCTGGTGACCACCCGCCCGGTGGTCGGCTTCGCGTCCCGGGAACGCGCGCTGGGAATCGCCGGATCGCGGGCGGTTCCACTGGTCGACCCCGTTCCGACCCTGCCCGTTCATGTCGTGTGGCGCCCGCCGCGCACCCGGCTGGTCGAAACTCTGCTCGAGAGCCTGGAAAACGCGGCCGGCGACTGGGAATCGGCTGAGACCCCCGAGGACAAGGTCGATTGGGTGCGGGAGCGGGGGCGATCGAATATCCCGATGGCCGCGCCCACGCAGGCCCGGCAGGCAGCAGCCGCCGTTACCGTCGCAGGAAATCGCCTGAACTAGGCCCCGGTCCGAAATGGGATTTCCGTCGGAGGTCGCCTGTGTCCTCGTCCCCGTCCACCGTGGATCGAGCCGAACAGCGGCAGACGCTGACGCTGACGGTCCGCGCCCGCCGCCACGTCGCCGAGGATGTCGTCTGTTTCGATCTGGCCGATCCGATCGGCGCCGCATTGCCGCCCTGGACACCCGGCGCGCATGTCGACGTCACGGTGCGGCCGGGGACGGTGCGGCAGTACTCGCTGTGCGGTGATCCAGCGGATCGCCACCATTGGCGGATCGCGGTGCTGCGGGAGGCCGCCGGCCGCGGCGGTTCGGTGCACCTGCACGACCGGGTCGGTGCCGGCGCGTTGCTGCCGGTAGGGCAGCCGCGCAACGCGTTCCCCCTGGTCGCCGCGCCGCGCTACCTGCTGGTCGCCGGCGGGATCGGCGTCACCCCGCTGCTGCCGATGATCGACGAGCTCGCCGCGCGTGGCGCCGAGTGGCGGCTGCTCTACGGCGGGCGCCACCGCGCGGCGATGGCCTTCGCCGACGACCTCGCCCGCCACGGCGACCGGGTCGTCCTGCACCCGCAGGACACCCACGGGCTGCTTCCCCTCGGCCCCGTCCTGGACGGCCTGCGTGCCTCCGGCGAGCACGAGGAGACGGCGGTCTACTGCTGCGGGCCCGAGGGTCTGCTCGGGGCCATCGAGGGGCACTGCGCGCAGTGGCCCGCCGGCGCCCTGCACGTCGAGCGGTTCCACCCCGCAGAGCCCGCCCACCGCGACACCGACGGCGCCTTCGAGCTGTGCCTGGCCCGTAGCGGGCGGGTGCTGCGGGTCGGGCCCGGGCAGTCGGTCCTGGAGGTGCTGGAGGCGGCCGGGGCCGCCGTCACCTCCTCCTGCCGGGACGGTACGTGCGGCACCTGCGAGACGCCGGTGGTCGAGGGCGGTGTCGACCACCGTGACACCGTCCTGACCCCGGCCGAGCGCGACGGCGGCCGGACGATGATGGTCTGCGTCTCGCGTGGCCTGGGCGGACGTCTCGTCCTGGACATCTGAAATACACCCCGAGGATTTCCACCGCTATTCCAACGGCTGTTTTGCGCGGCCGGTAATCCATGTCGCCAATCGGTTCATCCGAATGTGCAATGGGCCTTCCCTGAAAACTCGATCCGCTCATATTCTTCAGCCGCCGGACAAGGGGTCTGACCAGGGAGGACGGCCGGCACAAACGCCGCCGGGACGACTCGTCCCAGGCGTGCGGACGGCGGAACGTCAGTGCTGTGTCGGGGAGGAGTCAACCACCGTGGGCAGGATCGAGCTCGACGGGCTGACGAAGAGATACGGCGACGTCGTCGCCGTGGACGGCGTCAGCCTCGACATCGCCGACGGCGAGTTCCTGGTGCTGCTCGGCCCGAGCGGCTGCGGGAAGTCCACCCTGCTGCGGCTCGTCGCCGGCCTGATCACACCGTCCGGCGGCCGGGTGCTGCTCGACGGCCGGGACATCACCCACGCCCCACCCGCCCGGCGCGACCTGGCGATGGTCTTCCAGAGCTACGCCCTGTACCCGCACCTGACCGTGGCCCGCAACATCGGCTTCCCGCTGCGCGCGGCCCGCACGCCCCGCGCCGAGGTCCGCCGCCGGGTCGAGGAGGTCGCCGCGCTGCTCGAGCTCGGTCCGCTGCTCGACCGCCGGCCGCGGGAGCTCTCCGGCGGCCAGCGCCAGCGGGTCGCCGTCGGCCGGGCGATCATCCGCGACCCGCGGGCGTTCCTGATGGACGAGCCGCTGTCGAACCTGGACGCCAAGCTGCGCCAGGCGACCCGGGCCCAGTTCCGGATGCTGCACGAGACCCTCGGCAGCACCGTCCTCTACGTCACCCACGACCAAGTCGAGGCGCTCAGCCTCGCGACCCGGATCGCGATGCTCGACGGCGGGCGCCTCGAGCAGCTCGGCACGCCGACCGAGGTCTACGACAGCCCGGCCTCGGTGTTCGTCGCTGGCTTCCTCGGCTCCCCGCCGATGAACCTGCTGCCCGCCCGAGTGGAGTGCCACGACGGCCGGGTGCGGGTGCTCGCCGACGACGTCGAGGTCGACCTGTGGCCCGGCGAGGACGTCGAGGCCCGTGACGTGATCCTCGGGATCCGGCCCGAACACCTCCACCTGATGGCCGCCGAGGGCCCGGCGGGCCCGGGCGGGATGCCGCGGCTGCGCGGTGTCGTGCGGGCGGTGGAGAACCTCGGCGCCGAGGAGTCCGCGCAGTGCGCGGTCGGCGGCGCCCTCGTGCACTTCCGGGGCGCCCGCCCCCTCGGGCTGGCCGCCGGCCAGCCCGTCGCGCTCACCACGGCGCGCGACCACATCCACCTGTTCGACCGGCACAGCGGCCGGCGGCTCGCCTGGCGCCCGCTGGCCGACCGCCCGCTGGCCGACCGCCAGTCGGCCGACCACGAGCCGGCCGACCACGAGCCGGCCGCGGCACTCCACGACGGCGTGACCACTCATCAAAGGAGCTCGACGTGAAACGACGGCGCTTTGCCCGGGGCGTGGCGGCCGCCTGCGCTGCCGCGCTCGCCCTCACCCTCGCCGCCTGCGGATCCGACGACGGCGCCGACGCGGGCGGGACGTCCACCGCCGGGGTCGTGCCCGAGCTCGGGCCGGACCAGAAGGTCTCGATTGTCTTCGAGAGCTACAACCTCGCCCAGCCCGGCCCGTGGACGGACACCTTCAACGGCCTGATCGCCGACTTCGAGAAGGCCCACCCGAACATCTCGGTCACCGCGCAGAAGCCGCAGACCTCCACTCTGAAGGGCTACGGCTCGGCGGCCACCGCGAGCATCCAGGCCCAGATCGCCACCGGCAACGCCCCCGACGTCGCCCAGCTCACCTTCGGCGACCTCGGCTACACCGCGACCGCGCTCGGCGCGAAGCCGCTCGACGACATCGTCGGGCGCGACGCCGTCCAGGAGAACTTCGCCGGCACCCACCCGTTCGCGCCGACGGCGCGCACCCTCGGAGATGTCGACGGCAAGACCTACGGCATGCCGTTCGTCTTCTCCACCCCGGTGCTGTACTACAACGCCGACCTGTTCACCCAGGCCGGCCTCGACCCGGAGAAGCCGCCCACGACCTGGGACGAGTTCAAGACCGCCGCGCTGGCCATCAAGGCGAAGACCGGCAAGAATGGCGGTTACATCGACTGCCTCACCAAGGTCTCCGGCGACTGGTGCTACCAGGCGCTGGTCGCCTCCAACGGCGGCTCGGTGATCTCCGAGGACCGCACCAAGCTCACCTTCGCCGAGGCGCCCGCGGTGCAGGCGGTCGAGATGGCGCAGGACCTGGTCAACTCCGGCGCCAGCCCGAAGCTGTCACAGGACCAGGCCTACCCGGCGTTCGCCCGCGGTGAGATCGGCATGATCGTCGAGACCAGTGCGGCGCAGGGCACCTTCATCAAGGGCGCCGGCGGCGCCAAGCCGCCGTGGACGCTGCGCGCCACCGTCATGCCGAGCTTCACCGGCAAGCCGGTCGTGCCGACGAACTCCGGGGCGGCGCTGTTCATGTTCGCCAAGGACGCGGCGAAGCAGCGGGCCGCCTGGGAGCTGATCACCTACCTGACCAGCGACGCGGCCTACACGCAGATCACCAGCAAGATCGGCTACCTGCCGCTGCGCACCGGGCTGCTCGACGACCCGAACGGCCTGAAGACCTGGGCCGAGCAGAACCCGCTGGTCAAGCCGAACGTCGACCAGCTCGCGAAGCTGAAGCCGTGGGTGTCCTTCCCGGGCAACAACTACGTCCAGATCCGCACCGGGATGCTCGAGGCGGTCGAGAGCGTCGTCTACAGCGGCGCCGACCCGCAGAAGACGCTCACCGACGCCCAGAACCAGGCCGCGAAGCTGCTGCCCCGGTCCTGACCGTCCGCCTGTTCCGCCTGTTCCACCTGTGTGCCCGTCCCGCCCGCCGTGCCGGTCCCGCGCGGCGGGCGGGACGCCGTCCGCACCGACCTGCCGTACTGAACCGATCTGCCGTAGCGACCTGGAGGAAGGGTGATGACCGGAGCCTTCGTCGAGATCGACGCGCTGCCCCGGCCGTCGGCGACGGTCGTACCGGTCGCGGCGGCGCGGCCGTCGCCGGCCCGGCGGCTGCTGCGGGCGCTGCCGCCGTACCTGTTCCTGCTGCCCGCGCTCGGCTGCCTGGCGGTGTGGACGTACCGGCCGCTGGCCGCCGCGGTGAACCTGTCGTTCTTCTCCTGGAACCTGCTGCCGACCACGCCGAAGGAACCCGTCGGCCTGGACAACTACCGCCGGTTGCTCGAGCTGCCCGACCTGTGGCACGCCCTGTGGCTCACCGCGGCGATGACGCTGGCGCTGCTGCTGTTCACCGTCGCGCTGCCGACCGTCGTCGCCCTGTGGACATCCGCCATCCGCGGCCGCGGCCGCGCCGTCTACCGGGCCATGATCTTCGCGCCGGTCCTGGTCCCGCCGGTTGCGGGCGCCGCGGTGTGGCAGTGGATGCTCGACCCGACCAGCGGCGCGGTGGACCGGCTGATCGGACATCCGATCAACTGGATCCACGAGCCGGGGCCGGCGCAGATCGCCATCGTCGTGATCACCGGGTGGCACCTGCTCGGCTTCGCCGTCCTCGTCGTCAGCGCCGGCCTGGCGGGCATCGACGACGAGTACACGGCGGCGGCGATGCTCGACCGGGCCTCGCGCTGGCAGACCACCCGGTGGATCACCCTGCCGCTGCTCTCCCCGACGCTGGTGTTCCTCGCGCTGATGACCGTGCTGATGTCCGGCCAGCTCACCTTCCCGCTGATCGACACCCTCACCCAGGGCGGCCCGGACTCGGCCACGACGAACGTCTACTACCTGCTCTGGGAGTGGGGCTTCCAGAACTTCGACGCCGGCTTCGCGGCCAGTGCCGGGCTGCTCTTCTTCGTCGCGTTCGGGGTGGTCGCCATCGGGCTCGTCCGCCTCTCCGACCGACTGACCTTCCACGACAACTGACCGCCGCAGCCGCCGGCCGCCGACGACTC
Organism: Parafrankia sp. EAN1pec; assembly: GCF_000018005.1. Classification (GTDB taxonomy): domain Bacteria; phylum Actinomycetota; class Actinomycetes; order Frankiales; family Frankiaceae; genus Parafrankia; species Parafrankia soli. The sequence continues at coordinate 4,716,170 of NC_009921.1, forward strand.
GCGGCTGGCGGCTGGCGGCTGACACGATCTCTGAAGGGGGCTCGCCATGGCGGTGGCCGACACGACCGCGCCGGCACCGGCGCGCGGGGAACCGTCCGCCGTCGCGGACCTCGCCGGCGAGACCGGCGCGCGGGTGTGGCTGCGCACCGCCGTCGGCCACGGCGTCCTCGCCGCGCTGAGCCTCGCCTGCATCTTCCCGATCTACTGGATGTACGCCACCTCGCTGCGTCGGCCGGAGGAGGTCTACAACGTCTCCCTGCTCCCGTGGCCGCTCTCCGTCGGCAACTACACGCACGTCTGGGACGTCATCCCGATCGGCCGGCTGATCCTCAACACGTTCGCCGTGGCCGCGCTGATCTCCGTTGGCCAGCTCCTCGTAGGCCTGCTGGCGGCCTACGCGTTCACCGCCTGGCGCTTCCGCGGCCAGACCGTCCTCTACCTGGCGTTCGTCGGGACATGGCTGGTCCCGTTCCAGGTGACGATGCTGCCGAACTACACCCTGCTCTACCGCCTCGGCCTGCTGAACACGCTCGCCGGTGTGATCGTCCCGAACCTCGCCTCCGCGCTCGGGGTGCTCCTGTTGCGCCAGCACATGGCGAGCTTCCCCCGCGACCTGCTCGACGCCGCGCGGATGGACGGGCGGTCGGCCTGGTCGATCCTGTGGACGGTCGTCGTGCCCAACCTGCGCGCCCCGCTGGCCGCGCTCAGCATCGTGCTGTTCATCAACGCCTGGAACGACTACTTCTGGCCGGCGCTGGTGCTCCAGCGCGCCGACTCGGTCGTCCAGCTCGGCCTGCGCGGCCTGTTCGTCGGCGTGGAGGGCCCCGACTGGGGCGGCCTGATGGCCGGCTCCGGCCTCGCGTGCCTGCCCATCTTCGGGATCTATCTGCTCCTTCAGCGCCACGTCGTGGGTGCGTTCGTCCGCTCCGGACTCAGGTAACCACCAGGAACTGGCAGAGTCCGGGCAGGTCAGGGAACGGTCCTGGGCCACACATACCGGATATCGGTAGGCGCGCCAAGCAAGCAGGCCGGAGGTTTCCAGCACGCTGGGACCTCCGGCCTGCGTGTTCTTATGTCATCTCGTGGTCAACGGCGGCGGGGTCAGACCCCGGCCGATGCCGAGCCTGTCGGGCCGGGCGGCGGGTAGTCCCCGTACCCGGCCGGCGGGAAGTCCGCCGGGCCGTCCGGCGGGTAGTCCCCGTACCCGATCGGCAGGAAGTCTCCCGGGCCGTCCGGCGGGTAGTCCCCGTACCCGATCGGCAGGTAGTCCGCCGGGCCGTCCGGCGGGTAGTCCCCGTACCCGATCGGCAGGAAGTCCGCCGGGCCGTCCGGCGGGTAGTCCCCATACCCGGCCGGTGGGTAGTCCCCGACCCCGACCGGCGGGTAGTCTTCGGGCCCGATCGGCAGGAAGTCTCCCGGGCCGTCCGGCGGGTAGTCCCCGTACCCGGCCGGTGGGTAGTCCCCGACCCCGACCGGCGGGTAGTCTTCGGGCCCGATCGGCAGGAAGTCTCCCGGGCCGTCCGGCGGGTAGTCCCCGTACCCGATCGGCAGGTAGTCCGCCGGGCCGTCCGGCGGGTAGTCCCCGTACCCGATCGGCAGGTAGTCCACCGGGCCGTCCGGCGGGTAGTCCCCGTACCCGATCGGCAGGTAGTCCACCGGGCCGGGCGGCGGGTAGTCCCCGTACCCGGCCGGCCGGTAGTCTCCCGGGCCGGGCGGCGGGTAGTCCCCGTACCCGGCCGGCCGGAAGTCTCCCCGGCCAGGCGGCGGGAAGTCTCCCGGGCCGGGCGGCGGGAAGTCTCCCCGCCCGGGCGGCGGGAAGTCCCCGGCCCCGGGCGGCGGGATGTCCGTCGGAAGGGTCGCCGGCTGTGCCTGAGCGATCCCAGCCATGAGTGGAACACTCGCGAAGGCGACAAGAGATGAGAGTATCAACGTGCGGAAATTTCTTTTCCGGGTAATCATTATCTTTCCTTATGGCTTGCGGGGATTGTCTGAATCTTTCTTGCCGTGCCACGGCAACACGTTACGGCCGTCAAGACCCAGGATTTATCGTGCAGGTCCATATTTAGGAGCTCCTGGCGAGCATCCTAAGGTAGGCCTGCCTGCCCGCCTCGGAAGCGGCGCACATTCTGGCGGGGTGTCGGTAACCCTCGCCGACAAAACGACGGGTATCGCCTTGATGCGATTCAAAGTGGCGGGTGCAAGATGTCAGTATTCGCGCGGACGACTCAATCTCCGCGCGCACCCAACAACTCAGTGCGCAACACCTCCATCTTCGGGCGAGGCGGGGAGCCGGACAGTGGATCAGGCGAAATACGGAATGATCACAAGTGGCGATGTCGGCTCGGGAATCCAGTCCGGCGTGTCATCTCAATACCTCCAGCGGGCTCGGAGACCTGTCAGTGCGACCCATGAACGGGCACCGTGGGACGTAGGCCGAAGAAGCTCTGTGAGTGGGTGTTCGATCCCGTGGGTTTCGTTTGATTCGGATTCATGTTTCTCGCCAGGTTGGGGTTGATTCGCAGGTGGCGCGGCGGGCCATGAGGTCGATCATCGCAAGGTGGATCATGGATTCGGAGCGGGTGGGGCGGGCTTCGTAGTCGCGGGCGAGGCGGCTGTAGGCCATCAGCCAGCCAGATGGGTCGGCCGAGTGGCGAGGTGAACCGCCCCGGCCCGCCGATGACCAGGGCAGCGCGCGGCGCTGGGACATCCACCGCACGCTCCCGGGACCGGCCTTGAGGTGGGGACCGACTCGTCCAGCATTACCTGCTGGCCAGCGAGGTCAGCGGGAAGTAGGTATCGAAGATGCTCCACGTGTTCCAGTGCGCCGGCGACGCATCGCAGAGGCAATGCCGTTGATGGGAAACGGTGAGCGCGGCTACGACACCCGCGTGATCGGAGGGCCACAGCCCGGAGGGGGTCCGGTCGCGCAGCTTGTTACCGATCACGGTCGCCCGCGCCGCCCGGACCTGTTCGAGGTCGGAGTGTTCGGGACGCGTAGGTTGGTACAGCACGTAATCGATGCGCCGATCAAGGGTCGAGGGCATAACATCGAGTTCGATCTGCGTGGCGGTGAATCCGCCGTCTGGGCCGTGGATCGTCGCCCACGCGTCCGTATATCCGCCCTGGGTGAACAGGCCATACGGGCCGGTGAGGTCGCTCGGTTGTGAATTCAGATCGCCGAGTAGGATCACCGGGCGTGTCGCGGTGACGAGCGCGGAATAGAGCTCGTTCGCCTGGGCGTTACGAACCTGCGGGCTGACAGGCTCCAGGTGCGTGTTGGCGACTCGTACCGTCTTTCCTCGGGCGGTCACGTCGACCGCCGACCAGCCGCGCGTGATCGTAAATGGCCCAGCCGCGGTCGGGAGAGTCAGTCGAGCCACGTACTCGTGCGATTCGGGGTGGCTGACTTGCCACCGGCCGGGGATGCCGGTTCGAACGAGAATAGCGTCGTGGTCGGTGAACCTCACTTGTCTGGTGGCGCTGATCGGCAACTGGCCGGAGAAGTTGGTGTTCTCCGCGGCGACCTCGTAGTTCAGGCCGCGTTCCTTGAGTGCTTTCTGTAGGATCGGCAGGTAATCGACGGTTGTGCGCAGTGGGCCGCCGATCGGGCCCTCTTGCCACAGCGCGACCTCCTGCAGGCCGAGTACGTCGGGTCGTTGCCGGGCGAGCAGCTTCGCGATTGCCTGCGCCCGCGCAGGGAAGTCGGCCCACAACACGTGCTCGTAGGCGATCCGGGCCTGATTGATCATCTCTTGCTGGTCCGGGGCGGTGACGATCGGGGTGAGGTCGGCGCCGAGATACAGGTTGTAGGTGTTGACCGTGAGCTGCTTCGTGACTGGTCCATCGGGTGGATCCGTGCCGTGGCTGCTGAAGTCGGTCGCGATCGGCTGGGTGGGTGCCGTTTCAGCCAGTGCTGGCGCGACGAAGGCGAAACTGGCTAGCAGCACCGATGCCGATATCGTGATGCGCCGCCAAGTGTAGGGTCTCATAGGTCTTTTAACTTCCCGAAAATGATGCAAGAAACAGGAAATAGCGGCAGGACGCAAGGGCAGAGCATCCGTCCCGGCGTGGAAAGTATCAAGGTCGCTTGAAACGCTGAAGCGACGCGCCGCAGAGGTCGGCACGAAGAAATGCCGCATGTGGCTGGATGGCGGCTCTGGCGGGCATTCCAAGGAATCATCCTGGCGATACGCTGGCAGGCCAAAGCTGCTGACGCGCAGGCCGGAACACGCACATCTACCGAGCTCTATTCGTACTACTGCCCGCATATTGCCGGCTGGGTGAGATCGGCCTGGAGCTGGTATTGATGCCTTGTTCACCCGGATCCGACTTGACCGGTGCCGGGGCGGGGATCCGGATGGCATCCCCGGCGGGCAGTAGGGCTTGGTGCTGGGCGCGGCCGAGGGCCCAGCCGGTCAAACGTATGCCCACCGGACGCGCTGTCTCGCCGATGAACGAGTGCCTTGCGCGTCGTCCTCGATCCCCATTGGATCATCGTGACTGAGCCCTTTTCAACCTCGCGGTGAGGCGTTGAGGTGGAGGGTGGGCCCAGTCTGAACAAGGGTACGGAAGGGAACCCGGACCGGGGTGGGCGTGCCCTGGTAGCCCTTGTCCGCCCAGCAGGCGACGTTCTGCTCGGCCGACCCGTCGGGGATGGCTGTGGGTGCGGGCGGCGCGAATGTCGTGGACCGCGCCGGGAAACGCCGGTGAGACCCACCGCAACCGGCCCGCCGGATCGGCGAGGACCTACACGTTCATCCCGTGGCGCTTGTGCTTGCCGGAGTAGTGGGGCCGGTCGGCGGGCAGACGCTGCCAGCGGGTCCCGCGCTCGCGGCGACGGGCGTGCAGGAGATCGGTCAACAGGCACAGCGACCGGGTGGACAGATCGATCCCGGCTGGGTAGACAAGCACGTGAAGCTCCGGGTGGACAGGTTGCTCTTGGTCGACAACCGATCTACCAGGAGCTTCACCTCGTTCCGCACCCAGCCCCTGCCTCGCCCCCACCCGCGGTCAGCCAGGTCGGCAAAGGCTTAGTGGGTCATGGACTCGATCAGGACGGTGTCGTGTTCGGCGGCGATGAACCGGGGGTGGTCGAGCAGTTCGCGCAGGAAGCCGGCGGTGGTGACGACGCCGGGCCCGTCGGCGTGCAGCTCGTCGAGGGCGCGGCGCATCCGGGCCAGGGCCCGGGGGCGGTCCGGGGCCCAGACAACCACTTTCGCGACCAGTGAGTCGTAGTAGGCCGGGATGCGGTACCCGGGGGCGGCGTGCGTGTCGACGCGGACGAACGGGCCGGCCGGGACGGTGAACTCGGTGAGCGAACCCGGCGCGGGGGCGAAGTCACGACGCGGGTCCTCGGCGTTGATCCGGCACTCGATCGACACCCCGCGCGGGTCGACGTCGTCCTGGCCGTAGCCCAGCGGCTCGCCCGCGGCGATCCGGATCTGCTCGGCGACCAGGTCGAGCCCGGTGACCATCTCGGTGACCGGGTGCTCCACCTGCAGCCGGCAGTTGACCTCCATGAAGTAGAACCGGCCCTCGCCGTCGACGAGGAACTCGAAGGTGCCCGCGCCGACATACCCGCTGGCCAGGGTGCCGCGGACGGCGGCCGCACACAGCGGCTCGACGATCTCGGCTGGCAGGGCCGGCGCCGGAGTCTCCTCGACCAGCTTCTGGTGCCGGCGCTGCAGCGAGCAGTCCCGGGCGCCCAGGTGGACGGCCGCGCCGTGCGCATCGGCGAGCACCTGGACCTCGACGTGCCGTGCCGAGGCCAGGTAACGCTCGACGTACAGGCGGCCGTCCCCGAACACCGCCTGGGCGGTGGAGCGGGTGTGCCGGTAGGCGCGCTCGAAGCCGTCCGGATCGTGCACGACGCTCATCCCGCGCCCGCCGCCGCCGGCCGCCGCCTTGATGATGACCGGGTAGCCGATCTCGGCCGCCACCTGCGCGGCCTGTTCGGGGTGGTCGGGAGTGTCCCGGCTGCCGGGCAGCAGGGGCAGCCCGGCCTCGGACATGATCCGACGGGCGACAGCCTTGTCACCGAGGCGGGCCATCACCTCGGCCGGCGGGCCGATGAACGTCAGGCCCTCGGCCGCGCAGATCTCGGCGAAGTCGGGATTCTCGGAGAGGAACCCGTACCCGGGGTGGACGGCGTCGGCGCCGCGGATACGGGCGGCCTCGACGACCGCCGGGATGTTGAGGTAGCTGTCCCGGGACGGCCCCGGGCCGATCTGGACGGACTCGTCGGCGAAGGAGACGACGGCGGAGTCCCGGTCCGCCGACGAGTGGGCGGCCACGGTGGCGATGCCCAGCTCGCGGCAGGTGCGCGCGACCCGCAGCGCGATCTCCCCGCGGTTCGCGATCAGGACCTTCTTGATCACGAGGCCCCGCCGGTGGACGTGGCGACGTCAAGGGTGAGCAGCGGTTCGCCGTACTCCACCGGGGTGGTGTCGGCGACCAGGATCTCCCGGACCCGCCCACCGCGCTCCGCCTCGACCGGGATCATCAGCTTCATCGCCTCGATGATCCCGACCTGCTGGCCAGCGACGACGGTGTCCCCGGGGCGGACGAACGGGTCCGCGCCCGGCTCGGGCGCGTGGTAGAAAACGCCGACGGTGTGTGCCGGGATGACGAACGCGAGTGCGTCGTCGTCCGCCGGACCGGCCGGTGCCGCGGCACCAACACCGGCGTCAGCGCCCGACGCGGTGGAACCGTTGGTGTCGCTGGGCGCGGCGCTGACTGAGCCGAGACCGCCGGAGCCGTTGGCCTGCGGGGGCGTGCTGTGTTGACCGGGACCGTCGGAGCCGGTGGCCCCGCCCGGCCCGGCCCAGTCGACCTCCAGGGAGACGTCGCCGACGGTCACCCGCACCCGGCTGACCGGCCGCGCGCCGCGCGCGCCGACCTCCAGCGCCTCCTGGCGCAGCACCGCCAGCACCGTGCCGATGTCACCGTGCCCGTTCGCCGTCGTCGTGGACCGGCCGTTGGCCGTGGACGTGGTCATGACGCGCGCCTCGCATCGTCGAGATCGGCATGGGTCCGGCCCGCGCCGAGTGGTGGACGTGCCGCCGGGACGACGGGAGCCGGGGCGGCCCCGCCCGCCGGGGCCGGGGTACCGAAACGGCGGAACCGGGCCCGTCGGGCCGTCACCAGCGTCGGTGGGTCCAGCGGCGCCAGCTCGGCGAGCGCGCCGGTGAGAGCGGCCCGCAGCGCGTCGGTGGCGGCCAGCGGATCGACGTCCGCGCCGCCGTCGGGCTCGGGGACGACACCGTCGACGATGCCGGCGGCCAGCAGCGCGCGGGCGTCGACCCGCAGCGCCGCGGCCGCGTCCGGCCCGGCCGCCGGGTCCTTCCACAGGATGGCGGCGCAGCCCTCGGGACTGATCACCGAGTAGATCGCGTTCGCGCACATCAGCACCCGGTTGGCGACGGCCAGGGCCAGTGCCCCGCCGCTGCCGCCCTCGCCGGTCACGACGGCGACGACGGGCACGGGCAGTCCGGCCATCAGCCGCAGGTTCTCGGCGATGGCGACGGCCTGCCCGTTCTGCTCGGCCTCGAGGCCGGGGTGCGCGCCGGCGGTGTCGATGAGGGTGATCACCGGCAGGCCCAGCTTGGCGGCCAGCCGCATCACCCGCGCGGCCTTGCGGTAGCCGCCGGGCGAGGGCATGCCGTAGGAGCGGGCGGCGAGCTCGGTGGCGGTGTGGCCCTTCTGCGTGCCGATGACGACGACGGGCGTCCCGTCGAGGCGGCCGAGCCCGGCGACCATCGCCGGGCAGTCGGTGGCGGCCCGGTCGCCGTGCAGCTCGGTCCAGTCCTCGACCAGCGCGCCGATGTAGTCCAGCGTGCTGGGCCGGCCCAGCCTGCGGGCGAGCCGCACGGCCTCCCACGGATGGCGGTCCGCCAGCCGCGCCGGATCCCGCACCACACCGTCACCGCCGTGGCTTGCGCCGCGGCTGTCGCCGGCACCGCGCCCGTCGCCAGCGCTGTGCCCGTCGCCGGGCGTGACCGGCGCGGTGCCGGGGCGGCGGGTGGCGACGCCGAGCAGGCGGGCCAGCGTCGGGCGTAGCTGCCCCCGCGGGCTGATCAGGTCGACGACGCCATGCTCCAGCAGGAACTCCGCGGTCTGGAAGCCGGGTGGCAGCGTCTGCCGGATGGTCTGCTCGATCACCCGCGCCCCGGCGAAGCCGAGCCGTGCCCCGGGCTCGGCGACGATGACGTCGGTCAGCGTCGCGAACGAGGCCGCGACCCCGCCGAACGTCGGGTCCGTGATGAGGGAGACGGTGAGGATGCCGGCCTCGTCGAGTTGGCCGATCGCCTGGGCCGTCTTCGCCATCTGCATCAGCGACAGCGCGCCCTCCTGCATCCGCGCGCCGCCGGAGGCGGTCACCAGCAGCAGTGGGGTGCGCTCGCGCAGGGCGATCTCGCACGCCCCGGTGATCGCCTCGCCGACGGCGGCGCCGAGGCTGCCACCGAGGAAGCGGAAGTCCATCACCGCGGTGACGACCGGGCAGCCCTCGATCCGTCCGCGGGCCACCACGACCGCCTCGGTCAGGCCCGTGGACGTCCGCGCCGAGCGCAACCGGTCGGCGTACGGGCGGGTGTCGACGAACTGCAGCGGGTCGGCCGCGGTGACCGGGGTGTCGACCACCTCGACGGAGCCCTCGTCGAGCAGCAGCGCGATCCGCTGCGTCGCGGTCAGCCGGGCGTGCCAGCCGCATTCGGGGCAGACGTGCCCGCCGCGGGCGAACCGCCGGCCGTAGATCATCCGGCGGCAGCCGTCGCAGACGAGCCATTCCGCCGTCCCGAGATCCGCCTCGGGCCGTTGCCGGGTTGCCGATGCTGTCATGGTGCCTGCTCTCCCGGATCGGAATCTGGCCGCGGCAGGTGCGGCCGCGGCACGTAGGTCGTGGCGAGCGCCGGCAGCCGGACGCCGGCCTGGGCCAGCGCGGCGGCCCGGCTGGTGAACGCGGCGCCGCGCATCAGCTCGGCGGCGATCACGGCGGCGTGCCGGTTCGCCAGCGGCTCGAGCGCGCTGGCGCGCACCCAGGTGTTGAAGGCGCCCATCGCCGGGCCGCACCAGACCTGGTAGTCGGCGACCCGGTCCGGGGCACCGGCGATGCTCCAGCCCGACGACAGCCCGAGATACCAGCGGAAGACCAGCGCCATCCGCCGCTTCGGGTTCTCCTGGGCGCGTTCGATCTGCTCGGGGTCGCGGGTGCTGAAGTAGGAGACGGTGTCGGCCCAGACCTCGTCCAGCGAGCGGCGGAAGATCCGCTGCTCCAGGCCCGCGCGTTCGTCGGCCGGGATCTCGTCGAGCCCGTCGAAGCGGCGGTACAGCTCGTAGAGCCGGCGCGCCTTCGACGCGAACATGGTGCCCCGGCCGAGCACCTGGACGTCCGCGCCGATCTCGAACATGTCCGCCGACGGCGCCTGGACGCAGTCGGTGACGCCCGCCTGGGCCAGCAGCGTCTTGGTGGCCGGCGACTGCGCCGCCTCGACGGAGGCCTGGTTGACCGAGCCGGTCACCACGTAGTCCGCGCCGAGCGTGAACGCGGCGGCGACGGCGCGCGGGGTGCCGAGCCCGCCGGCCGCCCCGATCCGCACGGTGCGCCCTCCGGACTCGCCGCGCAGGCTGTCGCGCAGCGCGAGCAGCTCGGGCAGCAGGACGGGCAGCGGCCGGCGGTCGGTGTGCCCGCCGGAGTCGGCCTCGGCGGTGACGTCGTCGGCCATCGCCACCGTCGCCGCCAGCTCCGCCTGCTCGGCGCTGACCAGCCCCTGCTCCACCAGCGGACGGACCAGCGCGGCCGGCGCGGGCCGCAGGAACAGCTCGGCGACCTCGGTGCGCGACACCTTGGCGACGACGCGGTTGTCGGCGACGGCCCGGCCGTCGGGGCCGCGGCGCAGCCCGGCGACCCGGTAGCGCACCACCTGCGGGGTGAGGTCCAGGAACGCCGACGCCTCGACGCAGCGCACCTGGTGGCGCAGGCAGGCGTCGACGACGTCGCGCTCCATCGCCGCCTCGGTCGGGCTGTGGATCAGGTTGCAGCCGAACGCCAGGCCCGGTGCCCGCCGGCGGATGTCGGCCAGCGCGTCGTCGACCCGGGCGGCGACGACGCCGGCCGCGCCGAACGAGGCCAGGAAGCCCGCCCGGGCCAGCGCGACGACCAGGTCGGCCGACGCGATGCCGTTAGCCATCGACCCGGCCATGTACGCCTGGGCGACCTGGTGGTCGCGGCGGAACGCCGGGGCGCCGAGGCGCTCCGGCGGCAGCGGGCCGACCGCGGCCAGGACCCGCCCGGCCGCCGCGGCGACCCGCTCGTCGCCGGTGACGCCGAGCCCCGCCGCGTCCTGCACGACGTAGCAGGGCCGCTCCAGATCGGCGAGCACCCGGTGGATGTCGGCCGGCCGCCGGGCGAGTGCCCCGGCCGCGCCGGGGTGGGCCGTGGCCGGCTGAGCCGCCGCGGGGCGGGGGGCGGGCGCGACCGGGGTCACCACGACGGCGCGCCCTCGTCACGCAGCTCCACGGCCACGTCGATCAGCTCGTAGATGCGCATCGTCGGCTTCCACAGGCTCGCGTCGGCGGTGACGCGGACCCGGCCGGGCCGGTGGCTGACGTCCTTGATGTGGACCTCCAGGGTGAACGTCCCGTCGGAGGGCAGGAGCTGGCCGCGGTACTTCCACTGCAGGGGCACGCCCACGGGCAGCACGAACCCGGGCCGGGCGAGGCCGGCGAGATGGCCGGCGTCGATGACCCACTCCTGCATGGCCTGGATGACCGCCTCCACCCCGAGCGAGCCGGGGATGACCGGGTCGAGGTAGAAGTGCCGGGCGAAGAACCAGTCCGCCGGGTCGATCGGCCGCACGGCGCGCAGGTAGCCCTGCCCGAACCGGCCGCCGCCGTCCACCACCTCGACGTCGTCGAGCAGCGCCAGGTGGCCGCGGGCGCACAGCGGTGCGGCCGGGTCGGCACGGCGGGCGGCCACGTCGATCATCCGGACCGGCGGGCGCTCCCGTTCGTCGAGCGCGTCCAGCCAGGTCGGCTCGAGGCGGCCGCCGTCCAGGCCGGTCTGGCGGGCCAGCGCCGGGGCGTTGAAGTACCCGAACATCGACTCGCCGGTGTAGAACGGCTCGCCGTCGACGGCGAGCTCGTAGGAGAAGTCCTGCAGCGCCGTGCCGGGCATCGGGTTGGTCGACAGCAGCGTCGAGTGCTGGCGGATCGTGGCGTCGCGCAGGTCGACCTCCCGCAGCACGGTCGCGCTGCCGCCGAGGTTGCGCAGGCTGTAGTCCTCCGCCGGCTGGGCCAGCGTGGCGCCGAGGTAGTAGCCCAGCATCAGCGCGGCCTGCAGGCTGGTCTCCATGTAGACGCAGTTCGGCATGGACGCGTTCGCCGTCTCGGTGAAGTACCAGCAGTCGGCCGCCGCGTCGTACTCGGTGACGTGCGTCGCCCCGCCGCGCAGGTCACCGCGCCGCGAGTCCATCGCCATCACCCGGTCGACGAGGCGCAGGCCGCCGCCGGGCAGCCGGGTCGCACGCCGCCCCCGGTAGGCGGCGAACTCGGGCCCGAGGCCGACGCCCTGGTCGCCGCGTGCGCAGTGGGCCATGTGGAACTCGCTGAGCAGCGCCCGCTCGCCGGCCGCGGTGCGCCGGCCCAGGAACGCGGTGACGGCCCCGCCATGGTCGGCGCCGACCGGCGCGCCCGGCCGCTCCCGCACGGTGACCGCGACGTCGCGGACCTCGGCGACCAGCCGGCCGCCCGCGTGGACCAGCGCGCGCACGGCGAGCCAGGGCCGCGGGATCAGGTCGATGGCGGTGACGTCGAGGACGAGCTCGCCGCCGGTGCCGTCCCAGCCCCCGCCGTCGGCGGTGAGGGCCACTGTCGGGGCGGGCGGCCGCGCGCCGGTGCGCGGGCCGCCGTCGGCGTCCTCGGCCGGCGGGCCGGCGACGAACCGGGCGTCCGCAAGGCACAGGTGCAGGCCGGCGTAGAGGGCGAACACCTTGGCGGCCTGCGCGGCCGCCGCCTGGAGCGCGTCGGCCAGCGAACCGGACCCGGCCGCTCCGGCGAACGAGCCGGGCGCGGCCGTGCCGGGCAGCGCACGCAGCCCGGCGTGCAGCGAGCCCGCGGTGCGGCTCCCGCCGCGCAGCCGCAGGTCCGCCACCCAGGTGAGCAGGGTCGCCTCGCCGGGGTCGGTGAGCCGAACGTCCGGGTTGACGCCCTCCTGGTCGTAGGCCGGGCCGAAGACGCCGGCCACCTCGCCGCGGACCAGCGCGGCCAGGTCGGCGTCGGTGAGCTCCCGGCGCCCGGAGCGGGCGAGCGGCTTGAACGCCGCCTCCGTCGCGACCGGATCCGTCGGCGCGACGTCCGGAGCAACCCGCCCGGCCGCCACAGCGGGACCGGCCGGTGCCGTGAGCCCGGCCGGCGCGGCGGGTACCCCGGCGGTGAGCACGGCCGGGGCGGGAACGCCCGAGGCCGCGGCGGCCGGCGGAAGGACGAGCGCCTGCGAGCCGGCTGCCAATGGCCGGCCGGGACCCGCGAGAGTGAGCCGGGTGAGCGCGAGCTGCGCGTTCAGCGCCGACTCGTGGGCGGCCACCACGACCGCGCGCACCTCGCGGACGACATCCGCGATCCGCGGTGCGGGGCCGGCCGCCGCCGCGGCGGGTTGCGGGGCCGTGGGGGGTGCTGGCGTGGGCGGCGCCGCGGCTGTCGGCCCCGTGGCGGTCAGTCGCAGGCTGTCGAAGGGCTCCCCGTCGAACGACAGCTCGTCGTCCTCCACGACGAACGGTGTCACGAGTGCCGGTCCGGTCATCTCGACTGTCATGCGGACACCTCCTTCTTGTGCCAGCTCGCGGTGCCCTCGGCGAACTTCGCGGCCATGTCGGGCGTCCCGACCATCGCCACGTCGTGCAGGCGGACGAGGATCCGCCCGTCGCGCCCGACCGCGGTCACCCGGCTGGTGACCCCGGTGTCGCGCACCGCCGCGCCGTCGATCACCACGGCGAACGGCTCGCCGGCGGGCAGCGGCGCGCGGTAGTCGATCCGGCCGACGGCCAGCGGCAGGCACGCCTGGCCGGTCAGCCACCGGCCGAGCACGGACGGGCCGTGCAGCAGCAGGTCGGCCAGCACCGGGTCGTGCAGGGCGCCGGCGAACGCGCCCCGGCCCACCTCCGCGCCGTCCAGGCGGCATTCGACGACCAGCCGGTCGTCGCCGCGCGCCACGATCCGTCGGATGCCCTGCAGCAGCGGGCCGTGGAACAGCGTCGCGCCGGTGTAGATCTCCAGGCCGTCCTCGGGGCCGGGCGCCGTCCACTCGGCTTCGAGCCGGGGCCAGTCCTCGACCTCGGCGGGAGCCGGCGGGGCGGCGGCGAGCACCAGCGTGGCGGCGTAGCGCGACAGCCCGGCCGGCAACGCGCCGGGGCTGCGCACGCTCGCCTTCACGACGACCCGTCCACTCGTGCCGGCGCCCTCGCGCTCGGCCGCCGCGGTGTGCACCTGGAACGCCAGCTCGCCCGTCCCGTCGAACACGACGCCCTTGTGGACGTCGAACCCGCGGGCCTCGACCACCGTCAGCCCCGGGTGGGCCCGCTCGACCACGTTGACCAGCCAGCCGAGCCCGAACGTCGCCGGCAGGACGGGGAAGCCGCCTACCTGGTGGTCCCGGATGACCGGGTGCTCGGCGATCTCGCGCAGCTCGCGGCGGGCGACCAGCGCCGGGGCGGGGCGGACGTCCGACCCACCGGTCAGCGCCTCGGCGGAGCCGACCAGGACGCACACGTCGTCCACCCGGGCCGGCTCGAACTGCTCGGCGAACGCCTCGGCGCCCGTCGTCCGGTCGATCAGGGCGACGCCGCGGGAGCGGAAGAGCTCCCGCAGGTCGGCGTCGACCATGCCGCCGTCCCAGGCACCCCAGTCGATCGCGGTGACGTGCCGGCCGCGCTCGGCGTGCTTCCAACCCGCGGCGAGGCGGCCCAGCGCCTCGTTCGCCGCGGCGTAGTCGGCCTGGCCGGGGTTGCCCATCAGCCCGGCCACCGAGGCGAACAGCACCAGGTGGCGCAGGGGCGAGCCCGGCCCGTCGCCGAGCGCGTCGAGGACGTTGCGCAGCCCGGTCAGCTTGGGCGTGAGCACGCGGCGGACCGCGTCGGGCGTCTTGGCGGTCAGCGCGCTGTCGGCCAGCGCGCCCGCGCCGTGCACCAGGGCGGCGGCGCGGCCCCGGTAGGGCTCCAGCGCGGCGCGCACCGCGTCCCGGTCGGCGATGTCCACGGCCAGGTACTCGGCGTCGGAGCCGGCCGCGGTGAGCGCGGCCAGGGTGTCCCGGATCTCCCTGCGGGCCAGGATGTCGCGGCGGGCCGCCTCGGCCTGGCGGGGCGTCGGGCGCGGCGCGCCAGGACCGGCCTGCGCGGCCAGGGCCGCCGCGGCGGCGGCGAGCAGACCGCCGTCGGCGACGCCGGTCGCCCACTCGGGGTCGCTGTCGGCCGCCGTGCGGCCGAGCAGGACGAACCGGGCCCGGGTCCGCGCCGCGAGGGCACGCACGCAGTCCGCGGTGACCCCGCGTGCCCCGCCGGTCACGACGATGATGTCGTCGGGGCCGAGGACCGGGAGGGCGGCGCCGGTGCCGGCCTCCCGGTCCTCGGCCTGTGCGGCCCGGTGGTCCTGTGCGGCCCGGTCGCCGAAGGGCCCGGGCCGGACGGTCCAGCGCGCTCCCGTCGCGTCCAGGCCTACCTCGGCCAGGTCGGTCGCCGCGTCCCACAGCTCGGTGAGAACCAGCTCCGCGACCGCGGCCGGGGCGTGGGCGGGGTGGAGGTCCAACGCGCGGCAGAACAGCGCCGGCTCCTCGCGCAGCAGCGTCTTGACCACCCCGGCCGCACCGCCGACGAGGCGCTCCACCGCTGGCACGTCGCCGCGCAGTCCCAGGCCGCCGTCCAGCCGGGTGACGGCGCAGAACGCCGCCCGCCCGCCGCGCGCCGCGGCTCGCGACAGCGGCCCGGCGGCGTGCTTGGCGACCAGGACGGTGTCGGCGAGCCGCCGGATCCCCGCCGCCCAGGCGCCGTCGCCGCCGTTCGCGGCGATCAGCAGGGCGCACAGGTCGACGGCACCGTCGCCACCGAGCGCGCCGGCCAGGGCCTGCTCGACCTCGGCCGCGTCCCACCCGTCGAGCGGGTCGGCCTGGTCGGCGCCGTCGCCGGCCGTCCCGCTCTCGCCGGCCGTCCCGCCGTGGCCGGGCAGCCGCACGGTGCGGACGGCGAACCCGCGGGCGGTCAGCCCGTCGGCGAGTGCCGTCAGCTCAGGCGCCGGCGCGTCGTGGCCGGTCGCGTCGATGAGCACGGCGACCGGGTCGGCGCCGAACGGGGTGGCGTCCAGGATGTCGACCGGCGCCGCCGGCACCAGCTCGACCGGCCGGTGGGGCAGTACGGCGTCATCGCCGTGGCCGGCGGCGTGGTGACCGTTCAGGCCGGCCGTTCCGGTCGGCTCACCTCCTTTCGGCTGATCTCCTTTCGGGGTGGTGCCGTTCGGGGCGCCGTCCGGGGCCGGGTTCACCGGACCCAGGGAGGTGAGGACGTAGTCGGTGATGTGGTTGAGGGTGCGCATTTCGGCGAGGGTTTCGGGGCCGGCGCTGGGGAGGGTGGGGAAGTGCTCCTGGAGGGCGCCGAGGATTTGGACTCGTTTGATGGAGTCGACGCCGAGGTCGGCTTCGAGGTCCATGCCGGTGTCGATCATTTCGGCGGGGTAGCCGGTGCGGTCGGCGACGACGCCGAGCAGCGCGGTGCGGACGGTGTCCGGGTCGACCCCGGGGGCTGCGGCGGGGCTGCCGTTGAGCGTGCCGTTCGGTGGCGTCGATGCGGCTGGGGGTGCGCCGGCGGCGAGCGAGGTGAGGACGTAGTCGGTGATGTGGTTGAGGGTGCGCATTTCGGCGAGGGTTTCGGGGCCGGCGCTGGGGAGGGTGGGGAAGTGCTCCTGGAGGGCGCCGAGGATTTGGACTCGTTTGATGGAGTCGACGCCGAGGTCGGCTTCGAGGTCCATGCCGGTGTCGATCATTTCGGCGGGGTAGCCGGTGCGGTCGGCGACGACATCGAGCAGGGCCGTGCGCACCGAGTCCGCGTCGGGCCCACTGCCGGCCGCCGCGGGTGCCCCAGTGGCGGGAGTGCCGGTGGCGGGTGAACCGGCGGGGTGGCCGCCGGGCACGGGCGGGTGGTGGCCGTTGCCCGTCGGCTGCGCCGGCACTGCGACGAGGTCGGCGGCTCCGACGGGCACCATCGCGGGCGCGTCGGCGATCACCGGGGCGGGCACAGTGGGCGCGGCGGGCGGCGGTGCGAGGGCGGCCGGCCCGGCGGCGCTGGTGGAACGGGGGGCGAGCCCCACCCGGGCGGGCGCACCCGCGGCCGGCGCTGCCGGGGCATGCCCGCCTGCCGCGAGCTCGAGGCCGGCCAGCGCGGCGAGGACCTCGTTGGCGTGGACGTGTGCCCGACCCGCCGCGAGGCTCTGGTCCCGGACCTGCTCGACCGCGGCGGGCACCCAGCCGGCCTGGTCACCGTTCTGGGCGCCGTCGCGCAGCAGGCCCACCAGCTCCTCGGTGACCCGGAGCTGGCCGTCCAGGTAGCGCCCGTGCAGGTCGAGGTGCAGGGCGACGGCCTCACTGACCCCGGCGCCGGCCGGACCCGCACCGAGCGCCGCGGTCGCCGGAACCGGCGCGGAGCCTGCGGGCCGGCCGGCGGCCGCGGGTGACCCGGCCACCGCGGGAACCGCCGGCAGCTCGGCCGCCGCCGGCGCGGCCGCGGCGAGTGCGGGCTGCGGAGCCGCGGTGAGTACGGGCTGCGGGGCCGGAACCGGCTCGGCCGGGGCGGCGGGCGGCGTGGCCACGGACGCCGGCCCGCCGTTCATGGCCGCCGCGACCGCGGAGACCTGGAAGCCGTCGGTCAGACCCGCCTGGTACAGGGCCCGGCGGGACTGCGGCACGTACTCGGCGCCGGTGAGCGTGACCGTCATCGCCGCGCGCCGCGGCTGCCCGGCGTCGCCCTCGGCGCCGGCCGTCGCGGCGTGGCGGTTGATGTCCGCCAGCGGCAGGCCCAGCACGGCGAGCTGCACCGCGGCCTGCTTGAGTACGACGTCGCCGTCACGCAGCGGGCCGCCGTCGGTGGAGACGACCGTGACCGGCGCGTCGTCGAGGATGCGCCGGGTGAGCTGGGCCAGCACCTGTTTGGGGCCGAACTCGACGAAGATGTTGCACCCGGCGGCGCGCATCGCCGTGACCCCGGCGACGAAGTCGACCGGGGCGAGCAGCTGGCCGGCGAGCACGGCCCGGTTCGCGTCGGCGTCGGGGCCGTAGACGGCGCCCGCCGTGTTCGCGTACACCGGAGCGGCCGGGGCGCCGATGCGGGCCTGCGCCAGGTCCTGGGCGAACCGCTCGACCGCGTGGGCGACGTAGCGGGTGTGGAACGCGGCCGAGACGGGCAGCAGCCGGCCGGTCATCCCGCGCCGGGCCAGCTCCTCGACCACCGCCTCCACGGCCTGCGTCCCCCCGCCGACGACCACCTGGTCAGGGGCGTTGTTGTTGCACACGACGACGTCGGGGAAGTCGGTGAGGATCTCGGTGATCTGCTCCCGGCTCGCCTGGACGGCGGCCATCGTGCCCGGGTCGCCGCCGGCGGCGTTCCCGTCGCCGGCGTTCCCGCCGGTGGCCGGGTCCGGGGGCGCCATCGCGGCGCCGCGGGCCCGGGCCAGCCGGAAGAACTCGGTGTCGTCGAGGGCGCCGGCCGCCCACAGGGCGGTCAGCTCGCCGAAGCTGTGGCCGAGGTAGCCGGCGCAGTCCAGGCCGAGCTCCCGCAGGTAGCGGAACTGCCCGGCGGACAGCGCGCCGATCGCCGGCTGCGCGTACCGGGTGGCCCGCAGCCGTGACTCCTGCTCCTGGCGAACCTGCGGGTCCAGGACGGGCGGCGGGTACATCACGGCGGCCAGCCGCGCGTCGTCGTCGGCGAACACGGCGTTCGCGTCGTCGAGCGCCTGCGCGACGGTCGGGACGCCGAGGGCGGCGTCCAGACCCATCTCCAGGTACTGGCTGCCCTGACCGGCGAACAGCGCGCCCACCCGCGGGTCGGGCAGCGCCCGGCGGCGGTAGTACACGCCGGCCGGGTGCGTCCACTGTTCGGCATCGGGCGCCGCGGCCAGCTGCTCGAGCGCGATGCGGCGCAGGTCCGCGCCGTCGGTGGCCCCGCCGTCGGGGTTGGCGGCCGGGGTGACGAACCCGACCCTGGCGTGGTCGGCGGGGATCAGTCCGTCGGTGGAGATCAGTCCGTCGGCGGGCGGCTCGCCGGCGGCGAGGGCCGCGCGCAGCGCCGCCGGGTCGGGCGCGTGCCACAGCCAGGCGCGGGCGGTGCGGTGCAGCAGGCCGGTCGCGGGCCGCTCAGCCCGGTGCTCCTCCAACACGACATGGAAGTTCGTCCCGCCGAAGCCCATCGCGGACGCCGCCGCGCGCCGCACCGGGCGCCGCGGGTCGCGGACCCACGGCCGGGTGTGCGTGTTGACGTACAGCGGGGTGTTGTCGTCGGCGAGCGGGCCGCTGGGCCGTTCGACGTTGATCGTCGGTGGCAGCGTCTTCTGGTACAGGCTGAGCGCCAGCTTCATCAGGCTGGCGGTGCCGGCCGCGCCCTTGGTGTGCCCGATCTGCGACTTGACACTGCCGATCGCGGCGAAGCGGGCCTCGTCCCCGGCGGCCTCGCGCAGGACGGCGTCCAGCGCGGTCAGCTCGGTGCGGTCACCGACCGCGGTGCCGGTCGCGTGCGCCTCGAACAGCTCCACCGAGGCGGGTGAGCAGTCGGCGTCGGCGTAGGCGCGGCGCAGCGCGCGCTCCTGGCCCTCGGCCCGCGGCGCGTAGATGCTCTTCGAGCGCCCGTCGCTGGCCGAGCCGATGCCGCGGATGACCGCGTAGATCCGGTTGCCGTCTCGCTCGGCGTCGGCGAGGCGGCGCAGGGCGAGCATGCCGATGCCCTCGCCGATGAGCGTGCCGTCGGCGCCCTCGTCGAACGGGCGGATCCGGTCGGACTTCGACAGCGCCTGGGTCTTGCTGAAGCACATGTATCCGAAGATCGAGTTCTCGGTGTCGGCCCCACCGGCGATCATCATGTCTGCGCGGCCATCGACCAGCTCGGCGATCGCCATCCGCACCGCGGAGAGCGAGGCCGCGCAGGCGGCGTCGACGGTGGAGTTCATTCCGCCGAGGCCGAGCCGGTTCGCGATCCGCCCGGCGGTGACGTTCGCCAGCAGACCGGGGAAGGAGTTCTCCTCCCAGGGCGCGAACGCCTCGGCGTAGCGGGTGGCGATGGCCTGCGCGTCGTCCTCGGTCAGCCCGCAGGCCCGCACGACCTCGCGCAGCACCGGCGTCGTCAGCCGGGCGGCGAGCGGGTGCATCAGCGGGACGGGCCCGGTCACACCGAGCACGACGCCGGTCGAGTCGGCGTCGTACCAGTCCGCCCTGTCAGCGGAGTGTGCCGAGTGGGCGCCGGCGTCGAGCAGCAGGTCGCGCGCGACGACGAGGCTCAGCGTCTGCAGGGTGCTGGTGACCTCGAGCTGGTTCGGGGGCAGCCCGAACTCCAGCGGGTCGAAGGCGACGTCGGGCACGAACCCGCCGCGCCGGGAGTACGTGCGGTCCGGCACGGTCGGGTCGGCGTCGTAGTAGTCGTCGATGTTCCAGCGACTGGCCGGGATGTCCTCGATGCAGTCCCGGGCGTCGACGATGTTCTGCCAGAACTCCCGGAAGTCGTGGGCGTGCGGGAAGAGGCCCGCCATTCCGACTATGGCGATGGGAGTGTCGGCCAGTCGCCGAGGCGGTCCGCTCTCGCTCACGATGACCCTTTCGGAACGTAAGTTCGGCTGGTTTCGGGCGCGCCGGACCAGCCGGACCGGCCGCACGGGCCGGGCTGGCTGGACGCGCTGTGCTCGCTGGACGTGCTGTGCTCGCTGGACGTGCTGTGCTGAGCTGGGTGCGCGGGGCGGGCCCGTGGGGCGGTTGCGTTGGTGGGGCAGGTCGGTGGATCAGTAGGACAGCAGCCCGCCGCCCGCGCCGGCTCCGACACCCGCCGGCTCGCGGCCGACCGGCGCCATGCCGGTGTGGCGGTCGAGGTGGTCGGCCATGGTCTCGGCGAAGTGGCGGTGCCCGGCCGGGTTCGGGTGCAGCCCGTCCGGGTCCCACAGCGCCCGGCCGCGCCACTCGGTGGCCGCGGCGATGTCCAGGCACACGGCGCCGGTGGCGGCCGCCGTCTCCTGCAGGTATGCGTTGGCCTGCGCGAACCGGTCGCGCAGCAGCGCCCGGAACGAGGCCGGGACGGCCAGGTTCCCGGGGATGTCGGGATAGGTGGCGGTGAACAGCACGGTGTCCGGGCCGGCGAGCCGGCCGAGGACCGCGGCGAGGTTGCGTCGGAACCGGGCCGGCTCGTAGTCGCTGACCAGGTCGTTGACCCCGCCGATGACGCCGATCACGGTGGCCTTGGTGACCAGGGCGGCCGGCACCTGGTACTCCAGGATGTGCTGCGTGGTGGCCTGGTGGGTGCCGAGGTTGCGGTAGCCGCCGTGCGGGATCCCGAACAGCTCGGCGAACCGGGGCACCCAGCCGGCGTAGCCGCCGCCGGGCCGCGGGTCGCCGCGGCCCTCCGCGAAGCTGTCACCCAGGACCGTCAGCCGTGTCCTGCTCATCGCCCGTTCCTCTCTCCGCCGGCCTGCTCGGCGGGCAGTCGCCCGCTGGTGATCCAGCTCGCCGCGGCCCGGCCGATGACCGCGCTGTCCTTGATCCAGGCGAAGTGGTCGCGGTGGGCGACCCCGGAGGACTCCACGACGTGCCACCGGGTCAGCCGCGCCGCGGGCATCCGCGAGCAGAGGAAGTCCACGTTCGAGCTGGGACCGAGCCGGTCGTCGTCCAGCGAGATCGCCAGCACCCGCCGGTCCAGCGCGCGCAGCGCGTCGTCGTGGCGCCGCGTCGAGCCCCTGGGACGGCACCTGCTCGTCCGGGACTGGCGCGCCCAGTCGACCATCACCTGACCGGCCATCGCGCCGCCGATGAGCATTCCGCCGGGCCAGTACCCGCGCACCCGGGAGACCAGGCCGATGGTCTGGATCTTCCAGAACGCCTCGAACCAGTTGCGACGTCCGAACGCCTTCCAGTACGGGGTGCCGGTGCCGATCGTCACGACGCCGGCGATCTCGCCCGGCGCGGCCGCCGCGTGGAAGAGGGCGAGCTGACCGCCGAGGCTGTGGCCGAACAGGTACAGCGGGGCCCCGGGGAAGCGGGCCCGGACGGCACCGACGGCCGCGGGCATGTCGACCTCGATCAGCTCGCGGTAGCCGAAGTTCGGCTGCTCGCGCAGGCCGGGCGTGCTCTCGCCGTACCCGCGCTGGTCGAGGGTGGCCACCGACAGGCCCGCCGCGAACAGCGCCCTGGCCATCGGCAGGTAGAACTTCGCCTTGAGGGCCATCGCCGGCAGCAGCAGCACGACGGGCGCCATCGGGTCGGGCTGCGCCATCGCCCGGACCATGAGCGTGATCCCGTTGGAGACCGGTACCGGTACCTTCTCCGGGCCGGCGGCCGCGCTCGGACGGGCGGCACCGGCATCGGCACCGGCATCGGTGCCGCCGCCGGGGGCGGTGGGCGGTGCGGCTCCGGTGGGGTCGGCGGGGGTCGTCGACTCGGTGGTCGGCATCGTCAGTCTCCGGCGATCGCGCAGGCGTAGTCGAAGTGGAACCGGGCGACGAGCACGTCGGCGTCGTCGTAGAGCAGCGCCCTGACGTCGAGGTCGAACCGCTCCGGCCCGGTGCCGGCCAGGACGCGGCGCGCCTCCCGCTCGTCGACCAGGCCGATCGCGCGCACCCGCCCGTTGGCCGGCTTGCGGAACGTCGAGCGGGCGTCGCGGACGACGAGGTACTCGAACCGGCTCAGCCGCGGCGCGAGCGCCCCGGCCACCGCCGCGGCGCCGGCGAGGTCGGCGGCCAGGAACAGCGCGCCGGCGTGCACGGTGCCGAGCTGGTTGGTGAGGTCGGGCCGGTCGGGGATCTCCACCACCGAGCGCTCCGCGTCGATCTCGGTGATGTCGATGCCGACGAACCGCCGGAACGGCACGATCGCGTTCGCGATCTCCCGGATGCGCTCGAGGTCGGGCGCGCCCGGGTCGGCGGTGGCCGGGCCGAAGATGGCGAACGGACCGGGCCGGCTCTCCCCACCCGCCGCCGCGCCGGGCTGGCCGGGACTGGGTTGGCCGGGACTGGTCGCCGCGGTCGGTGCGGACGTCGGTGTCACCGTGTCTCCTCTCCGATGGTGGCCGGCTGGTGGGCCCGCAGCACCCGCTTGGCGATGGAGGTGCGCAGGACCTCGGACGAGCCCTCGTAGATGCGGAACCCGCGGGCCTCGACGAGGAAGCGCGCCACCAGGTGGTCCTCGCAGATCCCGAGGCCGCCGTAGAGCTGCACGACCCGGTCCAGGACCCGCCACACCGCCTCGGCGACGAACGTCTTGGCGATCGCGGCGCCGTGCCGCGCGGCGGAGCTGGCCACACCCTGCTCGTCGAGCACCCGGGCCACCGAGCGGACCAGGGCGCGGGCGGCGGCGATGTCGATCTCGTTGTCGGCGACGTGCGCCTGGGCCATGCCGTGCTCGGAGATCGGCCGGCCGAACGAGCTCCGGCGCTGGATCCACTCGGCCGCCATGCCGTGTGCCCGGGCGGCGATCCCCAGCCAGCTCATGCAGAACGCGAGCCGGGCCGGGGCCAGCCGCACCTGGGCGTAGCGCAGCCCGGCGCCGACGTCGCCGAGTACCGCCTCGTCGGGGACGAAACAGTCGGCGAACGTCACCTCGCAGTGCCCGCCCGGGGCACTGTGATCCAGGGTGGGCATCCGCCGTCCGACGGCCAGGCCGGGGTTGTCCTGGTCGACCAGGAACATGGTGGTGCCGCCCTCGGTACGGGCGATGCAGATCGTGAACGCGGCGCCCTCAGCCCCGGTGATGAAGTGCTTCGCCCCGTCGATGACCCAGCCGCCGTCGACCTGCCGCGCCGTCGTGCGGACCATTGACGGGTCCGAGCCCGCGCCCGGCGCCGGCTCGGTGAGCGCGATCGCCGAGCGGGTCTCGCCGCGCAGCAGTGGGTGCAGATAGCGCTCGGCCTGGCTCGGCGTCGCGACGTCGGCGAGCAGGTGCATGTTCCCGTCGTCGGGCGCCGCGCAGTTCACGGCGATCGGGCCGATGAGGCTCGTCCCGGCGGCCTCGAGCACCTCCGCGAGACCGGCGTTGTCCAGGCCGAGCCCGCCGAGCGCGACCGGCGTCAGCGGCCCGAAGACGCCCGCCGCGCGGGCCGCCCGCTGCAGGCCGACGCGGACGTCGTCGTCCATGTGCCGGCCCGCGACGATCAGCTCGCGCTCGATCGGCAGCACGTCGTCGCGCACAAACGCGAGGGTGCGCCGCGCGAGCTCGCCGACGTCGGCGGCCCCCGTGACGAGGCCCGTCGCCGTGCCGCCCGTCGCCGTGCCGTCCGGTGTCGTGCCGTTGCCCGTGTGGGGCGGGGCCACCTCAGCGGTGCTCATCAGCCGATGCCTCCCGGTCCTGGATCAGCTGGCCGACAGCAGGCGCTTCTCGGCGGGCATGCCGACCTCCTCGTAGAGCTCCGCGAGGTTGTCGGGGTGGAAGAAGTCGTGGCCGGGAACGCCACCGGCGATCAACCCGAAGAACTTCTTCGTGTAGCGGGGGCTCTGCGCCGTCGCGGCGAAGGCCGAGTGCAGGAACGGCGGCAGCACGAGGTGGGAGAGCGTGCAGGTCAGCTCGAACGTCCCGTGGCTCTCCTCGTCGCGGATCTTGACGTACTCGGCGGCGGCGTCGTCCAGCGTCCGCTCGCCGGCGAGGCCGGAATGCAGCCGGTCCGCCAGCGTCTGCGCCTGGAGGAACGCGTCGGTGATACCCCAGCCGGTGAACGGGTCCTTGTGGTAGCCGGCGTCGCCGACCAGCGCCCAGCCGGGCCCGTGCGAGCGCCGGTAGTAGTTGTCCGGGTAGCGCATCGGACGGAACTCCTCGACGCGGCGGCCGCGGGTCCGCAGGTCCTCGCCGAGCTCGGGGACGACCGCGTCGAAGATGGCCTGGAAGCTGCCCTCGACGTCGGCGCGGAACTCGCTGAACGCCGAGCGGGGGCGGATGATCGACACCAGGTGCCGGCCGTCGTGCGTGGGCCAGGCGCCGAACTGCTGCTCCCCGAAGCCGGTCCGGTGCTGGAACGTCCAGTCGAGGCCCTCGAAGTACGAGTAGTAGATGAAGCCGGCCGCCGGCACGACCCGGTAGAAGTCCGCGCCGACCTTGTCGGCCACGGTGGACGTCCGCCCGTCCGCCCCGACCACGAACGCGGCGCGGAACTCCTGCTCGGGTCCCTCGCCGGTCCGGCCGCGGATGCCGGTGACCCGGCCATCGTCGAAGAGCAGGTCGCTGACCGTGAAGCCCTCGATCACCTCGGCGCCGGCCTCGCGGGCGGCGTCCACCAGCAGCTTGTCGAGGATGATCCGACGCGGTGAGTAGACCTCCGTGATCCCGTCGATCGGGTCGGCGAAGCCCTCGAGGTGCAGGCCGGTGTAGGAGAAGGTGAGGTGGCGCATCGGCGGGACGCCGGTGGCGACCAGGCGGTCCAGCAGACCCCAGTCCCGCAACCGGGCCAGGCCGGTCTGGTGCATGTAGTGGGTGGACACGGTGTCGCTGGGGAAGGTCGACCTGTCCACGACCAGGACCCGGTGGCCCTGGCGGGCGAGCAGCATGGCCAGCGGTGAGCCGGCGCAGCGCGCGCCGACCACGATGACGTCGTACATCCTTGAGTGCTCCCGTCGGTCATGCGGCGGAGATGTCAGCGGGCTGGGATGTCTGCGAGCGGCGGCGTCTCCCTGCGGGGACGTCCGCCGGCGTCGGGTCAGGCCGGTGCCGGGGCGGCGGCCGGGGAGTAGAGCTGCTCGATCTCGGTGGCGAAGGCCGTCTCGATCGGTGCGCGGCGCAGCTTCATCGAGGGCGTCAGGTGACCGGCGTCGATGGTGAGCTGGGTGGGGAGGATTCGGAACCGGCGGATGGACTCGGCCCGGGAGACCAGGCCGTTGGCGTCGTCGACCGCCTCCTGCACCCGGTCGAGCAGGGCGGGGTGCTCCCACCAGCCGGAGGCGGCGAGGTCGATGCCGTGCGCCGCGGCCAGGGCGTTGAGCGCACCCTGGTCGGTCGTCACCAGGGCGGCGACGTACGGGCGGGCCTCACCGACGACCATGCAGTCGGCGACCAGCGGGTGCAGCCGCATCCTGTCCTCGAGCAGGGTCGGCGTGACGTTCTTGCCACCGCTGGTGACCAGGATTTCCTTGCGGCGGCCGGTGATGACGAGGAAGCCGTCGGCGTCGAGGTGGCCCAGGTCGCCGGTGTGCAGCCAGCGGGACGGGCCGGCGCCGGGCTCGGCCTGGGTGCCGGCGGGCTCGATCCACGGGGCCTGGCCGGCCCGCCAGTAGCCGGGGGAGACGTTGGGGCCGGCGACCAGCACCTCGCCGTCCGGGGAGATCGCCACGGTGGTGCCGGGGATCGGCTGGCCGACCGTGCCGATGCGGTTGGTGCCGGGTTGGTTGACGGTCACCGCCGTCGCGGCCTCGGTGAGGCCGTAGCAGTTCAGGATCCGCACGCCGACCCCGCGGTAGAAGGCCGCCGTGGTGGCGTCCAGCGACGCGCCGCCGCTGATCACGTGGGTCAGCCGGCCACCGAACACGCCGTTGATCCGGGCCAGCGCAGCCGGGGCGGGCCGCCGCTCGGCGGCCGGGCTGGTGGCTGGGCCGTCGGCCGGGTCGCCGGCCAGCCCGGCGGCCACCGCCGCGAGCTCGGTGTCGGTGTCGACGACGCCGCGCAGCCCCTTGCGGATCTTCTCCAGGGCGTAGGGGACGAGCGCGAGCACGGTCGGCCGGAAGGTCGCCATCGCGGGCAGGATGTCCGGGACCGCCGCCAGCAGGCCGGTCCGCGTTCCGGCATAGATGCAGGCGACGAGGATCGTCCGGCCGAAGACGTGTGCCAGCGGCAGGCAGAGCAGGGTCGACGCCTGCTCGACCGACGCCTCTGATCCCGCCGACCCCTCGGCCGCTCCGGTGCCCGCGGCGGGCCGCCACACCCGGAACAGCTCGCCGGTGTGCTCGACGGTGTTGGCGCTGGAGGCGAACAGGTTGCCGTGGGTGAGAATGCAGCCCTTGGGCATGCCGGTCGTCCCGCTGGTGTAGACGATCGTCGCGAGCGAGTCCGCCCGGACGGCGTCCCGGCGCCCGGCGAACTCGTCCGCCGCGGCCAGGTCACCGCCGCCGGCCGCGTGGCCCGCGTCGTGGCTCGCGTCGTCGGCGGGGGCCTGCCAGCCGTTCAGGTCGGCCAGCTGCCAGGGCAGCGCGAGCAGCGTCCCGGCGCCGGCCGTGGCGACCGCGCTGTGGTGCTCCGGGGTCTCGACGAAGCACCACGCCATGCCGGAGTCGGTCACGATGTGGGTGATCTGCGCCGGCGAGGCGGTCGGGAAGATCGGCACGGTGATCGCGCCGAGGGCGAGGACCGCGAGGTCGGCGACCACCCACTCGTAGCTGGTGCGGCCGACGATGCCGACGCGGTCGCCCACGCCCACCCCGTGGCCGAGGAGCACCGCGGCGACCCGGCGCACGTGGGCGTCGAGCTCGCGGAAGGTGACGTCGTGCCAGTCCGTCCCGGTGGGCCGGCTGAGGATCACCCGGTCCGGATCGGTACGGACGCGGTCGTCGACGAGGGAATAAAGACCGCGGTCGTCAGGAAGGACCCGGCCCGCTCCCAGGGTGTACTGCTGCACACCGACCACCTACTCGTGACGAGGGTTCGGATATTTCTCGGTGGATTTACCGAACCCAGTCTCAATGCATCGTCGGTCGGCTGGCAATGTGCTTCTAGCTAACGATCCGTAAACGTCTCCTATCGCCGGGCTATGGGTGCGAAGGATCGGCCGATCGCAATTATTTATCGTTGGTGCGGGGTAACGGCAAAACGCGTGTGAGCGTTAGTCCGTCACCGCGTCCGCGGCCACGGCAGGAATAGCGGCGCGCAGCTGTGCCAGAGTGTCCTCGAGCTCGGTGTGCTCGATCGCCCGCCAGCCCCGGGCCCGGGCCGCGGCGCAGTTGACCGCCAGGTCGTCGATGAGCAGGCAGGCCCGCGGCGGCGTCCCGAACCGCGACTCGGCGAGCTCGAAGATCGCCGGATCCGGCTTGCGCAGGCCCACCTCGAAGGAGTTGACGGTGACCTCGAACGGGTCGACGGCCGGCGCCAGCGCTCGCCGGTGCGGTTCCCACTCCCGCACGCTGTTGGTGAGCATGCCGACCCGCACGCCGCTCGCCCGCACCCGGTCGAGCAGCTCGAACAGGGTCGTGTTGACCGTCCGGCCCGCGTACCAGTGGTCGCCGAAGCGGGTCAGGTCGATCCGCGGCGTCCAGGCCGGCGCCAGCTCCGCGGTGACCCGCAGGCCCCACTCGTGCTGGGAGAGGACCCCGAGTTCCAGCGGTTCGATCATCGTCGCCCCGAAGGACGTCGCGACCCGCCGGATCGCGGCCATGAGCTCGGACGTCGGCACTCCCGCCGCGGTCGCCACCTGGGCGGGTGAGCCGGCGATGGAGGAGCTGAGCACGCCGCCGTAGTCGCACCAGACAGCCAGCACCGGCTCCTCCACGGCACCCGCCTGATCCACCGTCCCTGCCTGATCCACGGAGCCTGACGGACCGGACGGTCCGTCAGGCATGCGGGGCCGCCTCGGCGACCCGGGCGGTGAAGCGGCTCGCGGGCGTGGCGATGTGCACCGGGCCGTCGAAGACCCGCTCGGCGTCCTCCCGACGTGCCCGCAGCCAGGTCGGCTCGGCGGTCACGAAATGTGTCAGGACGAGCTGGCGCGCCTCGGCCTCGGTGGCGGCCCGCGCCGCGTCGGTGGCGCTGAGATGGCCGTGGTCGGTTGTGTCGGTCAGCTCCAGCGTCGCCTCGGCGAGCAGCAGGTCGACGTCCCGGGCGAAGGGCACGAGATCCTCGGTCACCCCGGTGTCGCCGGTGTAGGCGATGCTGCCGGACGCGCAGTCCACCCGCGTGCCGCAGTTGGGCACGGCGTGGCGCAGCTCGTGCACCCCGACCGTCGCGTCGCCGACGACGAAGGTGTCGCCCGGCTCGTACTCGCGAACGTCGAAGGCCACCTCGAAGGCACGGTCGAGCAGCGGGATGGTGGTGACGGGGAACAGCGCGGCGAGCGCGCGCAGCCGCTCCCGGCCGCCGCGCGGCACGTACAGCGGCACCGGGGCCCGCTGGACCTGCGTGGCCAGCTCGGGCAGTGTGGGGAACAGCTCGGCGAACCGGCCGTGCCCGGCCAGCAGGGTCTTGCCGACGGGCAGCAGGTCGTAGCAGTGGTCCAGGTGCAGGTGGCTGATGACCACGGCGTCGAGCCGGCGCGGATCCATGACCGCGCTGAGCGCGGTGGCGGCGCCGGGGCCGCAGTCCAGCAGCAGGCGGGCCGCCTCGGTCTCCACCAGGTAGCTGGAGCTGCACTGGCCGGCGGCGGGCATCCCCGACCGGCACCCGAGGACAGTCAACTCCATGGTCACGTCCATTCTGTTCGGACCGGCCGCGCGGCCGGCACCGTCGGTGTGCCGCCGCCGGGTCACGCTCCGCCGCCTGATGGGCGCGTGCCACGGCCGGCACGGCCACCGGACGGCCCCATGGCCTCCTTGTACG
Source organism: Parafrankia sp. EAN1pec (assembly GCF_000018005.1). GTDB lineage: Bacteria > Actinomycetota > Actinomycetes > Frankiales > Frankiaceae > Parafrankia > Parafrankia soli. The sequence goes on from NC_009921.1 coordinate 4,744,884, forward strand.
GCGCGGCGGATCGGCGGGGCGACCAGGTGAATCTGACCGCTCGAGCGATGTTGCGCGCCGGGCCGGTTCTCGGCAACGCATGAATGGCGAACGAGCAATTCGGGATGCCAATCGCCGGGCACCGCACCGCACCGCACCGCCCGCCGGACGGGGACCCGGGGTCAGCTCTCCTTGACCGGTGCCGGTGCCGGTGCCGGTGCCACCGCCGCGGGCGGGCCGGGCTCGGTGAACGGGCCGGCGGCCTCGAGGCAGTCCAGGAAGGCGCCGACCACGGGCTGTGGGTCCGGGCGCCACACGGCGTACATGCCGACTGTCGGGGTCGGGTCGACCAGGCGCACCGCGGCGAGCCCGTGACCGGGTGGGTGCGCGCCGCGCGCGGCCGAGGCGAACCCGACCACCGGCTTGGTGGTCACCACGATCCCGGTCGCGCCGGAGTCGTCCACCTCGTCGGAGACGGTCAGCGCGATGCCACAGCGGTCGGCGGCGGCGAGGATCGCGTCGTGCATCGCCGGGCTCTGCTCCCGCCGGAACAGGACACACGGCTGGTCGGCCAGCTCCCGGAAGGGAACCTCGGACCGGGCCGCCCAGGGATGGCGCCGGCTGACCACCGCGACCAGCGGCACGGTGAGCACCCGCTGGGAGCGCAGCTGGGCCGAGGGCGGCCCGGCGAAGACCAGCGCGACGTCAAGCCGTCCCTCGGCCAGCGCGGACAGCTGCGGCCCGCTGCGGGCCTCCCACAGCGTCGTCGACACGCCCGGGTACTCGGCCGCCAGGCGCAGCAGCGTCGGCTGGAGCACCCGCTGGCCGGCGGGGTAGTTGAAGCCGATGCTGATCATCCCCGTCCGCCCCGAGGCCGCCTCGCGGGCGACGGTGACGGCCCGCCGGGTGGCGTCGAGCAGCCGGCGGGCCTCCGTCTCGAAGGCGCGGCCGGCGGCGGTCAGCTTGACCTCGTGCGAGCTGCGCGAGACCAGCTCGACGCCGATGTCGCGTTCCAGCCGCTGAAGCTGCTGGCTCAGCGAGGGCTGGGCCAGGTGCAGGCGGGCCGCCGCGCGGCCGAAGTGAAGCTCCTCGGCGATGGCGAGGAACGACGCGAGATATCTCAGTTCCATCGCCATCCTCCCGCTGGGCGCCGCTCACGTTACCGGTGGGCGCTAACCGCCGGTAACGCGCACGTGTGGACGGCGGAACGGGAACGTGGCATGTCGTCGTGGATCATGCCGGGCAGCGTGGCGGGACGGTCAGCCGCGGAACCGCACGGGCAGCTCGGCCAGGCCCCTGATCAGCAGGTTCGGCTTGTAGGGCGGGTTGTTGTCGGTGATCTCGGCGTGGCTGACCCGCCGGACGAACGCGGCGAGTAGCAGCTCCATCTCGAGCAGCGCCAGCGGCGCGCCTAGGCAGTAGTGGTGGCCGAGGCTGAACGACAGGTGCCGGGCCGGGGGGCCGCCGGCGGAGGAGGTGAACCGCCGCACGTCGAGCCGGTCCGGGTCGGGGTAGGCCCGCGGGTCCCGGTTCGCGCAGGCGATCAGGGCGACGACGCCCTCGCCGGGCGCGAACACCCGTCCGGCCACCTCGAGCTCCCGCTTCGCCGCGCGGGTGTTGAGGTGGATCGGTGAGTCGTAGCGCAGCAGCTCCTCGACGGCGGCCGGGATCAGTTCGGGCTCGGCGCGCAGTAGGGCGAGCTGGTCGGGGTTGCGCAGCAGCGCGAGCATCCCGTTGCCGACCAGGTTCACCGTCGTCTCGTGGCCGGCGATGATCAGCGTGACGCAGGTGCCGAGCAGCTCGTCGGCGGTGAGCCGGTCACCGGCCTCCTCGACCTGGGCGAGGGCGGAGATCAGGTTGTCGCCTGGCTCGCGCCGGTGCCGCTCGACCAGCGCGCCGAAGTACTCCAGGAACTCGGGGATGGCCCGGTTGCGCTCCGCGAGTGCCTCGGGCGACATGAGCGCGTCGGGGTCGAACGCCCGGGCCAGCGCCTGCGACCAGACCTGGACGGCCGGGTGGTCGGCGGCGGGGACGCCGAGGATCTCGCAGATGACGGTCAGCGGCAGTGGGTAGGCGATCGTCTCGACGAGGTCGAACTCGCCGGCGGCGAGCGCATTGTCGAGGAGCTCGTCGACCAGCGCGGTGATCCGCGGCCGCAGCAGCTGCACGCTGCGCGGGGTGAAGCCCTTGCTGACCAGGCCGCGCAGCCGGGTGTGGTCCGGCGGCTCCATCCACAGGAACGTGGTGGGGAACGACTCCGCCGGCAGCGTCGGGTGCATCTGGTGGGCTTCCAGGTCGTGCCCCCAGTCCTGGTTCGCCAGGACGGCCACGCAGTCGGCGTGCCGGGTCGCGACGGGCAGCCCGAACGGCGTCGCGTGCAGCGCACCCGCCTCGCGCAGCCGGCTGTAGACGGGGTAGGGGTCGGGTCTCGTTGCCGGGTCGAACAGCTCGGCCAGCAGCGCGGTCGACTCCTCGCCGGCCGGCCCGGATGATCCGGTGCCGGCCGTCGGGACGACGGTGGACGTGGTCATCGCATCTCCAATTGCCGCACGGTTGTTACCGCGATAGCGCCTCGATGTATCGTCCGCTTTCCTTCTGTCCCCGGCGAGACGATTAACGCCGCCGATGGATCCATAGCGGACCGGTATCCGTGTTTGACGGCACCGGGCGACGGCGCAAGCATTCTCGCGGAAATGCGTGGACGAACCGCCGCCGGTGAACGGCGGCGCGAACGCGTCGGGCGAGACCGGTGCGGCGCGCGCGCCGCGCGCCGGCACGAGCCGGAAAGCGGCCGGATGCAGATGGAGGGCCCACGATGCACGACGCTCCGGCCGAGGTGGCGATCCCGGCGCCCCGCGCCGTCCCCGTTTCCTCACCCGTCGATCTCGTACCTGCCGATCTCGTACCTGCCGATTCCGTGGCCGCCGGCTCGACGGCCGCCGCCGCGCTCGCGGCGGGCACCCTGCACGCCGGCCTGGCCACGGTGGCGGCCCGCCATCCGGGGTTGCCTCTCGACTTCCCCTCCGCCGGAGCGTCGCTGACGCTGGGCGAGCTCGTCGCCCGCGCGGACGTCCTGGCGGCAGCCCTGACCGGTGCCGGGGTCGTCGCCCGTGACCGGGTCGGAGTGCTCAGCGACAACGCGCCCGACTTTCTGGTGGCCCTGGCCGGAGTGAGCCGGGCGGGAGCCGCCGCGTGCCCCCTGCCGCTGCCCGCCTCCACCCGTGACCTGCCCGGCTACGCCGCGCGGCTGGCGCGCGCGGTCGCCGTCGCCGACATCCGGCTCGTGCTGGTCGGCGGCCGGACGGCCCGGATGGCCGACCGCTTCGCCGGGGCCTTCGACGGCGTCCGCCTCGTCCGGGTCGCCGACCTCACCACACCGGCCGCCGCCGGCACTGTCCCGGCCACCGGCACCGCGCCAGCCGCCGCTGGCGGTGCGGCCCCGGCCGGCCCGGCGGTGGAGGTGTCACCCGACGAGGCCGCCCTGGTCCAGTTCACCTCCGGTAGCACCGCCGCCCCGAAGGGCGTCGTACTGACGCACCGCAACATCCTGGCCGGGCTGGCCGCGATCATCGGCGGCGTCGCGCTGACCGAGGTCGACCACGGCGGCATCTGGCTGCCGCTCTTCCACGACATGGGCCTGTTCGGCACGCTCGCCGGCATCTTCACCGGCATGCCGATGACCGTCTGGTCACCGGCCGCCTTCGTGAAGGACCCGGCCGGCTGGCTGACAGACTTCCTCGGCCGCGGCGGCAGCATCGCCCCCATGCCGAACTTCGCCTACGACCACCTGGCGGAGGCCGTCCCCGCGCCGCGGGAGGCCGGCCTGGACCTGAGCGGCTGGCGGGTCGCCTTCAACGGCGCCGAGCCGGTCGAGCCCGCCTCGGTCGAGCGCTTCCTCACCACCTTCACCCCGGCCGGCTTCGCGCCGGCGGCGATGATGCCCGTCTACGGGATGGCCGAGGCCACGCTGGCGGTGACCTTCCCGCCACCGGGCCGCGCCCCCGTGCACCGCTGGGTCGACCGCGACCTGCTCGCCCGCGACGGCGTCGCGCGCGACGTGCCCGCCGGCTCGCCGTCCGCCCGCGGGCTGGCCGGGGTGGGGCGACCGGTGCGCGCCATGCGGGTGCGGATCGGCGGCCGCGACGGCACCGGCGTGCTCGGTGACGACCAGGTCGGCGAGATCCAGATCAGCGGCGACGCGGTGACGGGCGGCTACCTGACCGACACCGGCGCGCAGCCGTCCGGCGCGTTCACCGCGGACGGCTGGCTGCGCACCGGCGACCTTGGCCTGCTGCGCGACGGCGAGCTCTTCGTCACCGGCCGGGACAAGGAGATGGTGATCGTCCGCGGGGTGAACTACTACCCCCACGACGCCGAGGAGGCCGCCCGGGACGTCCCCGGCGTCCACCGCCGCCGCTGCGTCGCCTACGCGGACCGCTCACCCGGGGGCGCCGAGACGATGGCAGTCCTCGCCGAGACCCGGCTGGTCGACGACACCGAGCGCGCGGCGCTGGCCGCCGCGATCCGGGTGGCGGTGACCGCCGCGCTGGGGCTGGCCGAGATCGCCGTCGCCCTCGTCGGGCCCGATGCCCTGCCGCGGACGTCCAGCGGGAAGTTCCAGCGCCTCGCCGCGCGCGAGGCATGCGTACCGACATGAGTTCCAGGCCCGTTTCCCAGGCAGGTGGAGGCCCATGCACAGCTACGACGTCTTCCGCCGATACGAGCGCCACGTGTGGCGGCTCGCCGACATCCCCTTCGACGAGGTGCGGCCCGAGCTCGTCCGCCCCGAGTATGTCCGGATCGCGCGCGGCGCGGTGATGGGCGAGGCGAACTCGATCGCCGCCCAGCACGGCTTCTTCGACGAGTTCGTCGACGACTACGACTTCTCCGCGTTCATCGCGCTGTGGGGCGGGCAGGAGCTCCAGCACCACTTCGCGTTCCGGGCCTGGCTGGACCAGATCGACGCCCAGGTGGAGCCGGGCGCGGTCGCGGCGATGCGGGAGCCCTACGCGCCGGGCACCACCCCGGCGGCGACCCTGGCGACCAACGTCATCTCCGAGCTGACGGTCAACCACGTCTACCGCGCGGTCGCCGCCTGGGTGGAGGAGCCGGTGCTGGCCGCCATCATGACGAAGGCGAGCCTGGACGAGGCCGCGCACGCCCGCGAGTTCATCCACTACACCCGGTGCCGGCTCGCCGAGCACCCGGACGAGCTGGCGTCCGTGCTGGAGACCCTGTTCGTCTACACCGCCGAGCAGCGCATCAAGCACCCGGTCGGCGTCTTCAAGGGCGAGCTGGAGGCCCTGCGCGACCACGACACCATCGACACCGGGTTCACCTACTTCCTCACCCAGGTGGCGACCGAGGGCGAGCTGGCCCACCTGCAGGACAAGATCCGGCGGGCCTTCGGCTCACTGACAGGCCTGGACCTGACCACCAACGCCCGGGTCCGCCGCAACCTCGCCGAGGCGCTCGGATGACCGCCCCGGCACAGGACGACCCGTCCGGGACGCTCGCCGACGCGCAGGAGCTCGTCGCGACCCCCTGGGCCGTCCTGGACGACTACCAGTGCTTCGGCTGCTCCCCGCACAACGCCAAGGGCCTTCAGCTGCGGTTCAAGGCCCTCCCGGACGGGCTCGCCACCGTCTTCCAGCTCGGCTCCGCGCACGAGTCCTACCCGGGCGTCGTGCACGGCGGCCTGGCCGGGGTGATCTGCGACGAGACGATGGGCAATCTCATCGTGCTGCGCACCGGGAAGCCGGCGTTCACCACCGCGATGCGGCTGCGCTACCTGGCGCCGATCCCGGTCGGCGCCCCGCACGAGTGCCGGGCGCGGATCGTCGGCACCGGGGACACCGGCCTGATCAACGCCGAGGCCGACATCCTCGACGCGACCGGCGGGGTCGTCGCCACCGCCCGCGCCACCTACCGCCCGGTCGCCCTCGAGGCGGCCCGTGACCGCATCACGCTCAGCGACGGCGACGCCGGCCGCCTGGCGGACGTCCTGACCGCGTCGGCCCCCGCGCTCGCCTCGGCGACCGCCGCCGCCGGCGCACCCGGCCCCGCTTCGGTGCCCGCCCCAGCCTCAGCCCCTGTGTCCGTGCCCGTTCCTGTTTCCGCTCCCGCGACCGCATCCGAGGAGTCCTGATGTCCACGACCGCCGAGCCAGTGCTCGTCACCGTCACCCAGATCGTCGCCACCGAGCTGGCGACCACCGCGGACGCCATCGACCCCGATCTCGACCTGCGCACCGTCGCCGGCGCCGACTCGGTGAAGGTGCTGCGCATGATCGCGCGCATCGAGCGCGCCTACGACATCGAGCTCGACGACGAGGACGTCTTCACGGTGACCACCGTCCGTGAGGTGACCGACGTCGTCGAGCGGGCGCTGGCCGCGGGCGCGGCGGCATGACCGTCGCCGCCGCGACCCCGGCCGGTACAGCGACCCCGGCCGGGACGGCGTCCGCCACCCCGGTCGGGGTCGCGGACACGAACCAGCACTACGACCTCGACCCGGAGATCTTCGGCCTGTTCCTGGACTCCCGCCGCAAGTACTCCAGCGGTCTCTACCGCTCCGAGGGCCTGACTCTGGAGGCCGCCCAGCTCGCCAAGCTGCGCTTCGTCGCCGACCGGCTCGGGCTGCGCGGCGGCGAGCGGATCCTCGACGTGGGCTGCGGCTGGGGCTCGGTCGTGCTGCACATGGCCGCCGAGCTCGGCTGCCGCGCCGTCGGGGTGAGCCCGGCCGGCCGCCAGCACGCCTACATCGCCGCCCGCGCCGCCGAGCTGGGCGTCGCCGACCTGGTCGAGACCCGCCAGGGCCACTTCGAGACCCTCGACGTCGAGCCGGCGTCGTTCGACGCGGTGTCGCTGCTCGGGTCCATCGTCCACATGCCCGACCTCGACCTGGTGTTCCGCCGGTCGCGGGCGGCGCTGCGCCGCAACGGACGGCTGTACGTCTCCGAGTCCTGTTTCCGCAACGCGGCCGCGCACGAGGAGTTCGACCGTCGCGGCGGCACCGAGTTCGTCCGCGACTCGATCTTCGGCTGGGGGGACATGCGCCCGCTGTCCGAGCTGGTCCGCGCCGCCGAGGACGCCGGATTCTCGGTGATCTCCGTCGACGACCTGACCGAGGACTACCGCCGCACCATCGACGACTGGCTGGTCAATGTCGCCGACCGGGCCGACCGGCTCGACGCGATCAGCCCCGGCCTGGCGGCGACCCTCACCCGCTACCTCCAGGTCGCCAACGCCGGCTGGGGCTTCACCACGAAGCACTACGCGCTGGTCTGCCAGAAGTCGCGCTGACGAGCCCGGGAGACGAACCGATGACCACGACGACGACCCGGGCCCCCGTGCTGCGCGGCCCGGTCGACGGGCCCTTCCTGGCCCCCGGCGACATGGCCGAAGCCGTCACCGACTTCCACCGCGCCGGCGCCGCCGAGCGCCGCTGGGACGTCGAGACCGCCGTCGACTGGACCGCGGCCGACGCCAACCGGCTCACCGACGGGCAGCGGTCCGCCGTCCGCTTCATCACCCTGATCGAGGATCACCTGCCGGGCTACTTCGCCGTCTACACCCGGCGGTTCCCGCTGACCGACGAGGTGAGCGAGCAGGACTTCGCCCACCACCGCGAGCTGTACCACTTCACCGTCCGCTGGGCGGTCGAGGAGGACAGCCATGCCCGCGCCCTGTTCCGCTACCAGACCGACTCGGGTATCGCCCGTCCCGACGACCTGCGCCGCGAGCTCGCCGCCGAGGGCCGCAAGCCCTTCGAGCTCCCGCACGACGAGTCGGTGGCGCTGTTTGCCTACGCGCTCGTCCAGGAGAAGGCCACCCAGATCTACTACCAGCAGCTGCGCTCCGTCGTCGGCGACCCGGTGCTCGCCGAGCTGCTCAACCGGCTCAGCCGGGACGAGGCCCGCCACTTCGCGTTCATGGCCGACATCCTGGAGCGGTACCTGCGGGTGTACGGCGACGCGGTGGTCGAGCCGATCCGGGACGTGATCGCCCGCTTCCGGATGCCGCTCGCGGACACGATGCGCGGCTACTGGCGCTGGGCGCTGCGGATCGCGGACGCGGCCCGCTACGACCACACCGACGCCTACGAGCACCTGATCCGGATCGTGAACCGCGCCGTCGACGCCCGCTCCGACCGGGTCGACGAGCTGACCCGCTTCGTGGCGGCCTGCCGCACGGCCGCCCCACTCCCGCTCACCACCCCCGCGGTGGGGCCGCCGGCCGCGGCCTCGGCGTGACCGCGCCCAGCGGCGGGGGAGCGCCCCGAAGGGCGAGCGTGCCCGGCGGCGGGAACGTGCCCGGGGCCGGGAGCGCCACGGTCGGTGGGGGAGTGGGCCGGCGAGGGCACGCCGTCGTGCTCGGCGCCAGCGTCGCGGGCCTGTTGGCGGCCCGGGTGCTGGCCGAGCACGTCGGCCAGGTGACGGTCATCGACCGCGACGACGTCACGCCCACCGCTGCCGTCGCCCACCGCGGCGGGGCGGCGCAGGGCCGTCACCTGCATGCCCTGATGGAACGGGGCCGCCAGATCCTCGACGAGCTGTACCCGGACTTCACCGCCAAGATCGCCGCAGACGGGGTGCCGACGGCGGAGACCCTCGTCGGTACCCGCTGGTACTTCGACGGCGCCCGGGTCACCCCGGTGCCGACCGGCCTCACCTCGGTGCTCGCCAGCCGGCCGGCGCTGGAGGCCGCCCTGCGGGCCGCGACACTCGGCCACGACCGGATCCGGCTGCTCCCCGGGCTCCGGGCGGTCGGCCTCGTCCGCGGATCGGGCTCCACCCGAGCCGCCGGGGTCGTCGGGGTGCGCGTCGAGCCGCCCGCCGGTGACGCCCCGGCCCGCACCATCGAGGCCGACCTCGTCGTCGACGCCACCGGCCGCGGGTCCCGCGCCTCGGAGTGGCTCGCCGACCTGGGCTTCGACGTCCCACGGGAGGAGACCGTCGGCGTCGACCTCGCCTACGCCTCCCGGACCTACCGCCGGCGGCCCACGGACCTCGGCGGCGACCTCGGCGTCATCATCTCGACGCTGCCGGGCCGGCGCGGCGGTGGCGCCGTCACCCAGGAGGGCGACCGCTGGATCGTGACCCTCGCCGGCATGCTCGGCGACCACCCGCCGGTCGACGTCCCCGGCTACGAACGGTTCGCGGCCTCCCTGCCCGCCCCCGACATCAACCGCCTCATCCAGGACGCCGAGCCGCTCGACGACCCGGTTCGCTACCGGTTCCGGGCGTCACGGCGGCTGCGCTACGACCTCCTGCGCACCCCGGCCGCCGGTTTCGTCGCGATCGGCGACGCCCTGTGCACCCTCAACCCGCTCTACGCGCAGGGCATGACCGTCGCCGCGCAGCAGGCTCTCGAGCTGCGGGCATGTCTGCGTTCGGGTGGCCTGGACGACCTCGCCGCACGATACTTCACGGCGGCCGCCCGGCCGACCTCCCGGGCGTGGTCGATCGCCACCGACTCCGACCTGCGCTACCGGGAGGTCGAGGGCCGCCGCGGGCCCCGCACCCGGATCACCAACGCTTACATCCCCCGAGTCCAGGCGGCGACCCGATCCGACCCTGTCCTCGCCCGCAACCTGCTGCGCGTGGTCAACCTTGTCGAACCCCCATCAGTCCTGCTCACCCCAGCGGCCGTGCTGCGGACCGCCCGACACGCACTTACCCGGCGTGGTCAATCATGACCTGTCGTGGACGGCTCTGGCTGCCCGCCTGAAAATGGGAGGTCACGAGGCCTGTGCTCACGGACGTTGCCACAAGGTACGGGCCTCGTATGGCAACGGAGCTCGTCTGGCCCGGTCGCATCGGCGCCGTGACCTGCGACGATGCTCAAGATCGGGACTGGTAGACCGTCCGCTTGTGCGGCGGTGGTCGGCAGGGCGCGACCCCATGGGGCCGCGCCGGGATACAGATGCTGTACGCGCTGGGTGGGGCCGACGACCAGATCACCCTGCACGCGATCGGCCCGGCGGTATGGGGCTGGACCGTTCCGGCTCTGCCAGACTGGCGCTGCTCGTCGAGCCCCTGCGCAACCTCGCCGCGCGGCTCGGATCACGGTTCATGCAGCTCAGAGCACGAGCAGGTACTTGCCGCCGAGGCGTTCCTCTGGCTCTTGACCTTGGCCCGGGGAGGCGGCCGACGGGGCGGGGCTGCCGTGGTGCCACGCTCGAGCGCGGACCATTCGTCGTAGTGGGCGTCGAACAGCTCAGGATGAATCGGGCGGGTCCGCCTTATGCGCTACTCGTACACTGTGTCGCGCGCCTCAGGGGGCGTCGGTGTACTTGCGGTACATCCCCAGGGGTCCCTCGACAACCTGGCTGCCGACACCTTCGATTCCGACGAGGAGCTCGACGAGTTCCTCGCGTTCGCCTATGCCGAGCGTCGTCGCGACGTTGCCTGAGCCGGCGCCGTGCAGCCTGTCGTTACTTGACACCGACATCGTCTCCCTGAGCCACAAGCGCAGGCTCGGCGGATCCGTGGCAACCCGCCTGATCGGCCGCCGGCCGTTGATTACGTTCGTGACCTTTGGTGAGCTCGCCAAGTGGACCGACCTGCGAGACTGGGGCAGTCGTCGACGTCAGGAACTCGCCGACTGGCTCTCAGGAATCCCTGTACTGCCTGGCGATGAAGCAGTTGCCGCTACCTGGGGCATACTCTCCGCATCCGCCACCCTGTTCGGGCTCGGTTTCGACACTGCCACCGAGGTCGGTATTCTTGCGCTGGCCGGCGGTGCGGCGGCGTTCGACCTGCCCTTCCACTCGATTCTGGTGCTGTCGATCCTGTTCGCCGCCGGTATGTGCCTCATGGACACGTCTCTACGCGGCCGAGAACGTCGGTCGACGTGACCGCGGACCTTGAAGATCAGTGGGGATCGCTGCTGGCGACGCTCGGCGCGCTACCGGGGTCGGCCGGCGGATCGGAGATGAGGTCGGCCAGCAGGTCGTCGAGGACGGCCTCCTCCTCAACCCGATAGCGGTGCTCGCTAAGGGCGTCGCTCAGGTCGGGGTCGAACCGGGCGTCGACGGGGCGTCCCGTGAGCCCGGCGAGCCCGGGCCGCAGCGCCCGCTCGTAGTGGGCGCGGTCGTACCGCCAGGGGACGGCGCCAAACCGGGTGGTGACGGTGTTCGCGATGGCCAGCCCGCCCCAGTCGAAGTCGCCGTGGTAGCGCAGGACGGCGCCCGCGTCGGCGAGCAGGCGCAGCAGCGAAGCGGCGGCCGCAGCCGGCATACCCCCGACGCAGACCAGCGGCCGGCACCCGGCTTCGAGCCGGTCCGCGGCGGCGCTCACGACCGCCGGGTTCTCGCAGACGAACACGGCTACGCCGGCCAGCGCGTCCAGGATCGGTGGGTCACGCACCAGCTGGCGCAGCGACAGGTGCACGGGCTCACCGGCCGCCCGCCACAGGTCCAGGACGCGGCCAGTCACGCTGTGCCGGTCTCCGGGCAACCCGAGCGTCAGCACGGGCAGTGCCAGCTCGCTGACGAGGACGCCGACCGCGGCCCAGGCCTCCCGCCGCCACTCGGTGGACCGCGCAGTCCGACCCGCCAGCTCGTCCGGACCAGCGCCGGCATCGTCGGCATCGGCGCTGATCGACCGGCCGAGCAGTGCGACGGCGTCGAGCACCAGGGTGGACAGGGGACGATCGGCGTCCAGGCCGTGACCGTCGCCCAGCACACGGGCGGCGAACACCGAGATCGGCGCGCCGTCGGCCGGCAGCGCGCCCAGCACGGATACAGCCGCCGCCATCAGCGCCTGCCCCTCCTCCAGCGAACCGGCGAGCCGGCGCAGCAGACCGGTGGTGCCAAGCCGGTCCCGCCAGGCCCCGAGGACCGGGCGAGCGTCCACGAGAGGATCGGCCAAGGCGAACACGGCCCGCCAGCCGCGGGCCGTCTCGGCGGCGAGCGCGGCTCGGTCGACGATGGGACCGGTGAGCGCGACGACGGCGGCCGCGAGGCTCGGCGCGCATCCGCTGCGCCGCACGACCGTGTCGAGGTCGTCCACGTCGACCCGCAGGGAACGGCCCGACCGAGGGCGGCGTCCCAGAAGTCCGGCGAGGGCAACGCGCTGCTGCTCGGACGGGTCCGGCAATGTGAGCTCGCCGGTGAGGGACCCGCCCCGCTCCAGCCGGGACCGCGCCCGCGTAATGATCCACTGGGTCGGCGGCCCGAACAGCCGGCCGAGCCGTTCGATGTCGACCGTCCCACTGACGGCTGTCCCGACCTCGGTCAGGTCGGAGCCGGTCACATTGTTGTAGATCACCGGCTCCGTGCTCACGGCTCGTCCCACAGAGTGTTCTCGGCAGGTGCGGTGGCGCCGGGTTCCCTCGCCCCGGCAACAGTGGCAACACCGGCGGGCCGCTTGACGCCGGCGGGGAGGCGCTGGCGGCCGTCCCAGCGCCAGCGGGTGACCAGGACCGCGTCGATGCCGTCCCGCCGGGACAGCTGGCTGATGGCGAGGCCCGGGACGGTCGGGTAACAGCCCCATTCCCGCTCGCTGGTCATGACGACGTCCATGTCGAAGACGGCGAGCAGGCCAAGGCAGGACGCGCGGGCGTCGTCGTCGACGCCGGCGAACGCCTCGTCGAGCATGACGAGGCGGGGCGCGTGTGGGTTGCCGGCCGAGCGGTAGTGCCCGGAGGCGGCCGCGAACAGCGGAATGGTGACGGCCAGGGCCCGTTCGCCGCCCGAGGCCGGCCCGGACGCCGAGCGCCACTGGCCGTCGGAGAAGCGCTGCACGGCGAACACGTGCCAGCGGCGATAGTCGAGGGCACGGCCGAGGTGTTCCAGCCACGTCCCGCCGGCGTCCTGGTCGCGCTCGGCCTTGATCTGCGCCTGCAGGAACGCGCCGACGGCTTCCCGGTCGGCGGGTGACCAGGCGTCCGAGACCTGGCGCAGCAGGCGGTCCCGGGCGGGGCCCAGGCCGGGTGGTGCGTCCGGGCCGGGGCGCCACTGGAAGCGCAGTTTCATGCCGGTGCTGTTGGGCCGCTCGTCGAGCTCGGCGTTCATCCGCTCGACCTGGTGCTCGGCGTCGCTGATCAGGTCCTGGAGATGGCTGGCGACCTCGCTGACGAGGTGGTTCTCCAGGATGGCCCGTTCCCGTTCCGTCAACAGGCGACGCCGGTCGGTGACCTCGACGCCGAGCGCGTCGGCCAGCTCCGCGGGGCTCATCACGCGGGTGCGGAACGTCGCCTCGACCACCCAGCCGTCGTCGGTGAGCGTCGCGGCGGCGTGGTGGCCGTGGCGGCTCATCACCTCCCGCAGGGTGCCGTGCTCGGCCGCGATGAGCTTCTGCACCCGGTCCCAGCCGGCGTCGGAGTCGTCGACCTCACCGACCGCCGCCTCGATCTGGCGGGCGAGGCGCACTGCCGGGTCGGGCGCCCATTCCCGGCCGGTGTCGGGGAACGTCAGCTCGGGCAGGGCGATGGCCAGCAGTCCGCCCGCGGCGAAGCGGCGCAGCCGGCCGGCCGCGTCCCGGCGCTGCTCGCCGAGGTCCGCGACCCGGCTGGTCAGGCCGCTCTCCTGCCCGCGGGCCTGGCCGACCGCCTCGGCGATCGTCAGCCGGAGCTGGCCGAGTTCCCGGCGGCGGACGGTGGCGGAGTCCAGACCGCGCTGGGCGGCGGCGAGCTGGCGCTGCACCTCGGCGACGGCGGTGCCGACCGTGCGTTCCATCGTCTCGAACGCCGTGCGGGCCGACAGGTACTCGCTGCGGGCGCCGGAGTGCTGGATCTCGCGCTGCTCGACCTGCTCCTGGGCGTCGGCCAGGTCCTGCTCGGTCTGCGCGAGCTGGGCCGCGGCGCTGATGCGTTCCCGCACGGCGGGCCACAGCGCGGACAGGGCGACGCGGTAGGCGACGAGCGCCTCGCGGGTCTCCTCGAGCTCGTCGGTCGCGACGGGCAGGCCGAGCTGGGCGGCGGTCTCGTCGCGTTCGGCCCGGGCCTGCCGGAACGCGTCCTCGGCCTGCTCGGCGGCCCGCACGGCCGTCTGGTGGGAGGCGTCGGCCATGCGTCGGTCGCGGTCGGCCTGGCGGGCGGTGGCGAACGTGTGGCGGGCCGGGGTGTCCGCCGGGAGGCCGGCCACCTCGTCGTTGAGCGTGGCCCGGCGCTGGCGCAGGGCCGTGCGGGCCGCGCCGTGCTCGGCGATCTCGCGGTCGAGGGCGGCCAGCTCGGTGTCGATGTCGGTGAGGCGGTTGCGGCGGGCCAGCTCGCGCGCCGCGTGCCCGAGGTAGCAGGCCGCCGGTTTGGTCCAGGAGCCGCGCAGCCGCCCGACGCGGAACCGCCCGTCCGCGGCGACCCAGGTGTCGCCGACACGATCGACGGCATCCGGATCCACCACGCCGGACGTATCCGCAGGGACGTACCCGACGCGGGCTAGGACGGCGGCCACGATCGCGTCGGGGACGGCAGCCGCGGCCGGGTCGGAGCGGTCGACCGCTGGACACAACACCGCGCCGAGATGGTGGTCGCCGACACGGCCCGCACCGGCGCCGTCGGCGACGATGGCCACGTCGTGTGTGCCGGGGGCGAGCAGCCGCCCGTCGGGGCAGAGCCAGGCGTCCAGCAGCCCAGACGCCTCCAGCGCCGCCTCCAGCCCGGCGATCTCCGCCGGACCCAGCGGCGGGGAAGCTGACAGGGCCGGCGCGGGCGTCGGACCTGCCTCGCGCGGCTCGATGAGCTGCCACAGCGGCGCTCCCGGCCGTCCGTCCCGGTCGGCAGCGCGGGTCGGCGGGGCCGGCGGGGACAGCCGTGCACCCTCGGCCAGGGCGCGGCGCTCGGTGGTCAGGATGCCCACCCGCGCCTGTGCCTCGCCGACGGCGGTACGCAGCCGCTGGTCGGCGGCGCCGAACTCGTTCTCCAGCTCGCGGGCGCGCCCCGTGACCGCGGCGACCAGCGGACTGTCCCCGTCGAAGCCGTCCAGCCAGTAGGCCACCGCGGCGAGGACGTCGTCGAGGGTGGTCAGGCGGAGTTGTTCGGCGCCCTCGAGGTGGCGACGCGCCGCGTCGACGAACGCGGCGGCGGCGGTCTCCCGGGCCGCCTCGGCGCCGGCTACGGCCTCGGTCGCCCCATCGAGGACCGACCGGGCCTCGTCTCGCTCCCGCCGCCGGTCGGCCGCCCGCTCCTGGGCTCGGCGGTCGGCCGTTATCAGGCCGGCGACCAGCTTGACCGCGTCCTCGCGGCGTCGGGTGACATCCTCGGCCGCGCGCCGGGCGGCCGAGGAGGCCTCCTCAACCCGCTCAACGGGAGGACCGTCGGGTATGTGCAGGGGGGCGAGTAGCGCCTGGTGCTCGGCGCCGACGCCAGCATGCTCGGCACCGGTGCCGGCGGCATCGGCCGCCCGCTCCAGCGCGGCTACGGTCGCCTCGACCCGCCAGCGGGCGTCGGCGGTCCGGCGGGCGAGGCCGTCGCGCCGGGTCGTCACGGCCGCAAGTTCGGCCCCGGCCCGGTTGGCCACGCGCTCCAGGTCGGACATCCGCTGCTGCAGCCGGACGAGTTCGCGGGCCTGGTCCATCTCCGGGCGGGCGGCGAGGGTGTCCCGTTCGGCGGTGAGCGCGGTGATGCGCTCCTCGTTCTCCTTGTCCTCCCCGTCCACCCGGATCGCCTCGGCCTCGACCCGCTCCCGCTCCGCCCGGACGTCGTTCAGCTGGCGGGACGCCGACTCGTAGGCGGCCTGGGTGGCGCGGGGCTCGCGGGCCCGGCGCCGCGCGCTGATGCGGGCGTAGCGGCGATAGTGTCCGAGGAAGGCGGTGGCGGCCTCGTGCGCCTCCTCGAACCCCTGCAGGTCCGACTGTTCCTGCTCGAGACCCCGGAACGCCTCGGCCGCGTCCGCGATCACCGCCTGGTCCAGCGGGGTCAGCGCCTCGGTCAGGGCCGCCGACAGGGCCCGCTCGTCCGGCTTTTTCGACAGCTGCGGCTGGCGGAGCGCGATGAGCAGATTGACCAGCGCGTCGTACCGTTCCTCGCCGAGGCCGAAGAACGCCTCGTCCAGGGCGCGCCGGTAGCGCGACGCCTGTTCGTAGACGTTGCCGCGCGGGCCGAGGGCATCGCGCAGCCGTTCCTTCGTCAGCGCGGTCCGGGTCGGGCCGACCAGGTCGAGATCGACGCCGACACGGGCGTCGGCGATGAAGAACCAGGTGGTGACCGACCCGCGGCCGGCGACCGCCTTCAGCCCGGCCCCGATCGTGCGGTACTCGGCGGCGCCGGACGTGTCGAGCCGGCCGAACTCCAGCCAGCTGTAGCCGAGGCGCTCCGGGTAGGGATGGCGCCCGCCCATGAGCAGGTTCCAGTCCATCCGCTTCTTCGGGTCGCCGTCGGGTTCGACGCGGTGGGCCGACACCTCACCGTCGAGCAGGAACGGCAGCAGCATCGCAAGGACCTTGGACTTACCGGTGCCGTTGTTGCCGCGCAGCAGCAGGTTGCCCTCGTGGAAGTGGAATTCCTCCTCGTCGTAGAGGAAGACGTCGACCAGCCCGGCGCGCAGCGGCTGCCAGCGTTCGGTCGTCGGCTCCGTCATGCCAGTGACTCCTGGCCGCCGCCGTCCCGCAGATCGCCGAGCGCGAACCGGGCGAGCGCCGGCAGGGCGAACACGTCGTCCCCGCGCCGGCGCAGCAGGCCGAGGGCTCGCATCCGCGACAGCGCCCGGTCGACCAGCTCGGCCTCCGCGTCGGGCTCGGTGACGCCCTTGCGCCAGTGCTTCTGGTGCTGGGCGATCAGCTCGCGCATGTGGGCGTCGAGGTCGGCGACAGCTATCGGCTCACCTGGGCCGAGACGGGTGCCCTCGCGGGCGAGATGCTCGGCGAGCAGGAGGGTGGCGTGGCCATCGGTGCCGTCCTCGGGCATTCGGGTGTCGGTGAGGTCGCCGTCGGGGTCGACCATCGCGATCCCCTCCGCGCGGACCTCTGCGACCAGGCCCGTCGCCTCGGTGATCCGCCGGGTCAGCACGGCCCGCTGGCTGGTCAGGTAGGCCCGCTCGCCCTCGTCCAGATCCACGTAGTAGACGACCGGGTCGTCCAGCAGGCGCCGGGTCAGCGCGTGGCGACGGGCCAGGTTGCGCGCGTCGTCGGTGTCGGCCGTCAGTTCCTCGACGACGGCGGCCAGCCGGCCTTCCACATCGGCCGGGCCTGGGATGTCGCGGACTGTCGAGGGGCCGCGCCGGGTCACCAGCATGCCGGCCAGCGCCCGGCGGTCGAGGTCGTAGAGGGCGTCGCCGGTGCCGGTGGTGAAGGTCGTCTCGTCACCGGCGACCCGGCGCAGCACACCGAGGTCAAGGAGAACGCGGACGGCCGCCACCAGGTCGGCGCGCTCGTCCCGGCTGTCGAGGCTGAAGCTGACGCCCGCCTCGGCGAGCTCAGGGGCGGCGCAGCCCATCATCACGTCGTCGGCCAGGCTGCCCAGGGTGATCTGGTTGTCGGCCCGTTCCAGGCCGGCCAGGGCCAGGCAGAGCAGGACGTAGCGGCGGCGGCCGAACGGCTGCTGGGCCGATCCTGCCGTGGCCGGGCGGGTGCCGTCGGTCAGGTCGGCCGGGATCTTGGCCAGTCGGGCCACCTCCGGGTCGACCCGCAGCGACCAGCCCGTCTCTCGGGTGAACCAGTCCCGCAGCCACGTCTGGTGCCGGCGGACGAGGCGGAAGGCGTCGGCGTCGGGACCGTGCGCGACGAGCAGCGGGCGGCGCAGGATCGCGCGCATGGCCCGGCGGCGCTCGGCGGCGCGCTGCGCGTCAAGTGCGTCGATGACCGCTGTCGACGACGACCCGGGACGCGACCCGCGCGGGATGTTGCGGCGCTGGGTGGTCACGCCGTCACCGCCGTCGCTGTCAGCAAGTCGTGGATCTCCAGGAGATGGTCGGGGCCGGTGAACAGGCCCGCGCTGGTGGGCACGGTCGCGATCACACCGTCGTCGGTGGGCGTGAGCGAGATGGACAGAGTGCCGTCGGCGCTGCTGGTCACGACGCTCAGTTCCCCCGGCCGGCGGCGGGCGAGGGCGTCCCCGAGGACGGTCAGGAACAGTCGGAAGGTCGGGTCGTCGAGCTCGGCCAGCTCGGACAGGCGCACGGGTTCGCCGGTGGCGAGCTGGCGGCGCGCGGCCCGCACCACATCCTCCTCGGCCGCCAGTCTCTCGGCCAGCAGCCGGCGCTCGGCCGCGCGGTCGCGGACGCGGTTGGGTGCGCCCCGGCGTTCGTACCGCCCGGTGCGCCGCAGCCGGATGTCGACGAGAATCGGAGGCGCCTCGCTCCACGGCGTCGACGCCGGCACCGGCTCGGCGTCACGGGCCTCCACGGTCGCCGCGTCGACCGTGAGGTGGCGGGCCGGAGCAAGCCCGAAGCACACCCGCCATAGCCGGTGGGCGTCGTCGTCGTTCGGGGCCTGCGCGAACCAGAGCGCGAGCGCACGGAAGTCCGCCGACCGGTCGCTGCGCCCCGACCTGCGCTCGTTGAGGACCAGCACCACCGACAGCAGCGCCGGCACGGCGGCCCGAGCCCGCTCCCGCAGGAGGCGTGACTGAGGCGGATGCGTCCGATCGCCGACGAACCAGTGCCGTAACCCCTCCCACCGCTCCGTCCACAACGCCAGCCGATCGCCGACGACCCCGCTCGCCAGCGGCTCGGCCGGCTCCCCCTGCGTCAGCTCCGGCTGCGACGTCAGAGCCGGCTGCGACGGTGTCGGCGGGGGCGGGTGGTCGAGGTCGGGTGCCGCGTCGCGGGCCTCGCGCTCGGCGACCGCCCGCAGCAGGCGGGACAGGTCGTGCTCCTCGATCTCCCGCAGGACGTCGACGATCCGCGCCGAGGTGACGACGAGGTCGCGGATGAACCGCTGGAGATAGTCGATGAGCTGTTCCTTGTAGGCCAGGAAGACGTCGAGGTCGGCGTCGTGCAGATCGATGGTGCGCTGCAGCGACCCCATGAACGCCTGGGCGTTGTCCGCCAGCCCGCGAAAGACCCCGGCCAGGTCACGCAGCAGCTGGTGCGCCTTCGCCGCATCGATCTCCGGTTCCGGCAGCAGGGCTAGCAGCGCCCGCAGCTGGCTGTGGATGTCGGACAGGGCGACGGCCTGCAGCTCCCCGCGCCGGCCCAACGCCTCGTCAAAAGCCTCCAGCGCGGTCTCGGTGGCCTCGCCGGCGGGCGTGAGCTGGTAGAGGAATCGGGGGCGGTTGAAGTCCTCGACGGAGGTGACCCGGCTCGTGTCCGGATCGCCGCGCAGGTTGCCCCAGTCGACCAGGCTGCGTAGCTCGGCGCTCACATCCGTGATGCCGCCGAGGTCCAGGCCGTCCAGCCCGTCCCCGTCCTGGCCCGGCTCGCGGGCGAGCATTTCCAGGACGTCCTCGGGGCGCAGGTGGACGTTGAACCTGCGCTTCGCCCGGACGAACGTGCGCATGATGGCGCGGTACAGCGGGGCCTTCTCCACTGTCACATGGGCGAAGGGCCCGAACCGAGAGACGTTCGCGGGCCGGTCGCGGCCCCCTGCCCGCTCCGACGCCGCGACCCCCGCCACCCGCATCAACCTCCCGGCTGCCTGTCAGCGTTCACCCCGTCGCACCACGCCCACCCCGACATGTTTCCGACGGGTCCACAGATGGACACCCAGCGTACGCATCTGCGTCGAGATCACCCGCGCCGCCTCGTGACGACGACCGCACCGACGGCTCCTCGGCGCAGCTCTGGCACCCGCTTCCCGACGATAGCCCCGGCACATGACAGAAGTTGGGACTCGCCGGCGGCCGGCGTGCATAGCGGTGGGCGGATAGGTCATGATCGAGAAGTGACGGAAGCGCTGAGCGCCGGGGAGGACATCCGGCTCACCGTGCCTCTCTACAGCCTCGCCGAGGCCGCACGGTGTCTGGCTCTACGGCCGACGACTTTCGGCAGGTGGGCACGGGGCTACACCTGGGTCACCCAGGGCGGCCGGCAGGTGCGCAGGAGCCCGGTGGTCACGGCGTTGCCAGCACCGTTCCGCGGGGGGCCGTCGGTGCCGTTCATCGGCCTGGCGGAAGGGCTGGTGCTTGCCGCGTTCCGCCAGGCGCATGTCCCTTTGCAGCAGATCAGGCCGGCGTTGGAGTTCCTGCGCGACGAGGTCGGCCTGGACCACGCGCTGGCCAGCCGCCGCCTCTACCTGGCCGGGGCGGAGCTGCTGTGGGACTACGCCCAGCACGACGACGCCGACCCGCGCGCCGCCCGCGGTGTCCGTGAGCTGGTTGCCATCCGCAGCGGCCAACGGGTCTTCGCCGAGGTCGTCGACCGTTACCTGCGCCTGATCACCTACGCCGACGACGACCTGGCCGAGCACATCCAGCTTCCCGGCTACGAGACCGCGATCCTCGCCTCGGGTGCACGCTGCTTCGCCCTCGCACGACAGGACCTCACTGGCTGTCAGATGGCTCAACGTCTCATCGACAACAGGGAGGAGATCCTCCGCGTCGCGCGCTCCCGACCTGGGCCGTATTTCTTCCACGTCCACCAGGATCGCGTCGATGAGATGCCTCTCGTCTCCAGGAGACCGGCGAACGGGTAGCGCTCCCCAACCGTAGCCGCCGCGAGGAAGCAGCAAATGCCGGCGGTATCGACATCGCGTTGGCGATGCATCGTGGAGATTCAAGCATCAAGCGAGACGACCGCACGATGGTCGTTTTGCTCGGTATCGCCTCTACTGGGAGCTGCACCTACTCTGGCAGAGTTGCTGTTCAAGAAATCTGAACGTCGGTAGTGACCATCAGGATTGGGTTCGAGAATCACCAGGTGCCCGACATCTCCCTGCGCCCCTGCCGCGCCGTCCAGAAGCTCCCTGAGCTGCTGACGAGTGTAGACCTCTCGACCGCCGGAAAGCTCCCGACCGTCGCGGATGTCAAGGAAGACGGCGGGCAGGCGAATCAACTGTGGCCAGCGATCCCGACCGCACCGGTCGAGAATCGACCAGAAGTCTCGCCAGCGGATCACCTCCGGATCGGCCGCTTCAAGTCCCCATCTCGGTTCGGATTTGCCGGCGAAACGCACCAGCGGCCGCCGCTCGCCTCGTTTCTCCGAACCGTGCAGTGCAAGCTCCTTGCTCATGACGTCCGCGACCTGCTCGGTGGTCATCACGACCATCCAGTTCGCGAACCACAATTCCTTACCCCTGCGGTATCCGAGTTCGGAGACGGCACGGCCTGTCTTGGCGGCGGCCTCGCCGAGATCTCCGGGCCAGTCGGCACCCGGCCGGGGGAAGGCGTAGAATGGTTGCTTTCCCAACGGTAGACGCCGATACTCCCAGAGCTGTCCGAGGTCGACCTCCACCTCGTGGACGCCGCGACGGACGACTTCAGTGGTCTTCAGCTCGATCTGTACGATCTTTCCGGGTCTTGACGGAAGTCGACCGAACTGGATGTCCTCCCCCCTCGCGGGCCACCAGAGGGCGGCCTTCGACCTGTACCGGTATGTGATGTACTGGCTGGCCCAATGCTCTAGCGTCTTTTCCGGTACAGATCGGGTCACATACTCATAATATAGGCAGGTCGACGCGTCCACATCGGTCGATGAGGTCAACTGCCTTGGGACAGGGCGCCTGGCAGGTGGCGGCGGTGATCGCCATGCCGGTCGGGGTGAGCCGCTCGAAGGCGAGATCCCCGGGAGTGGACGGGATACCGCTCCGGCGGAGGGCAGCGTGTGCAGCCGGGCGATCCCGGCCGTGCCCTCGGGCAGCCGGGCCTTCGTCAGCCGCCTGCCTGTCTCGTCCTGCACATCCACGTCGTGGTGGTCCTCCGCCCAGTCGTCCCGACGAACAGCACCAGGTCTCTCCCGTCTCTCGGCGCCAGGCCCGGCAGCCAGCGGGAGATCCACCACGCCCTAATGGCCAAGTGGTCACGTCACGCTCGACGGCCACGACATCCCATCTGTCAACGACGGCTGAATGTGGGATCTGTCCCTGATCTTGTGATCGAAGTGGACCCGGGCGCCGTCAGGTCGCGAGGAGAACTCGTTTGCGGAGCAGGTCGAAGTTCGCCCGGCCATACATCTGCCGCTTGATCATTTTGATGCGGTTCACGGTGCCTTCGACCTGTCCGGAGCTGTGCGGCAGGGTCAGCCCGTTGAGGACGGCGTCGTGGTCGCGCAGGAGCCCGCGGGTGAAGCGGTGAAGTTCGGACAGGTCATCGGCGTCGACGGCGGCGATCCACCCGTTGAGCCGCTCCCCGTGACGACCGGTGAGCATCTGCGCGAACGCGGTGACATGGCCAGCGGTCTTCCGGAGGTCCTGGCAGCGGTGAGGACCTGCTGTAACGCGAGGGTGTCCTGTTCATCCAGGTGCTCGGGGTGGGTGAGGATCCACCGGGTGACGGTGCGAACCTGCCGTGCCTGCCGTGCCTGCCGTGCCGCCGGAGCGGCTGTGCTGCCGCCCGCGCGTAGCGGGCGCAGGTAGGCCAGGATCACGGCCTTGCTCCCGGTGTAGCCCTGGTCGCGGATCTCCTGGAACAGCTGGCTGCCGTTGGTGATCCCGGCGTTGACCCGCTCGGTGAGGTAGGGCTCCCACGGCTGCAGGATCGAACCGCGCCCGTCGCGGGCCTTGGCCAGGACGTCGTCGACGCTGGTGGCGCGGTAGTACTTGCGGACTGTTCCTCGGGCCAGGCCGAGTCGGGCGGCGATCGGTTTGATGCCCACGCCTGCGGCTTTGAGTTCCTGGACGGCGGCGTGCCGCTCGCGGGCGTGTCGCACGAACGCCCGCTGCTCGAACTGGGCGTCCCGCGCTGCGGCCACCGCGTTGTCGAGGCCCACCCGCGGCTTGTCCGCAGCCTCGTCGGTGGCCGGTGGTTGCGCCAGGCAGGAACGGTGCCGGGCGACCGTCGTCTCGACGTATCCGGCGAGATTGCTCCACAGATGGAAGCGGTCCGCCACCTGCACGGCGTCCGGGGCACCGGTGCGGGCGCCATCGGCGTAGGCACCGGCCCTGTCCCGGCAGATCACCTGCGCGCCGGGATGCTCGGCCAGCCAGCCGGCGAACGTCGCCGCGTCCCGGTCGGGCAGCAGGTCCACCGGCCGGTGGCTGTCGAGATCGATCAGGACCGTTCCGTAGACCCGACCCCGGCGCAGCGCGAAGTCATCCACCCCGAGGACCGTCACCACCCCGATCTGCGGGTCGGACAGGGCCCGGACTCGGCGTAGCAGCGTGTTCCGACCAGCGGGAAGCCCCATCCGGCCGGCGAGGCGTGCTCCGGCTCTGCCCGCCAACGCCACCCCGATCGCCTCGATCATCCGACCGGCGAGCGGGGCGAACCGGGCATGCGGACTCGTCAGACCCACGACCTGCTCCGCGAACGTCACCCGCGGACAGCCGGCTGTCAGGCAGCGGAACCGCCGGACCAGCAGATCGATCTCGACCTGAGCACCCGCGATCGCCGCGTCGACCAACCGCCGGCGATACCGCCCGTGGACCCGCTCCGAGACCACCCCACACCCAGGGCACCCACCAGCAGCTCCTCGAACACGGGCCCGCAACCGCAGCCGATCACCAGACCGGTCAACCCGATCGACAACGAGACCCGCCAGATGCGGAAGAAGAACCCCAAGGTCAGAGAGGTACCCGGCACATGATCACAGAAGGTCGATCGTGGTCAGCGCGCACCCCGGGGTCAGTCCGATCACAAGATCAGGGACAGATCCAGATCCAGTGTTCAGGCGCCGCCGACACCATCTGTGGTCTGTCTCCCGACCACAGGCAGGGGCACGATCTGACCCAGGGACTCGAAACCCGGCCCAGGGCGCGGGAGTGCTCATCTGCCGGCGTCTACCGGAACCGAGCCTGTCTCACCTCATCCTGGCAGGTAGGGCCCCGCCGCGAGCAGTTGTTTGGCCGCTTCCCGTCGCGCCGGGCGGTTGCCACGCTCTGCCAGTTCCCGCAGCCACGTGATGGCGTCCGCCTGGCGGCCCGCCGCGACCAGTCGAGCGGACGCCGCTTCGACCGCGTCGTGGTCGAAGCGGCGGCCAGCCCCTGCAACCAGCTATTCGCATCGGCGGCTCGCCCAGCCGTGTCCAGCAGCTCTGCCACGTCACGGACGTCCTGCCAGTGCTGCAGATCGAAGGACTGCGCATGCCACCGATAGTTGGTGACGAGTGTCCTCGGATCGAGTAGATCGCCACCTCGCGGGAACAGCTTCGCCGAACCATCTGCCTGGTCCGCACGGTGGAACAATCCCAGCGCCTCGTCGGTGCGGCCGTCGGCAAGCAGTTCTTCCGCTCGGGCACGTAGGCTCGGCGCGCTCGCGGCTATCTCGAGCGCCCGCATCCGGCAGTCGAGCGCCTCATCTTGGCGGCCCGCGCTCTCCAGCAGATGCACGGCCCGCCGCAGCGGCTCGCTCCTGCCGAAGATCTCCGCTGCCCTGTGGTAACAGGCGATGGCCTCGTCGACGTGTCCCGACTTCTCTAGGCGATCGGCGGCGTACTCGATCGGATGGCTCCAACCGGCGGTCCTCGCCGCCTGCTCATAGGCGACCAGCGCCTCCTCGGCGTATCCGTCGGCGCTCATCCGGTCAGCCAGGATCCCCAGCGCATGGGCGTCGTCCCCAGCCGCGACCGCAAGCCGGTGCGCGTACTGGTACAGCCCTCGGTACTCCGCCTCCACCGCGAGCCGCGCCAGCTCGTCCGGATCAGCCGCGTGCGCCGTGAGTGCTTCCCAGACGGCCGCGGGTACGGGATTCGCACGGCGCGCCGCGTCGGCGTGTTGCTCCAGGTAGTCGTGTAGCAGGTACCCGTCCGGCTCGCCGACGCCGGGCGCGGTCCGGACCGGGGTGAGCGCGCGGACCCCACGGAGTTCCTCGGTCGCGGTCCGGACGGCGGCGGCGAACCAGTCGGGACCGGCGACCCGCTGGCCGGGAGCGAGGTAGCCGGGCGCCGCCTGCTCGAGCAGCGCCCCGGGAGCGGGCCGGAACGCCCGAGCCGGCGGATGTCCATCGCGGCGGTGAGCAGCGCCCGGCTCTGGTCGTCGAGGGTGTGCGTGTAGCGCTCGAGCAGGTCCACCCCGCCGGCCAGCACCTGGGTGATCGCCCGGTCGGCCCGGCCCGCCTCGCAGGCGGCGGCCAGCCGGGGGTCCTTGCGCGCGAAGGCGTCCAGCACGTCCGGGCTGGTCTCCTGGAAACCATCCGGTACGTCGATCCGGTGCACCCGGCCGAGCCGCAGCAGCGCGCGGGCCTGGGCGAGCCGGTCGTCCGAGCCGGACGCCAGATCCGGCTGCCCGGTCGCTGTCCCGACCCTGCAGGTAGGTACTAGTCGGCATGGGGGGTCTGTGTGCTCTAGCGCCTGCGCGGGGTCGACGGAGATGTTCCTGGCGGGGGGGTCAGGGCGGCCGGCGCCGGTATCACCGTGATGGCACTGTCAGTCCTGATCATCCTGTTCGCCGAGCAGGGGGCCCGGTCGAAAAAGGTCTACTCGCCGCCGGTCAGATAGTTCCATGACCGGACTCCGCGTACGTGCGCGGCGGCCACCGGAGTCACCCGCCCCGATCCTGGTGGATGGCCTTCGCTGCCTATTGGCTGGCTGGGCACTACCCTCGGTGTTATGGGTGTGGAGGTTGTGGGCGTAGGAGCTTGGTGCGACACCGACGAGCCTCGCGACGGTGTGGCGGGTTCGACATGGTCATCGGAGCAGGTGGAGCAGCCCCTCGGAGCTTCCAGTCAGACTCTGCACTTCCGCGTCGAGGAGTTCGCGACTCTCTCAGATGGACGTCGCCTCACGTTGACCGATGACCGCGGCTGGAGCAGCAAGAGGTCAGGAGGAGGTGCTGCTACCGACGCTTGGGTCGGCCTGACCGTCGAGGCAGTCGAGTCGGCCGTGCGTAACGTCGTCCTACCGGACGACGCTGAGGAGACGGGGGAGTTGTATTCGTGGACACGCCTGGTTGAACGTCTGAGGGCTCTCGGCGTCGAAACGACCCTCGAGGAGCTCAGACGCTTGCCGTACGAGGTGATCCTCAGCCGGCGCCTTCAGGTGCGACTGTCAGCGACTAGGTAAATGCCCAAGGTCGGCGTACTTGGTGCCGGCCGGATCCTTGGTTATCAAATCTTGATCTAAGTTTCGGTAGTCAGATTGCCGGGCCGCTGCAAGGCAGCCGCAACTGGCGGCTGTCTTGACCCTGATCTGCGAAAATGGGAGGGGAACAGTCGAAGTCGCTTCCCTCCCATATCGCTGCAAGCCGGAACCAGTGCGAGTTGCTCTGGAACCCCGCGATCCCAAGTGGCCTGTAGTCGGTGGGGTAACACCGAACCTGTTGCTTGCTGTGACAACCCAGCCGGCTCCGTGGCAGGCTTTGTTCTGGGAACGCAGATGGAATCCGTGGGTTCGACTTATCGCCTGCAGTTGAGGTTCAGAGGGGTTGTGATCAGCACGCTGTTGTCATCTGACAGATTTACCAAATCGACGTCGATTATGCTACGCCATCCCGTGAGGCTATTCGTAGTGCAACCCGCTCGCCCAGTCGCCCGGGCACCCCTGCCTCCGCCGGAGACCACGGTCAACTTTCCTTTGGTGCCGTTGTTTCTCCAGCTACCGTCGCTGTAGAGCTCCTGCAGCTGCACCGTTACGGTAGCAGTAGTGGTGGGGCAGTTTCCATTGATCCAATAACCATGCCCGGACGCTTCCCGGGGGGTGGTGGTCGAGGAGATGTGGACGCGATCGCCCGCTTGATCGAAGTAGCACCCCGACCCCGATGCCAACGTTCCCGGGGAACCGTCCGTCGACAACGTGGCGTCCGTGCCGACCTCAGTGCCTCCAAGGAAAGGGACAGGAACGGCGGCGGGAACGGGCTCCACTGAAGCTGCCGTTGCCGAAGTCTGCGACGTTACGGCTAGTACCACACCCGTGAGGAAAAACGCTAGGGACATCCTTAGAATAGAGCGTCGCATGACCACGTCATTAATTCATGTCGATCAGGGGAAAGGCTGAGTGTGTAGCCCGGTCTGGCGGTTGAAAGCCCATGCGGGCGCGCCTGGCAAAATGTCCCATTACTGTTCTTCAGTGTCAAGCGAACAGCAGGCCCCGGTCCGTTCCTTAACAGACGGTAGTCATGGAGGGTTGATCTTAACTAGATGTCACTTACATACTGTGATCATTTTGTTCGATGGCCCAAAAGTACGCGCACTGACGATGACTAGTCTAAGATGCCGGATCTTCCTCATCTTTGCGCGGAGAAGAAAAGTTTTAAGATTACCGCTTGCGGCGATCTTCAATGCAGTGGCCGGGACGCTGCTTGATCAGGACGAACGTGGTCCGTCCGCGACGCCCAGGTCCGAGTCCCGATCTCGCTAATCGGGGTGGTGCAGCTTCAGCGGTCTACCACGCTCGCCTCGACAGCGTCGGGCTCCCGGAGACGGTGGCCGCAACGGCACGCAGGAGCCTCTACGGCGGCACGGCCACCGCACAGGCAGCCGGGGGACCAGGGCTGGAGCAGGCGGTCCGTGCGGCGTTCGTCGACGGGATGAGCGCCGCGTTCCTGGTATCCGCCGTGATCGCCATACTTGGAGCCTGCGTGGCTCTGGCAGTCCTTCCCCGGGGCCGATCGCGTAGAACGGAAGCCGGTCAGCCGACCGAGGAAGGGACCGTCGATGCCGTCGAGCACTGACCGGGCAGCGCCTGGCCTGCGAGAACGCAAGAAGGCCCGGACCAGGGCCGCAATCCAGACCCACGCCCTGCGACTGTTTCGCGAACAGGGCTACAACGCGACCACCGTCGAACAGATCATCGACGCTGCGGAAGTCTCGGAGACGACCTTCTTCCGTTGCGTCAGGAGCAGGCTCGCCATCGTGTCCCGCGCGTCGTAGCGTGGCCGGTGTCGCGTCAAGCAGCGAGGTGTGGGCCGCGCCGCGCGCCCGCCTGCGCGCGGCCGTGGACGGCCGTGCTCGCCGGGCGCGTCGCAGTCCGCACCGCGTAAACGATATCTTGTTTAGCCATGCGTGAGGGCGTTGACGTCTGTGTATCCGTGGGCGCGGAGGGCGTTGACGATGTCGCGTATGTTCCTGCGGGTCAGCGGGATGCGTTCTAGCCAGTCGCCGTGAACGCCGTGGAGGATCTTTTTATTGGTTGGGGTTCCTCGGACCGGTAAGGAGGAACACCAGGGTCGTTGCGAGGCACAGGAAGGCGGCGCCGGAGAGGCCGGCTACGTTGTAGCCGTGCACCGCGGCCCGTGCGGGGAGGTCGGCCGCGGCGGCGTGCGAGTGGACGTAGGCGGTGGTGGCGGTAGCGGCGATGCTGCCGAGCAGGGCGGTGCCGAGCGAGGCGCCGATCTGTTGGGAGGTCATCACGATGGCGCCGGCGACGCCGGTGTCCGGGCCCGCGCCGAGAGTCGCGATGTTGTTGGCAGGCAGCAGCACACAGCCGACACCGAGTCCGAGCAGCACGACGACGGGAAGCGCCCCGGTGACGTAGCCGCCGTCGGCGCGTAGTAGGCCGAGCAGTGCGAGTCCGGCCGCGCATGCCAGGAGACCCGGGCACAGCAGCAGCCGCAGGGGTGCGCGCATCAGGAACCCGCGGATGACGCGTACTCCTAGCATGATCGCCGCAGTGAACGGGAGGAACGCGAGTCCTGCCTTGATCGGTGAGTATCCGAGGATGTCCTGCAGGTAGAAGGTGAGGAAGAAGAATCCGGCGAACATGCCGATCGCCATGCACAGGACGGCCAGGTACGCACCGGCTCGTCGACGCTCACGGACGACCCGCAGCGGCAGGAGGGCCGCTCCGGTGCGGCTTTCCACTAGGACGAACAGCGCGAGAAGGATGACTCCGGCGGCAAGAACGCCCAGCGTGATCCGGGTGGCCCAGCCTTGTGACTCCGCGCGGGTGAATCCAAGGACCAGTGCCATGAGCCCGGTTGTGGCGAGCACCGCGCCGACGATGTCTACCTCGGTGCCGAGCCGGCGGGGGGTCGCGCGAACCGTCGCGCTGACTCCGGCGGCAGCGCCGACCGCGATGGGCAGGCTCACGAGCATGCACCAGCGCCAGTCGAGGTAGTTGGTGAGGACGCCGCCGAGGATCAGTCCGATGCCGGAACTGCCCGCCATCACGGTGCCGTAGATCCCGAAGGCTTTGCCGCGTTCGGAGGGTTCGGTGAATGTCGTACCGAGCAGCGCGAGGGCGGAGGGTGTGAACAGCGCCCCGAATATGCCCTGGAGCGCTCTAGCAACCAGGAGCATGGTTGGGTTCACGGCTGCCCCACCCAGCGCCGAGGCTGCGGCGAAACCCGCCAGTCCGATCAGCAGGCAGCGCTTGCGACCGATCAGATCGGACAGTCTGCCCCCGAGCAGGAGGAACCCGCCGTAGGCGAGAGCGAAGAGGGTGATCACCCACTGTCGTTGCGCCGTTGACAGGTGCAAGGAGTGCTGGGCGGACGGCAGTGCGATATTCATGATCGTGACGTCTGCCGCAATCATGAGCTGGCCGGCGGCTATCGCGGCCAGTGCCCGCCAACGCAGCGGGTCAGCTGTGGTCGGGGCCGGCTCGGCCGAAGGGTGCGCGGCTATCCGCATCCAGCACCTCAGCGCGCTCGTGAACGTTGGCCTGTCCAACGTTGGGATGGCCAACGTTAGCAGGGTTTGTAGGTACGACCAACAAAATTGGTAGGCTGCTGGTATGGAGACGGCTCCCGCCCGCTTGCGTAGGCTGCCGAGCTGGCTGATGAGCCAGGCTGCGGTGCCGGCGAGTCGGCTGGTGACCGAGCGGCTGGCCGCCGCGGACGCCCGCCGCTACCACTACTCGTTGCTCGCGGCGCTCGATGAGTTCGGCCCGGCCAGTCAGGCGGCGCTTGGCCGTCGCTGTGGTCTCGACCGCAGCGACGTGGTGGCGATGGTCAACGAGCTTGTTGATCGGGAGCTCATCGAGCGCACCCCCGATCCCGCCGACCGTCGACGTAACATCATTACGATCACCCCGGCAGGGGTCCGGCACCTGCGACGGCTCGACAAGCTGCTCGCACAGATTCAGGACGAGCTACTCGCGCCGCTGTCGGCGAACGAGCGCGACCAGTTGGTACGGTTGCTGACCCAGCTGGTCGATCACCACCACCCATTCAAGGGCCGCAGCCGGGAATCGTGTGGACCGGACCTCTGACCGGAAGATCCACGTCCACTATGCAGCAGTCGGTGCCGAGTTCGTAGTTTCACCACGTGACCGACCTAGATGGTAAGTACCACTTTGCCTTCGGCCTCGCGGGCTTCCAGGGCAGAGTGCGCATCGGCCGCTCGCTCCAGGAGGAAACGCGTCATCAGCGGAACGAGACGGCCTGCCGCTGCTTCTTCCAGGGCCCGAGCCGCCAACTCGCGCCAACCACCGGAGGGGGTTGCGTTCGGCCCGATCGCCCAGGTCGCCGTCAACTCGCGCTCCACGAGGTCACGTGTGGTGATCGCGGTCGGTTCCCCGGCCGCCCAGCCATACATCAGGAAGCGCCCACCGGGGCCGAGCAGTTCCAGTGCCTGGCGGCCGAGAACGCCGCCGACGCCATCAAGGACCACGCTCACCGCACGTCCGTCCAGAGCCTCACGGACAAGCGCGGGCCAGTCGGCATCCTGGTAGTCCACCGCGACATCAGCGCCGAGCTCACGGGCACGAGCGGCCCTCGCATCGCCCCCGGCCACACCCACGACGGTGACACCGGCGTGATGGGCCGCTTGGACGAACAGGCTGCCCAGTCCACCAGCCGCAGACATCACCAGCACCACGTCATCCGTGGTCAAGTTCGCCACTCCCAGCACGCCCTGAGCGGTGGCCCCGTTCGTGACGACTGCCACCGCTGTCTCCGCGTCCAGGTGCTCGGGCAGTACGTGCACGGAGTCCGCGGAAGCGACGGCCTGCTCGGCGTACCCGCCGCCTGCCCCCAGCTGCGCCACAACCCGGCGGCCCAGCCATCCCGTTCCCACACCGGAACCCACCGCCCCCACGACACCGGCGACCTCCCCGCCGAGCGTGGTCGGCAGCTCCGGTGGCAGATGCGGGCCGACCCCGACGCCACGCCGAAGCCTGGTCTCGATCAGGTGGACACCGCTGGCCTGCACATCAATCCGCACCTGCCCCTCGGCCGGGAGCAGGTCGGGGACGTCTTCGCAGACCAGGTTCTCGGCGGGGCCGAAGGCGTGTAGCCGTATCGCACGCATGCCAGACGCTCCAGAATCTCCTCGCGGCCCGCGGCCCTACTGAACGCGGCCACGGGGGTCACCCTCGACCCTGAACCGCGCTTTATGTCAAGACAATCGTGTTCGTTGACCAAGCCCCCGCCGGTCCGGCGCGGACACCGGAGGCGTGTGAACCGTTCGCCCCTCCGCTCGCTACCTACCTTTCAGGCGGAGGAGGTGAGCGGATGGCGCGGCCCGAGCCGGGCAGCGACGAGGCGTTGTTGCGCGCGGTCGCCGCCGGCGACGCGGGCGCGCTGACTCGGCTCTACGAGCGGCACGCCGGCGCGCTGTTCGGCTACCTGTACCGGCTGGCCGGCGACCGGATGACCGCCGAGGAGATCCTCCAGGACACGATGCTGGCGGTCTGGCGGTCGGCCGTCGCCTTCGAGGGCCGCTCGAAGGCGAGCACGTGGCTGTTCGGGGTCGCCCGCCGCCAGGCGCACAACCGGTTGCGCGGCCGGTTCGGCCCGGAGACCATCGGCGTCCCTCTGCTCGATCGGCCCGACCAGGGCGCCGGCCCCGACGAGTTGGCGATCGCGGCGGCGGGAGGCACACCGGTGGCCGCGGCCATCGACCGGCTGCCCGACTACCACCGCGACGTGATCGCCTTGGTGTTCGTGGCCGGCCTGCCGCTCGCCGACGTCGCCGAGGTGCTCGCGATCCCCGTCGGCACGGTGAAGAGCCGGCTGCATCACGCCCGGGCCGCCGTCGCCGCCGCGCTCACCGCCCAGGAGGTGCCCGAATGAACGAGATGCTGCCCGCGTACGCCGCCGGCTCGCTGCCCGGCGCGGACCGCGACCGAGTCCGCGCACACCTGGCGGGCTGCGCGCGCTGCCGCGCGGACCTCGCCGTCTGGCGGGCGATCGCGGATGCCGCGGCGCCGGGCGACGCGGCACCGGACGCCGCGCGGATGGTGCGGACCGTGCTGACCCGGAGCGCTATCGAGGGGCCCGCCGACCCACCGGGCGACGGTCCCTGGACGAGACGCCTGCGGTACGCCGCCGCGCTGGTCGTGGCCGAGGCCCGGCTGATCCGGCTGGCCGTGCCCGTCGCCTCGGCGCTGGTGATGGCGCTCGGCGTGGCCGTCGTCCTGGTTCAGGCGGCGGGCGTTGCGCGGCCCGCGACCGGCGCCGACGCGGTGCTCGCGCTGGTCGCCCCGATCGTGGCCGCGGCGGGTGTCGCCGGCACGTACCGGTCACGACGCGACCCGGTCGCCGAACTGGTCGCCGCCACTCCGACGGCCGGCCCGCTGTTGCTGCTGGTACGCCTCGCGCTGGTGTTCGGGTACGACCTGGTGCTCGCGGTGGCGGCCTCCGCGCTGACCGCCGCCGCGGCGGACGGGGCGGCGAGCCTGCACGCGTTGATCGCCGCCTGGCTCGGACCAATGGCGCTGCTGTCTTCGGTCAGCCTGCTGGTCGCCGTCCGGTTCGGGCCGGACGTCGCGCTCGGCGCGGCCATCGGGCTGTGGGCGGTGCGGGTGCTGGCGGGCGGCGTGTTCGCCCGCGACAACTGGCCGGCGAGGTTCATCGTGGACGCCTGGTCCACGAACGCGGCGGTCCTCGCCGTGAGCGCCGTGTTCGGGATCGCCGCGGTGGTGATGGCCGGGCGCCTTGGTTCGTGTGGCGGTGAACCGCACGGCGGCTGGCGCGCTACCCATCCGACATGAGACCACTGACGCTCTGGCGGTACGAGGCGCGCCGGGCGGGATGGGCAGCCCTGCTCGGTCCGCCGATCGCCGTCGCGCTGGGCGTCTCGGCCGCGCTAGTCAACGCGCTGCCGGGCGACGCGACGACGGCCCGCATCCTGCTCGGCGCCCTGGAGATGGCGGTGCCGCTCGCCGCCGGTGTCGGCTGCGCCTCGCTGGTCGGGCGGGATCCGGCCGTGGAGCTGCAGCTCGCCGCGCCCACGCCGTACCGCGTCACGCTGCTGCGGCGTATGGCGGTGACGCTGGGTTGGGCCGCGGTGGTCGCCGGGCTGACGGCGGCCGTGCTGATCGCGACCGGCTGGTGGGGGCGCTGGCCGGCCAACCACGGGCCGTTCGCCGGGCAGCTCACCTGGGCGGCGCCGACCGTCGGTCTGGGGGCCGTGGGCTTCGCGGCGGGCGCCGTGTTCCGCAGCCCGGCGGCGGCCGGCGCGCTGGTCAGCACGCTCTGGACGTTCCAGCAGCTCTTCGCCGACCTGGTGCAGCAGCACCTGCCGGGGCGGCTGCTCTACCTGTTCGCCACGACCCGCGGCGCGGTGCCCGGCGACTGGACCCGGAACCGGCTGGCGCTGCTCGGCGCGGCGGCCACGCTCGTCGCGTTGGCCCTGGTCGTGCTGGCCCGCTCGGAACGGCTCATCGGCGAGGAGGAAGAATGACCAGCCAGACTGCGCGCACGCTCGGCGTGAGCCTGAGGTACGAGTTCCGCATGCAGTTCCGCAAACGGTCGGTGTGGATCGTGCCCGCGCTGACCGTCGTACTGTTCCTGCTGATCGGCGGCAGCCTGCTGCGTGACTTGTTCGACCCCAACGAGCGGCCGGCCGAGGCCAGGACCGCCGTCGTCGGCCTGGCGGTCCAGGTGCACACACTGCTGTCGATCGGGTACGGCTGCCTGCTCGCCGATCGGCTCATCCGCGACGACCGGCTGCGGGTGGCGCCGATCCTGGACGCTACGCCCGCCCGGCCAGGTGCCCGGCTCGTCGGCAAATACCTCGGTGCGGGCGCCGCGACGGCCGTACCGATCCTGGCGGTGTACTTCGGCTTCGCCGCGGCGTACGCGGTGCGCACCGGCGCCCCGAGCGCGCTCGGCTGGGCACTGGCCACATGCGCCGTGGTGATCGTGCCGGGTCTGCTGTTCGTGGCCGCCTTCGCGCTGGCGGTACCCCTGATCATGCCGGCGCCGCTGTTCCGCGTGGTCTTCGTCGGCTACTGGCTCTGGGGCAACGTGGTCGCGCCGAACATGATGCCGACGCTCGCGCGGACCCTCGTCCACCCGCTCGGCGGCTACCCGCTCGACGCGCTGCTCGACTTCCACGGCATCGACGGTGAGGACACCTGGGCCGGCCCGGTGCCCGGCGCCACGCTGAACCTCCTGCGGCCGGACCCGACGCCGACGACCGCCTGGCTGTCCATCGCGGTGCTGCTGGTGCTCGCGGCCGCCGCGCTCGCCGGGGGCCACGCGGTACGTGCCCGCCGAGCCTGACGCCACCCGAACGACGACGAACAGAGGAAACCCGATGCGGATCGAGATCTCCGGCCTGACGAAGACGTACCGGGGCGGGGTGGCCGCCCTCGACGGCCTGGACCTGGTCGTACCCACCGGCATGTTCGGGCTGCTCGGCGCGAACGGCGCCGGCAAGACCACGCTGATGCGTATCCTCGCCGGCCTGGTACGGCCGACGTCCGGCCGGGTCGCCGTGGGCGGGCACGATATGAGCACGGGCGTGGGGCGCACCGCCGTGCAGCAGGGCCTCGGCTACCTGCCGCAGGATCTCGGCGTCTATCCCGATCTGACGGCGCGCCAGTTCCTGGACTACGTCGCGCTGCTCAAGGGCATGGACGACCGTACGGCCCGCCGCCGGCGCGTCGGGGAGCTGCTCGAGGTGGTCGCCCTGACCGGGGACGCCGACCGCCGTCTGCGCGGCTTCTCCGGTGGGATGCGGCAACGGGTCGGCATCGCCCAGGCATTGCTCGCCGACCCGCAGCTGCTGATCGTGGACGAGCCGACCGCGGGACTCGACCCGGAGGAGCGGATCCGCTTCCGCACCCTGCTGTCCCAGTTCGCCGGCCGGCGCACCGTGCTGCTGAGCACGCACATCGTCGACGACATCGCGCAGACCTGCCGCGAGGTGGCAGTGCTCGCCAGGGGCGTGCTCGTCTTCCGCGGCACGGTTGACGAGCTGACCCACCGTGCCCGGGGCCGGGTGTGGTCGGTCGTCACCGACGGGCCGCCGCCGGCCGAAGGTACGGTCGTGTCCGCGCTGCCACACGAGGACGGCATGCGGTACCGGGTCGTGGCGCCCGCAGCGCCGGGCCCGCAGGCGCGGCCGGTGGAGCCCGCCCTCGAGGACGGGTACCTCGCGCTGACCGCACGGTGAACTGTGCCTGGCCGGCGGGATCGGCTGCCGGGCCGGCCCGACGGCCCATCGCGCCCATACGTCCGTCGGTTGCGGAGGGGGACTGGCAGAGTCGTGCGTTCGACTGTCGCGTACTCCCGGACTCGCTCTCGTCGGATGTGGCGCCCGCGATCGGGCGGACTTGAGGGATGGCCGACGATGATCCGCACCGTTGGCTCAAGGACGTCGCCGGGGAAGCCGCCCTCACCTGGGTGCGGGAACACAACGCTGAGACGTTCGCCGAGCTCACCCAGTCCGCCTGTGGGGTGTCAGAACTCGGCCACCGGCGTTGACCTGGGTTTTTAGGCGGCTCGTTCGTATTCGTTGATCAGGCCGCCGAGGACGGGCTGGCGCTTGATCCGTTCCTGGGTCAGGTCGGCGACGGGGTGGTCGGGCCGTGGTGGTTGAAGGTCGCGGCCGCGGTGGGGCCGTCGTCCGTTGTAGTGCCGTGCGTACTCGGCCAGGACAGCGTGCAGGTGCCGTTCACCGAAGATCAGCATTCGGTCGGTGACCTCGGTCCGGACGGTTAGGGCGAACCGTTCCGCGTAGGCGTTCGCTCGCGGAGTCCGGGGTGGGCGGTGACCCCGAGGATGTGGACGGTGCGGGAGCCGACCTCCAGGACGAAGAAGCAGTACAACCGCCGCAGCGTCACGGCGCAGTCCACATGGAAGAAGTCGACGGCCAGCATGGTCGAGGCCTGGGTGAGCAGGAACTGCCGCCACGTCGTGTCGGTCTGCCGTTTCGGAGCCGGTGGCAACCCGAGGGTCTTCAGGACCCGGCGGAGCGCAGCGCCGCCTCACCGAGGCCGCATCGCGATCCGCTCCACTGCCACGCAGCGCATGACCTCCGGCTTTGGCCCGGACTGCTGCCATCAGCAGTGCAAGCGCTCCGGCTCGGCGAGGTGTTCGTCGCGATCGCAGCGGCCGGAGCTGTCCTTGACGGGACGGCCGGCGTTGTAACGCTTCAGCGGGCAGCGGGCAGCGGGCGTGCGGGCCGTCGAGCAGTTCGCGCACCGCGTCCTCGACCTCGACCTCGCCCTGGACTGCGAGCTGGCAGGCCGCGCCGACAAACTCGACGCGCTTTGACGGAGCGCCCGTTCCTGCCCAACCGCATGTAAACCACCTGCGCGATCCGCTTCGAGTAGCGCACAGCGGCGTGCGGTCCGTGGTCAGTAGTGGATGACCGGCTCGCGGCCCAGCAGGTCGGCGTAGTCGCTGGGGAGCTGCCCAGCGACGTCCTCGAACTCGTCCGGACTGATCGACGCCTTCAGCGCCGCGACCACCGCCCGGGCATGCTGGCGGGCATGCGCCTCGTCGCAGCCCTCGCCTTCCCGCTCGGCGACGCGCCGATAGAACTCGTCGAGCCCGAACCGTTCGCCACGGCCGGCTGGCGGCAGCGCCTGGGCGAACGGCGACGGGAGCTGGGAGGCCAGGTCCTTGGTCTCCCCGCCGGACAACCGCTCGCCGAGTACCGACAGAGTCGCCCGCACGGCGGCTTCGGCGTGCTCGACGCTGTCTATCCGGGCGGTCCCGCGAACGGCGGAGACGATCTCGTCCTGCTTCAACAGCTTCACCTCTCCCATCAGCGGTACGCTCCGAGCGGGCCTGTGGGGTGGTCCCGACACCCGGATCCCGGCCTCGGCGGCGGCCATGCGCCGTCAGCTGCTCCTTCCGTCATCGCCCTCCCCGCGGCGCCGGGCGCGAAACCGTCCCGCCTTCGCGGACGGCGCAGTCCTCGCCCGATGTGCGCGACGAAGAGCGAAATGGACCGCCGGCGGGTCCGCGGCTGAGCGTGGCGATCAAAGCCGGCGAGCATGCCTCAGCCGACGAGGACCGAAGTCCCGGTGAGGAAGCCCAGGGGTGTGGATCGCGCGCCTGATGACGGTTCTGGGCGTCGAAGCCCGGCTGGGCGCGCCGTTCGGCGGGAAGACAGGCGCGGTGCTCACGAGCCATCTGCCCGGCCACCGAGGCTGTTCCCCGCTGATGCACGCGCTGATCACCGACGACGACGGCGTCGACAGCGCCGGTCTGCGAACCCTCGTCCAGGCCGCTGTCGGGTGCGGCTTGGAGGTGACCGCGGCGGCGCCCGCGGTGCGTTCGGCCCGGAACCCGACATCGTGCTCTCGGCTGCGAGCCGCTTATCCGAGGGCGCGCCTCGTGTATCTCGGACTGCCGTGGCACGCACAGCTGCTTCGGGGGCGCTCGGGCCCTGGGACGAGGCCGACGTCGTCCCCGCCTGGCCGGGCGTCACGAGCAGCACGGACAGCCACGAGTCGACCGGCCCCGGCCGCGCAGGGCGTTCGTTCGGCGGCACCGGGCTGCGGGCTGGAGATAGCCGGACTTGTCGGCGCGTCCCTGGTGGGTCTCGTGCCGTCGCTGTCGGTCATGCCCTCCGACCGCCGCGTGGCGGTCGATGTGACGGCCGCACCGCGTCGCGCACCCGGTCGATGATCGAGGCGACCGGGCCGATGGTCCACTGGGCCGCCGGTGACCCCGCAGTGGACGGGTGCGGATGGGTAGGAGCGATCTTCTCGGCGGTGCGCAGCCGGCGGCCCATGTGTTCGAGTTGGTCCTCGGTGCGGGCGGCGCGGATGCGTGGGAACTCCTCGCTTTCCTCGTGCTCGGCGTGATCGGAGACGGCCTTCTCGAACTCGGCAAGCCGGCGGTCGAACTCGGAGCTGTTGACGTCCATCTTCTCCAGCACCCTGAGGACCTGGGTGGCCTCGTCCTCCTCCCGGTTGCGGGCCTCGGCGACGGTCCGGTCGGCCTCGGCGGTCACCGGCCGCAGGACCATCTCCTCCGCCGTCTCGTGCACCGCGAGCAGCGCGCGCAGCTCGTCGAATGCCTGCTTCTTGTGCTCGCCCGTCGTGCTCTGGATGTCGGCGAAGAGGTCACGGACGTGGGCGTGCTGACGGAGCAGGACACCCACAACGTCGTCGTCGGGCAGCTGGGCGGCGCGGGCACGCTCGACCTCGGCTTCGCTCATCGCCATCGGGCACTCCATCCCGTGATGCCCCGCTCGGCGAGGCGGGGCGGATTCGGTGGACAGATCTGGACGTGCCCGGTTGCCCGGGTCCAAACCGCACCCGCGCTGCTGCTCCCGGGTAGATCGCCGGGGGTGGTGCCTCGGCGTCACTGTCTGCGCGCGGGCCACGCACGCCCCGCTGGCCGGAGCGGCTACCGTAGCCGGGTTCCCGGTGCGTCCTCTCGGGCAGATCGTGTCCTATCCCGAGCAGTATCAGTATCTGTTCGACGGGGGCTGCCTAACGGGTTCTTTTCTCTGATCCGCCGGAATAGCGGTATCCAGTCAGAATTCCTCGTTTCCCTGCCTGCCCTGCTGAATTTCTCTACCATATTCCGTGCTGGCTCGTGCGATGCATGGCCGCGCTGGTCACCGCCTGGCCTTCGGTCGAGATCCGGAGCCGTGCGTCCGGGCTGGGCGACGGTCCGACGGGGTTGGCGCGTAGGGTCCGGACCTCTGAGCGGCGGAGTTCGACCCGCCCGCCGGTCTCGCGGACCTCGTAGACCGGCTGCGGACGGGTGGCGGGGCCCTGGACGACCTCGCCGGAGGCCAACTCGAACTGGCTTCCGTGCCAGGGGCAGCGCACGCAGCCGCCGGTGCGCTCGCCCTCGTGCAGCGGGCCTCCCCGGTGGGTACAGCGGTCACTGATCGCGACGACCTGACCGTTGACCCTGGTCAGCAGCACCGGCACCCCATCGATCTCGACCTGCCGCAGTTCCGTGGTGACCTCGCTGGTCGCCAGCACGTCCGTCCACTCGGCCGGCCCCCGCTGGAACGCGGTGGTGTCCACCCCCACCCCCAGCGCGTAGGCGAGGTGACCACCCAACCAGCCGCCGAGGCCGAGGGCGGCCGCACCCGCGAGACTGGCGGCCAGCCCACGCGCGCCGCGACGACGCTGGCGCCATGAGATCGCGTAGCTTGCGAGTCCCACCACGTTGGAAGCGGCGTGGACGAGCCCGACTCGGCGCTCGGCGCCCTTCGTGTCGAGCCAGTCCGACCACCCGGCGAGCGCGGCTGGTCCGGCCGACAGCAGGCCGAGTCCGACGAGCCGTCGCGCGGCCGGGCGGAGGGCGGCGCCACCAGTGGTGTCCAGCATCGTCGCGCTCAGCAGCGTCCCCGCCGGGACGAGGATCGCCGCGGGATGCAGCGGATGCCCGAGCTGCCGGCCGCTGAGCACATCGCGCAACCGTTCGGAGCGCAGCGCCGCCGACCAGAAGCCCGAGACTGCCTCCGCAGGGGCATCAAGCCTCTGCTCTCGCTCAAGCCGATCGAGCAGCCGTTCGGATCCGCGCATGTCGACCTCTTCTCGCACGCTTCACGACCTGGCCAGTTGCGATGCAGCGGCCGCTCGCCACCGGCATCGGCTGATTGCCGGCGAGCCGCTGGCGCCGGGTGGCGGTGCAACGGACGCGTACCCGTGCCCAGGCCCGGCACACGTTCCCGTTTGCTTCCGGCTGGCGGCTTTCGAACAGACCTGGGTCAGAACGGACGCATCAGCCGTGATGCGGGAGGTACGGCAGTGGCGTCCTCCGGGAACGGGCAGCAGCGCGAGGAGCAGCAGCAGACGTGGCCGGGCGAGACCTCGGCGATGAGCCCGCGGCCAGCCGACGAGATGTCGGCCTATGTGGGCCGGGACCTGCTTCTCGGCCGGGTCGCTCTGATCATCGGTGGGGATTCCGGCATCGGGCGGGCGGTCGGTGACGAAGGCGGCGCTTGCCCACCTTCCTGACGCATGTCGTCCTGCTGGGCTGTCCTGGCGTCGGCGCGGTGGACATGACGAGGCGGTGGACATGACGAGGCGGCCGGGGATGGCGTTCGTCCGCCGGCCGTCTCAACGCAGAGCTCAACCAGGGAGTCGTGCGGCTTCACGTGTGGTGGGACCGCCGGAAGCAAGGCCGGCGGCTCTTTCCGGAGCGGGAACCGTCGAGCGGATGGCTGCTGGCGGGAGCGGGCTCACGAGCGGCGTGTCGCGGCCGTGGCCCGCAGGAGCACCACGTCGCTGACCTGCTGGCCGTGGAACTCGCCGCTCTTCCGCCTGACGCGGAACGTTTCAGCGCTAAGGCGACCGTCCTGATCGAGAATGTGACTCAGCGGGACGAACCCCGCCGTGCCGGCGAGGGGCCCTTCCTCGTCCCGTCCGGTGCCCCGAGGTTTTAGGCGCGCTAGCCTCGAACACACCGGGATCAGGAGTCAGGCGAGGTGAGAGAGGCGGCTGGTGGCATCGTCGGACAGGGGACAGCAGCGGCCGGAGCAGGTGCAGGAACGGCCGGGTAAAACTTCTGCGATGACGCCGCAGCCGGCCGGGCGGTTAGCGGCGCGCGGTCGGGCCGGACACGATTCCCGCTGTTTTCGGTGCGCAGCCGAAAGTTCCGGGAGAATCCGTGGGTCGGGACCTCCTGCCGGTACTAAAGATCTCGAGAGGTAAAAGATGTTTTCACGACAGTGCCCGGAGGCTCATGGGAACGCTCATGGCGGGGTCGCGTTTCTCGTGGTGGCGGCGCTCTGGGCTGGATTTGCCGTCGGGCGGCTTGCTCGCATGCGCAGTCGTGTTGCAACGCCGTCTGGCGAGTCCGCCGGCGAGTGGGGCGCAGGCCGCCCAGACGAAGCCCTGCCCATGATGCCGCCGGAAGACGCAGCCCCGGTCATGGCCGGGGCTGACACCACCGATCCGGTTTCCCCCGTCCGGTTCGGGAATCAGCCCGACCTGATCGCGACGGAGGACGCCGCGAATCCGCCGTTCGAGAATCTGTCCACAAACACCAGATTCGCCAACGAGATCAACCGGCGAACCGGCGTCCGTCGCTAAGCGGGCCACATCGGGAGAGCTGGAACTTGGGTGAGCAATGTGTGTCGTTGGTATCGATGGGGGATGAGTCACGCACAGACACCGATCCTGGACGCGCTCGCTGACTTCAGGGTCCGCGCGGTCCTGGGAGACGACGCGTTCCGCGGTGATGTCCTCGCGACGTCCGGGCTTGACGACCGGCAGACCTCAGGTGGGTTCGTCGCGGAAGCTGAATGGACGGCTGGCGCCGGCAGATGGTGGAACAGGGCTCCGCCCTGCTGCATGCCGCTCTCGATCACGCCGACGGTTTACGCGCTCGTATAGAGCAGCTGCCGGGCCTGCACGTCATGACCGACGAGCTGTGCGGCGCTGAGGCGTCCCATGACCTGGACCGCCTTCAGATCGTCATCGACACCGCGGGGCTGGAGATCAGCGGCTATCAGGCCGCGGACTGGTTACGCCAGCACGCCCAGCTGGACATGGGGATGAGTGATCATCGGCGGGTCTGTGCACAGTTCACCTTCGCCGACGACGCCCGCAGTGGGCGGCGTCTGCTGGCCGCGCTGCGTCGGCTTGTCGACGCCGCGCCCGACCTCGAGCGCCCGACGCCGGTCGAGGTACCGGACCCCACCGAGTTGGAGCTGGAGACGGTCGATCTGCCGCGCGATGCCTTCTTCGGTCCCACCGAAGCTGTCCCACCCGAGCTGGCGGTGGGCTGGGTCGCGGCCGAACAACTCACCCCATACCCGCCTGGTGTCCCGGTGGTACCGCCGGGTGAGCGCATCACCGGACCGGTGCTGCGCTACCTGCTCAGCGGTGTTTCAGCGGGCATGGCCGTGCCCGACGCTGCTGACCGAGCGCTGGCCACGATCCAGGTCACTCGAACCTGACGGAAGACGTCCGCGACGATGTGGCCCTGCGCAAGAGGCCCGGAACACGGCCGTAACGCCCGGCCACGAGGCCGCCTCAGGCTCGGACAGGCTCGTCGGCACCGGCGGGCTGGTCGGACTTCGACCCGGCCCGCACCTCGGATTCCCCGGACGTCGCCGCGCCCTGGTCGTCACTGTCCTGTGCGGCCTGCGTGGTTTCCGAGCTCCGCGCCTCCTCCCGGGTTTCGCGGGGTTCGGATTGGTCCTCGTCCGGGGAGCGAACGACCTTGCCGTCCCGGATTTCGCCCCGCCAGGAGCCGGTGGCCTCCCCACTGAACATGACGAAGCGGCGGAAGTGTTTCAGATCCAGCCGGGCCCGTCGCCCACCGGCGCGCCACAGGCTGCCGGTCTTCTCCATGAACCCGCTGGGGTAGTACTCCATCGCCAGCAGCACGCGCGTCAGGTCGTCGGCGAGCGGGTGGAAGGTGACGGCGCCCTTGACCGAGCCCTTCGCTCCCTCGGATGTCCAGACGATCCGGCGGTCGGGGATCTGCTCGGTGACCTTTGCCTGCCAGCTGCGCCTGGAGCGGAAGACCTTGACCCGCCAGTTCTGTTCGGTCTCGCTCTTGGTCTCGACCGCCTCGACGCCTTTCATGAACTTGGCGAACTCGGGGTACTGCGTCCACTGGTCGTAGGCGACCGACACCGGGACGCCGACGTCCACGGCCTCCTCGATGTTCATCGCCTTGGGCGGCCCGCTCTTCCCGCCGGCCCTGCCCTTGGCGGCGCCGAGGGCCCCCTTCACCTTGTCCTTGACGTTCGACATGATCGTCCCGGCCGCCGCCTTCAGCGGAGACTGGCCCTCGACCAGTCTCCCGGCGCCCTCGGCGAGCGACGAGATCCGCCCGCCGGAGTCGCTGAGACCGTTGAGTTTGTCCGTGCTGGAGGTGAGTCGCTCACCGACCCGCCCGGCCAGCCGGCTGCCGCCCGCCTTCGCCAGGTCTCCCGCCTGGTCGGCGAGCCTCTTGCTCGCCGGACTGCGCAGGAGGGCGCCGACCAGGCC
The DNA here is from genome assembly GCF_000018005.1 of Parafrankia sp. EAN1pec. GTDB lineage: Bacteria > Actinomycetota > Actinomycetes > Frankiales > Frankiaceae > Parafrankia > Parafrankia soli. The sequence continues at coordinate 4,787,811 of NC_009921.1, forward strand.
GTGTGGTTGCTCCGTCGTCCGGGTCATCGCGCACCTCCACCGGTGGATCCCTGCGCCGCCCGCTCGAGTGGTTCGCGGCCGGTGTCCCGGCGCGGTCCGGCGGACCTGTCCGGGACCCGCCGCTCGGCGGCGGGCTCCGTCCCGCCCTCGTCGCTGTCGTCCTGATCGGTCGCGCGGCCTGTTTCCGTCCTGTCGCGGCCGGTGGCGGTCTGTGTTTCAGCGCGGTCCTCGTCGACCGTGCCGTTGCCGCTCGGGCCACGTTCGTCGGCGCGCTCCGAGGACGGCTGACCGCCGCCTTTGCGATCACGGAGCTTACCGGGCGTCACGGCACCGACGACGCCTTCGATGGCGGCCTCGGCTCCCTCCCGGACAACCTTCTCCGAGTCTCGGACAACCTTCTCCGAGTCGCCCAGCGTCGCTGCCAGCCGTTCCGTGCGCTTGGTCAGCGCATCGGAGAGTCGATCGATCTGGGCCTCGTACACCGCCACCGCGGCGCGCCGGCCGGCTTCCGTGGCCGGCCCCCTGATCTGGTTGATCAGCTGTTCGCCGTCCGCGGAGCGCAACAGCCGGACCACCTGGTCGCGCACGACGTCCTTCGCGTGATAATTGCGACCGGAGATCCACAGCCCGAGGCCGATGGCCGCCTTGGCCTTCCTCGTCCGGCCGAGGACATAACCTCCCGCGAGTGCCAGGGCACATTTGACGTTGATCATCGAGGCTCCTCTCTCTCCCGGGCCTTGCTCGGTCGGTCAGACCCGGTTCTGTCCTCGCCCCAGCCCCATCGGCCCGACCCGCCGAAGGAGCCGCCGTCCGCGGCGGCCTCGCGGGCTTCGGTGAGTACTCGGGCGGGGAACTCGACGAAGTCGACCGCGGGTAGCGGTCCGACGTACTCGACGGTCAGGTGCGGACGGGTCGCACGGATCCGCTCCACAGCGGCGTCGAAGTCGGCCAGTGCGTCGGCGGGGACGAGGAACGCCCAGCTGAGAGCGGGATCCTCCGGCCCCCCGTGGTGCCTGCGTGGCCGGTCCGCGTGTGCCAGCGGGCGCAGCTCGTCCAGAATCGCCCGCGCCTGTTCCGTGCGGCGCGCGACGACGAGTTCCGCGATCTGTTGCCCCAGCTGGATCCGGCCGTCCAGGTCCTCCGGGGGCGGGGCGTGGGCCAGCGAGGTGGCGGCCACCGCCTCCGCGAGCTCGGTCTGTTCCGCCTCTTCGACGTCGACATGCAGCTCGACCAGACCGTCGATCGCGTCCAGCTGCTCGGGAAGGCTGTCACTGACCGGTTCGAGTACCTCCGTCCGGACGGCGCCGTCGTCCGGCGCGACCGTTCCCAGCCGTACCGGCAGCACCGGGCCGTCGACGAGCAGCCGCTGGAGGATCTCCAGGTGTCTGACGGCCTCCTGTTCCCCGAGCTCGCCGATGTCCGCCGTCCCGCTGACGACCGCGGCGAGGGGGCCCGAACGCACCAGCCGCAGTGGCGCGCGCGGATGGCCGATGCCGAGCGCCGCGTCCGGGTCCGGATCCGGGTCCGGGTCCGGGAGGGGATGGCCTGCCCGGACGATTCCGTACAGCACGACAGGCATGGCTCACCCCTCCCGGCCGCCGCGGCGCTCGGCGGGCGCGACCCGCTCGGCAGGCATCCCGCGCCCGTTCTGGTCGGAGGAGGACGATCCGCGCAGCGCCTCGGCGACGTCCTCGGCGGTGTCCCTGATCCCGCCCAGGGCTCCCTTGACGCGGTGCCGGGACGAGCCCTCGGTGACCTCGCGCATGAGCCCCGGCAGCCCTCCCACTTGTTCTTTGGGCTGGATGTCCAGCCGGTTCACGGCTTCGGCGAACCGGAGGTAGGTGTCGACGCTGGCGATCACGATGCGCGCGTCGATGGTGAGGATCTCGATGCCCACCAGGGCGACGCGCACGTAGGCGTCGATGACGATGCCCTTGTCAAGTACGACGTCGAGGACGTCGGCGAGTCCGCTCGGCCTGGGCGCCCGTCCCATGGGATAGCTGGCGACGGTCATGGCGCTGTCCTCGCCTTCTCCCGGAGGCCCGGCCTCCGGACGGTTGCCCTGGGTTCACCCGCCTCCGGGACGGCTGACCTGGTTCTGGCGTTGGCCCAGTCGTCGTCCGCGGCCAGGAGCTGGCCGGCACGAGCGAAGGCGGCTTCGGTCTCCTGCGCTGACAGGCCCAGCGACTCACGGACCTGTACCAGGCTGGCGCGAATCTCCAGCAGCGCGTGGCCGAGGTCGTCGATCTGCGTGGCGGTCAGCCCCCCGCCCTCCATCCGGCGGATGGCCTGTCGTTCCAGCACCTCGCGTAGCAGTTCCAGGACGACCACCACGAGCTGGCCGAGCCCGCGCCCCACGTCCTGCGGGTCCGCGTCGAGCCGCAGGCGCCGGTCGTCACCGCGCCCGGCGGTCGTCATGGCCAGACCTCGCCGGTTCCCTCGAGTGCGGTCTGGACGCCTACCAGAAGCAGACGAAGATCGATCCTCAGGAGGTCCACGCCGGCGAGGGCGACGACCACGTCGCCGCTGACGACCGCGCCGGTGTCGACCAGCCTGTCCAGCAGGTCCGCGAGCGGCTGCGCCGAGTTGCGGGCGGGCCGCCCTCCCGGGCGGTCCCCCGGCCGCTGCCGGGTACCGACGCCACCGCCCCGGTACCGCGGTGTCGGGACGAATCGCTGATCAGCCACGCTCCTCACCTGGTTCGAACTCTGGATCGTCACCCGGCCGATCCCCGGTCGGGACGGAGAACCGGACGGGCGCCGCTTCCGCCGCAACGCGAGTTGTTCCCTCGCGGGGCGCTGTCGCGCGGGGCGCTGTCGCGCGGGGCGCTTCCGCCGGGCCCGCCCCGGCGGAACCCGACCCGCGGTCGGAACCGCTCCTGCCGTCCCCGCCCAGTGTCAGATGGACGAAGGAGTAGGGCGGCCACGGCCCGGTCACCGCGGCGACGTACCCGGCCTCCTCCAGCGGCGGACCCAGCCGCTCCGCCGTGTCGAGGAATCCCTCCTCTTCGTCGCGGTCGACGAGGTAAGCGCAGTCGAAGACCCTGTCCGGCCGGCCAGGACGGCGGGCCACGTCACGCGCGTGGACCAGCAGCTCCCGGTGCGTCCACTCGACCAGCCGGGCTGTCTCCTCGCGTCGTCGCTCCTCCTCACGCAGTTCGTCCCGGCGGGCCGAGAGGTACGCGGTGCCCGCACCCGGACGAGCGATGTTCCCCGCGTCCGCGGCGCCCGCCGCGCAGGGCGTGGCCCTGGTCGACTCGCCCGCGCCTGTGGACCGGAAGACGCCGCTCGCGGGGGGTTCGGTCGGTCCCGCGGCGTCGATCCGGAATCCCCACTCGCGCGCGTCGCGGAGCGCGTCGAGGGCGCGCGGCAGCTCGGTATCGGGATCGTCGAGGACGACGGCTGCCTCGCTCTCGCCGGGGAGGACGGTCCCGAACCGAAGCGGCAGCACGGGCGCGAGATCCTGCAGTTCCCGCAGGACCTGATCGTGGCCGCGGGCCAGGGTGGCGAGACGTCCCGTCTCCGACAGGTCCTCCTCGACGTCTCGCAGCAGCTCCGGGTCGATGGCCGAGACCACGAGCGAGACCTGGCCGCGAGTGACGGCACAGACAGTCGTTCCTTCGGCGAGGCCTGGCAGGCCCGAAACGTCGGTACCGGCGGGGACGATCCCGTAGGCGTAAAGCGCCCGGGCCCGCTCGACGCCCCCGGGCGACTGCCCGTCGCGGCTGCCTGGCCCGGGGCCGCCGTGGCCGGCTGGCACCGGGCCGTCGCGGTGGGCCTGGCGGTGCTCACTGTGCTCCCGTCGGCCTGCGCCCGCCGGCGAGGAGCATGTCGCGCTCGCCACCCCCCGCTCGCAGGCGGCTCTGGTGATCTCCCGCGCCAGGAGTCGGGCGAGTTGCCCACGCGCGACCTCGCGGGCTTCGGCCACAGCTTCGTCCAGGACGCCCGGCGCGAGCTGGACCGCCAGTTCGTCGAGGCTGCCGAAGTCAGCGTCTTCCGGGGCCACCGTCATGCCTCCGTTCCGCGTCCCGCGCCCAGAACGGCCGCGGCTCGTCGCGGCGGGCGGCCACCTCCACCGGGGCTCCGGTGGACGGCTCTGCCCGGGATTCGACCGCGGCCGCCTCCCGGAACGGGAGACGCTCCCGCACCGAACTCTCGAGAACGGCGAGTCTGGAGCGCAGTTCCTCGTTCTCCGCATGGAGCGCCCGCATGGTCTCGTCGCGCAGTTCCCGCTCCTTCTCCTGCTGCAACGATCGCGCCTCACGGCTGTAGAAGGGGTCGGTGGTCCACCAGTCCAGACCCATTTCGCGTGCGGTGTCGGCTGATGCGATGAAAAGCCGCAGTTTGAGCGTGAGCAACTCGACGTCAAGAACGCTGATGACGACGTCGCCGACGATCACTACTCCCTTGTCGAGAACTCTCTCCAGTACATCGGCGAGAGAGTCCGAGCGCGGCCCGCTCAGCGCGCGCAACCGCGGGGGACCGGCAAGAGAGCCGCGATCGACCGTCATGACTCACGTTCTTCCGAATTCCGCCGTGCCGAGTCTCCGGCTTACCTACCCATATCGGCCGTGTACGTGCTCAGTCGGTGGCGCCGCGCACGAACCTCCGCAGCCGCTCATAACCCACCAGACAGCCCCTTTCGTCGACGTCGAGCCGGTAGGTGGCGAGCACGCTGGTCGTCGACGGGATGCGTTCCAGCTCGGTGAGATCGACCAGCAACGACCATCCAGAGTCCGTCCGGCGTGCTCCGGTGACTCGCTCGGGATCCTGCCCCACGAGAGTTCCGAACTCCGCCAGCGAACGGCTGACGACAGCCGCGAGTCCGTCATTTCCAGCCATCTGTCGCGCTCGTCCGCCGTCATCCGCCGAGCCGTCGCGTGGCATGACACCTACATGTGGTCTGTCGGCCGCTCCTCGGGTTCATGGCGGCGGCCGATGAAAATTCCTACGTGTGGCCGCCCTGCCCGGCGGAAGCCGCCGCAAACCCGTGGCCCGCGATGGGATTCCTCTTCCGGATTCTGGCCGAATTATCCTTGGATGGCGGTTCGGGTGTTTCCCGAGGTCTGGGTGTTTCCTGCCCCCCGCGCCGTGAGTTCTCCTGGCCTGATCGGGCACAGTCGGCCGACCGGCGGTCGGCCGGGCGTATCGGGGCCCGGCCGGCGGGAACAGTCAGGGCATGACGGCATCCGGAGCGACTGACTACCGAGGCCGGGCTATCGGTGGGTCCTCCTCCGGAAAATCCTGTTCTATTCCGAGCAATATCAGCATCTGTTCTACCGGATTTACCTGGAAGGGTCCCTTTTTTCGACCTGGCGGAGCCACGGAATCTGGCTGAAACTCCTCGGGTCGCTGACTTCCCTGATGCATTTCGCGAGCATATTCCGCGTCGCGCCAGGTGTCGTGGCGGCATTGTCGAGAGTCCCGTATCCCGTGCGTCGAGACAGATGTCCCGGGACGGGACAGTCTGCGTGGGGAGCCGGCGCGGGAACTCGTTGTCGGCGCAGGGCAGTCGGTCAGCGGTTCGTGGCGGCGTCGCCGAGCAGGGGCATCCCAGTCCCGCAGGAAGCGGTTGAGGCCGTACCGGTCGAGCGCGGCCTGGCGGGCCCTCACGCCGTGGGCGCGGGCGAGCTGCGGGTTCGCAAGGCGTCCACCGGCGCGGCGCCGGTGGCGAAGCGGGTCAGCAGATCGTCGGTGTTCTCCCGGTTGATCGTTGCTTGGATTGTCACGATCCCGTTCGCGGCCGGTTGCGCGGCGGGGGTGTACGGGCTTACACAGATACCCCTTCAGCCGCTGGCTGCGAGCGTGGTCACCCTCGTCCTGCTGGTCCTGCTCACGGCGCTGTGGTTCGCGCTGCGCAACGCTCCCGGGCCGGTGACATCAGCTCCGATCTCGCCGGCGGTCCGGACGAGACCGGTAAGGCGGGTAAGGCGGTCCCCGTCCCCGTGCGGCCCGGCACCGGATCGGTGATCGTGCACGGCGAAACCGGACAGTCCACTGAGGAGCGTGAATCCTCCAGCGCGGGTACGACCTTTCGTGCCGACCGCCGCACCCCTTTGTAGGCGCCATAGACCGGAACCGGTCGCCGACAACCTCGACAGGAGCACCATGTCCGACCGGACCGCCCCCGCGTGCCTTGGCCGCGGCGCTGTCGATACCGGTGGTGCGACTCATCCCCGCACCGTGGTGATCGTCCGGCATGCCTTGGCCTTGCCGAAGAACGGCTGGACGGGGGTGGACGCCGCCCGGCCGCTCACCGCGCGTGGAATCCGCCAGGCGAAGGCCTTCGCCGGCGTCGTGGTCCGTGACCTGCCGGTCCGTCGGGTGCTCACGAGCCCGGCCCTGCGCTGCGAGCAGACGGTTGCCCCGCTGGCCGTGGACCGGGCACTGCCCCTGCGCCGCTGCGCGGTGCTCGGTGTCGAGGGCTCCGCGGAGAGCCTGCTGGATCTGCTCGCCTCGGACGAGGTCGAGGACAGCGTGCTGTGTACGCACGGCGAACGGATCAGATGGTGAAGCCCACGATTAACGTGTGGTGGACGACCTGACCGCGGGGCCCAGCGGTCCCGGCAGGCGGGTAGCAAGCGGGGAACGGCGACGGATGACTTCGGCGAATGAGACGGGGCGCGGCGACGGCAGGCAGCAGGGCGACGACGCCGGGTTGCTGTTGCTCGACGAACTGGCGGCCATCCAGGCGGATCTGTACCGGGCGGAGCGGGCGCGGCGCGCTGACCTTGAAACGGTGCACCCGCGGCATCGGGGCAGCGCCCGCAATATGCTCCACTATCTGGCGCTGCGCAGCCGCGACATTCGGGCCGTTCAGGGGGAGCTCACACGGCGCGGCCTTTCTTCACTCGGCCGGTGCGAGCCGTGCGTCGCGGCCAGCCTGCACGCTGTCATGGACAGTCTGCGTGGCTCACTCGGGTCAGGTACCGCCCTCGCTGCTGATGCTGTCGATGTCGAGCCCGGCATCCCGAGTTACGACGAGGGCTGGCAGCGGATCGAGGCGAACGCCGGCGCGCTGCTGGGCCCGCCGCCACCCGAGCATGATGTGCGGATCATGGTGACGCTGCCGAGCGAGGCCGCGATTGACGCGGCCCTGGCCCGCGAGGACGCCACCCCGCTCGCCACGGCCCTGCGGGAGCGGCCGGTCGCGCCGAAGGACGGGCACTGGGCGACCTTCGTGCGCAACCACGACGAGCTGACGCTTGACAAGCCGAGGGCCGCCTCGCGGTGCGCACCCCGATGCAGTGGACCGGTGGTCCCAATGGCGGGTTCTCGACCGCCGGGCCCGACCGACTGGTCGGACCCGTCGTCGAAGGCGACTTCGGGCCGGCGAATGTCAACGTCGCGGCCCAGCAGGACGACCCCGGCTCACTGCTGTCCTGGTTCACCGCGATGATCCGTGCGTACCGGCGCTGTCCGGAGTTCGCCTGGGGCACCTGCACGGTGCTCGACTGCGCCGATCTCCCGTCCGTGTTCGCGCACCGTACCGATCTCAACGGCCAGACCGTCGTCGCGGTGCACAACCTCGGCAGGGAGCCCGCCGGCATACGCCTCGCGCTCGCCGGTGTCGAGCGCGGCGACCGGCTGGTCAGACTGGCCGGAGCGGATGGAGCCGGCGGTGACCTGGTCGCCGGTGACGGCGGCGCCGTCGAGCTCGACCTGGACGGCTACGGCTTCCGCTGGCTGCGAGTTCGTCGCGGCGGGACGGATGGATAGGTGCGACCGACGGTCGGCGAGTCGGCAGCCTGGCTGGGGGCGTCGGCCGAACCGGTGAGGATGGCCGCGAGCTGCTGGTCGGTCATGGCGGGCAGTATGTCGAGCCGTGGACAGGCAAGGTGACGGTGTGGTCGATGGCTGGCTGGTGGCGGAAGTGCGGGCAGCGCTCGCGGGTGCCGCCGATCCGGCGAGGGCGCCCGGCATGCAGGCGTACATGAAGTCGGACATGCCTTACCGCGGTGTGCCGAAACCTGTCCGGACGCGGGTGCTGCGCCCCGTCTTCGCCGCGCGGACGCTGGCGGACCCGCTCGGCTGGACGGCGACCGCCCTCGCGCTGTGGCGGGAGGCCGCATACCGGGAGGAGCGGTACGCGGCGATCGACCTGACCGGTCACCGCGCCTATCGCGCCTATCAGCAGGCGGGGACGCTGGAGATGTACGAGGAAATGGTCGTCACCGGCGCCTGGTGGGACTACGTGGACGAGATCGCCTCCCACCGGGTCGGCCCACTGCTCGCCGCCGACCCCGCCGCGATCCGTCCCGTGGTACTGCGCTGGAGCCGCGACGGCGACCTGTGGCGGCGCCGCACGTCGATCATCTGCCAGCTTTCGTTCAAGGCAGCGACCGACCTTGACCTCCTGTACGCCTGCATCGACGCGAACCTCGACGACAGGGATTTCTTCATCCGCAAGGCGATCGGCTGGGCGCTGCGCCAGTACGCCTGGACCGACCCGGCGGAGGTCCGCCGTTTCGTCACCGCTCGCGGCGACGCCCTGTCGCCCTTGTCCCGTCGCGAGGCGCTGAAGAACATCGGCTGATCCGTCTCGTACCTGCGCCGGCGGACCAACCGGGCCGCAATCGCGCAGAAGCGAGAGATGAGCGATTGCGGCATTCGGTCTCGCTGATGGGATCAGGGCAGGGGTGGCCGTGGGCGGCGAGCTGCTCGCGGACGGCTTCGCGGGTGCGCCGCGCGTGGCGCCCGATCCGTCCCCGCGGGGCGTCGTCGAGCTGCGGCGGAGCGTTCGGGGTCGGCGGGCGGCGCTCGGGAAAGCTGATCGGTAGCCGGCGGGTCCGCAGGTTCGCCCGCCGCCACCGGACATAGTCCCCGAACCGGGTCGGGGGGTCGGCCGGCGCGAGGGACGGGCCGCCGCGCCGCGCACGCCGGACCACGACGGCCGCCCAGCGTTCCCGGTCGCCGCTGGCAGAGTCCGCCGTGAACGTCCACGTCGCGTGGACCACCTCGGACCAGGCGATGCGCCGCCGGTGCCACGGGCGGGCGACGACGAGCCCCGCGGGCTCGAAGCGGATCGACGTGCCCCACCACAGCAGCGGGGTGAGCAGCAACCACCCGGCCGCCGCGATCCCCGCCCCGGCGTTCGCCGACAGGCCCAGGAGCAGCGCCGGAACCGTCCCCACCAGGACCGCGGGCAGGAGCGCCACGCCGAACGCCTCGGTGAACTGCCCGGGTAACGCCCGCACCGTGACCGGGGCACCTGGCGGGCGGCCGGATGGCGGGTCGTGCGCCTCGCTCACCGGCCCAGTGTGGGCGTCCTTGCCGCGGGGACGCTGTCGAGCAGCGGACACCGCCTGCGCTGGTGGAGGTCGGCGACCTCAAACGGGCCGAGCAGGTTCTGATCCGGTTCGAGACGGCGGCCAGGCGGCGAGGGCGCCGCTCCGCGATGGCAGCCGCTGCCCGCAACCGCGGCAACCTGGAAGCGCTCCGCGACAACCCGGGCGCGGCCGACGCAGCCTTTCGCGCGGGCCTCGCTGAGGCAGAGCAGATCGAGCTGCCCTTTGAACGGGCGCTGCTCCGCCACTCCTACGGCAGCTTCCTACGCGGGGCAGGCCGGCCCGCAGACTCGGTCAGGCAGCTACAGGCCGCCCACGACACCTTCACCCTGTTGGACGCCCGTCCATATCTGGACCGCTGCGAGAGCGAACTGGTCGCATGCGGATGGACACCTCGGGAGGGCCGTCGCCGGGAACGGGACGCATCCCGGTTGACCACGCTGGAGCTCGCCGTCGCGAAGTTGGTCGCCGCGGGTCTCACCAACCGTCAGGTTGCCCGGGAGCTCGTCCTCAGTGAGAAGACCGTCGAACACCACCTGCGCGCCGTGTTCGGGAAGCTGCATGTGACGTCTCGTCCGCGGGACGGAACTCGCCGACGGGGGCCCGCGCTGCCCACTGGTCGACTTTCCTCACGCTGTCGTGGAGGGTGAGGAATCATAACGTGTCGGTCAGGGGGATCCGGGCATGTCGCAGCTGCGTGAGGACATCGAGCAGGCCAAACAGAAGATGCGGCTCAGGAGCAGGAGCAGCCGAGAGATCAAATACCTTGCGGAACACCTGTGGGAGGGTGAACGCGTCGAGCGCCTGGCCAGGGGCTCGTGCGGTAAGGGCGGTGGACTTGTGGTACTTACTGATCGCCGCCTGCTGTTCGTTTTGGAAGGTCGGAAGCGGAGGGCCAGCGAGGAATTCCCGCTGAGGAACGTCTCCTCGGTGGAGTGGGCTGCCGGGCTGGTACTGGGAAAAATTGTCGTTCTCGCATCGGATAGCCAGGCGGAGATCACGAACGTGAACAAGCGTGCCGGCAGGGAGATCGCGGATCTGATCCGGAACCGTCTTGGCCTGGCGTCACCCGCTCCGACTCCCGTCGCCGTTCCGCCTGGCGATCCGGACCTAAATGATCGGCTGCGCAGGCTCGGTGAGCTGCGAGAAGCAGGCGTTCTCACCCGTGAGGAGTTCGAGGGCAAGATGGCCCGCCTGCTCCGACCCGGGTGAGGCCCGCGTCGATGACAGCCTCGCGGGGCGAGGAACTCGAAGATCTCCCGCGAATGTCGCTGTCAGCTTTCGGGCCGCTACTTCCCGGGGGCGGGCGTACATACCGTCACAGGATCGGTAGGTCCAGGAGTAATCTACTCGTGCCCGTCAAGTGTTCCAGTGCGGTGGCGGGCGCCGACAAATGGGGGCCAGCGTGGATCTTCCTGTACTGAATCGTATTTACGTCGGAGGCCGCGCGGTGCTGCCCCTACTCGCGGTCCTCGTGACGCTCGGCTTGTCCGGGTGCGGTACCTCGGATGCGGAGGCGACGCCTTCGCCCGCACCCGGGCAACAGGGCACGCCGGCCACCAGCGGAAACAAGCCTGCGGAACCGACGCTGCCGTCGGCCGGCGTGGGTGCGAACCCCTGCGCGTTCGTGTCCAAGTCGGAGGCCGAGAAACTTGCCGGCACGTCGCTCAACAGCCCCGTTTTGCTGGCCGAGACGTGCACCTATACAGCGCCACCCAGCGGGCCAACGGCCCAGGTTGAGATTTTCGTCGGGGAAACTGCCGAGAATTATCTTACCGCCGAGCGTGGCATAGGCCACGATCTCCGCCCGTTGTCAGGAGTTGGCGACGAGGCATATATCGAGGATGGGGGGATCTTCGTCAACAAGGCCGGACGCTGGGTATCGGTCAAACTGGTGCGCAGCAACGACCCGGCGGAAAACAACGGGCCACTCGAGGACCTGGCGGGCACGGTTTCCGACCGGATCTGACCACCCGGGACATGGGTGTGGTGCCAGAAATTGGCCCGAATCCGAAGCCTGCCCCCGGCCCGGCCACGTCGGAGGTGCGGGACGGGCGGTTGACTTCTTCACTGGTCCGGTAGGAATGTGGCCGCAACAGGGGCCCCGGCTGGTGGCTCCGACCGGAGAGGTGCTGATCTTTACCGCGACGGACGATCTTCTCGCGAACGTCGAGACCCATGCTCGCGGCTTCGACCAGGGTGACCTGCCGCGGCTGCCCGAGCTCGGCGTCGCGGTCGTGGCCTGCATGGACGCCCGGCTGAACATCTACCGCCTGCTCGGCACCCGGGAGATCATCCTGATCCACCACACCGACTGCGGCATGCTGACGTTCACCGACGACGAGTTCAAGGCGCAGATCGCCGCGGATACCGGCATCCGCCCGCCCTGGGCGGCCGAGGCGTTCGACGACCTCGACGAGGATGTCCGCCAGTCCATCGCCCGCATACGGTCGAGCCCGTTCATCCCGCACACCGACGCGGTGCGCGGCTTCGTCTACTCGGTGCGGGACGGCAGCCTGACCGAGGTCAAGTAGCGAGCAGGTAGCCCACGAGCGCCTGCGGCTGGCTCAGCGCGAGGAGGTGCCCGCCGGGCAACGTGTCCGCCTCGACGCCCAGCCGTTCCCGGGCGACCCGCCGCTGGAAGTCGACCGGGAAGAACCGGTCGTCGGCGCCGGCGGCGACCCGGGTCGGGACGTCGGGCCAGGCGTCGAGGTCACACGTCGAGGCGAACACCGCGGCGCTCTCGGCCCGCTGGTGGGCCTCACCGTCGGCCGCGACCTGGCGCGGCAGATCGTGCAGGAAGTACACCTCCGGATCGAACTCGGTGCCGTACCCGGCCGCCCGCGCTGTGGCGGCCCGCGCCTCCTCGGCGCCGGTGTTGCCCCACCAGTCGCCCGGTGTCTC